>NZ_CP038207.1:0-4800000 GCF_004526365.1 Pseudomonas sp. S150
TGGTCCGCAGGCTGGTCAGTTGCTCGATCGGCTGGTGCGTCGGGCCGTCTTCGCCCAGACCGATGGAGTCGTGGGTGTAGACGTGGATCACACGCTTCTTCATCAGCGCCGACATGCGTACTGCGTTGCGCGCATATTCCATGAACATCAGGAAGGTCGCGCCGTAAGGCACCAGGCCGCCGTGCAGGGACACGCCGTTCATGATCGCGGTCATGCCGAATTCGCGCACGCCGTAGTACATGTAGTTGCCGCTGGCGTCTTCAGCGCTGACGCCTTTGCAACCTTTCCACAGGGTCAGGTTGGAACCGGCCAGGTCAGCTGAACCGCCGAGCAGTTCCGGCAGCAGCGGGCCGAACGCGTTCAGGGTGTTCTGGCTGGCTTTACGGCTGGCGATGGTTTCGCCTTTGGCCGCCACTTCAGCGATGTAGGCCGAGGCTTTTTCCGCGAAGTCCGCCGGCAGTTCGCCGCTCAGACGACGGATCAGCTCGTTGGCTTCGGTCGGGAACGCCGCGGAGTAGGCAGCGAAACGCTGATCCCACTCGGCTTCGGCGGCGCGACCTTTTTCCTTGGCATCCCACTCGGCATAGATGTCGGCCGGGATTTCGAACGGGCCGTAGTTCCAGTTCAGCGCCTGACGGGTCAGGGCGATTTCCGCGTCACCCAGTGGGGCGCCGTGGCAATCTTCCTTACCCTGCTTGTTCGGCGAACCGAAACCGATGGTGGTCTTGCAGCAGATCAGGGTCGGCAGCGGGCTCTTGCGCGCGGTTTCGATGGCGGTCTTGATCTCTTCCGGATCGTGACCGTCGACGTTGCGGATCACCTGCCAGTTGTAGGATTCGAAACGCTTCGGGGTGTCATCGGTGAACCAGCCTTCGACTTCACCGTCGATGGAGATGCCGTTGTCATCGTAGAAGGCGATCAGCTTGCCCAGGCCCAGCGTACCGGCCAGGGAAGCGACTTCGTGGGAAATGCCTTCCATCATGCAGCCATCACCGAGGAACACGTAGGTGTGGTGATCAACGATGTTGTGGCCAGGACGGTTGAACTGCGCACCCAGAACCTTTTCAGCCAGGGCGAAGCCGACGGCGTTGGCCAGACCCTGACCCAGCGGGCCGGTGGTGGTCTCGACGCCCGGGGTGTAACCGAATTCCGGGTGACCCGGGGTGCGGCTGTGCAGTTGACGGAACTGCTTGAGGTCGTCGATCGACAGGTCGTAACCGGTCAGGTGCAGCAGCGAGTAGATCAACATCGAGCCGTGGCCGTTGGACAGCACGAAGCGGTCACGGTCGGCGAACGACGGGTTGCTCGGGTTGTGCTTGAGGTAGTCGCGCCAAAGTACTTCGGCGATATCTGCCATACCCATAGGGGCACCGGGATGGCCGCTGTTGGCTTTTTGCACGGCATCCATGCTGAGGGCACGAATGGCGTTGGCACGCTCACGACGGCTAGGCATCGCTGATCTCCTGGGTGTGAATAGATTGAAACGGAAAAAAGGAGGGCATTTTCCCTCACCGGAGCGCCTCGGGGCAATGACAGATAGTCATCCGAGGGCGTTTTTCCCGTGCTGGACGGCGGTTTCGTCTGGTGAAACCTTTCCGTTGTTCGTTTGTAGAGTTAACCAGCCAGTGAGAAGTGCCATCTATCGAGCAATATCAAAACTTTTTGATATTGCCCTTGCAGCGATTTCCCACCGTCACTAGACTGCTGCCCCATGAACTTACGCGTGCCTTCCATTCGCCATGACGATTGCGACGAGCTGGCGGCCCTGTGCAAGGCCGGTGGCGATCCGCTGCGTCTGAATGTATTGCGCGCGCTGGCCAACGACTCGTTCGGCGTACTGGAGCTGGCGCAGATTTTCGGTATCGGTCAGTCCGGCATGAGCCACCACCTAAAAGTGCTGGCCCAGGCCGATCTGGTGGCGACACGCCGTGAAGGTAACGCGATTTTCTATCGCCGCGCCCTGCCCCACACCGAATTGCTGGGCGGCAAGTTGCACGCCGCATTGTTAGAAGAAGTCGACAATCTGGCGCTGCCGGACGATGTGCAGGCACGCATCACGCAAGTCCATGGCCAACGTGAAGCGGCCAGCCAGGACTTTTTCGCCCGGGTCGCGGAGAAATTCCGCGCCCAGCAAGACTTGATCGCAGGCCTGCCGCAGTACCGTGACAGTGTGCTGGCCCTGCTCGACAAACTGAACTTCAATGGTGCTGCCACGGCCATTGAAGTCGGCCCCGGCGATGGTGCTTTCCTGCCGGAACTGGCCCGCCGCTTTGGCACTGTAACCGCGCTGGACAACAGCCCGGCGATGCTCGAACTGGCGCGTCAGGTATGTGAACGTGAACGGCTGGCTAACGTCAGCCTGCAATTGGCCGATGCATTGAATGGCACCAGCCTTCAGGCCGATTGCGTGGTACTGAACATGGTGTTGCACCATTTCGCCGCGCCGGCCGAAGCGCTCAAGCACATGGCCGGCCTGCTGCAACCGGGCGGTAGCCTGCTCGTGACAGAGTTATGTAGCCACAACCAGAGTTGGGCCAGGGAGGCCTGCGGTGATCTGTGGTTGGGGTTTGAACAGGACGATTTGGCCCGTTGGGCCACCGCTGCGGGACTCGTTCCCGGGGACAGCCTCTATGTAGGCTTACGTAATGGTTTCCAGATCCAGGTTCGCCACTTTCAGCGACCGGCTGGCGACACTCACCATCGGTAAATTCAGGAAAACATCGAGATGAGCGAATACTCCCTCTTCACCTCCGAGTCCGTGTCTGAAGGACATCCGGACAAAATCGCCGACCAGATTTCCGATGCGGTGCTGGACGCCATTATCGCCCAGGACAAACACGCACGCGTTGCCGTGGAAACCCTGGTCAAGACTGGCGTTGCCATCGTGGCCGGTGAAGTGACCACCAGCGCCTGGGTTGACCTGGAGCAGATCGTTCGTGACGTGATCTGCGACATCGGCTACACCAGTTCCGAAGTCGGCTTCGACGGCGCGACCTGCGGCGTGATGAACATCATCGGCAAGCAGTCCCCTGACATCAACCAGGGTGTTGACCGTGCCAAGCCTGAAGATCAGGGCGCCGGCGACCAGGGCCTGATGTTCGGCTACGCCAGCAACGAAACCGACGTGCTGATGCCAGCGCCGATCACCTTCTCGCACCAGCTGGTGCAGCGCCAGGCCGAAGCCCGCAAATCGGGTCTGCTGCCGTGGCTGCGTCCGGACGCCAAGTCGCAAGTGACGTGCCGTTACGAAGGCGGCAAGGTTGTCGGTATCGACGCCGTTGTTCTGTCGACCCAGCACAACCCTGAAGTGTCCTACAAAGACCTGCGCGAAGGCGTGATGGAGCTGATCGTCAAGCACGTGCTGCCTGCCGAACTGCTGAGCAAAGACACCCAGTTCCACATCAACCCGACCGGCCAGTTCATCATTGGCGGCCCGGTAGGTGACTGCGGTCTGACCGGTCGCAAGATCATCGTCGACAGCTACGGCGGCATGGCCCGTCACGGCGGTGGCGCGTTCTCCGGTAAAGATCCATCGAAGGTTGACCGTTCGGCTGCCTACGCTGGCCGTTATGTTGCCAAGAACATCGTCGCTGCCGGCCTGGCCGAGCGTTGCGAGATTCAGGTGTCCTACGCGATCGGTGTCGCTCAGCCGACTTCGATCTCGCTGAACACCTTCGGTACCGGCAAGATCAGCGATGACAAGATCATCAAACTGGTGCGTGAAGTATTCGACCTGCGTCCATACGCGATCACCACCATGCTCGACCTGCTGCACCCGATGTACCAGGAAACTGCAGCCTACGGCCACTTCGGTCGTGCTCCGCAGACCAAGACTGTTGGCGAAGACACCTTCTCCACCTTCACCTGGGAAAAAACCGACCGCGCCGACGCTCTGCGTTCCGCTGCTGGTCTGTAAGCCCTCCCCGGCTGCAAAAAAAGCCCCGCACGGTTCACGCCGTGCGGGGCTTTTTCATGCCTGGAATCCCCTTCCAACATCTATAAAGAACCCTGTGGGAGCGGGCTTGCCCGCGAAGAGGCCGGCCCATGCGCCCCCTGCATGGGCACGGAAACACGATGCAAAACACCCACCCGGTGCCTCTCTGAATCCTCGCCTAGCCTTAAAGCATTCCCCCTGAGCAAGGACGCTCAAAATGCTTGCCACGCGGCGCCTGTTTTCAGTTCTTTTGCTGAGTTTCACCCCTCTGATCGCCCATGCAGCCTGCCCCGACTGGCCATTCGGCAAAGCGCAAGTTGAAATCTCGGCTCTGCAACAGCAGATCGACCAATGGGACGACGCCTATCACCGCGAAGGCCGCTCGCTGATTGCCGACGAACTCTACGATCAATCGCGCGTGCGGCTCATCGAATGGCGCCAGTGCTTCCAGCAGCCCGCAGCGCCCGAACCGTTGCGCAGCGCGTCTGGTTCCATCGCGCATCCGATCGCCCACACCGGTCTGGACAAGCTCCACCAAGCGGCTGCCGTTCAAGCATGGTTAAAGGATCGTCAGGATGTCTGGGTGCAACCCAAGGTAGATGGCGTGGCGGTCACGCTGATTTACCGTCGCGGCCTGTTGCAGCAAGCGATCAGTCGCGGCGACGGTATCAGCGGCCAGGACTGGACGGCATCGGCGCAGAGGATCGCCGCCATTCCGCAACAATTGACCCAACCGCGGGACCTGTTGGTGCAGGGCGAACTCTACTGGCGCCTGAATCAACATGTGCAGGCCAGCGCCGGCAGCGCCAACGCCCGCGCCACCGTTGCCGGACTGATGAGCCGTAAATCCTTGAGCACAGAACAGGCGTCCGGGATCGGCCTGTTTGCCTGGGACTGGCCGCAGGGGCCGGCGAATCTGCCCGAAAGAACAGCGGCACTGGCGACATTGGGTTTCGCCACGACGGCGCCATTCAGTCAGGCCATCGCCAACCTTGAAGAGGCGCAGCAGTGGCGTGAGCACTGGTATCGATCGCCCCTGCCCTTCGCCACCGACGGCATTGTCTTGCGCCAGAGCCAGCGCCCACCGGCTGAGCGCTGGCAGGCGAGCGCGCCCTACTGGGCTATCGCCTGGAAATACCCGTTTGCCCGAGCGCTGGCCGAGGTGCGCAAAGTGAATTTCAAAGTCGGCCGCAGCGGACGCATCACCCCGGTATTGGAGTTGTCGCCGGTGATGCTCGATGACCGCGAGATCAGACGCGTCAGTGCCGGTTCACTCAAGCGCTGGCAGACGCTGGATATCCGCCCCGGCGATCAAGTGGCAATCAGCCTGGCCGGGTTGACGATTCCACGACTCGACAGTGTGGTGTTGCGTACCTCCGAACGGGCCGCCCTCGACATTCCCGACACGCGCGATTTCCACGCCCTGAGCTGCTGGCAACCGACACCCGGTTGCGAAAGCCAGTTTCTCGCGCGCCTGACCTGGCTCAGTGGCAAGCAGGGGCTGGCGCTGCAGAATATCGGGCGCGGCACCTGGGAGAAACTTCTGGAAACAGGCCGCCTGAACAACCTGCTGGATTGGTTGACCCTCGACGAGCCAGAGCTTGCTAACATTGCCGGCTTCGGCGAACGCAGCAGCACACGTCTGATCAACAGTTTTCACAGCGCCCGCCAACGGCCGTTCACGCAGTGGCTCAAAGCATTGGGTTTACCGCCGACGGGGCAGGCACAACTGGCCGACTCGTGGCAGGCGCTGGCACAACGCGACACCGAACAATGGCAGGCAGAAGCCGGAATCGGCCCGGGCCGCGCGGCGCAATTGAGCGCATTCTTCCGCGACCCGCAGGTGCTGGCCTTGAGTGACACATTACGCGCCGCCGGAATCGACGGTTTCTGATCACGCAATCCCCCGGCAGCCGGGAACCCAAGGGCCGTCAGACGCTCAAACAGCGCAGTGCCCCCGACCCGACTGCCTTTGCACATGGAGCTTTTATGAAATTTCTTGCACCGCTTGCCTTGCTGACTCTCTGTGGCGCTCTGGCCGCGCCTGTGATGGCTGACGAAGATGCACCGGGCCTGACCGGTTGCGCCGCGAAGAAGCAGGGCATCATCAATCAGCTCGAGCAGGCGAAATCCCGGGGCAACACCGATCAGCAGGCCGGTCTGCAAACCGCGCTGGATGAAGTGACGAAGAACTGCACCGATGCCGGCCTGAAGAAAGAACGCGAAAACAAGGTGCTGGAAGCCAAGCACGAAGTGAGCAAGCGTCAGGCGGATCTCGACAAGGCGATGAAGAAAGGCGATCCGGAGAAAATCAACAAGCGCAAGGACAAGCTCGCCGAGTCGCGCAAGGAACTGCAGGATGCGCTGGACCAGATCGACAAGTAACCGTTAATGCGGGGAATTTGATGCCCTCTTCGCGAGCAAGCCCGCTCCCACATTTGATTTGTGAACGACACAGATCCAGTGTGGGAGCGGGCTTGCTCGCGAAGGCGTCAGCTCAAACAACAGAAATCAATGATCGCGAAACTCTTTATGGCAAGCGCTGCAGGCATCTTCAACTTTCTGCACCGCAGGCCCGAGGTTACTGGCCTTGTACGGCTGAACCTTGCTGGCGATCACCAGTTCACCGGTGGCCGCCTCAAGGTTACGGGCCAATTCCTGAAAGCGGGCCTGACGCAGCCAGACATCATCCTTGGCGCTGGTGTGATCTTCTTCACGAACCTGCGGGAAATGCTTCCACGGTTCATGCGACAACGCATCGAGCTTCACCGCGCCTTCGGCGAATTTCGGCCCGTCGAACGGAATACGTCCACGCAACATGCCGCCCAGGTCTTCGCCGGTCTTGAGCATTTGTTTGAAGATCGCCTTGCGTTGCCCCAGCGGAGAATTCGGATCGACGCCGCCACAGGCGGACAAGGTCAGACAGGCCAGCAATACAACAGAAATTCTTTTAAGAGTCATGGTGGCTTCAGGTCACGGAATTCGGCGGCCAGTATCCTCGCGTCGCCGACAAACACCAATAGCCCTATTAAAAATACGGGTTGCCGGAGCGCATGGAGCACTTGGGCAACCGGCACAGGAATCACTCCATGAACAGCCGTTTCAAGGCCTGGCGTCACCCACTGATCGCAACCCTGCCACTGCTGGCAATCCTTGCCGGCTGTACGGGTGGCGACACTGCCAAACCGAAAACCCATGCCTTGGCCACTTATTCCAGCGCCACTTGGGAAGCCTTGCCGGCGGTGTCCGACAGCGATCTGGTGGCCGGTTTCAGTTCATGGCGCAGCGCCTGCACCCGACTCAAGGCTGATCCGGTCTGGGGCGGCACCTGCGCGGCAGCCGCCAACGTGCCGCAAAGCGCCAACGAGATTCGCGCGTTCCTCAAGCAGAACCTCGACGTGTTCGGACTGCGCGCCGAGCATGACAACCCCAACGGTCTGATCACCGGTTACTACGAACCGGTCTACCCCGGCAGCCTGACGCCCACCGAGGTGGCGAACGTGCCGGTGTACGGCGTGCCGGAAGACATGATCATCGTCTCGCTGGACAGCATTTACCCGGAACTGAAGGGCAAGCGCCTGCGTGGCCGTCTCGAAGGCCGAGTGGTCAAGCCGTATGACGACGCGGCGACCATCGAGTCCAAAGGCGTCAAAGCGCCGGTAGTGGCGTACCTGACCGATCCAATGAACCTGCAGTTTTTGCAGATCCAGGGCTCGGGGCGGATTCAGACGCCGGATGGCAAACAACTGCGCATCGCCTACGCCGACCAGAACGGCCATCCGTACCGGCCGATCGGTCGCTGGCTGGTCGAGCAAGGCGAGCTGAAGAAAGAAGACGTGACCATGAGCGCGATCAGCAACTGGGCCAAGGCCAACCCGTCGCGCATCCCGGAACTGCTGGGCAGCAACCCGAGCTACGTGTTCTTCACCCGCAACCCGGACAGCAACGAAGGCCCACGCGGCTCGCTGAACGTGCCGTTAACGGCAGGTTACAGCGCAGCGGTGGATCGCAAGGTGATTCCGTTGGGAAGCCTGCTGTGGCTGTCGACCACCCGCCCGGACGGCAGCGCTTTGGTTCGCCCGGTCGCGGCGCAGGACACCGGTGGCGCGATTGCCGGCGAGGTGCGTGCGGATCTGTTCTGGGGCACCGGCGATGCTGCCGGGCAACTGGCCGGCGACATGAAACAGCAGGGACAGATCTGGATGCTCTGGCCTAAAGGTGTGGCGTTGCCGCGAGTGCCGCAGGTGGCCGATACGGTTAAGGACAAGCCTTAAGCGCCTCGGCGCCAGAGCTACCGCCTTCGCGGGCAAGCCTGCTCCCACAGGGTTCTTTGGTGTACACAGGATTTGTGCTCGCCATTGATACCTGTGGGAGCGGGCTTGCTCGCGAAGAGGCCAGCTGCAACACCCGAGAATCAGACCGACACAAAGAAGAACGCAGCAATCAGCCCCATCCCGACAAACCACACCAGCGACCGCAAGATCGCCCAATCCGCCAGGTAGCAGATGATGTACAGCAGGCGACTGGTGATAAACAGCACCGCCAGCACATTCACTGTCACCAGCTGCGCCGTGCCCACCAGATGGGCAACGATCACCGCTGCCGCAAACGCCGGCATCACCTCGAAGCTGTTCAACTGCGCCGCATGCGCCCGTCGGGCGACGCCGCCCACGCTATCGAGAAAATCCCGAGGATCATGATTGTCACTGAGCCTGAAACCGCCCGAGACCTTGGCCACAATCGTGCACACATACGGCAGGAAAATCGCGATCAACACACACCACAGAGCCACCGTCATAAAGCCGTCCTTCTTCGAGTGATAGAGAATTGCGGGCCGTCAGAACTTCATCACCAACATGCCGATCAGCACCAGCCCACAGGCTAAGAGCCGCGGCCTGCCGAAAGGTTCTTTCAGGTAGCGCATGCCGAACAGCACCACCAGGATCACGCTGATCTCACGCAAGGCCGCCGCCTCGGCAATCGAGCCCAACTGCATCGCCCACAGCACCAGAGCGTAGCTGAACAACACACAGAACCCGACCGCCAGCCCAAGCTTCCACTGCTCGCGCCAGAACACCAGAAATGCCGGGCGTTTCGCCACCCACGCCAGCAACGGAAACGGCCAGGCGCTGAACAGCGTGACCCAGACCAGGTAATCCAGTGGATGCGACCAGCGCCGCAAGGCCTGACCATCGATGTAGGTGTAGCAACCGATGCACAAGCCGATCAGCGCCACCACCGGTAGCATCGACCAAGGGAGATGTTTGCCACCACCGCCCTGCCAGAGCAGGCAGGCCATGCCCAGCGGAATCAGCATGATCCCGAGGATCTGCTGCGTGGTGAGCACTTCGCCGGCGAAGATCAGGGTCAGCGCCAGCACCACCAACGGCGACAAGCCACGCATCAGCGGGTAGACCAACCCGAGGTCGCCGACCCGATAAGCTTGAATCAGCAGATAGCGATACAACAGCTCGAACGCCGCCGAAGCCAGAATCCACGGCCAGATTTCCACCGGCGGCAGGCTGATGAATGGAAATGCCAGCGCCACGAACAGCAGCGCCACCGTGTCCATGCACGCCACCACCAGCAACCGTTCGGCACTGAACTTGATCAGGGTATTCCACGTCGCATGCAACAGCGCCGCCATTAACACCAGAACTGTCGCCGCCACGTTCCACTCCTTGATTTTTTTGTTGACCCTACACCAATGTCTGCGGCTGACCAACCGAGGGGGGCATGATTGTGTCCCCACCCCGAAACAGCCCATCCAACCTTTGCACCGAAGAATCGGGGCGCTGTCTTTCCACCCCCATCCAATGGAGCCCGGATGCTAGAACTTGTCGCCGCTTTTATCTGCCTCACCACCCTTCTCACCTTCGTCAATTACCGCTTCATCGGCCTGCCGCCGACCATCGGCGTGATGGTCACCGCGCTGATGTTCTCCCTATTGCTGCAAGGCCTGAGCGTGCTCGGCTATCCCGGCCTCGAAGAGCGCGTGCAGCAACTGATCGGCCAGATCGACTTCGGCGATCTGCTGATGAACTGGATGCTGTCGTTCCTGCTGTTCGCCGGCGCCCTGCACGTCAACCTCAACGACCTGCGCAGCTACCGCTGGCCGATCGGCCTGTTGGCCACTTTCGGTGTGCTGATTGCCACCGCCGTGATCGGCAGCCTCGCCTATTACATTTTTGCCCTGTTCGGCTGGCACGTGAGCTTCCTCTACTGCCTGCTGTTCGGCGCGCTGATTTCGCCGACCGACCCGATCGCAGTGCTCGGCGTACTGCGTACCGCCAATGCCTCGAAGCCGCTGAAAACCACCATCGTCGGCGAGTCGCTGTTCAATGACGGCACTGCGGTGGTGGTGTTCACCGTGCTGCTGGGCATCGCCCAACTGGGTGAGACGCCGACCCTCAGCGCCACGGCCATGCTGTTCGTGCACGAAGCCATTGGCGGTGTGCTGTTCGGCGGGCTGATCGGTTATGGGGTGTACCGGATGATCAAGAGCGTCCAGCAGCATCAGATCACGGTGATGCTGACCCTGGCGCTGGTGATCGGCGGTTCGGCGATGGCCACCGAGCTGCACGTCTCGGCGCCGATCGCGATGGTGGTGGCCGGTCTGATCATCGGTAACCTGGGGCGCAACCTGGCGATGAACGACATGACCCGCAAGTACCTCGACGGCTTCTGGGAGTTGCTCGATGACATGCTTAACGCCCTGCTGTTCGCACTGATCGGCATGGAGCTGTTGTTGCTGCCGTTCAACTGGGCGCACGTGGCGGCGGCCAGTTTGCTGGCGCTGGCGATCCTGCTGTCGCGCCTGCTCACCGTGGCCCCGGCCATCGTTCTGCTGCGGCGTTGGCGCACGGTGCCGCGCGGCACCATCCGCATTCTGACCTGGGGCGGTTTGCGCGGCGGGGTGTCGGTAGCACTGGCGCTGGCCCTGCCGCTGGGCCCGGAGCGCGATCTGCTGCTGAGCATCACCTACATCGTGGTGCTGTCGTCGATCCTGTTGCAGGGCCTGACCATCGGCAAGCTGGTCAAGCACGCCACCCGTGACGAGCCGGCCACAGCGGCCGAACCCGCACACTGACGTATCACCGCAGCGCCGTCGTGAAGCCCTTCACGACGGACCGCACAGCAAATCAAGCAGATGTCGCATCGCCAATGGGCGGTGCGGCATCGAGCCATGCATCACCACCAATTCGCGCGCATGACGCTGCCCGTCCTCGACCGGTAACACGTACATCCCTTCCAGCCTCATCCCGGCCCACTGCGGCACCAGCGATACCCCCATCCCCTGCGCGACCAGCATGACGATCGTTTCCAGCGCATCCAGTTCGCACAGCACGTTGGGCTCGATGGCCTGTTCATCGAGGTAGCGCTGAGCAATCTGCCCACCCCACGAGCGTGCGTCATAACGAATGAACGGATGAACGCGCAACAGCGTTTCCAGCGACTGCCCGGCGTACGCGGCTGGAGCCACCAGAATCAGCGGCTCTACCTTGAGCACGACCAGGGCCAATGCCTTGGGCGGCTGGAATGGAGGCCTGACCAGAATCGCTGCGTCCAACTCCCCTGCAAGCACCTTCTCGTAAAGACTTTTCGAGTCACCCGGGGTGATCTTCAGCTTCAAATCAGGTGCTGTAAGCGCCAATCGCTCGATCAAGGTGGGTAACACGCCGGTCAGCGCTGTGGAAATTGCACCGATTGTCAGTTCACCGGCCACCCCATCGGGATGCAGATCGCTCTGTAGATCCTGGGCCAATTCGATGATCGCCCTGATCTTCGGCAGAATCAGCAGGCACTGGTCCGAGGGCCGGGCAGCGTGCGCGGTACGCAGCAGTAACGTGCAACCCAGCAATCTCTCGAGCGCCTGGACGCGCTGACTGATAGCCGCCGCAGTGCGACTCTCGCGCCGTGCCGCTGCCGCAATCGAACCGGTCTCGACCACCGCCACCAGACTTTTCAGAAACCGTACATCCATAAGTTTTCCTTTCGCTCAGAACAAGGCGAAGTCGTTATGCCCCGCCGCACGGTCTGTTTACCCTGAGCGCTCCTTCACTTGGGGACATCGCATGAACAGACCTTTTCACGCTGCATACCATGTTTGCGACCTGGAACAGGCGCGGACTTTTTATCGAGATGTGTTGGGCTGCACCGAAGGCCGCAGTACCGAGACATGGGTCGACTTCGACTTTTTCGGCAATCAGCTCTCGCTTCATGTGGGCACGCCCTTCACCACGACCCGTACCGGCCAGGTTGGCGATCACAAAGTATTGATGCCGCACATTGGCGTCGTCCTGCCGCTGGAGGAGTGGCTGGAGCTGGCCGATCGTTTGAGCCGCCTCGGCACAACGTTTGAAATCGCTCCGGTGATCCGCTTCGCCGGCGAACCCGGCGAGCAGCGCACGATGTTCTTTCTCGATCCCAGCGGCAATCCGATCGAGGTCAAGGGTTTCAAGGACTTCGACGGTCTCTTCGCACACTGAGCTTCACCCCAACAAACACAACAACAAAAGGGGCACATCATGACTACCAGGAAACCCACCAGTCTGGTCACCCGCATCATGCTCGGGCTGGCAGCCGGAATAATCGTCGGCATCCTTCTCAACCAGTTTCCCGAACACAAGATCTGGTTCATCGACAATCTGCTGCAACCGGCCGGTGACCTGTTCATCAGGCTGATGAAAATGATCGTCGTACCGTTGGTCTTTGCGTGCATGGTCGTCGGCATCGCCGGGGCAGGCAGCACCAAGGCGCTGGGGCGGGTCGGGATAAAGACGCTGGTTTATTTCTTTACCATCACCAGCATTGCCATCGTCTTCGGACTGATCGTCGGCAATGTTTTTCAGCCCGGCGCCGGCGCGGACTTCAGCAGCACCCTGCAATCACCGGCCATTAGTCTGGCGAATACGGGAGAAACACAGAACCTGGGCCGAACTCTGGTGAACATCGTGCCGGACAACATCGTCCTGGCCATGTCTCAGGGCAAGCTGCTCTCCGTGCTGTTTTTCGCCATCCTGTTCGGCTGTGCCCTGTCGATGCTGCCCGAGCCGCAGAAGGCGCCATTGATCGCCGTGATTCAGGCGGTATCGGACACCATGTTCAAGGTCACGCATCTGGTCATGCACTATTCACCCATCGGCATCTTCGGCCTGATCGGGGTCACCGTGGCCAGCTTCGGCCTCAGTGCATTACTGCCGCTGGCGAAGCTGATCGGCATCACTTACGTTGCGGTGTTGCTCTTCGCGTTGGGCGTGCTGGGGCTGGTGGCGCGGATGGCCGGCATTCGCTTTTTCCACCTGATTCGGGAAATACGCAGTGAATTGATACTGGCTTACAGCAGTGCTGCGTCGGCCACGGTGATGCCACAACTGATCGAGAAAATGGAGAAGTATGGCGCTCCGCGCCCGATCACCAGCATGGTCATTCCACTGGGGTACTCGTTCAACCTTGATGGCGCCTCGCTGTTCGCGGGACTGGGCACGCTGTTTATCGCCCAGGCGTACGGGATTGATCTGGGTCTGGCGGATCAGGCCATGCTGGTGCTGATCATGGTGTTGACGTCAAAGGGCGCGGCGGGAGTGCCGGGTTTCATGTTCATCATCCTCACAGCGACCCTGACCACCGCCGGTTTGCCAGTGGAAGGCGTGGCAATCATCGCCGGCGTCTACCGCTTGATGGACATGCCGGTCACCGCGCTCAATGTGTTGGGCAATGCACTGGCACCGCTGGTCATCGCGCGCTGGGAGGGACAGCTCAAGGCACCTGAAAGCGAACCGACGACAGAACCGGTCAGCCCGCCGTTCAAGGCCTGAAACTATCGGGGCTTGCTGTCGGATTCATCTTCGCGGGGTTTGCCGGAGTTCGGTTTATCCGTCTTGGGCGCCCCGCTCTCGCTGCGGATCTGCGCATGGCTGATCAGGGCGAAGATGAAACTGCCGCCGATGATGTTCCCCGCCAGCGTCGGCCCGGCAAACACCATCCAGAAATCACTCCACGGCAGCTCGCCGGCAAATACCAGATACGACACTTCCGCCGAACCGACCACGATGTGGGTGAAGTCGCCCAGCGCCATCAGGTAGGTGATGAGGATGATGATCCACATCTTCGCGCTCTCCATGGACGGGATCATCCAGACCATGGTGGCGATCATCCAGCCGGAAACGATGCCCTTGGCAAACATCTGACTGGCGTGGTTTTCCATGACCTTGCGGCCGATTTCAAGGAAGGCGTGATCGGTCTTGGCGTCGAAGATCGGCAGCTCGAGCATCACGTACGCCACCAGAATCGTCCCGCACAAATTGCCGAACAGGACCACGCCCCACAGGCGGATCAGCCGGCCGAAATTGGCCAGGGTCGGTTTGCTCATCACCGGGAGGACGGCGGTCAGGGTGTTTTCGGTGAACAGTTGCTGGCGAGCGAGGATCACCGCGAGGAAACCGGCGCAGTAGCCGAAACTGGCGATCACCTTGAATTCCTCGCCCTCGGGCAGACGCGAATTGAGCAGGCCCATGCCCATCAGCGACAGGCCCATGGTCAGCCCGGCGGCGAGCGCCGACCACCACAGCGCGGCAATGCTGCGCTCCAGTTCCTGATCACCTTGAGTGCGGATGATTTCATGCAGAACCGCCGCGCGGGGCGGCTGGTTTTTCTCGACTTCGTGTTGTTCATCGGTCGAGAGGTTGGGGGTCTTGCCGTCTGTAGGGTTGCTCATGGCGCGGGAACCGTGGGGGGTGGTGTTTACCTACGACCCCGGCGGTTCATGGCTGTTCAGTGGCCAGATGATTCTTCGCTGGCTGAACAACCGCATTCGCGAGCAAGCCCGCTCCCACAGGTACAACGCAATCCATGTGGGAGCGGGCTTGCTCGCGAAGGGCGCGCCGCCGATGTTAGTTGCTGACCAGTTCATCTTCCTTGAACTGGTCTTTGACGTACTTGATCTCGGTGCGACCGTGCGGCGCCGGCAAGCCGTCTTCGCCGAGGTTGACGAAGACCATCTTCTCGACCGTGAGGATGCTCTTGCGGGTGATCTTGTTGCGAACCTCGCAGGTCAGGGTGATCGAGGTGCGGCCGAACTCGGTGGCGGTGATGCCCAGCTCGATGATGTCGCCCTGGCGCGAGGCGCTGACGAAGTTGATTTCAGAAATGTACTTGGTCACCACGCGCTGATTGCCCAACTGGACGATTGCGTAAATCGCCGCTTCTTCGTCGATCCAGCGCAGCAGGCTGCCGCCGAACAGGGTGCCGTTGGGGTTCAGGTCTTCGGGTTTTACCCATTTGCGGGTGTGGAAATTCATGTTCACTCCTGAGCGTTTGCCGAAAGATGGCGCCATCTTGGCAGACCGGACGGTCAGGCTCCATGAGCCTTCTACTATGGTCGCTATTAGCGATCTTCATCTGGCCGACAGAAACCCTTTGGAAGATCAGTCTAGACGGCTATAATCGCCCCCGTTTCAAAACGGTAACGTTCACTTGCTACCGTTTTCCCGCCACCTGTCCGAGGGGCGCTGCAGCAGGATCAACCTGTCAGGCTCGGATGGGGCGTTGACTGGCCACGGCCGGACACTAAACGCACAACGGCGCCCATTCGCATACATTACGAATGGAGGCTCTTCATGAGCGCTGTTATCACGCCTGCAGATTTTAACGATTACAAAGTTGCCGACATGTCCCTGGCTGCCTGGGGCCGTCGCGAAACCATCATCGCCGAGTCGGAAATGCCGGCCCTTATGGGTCTGCGCCGCAAGTACGCCTCCGAGCAGCCGCTCAAGGGCGCGAAAATCCTCGGCTGCATCCACATGACCATTCAGACTGCCGTGCTGATCGAAACCCTGGTTGCCCTGGGTGCCGAAGTACGCTGGTCGTCCTGCAACATCTTCTCGACTCAGGATCAGGCCGCTGCGTCCATTGCCGCTGCCGGCATCCCGGTTTTCGCCTGGAAAGGCGAGACTGAAGAAGAGTACGAGTGGTGCCTGGAGCAGACCATCCTGAAAGATGGCCAGCCATGGGACGCCAACATGATCCTCGACGACGGCGGCGACCTGACTCAGCTGCTGCACGACAAGTACCCACAAGTACTGGATCGCGTTCACGGCGTGACCGAAGAAACCACCACCGGTGTTCACCGCCTGCTGGACATGCTGGCCAAGGGCGAGCTGAAGATCCCGGCGATCAACGTCAACGACTCGGTGACCAAGTCCAAGAACGACAACAAGTACGGCTGCCGTCACAGCCTGAACGATGCGATCAAGCGCGGCACCGACCACCTGCTGTCCGGCAAGCAAGCGCTGGTCATCGGTTACGGTGACGTGGGTAAGGGTTCGGCCCAGTCCCTGCGTCAGGAAGGCATGATCGTCAAGGTCTCCGAAGTTGACCCGATCTGCGCCATGCAGGCCTGCATGGACGGTTTCGAACTGGTTTCGCCGTTCATCGACGGTATCAACGACGGCACCGAAGCGAGCATCGACAAAGCGCTGCTGGGCAAGATCGACCTGATCGTGACCACCACCGGTAACGTCAATGTTTGCGACGCGAACATGCTCAAAGCCCTGAAGAAGCGCGCTGTTGTCTGCAACATCGGCCACTTCGACAACGAAATCGACACCGCTTTCATGCGCAAGAACTGGGCATGGGAAGAAGTGAAGCCACAGGTACACAAGATCCACCGTACCGGCCCGGGCGCTTTCGACGCGCAGAACGACGACTACCTGATCCTGCTGGCCGAAGGCCGTCTGGTGAACCTGGGCAACGCCACCGGTCACCCGAGCCGCATCATGGACGGTTCGTTCGCCAACCAGGTACTGGCGCAGATCTTCCTGTTCGGCCAGAAGTACGCCGACCTGTCGCCAGCCGAGAAAGCCGAGCGTCTGACCGTTGAAGTACTGCCGAAGAAACTCGACGAAGAAGTGGCCCTGGAAATGGTGCGCGGCTTCGGTGGCGTGGTCACTCAACTGACCAAGCAACAGGCTGACTACATCGGCGTGACCGTCGAAGGCCCGTTCAAGCCGCACGCTTACCGCTACTGATTGACGCGGCGGCCTGCTCTCCCTGTGGGAGCGGGCTTGCTCGCGAAAGCGGTCTGTCATTCAGCATTGATGTTGCCTGACCCGCCGCTTTCGCGAGCAAGCCCGCTCCCACATGGGCGGTGCAAGCCTCACAGGCTTCGTGTTTCCAAGGGTATTTCCCATGTCCCAAGACCGTCGCTACAGCTTCGAGTTCTTCCCGACCAAGACCGATGCTGGGCATGAAAAACTGCTCAACGTTGCCCGTCAGTTGGCAACGTACAACCCCGACTTCTTTTCCTGCACCTACGGCGCTGGCGGTTCGACCCGTGATCGCACCCTCAACACCGTTCTGCAACTGGAAAGCGAAGTCAAAGTACCGGCCGCACCGCACCTGTCGTGCGTCGGCGACAGCAAGGACGACCTGCGCGGCCTGCTGAACGAGTACAAGGCGGCCGGCATCAAGCGCATCGTTGCGCTGCGCGGTGACCTGCCGTCCGGCATGGGCATGACCAGCGGCGAGCTGCGTCACGCCAACGAACTGGTTGAATTCATTCGTGAAGAAACCGGTGATCATTTCCACATCGAAGTTGCCGCTTACCCGGAGATGCATCCGCAAGCGCGCAATTACGAAGACGATCTCGCCAACTTCGTGCGCAAGGCCCGCGCCGGCGCCGACAGCGCGATCACCCAGTACTTCTTCAACGCCGACAGCTACTTCTACTTCGTCGACCGTTTGCAGGCGCTGGGCGTGGATATTCCAGTCGTACCGGGGATCATGCCGATCACCAACTACAGCAAGCTGGCGCGTTTCTCCGATGCCTGCGGTGCGGAAATTCCGCGCTGGATCCGCAAGCAACTGGAAGCCTACGGCGATGACAGCCAGAGCATTCAGCGCTTCGGCGAGCAAGTTGTCAGCGAAATGTGCGAACGCCTGTTGCAGGGCGGCGCACCGGGGCTGCACTTCTATTCCATGAACCAGGCTGAACCTAGTCTGGCGATCTGGAATAACCTGAAGTTGCCGCGCTAAGCATTAAAAGAAAGATCAAAAGATCGCAGCCTTCGGCAGCTCCTACAGGGGTGTCGTTGCTGCGATTTTTTGCTTTTGAATCCCCGAATTAGAGCTTGTGCAGGCACTTTCTGGCTCTTTCGCGTTTCTCGTCGTAATCTCAAGCCATGCCTTTTTTCGCGCAGTTACTCACCGTGCTGGTTTTTGCTTGCCTGAGCTTTGCCGCTCGGGGCGAGAAGCTGCGTATTGTCACCGAGCCGTGGGCACCTTACGTCTACGAAGAGAATGGCAGGAACCTCGGGCTGGATTACGAAACCACCGCCATCGTGTTCAAGCGTCTGGGAATCGAAGTCGAATGGCAGTTCCTGCCGTGGAAACGCTGCCTGTCGATGCTCGAGACCGGCCAGGCCGACGGCGCACTGGACATCTTTCACAGCGACGAGCGCGATGCCACCCTGCTCTACCCCATCGAACCGCTGTCGGACGTAGAGTTCGTGATGTTCTACGCCAACGACCGTCCCCATCCGTTCCGCCAGCTCGAAGACCTCAAAGGCCTGACCATCGGCACTTCGCCGGGCTATCTGTACAGTCCGGACTTCAGCCAGTCGACACTGTTCACCCGCGAGCCGGCACCAACCCACGAGGCCAACTTCGGCAAACTGTTGCGCGGACGTATCGACTTGCTGATCACCGATCGCCGCGTGGGCCAGCATTTGCTCGATCAACTGAATATTCGCGATCAAATCACCGAAAATCCCACGGTCATCAGCCGTCAGAGCCAATATCTGGCCGTTCGACGCAATGCCGGGATGGATCTGCTGGTGGCGCGTTTCGGTGCCGAACTCAAGCGTTTCAAGCGCGAACCGGCCTACGCCGAGCTCAGCGCACGCTACGGCGCCGCCCCGGTCGACGCCGTGCCGCTGGGCAACGCCTCGGCCAGCCGCAAAACCGTTGAGCAGCAGGAAAGCAGCGCGCAGTGATTGCTCTGTTATACTCCGGCGTTCCCGCCAGGCTCACGCCCGGACGCCCGGAACCGTAACAGGCCTCAGGCCTCTCGACCCGCTACAGCGCAGCTTTCAGCCCCGCGCGAGCGCTCCTGACGTGCCTTCGGAACCGCAGCAGGACCGGACGGGATCGCGTCCTCTTAAACGCGATTCGCGCCAGGCAAGACTCCCATTGGGCCAAGCCCTAACTAAAACAGGATTACTCATGTCCTTTGCTTCCCTCGGTCTCTCCGAGGCTTTAGTCCGTGCCATCGAAGATGCGGGCTATACCGAGCCTACTCCGGTGCAACAGCGGGCCATTCCCGCCGTGTTGCAAGGTCGCGACCTGATGGTTGCGGCACAGACAGGTACCGGTAAAACCGGCGGTTTCGCCCTTCCGATCCTGGAGCGGTTGTTCCCCAACGGTCACCCGGACAAATCCCAGCGTCATGGCCCGCGCCAACCGCGCGTACTGGTCCTGACCCCGACCCGCGAACTCGCGGCCCAGGTTCACGAGAGCTTCAAGATCTACGCCCGTGACCTGAAATTCGTCAGCGCCTGCATCTTCGGCGGCGTCGGCATGAACCCGCAGGTCCAGGCCATGTCCCGTGGCGTTGACGTCCTCGTCGCCTGCCCGGGTCGTCTGCTCGACCTCGCAGGCCAGGGCAGTGTCGATCTGTCCCACGTCGAAATCCTCGTCCTCGACGAAGCCGACCGCATGCTCGACATGGGCTTCGTTCACGACGTGAAGAAAGTCCTCGCGCGTCTGCCGGCCAAGCGGCAGAACCTGCTGTTCTCGGCGACGTTCTCCAAAGACATCACCGATCTTGCCGGCAAGCTGCTGCACAACCCGGAACGCATCGAAGTCACACCGCCGAACACCACGGTCGAGCGCATCGAGCAACGCGTGTTCCGTCTGCCGGCCAGCCACAAGCGTGCCCTGCTGGCGCACCTGATCACCGCCGGCGCCTGGGAACAGGTACTGGTGTTCACCCGCACCAAGCACGGCGCCAACCGTCTGGCCGAGTACCTGGACAAGCACGGCCTGCCGGCTGTGGCGATCCACGGCAACAAGAGCCAGAACGCCCGCACCAAAGCCCTGGCCGATTTCAAGGCCGGTGAAGTGCGCATCCTGGTCGCGACCGACATCGCCGCGCGCGGTCTGGACATCGATCAGTTGCCACACGTGGTCAACTTCGAGCTGCCAAACGTCGATGAAGACTACGTGCACCGTATCGGCCGTACTGGCCGCGCCGGTCGTTCGGGCGAGGCGATCTCGCTGGTGGCCCCGGACGAAGAAAAACTGCTGAAAAGCATCGAACGCATGACCAAGCAGAAAATCGCCGATGGCGACCTGATGGGCTTCGATGCCAGCACCATCGAGGCCGAGAAGCCTGAAGTGCGCGAGCGCCCGGACATGCGCAACCCGCGCAACTCCCGTGGCCCGCGCGGCGACGGTCCGAATGGCGGCGGCGGTGGCGGCGGTCGTAAAGACAAAGGCAAAGACAAGGGCAAGGAAAAACCCGCCGGCGAACGCGGCGAGCGCCCTGCCCGTCAGCAGAAACCACGTGAAGGCACCCCGGCCCGCGAACAGCGTCCGAGCCAGCCACCACGCGCGGCGGCTGATCGTGCACCGGACGAGTTCCTCGACGACGATATCGATAACTTCGGTAACCGCGTTGATTACGTGCCGAAAGCTGCTCCTGCCGGTGGCCGTGGTCGCCGTCCAGGCGCGCCAGCTCAGGGCGCAGGTGCAGGCGCTCCACGCGGCGGTCAGTCGCAAGGTCGCCAGAACGGCCCGCGTAACAGCAACGGTTCGAGCACCGGCACTCCACCGGGCAAACGCAGCGGCCCGCGCAACGGTGCTCCCCGTGATGGCCAGGGCCGTCGTGACGAGTCCTCGCGCAACCGCCGCCCGGCTCGCGACGATCAGCAACGCGCCGAACCGGCCGTGCAGAACCCGCGCAGCACCGGGCCGAAGATCATGCACAAGGAGTCCAAGGCAGACCGCTTCCCGACACCTGAGCAGCTCGATCAACTGCCGACCCGCCCGCGCGGCGAAAAACCAGCACTGCTGACCCGCAATCGCTGAGTTATCGCGGCAATGAAAAATGCCCCGGTTCGAAAGAGCCGGGGCATTTTTCATGAGCAAGCCAATATCCCTGAATCACCACATCACCTGTGGGAGCGGGCTTGCTCGCGAATGCGGTATGTCTGTAACGGAAGTATCGACTGGCCCGCCGCATTCGCGAGCAAGCCCGCTCCCACGCGGTGAGATCAGTGTTGTGAAGGACAATAAAAAACGCCCCCGGCCTTACGACCGGGGGCGTTTTTGTATGGCGGCGAAAATTACTTCGCTTTCACACCTTCGAACGAGATGTACAGGTCGACCTTGTCGGACTGTGGACCCAGATCCATCATCTTGCCGAAATCAGAGCGCTTGATGCTGGTGGTACCTTCGAAGCCGGCACGGTAGCCGCCCCATGGATCCTTGCCCTCGCCCAGGAACACAGCCTTGACCACGATTGGCTTGGTCACGCCGTGCAGGGTCAGGTCGCCGGTCACGTCGGCAGTGTCTTTGCCATCGGCGTTCTTGCCGGTGGATTTGACGCTGGTGGAGACGAACTTGGCGTCAGCGTATTTGCCCACGTCCAGGAAGTCTTTGCTGGAGATGTGCTTGTCGCGCTCGGCGTGGTTGGTGAACACGCTGGCGGTTTTCACGTTGAATTCGATTTTGCTGTCTTCAGGCTTGGCGGCGTCGAAGCTGAACTTGCCGTCGATGTCCTTGAAGGTACCGGTGATGTAGCTGTAGCCCAGGTGGCTGATCTTGAAGTCGACGAAAGCGTGCTGGCCTTCCTTGTCGACGGTGTAATCAGCAGCCATCACGTTCGCGGACAGTACGGCCGAACCGATTGCCAGAGCGGCCAGAGTCTTTTTCAACATGCTTTCTTTTCCTTTGAGTCGAGGTTGAATTTCAGGCTTTGCGACCGAGCATTCGAGTGAGGGTCGCATCACGATCGATAAAGTGGTGCTTCAATGCTGCCAACGCATGGAGACCGGAAAAAATTACCAGCGCCCATGCCAGCCAGAGATGAATCACCCCAGCGGTGTCTGCCTGATCCGGTAGCCCGGAAACCAGTGCAGGAACTTCAAACAGGCCAAACACCGGGATCCCGACACCGTCTGCGGTGGAAATCAGGTAACCGGCAAGCATCACAGCGAACAGCCCGACGTACAGAAACCCGTGGCCGAATTTGGCGCCGATGCGGGTCATGCGGCTGTAGCTTTGCAGCGTCGGTGGCGGTGGGCTGATAAAGCGCCACAACACCCGCAACACCATCACACCCAGCAGCACCAGACCGATGCTCTTGTGCAGATCCGGCGCGTCTTTGCGCCAGCTGCTGTAGTAATCCAGCCCCACCATCCACAGACCCAGCGCGAACAGTCCGAAGACCGCCAGCGCCACGCCCCAGTGCATGAAGATGCTGACCCAACCATAGCGTGAAGCAGAGTTACGTAGCTGCATTGCCCAAATCCTGTGAGAACTGCGAACCAAGACTAGCGAGTTATCTATCGAATTAAAGCGGAAAATTTTGCTTTGAAATATCGAGAAATACGATCAAGAGTCTTGAACATGGTAGTTAAGGAAAGATTAAAGGGGAAAGAGTGGGGCAGAAGGCTGGGTACAGATCCAAAGTCAGTGCTGCCTGAACCGGCCTCTTCGCGAGCAAGCTGGCTCCCACAGGGGATCGCATTCCAGCTGAGGGATCACGGTCGAATAATGTGGGAGCGAGCTTGCTCGCGAAGGCGGTTTGGCAGGCCAAAAAAAAGCGCGGCATGAGAGCCGCGCTTTTTCATTCACCGCAAAGCCTTACTGCGCTTTGCTATCGGTGTTTGCCGCCGGAGCCGGGGTTGTAGCCGGCTTGGCCGCAGGCTTCTTCGCCGGCTCAGCCTTTTTCGCCGCCGGTTTGGCCGGGGCCTTTTTCGCCTCGGTTTTCGCTGCAGGCTTTTTCGCTGCAGGCTTGGCTGGCGCTTTCTTCGCCGGTTCGGCTTTCACCGGAGCGGCGGGTTTCGGCGCTTCCACCGGAGCTGGCGCAGGGGCTGGAGCCGGTGCAGGCGCTGGAGTCACTGGCGCTGGAGCCGGTTCAGGCGCCTTCACAGGTTCTGGCTTCTTCTCGTCATCCGAACCGCCAAACAGGTTGCTGAAGAAGTTGCCCTTCTTCGCCGCCACGGCACCCGCCGCGCCTGCCGCTGCTGCGGCCGGAACCACTTTGGCCGGTTCAAACGATTTGCCAGCGGCCAGGTCTTCAACCTGACTGGCCGCACGCTGACCAGTGCGCAGCGCGCCTTCCAGAGTGCCCGGATACAGGGTGTCGGTGTGTTCGCCGGCAAACGCTACGCGTTGCAGTGGGCGCTCCCACATGCGCCAGAACTTGCTGATCTGGCCCGGGCCGTAAGCCAGGTAGGCGCCGCCCATCGACGGGTCGGTGCTGTAGCGACGGATTTCATAGCCGGTGAACGAGCCACGGGCCTGTGGATAAAACGCGTGCAGACGGATCAGCACCTGATCGACCATCTGCTTGTCGCCGAACGCCTGCATCACGCGGGCATTGTCGCCGGACAGGTTGATCACCACGTTGGCGCCACCTTTCAGCGCCGGTTCGATCCAGAGCATGCCCAGACCTGCGTTGCTGTAGATCTCACCGGACATGCGCGCCTTGCTTTCCCACACTGGCGTCTTGAACTTGAGCATGATCTGGTCGCGCCAGCCGTAGTTGGTGCCCTTGATCGCGGCCAGGTGCTGAGCGTCCAGCGCCGGGGTGAGCGCAATCTTGTTCAGCGCACGCAGCGGCACGGCCAGCACCACGTAGTCAGCCTGGTAGCCGACACTGCCGACCTTGACGGTCACGCCATCCTTGTCCTGAGTGATCGCGGAAACCGGCGAGTTGGTCTTGATGGTCTTGATCTGTTTGACGAACGCCTGGGCCAGCACCTGGCTGCCGCCGACCAGACGCGAGGCGCGCAGGTCACGGTCAGAGACGCCACGGTAGACGCGGTTCTGCTGGGCGAAATACAGCAGCGACAGACGCGAAGGCTCGTCGTAGTGGGTGCGGATGTCCTGGTTGATCAGCTGACGCGCGGTGGCCGGCAGGTTCTGCTTGTCGAGCCAGCTCGAGACGTTGATCTGGTCCAACGCATGCAGCGTGTTGGTCGCGGCCGGGTTCTGCGGGTCGTCGATCGAACGGGCCAGATCGTCGAGGGTTTTCTGGTAGCGCTTCAAGGCATCGGCGGTGGCCGGTTGCTTGGTCGCCAGATCGGCAGCGGAGAAATACTCGCCGTCGATCAGATAACCCGGGGTACGCACGAATTCAGGGGCTGGCGTGGTGCTCAGCTTGAAGGTCGAGACGTATTTGTTCAGCACCGGCTGGGTCTTGTCGTTGCCGATCCACTCGCTGGTGGCCATGCCCGAGCGACCGCCCAGGCTCGGCTTGGCTTCCAGCAGGGTGACCTGCCAGCCCTTATTCTGCAGCTCGTAAGCCGCGGTCAGGCCCGACAGGCCGCCGCCGATCACGATTGCGGTTTTATCCTTGGCCAGCGCCGTAACGCTGAACAGCCCCAACATCACCAGCGCACAGGCGCGCAGCCAACCGACAGACATTCAGCGAACTCCGGAAATACACGTAGGAAAAAAGCAGTTTTGCGGGTCAGACGACCCAAAGAACCGCGAAGAATACGTCAGCCATCAAAACGCCGCCAGCGACGTCTATCGGCCCATACAAAGTAGCTCAATCGACGCAATGGGTTGTCCCGGCGCGATGCATTGCATAGGCTTGCGCGATTGTTTGCCCGCGCCTGACGCGAGCCGCCTCGAGGAGACTGTAAATGGGCCTGAATAACCAGTGGATGCAACGCGACCTCGCGGTGCTGTGGCATCCCTGCACCCAGATGAAAGACCACGAACAGCTGCCGCTGATCCCGATCAAGCGCGGCGAAGGCGTCTGGCTCGAAGACTTCGAAGGCAAGCGCTACCTCGATGCCGTCAGCTCCTGGTGGGTCAACGTGTTCGGCCACGCCAACCCGCGCATCAACCAGCGCATCAAGGATCAGGTCGATCAGCTGGAGCACGTGATTCTGGCCGGTTTCAGCCATCAACCGGTGATCGAACTGTCCGAGCGTCTGGTGAAGATGACCCCGGAAGGCCTGAACCGGGTGTTCTACGCCGATAATGGTTCGTCCTGCATCGAAGTCGCGCTGAAAATGAGCTTTCACTACTGGCTCAACCGCGGCCAGCCGAACAAGAAACGCTTCGTCACCCTGACCAACAGCTACCACGGCGAAACCATGGCAGCGATGGCAGTCGGCGACGTGCCGCTGTTCACCGAAACCTACAAAGCGCTGCTGATGGACACCATCAAGGTGCCAAGCCCGGATTGCTATCTGCGCCCCGAAGGCATGAGCTGGGAACAACATTCGCGCAACATGTTCACTGCCATGGAACAAACCTTGGCAGAACATCATGACAGCGTGGCGGCAGTCATCGTCGAGCCGTTGATTCAGGGCGCCGGCGGCATGCGCATGTATCACCCGGTCTATCTCAAACTACTGCGCGAAGCCTGCGACCGCTACGGCGTGCACCTGATCCACGACGAAATCGCCGTCGGCTTCGGCCGTACCGGCACCATGTTTGCCTGTGAGCAGGCCGGCATCCGCCCGGACTTCCTCTGCCTGTCCAAGGCCCTGACCGGCGGCTACCTGCCACTGGCGGCGTGCCTGACCACCGACGAGGTCTACAGCGCGTTCTACGACGACTACCCGACCCTGCGCGCCTTCCTCCATTCACACAGCTACACCGGCAACCCGCTGGCCTGTGCGGCGGCGCTAGCGACCCTGGATATCTTCGAGCAGGACAACGTCATCGAGAACAACCAGGCACTGGCCCGGCGCATGGCCTCGGCCACTGCGCATCTGGTCGATCACCCGAATGTCAGCGAAGTGCGGCAGACCGGCATGGTGCTGGCGATCGAAATGGTCAAGGATAAAGCCAGCAAAGAGGCCTACCCTTGGCAGGAGCGCCGTGGCCTGAAGGTGTTCCAGCATGCGCTGGAGCGTGGCGCGTTACTGCGGCCGCTGGGCAGCGTGGTGTATTTCCTGCCGCCGTACGTGATTACCCCGGAGCAGATCGACTTCCTCGCCGAAGTCGCCAGCGAAGGCATCGACATCGCCACCCGGGACAGCGTCAGCGTCGCGGTGCCGAAGGATTTCCACCCGGGGTTCCGCGATCCGGGCTGATTAAAAATTTGTGGCGCCTGAACTGCCGCTTTCGCGAGCAAGCTCGCTCCCACAGGGAAATGCATTCCAAATGTGGGAGCGAGCTTGCTCGCGAATGAAGTCGACACCGATCCAACTGATTCACATCTTTCCAGAGACCCGAAATGAGACTGTCCCGCTTCTTTATCGACGCCCCCCTGAGCACTGGCGAACACGAGCTGCCGGAAGCCCAGGCGCATTACATCAGCCGCGTGCTGCGCATGGCCGAGGGCGATGCGGTGCAGTTGTTCGACGGCTCCGGCCATGAGTTTCGCGGCTCGCTGGTGGAGGTCGGCAAGAAACGCGTCGTCGTGCAGATCGACGAGCAGTTAGCCGGGCAGATTGAATCGCCGCTGCAGATCCACCTCGGCCAGGGCCTGTCCCGGGGCGAACGCATGGACTGGGCGATCCAGAAAGCCACCGAGCTGGGCGTGACGGAAATCACCCCGATCTTCAGCGACCGCTGCGAAGTGCGCCTGAAGGACGAACGTGCTGACAAACGCCTGCTGCACTGGCGTCAGGTGGCGATCAGCGCCTGTGAGCAGTGCGGTCGCTCGCGGGTGCCGGTGATTCATCCGCCGGTGCTGCTGGCGGACTGGATCAAGCAGACCGAAGCCGAGCTGAAACTGGTGCTGCACCCGGTGGCCGAGCCGCTGGTGAGCCATGCCAAACCGGCGACGCTGGCGTTTTTGATCGGGCCAGAGGGTGGTTTGTCGGATGACGAGGTCGAGCAGGCCAAGGGCAACGGTTTCCACGCCGCCCGCCTCGGCCCACGCGTGCTGCGTACCGAGACTGCGCCGGTGGTTGCACTGGCGGTGGCTCAGCAGCTTTGGGGGGACTTCTAGGGCCTCTTCGCGAGCAAGCCCGCTCCCACATTGGATTTCAAGTGAGCACAAATTTTGTGCACACCCGAGAACTATTGTGGGAGCGGGCTTGCTCGCGAAGAGCTTCACCTCGGTCTGACTGTCACTCCACCGGATCACTGACTGGCCTGGCAATGATCGCCTTCAACTCGCTGGTCATCGGAAACTCCAGGTTCAACCCCTTTGGCGGGATCGGCTGTTCGAACCACTTACGGTAAATCCCGTTGATCTCCCCCGAGCTGTACAGATCGGCCAGCGCGTCGTTCACCAGCGCGAGGAATTGCGGATCATCCTTGCGCACCATGCAGCTGTAGATTTCCCGCGATTGTTCCTCCCCCACCACGACCCAGTTGTGCGGGTCCCGCGCCTTGGCCCGCTCGCCGTAGAGCAATGCGTCGTCCATGTAGAAGGCCGCTGCCCGTCCCGACTGCAGCATCTGGAACGCCTCGCCGTGATCCTTGGCGCTGATCACGAACATGTTCAGTTTGTGGTCGAGGTTGTAGCTCTTCAGATAGCGCTCGTTGGTGGTGCCGGCGGTGGTCACCACGTTCTTGCCGCGCAGGTCATCGAAGCTGTGAATGCCGCTGTCCTTTGCGGTCAGCAACTGCCCTTTTACGTAGATGAAACCGTAGGAGAACGCGACCTGTTTCTGCCGCTCGGCCGTCACCCCGGTGGAGCCGCACTCAAGATCAACCGTGCCGTTCTGCACCAGCGGAATCCGCGTCTGCGACGTCACCAGGTTGTACTTCACCTTCAGCTCCGGCAACGCCAGTTGCTGCTTGATCCGCTCGACAATCTTGCCCGCCAGCTCCACCGAATACCCCATCGGCTGTCCGGTGTGATCGCCCACATACGAGAACGGCACCGACGCATCGCGATAGCCCAGGGTGATGCTGTTGGCGCTGGCGATCTTGCCAAGCGCGCCGGTCAGCGGCACTTCATTGGCCTGCGCCTGGGCGCCGATGAACAGCGCCAGTGTGCAGCCGAGCAACGTGATTTTTTGCATTGTTATTCTCCGTTGTGGTTGGGGTGTTTGAGCAGAAACCGTCACGCCGCACGGGGATTGAAGCCGTGCAGATCAATGGATGTACGCTGCTGGCCGATCAGTTCGCTGAGCAACTGCCCGCTGCCGCAGGCCAGGGTGAAACCGAGCGCGCCGTGGCCGAGGTTGAGCCACAGATTGCGATACGCCGTGGCGCCCAGCAGCGGTACGCCGGTAGGAGTGGCCGGGCGCATGCCCCGCCCACTCCACACAGCCGCGTCGTAATTGCCGGCATCGGGAAAGGTGTCGCGGGCCTGGCGCTTGATCAGTGCCAACCGCTCGGGATCTACCGCCGGGTCGAAACCGACGATGTCCACCATCGCCGCCACCCGTAACTGTTCGCCGATGCGCGCGTAGACGATCTTGCGGTCGTAGTCGGTGATGCTCACGTCCGGCGCCCGATGCCCGTTGCCGATCGGCACGGTCAGGCTGTAACCCTTCAGCGGATACAGCGGCACGTGCAGGCCGGGCAGCGCCAGCAAAGAGCTTCGGTGCCCGGCGGCGATCACCAGTTGGTCGACCGGCAGGGTTTCGTCGCCAAGCTCAATGGCGGTGACGGCGCCGTGGCTGTGACGAATGCCGGTGACTGCCTGACCGAGACGAAACTCACAACGGCCCGACGCCTTCAATCGCACCGCCAACTGCTGGCAGAAGGCGTGACAGTCGCCGACTTCTTCATCCGGCGTGTAGATCGCGCCCACAAACGGCGCCTTGGTCAAGGCCGGTTCCAGCTGCGCACATTCGGTGGCGGACAACACCTGTTGTTGCTGCGGATCGGCCAGGCCCTTGCGCGCATGGTCGAAACTGACGGCATTGCGAAAAGTCACCAGTTTGCCGTTGCGCCGCCAGTTGAAACCGGTGAGTCCGTCATCCTCGCGCCAGCGTTTCAGCGTGCTCTGGCTGAACAGCGCCAGACGCAACAGATGCCCCGCGTTTTCGCGGTTGACCGAGGTTCGGCAGGCGGCGAGAAACGACGCCATCCAGCGCCATTGCGCCGGGTCCAGACGCGGGCGCAGCTTGAGCGGTGAGTCGCCGCGCAGCATCCAGCCGATCGCCTGCAACGGCACGCCGTCATCGGCCAGCGGCGCCACATAGCGGTAGGACAACTGGCCACCGTTGGCGAAGCTGGTTTCGCTGCCCAGCGACTGCCGCGCCTCGACCACTGTCACTTCGAAACCATCGCGCACCAGCGCATAGGCCGTTGCCAACCCGATCACGCCGCCGCCGATGATGCACACACGCTGAGCCATGTCCGTCCCTATTTCTATGTGAAGACGAGGCTGAGGTTAGGGTGAGGTGACAGGCGCCGAACAATGAATAAAGATGCCAGACCTATAAACAAAGGTTATGGACTCGCCATGCGCCTTCGCCACATCGAGATTTTCCAGGCCATCCGCCAGACCGGCTCGGTCAGCGCCGCTGCGCAATTGCTGCACGTCTCGCAACCGGCGGTGACCAAAGTGCTGCAGCACGCCGAGCAGCAGTTGGGCTTTCCGTTGTTTCTGCGGGTGCGCGGTAAATTGCAGGCGACCCCGGAAGCGCTGGAGCTGGAGCGCGAAGTCGACAAGGTCACGGAAAGTCTGCAAGGCGTGCGGCGCCTGGCACAGAGCCTGCGCCGCGAACCCGGCCACAGCCTGCGGATCGGCGCGACTCCGGCGCTGGCGCTGTCGCTGCTGCCGCCGGCGATCCGGCAATGGACGGCACAGTTCCCGGACATCGCCTGCGAACTGTCCAGCGCCCACAGCCGCGAGTTGATGCAGAACCTGCTGATGCGCGAAGTGGACGTGGCCCTGACGTTGCAGTTGCCGGATCACCCGGGGCTGAAAGCGCAGCCGCTGGCGGCGGGGGTGCTGGTGGCGTTGGCGCCAAAGGACTTCTGGCCGCCGGCAGACGTCGGCAAACCGCTGCCACTGATGGCGCTTGCGGATGTGCCGCTGATTGGTTTATCCAGCGCCGATCCATTGGCGGCAAGGCTCGACAGCTATCTGGAAGCGGTGGAGCCACCGCCACGGGTGCGGATTGCCGTGCAGACCTATTCGCTGGCACGGGCGATGGTCGAGTCCGGCGCCGGCGTCGCGGTGATCGATCCGTTCACCGCATTGGGCGCCTCTGTGGCAACCACCACCCTCCGCCCCCTCGCCCCGCCACTGCCGATCACTTTGTACGCCGTGACCCGCGCCAGCGAGCCACCACCGCATACGCTCAACGATCTGCTGCAGATTTTCAGCCAGCGAGCTCAGCAACAACTCAATAACCTGCACTCGGCACAAGTCTGATGTGGGAACACAATCTAATGTGGGAGCGGGCTTGCTCGCGAATGCGGTGTGTCATTCAACAGAGATGTTGTCTGAACCAACGCATTCGCGAGCAAGCCCGCTCCCACAGGGAGATTGGGGACAATTCCGGTTAGAGGACATAAAACAGAATCGCCACAAAGTGCAGCAGACTCCCGGCGATCACGAACAGATGCCAGATCCCGTGCGCATGCCGTAACCGGTGATCCAGGGCAAAAAAGATAATGCCCACGGTATACAACACCCCGCCCGACGCCAGCCAGGCAAACCCTGCCGTGCCCAACGCCGCAATCAACGGTTTGACCGCCACCAGCACGATCCAGCCCATCACCGCGTAGATCACGATCGACAGGATCCGCGCTTCCGAGCGTGGTTTGATCTCCTGCAGGATGCCGATCAGCGCCAGCCCCCAGACAATCCCGAACAACGTCCAGCCCCACGGCCCGCGCAGCGTCACCAGGCAGAACGGCGTGTAGCTGCCGGCGATCAGCAGGTAGATCGAAAAGTGATCGACCTTCTTCATGATCGCTTTCTTGCGCCCGCGCACGCTGTGGTACACGGTCGAGGCGCTGTAGAGCACCAGCAAGGTAAAGGCGTAGATCGCCACGCTGACGATCTTCCACGGACTGCCGTCGAGGCTGGCAATCACCAGCATCCACACGCCGCCGATAAATGCGGCCACGGCCCCGACCAGATGCGTCCAGGCGTTGAGTTTTTCCCCGTGATACATGTGTCGCTCACCTCGTTATTCGTTACCGCAGCGCGCAAGGCTCGGGCCTTGAGCGTAAAAGCGCAATGTTTCTGTTCAACGCGGACCTGCGCACGCCACGGTAATTGGGCACAATCGGTCGATACCAAAAAGAGTCCGCGCCATGCTGATCGACGAAGAATTGACCCTGAAAAAACTCGAGGTGTTCCTCGCCTTCATGCGCACCGGCAACCTGGCGCGCGCCGCTGTCGAGTTGCAGACCAGCAATGTCAGCGTGCACCGGGCGATCCATTCGCTGGAAAGCGCCCTGCGCTGCCCGCTGTTCAAGCACGAAGGGCGCAACCTGACGCCCCTGGAAAGCGCCTACGTGCTCGAAGAACGCGCGCAGAAGCTGATCCAGGACGTGGTCGAGAGTGTGCGCCTGACCCGCGAGGCCGCCGGTTTCTCCGCTGAACGCTTCAAACTCGGCTCGCTGTACTCGCTGACGGTGAAAACCGTACCGCAACTGATCATGGGCCTGAAGATCCGCCGCAGCGAACTCAACATCGACCTGATCCTCGGTTCGAACATCGACCTGCTCTACAAGCTGAAGAACATGGAAGTCGACGCGATTCTGGTGTCGCTGGACGACACGGTCAGCGACCCGGACTGCGAGCAGATCCCGTTGTTCTCCGATGACATTTTCCTCGCCACGCCGGCAGATTCAAGATTCGCTCAACGCAGTGAAGTCGATCTGGCAGAGGTGCGCGATGAAACCTTCATCACCCTGACCCAAGGCTTCGCCACCCATCAGGACGGCATTCGGGTGTTCAAGCAGGCGGGGTTCGAGCCGAAGGTGGCGATGCAGGTCAACGACATCTTCACCCTGCTGAGCATGGTCAGCTCGGGGGTGGGTTATGCGTTGCTGCCAGGAAGGATTGCGGCGGTGTACGAGAACCGGGTGAAGCTGATTCCGTTGCAGGAGAAGTATCGGTTGCAGCAGCACATTGGTGTGGTGTTTCTCAAGGCCAAGGAGCGCGATCCGAATCTGCTGGCGTTGCTGGCGGAATGTCGGATGTATGCCAATCGCCAGACTTGAGACCGAGTCGCGCCCTTCGCGAGCAAGCCCGCTCCCACAGGGGAACGCATTCCAAATGTGGGAGCGGGCTTGCTCGCGAAAGCGTCAGGTCAGACAACTGAAATTCCGGATCTAGCCCACAATCCCGCGAACAATGAAGAACAACAGCGACGGCCCCAGCAAACAGCCAAGCCCAGTATGGAACGTAGCGGTCAACGCCCCATAAGGCACCAACCGCCGATCCGTCGCCGCCAGGCCCGCGGTAACCCCACTCACCGTCCCGGCCAGACCACCGAACACCATCGCCGAGCGCGGGTTATCCAGGCCCATCCAGCGCGCCGCGACCGGCGTGCCGACCATCACCAGAATCGCCTTGATCAACCCGGTAGCAATCGACAGCGCCATCACATCCGAGGTCGCGCCAATCGCCGCACCAGTCACCGGTCCGACGATGTAGGTCACCGCGCCCGCGCCGATGGTGGTCATGCTTACCGCATCGCGATAGCCGAAGGCCCAAGCCATACACGCGCCGACAATGAACGGCAGGATCGTACCGAGCAGCAGCGCGATCACGCCAATCAACCCGGCCTTCTTCGCCTCGGTCGCCTGCACTTCGAACGCCGTGGCGACAATCGCGAAATCCCGCAGCATCGCACCGCCCATCAGGCCGATGCCGGAGAACAGCGTCAGATCCGCCAGGCCTTTCTGGCCACCGGTCATGGTGCCGCCGACCCAGGCCAGCACCAGACCGATGACGATGGCAATCGCCGAGCCGTGAATGCGCCCGAAGGTCAGGCGTTTCGAGAGAATCACCGAGACCCACATGATCACGCCGACGAAGGCGAAGGCAGTGACCAGACCGTTGTGTTCCAGACCGTTTTCAATGAGTGCCCACATGTCAGCGACCTCCTACCGGGGTGCCGACCGGAGTGACTTCCACCGGTTCGTCGGGCAACGGTTCGCCTTTATGGGTGCGGCTGATCAAGGCAATCGTGCAACCACACACCACCACCGAACCGATTGCCGCCAGCACCGCCACCGGGCCACCGTGCAGGGCGGTGACGACGTTCTGTTGCGCGGCCATCGCCACCACCACCGGAATGTACATTGCGCCCCAGAAGCCGACGCCCATTTCGCAATCCTTGGTCATGCCGCCGCGTTTCTGCATCCACAACCGCGCGCAGATCAACAGGATCATGGCGATGCCGACCCCGCCGACGTTGGATTTGACACCCAGCAACACGCCAAGCATGTCACCCATGATCACCCCTGCCAGCGTACAGATCGCCAGCAGCGCCACACCGTAAATAATCATTGTTGTAGTCCTCAAAGTGCATCGTCGAATGTTGTTTTTGTTGTTCGAAGCCTGAGTCGCGGCAGTTTATGGTCGGCGGCCACCCTCCTCTCGCAACAGCGCCTGCAAGGTGTCCAGACGCGCACTGTCAAAGGCAGTGACCGTGCCCGATTCAAACACCCGGCGCGCCAGCCCGGTCAGCACCGCACCGGGCGGCAGTTCGATTTGTAAACGTACGCCGCGCTCGTAAGCGCTTTGCACGGTGCCGCGCCAGTCCACCACGCGGCACATGTTGAAGGCGAGGTCGTCGCGCAAGGCATCAGGCTTGATCAGCGGACGCGCGCGGCTGCCACTCAGGTAAGCGATTTTCGGGGGCTTCAGTGCAACCTTGGCGAAGGCTTCGGCGAGGGTTTGCGCCGGCGCTTCCAGCAACGGACAGTGTGACGGCACGCTCACCGCCAGGCGTTTCGCCAGACCGGCGCCACGACTGCGCGCCAGTTCCGCCACCGCTTGCATCGCCTTGTCGCTGCCGGCAATCACCACCTGGTTATCGGCATTGATGTTGGCCAGATACACCGGCGACTCCGCGCTGTGCACCTGCGCCAGCAGCGTTTCGACGGTGGATAATTGCAGGCCGATGATTGCGGTCATGCCAAAGCCTTGTGGATAAGCCTGCTGCATCAACTCGCCACGCAGGCTGACCAGATTTAACGCATCGCTGAAGCTCAATGCCCCGGCGACCACCGCTGCCGGGTAGGCACCGATGGACAGACCGGCGACGTAATCCGCTTCCAATTCGTCCTGTAGCAACTGCCGCGAGGCAGCGACCCCGGCGATCAACAGGCACAGCTGAACCGCCCGGGTGCTGCGCAACGCGTCGGCAGAATCGAGCAGCGCGACATCTTCACCGAGCACGTCGCTGGCCTCGGTCAAGGTTTCCCGAGGCAAACGCAGGAGCATGCCCGGTTGCTGCGCGCCCTGGCCGGGGAACACCAACAGGCTGCTCACGCTGCCTGCTCCTGCGGGTTCCACGGATCAGTGACCAGACAGGCTTGATGGGCGTTTTTCAGCAGCACCCGTGCAGACCCGCCGGCCCATTCGCGCAACGCGACTGCACCGAACGGCGTCTGCAATTGCATGTCGACCCGGCACACGGCTTGATCAAAAACCGCGACCAGTTTGCGTGCCTGATTACGCGTGATCAGTTGCGGTGTCCGCAGAATCAGATCGAGGTCACTGGCCGCGTGCATCGCGGTAAAACCACTGGCCAACTCAAACCCGACACTGCCGCTGACACCCCAGACCCAACCGCAGTCATCGAGCATTGGCCGCAGTTGTTTGAGGGCCTGCATCACTGGCAGATCGCGCTCGCAATCGACATGACTAAGCGCTTCGGGGCTGACCCGACAGGCAATCGAATCGAGCGCCATAAACGCCGCCAGCCGCTGCTCACGCAACACACCGCGAATGCCCACCGCGACCCAAGCTTCAGCGCTCACCGCTCGCCGCACGACCACCGGTTGCCCGGCAGCCAGCGATTCGACTGCCCACTGTGGCGCATCCGCCGGCAGCTGCGCCGGGGTCATGCCCCACAGCAGATCGTGGGCCAGTGGCAGGTTCACCACTGCGCCCTCAGCAATTCACGCACGCGGCTGGACGCTTCACGATTTTTCGCGCCGAGACGCTTGCGCAAGTCAGTGCTGGAGATATCGACGATGGCCTGTTTCAGGCATTCGGTCACCCGCGCCAGATCCTCCGCCGTCGGCTGCTCGATCTGCTGCACCGAGAGGGTTTCCCAGAGCAATCCGAGGCTGGCGTAGCTGTCGATGTCATAGGCCATTGGCGGCACGCTGGCGGACAGTGCTTCCAGTTCCTCGACACTGCGCAGCGTCACTCGCGCCGCCGAGGCCTTGCCCATCGCATGCACCATCACCCCTGGATCGCGCAGGGCAATCAAACGGTTGGCCTGATAGCCGTGAGCGAGAAACGCCCCGGACATGGCCTTGCCCACCAGCAGCGCAATCACCGGATGCCCGGCCAAACGCGCGCGGGCATAACTGTCCGCCGCACCGGCCAGGGCCTGATGAATGCCGAGGGCTTCTTCGCGACGACCGTAAGCCTGGCTCGGAACATCGACGATGGCGATGATCGGGCGCTTCTGCGCTTCGTCGCGATCTGCCGTGATCACGTCATCCACAGCCTTGGCCAGACCCCAGCCTTCGAGCAAGCCAACTTCACCGTTGCGAGCCCGTGGGAAACGGTTGTCCGGGTCAGCGACCACCGCGATAAACCGCCCAAGTTCGCCATCGGCCACTTGCAACGATGGCGGCAAACCTTCTACGGCTTTCGCGCCCGCGCTCAGGGCGTTGAACCAGTTCAAACCGCGCACGGAATAACCACTCATGAGCGCTCTCCTTGATACAGATCGCGAACCACCGACGGCTCGATTTGCTTATCGGTGTCCAGGCTCGCCAGACGTTGCAGGAACCATTCGGCGCGCTGACTGCGCGGCTGAGCAGGCAAGCCTTGTTGCAACAACTCGCCCACCTGCTGACGAATCTGCGCCACATCATCGGCGACATAACGATCCACCAGACCACTGGCGAACCGCTGCTCGCCACCAGTCAGGCTCCAGATGAAGGGCCGGTCGCGGGAGTCGTATTCCTCGATCCCGGCTTCCTGCTCGATCACCTGCGGCCCGTTCAAACCGAGACGCGCTTCCTGAGTCACCAGCAAATAACTGCACAGCGCAGCGGCAATCGACATGCCGCCGAAACAGCCGACGCTGCCCGCGACCACACCGACCACCGGTTGGTACTGCTGCAAATCGACAATCGCCGCATGAATATCGGCAATCGCCGCCAGCCCGAGGTTGGCTTCCTGCAAACGCACGCCACCGGTTTCCAGCAGCAACACGGCGCGGGTCGGGATGCCTTTGCGGTTGTCTTCGGCGGCCAGTTCCAGCGCGCCGGCAATCTTCGCTCCGCCGACTTCGCCAAGGCTGCCGCCCTGGAACGCGCCTTCGATGGCGGCGATCACCACCGGCAGGCCATCGAGGCTGCCCTTGGCGATCACCACGCCGTCATCGGCTTGCGGCACCACGCCCTGGCGCTCGAGCCACGGCGACATGACCCGTTGAAACGGGTCGAGTAATTCACGGAAGGTCCCGGCGTCGAGCAAGGCTTTCGCCCGTTGCCGCGCCCCGAGTTCGACGAAGCTGTGTTTGTGCAACAGCGCTGCGCTGTCAGTCATGGCCGATCTCCTCGAAACCTTGTTCCAGACGCAGACGCACCACCCCCGGCGTGGCGCCGAAATCGTGAATATCGATGGCCATCGCCGGTGGCGTGGAGCCGTCGAACATCCGCGCAAACAGATGTTGCCAGCGCTGCTGCGCACCGTTGACCGAGGTCTGCACATTGATCGTCAGCTTGCCGGCCAGCCCCGGTTCGATCAGCACTTCCAGATCGCCCGAGCCGACACAACCGACCAGCGCGCGCCCGCGTGGCGGCTGCCCGGCGGGGAATTCAAAGGATAAGGTTTCCATCAAAACGCTCCCTGAAAGATGCCGTCGCGCTCGATACGGTCGAGCAGCAGCGTGGCGGCGAGCAAGTCGGCGGCGCCACCGGGCGAGGCATTCAATGCGATGAGTTGTTGATCCAGTTCGTGCAGGCGACGACGCCCGGTGAGGCTGGCGCTGCCGCCAGCGTCGAGCACCGCTTGCGCGCCTTGTTGCATGGCGTGCAGGCCTTGTTCACCGGAGCGGTAGAGCACGCAGGTGTCGGCCAGATCGGTCATGATCGCCAGCAGCGCATCGAGCCGGGCGTTCTGTTCGCCGTGACCGTTGGCGCGGCTGCGTTTGAGTTGTGGCAGGCCACGTTGCAGCACGGACGGGAAGCCGAGTTGCGCTTCCTCACGGGCACCGCGTGCGCCGTAACGCAGGGCGACTTGCGCGCCGTGGCTCAGCGGTTTTGGTGCGTAGCGGTCATCGAGTAATGCCAGACGTGCGGCGCGCAAGGTGACGGCGTTGGCGCTGCAGGATTTCGGTTCCAGCGCAGCGGCGGTCACCAGTAATCCCAGTGCCCAAATGGCGCCGCGATGGGTATTCACCCCGTTGGTGGTCGCGAGCATCGCTTGCTCGCCTTCACGGCCGATGCGGCCAATCGCTTCGCGTAACGTTGAATCGACTGCGCCGATTTCAGCTGCGGCTTCAGCCATTTCCTTGAACGCCGGCCACAACGACAACGCCGAAGCGTGCATCAGGCCCAGGTGCAGATCGGTGTGCGCGCCGTTGCCACGTCGGTCGACCAGCGCAGGTTTCGGCGACAGATCGGCTTCGTCGATCAGCGCATCCACCGCCAGATCGGCCAGACGTTCGCTCAGGCTCAGGGGTTTCGCTTGCAGGTTGAGTGCGTGCATTACCAGCTCCTGAACTTGGCGGGCGGGTTGTACAGGCCGCCGGACCACTCGACCAGATCGGCCACGCTTTTCGCCGCCAGCAGTTCGCGGGTGGCGTCGGTGCGGCGGATGCCGAGGTCTTCGGGCAAGGCGATCAGGCCTTCGCGGCGCATGCGTTCGGTGTCTTTCGGGTTGTGGCGCAGGCCGATGGCAGTCACGCCCGCAACCGCAGCGATCATCGCTTGGCGTTCTTCCAGCGAGCGCGCCTTGTACAGGTAGGCGATGCCTTCCTCGGTGAGCAGGTGGGTGACGTCGTCGCCGTAAATCATGATCGGCGCCAGCAGCATGCCGCTTTTCTTCGCCACTTCCACCGCGTCGAGGGTTTCGACGAAGGTCGGTTTGCCGCCCTCCTGGAACGTCTCGACCATTTGCACCACGAGTTTCTTACCGCGTTCGAGCATCGGTTGCTGTGCATCGTCGTGGCGCATGTCGAGCCACGCCGGGGTGCCGTGACGCCGACCGCGCGGGTCGTGGCCCATGTTCGGTGCACCGCCGAAACCGGCGAGGCGGCCACGGGTGACGGTCGAGGAATGGCCGTCGCCATCGACCTGCAACGTTGCGCCGATAAACAGGTCGACCGCGTATTGCCCGGCGAGTTGGCAGAACATCCGGTTGGAACGCAGCGAGCCGTCGCGCCCGGTGAAGAACACGTCCGGGCGCGCGGCGATGTAGTTTTCCATGCCCAGTTCAGTGCCGAAGCAATGCACGCTCTCGACCCAGCCGCTCTCGATCGCCGGGATCAGCGTCGGGTGCGGGTTGAGCGTCCAGTTCCGGCAGATCTTGCCTTTGAGGCCGAGGGATTCGCCGTAGGTCGGCAGGATCAATTCGATCGCGGCGGTGTTGAAACCGATGCCGTGGTTGAGCGACTGCACGTTGTGTTTTTCGTAGATCCCGCGAATCGCCATCATCGCCATCAACACGTGCACCGGTTTGATGTGCCGTGGGTCGCGGGTGAACAGCGGTTCGATGTAGAACGGCTTGTCGGCCACCACCACGAAATCCACCCATGACGCCGGAATATCCACGCGAGGCAGTTCGCTGACGTCATCCACCAACTGATTGACCTGGACGATGACAATGCCGTCGCTGAATGCCGCCGGTTCGATCAGTGCCGGGGTGTCTTCGGTGCTGGGGCCGGTGTAGATATTGCCGGCGCGGTCGGCCATGAACCCGGCCGAGAGCACGACGTTGGGAATCAGGTCCACCACCAGCCGCGCATAGAGTTCGATGTAGGTGTGAATCGCGCCGATTTCCAGCAGGCCGTCTTCGAGCAACTGGCTGATGCGCAGGCTCTGGGTGCCAGCGAAGGAGAAATCGAGCTTGCGGGCGATGCCGCGTTCGAACAGATCAAGGTGCTCGGAGCGACCAACGCTGGGCATGATCATGTGCAGATCATGCAGCTTGGCCGGATCGGCTTTGGCCAGCGAACGGGAAAGGAAATCCGCCTGCTTCTGGTTGTTGCCCTCCAGCACCACACGGTCGCCGGGATGGATCAACGCTTCGAGTGCGGCGACGATCTTGTCGCTTGGCAGTACCACACCGTCGGCCAGCCCGCGCACCTTGTCGAGACGCCGCTGCTTCTCGTCACGCCGCCGCGTCCAGCGCGAGTCGGGGGAAATTGTTGTTGTCATGCTCACTCCACGGGGTTCGCTGTCGTGGAGCTACGTTAGGCGTGTGGGGTGGGGGCATCAATCAAGCGCGGTGGTGAATCGTTACGCTCAGGGTAACGATCGAGGGCTGCCCTCACCCTAGCCCTCTCCCGGAGGGAGAGGGGACTGATTGGGGGATGCTCAAGGGTTACGTCGACCTGGGAGTGTTGTACTGAATCCGGAATTCACCAGGTTTACCAAATCCATAATCGACTCGGTTTTTCAGGTCGATGTACAACGCCAGACACCTCGGTCGGCCCCCTCTCCCTCCGGGAGAGGGCTGGGGTGAGGGTCGGCTTTTAATCACTCCGTCGGCACCAACCTATCCAACACCCGATTCACCGCCATCTCCGCCACCATCACCACCTGAGCAATGCCCTGCAGCGTCTTGCGGTGCGTGCCTTGCACCAGCGCCGCATGGTTGTTGAGCATGACCGTAGCGGAGCCGAGGGATTCGCTGGCGTCGGCCAGCAGGGATTCGCTGTCGGCGTCGGGGTTGGCCATATACAGCGTGTTGGGGGTGTAGGGCGTGGCCATGAGGTCGGGTTTTGGCGGGCCGAGGTAATGGTCGAGGGCGCGCTCGGCGGCTTCGTGGAATTTCTTTGATTCGGGGGCTTCGTAGGGGGATGCCGCATCTGTTGGCGGCGGACTTGGTGTTGGTTTAATCATTTTCAGGTTCCGAAATAAAGCTGGAACCGCTTCTCTGCTAAAAGAAGGGGTGGCAGCTGAACGCAGGTTAGCAGACCGGGGAACCTAAGGAAGCCGGCGCGCCGAAGCGCCCTGCGCACAGCCGCCATCGAATGCAGGCACTGAGCCTGACGATGATGTATGTGCACCCTTAGATTAACCACGGGCTGCTAAACCCGATCACTGGGAATCAGTGACGGGATCAAGTTACGCAGCCTGCCGAGGGCGCACAAGCCGGCGGATTCTGGTGCATGCGTAGGCAGCGGCGCAAGGATTTGTAGGCTGCTGACCGTAACCTTGGGTGTCCTTAAACAGCGGGGCTGAAGTGTGTTTATTGCGCTGTAGAGATTGAGGATTTGTCTGTCGGATTGAGGTGAGGCGACTGGCGCCTTCGCGAGCAAGCCCGCTCCCACAGGGGATTTATGGCGTACATAAAATCTGCATCCACTGAAGACCCACTGTGGGAGCGGGCTTGCTCGCGAAGAGGCCAGTCAGGCCACTGAAGACTCCGGATCAGTGGATAAGTCCGGCATCCACCAACAACTGCTCCAACCCCAACAAATCCGGCACCTTCGCCACCTGCTCCCCGACCTGCACCGCCGCCTGCTCCAGCGCACACAACGGCACATCGACATAACTCAACTGACTGTCGAGCTTGTACGAACGCGGGATCCCCTGCACCAGCAGCGCAATGAATTTCAGCTGCGGCAACCCACCGAGAGCGTTGAGGATGACGATCCGCGCGCGTTCGCCGATGACGATTTTCTGCCCGCAGGCTGACTCGAAACTCAGCAGCGGAATCTGCCGCTCTCGCCAGCTCACCCGACCCAGGTACCACGGCGGTGTGTCGAGGTCGAAGGCGCTGGCCTGGTAGTCGATCAGCTCGGCGACGGCGACGTTGGGCAGGATCAGGTTGCGGTCGGCCAGCGGCAGCAGCAGGCCGGTGAGTTGGCTGGTGCGCGCGTTGTGGCGGCGCTCATGCATGTTTCTTGCTCCAGTGGGCAATGCTTTCGAGCAGCACCGATTCCTGATACGGCTTGCCGAGGTAGTCGTTGACGCCGATGGCCATCGCGCGGTCGCGGTGTTTCTGCCCGGTGCGCGAGGTGATCATGATGATCGGCAGGTGTTGCAGACGTTCATCGTTACGCACCTGGGTGGCGACTTCGAAGCCGTCCATGCGCGGCATTTCGATGTCGAGCAGCATCAGGTCGGGCATGTGTTCTTCGAGCAGCAACATGGCGTCGACGCCGTCCTTGGCGGTCAGCACGTTCATGCCGTGGCGTTCGAGCAATCGGCTGGTGACCTTGCGCACGGTCACCGAGTCATCGACCACCAGCACCAGCAACGGCTTCTGCGGTTCGCTGTCGATTTCCGCCTGCGCCGGACGCTGTGCAACCCGCGCCTGCATCGCGCGGATCGGTGCGAGCAAGTCAAGAATCAGCACCACCCGGCCATCGCCGAGAATCGTCGCCCCGGACACGCCCTGCACCGCCGCGAACTGCGGGCCGAGGCTCTTGACCACGATCTCGCGAGTGCCGGCCATCGCATCGACCTGCACCGCGATGTGCCGGTCGTTGCACTGCACCAGCAGCACCGGCAGCGGCAGGCTCTGGCCGAGCAGTTTCGGCCGCGGCGCGGTTTTCAGCAGCTCGCCCAGGTAGCACAACTCATAGCGCTGGCCGGCGTAGTGGTAGCTTGGAGGATCGTTGCGAAAGTGCCCTTCCAGATCATTCGGCAGGACGCGGACGATGCCTTCGATGGTGTTCAGCGGAATCGCGTATTGATCCTCGCCGCATTGCACCATCAGCGCGCGGTTGACCGACACGGTGAACGGCAGACGAATGCGGAAGTGCACGCCCTGCCCCGGCACCGAGTCGATGCTCATGGTGCCGCCGAGCTGACGGACTTCTTCGTGAACCACGTCCATGCCGACGCCGCGCCCGGAAATCTGGGTGATCTTTTCCGCCGTGGAGAACCCCGGCTGCAGGATGAATTGCAGCACGTCGCGGTCGCTGATCTCGGCGTCCGGTGCCAGCAGGCCGCGCTTGATCGCCTTGCGCCGCACCGCTTCCAGCGGCACCCCGGCGCCATCGTCGCGAATATCGAAAACGATGTCGCCGCCCTCGCGGGTCAGGTCGAGGGTGATCGTGCCCTGCGCCGGTTTGCCCGCCGCCAGCCGCACTTCGGCCGACTCCAGGCCATGGTCGACGGCGTTGCGCAGCATGTGCTCCAGCGGCGCGGCCATGCGCTCCAGCACGTTGCGATCCATTTCGCCTTCGGCGTTGCCGATGATGAACGCGACGTCCTTGTTCAGCTCTTCGGCGACCTGCCGCACGATGCGTTTCAGGCGCGGCAGCATGCGTTCGAATGGCACCATGCGCGTGCGCATCAGGCCTTCCTGCAATTCGGTATTTGATCCGCCCCTGTTGCTGCAACAGGTTCTCGGCGTCGTGGTTACGGCGGTCGAGGGTTTCCTTGAGATCGAGCAGGTCGGAGGCGGATTCGAACAGCGCCCGCGACAGTTGCTGCAACTGCGAATGACGGTCCATTTCCAGCGGGTCGAATTCTTCGTAACCGAGGCGTTCGGCATCGACTTGCTGACGGCTGAGAATCCGCCCCTGGGTTTCGGTGTCGAGTCGGCGCAACTGATCGCGCATGCGTTCGATGGTGGTTTCCATCTCGTTCAGCGCGGTTTGCGCATCGCTGACTTGCTGCTCGATACGGCCACGGAAAATCGAGGTTTCGCCGGCCAGATTGACCAAGTCATCGAGCAGTTCGGCGGAGACCTTGACCATGTCCGCACCGGCATCAACGGCGGGCGCCGCAGGCTCGGTCTTGGCCGGAATCGGCAACGGCGGCGGTGTGTCCGGAGTCGCCGGGTGGCTGAAATTCTGGATCGCATTGATCAGCCGATCTGCTGGCGGGCACGGCTGTCCGGCACGCACGCCATCGAGCATCTGCGCCAATCGGTCATGCCCGCGCTGCACCAGCGCGAACAGTTCGGCGGACGGTTGCAGCACGCCGGTGGCGAGGCTTTCGTAAAGGTATTCGAGCTCATGGGCGAGGTCGCCGATCGGGCCGATCTCGACCATCCGCGCGCCGCCCTTGAGGGTGTGCAGATCGCGCAGCAGGGTTTCCACTTCCTGCCGATTGCCCGGCTCGGCCTGCCAGCGCAACAACGCCGCGCCGGAGCTTTCGATGATGTCGAAACCTTCTTCGAGGAAGATTTCCAGCAGTTCCGGATCATGCGCCGCGCTGTCGGGTACAGCCGTCGGCTGCGCCGTTTCGGCACTGCCGGACTGGCCCTGACGGAATTGGCGGATCGCTTCGATCAAGTCTTGCGCCGGGGTCAGTGGCTGATGGTTGTGCAACTGTTGAAGCAACTGCGCCAAGCGGTCGTGGCTCTTGTGCAGCAAGCGTCCGAGCAGCTCACTGTAGCTGTGGCGACGATCTACCAGACCTTCGTAAAGACTTTCCAGCTCATGGGCCAGATCGCCGATGGCATCGACCTCGGCCATCCGCGCGCCGCCCTTGAGCGTGTGTAAATCGCGCTGCAAAGAGGACAGCGGCGCAGCGTTGTCCGGGTCGCTCAACCAGCGCTGCAGGGCTTGCCCGGCACTGTCGAGAATGTCCACCGCTTCTTCGAGGAAGATCTCGACGATCTCGTCGTCCGGTGCGGTCTCGGCATTGGCGTGGGCGAGTTCGGCGGTCGCGGCGCCCAGTTCGCTGATGCTCAAGGTGCGGCTGCCGTCGCTGCGAATCAGCCCCATCGCCGTCGGATCGAGGCTTTCATCGAGCAGTTCGTGCAGGGCGCGAATGCGCTGCGGCTGTGGGGTGATTTCCTGACCGGCGGCCAGTTCGTCGAGCATGTTGATCAGCGCTTCGTGAGCGTTCTGCGCTTCGTGGAAGAACCTGTCGCTGACCGCCAGGCTGCTTTCTTCGACGGCGCCATAGAGGTCGAGCAAGGCTTCGCAGAGCACGTCCACCGGCAGCAGATCGGCGAGGTGTGCGCCTTCGCCAAGGGTGGTCAGTTCATCGAGTAGCGCGCTGAGTTCCTGACGCTCGCCGGGATGTTGCTGCCAGCGCTGCAACAGGCTTTCGGCGTCGAGCAGGATGTCCATGCCCTGGGCGAGGAAGTTGTTGATCAGTTGCGGATCGCGCTTGATCCGCAGGCCGGTGTTCGGCGCGTTGAGGATCGCTTCCAGGCGTTCGGCCAGCAGCGTTTCGGTGCGTTTGATCAGCGACTGCGCACCGACAATCGGTGCCAGCGGATCGTGCTTGAGCTGGCGCAGACCGACGCGGAACAGGCCTTCGGCTTCAAGGAGCAATTCCACTTCATCAAGATCCAGCGGCAACTGATGCGCCTTGAACTCGCGCGCCAGTTTATCCAGCGGCGCGGCCAGTTCGGCAATCGGCAACACGCCGGCCATCGACGCACTGCCCTTGAGCGTGTGCAAGGCGCGCTGCAATTCGTCGCTGGCCGGCAGCGGCACATGCTCGGCAGCCTGATCGAGGAAGCGGTTGAGGCTGGCGAGGTGGGTTTCGGCCTCGTTGCGGAAAATCTCCAGCAACAGCGGATCGAGGGCCGCCACATCATCGACGTCTTCGGCCGCCAGCGGCTCGACGCCTTTGGCCAGCGCATGCGCGCGGGCCGCCAGTTGATCGACATCGCTGCGCTGACGCTGGCGGTGCGTGGCGAATTCGCTGATCAGTTCCGGCAGCAGCAACACGGTGTCGGTGAGCAACTGCTGCACCTGCGCGCCGGGTTCGACGCTGCGTTCCAGCACGCGGTTGAGCAGGTTTTCCACGGCCCAGGCCAGCTCGCCAAGGATCAACGCGCGCACCATGCGCCCGCTGCCCTTCAAGGTGTGAAAGGCGCGGCGCAGTTCGGTCAGGGCGGCGCGGTCATGAGTGTCGGCCGACCAGCGCGGCAGGTATTCGTGCAGGACTTCGAGGACTTCGTCGGTCTCTTCGAGGAACACTTCGCGCAGTTCATCGTCCACCGGTTCTTCATCGACCGGCGGCGGCATCAGGCTGCCGGGGGTGATCAAGGCCGGCGGATTGACCGCCGACACCGGGCTGGCCAGCACATCGGCCAGCGACTGCACGGTCTCGGGGTCATCCAGCGCTTGCAGATCCTGCATCACCAGCGCTTCGCTGGGGCTGAGCACATCATCAAGCAGCGGCACGTGCGGCTCATGTGGAAAGAAACCCAGGCTGGCCAGGCTCTTTTGTGCGACGTCCAGCAGTTGTTCATTCGGCGCTTGGGGGTCGTTGCTCAAGCGTTCGAGGTAATACTCGAGGCTGGTGATGACGTCGGCGAGATGATCCAGTTGCTGCCAGCCCGGCTCGTGCGGATCGAGCAGCAAATGCTCGCGAATGAAGCTGTTGCAGGCTTCGACCAGACTCGCCGCCCGGCTCAACTGAATCATCGCCAGCGCACCGCGCACCTGGGTCAGCAGTTCCGGCAACGGTTGCAGTTGCTGGCGATCCCAGTCGGCGTCGATGTAATCGACGATCATGTCCTTGGCCTGTTGCAGGCAGATGCGTGCTTCCTTGATCACGATCTGATGAATCTGCGTCAGGTCGGTGGTCGGCAGGCGCGCGTCTTCGGGGCTTTCCGGCTCGACGGTGCCGACCATCCCGGCGAGGTTGGCTTCGACGTAAAGCAGCGCGCCGGCAACGTCCATCAGGGTCGCGTCATTCGGTTCGCGCTGGCCCTGAGCGAGGCTGAGGACCACCGCCAGTTGATCGATGATGACTTTGCGCGGCTGGCCGAAACCGAGCACCGCGAGGGTGTCGGCGATCTGTCGCAACGGCGCCAGCAGGCTCTCCAGGTCGGAGGTGTGCTGACGGTCGCTACGCACGAACAGGTCGAGGCGTTCCTTGACCCGCACCAGTTCTTCGCACAATGCCGCCAGCACCGAGCGCATCGCATCGCGGTCGGGACCGGCCAGACGCGCACGTTCTTCGTCGACCATCGCGCTGTCGGGCAACGCGTCGTCCAGGGAGTAGCGATCTTTCATGGTCAGCATCTGCCCGGTGGGATGTTCGGCTTTGGCAATATAGAACAGCAGGCTTTTCAGCAACTCCGGCGGGGGCGGCTGATTGAGGCCGCGCGGGCCTTGTTCGAGCAGGCGCTTGAGTTCCTTGTCGGCGTCCTTGAACAGGCTGCGCAGCGCCGGGCTGTTGGCGATGGCGCCTTCGCGCATGCCTTCGACCAGCGCGGAAGCGACCTGCCACAGCGGGCTCAGGGGCGCATCGGCGCTGAGCGCTTCGAGGCGCTGGAAAACTTTCGCCAGGTATTCGAGGTGGGTCTGGTCATCCTGCTCGCGCAGCAACCCGACCAGCGCCATTTGCAGCATCTGGCGCAACTTGCGCAGCACGTTGGGCCACTCGGCCGGCTCGAGCGCGGCCAGGGCTTCTGCGCTCAACGGCGGCAAGTCCGGCAGTGGCGGGCTGAACAGGCTGGTTTCCGAGAGCAGGCTGTCGCCGCGGGCACTGCGCAGATCGTTGATCAGCGGCAGCACCACCAGCGGCAAGTCGCGGCGGGCGCTCTGCACCCGATCGAGATAGATCGGCAATTGCCCAAGGGCTTGCAGCAGCAAGTGCAGGGCTTCATCGCGATGGGCGACGCGCCCCTGCTGCAAGGCTTCGACCAGATGCTCCATTTCTTCGGCGAGCAACGCCGCGCCGTAGAACTCGACCATCTGCAAACTGCCGTGCACCTGATGGATATAGGCCAGACACTCATCCAGCCCCGGCGCGGCCTGCGGGTCATCGAGCACGGCTTCAATCGCCTGATGCGCCTGTTTCAGCGTTTCGGCAATTTCACCCTTGACCCATTCGAGGGCCACGTAGTCGTGCCGGTCACCCATAACCACTCCACTCACGCCTTGTCCGTCGCGGACGCCGACGGCAAGGTGAAACCGGATACCGAACGGCGCAGCTGACTGGCCATTTTCGCCAGGTTGCCGATGCTCTCGGCGGTGGCGGTCGAGCCGGACGAGGTCTGCGTGGTGATCTGCTGGATCACGTTCATCGTCAGCGAGATCTGCCCGGCCGACGAGGTCTGCTGCTGCGCCGCGTTGGAGATGCTTTGAATCAACGCGGCGAGGGTTTTCGAAACGCCTTCGATTTCTTCCAGAGCCACCCCGGCATCCTGCGCCAGTCGCGCGCCGCGCACCACTTCGGTGGTGGTCTGCTCCATGGAAATCACCGCTTCGTTGGTGTCGGTCTGAATCGCCCGCACCAGGGTTTCGATCTGCCGGGTGGCGGCGGACGAACGTTCGGCCAACCGCTGCACTTCGTCGGCGACCACGGCAAAGCCGCGCCCGGCATCCCCGGCCATCGAGGCCTGAATCGCCGCGTTGAGCGCGAGGATGTTGGTCTGGTCGGCAATGTCGTCGATCAGGCTGACGATGTCGCCGATTTCCTGCGACGACTCACCCAGACGCTTGATGCGTTTGGCGGTGTCCTGAATCTGTTCGCGGATGTTGTCCATGCCGTGGATGGTGTTGTGCACCACCTCGTTGCCCTTGTTGGCGATTTCCACCGAGCGCTCGGCCACCGCCGAGGATTCAGCGGCGTTGGCCGAGACCTGATCGATGGACTGAGCCATGTCGCTGATCGCGGTCGAGGCTTCGGAAATCTGCTGCGCCCCTGATGTTCCGAGGCCTGGGCCAGGTGCATGGCGGTGGCCTGGGTTTCCTGCACGGCAGCGGCGACCTGGCCGGCGGTGAGGTTGATGGTGGCGACCAGATCGCGCAGTTGGTCGACCGAGTAGTTGATCGAATCGGCGATGGTCCCGGTGAAGTCTTCGGTCACCGAGGCGGTTACGGTCAGGTCACCGTCGGCGAGGTCTTCGATCTCGTCGAGCAGGCGCATGATCGCGTTCTGATTGCGTTCGTTCTTCTCGGCGGTCTCGCGCAACTGGCGGTTGGTTTCACGAACCATGACCATGCCGATCAGGATGATCGAAGCCAGCGCCAGCAAGCCCAGCACGTAGCCGCCAATGGTGTCGGTGTTGCGCCCGCCGGCAAGGTTTTCGAAACCGCTGGCGAGGTGCGAGGCTTCGTCGAGCAGGGTCTGCGACAGGCTGAAGATATTGCTCGCCGACTCCCGGACCTTGAACAGCTCCGGCGAGGTTTCGAGGATTTCGTCCACCGAGCCGGAGACGAACTGGAACAGCTCGGAAATTTCACTCAGCCGCGCACGGGCATCACGGTCTTCGACCTGGCTGATTTTCAGGGTCGGGTTGCCCTGCAACATGCCGTTGAGCACCTGGCCGAAACGGGTGGCATCGCGGCCAAACGCATCGGCAGCCTGCTGCGAGTTTTCGTCACCGGCCAGCACGGTGTTGACCGCACCGAGGATGCGCTCGGCCAGCAGCGATTGGCGTTGGGCCATCGCCACCTGCGCTGCCGGCGCGCCGCGCTGCAGGAGGATCTCGACGACTTTTTCGTATTCGATCTGCAACTGCGGCACGGTTTCAGCCAGGGTCGCGGCGACCTGATGCAGCGAGAGCACGGTCTGCTCGCTGGAGAGAATCGCGTCGGTGTTTTTCAGCAGGCGTTCCCAATCCAGCTGCACCGCGCGCATTTCCGGGCGCACGGTGGCCGGCGCGGGTGGCAGGCCGGTGGCCGGGTCGCCCTTCTTCAGGTAACCCCAGCGCTGGGCAAAATCATTGCGCGCATCGCTCAGCAGCTTGAACGCTGCCGACTTCCCGGCGGCGGCTTCGGTGGCGTTCTTGGCGATGCGTTGCGACAGCACGCGCAGCTCACCGGCGTGGCCGATGTACTGCTTGTCGTAGTTGGCCTGGGTGTTGAGGTAGGCGAAGTTGGCGAACAGCAGCATGATGAACACGATCAGTGCGATGAACAGCACGATGATCTGCGAGCGACTGCGCGACCCTTCCGCCGATTTGCCTGTTTTTGCCTTTGTCATCGGTCCTCGCCTATGAAACCTGCCACGGTCCACTGTGGGATTTGTGGTGAGAGGATTTATCCCCGATGGGTCGCGCAGCGGCCCCAACACTGAGTTGTATCTGGCACATCGCGAATGCAGGTTTTGGGTTGGCTTAGCCAACCATCGGGGATAAATCCCCTCGCCACAAACCCCCACCCCATAGATATCTGGTGCTTCGGCTATATCGCGACGCTCATGAACACCGGCGATTTGGCCAGCGCAAACAGGCTGAACACCCGCCAGTTCTGCTCACGCCGGAAATAGCCTTTGACGAACTCGGCCTTGGAACCCTGGCGTTTGCTGATCGAGATCGGTTCGAAGCTGTCCTGCTCGAAGTGCTGCAGACCGAACACCTCATCCACCAGCAACCCGGCGAACACATCGTTGTGCTCCACCACCAACACACGCCGCTGCTTGCGCAGCGGCGACAGCTCGTGACCGAAAAAGCCGCACAGGTCCATGATCGGCAGCAAGCGCCCACGCAGGTTAGCCACCCCTTTGACCCACGGCTTGACCCCGGGCAACTGAGTGCAGCGCGGTTCGTGCAGCACTTCGCTGACTTCGCCCATCGGCGTCACGTACCAATGCTCGCCGAGGCGAAAACCGATGCCGCTCCAGCGATCCTGACGGCCGGGCTGCGACGGCAGGTCCGCCGCCAGCAGACGGCAGCGCTGGTCGATCTGCCACAGCAGCTCGAACGCGGTCAGCGACTGGTTCATGGCCGCGCGATCAACCGGCCAGCACGTTGTTCAGGGTCTTGATCAGCATGTCTTCTTCGACCGGTTTGGTCAGGTAATCCTTCGCGCCCTGGCGCGTGCCCCAAACCTTGTCGGTTTCCTGATCCTTGGTGGTGATGATGATCACCGGGATGTGGCTGGTCTCGGCATCCTTGGTCAGTTGCCGGGTGGCCTGGAAGCCGTTGAGGCCGGGCATGACGATGTCCATCAGCACGGCGTCGGGTTTTTCCTGACGGGCCAGGGCCACGCCGTCGGCGCCGTTTTCGGCCTTGAGCACTTCATGGCCGTGCTTTTCCAGCATGCCGGTGAGTTTGTACATTTCAGTCGGCGAATCATCGACGATCAGGATACGTGCCATGGTCTTCCCCATTTTTCTTGTCGACTCCCGGCCCGCTGGCCGAGCGTCACTGTACGTGTCTACTGCGGCAAAACGGCGGCGAAGCCCGGAACATGGGCCTGAATCGCGTCAAGCAGCTCTTCCTTGCTGAAAGGCTTGGTCAAAAATTGATCAGAACCGACAATCCGCCCCTTGGCCTTGTCGAACAGCCCGTCACGCGACGACAGCATGATCACCGGCGTGGCCTTGAACGCACTGTTGTTCTTGATTAAAGCGCAGGTCTGATAACCATCCAGACGCGGCATCATGATGTCGACAAAAATGATCCCGGGGTGGTGGTCGGCGATCTTCGCCAAAGCGTCGAAACCGTCGATCGCCGTGATGACTTCGCAGCCCACATTTTTCAACAGCGTTTCGGCGGTGCGACGAATCGTTTTCGAGTCATCGATCACCATGACCTTCAAGGCGCTGGACTGCTGTTCCATAAGAGGGCTCTACCGTCGCCTTTGCGAATCAAATTGTCCGTTTTGCGATGAGTAATGGCTGGAAACCCTTGATGCTCAAGGGCCAGCACGCTATGCCAGCCTTTTTAGCACAGTCTCCATAAGCAATCTATCGACGGGTTTTTCCTTGACCGAAAACCCGCCCGGCGCCACTCTGGCGGCACTTTTTCAATACCGATCCGGTAGCCAATTTTCGAGGAAAACCCAATGAGCGTTCGCGTCGGGATTGTCATGGACCCTATCGCCAGCATTTCCTATAAAAAGGATAGCTCGCTGGCCATGCTGCTGGCCGCGCAGAAACGTGGCTGGGAACTGTTCTACATGGAGCAGCGCGACCTGTATCAGGCCGAAGGTCAGGCCCGGGCGCGCATGAAGCCGCTGAAAGTCTTCGCCAACCCGGAAAAATGGTTCGAACTGGACGCCGAGCAGGACAACCTGCTGAGTGATCTGGACGTGATCCTGATGCGCAAGGATCCACCGTTCGACATGGAGTTCGTCTACTCCACCTACCTGCTGGAACAGGCTGAAACCGCCGGTGTGCTGGTAGTCAACAAACCGCAGAGCCTGCGCGACTGCAACGAAAAACTGTTCGCCACGCTGTTCCCGCAGTGCACCCCGCCGACCATCGTCAGCCGCCGCGCCGATGTGCTGCGTGAATTCGCCGCCAAGCATGGCGACGTAATCCTCAAGCCGCTGGACGGCATGGGTGGCACTTCGATTTTCCGCCACCGCGCCGGCGACCCGAACCTGTCGGTGATTCTGGAAACCCTGACCGCCCTCGGCAACCAGCAGATCATGGGCCAGGCCTACCTGCCGGCGATCAAGGACGGTGACAAGCGCATCCTGATGATCGACGGCGAGCCGGTGGATTACTGCCTGGCGCGAATTCCGGCTCAAGGCGAAACCCGTGGCAACCTCGCGGCCGGTGGTCGTGGTGAAGCGCGGCCGCTGACTGACAAGGATCGCTGGATTGCCGCGCAAGTCGGCCCGACTCTGCGCGAGAAAGGCCTGCTGTTCGTTGGCCTCGATGTGATCGGCGAAAACCTCACCGAAATCAACGTCACCAGCCCGACCTGCATCCGCGAGATCGACAATGCTTTCGGTACCGACATCGGCGGCATGCTGATGGATGCCATCGACAAGAAGCTGCAAGCCGCCGGCAAAAAGCCGCAAGCTTGACGTGTGTCACATGCAGCTTGTCGCTTGAAGCGTGAAGCCCAAGGCGCGAAACCAACATTGCGTTATCATGCGCAGCCTCTGAAAAACGCGATGTTGGTTTTCTTGTCATGACCCTCCCGTCCGATCTGCCCGCAGAACTCGCCCACCGTGGCGTGCGCCCGGCCGATCGCCTCGGATTTACCCTGTTTCTCGCGGCGCTGATTCATTTGGCGCTGCTGCTTGGCGTTGGCTTCACCATGGTCGAGCCCAAGCAGATCAGCAAAACCCTGGAAATCACCCTCGCCACCTTCAAGAGCGAAACCAAGCCGAAAAAGGCTGACTTCCTCGCTCAGGAAAACCAGGAAGGCAGCGGCACCCTCGACAAGAAGGCGATTCCCAAGACCACCGAGGTCGCGCCGTTCCAGGACAATCAGGTCAAGAAGGTCACCCCGCCCCCGGCCGCCAAACCGGAAGTACGCGAAGCGGCGCCCAAGGCTGCGGTGACCACCGTGGCGCCGAAACAGCAAAAGGCGCCGACCAAGAAAGAAGAAACCAAAACCGAGACCAAACCCGCGGTCAACGCGCCGACATTCGACAGCTCGCAGTTGTCCAGCGACATCGCCAGCCTCGAAGCGGAACTGGCCAACGAACAACAGTTGTACGCCAAGCGCCCGCGGATTCACCGCTTGAGCGCCGCCTCGACCATGCGCGACAAGGGCGCCTGGTACAAGGACGACTGGCGCAAGAAGGTCGAGCGCATCGGCAACCTCAATTACCCGGAAGAAGCGCGGCGCAAGCAGATTTACGGCAACCTGCGCCTGATGGTCTCGATCAACCGCGATGGCTCGCTGTATGAAGTGCTGGTGCTGGAATCGTCCGGCCAGCCGTTGCTGGATCAGGCGGCGCAGCGCATCGTCCGGCTGGCGGCACCGTTTGCGCCGTTTACCGGCGATCTGTCGGATATCGACCGACTGGAAATCATCCGCACCTGGAAATTCGCCCGGGGCGACAAGCTCTCCAGCAACTGACCGCCGGCATACAGGTTTTTTGTGGTGAGGGGATTTATCCCCGATCCGCTGCGAAGCAGTCGCAAAACCAGCATGCGCGGTATGTCAGGCATATCACGTCAATGGATTCAGGGCCGCTTCGCGCCCCATCGGGGATAAATCCCCTCACCACAAAGGTTCAGCTTCAACAATGGATCTGCGTTGTTCTCTGATCGTCAGCTTGTCAGTTTGCCCCTACGACGCCACACTATCGCTCATGAAAAACGTCAGCCCCAGCTACCTCAAGCATCACTTCCTGATCGCCATGCCGCACATGGCCGACCCGAACTTTGCCCACACCTTGACCTACATCGTCGAGCACACGGCCAATGGCGCCATGGGGCTGGTGGTCAATCGACCGCAAGAGCTGAATCTGGCTGACATCCTCGAGCAATTGCGCCCGGACATCGACCCGCCAGCGCTGTGCCAGCATGTGCCGATCTTCATTGGTGGCCCGGTGCAGACCGATCGCGGCTTCGTCCTGCACCCGGCGGGCAAGACCTTTCAGGCCACCGTTGAGCTGGACGGTGATCTGGCACTGTCCACCTCGCAGGACGTGCTGTTCGCCATCGCCGACGGCGTAGGCCCGGCGAAAAGCGTAATCACCCTTGGTTATGCCGGTTGGGAAGCCGGGCAACTGGAGGCCGAACTGGCCGACAACGCCTGGCTGACCTGCCCGTACGACGCCGACATCCTGTTCAACACCAGCAGCGAGCTGCGTCTGGAAGCGGCGGCACGGCATCTGGGGATCAACCTCAGCCTGCTGACCAGTCAGGCGGGGCACGCCTGATGGCCCTGCGCCTGATTCTCGGCTTCGACTACGGCACCAAACAGATCGGCGTTGCGGTCGGCCAGGTGATTACCGGCCAGGCCCGCGAGCTGTGCACCCTGAAAGCGCAGAACGGCGTGCCCGACTGGAATCAGGTCGAAGCGCTGTTCAAGGAATGGAAACCCGACGCCGTGGTGGTCGGCCTGCCGCTGAACATGGACGGTACGCCCAGCGAGATGTGCCTGCGCGCGGAGAAATTCGCCCGCCGTCTCAATGGCCGCTTCAATGTGCCCTTCTATACCCACGACGAACGCCTGACCACCTTTGAAGCCAAGGGTGAGCGACTGGTGCGCGGCGGGCAGAAAGGCAGTTACCGCGACAACCCGGTGGACGCCATCGCCGCCGCCCTGCTGTTGCAGGGCTGGCTCGATGAAAACACTGCATTGTTTGAATCCTGACAAGCGCTTCGGCGCTTTTCTTTTGGTTATAAACCCAGCCGCGTCCGGCAGGACGCGGCTCGGAATCACGAAGGAGCAACCATGAGCCTGCCCAATCCCGCCGATCTGATCAGCCAGATGGCGACCCGCCTCAAGGCGCACCTTGCACAGCGTGATATCAGCGAACCGCGTTACATCGGCATCCGCACTGGCGGCATCTGGGTCGCGCAGGCCTTGCTCAAAGAATTGGCCAGCGACGCACCGTTGGGCACGCTGGATGTTTCCTTCTACCGCGACGACTTCAGCCAGAACGGCCTGCACCCGCAAGTGCGCCCCTCGGCCCTGCCCTTCGAGATCGAAGGCCAGCACCTGGTGCTGATCGATGACGTATTGATGAGCGGCCGGACCATCCGCGCCGCCATGAACGAACTGTTCGACTACGGCCGCCCGGCCAGCGTGACCCTGGTCTGCCTGCTCGACCTGGACGCCGGCGAGCTGCCGATCCGCCCGAACGTGGTGGGTGCGACCCTGTCGCTGGCCGCCAATGAGCGGGTCAAGCTGTCCGGCCCGGAGCCGCTGACGCTCGAACTGCAAGACCTGAATTCCTAACCCGCCCTTATTGAGAGTCCCCCTCGCGATGACGCCTCTAGATACCAAGCGCCCGCTGCAGCTCAATGATCAGGGCCAGCTGCGCCACTTCCTCTCGCTCGATGGCCTGCGCCGCGAGTTGCTGACGGAAATCCTCGACACTGCCGACTCGTTCCTCGAAGTCGGTGCCCGGGCGGTGAAGAAGGTCCCGTTGCTGCGCGGCAAGACCGTGTGCAACGTGTTCTTCGAAAACTCCACCCGCACCCGCACCACCTTCGAACTGGCGGCCCAGCGGCTGTCGGCGGACGTGATCACCCTGAACGTGTCGACCTCGTCGGCCAGCAAAGGTGAAACCCTGCTCGACACCCTGCGCAATCTCGAAGCGATGGCCGCCGACATGTTCGTGGTGCGCCACGGTGACTCCGGCGCCGCACACTTCATCGCCGAACACGTCTGCCCGCAGGTGGCAATCATCAACGGCGGCGACGGCCGTCACGCGCACCCGACCCAAGGCATGCTCGACATGCTCACCATCCGTCGGCACAAGGGCGGTTTCGAAAACCTCTCGGTGGCGATCGTCGGCGACATCCTGCACTCGCGGGTGGCGCGCTCGAACATGCTCGCCCTGAAGACCCTCGGCTGCCCGGACATCCGCGTGATCGCGCCGAAGACCCTGCTGCCGATCGGCATCGAGCAGTACGGCGTCAAGGTCTACACCGACATGAACGAAGGCCTGAAGGACGTCGACGTGGTGATCATGCTGCGCCTGCAGCGTGAGCGCATGACCGGCGGCCTGCTGCCGAGCGAAGGCGAGTTCTACCGCCTGTTCGGCCTGACCACCGCGCGTCTGGCCGGGGCCAAGCCCGATTGCATCGTCATGCACCCGGGGCCGATCAACCGTGGGGTAGAGATCGAGTCGGCGGTGGCCGACGGCCCGCATTCGGTGATCCTCAATCAAGTCACCTACGGCATCGCCATCCGCATGGCCGTGCTGTCGATGGCCATGAGCGGGCAAACAGCGCAACGTCAATTCGAGCAGGAGAACGCCCAGTGAAGCTCAGCATTCTCGGCGCCCGCGTCATCGATCCAAGCAGCGGCCTGGATCAAATCACCGACATTCACGTTGAAGCCTGCAAGATCGTCGCCCTCGGCGCCGCACCGGCCGGTTTCACCGCTGTGGAAACCATCGACGCCAGCGGTCTGGTTGCAGCACCGGGCCTGGTCGACCTGAACGTCGCCCTGCGCGAGCCGGGCTACAGCCGCAAAGGCAGCATCGCCAGCGAAACCCGCGCGGCGGCGGCTGGCGGCGTGACCAGCCTGTGCTGCCCACCGAAGACCAAACCGGTGCTCGACACTTCGGCCGTGGCCGAACTGATCCTCGACCGCGCCCGCGAGGCCGGCAACACCAAGGTGTTTCCGATTGGCGCGCTGAGCAAAGGGCTGGATGGCGAGCAACTGGCAGAACTGGTGGCGCTGCGCGACGCCGGGTGTGTGGCGTTCGGCAACGGTCTGGAGAGTTTCCGCAACACCCGCACCCTGTGCCGGGCATTGGAATACGCGGCGACCTTCGACCTGACAGTGATTTTCAATTCGCAGGATCACGATCTGGCGGATGGCGGTCTGGCCCATGAAGGCGCGGTCGCCAGTTTCCTCGGTCTGCCGGGGATTCCGGAAACCGCTGAGACCGTGGCTCTGGCTCGCGATCTGCTGCTGGTCGAGCAGACCGGCGTGCGCGCGCACTTCAGCCAACTGACCAGCGCGCGCGGCGTGGCTCTGATCGCTCAGGCGCAGGCCCGTGGCTTGAAGGTCACGGCGGATGTCGCCCTGTATCAGTTGATCCTCACCGATGAAGCGCTGATCGACTTCAGCAGCCTGTATCACGTGCAACCGCCGCTGCGCACCCGCGCCGACCGCGATGGCCTGCGCGAAGCGGTGAAATCCGGGGTGATTTCGGCGATTTCCAGCCATCACCAACCGCATGAGCGCGACGCCAAACTGGCACCGTTCGGCGCGACCGAGCCGGGCATCAGCAGTGTGGAGTTGCTGCTGCCGCTGGCGATGACGCTGGTTGAGGATGGTTTGCTGGATCTGCCGACCCTGCTGGCGCGCCTGAGTGCCGGGCCTGCGGATGCACTGCGTCTGCCGGCGGGCAAACTGGCGGTGGGCGGTGCGGCGGATATCGTGCTGTTCGATCCGAAAGCGTCCACCGTGGCCGGTGAAGGCTGGCTGTCGAAGGGCGAGAACTGCCCGTTCCTCGGTCACACCCTGCCGGGGGTGGTGCGTTACACCTTGGTGGATGGGCGGATCAGCCACCAGGCGTAACCGGCTGCTGAGGGACATTGTGGCGAGGGGATTTATCCCCGATGGGCTGCGCAGCAGCCCTCAATCTACAACCGCGGTGATTCAGTTCCTCCGCGGTTGAATGTTTTAGGGCCGCTACGCGCCCCATCGGGGATAAATCCCCTCGCCACAGGTTACTGAAAAGCGCCGCGATTCTGCGCGTTACGCACCGAGACCTGATCATTCAGTGTCCAGAAGTCATACAGCACACCAATAAAGAACAACCCGCCGGTCAGCAGATACAGCAACCCGCTGATCCACTTGCCCTGGTACATCCGGTGCACGCCGAAAACGCCCAGGAACGTCAGCAGAATCCACGCCACGTTATATTCGATCGGCCCTGCGGTGAAACGCAGATCCGCCTCGCGATCCATTGCCGGGATCAGGAACACGTCGATCAGCCAGCCAATGCCCAGCAGACCGAAGGTGAAGAACCAGATCGTCCCGGTCACCGGCTTGCCGTAATAGAAGCGGTGAGCGCCGGTGAAACCAAAAATCCACAGCAGATACCCGATGATTTTGCTGTGCGTATCCTGCGGTGCAGCAACCTGCTGATAGCGGTTCATGAAGACCTCGATTCACTCGATAGATAAATTTTCTTTAATTCTTTGTGACTTTTTTACATGTAGCCGACGTACGGCAAATGTTACCGTGTCGTCCGTCAAAGCCTTATAGCACCGGACTTCTGTCCGACAATTGCGTCCGTTTGCCGCTTGTTTGGTTCCGTTGCCCTCCGATGGAATCGACCAACGGCCTCGGAAGGGACAAAAAAGCTGTTATAAAGTTGCGCGCTAACACATAAGAGCCACGCCTAATGCGACCATTTTTCAAGACATGGCTAACTATTTGCCTATTAATGCCACTGGCCGCCCACGCCACCAATCGTGAGCAACGTCTTCCCAACGTTAACGGTTTCACCCCTAAATCCCATGCTTCGGCTCCTTCGAGCAAGAGCAGCAAACAAACGAAACACACCACGCTCGCCAGCAAGAATCACGGCAAGCTGGTGCCACCGATGGCCAACAAGGAAAGCAGCAACGTCCTGAGCCGTGCGGTGAACGTCCTCGGTACTCCCTACCGTTGGGGCGGCAGCAGCCCAAGTAAAGGCTTCGACTGCAGCGGGCTGGTGAAATATGCGTTCAACGACGCCACGTTCGACCTGCCACGCACCTCCAACGCGATGGCCAGCGGGCATGGCGAAAAAGTCGAACGCAAGGATCTGAAGCCGGGCGACCTGATTTTCTTCAACATCAAGAGCCGTCGGGTCAACCACGTTGCCATCTACCTGGGCAACGACCGCTTCATCCACGCACCACGCCGTGGCAAAGCGGTGAGCATCGATACGCTGAACAAGCCGTACTGGGAACAGCATTACGTGGTTGCCAAGCGTGTGCTGCCGAAAGAACCGGCTGGCAAACAGATGCGCGTGGTTCAGCGCTGAGTCGACTGATCCGGAATCTGCTCAAGCAGTACTGACCCCTTCGCGAGCAAGCCCGCTCCCACATTGGAATGCATTCGAATGTGGGAGCGGGCTTGCTCGCGAAGAGGCCAGTGAAAGCAACACAAGCCTCTCTTAAAAATTATCCGGCGTACGCGCCTTTTCCCGCGCATGCTCGCGGCTGATCAAGCCCTTGGTCACCAGCTCCTTCAGGCACATGTCGAGTGTCTGCATCCCCAACGACCCTCCGGTCTGAATCGCCGAATACATTTGCGCCACCTTGTCCTCGCGGATCAGGTTCCGGATCGCCGACGTTCCCAGCATGATCTCGTGGGCCGCGACCCGCCCGCCGCCGATCTTCTTGATCAGCGTCTGCGACACCACGGCCAGCAACGACTCCGAAAGCATCGAGCGGACCATGGACTTCTCGTCCCCGGGGAACACATCGACAACACGGTCGATGGTCTTGGCGGCGGACGTCGTGTGCAGCGTGCCGAACACCAGATGCCCGGTCTCAGCGGCAGTCAGTGCGAGGCGAATGGTTTCCAGGTCGCGCATCTCGCCAACCAGAATCACGTCCGGGTCTTCGCGCAGTGCCGAGCGCAGCGCCGTGGCGAAGCTGCGGGTATCGCGATGGACTTCGCGCTGATTGATCAGGCATTTGCGCGATTCGTGGACGAACTCGATCGGGTCTTCGATGGTGAGGATGTGGTGGTGACGATGGGTGTTGAGGTAATCGATCATCGCCGCCAACGTGGTGGATTTGCCGGACCCGGTCGGCCCGGTCACCAGCACCAGCCCGCGCGGCGCATCGGTGATCTTGCGAAAGACATCGCCCATGCCGAGGTCTTCCATGCTCAGCACTTTCGAGGGAATGGTGCGGAACACCGCGCCGGCGCCCCGGTTCTGGTTGAACGCGTTGACCCGAAAGCGCGCCACGCCGGGGACTTCGAACGAGAAATCCGTTTCGAGGTGTTTCTCGAAGTCGACCCGCTGGGTGTCGTTCATGATGTCGTAGATCAATTCGTGCACTTGCTTGTGATCCAGCGCCGGCAGATTGATCCGCCGCACATCGCCATCGACGCGGATCATCGGCGGCAGACCGGCCGACAGGTGCAGGTCGGAAGCGCCCTGTTTGGCGCTGAACGCCAGCAGTTCAGTGATATCCATAGCGTCCCTCAATTCCAGTAGAATGCCGCGAACCTTCAGACCGCCGGCGCCTCTTGATGTCCACGATAGCAGACAACATCCAACTGGTTAGTTCGCGCATCCAGGCTGCCACCGCAGCGGCCGGGCGCAGTGAAAACAGCGTGCAGTTGCTGGCGGTCAGCAAGACCAAACCCGCACAAGACCTGCGTGAAGCCCATGCCGCCGGCCTGCGTGACTTCGGTGAGAATTATCTGCAGGAAGCCTTGGGCAAACAGCTCGAACTGGCCGACCTGCCCTTGATCTGGCACTTCATCGGCCCCATTCAATCGAACAAGACTCGCGCCATCGCCGAGCATTTCGACTGGGTGCACTCCGTGGATCGCCTGAAAATCGCCCAACGCCTGTCCGAGCAGCGCCCGACCGAGCTGCCGCCGCTGAACATATGCATTCAGGTCAACGTCAGTGGTGAAGCCAGCAAGTCCGGCTGCACCCCGGCCGACCTGCCGGCGCTGGCCGAAGCCATCAGCGCCCTGCCCCGGCTGAAACTGCGCGGGCTGATGGCGATTCCCGAGCCGACCGAAGATCGCGCCGAACAAGATGCCGCTTTTGCTGCCGTGCAACGTTTGCAGGCCAGCCTGAATCTGCCGCTCGACACACTTTCCATGGGTATGAGCCACGACCTCGAGTCGGCCATCGCCCAAGGCGCCACCTGGGTGCGGATCGGTACCGCCCTGTTTGGCGCCAGAGATTACGGTCAGCAATGACCGACAGCCATCTGAAAAAGGACCTGACATGAGCAACACACGCATTGCCTTTATCGGTGCCGGCAACATGGCCGCCAGCCTGATCGGCGGCCTGCGGGCCAAGGGTCTGCAAGCCAGCCACATCCGCGCCAGCGATCCGGGCGAAGAGACCCGCCAACGCGTCAGCGCCGAACACGGCATCGAAACCTTCGCCGATAACGCCCAGGCCATCGACGGCGTCGACGTGATCGTACTGGCGGTCAAGCCACAGGCGATGAAAGCCGTGTGCGAAGCCATCCGCCCAAGTCTGAAACCGCAGCAACTGGTGGTGTCGATCGCCGCCGGCATCACTTGCGCGAGCATGACCGCATGGCTCGGCGAGCAGCCGATCGTGCGCTGCATGCCGAACACCCCGGCACTGCTGCGCCAGGGCGTCAGCGGCCTGTACGCCACCAGCGAAGTGACCGCCGAACAGCGTCAGCAGGCTGAAGAGCTGCTGTCCGCCGTGGGTATCGCGCTGTGGCTGGACGAAGAGCAGCAACTCGATGCGGTGACCGCCGTCTCCGGTTCCGGCCCGGCGTACTTCTTCCTGCTGATCGAAGCGATGACCGCCGCTGGCGTCAAACTCGGCCTGCCAAAGGAAATCGCCGAGCAACTGACCCTGCAAACGGCTCTGGGCGCCGCGCACATGGCGGTATCCAGCGATGTCGACGCTGCCGAGCTGCGCCGCCGCGTGACCTCGCCAAATGGCACCACAGAGGCCGCGATCAAATCATTCCAGGCTAACGGCTTCGAAGCCCTGGTAGAAAAAGCACTCGGCACCGCCGCGCACCGCTCGGCCGAAATGGCCGAACAACTGGGCAAATAAGGAGCCTTACATGATTGGATTGAACACCGCAGCGGTTTACGTGCTGCAAACCCTCGGCAGTCTGTACCTGCTGATCGTGCTGTTGCGCTTCGTCCTGCAACTGGTGCGCGCAAACTTCTACAACCCGCTGTGCCAGTTCGTGGTCAAGGCTACCCAGCCACTGCTCAAGCCACTGCGCCGGATCATCCCGAGCATCTTCGGCCTCGACATGTCTTCGCTGGTGCTGGCGATTCTGGTGCAACTGGCCCTGATGGCCCTGACCCTGCTGCTGACCTACGGCACCACCGGCAACCCGCTGCAACTGTTCATCTGGTCGATCATCGGCGTCACCGCGCTGTTCCTGAAGATTTTCTTCTTCGCCCTGATCATCAGCGTGATCCTGTCGTGGGTCGCCCCGGGCAGCCACAACCCGGGCGCTGAACTGGTGAACCAGATCTGCGAGCCGGCGCTGGCACCGTTCCGCAAGATTCTGCCGAACCTCGGCGGTCTGGACCTGTCGCCGATTTTCGCCTTCCTGGCGCTGAAGCTGATCGACATGCTGGTGATCAACAACCTCGCGGCGATGACGATGATGCCGGAAATCCTGCGCTTGCTGATGTGAGCTGGTTCCGCTGGGACGGGGACGATCTGATCCTCGAATGTCACCTGCAACCGGCAGCCCGCAGCGATGATTTCGCCGGGCTGCACGGTGACCGCCTGAAGATCCGCCTCACCGCGCCGCCGGTCGAGGGCAAGGCCAATGCGTATCTGATGGGCTTTCTGGCCAAGGCGTTTGGGGTTTCCAAGAGCCAGGTCAACTTGCTCAGCGGCGAGTTGAACCGGCAGAAACGGGTGAAGATCTGTTCGCCGAAGAAGCTGCCGGAGTTGCCAGGGTTGTTTGGGCGCTTGTCTTGAGTTTTGCGGCGTCTGTACCCCTCACCCCAGCCCTCTCCCCCTGGAGAGGGAGCCGATCCAGGGTGTTTTCAGAAACTGAGTTCAGCCCGGATAGATCAGGTCGGTGTAGCTCAAAAGAACACATCGGTCGGTCCCCTCTACCTCTGGGAGAGGGCTAGGGTGAGGGCCGCTTGCCGCTAACCCCCCCGGTCTTTAGACTTACGCCTCATTTCAACGAGAGCAGGGTCGATGCCAGCTGCCTTTCCCCCCGATTCTGTTGGTCTGGTGACGCCGCAAACGGCGCACTTCAGTGAACCTCTGGCTCTGGCCTGTGGCCGTTCGCTGCCCGCCTACGACCTGATCTACGAAACCTACGGCACGCTGAACGCACAGGCGAGCAACGCCGTGCTGATCTGCCACGCCTTGTCTGGTCATCATCACGCTGCCGGCTATCACAGCCCCGACGACCGCAAGCCCGGTTGGTGGGACAGCTGCATCGGCCCCGGCAAACCGATCGACACCAATAAGTTCTTCGTGGTCAGCCTGAACAATCTGGGCGGCTGCAACGGCTCCACCGGCCCGAGCAGTATCAACCCGGAGACCGGCAAGCCATTCGGCGCAGATTTCCCGGTGCTCACCGTCGAAGACTGGGTGCACAGTCAGGCGCGTCTGGCCGATCGGCTCGGCATCCGCCAGTTCGCCGCCGTGATCGGCGGCAGCCTCGGCGGCATGCAGGCGTTGCAATGGACCATCACCTACCCGGAGCGCGTGCGCCACTGCCTGGCCATCGCCTCGGCCCCCAAGCTGTCGGCGCAGAATATCGCCTTCAACGAAGTGGCGCGCCAGGCGATCCTTACCGACCCGGAGTTCCACGGTGGTTCGTTCCAGGAACAAGGGGTGATCCCCAAGCGCGGGCTGATGCTGGCGCGGATGGTCGGACACATCACCTACCTGTCCGACGACTCGATGGGCGAGAAATTCGGCCGCGGCCTGAAGAGCGAAAAGCTCAACTACGACTTCCACAGCGTCGAGTTCCAGGTCGAAAGCTACCTGCGCTATCAGGGTGAAGAATTCTCCGGGCGTTTCGATGCCAACACTTATCTGTTGATGACCAAAGCCCTGGACTACTTCGATCCGGCGGCCAACTTCGACGATAACCTGGCGAAAACCTTCGAGAACGCCACCGCCAAGTTCTGTGTGATGTCGTTCACCACCGACTGGCGCTTCTCCCCGGCCCGCTCGCGGGAGCTGGTGGACGCGCTGATGGCGGCACGCAAAGACGTCAGCTATCTGGAAATCGATGCACCCCAGGGCCACGACGCCTTCCTGATTCCGATCCCGCGCTATCTGCAGGCGTTCGGCAATTACATGAACCGAATTACGGTGTGAACAAGCCATGAGAGCTGATCTGGAAATCATCCAGGAATGGATCCCCGCCGGCAGCCGCGTGCTCGACCTCGGTTGCGGCGACGGCGAACTGCTGACCTGGCTGCGCGACAACAAGAACGTCACCGGTTATGGCCTGGAAAACGACGCCGACAACATCGCCGAGTGCGTGGCCAAGGGCATCAACGTCATCGAGCAGGACCTGGACAAGGGGCTGGGCAACTTCGCCAGCAACAGTTTCGACATCGTCGTCATGACCCAGGCCCTGCAAGCCGTGCACTACCCGGACAAGATCCTCGACGAGATGCTGCGGGTCGGTCGCCAGTGCATCATCACCTTCCCCAACTTCGGTCACTGGCGCTGCCGCTGGTACCTGGCGAGCAAGGGCCGGATGCCGGTGTCGGAGTTTCTGCCGTACACCTGGTACAACACGCCGAACATTCACTTCTGCACCTTCGAAGACTTTGAAGAACTTTGTCGCGAACGTGACGCGAAGGTCATTGATCGGCTTGCCGTGGATCAACAGCACCGCCACGGGTGGGCCAGTAAGCTATGGCCTAATCTGTTAGGTGAGATTGGTATCTACCGCGTCAGCAGCCCGGTGCTTGCAGATCATCGGGTCGCGGTCTGAACCACGACATTTCGAGGAGAACGATCATGGGTCGCTTGATTACTGTGCTATTGGCCGCCTGCCTGAGTCTGTCGGCGGTGGCCGCCGATGCCATCAAGGGCGAACGCAAGGAAGTGTTCGGCGACGTTACCGTGCACTACAACACTTTCAACTCGACCTTCCTGACACCCGACATCGCCAAAGCAGCCGAGCTGATCCGCAGCAAGAACCAGGGCGTGATCAATGTCTCGGTGATCAAGGACGGCAAACCGCTGATCGCCAACGTCACCGGCACGGTCAAAGACCTGACCAGCCAGAGCGTGCCGCTGAACTTCCGCCAGGTCACCGAACAGGGCGCGATCTACTACATCGCCCAGTACCCGGTGGAGCAGCAGGAAACCCGCACCTTTGAAATCAAGGTGCAGAACGGTGACAAGATCAACACCATCAACTTCAACCAAGAACTCTTTCCCGGCGAATGATGAACCTCACGCAACTCGTACTGGCCAGCCATAACGCCGGCAAACTCAAGGAACTCCAGGCCATGCTCGGCGACTCGGTGCAACTGCGCTCGATCGGCGAATGGAGCAAGGTCGAACCGGAGGAAACCGGTCTGTCGTTCGTCGAGAACGCGATCCTCAAGGCGCGCAATGCCGCGCGCATCTCCGGCCTGCCGGCGCTGGCCGACGACTCGGGTCTGGCGGTGGATTTCCTCGGCGGTGCACCGGGCATCTACTCGGCGCGCTATGCCGACGGCAAGGGCGATGCGGCGAACAACGCCAAACTGCTCGAGGCCCTCAAAGACGTGCCGCAAGCCGAGCGCGGCGCGCAGTTCGTCTGCGTGCTGGCACTGGTGCGGCATGCCGATGATCCGCTGCCGATTCTCTGCGAAGGCCTGTGGCACGGGCGCATCCTGACCGCCGCCAGCGGCGAGCACGGTTTCGGCTACGACCCGCTGTTCTGGGTGCCGGAGCGAGACGTGTCCAGCGCCGAACTGAGCCCGGCCGACAAGAACCAGATCAGCCACCGCGCCCGTGCAATGGATCTGCTGCGCCAGCGTCTGGGCCTGAAATGACCCACAGCCACCCCGCGTCGTCGCTGATCATCGGCGGCGCCGCCTCTTCGCCTCGGGCGCCGCTGCCTACGCTACCGCCTCTGGCGCTGTACATCCACATTCCGTGGTGTGTGCGCAAATGTCCGTATTGCGATTTCAACTCGCACACCGCCAGCCCGGTGCTGCCGGAAGAGGAATACGTCGACGCGTTGCTGGCCGATCTCGATCAGGACCTGCACGCGGTGTATGGCCGTGAAATCAGTTCGATCTTCTTCGGTGGCGGTACGCCGAGCCTGTTCAGCGCCGAAGCGCTCGGACGCCTGCTCAAAGGTGTCGAGCAGCGCATCCCGTTTGCGCACGACATCGAGATCACCCTGGAAGCCAATCCCGGCACCTTCGAGCAAGAGAAGTTCGTTGCGTATCGCAAGCTCGGGATCAATCGCCTGTCGATCGGCATCCAGAGCTTCCAGCAGCAGAAACTCGAAGCCCTCGGGCGCATCCATAACGGCGACGAAGCGGTGCGCGCGGCGGGAATGGCGCGCCAGGCCGGGTTCGACAACTTCAACCTCGACTTGATGCACGGCCTGCCCGATCAGTCGCTGGACGATGCCTTGAGCGACCTGCGTCAGGCCATCGAACTGAAACCGACGCACATCTCCTGGTATCAGCTGACACTGGAGCCGAACACGGTGTTCTGGAACCAGCCGCCGGTGCTGCCGGAAGACGACACGCTGTGGGACATTCAAGAAGCCGGGCAAGCGCTGCTCGCCGCGCACGGTTACGCGCAATACGAAGTCTCGGCCTATGCCCAGCCCGGGCGGCCGGCGCGGCACAACCTCAATTACTGGAGTTTCGGCGACTTCATCGGCATCGGTGCTGGCGCCCACGGCAAGCTCAGTCATCCGGACGGGCGCATCGTCCGCACCTGGAAGACACGCCTGCCGAAGGACTATCTCAACCCAGCCAAGAGTTTCCAGGCCGGCGAGAAAGCCCTGAGCAATGACGAGATGCCGTTCGAGTTCCTGATGAACGCCCTGCGGCTGACTGCCGGGGTGGAATCACGCCTGTATCCCGAACGCACCGGCCTGCCGCTGGAAAGTCTCGCCGAACACCGCCGCGAGGCCGAACAAAGTGGCCTGATGCAGGTCGAACCGTCACGTCTGGCGGCCACCGAGCGCGGACAACTGTTTCTCAACGACTTGCTGCAGAAATTTCTGAGCTGAGCCCTAACGGCCGCCCCAAGGAAAACCGCATGGATTTGATACTTGATCTGCTCGCCACCGTGTCCCGCTGGAGCCGCAGCAACCTCTCGGAAATCGCCCTGGCGCTGGTGGGCTGCCTGCTGGTGCTGTTCGGCGCCGACTTCAAAGGCTGGGTCGAACAACGCCTGGGTAGCATCGCCGGCGCCTTGCGCGTACCGCTGATGGCCCTGCTGTGCGTAATCGGCAGCGGCGCCGCGCTGATCTACGCCACGCCGTGGGTGGTCAAGGGCCTGAGCCAGTTCAACAACTACAGCCTGGCACCGGTGCTGCTGGTGGTGCTGGTGCTTATCGGCGTAGTCGCTGACCGCCGCTGACTTTCAGCCATCACCAAAAACAACTGTGGGAGCGGGCTTGCTCGCGAAGGCGTCGTATCAGTCAACATCAACGTTGAATGATTCACCGCTTTCGCGAGCAAGCCCGCTCCCACAGTTGATCGCAATGACAGGGAAGTTCATGAGCAAAAAAATTTTGGACGAGACAAGCAAATTTCTCAGCTTCGTATTGCGCCACGAACCTCAGGCGATCGGTCTGACGCTGGACTCTGAAGGCTGGGCAAATATCGAAGAACTGATCAACGGTGCTGCGCGTGACGGTCGCAAACTGGATCGCGAACTGATTGAAGCGGTCGTGACAAGTAGCGACAAGAAGCGCTTCTCGATTTCCGAGGACGGCCAACTGATTCGTGCGGTTCAGGGCCACTCAACGAAAAGCGTGGATTTGCAGTTCGAGCAGAAACAGCCACCGCAAACGCTGTATCACGGCACAGCGACGCGCTTTCTTGAGTCAATCAAAGAACAAGGCCTGATCCCGGGATCACGCCATCACGTGCACCTTTCCCAAGACATCGACACCGCTTCGGCCGTCGGGCAGCGCTATGGCACCGTGGTGATTCTGAAAGTCGCCGCACGGCAGATGGAAGAACAGGGTTTGAAGTTCTATCAGGCCGAAAACGGCGTTTGGCTGACAGAACAGGTGCCGGCGCGCTTTCTCTCCACCGTGTAATTGCTGAGCACACAAAACAACTGTGGGAGCGGGCTTGCTCGCGAAGGCGTCGTATCAGTCAACATCAACGTTGAATGAATCACCGCTTTCGCGAGCAAGCCCGCTCCCACATTGGGTTTTGCGTGATGCTCAGGAGATTTTCTCGAACTTCAGATCCCACACGCCATGCCCAAGACGTTCGCCGCGGCGTTCGAACTTGGTGATCGGCCGTTCAGCCGGGCGTGGTACGCATTTGCCGTCTTCGGCGAGGTTGCGGTAGCCCGGGGCGACGTTCATCACTTCCAGCATGTACTCGGCGTACGGCTCCCAGTCGGTGGCCATGTGCAGGATGCCGCCAACCTTCAGCTTACTGCGCACCAGTTCGGCGAAGGACGCCTGAACGATACGACGCTTGTGGTGACGGCTCTTGTGCCATGGATCCGGGAAGAACAGCATCAGGCGATCAAGGCTGTTGTCGGCGATGCAGCGGTTGAGCACTTCAATCGCGTCGCAATCGTAGACCCGCAGGTTGGTCAGGCCCTGAGTCAGCACGCCGTTGAGCAGCGCGCCGACACCCGGACGGTGCACTTCCACACCGATGAAGTCCTGATCCGGTGCCGCCGCAGCCATTTCCAGCAGCGAGTGACCCATGCCGAAGCCGATCTCCAGCGAGCGCGGCGCCGAGCGGCCGAACACCTGATCGTAATCCACCGGCGCGTCGGCCAGCGGCAGCACGTACAGCGGCGCGCCCTGGTCCAGACCCCGTTGCTGGCCTTCGGTCATGCGCCCGGCGCGCATCACGAAGCTCTTGATGCGGCGGTGTTGGCGCTCGTCGCCCTCTTCCGTCTGGAGAGGCGTGTCGTTCGATTCAGTCATCAATGGCTCTTACTTGATCAGACCATCCAGCGGCGAAGAGGCGCTGGCATAGAGTTTTTTCGGCATGCGGCCGGCGAGGTAGGCCAAGCGGCCTGCGACGATCGCGTGTTGCATGGCTTGGGCCATCATCACCGGTTGCTGAGCATGGGCGATGGCCGAGTTCATCAGCACCGCGTCACAGCCCAGTTCCATGGCGATGGTGGCGTCGGAGGCGGTACCGACACCAGCATCCACCAGCACCGGAATCTTGGCTTCTTCGAGGATGATCTGCAGGTTGTACGGGTTGCAGATCCCCAGTCCGGAACCGATCAGACCGGCCAGCGGCATGACCGCGATGCAGCCGATTTCCGCCAGTTGGCGAGCGATGATCGGGTCATCACTGGTGTAAACCATCACGTCGAAGCCTTCCTTGACCAGCGTTTCGGCGGCCTTGAGGGTTTCGATCACGTTGGGGAACAGGGTTTTCTGGTCGGCCAGCACTTCCAGCTTCACCAGGTTGTGACCATCGAGCAGCTCACGGGCCAGGCGGCAGGTGCGCACGGCCTCGATAGCGTCGTAGCAACCGGCGGTGTTCGGCAGGAAGGTGTAGCGATCCGGCGACAGCACTTCGAGCAGGTTCGGCTCGCCTTCGATCTGGCCGAGGTTGGTACGGCGCACGGCGAAGGTGACGATCTCGGCACCCGAGGCTTCGATGGCCTGACGGGTTTCTTCCATGTCACGGTACTTGCCGGTACCGACCAGCAAACGCGACTGGTAAGTACGACCGGCCAGAACAAAAGGCTTGTCGCTGCGAACGATGCTCATGGGGAATCCTCTTTAGGGGTGAGGGTCTTGCAGAATTCTGTGCCCTTGCGGGCCGGCGATCAGCCGCCGCCGATGGCGTGCACCACTTCGACGTTGTCGCCGTCGTTCAGGATGGTGTCGGCATGCTGGCTGCGCGGGACGATATCCAGATTGAGTTCGACTGCCACCCGGCGACCGGTCAGGTCCATACGGGCAATCAGGGCCGCAACGGTTTCACCGTCGGGCAGTTCAAGGGATTCGCCGTTCAACTGAATGCGCATGCGCCTGGCCGCCATCATTTTTAGGGGGTGGCATTCTAGCCCGATCATGACCTAAAGGTCAGCACCAAGCGTCAAGCGGTTTACTGCAGGCGCCAGGCGGCAAGTCCAAGACACAGCCAGCCAACCAGAAACGCCAGACCGCCGAACGGAGTGATGATGCCGAGCTTGCTGATGCCGGTGGTGGTCAGCACATACAGACTGCCCGAGAACAACAGGATGCCGACGGCGAACGAGATACCAGCCCAGGCCACCAATCGTCCCTGAATCTGCGTGGCCAGCAGCGCAACGCCGAACAGCGCCAGGGTGTGCACCAGTTGATAGGTCACGCCGGTGTGGAAAATCGCCAGATACTCGGGGGTCAGGCGGCTCTTCAGGCCATGAGCGGCGAAGGCGCCAAGGCCCACACCGGTAAAACCAAAGAAAGCGGCCAGCATCAGAAAGCCACGCAGCATGTGGAACTCCAGTCAGACTCGTTCGGCAGGGTCTGTATAATGGCCCGCTCTATCGGTTCGGCCAAGCCATCTCTATGCTGCGTTCACTTTTGCGTCGTCTCACGAAGGCCCTGCTCTGGTTCGCGGGCGGCAGTGTATTGCTGGTGTTGCTGTTTCGCTTCGTGCCACCGCCGGGCACGGCGCTGATGGTCGAGCGCAAGATCGAATCCTGGGTCGACGGCGAGCCGATTGACCTGCAGCGCACCTGGAAACCGTGGGACGAGATTTCCGACGACCTCAAGGTCGCGGTCATGGCCGGCGAAGATCAGAAGTTTCCCGAGCACTGGGGTTTTGACTTCGGCGCGATTCAGGCTGCGCTGGCCCACAACGAACTCGGCGGTTCGATTCGCGGTGCCAGCACCTTGAGCCAACAAGTGTCGAAGAACCTGTTTCTGTGGTCCGGTCGCAGCTATCTGCGCAAAGGCCTGGAAGCATGGTTTACCGCACTGATCGAGGTGTTGTGGCCCAAGCAGCGGATTCTTGAGGTTTACCTGAACAGCGTCGAGTGGGATGACGGGGTGTTTGGTGCCGAAGCCGCAGCACGTCATCACTTTGGTGTGAGCGCCAAGTCACTGTCGCGGCAGCAGGCGAGTTATCTGGCGGCGGTGCTGCCTAACCCGCGCGTGTGGAGCGCCAGCCATCCGACGGCTTATGTATCGCGCCGGGCCGGGTGGATTCGCCAGCAGATGAGTCAGTTGGGCGGGACCAGCTATCTGCTAGGGCTTGATGATTCGCGTCGGGCGCCTTGGGCCGAATAACCACATTCAATCATTCAGACACCATCAATCACTGTGGGAGCGGGCTTGCTCGCGAAGGCGGTGGGTCAGCCAGCATTGTCGGTGACTGACACGACGCCTTCGCGAGCAAGCCCGCTCCCACAGGGATTTGTGTTGAAACAGAAATAAAAACGCCCCGATCATCGCTGATCGGGGCGTTTTTGTTTGCCTGAGCGCCGGTTATGCGGCGATCGACAATTTGAGCTTGTTCATCGCGCTCTTCTCGAGCTGACGGATCCGCTCGGCCGATACGTTGTACTTCTGCGCCAGGTCGTGCAGCGTGGCTTTCTCTTCTGCCAGCCAGCGCTGGTAGAGGATGTCGCGGCTACGTTCGTCCAGCACTTCCAGCGCTTCGTGCAGGTTGTGGTTGGAGTTGTCGCTCCAGTCGGCATCTTCCAGTTGACGCGCCGGGTCGTACCGGTGGTCTTCCAGGTAGTTGGCCGGCGACTGGAAAGCACTGTCGTCATCGGCTTCAGCAGCCGGGTCGAAGGCCATGTCATGACCGGTCAGACGACTTTCCATCTCGCGCACTTCACGTGGTTCGACGCCAAGGCTCTCCGCCACACGGTGGACTTCCTCGTTGTTCAGCCACGCCAGACGTTTCTTCTGGCTGCGCAGGTTGAAGAACAGCTTGCGCTGCGCCTTGGTGGTCGCGACCTTCACAATGCGCCAGTTGCGCAGGATGAACTCGTGAATTTCCGCCTTGATCCAGTGCACGGCGAACGACACCAGACGCACACCCATTTCCGGGTTGAAGCGTTTTACCGCCTTCATCAGACCGACGTTGCCTTCCTGGATCAGGTCAGCCTGAGCCAGACCGTAGCCGGAATAGCTACGGGCAATGTGTACGACAAATCGCAGGTGGGCGAGCACCATCTGCCGAGCCGCCCCCAAATCCTGCTCATAGTAGAGACTCTCGGCCAGTTCACGCTCCTGCTCCGGCGTCAGCAATGGAATGCTGTTGACGGTGTGCACATAGGCTTCCAGGTTCGCACCCGGAACCAACGCGTACGCAGGTTGCAAAGAATTGGTCATGCGAAAAAACCTCCCACTTACATACTCGTGCCTCTCGGCACTGCGAAAAATTGACCGGGAATTCAAGTACAAGTTCCCAAAAAACCGCAAGGTCAATCACGCGCAAAAAAGATTCTACTTCGGCGCCAGCTCCCTGAGATGACGTGCGACTGCAATCCATGCACCGATATAACCCAACAGCACCGCGCCAAGCAAGAGCGACAGACCGTCGGCAACTGGCACTCCGGCCAGCGCGAAATCACTGCCGTACAAGCCGGCCAGTCCAACCACCGCGTCGTTCAGCCAGTTCAGGCCGAACGCCAGCACACCCCAGGACAGAACCCCCGCACCGAAGCCATACAACGCGCCCATATAAAGGAAGGGGCGACGCACATAACTGTCAGTGCCGCCGACGAGTTTAATCACTTCTATCTCTGTGCGGCGGTTTTCAATATGAAGACGAATGGTATTGCCTATCACCAAAAGTAATGCAGAAACCAAAAGCACCGTCAGACCGAAGACAAAACGGTCACCGAGCTTGAGGATGGCGGCCAGACGCTCGACCCAGACTAGATCAAGTTGCGCCTGTTGTACCTTCGGCAGCTCGGAAAGTTTTTGTCTTAATGCTTCCAGAGTCGGCTTGTCGACCTCGTTCGGGGTCACCAGCACCACGCCCGGCAGCGGGTTCTCCGGCAGCTCGCGCAGGGCTTCGCCCAGACCGGACTGCTGCTGAAACTCTTCCAGCGCCTGATCACGACCGACATATTCGGCATCAGCGACGCCGGGCATGCCTTTGATCTGCTCGCGTAACGATTCACCCTGCGCGGGCGTGGCATCCAGCTGCAGGTACAGCGAAATCTGCGCCGCACGCTGCCACGAACCGCCGAGACGCTCGACGTTGTTGATCAGCAGTGACAAGCCCATCGGCAGGCTCAGCGCCACAGCCATCACCATGCAGGTGAAGAAGCTGCCGATCGGCTGCTTGCCGAGGCGCCGCAGGCTGTCGAGCAGGCTGGCACGGTGACTTTCGATCCACGAACGCAACAGCGTGGAAAAGTCCGGGCCGTCGTCATCGTCGTGTTTTTTCTTCTTTGGCGGTTGCGGGTCGGCGGCTTTCGGGGCCACGCGCTCGGAAACCTTCGGACTGCGTGTCGCACTCATAAGCCGGCCTCCCCGTCGCCGATCAATCGGCCGCGTTGCAGGGTCAGCATGCGGTGCCGCATACGCGCAATCAGGGCCAGGTCGTGACTGGCGATCAGCACGCTGGTGCCCAGCCGGTTGATGTCTTCGAACACGCCCATGATCTCGGCCGCCAGACGCGGGTCGAGGTTACCGGTCGGTTCGTCCGCCAGCAGCAGGGCTGGACGGTGGACGATGGCGCGGGCGATGCCGACGCGCTGTTGCTGACCGGTGGACAGATCGCCCGGGTACAGATCGGTTTTATCCGACAGCGCCACGCGCTCCAGCGCCGAATCGACGCGCTTGGCGATCTCGGCCTTGGACAAGCCGAGAATCTGCAGCGGCAGCGCGACGTTGTTGAACACAGTGCGATCGAACAGCAACTGGTGATTCTGGAACACCACGCCGATCTGCCGACGCAGGAACGGAATCTGCGCGTTGCTGATGGTGCTCAGGTCCTGCCCGGCCAGCAGCAGTTTGCCGCTGGTCGGACGCTCCATCGCCAGCAACAGGCGCAACAGCGTGGACTTACCGGCACCGGAGTGACCGGTGACAAACAGAAACTCGCCACGACGGACTCGAAAGCTCAGCTCATGCAAGCCGACGTGACCGTTCGGGTAGCGTTTACCGACCTGTTCGAAACGAATCATGAACGCTCCCGCTCTGCAAACAGTGCCTGGACAAAGGGTTCGGCTTCAAAGGTACGCAGATCGTCGATGCCTTCACCGACACCGATGTAGCGGATCGGCAGGCCAAACTGCTTGGCCAGGGCGAAAATCACCCCGCCCTTGGCGGTACCGTCCAGCTTGGTCAGCGCCAGGCCAGTCAGTTCGACGGTCTGGTTGAATTGCTTGGCCTGGTTGATCGCGTTCTGACCGGTGCCGGCATCAAGTACCAGCAGCACTTCGTGCGGTGCGTCGGCGTCGAGCTTGCCGATCACCCGGCGAACTTTCTTCAGCTCTTCCATCAGGTTGTCTTTGGTGTGCAGACGACCGGCGGTGTCGGCGATCAACACGTCGATGCCACGGGCCTTGGCGGCCTGCACGGCGTCGAAGATCACCGAAGCAGAGTCGGCGCCGGTGTGCTGGGCGATCACCGGGATCTTGTTGCGCTCGCCCCAGACCTGCAGCTGCTCAACGGCAGCGGCGCGGAAGGTGTCACCGGCGGCGAGCATGACTTTCTTGCCTTCCAGTTGCAGCTTCTTCGCCAGTTTGCCGATGGTGGTGGTCTTGCCAGCGCCATTGACGCCGACCACCAGAATCACGAACGGCTTGTTCTGGGAGGCAATTTTCAGCGGCTGCTCGACCGGCTTGAGCATCGCCGCCAGTTCGGCCTGCAACGACTTGTACAGCGCGTCGGCGTCGGCCAATTCTTTGCGGGCGACCTTCTGGGTCAGGCGCTGGATGATCTGCGTAGTGGCTTCGACACCGACATCGGCGGTCAGCAGTCGGGTTTCCAGCTCATCGAGCAGGTCGTCATCGATGGTTTTACGGCCGAGAAACAGGCTGGCCATGCCCTCGCCGATGCTGGCGCTGGTTTTCGACAGGCCTTGCTTGAGGCGGGCGAAGAAGCCGACTTTGGTTTCTTCGCTGCGCGGGGCTTCGACTGGCGTTTCAGCAACCACTTCTACCGGCACCACCGGAGCAGCGACGACAGGTGCAGGTGCAGGTGCAGGTGCAGGCTCGGGCTGCTGCACGACCGGCGCAACAGGGGCGACGACCACCGGGGCCTCTGGCTTGGGAACAACCGGCGCAGGCTCGACAACCGGCTCAACCACTGGCGCCGGAGCGACGACTTCAGGGACGAACGCGGCAGGTGCAGGAATCGGCGGCGTCACATGCGGCGCAGCCTCTTCGACCAAGGCCACCGGCTCTTCCGCCACCGGCAAGGTCAGCCACGGCTCGGCCGCCGGAGTCAGTGGCAGCTCGGCCGCTACCGGGGTTTCAGGTTCTGGCTCGGGCTCGACCGGTTGCAGCACCGGCTCGGCAATCGGCAGCACGATCGGCGCCAGCTCTTCTTCTATAGAAGGCGCTGGCGTCGGAGCCGGTTCAGGAATCGCGGGCGGCTGTTCGACGACGGGTTCCTGCGGTTTCTTACGCAGCCATCCGAACAGGCTTTTCTTCTCGCCAGCCGCAGCTGGGGTCTTCTTGTCGTCGTTGGAACCAAACATGGAGGACGGCTATCTCACGGTAGCGACGCGCCATAAGGGCGCCCCGGCAAATAAATATTCGATGCAGAACAGACTGTGTTTCATCCAGCTTGTTCACGCGCAACATTTTGTCGAGGCGCCAGCGGCACCCCAAAGATTCGTATTAACGAAGGACTAAACCGGCAAAATCGGCGAAAAAGCGAAGTCTAGTCGATAAACCGCAGCTTTCTGCCGCCAACCTATACAACCGCATCAGGCCTGAAAACCTGATAGGCGTGGTCGCCGGTAAAACGGATCAGTATCCTAGCACCCTCTCGCCCGCCGACGCTAAGACCAAGCGGGCAGCCCAACAGGTTAAAAAACGAATGAATGCTCTAGCCCGCCGCGCTGCAGGCCTGCTGCTCAGCACAGTCTGCCTGCCCCTTTCGGCCCTGGCGGCCGACCCGCAACCGACCCACGAATTCACCCTCGACAATGGCCTGAAGGTCGTCGTGCGCGAAGACCATCGCGCGCCGGTGGTGGTGTCGCAGGTCTGGTACAAGGTCGGCTCCAGCTACGAAACCCCGGGCCAGACCGGCCTGTCCCACGCGCTTGAGCACATGATGTTCAAGGGCAGCGAGAAAGTCGGCCCCGGCGAAGCTTCGCTGATCCTGCGCGACCTGGGCGCCGAAGAAAACGCCTTCACCAGCGACGATTTCACCGCGTATTACCAGGTGCTGGCCCGCGACCGTCTGGGGGTAGCGTTTGAACTGGAAGCCGACCGCATGGCCAATCTGCGCCTGCCGGCTGACGAGTTCGCCAAGGAAATCGAAGTCATCAAGGAAGAGCGTCGCCTGCGCACCGACGACAAGCCGATGTCCAAGGCTTACGAGCGTTACAAGGCTATGGCTTACCCGGCCAGTGGCTACCACACGCCGACCATCGGCTGGATGGCGGACCTGGACCGGATGAAAGTCGAGGAGCTGCGCCACTGGTATCAGTCCTGGTATGTGCCGAACAACGCCACGCTGGTAGTGGTCGGCGACGTCACTCCTGATGAAGTGAAGACCCTCGCCCAGCGCTATTTCGGGCCGATTGCCAAGCGCGACGTGCCACCGGCGAAGAAACCGCTGGAACTGGCCGAGCCGGGTGAGCGCCAGATCACCCTGCATGTGCAGACCCAACTTCCCAGCCTGATGCTCGGTTTCAACGTGCCCAGCATCGCCACCGCTGAAGACAAGCGCTCGGTCAACGCCCTGCGCCTGATCTCGGCGCTGCTCGACGGCGGCTACAGCGGGCGCATCCCGACGCAACTGGAGCGCGGCGAAGAGTTGGTCTCCGGCGGTTCGTCGAGCTACGACGCCTACACCCGTGGCGACAGCCTGTTCACCCTGTCGGCGACGCCGAACACGCAGAAGAACAAGACCATGGCGCAAGCTGAAGCCGGTCTGTGGAAACTGCTGGAACAGCTGAAAACCACCGCACCGTCCGCCGAAGAACTGGAGCGCGTGCGTGCGCAAGTGATCGCCGGTCTGGTGTTCGAACGTGACTCGATCACCAGCCAGGCCACCGCCATCGGCCAACTGGAAACGGTCGGTCTGTCATGGAAATTGATGGACACCGAACTCGCCGATCTGGAAAGCGTGACCCCGCAAGACATCCAGAACGCCGCCAAGCTGTATTTCACCCGCGAACGTCTCAGCGTCGCCCATGTCCTGCCACTGGAGACGACTCATGAGTGAGCGTAAAACCCCGCGCCTGTTGCTCGGCCTGATCGCCATCGCTGTGATCGGCTCTGCCGCGTTCTATCTGATGCCCGGTGTCAAAACCGGCGCCAGTGAAGCACTGGACAACGCCAAGACCAGCCAGAAGCTGCAATCGCTGGCCGAACTCGACGGCAAGGCCCCGGCCAGCCGCAAGCTCGACGTGCAGACCTGGAACACCGCCGAAGGCGCCAAGGTGCTGTTCGTCGAAGCCCATGAGCTGCCGATGTTCGACATGCGCCTGATCTTCGCCGCCGGCAGCAGTCAGGACGCCAATGCACCGGGCCTGGCAGTCCTGACCAACGCCATGCTCAACGAAGGCGTGGCCGGCAAGGACGTTGGCGCCATCGCCCAAGGCTTCGAAGGCCTCGGTGCGGATTTCGGCAATGGTGCCTACAAGGACATGGCGCTGGCTTCGCTGCGCAGTCTGAGCGCCGCCGACCAGCGCGAGCCGGCGCTGAAGCTGTTCTCAGAAGTGGTGGGCAAACCGACCTTCCCGGCCGATTCCTTCGCGCGCATCAAGAACCAGATGCTCGCCGGTTTCGAATACCAGAAACAGAACCCCGGCAAACTCGCCAGCCTCGAGCTGATGAAGCGTTTGTACGGCGATCACCCATACGCGCACTCCAGTGACGGCAATGCGCAGAGCGTGCCGAAGATCACTCTGGCGCAACTGCGTGAATTCCACGCCAAGGCCTACGCGGCCGGCAACGTGGTGATCGCGCTGGTCGGTGACTTGTCTCGCGCCGAAGCCGAGGCGATTGCCAATCAGGTCTCCGGCGCCCTGCCCAAAGGCCCGGCGCTGGCGAAAATCGCCCAGCCGCAGGAACCGAAAGCCAGCGTCAATCACATCGAGTTCCCGTCGAAGCAGACCAACCTGCTGCTCGCGCAGCTGGGCATCGACCGTGACGACCCGGATTACGCGGCGCTGTCGATGGGTAACCAGATCCTCGGTGGCGGCGGTTTCGGTACCCGCCTGATGAGCGAAGTGCGCGAGAAGCGTGGCCTGACCTACGGCGTGTACTCGGGTTTCAGCCCGATGCAGGCTCGCGGCCCGTTCATGATCAACCTGCAGACTCGCGCGGAAATGAGCGAAGGCACGCTGAAACTGGTGCAGGACGTGCTCGCCGATTATCTGAAGACCGGCCCGACCCAGAAAGAACTCGACGACGCCAAACGCGAACTGGCCGGCAGCTTCCCGCTGTCCACCGCAAGCAACGCCGATATCGTCGGCCAACTGGGCGCCATGGGCTTCTATAATCTGCCGTTGAGCTATCTGGATGACTTCATGCGTCAGTCCCAGAGCCTGACTGTCGAGCAAGTCAAAGACGCGATGAACAAACACCTGAGCACGGACAAACTGGTCATCGTCAGCGCTGGCCCGACCGTGCCGCAAAAGCCGTTACCGGCCCCATCTGATAAACCTGCCGAGCAACCGCTCGGGGTTCCGGAGCATTAATGGCTACTCGTCCTAAAAAACCTGCGCAGAACGTCCACAACGGTGTGAACCAGCTGCGCATCATCGGCGGCGAATGGCGCAGCCGCAAACTGAGCTTCCCCGATGCGCCGGGCCTGCGCCCGACGCCGGATCGCGTGCGTGAGACCCTGTTCAACTGGCTCGCACCGTATGTGGCCGGGGCCAAGGTGCTGGATCCGTTCGCCGGCAGCGGCGCGCTGTTTCTTGAAGCACTGTCGCGTGGCGCGGCCATGGGTCAGGCGCTGGATGCCAGCCACGTTGCTGTTTCGAGCCTGAAAGAACACCTCGGTACCCTGCGCTGCACCAATGGTCAGGTGCAGACCGCCGATGCGCTGCGTTATCTGGAAACCCAGGTCGCCACGCCGTTTGACTTGGTGTTCCTCGATCCGCCGTTCAACCAGAACCTGCTGCCGGCCGTTTGCGCCCTGCTGGAAGAGCGCCAATGGCTGGCGCCGGATTCGTGGATCTACACTGAAAGCGAGACCGCGCCTTCGACGCTGGGCCTGCCGGGCAACTGGCGCCTGCACCGCGAGCAGAAATCCGGGCGGGTGTACTACGCGTTGTGGCAACGTATGGCCGTTAACTGAACGTATTGAACAACCCTGTGGCGAGGGAGCTTGCTCCCGCTGGACTGCGCAGCAGTCCCCAAAAAGGGCCGCTTCGCGCCCCAGCGGGAGCAAGCTCCCTCGCCACAAAAGGTGTGTGCCCTCTGGAAACTGAACGCTTCACCCCCGCCTTCGGCCTCGGCAATCCGCACCTGCAAACCTTGTGGGGGCCGCTGTGGCGCAAAACCGTCCACCTTGATCGCGAGCGGGAACGCCTGTGGCTGGATGACGGCGACTTCCTCGACCTCGACTGGCATGGCCCGCACAGCGCCGAGGCGCCGTTGGTGCTGGTGTTGCATGGGCTGACCGGTTCTTCGAATTCGCCTTACATCGCCGGGATTCAGGCAGCACTCGCCGCGCAAGGCTGGGCCAGCGTCGCGCTGAACTGGCGCGGTTGCTCCGGCGAACCCAACCTGCTGCCGCGCAGTTACCACTCCGGCGCCAGCGAAGACCTCGCCGAAGCCATCAGACACCTGCGCGCCAAGCGCCCGCTGGCGCCGCTGTATGCGGTCGGTTATTCCCTCGGCGGCAATGTGTTGCTCAAGCATCTGGGCGAGACCGGCAGCGACAGCGGCGTGCTCGGTGCAGTGGCGGTGTCGGTGCCGTTTCGTCTTGATCAGTGTGCAGACCGCATTGGCAAGGGATTTTCCAAGGTTTATCAGGCGCACTTCATGCGCGAGATGGTCGCCTACATCAAGAACAAGCAACGCCAGTTCCAGCATGACGGACGCGAGGATGGCCTGGCGGCTCTGGCGGCGCTCGGCTCGCTGGAGAACATGCGCACCTTCTGGGACTTCGATGGCCGGGTCACCGCGCCGCTGCACGGCTTTAACGATGCCGAGGATTACTATCGCCGGGCGTCGAGTCGCTACTTTCTCGGCGAAATCCGCACCCCGACCCTGATCATTCAGGCCGCTGACGATCCGTTCGTGTTCCCCCACAGCTTGCCGACGGCCGAAGAGCTGTCCGCCAGCACCCGGTTCGAGCTGCAGGCCAAGGGTGGGCATGTCGGGTTTGTCGATGGCACGTTGCGCCAGCCCGGTTACTACCTGGAACGGCGCATCCCGCAATGGTTGGCCCGTGTGACGTCATGAGCGACCAGGGCGAGTCGATCCGCTTCTGGCAAACCGCACCGCTGGCCGGGGTCGAGTTGCTGTCGGCGCGCTACATCGAGCATCGCTTCGCCCCGCACGTCCACGACGGCTATGTGATCGGCATGATCATGGCCGGTGCCCAGCGTTATCGCTATCGCGGTGCCGAACACCTGGCCGGCAGCGGCACGCTGGTGCTGATCAACCCGGACGAATTGCACACCGGGCACAAGGGCACCGAGGACGGCTGGCTGTACCGGGCGTTTTATCCCGACACCGGAAAGATCGTTTCACTGCTCGAAGAACTGGAACTGCCCACCGCGCCGATGCCGGCCTTCGGCGCAACGCTGTACCGCGACCCGGATCTGGTCAACGGTTTCTGTCAGTTGCATCGCTTGCTGGAAAGCCCGGCCACCGCACTGCAACAGCAAACGGTATGGCGCGAGATGATGATGCTGCTGTTGCAGCGGCATGCGGCGGTGCAGATCAACGGCAAACCGGGAAAAGAACACCGCGCGGTGGTGATGGCCAAGGAGCTGCTGCATGCGCAACTCGCTGCGCCGCCATCGTTGGAAGAACTGGCGGCTGCGGTCAACCTGTCGCCCTTCCACTTCGCCCGGGTGTTCCGCCGCGCCACCGGCATGCCGCCACACACCTGGCTGATGCAGCAGCGCATCGCCACGGCCCGGGGTTTATTGCAGCACGGTTGCCTGCCGGTGGAAGTCGCCATGCAACTGGGCTTCGCCGACCAGAGTCATCTGAGCCGGCAGTTCAAGCAGGTGTATGGCGTGGGGCCGGCGGCGTATCGCAGTGCCCGACAACCTGTCAGCGACGATTAACCCCTGTGGGAGCGGGCTTGCTCGCGAAAGCGGTGTTTCAGCAGACATCATGGTTGACTGACACACCGCTTTCGCGAGCAAGCCCGCTCCCACATTGGGGGGCTGGTGACTTTATTCGCCCGTGGCGATGCCTCGGGAAGGCTCGTTGATCCACTCACTCCACGACCCGGCATACAGCGAACCCAGCGGATACCCCGCCAGGCACAACGCAAACAGGTTGTGACACGCCGTCACCCCGGAGCCGCAATAGGCGACCAGCTCCGAAGGCGAACGCTCGCCGAGTTTCGCAGCAAAGCGCTGCTTGAGCTGCTCTGCTGGCAGGAAGCGTCCGTCGCTGCCGAGGTTTTCGGTAAACGCTGCGCATTGCGCGCCGGGAATGTGCCCGGCAATCGGATCGATCGGCTCCACTTCACCCTTGAAGCGCGGCAAGGCCCGGGCGTCGATCAGGGTCAGGGACGGCTGGCCGAGGCGCTTGTGCAATTGCTCGGCACTCAGCAGCAGTTTCATGTCCGGCTGACCACTGAAGTTGCCCCGGCTGACCGACGGCGCGTCCAGACTCAGCGGCAGACCCGCCGCGTGCCAGGCCTTCAGCCCGCCGTCGAGAATGAACACGCCATCGCGCTTGCCCAGCCACGCCAGCAACCACCAGGCGCGAGCCGCATAGGCACCGGGGCCGTCGTCGTACAAAACCACATCGCTGTCGGCATTGATGCCCCAAGCCTGCAGACGCTCGATCAGCGCCGCCGGCTCAGGCAGCGGGTGACGCCCGGTCACGCCTTTGATCACCTTGCCACTGAGGTCGCGCTCAAGGTCGGCGAAGCGGGCGCCGGCGATGTGCCCTTCGGCATAGCTGCGCTGCCCGTAGTCCGGGTCTTCGAGGGCAAAACGACAATCGAGAATCACCAGCCCCGGCTGCTCCTTGCGGGCATCCAGTGCATTCGGGCTGAGCAGTTGCGCAATCGGCATAACGGACTCCTGTGAGCGACTTCGAAATGGGTTACCGCCCTTCCTCGAGGGCCTGGGCCAGCGGCACGTAGAACTCGTCGAACAAGGCATTCACCTCTTCACGGGCCTGATCGGTGACGAATCCGGCTTCCAGCACCAGCACCTGATACACGCCACGCTTGATGGCCTGCTCGCTGAGGTGGTTGGAGTTTTCCCGGGTGGTGCACAGAAAGCGCACCCACGAGGTGAGGATGATCCAGGCATTGATCGTCAGGGATTCGATCTGCACCCGATCCATCTTGAGAATGCCGGCGGCGACGAAGCCTTCGTAGATCGCCATGCCCTGAATCACGCAGCGCTGAGAGAAACGCCGGTAGCGCGCGGCCAGGTCCGGGTCGCTGTCGAGCAGGTGCTCAAGATCCCGATGCAGAAAGCGGTAGCCCCACATCGCCGACAGCAGCTCCTTGAGGTAATAGCGCTTGTCTTCGACGGTGGCGGCACGCCCCTGCGGCGGGCGCAGAAAGCTGTCCACAAGCGTCTCGTACTCACTGAACAGCACGGCGATGATCGCCTGCTTGTTCGGGAAGTGGTAGTACAGATTGCCCGGAGAAATCTCCATGTGGGCGGCGATGTGATTGGTGCTAATGCTGCGCTCGCCCTGCTGATTGAACAGTTCGAGGCTGTTCTGCACGATGCGCTCGCTGGTTTTTATTCGTGGGGCCATGGCTTGAGCTTTAATTCAGAGTGCGGTGAGGGGCATCTTACGACCTAACCGGAACTGGATAAAACAAAGCTGTGTCGGGAAGTCATTTGACTTTCTAGAGCATAGACTCTAGAAAGTCATCACTACAATAAATCCGGAGCCGACGATGACTGCCGACATTGCTTATCTGCAAACGCTGCAACAGCCCCTGGAAGAGCTGGATCGGCTGTTCGCGGCACAGCGCGCCGCCTATGCCGCCAACCCGATGCCACCGGCAGATCAGCGCCAGCAATGGCTCAAGGCGTTGCGCGACTTGCTCAGTAATGAGCGGCAGGCGCTGGTCAATGCCATCAGCGCAGATTTCAGTCATCGCAGCGCCGATGAAACCCTGCTCGCCGAACTGATGCCCAGCCTGCACGGCATCCATTACGCCAGCCGCCACCTCAAGGGCTGGATGAAGTCGTCGCGACGCAAAGTCGGCATGGCCTTTCAGCCAGCGTCGGCGAAAGTCGTGTACCAGCCGCTTGGCGTGGTCGGCATCATCGTCCCGTGGAACTACCCGTTGTATCTGGCCATCGGCCCACTGGTCGGCGCGCTGGCGGCGGGCAACCGGGTGATGCTCAAGCTCAGCGAATCGACCCCGGCCACCGGCCAGTTGCTCAAGACCCTGCTGGGACGGATTTTCCCCGAAGATCTGGTCTGCGTGGTGCTGGGCGAGGCCGACATCGGCGTGGCGTTCTCCCGCCTGCATTTTGATCACCTGCTGTTCACCGGCGCCACCAGCATCGGCAAACACGTGATGCGCGCTGCGGCGGAAAACCTGACCCCGGTGACCCTCGAACTGGGCGGCAAGTCCCCGGCCATCGTCTCTCGCGACGTGCCGCTCAAGGACGCCGCCGAACGCATCGCCTTCGGCAAGACCCTGAACGCCGGCCAGACCTGCGTCGCCCCCGATTACGTGCTGGTGCCGCAAGACCGCGTCGGCGCGTTCGTCGAAGCCTATCGTCAGGTGGTCAACAATTTCTATCCGACCCTCGCCGACAACCCGGACTACACCGCGATCATCAACGAACGCCAACTGGCCCGGCTCAACGGTTATGTCAGCGACGCCACGAGCAAGGGCGCGCTGCTGATCCCGCTGTTCGAACAAGGCCAGGGCCGGCGCATGCCGCACAGCCTGCTGCTCAATGTCACTGACGAGATGACCGTGATGCAGGACGAAATCTTCGGCCCGTTGCTGCCGATCGTGCCATATCAGGATCTGGATCAGGCGTTTGCCTACATCAATCAGCGCCCGCGTCCTCTGGCGCTTTACTACTTCGGCTACGACAAACGCGAACAGAACCGCGTGCTGCACGAAACCCACTCCGGCGGCGTGTGCCTGAACGACACCCTGCTGCACGTGGCGCAGGACGACATGCCGTTCGGCGGCATCGGCCCATCGGGCATGGGCCATTACCACGGCCACGAAGGCTTCCTGACTTTCAGCAAGGCCAAGGGCGTACTGATCAAACAGCGCTTCAACGCCGCGAAGTTGATCTATCCGCCCTACGGCAAATCGATTCAGAAACTGATCCAGAAGCTGTTCATCCGCTAATCGTCGTCACCGCCGGGTAATAACAATAATGCACCCAAGCCTGACCGAAACACCTGCCCTGTCGCGCCGTGGCCTGCTGAAGTTCAGCCTTGGCGCCACAGCGTTTCTCGCCACCGCCGGCCTCGGCGCCAGCCTCAGTGGCTGTTCATCGAGTGTCGCAGCCAATGGCTTCGTCACTTTGCGTGACGGCGACCTGCTGTTTCTGCGCGCACTGATTCCGGTGATGCTCGAAGGCGCCGTGGCCGCCGAGAAAATGCCCGGAGCGATGGATGGCACTCTGAAGTCGCTGGACTACAGCCTCGATCACCTGTCGCCGGAAATGCTCAAACTCACCCGGCAATTGTTCGATGTGCTCGGCATGACCGTCACCCGCGGTCCGCTCACCGGGATCTGGGGCAGTTGGGAAAACGCCAGCCCCGAGACCATGCGCCACTTCCTCGAGCGCTGGCAGAACAGCTCATTGAGCCTGCTGCGCATGGGCCACAGCTCATTGCAGCAGATGGTGATGATGGCCTGGTACACCCGCGCCGAGTCCTGGGGCCATTGCGGCTACCCCGGCCCGCCTACCGTTTGAAACCGAGTCGCGCCCTTCGCGAGCAGGCTCGCTCCCACAAGGGAATGCATTTCAATGTGGGAGCGAGCTTGCTCGCGAAGGCGCCAGCCACCACACCACCGCTCCCAGAATAATAAAGAGAACCTGATCAATGCCCGTACCCGACCCGTTCCGCGAAGGCCTCGCCCGTGGCTGGAAAACCTACAACGGCGCCCAACTGACCGGCGACCTGACGCTGCAAGCCGATGTGGCGATCATCGGCAGCGGTGCCGGTGGCGGCACCACGGCAGAAATCCTCAGCGTCGCCGGTTACAAAGTGCTGCTGATCGAAGAAGGCCCGCTCAAGACCAGTTCCGACTTCAAGATGCTCGAAGACCAGGCCTACAGCAGCCTCTATCAGGAAGGCATCGGCCGCATGAGCAAGGACGGCGCGATTACCATCCTCCAGGGCCGTGCGGTCGGCGGCACCACGCTGATCAACTGGACCTCGAGTTTCCGCACGCCCGAGCCGACCCTCGAGCACTGGGCCAAGGAGCACAACGTCAAAGGCCACAGTCCGGCCGAGATGGCGCCGTGGTTCGAAAAAATGGAACAGCGTCTTGGCGTCGCGCCGTGGATGGTCCCGCCCAACGCCAACAACGACGTGATCCGCAAGGGCTGCGAACAGCTCGGCTACAGCTGGCACGTGATCCCGCGCAACGTGCGTGGCTGCTGGAACATCGGCTACTGCGGCATGGGCTGCCCGACCAACGCCAAGCAGTCGATGCTGGTCACCACCATTCCGGCGACCTTGGAAAAGGGCGGCGAGTTGCTGTACCTGGCCCGCGCGGAAAAACTGCTGATCAGTGGCGACAAGATCACTGGCCTGCAATGCGTGGCGATGGACGAGCGTTGCGTCGCGCCGACCGGACGCAAAATCACGGTCAAGGCCCGGCATTACGTGCTGGCCGGCGGTGGCATCAACAGCCCGGCACTGCTGCTGCGCTCGGATGCACCGGATCCGCATCAGCGCCTCGGCAAACGCACGTTTCTGCATCTGGTGAACATGTCCGCCGGGCGTTTCGACGAAGTGATCAATCCGTTCTACGGCGCGCCGCAGTCGATCTACTCGGATCATTTCCAGTGGAAGGACGGCACCAGTGGGCCGATGGGCTACAAACTCGAAGTGCCACCGCTGCAGCCGGCGCTCGCGGCGACGTTGCTCGGCGGCTTCGGCACCCAGAACGCCGAACACATGGCGGACCTGCCGCACACCCATGCGATGCTGGCGTTGCTGCGCGACGGGTTTCACCCGGACAGCCCCGGCGGCAGTGTCGAACTGCGCGGTGATGGCTCGCCGGTGCTCGACTATCAAGTCTCGCCTTACGCCTGGGAGGGCCTGCGCCGCGCCTTTCACAGCATGGCCGAGATCCAGTTTGCCGGCGGCGCCAAAGCCGTGATGCCGATGCACGCCGATGCGCGCTACGTGAAAACCCTGGCCGAAGCCCGCACGCTGATCAACGGTCTGAGCCTTGAGCTGTATCGCACGCGCCTGGGCAGTGCCCACGTGATGGGCGGTTGTGCGATGGGCGAAGACCCGAAAAACGCAGTCACCGACAGCCTTGGCCGGCATCATCAACTGAGCAATCTGTCGATTCACGATGGCTCGCTGTTCCCCACCAGCATTGGCGCCAACCCGCAATTGTCGGTGTATGGCCTGACCGCGCAGCTGGCGACAGCCCTCGCCGATCGGCTGAGAAATCCGTGAAAAAACCGGTTTATCGCGTCGTCTATAGTGCTTTCTTACCCAACAGGCGACTTGGCCGACCGGGACGGCTGCGATACCATCCGACTCCCCAACGGACTCCCGCCAGGACGACGCGATGAACCGAGTGTTGTACCCAGGTACCTTCGACCCTATTACCAAAGGGCATGGCGATCTGGTCGAACGCGCCTCGCGCCTGTTCGATCACGTGATCATTGCGGTCGCCGCCAGCCCGAAGAAAAACCCGCTGTTCCCGCTGGAACAACGGGTTGAGCTGGCTCGCGAGGTCACCAAACACCTGCCCAACGTCGAAGTGGTCGGCTTCTCGACGCTGCTGGCGCATTTCGCCAAGGAGCAGAACGCCAATGTGTTCCTGCGTGGCCTGCGTGCGGTGTCGGACTTCGAATACGAATTCCAGCTGGCCAACATGAACCGCCAACTGGCCCCGGACGTCGAGAGCCTGTTTCTCACCCCGTCCGAGCGTTATTCGTTCATTTCCTCGACGCTGGTGCGGGAAATCGCCGCGCTGGGCGGCGATATCAGCAAGTTCGTGCACCCGGCCGTGGCCGATGCCCTGACCCTGCGCTTCAAGAAGTAACGACCGTTCAAACGGCGCCCGCGTGCACTGCGGGCGCCAATGCGGCACAATTGCGCGCATTGATTTATAGCGCCCGGGCCTGCCGCCCCGGCTGGAGTTAGCATGTCCCTGATCATCACCGACGATTGCATCAACTGCGACGTCTGCGAACCCGAGTGCCCGAACGCCGCGATTTCCCAAGGCGAAGAGATCTACGTGATCGACCCGAACCTGTGCACCCAGTGCGTCGGCCATTACGACGAACCGCAGTGCCAGCAGGTCTGCCCGGTGGATTGCATTCCACTGGACGAGGCGCATCCTGAGACTGAAGAACAGTTGATGGAAAAGTACCGCAAGATTACCGGCAAGGCCTGATCTGAACGTTTTGTAGCGCTCTTCCGGGCCTCTTCGCGAGCAAGCTCGCTCCCACATTTGAAATGCGCTCCAATGTGGGAGCGAGCTTGCTCGCGAAAGGGCCATCAGCAGCAGCGCAAAACCCTGATCAGCTCACTCGCGCTGCTCAACCCCCTCCCCTGTACACCCCAAACAGCGCACAAACGCCGCTTTCGCCGGATCCACCACCAGCGCCTGCCCCGCATCACCTACCCCGCCACCCAGCGCGGTAAACGGCAATGACACCACAAACACCCCCGCACCCAGCACCGTTGCCACCACCAATAAAGGTCGGGCAATCAGCAAATCGCCGATCATGGCGTAGGCGGGAGGGTTCTGGATGGCGTAGCGAGGATCACCGCTGCCGTTTTCCGCGGCTTGAACGGCCAGGCTGGAACACAGCAGCAGTGCGGCAAACAGGACTTGCAAGGACTTCATGGCACGATCCTTCGGGCTGAACAGTGAGACCACTCACTATAGACCGTAGGACTTTTTCAGATTTTTGCCTCAGGTCTGGCAGCGCGGACAGAACACACTGGCCCGTTGCCCCAGCTTCACTTCCCGCAGGCCGGTGCCGCAGACCTTGCAGTGCTCGCCGCCACGGCCATAAACGAACAGCTCCTGCTGGAAGTACCCCGGTTGCCCGTCACCGCCGATGAAATCCCGCAACGTGGTGCCGCCGCGCTCGATGGCTGCAGCAAGAATTCGTTTGATCTCGATCGCCAGCTTCAGATACCGCGCCCGGGAGATGCTTTTGGCTTCGCGGCGCGGATCGATCCCGGCAGCGAACAGCGCTTCGGTCGCGTAAATGTTGCCGACACCCACCACCACCGCGTTGTCCATGATGAACGGCTTGACCGCCATCGAACGCCCACGCGACAGCTGGAACAGGCGCTCGCCGTCGAACAGATCGGTCAATGGTTCCGGCCCGAGGCGAATCAGCAGTTCGTGATTGAGCGGATCGGTACTCCACAGCATCGCACCGAAGCGGCGCGGATCGGTGTAGCGCAGCGCCAGACCGGATTCCAGCTCGATATCGACGTGCTCATGCTTAAGCGCCGGCAACCCGACTTCCACCAGCCGCAAGTTGCCCGACATGCCCAAGTGACTGATCAACGTGCCGACTTCGGCATTGATCAACAGATACTTGGCCCGCCGCTCGACCAGCACGATGCGCTGCCCGGACAGGCGCACATCGAGATCTTCGGGGATCGGCCAGCGCAGCCGACGATCCCGCACGATCACCCGGCTGACGCGCTGGCCTTCCAGGTGCGGAGCAATGCCCCGGCGGGTGGTTTCGACTTCCGGCAGTTCAGGCATGGTGTCCTCGAATCAATGCGCGCCGAGGTCGCGGATCGTCTGTTTGAGGGTTTCGAAATCGTAGTCCGACAGACCGACGTAATCGAGAATCAGCGGGCCAATGCTGTTCCACTCGTGGTCTTCAGTCTGGTTGCCCAGCACCCGATAAGACGCACAGATGTGCTCGGCCATCTTCAAGATCGCCAGCAGATTCTTCATCTGGCTGTTGCGCGAGGATTCGTCGCTGAAGATCGCCAGCGCATTGTGGTGATTGGCGATCGCCGTGCTGACGTGTTCCGGCAGGCGCCACGACTTGGCGGTGTAGTAGCCGACCACGGCGTGGTTGGTATTGAACTCGGCGTTCTCGGTGTCCACCACCCGGCATTCGGCGCTGGCATTGGCGTAAGCCTTTTCCAGTACCGACATGTAGTTGGGGAAGCGCTGCAGCATCAACGGCACGCCGCAGTCGTGGAACAGCCCCAAGGCATAGGCTTCATCACCGGCTTGGGTGCCGATGCGCTTGGCCAGGGTCAGGCAGGTCATCGCCACGTCCTGGGCGGTGTCCCAGAAACGGTTGAGGGTGACGATGGTGTCATCGTTCATCTCGCCCTTGATCGACTGCGCGTTGATCAGGTTGATGATCGAACGGCTGCCCAACAGATTCACCGCACGCTGGATCGAAGTGATCTTGTTGCTCAGGCCGTAATACGGCGAGTTGACGATTTTCAGCAGAGAACCGGACAGGCCGGGATCCTGGGCGATCAGCTTGGCGATCACCTCTAGGTCCGGGTCGGGCATGTACTGCTCCATCTGCAGATCCACCATGATCTGCGGCTGCGCGGGCACGCTGATGCCTTGCAGGGATTGTTGAATCTGTTCGGTGGTCAGCTCTTGGGACATAAGTACACACTCTGGGACAGGCGGCGATTCTAACCTCTAAAAACCGCAGGACGACACACCAGTGGGCAATTGTCAGGAACTTTCATTCACGCTCAGGCTTCGGACTTTGTAAGGCCGACCGGACAATCAAGCACCGGCTCGGCGGTAATTTCCCGCAGACTCAGGAGCTTATCGATGGCTACTTCCCTCACTGGCAAACGCGTCGCCATTTTAGTAACAGACGGTTTCGAACAGGTCGAACTGACCGGGCCCAAGCAAGCACTGGAGCAGGCCGGCGCCCAGGTCGACATCCTTTCCGCCGAGGCCGGCAAGGTCAAAGGCTGGAACCACGACAAACCGGCGGATGACTTCAAGGTCGATCAGACCTTTCAAGGCGCCAGCAGCGAGCAGTACGACGCGATCGTCCTGCCGGGTGGCGTGCAGAACTCCGACACCATTCGCATCGATCAGGATGCCCAGCATCTGGTCAAGACCGGCGCCTCCGCCGGCAAACCGATTGCAGTGATCTGCCATGGCGGCTGGCTGCTGATTTCCGCCGGGCTGGTCAATGGCAAGACCATGACCAGTTTCAAGACACTCAAGGATGACCTGGTCAATGCCGGGGCCAACTGGGTGGATAAAGAAGTGGTCAAAGACGGCCACCTGATCAGCAGCCGTCAGCCGGATGATATTCCGGCGTTCAACAAGGAGTTGATCGACGCGCTGTCGGCCTGATCTGTGGGCTTGTGAGTTTATGTGGTGAGGAGATTTATCCCCGATGGACAGCGCAGCTGTCCCAGATCGACTTACGCGGTCAGTCAGAAAACTGCGTTGGGGGTTTGCGGTTGCTGCGCAGCCGATCGGGGATAAATCCCCTCGCCACAGGTAATGTCTTCCACCGGCAATGACTTGCCACATGTCCACTCACCAGCCAATCAGGCCGAGCAACACGGTATACTCCCGCTCTTTTTTCCGGAGCGACGTCATGTCCCTGCCTAGCCTGCGCCTCAAAGCCAACGCCGACCGTCGCCTGCGCAACGGCCACTTGTGGGTCTACAGCAACGAAATCGATGTGGCCGCCACGCCACTGCACGGCTTCAAGGCCGGCGATCAGGCGATCCTCGAAGCCGCGGGCGGCAAGCCGCTGGGCATCGTCGCGATGAGCCCGAACAACCTGATCTGCGCGCGCCTGCTGTCGCGTGACATCAAGCTGTCTCTGGACAAGTCGCTGCTGGTGCATCGCCTGAACGTGGCCCTGTCGTTGCGCGAGCGCCTGTTCGACAAACCGTTCTACCGCCTGGTCTACGGCGACTCCGACCTGCTGCCGGGTCTGGTGGTCGACCGTTTCGGCGACATCCTCGTGGTGCAGATCGCCTCGGCGACCATGGAAGCGCATAAAGATGACGTGATCGCCGCACTGACCCAAGTGCTCAAGCCAAGCGGCATTCTGTTCAAGAACGACTCCGCCGCCCGTGATGCCGAAGGCCTCAACCGTTACGTCGAAACCGTGTTCGGCCTGGTGCCGGAGTGGGTCGCCCTGGAAGAGAACGGCGTGAAGTTCGAAGCGCCGGTCATTGGCGGCCAGAAAACCGGCTGGTTCTACGACCACCGCATGAACCGCGCCCGCCTCGCCCCTTACGCCAAGGGCAAACGCGTGCTCGACCTCTATAGCTACATCGGTGGCTGGGGCGTGCAGGCTGCGGCGTTCGGTGCCAGCGAAGTGTTCTGCGTCGACGCGTCGGGCTTCGCCCTCGACGGCGTCGAGCGTAACGCCGCGCTGAACGGCTTCGCCGACAAGATGACCTGCATCGAAGGCGACGTCTTCGAAGCTCTGAAGGAACTCAAGGCCAGCGAAGAACGTTTCGACGTGATCGTTGCCGACCCGCCAGCGTTCATCAAGCGCAAGAAAGACATGAAGAACGGTGAAGGCGCCTACCGTCGTCTGAACGAGCAAGCCATGCGCCTGCTGACCAAGGACGGCATTCTGGTCAGCGCTTCGTGCTCGATGCACCTGCCGGAAGACGATCTGCAGAACATCCTGCTGACCAGCGCCCGTCACCTGGACCGCAACATCCAGATGCTCGAACGCGGTGGTCAGGGCCCAGACCACCCGGTACACCCGGCCATCGCCGAGACTCGCTACATCAAGAGCATCACCTGCCGCCTGCTGCCTAACAGCTGATCGGCCCATGAAACGGGGAGCCTGCGGGCTTCCCGTTGGCTTTACGGCGATGCAATGTCGTCGAATTTCTTCCTCTTTCCTACAACTAACTTCCTACATGCATGCAGGACATTTCCCTGCGCATTACATTTCATCATCTAATACTTACAAGTTTGCCCTTGCACCACGCCCACTCCGACAAAATTAATAGAAATTTCCTACCCAAGTATCGCTTGCCAATAATTCATTACAACCTATTATTAAGTTGTCACCACGACGGTGACATTCACTCTCAATGAACAAGGAGTTCATACTTATGAAAGCAATTACTCTGGAAACCAACCAAATCGCAAACCTGGCCTTCCTGGTTGCGCCTAAAGCCCGCTAAGTGAGCCAGAACGCTGGGGAGTGCCGGCACCCCAGCGTTCTTCCGACCCGTTCCAGAGCGATGAACACAACATGCATATCAATCCCTATTTATTCATATTGCCGCGCACGCCCGGACAAATAGTCTGGAACTATAAAGACCACACCCAACATGAACTTGACCTGACTTACTCTTGTCGACTTGCACAACTTATCAATAACCCGGAACAGTTCGACAGACGCAACATAATAGACTCACAACTTCTGAACGCGGGCATATTAACCGTTGCAAAAATAGACAGCCCGCCATGGGGCTGGGATGAATTGTCGAAGATTTATCATATTGGCACCCAGAACATTCCCTGCGAACAGATACCCCAGAATATTCACGAGTGGTCCAGGCAATACCTGAACCATTGCAACGCGGTGCTGACTACACCGGCCCCCGCACTAGATCGATCGACACCTCAAGACGAACCTCGAATCGCCCTGCCCGCCTCCGCGGCCCTGACCGTTGCCAGCTTGGGCAATGTCCTGCGCCTGAGAAAAACCTGCCGCTCCTTCACTGGCGCAGCAATCACGCTCAATGACGTCGGTACACTGCTGTACCTCTCGCTGGGCTTTCTTCGCCATCGCGACAATGACCGCGACGAGAGCATCGCCGAGGGCCTCGGCGCCCGCCGCAGCAGTCCTTCAGGTGGCGGGTTGAATGCGTGTGAAGGATTTCTTCTGGCACGCAATATCGAGGGCCTCGAACCGGGTGTCTACGCCTACCACTCGGCAGAACACGCACTCAGCCGGGTCAATCCTTTGCCCGACCCCGCGCTGGGTCATTTGCTGGCGGGTCAGCACTTCATCAATAACCTGCCACTGGGTCTGTTTATCACCGCTCGTTTCGACAAGCTCTGGTGGAAGTATGAACACTCACGCGCCTATCGCATGGCGTTTGTCGAGGCGGGTCATCTGTCGCAAACCTTTCAACTGGTGGCCACAGCGCTGGGCCTGGGAACGTGGCTGACCGGGGCATTCACCGACCGCCAGGTCGAAGCCCTGCTCAAACTCGAAGGCAGCGCTGAACAACCGTTGTTCTTTGTCGGCTGCGGCGCTAGCGACGGTCAGGCGATGTGTCAGGAAATGCGCGACCTGTTGCAGGAGACGCGCAAATGAGCGCATCAACCGTGGATCAGCCCGAAGCGCCAGAGTCCTGGGCGCTTCGATTCACCCTCGGCGACTGGAACAACCACGCTTCGGTACGCACCAGCCGGCACGACTACCAGTTGCCGGCAGACCTGCAGTTGCAACTGCAAACCCGCTTCTGGTTTCCGCCGGCATTCCTGCCGTATCTGTCCCACCCGGCGATCGAAGCCGCAGGCAGCAAGGTCATGCATCGGCTGGCTGCCAACCACCTGGTGCACTTTCTCGACTACACCACGCTGCTGGAACACCGCATCGTCAACCGCGCCGTGGAAACCATCGTCCACGGTGAGTTGCCCGCGCACATTCCGTCAAGGATGAAAACCGCCGCGCTGCAGCTCTATACCGACGAGGGTTATCACGCACTGTTCTCCCATCATCTGGCCGAACAGATCGCCGAACTGCATGGTTTCACCGGTCGTCAGCAGGTGCCGTTGCGCATCACCCGCCTGACCGGTCAGATTGCCCGAACACCGGAGAGCAAACGCCCGCTGGCATGGTTTCTGCTCGGCTTCGTCTCCGAAACCATCATTGCCCGGGAGTTGCTGGATGTGTGTCGGGAAACGCTGGTCAGCAGCGTGAACGACATGCTGCGCGACCATCTCGCTGATGAAGCGCGCCACAGCCGTTTTTTTTCCGAGGTCTTTCACTACCTCTGGTTGACCCTGAACAGCCGCCAGCGCGCCTTTACGGCCAGAACCTTGCTGGAGACCCTGGCGACCTTCTTCGAAGTCGACGAGCAATGGCTGCACCAAAGCCTGCGCCGCGCCGGCATTGGCGAAGGTGCGATCAAGGAAATCCTCGACAGCCTGACCAACGAACAGGCCAGCCGCCAGCGTGCCCGATCCGGAGCGACGGCTACGCTTGCTGCACTCGAAAAAGCCGGATTCTTCGCGCTACCCAACAACCGCAAACTTTTCGCCAAGGCAGGACTGATCGATGCTTGAAGGAAGAACGGTGGTAACGACCCGACAACGACGCGGGGCGATCAGCCTGCTTTTGGCCATGGTGCTGCTGGGGGTGTTTCCGCTGGACGTCCTGCTGCCGTCGTTCCCGGCGCTGGCTGAACACTTCGCCAGCACTCCGACCGACATCGCCCTGTCGATCAGCCTGTTCGCGGTGGGCATTGCCTTTGCCCAACTGTTGATCGGGCCGTTGTCCGACGTCATCGGGCGCAAGGGGTTACTGCTCGCCGGCATGGCTGTCTCGATCCTCGGCGCCATCGGCTGCGTAATGACCAGCGACTACACATTGTTCATGACTTTTCGCATCGTGCAGGCCATCGGTTGTGGCTGTTTCGTCCTGTCACAGGCGCTGGTGCAGGATCTGTTCGAGGGCGCAGAGCGCGATCGCCTGCGGATCCTGATGGTGACCGCCACCGGGATCTTCATCTCCATATCACCGCTGGCCGGAACCTTTCTGCAGGCGACCCTGGGCTGGCGTGGCAGCTTCTGGCTGTTCATCGCACTGGCGGCGGTGGTGTTGCTCAAGGCCTGGCTGTTTCTGGACGGCGGTCGGCCAGTCGCCAAGGGCACACCGCTCAACTTTCTCAGCGCCTATCGACGGGTGCTGGGGGATTTCGAGTTCGTCGGCTACTGGCTGATTTCGGCTTTCGCGTTCGCCTGCCACTTCTCGTTCATCGTCATTTCGCCATTGATCTTCATGGATCAGTTGCAGCTGTCAGCCTACGACTTCTCGCTGATCCTGCTGATCTACGGTGCGGCCTATGTGACCGGCGGGATTGCCGCCACGCTGTTGAGCCGGCGCATCAGCTCTGCGCAACAGATCGTGGCCGGGTTGAGCCTGATTCTGCTGGCAGGGCTGGTGATGCTATTCCTGTCGCAGTACTTCGCACTCTCGCCCGTCACGGTATTGATCCCTATGCTGATCTGCACCGCCGGCACCACCATTGCACGCCCGGCCGCCACCTCACGCGCCATGGGCCTGTTCCCGGAGAACGCCGGTACTTCGGCCTCGGCCGGTAGCACGATCATCTTCATCTGCGGCGGGTTGATCAGTGCGCTGATCAGCCTGAGTCCAGGCAACCTGCAGGCCACTCTCGGCTACTGTTTTGTCCTGCTGAGTTGCATCGCGCTGGCGCTGAACAAGAGGATCAGCCATCGCGCCAGCATTATCGAGAACGGCGCCGTCACGCCCTCTGGCAGCGATTGAGCCTGCCGGTCGTCATGCCATACGCACCGTCGGCACTGGAACAACACTTTGCGCCATTCCCTCCAGACGCCAGCGGTGTAGAATCGGCTGATTCATCGCCATTCATCCCCCGGCGGGTTTATGAGCTCAGGCTGAGGCAAGCGGCGATCCCGCAAAGTCATCGGCAACATCCAGGACACACGGCCATTTCTGAGTGTTCCAGACGTCAATAGAAGCTCACTCCCTTTTGATACCTGATTAGCCGCCCGGAGTGCTCCATGCCAGATTACCGCTCGAAAACATCCACCCACGGCCGCAACATGGCCGGCGCCCGCGCACTGTGGCGCGCCACCGGGATGAAAGATGACGACTTCAAGAAGCCGATCATCGCCATTGCCAACTCCTTCACCCAGTTCGTGCCGGGCCACGTGCACCTCAAAGACCTCGGTCAACTGGTTGCCCGGGAAATCGAACGCGCCGGTGGCGTAGCGAAAGAATTCAACACCATCGCCGTGGATGACGGCATCGCCATGGGTCACGACGGCATGCTCTATTCGCTGCCGAGCCGCGAGATCATCGCCGACTCTGTCGAATACATGGTCAACGCCCACTGCGCCGACGCCATCGTCTGCATCTCCAACTGCGACAAGATCACCCCGGGCATGTTGATGGCCGCTTTGCGCCTGAACATTCCGGTGATCTTCGTTTCCGGCGGCCCGATGGAAGCCGGCAAGACCAAACTCGCTTCCCACGGCCTCGACCTCGTCGACGCCATGGTGATCGCCGCCGACTCCAGCGCTTCTGACGAGAAGGTTGCCGAGTACGAGCGCAGCGCCTGCCCGACCTGCGGTTCATGCTCCGGCATGTTCACCGCCAACTCGATGAACTGCCTGACCGAAGCGCTGGGCCTGGCATTGCCGGGCAACGGTTCGACCCTCGCGACCCACAGCGACCGCGAGCAGTTGTTCCTGCAGGCCGGTCGCACCATCGTCGAACTGTGCAAGCGTTACTACGGCGAGAACGACGAGTCGGTGCTGCCGCGCAACATCGCCAACTTCAAGGCGTTCGAGAACGCGATGATGCTCGACATCGCCATGGGCGGTTCGACCAACACCATCCTGCACTTGCTGGCTGCGGCTCAGGAAGCCGAGATCGATTTCGACCTGCGCGACATCGACCGTCTCTCGCGCAGCGTGCCGCAACTGTGCAAAGTGGCGCCGAACATCCAGAAGTACCACATGGAAGACGTGCACCGCGCTGGCGGCATCTTCAGCATTCTCGGTTCGCTGGCCCGTGGCGGCCTGCTGCACACCGACCTGCCGACCGTGCACAGCCGCAGCATGGAAGAAGCCATCGCCAAGTGGGACATCACCCAGACCGACGATGAAGCCGTGCACCACTTCTTCAAGGCCGGCCCGGCGGGCATCCCGACCCAGACCGCGTTCAGCCAGTCGACTCGTTGGGAAACCCTCGATGACGACCGTGAAAACGGCTGCATCCGCAGCTTCGAACACGCCTACTCGAAAGAAGGCGGCCTGGCCGTGCTGTACGGCAACATCGCCCTCGACGGCTGCGTGGTGAAAACCGCAGGCGTCGACGAGTCGATCCACGTCTTCGAAGGCAACGCGAAGATCTTTGAAAGCCAAGACAGCGCGGTGCGCGGCATCCTCGCCGACGAAGTGAAGGAAGGCGACATCGTCATCATTCGCTACGAAGGCCCGAAAGGCGGCCCGGGCATGCAGGAAATGCTCTACCCGACCTCGTACCTGAAGTCCAAAGGTCTGGGCAAAGCCTGTGCGTTGCTCACCGACGGTCGTTTCTCTGGCGGTACTTCCGGCCTGTCGATCGGCCACGCTTCGCCAGAGGCTGCGGCCGGTGGCGCGATCGGTCTGGTGCAGGACGGCGACAAAGTGCTGATCGACATCCCGAACCGCTCGATCAACCTGTTGGTCAGCGATGAAGAACTGGCTGCGCGCCGGGTCGAACAGGACAAGAAAGGCTGGAAACCGGTCGAGCAGCGTCCACGCAAAGTGACCACTGCGCTCAAGGCCTACGCCCTGCTGGCGACCAGCGCCGACAAGGGTGCGGTGCGTAACAAGGCGATGCTCGACGGGCTGTAAGCGTCAATCGCAAAAACAAAAATGCCCCGCCAAAGTGCGGGGCATTTTTTTGCCTGATCCAAAAACAATGAAGATCAAAACTGTGGGAGCGCGCTTGCTCGCGAAAGCGGTCTACCGGTCAAAAAATCTCCCGCCTGACACTCCCTCTTCGCGAGCAAGCCCGCTCCCACAAGGGACTGTCAGTGATTCTGGAATCTGAGTTCCAACAGGGATTGGGGGCTTACTGGATTTCTTCAGGCTTGACGATCACCCAGTTTTTGTCCGCCGTCACCGGCAATCCTTCCTTGGCCTGCGCCGCTGCGTGTTTGGCCATCATGCCGTTGAGCTGGGTCATGTATTTGTCCTTGCGGTTGACCCACAAGTGAATGCCGCCCTTGGCCACATCCACATCGTGGAACAGCATGTAGCCGTCGCTGCTCGGGGTATCGCCGCCCACCAGCACCGGTTTTTTCCACTCGTCGATATAGGTCAGAATCGCCGCGTGTTTGCCGGCCATCCAGGTCGCCGGGGTCCACAGGTACGGGGTCAGTTCCAGGCCGAGGTTGGCCTTCTCGTCATACTTGCCGGCGGTGATCTGCTTGCGCGCAGTAGTCAGCTCGCCGGTTTCGCGGTTCTTCAGCAACGTGGTCACGCCGATCACATTCTGCGGTTTGACGTTGTAGCCATACTTCGGATCGGCCGCGACCATGCGCACCAGTTCTTCGGAGGCGGCGGTCATCACGTAAACCTCGATGCCGTTCTCCATCAGCTTGTTGTACAGCTCGGCCTGGCCGGTGAAGACTTTCGGCGGCTGCACATCGATGTTCTTCACTACATCGCCTTCGTAATAAGTGGCCGGCACCGGTTTGCCCGACGCCATCAGCTCATCGACGTAGCCCTTGAGTTCCTTGAGAGTGAAGCCGGAGAACACCTGCGCTACCCACGGGTAGCAGACCATGTCGTCGACTTCGCACAGGCGATAGTAGTAACTGAACAGGCTTTCCTTATGGTCGGCGGTGTCCTTGAACGGCATCAGTTTCAGCGAGGGGTCGAGTTTGTCGCGGGTGATCAGCCCCTTGTTTTCCATGAACGGCAGCAACGACTCTTCAAGGTCGTATCGGTAGCTGGTGTTGTCCATGTCGAACACCGCGTAGTTACCCTTGTTGGCATTGGCGGCGATCATCGCGTCGAGTGCCTTGGCCTGATCCGCCGGCCAGTGCTTCAGGTCGGTGGCGAATGCGTGAGCGGCCAAGCCCAATCCAAGAACCACAGCGAGCATTTTCGGTGCGAACTTCATCGGCGTTTTCTCCCTGACTGAAAGACATCGACGCTAACAAATAAGTGTGACAGTCCTCGTCTGTCAGCGACCGCTTACGTCTCCTCAACGCCAGTTGCATTGCCGAGAGCGACAAGTGCTTATTCCAAAAACGACGGACAACCTGCGATTTCGGTATTAATTCATTGGAAATCAAACTGTTAGGCTTGCCGGTTCGCAGTTGCCCAAGAAGGCGACTGGCACAAGTCTTATCGGAGTCTTCATGAATCTGCCGCTGATCCTCAATCTGCTGGTGTTCCTCGCCCTGCTCTTCGGTCTGGCGCAAACCCGCCACACCACTTGGAGCCTGGCAAAAAAAGTCCTGCTCGCGCTGGTGCTCGGCGTAGCCTTCGGTGTTGCCCTGCACACTGTTTACGGTGCCGGCAACCCGGTACTGAAAGCCTCGATCGGCTGGTTCGATCTGGTCGGCAACGGCTACGTGCAGTTGCTGCAAATGATCGTGATCCCACTGGTGTTCGCCTCGATCCTCAGTGCGGTCGCGCGTCTGCACAACGCCTCGTCGCTGGGCAAGATCAGCTTCCTGACCATCGGCACCCTGCTGTTTACCACCGCGATTGCGGCGCTGATCGGTATCGGCCTGACCAACCTGTTCGGCCTCACCGCCGAAGGCCTGGTCGCCGGCACGCAGGAAATGGCCCGCCTGCAAACCATCCAGACCGACTACGCCGGCAAGGTTGCCGACCTGAATGTGCCGCAGCTGCTGCTGTCGTTCATTCCGCAGAACCCGTTCGCCGACCTGGCCCGCGCCAAGCCGACCTCGATCATCAGCGTGGTGATCTTCGCCGCGTTCCTCGGGGTCGCGGCGCTGCAACTGCTCAAGGATGATGCCGAGAAAGGTCAGAAAGTGATCAACGCCATCGACACCCTGCAAGCCTGGGTGATGCGTCTGGTGCGTCTGGTGATGAAGCTGACCCCGTACGGCGTGCTGGCGCTGATGACCAAAGTGGTTGCCGGTTCCAACCTGCAGGACATCATCAAGCTCGGCAGTTTCGTCGTGGTCTCGTACCTCGGTCTGGGCCTGATGTTCGTGGTGCACGGCCTGCTGGTGTCGGCGGCCGGGATCAATCCGCTGCGGTTCTTCCGCAAGATCTGGCCGGTGCTGACGTTCGCGTTCACCAGCCGTTCCAGCGCGGCGAGCATTCCGCTGAGCATCGAAGCGCAGACCCGTCGTCTGGGCATTCCGCAGTCGATCGCCAGTTTCGCCGCCTCGTTCGGTGCGACCATCGGCCAGAACGGTTGCGCCGGTCTGTACCCGGCGATGTTGGCGGTGATGGTTGCGCCAACAGTCGGCATCAACCCGCTGGACCCGCTGTGGATCGCGACGCTGGTGGCGATTGTGACCCTGAGTTCCGCCGGTGTGGCCGGTGTTGGTGGCGGCGCGACGTTTGCTGCGCTGATCGTGCTGCCGGCGATGGGCTTGCCGGTGTCACTGGTGGCGCTGCTGATTTCGGTGGAGCCGCTGATCGACATGGGGCGCACGGCGTTGAACGTGAGTGGTTCGATCACGGCCGGTGCGATTACCAGCCAAGTGATGCAGCAGACCGATAAAGCACTGCTGGATGCGGATGAGCATGCGGAGCTTGCTCAGGCTTAAATTCTTCTTTGCCTGACCTGCCCTCTTCGCGAGCAAGCCCGCTCCCACATTGGATCTGTGATCGACACAAATCCAATGTGGGAGCGGGCTTGCTCGCGAAGCTTTTAAGCTTTTTCCCAGACTTCGAAGTTGTAAGCGGGCTTGTCGCCCTCGGCCGGATTCGGCACGTTCGACACCAGCTTCCACTGGTTCAGGTCAAACTCCGGAAACCACGCATCTCCTTCCGGGCTCAGCGCCACTCGGGTCAGATACAAACGATCTGCCTGCGCCAGCCCTTGCGCATACAACTGCGCGCCGCCAATCAGCATCAACTCATCGACGCCCTGCGCTTTCGCCCATTCCTCGGCGCGCACCACTGCAGCTTCCAGCGACGGATACACCTCCGCCCCTTCCAGCAGCAGATCCGGCTGACGGCTGACCACGATGTTCAAGCGGCCCGGCAGCGGACGGCCGAGGGAGTCCCAGGTCTTGCGGCCCATGATGATCGGCTTGCCGAGGGTCGTGGCCTTGAAGTATTTGAAGTCCCCCGGCAGGTGCCAGGGCATGCTGTTGTCGACGCCGATCACGCGGTTTTCACCGAGGGCTGCGATCAGGCTGAGGGGGAGTGATTTAGTCATGCCGGCGAGGATACCAGAGCCTCGCTTGACCCGATAAGCGCCACAGCGGTTATGCTCACTGCTCAATCGAGCAACGGAATGGCGCGTGACTGAACTGACTCCACTGCAAAACCTCTGGCTGACCGAAACCATCCGCCTGCGCGAAGAACACGCAGGTCCCCTGGAGGATCTGGAAGCCAATCGACTGGCCCGCGCGGCCGGCGGCGATCTGCCGGGCCGTATTCAGCGCCGCGCCGTGTGGCTGGCCGAGCGCGACGGGCTGAGCGCAGCACTCCAGCACTGGCTGCAAGGCGCGCGTCTGGCGCTGGTGCTGCTGGTCATTTTTGCGCTGCTGAGCGGCGCCGGTCTGGCCTTCGCCGCGCTGAGCCAGACACCGGTGAATGTGTTCTGGGCCTTGGGCAGCCTGCTCGGATTGAACCTGATTCTGCTGCTGAGCTGGGCGCTGGGGCTGATCTTTGCCGGTGAACACGGCGCCACCCTCGGGCGCTTGTGGCTGTGGCTCAGCGAAAAACTCGCTCGCGATGCCAAAGCCGCGCAACTCGCGCCGGCCCTGCTGCTGATGCTGCAACGCAAAAAACTCAATCGCTGGGCGCTCGGCACATTGGTCAACGGTCTGTGGTTGCTGGCGATGCTCAGCGCGCTGCTGCTGCTGCTGACGCTGATGGCGACCCGGCGCTATGGTTTCGTCTGGGAAACCACCATTCTCAGCGCCGACACCTTCATCAACCTGACCCAAGCCCTCGGCGCGCTGCCGGCGCTGCTCGGCTTCAACGTGCCGACCGTAGAGATGATCCGCGCCAGCGGCGGCGCAGCGCTGGATATCGAAAGCGCGCGCCAGGCCTGGGCAACCTGGCTGGTCGGCGTGCTGGTGGTCTACGGCGTGCTGCCGCGCCTGCTGCTGGCGCTGTTGTGTTTCTGGCGCTGGAGTCGCGGCAAAGCCGCGCTGACGCTGGACCTGAACCTGCCCGGTTACGCCCAGTTGCGTGAACGGCTGATGCCGACCAGCGAACGCCTCGGCATCAACGACGCTGCGCCGGAGCAGTTGCATCGGGTCGAAAGCAGCGTCAGCGAACACGCCAGCGACGGCGCTTTGCTGGTGGCCATCGAACTCGACGATCAGCGCCCGTGGCCACCGGCCCTGCCGAAAACCGTGAGCAACGCCGGCATCCTCGACAGCCGCGAATCACGGCACAAACTGCTCGAACAGCTCAGCCGTTTCCCTCCGGCGCGCCTGCTGATCGCCTGCGATCCTCGGCGCTCGCCGGATCGCGGCAGCATCGCGCTGATCGCCGAACTGGCGCGCAACGCCAGCGCCACCCGGGTCTGGCTGCTGCAAGCACCGCCCGGTGAAGCGCTGGACAGTGCCCGTCTCGGCGACTGGCACGTTGCGCTGCAACAACTGGAGTTGCCGTTCGCCGATTGCGCGCCGATGAACTGGCTGGAGAGCGGTCATGACTGATGCCCGGAAAGCGCCGCTGAAACTCGCGGTGGTCGGCCACACCAACGTCGGCAAGACTTCGCTGCTGCGCACCCTGACCCGCGACGTCGGCTTCGGCGAAGTCTCGCACCGGCCGAGCACCACTCGACATGTCGAGGGTGCGCGGTTGTCGGTGGACGGCGAGCCGTTGCTCGATCTCTACGACACGCCGGGGCTGGAAGACGCCATCGCCCTGCTGGATTTCCTCGAGCGTCTGGAGCGCCCCGGCGAACGTCTCGACGGCCCGGCGCGACTGGCGCGGTTTCTCGACGGCAGCGAAGCACGTCAGCGTTTCGAACAGGAGGCGAAAGTCCTGCGACAGCTACTCGCGTCCGACGCCGGTCTGTATGTGATCGACGCCCGCGAACCGGTGCTGGCTAAGTATCGTGACGAACTCGAAGTGCTGGCCAGTTGCGGCAAGCCGCTGTTGCCGGTGCTGAATTTCGTCAGCAGCGCCAACCATCGCGAGCCGGACTGGCGCGAAGCGTTGGCGCGGCTCGGCCTGCATGCGTTGGTGCGCTTCGACAGCGTTGCGCCGCCGGAAGATGGCGAGCGGCGCCTGTACGAAAGCCTTGCGCTGTTGCTGGAAAACGCCCGTCCGCAACTGGAGCGCTTGATCGCCGATCAACAGACCCAGCGTCTCGCCCGCCAACAAAGTGCGGCGCGTTTGATCGCCGAATTGCTGATCGACTGCGCCGCCTGCCGACGCAGCGTGGTCAGCGAGGCCGAGCAGGAGCAGCAAGCGATCAGCGAACTGCGCAAAGCCGTGCGCCAGCGTGAACAGAAATGCGTCGAAGCGTTGCTCAAGCTCTATGCGTTTCGCCCGCAGGATGCGGCGGCGAGTGATCTGCCGTTGCTCGATGGGCGTTGGGGCGATGATCTGTTCAACCCGGAAACCCTGAAGCAACTCGGCGTGCGGGTGGGCGGCGGGATTGCTGCCGGTGCCGCGGCGGGGGCTGGGGTGGATTTGCTGGTGGGCGGGATTACCCTCGGTGCGGCGGCTTTGGCCGGTGCGATTGCCGGTGGTGCGCTACAAACGGCGCGCAGTTATGGCAGCCGCTTGCTGGGCAAGATCAGGGGCCAGCGGGAGTTGACCGTGGATGACGGGGTGTTGCGGCTGCTGGCGTTGCGGCAGCGCCAACTGTTGCTGGCGCTCGATCAGCGCGGGCATGCGGCGATGGAGGCGGTTCAGGTCGCCACCCCGCAGGACAAGACCTGGCGCGAAGGCAAGTTGCCGGATGCGCTGAGCAAGGCGCGGGCGCATCCGCAGTGGTCTTCGCTCAATCCGCATGCGAAGTTGAATCAGGCGGAGCGGCAGGAGCAGATTGAGGCGTTGGTTGATCGGGTGCTTGAGCTTTAGATCGCTACCCCCTCACCCCAGCCCTCTCCCCCAAGGGGTAGAGGGGGAAGGGAGCAGATCTTCTGGCTTTTCAAAACCTGAGTTCGACTGGATATTTCAGATCGATGTAGGGCCCAAGAACAACACGGTCGGCTCCCTCTCCCTCCGGGAGAGGGCTGGGGTGAGGGTTGCAATCACTCAGCCGACAACAAAACCTCAGCCTTGCGCTTCAGCACACCCAAATCCATCACCGGCACCTCCCTCTCCTTGGCCAACTCATCCCACTGCCGCATCCGCAAACTCACCGCACACAACGGATCCCGCTCAAACATGTCCGCCTCAGCCTCCGTCATCACCCCGCCCTGATATTCCAGCGTGCGGCGACTCGCTTCACTCAGGCGCTCGAAATACCCAGGCTCACGCAAGGTCAGATAGCGCTTGGCCTCAACGTGATATTCCACCAACCGCGCCAGGCGCTCACTGAATCCCGCCTCACGCAAATAATCCGCCCCCAACCGCTCATGGCTGACCACGCCATAACCGCCCATGTTCTCGGCACCTTCGGCGCACAGGTGGCCGATGTCGTGGAAGAACGCGGCGAGCACCACTTCATCATCAAGGCCTTCAGCCATCGCCAACTGCGCTGCCTGAGACATGTGTTCGATCTGCGACACCGGCTCGCCGATGTAATCACTAGCACCAAAGCGTTCATACAGCGCAAACACCCGGTCAACGACTTGCGCATGCCCCGCCATCACATTTCCTCCAGCCATTGCGCCACGTTGCGCTCGGCCAGTGCCGGGCCGACGCTCATGCCGACGCCGGTGTGCATCAACGCCACACTCAGCCCCGGTGCCGGGCGCAGCAACGAAAACGGCCCCGGCCCACGGGCACCGTAGACGCCCTGCCAGCGCTCGACCACTTGCACCTTGCAGCCCAGCGTGTGCTCGGCCAGTTCGAGCATCCAGTTGTCCACTTGCTCGGCGTTGAACGGCGACGGATCGCTGCCGTAATGGTGCGAGTCGCCGATGATCAGCTCGCCATACGGCGTCGGACTGATCAGCAGGTGAATGCCGTTGTCGTGCAGGTGCGGTTGTTCGCGCAGGATCTGCGCCTGCACCGCCGCCGCTTCTGGCAAATCGGCGAAGGCGCCGTAGTGCACGCAGCTCAAACCGGTGAGCAAGGCGTGTTGCAGATTCAGCTCGATCTGCGGTTTGGCGCGGAGCATTTGCAGGCGGCAGATCTGCGGGTCGAGCGCGGCAATCGGCTCGGCTAGCAGGGTCTGATAATCGTGGCCGGAGCAGACGATAATCTGCTTCGCCGTGAAGCTGCCGGCGGTGCTGTGCAGGCGCGCCGGTTCGACGTCGCGCACCAGCGTATTGAAGTGAAACTCGACGCCGAGGTCGCGGCGCAGATAGTCGATCAACGCCGAAATCACTTCGCGCGAGTACAGCTGTTGATCGTCCAGGCCGTGCAACGCCGCGCGGTGATGACTGAACTGACCGTGGTACAGATCACGCAGGGCAGCGCCACGCAGCAAGGCGACGTTGTACCCGTGCTCCACGGCGCGGCCGTTGCAGAAAGCTTCGAGCAAGTGTTCTTCGGCTTCGCTGCGGGCGAACAGGTACGAGCCGTTGCGCTTGATCTGAAGACCGGCGAGTTGCGCCCAGCCACCCCAGATCTCGCGGCTGGCCTTGGCCAGTTCAAGCATCGGCCCCGGTGGCTGACCGGTGACCAGCGCCTGACCAAAGTTGCGCACCGAAGCGCCGAGGGGCGTGGCAGTGCGTTCGAAAACGCTGACCTTGAGGCCGCGTTTGGCGGCGGCGTAGGCGTGGGACAGGCCGAGGATGCCGGCGCCGACGATGAGCAGGTCTTTGTGTTGAGTCATGGAGATTTTCCCTGAATGGGAGACCGCCTTCGCGAGCAAGCCCGCTCCCACAGTTTGATCGCATTCCTTCCGGTGGAACTCGGTCGAATGTGGGAGCGGGCTTGCTCGCGAAGAGGCCCTGTCAGTCGATAAAGATCTTACTTGGCAACGACTTTCTCGGACTTGCCGTCATAACGCTTGCGCCATTCGGTCAGGATCTCGTCGCGGTTCTTCGAGGCCCAGGCGAAGTCGTTTTTGATCAAGCGCTGCTCGTAGTCGGCCGGCAGTTCGGTCTGCGGCTTGGCGATGCCCGGCTGGGCGAGGACGGCGAAGTTTTCCTTGTACAGATCCATTGCCTCGGCGCTGGCGGAGAAGTCCGCGAGTTTTTTCGCCGCCTCTTCATGCGGGGTGCCTTTTATCACCGCAGTCGCCTCGATCTCCCAGCCCAGGCCTTCTTTCGGCAGGATGATGTCCAGCGGCGCGCCCTGGCGTTTCAGCTGTACGGCCGGGTATTCGAAGGAAATGCCGATCGGGAATTCGCCCGCAGCGGCCAGTTTGCAAGGCTTGGAACCGGAGTGAACGTACTGGCCGATGTTCTGGTGCAGACCGTCCATGTAGGCCCAGCCCTGCTTCTCGCCGAAGGTTTGCAACCAGGCGCTGACGTCGAGGAAACCGGTGCCGGAGGACGCCGGGTTCGGCATGACGATCTTGCCCTTGTACTCAGGCTTGGTCAGATCCTGCCAGCTCACCGGTTTGCTCAGGCCCTGCTTCTCGGCTTCGACGGTGTTGAAGCAAATAGTCGCGGCCCACACGTCCATGCCGACCCAGGCTGGCGGGTTGGCAGCATCGCGGTAGTTCGCGCCGATCTTGCCCAGATCCTTCGGTGCGTAGCTTTGCAGCATACCCTGCTGATCGAGGATCGCCAGGCTCGAAGCGGCCAGGCCCCAGACCGCGTCAGCCTGTGGACGGGCTTTTTCGGCCAGCAGTTTGGCGGTGATGATCCCGGTGGAATCACGCACCCACTTGATCTCGACGTCCGGGTTGGCCTGTTCGAACGCGGCTTTGTAAGCGGTCAGTTGCTCGGCTTCGAGGGCGGTGTACACCGTCAACTCGGTTTTTGCCGCGAAGGCATTCAGGCTGAAAGTAGCGAGCACAGCAGCGGCCAGGGCCATAGGCTTGAACATGATCGTTTTCCTGTCGGTGAGTTGAGGCTGTAGGGATAAGTCGTCAATCAGTGACCGGGCGCGGTTTGCCGCCAGGCCTGGGAACGGCGCAGCAAGCCGCGCGAAGCCCACGCCAGCAGCAAGGACACGCCTGCCGAGGTGAACAGAATCAGGGTCGACATCGCCGCCGCGCCGCCGACGTTGCCGGCGTCGTCCATGTTCAGCACCGCGACCGCCGCGAGGATGGTGTCGGGGCTGTAGAGGAAGATCGCCGCCGACACCGTGGTCATCGCCGAGACGAACAGGTAGCGCACGATGTCCAGTAGCGCCGGCAGGCAGATCGGCACGGTGACGCGCAGGTAGTGGCGGTACAGCGGGGCCTTGAGCGACAGCGCGGCGGCCTCGAACTCGGCGTCGAGCTGGCGCAGCGCGGTGGTCGCGGTCATTTGCGCGGTGGTCAAATAGTGCGCAATGGTGCAGACGATCAGCAGGGTCATCGTGCCGTACAGCACGTGCAGCGGGTTGCCGCTGAGGTTGAAGAAGAAGACGTAACCCAGACCGAGCACCAGCCCCGGCACTGCCATCGGCACGAAACTGAGCATGCGCAACGTCAGGTTGAGGCCGCGTTGGCTGCGGGTTTTCTCCATCAGGTAAGCGCCGGTGAAAATCAGCACGCTGCCGATCAGTGCCGTGCCCAGCGCCATCTTCAAGCTGTTGCCGTAAGCCAGCCAGCCACCGCCGGCGGTCTCGTTGAACTGATAGTGATTGAGCGACAGCGACAGGTTGTACGGCCAGAACTTCACCAGCGACGAAAACACTGCCATGCCGAACACCAGCAGCAGCGCCGCGCTGATCAACAAAACAATCGCCAGATAGCAGCCATCACGCAATTTCGACGGCGCCGGTTTGAACACCTGGGCGCGGCCGCTCATGGAATCACCGTGACGCCGACGCAACCAGGCATCGACGCCGAAGCTGAACAGCGCCGGCAGCAACAGCACCATGCCGATCAACGCCCCGCGTCCGAATTGTTGCTGACCGACCACGGCTTTGTAGGCTTCCAGCGCCAGCACTTGATAGTCGCCGCCGACCACCACCGGCACACCGAAATCGGTGATGGTCAGGGTGAACACCAAGCAGAACGCGGCGAACACTGCCTGCCGGGTCGCCGGCCAGGTGATGCTGCGAAAGGCTTTCGCCGGACTGGCGCCCATGCTCGACGCCGCATCGAACAGCCGCGCATCGGCCAGCGACAGCGCCGACAGCAGAATCATCAGCGCATGGGGAAAGGTGTAGATCACCTCACCCAGCACAATGCCCCAGAAACCGTAGATATTGTCCGAGAGCAGCCAGCGCAACATGCCCTGGTTGCCGAACAGATAGACCAATGCGATACCCGGCAGCATCGACGGCGCCATCAATGGCAGCAGGGAAATCCCGCGCCAGATGCCCTTGGCTGGAATCAATGTACGTTGCAGGGCGTAGGCAAACAGGTAGGCCAGCGGTACGACGATGGCCGCGACGCTGAGGGAAACTTTCAGGCTGTTGCCGAGCAGCCAGTGGAAATTCTCGCTGGTCACCAGCTCCTTGGCGGCGAGCCAGCCACCGCCCTGCCCGGCCTCGCTGCTGAAGCCGCGCCAGAAGATCGCCAGCAATGGCAGCAGCACGGCGACACCGAGCAGCAACAGCAGCAAGAGTTTGCCGCCGAGGACGAAGATCCGGTCACCGACCTCGGCCCCGGACACTCGCCGCGCCTGCTTGTGCGGTAGCGGCAGTGCGATGTTCGCGCTCATCAGGCGAACACCTGCAGGCTGCGCGGCGGCAAGGCGACCATGATCTGCTGGGCGCCAAGGCGCGGCATGGCTTCCGGCGCCAGTTCAGCGAGCAGCGCGTGGCCCGGCAATTGGTCGAGTTCGAAACTCATGCGGCAGCGGTTGCCGAGGAAGGTGATCTCGCGCACCTTGGCCGGAAACAGGTTTTCTTCGTGCACCAGCGGATTGACGTTGATTGCTTCCGGGCGGCAGAACAACCGGCCCGAAGCGCCGCTCACGCTGCCATCAGCCAGGCGCACATCCATCCCGCCCACCCGCGCGTGACTGGCGCTGCTGCGCTGGAACGGCAGCCAGTTGCCCTGCCCGACGAACTCGGCCACGAACGGCGTGGCCGGGCGGTTGTAGATTTCCTGCGGGGTGGCGTACTGCTCGACCCGGCCGTTGTTCATCACGGCGATGCGGTCGGCCATCAGCATGGCTTCGTCCTGATTGTGCGTGACCATCAGGGTGGTGATACCGAGGTTGCGCTGCAGTTGGCGCAGTTCGGTGCACAGATGCTCACGTACCCGGGCGTCCAGCGCCGACATCGGCTCATCAAGCAATAGCAGCGACGGCGCCGGGGCCAGGGCACGAGCCAGGGCGACACGCTGTTGCTGGCCGCCGGACAACTGGCCCGGGTACTTTTTCTCACTGCCGGTGAGGCCGACCAGTTCCAGCATCTGCCCGACGCGACGGCGTACTTCGTCGCGACCGCTGCCGGCGAGGCCGTAGGCAATGTTCGCTTCGACGGTCAGATTGGGGAACAGCGCGTAGGACTGGAACAGAATCCCGTAATCCCGGGCCTGCGGCGCGAGGTGCGAAACATCGCGGTCGCCGAGGTACAACTCGCCGCTGTCCTGCTTCTCCAGCCCGGCGATGCAGCGCAGCAGCGTGGTCTTGCCGCAACCCGACGGGCCGAGCAGGCACACCAGCTCACCGGCCGCGACATCGAGGGAGACGTTATCCAGTGCGGTGAACGCGCCGAAGCGCTTCTGCACGCCGCGCACTTTCATCGGCGCACCGGGGTTGGTCAGGGCAGTTGCGATTGCAGGATTCATGGACAGACCTCATCAAGCTGATGGGGCCAATCCTAGAGTTGTAATGCGTCCGTCATGTGGCAGTGAGGCAAAAACGGCTGATAGTGGTATTCGGGGATTTTGGTTCAGGTTTCAAGTCATGGGTTGCCTGGTCTGACGCCTTCGCGAGCAAGCCCGCTCCCACACGGGGACAGTGTTCACAACACACATCCAATGTGGGAGCGGGCTTGCTCGCGAAGAGGCCCATATGTGCACTGAAGAAATCAGGCCGGGGACATCTCTTGGGCCAGGCCAAGAAACGCCGCCGGCAACCGCGCACCCTTGCGCTCCTTGAGGCAATACAGATACTCAGGAATCTGCGGCGCATTCTCGATGGTCAGCACCCGCAATTGCGGATCGTGCGGGACTTCCTGGCGGGCAATGATGCTGATGCCGATATTGCGCAGCACCGCCTCGCGGATCGACTCGCGGCTGCCAATTTCCAGCAGCGGGCCAAAACTGACCCCGGCGCTTTCCAGCAACTCCTCGGTCAGGCGCCGGGTGGTCGAACCGGACTCGCGCATCAGCAAGGTATGCCCGGCCAGCGCACTCAACGCCACATGCTCCTGCGCCGCCAGCGGATGATTGCGATGCACCGCCAGCACCAGTGGATCGCTGCCCAATACCCGGCGAATCAACCGCGCGTCCTCAAGCAACTGCGACGACGCGGCGACATCGACCCGGTAATCCTCCAGCGCTTCGAGCACCTGCTGCGAGTTGCCGATTTCCACCGACACTTCCACCTGCGGCAAGCGCTCGCGGAAGGTTTTCACCAGATCGAGGATGTAATACGGCGCGGTGGCAGCGATGCGCAGCGTGCCCTGCACCTGACCGCTGTTGCGCAGGAAGAACTCGATATCGGCCTCCTGCTGCAACAGCGCCTTGACCATCGGCAGCAGCCGCGCGCCTTCGTCACTGACACTCAGGCGCCGACCGCCACGGTAGAACAGCTCCACCGAGTACTGACTTTCCAGATTACGGATCTGCGTGGTCACGGTGGGTTGGCTGAGGCCGAGCTTCTTCGCCGCCAGCGTAATGCTGCCCAGGCGGGCGACCATATAAAACGCTTTCAGCTCGGCACTCAGCACAACCATCCCTCATCGTTTATTTACGCAGCAGGCGCAAACCGTTGAACACCACCAGCAGGCTCACACCCATGTCGGCGAACACCGCCATCCACATGGTGGCGAGCCCGGCGAAGGTTACCCCAAGAAAGATAGCCTTGATCACCAGTGCCAAGGCGATGTTCTGTTTCAAGATGCTTGCGGTGTCGCGCGACAGGCTGATGAACGCCGGGATCTTGCGCAGATCGTCGTCCATCAGGGCGACATCGGCGGTTTCAATCGCGGTGTCGGTGCCGGCGGCCGCCATGGCGAAACCGATCTCGGCGCGGGCCAGTGCCGGGGCGTCGTTGATGCCGTCGCCAACCATGCCCACCCGATGACCCTGTGCATAAAGCGCTTCGATGGCTTGCAGCTTGTCGGTTGGCAGCAAGTCGCCCTTGGCCTGATCGATGCCGACCTGCGCGGCAATCGCCTGCGCGGTGTGCACGTTGTCACCGGTGAGCATCATGGTTTTCACGCCCAGCGCGTGCAACTGGCGGATCGCTTCGCGGCTGGACTCCTTGACCGTGTCGGCCACGGCGAACAGCGCCAGCGGACCAGAACTGTCGAGCAGCAACACCACGGATTTGCCCTGTTTCTCCAGCGCAAACAGCTTCTCTTCCAGTTGCGGCGAGCACAGGCCCAGCTCCTCGACCAGACGATGGTTGCCCAAGTGATAGGTCTGGCCGTTGACCTGTCCCTTCACGCCACGACCGGCCAGCGCTTCGAAGTTATCCACAGTCAGCACGGCGAGGTTTTTATCCACAGCCGCATTGGCGATGGCCAGCGACACCGGGTGATCGGAGCGCCCGGCCAGTGCGGCGGCGATTGCCGGAGCGCTGGCGTCGGCGGTCGGGTCGAGCGACAGGTAATCGGTCTGCACCGGTTTGCCGTGGGTGATCGTGCCGGTCTTGTCCAGCGCCAGATAATCGAGCTTGAAACCGCCCTCCAGGTACACGCCACCCTTGACCAGAATGCCTTTGCGCGCCGCTGCCGCGAGGCCGCTGACGATGGTCACCGGGGTGGAAATCACCAGTGCACAGGGACACGCCACCACCAGCAGCACCAGCGCACGGTAGATCCAGTCGAACCACAACGCGCCCATAAACAGCGGCGGAATGATCGCCACCGCCAGCGCCAGCACGAACACCACCGGGGTGTAGATTTTCGAGAATTGATCGACGAAGCGCTGAGTCGGTGCCCGTGCGCCCTGAGCCTGCTCGACGGCGTGGATGATCCGCGCCAGGGTCGAGTTGTTCGCCGCCGCAGTCACCGTGTATTCCAGCGAACCGGCCTGGTTGATGGTGCCGGCGAAGACTTTGTCGCCGATGGTTTTCTCCACCGGCAGGCTTTCACCGGTGATCGGCGCCTGATCGATGGTCGAACTGCCGCTGACGACCTCGCCGTCCAGCGCAATGCGCTCGCCGGGTTTTACCCGCACGCGGGCGCCGAGTTCGACGCTTTTGACCTCTTGTTCGACCCAGTTGCCGTCGGCTTGCTGCACCGTGGCCTGTTCCGGGGTCATCTGCATCAGGCCGCTGATGGCATTGCGCGCACGATCCAGCGAGCGCGCCTCGATCAGCTCGGCCACGGTGAACAGGAACATCACCATCGCCGCTTCCGGCCACTGCCCGATCAGCACCGCACCGGTCACCGCGATGCTCATCAGCGCGTTGATGTTGAGGTTGCGGTTCTTCAGGGCGATCCAGCCCTTTTTATAGGTGGTCAGGCCGCCGCTGAGGATCGACACCAGCGCAATGATCGCCACCACCCAGGTCGGCGCGGCGTTGGTGAAGTGGATCACTTCAGCCGCCAGCGCACCAACGCCAGACAGCGCCAGTGGCCACCAGTGTTTTTTCACCGGCGCCGGGGCCGGGGTTTCGATGCCCGCCTCCAGTGGTTCGGCGTGCATGCCCAGAGACGTGATCGCATCGGTGATCGGCGCGGTGTCCGGCAGATTGTGGGTCACGCCGAGCACGCGGTTGATCAGGTTGAATTCTAGTTGCTGCACACCGGCCAGTTTGCCGAGTTTGTTCTGGATCAGCGTCTGCTCGGTCGGGCAGTCCATCGCTTCGATGCGGAAACTGCTCAGGCGGGCGTCAGCGCTGGTCTTTTCGCTCAGTTGCACCAATGCAGGCGCGGCGACTGTCGACGAGCAGCAAGAATCTTCGTGCGAATGAACCGGTGCCGGTGCTGCGGCTTTCGACGCGCAGCAGGAATCGCCACCGTGGTCATGCTTATGCACAGGCTGCAATTTATGGCTGTGGCTATGATCGTGCCCGTCGCCGGGCTTGTGGGTGTGCTGGGAATCGCTCATTGGTCGCGTCCATGAAGGTGCCTGTTGCCAAGTAAAGACCCTGTAGCCACTATAGGGTCAAGCACGCTTTTGGAGATTGCAGTCATGAAGATCGGAGAACTGGCCAAACTCACCGACTGCGCCGTGGAAACCATCCGCTATTACGAGCGCGAAAACCTGCTGCCGGAGCCGGCGCGCAGCGACGGTAACTACCGCGTTTACACCCAGGCCCACGCCGAACGCCTGACCTTCATCCGCAACTGCCGCACCCTCGACATGACCCTCGAAGAAATCCGCAGCCTGCTGGCCATGCGCGACAGCCCGCAGGATCAGTGTGCAAGCGTCAATACGCTGATCGACGAGCACATCCAGCATGTGAAAGCGCGGATTGACGGGTTGCTGGCGTTGCAGACACAACTGCTCGACCTGCGCCAACGCTGTGGCGAAGGGCCGGGGGCGGATCAGTGCGGGATTTTGCAGCGGCTGGAGGTGAGTGGCGGGGTTGTGGCGACGGAAGTCGAACACTCCCATGTAGGCCGTAGCCACGGCCACTGAGACTTACACAGAACCGAATGTGGGAGCGGGCTTGCTCGCGAAGACGGAGTGTCAGTCGACATCATCGTTAACTGATACACCGCATTCGCGAGCAAGCCCGCTCCCACCAGGTATTGCGTGAAGTTTTTAGACCGCCATTGGCGCGGTCATTGGCGCATGGTGCTCATAGCCTTCCAGCGAGAAATCGCTCGGCTCGACCAGCTCCAGCCACTCCGGCTGGTACACACCGGTCTTGGCAAACTCCGGCACGCGGTCGGAGATTTTCAGTTTCGGCATGGCGAACGGCTCGCGTTTGAGCTGTTCGTTGAGCATGTCCAGGTGGTTCTCGTAGACATGCGCATCACCGATGAAATAGGTGAACCAGCGCGGCGTGTAACCGGTCAGGCGCCCGATCAGGCTGAGCAGCGCAGCGCCTTCGGTGAGGTTGAACGGCGTGCCCAGACCCAGGTCGTTGGAGCGGATGTACAGGGTCAGGGAGATCTCTTTGGTCTCGACGTTCGGGTGGAACTGGTACAGCAGATGGCACGGCGGCAGGGCCATCTCATCGAGCTGAGCGCAGTTCCAGCCGTGGAACAGGATGCGGCGACTGCCCGGGTCCTTGATGATCGTGTCGACGCACTGGCGCACCTGATCGATGGCTTTGTAAAGCACCACGTAAGCCTGGCCGTCTTCTTCGCCCTGGGCGATCTGCTTGTAGCCGTTGCTCAGGGTTTGTTCGATGGCGGCGGTGTTGCTCAGCGGGATCTGCTTGTACGCCGGCCATTTGCGCCATTGCACGCCGTAGATTTCGCCGAGGTCGTCTTCGCCCTGACGGAACGGGTTGGCCAGCCACTGCGCATTTTCGTTGGCGTTCTGATCCCAGACCTTGCAGCCCAGCGCACGGAATTCAGCGGCATTGTTCACGCCACGCAGAAAACCACACATCTCGCCGATGGCCGATTTGAAGGCCATCTTGCGGGTGGTGATCGCCGGAAAGCCTTCCTGCAGATCGAAACGCAGCATCGCACCCGGGAAGCTGATGGTGTTGATGCCGGTGCGGTTGGCCTGTTTGGTGCCGTTCTGAATGACGTGCGAGACCAGTTCGAGATATTGCTTCATGAGTTACCTGTGTCCTTTGAGCCCCGGCGTCGCGCGCCGGGGTTCGTAGTTTAAGCGGTCGGCGCGAGCGGTGCTGCCGGCGCGCGACGATAGGCCAGCCAGATCAGGAACAGTCCGGCGACGATCATCGGTACGCACAGCACTTGCCCCATGGTCAGCCAGTTCCAGGCCAGGTAGCCCAGTTGCGCGTCCGGTACACGGACGAACTCGACGATGAAACGGAAAATGCCGTAAAAAAGCGCAAACATGCCCGATACGGCCATGGTCGGACGCGGTTTACGCGAGAACAACCACAGGATCAGGAACAGCGCCACGCCTTCGAGCGCGAACTGATACAGCTGCGACGGGTGACGCGGCAGCTGCGCCGGATCGCTGAACGGCGGGAAGATCATCGCCCACGGCACGTCGGTCGGCTTGCCCCACAGCTCGGCGTTGATGAAGTTGCCGATACGCCCGGCACCCAGACCGATCGGCACCATCGGCGCAACAAAGTCCATCAGTTGGAAGAAGGTCTTGCCGTTACGCTTGCCGAACCACAGCGCGGCGAGCATCACCCCGATGAATCCGCCATGGAACGACATGCCGCCCTTCCACACTTCGAAAATCAGCGTCGGGTTGGCGATGTAGGCGCTCAGATCATAGAACAGCACGTAACCCAGACGTCCACCGACAATCACCCCCATCGACAGCCAGAACACCAGATCGGAAAGCTTCTCCTTGGTCCAGGTCGGGTCGAAACGGTTGAGCCGGCTCGACGCCAGCAGCCATGCGCCGCCGATGCCGACGAGGTACATCAGGCCGTACCAGTGGATTTTCAGCGGACCGATGGCCAGGGCCACCGGGTCGATCTGCGGGTAAGGCAGCATTGCGACTCCTCGTTAGAGTTGAAACCAAAATTCCCGGGCGACGCTGCCACCTCAGGATTAAGCCAGGATTGCGGCCCGTTCTGACCCAGCAGGTCAGAGCAGGAAATTCAGGCCCACGCAGAACAGCAAAGCGGCGAACAGCCGTTTCAGCAAGCGCGGCGACAATCTGTGGGCCAGGCGCGCGCCGAGACGGGCGAAGACCATGCTGGTCAGAGCAATGCCCAGCAGCGCCGGCAAATAAACAAAACCGAGACTATGCGGCGGCAACAACGAATCGTGCCAGCCCAGAATCATGAAACTTAATGCACTGACCAGGGCGATCGGCAGGCCACAGGCTGACGAGGTCGCCACGGCTTGCTGCATCGGCACGCTGCGCCAGGTCAGAAACGGCACGGTCAACGAACCGCCGCCGACGCCAAAAATCGCCGAGGCCCAACCGATTATGCTCCCGGCCACGGTCAGACCGAGTTTGCCGGGGACGGTTCGACTGGCCTTGGGTTTGATGTCCAGCGCCAACTGCAGCGAGATCACCAAGGCAAACACGCCGATGATCTTTTGCAGGTTCGGCCCGGAAATCGCCTCGGCCGTCAGCGCACCGAAACCGGCGCCGAGCAGTATGCCAACCGCCATCCACTTGAAAATCGGCCAGCGCACGGCGCCACGGCGGTGGTGTTCGCGCACGGCATTGACCGAGGTGAAGATGATCGTCGCCAGCGACGTGCCAACCGCCAGATGTGTAAGGATCGACTGATCGAAACCCTGCAAGGTAAAACTGAACACCAGCACCGGGACAATAATGATCCCGCCGCCCACCCCGAACAGCCCGGCCAGCACGCCCGCACAGGCGCCCAACGCCAGATAGAGCAGAAATTCCATGACCGTCTCCCAGACGCATCCCCAAAACCGGAGCGGCATGGTAACGGATGCATGCCCTTTGGCTCCACTGACGATGGATGCACGGACGCCGACTGCGTAGAGTGAGCAGAAAACACACAAGGACCACCTTATGTGCCTGATCGTTTTCGCCTGGCACCCGGGCCATGCCCAGCCGCTGATCGTCGCGGCCAACCGTGACGAGTTCTACGCCCGCCCGAGCCTGCCGCTGGCGCCATGGGCCGACGCGCCGCAAGTGCATGCCGGCCGCGATCTTGAGGCTGGCGGCACCTGGTTGGGGATCGGCGCCAATGGGCGCTTCGCCGCGCTGACCAATATCCGCGATCCGCACCAGCCACCAGCGCGCAAATCACGGGGAGAGCTGGTGGCGCGGTTTCTCGCGGGTGATGCGTCAATTGATGATTATTTAAGCGATGTGGTCGCGCGCTCGCCGGAGTACGCCGGGTTCAACCTGCTGCTGGGCAACGCCCATGAGCTGTGGCACTTCAATGCGCGGACGTCCGAGCCGGTGATGCTCCAACCCGGGGTTTACGGGCTGTCGAATGCCGGGCTGGATACACCGTGGCCGAAGTTGCTCAAGGCCAAGGCTGCACTGAGTGCGGTGCTGGATGATCCGCAGCCTGCGCGACTGCTCGAGTTATTGAGCGATGCGCAGACCGCGCCGTTTGCCGAACTGCCGGATACCGGGGTCGGGCTGGCGACCGAATCACTGCTGTCGAGTGTGTTCATTGCCAGCCAGAGTTATGGCACACGGGCGAGTACGGCGTTGATTGTGCAGGCGGACGGCACGCGGCGAATGGTCGAGCGCAGCTTTGGGCCGTATGGCGGGCATTTGGGCGAGGTGGAGATTGCTGTTTAGCAGCGTTTGAACTGACGCCTTCGCGAGCAAGCCCGCTCCCACATTCGACCACATTCCAAAGGTAGAACTCGGTCAAATGTGGGAGCGGGCTTGCTCGCGAAGAGGCCCACAAGGTTTTAGAGAGCCTTGTTGACCGCCGGCGGATTCATCTTCGACAACCCGAGATTCTTCAGCGCCAGTTGCAGCGAGCTGTGGATAACTTGCGGGTTATCGATCTTCATCAGCTCCGCCAGCAGATCCTTGGCCTTGCTCAGGTTGATCTGACGCAGCATCCACTTCACTTTCGGCAGGTTGGTGGCGTTCATCGACAGGCTGTCGAAGCCCATCGCCATCAACAGCACCGCCGCTGCCGGATCACCGGCCATTTCGCCGCAGATGCTCACCGGTTTGCCTTCGGCATGTGCGTCGCGCACCACGGTTTGCAGGGCTTGCAGCACCGCCGGGTGCAGGTAGTCGTAGAGGTCGGCCACTCGCGGGTTGTTGCGGTCGACCGCCAGCAGGTACTGGGTCAGGTCGTTGGAGCCGACCGACAGGAAGTCCACCTGCCGCGCCAGCTCCTTGGTCTGGTACACCGCAGCCGGAATTTCAATCATCACCCCGATCGGCGGCATCGGCACGTCGGTGCCTTCGTCGCGCACTTCGCCCCAGGCCCGGTGGATCAGGTGCAGGGCTTCTTCGAGTTCGTGGGTGCCGGAGATCATCGGCAGCAGGATCCGCAGGTTGTTCAGGCCTTCGCTGGCCTTGAGCATCGCGCGGGTCTGCACCAGGAAGATTTCCGGGTGATCGAGGGTCACGCGAATCCCGCGCCAGCCGAGGAACGGGTTGTCTTCCTTGATCGGGAAGTACGACAGCGACTTGTCACCGCCGATGTCGAGGCTGCGCATGGTCACCGGTTGCGGATGGAACGCGGCGAGCTGCTCGCGGTAGATCGCCAGCTGTTCCTTTTCACTCGGAAAGCGCTGATTGATCATGAACGGCACTTCGGTGCGGTACAGGCCGACACCTTCGGCGCCGCGCTTCTGCGCCCGCGCCACATCGGCCAGCAGCCCGGTGTTGACCCACAACGGCATGCGATGGCCATCGAGGGTCACGCATGGCAGATCACGCAGGGTGTCGAGGCCCAGCGCCAGTTGTTTCTCTTCTTCGACCACCTCGGCGAACTGCTTGCGCAGCACATCGCTGGGGTTGGTGTAGACCTCGCCGCGGGTGCCATCGACGATCACTTCGATGCCGTCAACCTTGGCGTACGGCAGGTCAACCAGACCCATCACCGTCGGAATGCCCATGGCCCGGGCCAGGATCGCGACGTGGGAGTTACCCGAACCGAGGACCGACACCAGACCGACCAGCGTGCCTTCCGGCACCTCGCCGAGCATCGCCGGCGTCAGCTCTTCGCTGACCAGAATGGTTTTTTCCGGGTAGACCAGGTTCTGCTGACGCTCTTCCTGCAAGTAGGCCAGCAGGCGGCGGCCGAGGTCTTTGACGTCCGACGCACGCTCGCGCAGGTAGGCGTCGTCCATCAGTTCGAAACGGTTGACGTGCTCAGTGACCACCTGACGCAGTGCGCCCTGGGCCCACTGGCCGGTCTTGATCACGGTGGTGATTTCGCTGCCCAGCGAAGCATCGTCAAGCATCATCAGGTAGACGTCGAACAGCGCACGCTCTTCCGGGCGCAGCTGGGTCGCGAGCTTGGCGGACAACGCGCGCATGTCGGCGCGCACGCCTTCGATGGCGGTCTTGAACAGCGCCAGCTCGGCGTCGATGTCGGTGATGGTTTTATCTGGCACAACGTCCAGATCCGCCGGCGGCAGCATGACCACCGCCGTACCGACCGCCGCACCCGGCGAACCCGGTACGCCGACGAACTTGGCTTCCTGAATGCCCTTGCCCTGACGGCCCAGACCACGGATCGACCCGGTGGCCTCGGCGTGGGCGATTACGCCGGCGAGCTGCGCGCTCATGGTCACGAGGAAGGCTTCTTCACCTTCATCGAACTGGCGGCGTTCTTTCTGCTGGATGACCAACACGCCGACGACGCGGCGGTGGTGAATGATCGGCGCCCCGAGGAACGAGGCGTAGCGCTCCTCGCCGGTCTCGGCGAAGTAGCGGTAGCGCGGGTGATCCGCGGCGTTTTCGAGGTTCAGGGGTTCTTCACGCGTGCCGACCAGACCCACCAGACCTTCGTTGGGTGCCATGCTGACTTTGCCGATCGAGCGCTTGTTCAAGCCCTCGGTGGCCATCAGGACGAAGCGGTTGGTCTCGGGATCAAGCAGGTAGACCGAGCAGACCTGGCTGCCCATGGCCTCTTTGACGCGCAACACAATAATCCCCAACGCCGCCTTGAGATCCTTGGCGGAGTTAACTTCCTGGACGATCTTGCGCAGCGTATTGAGCATGGCTCGGGGTCGAACTCCGTCGTCAGTCGCGCGCTAAAAGGCGCGGGGCAAGCTCTTTGAGGGCGCGTCGATACACCTCGCGCTTGAATGTCACCACCTGGCCCAACGGATACCAATAACTGACCCAGCGCCAGCCATCGAACTCCGGTTTACCGGTCAAATCCATCCGCACCCGCTGCTCGTTGGAGATCAGGCGCAGGAGAAACCATTTCTGCTTCTGGCCGATGCACAGCGGTTGGCTGTGGGTACGCACCAGACGTTGCGGCAAACGATAGCGCAACCAGCCACGAGTACAGGCCAGTATTTCAACATCTTCACGTTCCAGGCCAACTTCTTCGTTCAGCTCGCGGTACAAGGCGTCTTCCGGCGTCTCCTCGGGGTTGATTCCCCCTTGTGGAAACTGCCAGGCATCTTGATTGATACGGCGAGCCCATAGCACCTGGCCGGCGTCATTCGTCAGAATGATCCCGACATTGGGGCGGAAACCATCGGGGTCGATCACGGCAACAACCTCGCAAACGCATGTCGCCGCATTGTTCCACAAAGCTTGATAAGGCGGCAACGAAGGTTCCTACCTTATGTGCACTCTTGTGAAAAGACCGTATTCTTGTCGCCTTTTTACTGACTTTTCAGCGGGTAACTGCAATGCGCCTGGCTCTATTCGATTTGGACAACACCCTTCTGGGCGGCGACAGCGATCACGCTTGGGGCGACTATCTGTGCGAATGCGGCTTCCTCGACCCGGTTGCATACAAGCAGCGTAACGACGAGTTCTATCAGGATTACCTGGCCGGCCAACTGGATAACGCCGCGTACCTGAACTTCTGCCTGGAAATCCTCGGCCGCACCGAAATGGCTGTTCTTGAGCAGTGGCATAACGATTACATGCGCGACTGCATCGAGCCGATCGTGTTGCCCAAGGCGCTGGAACTGCTGAAACAGCACCGCGACGCCGGCGACAAACTGGTGATCATCACCGCCACCAACCGCTTCGTCACCGCTCCGATTGCCGTGCGCCTGGGCGTTGAAACCCTGATCGCCACCGAGTGCGAGATGGTCGATGGCCGCTACACCGGGCGCAGCACCGACATTCCGTGCTTCCGTGAGGGCAAGGTGACGCGTCTGAATCGTTGGCTCGAAGAAACCGGGTATTCGCTGGATGACAGCTATTTCTATAGCGATTCGATGAATGACCTGCCGCTGCTGGAGCAGGTGGCGAACCCGGTGGCGGTGGATCCGGATCCGAATCTGCGGGCCGAGGCCGAGAAGCGCGGGTGGCCAGTGATTTCGTTGCGCGACTGATTACGCCTTCGCGAGCAAGCCCGCTCCCACAGGAGATGGTGTTCACAACACCAATCCAATGTGGGAGGGGGCTTGCTCCCGAATGGGCCAACGCGGTGTGAAGCCTTAAACAGGCTTGGCGCCCATCAACCCGGCAATGGCGATAAAGCAGACAAAGCTGAATAACGCCAAGGCAAAAGTGAACTTGCCAACGCCACCCGGCGCCTTGCGCAAGCGATTCAACCGCACCAGCAACCAGAACCACGCCAGCGCCGCCACGGTGTACAGCACGCTGGAAGCCAGCAGCCAGGTCTGCCCCAGCGGCCAGCCGACCAGATGCACCATGCCCCAGCCGGTAAACGGCATGCTCAACAGCGCCAGGCCCATCAACAGCCAGATGAACACCCGTGGCCGTTGCAAGGTGCGGCTGCCAGCCGTTGCATCACCTTTGCGGCGCGCCAGAAAAACCCAGACTCCCAAACCCAGCGCACTGGCCAGCAACACCACGGTGGCGACCATGTGCGCGGTTTTCAGGGCAGTTAACGTTTCCATTGTTCGATTTCCTTAAGGCCTGCCCATCAGCGTAGCCGCTCAGCCAAGAAACAGCTGATAGGCCGGGTTCTCGCTTTCATCCCAGTACGGGTAGCCGATTTCTTCAAGTGCCGCCGGCACCAGATGACGCTCGTCATGCGGTACTTGCAGGCCTGCGACGACACGACCATCCGCCGCGCCATGATTGCGGTAGTGGAACATCGAGATGTTCCAGCGCCCGCCGAGCTTGTTGAGGAAGTTGAACAGCGCGCCCGGACGTTCCGGGAATTCGAAGCGGAACACCACTTCGTCGATCACGTGCGCCGCGTGGCCGCCGACCATGTGGCGGATGTGCAACTTGGCCAGTTCGTTATCGGTCAGGTCGAGTACCGGGAAGCCCTGCTCGGTCAGGCTCGCCAGCAGTGCGCTGCGTGGGTCGTTTTCCGGGTGAGTCTGCACGCCGACGAAGATGTGCGCTTCGCTGCCGGTGTTGTAGCGGTAGTTGAATTCGGTGATCTGGCGCTTGCCGATCGCTTCGCAAAACGCCTTGAAGCTGCCGGCCTGCTCCGGGATGGTCACGGCGATGATCGCTTCGCGGCCCTCGCCCAGCTCGGCGCGCTCGGCGACGTGGCGCAGGCGATCGAAGTTGACGTTGGCCCCGGAGTCGATGGCGACGAAGGTCTGGCCACTGACGCCGCGCAACTCGACGTACTTCTTGATCCCGGCCACGCCCAAGGCGCCGGCAGGTTCGGTGATCGAGCGGGTATCGTCGTAAATATCCGTGATGGCCGCGCAGATCTCGTCGGTGCTGACGGTGATCACTTCGTCGACGTAATCCTTGCAGATGTCGAAGGTGTGCTGGCCGATCTGCGCCACGGCCACGCCGTCGGCGAAGATGCCTACGGTCGGCAGCACCACGCGCTCACCGGCGGCCATGGCCGCTTGCAGGCAGTTGGAGTCGTCCGGCTCGACGCCGATGACCTTGATGTCCGGACGCAGGTATTTCACGTACGCCGCAATACCGGCAATCAGACCGCCGCCGCCGACCGGCACGAAAATCGCGTCCAGCGGTTGCGGGTGCTGACGCAGAATTTCCATCGCCACGGTGCCCTGCCCGGCAATGGTGTGTGGATCGTCGTACGGGTGGATGTAGACGTAGCCCTTTTCATCGACCAGTTTCAGCGAGTAGGCCAGGGCTTCCGGGAAGGAATCACCGTGCAGCACCACTTTGCCGCCGCGCGAACGCACGCCTTCGACTTTGATCTCCGGGGTGGTCTTGGGCATCACGATGGTCGCTTTCACGCCCAGCACTTTCGCCGCCAGCGCCAGACCCTGCGCATGGTTGCCCGCCGACGCGGTAACCACGCCACGGGCGCGCTCTTCGTCCGTCAGTTGGGTCAACTTGTTGTACGCGCCGCGAATCTTGAACGAGAACACCGGCTGCAAGTCTTCACGCTTGAGCCAGATGTCATTGCCCAGCCGCTCGGAGAGCTGGCGAGCGTTCTGCAGCGGGGTTTCTACGGCAACGTCATAAACGCGCGAGGTGAGGATCTTTTTGACGTACTGTTCGAGCATCGGAAAGCATCACTGGCGATTGGGCGGGGCCGACGAGTCTAACCCGGCTTTTGCCCGTGCGACCACACTGAACAGGGGGTTTTAGCTGGGGCGAACAGTTTGTGATGTAAACCTCATTGTGGTGAGGGGATTTATCCCGATCGGCGGCGCAGCCGTCGTCAACCTGAGAGCGCAATATTTGGGAGGAGTGCTGGGGAGCGCTTCGCCCTCCATCGGGGATAAATCCCCTCACCACAGGAGTGTTTCCCCCTGCCTTGTCGCGGGGCCTATAATGCCGGCCTTTCCGTTCTCACCTTGCCCGCTTCCGGAGCCCGCATGACCCAGGATCAACTCAAACAGGCAGTGGCTCAGGCCGCCGTCGACTTCATCCTTCCGAAACTCGACGACAAGAGCATCGTTGGGGTCGGCACCGGCTCCACCGCCAACTGCTTCATCGACGCACTGGCCCAGCACAAGGGCGCGTTCGATGGCGCGGTTGCCAGCTCCGAAGCCACTGCCGCACGCCTCAAGGGCCACGGGATTCCGGTGTATGAGCTGAACACGGTCAGCGACCTCGAGTTCTACGTCGACGGCGCCGACGAGAGCGACGCGCACCTGAACCTGATCAAGGGCGGCGGCGCCGCCCTGACCCGCGAGAAGATCGTCGCGGCCGTGGCCAAGACCTTCATCTGCATCGCCGACGCCAGCAAACTGGTGCCGGTGCTGGGCGAATTCCCGCTGCCGGTCGAAGTGATCCCGATGGCTCGCAGCCACGTGGCCCGTCAACTGGTGAAACTGGGCGGCGACCCGGTGTACCGCGAAGGCGTGCTGACCGACAACGGCAACATCATCCTCGACGTGTTCAACCTGCAGATCACCAACCCGGGTGGAGCTGGAAGCGCAGATCAACGCGATCGTCGGCGTGGTCACCAATGGCCTGTTCGCGGCGCGTCCGGCGGATCTGTTGCTGCTGGGCACCAGCGAAGGTGTGAAAACCCTGAAGGCTGAGTAAGCCCGGCCGCCCCATTCTTGAGGGTAATTGCGTTACCCCCTGTGGGAGCGGGCTTGCTCGCGAATGCGGTGTGTCAGATACATTAATTTGTCTGATACACCGCATTCGCGAGCAAGCCCGCTCCCACATTTGGTTTTTTGGGGTGTCAGTCAGTTTTGCGCAGGTTTCTTGAAGACGTAAAACAAGTTCGGTTCACTCACCAGATACAACGTCCCGTCGTCATCCATCGCAATGCCTTCGGCTTGCGGCACCCTCTTCTGCAAACCCTGCCGCCCCCTTGTTCAGTGACAGTGTGCTCAACGGCCGCCCGTCCACATCCAGCTCCAGAATCAGCCCCGACTCGTCGGACAGCGCCAGCAAATGGCCGCTGCGCTCGTCGTATTGCAGGCTCGACAGATCGCGCACGAACATCCCGGCATCGCGCTTGGGGTTGTTGATCACGTGTACCGCGTAGGACTTTTCCGGATTGAAGTGCGGAAAACCGTGCACCTCATAAATCAGCATGGGGTCACGCTCCTTGGCGACGAACAGACGCTTGCCCACTGAATCGTACGCCAGGCCTTCGAAGCCCTTGTTACCGCTCATGTGCACGCCCAGGGTCATCTGTTCAGCGTCCGCCGCATCGAGGAACGTGGTGCCCTGCTCCAAATGGACTTTGATCAGGCGTTGCTGGCGCTCGTCGGTGATCACATAGGTGTCGGCGCTGATGAACTCCACCGCTTCAGGATCGCCGAAGCCGATCAGCGCGATGCGCCGCAGGATTTTGCCGTCGAGGGACAACTCGACCAACTCGGCATTCTTGTTGGTCACGGTGAACAGGCTTTTGCGCACCGGATCGTAGGTCAGCGCCGAGACATCGTCGTTCAGGCCGTCGATGATCCTGGCCTCGACCTCGACCCGGTATTGATCCAGACCAATGGCCTCTCTGCTCAACGGCTGCCACAAGGTATGCAGATTGAACCAGGCGCGCTCGAACAGGCGCAGGTATTGGCCGATCGCGATCAACACGATCAGGACAACAACCGACAGGATGATAAACAGGGGCTTGGGGCGGGCAAGTCGACGCATTCAGGCAGGCTCGGGATCAAAACAGGCGGATGAAATATCACGCCTGTCTGAACTGAAGCTTAATGGCCACTTGCCTCAGGCCACAAGCCGCCCGCGATGGGCTTACTTCTGCTTTTCGAAGCGATAGAACAGGTTCGGCTCGCTGACCATGTACAGCGTACCGGCGTCGTCCATGGTCACGCCTTCGGCGCGGGGGATGGTGTCCTTCAAACCATTGAAGCCGCCAAGCAGGGTCATGAAGCTGACCTGCTCGCCCTTCTCGTCCAGTTCCAGCAACAGGTGCGAGTCGGCCGACAGCACCAGGGTGTGGCCGGTACGCGGGTCGATGGCCAGCGCCGAGAGGTTGCGGATATCCAGCTCATCATTGGCCAGCTTCTGCTTGTCACCCTTGAGGATCTGGCTGCCGTCGCTTTTCCAGGTGAACAGCGCTGGCGGCCGCTCTTCGCCCAGCAGCAACTGCTGGTTGCGCGGATCCCAGGTGATCGCCTCAAAGGCCTTGTTCTGGTTCTTCGACGGGCCGAGGTCGTATTTCGGGAAGTCGGCGATATTCAGCTCGCGGGTGTTGGCATCTACCTTGACGATGGTCAGCAGGTGTTCGCGCTCATCGACGATCGCCATCAGGCCGTTTTCCATCACGGTCACGCCCTCCGGATTGCTCCAGCCCACCAGCGGCATCTTGCGCAGCACATCACCCTGCAGGGTCAGTTCGACCAGAAACGGATTCTTGCCCATCACCGAAAACAGGGTTTTGGTCTGCGGGTTGTAGGACAGGTCCGAGGCCTCGTCCTTTTCCATGCCCGGCAGCAGTTTGCCGTCGATCACCGCCCGATAATCCGGCAACCAGATGCTTGCCTTCTGCTCAGCCTGAGTCTCGAGTCGCTCGCGCAGCCACAGCAGGCCACGGTCGTCCCAATGCATGATATGCGCCACGCCATAAGCGACAGCGAGCACCAGCAACAGCCAGACATACCAGCGCAGGGCAAAACGTGAACGACGGGAAGTTTTGAGCTGAGTTTGAGCGGACATCAGGGACGCGTTCCGAATATTCAGGCTATGGGTAATAGCACAAAGAGGCCGGCTCAGACGCCAGAATGAGAGGAATTATCCGGACAGAATGTGAAAAAAACGGCAAATGACGGGATTGTTGTGCGGCTTTGCGAGCCGCGACACAGAGCCAATGTAGGAGCGAGCCCTGTGGTGAGGGGATTTATCCCCGATGGGCTGCGAAGCGGCCCCAAAGCTGGGACTGCTGCGCAGGCCATCGGGGATAAATCCCCTCACCACAACAGGCTATCTCCCACAGGGTGTTGCAGTTTCGCGGTCAGCGCACGCTGCTGCTGAAGCTGCTCGCGCCAACCAGTTCCAGCACGATGTCGTCGCCGACATTCAGCGGGCCGACGCCCACTGGCGTGCCGGTGAGGATCACGTCGCCGGCCTGCAGCGAGAAGCAGCCGGCCATGTGCTGGATCATCGGCACGATCGGGTTGAGCATCGCACTGCTGTTGCCGTCCTGGCGTACTTCACCGTTGATGGTCAGGCGGATGCCGATGTCGGTCAGGTCGGCGAAGGTGCTGCCGACCACGAACGGGGCAATCACCGCCGCGCCGTCGAACGACTTGGCGATTTCCCATGGCAGGCCCTTGGACTTGAGCTCGGCCTGCTTGTCACGCAGGGTCAGGTCCAGCGCCGGGGCGAACCCGGAGATCGCGTCGAGCACTTCTTCACGGCTCGGCTTAGTCGACAGCGGCTTGCCGATCAACACGGCGATTTCCGCTTCGTAGTGCACCGAACCGCGCTCGGTCGGAATGCTGAAACCGCCTTCCAGTGGCACCACGCAACTGCCTGGCTTGATGAACAGCAACGGCTCGGTAGGCACCGGGTTGTCCAGTTCCTTGGCGTGTTCGGCGTAATTGCGGCCAATGCACACCACCTTCCCGATCGGGAAGTGAATGCGCGTGCCGTCGACGTACTGGTGCTGATAGCTCATTTACCGACTCCTGCCTTCATTGATTCATCAGGGATTGCCAATCAAACCGCGAAGATCTTGCCCGGGTTCATGATGCCGTTCGGGTCGAACACCGCTTTGACCGCTTTCATGTACTCGATTTCGACCGGAGAACGGCTGTAGGTCAAGTAGTCGCGCTTGGTCATGCCCACGCCGTGCTCGGCGGAGATCGAACCGTTATATTTCTCGACGGTTTCGAACACCCACTTGTTGACGGTCGCGCACTTGGCGAAGAACTCGTCCTTGCTCAGGTTATCAGGCTTGAGGATATTCAAGTGCAGGTTGCCGTCGCCGATGTGGCCGAACCAGACAATTTCGAAGTCCGGATAGTATTCGCCGACGATCGCGTCGATTTCCTGCAGGAATGCCGGGACTTTCGACACGGTCACCGAGATGTCGTTCTTGTACGGCGTCCAGTGCGAGATGGTCTCGGAGATGTACTCGCGCAGCTTCCACAGGTTCTGCAGCTGGGTTTCGCTCTGGCTCATCACACCGTCCAGCACCCAGCCCTGCTCGACGCAGTGTTCGAAGGTTTCCAGCGCCGTGTTGGCCACTTCTTCGCTGGTCGCCTCGAATTCCAGCAATGCGTAGAACGGGCACTCGGTCTCGAACGGCGCCGGCACATCGCCACGGCCCAGTACTTTGGCCAGGGCCTTGTCGGAGAAAAATTCGAACGCGGTCAGGTCGAGCTTGCCCTGAAAGGCGTGGAGCACCGGCATGATCGAGTCGAAGTCGGCGGTGCCGAGGACCATCGCGGTGAGGTTTTTCGGCGCGCGATCCAGACGCATGGTCGCTTCGACCACAAAGCCGAGGGTGCCTTCGGCGCCGATGAACAACTGGCGCAGGTCGTAACCGGTAGCGTTCTTGATCAGGTCCTTGTTCAGCTCCAGCACATCGCCCTTGCCGGTGACCACTTTCAGGCCGGCGACCCAGTTACGGGTCATGCCGTAGCGAATCACCTTGATCCCGCCGGCATTGGTGCCGATATTGCCGCCAATCTGACTGGAACCGGCCGACGCGAAGTCCACCGGGTAGTACAGGCCGTTTTCTTCGGCGACGTTCTGCAAGTGCTCGGTGACCACGCCCGGCTGACACACGGCGGTGCGATCGGTGAGGTTCACGTCGAGAATCTGGTTCATGTAGTCGAACGACACCACCACTTCGCCATTCGCGGCAACGGCGGCGGCGGACAGCCCGGTGCGCCCGCCCGACGGCACCAGCGCCACTTTATGGGTATTGGCCCAACGGACAATGGCCTGCACCTGTTCGATGGTCTTGGGAAACACGATGGCGCTTGGCGCGGGCGCGAAGTGCTTGGTCCAATCCTTGCCGTACGCGTTCAGGGAGTCGGCGTCGGTCAGGACCTTGCCAGGCTCGACCAGGGTCTTCAGTTCATCAATCAGGGCAGGATTGGTCATCGACAGAACTCTCGAACAATTCATGGTCATCCTGAAGACGCTTCACGTCGCAGGAATGAGTGTTTAGCGGGGTGGCTATGCTAGCATACCGACCCCGCAGGCCAGTGCCCAAGGCCAGTTCTGCGGTGACGGCTTTCTTGTCGTCCAGGTCAATGTCTGTTGACCATTTCCTGCCATTTTTCTCCGGGATACAGGTTTACGCAGATGAGCAAGACTTCTCTCGATAAGAGCAAGATCAAGTTCCTTCTTCTCGAAGGCGTCCACCAATCGGCTGTCGACGTCCTCAAGGCGGCGGGCTACACCAGCATCGAATACCTGACAGGCTCCTTGCCGGAAGCCGAGCTCAAGGAAAAGATCGCTGACGCTCACTTCATCGGCATTCGTTCGCGCACCCAACTGACCGAAGAGATCTTCGATCACGCGAAGAAGCTGGTCGCGGTCGGCTGTTTCTGCATCGGCACCAACCAGGTTGACCTGAGTGCTGCCCGCGAGCGCGGCATCGCCGTGTTCAACGCGCCGTACTCCAACACCCGCTCCGTCGCGGAACTGGTGCTGGCCGAAGCGATCCTGCTGCTGCGCGGCATCCCTGAGAAAAACGCTTCCTGCCACCGTGGTGGCTGGATCAAATCCGCAGCCAACTCCTTCGAGATCCGTGGCAAGAAACTCGGCATCGTCGGCTACGGCTCGATCGGTACGCAGTTGTCGGTTCTGGCGGAAGGTCTGGGCATGCAGGTGTTCTTCTACGACACCGTGACCAAGCTGCCGCTGGGCAACGCCACTCAGGTCGGCAACCTGCACGAGCTGCTGGGCATGTCCGACATCGTCACCCTGCACGTTCCGGAAACCGCCGCGACCCAGTGGATGATCGGCGAGAAGGAAATCCGCGCCATCAAGAAGGGCGGCATCCTGATCAACGCCGCGCGCGGCACCGTGGTCGAGCTGGACGCCCTGGCGGACGCGATCAAGGACAAGCACCTGATCGGCGCGGCCATCGACGTGTTCCCGGTGGAGCCACGCTCCAACGACGAAGAGTTCGAAAGCCCGCTGCGTGGCCTGGACAACGTGATCCTCACCCCGCACATCGGTGGTTCGACTGCCGAAGCGCAAGCCAACATCGGTCTGGAAGTGGCGGAAAAACTGGTCAAGTACAGCGACAACGGTACTTCGGTGTCGTCGGTGAACTTCCCGGAAGTGGCCCTGCCGGCTCACCCTGGCAAGCACCGTCTGCTGCACATCCACGAGAACATCCCGGGTGTGATGAGCGAGATCAACAAGGTCTTCGCCGAAAACGGTATCAACATCTCCGGTCAGTTCCTGCAGACCAACGAGAAAGTCGGTTACGTGGTGATCGACGTCGACGCCGAGTACTCGGAGCTGGCGCAAGAGAAGCTGCAACACGTCAACGGTACTATCCGTAGCCGCGTGTTGTTCTGATCCGACGCTGAGCGACAAAAAAAGGGAGCCTTCGGGCTCCCTTTTTCATGCGTGCGAAAACGTCATTCGACGTTGACGGTGATCTTTTTCGAGACGATCGGCGGATCGAACGCCATGTGGCCGCTGTCACCCAGCTCCAGTTGCAAGGTGTGCTTGCCCGGAGCCAGTTTGATCGTGGCCTCGGTCTGTGCCTTGCCGAAGTGCATGTGGTTGGCGTCGGTCGGCACGACGGAACCGGCCGGAACGATTTCCTTGGCATCAATCAGCAGGTGGTGGTGACCGGTGTTCTTGGTGACGTCACCGGCCGGTGCCAGCGCAACGTCCTTGACCCCGAACTTGACCTTGAACTCCTGAGAAACCGTGGCCCCGTCTTCGGGAGAAACGATGAACACTTCGGCGCCTTTGGGTGCCGGGGTCGCTGCACTGGCCAGCATTGAAACACCCATCAACAGGCCAGCCAAGGCTGCTCGTGACATAAACGTTTTCATTCTCTTCTCCAGTTTTTCCGTAAAATCCGCGCGGTCATGACAACTTCATGACCATTCGTTGTCGAAGGCACTCGACAACCATAGCAAAGCGAGCCTGACTCAGAGCATCGCAATAATGATTTCAAAGGAGTGACCATGCGCTTTCTGCCTGGCCTGATCTGCCTGCTACCCCTTCTGAGCCCTCTGGCTCACGCCGAACTGATTGATGACGTCAACGACCGTGGCGAGTTGCGCATTGCCCTTGAGGCTAATACACCGCCCTTCAATTTCAAGGATGGCGACACACTCACGGGGTTCGAGGTCGAGCTAGGGCAACTGCTGGCCAACGAGCTGGATGTACGCGCCGACTTCATCGTCACCGACGAAGCCGACCTGCTCCAGGGCGTTGAAAGCGGCAAGTACGACGTTGCGCTCAACCACATAGCACTGACACCTGAACTCAAGGATCGTTTCGACGTCAGCGAGCCTTACGGCAAGGTCGATTCGCAGCTGCTGGCGAAGAAGGATGAGCAGCCGCGACCGATGGTGCTGGTACAGGCGCTGACCGAGGAGAAGCCGAAGACGGCGGTGCCGGTGGAGCTGGCGATTCCGTTTCAGAAGGGTAATCCGGCGTTTCAGGCCAGTCTTGCGAGCGCGATGGAGCGGATCAAGGCAGATGGGCGATTGGCGGCGTTGTCCGAGAAGTGGTTTAAACCTTAAAAGCCCCTCACCCTAGCCCTCTCCCGGAGGGAGAGGGGACTGAATGGGGAATGTTGCAGAAATACGCCGACCTGAAATGGATGTATCGATCCGAAATCGACTGGCCATTGCTTTGCCGAATCCACAATCGCCAAGGTCTTTCAGGTCGATGGACAGCGCCAGACACCTCGGTCGGCCCCCTCTCCCCTTGGGAGAGGGCTGGGGTGAGGGCAACAATTGCGGATCAGTCCAAAGCAGCCAGGGCCAGTGCGGCTTGTGGCAGTTCGAGTTCACTGAAGACTTCAACCCCATGGCGTTTAAGCAGCGCCGCCGTAACGCCTTCTCCCGAGACCTTCACCCCACTGAACGTCCCGTCATAGGTCAGCAAATTCCCGCAAGAAGGACTGTTGGCCTTGAGCACCGCCACGCGGATGTCATGCTTTTGCACCAGCGCCAGCGCTTGCCGCGCACCATCGAGAAACTGCGCGCTGACGTCCTCGCCCTCGCTGGTGATCACCGCCGCCTGGCCATCGAGCACTTCCGCGCCCTGCCCGCCCGGGATCTCCGCCGCTGCCCGCGGGGTCGGCAAACCGCCAGCCACTTCTGGACACAGCGGTACCACGCGGCCCTCGGCGATCCACTGTTTGAGCAGATCGAACGGCCCGCTGGCCCCGCCGTCGTAACGCACGCGGTGGCCCAACAGGCAGCGGCTGACCAGAATCTTCTGCATATCAGAACGGCTCGTTGCCACGACGGCGGAACCAGCCCGTCAACGACAGGCGTTCGCGGTGCGCCGGCAGCACTTCATGGGGCACCTCACCGGAGAGGAACACCACCAGACAGCCGCCGGTGGGTTGCACGTCGTGGACCCGGTCTTCGTCCAGATACATGCGCAACTGACCGCCGTCTTCCGGCAGCCACGCGTCATTGAGATAGACCACCGCCGAAACCATGCGCCGGTCATCGTCGCGAAAACGGTCGACGTGCTTGCGGTAAAACGCGCCCGGCGGATACAGGGCGAAGTGGCACTCGAAATCCTCGAGCCCGAGGAACAGCCCGCGATTGAGCGCCTCGCGCAGGCTTTCCATCAGGTTCAGATAACGGTCGCTGGCCTCGGCCTGGCCCGGGTCGATCCACTGGATGTGGTCGCCACGAATACCCTCGCGAATCTCTGAAAACGGCCCACGGCCTACCGCTGCCGGCGCCAGTTCACCCTCGGCCTCACGTTTGCGGCACTCGGCCGCCAGCTCGCGGGTCAAACCTGCGGGCAGGAAAATGTTCTGCTGCGACCAGCCGTGTTCGGCCAGGTCGTCGACGATGCGTAACAGCAGCGGGTGTTCAGAGGATATTTGCATGGCGCGCATAGTATGCCGGCGGCAGGAAATCCGACAGAGCCACGCAGCGGCTTGCTACGAATTCTCGACAAGTCCCGGCACCGCACGGAGAATAGTCCGCTGCTGACAGGAGTCCCTATGCGCCGTTTGCTTTTTTCACTGTTGATGTTCTGCGTTTTGCCCGCCTGGGCGGACGGCCACGATCAGCTGTACAAGATCGCCGGCTGGCCAGATCAACGTGCGCATTTCAATGATGCCCTGAGTGCCGCGCAGCAGCGCTACCAGAACAACCTGCCGCCGGCGGTGTTTCAAGCCCTGGTCAACAACAGCAACCAGCGCTTCGCTCCCCAGGCCATGGATCAGCGTGCCGAAGCGCAACTGCGCCAGCACCTTGCCGATCCACAACCGGCACTGACCTTCTTTCAATCGCCGCTGGGCAAGAAAATCGTCGCCGCTGAATTGCTCGCCACCCGTCGCGATCAACTGGCGAAGAACGCCAAGGGCCTGCCGAAGATGCAGGCCAGCGACAGCCGCCTGCTGATCATCGGCCATCTGGCCCAGGCCCTGCCCGCCCGCGAGGCCGGCGCGGAAGTCAGCCTGGCGATTGCCGGGGTGGCGGCGGACAGTTTGAGCTCGATGATCCCCGGCTTGCTCGGCGGCGGTCAGGCGCAAGGCATGTTGAACGGCCAGCGCCAGCGCCTGATGGAGCAGATCGGCGCCGATTTGAACAACACGCTGCTCTACGTTTATCGCGATCTGTCGGATGACGAACTGGAGCAGTTCGCGACCTTCGCCGAGTCCAGCGAGGGCAAGGCGTATTACCAGGCGGCGCTGGCGGCGATTCGGGCGGGGTTGGCGGTGGGGCAAAGCTCCTCGAACCTTGGCCAGTAATCTTTATTGCCTGACCGGCCGCCTTCGCGAGCAAGCCCGCTCCCACAGGTGATCGCGGTTTCATGTGGGAGCGGGCTTGCTCGCGAAGAGGCCCTTACAAACACTATAAATTTCTGCCCCTGATCCGCTTGTTCAGAAACTCGAAATACTCCTCGCGCATTTCCAGCGTCTCATTCGCCAGATGATGCCGCGCCTCCGGCAGCAGCAGAATCTGCGGCCGGTCGAACTTCCACTTCAGCACCTGCAAGTTGTGCTGCCAGTCCACGGTCATGTCCGCCTGCCCCTGAATGATCAGCGGCCGTCGCGGACTTTTTTTCGCGTGTTCCACACGGATGATCCAGCGCGACAGCGCACCGACCCACGCCGTCGGCAAGCGTTTGGGCTGCAACGGATCGGTCTGCAGAAACGGCAGGAAATCCGGGTCGTTGGAGTTCTCGCTGAAGCGCCGGGCGATGCCCCGCACGAAAGGCCTCAGCAGGTAATAACTGAGCTGCGACCAGCCCCAGGCGCGCGGACGCACCAGCGGCGCCAGCAGAATCAACTGGCCCTGCGCCGGACTGTTCTCGCCATGGTTGAGCACATGATCGACGACGATCGCGCCGCCAGTGCTTTGTCCGCACAGATGCCAGGGTTGCGGCAGGGCAATCGAACTGGCTTCAGCGAACAACGCCTGCAACGTGTCCTGATATTCGGAGAAGTCGCGGATGCTCGCCCGCGGTCCACTCGACAAACCATGGCCCGGCAAGTCGCAGGCGATGACGGCAAAATCCTGATCCAGCGCCCACTCGATCACATGCCGATACAGCCCGGTGTGATCGTAAAAACCGTGCAGCAGAAACAGCGTGCCCTTGACCTTCTCCGGCCACCAGCAATGGCTGACCAGCTCATAACCGTCCACCTCGAACCGGCCCATGCCGCGCCAGACATCGCGCTCGGGAAAGTCGGTCTGATAGAACCGCTGATACGCCTTGGCCTCGTCCGACAACGGCTGCCACTGGGCCAAAGGCTTGAGGCTGGCGCGTAAATGATCGGCATCGAAAGTGTCAGGCATGCGGGTATTCCAAAGCGGTAAACAGACTTTATCGGCCTGCGATATTCATCTGTTGCGGCAAGCATGGCAAGCTAGCCCCCCTTCGAGGATCGAAAAACCATGCGCTCGCCCTACCGCACCGCACTGTTTGCCAGCCTGCTCGCGCTTGTGTGTGCCGGGGTGCTGTGGGCGGCGTACGACTGGTTTCAGGGGCGCTATCTGCGTGCGTTCAGTCAGCACACCGCGGTGTTTTCCGGGGATCCGTTGCGCCTGCCGGATGAACTGGCCGGCCCCGGCAAAATCCGTCTCGTGCATTTCTGGGACCCGGCCTGCCCATGCAACGTCGGCAATCAACAGCACTTGACCGAGATGGTCGAGCAGTACGGCACGCGCGGTGTGGAATTCTTCGCCGTGCAGCGCGCCGGCTCCCACGGTCAGTTGCCCACCACCCTGAGCAACCTGAAAACCATCGCGGTGCTGCCCGGCTCCGAGCAGATCCCGGCCAGCCCCGCCGTGGCGATCTGGGACCGCAGCGGCAAACTGGCGTACTTCGGCCCGTACAGCGAAGGGCTGACCTGCAATTCCAGCAACAGTTTTATCGAACCGATCCTCAATGCCCTCACGCAAGACCGCCCGGTCAACGCCACGCACACCCTGGCGGTCGGGTGTTATTGCCCGTGGCCGGTGGTGGCGCAGTAAGGCATTCCGGACTTTTCGAGGACAGCGATGCACGGCACGGAAGGTCTGTGCTAATTGTTTGCAGCCCGACGGGCGGCAATCCCGCATGCACAAGGAGTCACCATGAAACGCGTTTTCACCGTTCTTGCCTTGCTCATCGTTGTCCTGCTCGCCGGTGTCGGCGGGTACGTCTATAGCAAGCAACCGACGCGTCAGGGCCAGGTGAAGCTGCGCAATCTGCAGGGTTCGGTGACCGTGCGTTACGACGAACGCGGGGTGCCGCATATTCGTGCCGAGAACGAAACCGATCTGTATCGCGCCCTCGGCTACGTGCACGCTCAAGACCGGTTGTTCCAGATGGAAGCCATGCGCCGCCTCGCGCGCGGCGAGCTGGCCGAAGTGCTCGGGCCGAAGCTGCTCGACACCGACAAACTGTTTCGCAGCCTGCGCATCCGTGAACGCGCTGCCAGCTATGTCGCCAGTCTCGATAAGCAGTCCCCGGCGTGGAAGGCCCTGCAAGCCTATCTGGACGGCATCAACCAATATCAGGACAGCCACGTCGCGCCGGTGGAGTTCGACGTGCTGGGCATTCCCAAGCGGCCGTTCACGGCGGAGGACAGCATCAGCGTCGCCGGTTATATGGCCTACAGCTTCGCCGCCGCGTTTCGTACCGAACCGCTGCTGACCTACGTGCGCGATCAACTCGGCGCCGATTACCTCAACGTCTTCGACCTCGACTGGCAGCCCAAAGGCGTGCTCGCCAAAGATCACGCCAATAAGACCCCGGCCCTCGCCGCCGGCGACTGGAAAGACCTCAATGCCCTCGCCCGCCTCAGCGAGCAGGCGCTCATTGAAAACGGCCTGCCGCAATTCGAAGGCAGCAATGCCTTGGTGATCGCCGGCAGCCGTAGCCAGAGCGGCAAACCGCTACTGGCCGGTGATCCGCATATTCGCTTCTCGGTGCCGTCGGTGTGGTACGAGGCGCAACTGTCGGCACCGGGCTTTGAGCTCTACGGCCATCATCAGGCGCTGGTGCCGTTCGCATTCCTGGGGCACAACCTGGATTTCGGCTGGAGCCTGACCATGTTCCAGAATGACGATCTGGATCTGATCGCCGAGAAGGTCAACCCGGACAACCCGAATCAGGTCTGGTACCACGGCCAGTGGACCGATCTGGTCAGCACCGAGCAGCAGATCGCGGTGAAGGGCCAGGCGCCGGTGATGCTGACCTTGCGTCAGTCGCCCCACGGCCCGATCGTCAACGACGCCCTCGGCACTGCCGCCGGTAAAACGCCGATCGCCATGTGGTGGGCGTTCCTCGAAACACCAAACCCGATCCTCGAAGGTTTCTACCAGCTCAACCGCGCCGACACCCTGACCAAGGCCCGTGCGGCGGCGGCCAAGGTGCAGGCGCCGGGGCTGAACATCGTCTACGCCAACGCCAAGGGTGACATCGCCTGGTGGGCCTCGGCGCTGTTGCCCAAACGTCCGGCGGGCGTGCGCCCGGAGTTCATTCTCGACGGCAGCGGCAATCAGGCGGACAAGGACGGCTACTACCCGTTCAGCGCCAACCCGCAGGAAGAGAACCCGGCACGCGGCTACATCGTCTCGGCCAACTTCCAGCCGCTGTCGCCCACCGGCATGGAGATTCCCGGTTACTACAACCTCGCCGATCGCGGCCAGCAGCTCAACCGCCAGCTCAGCGACAAGAATCTGAAGTGGAGCAACGAGGCCAACCAGAAGCTGCAACTGGGCACCACCACCGCCTACGGCCCGCGCACCCTGGCGCCGTTGCTGCCGGTGTTGCGTGAAGTGGTGAGTGATCCAGCGCAACTGAAACTGGTCGAGCAATTGGCGCAGTGGCCGGGCGACTATCCGCTGGATTCGGTCAGCGCCACGCTGTTCAACCAGTTTCTCTACGACCTCGCCGATGCGGCGATGCGCGATGAGCTGGGCAACGACTTCTTCGAAACGCTGCTCTCGACCCGGGTGATCGATGCCGCCCTGCCGCGCCTGGCGGCGAATGCGGACTCGCCGTGGTGGGACAACCGCAACACGCCGAACAAGGAGACTCGCGCCGACGTCGTCAAAGCGGCGTGGCAGGCGAGCATGGCGCACCTGAAACAGACCCTCGGCGACAACCCGTCCGACTGGCAATGGGGCACGGCGCACACCCTGACCCACGGTCATCCGTTGGGTCAGCAGAAGCCGCTGGACCGGATCGTCAATGTCGGGCCGTTCGCTGCGCCGGGCAGTCACGAAGTTCCGAACAATCTCTCGGCCAAGCTCGGCCCGGCGCCGTGGCCGGTGACCTATGGACCTTCGACGCGGCGCCTGGTGGACTTCGCCGACCCGGCGCACAGCCTGACCATCAACCCGGTCGGCCAGAGCGGTGTGCCATCCGACAGCCACTATGACGATCAGGCCGAAGAGTACGTCGAGGGGATGTATGTGCAGGCGCATTTCAGCGAGGAAGAGGTGACGGCCAATACCCGTAGTACCTTGAAGCTGTTGCCGGCGCGGGCTGCCCAATAGTTCTCGGTTAGCCGGACGGGCCCTATCGCGAGCAGGCTCACTCCTACAGGGGAACGCATTCCAATTGTAGGAGTGAGCCTGCTCGCGATGGGGCCCGCCAACTCAACACATCTCTCAGAGCATCAACGCAAAATTCAGCCGAAACTGCTGCGGTGTCACCCCCAATCGACGGTTGAACACACTGCGCATGTGCTGCGCATCGCGAAACCCGCACTGATAGGCCACGGTCTTCAGCGGTGCCGTGGTGCTTTCCAGCAGCCCCCGCGCCGCATCCACTCGCGCACTTTCGACGAACTCTGCCGGGGTGACCCGAGCCTCACGGGCGAACACCCGGGAGAAATTGCGCGCACTCATGTTCGCCGCGTTCGCCAGATCGGCAATCGTCAGATCGCCGGTGAGGTTGGCCAGCACATACAACTGCACCATCGCCACCGCTGACGTCGACTCCGCATGCGGTGTGAGGAACGGGCTGAACTGCGATTGCCCGCCGGAGCGCTGGGTGAACACCACCAGTCGCTTGGCCACACTCAGCGCCACTTCAGCGCCGTGATCGCGGGCCAACAGGTACAACGACAGATCGATCCCGGCGGTGACCCCGGCTGAGGTATAGAGCGCACCGTCCTCGACATACAGGCGGTCGGCCTCGACTTGGGTCGATGGACACAACTGAGCCAAGGCTTCGGCATCGTTCCAGTGGGTGGTCACGGTGCGCCCTTCGAGCAACCCCGCCCGCCCCAGCATGAACGCGCCGTTGCAGCTCGAGCCAAAGCGCCGCGCACGGGTGCAGGCCTCGCGCAGCCAGGTGTCGAAGCTTTTACCGAAATCCATGAACGGCAACTGCGGGCCGCCGGCGACGAGCAGCAGGTCCCAAGCGTCGAGCGCTTCGCTGAAGTGCCGGTGAGCACTGAGGTTCAACCCGTTGGAGCAGGCCATCGGCCCGCGTTCGAGGCCGATCACCTCCAGTTGATAGTGATCCTCGGGCGGCAGAAACCGGTTGGCCTCGGCGAACACATCCATCGGCCCGCTGACATCCAGCGCCTGCACGCCGGGAAATACCACGATGGCGATGGTTTTGTTCATAAGCCTCCAATGTCCTCAATGCCTGTGGCAAACACAAATCCCTGTGGGAGCGGGCTTGCTCGCGAAAGGGCCCTTACATTCAACTTATCTGTTGAATGACACACCGCTTTCGCGAGCAAGCCCGCTCCCACATGGGCCGTGCCTGCCTTGTTGATTGAGCCAACCCTAGCCAATCCAGGTTCAACAAGCGAGGTTGGCACGATTTGCAGGTCGATTGGCAAGGATCGCAGCCATGCGTTGATTGTCCGTTTAGTGCCTCGGGGAACAGACTTTGCCCATCAGCGCCACGACGGCGTTTTCGATGAGGATACCTTCATGAGCACGACCATTGCCGGCATCAAGATCCCCGACAGCGCCCTCGCCCGGGCCACCACCGAGTACATTCGCGACATCGAATCCGACCTGCTCTACCACCACTCGCGCCGGGTGTTTCTGTTCGGCGCATTGAGCGGCGAGCGCCAGCAACTGGCCTACAACCCGGAGCTGCTGTACGTCGGCGCGATGTTCCACGACCTCGGTCTGGTCGAGGGCTATCGCAGTGCCGACGAGCGCTTCGAAGTGGATGGCGCCAACGCGGCCGCGGCGTTTCTCAAACCGTACGGACTGAGCAATGACGACATCGAGCAAGTCTGGCTGTCGATTGCCCTGCACACCACGCCGGGCGTGCCCAAACATCTGCGGCCGACCGTGGCGCTGGTGACGGCAGGTGTCGAGATGGACGTGTTGGGCATGGATTACGCGGCGTTCAGCAGCACCCAGCGCGAGGCGGTGGTGCATGCGCATCCACGCGGGGAAGGTTTCAAGGAATGCATCATCTGCGCGTTTGCCGACGGCTTGCGCCATCGTCCGCAGACCACGTTCGGCAATGTGAAGACCGATGTGCTGGTGGATCAGGAGCCGGGGTTCAAGCCGATGAATTTTGTTGAGGTCATCCGCCAATCTCCCTGGACTGCCTAATACCAACTGTGGGGGTGTGCCCTGTGGTGAGGGGATTTATCCCCGATGGACTGCGTAGCAGTCCCTTTCTTTTTGAATCAAGAGAGGGGGCCCCTTCGCAACCCATCGGGGATAAATCCCCTCGCCACAAAAGCCCGCTCCCACATTTGGATTTGGGTTGGCCTTGAGAAAGTGGCCAACCCGATATGGCTTAAGCCGCTTCCGGCGCAGGCGCGCGGCGCACGTCCGGTTGCTTCCACGAATCGGCGGCGCCTTCTTCGATGGCTTGCTGGATGGCTTTCTTGCGCGCTTCTTCGGCGCGGCGGCTGAAGAACCACACCATGAACGTCACGATCGACACCGCCAGCAGAATCAGGCTGGCCACGGCGTTGATCTCAGGCTTCACGCCCAGACGCACCGCGGAAAACACTTCCATCGGCAGCGTGGTCGAACCCGGGCCGGAAACGAAGCTTGCCAGCACCAGATCGTCCAGCGACAGGGCGAACGACATCATGCCGCCCGCTGCCAAGGACGGCGCGATCATCGGGATGGTGATCAGGAAGAACACCTTCCACGGCCGCGCCCCCAGATCCATCGCCGCTTCTTCGATCGACAGGTCCAGCTCACGCAGACGCGCCGACACCACCACCGCCACATACGCTGCACAGAACGTGGTGTGGGCGATCCAGATGGTGACGATGCCACGTTCCTGCGGCCAGCCGATCATCTGCGCCATGGCCACGAACAGCAGCAACAGCGACAGACCGGTGATCACTTCCGGCATCACCAGCGGCGCGGTGACCAGGCCACCGAACAGCGTACGGCCCTTGAAGTGGGTGATGCGGGTCAGCACGAAGGCGGCCAGCGTACCCAGCGCCACCGCGGCAACGGCGGTATAGCAGGCGATTTCCAGGGAGCGCACCACCGAGCCCATCAGTTGGGTGTTGTCGAGCAGGCCGACGTACCACTTGATCGACCAGCCGCCCCACACCGTCACCAGTTTCGAGGCGTTGAACGAGTAGATCACCAGGATCAGCATCGGCAGGTAGATGAACAGCAGACCCAGTACCAGCATCAGGCTGGAGAAACGGATGCGTTTCATTCTTTGCCCTCCATTTCCTTGGCCTGACTGCGGTTGAACAGGATGATCGGCACAATCAGGATCGCCAGCATCACCACCGCCAGGGCGGACGCCACCGGCCAGTCACGGTTGTTGAAGAACTCTTGCCAAAGCACTTTACCGATCATCAGGGTTTCCGGGCCGCCAAGCAGTTCCGGGATCACGAACTCGCCGACCACCGGGATGAACACCAGCATGCAGCCGGCAATGATCCCGTTCTTGGACAGTGGAATGGTGATTTTCCAGAAGCTGTTGAAGGTGCTCGAACCGAGGTCGGAAGCGGCTTCCAGCAGGCTCTGATCGTGCTTCACCAGGTTGGCGTACAGCGGCAGGATCATGAACGGAAGGTACGAATAAACCACGCCGATATAGACCGCCAGGTTGGTGTTGAGGATCTGCAGCGGCTCGTCGATAAAGCCCATGCTCATCAGGAAACCGTTGAGCAGGCCGTTGTTGCTGAGGATGCCCATCCACGCGTAAACGCGGATCAGGATCGCAGTCCAGGTCGGCATCATGATCAGCAGCACCAGCACCGTCTGCAGCTCTTTGCGCGCACTCGCGATGGCGTAGGCCATCGGGTAGCCGATCAGCAGGCACAGCAGCGTGCTGAAGAACGCCATCTTCAGCGAGCCGAGGTAGGCGGCGATGTACAACTCGTCGTCGCCCAGCATCGCGTAGTTGCCCAGGTTCAGCAGCAGTTGCAGCTTCTGCTCGGCGAAGGTGTAGATCTCGGTATACGGCGGGATGGCCACGTCGGCTTCAGCGAAGCTGATCTTCAGGACGATGAAGAACGGCAGCATGAAGAACAGGAACAGCCAGATGAACGGAACCCCGATAACCAGTTGCCGGCCATTGGGAATTATTCGGTTGAGCCGTCGTTTGAACTTGCGCATGTTCATGAGCGAAGTACCACGCCGCTGTCGTCTTCCCACCACACGTAAACCTGATCGCCCCAGGTCGGACGCTGGCCGCGACGTTCGGCGTTGGCGACAAACGACTGCACCAGCTTGCCGCTCGGCAATTCGACGTAGAACACCGAGTGGCCGCCGAGGTAGGCGATGTCATGCACCTTGCCGCTCGACCAGTTGTATTCGCAGGTCGGCATTTCAGCGGTGACCAGCAGCTTCTCCGGACGAATCGCGTAGGTCACGGACTTGTCTTGCACCGAGGTGCTGATGCCGTGGCCGACGTATATCTGCCGGTCGAGGTCCTTGCAGGTGATGGTCGCGTGGCCTTCGGCGTCGTCGATCACTTCGCCTTCGAAGATGTTCACGTTGCCGATGAATTCACAGACCAGACGGCTGGTCGGGGTTTCGTAGATGTCGATCGGGCTGCCGATCTGGGCGATCCAGCCCAGGTGCATGATCGCGATGCGCTCGGCCATGGTCATGGCTTCTTCCTGGTCGTGGGTCACCATCACGCAGGTCACGCCCACGCGCTCGATGATTTCCACCAGCTCCAGCTGCATCTGCGAACGCAGTTTCTTGTCCAGTGCGCCCATCGGCTCGTCGAGCAGCAGCAGCTTCGGCCGCTTGGCCAGCGAGCGCGCCAGTGCCACCCGCTGGCGCTGACCGCCGGACAGTTGATGCGGCTTGCGCTTGGCGTACTGGCTCATCTGCACCAGCTTGAGCATTTCGGCCACGCGCGCATCGATCTCGGCGTTGGGGATCTTGTCCTGCTTGAGGCCGAAGGCGATGTTCTGCGCCACAGTCATGTGCGGGAACAAGGCATACGACTGGAACATCATGTTGATCGGTCGCTCGTACGGCGGCATGTCGGTGATGTCGACGCCGTCGAGGAAAATGCGCCCCTCCGTGGGCCGTTCGAACCCTGCCAGCATCCGCAGCAGCGTGGATTTGCCCGATCCCGAGCCGCCGAGCAGGGCGAAGATCTCGCCTTTCTTGATTTCCAGGGACACATCGTCCACGGCAATCGTCTCGTCGAACTTCTTCGTGACCCGGTCGATTTTGACCAACACCTGCTTAGGTGTCTGGTCGCCCTCGAGGGCTTTCTTATAGGCGCCGGAGGCAACTGCCATTTACGAAACTCCCAGATAAAAACAGTGCAGTTCGCCCAACGCGGACGAACCCAGGATAGTTTGTGCCTTACTTGCCCGACTTGACCTTGGTCCAGCTACGGGTCATCAAACGCTGAATATTGGGTGGCAACTCGACCGACACGTAAGTCTTGTCGAGGACTGCTTGCGGTGGATAAACCGCTTCATCGGTGCGGATGGACTGTTCCATCAGCTTGTCCGACCCGGGGTTAGGGTTGGCGTAACCGACGTAATCACTGACCTGGGCGATCACCTCAGGTTTCAGCAAATAGTTGATGAAGGCGTGGGCCTCTTTGACGTTGGACGAATCCTTCGGAATCGCCAGCATGTCGAACCACAATGCGCCGCCCTCTTTCGGAATCGAGTAGGCGATGTTCACGCCCTTCTTGGCTTCTTCGGCACGGTGTTTGGCCTGGAAGATATCGCCGGAGAAACCGATGGCCACGCAGATGTCGCCGTTGGCCAGATCACCGATGTATTTCGACGAGTGGAAATAGGTCACGTAGGGACGCACGGCCAGCAGTTTGTCGGTGGCCTTGGCGTAGTCCTTCGGATTGGTGCTGTTGGCGTTCAGCCCCATGTAGTTGAGCACGGTCGGCATCATTTCATCGGCCGAGTCGAGGAACGCGACGCCACAGCTGTGCAGCTTCTTGATGTTCTCCGGCTCGAACAGCACGCTCCAGGAGTCGATCTTGTCGATGCCGAGCACCGCTTTGACTTTCTCGACGTTGTAGCCGATGCCGTTGGTGCCCCACAGGTACGGCACGGCGTACTGGTTGCCCGGGTCGTTCTGTTCCAGGCGCTTGAGCAGCACCGGATCGAGATTCGAGTAGTTCGGCAACTGCGACTTGTCGAGCTTCTGGAACGCGCCCGCCTTGATCTGCTTGCCGAGGAAATGGTTCGACGGCACGACCACGTCGTAACCGGTACGCCCGGCCAGCAGCTTGCCTTCCAGGGTCTCGTTGGAATCGAACACGTCGTACACCGGTTTGATCCCGGTGGCTTTCTCGAAGTCGGCCAGGGTGGTCTCGCCGATGTAATCCGACCAGTTATAAATATGCACCGTACCGGCGGCCTGGGCTCCGACAGCGATCGTCAGGCCGGCAGTGGCCAGCAGGGCTTTGCGCAAAGAAGAAAAAATAGGCAAGTGGAGGTCCTCTAAATTAGTTGGGCCCAAGTTGCCCCGCGTTACATGACAGCCATGGCTGCCCGGCAACCAAACCGGCGCGCAACTTACCCTCGAAAAACCGTTCCTGCAAAACTTCCTGTCATTTAATTGATCCGCTGGCCGCCGTCGCGGCGACGACGGCCAGTGGTTGTTGCTTCAAACCGGCTTATTTACCGGATTTGATCTTGGTCCAACTGCGGGTCAGTTCACGCTGGGTAGCGGCCGGCAAATCGGCGATCGCATACAGCTTGGCCTGCACGTCGGCTGGCGGGTAGATGCCTGGATCGGAGGTGATGTCCTTGTTCACGTACTGGGTCGCTTCGGCGTTACCGTTAGGGAAGCGCACAGCGTTGGTGATCTCGGCCATCACTTTCGGTTGCAGCAGGTAGTTCATGAACTTGTAGGCGCCGTCGATGTTTTCCGCATCTTTCGGAATCGCGACCATGTCATAGAAGCTGCCGGCACCTTCCTTCGGAATGGCATAGCTGACTTTGACCTTGTCACCGGCCTCGGCGGCACGGGATTTGGCCTGCTGCACGTCACCCGAGTAGCCGACCGCTACGCAGATGTTGCCGTTGGCCAGGTCCGAGATGTACTTGGAGGAGTGGAAGTAGGTGATCGAAGGACGAATCTTGAGGAACAGTTCCTCGGCTTTCTTGATGTCTTCTTTCTTCTGGCTGTCGGTTGGCAGGCCCAGGTAGTGCAGCGCGACCGGGAGCATTTCGGTCGGCGAGTCGAGGAAGCTCACACCGCAGCCCTTGAGCTTGGCGATGTTCTCCGGCTTGAGCAGAGTGTCCCAGGAATCGATGGTGTCGACGCCCAGTGCAGCCTTGACCTTCTCCGGGTTGTAGCCGATGCCGATCGAGCCCCACATGTACGGGAAGGCGTGCTTGTTGTCCGGGTCGCTGACCGAAACCGCCTTGAGCAGCGATTTGTTCAGGTTGCCGTAGTTGGACAGCTTGGACTTGTCCAGCTCCTGATAAACGCCCGCCTTGATCTGCTTGGCCAGGAAGTTGTTCGACGGCACAACGACGTCGTAACCGGATTTGCCCGCCAGCAGTTTGGCTTCCAGGGTTTCGTTGCTGTCGAACACGTCGTAGACGACTTTGATCCCGGACTCTTTCTCGAAGTTGGCAATGGTGTCCGGAGCGATGTAGTCGGACCAGTTGTAAACGTGCAGTACCTTGTCGTCCGCGTGAACCGCACCCGCCATCATGCCCGCGACGGACAGCGCGAGAAGAGTCTTGCCAGCAAGCTTTTTACCTAATGCCTTCATGCGTCATGCTCCAAATTTTTCTTTTTTGAACCACTTTGTTCAGCGGCCGAACCCGGACAACTGGAACCGCGGCTAGTCTGGCAAGATCGGAGGCGGTCTTTCAAGAAAAGGCCAACCTTTCTGACACCTTCGAGCGAGAGCGCCGCAGCTCCCCCGCTCGAAGCCTAGCACTTAGGCCTGCAACGCACTGAGGGTCAGGTCCAGGCATTTACGTGCCTTGGTCACCAGCTCATCGATCTCCGCCTTGCTGATCACCAGCGGCGGCGCAATGATCATGGTGTCGCCCACGGCGCGCATGATCAGGCCGTTATCGAAGCAGAACTGCCGGCAGATCATGCCCACGCCCCGACCTTCGTAACGCTTGCGAGTGGCCTTGTCCTGCACCAGCTCGATCGCCCCCAGCAGACCAACGCCGCGCACTTCGCCCACCAACGGGTGGTCGTTGAGTTCACGCAGACGTTTCTGCAAATACGGTGCCGTTTCGCTATGCGCGTTCTCGATAATTTTCTCGTCGCGCAGAATCCGGATGTTTTCCAGCCCCACCGCCGCCGCCACCGGGTGCCCGGAGTAGGTGAAGCCGTGGTTGAAATCGCCGCCCTCGTTGAGCACCTTCACCACTTCATCACGAACGATCAGGCCACCCATCGGGATGTAGCCGGAGGTCAGGCCTTTGGCGATGGTCATCATGTCCGGCTTCAGGTCGTAGAAATCCGAACCGAACCACTCGCCGGTACGGCCGAAACCGCAGATCACTTCGTCGGCGACGAACAGAATGTCGTACTTGGCGAGGATTTCCTTGATGCGCGGCCAGTAAGTCTCTGGCGGAATGATCACGCCGCCGGCGCCCTGAATCGGCTCGGCAATGAACGCACCGACGTTGTCCACGCCGACTTCGAGAATCTTCTCTTCCAGCTGATTGGCCGCCCAGATGCCGAACTCTTCCGGCGACATGTCGCCGCCCTCGGCGAACCAGTACGGCTGCGCGATGTGGACGATGCCCGGGATCGGCAAATCGCCCTGCTCGTGCATATAGGTCATGCCACCCAGGCTCGCGCCGGCCACGGTGGAACCGTGGTAACCGTTCTTGCGGCTGATGATGACTTTCTTGTTCGGCTGGCCCTTGATCGCCCAGTAATGGCGAACCATGCGCAGCATGGTGTCGTTGCCTTCGGAGCCGGAACCGGTGAAGAACACGTGGTTCATGCCTTGCGGCGCCACGTCGGCGATGGCCTTGGCCAGTTCCAGTGCCGGCGGGTGCGCAGTCTGGAAGAACAGGTTGTAGTAAGGCAGTTCGCGCATCTGCTTGGCAGCTGCGTCGGCCAGCTCATCGCGGCCATAACCGATCGCCACGCACCACAGACCCGCCATGCCATCGAGGATCTTGTTGCCCTCGCTGTCCCACAGGTACACGCCCTTGGCGTTGGTGATGATCCGTGGACCCTTCTCTTTCAGCTGCTTGAAATCGCTGAACGGGGCCAGGTGGTGATCGCTGCTCAGGGCTTGCCACTCACGGGTTTGCGGGTTGTTGCTGGTCATGCCAATTCTCCTTGTTATCGGTGAAGGCGCGGCGGCTGGCCACCGCGCCCGGCGTATCAGACGGCGAAGAGCAGGTACTCACGCTCCCAGGAACTGATCACGCGCTTGAAGTTTTCATGCTCGGCCCGCTTGACCGCGACGTAGCCGGTGATGAAGGTCTTGCCCAGGTATTTCTCGATGGTTGCGCTGTTTTCCATACGCTCCAGCGCGTCCTCGATGGTCAGCGGCAGGCGCAGGTTGCGGCGCTCGTAACCACGGCCCACGACCGGCGCGCTCGGGTTGAGGCCCTCGACCATGCCGATGTAGCCGCAGAGCAGACTCGCGGCAATCGCCAGGTAAGGGTTGGCGTCAGCGCCCGGCAGGCGGTTTTCCACACGACGGTTCTGCGGGCCGGCATCCGGGACGCGCAGGCCCACGGTGCGGTTTTCTTCGCCCCACTCCACGTTCACCGGCGCCGAAGTGTCCGGCAGGAAGCGGCGGAACGAGTTGACGTTCGGTGCGAACAGCGGGAGCAATTCCGGGATCAGTTTCTGCAGACCACCGATGTGGTGCAGGAACAGCTGGCTCATGGTCCCGTCTTCATTGGAGAACACGTTCTTGCCGGTCTCGATGTCGATGATGCTCTGGTGCAGGTGCATGGCACTGCCCGGCTCACCGGTCATCGGCTTGGCCATGAAGGTTGCGGCCACGTCATGCTTGAGCGCGGCTTCGCGCATGGTGCGCTTGAACACCAGAATCTGATCGGCCAGCGACAGTGCATCGCCGTGACGGAAGTTGATTTCCATCTGCGCCGTGCCGTCTTCGTGGATCAGCGTGTCGAGGTCCAGCTCCTGCAGTTCGCACCAGTCGTAGACGTCTTCGAACAGCGGGTCGAATTCGTTCGCCGCTTCGATCGAGAACGACTGACGACCGATTTCCGGACGGCCCGAGCGGCCGATTGGCGGCTGCAGCGGATAGTCGGGGTCGTCACTGCGCTTGGTCAGGTAGAACTCCATCTCCGGCGCCACGATCGGCTGCCAGCCCTTGTCGGAATAAAGCTTCAGGACTTTCTTGAGGACGTTGCGCGGCGACAGCTCGATCGGGTTGCCTTGCTTGTCGTAGGTGTCGTGGATCACCTGGGCGGTCGGCTCGATGGCCCATGGCACCAAGTACACGGCGTTCTGGTCGGGACGGCAGATCATGTCGATGTCGGCCGGGTCGAGCAGTTCGTAATAGATGTCGTCTTCGACGTAGTCGCCGGTCACGGTCTGCAACAGAACGCTTTCTGGCAGGCGCATGCCCTTTTCGGCGATGAACTTGTTGGTCGGCGAGATCTTGCCCCGGGTAATACCGGTCAAGTCTCCGATCATGCATTCGACTTCTGTGATCTTGTGGTCTTTCAACCAATCGGTGAGCTGGTCGAGGTTGTTACTCATAAATGCCTCTGGGCTGAGTCTCCTGACATCGTGTCAGGCAAAGTTTGACGCCGTGGCGTCGCGTTAAAGGGGGCTTGCTTGCGCGCAGTACCGGCTTACGCCTGGCACCGCGCATAGACAATGAAAGAGGAGCTTACCTGCCCTTTACGCTGGCGTTGCATTTCCTGTGCACATTCAAGGCGTGCAGAATCATGAGCACGGCTTTGGGAGCGGCACAGGCTTTGGGACTCAAAGGGATCTATATTGGAAGGAGACGCCATAAACAGGATGCTGTCCCGTGCGTCCAGAATATCGGACGTTGCCGTTGGGCCTGATGCGCACGAGAACCTCGTCGACCCGCCGCGAGCCATGCTGGCTGCATTACGGACGGATTTGTCGCCACTGATGTGATGAGCATGCAGACCGGACTGTTGCGAGCAGTCGGTGATGCCGATTAACGGCAGGCGAGACATGAAGCACCCCGGTATTATTGCTGTTATGGGTTTGGTCGGAGCTTAGCCTTGTTCATTTTTTTACACAACACCCCCGTAAAAAATACAACACGGCCTGCTCAAGCCCGCGGGTGCCAAGCGTCCCAAGGACAGAAAACTGCCCCAAAGTGCCCCATAAATGCCCTTGCAGCGCTTTTTTAGGGCAAAAAAGGCCTCGCTTGACTTCGGCAGGCCGTTCGGGTTGACTGAAACCAGAAAAGATCAATGATTGATATTTTTAACAACAAAGGTGTTGCATCATGTCGGTACCCCCGCGTGCCGTTCAGCTTAACGAAGCGAACGCGTTCCTTAAGGAACATCCTGAGGTTCTGTACGTTGACCTTCTGATTGCGGATATGAATGGTGTGGTGCGCGGCAAGCGCATCGAACGCACCAGCCTCCACAAGGTTTACGAGAAAGGCATCAACCTGCCGGCCTCCCTATTTGCTCTGGATATCAATGGCTCTACGGTGGAAAGCACCGGCCTGGGTCTGGACATCGGCGACGCCGACCGGATCTGCTATCCAATCCCCGATACCCTGTGCAACGAGCCATGGCAGAAGCGCCCTACCGCGCAACTGTTGATGACCATGCACGAACTTGAAGGCGATCCGTTCTTCGCCGATCCGCGCGAAGTGCTCCGTCAAGTTGTTGCAAAGTTTGACGAGCTGGGCTTGACCATCTGCGCAGCCTTCGAGCTGGAGTTCTACCTGATCGACCAGGAAAACGTGAACGGCCGCCCTCAGCCGCCACGCTCGCCGATCTCCGGCAAACGCCCGCACTCGACTCAGGTCTACCTGATCGACGACCTCGACGAATACGTCGACTGCCTCCAGGACATTCTGGAAGGTGCCAAAGAGCAAGGCATCCCCGCCGACGCCATCGTCAAGGAAAGTGCCCCGGCGCAGTTCGAAGTGAACCTGCACCACGTCGCCGACCCGATCAAGGCGTGCGACTACGCGGTCCTGCTCAAGCGTCTGATCAAGAACATCGCCTACGACCATGAAATGGACACCACCTTCATGGCCAAGCCGTATCCGGGCCAGGCGGGTAATGGTCTGCACGTCCATATCTCGGTGCTCGACAAAGATGGCAAGAACATCTTTGCAAGCGAGGATCCCGAGCAGAACGCCGCGCTGCGTCACGCGATCGGCGGTGTGCTCGAGACCCTGCCGGCGCAGATGGCTTTCCTCTGCCCGAACGTCAACTCGTACCGTCGCTTCGGCGCGCAGTTCTATGTACCGAACTCGCCGTGCTGGGGCCTGGATAACCGCACCGTGGCGATCCGCGTACCGACCGGCTCAGCCGATGCCGTGCGTATCGAACACCGCGTGGCCGGCGCCGACGCCAACCCGTACCTGCTGATGGCTTCGGTCCTGGCCGGTGTGCATCACGGTCTAGTGAACAAGATCGAACCGGGCGCTCCGGTCGAAGGCAATAGCTACGAGCAGAACGAACAAAGCCTGCCGAACAACTTGCGCGATGCCCTGCGCGAGCTGGACGACAGCGAGGTGATGGCCAAGTACATCGATCCGAAATACATCGATATCTTCGTCGCCTGCAAGGAAAGCGAGCTGGAGGAGTTCGAACACTCCATCTCCGACCTTGAGTACAACTGGTATCTGCATACCGTTTAAGCGGATTGCAGGAATAAAAAGCGCTGCCGGCCATTTCAGCCCGCAGCGTTTTTTTATGCCTGAACATTTTCCACTGTGGTGAGGGGATTTATCCCCGACCGGCTGCGCAGCAGTCGTAATCCCTGAGAACCGGATACTCCTGACACACCGAGGGGAATGGGTTTGGGGTCGCTTCGCAACCCATCGGGGATAAATCCCCTCGCCACAGGTCGGCAGACAACACACGGCGCGGCTCGTACAATGCCCGCTGCCCCGCAGGAGACTTCCATGACGCGTCCCGCCCCCGTTCGCAAACCCCGTGCCCGCAGCCAGGCGCGCATCGACTCGATACTCGACGCCGCGCGTACGCTGCTGGCCGCCGAGGGAGTGGCCAGTCTGTCGATCTACAGCGTCGCCGAACGCGCGCAGATTCCGCCGTCATCCGTGTATCACTTCTTCGCCAGCGTCCCGGCACTGCTCGAAGCGCTGACCGCCGACGTGCATGCGGCGTTTCGCGCCTGCCTGCAAGCGCCGATCGACCACGAGGCGCTGCGCGACTGGCGTGACCTGTCGCGGCTGGTCGAAGAGCGGATGCTGGAGATCTACGACGAAGACGCGGCGGCCCGCCAGTTGATCCTCGCCCAGCACGGCCTGACCGAAGTGACCCAGGCCGACCGCCAGCACGACATCGAACTCGGCGACCTGATGCACAAGCTGTTCGACCATCACTTCGAATTGCCGCGCCTGCCGAGCGATGTCGATGTGTTCGCACTGGCGATGGAACTGGGCGACCGCGTGTATGCGCGCTCGGTGCAGCAGCACGGGCAGATCACACCGCGCATGGCCGAGGAAGGGATGCGGGTGTTTGATGCCTATATCGGCCTGTATCTGCCGCCTTACCTGCCCAAAAGAGTTCTCTAGCGCATTCACCGGCCCCTTCGCGAGCAAGCCCGCTCCCACAGGGGAACGCATTCCAAATGTAGGAGTGAGCCTGCTCGCGATGGCAGCGCCGCCGATTCAAATCCGTGCACAAAAAGAAAAACCCCGAAGGGCTCACGCCTTTCGGGGTTGTTTTTTACTCACTGGCTTACAACTTGGCGATCGACACCTCGGTGGATTTCACGAAGGCGATCACTTCGCTGCCCACCGCCAGTTCCAGCTCCTTGACCGAGCGTGTGGTGATCACTGAAGTGACGATGCCGGAAGCGGTTTGCACGTCGATTTCCGACAGCACGTCGCCGAGAACGATCTCCTTGATCGAGCCTTTGAACTGGTTGCGCACGTTGATGGCTTTGATAGTCATGGCTTTGATTCCTGTCGTTGGATGTAACTTGAGTTATTGCGCCCAACGCAATTGCGTAGGCAGGGGTGAAACAGGCTCCGGCTCCGGCGGCTCGCCGGGCAGGGACAGAACACGGTTGAGCACTTCGGTTTCCAGCGCCGCCAGTCGATGCGATCCGCGCACTCGCGGACGAGGCAACTCCACTTGCAGGTCGAGGCCGACTTCGCCGTCCTCGATCAGAATCACCCGGTCGGCAATCGCCACCGCTTCGCTGACGTCATGGGTCACCAGCAGCACGGTGAACCCATGCTGCTGCCAGAGTCGTTCGATCAGTTGCTGCATCTCGATGCGGGTCAGCGCATCCAGCGCACCCAGCGGCTCGTCGAGCAACAGCAGGCGCGGCTGGTGAATCAGCGCCCGGGCCAGCGCCACACGCTGCTTCTGCCCGCCGGACAAAGCGGCCGGCCACTCGTTGGCGCGATCGGCCAGACCCACCGCTTCCAGCGCCTCCAGAGCTTGCGAGCGCCAGTTGCCTTTAAGGCCGAGGCCGACGTTGTCGATGATCTTTTTCCATGGCAGCAGCCGTGCTTCCTGGAACATCAGCCGGGTGTCTTCCCGCGCATCGCTCAGCGGCGCGGCGCCGGCCAGCAGGTCGCCGCCAGTCGGGTGGTCGAGGCCGGCGAGCAAGCGCAGGAAGGTGCTCTTGCCGCACCCGCTGCGTCCGACCACGGCGACGAATTGCCCCGCCGGAATGTGCAGGTCGATGTCGCGCAGCACTTGCCGCGCACCAAAGGTTTTCTGCAGGTTGCGCACCACCAGCGGAATCCCGCGCAGCAGGCGTGGAGGTTGTTGAGCGGTCATGCCGCACCTCCCTTGGCAACCTGATAAGCCGGATGCCAGCGCAACCACACACGCTCAAGAGCACGGGCGGCGAGATCAGCAAGCTTGCCGAGTACCGCGTAAAGCAGGATCGCCAGCACCACCACGTCGGTCTGCAAAAACTCGCGGGCATTCATCGCCAGATAGCCGATGCCGGAGCTGGCGGAGATGGTTTCGGCAACGATCAGCGTCAACCACATGAAGCCCAGCGCAAAGCGCACACCGACCAGAATCGAAGGCAGTGCGCCCGGCAGAATCACCTGCCAGAACAAACTGAAACCGGACAGGCCATAACTGCGCGCCATTTCCACCAGCGCCGGGTCGACGTTGCGGATGCCGTGATAGGTGTTGAGGTAAATCGGGAACAACGTGCCCAATGCGACCAGAAAAATCTTCGCCGACTCATCGATGCCGAACCACAGGATCACCAGCGGAATCAGCGCCAGGTGCGGCACGTTGCGGATCATCTGCACCGAGCTGTCGAGCAGGCGTTCGCCCCATTTCGACAGGCCGGTGATGAAACCCAGCACCAGGCCGATGCTGCCGCCGATGGTGAAACCGAGTGCCGCGCGCCAGCCGCTGATTGCCAGGTGCGTCCAGATCTCGCCGCTGCGCACCAGACTGACACCGGCCTCGATCACTGCCACCGGTGCCGGCAGGATCCGCGTCGACAACCAACCGGCAGACACCGACAACTGCCACACCGCCAGCAGGAGCACCGGCAACGCCCAGGGCGCGAGGCTGTGGATAAATTTTTTCATGGCGCGCCTCAGCTCTGCGACGCGGCTTTGGGAAGAATGTCGTTGGCCACCATCTCGCCGAACGGGCTGACATAACCGGCGCTTTTCGGCAGTTCCGGGCGCTCGATGTCGAGGTGCGGGAACAGCAGTTCAGCGACGCGGTACGACTCTTCGAGGTGTGGATAACCGGAGAAGATGAAAGTATCGATACCCAGATCAGCGTATTCCTTCACGCGGGCGGCCACGGTTGGACCATCGCCGACCAGCGCGGTACCGGCACCGCCACGCACCAGGCCGACGCCGGCCCACAGATTCGGGCTGACTTCGAGGTTGTCGCGACTGCCGCCGTGCAGCGCGGCCATGCGTTGTTGACCGACCGAGTCGAAGCGCGCCAGCGATGCTTGCGCACGTTTGATGGTGTCGTCGTCCAGATGCGAAATCAGCCGGTCTGCCGCTTGCCAGGCTTCGGCGTTGGTTTCCCGCACGATCACATGCAAACGAATGCCGAAGCGCACGGTACGCCCGAGCTTGGCGGCTTTGGCGCGCACTTGCTCGATCTTCTCGGCCACTGCGGCTGGCGGCTCGCCCCAGGTCAGTACCATTTCGACCTGTTCGGCAGCCAGATCCTGCGCCGCTTCCGACGAGCCGCCGAAATACAGCGGCGGACGCGGTTGCTGGATCGGTGGATAAAGCAGCTTGGCGCCCTTCACGCTGATGTGTTCGCCGTCGTAATCGACGGTTTCGCCTTCCAGCACCCGACGCCAGATCCGGGTGAACTCCACCGAGGCCTGATAACGCTCTTCATGGTTGAGAAACAGACCATCACCGGCCAACTCTTCCGGATCGCCACCGGTCACCAGGTTGAACAGCGCACGGCCGCCGGACAGACGATCCAGGGTCGCTGCCTGCCGCGCCGCGACCGTCGGGGAAATGATCCCGGGGCGCAGGGCGACAAGGAACTTCAGACGCTGAGTCACCGGGATCAGCGACGCGGCCACCAGCCACGAGTCTTCGCAGGAGCGGCCGGTGGGAATCAGCACGCCGCCAAAGCCCAGACGATCCGCCGCTTGCGCGACCTGTTGCAGATAACCGTGGTCAACGGCGCGGGCGCCTTCGGCGGTGCCAAGGTAATGGCCGTCGCCGTGGGTAGGCAGGAACCAGAAGATGTTGAGGCTCATGGAGTGGTCTCCTTGGGGATTCGATTTACTGGGCTTGGGTAACCGAGCTTTGGGCCACAGCGGCCGGTGGTGTCCAGATCACATCCTTGATGCTCAACGGCTTGGGAATCAGCTTGAGCTGGTAGAAGGTGTCGGCGATTTTCTGTTGCGCGGCGACCACGTCCGGGGTCAGGAACAACGCACCGTAGCCCTGGCGTTTCACCGAGGTCAGGGTGATGTCCGCCGGCAGGCCGAGCAGCGGCGCGACCTGCTGGGTCACGTCTTCAGGGTTGGCTTTGGACCACTCGCCGACAGCGCGCACTTCTTCGACGAGGGTCTTGATCACCTCGGGATTTTTCTGCGCGTAAGGTTTGGTCGCGAGGTAGAACTGATGGTTGTCGACGATGCCTTTGCCGTCACGCAGGGTGTGCGCTTGCAGCTGGTTCTCGGCAGCAGCCTGGTACGGATCCCAGATTACCCAGGCATCGACGCTGCCACGCTCGAACGCGGCGCGGGCATCGGCCGGCGGCAGGAACACGGTCTGGATATCGGAGTATTTGAGGCCGGCATCTTCCAATGCGCGAACCAGCAGGTAGTGCACGTTGGAGCCTTTGTTCAGGGCGACTTTCTTGCCCTTGAGATCCGCTACCGATTTGATTGGCGAGTCTTTCGGTACGAGGATCGCTTCGCTGTTCGGCGCTGGCGGTTCGTAGGCGACGTAGAGCAGATCAGCGCCGGCAGCCTGAGCGAATACCGGAGGGGTTTCGCCGGTAACACCGAAGTCGATCGAGCCAACGTTCAGGCCTTCCAGCAGTTGCGGGCCGCCGGGGAATTCAGTCCATTGCACGTCCACGCCTTGTGCGGCCAGACGCTTTTCCAGAGTGCCTTTGGCCTTGAGCAGCACCAGCGTGCCGTACTTCTGGTAACCGATCCGCAATGTCTCGGCTTGAGCTTGAGTGATGGCGCCGAAGGTGACAGCCGCAGCAAACAGAGCGACCAGACCACGACGCAAAAATACAGTGCGCATAGCGCTCTCCTTTTTGCTGTTGGGTTTTGGCTGCACCTGCTTGGCCGTTAGCGGCTGAGTAAGGTGAGTGGAGCAAATTCGGGTAAGGCTCAAATGCTCCAGCGAGCACTCAATAAACGTTCATTCAACAGGCCCGGCTCCAGCGGTTTCGGCCGGCGAGCCATGGCACTGACAAACTGATCCAGCGCTTCATGCAGACGCTGTTCCAGCGCTGGCGCCAGTTGCGCTTGGGCGCTGCCTTCGCCGTAAGCGATCTGGCTGTCCTCGGCGAAAATGCCCTGGAGCATTTCCTGGGCCTTCAATGCCGACAGCACAGGCTTGAGCGCGTAATCGACCACCAGCATGTGAGCGATGCTGCCGCCGGTGGCCATCGGCAGAACAATCTTGTGGTTCAAGGCGCGTTCGGGCAGCAGATCGAGTACGGTCTTCAGCGCCCCGGAAAACGACGCCTTGTACACCGGCGTGGCGATCAGCAGGCCGTCAGCGTTTTCAATCTGCGCCAGCAGGTCGAGCACCTTCGGGCTATCGAAGCGGGCATGGAGCAGATCTTCGGCCGGGAAGTCCCGCACCTGATAACTCACCACTTCCACCCCTTGCGCCTGCAACCAGCGTTGCGAGCGCTCAAGCAACACTCCTGAGCGGGAGCGCTGGCTGGGACTGCCACCGAGTGAGACGACCAGCATTGAGACAATTCCTTAAGCGTTGCAGGCGATTCGCGGGTTGCGATCTCGCTTCGATGGGAGTGACCTTACCAGCTGATTTATATATCCATAAATCATATTTATTCATTTGGTTATGCGTTTAAGAGATATGCGATTTGCTTTGTTCCGGGCAAAAAAACAGGCCGTGAAAACGGCCTGAAATCCCCTGCTTTGTGGTTCTGGATTTTGTGTCGGCTTGGCCGACGCCTTCGCGAGCAAGCCCGCTCCCACAGGGGAACGCATTCCAAATGTGGGAGCGGGCTTGCTCGCGAAGGCGGCGGTAGCTACAGCCCAAATTTCACTGATTCACTTGTTCGGCTGCGGCGTCAGGCGCAGGTATGGTTTCACCGCGCGATAGCCTTTGGGGAAGCGCCGCTTGATCTCTTCCTCGTCCTTGAGCGACGGCACGATCACCACCTCCTCACCGTCCTGCCAGTTGGCCGGAGTCGCCACCTTGTAGTTGTCGGTGAGCTGCAGCGAATCGATCACCCGCAGGATCTCGTGGAAGTTGCGCCCGGTGCTCGCCGGGTAGGTGATGGTCAGGCGGATCTTCTTGTTCGGATCGATCACGAACAGCGAACGCACGGTCAGCGTGTCGTTGGCGTTCGGGTGGATGAGGTCGTAAAGGTCGGAAACCTTGCGGTCGGCATCGGCCAGGATCGGGAAATTGACGATGGTGTTCTGGGTTTCGTTGATGTCTTCGATCCACCTGTGGTGCGAGTCCACCGGGTCGACCGACAGCGCGATGGCTTTGACGCCGCGCTTGGCGAACTCATCCTTGAGCTTGGCGGTGAAGCCCAGCTCGGTGGTGCACACCGGGGTGAAGTCGGCCGGGTGGGAGAACAGCACGCCCCAGCTATCGCCCAGCCACTCGTGGAAACGAATCTTGCCGGCGCTGGAATCCTGTTCGAAGTCGGGGGCGATGTCGCCGAGTCTGAGGCTCATGATGCTGCTCCTGATGAGTTGTTGGAGAACTCAACTGTAGCTCGGGATTTGCCATCGTGAAAAAGAATAAATAACTAGACATCTAGCACTTAAAGGAATATTAAACATCGTTCACTGGACGCTCGCCCGCATCGCGACGAACATCGCCCTCAAGGTTCGAGAAGGCCTTGAGTAGCTGCAAAAGAGGGGAATTTCGGGAAGGGCTTACGGGGGTGAGCCTGACCCGAAAATGCAAAAGCCCCGTCCGGCGCGATGCCGGACGGGGCTTTTTTTACATCAGCGAATCGAGACGCGCTATTACAGCAGCGGGATCGAGTAGCTGACGATCAGGCGGTTTTCGTCCTGGTCGCGTTGACCTGGGATGTCGTTGCGCCAGGTAGCGTTTTTCCACATGAAGCCCAGGTTCTTGGCCGGGCCTTCAGGAATAACGTAACCGATGGTCAGATCGCGTTCCCACTCGGAAGCACCGGTACCGTTCTCACGACGGTTGGAGCCAACGGTGTCGATATCATCGCCACGCAGGTAGACCAAACCGGCGGTCAAGCCAGGCAGGCCGACTTTGGCGAAGTCATACGAGTAGCGTGCTTGCCAGGTTTTCTCGCCGGCACGACCGAACTTCTGGATCTGCATGTCGGTGATGGTGTAGTTCGACGAACCGTCGCCCTGGTTCAGCCAAGGGAAGTCGGAGCTGCCGTTGGAAACCTGGTAGCCGCCACCGAAGGTGTGGCCTTCAACGGTGTACAGGAACAGGCCGCTGTACAGATTGTTGTCGATCGGGCCTTTGCCGCTGACGTTGCCGACGTAGTTACCGTTACCGAAGTAGGCTGCGGTGTTGCCATTGGCGCCGTCGTCGCTGCTGTGGAAGTAGCGGAAGTCAGACTTCAGCACGCCCGGGCCGATTGCCCAGTTGTGAACCAGACCCAGGAAGTGTTGCTTGTAGAAGTCTTCCAGGTTGCCGTAGTAGTACTGGGCAGTCAGGTCCTTGGTGATTTTGTAGTCACCACCGGCGTAGTAGAACTTGTTGCTGTTGGCAACGCGAGCGTTCGCACCACCAACGGACAGGTTCTCGTTGTTGCTGGAGTTACGACCTTTCACTGCTTCGATCTGACCAGCGACCAGGGTCAGGTCCTTGATCTCGCCGGAAGTGATCTGGCCACCCTGCCAGGTTTGTGGCAGCAGACGACCGTCGTTTGTCACGATGACCGGGTTCTTCGGCTGCAGGGTACCCAGCTTCAGTTCGGTCTGGGAGATCTTGGCCTTGGCGGTCAGGCCCAGGCTCGAGAAGTTATCAACAGCTTCGCCGTTGGACTTGCTCGGGAACACAGTGCCACCGTAGGAAGTCGAGGTTGCACCGTTGGTGCCGCCGCCCGAATCCAGGCGCACGCCCAGCAGGCCGATGGCGTCGATACCGAAGCCTACGGTGCCTTGGGTGTAACCGGAGATGAAACGCAGATCGAAGCCTTGGCCCCATTCTTCGTTCTTGTTCTGCGCGCCAGCCGCTTTGGTGCCGGAGTCACGGTTGTCAGTGTTGATGTAGAAGTTGCGCAAGCCCAGAGTGGCCTTGCTGTCTTCGATGAAACCGGCGGCGCCTGCCTGCTGCGCCATAACCCCTACGGCCACAGCCAGGGCCAAGGTGGACTTGTTCATGTAAAGCTCCTCTCGTTTCTAATTCTTGTGTTCCTGGCCCGGGGTCTGATGCCCTGGATCCTAAGATGCGCGATTAGCGCCAGACCGTGACTGACAAGTCAATCGTAACCTTGTGTGTCTACGACCAAGGTCTAATCGCAGTGATTTGGTCCGTGCAGAGTAAAGATTTCCTGATAAACCCAAAAAGAATTTATTCATTCTTTTTCATATCATTCGGGAATATGGCCACTATCTCGCCATCCTCGCCCGGATACAACGTATCGGCGACTAAGCTCATTCCTAAATGGTATTTGTTAGCCTTTTTTTATATCGATTAGCTTTGGCGCAACCCCAATTCGTCAAACCCTATCGAAAAGGCGACGCCATGATGGCTAAACGCGCACTATCTAGTCAATTTGTTACAGTTTGTGTGTCGGCGCTGATTTGTTTTTCCGCGCAGGCTGCCAACCTCACCATCGGTTATCAAACCGGTATCGACCCCAGCAAAGTCCCCCAGGCCGACGGTACTTACGAAACAACCATCGGCCAGAAGATCGACTGGCGACGCTTCAATAGTGGCCCGGAAGTTGTGACAGCCATTGCCTCCGGCGATGTGCAGATCGGCAACCTCGGCTCCAGCCCTCTGGCCGCGGCCGCTTCACGCAATCTGCCGATCGTCGCCTTCATTGTTTCAGCGCAGATCAATGCCGCCGAGGCCTTGGTGGTGCGTAATGGCAGCGGCATCAATAGCCCGCAGGATCTGGTCGGCAAGACCATCGCCACGCCCTTCGTCTCCACCTCCCACTACAGCTTGCTCGGCGCTCTCAGGCACTGGGGCCTGGACACCAGCAAAGTCAAAGTGGTGAACCTGCAACCCGCGGAAATCGCCGCCGCCTGGAAGCGTGGCGACATCGACGGTGCGTTCGTCTGGTCGCCGGCGCTGGGTGAAATCCGCAAGACCGGCAAGACCCTGACCGATGCCGCTCAAGTCGGCCAATGGGGCGCACCGACGTTCGAAGTCTGGGTCGCGCGCAAGGACTACGCCGAGAAACATCCTGAGGTGGTAGCCAAATTTGCCAAGGTCACTCTAGACGCGTTTGCCGATTACGCCAGCCATAAAGACAGCTGGACAGCGGACTCGGCGCCGGTGCAGAAAATCGCAAAACTGACGGGTGCCAATGCCGCCGACGTGCCGGAATTGCTCGCCGGTTCCGAGTTCCCTGATGCCAAGGCGCAGCAATCAACTGCACTGCTGGACGGCGGCACGGCGAAGGCGATTGGTGAGACGGCGAAGTTTTTGAAGGAACAAGGCAAGGTCGAGACGGTGCTGCCGGACTACTCGCCGTACGTCAGTGCGAAGTTTGTAACCGAAAACAATTGAATAGATGGCGAGGGGATTCATCCCCAATGGACTGCGCAGCAGTCCCCTGCTTTTGGTGAAGCGGGTCCGCTGCGCGGCCCATCGGGGATGAATCCCCTCGCCACAAGAATCCCTCGGTATCTTCAGAGGGTCTTTTCGAAGATCTTCGAGTTGCGCTGATAGTTGTAAAGCGACGCCCGCGCCGCCGGCAGACGCTCGACACTGCTAGGTTCGAACCCGCGCTCGCGGAACCAGTGCGCCGTGCGGGTGGTGAGGACGAACAGGGTTTTCAACCCTTGCGCCCGGGCACGGGTCTCGATGCGCTCCAGCAGCTCATCGCCGCGACCACCGTGACGGTACTCCGGATTCACCGCCAGGCACGCCAGTTCACCAGCGTCCGAATCGGCAATCTGGTACAACGCCGCACAGGCGATGATCATGCCTTCACGCTCGACCACGCTGAACTGCTCGATCTCGCGCTCCAGCACTTCGCGCGAACGACGCACCAGAATCCCCTGCTCTTCCAGCGGGCTGATCAAATCGAGCAAACCACCGACGTCTTCAATCGCCGCCTCGCGCACCAGCTCGAATTGCTCTTGCGCGACCAGCGTACCGCCACCGTCGCGGGTGAACAGTTCGGTCAGCAGCGCGCCGTCTTCGGCGTAGCTGACGATATGGCTGCGCGCGACACCGCCACGGCAAGCCTCGGCAGCAGCATCCAGCAGTTCCGCCTGATAGTTGTTGCCCAGACGCGCCAGATGCGCAGGCACCTGTTGCGGACGCAGTTCGCGCACCAGTTTGCCGTTCTCGTCGATCAGACCGAGGTCGGCGCCGAACAGCAGCAGCTTGTCGGCACCGAGGTCGATGGCGGCGCGGGTGGCGACGTCTTCGCAGGCGAGGTTGAAGATTTCCCCGGTCGGCGAGTAGCCCAGCGGCGACAGCAGCACGATCGAACGCTCGTCGAGCAGACGATTGATGCCTTTGCGATCGACCCGGCGCACTTCACCGGTGTGGTGATAGTCGACGCCTTCAAGCACGCCGATCGGCCGCGCGGTCACAAGGTTGCCGCTGGCCACCCGCAAGCGCGAGCCCTGCATCGGCGACGAGGCCATGTCCATCGACAGCCGCGCTTCGATAGCGATGCGCAGCTGACCGACCGCGTCGATCACGCACTCCAGCGTTGCCGCATCGGTGATGCGCATGCCGTGGTGGTAGTGCGGGGTCAGGCCGCGCGCAGCGAGGCGGGTTTCAATCTGCGGGCGCGAACCGTGGACCAGCACCAGGCGCACGCCGAGGCTGTGCAACAGCACGAGGTCGTGGACGATGTTGCCGAAGTTCGGATGCTCAACGCCGTCGCCGGGCAGCATGACGACGAAGGTGCAGTCGCGGTGGGCATTGATATAAGGGGACGCGTGACGAAGCCAATTGACGTATTCGGGCATGAACCTGGGCCTGTAATAAATAGCAGCCGAAAAAAGGGCGAAACGGAAAACGCACAGCGGGCTGATGGTTATCGTCGGAACAGGCTTGGCGACACGCGCGCTCTCCTCATGAATACGGGTTGGGGTGCTGGCAATTTACAGCGTTTGGTCAGACAAAACACCGTCCCCCCTGTGGGAGCGGGCTTGCTCGCGAAAGCGGTGAGTCAGTCGACATCGATGTACCTGATACAGCGCTTTCGCGAGCAAGCCCGCTCCCACAGGTGGACATCATCGTTTGTCCGGGTTCAGGCAATAATGTTCAATCAACTGCCGCAATAGCTGCACGGTAGGCTGCAAACGTGACATTTCAAGGTATTCGCCGGGCTGGTGTGCGCAGGCGATGTCGCCAGGGCCGAGCACGATGGTTTCGCAGCCAAGGCGCTGAAGATAAGGTGCTTCGGTGCCGAACGCTACTGCTTCGGCACTATGCCCTGTGAGCTTTTCAGCGATGCGCACCAATTCGGCGTCTTCGGCCTGCTCGAATGGCGGCACTTCCGGGAACAACGGCTGGTAGTCGATCTTCACCTGATGACGTTCCGCAACCGGATTGAGCTTGCGCAGAATCTCCGCACGTAGGACTTTCGGGTCCATGCCCGGCAACGGGCGCAGATCGAACTCCAGCGAACACTGGCCGCAGATGCGATTCGGATTGTCGCCGCCATGAATACAGCCGAAGTTCATGGTCGGCTGTGGAACGCTGAACTGCGGGTTGTTGAATTCACGCTGCCATAGCAGACGCAAACCGCGCAGCTCGCCAATGGCATCGTGCATCGCTTCGAGGGCGCTGTGGCCCAGGCGCGGATCCGACGAATGGCCGCTCTGCCCGAGGATATCGATGCGCTCCATCATGATGCCCTTGTGCATGCGGATCGGTTTGAGCCCGGTCGGCTCGCCGATCACCGCCGCACGGCCCAGTGGCTTGCCGGCCTCGGCCAGCGCCCGGGCACCGGACATCGAGCTCTCTTCATCACAGGTGGCGAGGATCAGCAGCGGTTGCTTGAACGGCTGGTCGAGCAGCGGCTGCACGGCCTCGATGATCAGCGCGAAAAAACCCTTCATGTCGCAACTGCCCAGCCCGACCCAGCGGCCATCGACTTCGGTGAGTTTCAGCGGATCGGTCTGCCACAGCGCATCGTCATAAGGCACGGTATCGCTGTGCCCGGCCAGGACCAGGCCGCCGGGGCCACTGCCGAAACTGGCGAGCAGGTTGAATTTGCCGGGGCTGACCTGCTGGATATCGCAGCTGAAGCCCAGATCCCCCAGCCAGCCGGCAAGCAAATCGATCACCGCCCGGTTGGACTGATCCAGGCTCGGTTGGGTGCAACTGACCGACGGTGCGGCGATCAGTGCAGCGAACTGGTCTTGCATGGATGGCAAAGGCATCGCTGACTCCAACTCCCGATTTGAAGTCCATCATAGAGCCATCCGGCGCTCGGAATAAACCGCCGCAGGGCGTAGGAAGTTTGAGTCCTGTACACTGCACGGCCTTGGCAGCCACACATTCCCCCGGCTGCGCTCCCGATCCTGGATTTTCCGGCCATGCAGAAAGAAACCGAAATCAAACTCCGCGTCAGCCGCGAAACCCTCGCTGCCCTGCGCGAGCACCCGCTCCTGAAAAAACGCAACAAAAATGGCTGGGAACGCCGTGAGTTGATGAACCAGTACTTCGACACCCCCGAGCGCGACCTGGCTCAGGCCAAAGTCGCCCTGCGCCTGCGCAAGGACGGTGACGAAGTGATTCAGACCCTCAAGACCCGTGGTCAGAGTGTTGCCGGTCTGTCCGAGCGTAACGAGTACGACTGGAAATTGCCCAAAGCCAAGCTCGACGTGAAGAAACTCGATGGCGAATGCTGGCCCGAGTCGCTGGCCGAGCTGGACAAGAAAACCCTGAAGCCGATCTTCACCACCGATTTCGTCCGCGAGCGTGCGGAAATCGCCTGGGGTCGCGGCAAGGCCAAAGTGGTGATCGAAGCCGCGCTGGACCTCGGTCACGTGGTGGTCGGCAAACAGAAAGAAGAAATCTGCGAGCTGGAACTGGAACTGCGCGAAGGTGAGCCTGCCGCGTTGCTGGAACTGGCCGCCGAACTGGCCGAAACCCTGGCCCTGATGCCCTGCGACATCAGCAAGGCCGAACGCGGCTACCGTCTGTACGACGCCAACAGCTACTCGCTGAGCCTGCCCGCGCCGCAACTGACCCCGGAAACCCAACTCGACGACGCCTTCGCCGCGCTGGCCTGGCACTTGCTCGGCAGCAGCCAGCGTCTGGCCGAACAATATCGCTTCAACGGCCACTGGCGCCTGCTGCAGGACTGGGTCGAGAACCTCGCGGAAATGCGCGCCCTGCTCAGCAGCCTCGGCCAGGCCGCACCGCGTCCGGCCACTCACGACCTGCGCGTGGCGCTGGATGCACTGCTGGAAGACTGGCGCCCACTGGTTCAGGTCGGCATCGAAGACGAAGACGTACGCAAGGCCGCGCCGGAGCAATTCCTCGAAGAACTGGAAGACCCACGCTGGGGCCTGTTCTCGCTGACTGTTTCGCGCTGGCTGCTGGCCCGCACCTGGGCCGCCGAGCGCAACACCCGCGGCAACCGCCAGGGCGCCGCGCAACTGCACAGCTGGCTGCCGCGCATGCTCGGCGAAGAAGCCACGTCCCTGCAACTGCAGCGCTATCAGCAGCAGCCGGAAGATCTGGCCGAGCAACTGCCGCGCATCGAACGCATCCAGGTCTGGCTGCACCACGCGCGTAACGTGCTGGAGATCGCGGAAATGGATCGCCTGTACGGCGAGCTGAACAAACTGGCGCAACTGGCCAACGAGCCGACGATCACTGACGAACTGCTCGATGCGCGCAAGCAGCAGGCGATTGCGGTTTATCAGAATCGTGCGTGGAAAATGCTGCTGCGTATGTAATGACTGTGTGGTGAGGGGATTCATCCCCGATGGACTGCGCAGCAGTCCCTGCTTTCTACTAAAGCGGGGCCGCTTCGCGACCCATCGGGGATAAATCCCCTCGCCACGGAGGCCATCCGTGCTAGACCGGGAGGCTGGTTGTGGACTTGATCTCCGACAGCGCCACAATCGAGTTCACCTCCTGAATCCCTGGCACCAGCGACAGCTTTTCGAAGAAGAACCGCTCATACGCCTCGATGTCCGCCGCGACAATCCGCAACAAAAAATCCACCGCACCCATCAGCACATAACACTCCAGCACTTCCGGAAAGCCGCGAATCGCCTCGGTGAATTCGGTGAAGTTCGAACGCCCGTGGGCGTTGAGTTTGATCTCGGCGAAGATCTGCGTGTTCAGGCCGATCTTCTTGCGATCAAGCAAGGTCACCTGACCGCGAATGATCCCCTCCTCCTTCATCCGCTGAATCCGCCGCCAGCACGGCGACTGCGACAGTCCCACCTGCTCGGCGATCTGCGCGCTGGACAGTGACGCGTCCTCTTGCAGCAAGGCGAGAATCCGCCGGTCGTAGCTGTCCAGCTCGCTATGCATAATCAATCCTCAAAATGATCATTTTGCGAATCGTTCCAGTCGAGCAATCCGCGAATCCGCTCATCTTAGACAAGAAATGCCCGGCATCGAATGTAAAAATTCCTCCACTGACTCTGGAGACCGGACATGCCTCACCTCGAAGCCGTGAATACCCCCGCGCCCCGCGCCGATGTGTGGAACGTCAACAATGCCCACTGCTGCGCGCGTTATCAGTTGCTTGCCGAGGCCGAGCCGGATCTGCTGGTGCGGGTGCTGAATCTATTTGCGCTGCAATTCCTCACGCCGCAACAGGTCCACGTCGAGCGGCTCGACGATCTGCTGTCGATCGATATCGTCATCGATGGTCTGAGCTGGCATCGCGCCCAGGTGATTGCGGAAAAACTTCGTAACCTGATCAGCGTCTGCTCGGTGAACCTGCAAGACGCCGACACGGCGTGGGCTGCGCCCGCGCAAGCGGCCGGCTGACAAATCCGGCAACGGCTTTGTCGGGTAGTGGCCCAACAGTCTGCGGGGCCACGACTATCCTTTGCGCACAGTCGTTCAAAAGGAGCCCGCATGTCCGTTCAACTCGCCACTCAGGACCGCTGGCTGGATCTCAACGATGTGTTGCGTGAACTGGTCGCCCAGGGTTTTATCAGCCAGGACTCGGCGGAGCAGGCGCTCAACGCCCGCCGCCGCCACGCGACCCACGGCCAGCAACATCCGCTGGAGTTCATCGCCAGCCAGCAATTGGATGACCTCAGCCGTCCAGGCAAACATCTGGACCTGGAAAGCCTGATCCTGTGGCTGGCGCAGCAGGCCGGCCAGCCGTACATGCGCATCGACCCGTTGAAGATCAACGTAGCCGCCATCACCCCGCTGATGTCCTACGCCTTTGCCCAACGGCACAAGATTCTCGCGGTGGCGGTCGACCGCGATGCGGTGGTCGTGGCCAGCGCCCAGCCCTACGTCACCGGTTGGGAGGCTGACTTGACCCACGTGCTGAAGCTGCCGATCAAACGGGTGGTCGCCAACCCGGTGGATATCCAGCGTTTCAGCGTCGAGTTCTTTCGCCTGGCCAAATCGGTCAGCGGCGCCAGCACTGCCGACGCGCAGAGCGGTAACCTCGGCAACTTCGAACAACTGCTCAACCTCGGCGCCAGCGATCAGGAACCGGACGCCAACGACGCGCACATCGTCAATATCGTCGACTGGCTGTTCCAGTACGCCTTCCAGCAGCGCGCCAGCGATATCCACATCGAACCGCGCCGCGAACAGGGCACCGTGCGTTTCCGCATCGACGGCGTGCTGCACAACGTCTATCAATTCCCGCCGCAGGTGACCATGGCGATCGTCAGTCGCCTGAAAAGCCTCGGGCGGATGAACGTCGCCGAGAAGCGCAAACCCCAGGACGGCCGGGTCAAGACCAAGACCCCGGACGGTGGCGAGGTGGAGCTGCGGCTCTCAACGCTGCCCACCGCATTTGGCGAAAAAATGGTCATGCGGATCTTCGACCCGGAAGTGCTGCTCAAGGACTTCGATCAGTTGGGCTTTTCCGCCGACGACCTGCGCCGCTGGCAGGACATGACCCGTCAGCCCAACGGCATTATTCTGGTGACCGGGCCCACTGGTTCGGGCAAGACCACCACGCTCTACACCACGCTGAAAAAACTGGCGACGCCGGAGATCAACCTCTGCACCATCGAAGACCCGATCGAAATGGTCGAGCCGGCGTTCAACCAGATGCAGGTGCAGCACAACATCGACCTGAGTTTCGCCGCCGGCGTGCGTGCGCTGATGCGGCAAGACCCGGACATCATCATGATCGGCGAGATCCGTGACCTGGAAACCGCAGAAATGGCGATTCAGGCGGCACTCACCGGCCATCTGGTGCTGTCGACCCTGCACACCAACGATGCCCCCAGCGCGATCAGTCGGCTATTGGAACTCGGCGTGCCGCACTATCTGATTAAAGCCACGGTGCTCGGGGTCATGGCCCAGCGTCTGGTGCGCACCCTGTGCCCGCACTGCAAGGCGCCGCTGACGCTGGAAGAGGAAGACTGGCAAACCCTGACCCGGCCCTGGCAGGCGCCGCTGCCGGGCAATGCGCAACGCGCTATCGGTTGCCTGGAGTGTCGCGACACCGGTTATCGCGGACGCGCCGGGGTCTACGAAATCATGCAGTTGAGCGATAGCCTCAAAGCGCTCATCACCCCCGACACCGACCTCACCGCCATCCGCCGGCAAGCCTTCAAGGAAGGCATGCGCAGCCTGCGCCTGTCGGGTGCGCAGAAGGTCGCGGCGGGGCTGACCACCCTCGAAGAAGTGCTGCGGGTGACACCGCAGAGCGAGCAGAAATAGGCCACTACGGAACCGGATTGGCGAATCGTTATCCAACGCCGTAGTTAACCCCCAGGAGTCACTCAATCATGCGTCTCAAACTTGCTGTCGCCACCGTTGCCTTGCTGTCCCTTCCCGTTGGTTCAGCGATGGCCGACAGCTTTTGGCGTAACGTCATTTCGTCCGGCGCCACCACCGGTTCGACCTACCTGACCTTCAAGGATCACAAGCTGATCGTTGCCGCACAGGACGATGCCGGCAGCTTCGTTGCCAGCGATGGCGGCATCCGTGGGCCGTACCTGGAAGCAGCGATGCAGAAAGTCCGCGCCGACAATCCGGGCCTGCAGGCCACGGACATGGAACTGGCGAATGCGATTCTGGCGAAGAACGCAGTGGCCTCCGAGTAAGCCAGGCGCCAACAAAAATGCCGCTCGATCGAGCGGCATTTTTTTTCCTGTAATTTCGAATTCACCACACCCCCTGTGGGAGCGGGCTTGCTCGCGAAGGCGGTGGGTCAGACGCATCCATTTTTCTGACACGACGCCTTCGCGAGCAAACCCGCTCCCACTATGGCTCTGCGTGTTGCCTGAAGATCAGCGGTAATCGTCAACCGGGACGCAGGCACAAAACAGATTGCGATCCCCATAAACGTTATCCACCCGATTCACCGCCGGCCAATACTTGTGCGCCTTGGTATGCGCATCCGGGGTGATCCCCTGCTCGATGCTGTAAGGCCGCTCCCACACTCCGGTGACATCCGCCAGGGTATGCGGCGCGCGCTTGAGCGGGTTGTCTTCCGCCGGCCAGTTGCCGTTCTGCACTTCGGTGATTTCCGCGCGGATGCTCAGCATCGCGCCGATGAAACGATCGAGTTCGGCCTTGGGCTCGCTCTCGGTCGGCTCGACCATCAACGTCCCTGGCACCGGGAAGGACATGGTCGGCGCATGGAAACCATAGTCCATCAGGCGCTTGGCGACGTCCTCTTCACTGATCCCGGTCTGCGCCTTCAAGGGCCGCAGGTCGAGAATGCATTCGTGAGCGACCCGCCCGTTGCGCCCGGTGTACAACACCGGGAATGCGCCGGATAAATGCTGCGCCAGATAGTTCGCGGCGAGGATCGCCACTTCGCTGGCATCCGCCAGTTGCGGCCCCATCATCGCGATGTACATCCAGCTGATCGGCAAAATGCTCGCACTGCCCCACGGCGCCGCGCTGACCGCGCCGTTCTGCGGCAGCGGGCCGTCAATCGGCACCACCGGGTGATTGGCAACGAACGGCGCCAGATGCGCGCGAATACCGATCGGCCCCATGCCCGGCCCGCCACCGCCGTGGGGAATGCAGAAAGTCTTGTGCAGGTTCATGTGCGACACGTCGGCGCCAATGTCCGCCGGCCGCGCCAGCCCAACCTGGGCATTTAGGTTGGCGCCGTCCATGTACACCTGCCCGCCGCGCTGGTGGATAACTTCGCAGATTTCGCTGATGCCCTCCTCGTACACACCATGGGTCGACGGATAGGTCGCCATCAGGCACGACAACTTGTCCCCCGCCTCGGCAGCCTTGGTTTTCAGGTCGTCCAGATCGACGTTGCCGGCCTCGTCGCACTCGACGATCACCACGCGCATCCCGGCCATCTGCGCCGAGGCCGGGTTGGTGCCGTGCGCCGAGGACGGGATCAGGCAGATATCCCGCGCGCCCTGCTGCCGGCTCTCGTGATATTTGCGAATCGCCAGCAGCCCGGCGTACTCGCCCTGAGCGCCGGAATTGGGCTGCATGCAGATCGCATCGAACCCGGTGATCGCGCACAACCAACGCTCCAGTTCTTCAATCATCAAGGTGTAACCGAGCGCCTGTTCCCGTGGCGCGAACGGGTGCAGATTGGCGAACTGCGGCCAGGTGATCGGGATCATCTCGCTGGTGGCGTTGAGTTTCATGGTGCAGGAGCCCAGCGGGATCATCGACTGGTTGAGCGCCAGATCCTTATTCTCCAGTTGCTTGAGGTAGCGCAGCATCTCGGTTTCGCTGTGATGCGCGTTGAACACCGGGTGGCGCAGGTACGGCGTGTTGCGCTGCAGGGGGTCGGGAATGCCGGAAACCAGTGCTTCTGCGTCAATGTCGTCGACGTTCAAACCATGATCGGCACCGAGCAGCACGTCGAACAGTTTGGCCACCGTGTTTTCATCGCAAGTCTCGTCGAGGCTCAAGCCGACTCGGCGACGGCCGAGAATCCGCAGGTTGATCTGCGCAGCCTTGGCGCTATCGATGATCGCGCTCTGCGCGCCGCCAACCTCCAGCGTGAGGGTGTCGAAAAACTGTGCGTTGACCCGCGCAATACCATGGCGCTCAAGGCCCGCCGCCAGGATGCAGGTCAAGCGGTGCACGCGCTGGGCGATGCGTTTCAAGCCTTGCGGCCCGTGATACACCGCGTAGCAACTGGCGATGTTGGCCAGCAGCACCTGCGCGGTGCAGATGTTCGAGTTGGCCTTCTCGCGGCGAATATGCTGCTCACGGGTTTGCAGGGCCATGCGCAATGCGACGTTGCCACGAGCGTCTTTCGACACGCCGATGATCCGCCCCGGAATCGCCCGTTTGTACTCCTCGCGGCTGGCAAAAAACGCCGCATGCGGGCCACCGTAGCCCATCGGTACGCCAAAGCGCTGGGACGAACCGAACACCACATCCGCGCCCAGTTCACCCGGCGGTGTCAGCAGCAACAGGCTCAGCAGATCGGTGGCGACACACGCTAACGCCTGCTGCGCGTGCAACTGATCGATGACCGGACGCAGATCACGGATCTCGCCGTGAGTGTCGGGATACTGCAGCAACGCGCCGAACACCTGATGCTGGTTGAGGTTATCCACAGCGTCGATGATCAGCTCGAAGCCGAAACCTTCGGCGCGGGTTTGCACCACGGAGATGGTTTGCGGATGACAGTTCTCATCGACGAAAAACAGATTGCTCTTCGACTTCGCCACACGCTTGGCCAGCGCCATGGCTTCTGCAGCGGCGGTGGCTTCGTCGAGCAAAGAGGCGTTGGCCAGTTCAAGACCGGTGAGGTCGATGGTCAGTTGCTGAAAATTCAACAACGCTTCGAGACGGCCCTGGGCGATCTCCGGTTGATACGGGGTGTACGCGGTGTACCAGCCGGGATTTTCCAGCACGTTGCGCAGGATGACGGTCGGCGTCAGCGTGCCGTGGTAGCCCATGCCGATCAGGCTGGTCCAGACCTGATTCTGCTCGGCGTAACCGCGCAGCTTGGCCAGCGCCGCCTGCTCATCAAGGGCCGGCGGCAAGTCCAGCGCCCGATTCAGGCGAATGCCCGGCGGCACCGTCTGCTCGATCAGTTCGACCCGGCTGCCCAGACCGAGGCTGTCGAGCATCGCCTGTTGTTCGGCGGCGTCGGGGCCCAAATGGCGGCGCAGAAAGGCTTCGGGGTCGCGTAACTGGCTCAAGGATGGCAACTGGGACATGACGGGCTCTCTCTTGGCTGGCGCTCGGCGTCAATGCAACACGGTCAAACCAGCATAGCAGCCGATCCCGACGCGCACGGCTTGGCGGCAGAGGGGGTTCCGGGGCATGCTGTAGCGCCTGCATCAGGCGTCCAACTTTCGGATGATCGAATCCTCATGAGCCAACTGCCGTTCCTGCCGTTTTCCAAACCTGTCATTGATGAAGCCACGATTGCCGCCGTCGGCGATGTGCTGCGCTCCGGCTGGATCACCAGCGGGCCGAAGGTCCAGGCCTTTGAAGCACAACTGTCGGAATACTTCGGCGGGCGCCCGGTGCGCACCTTCAACTCCGGCACCTGCACCATGGAAATCGCCTTGCGCATCGCCGGCATCGGCCCGGGTGACGAAGTGATCACCACGCCGATTTCCTGGGTCGCCACCGCCAACGTGATCCTCGAAGTCGGCGCCACACCAGTGTTTGCCGACATCGATCCGGTGACCCGCAACATCGATCTGGACCAGTTGGAAGCGGCCATCACCCCGCGCACCAAAGCGGTGATTCCGGTGTACCTCGCCGGCCTGCCGGTGGACATGGAACGCTTGTACGCCATCGCCCGCAAACACAACTTGCGCATTGTCGAAGACGCCGCTCAGGCCCTGGGTTCGAGCTGGAACGGCCAGCGCATCGGCGCCACCGGCGATTTCGTGTCGTTCAGCTTTCAGGCGAACAAGAACGTCACCTGCTCCGAGGGCGGCTGCCTGGTGCTGAACACCCCGGAAGAGGCGCGACTGGCGGAGAAGTACCGCCTGCAGGGCGTGACCCGCAACGGCTTTGATGGTCTGGACGTCGATGTGCTCGGTGGCAAGTTCAACATGACCGACATCGCCGCGACCATCGGCCTCGGCCAGTTCGCCCATATCGAGGCGCTGACCGCCCATCGTCAGGAACTGGCCCGGCACTACTTCAAATGTTTTGGCGATGACTTTGAAGCGACTTATGGCGCCCAACTGCCACCGGCGGACTTCACCCAGAGCAACTGGCACCTGTTCCAACTGGTCCTGCCGGAGCGCAAGGACGGCTTGCCGGCCCGCGCCACGTTCATGGAGCAGATGCAGGCCAAAGGCATCGGCATCGGCTATCACTACCCGCCGATCCACTTGCTGAGCCTGTACCGCGAGCGCGGGTTCAAGGAAGGCATGTTGCCAGTTGCCGAGCGCGTTGGGCGCTTGATCGTGTCATTGCCGATGTTCACCACCATGACCAAGGACGACGTCGAGCGTTCGGTGGCGGCAGTGAAAGCGGTATTGCGCGACGCCTGATCAACGCCTACAAAAAAGCCCCGAGAGATCGGGGCTTTTGCAGTATTACAGTCTGCTTATTCGCCGATGGCAGCCTTGTAGGCAGCAGCGTCCAGCAGCTTGTCCAGCTCGGCCTTGTCGCTTGGCTGGAGCTTGAAGATCCATGCGGCGTACGGATCGTTGTTCAGCTCTTCCGGCGAGTCAGCCAGCGTTTCGTTGACCGCGATCACTTCACCGCCGATCGGGGAGTAGATGTCGGACGCGGCCTTCACCGACTCGACAACACCGGCAGCCTCACCGGCAGCAAACACCTTGCCGACTTCGGCCAGTTCAACGAACACCACATCGCCCAGCGCTTCCTGCGCGTGATCGCTGATGCCCACGGTAACGGTGCCGTCGGCTTCCAGGCGTGCCCATTCATGACTTTCGGCAAAACGCAGTTCGGCGGGGATATTGCTCATGCTCGGTGTCCTCAAGAAAATTGTCAGCGGTCAGGCCCGCCGGAAAAGGTCAGATCAAGGTTTTACCATGGCGCACGAAGGTCGGTTTGACCACTCGTACCGGATACCACTTGCCACGGATTTCCACTTCGGCGCGGTCGGCGGTAGCCATCGGTACACGCGCCAGGGCAATCGATTTGCTTAGCGTAGGAGAGAAACTACCACTGGTGATCTCTCCTTCGCCAACATCGGCGATACGAACCACTTGATGGGCGCGCAAAACACCGCGCTCCTCAAGCACCAGACCCACCAGTTTGTGCGCAACGCCGGCGGCTTTTTCCGCTTCCAGCGCCGAGCGACCGATGAACTGCCGCGAAGCCGGTTCCCAAGCGATGCTCCAGGCCATATTGGACGCCAGCGGCGAGACATCCTGATGAATGTCCTGGCCGTAGAGGTTCATCCCGGCTTCGACCCGCAACGTGTCGCGGGCGCCGAGGCCGATTGGCGAAATACCGGCACCGACCAGATCGTTGAAAAATCCCGGCGCCTGCTCGGCCGGCAAAGCGATTTCCAGGCCGTCTTCACCGGTATAACCGGTGCGGGCGATGAACCAGTCGCCATCGACTTCGGCTTCGAACGGTTTGAGGTGCTGGATCAGTGCGGCGCGGGACTGGGTCACCAGTTCGGCAATCTTCTGCCGGGCCTGCGGGCCTTGAATGGCGAGCATCGCCAGATCCTGACGCTCGTGCAGATGCACGTCGTAACCGGCGACCTGCGCCTGCATCCACGCCAGATCCTGGTCGCGAGTGGAGGCGTTGAACACCAGACGATAACGGTCTTCGAGGCGATAGACGATCATGTCGTCGACGATGCCGCCACGTTCGTTGAGCATCGTGCTGTAGAGCGCGCGGCCGGGGCGATGCAGGCGTTCGACGTCATTGGCCAGCAAATGCTGCAGCCAGGCCTTGGCCTGGGGGCCGTCAATGTCGATAACGGTCATATGGGAAACATCGAACACCCCGCAATCGCGGCGCACCTCGTGGTGTTCCTCGACCTGCGAGCCGTAATGCAGTGGCATGTCCCAACCGCCAAAATCGACCATCTTCGCGCCGAGGGCGAGATGCAGGTCATACAGAGGCGTACGCTGTCCCATGGGTTTCTCCTTCCGGGCGTGGCGAAGGTGCGGACAGCCGCTGTACGGGGTGAAAGCCTCGAAATAGAAGGCTTTCAGCCGATTTCAGCGAACGGGTCTGTCAGACGAACCGCACCGAATGCCGCGCATTGTAGCCGCATGATTCAGGACTGACGACTAAGTGTTTCGGTGCGCCGAGCGGCGGATCAGGCCGATGACCGGTAACAGGCCGACCAACACCAGGGTCAGCGCCGGCAGCGATGCCCGCGCCCACTCCCCTTCACTGGTCATTTCGAAGATCCGCACCGCCAGCGTGTCCCAGCCAAACGGGCGCATCAGCAGGGTCGCGGGCATTTCCTTGAGCACATCGACGAACACCAGCAACGCCGCGCTCAGTGTGCCGGGCAGCAACAGCGGCAGATACACTTTGAAAAACAGTCGCGGCCCACTGACACCCAGACTACGTGCCGCTTCGGGCAATGAAGGCCGTATACGCGCCAGACTGTTTTCCAGTGGTCCGTAGGCCACCGCGATAAAGCGCACCAGATAGGCCATCAGCAACGCCGCCAGACTGCCCAGCAGCAATGGCTTGCCGGCGCCGCCGAGCCAGCCCGACAGCGGAATCACCAGTTCGCGGTCGAGATAACTGAACGCCAGCATGATCGACACCGCCAGCACCGAACCCGGCAGCGCATAACCAAGATTGGCCAGACTGACCCCGGAACGGATTGCCCGGGTCGGCGCCAGACGTCGGGCAAACGCCAGCAACAGCGCGACGCTGACGGTGATCAACGCCGCCATGCCGCCCAGATACAGGGTGTGCAGGATCAGCCCGGCATAACGCTCATCGAGATCGAAGCGCCCGCGCTGCCAGAACCATACGAGCAGTTGCAGCAACGGAATCACGAACGCGCAGGCAAACACCAACGTGCACCAGCCGGTCGCCGCGAACGCCTTTAGCCCGCGCAGCTGATACAACGCCTTGACCCTGGGGCGCTCGTTGCTCGCCCGGTTGGCGCCACGGGCGCGCCGCTCTCCGTACAGCACCAGCATCACCACCAGCAGCAACAGGCTCGCCAGTTGTGCGGCGCTCGGCAGGCTGAAGAAGCCGTACCAGGTCTTGTAGATGGCGGTGGTGAAGGTGTCGAAGTTGAACACCGACACCGCGCCGAAATCCGCCAGCGTCTCCATCAGCGCCAGCGCCACACCGGCGCCAATCGCCGGACGCGCCATCGGCAACGCCACCCGCCAGAACGCCTGCCATGGCGATTGCCCGAGTACCCGCGCCGCCTCCATCAAGCCTTTGCCCTGCGCGAGAAACGCGGTGCGCGCCAGCAGGTAGACGTAGGGATAAAACACCAGCACCAGTACCACAATCACCCCGCCGGTAGAGCGCACGCGCGGCAGGCGCAAGCCGCTGCCGAACCACTCACGCAGCAGGGTCTGCACCGGGCCGGCGAAGTCCAGCAGGCCGACGAAGACGAACGCCAGCACGTAGGCCGGGATGGCGAACGGCAGCATCAGCGCCCAGTCGAGCCAGCGCCGTCCGGGGAATTCGCAGAGGCTGGTGAGCCACGCCAGACTGACACCGAGCAGCGTCACACCGACGCCAACGCCGAGCACCAGCGTCAGGGTGTTGCCGAGCAGGCGCGGCATCTGGGTTTCCCAGAGGTGCGACCAGATCTGCTGATCGATGGTCTGCCACGACAGCAGCAGGACACTCAGGGGCAACAGCACCAGCGCGGCAATGGCGAGGACGATGGGGTACCAGCGGCGTTGGGCGGGGTGGGCCACTTTTGGGACTCTGAGGGGTGGTTGGTGGTTCTGATTCAGGTGTTTCAGCTCGAGATTGCTGCCCTCACCTAACCCTCTCCCGGAGGGAGAGGGGACTGAACGTGGTGATCTTTCGATTTACGCCGACCTGATACATCGAGCCGAGCTCCGGTCTTGAAAGCCATGGAGATCGGCTCCCTCTCCCCCCCGGGAGAGGGCTGGGGTGAGGGCAGCGATCTTGAGCGAACACAGCGACCGGCAAATACTCAGTTCCAGCCCGCCCGATCCATCATCCGGATCGCTTCCGCCTGACGCTTGCCCGCCACTTCCACCGGCAAGGTGTCAGCGACGAACTTGCCCCACGCCGCCACTTCTTCCGAAGGTTTCACTGCCGGGTTGGCCGGGAACTCCTGGTTGACGTCGGCGAAGATCTTCTGCGCTTCAGGTGTGGTCATCCATTCGACCAGCGCCTTGGCTGCTTCCGGGTGCGGTGCATGTTGGGTCAGGCCGATACCGGACAGGTTTACATGCACGCCGCGATCGGCCTGATTCGGCCAGAACAGTTTCACCGGCAGGTCGGGCTTCTGCTTGTGCAAACGACCGTAGTAGTAGGTGTTGACGATGCCGACATCGCACTGCCCGGCGTTGATCGCTTCCAGCACCGCAACGTCGTCGGAGAACACATCGGTGGACAGGTTGTTGACCCAGCCCTTGAGGATCTTCTCGGTCTTCTCGGCGCCGTGCACTTCGATCATGGTCGCGGTCAGCGACTGGTTGTAGACCTTCTTCGCCGTGCGCAGGCACAGACGCCCTTCCCAATTCTTGTCGGCCAGCGCTTCGTAGGTGGTCAACTCGCCCGGCTTAACGCGCTCGGTGGAGTAAGCGATGGTTCGCGCGCGCAGGCTCAGGCCAGTCCAGGCATGGGTGGACGAGCGGTATTGCGCGGGAATGTTGGCGTCGATGGTCTTCGAGGTAAACGGCTGCAGGATGCCCATCTGCTCGGCCTGCCAGAGGTTACCCGCATCGACGGTGAGCAGCAGGTCGGCGGTGGCGTTTTCGCCTTCGGCCTTGATCCGCTGCATCAGCGGCGCTTCCTTGTCGGTGATGAACTTGATCTTCACCCCGGCTTTCGCGGTGTAGGCGTCGAACACCGGTTCGATCAGCTCATCGATACGCGAGGAGTAGACCACCACCTCGTCGGCGGCCTGGGCGGTGGTGCTGCCGATCAGGGTCAGGGCCAGTGCGGTCAGGAGACGCTTGGGTGCCAACATGGGAGTGATCTCTCGGTCGGAAAATGTGGGCCAAATGATAAGGACTCACATTTACCAGCTCAATCGAACACTTGGGCAAGGAGTTACCAGATGTTGCACAAGCTGAAATTCATGGCGTCGGTTCTGGCCCCTTCGCGAGCAAGCCCGCTCCCACCCTTGAAATGCATTCCAATGTGGGAGCGGGCTTGCTCGCGAAGGGGCCATCAGCCTCAAACAGATCTCAGGGTTTGGCCAGTACCGGCAGATCCCCGGTCAACCCCAGCGCCTCACGCACAAACAACGCCTTGGCCTCCGGCATCTGCTCCACCAGTTTCAATCCGGCGTTGCGCAACCAGCGCACCGGCAACGGGTCAGCCTGGAACAGACGCTCGAAGCCTTCCATCGCCGCCATCAATGCCAGGTTGTGCGGCATGCGCCGACGCTCGTAACGACTCAGCACTTTCACGTCCGCCAGCCGTTCGCCGCGTTCCGCCGCCTGCAACAACACTTCAGCCAGCACCGCCGCATCGAGGAAACCCAGGTTCACACCCTGCCCGGCCAACGGGTGAATGGTGTGCGCGGCGTCGCCGATCAGTGCCAGGCCTTCGGCCACGTAGCGTTTGGCGTGGCGTTGACGCAAAGGCACGCACAGCCGTGGATCAGCACTGACGACTTCGCCCAGGCAACCTTCAAAGGCTCGCTCCAGCTCACGACAGAATGCCGCTTCATCCAGCGCCATCAAGCGTTCGGCTTCACTTGGCGTAGTCGACCAGACGATCGAGCACCAGTTCTGCTGCCCGTCACGCTCCAGCGGCAGAAACGCCAGCGGCCCGTGATCGGTGAAACGCTGCCACGCGGTCATCCGGTGCGGCTTGCTGCTGCGCACGCTGGTAACGATGGCATGGTGCAGGTAATCCCACTCGCGAGTAGCGACGCCGGTCAGACGGCGTACCGCCGAATTGGCGCCGTCCGCCGCAATCACCAGCGGCGCACGCAACTGCCGACCATCGGCCAGAGTCAGAAGCCAGTCGTCACCGGAGCGGCGCATCTGTTCCAGCCGTGCGTTGGCCAGCATGCCCAGATCGCAATCGTGCAAGCGATCGAGCAAGGCATCCTGCACCACACGGTTTTCGACGATATGACCGAGCACTTCGGCATGCACACTGCTCGCCGAGAAATGAATCTGCCCGGTGCCGCTGCCGTCCCACACGTGCATGTCGGTGTACGGGCTGCTGCGGCGCTTGGCGATGCCGTCCCAGACGCCAAGGCGTTCGAGTATCCGCTGGCTGGCCGCCGACAAGGCGCTCACTCGCGGCTCGAACGGCGCGGCGGCGTCAAACGGTTTGACGCTCAGCGGGCTGCCGTCGAGCAGCAACACTTCCAGGCCGCTGTTCTGCAACGCCAACGCGAGGGCGCTGCCGACCATTCCGGCTCCGACAATCAGCAGATCTGCGCGCATTTCCATGCTTTAAGCCTGTCTCGCTGGCGGCATGCGCCGCCCGTAAAGGGTTTTAGCGAGCGCGCCAGTTGGCGGCGCGCTGCTGAAAGTGAAAGTGAAAGTGCCGACCCGCCGCTCAAGCATCCGGCCGCGTCCCCAGCCCCATGGCCTGACGAGCAAACCAGCGCTTGGCCGGTGGCAACAGATCGAGACCGAGCAGGCCGATGTTGCGGCCCAGCGAGACCAGCGGCTGGGTGCTGCCGAACAGTCGGGTGACCTGATCGGAGAAGCCCACGGTGAGCTCCTGATCCAGACGCTGCCGCTCGCGATAGGCCTGCAAGGTGGCGAAGTCGCCCAGCGGTTTGTCGCTGGCGAGCAGTGCGGCAGCCAGTGCATCAGCATCCCGCAGGGACAGGTTGAAACCTTGTCCGGCAATCGGGTGCAGGCTGTGCGCGGCATTGCCGAGTACGGCCAAATGCGAGCGCACCTGCTCTTCGGCCTCGACCAGTGACAACGGATACAAATGCCGCGCGCCGACCTGTTTCAAGGTGCCGAGGCGGTAGCCGAACACGCTTTGCAATTCACTGAGGAAATCGCGCTCGCTGAGGTCTGCCAGGCGTTGCGCATCCATGCCCAGGCGGGTCCAGACCAGTGCGCAACGGTTGTCCGGCAGCGGCAGCAAGGCCATCGGCCCTTCGTCGGTGAAGCGCTCGAAGGCCATGCCGTTGTGTGATTCGCTCGGGGTGATGTTGGCGATCAGCGCGCTCTGGTTGTACGGACGCTTGCGCACGTTGATGCCCAGTTGTTCGCGCAGACCGGAGCGACCACCATCGGCGAGCACCGCCAGATCGCACTCGACGGTGGTTTCATCATTGAGGGTCAGGCGATAGCCGTCAGGCAGCGGCTCCATGCGCGTGACTTCCGCCGGGCAGCGCCAGCTGATCACGTCTTTATCCAGATGCTGCCACAGGCACTGGCCGAGCCAGGCGTTCTCCACCACATAACCGAGCGCCGGCACGCCCTCTTCCATCGCCGACAGACGGGCGGTGGAGAAGCGACCACGGTCGGACACGTGAATCTGTTTGATCGGCTCGGCGCGGCGGGAAATTTCCTGCCATACGCCCAGCCGTTGATAGATCTGCCGGGAACCGAAGGACAGCGCCGACGAACGTGCGTCGTAGCTCGGCTGCCAGCTGTCGCCGGGGGCGAACGGTTCGATCAGGACGATTTTCCAGCCGCGGGCCTTGGCCCCGGCCTGCAAGGCCAACGCCAGACTGGCGCCGACCAGGCCGCCACCGATGATTGCCAGATTGACTCGACTCATGCCGCGTGTGTCCGTGCTTGCGCCATCAGCGCTTCGATTTCGGCAACGGTTTTCGGTACGCCGCTGGTCAATATTTCACAACCGGTCTTGGTCACTACCACGTCATCCTCGATGCGCACGCCAATGCCGCGCCATTTCTTTGCCACGTTCTGGTTGTCCGGGGCGATGTAGATGCCCGGTTCCACGGTCAGCGCCATGCCAACCTCAAGCACCCGCCATTCGCCGCCGACCTTGTACTCGCCAACGTCATGTACATCCATGCCCAGCCAATGGCCGGCACGGTGCATGTAAAACGCTTTATAGGCTTCGGTCGCGATCAACTCATCGACCTCGCCTTGCAGGATTCCGAGCTTGACCAGGCCTGCGGTAATCACCCGTACCGTGGCTTCGTGCGCCTGGTTCCAGTTTTTGTTCGGAGCGATTTCAGCGAATGCGGCTTCCTGCGAGGCCAGCACCAATTCGTAGATCGCTTTCTGCTCGGCGGAAAACTTGCCGTTGACCGGCCAGGTGCGGGTGATGTCGCTGGCGTAGCAGTCGATCTCGCAACCGGCGTCGATCAACACCAGGTCGCCGTCCTTGAGCAGCGCGTCATTCTGCTGGTAATGCAGGATGCAACTGTTGCGCCCGGCGGCGACGATGGAACCGTAGGCCGGCATCCTCGCCCCGCCCTTGCGGAACTCGTAATCGAGCTCGGCTTCGAGGCTGTATTCGTACAGTCCCGGCCGGCTGGCCTGCATCGCGCGGATATGCGCCTGAGCGGAAATCCGTGCGGCTTCGCGCATCACCTTCACTTCTGCCGCCGATTTATACAGGCGCATGTCGTGCAGCAGATGATCCAGGGCAACGAATTCGTTCGGTGGCTGGGCGCCGAGGTGCGCCTTGGAGCGGATCACGTTGATCCAGTCCATCAGATGGCGGTCGAACTCCGGGTTGCTTCCCATCGCCGAATACACCCGGTCGCGGCCTTCGATCAGGCCCGGCAGGATGTCGTCGATGTCGGTAATCGGGAACGCGTCGTCAGCGCCGTAATCACGGATTGCGCCTTCCTGGCCGGCGCGCAGGCCGTCCCATAACTCGCGTTCGGCATTGCGCTCGCGGCAGAACAGCACGTACTCGCCGTGCTCGCGGCCGGGCATCAGGACGATGACCGCCTGTGGCTCGGGGAAACCGCTGAGGTACTGGAAGTCGCTGTCCTGACGGTAGACGTGCTCGACGTCGCGGTTGCGGATCGCCACTGCGGCGGCGGGCAGGATCGCGATGCTGTTGGGTTCCATCTGCGCCATCAGGGCCTTGCGGCGACGGCTGTATTCCGCTTTGGGGATATGGATCATGGGCAGATGGCTTTCCCTGGCACGCGATTAATGCAGCGACGGCTTGGCGGCTGGCGGCACGTCGGCTTTCTTGGTTTCCGAGAACAGCAGCAGCGGCGCGACGCGCAGGTATTCCATGACTTCCATGTAGTCGCTTTCGCCGTCTTCGGATTCTTCCAGAGCGTCTTGCACCTGGGAGATCGCCGCCAGATCCTGCAGCACTTCGGTGGCTTCAGTGCTGAGCATGCTGCTGTCGCGGCAGTTCAGGCCGAAACCGCTGAGGAAGCCCTGGCACCATTGGCCCAGTGCGGCGGCGCGGTCGGCCAGCGGCGCGTCATCGGTCGGCAGCAGCAGAACGACGGTGACGTCGTCACCGGTCAACTCACCCTTGACCATCTCTTGCAGGCCGATCAGGGCGTTGCGGACGTTGTCCTGTGGCTCGTTTTCCAGAAGTTCGGCGGCATCGATCAGCCACTCGTCGGCGTTGAAGCCGGCACCGGCGCAGCTGCGGCCGAGCAGCAGGCCGTGCAGTTCGGCAGGCGAGACGTTGTGGCCGCTGGACGTCAGCAGGGTGGCAAAGGCTTGGTACGGGGAATTCGCAATGGTCATGGGCAGCTAGGCGCCAGACGGCGCTATGTCTAGAATGAAGGCCTTGTATCCTACATCGACAGACTCGCCAAGACTATTAAAGGCTGTCCGCCAGCCAGGCGCCTGCCGCCCATCAGATGAATTCAGTGGACACAATGGAAGACACCGACCTGCAAGCGCTGATGGCCAGACTCGAAAAGCTGATTACCCGAGTCGAGCAACTAAAGAGTCAAAACGCACTCTTACTAGCTCAGGAAAAGACCTGGCGCGAGGAACGCGCTCACCTCATTGAAAAAAACGAAATCGCCCGGCGTAAGGTCGAATCGATGATTTCGCGCCTCAAGGCCCTGGAGCAAGACTCATGAGTTCAAGCAATAGCGTTACCGTGCAGATCCTCGACAAAGAATATTCGATCATCTGCCCCCAGGAAGAACGCAGCAATCTGGTCAGCGCCGCCCGCTACCTGGACGGCAAGATGCGCGAGATCCGCAGCAGCGGCAAAGTCATCGGCGCCGACCGTATTGCGGTGATGGCTGCGCTGAACATCACCCACGACCTCTTGCACAAAGAAGAGCGCCCGGACATCCAGGCCAGCGGCTCGACCCGTGAACAGGTGCGCGACTTGCTCGATCGTGTCGATCTGGTGCTGGCCGACGATCCGGACATCAGCAAGGGCTGATTCGCCAGGCCGCTTGAGGTATACTCGCCGCACTCCCTGGGGTGCTTGCCAGTTGACGATGTCCCTGAGCCGATTCGCACTACCCTGGAAGTTGCACGTTGGGCTGGTGTGCATGTCCGCCAGACGGAAAGCCTTAAAGTCTACTGCATCTTCCACCTTGAACTTTCGGGTTCAAGGGCTAAGTTGACAGCGGTTCATCCGGGGAGCCTGATTCGAATCCGATGCCGGTTTTTGCCGGCATCGGATTTTTTATGCGTGCGTTTTCGCCCTCACCTGCCGAAGCCGAACCATGACCGAACCTGCGCTGCTGCCCCGCCCGCAACTCCGCCGCCTGCTGCGCAAGGCGCGTCGTTCACTGACTCCCGGTGAACAGCGGCAGGCCGCCAAAGGCCTGTTCCGCCAACTGGCGCAAGACCCGCACTTTCGCCGGGCCAAACACATCTCTCTGTATCTGCCCACCGACGGTGAAATCGACCCGCGCCTGCTGCTGCGTGAAGCCCAGCGTCGCGGCAAAGCCACGTATCTGCCGGTGCTAAGCGCCTGGCCGCGAACCAAAATGGTGTTCCAGCGAATTCGCCCCGGCGACAAGCTCAAGCCCAACCGCTTCCGCATTCTCGAACCACGAGCCAATCTGGCCCATCAGCGCAAGATCTGGACCCTGGATCTGGTGTTGTTGCCACTGGTGGGGTTTGACGATGCTGGCGGACGCCTGGGGATGGGCGGCGGATTCTACGATCGCAGTCTGGCGTACCTGGCCCGGCGCAAGAACTGGCGCAAGCCGACGTTGCTGGGCCTGGCCCATGAATGTCAGAAGGTCGAACGCCTGGCGCAGGCCAGCTGGGATGTACCGTTGCAGGGCACGGTCACCGATAAAGCGTGGTATTTCGCGGGATAGACGCCGCGCAGATCAGCGGCGTCGGGAAGGCAGTTTCAGCGTTTGAAGGCGGTCGACTGTTGGACCTGTTGCGCGACTTCAACCGGAGCATCGGTCTTGCTCGTCCACAGACTTTGCGCGTAACCGGTGGTCACGACACCAAGGCCGAACAAAATAACCAAAGTCCATAGCAAATCCGGTTTGCGTTTCATCGATTGCCCCCCTCAAGGCACATCATCACGATGACAGCAGCGGTTTCCGTTCGTAGGCCGTGCAGCAGCGTCAAGCTTTAAAGGCCGGCATTTTGCGACAACGTGAACCCGGGCGCAAACGCTGACGTCAACCGACCGTCGGTTTGTCATAAAATTGCCCGACAACCTGCCCAATCACCGCTTGAGGAGCAAAAGACATGGCCTATTGGCTGATGAAATCCGAGCCCGACGAACTCTCGATCAAAGATCTGGAGAAACTCGGCAGAGCGCGCTGGGACGGGGTTCGCAACTATCAGGCGCGCAATTTCCTGCGGGCGATGGCGGTCGGCGATGAGTTCTTTTTCTACCACTCCAGTTGCCCGGAGCCGGGTATCGCCGGAATCGGCAAAATAATCGAGGCGGCGTACCCGGATCCCACCGCACTGGAACCCGAGAGCCATTACTTCGACCCGAAGGCCACACCCGAGAAAAACGCCTGGAGTGCGATTGATGTGGCACACGTCGAGACGTTTGCCCGGGTGCTGAAGCTCGATTACCTGAAACAGCAGACTGCGCTGGCCGAAATGCCGCTGGTGCAGAAAGGCAGTCGCCTGTCGGTGATGCCGGTGACGGCCGAACAGTGGGCCGCGGTGCTTGGTTTGCGCTGAGAACTCGCCGGTCACGGTTTTTACCGACAAAAGGGGCTAGGCTTGGCGCTCATTTGACTGACATCAAGCGAATGGAACGCTTGAACAGTCAGACTGGAAGCCACAGCCGCAGGATGCCCCCATGTCGACGCACAGCCGTTCTTCACTTCTATACGCCGGTTCGCTCCTGGTATTACTCGCCGTCGCTGGCGGACTCGGTTACTGGATGTCCATCAGCAGCCGCCTGGTCGAAGGACTGTCGATGGGCAACGGGCGGCTGGAAGCCACCGAAGTGCAGATCGCCAGCAAGACTCCCGGGCGCCTCGCCGAAGTACTGGTCGACGAAGGCGACAAGGTCAGCAAGGGCCAACTGCTGGCGCGTATGGACACCCGCACCCTCGAAGCCCAGCGCAATCAGGCCGAAGCCGAAGTGTTGCGCGCCCGGGAGAATCTCAACGCCGCTCAGGCCAACGTGCAATTGCGCCAGAGTGAACTGCTGCTGGCCCAGCAAGAACTCGGCCGCTCGCAATCACTGTTCAAGCACGGTTACGTCAGCGCGCAGATCATCGATCAGTTGCAGTCACGCATCGGCACTGGCAACGCTGCCGTTGTCGCCGCCCGGGCCCAGGTGTCTGCTGTCAGTGCGGCGATTGGCGCGGCACAGGCTCAAGTCGCACAGTTGACCAGTGAAATTGACGACAGCAGTCTGCGCGCGCCGATTGATGGCGTGATCCAGCTGCGCATGGCCGAACCCGGCGAAGTGCTGGGGGCCGGTGGCCGGGTCTTGCTGCTGATCGATCCCAACGACCAGTACATGAACCTCTATCTGTCAGCCGCGGTGGCCGGGCGCCTGGCGGTGGGCGATGAGGCGCGCGTGCTGCTCGATGCTTTGCCCGATAACCCGCTGCCGGCAAAAATCAGCTTCGTCGCGGCCAAATCGCAGTTCACCCCCAAAGAGGTCGAGACCCGCGACGAGCGGCAAAAACTGGTGTTCCGCGTCAAGCTGCGCCTGGTTCAACCCAGCGCCGTGCCGCAGGCCAAACCCGGCATGCCCGGGGCCGGCTACGTGCGGATCGCGCCCGTCGAATGGCCGGCCAATCTGCAATGAGCGGCCTTGCGGTTCAAGCGAACGGTATCGCGCACCGCTACGGCAAACAGCAAGCGCTGAGCGATATCAGCTTCAGCCTGCCCGCCGGTACCCGCTGCGGGCTGATCGGCCCCGATGGCGCGGGCAAATCCAGCCTGCTGGGGTTGATTGCCGGCGTGAAGACCTTGCAGCAAGGGCAACTGGACGTGCTCGGTGGCGCGATCGAGGATCGCCGGCATCGCGACACACTCTATGCGCGCATCGCCTTCATGCCGCAGGGGCTGGGCGGCAACTTGTACCCGGAGCTGTCGATCCGCGAGAACATCCAGTTCTTCTCGACGCTGTTCGGCCTGTCCAAGGCTGAAAGCGAGCAGCGCATGCACAGCCTGTTGCTCGCCACGGATCTGCTGAAGTTCGCCGAGCGCCCCGCCGGCAAGTTGTCCGGCGGCATGAAGCAGAAACTCGGGCTGTGCTGCGCGCTGATCCATGAACCGGATCTGCTGATCCTCGATGAGCCGACCACCGGCGTCGACCCGCTCTCGCGCCGGCGCTTCTGGGAGTTGGTCGACGATGTGCGACGCCAGCGCCCGCAACTGACGCTGCTGGTCGCCACGGCCTATATGGAAGAAGCCGAACAGTTCGAGCATTGCCTGATGCTCGATGCCGGCAAGTTGATCGCCACCGGCCTGAGCCGCGAGCTGGCGAACGTCACCCCCAGCGGCAAACTCGATGACGCCTTCACCCATTTTCAGGGTGACAGCCAGCATGACGCTCAGCCGCTGGTGATTCCACCGCGCACCGGCAACAGCAGCGACATCGCCATCGAAGCCCACGACCTGACGCTGCGCTTCGGCGATTTCACCGCTGTGGATCACGTCAGTTTTGCCATTGGGCGTGGCGAGATTTTCGGCTTTCTTGGCTCCAACGGTTGCGGCAAGACCACCACCATGAAAGTCCTGACCGGGTTGATGCCGGCCAGCGAAGGCAGTGCGACGCTGCTCGGCAACCCGGTGAACGCCAAGGATCTGGCCACGCGCAAGCGGGTCGGCTTCATGTCGCAGAGTTTTTCGCTGTATGGCGAACTCAGTGTGCGGCAGAACCTCGAACTGCACGCGCGGCTGTTCGACCTGCCCAAAACCGAGAGCGCACAACGCATCGAAGCATTGATCGAGCGCTTCAATCTGCTCGCGGTCGCCGACCAGCCATCCGGAGCATTGCCATTGGGGCTGCGCCAGCGTCTGTCACTGGCGGTGGCGGTGCTGCACCGCCCGGAGGTACTGATTCTCGACGAGCCGACTTCCGGCGTCGATCCGGCAGCCCGTGATGATTTCTGGCGACTGTTGATCGAGTTGTCCCGCGAACAGGGCGTGACGATCTTCCTCTCCACGCATTTCATGAACGAAGCGCAGCGCTGCGACCGCATCTCGCTGATGCACGCCGGCAAGGTCCTCGCCTGCGACACCCCGGCGGCGCTGCAACGCCAGTTTGCCGGCGAGACGCTGGAAGCGGCCTTCGTCACTTGCCTGGAACAGGCTCAGGGCGCTCAGCCATCAGCGCCTGTGGCCGAACCGCAAATGGCGCCGCCGAGCGCAGCGACAACACCGCTGCCCCGTCACGGTTTCAGCCTCGGTCGCCTGTTGGCCGTGGCCAGTCGCGAAGGCAAGGAGCTGTTGCGCGACAAAGTGCGCATGGCGTTCGCCTTGGCCGGGGCGATTTTCATGATGGTGATCTTCGGTTACGGCATCTCGCTGGACGTGGAAAACCTCGCGTTCGCCGTGTACGACCAGGATCAGACACCGCAAAGCCGAGCTTATCTGGAGGCGTTTCGCGGCTCCCGGTACTTCGACGAACAGCCGGCCATTCATGACCCGCAGGAACTGCACCGGCGCCTGCAACGCTCGGAAATCAAACTGGCGCTGGAGATTCCCCCCGGATTCGGCCGCGATCTGTACGCCGGGCGCCAACCCGCTGTGGCGGCGTGGCTGGATGGCGGCATGCCGTTTCGCGCCGAAACCAGCCGCAATTATGTTGAAGCCGTACACTTGGCCAATCTGCAACAACTAGCCGAGCAGAGCAGCCCGGCGCTGGCCCACCCGGCGGCCGCCAGCCTGGAAACCCGCTTTCGTTACAACCAGGACGTGGTTAGCGTCAACGCTATCGGCCCCGGGGTCATGGCGCTGATTCTGGCGTTCATTCCGGCGATGCTCACGGCGCTGGGCATCGTCCGCGAAAAGGAGCTGGGGTCGATCACCAATTTCTACGCCACGCCCCTGACCCGTCTGGAGTTTCTGCTGGGCAAACAGGCGCCGTACCTGCTGGTCAGTCTGGTCAATCTGGCGCTGCTGGTGGCGATGAATCGCTGGCTGTTCGGCGTGCCGTTCAAGGGCAGCCTGCTGACGCTGGCGTTCGGCGGTCTGCTGTACGTGCTGGCGACCACCAGCATGGGCCTGCTGATCTCTGCATTCACCCGCACACAAATCGCCGCGATCCTCGGCACCATGATCATCACCAGCCTGCCGACCATCCAGTTCTCCGGGCTGATCGTGCCGCGCTCGTCGCTGGAAGGTGCGGCAGCAGTGATGGGCATGCTGTTTCCGGCGGGGCACTTCCTCGACATTGCGGTGGGCACGTTTACCAAAGCGCTGGACTTGCGTCAGCTGTGGCCGCAGTGCCTGGCGCTGTTCGGGTTCTTTGTCGGGTTCACCGGGCTGAGCCTGATCATGCTGAAAAAGCAGGAGGCCTGATGCACAAGTTCGCGCACATCCTGCGCCTGGGACTCAAGGAGCTGACCAGCCTGCGCCATGACAGCGTGTTGCTGCTGTTCCTGTTCTACGCTTTCACTGTGGCGATCTACATGCCCGCCGCCGGTTCGGTGATCGGCGTGCACAACGCCAGCGTGGCCATCGTCGACGAAGACCACAGCGCCCTCTCACGCCAATTGGCCCAGGCCCTGCAGCCGCCGGAATTCCAGACGCCGGTGCTGCTGCCTTATGCGCAACTGGATCAGGTCATGGACAGCGGTGAGTACACCTTCGTGATCAATATTCCGGCGGGCTTTCAAACCGACTTGCTGGCGGCGCGGCAACCGGCGATTCAGGTCAACGTCGATGCCACCGCCATGAGCCAGGCGTTCATGGGCGCCGGCTACATCAGCCGGATCTTCCAGCGCGAACTGCTCGACTATGCCGGTCAGGGCGGTGCAGCGGCCAAGGCACCCGTGCAACTGACCACCCGCGCGCTGTTCAACACCAATCTGGAGGGCGGCTGGTTTCTGGCGGTGATTCAGATCGTCAACAACATCACTATTCTGGCGATCATCCTCACCGGCACGGCGCTGCTGCGCGAACGCGAACACGGCACGCTCGACCATTTGCTGGTGCTGCCGCTGACGGCGCTGGAAATCATGCTGGCGAAAATCTGGAGCAACCTGCTGGTGGTGGTGTTGTGCACCTGGCTGTCGCTGGAGGTGGTGGTCAAAGGCCTGTTGAATGTGCCGTTGGCCGGCTCGATGAGCCTGTTTTTGCTGGTGACTGCGGTTTATCTGTTTGCCAGTACCGCGCTGGGCATCTTTCTGGCGACGCTGGCGCGCTCGACGCCGCAGTTCGGTCTGCTGGCGATTCCGGTGATCATCCCGATGTTGCTGCTGTCCGGCGGCAGCACGCCATTGGACAGCATGCCGCAGTGGCTGCAATGGGTCATGCAGGGCTCGCCGTCCACACACTTTGTCAGCCTCAGCGCCGCGATTCTGTTTCGCGACGCCGGGCTGAGCGTGGTCTGGCCGGACTTGCTGGCGCTGACGGTCATCGGCCTGCTGTTCTTTCTCATCGCGCTGGCGCGCTTTCGCAAGAGCCTGGCGTCCTGAACAGCGGCCAGCGTGGTTACTGAATGATCAGGTTGTTGAACAACAGATCTTCAACCACCGGCTTGCCGGTCTCGTCATTCATCACTTGCTGGGTCTGCTTCAGGGCTTCCTGACGCAGCTTTTCCTTGCCTTCGATGCTGCCCATCGCCTCGGTGGTCTGCTGAGTGAACAGCGCCACCAGTTGATTGCGAATCAGCGGCTCGTTGGCCTTGACCAGTTTGGTCGCCTCTTCGCCGGTCACACGCAGCGCCACGTCGGCCTTGTAGACCTTCAGCTTGGGCGTGCCGTCCAGCCCGTAGTTACCCACGAACGGCGGGCTCAGGGTGATGTAGTTGACCTTCGGCGCCTCGCCTTCTTTGGCTTCTTCGGCCAGCGCTGCCACAGGCAGAGACAGGGCCAGCAACAACATGATCCACGCTTTCACAATTCGCTCCTTATCCGGTTTGCGGCCTAGCATAACGACCCGCCGCGCAAGCACAAGCTTATGGCTGACTATCAGGGCCGGGCATGCTCGTTGACCCGTTGACTGACACACCTACACTTATCGGCCATCACTCCCAAAGGAATAGCCCTGATGAAAGCCGTGCTGTGCAAAGCCTTCGGCCCTGCCGAATCGCTGGTGCTGGAAGACGTCGCCAGTCCTGTCGCGAAGAAGAACGAAATCCTGCTGGAGGTGCACGCCGCCGGGGTCAACTTCCCGGACACGCTGATCATCGAGGGCAAGTATCAGTTCAAGCCGCCCTTCCCGTTTTCGCCGGGGGGCGAAGCGGCCGGCGTGGTCAGCGCCGTCGGTGAGAAAGTCAGCCACCTGAAAGTCGGCGACCGGGTCATGGCCCTGACCGGCTGGGGCAGCTTCGCCGAACAGGTCGCGGTGCCGGGTTACAACGTGCTGCCGATCCCGCCGTCGATGGATTTCAACACCGCCGCCGCGTTCAGCATGACCTACGGCACTTCGATGCACGCCCTCAAGCAACGGGCCAACCTGCAACCGGGCGAGACCCTGCTGGTGCTCGGCGCTTCCGGTGGCGTCGGTCTGGCGGCAGTGGAAATCGGTAAAGCCATGGGCGCCCGGGTCATTGCCGCCGCCAGCAGCGCGGAAAAACTCGCCGTGGCCAAGGCCGCCGGCGCCGATGAACTGATCAACTACAGCGAAACCAGCCTCAAGGACGAAATCAAACGCCTCACCGACGGCCAGGGCGCCGACGTGATCTACGACCCGGTCGGCGGCGACCTGTTTGACCAGGCCATCCGCGCCATCGCCTGGAACGGCCGCCTGCTGGTGGTCGGCTTCGCCAGCGGACGCATCCCCGAGCTGCCGGTCAACCTCGCGCTGCTCAAGGGCGCCGCGGTACTCGGCGTGTTCTGGGGCTCCTTCGCCCAGCGTCAGCCGCAGGACAACGCGGCGAACTTCCAGCAGTTGTTCGGCTGGTTCGCCGAGGGCAAGTTGAAGCCGCTGGTGTCGCAGGTGTATCCGCTGAGCAACGCGGCGCAGGCGATCAACGATCTGGGGCAGCGCAAGGCGGTGGGCAAGGTGGTGGTGCAGGTGCGCTGAGTGTTTTCTGGCCGGTGACCTCTCGGAGCCGGCCTGATTCGCGCCAGGCAGCAACACAGCGTCGCTGGCTATCAAAGCAACTCGCGAACCTCTCCCGGCAGAAAACTCATGTAGCTACGCATAGGAGCTTCCCGGCAGCCTCTGACGATCATCGGTACGCGCCGGTTCATCTTGGCGATGATTGCCAGACGTTGTTCATCGGCCAACTGACTCTTGAGAATCACGTTGGAAACGTAAGCACGGGTGTAATTAAACACTTCTGCGTCGACCCAGGCGTGCTCAGGCATGTTCCTGAAACCGTCATTGATGACGCGACACTTTACTGACTTCAGCCACTGGTTGATGTCGATCGGCTGATCCCTCGCCAATCGAAAGAGCATCGGCGCCACGATGGGCTGTTCCGCAGGCCGACCGTCTTCAACCGTCCAGGGCCTGAAGCGCCACTGTGTTATGGCGTCTTTGACCGCCTCAGCCAGATCGGGGTGATCACTTTGCACGATGTCGATTGCGCTGACCGAGCCATCCGCCTTGACGATAAAGCTGACCCTGACCTCGCCTTCGACCCCTGCCCTGGACAACCTCTTCGGGTAAATCGGCTGCGGGTTGTTTTCAGGTATGAGTAACCCTTCTGCCGCCAGTGCAAGACTGAAGATCGTCAATAAAAGCCCTGCAAAAAACCACCGCATGATCGCGCCCCTTCCCTATTGAGATGCCTGTCCGGCAACAACAGAAAGTTTACGGAGCACTGTCTTTTAACTGAATGGCGCAGCTTCGCTATTGAATGCAGGACATTTCCTGATCCCGATGGGAAATCCGACGAAACCGCTGGGCAAATGACGGCAGGTAAATTTTCTGACGGACGTTTAGCCGCCGTTCGGCCCGGCAGAGTCGCCCGACAACAAGTGCTCCTGCACCTTCAGACTGCGCGACGGAATCAGCCGGCCCTTGTCATCGAAGCGCAGGACGATCAGCCAGTCGAAGACATCATCCGGCCATTTTTCCTGGCCCATCAGCGCTGTGGGGTCACCGCCGAAGGCTTTGATCAGTTTATTGATATGGCCGTGGTGCCAGGCGATTAGCACCGTCTGCGCCTGATTGCTCTTGCGCAACAGTTTGACCAGTTGATGCAGATCGCCGTTGACGTAGGGCTGCTCGATCGCAAGGTTCAAGCGCTGGGCCAACGGGGTCAGGGTCAGGCGTGAGCGCGAACTTTCCGGGGTATCGCCGGCAGCGATCAAACGCTGGGGGGTGAACGTCTGGCCGTCGAGTTTCAGCGGATTGAAATAGTCGACGTAGGCGGCGGCGCGTTGCTCGCCTCGGGCATTGAGCACCGATCCTGTATCCGGTTTTTCCGCATGCCGAATGATCAGCACCGTGGCGTTGCCCAGGCCGGAATGAGAAGGATGATCGGTGACGATCAATGCCAGCAACACGACGGCAAGTCCCGCTGCCACCAAAAATCTCGGCACCAACATGCGAACCTTCAGTGACATTGCTTATCTCGGCTGATCAATCGGCTGAACGGGCCACGAGTCTAAGTCACTCCATGTAGATAAGTGGTGAAAACGCCCTGTTCTTACAGCTGAGCGACAGGTTCGTAAAAGAACGTGCGACTTCCAACATTTTCCGCTGTTTTGCCGATGCGAACCGGTGCTATTTTCGGTAACGAAACTGTAACATTCGCATCCGCAGTCAAAACAAGAAATCTGGAGCTCTTGAATGTTTGCTTTCTTTCGTCCTGCCGCACATCAGGCTCCATTGCCTGAAGAAAAAATAGACAGTACTTACCGACGCCTGCGCTGGCAGATCTTCGCCGGTATCTTCTTTGGCTACGCGGGTTACTACCTGCTGCGCAAAAACTTCTCGCTGGCCATGCCGTACCTGATCGACGAAGGCTACAGCCGTGGCGATCTGGGTCTGGCGATGTCGGCCATCGCCATTGCCTACGGTCTGTCGAAGTTCCTGATGGGCCTGGTGTCCGACCGTTCCAACCCGCGCTACTTCCTGCCATTCGGCCTGCTGGTGTCGGCCGGGGTGATGTTCATTTTCGGTTTCGCGCCGTGGGCGACTTCCAGCGTGACCATGATGTTCATCCTGCTGTTCATCAACGGCTGGGCCCAGGGCATGGGCTGGCCGCCGAGCGGACGCACCATGGTGCACTGGTGGTCGCAGAAGGAACGTGGCGGCGTGGTTTCGGTGTGGAACGTGGCGCATAACGTCGGTGGCGGTCTGATCGGCCCGCTGTTCCTGATCGGCATGGGCCTGTTCAATGACTGGCACGCAGCCTTCTACGTTCCGGCAGCGGTGGCGCTGGGCGTGGCGGTGTTTGCCTTCATCACCATGCGTGACACCCCGCAATCTGTCGGCCTGCCGCCGATCGAGAAGTACAAGAACGATTACCCGGAAGGCTACGACGCCAGCCACGAAGACGAATTCAGCGCCAAGGAAATTTTCGTCAAATACGTGCTGCGCAACAAAATGCTCTGGTACATCGCCATGGCCAACGTGTTCGTTTACCTGCTGCGCTACGGCGTACTGGATTGGGCGCCGACCTACCTGAAAGAAGCCAAAGGTTTCACCGTGGATAAAACCTCGTGGGCCTATTTCTTCTACGAGTGGGCGGGCATTCCGGGCACGCTGCTGTGCGGCTGGATGTCGGACAAGATCTTCCGTGGCAATCGTGGCCTGACCGGCATGGTGTTCATGGCGCTGGTGACCGTGGCGACGCTGGTGTACTGGCTGAACCCGGCCGGCAACCCGACGGTGGACATGATCGCGCTGTTCTCGATCGGCTTCCTGATCTATGGCCCGGTGATGCTGATCGGCCTGCAGGCGCTGGAACTGGCACCGAAGAAAGCCGCCGGCACGGCTGCGGGCTTCACCGGTCTGTTCGGTTACCTGGGTGGTTCGGTCGCGGCGAGTGCGGCGATGGGCTACACCGTTGACCACTTCGGCTGGAACGGTGGTTTTGTCCTGCTGGTGGGCGCTTGCCTGCTGTCGATGGCCTTCCTGGCCCCGACCCTGTGGCACAAGCAAGTCGCCAGTCAGAGCCGCGAAGCCGTCGCCTGATTGGCTTTTGACTGACAGCGCTTGAGCCGCGCCTCCAGATTTCGATCCGGCATGGCGTGGCTGCGCAGGGCGTGGGCGGTCTGCTCGACATAATCGCGAGTGGTGCCGTAACGCCCGCAAGCGCTTTCGAACACCTGACTCAGCACGTGATCCGGCAAGTTGCCGGCATAGCTGGGCAGGTGTCGCTCCAAAACAAACCCTAACGCCTGAACCTGACTGCCATCTTCGAGCCGGCAGTTCAGCCAGTGCGGGCGATAGGACGGGAACGGCATCTCGCGTTTCCACAGCGCGTACAGCGCAGCGTCGAGGTTCTCTTCCGGCAGCCGATAGGCGAAGCCGCTGCATGAACCGCCGCGATCCAGACCAAATACCAGCCCGGGCATTTCCGGCGTCCCCCGATGCTCGTGCGACCACAAATACAGGCCGCGGTGGTAGCCATGGACGCGGCCGCGCACCCGCTCCACCGCCGTACATTCCGGGCGCCAGATCAGCGACCCGTAGGCGAACAGCCACACCGGCCCGCCCTTGTGGCGCGCCATGGTCGATTGCATGGAAGCGAGAAGTTGTTCGTGAGTGAGCTGCGGCCCCAGATCGAGCCGCGGAGGATAAGCCAGATTCAGAAAAGCAGATTCTATGGCTGTCATGACGGAAGTGTTCGGCCCCGCAAGTATTACAAGATGTAAGCGCAATTCGTTCGTTAGAACATATAGCAGTAAATCTAAAACGAAAAGTGCTAAAGGATGTATGACCTGCTCGATAGCGCTAAATCGGGTGTATTAGTCAACGCTATGCGGTTTTATATAGCCTAATACCATTGCCGAAATATCTTAAATACCCGAATGAAATATGCATAAGCCTTCGCTTGTTCAGGATTGGTTCAAGAAAGCGCAGGAATCTTCCTACTAAAATGTCGGACTTTCTTTCTTCTCCGTCGCTGAACGCCTACGTATAACGGCCTTCCTCTGGCGCAAGCCATCCCGTTTAACTGAGGCTGCACTATGAAAATCCCAAGACTTCTGGCCGCGTTGCTGATGGCTCAGGCCGGCCATGCATTGGCCGAGGACAATGCGCAAGGCAAAGGCTTCTGGTATGCCCAGACCAGTGTCTACACCCGACATTACTCGCCCGACCCCGAACACAATAATCATCAGGACTTGATCGGCATCGAACGCAATCAGGCTTCCGGCTGGGTATTTGGCGGGGCAACTTTCCGCAACTCGTTCCGCCAGCGCTCGAACTACGCCTATGTCGGCAAGCGCTATGACAGCAGCGAATATCCGCTGTATCTGAAACTCACGGGTGGGCTGTTGCAGGGTTATCACGGTGATTACAAGGACAAGATTCCTTTGAACCGCTACGGCGTTGCGCCGGTGATCATTCCGTCCGTCGGGACTCACTACGGCCCATTGGCCGCCGAGCTGGTATTTCTCGGCGCCAATGCGGCGATGGTGACTAGCGGCGTGCGTTTCTAGAAGCGCGGCTCAGGCGCGGGACGCAAGAGCTCGGCTCAAGAGCGCGGCGCATACGCAAATACATCGGCGCGCATCTGGTGCGCATCCATCCCGGCTTCCACCAGCGCATCCAGAGTCCCGTAGACCATCGCCGGCGAGCCGCTGGCGTATACATGCAGGGACTTCAGATCGGCGAAGTCTTCACACACGGCCTGGTGCAACATCCCGCAGCGCCCTTCCCAACCGCACTGGTCGCTGACGACTTTGTGCAGGAACAGATTGGGCAGCTTCAACCATTCGTCCCAATGTTCGATCTCGTAGAAATCTTCCGGACGGCGTACCCCCCAATACAGATGCACCGGGTGTTTGAAGCCGTTGGCACGGCAGTGTTCGATCAGGCTGTGGATCTGGCCCATGCCGGTGCCGGCGGCGATCAACACCAGTGGCCCGTCAGGCAACTCGGCGAGGTGAGTGTCACCGAATGGCAGCTCGACGCGCACCATCGCGTTGCGTTGCAACTGCTCGATCAGGCTCAGTGCACTGGCTTCGCGGGCCAGCACGTGGATTTCCAGATCGCGCCCGCCGTGCGGCGCCGAGGCCATGGAGAACGCCGACTTCTCGCCGTTTTCACGCTCGATCATCAGGTACTGCCCGGCGTGATAACGCGGCGGCTTGCCGGCCGGCGCACGCAGGCGCACGCGCCAGGTGTCGCCACCGACATCCCGGCATTCGATGACCTGACACGACAGGCTGCGCACCGGCAGTTCTCCCAGCGCGAGCACGCCATCCCACAGCAGGACGCAGTCTTCCAGCGGCTCGGCTATGCAAGTGTAGAACTCGCCGTGGTCGTGCACCTTGCCGGCCTGCTCGACCCGGCCTTCCACCAGCAGCGCCGCACATACGTGGCAATTGCCGTTGCGGCAGCTTTGCGGGCATTCATAGCCCAGGCGCCGCGCACCATCGAGAATCCGCTCGCCGGGCCGTATCTCAAGCACCGCTCCGGAGGGCTGCAGGGTTACACGCATCAATCTATTCCTAACTGATTCCAGATGGCATCGATCCGCTGGGTGACGGCGTCGTCCTTGACGATTACGCGGCCCCACTCGCGAGTGGTTTCGCCCGGCCACTTGTGGGTGGCATCCAGGCCCATTTTCGAGCCCAGGCCGGACACCGGCGAGGCGAAGTCGAGGTAGTCGATCGGCGTGTTGTCGATCATCACCGTGTCGCGCTTGGGGTCCATGCGCGTGGTGATGGCCCAGATCACGTCGTTCCAGTCCCGGGCGTTGATATCGTCGTCAGTGACGATAACGAACTTGGTGTACATGAACTGTCGCAAAAACGACCAGACACCGAGCATCACGCGCTTGGCATGCCCCGGATACGACTTCTTCATCGTCACCACGGCCATGCGGTACGAGCAGCCTTCGGGCGGCAGATAAAAATCGGTGATCTCCGGGAACTGCTTCTGCAGGATCGGCACGAACACTTCGTTCAGCGCCACGCCGAGGATCGCCGGCTCATCCGGTGGACGGCCGGTGTAGGTGCTGTGATAGATCGGCTTGATCCGGTGGGTAATGCGCTCGACGGTGAACACCGGGAAGCTGTCGACTTCGTTGTAGTAACCGGTGTGGTCGCCGTACGGGCCTTCGTCGGCCATTTCGCCCAGATGAATCACCCCTTCGAGGATGATCTCGGCAGTGGCCGGCACTTGCAGGTCGTTGCCACGACACTTGACCAGCTCGGTGCGGTTACCGCGCAACAGGCCGGCGAAAGCGTATTCGGAGAGACTGTCCGGCACCGGCGTCACGGCGCCGAGGATGGTCGCAGGGTCGGCGCCCAGCGCCACGGAGACCGGGAATGGCTGGCCCGGATGCTTCTCGCACCACTCGCGGAAGTCCAGCGCACCGCCACGGTGGCTGAGCCAGCGCATGATCACCTTGTTGCGGCCGATCACTTGCTGACGGTAGATGCCGAGGTTCTGGCGATCCTTGTTCGGGCCTTTGGTGACGGTCAGGCCCCAAGTGATCAGCGGGCCGACGTCGCCGGGCCAGCAGGTCTGCACCGGCAGCATCGCCAGGTCGACGTCGTCGCCTTCGATGACCACTTCCTGGCACACCGCGTCTTTGACGACTTTGGGCGCCATCGAGATGATCTTGCGGAAGATCGGCAGTTTCGACCACGCGTCCTTCAAGCCCTTCGGTGGCTCCGGCTCCTTGAGGAAAGCCAGCAGCTTGCCGATCTCGCGCAGTTCGCTGACCGACTCGGCGCCCATGCCCATGGCCACCCGCTCGGGGGTGCCGAACAGGTTGCCGAGCACCGGAATGTCGTAACCAGTCGGTTTCTCGAACAGCAGCGCCGGGCCCTTGGCCCGCAGTGTGCGGTCGCACACCTCGGTCATCTCCAGCACCGGCGAGACGGGAATCTGGATGCGTTTCAACTCTCCGCGCTGCTCAAGCTGCTGCACGAAATCCCGAAGATCCTTGAATTTCATTGACGATGGCACCCTCAAAATAGGCGTACATCCTACCTGCTATGCAGCCCTGTGGCAGCCTGTCGCTGCTTACTTGGCTGCATTCGTCTGCGCTTGTCCACGGTTTTCCCGGGCCTGCAGGCCGATAAACAGCGGCTCGAGGATCGGCGCCACAAACCGCGCACCGACTTCGGACAGGTGATTGTCATCGGTGTACAGCGAGTAGCCGCCGAGCTCGGCGTGGCACAGGCCGTTTTCATCACACAGTCGCGGCGCCGGATCGACCACGCGCACCGCCGGATCATTCTGCGCCAACTGCGCGAACAACTGACTGATGAACACCTGACGCTTGTGGTGCGCCTCGACGGCCAGGCCGACGTCATCCACCGGACGATCGAGCATCGCCAGTCGCGTCAGCCGATACGGCGGGCTGAATGCCTGCAACGGCGCCTCTTTCACCAGCCATACGCGATGCCCGGCTGCCCGCAATTGTGCGACGCGAGTGCGCAGGCCTTCGGCAAAACGTTGCTCGGCCTCGGCGCGATCGTAACGACCGTCTGGCGTTCTCAAGACATGCCCGAGATCACCCTTGGCATCGCCGTACAGGTACAGGCTCCAGCGGGCGACCAGCACCACATCGCTGATCGCCTGGGTTTTCAGCCCCTGCTCGACCCGCTTGTTGAAGCGTGCACAAACCCCGTCATGCTCCAGCCCATCGACCGGAATGCAACCCGGAGAACTGGCCAGAATCACGCTGACACCGTGAGCTTTGGCACCGTCATCGAACACCGGGATCAGCGCCGTGGCATGGCTGTCGCCCCAGACCAGCGCGCGGGTCGGCAGATCCGCCACGCCGTAATGGCAGAACAGCTTGTCGTCAGGGGTCTTGTCGTCCGCCAGACAAGCCATCAGCTCAGGCCGCCATTCGCGGCCTTTGGCGTATTGCAGCGCCTGCTCGGACAGGCGCCATGGCAAGCCATCGGTCCAGCGCAGTGATTGCCCGGCCAGACCGAGCACCAGGATCCCGCAGAAACCGGCCAGCAGAATCTGCCGACGACCGGCGAGCAAGCGCCGTTCACGGAACGGCGTTTCGACGAACTTCCATGACAGATAACCCAGCACCAGGGTCAGCAGAATCAACCCGGCCGTGTCGAGCGCGCCCGGCTCATCAATACTGGCGTAGCTGGAAAACACGAATACCGGCCAGTGCCACAAATACCAGGAATAGGAGATCAGCCCGAGGCCGACCATCACCCGACTGCTCAACAATTGACCAACCAGCGTTTCGCAATGACCGTTGGCCAGAATCAGCAGCACCACGCCCAGCACCGGCAGCAACGCGGTGACACCCGGGAACGGCGTCGACTTGTCATAGGCAAACACCGCCAGCAGGATCAACCCCATGCCGAGCAGGCTCAAGGCCTGGGCGGCCAGCGGCTTCAAGCGCCAGGCGTGTTTCGGCGCAACCGCCAGCATCGCCCCGGCCAGCAACTCCCAGGCGCGCATCGGCAGCAGGAAGAAGGCTTTCTCCGGATGATGCTGGATCGCCCACACACTCAGCCCGAACGACACCAGCAGCACGCCGAACAGCGCCAACCGCCAATGTTTCAGACGGCTCGAGAGCAACGTCAGCAGCAGCGGGAAGAAGATGTAGAACTGCTCCTCCACCGCCAGTGACCACGTGTGCAACAGCGGTTTCAGGTCAGAGGCAACGTCGAAGTAGCCGTCCTGACGCATGAACAGGATGTTCGAGACGAACGTCACCTGATAGCGCACCGAACGCCCCAGCTCTTCGTAGTCCTTGGGCGCCAGCAGGAACCAGCCCACCGCCAGCACCGCAATGATCATCGCGAACAGCGCCGGCAGAATCCGCCGCGCACGCCGCGCCCAGAACTCGACGAAGCTGAAACGGCCAGCCTGACGCTGATTCCAGATGATCGAGGTGATGAGGTAGCCGGAAATCACGAAGAACACGTCCACGCCGACAAAACCGCCGGTAAACCCCGGGACGCCAAAATGGAACAGCACCACGGCGATCACCGCGACTGCTCGCAGGCCGTCGATATCCCTTCGATAAGCGAGTGTGCTCATAAAATCTTTAATGCCAATCAGGTGGTTGTTTTTTGTACAGCTCGAGCCTTATTCACAGAGGCTCCAAGCGCTGTTTGTGGGTTGCCCGATCACAGACCTTACCAGATCAGGAACCTCCCATTGCCGGGGTAAATTTCATGCAAAAAAAAGGCGCCCCCCAAAGGGGCGCCCTTTTTATCGGTTCAACCGGCGATGTTACTTGCGCTTCATCGACAGGAAGAACTCGTCGTTGGTCTTGGTCGTTTTCAGCTTGTCGACCAGGAACTCGATGGCAGCCACTTCGTCCATCGGGTGCAGCAGCTTGCGCAGGATCCACATGCGCTGCAGTTCGTCGTCGGCGGTCAGCAACTCTTCGCGGCGGGTGCCGGAACGGTTGATGTTGATGGCCGGGAACACACGCTTCTCGGCGATCTTGCGATCCAGAGGCAGTTCCATGTTGCCGGTACCCTTGAACTCTTCGTAGATCACTTCGTCCATCTTCGAGCCGGTTTCAACCAGCGCCGTGGCGATAATGGTCAGCGAGCCGCCTTCTTCGATGTTGCGCGCAGCACCGAAGAAACGCTTCGGTTTCTCCAGGGCGTGAGCATCGACACCACCGGTCAGCACCTTGCCGGAGCTCGGGATCACGGTGTTGTAGGCACGGGCCAGACGAGTGATGGAGTCGAGCAGGATCACCACGTCCTTCTTGTGTTCGACCAGGCGCTTGGCCTTCTCGATCACCATTTCGGCAACCTGCACGTGACGGGTCGGCGGTTCGTCGAAGGTCGAGGCAACCACTTCGCCGCGCACGGTGCGCTGCATTTCGGTTACTTCTTCCGGACGTTCGTCGATCAACAGCACGATCAGGTGAACTTCAGGGTTGTTACGGGCGATGTTCGCCGCGATGTTCTGCAGCATGATCGTCTTACCGGCTTTCGGCGGTGCAACGATCAGACCACGCTGGCCTTTGCCGATCGGGGCGCACAGGTCGATCACACGACCGGTCAAGTCTTCGGTGGAACCGTTGCCGGCTTCCATCTTCATGCGTACGGTCGGGAACAGCGGGGTCAGGTTCTCGAAGAGAATCTTGTTCTTCGCGTTCTCCGGACGATCGAAGTTGATCGTGTCGACCTTGAGCAGAGCGAAGTAACGCTCGCCTTCCTTCGGAGGGCGGATCTTGCCAACGATGGTGTCACCGGTGCGCAAGTTGAAACGACGGATCTGGCTCGGCGAGACGTAGATATCGTCCGGGCCGGCGAGGTAGGAAGCGTCAGCGGAGCGCAGGAAGCCGAAGCCGTCCTGGAGAATCTCCAGCACGCCATCACCGGAGATTTCCTCGCCGCTTTTCGCGTGCTTTTTCAGCAGGGAGAAAATCACGTCCTGCTTGCGCGAACGGGCCATATTTTCTATGCCCATCTGTTCGGCCAATTCGAGCAGTTCGGTAATCGGCTTTTGCTTGAGTTCAGTCAGATTCATATAGGAATGACGTAATCATTTATGGAGGGGGGAAATTAAGCTTTTGGCTTAATGAGGCCGCGCCGCGGAGAAGGCGACAGGATCGCGAACTTGTTCGAAAAGGAGTGCGTCGGCGACGGCTAGCAGGGGGCAGTGGAGAAACCAGTGCGGGGCCGAATGTACCACCTGAGTTTCGGAGCGTCTAGCCCTGAATACGCAAAAAGCCCCGCAAATTGCGAGGCTTTTTTTCGGCGATTTACTGCGACGCTTAGATGTTGGCGTCGAGGAAAGCAGCCAGTTGCGACTTCGACAGGGCGCCGACTTTGGTCGCTTCAACGTTGCCGTTCTTGAACAGCATCAGCGTCGGGATACCACGCACGCCGTGCTTGGCCGGGGTTTCCTGGTTTTCGTCGATGTTCAGTTTGGCGATGGTCAGCTTGCCTTTGTAAGTCTCGGCAATCTCGTCCAGAACCGGAGCGATCATTTTGCAAGGGCCGCACCATTCAGCCCAGTAGTCGACCAGTACAGCGCCTTCGGCCTTGAGTACGTCGGCTTCGAAGCTGGCGTCGCTAACGTGTTTGATAAGATCGCTGCTCATGGAATTCTCCAGGTTGTAAGCAAAAAAACGTGGCCCATCATAGCCGCCCTTCCCCTCTTCAGGAAGCCGCAGTTGATTGAGTCTTGCTATGGCACTCGATGAGTTTGGGTATAGCCCAAGTCACGCCGTGGCGGGGGCAATGAAGGAAATTCCGGTGCGCAGGGCCGCATTGCGCACGTGCTCCTGCATGGCCTTCTGGGCCGCAGCGGACGCCCGGCGCGCGAGGGCACGAAGGATCTTGCGGTGCTCCTGCCAGGTTTCCATCGCCCGTTCGGCGCGGATGAACGGTAGCTTCTGGCTCTCCAGAAAGATCTCGGCGCTGGCGGTGAGGATGCTCAGCATCGCCTGATTGCCGCTGGCCAGCAGAATGCGCCGGTGGAATTCGAAGTCGAGTTTCGCCGCAGCCTCGAAGTCCCCAGCCTTCAATTGCTCGCGCATCGCCGCAACGTTGTCCTCAAGCGCATCCAGGTCAAACGTGCTTAAGGTCACCGCCGCCAGCCCGGCGGCAAAACCCTCCAGCGCATAGCGCAACTGAAAGATGTCGAGCGGCGAGGCCTGCGCTGCGAACGGCCAGCCCGGCGCATTGTCACCCTGCGCAATGTCCACCGGTGCCTGCACGAACACGCCTTTGCCCGGCTGGATGCTGACCACGCCCAGCGCACTGAGCGACGACAGCGCCTCGCGCAACGACGCCCGACTGACCCCCAGTTGCACCGCCAGATCCCGTTGCGACGGCAACGCATCGCCCGCACCGAAACCCTGCTCAGTGATCAGTTTGCGTATGGCTTGCAGCGCCACTTCGGGTACGGCGCGGGAGATCGAGTTCATGGTTTTTCAGACGAGCCAGGCCAAGGTGCGGCTAGTTGTAAAGCTATTCGCCGGATCCGGCAAGTCGTGCCCCAGCGGGGTTCGGCGCCCGCTGCCGGTGCGCCATCGGGGTGCGAAAAACCACCTGACTGTTCAGACCAGTAAGACCGAATAAACCCGGCAAACCCGCGGCCTGCCGGGGATAAATCCGGGTATTGGCACGGCCCGTGCTCTGTCCGATCGCAGAAATCACTTCCCGTCGATCCGGAGATTTGCCATGACCCTGCGTTACCGAGCCCTCCTCGCCGCTCTGTTTTCCAGCTTGATGCTGAGCCAGATCCCCGCCCACGCCGATGGCCTGGAAGACGTGGTCAAACGCGGCACACTGAAAGTTGCCGTGCCCCAAGACTTCCCGCCATTCGGCTCGGTCGGCCCGGACATGAAACCCCGTGGCCTGGATATCGACACGGCGAAGCTGCTGGCTGATCAACTTAAGGTCAAACTCGAACTGACCCCGGTCAACAGCACCAACCGCATCCCGTTCCTCACCACCGGCAAGGTCGACCTGGTGATCTCCAGCCTCGGCAAGAACCCGGAGCGCGAGAAAGTCATCGACTTCTCCCACGCCTACGCGCCGTTCTACCTCGCGGTATTCGGCCCGCCTGAGGCAGCGATCAGCGGCCTTGACGACCTTAAAGGCAAAACCATCAGCGTCACCCGTGGCGCCATCGAAGACATCGAGCTGACCAAGGTCGCCCCCGAAGGCGTGACCATCAAGCGCTTCGAAGACAACAACTCGACCATCGCCGCCTATCTCGCAGGGCAGGTCGACCTGATCGCCAGCGGCAACGTGGTGATGGTGGCGATCAGCGAGAAGAACCCGAAACGCGTGCCGGCGCTCAAAGTGAAGCTCAAGGACTCGCCGGTCTATGTCGGCGTGAACAAGAACGAGCCCGCGCTGCTGGGCAAAGTCAACGAGATCCTCGCCACCGCCAAGGCTGACGGCGCGCTGGAGAAAAACTCGCAGACCTGGCTCAAAGAGCCGCTGCCGGCCGACCTCTGATCGGTCGCGCGGGAGACAATTGATGGCTTATCAGTTCGATTTCATGCCGGTGGTGCAAAACACCGACCTGCTGCTGCGCGGCGCGCTGTTCACCCTGGAGCTGACGGCGATTGGCGCGCTGTTCGGGGTCGGCGTGGGCATCGTCGGCGCACTGGTGCGGGCGTGGAACATCCGCCCGTTCTCGGCACTCTTCGGCGTCTACGTCGAGTTGATCCGCAACACGCCATTTCTGGTGCAACTGTTCTTCATCTTCTTCGGCCTGCCATCCCTCGGGGTGCAGATTTCCGAGTGGCAGGCGGCCGTGCTGGCGATGGTGATCAACCTCGGCGCGTATTCGACCGAGATCATCCGCGCCGGCATCCAGGCGATTCCGCGCGGACAACTGGAGGCCGCTGCCGCATTGGCGATGAGCCGTTTCGAAGCGTTCCGCCATGTGGTCCTGCTGCCGGCGCTGGGCAAGGTCTGGCCGGCCCTGAGCAGCCAGATCATCATCGTCATGCTCGGTTCGGCGGTGTGTTCGCAGATCGCCACCGAGGAGCTGAGCTTCGCCGCCAACTTCATTCAGTCGCGCAACTTCCGCGCCTTTGAAACCTATGCGCTGACCACGCTGATCTACCTGTGCATGGCGCTGCTGATCCGCCAGTTGCTGAACTGGGTCGGCCGCCGCTATATCGCGAGGAGCAGCCGATGAGCGACTTCACCTTCTGGGACATCCTGCGCAACCTGCTCACCGGTCTGCAATGGACACTGGCGCTGTCGCTGGTAGCGTTCATCGGTGGCGGCATCGTCGGTCTGCTGATTCTGATCATGCGCATCTCGAAAAATCCGTTACCGAGCAATATTGCTCGCACCTGGATCGAGCTGTTCCAAGGCACACCGCTGCTGATGCAGCTGTTTCTGGTGTTCTTCGGCGTGGCGCTGGCCGGGATCGAGATCTCGCCGTGGATGGCGGCAGCCATTGCCCTGACATTGTTCACCAGCGCCTATCTGGCGGAGATCTGGCGCGGTTGCGTCGAAGCGATCCCCAATGGCCAGTGGGAAGCCTCGTCGAGCCTGGCGCTGAATCCACTGGAGCAGTTGCGCTACGTGATCCTGCCGCAGGCGCTGCGCATCGCCGTGGCGCCGACCGTGGGCTTCTCGGTGCAAGTGGTCAAAGGCACTGCGGTGACCTCGATCATCGGCTTCACCGAGCTGACCAAGACCGGCGGCATGCTCGCCAACGCCACTTTCGAACCGTTCATGGTCTACGGCCTCGTCGCCCTCGGCTACTTCCTGCTCTGCTACCCCTTGTCGCTCAGCGCGCGCTACCTGGAAAGGAGACTGCATGCCTCTGCTTAGAATTTCCGCCCTGCATAAATACTACGGCGATCACCACGTGCTCAAAGGCATCGACCTGAGCGTCGAGGAAGGCCAGGTGGTGGCGATCATCGGCCGCAGCGGCTCGGGCAAATCGACCCTGCTGCGCACCCTCAATGGTCTGGAGTCGATCAACGACGGGGTGATCGAAGTCGACGGCGAATACCTCGACGCCGCCCGCGCCGACCTGCGCAGCCTGCGGCAGAAAGTCGGCATGGTGTTCCAGCAGTTCAACCTGTTCCCGCACCTGACCGTCGGCGAGAACGTGATGCTCGCGCCGCAAGTGGTGCAGAAAGTACCGAAGGCCAAGGCGGCCGAACTGGCGCGCAAGATGCTCGAACGCGTCGGGCTGGGGGAGAAGTTCGACGCCTTCCCGGATCGGTTGTCCGGCGGACAGCAACAGCGCGTGGCGATTGCCCGGGCACTGGCGATGTCGCCGAAAGTGTTGCTGTGCGATGAAATTACCTCAGCACTGGACCCGGAGCTGGTCAATGAAGTGCTCGCCGTGGTGCGCCAACTGGCGAAAGAAGGCATGACGCTGATCATGGTCACCCACGAAATGCGCTTCGCCCGGGAGGTCGGCGACAAACTGGTGTTCATGCACCATGGCAAGGTGCATGAGGTGGGGGATCCGAAGGTGTTGTTTGCCAATCCGCAGACGGCGGAGCTGGCGAACTTCATTGGCACGGTGGAAGCAACAGCCTGAAATAGCCGCAGTAATGGGGCGGACGCCTTCGCGAGCAGGCTCGCTCCCACAGGGATCTCTGTTGGACCACTATGGTGAGTTCGCTGCAAAACCTGTGGGAGAGAGCCTGCTCGCGAATGGCCGCGCCGCGGTCTCAAGCTTTTATGCGCAGGATCAACGGTTTGAACCATGCGCGTTGGCGTCAGCGTTTGATCGTGGCACGATGGCGGGGTTATCGACCGAGACCCCCTGACCATGCCGCAATCCAAAGCCAAGAATCTGTCCCTGATCGCCGCAATCGACCTGGGCTCCAACAGCTTCCACATGGTCGTGGCCAAGGCCCAGAACGGTGAAATCCGCATCCTGGAGCGCCTCGGAGAGAAAGTGCAGCTCGCCGCCGGTATCGACGATGAGCGCCATCTCAACGAAGAATCGATGCAGCGTGGCCTCGACTGCCTCAAGCGCTTTGCCCAACTGATCAACGGCATGCCACTGGGCGCCGTGCGGATCGTCGGCACCAACGCCCTGCGCGAAGCGCGCAATCGCCTGGAATTCATCCACCGTGCCGAAGAAATCCTCGGTCACCCGGTGGAAGTCATCTCTGGCCGTGAAGAAGCGCGGCTGATTTATCTGGGCGTTTCGCACACCCTCGCCGACACCCCGGGCAAGCGTCTGGTGGCCGACATCGGCGGCGGCAGTACTGAATTCATCATCGGGCAGCGTTTTGAACCACTGCTGCGCGAAAGCCTGCAAATGGGCTGCGTCAGCTTCACTCAGCGTTATTTCAAGGACGGCAAGATCACCCCGGCCCGTTACGCCCAGGCGTACACTGCGGCGCGGCTGGAGATCATGAGCATCGAGCACGCCCTGCACCGCCTGACCTGGGATGAAGCCATCGGCTCCTCGGGCACCATCCGCGCCATCGGCCTGGCGCTGAAGGCCGGCGGGCATGGCACCGGCGAAGTGAATGCCGAAGGCCTGGCCTGGCTCAAGCGTCGTCTGTTCAAACTGGGTGACGTCGACAAGATCGACTTCGAAGGCATCAAGCCTGACCGTCGGGCAATCTTCCCGGCTGGCCTGGCGATTCTCGAAGCGATCTTCGACGCCCTCGAACTGCAACGCATGGATCATTGCGAAGGCGCACTGCGTGAAGGCGTGCTCTACGACCTGCTCGGCCGCCATCACCACGAAGACGTGCGCGAACGCACCCTGACTTCGCTGATGGAGCGCTATCACGTCGATCTGGAACAAGCCGCGCGAGTTGAACGCAAGGCACTGCACGCCTTCGATCAGGTCGCCGCAGACTGGGAGCTGGATGACGGCATCTGGCGTGAACTGCTGGGCTGGGCGGCGAAAGTCCACGAAGTCGGCCTCGACATCGCGCACTACCACTACCACAAGCACGGCGCCTACCTGATCGAACACTCGGACCTTGCCGGTTTCTCCCGCGAAGACCAGCAAATGCTCGCTCTGCTGGTGCGCGGCCATCGCCGCAACATCCCCAAGGACAAGTTCGCCGAGTTCGGTGACGACGGCGACAAGCTGATCCGCCTGTGCGTGCTGCTGCGCTTCGCGATCCTGTTCCACCACATCCGTGGCACCCAGGCGATGCCACAAGTGACGCTGCATGCCAAAGGCAACAATCTCGACGTGGAATTCCCGGAGAACTGGCTGGATGAGAATCAGCTGACTCAGGCGGATTTCGGGCTTGAGGCGGAGTGGCTGACGCGGGTGGGGATTGTTCTGACCGTGCATTGAGTAACGGGCAGGCACAAAAAAGGCGATCCTTCGGGATCGCCTTTTTATTGGGTGTTTGGCTTGGTTCAAAAGGGGTGCTTGAGATCGATCCCCCTCACCCCAGCCCTCTCCCCCAAGGGGGCGAGGGGGAAAGGGAGCCGATTTATGGGCCTTTCAAATCCTGAGTTCGACTCGAAATCTCAGGTCGATGTACCTCGAACATCCAACTCGGTCAGTCCCCTCTCCCTCCGGGAGAGGGTTAGGGTGAGGGCGCTTTTAAGCTGTTAGCTGCTCACCGGCAGAATCGGGCTGCCCAGGCGTTCCAGCAAGGTCGCCTGCGCGCTGCGCGGGTTCTGGTTGCCGGTTGGCGTGTTGCGGATGTAACGGCCATCCGACTGCAGGCTCCAGCTGTGGGTGTTGTCGGTCAGGTACAGCTCCAGCTCTTTCTTCACGCGAGTCAGCAGCTTCTTGCCTTCCACCGGGAAGCAAGTCTCGACGCGCTTGTCGAGGTTGCGCTCCATCCAGTCGGCGCTGGAGAGGAACATCTGCTCCTCGCCGCCGTTGAGGAAGTAGAACACTCGGGTGTGTTCAAGGAAGCGACCGATGATCGAGCGCACATGGATGTTGTGCGAAACCCCGGCAATGCCCGGACGCAGGCAGCACATGCCACGCACCACCAGATCGATGCGCACGCCGGACTGGCTGGCCTTGTACAGCGCACGAATGATCTTCGGATCGGTCAGCGAGTTGAACTTGGCGATGATGTGCGCCGGTTTGCCTTCGACGGCGAACTGGGTTTCCCGGGCAATCATGTCGAGCATGCCCTTCTTCAGAGTGAACGGCGCGTGCAGCAGCTTCTTCATGCGCAGGGTTTTACCCATGCCGATCAACTGACTGAACAGTTTACCGACGTCTTCACACAAGGCGTCGTCGGAGGTCAACAGGCTGTAGTCGGTGTATAGACGCGCATTGCCGGCGTGGTAGTTACCGGTGCCGAGGTGCGCGTAACGCACGATCTCACCGGCTTCGCGGCGCAGGATCAGCATCATCTTGGCGTGGGTCTTGAAGCCGACCACGCCGTAAATCACTACCGCACCGGCCGCTTGCAGACGGCTGGCCAGTTGCAGGTTGGACTCTTCGTCGAAGCGCGCGCGCAGTTCGATGACCGCGGTCACTTCCTTGCCGTTACGCGCGGCGTCCACCAGCGCATCGACGATTTCCGAGTTGGCGCCGGAACGGTACAGAGTCTGGCGCACGGCCAGAACATGCGGGTCTTTCGCCGCCTGACGCAGCAGGTCGACCACCGGGGTGAACGACTCGAACGGGTGCAGCAGCAGGATGTCCTGCTTGCTCACCACGCTGAAAATGTTCTCGCTGTTCTGCAGCAGTTTCGGGATCTGCGGGGTGAACGGCGTGTATTGCAGCTCCGGGTGGCTGTCCAGACCGGTGATGCTGAACAGACGGGTCAGGTTGACCGGGCCGTTGACCTGATACAGCTCGGTCTCGCTCAGGTTGAACTGCTTGAGCAGATAGTCCGAGAGGTGTTTCGGGCAAGTGTCGGCGACCTCCAGGCGCACCGCATCGCCGTAACGCCGCGAGAACAGTTCGCCACGCAGGGCACGCGCAAGGTCTTCGACATCTTCGGAGTCGAGCGCAAGGTCGGCGTTTCGGGTCAGGCGGAACTGGTAGCAGCCCTTGACCTTCATGCCCTGGAACAGGTCATCGGCGTGGGCGTGGATCATCGACGACAGGAACACATAGTTGTCGCCCGGGCCGCCGACTTCTTCCGGAACCTTGATGATCCGTGGCAGCAGGCGCGGTGCCGGGATGATCGCCAGACCGGAATCGCGACCGAAGGCGTCGATACCTTCCAGCTCGACGATGAAGTTCAGGCTCTTGTTCACCAGCAACGGGAACGGGTGTGTCGGGTCGAGGCCGATCGGGGTGATGATCGGTGCGATCTCGTCGCGGAAATAACGGCGCACCCAGGTCTTGATCTTGGTCGTCCAGTGACGGCGACGGATGAAGCGCACCTGATGCTTTTCCAGCTCCGGCAACAGGATGTCGTTGAGGATCGCGTACTGGCGGTCAACGTGACCGTGCACCAGCTCGCTGATCCGCGCCAGTGCCTGGTGCGGTTGCAGACCGTCGGCACCGGCCTGTTCACGAGCGAAGGTGATCTGCTTTTTCAGACCAGCGACGCGGATTTCAAAGAATTCGTCGAGGTTGCTGGAGAAGATCAGCAGGAACTTCAGCCGTTCCAGCAACGGATAGGACTCGTCCAGCGCCTGTTCCAGCACGCGGATGTTGAACTGCAGTTGCGAGAGCTCGCGATGGATATACAGGCTGCTGTCATCCAGGCCCGGGATCGCAATCACTGGCGCCGCCGCGACGGCTTCGGTAACCGGCGCGGGTGGCGCAGGCTCGAGTTCCGGCGGGGTTTCGGTGATTTGCTCCACCACCGGTTGAGCTTCTTTTACTGCAACTTCAGTGAGTCCTTCGGTATTCATCGAATGTTCCTGGGAGGGCTATTTCTGCTCTCGTAACAATTGAGCGGCACGGACAGCAAAGTAAGTCAGGATGCCATCAGCGCCGGCACGTTTAAAGGCGGTCAGTGATTCAAGAATTACCGCCTCGCTCAACCAGCCATTCTGGATCGCCGCCATGTGCATGGCGTATTCGCCGCTAACCTGATAGACGAAGGTCGGCACTTTGAAGGCATCTTTTACCCGCAAAAGAATGTCCAGGTACGGCATGCCGGGTTTGACCATGACCATGTCCGCGCCTTCAGACAAGTCCGCGCCGACTTCGTGCAGCGCTTCGTCGCTGTTGGCCGGGTCCATCTGATAGGAGGCCTTGTTGGCCTTGCCCAGATTCGCCGCCGACCCCACAGCATCGCGGAACGGCCCGTAATAGGCGCTGGCGTACTTGGCCGAGTAGGCCATGATCCGCACGTTGACGTGACCGGCCAGCTCCAGCGCCTCGCGGATCGCCTGAATCCGACCGTCCATCATGTCCGATGGGGCCACGACCTGAGCGCCGGCTTCGGCGTGGGACAAAGCCTGTTTGACCAGGGCGTCGACGGTGATGTCGTTCTGCACGTAGCCGTCTTCGTCGAGAATGCCGTCCTGACCGTGGGTGGTGAACGGATCAAGCGCGACGTCGGTGATCACTCCCAATTCCGGGAAACGCTCACGCAAGGCGCGGGTGGCGCGCTGGGCAATGCCCTGCGGGTTCCAGGCTTCGGCAGCGTCGAGGGATTTCAATTCGGTTGGTGTGACCGGGAACAGCGCCAGCGCCGGGATCCCCAGTTCGACCCATTTCGCCGCTTCTTCAAGCAGCAGGTCGATGGTCAGGCGCTCGACACCGGGCATCGAGGCCACGGCTTCGCGACGGTTTTCACCCTCAAGCACGAACACCGGCAGAATCAGGTCATCGACCGTCAGCACGTTTTCCCGCACCAGCCGACGCGAAAAATCATCACGACGATTGCGACGCAGGCGAGTGGCGGGAAACAGACGATTGGCAGGGGTAAAGCTCACGGCGGACTCCTGAGCCCGCGCAAACGGGCGAGCGTGACAGTTATAGACGGCCATTATGACCAACAGATTACAGTTGTGCGTACCCCGTGACATGTAGCCGCATTCCATTGTTGGCGTAGGAATTGTTCACGTCGAGACACATTTCGACACTTTCATGAATGTGTCCGAAGGGTTAGGCTGCGCGTTCATTTCGCCAGCACCCAGACAATGCTCCAACAATTTCTGCATGACTTTGGCTACTTTGCCTTGTTCCTCGGCACGTTCTTCGAAGGCGAAACCATCCTGGTGCTCGCAGGCTTCCTCGCGTTCCGTGGATACATGGACATCAACCTGGTGGTGGTCGTGGCGTTCTTCGGCAGCTATGCCGGCGATCAGCTGTGGTACTTCCTGGGGCGCAAGCACGGGCGCAAATTGCTCGCACGCAAACCGCGCTGGCAGATGATGGGCGACCGCGCGCTGGAACACATTCGCAAGCATCCGGACATCTGGGTTCTGAGCTTCCGCTTCGTTTACGGACTGCGCACGGTGATGCCGGTGGCGATCGGCCTGTCGGGTTATCCGCCGGGACGTTATCTGTTGCTCAACGGTATCGGCGCAGCGATCTGGGCCACCGCCCTGGCAGCCGCCGCCTACCACTTCGGCGCGGTGCTCGAAGGCATGCTCGGCAGCATCAAGAAGTACGAGCTGTGGGTGCTCGGCGCGCTGCTGATTCTTGGCGTTGGTCTGTGGCTGCGTCGCCGCTTCAAGAATGCGCGACTGGCAAAACAGGTTTACGCCGACGAGCAAGCCGCAAAAGCGGCACTGCTGAATCAAGCCGAAGTGGCCAAACCTGCCGAACCGAAGACGCCAGCCGAATAACGCGCTGGCGCCTGGCGTACAGCCCTGCGCAAAGCCCGGGCTGGCCGGCTCTTTTAGTCATTTATCCCCTCTGCGCCAGCGGACTCCCGCTCGCCAGCGGCGTTCTCACGCGAAAAATCTCCTGCTCGTCACGAGGCAGGCAACCGCAAATAATGAACACCCCGCCGTTGTTGCGATCCATTTAGAAAGCGCTCCATGCAGGTGCCGCCGCCACTTCAGCCTATGGCAACGCGCGATAAATTAGTGGACATTTAGCGCCATGAATCTGGAGAGAAACCCATGAGCAAAAAAGTTGCAGTGATCCTGTCCGGCAGCGGCGTGTACGACGGCGCCGAGATCCACGAGAGCGTCATCACCCTGCTGCGCCTGGATCAACGCGGCGCACAGGTGCAATGCTTCGCGCCGAACATCGCGCAATTGCATGTGATCAATCACCTGACCGGTGAAGAAATGCCCGAGACGCGCAACGTGCTGGTCGAGTCAGCACGCATTGCCCGCGGCAACATCAAGGACATCCGCGAGGCCAACGTCGATGACTTCGACGCCCTGATCGTACCTGGCGGTTTTGGCGCCGCGAAAAACCTCTCGAACTTCGCCGTTGAAGGCGCCGGTTGCGCAGTACAGCCTGAGGTGCTGGCCTTGGCGGAAGCATTTGCCGAAGCGGGCAAACCGGTGGGCCTGATGTGCATCTCGCCGGCGCTGGCAGCGAAGATCTACGGCCCGGGCGTGACCTGCACCATCGGCAACGATGCCGACACCGCGACCGCGATGAACAAGATGGGCGCCAGCCATGAAGACTGCGCGGTGACCGACATCATCGAAGACAAGGCACGCAAACTGGTGACGACCCCGGCTTACATGCTGGCGCAGAACATCAGTGAGGCGGCTTCGGGGATCAACAAACTGGTGGACCGGGTGCTCGAACTCACCCACGAAAACGATGTTTGATCTCTGACTGCATGCAGAGCGAAATGTGGGAGCGGGCTTGCTCGCGAAAGCGGTGTGTCATTCAAATCAATGTTGTCTGATTCGACGCCTTCGCGAGCAAGCCCGCTCCCACAGGGGAATGGTGATTATTTCAAGGTTTGCGGGTCAGGCGGGTGAGGATGCGGTCCAGCGCATTGGCAAACGCCTGCTTCTCGCGCTCGCCGAACGGCGCCGGGCCGCCGCTGATCTGGCCCTGCTCACGCAGGTCGGTGAACAGGTTGCGCACCGCCAGCCGCTCGCCCATGTTCTGCGCGTCAAACTCCTTGCCGCGCGGATCCAGCGCCGCCACGCCCTTCTTCACCAGACGATCGGCCAGCGGGATATCGCTGCAGATCACCAGTTCACCAGGCACCGCGTGCTCGACCAGATAATCGTCCGCCGCATCCGGACCGCTGGGCACCACGATCAGTTTGACGATGGCCAGCCCCGGCTTGGTCTGCGGCTGCCCGGCCACCAGCACCACTTCGAACTGGCGCTTGAGGGCGAACTTCACCACCAGATCCTTGGCGGCCCGGGGGCAAGCGTCGGCATCGATCCATACACGCATGATTTTTTCCTCTTCAAAAAAGCATCGCGGGCAAGCCCGCTCCCACAAGGTTAACGCTAAACCTGTGGGAGCTTGGCTTGCCCGCGAATGTGAGCGCAGCGAATGTGTTAAGCAGTGACCCGCTTCTTCTCCGCGATCCGACTCCGTCCGTACAGCACAACAATCGCCAGAATCGCCACGGCCTGAGCCGTCAGCGAATAGGCGTCGGCGTGAATCCCCAGCCAGTCGAATTCAAAGAACGCCACCGGTCGCGTGCCGAAGATCCCGGCTTCCTGCAGCGCTTTCACGCCATGCCCGGCGAACACCACCGACAAGGCACAGAGCAGACCGGCGTTGATGCTGAAGAACAGCGCCAGCGGCAGTTTCGCCGAACCGCGCAGGATCACCCAGGCCAGACCGATCAACAGCACCAGTGCGGTCGCACCACCGGCCAGCACCGCGTCATGCCCGGCGGGGCCGGCCTGCAGCCACAGGGTTTCGTAGAACAGGATCACTTCGAACAACTCGCGGTACACCGAGAAGAACGCGAGGATCGCAAAACCAAAGCGCCCGCCGCCGCCGACCAGACTCTGCTTGATGTAATCCTGCCAGGCCGCGGCGTGGCGCCGGTCGTGCATCCACACACCGAGCCACAGCACCATGACGCTGGCGAACAGCGCCGTGGCGCCTTCGAGCAGTTCACGCTGCGAGCCGCTGACGTCGATCACATACGCCGCCAGCGCCCAGGTGCCAAGACCGGCGAGCAGCGCCAGGCCCCAACCGATGTTGACGCTGCGCACTGCCGACTGCTGGCCGGTGTTGCGCAGGAACGCGAGGATCGCCGCCAGCACCAGAATCGCTTCGAGGCCTTCGCGCAGCAGAATCAGCAGGCCGGAGATAAAGCTCAGCGACCAGCTCAGACCATCGCTGCCGAGCAGTTCGGCGGACTCTTTCAACTTGCCCTTGGCTACGTCCAGACGCTGTTCGGCCTGCGCCACCGGCAAGCCGTCCTGCAACGATTGACGGTAGGCCATCAGCGATTTTTCGGTGTCCTTGCGCACGTTGGCATCAACGTTGTCCAGCGAGCTTTCGACCAGCTCGAAACCTTCCAGATACGCCGCCACCGACAGGTCGTAAGCCTGATCGTGTTCACCGGCGCGATACGCCGCCAGGCTCTTGTCCAGCGTGGCGGCAGTGTAATCGAGCAACTGCGCCGGGCCACGCTTGACCTGCGGCGGCTGCGCGCGTTGGGCACGGAAGCTTGCGGCGACCTGCGGGCCTTCGGCGGCCTGCACTTCGGCCGGCGTCTGGCGCGCCAGATCAGCGATGTTGAAGTTCTTGTCGGACTTGGCCGCAGCCGGGTCGGCACTGAAACCGGCAATGTAGGTCGCCAGATCCCAACGCTGACGGTCGTCCAGTTGATCGGCGAACGCCGGCATGTCAGTGCCTTCGACGCCTTGGCCGAGGGTGCTGTAGATCGCGTACAGGCTCAGGTGATCGATGCGTGCGGCATCGCGCAGATTGGCTGGCGGCGGCGTCATGCCGAGCCCCGCCGGGCCGTCACCGGCGCCGGTTTCACCGTGGCATACCGAGCAGTTCTGCGCGTACAGCGCCGCGCCCCGGGTCGGATCGGGAGTGATGATCGGCGCTTGGCTGACTTCATACGCCACCGCCAGTTTCGCCCCCAGTTGTCGGGCCTGACGCGCGACTTCAGCGCCGTCCTGTTTCGCGGTGATGGCGGCGTGCAGAGCCTCGACACCCTGCTCCAGCTCAGCCTTCTCCGGTTTGGCCGGCAGATCGCCGATCAGCCCTTGCAGCACCTGGGTGAATTCCAGTTGCTCGCGGTATTCGCCGTCGTCGACGACCTTGCCCGCCTCGACCGTCGGCGGATAGTCGGCGCTGATGTAATCGAGCAGGTGCAGCGCCTGCGGGGCGCCTTCCACGGTGTCGGCCAGCAGGTTGAAACTGCTCAGGGCAAACAGCGGGAACACCAGCCAGGCCAGGAATCGGGACGCGGCAGTCATGAATGAGTCTCAAATGGAAATGCGAAGTTACATATTGTTCACTTCGAACGCCTTTCACTCAAGCTTTGTCGACGTCTCGTGGCGTTTTAACGCAGCGCTGCGGCGGTGTTGCGGTAGTGCTCAAGCATGAATTCGACGAACACTTGCACCTTTAGTGCGACGTGCCGGGCATGCGGATAGAGCGCGTAATAGTGGCGCCGCCCAAGGCTGTAGTTGGGCAGGATTTGCACCAGCCGACCGCTGAGCAGATCGTCCTGCACTGTGGCCCGGGTGAACGCGGCGATGCCAACCCCAGCCAACGCGGCGGCGTGCAGCGAACTGATCGAATCGGCCTTGAACCGGCCCTGCACGCGCACGCTGGTGGTGAGTCCACGCGTATCGGTCAGCACCCAGTCGCTGCCACCGGCAAACGCCAGCAACTGCTGCTCGGCGAGTTCGCGCACCTGTCGCACCAAACCATTGCGCGCCACATACACAGGCGAAGCCACCAGCAACATGTCCGAGACAGTCAGCAACCGCGCCACCATGGATGAATCGGCCAACGGCCCGCAGATGCGCAGGGCCACATCGAAACCCTCGGCGATCAGATCGACGAAACGGTCATCGCATGACAGGTCCACTTCAATCTCGGGATAGCGCTGCTGAAACGCCGGCAACCAGCTCGCCAGTTCCAGCGTACCGATCACCATCGGTGCACTGATGCGCAGCACACCGCTGGGGCTTTCATGTGCCTGCCCCACCGCCAGTGCGGCTTGATCGAGGCGATCGAGAATGTCCACGCACGCCGCGTAATACTGCTGCCCCGCCGTGGTCAGGCTGAAACCTCGGGTGTTGCGGTTGATCAGCCGCGTGCCCAGCTCGCGTTCCAGCTGCTGCAACTGCCGGGAGATGGTCGAGTGAGTGGTGTCGAGGCGCTCGGCAGCGGCGCTGAACCCGCGACACTCGACGATGCAACGAAACGCGCGCATGGCTTGCAGTTGATTCATTAAAGCCCCGGATCTGTTGAGCGCTGAGCGCGCAAGCCTAGCGCAATCCTTGTCCACCCGGCAGCAGCAAAGCGCCCCTATAATGCGTCACCTCCGTGCTTTTGCCGTTCAAGGAAGAACCCGTCTCCATGCGCCATTGCCTGCCGCTCTACCTGCTGCTTAGCCTCATCATGCAACTGAGTGGGTGCGCCGCTTACCGCAATTACGATCAGGAAATGCAGCAGACCATCGATCAGATGGCGCAGGGCAATCTCAACGAAGCGCTTTATCTGATGGAGCTGCACAATCCTTGGGAAGACAAGGATCTGCTGTATTTCATGGAACGCGGCGCGATCCTCAGCGCCGGCACCAACCTGCCAAAAAGCCAGGAAGCGTGGCGCAGTGCTGACCGGATGATTTTTCAGCGCGAAGAAGCCGTGCCCTCCGCAGGCATGAAGTTGCTGACCCGTTTCGGTAATGAAATGGGCACCATGCTGGTCAATGACAAGCTGCAGCGTTACGAAGGCTACGACTACGAAAAAGTCATGCTGACCACCGAAATGGCCCTCAACCAACTGGCGGAAAACGATTTCGACGGGGCCCGCGCCGACATCAAGAAAACCCACGAGCGCGAAACTCTGATCGCCCGCCAGCGGGAGCGGCAATACGAAGAAGCGCAAGAGCAAGCTACGCAACAGGGCATCACCCTGCACTACAAGGATCTGGAAGGCTATCCGGTGGCCATCCTCGATGCCCCGCAAGTGCTTGAGCTGAAGAACGGCTACCAGAGTGCATTCAGCCATTATCTGGCCGGCTTCACTTATGAAGCGCTGGGCGAACGCGCGCTCGCAGCGCCGGGGTATCGACAGGCGATCGAATTGCGCCCGGGCGTGCCGCTGCTCGAAAACGCTTTGCGCAACCTGGACAAACCCGGACCGGCAGCCGATGAAAGCGAGATTCTGATCGTGGTCCAGGCCGGTTTCGCCCCGGCACGCAGTTCGGTGCAAGTGCCGATCCCGGTGCGGCTGAACGAAAACCTGACGATTGTTGCACCGATCTCGTTCCCGGTGATGGTGCCCGACACCCTCACACCTGGCGTGACCCAGATCCTCGTCGACGGTAAAAAGCACCCATTGACCATGATTAACAGCGTGTCGGACATGGCCATCCGCACCTTGCGCGATGACATGCCGGCGATCATCTCTCGCGCCATGTTCCGCGCCAACATGGCCGCCATCAGCCAGGCGCAAAAGAACGAGCGCGATCCGTCCAAGGCGTCGTTGGTGGTGACCGATCCTGATCCTTTTGAAGAGGCTGACACTAGAACCTGGCGCACGCTGCCGGACAAAACCCTGGTCGCCCGTCTGCGCCTGAAAAAAGGCCTGCACCGCGTGCGTTTTCCGTATTTTCGTGCAGAAGACGGGTTCACGGTACGCGTCGACCGCAGCCATCAAGTGTTCAACCTGCGGGTATTCATGGGCCAGAACTATTACATCGGATCGGCATTGGTCCTGCCCGAAACGCCATGAACGAAAGGTGTCAGATAATGCAGAGGAGTAATGGCACCAAACTAACAAGTGCGATTAAAAAGCTATTACATGGCCAGCATCGCCCGCTTATAATGCCGCGCCCGCGCTATAGCGACGCGGCATAAAAGCTCCTCTGGTTATGAGGAATTGGCAGGAGGCCAGCGCCACTGTCGATGGGTCACACCAGCCCGACCAGCACCGGCGGCTGATGCAGTTTCTAGCTCAGGGAAGAAGTACCCCCATGGCATTGCGCACTCCCACCTTGATCGCGCTCAGCGCGGTTACTCTGCTGTCCGGCTGTTCGGCGTTTCGCAACTACGATTCGGAACTGGCCCAGACCAACCAGCAACTGGCCACCGGCAACGTCGACGCCGCGCTGAGCCTGCTGGAAAAGAACAACACCGGTCCGGACAAAGACCTGCTCTATTACTTCGAGAAAGGTGAGTTGCTGCGCGCCAAGGGCGACCTGTCCGGCAGCCAGAACGCCTGGACCAGCGCCGATCAGGTGGTTGGCCAGTGGGAAGATTCGGTCAAGCTCGACACCGGTAAATACCTGGCTCAGTTCGGCAGCTTCCTGGTCAACGACAAGGTGCGTCGCTACGAAGGCTACGACTACGAAAAAGTCATGTTGACCACGCAGATGGCCCTCAACCTGCTGGCAGTCAATGACTTCGATGGCGCCCGCACCGCGATCAAGAAAACTCACGAACGTGAAGCGGTGATCGCCGACCTGCGCGACAAGGAATACCTCAAGAGTGAGGAAGAGGCCGAGAAAGAAGGCATCAAGACTCAGTACAAGGATCTGCAAGGCTACCCGGTCGCCAGCCTCGACGCGCCAGAAGTGGTCAGCCTGAAAAACAGCTACCAGAGTGCGTTCAGCCATTACCTGGCCGGTTTCGTCTACGAAGCCCTGGGCGAGAAAGACCTGGCTGCGCCGGGCTACCGCAAGGCGGCCGAACTGCGCCCGAACACCCCGCTGCTGGAGCAGGCGCTGGTCAACCTCGACAAGCCGAGCAAGTCCGACGACAGCGATATCCTGATCGTCGTGCAAAGCGGTCTGGCACCCTCGCGTGATTCGATCCGCGTGCCGCTGCCATTGCCGATCTCCAACAACGTGGTGATCACCCCGCTGTCGTTCCCGATCATCAAGCCTGACACCTCTACCGCACCATTCACGCAGATTGGCGTCGATGGCCAGCAAGTCAACCTGACCGCCCTCAACAGCACCACCGCCATGTCGCGCCGCGCCCTGCGCGATGACATGCCGGGGATCATCGTGCGCACCACCGTGCGCGCGATCACCAAAGGTGTGGCGCAGAAGAAGATCAACGAAACCAACCCGCTGGCCGGTCTCGCCGTGGGTATTTCTTCAGCGGTGCTGGAAGGTGCCGATACCCGTACGTGGCGCACCCTGCCGGACAACACCCAAGTGGTGCGTCTGCGCTTGAAGAAAGGCGAGCATCAAGTCAGTCTGCCGAGCGCTGTCGGCGGCTCGCTGGTCAAGGTCACCGTCGATCAGCGTTATCAAGTGATCAGCCTGCGTGCCGTGGGAAATCAGGTATTTGCCGGTGGCGTCGCCGCCCACGTCATTCCGAGCGCCGGCGCGACCAACGTCGCCAGCCTCAAACAACCTTAAGAACGGAGTCTTTGCATGCGCTTCAAACTCTTCACCGTTGCCGCCCTCGCCGTGCTGGCCAGCGGCTGCGCCACCCCGCCACCTCCTGAGCCGGGCAGCGCCGCGAGCAAGGTCGTTGCCATGGGTCCGCAGAAACACATCGCAGTCGGCGCCATGCGCGTCGCCCGAGAGAACGGCTTCATGACCGTCAATGTGCAGTTGACCAACACCCTCAACAGCAACAAGACGTTCTACTACCGTTTCGCCTGGCTGGGCCCGGAAGGTTTCCCGATCGCCGAAGAAGAAGTCTGGAAAAGCCAGATGATGTACGGCGCTCAGACCAGCTTCATCCAGGGCATCGCCCCGACCCCGAAAGCCGTGGATTTCCGTCTCGAACTCAAGACGCCTTAAGTCCGCCACCCTATTCCTGTTTTAGAGAGCATTCCCATGTTTGCACGCTTTTCCCTGATCGCTGTCCTCGCCCTGCTGGCTTCCGGTTGCGCCAACACCTCGCCGACCCTGGGCAGCAAGAACATCAGCTACGGCGACACCAAAGCGGTTGAAACCGTGACCAACGAATTCGGCTCGACCGACCTGCAAATGATCGCCGAATCGATGACCCGCTCGCTGGCCCAGTCCGGCATTCTGCAGGGCCGCCCGGTGGTGCAGGTTTACGACGTGAAGAACAAGACCAGCGAGTACATCGATACCCGCGAAATCACCACCAGCATCAAGACTCAGCTGATGAAGTCCGGCACCGCCCGCTTCGCCAGCGACAACACCGCGATGCAGAGCCAGGTCGACCAGCTCAAGCTGCAGAACCAGAGCGGCCTGTACAAGAAGAGCACCGTGGCCAAGACCGGCAACATGATCGCCGCCAAATACCGTCTGGAAGGCTCGATCAGCTCGATCGTCAAGCGCAGCAGCGACTACAAGGACGTCTTCTACAAATTCAGCCTGCAACTGATCGACGTCGAAAGCGGTCTGGCCGAGTGGATGGACGAAAAAGAGATCCGCAAAACCACGGAGCGTTAATTGATGCGCGCATGGATTGGCATGATGGCCCTGGCTTGCGCGTTCAGCGTGCAAGCGGCCCCGAAAGTCGCGGTAACGGATCTGGCGTATCAGGAACGGGTGGAGCAGTACATCCACATCGTTTCGGCGCAGAACAATTACCGCGAGGGTTACTACAGCTCCAGTGGTTCGTCGAACTACAACGAGCTGGAAGCGACCACCAGCTACATCGAACAAGGTGAGCTGCGTAAATTCACCGGCGACATCAAGGGCGAGATCCTCCGCACCGGCATGTTCCAGCTGGTGCAGGGCACGCCGTACACCGCGTCGTCCAAGGGTGACGTCTACGACGTGATCAAGCGCATCAAGGCCGGCAACTTCAAGGGTGCCGACTACGTGCTGTTCGGCACCGTGTCGGACATCGACTTCACCCAGGACATGAACGAGCTGGCGCACACCGACAGTTATTCGGCGGTGCTGGGCCTGACGCTGGTGGCGGATTTCAGCCTGATCAACACCAAGACCTACGAGATCACCTCGGCCTTCACGGCAATGGGCGAAGCGCAGGACACCAAACTGGTGAACGGCCGCGACATCAAGATCTCGCTGAATCGCCCTCGCGTGGTACGTGAAGTTTCGAAAGCGCTGGGTGAGGACGTGGCCGGGCAACTGAGCATGCAGCTCGGTGGCGGCGGTTACGAGCAGCCGCGTGAGGCGCAGCAGCGCAACAATCTGCCGCGTGATACCGCGCCGGTGATTTTGCACTGACCGGCTGAGTGAATAACTCTGTGGTGAGGGGATTCATCCCCGATGGACTGCGCAGCAGGCCCCTTCTTGTCAGGTCAAGAGCGGGGCCGCTTCGCGCCCCATCGGGGATGAATCCCCTCGCTACAGCGGAGTTCACTGGAGAAATCAGTAGGAATAAAAAGGCGACCTCAAGAGGTCGCCTTTTTTCTGCCTGCGGGTTTTACACCGCCGCTTTACGCAACGTCGCCATGAACGCCGCCGCACCGATGAACAGCCCGGCAAAGGTGCGGTTCATGCGTTTCTGCTGCTGCGGTGTACGCAACAGGCGCAGCACCTTGGACGCCAGCCCGGTGTAACCGGCCATGACAATCAGATCCACGCAGATCATGGTCGCACCGATCACCACATACTGAATCAGCAGCGGTGCGTGGGGATTGATGAACTGCGGCAACACCGCGAGCATGAACACCAGCGCCTTGGGGTTACTGATGTTCACCAGAAACCCACGGAACACCAGCGCCAGCGGCTTGCCGATCGGCCGTACCGCCGCGTCATCGCTCATGTCCATCGGCAGCGCACGCCACTGCTTGATCGCCAGATAGACCAGATACGCCACACCGAACCATTTGATCGCGTGGAATGCGGTGGCCGATGCGGTGAGGATCGCGCCGACACCGGCGCCGACAATCGCGATCTGCACCGCCAGGCCGATCTGCAGGCCGAGGGCGTTCCAGTAACCGCGCCAGAAACCGTATTGCAGACCGCTGGACATCGACGCAATGGCGCCCGCGCCCGGGGACAGACTGATCACCCAGCAGGCGGCAAAGAATGCCAGCCATGTTTGAAGCTCCATCGCACACCTCGACTCATGCTCGTGACAAGACGTCAAAGCTAATGCGCTTTGGCGCGGATGACTACCGATTTTTGCTGGAGGGTTCGGGCGCGGCTGATGGCCTCTTCGCGAGCAAGCCCGCTCCCACATTGGATTTGTGTCGATCACAGATCCAATGTGGGAGCGGGCTTGCTCGCGAAGGCGTCAGATCAGACGCCCGAGGACTACTTCTCGAAACCGCTCGAAGGAAACACATCACTCCCGCGCCAGCGCCGCACCGAACGCTGGAAGAACAGGCTGTTCGGCACTTGCACCATGGCGCTGCCCGTCCCGAGCTCCTCGGCTTCGACCAGCGTGGTGTAGAGCAGATTGATCGCCACCACCCGGCCTTTGACACCCGGCTTGTCGGTGGTGTCCACCAGCTCGACCACATCGCCCAGGCGGAACGGGCCGACGGTGAAGATCAGAATCGCGCAAAGCAGGTTCGACAGCACACTCCACATGGCGAAGAACGCCACCGCCGCCACCGCGACGAAACCCGACAGCGCCGTCCACAACACCGTGGCCGATACGCCGAGGCGCTCCAGCACAAAAATCACCGCGCTGCCCATGATCAGCCAGCGCAATACGCCACGCAGGGGCATCAGCAACTGCGGCGGAAACGGATAGCGCTCGCCCAGGCGGGTGAGGAATCGAGCGACGACACGTTGAGCGAAGTAACCGGCCAACAGGATCAGCAGAATCTGCACGCCGAGCCAGATCGGCTCGACCCACATCGCCGGCAGCGGCAGCTTGAACGCTTCCATCAGGACAGCGCCTCCAGCTCCGCCTGCATGCTTTCCAGCGTTTCGAGTGCCTCCATCCACGCTTCTTCCAGTTCGGCTTCGCGCACTTTCAGCTTGGCCTGCTCTGCCAGCAGATCACGCAATTCGTTCTTGCGCGCCGGCTCGTAGATGTCGCTGTCACCGAGGCTGGCATCGACCTTGGCGAGTTTTTCGTGGAGCTTGCCCAGTTCGGCTTCGAGCTTGTCGGCCTCGCGCTTGTGCGGTGCCAGTTGCTGACGCAATGCAGCAGCGGCCTGGCGCTGGGCCTTTTTGTCGGTCTTGTCCGGGTTGACCGGGGTGTTGCTGACCGGCGCATTGCGTTGACGATATTCCACCAGCCAGCGCGCGTAGTCTTCGAGGTCGCCATCGAACTCTTCGACCTTGCCGTCCGCGACCAGGTAGAAGTTGTCGGTGGTGCTCTTGAGCAAGTGCCGATCGTGAGACACCACCAATACCGCGCCGCTGAATTCCTGCAGCGCCATGGTCAGCGCCAGGCGCATTTCCAGGTCGAGGTGGTTGGTCGGTTCGTCGAGCAGCAACAAGTTCGGCCGTTCCCAGGCGATCAATGCCAGCGCCAGACGCGCTTTCTCGCCACCGGAGAAATTCAGCACCGGCTCGTCGATGCGTGCACCACGGAAATCGAAACCGCCGAGGAAGTCGCGCAGGGTCTGCTCGCGTTCGGTCGGCGCCAGACGCTGCAAGTGCAGCAGCGGGCTGGCCTTGGCATCCAGCGAGTCGAGCTGATGCTGGGCGAAATAGCCAACCACGGTGTTTTCGCCACGGGTCAGGCGCCCGGCCAGCGGTTCAAGCTCGCCGGCGAGGTTCTTGATCAGGGTCGATTTACCGGCACCGTTCGGCCCGAGCAGACCGATCCGCGCACCCGGGGTCAGTTGCAGCTTGACCTTCTCCAGGATGGTTTTGTCGCCGTAACCCAGGCGCGCATCGGACAGGTCGATCAGTGGACTGGAGATCTTGGTCGATTCGCGGAACACGAAGTCGAACGGTGAATCGACGTGGGCCGCCGACAGCTCTTCCATGCGTTCCAGCGCCTTGATCCGGCTCTGCGCCTGACGGGCCTTGGTGGCCTGGGCCTTGAAGCGGGCGATGTAGCTTTCCATGTGCGCACGTTGCGCCTGCTGCTTCTCGTAGGCCTGTTGCTGCTGGGCCAGACGTTCGGCACGGGCGCGTTCGAACGCGGTGTAGCCGCCACGATAGAGGGTCAGTTTGCGCTGATCGACATGCGCCACGTGATCGACCACTTCATCGAGGAAGTCGCGATCGTGGGAAATCAGCAGCAGGGTGCCCGGGTAGCTTTTCAGCCACTCTTCGAGCCAGATGATCGCGTCGAGATCCAGGTGGTTGGTCGGTTCGTCGAGCAGCAACAGGTCCGACGGACACATCAAGGCCTGCGCCAGGTTCAGACGCATCCGCCAGCCACCGGAGAAATCTCCTACCTGACGATCCATCTGTTCATTGGTGAAACCGAGACCGGCCAGCAACTTGCGCGCCCGCGCATCGGCGGTATAGCCGTCGGCGCTGTCGAGTTCGGCGTGCAGACGGGCCAGAGCCGTGCCATCGTGGGCCGCTTCGGCCACGGCGAGGTCACGTTGCACCTCGCGTAGACGCAGGTCGCCATCGAGCACATAGTCGACCGCCAGGCGTTCGAGGGTGTCGACCTCCTGGCGCATGTGCGCGATTCGCCAGTCGGCCGGCAGCAGGCAATCGCCCGAGTCCGGGTGCAACTCGCCGCGCAGCAAGGCAAACAGGCTGGATTTGCCGGCGCCGTTGGCACCGATGAGGCCGGCTTTGTGGCCGGCGTGCAGGGTCAGCTCGGCGTCTTCTAGCAGACGTTGCGGGCCACGCTGTAAAGTCAGGTTCTGAAGTCGGATCATAATGGCGGCGGAGTCTACCAGCTTCGCTCACAACTGGCGCGAGTAGCACGATGTCCTCTGACCTGTGGAGCTTTTCCCTTGCCACCTACGCCCGACCGGGCGTGGAACCTGCCTGCCTGCAACTGCAAGCGGCGGGGGCCAATGTCTGCCTGCTGCTGTGCGGTTTATGGCTGGAGCAGCGCGGCGCGGCCTGCGACGAACAGCGCGTGCAGCAGCTGAAAACGCTGGTGGGGCCGTGGGATGCGGAGGTGGTGCAGCCACTGCGTGCGTTGCGTACTCAGTGGAAAACCCTGGCCGAGGAAGATCCGGTGCTCAAGGGGCTGCGAGCACAAATGAAGGCGCTGGAGCTGGAAGCCGAACGGCATCTGCTGTGGCAACTGGAACAGGTTGCGCAGGATTGGCCGCGCGATGACGCATCAGCGTCGGGGGAGTGGCTGGAGAGTCTGACGGGATCGGCCGCCAGCCCGAACCGCGACGCGCTGCAAGTGCTGCGCGTCGCGGCAACCGGCACTTAGGAAGCGCTGGTCGGGTTGCTGCTGGCGCTCGACGCAGCGGCTGGCGTTGGCGCAGTCGTGGTGGTCGAGGTGGAAGCGGCTGGAGCAGGCGCGGCGGCCGGCGCCGGAGCGGCTGGCTTGGCAGCCGGTGCAGTCGCCGGCTTGGCGGCAGCTGGTTTGGCAACGGCCGGTTTTTTCGCGGCAGGTTTGGCAGCTGGCTTGGCGGCTGGTTTAGCGGCTGGCTTTGCGGCTACTGGTTTGGCGGCAGGCTTGGCTGCAGCGGTCGCAGGTTTTGCTGCTGCAGGTTTGGCAGCGGTTTTAGCGGCAGGCTTGGCCGCTGGTTTGGCAGCAACCTTGGCAGCAGGTTTTGCCGCGACCGGTTTGGCCGCAGTCTTGACTGCCGGTTTTGCCGCAGCGCTTTTCGCGGCCGGTTTGGCAGCCGGTTTTACCGCTACTTTGGCAGCAGGTTTAGCAGCAGCGGTTTTTGCCGGAGCGACTTTGCGCGCAGCAGGTTTTGCTGCTGGCTTGGCAGCCGGTTTGGCCGCTGCAGGTTTGGCAGCGGCAGTACGTGCGGCCGGTTTCGCAGCGCTCGCCGCAGCCGGTTTTTTCACTGCGGTTTTTGCAGCAGGTTTGGCGGCGGTTTTAGCCGGTGCCTTGGCTGCTGGTTTGGCTGCCGGTTTTGCCGCAGCGGTTTTCGCCGGGGCTTTCGCCGCAGCAGGTTTGGCTGCCGCTTTTTTCGCAGGCGCTGCTGCTGGTTTGGCGGCGCGGGAGGACAGCGCTTTGCCGGCGGCCTCTTGCACCCGGCCGACACCCTGGGCCAGTTTCAGGCTTTCCTGGGCATCGCGCTTGAGTTGCAGAATGTAGCCGCGAGTGTCGGACTGACGATCCTTCAACGCATCGAGCAGGTCTTCAAGTTCTTTGACGGCAGCCTTGGCCTTGTTCTGTGCCTTGGCTTTACCGGCAGCAGCGGCGTCCTGCAATTTGGTGCGGGACTTGTGCAGTTTTTCTTGCGCCTTGCCGCGTTGCTTTTCCAGTTTGGCGAGCAGTTTTTCAGCATCAGCCAAGGCTTGGGAGCAAGCGTTTTCCAAATGCTCGAGCAGGCTGCCCGAGAGTTGTTGGAGTAAGTGCAACGGAGTGTTTACAGGCTTCTTGGTGGCCGACATGGTTTACCTCCTGGCTGACGTGAGTGCGGCTCATACTAGACCTCTGCAGTTACCGCCGCTAGGTCATCTTGACAGTATCGAAACCGTTGCGTTGCAACGAAGTGAAAATGTTCTGCACAAAGATAAAAGCAGTTCACCGTTGCAGACCTACGCGCTGGCATAATCGCCCGCATCTCAGGACGGAGAGTGCCCATGTCGCGCTACCTTTTTTTATCCCTCTGGATGATTTTTTCCGTGGCCCACGCCGACGAAAAAACCACCGCGAACGATGCTCACGATCTGGCCTACAGCCTCGGTGCCAGCCTCGGTGAACGCTTGCGCCAAGAGGTGCCGCAATTGCAGATTCAGGCATTGGTCGAAGGTTTGCAGCAGGCCTATCAAGGCAAGCCGCTGGCCCTGAGCGAAGCGCGGATCGAGCAGATCCTGGCCGATCATGAATCGCAAAACGCCGAGCACTCATCGCTGCCGTCGAGCGACGCCGCGATGGAAAACGAACAACGTTTTCTCACCGCCGAAAAAGCCAAACCGGGCGTGAAGGAACTGGCCGACGGCATCCTGCTGACCGAGCTGACACCGGGCACCGGTGCCAAGGCCGGCCCCGATGGAAAAGTCCAGGTGTTGTATGTCGGACGACTGCCGGATGGCACCGTGTTCGATCAGAACACTCAGCCGCAATGGTTCAGCCTCGACAGCGTGATTGCCGGCTGGCGTACTGCGTTGCAGAACATGCCGGTGGGTGCCAAGTGGCGACTGGTGATTCCATCGGATCAGGCCTACGGCGCTGACGGTGCGGGCGATCTGATTGCGCCGTTTACCCCGCTGGTGTTTGAGGTCGAGCTGCGGGGCGCAACGAGCTGATCGCACCCAGCACGCAGGCATAAAAAAACGCGGTGCGCTTTCGACGCACCGCGTTTTTTTGTATGCGAGAAACGAATCAAGCCTGAACCGGATCTTCCTGCTTGTGTGCCGTGTGCAGCACTTCAATCAGGCAGTCTTCCAGTTCGAAGCGTTCGTGCAGCAGGCCACCCAGCTCCTTGAACTTCTCGGCGACGCATTTGCCTTCATCGCAAAGGTCGTTGAACGCGAGGAGTTTTTCGGTGATGACGTCGATTCGCGGATAGAGCGTTTCGGCAAGTTCGAGGCCGCGCTTGTCGTTGAAGGCCTTGGCTTCACCGGTCAGCTGTTCGTAGATCTCGAAGTGCCCGGCCGACACGTAATCGACCAGCACGCCACAGAACTCCTGCAGAGGCTTGCGGCTCTCGGAGAGCGACTCAGGCTGTGCACCGAGATTATCGTAGGCGTCGATCAGCTCCTTGCGCTCTTGCAACCAGCGGTCGATCAGCAGATGAACTCCACCCCAGCGTTCCTGAGCATTCTGACAACTTTCGAGCATGGCGATCTCTCTTCCCTTGTGGGTCATGCTGCTCTACACCCGCGCCCCTCTTCTGGCTGTTATCGCTTGGGGGCCGACCGGGCAGAGCGTCATCGAGCAACATAAATCCAATGACACGTGCGGGCCAGATTATGCCCGCACGCCTATGGCTTCAAGGTACGCAGGAGATAAAGTTCATACAAGTGTTTAATCCCTGACCAGCGTGTGGTGCGACGCTTCGCCGCTGAGCGGTCGCTGCAGAGCGCTCCAGACCAGCCGCAGCAATTGATAGACCGCCAGGATCGACATCGCCACAAAGAACAGCAGGCTCCATTCCGGAATGCTCAAATCGAACAGCGTCCAGGAAATTTCTGCGCAATCTACACCGCCCCTAAGCATCCGCAACGTTGCACACAACCACGGCAGGTTGCTGAACAACGCTTCGGCATCAGGCGCGCACCTCGTCATCTGCATCAACGGGTCACTCTGCAACAACACCTGTCGCCAGGCCGCCGTCGTCCCGCCCAGGCTCAGGCCAAGCGCGGCGACCCAGTACAGCGACAGGCCGACACGCCGTGGGCCGTGGACCGCCGCCAACCCGCAACAGAACGTCAGCAACGCCATGAAAAACCTTTGCGCCAGGCACAGGCTGCAGGGCGTCAGCCCGACCGCATACTCGAGATAATAGGAAGCTCCCAGGGCCATGGCCCCTGCAGTGAAAGCCGTGAAAAACAAGGAGCGTGAACAGGCCAACGACATGGCTTTTCCGTAACAGTGGAGACAGGCAGTTACGGTAGAGGAAAGCTTGTCAGCCTTTCAAGGCGGGGCCTTGGCGACAGTTCACCAGAAGTGTAGGGAAAACCCGACAGGTGCGAGAGGAATAGGTGTAGTCCGTTGTAGGACTTTGCCCAAGACGCCCGCCACAGGTAATTTTTCGCTCACTGAACGTTAACGAGGGAGCATGCTCCCTCGCGATATCAGGCGTGAACCGGCACCGGCAACGGCGCGGCCAGCAGACGCTCATCCAGCAATCCGAGACCCTCCTGGAACAGCTGGTTACTGCGCTCGGTGTCACCCAGTTGCGCAAGCAGACGTGCCAGCTCGGCGCAGGCTTCCGGGTTACGCTGCACTCGCAGACTGCTTTCCAGGTAATCCCGTGCCTTGCCCCACAAGCTGGCTTGCAGACAGAGACGACCGAGGGTCAGCAACAGGCTCGGATCCGCTGGATGCTCCTTGAGCCAGCCTTCAGCGGCCTGCAACTGACGCGCCGGATCGCTGCCGCGCACCAGGCCATACTGACGCGCGAGATGGCTGTCGTACTTGCGCTTGAGGGCGCTGCGCAGGATTTCTTCAGCTTCGACCTGAGCACCCAACTGACGCAATTGCTCGGCGTATGCCAGCACCAGCGCCGGCTCCTGACGCTGCGCGGAGGTCAACTGCTCCCAGGCACGAGTGAGTGACTGCAGACCGACCTTGCCGTCCTCGTCCCGATGCGCCGCCAGGGACAGGTTGTTACCCCAGGCACGCCGCTCCAGTTCAGCCAGTTCGGCCGCAGGCAAAGCCTTGTCCTTGCGCAGCTCCGGCAACAGGCGAATCACCGCCGACCAGTCGCCGCGCTGCTGATGCAGACGCTGCAACTGACGCAGGGTCTGCACGTTATGCGGATGCCGTTCGTGCATCGCCTGCAGGGTCACCAGAGCGCCGTCGGTGTCACCACGATCGGTCTGCAACTGCGCATGGCTCAAGGCAATCGCCAATTCGGCCTGAGGCTGGCGCTCCAGCGCACGTTCAAGCAACTGATCACACTCTTCGTACTTGCCTTGTTCGTTGGCCGCGCGTGCCGCGCCGAGGTAATACAACAGCGGCTGGCGCTCGGCCTCGGCGGCGCGAGACAGATGACGTTGCGCGCTGGCCCAGCGACCTTCGGCCAGATCCAGCTGCCCGTGTTCGATGGCCACCTGCACCCGCCGGCTGCGGTTGCGGCGCGACCACGGATTGACCACGCCACTGGAGGCCATGACCAGCTCGACCAAGGCCTTGATCCCCCAGATCAGCAGCCACAACACCGCGATCAGGCCCAGCGTGGCCCACAGACTGGCCTCGTAGCGGAAGCTCTTGTAGGCAATCAACACGTACCCGGAGTGTTCGGCAATCGCCAGGCCCAGTGCCGCCGTCGCCGCGATCACCAGAAACACGATCACATACAGGCGTTTCATGGCGTGGTCTCCTGCGCGGTGTTGGCGGCAGGTTTGGCGAACGGTTTGACCGACTCTTCAGCGTTGACGTTACGGCGCTCCAGATAAGCCTGCACCGCACTCAGCGTGCCGGTCAGGTCCGGCGTCTTGACGGTGACCGGTTGCTGGCTCAGCTCGGCAACCTGTTCAAGCATGATTTTGCTCTGCGGATTGTCCGGATTGAAATTGCCCTTGAGCACGTCCCGCGCTTCGGTCAGTGCCTGGGTGTAGACCGGCGCCTGGCCATTGAGCGCAGCCCACTGCGCCTGCTCCAGCGCGAGACTCAGGGCCAGACGCACCTGACTCAGGCTCTGCCCGGCCAGCAGTGGCTTCACATTCTTGTCGGCATTGAAATCGATGCGGATGTAACGCGACACCTGATCCCACCACTGCGCCCAGCGACTGGCGCCATCGCCGTCAGCGGTCAGGCCCAGCAGCGATTCGCCGCGATCCTTGTACTCAGGCGCCAGCTCGGTCAGTTCGATGACCTGATCACGCAAGGCACCAATGCGCAGGAACAGACCGGTGCGATCCGGCTGCTCGGTGCTGCGCAGCGCCACGAGGGTTTTCGCCACTTGCTCGCGGGCGGCGAACGAGCCGGGATCGTTCTGCTCACGCAGAATTTCGTCGGCACCCTGCACCAGCGCCTGGGCGCTGCTGATGTCCTGCAAGGCCGACAGACGCAGGCTGGCCAGACGCAGCAGATGCTCGGCCTCGGCCAGACGCCAATCCTTGCGGCTGGCGCCGAGAACGGTTTCCAGACGCTGATTGAGGCGCTGCTGATCCCCCTGCAATTGCGTCACCAGACGCTGACGTTCGGCGAGTTCATCGGCACCGGGCAATTGCGCGAGGCGCTCGGTCAGACGCTGTTCGTTGAGTTTGAGGCTCTGCGCCTGATCGTTCAACGCCTGCACCTGATCCGACTGCTGTGCGGTGTTGCTCTGCAGGTGACGCACCTGCCAGACACCCCAGCCACCGATCGCCACGCCGGCAGCGCCGAGCAACAGGGCGACAATGGCCAGTCCGTTGCCTCGGCGCGGCTCTTTGGCCGGCGGTGGAGTTTCAACCTGGGCATCGATCACAGGCTGGACATCATCTTTAGGCAAGGCTGTTTCGCTCACGTATCCATCCTTTGCATTAGAGAACGGGCACGGGATGCTCCCGTAACGCCGTCAGCAAAGCCGCGGCATTCGCGCCGCGGCAATCCACAACTGTTCGGGCCCCGGCCGCATGTGCCAGCTCGGCAACCCTTGGGCTTGGCACAAACAACGGCAACTGCGCAATTGAAGGCCAGGCATCGCCGGCCATCTGGCGCAAGTGCTCGAAACCCTGTCCACTGCTGACCACCAGCCCGTTCAAGCGTTCCGCTGCAATGCGCCGCGGCAGCTCTTGCGGCGGGTAGGCCGGCAGGTCACGCCGATACAACTCCAGATACTCGACACTAGCACCAAGCGCGCGCAGGCGCTCGGCGAGCAGCTCGCGGCCACCCTCGCCACGCAGGATCAGCACCTGCGCGCCGGGCTCGGTGACCGCCTCGCGCAGACGCGACAATTGCAGCAGGGCTTCACTGTCATCGCCGTCGGCGGGAAAGTGTACGTCGAGACCGTGATCGCGAAGAATCTGCGCGGTCGCCGCACCGACGCTGAACCACGGCATCGACAGCGACTGAAGCCCATGAGCGTCCAGCAGATCAAGCGCAATCCGCGCCGCCGGCTTGCTGACCACGATGACCGCGCTGCAACCCGGCAGCTGCGCCAGCGCCTGACGTATCTTGTCAGAGACCGGCAGCGGCGCGATGTCCAGAAGCGGCAGGCAACTGCTGAAAATCCCCTGTCCGGCCAACACCGCGGCCAGCGCCGCACAGTCATCCGCAGGGCGCGTCAGCAGCAGGCGCCAGCCAGTCACTCGTGACCTGCCTCGCCATACACCGCTTTGAGAATGTCGTCGGCACCCTGGCTGAGCAAGTCTTCGGCAACCTTCACCCCCAGCGTCTCGGCATCGGCACGCGGCGCGCGCGCCTCGGCGCTGAGCAGCTTGCCACCACTCGGTTCGCCCACCAGCCCACGCAACCACAACTGCTCACCTTCGAGCACGGCGTAGCAGGCAATCGGCACCTGGCAGCCGCCATTCAGGTGTTTGTTGAGGGCACGTTCAGCGGTCACGCGCGAAGCGGTGTCGGCGTGATGCAACGGTGCGAGCAAGGCGTGGATTTGCGTGTCGGCGCTGCGGCACTCGATGCCGACGGCGCCCTGACCACCGGCCGGCAGGCTGTCATCGACGCTGATGGCCGAGGTGATGCGGTCTTCAAAACCGAGACGGATCAGACCGGCCGCCGCGAGGATGATCGCGTCGTACTCGCCGGCATCGAGCTTGGCCAGACGAGTGTTGACGTTACCGCGCAGGAAGCGGATTTCCAGATCAGGACGACGGGTCAGCAACTGCGCCTGTCGCCGCAGGCTGGAGGTGCCGACGATGGCGCCGGCAGGCAGCGCATCCAGGCTGGCGTAGGTATTGGAAACGAAAGCATCGCGCGGGTCTTCGCGTTCGCAGATACAGAACAGGCCAAGGCCTTCGGGGAAGTCCATCGGCACGTCTTTCATCGAATGCACGGCGATGTCGGCTTCGTTTTCCAGCAGCGCGGTTTCCAGCTCCTTGACGAACAGGCCCTTGCCGCCGATTTTCGACAGCGGCGAGTCGAGCAGCTTGTCGCCGCGACTGACCATGGGCACCAGCGTCACCAGCAGACCCGGATGGGCCGCTTCCAGACGGGCTTTGACGTATTCGGCCTGCCAGAGGGCCAGCGCACTTTTACGGGTGGCGATGCGGATTTCGCGAGAGGACATGGATCAATCCGTACTGAATAGATACGGCGGATAATAACAGCTCAGCCAAATCCACTTTGACTTGAATCAGAAACGGCGTGGCCTCCCTGGCCTGCGATGCCCGGTAGAAGAAAGTGAAACCAAGCGCGAAGGCCGGGTCAGAGGCCCTGCATCATCTTGCGCACACCGGCCACATGTCGACGACTGACGATCAGCGCATCACCATTGAGGCCTTTGAGGAACAGCTGGAAATGCCCCAGCGGCGTGCGTTGCAGACGCTCGATGCGGTCACGGGCGACCAGCGCGTTGCGGTGGATACGCACGAAACGCTCGCCGAATTCGTCTTCGAGGGCTTTCAGCGGCTCATCCAGCAGCACCTCGCCGCTTTCATGGCGCAGGGTCACGTATTTGTGATCGGCAATGAAATAGACCACCTGATCCAGCGGGATCAGCTCGATGCCTTTGCGGGTGCGGGCGCTGATGTGACTGCGCGGGCCATTACCGCTTTCGGCGGCGGGACGGGTCAGGGCCGAGAGTTGCGCCCGGTTGGGACGTTCAGCCCGTTTCAGGGCGTCATGCAGATGTTCGGTTCGCACGGGTTTCACCACATAGCCCACGGCGCTGGCCTGCAGGGCTTCCACGGCAAATTCATCGGGGCCGGTGCAAAACACCACGGCCGGTGGCGTTTCGCGTTCGCACAGACGGGCAGCGACCTGCAGGCCATCGAGGCCCGGCATGCGGATATCGAGCAGCACGATATCCGGCTTGTGGCTGTCGATCAGCGCCAACGCCTCTTCGCCATTCGTGGCGCTGGGCTCCAGGACTGTATAACCCTCGAGCTCGCTTACCATTCGGCTTAGGCGCTCGCGAGCCAGTGGTTCGTCATCAACGATCAGGACATTCATATTGCGCTGGATTCCTGCGTGAGTCTCGCACAAGGATAGCGTAGACAGGTGAAGTGACGTCCGTCACCGCGATCCACGCTAAGACTAGCCCGAGCGCCAAAAAGTGCCGTACGTCGGCCAGCAATATTTGCCAGTGTCCGGGTCGTACTGCTCAAAGCCCGCTGTTTCCTGCGTTTTTCAAGGGGTATGCCAAAGGACAAAACCACCCACCCCCTCTTCTTATAGTCGGCGTCCGGACCTTTGTGCGATCCGCAGTCGCGCCGACCCTTATGTCCAACTGTAGACGCTTGCCGGGCCGATATTGCTCAATCGAAAAATATCCTTGCGCAAATCCCCCACAGACGGCGCCGACTATGAATGAGCAGATGAGAAAAAAACGTATCGACCGGTGTCAGCGACAGGATTGGCAACCCTGTTATTATCCGCGCCAGCGTTTCACGCCTTCTTTCTTCAAGCCGATACGAGCGAATTCATGAGCACTGACAAGACCAATCAGTCCTGGGGCGGCCGCTTCAGTGAACCCGTCGACGCCTTCGTCGCCCGCTTCACCGCCTCCGTCACCTTCGACCAGCGCCTGTATCGCCACGACATCATGGGCTCGATCGCCCACGCCACCATGCTGGCCAAGGTCGGCGTGCTGACCGATGCCGAGCGCGACAGCATCATCGACGGCCTGAAGACCATTCAGGGCGAAATCGAAGCCGGCCAGTTCGACTGGCGCGTCGACCTCGAAGACGTGCACATGAACATCGAAGCGCGCCTGACCGATCGCATCGGCATCACCGGCAAGAAACTGCACACCGGGCGCAGCCGCAACGACCAGGTCGCCACCGACATCCGCCTGTGGCTGCGCGACGAGATCGACCTGATCCTGGCCGAGATCACCCGCCTGCAAAAAGGCCTGCTGGAGCAGGCCGAACGTGAAGCGGCGAGCATCATGCCCGGCTTCACTCACTTGCAAACTGCTCAGCCAGTGACCTTCGGGCATCACATGCTGGCCTGGTTCGAAATGCTCAGCCGCGACTACGAGCGCCTGGTCGACTGCCGCAAGCGCACCAACCGCATGCCACTGGGCAGCGCCGCGCTGGCCGGCACCACCTACCCGATCGATCGCGAATACACCGCGCAACTGCTGGGCTTCGACGCCGTGGGCGGCAACTCGCTGGACAACGTTTCCGATCGCGATTTCGCCATCGAATTCTGCTCGGCCGCGAGCATCGCGATGATGCACCTGTCGCGATTCTCCGAAGAGCTGGTGCTGTGGACCAGCGCGCAGTTCCAGTTCATCGATCTGCCGGACCGCTTCTGCACCGGCAGCTCGATCATGCCGCAAAAGAAAAATCCGGACGTGCCGGAACTGGTTCGCGGCAAGACCGGCCGCGTGTTCGGCGCCCTGATGGGTCTGCTGACCCTGATGAAGGGCCAGCCACTGGCCTACAACAAGGACAACCAGGAAGACAAAGAGCCGCTGTTCGACGCCGCCGACACCCTGCGCGATTCGCTGCGGGCGTTTGCCGACATGATCCCGGCGATCAAGCCGAAACACGCGATCATGCGTGAAGCGGCCCTGCGTGGTTTCTCCACCGCGACCGACTTGGCGGACTACCTGGTGCGCCGTGGCCTGCCGTTCCGTGACTGCCACGAAATCGTCGGTCACGCGGTGAAGTACGGCGTCGACACCGGCAAGGATCTGGCCGAGATGAGCCTGGAAGAACTGCGTCAGTTCAGCGACCAGATCGAGCAGGACGTGTTCGCCGTGCTGACCCTGGAAGGCTCGGTGAATGCCCGTGACCATATCGGCGGGACTGCGCCGGCGCAGGTCAAGGCAGCGGTGGTTCGCGGTCAGGCCCTCATCGCCAGCCGCTAAAGGTCAAAAGCTTCGCGAGCAAGCCCGCTCCCACATTTGGATTGATGTTGAACACAACATTGTGACCAACGAAATCCCCAGTGGGAGCGGGCTTGCTCGCGAATGCGTCCTTCAGAACGCCAAAAAACTTACTTCTTGGCAGCGATCATCGCCAAAAACGCCGGCATCGCCGCCTCTTTGTCCGCTGCAATCTTCTGCACGTGCGGATTCTGCTCAAGCCGCTCCAGCAGCGCCTTGGCTTTCGGCATCTCTGCCAGCAAATCGATCCCGAACAGTTTCTGCCCGACCGCACACGCCAGCGGCACGCTGTACAGGAAATACAAATCCGCGATGCTCAAACTGTCGCCCGCCACGTACGGGGCGAATTTGCCGTGGCGGCCCAGTGCCGCGAAACCCAGCAGCAGCTCGGCTTTGGTTTTCTCCTTGATCGCCTCCGGCACCGGCGAGCCGAAGAACGCTTCGCCATAACAGGCGCGGCCCGGCAGTTCGATGTACAACTCGATTTCCTTGGCGATCGCCAGCACCTGCGCCCGCTCGAATGGATCGCTCGGCAGCAGCGGCGTGCCCTTCTGGGTCTGCTCGAGGTATTCAAGGATGATCGCGGTTTCGTTAATAAATCCGGCATCGACGCCGAGTACCGGTACTTTGCCGCGCGGGCTGATCGCCAGCGATTGCGGGGTCGGCGTCGGGTAGAACGTCACCTCTTCGAACGCCAGGCCCTTTTCCAGCAGCGCCAGCTTGACCATGTTGTAGTAGTTGCTGACAGCGAATCCGTAGAGCTTGAACATCACATAGCCTCCAGGCCGTGCGGGGTGGGCAGTCACTGTTTATAGATCGCCGGGCGTGATCCTGCCAGCAGCATCACGCCCGCTGAATGCGGGTAAACTGGCGCCTTTCCTTGAGGAGCCTGCCATGAGCGAGCCGACTGACATCGACAATGATGAAGAAGAGTTCACCGAATCGACGCTGATCGAAGCGATCGAGAACCAGATCGAAAGCGACAACCCGCCAGCGGCCAAGGCAACCTTCAACAAGCTGACGCTGGTCGGTTACGAGCGTGATGACATCCTCCTGAATCTGATGGCCCACGTGCTGGCCTACGAAATCGACGCGATGCTCGACGAAGACCGCGCGTTCAATACCGAGTGGTATGAAACCGCGCTGCGTGCGTTGCCAGAGTTGCCACCGGAAAAGCAGTAACAACACATTTCCCCTGTGGGAGCGGGCTTGCTCGCGAAGGCGGTGGATCAATCACGAACAGGGCGACTGACCCGACGCCTTCGCGAGCAAGCCCGCTCCCACAAGGTTTGTAACGTATCCATCCAGCCATCTCTCCGGCCCCGACTACACTGGAATTCGCCTCAAGACAAAATCCCTGATCTGAGCACTGGACATGCCGCAAAAGCGGGTTCACCTTAGGGGCGCTGTCGTCCAATTCCTAGAAAGTCTGGAGTCCTTATGTCGCTTACCCCTGAGCTGGTTGCCGAACTGGAAGTCCTCGCACTCTTTCCCCTGGACAGTTCCCAGGAAGGTTTGAAAATTCATCAGACCGCTGCCCCGAAACATATCGCCGCCGCCAAACGCCTCTTCGAGAAAGACCTCACCGACAAGCCCGATGGCGGGTATCTGACCAGCCTGGGTCGTGATGCCGCGCAAAATGTGCAAACCGTGCTGACCATTCTGAGAGAACAGGAAACCGCCTGATTTTTCCCGTCTTCGCCCACGGGAACTCCTGCCACGGGATTTCCGCGGGCCCGCTTGATCGCTCACCGCTAAAAATCTGACGTCAAAAAACAAATTCAGCTTAAAAGTCCCGCTGCGCAAAGGCTAAACTGCCTCCCATTCCGAGACCCTCTTCGTCCGAGCCTGCGAGCCGGTTTGAGCTGACATGACGCGCACCCATGAAATCCGCCCCGACCTGGACGAAGGCATCGACCGCAAGGTGCTCAGCCAGCTGCGCGCGCGTTTTCTCAAACTCAATGAAGGCCGGCTCGGCCGGGCACTTGAAGGCCTGTCGAGCCGCCAGCAAGGCGTGCTGACCCTGCTGCCGCTGTTCTTCCACGTCAATCACCCGCTGTTGCCGGGCTATGTTTCCGGCAGCACCCCCGCCGGGCTGTCCAACTATGAACCGGACGCCAGCGCCCTCACCGAAGCGCAGCGCCTGACCCGCTCGTTCTCCTACAAGCCGCGCCATGGCAGCAACCCGCCTCGGCCGATTCACGGACTGTTTCTGATGGGCAGCCTCGGCACCCTGGCCCAGGCCGATCAGAGCGACATGGACGTGTGGGTTTGCCACGCACCGGACCTGAGCGAAAACGAACTCGCCGAGCTGCGCAAAAAATGCCAGCTCCTCGAAGCCTGGGCCGCGACCCAAGGCGCCGAGGCGCACTTCTTTCTGATCGACCCGGTACGCTTCGTCAAAGGCGAACGCGACACCCAGCTCAGCTCCGAAAACTGCGGCAGCACGCAGCACTATCTGTTGCTGGACGAGTTTTATCGCACCGCGATCTGGCTGGCCGGGCGCACACCGATCTGGTGGCTGGTGCCGGTCTACGAAGAAAGCGCTTACGACCTGTACACCCACACTCTGCTGTCCAAGCGTTTCATTCGCGCCGACGAGACGCTTGATCTCGGGCATCTGGCGACAATTCCGCCGGGCGAGTTCATCGGTGCCGGCCTGTGGCAATTGTTCAAGGGCATCGAATCGCCCTACAAGTCGGTGCTCAAGCTGTTGCTGACCGAGGTCTACGCCAGCGAACACCCGCAAGTGCAGTGCCTGAGCCTGCGCTACAAGCAGGCCGTGTTCGCCAATCAGCTGGATCTGGATGAGCTGGATCCGTACATGGTGGTGTACCGACGCATCGAGGAATACCTCAGCGCCCGCAACGAGCCGGAGCGTCTGGAGCTGGTGCGGCGCGCGCTGTACCTCAAGGTCAACCGCAAGCTCACCGGCAACAGCCGCACCCAGAGCTGGCAGCGCTCGTTGCTGGAACGCCTGGCGCACGAATGGCATTGGGATCAGCGCCAGCTGGCCTTGCTCGACAGCCGCAGCCAGTGGAAAGTCCGCCAGGTCAGCGCCGAACGCCGCGCGCTGGTCAATGAGCTGAATTACAGCTACCGCTTCCTGACCCAGTTCGCCCGCAGCGAACAGACCGTCAGCCTGATCAACAAGCGCGACCTGAACGTGCTCGGTCGTCGCCTGTACGCCGCGTTCGAGCGCAAGGCCGACAAGGTCGAATTCATCAATCCCGGCATCGCCCCGGATCTGGCCGAAGACACCCTGACGCTGGTGCAATCGCCGAATAAAAAAGAGCCTGGGCAAACCCAGTGGGGCTTGTACAACGGCAGCCTGAATGCCCTGGAATGGGAGCACTTCGCGCCGATCAAGCGCAGCCGCGAACTGCTCGAACTGCTGACCTGGTGCCATCGCAACGGTGTGATCGATAGCAGCACCCGACTGGCGCTGCACCCCGGTACCAGCGACATGAGCGAGTTCGAGTTGTTCAACCTGCTCGGCAGCCTGCAGCAGTGCATCGCCCTGCCCCTGCCGACCGTTGCCGAAGAACGACTGCTGCGCGCTGCGGTGCCGAGCGAAGTGCTGATGCTGGTCAACGTCGGTGTCGATCCGCTCAAGCACCACCGCGACCTGAACATCCTGATGACCACCGAGCGTACTGACTCGCTGAGTTACGCCGGGGTGCGCGAAAACCTTGTGCTGACCCTCGATCAGGTCACGCTCAACAGCTGGAATGAAGTGCTGGTCAACCGTTTCGACGGCCCCCACGCGCTGCTCGATTGCCTGCGCGACTACCTCAACAATCTGCCGCGCGGCCCGCAGCAGCCGTCATTGAAAGTGCGCTGCTTCTGCCACAACCGCGCGCAGTTCATTGCCCGGCGCGTCGAAGAAGTCATCGACACCGCGCAGACCCTGCTGCTCAGCGAGCTCAATCACCGCTACCTGATTCAGGTGCAACAGCACTATCACGTGCTGGAGCTGGTGCCGGGCCAGGTCAATCACGCAGCCCTCGCGACATTGCCGGCGCTGCTCGATTATCTGGGCGAAGAACAGCCGCGCTACAGCCCGCTGCACCTGGACCCGATGGCGCTGGAGGATCACGACCTCGCGTTGATCCTGCCGATGGGTCAGCCGGAATCGATTCAGGTGTTCTACCGGATCAGCGAACAACAGGCCGAGCTGTACGTGCTGGATGAGTTCAACGCGCTGTGGCAACAGCATCTGCCGTATCACGATGAACAGAGCCTGCTGGTACCGCTGCAGCGCTTCCTGCAATCGATCCAGTACCGACGCGAAGCGCTGTTGCCGATGGATGGCAGCCCGGCGGTCGGCCTCGACACCTTGTATTACCAGCTATTGCCTTCCGGCCCCGGGCGGGCGCGCCGGGTCGAACCACGACCGGCGCCGCAGACACCGGTCAACAAACCGTTCTACGACGTGCAGGCGATCGTCGGCAAAGCCGCACCGGGAGAGGTGCAGGTCACCTTATATTGCAATCAACGGGAATTCAGCGAGCTGGAATATGGCGACCAGCTGTTCCATGTGGTCGCCCGGGAGATCGTCGAGCAGCGCCGCGAGACCGAGCGCTATCGCTGCTACATCACCGACCTGGACCTCTCGGGCCTGCTCGGTGATGGTCAGAGTTCAAGCAATTTGTATCTGCGCTACAAGGCCGACCTGGAGCGCGCCCTGAACGAGGCGCTCGAACAGGTCTGAGGCGGGATCACTCGCGGAATTCACCGCCGTTGGCAGGCTGCGATTCAACTTCCAGCAACGTCAGTTTCAGGGTCTTGCCACCCGGAGCCGGCCAGTCGATGTGCTGACCGACCTTCAGGCCCAGCAGCGCGCTGCCGACCGGCGCGAGGATCGAGATCTTGCCTTCGTCGGCGTTGGCATCCTTGGGGTAGACCAGCGTCAGGTGATAGTCCTTGCCGCTGCCTTCTTCGCGGCAGTGCACGCGGGAATTCATCGTCACGACATCGGCGGGCACTTCATCGTGGCCGACCAGCGTATCGGCGCGGTCCAGTTCGGTTTGCAGCGCGATCACGCCCGGCGCAGCCTGGTCTTTCTCATTCAGGTTGTCGATCAAGCGCTCCAGACGTTGCACGTCCAGACGGGTAAGAGTGATGGAAGGTGCGGTCATGATCCGGGCAGACTCCTTTCTTCTGCACACAAAAAAAGCAAAACCCCGCCAAAAAAGACGGGGTTTTCACCATGCCTCGATGGGTTGAGGCGTGTTCGGACACTATCACAGCTCAAAAAATATACAAGCCACCCACTTTTGATCTGGCAAGAACCCCTGTGGCGAGGGGATTTATCCCCGATGGGTCGCGCAGCGGCCCCAAGCTTCTGAGACTGCTGCGCAGTCTATCGGGGATAAATCCCCTCACCACAAGGTCGAGTCAAGTCAGGGCTTTTCGTGCGGCAGCCTGCTGGCAGATGATCCGACGGCGCTGATCGTCTGCCGAGCGCCATTCGCGAATATCCTCGACATGGCGGAAGCAGCCGAGACAAACCTTCTGTTCATCCAGCCGGCACACGCCGCTGCACGGCGAAGGCACGGCCGGGCTGATGTTGCTGTAAAGCGGCTTTGGCGGACGAACAGGTGCGGTGTCAGTCACGAAATCACAGACCTTCGAAGTCAAATTCGACGCCGGCTTGCTGCTTGACGATGCGCTCGAGCATCTCGCCCAGTTGCTCTTCGCTCTTGTCGCACATCCAGCGCTCGCTCTCTTCGTCGTAGTCGAAGTGGAAACCGCCGGAGACCGCCGCCAACCACAGCTGGCGCAACGGCTCCTGACGACTGAAAATCAGCTGCGTGCCGTTTTCAAACTTCACAGTCAGTACACCGGCCGAGCTTTCCAGGTCGATATCCAGGTCGCTTTCGTCAAAGATGTCCTCCAGTTTTTCCTGGGTTTCATCGACCAGATCGTGGAAACGCGCTTCGGACAAACTCATTGTGGCAACCTCAAAAAATGTCTGATCAGGCTCAAGCGCCGCAAGATACGGACGCTGCCGGCCGATTGCAAAGATTAACGACCAAGCACCTGCCGGCACATCCAACACAACACTTGCGGGAGCGGGCTTGCTCGCGAAGGGGCCGGCACATCCAGCATTTTTCTCGACTGGACCGACGCCTTCGCGGGCAAGCCCGCTCCCACAGGGGTTTATGCGTATTCAGACAGCCCCGCCGGACGGGAACCCCCTCGCATAGGCAAGCTGCCGGGTGGCCGGTATACTCCGGCGCAATTAACGCATTTTCAAGGATTTCGCCATGAAGCGCCTGATCTCTTCCCTTGCTGCGCTCGTCGCGGTTGCCTGCCTCGTTTCGGCCTGTGGTCAAAAAGGCCCGCTGTACCTGCCGGATGACGATCAGGACCCGGCCGAGCAAGCCCAGTCTTCGCAGAAGCAGCCGTCCAAAGCACACAAGCACGACGTTTACCAATAAGGGATCGCCATGGACGCTTTTAACTACCGTGGCGGGGAGCTGTTCGCGGAAGGTGTGGCGCTGTCCGCCATCGCCGACCGCTTCGGCACGCCCACCTACGTCTACTCGCGTGCGCACATCGAAGCCCAGTATCTGGCCTACGCCGACGCGCTGGCCGGCATGCCGCACCTGGTCTGCTACGCCGTCAAGGCCAACTCCAACCTCGGGGTTCTGAATGTCCTGGCCCGTCTCGGCGCCGGTTTCGACATCGTTTCCCGTGGCGAGCTGGAACGTGTACTCGCCGCTGGCGGCAGCGCCGACAAAATCGTGTTCTCCGGCGTCGGCAAGACCCGTGACGACATGCGTCGCGCGCTGGAAGTCGGCGTGCACTGCTTCAACGTCGAATCCACTGACGAACTCGAGCGCCTGCAAGTCGTGGCTGCCGAGCTGGGTGTTCGCGCACCGGTCTCGCTGCGCGTGAACCCGGACGTCGACGCCGGCACCCACCCGTACATTTCCACCGGTCTCAAAGAGAACAAGTTCGGCATCGCCATTGCCGACGCCGAAGACGTGTACGTGCGTGCCGCGCACCTGCCGAACCTGGAAGTGATCGGTGTCGACTGCCACATCGGCTCGCAACTGACCACCCTGCCGCCGTTCCTCGATGCCCTCGACCGTCTGCTGGACCTGGTCGACCGCCTCGGCGATTGCGGCATCCACCTGCGCCACATCGATCTCGGTGGTGGCCTGGGCGTGCGTTATCGCGATGAAGAGCCGCCGCTGGCAGGCGACTACATCAAGGCCGTGCGCGAGCGTCTGAACGGTCGTGACCTGGCGCTGGTGTTCGAACCGGGCCGCTTCATCGTCGCCAACGCCGGCGTGCTGCTGACCCAGGTCGAGTACCTCAAGCACACCGAACACAAGGATTTCGCCATCGTCGACGCGGCGATGAACGACCTGATCCGTCCGGCGCTGTATCAGGCCTGGATGGACGTCACTGCGATCAAACCGCGTGACTCCGCTGCGCGCAAATACGACATCGTCGGCCCGATCTGCGAAACCGGCGATTTCCTCGCCAAGGATCGTGAGCTCGCGCTGGAAGAAGGCGACCTGCTGGCCGTGCATTCGGCCGGTGCCTACGGCTTCGTGATGAGTTCCAACTACAACACCCGTGGCCGTGCCGCTGAAGTGTTGGTAGACGGTGATCAAGTTTTTGAAGTGCGCCGCCGCGAAACCGTGGCCGAGCTGTTTGCCGGCGAAAGCCTGCTGCCGGAGTAACCCATGCTGCTGCGTTTTACCAAAATGCACGGCCTGGGCAATGACTTCATGGTTCTCGACCTGGTCAGCCAGCACGCGCATATTCAGCCCAAGCACGCCAAGCAATGGGGCGACCGGCACACCGGTATCGGTTTCGACCAATTGCTGATCGTCGAAGCGCCGAGCAATCCGGACGTGGATTTCCGTTACCGGATCTTCAACTCCGATGGCTCGGAAGTGGAACAGTGCGGCAACGGTGCACGCTGCTTCGCGCGCTTCGTTCTGGACAAGCGCCTGACCGCCAAACGGCAGATTCGCGTCGAGACCAAGGGCGGCATCATCGAGCTGGACGTGCGTAACGACGGCCAGATCGGGGTGAACATGGGCGCGCCGCGTCTGGTGCCGGCGGATATTCCGTTCGACGCACCGGCGCAGGCCAGCAGCTATCAGCTGGAAGTCGACGGCACCACGGTCGAACTGGCCGCTGTGTCAATGGGCAACCCCCATGCGGTGCTGCGCGTACAGGACATCAACAATGCACCGGTGCATGAACTGGGGCCGAAAATCGAACACCATCCGCGCTTCCCGGCGCGGGTCAACGTCGGTTTCATCCAGGTCATCGACCGCAACCGCGCGCAGTTGCGCGTCTGGGAACGCGGGGCCGGGGAAACCCAGGCCTGCGGCACCGGCGCTTGTGCCGCTGCAGTTGCGGCCATCAGCCAGGGGTGGATGGATTCGCCGCTGTTGATCGACCTGCCCGGCGGGCGTCTGTCCATTGAATGGGCAGGCCCTGGCCACCCGGTGCTGATGACCGGCCCGGCAGTGCGTGTATACGAAGGACAAGTGCGTCTTTGAGTGAGCAGAAGCCATGACCGATAAGCCTCAGGTACCCGCCCGACAGTCCGACGAATCAGCGTCCGAGAGCCTGGAGGCGGCAGCGGTTGCCGCATACCTGGAGGCTCATCCGGACTTCTTCGTCGAGCACGAAGAACTGCTGCCTGCCATGCGCATTCCCCACCAGCGCGGTGACACCGTTTCGCTGGTCGAACGCCAGATGAGCATCCTGCGCGACCGCAACATCGAGATGCGCCACCGCCTCTCGCAGTTGATGGACGTCGCCCGCGACAATGACCGGCTGTTCGACAAGACCCGCCGCCTGATCCTGTCGCTGATGGACGCGGCCAGTCTGGAAGACGTGGTGATCAGCGTCGAAGACAGCCTGCGCCAGGACTTTCAGGTGCCCTTTGTCAGCCTGATCCTGCTCGGCGACAACCCGGCACCGGTTGGCCGCTGGGTGACTCATGCCGACGCGCAAACCGCGATCGGCGGTCTGCTCACCGAAGGCAAGAGCGTCAGCGGCACTCTGCGAGAACATGAGCTGGACTTCCTGTTCGGCGAAGAACAGCGCAAGCAGATCGGCTCCACCGCGGTAGTCGCGGTCAGCCATCAAGGCATCCACGGCATTCTGGCGATCGCCAGCCGTGATCCGCAGCACTACAAGAGCTCGGTCGGCACGCTGTTCCTCAGCTACATCGCCGAAGTCATGGGCCGCGTGCTGCCACGGGTCAACAGTTCCCTGCGCTCGGTACGCTGAGCATGGAACGACAACTGGACGCTTACTGCGAACACCTGCGCAGTGAGCGACAGGTGTCGCCGCACACCCTGTCGGCCTATCGCCGCGACCTCGATAAAGTCCTCGGCTGGTGCCTCAAGCAGAACATCGGCAGTTGGGCGGCGCTGGATATTCAGCGCCTGCGCAGCCTGATCGCCCGCCTGCATGCGCAGGGGCAGTCGTCACGCAGTCTCGCCCGATTGCTCTCGGCGGTGCGCGGGCTCTATCACTATCTGAATCGCGAAGGTCTGTGCGACCACGACCCGGCGACCGGTCTGGCGCCGCCAAAAGGCGAACGGCGCTTGCCGAAAACCCTCGACACTGACCGCGCATTGCAACTGCTTGAAGGTGCGGTCGAGGACGACTTTCTCGCCCGTCGCGATCAGGCGATTCTCGAATTGTTCTATTCCTCGGGCCTGCGCCTGTCCGAGCTGACCGGGCTCAATCTCGATCAGCTGGATCTGGCCGACGGCATGGTTCAGGTGCTCGGCAAGGGCAGCAAGACCCGCCTGCTGCCGGTCGGCAAAAAGGCGCGCGAAGCACTGGAGCAATGGCTGCCGCTGCGAGCCATGACCAACCCGGCCGACGACGCCGTATTCGTCAGCCAACAAGGTCGGCGCCTCGGCCCACGGGCGATTCAGGTGCGAGTAAAACTGGCCGGCGAGCGCGAACTGGGGCAGAACCTGCACCCGCACATGCTGCGGCATTCCTTTGCCAGCCACTTGCTGGAATCCTCGCAGGACCTGCGCGCGGTGCAGGAACTGCTCGGCCACTCGGACATCAAGACCACGCAGATCTACACCCACCTGGACTTCCAGCACCTGGCGGCGGTCTATGACAGCGCCCACCCACGGGCCAAACGCAGCAAAGGCGACGATTCATGAACATCCAGTTGATCACCTTCGACCTCGACGACACTCTGTGGGACACCGCCCCGGTGATCGTCAGCGCCGAAGCGGTATTGCGCCAGTGGCTGAGCGAACACGCGCCGAATCTGGGCGCGGTGCCGGTGGAGCATTTGTGGGGGATTCGTGAGCGGGTACTGGCCAGCGAACCGGGTCTCAAGCACCGCATCAGTGCGTTACGTCGGCGGGTGCTGTTCCACGCACTGGAGGAAGCCGGGTACGCCCACGGCGAAGCTGCGGATCTAGTCGACAAAAGCTTTGAAGTATTCCTGCATGCGCGGCATCAGATCGAGGTGTTCCCGGAGGTCGAACCGACCCTGGAAATCCTTGCCAACCATTACGCACTCGGCGTGGTCACCAACGGCAACGCCGACGTGCGTCGGCTGGGCCTGGCGGATTACTTCAAGTTTGCCTTGTGCGCGGAAGACATCGGCATCGCCAAGCCGGATGTGCGGCTGTTTCACGAGGCGTTGCAACGCGGTGGTGTGAGTGCGGAAGCGGCCGTGCACATTGGCGATCATCCGGGCGATGACATCGCCGGGGCACAGCAGGCGGGGATGCGCGCGATCTGGTTCAACCCGGCTGGCAAAGTCTGGGAAGCCGAGCGGCTGCCGGATGCCGAGATCCGTAGCCTGACCGATTTGCCGGCAGTGCTCGCCCGCTGGAATGCCCTCTCCGCCTGACGCAATACCGCTTTCTTGTGGTGAGGGGATTTATCCCCGATCGGTTGCGCAGCAGCCGTGAAGTCATCTTGCGCGGTGTCTCAGGACGGTGGGGGTGCTGCATTAGGGGCCGCTTCGCGACCCATCGGGGATAAATCCCCTCACCACAAGGCTCACTCCTACAGGGGATAGTGGCGCGTCCGGAATTCCAGGCATGAAAAAGCCCGCAGCGACGGCGGGCTTTTTCAGCAAGCAGGTAGCACGCCTCAGATAGGGCGGCTGCCGTACTTGTTATCCGGCTTCTTGGGCGGATCGGCGACCACGTTGGCCTCCACTTCCTGCACCTTGCCGCCGCGCGCAAGGAATTCTTCCATGGCCTTGGCCAGGGCGTCGCGCTCCTTGTTCTTGGCTTCGATGCTCGGCAACTCGTCGATCGACACCGCAGCCTTGGCTTTGCCTTTGGCAGCCGGGGCCGGCGTATCGTCACCGCCATCGTCGTCAGCAACGTCTTCCGCCGCTGCTTCCAGGCCTTCCTCGGCCTCGTCTTCGTCGCCTACTTCGAGGTCGTCGTTTTCCAGATCATCGTCGCTCATGTTCTACCTCATGACTTGCGAAAAGCAGATTAGTTATAGACCAGCTTTGGCGACTGTCGAAAGTCGCCGGAAAAAAATCGGTAACCGCTGGTGACCAACGGTTTACGCCCCTTCACCGTGCAGGGTGGCGAGGACTTTACGGGCACCGCCATGATCACGGTGCTCGCCCAGATAAACACCTTGCCAGGTCCCCAGAGCCAGTCGCCCTGCCGAAACCGGCAGACTGATCTGACAGCCAAGTACGCTGGCCTTGAAGTGCGCCGGGAGGTCGTCCAGGCCTTCGTCGTTATGCTCATAGCCGTCTGTTCCTTGTGGGATCAGACGATTGAAAAATCGTTCGAAGTCGCGACGGACCGCCGGATCGGCGTTCTCGTTGATGGTCAACGACGCCGAGGTATGCTGCAGCCACAAATGCAACAGACCGACCCGGCACGCCTTGAGTTCAGGCAGGCCGGCGAGTAACTCGTCCGTTACCAGATGAAAGCCCCGGGGCCGTGCCCGCAGGGTTATCAGAGTCTGTTGCCACATACAGTTCTCCGCACGTTCGGGGCGCATTCTAGCGCGCTCTGGGAAAAAACAAAGGCCCTAATATTCCTGCAATGATGTAAGCCATTGGCCGCAGAAAAACGCTTGTCGTAAACACGACCAAAGCCGTACGAAAAATCCTTTCAGCCACTACCTGAATGACAAATTCCAGACAAAAAAATGCCCGGCAAGCCGGGCAAGTTTTTTCGATGCGCGTACTTACAGGTTGTAGCCGCGTTCGTTGTGTTGTGCCAGGTCCAGACCCACTGCCTCTTCTTCCTCGGTGGCACGCAGGCCCATGACCACGTCCAGTACCTTGAGGATGATGAAGGTGACGATCGCGGTGTAGATCACCGTGAAGCCGACACCTTTGCACTGAATCCACACTTGCGAAGCGATGTCGGTCACGGTGCCGAAGCCACCCAGCGCCGGCGCGGCGAACACGCCGGTGAGGATCGCGCCGAGGATACCGCCGATACCGTGCACGCCGAAGGCATCCAGGGAGTCGTCGTAACCGAGTTTGCGTTTCAACGTGGTCGCGCAGAAGAAGCACACCACACCGGCCGCCAGACCGATGATCAGCGAGCCCATCGGGCCCACGGTACCGGCTGCCGGCGTGATTGCCACCAGACCTGCAACCACACCCGAGGCAATGCCCAGTGCGCTAGGTTTGCCGTGGGTGATCCACTCGGCGAACATCCAGCCCAGTGCAGCGGCAGCGGTCGCGATCTGAGTCACCAGCATCGCCATGCCGGCAGTGCCGTTGGCGGCCGCGGCGGAACCGGCGTTGAAGCCGAACCAGCCGACCCACAGCATGGCCGCGCCCATCAGGGTGTAACCAAGGTTGTGCGGTGCCATCGGGGTGGTCGGGAAGCCTTTGCGCTTGCCCAGCACCAGGCACGCCACCAGACCGGCGATACCGGCGTTGATGTGGACCACGGTGCCGCCCGCGAAATCGAGCACGCCCCAGTCGCCCAGCAGCGAACCCGGACCGCTCCAGACCATGTGCGCGATCGGCGCATAGACCAGCGTGAACCAGACGCCCATGAACACCAGCATCGCGGAGAACTTCATGCGCTCGGCGAAGGCACCGACGATCAGCGCCGGGGTGATGATGGCGAAGGTCATTTGATAAGTGACGAACACTGCTTCAGGGAACAGCGCTGCCGGGCCGGTAATGCTGGCAGGCGTGACGCCCGCGAGGAAGGCCTTGGCAAAGCTGCCGACGAAGGAGTTCAGGTTGACGACGTTGGCTTCCATCCCGGTGGTGTCGAACGCCATGCTGTAGCCATAAAGGAACCACAGGATGGTGACCAGGCCGGTAATGGCGAAGCACTGCATCATCACCGAAAGAATGTTTTTCGACCGCACCATGCCGCCGTAGAACAGCGCGAGGCCCGGAATGGTCATGAACAGCACGAGGGCTGTGGAGGTCAGCATCCAGGCGGTGTCGCCGGAATTGAGGACTGGAGGCGCCACCGGATCTGCCGCCATAGCCAGGCCGGGCATTACGATGGACAACAGGGCGCCTAGCCCTGCGAATTTACGCAGAGTCATATTGTTTTCTCCTGGGGCGTTGGGTTTGTGGCGGCGTTTAGATCGCGTCGGTATCGGTTTCGCCGGTACGGATGCGGATCGCCTGTTCCAGATTGACCACGAAGATCTTGCCGTCACCGATCTTGCCGGTGTTGGCAGCCTTGGTTATCGCCTCGATAACCCGATCCAGATCCTTGTCGTCGATAGCAACGTCGATTTTCACCTTGGGCAGAAAATCGACCACATACTCCGCGCCGCGATACAGCTCGGTGTGACCCTTCTGCCGGCCGAAGCCTTTGACTTCAGTAACGGTAATGCCCTGCACGCCGATTTCGGACAGCGACTCGCGCACGTCGTCCAACTTGAACGGCTTGATGATGGCAGTGACTAGCTTCATGAAACTCTCTCCCGAATTGGTGGACTTGCCCCAGGAAAACAAACCCGACTCAAGTCTAAGCGCAGTGCCTGGCTTTGTAACGCATCGTCGGCCTTACCTGCCCGACTGACGCCAGCTAACCGCTGCCGGCGAAACTCCCCGTCCCGCCTGCCGCACTGCATTCGTCACAGCGACTGCATCAGTGCATGGGTCACTACCGACTAAGCAGAAAGCTTGCCATCTCGCCAAATTCCTCTGATTTCAAGCCCTTGGCCGCTGCCACAGGCGCCCGCGCAAAAAAGCCCCGACGGTTACGCACAACAACGGTGCGCTGCCGTCCGTCCGCTTGCGCGAAAAGCGTGCATCCGTGCCTGCGTCAATGACTATAGACACTGCGTGATACACTGCCCGCCACTGTTTACAGGACACATTCCATGCTCGCGCCCAAAGACTTCCTCGACGCCCTGAGCGGTACCGCCTCCCGCCTGTTCAGCGGCGACACTCCGCTGCCGAAAGCCGAAATCGAAAGCCAGTTCAAGATGCTGCTGCAGAGTGCGTTCAGCAAACTCGATTTGGTGAGCCGTGAAGAGTTTGATAGTCAGATGGTTGTGTTGGCGCGTACCCGCGCTCGCCTCGAAAGCCTTGAGGCCAAAGTCGCCGAGATGGAAGCCAAGCTGACGCCGCCGGCCGAGTAAGTCTGCAGACCCTGAGCAAAAATGCCTTGAAGTTTGCGAAAGAAATTAAACCGCTCCTGCCGAGGCAGGAGCGGTTTCCGTCAGATCAATCCTCTACAATGAATTATTCCAACGGTCTCGCAGAAACTCGTACAGGCGAAAAGCCCATAACGCGATTCTGACGAGGCGCCACATATGTTTAAGAAACTTAGACATACTTTGGCCCTCCTTGCGTGGGGCCAAACCTCCGATGCACTTTCCGGCGTACGAACACCTTCGGGACTACACGTGAGTGTGTCCGCCAAGGCGGCCGGGTGTGAGTCCCTCAAAAAAAGCACCGGCACGAGTCTCACACCGTGTCGAGGAACATGAAGTCTTTGCGCTCCCGGCCACACTTCGCGAATACCCCATGAGTGGGCATCGTCATTGCGGACTTTATGACCGCCCTTAGAAAGCGATTTAAACAACTTGTATCAAGTTGTTAGGAGGCGCTATCAACGGGACCGTTGCCCCCCCTTTCAAGCCCATCTGATACTTGCGCCAATGAGCAAACATGCATAACCTGATCGCACGTGAGTGTGTCCGCAAAGGATACGCAGGCCTTGGCCTCACCGAAGCCTGCAAACTGAAAACCGTCTCCTCAAGGCGGTTTTTTTTCGCCTCGAAATTGGTTGACCGCTTTCCCGCAACATCCAGTGAAAGTTCGCCCCCGCCTGATCGCCCTTCCCCAACTACCCTTCAAAAACCCGCAGGAAGCGGTCCCCGATTCAGCTCAAGGAACGACCATGTCCCTCTCCATCGTCCACAGCCGCGCCCAGGTTGGCGTGGATGCTCCCGCTGTCACCGTCGAAGTCCATCTGGCCAACGGTCTGCCGTCGCTGACCATGGTCGGCCTGCCCGAGGCGGCGGTAAAGGAGAGCAAGGATCGCGTGCGCAGCGCGATCATCAATTCCGGGCTGCAGTTTCCGGCGCGGCGGATCACCTTGAATCTCGCGCCGGCGGACTTGCCCAAGGACGGCGGGCGCTTTGATCTGGCGATTGCCCTGGGGATTCTGTCGGCGAGTGTGCAGGTGCCGTGTCTGACGCTGGATGAGGTGGAATGCCTTGGTGAACTGGCGTTGTCCGGTGCTGTGCGGCCGGTACGCGGGGTGTTGCCGGCGGCACTGGCGGCGCGCAAGGCCGGGCGGGCACTGGTGGTGCCGCGGGCGAATGCCGAGGAAGCGTGCCTTGCTTCGGGTTTGAAGGTGTTTGCGGTGGATCATCTGCTGGAGGCAGTGGCGCATTTCAACGGGCATACGCCGGTCGAGCCTTATGTCTCGGACGGGCTGATCCATGCGGCGAAACCTTATCCCGACCTCAATGAGGTGCAAGGACAGATGGCCGCGAAACGGGCGCTGCTGATTGCGGCGGCGGGCGCACACAACCTGTTGTTCAGCGGGCCGCCGGGGACCGGCAAGACCTTGTTGGCAAGTCGCTTGCCGGGGCTGCTGCCGCCACTCTCCGAATGCGAGGCGCTGGAAGTGGCGGCGATTCAATCGGTCGCCAGCGGCGTGCCACTGACCCATTGGCCGCAGCGACCATTCCGTCAACCGCACCATTCTGCATCGGGGCCGGCGCTGGTCGGTGGCAGCTGTGACATTTGGAAATAAATGCAACTAAACGGAAATAGACGCAACTGGGACGCTGTTTGAGCTCACGACTGATTTTTGAGTACGCCCTGTCAAACCGGGGTTCTCAGCCAGATATGGGTCAGTGAAACCCACCCGCACTCACTTACACCTGGTAAATCGCCTCTTGCTGCCTTCGGCACGCTTATCGCGTTTCATCTTATGGGAAAGGTGCACGGTTGGCCGCGAACGCCGTTGTGGTACTGAAGGTCAGATTTGATAAGTGAAAAGATGATCACATCACGCCATTGTGCAATTGGCTAACCAGTTGCCGAAGGATGAAGCAGGGGGGGGCACGATGGCATGCAAAGCATTTGGGTTGTGCAAGGCTGGTGTGTAGATGAATCACTTCGGAGGATTCAGCCCGCTGATGTAGATCATCAATGTTTTGGGTGACCACCGTCACCTCTCGCATGTTACGTTGAAGGCTTGAGGATCGAGTCGCCGCGTTGTCCGCAGTGCAAACGGAAAACTACGACCGGGCGTTGTGTGGTTCGGGGAACCAGCAGCTGCGTGGAAACGAGCGATTCTGGCGGCCAGAAATTGTGGTCTCCTGCTTTCGATAGGCACTTCGGGCGTTGTTTTCCCGGCGGCCGAAATCTCCATGATGGCCTTGCTGGCTGGCGCTTACGTGGTGCACATCAACGCCGAGCAAGTTGCTGAGCCAAGCAGTCGGGAACTTTGTTCAGTGGGACAAGCCGCTGAACACGTTCCGAGCCTCGTTTCGTTGATGCCCCCTATCGACTCGAAGGCTGATTGTAGAACGGTCGCGCGAACTTCATTACCCGCGTCATCCCAGCTATGCGGTTCTCTCCCTCTGACGGAAGGACCGACCAATATTGATGGTTTCGATAGCGAAGAGATAAAGCGCAAAAAGGCGAATGAAGTTGGGCATGCCAAAAAGCTTAAGGCTCAGCGGGTCAGGCATGTGGGACACATACCAAAAAGTCACGGTCAAGCAAAACGCCAAAAGTGAACCTCCAAGCAGCGGCCCCCAGCTTGCCTGATCATGATCAGCCAAGCGGCTATTCAAACGATGAATCAAATCAACCCAACAGACGAGCAGCAGCGATGAAAAAAACACCAGAAATGGCAGCACAAGACTGATCTTCGAAAAAGGGTCGGCAATAGGGCCTCCATTGTCCGCGAAAGTTGAGATCGCAATTGCAATTAACACTATAGTTAGCGACCGAGATCCTATTTTTCCAAGCGCATCCATAATTTCTTTAAACATTAATCAATCCTTTTCTTCATTAAAGTTCAGATTAACCCCATCCGAGGCGGTTTCGACGGTTAAGAGCAAGGTGAGACAAGTTATTACTTGCCCTGCTGCATAGCGAGCCTAGCGGTGTAGTATCCATGCAGCGAGCAGCCTTTCGGAGGCAGCTGCCGCATATTGAAAAGCCATTATCCAGAGGGCATTGCGTAATGGATTTCGCACGATTACAGCAGCTTTTGAACGGCCAAGGAGAGATCGTCAAGGGTTGTGACTTGTCAGCTGAAGACGCAGCCAGCTTTGTCCAAACCAATTTTGGCCAGCAATCGTTTTGCCTGGTGCGAGACTGGGTCCTGCTCGAACTGGAGCCCTGCGGCGAGGGATATGACGCTTTGCGTTCCTGTGGTTTGGTACCGGCGCTGGTCTACGCACACAACGTCGTGTTCGACAGTCGCGGGCGCTTTCATTCAGGCGACTGGGTGCGCAGCACGTTTCAACTGAAATACGAAGGCGAAGGGCTTTTTTTCACAAAAAACACGCTTTATGTCCTGCTTGGTATGGGCACACGTCAGAGTATTACGCTGAGTGACCTCTTGAGCCTGAACTGAACCGGCCACACTCGCGCTGGCCTCTGCCGCCGTTGTAATGCTCTTACGGCTCCAAGACAGGGCCGCTCCAAAACTTATCCATCGCCGAACGGACCATTTATCGCAATTTCAGGTCTGTCACCGGGCCAACTCTCTTTTATTCCATGACAAGCGTTGCAGCACGCGCGAGCATTGGACATCCCTTTTGCTAACGACGTGTCGGGTGGATGACGATGAAGGAAGGCAAACGCTGGACCGCTTTGGCCCAACCTACCAACGATGGCAGTCGCGACGTGATCGTCGATTTGCCTGCTGCGCTTCTTGAGGAAATGGGATTGGCGATTGGAGACGATCTGGAGATCACCGTCGCCGGCGACACTATCACCCTGACGCCAATCCGCGACGTGGCGCATGAGTCTCTCAGAGTGCCCAACCTGAGACGCGCACAAGCCGACGCCACGTATCGAAGCCGCATGACGGCGTTGCTCGGGATTTCCGAGGATGCCACCGTGCAGCACATTCACAACATGATCGAGGCAGGCCTTGAGGTAAGTGCCATTACGCCATTGCGAGAACTGGGACTGGTCAGCCTTGGTTCCCTAGAAACAATCGTTTCTGCCCAGACTATCAATGCGGAACTGGCCAGCGGCGCACGACTGAGCAGCAGCGAAAGTGACCGCCTTTTTCGCTTGGCACATGCCATTGCGTTAGCCGAGCTCTTTTTTGGAGATACTGAAAAGGCCATGCGCTGGCTGTCCAAACCGAAGTCCCGGTTTTCAGACAAGACTCCCATAGAAATGCTCTCTACAACCGTCGGGTCGCACCAGGTGGAGGAGCTTCTTACACAAGCTATGGAAGGATTGTCACTCTGATTCCGCTCGCCATCACGCGAAGAAATGATCAGATAGTGTCATCGATAGGTCACTTGGTGCAGACACGGTTTTACAGGTAACGTACGACCCCTCTGGCGGAGCATCAAAAAGATCAGGACGATATGCGTATCACGCCTGGAGTCCAGCTTAGTCAGCCAATTATCAGCGACGAGCTAGATGCTCCTGCGTATTCGGAGTTGCGAATTGTTTCATCGAATTAAGCGAGTCCCGCCCCGCGACAGTCTCTGCACTACCGATGACAGCGAAGCTATCAAGCACATCCGCAACGGGACGGTGGTGGTTTGGTCTTACGAACGCATCAAAAAAAACTTCGAAGCTGAAAGCATTCCGTACGTGGAAGTCATTTTCAGGTTCTTAGACCGCAACGACGTGCCCGCCGGCCTGACTCCAGCATTGATAGGCGTAAGCCGCTTGGGAAGCTTTCGCCTGGGGACCATTTGGAAAGGGGGAAAATGCATAGCCGAAACCGACCTCGGTAAAGACAAGGTGTTTTCGGTGGACTTCACTGAGGGTGCCTGGTCTTACGTTACTATCCAAGGCAATCATCAGCCCGTCCCCTATTTCAAAACCGATTATCCGCTTAGAAGCCAGCCGACGGACAACGCGCTGACCGAGTTTCTCAGCTTCCCCCTACCGGATGAAAAAAACCTGCTAATCCCTTGTATCGAGTTTCTGTACCGGTGTTATGGCAGCACGTCGGACATGGCCAGAATATTGACTACCTATCCTTGGCCGAAGGTGCAGGAACTTCTCTATGCCGACGTCGAGAAGGATCCTCACACTTGGCTGGTAAAGCCCCACCCTAAAGTTCCTGACGACGATGCGCTGTTTTTGGCACATGCGTTGTACAGCGACTACACCCAAAATGTCGCCAAGCTGCTTTATTCAGAGCTGGACAATGCGCATGGCAAACACATGAGAGAAACGAGCCTGCGGGTTAGGCCGTGGTTCCAAGGCCCCGCCAGACTGAAGGTTCGCGGTCGCTGGATCAACAGCCGAAATACCTTCCTTTGCTACGAAATCACAGGCATGAGCCAGCCGCAGGATCATCCCTACGAGATAAGCCGGGTTACATACTCCAAAGATGATCCCGAAAAGGATCAGGCCCTTCTCGACACGATCAGAGTCAAGATTGAAACACTAAAACCCCAGGATCCCTTTGTTATCACTGACCGTCAGGAGCCAGATCAGGGATCCGCGCAATGGTCCAAACCAGATCCGAATTTCCAGATTCTGGCGCCAAAATGTCCCTTTACTGTGACACTTGAGGAGCGGTCGCTGTTTCCGAAAAACGCCGTCCCCGTTCCACCGGGCACGACCAGGGTATTCTCCACCGGCGATCCACAGGGCTACGACAAAGGTGTTGGCAAACTCACTGCGACCGCAAAGCGGGTCCTGGGGAATGGAGGGGCACTGCAAGCGGTATGGGATACGCTTCAACGCCTAAATCACAAAAAGTACTTTTCAAGCGTGGCTTGGCTTTCAGAGCGCGAAGGCTTTGTGCAGAGCAACGAATTCAGATTGTTGGCACTCGCGGCCTTTTCACTATCTGAGGCACCTTCCGACAAGAACCGGACTTGGCTGGGCTACAAGGACAATGCCAATCACCGGCGAGGAATATTGGTTGCGCGCATAACGATTACAAGCCGCTCGTTCTACCTGTTTGAGCTTCAACGCAAGAAAGTCCGAAGAGGCGCAGTGTACGGAGAAGAGGAAATTTCAGGACTTCTGATCGAGATCAACAATGAGGCCGAGGCGTTGGTCGAGATATCCAGAATCTGCACGAGAATCCGCCTGGCCAATGGTAATTTCCGGAGTCTGAAACCGTTCAGGCATCCTCATAATATTTTCCGCCATCCTTCCGACGGATCGCTCTTTTACCCGTTTTTCCATCTGGGCGTTGTGCTCGCCTGATGAGCCGCGACGATTGGGGTTACCGCGATATGTACTGAAATTTGCCAGTTTATCTTCCGAGCATAATCTCGCTAATTTCCCTACCCAGGAATGTTACGGACCTGCGCGACCGTAGATCGACTTACGAAAGTCAGGGCATCGGCCCAATCTGGGCCGAGCGAATGACTGGAGCCATCGCATCGATCATCAAGGCGAGTGCTTGAGCGCCTTGTTCCGTTCCATCCCATGCATGTCCGAGCGCCCGTCGAATGGCAGGATTTTCCGTGAGCTCAACGATATCTCTGATTATGCCAATATTGGCATAAATCAAAGCGTCTTCAATTGCTGGAGTGATGGTTTTAATATGACCGTTGAGAAATTTCGACAGGGTATATTGAGGTACACCAGAGCGGCGAGAATACTCGTTCACGGAGATCCCGAGTCCGGAAATATGGCGCCGTAGCTCACTGCGCGCAGCGAGAAGCTCGACTGATGGTTTCGTTGCGATTCTTGGCATAGGTAGGTACGATAGCAATTATGCGGAATCCCAACAAGCTCTCACTCACTGGGAGGTGGACGAGAGATGAAGAAGAACGATGCGGGCAAGCGTTACCGAGTAGTGTTCAATACACGTGCCCGCTTAGGTCAGGTCATGACACCGCCACCTTTGGCGAACGCAGTGGTGTACCTGATGGGCGCGCAAGGCGGAAATTGGCTTGAGTTGGGTTCGGGCTCGGGACGTCTGGCCGAGGCCGTCTGCACTGGCGCCGCGCCGAAGAGCTATCTCGGCATTGAAGTTGAGCCTGCGATGATCGCCTTGAGCCCCGCACTTCCCGGATTCAGTTTCGTGCAGCAGGATGTGCTGGCCGTGGACAAACTGGCGCACACCTTGGCAAAGACGGAATTCGACTACGTCATTGGCAATCCGCCGTATGGCATTCACGGCTTTTCTGCACTAGCCGCTCAACGCCTTCAAACGCTATGCCCGGATCTGGAGATCCATGGCAACTGGGCGCCGATCGACCTGTATTTCGTTCTAGAGTCTCTTTCCCGACTCAAGGCCACCGGCTCGGCAGCTTTCATCGTCGGTGCCGACATCCCATGCGGCACACAGAGCCTGGAATTTCGCAAAATGTTGCTGGAGAAGGCCTGCGAAATTGAGTGCTATGAACTGCCACAAACCGCGTTTGGTACCTATGCAGAGGTCCAGGCATACGCCTTGATCGTTCGGTACGGGAAGAGCCGAGCCCGCCATGTTTCGCTAGGTCGCCTGAACGACCAGTTCGAAGTCACCGCGCTGCGCCATGTAAGCCCCGCCCAAGCATTGGCAAGCATGGATCTGAGCCACCATGAGTTTGCCGAGATTGATGCGGCATTGCGCAAATCCAGCCAAGGCCAGACATTGAAAGACATGGATGTGTCGATTGTTCGGGGCAGCCGGACACGCGCTCAGTTCTCCCAGCTGGGCATCGCACACTTTCACACCTCGGATTTTCCAAGAACCGGGATGGAGGTGTCGTTCAAGACTGCTCCATCGCCAGACTTTCAGCAGGCAACCGTTGGCGACATCCTGCTGCCTAGGGTCGGCACCCGATGCCTGGAACACAAAGCCGTTGTCGTGAGTGGCCAAGCACCTTATTCCGAAGCCGTATTCCGCGTACGCACGCCGGCGAAACACCATGAACGGGTGGTTCGTTGGATAACCAGCTCGGAGTGTTCCGTGTGGCGCCGGGCAGCGGCAAGAGGAGCCTGCGCCAAGCACCTAACGGTTTCGACCTTGCTGAGTATGCCTGTTCCTCAATGATCAACACGGCGTGCGACGTGCAAGCTTAAGTGCGCTTATCCACTGCCTGGAACCGCTCCATAAGCTGTGGGAATTCCGAGGGCTCCGGAAAGGCCTCATAGCTGAACGCAGCAGCAGTGTTGGCCCATAGCAATTTCTCAGCTGTCCAGGTTTCCATAAACAGCGGATACAGCTGTGGATTTTCCAGCAGACTGCTGCGCCCCCCCACAATGCCTCACCCCCTTCCGGCCGGGAATAACCACGTCAGACAGCGTGGGCAAAAATAGTGGCGGGTCGGGCCGCGCAGACCTCCAATGACAGGCTCACCTTGGGTAATGGCGAAGCTTGTCGCTGGGAAAAGAGCCGTCAGGGAAAAAACACTGGACGACATTTTTTGACAGCCTACGTAGTGACACGCAGTGGTCATGACGGGTGGGTTTGTGATTTCAAACGTGACATGTTCGCAGCGGCAGGATCCTGTAATCATGAGCATTCTCTCCCTGAACGCGCACCTGGGCGCTTGATGCCTGGGTATGATTGAACTGATCAGACTGCTGGGCGGCTCACGCAAAGGAATGAACCGGACACCTCCTTGGGATGATGGAAATCATGCATTGTTTACTGCTCGGGAACGGCATCAATCGCGCGGCACTGCAAAAGGACTGGACCCAGATCCTTTGTGAACTGGCGAACCAGTTCAATGCGCAGGATCTGACCCTGCTCCTAAAAGAAAAGCCGCTGTCGATGTTCATTGAGGAACTCTGCGCTCGAGCGCAAGGACGCTTTGCCAGCTCAGAACACCGGGTCAAGGTTGCATTCGCCGGGCTGCTTGAGCAAATCGCCCCGATACCGGCACATGACCGCATATGCCGCCTATTCAACGTCATCATGACCACCAATTATGACTTCACGATAGAAGAGGCACTTGCCGGCCCCTTCTATCACTCCACCTGTCTGGCTCCCGAATCCAGATATAGCCTTTTCCGTCGGCACACCGCCGCAGGAATCGATGTCTGGCATGTTCATGGCGACGTGGCCCGGCCAAGCTCAATGGTACTTGGATTCGATCACTACGCCGGCGCACTGCAAAAAATCCGTAACTATGTGACCGACGGGATTGAGGTCAAACAAGAGCCTCACAGGGTGTCATCCCCCGTAAAAAGCGGGTTACTGGACTTCACGACCAACCGGACGATTTACTCGTGGGTGGATTACTTTCTTCGGGATCACATTCACATCGTCGGCCTGGGCATGGATTTTACCGAGATCGACCTGTGGTGGTTGCTACTGCACAAGAGACGCCGGCTGCATCAGACGGGCAAAGTGTTTTTTTATCATCTGTTCGCCGGCGCGACACCGAGTGAAACGCCGGTGACGTCTTTGTTGCGCTCGCTGAATGTTGAGATCGTGCCCATAACCCAGGCCACGTGGACAGAGTGCTATATGAAGGCAGCGGATGAGATTGAAACGCGGATCGCCAATTACCCTGTGCATTTCCCCACCCCAGAACGCGACACCTATACGCACGAAACAACGAGGACGCACAGAACGCCATTGCCAAAGGTCGATACCCGACAGGGCAAGCTCAAGTTTCCACGGCCGCGCTAGGTAAGCTTGACGCGAGCCCACGCGCACGAGCGGCCCTCAGTTGATGTCCACCTCGTACCAATGCACGCAGTGGACGCCAGTTGTCCGCCCCTTCTTGCGCCTGGGATGATCAAATATGACCCGAGGCTGCTTCTGTGTGGCGCAGAAAAGCGCTGCGCCAATGGCCATGGGCTTAGTACCGAACGGTGAAACAGTCAGCCGGTTGCATTCATTGCTCCCCGAGAGCGCTGCATATGCCTTCTCAAGCACCTCGTAAGCGGCCTTGGGGTTGTTGGCTCCACAGAATTTCACCCCGACCTCGGACGTCTCCAGCAACCTGCTGTTGGCCATCAGCGCTTCCAGATCCCACGATGCCTGAAAGGGAGGAATACCAAAAACAATCGTGACCTTGCGAATGAACTGACCATCGTCCGCGCTCAATGCTCGGGTGAGCCGTCCGCCCTCAAATCCCAGAAAAGCCACCAGGTGAACGCTGTCCTTGGTACCCAGCATGCCGACAAATGGCGGAATAGCGTGCTGTACGAATCCGCTGCTCAGATCGAACGCCATGCCGTTTACCGCCGAATCCTCATGGGTCCGCCGGACGTACTCTTTGGGTTCAACATAGAGAAAACCGATTCTGGGACTTTTGTGGCAGAAGGAATAGGCATAAAGCAGCAAAGCGATTTCGCAAAAATCCAAGGTCGTTGCATCGATCACAATGGACGCGGCGCTGAAGTCGCGTGATAGGTCCTCAAGCTCACCGCCGCTTGCGCGGTACTTTTTCTCACCGACCTCAAGGCACATGGAATCCGGGTGATAGCGCACTCGAAAGCGCTGCTCACCCAAACGATTTGTGCGCTCAACCGAATAAGTGCTTCTGTCGTCCAGATCGTCAGCGCCTGTAAAGGCAATATCCATCAGGGGTAACTGGCCGAGCTCTTGTTCGTTGATCAAATCTTGTCTAATAAATCGCACGATGACCTCAGAACAACGATCCAGTTTTCTTGGCTGTTTCCTCATCATCTTGCGAGTCCACCAATTGCCGAACGAGCGAATCGAACTGGCTATCGGATTGGGTAAGCATGATGTCCAACTGAGTGGCGGTGAGCGTGATCTTTCGCCGCTTGCGGTAGCTGATTCTGAAATGCGGTGCGTAGATCGGGTTCAGGACGAGTTCGTACTGGGTGACGTCATATTCCGCCTTGTCCTTCGTCCCTTTCGACTCCGCCAGTACCGACCAGATCTTCGCCTCTCGAAGAATCACCTGCGCCGCATCAGACAACTGCGCGGTGTCAGCCCGGTTGATCGAAAAATGGTTGATCTCAGGTTCGCTCTGGCTGCGGCGCTTGTTGAATTTCTCGAACAATCCGCCGAGACGCCTTGCGAAATCCAGTAACCGGTCACCATGGGGACCCAACTGCACCACGTCCTCAAACATAGCGTCAGACACGTGAACCGCTGCGTTCGCCTGCGAGTCTAGGTCGATGCAAAGTACACCGTCGATTTCCTCTGCCGAGCGCCGCTGATAGGCCTGCAACAGTGCGTTGTGACACAGCTCCTGAAAGAACCGCAAGTTAGGTGCGGCAATCTTGCAAAAACGGGAAAAACCCGCGTAAAGGATGTTTGGCCGCTTGATCAGACCCGCGTATAGGTGAAACAGACACCCGTAAAGGTTGTTATCAACCCAGCCACCCGTCTTGTAGAAGGCATCGGTTTTTGACCTGCCCTTGTCGACCACGTCCTGGAACAGCCCCAAGGCCTCTTTGCCCGACTGGCTTTTGCGATTAAGGATCGCGCCAAGGACAACGCTTGCTTCCGGTACGCTTTCGCTAATCAGATCCTCAGCGTCGACCATGCCCGTCAGGCCCTGAAAGTTGAGCCCTCGCTGAATCATGTCAACCACACGCCGACGCAGCGCCGAATCCTCTAGTGCCATGCGCGCAATCTCCGGCGCTCGCAGCTCAGGGAAGATCTGTTTCGTGTAGGCCACCACGTCCTGCCGATAAGACGCGCTACTGCGGTACGGCAAATGGGCGACGTCATGCAGCAGTTCGGGTTTGAATGCGGGGCAAGAAACACCGACCTCCGCTTGGCGAAGGCGAAACAGGAACAGCTCGGCGGCCATCACCTCAAAGTCATTGTCATTGACCAACAAGGCTTCGATGTCGATGGTGCGGATGTCATGCACCTCCACAACTCGCTCTTCCCCACTGGTTTTAAAGTCAGTGACTGCCTCACGCTTATGGGCGATGTGTACAGCCAGCCGTGAACTGGGATGCTTGATCGCATCGCACACAATCTCGCGATGTTTCACCAGCAGGTTCTCGAACTCATCGATGAACACCCTGAACCCCAAGGATTTGAGCCTTGGGTCATGCCGTGCGAGATCATCTGCGAGTGCGGTGATGATCGTCGTAAAGTGCACGAAAAGCGGAGTGGGACAACGACCAGGGTTGCGAACCCACAGGTCGAGCTCGGCCAGACGCTCATCGACCACTTCAGCCAACGCCTCAACGGTCGGCTCCTTAAGCTGCATGAGCCGCACCAGTTTCTGGCCCAGCGTGACACCGCTCAAAGACAGCGGGCCGTTTGCCAGATTTTTGGCTTCGCTGATCTTCTGCAGGGCTTGCGTCACTTCGGCGAGCAGGCACAGCGTCAGGTAGTGAGAAAAAGCCACGCCATCTTGCTGATTGCCTAGCCACTCAGGTGTGATCAGGGAGCAAAAACCCGTATCTGGACGGAAGTAGAGACCGATGTGAGCAAATTCATCATCGCTGATCTGCGGCCTTAGAGGGCTGAACGTCGACCCGTGGCAAAAATATCGCAGGAACATGGTTTTGCCACATCCTCGGCCACCCAGCACGCGCACGGACTTGCTGTCCTTGAAAATGCTGATTTGCTGAAAAAAATGAGGAACTATGAATTCCTGCGAGACGTCCGGCGGCAGGTTATCTGCACGGTTTTTCAGAAAAGCATCTGCAATAGCTGGCATCGACGTTATCTCGTCAGCAGGTTGTTCCAGTCCTCTGAACTCGCCCAGAGAACCGACAGTGAGTTGTTGGGCGTAGAGTCTTCAAACCCCAGCAGCAGATCCAGGCCATGCCTGGTCGATTTAGGAATACCGCGCTTAGTGGCAAGGTGGTCATAAAATGCCCGAGCATCTGCCACCGTATTGGTACCATCAACAGCCCAGACTCCGGGCGCCTGCGCGGAATCACAGAAAAACTGGTGCTGCGCATTGAGGGTTTCGATCGGCAGCACCGTGAGCCAGGGGCAACGCTTGGCAAGCGTGTCCAGGCCGTCCTGAAAGGCAACCAGTGGGCAGTACACGATATGAAGGTCCGATTTGCTGGCTAGCGCGTGCGTCTTGGCAAAAGTTTCGAACTGCTTCCCGGTACCGAGCATGTCATCCAGAAAGACGACGCACTTCACGTGCTCGGGGAGTTGGCTCAAAGCATCCGGCCGAACTGTGACGCTTTTGGGAATCTTCGCTCGGCGTTTGTAATGCCGGATCACCACCACACCACTTTTGCCGGTGTCGTTCTGCTTGCTGCCATCCACCCCGACGAAGCGGATAAAATGCGCCGGATCGTCTTGGCGGATCGAACTCAGGAAACTGTCGATATCGTCGTAGGGATACAGATCTTTCTGACGCAGGTAGGTCGGCAGCATGCAGTGAAGCAGCTGATCAATAGAGCTGTCGATCATGCTCTTGGACCGGAAAATCAATCGACCCAGCACGCAGGCGGCAAAGTAGTGTTCTTCTTCTGTTTTGAAGTTGGCCAGCCAGCAGTCCAGGGTGTCCTCATCGATCCCAGTAACGATTCTCTTCTTGAGAAGCATCCGAAAGCGCTGCTGCACCTCGCCGAACAGCGTGGAATATTTCTCGGGAACATGAAAACTCATGAAGCATTCCTTGCTACGCCCTTAGAAATGCCGCCACGTCGAAACCACGATGACAAAGCAGCACCGGCCATTTGACAGCTATTGCACCGAGACTTGCATAGATCGCGCGCACGATGCAACTACGACCCGTGTGTGAGATTTAGAAATAAATGAGACATTTTCGAAATTAATGCGACGGATATCCATGAGCGACTTGTTGACCGCATATGGATTGGCCGATGGCCGACGATATCTGGTTTCCGCTTTTCGTCCCTACCGTTCGACCGCAAGAACTGTAGTGGTCTAATGAAACCGGACACCCATTTAGGCGAGAATGCTCGCCAGATAGAGGTGTCTGATGACCAAACAACGTCGTTCCTTTTTCGCTGAGTTCAAACGCGAGGCCGCAGCTCTCGTGCTCGATCAAGGCTATAGCCATATCGAGGCCTGCCGGTCGCTTGAGGTGGTCGAGTCCGCGTTGCGTCGCTGGGTGAACCAACTCCAGCAAGAGCGCAGCGGTGTTACTCCTCAAACAAAAGCGCTGACGCCTGAACAGCAGAAGATTCAAGAGTTGGAAGCCCGGATCGCTCGTCTTGAGCGAGAGAAATCCATTTTTAAAAAGGCTACCGCGCTCTTGATGTCGGAAGAGCACGAGCGCACGCGCTGATTGATCAGCTAAGCGCCCAGGAGCCGGTTGATTGGCTTTGCGCAGTCTTTGATGTCACTCGTTCGTACTACTACGCCCATCGCCTCAGCCGTCGAACTCCGGACGTTGAGCGACTTCGGTTGCGCAGCCGAGTTAATGAACTGTTCACGCAGAGTCGAAGCGCCGCAGTATCGTGGCGATGATGCAGGACGATGGCGAGCAAATCGGACGATTCAAGGTGCGTGGCCTGATGCAAGAACTGGCGTTAGTCAGCAAACAACCTGGATCACATGCCTACAAACAAGCGACGGTTGAGCGACCGGATATTCCGAACATCTTGAATCGAGAGTTTGAAGTGCCGGCCCCCAACCAAGTCTGGTGTGGCGATATCACGTACATCTGGGCTCAAGGAAAATGGCACTACCTGGCTGTCGTGCTGGATCTTTACGCACGTCGCGTTGTGGGCTGGGCGTTGTCGAGCAAACCGGTTACGGACTTGGTGATCAAGGCGTTGGACATGGCTTACGAGCAGCGTGGCCGGCCTCAAGGACTGCTATTCCACTCGGATCAGGGCTCGCAATACGGCAGTCGCCAGTTTCGCCAACGGCTGTGGCGTTACCGCATGCGCCAGAGCATGAGCCGTCGTGGTAATTGTTGGGATAACGCACCGATGGAGCGGGGGTTTCGCAGTTTGAAAACTGAATGGATACCGACCGTGGGCTACATGACGGCCCAAGAAGCGCACCGAGACATCAGTCATTACCTGATGCATCGGTACAACTGGATTCGACCGCTCCAGTTCAACGATGGGGTGGCCTCGGCTCAGGCCGAGGAAAAACTTAACGTCGTGTCCGGGATTAGTTGACCACTACAATCCAAAATGGGCATAGCAAATGGCTTAATTCCGTTATGGCGAAAATTATTGAAAAACAGGCCGGTTGCATAGCACTTGATCACCTGTTTGTATTCAATTTGACCAATTGCATTCGCATTGATCACCTAGACACACGCCGGATGCTATTACGACCGTTTCACCAGCACTTGTGATGCCAAGAAAATCATAGCCCATGCGGTACGAGTTAAAACTGATGAGGTAATCGGCAGGTTTTGGCCCTTGCTGACTGCTGACTGCTGACTGCTGACCAGATCCTCCAGCGCTCGATTTACTAAGACAATGGTGTGGAGCAATCTGAGCTTAAAGACCTGATCGAAAATCTTTTGGCGTTGGTCACATGAGTTTTGCCCTAAAGGCATTGTGCAAAAGCGCTCCATCAATCTTCCCTTCTCAGACCCAGCCGACTGCCGATTTGAATCGATTGATGACCAGGAATAAAACTGAACATGCCATGCTGGTACGTGGCGTGGACAGCGCTTTAGCAAAAACACTGCGAGAGGAGAAATGGACGCTCGCGAAACTTAGGCAGCTGAATTCGCCGCCGACAAACTGTTGAATGTTGCCGCTGACGTAGGATTGACCCAGGTACCGATGCATCGTCACTGAGCCGGTTTGACTCCTCGTGAACCATCACTTGTGGTGAGGCTGTGACGATTGGAAATTGGTCAGTCTAGAGTCGGCAGGTGGTTAATTCGGTGTCAGCGTCAACATTCTGCCCTATTCCAGCGGATAGCGTTGGATATCCAAGTACCTGCCAGTCCCACGTTCGGCTTAGCCATTACTTTGAATTACCCGCACTTACAGGAGCCTGTCCGGATCGAGCCGCCCTGGCGGCAGCGAGCAAGTGATGGTCATTCGTTCGCTGCGGTTGCTCCAAAACCATTTCATTTCCCACAACTGCAAGCCATTTGCACGCTGCGTTCGGGCGCAGTTGTACGTTGATCGGCGCCTCCCCATAGCTTGTGCCTGTGTAGGTGTACATCAGGCGTTTCTTATAAATATTTTCTAAAAAAATGTTGCATGAAATGCGGAGGGCTCGTGATGTAAGCTAGTCTTCTAAGGATTAGCCGCGTTAGATGGCTGCTTGATATTTTCGTAGGAGGCTATATGGGTAACCGAGTTGAGCAGGTGCTCCTCAGACAATCGACAATTCTGATGTTTGCTGTGGCAGTTACCGCAATCATTACGGGTTTTTTTTCTGGCTCTCAGTCAATTTTGTTCGATGGTTTTTTTTCATTAATTGCAACCGTCATCAAGGTTTTGATGCTGATCACCGCGAAACTGATTGCTAAACAAAACAATCGTCGCTTTCAGTTCGGCTTTTGGCACCTGGAACCCATGGTGCTACTCATCGAAGGCAGTTTTTTGTTTTTGATTGCGATCTACGCTTTTCTCAGTGGCGTGTTTGGTATATTTAACGGTGGGCGCGAGATCGAATTGAGCTTGGTGATCCCTTTTGCTGCACTACTTAGCGTAGTCTGTTTTGGATATTTCTTCTACGTTCGCTATCAGAATCGTACGTTGAAGTCTTCGCTAATCCAGTTCGACAACATTAGTTGGCTGGTAGATGCAATGCTTTCCATCGGGTTGCTGGCAAGCTTCCTCGCCGCATTGTTGCTCAAATCCTACGGCTATGGCGCGTGGGCAGCGTATGTCGACCCATCTATCTTGATCTTACTGGGCCTAAGCATGATTGCTCCGGCCTATAAAATCCTAAAGCCAGCATTACGTGATGTATTAGGAGTTGTCCCCGACAAGTTGGATGAAGAAGTTCGTCGAGTGATGGATGAGGTTAAGATCGAGAAGGGGTTTTCAGATTACGTCTCATATGTTCAGAAGCATGGACGTGCGCGCTTCATTGAAATTCATGTGGTGCTGCCGATGGATTACCAACTGCAGGGTGTGGGAACGCTGGATGCGCTGCGGGACCATATTTCCGCGAAGCTTGGCGAGCCGGACATAACGCGATGGTTAACCATTTCTTTTACCGGGGATAAGAAGTGGATTGCCTGATTCTTGAGCAGGTGAAATTCGTAGTTAGTATTTTTCCTGCGACTGGAGGCTGTGCAGGCGAGACTATCGTACGGAATTAACACGTAGGCTGCCTATATTTAATTGGATTCTATTCGCGATTAGGTCTTGTCCGATTGAATGAGTCATGAGGATCTTTTTTCCAACCCTTACTAATAGACTCCAATGTTAATTGTTATTTTCGCAAAAAGTGATGCTGGTATTTCCGATATATGCTTAATGTATAATTAATTGTTATTGCGACTTATCAGCTTAAAGCCTGTAGCCTTGAGGTTTGGCGATTCGATTCCAGCTCCATCTATTACCAATACTAAAGACTCGTGGGAGGTTTCTGATGCGCGCCGTCCTCATTTATGGCTTTATAATTGCCTAGTTGCTATAGCGTTGAAGTCAATTTAAAAATTCTGTCGATGGTGGGCATCACGACCCTCTAATCGTAAGCCCCCACTCAGTAGCAGATCTTCTTATATTCAACAGTTGTTTTATGCCCATTTCGCCCAATGACACCTTGATTTCAATGTTGTTAGCGAAACAACTGAGCGAATTGCCGTAAGCCTAGAGGAGTGAGCCAGTGGCTTAGGAGCTTCCCATTTTATTCCCAAGTGAGACTTTTACAATTTTATAAATTTTATTGCACTAATGAGTTTTCTGGTAGGGCTCAATTGATCGCCTGACACAACCTCTGGGTATCCATGCCGTTGATATTATTGGTGCCAGTGACCTGCTTGGGTCCGACAGGTTCACTGTATACCGCATGTCCAATTCCGGAAGAATTCGTAATGAGCTTATAGAAGTGCAGACCATTGATTTGTGCAGTAGCCAGGTTCGCATCTATTACGAAAAGTACCGAATCTTATAGCGTTTTGTGAGATTGTACGCATCAAGGCTTTGGAGCTTCATTTGCATAAAACTTCCAATATTTTGGAAAAGAAAATTCGTTGAAAATAAGTATGGTTTCGCATAATTATGTGATTTTAATATTTTTATAAGTAGGCTGTGGTCGGCTCGGTATTGATACTTCCTATAACTTAATGCATCAAGCTGTTTCGATTTCAGATTCGCTATTCAGTGTGCGGCGACATATCCGTCGATCGACGAAGGATACTGTAACATCTTGAATTTGGAGCAAGCTGCAATCGCTGTTCCAGTCAGAGGTTTATTAGGAGATAACTATGTTTAATGCTCAAGTGATGCTATTGGTCGTTTTTGGAGTCGTCGTCCTCGCTTGGGGGGGCAGACTAGACATCAAGAATTACAGGAAGGAAAAGGAAGCTCGGCGAGCACAGAGCGATGCTCGTCCTAATCATAAGTAACTAATTGAGTATAAATGACTACTTGGAGTCACCAGGGGAAGGTCTGAAGTAGCCATGTGTTTCTGGCCAGCTTCGGCCACCGCCGATTTTGAAAGTTGCGAGTTGATCCAAGCGCTCAGATCACTCACAGATTCCTGTCTTTATTAGCCGCAGCGAGCACCTCGCGGCGGCTATTTCCCACATTTCAGGCGCACCTCTCCTGCATTGCTCAGTAAGTGTCGGCGAGCCACCCACAGACTCGATAGTACAAACAGCGTCACCAGCTGTGCGGTGTTTTTGGCTAGGCCTCGGAAGAGCGTCTTCACAAAACCGAACTGGCGCTTGATCAACTGGAATGGGCGTTCGCCCTTCGCCCTTATCTGCACTTAGCTTTTTCGATCTTGCGCTTGGTTTTGTAAAGGATGCTGCGCTTGCCCAGTTTTTGATAGGTGCTGCGTCGGGTGGCTACCGGCTCTACCCTTGGTTCGGTTGAAGCCGTGCACATCCCGACTCAGCGTTATGGCCCCGAGTACGTAAGAGGTAATTCAGGAGACGGAATACGCGCAACATGTTTCCAGGACGATTCCTGCGTGTTTTCAGAAAGGTCCTACATCTTTTTATGTTGCAAAACCCCAGCATCTATCCCGTTTCGGGGGGCGGCCCAACCCGCCCGCAAGGTCATCAAGCAAGCTCGGTGGTTACTGCTGCGCAATCCGGGAAACCTCAAGAGCGAAGATCAGCAGGTGCACCTGCAGGATCTGCTGGCCGCCAACCAATCACTGATGATGGTTTACCTGATGAAGGCCGAGCTCAAAGCACTCTAGTCGCCCCTTACCGCTTGGGGCTGGAGATCGTCCTGGAAGCACTGGTTGCGTCTGGCGAATGAAAGGGATATCGGCTTTGAAGCAGTTCGCTAAACGCTTGAATGGCTACTGGCGGGGCATTTTGAGCAGGGTTCGATGGCCGATGCACACCGGTCAACTGGAGGGGATCAAAACCGTATCAAGGTAATTAGCGTATGGCCTACGGCTACCGGGACAGCGAATTCTTTTTCATGAAGATCAAGAGCAATTTTCCCGGCAATCCGTGAAGAACCTTTTTTTGCCCAAGGATTACTGGTAGTTCAGCGTAATGGTCGCACTGCCATTTGCAGTACCTGGCGTGATTGTGTCTTCCGTTTGCAAGTAGCGCGCCTTGAGCGGGATATTGTATATACCTTGGGAGCTCGCCGTGCCCGTTTTGAACTGCTTGCCCAGTTCGACCGGCTTGTCGTCATAGAGCAACTGGATCCCCACGCCGCTTGCGCTGGAGTTGCCCGTCCCCACCTTCAACACGCCCTGGCTGGCGTCCTGTACATTGCCTTCAACTTTCAGATTCGTGCTGGCTCCGGCGGAACAGTCCAGTGGAACACTGAAAGTCCGGGTATTGTCATCTCCTGGCCAGGTTCCTACTCCCCCGAAGTGTCCGATGGCCACTTTTCCCATCTCCACGTTGATCGAGGGAGCGCTAAGCGAACACGACACGGTATTGACTTTGAGTGATCCGATATTGAAACTCGATTCTGGATAATTCCAGGAATTCTTATTATTTCTTAAGATAAAAGCGCCCACCGTCTTGCTGGCAACCTCGCCTGAGCCTGTGACTTCAGCGGTCTTGTAGAACATTATATAGGCCTTTCCTTGTATGGGCTGAGTGCCAAACATTCCATTCACAGAACAGACGAAACGGTCATCCGGATTATCAGTCATGGCGGGCCCGACCCACCCAATAAATTCCTCCGAGCAATTCAGCATAGTCACGCCAACGGCATATCCAATACCCTTAATTCCGCTTTCATACACCCGCTTACCATCAATAGTTTTCAGGTAGGTGCCATAGGCTTTGCCACCGAAATCCTGCCACGTGACCTCCCCGGGATTTTCAGTGCATTTATATGCAGACACAGTGTTTGACTCGACACGGCCAATTTCAGCATTCACCGGCAAGTCCTGTTGAACTGTAAACTCCGGCACCGTAATGGTGGTTGAACTGGTCTCCGTGCTGCATGTATAGGCATGGGCTTCTCCTAACCCCACCAACATCATGCCCATCAGCAGGTGCGTAAGCTTGAACTTCATAATTAACCCTCGTCACTCACCCTGGATACCGTTGAATCAATAGCGAACCGACTATTTTAAAGAGATTTTCAGTTTGAGCTTGGTTTCATCAATTGGTAACCATATATATTGATTGAGTTCGTAGAAATCAGACGAATCCTATTTCCGTTGCTGCTGTATAAATGAGAGTAGAGCAACTGAATACGCGTCTTCACGACTCAGCCCGACACGGGGCATCTTGAGCGCCTTCCCGCCTGTCAAGCCGAATGGTCAGCTTTTGGTAGAGTTGGTACGAAAATGGTACAAACTGATTCTAGTGTCATGAGCGGTTAGTTAGCTTGTTAACGCATAAAAATATACTCTGTGCCACTCGCTTCCAGACGGTTCCACGCATGCCTAGACCAGTTGCTCCTTTCACACTGCAACCCGCCGAACGTCATCACTCATCAAGGTTGGTTGCGCATGGTTACTTTGAAGCAAAGTCTCGGTCAGCGGGCGCGGATACTCCTTTTGCTCGCTGAGGGTGTAACACCCCTAACCATCTGTGCTCAGTTACAGATCACCTCTCCGACGGTATTCAAGTGGCGAAAACGCTATCTGGAGTCGGGGATTGGGGCCTGAGCGACCTGCCGCGTAGCGGTCAGCCTTTGAAGCTGTGTGCTGAAAAGGTCAAAGAAATCTTGACGCTGACAACGCAGCGGGTTCCCAAGGAAGCAACGAATTGGAGCGTTCGGTTGATGGCCAAATACGCGCGCGTTACCACTTGGCAGGTTCGACAAATCTGGGCTGCCTCCGATCTGAAGCCGCACCGCCTGAAGACCTTCAAGATCAGCAAATGACCCGCACTTCGCCGAAAAAGTCATTGATTTGGTCGGGCTCTATCTGAGGCCTCCAGATAACGCCATGGTGCTTTCGGTTGACGAGAAAACCTAGATCCAGGCACTGGATCGTACTCAGCCAATGGCCAATGGAGCAACCTCGGTCTGGGCAGATTGAGCGGAGAACCCATGATTACGAGCGCCATGGCACGGCGAGTCTGTACGCGGCGTTCGACATCCTAACGGGTGAAGTGATCGGCCGGACCACTCAGCGGCACCGGGCTAAGGAATTCCTGGACTTTCTCCGCCAGATCGATAGCAACACGCCTGCTGACCTGAATCTCCATGTAATTCTGGACAACAGTTCGACCCACAGAACCGCTGCGATCAAGGCCTGGCTGGAAAAGCCTCCCCGCTTCAAGCTGCATTTCACACCGACCAGCGCGTCTTGGCTGAACGCCGTAGAATGCAGGTTCTCGCAGTTAGGGAGACGCTGCAAAAATAGCCAACCGTCCCCACCCTTGGCACACTGAGTCCCCCAACCAGCCCTCTCTCCGTAAGCCTTGTTACGCACGTGCAGAAAACCTTCTCCGAACAGAATACACCGGCAAGAAAAAAGCGGACTCGTCGCGGTCGCTTCTTGGCTGACCTTGAACAGCTGGTGCCCTGGGCACAACTGGAGGCGCAAGTGGTTCTGTTCTGTAGCGACACCACAGGCAAGCGCGGGCGCCCTGCGATTGGGTTGTCGCAACATGCTGCGCATGTAAGCTGACGCGAGTGCTGTTTGAGACGATTAACTAGCATCTGACCAGCCGGGGTCTGCTGTTCAAGGAAGGCATCATTGTCGATGCCACGCTGACTGCCGCGCCGCCCTCGGTCAAGAACCGAGAAGGCAAGCGCGATCCTGAGATGCATCAGGCTAAAAAAGGCAATTAGTGGCACTTCGGGATGAAGGCCCGCATTGGTTTCGACGCCACGTCGGGGCTGGTACACAGCTTGGTAGGGACGGCAGCCAACGTGGCGGATATCACCCAGGTCGACCAGTTACTGCACGGCGCCGAAACCTATGTTTCGGGTGACGCTGGATACACCGGTGCGGCCAAGCGACCGGAGCATGCTAAACGGGACGTTAACTGGTCGATTGCAGCACGGCCAAGCAGTTACAAGCACCACGGCCAAGGCAGCGCGCTGTTCCGGGTTAAGCGCAAGATCGAATACGCGAAGGCGCAACTGCGAGCCTAGGTCGAGCATCCCTTCCAGGTAATCAAGGTGCGTTTCAATCATCGAAAGGTTCGCTTCCGTGGGCTGGAAAAGAAAACGGCGCAGCTGTTCAGTCTGTTTGGGTTGGCCAATCTGATGCTGACCAAGCGGTATTTGCAACGGGCTGCGGGATAAATCCGTCTGAAAGGCGAGGCTGGCCCGAAAATCAGCAAAATGAGGGCTCAAATCGGCCCTAGAAACGCAGAATAAGGCCGATGGTTTGAAAAAACGGCTTGAAAATGGAGGACGGCGCGAACGGGTTAATTGTTCAGCGTCTCTCTAAAGGTTTTATCAATTTTTCAAGTTACTGCTCGCATTGTTTGAAAGTATTACCTTACAAGGCGATATCCAATAAAAATCAGACATTTCCTAAACTTAAAGGGGCTGCCAATTACCCCCCCCCCGAAGTACGTCTCGCACGACCGCAGCGCGCGGATCTTCCATGGCGTCGCCAAACGGCTGACGATAGTGGGCGCTGGTGAACAGTTCGAACAGCACGCGGCTTCCTGTCTGGGGCGATAGCGCACCTGCAAGGGCGAAGACACGTCCGGTTCTTGCTGCGTGGTGTCTTCGATTTCGACGTGGGCGCCAAGGTTAGGCGTATTTAGGCTGATTCAGTTCACAACCACGCGGGAGTAACTGCCGTCCCTACTGCGACCGGACGATCAGCGACTGCTCGTAATCCGTGGTGAACTGCACACCAGTGAAATACGCTCATAGTTCAGCGCCTTATTGCGTTCCGGCAACGCATACGGCGCCTCACACCGCTGGCCCTGCCAGTTGATGATGAGTGTGCCGGCGTCGGCTTCGACCAGCGCCAGCGCCTTGCCACCGGGATCCGAGATCGCCAACTGCTTGCCGTTGCTATCTTCGAGCGACGCGCCAAACGGAATGGGCCGGTGTTGGCTGTCGAACAAAGCGAATTGCACACGCCGCCCGGTCTTGCTGGCGTAACGTGCCACGACCACGGCACCGCGTCGGGGCACTACTTGCCGAGTTGCATTCTCGATCTCGATATCGCCGCCCAAGTCACGGGTGTCCAGGTTGATCCAGTTCACGCGATAGGGCTGCGCGTTGGGTACCACGGCGAAGCCGTTACTGGCGGTTTTGGCCCCGGAGTAGCTGCCGATCTTGACTCCCGCCACGCCTTCGACCTGGGCCAATGCGAACGTCTCGCCCACGGCTTGCCCCAGGTTGATTCCGCCGGCGTGGCCCACGACCGAACCTGCCAGGTTAAGGCTCTGCGAGTTGTACCCGCGTCCCTGACTGTAGCCGGCACTGAGGTCCATCACTGACGTACGGCTGCTCAGATTGATCGAACCGCTGCTGCCACCGCTGCTACTGTTGCCACCTTGCACCGAGTAGTAGGTGTCGCTGTCCTCTGACAGATAGCCATTGATGCCCACTTGGGTGCTGTCGTCGGCTTTCTGCGTGCTGGCGGACACGAAGGCCCGTGGTGCACGGGGCTTGGAGCCCAGCGGGAATGACACGGACAGGTTGAGCAGCGTGTCATTGTTCGACGCCCCATAGTTGCCGACATCCTTGGAGTATGTGGCCCCGATGTTGTAACTCATCTCACCCCAATAATTGCTGTAACCCGCCGACAGACTCTGCGAACCGCCGCGCCCCCAGTAGCGCTGGTCGCTGGCGTTTACGTAGATGCTGCCATATTGCTGGTTGCGTCCCAGGCTCTGGTTGACGGTGAGGTCGGTGCGGGTTTTCGAGTTGCCGGAGCGTTTCGGACCGTCGCTGCTCAGCTCTTCGACGTGCTCGGTGAGGGTGCGATAGCCCTCGGTCGAGTAGCGGTAGGCGGCCAGGGTGAAGTTGGTGTCCGTACCGGTAAATGTCTTGGCATACAGCGCACGCAAGCTGTTGCCCTTGACGGTCTGATCGAAGGTGCGGCTGCTGGAGTGGGTCACGTCCAGCGAGACCGCACCAATCGGCGTGTTACGCCCCGCGCCCACGGACAACGCCTGGAAATTGTCCGACGCCTGGACTCCGACGATCATCGACAGATCGCTGCTGACCCCATAGGCGAGGGTGCTGCTGACGAGCTGCGGTGACTTTTGATCATCGCTGTTGCTGTTGTACTGGCCGACCGAAACGCTGTATTTCAACTGGCCCTGGCGCACCATGATCGGCAGGCTGGAAAACGCTTGCACCGACACCCGGCGCCGACCATCGGCTTCGATAATCGTCACTTCGAGATCGCCGTTGGAGCCGCTGGGGTAGAAATCGCTGATTTCGAACGGACCCGTTGGCACATTGGCGGTGTAAAGAATGTAGTTGTTCTGACGAACTTCCACGGTGGCACTGGACTGCGCAATACCGCGAATGATAGGTGCATAACCGCGCTCACTGTCGGCGCGCATGCCGTCGTCCGACGCCAGTTTCAAGCCGCGATAGCGCACGCTGTCGAACAGGTCGGCATCGGAAAAAATGTCCCCGGCACTGAACTGACCCTTCAGGGCGGTCACGTCATGTTGCAGGTAGCTGCGATTGCTTTTGAAGGCGCTGGGACGGCCGGTGCTGCTGTTGAAGTTCGATTCGTTACGCAGTCGCCATGCACCGAGGTTGATCCCGTTGCGCAAACCGACGTTGTTGGACAGCGTGTTTTGCGCCTCGGTGCTGTTGCGGCTGCTGCTTAGCTGATAGTTGATGAACGCTGCAGGCACGCCTTCGTCCCACAGCGCCGGGGCGACATAACCATGCCGACCGCGTTCCATGGCGCTTTGCGGCACGCTGACCATCAGCCGCAGACGCGGCACGTCGTAACGCACAGTGGCGTGATCGATCAAGGCAGGCAGGTCGAGACAGGCGTTCGGGTCATTGCCGATCCTTTTGTCGGCGGCTTGTAGTTTGCTGATGTCGACCCCCAATTGCTGCACCGTTTCCAGGGTCAGGCAGGCCTCGACCTTGCCCGTGCCGGGATGGTGACGGAAGTCGATATCGCGACGGCCGACCAGCGTTTCGTTGCCGTAGAGGTCCACCCGATAAATACCCGGCAGCACGCGACTGGTGGCGAGCAGTGATTGCAGGTCGATAGAGGACGGTGCGCCTTGCAGAAACGATGTATTGAACTGTTCATCGCTATCCGCCAGGCAGGCGCTGCTGAAAACTAGGGCGATCGAAAACGGCGCCAATCCGTTGCGCTTGAGTAAAAACATGCAGGAACCCTATATCACCTCCGATACGAACTAACGGAGCGAAGAGAAATACAGTGACAGTGCGGCTGTGACAGCTACACGGAAGTTATGGCGCTTCTTTATTCAAAGTGGCTCGAACATCAGTACTGCTGGATAATTGCGCGCCATAACGGTCTTGTGCGCCATAGTCATTAATACTGCTGAATAACAGGCGGGCGGTATTTATATGATGCAGTTGTTTGAGGCTGAACTCTTTTTGTTCGCCGGGGGCAATCATCATCGAATCAAAAGGCTGTTCGCTGAGTGCGCCGGATTGCAGCTTTATATCGGCAATCGAGACGTGATACTGGCCGGGGTTGTTCACCACCAGAAAGCTTTTGCCGGCCCGTTCGGCCAGGCGCCAGCTCAGTTCGCTCGGTGCCAGATAGGCGTTGTTTTTCAGTCCCGCCGGGCGGAAGAACACCTTGATGCGTTGACGCACCGCCAGTTGCAAGGTGTTGGCGGATTTCGCCGTCTGCGGGATTTCCTGCACGTTGAGCCACACCACCGACTCCCGGTCGGTAGGCATGCCCGTGCCTTCGTAAATCACCCGAAGTATCTGCTGTTCGTCGCTGCTGACACGCACCAGTGGCGGGGTGACGGCAAACGGTACAGCGGCGGTTTCGCTGGCATCGGTGTCGATCCAGGACTGGATCAACACATCTTCACCGCTATTGCGCACGGTGATCCCGGCTTCCTTGTGCTGGCCGTCGAATACCAGTCGGGTGCTGCTCAAAGAGATGCCGGCCATGGCCTGATCAGCCATGAGCAGGCCCAACAGGCCTGCGCAAATGGACAGTGTGTGACGATAGAACATGAGGGGTACCGCACAATTGAATGAGGGTACAGGGCCGAGCGGCCCCGCACCGGACTTGAATGTTCGCGCGGATTATTCGTATTGCAGCGTGAACGGCAGGGTGGCATCGCCACGACCGGCAACGGCTGTCGCCACAGCGGCGGTGGTGACGTAGGCTGCCGAGAATTTCAGCGTGGTGTTGTTATCTTGCAGGGTGTTCTCGATCTTCGCCGTGGACGGCGAGCTCAGGTCGATCAACTTACCGTTAGCGTCGAGCAAGGCGATACCGATGTTCTTGGCTGCACCCAGGCCGTCGATCAGCTTCAGCACTTTGGTACCGGGAACGATGCCCGAACCTGCGCCCTTGGTCGGTTCGAAGATCATCGCGACCTTGGTGCCGGCGTTGCAGTTGATCTTCATGTCGAAGTTCTCGACGCTCAGAGCGCCGTTGCCTTTAGGTGCGGTGGCTGTGCCCATGTCCTTGATCGACACTTCGCCCATGTTTACGGAAATGGTTTTGTTCTTTCCGGCGCCATCGACGGAGCAGGCATCGTTGTTGATGGTGCCGGTGAAGTTGATGGTGCCACTGCCAGCCTTGGTCGGTGTCGGGTCTGCTGCGAGGGCGTTGCCGACTGCGGCCATGATTGAAAGTGCGAGAAGTGCGCGAGACAGCTTTTCCATGTTGTTTACCATGTTGGCGGGTTAAAACAACACGATAAAGTACGCACTTCTTATGGGACATCAGACGATCCTTAGAAGTTGATTTAGTACTTATTTAAGTTTCCTGTTAGTTAAACAGATTGCATTCTATGCAATAAGCCAGTAAGTCCTGATCGCTATGGACTTCAAGTTTACGCATGGCCGATATCTTCTGAGTGCTGATGGTTTTCGCACTTCTGTTCAATCCCCGTGCGATCTCACTGACGCCCAGTCCCGAGACAAACAAGCGCAGTATTTCGTGTTCTTTGGGCGACAGTCGGGTGAAGCGTTCGTCCAGATCTGCGCCGTCGACCACCACCGAGGTCGGCGGTGGCCGACGGCGCACCGGGTTGCCCCGGGCAATGGCATTGAGCGCCGTTTCGATTTCGTTATGCAACTGGTTTTTCTGGATGATGCCCAGCACTCCGAGTTCGTGCAGGCGCGACAGGATCAGTGGATTGGAAATCATGGTCAGCACCAGCACCCGTACGTTGGGGAAGTGCCGCGTCAGGTACTCCACCAGTTTCAGACCATCGCCGTAGGACGAGTCGCCGGGCATATTGAAATCGGTGATGACCAGGTCCACCTCCTGGGTTTCGAGCAGGTTGATCAGCTCGTTGGAACAAACCGCTTCGCCCACCACGCGAAAGCGTTTTTCACGCTCAACCAACTCACGCACCCCCACCAATACGATGGGATGGTCATCGGCAATGACAACGTTAAGGGTTTCCATGGGCGGTATCCAGAGTAAATTATTCAAGGGTATCCAGTAGATCTTTCAATCGGGCCAGACTCTGGCGGACTTCTAGGTCCAGGGCGTTGGTCACGGTCAAACCGTTCAAACGACACTCCAGCTCGACAAACGTAGTGGCCATGGCTTCGACCTGCACCGCGCCCAGCGCACCGGCCATGCTGTGCAGTTGCTGCGCCACGCGGGTGGCATCGGCATTATCCAGCGCCGCCAATGTGACCTGTATGTCCTGGCTTAGGGTCGTGACAAACAATTCGCGCATTTTTGGTGACAGCTGTATCGGCTTGGCAATGGCCGCAGGCAGGGCGATTTTGCAGTGTTGTTCAAGGTGGGTGCGCAAGGTAGCCAGGTTGAGCGGCTTGACCATCCAGGCATTCATACCGACGGCGGCGCAGCGTTCGCCTTCTTCGCGCAGGGCGTTGGCGGTGACACCGATAATCGGCAATGCCGGATCCTGTTGGCGCAATGCGGCCGCCAGTTGGTAGCCGTTCATGATCGGCATGTTGACATCGGTCAGCACTAGGTCGAAGCGTCCGGGCGACCACTGTGCCAGGGCCTGTTCGCCATTGGCCACGACAGTCACCGAGCAGCCCAGCACCTCCAGTTGCTCTCTTTGATGATGGCCGAGTTGATCACGTTGTCTTCCGCCACCAGCACCCGCAGATTGAGGCGCCGGGTTTTTTCCGTCGGCAAAGGATGACTGTCGGAACTGGTGCCTTGGTGGGCCATGTAGAGATGGCCCAGGCAATCGCACGTACATCGTTGGCGTTGACCTCTTGGCCGGTACCGCGAAGCTGCGACGGGTTGGGCCCGTCCGGTATGGCAATGATCTTTGGGCCGGGCCAGGTCAGGGTGTGAGGGAGTGGTGAAAACGCTACCAGCAGCGCCGATGACACTGGCATATCGGTCGTCACTGGGTGGGACTCGAGGCCAAAGCGATTGAACCAGGCGATGAGGTGTTGTGCCTGCTCAGCGACTTGCGCGTACACATAGACGGCGGGGGTGCCCGGGCTGAATTCGGGGCAATCGGCCAGCTCGCCGGGCACGCGCTCCAGCCCGAGTTGCAGGGTGAAGCTGCTGCCCAGTCCGGGTTCACTGACCACGTTCAACTGGCCCGCCATCAATTCGCACAGCCATTTACAAATCGCCAGGCCGAGACCGGCACCGGCCTGTTCGATGGCGTTGTTGACCTGATAGAAAGGGGTGAACAGCTGCTGTTGCTGCGCCTGGGAAATCCCCATCCCCGAATCGCTGACTTGCCACTGCACGTTGACTTGGCCGTCGATGCTGTCCAGCACCCGTACCCTGAGTACGACGCGGCCGTTGTCGGTGAACTTGATCGCGTTGCTCAACAGGTTTTTGAGGATCTGGCGAATCCGCAGCGGGTCACCGCGCACCCGATCCGGCAGCGTCGTGTCAATGCAGGCATAAAGTTGCAGGCCCTTGGACCGGGCGAAGGCGCTGTAGGCGCGCACGGTGTCTTCGGTCAGTTCCAGCGGGCAGAAATCCTGAAGTTCCAGGGTCATTTGCCCGGCTTCGATTTTCGACACATCCAGCACATCGCTGATCAGTTGGAACAACGTGGCGGAGGAGCGCTGGATGGTGTGCAGGTAATCCTGCTGGCGCGGGGTGAGCGGCGTCAGGTCAAGCAGTTCCAGGGTGCCCAGCACGCCGTACAGGGGGGTACGGATCTCATGGCTCATGGTGGCGAGAAACCGGCTCTTGGCCTGATTCGCCGAGTCGGCGGCCTGGCGCGCCTCTTCCAGCGCCATCGCGTCCTCGACATGCTGGGTCACGTCATGCAGTGCACACAGCCAAGCGTTCTGGCCCTGGTAACGGGTGGGCACGAAGGCAACATGCAGGTGGCGCCCGCCAATTTCGACGTCGGCGTGGCCGGACTCGGGATGCGACGTGAGCAAACTCATCAACTGGCTGTTGTCGTGCCATTGCTGGGCGCGCTGGTTTTCCAGCATCACGTGGTGGTCGCTACGACGGATCACGCACAGGCCGGTCGGCGCCGTATCGATCACAGCACGGCTGAAGGCCTCGCTTTCGGCGATGCTGGCGTGTGCGCTTTGTGCCGGCAGAATGACCCGGATTCGGTACCAACGATTGATGGCTCGACTGCAGCCGAGTATTGCCAGTACCAGCACGATCAGGCACAGCAATGGCCACAGTGCGTAATCGAGAAAACTCTGCACAGTGATGACGTAGATCGCCGTCCAGTTCGCTTCACCGGGGCTAGTCAGTTTGAACACTAGGCCGTCGCGGTTGAAATTCACCCCTTCGTGCAACGTCTGGCCGGGTTTCAGGGCGCCGGTCAGGATTACACCGCCAGGCGTGATCAAGGTGAGGTTGTCGTAGATCGACCACTTCATCAGCCTCTCGATGTTGTTGACCTGAGACAGATTAAGCAGCGAGGCCAGTATCACCCAGGTATCGGCGCCCTCGACGCTTAGCGCGCTCTTGGCCAGGTCGATGTTCACGTAGGCCATCAGGGTCGGTGCGGTCCTGTCTTGCCGGGCCGGTGAATAAGGTTCCCAGTGCACCTGAAAATCGCGCGGCGATGAATTGCGCTCGCGCATGCGCTTGTTCACCTGGGTGATCGCCTGAACCACTTCGCCAATCGGCATCGGGTTCGCACCGCGCAAACGTCCGGCGGCGGGCACGACCACATCAAAGTTGTCGGGACCATTGACCAGGATGACCTGGGGCGACTGATAATGTGACGCCGACCAGAACGCGCTGTAGTATGCGGCCAGGTGAGTGCCGAGCGCAAAGATTCTGGGGTATTGATCGGCGGCGATTTTGTCCGGGTTGATCTTCAGGCTGTAGGGAAGCGAAAACGGCAGGCCACGGCCTTCATAAGTGTTCGGTCCTTCCTCGGGTAGGGCTTTTTGTAGGGGGGGCGGCATCGTGCTCGTGGGCAGCGGCTCGTCCTTGGCGCTTTCGCGGGCGATATCCCGCAGGAACACTTCCTGTTCGCGGACGTTCTCCATCAGCGCGGCAAAATGAAACTGCAAGGTATCGTGTCGTTCTTCGATCATGCGCATCACCCCCACGTAGCTGATGCCGAGCAACAGCAATACGAGAGCGGTGAGCACCAGCAGGCCCTTGTTCAGGCGCGATGAACTGCTGGCGAGTTTTTCCAGGACGGTATCGGGATGCGGCATCAGCGTGCTTGGCCCGCAGTGATGGATAAGTCTTGGGACACAGTGACCTCGATAGCAAGTGACGTTCGTCAACACCCGCCTGCGGGTCAATAAGCGTTCGCCGGCCCGTCATGGGTCAGCAATTGCTGGAACTGATCCAAAGACACGGCGTGGGAGATCAGGAAACCCTGAACCTGAGTGCAGTCGATTTTACGCAACAGAGCAAGTTCTTGCGCGGTTTCCACGCCTTCCGCCACCACGGTCAGACCCAACTGCCGCCCCAAGCTGACAATGCTGGTCAAAGCCTGAGCCAGTTCCTCGTTGGTATTGCAACCCTGCACCAGCGTGCGGTCGATCTTCAATTCGGTGAAGGGCGCCGACACCAGGTTCATGTAGGAGCTATAGCCCTTGCCGAAATCATCCTGGGACAGGTCGAACCCCTTGATCCGCAGGCGGCAGGCACCGGCGTAGAAGTTGCTGATGTCATCGGGCACCGAGCATTCCATCAACTCGAAGCAGATGCGTGCCGGTAAACCTTGATGGGCCAGCACGAACGCGAGGATGCGGTCGGGCAGGTCGTGGCTGTTGAGCAAGTGCGTGGGCAGGTTGATCGAGACCGGAATGTCATAACCCTGCTGGCGCCAGACGATTTGGGCGGCAATCGCTTGTTCCAGTACCCGCCACAGCAATTGTTCTTCGAGGCCGCAGGCGATCAGCTCCGGCAGGAATGCGCCGGGCAGCAGTGTGCCGTGCTCGGGATGAATCCAGCGCACCAGTGCTTCGGCGGCCACGATCCGGCCATTATTCAAGGCTTTTTTGGGTTGGAACCAGGCTTGCAGTTCGCCATTGTCCAGAGCCTGCAGAATACTCTGGCGGTTGATGCCTTCGCGGGGCTCGGTCGGTTTCGTCTGGCGCAGCGCCTGCAATTGATCGATCAGGCAGCGCAGTGCGGCCGAGTTCACCGGTTTGGAGATCAGCCCGATCACCTTCACTTGCAGATTGCTCGCCACCAGGCTGGCGCCCATCAACATACGGCGTGAGGCCGCACTCATGATTGCCAGCGCGGGACGCGAACGTTGTGCGGCGAGACCCTGTATGAACTGCACGCCGTCCATGCCCGGCATTAGTAGGTCGGTGAGTACCAGGTCAAAGTTGCGTTTCTTCAGGCAGGTCAGTGCGGCTTCGCCGTCCTTGGCGCACACGACATCGAACTGGCCTAGTTCGTTGAACAGGTTCTGCAAGTACAGGTGCTGGAAGGGGTGGTCTTCGACAATCAAAATGCTACAGGGCTTCATGAGCAACTCGAGCGTAGGGAGCCAGGACAGCGAACAAGGCTCGTAGCGTAAATGGTTTGACCAGGCAGTGATTCATGCCGGCGGCCAGGCACAGGGCGTCTTCACCGCGCATCGCGTTGGCGGTGGCGCCGATGATCGGGGTGGTGCAGCCCTGACGTCGCAAGGTCTTGGCCAATTCGTAGCCATTGAGTCGGGGCATGTTGACGTCGGTCAGAACGACGTCGAACGCGCGCTCGCGCCAGAGCGACAACGCTTCCTCGCCATCGCTGGTTAGCGCCACTGTGCAGCCCAGCTCTTCAAGCTGATCGCGCAGGATCAGTTGGTTGATGACGTTGTCCTCCGCCACCAGAATGTGTAGGCACAACGGCCGCACAGCGTGGGGTTCGCTTTGTTCCGGTTGATGGGTAATCGGACCACCCTGAGCCAGGCGAACCGCCCGCTGGATCGCGGCCAGATCGTTCAGGTTTACCTTCCAGCCATCGCCGCAGAATTGTGGCTCGTGGGCGCCGTCGCCGCTGGCCAGAACTCGCAGCCCTTGCCATGCCGGTCTCGAACGTTGTTCGAAGGGCGCGGGATAGAGTTCCAGCAACACAGCCGTCGTATCAGGTTCCAGGACGTCAGGTGCGCCGATCTGCGGTCGGGCACCCCAGCGGCGCAGCCAACCGTTGATGCTGTCGGCCAGTTCGCGGATGGGCGAGACCACATAGATGATGTCCGGTGCCAAGGCCGGCAATGCTGCAGGTGATGCATGGCAGGGGCGTTGTTCCAGCGGCACGCTCAGGGAAAAACTGCTGCCCAGTCCCGGCTCACTGACCATGCGCAGGGTGCCGTTCATCAAGTGTGTCAATCGCTGGCAAATGGGCAGGCCCAGACCTGTGCCGGCCACCACATTGGTGTTGCCTTCGGTCTGGTAGAACGGTTTGAAAATGAAGGCCTGATCGTGATGAGCGATACCTTTGCCGGTGTCCGAGACTTGCCATTGCAGATACACCTTTTCATCTTCGCGACGGTGCAGTTTGACCCTTAGTACCACGCGCCCAGAGTCGGTGAACTTGACCGCGTTGTTCAGCAGATTGTTGAGAATCTGTCGCATGCGGCTAGCATCTCCCATCAAGCGATCCGGCAGTTGCGGGTCGAGGCAGGCATACAGCTGCAAACCTTTGTTCTGCGCCGCTGCCGCGTATCCCTGGACCACCTCTTGCACCAGCGTCGTCGGGCAAAACTCGCTCAACTCCAGGGCCAGTTGCCCGGCCTCGATTTTCGACACATCCAGCACGTCGCAAATCAACTGCAGCAGTGTGGCAGACGACCCCTCAATGGCTTGCAGGTAACTTTTCTGCCGGCTATCCAGTTGCGTGCGTGCCAGTAATTCCAGCGTGCCGAGCACGCCATAGAGCGGTGTGCGGATTTCGTGGCTCATGGTCGCGAGGAACAAGGTCTTGGCTTCATTGGCGGCGTCCGCCGATTGGCGTGCCTGCTCCAGCGCCGCTTCGATTTGTCGTCGCGCACTGATGTCGCTGAACGCGCACAGCAACACGTCCTCGCTCTTGTAGCGGGTGGGGGCACAACTCAGGTAAAGGTGGCGGCCATCGGCGGTCTCGAAATCATCCGTCAGGAAAGGTTCGGTATCATCGAAGGCCTCCCGGATCCAGCTAGCGCCCAGTTGCGTACCGCATTCGCCCAGCCATTGACGGGCGAGAGTGTTTTCCAGCACTACCTGGCCATCGGTGCGCCGCAGTACGCAGAGGGCCACCGGGGCGGTCTGGATCACGTCGCGGCTGAACAGCTCGCTTTCCACCAGTGCCTGGATCCGGTGAATGGCCGGGTTGATGAAGCGGTGTTCCAGTCGCCGGGTCAGCACGCACACTAGGCTGATACTGAGCAGGCAGAACAGCAGCGCTCCCAGCATTTGCGGCCACAGCGCCGACAACACCGCCAGCAAGTCGATGGAGTAGGTGAGTTGCCAATCCGATGACTTCAGTTGCTTGCGCAGCACCAGTTGCTCGGGCCACCAGCCGGTACCGACAAAACCGAAAAAGTCCTGTTGCCGAAGCAGCGGCAGATCCTGTCCGGGTCGCGGTTTCAGGCTATTGCTGAAGAGCGGCATGCCTTGCGAGTTGAACATGGTGAACTCGCCCGCGCTGTGGTCGCTCAAGGCACTGGAGACTTCGCGATCGTCCATTTCCAGGCCGAGCCAGCCGGAGTCGATGTCACGTTCGTCCAGGCGAATGAAAATGTACAACTGCGAGTGCCCGTCAACGGCAGGGGTCAGCCAGAGTTCTTGCAGGGCACTGGTGTTGTGATATTTGAGGGCTTGCAGTTGTTCCAGCATGGCCTGGGAAAAATCACCGACCATCGGCGTTGCGTTGTAAAGGCGCAACACTTGGGCATGGGGATCGCTGCTGATGTAGATCAGGTTCAACTGTTTGGCTGTGAGGTAATCGCGCATGCGCCGGGTCAGCCAGATACTCCATTGCTTGCCCGGCGTTTGTCCCAGCAGCAGGCATATCTCTTCATTAGAGACCGGTCCCTCTATTTCGGCCTTGCGCGTGGCCGACAGGCTCAGGCTTTCGAGCAGTGCTTCACGGGTGGTGAAAAAGGTGTGCGCTTCGGCGATGGCGCTGCTCATGTAGCTGCGGCGCTGGGAGATTTCGTTGTTGAAGGTAAACAGCAGAAAGCTGTACACGCCGCCGAGAATGCCCACCAGCAGCACCAGGGCAAAAATGCGCAACAGGCGACGCGCGGCATGAGGTGTGGACAGGATCGGGCTGATCTGGTGGAGGTAGCTTTTTAATCTCATCCCGGCACTGTAGGGGCGGCCAGATGCCGGGAAAATCAGACGATCCTTAGTTTGGTTAGAGGTAATTCACGATGAAGGTGACTTCGGTGTTGGCGCTGCCAGCCTTGAGTTCGTCCGTCGTCAGGCGGTTATACGAAGCCGACAAGGGAATCTTGAAATCGTTGCCGGTGGTCGTGAACGCATCGAACGGGGAGGTCGTGTCCAGCGCGACCGGTTGCCCGGTGTCATTGAGCAACTGCAGGCCTATGCCTTTCGCGGTGGAGCTGTTGTTGAGCGGGATGATACCTTTGGCGGCGTCGATGACCGGGGTGTTGGCCTTGAGCGAGTAAGTGACTTTGTTGCTGCCGGTCTGACACTGATTCAAGCCAATGTTGAACCGCACCTTGCGGGGTGTGGCGCCAGCCTCGCGAAACTCGTGGAGTGGATAGTCGTCACCCATGGCAACCGGCGCGGACGGGGTCTGACACGAGGCAGCATTCAGCACGATGGGGCTGCTCAGATTGAATCTCATCAGGATCAGATCATCGGATTGCAGGGTGCCCAGGTCGCCTACATCGACCTTAACCTGCGAAGTCAGCTCGCCACTCTTGATGATTTCCAGGCGGATACTGCCGGCATCGATGGCGTACAGGGGGTTCGCCACGATGGTGTGCAAAGACGACTCGTATCGCAACATCATCTCCATCTAGATAAGGTACGATAGCCCGGTCTTCCCTAAGGGGTTGAATTGCCCCGGATTCTCTAGACACCTTGCAAGCTCATTGCGTAACGCTTTTCAAACTCTACCGGCGACAGCTGATTGTTGAAACCATGTCGGCGTTTTGAGTTGTAGAACATCTCGATGTAATCGAACACATCACTGCGAGCATCTTCCCGCTTGGTATAGATTTTCCTCTTGATCCGCTCCCGCTTTAGCAGCTGGAAAAAGCTCTCAGCCACGGCGTTGTCATGACAGTTGCCACGACGACTCATGCTTGCGACTAAGTTGTTCGCCTTCAAAAAAGCTGCGCCAATCGGAGCTACTGCTCGACTACTGGAAAATTATGGGATCGAGAAGCACTTGACAAGTATCCATGGGGCTCTCTCAATAGCTACTCGTTTACCACTTCAAAGTACGCCTCCCCGGCAGAGGCTCGGGAGTTTGTTCAATTTATAGCCAGGGCTGCAGTTGTTTCGGTAAAACCTGTGGAGTTGGTCGAGGTAGCTCCTCTACCTGCCAAGGGCTATGAGCGGTGGATCATGCTCTAGCGAGCGCCTGTGGGGCAGTGAACGGTAGGGCGGTGGCCAATTCGCATTTGGTCACCCATTTGTTTTGACCCGCCAGCACCTAGGCCGAGATAAAAAGCTGGTCACTAGCTACGCTTGCGGAAGTCAAATTTTACAGCAATTGTTTTTTGCACTAGGGCGCCGTCCATGCAAGCATGGCGGACGAGTTTCGTGTCCACTCGGTGCATTGGGGGCCTATGGAAAGCCAATTTGAATCGAAATTTATGAGTGATTTTGGAAGCCTTCTTACCCAAAATAAATGGAAGCAAGTTGATAAGCTTGCACCTCTGGTGGGCCGCATGGCAGCCATCGCCCTTATCGGTAATGAGCGTACTTCACGAGATGAGATAGCAGTACTGGCAACTATCATAAGTACTTTTAAACCTTTGAATTTGTATTCGTATAAAATGCTACCTAATAAGGCGGTGTTATCTGGATGCTCGCCTCAAGGGAATCGAGTTCTGATATATCCACAGTTCAGGATAGAAAAGCCGGAGCGTATTATCACGCGAGCCAACCGAACCGAATATTGGTACGTCGATATCGCGATCAAGATTTTCTCGAGAAAAGATAGCGATATATGTATAGGGTTGTGGGCCGCGGAATATGATGGTCACCCACAACACCTAATTGAGTCAGGGATAACATTTTCTCATTTTAGAGATGTTGTAATCGATAACGTTATCGGAATGAGACCTATCCATATTACAAAAAATTACTGGTCTTCTAACACTAAGGAGTATATAGATAATATCTCACTTCACATTGATCGCGCCAACAACTCTACAGACTGTCTATCGCTCAAAGACCTGCGCTCGTTTTACCGCAACACCTATGACTCTCCAGAGCTCGAAGTGGTCGGGGATGGGAGAATTAAAAATGCAATTTCATGGGAGCTAGCGAAGCTTGATTAGTTGTATGCCATATTTTTATGGACTCTTGCGGACTCACTTTGAGTGCTCAAATTCTGCGCAACAACATAGCCTGTGCTACATCGTGTGATTGCGCATCGATCTGTCGCCATGACTTTCTTTCTATAAATTCAGCGAAAGGCTCAGTCAGGTCAGCGCAACCGACTCGACCAATGTGGGAAGGTTCATCGTTTTCGTCGTAATACACTTGGACTCTTCACTACCTGCTGTGCTACGGCGTTGTATCCTTCAAAAGAGGTGGCCACTCGGCCTACGGCGTATCGGGAACCAGCTGCACAGACACAGGATCATGGAGATCCTCAACGACCCTGATGCACTGGTCGCTAAGCTGACCGGCCTATTTGCTACAGCAGATAGCCCCCTACAGATCCTTGGGGGCCATAGTCGATCAGCGGCGCGTTGTAGTAACTGGCAGTATCTTATGGACTTCTCAGGGTGGAAGGGCCGGGGATTCACACTCGCCCAGATCCAATTATTTTCCACCAGGACAATGCGCTGCGTGTCCAAGGATGCTCCGAGCCAAACGCCTTTAATAGACCATTTGCACTGATCTGTATCAGCGGAGGCGTTTCGGAGATCCCTGTATCGACGCAGGGATGGTTTCCAGGTGGCGACCAAAGGTAGGACACTTACCGGGGACAGGGGTAGGCAAAAACTCTGTAACCCTAATTCTTGCACTGTAAACCACGGTGGTTAACAAGAAACACAAGTGTTTTACACTGAGCAATATAGGCCTTGGGTACTCAGGATATTTCTGTACTGATATTTCTCTCGACGCAAAAGGGTGCGAATGCATGCTATGCAAAACTGACCTATCCATGCGGCTGCCTTGAAGACAGTTCGACCACCTTAGGGTCTTTCATCTTAGCTTTGAGCAAACGGTTATCGTCCATCAGCATTTCGTTGATGGACGCAAGATTGGCGACCTTGGCCCGCAATTCTTCGATCTCCTGTCGGTATGCTGCGGACTTCTTGCGTTCCACAATCAAGTCTTGTTGTTTTACATCACGCATGGCGCGACTGGAGCGACCCTGAGCCTCTCGGATAGCCTCGGCAATTTGTAGGTAGTGGTTGTGAATCAGCGCAGTTGACACGCCAGCCTCACGGGCGACCGCCGCAATGGTAACCTTGGATTCCCCAGTGCGGGCGCGTCCCTTCTGGATGCGGAGAAGGGCGAGCTTAAGATCCTTTTCGCGATCCTCAGCAGGCTTGTAGTTGGCCACCTTGTCCTTGAGTTTCATGCGATTAAAGTCTCCGGGCCCATTCCAAGCTGTACCAGTACGTCGCGGCAGCGATTCAGGTCGCGTCGAACGCGTTGGCGGCCGCCTTCGCCAATGTCCTGGCAATGCAGCAGCCCTTTCCGATCATCATAGAGTCGTTGGTAGATGGCCGCGTGGCCGCTTCCGATGACGGCATGGTTGCAATTGCCGAATCGCGTACGCTCAAGGGTGTTGCCGACGCAATCGTCATTGTCCGCCGTGCACCAGGCATGACCGTTACTGCCGATTGCGGTGCTGTCACTAATGGACTTCAGCATCGATGCGTGATCCTTGAAGATCAGCAAGTTCTGCGGCTCCCGCTGCCACTGCTTGATCGCTTTGCCATAGCCTCCGGCCAAAGATTCGTCTCCTAGCCAGTTGTCCACGACGCCGAGTTTTACGTCGTCCAACTCACCCTGAATATCGGCATATAGTTCAAGATCCAGATGTTGTCCCCAAGTATCATCCATGGCGTAGCTGGTCATGTCCAACGACCAGTGCGCGTAATGCTCTTTGAGGTAATGCAGGTCGCCGAAACGGCTGTGCGCGGCGTAGTTGGCGAACTTGCGGCGAAACTGATGGCTAGTGAGATTCCAACTCAGACCGCAATCCTTCGTGAAAGCTTTAAGGCGCCAATTCCAGGCTTTATTGCTAAGCGAGCGTGTCTGATTAGTAGTTCGATCCACGGCGAGAAAGAGCGCATGGCGGTGTTTCTGTGCCTCCACGATCTGCGGATCATATGGATTGGCACGTCTCCGCTGCATGATTTCGGCGGCAAGTTTAGCCTGATAGGGCGCGCTCCAGCGCTCCATAAGGCCTAGGGCGCGTACAGCGACTTCGGGGATCATCCAGTCATGCATGGATCCAGCTGACCAGGTGACGAATGGTGGCAAGCGCACCCTGCGCGCGCCTTCAGACCCATGATCCGTTAGGAAAGGGCGGCGTGGACGTGGGGCCGGGAACCCAGTAGGTCTTGGTGTTGAGCAGCACCTCAAAACCCGCGACACCCTGCATGACGATCGCGCTGTAGGCGAGTGTCTTCTTGTTCACATTCCTGACGCCGTGCAACAGCATCAAGGCTGCCTTGATCCAGGTGCGCTCATAGTCTTCGCCTTCGCCAGCGGTGGAGTACAGGTCGTACAGTTTGGCTTCGAGTTTATGGTTTTTCGCCCTTGCCACAGCACGCTCGCTGAGCTCTGTCGTAAGGCTGAGGCCATGGGTACGATTCAGGTAACTAATAAAACCCTGAGCCGTTGCCTGTTGGCCGGGTGTCTGGGTGAGATAGGTTGTCACCGTCTTCTGCGTGGGCAACGTATCAAACTGGTGGGATGCCGAAGCCAGCACGTTTTTCGCTGCGCGCAAGGAAAGTCGGACCGAGCCTAGGGAGGTGCTTCCATCGCCTTGTTTGAGCAGTAGATAGGCCCGGTACCCTTGCAGCGTGTCCAGACCCAAGCCAGCGGGCGTCGATTCGATCATCTCCTGAATTCTGCGCTTTTCGGAATGTTCCTTGCGCAGTTGTTCATCGGCGACAACACCGTAGCGGGTGTTGAGCCACAGCATGGGGGTCTGCATTCGGCGAAGGCGTTCAGCGCCGAAGTGCTCAAGCAGAAAAGCGTAGGAAGGCACTCCGACGGAATGGGCATCCAGAAAGAGAAAAAACGGCTCGTAGTGTCTGAGTTTCAACGCAGCCTTGTGAGGGCCCATGTGGTCTTTGAGCCACTGGCAGAACTCCTTAAAGCGTTGGCGTGTACTGACATTGTCGAACACCGCGACATGAATAAGCGCGCGCCGATCAAAGCTTTTTCCCCAAGCGCAGTTTTCACATTCGCTCTTGCGCCCCGCAGGCATCAACTGGGAGCAGCTGCCACATTTAATCTCGCCTTTCTCAGCGCACAACTTACACCGCCTCCGGCCATCGTCGCACTGAACCAAGAAACGGTGATGCCGACAATCCGGGCATGTTGCCGCGCCTTCTCTTGCGCAACGAGGGCAACAGCGAACATCGGGATCAATCGCAAGCACGCGGGTTAATTTCGTGGACAGGCGACCACACTTTTCACAGGCTTGAGGTTCAGAAAAGTGGTGCGCACAGCTGTTACATGCTGGGCCATAAGGCGTCATCACGCCAACCGGCTTTCCGACTTTCTTGCACCGAACACAGGGGCTTTTCGCTTCGCAGCGGGTGCACTTCGCGTCGTCTTCGAGTAGACGGGCGAAATTGCCACATCCTGAACACAATCGACGTTTAAACATCCGGGCATAGCAGGTGTTGCAGAAACGCCGTCCCTTGTAGGTCCGGTGGATCTTTGTGGGGATGCACTGGCATTCATCGCATTTCAGTGGCAATTCCGAGGGCATCATCGTTGAAACTTCCTGAGCAATCGTTGCCACCTCATCAAAACGCTTTTGACAGCGCGGGGATTGTCGCTTGGGGACGGACGTTTTTTGAGGCGTCGAGTGCTTTTCAGCACTGTCTTCAATCCGGCGAGTGAGGCCCGTAATTCACCATCGCGCGGCAGCAACAGCGACGGCCGAATACGTTCGCGTTCGGCCACCGCCATCAATCGTTCGGGACCGACCTCCAGCATGCTCCACACGTTAGCCAGAAGGCTTGCGCGCTCAGCGGGTGACAAGTACTCGAACGGCAGACCTGTCGGTGGAGGCTCAAGAGCGCTCAGGTTGACACCAAGCTCGCGAAAAAACGTCTGCGTGCAGGGGCTGGGGGCACGCGCTGCGGTGCGCAATATACCAATCATCCAACGTGATAGAGCAAGCCATTCTGTCAGGAGCAGCAGATGATCACCGTAGTGACGCGCAGGTCGGGAAAACAAACCATCAGTTGCTCGCTGAAAATCTAACGCATTTGGCTGTGCAGTCTGCGTTGCAGCCCAACGCAGCTCATACTCACATCGATGACACCGACCCAACGTCTTTTGTGGTGGAGTGATCAACTGTGGACACAAGGGAGCGTGGCAGCACTCACAGCGATCAAGCAATATCACCTGATGCACTGGGCACGTGGTGTGCCAAGCCAGTCGACCCTGAATCAAGTAATGGGGGATTTGTTCCTTAAAGCACTGAGGGCAGTATTGAAGGCCGCCGCATCGACGTCTGTTTCGACATCCCAGACAGAGAAACCAGGGCGCTATACGTCTTGGAAAATGGGGTGTTCCCGCCATCGTCTGGTACAGCGGCTGTAGAGTGGCCGCCTGAAGCGCGATTGGCGGGATGCCAGATAGCCGACTTAGGCGATTGGCTAGTTCAAGAGACAATTGCCTGTCCGGATCGCTACACCAGAATCTCATCCTTGGCCACACCTCGCCCGTGAGCGTCGTGGCGTCGCACCCCTGCGCCAAAGCGCAGCGCATCAACCAAGATGAGATGACCTCATTCTGGAGAAGCGGTGGCACCAGTGGCCACACAGCATTTACAGGACTCGCTCCCGAACCCCATCTGCGCTGGTAGGACGCATCCATTTGTTTTTCTCAAGCAACCGCCGGTCAATCATTTCAGATCCGTTGCGGATTGCCTCTCTTGCGCACTCACGTAGTAGATATTCAATGTTGCCTGTGTTGCCGTTGGAAATCGTGTGAATGAGCGGGGTGAGCTCCGGCGAGTACAGCTTGGAAGCGAATTTGAGCGGGAGCACTGACTCAAAGCTTTTCAGAAAACGCTGAAAGTCGACATTGACCGACCAGTTGGGCAAGGAAACCACCTCAAAGCGACTTGAGTACTGCGAATCCAGTACCAGTAGCTGGAGCGCCGTTCGAGTGCCGACCAACACCAAAGGAATGTGGAGAATGTTCGATAGCATCTTGAGCTCGTTCATGACATCCATGCGCTTGGCTGCCGATCCGTTATTGATCGTGTGCACTTCGTCGAGGATGAGCATGCGCGTACGCGCATCGCGCAAAAGGTGGATGGCCTGATGTCGAAGCTTTTCCAAGGGCGCCACAGGATTATGCGGAGCCCAAAACTCTCTGAGGATGGCGTTATACAACTCGCGCTCATCGGGCTTGTGAACTTCAGCGCAGATCACCGGCCGCACGCTCACCGCATCGTCGCTGATATAGGGCTGACCTGATAGCTCCTTGAACCGAGTGACCACCGTGGTTTTGCCCGTGTTGGACTCACCGACAAGCATGACGTTTGGCATGCGAGGACGCTCAGGGGTGCGCAATAACCCGTTGAGGATATCCATCAGATTATTAGCCGCCTGGTAATCAACCCAGCGGGGCTTATCCAAAAAAGCGAGCCGATCAAGATCGGACTTTTGCATCATGTCCCTGAATTGGGGTGTGATATGGGCGAAATCGGTCACCAGACTTCTCCGAAAGTGTCCACGTCATCAACCGACAACAGCTCCGGCGAATCAGGTGACCCGGTAGGTGGAAACTTAGGCTCGGCGTGAGGCATTGGTCGTGCCGGTGTAGTTTGCTTGGTGTTGTTCGTACGCTTTTGTGCGCTTTTGCGCGCTTGCTTTGTGCGTATGGCCGCCTCTGTCTCCTGCTGCTTGTTCTCGTCCAACATCCGCTCGATGACGTCATGGTTGACCGCATCGCGGCCAGCTTTACGCGCTTTTTTCTTCGCCAGAACATATTCACCGACCGTAACGCCGGCGTACCGGCCGCGAATGATCGGCACCTCGAAGTGCTCCTTCAAAGCTGGGTCGTAGAACCAGATCCGATTGATGTCCCGCGGGTCCCGTCGAAAAAGAAATTTGCGGGGCTTACCTGTCTTGGCGTCGGTTGCACCTATCCATGGACGCAATGCTTCGGCAAAGTACATCGCATCCATTTCCACACCATAAGGATGGATGGTGCGCATCTTTGAGGGCAGGAAGTCGAGTTGGAAACCCCAAGGATCCGCGACTCTGGGTGGAAGCCGCAAAATCGGGTCGTGCTCTTTATCTCCGAAGAATGCCGTATTCCATTTTTGGATCGGTGCCATGTCGATCTCTTCATGGAACTTGTTGTTGTACTTGATGAGGTTTCTAACGAGCCGCTGCTCATACTCAGCAAACGTGTAGATTGACTGTTTCTCTGAGTTGTATTGACGACGCTCGGCAGGATTGCTGAAGGTCGCACCCCGATCCTTTTTATTGATGCCGGCGAACGTGCCCATCCAGCGCTCTATGTGACCGCCCCATTGCGGATTTTTCTTTGGTCTGAATTCACGACCGATGTTGTGGTTCACGCAGGACTGAATAAGGCTATTGGTCTTGAAGTCTGCACCGTTGTCACTGTGCAAGGTGCCCATTTTCCCCCACACCGGCCATTCAGCATCCACCCCGTGAAGAGCCAGCCACTTTTCCTTGGGGAGTATGGAATGGACCACACACATTGCCACCGAAACAGCAGAGGGTGGATCCATCGACAGGTAGTAGCCGGTCACCATTCGCGAATACACGCAGATTGCCAACGTAAGCCAAGGACGACCGATGGGACGCCGGTGGACATCGTCAACAATGATCATGTCCGCCGGCGTGTGGTCAATCTGTACGATCTGGAGTGGGTACTCAGTGTTGAGGCCGCCGGGACGCGGGTCATATTTATTACCCGCCAGTTCTTTATCGCCTCGTCTTCTCAATCGTGTCCGATCAGGAATATTCTTGATGCGCGCCTGCACTGTGGACACGGTTGGGGGAGACAGCTTCAAAGCCTTGCAACGTTTTCGGACTTCATAAACCGTCGAGGCCACATCTGGGCGCTGCTCGGTCAGGAAAAAATCTTCGATCGTCTCGGCAATCACCCTTTCGACGTCTTCAGAGATCCTGGAGCGGCCTTTGCCCCATCCACGCTTAAGCGGGATGAGCGCAGTCACTTCACCTTGTTCTTTGTAACGGCGCAGCCATCTATAAACGGTAACGGTATCCACACCGGCATCTTTCGCACGCTGCTCAACCGCACTACGTGACTGACCCTCAATACCCAAAAGAGGAGCGATTACAGCGTAGCGTTTCTGTGCAATTGCCCATTCTTCGGTACCGATGTCTTCCAGGTCGTAATCTGCATACGGCCCTTTGACCTGATCACCCATAAAAGGCTTGAGCTCGCCGATTCGCAGCACCTTCGGCTGACCTGTTTCGACGTTGACCCCTAGCACGGATTGGAAGTCCAATACCTGAGTGATCCGGAAGATTTCTTTTTGAAAGCAGGCAATTTCACCCGGCGCGATATTGACGAACGAGCGGTCAATCTTCCCGCTTCGCAGTTGTTCACTCACGAATTCATTCATTCGGCCACCGTAACTTCTAGTGAATTGTTCAGAGGACCAGAAATGTCGCAATCCAGCTGACGGGTTGCGATGAGATGAAGGATATGGGAGGTGCCCAAGGCCTCTGCACCTTGAAAATGCAGCGCCAAGAGATAGCTGATCGATGCAATGCCTTTGAATGCGACCGTACGAATGATGGCTTCCAGATCCTGATCCGCGTAATCCGCATTCTTGAACCGTGCCAGGTACTGAATGTTCTTCAGCGATTGGCCCCTTATCCGCGATTCATCGTAAATATGGAAACGCCAGCCTCGCTCCTTGGCATATCGCAACGCTACCTTCCATTTTGGTAACAGCTCGCGCCAGTTCTCACGCCAGTTCTCAGCGGGTTTGACTTCCACCAGCATGGGCCGCTGGTGGGTGTGAGAATGGAAATGGACAAGATAATCAGGGGTATAGGAGTACGTCCGGCCGCTGCGAGCAACGAAATCCAGCTGCACCGGCTGCGAGATTACAGTTAGCACGTCCTTCCTGAAATCCATGCGACTGAGGAAGTCGCGCTCGAGCATTGACTCGAAAGCAACGCCTTGTCCGCGAAAAGCAAACACTCCAGAAAGGCTACGCGTTGTAGATTTTATGCGCCTCGCAACTGAAAACTGAGGCTGGTTGCAGCTATTGCTATCCATAATTTGGCCAGTTGCACCTATTCATAGGTTTGAGTTGCATAATATTCGGGTAAAGCATACGACAGAATGCGGGCTGCAGCGTAGCTGTGTTGCATCTATTCCCATATGTCACAGCAGCTCGAAACCGCAACCCGGCGAGATCACCCTCGCCCACCACGGTGTGCTGTTTCTCGACGAGCTTCCGGAATTTGATCGCAAGGTGCTGGAGGTGCTGCGCGAGCCGCTGGAATCCGGGCATATCGTGATTGCCCGAGCCAAGGATCGCGTACGCTTTCCCGCGCGTTTCCAGTTGGTGGCGGCAATGAATCCTTGCCCCTGTGGATATCTTGGCGAGCCGAGCGGCAAGTGCTCTTGTACACCGGACATGGTGCAGCGCTACCGCAACAAGCTATCGGGGCCGTTGCTGGATCGGATCGATCTGCACCTGACGGTGGCGCGGGAAGCGACGGCGTTGAATCCGGCAGTGAAGCCAGGCGAGGACAGCGCCAGTGCGGCAGCCGTGGTGGCCGAGGCACGCGAACGCCAGCAAAAGCGTCAGCGTTGTGCCAATGCGTTCCTCGATCTGCCAGGCCTGAAGCGGCACTGCCAGTTATCCACAGCCGATGAGAAATGGCTGGAGTCAGCCTGCGAACGGCTGACCTTGTCACTGCGCTCAGCCCATCGTTTGCTCAAGGTCGCCAGAACCCTGGCAGACCTTGAGCAAGTCCATGCAATCAGCCGAGAGCATCTGGCCGAGGCGCTGCAATACCGGCCAGCGACGCCTTAATGCTCGGTCAGATCCACCAGCGGAGCCTGTCGCACTTCGGTTTCACGCCCGGCCTGGATTTCGCTCACGCGCTTCAAGGCGTTATCCACAGCGCCCTTGTCTGCCAGCAGGCTGTAGCTGATCTGGAACTGTTGGCTGGCCTTTGGCGCAATGGTTGGCACCAGATTCAGCGGGCGTTGATAGCGACGGTTGTAGGAAAAGCTGGTGCCTGGCTCAAGGCCCGTGACATAGCCCTGCCCTTGGGTGTCGGTATTTTTCCACAGGGAAAACACTGGCAGCTGTTGTGTATTGAAGCCAACAGAGACACCGAGGCTGCCAGCCTTGTTGTGCAAAACAGTCAGGGTTTCGCCTTTTGAGTCGGCGTAGGGCACGACGTTATAGACGGTTTCGTCGTAGTCCTTGGTTGGACCGCGATAAGTCTGCCAGTCCGCCAACTCGGCTTTGGCCTTGTCGTTGAACGGCGAGACCTGTTTCACCGGCGCCGCGAACCGCGCGCCCTGCTCAAGGAACGGTGTACTGAAGTTACTGTGATACAGCGCCTGGTATTCCTTCGGATAATCGCCGTTGTTGGTCAGCGTATCGTTGAGGGCGAAATGCGCAGTGCCCGGCTCGGTGACCAGTTCGGTAACGACCGAGAAGTCGACTTTCTTGAACGCCTGTTCTTTCAGCTCACCGCGCAGACTGATGGCGTAGGGTGGTTTTTCGTCGATGTGCAGCGTAACAGTGCTGGCCGGAATGTTCGCGGCGCGGCCGTGCAGGGTCAGCATCTCGCCATTGTCGATGCCGGGATGGCCGACCCATTCGTAACCGCAGCGGGTCACCAACTCATTGAAGCCTTCCAGCCAGCCCAGGCCACCGCGTCCATTGAGTTCGATGAAGGCCGGGTTGACCACTTCCTTGACCGGCGAATCCCAACCCATGCGCACGTTACCAACCGACGCCTGCAGGACATTCATGCCGCGGGTCGGCACCACCGAGAGTTTCATCGTGCCGTTATCGATATCGACGATGCTGACACCTTCCTGTCGTCCGCCGTGCAAGGTTCGCAGACTCACGGAGAAAGGCTTGTCGGTTTTCAACCCGAGCTGCTCACTGGTAATGCTCCAGTTTTGCGCGGGCTTGTTGGTATCGAGGAGTACGTAATCCCAGGCCATGGCGTGGGAAGCAGCGGAGAGTGCGCCGAGTGCAACGGCGAGTTTGAACGGGGTCATGGCAGCAGCCTTTATTGGAGTTGTGCCATTTTTATAGCGCTGCGGAAACGTTTCAGCAAGTGTGAAAGAGCAAGAGATCGAGTGTTTTACCCAAGATTGGCAGTGAAGCGATCGCGAGCAGGCTCACTCCTACAGGGATCTTCAGGGATCACAAACAATGCGACCAACCGATATACCTGTAGGAGTGAGCCTGCTCGCGATAGCTATTTCAGCTGTACATCAACGGAAGCGATCAACCTCGGAACGCAAGTCCGCCGCCAGTTTCTCCAGCTCCTTGGCGGTGACCGCAAGGTTCGACACCACCTCACGCTGCTCACTGTTGGCCAGCGCAATGCTCTGCAGGTTACTGCTGAGCAAAGTAGCCGTGCTGCTCTGCTCCTGGGTCGCGGTGGTAATCGCGGCGAACTGCTGCCCTGCCGAACGGCTCTGCTCATCGATCCGCGCCAGCGCCGACGCCACGTTGGCGTTGCGCGACAGGCCTTCCTGCATCAGCAGATTGCCCTGCTCCATGGTGCTGATGGCGTTGCCGGTTTCCTGCTGGATGCTGTGGATCATCCCGGAAATTTCATCGGTCGCCTGACGGGTGCGCGACGCCAGGTTACGCACCTCATCGGCGACCACCGCAAAACCACGGCCCTGTTCACCGGCACGGGCCGCTTCGATGGCCGCGTTGAGCGCCAGCAGGTTGGTCTGTTCGGCAATCGAGGTGATCACACTGACAATGCCGCCGATTTCCTGGGAACGCTGGCCAAGGGTGTTGATCACGGCAGCCGTGGTGTTCAGCGCGCCAGCGATTTGCTCCAGCGAGGAAGAGGCCTCGTCCATGGAAGTACGACCGATCTGCGTCTGCTGAGCGTTTTCCTGGGCCAGACGCTGGGTGGCCCCCATGTTGTCGGCGATGTTCAGCGAGGTGGCGCTGAACTCTTCAACTGCGCCGGCCATGCTGGTGATTTCGCCGGACTGCTGCTCCATGCCTTCATAGGCACCACCGGACAAACCGGACAATGCCTGGGCGCGGCTGTTGACCTCTTCCGAGGAGCGGCGGATGTGTTCGACCATCGTCGACAGCGCCTGGCTCATCTGGTTGAACGCACGGGACAACTGTCCGATCTCGTCGTTGCTCGACACGTTCAGGCGCACGCTCAGATCACCTGCGCCCAGCGCTTCGGCCTGACGCACCAGATCACTCAGCGGCGCCAGTTTGCTGCGCAGCAACCACACCACCGAACCCACCGCCAACAGCATCGCCAGCAGGCTGCCGATGGCCAGTTGCGTGCCGACGCTCCAGGTCACCGCGCGAATCTCGGCTTTCGGCATGCTCGCCACTACCGCCCACGGCCCACCGTCGAACGGTACCGAAACACTGTAGAAATCTTCGTTCTTGTCGCCCCAGAACTGACCTTTGCCAGGGGTCTTGGCCAGAGCGCCAATCACCGTAACCGCCTGATCCAATGCCTGGACGCCCGCCGGGGACACCAACCATTTGTTCTGCTCATCCAGCAGCGCCAGCGAACCGGTCTGGCCGATGCGGAAGCGCTTGAGGTTGTCGAACTGGGCGTTCTGCGCATCGGTGTAATCAAAACCAACGAACAACACCGCAATCACTTTGCCGCTGCCATCGCGCACCGGGGTGTATTGGGTCATGTAGGAACGATCGAACAGCAGCGCGCGGCCGACGTAACCCTGACCCGCCATCAACTTCGCGTAGGCCGGGTGTGCGTGATCGAGCAGAGTGCCGATAGCGCGCGTGCCGTCCTGTTTGGTCAGCGAGGTGCTGACCCGCACGAAGTCTTCGCCGCTACGCACGAACAGCGTGGCAACGCCGGCGGTCATCTGCTTGAACTCGTCGACTTCCTTGAAGTTGTTGTTCAACACTTCGCTGCCCAGGTGCAGGCCCGGGGTCTGGGTGCCGGCGACGTTCACCGGTTCATCCGGGTGAATGCTCAGGCCCGCGCTGAAGCGTTTCTCGAACAGCCCGCTCAGGCGCTGGGTGCTTTCGCGCAGCGTGCCGTGGAAAGTGCTCAACTGGTCGGCCAGCAGCCGCGCTTCACTGGCGAGGTGTTCTTCACGGGTGGCGAGGTTGGCGGAATCCAGCGAACGCAGGGCGAACACCGTACTGCCGCTGATGACGATCGCCAGTATCACAGCGAGCGCGAGGCCCAGCTGCGAGGCGATCCGGGCACGAGGTTGAGACATGGACAGCTCCTGGCCGAACTTGCCGATCCTCCTTGATCGCAGCTCGGATAATTTTCTAATGGGGGTGAATCGTGGATACCTGCACGGCGGTTCCACATGCACGTATTCGGCGGTAAAGCCGAATACTTGAGCGAGCAGCAGGGTTATGGCACAAGGCCGGCATTGTGGCGGCTCTAACGTTTCAGCTCAAGCGCTTGACCACCGGCAACGCCATGGCCCGCACTTCGCCTTGCAGGAAGTCGCTGAGACGGCGCAAACGTTCACCTCCCGGACGGGTTTTTGGCCACACCAGGTAATAATTCAGTCCACTGGCGACCGCGGTCGGCCACGGCAGGCTCAAGCGCCCCTGCGCGACATCCTCGGCGACCATCAGCAAATCGCCCATCGATACCCCGTAACCACGCGCCGCGGCAATCATGCCCAGCTCCAGGGTATCGAACACCTGCCCACCCTTGAGCGACACCTGATCAGACAGGCCCATGTGCTCCAGCCAACTGCGCCAGTCACGCCGATCCGGGGTCGGATGCAGCAGTTCGGTGGAGGCCAGACGCTCGACATCCCACGGCTGATCATTCAGCAGGTTCGGTGCGCCCACCGGTATCAGCTCTTCGGGAAACAGCAGGCTGGCTTCCCAGTCCGGCGGAAAATGCCCGTCACTGAGCAGCACGGCGCAGTCGAAGGGTTCGTTGTTGAAGTCCACCGAATCCACGTCCATCCAGGCACTGGTCAGTTGCACTTCGTTGCCAGGCTGTAGGTGACGAAAACGGCTGAGCCGGGCCAGCAGCCAGCGCATGGTCAGGGTCGACGGCGCTTTCATGCGCAGAATGTCGTCTTCGGCGCGCAAGGTGTTGCAGGCGCGCTCCAGCGCCGCAAAACCATCGCGAATGCCGGGCAACAGCAGCCGCGCCGACTCCGTCAGTTGCAGGTTGCGCCCACTGCGATGAAACAGCTTGCAGGCGAAATGTTCTTCCAGCGTCTTGATGTGCCGGCTGACTGCACTCTGGGTGATCGACAATTCCTCGGCCGCCCGGGTGAACGAGCTATGCCGCGCCGCCGCTTCGAATGCGCGCAGGGCATACAAGGGAGGAAGACGACGGGACATACACAAAGCTCCTTTAGCGGCATCCGGCCACCCCGGCGAGGTTTACTCATGATGAGTTTTAATCATGCCACCCATCCTTTTTATCCTTTTGTGCAAACCCTGCCAAGCGCCGAGAATCGACGGTCTCTTGTTCCCTCTGATTGATGGGTGGTGATGACCATGCAGCATCCTGTGCGTACCGAACTCTGGGCCATCCTGCGGCTGGCAGGGCCGTTGATCGCTTCACAGTTGGCGCACATGTTGATGGTGCTGACCGACACCCTGATGATGGCGCGCCTCAGCCCCGAAGCCCTGGCCGGCGGCGGACTGGGCGCGGCGAGTTACTCGTTCGTGTCGATTTTCTGCATCGGCGTGATTGCAGCGGTCGGCACGCTGGTGGCGATCCGTCAGGGCGCCGGCGACATCATCGGCGCGGCACGCCTGACCCAGGCCGGGCTGTGGCTGGCGTGGCTGATGGCGCTCGGCGCCGGGTTGCTGTTGTGGAATCTGAAACCGGTGTTGCTGCTGTTCGGCCAGACCGAAACCAACGTCAACGCCGCTGGACAATTTTTGATCGCTCTGCCCTTCGCCCTGCCCGGCTATCTGAGCTTCATGGCCCTGCGCGGTTTCACCAGTGCGATCGGCCGGGCGACCCCGGTGATGGTCATCAGCCTCGGCGGCACCGTGGCCAACTTCCTGCTCAATTACGCACTGATCACCGGCATGTTCGGCCTGCCGAAACTGGGGTTGACCGGCATCGGTCTGGTCACGGCAATCGTTGCCAACTGCATGGCGCTGGCCCTCGCCTGGCACATTCGCCGGCACCCGGCCTACGACGCCTACCCATTGCGCGCCGGCCTGTCACGACCAAATCGTCAGTACCTGAAAGAACTGTGGCGCCTCGGCCTGCCGATTGGCGGTACCTACGCGGTGGAAGTCGGCCTGTTTGCCTTCGCGGCGCTGTGCATGGGCACCATGGGCAGCACGCAACTCGGCGCACACCAGATCGCTCTGCAGATCGTTTCGGTGGCGTTCATGGTGCCGGCGGGGATGTCCTACGCGATCACCATGCGCGTCGGCCAGCACTACGGCGCCGGGCAACTGAGCGACGCGCGGATGTCCGGCCGGGTCGGCATCGTTTTCGGTGCAGTGGTGATGCTGGGTTTTGCGATGGTGTTCTGGCTGTTGCCGAATCAACTGGTCGGATTGTTCCTTGATCACAACGATCCGGCCTTTGCCGAAGTGATTCGTCTAGCGGTGAGCCTGTTGGCCGTGGCGGCGTGGTTCGAGCTGTTTGACGGCACGCAGACCATCGCCATGGGCTGCATCCGTGGACTCAAGGATGCGAAAACCACGTTTCTGGTTGGCCTTGCTTGTTATTGGTTGATTGGCGCGCCAGCGGCGTGGTGGATGGCGTTCCACCTGAACTGGGGGCCGACGGGCGTCTGGTGGGGTCTGGCGCTGGGCCTGGCCTGCGCGGCAGTGAGCCTGACCCTGGCGTTTGAATGGAAGATGAAGCGGATGATTCAGCGCGAACCTCTGTCATCAAACCAGTACACAGTCGCTCAGGCAGACTGAGATTCCCTTGTGGGAGCGGGCTTGCTCGCGAAAGCGGTGGGTCAGGCAGCCTATGCTTTGACTGACACGACGCCTTCGCGAGCAAGCCCGCTCCCACAGGGATTCATGCCTAACCCGGAGATTGCGTTCAACTGACGATTTCGAGGGCTGGCTGCTGGCTAGAGCCGAAGGTCAGGTATTCAACCAGCTCTGCCAACGGCAACGGCCGGCTGATCAGATAGCCCTGCACCTGATCACAGCCAAACCCGCGCAATAACTCCAGTTGCTCCGGGGTCTCCACGCCCTCGGCCACCACTTCCAGGTGCAGGTTGTGCGCAAGGTTAATCATCGCGTGCACCAGTTTGCGATTCTCTTCGCGCTGCTCCATGCCGCCGACAAAGCTTTTGTCGATCTTCAGCAAGGTGATCGGCAGGCTGTTGAGGTGCACGAATGACGAGAACCCGGTGCCGAAGTCATCCAGCGAGAAACGCACACCGAGACGGCCGAGAGCGTCCATGGTCTGTTTGACCAGATCGCTGCGCCGCATGACGGCGGTTTCGGTGAGTTCAAATTCCAGCCACTGCGCCTCGACCCCGCGCTCGGCAATCAGCCGGCTGAGCGTCGGCAGCAACTGGCTGTCCTGAAACTGGCGGAACGACAGGTTGATCGCCATGTGCAGCGCCGGCAGCCCGCGCTCGCGCAGTGCCTGCATGTCGCGCAACGCGCGGGAAATCACCCAGTAGCCCAGCGGCACGATCAAACCGCTCTGCTCGGCCAATGGCACGAATTCGCTGGGCGGCAACAGGCCGCGTTCGCCATGGCGCCAGCGCACCAGGGCTTCGAGGCCGACGATCTGCCCGTCTGCAAGATTCAGCCGTGGCTGGTAGTGCAGCTCCAGCTCATCGCGGCGCAAAGCCCGGCGCAACTCGCTTTCGAGGTCGGCCATGCTCCGGGCGTTGCGGTTGATGCGTTCGTTGAAGATATGGAAGGTGCAGCCCTGCGTGCTCTTGGCCTGCTGCATGGCGATGTGCGCGTGCCACATCAGCGGGTCGGCGCCGCCCTGCGCACGGGCATGGGCGATGCCGAGGCTGGAGCCGATCAACAGGCTTTCGCCATCGACCCAATACGGTTCGGCGAGGGCTTCGGTAATGCGTTCGGCCATCCACTCGGCGCGTTGCGGCGCGCGACGGGTGTCGATCAGCAGGGCGAATTCGTCGCTACCGAGGCGCGCCAGTTGATCCCCGGCCTCAAGCTGACTTTTCAGCCGCGCGACGACCTGCAAGATCAAGCGATCGCCGGCCTGATGACCGAGGGCGTCGTTGGCGTGACGGAAGTTGTCGAGATCGAGATGCCCGAGGGCCAGACCACGGCCGTCGTTTTCCGCCAGGCGCGCCGCGAGCAGGGTCTGGAAGCCCTGGCGGTTGGCGATGCCGGTCAGAGGATCCTGTTCGGCCAGGCGTTGCAGGGTGTTTTCGAGAACGCCGCGTTCACGCACATGGCGCAGACAACGGCGGAGCATGCCGGCGTCGAGGGCGTCGAACACCAGCCAGTCACTGACGCCAACCGGCGCGGTGACCGGCTCGTGATCCAGCAGCAACACCGTCGGCAGGCTGCAACGGCCCGGGGCCGGCTGCAACGCGGGAACGGTCAACAACACCGCGTGACGATTGTCTTCGAACAGACTGCTGACCGACTCCCAGCTCGGCGCACTGATCAGCACCGCCGCGCTCCCCATCGGAGCCAGACACTCGCGCAATAACGCTGTCCACGCTGGCTCTTCGGCCAGTAGCAGCAAACGCAAGGGTTCGACAGGCGTAGACAAGCTAGCTCCCTAGACTCTGCAATGATGTGGGCGGGGCATTATGCCGTTGCGATGTTCAATGACAACGATTATCAGAACGTTATTTTGTGTCACGAATGAGAACATTAGCCGCAAAATCACCGTGTATCCTCCGCGAAAGTAACAAAACCGGCAAATTTGAATCGCGTGGTACGTCACAAGTCGGACAGAGCAGCACAAATCGCTGAGCCTGTTAAAATGCCGGCCCATTTCGTCAACGACTCCCGAATTTTCGTATGTCCCGACTCAATCCCCGGCAGCAAGAAGCCGTGAACTACGTCGGCGGCCCTCTATTGGTGCTCGCCGGCGCTGGCTCCGGCAAGACCAGCGTGATCACCCGCAAGATCGCGCACCTGATCCAGAACTGCGGCATCCGCGCCCAGTACATCGTCGCCATGACCTTTACCAACAAGGCCGCGCGCGAGATGAAGGAGCGGGTCGGCACCCTGCTGCGTGCCGGCGAAGGTCGCGGCCTGACGGTCTGCACCTTCCACAACCTGGGCCTGAACATCATCCGCAAGGAGCATGCGCGGCTGGGCTACAAACCCGGTTTCTCGATCTTTGACGAGACCGACGTCAAAGCCCTGATGACCGACATCATGCAGAAGGAATACGCAGGCGACGACGGCGTCGACGAGATCAAGAACATGATCGGCGCCTGGAAAAACGACCTGATCCTGCCGGCCCAGGCGCTGGAAAACGCGCGCAATCCGAAAGAACAGACTGCCGCCATCGTCTACACCCACTATCAGCGCACGCTCAAGGCGTTCAACGCGGTGGACTTCGACGACCTGATCCTGCTGCCGGTAAAGCTCTTCGAAGAGCACGCCGACATCCTCGAAAAGTGGCAGAACAAGGTGCGTTACCTTCTGGTCGACGAATACCAGGACACCAACGCCAGCCAGTACCTGCTGGTGAAGATGCTGATCGGCAAGCGCAATCAGTTCACCGTGGTGGGCGACGACGACCAGTCGATCTACGCCTGGCGTGGCGCGCGGCCGGAAAACCTGATGCTGCTCAAGGACGATTACCCTTCGCTGAAAGTGGTGATGCTCGAGCAGAACTACCGCTCCACCAGCCGCATCCTGCGCTGCGCCAACGTGCTGATCTCGAACAACCCGCACGAATTCGAAAAGCAGCTGTGGAGTGAGATGGGCCACGGCGACGAGATCCGCGTGATCCGCTGCCGCAACGAGGACGCAGAAGCCGAGCGCGTGGCCATGGAAATCCTCAGCCTGCACTTGCGCACCGACCGCCCGTACAGCGATTTCGCGATTCTCTATCGTGGCAACTACCAGGCCAAGCTGATCGAGCTGAAGTTGCAGCACCACCAGGTGCCGTATCGCCTGAGCGGCGGCAACAGTTTCTTCGGGCGTCAGGAAGTGAAGGACCTGATGGCCTACTTCCGCCTGATCGTGAACCCGGATGACGACAACGCCTTCCTGCGGGTGATCAACGTGCCGCGCCGGGAAATCGGCTCCACGACGCTGGAAAAACTCGGCAACTACGCCACCGAACGCAAGATCTCGATGTACGCCGCCACCGACGAAATCGGTCTGGGCGAACATCTCGACAGCCGCTTCACCGATCGCCTGTCGCGCTTCAAGCGCTTCATGGACAAGGTCCGTGAACAGTGCGCCGGCGAAGACCCGATCTCGGCCCTGCGCAGCATGGTCATGGACATCGACTACGAGAATTGGCTGCGCACCAACAGCTCCAGCGACAAGGCTGCGGACTACCGGATGAGCAACGTCTGGTTCCTGATCGAGGCCTTGAAGAACACCCTGGAAAAAGACGAAGACGGCGAGATGACCGTCGAAGACGCCATCGGCAAACTGGTCCTGCGCGACATGCTCGAGCGGCAGCAGGAAGAAGAGGACGGCGCCGAAGGCGTGCAAATGATGACCCTGCATGCGTCCAAGGGCCTGGAATTCCCTTACGTGTTCATCATGGGCATGGAAGAGGAAATCCTCCCGCACCGCTCCAGCATCGAAGCCGACACCATCGAAGAGGAGCGCCGCCTGGCCTACGTGGGCATCACCCGCGCCCGTCAGACCCTGGCCTTCACCTTCGCTGCCAAACGCAAACAGTACGGCGAGATCATCGATTGCGCGCCCAGCCGCTTCCTCGATGAACTGCCGCCGGACGATCTGGCGTGGGAAGGCAACGACGACACACCGACCGAAGTCAAAGCCGTGCGCGGCAATAGCGCATTGGCTGATATACGCGCGATGTTAAAGCGCTAGAATTGACCACTTTTTTAAAGCTTAGGGCGCACAAGCGCTGAACGAGGACAGCTTCATGGAAGCATTGCAGCAGAAAATCCGCGAACAAGGCATCGTGCTTTCCGACCAGGTCCTGAAAGTCGACGCCTTCCTGAACCACCAGATCGACCCGGCCCTGATGAAGCTGATCGGCGACGAATTCGCCACGCTGTTCAAGGATTCGGGCATCACCAAGATCGTCACCATCGAAGCCTCGGGCATCGCTCCGGCGATCATGACCGGTCTGAACCTGGGCGTGCCGGTAATCTTCGCCCGCAAGCAACAGTCCCTGACCCTGACCGAAAACCTGCTGTCGGCGACCGTTTACTCGTTCACCAAGAAGACCGAAAGCACCGTGGCCATTTCGCCGCGCCACCTGACCAGCAGCGACCGTGTGCTGATCATCGACGACTTCCTGGCCAACGGTAAGGCTTCGCAGGCGCTGATCTCGATCATCAAACAGGCTGGCGCCACCGTCGCCGGTCTGGGCATCGTGATCGAGAAGTCGTTCCAGGGCGGCCGTGCCGAGCTGGATTCGCAGGGCTATCGCGTTGAATCGCTGGCCCGCGTGAAATCGCTGAAGGATGGCGTCGTTACCTTCATCGAATAAGCCACACCGCATTACCCCCTGTGGGAGCGGGCTTGCTCGCGAAGGCGTCGTGTCAGTCGAGCTATTCTTTGACTGACACGACGCCTTCGCGAGCAAGCCCGCTCCCACCGTTGGTTTTGGGGTGGCCCGTTACTGTGCGGTGGCTTTGAGGCCGGTGAGCAGCAGACGCTGGAACAGGTCTTCTTTCAGGCCTTCCGGGTGGGTCAGTTGCATACGTTCAAGGTGTTCGGGGAACGTCGAAGCCTCCGGCGCATCCAGCGCAGCCTTGCCCAGCTCCAAGATCTCGCTCAGCTTGAACTTGCTCTTGAGCCAGTTCAGCGCCCGCAGCAGATCCCGTTCGATCGCGGTGAAATCACAACCCAGCGGATACTCGGGAAACAGATTCGGATGCTTCGCCGCAATCGCCTGCAAACGTTGCGGGGTGTTGTCGACAAAGCGTGGATCGAGGCGGAAATCCTTCGGCAGTTTGCCGACCTTCTGCGCCTGTTCGATCAGCCCCGGTTGAAAGCGTGAATCGCTGATGTTCAGCAACGACTCGATTACCACCGCATCGGTCTTGCCGCGCAGATCGGCGATGCCGTACTCGGTGACCACAATGTCGCGCAGGTGCCGTGGAATCGTGCAATGGCCGTACTCCCAGACGATGTTCGAGCTGACCTCGCCGCCGGACTCGCGCCAGCTGCGCAGGATCAGAATCGAGCGCGCATCGTGCAGCGCGTGGCCCTGGGCGACGAAATTGTATTGCCCGCCGACACCGCTGAGTACCCGCCCGTCTTCCAATTGATCGGCCACACCCGCGCCCATCAGCGTCATAGTGAACACGGTGTTGATGAACCGTGCATCGAGGCGCTGCAAGCGCTTGAGTTCTTCCTGCCCGTACAGCTCGTTGATGTAGCTGATGCGGGTCATGTTGAATTCGAGGCGCTTGCTCTGCGGCAACTCACGCAGGCGCTCGTAGAAACTGCGCGGGCCGAGGAAGAAGCCGCCGTGCACCGAGATGCCATCGGTCTGCGCCGACTCATCGAGGGTGCCGGCGTTGGCCTGCTCCTGAGTGTGCACGTCGGGGTAGACCTTGCGCCGGATGATCCCGGCATCGGCCAGCACCAGCAGGCCGTTGACGAACATTTCGCTGCAGCCATACAGGCCTTTGGCGAATGGCGCGGTACCGCCCTCGCGCTCGATCAACTGTGCCCACTGACTGAGATTGATGTCGTTGAGCAAGGCTTGGTAACCGGCGTTGTCCGCCTGCCGCGCGAGCAATGCGGCCGTGAGCGCGTCGCCCATCGAACCGATGCCGATCTGCAAGGTGCCGCCGTCGCGCACCAGGGTGCTGGCGTGCAAACCGATGAAGTGATCCTGAAAACCCACCGGCATGTTCGGCGTGGAAAACAGCGTGCTGCTGTCCTTCGCGTCGATCAGCAGGTCGAAGGTGTCGATATCGACTTCGGCATCGCCGGGCATGTACGGCAGATAGGTGTGCACCTGACCGACCAGCAGAATGGTCTCCCCGGCGTCGCGGCGCTTGGCGATCATCGGCAACAGGTCGAGGGTGATGTCCGGGTTGCAGCTCAGGCTCAGGCGATCGGGATGTTCGCTGCTGCTGGCGAGCAATTGCGCCACCAGATTGAGGCCGGCGGCATTGATATCGCGGGCGGCGTGGCTGTAGTTGCTGCTGACGTAGTCCTGCTGGGCCGGCGCGCTGTTGAGCAGGCTGCCGGGCTGCATGAAGAACTGTTCGATGCGGATGTTGGCGGGCAGGCTGTCACGCTGCAGATCGGCGAGGAAATCGAATTCGGGGTAGTCGCCGAACACGCGCTCGACGAAGGGTTCAATGAAGCGCTTCTGCAGACCGTCGCCCAGCGTCGGCCGCCCCAGGCATAGCGCGGTGTACATCGTCAGCTGTCGTTCGGGCAAATCCTTGATCCGCCGGTACAGCGCGTTGACGAAGTGATTGGGCTTGCCCAGCCCCAGCGGCATGCCCATATGGATATGTGCCGGCAGACGTGCAAGCACATCGTCCACTGCCTGTTCGATCGAACACAACTGCACCATCTGAAGCCTCCTGCCCGTTCCGTGAATAGGGGTAGACCGAGCTTGCCTCGACTTTGCTGCAAAGGACAGCGAAAGCCGTGAATCGCAGGCACAAAAAAACCGTCCGAAGACGGTTTTTTTCGTCAGAAGCGCGGCTTATTTCAGGCCGGACATCTTCTGGATCGCGCCTTTCAACTCGTCGTCCGAGCAATCGGCGCAGGTGCCTTTTGGCGGCATGGAATTGATGCCGGTGATGGCTTTGGCGAGGATGCCGTCGAGGCCGCCCTGGTGATCGGCGCGGTCTTTCCAGGCGGCGGTGTCACCGATTTTCGGTGCGCCTAGCAGACCCGTACCGTGGCAAGCGTTGCAATGTTTTGCAATCACTTCATCCGGCGTCTTCGCCCCACCACCGCCGCCAGCGGAGGCAGCGACTTCCATCCCTTTGCATTCCTGTCCCTGAACGCACACCTGGCCGACCGGCTCGAGGCGCTTGGCAATGTCGTCATTCGTCGCAGCTTGAGCGCTGACAGCCCAGAGGGCCAGTACGGTTGCTGGTGCGGCCAGCATTTTCATAATTAGGTTCACGCGTTCACCCTCAATGGTGGCTATTCACGCCTGCGGCCACGGTTCGCAGGCGGGCGCAAGTATAGCGGGTAGCCCGCCACACTGAAACAACCCCATAGTCGAAGGGGTTATACCGCGCTGTGGAAAAACTCATCGGATGCCTTCACCGTCATGGCCTGGCACCTCTGTCTTTAAAAATTCGCCGGCGTGGCTGCGCTGATTAGTCGCGCAGGCGCGTCGAACGGATTACGAAAACGATGCGGCTTGGTACTTTCAAAATAGTAGCTGTCGCCGGCTTCGAGAATAAAAGTTTCCAGACCCACCACCAGTTCCAGACGACCTTCCACCAAAATCCCGGTTTCTTCGCCTTCATGGGTGAGCATTTCTTCGCCGGTATCAGCGCCCGGCGGGTAGATTTCGTTGAGAAACGCGATGGCCCGGCTCGGGTGCGCGCGGCCGACCAGTTTCATGGTCACGGCGCCGTCGGAGATGTCGATCAGCTCGTTGGCCTTGTAGACGATCTGGGTCGGGACTTCCTGCAGGATTTCTTCGGAAAAGAACTCGACCATGGACATGGGAATCCCGCCCAGAACCTTCCTCAGCGAACTGATCGAAGGGCTGACGCTATTCTTTTCGATCATCGAAATGGTGCTGTTGGTGACGCCCGCGCGTTTGGCGAGTTCACGCTGGGAAAGCCCTTTGAGCTTGCGGATCGATTGCAGTCGTTCACCGACGTCCAAGGCGGGAGCCTCCTGATGTTGTAAGAATATTGAGCGTTATCATGGCGACAGCGTTCAGTATTTACAACACTTGGCCCCCGTGCTGGCCTCAACCCTCGGAATAGAGCCTTGGCACGCGACGCAGGTTGCAGAAGATCTGGTACGGAATGGTGTCCGCCCACTGCGCCACTTCGCTGGCGAGGATGTTTTTGCCCCACAGTTCGACGATCGAACCGAGGTCCGCTTCCGGCACATCGGTGAGGTCGATGCAGAGCATGTCCATCGATACGCGGCCAAGCAGGCGGCTGCGTTTGCCGGCCACCAGCACCGGCGTGCCGGTCGGGGCATGACGCGGGTAGCCATCGGCATAGCCCATGGCAACCACGCCGATGCGCATCGGCTTGTCGGTGATGAATTTGGCGCCATAGCCGATCGGCTCGCCGGCGGGCAGTTCGCGCACGCAGATGACTTTCGATTCGAGGGTCATCACCGGTTGCAGACGCTCGGCCACGGCGTTGGCTTCTTCGAACGGGGTCGCGCCGTAGAGCATGATGCCCGGGCGCACCCAGTCGCTGTGGATCTGCGGCCAACCGAGCACGGCCGGCGAGTTGCGCAGGCTGACTTCGGCAGCCAGACCCTGACGCGCCGCTTCGAACACCGCGACCTGATCGGCGCTGCTCTGCTCATGCAGTTCATCGGCGCGGGCGAAGTGGCTCATCAGCACGATTTTCGCCACTTTGCCGCTGGCCAGCAGGCGCTGGTAGGCCGCCGCGTAGTCCTTCGGATGCAGGCCGACGCGGTGCATGCCGGAATCGAGCTTGAGCCACACGGTGATCGGTTTGCTCAGTGCCGCCTGCTCGATGGCTTCGAGCTGCCACAGCGAATGCACCACGGTCCAGAAATCATGTTCGACGATCAGTGCCAGCTCGTCAGCCTCGAAGATGCCTTCGAGCAACAACACCGGGGCCTTGATGCCGGCCGCGCGCAGCTCCAGCGCTTCTTCAATGCAGGCGACGGCAAACCCGTCGGCCTCGGTTTCCAGCGCCTGGGCGCAACGCACCGCGCCGTGACCGTAGGCATCAGCCTTGATCACCGCCAGCGCCTTGGCGCCGGTGACTTCGCGGGCAATTCGGTAGTTGTGACGCAGGGCTTCTAGGTCAATCAGGGCACGGGCAGGACGCATGGCGGCAGACTTCTAGGCGGTCATGGAAATAAAAAACCGGCGCCAACTGACGACGTGAACCGCCAACAGCGCCGGGAGAGGGATCTTTGAATCGGTTACGGCAACGCGGCGACGATGGAGATCTCGACCAGGATGCTCGGCTTGGCCATCTTCGCTTCGACGGTGGCGCGGGCCGGCGCGGCGCCTTTGGGCAGCCACTGATCCCACACCGAATTCATCCCGGCAAAGTGCGCTTCGATGTCGTTCAGGTAGATCGTTGCCGACAGCAGATGCTGCTTGTCAGTCCCGGCCAGATCCAGCAAACGCTCGATATTGGCGAGCACCTCGCGGGTCTGCTGTTCGACTCCGGCGTCGAAGTCGTCGCCGACCTGCCCGGCCAGATACACGGTGCCGTTGTGGGTGACGATCTGACTCATGCGCTCATTGGTGAGCTGGCGCTGGATTGCCATGTTTTGCGGACTCCTGAGGCTTGTTGCCGTAACGGGAAATATCGAGGCCTTCGGCGCTGATCTGCGGCTTTTTCTTCGCCATCAGATCGGCCAGCAAACGACCGGAACCGCACGCCATGGTCCAACCCAGGGTGCCGTGACCGGTGTTGAGGAACAGGTTCTTGAACGGCGTGGCGCCCACGATCGGCGTGCCGTCCGGGGTGGTCGGACGCAGGCCGGTCCAGAAGCTCGCCTCGGCCAGATTGCCGCCCTGAGGATAAAGGTCGTTGACGATCATCTCCAGGGTTTCACGCCGACGCGGGTTCAGCGACAGGTCAAAACCGGCGATTTCGGCCATGCCGCCGACGCGGATGCGGTTGTCGAAACGGGTGATCGCGACCTTGTAGGTTTCGTCGAGAATGGTCGAGGTCGGGGCCATGGCCGGGTTGGTGATCGGCACGGTCAGCGAGTAACCCTTGAGCGGATACACCGGAGCCTTGATGCCCAGCGGCTTGAGCAATTGCGGCGAGTAGCTGCCGAGGGCCAGCACGTAGCGGTCGGCGGTTTCCAGCTTGCCGTCGATCCATACACCGTTGATGCGATCACCGGCGTAGTCGAGGCGCTGGATGTCCTGGCCGAAGCGGAACTCCACACCGAGTTTCACGGCCATTTCCGCCAGACGCGTGGTGAACATCTGGCAATCGCCGGTCTGGTCATTCGGCAGACGCAGGGCGCCGGCGAGGATGTCGGTGACATTGGCCAGGGCCGGCTCGACGCGGGCAATGCCGGCGCGGTCGAGAACTTCAAACGGCACGCCGGACTCTTTCAGCACGGCGATGTCTTTAGCGGCGCCATCGAGCTGTGCCTGAGTGCGGAACAGTTGCGTGGTACCGAGGCTGCGGCCTTCGTAAGCGATGCCGGTTTCGGCGCGCAGTTCATCGAGGCAGTCGCGACTGTACTCGGACAGACGCACCATGCGCTCCTTGTTCACTGCGTAACGGCTAGCGGTGCAGTTGCGCAGCATTTGCGCCATCCACAGGTACTGGTCGATGTCGGCAGTGGCCTTGATCGCCAACGGCGCGTGGCGCTGCAGCAACCACTTGATGGCCTTGAGCGGTACACCCGGCGCAGCCCATGGCGAGGCATAACCCGGCGACACCTGGCCGGCGTTGGCGAAACTGGTCTCCATGGCCACGGCTGGCTGCCGGTCGACCACCACCACTTCAAACCCGGCACGGGCCAGATAGTAAGCACTGGCGGTACCGATGACGCCGCTACCCAAGACCATTACGCGCATTTTTGTATCCCTCATCGCGGCGGGGCCGCGTACGTCTGTTGTTAGAGCAATGATGCGCGCAGTGTAAAAAAGAATGGCCAGTGCATTTCACTATATAAGCGCCTATATTTGGCGACAATTCTCGGCAAAAACCCTTTTCACGGAGGCGCATCCCCTATGCGTACCAACACTCAGACCAAACGTGAGCTGGACAAGATCGACCGCAACATCTTGCGGATCCTGCAGGCGGACGGGCGCATATCGTTTACCGAACTCGGGGAGAAGGTTGGTCTGTCCACCACACCGTGTACGGAGCGAGTGCGGCGACTGGAGCGCGAAGGGATCATCATGGGCTACAACGCCCGCCTGAACCCGCAGCACTTGAAGGGTAGCCTGCTGGTGTTCGTGGAGATCAGCCTCGATTACAAATCCGGCGACACCTTCGAAGAGTTCCGCCGCGCGGTGCTGAAACTGCCGCACGTGCTGGAATGCCATTTGGTGTCAGGGGATTTCGACTATCTGGTGAAGGCGCGGATCTCCGAGATGGCCTCGTACCGCAAGCTGCTGGGCGACATTCTGTTGAAGCTGCCGCATGTGCGCGAGTCGAAGAGCTATATCGTGATGGAAGAGGTGAAAGAGAGCTTGAGCCTGCCGATTCCGGATTGAGATTTGTGCTGCCTGATCCGGCCCCATCGCTGGCAAGCCAGCTCCCACAGGTTCAGTGATTAACACATATTCTGTGAACGACAACGATCACTGTGGGAGCTGGCTTGCCAGCGATTGGGTCGACTCGGTTCCAGCAATTGCGCTAAACCAGCACCTGCCGATTCGCCGCCATGTATTCGAAGATCTGCTTTTCAACCCGTGGATGAATCAACTCCACCGGCACCCGCCCGTTCGGGCATGGCAGGGTTTTGGTGGTACCGAACAACCGGCAAATCAGCGGTCGCTCGCCATACACCGTGCAGCCATTCGGCCCCAGGTGTACACAGTTCAGTTCTTCCATCGCCGCATCCTGCTCGGCGCGGGTCTTGCGCGGCAGGCGTGACATTTCTTCCGGCGAGGTGGTCACCGGCCCGCAGCAGTCATGGCAGCCTGGCACGCACTCGAACGTGGGGATCTGCTGACGCAGGTCGCGAATGGTCTGGCGGTTGCAACTCATCGAAACGGTAATCCACATGAAATAGGCGGCAATTGTGCCGCAAAAGCCGAGATCCACACAGCAACGGCCGACCAGTGTTGCCCGTCTTCGGCCGTGCGGCTTATGCTCCGTCAAATTTTCTCGACACCCAGCCGTTGGATGATGCCCATGAATGCCCGCGCCCGAACCTTCGCGAGCCAACCCCACGTTGCCTCTTACTACGCCGCCAGCAGCCTGCCGCAGCCCGAGTATCCGGTGCTGCAAGGCGAGCTGAGCGCAGACGTGTGCGTGGTCGGCGGCGGCTTCTCGGGGCTGAACACCGCGCTGGAATTGGCCGAACGCGGCCTCAGTGTGGTGTTGCTGGAAGCGCACCGGGTCGGTTGGGGCGCCAGCGGCCGCAACGGCGGGCAGTTAATTCGCGGGGTCGGCCACGGCCTCGACCAGTTCAGCAACGTCATCGGCGCTGACGGCGTTCGCCAGATGAAACTGATGGGCCTGGAAGCGGTGGAAATCGTCCGCCAGCGCGTCGAGCGTTTCCAGATCCCGTGCGATCTGACTTGGGGCTACTGCGATCTCGCCAACAAACCGGCCGATCTCGAAGGCTTTGCCGAAGATGCCGAAGAGCTGCGCAGTCTCGGCTATCGCTACGAAACCCGCCTGTTGCAAGCCGATGAAATGCACACCGTGGTCGGCTCCAAACGTTACGTCGGCGGCTTGATCGACATGGGTTCCGGGCATCTGCACCCACTGAACCTGGCGCTGGGCGAAGCCGCTGCCGCACAGCAATTGGGCGTGCAGCTGTTCGAGCAATCGGCGGTGACGCGTATCGATTACGGCCCCGCAGTTCGCGTCCACACCGCTCAAGGTTCAGTGCGGGCGAAAACCCTGGTGCTGGGCTGCAACGCTTACCTCAACGATCTCAATCCGCAACTCAGCGGCAAAGTACTGCCCGCCGGCAGTTACATCATTGCGACCGAACCGCTGTCCGAAGAACTGGCGCACAGCCTGCTGCCGCAAAACATGGCGGTCTGTGACCAGCGGGTGGCGCTGGATTACTACCGGCTCTCGGCGGATCGGCGCCTGCTGTTCGGCGGTGCCTGCCACTATTCCGGGCGCGACCCGAAGGACATCGGCGCCTACATGCAGCCGAAGATGCTCGAAGTGTTTCCGCAACTGGCGGGCGTGAAAATCGACTATCAATGGGGCGGCATGATCGGCATCGGCGCCAACCGTCTGCCACAGATCGGCAGGCTCAATGATCAACCGAACGTGTATTACGCCCAGGCCTATTCCGGGCACGGAGTGAATGCCACGCACCTGGCGGGCAAGCTGCTCGCCGAGGCGATCAGCGGGCAGCACAGCGGTGGTTTTGATCTGTTTGCCAAGGTGCCGCACATCACCTTCCCCGGCGGCAAGCATTTGCGTTCGCCGTTGCTGGCGTTGGGGATGTTGTGGCATCGGCTCAAGGAGCTGGTCTGATGTTTTTGCACCAGACTTAATGCCCTCATCGCGAGCAGGCTCACTCCTACAGTAGGAACGTATTCCCCTGTAGGAGTGAGCCTGCTCGCGATGGGGTCAGAAACAGCACCACATCCTTCAGATCCGCCAGAACGGCTTCAACCCCTCTTCATTTGCCTGCTCCCGGGTCAACCCGACGTCCTTGAGCTGCTCCGGCGTCAGATTCATAAGCGCCTTGCGCGTGTGCAGACGATGCCAGAACAGGCCCCAGCGACTCAGGCCGGATGGCGCGTTACGCATGGCGCTATTCCATGCACTGTCCTCCTGCCCTGCCGCCAGTTCCTGACTGCGTAACGTCAGCCGCACATCGCTCAAGCCGTTCATTTTTGTTGCTCCTGTTTACTTGGGTAGCCAGAGATTCCATGATGCGCGGGTCGGCAAAAGCATTACAGATTCAACACATCTGTATTAACTCCATACAGATTTGCCATTCCTGAGACTGAATTACCGATTTTTGCTGCATCTGTACTGGTTTAACGAATAACCTGCATCGAGGCAGTGCCATGACCCTGTATGTGAACCTCGCCGAACTGCTCGGCACCCGCATCGAACAAGGCTTCTACCGTCCTGGCGATCGCCTGCCTTCGGTGCGCGCCTTGAGCGTAGAACACGGGGTCAGCCTCAGCACGGTGCAGCAGGCCTATCGCATGCTTGAGGACAGCGGTCTGGCGACACCGAAACCCAAGTCCGGCTACTTCGTGCCGGTGGGTCGCGAGCTGCCGGAGCTGCCCGCAGTCGGGCGTCCGGCGCAGCGACCGGTGGAGATTTCGCAGTGGGATCAGGTGCTGGAGCTGATTCGTGCGGTGCCACGCAAGGACGTGGTGCAACTGGGTCGGGGCATGCCCGACGTGACCACGCCAACGATGAAACCGCTGTTGCGCGGACTGGCGCGGATCAGCCGACGCCAGGACATGCCCGGTCTGTATTACGACAACATCCACGGCACCCTTGAACTGCGCGAACAGATCGCCCGGTTGATGCTCGATTCCGGCTGCCAGTTGAGCGCCAGCGACCTGGTGATCACCACCGGTTGCCACGAAGCACTGTCCACCAGCATCCACGCAATCTGCGAACCGGGCGACATCGTCGCGGTGGATTCGCCGAGCTTCCACGGCGCCATGCAAACGCTCAAGGGCCTGGGCATGAAAGCCCTGGAAATCCCCACCGATCCGCTGACCGGCATTAGCCTCGAAGCGCTGGAACTGGCGCTGGAGCAATGGCCGATCAAGGTCATCCAGATCACCCCCAACTGCAACAACCCGCTCGGCTACATCATGCCGGAGTCGCGCAAGCGCGCCCTGCTCAACTTGGCACAGCGTTTCGACGTGGCGATCATCGAGGACGATGTGTATGGCGAGCTGGCCTACACCTACCCGCGTCCGCGCACGATCAAGTCCTTCGACGAAGATGGTCGAGTGCTGCTGTGCAGCTCGTTTTCCAAGACCTTGGCCCCAGGCCTGCGCATCGGCTGGGTCGCGCCGGGTCGTTATCTGGAACGGGTGCTGCACATGAAATACATCAGCACCGGTTCCACCGCACCGCAGCCGCAGATCGCCATCGCCGAATTTCTCAAGGGTGGCCATTTCGAACCGCACTTGCGGCGGATGCGCAGCCAATACCAACGCAATCGTGACGCGATGATCGACTGGGTTACCCGCTACTTCCCGGTCGGGACCCGCGCCAGTCGTCCACAGGGCAGCTTCATGTTGTGGGTCGAATTGCCGGAGGGTTTCGATACGCTGAAACTCAATCGCGCGCTGCACGATCAGGGCGTACAGATTGCCGTCGGCAGCATCTTTTCCGCCTCGGGCAAGTACCGCAATTGTCTGCGGATGAACTACGCGGCGAAACCGACACCACAGATCGAAGAGGCGGTGCGCAAGGTCGGCGCGGCGGCGATCAAACTGCTGGCCGAAGCCTGATCATTCCAGCTGAAACGTACCGAATCCCTCAAGTCGCTGAAGGTTGGCGACACGACTTGAGGCATCACTGACGCGGGCTTCGATTTCCAGCTCCACCTCCAGATGGCGCCCGGCGGCGAGGCTGCCAGAGCGCCAGGCGGTGATGCGATCGCCAGGCTGCAACAGGCCCGCCTCGCCATCATCGCGCTGCCATTGCACCGGCGCGCCATCCAGACGCGCTGCCACAATGCGTATCTGCAACCGTCCCGGTGCCCAGCGGTAATGCAGCGCATCGCTGCTCGGGGCAGCAAAGGACCACCTGATCGCGCGCGCAGCCGGACATTGAATCCGTAGATGAACCGTGCGCACACCAAAACTGCCGTCATTGCCCGATGGCCGGGCGAGCAGCTCCGCCCGCGTCGAAACGCCATAGTCCACCGCGCTCGGTGAGAGCGTCATCTGGCAGGCCTCGCTGGCCATGACCGAGGTCGATGCCAACGATGCCAGCGTGATCAGGACAATCCATCGATGCATGCGCAATAACTCGGTCATGTAAGGTTCAAAGGCTGACAGAGCGCGTCGACAGACTCGATCAATGCTTGCTCGTCCGGCGCTTCAGCCAGATTGAATTGCAGGTCGCAGTGCGCGCTATCCGACAGTTGCACCCGCAGCGACTGACCGGGTTTGATGTCCGGCAGAAAGATCGCCCCAGCCTCAAGCACCGTGGTCACGTATTCGCCTTGCCCGTTGTGTACGGCGAGGCCACTGGGCAGCCATTGCCGGTCAAGCGTCCTGGCCTTCAACAGCACACGCCGCACGCGGGTGATGGAAAAATCCATATGCTGAACCGAGCCACGCCCGGCCTCGACCTCCTGATAACCGTCGAGCACCTCGACGTTGCGCGGCAAACTCAACGGATCGACTTCCAGCCGGGCTGTGGAATAGGCCGGCAAACTCGCCACCACCGCCCGGCCCAATCCATCCGTCCACACCGGACCTTGCGGCGTGTACAGCTTCAGACCCGCACGGTCGCCAGCCTTGAGCACGGCAAAGGTCTCGCGCAGCGGATACGGCGACAGCGTGACACCGTCGCGATGCAACGCCATGCCGCCGCGCAGCCCCAGGTCGAATTCGCTTGCCCCGGCTCGCTGGTTCAGGCCCAGATCCAGACTGGTGTAATGCGCCAGTGCGTTGACCCGCAAACCCAGCGATGGCGCCGCAGCTTCACGCTGTTCGGCACTGGCGCTATAGGCCAGGGTTTCACTGAGCACTTCACTCATCGACACGCCACTGCGCACCCCTGATCGCGGATCGCTGCGCAGGTAACTGCGAGCCCTGCGCTGATCGCCCAATGGTATCCCGGCCGTCAGATAGACCGAGGTGCCCCGCTGCCTCGCGTCGGCATCGCCGATCCCTCGCTCCAGACTCAACGACAGGCTGATGCGCGCGGGCAGTGTCTGCGACCAGGACAATCCCAGGCGCATGTTGGGTGGCTCGTCCACGCTGGTGTAGCGCGACCAGGTCATGCCGAATGCCCCCCAGCGCTCGACAGTACCGTTGAGCGAAAATGTCCAGTGATCGCGCCCGGAGGCGTCGGCCCGTCCCTGCTGCTGGCTCCAGCCGGTGTCCGACAGGCTGCGAAAGCCCTTGCCACGGTGCACCGCAACCACACTGGTGGACAGATTCGGCGACAACACGGCACTGACGGTCATTTGCACCTCATGACCTGCAATGCCTGTGTCTCGATCGCTGGACAACACCTGGCGCACACCGGTGCTCAGATTGCCCGGCCATTGACGCTGCAGCCCCCAGCCTGCCGACAGATAATCCGCCCCACCGAGGAACCCGCCGCTCACGCGCAACGCTCGTGACAGACTCCACTCTCGGCCAAGGGTGGCAAATGACGGCGCCTGACGATCATCCGAACCCTGGCGTCGCACCGTGCCAAGCGCCAGATTGAAGCCGTCGGCGCGATCGAATTGTGGATCCTGCAGGCTGGCTGCCGGGACGCGAAAACGCCGCACTTGCCCTTCCTGCTCGTGCACGCTGACTTCGAGGTCGAGCTGGTTGCTCAACAACGGCAGCGCGCGCAAGGTGAAGGGGCCGCCGGGAACCAGTGTGGTGTAGATCAGCACGCCGTTCTGCCGGACTTCGATTCGCGATGGCGACCAGGCAATGCCCTCGACCTCGCCACGTGCACCCTCCTGTGCTGCGCGCATTTGCGCGAACGCACCTTCCGGCAGAATCTGCACTCCGTTGAAAGATTCGCCGGCGAACAATGGCGACTGCAAGTTCAACTGGCCGATCTGCACGTTGGCTTCGTAAGCTTCCAGAGTGCGCGTGCCATAGGCATACAGATGCTCGAAACGCGTGCTGTCGGGCAACTGCGTATAGGACTGGCGACTGCGCAAGACCCAGTTGCCGGCATTCAGGCCGAACTCCGAACCCAGCCTGCGAAAATCGCTACGTTGCCCCTCGTGCTGGCTGCCCATGACCAAAACATCGTAGTTGAACACGCCGCCCACTCCGCCATTGGCGAAGCTGCGTGGCTGAAATTCCGGCAATGCCAACAGGTCCGTCGGCAGCAGCAGGTCGATCTGTTCCTTACCGGGATGCAATGCAACGGTGGCCGCTGGCAGACCTTCGCCCAGCGTCAGGCACTGCTGCGGTTGAACGGGGGGCAAAGCCGCTTGCGCGCGCACACCAGCAGCCTTGAGCAAGGCCGGTTGCAGGCACGGCTCGCCCTGTTCATTGAATGTCACGAACACCCGCCCCCGTGGCTGTCCATTGACCTCAAGCGCGACCAGCCATGTGCCTTGGGAGAAACGCGGTGCCTGGCGAAAGTACTCAGCCAATGCGGGGTCGAGCCCGCGCTCGCGAAGCACCTGCGCATCGAATTCCACCCCTTCACTGGCCATCGTCATGCCGATCGCATTCGCCATCAGCAGTGCCAGTCCCTGACGGGCACACGCGCGCATCAGTGCGTAACCGGGGCATCAAAGTGATCGACCGCAAAGCCATATGTGGTCGCCGGAAAGATCCGCACTGCCATGGTTCGCACTGTCACGTTCAACGGCAACCCGACAGACAGGCGCTCCCCTGGCAGGATCCAGGTACGCGGCAGATCCACCGCCTGCGTGCCCGGCAGCGGAACAATCGCTTTAGCCAGGCGCACCACGTAAGGACTGGGATTACTGACCAGCAAACCCTCAGCCGTGGCTGACCAGCTCAGGCGTTTCCATGGCTCGCGCTCCACTGGCAGACCGGCGGGGCGCAGGATCACCGGCAGGTTTTGCCGAACACCCAGATTGACCCGGGCACCGTCGACACCTGCCACAGGATTGATCCCCTCAAAAATCACCCGTTTCAGACGCTCGGTCTGCAATGGTTCGGCGCTCTGCAACATGAACCGTACCTGCTGCACCGCACCAGGCTCGACACGGGCAATCGGCGGACTGAACAGCAACAGCTGTTGATCGTGCGGCTCGATATTTTCGACCGTGGTGTGCAGCAGGGCCGGACGCGTTTCGGTGTTTCGCACATTCATCGTCGCTTCACCGACACCCTCATCCACCACCAGCACAGGGGTTTGCGGCACCATTCCGGCAGCGTGAACCCCGGGCATCAAAATCAAGACGAGCAGGCACAGTGGCAACGCCCGCAAGCCTGGGCGGCACATTGAAATCGGCATCGGTATTGCTCCGCAGGGGGCAGCGCACCCGGCAAAGGGCGCGCTGAATGAACCTGAAAGAACCCGGTAATGGCCGGGTTCTGACGATCAGAGGTAGAACATCTCGAAGGTCACCGAGCCATCGAGCGGGATCTCGCTGGGTGATCGGCAGCGCGTTGCTCGGGCCGATGATCGGCAACAGGCTCATCGGAAACCCGTGGTGACGGGCCGCGACCGGGCCAGCTGCCACGCCGGAACCCCATGAGTAGAGCGCCGGGGCATTGCCCACCAGCGGCGAAGCAGGCAGTTGCCACGCCGGTGCTGCCAGAGTGCGTGTCATCAGAGTCTGCGGGGCACCGTCGGCTTCCGGACGACCGTGACGCAGCGCAAATCCGCCGATACGGATGCCGTTGATTTCACCCAGGCCGTAGAACAAAGCCGGATCGTTATTACCGGCACCATCGTTGATGCCCGGCAATTTGGTGGCTGTACGATTGTCTCTGACCGACACCTCGACCGATGCCTCTGCATCACAGTTGATGTGCAGCGAAATGTCGTGGGTCGGCAGCAGCGTCTGCGTGGTCTTGTTCAGGGTGGCTGCGGATATCTTGCGCAAATCTACCGTGCCGCCACCGGCAAATGCAGGGATGCACGAGGTCGGAATAATGGTTCCGATCACGCTCAGATCCACGCTCTCGGCGACCACCAGGGTGGGTAATACTGCAGCCGCGACGGCTGCCATCCATGTTGTTTTTTTCATCAGTCCCTACTTCATCGGTTATTGATCAATGGCAGTTGTTCAGCGCATTGCCTTCACAAGACGCTGAACACCGGGGCGATGATTTCGTTTTTTGCAGGATCCGTATGTAGGAATCGGCGCCGACCAAGAGCTGAAAAAACAACAAAACAAATAGTCCAAAACCACAGGCGAACTCATTCCTACTTTTGAACGACTAATTGTTTACACAGTGTGGCGAGGATCCGCCGGAAACGGTCTTGGAAATCCTCTGCGTGCCATACTCCGTCACCCCCTGCCTCCAGCCGAGAAAGCAACGTGCGACCCGGAAAAAAATTGCTCGCTGTCTGTGTGTTGTGCTCGTTGGCCAGTGGTTGCGCCACCCTCGATGCGCCGCGCGAACCCAGCCAGGCGTTGCCGGCCGCGGGCTCCGCATTCGGTCGCTCGATTCAGACCCAGGCAGCGCCCTGGCAGGGCCGTTCCGGCTTCCGCTTGCTGTCCAACAGCACAGAAGCCTTCACCGCCCGCGCCGAGCTGATTCGCAATGCGCAAACCAGCCTCGACTTGCAGTACTACATCGTCCATGACGGCGTCAGCACGCGGATGCTGGTGGAAGAACTGCTCAAGGCCGCCGACCGCGGCGTGCGCGTACGCATCCTGCTCGACGACACCACCAGCGACGGCCTCGACACGATCATCGCCACGCTGGCGGCGCATCCACAGATCCAGATCCGCCTGTTCAATCCGCTGCACCTGGGCCGCAGCACCGGCGTTACCCGCGCTGCCGGACGCCTGTTCAACCTGTCGCTGCAACACCGGCGCATGCACAACAAACTGTTCCTGGCGGACAACAGCGTGGCCATCGTTGGCGGGCGCAATCTGGGCGACGAGTATTTCGATGCCGAGCCGAATCTGAATTTCACCGACATCGACATGCTCAGTGTCGGCCCGGTGGCAGAGCAGCTCGGGCACAGTTTCGACCAGTACTGGAACAGCGCGCTGAGCAAGCCGATCAACGAATTCCTCTCCAGCAAACCAAGCGCCAAAGACCTGCAGAACACCCGCACGCGCCTGGAAGAGTCGCTGGATGAAACCCGTAAACAGAATCACGCGCTGTATCAACAGTTGATGACGTTCAAGACCGCGCCACGCATGGACATCTGGCGCAAGGAACTGATCTGGGCCTGGAACCAGGCGCTGTGGGATGCGCCGAGCAAGGTGCTGGCCAAGGACGAACCGGACCCGCAACTGCTGCTGACCACACAACTGGCGCCGGAACTGCGCGGCGTCAGCAAAGAGCTGATCATGATCTCGGCGTACTTCGTGCCCGGCCAGCCGGGGCTGGTGTACCTGACCGGGCGCGCCGACGCCGGGGTCTCGGTGAGCCTGCTGACCAACTCGCTGGAAGCCACCGATGTGCCGGCGGTGCACGGCGGTTACGCACCGTATCGCAAGGCGCTGCTGGAACACGGGGTGAAACTGTATGAACTGCGCCGTCAGCCTGGGGATAATTACGGCAGCGGCCCGCACCTGTTCTACAGCAAATCTTTCCGTGGTTCGGATTCCAGCCTGCACAGCAAGGCGATGATTTTCGATCGGCAGAAAGCGTTCATCGGCTCGTTCAACTTCGATCCGCGCTCAGTGCTGTGGAACACCGAAGTCGGGGTTCTGGTGGACAGCCCGGAACTGGCCGAACACGTGCGCGAACTGGCGCTGCAAGGCATGGCGCCGGCCCTGAGTTATCAGGCGAAACTGCAGGATGGCGAGATCGTCTGGGTGACCGAGGACAACGGCCAAATACACACGCTGAGCAAGGAACCGGGGAGTTGGTGGCGGCGCTTCAACGCGTGGTTCAGCACCACTGTTGGTCTTGAGCGGATGCTGTAGTCGAATTGAAAACTCATTTGTGGCGAGGGAGCTTGCTCCCGCCTGAGTGCGCAGCGCTCACGAAGTCTTTGGGGCCGCTGCGCAGCCCAGCGGGAGCAAGCTCCCTCACCACAAGAATTCTTTCGCTTTAAGAGCTGACTTAAGCAGGCTCGGCCACTGTGCCGAATGCCCCCTGACGCATCAGTAGAATCACCAATCCAAACGCCCCCGCCGCCATCAACAACGGCAACGCATGCCCGCTGATCCACTGACTGCCCGCCCCCGCCAGCAACGGCCCGATCAGACAGCCGACACCCCACAGCTGCGCAATGTGCGCATTGGCCCGCACCAGCGCATCGTCGCGATAACGCTCACCGATCAGGATCAGCGACAGAGTGAACAAGCCACCCGCGCTGGCGCCGAACAACACCCACAACGGCCAGATCAGCAGCGTATCGATCAGCATTGGAATCGCCAGGCTCGACAGCATCAGCACCACCGCGCAACCGGTGAACAACGTGCGTCGAGACAGGTAATCCGCCAGCGCGCCAATCGGCAGTTGCAGTAGCGCATCGCCGACCACCACCGTGCTGACCATCGCCAGCGCAATCTCGGCGGTGAAGCCCTGTTGCAGGCAATACACCGGCAACAGCGTGAGGATCATCGCTTCGAACGCGGCGAACAGTGACACCGCCCAGGCAATCGCCGGCAGCTCCCGGGCAAAACCCCACAGATCGCTGAACGTCACACTGCTGGCTTCACTGCTCGGCGCACCGCTGCGGCCCATCAACAGCAATGGCGAGACTGTCAGCAGCCCGACACCGACCCAGAAACCATAATCGTGCTCAGTGCCTAGCGCACCCAGCAGCAGCGGACCAGACAGTTGGCTCAGCGCGTAGCTGCTGCCATACAGAGCGACGAGACGACCGCGCCAGTGTTCGACGACCAGTTGATTGATCCAGCTCTCGCCGAGGATGAATACGATGGTCAGGATCACCCCGATCATCAGGCGCAGCACCAGCCAGACCGGATAACTCGGCAACAGCGCGAGCAAGCCGATCGACAACGCCCCGGCCCACAGGCAAAGACGCATGAGGTTCGCAGTGCCGAAACGTGCCGCCAGATGACTGGAAATCTTCGCGCCCAGCAATACGCCAATCGCCGGCATCGCCGCCATCACGCCGATGGCGAAAGAGCCGTAACCCCAGCTCTCCAGACGCAACGACACCAGCGGCATGCTGACCCCCAGGGCCAGGCCGACACTCAAGACAGACGCCAACACGGCGAAATATGTCGCCCAACGCATGGTCCACGCTCCTGTGGATATTCTTATGTGCGCCACAAAACCAAATGTGGGAGCAAACCCTGTGGTGAGGGGATTCATCCCCGACAGGTCGCGCAGCGACCTCAAAACCTGCACCCTCGCATGCACTGGTTTTGCGACTGCTTCGCAGCCGATCGGGGATAAATCCCCTCACCACAGAGACTTGCTCCCACAGGGGATCTCCGTAAGTTCGAAAGCCTGAACGAATCAGGCTCCCGCTAACGGCTTACAGCTTGATCCACGTCGCCTTCAGCTCGGTGTATTTGTCGAACGCGTGCAGCGACTTGTCGCGACCGTTGCCCGACTGCTTGAAGCCGCCGAACGGTGCGGTCATGTCGCCGCCGTCGTACTGGTTGACCCACACGCTGCCGGCGCGCAGTGCTTTGGCAGTCAGGTGCGCCTTGGAGATGTCCTGAGTCCATACCGCAGCGGCCAGGCCGTACGGCGTGTCGTTGGCGATCTGGATCGCTTCTTCGGCGGTATCGAAGGCGATGACCGACAGCACCGGGCCGAAAATCTCTTCCTGAGCGATCTTCATCGCGTTGCTCACGCCGTCGAAAATCGTCGGCTCGACGTAAGTGCCACCGGTTTCCTGGAGGATGCGCTTGCCGCCCGCCACCAGTTTGGCGCCGTCGGTGTGACCGGATTCGATGTACGACAGCACGGTGTTCATCTGTTGGGTATCGACCAGCGCACCGACATTGGTTGCCGGGTCCAGCGGATTGCCCGGCTTCCAGGCTTTCAGCGCCTCGATCACCATCGGCAGGAATTTGTCCTTGATCGAGCGTTCGACCAGCAGACGCGAACCGGCGGTGCAGACTTCGCCCTGGTTGAAGGCGATGGCGCTGGCGGCGGATTCGGCAGCGGCTTGCAGGTCCGGCGCATCGGCGAAGACTATATTCGGGCTCTTGCCGCCAGCTTCCAGCCACACGCGCTTCATGTTCGATTCGCCGGAGTAGATCATCAGCTGCTTGGCGATCTTGGTCGAACCGGTGAACACCAGCGTGTCGACGTCATTGTGCAGCGCCAGCGCCTTGCCGACGGTGTGGCCGTAGCCCGGCAACACGTTGAGCACGCCTTTCGGAATGCCGGCCTCAACCGCAAGCGCAGCGATGCGGATGGCGGTCAGCGGGGATTTTTCCGACGGTTTGAGGATCACCGAGTTACCGGTCGACAGCGCCGGGCCGAGTTTCCAGCAGGCCATCATCAACGGGAAGTTCCACGGCACGATGGCGCCGACCACGCCCACCGGCTCGCGGGTCACCAGACCCAATTGATCATGCGGAGTGGCGGCGACTTCGTCGTAGATCTTGTCGATTGCCTCACCGCTCCAGCTCAGCGCTTGCGCCGCGCCCGGTACGTCGATGTACAGCGAATCGCTGATCGGCTTACCCATGTCGAGGGTTTCGAGCAGCGCCAGTTCTTCAGCGTGCTGCTTGAGCAAGCTGGCGAAACGAATCATGGTGGCTTTGCGTTTGGTCGGCGCCAGGCGCGACCACACGCCGGAATTGAAGGTGGCGCGGGCGTTTTCCACGGCGCGTTGGGCGTCGGCGGCGTCACAGCTGGCGATCTTGCCCAGCAGACGGCCATCGACCGGGCTGATGCACTCGAAGGTTTCGCCGGAGACGGCGTCGGTGTATTCACCGTTGAGGTAGGCGCGGCCTTCGATCTTCAGGTCGCGAGCACGTTGTTCCCAATCGGCACGAGTCAGGGTGGTCATTCGAGTGTCCTCCTCTTGTTGAATAGAGCGCCGCGTTCTTCGCGGACGTCTTCAGGAATGCTGCCCGGCCAGCCTGCTTTTCGGCCCAAGGCACCCGCCACCCTAAACCAGCGGCCGGGGTTGTTTCAATATATTTGACATAAGCGCGCCATACGCCCTTGCGGTGTTCATTTTAATAAACATAGACTTTGGCCCTTTCAAGCCACCGCGCCGTCATCACGGGAGAAAACAACAATGAACATCCAGAACGTCGTCGATATCAGCCTGACCAGCAGCGAAGCCGAACGCTATCGCCCGGACCCGGCCAAAGTGCTCAAGGGCGACCCAGAGCAAGCGGTGTTCAATCAGTACGACAGCCCTTGTGGGCAAATGGGTGTTGGCGTGTGGGAAGGTGCGGTCGGGCAGTGGACGGTGAACTACACCGAGCATGAATACTGCGAAATCCTGCAAGGGGTTTCGGTGCTGCGTGACAGCGATGGAAATGCCAAGACCTTGCGTGTTGGCGACCGCTTTGTGATTCCGGCCGGTTTCCGTGGTACCTGGGAAGTGCTGGAGGCTTGCCGCAAGATCTATGTGATCTTCGAACAGAAGGCCTGAGGATTTTCGCTGGCTGATCCGGCCCCATCGCTGGCAAGCCAGCTCCCACAGGTTTTGTGGTGAACACAAATTTTGTGCCTACCGACGATCATTGTGGGAGCTGGCTTGCCAGCGATGAGGCCCGGCCGGATACCGCAGAAATCCGAGGCAACAAAAAAGGCCCGCATCTCACGATACGGGCCTTTTTCGTAAGTCGGGAAAAATCAATTACTTGATTTTGCCTTCCTTGTAGATCACGTGCTTGCGAACAACCGGATCATATTTCTTGATCTCGATTTTGTCCGGGGTAGTACGCTTGTTCTTGTCGGTAGTGTAGAAGTGACCAGTACCGGCGCTCGAGATCAAACGAATCAATTCACGCATGATTAGCTCCCTTAAATCTTGCCATCGCGGCGAAGTTCGGCGAGCACGACACTGATGCCACGCTTGTCGATGATGCGCATGCCTTTGGCAGATACGCGCAGACGCACAAAACGTTTCTCTTCTTCAACCCAGAAGCGGTGATGCTGCAGGTTCGGCAGGAAACGACGACGGGTTTTGTTGTTTGCGTGGGAAATGTTATTCCCGGTTACCGGACCCTTACCGGTAACTTGACATACTCTCGACATGCCTCAGCCCTCTAAAACCACATGCCCAACCCGGCATGGGTTGGCCGCTTAATCTCTCAGTCATTTGGCGCCAGGCGCCGCGTTTCTTTAGAGGTCTTACCGGCTACACCTACAGTGAAGGAACCGGGCCCCTAGAAAAGAGCGCTGCTTTATACCAGAAAGACCGGGGTGCAACAACAATGGATGTGCAATCGACCGGTAAAAAGGCGCATTTTCCGCCTGCAGACGCTTTGGATAAAGGCTGAGGCGAGTTTTGACCACTCGTCGCAGAAAACCGCTCTAACAGACGTTTCCGACTTTTCCTCGTGCACCGCGGTCTGAAAAACGTCACTGGGCTGCCCCAAAAATGCAAAAAGGGGATAGTCATTTGCAATCCAGCCCTCTAGGGTAACCCTTTTCCAGACTGCACCTGCAGATGGCCTTCGATCTGTAAAGGAAGCCGACCATGCGCCTCGCTGCCCTACCCCTGTTGCTCGCCCCGCTTCTGCTGAGCCCCCTGGCCCAGGCTGCCGCCCTGAGTGTGTGCACCGAGGCCAGCCCTGAAGGGTTCGACGTGGTGCAATATAACTCGCTCACCACCACTAATGCCTCGGCCGACGTGCTGATGAATCGCCTGGTGGACTTCGACACCGCCAGCGGCAAAGTCGTGCCGAGCCTGGCCGACAGCTGGGAAGTCAGCACCGACGGCCTGACTTATGTGTTCAAGCTGCACCCGCAGGTGAAGTTTCACAGCACTGACTATTTCAAGCCGACCCGTACGCTGAGCGCCGAAGACGTCAAATTCAGCTTCGACCGCATGCTCGATCCAGCCAACCCATGGCACAAAGTGGCGCAAAGCGGCTTCCCGCACGCCCAGTCCATGCAGTTGCCGGCGCTGATCAAGAAGATCGACGCGCTTGACCCGCTGACCGTGCGCTTTACCCTCGACCACCCGGACTCGACGTTCCTCGCGACCCTGAGCATGGGCTTCGCCTCCATCTATTCCGCCGAGTACGCCGACAAGTTGCTCAAGGCCGACGCGACCGACAAGCTCAACAGCCAGCCGATCGGCACCGGTCCGTTCATCTTCACTCGCTTCCAGAAAGACGCCTCGGTGCGCTACAAGGCCAACCCGGACTATTTCGGCGGCAAGCCGGCGGTCGACCCGCTGATCTTCGCCATCACCCCGGACGCCAACGTGCGCCTGCAAAAGCTGCGGCGCAACGAGTGCCAGATCGCCCTGTCGCCAAAACCGCTGGACGTGAAGGCTGCGCAGGAAGAGTCGACCCTGAAAGTGGAAAAGACTGACGCCTTCATGACCGCTTTCGTCGGCATCAACAGCCAGCATCCACCGCTGGACAAGCCGGAAGTGCGCCAGGCGATCAACCTCGCCTTCGACAAGGCCAACTACGTCAAAGCCGTGTTCGAAGACACCGCAGAGCCGGCCAACGGCCCTTACCCGCCGAACACCTGGAGTTATGCGAAGAACCTGCCGGGCTATCCGCACGACGTGGCCAAAGCCAAGGCGTTGCTGGCCAAGGCCGGACTCAAGGACGGTTTCCAGACCACCATCTGGACGCGTCCGTCCGGCAGTCTGCTCAACCCGAACCCGAGTCTGGGCGCGCAATTGCTGCAATCGGATCTGGCGGAAATCGGCATTCAGGCGGAAATCCGCGTGATCGAGTGGGGCGAACTGATTCGCCGCGCCAAGGCTGGCGAGCATGACCTGCTGTTCATGGGCTGGGCCGGCGACAACGGCGATCCGGACAACTTCCTCACGCCGCAGTTTTCCTGCGCGGCGGTCAAATCCGGCACCAACTTCGCCCGCTACTGCAATGCCGACCTGGACAAACTGATCAGCGCCGGCAAGACCACCAGCGAGCAAGGCGTGCGCACCAAACTGTATGAACAGGCGCAGGCGCAGATTCAGCAGCAGGCGCTGTGGCTGCCGCTGGCACACCCGACTGCCTATGCGCTGACGCGCAAGGATGTGCAGGGTTACTCGGTGAGCCCGTTCGGGCGGCAGGACTACTCGAAGGTCACCCTGAAATAACCCGTCACAACACAATTCACCTGTGGGAGCGGGCTTGCTCGCGAAGGCGTCGGATCAGCCAAACTCTTATTGACTGACACATCGCCTTCGCGAGCAAGCCCGCTCCCACAGGGGTTGGTGTTTGTTGTTGAAAGCTACATCCAGCCACACTCCGCCATCGACAGCGGCTCGCCGTCGCCAATGATGAAGTGATCCAGCACCCGTACATCAATCAGGTCCAGAGCCTTCTGCAAGCGCTTGGTCAGTTGGCGGTCCGCCTGGCTCGGATCGCTGTTCCCCGACGGGTGGTTATGGCAGAGAATCACCGCCGCCGCGTTGTTGGCCAATGAGCGTTTCACCACTTCCCGGGGATGCACGCTGGTGTTGTCGATCGAGCCGCGAAACAGTGCCTCGAACGTCAGCACCTGATGCTTGGAATCAAGAAACAGGCAGCCAAACACCTCGTGCGGCTCGTGACGCAGCATGGATTTCAGATAGTCCCGAACTGCCTGCGGATTCTCCAGCGCCGGTTTTTTACGCATGCGCTCGGCCAGATGTCGCCGCCCCATTTCCAGCACCGCCTGCAACTGCGCGAATTTCGCAGGCCCCAATCCCAACTGTCCGCTGAACGCCGCAAGATCGGCCTCCAGCAACGCGCGCAGGCTGCCGAATTGCGTCAACAGGTGTCGCGCCAGATCCACCGCGCTTTTTCCCGTGACCCCGGTTCGAAGAAAAATCGCCAGCAACTCGGCGTCCGAAAGACTTCCCGAGCCCTGTTCAAGCAGCTTCTCCCGCGGCCGCTCCGCCGCAGGCCAATCGCGAATACTCATACACCTTCCTTGTCTGTGGGCACCGCTGTTCCGTAGCGGTCGCTGTGATATCGTAGCCCATCTTTTTTGCGGGCGAATTCACCCTGGGGAGGGGGTTTCGCCACGTATGTCACCCACGAAATGTAAAGGCAGACCTATGCAGCGGCTGTATCGGAAACGCATCGTTCTGGGCGTCGGCGGCGGCATTGCGGCCTACAAGAGCGCCGATCTGGTTCGTCGCCTGATCGACCAGGGCGCCGAAGTGCGTGTGGTCATGACCCATGGCGGCGCCGAGTTCATCACCCCGCTGACCATGCAGGCCCTGTCCGGGCACCCGGTTCACCTCGACTTGCTCGACCCGGCCGCCGAAGCGGCGATGGGCCACATCGAACTGGCCAAATGGGCCGATCTGGTGTTGATCGCCCCGGCCACCGCCGACCTGATCGCCCGTTTGGCCCAAGGCATCGCCAATGATTTGCTGACCACTTTGGTTCTTGCTACCGACGCCGTGGTGGCCGTCGCGCCAGCAATGAATCAGGCGATGTGGCGCGATCCGGCAACCCAGGCCAACCTGCAACTCCTTGAAAGCCGTGGCCTGAAGACTTTCGGCCCGGCCTCTGGCAGCCAGGCCTGCGGCGACGTCGGCATGGGCCGGATGATGGAAGCCACCGATCTGGCGCAGTGCGCGGCGGACTGCTTCCAGCGTCAGGCGCTGACCGGCAAGCACGTGGTGATCACCGCCGGCCCGACCCAGGAAAACATCGACCCGGTGCGCTACATCACCAACCACAGCTCCGGGAAAATGGGCTTCGCTCTGGCCGAAGCCGCGGTGGAAGCCGGCGCCCGCGTGACCCTGATCAGCGGCCCGGTACACCTGCCGACGCCGGATCGCGTCACGCGTATCGACGTGGTCAGTGCCCGCGACATGCTCGCAGCGTGCGAGTCGGCCATCCCGTGTGATGTGTTCATCGCCTCGGCAGCGGTGGCGGACTACCGTCCGGAAGTCGTTGCCCCGCAAAAACTCAAGAAAGACCCTACAAGCGGCGACGGCTTCGTCCTGCAAATGGTGCGTAACCCGGACATCCTGGCCACCATCGCGACCCGTCCCGACCGTCCGTTCAGTGTCGGCTTCGCCGCCGAGACCGAACACCTGCTCGACTACGCTGCACGCAAGCTGAAAGACAAGAATCTCGATTTGATCGTCGCCAACGACGTCGCCAACCCGAGCATCGGATTCAACAGCGAAGAAAACGCCTGCAGCGTGATCGACCGTGAGCTTCATGCCACTGTTTTCGCCCAGACCAGCAAGAGCAAGATCGCTCGCCAACTGGTCACTTTTATCGCCGAACGTCTGAACCAGGTTTAATTTACATGCACGCTTTGCAAGCCAAGATCCTCGACCCACGCATCGGTACCGAATTCCCGCTGCCGCAATACGCCACCCCAGGCTCCGCCGGCCTCGACCTGCGCGCCATGCTGGAACAGGACATCGTGATCAAGCCGGGTGAAACCGTGCTGATCCCAACCGGTCTGTCGGTGTACATCGGCGACCCGAACCTCGCCGCACTGATCCTGCCGCGCTCGGGCATGGGCCATAAGCACGGCATCGTGCTCGGTAACCTCGTTGGCCTGATCGACTCCGATTACCAGGGCCCGTTGATGGTGTCCTGCTGGAACCGTGGCCAATCCGACTTCACCATGACCGTCGGCGAACGTCTGGCGCAGCTGGTGCTGGTACCCGTGGTGCAGGCGCACTTCGAAATGGTTGAAGAGTTCGTCGAAACCGAACGCGGCGCGGGCGGCTTCGGCCATACCGGCACGAAATAACCCTGAAATATTATTGTGGCGAGGGGATTTATCCCCGATGGGCTGCGAAGCGGCCCCAAGGCTTTTGGATCTGCTGCGCAGCCATCGGGGATAAATCCCCTCACCACAAAATTTGTGCTTTTTCGGCAGCAGGCTTTAACACCGAAAATCAAGGTTTTGCCGGCCGCAGGCCACGCCAGACGAGGCGTCATGGCCCTTTCACACCACGAACTCTCTGCGGAAAACGCCGTCATACCCTTCAGTTTGAGCCTGCCGCCGAGTGAATCGTCGGTGTGTCCCGCCACTTTCGAGATGGAGCATTTGTGCAGATGAGCACCCCCGCCAAGATCGCCCCGAAGCTTCCCGACAGCATCTTCCGCGCCTATGACATTCGCGGCACCGTGCCGGAATTCCTCAATGCCGAAACCGCTTACTGGATCGGCCGCGCCATCGGCTCACAGAGCCTGGCCCAAGGTGAACCGAATGTTTCCGTCGGTCGCGACGGTCGCCTGTCCGGCCCGGAGCTGGTTGCAGAACTGATCCGCGGTATCGCCGAGAGCGGCTGCCACGTCAGCGACGTCGGCCTGGTGCCGACACCGGCGCTGTATTACGCGGCCAACGTGCTGGCCGGCAAGTCGGGGGTAATGCTCACCGGCAGCCACAACCCGTCGAACTACAACGGCTTCAAGATCGTGATCGCCGGCGACACCCTGGCCAACGAGCAGATCCAGGTGCTGCACGAGCGCATCAAGACCAATGACCTGACCAGCGGTCAGGGCAGCGTGACCCAGGTCGAAATCCTTGACCGCTACACCACCGAAATCGTCAAGGACGTCAAACTGGCCCGACGTCTGAAAGTCGTGGTCGACTGCGGTAACGGCGCGGCCGGCGTGATTGCCCCGCAACTGATCGAAGCGCTGAACTGCGAAGTCATCCCGCTGTTCTGCGAAGTCGACGGCAACTTCCCCAACCACCACCCGGATCCGGGCAAGCCCGAGAACCTCGTCGACCTGATCGCCAAGGTCAAGGAAACCAATGCCGACCTCGGTCTGGCCTTCGACGGTGACGGCGACCGCGTCGGCGTGGTGACCAATACTGGCAGCATCGTCTACCCGGATCGCCTGCTGATGCTGTTCGCCCGCGACGTGGTGGCGCGCAACCCGGACGCGGAAATCATCTTCGACGTCAAATGCACCCGCCGTCTGGTGCCGCTAATCAAGGAATACGGCGGTCGCCCGCTAATGTGGAAGACCGGTCACTCGTTGATCAAAAAGAAAATGAAACAATCCGGTGCTCTATTGGCCGGTGAGATGAGCGGCCACATCTTCTTCAAGGAGCGCTGGTTCGGTTTCGACGACGGCATCTACAGCGCCGCACGGCTGCTGGAGATCCTCAGCAAGGAAAAATCCACCGCCGAAGAGCTGTTTGCGACCTTCCCGAACGATATTTCTACGCCGGAAATCAATATCCATGTGACCGAAGAGAGCAAATTCAGCATCATTGATGCACTGCACGACGCACAGTGGGGCGCAGGCGCCGACCTGACCACCATCGACGGCGTGCGAGTCGATTACGCCAAAGGCTGGGGCCTGGTGCGCGCCTCCAACACCACACCGGTGCTGGTGCTGCGTTTCGAGGCCGATGACGAGGCAGAACTTGCGCGTATCAAGGCTGTGTTCCACGCCCAACTGAAACGCGTTGCACCTGATCTCCAACTACCGTTCTGATTCACCCGGAGCCCTGAATGACCCTCGAACGCGAAGCCGCCGCCCACACCGCCCAGGTCCTGTCCGAAGCGTTGCCTTACATCCGACGTTATGTCGGCAAGACCCTGGTGATCAAATACGGCGGCAACGCGATGGAAAGCGAGGAGCTGAAAACCGGCTTCGCCCGCGACATCGTCTTGATGAAAGCCGTAGGCATCAACCCGGTGGTGGTTCACGGCGGCGGCCCGCAGATCGGTGATCTGCTCAAGCGCCTGTCGATCGAAAGCCACTTCGTCGATGGCATGCGTGTCACCGACGCCGCGACCATGGACGTGGTGGAAATGGTCCTCGGCGGTCAGGTCAACAAAAGCATCGTCAACCTGATCAACCGTCACGGCGGCAGCGCCATCGGCCTGACCGGTAAAGACGCCGGGCTGATTCGTGCGAAGAAACTGACCGTCACCCGCCAGACCCCGGAGATGACCCAGCCGGAAATCATCGACATCGGTCAGGTGGGCGAAGTGGTCGGGATCAACACCGAGTTGCTGAACCTGCTGGTCAAAGGCAACTTCATCCCGGTGATCGCGCCGATCGGCGTCGGTGAGAACGGCGAGTCGTACAACATCAACGCCGACCTGGTGGCCGGTAAAGTCGCCGAAGCGCTGAAAGCCGAGAAGCTGATGCTGCTGACCAACATCGCCGGCCTGATGGACAAGTCCGGCACCGTGTTGACCGGCCTGAGCACCCAGCAGGTCGACGATCTGATCGCCGACGGCACCATCTACGGCGGCATGCTGCCGAAGATCCGTTGCGCACTGGAAGCGGTTCAGGGTGGCGTTGGCAGCTCGCTGATCATCGACGGTCGCGTACCGAACGCGATCCTGCTGGAAATCTTCACCGACACTGGTGTGGGCACGCTGATCAGCAATCGCAAGCGTCCGTAAGCCGTCGCGGAAACGAAAAGACCCCGCTCAGCCTGACTGAGCGGGGTCTTTTTTTGCCTGCGGCCTTCCATCTATTGTGGCGAGGGAGCTTGCTCCCGCTTGAGTGCGCAGCGCTCACAAGCTTTTCGGGTCTGCTACGCAGCCCAGCGGGAGCAAGCTCCCTCGCCACAAAAGCTCATTCCACAGTTCAGACGCCGAACTGGGCGCGATACGCTTCCACGGCTGGCAAATGCTGCTTGAGCTGCGGGTCGTCGGCGAGGAATTCCAGCACCTGGTTCAGCGAAACGATGCTGATCACCGGAATACCGAAGTCACGCTCGACTTCCTGGATCGCCGACAATTCACCGTTGCCACGCTCCTGACGGTTCAGGGCGATCAGCACGCCCGCCGCCTTGGCGCCGTCCTGGGACGCGATGATCTGCATCACTTCGCGGATCGCGGTGCCGGCAGTGATCACGTCGTCGATGATCAGCACGTCACCGGTCAACGGCGCGCCGACCAGGCTGCCGCCTTCGCCGTGGGCCTTGGCTTCCTTGCGGTTGAAGCACCATGGCAGGTCGCGGTCGTGATGCTCGGCCAGCGCGACAGCGGTGGTGGCTGCCAGCGGGATGCCTTTGTAGGCCGGGCCAAACAATACGTCGAAAGGAATGCCGCTTTCGGCGATGGCTGCCGCGTAGAAACGCCCCAGCTGCGCCAGGGCCGAACCCGAGTTGAACAGGCCGGCATTGAAGAAGTAAGGACTGGTGCGCCCGGACTTCAGGGTGAACTCACCGAAGCGCAAAACGCCGCGATCGATGGCAAAACGAATGAAATCGCGCTGATACGCTTGCATGAAAAAAACCCCAAATACCACGGATTTAGCTAATTAGCTTGACGCCGTGTATCATACACGCACGCGATTTTTGGGGCCATTTATGCGGATCATCAGTGTGAACGTCAATGGTATTCAGGCTGCAGTCGAGCGTGGTTTGCTCAGTTGGCTGCAAGCACAGAATGCCGACGTCATCTGCCTGCAGGACACCCGTGCCTCCGCCTTTGAACTGGATGACCCAGCCTTCCAACTGGATGGCTACTTCCTTTATGCCTGCGATGCTGAAGTCCCTGCCCAAGGTGGCGTGGCTTTGTATTCGCGGTTGCAACCGAAGGCTGTCATCAGCGGTCTCGGTTTCGAGACGGCCGACCGCTACGGGCGCTACCTGCAAGCAGATTTCGACAAAGTCAGTATTGCCACCTTGCTGCTTCCTTCGGGGATGAACGGCGATGAGGACTTGAACCAGAAGTTCAAGCTCATGGACGACTTCGGCAAGTACCTGGACAAGCAGCGGCGTAAACGTCGCGAGTACATTTATTGTGGCTCGCTGTACGTGGCGCAGCAGAAGCTCGACATCAAGAACTGGCGCGACAGCCAGCAATCCCCGGGCTTCCTGGCGCCAGAACGCGCCTGGATGGACGAGATTGTCGGCAACATGGGCTATGTCGATGCCCTGCGCGAAGTCAGCCGCGAAGGCGACCAATACAGCTGGTGGCCGGACAACGAGCAGGCCGAGATGCTGAATCTGGGCTGGCGCTTCGACTACCAGCTGCTGACCCCGGGCTTGCGCCGTTTCGTACGCAGCGCGCGCCTGCCACGTCAGCCACGGTTCTCGCAGCACGCGCCGCTGATCGTCGACTACGACTGGACGCTGACCATCTAAGCGTCGATCCGTCGTTAAAAAAATGCCCGTATCGCTGGATACGGGCATTTTTTATGCCGCGCCTGAAGCCGTCCTGACCTCAGACGGCGACAAAAAACGGCAAGGCCAGGTAAAGCTTGATGACGATCACGTTGATGATGTCGATGAAGAATGCACCGACCATCGGCACCACCAGAAACGCAATCTGCGAAGGCCCGAAACGCTGCGTCACCGCCTGCATGTTGGCAATGGCGGTTGGCGTTGCGCCCAGGCCAAAACCGCAATGCCCCGCCGCCAGGACCGCCGCGTCGTAATTACTGCCCATCACTCTGAATGTCACAAAAATCGCAAACAGCGCCATGACCAACGTTTGCGCAGCCAGAATGATGAATATCGGCAGTGCCAACGCTGCCAGATCCCAGAGTTTGAGAGACATCAAGGCAATTGCCAGAAACAGCGACAGGCTGACATTGCCGAGCACCGACACTTCACGCTCGAATACCTGATACAGGCCCAGCGCCGATAGCCCGTTACGTAGCATCACCCCCACAAACAAAACGCAGACAAACGTTGGCAACTCGAATGCGGTTCCGTGCAGAAAGCCATTCAGAAGATTACCAGCCAATAAACTGACCGCAATCAATGCCAGTGTCTCGATAAACGAAAAGGGCGTAATCGAACGCTCTTTGTTCGGCTGCTCAAAACCCTTTGGCATCCTTGGCGTTTGTTGAGGCTGGCAACCGGGCACCTCAACACGCTTGATGAGCAAGCGAGCCACCGGCCCACCAATCAAACCGCCCAGGACCAGGCCGAAGGTTGCCGAGGCGATTGCAAGCTCGGAGGCCGAAGCAAGGCCGTACTTTTCACTGAATACCGTGCCCCACGCCGCCCCCGTACCGTGACCGCCCGCAAGCGTGATCGAACCCGTCAGGAGCCCCATCAACGGATCAAGACCCAACGTTTTGGCAAGGCCAATGCCCAAAGCGTTCTGAACCACCAGAAGCCCGGTAACCGCCAGTAGAAATATGCCGACTACGCGACCACCCTTTTTCAGGTTTGCAAAGTCTGCGCTCAAACCGATTGTGGCAAAGAACGCCAACATCAACGGCGTCTGCAGTGAAGTATCGAATCTGATTTCTATATCAAAAGTTCGCAATATCAATAAACCCAGCGCAACCACCAGTCCACCGGCGACGGGTTCAGGAATATTGTAATTACGCAGAAATCCGACTCGTGCAATAAGTCCGCGCCCCAGTAATAGCACCAGAGAGGCGGCCACGAGCGTTCCATAAAAATCGAGCTGGATCATTGGGGATATTCTTGGCTATTTATTCATCAGGCGCACTTTTACCCGCGCACGCCTATTGAATCGGCTGATTGTCTCAACACTGATTGATGTGGAATTCAAGGGCCTTTGATGGCTTGAATATATCGAGATATTTCTGAAGCAATGTTGCGCGGAGCAACCTTAACAATCGACAAGTCCTGTTGCCAAGGACTGAGATCGCGTTAAAGCATTGCAGTTGTGACTAAAAGTGTAGGCGTTAGATATATAAAAAATATCCACTACCGCTTGTCGCAGATAGAACTGCTCCTACACGAAAGAGTAATTATTCGAGTTGCAAAAACACAAATGCCCTGACAAGTCAGGGCATTTACATTAAAACTTTACGAGTCACGGAGGCTTTGCATTGATCGTTATTTGATCAGTCGCCAAGTGAATGGATAACGGTAGGGAAAGCCTTCGTTCGCCTTCACCCCGGCAATGATCGTCAGCACCAACGCGCCGATGGCCAGCAGGCCCAGCAAGAAGAAGCCGATGATCAACACCATCAGCAGCAGACAGATCGCGGCAGCAATCGCCACGGTGATTTGAAAGTTCAGCGCTTCCTTGCCCTGAGCGTCGATGAATGGATCGGTCTCGCGCTTCATTTGCCACAGGATCAGCGGCCCGATCAGGTTGCCGAACGGAATCCAGATCCCCAGCAAGGCGGACAAGTGACAAAACATCGCCCATTGGCGAACCTCCTGGCTCGGCTTGGGCAGCAACTCTTGCTCATCACTCATCACGTCCTCCTTGCGGGTTGCGAACCTGCTCAGTCGGCCAGTGCAGCCTTTTGCAGTTCGAAGATTTCGTTCATGCCTTTCTTCGCCAGTTCCAGCATGGCGTTCAGATCTTCAGGCTGGAACGGCGCGCCTTCGGCGGTACCCTGGACTTCGATGAAGCCACCGGTGCTGGTCATCACCACGTTGAGGTCGGTCTCGGCGGCGGAATCTTCAAGATAGTCCAGATCCAGCACCGGCTCGCCCTGATACATGCCGACCGATACCGCGCCGATCATTTGCTTGAGCGGGTCGCCGCCTTTCAGGCCGCCGCGCTTCTTGATCACTTTCAGTGCATCGACCAGTGCCACCATGGCGCCGGTGATAGAGGCGGTGCGGGTGCCGCCGTCAGCCTGGATCACGTCGCAGTCGACGTACAGGGTCACGTCGCCCAGCTTGGACATGTCCAGCGCAGCGCGTAGCGAACGGCCGATCAGGCGCTGGATTTCCAGGGTGCGGCCGCCCTGCTTGCCACGGCTGGCTTCACGCTGGTTACGCTCGCCAGTGGCGCGCGGCAGCATGCCGTACTCGGCGGTCAACCAGCCCTGGCCTTGCCCTTTGAGGAAGCGCGGCACGCCGTTTTCGACGCTGACGGTGCAGATGACCTTGGTATCACCGAATTCGACCAGTACGGATCCCTCGGCGTGTTTGGTGTAGTTGCGGGTAATGCGGATCGAGCGAAGCTGATCGGCAGCGCGACCACTTGGACGTTTCATAGGGAATACCTGTACTGGGGACGGAAAACTGCCGAGCATTATAGAGCGCTGCACCGCGCCTGGGCACGGGTTAAAAATTCCGACCGTCGACCCAGAGGCCTGAAACGCGCATAACCGACGGCCTGCAGCCCTTTGTCACACCGTGTGTTTGGGCGCATCCGCCGCACTGCGCTACAATCCTGCGCCTTTGCTGCCAGTCGGCTTAAATTCATTGATATCGAGCCTGCGGAACATCCCTTCTGCGCCGATCTGCATTGCGAGGTCACCGCCATGGTGCACAGCATGACCGCCTTCGCCCGCGTCGAGAAAGCCGGCGTCCAGGGCACCCTGAGCTGGGAGCTGCGCTCGGTCAACAGCCGCTATCTGGAACCGCACCTGCGCTTGCCGGAGTCGTTCCGCGACCTCGAGGGCGCGGTGCGTGAAGCCCTGCGTCAGGGCCTGTCGCGGGGCAAACTGGAATGCACCCTGCGCTTCACCGAAGAAAGCACCGGCAAGCCGTTGCAGGTCGACCGCGAGCGCGCCGCGCAACTGGTCGCCGCCGCCGAAACCGTTGCCGGCCTGATCAAGAACCCGGCAGCACTCAACCCGCTGGAAGTGCTGGCCTGGCCCGGCGTACTGGTGGCCGACGCCACTGATCCACAGGCGCTGAACGCCGAGGCGCTGGCGCTGTTCAATCAAGGTCTCAAGGAACTCAAGGCCGGCCGCGAGCGCGAAGGCGCGGAGCTGGCACGCCTGATCAACGAGCGCCTGACTTCCATTGAAGAGGACGTCGTGACCTTGCGTGAACTGGTGCCGCAGATGCTCGCGACCCAGCGTCAGAAAGTCCTCGACCGCTTCACCGACATGAAGGCCGAACTGGATCCGCAGCGCCTGGAACAGGAAATGGTCATGCTCGCGCAAAAAAGCGATGTGGCCGAAGAACTGGATCGCTTGAGCACCCACATCATCGAAGTGCGCCGGGTGCTCAAGTCCGGCGGTGCCGCCGGTCGGCGCCTGGATTTCCTGATGCAGGAGCTCAACCGCGAAGCCAACACACTGGGCTCCAAGGCCTTCGATCCGCGCAGCACCCAGGCCGCCGTCAACCTCAAGGTGTTGATCGAGCAGATGCGCGAACAAGTGCAGAATATTGAGTAAGGCAACAGACATGACCCACAGCACCGGCACCCTGTACATCATTTCCGCGCCATCGGGCGCAGGCAAGAGCAGCCTGGTCAAGGCTTTGACCGATGCCAATCCGGAGATCCGCGTCTCGATCTCCCACACCACCCGCGCCATGCGTCCGGGTGAAGTGGACGGCGTGAACTATCACTTCGTGACTCGCGAAGAGTTCGTGAAGATGGGCGAGCACGGCGATTTCCTCGAACGCGCCGAAGTCTTCGGCAACTTCTATGGCACCTCGCAAAGCCGCCTGCAGCAGACGCTGGACGAAGGTCACGACCTGATTCTGGAAATCGACTGGCAAGGCGCCGAACAAGTGCGCAAGCTGATGCCGCAAGCACGCTCGATCTTCATCCTGCCGCCGTCGTTGCAAGCATTGCACCAGCGCCTGACCAACCGTGGCCAGGACAGTGACGAGATCATTGACGGGCGGATGCGCGAAGCCGTCAGCGAGATGAGCCACTATGTCGAGTACGACTATCTGATCATCAACGACGATTTCGCCCATGCACTGGACGATCTTAAGGCGATTTTCCGCGCCAATCAGCTGCAACAGAAACGCCAGCAGGTACGTTTCGGCAAATTACTGGCCGAACTGCTCGGTTAATCAGCACTTCCCAAAACCGCTGCAAGCGCTTTACATTGGTGCTTGCAGCGCGTTGAAGGGTCTGGTCAAAAAATCAGCGCTTCCCTAATCGCTGGTGATTTTTTAAACTGCTCAGTCCGCTCGCCCAACCGGGCAGCGCGCATATTGCATTCGCTCCGAGGAATACCATGGCCCGCGTAACCGTTGAAGACTGCCTAGAACACGTGGAAAACCGCTTTGAGCTGGTCATGCTCTCTACCAAGCGTGCCCGTCAACTGGCCACCGGCGGCAAAGAGCCACTGGTCCAGTGGGAAAACGACAAGCCGACCGTTGTCGCCCTGCGTGAAATCGCAGAAGGCCTGATGAGCTACGAGTTCATCGCCGAGCAGGAAATCGTCCACGAAGACCCGGTCTTCGCTGCGTTCGAGGACGAGTCCAACGAGGCCGTCTAAGCCTATGCCTGGTCGACGTAGCACGGCGCGGGAACACAGCCTACGGCAGGAGTCATCATGCCGAGCATAGACGCCCTCGCCGATCGCTTATCGACCTACCTCGGCAACGACCAGGTCAACCTGGTCCGCCGAGCGTATTTCTACGCCGAACAAGCCCATGACGGCCAACGCCGCCGCAGTGGCGAGGCGTACGTCACGCATCCCCTTGCCGTGGCAAATATTCTTGCCGACATGCACATGGACCATCAGAGCCTGATGGCCGCGATGCTGCATGACGTGATCGAAGACACCGGTATCGCCAAGGAAGCGCTGCAAGCGCAGTTCGGTGAAACCGTGGCCGAACTGGTCGACGGGGTCAGCAAACTGACCCAGATGAACTTCGAGACCAAGGCCGAAGCCCAGGCTGAAAACTTCCAGAAAATGGCCATGGCCATGGCACGCGACATTCGCGTGATCCTGGTCAAGCTCGCCGACCGCCTGCACAACATGCGCACGCTGGAAGTGCTGTCCGGGGAAAAACGTCGCCGGATCGCCAAGGAAACCCTCGAAATCTACGCGCCCATCGCCAACCGGCTGGGCATGCACGCGATTCGTATCGAATTCGAAGACCTCGGCTTCAAGGCGATGCACCCGATGCGTTCCGCGCGGATCTACCAGGCGGTCAAGCGCGCCCGGGGCAACCGCAAGGAAATCGTCAACAAGATCGAAGAGTCCCTCGGCCACTGCCTCGCGATCGACGGCATCCAGGGCGAAGTCAGCGGTCGCCAGAAACACCTTTACGGCATCTACAAGAAAATGCGCGGCAAGCGTCGGGCCTTCAACGAGATCATGGACGTCTACGCGTTCCGGATCATCGTCGACAAGGTCGATACCTGCTACCGCGTGCTGGGTGCTGTGCATAATTTGTACAAACCGTTGCCGGGACGCTTCAAGGATTACATCGCGATTCCCAAGGCCAACGGCTATCAGTCGCTGCACACCACGCTGTTTGGCATGCACGGCGTACCGATCGAGATCCAGATCCGCACCCGCGAAATGGAAGAAATGGCCAACAACGGCATTGCCGCTCACTGGCTGTATAAATCCAGCGGTGACGAGCAGCCGAAAGGCACTCACGCCCGCGCCCGCCAGTGGGTCAAAGGTGTGCTGGAAATGCAGCAACGTGCCGGCAACTCGCTGGAATTCATCGAGAGCGTGAAGATCGACCTGTTCCCGGACGAGGTCTACGTGTTCACGCCCAAAGGCCGGATCATGGAGCTGCCCAAAGGCTCCACGGCGGTCGACTTTGCCTACGCGGTGCACACCGACGTCGGCAACAGCTGCATCGCCTGCCGGATCAACCGCCGACTCGCACCGCTGTCCGAACCGCTGCAAAGCGGCTCCACGGTCGAGATCGTCAGCGCCCCTGGCGCGCGGCCGAACCCGGCGTGGCTCAACTTCGTGGTCACCGGCAAGGCACGTACGCATATCCGCCATGCACTGAAACTGCAACGTCGCTCCGAGTCCATCAGCCTCGGCGAACGCCTGCTGAACAAGGTGCTCAACGGTTTCGACAGCTCACTGGAGAAGATCCCGGCCGAGCGCGTCAAGGCGATGCTCACCGAATACCGCCTCGAACTGATCGAAGATTTGCTCGAAGACATTGGTCTGGGCAACCGCATGGCCTATGTCGTGGCGCGCCGCCTGCTCGGCGAAGGCGAGCAGCTGCCGAGCCCGGAAGGCCCGTTGGCGATTCGCGGTACCGAAGGTCTGGTGCTCAGTTACGCCAAATGCTGCACGCCGATCCCGGGCGACCCGATTGTCGGGCACCTGTCGGCGGGCAAAGGCATGGTCGTGCACCTGGACAACTGCCGCAACATCAGCGAAATCCGGCACAACCCGGAAAAATGCATCCAGCTCTCGTGGGCCAAGGATGTCACCGGCGAATTCAACGTCGAGCTGCGCGTCGAGCTGGAGCACCAGCGCGGCCTGATCGCGTTGCTGGCCAGCAGCGTCAACGCGGCCGACGGCAATATCGAGAAAATCAGCATGGACGAGCGCGATGGCCGCATCAGCGTCGTCCAACTGGTGGTCAGTGTCCACGACCGTGTGCACCTGGCCCGCGTGATCAAGAAACTGCGCGCCCTGACCGGGGTCATCCGCATCACCCGCATGCGTGCCTAATTCACACCTAACAAGGAGTCATACATGACCAAGACCGTTATCACCAGCGACAAGGCCCCAGCTGCCATCGGTACCTACTCCCAGGCGATCAAGGCCGGCAACACTGTCTACATGTCGGGCCAGATTCCTCTGGACCCAAAGACCATGGAACTGGTTGAAGGCTTCGAAGCCCAGACCGTCCAGGTGTTCGAGAACCTCAAAGCCGTAGCCGAAGCTGCCGGCGGTTCGTTCAAGGACATCGTCAAGCTGAACATCTTCCTCACCGATCTGAGCCACTTCGCCAAGGTCAACGAGATCATGGGCAAGTACTTCGACCAGCCGTACCCGGCCCGCGCGGCCATCGGCGTTGCTGCCCTGCCGAAGGGTTCGCAGGTCGAAATGGATGCCATCCTGGTCATCGAGTAATGCGCACGGCGCAGCCTTCAAACGCTGCGCCGACTGCTCTGCGGTAAAGAAAAGGTTTTGAAAGGATTCCACCATGCGCAAAGCGCTTGCTCTCTCGCTGCTCGCCATTTTCCTCGGCGGCTGTGCCAGCGACCCCGCCGACCGTGACATCAGCGGCACTTGGATCAACCAGGTGGCGATCGACGCTGCTGCCAAGGGCGGCCCCCTGCGCGAAGCGCTTCAGGCCTATGGCCCGAACCTGGAGTGGGACGTCAACACCAAGGCCGGTCAGGCCCGCTACACCAACGGTTTCGAGAACGTCGAAGGACGGCTGCAGGGCGAACAGTCCGGCGCCTGGAAAGTCGACTTCTATGGCAGCTCCGGCAGTGAGCTGAAGCGCGACGGCGGACGGATGAAACAAGCCGCCACCGAGAACGAGCCGGATCAGTTGTTCGACCGCGCACAAATCCCAGTGCCGGAAGGCGCACCGATTGGCGCCAGTTTCGAACGCGCACTGTATTCGGCCTATCTGGGCGGCAGCTGGAAGATTGCCAGCGGCGACGGCGAAGGCAACACCGTGCAGTTCCAGGCCGATGGCCAGGTCTCCGGCCTGCCCGGCGCCGACCGCTATGCCCTGTGCCTGGCAGGCGACTGCGCCTCGATGAACAGCGACCACGACAGCATGTGGCTGCAACTCAACGGCCAGGGCAACAACTGGATCTTTGCCCGCAAAGGCAAGGCGCTGGAGATTTTCCAGGCAGTGAATACCGCACTGGCGGATGAAATGCCGCAGTTCACCCCGGGTGAACGCAAGTGGTTGCTTGAGAAGCAGTAACCGCGCCTGAAAGTAACACTTAACCCTGTGGGAGCGGGCTTGCTCGCGAAGAGGGTGTGTCAGTCGACATCATGTTGCCTGACACACCCTCTTCGCGAGCAAGCCCGCTCCCACAGTGGTTTGTGGCGTTAGAAAGTCAGCACTTGCCTTCAAGAATCGCCGCATAGCCTTCACGGTAACTCGGATACGTCGGCGTCCAGCCCAGTGCCTTCGCCCGGGCATTGCTGCAGCGCTTGCTGCCGGTGCGGCGTACGCTGGCGTCTTCCGCCCAATCGGTGACACCCAGATACTCGCGTAGCCAGGCGACCACTTCGGCCAAGGGTGCGGGCGCATCGTCCACCCCGATGTAAACATCCTGCAACGGCGTGCCCTGATGAGCTGCCTGCAGCAGAAACGCCATCAGCCCCGCCGCGTCATCAGCATGAATGCGATTGCCGTATAGCGGCGGCTCGACCGCCACCCGATAACCGCGACGCACCTGGGTCAACAGCCATTCACGTCCCGGGCCGTAAATGCCGGTCAGGCGCACAATGCTCGCCGGGATGCCGCTGTTCAGCGCCACTTGCTCAGCCTCAAGCATCACTCGCCCGGAATAGCCGCTGGCGACGGTCGCTGAATGTTCGTCGACCCACTCCCCTTCCTGCTGCCCGTACACACTGCTGCTGGAAACGAACAGCAGCCGCTCAGGGGTCTGCCCATAGTCGTCCAGCCAGCTCAGCACGTTCTGCAAACCCTGCACGTAAGCCGCACGATAACCGGCCTCATCGTGATCGGTTGCCGCTGCGCAATACACCAGGTAATCCACCGCCCCGACCGGCCAGGTCTCTGGGCAATCTTCCTTGAACAGGTCTCCGGCGACGCCGATGACGCCATCCGGCAAACGCGAAACATCACGGCGCAGACCATGCACCTCCCAGCCGGCGGCCAACAATTGCGTAGCCAGACGACTGCCGACGTCACCGCAACCGGCAATCAAAACAGAAGGCGCGGACATGAAAAAACTCCCAAACGAAAGGAACAGACTAGCCCTCGCAAAGGACGAACGGCTAGCAATGAAGGAAAAAAAGAAACTCTATTACTTTTGTTAACAAGAATTACTTGCAATAATGCATCCCACTTTTGTTCTCGGCCTCACGAGGCCTGGAAGAGCATCACCGTTTTTCTACCTCAGGTCCGGCCAGCATGACACGTAATCAATTCCCCGCTTCGCCAACCACACGACCTCGCGCCTGGAGCGCGGTGGCGGCCCTGCTGCTCAGCCTGATGCTGGCGCCGACCGCTGCTTTCGCTGACGCACAAGCGCCAGCCGCTCCGGCTGCCACCGAACAGCACGCGCCTGCTACCGCCGCGCCAGCCGCCACCGACCCGGTACAGGCTGTAGACGCCAGCGCAGCAGACGCGCCTGAAGTGCTCGAACCTGACAACAGCTTGGGCATGGCCCACGACCTGTCGCCATGGGGCATGTACCAGAACGCCGACATCATCGTGAAAATCGTGATGATCGGTCTGGCCATCGCTTCCATCATCACCTGGACCATCTGGATCGCCAAAGGCTTCGAGCTGATGGGCGCCAAGCGTCGTCTGCGCGGTGAAATCGCTGCCCTGAAAAAAGCCGCGACCCTCAAGGAAGCCAGCGCCACTGCGGCAAAGGAAGGCACCCTCGCCAACCTGCTGGTGCACGACGCCCTCGAAGAGATGCGCCTGTCGGTCAACAGCCGCGAGAAAGAAGGCATCAAGGAGCGCGTCAGCTTCCGTCTTGAGCGTCTGGTCGCAGCCTGTGGCCGCAACATGAGCAGCGGCACCGGCGTCCTCGCCACCATCGGTTCCACCGCGCCGTTTGTCGGCCTGTTCGGCACCGTGTGGGGCATCATGAACAGCTTCATCGGCATCGCCAAGACCCAGACCACCAACCTCGCCGTCGTGGCGCCGGGCATCGCCGAAGCGCTGCTGGCCACCGCGCTGGGGCTGGTTGCCGCGATTCCTGCGGTGGTGATCTACAACGTGTTCGCCCGCTCCATCGCCGGCTACAAGGCGCAGGTGTCCGACGCTTCGGCGCAGGTCCTGTTGCTGGTCAGCCGTGACCTCGATCACCAGCCTGAGCGCAGCAGCTCACAACCACACATGGTGAAAGTGGGGTAATCGGCCATGGGCCTGCATTTGAAAGAAGGCGCAGACGACGATCTGGCCGAGAACCACGAAATCAACGTCACGCCGTTCATCGACGTGATGCTGGTGCTGTTGATCATCTTCATGGTGGCCGCGCCACTGGCTACCGTGGACATCAAAGTCGACCTGCCGGCCTCGACCGCCAAACCGGCGCCGCGCCCGGAGAAACCGGTGTTCCTCAGCGTTAAAGCCGATCAGCGCCTGTACATCGGCGACGACGAAGTCAATGCCGATACCCTTGGCGCCGTGCTCGACGCCAAGACTCAGGGCAAGAAAGACACCACCATCTTCTTCCAGGCCGACAAGGGTGTGGACTACGGCGACCTGATGAGCGTGATGGATAAATTGCGCTCGGCCGGTTACCTGAAGGTCGGTCTGGTGGGCCTCGAGAGCGCAGCCAAGAAATGATCACGACGCGCCATAAGATGACGCGTTACAGCGGTAGCCTGGCCGTGGTGCTGGGCGTTCACGCGCTGGCCATCGCGCTGGCGCTGAACTGGACCGCCCGCCCGCCCATCGAACTGCCGCCGCAGGCAATGATGGTTGAGCTGGCACCGGTTCCGACCCCGCCACCGCCTGCTCCGCCGAAAGTCGTCACACCGCCGCAGCCACCGGCTCCGGTCGAAGAGTTGCCGATTCCGAAACTGGCTGAAGCACCCAAGCCCGAGATTGCCGTACCGAAGCCCAAACCCAAGCCAAAGCCGAAACCGCAGCCGCCCAAACCGGTGGAGAAAAAACCGGAACCGGTGAAGGAAAAACCTTCCGAGGAAAAACCGGCGGAGACGCAGCCGACCCAGGCCCCGACGGAGAAATCCGCCCAGCCGGCACCGGGACCGTCGCCCGCACAAATGGCCGCCAAGGCCAGCTGGCAAAACACCCTGCTCGCGCACTTGGGCAAGTACAAAAAGTACCCGCAAAGCGCACAGGCACGGGGCAAGGAAGGCCTGAACCGTCTGCGTTTCGTGGTGGATGCCGAAGGTAATGTGCTGTCGTTCGAACTGGTGGGCCGCTCGGGCAACGCCGATCTGGACCGGGCCACCCTGGAAATGATCCGCCGCGCACAACCGCTGCCCAAGCCACCGGCCGACATGCTCAACAACGGCTCGATCGAAATTGTCGCGCCGTTTGTGTACTCGCTGGATAAACGCCGCTGACCCATTGTGGGAGCGGGCTTGCTCGCGAAAGCGTCGTGTCAGTCGACATCCATGTATCTGACACACCGCATTCGCGAGCAAGCCCGCTCCCACAGGGTCGACAGTGAGATCGAAAAGGCACCGAAAGGTGCCTTTTGCCTATCTGGCAACGGCAAACTCACATTGCCCGGTGTCGCATTCCTCACTCAGTCTGATAACGTGCGTCTATCGATTGCAGCCGTTATGCTTGGCCCGCAACTTCATGGACGCTTGCTATGACCCTCACAGAATTACGCTACATCGTTACCCTCGCCCAAGAGCAGCACTTCGGCCACGCCGCCGAGCGTTGCCACGTCAGTCAGCCGACCCTGTCGGTGGGCGTGAAAAAACTTGAAGACGAACTCGGTGTGCTGATTTTCGAGCGCAGTAAAAGCGCCGTGCGCCTGACCCCGGTCGGCGAAGGCATCGTCGCCCAGGCGCAGAAAGTCCTGGAACAGGCGCAAGGCATCCGTGAACTGGCCCAGGCCGGCAAGAACCAGCTGACCGCCCCGCTGAAAGTCGGCGCGATCTACACCGTCGGGCCGTACCTGTTCCCGCACCTGATTCCACAACTGCACCGGGTCGCCCCGCAGATGCCGTTGTACATCGAAGAAAACTTCACCCACGTGCTGCGCGACAAACTGCGCAACGGCGAGCTCGACGCGATCATCATCGCCCTGCCGTTCAACGAAGCCGACGTGCTGACCCTGCCCCTGTACGACGAGCCGTTCTACGTCTTGATGCCGGCCCAGCACCCGTGGACGCAAAAGGAATCCATCGACGCTGCCCTGCTCAACGACAAGAGCCTGCTGCTGCTCGGCGAAGGCCACTGCTTCCGCGACCAGGTGCTTGAGGCCTGCCCGACCCTGACCAAAGGCAACGATGGCGCCAAGCACACCACGGTGGAATCCAGCTCGCTGGAAACCATCCGCCACATGGTCGCGTCCGGTCTGGGCATCTCGATCCTGCCGCTGTCAGCGGTGGACAGCCACCACTACGCCCCGGGCGTGATCGAAGTGCGTCCACTGTCGGCGCCGGTGCCATTCCGCACCGTGGCGATTGCCTGGCGCGCGAGCTTCCCACGGCCGAAAGCCATCGAGATCCTCGCCGACTCTGTTCGCCTGTGCTCGGTGGCCAAGCCCGCCGCACCGGTCACGGCCGGTTAAGCCAGCGTCATGACTGAGCTGTCGCAGGTGTCGGTCACCGCACTCAAGGGTGTCGGCGAAGCCATGGCCGAGAAACTGGCCAAGGTCGGCCTGGAGAATCTCCAGGACGTGCTGTTTCACCTGCCGCTGCGTTATCAGGATCGCACCCGCGTGGTGCCGATCGGCCACTTGCGACCGGGCCAGGACGCCGTGGTCGAAGGCACCGTCAGCGGCGCCGACGTGGTCATGGGCCGGCGTCGCAGCCTGGTGGTGCGCATGCAGGACGGCACCGGCGGACTGAGTCTGCGCTTCTACCATTTCAGCAACGCGCAGAAAGAAGGCCTCAAGCGCGGCACGCGGATTCGCTGCTACGGCGAAGTCCGGCCCGGCGCTTCGGGGCTGGAAATCTACCATCCGGAATACCGCGCCATCACCGGTGACGAACCGCCGCCCGTGGATGAAACCCTGACCCCGGTTTACCCGCTCACCGAAGGCCTGACCCAACAGCGCCTGCGCCAGTTGTGCATGCAGACCCTGACGCTGCTCAAGCCAAACACCCTGCCCGACTGGCTGCCGACCGAACTGGCCCGCGACTACCAACTGGCGCCGTTGGCCGACGCGATCCGCTACCTGCACAACCCGCCCGCCGATGCCGATGTCGATGAGCTGGCCCTCGGTCATCACTGGGCCCAGCATCGGCTGGCCTTCGAAGAGCTGCTGACCCATCAACTGTCGCAACAACGTCTGCGCGAAAGCATGCGTTCACTGCGCGCGCCAGCGATGCCGAAGGCGAAAAACCTGCCGCCGAAATACCTGGCCAACCTCGGCTTCAACCCGACCGGCGCGCAACAACGCGTGGGCAACGAAATCGCCTACGACCTCAGCCAGCACGAACCGATGCTGCGGCTGATTCAGGGCGATGTTGGCGCGGGAAAAACCGTGGTCGCCGCCCTCGCGGCGCTGCAAGCGCTGGAGGCCGGTTATCAGGTCGCGCTGATGGCGCCGACCGAGATCCTCGCCGAGCAACACTTCATCACCTTCAAGCGCTGGCTCGAACCGCTGGGCATCGACGTCGCGTGGCTGGCCGGCAAGCTCAAGGGCAAGAATCGCGTCGCCGCACTGGAACAGATTGCCAGCGGCACGCCGATGGTGGTCGGCACCCACGCGCTGTTCCAGGACGAAGTGCAATTCAAGAATCTGGCGTTGGTGATCATCGACGAACAACACCGCTTCGGCGTGCAGCAGCGTCTGGCGCTGCGGCAGAAAGGCGTCGGCGGGCGCATGTGTCCGCACCAACTGATCATGACCGCCACGCCGATCCCACGCACGCTGGCGATGAGCGCCTACGCCGATCTCGACACCTCGATCCTCGACGAACTGCCGCCCGGTCGCACCCCGGTCAACACCGTGCTGGTCACCGACACCCGTCGCGTCGAAGTCATCGAACGGGTGCGCAGCGCCTGCGCCGAAGGGCGTCAGGCCTACTGGGTGTGCACGCTGATCGAAGAGTCGGAAGAGCTGACCTGTCAGGCCGCCGAAACCACGTTCGAAGACCTCACCGCCGCCCTCGGCGAGCTGAAAGTCGGGCTGATCCACGGGCGCATGAAGCCTGCCGAGAAAGCAGCGGTCATGGCCGAATTCAAGGCCGGCAACCTGCAACTGCTGGTCGCCACCACGGTGATTGAGGTCGGCGTCGACGTGCCCAACGCCAGCCTGATGATCATCGAAAACCCCGAACGTCTCGGCCTCGCGCAGTTGCACCAATTGCGTGGCCGCGTTGGCCGGGGCAGCGCGGTCAGCCATTGCGTGCTGCTCTACCATCCGCCGCTGTCGCAGATCGGCCGCCAGCGCCTGGGCATCATGCGCGAGACCAACGACGGTTTCGTCATCGCCGAAAAAGACCTCGAACTGCGCGGCCCCGGCGAAATGCTCGGCACGCGCCAGACCGGCCTGCTGCAATTCAAGGTCGCCGACCTGATGCGCGACGCCGACCTGCTGCCCGCCGTGCGCGATGCCGCGCAAGCTTTGCTCGAACGCTGGCCGACTCACGTCAGCCCACTGCTCGACCGCTGGCTGCGTCACGGGCAGCAATACGGCCAAGTGTGAGCACCGTCGCAGTTTGTGCAGGATCGTTCCTACAGAGCTGGTTATACTCCTGCCATTGTTTCAAAAACGGATACAGACCATGACTGACGCAGCTCTCGCCCCTGAACTTCCGCACGCGCCGTCTGTAATTCGGCTGCTGCTCGGCAAGCTGGGGATCGCCTACGAAGAAGTGCTCGACCACCACGGCCTCAACGCTTCGCGCAAGGTACAAGCCGTGTTGCTGGACGATGCCGTCGGCGCGCTGATGGTGCTGTTTCCGCAGAGCCAGTTGCTCGACCTCAACCGCCTCGCCGAACTGACTGGCCGGCGCCTGACCGCCGTGTCCACCGAGCGCCTGGAAAAGATGCTCGGCAAACACAGCCTGAGCCTGCTGCCGGGCCTGCCGGCACTCACTAGTTCGCCGTGCCTTTACGAAGAAAGCCTGCTGCGTGAACCGAAGCTGCTGATCAACTCCGGCGAGCCGGGCCTGCTGCTGGAAATCGCCAGCGAAGACTTCAAGAGCATGCTGACCAAGGCCAGCGCCGCCAATTTCGGCGAAGCCCTGAGCAGCATCCGCCCTAACCTCGACCGCCCGGACGATGACCGCGAGGAAATCACCCAGGCCGTGCAAGCGTTCACTGCACGCCGGATTCAGCAGCGTCTGGAAGCGACCATCGAGATTCCCCCGCTGGCCGAGACCGCGCAAAAAATCATCAAGCTGCGCGTCGACCCCAACGCCACCATCGACGACATCACCGGCGTGGTCGAAACCGACCCGGCGCTGGCTGCACAAGTGGTGAGCTGGGCGGCGTCGCCGTACTACGCTTCGCCGGGCAAGATCCGTTCGGTGGAAGACGCGATCGTTCGCGTGCTCGGCTTCGATCTGGTGATCAACCTGGCGCTGGGCCTGGCCCTCGGCAAGACCCTGAGCCTGCCGAAAGACCACCCGCAACACACCACACCGTACTGGCAGCAATCGATCTACACCGCCGCCGTCATCGAAGGCCTGACCCGCGCCATGCCCCGCGCCCAGCGCCCGGAAGCCGGCCTGACCTACCTCGCCGGTCTGCTGCACAACTTCGGTTACCTGCTGCTGGCTCACGTGTTCCCGCCGCACTTCTCGCTGATCTGCCGCCACCTGGAGGTCAACCCGCACCTGTGCCACAGCTACATCGAGCAGCACCTGTTGGGCATCAGCCGCGAACAGATCGGCTCCTGGCTGATGCGCTACTGGGACATGCCGGACGAACTGGCCACCGCCCTGCGCTTCCAGCACGACCCGAACTACGACGGCGCCTACGCCGAATACCCGAACCTCGTCTGCCTGGCCGTGCGCCTGCTGCGCGGGCGCGGGATCGGCTCCGGGCCGGATGAAGACATTCCGGATGCGCTGCTGGAGCGTGTTGGCCTGACTCGCGACAAGGCCAATGACGTGGTCAGCAAAGTGCTTGAGGCTGAAGTCCTGCTGCGTGAGCTGGCTTCGCAATTCAGCCAGGCTTAAAAACTTCGCGAGCAAGCTCGCTCCCACAAGGTTTCGGTGACCTCCTGTGGGAGCGAGCTTGCTCGCGAAGAATCCACCCCAATCTACCTGCCTGACACAAAACCTGTGGTGAGGGGATTTATCCCCGACCGACTGCGCAGCAGTCGCAAACCCAGGCAACAGGGTGTGTCAGTTATATCGAGGTCTCAGGTTTTGGGGCCGCTGCGCAGCCCATCGGGGATAAATCCCCTCGCCACGACAGCCCATCTTCTCAAGCCCTTCTACTCAAGCCTTGGGCTTGGCCTTCCTCGGCTTCAAATACTTCATCAATCCCTGAAACCACATCACCAGCGCCGGATTCCCCTTCAGCTGGATCGACTTGTCCTGAATCCCCTGCATAAACGCCAGCTGCTTGTTCTTCGCCTGCATCGTGGCAAAGGCATAACCCGCATCCTTGAACGCAATCGCAAACGCCGGCTCCGTCACCACCCCAGACTTGCTGGTAACGCGCTGATTCTTCACCACGAAATGCCGCGCCACTTTCCCGTCCAGCGTCTGCAGCTGAAACACCAGATCCTTGTCACCCAACTGCTGCTGGAACGCAGGATTTGTCCGGCTGGCCTTACCCATCAACAAACCCATCATCCACAGAAGAAAACGAAATTTCATGCGCACAGCCTCAAAAGGAAAATGATCGGCCGGGGCAGTGTAAGGGATTCAGACGATAACGCCACTATCTGCCGCTATTGGAAGATGATGCAGACCATTTCCCGCACGATGACCGCCAAGTCACAACTCGGCACCCACCGTCCTACACCTGTTGAAACACATCCCTGTAGGAGCTGCCGAAGGCTGCGATCTTTTGATCTTCCGGCCTGCAAACCTATGGGAAATTTCCTGCAAAGTGCCGCGATACCTATGAACTAGGCAGGTTGGCAGTTCGTCGATAGCCTCTGTGTGTCGCCGCAAAATCGGTGACTCGGACGTGCAAGTCCGGTTCAGGTGCACATTCGTTGATGGCATTTCGCCGAGCGTTTTCCTATGCTCGCGGATCGTTATGGCGGCTGTGCGTCGGAGACCTTCGGGTCTGCCGGCCACCTGGACCGGTCTTGCACACCAACGCACAGCTGCCACCTCTTTCGAAGTGCAAAGCGAATAGGTGTCGGCCTCACAACTCCAGGAAGCTGCACCATGATCAAACCAACACCCAATCCCCCCGAAACCCCAGACATATCGCCTTACGAATCGCTGGAATCCAAGAAATTCCACGAAGCCGCCGAACGCGCCCTCGACCACCATTTCAAACCGCGCACCGAATCCCAACCCAAACGCGAAACCGGCCTCTTCAGCCTCGCCCCCGGCACCGATGCCGAAGCGCTCATGGCCAATGCCTCCGAAGACCTCCTGTCCATCAGCGCCATCGCCTGCGACCTCGCCGACGACCTCCACGGCTCCCGCCGCTCGGTAGCACTGGCCCTGAGCAGAATGGCGGATGGGGTGCGATTGATGGTGGAAGGGACGCTCGACCATATTGAAGTGCGAAACCTGGCGGCCAAGTCGTAGCGGGATTTGCGGATGAAAAAAGGGGACTTTAAGTCCCCTTTCTCAAGTACGTGAGTCACCACTGACAGCCTGTTTCAGGCAAAGCATTCATGTTGCTATCGTGTTCGAATATGTACTTCTTTCCGGACTTACGGTTTGTGTAAACGATTCCGTAAAAGAAGGGATCCTGGCTCGCCATTACATAATCACCAGTCACAAGGCCTCCAGACACCTCCACCCACTTCGTCGTGATTTCGGGGGGCCGATTAGGGTTCGGAAACTCTTCTTCCGAGCCTCCATAGACGAGAGTAAGCGCCTCTTTCGACTTACTGTACCTAACGCTCGCAACTTGCCATTTGGCGCTCGAGTCGTGATAGGTCCGCAATTCAAAATTGCTGCTCTTACCCTCTTGTGAACGGAAGCAATAGATCTCCGTTTTGACCTCGCTGTGAGCCACAAGAGGAAAGAGGAAAGAGGAACGACAACGCAACAGATAACATCCGGATTGATTTCAAACCGATCATTCCTTCAACGGTTCAGAGGTAACTGAAAGCGCATCCGCACGCTGCAATTCGCGAAATCCTCACGGAACAAACGCTCGCTCATTTCGCAGTGCCCATCCGCATATTGCTTCCAAAGCGGATCATCGAACTCATCCCCTCCCAGTCGCTCAATGGCGGCCGCTAAATTTCTCTCACGATCCTTCCCCACAATCGCAGATGCCGCTTTGTAAAAGCCATCTAGCGGTAAGCCCGTCTGCAGAGCAACCAACTCCCCCAACCGAGCATTGGTTGTTTGCACGAGACACGCGAGCCTTTCGATGGGTGCCTCTGCACCGGGCAAAGCCGACTGATAGATATCCTCGCAAAACGACTCTTTGAAACGCACCCATTTCTTCTGCACATCGGTCAGCTGATTCTTGTCAGCAGGCGCCAAACTGACCAAAACTTTCTTATATTGCTCATTCAACACTGCATCGACTTTCTCGAAAGTCTGCTGACCACAAATGATCAAATCGGGATTGGAAAAACTGTCGGGATTACAGACTTCTTGGGCATGCGCAGGAATCAGCAAAGCAGCAAAAGAAACACCCGCGACCAGCCTACAGAGCGCCTTGAGTTTGATCATGACCCGGATACTCCGCCACTGCGCTCAGCTACCCGAGCAGGAATTTTCAAAGCCTTTCCCGCGTCCGACATACGCGATGCATATTGCTTGTACGCCGATACAGCTCGCTCTTTATCGTTCATAGCCCAATAGCTATCTGCGAGATTCAGGTAAGCCACCGTCCGCGCTGGGTTGTGTGCAATCACCGCATTCAACAGCTCAATCGACTCAGCGTAGTAACCCGCCTCGCCCAGTAAAAACCCAAGGTCGTTGGACCAGCCGGGACGCTGCGGGTAGTAGTACTTTGCGACGATATAGCTATCCGGGGGACAAGTGTCATGCGAGCCGCCGCCCATCAACGCGTAGCTCATCGTATCCTTGAAGGAAGAGTCATCACCCTTTCGGTAGGCTGCCAGCGCAATATCCAGCAAATCAGCCGAATCGACGGTCATCAATTTCTTTCTCACGCCCTTAATACTGCCAGTACGAGCAACCTGCAGCTTCTGCAGCGCTTCACGCCCATCGAAAGAAGCGAGAGTGATGGGGCCCAATGTCTGCACCGGCAACTCCACTACGCTGACAAGCGACCGGTCACAGGAGTCGTTGTTCGCCACTTCCAGGAGAGCTTTCAGCTCAAACTGCTTTGAACCTCTGTTGAAGGCGAACAACAGGTTGAAGTTATAAACCGCGTTATCTTCTTCGCTGGTTACTAGCGCGATGTAATCCCCAGCCTCAACAAACGGTTGCTTGACCACAGCTTCCTCAGCCTGTGGATCAATGACGGTCATTACGCCAGGGCGACCTTTGAGTACATGGACGCTGAATTCACCCTGAAGCGCAGACGAGTACTGACTTTTGATCAGAGGCAGCGCCTTCGACGTATCGAGCAAGATGTCCTCATCACGTGTCTGTACCGGCGCAATCAACAATCGGTTGGAGGCCTCGTCCGCATCTCCTGCCAGAACAAATACGTTTTGCCGTGATGCATCACCCAGCAAGCTAGCCGGAATTTCCTTGAGGACTTGGGGCGCAGCAAGCGCGGGAGAACCCGGTACAGCGACACAACAAGTTAGAGCGCAGAGAACGCTCTGCAATACGCGTTTCACTTTCTTCAATCCTTGATTCAATCAAATGATGTCCAAATACACCCCAATAGAGCTTGTCCGATTAGGCACCGGGTTCAGGCGCGCCGCACTTCAGTTCTTTAATTCGCTCATTCTGGATCGGTATCACACAAGCGAGCCGTTTCTCTCCTTCCCCACGAAGCTCGAACAAGCTGAGCGTCAGGTGTAAACCATCGGCAGCAAATGCATGATCCTCAAACAATGCACTGACATAACCATTCCAAAACGATTTGCCGTCAAAACTGCAAAACCGCTGGGAGGACAGAACTCTCCAACCGCCGTTGGGCGCCAGAATCTGGACCGACAGGCATGGGCTGCCAAAGGTGCTGACATAACGTGCCACGACATTGCCGAAGCGCTGGGAGCCGGACAGGTACACCTTGTTGAGATCGAGCACATTACCCGGCTCATCAGCGACGATTGTGTCCAGGTAAGCCGCACGCTCCAGACTCAGTCTGGCCATGCAGTTGTTGATCGTCGTGACATGCGCTGCCACCCCTGGCTCGATTTCCGTGGCTTCAAGCGGGCATGTGGTGTCGCGTAGCTTGATCCAGGCGCGCTGGGATTCTCTGGCCATGGCGACCAGCGCCTTGCCCTGCTCAGGGTCAAGCCGTTGTTGAGCCTCAAACCGTCTCAGCAGTTTCTTGTAGCTGGCATTGAGTTGCGTGTCGGCTTCCTTGCGGGCTGCCTCCACACACCGATCGACCTGGGCGCTGACGGTGATTTCTTTGCAGTCGTCCTCGGCCATCGCAAAAGAGGCAAACAGGCATCCAAAGGACAACGCGATAAAACGCACAAACATGTTCAATTTTTCATTCCCTGAATTGCGGATCGCTCAACTACGCGTCGAGGTATTTTCTGCGCCTTGCCGTCGGCGCTCATCGCGTCGCGGTACTGGCTGTAATAGCGTTGCGCTTCGTCTTTGCGATCAAGGCGCCAGAGTGAATCGGCGATGTTCAACATCAGTACTGTGCGTTTACCGACGGCCTCAACGCCGCGATAAAATTTCAGCGCCAGCTCATCTCTACCGCCCTCGGCTAGATAAAAACCCAGGTCGTTGTACGCCTGAACATTTTGCACCGGGGGATAGCACGCCATGTAGGATTCGGGACTCAAAAAAGTCAGACCCGATTCGATGGAGTCAGCGCGGGACTGCGCAGCGTTGATGGTCGAAATATATTTCAGCCAGTCTCTTGGGGACTCCGTTTCCAGGGTAGGCGTGAGGACTTCGCCATCTTCCGAAAACCACTGATTGCCCACCCATTTGCCGAGACAAAAACGAGGGGAACGCTCGGCCAGCACGCAACCAGTTTCCATGGAGATCACATCGCAATGCTGTTGCGACTCCAGTTTTTCTTCACCATTTTCAAGCGACAACATGCCGAACACGACGGGGTCGAGCAGCAAGGTTTTCTTGTCAGGACTGAGCCAGTCCGGGTGTCCGTCGGCGCCGACATCGGCACTGAAGAGCGGGAAGGTTTTGCCGTTGGCGGTGAACCATGCGGTCGCCGAATCCACACCGGGCATCGTCCATTTTGTCGCTCTAAACGTCACGGTGTGTCCGTCGATGCCGACTATCGGTGGGTCCTCGGCAAAGGCACTTGTGGCGGCAAGAAAGCTGCCGATCATCAACACCCACTTAAGGCTGGCCATAGACGATCCTCTTCACCGCCGGGCTTTCTGACATTAGCTGTCTCTTCGTAACGCCATAGGCCTTGATCAGCTCTTCCCGAGATCCCTTCGAGCCAAAAGAGCGTTGGTTATTATCGAAGCTGTATTGCTCCAATCGCCCTGTTGTCGAGTAATACCCATGCCACTCCGCGCAGGCACCGCAACCGCCATATCCGCCTATCGAAACAAGACTGCCCTTGGTGCCTTCCACGCAATCCATCGCCACAACGACATTGCTCAACATCTTCGTCTTCGCACCGTCGGAAGTGAGTTGTGAAACTTTGCTGATATCGCGTCGAAGCACCTTGCTACCGATGTTGATGGTCTGGTCGGAGCAAACTGGGATAACGTGGGTTTCCGCATCATCCACCGTCACCGATCGGCAAGACGACACCAACACCACTTCAACACCGCCGCACTGCATGACATCGCGTTGGGTGTAAGCATCCGTCGGCGCGGCGAAGGCTGGGGAAGAGAACAACCATGCCAGCCCCCCGAAAAACAAAAACTGATTCATTAAGAAATCCTTTTCGCCGTTAACCAGCCTGTTGTTCCGCCAAGCACTTCGCATAGCCGTCCGCAAACTTGGCATCGAATGACAATGCCACTGGCTCCTCCAACTCCGCCGAGCTATTGAGCAATACACGGGTAGCCGGGGTGTATTTGATCCAGCCAATCGTGCCGGTGCCGTCGGTGTCGAAAAACAGCTGAGCGCGCACTACTTCACCGTCGTCCTCGTCGATCAGCAAATTGACCTTGTCCTTGCCGACATAACGAAACGGAAAATCGCTGCTCCTGACAAGCTCAGTAAGGTAGCCGTAGCAACTCCCTTCGCTGGCAGTCGCGGGCAGTGAATGAGGTAATAGCGAAAGCGCAATCAGCACAGACCGAATGAAAAACCGGTTCATCCACTCACTCCTCATCCATCGGCGGCGATTCCACGTCGGTCATGCTCAGCAGCCGAAACTCATTGTTCACAAACTCGTAGTAACGATCCCGATTACCACTTTCCAACGCATTCCCCTGCGCATCTTCTTCGCCGTCGAGCGTGATGCCGGACACGATGATCAAGCGGCTGTCAGGCTGGTAAATCATGCCGAACGTGCTGCCGTCGTAAGCATTGGGCAGACCGCCAAACACCTCACCGGTCTGGGCGTCCAGCACTTCGCCGCAAATGGCACTTCCGCCACAGCCGAGCCTGTGCAGGATGTAATGGCCAGCGAAGTTGACTTTGCCTTGCAGGGCTTTCGCTCGGTCACTGTCCATGACCGGGTTGTTTTGTTCTTGCGGCACCGGTGCATGGTTGGGGCCGGGAAACACGGAGGCGACCCTGTAGTCCTTGAAAGCTGGATCGGCGGCGGATGCCATCGAAGTGGCGGCTAACAGCAGGCTGCCGAGAAGAAGCGAAAATCCTTTCACGCTGTAACTCCTTCGTTACCAATATGCCCAGTGCGCATTTATTGAGCGATTTTTCGGCGGTCCTGGACATACAGCCAGATCAACGGCGGCAATAGCACGAGCAACGCAAAACCGTCGAGCCACAGGTGCGACCAAACCTGCTTTTGCGCAGACAGCCACATGTCCTGCGGCGCCCATAACAGGATGCCCGCGATCAACCAACCCCAGACTGCCGGGGCTTTCAAACGATTGCCCAAGTGCACCAGAGCGAGCATGTACAGCGAATAGCTTTGCAGCGTCGCGCCGAAAAGCGCGAGCCACCAGACTTGTTGTTCGTGGCCGGCGGCGGGCACCGCATCGGCGCCCCAGAATGCGAGTTCGAGAACTTGCAGATAGCCGTCGAGTAAACCGGAGTGACCGGCCCAGGTCAGGGTGAGGCCGGCGAGTGTGTGCGCGATTGCGGCGGCGTATAGCCAGAGTACTAACGCTGGGCGAAGGGAGATCGAGGGGGCTGGCATTCCGTGTCCTGAGCGCATTACTTGGGGGTGGAGAGTTTAAAGGAAAACCGGGGCAACCTGAAAAACCCTAACAACTTTCTAAGGTATGTTTTTAAGTCGCACTTATTCTTCAAGTGAGATAGCCATTTTCAGAGTAGATCCGTTCAGATAAACGATCGCTTCGCGCCCGTTAACATCGATAGGCGTAGGATTCTGAATCATTCCTTCATCACTGGCCTTCGCAATTTTCGTCAGCGTCTTATCCGCAACATTGGCACGCCAAACAGTTTCATCGCCATTCTTGAAATAAAAAATCGGCCTTGATTTGCTCCAGATTGGATTATAAATATTCCAACTAGCATCCGGCCCACCAACCGGCGCTATCGTTTCATACCCTGGGGTATGCGAATAATACGCTTGCAACTTTCCATACTCTCCACCCCAGCCGAATGTCAAACCACTTACAGCATTTTCATCAGTATTTGGCCACTGCTGAAACAATAAACTACTTTCAACCGGCGGCAGCTTGGAGCCGAGTTTATAAACCATCCCCCGCAACTGTTTTTTCGATAGCTGCTGTCGATAGTAAAACGACCCGTCCAGAATTCCCGCAAACCTTTTGCCTTCGTCGTTCGACCCCAGACTCAGAGCACCATCAAAGCCGATATCTTTCGCAATGGTGTGCAGTACTTGCCTGTCATTGCGATCAACGTACTCATAAAGATTGCCCCTGTACGCAATCATCGCTGGATCAAAATGCCCTTCAAATATGATGACATGCAACATGCCTGAGATTGTTTCGGCGGAGATTACAAATCGTTCGACAACCCCCTTTTCATTGGGAAGCCATGCTAAATCAACGACTTTCCATGAGCGCTCAAACTGCGTATATGGCTTATCCCCCAACATCAACTTAATGTCTTTCTGGATCGGCCTAGGCGCAATAGGGATCGGCGACAGAAACTGTATCTGCTGAGCATAAGCATCCTCTAAACACTCAACTGACTCACAAGCATTACGTTCCGACTCCAGCCAATCGCTTTCGATTATTTGAAAAGCCCGTCGACTCTTTAACGGCTTGAAAAACTCACTCAACTTTTCATCCATTATGGACAAAGATGGAGAATTACAAATTTTCTTTTCTACGTCCGTTGAAGCCTTGCCGCAATCGAAACTCGCGGAAAGTGCGAATGAACTAAAAAACAGAAGGGTTAACGATAAAAATCCTGGGAGTGAATATATATTTTTCATTGAATCCGCCATCAAAGAATTTTTTTAACAAGCGCCACATACTTCGCAAGTAAACCTTTGCAATACAACAAACACATCCTACTCATTTATTTTTCTCATTTTATTTGCCGCTAACCTGCCTGTTGGCCAGACACTTTGCATAGCCGTTGGCGAATTTGGCATCGAATGACAGTTCCACCGGCTCTTCCAGTTCAGCCGAGGTATTGAGCAACACTCGAGTGGCTGGGGTGTATTTGATCCAGCCGATGGTGGCGGTGCCGTCCGTATCAAAGAACAACTGGGCTCGCACCATTTCACCGTCGTCTTCATCAATCAGTAGATTGACCTTGTCCTTGCCGACATAGCGAAACGGGAAGTTGCTGCTCCTGACCATTTCGGTGAGATAGCCGTAGCAACTCCCGGCTTCGGCAGCTGCCGGAATGGCATAGGTGAGGGGCAACAGTAGAAGTGCATTCAGCATGGGCCGAATGGAAAAGCGGTTCATCCAATCATCCTTAATCAAACGGCGGCGATCACAAATCCTTGAACGTCAGCAGCCGGAACTCGTTGTTCACAAACTCGAAGTAGCGGGTTCTGTAACGGCTTTCGAGCTCATTACCCTGCGCGTCCTCTTCGGTATCGGCCGCAATGCCGGAAACAATGAGCAGACGGCTATCGGGCTTGTTCGACAGGCTGAAGGTATTGCCGTCGTGCGCGCATCCAGCACTTCGCCGCAAATGGCACTGCCACCACAGCCGACTCGGTACAGGAAGTAGTGGCCGGCAAAGTTGACCTTGCGTTTGAGTGCCTGTGCACGATCCTTATCCATCCTCGGGTTGCTGTGTTCTTGCGACACCGGTTCGTGATTGATACCCGTGAACTCTGGGGTGACGGTGTAATCCTTGAAGTCCGGGTCAGCGGCGAAAGCCACGGACGCGACAGTGGCCAAGAGGCCGCCGAGTAAAACTGAACATCCCTTCACGCTGTAACTCCGTTCGGTCTTCGCAGGCTTACTCAAAAGCTATGCTGCGAACCGCTGTTTTGATTTGTTCAAATCCTTCGGCGCTGATCGCCAGCGGGGTGGGCGAGCCTGACTCCGCCGAGCCGATCAGCACGCTTTCGCCGTGCAGCAGGCAGAAAGCGACGCGGGTGATGTGACGTCGTGACTTGTCATGGAAACCGAAGATGAACCCCGAGGACCTCTCCCCACCTAATGCCTCAAAGGTGTATCCGTTTTTTGGCCCCGCCAGCGACGTCGGCTCCCAACCATGATCGGTCAGGGTCGCCGGGCATTTACGGTCGTTGCTCTCTCGCACTAGTTGCAACTCAATCGTGTCATCAAGCGCCGGCTTCTGAGTGGTGAGCGCGGAAAAGTTGTTGGTGTTTTCACACATGACACCGAACCAGGGCTGGCTCAAGTTTGTGGGCTTTTCGAAATTCCACTCATAACCCGTCGAGGTCTGAGCCTGCGATAAACGCGGGGCGCTAGAGGTTTCAGGCTGTTGTTTGGCCGCAATGAATACCAGATCAGGCGTATTGAACTGCAACCATTGATCTTTCGAGAGCGTCATTGAGAACCGGCAAGGTGTCATGTCGATCGCAGCTTCGGTTGGGCCTTGCGCGATCTGCGACTGACCCGACGCATTGCCCACCGAGGCAACAGTTGCGGCGGCATGACCGACCTGCGCGAAAGCAGCAACGCTGATCAGCAATACCCTCAGATAACGAGGTCTCACGAAACCCGGAATCGACAATTCATCAGGCACAGTTCCACTCACTTAGAATTTAACGGCAAAGAATCGCGACACATCCGCGCTCCGAGTTTCAAATGCAGTGGCTCGCCTTGATCGGCTCTGGACCTTGCGACTTCAATCGCGCCACGTTGTCGATGCTCAACCGGTGACCTTTATCAGCCGCCATTTGATAACAGGCTAACGCTCGGGACATATCCTTTGTTCCCAACTCGCCACCCTCAAAGGTAGAAGCCAGATAACTCATCGCCTCTATGGAGCCCATGTTGATTGCTCGAATGACCTGCTCTTCTGCCTGCTTGGGATGGAGGCAAGGACCGTCGTAATCGGTGGAGTTCCCCATACAAAAAAACGAGGCATAACCTAATGCACCACTCGGCGTCTTTGACGCGGCTTTGAACAACGCCTCAACTTTGCTGGTTTCCAGCTGGGACGCCATCTGCGAAAGGCTCAGTCTTGCCGCTGACTCGCTCGCCTCTGGATCACCCGACTCTGCTGCGCAGACATAATTTTCCAGAGACGCTTCAATCAACTCCACAGTTAGACGGTACTGCTCAAGAAACCCTAGCCCTCCTAAAGCCTCGGCACGTTGTTCGCAGAAGTTCTCGGCGCGGCTCATTCCGGGTTTACGTGTTGCGACAAGATCATTCTCGCTGATCGACCAGTCTTCGACGCCCTCAAGTACCCAACATGCCTGACGTGAGAAGTTGAAGATTTTTACATTGCTGTTGCCCGCCCGCTTATCGATCACGTTGACGTGACTGTCATCGACCTCTTCAATCTCGACTCCCGGTGTCTTGCCGGGTGTGATGGCGGCCATCAGCGGATAGGTGAAGGAAGCTCCGCTGACGCCCGAGGTCGAAGGCTCAAAGGTACTACGGTCCTTACCTGCTACCGGCTTCAACACAAGCGACTTGACCGTCATCGCAGTGAGACGGCGTTGTGATTCGCTGTTGGCGGAAAACGCTGTAAGGAAAGCTGGGAATTCCTCTGAAGGACAGGCGTGGTTGACCGGCGCCGTCGAAGTGCTCTTGTCGGATGCAAGAGCAGGGACGATCTTGTCCAGATACGCCGAGCGCTCACGGCTCATTCTGGCGATACACGAGTTGACCGCGAACACATGTGCCGGCACCCCCGTCTCGATCTCGAATGCCTCCAAAGGGCAGTTCGCATCGCGCAACTTCAGCCATGCACGTTGCGATTCTTTAATCTTCGCTGCGTACTCCGCTCCCAATGCCGGATCCGCTCGATAATCAGACTCAAGCCGCGCCATCAATTGCTTGTAGATGAGGTTCAACTGCGTATCGGCAGCCTTCTTCGCCGCCTCCGAGCAGGGCACCATTTCCAGGCTTGAGCTGACATGGCTGCAGTCATCCTGCGCGTACACCGCTGAGAGTGGCAGCAGCACGGCCAGCAGGGTAAAAACAAAACGTTTCACTGTGTTCTTCCTTGAGTCATTCAGGCTTTGCGTTTGGTGAATCGGGTGACGCATTGCTTGGGTATGTTCATTTCCCAGTAGGTGCTGAGCAACGCTTTACGCTTTTTGTCGACACGCAAATTAACGAAACCATCGCCGCAGTCCGGCTGCAACTCTTCGAACGTGCCGGTTTTGACTTGGTAAATGAACACCCGGTAGTAGTCGTAAGTACCCATGCCGTCATCAAGCTGCCAGATCGCGAAATCCTGGGCGCCGTCGAAATTGAAATCGTCGAACTGCATGTGGAGTTCGTTTACGGCTTCAAAATCGACCGTCCGCGACTCGTTATGCGTTTCGCCTTTAACCGCGACGTTCAGCGTGGAGCCTTTGAGAACCAGCGTTGTTTCAACGCCTTGGGTTGGGCTGAACTTGTTCGTTTCCGCCAGCATTGGCATCGTCCACAGCAGGCCGAGCAGTGATATTGCTAGAGCTTTTGATCTCATGTTCGCCCTACTCCCACTCGCATCCGGATTCCAAAGAGGAATCGACGCTGGTGTTATTTCCGAAATAGTAAACCTTGCCGTTGGACTTCTTCGTGTACGTCATCGAGACGATCTGCGTTCCTTGAGTCACGAGCTCGTAGGTCCCTGAGACCTTGCCACTGATGACTTCAGACCAGCTTCTGGTGCTCTGCCAAGGGGCATCGGCGCCGAGCATTTCGTTCTGGGTATCCGTCAACACAACGGAAATTGGCTCGCTGGACTTGGCGTACTTTACGAAGCCGCCAGACCATTTGCTGGAGGCATCGTAAAAAATACGGAATTCGAACTTCACCGGACTCGTTTCGGATAGTTCGAAGCAGAGTGATTCGCGGGTGACTGCGCTGTGGGCGGCGAAAGGAAATAACGCCAAAAAACCAAAACATAACTTATTCATATTTATCGAAATTCGTTAACCACGGTCGACTTCCCAAGCAGCCAATGCAGTATTGCTGTCGACGAGCGAAAAATTTATTTAATACCGTCATCAGAAGTTAAGAACGTCGAGCCAAATAATTAAATCCGCCCCTTTCGCATTAGTAGCGACTATGAGTAAGGGAAATATAGGAGATACGGGCGGGCGAATTGAACCAAAGTAATCCGCCCCCTTCTTCGTAAGGGCCTAAATACTCTCTCTTACGCTGCCGCCCTACTCCCTTCTGAAAGGCTTCTTATTTCAAATCTACCAATAACCGAATAGACCTCAACGCCTTACTTTACTCTTTCTATTGCCCTTGAAGGAATTAGATGCTCTTTGCCTTGACCTTTCATCATCGCGATATAACTCTGATAGTACTGCTTCGACTTGACTTCATCACTACTCCACAAAACGTCCGCAATATTGAGTTTGAGAACCACGCGTTCAGGAGAGACGGCTTCAACTTTAGAAAGCAAAGAATAAGCAACTTTGTTAGATCCAGCCTCTCCCAGAGCAAAGCCAAAATCATTATAGATTCCGGAGTTAACTCTCGACACCGGAGCCTCCTCCCTTAATAACGAGTCAAGTCTCTCTTGCGTCAGATAATATTTGAGAGCTTCATAATCTTTATCTTTAAGTCTCACCAGAACGATATCATGAGACAACTCCAAAGAATCTTGTCTAGCTCCGCGAGCGGTCTCTTTTAGTTTCTTTGAGGCAAGCGCTCGTGTTGAATACCAAAAATAATCACCCCCCCCCCTCTTCCAGGCTTCCTTCATACCCAGAAATAGATGAAGCAAGCTTCTTGTCATTTACAAGACTTCGTATTTCTTTATCGCTATAAACGTAGGAAACAAAATCTGTCCCTTTTAAGTTGACCCCAGGGTGCAGAACAACCCAGCTACACGTAAAAACAAAAAAAGTGTTGCCCGCGCTGACCGTGTAAGCATCATGCAACTGTGCATCTCCCCCCTCATGCTCGCAAACATCTGGAAATTGAGTACTTCCTTTCCCCGCCACTAGCAACTCGCCACGGAGTGTTTGATTCCCTTCAGATCCCACATAATAAAATCTGGCGCTTTGAGACAAACCAAAAACAGGATCGAGGTTTACTACTTTCTCATCAGCAATAACGGATAAAACAGGAAAAACAAGCGACAAAACCAAAATTACAACTTTCATAACCCCATCTCCTCCGCAACCATGTCTTTCAACAACTTGAACAAATTAATACGTTCTTGAAGCCCGGTAGTTCCGCCGTTAACCTTTATAGAGATATCAGAAACATGGCCATCAATATCTGACATCGTTCTCAGGGCCAGAGAATCATCAATAGCTTGATTTATCTTAAACATCGACCACCAAACAAAGGCAGATTCAACTCCATATTTTATGCTTTCCATTATCAAATCTGGATTAGCAACAAAATCCTGAGGATCCGAAGGGTCAGCTTGGTTGTGAATTTTTGTATATTGGCGATAATTATACTTACCCGTTAGCTGTATCACCCCACGACCACGATATTTATACCCTTCGCCACTAGCCTCATTACCGTTATCATTCCTATCGGCATATACATAGCTGCCAAGCTTTACAGGATTATGTGCGTACGTCTCAGGCTCACTCCAAAGCTTTGGCCGTAACCTAGGCAGAACTTTGCACTCGTCCGTTGACGCCTCATATCCTTTTGCATTATTACGACAGCCGAATTGTTTTCGCATGCCAATGGCAGTGTAATTCAAATCTTCAGAGGTAACTTTAAATCCATTCTCATGGCCCACCTGAGCTAAGAAATGCGCGACCCTCAGAGGACTATCAACCTTATAAAGCGCGGCATACTTATTTAGATAAGGCAATATCTCTTCGCAATAGGCATCCGTAATGCTAGGCTTGGCCGCCTTCAACATTGCTTGAGTAATTAACTTACGCGCTGACTTCCCAGAAAAATTTCCAATAAAACCTATAGGGTGAAGATGCCATAACTTTTTACTATCGATGCCGTACTTACCCGCCAGTTTGTCTAACCACCCCAAGCGTTTGATTCGAACCTTTTCCTCTTGCCAAGCTATATTAGGCTCAGAATCAGTGTGCCCCATCACTTCATCTAATGCGTTCCATTTTTCGCTCTCATAAAACCACTCGCTCTCGTACTGAGTAACTATCTGAGAAATAGGCTGAGAAAACCAAGGCTTCTTCAATGCTTCTTTTATCTCATCGGGCGTAAGTTTTTTATCTCCATTCCTGTCGAGAATTTTATATAAGCGCTGTTTCGCCGTCCCATCTTCAGCATTATCGATATTTGGTGAATAAGTGGCTTGCTCCTCTTCACTGAGGCTTTGTTGCGCATGAAGAAAAGCAGACAGATGGTCCACGTTACTTCCTGTCTCCTCTATGAAGCTGAAGCCTTCCCATTCAAAGGGAGAATGGCGTGACAGAGCAGTATCTGGCTCTGCAAACCAACCGCTAATTTCATTCCCTTCAGCATCACCTAGCAATCCATCCAAACGCCACCAAAGCGTATAGGTGGTAGATCCCGCCATAACAACAGGCGCCTTTATCTTTTTCTCCGCCGGTAGCGCCTCCAACACCCCGACAGGAACAAAGAAATCATGACCAACAGTTTTGTGGGGATCTGTCACGCGCGGAGGGTTTGTTGCGCTCATTCCTTGGGAGTGCGTGACCAACACGCTGCCTTGGGGAATTTTCACAAGTGTTTTTTCGACTGCTGGCAATCCTGCAGCTTTGTCCTTGCTCAGGACAGTGAATGCCTTAACGTCTTCGCAGCTAAATACCTCAACGTGCAGCAGATTTTTTGGGGCCGAGTCCGAATGGTTTTGATACTTCCCTACGTGACCGATCAGACTTCCCGCCGAAATCGGGATTGGAGTTGTCAGAACATGTACAGCGTCCTTTTCAGCTGGCTCACTTTTCGCTTCAAGTTGCCCCTCCCAGACATACCCAAGCACCTCAGCCGCTGCCAAGGGCGGGACAGCATTCCCACTAACGATCTCCAACAATTTTTGATATTTGCCGCGCGTCCCGTCGTTCCCGATTTTAACTTGAGTACCGTGGGGCAAAATTGCTTTTGCAGCACCTGATTGGCTTGCAGAGGCGCGGACAACGAGACCTTTCTGAGGCGGATTCATCGGGTCTTTTGCAGCGGTGCCAATGACGTAAGTATTAGGTGTCGAACCCGCCGTCATTTCTGTTTTATAGACCCAGCCTGTACCTGGCGTCAGATCGGTACTAGGCGGTGTAACGCTCACGACCTTCAGCCAACCATCCTCTTCCTCACCTGTCTGAACAACCGTACCGCGAGCCAAAACCGTTAACACGGTACCGTAGCCTGGCTTTCCGCGCCGCTCCAAACGCACGCGCAAACCAAGAATTTCGTCGTCGGCGGTTGCTTTGACCTGCAACGTGCCGCCACTCCAAAACGCTGGGCGCGACAGTGCTGGGGCTTCTTCGTAGTTTTTCCACTGCAATAGGTGCATGTAAAGGCTGAAAAACGTCAGGCTGGGGCCAGGAGCTGCTGCTACTGATTGGGCTCCGGCAGTGGCTGGAGGAGCAGGAGGTACCGGCACTTCCAGACGATGCTTGATCAGAACAAAACCAGTCGAGAACTCGGACTCTGCCGTACCGTAGGCCGATTTCGGGTAAGTACTATCAATACGGTAAGCGACTACTTCACCATCCGCGATGCACTTGACTTCCGCCAAATCCGGCACCAAACCCGAGGCTTCGTCGAAATGAACACCACCATGCCAAAGACCATTGGCACCCAACGGGTAGAAACCATCTTTGGCCTTGGCTAGAGCTTTGTAGAACTGCTGCGGATCTGTCGCCCCGGTCGCCCCTGCTTTTAATGGATACGACCATTTTTCTATTTTCTTGCTGGTTGTCTCTGTCATTACCAATTACCTGAATTCTGATCCCTGGTGGCTTGGATTGCCGTCAATGTCTTACCCGGAAAAATTGAGCATTCGTTTCGGCTTGCGTTTGATTTTTTCCTCAGACGCATTCCCCAACGCCTGATCCATCAAACTCCCCGCCTTATCCTTATCCGCCGCCCCCGGCAGCACCGGCGGTTTAATCCCGATCCCAGTCCCACTCCCCGGCGAGCCACCCGCATTAATCTTCACCACCGGCCCAACCACCGTCACACCACCGCCATCCAGCTTGATAAAGCTCCCACCCCCGAGAATGGTCAGCTCCGTCCCCGCCTCAATAACAATCTTGTCCCCAGCCTTGAGGTGAATCTCTTTCCCCACGCTGGTGAGCTGCGCCGTACCCAGCTTCACATGCTGGTTCTGCCCAACCGTCAGATGATCATCCAGCTTCGCTTCGATCTTGCGGTCGCTGATGGTGGTGCGGTGTTCTTCAGCCTTCAGCTCGGTGTAGGTGTTCTTCACCACGGTGTCGTGACGTTCATTCCCGACCCGAATCTTCTGGTCGTGCTCGATGTTCTCGTCCCAGTCGCGCTGGGCGTGGATGTAGATTTGCTCCGCGCCTTTTTTGTCTTCGATGCGCAGTTCGTTGTAACCGCCGCCGCCCGGGGAGCTGAGGGTTTTGAACACGCTGCGGGTTTTGTTGGCCGGCAAGGCGTACGGCACCGGGTTTTCCTTGTGGTACAGGCAGCCGGTGACGAGGGGTTGGTCGGGGTCGCCTTCGAGGAAGGTGACGAGGACTTCCATGCCGATGCGCGGAATGCTGATCGCACCGTAGCGGTCGCCGGCCCAGGAGCTGGAGACGCGCAGCCAGCAGCTGGTTTTGTCGTCGGCGAGGCCTTCGCGGTCCCAGTGGAATTGCACTTTGATGCGGCCGTATTGGTCGCAGTGGATTTCTTCGCCTTTGGGGCCGGTGACCATGGCGGTCTGGCTGCCGAGCACGCGCGGTTTCGGGTGTTCGAGGGCCGGCCGGTAGAACACGTCCCACGGGGTGGCGAGGAAGGTGTTGCGGTAGCCCTGGTGGAAGTCGTCCTTATTGTCGGTGGTGTCGCTGGTCACGCCTTCTTCGAGGACTTGCGGCTGTTTGCCTTCGTGGAAGATTTCGGTGAGCAGCCACAGGTCGTTCCACTCGCTGCGCGGGTGGTCGGACATGGCCATGAAGTGGCCGCTGACCAGTTTGGTCTGGTCGCCGCGACCTTCGGCCTGGCGGTAGTCGGCGCGGTGGCGTTCGAGGGCGCGCTGGCTGAGGAACTTGCCGCGCGCACGGTCGATGAAGCGGCCCGGGTAGTCGTAGTCTTCGAGATCCGGTTCAGTGCTCTCGCCATCGGGTTTGTACGCTGCTTCCATTTGCAGGCGCGGTTTTTCGAAGTCGTAGTCGCGGCGCGTGGTGCGGCTGGTGCGGGTTTCCAGGCGCAGTTTGAAGCCTTTGATCACCGGTTCTTCGGCGACCATGCCGCTGCCCTGTATGTAGGCGGTCGGCTGGCCGAGGTCGGGGAACACGGTCTGGTCGTCGCCGAACACCAGCAGGTGAGCCTTTTCGCTGTGCTGGAAGTGGTAGTGAATACCCTCCTCTTCGCACAGGCGCTGGACGAAGTGCAGGTCGGTTTCGTCGTACTGCACGCAGTAGTCGCGATCCGGGCACGGCTGGCTCAGTTGGAAGCTGTAGGCGTTGCCCTTGATCCCGTGTTCGTCGAGGATCAGCGCGATGATTTTCGGCGCCGACATCTGCTGGTAGATGCGCTGGTTGGTGCGGTGATGCAGGTATTGCAGCTGCGGCACCAGCGAGACCTTGTAGCGGGTCAGGCGCTTGCCGGCATCGCCCTGGGCGACGCGGTAGATCTGCCCGTGGATGCCCGAGCCCTGTGGATCGAACGCGAGGAACGCCTGCTTGTGCAGGAGTTTTTCCAGGTCCAGATCGGGGTTTTCGCTGACCAGTTCGAGGTCGAAACGAAACGGCTGGCTGATGCCTTCAGTGCCGGTGAACGACAGCACTTGCAGGTCGCCCACGTAGTCTTCGACCTTGAGGCTGAAGTGGGTTTCGTTAGCTGGGTTGAACATAAAGCGCTCCCTGTTCGAATGTCGTCCGTTACGCCCGAAGTCGCAACCGTTGCAGCCAGGACGAAGTGGCGCCCAAGGCGTCACGCAATTGGTCGGCAGTGATGGTGCGTTCTGCCGCATTGAAGCTCAGCGCGGTTCGCAGCGCTGGCCAGCCGTGTTTCGGTAAGTTCGCCGGGGCTTGCAGCTCGCGCTCCAGGTGCTCGTCGCGGGCCTGGGTCGAGGGCAAGCGGCGGAACGGGTGTTTGCCGCTCGCCAGTTCATAGATCACGCAGGCCACGCCGTACACGTCCGCGCTGGCCGACAACGGTTGGCCCTCAAGCAGTTCGGGGGCGGCGTAGCCCGGCGTCCAGGCGTTGAAACGCTCGCGGCTCAGGTGCGGCAGGCCGGGCAACACGCCCTCGTCTGCCTGACCGAGACCGAAGTCGAACAGGCGCAGGCCGTCTTCGCTGAGCATGACGTTGCTCGGTTTCATGTCACCGTGCAGCACGCCGCGACGGTGGGCGTAGGCCAGCGTATCGAGCAGCGGCAGCGCGATGTCGCGCGTTTCTTTCCACGGCAGGCCGAGGGGCCGCTCGCAGAGCAATTTGTCCAGGGTCAGGCCACGCATGTATTCCATGGTGATGAAGGCCCGCTGGCAGTCGGTGTCGACTTCAAAAGTGTGCGCACGCACGACGTTGTCGTGGCGCAGGCGTCGGGTCAGGGCGAACTCGCTGTAAAGCAAGGCACTGGCGTCCGGCGATTCGGCAAATTCTTCGCTGAGGATTTTCAGCGCAATGTAAGGGTCGGGATCGCCGAACTGTTCGTGCAGCAGATCCCGTGCCCGATAGACCGCGCCCATGCCGCCCGCCCCGAGCAGACGCTCGAGGTGGTAGCGGCCGGCGAGTACGTCCGGCAATGCACCGATGCTGGCCTTGGTCGGCGCCAGCAGCGGCTCGGCGTTGTTTGCCTTGGCGAAGGCGAAGTAGGTCAGGTTGCTGGCCTGCTCTTCGCTCATCAGCAAGTCATCGACTGAGGATTCGATTTCAGTCATTGGCGGATCACCACGGCAGTCAGGTTGTCCCGGGCGGCGCCACGCAGGGCGCCGTCGAACAGACGTTCCAGCGCCACATGCGGCGCGCTGAGGCTAAGGGCGTTGCCGAGGGCATCGCTGCTCAGGCCCTGATACAAACCATCGCTGCACAGCAAAAACGCATCGCCCGGATAGACCTCGAGTTCGAGGACATCCAGGGTCAACTGTTCGGCGGCGCCGACGGCTCGGGTCAAGGCCTGAGCCGCCGGGTGCGCTGCCGCCTGTTCGACGCTCATCTGTTGCTCGTCGATCAGTTGCTGTTGCAGCGAATGGTCTTTGGACAGCTGATACAGCCGCTGCCCGCGCCACATGTAACAACGGCTGTCGCCGGCCCAGATGCAGGCCGCGCGATTGCCTTCCACCAGCAGCGCCACAACGGTGCTGCCCATGATGCTGTCATGGCGTCCGGCGGTGACCGTCAACTCCTGCCCCAAACGCCGATTCAACCAGTGCAGGCACTGGCGGATGGCTTTGAGGCGTTCGTCGAAGTCCTCGTGCTGCGGCAGTTCAGCCAGGCTGGCGACGATCAACTGGCTGGCGATGTCGCCACCCTGATGACCGCCCATGCCGTCCGCGACCACCCACAGCCCCTGCTGTGGCGAGTCGAGGAAGGCATCTTCGTTGCGCGCCCGCACCTTGCCCGGGTCGGTACGCGCCGCGCTGCGCCAGGGACTGGCCACCAGCATCAGAGCTGCACCGGCATACGGAAGGTGCGCAGCACGCCCATGTCGAACGGGTTCGGCGTGCGCTGGCTGGTCAGCAGGTAGTTGGCGCGCAGGCCACCCACGTCGGCTTTCAGCACCAGCACGTCGCGACCGGTCAGGTACTCGGTCTGCATCAAATCGAACAAACGGAACAGCGACCATGGGCCGGAGTTCTTCTCGATACCGATCGGACGCCCGGCCATCTTGTCCATCACCAGGCTGGTGCGACCGTCTTCAGCATCGGTCGGCCACTTGAACGTCATTGGCAGGATCGGACCGTGGCGGTACTCCATGGTCTTGTCGCCGAACTTGAACTCGGAACGGCTCACCGCCGGATCGAGGGTGTACGGTTCCAGTTTGAACTGCACGGTCGGCTCGGCCGGGTTGATCGAGAAGAAGCTCTGGCGAATCGTCAGCGCCGCCGCCATCTGGTCGAGGTACATCTTCGACACCGGCAGGCTGTGACCGTCGACGCTGCGCATCCGGTAGTTGCCCGGATCACCGCTGACGAACGGACGCATGTAGCTGTCGAAGAAGCGATCGACGGTGCCTTGAGCGCGGAAGAACTCGCGGAAGTCGCTGATCGCCACGTCGCTGGTGCTGCTGGCGCTGAACGGATAACGCTTGCTGATGGTTTTGCCATACACGCTGTACAGCTCGTTCTGATAACGGCCGTTCAGGTATTGGTAAGCGTCGTTAAGCACCAGGCGCCACGAGTCTTCGGCCAGCACGTTGAACCACACGCTCAGCGGACGCGGCAGGCGACCCGAGGCCGCACGCAGGTTGGTCAGCGCATCACGCTGGCCGCTCATGCGGGTTTTCGCCATTTCGAACGCGGCTTGTTCCGGCGTGCTGGAACGGGCCAGACCGGACAGTTGCAGTTGCAGGTCGTTGAGCGCGCTGATGGCCGGGGTCAGGTCTGCGGCCGGGCCGTTGTTGTCATCGAGCAAACGGTGCAGCGGCTCGAAGCGGCGTTGCAGCGACTTCTTCGCGGTGTCCGGCAGGCTTTTCGCCACGGCCATCGCCGAAGCCTTGTCCGCCACGGCAGACGCGAGTTTGCCGACCTTGCCCAGTTTGCCCTTCTGCCCTGCCAGTGCATCGGCGGCATCACCAGCTTCATCCACCGGATCGGCAGCAGCCGGGAAGCGCGTGTTTTCGCGCACTTCCGTGAGCAATGCCAGCACCGGCGAGTTGGCCGAAGTCAGGCCCGCCAGTTGCTCGGCGCCTTCACCGGCGTCGCTGATCGGCGGCAAGGCTACCTGGCCGACGGCTTCGCTCCAGTAGTTGGCGTAGTCACGGAAATACAGCTGCTCCAGCTCGACCATCAGGCGACGCAAGTCCATGTCGCTGATGCCCGCGCCTTCGCCCAGCACCCAGTTGTCACGCAGGATGTCGGTGACCAGCGCCGAACCCTGCACCGAGAAGTACTGCTGGTAACCCTGCTGGGTGTAGAAGCCCGGGATCACGTATTCGGTGCCGATGAACAGCGAGCCCTGCGGGCCGAGGTGTTGGCTGAAACGGTATTCCGGCAGGTTGCGCGCTTGCTCGCGGAGCATGCGGTAGACCACGGTGGCCAGCGATTCGGCGCGCAGCACCTGACGTGCCTGAGTCACCAGTTGATCGTTCAGCGGGTAGATGAACGGCTGCTTCAACAGGCGTTCGAGGTGGGTGTTCAGACCATTCTGCACCGCGGTGTTGCCGGTGTAGCGCTGCGACCAGTCAGTGGCGACCCAGTCCTTGAGCCACACCGCGTCACGACGGTCTTTCATGTTCAGCATCAGGTACGCACGCAGGCTGTTGAGCAGCTTGTCGCGGTCCTTCATGTTGGCGCGGATCTGCCCTTCGAGCATCGTCGCGACCCGTGGCAGCAATTGCGCTTCGAGCTCATGTTCGTAGGCTTGCTTGACCACCGGATTGACGTCTTCGCCCTGATACAGACCGCCACGCTCGTGGTACGAGACGTCGCCCTTCTTCGGGAACACCTGAGTCGCGGCGTAGCTGGTGTCGAGGGTTTTCAACACGCCCATCGCGTCATCACGCGGGGTCAGCGCCGAACGCTGCTGAGTCCAGTTCTGCGCCAGCGTGCGCAGGTTTTCCAGACGCTCATAGTTGGCCGAGAAACCACCGGCCCAGAGCATGCCGAACAGCGCCAATGCCGCCAGTGCGCCAACGTACAACGCACGCTGACCCCAATGGATGCGGCTGCGCTCGCGTTTGTCGAGGCCGGCCAGATCCGACTCGGGGAAAATCACCCGACTGAACAGATGATGGATGAAGCGCGAACGGCCACTGCGCAGGGTCGGCAGCACGCCGGCATTCATGCCGAGGTTGGCGCCGATGCCGGCGGTGGTTGCGTCCATTTCCTGCGTCAGGTGCGGAGCACTGGTCAGGTAGAAACCCCGCAGCAGCGACGCGCGCTGGTAGCGGTTGCCAGTGAACGCCATGTCGACGAACAGGCACAGGCGCTCGCCGATCTGCCCCAGTTGATGCGGGAAGTCGAGGATGCGGCCACGGCGCTGGGTATCGCGCTCGGAGTGCATGCGCATGATCACCTGATTGTTCAGGCGCCGCAGCAGTTCTTCGAACTCGCCGCGCAGTACCGCGACGTCGGTGCCGACCTGATCCTTGCGGAAACTGGTACCCAGCACCTGATCGCTTTCTTCGCGGGTCAGTTGATCGAAGAACTCGTCGAAACCGAGCAGCTTGTCCGCCTTGCTCAGCACCAGATACACCGGCACATCGACGTGCAGTTTCTGATAGACGTCTTGCAGACGGCCGCGCACCTGGCGCGCCAGGGTGTCGATGTCCTGCTCGCTGCCACCGATCAGCGATTCCACCGGAATGGTCACCAGCACACCGTTCAACGGACGCCCGCGACGACGCTTGCGCAGCAGTTCGAGCAAGGTGGTCCAGGCACTGCCGTCGACTTCCGCGTCCGGCTGGGTGGTGTAGCGCCCGGCTGTGTCGATCAGCACACCGTGATCGGCGAAGTACCAGTCGCAATGACGGGTGCCGAGGGTGTCGCGGGTCAGCTTGCGGTCGATCTTGTTGATCGGGAATTCCAGCCCGGAGAAGTCCAGCAGGCTGGTCTTGCCGGAGGCCTGCGGACCGATCAGCAGGTACCACGGCAAATCGTTGCGCCAGCGTTCGCTGCGGCCGCGATACAGGCTCGAAGTCTTCAGGGTTTTCAGCGCGTCCTTGAAGCGCGCCTTCAACTCTTTCTGCTCTTCTTCGATCAGCTCGTCACGACGGATGCGATCCTGACCGTCTTCGGTTTCTTCGACGGCTTTCTTGCGGATGCCCGCGCGCCAGCTGACGAAGACCATGGTCAGGCCCCAGATCAGGAACAGCACGGCGATGGTCAGCAGACGCGAGGTCGCGCTCTCCCAGAACTTGTAGTCATCCACCGCCAACAATGGGCCGACGAACCACACCAGCAGTGCCACGAACAGCACCAGCAGCAGGGTCCAGACCCAGGTCTGGCGCAGGAAGGCGCCGACTTTCTTGAAAAACTTTTTCATCACACGTCCCTGTTTACGGCTGCGACTGCGGTTGCACCGCGGCCGGATCAAGCGGCTGATAAGGTTGCAGAACGGTGTCGCGCTGCTCGCCCAGGACCCAGGCGAAGCCCGAATACATCACCACCAGGCAGACCAGCGTGAACAGCACCACCATCCACGCCGGCACGATGCGCACCAGGTTGCGGCGCTGGTCGTTGAGGCCTTCCCAGTGCGGCGACAACTCGCGCGGCACGTCGCCACGCAACTGACGGATCTGCCGGTACAGGGCGTCGCGGATGCCTTCAAGCTCAAGCATGCCACGGGCCTGCACGCGGTACTTGCCCTCGAAACCAAGGGACAGGCACAGGTACATCAGCTCGAGCATCGGCAGGTGTTTGACCGGGTTCTTCGACAGCCGATCGAGCAGCTGGAAGAACTTCTCGCCACCGAACGTCTCGTTATGGAAGCTGCTGAGCAGGCTCATCTGCGACCACTCGCTTTCGTTGCCCCACGGCGTGGTCACCACAGCTTCGTCGACCACGGTGCAGAGCACGTAACGCGCAGCCATCACCTGGCTGCTTTCGGCGCCGTTGTGCAACGCGCGCACTTCAAACAGCTTGAGCCCGGCGGTCAGGCGCTCGTTGAGCGCGTAGAGGTCTTCGCGGGTTTCGCTGTGCTTGAGGCGCACCACTTCCGAGAGCAGTTCGGACGACGCCGCCACCAGCGAATTCAGGCTGATGTTGAACGCCTCCGCCGGGCGCAGGCGCGCGGCGTAGATCATCCGTTCTTCCAGTTGCTCGAAGCGCGGCGGCGCGGCGAAGTCGGTCAGCGGACTGGCTGCCGGTCCGTGGCCCTGACGATCGAGCAGGACGGTTTTGTCGTCCTGGTTGTAATCCGTTTCCTTGATCATGTCGGTCAGTTCCTGATGGCCCAGAATTTCAGTTCAAGCTCGGCGAATTCGCCGGACACGTGGAACGCGAAGCCGCCGGAGCGCTCGAGTTGCGCCAGGTCTTCGGAACTGAGTTCGAGGATGAAGTAGGTTTTGTTCGAGTGGAACGCGATCTGCCGCGGGGCCACCGGCAACGGTTTGACCTTGATCCCCGGCAAGTGCAGGTTGACCAGTTGGCGGATACGCTCCACCGGGCCGACCTTGAGGTGCGCCGGCAAGCGGTGGCGCAGTTCTTCGGAGTCGCAGTTGGCACTTGCCGCCAGCACGAACGATGCCGAGCCGAGCAGTTTGTGGTCGTGCAACGGCGACACGATGATGCCGTACTGACGCGCTTGCAGGATCAACTCGATGGCGTGCTGTTCCAGCACCATCGACAGCACCTGACGAATCGCTTCCATCAGTTTGCGGAAGCTCGCGCCCTGATCGGCGTGGGAATAGCGGCTGTCCAGACGCGGGCGCTTGCTGTCGCTGGAGAAGGTCGCCAGATCACCGAGCATGGTCAGCAGCGTGCGGTACAACTCTTCCGGGTGCACCTGCTCCAGACCGAGGTAGTGGCGCAGCAGCAGTTCGGTACGGTTGATCAGTTGCAGCATCATGAAGTCACCGACTTCCGCGCCACCGACCTTGCCGTTGGAGCGGATCCGCTCGGCAATCGTGTCGCCCCGGTGGTTGAGCATGCTGATGACTTCTTTGAGGCACGACAGCAGATAGCTGGAAGCATGAGCCTGGATGTAGGTCGGCACGAAATCCGGATCGAGGCTGATCACGCCGTCCGGCGTGGTGTCGAGCACGTCGCAGATCTTCAGCTTCACGTAGGCCTGATCGCTCTGCTGCTCGCCGAGCAACAGTTTGAAGTCCGGGCGGCCACAGCTGACCTGGCTGGCGGAATCATCGCCGGCGTTGGAGTCGGCCACTTCGGCGTCGTACGCGGTGTAACGTGCGAGCACGTCGGACTGCTCCGGGCGGCGCGCTTCGATGTGGTTACCGGTGACCAACGGCAGCGCCAGGTAAATCGGCGTGTTACCGGTGTTCGGCGGCACGTCCAGCGCCAGCGGCTCGGTGTTGCCGCCGAGTTCGAACAGGCTGCCGTCCGGCAGGATCCCCGAGGCGGCACTGATCACCAGTTTGCCCATGTTGAGGAACTGCAGGTCGATCTCCAGATTGAGGAAACCCCAGGTGTAGCCACCCAGCAACTGGGTGCGGGTTTTCATCTGGTGATCGTAATAGCGATCGTTGTGCTGGAAGTGCTGCGGCCGCAGCAACATGCCTTCCTGCCAAATGACTTTATGGGTATTCATGTTCAGTCATCCGCCTTGGCGAGCGCTTCATGGGTGTTGCGGATACCGGCCTGATCGAGGGTCAGATCGGCCTCGGTCAGCTCCAGCGGGGTGACCTGAACGGTGTAGCGCCACTTGGTTTCCGGCAGATCGCGGTAGGCGGCGAGAACGCCGACGTAGCGGCTGCCCTCCTCCACGCTGAGCTTCATTTCCACGGTTTCACCCGGGCGCAGTTCGAGTTCTTCGCTGGCCACCAGATCCGGGTTGAGGGATTCCTTGGCGCGTTCGTAGAGGCTGAAGAAATCAGCGTTCTCGAAGGTCACCGGGTGCTTGAGTTCGAACAGACGCACCACGATCGGCGAAGGACGGCCGTTGAGGTCCGGGTTGAGCTGATCACTGCCGGTCAGCTTCAGATTGATCTTGGTCACTTTCGAGTACGGCGACAGCGACGAGCAACCGGCGAGCAGCACCAGCACGGTGAGCGCAGTCAGCGTCTTGAAAAAAGCGGTCGAGCGGCGAGACATGCGCATCATCCTTGGTGGTCGGTGTGGAGGGTGGAGATCAGGCGGATCTGTTCTTCGTAGGCCTGGGCGAAGTCGCGGGCCAGCAGACGCTCGCTCCAGTCATCGTCCTGACGCAGTGCCTGGTGGTAACGGCCGAACGCTCTCCAGCGTCCGCCCGAGGTGGCGATCAACGGTTTGTTGTCGCGCTCGAAACGCAGGGTCAGTTGCTCTGGCGAGAAGTGCTCCAGAGTGCCGCGTACGGCGGCCCGGCTGGCGGTGAGCAAAGCCACCTGATGCGCCTGCAGATCGCGGAACGCCCGAGAGATCGCCTGCTCGGCCGGCAGATGACCGGGCTTGTGCGGCTGTAGCAGAATCTGCAGCGCTTCGCTCGGATCGACGGCGAATTTCAGCGGGTTCTTGTTGGTGCCTTGCACGGTGGTCTGGGCCAGACGCAGTTCATTTTTCAGCTCCGAACGAGTGCGCAGGCTCTGCTGCAAACCGCCGATGCTCTGGCGCAGCAGACGCGCGGCGTTCAGCGCCAGCGCTTCGCGGGCGTCGTGATCGAGGCCTTTGACATCCACGCCCAGTGCTGCACCGAAATGCTCCCAGAAGCCTTCGCTCTGACGCTCGACGGCTTTCGGGGCCGGAGCTGGCTCGGGTTCAACCGGGGCGATCAGCTCCGGCACCATCAGGCTTTCCATGTCGATGCGCGCATAGTCGGCACGCTGACGGGAGTCCTCGGGCTTGGCGGTCGGGGCCAACAGTTCGTCGATTTCCGAATAGACGCGCTCTTGCTGTTCGATCGCGTTCAGCGGATCAAGATCGAGGAAGGCGTCGTCCGGAATGATGCTGCCGGCGGCACGCGGACGGCCGACTTCACCGTCGAAGGTCGCCGGGTCACGCACCAGCCGCGCACGAATCTCGAAGTCACCGAGCACGTAGGTGCTGCCGTGCTCGATGCGCACCGGTTCGCCCTTGTGCAGGCGTGCGCCGCTGCCGCCGTCCTGGACGCCGTTGCTGCTGGTGTCGGTGAGGAAAAACGTGCCTTCGCGGTAGCTGACAATCGCGTGGTGATTGGACAGGTGACGCTTGCGGTCAGGAATGATCCAGTCGCAGTCCTCGCCCCGCCCGATCACGCCGCCAGCCTGTTTGAAGGTCTTCTGGCACAACTCGGTGGGCACGAACTGCTTGGTGTTCAGCATTTCGAAAACCAGTTCCATGTTTGATGCTCCTTGCGGTCACTTGCCGCGATTGACCGCTTGCGGATCACCCAACGGGCGATAGTCGTTGTCGTTGAATTTGTAATTGCCGCTACAGCCGCCAAGGCCGCATAGAACGACGAGGGTCAGCAGGACAGCGTGCCAGTGACGAACAGACATCAGAGGGTCTCCAGGGGTAGACAAAGCACAAAGCGCCGACCCTTGCGGGCGGCGCTGAAATTAATTCTTTGAGTGGTCTCGAAGGCTCTACATCGGGGCCTTGAGCCAGACCACCGAGGCGTACGCACCTCCTGTGGCAAGTGAGCAATTTGTGGCGAGGGGACTTGTCCCCGATGGGCTGCGAAGCAGCCCCAAAACCTGATTACCGGTTCTTTCAGGAGAACCGCGTTTGCTGGATTACGGCTGCTGCGCGGCCGATCGGGGATAAATCCCCTCGCCACAGAGAAGCCCTTCAAGACAGGAGTTGTGCAAACGGCAAGAGCCAGGTTCAGATCAACCATCGAAGTCACCCAAATTGATATTCAGGCGCCCGAGGCGGTACAGCAGGGTGCGGCGCGGCAGGCCCAGTTCGCGGGCGGCGAGGGTCTGGTTGCCGTCGTTCTTGCGCAGGCAGTCGAGCAACAGCGTGCGTTCGACCTTTTCCAGGCGTTCGCGCAGATTCAGGCCGCTGTGGTCTTCGGGCATCGGCTCCATGCGCAGGGAGAAATGCTCGGCGAGCAACTCGCCGCCCTCGCACAACAGCACCGCGCGTTCGACCAGTGCCTTGAGTTCGCGCACGTTGCCGGGGAAGGTGTAACCGGACAGGTGCTCCAGCGCCGCGCTCGACCAGCGCACCGGGTCGCGCTGTAAATACGCGCAGGTCTTCTCGGCGAAGTGCTGAGCCAGTTCGAGGATGTCGCCTTCGCGCTGACGCAGTGCCGGCAACTCGATCGGAAACTGCGCCAGTCGGTAATACAGGTCCTCGCGGAATTTGCCTTCGCTGACCAGCGTCGACAGATCGCGGTGGGTCGCGGCGATGATGCGCACATCGATTTTGTGCGTGTCGTTGGAACCCAGTGGACGAATCTCGCCCTCCTGCAACACCCGTAGAATCTTCGCTTGCAGCGACAGCGGCATGTCGCCGATCTCGTCGAGCAACAGCGTGCCACCGTTGGCCGCATCGAACAGCCCCGCGCGGTCGCGATCGGCACCGGTGAAAGCGCCTTTGCGATAGCCGAACAGCTCGCTTTCCAGCAGGTTTTCCGGGACGGCCGCGCAGTTCTGCACGATGAACGCCTGAGAGCGGCGCGGGCCGCAATCGTGAATCGCCCGGGCCACGACTTCCTTGCCGGTGCCGGTCTCGCCGCGCAGCAGCACGGTGTACGGGCTGTGCAGGACTTTGCTGATCAACGAATGGGTCTGGCGCATGGCGGCGCTTTTGCCGATCAGGCCATAGCCGTTGATGCTCGGCACACTGCGCGCCACCGTGGCCGATTCGGCCGGCGGCTGGCGCAGACGCTGCAGCAAGTGCAACTGACCAAGGACGAACGAGCCGAGCTGGCCGAGTGAATCGGCAAAACCCTGCAGGTCGACGTGACGACGACTGGCGCACAGCAGCAGGCCTTCAACCGCCTTCTGCTGATTGACCAGCGGCACGCACAGCAGCGATTGCCAGGCACCAGCGGTGGCCGGCAGGAAACTGGTTTCGTGCAGGCTGGCGCCCAGATCATCGAGGCAGACCACGCGGTTCTGGCACAGGGCAAACTGCAGCAGCTGCTCACCGTTGTAGTCCGCCGGCAGGCTGGTGGCGGCGCGCGGTTGCAGCGCGCCGTCGAGGCATTCGGCGTTCATCCCCAGGCAGGTGTGGGTGGCGTCGAGCAGGTACAGCTGGGTCAATTCGCACCCGCTCAGTTCGGCCAACCCGCGCACGAAGTCACCCAGCAGCGCAGCACCGTCCGCCGCGCGCGACAGGCTGGCGAACTGCGCCAGCAAGGCTTCGGCATAGACCAGTGGCTGCGGCACTTCAGTGAACATCACACCCACCTCAGGCGAACTCGCACGTCACGCTGGCGTTGCCGTCGAGCGTGGCATGCACACGCTTGAGGCTTTCACCGGTGGCCATCGCATCGAGCAAGCGGTCGGCCACCAGCGGCAGCACGTGCTGATCGAGCAGATGGTCGATCAGGCGCGCACCGCTTTCGCTTTGCGTGCAGCGCTCGGACAGATGATCGACGAGGTTCTGGCACCAGCTGAAATCCAGCTGACGGCGGTTCAGGCGCTCGCCGAGACGACCGAGTTTGATCTCGATCAGCTCGCGCAGCACCGGGCCGCCGACCGGGTAGTACGGCACCACTTTCATCCGCGCCAGCAGCGCCGGTTTGAAGTGTTTGCTCAGCACCGGGCGAATGGTTTCTTCGAGCAGCTCGGCGGTCGGACGGGCGCCGTCTTCGCAGAGGTCGCTGATCTTGTCGCTACCGAGGTTCGAGGTCATCAGGATCAAAGTGTTACGGAAGTCGATCTCGCGACCTTCGCCGTCGTTGGCCACGCCCTTGTCGAAGATTTGGTAGAACAGGTTGAGCACGTCCGGATCGGCCTTCTCGACTTCATCGAGCAGCACCACCGAATACGGCTTCTGGCGCACCGCTTCGGTGAGCATGCCGCCCTCGCCGTAACCGACGTAGCCCGGTGGCGCACCGATCAGACGCGATACGGTGTGCTTCTCCTGGAATTCGGACATGTTGATGGTGGTGATGAAACGGTCGCCGCCGTACAGCAGGTCAGCCAGGGCCAGCGCGGTTTCGGTCTTGCCGACGCCGCTCGGGCCGACCAGCAGGAACACGCCGACCGGTGCATCAGGTTTGTTCAGGCCGGCGGCAGTGGCGCGCATCGAGCGATCCAGCGCGTGCACGGCTTGTTCCTGACCACGGATGCGCGTGCGCAGGTCGGTGGCAAAACTCGCGACCTTGGCGTTGTGCTCGCGGGCCAGTTGCGCCAGCGGCACGCCGGTCCAGGCGCTGATCACTTCGGCCACCAGACGCGGGCAGACTTCGAAGCTGACCAGACGTTCTTTGACTTGAGCAGCGGTCAGGGCGCTGTGGGTCTGGTGCAGTTCGGCTTCCAGCGCTTCAACGCTCTGGCCTTCCTCGACCTCGGCGGCGATGGTTTCGATCACCGTGCCTTCGGCGTCTTCTTCAACGCTGACGGTCGGCTCGACAGCGGCAGCTTCACGGGCCTTGGCCAGTTGCTGACGCAGTTCCAGCAGGCGCTCGGCCAACTGCTTTTGTTCAGTCCACAGGCTTTCCAGCGCGACCATTTCGCTTTCGGCTTCGTCCAACCGCGCTTCCAGCGCATCCAGCGCTTCGTGGTCGATCAGCAGACCGGCCTCGGCATCGCGACGCAGAGCCTGACGTTGACGGCCACCTTCAGCCAGTTCGCCACGCAGGCGTTCGAGGCTTTCCGGAGCAGCGGCGAGGCTGATGCGCACGCGGGCACATGCGGTGTCGAGGACGTCGACGGCTTTGTCCGGCAGTTGGCGACCGGCCAGATAGCGGGCCGACAGCTCGGCAGCGGAGACCACCGCGTCATCCCGCAGGTAGATGCCGTGGCTCTTCTCGTAGACCTGCGCCAGCCCACGGAGGATGGTCACGGCTTCGCTGACGGTCGGTTCGTGCAACTGCACTGGTTGGAAACGCCGAGCCAGCGCCGGATCCTTCTCGAAATATTTCTTGTACTCGGCCCAGGTGGTGGCGGCGATGGTGCGCAGTTCTCCGCGAGCCAGCGCCGGTTTCAGCAGGTTGGCCGCGTCGGAACCGCCGGCGTTGCCGCCCGCGCCGATCAGGGTGTGGGCTTCGTCGATGAACAGAATGATCGGTTTCGGCGAGGCTTTGACTTCGTCGATCACGCCTTTGAGGCGACGCTCGAATTCACCTTTGACGCTGGCGCCAGCCTGCAGCAGGCCCATGTCCAGCGACAGCAGCTCGACGCCCTTGAGCACCTGCGGCACTTCACCGGCAGCGATGCGCGAGGCCAGGCCTTCGACGATGGCGGTCTTACCGACACCGGCCTCACCGACCACGATCGGGTTGTTCTTGCGGCGACGGGCGAGGATGTCGACCATCTGCCGAATCGCGCCATCGCGGCACAGCACCGGGTCGAGTTTGCCCTCGCGCGCCTGCTGGGTCAGGTTGTGGGTGAAGCGCTGCAACAGCGATTCGCCCTGCGCCGCCGGCTTGCCGTTGGCCGCCGGTTGCTCCTGTTGCGACAGGGCGAATTCCTTCAGGCGATCGATGTTCAGCTTGGCGAGCAGCGGCTGGTAACGGCTGCCGGCGTAGCGCATCGGGTTGCGCAGCAGCGCGAGGATCAGCGCAGCGTCTTCGACCTGGGTCTGGCCCAGTTCGAGGTTCGCCACCAGCAGCGCGTCTTGCAGCCATTGCACCAGTTCCGGGGCGAACACCGGGTTGCGCGAGGCGCTGTGTTCAACGCGAGATTGCAGTGCGGCGCTCAGCTCACCCGCGTCGACATCCGCATCCTGCAGCGCGCGCGACAGCAAGCCGTTCGGACGCTCCAGCAGACCCAGCAACAGGTCTTCGACGAGGATCTTGCTGCCGCCACGGGCCACGCAACGTTCGGCCGAACGCTCCAGATCGCGACGGGTTTCGGCGTCCAGCGCCTGGATGAGTTGTTGCAGGTCTACGTTGATCATGGCTCACGTCCTTAATGAATTTTGCTGCCCAGGGTGACCACGCCGTCTGCTTTTTCGCAGCCCAACCAACTGGTCCACCCCAGGCGACAGTCGTTCTTCTCACCAATGCGCAGTTCGCGGATTTCTTCCGGGCGCAGCACCAGGCGAATGTCGTAATCGAGCGGGTCACGCAAGGTGAACCGCACCAGCGCGCACAGCGGCTGGTAACCGAAACCGATCGGCAGGAATTCGTGGAATCGCTCCCAGTCGAGTTCGGTGATGTGAATGCGGAATTTGCCGCTGCGGTCGCGCACCTGCTCACCCAGCACCAGGTCTTCACCCAGCAGGCTGTTGGCGCGACCGAGGCGGTTGCGCTGCTCGTCGAGGATCTCCACGCGGCGCTCGATGCACTGCTCGATGACCAGGTCTTCGTGCTTGAAGTAATAACGCAGCACGGCTTCGATCAGCGCCGCCGAGTGCGCGCGCAAGCTGAGCAAACCGAGATACGGCAGCAGGCGTTTCCAGTTCAGTTCCTTGGCCTTGCGGATCTCGTCGCCACCCAGACCGATCAGGGCGAACAGCTGCGAAGAGAACGGGTCGATCGCGCCACTCTGGAAGCTGGCGCGATAGCGGTACTTGCGCCAGATCGGCAGCATCAGCCGTTGCAGGCGATGGTGGAACAGGTCGAGGAAGTTGCGCGTCGGGTTGCCGTCCTCGCTGTCGCCCAGAGCCTGCTCGCCGTAAAACGCCGGCAGCGGCGAACCGGAGCCGACCAGCCCGATCAGGTTGAAACGCATGCGTGCGCGCATCTGCCCGTGCTCTTCGAAAAACTCCACGCGATCGACGTCGCTGCGCGGAAAGCCCAGGCTCGGGTTGGCCTGGAACTCCACTTGATCGTACAGATCGTCTTCGCTCAGGTACGGGTGCGCCTCGCGCAGCCGGTCGATCACCAGCAGCACGGCCTGAAACAGCGAGTACTCGCGTATTACCTTGGTCAGCCCGCTTAAAGCAGGGGCTGCAGGCCCATACGTGGTGTCCATTGGTACACCTCTCCCTGTGTGCTTTTTACCCGCAGCTCGTGGTACGAATTGAGACTGGCGTAAAGCGCGAAAAACTCGTTAAGAACCGAGGCGAAAACGAACAGGTCGCCTTCGCCGATATACCCTTCCGGGTCGATGGTCAGTTCGGTGCGCAGACCGCGCACCGGCAAGCCACGGTGCAGCCGGTCGACGTGGTGGTGCTTGATGTGCTTGAGGCCGCCGAGCAGGCGTTTGCTGACCTTCTCCGCGTGCTGGTCGTAGTAGCGCGGCAGGTCGTAGGTTTCGAGAATCACCTTCAACGCGTTGACGTCGGCCAGCGACAGATAGTTGAGCGACATGTTGCTGATCAGCTTCCACAGGAAGTCACGGTTCAGCGGCGGCGCAAAGCTCGACGTGGCCGGGGTGATGTTGCGGAAACTGAGGAACTCCGGGGTCTCTTCACAGGCCATGCAGATGTCGCCGAGCTTGAGCTTGCGCGGCAGGTTCTGGTTGGTGCAGATCAGCTCGATCGACAGGGTTTCGTGGGCTTCGGTGTGGCGGATGCCGAAGCTCAGGTAGGTGTCGAGGCCGTCATGCAGCAACGACGAACGCTGGCGGATGCTGTAATGCGGACGGCTGTTGGGCACGTCGAAACTCGGGTCATGCTCGAAGGATTCGAACGGCACGTACTCCTGATAACCGAGGCCGCCGGGCTTCCAGCCAGTCACGGTTTCCACCGAGAACACGCCGCAGTTTTCCAGATCGTATTCCGCCGGCAGCAGCAGGTATTCATCCTGTTTGCCGTCGAGGCGGATCGGCAGGGCGTCGTGGGCGAACAGGTTGGCAATCGGCGTGCAGAACAGCTTCACGTTATCCAGGGTCGGCCGCATGCGCATGATCCCGCTTTTGCGGATATCAAAACGCAATTCCAGGCCGCGCATCTGCTTGAGCGTGTCTTCCGGCAGCGCCTTGAGGATGTCCAGACCGTTGACGTCGACGAACAGGAACTTGTCCTGGAAGGCGAAGTATTCCTGCAGATAGCGATAGCCACGGAAGGTGTTCAGCGGATACGGGATCAACGCTTCTTCTTCGGCAAAGCCCACTGGCTTGACCCGGTCACCCGGAATCTTGAACGCCATCGGCTTGCCGGCCACGCCATCGATTGGCTTGCCGGCGCCGTCGAGCGGGATCAGCTCGATGCCTTCCAGGTTGCGCAGCAGACTCAGGTAGAGCATCTGGCTGATGTAGCGCTCGCCGGCAAAATGCAGGCGCAGTTTGCTCAGTTCCAGCTCACCGAGGTGGCCGTCGGCGCTCATTTCCAAACGCAGACTGAGCAGCGAACCGTCGCCCTTTACCGAATAGTTCAGCGCGGCCAGATCCAGCGGCAAGACTTCGGTCGGGTAGCAGGTGCGGAAGCGGCAACGCACGTCTTCGATCGGTTTGCTTTCGATCGGCGTATCGCGCTCGACCACCAGCGACGGGCCCGACCGCTTCAGCGGATCGAACTGCAGAATGCTGAACGCCGGCAGCGGGCGCATGTAATTCGGCCACAGCAGTTGCATCAGCGAGTGACTGAGCTCCGGCAGCTCGTCGTCGAGCTTCTGCCTCAGACGCCCGGTGAGGAACGCAAAGCCTTCCAGCAACCGCTCCACATCCGGATCCCGCCCAGCCTGGCCCAGGAACGGCGCCAACGCCGGACTACGCTCGGCGAAACGGCGACCGAGTTGGCGCAGTGCGGTGAGTTCGCTTTGGTAGTAGTGGTTAAAGGACACGGGTTACCTGCCTGGTAGTGGAACTCATGGAATAACTGTCCTGCGGATTACGCTGGATGTCCGACCTGGTCATTGGATTGCACCTGCAGGCTGACTTGGCTGAATGCGACCTGCGATGTTTCGCAAAGCCCAACGCAACTCGATGACTTGAGTGGTGAGGATCGCCAGCAACGTGACGCAGCCTTGAGCTACGCCGTAAAACAGGGCTCTTAACGGGTTGTCGGGTAGCATCCAGAGCAGGATGAAGCCCACCATCAGAAAAAGGATGGCCAGCTTGGCGACCAGACTTGGAATCAGCGCAACGATCAGGTTGACGCCCAGAAAAATGTAAAACAGTGCGTAACTCGCAATGCCGATGGCGACACCATGGGAGGTAAATCCGCCGTTAAAAAGCCTGTAAGCATGCACAACCGCGTCATTCAAAAATGCATAAGCCACGCATCCGAGGGCGTGGATTAATAGGCATAGGGCGAGACGAACGTAGCTACTCATGCAAGCCTCAAATTCCCATACCACGAACCAAAGCCATGGATAGCAACAATGGCTACCAGAACTGAAAACGTCATCACACGGTGCAGGTGCGAATTCCGAGCAGCGGGAAAAATTGCTGCCGCGAGTAAAAAAAAGCTCAACAGGGCCAGCCAGCCGAACAGGTCGCTGTCGGCAACAAAGGCGAGGTAGCCTTGAATTTCACCTGCTTCAGATATTTTCATCAGCTTCCAACGTATACCCAAGAATGCCTTTCAATATTTGCTCATAGCTATTTCGCTTTAGCTTTTTCAGAACTTAGGACTTTGCGTTGCTGAAGATAAATAACACCTTCTCCTGAAAAGGCAATTACACTGTTAGATGTGAGTGGCTCGCTATTCTCGTCTCCAAACTTGAGCCATCCTTCATCCCACAACTCACCACTTTCATGCCTGACTTGAACGAAATAATATGGAGGTTCTGACTTAGTCACTTCAATGTATTGACCTCCATCAGCACCACCTCTCCAATGAGCATTTGGATATTCGCTGAGTACATGCGGCTTATCTTCTGAAAAATCCATAAAAAACATTACCCCGAATGCTATCAACAGAGACAGTGCACCAACGGCCATCAGAAAACGCTTCAACCAGATCAATCTTTTATCTCCAACGTATCGTTGCTGAATGTGTAATCCAGATCTGGCTTTGTTTCTTGGAAATCCTCCATATAATCTTTTGGTATCACTGCAAAATAGGATCTTTTAGGCGCACCGAGATCCAGACTATCAACTAAATCAGCCACAAACGTCATGCAGTTGTGGCTTCTTATGCTGTACGGTTCTCTATTCATGTTGTCGTTGTCTTTTTCTTTATTTTTAAGCCACGCTTCGGCCTGAGAAAAAGCGGCCCCCCTGAGTACAACCCCAGACACATTGCTCGACTGACCATAAGCTAAAGACATACTTCTCAACGTTTTTTTGAGTGATGACTCAGTAATCGCTCCGCCTTTGATCGTCACATTAGGAACAGGGCGTAACCTCACAATTCCCGGTGGACCTGCTCCTTCATAACGCCCGTACTCTCCGTACTTCGTCAGCCCCGTTTTACCGTTGACAATTAGTACACCTGCGTGGCCTAGGTCAGAGAACTTATGACTAATACCCAAAGCCTCCACATGAATTTTGTAGTCCGGAAACACAACAGGAATCACAAAATCATGATCACTTACCAAGTAAATTTGTACTGGGGTCTTATCCTTAGCAGGAGTGGTCGCTACAGTTGCGACTTTTACGGCTTGAGGCATTTCACTCCCCCCTAACCAACCAGTTTGGTATAGCCGAAATTTGTATATTTTGGACTTGAGCTTTTGAGCCCAGCGACTTGGATAGTCCGGTATCGTCTGTTACGCCTCGAATTTCCGAACCATCCTCAAGCGTAGCGGTGTATGCAATATTTTTAAGTGGGGCTCCCGATACTGGGTCCATTAACTGAACACGTACATCAAAGCCAAATATGTTCAACGGAATTGGCGGCACAAACGGCGCCGGCGAGTGCGAATTACCGATAATCACCGTCCCGGAACCTGCCGTGACTTTATTGCCGTGAGAACCAACCGAACCTACGGTCGCAGCTGGTTTGCCATTGATCAAAACGGTAGTCGCCAGATCGCCAACCAACGCACCACCACACGCCGAGGCATCGCCTTGGCGGGCGGCCGCGAGGCCGTCGAAGAACACGTCGCCGGAACCGGCGGCGATCGGGTTGGTACCGTGGCCAGGAAGTGGGCAAGCGGTGGGGTCGGATACGCGTGCTGCGGGTTTGCCAGACATCGGGAATCTCCTTAGGTGACCTTCACTTGACCGCTGCCATCCAGGCGCGCGGAAAAACTGACCTGACGCTTGAAACCCTCGACTTCCAGCAGGCCTTCGATGCTGAAGGCCAGCCGCAACTGGTCGTGGTCACGCGGCAGGGAAATGACACGCACATTGCTCAGGCGCGGCTCGTAGGCTTCGATGAAGTTTTCGATGGCCAGACGGGCCTGACTCAGGGAGTCGTGCAGGCTCAGACGCATGTCATTGAGATCGGGCAACCCGTAGTCGGCCAGCGTTTGCACGCTGCCGGCCCGGGTGCTGAGCATTTTGGCCAGATGGGCAGCCACTGACGCCATGGCACAAGCCTCAAGGCTGTTGCCCTTGCGTAGTTGCGCGTCGCCGTTGAGGCGCTCGAACAGGCTGCCGTATCCGTCCATGAGTCGCTCTTACTCTTTGTCCAGCTTGCCAACCAGCGACAGGGTGAAATCGGCACCCATGTACTTGAAGTGCGGACGCACGTTCAAGCTCACGCGGTACCAGCCCGGCTCGCCTTCAACGTCGCTGACGATCACTTGCGCAGCGCGCAGCGGACGACGGCCACGGACTTCGGCGCTCGGGTTTTCCTGGTCGGCGACGTACTGGCGGATCCACTTGTTCAGTTCCAGCTCGAGGTCGGTACGCTCTTTCCACGAACCGAGTTGCTCGCGCTGCAGCACTTTCAAGTAGTGAGCCAGGCGGTTGACGATCATCATGTACGGCAGTTGGGTGCCGAGCTTGTAGTTCAGCTCTGCCGCCTTGCCTTCTGCACTGATGCCGAAGAACTTCGGCTTCTGCACCGAACTCGCGGAGAAGAACGCCGCGTTGTCGGAGCCTTTGCGCATGGTCAGGGAGATGAAGCCTTCCTCGGCCAGTTCGTATTCACGACGGTCGGAGACCAGAACCTCGGTCGGGATCTTGGTTTCGATTTCGCCCATGCTTTCGAAGTGGTGCAACGGCAGGTCTTCAACCGCGCCACCGCTCTGTGGACCGATGATGTTCGGGCACCAGCGGAATTTGGCGAAGCTGTCGGTCAGCTTGGTGCCGAACGCGAACGCGGTGTTGCCCCACAGGTAGTGCTCGTGGCTGTTGGCAACGGTTTCCTTGTACACGAACGATTTGACCGGGTTTTCTTCCGGATCGTACGGGTTACGCAGCAGGAAACGCGGCACGGTCAGGCCGACGTAGCGGGAGTCTTCCGAAGTACGGAAGCTCTGCCATTTGGCGAATTGCGGGCCTTCGAAGTGGTCTTTCAGATCTTTCAGATCCGGCAGGCCGGTGAAGCTTTCCAGACCGAAGAATTTCGGGCCGGCGGCAGCGATGAACGGCGCGTGGGACATGCACGAAACGCTGGCCACGTACTGCATCAGTTTCACGTCCGGCGAGCTTGGGGACATGAAGTAGTTGGCGATGATCGCACCCACCGGCTGACCACCGAACTGGCCGTATTCAGCGGTGTAGATGTGCTTGTACAGGCCCGACTGCATGACTTCCGGCGAGTCTTCGAAATCGTCCAGCAGGTCTTCTTTGGAGACGTTGAGGATTTCGATCTTGATGTTTTCGCGGAAGTTGGTGCGGTCCACCAGCAACTGCAGGCCACGCCATGACGATTCCAGTGCCTGGAAGTCCGGGTGGTGCAGGATTTCGTCCATCTGACGGCTGAGCTTGGCATCGATCTCGGCGATCATGCGGTCAACCATGGCCTTCTTGACCGGCTCACCGTTGTTCTGCGGCTTGAGCAGTTCTTCGATGAACGCCGACACGCCACGCTTGGCGATGTCGTAGGCTTCGTCGTCCGGGGTCAGACGGGTTTCGGCGATGATGCTGTCGAGAATGCTGTATTCGCCGCTTTCGGCGCTCTTCTCTTGTGCTGCGCTAGTGCTCATTGTGTTGGCTTCCTTGGCTGGAGTCTCAGGCGTCCGGGGCTGCGGCGTTCAGGCCCAGCTCACCGAGTACGCGACCGCGGGATTCGTCGTCGGCGAGCACGCCTTCGATCGCTTTACGGAACGCAGGTGCGTTACCCAGCGGGCCTTTGAGGGCCACCAGCGCATCGCGCAGTTCCATCAGTTTTTTCAGCTCAGGCACTTGCTCGACCAGGCTGGCCGGGTTGAAGTCCTTCATCGAATTGACGCGCAGTTGCACAGCCAGCTCGTCGGCCTCGCCATCTTCCTGCAGACGGTTCGGCACGCTCAGCGTCAGACCCAGCTCTTGCTTGGCCAACACTTCGTCGAAGGTCATCTTGTCGATGCTGATCGGCTTGCGATCTTCGATTTTGCGATCGTCCTTGCGGTGGGTGTAGTCACCGATTGCCAGCAGCTTCAGCGGCAGTTCAATCTCTTCCTGAGCACCGCCGGTGGCGGGTTTGAAGGTGACGTTGATGCGTTCCTTGGGGGCTACCGAGCCTTCTTTGGCCATGGCTTTTCTCCTTGCGGTTGTGGCCCTGGGGCCTATTCGAGTACCACTTCGAGATCGAGGTGGCACAGCCTGCGATAAATCTCTTCCTTGCGTTCACGCACTGCATGGTTCTGCGGCAACAGCTCGCAGCAACTGTGCAGCAGGTGCAGCACTTCCAATGCAAGATCGGGCTCCCAGGCGTGCAGGCCTGAGTCCTGTAATGTCTGATCGAGGGTTTCGAGCTGGTTCTTGGCCAGTTCGTACTTCTTGGCCATGAAGCACAGCCGGGCGAGGGCGAACTGCCAGAAGAACCGCTCGCGGCCACCGTGAGCCGTTTGCAGCCCTTGCTTGAGCGTCTGCACGGCAGGCTTGAGGCCTTCCTTGCGCAGCAGCGGCAGCACTTCCTGCAGGGCCTTTTCCCAGGCGGGCTGGGTTTCGACGTCGTCGGTTTCGACCTTGCGCGGCGCGCTGGCGCTCTGCAGGTGCGGCATGACATTGCCGGCGATCCACGCCCGGGTGGACGGATCGGCAAACGGCGCGCCGTCATGGAAACGACATTCGATGATCCCGGGCAGGCGCTGAACCAAAAGCGCGAAGTGGATTTCCACTTCGCGCATTGCCATCTCGGCGTTGAGGTTCTGGAGACATTCCCAGACCATCCTCTGGCCATCGAACCAGAACGGCGCCTTCGCCAGGCTCGCCTCCAGTTCCACCAGCAGGTCGGCGTATTTGCCCTGATCGAAGCGATCCTGGTACTGCTTGAGTTTGTCCACCGGCAGGCCGCGCAGCACGGTGATCTGCTCGGCATTGCGCTCAGGCACCGCGTCGATCGGCAGCCAGAGCAAAGTGCGGTTCAGGCGCAGGGCGCGCAGGTCGGTGGCCTTCTGCTTGAGCCACCAGGCACACAACGGACGCGCGCTTTCCTGCTGCGCGCGCAAAGCCTTGTAGGCATTTTTTTCGTTATCGATCGGTGCGCCGGGGGTCAGCAACTGGCTCGCGGCCTGCTTGACCTGCGCCACTGCTGCACCCACCACACCGGGGGCCGGCTGATTGTCGGCGGCACGCTGGATCATGGTTTTCAGGCGACGCGAGAGCGGCAGCAGCAGCGGTGCGTCATCGCCCAGGTGCTCGGTGCATGCGGCATCGAGGCCGGCCAGATGCTCGGACAGTTGCCGGAACATCGGCAGCTGTTCCTTGATCGCAATGTTTTCGGTGAGCACCTGCTCCAGACGCGGCACCAGCCAGCCGATGGCGGCAGCGCGGGTGCGCGGTTTGAGCGGGTGAACGTCGGCCCAGTGGTTTTCCGACAGATGGTGCAGCAGACCGAGGCCGGCCAGCAGCCCGGGGAAGGATTCACGCTGGTACAACGACCAGGTCAGCCAGGCGCCGACGCGTAAATCCTTGGATTGGGTACGCAGCAGATTTTCGCTGTTTTCACGGATTTTCAGCCAGTCGATCTGCCCGCTTTCGTGCATCGACGAGGCTTTGGCCAGCTCGCTTTCCAGCGCCTCGAATTCGCTCGAAAAACGAACGTCTTCACCCGCGAAATTCTCTTTGGAAACAGAGACTTTTGCGAGTTCGAGGTAATGGGCGGAAAGTTTGCTTGAGTAGGACATCCATGGCCTTTAATTAGGATTACAGTCATGCGCCTATTGGAGTTGCCGCGGCGCGGGACAGTATCGAAGAGCAGTGAAGCGACTCATCCAATTGAGATGTGCTCTTTCAAGTGGGCGCATCGTAATCACTATGATGGCCACTAGCAAGCATCTGGTTAAACAACAAGACGAAGTGTTCATTGGGCCGTGTAGGAGATCGCCCTATATGTGGCAGGGGAATCCCTGATGGCGATTTATATTGTGAACATTTGCCCTGCGCCCTCAGAACCCTTGATCCAGAGCGGCCCGATCCAGCCTGCGCGAATCGCGTCGAACATCCGTCCTATTACACGGGGGCCAGCATGACAACTCTCGAAAAAAATAGAAGTAGGATTTTTCCGAGAACCCGCTGGAATTACAAACAATTCAGCGGCGACAACGCTCAACAAAAAAAGTGCCATCAATTTGATGGCAATTCATTTTTCTGAAACTTTATTCATCTCGTGAATGCTGTACTTCAGTGCCAACTCAATAATTATCGAAGTGCGATCCAACAGTCATTTCCACCACTTACGCAACACTTCCACGCCGAAAATACTCTGACAAATGTCAGGGATAATTCTTACATCGTTTTATTTCCCACGTTGCCAGCTTGCCTTGGTAAATTCTTTTCGACCGGCAATGTCAACCAGACCGGCTGACTGTTGAGCCACGGTCCGAAGCCTGCATCTCATTCGGCTCCCGAGCCCGGAGCCGCCAAGGAGCTTTACCTCATGGAATTGAAAGCCATATTTTTCGCAGCACTTATTTGGTTGCCAACAACTCAAGCGTCAGCGGACACCCCGCCACTGGACGGTCATTACTATCTGACCGGTGCAATGGAAATGGGCGCCGAATTGCTGCTGCGCAAGGACGGCACGTTTGACGCAGGCGTGGCATATGGCAGCGCTAACGGTTTTGCCAAGGGCACCTGGCAGGTGCAGAACAACACCGTGACGCTGAAAAGCGATACCAAACCGGCGTCGAACAGCGATTTGTCCGGCCTGTTTCAGGATCTGCAACTGGCAATCGAGCCGAACTGCCTGGCCGTGGATTTCGGCAACGGCAAGGCCTGCTTCCGGCGTCAATAAGCCGATTGGCAGGCACAAAAAATGGGCACCCGACCGCAATCGGTGTGCCCATTTTTTATTGCAGTTCTCCCCGCTACTCAGGGAGTTCGCCGCAATTTAAGGATTGACGCTGTCTTTCAACGACTTGCCTGGCTTGAATGCCACGGTGTTGCTGGCCTTGATCTTCACCGGCTCACCGGTTTGCGGGTTCTTGCCGGTGCGGGCGCCGCGGTGGCGTTGCAGGAAGGTGCCGAAGCCCACCAGCGTGACGCTGTCCTTGCGGTGCAGAGCGCCGGTGATTTCTTCGAGGACGGCGTTGAGAACGCGGTTGGCCTGTTCTTTGGTCAGATCCGCTTTTTCAGCGATTGCAGCGGCGAGTTCTGGTTTACGCATTAGTGAAGCCCCTTTGACGGTTTTTTGTTGTTATGTCCGTGCTGTTCTCGTTGGAACAGCGCCCAAGGCGCCGCAGGCTCTACTCTGCGGCAGACGGGAGTGAGGATGGCACGCGGATACCGGCGGCGCCAGTCTCCCCGCGACCTTTGTAGGGGCAAAAGCGGGGTGATTCCGACAGAACGACCGGTATTTACGCCAGCAGGGGCGGAAGCTGTTTGTTCAGAGCAAGTTTTTCCATCACCGCCGCACCGGTCAGTGCATAGCCGAGCAACTGACCATCGGCACTGTGGCACAGGGCCTTGATGTCGGCGCCCTGCCCTTCAACGGTCCAGACGCCTTCGCTGCCCCGTGGCGGTGGCGAAACGACCAACGGGCACACCGGAGTTTTCACCGTGATCGGCATCGGGCCGTAACTCACGGCCGTCGGATTGCCGGCCAGGGTTTGTGCCAGCGCACGCGCACAGCTCATGAGGGGCATCACGTACAACAAATTCAGCCCATCGACCTCGGCACAGTCGCCCAAGGCGTAAATATTGGCGTGGGACGTCTTCAGATACCGGTCGACTACGACACCGCGATTGACCTGCACCCCGGCCGCCGCGGCCAGATCGATGCGCGGGCGCAGGCCGATGGCCGACACCACCACATCGCAGGCAATCACCTGCCCGTCGGACAGATGCGCTTCCAGCCCGTCTGCGACTTTTTGCAGGCGGGTCAGCACCGGGCCGAGGTGAAAACGCGCGCCCAGGCTTTCCAGCCCGGCCTGCACGGCGGCCGCAGCGGCCGGGTGCAGCAGCATCGGCATCACTTGCTCGCACGGCGCCACCAGTTGCACCTCGTAGCCGCCGAGGATCAGGTCGTTGGCGAATTCACAGCCGATCAGCCCGGCGCCCAGCAGCAACACGCGGCGCTTGCCCGCAGCGGCTGCACGAAAGCGCGCGTAATCTTCGAGATCGTTGATCGGGAACACCAGATCAGCACCGTCACCTTCGATCGGCACTCGCACGGTTTCCGCACCCCAGGCGAGGATCAGATCGCGGTAGTACACCGCTTCTTCGCCGATCCACAGGCGCTTGTGGCCGGCGTCGATGCCGCTGATGCGCGTGTGGGTGCGCACTTTGGCCTTCAATTGCTCGGCCATGGCGCCGGGTTCGGCCATGCTCAGGCCATCGGCGTCCTTGTTCTTGCCGAAACCGGTGGAGAGCATCGGCTTGGAGTAAGAGCGCCCGTCATCGGCGGTAATCAGCAGCAGCGGGGTTTCGCCATCGAGTTTGCGAAACTCCCGGGCCAGGTTGTAACCCGCAAGCCCGGTGCCGACGATTACGACAGGTGCGTTCATGCCTTACTCCTTGGTTTTTCTCAGTTGATTTCGATCATTTCGAAGTCTGACTTGCCCACGCCGCAGTCCGGGCACAGCCAGTCTTCCGGCACGTCCTGCCACAGGGTGCCCGGCGCGATGCCGTCATCCGGCCAACCGTCAGCTTCGTTGTAGATCAGGCCGCAGACGATGCATTGCCACTTTTTCATTCAGGTACTTCCTCAGGATTCAGGCTTTTGTCGGCGCGGACGGTCGATGGTGGGAGCGCTGCCATCCGGCTCAGGGCGTTTTGTACTGAGGGTGCCGGGCAGATGCAAGCCTGTTCGGCGCAACGGCGCCCCGGATCCATCAAATTCGCAGCACGCCATGTTAAGCTCGCCGCCTCATTTGCGGCCAATAATGACTCATTGTGCAACATTCAAATGCCTGCCCGACCCCGCTCTGGCTGACTCAAAGCCGACTGACGTCCCTTCCCGATTCGTTGACCCTGAACTGGTTGTTCGACGAAGGCTCGCTGACCCGCCGCCTGACGCGGCTGTCGAATGACGGCTTCAGCGTCACACCGTTGTTCGAAGGCTGGGACACTTTGCGCAGCGACGAATGCGCGGCGCTGGATCTGGCCGAAGGCAGCGAAGGCTGGGTGCGCGAGGTGTATCTGCGCGGTTACGGCGAGGCCTGGGTGTTCGCCCGTAGCGTGGCGTCACGCGCCGCCCTGCAAGGCGACGGCCTGCACATGGACGAACTGGGCAGCCGCTCGCTGGGCGAACTGCTGTTTTGCGACCACGCCTTCCAGCGCCGCGCCATCGAGGTCTGTCACTACCCGCAAGACTGGTTGCCGCCAGCCTGCCGCGCGCCCGAGCTGTGGGGCCGGCGCTCGCGTTTCGACCGTGGCGCCTTGAGCGTACTGGTGGCGGAGATTTTCCTGCCGACGTTGTGGAGCGCCGCCCGCGCCCATCCGGAGAACTGCTGATGTACCAGAGCCTGCTCAAATCCCTGAACCGCTTGAACCCGCGCGCCTGGGATTTCATTCAGCTGACGCGCATGGACAAGCCGATCGGCATTTACTTGCTGCTGTGGCCGACGCTGTGGGCGCTATGGATTGCCGGTAAGGGCTCGCCGTCGCTGGCCAACATTGTGATTTTCGTCCTCGGTGTGGTGCTGACCCGCGCCGGTGGCTGTGTGATCAACGACTGGGCCGATCGCAAGGTCGACGGCCACGTTAAACGCACCGCGCAACGACCGCTGGCCAGCGGCAAGATCAGTTCGAAAGAGGCGCTGGTGTTCTTCGCGCTGCTGATGGGCGTGAGCTTCCTGCTGGTGCTGTGCACCAATGCGCCGACCATCTGGCTGTCGCTGGGCGGCCTGGCGCTGGCATTCACCTACCCGTTCATGAAGCGCTACACCTATTACCCGCAAGTGGTATTGGGCGCAGCGTTCTCGTGGGGCATGCCGATGGCATTCACCGCCGAAACCGGCGCCGTGCCCGCCGCCGCCTGGCTGCTGTGGATCGCCAATCTGCTGTGGACGGTGGGTTACGACACCTATTACGCGATGACCGATCGTGACGACGACCTGAAGATCGGCGTGAAATCCACGGCGATTCTGTTCGGCGATGCGGATCGGGTGATCATCCTGACGTTGCAGGCGCTGTCGCTGGGCTGCCTGTTGCTGGCCGGGTCGAAGTTCGAGCTGGGCATCTGGTTCCATCTCGGCCTGTTGGTGGCCGCTGGATGCTATGCGTGGGAGTTCTGGTACACCCGTGATCGCGACCGGATGCGTTGCTTCAAGGCGTTTTTGCACAACCACTGGGCCGGGTTGGCGATTTTCGTCGGGATTGTGCTGGATTACGCGCTGCGTTGATCCACAAAACCTGTGGGAGCGGGCTTGCTCGCGAAAGCGTTTTGCCAGTGGCCTCTTCGTCAACTGACACACCGCTTTCGCGAGCAAGCCCGCTCCCACAGGGGATTTGCGTTTACTTGGCCTTGGCGACGTGCCAGGCGCCGTCCATTTTGCCCTCACCGGTCATGTCACCAGCCTTCTTGTCCATGACGAAGGTGTACAGCGGTTTGCCCTCGTAAGCCCATTGCATCTTGCCGTCATCGCGCTTGATCACGGTCCAGTCGCCCATGGACTTGTCGCCGGCCGTAGCCATTAGCGGTGGCCAGTTCGCCGCACACTTGTCGTTGCACATGGACTTGCCCGCAGAGTCTTTGGCAAAGGTATACAGGGTCATGCCCTTGTGATCGGTAAACATGCCGTCCTTCTCCATCGCTGGCTCAGCAGCAAACGCCATGGTCGGTAAAGCAACGGCAGCAGCCATCAGCAGAGCTTTGAAAGAAGCAGTCATTTGAGTCATGGAAACCTTCTTTTGTGGTTGTCAGGATTCGGACTTAGAGCTTAGTCCAGGATCACGCCAACCGCCGGGCGACTAAAATACTGTCACACGACTGCAATAATTCCGTTATCTAATGCGGCGCAAGACAGTTAAATGACAAGAGGATTAAGGCATGGTTGGCAGGAGCATTCTGATCGTCGACGACGAAGCGCCCATTCGCGAAATGATCGCCGTTGCGTTGGAAATGGCCGGCTATGACTGCCTCGAGGCGGAGAACTCGCAGCAGGCACACGCCATCATCGTTGACCGCAAACCGGACCTGATCCTGCTCGACTGGATGCTGCCCGGCACCTCCGGCATCGAACTGGCCCGCCGCCTCAAGCGTGACGAGCTGACCGGGGACATCCCGATCATCATGCTCACCGCCAAGGGCGAAGAGGACAACAAGATTCAGGGTCTTGAAGTCGGCGCCGACGACTACATCACCAAACCGTTTTCTCCACGCGAACTGGTCGCACGCCTCAAGGCTGTGCTGCGCCGCGCCGGCCCGACCGATGGCGAAGCGCCAATCGAAGTCGGCGGCCTGCTGCTCGACCCGATCAGCCACCGCGTAACCATCGACGGCCGTCCGGCCGAGATGGGCCCGACCGAATACCGTCTGCTGCAATTCTTCATGACCCACCAGGAACGCGCCTACACGCGCGGGCAGTTGCTGGATCAGGTCTGGGGCGGCAACGTCTATGTTGAAGAGCGCACCGTCGACGTGCACATCCGCCGCCTGCGCAAGGCCCTCGGCGACGCCTACGAAAATCTGGTACAAACCGTGCGCGGCACCGGCTACCGGTTTTCCACCAAGGCCTGATCCGACCGCCAGACTCGCTGACAAGGACCGTATTTTCCGTGAATCAAAACTGGCATGGCACCCTGATTCGCCACATGCTGTTGCTGGTCACAGCGTGTCTGGTGATCGGCCTGATCACCGGCTATTACGGCTGGAGCCTCGCAGCAGGCCTGGGGATTTACCTGGCCTGGACGCTCAAGCAACTGCTGCGTCTGCACGAATGGCTGCGCCTGCACCAACCCGATGAAGCACCGCCCGACGGCTATGGCCTGTGGGGCGAGGTGTTCGACAGCATCTACCACCTGCAACGCCGCGATCAACGGGTACGCGGGCGCCTGCAAGCGGTGATCGACCGGGTGCAGGAGTCCACCGCCGCGCTCAAAGACGCGGTGATCATGCTCGACAGCGACGGCAACCTGGAATGGTGGAACCGCGCTGCCGAAACCCTGCTCGGCCTCAAGACCCCGCAAGACAGCGGCCAACCGGTAACCAACCTGGTACGGCATCCCCGCTTCAAGGAATACTTCGAGCAGGAAAGCTACGCCGAACCGCTGGAAATCCCTTCGCCGACCAATGATCGGGTGCGCATTCAGCTGTACCTTACGCGCTACGGCAACAACGAACACCTGATGCTGGTGCGCGACGTCACGCGCATCCATCAGCTGGAGCAGATGCGCAAAGACTTCATTGCCAACGTCTCCCACGAACTGCGCACGCCGCTGACGGTGATCTGTGGCTATCTGGAAACCCTGCTCGACAACGTCGAGGAAGTGAATCCGCGCTGGAGCCGCGCGCTGCAGCAGATGCAGCAACAGGGCGGGCGCATGCAGACGCTGCTCAACGACCTGCTGCTGTTAGCGAAACTGGAAGCCACCGATTACCCGTCGGACAACCAGCCAGTGCAGATCGACGCCCTGCTGCAGTCGATCAAGAGCGACGCCCAGCAGTTGTCCGGGCAGAAGAACCAGAAAATCACTCTCGAAGCCGATGCGCGCCTCCTGCTCAAGGGCAGCGAGGCGGAGCTGCGCAGTGCCTTCTCCAACCTGGTGTTCAACGCGGTGAAATACACCCCGGCCGAAGGCAATATCCGCATTCGCTGGTGGGGCGACGAGCAAGGTGCGCACCTGAGCGTGCAGGATTCCGGGATCGGCATCGACAGCAAGCACCTGCCGCGCCTGACCGAACGCTTCTACCGCGTCGATTCCAGCCGCAACTCCAACACCGGCGGCACCGGGCTGGGCCTGGCGATCGTCAAACACGTGTTGCTGCGCCATCGCGCGCGGATGGAGATCAGCAGCGTGCCCGGTCATGGCAGCACGTTCACCTGCCATTTCGCCCCGGCCCAGGTGGCCCAGGCACGGGCCATCAGCGCCGCCGAGTGATACCGGCCAGCACGCGCCACTAGGCAATCGCCATGTCAGCCGCTACATTGGCTGACTTGCGTCTGCCTTTCAGGCGCGATTTCTTCTCTCTTACGAATCACACGGAACCTGCAAAACTCCATCATGGACCCTTCCCCTGGCTTGTCCCTCGCTACGATATTCGCCGATTTCGGCATGATTCTTTTCGCTCTGATCCTGGTTTTGCTCAACGGCTTCTTCGTTGCGGCGGAATTCGCCATGGTCAAACTGCGCTCGACCCGGGTCGAGGCCATCGCCGACAAGAACGGCTGGCGCGGGCACATCCTGCGCACCGTACACAGTCAGCTCGATGCGTACCTCTCGGCGTGTCAGCTCGGTATCACCCTCGCCTCCCTCGGCCTCGGCTGGGTCGGTGAGCCGGCATTCGCGCACATTCTCGAACCGCTGCTGAGCGCGGTCGGCGTGCAGTCGCCGGAAGTGGTCAAAGGCATTTCGTTCTTTACCGCGTTCTTCATCATTTCCTACCTGCACATCGTGGTCGGTGAGCTGGCGCCCAAGTCGTGGGCGATCCGCAAACCGGAGCTGCTGTCGCTGTGGACGGCGGTGCCGCTGTACCTGTTCTACTGGGCGATGTACCCGGCGATCTACCTGCTCAATGCCAGCGCCAACGCGATTCTGCGGATCGCCGGCCAGGGCGAACCCGGCCCGCACCACGAACACCATTACAGCCGCGAAGAACTGAAACTGATCCTGCACTCCAGCCGTGGTCAGGACCCGAGCGACCAAGGCATGCGCGTGCTGGCCTCGGCGGTGGAGATGGGCGAACTGGAAGTGGTCGACTGGGCCAACTCCCGCGAAGACCTGATCACCCTGGAATTCAACGCGCCGCTGAAAGAAATCCTCGCGATGTTCCGTCGCCACAAGTTCAGCCGGTATCCGGTGTACGACAGCGAACGTCAGGAGTTCGTCGGCCTGCTGCACATCAAGGACCTGCTGCTGGAGCTGGCGGCGCTGGACCACATTCCGGAGTCGTTCAACCTGGCTGAACTGACCCGTCCACTGGAGCGCGTGTCGCGGCACATGCCGCTGTCGCAGCTGCTGGAGCAGTTCCGCAAGGGCGGCTCGCACTTCGCCGTGGTGGAAGAAGCCGACGGCAACATCATCGGCTACCTGACCATGGAAGACGTGCTGGAAGTGCTGGTCGGCGACATCCAGGACGAACACCGCAAGGCCGAGCGCGGGATCCTCGCGTATCAGCCGGGCAAGCTGCTGGTGCGTGGTGATACGCCGCTGTTCAAGGTTGAACGCCTGCTCGGAATCGACCTGGATCACATCGAAGCCGAAACCCTCGCCGGTCTGGTCTACGAGACCCTGAAACGAGTGCCGGAAGAGGAAGAAGTGCTGGAAGTCGAAGGCCTGCGGATCATCATCAAGAAGATGAAAGGGCCGAAGATTGTGCTGGCGAAGGTGTTGATGCTGGATTGATGGGTGTTTTGGGAGACGCTTCTGTGGTGAGGGGATTTATCCCCGATGGGTCGCGGAGCGGCCCTGTAATCTGCAATCGCGTAACTCCTGACTCAATGCCTTCAATGATTTTGGGACGGCTGCGCCGTCCATCGGGGATAAATCCCCTCACCACAAAAGCCCCTCCACAGCGGCCCCCTAACGCTTCTACTGTTTGCCCAACGCAAAGTTGGGCAACGCCCCCAGTGGCTGGTTGAACTGATACGGAATCGACACCAGCCCCTGCCCGGTATTGCGCTGCACCACAAAGTGCAGGTGCGGGCCGCTGCTATTGCCGGTATTGCCGGACAGCGCCAGCGGGCTGCCAACCGTCACCCGCTGCCCCTCGCGTACGCTCACCGAACCTTGCTTGAGATGCAGGTAAACACCCATCGTGCCGTCGTCGTGCAGCACCCGGACGAAATTGCCGGACGCATCATTGCCGCGCCCGCTCTGTGAATTTTCGGTTTTCACCACCACACCGGCCCGTGCGGCAATGATCGGCGTGCCAACTGGCATGGCGATGTCCATCGCATACCGGTTCTTCGGCCCGTAGTGGCTGTACTGGCCGTTGGCGCCCTGACTGAGACGGAACGGCCCGCCCCGCCACGGCAACGGATAGCGATAGCTCTGCGCAGCGCCTGCGGGGTCACCCAGCGAATACTGGAATTGCGGCGAATACACCAGCGGCTGACCCCGGCTGATCGCCGTCAGCAACGCCAACCGGGTATTGCTGCGCGCCGGCAGCACCCGGCGAATCGTCTGCGCCGGAGCGCCACGCACATTGCTCAGGCCGGTAAACGCCAGTGCAATCTCGACCGGCGCATACAGATCGTTGCGCACGAACACCACGTCGCTGCCCTTCTGTTTCTTGATGTCGAGGTACACCTGACGTTCGAGGTGCTCGACCATGCGGTCCTGAAACACGAACACCTGCGAGCCTTTGCTCGGCCGGTCGCTGTACGAGACCACACCGTTGGCATCGGTGGATTTGTAGATGGTCATGGCCACAGTCGAGGTGGAGGCCAGGAAAAGACCACAGAAAAACAGCAGGCGCGCGAGCATGGGCAAAGGTTCTGTCGAGTAAGGCCTGGAAATGAGCCTAGCAGCTGAGACAGACCAGGCTAGTCGACAGATGTTTCAAATTGGGCAGTCTGGAAAATGGACGTCGTCAGTGATGACCCCTTCGCGAGCAAGCCCGCTCCCACCTTGGAATGCATTTCAAGGTGGGAGCGGGCTTGCTCGCGAAGGCGGTGTGTCAGGCGACGAGGATCAAGCGCCCGGAACGAAGTGCTTCTGCGCCGTGCCGCGGGCAATCAGGCGGGAGATGTAGTCGAGCTTCTGCGCATCCTGGTCGACGAAACGGAAAGTCAGTTGCAGCCAGTCGCTGTCGGCTTTCTGCTCGTGGGCAACGATGGCGTGCAGGTAGCCGTTGAGGCGGGCGATTTCGGCGTTGTCGCCCTGCTCCAGGTCGAGTACGGCGCTGTCGAGGATCTGCGGCAGGGTGTCGGTGCGTTTCACCACCAAAAGCGCTTCCTTGATGCTCAGGGCCTTGATCACGCATTGCTGGGTGCCACTTGGCAGGCGCAACTGGCCCTGGCCACGACCACCGACTGGCGCTTTCGAGGCAGCCGGTGCCTGCACCGGCGGGCTGTTAAGCAAACCGCGCGACGGCGCAGCAGCTGGCGTTGGCGCGACAACAGCCGGTTTGGCAAACGGATTGACCGCAGCAGCGGCCGCCGGCGCAGCACCGACCACGGCAGGCTTGCCGCCGGTCAATGCGCTCAGGGAATCGTTGCCGAACGCCGAGTTCATCTTGGTCGGCGCGCTGTTCATCAGGGTGTCGAGCTTGCCAACCTTGTTCAGCGCCTGCTTGACCTTGGTCAGCAGTTGTTCGTTGGTGAACGGCTTGCTGACGTAGCCGGAAACCCCGGCCTGGATCGCCTGCACCACGTTCTCTTTATCGCCACGGCTGGTGACCATGACGAACGGCATGGTCTTGAGATTGTCCTGCTCGCGGCACCAGGTCAGCAGCTCGAGGCCGGACATTTCCGGCATTTCCCAGTCGCACAGCACCAGGTCAAACGCTTCCCTGGCCAGCATGGCCTGGGCCTTTTTGCCGTTGACGGCGTCCTCGGTGCGGATCCCCGGGAAGTAATTACGCAGGCACTTTTTCACCAGGTCACGAATGAACGAAGCATCGTCCACGACCAACACACTGATCTTGCTCATCCAACACCCCTATAAAAATCCCGGCAAGCATACCGCTTTTACTGATGGCACATTGCCAACAATCTTCAGTCACGCCGGGACTTTTCGTTCGCGGGTGCTGCTTTTTAATTCGATTTCCTGATTCAGGCGCCCTAAACAAAAACGCCCGGCCAAAGGGCCGGGCGCTTTTCTCAGGCAATCTTACTTATCGTCAGCATTGCCCGGAACATTAGCGGTTTCGCCGCTTGTACCTTCAACTTCTTCTTTCATGCGTTTGAGGCCCAGGTGGCGCACATCGGTGCCGCGCACCAGGTAGATCACCAGTTCCGAGATGTTGCGCGCATGATCGCCGATGCGTTCCAGCGAACGCAGCACCCAGATGATGCTCAGAACCCGCGAGATAGAGCGCGGGTCTTCCATCATGTAGGTCGCCAGCTCGCGCAGGGCGGTCTTGTATTCGCGGTCGATGACCTTGTCGTATTGCGCCACCGACAGGGCCAGATCGGCGTCGAAGCGGGCAAACGCGTCCAGCGCATCGCGAACCATGTTGCGCACCTGATCGCCGATGTGCCGCACTTCGACGTAACCGCGCGGTGCTTCACCTTCTTCGCACAGCTGAATGGCGCGACGGGCGATCTTGGTCGCTTCGTCGCCGATGCGCTCCAGGTCGATCACCGACTTGGAGATGCTGATGATCAGCCGCAGGTCGGACGCCGCCGGCTGACGACGGGCGAGAATGCGCAGGCATTCTTCGTCGATGTTGCGTTCCATCTGATTGATCTGGTCGTCGATCTCGCGCACCTGCTGGGCCAGACCGGAATCGGCCTCGATCAGCGCGGTGACCGCGTCGTTGACCTGCTTCTCGACCAGCCCGCCCATGGCCAGGAGGTGGCTGCGCACTTCCTCAAGCTCGGCGTTGAACTGCGCGGAGATGTGGTGGGTAAGGCCTTCTTTACTAATCATGTTGGCGTCCTTGGAGCGTCCGGTAAGGTGCGGTGGGCCGCAGCGTCAATTCTGTGAATAACCGCAACTGTCAGCCATAACGACCGGTGATGTAGTCTTCGGTCTGTTTCTTCGCCGGATTGGTGAACAGGGTATCGGTGTCGCCGAATTCCACCAGTTTGCCCATGTACATGAACGCCGTGTAGTCGGAAACCCGCGCGGCCTGCTGCATGTTGTGGGTCACGATGACGATGGTGAACTTGGACTTCAGCTCGTAGATCAGCTCTTCGACTTTCAGGGTCGAGATCGGATCGAGGGCCGAGCACGGTTCGTCGAGCAGCAACACTTCCGGTTCAACGGCGATGGTGCGCGCGATCACCAGACGCTGCTGCTGACCACCGGACAGGCCGAGTGCCGAGTCGTGCAGACGGTCTTTGACTTCGTCCCACAGCGCCGCGCCTTTCAATGCCCACTCGACCGCTTCGTCGAGAATGCGCTTCTTGTTGATGCCCTGGATGCGCAGCCCGTAGACCACGTTTTCGTAGATGGTTTTGGGGAACGGGTTGGGCTTCTGGAACACCATGCCGACGCGGCGACGCAGCTCGGCGACGTCTTCACCTTTGCGGTAGATGTTGTTGCCGTACAGGTTGATCGCACCTTCGACACGGCAACCGTCAACCAGGTCGTTCATACGATTGAAGGTACGCAGCAGCGTGGACTTGCCGCAGCCGGATGGGCCGATAAACGCGGTCACGCGCTGTTTCGGGATGTTCATGCTGACGTCGAACAGCGCCTGCTTCTCGCCGTAGAACAGGCTCAGGCCCGGGACTTCGATGGCCACGGTTTCCTGCTCAAGGCTCAGGCTCTGCTTGTCGCGACCCAGGGCCGACATATTGATGCCGTGGGTATGTGTTTCGTGCTGCATGGGAGGCTCCCTGTGCTAACAAATTCGGTTCGGAACACTGCTTGTTGCAGCTTCCATCAATATTGCGGTGGCCGCGGATCAATGTGGGAGCGAGCTTGCTCGCGAAGGGGCCCTTAAGACCGCCAAAAGCTTCGCGAGCAAGCTCGCTCCCACAGGGTTCGCGCCGTCCTTAGCTATCCAGCGCTTTGTATTTTTCGCGCAGGTGGTTACGAATCCACACCGCCGACAGGTTCAACGTAGCGATCACCAGCACCAGCAGCAGCGCCGTGGCGTACACCAGTGGTCGTGCCGCTTCGACGTTCGGGCTCTGGAAGCCGACGTCATAGATGTGGAAGCCCAGGTGCATGATCTTCTGGTCCAGGTGCAGGTATGGGTAGTTGCCGTCCACCGGCAGCGACGGCGCCAGCTTCACCACACCCACCAGCATCAGCGGCGCCACTTCACCGGCGGCGCGGGCCACGGCGAGGATCATGCCGGTCATCATTGCCGGGCTGGCCATTGGCAGGACGATCTTCCACAGCGTTTCGGCCTTGGTCGCGCCCAGCGCCAGCGAGCCTTCACGGACGGTGCGCGGGATACGCGCCAGACCTTCCTCGGTCGCCACGATCACCACCGGCACCGCCAGCAGCGCCAGGGTCAGCGAGGCCCAGAGCAGACCCGGAGTACCAAACGTCGGCGCCGGCAGTGCTTCGGGGAAGAACAAACGGTCGACCGAACCACCCAGCACGTAGACGAAGAAGCCCAGACCGAATACGCCGTAGACGATCGCCGGAACGCCGGCGAGGTTGTTCACGGCGATGCGGATGATCCGGGTCAGGGCGTTCTGCTTGGCGTATTCACGCAGGTAGACCGCCGCCAGCACGCCGAACGGAGTCACGATCATCGCCATGATCAGGGTCATCATCACCGTGCCGAAAATCGCCGGGAAGATCCCGCCTTCGGTGTTCGCTTCACGCGGGTCATCCGAGAGGAATTCCCAGACCTTGCCGAAGTAGAACCCGATCTTGGTCATCGTGCCCATGGCATTCGGCTGATAGGCGTGAACCACTTTGCCCAGGCTGATTTCGATCTCTTTGCCGTTGGCATCGCGAGCAGTCAGCGCGTCGCGGTTGAACTGCGCATGCAGATCGCTCAGACGCGCTTCGATGTCCTGATAACGCGCGTTCAGCTCGGCACGCTCGGCGTCCATGTCCGCTTGCGCGGTGGCGTCGAGCCTGCCGTCGAGTTCCAGTTTGCGCCCGTGCAGACGGATGCGCTCGAGCCCTGCGTTGATCGCACCGATGTCGGTCTTTTCCAGCGATTTGAGTTGTGCAGCCAGGCCGTTCACACGGTTGATCCGCGCTTGCAGCTCAGGCCACGCCGCTTCACCTTCGGCGATCACCTTGCCGTCCTGTTTGACGTTGACCAGGTAGCCGTAGAAGTTGCCCCACTCGCGACGCTCGATCGCCATCAGTTCCGGCGGCGTGGTCTGCTTGGTCAGCCACTCGCCGACCACCCAGGTGAAGTCGTTGCCGTTCAGGTCACGGTTGCCGACCTTGATCAGCTCGCGGGTCATGAATTCCGGGCCCTGATCAGGCACCGGCAGGCCGGCGCTTTTCAGGCGGGCGCGCGGCACCTCTTCTTTCTGTACCACTTCGCCGATGACCAGATGATTGGCCTGGCCCGGTACGTCGTAGCTGGCGTGGATCAGGTCCGCCGGCCAGAAGTGACCCAGACCGCGCACGGCAATCACCGCCAGCAGGCCAATGGTCATGATGACCGCGATGGACACCGCGCCACCGCTGATCCAGACGCCCGGGGCGCCGCTCTTGAACCATCCATTCAGGGAGTTCTGTTTCACAGACTTCTACCTTTCTTAAAGCGACGAGTATTTCTTGCGCAGACGCTGACGAATCAGTTCTGCCAGGGTGTTCATGACGAAGGTGAACAACAGCAGCACCAGCGCCGAGAGGAACAGCACGCGGTAGTGGCTGCCGCCGACTTCCGACTCGGGCATTTCCACCGCGACGTTGGCGGCCAGGGTGCGCAGGCCTTCGAACAGGTTCATTTCCATGACCGGGGTGTTACCCGTGGCCATCAGCACGATCATGGTTTCGCCGACCGCACGGCCCATGCCGATCATCAGTGCGGAGAAGATGCCCCGGGCTGGCGGTGAGGATCACCACGCGGGTCATGGTCTGCCACGGCGTGGCACCGAGCGCCAGGGAACCGAGGGTCAGGCCACGCGGCACGCTGAACACGGCGTCTTCGGCGATCGAGTAGATGTTCGGGATCACCGCAAAACCCATCGCCAGACCGACTACCAGAGCGTTGCGCTGGTCGTAGGTGATGCCCAGGTCGTGGGAGATCCACATGCGCATGTCACCGCCGAAGAACCAGTTCTCCATGTACGGACTCATGTACAGCGACAGCCAAACCGACAAACAGGATCACCGGAATCAACAGCGCACTTTCCCAGCCATCCGGGACTTTCAGGCGGATCGACTCAGGCAGACGACTGAAGGTGAAGCCGGCGACCAGAATGCCGATCGGCAACAGCATCAGCAGGCTGAAGATGCCCGGCAGATGCCCTTCCACATACGGGGCGAGGAACAGACCGGCGAAGAAACCGAGGATTACCGTCGGCATCGCTTCCATCAGCTCGATCACCGGTTTGACCTTGCGGCGCATGCCCGGGGCCATGAAGTACGCGGTGTAGATCGCTGCGGCAACCGCCAGCGGCGCAGCCAGCAGCATGGCGTAGAACGCCGCCTTCAGGGTGCCGAAGGTCAGTGGCGACAGGCTCAGTTTCGGTTCGAAATCGGTGTTGGCGGCGGTCGATTGCCAGACGTATTTAGGTTCGTCGTAGTTCTCGTACCAGACCTTGCTCCACAACGCGCTCCACGACACTTCCGGGTGCGGGTTGTCGAGCAGCAGCGGTTGCAGCTTGCCGCCGGCCTCGACGATCACCCGGTTGGCGCGCGGCGACAGACCGAACAGGCCCTGGCCTTCGGCTACCGGCTCGACCAGCAGGGTGCGGTGCGCGGTGCTGTGGAACACGCCGAGCTTGCCGCTGGCATCGAGGGCAACGAAGCCCTTGCGACGCTCTTCGGCGGTAATTTCAACAATCGGCGTGGTGCCCATCTGGAAGGTACGGATCTGCTTCAGGCGCAGCTCGCCATCGGTATCGCGAGCCATGAACCACTGGGCCAGACCACCCTTGGAATCACCGATGATCAGCGAGATGCCGCCCACCAGTTGCGTGCTCGCGGTGACTTCGGCGTCAGCGTTTTCCAGCAGTTTATAGCGACCGTTGAGGCTCTTATCGCGCAGGCTGAACACGTCGGCCTGGGCACGCCCGTTGACCACGTACAGCCATTGCTGGCGCGGGTCGACGAAGATGTTTTTCACCGGTTCAGTCATCTGCGGCAGCTCGATACGCTTCTGCTCGTTGGTGACTTCGCCGGTCATCATGTTTTCTTCGCTGGTCAGCGCCAGCACATTGAGTTGCGAACCGGTAGAACCCACCAGCATCAGGGTCGAATCGGTGGCGTTGAGGCTGACGTGCTCCAGTGCCCCGCCGCCCTCGTTCACTGCGATCGGCGCTTCGCCGTACGGGTATTCGATGGCCGGGGTGATGGTTTTCTTGCCATCGGGGTAGCTGACTTTATAGGTGTGACGGAACACCAGCGCCTGGCCGTTGGACAGGCCCACGGCGACCAGCGGATGACCTGGCTGGTCTTCGCCAATGGAAGTTACGGTAGCGCCGGCAGGAACCGGCAGATCGACGCGCTTCAATTCAGCGCCACTGTCGATGTCGAAGAACAGCGCCTGGCCCTTGTCGGAAACGCGCATCGCCACCTGATTCTGCTCTTCGAGCGAAATCATCAGCGGCTTGCCGGCGTCCTGCATCCAGGCCGGGGTAATGGCATCTTTCGCGGTCAGGCTGGCACCCTGGAACAACGGTGCAACGACGTAGGCGAGGAAGAAGAAGATCAGGGTGATGGCTGCCAGCACCGCCAGACCGCCAACGAGGACGTACCAGCGGGTGAAGCGATCCTTGAGCGCGCGAATGCGGCGCTTGCGTTGCAGCTCAGGCGTATTGAAATCAATGCGCTTGGGAGGGGAAGTCGTAGTCATTGGGGAATTGGCCAGATCATTCATGCGCTCACCCTAGCGATCCTGTATGACAGAAAGATGACAGTGCAGTGACGCAGCAAATCCACCGCCAGCGGGACTGGCAGAGGATCGAAAATTTGAGGTGTGTAAAAGGCCGGTCTGCGGGCAGAGCCGGCCTTTTACCTGAGTCCGGTGGGGTTCACCTCGGACTCAGTTTGTTACTTTTTTGCGACTTCAGCGCCGCCTTCCTGCAGACCCAGGTCAGCCAGTGCTTTTGCAGCAACCTTGGCCGGCAGTGGGATGTAGCCGTCTTTCACCACAACTTCCTGGCCCTGTTTGGACAGAACCAGTTTCACGAACTCGGCTTCCAGCGGGGCCAGAGGCTTGTTCGGGGCCTTGTTCACGTAAACGTAGAGGAAGCGCGACAGCGGGTACTTGCCGTTCAGGGCGTTTTCTTCGGTGTCTTCGATGAAGTCAGTGCTGCCTTTCTTCGACAAAGCAACGGTCTTCACGCTGGCAGTCTTGTAGCCGATGCCCGAGTAACCGATGCCGTTCAGCGAGGAGCTGATCGACTGCACAACCGACGCCGAACCTGGTTGCTCGTTGACGTTAGGCTTGTAGTCGCCTTTGCACAGGGCTTCTTCCTTGAAGTAGCCGTAAGTGCCGGATACCGAGTTACGACCGAACAGTTGCACTGGCTTGTTGGCCAGGTCGCCGGTCACACCCAAGTCGCCCCAGGTTTTCACGTCGGCTTTGGCGCCGCACAGACGGGTGGACGAGAAGATCGCGTCAACCTGCTCCATGGTCAGGTGCTGGATCGGGTTGTCCTTGTGCACGAACACCGCCAGGGCGTCCACGGCCACCGGGATAGCGGTTGGCTTGTAGCCGTATTTCTGTTCGAAGGCCGCCAGTTCGGTGTCCTTCATCTTGCGGCTCATCGGGCCGAGGTTGGAGGTGCCTTCAGTCAGCGCAGGTGGCGCGGTGGCGGAGCCAGCGGCCTGAATCTGGATGTTTACGTTCGGGTATTCTTTCTTGTAGTTCTCAGCCCACAGGGTCATGAGGTTGGCCAGAGTGTCGGAACCAACGCTGGACAAGTTGCCCGATACACCGGTGACCTTGGTGTAAGCCGGAATTGCCGGGTCAACGCCAGCGGCTACCGCGTGGGCAGTCGCAACGCCAGCAGCGACAAAAGTCATTGCCGCCATCAAACGCTTCAGTTTCATGCCTTACTCCTAGCAGATAGGGTGTGTTAAGTCGGGGCCAAGTATCAGCAGGCCGTGTGAACACTCTATGGCTGAAATATGACAATTGGATGAAAGGCCAGTATCGGGGTTTTGCAGGATGATTCGAAGATCTCAGAGAACAACACAGAACTAATGTGGGAGCGGGCTTGCTCGCGAAGAGGCCGTGTCAGCCTATTCATATGCAGACTGACACAACGCATTCGCGAGCAAGCCCGCTCCCACAGGTGAAAATTTTCAGCGCCCCTTTTTCCAGAGCCACGCCCCCACCAGAATCCCCATCGTGCACAGCACCGCCACATAGTAAGCCGGGCCCATCGCACTCTCTTTAAGCAGCAGGCTGACCACCATCGGCGTCAGGCCACCGAAGATCGCGTACGCCACGTTGTACGAGAACGACAATCCGCTGAAGCGCACCACTGGCGGGAACGCCTTGACCATCACGTACGGCACCGCACCGATGGTGCCGACCAGCAGACCGGTCAGCGCATACAGCGGGAACAGCCAGTTCGGGTGATCGGCGAGGCTGTGATAGAAGGGCCAGGAGCTGATCAGTAAGCCCAGGGAACCGAAGACAAACACCCGGCCGGCGCCAAACCGATCCGCCAGGGCACCGGAGATGATGCAGCCAACGCTGAGGAACACGATCGCCAGACTGTTGGATTGCAGCGCCACCGTTGGCGAGAAGTGATAGACCGTCTGCAGCACGGTCGGGGTCATCAGGATCACCACGACAATCCCGGCGGACAGCAGCCAGGTCAGCAGCATCGAGACCGCAATCGCCCCGCGATGGTCACGCAGTACCGCACGCAGCGGTACTTCTTCGGCGAGCGCCTTGCGCAGTTGCAGCTCGGCGAACACCGGGGTTTCATGCAGCCAGCGGCGCAGGTACACCGAGAACAGACCGAACACGCCTCCGAGCAGGAACGGGATCCGCCAGGCGTAATCGGCGACTTCCCCCGGGGTATAAATGCTGTTGATCGCCGTGGCGACCAATGAGCCGAGCAGGATGCCGGCGGTCAGGCCGCTGGTCAGGGTGCCGCAGGCGTAGCCGATGTGCTTTTGCGGCACGTGTTCGGAAACGAAGACCCACGCCCCCGGCACTTCCCCGCCAATCGCCGCGCCCTGGATAACTCGCATCAACAACAGCAGGATCGGCGCCCACATACCGATCTGCGCGTAGGTCGGCAGCAGGCCCATGATCAGGGTCGGCACGGCCATCATGAAAATGCTCAGGGTGAACATCTTCTTGCGCCCCAGCAGGTCGCCGAAGTGCGCCATAACGATGCCGCCCAGCGGCCGCGCAAGGTAACCGGCGGCGAAAATACCGAAGGTCTGCATCAGGCGCAGCCACTCGGGCATGTCGGCCGGGAAGAACAGCTTGCCGACCACGGTGGCGAAGAACACGAAGATGATGAAATCGTAAAACTCCAGCGCACCGCCCAGGGCCGATAGCGACAGAGTCTTGTAGTCATTGCGGGTCAGGGGGCGTGCAGGTTGCTCGGGCTGCGCGAGGCTCGAAGGCGCTGTGGTCATGGCAAGGGCTTCTCTTATAGGCGGATCTACCGCCACAACAACGCTGGCTGTGGCTTGGGCAGGTTCGGCACCATAGCAAATTGTTCGAAAAAGCACATAGAGGCGCGTATTTGCCGGTCAAAATCAGAACCCGATGGTCGTCGCGGAGTCTACCGACCGATATACTCGCAACCTTGCTCCGGTTTGTAGGGGGTTGCTGTGCGAAAACGTCGTTGGCCCGACCTTTGAACGGGATCAGCCGGTTTCGCAGAGTTTCCCCTTTAGGCGCCTATGGAAAACGTGACGAACGCAGTATGTTCGGTGCTGAATCGTTTTTCCTGAAGACGGCTACCACCAGCAATACCAACGAAGAGTCACGGGTCAGAGGCACCCCCGGCATGATAGAGCTCGAACAAGAAGATCCGATCCCGCAAGGCGACCTGGCCTTGCAAATTACCGCACTCCCGCGCGAAACCAACGGCTTTGGCGATATTTTCGGCGGCTGGCTGGTGGCGCAGATGGATCTGGCGGGTACCGCAATGGCCAGCCGCGTGGCCGGTGGTCGCGTAGCCACTGTCGCCATCGACCGCATGGCCTTCCTGGTGCCGGTCGCGGTGGGCGCGCAATTGTCCTTTTATACCCAGACCCTGGAAATCGGCCGCAGCTCGATCCAGATGATGGTCGAAGTGTGGAGCGACGATCCGCTGTCCAGCGAGTGGCGTAAAGTGACCGAGGCGGTATTCGTCTTCGTCGCCATCGACGGCAGCGGTCGCACCCGCTCAGTGCCACCGCGCGCGCGTTAAACATCGCCGCGGTTTTGCGGTCGATAGTCGTCCCAAGTGTCTGATCGAGAGTTGCCCCATGAACACGCCCAACGTTGAAGCGGTGAAACTGGATGAACTGAACTGCTGGCGCATCCGCCACGGTCAGGCCGAAGTGCTGGTGGCCCAGCAAGGCGCGCACATCCTCAGTTATCAAATCGACGGCCAGCCGCCGATCATCTGGCTCAACGACAAGGCTGTGTTCAAGACCGGCAAGAGCATCCGTGCCGGTGTGCCGGTGTGCTGGCCGTGGTTCGGCAAGTTCGAACGCAACCCGCAGAGCGTGCAGGCCATGTATACCGGTGAGCAACCGGCACCCGCGCACGGTCTGGTGCGGGCGATGGATTGGGAGCTGGGCGGCATCGAATCAGAGGCTGACGGCGTCAAGGTTGAATTCAGGCTGCCCTACCCCGAAGGTGGCCTGCCGGGCTGGCCGTATCAGGTCGATCTGACCCTGACCCTGCATCTGAATGATCAGTTGCACATCAGCCTGACCAGCCACAACCGAGGTGTAGAAACCGTCAGCATCAGCCAGGCGCTGCACCCTTATTTCGCGGTCAGTGATGTGCGTAACGTGCACGTCGAGGGTGTTGAAGGGCTGAATTACATCGAGACTCTGGACAACTGGAACACCCACCGCCAGCAAGGCGAACTGCGCTTTACCGGGGAAACCGACCGCATCTACCTCGACGCGCCAGCGCAACTGAGCATCGTCGATCCGACCTGGGAACGACGCATCGTACTGAGCGCCAGCGGCTCACGCACGGCAGTGATCTGGAACCCGTGGATCGACCGCGCGGCAGCACTGGCCGACATGGACAACGATGGCTGGCAGCGCATGCTGTGCATCGAGACGGCGAATGTGATGGATGATGTGGTCACGCTGGGCTCGGGTGCGAGCCATACCATGGGCGTCAGCATCGGCAGCAAACCGCTCTGACCAACACCGCAATATCGATGTGGGTGAAAGCCTTTGTGGTGAGGGGATTTATCCCCGATGGCCTGCGGAGCAGGCCCCTGCCCCTGATTCAAAGCGGGGGTCGCTTCGCAACCCATCGGGGATAAATCCCCTCGCTACAATTGTTCAGATGTTAGAGATCAGACTCCTGCACCACCCGCACTTTGTCAGCTTCCAGCGCATACGCCGCATCGGCCAGGTCATTGCTGACCTTCTCGATCTTCAGCGTGCCGGTTACCCACAGCGGCGTGTAGATATCGTCCAGCTTCAAACCTTTGGGATAACGCACCAGCACCAGTTGATTCGGTGGTGGCGGTGGCACGTGGATGCAGGCGCCAGGGTACGGCACGAGGAAGAACAGCGTGCTGCGGCCCTTGGCGTCGGATTCCAGCGGCACCGGGTAGCCGCCGATGCGGATGTGCTTGTCGTTCATCGACGCCACGGTCTTGGTCGAATACATCACCGCCGGCAAGCCTTTAGCCTGTTTCATCCCGCCCTTCTCGGTGAAGGTGCCGGTGGCTTCCGGGGAGTTGTGGTCGATTTCGGGCATGGCCTCGAGGGCTTTCTGGTCCGACTTGGGCATCAGTTCCAGCCAGTCGGTTTCCGGCAGTTCGCCGGCGTGGGCCAGACCGCTGCCCAGCAAAAGAAGAGTCAACAGAAGACGGCGCATGGAGGTGCTCGGTAAAAGATGCTCGGATAAAGGAAGGACGTTGAATCGCCGAGCATTCTAGCCCTCCCTGCCACGCTGGCAGAGAGGACTTGGTCGCTTGGATCAGTTCTTTTTGATCAGGCCGTAGATCACCAGCAGCACGATCGCGCCGACCAGTGCACCGATGAAGCCTGCGCCCTGACCTGCCTGATAGATACCCAGGGCCTGGCCGCCGTAAGTGGCCGCCAGCGAACCGCCGATACCGAGCAGGATGGTCATGATCCAGCCCATGCTGTCATCGCCCGGTTTGAGGAAGCGTGCCAGCAGGCCGACGATCAAGCCGATAAAGATGGTTCCGATAATTCCCATGGCATTTCCCTCTGATTTGGTAGATATGCCAAAGCCTAGTCAGACTTTGGCATCCTGCCATGAGAGAACGGCGGCTCCCGAAGGTTCCGCCGTTGCCACATGAAACTGTTTACTCGGCGATAAGCGCTTCGACCTTGACGATCTGTGCTTGCAGCGTGGCCATGTCGGCGCAGCGCAGGTTGGCATGACCGACCTTGCGCCCGGCCTTGAAGGCTTTGCCGTAGTGGTGCAGATGGCAATCTTCGATGGCGATGACTTTCTCTACCGGCGGAACCACACCAATGAAGTTGAGCATGGCGCTCTCGCCCACCTTGGCGGTCGAACCCAGCGGCAGGCCGGCAACGGCGCGCAGGTGGTTTTCGAACTGGCTGCACTCGGCGCCTTCGGTGGTCCAGTGCCCGGAGTTGTGCACGCGCGGGGCGATCTCGTTGGCCTTGAGGCCACCGTCGACTTCAAAGAACTCGAACGCCATCACGCCGACGTAATCCAGCTGCTTGAGCACACGGCTCGAGTAGTCTTCGGCCAACGCCTGCAGCGGGTGATCGGTGCTGGCCACCGACAGCTTGAGGATGCCGCTGTCGTGGGTGTTGTGTACCAGCGGATAGAACTTGGTTTCACCATCGCGGGCACGCACGGCGATCAGCGAAACTTCGCCGGTGAACGGCACGAAGCCTTCCAGCAGGCAGGCAACGCTGCCCAGCTCGGCGAACGTACCGACCACGTCTTCCGGCTTGCGCAGGACTTTCTGGCCCTTGCCGTCGTAACCCAGGGTGCGGGTTTTCAGTACGGCCGGCAGACCGATCGAAGCCACGGCGGCGTCCAGATCGGCTTGCGATTGAATGTCGGCGAAGGCCGGGGTCGGGATGCCCAGCTCCTTGAACATGCTCTTCTCGAACCAGCGGTCGCGAGCGATGCGCAGGGCTTCGGCGCTCGGATAGACCGGGACGAATTGCGAGAGAAACGCCACGGTTTCGGCCGGGACGCTTTCGAACTCGAAGGTCACCAGGTCGACTTCATCGGCCAGTTGGCGCAGGTGATCCTGATCGCCGTAATCGGCCCGCAGGTGTTCGCCCAGTGCTGCGGCGCAAGCGTCCGGCGCTGGGTCGAGGAAAGCGAAGTTCATGCCCAGCGGAGTGCCCGCCAGCGCCAACATGCGGCCCAACTGGCCGCCACCGATTACACCGATCTTCATCTCAACAACCTCAGGCAATACGTGGGTCTGGATTGTCCAGGACGCTGTCTGTCTGCTCGGCACGGAAGGTTTTCAGTACCGCGTGGAACTGTGGATGCTTGGCACCAAGGATGCTCGCCGAGAGCAGCGCGGCGTTGATCGCGCCGGCCTTGCCGATGGCCAGGGTGGCAACCGGAATGCCCGCCGGCATCTGCACGATCGACAGCAGCGAATCGACACCCGAGAGCATCGACGACTGCACCGGAACGCCCAGTACCGGCAGGTGGGTCTTGGCCGCACACATGCCTGGCAGGTGGGCTGCGCCACCGGCACCGGCGATGATCACCTCGATGCCGCGGCCCTCAGCCTCTTCGGCGTACTGGAACAGCAGATCCGGGGTGCGGTGGGCAGAGACCACCTTGACCTCGTACGGGATGCCGAGCTTTTCCAGCATATCGGCGGTGTGGCTAAGGGTGGACCAATCGGACTTGGAGCCCATGATCACGCCAACCAGTGCACTCATCGTCGCGCCTCTTCTCTCTGGGCGCCCGCAGGCGCGTCAAAAACAACAAGCCACGCAGGATTGCGTGGCTTGATTGTACGAAAAATGGCCGGACGTACCGGCCGAAGGCCGCGCAGTATACCGCAAAGAAAGCAATAAACAGCCCCCGAAACGACCATCTGTCAAATCAGCCAAAGGCCCGGTTTTATTGACTTGAAGGTCAGCGACAGAACACCGCAAATCCGCCCTGTGGGAGCGGGCTTGCTCGCGAAGGCGTCAGGTCAGATACATGAATGTCGACTGACACACCGTATTCGCGAGCAAGCCCGCTCCCACAATTGGATCTGCGATGGCTCAGGAAGCCTGTGCAGCGCCGCCTTCAAGCTTGCGCCACAGCAACCGCACGTTGGCCTTGCGCACCAGTGCGCAGCGATACAGGCGAATCTCCAGCGGCACGTGCCATTGCGGGCCGCCGCAGACAACAAGTTCGCCACGGGCCAGCTCTGCGCGCACACTCAACTGCGGCACCCAGGCGATGCCGAGCCCCTCCAGGGCCATGCTCTTGAGGCTGTCGGCCATGGCGGTTTCATAGATGGTGGTGAAACGCAGCTGACGCTGGCGCAACAAACCATTCACCGAACGCCCGAGAAACGCCCCGGCGCTGTACGCCAACAGCGGCACACTGGCCTCGCCTTCCAGATCGAACAGCGGTTTGCCATCGGCATCGGCTGCGCACACCGGGAGCATTTCAGTCTGGCCCAAGTGCAACGACGGGAAAATTTCCGGGTCCATCTGCATCGCCGCGTCCGGGTCGTAGAACGCCAGCATCAGGTCGCAGCCACCCTCGCGCAGCGCGTGCACCGCGTCGCCGACGTTGGTCGCCACCAATCGCGTCGCTATGTTCAGCCCTTCGTTGCGCAGTTGCGCAATCCAGCGCGGAAAGAAGCCCAGTGCCAGCGAGTGCGCCGCCGCGACCTGGATCACTTCGCCCTGCCCGCCTTCGAGGTGATGCAGATGACGCAGCACTTCACCGAGCTGTTCGACCACGGTGCGCGCGGTCACCAGAAACAGCTGCCCGGCCGCCGTCAGCTCGATCGGCGTGCGCGAGCGGTTGACCAGTGTCAGCCCAAGCGCCGCTTCGAGGCTGCGGATCCGCCGACTGAACGCCGGCTGGGTCACGAAGCGTCGTTCGGCCGCCTGCGAGAAGCTGCGGGTGGCGGCCAGAGCACTGAAGTCCTCGAGCCATTTGCTTTCCAGATTCATCACGCCCTCCCGGGAACGCACCAAAACAGGTCACACGTCTGCCGCGCAGGCGGCGTCACACGGGCATTATGCCGAATGTGCATAGGCCAGTGTTTAACAGCATTGGCCCAAAAAATCCCACAAGCCTAGCATTCGCAGCGTTCCGGCACAGACCGGGTCCATATCGAGATGATTTCTATCATGTCCTCCGCTGCATCTTTCCGCACAGAAAACGACCTGCTTGGCGCCCTCGAAGTACCGGCTCAAGCGTATTACGGCATCCAGACCCTGCGAGCGGTGAACAACTTCCGTCTCTCCGGCGTTCCGATTTCGCATTACCCGAAACTGGTTGTCGGTCTGGCGATGGTCAAACAGGCCGCCGCTGACGCCAACCGTGAGTTGGGTCATCTGAGCGAAGCCAAGCACGCTGCCATCAGCGAAGCCTGTGCCCGATTGATCCGCGGTGATTTCCACGAAGAGTTCGTGGTCGACATGATTCAAGGTGGCGCCGGTACGTCCACCAACATGAACGCCAACGAAGTGATCGCCAACATTGCGCTCGAAGCAATGGGTCACCAGAAAGGCGAGTACCAGTACCTGCACCCGAACGACGACGTCAACATGGCGCAGTCGACCAACGACGCCTACCCGACCGCGATCCGTCTGGGTCTGCTGCTGGGTCACGACGCGCTGCTGGCCAGCCTCGACAGCCTGATTCAGGCCTTCGCGGCCAAGGGTGAAGAATTCAACCACGTGCTGAAGATGGGTCGTACCCAGCTGCAAGACGCCGTGCCGATGACTTTGGGTCAAGAGTTCCGTGCCTTCGCCACCACCATGGGCGAAGACCTGGCCCGTCTGAAGACGCTGGCCCCGGAACTGCTGACTGAAGTGAACCTGGGCGGCACCGCGATCGGCACCGGCATCAACGCCGACCCGCGCTATCAAGCGCTGGCCGTACAACGCCTGGCACTGATCAGCGGTCAGCCGCTGGTGCCAGCGGCCGACCTGATCGAAGCCACCTCCGACATGGGCGCCTTCGTGCTGTTCTCCGGCATGCTCAAGCGCACCGCGGTCAAGCTGTCGAAGATCTGCAACGACCTGCGCCTGCTGTCCAGCGGCCCACGCACCGGCATCAACGAGATCAACCTGCCGGCGCGTCAGCCAGGCAGCTCGATCATGCCCGGCAAGGTCAACCCGGTGATTCCGGAAGCCGTTAACCAGGTGGCCTTCCAGGTCATCGGTAACGATCTGGCGCTGACCATGGCAGCCGAAGGCGGCCAACTGCAGCTGAACGTGATGGAGCCACTGATCGCGTTCAAGATCCTCGACTCGATCCGTCTGCTGCAACGCGCCATGGACATGCTGCGCGAGCACTGCATCGTCGGCATCACCGCCAACGAAGCCCGCTGCCGCGAACTGGTCGAACACTCGATCGGTCTGGTCACCGCGCTGAACCCGTACATCGGCTACAAAAACGCCACCCGCATCGCCCGTATCGCCCTTGAAAGCGGCCGCGGCGTGCTGGAACTGGTGCGCGAAGAAGGCCTGCTCGACGAAGCCATGCTCGCTGACATCCTGCGCCCGGAAAACATGATTGCCCCGCGTCTGGTTCCGCTCAAAGCCTGAGCCGACGCGTTACTTGTAGCACCGCTCACCAGGTCGAGGGACTAGACACCTCTCACCTTTTGAGGGCTTGGGGATCAGTCCCCAAGCCCTTTTTTTTAACTTTCTGATCCTGAGACCCGTATGTCTGGGGATTGCTCAATGTAGAGGTGAGCCCTTGTGGTGAGGGGATTCATCCCCGATGGGTCGCGAAGCGGCCCCAAAACCTGCAATCGCGATGTAACAAGTACACCGCATGCAATGATTTGCGACTGCTCCGCAGTCGATCGGGGATGAATCCCCTCGCTACAGGGTTTGCATCAACAGGAATGCAGTTCCCGCACAAGCCCGACGCCGGTAACGTCGGGTGTTTCAAAGCTTCGTTTCGTCGCTTGCACCACGAGCGTGCAGACGGGCGCCGCACTGATCGGTATAGTGCCGCCCCTCTTCGCGTGAGCGGTCGTCGGTAACGAGGCCATAACCCATGCGAAACCCGAACTAATAACAAACCCGCGAAATGGATCCGGGACGAAACCTTCGCCTCACCTGTCGTGCCGCGCGCAAACCGGTGTAACGCGATGTTTCTGAACATCCAGCATTTGCTTAAACAAAAAACAGCGAGGAAAAATCCATGCTCGAAGTCATCAACGACTTCCTCTCAGGGAAAGTACTGATCGTGCTCATTGTCGGGCTCGGTAGCTACTTCACGATTCGCTCGCGTTTCGTTCAATTGCGCCACTTCTTGCACATGTTCGCGGTGTTCCGCGACAGCCTGAAAAGCAGCGGCGGGCAACTCAGCTCGTTCCAGGCCCTGATGCTCAGCCTTGCCGGCCGCGTCGGTGCAGGCAACATCGCCGGTGTCGGCATCGCCGTGACCCTCGGTGGTCCGGGTGCGGTGTTCTGGATGTGGGTGACCGCACTGGTTGGCATGTCCAGCAGCTTCTTCGAGTGCACCCTGGCGCAGGTCTACAAGCGCGCCGATGGCGACGGTCTGTACCGTGGCGGCCCGGCCTACTACATCCAGCACGGCCTGAAGTTGAAAGGCATGGCAGTGGTGTTCTCGGTCCTGCTGCTGGTCACCTACGGCTTCGCCTTTATCGGCCTGCAGTCCTACACCGTGACCCACTCGCTGCAAAACGCCTTTGCCTTCGACCCAAGCCACACCGGGATCGTCCTGGCGGTGCTGCTGGCCATCACCTTCATCGGCGGCATCAAGCGCATCGCTGCAGTGTCCGACCTGCTGGTACCGGTCAAGACCCTAGCCTATATCGGCGTGACCCTGTACGTGATCGGCACCCAGATCGAACACGTGCCAGCGATGCTGGAAACCATCTTCAAGAGCGCCTTCGGTCTCGACCCGGCCTTCGGTGGCCTGCTCGGCAGCGCCATCGTCATGGGCGTGAAGCGTGGCGTGTTCGCCAACGAAGCGGGCCTGGGCAGTGCGCCGAACGTCGCCGCCGTGGCCTCGGTGAAACACCCGGGCGCCCAGGGCGTGGTTCAGGCCTTCAGCGTGTTCCTCGACACCTTCGTGATCTGCACCTGCACCGCGCTGCTGATCCTGTTGTCGGGCTTCTACACCCCGGGCTTCGAAGGTGACGGCATCGTCCTGACCCAGAACTCGCTGGCCGCCGTGGTGGGTGACTGGGGCCGCATCTTCGTCAGCGTCGCGCTGTCGCTGTTCGTCTTCACCTGCATCCTCTACAACTACTACCTGGGCGAAAACAGCCTGCAGTTCCTCAGCCGCAACCGCGCGTTGCTGATGGTTTTCCGCGGTCTGGTCCTGGCGCTGGTGGTATGGGGTTCGATGCAGGATCTGTCGACCGTGTTCGCCTTCGCCGACATCACCATGACCTGCCTGGCCTTCGTCAACCTGATGGCCCTGGCCATGCTGTTCAAGGTCGGCATGCGCGTGATGCGCGACTACGACGAACAGCGCCGCGCCGGCATCAAGCAGCCCGTGTTCGACTCCAGCAAATTTGCCGATCTGGATCTGGACCTGAAGGCCTGGCCGACCGAGGCGCCAGCCGCCGGCAAGACCGCAGTCGAGCCACAAGGCGTGCCTGCAGCGCAACGCTGACAGGTGAATGACGGGCGCATCCCCTGCGCCCGTCAGTTATTGTGATGCAATACCTGTAGGAGTGAGCCTGCTCGCGATAGCTGTCTTTCAGCCAACATTAATGTTGAATGATGAACCGCTATCGCGAGCAGGCTCACTCCTACAATGTCATCTCTTGTGGAGACCCTCAGATGATTGCCAACACCTTCCCCGCCGCCCAACACGTCATGGTGCTCTACACCGGTGGCACCATCGGCATGCAGGCCAGTGCCAACGGTCTGGCCCCGGCGTCCGGTTTCGAAGCCCGCATGCGCGAGTACCTGCACAGCCAGCCCGAACTGGTGGTGCCGCAATGGCGCTTCCGGGAAATGTCGCCGCTGATCGACAGCGCCAACATGACCCCGGCCTACTGGCAGCAACTGCGCGAAGCGGTGGTCGATGCGGTGGACGTGCAAGGCTGCGACAGCGTACTGATCCTGCATGGCACCGACACCCTGGCCTACAGCGCTGCGGCGATGAGTTTCCAGTTGCTCGGCCTGCATGCCCGGGTGTGTTTCACCGGCTCGATGCTACCGGCCGGCGTCACCGACAGCGATGCCTGGGAAAACCTCGGTGGCGCGCTGGTTGCTTTGGGCCAGGGTCTGGCGCCGGGCGTGCACCTGTACTTCCACGGCGAGCTGCTGGCGCCGACCCGTTGCGCGAAAGTGCGCAGCTTCGGCCGGCATCCGTTCAAGCGCCTGGAGCGTCAGGGCGGCGGGGTGAAAGCGCCGTCGATTCCGGCCGCACTGAACTACAACCAGCCGAAACAACTGGCCAAGGTTGCTGTGCTGCCACTGTTCCCCGGCATCGGCGCCGAGGTGGTTGATGGCCTGCTGGCCAGCGGTATCAAAGGTCTGGTGCTGGAGTGCTACGGCAGCGGCACCGGACCGAGCGACAATCCCGAGTTCCTTGCCAGCCTCGGCCGCGCACGGGACAACGGTGTGGTGGTGGTTGCGGTCACGCAGTGCCATGAAGGCGGGGTCGAGCTGGATGTGTATGAAGCCGGCAGCCGTTTGCGCGGCGTTGGCGTGTTGTCCGGTGGCGGCATGACCCGAGAAGCGGCGTTCGGCAAGCTGCACGGCTTGCTCGGTGCGGGTCTGGACAACGCCGAAGTGCGGCGTCTGATCGAACTCGACCTGTGTGGCGAATTGCGCTGAGCCTGGTCCGGCGCCGGCGATAGTCCGACGCCCTACATATCTACCACCCACGCTGCATCGTGCCTCCCTAGCATGGAGCGATCCCGAGACTTGTCCTCGGGATCGCCTCCATCACCAGAACGCAGGGACGCACGATGAGTTCAGCAACCACAAGCTCCACCCGGCAGACGGCTGCCGGCACAAATCCCACCGAAGCCCTGATCACCCAATTGAGTGTCGGCCCCGACTTGCGCGACGTGGCCGCCGTGCTGTTGCGCGAACATTTGCGCAAGCTGTACCCCACGCTTGATCTGGAGCCGAGCATTACCATGATCGGCACGCCGCAATGGTCCATCGTCGACGAACAGATCGTTGCCGGAAATCCGACCTACCAGGCCTTGACCGAAATCCTCGCCGCCCAGGTCGTGCAGGGCACGCCGACGCTGTATATCGAAGGTGAACACTTTCTGACGCAACAACCGATCAGCGATCCGGCCGTCCACCTGCCGGTACGGATCGACGAAATCGCCAGCCTGCTCAACCTGCTGGCACCGGTCATGCTCACGGCGTTTCAGGAGCAACAGCTGGCGTACTGGAACAACGCCGACGACAGCAACGGCCCGCGTTGGCATACATTGTCGAACACCCTGCGCGAGATCTGGAACGTCAATCAGGTACAAGGCTGGAGCGAGAGTGACTGCGCAATGGCCCGCGCGCTGTATCGCACTGCCGGTCTGGCCGGCAGGAAAATCGATGACCAGAACAGCGCCTGCCTGATCGCCATTGATCTGATCGATGGCACAACCGTAAAGCATCTGAACGAAGTATCGATGGCCGTGCTGATCGGCACACAACAGGGAAAGACGGTCATCCTCGCCCATTCACTGCTCAAGGGTTATCAGAAGTTCGACTCTCTTGATGACCTGGGCAAATCCTTGCCTGCGCACGTGGGCAATCTTCAGCCGTACCAGCAGTTGAACTGGCGATTGCTGGAACCCTCGGGCAGCATCTTCGATTATCAGGCGTGTGCACTGGTCTCGATTCAGATCGATGTGATCGGCGCGCTGGATTTTTCTCCTGCCACACCTGCCCCGCTCGACAAGCCATTGTCCACGGCCACCCCCGAAGTCGACGCCACGGCGAAAAAGCCCGGCCCGCCATTGAGCTGGTTTCAGAATGCCTTGCCTGACTGGCTCATTGCTGCATCACTGCCGGATCTGAACAACTATTCCCGGCACTTGAAGGATCTGGCTGCACTGCATAACCAGAACACCGGCAAGTCCTATCTGGATGGCATCCTGCCAATCAGCGAATACGCGCTGAGCGAAATGAACGCCTTGCATGCCGAGACCCTTCGCGCGCACGCCGATGCGCAGCGTACCGATCTTGAAACAGCTCTGGAGTCGATCCAGTTGCGGGTCAAAAGTCCGGTGATCTGGGGCACCTTTACTGTTCCGGGAAAAATCGAGACTTACAATTTCAGCGTCACCGATCTGGCCTTGCAGAATCTGATTGCAGTGCCGGTAGGCAACAAGACCCTGCACTCCACCCGTGGCAAGCCATTGCCGACATGGCTGACCGTAAGCTATCTGGAAGACCTGGTAACCCGCGCGGATATCGGTACGACCTACCCGGCGCTGATCAAGCGTCAGTTGGTCGACACCACGCCAGCTTCCGCCGGGAGACAGGCACTGTTCACTCAACACTTGCGCATCCAGTTGCCGCTGCTGGCCCTGCAATCGAAAATTCGCGGCAAGGCCGGTATCGACGCACGCGGTTACCGCTATGTCGTCGCGGTGCTGGATCCCGACAGCAACCATCGCATGGTCGAGGACCAGACCATCGTCATGCGGCCTCTGGCTTTCGTACCTCAACGCAGAACAGACGGCAGCCATGACGAAGTCGCCAACATGTTCGTGATCGGTCCTGAGGACCCGAGCGCCGGGCCGTGCCTGCTGTATCGACCGATGCTCGACCAGCCGTTGACCCAATACCCTTCCCCCAGCAACTTGCTGTACGCCATCCAGCAATCCGCCAGTCTGCGTGACTCGGTGCTCGCCTGGCTCCCGGACCGCGTGCGCAGCGACTACGCCAACTATGTGTTTCCAGGCACGTTGCCCTCCCCCTGGGCCGTCACCGAGTTTCTGGTGGATGCGGAAAAAATGAGGGTCATGAGTGGGCCGATCAGCCTCGGTAGAAAGACCGTGGAGGGCGATCTGCCAGGCGCTCTGTACAAAGCCAACGCGTCGGCGCTGGTCGAGCTGGCCGACCGCCAGTCGGTGTCAAATGCGGAAAGTCGCTGGGCCAGTTTCAAACAGGCCGGATGGACCCTGTTCAATGCCGTCTTGCCGTTCCTCGGACGCACGGTGGGTGTCGCGACGTGGATCTGGCAGGTGATGGAGCAACTGCAAGCCCTGAAGGAAGCCCGGGAGCAGGATGACTCTTCCGCGCAATGGTCAGCGTTCACCGAGGTGTTGCTCAATTTGGGGATGGCGATCACGTTGCACATCGCAGGTCGCTCCCGACCACGGCTGGCCCATGAGACAGCGGCACGCGAAACACCGAAAAACCCTGACCCCACGACCACTGAAATCACCGTGCAACAACTGGAAAAAAGTGCTCCCCATGAAACCGCTGACCTGCAGCAAACCCTGAATATCAGCGGCGCCGCGAATCGCACGCCCGCAAGTCTGGGCACCGTGCTGTCCCACTTCAAAATCCTTCGCCCGCAACGTCTGGGTAGCGCCAACACCACGCCAGGGCTCTATCGCAATCTCTACAGCTACAACAGCAAATGGTACGCCCCGGTGGGCCATGACTGGTTCGAGGTCGCGGTGGACGAAAACGGTACCGTCATGATCATCGATCCGCAGGATCCAACCCGTACCGGCCCAGCCTTGATCGGCAATCTGCGTGGCGATTGGTTCGTCGATACCCGACTGCGTCTGCGCGGTGGCGGCTCGGCCGGCCTGACACAGCTGGCTGAAGCACAACGCCGCATCGAAGCGGAAAAACTGCGCACCCGCCTGACCGCCTTCGAAAGCCGTAAGGCGGCAGCGCAAGGCGAGCTGGAACAGGTCCGCCAGGCAATGAACGCTGCCACCGCTCAGACCGCTGCGGCCCACCGCCAGCTCTTTCTACAGTCTCTGGACAGGCAACGCGTCGCTTATGCCCAGGCGTTGAGCGATCTCAAGGCGTTGCATGTATTCTCGCCAACGGCTGACTACCAACAGAGATCCCTGAGCTACCTGAAGGCGCAGCTCGAACTCATCCATGCAGGGATTCGCGAAGCGCTGACCCTGTTCACGCCGACATTGCGCAGCGTACTCAATCATCTCGAAGAACAGGCTGAACAGCCCCAGAACCGGCATATTGCCGAAACGCGGCAGATGCTTGAGCTCAATCTGGACATGATCACGCGTCTGGAGCAGATCCAGGCACAATTGGTGCAACTCAAAGAGTTCGAGAGAGACGGCTTGCGCTTGATTCAACTGACCCGCAAGGCACTCCCGGCGTACTCGATCGAGGATCTCAAGGCACTGCAGGTGACACTGGCGCGCAATGTCTGCCTGCCCGAACACTCGGTAGCGACCGCCGCGGATGCCTGGCTCAGTCTCGACCAGATTGTCGATACCGCCGATATCGCCGTTCAAGCGCTGCGCGACACCCTTGAGGAGCGCAGCGTTTCCCGGCTCGACGAACGCATCGACTGCCTCAACGATCTGATCGAACAATTCAACGTACTCGACGAGCGCCTGGCAGACTTCAAGTCCGCGTTCGCTGACAGTGTGCAAGAGGCACCGCTGACAAACCTTCGCCAACAGCTCGAGCAATTCAACCGCAGCGCCCGCCACAACCTGGTGCTGTTGCTCGAAGAGCGCGACACCCTGCGCAGCCGCCCGGCGCTCCCCGTGCAACCGCCAAGGCCGAAAAAGAAGTTCATCCGCACCCGCTACAACGGCGTGCTGATCGGCGAGCCGCGCCTGACGGCACAGGGCCTGGAAACCGACCTGGTCGACATCAAGTCACCGCTCACGGACAAGGTCATCTCGACCTTTCATCAAAAAACTCCCGGGGTGTGGGTCGAACGTATCAGCACTGCCTTGCCGACGCCGACGCCAGCGCTCGAAACCAGCCTGAACAAGGGGCAGGACCTGCTCGACGGCCTGCCGGCGTTCACCCTGCGCATGAACGAACTCATGAAGCAGGCCGGACGCTCGGCGGTCGGTATCGAGTACCTGTTTCACCAGCACGCCCTGCAACTGGAACACGTCAGCGCGGCCATTGAACAGGCCCTGACCGACAGCAACGCCACGGACAGCAGCCAGCGCTCGGCTGCGGTGCTGAACAAGGCGCTGAGCGATGCCGTCGACAGCCTATATCAGCAGGCCAAAACCGCCATGTCGATGATGACCAGGGCACAATCACCCACACCATCAGGTGTCGCCTGGCTTCAGACCAATGACAGCATCCGTATTGCAAAAACTGTCAGTCGACGCCGCCTCAAGGGCGGCAAGGCGCTCTACCTGGACGAATACAGCATCACTGACCAGACCACGCGCAAGGTGCTGTGGTACGCGCATTTTCTGTACTCCACCTCATGGGTGCCGGACAAGGCCTTCCTCTCTGCACGTTTGAAAACCCCCGCGGAGCGGCAACTGGGATCCGATGCCGACAGCACTCGCGGGTTGAGCCGGGCCGAACGGCTGGCGTACTACCGCAGCATGATCGGCGTGGAGCAGGCCCGACAGCTGTTTTTCAGCGCGAGCTAAGGCATACGCTGATGACCGTGCACGACGTCGCCCCTGCCTGTGGGCGTCGTGCACGGCACGCTACTTGCTGCCTCTTTTGCCAAAAACCAGCGGATGCCGCCTCATGCTCCACTCCCACCTCACGACGCTCAATGCCGTCTCACTGGTACTCAACACCTTCAAGACCGAAGGCCTGTCGAGCGAAGCGCTGCTGGCCGGCAGCGGCATCAGTGCGGCGGATCTGGCCCGTGCCGACACACGCATCACCACCAATCAGGAAATGCAGGTCTGCGCCAATGCGGTCGCGCTCAAGCATGACATCGGCCTGGAACTGGGCCGACGGATGCACGTTTCCTGCTACGGCATCCTCGGTTACGCCCTGCTCACCAGTGCCACCTTAGGTGACGCTTTGCGCCTGGCGATTCGCTATCCGGCGCTGCTGGGAACACTTTTCGAACTGAGCCTGGAAGACGACGGCGAGCGGGTCTGGTTCGTCGCCGCCGATTACCGCGAGAGCCCGTCGATGGCGGTGTTCAACGCGGAGTTCTGCCTGGTGTCATTGAAGGTCATCTGCGACGATTTGCTTGGGCATCCGCTGCCGCTACTGGCGACACGTTTTGAACATGCCGCGCCGGATTACCGCGACAGCTACGCTGAGCACTTCAACAGCCCTCTGCACTTCGGCGCCAAGGACAATGCTTTCGCCTTTGACCGGCGCTGGCTCGATCAGCCGTTGCCTTTGGCCGACAGCATCACCCACCAGGCCATGGCCGACCGCTGCCGCAAACAGAACATCGAGTTCACCGGACGTCAGGCGTGGCTGGGGCGGATTCGCCAGTTGCTCAGTGCCCAGCTCAATGCAGCACCGGGGCTGGAGGGGCTGGCCCAGCAAATGAAGTGCTCGCCGCGCACCTTGCGCCGCCATTTGAAGGACATGGGCAGCAGTTATCAGGAACTGCTCGACGAACTGCGCTTCGAGCGGGCCAAGCAGATGCTGTGTGAGGATCAACTGCCGATCTACCGCATCGCCGAGACCCTGGGCTTCAGCGAGACCGCGAGTTTCCGCCATGCGTTCGTGCGCTGGAGCGGGGTGGCGCCGAGCCAGTTTCGCCCTCATTGATGTTCCAATGTGGGAGCGGGCTTGCTCGCGAATTCGCAGTGTCAGTCGCGATCAATTTATCTGACATACCGTATTCGCGAGCAAGCCCGCTCCCACCGGGACGCATTTCATGCCTGAATCGAAGCAAGGCTGTACTGAAAAGAGGGGCGAATTGCGGTCAGAGTTTTTGGCCATATCGATCCCCTTTTGGCCTTTCCTGCCGTTCTCCGATTCGCCGCGCGCCGCAACACTGGGGGCAACCGAATCAGCCCCCTGCGGAGAACAACAAATGCTGACGATCTACTCGGACGATCACCACCTGCACCACGGCCGCTGCGAACTCATCGACGGCCAGCTCAAGCCGTGTTTCGAAATGCCGTCGCGCGCCGACCACGTGCTGCAACGGGTACAGCACCAGAACCTCGGCCCGGTAGAAGCGCCAAAGGATTTTGGCCTCGAACCGATCGCGCGCATCCACAGCCGCGATTACCTCGACTTCTTCAAAGGTGCATGGGCACGCTGGACCGAATTCAACACCGACGGCGACCTGCTGCCCTACACCTGGCCCGCCCGCACTCTGCGGCAAATCAAACCGACCAGCCTGCACGGCCAGCTCGGCTACTACAGCTTCGACGGCGGCGCGCCGATCACCGCCGGCACCTGGCAAGCGGCGTACAGCGCAGCGCAGGTCGCCCTCACCGCCCAAGCGGAAATCCAGCGCGGCGCACACAGCGCCTTCGCCCTGTGCCGACCACCGGGACACCACGCCGCCAGCGACTTGATGGGCGGTTATTGCTACCTCAACAATGCCGCCATCGCCGCCCAGGCATTTCTCGATGCCGGCCACAGGAAAGTCGCGATCCTTGACGTCGACTATCACCACGGCAACGGCACCCAGTCGATCTTCTACGAGCGCAGCGACGTGCTGTTCACCTCGATCCACGGCCATCCGGAAGCCGAGTTTCCGTTCTTCCTCGGCTACGAGGATGAACGCGGTGAAGGCGCCGGTGAAGGTTTCAATTTCAACTATCCGCTGCCGGCCGGTTCCGGCTGGGATGTGTGGAGTGCGGCGCTGGAACAGGCCTGCAACGAGATCGACAGCTACGGTGCCGACATCATCGTCGTGTCGCTGGGCGTCGACACCTTCAAGGACGATCCGATCTCGCAGTTCAAGCTCGACAGCCCGGATTACCTGGCCATGGGCAAACGCATCGCCGCCCTCGGCAAGCCGACGCTGTTCGTCATGGAGGGTGGTTACGCGGTGGAGGAAATCGGCATCAACGCAGTGAACGTGCTCGAAGGGTTCGAACAATGAACCGACTCAAGCACTGCATTGCGCCAGCCCTGTGCGCCGCGCTGCTCAGCGTCGGCGCCCACGCCGAAGAACGCACCCTGCGCGTCTACAACTGGTTCGACTACATCACGCCCAAGGCGTTGGAAGACTTCAAGGCACAGAACACCCAGACCAGACTGGTCTACGACATCTTCGACACCAACGAAGCACTGGAAGCCAAGCTGCTGACCGGCAACTCCGGCTATGACGTGGTGGTGCCGTCCAACGTGTTCCTCGCCAAGCAGATCGAAGCCGGGGTGTTCCAGCCGCTGGATCGCAGCAAGCTGCCGAACTGGAATCATCTCGATCCGAAACTGATGAAGCTGATCGAAGCCAACGACCCGGGCAACAAATTCGCCGTGCCGTACATGTACGGCACCATCCTGATCGGCTTCAACCCGGCCAAGGTCAAAGCCGCGCTGGGCGATAACGCGCCGGTGGACAGCTGGGACCTGATCTTCAAGGAAGAGAATCTCAGCAAGCTCAAGCAGTGCGGCGTCGCCCTGCTCGATTCGCCGTCGGAGATCCTGCCGCTGGCGCTGCAACACCTGGGTCTGGATCCCAACAGCAAGAACCCGGCGGATTACGCCAAGGCCGAAGCGCTGCTGATGAAGATCAGGCCGTACATCACCTACTTCCACTCATCCAAGTACATGGCCGACATCGCCAACGGTGACATCTGCGTCGCGGTCGGTTATTCCGGCAGCTTCTCGCAAGCGGCCAACCGCGCCAAGGAAGCGAAGAACGGTGTGGTGGTCGACATGCGCCTGCCCAAGGAAGGCGCACCGATCTGGTTCGACATGCTCGCCATTCCCAAGGGCGCGAAGAACACCGAGGACGCCTACACCTTCATCAACTACCTGCTGCAACCGGCGGTGATCGCGCCGGTCAGCGACTTCGTCGGATATCCGAACCCGAACAAGGACGCCACGCAACTGGTCGATCCGGCGATCCGCAACAACCCCAACCTGTACCCGACCGATGCGGCGATGGGCACGCTTTACACCCTGCAACCGCTGCCGCGGGATGCCGAACGGGCACGCACCCGGGCCTGGACCAAGATCAAGTCCGGTACCTGAGCCGACGCTGACGACAAGACCCGCCGCCGTGCGGGTCTTTTTTTGCCTGCGATATCTATCTACCACCTTCGGTGCTCGGCCCGTCACTACCTTGCAACGCATCGCCCGCCGCCACTTTCGCGGTGCCTGCTGTTCTGACCAAGGATGTGACCATGCCAGAAACCCTCAACTCTCCCGCCGACCACAAGCTGCCGGATGATCAAGACGCCCTGCTCACCCAACTGATCGCCGGCCCCTCAATCAGGGAAGTCGCCACCCGCGCCCTGCAACCGGCACTGAAGACGCTATACCCCAAGTTACAGATCGACCCGCGACTGGCAATGGTGGTGACACCTGGCTGGACCTTGCGTGACCAGCGTGTCGTCCCCGGGCCGCGACACTTCGAATCGCTGACCGATGCGCTGGTGCGTCATGGCGTCGCCAACAAGCCAGTGACCTACCTGGATGGCGAGCACTACCTCACCTTGCATCCTGCGCACGAGACGCCGGTACAACTGCCCGTCAACATCGAGGCTATCGCCAGGCTGCTCAATGAACTGGCGCCGCTGCTGTTTGTTGCCTTCGAGGAACAACAGGTCGATTACTGGAACCAGTTCACCCGCGCCTCCGCCCCGCGCTGGCAGGGATTGTCCAGATCCCTGCGCGAACTGTGGAACGTCGGGACGAACCCGGCGTGGGACGACGACCAGCGCGCCATGGCTCAGAGTCTTTTCGACCATCCGCAAAAAACTGCCCGCAGTACCGATGATCGCTATCAGTCCCGCGCCTGCCTGATCGATCTGGACACCACGCGCGATGGTACTTCCAGTCACCTGCACGTCCTCGACATGGCCGTACTGATCGGCACGCTCGGCAGCCGCACGCTGATTCTCACCCACACCATCACTCGCGGTTTCCAGGCCTTCGATACCCTGCAGGAACTGGGTGCCTCACTGCAGAGCCAGACGGAGGGACCGCCGCCTGCAACCCTGCAATGGCGGCTGATCGAACCTGACGGTGACTACTTCGATCATCTGGCGTGCAATCTGATCGCCCTGCAGGCCGACGCGATTGGCGAGCTGGCAAACGAACCGGCGACAACCAACCTGACGCCCCACGTAAGCCGCGCGACCAACGAACTCGATCCCACGGACAAGCAGTCGTCTTCACGCTTCAACCTGGTCGAGCAAGCGTTGCCAGAGTGGATGGTCGACGCCTCGCCCAGCGACCTGACTGCCTACAGCCGTCATCTGATGGATCTGGCGCAGGTGCAAAGTCAGAACGCCGAGCAGTCCTTTGACGACGGCATCAAACCGATTCGCGAGTTCGCGCTGGAGCAACTGCAGGCGGCCCTGCTCAAGGAGCATCCCGAAGCCACTGAACTGAATCTGGCCGAGATTCGCATCGTGGTCGACAGCGTGGTGGTGTGGGGCAGTTTCACACCGTTGCTGGAGCCCGAACGCAGCACCTTCAGCCTGGTCGATCTGGCGTTGCAGAACCTGATTGCCTTGCCGCTCGGCAACAAGACCGTGAGCAGTATCGGCAGCACTGCGGTGCCGGCATGGATGACGGCTGATTATCTGGAGAGGTTGATCGTCAGTGTCGATATCGGCCAGACCTATCCTGCGCTGATCAGGCAAAAACTGCGCGATGACCCGCTGGAAAGCCTGCGACGGCAGAACCTGTTCACCAGCCGGCTGCGTGTCGAATTGCCGTTACTGGCGTTGCAGCAGAAGATTCGCGCGCAGGGCGGGGTCGACGAGGCGGGCTATCGCTATGTCGCGGCCGTGGTTCAGGTGCTGGACGCCAATCGCTGGGTGGACGGTCAGGAGATCGTCATTCGACCGCTGGCCTTCAATCCCGCGTGGCGCCCGGGGACGACCACCGATGAAGTGGCCAACATGTTCGTGATCGGCCCGCGACAGATGGACAAGGGACCCTGCCTGCTGTACCGGCCGCTGTCCGATCATGCCTTGCTCCAGTACCCGTCGCCGGCCAACCTGGTGTACGCCATCAAGCATTCACCGACATTGCGTCAGGCGGTTCTCGCCTGGTTGCCGGACAGTGCGCGCGCCAACTATGCCAATTACGTGTTCAGCGATGATCGACCCTCGGTATGGTCGCTCTCACAACTGCTCGCCGATCCACTGACTTCCTTGCAGATGAGCGGCACACTGACCTTGGGAACAGCAGTCATCGCTACCGATTACCTGGCTGTTCTGTTCAAGGCCAACGTCAGTGCAATGGTCGAACTGGCGAATCGGCAATCGGTCTCCAATAGCGAAAGTCGCTGGGAGAGCTTCAAGCATGCGAGCTGGATGGTCCTCAGCGCCGCGCTGCCGTTTTTCGGTCGAACCGTCGGTACCGCCGCCTGGATCTGGCAGGTGCTGGACGATCTGCAACAAACCTTCGACGCCGCTGCCACAGGCGACACCGGGCAGCAGAAAACCGCGATGACCGATCTGTTGCGGACCCTGGCCATGGTGCTCGCCCATCACGCCAGCACCCGTAACGCGACGCCTCGGGACATCACTGGAAAGAAGCCGGTGACCGTCGAGACCGAGCCCAAGGAGCCGGCACCACCAACGCCGGTAAGCATCGTGCAACGCCCTGATGTGATCGGTGAGTATCCGGCGCAACACCAGACTTCGCTGATAACCGACACCGCCCTGAGCCTGACCCAAACCCTGGATCGGTTTGCCGTTACGCGCCCCGAAGCGCTCACCCCGACCGCCAGCGACGCCAGCCTTTATCGTCACCTCTATCGGCATGCCAACGGGTACTACGCACCCGTGGGTGAGCGCTGGTTCGAAGTGGCGGTCGCCGACACCGGTGAGGTATCGATCATCAATTCGCAGCGACAGCCCGGACATCAGGGCCCCGGGTTGATCCGCAATCGACGGGGCGAGTGGTTCGTCGACACTCGCCTGCGTCTGCGCGGTGGTGGTCTGTCGAGTCGGCGCAAGGCCAAACGACGGGAAAACAATGAACGCATCGCCGAACTCAAGAAACAACTGACCGAGTTCGATAACACGCGCGAGCAGGCCCGCGCAGAGCTGACAGCCGCTCACGCCGCCATGACCGCGGCCAGCGATGACACTCTGGTGGCGCAGCAGACCACGTTTCTTGCAGCACTTGAACGCCGCACCGGGGAATACGCGGCGCCCATCGACCAACTGAAATCGCTGAACCTGCTTGAGACCGTACCCCATTTCCGCACCGCCATGACCGAGATGCTCGGTACCCAGTTGTTCTTCAACCAGACATGGCTCACTCAACGTGACCCCCTCTTCGCCAGAACCCTCAAGGAAACCCTGGTGCTGCTCGAGGCCGAGGAAATGGCTGCAGGCACCGGTGACCCCGTCACCTACCGCAGAATGTACGATTTGACCGAGGACATGATCAGCAAGATCGAGTTTGCCCAGTCACGTTTTCAGGAGTTGAGCCGACTGGGCAAACGTGCCGCTGAAGTCGCCAATACCTATCGCGCAAAGCTGCCTGTGTTCAGTCTCAATGATCTCAAGGCGCTTCAGGTGTCGCTGGCTCGCGACATCTGCCTGCAAGAGCAGGCTTCGCCAGCGCTGACTCAGGCACAAGGCGATCTGGTACGCCTGCTCGACACAACCAACCTGGTGATTCAGACCTCCCAGGAACTGCTGCTTGACCACACCAGCCTGGGGGCCAACGAGCGGATCGAAGGCCTCAACGGCATGCTCGAACAGTTTGCCGCCATCGATCAGTCGTTCGAGGATTTCGCCCTCAACCACAAGGATGTGCTGCTCGACGAGCCCTTCAGCCATACGCGTAAACGAATCAACGAGTTTCAGCACCAGACCGAAGAGCACCTGGCGCAATTGCTCCTCGAACACCGGCCGGTGGAGCCTCGGCCCGGTCCTTCAAGGCCAGCGCCAGCCTCACGTAAACGGATTATCAAAACCCGCTTCAAGGGCACAGTGGTCGGCGAGTTGCGTTCCTCGGCGCCAGGGCAACCGGTCCTGCTGGACGTGAAAGCGCCCATGACCGGGAACGTCATCGCCACTTTTCACGAGAAAACGCCCGGTGTCTGGGTCGAACGCATTCAGCCCGGACGGCGCCGCCCGCCTGCTCCGGTAGCGGATCTCGCCACCCAGATCAGCCAGGGCCAGACGCTGCTCGATGGCGTGGAAAGCTTCATCCGGCAAACCGAAGCCCATGCCAAAAAACCCGGTCGGATTCCGGTGGAGATCGAAGAGCAGTTCCAGCGCAAGGCCGAACAGCTCGACGAAAGCGCGAAAAGCCTTGAACAGGCCCGGCTGCGGGCGAACAGCACCGAGGAGCCGCCAGCCCTGATCGGCCAATTGAACCAGGCGGGTGAACGCCTGTACGCCGAGGGCTACCGGATACGGGTCGAGATGACCAAGCAACAACCGCCAACCGCCGCCCGGGTCGAATGGTTATTGCACAAAAATGAGATCGACATTGTGTCTGGCGGTGCCCGGCGTCGCCTCAAAGGACCGCGCAGGGATTATCTGCAGGAGTACGAAATTCGCGAGCGGCGCACCGGCAAGACGTTGTGGTACGCGCACTTCCATTACAACAGCCCCGATGCACCGGCCGACGCCTTCACCGCCGCCCATTTGAAACTGCAGGAGCAACGGCGGATGGCCGGCGCCTTCGACCTGGACTCAACCACCAGCAGCCCGCAAATCATCGCTATCTATCGCAGCGCGATCGGCCCGCAGCTGGCGCGTTCGCTGTTTTTCTCATAAGCCCCAAACGTCAAAAAGGACAATGACAATGACTGAGCATTCAGCGAACACCGAAACCCATGCATTGCTGCAAAAGAGCCAGATCGTCCATCAGACCAGTCGCGGACCCACAGTCGATGAAGTCGCCAGCGCAGTGCTGCGTCAGGCGCTCGAAGCGCTGTATCCACAACGCAAGATCGATCCCGAGCAGGCCATGATCGGCACGCCACAATGGCAATGGCTGAACGCGGAACGAGTGGCCCTGCCGACCCGATTTGAATCACTGACAGAGGCACTCGTCCGGCAATTTTTCAACGGCTCCAGCGCCAACTATCTGGAGGGTGAACACTTTCTGACCTTGAACCACCAGGCCACGCCAGTGGTGCATATGGATGTCGATATCGAGGCCATTGCCGATCTGCTCAACGATTATGCGCCCCTGTTGTTTGTCGCCTTCGCCGAGCGACAGCTGGATTACTGGAACAGCACCCGACGCCAATTGCCGCGCTGGCAAGAACTCTCCGATGCCCTGCGCGAAGCCCTGAACGTCCATAACGCCGAGGGCTGGGACGATGAACAGTGCCTGGTCGCCCGGGCGATTTCGCGGCGCCCGGACAAACAGGAGCGCCAGCGTCACGACATAACACTGTCGGACATCCGCGTGTGCCTGATCGACATCGACTCCGTCGATGCTCAAGGCGCTGCCCGGCACCTGATTCTGGGCGGCGCCGCGGTGATTTTCGGACGCTATGGCCTGCGCGATCTGGTCATGATGTACACCGTGGAAGATGGTTACGAGACATTCGACTCTCTGCAGCAATTGGGTGAATCACTGCCGCAGCGTATCGAACTGTTGCCGGCCGGACAGAATCTGCAGTGGCAGTTGTTCGAGCCCGAAGGCAATTTTTTCGACCACATGGCCTGGGTCCTGATTGCCAACCAGCTCGATGCCATCCGGGCAATCACCCGACAAAGTCTCGACGAGGAGACCGAGGACGGCTCCTCCCTTCTGCCCCTGATCGAGCAAGCCAGCGAACCGCAGAAAAACACCCTCATCGACCTCGATGATTCAATACCCGACTGGTTGCTCGACGCTTCGGCTTCCGAGCTCGATCAATACAGCCAATCGATCAATGCGCTGGGCCAGTTGTACCGGCAGGCAGACAAGGCGCTGTTGCCAATCCCGCCGATCGATACCTATGCACGCAATTGCATGCGTGAGGCGATCATTGCCGATCAGCCATCGGCGGCCGGGCTGCCTTTGGACAAATTGCAAATCCGCATTACCAACAGCTTCGAATCGGGAGGCGTGACACTGCCCGATCCGCATGACACCCATATCGAAACCCTGGGCGAGTACGCCTTGCAAAACCGCACGCCGTATCTGGCGACTCTGCAATTCGACCCGCCACAAGCGCTGCCGCAGTGGCTGACTGTCGCCTACCTGACGAAGATGGCAAACAAGATCGACATGGGTGAGGTATACCCCGGCTTGATCAGGGACAGGCTGATCAACGATCCGCTGCAGGCCCCCCTGCAGCAGCGCTTTTACCTCCGCCAGTTGCACGCACTGCTGCCGCTGATTGCACTGGAATCCAAGCTGCGTCGCCTCGGCGGCGTGGATGAGCAGGGTTATCGCTGTGTCCAGGAGTGGCTCAAACCGATACCCGGTCATCCACACACTGTGGTCATTCGCCCGCTGACGTTTATCCATGCCGGGGAGACTGTTGGCGATGTTGTCACCAACATGTTCATCATTGCTCCGCGTCTGCCTGGAGCCGGGCCATGCCTGCTGTATCGTCCGTTGCTTGAGCAGCCATTGCTGCAATTCCCCTCAACGCAAAACCTGCTGTACGCCGTCCATCAGCCAGGCGAACTGAGGGATTCGGTGCTGGCGTGGCTGGCGGATTCGCAAACCAGCTTCAAATATGCCCAATACACCTTCCCCATCGGTCTGCCCAGTCCGTGGCTGGGCGCGCAATTGCTCGCCGAGCCCTGGACCAGCGTCAAGTGGGCCGGGCCGGTCGGGCTTGCCTCCACGGCGCTGACTGGCGACGTGTTCCCGGTGCTGTTCAAGACCCATGCACTGGCGATGGCCGAACTCGCTGACCGACAGTCGTTGTCCAATGCGCAACGCCGCTGGGCCTTGCTGCGAGACAGTGGGTGGGCGTTGTTCAACGTTGCCGCAAACTTTCTCTGCGGCCCGGCAGGCGCGGCGATCTGGGTCTGGCAAAGCATCAGCGAAATCGATCAGGTCGTGGATGCCCACAACCGTGGCGATACCCACGCCCAGTGGAGCGCCGTTGCCGATATGTTGCTGAACCTGGGCATGATCCTGGCCCATCATGCGGCCACCCAACGCACAACCGGCCCCCGCACAGCGTTGCGCAGCGAAGGCGCAAGCGATATCGAAAGCGAAGGACTGCCCCGGATCCAGACCGCCCCTGCACAAGCGCCTGTCCCGCCCACGGTTACACACGTCACCACGCTGCTGAAGGACCAACTCCCGGCCAGCCATTACTCCTCGCTTGAAGCCTACGGCTCGGTGCCCCGGCGTTCGCCCGGTGCCTTGGCAACGTTTCTGAATACTCTGGCCGTGCCGGCTCCCGACCTCACGGCAGCCGCGGTGGAAACCCTGCTGCGCGGCAAGGCGACCTTGTATCGCCTCGCTCACAGCACCTATGCGCAGGCGGGCGACCGCTGGTTCCGCGTGATTGAAAACGATGACCAGCAAGTGCAAATCGTTGATCCGCAGACACCGTCAAAAACCGGTCCGCTGCTGATTCACAATCAGCAAGGCCAATGGTTCGTGGATACCCGACTGCGTCTGCGCGGTGGCGCCGGGGGCACCAGCCTGCAAAGTCAGCTCAAGGCCCAGCGCAAGGAAAAAGAAATCCAGAGGAACCAGCTCGGTGCGGCTCTGGAGGCATTCAGAAGTCAGGAAGCCGTCGGCAACGCTGCTCTGGAACAAGCCCAGTCAGCCATGCTTGGCGCCTCCGGACAAGCCCACGAAGAGGCGACCCGGCGTTACCTTGACCAAGTCGAAAAGCTGATCGGGGATTACGACGAGGCCTTGAAAATACTCGGCCAATGGCGCCTCAAAGGGGGGAGCGATGGCTATTTCGTCGAATTGCAGCGCATGACCACTTTGCTGCAAAAAAACCTCAGCCTCTGGTTCGTTCTCAAACGCAACGCTTACGCAGTATTGACCCGTAAATTGGCTCAACACACGGTCATCGATACACCGCAAGCGCTGCAAAGTTACAACGAGGAACTGCACCAGGCTCTGGCTTTGAGCCAGGACATGATCGCCCGCCTGCAGCTGTCCCGTACCTCCTTGGAAACTCTCGACACCATCGGCAGTGCAGGCATGACCACCGCGCAACGCTTGCGCCAACTGCTCCCGGCGTTTAACCAGTGGGACCTGAAATCCAATGCCATCGGCATGTCTCACGAGTTGTGCATGCAGGAAACTGCCACCGAAGCGGCGCGGGAAGCCACCGGTTGGCTGATAATCGAAGCCGCCACCGCCACACACCGCCATGCCGCCCTGATCAGGAAACCCGACAACGGCGACAGCACTGCGCTGCGCATTGATCGTCTGAGCCGACTGATTGATGTCTATGTCGATGCCGATCAGCGTCTGGGGGACTTGCCAGGCGAATACCCGGGCATGGTGGTTGCGGCGGAACTGACACGGATGAGGAGCTTGCTCGGCGAATTCAGACAACTGGCGCAGGAGCAACTGAGCGAACTGCTGCCGGAAACCGGAGCCCGCAGCACGCCGGCCACACCGGCCCCCTCTGTCGCAGGACCGTCCCGACCGGTTGGCAAGGTCACCAAGAGCCGGCCTCGTGACCCTGCGCCCGCCAGACCCGCAGCCGCCAGCGAATCGCCTCTGGAAGAAATGCTTCCCGTCAGACCCTCCGCCTCCCCGACGACGCAGGTGGGCGACATCGAGTTCATTGCCGATGCCCTGACCCAGAATGAGCGAGTGCAGGCGTTCATTGACCGGACCCGGCGTGACGCTCTGAGGCCCAACCGCATACCGGCAGACATGCAGGATCTGTTCGATCAGCAGGCTCGGCGACTGGAACAGATTGCTGTCAGCGTCGAACAGGCGCAGGCCCGCATTGTCGCCGCCGGTGGCACGCGGTTGCCGGTGGGCAACTTGAGTGCGGAACTCAACAGCGCCGCAATCCGGTTACGTGCTCAAGGCATCGCCGTGCGCGCCAGTCTGCTCAAGGATCGCCAGCCTCGACAAGCCTATTTGCAATGGTTGCTGGACAATCATCAGGTACGAATCGTCAGGAACGTCCAGGGCCGGATCAAGACCAAAAAGCGCCAGGATTATTTTCAGGAGTATCAGATACTCGACAGCACCCAGCATGATCAGCCGTTATGGCTCGCGCATTTTCATTACGACTCGCCCGAAGCCGCGCCGGAACAATTCACCGCGGCGCACCTGAAAATCGCCGATGCGCATTTGAAGACCATCAGCGCAGAACGTCGACAGGCTCTGACAAATCTGACGCCAATCGATTACGTGCTGCGCCGGATTGGCGATCCGAGCCTGTTCCTGCAACTCGAAGCACAACCGTGATACCGCCGTCGGGCGCGTCGATCCGCGCCCGCTTCAGAGGGTGTGCCACACGGTTCGCAAACGCTCGAGCGCCGCTTCGATTGCGCGCTCAGGCACCGCGGCAAAGCCCAGCACCAGTCCGGCGCGCTGGTCGACCGGGGTCGTGGAATCAGGCAGCCAATAGCTGCTCAGACCATTGATCTCGACGTCAACGCTACGCGCCAGTTCGATCAGTTGGCTTTCACGCGTCACACTGGCGACCGGTACGCTCAGGTGCAACCCGGCGGCAACGCCGGGCAACTGGCCGACGCCCGGAATATTCTGCGGCCAGCCACCGAGCAGGACATTGCGTCGGCTCAGCGCCGCGCGGCGCATGCGTCGGATGTGCCGCTGGAAATGCCCGGCGGCCATGAACTCGGCCATCACCGCCTGGGTACTGACTTCGGAGTGACGCACATCCACCGCACGCCTTTGCGCAAATGCCTCCACCAACCCCGGCGGCAACACCAGATACCCCAGGCGCAACGCCGGGAACGCGACCTTGCCGAACGTGCCGACATACAGCACTCGCCCCTGTCGATCGAGGGCGGCCAATGGCGCCAGCGGCGCGCCGCTGTAACGATACTCGCCATCGTAATCATCCTCGACGATCCAGCCCTGCGTGCGCTCGGCCCAGGCCAGCAATTCGAGGCGGCGGGCCAGACTCATTACCACCCCCGTGGGGTACTGGTGGGATGGCGTGACATAGGTCAGGCGACAATCGGTCAGTCCTGCCAGTTGCTGGCAGTCGATTCCCTCGCTGTCCACCGCCACCCCGTGCAGCCGGGCACCGGCCACGGCGAAGGCATGACCGGCCGCTCGATACCCGGGATTTTCAATCGCTACGCCGTCGCCCGGCGCTACCAGCAACTGTGCACAAAGGCTTATGCCCTGCTGTGCGCCACTGGTGATCACAATTTGCTCAGCCGTGCACTGCATGCCCCGTGAGCTGCGCAAATAGGCCGCGATCATCCCGCGCAACCGCGCATCGCCCGCCGGATCGCCATAACACAACTGCTGCAAATCCGGCTTGCGCCAGAAAGCCGCGTTCAGCTTGGCCCAGACGTCAAACGGGAACAGATCGAAGGCTGGAACGCCGACCCGAAAAGCACGCGGCGGACCACTGGGGGGAAGGGCCAGATGATTGTTTTCAACCCGCCGCAATGCGTCGCTGTGGATAACTTTACTGGATGGAACCACAGGTAAATCCAGCCAATTTGTGGATAAGGCTGTGGGTAAGCCTGTTGAAAACCCTGTGGATACTTTTGTGGATAGTTTTTTTGTGGGCAATGCGCTTTGCAGCAATTGCGCGACATACGTGCCGTCTCCGACCCGACCTTCGATGAAGCCTTCGGCGTACAACTGATCGTAGGCGCGCACCACGCTGTTGCGGGAAATCGCCAACGCCGTCGCCAGATCACGGCTGGCCGGCAGCCGCGTGCCACTGGCCAGACGCCCGTCCAGCACGCGCAGACGTAGCGCCTGATAGAGCTGGCGGCTCAAACCCTGACGGCGGTCGAGCTCGATACCGGCCGGATTAAACGGCATGGACAGCGTGGGCGATTCGGGCATGACAATGGACCTATGAAATTGGTCATCAATGGCTCTTACAACAGACCATTAGCCTGCCTAGGATGCAGGCATTCGCCAAGGAAAATCTCTCCATGTACACGCCCCGCGCCTTTGCCATCGACGAACTGTCGCAACTGCACGAACTGATCCTCGCCACCCGTCTTGCGATTCTGGTGAGTCATGGTGAAAACGGCCTGCAGGCCAGCCATGTGCCAGTGCTGCTGCACCGCGAACAGGGCCCGAACGGCACGCTGTACGGGCACCTGGCCAAAGCCAATCCGCAGTGGAAAGACCTGCGTGACGGCGCTGAAGCGATGCTGATTTTTGCCGGCCCAGACGCCTACGTCAGCCCGGGGTTTTACCCGAGCAAGGCCGAGCACGGCAAAGTCGTGCCGACTTGGAACTACGTCGCCGTGCACGCCTACGGTCACGCCGAAACCTTCAGCGACGGCGGGCGCCTGCTCGACATCGTCAGCACGCTGACTGATCGCCATGAAGCCGGTCGCGCACAACCGTGGAAGGTCGACGATGCGCCGGCCGACTACATCGACGGCATGCTCAAGGCCATCGTCGGTTTCGCCATTCCCATCGACCGCCTCGAAGGCAAGCGCAAGCTCAGCCAGAACCGCAGCGCCGAAGACATTGCCGGCGTGCGCGAAGGCCTGGCTGCCAGCCCCGACATCGCCGACCGAACCCTCGCCCACTTGATGCGTTAAGGAAATCAGCATGAGTCAGATCCAGATCCGCCCGGTGACCGCCGGTGATCACGCCGCCTGGTTGCCGCTGTGGCAGGCCTACCTACGCTTCTACAATACCGAGTTGCCGGACGCCGTCACGCAGAGCACCTGGCAGCGTTTCCTCGACCCGAGCGAACCAACCCACGCCGCCCTCGCCTGGGCCGACGGTAAAGCAGTGGGCATGGTGCATTTCATCTATCACCGCTCCAATTGGAGCATCGAAAACTCCTGCTACTTGCAGGATCTGTTGGTGGCACCGGAGACTCGTGGCACCGGCGTCGGTCGCTTGCTGATCGAACACGTCTACGCCACTGCCAAGGCCGACGGTTGCTGCAAAGTGCATTGGCTGACCCACGAAACCAATGCCACCGCGATTCAGCTCTACGAGCGCATCGCCGAGCGCCCGGGATTCATCCAGTTTCGCAAAGCCATTTAAGGAGCCGCGTACATGACCACTGCACTTGCCGACTGGAAAGGCGTCCCCGCCCCCACCGCCACCTTGCTCGAAGGCCGGTTCATCCGCCTGGAACGCCTCGACCCGGCGCGCCACGGCGACGAGTTGTTCAACGCCCTCGAAGGCCCCGGCGCCGACCCGAAGCTGTGGGATTACTTGCCCTATGGGCCGTTCCCCGAGCGCAGCGTTTTCAATGACTGGTTGAACAACCATGCGGCCAGCAGCGATCCGTATTTCTTCAGCGTGATTGACCGCGTCACGGGCGAGGTGCAAGGCATTCTGAGCCTGATGTCGATCGTCCCGGCGCAGGGGCGCATCGAGATCGGCCACGTCACCTTCGGTGCGCCGATGCAACGTTCACCGAAGAGTACCGAAGCGGTTTACCTGTTGGCCAAATACGCCTTCGAACAGGGCTATCGTCGCCTGGAGTGGAAGTGCAACAACGGCAACGCCCGCTCCAAATACGCCGCCGAACGCTTGGGCTTCAGCTTCGAAGGCGTGTTCCGTCAGCACATGGTGGTCAAGGGCCAGAACCGCGATACTGCGTGGTATTCGATTGTGGATTCGGAGTGGCCGGCGATTGCGGCAGGGTTCGAGCAGTGGTTGAGCGATGCCAACCAGACGCCGACCGGGCAGGTGAAAGGTTTGGTCGAGTGCCGTAGTTAAATCTTCAAAGCAAAAGATCGCAGCCTTCGGCAGCTCCTACAGGGTGAACGTCAATCCCATGTAGGAGCTGCCGCAGGCTGCGATCTTTTGATCTGGTGTTTACCCCAGTTTCTGCGCCAGCACCGCGATGTGTTCCGGGCCGATCCCGCAGCAACCGCCCAAATGGCTGGCACCGCGCTGCTGCCAATCCTGCGCCCAGTGCAAATACCCCGGCGGATCCAGATCGTCGCGCAATGGGTCGAGGCCGTCGTTGGCCGTTGCCTCTTTGGGTTGCGGTGGGAACGCATTGGCATACGCGCCGATGTGAATCTGCACACCCAGACGTTCGAAGGTATCGCGCGCCGCATCAATCGCCGCACCGATCACTTCCGGCTGGCTGCAGTTGAACAGCAGCGTCTCGACGCCCAATTCCGCCGCCACCGCCGCTGCTTCGGCCACCGGTTCGCCGGAACGCAGACGCGGCACCTCGTCGGTGTCTTCATCCTTCAAAGTAAACGACAGCCAGAACGGTTTGCCGTCCTGCGGCAGACCGGCGCGAATGGAACGCGCCTCGATGATCGAGCTCTGGGTTTCCGCCAGCCACAGGTCGACATGTGGCGCCAGGCCGGTCACCAGTGGCGTCAGCAATTCGTTCACCCGCGCCGCTTCGAACAGATCCGGGCGATAGGAGCCGAACAGCGGCGGCAACGAACCGGCCACTCGCACCGCTTTGCCCGAGGCCTGCACCGCACGCTGTGCCAGCTCTCCGGCCAACGCCGCCAGTGCCTGACCTTCAGCGGCAAACCGCGCCTCGCCAATATGAAACGGCACGACCGCATAACTGTTGCTGGTGATCACATTGGCGCCGCTGGCGATGTAGGCGGCGTGCACCGCTTCGACCGCTTGCGGTGCTTCGATCAGGGCCAGCGCCGACCACTCGGGCTGCCGAAACGGCGCCCCGGCGCGTTGCAACTCACGGCCCATGCCGCCATCGAGAATTACCGTGCTTGCTGTGCCCATATGCTTTTCGCTCATATGCTTATGAAAATTACTCACTACCAGAGTAGTTCTTATAACTATTTAATACGCACCATTCGGTTAATAACAACCCCTTTTTTTCAGGTGTCGACTGTGAAACTTCAACCGCTACTGGCCCTGGGCCTGACGATTCTGGCCGCGTCCACTCAAGCCTTCGGCGGCGCCACACTCGATCGCGTCGAACAGAAAAAACAACTGGTCGGCGTGCTGATGGAAAGCTACCCACCCTTTTCGTTTCTCAATGAGCAGAATCAGCTCGACGGCTTCGACGTGGACGTCGCCAAAGCCGTTGCGGACAAGCTGGGGGTCAAGCTGCGCCTCGAAACGCCCTCCTGGGACGTGATCGCTGCCGGCCGCTGGAGCGGGCGCTATGACATCTGCATCTGCTCCATGACCCCGAGCAAGGCCCGCGCCGAAGTGTTCGATTTCCCGGTCGAGTACTACGCCTCGCCCGCCGTGATCGTGGTCAACGCCAAGGACGATCGCATCCACGGCGCCAAGGACCTGAGCGGCAAAAAGGTCGGCCTGACCAGCGCCAGCAGCTACGAAAGCTATCTGAACAAGAATCTGGTCATCGAAGGCGCCGAAGACACGCACCTTGATTACCCGTTCGAGGACGTGCAGATCGCTCCGTACGATACCGACAACGTCGCCTTCCAGGATCTGGGCCTGGGCGCCGGTGTGCGCCTGGACGCCATCCTCACCAATCTGGTGACCGCGCAGCCGCGCCTGAATCAGGATCAGCGTTTCAAACTGGCGGGCGCGCCGCTGTACTCGGAGCCGAACTCGGTGGCCATCGAAAAGGGTGATGCCGAGTGGGACGCCAAAGTGCGCGAGGTGTTCGCGCAACTCAAGCAGGACGGCACGCTGAGCAAGCTGTCGCAGAAATGGATCGGCGCCGATATCAGCCAATGACTGCCTTCCCGACACCTCCACAGCCGCCGCAACCGGTGGCTGAATCGCGCCTGCAACGGCTGCTTGGTTTCCGCACGCGCCTGTACCTGACCTGGGCGGCGATGTTCAGCCTGTTCGCCGGGTTTTTCCTCAGCTTCGATCTGAAGCTCTCGATCATCCTCGACAAGCTGCCGAATCTGCTCGGCGTGCACCTGGCGCCCAACGGCTTTCTGCAGGGCGCGGCACTGACCCTGTTTCTCTGCGCCTGCGCGATCGTCGCCTCGTCCTTGCTGGGCTTCGTCACCGCTCTGGCGCGCCTGTCGAAAAGCGCCGTGGCATTCGGGATCGCCAGTTTCTACACCTCGTTCTTTCGCGGCACGCCGCTGCTGATCCAGATCCTGCTGATCTACCTCGGCCTGCCGCAACTGGGCGTGGTGCCCGGCGCGGTGGTGGCGGGGATCATTGCCCTGTCACTTAACTACGGCGCCTACCTCAGCGAAATTTTCCGCGCCGGTATCCTCGGCGTGCCCTACGGCCAACGCGAAGCTTCGCTGGCGCTGGGCATGCGCGAGAGCGTGATCTTCTGGCGCATCACCCTGCCCCAGGCGATGCGCACGATTATTCCGCCGACCACCAACCAGTTCATCTCGATGCTCAAGGATTCGTCACTGATCTCGGTGATGGGCGTCTGGGAAGTGATGTTTCTGGCGCAGTCCTACGGACGCTCGAGCTACCGCTACATCGAGATGCTGACCACAGCGGCAATCATTTACTGGCTGATGTCGATCGGTCTGGAGCTGATCCAGGCGCGCATGGAGCGGCATTACGGCAAGGCTTATGTGCGGCGTAGCTGAGCGGCTCCGCCGACAGACTTCCACCACGGGAGGATCGAGCAGTGGCAGATGAATTTCTGATCATTACAAGCGGCTAATGGCACCGTAACTTGTAGGAAACGACAACGCGGCGCCACGACGCAATCCGCCAATCCGTGTCGAGCCGCTCTTTTCCGAAGATCAAACAGACGCAGCCCGCAGCACCGAGCGATCCGGCTGACATCGGCGCCTGCCGGCTCCAACTTAGAGTTTGGCCTCCTTCCACGAGAGGCTGAACTCGATGCCCGTTCAATTCCACTTTCGACCAAAACACCTGACATTAGCCATTGCTTTGGCCATGGGATGTGCCGATCTGTCCATCGCCCAGGACGCACCGCCCGACACTCAAGGCATCTCTGCCGCCTCCCCTGAAACATTCAAATCAGCGATCACCGCTTTCGCTAACCATCCGGAAACCGTCCAGCTGAAGGTCAGCAAAGCCTATCCGGCACAGGAGGGTGTGGCGCTGGCGCTTGATGAGCGCAATGACCTTGTCACCGTGCAATCTCGGGGCAGCTTCGCCGGCCTGGCCGACGGTGGCGGGGGCGACAACCTGCTGCAACTCGACGCGAACAGGAAAGGCGTGCTGGGTGAAACCCGTAACTTCAGTGGGCTGGAGGTCAGGCGCGGGAGCTGGACCCGCAGCGGACCGGGTGATTTCAGCCTCGGTGTACTGGTTCATCCAAAGGCATTGCTGGTCAATGAAGGGCAAATTCTGGGTACGGCAGTGACCGAGGGCATCTTGATCAACAAAGGGGCGATCAATGGTGGCGCCACTGTCGCGTCTGGCGGTGACCTGACCAACCAGGGCCTGATTGACGGCATTGTGGAGGTTCAGGAAAACGGCCATATAGCCGGGAATGGTGCGGTTAATCATTTGAACGTGTACGGACGCATGACCGTCGACGATGTCTATGGCGCACCCAAGATCGCGGGAGATCTGCGCCTGGCCCGGTCTGCCGTGCTGGCCTATGCCGTGGATGCCTCCGGCAACAGTCCCACCGTGATCGTCAAGGGAACCGCTCATTTGGGTGACGCCACCCTGAAACTCGTCACCGCTGGCGACTACCCGCAAAGCAGTCAGCACACCATTCTGGAAGCGGGAAAGATTGAGGGACAGTTTGGCACCGTTGAAAACGATCTGGCATACATGACTCCGACGCTGCACTACGAAGCACAACGAGTGGGCTTGCTCTATGCCCGTAACGATGTGCCGCTCGAAAACCTTGCGACCACGCAGAATAGTCAGGCGCTCGCGCAAAGCATTGACGAGACACCCTCCACCCCTCAGCAACCTCAGCAACCTCAGCAACCTCAGCAACCTCAGCAACCTCAAGAGCCTGAGACACCTCGCCAACCAGATAAAGCCTCGGAAGCGGCCACACCTCAAAATACTGCCGTCACGGCCCTGATCGGCGCCAGCAAGCCGACGGCCAGCGTGGCCCTCGAACAACTCGCCGCCGGCAGCAACGCCAACCTCGCCAAAGCTACACTGAGCAGCGTCAATCCGCTCAGCGCCAGCATGCTCTCGGCCATGCATCAATTGGACGGCCGCCATGGCACGCAAGGATCGGGGAATACACCGCGGCTGGCGGCTGGCGGCGAAGGCAACGGGCGGGTCTGGCTGCAGGCTCTGGGAAATGGCGGCAAGGTCGACCGGGACGCCGACAGTGTCCTGAAGCATTCCACTCAAGGTCTGATCATGGGGGCCGACTGGCGAATCGACGAGCAATGGCATGTCGGCCTGATGGGCGCAAAAGCGCAAACCCGCTTCGATGCCCAACAGTTCGACGGCGATCTCGACAGTTGGTACCTCGGCGCCTACGCCCAGCGACAGGACGGCCCGTTCGCCCTGCGCCTGGGCGCCTCGTACGGCAGTCATGACGGCAGTGGCAAACGTCGCGTTGCCTTCAAGGGTTTCAGTGATCGCCTCAAGAGCAGCTATGACGCCAGTACCCAGCAGGTGTTTGCCGAAGTCGGCTACGACCTGGGGCGTGGCAACGTCAGCTTCGAACCATTCGCCAGCGTGGGTTATCAACGCTACCAGCGTGACGGCTACACCGAGAAAGGTGGCGATGCGGCGCTCAAGGTTCAGGGGCAGACCCGGGCGAACCCGAGCAGCACCGTCGGCCTGCGCCTGGCGAAAACCAGTCACCTGGCCAACGGCATGCAGTTGACGCCACGTCTCAGCGCCAGCGTGAAACATACCTACGGCGAGCTCGATAACGAAACGCGCCAGCAACTGGTCAAGGGTGGCAAAAGCTTTGCAGTCGCCGGGGCCGAGATGGATCGCAACAGCTTTACGCTGGATGCGGGTGTGGATCTGACTCTGTCCGCCCGCAACACCTTGGGCATTGGCCTCACTGGCGAGGCCGGCAACGACAGCCGCAGTTACGGCGTGACAGGCCAGTGGCGAATGGCGTTCTGATGAGTTGAGCCCCCCCTTGTAGGAGTGAGCCTGCTCGCGATAGCGGTAGATCAGTCGACGTACGTAGAAACCAATACACCGCTATCGCGAGCAGGCTCACCTCTGCAAAGGGCCTTGGTGCAGATAAATTGCAGGCAAAAAAAAGGGGAGCACATGCCCCCCCGAGGTTTAAAGCGTTGGATCGCGGCAGTTATCTCAGCCTTCGATCTCGATCAGGATTTCGCCAGGATTCACCCGGTCGCCCTTAGCCACATGGATGGCGGTGACCTTGCCGGCAATCGCTGCCTGAACTTCGGTTTCCATCTTCATCGCTTCGGTGATCAGCACCGCCTGACCAGCCTTGACGGTGTCGCCTTCCTTGACCAGCACATCGACGATGTTGCCCGGCATGGTAGTGCTGACGTGGCCCGGTGCCGACGCCTGCTTGCGTTTGCTGCTGCCTCCGCCGACGAATTCGTTGAGCGGTTCGAACACCACTTCTTCCGGCATGCCGTCGATGGACAGGTAGAAGTGACGCTTGCCTTCGGCCTTCACACCAACACCGGTGATATCGACCCGGTAGGTTTCGCCGTGGACGTCGATGACGAACTCGGTCGGCACGCCTTCGCCGCCAGCCTTCGCCACACCACCGGCCTCAGGGATCGGCAGCAGCACTTCCGGAACCAGGGTGCCGGCGGCACGCTCTTCGAGGAACTTGCGGCCGATGTCCGGGAACATGGCGAAAGTCAGCACGTCTTCTTCGGACTTGGCCAGCGCACCGATGTCGGCACGCAGCTTGGTCATTTCCGGCTTGAGCAGATCGGCCGGACGCACGTCGATCACCTCTTCGCTGCCGATGGCCTGACGACGCAACTTCTCGTTGACCACGCCCGGCGCCTTGCCGTAGCCGCCTTGCAGGTACAGCTTCACTTCGTTGGTGATGGTCTTGTAGCGCTCGCCGGCCAGCACGTTGAAGAACGCCTGGGTGCCGACGATCTGCGAAGTCGGGGTCACCAGTGGCGGGAAACCAAGGTCTTCACGCACCCGCGGGATTTCCGCCAGCACTTCGGCCATGCGGTTCAGTGCGCCCTGCTCTTTCAGCTGGTTGGCGAGGTTGGAGATCATCCCGCCCGGTACCTGGTTGACTTGCACGCGGGTATCGACGGCGGTGAACTCGCTTTCGAACTGGTGGTACTTCTTGCGCACGGCGTAGAAGTACAGACCGATTTCCTGCAGCAGCTCCAGGTTCAGACCGGTGTCGTACTCGGTGCCTTTGAGCGCAGCAACCATCGACTCGGTGCCCGGATGGCTGGTGCCCGAGGCGAAGCTGGAGATCGCGGTATCAATGTGATCGGCACCGTTTTCGATGGCTTTCAATTGGCACATCGCCGCCAGACCCGCCGTGTCGTGCGAGTGGATGAACACTGGCAGCGACTGCTCGGCTTTCAACGCACGGACCAGTTCACCGGTGGCGTATGGCGTGAGCAGACCGGCCATGTCTTTGATCGCCACCGAGTCGCAACCCATGGCTTCCATCTGCTTGGCCTGCGCCACGAACGCGTCGATGGTGTGCACCGGGCTGGTGGTATAGGCGATGGTGCCCTGAGCGTGTTTGCCGGCAGCCTTCACCGCTTCGATCGCTACGCGCAGGTTACGCACGTCGTTCATTGCGTCGAAGATGCGGAACACGTCGATGCCGTTGACCGCTGCCTTGGCAACGAAAGCTTTGACCACGTCGTCGCTGTAGTGGCGGTAGCCGAGCAGGTTCTGCCCGCGCAGAAGCATTTGCAGACGGGTGTTGGGCAGCGCGGCGCGCAGTTGGCGCAGACGCTCCCACGGGTCTTCTTTCAGAAAGCGCACGCAGGCGTCGAACGTCGCACCGCCCCAGCACTCCAGCGACCAGTAGCCGACTTTGTCGAGCTTGTCGCAGATCGGCAGCATGTCTTCGGTGCGCATGCGAGTGGCGAGCAGCGATTGGTGAGCGTCGCGCAGGATGGTGTCGGTTACGAAAATTTTCTTGGACATTGTTGTATTCCTCACAGGCCTGCGTGGGCGGCGATGGCGGCGGCGATGGCCAGAGCCAGCTCTTCGGGTTTGCGCTTGATCGAGTAGTTGGTCAGTTCCGGGTGGCTTTCCACGAAGCTGGTATTGAACTGGCCGCTACGGAATTCCGGGTTGCGCAGGATTTCCTGGTAGTACGCGGCGGTGGTTTTCACGCCTTGCAGACGCATGTCGTCCAGCGCCCGCAGGCCACGGTCCATCGCCTCTTCCCAGGTCAACGCCCAGACCACCAGTTTCAGGCACATCGAGTCGTAGAACGGCGGAATGGTGTAGCCGGTGTAGATCGCCGTGTCGGTGCGCACGCCCGGGCCGCCGGGGGCGTAGTAGCGGGTGATCTTGCCGAAACTCGGCAGGAAGTTGTTTTTCGGATCCTCAGCGTTGATGCGGAACTGCAACGCGAAACCACGGTGCTGGATGTCTTCCTGCTTCACCGACAGCGGCAGGCCGGAGGCGATGCGGATCTGCTCACGAACGATGTCGATCCCGGTGATTTCTTCGGTGATGGTGTGCTCCACCTGCACCCGGGTGTTCATCTCCATGAAGTACACCTCGCCCTCGGCGAGCAAAAACTCCACGGTACCGGCGTTCTCGTAGCCCACAGCCTTGGCCGCACGCACCGACAGGTCGCCGATGTAGGCGCGCTGTTCCGGGGTCAGTTGCGGGCTCGGGGCAATCTCGATCAGCTTCTGGTTGCGGCGCTGGATCGAGCAGTCGCGCTCGAACAGGTGCACCACATTGCCGAAGCTGTCACCGAGGATCTGCGCTTCGATGTGCTTGGGATTGACGATACATTTTTCCAGGAACACTTCTGCCGAACCGAAGGCCTTGGTCGCTTCGGAGATCACCCGAGGGAAGTTCTGTTCGAGTTCTTCGCGGCTGTTGCAGCGACGAATGCCGCGCCCGCCACCACCGGAGGTGGCCTTGAGCATCACCGGGTAACCGATTCGGTCGCCCTCGGTCAGGGCTTCTTCGATACCCGACACGTTGCCTTCGGTGCCCGGGGTGACCGGCACACCGGCCTTGATCATGCTGCGCCGGGCTTCGGTCTTGTCGCCCATGCGGCGAATGACTTCTGCCGACGGGCCGATGAATTTGATTCCACGTTCGGCGCAGATGTCTGCCAACTCGGCATTTTCCGAGAGAAAGCCGTAACCGGGGTGCAATGCATCGCAACCGGTTTCCACCGCCAGGTTCACCAGCTTGCGCGGGTTGAGGTAGCCGGCCAGTGGCTCGGCACCGATGCTGTGGGCTTCGTCCGCACGCTTCACATGCAGGGCATGGCGATCGGCGTCAGAAAAAATCGCTACCGAGCGAATGCCCATCTCGGCGCAGGCTCGCACAATTCGTACGGCAATCTCACCACGGTTGGCGATCAGGATCTTTTTTATCACTTGGAAATTCCCTTGAGCCGGTGGCACCACGACCTGCTAGACCCAGGTCGACGCGTGACTAAATGTTTCAATTTAGTCGCAGCCCCACACTAGCCCTCACAAGGGATTAACAAAAATGAATAAAAATTGGGTCAGGCATAAGCAAAGACTTATAGTTAAACCATCAGCCTGCCGTCAGAGCCCATAAAAAATGCGTAAGTCCTTGATGCGTATGACATTACGCCAATTGCAGATTTTCAACGAAGTGTGTGATTTACGTTCCTACAGCCGCGCAGCCGATGAAATGTCTCTGACACAACCGGCCGTCAGCCTACAGATTCGTCAGCTGGAAGAGCTGATCGGGCAACCATTATTCGATTATGTCGGCAAAAAACTCTACATGACCGAGGCCGCCGAAGCCCTGCAGCGCGCCAGCCGGGATATCTTCGGCCGCCTGGAAAACCTCGACATGCAGCTGTCGGACATGCAGGGCTCGCTGCAGGGGCAACTGAAACTGGCGGTGGAATCCAGCGCTAAATACTTCGTGCCGCATCTGTTCGCCGCGTTCAAGCGCCAGCATCCGGAAGTGAATCTGCAACTGACGGTGGTTAACCGTGGCCAAGTGATCCGCCGCCTCTCCGACAACCGCGATGATCTGGTGATCATGTCGATGGTGCCACAGGACATGGGCCTGGAGTTCCTGCCGTTTCTCAATAATCCGATTGTCGCTGTCGCGCGTCCGGACCATCCGTTGGCACACATGGGGCCGCTGCGCCTGCAGGATCTTGAGCCTTACACACTGCTGATCCGCGAACCGGGTTCGGGCACGCGACTGGCCTGTGAAGAGTATTTCAAGGAGAAACGCGTGCACTTCACCCAAACCCAGGAAGTGGCCTCGGCTGAAGCCCAGCGCGAATGCGTAGTGGCGGGTCTGGGCCTGGCGCTGTTGACGCGCCACGCCCTGAACCTGGAGCTGGCGACCGGCGGCCTGGTCGAGCTGCCGGTCGAAGAGTTGCCGCTGTTTCGCAGCTGGTGCCTGGTGCAAGCCAAGGCCAAACGCCTGTCACCGGTGGCGCACGCCTTCCTGGCGTTTATCCGCAGCGAACGGGTGCAGATCAGCGCGCTAGTTGAACGCTTCGACGGGAAGCTGCGGGCGCTGCCTGCCAGTAGTTGAGTTCGATGTCCTCGGGAAAATCGCTGATTTCGCTTTGAAGCTGACGAAGTTCGAAGCGATCTTCGATCGCACGACGGAATTCCATGCGACGCTGGTCTTCCTGCTGACGACGGGTTTTCGCGGCGCTGTTGCGTTCTTCGTAGGGCTGAGCCATTTCGAGTCTCCCAAGGCGAGTACGGGAGTTTCACGATAGGCGTGGGGGATGACGGTTTGGCTGCGCGGGGATGACAGTGCGATGAAACTTTGCCGATTGCGGTGCTATTGAGGACGCTTTCGCGAGCAAGCCCGCTCCCACATTTGATCTCGATATGACACAAAATCTGTGGTCACCAGAGATCCCCTGTGGGAGCGGGCTTGCTCGCGAATAAGGTCGGAACGACCTTGCTTTAATCGTCCAGAGCTTTCACGGCCTTGGGGGATAGCCGCAAGCTGCGCAGGCTGCGCTTCACGCTCTTCAGGTGATTGACCAGACTTGGCCCGCGCGCCATGGCCACGCCCATGGCCAGCACGTCGATCACCACCAGATGCGCGATTCGCGAGGTCAGCGGCGTATAGATTTCGGTGTCTTCATGCACATCGATCGCCAGGTTGACGGTCGACAGCTCGGCCAGCGGTGTCTGGCTCGGGCACAAGGTGATCAGCGAAGCGCCGCTCTCGCGAACGAGGTTGGCGGTGATCAGCAGATCCTTGGAGCGCCCGGACTGAGAAATGCAGATCGCCACATCGGTCGGCTTCAAGGTCACCGCCGACATCGCCTGCATGTGCGGGTCGGAATACGCCGCCGCCGTCAGCAGCAGACGGAAAAACTTGTGCTGCGCATCCGCCGCCACCGCGCCTGACGCACCAAAGCCATAGAACTCGACACGCTGGGCCTGGGACATCAACGTCACCGCACGCTGCAATTCCACCGGATCGAGCTTCTCGCGAACCTCCATCAGAGTGTGCAGGGTAGTGTCGAAAATTTTCAGGCTGTAGTCGGCGACCGAGTCGTCCTCATGGATCGCGAACTGACCGAAGCTGGCACCAGCGGCCAGGCTTTGCGCCAGTTTCAGCTTGAGATCCTGAAACCCGGAGCAGCCGATGGCCCGGCAGAAACGCACAATGGTCGGCTCGCTGATGCCGACGCTGTGGGCCAGGTCGGCCATGGAACTGTGCATCACGGCCGCAGGGTCAAGCAGCACGTGGTCGGCGACCTTGAGCTCCGACTTGCGTAACAGGTGACGTGACTGGGCGATGTGTTGCAGCAGATTCAAGGGGCTGGACTCTTCTTATGGGCAAGGATGTAGCACGCTTGTAGTTATACTACATGAATTGGCTTTTTGCCTGCTCAATGCGTAACTCCATGTCCCCGTATCAGGCGCGATGGAGTGCATGTAGCCCTTAAAGCGGATTTCCCTGTTCGCGCAAAAGCCCGGCCAGACGCTCAGCCTCCACTGGGCGACTGATCAGATACCCCTGCACTTCGTCGCAGCGTTCAGCACGTAAAAATTCCAGCTGTTCTTGCCGCTCGACGCCTTCAGCCACCACTTTCAACGACAGCCCGTGCGCCATGGCAATGATCGCCCGGGTGATCGCGGCATCCTCGCTGCCCTGCCCCAGTCCGCGAATGAACGCCTGATCGATCTTCACGTAATCCACCGGAATTCGTTTCAGGTAACTCAGCGACGAATAGCCGGTGCCGAAGTCATCGATCGCCAGCTTCACCCCCAGATCGCGTAATTGCTGGAAGGTCGCGATGATGTGTTCGACGCTGTCGAGCAACTGGCTTTCGGTAAGTTCCAGTTCGAGGTAATGCGGTGCCAGCCCGGTTTCTTCCAGCACCTGGCGCACCAGACTGACCAGTTTGCCCTGACGCAGTTGATGCACCGACAGGTTCACCGATACCCGAATCGGCTCCAGCCCTTGCCGCTGCCACTCGCACGCCTGCCAGCAGGCCTGGCGCAGCACAAACTCGCCGATCGGGCCGATCAGTCCGGTTTCCTCGGCCAGACCAATGAAGTCCCCCGGCGGCACCCGGCCCATGCTTGGATGATCCCAACGCACCAGCGCTTCCGCCGCATTCAGGCGCCCGGTTTGCAGGCACAGCTTCGGCTGGTAGAACACCTTGAGCTGCTTGTCTTCGATGGCTTTGCGCAGTTGGTTTTCCAGTTGCAGGCGCTCAAGGGTACTGGCCTGCAGGCTGTCGGTGTAGAACTGGAAATTGTTGCCGCCCAGATGCTTGGCGTGTTGCATGGCCATGTTCGACTGACTGACCAGCGCAGAGATTTCCCGGGCGTTGTCCGGCAGCATGCTGATGCCCATCGAGGCGCTGACCACCAGTTCATGCCCTTCGACCGTCAACGGCAGGCGCAGCTTGCTCGACAGCCGCGTGGCGACCCGCGCCAGGCTCGACAGGTTGCCGTAGGCATCGAACAACACGGCAAATTCATCACCGGACAGTCGGGCGATGGTGTCGGCCTCCGGCAAGGCGTTGACCAGACGTCGGGCCATTTTTTGCAACAGCTGATCCGCCACCTCGTGGCCGAGGCTGTCGTTGAGCAACTTGAAGCGATCGAGATTGATGTGCAGCAGCGCCAGACTGCGGCGCCCGCCCTGACGCACGCGCTGATGGGCTTCGTGCAGGCGTTCGCGGAACAGCGAGCGATTGGCCAGCCCGGTCAGCTCATCGTAATGCGTCAAGAAGCGCATGCGCTCTTCGGATTCGCGCCGTGCGGACAGATCGGCGAAGAAGCCGACGATATGACTGACGTTTCCCCGACTGTCGCGCACCGCGTTGAGCTGCAGCCACTGCGGATACAGCTCGCCGTTCTTGCGGGTTTCCACCAGTTCGCCCTGCCAACTGCCGTGCTGCTCCAGCGCGTGGCGGATCGCGACGTAGTGCCGCCGCGCATCACGACTGCATGGCAGTTCGACGACGTTGCGCCCGAGCATGTCTTCAATGTCATAACCGGTGACGCGGCTGAACGCCTGATTGATCGCGATCAGCGCGTAGTTCGGGTCGAGAATGACGATGCCTTCACTGGCTGCTTCGAACACCGTGGCCGCCAGTCGCTGCTGTTCTTCGAGGCTTTTGCTCGCGCTGATGTCGCGCCGGGTGCCGACCATGCGGATCACCCGGCCAGCGTCGCTGCGCTCCACGGCGCGACCGCGATCTTCGATCCACACCCAATGACCGTCGCCGTGACGTACGCGGTATTCGATCTGATAGTCCTCGGTGCGCCCTTTCAGGTGTTCGATCAGCGCCTGCTTGAGCCCTGGCACATCCTCCGGGTGCAGGCGTGGCTTGAGGTCGCGCAAGATCGCCGTGACGTACTCCGGCGCGAGGCCGAACAGTTCCTGAATCTGCGTGTGGTGGACTTCGTCGGTTTGCAGGTTCCAGTCCCACAGCCCCAGTTCACTGGCCTTCAACGCCAAGGCCAGACGGGCTTCGCTTTTGCTCAACGCCTGATTGGCCACGTCCAGTTCGCGACTGCGCTGGGCCACGCGATCTTCCAGCTCGATCTGCGCCTCACGCAATTGGCCTTCGGCACAGCGCCGCTGTTCGATCTCCTTGGCCAGCGCCTGATTAAGCTGCTCGCTGCGGTTCTGTGCTTGCTGCAGGTGCTCGATCAAGTGCTGATTCTGAAACCGTCGCAGCAAGCCGCGATCAATCAGCCGATTGACCTGCCACGCCACCACGCTTAGCGAACCGAGCAGAATCAGCCCGAGCCAGCCCCAACCGCGCGCCTGCTCATCACCGCCCCAGAACAGGTAGCCGATCGCCGGCAGCAGGCACGGCAAGGTAAAGGACAGAAACGCCGGCAGACTGACGGCGTAGGCAACGCTGGCCGATAACGTCGCGGCACCGATCAGGCCGAACACCCAGGCTTGCTGCATGAAGTTGTCGGCAGGCACCAGCGCGATGCCGGCGCCGGCCAGGGTCAGACCGGTCATGGTCGAGCCGAGCAGGAACATGCGAAACCAGATCGGCTGGGCCTGGCGATCCGGGATCGCCGAATCGAACGCCGCGACCTGAATCACCCGCAGTGCCACCAGCGACAACAACCAGACCAGCCAGATGCTGACCACGAAATAGCGCTGCGGGCTCCAGAGCAAAGCGGCGCAGACCAGACCATTGAGTAACATGAACATCGTCGGCAGCAGCGAGCCCTGATACAGCAGGCGCGTGCGTTCGACCGCCATTTCGGTGGCGTAATGCTTGCGGATGACCCGGGGTTCCACAGAGGGGCCCGACAGGTCTGAGCTGAGGGTCTTGTGCAATGTTGTTGTTCTTATAAGAGTGAGCATGGGCCCGAAACGTGGACGGAGCATACACAAGCCAACCCCGTTGCCAAACTGCTCCAGATCATAATTTGCCGGAAACTTTCCGCCGTCCGATCACTGGCAAAACCCGCAGAGTGAGGCGGGCCGAAGCCTGTAGCCAGTGACCGACCGGTCGTCATCGGCGGCACTTTCATCGGCTAATGCAAAGCTCGGTTTGCCCGGGCCTGCGGCGCACCCTAGAATGCCCCGATGCGCGATGATCTCTCCCTTCTGCTGAACTCCCTCAACGATGCCCAACGCCAGGCCGTAGCAGCCCCCGTTGGCCGTCAGTTGGTCCTGGCCGGTGCCGGCTCCGGTAAAACCCGAGTGCTGGTGCACCGTATCGCCTGGTTGATCCAGGTCGAAAACGCCTCGCCCCACTCCATTCTGTCGGTGACCTTCACCAACAAGGCCGCTGCCGAGATGCGTCATCGCATCGAGCAGTTGCTGGGTATCAACCCGGCCGGCATGTGGGTCGGCACCTTCCACGGCCTGGCGCACCGCTTGCTGCGGGCGCACTGGCAGGAAGCCGGGTTGAGCCAGACCTTCCAGATTCTCGACAGCGACGACCAGCAGCGACTGGTCAAGCGGGTGATCCGCGAGCTGGGGCTGGACGAACAGCGCTGGCCGGCCCGTCAGGCCCAGTGGTTCATCAACGGGCAGAAAGACGAAGGTCTGCGTCCGCAACACATTCAGGCCAGCGGTGACTTGTACCTGGCCACCATGCGCGGCATCTATGAGGCCTACGAGGCGGCCTGCCAGCGCGCCGGCGTCATCGACTTCTCCGAGCTGCTGCTGCGCGCGCTCGACCTGTGGCGCGACCATCCGGGTCTGCTGGCGCACTATCAGAAGCGCTTCCGCCATATCCTCGTCGACGAATTCCAGGACACCAACGCCGTGCAGTACGCCTGGTTGCGTCTGCTCGGCAAGGGCGGCGACAGCCTGATGGTGGTCGGCGACGACGACCAGTCGATCTACGGCTGGCGTGGGGCGAAAATCGAGAACATCCATCAGTACTCCTCAGACTTCCCGGATTCGGTGACCATTCGTCTGGAGCAGAACTATCGCTCCACTGCCGGCATCCTCAAGGCCGCCAACGCCTTGATCGCCAATAACACCGGGCGTCTCGGCAAAGAGCTGTGGACCGACGGCGGCGACGGCGAAGCGATCAACCTGTACGCCGCGTTCAACGAACACGACGAAGCGCGCTACGTTGTCGAAACCATCGAAAGCGCGCTGAAAACCGGCCTGGCCCGCAGCGACATCGCGATTCTCTACCGCTCAAACGCCCAATCGCGCGTTTTGGAAGAAGCCTTGCTGCGCGAGCGCATTCCGTACCGCATCTATGGCGGCCAGCGCTTCTTCGAGCGCGCGGAAATCAAGAACGCCATGGCCTACCTGCGCCTGCTCGAAGGCCGTGGCAACGACGCCGCACTGGAGCGGGTGATCAACGTCCCGGCCCGTGGTATTGGCGAGAAAACCGTCGAAGCGATCCGCGACCATGCACGCCACAGCGATGTGTCGATGTGGGAAGCGATGCGCCAACTGGTCGCCAACAAAGGCCTGACCGGTCGTGCTGCCGGCGCCTTGGGTGCGTTTATAGAACTGATCGAGAACCTTGCCGCCAAGTGCATGGAGATGCCACTGCATCTGATGACCCAGACCGTCATCGAGCAATCGGGGCTGATCGCCTATCACGAAGCGGAAAAAGGCGAGAAAGGCCAGGCCCGGGTGGAAAACCTTGAGGAGCTGGTCAGCGCCGCGCGCAACTTCGAGAACACCGAAGAAGACGAAGAGCTGACGCCGCTGGCGGCGTTCCTCGGCCACGCTTCGCTGGAGGCCGGCGACACTCAAGCCGACGAGCACGAAGACAGCATTCAGCTGATGACCCTGCACAGCGCCAAGGGCCTGGAATTCCCTTACGTGTTCCTGGTGGGCATGGAAGAAGGCCTGTTCCCGCACAAGATGAGCCTGGAGGAACCGGGTCGTCTGGAAGAGGAGCGCCGCCTGGCCTATGTGGGCATCACCCGTGCCATGCAGAATCTGGTGATGACCTATGCTGAAACCCGGCGCCTGTACGGCAGCGAAACCTACAACAAGGTCTCGCGTTTCGTCCGTGAAGTGCCGAAGGGGCTGATTCAGGAAGTGCGCCTGTCGAACAGTGTCAGCCGACCGTTCGGCGGCAACCAGTCGATGAGCGGCAGCAATCTGTTCAGCGGTAGCGAGATCCCGGAAACCGGCTTCAGCCTCGGTCAGGCGGTACGACATTCGATCTTCGGCGACGGCGTGATCCTCAACTTCGAAGGTTCCGGCGCGCAGGCGCGGGTGCAGGTGAACTTCAGCGAAGGCAGCAAGTGGCTGATGCTGGGATACGCGAAGCTGGAAGCCATTTAACGCCTTGCTCGATTGCTTCTATAGGAGTGAGCCTGCTCGCGATAGCGATTTATCATTCAATATATTTATTGTCTGACACGCCCTCATCGCGAGCAGGCTCACTCCTACAAGGCTTTGTGTCGGCTCATCTTTAAGGATATTTCCATGGGCTCAGGCTTCTTTTCTTCCTGGACATTCTGGGCCCTGCTCTCGGCGACTTTCGCCGCGCTGACGGCGATCTTCGCCAAGATCGGCATCGAAAACGTCAATTCCGACTTCGCTACCCTGCTGCGCACCATCGTGGTCCTGGTCAGCCTGGCCTTGATTTTGTACGCGACGGGCCAATATCAGTCATTGGGATCAATTTCCGCCAAGAGCTACTTGTTCCTGCTGTTATCTGGCCTGGGTACCGGCGCATCGTGGCTGTGTTACTTCCGCGCGCTGAAAGTCGGCCCGGCTTCGCTGGTCGCGCCAGTGGACAAGCTCAGCGTGGTACTGGTGGCGGTGCTCGGCGTGATCCTGCTGGGCGAGAAACTCGACCTGCGCCAATGGGGCGGCATCGGCCTGATCACCGCCGGTGTGGTAATGCTGGCGTTGCGTCGATAAGCAGGTTTCCCGCTGAACCTATCCCATTTTCCTACAGACAAAAGTACATGGCCTTATTGCTTCGATGGAGCTGAACCTAAGCTGTCAGGCAAAAGCCCGAAACACTCTCTCGCTAGCCAGTAACACTTCAGCTGTGCAACATGGCGCGCGTGTCTCCACAAACGGGAATTCCCTTTATGAAACGTTTTCTTAGCATCGCCATGGCGTTGTGCATCGGCCTGACGATGAGCCTCGACGCCAACGCCAAGCGCTTTGGTGGTGGCAAAAGCGCCGGCGCTGCGCCGACGCACCAGACCAGCACCAGATGGCTCCTTCTTCCCCAGGCATGGGCGGCGCAGCAGCGACCGCTGGTGCAGCCGGCGCTGCCGGTGCCGCGGCCAAGGCTGGCGGCGCTTCTAAATGGCTCGGCCCTCTGGCCGGTATCGCCGCCGGTGGCCTGCTCGCGTCCATGTTCATGGGCGGCGGCTTCCAGGGCATGCAGATCTTCGACATCCTGATCATGGCCGTGATCGCGTTCGTGATCTTCCGCTTCATCGCTGCGCGTCGACGCAAGCAGCAGGAGCACCTGGCTCCGGCCGGCGCGCCGATGCAGCGTGAAGTGTTCGAGCAGAAGCCTGCCGCCATGGGTTCGATCTTCGGTGGTTCGGCCGCGCCGGTTGCCGCTCGTCCGGTGATCAACGCACCGGCCTGGTTCAACGAGCAGAACTTCCTTGCCGCCGCGCGCAGCCACTTCCAGTCGCTGCAGCAGCACTGGGACGCCAACGAAATGGACAAGATTGCTGAGTTCGTGACCCCGCAAATGCTCGACTTCCTCAAGCGTGAGCGTGCGGACCTGGGCGACGGCTTCCAGTCGACCTACATCGACAACTTGCAGGTACAGCTGGACGGCGTGGATGATCGTGCCGACAAGACCATCGCCACCCTGACCTTCAGCGGCGTGTCGAAGACCTCGCGTTTCGACCAGGGCGAAGTGTTCAGCGAAAGCTGGAACATGGAACGTCCACAGGGCGAAAACCAGCCTTGGCTGGTGGCCGGTATCCGCCAGAACGGCTGATCCCCATCGCGTTACGCATGTGGTAATGAAAACCCCGGCCTCGGCCGGGGTTTTCTATTTCGCAGTTGCATCTATAGCGAGCTACTGTATAAACCGGCCCATATAAACCGCGCCATTCAAGCAAGAGGATCCCGGACGTGGAAGAAATCATCGAACAACTGCGCGAAGCCAACGAACCCGTACCGGTTCCCCTGGAGTTGCCCGACGAAGACCAATTGGTGGAGATCGAAGAAGAACTCTTCATCAACATCCCGTTCGTCTTCAAAGAGTTTCTGCTGACCGTCAGCGACGTGGTGTACGGCAGCCTCGAGCCGGTGACCGTCACCGACCCGCAATCACACACTTACCTGCCGGATGTCGCGGCCAACGCCTGGGATGCTGGCGTACCGCGCGACCTGATCCCGATCTGCCAGGACGGCGACAACTACTACTGCGTCGAAGAAGACGGCACCGTGGTGCTGTGGTCCGGCGAAGAAGAGCTGATCACCGAAGAGTCCTGGGAATCGGTGTGGCATTGGGCGCGGGATGTCTGGCTGGAGAGCTGATTCGCCAGACGCCCGGGTCGGTCAGTGCCCCGACGACTCCTTGTGGTTGTCGAGGGTCTCCAGCAGGGCCACCTGCATCCGCGTGTGCACGCGGATGAACCAGCGCCAGAGCAGCGCCGCCACGGCGGCCGCGACCACGGCGACCAGCACCAGCAACTTGTTGGTCGGCAGGATACTGGCCGACAAGGCTGCCAACAGCAGGAAGATCACCAGCAGCGAGAGGATCGGGATCACTTCGGAGATCACCCGACGCACTCGCTGCGTGTGACGCCCGGCCATCTCCGGCTTCACACCCATCTCCGCCAACAGCATCGACAACGCCTTGAGCTTGCGATACGCCGCAATCAGGAACGGCAGCGACAGCAGCAGCGCCCCGCCCCAGATCAACGCCTTCTGCCAGCTCGGATCAGTGATCCAGTCCTGCATCCACACCGACAACCGTCCGGCGAAGAACGCGCCGCTGAAGAAGATCGCGATCACCAGCGCCAGATTGACCCCGACCTGCAACAGGATCCGCCGGATCATCGCCGCCAGCATCGCGCCCTCGCCTTGCGGCTGAATGCTGCGCAGCCATTCGCCATACATGCCGAACACCCGGCCCAGACGCTTGGGCACTGCCGCCGAGAGCTTGATCGACAGCGGATCGGCCGCACGGATCAGATACGGCGTCAGCAGCGTGGTGATCACCGACACCGCCACCGCAACGGGATAAAGGAAGTTGCTGGTGACCTGCAGCGTCATCCCGAGCGCGGCGATGATGAAGGAAAATTCGCCAATCTGTGACAGCCCCATCCCCACACGCAGTGAGGTGCGTCCGTCATTGCCGGCGATAAACGCCCCGAGGCCGCAGGACAACATCTTGCCGAGCACCACCGCCACGGTAATGACTGCAATCGGCCAGGCGTATTGCAGCAGGATCATAGGATCGAGCATCAGGCCGATGGCGACGAAGAAGATTGCACTGAACAGGTCGCGAACCGGCTCGATCAGCCGTTCGATCTTCAGCAGCTGCCGCGACTCGGCCATGATCGCGCCGATCAGGAAGGCGCCGAGCACCATGCTGTATTCAAGCTTGACCACCAGCAGGCAGAAGCCGAAACACAAGCCCAGCACGGTGATCAGCAGCATCTCGTTGCTTTCGAATTTGGCGACATACGCCAGCAGACGCGGTACCAGCAAAATGCCGACCACCAGCGCGACGATCATGAACAGCGACAGTTTGCCGACCGTGGAGAACACTTCGCCGGAGCTGACCGTGCCGCTGACCGCGATGCTCGACAGCAAGGCGATGATGCCAATGCCGAGGATGTCCTCGACGATCAGTACGCCGAAGATCAGCTGCGCAAAGCGCTCGTTTTTCATCTTCAGGTCGTTGAGCGCCTTGACGATGATGGTGGTTGAGGAGATGGCGAGGATTGCGCCGAGGAACAGCGAGTCCATGGTGTTCCAGTCGAACCAGCGACCGATCTCGTAGCCAATCCAGATCATCAGGACGATTTCAAGGAACGCTGCGATAAACGCCGTGGCCCCGACCTTGAACAACTTGCGCAGACTGAATTCCAGCCCGAGGCAGAACATCAGGAAGATCACCCCCAGCTCGGCGAGGGTCTTGATGGTTTCTTCGTCGTGGATCAGGCCGAACGGCGGTGTGTGCGGGCCGATGATGAAACCGGCGACGATGTAACCGAGCACCACCGGCTGCTTGAAGCGGTGAAACAGCACGGTGACCACACCTGCGACCAACATGATCACTGCCAGATCCTGAATAAAGCTGATGGCATGCATGGTGTGGGCTCCTTGTATGACGTGACCCGCCGTCAGACTTCAGAAAGGTCTGAGCGAGTTGGGTAAAAATCCGCTTTTCGTGTAGGAATTGCCCTTGGGCAGGGCCTTTTGCAGGTTAACACCGCGACTTCCGGCTGGAAGGCGGTGCAATATAAGGAAACAGATCGGTCGCGGCGTGACGGCAGCCAGTCGTCTGGCGTCCCGATAACGGTGCTTTTGAAAAAACCACCAGGCACCCGCAGAGGTGCGTCCAGCCATCCAGCCTTGATCCGTGAGAACGTTATGGAACCCGGAAACGCCCAACTGTCGATGACGGTATTGATGACCCCCGACATGGCCAACTTCTCTGGCAATGTCCACGGCGGTACCCTGCTCAAATACCTCGACGAAGTGGCCTACGCCTGTGCGAGCCGCTATGCCGGCCGCTACGTGGTAACGCTGTCGGTGGATCAGGTGATTTTTCGCGAGCCGATCCATGTCGGCGAACTGGTGACCTTCCTCGCGTCGGTCAACTACACCGGCAACACCTCGATGGAAGTCGGCATCAAAGTGGTGACCGAAAACATCCGCGAGCGCTCGGTACGCCACACCAACAGCTGCTTCTTCACCATGGTTGCGGTGGATGACCAGCGTAAACCGGCCCCCGTGCCGCCGCTGCAACCGCAGAACAGCGAAGACAAGCGCCGCTACATGCAGGCGCAGCAGCGCCGGCAGATTCGCCAGGAGCTGGAAAAGCGTTATCAGGAGATCAAGGGCGACGCCTGAACAGCCCTTTGGCATGATGTCGCTTTACAGATCGCCTTCGCGAGCAAGCCCGCTCCCACATTGAATCGCAGTCCTCCCATGAGAACGCGGTCGAAGGTGGGAGCGGGCTTGCTCGCGAATGGGTGTAACGCGGTCTTACAGACTGATCGCCGTCGCCTCAAACTTCACCCGCGGATGCGCGATCCGGTCCTGCGCTCGCACCAGTTGCAGCTCGTAACTGGCACACGCCTGGGTTTCCAGCAGCACCTCATGCACCGCCGCTGCGGTGAACTCAAACGCCGCCACCAGACTGTCGCCGAGCAGTACCCGCGCGAGGAACAGCCCGGACGTCAGATCGCCGACACCCACTGGCTGACGCGGAAACGCCAGCAGCGGACGGCGCAGGTGCCAGCTTTCGTCTGCGGTCACCAACAACATCTCGAATCCGTCCGCCGGCTTGCCCGGATAATCCAGATGCTTGACCAGCACCGCTTTCGGCCCACGTGCCAGCAACGCCCGAGCCATCGCCAGGCAGTCGAACAGCGACTGCGGCTTGCGCCCGGAGAAGCTGTCCAGCTCCAGTTGGTTCGGGCACATGATGTCCGCCACCGCAGCGGCTTCCTCCAGCAGGAAATCGCTGACTTCGGCCGGCACACTGCAGCCCTTCTCCGGATGGCCCATCACCGGGTCGCACAGGTACAACGCCTTCGGATTGACCGATTTGATGCGCTCGACGCCACTGAGAATCGCCCGGCCCTGCGCCGCGCTGCCCAGATAACCGGAAAGCACAGCGTCGCAGTTGCCCAGCTCGCCAATGGCGGCAATGCCTTCGACCAGTTCGGGGATCTGGTGCGGCGCCAGCACTTCACCGGCCCACTGCCCGTACTGGGTGTGATTGGAAAACTGCACGGTGTTGAGCGGCCAGACATTCACCCCGACCCGCTGCATCGGAAACACGGCGGCGCTGTTGCCGGCGTGGCCGAAGACCACATGGGACTGAATGGCGAGCAGATGAGGCGTACGTTTCATTCGGGTTATTCCGTAAAACGATTGAAATTCAAGCCGCGCAGTATGCGACGAAACACAGCCTGTACGACAGACCGGCGACGCAGTTAAGCTGAGCTTATCTTTTGGAGTTTCCTGTTGATGCTGACCCTCGAAAACATCTTCGTGCTGATGCTGTTCGCCGCTGCCGGCGCATGGTTATGGCACAACCACGGCTTGCGCGAGCGGGCGCTGGAGCGGGTCAAGCAGCATTGCATCAACGTCGGCGTCGAACTGCTGGACGGTAACGTCGCGTTGAAAAAAATCGGTTTGATCAAGGATGCCAGCGGGCGGCGGCGCCTGGCCCGGGTCTATAACTTCGAGTTCACCGTGACCGGCGAAACCCGGCACAACGGCACCATTACCCAGTTTGGCGCGCACAGCGCACAGATCGAACTGGCGCCCTACCCGGCGCCGTTCGACGATACGCCGCCGGTGGTCGAAGTTACCCGCCCACGGGCCGAAGTGATCGAACTGAGCCAGTGGCGGCAGGAACACAACAAGTGGAAGCCTTGAGCTAACCCGCCTGCACCCGGCATTGCGCCAGGCCTGACTGCAAAGCATCGATACGTTGTGCATCGGCAAAGATCAGCTCTATACGTGAATCCCGTCGCCACTCACTCGGTTGCCAATCCAGTTCGGCGTTATCCACCGCATTGGCCGACACCCAGCCCTCGGCGCTGTGGATAACCAGTTTAGCCCGCCGCCAGTCCAGGCTCTGCAGCCATTGGCTCAGACGTTGCGTATCGAACGTCTGTCCAGGGTGCCAACGCCAGCCGATGCTCCAACCGCCCTCCTGTGCCTGACTCAGGCAGATCGGCACGGCCGGATCGCTCCAGAGCGCCGGAATCGGTCCCGCCCCCTGAGGCACGACGAGGTTATCCACACCCGCCATTGCTTGCGCCGTGACACCCGGCAACTCGCGTAAAGGCAGTTGCGCCTGCTGCGTCCAGATCAGTTTGACTGCCGGCAAACGCTCGACGATGGTCTGCCGTGCAGCCTCATCAAGACTTTCTGCCTTGTTCAGCAACAGCAGGCCGGCGCTGACCAAAGCCTCCTGCTGAGCGGTCGGCAAGGCTTTCCCGGCGGCCAGCGCCTGGGCATCCAGCACTAACACGCAGGGCTGCAGCGCCAGCACACCCAACCACGGCGCCTCGCCTAACTGCTTGAGCAATTGCGCCGGATGGCCCAGTCCGGACGGCTCGATGAGCAGCCGATCCGGCCTGGCCTTGCGCAGCAAACGGCCGAGGCCGATTTGAAACGGCGCACCATTCACGCAACACAGACACCCTCCGGCGACTTCGCCCAGTGCGATACCATCCGCGTCGCGTGTCAGCAACGCGGCATCAAGGCCGATCTGACCGAACTCGTTGATCAGCACCGCCCAGCGCTCGCCGTCCGGCCGTTGGGCCATGAGCTGGCGAATCAGGCTGGTCTTGCCGGCGCCCAAAGGGCCGGCGATGACGTGGGTAGGAATGTTCTGCAACATGACTGGGCGTTTTCTGAGGGGATTGGACATGCGTTGGATGGGATGGTCGTTGCTGTTGATGCTGCTGTCGAGCGAAGCATGGGCCCAGGCTTGCGTGGTGCACAGCCAGGGTGAGCGACTTGACGTTAAAGTCTGCCAGCAAAACCGCAGTATTCCCGAGAAACTGTTCAGCGACGGCTTCTGCCAACCGACGCTGGCCGGGCAGAAAGTCGAGGTGCAGTACGTCGATCAATGCCCGAGCGGCGCGTTCGGCGTGTGCAGCAACGCGCAAGTCGCCAATATGCCCTATCGCCAGGATATCCACTATTACGGCGTCGCCTCCGACGCGGCGTATTTACAGCCGTACTGCGAAGGCCAGAGCCAGGGCAAATGGCTCAAGCCTTGAGCCGTCAGCCGAGCCAGTCGAGAGTCAGCAGCAGCCGTCGTTCGCCCGGCGCCGGTTGCGGAGAACGATGAATCAGGCCGAAGCTTTCGTTGCCGTGCCACTTCTCACCTTTCAATAACGCCACGTCACCACGCTTGAGTTGCTGGATATGGCTTATGCCTTGTGGCTCGGCGTTGGCCTGACCCAGTTGCTCGCGATCCATCACGCCCTCCTTGAGCCACTGGCTGCCAATTCCGGCATAGGTGGTTATCAAGCGCACTGGCACATGATCGACATGGAAGCGTGGGCACATGGCTTTGTCCAACACCCGCAGGCGCAAACCGATGCGGCGAGCGCCCAGCAGACAGGCGAAGGCACTCACCAGCCATTGCAGGTCCGCGATGAAGCCCTCGTAGCCTTGCAGATCACGGAACCCGGCGGCCAGTCCTTGCAGATCAGGGTCGGCGTCTTCATTCGGCAATTCGATGCACAGTGATTCCGCCAAAGGCTCGTTGAGCGACAGCAGCAACTCTGCGAAATCGGCGATGTGCAGCGGCAGTTGGCGCTGCCAGACCGCGAGATTGACGTCGTCTTCGAGGATTCGCGTCAGCGTTTTCGGCGTCACCCCCTGATGCTGATGGCGCGCCCGGTTTTGCTGCAGTTTGAGCGCAAGCATCAGGCGGCCTCTTCGTGCCAAGGGCCGAACGGGTCCGGCAGCCTGCGCCAACCATCTGCGCCAATGGCCATTTCTTCATCAGTCAGCAGGCAGGCGTCGAGCTCCGACTTGAGCTGTACGAAGTCGATGTTCTGGCCGATGAATACCAGCTCCTGACGACAATCTCCGACGCTCGGCGTCCAGTTTTCCATGATTGCTGCGGTACTTTCATGATCCTGCGGCCACTGGTTTTTCGGCACGAAACGCCACCAGCGACCGGCGAAACCATGGCGCATCAAACCACCGGCCTGCGACCAACTGCCTGCGTCGGAGGGTTTGCTGGCGAGCCAGAAGAAGCCTTTGGAGCGCAGCAGTTTGCCGTTCGGCCATGGACGATCGATGAAGTCGAAAAAGCGCTGCGGATGGAACGGGCGACGTGCGCGGTAGGCCGTCGAGGCGATGCCGTATTCCGTGGTTTCCGGCACGTGCTCACCACGCAATTCCTGCAACCAGCCCGGGGCCTGAGCGGCTTTCTCGAAATCGAAACGCCCGGTGTTGAGGATCTTCTCTAGCGGCACCTCGCCCATCACCATCGGGATGATTTCCGCCTGGGCGTTGAGGCGTTTGAGGATGGCCATCAGCTCTTCGCGCTCCTGGCGGCTGATGAGGTCGATCTTGCTGATCAGCAGTACATCGGCGAACTCGATTTGTTCGATCAGCAGATCGGTGATCGAGCGTTCATCTTCATCGCCCAGTGTCTCGCCGCGGGACGCGAGGCTCTCGGCAGCCTGATAGTCGAGGAGGAAATTCACACCGTCGACTACCGTGACCATGGTGTCGAGCCGCGCGACATCGGCGAGGCTCTGGCCCTGCTCGTCACGAAAGGTGAACGTTTCGGCGACCGGTAGCGGCTCGGAAATACCGGTAGATTCGATGAGCAAGTAATCGAATCTTCCTTCGCGGGCGAGTTTGCTGACTTCTTCGAGCAGGTCCTCGCGTAACGTACAGCAGATACAACCGTTGCTCATCTCCACGAGTTTTTCTTCCGCACGGTTAAGGCTGACATCGCGCTGGACTTCGCTGCCATCAATGTTGATTTCGCTCATATCGTTAACGATGACCGCAACGCGCAAACCTTCTCGATTACGTAGTACGTAATTCAAAAGTGTACTTTTTCCGGCGCCGAGAAAGCCCGATAGAACGGTCACGGGAAGTGGAGATGACATTGGATAATCCTCATCAGGTTGTGGCCGATGTGCGTTTTGGCCTGTTTTGGCCTGTTTTGGCGTAGCTCACCGCGTACTTGAGCTTCAAAACAGCGCTTTGGCAGAAGCAGACGCTTGCAATCGGCGAGCTCAGGCTCAATTCAAATTTATGTTATAGTATAACAATGTAAATAAGCCAGCCCCGCTCTTGCCCAAACCGATAAAGCGCTGGAAGCTGCACGCAAACTGCCCATCGGATACCGAGATGAAAATTGCCCTGAAATGCTCGCTGCTGAGTCTCGCGTTGCTATCGTGGGCCAACGCATGGGGACAAATTCCTGCACTCGCCAACTGCACACGCAGCGCCAATCTGCTGGCCTGCATCGATGCGCAGGGCAATACCTACAGCGTAAACACGGTGGGCAGCACGATTTACCTGCGTGGCTTTGAAAAGGACGGCAATCGCTACTGGGCACAGACCAACAGTCGTTTCGGCCAGCTGACGTTCTTCACCGGGCTCGCCTCTGACGGCGAAGCCTGGGCTGGCTACACCCGTCGCGTTGGCTGGACGACAATCAATCGCTTTTCCAGCTCTGGCGGCAGCAGCGCCAAGTTCACCTGCAGTCGGATCACCGGCTGCTAAACCTGCGCTTCTTACTGCTCCTGCTGCCAGGCGATGTAGCTATCTACTGGCGGATTCTTCTGGAAGTAACGCTGCAGCCCTTCGAATAAACCATCCGCCACGGCCTGCTGATGTCGAGGCGTGACCAGGCGCTGGCTGTCACGGGCGTTGGAAATGAAGCCGGTTTCCACCAGAATCGACGGCACGTCCGGCGACTTCAGCACGGCAAACCCTGCCTGCTCCACGCGCTTCTGATGCAGCGTGGTAATGCCCGCCAGACTGCCGAGAACGGTGCTGCCGAGTTGCAAACTGGCGGCAATGGTGGCGTTCATCGACATGTCGAGAATCACGCCGGCGAGCATCGGATCCTTGTCCTTAAGGTTGAGCAGACTGGTCGCGCCCAGCAGATCCGCGCCGTTCTCTCGCTGTGCCATGAAGCGTGCAGTTGCTGACGTCGCACCACCTTCAGACAAGCAATATACAGATGCTCCCGACGCGGTAAGACGCGGCGCCGCATCGGCGTGCACCGAAATAAACATGTCGGCCTTGTGCTGACGTGCGATGTCCACACGCTTGCGCAGCGGCACGAAGAAGTCGTCATTGCGCACCAGTTTTACGTCGAAGCCTTTCTCCCTTTTCAGGCGTTTGGCGAGCAACTGAGCGATGGCAAGAACCACATCTTTTTCCCGCTCACCCTTGGCGCCAACCGCACCTGGGTCTTTCCCGCCGTGCCCGGGATCAACGACAACGATGATGTCGCGCTTGGGGTGAGCCTGATTCGAGGGTGTTTCACGTGGAACCATTGCCGGACTTGATGCCTGTTTGGCGTTTACCAGATCAAGCACCAAGCGGTGCCCTTGGCCATCTTGAGGCGCCAAAAGGAAGCTGCTCAATAGCACCGGATGGTTCAGATCGAGAACGATCCGTGTATCACCCTGACCAAAGCGCCCTGATCGAATCGAATGAATAGCTGTATCGACAAGCGTCAATTGACTGAAATCGCCACTCAAACTCGCCCCGGAAAGGTCGATGATCAAGCGTTCTGGAGCGCTCAGGGAGAAGGTTTTGTAGCGCACCGGACCGCTCAGATCGAACACCAATCTGAGCTTGTCATCCGAACGCCAGAGGCGTGCATTGCGAATTTGTGTAGCCGAAACGGTGAAGGGAAAAGCCAAAGCCGTGCTGGCCACAAGCAGGTTGAGCAGATGACGTCGGTGCATATGAAAGCCTGTTCATGAAAAAGGCATCGTGATTTGAATTGTTATAATGTAACATCTAATTCAATCAACACGATGGTTCCGAACATGAATTCGCTGACACTTCCGGATATTGCGACTCAAGCCGCTCGGCAGGCGTTACCGCTTGATTGGGTGGGAATGTGCGGCATTGCTCTGCCTGTTTTATTAGGAGGCCAACGTCTGAGCGCAAAAGCTGATGCAGGCGTAAGTCTCGATGATGGCGAGGCGCGCGGCATTCACATGTCGCGGCTATATCTCGCACTGGCGGCACTTGAGCGGCAGGACCTCTCTCCCTCCCTATTGCGCCAGGTTCTCAAGGAATTTCTGGTCAGCCATGACGGTTTATCCAACAGCGCCTACCTGAAAATCCACTGCGAAGTGCTGCTGAAAAGGCCTGCGTTAGTCAGCCCTCTAGCGGGTTGGAAGAGCTACCCAGTGAGCATTTCAGCGAGTCTGAAAAACCAAATGTTCCACGTGGAACTTAAAATCGAGGTGCCCTACTCCTCAACTTGCCCCTGCTCAGCAGCGCTGGCGCGACAGTTGATTCAGCAGCAATTCATCGATGATTTCGCCAACAAGCCACTGCAACATGCCGAAGTGTTGGCCTGGCTAGGATCAAGCCAAGGCATTGTCGCCACCCCGCACAGCCAACGCAGCATCGCGCAATTGCATATGCACCTCGACGAGTTCATCGACGAGCTTCCCCTGAGTGTGATCATCAATGACGCCGAAGCGGCGCTCGGCACCGCCGTGCAAACCGCCGTGAAACGCGCCGACGAGCAGGCCTTCGCGTTGGCCAATGGGCAGAACCTGATGTTCTGCGAAGACGCCGCGCGACGACTCAATCTGGCTCTGCGTCGCTCCCCCGGGGTCTGTGGCTTCCACCTGCGGGTGATCCACGCCGAAAGCCTGCACGCTCACGACGCGGTCGCCGAAAGCCACTGGCATCGAGAACTCCAATGATCCGTTGCCACACCCTGAGTTGGGGCGCACCCGGCCAACCACTGACTTCGCCACTGACCCTCTCGCTGGAACACGGCAGCCTCAGCGCCATCATCGGCGCCAACGGCTGCGGTAAAAGCAGCCTGCTGAAAGTCATCGCCGGATTGCAGAAGCCGTTATCGGGAAAAGTCGCACTGGGTGTTCCACGCCAGGGCGGCCTGGCGTTCCTGCCGCAACAGCAACACCTCGATCGGCAGTTCCCCATCAGCCTCGAAGAACTGGTAGCCGCGGGTTTCTGGGGGCGTCGATTGTCGACGCAACTGCGCGCACAACGACTCGTTAACGCCCTGGAAAATTGGCACTTGAGCGGATTGGAAAAACGTCCGCTGATGGCCCTTTCCGGTGGCGAGTTGCAGCGCGCCCTGCTCGCCCGCTTGAGTCTGACCGACGCCCAATTGCTGCTGCTCGACGAACCCCACGCAGCTCTCGATGAACTGGGCCAGCAGTTACTCTGGCAACACATCCATGCCTGGCACTCCGAAGGACGAACACTGCTGATGGTCTGCCATGACCTCGCCGCCGTCCGCCAACACATCCCGCAGACACTGCTGATCAAAAACCGCGAATGCGTATTCGGACCCAGTGCCGAACTGATCCAGCAAACACCCGATATGCAGGTGGCCTGATGCTCACCGTCGCCCACCTCTGGCAACCGTTCAGCGAGTTCGTGTTCATGCGCCGAGCGCTGCTCGGCGGACTGGTATTGGCCTGTAGCACAGCGCCGCTCGGCGTTTTTCTGATCCTGCGGCGCATGAGCCTGATCGGTGACGCCGTCGCCCACGGCATCCTTCCCGGCGCAGCATTGGGCTTCTGGTTCGCCGGTCTGAGTCTGCCCGCGTTGACCTTCGGTGGTCTGGGCGCCGGCCTGGGCATGGCCGGTCTCGCCGCCTGGATCACCCGTCGCACCGGTCTGCGCGAAGACGCTAGCCTCGCGGCGATCTATCCGATCTCACTCGCCAGCGGCGTGCTGATTCTTGGCATTGCCGGCAAGCGCCTGGACCTGCTGCACTTGCTGTTCGGCTCAGCGCTCGCCGTCGACGGTCCGACCCTCAATGGAATGTTGTGGGTGTCGGGACTGAGTCTGGTCGCCATGGCCTTGATCTACAAACCGCTGCTGCTCGATACCCTCGACCCATTATTCCTGCAAACCGTCAGCCGCCTCGGCCCTCTCGCCCACGGTGTGTTCCTGACCTTGGTGGTGCTCAATCTGGTGATCGGTTTCCAGGCCATCGGCGCCTTGATGGTGGTCGGCCTGATGATGCTGCCCGCCGCCGCGTCACGGTTCTGGAGTCGTCGCCTGCCGAGCCTGATTGCCATCTCGGTGCTTATCGGCTGCGTCTCGGTGTGGTGCGGATTGCTGATCTCGTTCTACTACTCGCTGCCGAGCGGTCCGGCGATCGTGCTGGTCGCCGGCATGGGTTATCTGCTGTCCGTGGTGTTCGGACCGGTGCACGGTTTGCTGCACCGCCCGCCTTTGCTCACATCCCAATGAGGTGTTTCCCGATGCGCGCTCTACTCGTGTTGTTCGGCCTGCTGCTGTCGATGTCGTTGTCGGCGGCGGAAAAATTGCCGGTGGTCACCAGCTTCAGCATCCTTGCCGACATGGTTCATCAGGTGGGGGGCGAGCATATTCAGATCACCAATATGGTCGGCCCGGACGCCGATGCCCACACGTATGAACCGACACCCGATGACGCCAAAGCGTTGCTAAAGGCCAAACTGATCATCAAGAACGGCTTGGGTTTCGAGCCTTGGCTTGATCGTCTGGTGACCAGCACCGACACCAGAGCCCCCATCATCAGTGCCAGTCATGGCGTGATTCCACGCTCGCTGGAGGAAGACGGCGAGACCATTCCCGACCCGCACGCCTGGCACAACCTGGCCAACACCGAGCTGTACATCGCCAACATCACCAAGGCGCTGATCGCCGCTGATCCGGCGAACATGGCCGACTACCAACGCAACAGCCAGACCTACCTGAAACAGATCTACACCCTGCTCGCTGAAGCCAAGGCCAAGCTCGGCTCGCTGCCACCGGGCAATCGCAAGATCGTCACTAGCCACGATGCCTTCGGTTATCTCGGGCAGGCCTACGGCATCGACTTCATGGCGCCGCAAGGTCTGTCCACCGAGCGTGAACCGTCAGCCGCCGAAGTCGCCGCACTGATTACCCAAATCCGTCAGGCCAAGGTCAAAGCGGTGTTCATGGAAAACATCAAGGACGCGCGCCTGCTCAAGCAGATCGCCGAGGAAAGCGGCGCGCACATCGGCGGCACGTTGTACTCCGATGCCCTCGCCGCCAGTGGCCCGGCCAGCACCTTTATCGGACTGTTCGAATACAACCTCAACACCCTTTATGACGCACTGAGCCAGCCATGATCCGCAAAAATCCTTCCGGCGATCTGCCGCAAATTGCCGAGTCGGCCTACGTCGATAAAACCGCGATCATCTGCGGCAAGGTGGTCATTGGCGAGAACGTGTTCGTCGGTCCCTACGCCGTGATTCGCGCCGATGAAGTAGACGCTTCAGGCGCGATGGAGCCGATCACCATCGGCGCCAATTCGAACATCCAGGACGGCGTGGTGATTCATTCCAAATCCGGCGCTGCCGTGACCATCGGCGAATTCACCTCGATCGCTCACCGCTCGATCGTGCATGGTCCGTGCGTAGTCGGCGACCGGGTGTTCATCGGCTTCAACAGCGTGCTGTTCAATTGCGTGATCGGTGACGGCTGTGTGGTGCGGCACAACTCGGTGGTCGATGGCCGCGATTTGCCGGATGCGTTCTACGTGCCCTCCACCACCCGCATCGGCCCCAATACCGACCTCTCGCAGTTCCCGCCGGTGAGTGTCAGCGCCTCGGAGTTTTCCGAAGACGTGGCACGCACCAATGTCGATCTGGTGCGCGGCTACAAAGCCTTGCAGAACGAGTTCTGAACCATGAGCAGCGTGCTGATTCGCAACGCCAGGCTGGTCAATGAAGGACGCGAGTTCGACGGCGATCTGTTGGTCAGCCATGGCCGCATCGTCAAGATCGCGCGCAGCATCGACGGTGAAACTGCGCGGGTGGAAATCGACGCCAACGGCCAATGGCTGTTGCCGGGGATGATCGATGACCAGGTGCATTTTCGCGAACCGGGGGCGCCAGACAAGGGCTGCATTCACACCGAGTCTCGAGCGGCGGTGGCGGGCGGCATCACCAGTTTCATGGACATGCCCAACACCCGACCGGCAACCCTCACCCTTGAAGCGCTGGCGGATAAAAAGCGTCGGGCGGCAATCAACTCTGTGGCCAACTACGGCTTTCATTTCGGTGTGAGCCGGGACAACCTCGACACCGTCGCCGCACTCAACCCCTGCGAAGTGGCCGGGGTCAAAGTGTTCATGGGCGCGTCCACCGGCAACATGTTGGTGGACGATCCGAGGACTCTCGAGCGTTTATTCGCCGAAGTCCCGACAATACTGCTGGCGCATTGCGAACACACGCCGAGCATTGAGGCCAATGCAGCACGTCTGCGCGAACGCCTCGGCGAACACCTGCCAGCGAATATCCATGCACTGATTCGCGATGCCGAGGCTTGCTACCGCTCCTCTTCGCTGGCGGTGGAACTGGCCAGACGTCACGGCACCCGCCTGCACGTTTTGCATCTGACCACCGCTCGCGAACTCGAGTTGTTCGAGGACAAGCCGCTCGCCCAGAAACACATCAGCGCTGAAGTCTGCCTGCATCATCTGCTGTTTGATGACCGCGACTATCCAGCCCTCGGCAACCTGATCAAGTGCAATCCGGCGATCAAGACCCAAACCGACCGTGACGCCTTGCGCGCAGCGTTACTAAGCAATCGACTGGACGTGATCGGCAGCGATCACGCACCGCATACCTGGGCGGAAAAACAGCGCCCGTATACCGAGGCACCGTCCGGTTTACCGTTGGTGCAACACGCCCTGCCGGCGCTACTGGAGCTGGTGGCCGATGGCGTGCTGCCGATCACCACGTTGGTGGCGAAGACCAGCCATCGGGTGGCGGATCTGTTTGCGATTCCGGATCGGGGTTATTTACGCGAGGGGTATTGGGCGGATCTGGTGCTGGTTGAGCCCTTGGCTCTTGAGGTGTCGCGGCAACCGATTCTGTCGCAATGCGGGTGGACGCCGTTTGCTGACAAGACTTTTCGCTATCGGGTGAATACCACGTTGGTGTCGGGGCAGATCGCCTGGCGGGAGCAGCGTATCAACGAAGGATGTCAGGGGCTGGCGCTGCGATTCATGCGGTGACAACCAAGACGCCTTCGCGAGCAAGCCCGCTCCCACAAGGATTGTGCTGTCCCCTGTGGGAGCGGGCTTGCTCGCGAAGCTTTTAAGCTCTTGGCTTCACGGTGCCGCAATCCTGACCCAACCACACCGCGCGGGTTTCCAGGCTGCCCTTCTGGTTGATCCCGATCGCATTGAACGTGCCGTTGGCCACCGTGGTGAACTCACGATCACTGAGGAACGTCGCGACACCCGTGCCTTGCGCTTTAGGGCAGCTGAAGCGGAATTTCCACTGGTTACCGGTGCGTTCGGTGATCTGCTGTTTGCAGCCCGATTGCGGATCGGCCAGCGGAATATCGTTGGTCGCCACTTGCTGCGGCGTCAGGCAGGCACGAATGCCCTTGCCGCCGATGTTGATTCCGTTCTTTTCCAGCGTCGCACGCTGCTGCGGGGTCATCTGGCCTTGCAACTGGCCAAGGATCGATTGCACATCCATGGGCTGGTCATCGACCTTGACGTTGCTCGAGGTCATTTCCCACAGCCCCGGTTGCAGCATTTGCGCCTGCGCTACCACCGGCATTGCCAAACCCAGGCCCAGCGCCAAACCCAGCAGACGAACGTTCATCGAAAAACTCCTGATCAGTAGTGGCCGTTAGACGCCGGCCGATTGCTTCGGTTCATGCGCCAATTAAATAGCGACAATCGCCTCGGAACATGGTCTGTTACGCATTGAATCTTCAGGAGCAAGGTTGCCCCATGGATTATTTTGGACCGCACATTTTCGGATATCTGATCGCTCTTATACATAGCCTCGGCTTGATCGCCGCGATCCACGCGGTGCTGACGGTACGCACCGCCCAAGGCTCGATCGCCTGGGCATTGTCGCTTATTTTCATTCCTTATCTGACCCTTATCCCCTACCTGGTGTTCGGCCGCAGCACTTTCGACGGATACATCAAGGCGCGCCGTCAGGCCAACGAACAGATGCGCCAGGCGATATCCGAGCTGAACTGGCGCCCGTGGGTGGAAGAAGCGCTCACCGCCCGCGCGTCGAAAGCCTATGCCTCCCTACGTGCCATGCCCAAGCTGGGGCGCATGCCGTGCCTGGCAAACAACGAAGTGCAGCTGCTGGTGAATGGACACGCCACCTTCGAGGCGATTTTCCAGGCAATCGATCAAGCGCGCGAAGCCGTGCTGATCCAGTTTTTCATCATCCATGACGACCGCCTCGGGCAGCGCCTGCGCGATCTGTTGCTGAAGAAAGCGGCTGAGGGCGTGGCGATTCATCTGCTCTACGACCGCATCGGCAGCCACGCCCTGCCCCACAGTTATGTGCAGGCGCTGCGCGATGGCGGTGTCGAGGTCAAAGCCTTCGCCACACGCAGCGGCTGGCTCAATCGCTTCCAGGTGAATTTCCGCAACCACCGCAAAATCGTCGTGGTCGATGGCGTACTCGGCTTCGTCGGCGGGCATAACGTCGGCGATGAATACATGGGCGAGAAACCGCCCCTGGCGCCGTGGCGCGATACCCATGTTCAGGTGCGCGGGCCGGTGGTGGCCTGCATGCAGGAGTCGTTTGCCGAGGACTGGTTCTGGGCAGCACGGACGTTGCCACCGCTGATCCTGCCGGATGTCTACCCGGAAGATGGCGTGCTCTGCCAATTGCTGGCGAGCGGCCCGGCGGATGCCTACGAAACCTGTTCACTGTTCTTCGTCGAAGCCATCCACGCGGCGACGGAACGAGTGTGGATCACCAGCCCGTATTTCATTCCCGATGAGGCAGTATTCGCCGCGTTGCGCCTGGCGGTGCTGCGCGGCGTCGACGTGCGCCTGCTGCTGCCATCGCGTCCGGATCACCGCATCGTCTACGCCGCGTCCAGCCTCTACGCGTTCGAAGCAGTACGCGCCGGCGTGCGGGTATTCCGCTACGAGCCGGGGTTCCTGCATCAGAAAGTGGTGTTGATCGACAGCGAAATCAGCGCCATCGGCAGCGCCAATCTGGACAACCGTTCGTTCCGGCTGAATTTCGAAGTGATGCTGCTGACCGTCGACAGCGAATTCGCCGCCCACGTGGAACAGATGCTCAACGAAGACTTCGAGCAGGCTTATGAAGTCGCCAAAGAAGAAAGCCGGGAGATCCACCGCCTGCAACAGCTCGGCATGCGGATCGCCCGGCTTATTTCACCGATTCTTTGACTGACCGCTCGCTCGAACGAGCGAACGGTCGTCAGGCCTCAGGGGTGATAAATGTCGTCGCGGGTCCAGGGCAGTTCATGGCTGCCATCCGGATGCGCCTTCACCGCCAGGATCTGGTGCAGGTTGATCCAGCCACGCGCGAACGCATAGGCACACCCGGCCAGATACAGCCGCCAGATGCGCAATGCCTGATCCGGCACCAGTTTCCCGGCCGCTTCGAGGTTGTCCTCCAGCCGCTCGCTCCAGTGATCCAGCGTGCGCGCGTAATGCAGACGCAGGCTTTCGACGTCGACAATCTCCAGCCCGGCTTCGCTGATCTCGGCCGAGATCATCGCCAAGTGCGGCAGCTCACCGTTGGGGAACACGTATTTCTCGATGAAGTCGCCAGCGCCGCGTCCTACCGGACGGCCATCGGTGTGTTTGGCGGTGATGCCGTGGTTCATCACCAGACCGCCCTCCTTCACCGCGCCGAACAGGACCTTGCAGTACTCGGCGAGGTTGGCGTGGCCGACGTGTTCGAACATGCCGACGCTGACTACCTTGTCGAAACGCCCGTCCTGCGGCAGATCGCGGTAGTCGAGCAATTGCAGCTCAACCTGATCTTCCAGGCCCTCGGCCTTGACCCGCTCCCGGGCCAGTTCCAGCTGTTCCTTGCTCAAGGTGATGCCGAACACTTTGGCGCCGAATTCACGTGCCGCGTAACGCGCCAGACCACCCCAGCCGCAACCGACATCCAGCAGGTAATCGCCCGGCTGCAAACGCAGCTTGCGACACAGATGGCGGAACTTGGCCTGCTGTGCCTGTTCCAGAGTTTCACTGCCGGTTTCGAAATACGCGCAGGAATACGCCATGTCGCTGTCCAGCCACAGCTGATAGAACGCGTTGGACAGGTCATAGTGATAGGAAATGGCTTTGGCGTCGGTTTCCTTGTCGTGCACCGCACGCACTGGCTGCGCGCTTTCGCCTTCATCGAGCAAGGCGCTGCTCAATTCGTCGCAGACCCGGATGACCTCGCTGATCGAGCCCTCCAGTTCCAGCCTGCCTTCGACAAACGCCGCCCCCAGCGCGTCGAGACTCGGATGGGTGAACTGGGTGACCATCGTCGGGTCCTTGACCACAATGGTGACGCTGGGCGTCGGCCCCAGGTTGAACTCATGGCCATCCCAGAGTCGCAAGCGAAGCGGAAGCTGCAGATTCTGTAAGGCCGGTGGAAGTTGCGCGAGCATGGAAAATCCCCCTTGTTTCAGACGTCAGATCTGAGGGTAGACCATCCTTGAAAAATAGCAGGCTATCGATTTAATTAGCCGAGACTATCGTTCCAGGCGCTCCTGCATGCCGTCATGCACCCACTACTGCTTTAGCCCAGGTAACGGCGTGAAGTGTGCGCCCTCTCCATAGATGACTGCCTATTCGGCGCACAGTTCGCTGAAATTCACTTCAGTGATCATCCTTGAGCTTGAGCAATGGCTCCTGAAACCGCAGCAGCCGTCCGGCATTGCCCAACACCAGCAGCGTACTGAGGTTGTGCAGCAGCGCGGCAATCATTGCCCCCGCCGCGCCGAGCCAGCCGAATGCCGCGAACACCACGATCGCCAGGGTCCAGCCCAGACCGATGATCACATTGACCTGCAAGGTCCGCCGGCACTGGCGACTGAGCCGCACACAGGTGCCGAGGCGGCGCAGGTCACTGCCGATCAATACGATATCTGCCGAGGCCAGCGCGATGTCGGCACCGCCGGCGCCCATCGCCACACCCACCACCCCGGCCTTGAGCGCCAGCGAATCATTGATGCCGTCACCCACCACCATCGGCCGGAAACCGTTGTCGATTTCCTTGAGCACGCGGTTGAGCTTGTCCTCAGGCAGCGCCTGCGCTTCCAGCTCTTGCAGGCCGACCTCGCGGGCCAGGGTCTGCGCAACACTCTGGCGGTCGCCGGTCAGCAGCAACTGGCGACCCAGCCCCAGTTCGCGCAATTCAGCGAGGGCAAAGCGCGCTTCCGGTTTGACGCTGTCGGCCAGCAACAGCCAGGCGACAAATTCGCCGTTCAGTGCCAATCCGGCAATCGGCCCGTCGTGCTCGGGAACGATGGTAGTGACGATGCCCAGTTGCGCGAACAGTTCGGGACGCCCCAGCGCCGCCTCGCCCTGTGTGGTCATGGCGACCACCCCAAGACCCTGACGCTCGTGAATATCTGTTAGCGACAGGCTCTGCTCTTGACTCACCAGCCCCGCCAACGCCCGGCTGACAGGATGACTGCTGGCCGCACCGAGACTGGCAGCCAGCGCCATCACCGAGGCCTGATCCAGACGCGGACTGCTGATCGATTGCAAACGCAAGGTGCCGTAAGTCAGCGTGCCGGTCTTGTCGACCACCAGTGATGTGAGGTCTGCCAACTCCTCAAGGAACGCCGAGCTGCGGATCAGAATACCGTGGCGCGCCGCCACCGCCACTCCGGCAATTGCCGTGGCCGGTGCCGACAGCACCAAGGCGCAAGGACATGCGGCTACCAGCACCGCGAGCATCGCTTGCGCGTCATGGGTGACAAACCAGGTCACCGCCGCCAACAGCAACACCAGCACCATGTAGCTGCCGGCATAGCGTTCAAGCAGACGGGTGATCGGCGGCTTCGAACGCTCGGCGTTCTGCATCAGCGCGATGACTTTGCCCAGCGTCGATTGATCACCGGTGCGGGTCACTTCAATGCGCAGCAAACCGTCGAGGTTGATTGCGCCGCCGAACACCGTCATGCCCACTGCCGTTTCCACTGGCACCGACTCGCCGGTAATTGACGCCGTGTCGAGGCTGGCCTGGCCCAACAACACCCGGCCATCCGCCGGCACCCGATCGCCCGCGCGTACCTCTACAGTGTCACCGGGTTCCAGCGTGCCGTTATCGACTTCGATGATCGAGCCATCTGCCTGAATCTTGCGTGCGTGGCTGCGGGTCAATTGGCCGAGAGCGTGAATCGCTTCCTGCGAGCCGATCACGCTGCGCTCTTCCAGCACGTGGCCGAAGATCATGATGATCGGCAGCAACGCGGCGGTCAGCAGATCGCCAGTCGCCCACGCACCGAGCATCGCCAAAGCAATCAGTTGATCGGTGATGCCGTGCAGGCTCGGATAACGCAAGCTGTACCAAGCAGAGCGCATCACCGGCACCGCTACTAATAAGGAGGCGAAACCCAGCAGCAACTGACTGACACCAGTTTGCTCCGGCACCATCCAGCGCCAGATCAAACCGAGGCCGAGCAAGCCCAAGGCGAGCATTGCCAAAGTCAATTGGCGCGCAGCGCGGCGCTGTTCGGCCGAGGACAACAGGCTCGGTGCAGCGGTGGTCGCAGTCATTTACTGGCTCCCTGAATGATCAGGCGGGAATCGTCTTTCGGATCGACCGTGGTCACCGAACCGGCCTGACCAAGAATTTTCGGCATGCGTTCGCGGTACAGACGCAGGAGCATCTGCGGGTCGGTGCCCTGTTGTTGCGCCTTGGCCAGGCTCATTACCGTGGCAGTGTCGGCAGAGGCTTTTGCCAGCCGTTCGCCGGCCTGAGCATGGGCCACTTGCAGAGTACGGTCGGCTTGTTCGTTGGCGGTTTGGGTGAGTTTTTCCGCCTCGGTGCGTGCATTGGCGACGGCTTTGTCGGCCTGCTGACTGGCGGTCAGTACCGCATTAAAAGCACTGACCGCCGGATCCGGCAGACTCGACTGAACGTCGACCCGCGCCACTTCGATGCCGATGCCCTGCCCGCTCGCCTTCAATTCAGCCAGACGCTTGTTGATGCCTTGCACCAGATCACCGCGCAGACGCTCACGACGTTCAGCCGCTTGATTGTCGGCACCGATCATTTCCGGTCGAGCGACCAGAATCGTATCCAGATCCCGTGCAGCGGTCAGGGCCACAGCGCTGCGGGTGACCAGCCGATCCAGTGCTGGCAGCACATGATCACCCTGCAGCACGAAGTCATAGGGATCGCTGACTTTGTAAAACACCCGCACATCCAGTTGCACCACGCCGGCGTCGCCGGTCAGCAGATAGCCGGAACCGGCCAGTGCATCGCTCAGTGGCGTGGCGAAGGTTGCTACACGATCAGCCTTGATCGCCTCACTGCTGCGCAGCAGGTTTTCCACTCGGCGCTCGATGACCCGATCCGCTGCCGGCAGCAAAACCACCTGCTCGAACGGCTGCGGCCAGGCCAGCAACAGCCCGGCATTCTGGACGCGTTGCAGTGCGCCAAAGTGCAAGACAACCGCGCGATTTTGCGGATCAATCTGCCGCACATTGGAAAACGCCCAGGCCAACGCTGCCAATACCGTCACCGCATATAAGGCGAAAAACGCCAGGCGTCCGGCCTGAATCCACGGACTGCTCAACGAATGTGTTCCACGTGGAACTTCATCACTCATGGCTGCGATCCGAATTTATTTTCAACATTCGGCGGGCCGTCCACCAGCACGCGGAATGGCGCGGCGTCGGTACGCAGGATCAGCTTGGTGTCCGGCGTGACGATAGTGCCCAGGGTGTCCAGCGAACGCAGCAGGTTGTACAGCTGCGGCGAGCCAGCATAGGCACGGCCGTAGATTTGCGCGGCTTCGACCCGCGACTGTGCTTCGATTTCTGCGGCCTTCACCGTGGCATCGGCCTGGACAATTCGCGCATCGCGCTCGGCCGCAGAACGGATCTGCGCGGCTTCTCGCTTGCCGATGGCGGTGCGTTCGGTGGCAATTGTTTCACGCTCGGCGCGCATCCGATCGACCGTGGCCGTGAGCGTGACCGAAGGCAAGGTCAGGCGTTCGATGCCCACCTGAACCACACGCACGCCGTAGGTGGCCAGCAACTGCTGGTCGATCTGCTGACGCAGTTGCGCTTCGAAATCGGCGATACGCACTTTGCTGGCATCGGTATTCACCAGATCCGCCAGGTCGAAACTGCTGGCGGTGGTTTCCAGCGCCGAACCGACAAAGGTGCGAATCTGCCGCGCCGCTTCGTCCGGCTGGTTCTGCACCGCGCGCATGAAACGCTGCACATTGTCCGGGTCGCCCTGCACCTGCCACGCCACGTAGGCCTGAACGATGATGCGCAAACCGTCGCGGGTGCCGACATCCTGCAAACCACTCGAGGTGGTACGCAGGCGCAGATCCACCGGGATCGCCGCTTCGAACGGCGCCGGCCAGCGCCAGCTCAAACCCGGCTCAAGCAGCACCCGCGACGGATTACCGAAACGGGTGATGACGGTGGCCTCGCCCGAGCGCACCTGGACCAGGCTTGCCGCCGCGATGGCAAACCCCACCAGCAACAACGCCCAGCCCATGCGCCGCCACGGGAATGGCCCCGCCTCTTCCGGCGCACCGTGGTGATGGTGATGATGCCCATGATGATGGTGATGCCCGGCGTGGCCATGATCGTGGCCGCTGTGGTCATGCGAATCGTGAGTGTGCGACTGGCTCAAGGGGCAACTCCTGGTCGAGCGGTGGTGCGCGCAGGCGTCGGATCAGCCGGCAGCGTAAACGTACGCAGATCGATGGTCGGCGCATTGCTGCTGCCGCCTAAACGGTGGTCGAGTACCAACAATTTGGCCTTGTTCAGACCCAGGCTGAGCTGACTCAGATATTGCTCGAGCACGAACGCCTGGCCAGCGCTGGCATAGGCTTTCTGCTCAGCCTTGAATTTCAGATCCGCCGCCTGCGCGGTGGCGTTGATTTCACGGGCGCTGGCACTCGCCTGATCGCGGGCGAGACTGGCCTGCAACTGCGCCTGGTTACTCGCCTCTGCCGCAGCACCGCGCTCACGGGAGATCAACGCCTGCGCGCCGATCTGCGCGGCTTGCACGCCGTGATAAGCATTGGCGGCGCCGGCAGGGGGATGAATTGCTTCGACCACGGTGGCGAGAATCTCCACACCGCTGTCGAGTTTCTGAAGATCGCCTTGCACCGCATGGCCGATTTCTTCGCCCAGCCCTACCCGGTCAGCACCGAGCAAACCGTCGAGGGTGCGCGAGGCAAAATCGTGAACCAGAATCCGGCTCGCGGTGCTGCGAATCAGCGTCGGCACATCAGCGTTGTTGTAAGTGGCGGCCAAGGCATCCTGATCACCCAGGCCGATGCGATAGACGAAGCGCACGTCCATGTTGACGATCTGAAAGCTCTGCTGATCGCCACGGCTGCTGGCGATCACCTGGGATTTGTCGTTGACGTGGCTGGCATCCCACAAGCGGTTGGCGACCATCGGTGCCGGGCCTTCGGCAGGCTCAGCCTGGGTTGGCGCGGGAGCATCGCCGACGCTGGTCGCCAACTCATGCACCACGCCATTCTCGACGTTCAATACACGGCCCAATGGCCACGGCAGACCGGCGTGCAATCCCGGACCGAACACTTGCACCGGTTTGCCGAAGCGCTCGTAGATACCGCGCCCTTGCAGCGGGATTTCGTGGATACCGGTCAGTAACCAGCCGACCGCAGCGACCAGCGCCAGCACCGGCAGAAAGGCGCGGCGCATGTAACTGAACGCCCAGATCTGGCGCAGATCGATGCCGAAACGATTGTGCAATTCGTGCTGCAAGGCCAGAAGCGGCTGCGGCGGCCAGCGCAGCATGTCAGCGACAAAACTGCGTGCCAGCAGGGTCGGTTCGAGCTGTTCACGACGAGGACTGAATATCGACAGGACTGCGCGCAATAGCAACTCGATCGCGACGAATCCCGGCAAGATCCCGATCAACACCGCAAGCCGTACTGGCCACACCGACGCCTCGCTGGCGAACAGCAGGCACAACGCGCCCAGCACCAGGCTGATGATCGCCACCCGCACCAGTTGCGCGAGGGACCCGGCTTCCGGCCATTGCGCTGGACTCTCCTGAGCCAGTTGCCGCTCCAGCACCAGCAAGCCGAAACCCAACAGCAACATCAGCGCCGCGCCCACCGTGGCCGACAACCCGACCGCAGCGGCAGGCAATGCCAGATTCCACACCTGCCCGACGGCGAGCACCACCAGTACTGACCAGCCGCCCAGCCACAACGTGGCCGCGCCAATCTGACCGAGCAGGTGCAGGCCGCACTGACTCAACCGCTCCAGCAGCCGTTCGTACCAGCCATCCGGCGCTACTGGCTCCAGCTCCTCGGTCAGCGCCACCGATACCGGCGGGTCAATCACCCCTGCACGCCATTGCGTCACCCACCACGCCGACTGCAAGCCGGCGACCAACACCAGCAAAGCCGCGCCCAAATTCACCAACAAGGCCGGCCATATCGATTGCGCGGCAAACAGTTCGACAAACAGCGCCAGCAGCCACCCTGCCCCGGCCAATCCGCCGAGACCGATGGCCAGACGACGCAAACGTCGCCCCTGCGTGGACGCTTGTTGAAAGCGCGGCAACCCGGTCACTTGCGTGCCATCGACATCCAGATCGACTTGCATATCACCCCAAAGCCATTGATTCACCGGTCTTATCGTTACGATATAACGAAAAGCGTGAAAATATTCGTACACAAATTCGCTTATCTAAAGATGCGCAACCTGTCGCTTGCCTGAAGCCTTGACCGAAATGTCCGGAAACGCACATATTACGTTCGTAATTTTATCGACCGACTACTTTTAGCGATCCGCATCCCAACGAGGAGCAACAGCATGAGCAACTACGACGTGGTCATTCTGGGCGGCGGCCCCGGTGGTTATAACGCGGCGATCCGCGCCGGCCAGCTGGGCCTGAAAGCAGCCTGCGTGGAAGGCCGCGCCACCCTCGGCGGCACCTGCCTGAACGTCGGTTGCATGCCGTCGAAGGCCTTGCTGCATGCTTCGGAGCTGTACGACGCGGCCATGGGTGCGGAATTCGCCAACCTCGGCATCGAGGTCAAACCCACGCTCAACCTCGCGCAAATGATGAAACAGAAAGACGAAAGCGTGACCGGCCTGACCAAAGGCATCGAGTTTCTGTTTCGCAAAAACAAGGTCGACTGGATCAAAGGCTGGGGTCACATCGACGGCCCGGGCAAAGTCACGGTGACCGACGATCAAGGCAACAAAACCGAGCTGAGCGCCAAGGACATCATCATCGCTACCGGCTCCGAACCCACGCCCCTGCCCGGCGTCGAGATCGACAATCAACGCATCCTCGACTCCACCGGCGCGCTGTCGCTGAGTGAAGTGCCCAAGCATCTGGTGGTGATCGGCGCGGGGGTGATCGGCCTGGAACTGGGCTCGGTCTGGCGGCGTCTCGGCGCCCAGGTGACCGTGGTCGAATACCTCGACCGCATCTGCCCGGGTGTTGATGGCGAGGCCGGCAAAACCCTGCAGCGTGCGCTGAGCAAGCAAGGCATCAGCTTCAAATTGAGCTCGAAGGTCACCAGCGCCACCCCCTCGGTCAACGGTGTGCAGCTCAGCGTCGAACCCGCCGCCGGTGGCAGCGCCGAGTTACTGGAAGCCGACTACGTACTGGTCGCGATCGGCCGGCGCCCGTACACCAAAGGCCTGGGCCTGGAGAACGTCGGCCTGAGCACCGACAAACGCGGCATGCTCGCCAACCGCCAGCACCGTACCGAGGCAACCGGCGTATGGGTGATCGGTGACGTGACATCAGGCCCGATGCTTGCGCACAAGGCCGAAGACGAAGCGATGGCCTGCGTGGAACAGATCGTCGGCAAGGCCGGCGAGGTCAATTACGACTTGATTCCCAACGTCATCTACACCCGGCCCGAGCTGGCCAGCGTCGGCAAGACCGAGGAGCAGCTCAAGGCTGAAGGGCGCACCTATAAAGTCGGTAAATTCCCGTTCACCGCCAACAGCCGGGCCAAGATCAACCATGAGACCGAAGGCTTCGCCAAAGTCCTCGCCGACGAACGCACGGACGAGATCCTCGGCGTGCACCTGGTCGGCCCGAGCGTCAGTGAAATGATCGGTGAGTACTGCGTGGCCATGGAGTTCAGTGCGTCTGCCGAAGATATCGCGCTGACTTGCCATCCGCACCCGACCCGCTCCGAGGCGCTGCGTCAGGCGGCGATGAATGTCGAGGGGATGGCGACGCAGATGTAGGTGGTCACCCAAACCCTGTGGGAGCTGGCTTGCCAGCGATGGCGTCAGTCCTTTAACCGTTGCGGTCGCTGACACACCGCTATCGCTGGCAAGACAGCTCCCACAGTTGACCGTGTTCCTGCTGGAGGATTGCGGTCGAATGTGGGAACAACCCGCTCTACAGCGGAAGATGCCCCAACGGCAACGCCCCCGGGGTCTTCACCGTGTGAATCGCAAAGTTGCTGCGAATGTCACTCACCCCCGGCAGCTTCAGCAGGCAGCCGCTGAGAAAGCGGTCGTATGCGCGCAGGTCCGGCACCACCACCTGCAACAGAAAGTCCGATTCGCCCGACACCAGAAACGCCGAGATCACCTCCGGCAGGGCGGTGACTGCCGCGTAAAAGGCTTCGGCCTGCTCATCGTTGTGGCGCTCGACCTTGACCCCGACAAACACCGTCAGCCCCAGTCCCACTTCATCGCGATCGAGGTTGGCCTGGTAGCCACGAATCACCCCGGCCTCCTCCAGCATCCGCACCCGGCGCAAGCAAGGTGACGCCGACAGGCCGATCTCGTCCGCCAGCTCGACATTGCTCAGCCGTCCGTTGCGCTGCAAGGCAGCGAGAATCTTGCGATCAAAAGCGTCGAGTTTCATGTTTGGCAGATCCTGCGGGTCAAGGCACAAAAAGACAGCAGGTTATGCCAATCCCAAGGGTTTTTGAAGCTGACTTCGCAAGCACCTGCCCCGCCCTTGCGCCATAGACTTTGCTCACCGAATCGATAACGAAAGGGCTGCGACATGACGAGTTTCTGGCTGTTTTTTCTGGCATTGGCGGTGGTCTTCCTGTTGCCCGGCCCGGACATGATTCTGTTGCTGCAAACCGGTGCCCGCCAGGGTCGCGGTGCGGCGCTGGCAACCGCCGTTGGCCTGGCGATCGCCCGGGGCTGTCACGTGGCATTGGCGGCATTGGGTCTGGCGGCGCTGTTCAAGGCGGCGCCGTGGACGTTTGATCTGGTGCGCCTGGCTGGTGCGGCGTACTTGCTGTGGATCGGCATTCAATGCTTGCGCAGCAGCTTGCTGCCGAACCTGAATACGGCTGCCGTGACTGCCACCCAAGGACAATGGCGCGAGGCGATTCGTCGTGGCCTGCTGACCAATCTGCTCAACCCCAAGGCCTTGCTGTTCTGCTCGGTGCTGTTGCCACAATTCATCGTCAATGACGGCGCAGCAGTGCTGACCCAGTTTGCCACCCTCGGCGGGTTGCTGGTGGGCATCGGGCTGCTGTTCGACAGTGCCTATGCCCTGACCGGCGCGGCGCTGGGCCGTTGGCTGCAACACAGTCCAACCGCCCAACGCGTTCAGCAATGGCTGTTCGGCAGCCTGCTGATCGGCTTCGCCGTACGCCTGACGTTTATCCAGCAGGCCTAGGGTTTGCGGACCTTGCGTTGGCGCCGGCTGATCAGCGCCAATGCAACGCCGACCGCCAGTACGATCGCGCCGATCTGTACCGGCCATTTGTAAGGCCGCAGAGCCATGCGCGCGGCATCGGTCACCTGGGTGACGTAACGCTTGTCGGCGTTTTCGAAATCCGGATAGGGGCACTGATTACCGAAGTCCACCGCCCACGGCACGTACGCGCCTTCATTGACATAACGCCGATACAGCGCGCTCTGCTCTTCCAGGCTGCTGTTGAAACCCGCAGCGTTACACAACACCGCCGCAAACGCCTGACTGGTGTGCGGCAAATTATCCGCGGCCCGGCTGGCCAGCGCGGTGGCGACAAAACGGTAGTGATAACGCTCATCCGGCTGCGCTTCACTGGCCTTCTGGCGCTGGACTTCAGCCTCGGCCACCAGCGGCCCGACTTTCAGCTCGGTGTTTTCCAGGCTGTAGTTGCCGCCAAACGTGGCGTAGTCCGGCGCCATCTCGTAACCGAGAATGTCCATGCCCCATTCACGCGCGGTCCACGCCGCGTTGTACAAGGCGCTGGCGCGTTTGGTCGGCCACCACGCAGCGTCAGCCTTCATCCGTTGCTCGCCGTACAGACGGGCCTTGTGCTGCAGATCGGGATTGTCGAAATAGCCGACCGCTTCCTCGTAATGCCCTTCACGCAGCAAGCGCCGTCCCAGCAGATTGCGCAGGCTGGCGGCGACCGGCAGCGGCACGTAGTTGTCGCGCTGCTGCTGGGTCAATGCCGGCGGCGCCGGTACGTTGTCATCGACATAGCGCTTGAGCTCATCGACCGTCAGCACGCGCTCGGCCACCGTCGCCGCGTCGAACCAGTAGATGCTGTTGCTGCGATACAACTGCACGAACGCTTGCAGGTATTCGCCACGTTGCAGCGCCAGAATCGCACTTTCGCCCTCGACCCGGCATTTCGGCTGGACGGTTTCGAAGTCCCAGTCAGGGGTGCGCCGGTAGCCCCAATCTTCGCTCTGCGGGAACGCCTGCGCGGCTTTGGCATAGGCGGCAGCTGCGGCATTTTTATCGCCGTCACGCACCGCCAGTTTGGCCCGCAGCCACCACGCCAGTCCGCCGTCACCGGCGTTTTCAAGGAAGGCCTTGGCGCTGGCGTAATCACCCTGTTGATAATTCATCGCCGCCAGTCGATCGGCGTTTTCCAGGCTGCCACGGGTGCTGTCCTGCAGCAGCTTGATCAGTTTCTTCTCGTTCGGCGGTTGTTCGTCGAATGACCAACCCATGCGGCTGATCAACGAAGCGGTAACCAGTTGCTGCACGGCTTTGCGCTCCAGCAACTTGGCCAGTTGCGGCTCGGGCAGTTCGGCCAGCTCATTCATCAGTTGTTTCAGCGAGGTGTAACCCACGGCCGAACCGTGCAGGTTCTGCGCTTCATACAGTTCGATGGCGCCGTTCCAGTCACCAGCGTTGCGCAGCACCCGCGCCTCTTCACCGAGGCTGGCCACACCGAGTTCCAGCGGATCACTGAAGCCATCGATGCTCAGTTGTCGAGCCTGACGGAAGGCCGCACGTGCGTCCTCCAGCACTTCGATGACATCGCCCGCCTCGGCACTCGTGGCAAACCAGGCACGGCCCAGGGAATACGCCGCCCAGGTGCTGCGCAGCGGGCGCTGATCGGCCGGCAGTGCCAGCACTTTGTTGAAGTATTCGATCGCCAGCGGATGATCGCCAGTGGCAAACGCCACCGCGCCGGCCACGTACAAACGGATTTCCGCCGGCAGACTGGCGCCCTGCGCCTCGACCTGACGCGCATCGCTCAGGCCACGCAGTTGCTTGACCAGCGCCTGTTGTTCGGCGCTCAGACCGACCTGCTCGGCTTTTTCGCGCAGCGCAGCAGGCTCGCTTGCGTCGCCGTACAGGTCGTCGGGATTGTGCGTCGCAGCGGTGACGTTCTTCAGCCCGGCAATGGTCTTGCCGAGGCGGCTGATCTCGAAGTTGAAGTTGCCCTCCGGCAAATCGGCCAGGGTTTGCCCGCGATTGTCGAGCAGGCGCATCGGGAAGTCCGGGCCGCAGGCCAACGCCGAACCCAGCGGCAGGCTGAGGCTCAGGCAGAGCAGATGGCGGGGCCAGTTACGGGTCAACATGCGAACCTCCTTGATCAATAAATGCACAGCGCGCCCAACCGATGGCGCGTTGTCCACCCGCCGGCAAACGACCGTCGCGCAGGCGGGTGAAGGTAAGCAGATCCGCGCTCTGTTGCAACGAGTAACCGGCGAGCGCATCGGCGCCTTCGCAAGCGCTGGCCTTGACGGTGATACGCGTAGGCCAGGCACTGTCGAGGTTTCCGACATTGCGCAGGGCGATGTCCTGCAGGCCATCGTGGTCGCTGAACGCCAGACCGAGTTGGCTGCTCAACGCATCGCCGCGGGCCACGGCGCGCAACGTGGTCAGGCTCCAGGCCCGACGATCATTGGCCAGCGGCAGGCGAAACCAGATCAGCCCGGCCAGATGTTCCGGCGGGTCCTCGCGCAACGCTTTTGCAAGTCGGCTCAGTTGCAACGGATCGGCGAGCAGTTCCCGGCGTTGCCCTTCACGTTCGATCGGTACTTCGCTTTCCACCACCGGGGCACCGTCGGCATCCGGCAGCAGCGCCACGCCATAGGCCGGCAACGCCAGATAGAACGGTTTGCTGCTGATTTTGCCCCAGGCGCTGGCCCAGCGCCGAGCCTGCTTGGGGTCGAACAAGCCGCGTCGCGGATCGCTGACGGCGTGCACCTGCAGCACGCTGCTGTCGACTGTGGCCAACAACGCAGGCAGCTGTGAACTGCCGAGCCACGCCGGCAGCGCGGTGATGCTCAGCGGCAACGATGCGGGCAACGCGGAATGCAGATGTGTGAGGAACTCGGTGTATTCCGGCAGACGCGCATTACCCGCGTCATGATCGATCTCGACGCCACTCAGGGTCAGCCCCTGCGCCTGCCAGTCGGCGACAACCTGAAGAATCTGCGCCGTGACCTGCGACTGATCCAGACTTTTGAACTGACCGTCGAGACGAATCACCGCGATCAGAGGCCGGCCATCGTGCTTGAGCAATGGCGCGTCGATACGCGCCCGATGCCAGCCGTCATTGGGGAATGCCTGCAAGGCCAGCACGCGCAAGGTCGAAAAGTCGCTGCGGCTGTCTTTCAGCGCGAGCTCATGGGCGGACGTCCATTGCCGTTGCCAGACGTAGAGTTGCTGATCGAGTGGCGCTGCGTCCTGTCGTTCACAAGCACAGAGCAACAACACCGCCAGCATGGCCGACAACCCGACGATAATGCGCATACCTTGCAGATCCCTGAGACATCAGGCTGCAAGGTTACACAAAAGCACTCAGGGCTTGCGGGCAATGATCACCTGACTCTTCGCCACCACCGCGTCCAGCGCCTGCTTGATCTGTGCACCACGGGGCGAATCGAGCACCGCTTGCCAGGTATTGGCCCAATGCTCGAGCAACGGGTGATCGGGGTTACTGAATTCGACCTTGGCTTCCCAGAACAACAGCATCCACATCGACCAGTAAAAGCCGTACTGACTGTGGCTGATGATCTCCAGCCCGGCGTCACTGACCATCGCCTTGAACTGCTCTTCACTGATGATGCGAATGTGGTTGGGTTTCTGGAAATAGTCCGGCGAGGCAATGTCTTTCTGCAAATCTTCCGAGCTGGGATGCGGCACGCTCAGCAGGTACAGCGCTCCCGGCTTGCCGACACGTACCAGTTCGGCGAGAAATTGCGCCGGATCGTCGACATGCTCGATGACTTCGGTGGAGACCACGCGGGTGGCGGTGGCATCGGCAATCGGCAGCGGGTTGCAGTCGGTCACGTGGCATTCGACGCTGCGTGCCGGGGTATCGCTCAGACGCTGGCGGGTGGCCTCGACCTTGGCCGCGTCGATGTCGGCAATGATGATCTTCGCCCCGCGCATGCCGCAGAAATGCACATTACCGCCGTCGCCACAGCCGACATCGAGCAACGTGTCATCGGCGCTCACCCGAAAGCCTGTGAACAGCTCGTCGGTCTCTTGATTGAACCAGCCACTGAGCTTTGCGTCGTACAGGCCGAGCATGTACGGATCAACCTTGTCGGCGGCAGATGGCACAGCAACCGGTGCGGGAGACGTTGCCGTGAGTTTCTTCAAAAGGCTCAGCATGAGGTAGCTCCAGAGGATGGGACGGCGGTTCGCGACGTACCGAGGCGGCGCACCAGCGCGGCGCCGCGATTGCGCATCGGCATTTCGATGAATCGGTAATTCAATTCGCTGAGCAGCGCGATCAGACCGCCGGCGATCAGCACCGTGAGAATCGGGTGCCCGGCCGGACTGGGCAGCCCCGCGTCCTGCAAGCGGAAGATCAATTCACGGACCAGCAGATAGGCCGGAATATGGATCAGGTAGATGCCGTAGGAACGGCTGCCGATCCACGCCATCAGCCGTTGCAACCTTCCGCGCGGCAGCAGGTAATCGCGGTTGTACGAGGCAATCCACACCAGCAGCGCGCTGAGCACGGCGATCGAGCCGATGCGGTAAGAGGCGAACGTGAAGCGGTCGGTGGCCATGTAACTCAGCAGCAACGCCAGCACAGTCAGTACCGAAACTCCGGCCCACGGCCGCCGCAGGAACCTCGGTTCCCAACGGGAATAACCCGGCTGCGCGCTCCACATCGCCAGCAATACGCCGAGGGCCAGGGCATCGGTGCGCACCACCATCAGCAAGGGGGTGCGCAACGTGAACAGTTGCACCGCGACCAGCGCCAGCAATACCCAGCCCAGATGTCGGCGACACACGACAATCAGCAGCGGGAACAGCAAGTAGAACTGCTCCTCCAGCGCCAGGCTCCAGTAGACGAAACTGCTGCCGTATTCGTATTGAAAGAAACTGTCGGCAAAACGGAAATTGGCGTACTGCAACACCCCGGCCAGCGTTGCCTGCAGGTTGGCCTGCAGCGTGCCGAACGCACCTGAGCGATTGAGCAAGACACAGGCCAGCAACATCAGCGCCAGCCACAGCCAGGCCGAGGGCAACAAACGAAAGGCCCGGCGCAGCCAGAAATTGCGTGTCTGCTCCCAGCACTGCCGACGGCTCGTGCAGCCTTGCAGAGCGGGGATCAGGCTGCGGGCGATGACAAATCCGGAGATCGCAAAAAACAGGTCAACGCCCCACCAGGACTGCGCCCAATGGTGGACTGTTTGCAGCAGCGGCACGGTGTCGGTGAACAGGCTGCCCTGCAGGTGATGAAACAGCACACCGAGCACCGCGATCGCGCGCAGTACCTCGATGTCCATGATCCGTTTGCTGTTCATGCCCCGCGCATCTCGGGGTCTGCGGCAACCCGGCGTTCGAACAACTGCCCCAGAAACACCTGCAGCCGTTGCTCGGCCACCGCCTGACTGCAGAAATCCTGCAGGCTGCTCACCGCCTGAGCGGCCATCTGTGCATAACGTTGCGGATCGTCTTTGGCGACCGCATAGCTGGCGCGATAGGCCGTGCACAACGACGTCCAGTTGGTCACATAACGCAGGGTGCGGAAGGCCTTGCGCGAGTCATGCGGCCAGGCCGTGAGTTCGTCGGTGGAGTCGATCAGAAAGGCGTTGTCGGCACTCAGGTAATCGATCATTGCCGTCGTACGCGGCGCCACCGCCGGTTTGCCGCAGGACATGAATTCCATCAACGGCAGGCACTGGCCCTCGCCGTAGGACGTGTTGACCACATAACGGGTCGCCTGCACCAGGCGCTCATAATCGGCGTCCGCGAGGTAGCCGTAGATCAGCACGATCCGGCAGCGGTAGGACTGATTCTTGTACAGGTGGTGGAGGATGTCGCTCAGCGCTTCTTCGGCATCGTGGTGCGTCAGTTTCAGCACGAGCGTTGCGTCCTCGACCTCGCGGAACGTGACGCAGAATGCACTGAGCATGTCCTCCCAGTTCTTGCGCCCATCGCCGGGATTGAACACTGAGGTGTAGACCACGCCGTCGAGCAGCAACTCCTGATCCCTGACCGGCGCATGGAAATCGAGTCCCTTGCCCGTGCGCAAAGGCCGGGGGGCGAATGCGTTCAAGTCAAGTTTGCGACTGTCGGCCACCAATCCCTTGATCTTCAACCGTACCGGTCCATTCGGTGGCTGGCCCTGCAACGGCGCACCGCGGGCGGCAAAGCGATCCCATACCGGCGCAGGCACCGCGACGATCGGGTAATCGCTGTCCATTGCCTCGCGCACCGCGTTGACGGTGTAGCTGGAATGGGTGATCGCCGCTCCGCAAGCCTGCAGCACCGTGCGCCAGTCGTTGCGCGGCTCACCGGCAAACGGCTCATTGGGGATGGTGCTGAACTCCCACGCAAACACCGGCAAAGTCGGACACATCAGGTGTACCGGCGTGCGATGGGGCGGCGAGAACGACAGGAAGACGCACGGCTCGCCACTGGCGCGGCATTCCTCGTAAAGCGCGTCGACTTCGGTCAGCGGATCGGCCACTTCCACCACGCGTCCGAGACGCTCGAGTACCGGGCGATATTCCTTGAGCACGAAGTAATAGCTGTACTCCGAGCGCCCCAGATTCTGTGCAATGGTGTGCTGGTTGGTTTCCGAATGAATGATGATCAGCATGAGGCGTTTTCCGTCACTGACGCAGCATTGGCGGGATGCGGTGCAAGCCCGAAAAATTCCGCCATGCGCGTTTGCACGGGGGCAAAAGCGCAGTAGTCATGCATGCGCTCGACCGCTGCCACCGACATCTGCCGGTACCGCTCCGGCTGGTCTTTGGCCATGCGGTAGCTGTCCTCGTAGGCTTGTTTCAGCGAAGCCCAATCCGGGCGGTGGCGCAGGGTGCGGTAAATCAGCCGCGAGTCCTGCGGCCAGATGGCGGGTTCTTCGCTGGACTTGATCACGAAGGCGGCGCTGTCGTCGATGTAGTCTTCCATGGCCGTGTGGTCCGGGGCGATTACCGGTTTGCCACTGGACATGAACTCCATCAACGGCAGACACAGGCCCTCACAGCGCGAGGCGTTGACGTAGTAACTGGCAGCGGCGTAAAGCCGGGTGTACTGGGCGTCATCCAGATAACCGTGCAACACCACCACCCTGCAGGCAAAAGGTGAGAGCTGCGCCAACAGGGTCATTAATTCGCTGTAGTAAGACGCCAGGTCGTTCTGGGTGATTTTCAATACCAGCGTCGCATCGGCCGTTTCCCGAAACGCCCAGCAAAACGCGGTGATCAGTTGATGCCAGTTCTTGCGGCCATCTTTGGGGTTGAATACGGTGACGTAGACCACACCGTCGACCGTGGTGTCGACCACCGACGTGGTGTCCGGCAGATCCAGCGGCGGCGGTTCGGCCACTGCCACCGCCTGTGGACCGGCGATACTCGGCAGCTGTCGCTCCAGCCAGGCATGCGCCCTGCGTGAGAAAAGATCACGCAGTCCCTCCCAATACCAGTGATGCAGAAACTTCACCCGCGGCTGTTGCTGTTCGCGGCCTGCATCCAGGCGCCACTGGCGCAGGTAGTGCCGGGCGATGACCAGGCGCCGTTTGAAGGTCAGCGGAGGAGGTCGCTGTGCCTCGATCGCGGCCAGTTGCTCGGCGGTCAGTGGTTTGGGCAGCAGGTCATCGGCTGAGAGCGCCAGCGTACGGCTGTCGAAAATGCAGCCCTTGATCGCCAGCGGCGTGCCTGGATTGACCGGCGCCGGAACTTGCTGCTGACGAATCGCCGCAAAGTTCTCCCACAACGGTGTCGGCAACACCAGTACCGGAAAGTCCTCGCCCAGCGCCCGGCGAATCGCCCGGGCAGTATGGCTGGACAGGGTAATCACCCGCCCTTGTCGGGCCAGCATCTGCGTCCAGTCGTGGCGCGGATCGTTGTCCCAGATCTCGTCCGGGATCGAATCGAACTCCCAGGCAACCACACACAGGGTCGGACACTCAAGGTCGGTCGGCGTATTTTGCGGCGGGGTGAAAGAGAGAAACAGGCTGTCTTCGCCCGCCTCGCGCAATTGGCGAAAGAGCGGACCAACCTCGGTGATGGCGGACACCACATGCACCCGCCCAAGGCTTTCCAGCACTGGGCGATAAGCCTTGAGCACGAAGTAGTAACTGTATTCGGGACGCCCGAGACTCTGGCTGATGGAACGGTCGTTGACGTCCGAGTAAAGAATGAAGTTCATGGCATCCCACGATGAAGCCGCCATCCCGGCTGCTTCAATCCATGACGGCGAAGCGCTGAATCGTGGTCGGCATGCCGACACTCGTCCTGCATCTTCCAGCCCGTCTTTGTTCTTGTTTTTAGTGGTCGGTTTGACTGGGGCTGAACAACCCCTGTTGAACACGACGAGGGGCATTCTAAACACATCCGTCGCGGATTCGTGAACCGCCCGGCGAGAATAAATCCGTCTACTCTGACGAGAACTGACCAGTCACGGTTTGCACTGTTGAAATTGCCAAGCATTTGGCACAGATTGGTAACAAACAACTACAACAACGACTTCGCCTGTCATCCTGTCGGCCTTTTTCATGCGGCCTGACAGACTTCCCCTCAAAGCCTGTGGGAAAGTGGCGAATGTTAAAGACCAAGGGGTCGCTGTTTGAAAAAGCGTCTGTTCGTCACGGGCCTCAGTGGGTTCGTGGGACAACATATCCAGTCGCGTCTGGCCCAGCCTGACTCGACGTGGGAACTGCTGCCTGCCACCGCACCCTACGATCTCACGTCAGCGGCGAGCCTCGTCGACCTGTGGCCACAATTGCCCGACGCGGTGATTCACCTCGCTGGTCAGACCTTCGTTCCTGAAGCCTTCCGTGATCCGGCCCGCACGCTCGAGATCAATCTGCTGGGTACCCTCAATCTGTTGCAGGCCCTCAAGGCCCGCGGATTTCGGGGGACCTTCCTGTATGTCAGCTCCGGCGACGTCTATGGGCAAGTCGACGAGAGCGCCCTGCCCATCACCGAACTGCAACCGCCCTGCCCGCGCAACCCCTATGCGGTGAGCAAGCTCTCGGCCGAGTTTCTCAGCCTGCAATGGGGCCTGAGTGAGGGCTGGCCGGTGCTGGTGGCGCGGCCGTTCAACCATATCGGCGCCGGACAGAAAGACAGCTTCGTCATCGCCAGCGCCGCACGCCAGATCAACCGCATCAAGCAAGGCTTGCAGGCAGCACGACTGGAAGTCGGCGACATTGACGTCACGCGCGACTTCCTCGATGTCGGCGATGTGATCGCGGCTTATTTCGCCCTTCTGGAAAAAGGCACACCCGGGCAGGTCTACAACATCTGCTCGGGCCGCGAACAAAGCATCCGCAGTCTGATCGAGCAGTTGGGCGATCTGGCGCAGGTCGAAGTGCAACTGGTGCAGGATCCGGCACGCATGCGGCGCGCCGATCAGCGTCGCGTTTGCGGCAGTCACGCAAAGCTGGTCCAGACCACGGGCTGGGCACCGGCAATCACCACACAACAATCCCTGCGGGCGATCCTGTCCGACTGGGAGCAGCGAGTAAAACAACAATGAAAAGTGCACTGATCACGGGGATCACCGGCCAGGACGGCGCATATCTGGCCAGGTTGCTGCTCGACAAGGGTTACAAGGTTCACGGCCTGGTAGCACGCCGTAGCAGCGATTCGCGCTGGCGCTTGCGCGAGATGGGCGTCGAAGGTGACATCGTCTACCTGGACGGTGACATGGCCGATGCCTGCTCGGTACAACGTGCAGTCATTCAGTCGGCGCCTGACGAGGTCTACAACCTCGCTGCACAAAGCTTCGTTGCCGCTTCCTGGAATCAGCCGGTGACCACCGGCATCGTCGATGGCCTGGGCGTCACCCACTTGCTCGAAGCGATCCGCCAGTTCAGCCCGCACACGCGTTTCTATCAGGCCTCCACCAGCGAAATGTTCGGTCTGATCCAGGCCGAACAACAGGACGAGAACACCCCGTTCTACCCGCGCAGCCCCTACGGCGTGGCCAAACTCTACGGTCACTGGATCACCGTCAACTACCGTGAAAGCTTCGACCTGCACGCCAGCAGCGGCATCCTGTTCAACCATGAATCGCCGCTGCGCGGCATCGAATTCGTTACCCGCAAGGTCACCGACGCCGCCGCCCGCATCAAACAGGGCAAGCAGCAGGAACTGGCCCTGGGCAACATCGACGCCAAGCGCGACTGGGGCTTTGCCGGCGACTACGTCGAAGCCATGTGGCTGATGCTGCAACAGGACAAGCCTGACGATTTCGTGGTCGCCACCGGTGTCACCACCACCGTGCGCGAGATGTGCCGCATCGCCTTCGATCACGTTGGCCTCAACTACCGCGACTACGTGAAGATCGACCCGGCGTTCTTCCGCCCGGCCGAAGTCGAAGTGCTGCTCGGCAACCCGGCCAAGGCGCAGCGTGTGCTGGGCTGGAAACCGAAAACCGACCTCGACACCCTGATCCGCATGATGATGGATGCGGACATGAAACGCGTCGCCAAGGAGTAGGTCATGCTCATTCCCGTGATTCTGTCCGGCGGTGCCGGTACGCGTCTGTGGCCGGTGTCCCGCGAGGGCCATCCCAAACCGTTCATGACCCTGCCCGACGGGCAGTCGCTGCTCGGCAAGACATACCAGCGGGCGGCAGCATTGCTCGACGGCTGGGGCGACATCGTCACGGTGACCAACCGCGAGTACTACTTCCAGAGCAAGGATCACTATTGCGCCGCCCACGTGTCGCGCCATCGCGGGCACTTCCTGCTGGAGCCGACCGGGCGCAACACCGCCCCGGCAATTGCCGCCGCCGCCCTGTCGCTGCAGGCGCTGCACGGCGACGATGCAATCATGGTGGTGATGCCCGCCGACCATCTGATCGTTAATCAGGAAGCGCTCAAGAGCGCCGTCGAACACGCGGTCAATCTGGCGAAGGACGGTTATCTGGTGACCTTCGGTGTGCTGCCGACTGCCCCGGAAACCGGCTTCGGCTACATCGAAACCGGCGCACCGCTGGATGCCAAAGGCGCGGCGAAAGTACAGCGTTTCGTGGAAAAGCCCGACCTGCAAACCGCCACCCATTACCTGGAAAGCGGCAACTTCCTGTGGAACTCGGGCATGTTCTGCTTCACCACCGCGACACTGATCAACGAGCTGCAACTGCACGCGCCAGAGCTGCTGGAACAGACCCGCGCCTGCATGCAGGCCAGCGCCCCGGTGGAAACCATCGGCTGCCTGCAACAGGAACTGTCACCGGCACTGTTTGCTGAAATCACCGACATCTCCATCGATTACGCGCTGATGGAACGCTCCGACAAAGTCGTGGTGGTGCCCGCCGGTTTCGACTGGAGCGACATCGGTTCATGGGGCGCTGTGGCGGCGCTGGTGCCGGCCGATGCCGACAACAATCGCGCCAGCGGCGAAGCGGTGTTCATCGACAGCCACAACAACTTCGTGCAGAGCGAAGGCCGACTGGTGGCCGCCGTGGGTGTGGATAACCTGATCATCGTCGACACCGCCGACGCCGTGCTGGTGGCCCACGCCGATCGCGCCCAGGATGTGCGGCGCGTCGCCAAGCAGCTCAAGGAAAAATCCCACGAAGCCTATCGCCTGCATCGCACGGTCAGCCGTCCGTGGGGCACCTACACCGTGCTCGAGGAAGGCCCGCGCTTCAAGATCAAGCGCATCGTGGTCAAGCCCGGCGGCAAGCTGTCGCTGCAAATGCATCATCACCGCAACGAACACTGGGTGGTGGTCGAAGGCATGGCCAAGGTCACCAACAACGGCAGCGGCACGCATCTGGTGGCCAAGAACGAATCGACGTTCATTGCCGCCGGCCATCGCCATCGCCTGGAAAACCCCGGCGTGATCGACCTGGTGATCATCGAAGTGCAAAGCGGCGAATACCTGGGTGAAGACGATATCGTGCGCTTCGAAGACCAATACGGCAGGACGGTTTGATGCTGCTTTCCCTGTACCGCTCGCTTTACAGCTATCGAGGATTCATCCTCGGCAGCGTACAGCGAGAGTTTCAAGCGCGTTATCGCAATTCGCTGCTCGGCGCCTTGTGGCCCGTGTTCAATCCACTGTCGATGATCATCGTCTACACCGTGATCTTTTCTCACATCATGCGCGCCCGCCTGCCGGGCGTGGATGACAGCATGGCCTACAGTGTCTATCTCTGCGCCGGGCTGCTCGCCTGGGGAATGTTTTCGGAAATCACCCTGCGCAGCCAGACCATGTTTCTGGATAACGCCAACCTGCTGAAGAAAATCAGCTTCCCCCGCATCTGCCTGCCGGTGATCGTGCTGTGCAATGCGGCGATCAATTTCGCCATCATCATCGGCCTGTTCCTTGGATTTCTATTGATCAGCGGGCGTTGGCCCGGTATGGCGCTCCTGGCGCTGATTCCCCTGATTGCGCTGCAGATGCTGTTCTGCGCTGGTCTGGGCATGATCCTCGGCGTGTTGAATGTATTCTTTCGCGATGTCGGCCAGCTCTTCGCCATCTGCCTGCAGTTCTGGTTCTGGCTGACGCCGATCGTGTATCCGATCACCATCCTCCCGGAGTGGGTCCAGCGGCTGCTGCAACTCAACCCGATGACCAGCCTGATCGGCAGCTATCAGAACCTGTTCCTGTATGGGCAATGGCCGGTCTGGAACTCGCTTTTACCGGTGTTCATCGTCGCGGTGGTGATGTGTCTGATCGCCCTGCGGTTGTTCCGCCAGCGCGTCGGTGAAATGGTGGATGAACTCTGATGGGACTGATACGCGTAACGGGCCTGGGCAAGGCTTATAAACAGTATCCGACACGCTGGAGCCGTCTGGCGGAATGGCTGATCCCGTTTTCCCCGGTGCGCCACCGCGAGCATTGGGTGCTGCAGGATGTCGCTTTCGAGATTGCCCCCGGCGAGGCCGTGGGTATCGTCGGCGCCAACGGTGCGGGCAAAAGCACTTTGCTGAAGATGATCACCGGTACCACTCAACCCACCTGCGGCAAAATCGAGATTGAAGGGCGCGTAGCGGCATTGCTGGAGCTGGGCATGGGTTTTCACCCGGACTTTACCGGGCGCCAGAACGCGATCATGGCCGGACAGTTGCTGGGCCTGCAGGTTGGCGAAATCGAAGCGCTGATGCCTGACATCGAACACTTCGCAGAAATCGGCGAAGCCATCGACCACCCAGTGCGCACCTACTCCAGCGGCATGCAGATGCGCCTGGCCTTCAGCGTCGCCACCGCGCGGCGTCCGGACATTCTGATCGTCGACGAGGCCCTGTCGGTGGGCGACGCCTACTTTCAGCACAAAAGCTTTGAACGCATTCGCAGCTTCCGCAAGGCCGGCACGACCCTGCTGATCGTCTCCCACGACCGCTCGGCCATCCAGTCGATCTGCGATTCGGCGATCCTGCTCAAGGACGGCCACATGGCCATGTACGACAAGCCGGAAGTGGTGCTCGACTATTACAACGCCCTGATGGCCGAACGCGAAGGGCAGATCGTGCGTCAGGAAATGCTCGCCGGCGGCGAAGTACAAACCGTGTCCGGCACCGGCGAGGCAGGCATTCTGAGTGTGCGCCTGCTGGACGAACACGATCGCGCCATCGACGCTGCCGAGGTCGGCCAGCCAGTGGTACTGGAAGTGCAGGTCGAAGTTCGCCGCGACATTGAACGGCTGGTGCTCGGCTTCATCCTCAAGGATCGTTTGGGCCAGATGATGTATGGCATCAACACCCATCGCCTGAACAAGGCCCTGACCGATCTGCGCGCCGGCGAACGCTTCACTTACCGCTTCGCCTTCGTCATGGGGCTGGGCAAGGGCAACTATTCGGTATCGTTGAGCCTGTCGCGCCTGGACTCGCATCTGGACCGCAACTTCGAATGGCGCGATTACGGTCTGGTGTTTCACGTGATCAACAACCGCCAGGAAGATTTCGTCGGCTGTTCCTGGCTCAATGCCAAGACGACGATCACCCCTCACACCGAGGCAGCGCTGACCGAGCGTGCGCCATGACCCGCCTGTTGGTCGAGTGCACCCACGTCTTCAAACACCCGAAGATCAACTCCGGTATTCAACGCGTGGTGCGCAACGTCATCAAGCAATTGCCGGAGCGGGTGGGTGATGTCGAGTGCCTGCCGGTCATTTCGCTGAGGGGCCGGCTCTATCGGGTCACGCGCCTGGCCCCGCTGGACGCGCCGCTGTTCAACGCCATTGCGACATTCGGCGAACGACTGGAACGCCTTGCGCACCGTTTCTGGCAATGGCATCAGCGCCTCGACAGCCGCCTGCAGGCAAAAACCCCACGACGCCTGTTGTACGTCGGCTATCGGCTGAGCGCTTTCGCGGCATTTGGCGTACCCCTGCGGCTGATCGAGCGGATCAACCGCCAGCAACTGCCAAAACGCTGTGCCCCCTTGCAGCATCAGCCCGGAGACCAACTGGTGCTGCTGGACTCGTCCTGGCACTCGGACTTTTTCTCCCACGCCGAACAGCTCAAGCGCGAGGGTGTCGGTATTGTCGCGGTCATCTACGACTTGATACCGCTGACCCACCCGCAGTTCTACGACACGCGGCTGGTGCAGGTCTTCAGTGAATGGTTCGACTGGATCACCCGCACGGCCGACGGCTACCTGGCCATTTCCGCCACGGTACGCGATCAGGTGCGCGCCGAACTGCAGCAACGGATCGGCACGGTACAGGCCGAAAAACGCTGGTTCGATTATTTTCACCTCGGTTCCGAACTGGATCTGCACAGCGCCGGGGAAACCGTCGAACCGCGCCTGCAACAGCTGTTCAATACACCGGAGCCGATGTTCCTGATGGTCAGTACCATTGAGCCGCGCAAGAACCACGCATACCTGCTCGATGCCTTCGAACGGGCCTGGACCGCCGGCTCCCCGGCGCGTCTGTGCATCGCCGGGCGCATCGGCTGGAAGTGCGACGCCCTGCTCGCCCGGGTGCGCAGTCATCCCGAACTGAATCGCCGCCTGTTCATGTTCAACGACTTGAGCGACACCAGCCTCGAACATGCCTACGCCCACGCCAGTGCGCTGGTATTCCCTTCGTTTGTCGAAGGCTTTGGCCTGCCGCTGGTGGAAGCCATGCAGCGTGGCTTGCCGGCGATGGGCAGCGACATTGCGGTGTTCCGCGAAATCGGCGGCGAATTCATGGCCTATTTCGATTTGCAGGATCCGCAAAGCCTCGCTGACTTGATCATGCGGTTCCTGCAGAGTGGCCAATTCCCCGCTGCTCGCGATGTGGCGGACTGGCGCTGGATCGACTGGCACGAGGCGAGTGCACAACTGGCCGAGCGCACCGTACGCAATGCAGTGCAAGCGCCATTGGCGCCAGCGAGGCCGCATGCGCATTGCCCTTAATGCCCGGATCCTGCAGGCACCGCGCACCGGCATCGGCCATTACGTCGCCGAGTTGGTGAATGCGTTGCGCAGCGATACCGATATCGAAATTGAGTTGTTCCACGGCTGGGGCTGGAGTTCGGCCTTGCCGGAGGCGGCGATGCCCGGTTATTCGCGCCTGACGCCACTGCTGCGGCAGATCCCCGGGGCTTATCAGGCGCGGCGCTGGCTGGAACAAAAGCGTTTCGATCAGGCGCGCGCGCATGGCATCGATCTGTATCACGAACCGAGTCTGTGGCCACTGGCCTTCGACGGCCCGACCGTGATCACCCTGCACGACCTGACGCACCTGCATTACCCCGAAACTCAGCCGCCGGCACGTTTGCAAGAGATCGAGCGCCGACTGGCTGCCGGCGTGCGGCAGGCACAAGTGATCCTCACCGATTCACAAGCGATCGCCGACGAAGCTCAAAGCTATTTCGGCCTGCCCGCTGAACGTTTCGTGGTCGCTCCCTTGGGCGTGGCCGAGCGCTTTCATCCGCGTGACGCACACACCATCGACCCGGTACTCAAGGCCCATGCCGTTACGGCCCGGGAGTATTTCCTCTGTGTCGGGACGCTGGAGCCACGCAAGAATCTGCGGCTGGCCCTGCGCGCCCATGCCTTGCTGCCGGAGGCCGTGCGCCAACGCTTTCCGCTGCTGATCGTCGGCATGGCTGGCTGGCAGCGCGAACAGTTCAGCGCCGAACTGCGTCAGGCATTGGCAAGCGGGCATGTGTGCCTGCTCGGCTACTTGCCCGATGAACACCTGGCCCAGCTGTTGGCCGGTGCCCGGGCGCTGATTTTTCCTTCGTTATACGAAGGCTTTGGCCTGCCGGTGTTGGAGGCGATGGCCAGCGGCACGCCGGTGGTACTCACCCGCGCTTCGGCCATGCCGGAAGTCGCGGGCGACGCGGGCAACTATATTGAACCTGACAATGCAGACGGCTTGCGCGACGCGCTGATCCGTCTGCTCGACGATCAGGTGCATTGGCAAGCATGCCGAGAAGCCGGATTGCAGCGGGCGCGGCTTTTTTCCTGGCAGCGCTGCGCACAGGCCACGGCCGGTGCCTACCGCCAGGCCATGGGAGGTTGAATGCGAGTTCTTCATTTTTTCAAAACCTACTTGCCTGACTCGGTCGGCGGTATCGAGCAGGTGATATTTCAACTGTGCGAAAGCGGTGCGCATCACGGTATCGACGGCCAGGTGCTGACACTCAGCGCCGACCCGACCCCGCCGGTGGTGCAACTGGGTCAACACGAAGTGCATCGCGCCAGACTCGACATCCAGTTCGCCTCCACCGGGTTTTCCTGGAGCGTGTTCAAACAGTTTCGCGAGCTGGCCGCCGAAGCCGATGTGGTCAACTATCACTTTCCGTGGCCGTTCATGGACCTGGTGCACTTTGCCAGCGGCATGAACAAACCGAGCGTGGTGACCTACCACTCGGACATTATTCGTCAGAAGCATCTGCTCAAACTCTACCGACCGCTGATGAACCGCTTCCTCGCCAGCGCCGACCGGATTGTCGCGGCCTCGCCGAACTACCTGCACACCAGCGACGTGCTGCAGCAGTTTCAGAACAAGACCCGGGTGATTCCATACGGTTTGAACAAGGCCGGTTATCCACAGGCCGACAGCGAACGGATGAATCGCTGGCGCCAGCAGCTTGGGGATAAGTTTTTCCTGTTCGTCGGGGTCATGCGTTATTACAAAGGTCTGCACATCCTGCTCGACGCCTTGAAGGACGTGGACTACCCGGTGGTGATCGTCGGTGGTGCCGGGCCGCTGGAACTGGAGTTGCACGCCCAGGCTGCTGCGCTGGGGCTGCGTAACATCCACTTCCTCGGGCGCCTGGGCGATGAAGACAAGGTCGCCCTGCTGCAACTGAGCTACGCCATCGTGTTCCCGTCGCATCTGCGTTCCGAAGCGTTCGGCATTTCGCTGCTCGAAGGCGCGATGTACGGCAAACCAATGATCTCCAGCGAAATCGGTACCGGCACCAGCTACATCAACATCCACAACGAAACCGGGCTGGTGGTGCCACCGAGCAACCCTCAGGCGTTTCGCGAGGCAATGCGCAGCCTCTGGGAAAACCCCGAGCGCGCAGCAGCCATGGGCATAAAGGCCGAGGCGCGTTACCGGCAGTTGTTTACCGCCGACGAGATGGGCCGCAAGTGGACCGAGCTGTATCAGGAGCTGCTGGAGGAGAAAGACCTGTCTTACGCCTGACCCTTTGCTGAAACACATCACCCTGTGGGAGCGGGCTTGCTCGCGAAAGCGGTCTTTCAGTAAACAATGATGTCGACTGATCTGACGCCTTCGCGAGCAAGCCCGCTCCCACAGGGGGGGTGTAGTGATTTCAAATGAGCCGTTAGAGATCCAGCACCAGCAATTGCTCGCTCTGCGCCGGCACCGCGCAACAAATCAGCACCTGCCCCGCTTCCGGCAGGTCTGCCGGGGGCTGTGGATAATTCACCGCGCCACTGACCAGACGTGTCTTGCAGGTGCCGCACGAACCTCCCCGGCAACTGAACTCGGGGCGCAGGCCGCGGCTTTCCGCGAGCTCCAGCAGACTGCCGCCGTCCGGCTGCCAGCGCGCCTCTTTGGCAGAACGTTCGAACATCACCGGTACGGACGTGATGGCGGCCGGTGGCTGCTCGACGACCACCGCATCCGGGTCCGGCTGGCGCTTGAGCGTCGACGGGCCGAAGGTCTCGGCATGGATCCGCGCGTCGCGAATGTCCAGCTCGCGCAGACTGTCGTAGACACTTTGGGTAAAAGCGCCGGGCCCACAGACAGCAAAATCGATCTGGTCGTAATCCTCGACCTCCAGCAGATCACGCAGCAGTGCCCGATCAATGCGCCCATGGCGGTCAAAATCCTCGCCCTCGTGCGCATCGGCTTCCGGCTGACTGAGCAGGCGAATCACCCGTACCGCATCGCCAGCACTTTCCAGCACGCGATCGAGTTCCTCGCGAAATGGCTGATCGGCCAGGCTACGAGAACTCTGCAGCAACCACGTCGGCCGGATCCTGCGGGTGCGCAGGCCTTGATACACCACCTCGCGCAGCATCGACAGCAACGGCGTGATACCAACCCCCGCCGCCAGCAGCACCAGCGGCCGGTGTTCCAGCGGCGCCACCGTGAAGTGCCCCTGTGGCGCCCGTGCCTCAAGAACATCGCCGACCCGGATCTGCTGGTGCAAATGGCCTGAAACCAGGCCCTCGCGTTTCACACTGATGCGCAGGAAATCATCCGATGGCGCACTCGACAGGCTGTAAGTGCGAATATGCGTTTCACCGTCCAGAGTGAAACGCAGCGGCAGATGCTGGCCGGCCTGAAACACCGGCATCCCTGCGCCATCGTCCGGTTGCAGATAGATCGAGCGGATGTGCTGGCTCTCCCTTTCGATGCGGGTCACCCGCAGCGGCCGCCAGCGGTCACCCAGCGCTTTGGCCTGCAAGCGTGCATCGGCCTGGGCCCAGGTGCCGGTCAGCAGGCTGGTGGGTGACATGCCGTCGAAGCGCCAGCGCAGGGCCAGTGCCGCCGGGCGCCGCACCAGTTTCTCTACCTCGAATGTCCACAGGCGCTCGGCGCCCTGGAACGCTTCGATCTGCGGCCCGTCGAGGATGATTTCGGTCCGCCCGCTCAGTTGCAGCACATCGCCTGTGGAAAAGTCGATGAACAGCAGGCCGGCCTTGGGATTGAGCAGCAGGTTGCCGAGCGTGTTGAAGTGCAGGTTGCCGGCAAAATCCGGGATGGTCAGGCGATTACCTTCAACCCGGACAAACCCGGTCTGCCCGCCACGATGGGAAACATCCACCGCACGTTGTCCGTCCGCATCGACGTAACTGGCGACAAAGAAGGTATCGGCGCCTTCGATCATGGCTCTGGCTGCGTCATCAAGACCGTCGTCGTGCTGCGCTGGCCGCGTCTGCGGATCGCTCAGCGGCACGCGCTGGAACTGGCGCAGTTGAATGTATTGCGGACAGTTGCCGAAAGCCTGATCCACGCTCACCTCGAAACCCTGCACGGTCAGATTGTCGACATGACCGTTGAGGCGATTGCGGCGGCGAGTATGCAATTCAATGCCGAGCAACCCGATCGGCTCGCCATTGCGCAATTGCGCCGGATCATCGGCAGCGGGTTGGCTGGCGAAATGCAGATGCTCGGGATCAGGCGAATGCGCAAATCCCGGCGCGCCTTCGAGCACACTGGCCCAAGGACGCCCGTCGGTATCGACCGCGCCGTACAGCATGAACGGTAACTGCTCATAAAAGGCGCGGTGCTGATCCGGCATCCAGTCACGAATCACTTTTCGGCCGAAGGCCTCCATGCGCTCGGCAACGCCGACATGGGCCTGCAGTTGTTGCTCGCCAGCGTGCCACGGTGAACGTTCCATCACGCATCTCCCCGCGCCGCCGGCGCATTGTGGATAACTCGATCAGATCGGGCTTGAACCTCAGGCAGTCTTTTGCAAACCGGCGACCGTGCGCGGCATGCCGACAAAACCGGGCAAGGCTTCAACCCGCGCCAGCCAGGCGCGCACATTGGCGTAGTCGTCCAGCGACACGTTGCCTTCCGGCGCATGGGCGATGTAGCTGTAGGCGGACACGTCGGCGATGGTCGGCTCGCTGCCGGCCAGATACGGGGTCTTGCCCAGTTCAACCTCCATCACTTTGAGCAGGTTGTGCGCACGGGTAATCGCTTCTTCAGCATTCAACTGTGCGCCAAACACCGTCACCAATCGTGCAGCAGCAGGTCCGAAAGCAATCGGCCCGGCAGCGGCTGACAACCAGCGGTGCACTCGCGCCGCACCGACCGGATCAGTTGGCAGCCAACGGCCGTTGCCGTATTTGAGCGCCAGATACACCAGAATCGCGTTGGAGTCGGCCAGCACCACACCGTCATCGTCGATCGCCGGCACCTGGCCGAAACTGTTGATCGCCAGATACGGCGCCTGCTTGTGCTCACCCTTGGCCAGATCGACCAGGATCAATTCGGTCGGCAATTGCAGCAGGGACAACATCAGTTCCACCCGATGGGCGTGGCCGGAACGCGGGAAGTTGTAGAGTTTGATCGCTTGCATGGTCGACTCCGCTGGAGATGGCGCCGTTCGGGATGGCAGCGCCGATGGAGGCCATCTTCCACCCATCTTCAAATCAACAGAATCACCAGCAATCGCAATCGATTATTTCACTGGATGAAATAACGCCGCATTCTGCAGCGCCGGATGCTCACGCAAGGCCTTCACCGCATGGTCGACGAAACTGCGCACCCGCGCCGGTGCCTTGCGTCCGCCCTGATACACCACATGAATCGGCAGCGGCGGCAGTTCGAAATCGGCGAGGACAATTTCCAGTTCACCGCAGGCCACCTTGCCAGCGACCTGATAGGACAACACCCGGGTCAGCCCCAACCCCAGGCAGGCCGCAGCAATCGCCGCCTGGTTGGCGGTGACCACCAGCCGAGGCTCGGGTCGCACGCTAAGCGCTTCGCCCTGATCCACAAACGGCCAGTTGCGCAACTGACCGATGGCCGAGGTCGCCACCACCGGCGCACCAGCCAGTGCCTGCGGATGCGCGGGACGGCCGTGTCGAGCCAGATAGTCCGGCGAACCACAGATCACCCGCCGCACCTCGCCGACCCGGATCGCGTGCTGATTGCTGTCCGGCAACTCACCAATGCGTACCGCGACATCGATGCCCTCCTCAACCATGCTCACCACCCGATCGACCAACAGCGCATTGATCGAAACATCCGGGTATTGCGTCAGATAACTGGTCATCAGGGGCGTGACAAACAACTCACCGAACAGAACCGGCGCGGTCACCGTCAATTGCCCACGGGGCTGGGCGTGACTGCCGGCCGCCGAATCCTCGGCTTCCTGCACCTCGGCGAGAATTCTCCGACAATCTTCCAGATAACGCTGACCGGCCTCGCTGAGGTGCACAGTGCGTGTCGTGCGAATCAGCAACTGTGTACCAATGCGCTGCTCCAGCGCCGCCACGGCGCGGGTGACACTGGCCGCGGACAAGCCAAGACGCCGCGCCGCCGCCGAGAAGCCCTGCTCCTGGGCCACGGTGGCGAAGATCTGCATTTCCTGGAAGCGGTCCATGGAGGTCCTCGATTCAGATACAAAAATCGCAGCCGAGGCTGCGATTTTTGCGGGTCAATGTCAGCTGTGGATAACTTATTCCACCGTCACCGACTTCGCCAGGTTGCGCGGCTGGTCGACGTCGGTGCCCTTGAGCACGGCGACGTAGTAAGACAGCAACTGCAGAGGGATGGTGTAGAGGATCGGCGAAAGAATGTCGTGGATGTGCGGCATCTGCACCACATGGGTGCCTTCGCCGTTGGTCATCCCGGCTTTCTCGTCAGCGAATACGATCAGTTCACCACCACGGGCACGGACTTCCTGCAGGTTGGACTTGAGCTTCTCCAGCAGTTCGTTGTTTGGCGCCACGGTAACCACCGGCATGTCGTTATCCACAAGCGCCAGAGGGCCGTGCTTCAGTTCCCCAGCCGGATAGGCTTCGGCGTGGATGTAGGAGATTTCCTTGAGTTTCAAGGCGCCCTCCATTGCGACCGGGAACTGCGCGCCACGGCCGAGGAACAGGGTGTGATTCTTCTCGGCGAACAGTTCGGCGATTTTTTCCACGGTGCTGTCCATCGCCAGCGCTTCGCCCAGACGGGTCGGCAGGCGACGCAACTCTTCCACCAGCGTGGCTTCAACGCCTTTGCCGAGCGTGCCGCGTACCTGACCCAGAGACAGGGTCAGCAACAGCAGGCCGACCAGTTGCGTGGTGAACGCCTTGGTCGAGGCTACGCCGATTTCGCGACCGGCCTGGGTCAGCAGCGTCAGGTCGGATTCACGCACCAGCGAGCTGATGCCGACGTTGCAGATCGCCAGGCTGGCGAGGAAGCCCAGCTCTTTGGCGTTGCGCAGCGCGGCCAGGGTGTCGGCGGTTTCACCGGACTGGGAGATGGTGACGAACAGGGTGTCCGGCTGCACCACCACCTTGCGGTAACGGAATTCGCTGGCGACTTCGACCTGGCACGGGATACCGGCCAGTTCTTCGAGCCAGTAACGCGCGACCATACCGGCGTGGTAGCTGGTACCGCAGGCGACGATCTGCACGTTGCGCACTTTGGCGAACAGTTCGGCAGCCTGTGGACCGAAGGCCTGCACCAGCACCTGATTCGGACTCAGACGGCCTTCGAGGGTGCGTTGGACAACGGATGGTTGCTCATGGATTTCCTTGAGCATGTAGTGGCGGAACTCGCCCTTGTCGGCAGCTTCGGCACCATCACTGTACTGCACGGTCTGACGCTCGACGGTTTTGCCATCTACGTCCCAGATCTGCACGCTATCGCGGCGAATTTCGGCGATATCGCCCTCTTCCAGGTACATGAAGCGGTCAGTGACCTGGCGCAGGGCCAATTGGTCGGACGCGAGGAAATTCTCGCCCAGGCCCAGACCGATCACCAACGGGCTGCCACTGCGTGCGGCAACCAGACGATCCGGCTGTTGTGCGTTGATCACGGCCAGACCGTAGGCGCCGTGCAGTTCTTTGACGGTGGCTTTCAGCGCGACGGTCAGGTCAGGCTGATCCTTGAGTTTATGGCTCAGCAGGTGCGCGATGACTTCGGTGTCGGTGTCCGAAGTGAACACGTAACCCAGCGCTTTCAGTTGCTCACGCAGGGCTTCGTGATTCTCGATGATGCCGTTGTGCACCACCGCGATATCACCGGAGAAATGCGGGTGCGCGTTACGCTCGCACGGTGCACCGTGGGTCGCCCAACGGGTGTGGGCGATACCGAGACGGCCGACCAGCGGCTGTGCGGCCAGCGCCGCTTCCAGCTCGCTGACCTTGCCCGGACGGCGCATGCGCTCGAGCTTTTCATCGTTGGTGAAAACTGCCACACCGGCGCTGTCATAGCCGCGGTATTCAAGGCGCTTGAGGCCTTCGAGCAGGATGGCGGTGATATTACGTTCAGCAACTGCGCCGACAATTCCACACATGCTTATTTCTCCTGACTGACAGCCGCGCAAATCACGCTGATACCGCGGGCCTGTATCTGATCGCGGGCCTCTTGTGGCAGGCGATCATCGGTAATGAGGGTATGGACGCTGCTCCACGGCAGCTCCAGGTTGGGAATCTTGCGGCCGATCTTGTCGGCCTCGACCATCACGATGACTTCACGCGCCACGTCGGCCATCACCCGGCTCAGGCCAAGCAACTCGTTGAACGTCGTGGTACCGCGCACCAGATCGATGCCATCGGCGCCGATAAACAACTGGTCGAAGTCGTAAGAGCGTAGTACCTGCTCGGCCACCTGGCCCTGGAAGGACTCCGAATGCGGATCCCAGGTGCCGCCGGTCATCAGCAGCACCGGCTCGTGTTCGAGTTCGCTCAAGGCGTTGGCCACGTGCAGGGAGTTGGTCATCACCACCAGACCCGGCTGCTGGCCAAGCTCGGGAATCATCGCCGCAGTGGTGCTGCCACTGTCGATGATGATGCGGGCGTGCTCGCGGATACGTTTGACGGCGGCGCGGGCAATCGCCTGTTTGTACTTTGAAACGCTTTGGCCCGGTTCAGCGACCAATTCCTGCGGCATGGTGATCGCCCCGCCGTAACGGCGCAGCAACAGACCATGGCTTTCCAGTGCGGCCAGATCCTTGCGAATCGTAACTTCAGAAGTTTCGAAGCGCTTGGCCAGTTCATCCACACTGACTTCGCCCTGCTCATTGAGCAAGGCGAGGATATTGTGTCGGCGCTGGGGTGTGTTGCGTTTCGACATGGCGGCTTAAGTTTCGATTCGAAAGATAACGGAAGCAATCAAAACCTATCGGCCATAAATCGTCAAGCGACAGATCGAAAATTTTAGAAACGACCCAGACGAATGTGGGAGCGGGCTTGCTCGCGAATGCGGAGGGTCAGTCACTGAAATGTGAAACTGAAACACCGCATTCGCGAGCAAGCCCGCTCCCACAGTGCAGCTGTGGATAAATCAGCTTTTCTTGATCTTCTCCGGCCGCTTCCAGCCATCAATATTTTTCTGCCGCGCCCGACCCACGGCCAACTGCGCGTTATCCACATTCTGCGTGATAGTCGAGCCAGCCGCCGTGGTTGCACCGGACGAGATATCCACAGGTGCCACCAACGAGTTATTGGAGCCGATGAACACGTCCTCGCCCAACACGGTTTTCCACTTGTTGGCGCCATCGTAGTTGCAGGTAATGGTGCCCGCGCCAATGTTGGTGCGGGCGCCGATTTCCGCGTCGCCCAGATAGGTCAGATGCCCGGCCTTGGCGCCCTCACCCATGCGCGCGTTTTTCAGTTCGACAAAGTTACCCACATGCGCGCGTGCTTCGAGCACCGTGCCCGGACGCAGACGGGCGAACGGACCGGCATCGCTGCCTTCACCCAGCACCGCACCTTCGATGTGGCTGTTGGCTTTGATCACCACGCCTTTGCGCAGGGTGCTGTCCTTGATCACGCAGTTCGGACCAATCACCACGTCGTCTTCGATGACAACATTGCCTTCAAGAATCACGTTGATGTCGATCAGCACATCGCGACCGACGGTGACTTCGCCGCGTACATCGAAACGCGCCGGGTCACGCAGGGTCACGCCTTGCGCCATCAGCCGGCGACCGGCGCGCAACTGGTAATGACGCTCGAGCTCGGACAGTTGCTTGCGATCGTTGGCGCCCTGCACTTCCATCGGGTCGTGCGGTTGTTCAGTGGCCACCACCAAACCATCGCTGACCGCCATTTCGATCACGTCGGTCAAGTAGTACTCGCCCTGGGCATTGTTGTTCGACAGGCGGCTCATCCAGTCGGCCAGGCGATTGGCCGGGACGGCGAGAATGCCGGTATTGCCTTCGGTGATTGCGCGCTGGGCTTCGCTGGCATCTTTGTGCTCAACGATGGCTGCGACCTTGCCGTCAGCATCACGCACGATGCGGCCGTAACCGGTCGGATCTTCCAGCTCGACGGTCAACAGGCCCATCTGCCCCGGTACGACATGTTTAAGCAGGCGCTGCAGGGTTTCGACCTCGATCAATGGCACGTCACCGTAGAGGATCAACACGGTGTCGGCGCTGATGAACGGCACAGCCTGAGCCGTTGCATGACCAGTGCCCAATTGCTTGTCCTGCAGCACGAAATTCAAATCGTCAGCCGCCAGACGCTCACGCACCACATCGGCACCGTGGCCGATCACCACATGAATGCGCTGTGGATCGAGCTGCCGTGCGCTGTGGATAACATGCACAAGCATGGAATTGCCGGCTACCGGGTGCAGCACTTTCGGCAACGCCGAACGCATACGGGTGCCTTGACCGGCCGCGAGGATAACGATTTCGAGAGACATGACTGGCTACCAATCCTGGGTGGTCAGCAACTGCGACCGGGTTGTAAAAATCGGAAAAGAAAAAAGGGTAGCCGAGGCTACCCTTTTTTATCAATCGCACAACAAGTGGCTGACGGATTAACCGCCAAACTTCTTGCGGATCTGCTGGACGGTGCGCAGCTGAGCTGCAGCCTCGGCCAGACGTGCGGACGCAGCTCCGTAGTCGAAATCTGCGCTCTTCTCGTGCAGAGCAGCTTCGGCAGCCTTGAGAGCTGCCTGGGCTTGAGCTTCATCCAGGTCGGCGGCACGTTGCACGGTATCGGCAAGCACCTTGACCATGTTCGGCTGAACCTCGAGGAAACCACCGGAGATGTAGAACACCTCGGCTTCCCCGCCTTGCTTGATCAGGCGGATCGGACCTGGCTTCAGATTAGTGATCAGCGGCGCGTGACCCAGAGCGATACCAAGATCACCCAGTGCACCGTGCGCAATCACCATCTCGACCAGGCCGGAAAAGATTTCCCCTTCCGCGCTGACGATATCGCAATGGACTGTCATAGCCATCTGATTGCCTCAACCTAAATTAGCGCCCGTTGCCGGGCGCCGGGATTACAGTTTCTTGGCTTTCTCGATCGCTTCTTCGATGCCGCCAACCATGTAGAACGCTTGTTCTGGCAGGTGGTCGTAGTCACCGTTGAGGATGCCTTTGAAGCCAGCAATGGTGTCTTTCAGGGAAACGTATTTACCCGAAGCACCGGTGAAGACTTCAGCCACGAAGAACGGCTGCGACAAGAAGCGCTGGATCTTACGAGCACGGTTAACCAACTGTTTGTCGGCTTCCGACAGCTCGTCCATACCCAGGATCGCGATGATGTCTTTCAGCTCTTTGTAACGTTGCAGAACGTACTGAACGCCGCGAGCGGTGTCGTAGTGGTCCTGACCGATTACGTTCGGATCCAGCTGGCGCGAAGTCGAATCCAGTGGATCTACCGCTGGGTAGATACCCAGGGAAGCGATATCACGGGACAGAACGACGGTGGCGTCCAAGTGGGCGAAGGTGGTCGCTGGCGACGGGTCGGTCAAGTCATCCGCAGGTACGTATACCGCCTGGATCGAGGTGATCGAACCTTCTTTGGTCGAAGTGATACGTTCTTGCAGAACGCCCATCTCTTCAGCCAGGGTCGGCTGGTAACCTACTGCCGAAGGCATACGGCCCAGCAGTGCGGATACTTCAGTACCGGCCAGGGTGTAACGGTAGATGTTGTCGACGAACAGCAGAACGTCGTTACCTTCGTCACGGAACTTCTCGGCCATGGTCAGGCCGGTCAGGGCTACGCGCAGACGGTTTCCCGGCGGCTCGTTCATCTGACCGTAAACCAGTGCCACTTTGTCCAGAACGTTGGAGTCCTTCATCTCGTGGTAGAAGTCGTTACCCTCACGAGTACGCTCACCCACACCGGCGAACACGGAATAACCGCTGTGCTCGATGGCGATGTTACGGATCAGTTCCATCATGTTTACGGTTTTGCCTACACCGGCACCACCGAACAGACCGACTTTACCGCCTTTGGCGAACGGGCAAACCAGGTCGATAACCTTGATGCCGGTTTCCAGCAGGTCGTTGCCGCCTGCTTGCTCAGCGAACGAAGGTGCTGCGCGGTGAATGCCCCAGCGCTCTTCGGTGTCGATTGGACCGGCTTCGTCGATCGGGTTACCCAGAACGTCCATGATCCGGCCCAGAGTCGCTTTACCGACCGGTACGGAGATGGCTGCGCCGGAATCGGTAACTTCCAGACCGCGCTTCAAGCCCTCGGTGGAACCCATCGCAATGGTACGAACCACGCCGTCGCCCAGCTGTTGCTGAACTTCCAGAGTGGTTTCGGCCGCGCTGACTACTTTCAGCGCGTTGTAGATGCTCGGTACGCTGTCGCGTGGAAATTCCACGTCGATAACGGCGCCGATGATTTGAACGATACGTCCGCTACTCATAGCTGGATCCTCTGAATATTTGAACCGTTAAACCGCGGCAGCGCCGCCGACGATTTCCGAGATCTCTTGGGTGATCGCAGCCTGACGCGCCTTGTTGTAGATCAGCTGCAAATCGCTGATCAAATCACCGGCGTTGTCGGTAGCGTTCTTCATCGCGATCATCCGCGCAGCTTGTTCAGCCGCGTTGTTCTCGACCACCGCCTGGTACACCTGCGACTCCACGTAGCGCACCATCAAGCCGTCAAGCAGCTCTTTGGCGTCTGGTTCGTAGAGGTAGTCCCAGTGGTGCTTGAGTTCTTGATCCGGGGTTGCCACCAGTGGAATCAACTGCTCCACGGTAGGCTGTTGTGTCATGGTGTTGATGAACTTGTTGGATACCACGGACAGGCGATCGATACGGCCCTCCAGGTAGGCATCCAGCATCACCTTGACGCTGCCGATCAAATCATTGATCGACGGCTCTTCACCCAGGTGGCTGATAGCTGCAACGACGTTACCGCCGAAGTTGCGGAAAAAGGCCGCACCCTTGCTACCGACTACACACAGATCAATCTCGACGCCGTTTTCGCGGTTTACCGCCATGTCCTTGACCAGGGCCTTGAACAGGTTGGTGTTCAAGCCGCCGCACAAACCACGGTCACTGCTCACGACGACATAACCGACGCGCTTTACTTCACGGTCGATCATGAACGGGTGGCGGTATTCCGGGTTGGCGTTGGCCAGATGCCCAATTACCTGGCGGATACGCTCCGCATAAGGACGGCTGGCTGCCATGCGCATTTGTGCCTTGCGCATTTTGCTCACCGCCACTTTTTCCATGGCGCTGGTAATTTTTTGCGTGCTTTTGATGCTCGCAATCTTACTGCGAATCTCTTTTGCGCCTGCCATGTAACACCTATCAGGTTAGCAAGCGGGAGCCTTGCGGCTCCCGCTGCGGCTTACCAGGTTTGGGTGGCCTTGAACTTCTCGATACCGGCTTTCATGCCAGCGTCGATTTCGTCATTGAAGTCACCTTTAACGTTGATCTTGGCCATCAAATCGGCGTGATCGCGGTTGAAGAAAGCAATCAGCGCTTGTTCGAAGCTGCCGATCTTGGCGATTTCAATGTCAGTCAGGAACCCACGCTCAGCGGCATACAGCGACAGCGCCATGTCAGCGATCGACATTGGTGCGTATTGCTTCTGCTTCATCAGCTCGGTAACGCGCTGACCATGCTCAAGTTGCTTACGGGTCGCTTCGTCCAAGTCAGAAGCGAACTGGGCGAATGCCGCCAGTTCACGGTACTGAGCCAGAGCGGTACGGATACCACCGGACAGCTTCTTGATGATCTTGGTCTGAGCGGCACCACCCACACGGGATACCGAAACACCGGCGTTCACTGCAGGGCGGATGCCCGAGTTGAACATGGCCGATTCCAGAAAGATCTGACCGTCGGTGATGGAAATCACGTTGGTCGGAACGAACGCGGAAACGTCGCCAGCCTGGGTTTCGATGATTGGCAGTGCGGTCAGGGAACCGGTTTTGCCGGTCACTGCGCCGTTGGTGAACTTCTCTACGTATTCTTCCGAAACGCGGGATGCGCGCTCCAGCAGACGGGAGTGGAGATAGAACACGTCGCCTGGGTAAGCTTCACGGCCTGGTGGACGGCGCAGCAGCAGGGAAATCTGGCGGTAAGCCACTGCTTGCTTGGACAGATCGTCATAAACGATCAGCGCGTCTTCACCGCGGTCGCGGAAGAATTCACCCATGGTGCAACCGGAGTACGGTGCCAGGAATTGCAGCGCAGGAGATTCCGAAGCACTGGCAGCCACGATGATCGTGTTGGCCAGGGCGCCGTTTTCTTCCAGCTTGCGAACCACGTTGGCGATGGTCGATTGCTTCTGACCGATCGCTACGTAGACGCAGAAAATGCCGCTGTCTTTCTGGTTGATGATCGCGTCGATCGCCAGAGCGGTTTTACCGATCTGACGGTCACCGATGATCAGCTCACGCTGGCCACGGCCGACAGGGATCATGGCATCGACAGCCTTGTAGCCAGTCTGTACAGGCTGGTCTACCGACTTACGCCAGATCACGCCAGGTGCAACTTTCTCGACCGCGTCGGTCAAGGTGTTGCCCAGTGGACCTTTGCCGTCAACAGGGTTACCCAGTGCGTCGACTACGCGACCCAGCAGTTCCTTACCCACCGGAACTTCGAGGATGCGGCCGGTGCACTTGGCGCTCATGCCTTCAGCCAGACTGGTGTATGCGCCCAGTACAACGGCACCTACGGAGTCTTGCTCCAGGTTGAGGGCCATACCGTAGACGCCGCCCGGAAACTCGATCATCTCGCCGTACATGACGTCGGCCAGACCGTGAATCCGCACGATGCCGTCAGATACGCTGACGACAGTGCCTTCGTTACGGGCTTGGGAGGTCACATCGAGCTTGTCGATGCGGCCCTTGATAATTTCACTTATTTCGGAAGGATTGAGTTGCTGCATTGCTCTGCTGCCCCTTCAAACTCAAGATTTCAATGCTTCGGCAAGTTTCGCGATTTTGCCGCGAATCGAGCCATCGATAACCAGGTCGCCGGCGCGGATAACGACACCCCCTATAAGGGCAGCATCCTCCGCAACTTGCAGGCGCACTTCCCGGTTGAGTCGTGCACTGAGAACCTTGGCGAGTTTGTCTTGCTGTTCTTGGTTCAATGCGAAAGCACTGGTCACTTCAACGTCTACCGACTTCTCTTGTTCGGCCTTGTACAGGTCGAACAGAGCGGCGATCTCCGGCAGAAGCGGGAGACGGTCGTTTTCGGCAACGACATTGATGAAGTTCTGTGCCTTGGCATCAAACTTGTCGCCGCACACGTCAATGAACGTGGCGGCCTTTTCTGCGCTCGTCAGTCGCGGGGCCTTGAGCACGCGCTGCATGGTGTCATCTTGTGACACCGCTGCAGCCAGGCCGAGCATGGCTGACCAATTGGCCAGTTGCTGGTGGGCCTGAGCGTGCTCGAAGGCCGCCTTAGCGTAAGGTCGGGCCAACGTGGTCAGTTCTGCCATGATCGCCCTCGCTTAGATTTCAGCAGCCAGTTGGTTAACCAGCTCTGCGTGCGCGTTTTGATCGATTGTGGCACCCAGGATCTTCTCGGCGCCGCCGACAGCCAGCAAGCCCACTTGGGCGCGCAGCTTGTCTTTGACACTGTTCAGTTCCTGTTCGATCTCGGCTTGAGCCTGAACCTTCACACGGTCAGCGTCGATACGGGCTTTTTCAACAGCCTCTTCAACGATCTGGTTACCGCGTTTCTTGGCTTGCTCGATGATTTCAGCTGCCTGAGCTTTCGCTTCGCGCAGTTGCTGACCCGCTTTCTCTTGGGCCAACTCCAGGTCGCGAGCTGCACGGCTGGCAGCGTCCAGACCATCAGCGATCTTCTTTTGACGTTCGTGCAGAGCAGCGATGACCGGAGGCCATACGAACTTCATGCAGAACAGTACAAAAATCAGGAACGCAACGGACTGGCCAATCAGGGTCGCATTAATGTTCACGCCAACACCTCGCAGTTACGTTGTCCATCACACCAAATTACTCGGAAGAATCCGGGTAATTAGCCAGCGATCTGACCAACGAACGGGTTCGCAAAGGTGAAGAACAGAGCGATACCAACACCGATCATGGTTACGGCGTCGAGCAGACCGGCAACGATGAACATTTTAACTTGCAGCATTGGAACCATTTCTGGCTGACGCGCTGCGCCTTCCAGGAACTTGCCGCCCAGCAGGCCGAAACCAATTGCGGTACCCAGTGCGCCCAGGCCGATCAACAGTGCAACAGCGATAGCGGTTAGACCAACTACAGTTTCCATCTTTCCTCCCGACTTTTACGTCGTATGGTTTAGGTTTTTTAGATTAAAGCGGTAAAACAAATCGTTTCAGAGGCCCGGTTAAGAGCCCCCTCCCGTTTGACCGGGAGGGACATCAGATCAGCCGAGGCTGCTCTTAATGGTTTTCTTCGTGCGCCATCGACAGGTAGACGATGGTCAGCATCATGAAGATGAACGCCTGCAGGGTGATGATCAGGATGTGGAACACAGCCCACGCCCACTGCAGAACAACGCCCAGGCCACTCAGCCAGAGCAGGCCGCTGCCGAACATCACAGCGATCAGAATGAACACCAGCTCGCCGGCATACATGTTGCCGAACAGACGCAGGGCCAGAGAGATCGGCTTGGCGATCAGGGTCACGAATTCCAGCAGGAAGTTCACCGGGATCAGCAGGGCCTGAACGAAGATGTTCTTGCTGCCGAACGGGTGCAGGGTCAGTTCGCCGATGAAGCCGCCGATGCCCTTGACCTTGATGCTATAGAAAATGATCAGTGCGAAAACCGAGAACGCCATGCCCAGGGTCGCGTTCGGGTCGGTGGTCGACACGGCACGGAACGGGATGTGGTGGTCGCCGGTGATCAGGATGGCCAGCTGAGGAATCCAGTCGACCGGTACCAGGTCGACGGCGTTCATCAGGAACACCCAGACGAAGATGGTCAGTGCCAGCGGTGCGATCACCGGGCTACGGCCATGGAAGCTGTCTTTCACGCTGCCATCGACGAATTCGACCAATACTTCAACGAAGTTCTGCAAAGCACCTGGCTGACCCGATGTTGCTTTCTTTGCCGCCATGCGGAAAAGGAAAACGAAGATCAGACCCAGCGCGACCGACCAGCCGAGGGTATCGACGTGGAAAGCCCAGAAGCCCATTTCCTTGGCTTCTGCTGCGGTATGGGCAAAGCCCCAGCCGCCGTTAGGTAGCTGACCGAAGGTCAGGTTCTGCAAGTGGTGCTGGATATAGCCCGAAGCGGTTGTTTCTGCCATGGTTGCCTCAAACGCCCTAAGGTCTCGAAAGTCTTGTTCTCATCAGCAGGGGAGCGAACCAGCTGACCGACTGAGTCAGCACGAAAGCGCCGAATACTGCGATCGGCGCCAATGGCTTCACACCTGCAAACACCAGTGCAAACAGCACTGCCGTCAAAATCAGTTTGCCTGCCTCGCCGGCATAAAATGACCGGACGATGGACTGGGCTGCTCGGGCGCCGGAAAACCGAAATGCCTTGTGAGCGAAATAAACATTGGGCAGCAAGGCTATCAGGCCTCCGCAAAGTCCCGAGTATCCGGCAACGACTCCGTGCCATTGCCAGAGCGCCAAAGCGGCAATGAGCAAAATGACAAATTGAGCCATCAACACCGGAAAAACCGCCAGGCGATGGAACGGCAGGCGGTTTGGCTTGCGGGTTTCCATCACGTTTGCTCTCCAATGGTCGGTTGCCAGAATTCAATAACTTGGCATAATTTGTGCCGACAAAATGCGCGCAGAGTATAGGGGCGGTTCTGCCCCTATTCAACTGTCAGGTAGTGATTTCCGACTGCGCGCTACATGAGGAAATGTTTCAGCGGATGTGTGCGAGCACACCTTGAAGCTCATCGAGGGAGTTGTAACCGATCACCAGCTGACCTTTTCCCTTCTTGCCGTGGCGAATCTGCACCGCAGAGCCTAGGCGCTCGGCCAGACGCTGTTCGAGCCGGGCGATATCCGGGTCGGGTTTGGCCGCTTCCACAGGCTCCGGTTTGCCACTCAACCACTGACGAACCAGTGCCTCGGTTTGGCGCACAGTCAGGCCGCGTGCGACAACATGTCGCGCCCCTTCCACCTGCTGATTGTCCGGCAGACCGAGCAAAGCACGGGCATGACCCATTTCCAGGTCACCGTGGGACAGCATGGTCTTGATGACTTCCGGCAGTGCAATAAGTCGCAACAGGTTAGCCACAGTCACGCGGGACTTACCCACAGCCTCGGCCACCTGCTGTTGAGTGAGCTGGAATTCCTGCTGCAGACGCTGCAAGGCGACGGCTTCCTCAATCGGGTTCAGGTCTTCACGCTGGATGTTCTCGATCAGCGCAATGGCGATCGCGGTCTCATCCGGCACATCACGAACCATCGCCGGGATGGTTTCCTGGCCGGCCTGCTGGCTGGCGCGCCAGCGGCGTTCGCCGGCGATGATTTCGAAACGGCCACCGCCAATCGGGCGCACCACGATCGGCTGCATCACGCCTTGCGCCTTGATCGACTGCGCCAGCTCTTCCAGCGCCTGCGGGTCCATGTCGCGGCGTGGCTGGTATTTGCCACGCTGCAGCAGATCCAGCGGCAGGTGTTGCAGCTCACGGGTATCGGCCTGCGCCGCCTGTTCTTCCAGCGCGCTGACGGTCGGACCACTCAGCAGTGCATCCAGTCCACGTCCGAGACCTCGTTTCTTGACGGCCATGGGGATTCCTTAAGTTGGCTGGGCAGCGGCGATGCGTGAATTTTTGCGCTGACGGCGAACCATCTCGCCCGCCAGGGCCAAATAGGCCAGCGCGCCGCGCGATTGCTTGTCGTAGGCCAGTGCCGGCATACCGTAGCTCGGTGCTTCGGCCAGGCGGATGTTGCGCGGGATCACTGTGTCGTATAGCTGCTCGCCAAAGTGTTCCTTGAGCTGCGCCGAAACATCGTTCATCAGGCTCAGCCGCGGGTCGTACATGGTGCGCAGCAGACCTTCGACCTTGAGGTTGGGGTTCAGCAGTTCGGCGATGCGCTTGATGTTATCCACAAGGTCGCTCAAGCCTTCGAGCGCAAAGTATTCGCACTGCATGGGGATAATCACCCCGTCAGCGGCGACCAGTGCGTTCAATGTGAGCATCGACAGCGACGGCGGGCAGTCGATCAAAATGTAATCGTAGTTTTCACGGATCGGCGCCAGCGCGCTGCGCAGACGGCTTTCCTTCATCTGCATTTCCAGCAGAACCACTTCGGCCGCGGTCAGGTCGCGGTTGGCCGGCAGCAGTTGATAACCGCCGTGCTCGGAGTAGTGCATGGCCTGGGCCAGATCGCATTCGCCGATCAGCAGGTCGTAGACCGAGTTTTCCAGGCCATGTTTATCCACACCGCTACCCATGGTGGCGTTGCCCTGTGGATCGAGATCGATCAACAGCACCCGGCGCTTGGTCGCGACCAGGGATGCTGCGAGGTTGATGCAGGTGGTGGTCTTGCCCACACCACCCTTCTGGTTCGCTATCGCGAATACCTTAGCCATTCTTGCTTGTGTTCCCAATCATGCCGTGCGGCGCAGTATCAGCAGATGGCGTTGGCCTTGGCAACCGGGTACGGCCAGGGCGTGTTCGCTATCGAGTTTGAAGTCTGCCGGCAATGCTACCAGCTCATCGGCCGGATGAACGCCCTTCATTGCCAGCCAGCGCGTGTCGGCATCGCCGAGGTGGCGAGTCCAGTTGGTGAAGTTCTCCATACTGCTGAAAGCCCGGGAAATGATCCCGTTGAATGGCTGGGCAGGCTGGAAGGCTTCGACGCGACTGTGGATAACTTGCAGGTTATCCAGTTTGAGTTCGAGTTTGACCTGAGTCAGGAAGCGGGTTTTCTTGCCGTTGCTGTCCAGACAGGTGACTTGCGAGTCCGGATACAGGATCGCCAGCGGAATGCCGGGCATGCCGCCGCCACTGCCAACATCGAGCCAACGGCCGTTTTCGATGAACGACATCACGCTCAAGCTATCGAGCAGATGCCGCGAAACCATTTCATCAGGATCGCGCACTGCAGTCAGGTTGTAGGCCTGGTTCCATTTGATCAACAGGGCCAGGTAACCCAGCAGCAATTCGTGCTGGGCTGCGCTGAGATTGACACCGAGCTCGCGGGCTCCTGTGGATAACTCTTCGGCGTGTTGCGAAGTGACCTTAGAACTCAAGCGCTTTGCTCCAACTGACGGCCCGCGCCGCGTTTTTTCAAATGAATCATCAACAGCGAAATCGCTGCCGGGGTCACGCCCGGGATCCGCGAAGCCTGGCCGAGCGTCTCCGGACGCGTCGCACCGAGCTTGCTCTGAATCTCCTTGGAGAGACCGGAAATGTTGGTGTAATCGATATCCACAGGCAATTTCGTGTCTTCACTGGCGCGCAGACGGGCGATTTCGTCCTGTTGACGGTCGATGTAACCGGCGTATTTGGTCTTGATTTCAACCTGTTCGGCGACCTGTGGATCTTCGGCGCCCTGCCCGGTCACTTCGACCAGACCAGCGTAGTCGATTTCCGGACGGCTCAAGAGGTTGAGCAAGTTGTATTCGTGAGTCAGCGGCGTGCCGAATTTTTCCGCAATCGCATCGCCCTGCTGGGTGCCCGGGCGAACCCAGGTGCTCTTCAGGCGCTGCTCTTCGAGTTCGATGCTTTCGCGTTTCTTGCAGAAGGCCGCCCAACGCGCGTCATCGACCAGACCCAGTTCACGACCTTTTTCGGTCAGACGCAGGTCGGCGTTGTCCTCGCGCAGAATCAGGCGGTACTCGGCACGGGAAGTGAACATGCGGTACGGCTCTTGGGTACCGAGGGTGATCAGGTCGTCGACCAGCACGCCGATGTACGCCTCATCGCGACGCGGACACCAGGCTTCTTTGCCCTTCGCGCGCAGCGCAGCGTTGGCCCCGGCGAGCAAACCTTGCGCACCGGCTTCTTCGTAACCAGTGGTGCCGTTGATCTGGCCAGCAAAGAACAGGCCGCCGATAACTTTGGTTTCCAGGCTGTATTTCAGGTCACGCGGGTCGAAGTAGTCGTACTCGATCGCATAACCCGGACGCACGATGTGCGCGTTTTCCATGCCGCGGATCGATTGCACGATCTGCAATTGCACGTCGAACGGCAAGCTTGTGGATATCCCGTTCGGGTACAGCTCATGGGTGGTCAGGCCTTCCGGCTCGATGAACACCTGATGGCTTTCCTTGTCGGCAAAGCGATGAATCTTGTCTTCGATCGACGGGCAGTAGCGCGGACCGATGCCCTCGATTTCGCCGGCAGCGGAATACATCGGCGAACGGTCGAGGTTCGCCGCGATGATTTCGTGGGTGCGGGCGTTGGTATGGGTAATCCAGCAACTGACCTGGCGCGGATGTTGTTCCTTGTTGCCCATGAACGACATGACCGGGATCGGCGTATCGCCCGGTTGCTCGGTCATGACCGAGAAATCCACAGATTTGCCATCGATGCGCGGTGGCGTACCGGTTTTCAGGCGACCGACACGCAGCGGCAGTTCACGCAGACGATGTGCCAGGGCGATCGATGGCGGGTCACCGGCACGACCGCCGGAGAAATTCTGCAAACCGATGTGGATAAGTCCACCGAGGAACGTACCAGTGGTCAACACCACGGAATCGGCGAAGAACCGCAGACCCATTTGCGTGACAACACCGCGAACCTGGTCCTGCTCGACGATCAGGTCGTCAGCGGCCTGTTGAAATATCCACAGGTTCGGTTGGTTTTCCAGAATTTCGCGGACAGCGGCCTTGTACAGAATACGGTCGGCTTGCGCACGAGTCGCTCGTACGGCCGGACCTTTGCGGCTGTTCAATACGCGAAACTGGATGCCGCCCAGATCGGTAGCCATGGCCATCGCGCCGCCGAGGGCGTCGATTTCCTTGACCAGATGGCTTTTGCCAATGCCACCGATGGCCGGGTTGCAGCTCATGGCACCGAGGGTTTCCACGTTATGCGTCAGCAACAGGGTTTTTGCCCCCATACGTGCTGAGGCCAGTGCTGCCTCGGTACCGGCATGACCGCCGCCGATGACGATCACTTCAAAACGGGAAGGGAAATCCACCACGCACCTCGTGCCTGCTTAAGTAGGTATTCAGGAATAGTTTGAGATCAGGTTTCTGGACCTGGTCGACAAGTATAGGGACTTCGCCCTTCCTAAAGAACCCTTTGCACAAAATTTAACCAGCTGTGGAGAACTCGAGGTTAAAAGAATAAAAAAGAGAGAAATTTATAAAACCTTTGTTTTAATGCTTATTCTTACTGACCGACCTTTCTGTGGATAGATTGCTACAGGCCTTATTATTCAATGTGTACAGGGTTTCAAAACCCTGTTATCAGGTCCTCGGGAGGCCCTTGGATAACCGGTTTAAGCCTGTGGATGAATGGGGTGGTTATCCACAGAGGCAGTTATATCCAGTTTTCACGCCCTGTTATCAACTGACCTCATTGGCAGTTATTCACAGGGCTTAATCCACAGAAATCAGCTGAATGATTGGTTGGCGGGCAAGGGAAATCCGCCCAGGGCGAGAGAGTCTGCCCGGCACTGGAGAAAGGAATTGAGAAATGAGGAGTGCAGACAGGCCGCGAACGGGCCTGTCTGTGAACAGCAGAAGGGTTATTTACCGATGCAGAAGCTGGAGAAGATCCGGCCAAGCAGGTCATCGGAGCTGAATGCCCCGGTGATTTCTCCCAGAGAGTGCTGGGCCTGACGTAAATCCTCGGCAAGCAGTTCACCGGCACCGGCCAACGTCAGCTGTGCGCGACCATGTTCCAGCGCAGCACTGGCATGGCGCAGAGCCTCCAGATGACGGCGACGGGCACTGAAGCTGCTTTCCGAGGTTTGCTCATAGCCCATGCAGGCCTTGAGGTGTTCGCGCAGCAACTCCAGACCATCGCCGGCGGATTTGGCGCTGAGGCTGATGGTCACGTGGCCATCGTCGCTGACTTCCAGGGCAATCGCTTCACCCGTCAGGTCAGCCTTGTTGCGAATCAAGGTGACTTTGGCCGGATCCGGACGGGTTTCGAGAAATTCCGGCCAAAGGGCAAACGGGTCTGCAGCTTCCGGCGCGGTGGCATCGACTACCAGCAGCACCCGATCCGCTTCAGTGATCGCTTTCAACGCACGCTCGACGCCGATCTTTTCCACCTGATCATCGGTATCACGCAGACCTGCCGTATCGACAACATGCAGCGGCATGCCGTCGATGTGGATATGTTCGCGCAGGATATCGCGGGTGGTGCCGGCAATTTCAGTCACGATCGCGGCTTCGCGGCCGGCCAGGGCATTCAACAGACTGGACTTGCCGGCATTCGGCCGACCGGCGATCACCACGGTCATGCCGTCACGCAACAAAGCCCCCTGCCCGGCCTCGCGAAGCACTGTGGACAGTTCATCGCGCACCTTGTCGAGCATGCTCAGCACGTGGCCATCGGCGAGGAAGTCGATTTCCTCTTCCGGGAAGTCGATGGCGGCTTCGACGTAGATGCGCAGGCCGATCAGTTGTTCGGTGAGGTTATGCACACGCTGGGAAAACGCCCCCTGCAGGGAGCGCAAGGCATTGCGTGCAGCCTGTGCAGAACTGGCTTCGATCAGGTCGGCAATGGCCTCGGCCTGAGCCAGGTCCAGTTTGTCGTTGAGGAACGCGCGCTCGCTGAATTCACCCGGACGGGCCAAACGGCAACCCAGTTCCAGGCAACGCTTGAGCAACATGTCGAGAACGATCGGGCCACCGTGTCCCTGCAGTTCCAGCACGTCTTCGCCGGTGAACGAGTTGGGGCCCGGGAAATATAGCGCCAGACCTTCGTCCAGCACCTGCCGGTCATCACTGAAAAACGGCCCGTAATGCGCGTAACGCGGTTTCAGTTCACGGCCGCTGATGGCTTTGGCTGCAACGCTGGCCAACGGCCCGGAAATACGGACGATGCCGACACCGCCGCGACCTTGAGCGGTGGCGACAGCAGCGATGGTTTCACGAGGTACGCTCATAAACCGGAATCCAGACAAAAGTGGCAGATAGCAAAACGCCCCACTAGGGGGCGTTTTGAGTGGTGTTATCCACAGAGTAAGTTACGCCTCGGCTTTTTTCGTCGCCGCTTCGATCTTACGCGTGATGTACCACTGTTGGGCAATCGACAGGCAGTTGTTCACAACCCAGTACAGCACCAGACCAGCCGGGAACCACAGGAAGAAGAAGGTGAAGATGATTGGCATCATTTTCATGACCTTCGCCTGCATCGGATCCGGTGGAGTCGGGTTCAGACGCTGCTGGATGAACATGGTCGCGCCCATGATGATCGGCAGGATGAAGAACGGATCCTTGATCGACAGGTCAGTGATCCACAGCATGAATGGCGCTTGGCGCATTTCCACGCTTTCCAGCAGAACCCAGTACAGCGAAAGGAAAACCGGCATCTGCACGAGGATCGGCAAGCAGCCGCCCAGCGGATTGATCTTCTCTTTCTTGTACAGCTCCATCATGGCTTGCGACATTTTCTGCCGGTCATCGCCATGTTGCTCTTTCAGTGCAGCCAGTTTCGGTGCTACGGCACGCATGCGCGCCATGGATTTGTAGCTGGCAGCCGACAGCGGGAAGAAGATGCCCTTGATCAGCATGGTCAGGAAGATAATCGACCAGCCCCAGTTACCCACGATCGCGTGGATGTGTTGCAGCAACCAGAAGATCGGCTGAGCGATGAACCACAGAATGCCGTAGTCGACTGTCAGTTCCAGACCTGGGGATAACTGTTTCAGTACGGCCTGGCTTTTCGGCCCGGCGTAAAGAATGGCGCTGGTTTCAACTTTGGCACCCGGTGCAGCGGTCAGCGAAGGACCGGTGTAACCGATGATGTAGTTGCCTTTGCTGTCCTTACGCGTCTGAACAATGTTGTTTTCGCCCTTCGGCGCAACCCATGCAGTCACGAAGTAGTGTTGCAGCCAGGCTACCCAGCCACCGGTGACGGTTTCCTTGAGCTGACCTTTGTCCATGTCTTTCATGGACACTTTCTTGTACGGCTCGGAACTTGTCCACAGGGCGGCGCCCAGGTAAGTCGCGGTGCCGGTGGCAGTGGTCGACGAAGGGTCGGCACTGGCGTCGCGCTTCAGTTGGGCGAACATCGAACCCGACCAAGGCTGAGCGCTCTGGTTATCCACAAGGTAGGTCACGGTAACGTCATACAGGCCGCGTTTCAGGGTGAAACGCTTGATGTAGTTGACGCCGTCCTTGCTGAACTTCAGGTCGACGACCAATTGGTCCTGACCGTCAGTCAGTTGATAACTTTTCTTCTCCGAGGCGTAAACCGGACGACCGGCCGGGCTTGCGTCCGGACCGTTGGTGCCGATCAGGCCGCTTTGTGCCAGATAAGTACGTTCGCCGCCGTTGTCGAACAGCTGGAACGGTACATCAGGACGATCCTGACGACGTGGATACAGTGGCAAAGTCAGTTGAGCAACGTCACCGCCCTGGGGATCGATCGCCAGATCGAGCACGTCGGTTTTGACCTGGATCAGATCCTTGCTGGCAGCGACCGGGGTTTCCACAGGTGCGCTGGTGTCGCTTGCGGCACGCGGAATATCGTCACTGGCGGAAGCGTTATTGCCAGGAACGGTGTCCGGCAAACCGGATGCAGTCGTACTGGAAGCAACATTCTGAGTCGGCAGGGCAGCCTGGCCATAGTCCTGGTTCCATTTAAGAACCATAACGTAGGACACGATTGCCAGGGCGACGATCAGGATCGTGCGTTTGATATCCATGATTACTCGGCCATCGAAGAAGAACGGGAGGTAGGGATAGGTGGAACCGGGTCATAACCACCGGGATTCCACGGATGACAGCGACCTAAACGACGAAAGGCCAGCCAGCCACCGCGCAGAAGGCCATGATTTTCGATGGCTTCATACGCGTAGCAAGAACAACTGGGGTAGAAACGACAGTGACTGGCCATCAAAGGACTAATGGCGTAGCGATAAAACTGGATCGGAACGAGTGCCAGTTTACGCATCTGGACTGTCTACCCCTACAGTTTCGGTTTTGACTGCTGGAACTGGCTTGTTACGGGCCAGACGCTTCCAGAGTTTGCCGAAATGCTGAATCAATTCGGGGTTTTCTACGTCGCCCAAACCTTTGCGCGCGACGATAACGATATCCCAGCCGACCAGAGAATCCTGGTGCAGACGGAACGATTCGCGCATCAGACGTTTGAGGCGATTGCGCTCAACGGAGAGCTTTACGCTCTTTTTCCCGATAACCAGCCCGAGACGGGGGTGATCAAGATCGTTGTTGCGCGCAAGGAGCAGGAGATTTTTCCCCGGAACCTTGCCGGTAGGGGAGTCAAAGACTGCCTTGAAATGCCGGGGGGTAAGCAGACGCTTTTCCCGACTGAAGTCCTGACTCACCTCCAGTACCGGATTATCAAACTGCCAGACGCGCACGACCTTTGGCGCGACGACGCGACAGGACAGCGCGACCGTTCTTGGTAGCCATGCGAGCACGGAAACCGTGGGTACGAGCGCGTTTGATAGTGCTTGGTTGGAAAGTACGTTTCATGTCGTGTTACCTGGTTCGTCCACAACGGGCCGGAATGGCCCCCGTTTTAAGAGACCGGGGATTCTAGAGAAAGCAAGCCCGCAGGTCAATTTCCAACCAACGTTTCCTTATAAATAGATCTCTGGAGCTTGCGGAAGCGAAATCCTGTTTGCCAGACATAAAAATAAAGAAGGGAATTATTTAAAGCTTTTCTGTAAAGCTTGTAAAAGCTAGGGCAGCCGTCTTCTGTGGATAACCACCTTCAGCCCTTGTAGAGCGTGATGTACAGAGAATGACAACTACAGTGGAAAACCGTGTTCAGCCTGTGCTGCGCTGTCGGATAACCTGTGTGTGGAATGGCCTGTTATCCACAGGCTGGTTATCCACCGAGTTCCACCCCCAGTTGTCCAGTGCCCTCAGAGGCGGTTATCCACAGAGCTTATGCACACACCGTTGGTCGCCTTTTTACCGGTTAACGCATTGATTAATCATGGTCACCACACAACCTGCATGTGGATAAGTGGACGGCTCGCCGCTACAATGGCCGCTTGTTTTTGCCTCACCGGCTTTCAACTTAGGGGATATCCGTGTCAGTGGAACTTTGGCAGCAGTGCGTGGAGCTTTTGCGCGAGGAGCTGCCTGCCCAACAATTCAACACCTGGATCCGTCCACTACAGGTCGAAGCCGAAGGCGACGAGTTGCGCGTCTACGCACCGAACCGTTTTGTGCTGGACTGGGTCAACGAAAAGTACCTCGGTCGCGTCCTTGAACTGCTGGATGAGCACGGCAACGGCATGGCGCCAGCGCTTTCCTTATTAATAGGCAGCAAACGCAGCTCGGCACCGCGTGCCGCGCCGAACGCGCCGTTGGCCGCTGCGCAGGTGTCCCAGGCTCAGGCCAATACCGTGCCGGCCAGTGCGCCAGCACCCGCTCCAAGTGCAGCTCCGGCCAAGCGCTCGACGCAGAAAACCGAGGAAGTCAGTGAAGAGCCGTCCCGCGACAGCTTTGACCCGATGGCCGGTGCGGCCTCGCAACAGGCCCCGGTTCGCGCCGAACAGCGCACCGTTCAGGTCGAAGGCGCGCTCAAGCACACCAGTTACCTGAACCGCACCTTCACCTTCGAGAATTTCGTCGAAGGCAAGTCCAACCAGCTCGCCCGCGCGGCAGCCTGGCAGGTGGCGGACAATCCCAAGCACGGTTACAACCCGCTGTTCCTTTATGGCGGCGTCGGCCTGGGTAAAACTCACTTGATGCACGCAGTGGGTAACCATTTATTAAAGAAGAACCCGAATGCCAAGGTTGTGTACCTGCATTCCGAGCGCTTCGTGGCCGACATGGTCAAGGCGCTGCAACTGAACGCGATCAACGAGTTCAAGCGTTTCTACCGTTCGGTGGACGCTCTGCTGATCGACGATATTCAGTTCTTCGCCCGTAAAGAGCGTTCCCAGGAAGAGTTTTTCCACACCTTCAACGCCCTGCTTGAAGGTGGCCAGCAGGTCATTCTTACCAGTGACCGCTACCCGAAAGAAATCGAAGGCCTTGAAGAGCGCCTCAAATCCCGCTTCGGTTGGGGCCTGACGGTTGCCGTCGAGCCGCCGGAGCTGGAAACCCGTGTGGCGATCTTGATGAAGAAGGCCGACCAGGCCAAAGTCGAGTTGCCTCACGATGCGGCGTTCTTTATCGCCCAGCGAATTCGTTCCAACGTCCGTGAGCTGGAAGGTGCGCTGAAACGCGTGATCGCCCACTCGCACTTCATGGGCCGCGACATCACCATCGAGTTGATCCGCGAATCCCTGAAAGACTTGTTGGCACTGCAGGACAAACTGGTCTCTGTGGATAACATTCAGCGCACTGTCGCCGAGTACTACAAGATCAAGATTTCCGACCTGCTGTCCAAGCGCCGTTCGCGCTCGGTGGCACGTCCGCGTCAGGTGGCCATGGCGCTGTCCAAGGAGCTGACCAACCACAGCCTGCCGGAAATCGGCGATGTGTTTGGTGGTCGCGACCACACGACGGTGTTGCACGCCTGCCGCAAGATCAACGAACTTAAGGAATCCGACGCGGACATCCGCGAGGACTACAAGAACCTGCTGCGTACACTGACCACTTGATGAACTCCAGCGCAGCTTATTAAGGCAAGGGACTAGACCATGCATTTCACCATTCAACGCGAAGCCCTGTTGAAACCCCTGCAACTGGTCGCAGGCGTCGTCGAGCGCCGACAGACCTTGCCGGTACTGTCCAACGTGCTGTTGGTCGTCGATGGCCAGCAACTGTCGCTGACCGGTACCGATCTGGAAGTCGAGCTGGTCGGTCGCGTGCAACTCGAAGAGCCGGCTGAAACCGGCTCCATCACCGTGCCTGCGCGCAAGCTGATGGACATCTGCAAGAGCCTGCCCAACGACGCGCTGATCGACATCAAGGTCGACGAGCAGAAGCTGGTCGTGAAGGCCGGCCGTAGCCGTTTCACCCTGTCGACCCTGCCCGCCAATGATTTCCCGACGGTTGAAGAAGGCCCGGGTTCGCTGACCTGCAGCCTGGAGCAGAGCAAACTGCGTCGCCTGATCGAACGCACCAGCTTCGCCATGGCCCAGCAGGATGTGCGCTACTACCTCAACGGTATGCTGCTGGAAGTCTCGGCCGGTGTGATCCGCGCCGTGGCAACCGACGGTCACCGTCTGGCCATGTGCTCGATGCAGGCCGATATCGGTCAGCCGGATCGTCACCAGGTGATCGTGCCACGCAAAGGCATTCTGGAACTGGCGCGTCTGCTCACCGAGCCGGATGGCAACGTCAGCATCGTTCTGGGTCAGCACCACATCCGCGCCACCACCGGCGAATTCACCTTCACCTCGAAGTTGGTCGACGGCAAGTTCCCGGATTACGAGCGCGTTCTGCCGAAGGGTGGCGACAAGCTGGTACTCGGCGATCGTCAGGCCCTGCGTGAAGCGTTCAGCCGTACCGCGATTCTGTCCAACGAGAAGTACCGCGGCATCCGTCTGCAACTGGCCAATGGTCAGTTGAAGATCCAGGCCAACAACCCGGAGCAGGAAGAAGCGGAAGAAGAAGTGGGCGTTGAATACAACGGCGGTTCGCTGGAAATCGGCTTCAACGTGAGCTACCTGCTCGACGTGCTGGGCGTGATGACCACCGAACAGGTTCGCCTGATCCTGTCCGACTCCAACAGCAGTGCGCTGGTGCAAGAGTCCGACAATGACGACTCGGCTTATGTTGTCATGCCGATGCGTCTGTAATCAGCTGATTCTGGATGTCCTTAAGTCGTGTTTCGGTCACCGCGGTGCGTAATCTGCACCCGGTGACCTTCTCCCCCTCCCCCCGCATCAACATTCTTTACGGCGCCAACGGCAGCGGCAAAACCAGTGTTCTGGAAGCCATTCATCTGCTGGGGCTTGCCCGTTCGTTTCGTAGCACGCGGCTGTTGCCGGTCATCCAGTACGAGCAACTCGCCTGCACCGTGTTCGGTCAGGTCGAATTGGCCGAGGGTGGTCACAGTGCGTTGGGGATATCTCGCGACCGTCAGGGCGAGTTCCAGATCCGCATCGACGGGCAGAACGCTCGCAGTGCCGCGCAACTGGCCGAGATCCTGCCATTGCAACTGATCAACCCCGACAGCTTCCGCCTGCTCGAAGGTGCGCCGAAGATTCGCCGGCAGTTTCTCGATTGGGGCGTGTTCCACGTCGAACCGCGTTTCATGGCGACCTGGCAGCGTTTGCAGAAGGCCTTGCGCCAGAGAAACTCCTGGCTGCGGCATGGTACACTTGACGCCGTTTCGCAAGCGGTTTGGGATAGGGAACTGTGCCAGGCCAGCGCTGAAATCGATGAATACCGCCGCGCTTACATCAAAGCCTTGAAGCCAGTCTTTGAACAAACCTTGAGCGAACTGGTTGAGCTTGAAGGTTTGACGCTCAGCTATTACCGAGGCTGGGACAAGGACCGGGAATTGAGTGCCGTACTGGCTGGCTCCGTGCAACGGGACCAGCAAATGGGTCATACCCAGGCCGGACCGCAACGCGCTGACTTGCGCCTTAGATTGGGCGCACACAACGCCGCGGACATCTTGTCCCGGGGTCAGCAGAAGCTGGTGGTTTGTGCCTTGCGAATTGCCCAGGGGCATCTGGTGAGCCAGGCCCGACGCGGCCAGTGTATTTATCTGGTGGATGACTTGCCGTCCGAGCTGGACGAGAGCCACCGTCGCGCGCTGTGCCGCTTGCTGGAAGACTTACGCTGCCAGGTTTTCATCACCTGTGTAGATCACGAATTATTGAGGGAAGGCTGGCAGACGGAAACGCCAGTCGCTCTGTTCCACGTGGAACAGGGCCGTATCACCCAGACCCACGACCATCGGGAGTGAAGGCATTGAGCGAAGAAAATACGTACGACTCAACGAGCATTAAAGTGCTGAAAGGCCTGGATGCCGTACGCAAACGTCCCGGTATGTACATTGGTGACACCGACGATGGCAGCGGTCTGCACCACATGGTGTTCGAGGTGGTCGACAACTCGATCGACGAAGCCCTCGCCGGCCACTGCGACGACATCAGCATCATCATCCACCCGGATGAGTCCATCACCGTCAAAGACAACGGCCGTGGCATCCCGGTAGACGTGCACAAAGAGGAAGGCGTTTCCGCCGCCGAGGTCATCATGACCGTCCTCCACGCTGGCGGTAAGTTCGACGATAACTCCTACAAGGTATCCGGCGGTCTGCACGGTGTAGGTGTGTCGGTCGTGAACGCCCTGTCCGAAGAGCTGGTACTGACCGTACGCCGCAGCGGCAAGATCTGGGAACAGACCTACGTCCACGGCGTGCCTCAGGCTCCTATGGCGATCGTTGGCGACAGTGAAACCACAGGTACCCAGATCCACTTCAAGGCTTCCAGCGAAACCTTCAAGAATATTCACTTCAGCTGGGACATCCTGGCCAAGCGCATTCGTGAACTGTCCTTCCTCAACTCCGGTGTCGGCATCGTCCTCAAGGACGAGCGCAGCGGCAAGGAAGAGCTGTTCAAGTACGAAGGCGGCCTGCGTGCGTTCGTTGAATACCTGAACACCAACAAGACTGCGGTCAACCAGGTGTTCCACTTCAACATCCAGCGTGAAGACGGCATCGGCGTGGAAATCGCCCTGCAATGGAACGACAGCTTCAACGAGAACCTGTTGTGCTTCACCAACAACATTCCGCAGCGCGACGGCGGTACTCACCTGGTGGGTTTCCGTTCCGCACTGACGCGTAACCTGAACAACTATATCGAGCAGGAAGGTCTGGCGAAGAAGCACAAAGTCGCCACCACCGGTGACGATGCCCGCGAAGGTCTGACCGCGATCATCTCGGTGAAAGTGCCGGATCCGAAGTTCAGCTCGCAGACCAAAGACAAACTGGTGTCTTCCGAAGTGAAGACCGCGGTCGAGCAGGAGATGGGCAAGTACTTCTCCGACTTCCTGCTGGAAAACCCGAACGAAGCCAAGCTGGTCGTCGGCAAGATGATCGACGCGGCGCGTGCCCGTGAAGCGGCACGCAAGGCCCGTGAGATGACCCGCCGCAAAGGCGCGTTGGACATCGCCGGCCTGCCGGGCAAGCTCGCTGACTGCCAGGAAAAAGATCCTGCGCTGTCCGAACTGTACCTCGTGGAAGGTGACTCCGCGGGCGGCTCTGCCAAGCAGGGACGTAACCGCAAGACTCAGGCGATCCTGCCGCTGAAGGGCAAGATCCTCAACGTCGAGAAAGCACGCTTCGACAAGATGATCTCGTCCCAGGAAGTGGGCACGCTGATCACTGCACTCGGCTGCGGTATCGGTCGCGAAGAGTACAACATCGACAAGCTGCGCTATCACAACATCATCATTATGACCGATGCTGACGTCGACGGTTCGCACATCCGTACCCTGCTGCTGACCTTCTTCTTCCGTCAGTTGCCGGAACTGATCGAGCGCGGCTACATCTACATCGCCCAGCCGCCGCTGTACAAGGTCAAGAAAGGCAAGCAAGAGCAATACATCAAAGACGACGACGCCATGGAAGAGTACATGACGCAGTCGGCTCTGGAAGATGCGAGCCTGCACCTGAACGAAGAGGCTCCGGGCATTTCCGGTGAAGCGCTCGAGCGTCTGGTGAACGACTTCCGCATGGTGATGAAGACCCTCAAGCGTCTGTCGCGCCTGTACCCGCAGGAACTGACCGAACACTTCATCTACCTGCCGGCCGTGAGCCTGGAAATGCTCGGCGACCACGCCAAGATGCAGGACTGGCTGGCTCAGTACGAAGTGCGTCTGCGCACCGTCGAGAAGTCGGGTCTGGTCTACAAGGCCAGCCTGCGTGAAGATCGTGAACGTGGCGTGTGGCTGCCAGAGGTCGAGCTGATCTCCCACGGCCTGTCGAACTACGTCACCTTCAACCGCGACTTCTTCGGCAGCAACGACTACAAGACCGTCGTCACCCTCGGCGCTCAACTGAGCACCCTGCTCGACGAAGGCGCGTACATCCAGCGTGGCGAGCGCAAGAAAGCGGTCACCGAGTTCAAGGAAGCCCTCGACTGGCTGATGGCCGAAAGCACCAAGCGCCACACCATCCAGCGCTACAAAGGTCTGGGCGAAATGAACCCGGATCAGCTGTGGGAAACCACCATGGACCCAAGCGTGCGCCGCATGCTGAAAGTCACCATCGAAGACGCCATTGGCGCAGACCAGATCTTCAACACCCTGATGGGTGATGCGGTCGAACCTCGCCGTGACTTCATCGAGAGCAATGCTCTGGCGGTTTCCAACCTGGATTTCTGATCCTGTTCGGCGGCAAACAAAAAGGCCAACGCTCATGCGTTGGCCTTTTTATTGGCAGATCAAAAGATCGCAGCCTACGGCAGCTCCAGATGGATTACCGGTAGGAGCTGCCGCAGGCCGCGATCTTTTGATTTTTACTCGGATGCAACCGTCACACTCTCCAACCGATACCCATACCCATAAATCGTCAGCAACTGCCAACCCCGATCCGCCGTCAGCCCCAGCTTGTTGCGCAGGCGATAGATGTGCGTATCCAGCGGCCGTGACGACGCCACTTCTTCGTGGGGCCAGAAGCGTTCGTACAGGTACTCCCGCGACAATGGCCGACCCAAGTTACTGAACAGGCAGCGCGCCAAGCGGTATTCACGCTCCGTCATGACCACTGCCTTGCCCTCGCGGGTGACGCTCAGTTCGGCGTCGTCGAAGGTCAGGTCATTGAAACTCAGGACTTCAGCAGCGCTGCTACGTTGCTGGCTGTGCCGGCGCAGTACGGCGGCGACTCGGGCTTTCAGCTCGTTGGGGCGGAACGGTTTGCTGACGTAATCGTCGGCACCGGCGTTCAGCGCCTGGACGATATCGCTCTCGCCGTCGCGGCTGGTCAGCATGATTGCGGCGGGCGGCGCCTCCATGTGTTCGCGGGTCCAGCGCAGGAGTGCCAGGCCGGACAGGTCGGGCAGTTGCCAGTCGAGGATCAGCAGGTCGAAGGTGTCCCGGCGCAATTGGCGCAACAGGTCCTCGCCCCGTTCAAAGCTGTGCAACGACCAAGGCTGGTCTCCCTCCGCAGCCATCTGCTGCAGGGTTTGCTCGACCCGACGCAGTTCGGCGGGTTCATCGTCCAGTATCGCAACGCGCATACGCGTGGGTTCCTTGTTGCTTGAGCAGTGGCCGGCAACCCTGAAGGCTCGGCCTGTGCGGTAAAAGTAAGCAGTCCACCATCGGTCGACGTCCGCTATGATTCTTCGGATCTACATCCTCAGACCTGTGGCCCATGAAACCATTCACTGTCCCCTGCCCTGTTTGTCATGAATAGCCCGCGTCGGCGTGAAAGCCGCGAGCCAAGTCAGGTCCAGCGTCTGTTTCGACGGCTGGTGCGTGAGTGGTTGTGGATAAGTCTAGTGCTGTTGCCGCTGACTGCCTTGTTGTCGTATCGCGCGCAGATCAATCTGCACGACGTGGTACCGATGTGGAGCGCGTTGCTTTCGGTAGGGCTGGTAGCCTGCGTACTCGGATTGCTGCTGTGGCGCCCGCGCTGGGCGATCTGGGTGACATCGTGCGGTGTGGCTTGTGTGCTGCTGGCTAGCGCCGGGCTGGCGGAAGTTCGACACTGGTGGTCACCGACTCCAGCGGCGCTGGGCATGTTGTTCGGCTACCTGATCTGGAACTGGCGGCGCCTGAGTGTGGTGCTGACGTATTTTGGCTGGGAGCTGGCCCGACTGGACCGCGAGCCGAAAGTATTTCCCGAGCGGCGCCGTGCGCAATTCACCAGCGCTGATCAGCTGCAGGGCCAGATCATGGCACTGGAGCAAGCCATGAGCCGCACCCGCGATACCCGGCGTTTCATTGCCGACGGTCTGGAATACCTGCCGGTGGCGACGCTGATCAGCGATCCCAAGGGGCAGATTCTGCTGGGAAACCGCAAGGCCCGGGTATTGTTCGATGACCCGCTGGTCGGTGACTATGTTCTCGAGCAACTGGCCCGCCTCGGTTATCCGGAATTGTCCACAGAACCACGCCCGGCGCTGTCGGACCTGACGCTGCTGGAGTTTCGCGATCACAAGGAACGCAGTTTGCGTCTGGAACGGGCGGCTTTGCTGCCGGTGGATGGCGATACTCCCATCGGCTGGCTGCTGAGCCTCACCGATCTGAGCGCCGAACGCGCCGCAGAAGAACAGCGTGGGGTCTTGCTGCGGTTCCTTTCCCACGATCTGCGCGCCCCGCATTCGGCGATTTTGGCCCTGCTCGATGTACATCGCCATCAAGCCGGCGCGGATTCACCGCTGTTCGAGCAGATCGAGCGCCAGGTACGCCGGGCGCTCGATCTGACTGACGGTTTTGTTCTGCTGGCGCGAGCCGAGTCCGAGGCTTATCAGTTCCAGCCCAGTCTGTTCGCGATGCTGGTGCTGGACGTACTGGATCAAGCGCTGCCCATTGCTCAGCAGAAAAGCATCAAACTGCTGCACACGATGGACGAACAATCCCAGGAGCGTCTGATCAACGCTGACCAGGGCCTGCTGACCCGCGCCTTGTTCAACCTGCTGGAGAACGCCATCAAGTACAGCCCGGTCGGTACCATGATCAAGTTGAACGTCAGTTGCCAGGGTGAGTGGCTATGCTGTGAATTGACCGATCAGGGCAAAGGCATTGCCGCCGAGGAGCTGCCGGATCTGTTCACCCAGTACCGGCGCTTTTCGTCGGCGCAGGGGATTGATGGCGTCGGGTTGGGGCTGTCGATGGTCAAGGCAGTAGTCGACCATCATGGCGGTAACATCGAGTGCCACAGTATCGTCGATCAAGGCACCACGTTCCGGCTGCAGTTACCGCTTATCTGCGAGTGAACAGGCACAAAAAAACCGGCTATATCAGCCGGTTTTTTTACTTCCGAAAAAAACTTATGCACCTTTTACGGTGTTTTATGAGCTTGAGAAATATATAAGTAAATCAATTGGTTACTTTCAATATTCAGGCTTTTTCAACAAAACCGTACACAGGTTATCCACAAAATCTCAGACAGCCACCTGATCATTCGCGGCAGGCGCCTGCGGTGCTGGTGGCAGCGAACCCATTTCGCGCTGGGTCTGTTCGTTCCAGGCCTGTACCCGGTCGTTCAGCTCGGCGATGGCGCGCGGACCAGTGCCTTCGGCATACATCGGCTCGCCGATGACCACGGTGATCACACCCGACGTCTTGCCCCAGCCGATTTTCGGCCAGAACTTGCCGGCATTGTGTGCAATCGGCAGCACCGGAAGCGCCGCATTTACCGCCAACGCGCTGCCACTGCGCGAGAACTTGCCGACAGTGCCGTAGGGGACCCGGGTGCCTTCAGGGAAGATCAAGACCCAGACGTTGTCCTTGAGCAGTTCATCGCCCTTGGCCGCGACTTGTTTGAGCGCCGCTTTCGGGTTGTCGCGGTCAATCGCGATCGGCCGCAGCATGGCCATGGCCCAACCGAAGAACGGTACGTAGAGCAATTCACGCTTGAGCACCTGGCTCAAGGGCGAGAAATAAGCAGAGAGAAAGAACGTCTCCCAAGTGCTCTGGTGGTTCGACTGAATCACGCAGGGCCGGTCCGGCACGTTTTCCGCGCCTTTGATCTCGTAACGAATGCCGAGAAACACCTTGGTCAACCACAAGGCACAACGGCACCAGTACACGTTGATGAAGCGATAGCGCGCCTTGAACGGCAGAAAGGGCGCGATAAAAAAGCTCAGGCTGCACCACAGCAAGGCAGTGGTGCCCAGCAGCAGGTAAAAGAGAAAAATTCTGATGGCCTGCAGTATCGACATGGCGACGTTTACCGTTACGGGCAATGCCCGACTGTTCAAGCGCACTCCCGATCAATCCCTGGTCAGGAACTTCAGAAGCACTCTAGTTGTGGATAAGTTCTGCGGCAATCGCCGCCAGATCGTCAAAAATCAGGGTGCCGACCGGAAGGGTCTTGCCCAGAGTTTTTTCGCCTTTCCCGGTCTTTACCAAAACGGGCTGTGAATCGACGGCTTTGGCGGCCTCCAGGTCACCAAGGCTGTCGCCGACGAACCAGACATTCGTCAGCGCCACGTTGTAATGCGCCGCGATGGTTTGCAACATCCCCGGCTTCGGCTTGCGGCAATCGCAACCCTCGTCCGGACCATGCGGGCAGTACACGATCAGCCCGACTTCACCGCCCTGCTCTGCCACGAGCGTGCGCAGGCGCGTGTGCATGGCGTCGAGGGTGGCAAGGTCGTAATAGCCGCGAGCAATGCCCGACTGGTTGGTGGCGACCGCCACCGTCCAGCCGGCCTTGCTCAACTGCGCAATCGCCTCGATCGAGCCGGGCAGTGGAATCCACTCCTCCACCGACTTGATGTAAGCGTCGGAGTCGTAATTGATCACTCCGTCCCGATCGAGAATCAGCAGTTTCAACAGCAATCCCTCAACCCAGCAGCGAAATGTCGGCAACCCCGAGGAACAAACCACGCAGACGCGCGAGCAGCGCGTAGCGGTTGGCCCGGACCTTGGCGTCTTCGGCATTGACCATCACCGCGTCGAAGAACGCATCCACCGGCTCACGCAATGCCGCCAGACGCGCCAGCGATTCGTTGTACTGACGCGCTGCGGCCATTGGCTGCACCGCCTGATCCGCTTGCTGAATCGCCGAGTACAGCGAGAACTCGTTGGCGTTGTCGAAGTACTTGGCCTCGACCACGGTCGGCACCGAGCCTTCAACCTTGCTCAACAGGTTCGATACACGCTTGTTGACCGCCGCCAGCGCTGCCGCTTCCGGCAGTTTGCGGAAGGCCTGAACCGCTTGCACACGCTGGTCGAAGTCCAGCGCCGAACCCGGCTTCAGGGCACGTACCGACAGGTAAGTGGCGACATCGACGCCCTCGTCTTCGTAACGCGCACGCAGACGGTCGAAGATGAATTCCAGCACCGCGTCGTTCAGACCGGCAGCCTTGACCTTGGTACCGAAAGCAGCCACAGCGAAAGCCACGGCGTCGTTCAGGTCCAGATCCAGTTGTTTCTCGATCAGGATGCGCAGCACGCCGAGGGCCGCACGGCGCAGGGCATACGGGTCTTTGCTGCCGGTCGGCAGCATGCCGATACCGAAGATGCCGACCAGGGTGTCGAGCTTGTCGGCGATCGCGACAGCGGCACCGGTCAAGGTCGCCGGCAGTTCAGCACCGGCACCGCGTGGCATGTATTGCTCGTTCAGCGCCAGCGCGACGTCTTCCGGCTCGCCGTCATTGAGCGCGTAGTAGTAACCGGCGACACCTTGCATCTCCGGGAACTCGCCGACCATTTCGGTGGCCAGGTCGCACTTCGACAGCAGGCCGGCACGGGCCGCCCAGGAAGCGTTGCCGCCGATTCGCGCGGCAATATACGCCGCGAGCTTCGAGACGCGCTCGGCCTTGTCGTAGACGCTGCCGAGTTTTTCCTGGAACACCACGTTCTTCAGGCGATCATTGAAGGCTTCGAGTTTCTGCTTCTTGTCTTGCTTGAAGAAGAACTCGGCGTCGGTCAGGCGTGGGCGAACCACTTTCTCGTTACCGGCGATGATCTGCTGTGGATCTTTGCTTTCGATGTTGGCGACGGTGATGAACCGTGGCAGCAACTTGCCGTCGGCATCCAGCAGGCAGAAGTACTTCTGGTTGTCCTGCATGGTGGTGATCAGTGCTTCCTGCGGCACATCGAGGAAGCGTTCCTCGAACGAGCACACCAGCGGCACCGGCCATTCGACCAGCGCGGTCACTTCATCGAGCAGCGCCGGCGGCACGATCGCGGTGCCTTCCTGACGGGTCGCCAGTTCTTCGGTGCGCTTGCTGATGATCTCGCGACGCTCGTTGGCATCGGCCAGCACGTAGGCGGCACGCAGGTCGGCCAGGTAGCTCGACGGCGAACCGATGCGCACGCTTTCCGGGTGGTGGAAACGGTGACCACGGGAGTCGCGGCCAGCCTTCTGCGCGAGGATGGTGCAGTCGATGACCTGGTCACCGAGCAGCATCACCAGCCACTGGGTCGGACGCACGAACTCTTCCTTGCGCGCACCCCAACGCATGCGTTTCGGGATCGGCAGGTCGTTCAGCGAATCTTCGACGATGGTCGGCAGCAGGCTTGCGGTTGGCTTGCCGGCGATGTTCTGGCTGTAACGCAGTTTCGGGCCGCTCTGGTCGATTTCGCTCAGCTCGACGCCGCACTTCTTGGCGAAGCCCAGGGCTGCCTGAGTCGGGTTGCCTTCAGCGTCGAAGGCGGCCTGACGTGGCGGGCCATCCAGGTTGATGCTGCGATCCGGTTGCTGGGTCGCCAGCGCCGTGATCAGCACCGCCAGACGACGCGGTGCGGCGTAGACGGTTTTGCTTTCGTAGCTCAGGCCGGCAGCTTGCAGGCCCTTGTCGATACCGGCGAGGAACGCTTCAGCCAGGGTGTTCAGGGCTTTTGGCGGCAGTTCTTCGGTGCCCAGTTCAACCAGAAAATCTTGCGCACTCATTGTGCAGCCTCCAGCTTGGCCAGTACTTCATCACGCAGGTCCGGGGTCGCCATCGGGAAGCCCAGCTTGGCGCGAGCCAGCAGGTAGGCTTGCGCAACGGAACGCGCCAGGGTGCGTACGCGCAGGATGTATTGCTGACGCGCGGTCACCGAGATCGCCCGGCGCGCGTCCAGCAGGTTGAAGGTGTGCGAGGCCTTCAGGACCATTTCGTAGCTTGGCAACGGCAGCGGCTGGTCGAGCTCGATCAGGCGCTTGGCTTCGCTTTCATAGAAATCGAACAGTTCGAACAGTTTGTCGACGTTGGCGTGTTCGAAGTTGTAGGTGGACTGCTCCACTTCGTTCTGGTGGAACACGTCGCCGTAGGTGACCTTGCCGAACGGGCCGTCAGCCCAGACCAGGTCGTAGACCGAGTCCACGCCCTGCAGGTACATGGCCAGACGCTCGAGACCGTAGGTGATTTCACCGGTGACCGGGTAGCACTCGATGCCGCCGGCCTGCTGGAAGTAAGTGAACTGGGTCACTTCCATGCCGTTGAGCCAGACTTCCCAGCCCAGACCCCAGGCGCCGAGGGTCGGCGATTCCCAATTGTCTTCGACGAAGCGGATGTCGTGGACCAGCGGGTCCAGGCCGACATGCTTGAGCGAGCCCAGGTACAGTTCCTGGAAGTTGTCCGGGTTCGGCTTCAGCACGACCTGGAACTGATAGTAGTGCTGCAGACGGTTCGGGTTTTCCCCGTAGCGGCCGTCAGTCGGACGACGGCTTGGCTGCACATACGCGGCGTTCCAGGTTTCCGGGCCGATGGCGCGCAGGAAGGTCGCGGTGTGGAAAGTGCCGGCGCCTACTTCCATATCGTAGGGCTGAAGTACCACACAACCTTGCTCGGCCCAGTATTGCTGGAGCGCGAGGATCAAGTCTTGGAAGGTACGCACGGCTGGCGTAGGCTGGCTCACGAAATTCACCTGTTTCTTGGGCTGCGATTTAAAGAGCGGGAGTATACCCGATTCGTTGCTGCGCACGCCCCCTGGAGCCTTATGCCACGCTGCTTTTGGTGTACCGAAGATCCGCTGTACATGGCTTATCACGATCAGGAGTGGGGCACGCCGCTACGCGATGCGCAGGGTTTGTTCGAGTTGCTTTTGCTCGAAGGGTTCCAGGCCGGGCTGTCGTGGATCACCGTGCTGCGTAAACGCGAGCGCTACCGCGAGGTGTTGTACGGCTTCGACGTGCAGCGCGTGGCGCAGATGAGCGACGCCGAGATCGATGAACTGATGCTCGATCCGGGGATCATCCGCAACCGCCTCAAACTCAATGCCGCCCGACGCAATGCCCAGGCCTGGCTGGCGCTGGAAGATCCGGTGGCCTTCCTCTGGTCGTTCGTCGGCGATCGACCGACCATCAATCATTTCAAGGATCGCAGCGAAGTCCCGGCGATCACCCCCGAAGCGCTGGCGATGAGCAAAGCCCTGAAAAAGGCCGGCTTCACCTTCGTTGGCCCAACCATTTGCTACGCACTGATGCAGGCTTCGGGCATGGTCATGGATCACACTCAGGACTGCGACCGCTACGCGCAGCTGGTCAACGGCGGTTAGAATGGCCGCCTCGCGCACAGCACAAAATCAGGAGTGACCTGTGGAAAAGTTTAAAGGCGCCTTGCTGGTAGGCGCTCTGCGGCTGTTTGCCCTGCTGCCATGGCGGGCCGTGCAGGCCGTGGGTTCGGCGATCGGCTGGATCATGTGGAAAACCCCCAACCGCTCCCGCGACGTGGTGCGGATCAACCTTTCCAAATGTTTTCCACAGATGGATCCGGCCGAGCGCGAGCGTCTGGTCGGCCAGAGCCTCAAAGACATCGGTAAATCCCTGACCGAAAGTGCCTGCGCGTGGATCTGGCCGGCCCAGCGTTCCATCGATCTGGTGCGCGAAGTCGAAGGCCTCGACATCCTCAAGGATGCGCTGGCCTCGGGCAAAGGCGTGGTTGGCATCACCAGCCACCTGGGCAACTGGGAAGTGCTCAATCACTTCTATTGCAGCCAGTGCAAACCGATCATTTTCTACCGCCCGCCAAAGCTCAAGGCGGTGGATGAATTACTGCGCAAGCAACGCGTGCAGCTGGGCAACAAGGTCGCTGCCTCCACCAAGGAAGGCATCCTCAGCGTCATCAAGGAAGTGCGCAAAGGTGGTGCAGTGGGCATTCCCGCTGACCCGGAACCGGCCGAATCCGCGGGGATCTTCGTGCCGTTCTTCGCCACCCAGGCATTGACCAGCAAATTCGTGCCGAACATGCTCGCCGGCGGCAAAGCGGTCGGCGTGTTCCTGCATGCCCTGCGCCTGCCGGACGGCTCCGGCTACAAAGTGATCCTCGAAGCGGCACCCGAGGCCATGTACAGCACCGATACCGAGGAATCCTGCGCGGCCATGAGCAAGGTGGTCGAGCGTTACGTCGCGGCGTATCCGAGTCAGTACATGTGGAGCATGAAGCGCTTCAAGAAACGTCCGCCGGGCGAAGCGCGCTGGTACTGAGCAAGTTGGCACACTCTGTGGATAACCTGTAGGAACGCCGAAGGCTGTGATCTTTTGATCTTGCTTGAGGTTATCCACAACCCGTTCATTCAAGGGCGCATAAAGATGTCCGAACAACGCAAATCCTTCCGCATCAAGATCACCCACGACAGCTTTGGCGAATGCCTGGGCCAGACGCGCAATCTGTCGGCCACCGGGGTGTATGTCGAGCATCCGCGCCTGGCTTCGCTGCCCAAGGGCGCGGTGGTTTATGGTCAGGTGCAGGGTTTACCCACAGGCGCGCCGCGGGTGCGAATGGAAGTGGTGACGGTGGATGCCGAGGGCATCGGCCTGCGTTATCTCTAACTTATTGCGCCTGGCGGTCGAGCTTCTTCAGAAACACCGTCATTTCCTTCTCGGCCTGCTTGTCGCCATGGGCGCGGGCGGCTTCCAGACCTTGTTCCCACGCCTGCCGCGCGGCCGCGTGATCGCCGAGTGCAAGTTGCGCCTTGCCCAATAGCTTCCACGCCGCCGAGTACTTCGGGTCGAAACCGACACAGCGCTGGAAATGCTCGGCTGCCTTGGCGTTCTCTCCCAAATCCAGATAACCCTTGCCCAGGCCAAAGCGCAGCAATGAGTTATCCACACCCTTGGCGAGCATTTTTTCCAGGGATTCGAGCATGGGCGGAGTCCTTTTCTGTGGAGTGTCAGGTGTTGATCGGTGTCAGTTACACCGCTTTCGCGAGCAAGCCCGCTCCCACAGGGGAATGCATTCCAAATGTGGGAGCGGGCTTGCTCGCGAAGAGGCCATTACAACCGACGATATTTCTGGATCAGAAGAAGCTCAGACCCACATGAAACAGCTTCTCTACATCACGGATATGCTTTTTATCCACAAGGAACAGAATCACATGGTCACCGGTTTCGATCACCGTATCGTCGTGGGCGATGATCACTTCTTCGTTGCGGATGATCGCGCCAATCGTGCTGCCCGGTGGCAGGCCGATTTTCTCGATCGGCCGGCCGATGACCTTGCTCGACTTCGCATCGCCGTGGGCAATCGCCTCGATGGCCTCCGCCGCACCCCGGCGCAGTGAGTGCACGCTGACGATATCGCCACGGCGTACGTGGGCCAGCAAGGTGCCGATGGTCGCCAGTTGCGGGCTGATGGCGATGTCGATGTCGCCGCCCTGGATCAGATCGACGTAAGCCGGGTTGTTGATGATCGTCATCACCTTCTTCGCGCCCAGGCGCTTGGCCAGCAGCGACGACATGATGTTGGCCTCGTCATCGTTGGTCAGCGCAAGGAAGATGTCGGCGTCGGCAATGTTCTCTTCCAGCAGCAGATCACGGTCCGACGCACTGCCCTGCAGCACCACGGTGCTGTCGAGGGTGTCGGAGAGATAGCGGCAGCGGGCCGGGTTCATCTCGATGATCTTCACCTGGTAGCGGCTTTCGATGGCCTCGGCCAGACGCTCGCCGATCTGCCCGCCACCGGCAATCACGATGCGCTTGTAGGTTTCGTCGAGACGGCGCATTTCGCTCATCACCGCGCGAATATTCTCACGGGCGGCGATGAAGAAGACTTCGTCATCGGCCTCGATCACCGTATCGCCCTGCGGCAGGATCGGCCGGTCGCGGCGGAAAATCGCCGCGACACGCGTCTCGACATTCGGCATGTGCTCGCGCAACTGGCGCAGTTGTTGGCCCACCAGCGGCCCGCCGTAATAGGCGCGCACCGCCACCAGTTGCGCCTGGCCTTCTGCGAAGTCGATCACTTGCAGCGCGCCCGGATGCTGGATCAGACGCTTGATGTAGTTGGTCACCACCTGCTCGGGGCTGATCAGCACGTCGACCGGAATCGCTTCGTTCTGGAACAGCTGTTCTTCGCGATTGAGGTAGGACGCTTCGCGCACCCGGGCGATTTTGGTCGGGGTGTGGAACAGCGTGTGGGCGACCTGGCAGGCGACCATGTTGGTCTCGTCGCTGTTGGTCACCGCCACCAGCATGTCAGCATCGTCGGCGCCGGCCTGGCGCAACACCGACGGCAGCGAGCCGCGGCCCTGAATGGTGCGGATGTCGAGACGGTCGCCGAGGTCGCGCAGGCGTTCGCCATCGGTGTCGACCACGGTGATGTCGTTGGCTTCGCTCGCCAGGTGTTCAGCCAGCGAACCGCCGACCTGTCCCGCACCGAGGATGATGATTTTCATCCAGTCACTCCGTTGAATCCGTTTAGCCGCGCGCGGCAGCGATCTTGATCAGCTTGGCGTAGTAGAACCCGTCATGCCCGCCCTGCTGGGCCAGCAATTGGCGACCATGGGGCTGTTTGATCCCGGCCGTGGTGGCCAGGTCGAGTTCGCGGGCACCGGGCGTGCGCTCAAGGAACGCGGCGATGACTTCGGTGTTCTCGGTCGGCAAGGTCGAGCAAGTGGCGTAGAGCAGGATGCCGCCGACGTCGAGGGTTTTCCACAGGACGTCGAGCAGCTCGCCTTGCAGTTGCGCGAGGGCAACGATGTCGTCCGGCTGACGGGTCAGCTTGATGTCCGGGTGGCGGCGGATCACGCCGGTGGCCGAACATGGCGCGTCGAGCAGGATGCGCTGGAACGGCTTGCCGTCCCACCACGCAGCGGTATCGCGGCCGTCCGCAGCGATCAGTTCGGCGCTCAGCCCCAGCCGCTCAAGGTTTTCCTTCACCCGCACCAGACGCTTGGCTTCCAGATCCACCGCCACCACACCGGCCAGCGCCGGTTCGGCTTCGAGGATGTGGCAGGTCTTGCCGCCCGGCGCGCAACACGCATCGAGCACGCGCTGACCCGGCGCCAGATCGAGCAGATCGGCGGCCAGTTGCGCGGCTTCGTCCTGCACGCTGATCCAGCCTTCGGCAAAACCCGGCAGGCTGCGCACGTCGGCGGCGGCGTCGAGGACGATGCCGTCGCGGCTATAGACACACGGCGTGGCGGCGATGCCGGCGTCGCTGAGCAAGCCGACGTAGGCGTCGCGGCTGTGATAGCGGCGGTTGACCCGCAGAATCATCGGCGGGTGCGCGTTATTTGCCGCGCAGATCGCTTCCCATTGCTCCGGCCAGAAGGCTTTCAGGGATTTTTGCAGCCAGCGCGGGTGGGCGGTGCGTACCACTGGGTCGCGTTCCAGCTCGGCGAAAATCGTCTCGCTTTCGCGCTGGGCATTGCGCAGCACGGCGTTGAGCAGACCCTTGGCCCACGGCTTTTTCAGCTTGTCGGCGCAACCGACGGTTTCGCCGATGGCCGCGTGCGGCGGCACGCGGGTGTAGAGCAATTGATAGAGACCGACCAGCAGCAGCGCCTCGACATCGGCGTCGGCAGCTTTGAACGGTTTCTGCAAAAGTTTTTCCGCCAGCGCCGACAGCCGTGGCTGCCAGCGCGCGGTGCCGAACGCCAGATCCTGGGTGAAACCGCGATCACGGTCCTCGACCTTGTCCAGTTGCGCCGGCAGGGAGCTGTTCAGCGAAGCCTTGCCGCTGAGCACGGCTGCGAGTGCCTTGGCGGCAGCCAGACGCGGGGCGGCAGCCAGACGCGGGTTCATTGCGCGTCCACCACGGCGCCGAGCACGGTGCCAACGGCAAATTTCTCGCGGCGGCTGTTGAACAGGTCGCTGAAGTTCAGCGCCTTGCCGCCGGGCAGTTGCAGGCGGGTCAGGCACAGCGCCTGTTCACCGCAGGCGACGATCAGGCCGTCCTTGCTGGCGCTGAGGATTTCTCCCGGTGCGCCTTTGCCGTCAGCCAGGTGTCGCGGCCAATACCTTCAGCGCTTCACCGTTGAGGGTGCTGTGGGTAATCGGCCAGGGATTGAAGGCGCGTACCAGGCGCTCCAGCTCAACCGCCGGACGGCGCCAGTCGAGGCGCGCTTCATCCTTGTTCAGTTTGTGGGCGTAGGTGGCGAGCTCATCGTTCTGCACTTCGCCTTCGAGGGTTCCGGCGGCCAGGCTGGCAATCGCCTGGACCACGGCGGGCGGACCCATTTCTGCGAGGCGGTCGTGCAGCGTGCCGCCCGTGTCGTCGGCGCTGATCGGGGTCACGACCTTGAGCAGCATCGGCCCGGTGTCGAGGCCGGCTTCCATGCGCATCACGGTCACGCCGCTTTCGGCATCACCGTGTTCCACGGCGCGCTGGATCGGCGCCGCACCGCGCCAGCGTGGCAGCAGCGAGGCGTGGCTGTTGATGCAGCCCAGACGCGGAATATCCAGCACCGCTTGCGGCAGGATCAGGCCGTAGGCGACCACCACCATCAAGTCCGGTTTCAGCGCGGCGAGCTCGGCTTGAGCATCGGCGTTGCGCAGGGTCGGCGGCTGCAACACCTGGATATTATTTTCCAGGGCCAACTGTTTGACCGGGCTCGGCATCAGTTTTTGCCCGCGACCGGCCGGACGATCCGGTTGGGTGTAGACCGCGACGATCTCGTAAGGGCTGTTCAGCAGGGCCTTGAGGTGCTCGGCGGCGAATTCCGGGGTGCCGGCAAAAACGATGCGCATTGGCTCAGTCATGAAGGGAGTCTCACAAAAAGAAAAAGGCTTGCCGCAGCAAGCCTTTGAAGAGGGGCATCAAGCGTTCTGGCGGTGCAGCTTTTCCAGTTTCTTCTTGATCCGGTCGCGTTTGAGCGTGGACAGGTAATCGACGAACAACTTGCCGTTGAGGTGGTCGCATTCGTGCTGGATGCACACCGCGAGCAGGCCTTCGGCGATCAGTTCGTAAGGCTGGCCATCGCGGTCCAGCGCCTTGATTTTGACCTTCTGCGGGCGGTCGACGTTTTCGTAGAAACCCGGCACCGACAGGCAGCCTTCCTGGTACTGATCCATCTCGTCGGTCAGCGATTCGAACTCGGGGTTGATGAACACCCGGGGTTCGGTGCGGTCTTCGGAAAGGTCCATCACGACGATACGTTTGTGCACGTTGACCTGGGTCGCGGCGAGGCCGATGCCCGGCGCTTCATACATTGTTTCAAACATGTCATCGACCAACTGACGCACTTCGTCGTCCACTACAGCCACAGGCTTGGCGATAGTACGCAGACGCGGGTCCGGAAATTCGAGGATGTTTAAAATGGCCATAGGCTGATTGCTGCACGTATTGAGTAAAGTCGGGTCGATGGCCTGGCAGGTCCGAAGATGCAGGCTACCGTTGTGAAGCGTAGCTAATGCAATTTGCAGTAGCGAGCCACGGGGGCTCTGACGGTTCACGCGAACGCACATGATAAAGGGATTCGCTGCATGAGGAAAACACTACTCGCCCTGCTGCTTCTGGCTTCGGCCGCGGCTGCGCAAGTGCAAGTGCAACTCAGGGATGGTTTTCCACAGCAATACACGGTGGTTTCGGGAGACACCCTCTGGGACATTTCCGGCAAATACCTGCGCGAGCCCTGGCAATGGCCACAGCTGTGGCGGGCCAATCCGCAGATCGAAAACCCCAACCTGATCTACCCGGGCGACACGCTGACGCTCAGTTACGTCAACGGCCAGCCGCAGCTGACCCTCAATCGCGGCGAGTCACGGGGCACCATCAAGCTGTCGCCACGCATCCGCACCAGCCCGGTGGCCGAGGCGATTCCGAGCATTCCGCTGAAATCAATCAACAGTTTCCTGCTGAGCAACCGCATCGTCGACAAGGTCGAGGACTTCGACAAGGCGCCGTATATCGTCGCCGGCGATGCCGAGCGCGTGTTGAGTGGCACTGGCGACCGGATCTTCGCCCGGGGCCACTTCGATCCGAATCAACCGGTGTACGGCATCTTCCGCCAGGGCAAGGTCTACACCGACCCGCAGACCAAGGAGTTCCTCGGGATCAACGCCGACGATATCGGTGGCGGTGAAATCGTCGCCACCGAAGGCGACGTCGCCACCCTCGCCCTGCAACGCACCACCCAGGAAGTACGTCTGGGCGATCGTCTGTTCAGCGGCGAAGAGCGCTCGATCAATTCGACTTTCATGCCCAGCGCCCCGAGCACCAACATCAACGGCCTGATCATCGACGTGCCGCGCGGCGTCACGCAGATCGGCGTGATGGACGTGGTCACCCTGAACAAAGGCAAGCGCGACGGTCTGGCCGAAGGCAATGTGCTGGTGGTGATGAAAACCGGGGAAACCGTGCGCGACCGGATCACCGGCCAGCCGCTGAAAATTCCCGATGAACGGGCCGGTCTGCTGATGGTGTTCCGTACCTACGACAAGCTCAGTTACGGCCTCGTACTCAACGCATCGCGCTCGCTGGCGGTGCTCGACAAGGTGAGAAATCCTTAGCAGGCTTAACAAGTTACCAACAGAGTTATCCACAGCTTGTTCCGAATGGTTCGGGACTTATAACGATCAAGGATGATCCACGATGCTGTCTGCCTGTACGCCGGTTTCCCCTGCGGAACTGGAAGCGCGTTTGCGCCTGCACCGCTTGCCGGAAATCGGTCCGAAACGTTTTGCCAAACTGCTTGAAGCCTTCGGCTCGGCGTCAAAAGCCCTGAGCGCGCCGGCCAGTGCCTGGCGTGCGCTGGGGTTGCCGGCGGCGTCGGCCGAGGCCCGGCGCAGCCCGCAAGTGCGCGACGGCGCCAGCCATGCATTGCGCTGGCTAGAGCGGCCCGGCCAGCATCTATTGATGTTGGACCAGGCGGATTATCCGGCGCTGCTGGCGCAGATCCCTGACCCGCCACCGTTGTTGTTCGTCGCCGGTGATCCGCTGATTCTGGAAAAACCGCAACTGGCGATGGTCGGCAGTCGCAGCGCGTCGCGCCCGGGAATGGATACCGCCGCCGCATTTTCCCGCAGCCTCGCCGGGGCCGGTTTTGTCATCACCAGTGGCTTGGCGCTGGGTATCGATGCGGCTGCGCATCAAGCGGCTCTGGACGTCGGCGGGCAAACCGTCGGTGTACTCGGCACCGGCCTGGAAAAGTTTTATCCACAGCGCAATCGTCGACTGGCCGACGCGATGATTGCCTCGGGCAGCGCAGTGGTTTCTGAGTTTCCACTGGACGCCGGGCCAACGGCGAGCAACTTCCCCAGGCGCAACCGGATCATCAGCGGTTTGTCCCTCGGTGTGCTGGTGGTCGAGGCGAGTGTCGCCAGCGGTTCGCTGATCACTGCCCGGCTGGCGGCGGAACAGGGCCGCGAGGTGTATGCGATTCCCGGCTCGATCCATCACCCCGGTGCGCGCGGCTGCCATCAGTTGATCCGCGACGGCGCGGTGCTGGTGGAAACCATCGAACACATTCTCGAAGCCCTGCGCGGCTGGCAGCATTTGCCGTTATCCACAGACCCGCCGGATTCCGCGCATCCCTTGCTTGATCTGCTGCACGCCGCGCCGCACACCAGCGAAGCCTTGGTCGAAAGCAGCGGCTGGGCGTTGCCCAAAGTCCTCGCGGCGCTCACCGAGCTGGAAATGGACGGCCGCGCAGTGTGTGAAAACGGTCGCTGGCTGGCGAGGACACGCTAGGTTTTACAGGGAAGATCGGTAAACTGCGCAAAACCTGTTTTCGGAGAGTTTTTTCATGGTCAACAGTTGGCGTGTGCAACAAGCCGCACGAGAGATTCGCGCCGGGGCGGTGATTGCCTATCCAACCGAAGCCGTCTGGGGGCTGGGTTGCGACCCGTGGAACGAAGAGGCAGTGGATCGGCTACTGGCGATCAAGAACCGTTCGGTGGACAAGGGCCTGATCCTGGTCGCCGACAACATACGCCAGTTCGACTTCCTGTTCGAAGACTTCCCGCAAGAGTGGCTCGACCGCATGGCCAGCACCTGGCCGGGGCCGAACACCTGGCTGGTGCCGCATCAGAACCTGTTGCCGGAATGGGTGACGGGTGTGCATGACACGGTGGCGCTACGGGTCAGCGATCACCCGCAGGTGCGGGATCTGTGCTCGATGGTCGGGCCGCTGATTTCCACCTCGGCCAACCCGCAGGGGCGGCCGGCGGCGCGCACGCGGTTGCGCGTCGAGCAGTATTTCCGTGGGCAGATCGACCTGATCCTTGGCGGGCAACTGGGCGGGCGCAAGAACCCCAGCGTGATTCGCGATCTGGCAACCGGCAAGGTCATTCGCCCCGACTGATCCTGCGTCGAAAACCTTTACCGTGAGTCTTCCTCGCCTTGATGGTGAGGAGGACTACGCGTGCCTGCGATTTATCCTGCAATGACGCCAGTTTCTCTGTCGGAAAAGTCGCCAAGTCCCCAGATTCATTGGCTTTTCCCACTTGATTATCAGACTTTCTGGCGTGGCGGAATCGGCAAAAGCAACCATCCTTTCCCTGCACTCGAAACACTTCGATAAGTTAAGGTCTGCGGAGAAAGAATGGACACTACCAATTTGCAACTCACGGATTACCTGCAGGCGCTTCAGGTGACGTTGAAGAGTCACCATGAGGGTTGTCGCATCGTGATGCTTGAGGCTGGGGCGGATACTCAGGAGTTCGACCGGTTTATCGATCGGCAATTTCGGCTTCGGTTGCAGCATTACATGCTGACTTCACGGGCGCGGATGCTCGAAACCAGACTGGCGATAAAGTCGCGCAGTACCCATTTCCTGCTGTATCGGCACGATCAACTGTTGGCGGTATTGAGAGCGACTCCGGCACCGTTCGAGTGGGTATCGCTGGCAGCAACACGTTTCTCCCACGGTGGCGCTGTCGCGCCATGTCGAATTCAGTCGATTGATGTCGTACACGCCCAATCAGTTGCCCATCGCGGTCAACGGTCTGCTGGCGGCCGCTACCGAGTGGGCCATTAAATGCGGTTATAACGGGGTAACCCGCGTTGTGCAGATCGCAACAGCTGCGCTTCTACCAGCGTTTCGGCCTGATGCCGATCGCCTCCAATGCCCTGCATATCGACCAGCGCGCACGCGGCGATTACTGGGTGCTGTCAGCCGAGTGGCGGCAAATTCTCGCGGCGGTCCAACCGCCTGATCCGGCGGTTGGCCACGTGGTGCAAAAACCGTTGGAGTGTCATCTGCCGAGGTGTTGAACGCGTTCGAACTGACTTGCCAGCCATGGGTTTGCAACCCTGACTGGCAAGACGCCGAAGGTTTGTCAGGGCAGCAGGATGGTCGAACCGGTGGTGCGCCGTGCCGACAATTCGGTCTGCGCCTTCGCCGCATCAGCCAGTGGATAGCGCTGGCTGATGTCCACCTTGAGCTTGCCGCTGATGATCATCTCGAACAGCTCGTCGGCCATGCGCTGCAGGTTCTCGGCGTTGTTGGCGTAGGTCGCCAGGGTCGGGCGGGTCACGTACAGCGAGCCCTTGGCCGAAAGAATCCCCAGATTCACCCCGTCCACCGCACCGGAGGCGTTGCCGAAACTCACCACCAGCCCACGCGGCGACACACTGTCGAGCGAGGTCAGCCAGGTGTCTTTGCCGACGCCGTCGTACACCACCGGGACTTTATTGCCATCGGTCAGCTCCAGCACCCGCTGTGCCACGTTTTCGTGGCTGTAATCAATGGTTGCCCAGGCACCGTTGGCCTTGGCCAGTTCGGCTTTTTCCTTGGAGCTGACCGTACCGATCAGCTTCACGCCTAGGGCCTTGGCCCATTGGCAGGCTAGCGAACCGACGCCCCCGGCAGCGGCGTGGAACAGAATGGTTTCGCCACCCTTGAGTTCATAGGTCTGGCGCAGCAGGTACTGCACGGTGAGGCCCTTGAGCATGACCCCGGCTGCGGTCTCGAAGCTGATTTCGTCCGGCAGCTTCACCAGATTGGCTTCGGGCAGGGTGTGCAACTGGCTGTAGGCGCCCAACGGGCCGCTGCCATATGCCACGCGATCACCGACCTTGAACCGGGTGACGTCGCTGCCCACCGCATCGACGATGCCGGCGCCTTCTGCGCCGAGGCCGGACGGCAAGGCTGGCGGGGCATACAGACCGCTGCGGAAATAGGTATCGATGAAGTTCAGGCCGATCGCCTTGTTCGCCACCCGCACCTGATTCGGGCCGGGCGCGGCGGGTTCGTAGTCAACAAACTCGAGCACTTCGGGACCGCCGTGGGCGCGGAACTGGATACGCTTTGCCATCTGCCTGCTCTCCTTGGGTCGTTTGTAAGCCCCCTATCCAACTCCCCTGCTTGATCTTCGTCAACTGCGGCGCGCAGGTTTGCGGTGTTATGCTACGCGCCCATTTGCGCCGCCCCCTGCCTGCGGGGCGCCCGCGTAGTTATGCCCGATTCAAGGTGAAGCCATGACGACCCGCACCGACGCCGTAAAGGCCTATCTGCTCGACCTGCAAGACCGCATCTGCGCCGCGCTGGAAACCGAGGACGGCGGCACGCGCTTCGTCGAAGACGCCTGGACCCGGCCTGCCGGTGGTGGCGGTCGTACCCGTGTGATCGAGAACGGTGCGGTGATCGAAAAGGGCGGCGTCAACTTTTCCCATGTGTTCGGCAGCGGTCTGCCGCCGTCGGCCAGCGCCCATCGTCCGGAATTGGCCGGTCGTGGCTTTGAAGCCCTCGGCGTGTCGCTGGTGATTCACCCGCACAACCCGCATGTGCCGACTTCCCACGCCAACGTGCGCTTTTTCATCGCCGAGAAGGAAGGTGAAGAGCCGGTCTGGTGGTTCGGCGGCGGCTTCGACCTGACCCCGTATTACGGCAACGAAGAAGACTGCATCCACTGGCACCGCGTCGCCGAACAGGCCTGCGCGCCGTTCGGGCCGGACGTCTATCCGCGTTACAAGGCCTGGTGCGACACCTATTTCCACATCAAGCATCGCCATGAACCGCGTGGCATCGGCGGCCTGTTTTTCGACGACCTGAACGAGTGGGATTTCGACACCAGTTTCGCCTTCATGCGCGCCATCGGTGATGCCTACATCGACGCTTACCTGCCGATCGTGCAGCGCCGCAAGCACGACGCGTTCAACGCACAGCAGCGTGAATTCCAGGAATTCCGCCGTGGCCGCTACGTCGAGTTCAACTTGGTCTACGACCGAGGCACCCTGTTCGGCCTGCAATCGGGCGGGCGTACCGAGTCGATCCTCATGTCGTTGCCGCCGCAAGTGCGCTGGGCCTATGACTTCAAGGCCGAACCCGGCAGTGAAGAAGCGCGCCTGACCGACTACTTCCTGCAAGACCGCGACTGGCTGGCCGAGGCCTGAGGACTGCTGATGGATCGTTACGTCGTTTTCGGTAACCCGATCGGCCACAGCAAGTCGCCGATGATTCACAAACTGTTCGCCGAGCAGACCGGTCAGCGCCTCGACTACAGCACCCTGCTGGCGCCGCTCGACAACTTCAGCGCCTGCGCCATGGCGTTCTTCCAGGACGGTCGCGGCGCCAACGTTACTGTGCCGTTCAAGGAAGAAGCCTTTCGCCTGGCCAATAGCCTGACCGCCCGTGCGCAACGGGCGGGTGCGGTGAACACCCTGAGTAAACTGGCTGACGGTTCGCTGCTCGGCGACAACACCGACGGCGCCGGTCTGGTGCGCGACCTGACGGTGAATGCCGGTTTCAGCCTGACCGGCAAACGCATCCTGCTGCTCGGCGCTGGCGGCGCGGTGCGTGGCGCGCTGGAGCCGTTGCTGGCGGAGAAGCCGGCATCGGTGATCATCGCCAATCGTACGGTGGACAAAGCCGAGCTGCTGGCCGAGCTGTTCTGTGATCTGGGGCCGGTGTCGGCCAGTGGTTTCGACTGGTTGCAGGAGCCGGTGGACGTGATCATCAACGCCACTTCCGCCAGCCTCACCGGCGACGTGCCGCCGATTGCCGCGAGCCTGATCGAGCCGGGCCAGACCCTGTGCTACGACATGATGTACGGCAAAGAGCCGACTGCGTTCTGCCGTTGGGCCAGCGAGCATGGCGCGGCAGTGTCGATGGATGGTCTGGGAATGCTGGCTGAACAGGCGGCCGAGGCGTTTTTCCTGTGGCGCGGGGTGCGCCCGGATACGGCGCCGGTACTGGCCGAACTACGCCGCCAGTTGGCCCTTTAAAAGCTTCGCGAGCAAGCCCGCTCCCACATTGGAATGCGATCAAATGTGGGAGCGGGCTTGCTCGCGAATGGCCGCACCGCCGATCCTGGATCAATCCTCAAACCGGATCGGACACTTTTCGGGCCCTTCGAGCTTCCGCAACTCCTCGACCACCTGCGGCCGCGCCCGGCGCAGGGTCAGGCTGCGATCCTGACGCAGCAGGCGCCGCGCCTCCTGATGCAGCATCTCCACCCCCGAATAATCGATGAAGTTGATCTGCTGCGCCTCGATCACCACCCGCGTACCGTGCAGCCGTTGCAGGCGCACTTGCAGGTAATGGCTGGCGCCGAAGAAGATCGAGCCGCCGACTCGCAGTACGTCCTCCTCACCCTCGCGCGAATGCTGCACTCGCGGTTGCGAGGTGCGCTTGAGGTAGAAGAACAGCGACGCCAGCACCCCGGCATAGATCGCGGTCTGCAGTTCCAGTAGCAGCGTGGCGAGGCAGGTCAGCGCCATGACCACGAACTCGGCACGGCTGACCCGCAGCAACGAACGAATCCCGCGATGATCCACCAGGCCCCAGGCGATCAGTAGAATGCTCCCGGCCATCGCCGGAATCGGAATGTGTGAAATCAGCCCGGCGCCGAAAATCGCGAACAGCGCGACCCATATCGCCGAAAACACCCCGGCCAGCGGCGAACAGGCACCCGCCTCGTAACTCAGGCCTGAGCGGGTGAACGAACCGGCGGAGAGCGATCCGGAAAAGAACGCCCCGACAATATTCGACAAGCCCTGTGCGCGGACTTCCTGGTTGGCATCAAGCAACTGCTGCGAACGTGCAGCAATCGAACGGGCAATCGACAGGCTGGTGACCAGACCGAGCATGCCTACCGCCACCGCGCTCGGCAGCAAGCGCAGCACCAGATCGAGATCCAGCGGCAGCGCACTGAACGGTGGCAGGCGTCCGACAAAGGCGCTGACCAGATGCACGTGGCCGAACATCGCCGGCCATAACCACACCACTGCGCTGCCCAGCACCAGGGTTATCAACAGGGTCGGCCAGCGCGGCAGCAGTTGTCTGAGGACAAAACCGACCAGCACCGTGGCCACACCCAACACCAGTGATGGTTTATCCACAGCCCGCAGGTGTTGCAGCAGGTCCATCAGACTGGCCAGCGCCGTGGCTTTCGCCGGCAGGTCCAGCCCCAGCAGATTGGGCAACTGGCCGATGGCAATCACCACCGCCGCGCCGAGGGTGAAGCCGAGCACCACCGAGTGCGAGACGAAATTCACCAAAGCGCCGAAGCGCAGCAACCCCAGCAGCCACTGAAAAATCCCCGCAAGGAAGGTCAGCAGCAGGATCAGCGTGATGTAGTCCTGTGACGCCGGCACAGCCAAGGGGCTGACGCTGGCATACAGCACAATCGAAATCGCCGCCGTTGGGCCGCAGATCAGGTGCCACGACGAACCCCACAGACAGGCAATCAGCACCGGGATGATCGCCGCATAGAGGCCGTATTCCGGCGGCAGGCCGGCGATCAGCGCGTAGGCGATCGACTGCGGCAACGCGAGAATCGCACCGCTCAGGCCAACGACCAGATCCCGGCCGACGCTGGCGCGGGTTTGCCGGGGCAGCCAGGTCAGGAAGGGAAAGAGTGAATGGCGACTTGGCAGGGCCATGGGTCCTCGCGGGCGGGTTTTGTTCAAGGTTATCAGGGTGCCAGGGTAAAGGCCCTCACCCTAACCCTCTCCCGGAGGGAGAGGGGACTGATCGAGGTGAAAGAGGGAAGTACGCCGACCTGAGATATCCAGTCGAACTCAGGTTCTGAACAACATAAAGATCGGCTCCCTTCCCCCTCGCCCCCTCTCGGGGAGAGGGCTGGGGTGAGGGGGCAAAAATCTCAAGCCGAGCAAAATTCAAAGCCATCCCACGGTCAAAGCTTTGCCTTTACAGCCGCCAAAGCATCCTTGCCATCCACGGTCTTCACCCCCTCCAGCCACTTGTCCAGCACCGCCGGATTGGCCTTGATCCATGCCTTCACCGCATCGGCATTGCTGACTTTCTTGTTCACCACCTCAGCCATGATGCTGTTCTCCATGTCCTGGGTGAACGCCAGGTTGGTCAGCAACTTGCCCACATTCGGACAGGCCTCGGCGTAGCCTTTGCGCGTCAGGGTGTAGACGCTGCCGGTGTCGCCGAAATACTTCTCGCCGCCCTTGAGGTAATGCATCTTCAGCTGCACGTTCATCGGGTGCGGGGTCCAGCCGAGGAAGGTGACGAATTTCTGCTTCTTCACTGCCCGCGACACTTCGGCGAGCATCGCCTGTTCGCTGGATTCGATGAGCTTCCACTGGCCGAGGTCGAAGTCGTTCTTCTTGATGATTTCCTGCAGCGAGATGTTCGCTGGCGCACCGGAACCGATGCCGTAGATTTTCTTGTCGAACTTGTCGGCGTATTTGTTCAGGTCGGCAAAGTCATGCACGCCGGCGTCCCACACATAATCCGGGACGGCCAGGGTGAATTCGGTGCCGTCGAGGTTCTTCGCCAGTTGCGTGACATCACCGGTGGCGACGAACTTGTCGTAGAAGCCCTGCTGCGCCGGCATCCAGTTGCCGAGGAACACATCCACCTGACCGTCCTTCAAACCGCCGAAGGTGATCGGCACCGCGAGGGTGTCGACCTTGGCCTTGTAGCCCATGCCGTCCAGCAGAAACCCGGTGATGGCGTTGGTCGCGGCGATGTCGCTCCAGCCCGGGTCGGCCATTTTCACCGTTTCGCAGCTTTGCTCGGCGAATGCCGAGGCACTGCCCAGAGCCAGCAGGCCAAATGTCAGTGCTGTGGATAACTTGCGCATGGACTTCCCCTTACATTATTGGTTTTGGCAGGGTTGTGGATAACGGGCCTTGCGTTCCAGATCGTCGAGGTCGATGTGGTTGCGCATGTACTGCTGACTGGCGTCCACCAGCGGCTGGTGATCCCAGCTCTTCAGCTTGCCGATGGTCAGGGCATCGGCGACAAAACGCCGGCGGCGCTGGCTGGCGAGCACCTCGCGGTGAATCGCCGGGATGTCCCACTTGGCCCGCGCTTCGGCGAGAAAATCGTCGAACAGCTGGCGATGTTGCGGCGACTGGCTGAGTTCTTCGAGTTCACGCGGATCGTTGTGCACATCGAAGAGTAGGCACGGGTCGCTCTCACTGTAGATAAATTTGTAAGCGCCGCGACGGATCATCATCAGCGGGCTGACCGTGCCCTCTGCCATGTACTCGCCGAACACTTCGTCGTGCCCGCCCTGCCCTTGCAGGTGCGTCAGCAGCGAGCGGCCGTCCAGCGGCAAGTTCGGCTCCAGGCTGCCGCCGGCCAGTTCAACGAAGGTCGGCAACAGGTCGGCGGTGGACACTGCCGCGCTAACCCGGCCAGCAGCGAACTGCCCCGGCGCACTGATCAACAGCGGCACCCGCGCGGCCATCTCGAACCAGTGCATTTTGTACCAGAGGCCCTTCTCTCCCAGCATGTCACCGTGGTCGCCGGAGAACACGATGATGGTGTCATCGATCAGCCCGGTATCTTCGAGGGTTTGCAGAAGTTTGCCGACGTTGTCGTCGATGTAGCTGCACGCGCCGAAGTAGGCACGCCGAGCATCGCGAATCTTATCCACAGGCAGCGGCTTGTCCCACAGGTCATAGACCTTGAGCAGGCGCTGCGAGTGTGGATCGAGGGAATGTTGATCCGGGGTGCTCGGCAACGGGATGTCACCGTCGTCGTACAAATCCCAGAACGCCTTGGGAATCGTGTACGGGTCGTGTGGGTGAGTCATCGAAACGGTCAGGCAGAACGGCTGATCGCCGTCCTCGCGAATGTGATCGAACAGGTATTGCCGGGCCTTGAACACCACCTCTTCATCGAAGTCGAGCTGGTTGGTGCGCACGCACGGCCCGGCCTGCAGCACCGACGACATGTTGTGATACCAGCTCGGGCGCACGTCCGGCTCGTCCCAGTTCACCGCCCAGCCGTAGTCGGCCGGGTAGATGTCGCTGGTCAGGCGCTCTTCATAACCGTGCAACTGATCCGGGCCGCAGAAATGCATCTTGCCCGACAGCGCGGTGCGGTAACCGAGGCGACGCAGGTAGTGGGCGTAGGTCGGAATATCGGCAGGGAAATCGGCGGCGTTGTCGTAGGCGCCGATCTTGCTCGGTAACTGGCCGCTGACCAGAGTGAAACGCGACGGCGCGCACAGCGGACTGTTGCAGTAAGCGGCATCGAACACCACGCCCTGAGCGGCGAGGCGCGAAAGATTCGGCAGTTTGATTGGCGACGGGCCGTAGATTGGCAACATTGGCGCGGCCATTTGATCGGCCATGATGAAAAGAATGTTCTTGCGCTTCATGTGATCGCGGCATTCCATAGTGAATATTTATGCGACATTGCTGCGATCGAGCATGGAGTCCATGCCCCGTCCGGTAAAGCCTGCGCCGGACAATGACTAGGATAAGCACAGCTTATGTATGACGCCCTCGGTAATCTGTCCCTCGATCTGTTGCGCGCCTTCGAAGCAGCGGCGCGTCATCACAGTTTTACTGCGGCGGCGGTTGAGCTGGGCACCACGCAGCCAGCGATCAGCCAGCAGATCAAGCGTCTGGAAGAACAGCTGGGAGTACGACTGTTTGACCGGATCTATCGCGGTATTGAACTGACCGAGGGCGGCGCGATCCTGTTCGAGCAGGTTCAGCTCGGTTTACAGAATATCGACGCAGGATTGAGCGCGATCAGTACGCAGCAGCAACATGAGGTATTGCAAGTCGCCACCGATTTCGCCTTTGCCGCTTACTGGCTGATGCCACGCCTGCACCGCTTCCACGAAGCAAATCCGAACGTCGATGTCAGCCTGGTCACCAGCGAGCGCAACCACAACATGCTGCGCACCGACATCGATGTCGCGATCCTGTTCGGCGACGGGCGTTTCAAACAGGGCGAAAGCCATTGGCTGTTCAGCGAGGAAGTATTTCCGGTGTGCAGTCCGCAATTGCTCAAGGAGCGTGCCCTGCCCTTGCCTGCCCAGGCGTTGCTGGAGTTGCCGCTGCTGCACCTGCGCGGTGAAAACAGCAGCAACTGGTTTGACTGGAGCGGGCTGTTTCGCGAACTGGGCATCAGTACCCCGCCAGCACCGGGCCAATTGCGTTTCGACAATTACACCTTGTTGATTCAAGCGGCGATTGGCGGTCAGGGTGTGGCCATCGGCTGGCGCCACCTTGTGGATAACTTGCTGAGCCAAGGCTTGCTGTGTCGGCCGATCGCCGAGACCACGTTGTCGCGCCTCGGTTATTACGTGGTGCTGCCGCAACGCAAACGCCGGGGCGCGTTGATTCAGCAGTTTGTCGACTGGTTAATGGCCGAGCAGGCCAGCAGCGCCGAATCGCTCGCCGGGGTAGCGTTACCGTCGATTGCGGTTTGAAGGCTCAGCCAGTTGCGGCGACAAAATTCACATGCTGCCCCACATGCAGATTCAACCGCAGCTCATCGGCAATCCCCACCGCGACCCGGTTCAGTCGTTCCAGTGGCTCCGCCAGCCCCGGCTCCAGATTGCCGCCCACCTGACTGAAATGCTCAATGGTCAGCCCCGCCACCCCGTGCGGCGCATTCACCAGTGTCCACTGCAGCGGGCTGCTTTGCAGGGCCTCGCGGATTTCTTCGGCGGCGTGGCGTTGCAGTGCGTCGTCCAGATCTGGCTCGTCGAGCACGGCAAAATTACCCACCAGAAACAGCCGTGGCACGTTGGCCATTTGCAAACCGTCGACCAACGCATCGACCGCCAAAACCTGTTCCACCGGGCCGAGCACCACGGACCTTTCCACATGGTCGCTGCTGAACGGCAGACCCGGTGCGTCCAACAAGCAGATCACTGCCGAGCTGCCCGCTACGCTCTGCTTGACCCGCTCGGCATCGAACAGATCGCCGCTTTTGGTGCGCAGGCCCGGACGTGGTGCGAGTACGTTCAAATCGTCGAGAATCGCGACGACTTCGTGCTGCCGTCGCAGCAATTCAGCCATCAACGCACCGCCCAGGCTGGCCATGGCACCATAGAGCACCACTTTCACCGTCGGGGTTTCGGCATTTTTCATGGCTGATTCCTTTTTGTTGTCCCTCGTATGACGTGTGACACGCAGCCTGCGCCGAGGGTTCGAACCGATTCAGAGGCTTTCAGATGCACGCAATCAATGGCTATCACGCCCACGTCTATTTCGACGCTGACTCAATTGATCAGGCGCGCGCTTTGTGTGAACAGGCGGCGCAGTTGTTTCCTCTGAAGATGGGGCGCGTCCATGAGCGCCCGGTCGGCCCGCATCCAGACTGGAGCTGCCAGTTGGCTTTCGGCCCGGAGCTGATCGGTGAGGTGTTGCCGTGGCTGGCGCTCAATCGCAAGGGGCTGGTGGTGTTTTTGCACCCCGACACTGGCGATGATTTGCTCGATCACACCGAGCACGCGATTTGGATGGGCGCGATGCGGCCGCTGGATCTGTCTATTTTTTGATCAAAGGGTTTCTTCGGGCTCGCCCGGCAGATGCTCGTCCAGATGCAGCCAGGGCAATTGGCTGTCCGTCCAGATATGCCGCGAGGCTGGTGCCAACTCCGGGTGATCCAGTGAGGCGATGGTCACGTCGATGCTTTCGAGGCTGAGCTGCGTCACCAGCGCCAGTTGCGCGCCGCAATGCGGACAGAAGTATCGCGCGCAACTGCCCGACGAGTCATAGCGCGATGGCGTGCCGCTCAGCCACTGGAAGCTGGCCGCCGCCACGGTAATCCACGTGGTGACAATCCCACCGCTGACCTTGCGGCAGATCGAGCAGTGGCAGTGGGCAATGTCCTGCAATGGCCCGCTGAACTGATAGCGAATCTGTCCGCAGTGGCAGCCACCGCTGTGCACTTCTTCCATGTCCCTGCCCTCCCGTCCCCGAAATGATTGACTCTAGCCGCATCCGACAGCCGGTTGGCCATTCGCCTGAAGCTTTCGTCAGCGAAAGGTAGCTGAAAGGTTGCCCGATTAGGATCGCCGCCACTACCGGCAACAGACCGGTTGGCCAACGCGTGTGATCGCTCGCATGTCAGGCCCAATTAACAACAACAATGGTGATTCTGATGTCCTCTGTAGCCCGCCTTCTCGCTGAAACTCCGCCCGTACGTCTCGTGCTTCCCGTTCTGCGCTGATCCCTTCCGATCCGCTCACTCAATTAGCCGCGCTACGCCTGGAGTAATCCCATGCTGACTTTCCTTGGCTTCGCCATGGTCATCACGTTCATGTTCCTGATCATGACCAAGCGCCTGTCTGCGCTGATCGCCCTGATCATCATCCCGATCCTGTTCGCCCTGTTCGGTGGTTTCGCGCCGAAGATCGGCCCGATGATGCTCGAAGGTATTACCAAGCTTGCGCCGACCGGCGTGATGCTGATGTTCGCCATTCTGTACTTCGCCCTGATGATCGACTCCGGCCTGTTCGACCCGGCCGTGCGCAAGATCCTCAAACTGGTCAAGGGCGACCCGTTGAAAGTTTCGGTCGGTACCGCCGTGCTGGCGCTCGTCGTTTCCCTCGATGGTGACGGCGCGACCACTTACATGATCTGCGTGGCCGCCATGCTGCCGCTGTACAGCCGCATCGGCATGAGCCCGCGGATCATGGCCGGTCTGATCATCCTCGCCGGTGGCGTGATGAACATGACCCCGTGGGGCGGCCCGACCGCGCGTGCCGCCAGTGCGCTGCATGTCGACCCGTCGGACATCTTCGTACCAATGATCCCGGCGATGGCTGCCGGTGTGGTGGCGATCCTGATCATTGCCTACTTCTACGGCAAACGTGAGCGTGCGCGTCTGGGCGAGCTGCACCTGATCGGCGACGAGATTGATCACAGTGAAATCAGCGTCTCGCAGTTCCCCGATGCCCGCCGTCCGAAGCTGATCTGGTTCAACGGCCTGCTGACCCTGGCGCTGATGTGCACCCTGATCGCCGGCCTGCTGCCGCTGCCGGTGCTGTTCATGGTGGCGTTCAGTATCGCGATGATCGTCAACTACCCATGCCTGCAAATGCAGAAGGACCGCGTTGCGGCCCATGCCGGCAGCGTGCTGTCGGTGGTCAGTCTGATTTTCGCTGCGGGTATCTTCACCGGTATCCTGTCCGGAACCGGCATGGTCGACGCCATGTCGAAAAGTCTGCTGGCAGTGATTCCGGACTTCCTCGGCCCGTACCTGGCGGTGATCACGGCGCTGGTGAGCATGCCGTTCACGTTCTTCATGTCGAACGACGCGTTCTACTACGGCGTGTTGCCGGTGCTCTCCGAAGCGGCCAGCCATTACGGCATCACCGCAGTGGAAATGGCCCGTGCCTCGATCGTCGGTCAGCCCGTCCACTTGCTCAGCCCGCTGGTACCGTCGACGTACCTGCTGGTGGCGCTGGCCGGTATCGAATTCGGTGATCACCAGCGTTTCACCCTGAAGTGGGCAGTGCTGGTCTGCCTGTGCATACTGGTGGCCGCCTTGCTGCTGGGGACGTTCCCGCTGTTCAGCACGTTGTAACGGCATTCACTCACCATGACGCCAGCTGCTTGCTGGCGTCATGGTTTAACACTCGCTCAAAGGAATACACATGGATTGGCTGACCAACCCCGAAATCTGGGTTGCCTTCTTTACCCTGACCGCCCTGGAAATCGTTCTGGGCATCGATAACATCATCATGATTTCGATCCTGGTCAGCCGCATGCCCAAGCACATGCAGCAGCGCACGCGGATTTTCGGCCTGGGCCTGGCGATGATCACGCGGATCTTGTTGCTGCTGTCGATCACCTGGGTCATGCGCCTCACCGCCGACCTGTTCGTGGTGTTCGGCCAGGGCATTTCCGGTCGCGACCTGATCCTGTTCTTCGGTGGCCTGTTCCTGCTGTGGAAGAGCTCGCAGGAGATGTACCACGCGCTGGAAGGCGAAGACGAAACAGGCGACGAGCCTTCGGGCAAGGGCGGCAACTTCCTTTACACGATCATTCAGATCGCGATCATCGACATCGTGTTCTCGCTGGACTCGGTAATCACTGCCGTCGGCATGGTCTCCCATGTGCCGGTGATGGTCGCGGCAATCGTCGTCGCCGTGCTGGTGATGATGGCGGCCTCGGGCAAGATCAGCGAGTTCATCGACAAGCACCCGTCGCTGAAGATGTTGGCGCTGTCGTTCCTGCTGGTGGTCGGTACCGTACTGATCGCCGAGTCGTTCGACGTGCATGTGCCGAAAGGCTACGTCTACTTCGCCATGGCGTTCTCGCTGGCGGTGGAAGCGATCAACATCAAACTGCGCGGCGCGATGGCCCGGAAGAAACAGCAGCAGGATCCGGTGAAACTGCGCAAGGATGTTCCGGGGCAATAACCCGGTAGTCCTGAATCACGCAACACCCCTGTGGGAGCGAGCCTGCTCGCGAAGACGGAGTGTCAGTCGACAACAATGTTGGCTGATCCACCGCTTTCGCGAGCAGGCTCGCTCCCACAGTTGTTCAGGGGTACTGAAGAATCCGGGGCAGCCGTAATACCTGTAGGAGTGAGCCTGCTCGCGATAGCGGTCCGTCAGTCAGCAACGATGTTGAAGCTGGTCGCCCTATCGCGAGCAGGCTCACTCCTACAGGGGACCGCGGTGATTTCAGATGAGGTGGATGAACCTGTTTTCATGACACTTTTGTTTCAATCCGCACTTTAGCTGTGCAATGCTGGCGCCCAGTCCGTTAGCCAACTACAGCTTAAGTATCAAAAACGTAGAAACCGCGCGGTACCGTCAACTTGCCCCTTTGGGGCGCTGCAACTACAGGGGGTCTGCATGCTCACCCTGCTCAATTTGCTGTCTGCCGTGGCCCTGCTGATCTGGGGCACGCACATCGTCCGAACCGGCATCCTGCGGGTGTACGGCACCAATCTGCGCCATGTGATCGGCCAGAACATGTCCAAACGCTGGCTCGCGTTCGTCGCCGGCATCGTCGTGACTGCGATGGTGCAGAGCAGCAACGCCACGGCCATGCTCGTCACCTCCTTCGTTGGTCAGGGCTTGATGGCGCTGACCCCGGCGCTGGCGACCATGCTTGGCGCCGACGTCGGTACCGCGCTGATGGCGCGGGTGCTGACCTTTGACCTGTCGTGGCTGTCGCCGCTGCTGATTTTCCTCGGGGTGATTTTCTTTCTGTCGCGCAAACAGACGCGGCTCGGGCAGATGGGCCGGGTCAGCATCGGTCTGGGGCTGATCATTCTCGCGCTGCAACTGATCGTGGAGGCCGCCGCACCGATTACCCACGCCCAAGGGGTGAAGGTGATCTTTGCTTCGCTGACCGGCGACATCCTCCTCGACGCCCTGGTTGGTGCGTTGTTCGCGATGATTTCCTATTCCAGCCTCGCCGCCGTGCTCCTGACCGCGACGCTGGCCGGCGCCAGCGTGATCAGCCTGCCGGTGGCGATCGGTCTGGTGATCGGCGCCAACATCGGCAGCGGCGTGCTGGCGTTCATGAGCACCAGCATGCAGAACGCGGCCGGGCGGCAAGTGGCGCTGGGCAGCCTGCTGTACAAGTTGATCGGCCTGCTGCTGATCATCCCGGTGCTCGATCCGCTGGTGCACTGGATGGACGGCCTGGATTTCAGCCCGCAGGAAATGGTCATCGGCTTCCACTTGCTCTACAACACCGCGCGCTGCCTGATCCTGCTGCCCAGTGTTTCGCCGATGGCACGCCTGTGTGCCTGGCTGCTGCCGGAGCGCCCGGAGGTCAACGGCACCGCCAAGCCGCGGCATCTCGATGCGACGGCGCTGGTCACCCCGAGCCTGGCGCTGGCCAACGCGGCCCGCGAGACCCTGCGCATGGGCGACCTGATCGACAACATGCTCGACGCGATGCTCGATGTGCTGCGCGGCAAGCAGACCGCCATTACCCAGGAAATGCGCCGACTGACCGATGACGTCGAAGCGCTGTACAGCGCGATCAAGCTGTATCTGGCGCAAATGCCCCGCGAGGATCTCGGCGAACAGGACAGTCGGCGCTGGGCAGAGACCATCGAATTGGCGATCAACCTGAAACTGGCCAGCGACCTGATCGAACGCATGCTGCGCAAGGTGCAGCAGCAGAAGACCTCCCAGCGTCGGTCGTTTTCCGAAGAGGGCCTGGAGGATCTGGCCGGGCTGCATCAGCAACTGATCGCCAACCTGCGCCTGGGCCTGTCAGTGTTCCTCAGCGGCGACAAGGAAAGCGCCCGTCAGCTGTTGCGCGAGAAACGTCGCTTTCGCGCACAGGAACGGCGTCTGGCCCATGCCCATGTCAGCCGTTTGCAACGTAAGATCGTGCAGAGTCTGGAAACCAGTTCGCTGCATCTGGAGCTGATTGCGGATATGAAGCGCTTGAATTCGCTGTTTTGCAGCAGTGCTTATGTGGTGCTGGAAACGGCCGATACCGGGGCGCTGGAAGCGGATGATATTGCCGACATTACGCATTCGCCTTGAACGTCTGGGGCTGGGGTCAGTCAGTAACATTGATTCAGCCTTAAGACCTTCGCGAGCAAGCTCGCTCCCACATTTGAAATGCATTCCCCTGTGGGAGCGAGCTTGCTCGCGAATGCCGGCCTGAATAGCGACACGGATCTCCAAATCAGCCGTATGGAAGCCTGTTATGCGTTGCCTGTTGTTCGCCTGTCTGTTGCTCGGTTCCCTGCCCGCCTTCGCCGTTGATCGCTTTCAGGTCGAAGGCTACGCGCTGCCCAACGGTTTGCAGCTGTTGCTCAAACCCGGCACCGAGCGCGGGCATGTGGCGATTCGTCTGGTGGTGGGCGTCGGTCTCGACGATTTCGACTGCGATGAAAAAGAGCTGCCGCACCTGCTTGAGCACCTGCTGTTCAGCGGCGTCGATGCCACCGGTGAAGGCGGTCTCGAGGAGCGCATGCAGGCGCTGGGCGGTGAGTGGAACGCGTTCACCAGCAACGCCGACACCACGTTCGTCATCGAAGCCCCGGCAAAGAATCAGCGCAAGGTCCTCGACCTGTTGCTCGACCTTTTGACCCAGACCCGCATCGACGACAACGCGATCAACGCTGCCAAACGTGTGGTCGAGCGCGAGGACGGCGGCCATTACACGCGCCTGCAACGCTTTCTCGACCGCCAGGATCTGGGCCACACCGCGAGCAATCAACTGGCGGTGGAATTGGGCCTGAAATGCCCGCAGCGGGCCGAGGTCGGTCACCTGACCCAGAAGCAACTGGAGAAGGTGCGCAAGACCTGGTACGCGCCGAACAACATGACCCTGATCGTCGTCGGTGAACTCGACAAACTGCTGCCGGCCTATCTGGAACGCACCTGGGGCGCGCTTGAAGCGGTGGACCCGGCGGAGCACCGTGAGCTGCCGGACATCCGCACCAGCGCCGCCCATGAACGCAACCTCACCCGCGGCTTCATCGGCGACAGCGCCAAGTTGCACTGGCTGGTGCCGGAGCCGATGCTCGACGATCAGTACGACGAGACCTTCGACATCCTCAAGGACTACCTCGACTGGGCGCTGTACCGGCAGATTCGCCTGAATCACGGCCTGTCCTACGGGCCGTGGGCCGAGCGTGAAGTGTTTGGCGGGGTCGGCTTCATGAGCCTCAACGCTGACGTGGATCGCGATGACCTCGCCGAAGCCCAACAGGTGCTGGAAGACCTCAAGGCCGACCTGCTGAAAAACGGCCTCGACCCGGACACCTTCGCCCGGATCAAACAAGCCGCCATCGCCCATCAGGCCTGGGCGGTACAGGGCAACAGTGCCATGGCGGATTACTACTGGAGCGCGCTGGGCGATTACGAGGACGGGCGCTTTGCCAACCCTGCCCGCGAGCTGCAAGGCGTGACCCTGGAAACGGCAAACAAGGCCATGCGCGAGTTGCTGCTGCAGCCGGGGTATCTGCGGATCGAGAAACCGTTGCTCAGTGATGATCAGGTGTTGTGGCTGGTGGCGGGTGGATTGGGCGTCGTGCTGCTCATCCTGGTGGGTTGGCGCTTGCACCGCCGTAAGCCAGCCGAACACTGAACCTGTGGGAGCGGGCTTGCTCGCGAATGCGGTGTGTCATTCAGCAATGATGTCGACTGACACGGCCCCTTCGCGAGCGAGCCCGCTCCCACAGGGATCTGTGCTGATTTTACTGACCGGGAGCCTCGCCACGTCGCCCGGCGGACGGTACTCTGTCGAGGTTTTTTCCTACTCAGTCGTGAACCGCCAACATGCAGAAAATCCCCCTCCTGATCCAGCGCATTCTCGAGCTGATGAAGCGCTATCCCGGGGTGATTGCGCTTGGCGGTTTCATCTCCGGGGTCGGCAGTTTCATTCTGGTCGATCGCCAGCAGGGACTGGCGAGCTGGATCACCATCATCATGCTGCTGAGCTGGATCTGGCTGATGCTGGAAAACACCCTGACCGGCCTGTTCACGCGCATCTTCAAGCGGGAGATCCCCCAGCCGCTGCTGCGTTACGCGACGCAGATGATTCATCAGGAAAGCCTGTTTTTCGTCCTGCCGTTCTTCTTCATCACCACCACCTGGAACAGCGGCCAACTGATCTTCACCGGCCTGCTGTGCATCGCCGCGCTGATCTCGATTGTCGATCCGCTCTATTACAAATGGCTGGCGCCACGGCGCTGGGCTTTTCTCGCGTTGCACACCCTGACCCTGTTCGCCGCCCTGCTCACCGCGCTGCCGGTGATCATGCACCTGACCACCGCGCAAAGTTTCAAATGGGCACTGGGCACGGCGGTGGTGTTGTCATTCCCGAGCCTGGCGTCGATCTTCCCGATCCGCACGGTGCGCAACGCGCTGGCCATTCTGTGCATTACCGTCGGCATAGGCGCGGTCGGCTGGACCCTGCGCTCGTGGGTGCCGCCGGCGACGCTGTGGATGACCGACGTGGCGATCAGCACTCAGTTGCAGGATCGCACCCCGGGCGACAGCCTCGAACAGGTCAGCGCCGAGCAGATCCGCAACGGCGGTCTCTACGCCTACACCGCAATCAACGCGCCGCGCGGGCTGGATGAGCGGATCTACCACGTGTGGCAGTTCGACGGCAAAGAGGTCGACCGCATCGCTCTCGATATCCACGGCGGGCGCAAGGAAGGTTACCGGGCGTGGACGCACAAGCAGAACTTCCCCGGCAACCCGGCGGGCAAGTGGCAGGTGCGGGTGCTGACTGAAGACGGTCAGGTGATCGGCGTACTGCGTTTCGAAGTGACCGACAGCACAGCGATCAAAGAAAAGTAATCCGGTTCGTGCTATTACGTTAGTTCGCTTAATAGCCGGACAAGCACGGAGCTTATGATCAGCAGCTCAATGAGCGGTAATGCCCAACTGGACACGTCAATCAGCCCTGCCCGCCTGCGGGTTTCCGGGGACTGGACGCTTGCCCATTACGCCGACCTCAAGCACCTGACCGAAAAACTGACCGGCCAGTACGACGCCAATACCGTGGTCGACCTCAACAGCCTCGGTGCGCTCGACACTGCGGGCGCTTCGTTGCTGGTTGAACTGCTCGGTTCCGAGCGTCTGGGCAAATCCGCCGAACACCCCGACTGCACGATTTCCCAGGCTGACCGCGCGCTGCTGCAGACTGTGTATCGCTCGCTGACTGATTTCTGTGTGCCGGTCAAAGAGCCGGAAGTCAGTGTCAGCGTGCAACTGCTGACCCGCATCGGGCGCGCGGTGGAAACGGTCTGGCAGGACACCCTGCAAGTGCTGGGTTTCATTGGCCTGATCCTCGAAACCATCGCCCGCAACCTGTTGCGCCCCAAGCGCTGGCGCATCACCCCCGTTGTCGCCCACATCGAACAGACCGGTCTCGACGCCGCGCCGATCGTGGCGCTGCTGACTTTTCTGGTCGGCGCGGTGGTGGCATTTCTCGGCGCCACGGTGCTGGCCAGTTTCGGCGCGACGATCTTTACCGTGGACCTGGTGGGCTTCTCTTTCCTGCGTGAGTTCGGCGTGTTGCTCACGGCGATCCTGATGGCCGGGCGCACCGCCAGCGCGTTCACCGCGCAGATCGGTTCGATGAAGGCCAACGAGGAGATCGACGCGATCCGCACCCTCGGCCTCGACCCGATGGAGCTGCTGGTGGTGCCGCGCGTGCTGGCGATGCTGGTGGCGCTGCCGATGCTGACATTTCTGGCGATGCTCTGCGGGATCATCGGCGGTGGCGTGGTGTGCGCGGTGTCGCTGGGGATTTCGCCGGCGATGTTTCTCTCGCTGCTGCAGAGCGACATCGGTATTCAGCACTTTCTGGTCGGCCTGGTGAAAGCGCCGATCTTTGCCTTCCTGATCGCCACGATCGGTTGCCTGGAAGGCTTCAAGGTCAGCGGCAGCGCCGAATCGGTCGGTGCGCACACCACGTCAGCCGTGGTGCAGTCGATTTTCGTGGTGATCGTGCTCGATGCGGTGGCTGCGCTGTTTTTCATGGAGATGGGCTGGTGAGTCGTCTACCCCGCGCGCCCTCGGAGGCGGTGATCGAAGTCCGTGGCCTGTGCAATCGCTTTGGCAGCCAGAGCGTGCACGAGAATCTCGATCTGGATTTGTACAAAGGTGAAATCCTCGCCGTGGTCGGCGGCTCCGGCAGCGGTAAATCGGTGCTGTTGCGCAGCATTGTTGGCCTGCGCCGGCCCAGCGAAGGCAACGTGAAGGTGTTCGGGCAAAACCTGCCGAGCCTGTCCGAGCATGAGCGTTCGCTGGTCGAGCGGCGCTTTGGTGTGTTGTTCCAGAAAGGCGCGCTGTTCTCCTCGCTGACGGTGACCGAAAACGTCGCCCTGCCGCTGATCGAACATGCCGGCCTGAGCCGCAACGACGCCGAGCATCTGGCGGCGGTTAAACTGGCGCTGGCCGGGCTGCCGCTGTCGGCGGCGGACAAATACCCGGCTTCGCTGTCCGGCGGGATGATCAAGCGCGCTGCGCTGGCGCGGGCCCTTGCGCTGGATCCGGACATCCTGTTTCTCGACGAACCCACCGCTGGCCTCGATCCGATTGGCGCAGCGGCGTTCGATCAACTGATCCTGACCCTGCGCGATGCGTTGGGCCTGAGCGTGTTTCTGGTGACCCACGACCTCGACACGCTCTACACCATCACCGACCGCGTGGCGGTGCTGGCGCAGAAGAAAGTGCTGGTGGCCGGCCCGATCGACGTGGTCTCGGAAACCGACGACGCGTGGATTCACGAATACTTCCACGGCCCGCGTGGCCGCTCGGCGCTGGACGCCGCCAAATTGCTCAACGAGGTCTGACATGGAAACCCGAGCCCATCATGTGTTGATCGGCCTGTTCTCAGTGATTGTCGTGGCAGGCGCCCTGCTCTTCGGCCTGTGGCTGGCCAAGTCCAGCGTCGACAGCGAGTTCAAGGATTATGAAGTGGTCTTCAACGAGGCGGTCAGCGGCCTGTCCAAGGGCAGCCCCGTGCAGTACAGCGGGATCAAGGTCGGTGACGTGGTCAACCTGCGTCTCGACCCGAAAGACCCACGTCGGGTGCTGGCGCGGATTCGTCTGGGCGGTGACACCCCGGTCAAGGAAGACACCCAGGCCAAATTGGCTTTGGCCGGGATCACCGGGACTTCGATCATCCAGCTCAGCGGCGGCACTCCAGAAAGTCCGAAGCTGCGTGGGCATGACGGCGAGCTGCCGACCATCGTCGCGGCACCCTCGCCTATTTCCCGGCTGCTCAACGACAGCAACGATTTGATGAGTGGCATCACCGCGCTGCTGAGCAACGCCAACCAGATGTTCTCCCCGGAGAACGTCGAGCGCGTCAGCAACACTCTGGCGCATCTGGAGCAGACCACCGGTTCGATCAACGATCAGCGCGGCGACCTGCGTCAGGCCATGCAGCAACTGGCGAGCGTCGGCAAGCAGGCCGGCAGCATGCTCGAGCAAACTTCGGCGCTGATGCGCAACGCCAACGGCCTGCTCAACGATCAGGGCAAGCAGGCGCTGGGCAGTGCCGAGCAGGCGATGAAGTCGTTGGAGCAAAGCAGCGCCACCATCAATGGCCTGCTGAGCAAGAATCAGAACTCCCTCGACAACGGAATGCAGGGCCTCAATGGCCTGGCGCCGGCGATCCGCGAACTGCGCGAAACCCTGACTTCGCTGCGTGGCATTTCGCAACGGCTTGAGGCCAACCCCAGCGGCTACCTGCTGGGCAGTGACAAGAACAAGGAATTCACCCCATGAAGCTGATTCACTTTGCTCTCCTCGCCAGCCTCGCTTTGACCAGTGCCTGCTCGATCCTGCCCAAGGCCGAACCTTCGGACGTCTATCGCCTGCCTGCCGCGCAAGCGCCTGCCTCGGCCAGCTCAGTGGCGACCCAGCATTGGTCGCTGCGCCTGAACAAGTTGCAGGCCAGCGAAGCGCTGAACCGGCCGAACATCGCGGTGATCCCACAGGGCGACGTGATCAGCAGCTACAAGGCCTCGCGCTGGAGCGATCCGGCGCCGGTGCTGGTGCGTAATCGGCTGCTGGATGGTTTTGCCCGGGATGGTCGGGTGACGCTGCTCAGCACCGATGACAGCAACTTCGCTGCGGATCTGGAACTGGGCGGCAGCTTGCAGGCGTTTCAGACTGAGTATCAGGGCAATCAGGCCAGCGTCGTGGTGCGGGTCGATGCGTTGCTGGTGCGCGGCTATGACCAGAAGATCCTCGCCAGTCGCCGCTTCGAAGAGCGTCAGCCGTTGAATGATGTACAGGTGCCGGCGGTGGTCGCGGGGTTTGGACTGGCCAGTGATCGGCTGACGGCCAAGGTTGTCGCGTGGGCTGTTCAGCAAGGCCAGCAATTCACCCAACAACCCAGACCTTAAACCTTATACATAACCCCTGTGGGAGCGGGCTTGCTCGCGAAGGCGGTGTGTCAGTCAATATATAGGTCGACTGACCCGCCGCTTTCGCGAGCAAGCCCGCTCCCACAATGGGGATTCGTGGTTAACCGAAGAACCAGTAGCAGACGCCGATGGCGCCGAGTACGCCGGCCAATTCAGCCAGCAGCGCGCATCCAACGGCGTGCCTTGCGCGCTGAATCCCCACCGCACCGAAATACACTGCCAGCACATAGAACGTGGTCTCGGTACTGCCCTGAATCGTCGCCGCCACCAGTGACGGGAAGCTGTCGACGCCGGAGGTCTTCATGGTCTCGATCAGCATCGCCCGTGCGGCGCTGCCGGAAAACGGTTTGACCATCGCCGTCGGCAACGCATCGACAAAACGCGTATCCCACCCGGCCCACTGCACCAGATGCCGAATGCCATCCAGACCAAAGTCCAGCGCGCCCGAGGCACGCAGCACGCCAATCGCGCAGAGCATCGCCACCAGATACGGCAGCAGGTTCTTGGCGACGTCGAAGCCCTCCTTCGCGCCCTCGACGAACGCTTCGTAAACCTTGACCTTGCGTAACGCGCCGATCACCAGGAACAGCATGATCAGGCCGAACAGCGTCAGGTTGCCAAGGATCGACGACAGCCCGGCCAGCGCCGTGGCCGACATCGTCGCCAGCAGCGCCATGAAGCCGCCGAGGATCAGTGCGCCGGGAATCAGATAGGCCAGCACCACCGGGTCCCAGATGCGCAAGCGCTGCATGAACGCCACCGAAAGGAAGCCAACGATGGTCGAACAACTGGTCGCCAACAGGATCGGCAGAAACACCAGAGTCGGGTCTGGTGCGCCTTGCTGGGCGCGGTACATGAAGATTGTCACCGGCAACAGGGTCAGCGACGAGGCGTTGAGCACCAGGAACAGGATCTGCGCGTTGCTGGCGATGGTCGCGCTGGGGTTGAGCTCCTGCAGCGCCTTCATGGCCTTGAGGCCGATCGGCGTGGCGGCGTTGTCCAGACCCAGACCATTGGCGGCGAAGTTCAGGGTAATCAGACCGAGTGCCGGATGACCGGCCGGGACTTCCGGCATCAGCCGCAGGAACAGCGGCCCGAGCACCTTGGCCAGCCACTCGACGATTCCGGCCTTTTCAGCGATGCGCAGAAAGCCCAGCCACAGGGTCAGCGTGCCGAACAGCAGCATCATGACCTCGACCGAGAGTTTGGCCATGGCGAAAATGCTTTCCACCATCGCCGCGAAAATCCCGGCGTTGCCACCGACCAGCCACTGCACCAGCGCAGATATTGCTGCCACGACGAAGAAGCCAAGCCACAGGCCATTAAGCATCAGTCAAATCCCCCGGAAGATGCGGCGAATGATAGCGGGGTCGCCAGAAACGACAAACCCCGGATTGCTCCGGGGTTTGTTGGTAAGGCTTGCATCAGTCACTGTGGGAGCGAGCTTGCTCGCGAAGGCGGTGTGTCAATCAACATAATTGTTGGATGTGCCGGCCTCTTCGCGAGCAAGCTCGCTCCCACAGGGGTTTGCATTACGGCTTGGAAATTTCGCCAGCCGGCAGTTTTTCCTTGCTGCGCCAGTGCGGCAGGGAGTTCCAGTAGCGCTCGCCCTTGGCGTCGTCGTACATGCCTTCCCAGCGCGCGATAACCAGCACTGCCAGGGCGTTGCCGATCACGTTCAGTGCGGTACGCGCCATGTCCATGATGCGGTCGACACCGGCGATGAACGCCAGGCCTTCCAGCGGGATACCGACGCTGCCCAGCGTCGCCAGCAGCACCACGAAGGACACGCCCGGTACGCCGGCGATGCCTTTGGAGGTGACCATCAGGGTCAGCACCAGCAGCAATTGCTGGCTGATCGACAGATCGATGCCGTACAGCTGGGCAATGAAGATCGCGGCGATCGACTGGTACAGGGTCGAACCGTCGAGGTTGAACGAATAGCCGGTCGGTACCACGAAGCTGCAGATGGCTTTCGGTGCGCCGTAGGCTTCCATCTTCTCGATGACGCGTGGCAGCACGGTTTCCGAGGAGGCGGTGGAGTAAGCCAGAACCAGCTCATCCTTGAAGATGCGCATCAGCTTGATCACCGAGAAGCCGAACAGCTTGGCGATCAGGCCCAGCACCACGAAGGCGAAGAAGGCGATGGCGACGTAAACCAGGATCACCAGTTTGGCCAGCGGCAGCAGCGAGGCGAAGCCGAAGTTGGCCACGGTCACCGCGATCAGGGCGAACACACCGATCGGCGCGTAGTTCATGATCATGTGAGTGACTTTGAACATGCTTTCCGAGACGCCCTGGAACATCTTCACCAGCGGCTCGCGCAGGTCCGACTGCAGGCTCGACAGACCGAGACCGAACAGCACGGAGAAGAAGATGATCGGCAGCATTTCGCCGCGGGCCATGGCCGCGAAGATGTTCGACGGAATCAGGTTGAGGATGGTCTCGATGAACGCGTGCTCATGCTGCACTTCGGCGGCGGTCGCCTGGTACTTGGAGATATCCACCGTGCCCAGGGTGCTCATGTCGATGCCGGCGCCCGGGTGGAACAGGTTGGCCAGTAGCAGGCCGACGATGATCGCGATGGTGGTGACGATTTCGAAGTAGATGATGGTCTTCAGACCGATACGCCCGAGTTTCTTGGCGTCGCCCACGCCGGCGATGCCGACGATCAGGGAGGAGATGACGATCGGGATCACGATCATCTTGATCAGACGGATAAAGATATCGCCTGCCGGTTGCAGGACGTTGCTGATCCACCAGGCTTTTTCGGCACTGAAGTGGTTAAGCAACGCACCAATTGCAATCCCTAAAACCAGACCGATGAGGATCTGCCAGGCGAGGCTGAGTTTTGCCTTCTTCATTATCTTTACCCTTACTTGCGTTTGACTCAGGCACATGCAGGAACTGGAACGCTCTGTCAGCGGAAAAGTCTGTGCATCTGCCTCCGTATAAGGTGCCCCGAAGCGCGTATTTACGGCTCTTCGGCAGGCGAAAAAAGGCGCAACTATTCCGATGCAAGGTTGCGCCGTCTAATGCCGTAAACGCCTACCCTATGCCGAATCGGCATGAGCTTTTTTAATTGAAACTGGCGTCCCAACCGGTTCGATTACGACATTTCAGCCGGCATAAGTGCCGTGAACCGGCCATTGCAGCGTAGATTGGTTATTTTTTAAACGAGAAATTTCGACGGAAATCTTAAGAAAAAGCCTACGTTTGCAGACTAGATGTCCCACTGTTTAAAGGGACTCTTTCTCGATATACGGTCGCCAGGAAACACCGCGTAATGTTTTCGCGCGCAGTGTGAGGCATAAAAAGATGAGCAGGACGCTCTGGATCAATGTTTTTGCATCGGATAAAGCTCAGCGCAAGTCCGTCGAACCACTGAGGGTCGGCGAACCTGCGTCGCAGCTTTTACCCTGACCCGGCCCTCGCGCAGGCACTCCCTGTACCCGTAGGTCACTCCGACCCTGCAACAGTCAGAACGTCCCGGCCCCTTGGTCATGCGCCGGCCCTCCTCGGGTAGGCGCAATAAAGGGCAGCGGGGCGCTGCCCTCATGTTCGAATCAATACCACTTCGGGTCTTTCTTCAGCGTTTCCATCAACAGGTTCTGCATACCCTCATCCGGTTTGCCGAGGAAGCGGTAGGTGGCATGTCGCGTTGGCGACTTGTCGGCCGGCAGTCCTTCGGGAACATCGACGAGCATGGCGTACGCGTCTTTCTTGTCGAAGCTGAAAGCCACGATCAAGCGGTGGTTGAGGCACTTGTCTGCGGATTCACAGAGCGGGCCGACCAGGTACTTGTCGCCGTCTTCAGTCACGGCATTCATCTGCTGGTCTGGCGTGCCGGACAGGTTCATCACCCATTCCGGCAGGCGCTCTTCGTGCTTCACAACGCCTTGCCAGGTTTCGCGGTATTGCGGGTCGGAGCTGAGCAGCTCGTTGACCCGCGCCTGGCCATCATTGGCCGCCATCGCCATGGCACTGCCGCCCATAAGCAGGGCGGCTGCCAGTGTCTTCAAAGCAATCATCGTTAACCTCGGCCGCGACGGCCAAAGAAGAAGGAAGCGATGAACATCACCAGGAACACGACAAAGAGAATCTTGGCGATACCCGTGGCGGTGCCCGCGATACCACCGAAGCCCAGTACGGCGGCGATGATGGCAATGATCAAGAATGTAATTGCCCAGCTCAACATGGTGATTCTCCTTACTTCTCTATTTAGGGATATTGCGTGTTCCGGCGCGATGCGCCTGAATTCTTCGGTTCGTCAGAAAACCCAGCGCTCTTCACGTGGCAGTTGATCCAGCGGCTGTGGCTGATCGACATCCATCATGCGCATCGAGGCGCTTTCGGCCTGACTGCTGCTGACGGCGCTGAAGTGCGTCTGCGTGCTGTGTTGAATAGAGATCAGCGGCTCAGGCTTCTGGCTGTTTTCCCAGCTCAGGTATTGCTGGCAGGCAATCAGGGTGATCAACAGTGCAAGTACGCCAAACAGGCCTTGCTGGATATGCAGTGGCGAGATACGCACTTGGGCGGCACGTTGGCGAGTCATCCTGGGTTCCTCACTCTTATTCGGTTAGGGCAGTGGAATCTGCCCGGGCTGAATGAGTTATTGCAGGCTGCATGCCAGTTTTTTATTTGAAAAATATTCAATAAAATCAATGGCTTGCGAGTGAGTGGAATTCAGCGACGGACGCATCCTGCACGATGGGTCATCTACGGTCGTGCGAAATGCATGATTATTTCGTAGGAGATTTCATTCTTATGGAATTGAGAGCACGTCCCGGATGTCAGAAAAGTACGCAGGGAACCCTCTGTAAATCGGTGATTGTTTAAAAACTCAACGAAATCAACGGATTGGCCGTCAAGGCAGGAGAGAGCTACCCTCCCATGGCTCGCATCGTTCAGAATCAACCATGCAACTTGCCCGATTTTTCCGGGACTAACCCAAGATCAATCACTATGGAGCGTAGGAAAAATGGAATCTGCCACTGAGCATCAAGGCCGCATTCTGCTGGTGGACGACGAGTCCGCCATCCTGCGAACCTTTCGTTACTGCCTCGAAGACGAAGGTTATACGGTGGCAACCGCCAACAGCGCGGCTCAGGCTGATGCACTGTTGCAACGCCAGGTATTCGACCTGTGCTTCCTTGATTTACGTCTGGGTGAAGACAACGGTCTCGATGTACTGGCGCAGATGCGCGTTCAGGCGCCATGGATGCGGGTGGTGATTGTCACCGCGCATTCGGCGGTCGATACCGCGGTGGACGCGATCCAGGCGGGTGCCGCCGACTATCTGGTCAAACCGTGCAGCCCTGACCAGTTGCGTCTGGCTACCGCCAAGCAGCTGGAAGTGCGCCAGCTCTCGGCGCGTCTGGAAGCCCTCGAAGGCGAGATCCGCAAACCCAAGGACGGCCTCGACTCCCACAGCCCGGCGATGAAAGTCGTGCTGGAAACTGCGCGGCAGGTTGCCGGTACCGACGCCAACATCCTTATCCTCGGCGAATCCGGCACGGGTAAAGGGGAACTGGCCCGGGCCATCCACGGCTGGAGCAAGCGCGAGAAGAAATCCTGCGTGACCATCAACTGCCCGTCCTTGACCGCAGAGTTGATGGAAAGCGAGCTGTTCGGTCACAGTCGCGGTGCGTTTACCGGCGCCAGCGAAAGTACGCTTGGTCGAGTCAATCAGGCGGACGGTGGCACGCTGTTTCTCGACGAGATCGGCGATTTTCCGCTGACTTTGCAACCCAAGTTGCTGCGTTTTATTCAGGACAAGGAATACGAGCGGGTAGGGGACCCAGTGACTCGCCGCGCCGATGTGCGGATTCTCGCCGCGACCAACCTCAACCTTGAAGACATGGTGCGCGACGGGCGCTTCCGTGAAGACCTGTTGTATCGCCTCAACGTGATCACCCTGCATCTGCCGCCATTGCGCGAACGTGCCGAGGACATCCTGACCCTGGCCGACCGCTTCCTCGCGCGCTTCGTCAAAGAGTACGCGCGTCCGGCCCGGGGCTTCAGTGACGAGGCGCGGGAGGCGCTGCTGGGTTATCGCTGGCCGGGCAATATCCGCGAGCTGCGCAACGTAGTGGAGCGGGCGAGCATCATCTGCCCGCAGGAACGCGTGGAAATCAGCCACCTCGGCATGGCCGAGCAGCCGGCGAACAACGCACCTCGAGTCGGCGCCGCGCTGAGCCTCGATGAACTGGAAAAAGCCCACATCGGCGCGGTGCTGGCGACGGCAGGCACGCTGGATCAGGCGGCGAAAACCCTCGGTATCGACGCGTCGACCCTGTATCGCAAGCGCAAGCAGTACAACCTGTGAGCGCCCGACGATGAAACTGGCGATGAAGTTGCGCACTCGCTTGTTCCTGAGCATTTCTGCGCTGATCACGGTCGCCTTGCTCGGGCTGTTGCTCGGGCTGGTCAGCGTGATGCAGATGGCCGGTACTCAGGAAGCAACGATCCGCAGCAACTTCGTGACCCTCGACCTGGGGCTCAAATTGCGCCAGACCCTCGGCGACCAGTTGGTGCTGATGCTGGCCGAAAAACCCGATCCCGCCGCGTTCGAAGCGTCAAAGCAGCATTACCTGCAATTGCTCGATGAAGGCATTTCGCAGGAGGCCGACGGCGATGGCCGCCAGTACGGGTTTACCCAGGCCAAGGCCGACTATCTGAGTTTTCTCCAGGCGTTCGAGCTGTCGCGTAATCCGGGCAATGTGCTCAGCGGCAACAGCGACCTCAGAGAACGCTTCAACATCTTGCGCAACGGTTTGATTGCCGAGCACAAGCACGCGCTGGACAACATCAACGCCGTGCAGCATGACGCCCGGGAAAGGGCGCTGCTGGTCTCCGGCCTGCTCGGGTTGGTGGGACTGGCGGTGCTGATCATCGGCTTTGTCACCGCGCATGCGATTGCCCGGCGTTTCGGCGCGCCGATCGAGGCGCTGGCGCAAGCGGCGGACAACATCGGCCAAGGCAATTTCGAGGTGACGCTGCCGATTTCCTCGGCGATGGAAATGAACCAGCTGACCAAGCGCTTCGGGCTGATGGCCGAGGCGCTGCGCGAGCATCAGGCGACCAACGTCGACGAGCTGCTGGCCGGTCAGCAACGCTTGCAAGCGGTGCTTGACGGTATCGACGATGGCTTGCTGATGATTGACCGCGAAGGGCATCTGGAGCACCTCAATCCAGTGGCCCAGCGCCAGTTGGGCTGGGACAGTGATCGACTCGGTCAGGGCTTGGGCACAGCGCTGGAGCGCCCGGAACTCGACGCGCAACTGCAACTGGTGTTGCGCGGCGGCACCCTTGAGCGTGCTCCGGAAGATTTGAGCATCGAGGTCGATGGCGAATCACGTCTGCTGACTTACAGCCTGACGCCGGTCAGCCACACCCAGGGGCATATTCTTGGCGCGGTGATGGTGCTGCATGACGTCACCGAGCAGCGCGCCTTCGAGCGCGTACGCAGCGAGTTTGTGCTGCGTGCTTCCCATGAGCTGCGCACGCCGGTCACCGGCATGCACATGGCGTTCGGGCTGTTTCGCGAGCGGGCGAAGTTTCCCCCGGAGTCACGCGAGGCGGACCTGCTCGACACGGTCAACGAAGAGATGCAGCGCCTGATGCAGTTGATCAACGACTTGCTCAATTTCTCGCGTTATCAGAACGGTTTACAGAAACTCACCCTGGCGCCGTGCTCCATCGAAGATTTGCTGACGCAGGCGCAATCGCGCTTCGCGGCTGCGGCGGCGGCCAAAGGCATTGCGTTGAACGTCGAAGTGCAGGGGCCGTTGCCGCGCCTGCAAGCCGATCAGGCGCAACTGGACCGGGTACTGGATAACTTGATCGATAACGCCCTGCGCCATACCGCCCGCGACGGGCAGATTCGCTTGCAGGCGCGTCGGCATGGCGAGCGGGTCATCATCAGCGTCGAGGACAACGGCGAAGGCATTGCCTACGGGCAGCAGGGGCGGATTTTTGAACCGTTCGTGCAGGTCGGGCGCAAAAAGGGCGGCGCCGGCCTTGGCCTGGCGCTGTGCAAGGAAATCGTCCAGTTGCATGGCGGGCGCATGGGCGTCTATTCGCGGCCGGGACAGGGCACGCAGTTCTACATGGCGCTGGCGGTCTAGGCTTCGTCATCCAGCCGGCGTCCGGCGAGGCGCCGTCCACGGGTGATCAGTTCAATGAACTGCACCGCACTCAAGGCCTGGGCGAAAAGCCAGCCCTGACCGAACTTGACCCCCTCGCTGCTGAGAAACACGGCTTGCGCTTCGTGCTCGATGCCCTCGGCAATCACCTTCAGATCCAGTGCCTGCGCCATGTGAATGATGTGCGGAGCAACGCCACTGCTCGCCGCGTCATGACCGAGTGCGTCGATGAAGGCCTTGTCGATTTTCAGGCAATCCACCGGCAGCGTCTGCAGATAGGCGAGGCTGCAATAACCGGTACCGAAATCGTCGATCAACACTTGATGGCCGACATCGCGCAAGGCTTGCAGGTTCTCCCGCGCCACCACCACATCGATCAGCCCGCGCTCGGTGACTTCGAAGGCAATCTGCCGCGCCGCAACCCGGTGCAGGGTCAACAGCCTGGCCATGACTTGACCGATGCGCGGCACCATCACGTCGCACGCCGCAAGGTTGACCGAGATGTACAGTTGCGGATTCGCGCGTAGCACCGGCCCCAATTGCTCCAGCAGCCGCTGCAGGACGAAATCGGTCATCTGCCGTATCTGCCCGGTGTTTTCTGCCAATGGAATGAACAGGTCGGGGCTGGTCAGGGTGCCGTCCGGGCGGCGCCAGCGCAGCAGGGCTTCGGCGCCCACGCAATTGCGGCTGTCGAGGTCGAAGATTGGTTGATACAGGACTTGCAGCTCGCCACGCCGAATCGCACCCTGCAGCTCGGCGTCCAGTGACTGGCGCTGACGCACCAGTAGAAACACGAAGAAACCGGCAAACGCCCCCAGCAGCAGGCAGGCCGGCACCATCCACCACCAGACGGTCGGGATGTGCATGCCACTGCGCGGGGTGATCAGCACCAATTGGTATTCCGGATTGTTGGTTGGCATGCGATAGATCAGCCGTGACTGGGTGACTTGCAGGGCCTCGCGGCTCTTCGGTGGCCAGACTTCGCTCGGTGGCCAGGTCTGGGCTGTGCCGAGCACCGGAATCGCTCGCCTTCCATGATCGAGTACCACCAGCAGGCTGCTGTCCGGTGGCAGGTCGACCATGTCGGTCAAATGCCCGCGCGATGTCGCCACGCGGAAGTTGCCGCGCCCGAGCATCAGCGCCGCGCGGTTTTCATCGGGTTCGGTGGTGGTGTTGAGCCAGTAGCTGTAAGTCGGGCCCTTGATGTCCGGCGCGCGGACGACCGACAGTCCCTCCTGCCGGGGGCGGTTGGAGCAGATCCGCGAGCCGTCCATGTAGGCCGCTTCATACACGAAGCGATAGTTGAACGTGACCTGTTGCAGGGTGGCGATCATTTCCTCATCGCAACTGCGCAACGGCTGCGCCTGGAGGTCGTCGAGACTTTCGCGCAATTGCCCGAACAGCTGCTCAAGGCGGGCCAGAAAACGCTCGCCCTGGGCGTTCATCTCCTGACTCTCGTTCTGCTCGATCTGGCGCATGGCGACGAACATTCCGCCGGCGATCAGCAGGCTTGCACTGAGGACAGCCGCGATCATCGCCAAAAACCACGGGCGATAAAACCAGCTACGCAGCGTCGCTCGGGTAGCAACCATCATGGAATATCCGAAGAATTACCAATGAGTTATAGCTGCTGATTGCGATTTCGCCCTGACCGTCGGGCGGGCGTCATTATTTTGTCTGATTGAGTACCAGCAACAACGCGGCTGTTTGCGCGTCCGGCATACCGTCGAAACGGGAAGGGCGGAAATGCATCTGGAACGCTGCGAGCACATGGCGCGTCGCTACATCCAGCTCGCCGGTTTGCGGGGTGTCGTAACCGACGCGCGCCAGTTGTTCCTGGAACCAGCTGATGCTCGGCAATTCGGCGTTGAACAGCACCTGCTGCCGCGCCACCGCTTGTTCATTAGGCCATACGCCCAGGCCTTCGGCGGCCAGGCGTTTCCATGGGAACAGTGGGCCGGGGTCGAGTTTGCGCAGGGGCGCGATGTCGCTGTGACCGATGATATGGCGCGGGCTGATGCCTTGGCGCTTGCTGATGTCCTTGAGCAGAACGATCAGCGACTGAATCTGCGCTTCGCTATAAGGGAACCACAGGCGCCCGGTCGGCGTGTCCTTGGAGCCCGGATTGACGATCTCGATACCGATCGAGCTGGAGTTGAGCCAGGTGCGGCCCTGCCACTGGCTTTCCCCGGCGTGCCAGGCGCGCTGGTTTTCATCCATCAGTTTGTAGATGGTGGCGCTCTTGTCGTCGCCGATCAGGTAGTGGCTGCTGACTTCGCCGTGGGTCAGCAGTTGCAGCGAACGCGCGAGCGACGCCGAGGTGTAATGCACGATCACGAACTGCACGCGGCTGTCGTGATTGGCCGAAGGATGGCTGGTGTCGTAACGCGGGCCGCTGGCACAACCGGCCAGAATGAGCAGCGACGCGAGAAGGGTAAAAAATTTCATGGCAAGAGGCAGTACACGCAAGACAGTAATGCAACAGTGTAACGTAATGCCTCGGGTCTCGACGGCCGGCGGGCTGAATTAAACAAAATGGAACAATTACTCAGCCCAGCTCGACCCGGTTGCGTCCGCCATTTTTCGCCCGGTAAAGCGCCTGATCGGCTCTTTTGAGCACCAGATCGCTGTGTTCTCCCGTTTTGAACGACGCCAGGCCCATGGAAATGGTGATCGTCACCCGTTCGCCCTTGAAGTGAAACGGGCAGGCTTCGATTGCCGCGCGCAGGCTTTCCAGCAGTTTGGCGCCCACCGCAGGCGTGGTCGCCGGCAGCAGCAGAACGAATTCCTCCCCACCAAAACGGGCAATGAAATCCGCTGCGCGCAGGCGTTTGCGCAGCACTGTGGCGATGATCTTCAGCACCTTGTCGCCGGCCAGATGGCCGTAGTTGTCGTTGATGCGCTTGAAATGATCGAGGTCGAGCATCGCCAGACTCAAGGTGTTGCCGTGTTGCTGCCACTGCTTGATCTCGTGTTCCAGGCGTTCGCTCCAGGCGGCGCGGTTGGGCAGGCCGGTCAGCGGATCGATCAGGGCTTTCTGCCGCTGTTCTTCCAGGTGTTCGCGAAAGCCCAGGGCTTCCTGCTCCATGTGCGCCACACGCTCGGCCAGACCCTTGAGGCGTGCCGCCACTTCCTGCTCGCGGGCATCGCGCTGTTTCTGGTGTTGATCCATGGTGCCGAGCAGGCCTTCCAGATGGTTCTCCAGCACTTGCTTGAGGTCATCCAGATCGGCCGCTTCCTGCATGCTGGTCTGCAAACCATCGACCTGCTCGCGGATCTGCGTGTCCATCGCCCGCGCCGCCGAGCTGTTGTCGGCGTGGCCTTCGCTGGCGGCCTGCAGGTTGCTCTGGAACGCTTCGAGGCGCTCGTTGAGTTGCTGCAGATAGGCTTCGAATTCGTGCTGGCCGCTGTCGGTGATCGCCAGCATCAAGGTCGCTAGATCGTCGAGAATCGGCAGCAGTTCGTACCAGTTCAGGCCATTTTTCAACCGGTCGCGCATCGCCTCAGCCTGCGGGCGATGGCGCTCGGGCAGGGTCAGGTCGTCGAGCAGCCCGATCAGCGTGTCTTCGATGTGTTTGGCCACTGAACTGTAAGACGGCTCCGGGGAATCGGGCAGGGCGTACAGAATGTCCTGCTCGGGTTGCTCCGGATCGATGGCGGCCAAAGCCTGGGCAATCGGTTCGGGTAGGGGCAGACTATCGAGGAGCAACGGTGCCGGGATGTCGCCCGGGTGGATCAACTCGTCGGGGTTGAACGCGGCAGCAGGTGCTGGCGCCGTGATCGGGGTGGTCGGCCGTTCGGCTTCAGGTTCGGCCGCTGGTACTGCAGGTGCAGCAACGGGTTCGCTGATCGGCTCGGCAGCAATGACCGGAGGCACGAACGCGAACACAGGTGATTCGGACTCGGGCTGCACTGCTGGCGTTTGCTTAAGCTCGGCCTCTGGTGGTTGCGCGATGGCCGCTACGGTGACGGGTGCTGCCGGAATCGGCTCGACCGCTGCGGTTGGCGCGGGTACCGGCTCAGATGCAGGTTCAGCGTTGGCCGGTGTCGGCGTCGGCGCCTGAGGCTGATCCGAAGACTCTGGCACCCCTTCACTGTCACGGCTGCCAAACAGGCGCTGCAAAAAGCCCGGGCGGTCCGGCTCGGGCGGTGTTTCCAGCTGGCTCAACGCCTTGCCCTGCAAACCGCTGAGCTCACTCAGCAGCAGCGGCATTTCCCGCGCCTGACCGACCCGGCTGTCGAGTTGCTTGGCGAATTTCTTCAGCGGCTGGGCGACTTCCCGGGGCAGCGGCAGCGCTTGTAGCTGGGTGACCAGCGCGGTAAGCGCGGTGCTGACCTGATCGATTCGGGTTTCGCGACGTTGCTCGGAATCGAGCACGGCTTTTTCCAGGCGCGGCAGCAGGGCGGCGAGGCCGGCGTCCAAGTCGTCGGTGCGCACCACGTCGCGCATCTCTTTCATGCACTGATCAACGACCTTGTCGGTGCCTTCAGCGGCCAGCGTGCTGCGCACCAGACCGCGGCGCAGCAAGTCGAGCCGGGCGGCCCAGCGACGTTCGAGCTTGTCCTGTTGTTCGATGCTTTTGAGGTACTTCTCTTTCCAGCGCTGGGCGTCGTCGCTCATTCAGGGGTTCCGCGAGGGGCAGGACTCAACGCGGGCAATGCATCGGCCGTGAGCGAACCCGGCAGACGAATCTCTACCGCGACCGGCAGGTGATCGGAAATGGGTTGGGCCAGCACTTCGACCTTTTCCAGGGTCAGGGTCGGGCTGAGCAAAATATGATCAAGGCATCGCTGTGGCCGCCAACTGGGAAAGGTGGCTTGCATCTGCGGGGCCAGCAGGCCGAGATCGCGTAACGGTGACTGTTGTAGCAGATCACTGGCATGGGTGTTCATGTCGCCCATCAATATCTGGTGCTTGTAGCCACTGATCAGGTCACGAATATAGGCCAGTTGCAGGCTGCGCACCCGTGCGCCGAGCGCCAGATGCATCATCACCACCACCAGCGCCTCCGGACCTTCGCCGAAGCGCAGCAGGATCGCGCCGCGACCTTTCGGGCCGGGCAGCGGATGATCTTCGATCGCCCACGGCTTCAGGCGACTGAGCACGCCATTGCTGTGCTGGGCCAGTCGGCCGAGGTTGCGATTGAGTTGTTGATACCAGTAGGGGAAGGCGCCGAGGTGGGCCAGGTGTTCGACTTGATTGACGTAGCCTGAGCGCAGACTGCCGCCATCGGCTTCCTGCAGGGCGACCAGATCGAAGTCGCCAAGCAGGTCACCGATCTTCTGCAGATTGCCTGAGCGTCCGGTGTGCGGCAGCAGGTGCTGCCAGCTGCGGGTCAGATAATGCCGATAGCGCTCGGTGCTGATGCCGACCTGGATATTGAAACTGAGCAAGCGCAGACGATGGTCTGCGGGCAGGCCCGTGGACTCCAGGTGATGCTCGTTGACCTGCGGATCATGCAGGCCAACGCTGCGTTCGGTGCCCCAGCGGCGCATGGCGGTTACCGCGCTTAGTTGGCGGCTGCCTTGTTGGCCGCTCGCTCTTTGGCGACCAGTTGATCAGCCAGTTTCAGGGCTTGCTCGGCACCACCGGCAGAGCCGATGTCGAAGCGGTACTTGCCGTTGACGATCATGGTTGGCACGCCAGTGATTTCATACTTCTTGGCCAGCTCACGCGCTTTGACGATCTGACCTTTGATCGCGAACGAGTCAAAGGTGGCGAGGAACTTGTCCTTGTCCACGCCTTGTGTGGCGAGGAAGTCAGCCATGTCGTTCTTGTCGGTCAGCTTCTTGTGTTGTTTCTGGATTGCTTCGAAAACCGCAGCGTGAACCTTGTGCTCGACGCCCATTGCTTCCAGGGTCAGGAACATTTGGCCGTGAGCGTCCCACGGGCCGCCGAACATGGCAGGAATGCGTACGAAGTTGACGTCGGACGGCAGTTTTTCAACCCAGGGATTGATCACCGGCTCAAACGCGTAGCAGTGCGGGCAGCCATACCAGAACAGCTCGACCACTTCGATCTTGCCAGGCTCTGCCACCGGTACCGGGTTGGCCAGCTCGACATAAGGGGCGGCCGGTGCTTCGGCGGCCTGGGCGGTCACGCCGAACAGGCTGGCAGCGACGAGAGCGGCGCTGATGATCAGATTACGCATGCTTTACTCCTGGACAATTTTGGTCGCCTCGCGCGACCTGTTTTCAGACAGATCCTGGCGGGCATGAGTTCTGTAGTGTAACGGCAGCGGCCACAAAAAAGGGCGGCCAAAGCCACCCTTTTTATACTTGCTGCGACGGATTAATCGAGCGTTAACGTTGCAGGAGATGTCCATCACCGTTAATGCTCGATTCAGGGCGGTTAGTGCAGGCCCTGGATGTAGCTGGAGACTGCGGCAATGTCTTCGTCGCTCAAGCGCTTGGCGATGGTCTGCATCGTCATGGTGTCGCCGTCGTTGTTGCGGCCGCCTTCTTCCTTACGGAAATCGGTCAGTTGCTTGGCGATGTATTGAGCGTGTTGACCACCCAGATGCGGGAAGCCAGCGGCGGCGTTGCCGGCGCCATTCGGCGAGTGGCAACCGGTGCAGGCTGGCAGCCCCTTGGCCAGATTACCGCCGCGGAACAAAGCTTCACCGCGAGCGACGATCTTCGGATCGGCTGCGCCGACGCTGCCTTTCTGGCTGGCGAAGTAGGCTGCGATGTCAGCCAGATCCTGGTCGCTCAGGTTGGTCAGCAGGCCGGTCATTTCCAGAACGGTGCGCTTGCCCGACTTGATGTCGTGCAGTTGCTTGGTCAGGTAGCGTTCACCCTGACCGGCCAGTTTCGGGAAGTTTGGCGCCATGCTGTTCCCGTCAGGGCCATGGCAGGCTCCGCAGACGGCAGCTTTCGCCTGGCCGGCGGCGGCATCACCGGCAGCATGGGCGAAGCCTGAAATTCCCACGGTCAACAGCAGACTCACGATCAATTTGTTCATCAGCTAATCCAACTACGGCTAAGGGTTAAGAGTTATGGACCGGGTTTACTCTCGCTCATCCAAAGGATGATGGCCTGGTAATCCTCGGCACTGCAGTCCATGCACAAACCACGCGGCGGCATCGCCTTGAAACCCTGGGTCACGTGTTGCACCAGCGTCTCCATACCTTTCGCCAACCTCGGCGTCCAAGCTGCCTGATCGCCTCTTTCGGGCGCCATGGGTAGTTGGCCGGAATGACAGGCACCACAAACACGGTTGTACACGGCTTCCGGTTCCTGTGTAGCCTGTGCGCCGCAAAGCGGTATCAGGACTCCGGCAGCCAGCAGCCATTTCGTCATAAAACGACCTTTTCAGGGTTGAGAGCGTTCTGCGTTCTGATGCGCAATCAAGGTCTTTGGCTCTCGTGAACTTCATCCTTCGCTGGGACAAAGCACACACAAAATCTGCGGCATTATATACTGGCGTCACTGAAACGGAAGCGACACCGCGTTCCGCGCCCAATCCCGGCGCCGCCCACATCGGAAATCCCATGCAACTCAAGAATCCCATCCTCGGCCTGTGCCAACAGTCCACGTTCATGCTCAGTGCCGCCAAAGTCGATCAATGCCCTGACGACGAAGGCTTCGAAGTGGCGTTCGCCGGTCGTTCCAACGCCGGTAAATCCAGCGCACTGAACACCCTGACTCACGCCAGTCTGGCGCGCACCTCGAAAACCCCGGGTCGCACACAGCTGTTGAACTTCTTCAAGCTAGACGATGAACGGCGTCTGGTCGACCTGCCGGGCTACGGTTATGCAAAAGTACCGATCCCGCTCAAGCAACACTGGCAGCGTCACCTCGAGGCGTACCTCGGTGGCCGGGAGAGTTTGAAGGGTTTGATTCTGATGATGGACATCCGTCATCCAATGACCGACTTCGACCTGCTGATGCTCGACTGGGCCGTTGCGGCCGGCATGCCGATGCATATTCTGCTGACCAAGGCCGACAAGCTGACGTACGGCGCCGCCAAGAACACGCTGCTGAAGGTGCAGGCGGAAATCCGCAAGGGCTGGGGCGATCTGGTGACGATCCAGCTGTTCTCGGCGCCAAAACGCATGGGCCTGGAAGAGGCCTACACTGTGTTGGCAGGCTGGATGGAACTGGCTGACAAGGGCGCCGAAGCGGCGACCGAGGCAGAATAAGGGAATATCAAAACTGTCTGTGGTGCTGCCAGGCAAGGCAAAAGTGCAACAAAAAAGCGGAGTTTAGGGGACCTAAATGAGCATTTTTTGTTGCGCTTTTAACGCAGCATGGCTGCGTCACAGGCAGTTTTGAGGCAAAAAAAGCCCCGGACTTCATATGGGGAGGGAGAAGTTCCGGGGTTCAAGTTCCGAACCGCTAGGGCGGGGTTCAGATATCTGCCAACACTTAACACAACATAGGAGCATCGAAGGGCTTCACCAGCCATTCAGTATCTCTGAGTAGTGAGTTGTCAGATTAGTTCAGATTTTTTTCAAAAAGCTTTGGAATAACCGCAAGCGCGTTTCGAAATAAGCGCTTTTCGGCCGTTTGCCGCGTCAGTGTGTCGCGGCAAACGCCCGACCTAGACGCCTCAGTGCGCCTCATCCCAGTTGTTGCCGACGCCGACTTCCACCAGCAACGGCACGTCCAGTTTCGCCGCTTCGCTCATGTGCAGGCGGATTTCCTGACTCACCTGATCGACCAGATCCTCGCGAACCTCCAGTACCAGTTCGTCGTGCACCTGCAGGATGACTCTGGCGTCCAGCCCGGACGATGCCAGCCAGTTATCCACCGCCACCATGGCTTTCTTGATGATGTCGGCGGCGGTGCCTTGCATCGGCGCGTTGATCGCCGTGCGTTCGGCGGCAGCGCGTTCCTGCGGCTTGTTGGAGTTGATTTCCGGCAGGTACAGACGACGACCGAAGAAGGTCTCTACATAGCCTTGGTCGGCGGCCTGCTTGCGGGTGCGCTCCATGTATTCGCGCACACCCGGATAACGGGCGAAGTAGGTGTCGATGTAGGCCTTGGCGGTCTTGGTGTCGACGCCGATGTCCTTGCCGAGTTTCTGCGCGCCCATGCCGTAGATCAGGCCGAAGTTGATCGCCTTGGCGCCACGGCGCTGGTCGGACGTCACTTCGCTCAGCTCGACCTTGAATACTTCAGCGGCGGTCGCGGTGTGCACGTCCAGGTTGTTGCGGAAGGCGTTCATCAGGCCTTCGTCTTTGGACAGGTGGGCCATGATCCGCAGCTCGATCTGCGAATAGTCTGCCGCCAGCAGTTTGTAGCCTTTGGGCGCGACGAACGCCTGACGGATGCGGCGGCCTTCAGCGGTACGCACCGGAATGTTCTGCAGGTTCGGATCGCTGGAGGACAGGCGTCCGGTAGAAGCCACGGCCTGGTGGTACGAGGTGTGGATACGCCCGGTGCGCGGGTTGATCTGCTCCGGCAGCCGATCGGTGTAGGTGCTTTTCAGTTTGCTCATGGAACGGTGTTCCATCAGCACTTTTGGCAAGCGGTGATCGTCCTCGGCCAGTTTCGCCAGCACTTCCTCGGCGGTCGATGGCTGGCCCTTGGCGGTTTTCTTCAGCACCGGCAGTCCGAGCTTTTCGTAGAGGATCACGCCCAGCTGCTTTGGCGAGCCGAGGTTGAATTCTTCACCGGCAATTTCGAAGGCTTCTCGCTCCAGCGCGACCATCTTGTTGCCCAGCTCAATGCTCTGGATGCCGAGCAGTTCGGCATCGACGAACGCGCCCTGACGCTCGATGCGCGCCAGCACCGGCACCAGCGGGATTTCGATGTCGGTCAGCACGCTGGCCAGGCTCGGGATTGCGCTGAGTTTTTCAAACAGGGTCTGATGCAGACGCAGGGTGATGTCGGCATCTTCGGCTGCGTATGGGCCGGCCTGCTCCAGAGCGATCTGGTCGAAGGTCAGCTGCTTGGCGCCTTTGCCGGCGATGTCCTGGAAGCTCACGGTGGTGTGATCCAGGTACTTCTGCGCGAGGCTGTCCATGTCGTGGCGGGTCGCGGTGGAATTGAGCACGTAGGACTCAAGCATGGTGTCGAAAGCGATGCCGCGCACGGTGATGCCTTCGTTCTGATCACCGCCGATGGCGCAGTTGGCCAGAATGTTCATGTCGAACTTGGCGTGCTGGCCGACCTTGAGTTTGTTCGGGTCTTCCAGAATCGGCTTCAACGCACGCAGCACGGTGTCGCGATCCAGCTGCTCGGGCACGCCGATGTAGGAGTGGGTCAGCGGAATGTACGCGGCTTCGTTGGCTTGCACCGCGAACGAAAGGCCGACCAGTTGCGCCTGTTGCGCGTCGATGCCGGTGGTTTCGGTGTCGAAAGCGAACAGCTTGGCGTTGTTCAGTTTCTCCAGCCAGACGTCGAAACGCGCCTGATCAAGGATGGTTTCATACGCTGCTTCGGTTGGAGCGGCAGGGGCTTCTTCTGCGGGGGCGCTGAACAGATCGCCAGCCGGCGCAGGTTCGGCGGCCGCGCTCAGTTCCTGGCGCTTGGCGTCACGATCGAGGTCGTTCAGCCAGCTCTTGAATTCCAGCAAGGTGTACAGCTCGTAGAGCTTGGCCGGGTCTTCCGCGCCCATCTGCAGGTCATCGAGGCCGATGTCCAGCGGCACGTCGACCTTGATGGTCGCCAGTTGATAGGAGAGGAAAGCCATCTCCTTGTGCTCTTCGAGCTTGGCCGGCAGGGTTTTCGCGCCGCGAATCGGCAGGGTCGGGACGATGTCGAGATTCGCGTACAGCTCGGTCAGGCCGCCGTTGACGCCGACCAGCAGGCCGGAGGCGGTCTTTGGACCGATGCCGGGAACGCCCGGAATGTTGTCGGAAGAATCGCCCATCAGCGCTAGATAATCGATGATCTGCTCGGGTGCGACGCCGAATTTCTCCTTCACGCCCTCCACGTCCATCGAGCTACCGGACATGGTGTTGACCAAGGTAATGTGGCCATCGACCAGTTGCGCCATGTCCTTGTCGCCGGTGGAGATGATCACCGGGCGATCCGCCGCCGCGCTGCTGCGTGCCAGGGTGCCGATCACGTCGTCAGCCTCGACGCCTTCCACGCACAGCAGCGGGAAGCCGAGGGCGATCACGCTCTGGTGCAGCGGCTCGATCTGCACGCGCATGTCGTCGGGCATGCTCGGGCGGTTGGCCTTGTATTCGGCGTACATCTCATCGCGAAACGTCCCGCCCTTGGCATCGAAGACCACGGCGAACGGGCTGTCCGGGTACTGCTTGCGCAGACTCTTGAGCATGTTCAGCACACCTTTGACCGCGCCGGTCGGCAGGCCTTTGGAGGTGGTCAGCGGTGGCAGGGCGTGGAAAGCGCGGTACAGGTAAGACGAACCGTCCACCAGGACGAGGGGGGCTTGGCTCATGAGCAGAATCAACCTTTTCGGCGGGCCCGGCGCTAGAATAGCGGGACCGTTGACGACAAAGGGACAAGGTTATCATGCGTACGTTAAATCGCTTGCTGCTGGTCGGTTTGATTGCTGCCTCACCGCTGGCCGCGATCGCGGCGGATGATGCGCCGTCGGCAGATCCGGAAGTCACCATCCACACCGAGGGTGACAAAACCATTCAGGAGTACCGGCAGAACGGCTTCCTGTACGCGATCAAGGTTACCCAGAAAGGATTCCCGCCCTATTTTCTGGTGCGTGCGGACGGTACCGATGCAAACTTCATCCGCTCGGATCAGCCGGATATGCTGATTCCGTCGTGGAAGATTTTCGAATGGAAGTAGTCTCTTAAATTAATCGGCGCCGCTGTGCTGGCGGCGCCCGAACTGAGCAGTTTTTAACCATGTCTGTGTTCACCCCCCTGGCTCGGCCCGAGCTGGAAACCTTTCTCGCCCCTTACGGGCTCGGCCGTCTGCTTGATTTCCAGGGGATCGCCGCCGGCAGCGAAAACACCAATTTCTTTATCAGCCTGGAGCAGGGCGAATTCGTCCTGACCCTGGTCGAGCGCGGCCCGGTGCAGGAAATGCCGTTCTTCATCGACCTGCTCGACGTGCTGCACGAGGCCGATCTGCCGGTGCCCTACGCGCTGCGTACCACTGACGGCGTGGCCCTGCGTGAACTGAAGGGTAAACCGGCATTGCTCCAGCCGCGCCTGTCCGGTAAGCACATCAAGGTTGCCAACGCCCAGCATTGCGCGCAGGTTGGCGAGTTGCAGGCGCATCTGCACCTGGCGACCCAGGGCGAGCGCATGATCAAGCGCAAGACCGATCGCGGCCTGGACTGGATGCTGGAGGAGGGCACGGAGTTTCTCTCGCATCTGGCGGACGAGCCGCGTGTGCTGCTGCGCAAGGCGCTGGATGAAATCACTGTGCAGAAAGAAAGAATTCTCGCGCTGCCACGGGCGAACATTCATGCCGACCTGTTCCGTGATAACGCGATGTTCGAAGGCACGCACCTGACCGGCTTGATCGACTTCTACAACGCCTGCTCGGGACCAATGCTCTATGACGTGGCGATTGCTTTGAACGACTGGTGTTCGGATGAGGATGGCTTGATTGACGGGCCGCGTGCCCGCGCATTCCTCGGTGCCTATGCGGCGCTGCGTCCGTTCACGGCCGCTGAAGCGGAGCTGTGGCCGACCCTGCTGCGCGTGGCGTGTGTGCGGTTCTGGCTGTCGCGGTTGATCGCCGCCGAGCAGTTTGCCGGGCAGGACGTGCTGATTCACGATCCGCGGGAGTTCGAGCAGCGCTTGGCGCAGCGGCAGCAGGTCAACACCCCTCTACCGTTCGCGCTTTAAATTGTGGCGAGCGAGCTTGCTCGCGCTGGGTTGCGAAGCGGCCCCAAAATTCTGGCAGTCAGCCATATTTTGTGAGTGCTGCGCACTCAAGCGGGAGCAAGCTCCCTCGCCACGGGTCTTGTGGGGTTACAACGATTCCAGGCACCCGGCCAGATCGTTGCCCAACTTCTCCAGCACCTGCTCATACCCCTGAGCTGTCGCCGGCGTATAGCCGCCCAGCGCATCCAGCTCCGCCAGCTTCACCGGCAGGCCTGCCACCAGGGTTTCCGCCAGGCGCGGACGCAGCGGGGGTTCACTGAACACGCAGGTCTTGCCGACTTCCTGCAGGCGTTTGCGCATTGCCGCCACATGCTGCGCGCCGGGCTGCACTTCCGCTGCCACACTGAATACCCCGGTGTGCTTCAGGCCGTAAGCGTCTTCGAAGTAATCGAACGCTTCGTGGAACACGAAGTACGGTTTGCCCTCGACATCAGCCATGCGCTTCTTCAAGCGTGCATCCAGTGCGTCGAGGCGCTCATCGAAAGCCTTGGCGTTGCTCTGATAGCGTTCGGCGTTGGCCGGATCGGCTGCGCTGAGGTCGGCAGCCATTTTCTCGGCAATGACCCGAGCATTGACCGGCGATAGCCACAAATGCGCGTCCAGGGTGCCCGGGCGGTGATCGTGATCATGCTCGTCGGCGTCTTCGGCGTGGGAGTGGCTGTCTTCGGCAAAGCGGCGCAACTTCATGCCCGGCAGGTCCTGCACGGCGACGCTCGGCAGCGTACGACCGTTCAGCACGCGCGGCAGGAAACCTTCCATGTCCGGGCCGATCCAGTACAGCAGATCCACCGATTGCACCTTCCGTACGTCGGACGGACGCAGGGCGTAATTGTGCGGCGAGGCACCCGGTGGCAGCAGCACTTCCGGAATGGCGATCCCGTCCTGCACCGCCGCGGCAATCAACTGCAGCGGTTTGATGCTGGTGAGAACCCTGACCTCGGCCTGAGCCGAACCGATCAGCAGAAAACTGGCGATAAACGCCACAAAAACAGAAAAAAGTCGGGACACGATGACCACTCAAGGAGGCGAGAACGGGTAACATAATAACGTCTCTATCAAAACGCGTCGCCGCCCATGCCTATTACACCGATTGCCAGCCGTCCCCACGACCACTCTCATTGCGTGCACAGCGCACTGACCGAGGCCGATACCTTGTGCGCCCAGAAAGGCCTGCGCCTGACTGCGTTGCGCCGGCGGGTGCTGGAACTGGTGTGGCAGAGCCACAAGCCGCTGGGCGCCTACGACATTCTGGCGGTGCTCAGCGAGCAGGACGGCCGCCGCGCCGCGCCGCCGACCGTGTACCGCGCGCTGGATTTCCTCCTGGAAAATGGCCTGGTGCACCGCATTTCTTCGCTCAACGCCTTTGTCGGTTGCGTGCATCCGGAACATGCGCATCAGGGCCAGTTCCTGATCTGCCGCGACTGCCACGCCGCCATTGAGCTGGAACAGAAAGCTATCAGCGACGCGATCATCAATAGCGCCAGGGATGTCGGTTTCATCGTCGAAGCGCAGACCGTCGAAGTGGTCGGCCTGTGCTCCGGTTGCCAGGGGGCTTGATGAGCAACCCGTTGATCCGTCTTGAGCAGGTTGCCGTCACGTTTGCCGGGCAGACCGTGCTGGACAACATCGAGCTGAGTGTCGAACCGGGGCAGATCGTCACCCTGATCGGCCCCAACGGCGCCGGCAAGACCACACTGGTGCGCGCCGTGCTTGGCCTGCTGAAGCCTGACAGCGGCAGTGTCTGGCGCAAGCCGAAACTGCGCGTCGGCTACATGCCGCAAAAGCTGCACGTCGATCCGACCTTGCCGCTGTCGGTACTGCGCTTCCTGCGCCTGGTGCCCGGCGTAGACCGTCCGCGTGCATTGGCGGCGCTCAAGGAAGTCGGCGCCGAACACGTCATCGACAGCCCGGTGCAAAGTGTTTCCGGTGGCGAAATGCAGCGCGTGCTGCTGGCCCGGGCGCTGCTGCGCGAGCCGGAGCTGTTGGTGCTGGATGAGCCGGTGCAGGGCGTCGATGTCGCCGGGCAGGCCGAGCTGTACAGCCTGATCACCCGCCTGCGTGACCGTCACGGTTGCGGCGTGCTGATGGTGTCCCACGATCTGCATCTGGTGATGAGTACTACCGATCAGGTGGTATGTCTGAATCGCCATGTCTGCTGCTCCGGGCACCCCGAGCAGGTCAGCGGCGATCCGGCGTTCGTCGAACTGTTCGGCAAGAATGCGCCGAGCCTGGCGATCTATCACCACCATCACGACCACGCCCACGACCTGCACGGTTCGGTGGTCAAGGCGCCCGGTGCGGGCCACACCCACGTTCACGGAGACCACTGCAAGCATGGCTGATTTTCTGTTGTATGCCCTGCTTGCAGGTCTGGCGCTGGCGCTGGTGGCCGGGCCATTGGGTTCGTTCGTGGTCTGGCGGCGCATGGCCTACTTCGGCGACACCCTGTCCCACGCTGCGCTGCTCGGCGTGGCCCTGGGCTTTCTGCTGGATGTCAGCCCGACCGTTGCGGTGACCGTCGGCTGCCTGCTGCTGGCGGTGCTGCTGGTGACCTTGCAACAGCGTCAGCCGCTGGCCTCCGACACGCTGTTGGGAATTCTCGCGCCGAGCACGCTCTCTCTCGGGCTGGTGGTACTAAGCTTCATGCATGAAGTGCGGATCGACCTGATGGCCTATCTGTTCGGCGACCTGCTGGCGATCAGCCCGACCGATCTGGCGTGGATCCTCGGCGGCAGCGCGGCGGTGCTGGTGTTGCTGGTGACGCTGTGGCGGCCGCTGCTGGCGATCACCGTGCATGAGGAATTGGCCAAGGTCGAAGGCCTGCCGGTGGCGGGCCTGCGCATGGCGCTGATGCTGTTGATTGCGGTGGTGATCGCGGTGGCGATGAAAATCGTCGGTGTGTTGCTGATTACTTCGCTGCTGATCATTCCGGCGGCTGCGGCACAACGTCACGCCCGCTCGCCGGAGCAGATGGCCGTGGGCGCGAGCCTGCTGGGCATGCTCGCCGTATGTGGCGGGCTGGCGTTGTCATGGTTCAAGGACACCCCGGCGGGGCCGTCGATCGTTGTGACGGCGGCCGCACTGTTTCTGCTGAGTTTTGTTCTGCCCCGTCGAGGGGTGTAGACTTGCTCGCTTTTTGCGCAATTAGAGAGTCGCAGGAATGAAGCCGTTCGCCTCCCGTTATCTGCTCCTTGTCGCATTTTCCGTGCTGCTGGGCGCCTGCCAAAGTACGCCGCCGGTGGCTGAAGCCCCCGACGCGCGGGCCACGGCCATCGCACAGCTGGAGCAAAGCCTGGCCAGCAGCGAACTGGCCACCGCCGAAGACCAACTGGCCGCCTTGCAGGCACAAACCCCCAACGATCAGTCCCTGGAGCAATACCAGCGCCAGTTGGCTGAGGCCTACCTGCGCCGCAGCCAGATCGTATTGCAAAAGGGTGATGTGAACGCCGCAGCCACTGCGCTGAGCCGTGCCCGTGCCCTGATGCCGAAAGCCCCGGCGCTGACCGGTGGCGTCAATGGTGCCATCACCGAAGCGCGCAAAGCCGAGCTGGAGAAAGCCGAAGCGGCGCTGCTGGCGGCCGAAGCCAAGCCGAAAGCCAAGGTCATCGATCCGACTGCCGAAAGCACCACGGTGGCGCTGAACATTAACGATAGCCGCAAGCTTCGCCGGCAACTCGACGCGATCGCCGCCGATGTGGTGAATTATGAGTGTGCCGTGAGCATTCAGGCGCCGCGCACCCAGGATTACCCTTGGCTGGCGACTCTGCTGAGCAAGCGGGTGAAGAAACTGAATCCGGATTTCGAGTTGCGCATCGAGAAGCAGATTCTGCGCACGGTGCCGGCGCAGATGGTCTTGAGCCCGCGTAAACCTTAAAAGCTTCGCGAGCAAGCCCGCTCCCACAGGTACAGCGTGAACCCTGTGGGAGCGGGCTTGCTCGCGAAAGCGTCCTCTCAGCCAGCCAAGAACTTAAGCTGGAATGGCTTTGGCCTTAGGCTCCCGCGCCCAGACCCGATGCTGCCCGATCGCCGCGAAGAACGGCTTGGTCAACCCCGGCACATCCTTGCCCTGCAGCAGTCCTGCATCCGCTTCCAGCTTCAGTAGATCCTGCAACTGCTTGGCCTCGCCGTGCAGCGCAATCGCCTTGAGGTGCTTGTAGGCTTCCAGCAGGTAATGCAGCGCCACGCCGTCGCCACTCAACGCCTTGATCGACGCCGCACCACCGGGCACGAACACCGCATCGAAGATCACTGAAGGCATACCTTCCATGGATGCGTCCACCGGCAGGGCTTTGCCGTCGGCAGTCTTCACCGGTGCCGAAGTCGGGCCGAGCAGCTTGGCGTGCGCACCTTCTGCTTCCAAGGCCTTTTTCATCGCATCAATCGCTGCACCATCGACGCCGTTAGCGGCAAGAATCGCCACTTTTCGGGTTTTGATGTCCTCTGGCAGCAGATTCGCCTGACTCAGCGCTGGCGAATGATCGAACGAGGTTTTACGCACCTCGACCGTGCCTTTGCTTGGCGCTGGCAATCCGAGGTTGGCCGCCACACGTTTGGCCAATTCCAGGTCGATGTTGGCGAGAATCTCGTTCACCTGCCGTGCACGGATGAACTCGCGTTCGACCTTGCCCAGCTCGAAGCTGTAGGCGGCAATAATGTGTTCCTTCTCGTGCTCACTCATGCTGTTGAAGAACAGCCGCGCCTGGGAGAAATGATCGCTGAACGACTCGCTACGCTGGCGGATTTTGTTCGCATCGATGCGTTCCGGGTAGCTCTCGAAGCCGCCGTCTTTAGCCGCCGGCGGGGTTTCCTTCGGCCAGCCGCCATCAATCGAGTTCGGCTCGTAGGACGCGCGCCCCTTGTCGATTACTGTGCGGTGCTGCGCGTCGCGCTGGCCGTTATGGAATGGCGCGACCGGGCGGTTGATCGGCAGCTCATGAAAGTTCGGCCCACCGAGTCGGCTGATTTGCGTGTCGGTGTAGGAAAACAGCCGGCCTTGCAGCAGAGGATCGTTGGAAAAGTCGATCCCCGGCACGATGTGGCCCGGGCAGAATGCGACCTGCTCGGTCTCGGCAAAGAAGTTGTCCGGGTTGCGGTTCAGGGTCATCTTGCCCAGCGGGGTGATCGGCACGATTTCTTCGGGGATCAGCTTGGTCGGGTCGAGGATGTCGAAATCGAAGTCGTGTTCGTTTTCCTCCTCGATGATCTGTACGCCCAGCTCCCATTCCGGGTAGTCGCCCATCTCGATGGCTTCCCAGAGGTCGCGACGGTGGTAGTCGGTGTCTTTACCGGCGAGCTTCTGCGCCTCGTCCCACACCAGCGAACAGGTGCCAGCGGTAGGGCGCCAGTGGAATTTGACGAAGCGCGATTTGCCCTCGGCGTTGACCAGGCGGAAGGTGTGTACGCCAAAGCCCTGCATGCTGCGCAGGCTTTTCGGGATCGCCCGGTCGGACATCGCCCAGATCACCATGTGCGCCGATTCCGGTACCAGCGAGACGAAGTCCCAGAACGTATCGTGGGCCGAGCCGCCGGTCGGGATCTCATTGTGCGGTTCGGGTTTTACCGCGTGGACAAAGTCGGGGAACTTGATCGCGTCCTGGATGAAGAACACTGGCATGTTGTTGCCGACCAGATCGAAGTTGCCCTCGTCGGTGAAGAACTTCACCGCGAAACCGCGCACGTCGCGCACGGTGTCACCGGAACCGCGCGGCCCCTGCACGGTGGAAAAACGTACGAACACCGGAGTCTTTTTCCCCGGATCCTGTAGGAAGCCGGCCTTGGTCAGTGTCGAATGGTTCTCGTAGGCCTGGAAGAAACCATGCGCGCCAGTGCCGCGCGCGTGAACGATGCGCTCTGGAATGCGTTCGTGGTCAAAGTGCGTGATTTTCTCACGCATGATGAAGTCTTCCAGCAACGACGGCCCGCGCGGGCCGGCCTTGAGGGTGTTCTGGTTATCGGCGACCTTCACCCCTTGGTTGGTACGCAGGGCCTGGCCGGTCGCGTCGGAGCGAAATTTCTCCAGGCTGTCGAGTTTGGCGTTGGTGTTGGCGCGATCCTTGGTATCGGTTCCGGCCAGCTGGCTTTTGTCGGTCGTAGGTTTCTTGCTGCTCATCAGACGTAAACTCCTCGGTTGACCCCTTTTCAACGGGGACTCTTGAGCGTTTCCGGGCACGGTTACCCAGGGTTTCAAGTCGCTTAACTAGTGACCAATGAGCGGGAACGGGCGTTCCTTTTTTATGACCTTTGATCTTGTTATTGCCAAATCGAAGGTTAATTGCGAAATAAATGCTAAGAACCTCTATACGGACAGGCTAAAATGCGCGCCCGGCTAACCGCTGATCCTTTTCTAACGCGCCCCACAAGGTTCGCTACGTGATCGAGTTTCAAAACGTCCACAAAACTTACCGCGTCGCCGGTAAGGACATCCCCGCCCTGCACCCGACCAGTCTTTCGATTGAAAACGGTCAGGTCTTCGGCCTGATTGGCCATTCCGGTGCGGGCAAAAGTACCCTGCTGCGTCTGATCAATCGCCTGGAGGATTCCAGCGGCGGCAAGATCATCGTCGACGGCGAAGAAGTCACCGCGCTGGACGCCAACGGCCTGCGCCGCTTCCGCCAGCAGGTCGGGATGATCTTCCAGCACTTCAACCTGCTCGCCTCCAAGACCGTGGCCGACAACGTTGCGCTGCCGCTGACCCTGGCCGGCGAACTGTCGAGCAGTGAAATCAATCAACGCGTCGCCGAGTTGCTGGCGCGGGTCGGTCTGTCTGATCACGCCAAAAAGTACCCGGCGCAGTTGTCCGGCGGCCAGAAACAGCGCGTCGGCATCGCCCGCGCCCTGGCGACCAAGCCGAAAATTCTGCTGTGCGACGAGGCCACCAGCGCCCTCGACCCGCAGACCACCGCGTCGGTTCTGCAACTGCTGGCCGAGATCAATCGTGAACTGAAGCTGACCATCGTCCTGATCACCCACGAGATGGACGTGATCCGTCGCGTCTGCGATCAGGTGGCAGTGATGGACGCAGGGGTGATCGTCGAGCAAGGTTCGGTGGCCGATGTGTTCCTGCATCCGCAGCACCCGACCACCAAGCGTTTCGTTCAGGAAAGCGAGCAGATCGACGAAAGCGAACAGCGCGATGACTTCGCTCACGTGCCGGGTCGCATCGTGCGTCTGACCTTCCAGGGCGAAGCGACCTACGCGCCGTTGCTCGGTACCGTTGCCCGGGAAACCGGGGTCGACTACAGCATCCTCGCCGGTCGCATCGACCGCATCAAAGACATTCCTTACGGGCAATTGACCCTCGCCGTCACCGGTGGCGACATGGAAGCGGCTTTCGCCCGCTTCACCGCCGCTGACGTTCATATGGAGGTGCTGCGTTAATGGAAATGCTCAAGGCTTTCTTCGAAAACATCGATTGGCTGGAAATCTGGCTGGCCACTGGCGACACCATGTTGATGCTCGGTGGTTCGCTGCTGTTCACCGTATTGCTCGGCCTGCCGTTGGGGGTGCTGCTGTTCCTCTGCAGCCCGCGTCAGTTGCTGGAAAACCGTGGCCTCTACGCCTTCATGTCGTTGGCGGTGAACATCCTGCGTTCGTTGCCGTTCATCATTCTGCTGATCGTGATGATCCCGTTCACCGTGCTGATCACCGGCACTTCGCTGGGCGTGGCCGGTGCGATTCCGCCGTTGGTGGTGGGTGCGACGCCGTTCTTCGCGCGTCTGGTAGAAACCGCCCTGCGTGAAGTCGATCGCGGCATCATCGAAGCCACCCAGTCGATGGGCGCGACCACCCGGCAGATCATCATGAACGCCTTGCTGCCGGAGGCCCGTCCGGGCATCTTCGCAGCGATTACGGTGACCGCGATTACTCTGGTGTCCTACACGGCAATGGCCGGTGTGGTCGGCGCCGGTGGTCTGGGTGACCTGGCGATCCGTTTCGGCTACCAGCGTTTCCAGACTGACGTGATGATCGTTACCGTGGTGTTGCTGCTGATTCTGGTACAAGTGCTGCAAATGGTCGGCGACCGACTGGTCGTGCATTTCTCGCGCAAATAACCGGTTTTTGTAATCAAGAGATGAGCCGGCCATTCGCTGGCAGGCGCCAGACGGGCGCCTCATAAGGAGTTAGCTGAATGAAAAAACTGATCGCTGCTTTCGCTGCCGTAGCCGCTTTTTCGGCCCACGCTGAAACCCTGACCGTTGCCGCCACCCCGGTGCCGCACGCGGAAATCCTCGAATTCGTGAAGCCGGCCCTGGCCAAAGAAGGCGTGGAGCTGAAGGTCAAGGTCTTCACCGACTACATTCAGCCGAACGTGCAGGTGGCTGAAAAGCGCCTGGACGCCAACTTCTTCCAGCACCAGCCGTACCTCGATGAGTTCAACAAGGCCAAGGGCACCAGCCTGGTGGCGGTGACCGGCGTGCATCTGGAGCCACTGGGCGCCTACTCGAACAAGATCAAGGATCTGAAGGACCTGCCAAGCGGCGCCAACGTGGTGATCCCGAACGATGCCACCAACGGCGGCCGTGCGCTGTTGCTGCTGGCCAAGGCTGGCCTGATCACCCTGAAGGATCCGACCAACATTCTGTCGACCCCGAAAGACATCGCGCAGAACCCGAAAGACCTGAAAATCCGTGAGCTGGAAGCCGCGACCATCCCGCGCGTGCTGACCCAGGTCGATCTGGCACTGATCAACACCAACTACGCGCTGGAAGCCAAACTCGATCCGTCCAAGGACGCGCTGGTGATCGAAGGCAACGACTCGCCGTACGTCAACATCCTGGTGTCCCGTGCGGACAACAAGGACAGCGACGCGATGCAGAAACTGGCGGCTGCGCTGCACAGCCCGGAAGTGAAGCAATTCATTACCGAGAAGTACAAAGGCGCGGTATTGCCGGCGTTCTGATACAGATAGCTGCAATGAAAAGGGGACGCCAATGGCGTCCCCTTTTTTGTGGCCGAGTGTTCGGTTTTGGACCTGCTGTGTATTCGCCCCTCACCCCAGCCCTCTCCCGGAGGGAGAGGGAGAGGGAGCCGACCGAGGTGTCTTGCGTTGTACGTCGACCTGAAAGATTGGGTCGATTATGGATTCGGCAAAGGACTTACAGGTCGGCGTATTGCGTCAGCATCCCTCGGTCAGTCCCCTCTCCCTACGGGAGAGGGTTAGGGTGAGGGGTGGCTTTTGATCTTGGCTATTTACGGTTGAGCATTACTGGCAGCTGCGCAACCAGTTTGGCGTTGTTCAACGGCGCCCGAATAAAACCGCGCTGCGTCCCATCCGGCCCGATCACCGCCAGATTGCCGCTATGGTCGACGGTGTAATTCGGTTTGCTGGTATCGGCCGGAATGAACGGAATGCTCACCGCATTCGCGACCTTCTGCAGCTCTTCGATCGATTTCGGCGTCAGGCCCACGAACTGTGGATCGAAGTAGCCCAGGTACTGCTTCAACTGCTGCGGGTTATCGCGGTTCGGATCGACGCTGACCAGCACGATCTGCAACTTATCCACCGCGTCTTTGGGCAATTCGCTCTTGATCTGGCGCAGTTGGGCGAGGGTGGTCGGGCAGATGTCCGGGCAGAAGGTGTAGCCGAAAAACAGCAGGCTCCACTTGCCTTTCAACTCGTCGATGGCGACCGGTTGGCCGTCCTGATTGGTCATGGTCACGCCCGGCAACGTGCGGCTCTGCGGCAGCAGGATGATACCGGCGTCGATCAGCGCGGTGGGGTCGCCCTGGCCCTTGCCACTCAGCACTTTGTTGACGGTCAGTCCCAGGATCAGCGCGATCACGGCGACGAGGATGAAGACGGTTTTCTGGGTTCGAGTCATAGGTTCAACAGTAAGTAGTGGTCTACGAGCAGGGCGATGAACAACAGGAACAAGTAATAAATAGAGTACTTGAAGGTGTTGATCGCCGCGTGCGGCCGAGTGCCACGGTACAGCACCACGGCCCATTGCAGAAACCTTGCGCCCAGCGCGAGGGCGCAGATGAGGTAGAGCACGCCGCTCATGTGGATCACGTACGGCAGCAGGCTCACCGCGAGCAGGGCGAAGGTGTACAGCAGAATATGCACCTTGGTGTAGTGCTCGCCGTGGGTTACCGGCAGCATCGGGATGTCGGCCTTGGCGTATTCCTCCTTGCGATGGATCGCCAGCGCCCAGAAGTGCGGCGGGGTCCAGGCGAAGATGATCAGCACCAGCAGCAACGGTTCGGCGCTGACATGGCCGGTGGCGGCGGTCCAGCCGAGCAGCGGAGGGGCGGCGCCGGCAAGACCGCCGATGACGATGTTCTGTGGCGTCGCGCGTTTGAGGAAGCCGGTGTAGATCACCGCGTAGCCGAGTAACGAAGCGAGGGTCAGCCATGCGGTCAGCGCATTGGTGAACGTCAGCAGCATCGCCTGCCCGAGCAGCGCCAGCACCAGCGCAAAGGTCAGCGCCGCTGCCGGTGAAACCCGGCCCTCGGCCAACGGCCGTTTGTGCGTGCGCGCCATCACCGCATCGATGCGCCGGTCGACCACATGGTTGACCGCCGCCGCGCCGCCGGCACACAACGCAATCCCCAGATTGCCGAACACCAGCACCGTCCACGGCACCCCGGCGCGGGTCGCGAGGAACATGCCGACCAGCGAGGTGATCAGCATCAGCACCACCACTTTCGGCTTGGTCAGCTCCAGATAGTCACGCCACAGCGCTTGCGCGGGACGTTCGCCGATCAGAAGCGCCATGGCGTTTCTCCTTTTATCGTGATGGGCGCAGCCGAATGTTTACGCGGGCTCAGACGCCAGCGCGCCAACATCGGCTGTTTGACCCGGACCAGACTGGTGCGCGCGTGGTAATTGACCAGCACCATGCTCAGCAGCAGCGCGGCGCCACCGGCGTTGTGGGCCACGGCCACCGGCAGTGGCAGATGGAACAACACGTTGCTGATGCCAAGGGTGATCTGTGCGCCGAGGGCAATGACGACTAGCCCGGCCAAACGCGTCATGCCGACAGCCCTGAGTTGCCAGGCCAGACCGAGCAGGACGATCGTCACCAGCAGCGCGCCGATGCGGTGAGTCAGGTGAATCGCCGTGCGCGCGTCGCTGTCGAGCTGACCGCCGAGATAATTGGGGCCGATATGCTGGGTCAGGTGAAAGCCGTTGGCGAAGTCCGCCGGTGGCAGCCATTGACCGTGGCAGGTCGGGAAGTCGATGCAGGCCACCGCCGCGTAGTTGGAACTGACCCAACCACCCAGTGCGATCTGGCCGATCACCAGTAACAGTCCCGCCGTTGCCCAATACTGCAAGCGCTTGGGCACGGTCAGTGCCGGCAGCACCCCGGACAATCGCAACGTCAGCAAAAACAACAGACTCAAGGTCGCAAAACCGCCGAGCAAATGCCCGGTGACCACTTGCGGCCAGAGCTTGAGCGTCACCGTCCACATACCGAACGCCGCCTGGGCGAAGACCACCGCCAGCAGAAACAGCGGCAATTTCAACGGCTGGCCCGGATGACGCCGATTGACCCAGGCGCGCCCGGCCAGAATCGATATGAGCATGCCGAGGGTGCCGGCGAAGTAGCGGTGGATCATCTCGTTCCAGCCCTTGTGCGCCACCACCGGAGAGTCGGGGTAATGCAGTTCGGCATGGGCCAGTTGGGCTTCGCTTTTCGGCACGCTGATAAAGCCGTAGCAGCCCGGCCAGTCCGGACAGCCGAGGCCGGCATGGGTCAGGCGGGTGTAGGCGCCGAGCAGCACGACGATCAGTGCCAGCAGGGTGGCAAACAGCGCGAGGCGAAATCCAGGTTTGGCCATGACGATGCCCTTATCCGATGTTCGACAGTTTCAGCAGGTGGCGCAGGTCGTTGAGCAGATCCTTGCCTTTGACACTCGGGTCGTAGCGCAGCACCAGGTTGCCGTGGGGGTCGATGATCCACAGCTGCGGCGTGGCCTTGTCGCCGGTGGCCTTGCTCAACGCTGCGCTGTCCAGCGGGTAGCGTTGCAGCTGCGGGTATTCGCGGGTCAGCTTGGCTTCGTAGTCGGCGCTCAGCGGCTGTGCAGCGGCGAGGGCGTGGCTGGCGCGCCCGGCATCGCGGCCGAGGCCGATCTGGATCTGCCGGGCGAGGTACACCAGTTGCTGGCAGTCCACCGCGCAATCCTTCGGCGCGGTCACCAGCATCTGCCAGCGCTGTTCGTCGGCCTGCACGCCGAGGTCGGCGCGGGTCTGGCCGTTGCCGATCAGTTCGCCGTGATAGCTGCGACCTTCCGGCACCCAGAACTGCAATTTGTACATGCCGGTGGCGAGAATCATTGGGCCGACCACGCCGAGCACAATCAGCAACAGCTGGATCCGTCCACGGCGGCGGGTAGCCGGGGTTTTCGCCTCAGACATGCTGGGTGGATTCATGGCCGTTCCCATGGGTTTTCTCCTTTGCGTTGTGCAATCCAAGGTAGAGGTAGAGGCCGAGCAGGGCGGTGGCCATGGCGAACCACTGCACGGCGTATCCAAGGTGTTTTTCCGGGCCCATGGCGACGACCGGCCAGTCGGCCTCATAGCTGGCGGGGCCGGGTTCGGCACGAAGTTCGTAGGCGAAGCCGTCGCGTTCGAGGGTTTTCCACAGCTTCGACGGCTCGACGGCGGTGATCGTTTGCGGCCAGGTGCTGCTGGCCGGGTCGGCGTGCAACTGGAAGGTCGCGCCGGGGGCGACGTAGACCCAGGCATCCAGGTTGACCGCGTCGGTGGGGGTTGCGAATTGCGGCGTCACCCGGCGATCCGGCCATGGCAGCCAGCCGCGATTGACCAGCAGCCACTGGCCGGTGGCCCGATCCTGAAACGGCTGCAGCAGCTCGATACCGACCTTGCCGTTGCGCTGGCGGTTGTCGAGCAGCAGGCTGTGGGCGCCATCGAACTGGCCGTACAGATGCACACGGCGAAAGGCCGGGTCGGCGCTGTGCAGCAATTCGCTGCTGGCCATCGGCTCGGCGGCGCGGCGCTCGGCGTAAGTGGCGAGCAGGGCGGTTTTCTCCGCCCCCCGGCCCAGTTGCCAGAAACCCAGCGACACCAGCAGCGGCAGCAGCAGCGCCACCACCACGGTCGGTATCACGCCCGGACGGAAGCGCTTCATGGCCGCGCCATAAAGTCAGTCGTCGCGCTCGCTATACTCAACTGCATCGCCTGTCCCCCGGAGTCTTCCCATGCTCAAAGCAGCCATCGTCCTGCTGCTGATTGCCACGGTGATCAGCCTGTTCAGCGGCCTGTTTTTCCTGGTCAAGGACGACAGCAGCTCCAATCGCCTGGTGATCGCCTTGAGTGTTCGGGTGGCACTGGCCGCTGCCACCGTCGGCTTGATCGCCTGGGGCTTCTACAGCGGCCAACTGGTGTCGCACGCGCCTTGGTAATCAGTGCTCAGAGCACGTAAACGAAGACGAACAAACCGATCCACACCACATCGACGAAGTGCCAATACCAGCTCGCCGCCTCGAAGCCGAACTGATGCTCGGCATCGAAATGGCCCTTCATGATGCGCATCAGCATCACGAACAGAATGATCGTGCCGATGGTCACGTGGGCGCCGTGGAAACCGGTGAGCATGAAGAACGTCGCGCCGTAAATGCCCGAACCCAGCGTCAAACCCAGTTCGTGATAGGCGTGCATGTACTCCTCGGCCTGCAACGCGAGGAAGCCGCAGCCCAGCAGCACGGTGATCGCCAGCCAGATTTTCAGCGCACCGCGATGGCCTTTTTTCAAGGCGTGGTGGGCGATGGTGATGGTCACGCTGGAGCTGACCAGCAGGATCGTGTTGATCAGCGGCAGGCCCCACGGACTGATGACTTCCTTGGGTGGCGGGAACAGTTTCGGATCCGGCGTGTGCAGCAGCGGCCAGGTGAACTGGAAGTTCGGCCAGAGCATGTGCGCGATGCCTTTCGGGCCTTCGCCGCCCAGCGCCGGGCCGGAGATGTGCCGCACGTAAAACAGCGCACCGAAGAAGGCGACGAAGAACATCACCTCGGAGAAGATGAACCAACTCATGCCCCAGCGGAACGAGCGGTCGAGCTGCGGACTGTACAGCCCGGCACGACTTTCCTTGATCACCGCCCCGAACCAGCCGAACAGCATGTACGCCAGCAGCAGCCCGCCGACGAAGAAGATGTACGGGCCGTGGGATTCCGGGCGCGCTGCCTTCAGATCGTTGAACCAGGTCGCCAGGCCGTACACGGTGATGACCATGCCGAAGGTGGCGATGATCGGCCATTTGCTCTGGGCCGGGACGTAATAGTGCTCATGAGTTGCCATTTATTGTTCTCCTTATCGGGCACGCTTAACCGCCAGTGTTTGCAGCCACCGGAGGATGTCGGGCGGTGATATCGAACAGCGTGTAGGACAGCGTCAGGTGCTTCACGTCCTTGGGCATGTCGCGGTCAATGATGAAACGCATCGGCATCTCGATCTGCTGACCGGGCTGCAGCACCTGCTGGGTAAAGCAAAAGCATTCGGTCTTGTGGAAATACGCCGCCGCTTCGCTGGGTGCGATACTCGGCACGGCCTGGGCGCTCATCGGTTTGTCGGTGGGGTTGCGGGCGACGAAGATCATCTCGTTTACGCCGCCAGGATGGGTCACCAGTTCCTCACCCTTGGGGTAGAACTCCCACGGCATGTCGGCGTTGTTCATCGACAGAAACTGCACGCGCACTTGCCGCGAGTTATCCACCACCTGCTCACCCTCGTACTGCCCGGCGGTTTTGCCATTGATGCCGAAGGCCTTGCACATCACGTCGTAGATCGGCACCAAGGCAAAGCCGAAGACAAACATTGCCACCACCACGCCGAGCAGACGGGTGACCAGTTTTTTCAGCGAGATCGAGTCAGCCATGTTTGTCAGCCTCCACCGAGATCCCCTGTGGGAGCGGGCTTGCTCGCGAATGCAATTCATCATTCAACCCATGAGTGGAATGATCTGACGCATTCGGGAGCAAGCCCCCTCCCACAAAGGCAAGGCGTTTCATTTCACTTCCGGCGGCGTGGTAAAGGTGTGATACGGCGCCGGTGACGGCACGCTCCACTCCAGACCTTCGGCGCCGTCCCACGGTTTGGCCGGCGCTGGCGGGCCGCCGCGAATGGTCTTGATCACGATGAACAGGAAGAAGATCTGCGTAGCGCCGAACATGAATGCGCCGATCGAGGAAACCATGTTGAAGTCGGCGAACTGCAGGTTGTAGTCCGGAATCCGTCGCGGCATCCCCGCCAATCCCACGAAGTGCATCGGGAAGAAGGTCAGGTTCATGCCGACGAACGACAGCCAGAAGTGCAGCTTGCCGAGGGTTTCGTCGTACATGTGCCCGGTCCACTTCGGCAGCCAGTAATAAGCCGAAGCGAAGATCCCGAAGATCGCCCCCGGCACCAGCACGTAGTGAAAGTGCGCGACCACGAAGTAGGTGTCCTGGTACTGGAAGTCCGCCGGGGCGATGGCCAGCATCAATCCGGAGAAACCGCCGATCGAGAACAGGATCACGAACGCCACGGCAAACAGCATCGGCGTCTCGAAGGTCAGCGACCCCTGCCACATGGTGCTGGCCCAGTTGAACACCTTCACCCCGGTCGGCACGGCGATGAGCATGGTCGCGTACATGAAGAACAACTCGCCCACCAGTGGGATGCCGACCACGAACATGTGGTGCGCCCAGACGATGAACGACAGGAACGCGATGCTCGCCGTCGCATAGACCATCGAGGTGTAGCCGAACAGCGGCTTGCGCGAGAAGGTCGGGATGATCTGGCTGACGGCGCCGAAGGCCGGCAGGATCATGATGTACACCTCGGGGTGGCCGAAGAACCAGAATACGTGCTGGAACAGCACCGGGTCACCGCCACCGGCGGCACTGAAGAAACTCGTGCCGAAGTGGATGTCCATCAGCATCATCGTCACGCACCCGGCCAGTACCGGCATCACCGCGATCAGCAGGAACGCGGTGATCAGCCAGGTCCAGACGAACAGCGGCATTTTCATCAGGGTCATGCCGGGGGCGCGCAGGTTGAGGATGGTGGCGATCACGTTGATCGCGCCCATGATCGAACTGATCCCCATCAGGTGGATGGCGAAGATGAAGTAGGTGACGCTTTCCGGCGCATAAGTCGTGGACAGCGGCGCATAGAACGTCCAGCCGAAGTTCGGCCCGCCACCGGCGGTGAACAGGGTCGAGACCAGCAGCAGGAACGCCGCCGGCAGCAGCCAGAAGCTGAAGTTGTTCATCCGTGGCAGGGCCATGTCCGGCGCGCCGATCATCAACGGGATCATCCAGTTGGCGAGGCCGACGAACGCCGGCATCACCGCGCCGAAGACCATCACCAGGCCGTGCATGGTGGTCATCTGGTTGAAGAACGCCGGTTCGACGATCTGCAGCCCGGGCTGGAACAGCTCGGCGCGGATCACCATGGCGAACGTGCCGCCGAGCAGGAACATGCAGAACGCAAACCACAGGTACAGCGTACCGATGTCCTTGTGGTTGGTGGTCAGCACCCAACGCATCAGGCCTTTGGCGGGGCCGTGGGCGTGGTCGGCATGACCGTGGTCATCGATTACAGCGCTCATGGCCGGTCTCCTTTACGTGAGTGGACGGGGCGGGCCGGGGCGCATTGCCCCGACCGATTCACGAAGTTCGCGATAGACCGGCTCATTTGCTTTCCGCCTGTTTGAGCTCCAGCACTTCTTTTGGCGTGACCATGTCGCCCTTGTTGTTGCCCCAGGCGTTACGTTCGTAGGTCACCACCGCTGCGATATCGACTTCCGACAACTGCTTGCCGAACGCTGCCATGGCGGTGCCGGGTTTGCCGAAGTACACGCGGTGCAGGTGGTCGGCTTTCGGCCCGGTGGCAATCGGTGAGCCCTTGAGCGCCGGGAACATCGGCGGCAGGCCCTGGCCTTCGGCCTGGTGACAGGCCACGCAAGTGGTGTGATAAATCTTGTCGCCGCGTTCCTTGAGTTCGTCGAGGGTCCATTCCTTGCTGGTCAGCTCCTTGAGCTGCGCGGCTTCGGCTTTGCGGTCGGCAAGCCATTTGTCGTAGTCGGCCTTCTCTTTGACGTCGACCACGATCGGCATGAAGCCGTGATCCTTGCCGCACAACTCGGCGCACTGGCCACGGTAGAGGCCGGGCTTGTCGATGCGGGTCCAGGCTTCGTTGACGAATCCCGGGATCGCATCGCGCTTGACCGCGAAGGCCGGCACCCACCAGGAGTGGATAACGTCGGCGGAGGTCACGAGGAAGCGCACCTTGGCGCCGACCGGCAGCACCAGCGGCTTGTCCACTTCGAGCAGGTAGTGCTCGCCCTTGGCTTCCTTGTTGTGGATCTGTTCGGCGGGGGTGGCCAGGTTGCTGAAGAACTCGACATCCTGACCCAGGTATTTGTAGTGCCACTTCCACTGATAGCCGGTGATCTGGATATCGATATCCGGCTCACTGGTGTCGTACATGCGGATCAGGGTGGCGGTCGCCGGAACGGCCATCGCTACCAGGATCAGCAGCGGCACGACCGTCCAGAGAATCTCGACGGTGGTACTTTCGTGGAATTTTGCGGCGACCTGCCCGGTCGAGCGGCGATGCACGATCATCGACCAGAACATGGCGCCGAAGACGATGATCCCGATCACCACACAGATCCAGAAAATGGTCATGTGCAGGTCGAATACTGCGTGACTGATTTCAGTCGCTCCAGGCGCCATATTCACAGTCCAGGCCGCTTGAGCCGGGCTGAAAATCGACCACAACAGGAGGCCCATCCAGACGTGTGGATGTCGCATCATTGCGGGTTCCCCTTATCGTTCTTGTTATCCCGTAGGCGCAACGCCTTCGGCAAGGGAGCGGCTGCATCAGACTACGAACTTGAATCGCCGGGCCTTGCTGCGTGGGCAGTCGGGCGTCATCAGCTAACTCCATTCAATGGCGAGTATAGACAGCCATCGGGAATTGCAATGTCGACGCGTAAATGATCTGAAACAGCCGGGGCTTGCGCTCAAGGGTACGAATGGAGAAGGATGCAGACGAGTGGTGGCGAACCGATATAACGCTGCTGCATCAAGGATGAAATAATTATGACAAATGCGTCTTAGCATTTTTCGTAAGCCAGCTAAGTTATGTCTTCCCTATTTCATTGCCTTGTTCCCTGGAGTTTTCATGAACACCGCCGCATTGCGCGAGCAGATCCAAAAAGCCCGACAAACCGAAAACGAAACCGGACGGCTCAAGCGTCAGCTGGAAGCCAAGTTGCCTCATCTGCATTCGGCCATTCAATTGCCGGACGCTAACCGCGAAGACGCGTTGACGAGTTTTGTCACCGCCTATATCGATGAAGTACCAGACATGCTGGACGCAGCCAATGAAGTTGCCAGGGAAGCGGGAATCGAGTCGCAGATCAAGCCGGTGCTGAAAATCGCCGAGCAGTACTTCCTCCAGCCGCCGGTCGGCCTGGACAGCCTGCTGGACGAAGCCTATCTGGCGCACCGCTTTGTTGAAGAGGTCAACGACCTGTACATCAAACACCTCGGCCAGCCATTGATCCCCTTGGACATGACGGTCGCCAACCTGATTGCTCACCAATTGCTCGGTGAGAAATTTGCCAATCAACTGGACGAAGTGGTGCATCACGCCATCGACGAGATGCTCGACGACGATAGTTTTGCGCTGGAATCGGTAGAGGCCTACCGCGACAAACTGATCAGCCCGGATACCGGTGCTGCGTGGAAGCGCTGGCCGTGCATGGGCCGTCGCCTGGGTGTGGGCCTGGAGCTGGATCAGCCAGCCGCCTGATTCAAAGCCCGGTACAAATCCCAATTGTGGGAGGGGGCTTGCTCCCGAAGGCGGTGGGTCAGTCAATATCAATATCGACTGATCCATCGCCTTCGGGAGCAAGCCCCCTCCCACAGGGGTTCTTTGCAAGCGGGGGATTTAACCAGCCGCACCGATCCCGGTGTTAGTCCGAACCCTACCTTCAAGCCGTCGCTTCAACCCGCGCGACTCAATCAACAGCTTCGACCCCTTGGCCGCATTCGCCCGGCCCCACTCTTCCAGTAACTCCAGACACGAATGGTCGATGTAGCTCAGGTTATTGAGCGGCACGTGCACCGTCGTGCCCGCCGGAATGCTCCCCAGCACCTGAGTCAGCGCCGGTACCTTGAGGAAGGTCGCCGCGCCGACCAGACGCAATTCCATCTCACCGTCCTGCGACAGATCGATCAGGCTGATCTTCAATCGCGAAGCCTTGAACGCCAGTTTCAACATCGTCAAACCGAAACCGATCAACACACCGGTCAGCAGGTCGGTGAAGATGATCGCCAGCGCCGTGGCGGCATAGGTGAACATCGGCATCCGCCCGTAACGGCCCAGACCACGAAAGGCCTTGAGGTCCACCAGTTTGAACCCGGTGTACACCAATACGCCTGCCAGGCTCGCCACCGGAATGCTTTGCAGCACGCTCGACAGCAACAGCACGAACGCCAGTAGCCACAGACCATGGAAGATCGTCGAGTAACGGGTGGTTGCACCGGCCTGGACGTTGGCCGAGCTGCGCACGATCACCCCGGTCATCGGCAGCGCACCGAGCAGACCGCAGAGCATGTTGCCGACACCTTGCGCCGACAGCTCACGGTCGAAATCCGAGCGCACGCCGTTGTGCATGCGATCCACCGCAGCAGCGGACAACAACGTTTCGGCGCTGGCGATGAACGCCACGGCAAAAGCCGCAATCAGCAGGGTTGGATCAGCGAGGCTGAGCAAGTCCGCCGGTTTCAGCCAGTCGATGGCTTCGGCGAGGTTCTCCGGTACCTCAACCCGTTTGACCTGCAACGCCAGCAACAGGCTGGCCCCGGTCGCCAGGCCAACACCGAGCAGCGCACCGGGAATGAAGCGCAGCGAATGCGGGCGAAATTTCTCCCACAGCCACATCACCGCAATGGTCGCCAACCCGAGCAAGCCGGCCTGCCAGCCGAACGACGGCAAGGCCTGCGCCACCGCTCCGGGGAACGCCGTCAGGTTATCCAGCCCGGACGGTTGCGGCTTGGCATCGAGCATCACATGCACTTGCGAGAGCACGATCAACACGCCGATCCCGGCGAGCATGCCGTAGACCACCGCTGGCGCCGTGACCCGAAACCAGCACCCGAGCTTCAGGCGCCCGGCCACCAGTTGCAGGAAACCCGCTAGCAACAGAATCGGCCCGAGCATCTCGATCCCGTGCTGGCGCACCAGCTCGAACACCAACACCGCCAGACCGGCCGCCGGCCCGCTGACCTGCAATGGCGAGCCTGCCAGCCAACCCACCACCAGACCGCCGATGATCCCGGTGATCAGACCTTTGGCCGGCGGCAACCCGGAAGCGATCGCAATGCCCATGCACAACGGCAGCGCGACCAGAAACACAACCACCGAAGCCAGCAGCTCCCGTGGCAACACCGCTTTCAATTGAGCAGCACGCATGATGACTCTCCCGAAGCTTTCTTCAGGCGTGGCGAAGCCGGGCCGCTGAACAGCGGCCGGCGTCATGCCACACAGATTTTTAGGAGGATTTAGAAGCGCGCTTTGGGCGTCGCCACCGGAATCGGATGGCTGCCGTCGAGCGGCAGGAAGCGTCCCTGATCCGCGTCGTAAGCCTTGATTTCGCTGGTTTCGATGTTGTAGACCCAGCCATGGATGAACAGTTGACCGTTCGCCATGCGTGAGGCTACCGAAGGATGGGTACGCAAGTGCTGCAGTTGGGCGATGACGTTCTCCTCGGTGAGGATCGGCATGCTTTCTTTTTCGTCGGTGCAGTTACAGTTTTCGTGCACCATGGTTTTTGCCACTTCGGCGTGGCGCAACCAGGCTTTGACCGTCGGCATTTTTTCCAGGCTGTCCGGATTGAGCACTGCGCGCATGGCACCGCAATCGGAGTGGCCGCAGATGATGATGTGTTGCACGCCCAGCGCCAGCACCGCGTATTCGATGGCAGTGGAAACGCCACCGTTCATCTGGCCGTAAGGCGGCACGACGTTGCCGACGTTACGGGTCACGAACAGATCGCCTGGCGAACTCTGGGTGATCAGCTCGGGCACGATGCGCGAGTCGGCGCAGGTGATGAACATCGCCCGTGGCGATTGCGCCGTGGCGAGTTTCTTGAAGAGTTCTTCCTGCTGCGGGAAGACCTCATGATGAAAATGCAAAAAGCCGTCAACGATCGTTCGCAGCGCTGCATCGGCGGATTCCGCCCCAGGGACGGCTTGCGCCGACGCAGCCAACGGCTGTTTATCCTTGTCACTCATGATTCATCCTCTTTGGCGGATTCGGGGAGTCGTTCCCGTGTATTCCGGTATGAAGCCAGTGGCTGTTTAAAACATCCGGGCCATCCCGACCCGTCAGTCACTCGATGAACAAGGTAGCTGCCGAAACTTAACTCAAACTGAATCAAGCGCTCTAGAACGTGTGTTCCAGGTCACAAAAAACGTGACTGGCGTGTTTCGACGCAAGGATTCCAACCCTCAACCATAAGCCGATTGTCGCTGAATCAACGACATGTGGCGACCCGGCGGACAGAAGGCTGCGCGATCAAGCTGAAGAATTTTTTATCTATGTCATTTGATAATGAGGAGGAAGTTAGTATTAGTTGGCTTGAGTCTCATGTTAGTTGTTCTGTTTGTAGTCGACTTTATTATTTTGAAATGACTAAGTTGTTGTGGCTCAATCGTTTTATTCCTATAGTTTTTTGGGCGGGCATAATTGGTGTGTCCGTCTAATTAATTATTCAAGGATTGAAAAGATGACAACTCAAACTACTTTTGTTACTACCATGAATGCACTGCGCGAATTTCATAAGGCAAGTTGCGATCATACGCCTGGGGCGCGCCGCCAAGTTCTGGCCAAACCGGTTTATCCAACCGTTTCTGCGCTCACTTCGCTGACCCCGGAAGAAGCCGCGGCAGTTGAAGGCTTGAAAGAAGATTCGCAAAGAAACGGTGCCGTTAACACCAATGAAATTCAGAATCAGATCACCGCGGACACCGAGCGGTTCAAGGAAAGCGGTGGTGGTGACGCTGCCAGCGAGGAGTTCAGGAAGCGTATGGAGGAGAAGCGTGCAGCGCAGAAAGAATCTTCCAACAAAATGATCGATGATATGTTCGATAAGGCTATTGATATTGGTGAAAAGTATCCGGCGACTCAGGGGGCAATCCTTTCTGTGTCGGACCAGATCATGGCGTTTTTCAGCAAGTTATACAACGAGATCTATTTCTGGGTCAGCAATATTGTTGAGCAGTTTGTCGAGTGGGTGAAAAACGCTTTGGAAAACATCAAGAATACCGCCCGCCGCATCGTCGACTGGATCAGTAACTGGTTCAAGTAACAGCTTCTCCGAAGCCAGTAGTTCTAAATAATCGCTTGATGGAGCCAGACTCCATCAAGCGATTTTTTATTGTTTTGCGCTCTGCCTACAGCAGAGCCATTTGTGCCCCTGGCGGACAGAAGGCCGTGCAGTCGAGGTTATAGCCCTCACGATGGTTTAAACCGAGACGTTTAATGGCTTTGGCGAAACGTTGCGCCAGCAGGTCGGCGAACGGTCCCTCGCCGCGCATTCTCGCGCCGAAACGGCTGTCGTAGAGTTCGCCGCCTCGGCTCTGGCGGATCAGGCTCAGGACATGGGCCGCACGCTGCGGATAGTGCGCCTGCAGCCATTCCTCGAACAGCGGCGCCACTTCCAGCGGCAGGCGCAGCATCATATAGGCGGCACTTTGTGCACCGGCGGCATGTGCCTCGGTCAGCAGGCTTTCGATTTCGCTGTCGTTGATCATCGGAATCATCGGCGAACACAGCACCCCCACGGGAATGCCTGCTTCGCGCATCACCCGGATCGCCCGCAGCCGTGCTTTCGGTGCAGCGGCACGGGGTTCGAGGATGCGTTTGAGTTCATCGTCCAGCGTGGTCAGGCTGATCATCACCGCCACCAGCCGTTGCTGCGCCAGCTCGGTGAGCAGGTCGAGGTCGCGCAGAATCAGCGAACCTTTGGTGACAATGGTCACCGGGTGCCGGTAGCGCAGAAGCACTTCAAGGGTCTGCCGGGTGATCCTGTGCTCGCGCTCGATGGGCTGATACGGATCGGTGTTGGAGCCAAGATTGATCGGCGCGCATTGGTAACCGCGTTTGCTCAACTGTTCCTCAAGCACCTGAGCGGCGTTGGTCTTGGCGATCAGTCGGGTTTCGAAATCCAGCCCCGGCGACATGTCCCAATAGGCGTGGCTGGGTCGCGCATAGCAATAGATGCAACCGTGCTCGCAGCCGCGATAGGGATTGATCGAGCGATCGAAGGGCAGGTCCGGCGAGGTGTTGCGGGTAATGATGGTTTTCGCGGTTTCGATCATCACCTCGGTGTTCTGCGTTTCGGGCACTTCCTGATACCAGCCGTCGTCCTCGGCCACCGAACGGTTCGGCGCAAAGCGGTTGTGCGGGTTGGTCGCGGTGCCGCGGCCGCGCGGTGGCAATGGAGTAGACATGAAAACGCCCCGATACTGTGTGCATATACAGTATCGGGGCGTTGCTCATCTGGCTAGTGCCGTCGGGCGACTGGTCAGTTGTGTTGCGTGACCTGACCGAGGTCATCGCCGGAGGTGTGCTTCATATCCTCCTTACGCAACTCGGCGACGTCAGCGGCTTTCACCGGCGCCCCTTTGTTGCCCCAACTGCCACGGATGAAACTCACCACATCCGCCACTTCCTGATCCGACAACCGCCAGGTGAAACCCGGCATGGTGAAGGTCGAGGGTGCCGTGTGCGTCGCCGGCAAGGTACCGCCCTTGAGCACGATGTGGATCAGCGAGGTCGGGTCTTCCGATTGCAGCACCGGATTGCCCGCGAGCGCCGGGAACACACGGGTGTAGCCATGGCCGTCGGTACGGTGGCAGGCCGCGCAGTTATCGATGTACACCGCTGCGCCACGCTGGCTGTCGTCGCCGTTCCACAGGGCTTTGGCCGCTTTCTCATCGTACTGGTGCGGCTGATCGGCAGGATCATTGGCCGGCAGCGACTTGAGGTAGCGGGCGATCGCGGTCAGGTCGGCGTCGGTCATGTATTGCATGCTGTGGGTGACCACATCGCTCATGCCGCCGAACACTGCACTGCGGTCGCTGCGACCGGTCTTGAGGAATTGCACCAGCTGCTCTTCGCTCCAGCTGCCCAGGCCATCCTTGTGATCACCGCGCAGACTTTTCGCGATCCAGCCTTCCAGCGGCGCACTGCCGGCGAGGAAGTTCTTGCCGTCCGCCGCGCTCAGGGATTTTTCCTGCATGGTCAGCGCCCGTGGCGTATGGCAGGCGCCGCAATGGCCGAGGCCTTCGACCAGGTAGGCGCCGCGATCGATCACCGGATCATCCGAGGTTGCCTTGTAGTCCTCGACCTTCGGCGCGAACAGCCAGCGCCAGCCCATCAGCGGCCAGCGCATGCTCAGCGGCCATGGGATGTCGCTGGCCTTGTTCTCCTGCGCCACCGGTTCGACGCCGTGCATGAAGTAGGCGTACAGCGCCTGCATGTCGGTTTCGCTGACACGGGCGTAGGACGGATACGGCATCGCCGGGTACAAGGTACTGCCGTTTTTCGCCACGCCATGGCGCACGGCTTTGTCGAAGTCCTCAAAGCTGTAATCGCCGACACCGGTTTTGTCCGGGGTGATGTTGGTCGAGTAGATCGTGCCGATCGGGGTTTCCATCGGCAGGCCGCCGGCGAACGGCTTGCCGCCCTTGGCGGTGTGGCAGGCCACGCAGTCACCCGCGCGGGCGAGGTATTCGCCTTGTTTGATCAACGCCTGATCATCGTCGGCGGCGTGTACAGCCGTGCTGCCGAGCAGCGCCAAGATGGCGATAACAAGATTTTTCATGGTCATCGCTCCTTATGCCTGAACCAGCGGGCCGGGGTTTTTCAGGTATTGCTCACGAATCGCCTTGGCCGACCAGTAGGTCAACGCCGCCACCAGCCCGGTCGGGTTGTAACCCAAGCCTTGCGGGAACGCCGACGCACCTGGCACGAATACGTTGTGCACGTCCCAGCTCTGCAGATAACGGTTCAGGGCACTCTTCTTCGGATCGGTGCCCATGATTGCGCCACCGTTGAGGTGGGTGGTCTGGTAGGCCGCGGTGTTGAAATGATCACCGACCTGCTTGCCGATCACCGCGATGGCTTTCGGGCCCATGGCTTGAGCGACCTTGCCCATTTTCTCGACCATGAAGCGGTTCATTTTGATGTCGTTTTCCTGCCAGTCGAAGGTCATGCGCAGCAGCGGCAAGCCGTAGGCATCGCGGTACACCGGATCCAGATCGAGGTAGTTGCCTCTGTAGGACTGATGCGCGCCGTGGGCGTCCATCGACACCTGGTGGGTGTAGTAATCGGCGGTCGCGCGTTTCCACTGGCTGCCCCAGGCCGGGGTGCCGGGCGGGTTTGAGGTGCCGGCAATCGGGCGGCTGCCCGCCTGGTTGACCCACATTGGCGAGCCGCCGACGAAGCCATGCGGGCCGTGGTCGAAGTTGTCGGCGTTGAAATCGTCCAGCGCCACGCCGTTGCCGCCGGCGCCGATGAAGTTGTTGGTGTGGGTGTCCTTGTCGAAGAACGCCTTGATGGTCGCCATGTTCTGGTAGGCGAAGTTGCGCCCGACCACGCCTTCGCCGCTGATCGGGTCGTACGGCTTGCCGATGCCCGAGAGCAGCATCAGGCGCACGTTGTGCAGCTGGAAGGCGCCGAGGATTACCAGGTCCGCCGGCTGCTCGATCTCGCGGCCCTGGCCGTCGATGTACGTCACGCCGGTGGCCTTGGACTTGGTGCTGTCGAGGTTGACCCGCAGCACATGCGAGTTGGGCCGCAGCTCGAAATTCGGCAGTGGCTTGAGCGCCGGCAGAATGTTCACGTTCGGCGAGGCCTTGGAGTACATGTAGCAAACGTAACCGCTGCAGAACCCGCAGAAGTTGCACGGGCCCATCTGTGCGCCGTAGGGATTGGTGTACGGGCCTGAGGTATTCGCGGAGGGCAGGTTGTAGGGTTTGTAACCGACCTCTGTCGCCGCTTTGCCGAACAGCTGTGCGGAAACCGTATTCTTCTGCGCTTCCAGCGGGAACGGATTGGAGCGATCCGGTGCGTAAGGGTTACCGCCCTTGCCCTGACCGACCAGTTGGCCCTTCACGGTCCAGGCCTGGCCGGAGGTGCCGAAGACCTTCTCGGCGAAATCGAAGAACGGCTCCAGCTCTTCATAGCTGACGCCGAAGTCCTGGATGGTCATGTCCTTGGGGATGAAACTTTTGCCGTAACGCTCTTCGTAGTGGCTGCGCATGCGTAGCTCGATCGGATCGACGCGAAAGTGCACGCCCGACCAGTGCAAACCGGCGCCGCCGACGCCATTGCCCGGCAGAAATGCACCCAACTGGCGATTCGGCAGGGCGATGTCGTTGACGCTGTGGCGGATGGTGACGGTTTCTTTCGAGATGTCCTGAAAGAGTTTTTTCCGCACGCTGTAGGTGAGTTCGTCGATCACCTGTGGATAGTTGCCGTCGGGGTAGGTGTCCTGCATCGGCCCGCGCTCCAGCGCCAGCACGTTGAGCCCGGCCTCGGTCAGCTCCTTGGCCATGATCGCGCCAGTCCAGCCGAAACCGACGATCACTGCGTCGACCTTCTTCATTACGGTTGCCATGCTCAAGCCCTCTCGCCGCGAATCGAAACTGCCGGGAAGGGGTATTGCTCGTTGCGTTCCACCCAATCCATGAAATCGGCGCGGGCGCCGGGGAAGCCGATCATGGTCCAGCCGACCATGCCTTTATTGCCGCCGTGGATCGGGTCGCAGAAGAACCCTTCCTTGGTGTTTTGCAGCAGCAGGCTGAAGAAAATCTTCGCTGGAACCGCATCGAACTGTGGTTTGCCGGCTTCGAGCTGCTTGAGCAAATCTTCTCGGGTAGCGCTGTCTTGCTCAGCAAATGTTTTACCGTTGAGGGATTTTGCCCACTGATCCGTGGCAGCGATGCCCAGGCGATAGATCTCTTTTGGTACCAGTTTGCTCTGCCAGCCCATCTCCGGCGCGGCGTCGGCGTTGAACGGGCCTTGCATGTACCACAGGGCACCGGCGGCATACGGGGTGTTCATCTGGCGGTCGATGTATTCCGGCACGCCGGCTTCCAGAGCCCCCGGGCCTTGCTCGTCATTGGGGATGAGGTGTGCCACGGCGGCGTTGATGAAGGCCCATTCCTCGGCGGTGAAATAGCTCGGCTGATAAGCGCTGGCGTCAGCTTTGGCCGGTGTGGCTGCGGGCGTCGACGGGGCCGCTTCAGGCGCCGCTTGCAACACGCTGCTGCCCAGACCGGTACCGGCGAGGGTGACCACGGGAATCAGGGTCAGGGATTTGCGCAAGAACTCACGCCGCGGGTTGTCTCGATCTGCGTCAGACATGGGGGTGCACCTCATCAGGCATTGATGGTTGTCCGCCGTTTCTGCGAACGGCGTGAGCATTTTTTCGTCGCGGCGTGGCCCGGTGGTTGACCGGGAAAAGGGGGACGCCTGCAACATCGTGTGACAAATGGTAGCAGGCTATGCATCGGGTTGAACCGATTCAGCGGAAAAAGCTGCGGTTTTTTACCTGAGTGCTCAATGAAATCGCACGGATTCACGATTCTTTGACAAGTGCCTCACAGGGCTTTGACCGTCAGACGTGGAAGCTGCGAGGCCTTTCATTGATGAATTCCGATACGGTCAGCCCAGCATGTCTCGAGTGCGCCTTTTCCCTGCTTTGTGTTTGTCGCTTGTTGCCTTGTTGCACTTGATGCCGGCCCAGGCTGACGCCGCTGCAACATCGCGTCCCCCTGAATGGGCGCAACCGGTTGAAGTGCAGTACAACCTGTTCCAGATGTCGCCAACCCTCTACCGCAGCGCCTTGCCGGATGGCGGCGCAGTGCCGTTGCTGAAGAACCTGAAAGTGGCGACGGTGATCAACTTCCTGCCGGAAGCTGACAGCAGCTGGCTGTCCGAGCCGGGCATCAATCAAGTGCAACTGCCTTATCGCACCAACCATGTCGATGACGCCGATGTGCTCAAGACGCTGCGCGCGATTCAGGCTGCCGAAGCCAATGGACCGGTGCTGATGCATTGCAAACATGGCTCCGACCGCACCGGCCTGATGGCGGCGATGTACCGGATTGTGGTGCAGGGCTGGAGCAAGGAAGACGCGCTGAATGAAATGACGCAGGGTGGTTTTGGTGAAAGCGGCCATTTCAAGGATGGCGTGCGTTATGTGATGCAAGCCGATGTCGACAAACTGCGCACCGCGCTGGCCAACGGCGACTGCAGCACCAGTGCCTTTGCCACCTGCTCGATGAAGAGCTGGTTCCAGTCGGTCAACCTCAAGTAAGCCGCACCCTCCACGGCATTGCACCGTGGAGGGTCATGCGTCGGCTCAGTCTTCGGACTTTTTCTTCAGCTTCGGATTCGGAAAGAACTGCACGGCCTGGACGGTCTTGTCCGGCGCCGGCTTGAGCGCGCTGGTATTGACCCGCGTGCCCAGTTCCTTGGGAACCGACAGCCCTTGCTCGTTCAGCGTATCCGAGTAACCGCAGGCCACGCACTCACGGTGCGGCACGCTGTCCTCGTTCCACATCATCAGTTTGTCCGGCTCGCTGCACGCCGGGCAGACAGCCCCGGCGATAAAGCGCTTCTTGGTAATCACAGGTGCCTCACTCATGCTGCTGCGTCCTCACTCAGGCCGCTATGGCGCAAGAGTGCGTCAATCGATGGCTCACGGCCACGGAAGTCGACGAACAGCACCATCGGTGCCTGCGAGCCGCCACGCGCGAGAATCGCTTCGCGGAAGGCGCGCCCGGTCTCGGCGTTGAGCACGCCGTCTTCTTCGAACCTGGAGAAGGCATCGGCTGACAGCACTTCCGCCCACTTGTAGCTGTAGTAACCCGCGGCGTAACCGCCGGCGAAGATGTGCGCGAAGCTGTTGGGGAAGCGGTTGTACGCCGGTGGACGCATCACCGACACCTCGTCGCGCACGCCTTCCAGCACTTGCGCCACGCTGCGGCCATCACCGTGGGTGGCGTGCAGCTCGAAGTCGAACAGCGAGAACTCCAACTGCCGCACCATCATCAGCCCGGACTGGAAGTTTTTCGCCGCGAGCATTTTCTCCAGCAGGTCCTGTGGCAGCGGCTCGCCGGTTTCGTAATGACCGGAGATCAGCGCCAGGCCTTCCGGCTCCCAGCACCAGTTTTCCATGAACTGGCTTGGCAGCTCGACCGCATCCCACGCCACGCCGTTGATCCCCGAGACACCGGCGTGATCAACGCGGGTCAGCAGGTGATGCAGGCCGTGACCGAATTCGTGGAACAGGGTGGTCACTTCATCGTGGGTCAGCAGCGCAGGCTTGCCGCTGTCTGCCGGGGTGAAGTTGCACACCAGGTTGGCCACCGGGCTTTGCAGCACGCCGTCAGCGGTACGGCGGCGGTCGCGGGCGCCGTCCATCCACGCACCGCCACGCTTGTTGGCGCGGGCGTAGAGATCGAAGAAGAAGCGGCCGACGTGCTGGCCGTTTTCCTTGATTTCGAACAGGCGCACGTCCGGGTGCCAGGTGTCGAAGCCTTTCAGTTCGGCGATTTCGATGCCGTACAGGCGCTGGACGATAGCGAACAGACCGCCGAGGACTTTATCGATCGGGAAGTACGCACGCAGGGTTTCCTGAGCGACGCTGTAGCGCTGCTCGCGGAGTTTTTCCCCGTAGAAACCGCTGTCCCAGCTTTGCAGATCGGCGCAGCCCTGTTCGGCGGCGTAGGCGCGCAGCTGCTGTAGATCCTGCGCAGCGAACGGCTTGCTGCGTTTGGCCAGGTCGCGCAGGAAGCTCAGCACCTGATCGCTGGACTCGGCCATTTTCGTGGCCAGACTCAGCTCGGAGAAACTGGCGAAGCCCAAGAGTTTTGCCAGTTCCTGACGCAGGTCGAGGATCTCTTCCATGACCGGGCCGTTGTCGTTCTGCCCGGCGTTCGGGCCTTGGTCCGACGCACGGGTGCAGTAGGCGGCATAGACTTCTTCACGCAGCGCGCGATCCTGGGCGTAGGTCATCACCGCGTAGTAGCTCGGGAATTCTAGGGTGATCAGCCAGCCATCGAGACCTTTGGCCTGCGCGGCGGCAGCCATTTGCGCCTTGGCCGAATCAGTCAGGCCGGCGAGGGCAGCCTCCTCAGTGACGTGCTTGGTCCAGGCTTGTGTGGCGTCGAGCAGTTGGTTGGAGAAGCGGCTGCCCAGCTCGGACAGTTTGCTCTGCACTTCGGCGTAGCGCTTCTGTTCGGCTTCCGGCAGGTCGATACCCGACAGACGGAAATCGCGCAGGGCGTGTTCCAGAATGGTTTTTTGCGCCACGTCGAAACCGGCGGCTTCCGGGCTGTTGGCCAGCGCTTCATAGGCCTGGAACAGTTCGCGGTTCTGGCCCATCTCGGTGGAGTAGGCGCTCAGGGCCGGCAGGCACGACTCGTAGGCTTCGCGCAGTTCAGCGCTGTTGCACACGGCGTTGAGGTGGCTGACCGGGCTCCAGGCAGCGCCGAGGCGATCGTTGAGTTCGTCCATCGCCAGCACCAGGCCGGCCCACGTCGGATTCTGGCCTTGGGTATTGAGGATTTCGGCGATGGCGGCGCGGTTGTCGGCCAGGATCGTTTCGATGGCTGGCAGCACGTGTTCGGCACGGATCGTGGAGAACGGCGGCAGGTCGTAGGACTGCAGAAGAGGGTTGTTCACGCTCACGGTTGGCACCTTGGCTGGAAGAAACATGCGCCCATCTTAATTACAATCGACACTCACCGCAGCTATCGGCGACAGAGAGAGAACTTATCGTGCCCGTTCGCAAGTACCAGAATCACACCCCGCAACTCGGCAAGGGCGCGTTTGTCGACGCCTCCGCGGTGGTGATCGGCGACGTCGAAATCGGCGAAGACAGCTCCGTGTGGCCGCTGACCGTGATCCGTGGCGACATGCACCGCATCCGTATCGGCGCGCGCACCAGCGTGCAGGACGGCTGCGTGCTGCACATCACCCACGCCGGCCCGTTCAACCCGGATGGTTTCCCGCTGCTGATCGGCGATGACGTGACCATCGCCCACAAGGTCATGCTGCATGGCTGCAGCGTTGGCAGCCGTGTGCTGATCGGTATGGGCAGCATCGTCATGGACGGCGCGGTGGTCGAGGACGATGTGATCATCGGCGCCGGCAGCCTGGTGCCGCCGGGCAAGCGCCTGGAAAGCGGTTTCCTCTACGTGGGCAGCCCGGTGAAGCAGATCCGCCCGCTGACCGACAAGGAACAAGCCTTCTTCACCTACAGCGCGGCGAACTACGTGAAGCTCAAGGACCTGCATCTGGCCGAAGGCTACGACCAGCTCTGAAACGACTTACACCTGCTCAGGATTTCTCATGCATTACCAGACCATACTGTTCGACCTCGATGGCACCCTGACCGACCCGCGTGAAGGCATCACCCGTTCCATCCAGTTTGCCTTAAGCAAACTCGGCATCGACGAGCCGGACCTGACCAGGCTCGAACACTTCATCGGCCCGCCGCTGTTGCAGGCGTTCATGCAGTTCTATGGCTTCGACGAGGCCAAGGCCTGGCAAGCGGTGAATTTCTACCGCGAGCGCTTCAAGGTCACCGGCCTCTACGAAAACCGCGTGTTCGATGGCGTCACGCCGCTGCTGGAAACCCTGAGCGGGCAAGGGCGACAGCTGTATATCGCGACCTCCAAACCTTGGGAGTTCGCCCGGGAAATCGCCCGGCACTTCGACTTCGCTAAACACTTCAAGGTGATCTACGGCAGTGAGCTGGATGGCACGCGGACCAACAAGGTCGAGCTGATTGCGCACCTGATCGCCGAAGAAGGGCTGGATCCGGCCAATACGCTGATGATCGGCGACCGCAAGCATGATCTGATCGGCGCGCGCAGCAACGGCGTGGACGCGGCGGCAGTGGGCTATGGGTTTGGCAGTTTTGAAGAGTTGAGTGCCGAAGCGCCGGCTTATCACTTTGAGACTTTGGCTGAGTTGCATCAGGCGTTTTTGCGGCGCTGATCAGTCAGTCTTCGCGAGCAAGCCCGCTCCCACAGGAGGCATGCATGTCACCTGTGGGAGCGGGCTTGCTCGCGAAGAGGCCAGTACAGACCGCGAAAAATCAGGCTTCTGCCAATGCTTTGAGTGCTGCCTTACGCTCGATAACCGGCAAATCTCCCAACTTCTCAACCTCGGCATAAAACCGCAGCCAATCCCCCCCAACCTGCCTGAACAACGCTGCAAACGCCGGCACCCACTGGTCATACAGCCCAAACGGCAGCAACCGCGCATTGTTCAGCGGCATGTTCACCCAGGCGTCGTAACGCTTGTCCCCGGCCCACTGGCGGTCGCGCATCAATCGATATTCGCGGCGAAACTGCTCGAACGTCGCCGCTTTGCGTTCGCGCATCTGCTCGGCTGGCAGCGGCTGAGCGTAGAGCTTTTCCAGGCGTGAGCGCGTTTCCAGCACCAGTTCGATGAACTGATCGCGCTGCTTGAGCCTGGCATCGGTGTCCGGCGGCAGGCCACGAAACGCCCGCCACTGGCGGGTGCCTTCCTGCTCGACAAACGTGGCAAACGACTCATTGAACTCGGTGTCGTCTTTCACATAGAAACGCTGATGCGCCAGTTCATGAAAGATCAGCGTGGCCAGGCGTTCGTCACCCCAGCCCATCATCGAATTGAGGATCGGGTCATTGAACCAGCCGAGGGTCGAATAGGCCTCGACGCCGCCAATCGACACGTCCATGCCTTGCAGGCGCTGAATCGCCGCTTCGCCCCGGGCAGCGCTCTGGCTGTAGTAGCCGCGATAGGCCACGCAACCGGCGATCGGGAAGCAATGGTTCTGCGGGGTCAGGGAAAACTCCGGGGTGGCGAACACGTTCCACACCACATACGGCCGGCCGATGTCGGCGTACAGCCGATAGCTCTGGTTGTCCGGCAGGTGCAGCTGTTCGCTGGCGAAGTCCCGGGCCTTTTGCGACTGGGTCAGGTGCGTGCGCAGGGTTGCATCGCGACTTGGGTCGGCAATCACCTTGGCCACCGGCTCACGCGCTCGCAACAACTGCAACTGACCGCTGGCCAACTGGCTGTAATAGCTGACGCTGGAACAACCGTTGAGCAACAAAAACATCACCCCCGGAAACAAAATCCGAAAAACGCGATCAAGTAACCCATGGCTTGGAAGCGGCCTGCTCAAAATAAAAATCCTTTGGAAAGTCTGCCCGCAAGACTATCCCGCCATTTGGAGCTTCGCTATGCGCATGTTGTTGCTGACAGGAGGCCTGCTGACGCTGGCCGGTTGTGCCGGATTCGGAATGCCCGATCCTGACCCCTCGCAAGCCTGGATTGATCTCGATGCCCGGCAACAGGACACGGCGTTGCAAGCGCTGAAAGTCGATGACAAGGCAACTGTCGACAAACGTTATTTCGAAGTGCAGCCCGGCAGCCATGAGTTGAAGGTGCGTTATCAGTTTCCGGTCGAAGCCACCAACATCGGCCCCGACGCCGAACCGCTGTGGCGCGATTGTCAGTTGAAGGTGACATTCAAGGACTTCAACGCCGGTCAGCGCTATCAGTTGCAAGCCGGCAGCATCGGTTTTCGGCCATGGGCCAGGCTTTATGATGAACAGCGCAAAGTCGTAGGGCAGGGCACACCCGCAGGCTGCCAGAAAACCTGATCGGGATTATGCTGGATGTCCAAATCACGGGACATTGATCATGCACAGGTTGACGTTGTTGCTCGCTGCAAGTCTGCTTGCTGGCTGCCAGAGCCCGATGCCGGCAGCCGATCCGGGCAAGGCCTGGGTCGACTTTTCGATGCCGACACCCGGCGGTAAGGTGCTGATGGCTGAACGGCTGGACAACGTGCGCCTGCGGGACGGGCGCTTTTTCCAGGTCGCGCCGGGCAGTCATGAGCTGACGGTGCGCTTCGATTTCGAGATCTTCGGTGGCAGCCAGGGCTTGGACACCGACCCGCAGGAACGCCTGTGTTACATGACCGTGCGCTACGATCATTTCGAAGCCGGGCAACGTTACCGACTTGAAGCCCGGTCGCTGGCGTTCACGCCGAGTGCTCGGTTGATCAATCGCCAAGGGCAGATAGTTGCCGAAGAGCGCCAGATCAACTGCGTGCCTTGAGCGGACTGTCAGATGTCGTTCTTCTGGTAGACGATCGCTTTTGTGCCGTTTTCGCAGGTGCCGACAACCATCGCCACGTCGTGCTTGTCGGCCTCTTCCTTGCTGACAATTTCCAGTGTGTAGGACGGCACTGCATTCGCCTGGATCTTTACTTCGATCTCTTTCTTCAATTCTTCGCAGTCTTTCGGTGCGGCGAGAACCGTTGTGGCCAGTGCACTGCAAAGAATCGCCAAGCCAATACGTTTCATAGATGAAGCTCCCTGATGCAGCGCGCACGGGCGTGCGCTGAAGCTGCTGTCACTTATTCGACCATATTTTTGCGGGGCAGGTTCTGACTTCGCTCACATCTTCAGGAATTGTGGTGATTGTTGGATTGCCATCGCGAGCAGGCTCACTCCTACAGGGGATCCCGATTGTTCACACTTGATGTGTCCGCTGGAGATCGAATGTAGGAGTGAGCCTGCTCGCGATGGCGCCAGTGCAGTTAATGCCTGATCAGCTGACCAGCGAAGCCTCAAGGGTAATCTTCGCATTCAGTACCTTGGACACCGGGCACCCTTCCTTGGCCTTGTTGCTCAGTTCCTCGAACTGCGCCTGAGTAGCGCCCGGGATTTTCGCCTTGAGGATCAACTTGATCGCGGTGATGGCAAAGCCACCCTCGACCTGATCCAAGGTGACTTCAGCCTGGGTGTCGATGCTCTCGGCCTTCAGGCCTGCATCACCGAGAATCATCGAAAACGCCATGGAAAAACAGCCGGCGTGTGCGGCGCCGATCAGTTCTTCCGGGTTGGTGCCCTTGCCGCCCTCGAAGCGGGCCTTGAAGCCGTAGGGGGCTTCTCTGAGCACGCCAGTCTCGGTAGAGATCGAGCCGATGCCGGTTTTCAGATCGCCTGCCCAATGTGCGGATGCTTTCTTCACGATAGCCATGTCTGCCTCCTCAAGATCTGGCGCGGAACGCCGCGCCGTCGTGGTTTTTACTTGCAAGGCTTCTGAGGATAGACGTCGGGACAAAGTTCAGCCCGGCTGAATCGTTGACTTTTTTAGTAGGAAATTTCATCGCGGCTATTGAAACTCGGGTATATGCCCTCATTGCATAAAACACGCTTATGGATTGGGCAGGTTTTCGTTCGCAAGAAAAACCTGCCTCCTCATTCGGAGACGCAGGTTTATGAAGCAACTGTCCGACGTAAAGTTTTCCACCCTTGATCTGGTGCCCGTGCGCGAGAACGGCAGCCCGGCGCAATCGCTGCGCAACTCGCTGGACCTGGCGCAGCACGTCGAGAAATTCGGCTATACGCGCTTCTGGGTCGCCGAACACCACAACATGGACGGCATCGCCAGCTCCGCCACCTCGGTGCTGCTGGGTTATCTGGCCGGCGGCACCTCGACGATTCGTGTCGGCTCCGGCGGGGTGATGCTGCCCAACCACGCGCCGCTGGTGATCGCCGAGCAGTTCGGCACTCTCGAAAGCCTGTATCCGGGACGCATCGATCTGGGTCTGGGCCGCGCGCCCGGCTCCGACCAGATGACCGCCCGCGCTCTGCGCCGCGAACGCTCCGGCAGTGCCGATGATTTCCCGGAAGACGTTGCCGAGCTGACGCGTTTCCTCGGCCCGCGCACCCCGGACCAAAGGGTGATCGCCATGCCCGGCACCGGCACCAACGTGCCGATCTGGTTACTCGGTTCCAGCCTGTTCAGCGCGCAGCTGGCCGGTGAGCGCGGGTTGCCCTACGCCTTCGCCTCGCACTTCGCCCCGCGCTTCATGCATGAGGCGATTCGCGTCTACCGCAACCACTTCAAGCCGTCGGCAGTGCTCGACAAGCCGTACGTGATGCTCGGGGTGCCGTTGGTGGCAGCCGATACCGATGAGCAGGCCGACTACCTGGCGACCTCGGTGTACCAGCGAATTCTCGCGCTGATGCGTGGGCAGAGTCTGGTGCAGCGTCCGCCGGTGAAAACCATGGACGGCCTGTGGCTGCCCCATGAGCGCGAAGCGGTGGGGGATTTCCTCGGTCTGGCGATGGTTGGCAGCCCGCAGAAGATCCGTGCGAAGCTGGAGGTGCTGGTCGAGCAGACCCAGGCCGATGAGCTGATTTTCACCTGCGATCTGTATGAGCATGCCGATCGCCTGCATTCCTATGAATTGCTGGCGCAGGTGATGAAGGGCTGACTCTGGAATACGGCTTCTGTGGGAGCGGGCTTGCTCGCGAAGACGGAGTGTCAGACACCCTGGATGTCGGCTGACATAACGCTTTCGCGAGCAAGCCCGCTCCCACATTGGGAACCAGTGGCCCACAAAAAAGCCGACGCCTTCGCGTCGGCTTTTGCATTTCAATCGCGATCACCCGCGTTTGTAGACGATTTCCTTGGTGCCGCCTTCACAGGTGCCCACAACTTTTCCGCCATTGGCTCCCTTGTCGACAACCTCCAGCGAATACCCGGAAACGCCCTTGGCATCCAGCTTCGCCGCGATCTCGCTTTTCAACTCTTCACAAGGCTTGCCAGCAGCCAACGCGCCACCCGCAAGGCTCAACAAACCTACTGCCAATATGAACTTCTTCATCGGTCGCACTCCCTGGTCGGATTAAAAGAGGCGGGCACCGGCTGTGCCGATGCACTCACCTTGTAGCGCTTTGCCATTCCTATGGCACTCGGCCAGCGCGCAAGTTCAGAAGCGTAGCCCAAACTCAGCTGCTGGCAATCCGGAAGCCGACTTTGAGTGTGACCTGGAAATGCGCAGCCTTGCCGTCCTTGATGTGGCCACGGGTCTCGACCACTTCAAACCATTCCAGATGTTTGATGCTCTTGTTCGCTTCAGCCAACGCGTTGTTGATGGCGTCTTCGATGCTGCTGGTGGACGAGCCGACCAGCTCGACTTTCTTGTACGTATGATGGTCACTCATGGCGATCTCCTGGATGTGTGGATTTGAGACTAGCAGTGAATCTGCACTGATGATTTCGGCGGCTCGATGCAAGCGAAGTTCAGATTTTCTGCACTTTCTCAAACCGCTGAAGTCCCAACCAACACACGCCACTCATCACCAATGCAGGAGAGCCACCATGGCCAACACCTCTTTACGTAAAGCCTCGTTGCAAAGCATGGAAGCCGAGATCGAGAGTCTGCTCAAATCGTTGGAAAGCCTGAAGGACGACGCGTCCGACGAGTCGCGCAAGACCCTCAAGGCGCTCAAGAGCAACGCTGAAAGCGCGCTGAAACATTCGCGCAGCCTGCTCAGCGATGCCTATGAAGAAGTCAAAGTGAAAACCCGCGAGACCGGCATCGCCACCCGCGATTACGCTCAGGAACACCCTTGGACCACAGCCGGTGTGGCAGTCGGTGCAATCGGTCTGCTGGCTGCTTATTTGCTGTTCAAGCGCGGCGAGTGATCCGTCTGGCGCAGCTCATTCTTGAGCCATTGCGCCAGTTGCCGGGCGCGTCCGTCTGCGGCGCGCTTGGGTAGCCACAACGCCAGTTGCGCCGGGGTTTCGCAAAAGCCCCACGGCGCAACCAGGCGACCGGCCTTCAAGTCTTCGGCCACCAGCGGCTCTGGCGCGATTGCCACGCCGAGTCCGGCCACTGCGGCTTCCAGCAGATAATACAAATGCTCAAAACCTTGCCCCCACTTCAACGCCTTGGCGTCGAGGTGATTTTGCTGTGCCCAACTCGGCCAGGCTTGCGGGCGCGATGTGGTGTGCAGCAGCGGCTCGCTGAGCAAGGCTGACGCCGGCGCCGCTTGCAGGCGTTGGTAGCCGCTGAACAGCGGGCTCATCACCGGGCCGATGCGTTCTGCGGCCAGTTCGTAGACCTGCATGTCTGCCGGCCATGGCGGCTCGGCGAACAACAGCAAGGCATCGAGTCCAGGGCGCCGCGGGTCAAGATCACCTTCACCCGCTGACAAGTGCAGACGCAAGTCCGGCAGATCGGCGTTGAGCCGCCCCAAGCGTGGGATGAACCAGCGCGCCAACAGACTGCCGGAGCAGCCGAGCACGAACGGCGCGTCAGCGGTGCTTTGCGTCAGCTCGGCACACACACTGCGCAACCGATCAAAGGCCTCACCGCTGGCATCTCGCAGACGAACGCCGGCATCTGTGAGTTTCAAGCCGCGACCATCCTTGACGAACAGGCTCACGCCCAGATGCTCCTCGAGCACTTTGAGCTGACGGCTGACTGCACCATGAGTGACGTGCAGCTGTTCGGCCGCCTGACTAACGCTGTTAAGCCGGGCGGTGGCTTCGAACGCGCGCAAGGCGTTCAGCGGGGGAAGGTCGTGGCTCATGGTATCTGTGAGTTTTCCTGACAGGTTGTGGCGATCTTATCGGTTTTCAGCCTGGAAGGTCAGGGGTAGAGTGGACGCCATTGTCTTCTTACCCGAATTCACCTGGAGCACATCATGACCCAGACTTCGAACACCTCCAACCTGCGCAGCGGCCCTGACGATAACGGCCTGTTCGGTGCGTTCGGCGGCCGCTACGTGGCGGAAACCCTGATGCCGTTGATCCTCGATCTGTCCCGCGAATACGAGGCGGCCAAGGAAGATCCGGCGTTCAAGGAAGAGCTGGCCTACTTCCAGCGTGACTATGTCGGTCGTCCGAGCCCGCTGTACTTCGCCGAGCGTCTGACCGAGTTCTGCGGCGGCGCGAAGATCTACCTCAAACGCGAAGAGCTGAACCACACCGGCGCGCACAAGATCAACAACTGCATCGGCCAGATCCTGCTGGCGCGGCGCATGGGCAAGAAACGCATCATCGCCGAGACCGGTGCCGGCATGCACGGCGTGGCAACGGCCACCGTGGCCGCACGTTTCGGTCTGGACTGCGTGATCTACATGGGCACCACTGACATCGAGCGTCAGCAGGCCAACGTGTTCCGCATGAAGCTGCTGGGCGCCGAAGTGATTCCGGTGGTGGCCGGCACCGGCACCCTGAAAGACGCGATGAACGAAGCGCTGCGTGACTGGGTGACCAACGTCGACAGCACCTTCTACCTGATCGGCACCGTGGCCGGCCCGCACCCGTATCCCGCCATGGTGCGCGACTTCCAGGCAGTGATCGGCAAGGAAACCCGCGAGCAGTTGCAAGCTCAGGAAGGTCGTCTGCCGGACAGCCTGGTGGCGTGCATCGGCGGCGGTTCCAACGCCATGGGCCTGTTTCACCCGTTCCTCGATGATCAAAGCGTCGAAATCATCGGGGTTGAAGCGGCCGGTTACGGCATCGAAACCGGCAAGCACGCGGCCAGCCTCAACGGTGGCGTACCGGGTGTGCTGCACGGTAACCGCACCTTCCTGCTGCAGGACGACGATGGCCAGATCATTGACGCCCACTCGATTTCCGCCGGTCTCGACTATCCCGGCATCGGCCCTGAGCACGCCTGGTTGCATGACATCGGCCGCGTCCAGTACACCTCGGTGACTGACGACGAAGCCCTCGCCGCGTTCCACCAGTGCTGCCGCCTCGAAGGCATCATCCCGGCACTGGAAAGCGCGCATGCGCTGGCTGAAGTGTTCAAACGCGCACCGAAACTGCCGAAGGATCACCTGATGGTGGTCAACCTCTCCGGCCGTGGCGACAAAGACATGCAGACCGTCATGCACCATATGGAACAGTCGAAGCAGGAGAAACACTGATGAGCCGCCTGCAAACCCGTTTTGCCGACCTCAAGCAACAGAATCGCGCCGCGCTGGTGACTTTCGTCACCGCCGGTGATCCGGACTACGACACTTCGCTGGCGATCCTCAAAGGTTTGCCCGGCGCTGGCGCCGACGTGATCGAGCTGGGCATGCCGTTCACCGACCCGATGGCCGACGGCCCGGCGATTCAACTGGCGAACATCCGTGCCTTGGGCGCCAAGCAGAATCTGGCGAAAACCCTGCAAATGGTTCGCGAGTTTCGCGAAGGCAACAGCGACACGCCGCTGGTGCTGATGGGCTATTTCAACCCGATCCACATGTACGGCGTTGAACGTTTCATCGCTGATGCCAAGGAAGCGGGCGTCGACGGTCTGATCGTGGTCGACATGCCGCCAGAGCACAATAATGAACTGTGCGACCCGGCACAGGCTGCGGGTCTGGACTTCATCCGCCTGACCACCCCGACCACTGACGATGCGCGTCTGCCGAAAGTGCTCAATGGCAGCTCGGGCTTCGTTTACTACGTGTCGGTGGCCGGTGTGACCGGTGCCGGTGCTGCGACTCTGGAGCATGTCGAAGAAGCGGTGACTCGTCTGCGTCGACACACTGACCTGCCGATCAGCATCGGTTTCGGTATCCGTACTCCGGAGCAGGCGGCGTCCATCGCTCGTTTGGCGGACGGGGTGGTGGTGGGTTCGGCACTGATCGATCACATCGCCAATGCGACCACGCCGGCCCAGGCTGTCGATGGTGTGCTGGGTCTGTGCAAGGCGCTGTCCGAAGGCGTGCGTCAGGCCCGCGTCAACTGAAGGTAAAGTTCCTGATACAGAGGAATTAGCGCCTCACACCACGGCCTAATTGAGCAAGACCGAGGGATTCAGAACCACGTTCTGAATCCCTTTTTGCTGTTGGTGCAGTGAGGAAGACTTGATGAAAATGCCGAAACGTCTGATTGCCGGACTGGGTGTGCTGATGCTCAGCGCGACGCCGCTGCTGGCCAGCGCCGATCCACGCGATGATCATGACCACGGCGGCCCGCAGCAGGGCCACTACGACAACCGTGGTGACGATCACCGTGGCCCGCAGATCGACCACCGAGGTGGCCCGCCGCGCGACTTCGGCCCGGTACGCCAGACCATTCGCGACAATCACGGCTACTTCGTGCGCGGCGCACCGCCGCCACCGGGCATCCATCTGGAACGCGGCCGGCCGTTGCCGCGCGGGTATTACGGCGAGCGACTTGACGGTCGGGCGCTGAGTCGTCTGCCAGTGTATCCGGGTTATGAGTGGCGCCGGGCCGGGGGTGACATTGTCCTGATCGCGGTGGGTACCGGGATCGTTTACGAAATTCTGGATGGTGTTTTGTACTGATTTGGCACGAGCATCTGTGGCGAGGGAGCTTGCTCCCGCTGGGGCGCGGAGCGGCCCTGAAAATTCGGCATTCAACCGATTTACGACTGCTGCGCAGCCGAGCGGGAGCAAGCTCCCTCGCCACAAGATTCAGTTCCAGTCTTCTGTCTCAGGGTAGCTCCAGTCCGCCGGACGCCTTGTGCAGTTTGCGCAGATGCTCGCCGATCTGCTTCACGTTGGCTTCGCTGGCGGCAATTTCGGCCGCTCGCTTGGGTTCCAGCAACTTGCGCACTTCCTTGTCCAGATCGCCGCTCAGCGCCAGCAGTTGTTTCTGGCGTTGGGCGCTTTCGTCCTGCAGGCGCTTGAACTCGCTTGGTTGCGGCAGCCCGTAGCCACGGCTGTCGAGCAGTTCTGCCGGACGACTGAGGAAGCCGCTGTTGGCGAGAATTTCCTGCAGGGTGGCGTTGGCCTTGTCCATGCCGCCGTTTTCCAGCTCCCGGGCGCCGAGGTAGCGCTGCTTGACCTCGTCCTGGGCCAGCAGCAACTGGCGGCGATAGCTCGCCTGTTCCAGCAGGAGCAATGCAGCGCTGGTGCGCAGGTCTGCACGTTCGAACCACTGGCGACGTTCTTCGGCAGACAGCGATAGCCAATCTTCGACGCTGGTTTGCTTGATCGGCAGCTGCTTTTTCAACACATCGAACATCGCCTGATAGCGATCGCGGAACGAATCGAAGCGATAGCCCAGGCGCAGGGCTTCCTTGGGATTGTCGAGCACGCTGGAGTCGGCCAGCCCCCGGCCTTTGAGCACTTCGAGCAAGCCGTTGGGCATGATGCTGTCGAGGCCGACGAGTTGCTTGTTGTTGCTGCCGCTGCGCAGCAGCTTGAGGCCTTCCACCGCGCAGTTGTTCGACAGGAAGAAGTAGTTGCCGTCATAACTCCAGTGCATTTCGGCAGCGTGTTCGACCACGCCTTCGATCTCGTCGCGTGACAGATTCAATGGCACCGAGGCGAGGCTGCGCAATTCAGTCTTGGTGTATTCGTCGATGACCTGCGCAAGCGGCAGGACGAACAGGCGTGATGGATATTTGCCGACCAGTCCGTCCCAGCTCGACAGCTGCACGTCGCCGACAAAGGCGCGGTAGGACAGCACCAGGTGCTGGTCGAGGTCGAGCCGGCAATCCGGGCCCCGTGGTCGACCCGGCGCGCAGATCACCAGGCGCAGCATGCTGTGGCCCCAGCGGCTGACCCAGTTCTGGTTGGCTTCGGCCAGCAGATAATCGACGGCATACACCCGCTCAGGGTCGACCTGCCCCAGGGGTTGCTTGGCGAAATCGTTGCCGGCGTTGAGAAAGGCGAAAGTGTTGCTGCAAGTGTCCTTGGCCGGTGGTGCCCAGCCGAAGCGCGCCTTGTAATAGCGATAGAGCGTCGGACGGCGACACGCGTAGCTCGGGTCGAGGAGGAAATACTCCATGTTGACCGCGACAAACTCTTTCGGACTGGAGATTTCGTACAGGTCCGGACTGCGAGCGACCTGACGGTTGTGCTGTTCACGCTCGCCGCGGCGCCCTACGTACTGTTGCCAACCGGCGAGGTCGAGCAGGCGCGGGTCATCGCTGAGGGTAAAGCGTCGTTCAGCCTGGCCACGGCACTCATCGGGAATGCCGACCAGGCCGGCGCTGTTACTGCGGCGAGTGCAGCGCTGAATCAGCGTGCGCTCGGCGGCGGGCCACAGGCGCGCGCGGTCATAAATGTGGGTGAGTTCATGCAGCACCGTTGCCAGCAGTTCCTGGCGCACAGTGCCATGGGGGCGATTGGTTTTCTCTGTGGCCGCGCTGCCGTCGGTGAGGCCGGCGAGCAGTTTGCGGTTCAGGTCGAGCTCGGCAACCAGGGTCGCCTGGCCGTACGCATTGCTAGGCATGTCGTCGGACCAGCCGACGTCGATGCGCCGATCCAGCTGTTCGACGAAACTGGGCGGCAGTTTCTGCATGGCTTCATCGAGCAGCGTTTGACTGGCCTGTTGCTGGGCGGGGCTCAGGCCGTCGGTCTTGAGTCGCAATTGCAGGCTGGCGTGGGCGCTGTTGCCAAGCAGCAACAACGCCCCGGCCAGCAGCCAGGCGCCGAGTGACTTCACAGGGCGAGGATGGCTTCGGCGAGCACCTGATCACTGGCGTCGCGAGCTTCCGGCACGCGCGTGCGCAAGGTGTTGAGGGCGGCTTCCAGGTGCGCACCGCGGATATCGCCGTTGGTGGCAACGAAGCTGGCCGCATCGTCGTGGGCTTCGCGGATGATTTTCGAATCGCGAATCGACGTCGTGGTATCGGAGGTGAAATCGATGGTGCGCTGGGAGGCACGAACGATGATGTTACTGGTGGCTACCAGGGTGTGTGCCTGGGCCACGTCGGCCAACAAAAACAGGCCAAGGGCGGCAGCAATCAGCGGGCTACGCATGGAACGACTCCGGAGGGCAATGTTAACGAGGGATCATGATTACTATTGGACGAGAATTGCCTGTGCCAGTTCAAGGTCGCTGACATGAAGTTTTGGTCGGGATTTGCGCAAGTAATGCAGGGCGGATTCGAGCTGCGCGCCGCGCAATTGACCGTCACTGGCGACAAACGCCGCCGCGTCATCGTGAGCGGCGATGATCAGTTTACGGTCGAATGGTGCGGAAGACACCATTCCGGTCGCCCAAACGCTGACCACGGTGTTTTGTGTGGAGACATCAAAGGCATCGACCGAGGTCGCCCAGAAGGCACTGACCAATACGCAAGGGAAAAACAGTCTGAATAAACGCATGAGACTCGGTAACGGTTAACGAGCTTCAAGGCTAGCGCAAATGCCCGGGCCAGAGCCAGCGGCGAAACATCGGGACACGACTGGCGTGCCCCGTCCGGCAATGGCGGATCAGATCGCGAGGATGGCTTGCGCCAGTTGGAAGTCGGTCGCGTTCAGTTGCGGTGCCTGATGACGGATCAGGTCCAGAGCACTTTCCAGTTTCACGCCACGGATCTGGCCTTCACTGGCGACGAAGCTGGCAGCGTCGTCACGGGCGGCGATCACGACTTTGTTGTCACGCAGCGAAGAGCTGACATCGGAGGTGGCGTCCGAGGAGGATTTCAGCGCGCCAACCACGGCATCGGTGGTCACAATGAAGCTGGAGGCACTGGCGTTGGCAGCCACGGCCAGCAAGGCGGCAGCGCTGAGCAGGCGAAGACGGGACATGGTGGATCTCCTGATAGTAAACCGTATTGAGAGGTGGCTTGTGTCTGATGAGTCAGACGCGGGTTACAGAAGATTCGCCACGTTCTGGCGTGGATATTAGGCCTGCGCGCGAGGTTCGGACAGTGGGCAGAATGCTAGCGCCAGAAGGGTTTCTCCAGTTCTCTGAGCCGATCGGCATGGCTGAGGCCCAGATCCGCTAGGTCGCGCTGGTCCAGTTGAGCCAGCAGGCGCCGCGTCCTGGCGCGCTCCAGTCCTTGCCACAGGGGTCGAAACAGGCGCCGCAGCAGGTGCGAGTGAGCGCGGGGTAGAGTCGAAGCTGTCGAAACATCCTGTAAGCCTTTCATGGCGTTTTCCTTAAACCGAGGAGGGTTAAGGACATGCTGCGCCCGATGCAGTTTGGCGAGCAGATACACTCATGAAAAATTGTACTGGTTCAGATTTTGTTTATTGAGAACTGTACCTGTACTTTGAATATTCTGCTGTACGGGCATTTTCGAACCCTGAAACGACAAAACCCGTCGCGGTTTCCCGCGACGGGTCTTGTGTGTTCAATTCGGGTTGCTGGCGGTGGGTCTGACGACCAGAGCCAGCGACGCTACTTAGCGCCAGAACGGCTTGCTCAGCTCTTCGTAGCGTTGTGCTTCGCTTATACCGGCGTCAGCCAGCAGACGCGAATCCAGACGAGCCAGTTGGTGGCGGCTGGAGATGCGGCGCTGCCACAACATCAGGTTAGCGATAACGCGCAGAGGCAGGGAAGCCTGGTTTTTTGCAGCTTTGTCTTCGAAGAACAGTTCGGAACTGAGTGTACGTTCCATGGTTGACATCCTTCCGCTTGTGGCGGGATCAGGTAGTGGTTTAACTGGTGCCCATGATCCTCTCGTTTGCCTAGTCTCTCTAGATACAGTTCAACTGTATTGTGAGTGACCAGTTAACTGTTTATAGGGGGTGTACGGGTCGAAATTGAGCAAACTGTACCTGTCAGCACTAATGTGGTGCGTTTTTGCTCAATTCGAGGAAGGAGGTAGGCAAAATCTGTAGGAAACAACCGGTACAGCAGTACAGTTTTTGCCAGATGTGGCGGGTTAAAAAATCCGCTGACACAAACTGTGTTTGCATCAGCGGTTTGACTGTGTGATTACACCGCGAGCATGCGTCCGGTTTCTTCCAGGTTGATGTGCCAGCTCAGGGCTTCTCGCAGGATGTGTGGGGTATGGCCGCCGATGGCGCACGCTGCGGTGAAGTAGTCGTTCAGCGCCTGGCGATAGTCCGGGTGCACACAGTTGTCGATGATCACCCGAGCGCGTTCGCGTGGGGCCAGGCCGCGTAGGTCAGCCAGACCGACTTCGGTCACCAGAATGTCGACGTCATGCTCGGTGTGGTCAACGTGGCTGACCATCGGCACCACGCTGGAAATTGCGCCGCCCTTGGCGATCGATTTGGTCACGAACACCGCCAGGTGCGCGTTGCGCGCAAAGTCCCCCGAACCGCCGATACCGTTCATCATCCGCGTGCCGCAGACGTGGGTGGAGTTGACGTTGCCGTAGATATCGAACTCCAGCGCGGTGTTGATGCCAATGATACCCAGACGACGCACCACTTCCGGGTGGTTGGAGATCTCCTGCGGGCGCAGCACCAGTTTGTCCTTGTACTTCTCCAGGTTGCCGAATACGTCGCTGTTGCGCCGCTCCGACAAAGTGATCGAGCTGCCCGACGCAAAGCTCAGCTTGCCGGCGTCGATCAGGTCGAAGGTCGAGTCCTGCAGCACTTCGGAGTACATGGTCAGGTCTTCGAACGGCGAATCGATCAGGCCGCACATCACCGCGTTGGCGATGTTGCCGATCCCGGCCTGCAACGGGCCGAGCCTGTTGGTCATGCGCCCGGCGTCGACTTCCTGCTTGAAGAAGGTGATCAGGTGCTCGGCGATGGCATTGGTGTCGACATCCGGGGTCGACACCGTGGACGGCGAATCCGCCTGCTGAGTGATGACGATGGCGACAATCTTTTCCGGCGGGATCGGGATCGCGGTGCTGCCGATGCGATCGTCGACTTTCACCAGCGGGATCGGCGTGCGCGTCGGGCGATAGGTCGGGATATAGATGTCATGCAGGCCTTCGAGGTTGGCGTTGTGCGCCAGGTTGATCTCGACAATCACCTGCTTGGCGAAAATCGCGAAGCTCGCCGAGTTGCCCACCGAGGTGGTCGGCACGATGTGGCCTTGCTCGGTGATGGCCACGGCTTCGATCACCGCGATGTCCGGCAGCTTCAGTTGCTGGTTGCGCAGTTGCTCGACGGTTTCCGACAGGTGCTGGTCGATGAACATCACTTCGCCGGCGTTGATTGCCTTGCGCAAGGTGCTATCGACTTGGAACGGCATGCGCCGCGACAACACGCCGGCCTCGGTCAGTTGCTTGTCGAGGTCGTTGCCCAGGCTCGCGCCGGTCATCAGGCTGATCTTCAGCGGCGTGACCTTGGCTCGCTCGGCCAGTGCGTGAGGGACAGCTTTGGCTTCGCCCGCGCGGGTGAAGCCGCTCATGCCGACGGTCATGCCGTCTTCAATCAGCGCGGCGGCGTCGGCGGCGCTCATCACTTTATCCAACAACGAAGGCAGGCGAATACGGTCACGGTACATGGATTATTTTCTCGGGAAGCGAGTAGCAGGATGCGCAGTCTAGTGAATTTCGCGGGCGCCTGTCCCGCTACCAAGGTCGCAAACGAGGCGTCTATTTAGCGGGTTTCAAGTAAAACACCGTTACTGGATCTGCAACAACGTGGCAAATTGTCCGACGGTTTGCGCAAACAAAAACGCCCCGACAAGTCGGGGCGTCCGGTGCAACTGCGGAGGATTACTCGACCGCTTTGACCATGTCTTCGATGACTTTTTTCGCGTCGCCGAACACCATCATGGTCTTGTCCAGGTAGAACAGTTCGTTGTCCAGACCGGCATAACCGCTGGCCATCGAGCGCTTGTTGACGATGATGGTCTTGGCCTTGAACGCTTCGAGAATCGGCATGCCGGCAATCGGCGATTTCGGATCGTTCTTGGCGGCCGGGTTGACCACGTCGTTGGCGCCGAGTACCAGCACCACGTCGGCCTGGCCGAACTCGGAGTTGATGTCTTCCATCTCGAACACCTGGTCGTAAGGCACTTCGGCCTCGGCGAGCAGGACGTTCATGTGCCCCGGCATGCGACCGGCCACCGGGTGGATTGCATACTTCACGGTCACGCCGCGATGGGTCAGTTTCTCGGTCAGCTCTTTCAATGCATGCTGCGCACGGGCCACCGCCAGGCCGTAACCCGGGACGATGATCACGGTGTCGGCGTTGGTCAGCAGGAACGTTGCGTCGTCGGCCGAACCGGATTTCACCGGACGGGCTTCTTTCGCGCCGGCAGGTCCTGCGTCGGCCGTGTTGCCGAAACCGCCAAGCAGTACATTAAAGAAGGAACGGTTCATCGCCTTGCACATGATGTACGAGAGGATCGCACCGCTCGAACCCACCAGCGAGCCGGCGATGATCAACATCGAGTTGTTCAGCGAGAAGCCGATACCCGCTGCAGCCCAGCCCGAGTAACTGTTGAGCATCGACACCACCACCGGCATGTCGGCGCCGCCAATCGGGATGATGATCAGCACGCCCATCACGAACGCCAGGGCCAGCATCAGCGCGAACGCTGCGAGGTTGCCGGTGAGCATGAAGGTCACGCCCAGCACCAGTGTCGCCAGACCGAGTACCGCGTTCAGCTTGTGCTGACCGGCGAACTGTACCGGCGCACCCTGGAACAGGCGGAACTTGTACTTGCCCGAGAGCTTGCCGAAGGCGATCACCGAACCGGAAAAGGTGATTGCACCGATCGCCGCACCGAGGAACAGTTCCAGACGATTACCCGCCGGGATCGAATCACCGAGTTGCTTGACGATGCCCAGCGATTGCGGCTCAACCACCGCAGCAATGGCGATGAACACCGCCGCTAGACCGATCATGCTGTGCATGAAGGCGACCAGTTCCGGCATCTTGGTCATTTCGACGCGTTTGGCCATGATCGAGCCGGCAGTGCCGCCGATCAGCAGGCCAACGATCACATAGCCGATACCGGCAGTCGCCAGTTCCGCACCGAGCTTATAGATGAGGCCGATGGTGGTGAGGATGGCCAGCGCCATGCCGAGCATGCCGAACAGGTTGCCGCGCCGCGACGTGGTCGGGTGCGACAGGCCTTTAAGGGCCTGGATAAAGCAGATCGACGCGATCAGGTAGAGCGTCGTGACGAGATTCATGCTCATTACTTCGGCGCCTCTTCTTTTGCTTTCGGGGCTTTCTTCTTGAACATCTCAAGCATGCGGCGGGTGACCAGGAAGCCACCAAACACGTTGACCGCAGCCAGTGCCACGGCGAGGGTGCCCATGGTCTTGCCCAGCGGCGTGACGGTCAGCGCAGCAGCGAGCATGGCGCCGACGATCACGATTGCCGAAATGGCATTGGTCACCGCCATCAACGGCGTGTGCAGCGCAGGTGTAACGTTCCAGACCACGTGGTAACCGACATAAATCGCCAGCACGAAGATGATCAGGTTGTAGATACCGGGGGAGATAAGCTCTTCCATCGTCTGAATCCCTGCTTAGGCGTTTTTGCGGATGACTTGGCCGTCGCGGCACATCAGGCACGCGGCGACGATGTCGTCTTCGAGGTTGACGTCGAACTGGCCTTCTTTGGTGAACACCAGCTTGAGGAAGTCCAGCAGGTTGCGGGCGTACAGCGCCGAGGCGTCTGCAGCGACTTCACCGGCCAGGTTGGTCGGGCCGACGATGGTCACGCCGTTCTCGACCACGACCTGATCGGCGACGGTCAGCGGGCAGTTGCCGCCCTGCGCAGCCGCGAGGTCGATGACCACCGAGCCCGGCTTCATCTGCGCCACGGTGTCTGCGCTCAACAGTGTCGGCGCCTTGCGGCCCGGGATCAGTGCGGTGGTGATGACGATGTCGGCCTGCCTGGCGCGTTCGTGCACAGCCTGGGCCTGACGTTGCATCCAGCTCGCCGGCATCGGGCGAGCGTAACCGCCGACACCGACCGCGCATTCACGCTCTTCGTCAGTCTCGTAAGGCACATCGACGAACTTGGCGCCGAGGGATTCGATCTGTTCCTTTACCGCCGGACGCACGTCAGACGCTTCGATCACCGCACCCAGACGTTTCGCCGTGGCAATCGCCTGCAACCCGGCCACGCCGGCACCCAGAATCAGCACGCGCGCCGCTTTCACGGTGCCCGCAGCGGTCATCAGCATCGGCATGAAGCGCGGATAGTAGTGCGCGGCCAGCAACACAGCCTTGTAGCCGGCAATGTTTGCCTGCGACGACAGCACATCGAGACTCTGCGCCCGAGAGGTACGCGGCGCCGCCTCCAGGGCGAACGCAGTAATCCCGCACTCGGCCATTTTGGCGATGGTGTCGTTATTGAAGGGGTTGAGCATGCCCACCAGCACCGTGCCGCGCTTGATCAGCGCCAGTTCGGCGTCGCTGGGGGCGACCACTTTGAGAATCAGCTCGGCGCCGAACGCATCGTTGGCACTGCCAATGGTTGCGCCCGCCGCTTCATAGGCACTGTCGACAACACTGGCTTTAACGCCGGCGCCGGTTTGCACAGTGACCTTATGGCCTTGGCTGATCAGCTTTTTAATGGTTTCCGGGGTTGCAGCAACCCGTGTTTCACCGGTCTGGGTTTCGAGAGGAACACCAATGTGCACGTCAAATCTCCTGCGTGATCTTATTGAGTAAACCCAGGCACTGCGGATGGTGCGACTGGGGCGGCCGATCAGCACGATCCCGCCAAATCAGGGCGGGGCGCGGCATTTTGCAGGCGAACTTTATGCCCTTCAAGGGATTATGACGGGTGACGGAAAATTAACTACAAGTCATCCCGTGACCGAATGTCGCAGATGGCCAGCTGAATCCCTTGCAGGCCGTGCCTTGTAAGGATTTTGGCTGAATTTGAAAAAATTTCTCATCGGCGGCGTGAATAGGCCGTAATGAGTCGTGAATAGAGGCTCAAAGCCACGTCCGCAGGCGCTTGTGGGACGTCTGTACGACTTTCGGATACAGTCTGTGATTTTGCGACAAATACTTATATCTGTAGGGCTTTGATTTTCCTGACTACCTGGTTAGTAATCGCTGTAAGCCTTTATCCTTCTAGGCTGTAGCTGTTTGCCTGGTTAATCAGCCAATCGCGAAAAGCCTTGAGTGATGCCGATTCGACCTTTCGCTCCGGAATCATCAGGTAATACGCCTTGATGCTGGAGAGCGCATTCGGGTTGGCGACCACCAGGCGTTTCTCGGCCAGTTCGCGCTGAATCAGAAACGGTGGAATCAGCGCGATGCCCATGTCGTGCATGGCCGCCTGAGCCAGCATGGAGAATAGCTCGTAGCGCGGGCCTGTCATGTCGCGTGGGATGTTCAGGTGCTGTGAATTGAACCATTGGCGCCAGGCGTAGGGACGGGTGGTTTGCTGCAACAGAGGCAGCTCGGCAATCTCGTTGGGTGTCAGATGTTTCTTGCTGCCGAGGAGAGCGGGGCTGCATACCGGCATCGGATTTTCGCCCATCAGCCTGTGGGATTCGGTACCCGACCAATCGGCGTCGCCAAAGTAGATTGCCGCATCGAAATCAGTGTCGGCAAACAGGAACGGGCGGGTGCGGTTGGTCAGGTTGACCGTTACTTCCGGGTGTTTGAGCTGGAAGTCCTTGAGCCGTGGCAGCAGCCATTGCGTGCCGAAGGTGGGCACCACCGCCAGTTCGATCACATTTGTGCCCTGCTGGCCCATCACCGAAAGCGTGTCGCGCTCGACGGCGTCGAGCTGCGTGGCCACCCGACGGCTGTAGGAAAGTCCCGCTTCCGTCAGCTTCACTCCACGTCGCGAGCGTCGGAACAGTTCCACACTGAGGAACTCCTCAAGGCTGGCGATCTGTCGGCAAATGGCGCCCTGGGTGAGGGAAAGTTCTTCGGCAGCCTTGGTAAAGCTTTCGTGGCGGGCGGCGGCTTCGAAGCTGATCAGGGCCGTGGTGCTGGGTATCTTCCTGCGCATGTACGTCAACCTCACTAATGCGCCGCATAAAAGGCATTCAGCGACGTTTCGGAGTGAGAAATTAGCACAACAGGATGCGAAATCCTCGTTTGCCGCGCTGGCCAACCGGGCCTAGGATCAATGCCACGTTAATTCACCGATTTGCGAGGACTCACTCATGGGCGGTAAAGCTAGCTTCAACTGGATCGATCCCCTGCTGCTGGATCAACAGCTCACCGAAGAGGAGCGCATGATCCGCGACACCGCCGCCCAATTCGCTCAGCAGAGCCTGGCGCCACGCGTGCTTGAAGCTTTCCGCCATGAGAAAACCGACCCGGCAATCTTCCGCGAAATGGGCGAAGTCGGTCTGCTCGGTGCGACCATCCCTGAACAATACGGTGGCAGCGGTCTGAACTACGTCAGCTACGGGCTGATTGCTCGCGAAGTCGAGCGTGTCGACTCTGGCTACCGTTCTATGATGAGTGTGCAGTCCTCATTGGTGATGGTGCCGATCAACGAATTCGGCACTGAAGCACAGAAACAGAAATACCTGCCGAAATTGGCTTCCGGCGAATGGATCGGCTGCTTCGGTCTGACCGAGCCAAACCACGGCTCCGACCCGGGCGCGATGATCACCCGTGCGCGCAAAGTCGACGGCGGCTACAGCCTGACCGGCGCCAAGATGTGGATCACCAACAGCCCGATCGCCGATGTGTTCGTGGTCTGGGCCAAGGACGATGCCGGCGACATCCGTGGCTTCGTCCTGGAGAAAGGCTGGAAGGGCTTGAGCGCTCCGGCGATTCACGGCAAGGTCGGCCTGCGCGCCTCGATCACCGGCGAAATCGTCATGGACAACGTGTTTGTGCCGGAAGAAAACATCTTCCCGGACGTGCGCGGCCTGAAAGGCCCGTTCACCTGCCTTAACTCCGCACGCTATGGCATCTCCTGGGGCGCATTGGGCGCTGCCGAGTTCTGCTGGCACACCGCTCGCCAGTACACCCTTGATCGTCAGCAGTTCGGGCGCCCATTGGCTGCCACCCAGCTTATTCAGAAGAAGCTGGCCGACATGCAGACCGAGATCACTCTGGCGCTGCAAGGCTGTCTGCGCCTGGGTCGCATGAAGGATGAGGGCACTGCCGCGGTCGAAATCACTTCGATCATGAAGCGCAACTCCTGTGGCAAGTCGCTGGATATCGCTCGCATGGCCCGTGACATGCTGGGTGGTAACGGTATCTCTGACGAGTTCGGTGTGGCCCGTCATCTGGTCAACCTGGAAGTGGTGAATACCTATGAAGGTACTCACGACGTTCACGCGCTGATCCTCGGTCGCGCGCAAACCGGTCTGCAGGCGTTCTATTAACAGGAGAGCGACCATGGGCGCGCTGTCGCATCTGCGGGTACTGGATTTATCGCGCGTGCTGGCCGGGCCGTGGGCCGGGCAGATTCTCGCCGACCTTGGCGCCGAGGTGATCAAGGTCGAGCGCCCGGGCAATGGCGATGATACGCGCGCCTGGGGGCCGCCGTTCCTTAAGGATGCTTATGGGGAAAACACCAGCGAGGCGGCCTATTACCTGTCGGCCAACCGCAACAAGCAATCGGTGACGATCGACTTCACTCGGCCTGAAGGGCAGAACCTGGTACGGGAGCTGGCGGCGAAGTCGGACATTCTGATCGAGAACTTCAAGGTCGGTGGGCTGGCTGCCTATGGGCTGGACTACGAGTCGCTGAAGGCGATCAATCCGGATCTGATCTATTGCTCGATCACTGGCTTCGGTCAAACCGGGCCGTATGCCAAGCGTGCGGGTTATGACTTCATGATTCAGGGGCTGGGCGGGTTGATGAGCCTGACCGGTCGCCCTGAAGGTGATGAAGGCGCCGGGCCGGTGAAGGTGGGAGTGGCGCTGACGGACATTCTTACGGGGCTGTATTCGACCGTGGCGATACTGGCGGCGCTGGCTCATCGTGATCACGACGGTGGCGGGCAACACATCGATATGGCTTTGCTGGATGTGCAGGTCGCATGTCTGGCGAATCAGGCGATGAACTATCTGACTACCGGCAATGCGCCGAAGCGTCTGGGTAATGCACACCCGAACATCGTGCCTTATCAGGACTTCCCGACGGCCGACGGTGATTTCATTCTTACCGTTGGCAATGACGGCCAGTTCCGCAAGTTTGCCGAGGTGGCGGGCCAGCCGCAGTGGGCGGACGATCCGCGATTCGCGACTAACAAGCTGCGGGTGGCTAACCGCGCGGTGTTGATTCCTCTGATCCGCCAGGCGACGGTATTCAAGACTACCGCCGAATGGGTGGCTCAGCTGGAGCAAGCGGGTGTGCCGTGTGGGCCGATCAATGATCTGTCCCAAGTGTTTGAGGATCCGCAGGTGAAGGCGCGGGGGTTGGCGATAGAGCTTCCGCACGCATTGGCGGGGATGGTCCCGCAGGTGGCGAGTCCGATCCGGCTGTCGCAGACGCCGGTCGAGTACCTTCGCGCGCCTCCTTTATTGGGCGAGCATACGTTGGAGGTTTTGCAGCGGGTGCTGGGTCTGGGCGCTGGCGCGGTAGAGGCACTCAAGGCTGATGGAGTGCTTTGAGTATCGCTTCTATATAGAAGAAGGCTGTTTCCTGCCTATATATAGATGGATTTGTGCGTTTTTTAACCGATCTGTAAGTTGTTGAAAGAAAACTGAAATTAACGGTTGACGGCAGATTCAGGAGGTCTATAATTCGCCCCACTTCCGGCGCAGTCGAAACGGAAAACTCCTTGAGATTCAATGAGTTACGCAGTTTTCGACAGCGACTTGCTTCAGTTCATCGAAGCCTGGAAGGAGTTGAAAGAGCGGTGATGTTTGGCTCTTTTGACGGTTCGATCTTCTCGGTCGAAAGCGGAGAAAAAGAGGTGTTGACAGCAGCGTGTAACGCTGTAGAATTCGCCTCCCGCTAACGAGAGATCGGAAGCGCAAGTGGTTGAAGTTGTTGAAGAAATCTTCGAAAACTTCTGAAAATAATCACTTGACAGCAAATGAGGCTGCTGTAGAATGCGCGCCTCGGTTGAGACGAAAGATCTTAACCAACCGCTCTTTAACAACTGAATCAAGCAATTCGTGTGGGTGCTTGTGGAGTCAGACTGATAGTCAACAAGATTATCAGCATCACAAGTTACTCCGCGAGAAATCAAAGATGTAACCAACGATTGCTGAGCCAAGTTTAGGGTTTCTTAAAAACCCAAAGATGTTTGAACTGAAGAGTTTGATCATGGCTCAGATTGAACGCTGGCGGCAGGCCTAACACATGCAAGTCGAGCGGATGAAAGGAGCTTGCTCCTGGATTCAGCGGCGGACGGGTGAGTAATGCCTAGGAATCTGCCTGGTAGTGGGGGACAACGTTTCGAAAGGAACGCTAATACCGCATACGTCCTACGGGAGAAAGCAGGGGACCTTCGGGCCTTGCGCTATCAGATGAGCCTAGGTCGGATTAGCTAGTTGGTGAGGTAATGGCTCACCAAGGCGACGATCCGTAACTGGTCTGAGAGGATGATCAGTCACTGGAACTGAGACACGGTCCAGAGACTCCTACGGGAGGCAGCAGTGGGGAATATTGGACAATGGGCGAAAGCCTGATCCAGCCATGCCGCGTGTGAAGAAGGTCTTCGGATTGTAAAGCACTTTAAGTTGGGAGGAAGGGTTGTAGATTAATACTCTGCAACTTTGACGTTACCGACAGAATAAGCACCGGCTAACTCTGTGCCAGCAGCCGCGGTAATACAGAGGGTGCAAGCGTTAATCGGAATTACTGGGCGTAAAGCGCGCGTAGGTGGTTTGTTAAGTTGGATGTGAAATCCCCGGGCTCAACCTGGGAACTGCATCCAAAACTGGCAAGCTAGAGTATGGTAGAGGGTGGTGGAATTTCCTGTGTAGCGGTGAAATGCGTAGATATAGGAAGGAACACCAGTGGCGAAGGCGACCACCTGGACTGATACTGACACTGAGGTGCGAAAGCGTGGGGAGCAAACAGGATTAGATACCCTGGTAGTCCACGCCGTAAACGATGTCAACTAGCCGTTGGGAGCCTTGAGCTCTTAGTGGCGCAGCTAACGCATTAAGTTGACCGCCTGGGGAGTACGGCCGCAAGGTTAAAACTCAAATGAATTGACGGGGGCCCGCACAAGCGGTGGAGCATGTGGTTTAATTCGAAGCAACGCGAAGAACCTTACCAGGCCTTGACATCCAATGAACTTTCCAGAGATGGATTGGTGCCTTCGGGAACATTGAGACAGGTGCTGCATGCTGTCGTCAGCTCGTGTCGTGAGATGTTGGGTTAAGTCCCGTAACGAGCGCAACCCTTGTCCTTAGTTACCAGCACGTTATGGTGGGCACTCTAAGGAGACTGCCGGTGACAAACCGGAGGAAGGTGGGGATGACGTCAAGTCATCATGGCCCTTACGGCCTGGGCTACACGTGCTACAATGGTCGGTACAGAGGGTTGCCAAGCCGCGAGGTGGAGCTAATCCACAAAACCGATCGTAGTCCGGATCGCAGTCTGCAACTCGACTGCGTGAAGTCGGAATCGCTAGTAATCGCGAATCAGAATGTCGCGTGAATACGTTCCCGGGCCTTGTACACACCGCCCGTCACACCATGGGAGTGGGTTGCACCAGAAGTAGCTAGTCTAACCTTCGGGAGGACGGTTACCACGGTGTGATTCATGACTGGGGTGAAGTCGTAACAAGGTAGCGTAGGGGAACCTGCGGCTGGATCACCTCCTTAATCGACGACATCAGCTGCTCCATAAGTTCCCACACGAATTGCTTGATTCATTGAAGAAGACGATAGAAGCAGCCGAAATTGGGTCTGTAGCTCAGTTGGTTAGAGCGCACCCCTGATAAGGGTGAGGTCGGCAGTTCGAATCTGCCCAGACCCACCAATTTTTGTGTGGGAAACCTGTAGAAATACGGGGCCATAGCTCAGCTGGGAGAGCGCCTGCCTTGCACGCAGGAGGTCAGCGGTTCGATCCCGCTTGGCTCCACCACCACTGCTTCTGAAGTTTGAAAGCTTAGAAATGAGCATTCCATCGCTGTGATGGTGAATGCTGATTTCTAGTCTTTTGATTAAATCGTTCTTTAAAAATTTGGGTATGTGATAGAAAGATAGACTGAACGTTACTTTCACTGGTAACGGATCAGGCTAAGGTAAAATTTGTGAGTGGCTCTTAAGAGTTTTGCGAATTTTCGGCGAATGTCGTCTTCACAGTATAACCAGATTGCTTGGGGTTATATGGTCAAGTGAAGAAGCGCATACGGTGGATGCCTTGGCAGTCAGAGGCGATGAAAGACGTGGTAGCCTGCGAAAAGCTTCGGGGAGTCGGCAAACAGACTTTGATCCGGAGATGTCTGAATGGGGGAACCCAGCCATCATAAGATGGTTATCTTGTACTGAATACATAGGTGCAAGAGGCGAACCAGGGGAACTGAAACATCTAAGTACCCAGGAAAAGAAATCAACCGAGATTCCCTTAGTAGTGGCGAGCGAACGGGGACTAGCCCTTAAGTGGCTTTGAGATTAGCGGAACGCTCTGGAAAGTGCGGCCATAGTGGGTGATAGCCCTGTACGCGAAAGTCTCTTAGTCATGAAATCGAGTAGGACGGAGCACGAGAAACTTTGTCTGAATATGGGGGGACCATCCTCCAAGGCTAAATACTACTGACTGACCGATAGTGAACTAGTACCGTGAGGGAAAGGCGAAAAGAACCCCGGAGAGGGGAGTGAAATAGATCCTGAAACCGTATGCGTACAAGCAGTGGGAGCCCACTTTGTTGGGTGACTGCGTACCTTTGTATAATGGGTCAGCGACTTATTTTCAGTGGCGAGCTTAACCGAATAGGGGAGGCGTAGCGAAAGCGAGTCTTAATAGGGCGTCTAGTCGCTGGGAATAGACCCGAAACCGGGCGATCTATCCATGGGCAGGTTGAAGGTTAGGTAACACTGACTGGAGGACCGAACCGACTACCGTTGAAAAGTTAGCGGATGACCTGTGGATCGGAGTGAAAGGCTAATCAAGCTCGGAGATAGCTGGTTCTCCTCGAAAGCTATTTAGGTAGCGCCTCATGTATCACTGTAGGGGGTAGAGCACTGTTTCGGCTAGGGGGTCATCCCGACTTACCAAACCGATGCAAACTCCGAATACCTACAAGTGCCGAGCATGGGAGACACACGGCGGGTGCTAACGTCCGTCGTGAAAAGGGAAACAACCAGACCGTCAGCTAAGGTCCCAAAGTTATGGTTAAGTGGGAAACGATGTGGGAAGGCTTAGACAGCTAGGAGGTTGGCTTAGAAGCAGCCACCCTTTAAAGAAAGCGTAATAGCTCACTAGTCGAGTCGGCCTGCGCGGAAGATGTAACGGGGCTCAAACCATACACCGAAGCTACGGGTATCACGCAAGTGATGCGGTAGAGGAGCGTTCTGTAAGCCTGTGAAGGTGAGTTGAGAAGCTTGCTGGAGGTATCAGAAGTGCGAATGCTGACATGAGTAACGACAATGGGTGTGAAAAACACCCACGCCGAAAGACCAAGGTTTCCTGCGCAACGTTAATCGACGCAGGGTTAGTCGGTCCCTAAGGCGAGGCTGAAAAGCGTAGTCGATGGAAAACAGGTTAATATCCTGTACTTCTGGTTATTGCGATGGAGGGACGGAGAAGGCTAGGCCAGCTTGGCGTTGGTTGTCCAAGTTTAAGGTGGTAGGCTGAGATCTTAGGTAAATCCGGGATCTTAAGGCCGAGAGCTGATGACGAGTTACCTTTTAGGTGACGAAGTGGTTGATGCCATGCTTCCAAGAAAAGCTTCTAAGCTTCAGATAACCAGGAACCGTACCCCAAACCGACCAGGTGGTTGGGTAGAGAATACCAAGGCGCTTGAGAGAACTCGGGTGAAGGAACTAGGCAAAATGGCACCGTAACTTCGGAGAAGGTGCGCCGGTGAGGGTGAAGGACTTGCTCCGTAAGCTCATGCCGGTCGAAGATACCAGGCCGCTGCGACTGTTTATTAAAAACACAGCACTCTGCAAACACGAAAGTGGACGTATAGGGTGTGACGCCTGCCCGGTGCCGGAAGGTTAATTGATGGGGTTAGCTAACGCGAAGCTCTTGATCGAAGCCCCGGTAAACGGCGGCCGTAACTATAACGGTCCTAAGGTAGCGAAATTCCTTGTCGGGTAAGTTCCGACCTGCACGAATGGCGTAACGATGGCGGCGCTGTCTCCACCCGAGACTCAGTGAAATTGAAATCGCTGTGAAGATGCAGTGTATCCGCGGCTAGACGGAAAGACCCCGTGAACCTTTACTATAGCTTTGCACTGGACTTTGAATTTGCTTGTGTAGGATAGGTGGGAGGCTTTGAAGCGTGGGACGCCAGTTCGCGTGGAGCCATCCTTGAATACACCCTGGCAACTTTGAGGTTCTAACTCAGGTCCGTTATCCGGATCGAGACAGTGTATGGTGGGTAGTTTGACTGGGGCGGTCTCCTCCTAAAGAGTAACGGAGGAGTCACGAAGGTGCGCTCAGACCGGTCGGAATCGGTCGTAGAGTATAAAGGCAAAAGCGCGCTTGACTGCGAGACAGACACGTCGAGCAGGTACGAAAGTAGGTCTTAGTGATCCGGTGTTCTGTATGGAAGGGCCATCGCTCAACGGATAAAAGGTACTCCGGGGATAACAGGCTGATACCGCCCAAGAGTTCATATCGACGGCGGTGTTTGGCACCTCGATGTCGGCGCTCATCACATCCTGGGGCTGAAGCCGGTCCCAAGGGTATGGCTGTTCGCCATTTAAAGTGGTACGCGAGCTGGGTTTAGAACGTCGTGAGACAGTTCGGTCCCTATCTGCCGTGGACGTTTGAGATTTGAGAGGGCTGCTCCTATAGTACGAGAGGACCGGAGTGGACGAACCTCTGGTGTTCCGGTTGTCACGCCAGTGGCATTGCCGGGTAGCTATGTTCGGGAAAGATAACCGCTGAAAGCATCTAGCGGGAAACTTGCCTCAAGATGAGATCTCACTGGAACCTTGAGTTCCCTGAAGGGCCGTCGAGACTACGACGACGAGTTGATAGGTTTGTGTAAGCGCTGTGAGGCGTTGAGCTAACCAATACTAATTGCCGTGAGGCTTGACCATATACACCCAGCAATCTGCATGCTCGAAAGAGACCAGATTGCGGTGTGTGAAGACGCAATGAACCGAAAGTTCGCGATGCTCACAAACACCTGTATCACATACCCGATTTGCTGAAGCGAGGCCAACCGGTCACGAGTCAGTACCCGAATTTCTTGACGACCATAGAGCGTTGGAACCACCTGATCCCATCCCGAACTCAGAAGTGAAACGATGCATCGCCGATGGTAGTGTGGGGTTTCCCCATGTGAGAGTAGGTCATCGTCAAGATTAAATTCCGAAACCCCAATTGCGAAAGCAGTTGGGGTTTTGTTTTTTAGTAGAAGTCACCGATTTTGCTGGCACGTTACCGTGTTGACGGGCCAGATACAGAATTTCTTGACGACCATAGAGCGTTGGAACCACCTGATCCCATCCCGAACTCAGAAGTGAAACGATGCATCGCCGATGGTAGTGTGGGGTTTCCCCATGTGAGAGTAGGTCATCGTCAAGATTAAATTCCAGAACCCCTGTCTGCTAACGCAGACAGGGGTTTTGTCGTTTCAGGGCTCCCAAAACTCAGGCCGCTTTGCGAGCCTTGCTGATGCGCCGGGCCTGCCACTTGCGCCACCAGATGTAGACGCCAGTCCCTGACAGCCCCGCAATCACAACCCCCAATACCGCGATGATCACTTGCCCGGTGAAGCCGATGATCCGTCCGCCATGTATCGGTAGTTGCAAGCGGTAAAACCGTTCCCCCAGTGTCCCTTGTCCGGCAATTTCCTGACCTAATAATCGCCCGTCAGTACCGTGAAAAAACAACCAGGACTTGCCATGCGCTTCAGTGTCGTGATGCCCGAGTCCTGCGCCGTAGAAGTTGTACTCAAAGCTGTAATACAACTCCCCGATCGCCGCTGTCAGTCCTAGCCTCTTCCCCTCGACCAATGCCCTTTCGTACGCCTGTTGATAACTCAACTGTGTCACCCCCAACTCAGATGGAGGCATTCGCCCTCGAGCCTCATAAACGCTCGGCTCGATCGGTGAAAGCAGCGACACCGCCGGTTTGAAGACCTGACTGGGCAAGTTCATCGCGACACTGCTGACCGCAATCGGTAGCAACAACAACCACAGCCACAATCCACCGGCCCGATGCAGATCGAAGTTGAGTCGATAAACGTGGCCGCCCTTGATCTTCCAGGCCGCCGACCACTTTTTCCAGAACGGCTTGCCACGAGGAAACGTCAGCCACAGCGCGATGAAACAATCGATCACCCAGGCGCTGGCAACCAGCCCCATCAACCACAAGCCCCAGTTTCCGGGTAGCGTCAAGTTGTAATGAAACTCAAGAATGAACGGAATGAAGTTCTCCCGGGAAAAGCAGCACTCGCCCCAGTAACGTTGCCCTTTCTGCTCGGCACTCACCGGGTCCAGGTAGAACACCTGATTGCGCTCATCAAACGGTTTGCCCGTCGCCGGATCCTTACGTGGAACAGCTGCCAATAGCGCGGTATGCCCCAACTCGTCCGGATACTCCATGTACCAGACCTGCAGCTTCGGATGCGTGGTCTGCACAGCGTCGACCAACGCCCCGGGAGGCAATCTTTGCCCCTCAGATGAGGCCGCGTAGAACTGCGGATTCAGCCACTCATCCAACTCATGATTGAACGCAAGAATGCTTCCGGTGATCCCGGCCAGCAGCAAAAACACCGCTGTTGCCAGCCCGATATAGCGATGCAACAACACCAACAATGCGCGCATGAGAATTTCCCCACAGAAGCGACAAAGCCAGCCCCTGAAAACAGGGGCTGGCTTTTTTATGCACAAGGCAAAGGTTTAGAACTGGTAGCTGACCGTGGCGGCGACGTTGCGCTCTTCGCCCATGTAGCAGAAGTTCAGACTCGCGCAGGAGGCTACGTAGGATTCATTGGTCAGGTTGTTCGCGTTCAGGCGAACGTCGACGCCCTTCAAGCCGACCTTGCCCAGGTCATAACCGATGGATGCGTCGAACAAGGTGTAGGCAGGTACCTTCAGCGTGTTTTCCGCATCCGCCCAGCTGTAACCGACATAACGCACACCACCGCCCAGGCGCAGGCCGTCGAGTGCCGCACTGTCGAATTTGTAGTCGGCCCACAACGAGGCCATGTGCCGCGGTGCCTGAGTTGGCGAGTTGCCTTTGTTCTCGATCACATCGGTCGGCGTGCTCAAGGTGCTGACCATCGACTTCGAGTACTCGATATCGGTGAAGGTATAGCTGCCGAGCACTTTCAGGTTGTCGGTCAACTGCATGTGCGCTTCCAGCTCCAGGCCTTGCGAGCGGACAGCGCCTACCGCGCGGTAGAAGTTTTCCTGAGGCAGCTTGGTCGCCAGATTTTCCTGATCGATCCGGAACAGCGAGGCGGTGAACAGGTTGTCGGTGCCCGGCGGTTGATACTTCAGGCCGACTTCCCACTGTGTGCCATCGGTCGGAGGCAGAGGATTGCCAGCGCTGTCGGCATACGAGTTCGGGTTAAACGACTCGGAGTAGCTGATGTACGGCGCCAGGCCGTTATCGAACAGATACAACGCGCCAGCACGGCCGGTCAGTTTGGTGCGACGGTCATTGATTTCAGTACCGACCGGACGGCCTGCTTCGGCGATACGGTTCTCATCCGACGTCTCGACCCAGTCCTGACGCAGACCCAGCGAGAAGCGCCACTGGTCCATCTCGATCAGGTCTTGCAGGTAGACCCCGGTCTGCTCCAGGCGCCGCAGGTAACTGGTGTCGCCGTACATATCGATCGCCGAGTTGCCATAGACCGGGTTGAACGCATTGATCGGCGCCAGACCGCCGCTGGTCCAGTCGACCACCGTTTTGCGCCGCTGATAGTCCGCACCCATCAACACGGTGTGCTTGGTGGCACCGGTGAAGAATTCGGCCTGCAGCATGTTGTCGACGATGAACGCATGCAGACGTTCATCGCCGCCGGTGTAGTAGCGGTTCAGTTCGTTGCTGGTTGGCGTCGTCCAGCCGTAGGCGTAGACCTGATCCATGTTGACCTTGGAGTCGAGGTAACGGAAATTCTGCCGCGCCGTGAAGACATCGTTGAAGCGATGTTCGAACTGATAGCCGAACGATTGCTGATCCCGCGAGTAGCCATCAATCCTCGGCTCACCCTCGAAGAAGTGCGGCGAGATGCGATTGCCGTTGCGCTGATGAATCGTCCCGTCCGCCGGCACGCCGCCGTGGTAGCCGCCATCCGGATCGTGCTGCAGATACGCCTGCAGTGTCAGCGAGGTGTCTTCAGTGAAATCGATACTCAGGGTCGGGGCGAGGGCGAAGCGTTTTTCCTTGTTGTGGTCGAATTGTGTGTCGGACCGATCCGTCAAACCGGTCAGACGATAGGCAATGCGCTTGTCGTCATCGACCGGACCGCTGAAGTCAAAACCGACCCCGCGCTGACCTTGGGTACCGACCGTGGCCTGAACCTGATGATAGGCCTCGTACAACGGCTTTTTGCTGGTCAGCGCCACCAGGCCACCGGGCGAACTGCGGCCATACAAGACTGACGACGGGCCTTTGAGAATATCCACGCGCTCGAGGAAATACGGATCGACCTGCATGGTGCTGTAGGTCCCGCTGTCGCCCATCGACTTGAGGCCGTCGAGGTAGATATTATCCACCGAGCCATCGTTGAAGCCGCGCATCGCCACATAGTCGTAGCGATGGGTCGCCCCGTAAGGGTTGGTCAGCACGCCGGGGGTATAACGCATCGCCTGGGAGACGGTCTGCGAGCCTTGATCGTCCATTTGCTCGCGGGTGACCACGGAAACGCTTTGCGAAGTTTCCAGCAACGCGGTACTGGTCTTGGTGGCGATCTGGCTGTGGGTGGCGTTATAGCCTTCCATGCTGCCGAGTGCGTTGCCGAGGGCGAAACCTTTGATATCGGTGGTTGGCAGAGCCAGCGCATCGGTTTCACTGACTGGACGCAGGACGTAGCTGCTGCCGTCCTGGCTGACTGCTTCCAGGCCCGAACCGCTGAGCAAATGGCTCAACGCCTGATCAGTTGAATATTCGCCCTGTACGCCCGGAGACTGTTGTCCCTGCGTTTGCTGCGGAGTCATCGCCAGGGTAATGCCGGCCTGACGGGCAAACTGGTTCAGCGCTTCGCCCAGCGGGCCGGCGCCGATGCTGTAGCGATGACTGCTCGCTTCACTGGCAGGGGCGGCGACGCTCAGGCCGGGCAGCGCACCGGCACCCAGAACGGTGGACAGCAGGGCGGCGCGAACGGCGTGGCGCAGCAGGCCCGATTCGGCAGTGAAATTCAGCGGTTTCTTACAGGTGAGGCGGACAGTCATTGTCGGTTTCCGTGGCAAGTCGCAAAGGCTGAGTTGAAGTGCTTACTGACCAAGCCGGACTTGTCGCGAAAACCCGCCAAAATAATTTCAGGCCACCGCCTCGAGTGTGACCCACCATCGGGTGCGATAACGCAATTGCACCGGCAGGGTCTGCGGCAGGATGGCCAGCAGCGTGTCGGTGTCCTCCAGGCGGAACACTCCGGACAGGCGCAAGTCCGCCACCTGCGGCGCGCACGTCACGAAGCCCTGCCGATAACGTCCGACTTCATTGAGGAAATCGCCCAGGCGCATGTTGCGAGTGACGATCAAACCGTCGACCCACGCACCCGCCTCCATACTCAGTGGCAGTGCCGGGCGCACCTGATGGTGATCGATCAGATAGGTCTGCCCGGCGAGCGCCTCGACGGAGGTTGCGCCGCTGCGAATGGCGACGCTCCCTGAGCTGACAGTCAGCCGCGTGCAATCGCTGTCCTGACGCAGGATGAAGCGGGCTTTTATCGGCTCATAAATGCCATGACGACTTTGCACGCGAAGTGGCCGGTTGAACGTCGCGCCTTCATCGTTACCGCCGCATGTGACGATGATTTCGCCGCGAGTGAGTTTGATCAGCCGCTGCTGCGCGGTGTAGTCCAGATCCACTGCGCTGGCAGTGTTCAGCTCGATCCGCGTGCCGTCGGGCAACTGGAACCCGCGACGCTCGCCGGTCGCCGTAGCGTAATCAGCGCGCCACTGCTGCCACACGGAGGTGTCCTTGGCCAGCCATGCCGCGGAGCCCATCAGCACCGCGCCAGACAGCAGCTTCAAGGCTTGTCGCCGCCCCAGCCCTTGCGCACTGTTTTCCAGCGTATTGAACGCCACGTGCGCGCCGGGCACTGCGCGCAGGTTATGGCTCAATTCCGCCTGCAGCGACTGCACGCGCTGCCAGGCCAGTTCATGTTCATGATGTTCGGCGCGCCACGCGTCGCACTGATGACTCAGGCGCGCATTGCCATGGTTGTTACGCAGCCGCAGCAACCAGTGGATGGCTTGCTTGACCACCTGTTGCTGCGGCTCGGCGCGGCGCGCGACTGAGTTGTTATCCACAGGCATCAACTTGCGTACCGCAACACGTAGCAGTGATACATCGCATCGGCGACGTAACGTTCGACGGAGCGCAGTGACAAGCCCATCTGCGCGGCGATCTGCTTGTGGGTCAAACCTTCGCACTGCGCCAGCAGAAACGCCTGACGCACTTTCGGTCGCAAGCCTTCAAGCATGCGCGCGATGCTCTCGAGCAACTCGATTACCAGCGCGCGGGTTTCGGCGCTTGGGGTTTCGGCTTCGGGCAAATGGGCGATGGTTTCGAGATAGGCGCGTTCGATTTCTTCACGACGCCAATGATCGATCACCAGGCCACGGGCGATGGTGCGTAAAAATGCGCGAGGCGCCTTGAGTTCCAGGCGTTCGCTGCGCTGCAACAGGCGGACGAAGGTGTCCTGGGCCAGATCTGCGGCATCCGCGGCATTGCCCAGCCGCGCCCGCAGCCAGGCGTTGAGCCAGCCGTGATGACTCCTGTAAAGCGCCTGCACTGCAAACTCAGGTGAGGACATGAACGCGACAGCCCGAACGTCACAAATGATAATTAGTCGCATTTTTATCAGGGGCTGCGAATTTTGCAACCTCTGCTCGGAGATCCAGCAAAAAAACTTCGTGGCGAACGCTCTGGCACGCCGTTCGGCGGGAATCTGACAGAAATGCAGGCCATTTCCCACGCAGCCCTAAGATTTCCGTGAATGGTGCCGACAGACTGGTGAGACATGCGTGCACCAAAGTAGAGCGGCCGTCAGAACGCCGCCTGCGCTGTACATGGAATGTTGCATCCCGGAACGCATCCCCACTTTTGCATAAGAAGTCCCATGAAATGAATCTCAAGTTCAGCCATAAAATCCTGTTGGCCGCCTCGGGCGTCGTGGTCCTGGCTTTCGCTTTGTTCACCCTCTACAACGACTATCTGCAGCGCAACACCATTCGCCAGAACCTCCAGTCGTCCGTACAGCAGGCCGGCGATCTGACCGCCAGCAGCGTGCAGAACTGGATGAGCGGGCGAATTCTGGTGCTGGAAAACCTCGCGCAGAACGTTGCCCATCAGGGCAAGGACGCCGACTTCCCGGGGCTGGTCGATCAACCGGCCTTTACCTCGAACTTCCAGTTCACCTACGTCGGTCAGGCCAACGGAGTATTCACCCAGCGCCCTGACGCGAAGATGCCCGACGGCTACGACCCGCGTCAGCGCCCTTGGTACAAGCAGGCCGTGGTCGCCGACAAAACCATGTTGACCCCGCCATACATGGCGGCGGTCGGTGGTCTGGTCGTGACCATCGCCATGCCGGTGAAAAAGAATGGCGAACTGCTGGGTGTGGTCGGCGGTGACCTGAGCCTGGAAACCCTGGTGAAGATCATCAACTCGGTGGACTTCGGTGGCCTCGGCCACGCATTCCTGGTCAGCGGTGACGGCCAAGTGATCGTCAGCCCGGACAAAGACCAGGTGATGAAGAACCTCAAGGACATCTACCCGAACGCCGGCGTGCGCATCGAGAAGGGCAACCAGAACGTGGTGCTCAGCGGCCAGGAACGCATCCTGTCGTTCACCCCGGTCAGCGGTTTGCCGAATGCCGACTGGTACATCGGTCTGTCGATCGATCGTGACAAGGCCTACGCCGCCCTCAGCCAGTTCCGTACTTCGGCGCTGATCGCGATGTTCGTCGCGGTCGCGGCGATTGCGCTGCTGCTGAGCCTGCTGATCAACGTCCTGATGCGTCCGCTGACCACCATGGGCCGCGCGATGCAGGACATCGCTCAAGGCGAAGGCGACCTGACCCGGCGTCTGGTCGTGGCAGGCAAGGATGAGTTCGCCGAACTGGGCAGCGCGTTCAACCAGTTCGTCGAGCGCATTCACGCGTCGATTTCCGAAGTGTCCTCGGCTACCCGTCATGTGCACGACCTGTCGCAACGGGTAATGGCCTCGTCCAACGCCTCGATCATCGGTTCCGACGAACAAAGCGCGCGCACCAACAGTGTGGCCGCCGCGATCAACCAGTTGGGCGCCGCCACTCAGGAAATCGCCCGCAACGCCGCCGACGCTTCGCAGCACGCCAGCGGCGCGAGCGAGCAGGCCGATGACGGTCGTCAGGTGGTCGAGCAGACCATTCAGGCGATGACCGAGCTGTCGCAGAAGATCAGCCTGTCATGCACCCCAGATCGAAACCCTGAATGCCAGCACCGACAACATCGGCCACATCCTCGATGTGATCAAAGGCATCTCGCAGCAGACCAACCTGCTGGCACTCAACGCGGCGATTGAAGCGGCCCGTGCCGGTGAAGCCGGGCGCGGTTTTGCGGTGGTGGCGGACGAAGTGCGTAACCTCGCGCATCGCACCCAGGAATCGGCGGAAGAGATCCACAAGATGATCACCTCCTTGCAGGTCGGTTCGCGTGAAGCGGTGACCACCATGAACGCCAGTGTCAGGCGTCCAGCGAAGAGAGCGTGGAAGTGGCCAATCAGGCCGGTCTGCGCCTGGTCAGCGTGACCCAGCGCATCGGTGAAATCGACGGCATGAACCAGTCGGTGGCCGCTGCAACCGAAGAGCAGACGGCGGTGGTGGAAACCCTCAACGTCGACGTCAACCAGATCAACCTGCTGAACCAGCAGAGCGTCGCCAACCTCAATGAAACGTTGAAGGATTGTGATGCGTTGTCGCAGCAGGCGAATCGGTTGAAGCAGTTGGTCGATAGCTTCAAGATCTGATTTTCAGATTCGAGACCGCGTTATCGTTGATCGCGAGCAGGCTCACTCCTACAGGGGAACGCATTCCAACTGTAGGAGTGAGCCTGCTCGCGATTGCGGCAGATCAGTCACTGCCAAACCGAAGCCTTAGACAAACAGCTTCAGCACATTCCCCATCGCATCATCGGCGAACCCCTGCACGAAATCCTTGAACCCCGGCAGCACCTCCTCCCCACCTGAAGCCGGCTCGGCAATGATCGTCCAGGTCGCCCGCGACTTGCCCGCCCCCAAAGATTCCACGTTCATCGCCGCCCACAAATTCGCCACGCCCAGCGTGTTGTAGATCGTGGTCCAGGTCATGGCGCGCGCCTGCTCATCGCGTGAGTTGAGTTGTTCGACCACCACGTTGCCGTCCTTGAAGAATTTCTTGCGCAGCGAAGACACGCCGTCGCCGGTCATGTCGATGTGCGACAGCGCCGGAATGAATCGGTCGAAGCCTGCGAAATTGCCGACCACCGCCCAGACCTGCGCCGCGTCCGCCGGCACTTCCACCGACGACACAACGTGGCAGCCGTGCGGGTTTTTGATCAGGGTGTCGGGTTGCAGATTGCTCATGGTGTTGCTCCTTTTTGGGTGAACTAGATGAAGTTGATCTGTTTCAGGTAATCGCAGCCGCGACGCAGCAGTGCCGGAGATTTTTCCGGGTAGTGCGCGCCCATCTGCTGCACGCCGGCTTCAGCATTGGCGTGGCCGATCAGGGAGATGTCGCCGATGTCTTCCTCGAAGCCGTTGAGGTAGAAACCGAGCACGCCGAACAGCGCGTTGTCGGCATCGACCCGGCTCAGTTGCTGCTGCCAGTCGGCGACGCTGACCAGCGAAAACTCGCTGCCGGTTTCGCGGAACGAAGCGACGTAGGCATCCCAACTCAGCGGTTCGGGGTTGTGCAGGTTGAACACCGCTCTTTCGGTCGAATAGCGGCTGGCGTGGAAGGCGATGAAACGCGCTAGAAAGTCCACCGGCATCAGGTCGAAATTCAGCGCAAAGGCCGGCACCTGACCGAGCTGGATCGAGCCTTTGAGCATCAGCATCAAACGGTTTTTGTGCGGCTGGCAGACGCCGCTCAGGCTGTTGAAACTGATGTTGCCGGGGCGATACAGGTTGACCCACACCCCCCGCTCGCGCGCCCGTTCGAGGACGCGTTCGCCGACCCACTTCGACAGGTTGTAGCCGTTGCGGATGTAGATCGGCGGGGTCGGCGCGGCAGGCAATTCGAGTACTCGGCCTTCGCCATCGACGGTGCTTGAAGCGGACAGCGTCGAGACAAAGTTGAAGACCTTTTTGCTGCGTCCTTCACACAGGCGCAGCAGCTCGAAAATCGGCTCGACGTTATCCGCTGCCAGCGACTCGTAATCGAGCACGTGGTTGACGTTGGCGGCGTTGTGCACCAGTGCGCCGAACTCGCGATCGAGGCGCTGATAATCGTCGTCGGTCAGGCCAAGTTGCGGGCGGGTGAGGTCCGCGGAGTAGATCCGCACCCGGCTCAAATCGAGATGCTCGAGACGGTTCTCACGCAGCGCCTGAGCAAAACGCTGCGCCGCCGTTTGCCCGCCACCGTCGCGCACCAGACACGCCACTTCGCTGGCGCCCCAACCGAGCAGCGCTTCGACGATGTGCACGCCGACAAAGCTGTTGGCGCCGGTGACGATCACCTTGTGCACATCGCCCAGGCGACTGATCGGCAGCGGTTCGATGTTCAGCGGGCGCTCGGCGTCGGCCATGGCCTGGGCGCTGAGCACTGCGCTGTCATCGGTACCGCGCACCAGCGTTGCGAGTTTGATGATGGTCGGCAATTCGATGAAGCGGTTGATCGAGATGCTGCGCCCGAACTCCTCACGCAAGCGCAGTAACATCCGCGACAGCAGAATCGAATGCCCACCGAGATTGAAGAAGCTTTCGTCGGTGGAAATATCGCTGCTCGGCAGCTCCAGCAGTTCCGCCCAGATCTCCAGCAGCAACGCTTCGTCAGCGTTGGCCGGCAGGCATTTCGGACCGCTGTCCTGCACGCTCACCGGCAGCTCCAGCAATGCCTTGCGATCGACCTTGCCGTTGCTGGCGAACGGCATCCGTGCCAGTTCAGTCCATGCCACCGGTTGCATGTAGTCCGGCAGAAACTGCTGGGCATGCGCCTTCAACAGATCGCGGGCAGCGTCCGACTGCGGCTGCGCAAGGAACGCCAGAATCCGCCGCTGACTGTCGATCACCACCGCCACCTGACGGTACAACTGGCTCTCGCGCAGGCAGCGTTCGATCTCTTCCGGCTCGACCCGGAAACCGCGAATCTTCACCTGATTGTCGCGCCGTCCGCACAGCTCGATACCGTGTTCGCCCCACTTGGCCATGTCGCCACTGCGATAGGCCCGCAAGGTTTCGCCGTGCGGCAGTTGCAGGGTCAGATAGCGCTCGGCGGTCTGCTGCGGATTGTTCAAGTAGCCGAGGCAAACGCCGGGGCCGACGATGAACAATTCGCCGACGGTGTTCTCCGGCACCGGTTGCAACTCGTCATCGAGAATCAGCACCTGACTGTTGGCAATCGGCGCGCCGAGGGTGCGGTTGCTGTCACCCGGCTTGAGCTGGCGAGCGGTAATCAGCACCGTCGCTTCGGTGGGGCCGTAGAGGTTGTGCAGCTTGCCCTGACGGGTCAGTTGCTCGATGACGAAGGGCTCGCAGACGTCGCCGCCGGTCATCACTTCGACGCCATGCAAATGCTCCAGCGGCAGGATGCTCAACAGCGCCGGCGGCAGGAACGCGTGGGTCAGTTGCCGGCGGCGGATCAACGCCACCAACTGCAGCGGATCGCGGCGTTGAGTGTCATCGGGCACCACCAGTTCGGCGCCTTCGAGCAGCGTCGGAAAGATATCGATCAGCGATGAGTCGAAGCTCAGCGAAGAGAACTGCAACACCCGGCTTTCGGCGCGCAATTGCACGTAATCGGCGTACCACGCGGTAAAGTGCGCGAGGTTCGCCTGGCTCAGCAGTACACCCTTCGGATGCCCGGTGGTGCCGGAGGTGTAGAGCGCCATGCACGGTGCTTCAAGCGTCGGCCGTTGACGCATCAACGGTTGGCTGAGATCGGCGTCGGCACTGTCGATATGACTGACATCCAACCCGGGCATCGACTCACCGAGCGGATGCTCGCCGTCGTGCAGCAACAACACCGCGCCGGCGTTTTGCAGGATGTATTGCTGGCGCTGCAAAGGATGACTCGGCTCGAGCGGCAGATACACTGCGCCACTGCCGAGCACCGCCAGAATCGAGGCGAACAGCGCCGGGCTTTTCGGCTGGCAGATACCCACGATCCACGGCTGCGGATGCTGCTCTAGCAGTGGCTGCAGACGTTGCTGGATCGCACGGCTGTGCGCGTGCAACTGGCGGTAGCTGAGCGAGTGCTCGGCCAGGTGCAGCGCCGGTCGCTCGGCGTGTTCGATCAGGCTGCGTTGCAGGCGTTCGATCAACGGCGTCTGCGCCTGTTGCAACAATGCCGGATGCGTCGTGGCGTTGAGGCGATGGACGTAAGCCAGACTGTCGAGAAACGACAGGTCCTCCACCTGTTCAAAGTCCGGCGCCGTGGCCGGCAATGCCTGCTGAAAATACTCGGCATCGCGGGAGAAACGGCTGACCAGCAGCGCGACTTCGTCTACCACCTGCGTCAGCAATCGCTGGCGCAGTGCCTGACCATTGCCGGACGGCTCATCGCCAATCGGCACACGGCTGATCAGTGACGAGCCGAGGAAGCACAGCAGGTCGAGCGTCGGTAAACCGCCAAGGCGCTGCGCAGCGATACCCAGGCGCAGATGCAGGTGCGGGATGGCGCAGAAATCGCCGGCGCCGATGAAGCCATCGTCGATGATCAGATCTACTGGCGATTGCGCCGCGCCGCTGCGCCGTAAGGAGTGACCGTGTTGTTCGAGTTCCTGCGCCAGGTCGGTCATGGCCTGGCTGGCGCCAATCAATAAAATGTCGAGACGTCTCATGTCGGCCTCCTCATCAAACCAGATAGTCACGCAGGGCGTGCTGCACGCACGGCGTGTCGAGCAGCGAGCTGTTGTGGAAAAAGCGCACGATGTTGCCCACCAGCGGATGGTGGCGATTGATCGGGAAGGCCAGCCCGGCCATTTCGTCCTTGAGCGAGCGGCGGATCGCATCACTGACCGGCAAGGCGTCGATCAGGCGCAGATCGAAGGACTTCTGGATGTCGTTGGTCAGGTAATGGCCGATGAACACCGGCAGGATCTGCGCGATGGTTTCCCGGTCCGCGTCGTTGGCGGTGTGCCAATAGATGCGCACCATGCGCGCCCAGAAACTGGAGTGCCGGCCCTCGTCGAGCAGGTGATCGGCCATCAGCCCTTTGATCGACGGCTTGACCGTATCGTCCCGGGCGAACGCCGCAACGTCGCCGGTCACGGTGTTCTCGGCGATGGCCACGCAGATCAGTTCCACGGCGCTGCGCAGGTGTTCGGGCGCCAGTGCCACAGCGGCAGGAATTGCCCGGCTCAATTCGATTTCAATGGGCAGTTCGATCGGCTCGATGCCGGTCATGGCCACGGTCTGCTGCATGAAGTCCATCGCCACCAGCGCGTGGTAATCCTCGTCCACCACCACGGTCATGGCGTCGTAGCGACAGGCGAACGGGAAGGGTACGGCGAAGCGATTCTTGGCGATGGCGCGGGCGGTCTGGTCGACGATTTCGGTTTCGAAAATCACCACGTCGTTGATGAACTTGTACAGCGTCTGCACCAGGGCGAAATCACGCTGCTGCGGGCACTCACGCAGGAAGGTTTCGCTGAGCACCAGCGGCTGACGGCTCAACGGATAGATCAGGCGCTCATCGTCTTCCAGAACACGCCGTGGCCGAGTGCGGATAGTGGCGCGGGTTTCCCAGGCGTCGGCGAAGGATTGGTAGTCGGCGGCGTTCATTGGGCCACCTCCGCCAAGGGCTCGCGCATGCTCAGACGCAGGCCGTCCCAAAGGGCGATGCGGCTATCCACCGCCGCGATGGCGCTGGCGTAGACTTCGGCCTCACGCTGCGGATCACCGTCGACCAGGCGCTCCAGCAGTTGCTCTGCCGCCGGGCCGTGATCTTCGGAGTCGACCTCGATGTGGCGCTCCAGGTAATAGCGAAAGGTGGGTGCCTGTTCGATGCCGATCCCCCAGTCATCGAGGATGCGCTGGAACATCGTCGGGATCACGCTTTCGCGGCCATGCAGGAACGCGGCGGCGACACTGTGGCCCGGTGCGTGCAGCGCGGTGTGCAGCGTCTCGCGCACAAATTTCGCCGCTGCCGGATCAACCTCAACGCTTTGCAGGGCGACGTCGTAACTCACGCCTTCCTGTTGCAGCGCGACAAACCGTTCGACCGTCGTGGTGCTCGCACCGACTTCGCGCATCGCGTCCAGGTACAGCTCGAAATGGCTGTAATGGCCGTGGGCGGGACGATCATCGGACTCTTCGCCTAGCACGATCTCGTTGATCAGCCGCGCAGCATGCGGATCGCGTGGCGGTAACCATGGCAGCCGCGTACAGGTCAGTTCCTGCTGCAGGCGCTTGGTCAACGACATGAAATCCCACACGGCGAAGACGTGGGATTCCATGAACCGGCGCAGTACCGATAACGAATCGATCTCGGTAAAGATCGGGTGAACGCTCAATTGCGCTTTTTTCAGGGCGAGTTGTTCTTTAGTTGGCATCATGGCGAACCTCGGTGTTATTGGAATAGAGGGAGTTGCTCGTTCAGTGCATCAACACGGACTTGATAAGTTTGAAATGTTTTCTATTGGCGAACGCGGGCCTCATTCGGATTAATGAAAGTTTGCAAAGTGCATGAAAGGCTCTCGACCATGCGTTGGCGAATATTTGCCAAAGCTATTGGATGACTGCGGAGCCGTGCCGTGTTTGCAGGTAGAACCTGCTCGGCGAGGAAAAGCTAATACATCGTCAAATAACTTAACAAGTTTATTTTTAATTATTTTTAGTTGTGTGTTTTTCAAGTATGAGTCGGCCCGGTAAAACTTTTGGTTTAAGTTTTACTTGGGCGTAGTTGCTCCTTTCGGCAAATAATGGCCAAAATTGAAGACAAGAGTGAATGCCTCACTCAAAGCAACTTTAAGAAGCGGAAATTGAATGTGATGTATAGGAATGAAAGTGGGCCGGAAACGGCGCCGTAACTTCCCTTTTTCCCGTGGCAAGGCTCCTTCCGTAGGTTCCTGGTGCGGGGACTGCGCCGGCGGTGCGGCGCGTCGCCCGTTCTTCATGGGGTGGCCGTTAAAGAGTGCGGGTAAATTGGCGGGACGGCTATGACCGATTCGTCCGCGCCGAGCCGCAATGGCGGGCTTGCGAGCGCTGGGAGGTTAGAGCGAACACGCGGATCCGCCACCAGGTTTGCGGAGGATCGGGGAGAGGATTTGTAAGCGGGTTATTCGCCGGTCAGGCGCGAAGGCCTGAGACCGGCGTGAGGGGTGTCAGCGCACGGCCTTGCGGTTTTGTCCGGCGGGGCTGGCGAGATAGCGGGTGATGACCTCGACGCCACGGTTGAGGTGATGTGTGAGCAACTTCACCGACAGCTCGACATCGCGCTCGATCACGGCCTGGAGCATGGCGCGGTGATCTTCCTGGGACAATTTGCCCAGACCCATGGCTTCGAGGTTGAAACGCAAAAAGCGCTCCTCCTCGTTGAGGCCGTCTTCGACCAGCCGCAGCAGACGCTTATTCGGTGCCTTGCTGTACAGGGCCATGTGGAACAGACGGTTGAGCCGACCGATTTCGCTGTAGTCGTGCTGGGTTTCGAGTTCTTCGATATAGCCGGCGGCAAGCGCGTGATCGGCGCTGGTCAGCAACGGGATCGACTGGCGCATGGCCTCGGATTCGAGGAGGATCCGCAACTCGTAGGTTTCGGTGGCGTCGCCCTGGATCAGCGGCGCTACAACGGCGCCCTTGTGGGTGGTGACGCTCAGCAGTTCCTGCGCTTCGAGCTGGCGCAGAGCCTCGCGCACCGGCATGCGGCTGACCCCGAACAGGTCGGCCAGATCCTGCTGGCGCAGGGCGGTGCCGCACGGCAAGCGACCGTCAAGGATCGCCGAGCGCAGGGTTTCTTCGATGATCGAGCGGGCAAGGTGTGCGGGAATCGGCCCATCGACTTTGATGCTGTGCAGCGGTTTGGGCTTCTGTGTCACAACTACTCACCCTGAATGACGACGGAATTTGGATCCAAAGACACTAGTGATTGCTCTACAGGTTGTCAAACCATGTAAAGGATTGCTGTCCTGAATGAAGTTTAGCGCGATGGCGATGATCTCATGGTGCCATTGTTTTTTGCCGGGCTAAGCTTCACCATCAAACGCTTTCCTTCCTGCCCCCTGGAAACCTGCTGTGGCGGTACGTTTCGCAATCCCCCGGACTCTGCGCTGGCTAGGCTGCGCACTGTTGCTGGCCGGCGTCATGCTGGGCGGCCTGCATGCCGATTGGGATTTTTCCGCGATCAGCCGCAAGGCTACGGCGCTCTACGGCCCGTTGGGTGCCGGGCAGCAGCGGATCGATGCCTGGCAAAACCTGCTGGCCACGCAGAAACAGGTCAGCGAGATGGAAAAGCTGAAAGTGGTGAACCTGTTTTTCAACAAACAGGTGCGTTATGTAGAAGATATCGATCTGTGGGGGCAGGTCGATTATTGGGAGACGCCCATCGAAGCGTTGTGGAAAGGCGCCGGCGATTGCGAAGACTACGCGATCGCCAAGTATTTCAGCCTGCGCCATCTCGGGGTCTCCAGTGACAAGCTGCGCATCACCTACGTCAAGGCACTGCGCCAGAATCGCGCACACATGGTGCTGACTTACTACGCCACCCCCGATGCCATGCCGCTGGTGCTCGACAGCCTGATCGATCCGATTCAGCCTGCGTCCCAGCGAACCGATTTGCTGCCGGTCTACTCTTTCAATGCTGAAGGTCTGTACCTGCCGGGAGCCAAGGGCAACAAAAAGGTCGGTGACACCAAACGCCTGTCGCGCTGGCAGGATGTGCTGAAGAAAATGCAGGCCGAAGGTTTCCCGGTCGAAACGACTAACTAGGAGCACGCGCTCAGATGTCTTTGTTCAAACAGCTGTTGATCGCTATCTGTCTGTTCCTGGTGGTCGCCTTCACCGGCAGCTTCATGGTCAGTCTGGAGAGCTCGCGCACCCAGTACGTCAACCAGCTGCGCTCACATGCCCAGGACGCCGCCACGGCGCTGGCGTTGTCGCTGACGCCGAATATCGACGACCCGGCGATGGTCGAGCTGCTGGTCAGCTCGATTTTCGACAGCGGCTATTACGCGAGCATCCGCGTGGTCGATCTCAAGACCGACCAGACCATTGTCGAGCGCAGCGGGATTCCGGCGGTGAGCAATGTGCCTGACTGGTTCGTCAAACTGATCGGCCTGGAGCCGGCCGGTGGCGACGCGCTGGTCAGCCGTGGCTGGGAGCAGGCGGCGCGGGTCGAGGTGGTCAGTCACCCGATGTTTGCCGTGGCCAAGCTGTGGCAGAGCGCGTTGGGCAGCCTCGGCTGGCTGCTGCTGTGCGGCGCGGTCAGTGCAGTGCTCGGCGCGTTGCTGCTGCGCCGGCAATTGCGCCCGCTGGATTACATGGTCAAACAGTCCCACGCCATCGCCCGCCGCGAATTCCTCAGCCTGCCGGAGTTGCCGCGTACCCCGGAACTGCGGCGCGTGGTGCAGGCGATGAACCAGATGGTCGAGAAGCTCAAGGCGCTGTTCCAGGAGCAGGCCGAGCGCAGCGAAAAACTGCGTGCCGAGTCTTATCAGGACAACCTCACGGGGCTGGCCAACCGGCGCTATTTCGAGATGCAGCTGCATAACCGCGTGAGCAACCCGGAGCAGGCCAGTTCCGGTTATCTGCTGCTGTTGCGGGTCAAGGATCTGGCCGGGCTCAATCAGCGTCTGGGCGGTCAGCGCACCGATGAATTGTTGAAAGCTGTCGGCGAGCAACTGTCCCGCGAGTGCGCCAAATATCCGGAAACCCAGAACCTCGTCACCCGTATTCGCGGTGGTGAATTCGCCGTGCTGGCGCCGGGACTGGTGCGCGAAGAAGCGCTGCAACTGGCGCAGAACCTCGACAGCGCGCTGAGCAGCCTGCACGCCACTGGCGCAACCGATGTGCCGGCCGTGGCTTCCATTGGCCTCGCGCCGTTTGCCCACGGCGATTCACCGCAAGCAGTACTGACCCTGGGCGATCAGGCGCTGGCGCAGGCCGAGGGGCAGGGCGAGCAGAACTGGGCGTGCATCGATCAGAGCCTGGTGGCGGACGTCGGTGACGATCACCACGCCTGGCATCGCTTGCTCGATCAGGCGCTGAATCAGCAGCGTTTCGAACTGTATTTCCAACCGGTGGTGGCCGCTCAGGACACGCAATTGGTGCTGCATTACAAAGTGCTTTCGCGCTTGCTGGATGAACAGGGCCAGACCATCCCGGCCGGGCGTTTCCTGCCGTGGCTCGAGCGTTTTGGCTGGACCGCGCGACTGGACCGTCTGATGCTCGAGCGCGTGCTGGAGCAAATGAAGGCGCATGAAGATTCGCTGGCGCTGAACCTCTCTTCGGCAACCCTGGCCGATCCACAAGCGCTGAACAAAGTGTTCGAGATTCTGCGCGCGCACTCCGACCTCGGCGAGCGCCTGACGCTGGAGATCGGCGAGGAGCAATTGCCGGAGCAAGCGGTGCTGGAGCAGTTGACCCGGCGCCTGCGTGAACTCGGTTTCTCTCTGAGCCTGCAGCGCTTTGGTGGACGCTTCAGCATGATCGGCAACCTGGCGCGGCTGGGGCTGGCGTACCTGAAGATCGATGGCAGTTACATCCGCGCCATCGATCAGGAGAGCGACAAGCGCCTGTTCATCGAAGCGATCCAGCGTGCGGCGCACAGCATCGATCTGCCATTGATTGCCGAGCGGGTGGAGACCGAGGGCGAGTTGTCGGTGATTCGCGAGATGGGCCTGTATGGGGTGCAGGGGCAGTTGTTTGGTGAGCCCACGCCCTGGAAGTAACCTGTTCGTTATTCGTTGTCGGTAAATCAGCCTTCGCGAGCAAGCCCGCTCCCACATTGGAATGCATTTCAAATGTGGGAGCGGGCTTGCTCGCGAAGGGGTCAGTCCGGTCACTGAAGATCGCGGATCAGATCAGCCCGGTCTCTTCGTCGTCGATCAAGTGGCTCAACCCGCCCAGCGCTTCCCGCGCCTGGGTGCGGTCCATCAACTTGGCCTGCGCCGCCGGCGGCAGGTCGGTGACGCGGATCACGCCTTTCTGGGTCAGCACCTGAATCAGGTCGTCGAGTACCCGAATCATTTCCAGGTCGCTCTGCTTGAGCTGTTTCAGGCTGGTTTCCACCACTTCATTGGCGAACCAGGCCTGGATTTCATGGCTGTCGGCCGGCAGCGTTTCCGTGGCCTCGGCGTAGGCCGCGGCTTCCACGCGAATCAACAGACCTTGCGCATCGCGTTGCACGTAAAACATTGAGCATCCCTCAGAAAGATCCAGCGTCATGCTGTCAGCAGCATAGGCCAACTGCGCGCGAGTATGCGGGGTGGCGACGAAATCGTCACCGCCGAGTTAGCCGCAAACGTGACGGCCGCCCCAAGGGGCGGCCGTTTTGTTCACGCATCAGCTGTTGTTGTGGTCGACCTTGATGGTCGGATCGCTGCCGGCAATCAGGTTATGAATGTTGGCCGTTGACCAGTTGTTGCCTTCCAGTTTGATCGTCACGTCCGGCGTGGCGGCTGCCGCGTCGCCGGAGTTGAACTTGCCCGCCGAGCTGACTTGCAGCGACGACGTGCCATCAACCGTGGTGATCTTCAGGAAGTTGTCGATGGTGCTGCCGGTTTCACCCTGCAACAGATCGCGCAGGTCGATGCGGTCACCTTCGTTGGCGTTGAAGTCCTTGATCACGTCATTGCCGGTGTCGCCTGCTTTCCAGACGAAGGTGTCGGCACCGGAACCACCGATCAGGATGTCGTTGCCCTGGCCGCCGATCAGCGTGTCATTGCCGGTGCCGCCGAGCAGGATGTCATTGCCCTTGCCGCCGTCGAGCAGGTCGTTGCCGCCCGAGCCGAACAGGATGTCATTGCCTGCGCCACCCAGCAGCGTGTCGTTGCCGTCATGCGCACCGGACACATCGAACGCCTGATAGTGCTCGGTGATGTACTGGTGCACGTTGCTGGTGGTGACTTTGCTGACGTCGACCCCGGTCTGCTGCGCCACGAACGCCTGCATTGCCTGATAACCCTCGCCAGCAATGCCGTTGAAGCTCACCAGGTCGCCGAACAGGATGTCGTTGCCGTCGCCACCGCTGACGGTGTCGTTGCCCGGCATCGTCGCTTCGGTGTGGCCGATGATCGAGTTGGCCAGATCCTTCGGATCGATGTTGGTCTGCGGCGAGTGATCCGAGTCATACGGTTTCAGGTCGTTGAGGCTGACACCGCTGTTGATACCGATCGCTTCGACGTTCGACAGACCGCTGAGCAGGGCGAAGCTGCTGTTGGAGTTGGAGGTTGTCGCCGAATCCGTACTGCTGCCGCTACCGGCCAGGCTCGACAACTCGTAAGTGCCGTCACCCTGAGCGTGAACAGTGCCCAGGTTGGTGGTGCTCCAGCCATAACGGGCAGTGTAAGTCTGCAACTGGGCATAACCGCTGGCGGTGATGCTCAGGTAATGCGTGTTGTCGATGTACGTGCTGAAAGTGTCGCCCAGCTTGTAGTTGCTGGTTGTCACCACACTGTCGAACTTCACGCTGCCGTACAGCGTCGGGTTGGTCTGCTCGCCGCTCTGGTAATAGGTCGGCTGGCCGTCGGTGATGAAGTACGTGAGGTTCTTCGCCCCGGTGTTCGCCACAGCTTCCGCGCTCTGGAAGAAGTTGGCCGTGGTCTTGAACACGTCCTCGTAGTTGGTGCCGCCGCCGGACGCCATCGAGTCGAGCACGGCTTTGAGCTTGGTCAGCGCGTTCGGGTCGTTGAGGTTCACCGACACCGACTTGTTGACCTGGGTATCGAAGTCCGCCAGGAAGATGTTCACCGTGCCCGAGTTGCTGCCGCCCAAGCTCTGCTTGAGGGTGTTGAACACCGAGGTCAGCGAGTCCTTGGCCGCGTTGATCGACGAGGTGCTCATGCTACCCGAGCTGTCGACCATGAACGCGATGTTGTAGTTGGTGCCCGGCACCACGGTCAGACCACCGATGTCGGCGACCATGATGTCGTTGCCATCGGTACCGTTGAAGGTGTCGTCTCCAGAGGTACCAACCACCGCGTTGTAAACCGCCGGCACCACGGTGACCGGAATCGTCGCGGTGCTGCTGGCCGAACCGCCGACCATTTCAGTGGAGGTCGAGGTCACGGTCAGGTTGAACTGGCCGTTGTAGTAGGTCGGCGGGGTTACGGTCAGGCTGCCCAGGTTCCAGCCGGTGACGTTGGCTTCGCCGTTGCTCGCGGTGACTGTGAAGGTGTGACCGTTGCCGTCGGAGAGAACCGAGCCGACCGGCGCGCCACTGATCTTCACGCTCAGGGTTTCCGAGCCGTCGGTGTCGGTCAGCGCGGTGTTGATCGCCGACAGTTTCACCGTGGTGCCTTCGGCGCCAGTGTTGAGCTTGTAGCCGTCGTAATAGCCTTCGCCGTTGGTGCCGTGCAGGTCGGAGACGGTCACACCGGAATTCACTAGATCCTGCACCCCGGTGTAGATCGGCACGCCGGCGCTGCTCAGGTCGATTGGCGTGCTGCCGTTGACCGACAGGTTCACGTCATAGCTGCCCGGGCCGCTCTGGTTGTGGTGGTAGATGTCCAGGGTGTAGTAGCCGCTGGTGGTCGGGGTGAACGAACCGCTGATCGCACCGCCCGCGCCCCAGGTACCCGACGCCACGCTCTTGCCGCCAATGGTGATCAGCAGGCTGTCGTCAGCCACACCGCTGAAACTGTAGGTCTTGCCGGCTTCCAGATAGATCAGGCCCGAGGTCTTCGACGCGGTACCGGCGGTCACGCTGCCGTCGGACTGCACGTTATTCACGTTGGTGCTGGAATTCGGGGTGCCGGCGCCGTCGATCACGTTTTTCAACGTGGTCGAGTCAGCGCCGTTGCCGCTGGTACCCAGGCCCGACAGGCCGGTCCAGACTTCCTTGACCAGCCCGGTGGACTTCACGCTGTTGTCGGCCACGCTCACGGTCGGCGCATCCGCCACTGGCGTGATGTCGATCTTCACGGTGCCGGTGTTGCCCAGCAGTTGGCCGTCGGTTGGCTGGAACTTGATCTGTGCGTAGTCGGCCTGGTTGTTGCCCATACCGGTGCCGCCGTAACCGTTGACCCCCGACTCGTTGGCATCCGGCATGAAGCGCAGTTTGCCGGCGTCGATGTCAGCCTTGCTGAAGGTCTGGTTGTTGGCGACGTCTTTCCAGGTCGAACCGTCCAGATACTGCAGTTTGCCTTCGCCCGGCAGCTGGGTGATTTTGATGCCCAGGCTGCTGGCCGGACTGTCGACGTCGGTCACGCCGAAGGTCGACCAGCCGAGGATCAGCGGGGTGTCTTCGGTGCCGGTGACGTTGACTGGCGCGGCGACTGGCGCGTCGTTGACCGCCACCACGTTGACCGTGGTGGTCGCGGTGTTGGAGTAGTTGCCGCCATCGGTCACGGTCACGGTGATGATCCGCGGCACGGTGCTCGGGTCTTCACTGCTGTTGGTGAAGCTGATGTTCTTGATCGCCTGCATGTAATCGGCCAGCGTCGCGTTACCCGACAGGGTCAGGGTCACGGTGCCGTTGGTGCTGTTGGCATTGATGGTGATGCCGTTGACGCTGTTGCCGAGGTTCAGTGCATCGCCGTCCTGACGGTTGGTCAGCACGATGGTCGCGCCGGTCAGCATGGTGCTGTCCGGGTCGGTGATCGTCAGGTCAGTGTCGGCAATCGACACGCCGGCGCCCGGGGTGTTTTCGGTGAACGTCACCTTGTAGTCGGCACCGGTGGCGCCGCTGGAGTTGTTGGCATCCAGGTCGATGACCGGTGGCGCATCGTTGTCGATGATCGAGGTGCTGACGCTGCCGTTGGTGCTGCTGACGGCCAGGTTCTCGAAGTTGCCGCCGGTGGCCGAGTCGATCTTGACCACGAAGTTCTCGGTGCCTTCGGTGATCTTGTCATCGATGGTCGCGACGTTGAACTGTGCGCTGCTGGCGCCCGCCGGGATCTTCACGGTGTAAACACCGGTGAAGTCCGAACCGTCGGCGGCGGTGCCGCTGTAGACGATTTTCAGGGTCACGTCGGTTTGCGCCGGGTGCGTCAGGCTGACGGTGTAGCTGGCGGTCTGGCCTTCGGTCACCGAGGTGCTGCCGGTGATGCTGACGGTGGTGGTGTCGATGGTATCGGCGACGTTGGTCACGGCCGGTGTCGTGCTCGGTACCAGGTTCTCGAAGTTGCCACCGCTGGCGTTGGTGATGGTCGCCTGCACGCTGCCGGCGTCTTTGTAGACGTCGTCAGCCGGAGCCGGAACGGTCACGGTGCCAGTGGTTTTGCCGGCGTCGATGGTGATCACCGAGCCGTTGCTCAGGGTCACGGTTACCGGGGAACCGGCAGCGTTGCTCAGGGTTGCGGTGTAGGTGATCTGGCCGCCCTCGTTCACCGCCGGGGTCGCGCTCAGCGACAGGCTGGTGGTGTCGACGGTGTCGGTCACGGTGGTGCTGACCGGGGTTTTGTCGGCTACGAGGTTTTCGTAGTTGCCGCCGCTGACGTTGGTGATCGCATTGGTCAACGGTGCGTGGCCGGTCAACACGTCGTTCGGCGCAGTGGTGGTCACGGTGCCGGTGGTTTTGCCGATGTCGATGGTGATCGTCTGGCCGTTGGACAGAGTCACGACAACTGGCGAGCCAGTCACAGGCGCACCGACAGTGGCGGTGTAGGTGACAGTGCCACCCTCGGCGACAGTACCCGTGGCGGTGAGTTTCACGCCAGTGGTGTCGATGGTGTCGGTGACGCTGGTTACGGCTGGCGTGGTGCTTGGCACCAGGTTTTCGAAGCTGCCACCTGTCGCCGACTTGATGGTCGCCTGCACGGTGCCGGCGTCTTTGTAGACGTCGTCCGCTGGAGCCGGAACGGTCACGGTGCCGGTGGTTTTACCGGCGTCGATGGTGATCACGGCGCCGTTGCTCAACGTTACGGTCACTGGCGAACCCGCGGCGTTGGTCAGGGTTGCGGTGTAAACGATCGAGCCACCTTCGGCCACGGTGCCGGTCGCGGTCAGCGACAGATTGGTGGTGTCGACGGTGTCGGTCACGGTGGTGCTGACCGGAGTCTTGTCGGCAACCAGATTCTCGTAGTTGCCGCCGCTCACGTTGGTGATTGCGTTGGTCAACGGCGCGTGGCCGGTCAGCGCATCGTTCGGTGCGGTGGTGGTTACGGTGCCGGTGGTTTTTCCGATGTCGATGGTGATGGTCTGGCCATTGGACAGAGTCACCACGACTGGCGAACCAGTGACTGGCGCGCCGACGGTGGCGGTGTAGACGACGTTGCCGCCTTCAGCCGCTGTACCGGTGGCAGACAACTTCACGGTAGTGGTGTCGATGGTATCGGTGACGCTGGTCACGGCCGGTACGGTGCTTGGTACCAGGTTTTCGAAGTTGCCGCCGCTGGCATTGGTGATGGTTGCCTGCACGGTGCCGGCGTCTTTGTAGACGTCATCAGCCGGGGCAGGAACGGTCACGGTGCCAGTGGTTTTACCGGCGTCGATGGTGATCACTGCGCCGTTGCTCAGGGTCACGGTCACTGGCGAACCAGCGGCGTTGGTCAGGGTGGCGGTGTAAATGATCGAACCGCCCTCGGCGACCGTATTAGTGGCGCTCAGGGACAGGTTGGTGGTGTCGACAGTGTCGGTCACGGTGGTGCTGACCGGGGTCTTGTCGGCCACAAGGTTTTCGTAGTTGCCGCCGGTCACGTTAGTGATCGAGTTGGTCAACGGCGCGTGACCGGTCAGCGCATCGTTCGGTGCGATGCTGGTCACGGTGCCGGTGGTTTTGCCGATGTCGATGGTGATGGTCTGACCGTTGGCCAGGGTCACGACGACAGGCGAGCCGGTAACTGGCGCACCAACGGTAGCGGTGTAAGTGACGGTGCCACCTTCGGCCACGGTGCCCGTGGCGGTGAGTTTCACGCCCGTGGTGTCGATGGTGTCGGTGACGCTGGTCTCTGCTGGCGTGGTGCTTGGTACCAGGTTCTCGAAGCTGCCACCGGTCGCGGTTTTGATCGTTGCCTGAACAGTGCCGGCGTCTTTGTAGACGTCGTCGGCCGGGGCAGGGACGGTGACGGTACCGGTGGTTTTACCGGCGTCGATGGTGATGACTGCACCGTTGCTCAGCGTCACGGTCACTGGCGAACCAGCGGCGTTGGTCAGCGTTGCGGTGTAAACAATCGAGCCACCCTCGGCCACGGTGCCGGTCGCGCTCAGCGACAGGTTGGTGGTGTCAATGGTGTCGGTGACCGTGGTGCTGACCGGGGTCTTGTCGGCAACGAGGTTCTCGTAGTTGCCGCCGCTGACGTTGGTGATGGCGTTGGTCAGTGGCGCATGACCGGTCAACACGTCGTTCGGCGCAGTGGTGGTCACGGTACCGGTGGTTTTGCCGACTTCGATGGTGATGTTCTGGCCGTTGGCCAGAGTCACGGTCACTGGCGAACCGGTTACCGGTGCACCAACGGTCGCGGTGTAGGTGACGGTACCACCTTCCGCAGCAGACTCGGTCGCGGTCAGTTTGACCGTGGTGGTGTCGATGGTGTCGGTGACGCTGGTCACGGCTGGCGTGGTGCTTGGCACCAGATTTTCGAAGTTGCCACCGGTGGCGGATTTGATCGTGGCCTGCACGGTGCCGGCGTCTTTGTAAACGTCATCAGCCGGTGCCGGGACGGTCACGGTGCCGGTGGTTTTGCCGGCGTCGATGGTGATCACGGCGCCGTTGCTCAACGTCACGGTAACCGGCGAACCGGCAGCGTTGGTCAGCGTCGCGGTGTAAACGATCGAGCCGCCTTCGGCCACGGTACCGGTCGCGGACAGCGACAGGTTGGTGGTGTCGACGGTATCGGTGACCGTGGTATTGACCGGGGTCTTGTCGGCAACGAGGTTTTCGTAGTTGCCACCGCTGACGTTGGTGATCGCGTTGGTCAGCGGCGCGTGGCCGGTCAGCGCATCATTCGGTGCGGTGGTAGTTACGGTGCCGGTGGTTTTGCCGACTTCGATGGTGATGTTCTGACCATTAGCCAGTGTCACAACGACAGGCGAACCGGTCACAGGCGCACCGACAGTGTGGCGGTGTAGGTGACGGTGCCACCTTCGGCAGCAGAATCGGTCGCGGTCAGCTTGACCGTGGTGGTATCGATGGTGTCGGTGACTTGAGTCACAGCCGGCACGGTGCTCGGTACCAGGTTTTCGAAGTTGCCACCGGTAGCGGTGGAGATGGTCGCTTCGACTTTACCCGCGTCTTTATAGACGTCATCCGCCGGAGCCGGCACGGTCACGGTGCCAGTGGTTTTCCCGGCTTCGATGGTGATCACAGCGCCGTTCGACAGGGTCACGGTGACTGGCGAGCCAGCCGCGTTGGTCAAGGTCGCGGTGTAGATGATCGAACCACCCTCGGCGACCGAGTTGGTTGCGCTCAGCGACAGGTTGGTGGTGTCGACAGTGTCGGTAACGGTTGTGCTGACCGGCGTTTTGTCGGCGACCAGGGTTTTCGTAGTTACCGCCGCTCACATTGGTGATCGCGTTGGTCAAAGGCGCATGACCGGTCAGCGCATCGTTCGGTGCGATGGTGGTTACGGTGCCGGTGGTTTTGCCGACTTCGATGGTGATGTTCTGGCCGTTGGCCAGAGTTACCACGACTGGCGAGCCAGTCACTGGCGCACCAACGGTCGCGGTGTAGGTGACGGTGCCACCTTCGGCAGCAGACTCGGTCGCGGTGAGTTTGACCGTGGTGGTATCAATGGTGTCGGTGACGTTGGTGACTGCAGGAGCAGTGCTCGGTACCAGGTTCTCGAAGTTGCCACCGGTAGCAGTCGAAATGGTCGCTTCGACTTTGCCAGCGTCCTTGTACACGTCATCGGCTGGGGCCGGAACGGTAACGGTGCCAGTGGTTTTGCCTGCTTCGATGGTGATCACGGCGCCGTTGCTCAACGTCACGGTAACTGGCGAGCCAGCGGCGTTGGTCAGGGTCGCGGTGTAAACGATCGAGCCACCTTCGGCCACGGTACCGGTTGCGGACAGCGACAGGTTGGTGGTGTCGACGGTGTCGGTGACGTTAGTGCTGACCGGGGTTTTGTCAGCCACAAGGTTTTCGTAATTGCCGCCAGTCACACCTGTGATCGAGTTGGTCAGAGGCGCATGACCGGTCAGCGCGTCGTTAGGCGCGGTGCTGGTGACGGTGCCAGTGGTCTTGCCGACTTCGATGGTGATGTTCTGACCGTTGGCCAGGGTCACCACGACCGGCGAACCGGTGACTGGTGCGCCAACAGTGGCGGTATAGGTGACGGTGCCGCCTTCGGCTACCGAGGTATCGGCAGTCAGTTTGACGGTCGAGGTGTCGATCGTGTCGGTGACTTCGGTGACAGCCGGCACGGTACTTGGCACCAGGTTTTCGAAGTTGCCACCGGTGGCGGTGGAAATGGTTGCTTCGACTTTACCGGCATCTTTGTAAACGTCGTCCGCCGGAGCTGGAACAGTCACGGTGCCGGTGGTTTTGCCGGCCTCGATGGTGATGACAGCGCCGTTGCTCAGCGTCACGGTAACTGGCGAGCCCGCGGCGTTGGTCAGGGTTGCTGTGTAAACGATCGAGCCGCCTTCAGCGACGGTGCCAGTGGCACTGAGCGACAGGTTGGTGGTGTCGATGGTATCGGTGACATTGGTCGAAACCGGCGTTTTATCCGCCACGAGGTTTTCGTAGTTACCGCCGCTCACGTCGGTGATGGCGTTGGTCAGTGGCGCATGACCGGTCAACGCATCGTTCGGCGCGGTGGTGGTCACGGTGCCGGTGGTCTTGCCGACTTCGATGGTGATGTTCTGACCGTTGGCCAGGGTCACGACCACAGGCGAGCCGGTTACCGGAGCACCGACGGTGGCGGTGTAGGTGACGGTGCCACCTTCAGCAGCGGATTCAGTCGCCGTCAGTTTGACCGTGGTGGTGTCGATGGTGTCGGTAACGTTGGTGACGGCCGGAACGGTGCTTGGCACCAGGTTCTCGAAGTTGCCACCGGTAGCGCTGGAAATGGTCGCTTCGACTTTACCGGCGTCCTTGTACACGTCATCGGCTGGCGCCGGAACGGTCACGGTGCCAGAGGTTTTACCGGCCTCGATGGTGATCACCGCGCCGTTGGACAGGGTCACGGTGACTGGCGAACCAGCGGCGTTGGTCAGGGTTGCGGTGTAGACGATCGAGCCACCCTCGGCCACGGTGCCGGTCGCACTGAGCGACAGATTGGTGGTGTCGACGGTGTCGGTGACATTGGTCGAAACCGGCGTTTTATCCGCCACGAGGTTTTCGTAGTTACCGCCGCTCACGTCGGTGATGGCGTTGGTCAGCGGCGCGTGGCCGGTCAACGCATCGTTCGGCGCAGTGGTAGTCACGGTGCCAGTGGTTTTACCCACTTCGATGGTGATGTTCTGACCGTTGGCCAAGGTCACCACGACCGGCGAGCCAGTCACTGGCGCGCCGACAGTCGCGGTGTAAGTGACGGTGCCACCTTCCGCAGCCGATTCGGTCGCGGTCAGTTTGACCGTGGTGGTATCGATGGTGTCGGTCACGTTGGTGACGGCCGGAACGGTGCTAGGCACCAGGTTCTCGAAGTTGCCACCGGTAGCGCTGGAAATGGTTGCTTCGACTTTACCCGCGTCTTTGTAAACGTCGTCAGCCGGAGCTGGAACGGTCACGGTGCCCGACGTTTTACCGGCTTCGATGGTGATCACCGCGCCGTTGGACAGGGTCACGGTCACCGGCGTCCCGGCCGGATTGGTCAGGGTCGCGGTGTAAACGATCGAACCACCCTCGGCCACCGAGTCGCTGGCGGTCAGGTTCAGGTTGGTGGTGTCGACAGTGTCCGACACTGAGGTGTTCGCCGGTGTCTTGTCGGCCACCAGGTTTTCATAGTTACCGCCGGCAACCTTGTCGATGGCCACGCTCAACGAGCTGCCGCCCGCCAATGGGCTGTTCGGCGCGACGAAGTTCACGCTGCCGGTGGTCTCACCGACGGCGATGGTGATGGTCTGGCCGTTGGACAGGGTGACCACAACAGGCGAGCCTGTTACTGGTGCAGTCACGCTTGCGGTGTAAACCACGGTTTCGCCTTCGGCGACGTTGGCGGTGGCAGTCAGCGACACGGTGGAGGTGTCGATGGTGTCGTTGACGGTGGTCACCGCCGGGGTGTTGCTGGTCACCAGGTTCTCGAAGTCGCCACCGGTCGCGCCTTTGATGGTCGCTTCAACGGTGCCGGCGTCCTTGTAGACGTCATCCTTCGGCGCATCGACGGTCACGGTGCCGATAGTTTTGCCGGCGTCGATGGTGATCACCGCGCCATTGCTCAAGGTCACGGTCACCGGAGTGCCGGCGGCGTTGGTCAGGGTGGCGGTGTAGGTGATCTGCCCGCCTTCGTTCACCGCCGGCGTCGCGCTCAGCGACAGGTTGGTGGTGTCGACGGTGTCGGTCACGGTGGTGCTGACTGGCGTCTTGTCGGCGACGAGGTTTTCGTAGTTGCCGCCGCTGACGTTGGTGATCGAGTTGTTCAGCGGCTCGTGACCGTTCAGCGCATCGTTCGGTGCGGTGGTCGTCACGGTGCCGGTGGTCTTGCCGATGTCGATGGTGATGGTCTGACCGTTGGCCAGGGTCACAACAACGGGTGCGCCAGTCACTGGAGCGCCAACAGTCGCGGTGTAAGTGACAGTGCCGCCTTCAGCCACCGAAGTATCGGCGCTCAGCTTCACGGTCGAGGTGTCGATGGTATCGGTAACTTCGGTAACAGCCGGAACGGTGCTCGGCACCAGGTTCTCGAAATTGCCGCCTGCGGCGTCTTTGATCGTGACTTCAACCTTGCCAGCGTCTTTGTAAACGTCATCGGCAGGTGCTGGAACGGTCACGGTGCCGGTAGTTTTACCGGCTTCGATAGTGATCACCGAGCCGTTGGACAAGGTCACGGTCACCGGAGTACCGGCCGGATTGGTCAGGGTTGCGGTGTAGACGATCGAACCGCCTTCCGCCACGGTGCCGGTCGCAGTCAGCGACAGGTTGGTGGTGTCGACGGTGTCGGTGACGTTGGTCGAAATCGGGGTTTTGTCAGCGACCAGGTTTTCGTAGTTGCCACCGCTCACGTCAGTGATCGCGTTGGTCAGTGGCTCGTGACCGGTCAACGCATCGTTCGGTGCGGTGGTGGTCACGGTGCCAGTGGTTTTGCCCACTTCGATGGTAATGGTCTGACCGTTGGCCAACGTGACGATCACTGGCGAGCCGGTGACAGGCGCGCCAACGGTCGCGGTATAGGTGACGGTGCCACCTTCAGCCACCGAGGTATCGGCGGTCAGCTTGACGGTCGAGGTGTCGATGGTGTCAGTCACTTCAGTGACCGCAGGGACGGTGCTCGGCACCAGGTTCTCGAAATTGCCGCCGGTTGTTCCGGTAATGCTGACCTCAACCTTGCCGGCATCTTTGTAGACGTCATCGGCTGGCGCCGGAACGGTCACGGTGCCGGTGGTTTTACCCGCTTCGATGGTGATGACGGAGCCATTGCTCAGGGTCACGGTTACCGGCGTGCCGGCCGGATTGGTCAGGGTCGCGGTGTAGATGATCGAGCCACCTTCAGCCACGGTGCCGGTCGCAGTCAGCGACAGGTTGGTGGTGTCGACGGTATCGGTGACGGTGGTGCTGACAGGGGTTTTGTCGGCCACGAGATTTTCGTAGTTGCCACCGCTCACGTCAGTGATCGCGTTGCTCAGTGGCTCATGACCATTCAACGCATCGTTCGGCGCGGTGGTGGTCACGGTGCCAGTGGTTTTGCCGACTTCGATGGTGATGGTCTGACCGTTGGCCAAGGTCACAACCACCGGCGAGCCAGTCACCGGCGCACCAACCGTAGCGGTGTAAGTGACAGTGCCGCCTTCAGCGACCGAAGTATCAGCGGTCAGTTTGACGGTCGAAGTATCGATGGTGTCAGTGACTTCGGTGACAGCCGGAACGGTGCTCGGAACAAGGTTCTCGAAATTGCCACCGCTGGTTCCGGTAATGCTGACTTCGACTTTGCCGGCATCTTTGTAGACGTCATCGGCAGGCGCCGGAACAGTCACGGTACCGGTGGTTTTACCGGCTTCGATGGTGATGACGGAGCCATTGCTCAGGGTCACGGTCACCGGGGTGCCGGCCGGGTTGGTCAGGGTCGCGGTGTAGACGATCGAGCCGCCTTCAGCGACGGAGCCAGTGGCGCTCAACGTCAGGTTGGTGGTGTCGACGGTGTCTGTCACGGTGGTGCTGACCGGCGTCTTGTCGGCGACCAGATTTTCGTAGTTGCCACCGCTCACACCAGTGATCGAGTTGCTCAGCGGCGCCTGGCCGTTGAGCACGTCGTTCGGTGCGGTGGTGGTCACGGTGCCAGTGGTTTTACCCACTTCGATGGTGATGGACTGACCGTTGGCCAGGGTCACGACAACCGGCGAGCCAGTCACAGGCGCACCAACGGTCGCGGTGTAAGTGACGGTGCCACCCTCGGCGACGGAGGTGTCAGCGGACAGTTTGACCGTCGAAGTATCGATGGTGTCAGTGACTTCGGTGACAGCCGGAACCGTGCTCGGCACCAGGTTCTCGAAATTGCCACCCGTGGTGCCGGTGATGCTGACTTCCACTTTGCCGGCGTCTTTATAGACGTCATCGGCTGGGGCCGGAACGGTCACGGTACCGGTGGTCTTACCGGCCTCGATGGTGATGACGGAGCCATTGCTCAGGGTCACGGTCACCGGGGTGCCGGCCGGGTTGGTCAGGGTCGCGGTGTAGACAATCGAACCGCCTTCAGCGACGGAGCCAGTGGCGCTCAACGTCAGGTTGGTGGTGTCGACGGTGTCGGTCACGGTGGTGCTGACCGGCGTCTTGTCGGCGACCAGATTTTCGTAGTTGCCACCGCTCACGCCAGTGATCGAGTTGCTCAGCGGCGCCTGGCCGTTGAGCACGTCGTTCGGTGCGGTGGTGGTCACGGTGCCAGTGGTTTTACCCACTTCGATGGTGATGGACTGACCGTTGGCCAGAGTCACGACAACCGGCGAGCCCGTCACAGGCGCACCAACGGTCGCGGTGTAAGTGACGGTGCCACCCTCGGCGACCGAGGTGTCAGCGGACAGTTTGACCGTCGAAGTGTCGATGGTATCAGTCACTTCGGTGACCGCAGGGACAGTGCTTGGCACCAGATTTTCGAAGTTGCCGCCGGTTGCACCGTTGATGGTGACTTCGACTTTGCCGGCGTCTTTGTATACGTCATCCGCAGGCGCCGGAACCGTCACGGTGCCGGTGGTTTTACCGGCTTCGATGGTGATCACGGCGCCGTTGCTCAGGGTCACGGTGACCGGCGAGCCGGCAGCATTGGTCAACGTCGCGGTGTAAACGATCGAACCGCCCTCAGCCACGGTACCGGTCGCGTTCAACGACAGGTTGGTGGTGTCGACGGTGTCGGTAACGGTGGTCGAAACCGGGGTTTTGTCGGCGACGAGGTTCTCGTAGTTACCGCCACTGACATTGGTGATGGCGTTGGTCAGCGGTGGGTTGCCGGTCAGCGCGTCGTTCGGCGCGGTGGTGGTCACGGTGCCGGTGGTTTTGCCCACTTCGATGGTGATGGTCTGACCGTTGGTCAGGGTCACGGTCACTGGCGAACCGGTCACAGGTGCACCGACGGTGGCGGTGTAAGTGACGATGCCGCCCTCAGCGACTGAGGTATCGGCAGTCAGTTTGACGGTCGAGGTATCGATGGTATCGGTGACTTCGGTGACCGCCGGAACGGTGCTCGGCACCAGGTTCTCGAAATTGCCACCGGTAGTGCCGGTGATGCTGACTTCGACTTTGCCGGCATCTTTGTAGACGTCATCCGCAGGCGCCGGAACGGTCACGGTACCGGTGGTTTTGCCAGCTTCGATGGTAATGACGGAGCCGTTGCTCAACGTCACGGTCACCGGGGTGCCGGCCGGGTTGGTCAGGGTCGCGGTGTAAACGATCGAGCCGCCTTCAGCGACGGTGCCGGTGGCACTCAGCGACAGGTTGGTGGTGTCGATGGAGTCGGTGACGGTAGTGGTCGCCGGCGTGGTGTTCGGCACCAGATTCTCGAAGTTGCCGCCGGTCGCACCGGTAATCGTGGTGCTGACGGTGCCGCCGTTGTTGTAGACGTCGTTCGGCGCGGTCGGCACGTTGACGGTGCCAGTGGTCTGGCCGGCTTCGATGGTGATGGTCGAACCGTTGGACAGGGTGACGGTAACCGGCGTCTGTGCCGGATTGGTCAGGGTCGCGGTGTAGGTGATCTGGCCACCTTCGACCACGGTACCGGTGGCGGTGAGGGTCAGGCCGGTGGTGTCGCGCGAATCGACGATGTTCGTTACGACTGGCGTCGTGTTTGGTACCAGATTCTCGAAGTTGCCGCCGGTGGCGCCGGTGATGGTGGTGCTGACGGTGCTGCCGTTGTTGTAGACGTCATTCGGCGCGGTTGGCACGTTGACGGTGCCGGTGGTCTGGCCGGCTTCGATGGTGATGGTCGAACCGTTGGACAGGGTGACGGTGACCGGTGTCTGCGCCGGGTTGGTCAGTGTCGCGGTATAGGTGATCTGACCGCCTTCGGTGACGCTGTTGCCAGCGGTCAGGGTGACGGTGGTGGTGTCGATGGTGTCGGTGACCTGAGTCGTCGCCGGGGTGGTCGGCGGGGTCACGGTAATGCCGTTGCCGCCGGTGGTGCCGGTGACGGTCACGTTGATCTGGGTCGGGTCGTTATAAACGGTGTCGTTCGGTGCCAGCGGCACGTTGACGGTGCCGGTGGTGGAGCCGGCCGGAATCACGATCACCGAGCCGTTGGACAGGGTGATGGTCAGGTCGGTCAGCGGCGCCTGGGTCAGGGTCGCGGTGTACACCAGCACGCCGCCGGCTTCGGTGATGGTCGGCGTGGCGCTGAGGCTCAGGGTCGACTCACGCAGGGCGTTGGTGGTGGTGTCGGTGGTCTGGCCACCGGTGATGTTCTGTGCCGCTTGTGCACCGGCGTTGATGCCCGCGGTCGGGAAGCCGATGGTCGGATCGACGCGGCCAGCGGTGGCGTCGAGCATCACGAAGCTGTGGCCGCCGCCTGCCGCGCCGCCAGTCCCTGCGGCGGTAGCGCCGGCAGCGGTGGCTTCAAGGGCGGTGGTCGGGTCGGCACCGGCGGCGATGGCCTGCTGCAGCTCGGCTACGGACGGTGCGGCCTGCGCGGTGGCCTCGGCCAGGTCAGTGCTGGAGTCGGGCGCGTTGGCGCTCCACTGGGTTTCACGGCCCAGGTCCAGGGTGCGGCCATCCGCCAGTTCCAGCGACACGGCGCCGGAGAGGCCGGTATCGATCTGGTCGCCGACGAACAGGCGATCGCCTTCAACGAGCACGCGGCGTACACCCTCGGGGGAGACCACGAATACCTGACCGACAATGCTTTTGACGATGGCAACAACACTGCTCATTGAAGACTCTCCGGGTGTCACGTTCAGTTGACTTCCATAGCCTGATGGCTTCGGCGCCGATTCAGTCTGGACGTACTTTAAAAATTTGCGAATCAAGATTGACGCTGTTCTTCGTCAATAATTTGGCTAGATTCTTTCGCTATTAACTTTATGCCAAACTATTGACCTTCTGGGTGCCATCCTAAACAATCGCCCCACTAATGTCACATTGATATTTCCGCGGCGACCTGTCCCTCAGCGTGTGATCCAGTTCCTATTTTGAACTTTCCGACATACGGTCATTCCGGTTGCCAATCATCCGACGCAGCAGCACGTTTTGCTGTGATTCAAGACAAGAAGTCCTGGGAAATCTTTACCATGCGTTTGCACTTGTTCAAGGCTCTACCGTTCGCTCTCGCCGCCTCTTTCGTCCAAGCACAATCCTTACCAGAAGCCATGCAACAGGCACTGGATGTCCATCCGGAAATCCAGGCGGGGGTCAACAGTCGTTTGGCCGCGGATTATCAGTTAAAGGCAGCCAAAGGGGGATACCTGCCCAAGGTCGATCTGCTGGGCGGTTATGGCCGTGAGGGCACTGACAGCGTGACCACGCGCGCCAACGGTGGCGGCAACCACTGGGAAACGTTGAACCGCAGCGAGTCAAGTTTACGTCTCTCGCAAATGGTTTTTGACGGTTTTGCCACGTCCAGCGAAGTCGGGCGTCAACAAGCCACCGTCAACTCCCGCGCCTACTCGCTGCTCGGCACTTCCGAGCGCACCGCGCTGACCGTCGCCCAGGTGTACCTGGACGTGCTGACCCGCCGCGAATTCGTGCGTCTGGCCGAAGAGAACCTTAAAAGCCACCAACGCATCTACGACCAGATCCAGTTGCGCACCCAGCGCGGCGTCGGCAGCGGTGCCGACCTCGATCAGGCGGAAGCGCGGATGGCTCAGGCCCGCAACAACCTGATCACCGAACAGACCAACCTCGCCGACTCCGAGACCAACTTCCTCAGTGCCGTCGGCCAGATGCCTGACCAGTTGGAGCGCCCGGCGCCGTTCATGGCGATGATGCCGGCCAACCTCAATGAAGCCCGTACGCAGATGCTGGAAAACAGCCCGATCCTGCGCTCGGCCGAGTCCGATATCGCCGCTGCCGAGAAGCAGTACGAAACCGCCAAGTCGACGTTCTACCCACGTTTCGACGCCGAGCTGGGACGCACCGCCGACAACGATCTCGATGGTCAGAACGGCCACAACAACGAGTGGCAGGCCATGCTGCGCATGCGCTTCAACCTGTACTCGGGCGGCAGCAACAAGGCCGATCTGGAATCCAAGTCGTACCTGTCGAACCAGGCGCTGGACATCCGCAACAACGCCCTGCGTCAGTTGAACGAAGAACTGGGCCTGGCCTGGAACGCCCTGAACAACGCCAATGCGCAGGTGCCGATCGCGCAGCAGTACGTTGATCACAGCACCGCCGTGCGTACCGCCTACCAGCGTCAGTTCAGCCTCGGCGAGCGCACCCTGCTCGATTTGCTCGACAGCGAAAACGAGTTGTTCACCGCTTCGCGCCGTTTGGCCGAGATCAAGAACATTCAGTTATTTACTCAGTATCGAATCAAGGCGACCATGGGCGAGTTGCTCAAGAGCCAGGGAGTGGTCGCACCATTGGCATCCGTCGTGCAGAACGATGTGAAGCCGAAGGTCCAACTGCCGGGTATGAATTGAGCAGAACCTTCATTGTTCAATTGTTAGCCAAGAGTGCCGAGCGTGGAATCAGAAGTCAGTCGAGTTCAACTCATTCATGATCCGCGCGCGATGCACGACGATCCGTTACTGGATGGTCTGCTCGCTCTATGCATGTTGCACCAGAAGCCGGCCAGTGCCGCGATGCTCACCACTGGCCTGCCGTTGCCCAAGCAGCGCCTGAGTGTCGAGTTGCTGCCCCGCGCAGCGGCTCGCGCCGGGCTGCAGGGTCGGGTGCTGCAACGCAAGCTGGAAGAGATTCCGGCGATTGCCATGCCGGCGCTGTTGCTACTCAAGGATGGCCGCAGCGCCGTCCTGCTCGGCTGGCAAGGTGACAACGAAGCACGGGTGCTGCTCAGCGAAAGTGATGGCGGCGAATCGGTGGTCAGCCGCGAACTGCTGGCCGACGACTACACCGGCAAAGTGTTTTTCGCCCAGCCGCAGCACAAATTCGACGTTAATCATGGCACGCTGATCCCGCGTGCGCGCTCGTGGTTTCGCGACACCCTCAAGCGTTCGCGCTGGTTGTATGCGGATGCGATCGCCGCGAGTTTCCTGATTAACATCATCGCCATGGCCGCGCCGCTGTTCGTGATGAACGTCTACGACCGCGTGGTGCCGAACCAGGCCGAAGCGACCCTCTGGGTGCTGGCGCTGGGCATCACTGGTGCCTACATTTTCGACCTGATCCTCAAGAGCCTGCGTAGCCTGTGCCTGGATCTGGCCGGCAAGAAAACCGACCTGATCATCTCCGCGACGCTGTTCGAGCGTATCGTCGGCATGGCCATGAAGTACCGCCCGGCACGGGTCGGCAGCTTCGCCCAGAACATCCATGAATTTCAGAGCCTGCGCGACTTCCTCGCCTCGCTGACCCTGACCAGTCTGATCGACCTGCCGTTCACCATCCTGATCTTCATCGTCATCGCGATTCTCGGCGGGCATCTGGTGTGGATTCCGGTGCTGGCGTTCCCGATTGCGCTACTGATCGGCTACGCGTTGCAGAAGCCGCTGGTCGCGACCATGGAACGCACCATGGCGCTCGGTGCCGAGCGTCAGTCGAGCCTGATCGAAACCCTCGCCGGCCTCGACGCGGTCAAGGTCAACAACGCCGAAAGCGAACGCCAGTATCAGTGGGAGCAGACCATCGGCACCCTCAGCCGCCTCGAACTGCGGGTGAAAATGCTCTCCGGTCTGGCGATGAATATCACCCTGCTGATCCAGCAACTGGCCGGGGTGATCATGATCGTCTTCGGCGTGTACCAGATCATCGCCGGCAACCTGAGCATGGGCGGTCTGATTGCCTGCTACATGCTCAGCGGCCGCGCGCTCAGCCCGCTGGCGTCGCTGTCCGGTCTGTTGACCCGCTACCAGCAGGCACGGGTAACCATGACTTCCGTCGACCAGATGATGGAGCTGCCGCAGGAGCGCAATTTCGAAGAACGTCCGCTGAGCCGCAAGGTGTTGCAGGGCGCGATCGAGTGCCGTCAGTTGAACTTCACCTACCCGGAACAGCAGAACCCGGCGCTGAAGAACATCAACCTGGTGATTCGTCCCGGCGAGAAGATCGGCATCATCGGTCGCAGCGGCTCGGGCAAGAGTTCGTTGGCGAAACTGCTGGTCGGCCTGTACCAACCGGACGACGGCGCATTGCTGGTGGACGGCGTGGACATCCGCCAGATCGACGTCAGCGAGCTGCGCTACAACATCGGCTACGTGCCGCAGGATATCCAGCTGCTGGCCGGTACCCTGCGCGACAATCTGGTCTCTGGCGCGCGCTATGTAGAAGACGAGCTGGTACTGCAAGCCGCCGAACTGGCCGGCGTGCACGAATTCGCCCGCCTGCATCCGCAGGGTTATGAGCTGCAAGTCGGCGAGCGCGGGCAGAACCTGTCCGGTGGCCAACGGCAGAACGTTGCTCTGGCGCGGGCGCTGCTGCTCAACCCGCCGATCCTGCTGCTCGACGAACCGACCAGCGCCATGGACAACACCGGCGAAGAACGCCTCAAGCAGCGTCTGGCCGCCGTCGTTGAAAACAAGACCGTGGTGCTGGTGACGCACCGGGCCTCGCTGCTGTCGCTGGTCGACCGCCTGCTGGTGGTCGACCGTGGACAGATTCTCGCCGATGGCCCGAAAGCCGCCGTGATGGAAGCGTTGAAGAAGGGGCAGATCAGTGTTGCTTAAGTCGGGTGTCAAAGAGTCGATCCGTCGCTACTTCAAGGGTTCTGCCTCGCTGCAGGGCCAGCCGCTGCCGGAGGTCAACAAGGCGCTGATCGAGGACGCCCCGCGCGTCGTGCGCCTGACCATCTGGGCAATCATCGGCTTCTTCCTGTTCCTGCTGCTGTGGGCCAACTTCGCCGTGATCGACGAAGTGACCAAGGGCGACGGCAAGGCGATTCCGTCGTCGAAGATCCAGAAAATCCAGAACCTTGAGGGCGGGATCGTCTCGGAAATGTTCGTCAAGGAAGGTCAGATCGTCGAGGCCGGCGCACCGCTGATTCGTCTGGACGACACGCGATTTGCTTCCAACGTCGGCGAAACCGAGGCTGATCGGCTGTCGATGCTGCTGCGTGTCGAGCGTCTGAGCGCCGAGGTCGATGACCGTCCGCTGAATTTCCCTGAAGACGTGCTCAAAGCCGTGCCGGGTCAGGCGAAAAGCGAAGAATCGTTGTACATCAGCCGGCGTCAGCAACTGCACGACGAGATCGGCGGTTTGCAGGAGCAGTTGATCCAGCGTCAGCAAGAGCTGCGCGAGTTCAGCTCCAAGCAGGCGCAGTATCGCCAGCAACTGGGCCTGCAACGCCAGGAAATCAACATGTCCGAGCCGCTGGTGGCGCAGGGCGCGGTGTCGCCGGTGGAGGTGCTGCGACTCAAGCGTGCCGAAGTTGAAACCCGTGGTCAGCTCGACGCCACCACGCTGGCGATCCCGCGCGCCGAATCGGCCATCAAGGAAGTCCAGCGCAAGATCGACGAGACTCGCGGCAAATTTCGCAGCGATGCGCTGACCCAGCTCAACGAAGCCCGCACCGACCTGAACAAGGCCCAGGCCACCGGCAAGGCCCTGGAAGACCGGGTCAGCCGGACGCTGGTCACCTCGCCGGTACGCGGGATCGTCAACAAGTTGCTGGTCAACACCATCGGCGGTGTTATTCAGCCGGGCAGCGACATGGTGGAAATCGTGCCGCTGGATGACACCTTGCTGGTCGAAGCCAAGATCCGTCCGCAGGACATTGCGTTCCTGCATCCGGGGCAGGAAGCGATCGTCAAATTCACCGCGTACGACTACACCATTTATGGCGGGCTGAAAGCCAAACTGGAGCAGATCGGTGCCGACACCATCACCGACGAAGACAAGAAAACCACCTACTACATCATCAAGGTGCGCACCGAGCGCAGCCACCTGGGCACTGATGAAAAGCCGTTGCTGATCATCCCGGGGATGGTGGCGTCGGTGGATATCATCACCGGCAAGAAATCGGTGTTGAGCTATCTGCTCAAGCCGATCATCCGGGCGCGGGCCGAGGCACTGCACGAGCGGTAGGTCTTCAGCGCGGCACATGGCCCCTTCGCGAGCAAGCCCGCTCCCACAGTGGATCCCGGTCGAACACAGAACTTGTGTCCACTGAAGATCAAATGTGGGAGCGGGCTTGCTCGCGAAGGGGCCAGCAAAATCACCACACCCCTGTCAGTAAGTGACACAAATCGTCACTCACCATCCAGTCCATTCCTCACCATCTGCCATATCGTTATTCATTAACGGTATTTAATTTCCAGTTCTTATAGCTTTAAAGTCATCCACCTGCGTACCTGCCGACCAATCGGCGCGCCGCACGACCTGAACCGACACGCAATTCAGCGTGAGTGTCTGATCGACGTGCGCGCCTGTGAGCGCGCCGTGCGTGGGAGATTGAAAGATGTCCGCAGCTACTGCCACCCCAAGCGCCGCGACTGCCGCGCCGCAAACCTTTGAAATTCGTCCGTTCAGCGGTGCCGTCGGTGCCGAGATCATCGGCCTGGATCTGACCCGGCCGGTCGCCGATCAGGACTTCGCGCGCATTCATCGTGCGCATCTGGATCACCACGTCGTGGTGTTCCGCGACCAGCGCATCACCCCGCAACAGCAGATCGATTTCAGCCGCCGCTTCGGCGTGTTGCAGATCCACGTGCTCAAGCAGTTCCTGCTGGCCAATCACCCGGAAATCCTCATCGTTTCCAACATCGTCGAGAACGGCCAGAACATCGGCCTCGGCGATGCCGGCAAGTTCTGGCACTCCGACCTTTCCTATAAAGAGCTGCCGAGTCTCGGCTCGATGCTGCACGCCCAGGAGTTGCCGTCCGAGGGCGGCGACACCTTGTTTGCCGACATGCACAAAGCCTGGGACAACCTGCCCGAAGCGCTGCGTAAAGCCGTAGAAGGGCGCTCCGCCGCACACTCCTACACCGCGCGTTACAGCGAAACCAAATTCGAAGGCAACTGGCGTCCGACCCTGACCCCGGAGCAACTGGCGCAGGTCGCCGAAGTGGTGCATCCGATCGTCCGCACCCACCCGGAAAACGGCCGCAAGGCGTTGTTCGTCAGCGAGGGCTTCACCACCCGCATCGTCGGTCTGCCGGAGGACGAGAGCAAACAACTGCTCGCCGAGCTCTACGCCCACAGCGTGTTGCCGCAGAACATCTACCGCCATCAGTGGCAGCCCCACGACATGGTGTTCTGGGACAACCGTTCGCTGATCCACCTCGCCGCCGGCTGCCCAGCGCACCTGCGCCGCAAGCTGTATCGCACGACCATTCAGGGCGACGCGCCTTTCTGATTTGCCGGAGATTCGATCATGTCCAAACGTCTTCCATTTGCATCGCTGGCGGCGGCCATCGGCCTGGGTTTCAGCCTGCTTGCCGGCAGCCTGGTGGCGCCGACCGTGGCCCACGCCGAAGGTGAAATCCGCATCGCCGAACAGTTCGGGATTGTCTATTTATTGCTCAATGTGGTGCGCGATCAGGGCCTGATCGAGAAGTACGGCAAGCAGGAAGGCCTCGACATCAAGGTCGACTGGACGCAGCTCTCGGGCGGCGCGGCGGTCAACGATGCGCTCTTGTCCGGCTCTATCGACATTGCCGGTGCCGGCGTCGGCCCGCTGCTGACCATCTGGGATCGCACCCACGGCAAGCAGAACGTCAAGGCCGTGGCCTCGCTCGGCAACTTCCCGTACTACCTGGTGAGCAACAATCCCAAGGTCAAAACCATTGCCGATTTCACCGAGAAAGACCGCATTGCGGTGCCGGCGGTGGGCGTGTCGGTGCAGTCGCGCTTCCTCCAATACGCGGCGGCCAAACAGTGGGGTGACAAGGAATTCAATCGCCTCGACAAGTACACCATCGCCGTGCCGCACCCGGATGCGACCGCTGCGCTGATTGCCGGCGGCACCGAGCTGACCGGGCATTTTTCCAACCCACCGTTCCAGGATCAGGCGCTGCAGAACCCGAACGTGCACGTGGTGCTCAACTCCTACGACATCCTCGGCCCGAACTCGCCAACCGTGCTGTTCGCCACCGAGAAATTCCGCAACGACAACCCGAAAACCTACAAGGCCTTCGTCGAAGCGCTGACCGAAGCCGCGCAATTTGCGCAGAACGATAAGGGCGCGGCGGCGGACACCTACATCCGCGTGACCAAGGCCAAGATCGACCGCGCCGAGCTGCTGAAAATCATCGACAACCCGCAATTCGAATTCAGCGTCACGCCGAAAAATACCTATCCACTGGCCGAATTCCTCTACCGCGTCGGTGCGATCAAGAACAAACCGGAATCGTGGAAGGACTACTTCTTCCAGGACGCCAAACCGCTGCAAGGGAGCTGATCGAGATGAATGCCCCCTTGCAAGGCCACGCGGCCAGCAACCCGATCGCCAGCAGCCAGGCGCTGCTGGCGGTTGACCAAGTCAGCCTTGAATACCGCACCCCGCAACGGGTGGTACGGGCCACCCATCAAGTCAGTTTCGAGGTCGATCCGGCGGACCGCTTCGTCCTGCTCGGCCCGTCCGGCTGCGGCAAGTCGACTTTGCTCAAGGCGGCCGCCGGTTTCATTGCGCCGAGCGAAGGCGAGATTCGCCTGCAAGGTCAGCGGGTCGATGGACCCGGTCCGGACCGGATCGTGGTGTTCCAGGAATTCGATCAACTGCCGCCGTGGAAAACCGTGAAACAGAACGTGATGTTTCCGCTGCTGGCCTCGCGAACCTTGAACAAAAAAGACGCCGAAGAACGTGCACTGCACTACCTGGAAAAAGTCGGTCTGGCAGCATTCGCCGACGCCTATCCCCACACTTTGTCCGGCGGCATGAAAGCGCGGGTGGCGATTGCCCGCGCGCTGGCGATGCAGCCGAAAATCCTTCTGATGGACGAGCCGTTCGCCGCGCTGGACGCCCTGACCCGGCGCAAGATGCAGGAAGAATTGCTGCTGCTCTGGGAAGAGGTGCGCTTCACCTTGCTGTTCGTTACGCACTCGATCGAAGAAGCGCTGGTGGTCGGCAATCGCATCCTGCTGCTGTCGCCACATCCGGGGCGGGTGCGCGCCGAAGTGCACAGCCATCAATACGATCTGCAAAGCCTCGGCGGTGTGGCGTTTCAGGAATCGGCGCGGCGCATTCACCATTTGCTGTTCGATGAAGGCCAGTCGCCGGAAACCGAGCGTGACCATGACTTCAACGACATTCGTATCGCTTATTGAGCGTTCTGGAGGATTGCCCGATGAGCCAACCATCGTCTGTACGGCAAGAGTTTGAAACCGTCCTTGAACCACTGACCAGCGTGCCGCTCGAGCGCGAACTGCCGCTGGGCCAACGCCTGTGGCAACAGGGCTGGTTGCGTAAGAGTGTGATCCTGATTCTGCTGGCGATCCTCTGGGAAGTGATCGCCCGGGTGCAGAACAACGACCTGCTGCTGCCAGGTTTTCTGCAGACCAGTCACGCGCTGTACGACGGCCTGCTCAGCGGTGAGTTGCTGGGCAAGGTGTGGATATCGCTGGTGGTGCTGATCAAGGGTTACCTGATCGGCATCGTGCTGGCGTTCGCCCTGACCACGCTGGCGGTGTCGACCCAGTTCGGTCGCGATTTGCTGAGCACCCTGACCTCAATGTTCAATCCGCTGCCGGCAATTGCCTTGCTGCCGCTGGCCTTGCTCTGGTTCGGGCTGGGGCAGAACAGCCTGATTTTCGTGCTGGTGCATTCAGTGCTGTGGGCGCTGGCGTTGAACACCTACGCCGGTTTTCTCGGCGTTTCGGAAACCCTGCGCATGGCCGGGCGTAATTACGGGCTGAAGGGCATGCGTTTTGTGCTGTTCATTCTGATCCCGGCAGCGCTGCCGTCGATCCTTGCCGGTCTGAAAATTGGCTGGGCGTTTGCCTGGCGCACGCTGATCGCCGCCGAACTGGTATTCGGCGCCACCAGCGGCAAGGGCGGGTTGGGCTGGTATATCTTCCAGAACCGCAATGAGCTGTACACCGACAAGGTGTTCGCCGGGTTGGCGGTGGTGATCCTGATCGGGTTGTTGGTGGAGAATCTGGTGTTCGATACGCTGGAGCGGGTGACGGTGAAGCGTTGGGGCATGCAGCGGTAATTTGTGTTGTTCCCCCTGGCCCCTTCGCGAGCAAGCCCGCTCCCACATTTTGGAATGCGTTTCTCCTGTGGGAGCGGGCTTGCTCGCGAAGGCGTCGGTTCATGCGCCACCGGTTTCAAGGATGTTTGCTAGCATTGCACCCAGATCAATCCAGATCAGCCAAGAGTGCTCAGCATGCAACTCCCGGACATGAACCTTCTGGTCGCCCTCGACGCCTTGCTCGACGAGGGCAGTGTGGTCGGCGCCGCGCGGCGGATGAACCTCAGCCCCGCCGCCATGAGCCGCACTCTGACGCGAATCCGCGAGGCGATCGGCGATCCGATCCTGGTGCGCGCCGGTCGCGGCCTGGTGCCAACCCCCAAAGCCCTGGAATTGCGCGAGCAGGTGCGCGATGTGGTGGAACAGGCGACGCTGTTGTTTCGCTCCGCCGACCATGTGGAACTTGGCACCCTGCGCCGGCGCTTCAGCATCCGCGCCAACGACTTTTTCATTGGCGTATATGGCGGCAAGCTGTTCGATACCCTCGACCAGCAGGCGCCACACTGCGAGTTGCGCTTCGTCCCCGAGGGCGATGGCGACGACGAAGCGTTGCGTGAAGGACGGATTGATCTGAGTGTCAGCAACACCCGTCCGGTGACCCCGGAAGTCAAAGTGCAGAACCTGTTTTCCACGCATTTCGTCGGCCTGGTGCGAGAGGATCATCCACTGCTCGACGGCGAAATCACTGCTGAGCGCTATGCCGGTTACTCGCATATCAGCATGTCGCGCCGTGGCATTGCTCGCGGCCCCATCGACACTGCGTTGAACGCCTTGGGCCTGGAGCGGCGGGTGGCGGTGATTGCGCCAAGCTTCCACGCGGCGATGTTTGCCTTGCCCGATTCCGACCTGATCCTGCCGGTGCCCAAGGAAGCGTTGCTCAGCGTGCGCCGGCTGGGCCTGAAGCTACGTTCGTTCAACCTGCCAATCCCGTTGCCGACGCTGATGCTGACCCAGGCCTGGCACCCGCGCTTCGACAAAGACCCGGCGCACCGCTGGCTGCGTGAAACGCTCAAGGCGTGTTGCGACGAAACTTGGCTGGCCGCACAGCCCTGATACAAGCAGAGTCCGTGTGGGAGGGGGCTTGCTCCCGAAGGCGTCGTGTCAGGCACCGCACAGGTTGAATGATCCACCGCTTTCGCGAGCAAGCCCGCTCCCACATTGGATATTCATTGCTGCACTGAGCGCACTTATAACCTGCCAATAAGTCAATTTTCGTCAGCAGTAAGCCTTACTAAAATGCTCCGGTATTTTTCCTTCCGGAGTGTGTATCCATGACATCCCTGTCGGTTCCGGCGCCCATTGCTGCGGCCAGTCCGGCGACGGCGGCCGCGCCACCGGTGTTCGGGGCGCGAATCATCACCGGCCTGGTTGGCGTGTTGCTGGCGGTGCTGGTCTCGGGCCTCAACGAAATGGTGACCAAAGTCGCGCTGGCCGATATTCGGGGCGCGCTGAACATCGGTTATGACGAAGGCACCTGGCTGGTGTCCTGCTACGCCGCGACCTCGGTGGCGGCGATGGCGTTCGCGCCGTGGTGCTCGGTGACCTTTTCGCTGCGCCGTTTCACCCTCTGCGCGATCAGCCTGTTCACGCTGCTCGGCGTGCTGTGCCCGTTCGCCCCCAACTACGAAAGCCTGCTGCTGATGCGCACCCTGCAAGGGCTGGCCGGCGGCGCGTTGCCGCCGATGCTGATGACGGTCGCCCTGCGTTTTCTACCGGCCAACTTCAAACTCTATGGTTTGGCCGGTTATGCGTTGACGGCGACTTTCGGCCCCGGCCTCGGCACGCCGCTGGCCGGGCTGTGGAGCGAGTATGTCGGCTGGCAATGGACGTTCTGGCAAATCATCGTGCCGTGCCTGATTGCCATGGCAATGGTCGCTTGGGGGATTCCGCAGGATCCGCTGCGCCTGGAGCGCCTCAAGACCTTCAACTGGAAAGGCCTGCTGCTGGGTTTTCCGGCGATCTGCATGCTGGTGATCGGCTTGCTCCAGGGCAACCGGCTGGACTGGTTCGAGTCGAGCCTGATCTGCGGTTTGCTCGGCGCCGGTTCGCTGTTGCTGGTGGCGTTTCTGATCAATGAATGGTCGCAGCCGATTCCGTTTTTCAAGTTGCAGATGCTCGGCATCCGCAACCTGTCGTTTGCACTGATGACCCTGGCCGGGGTGCTGGTGGTGTTGCAGGCGGTGGTGCTGATTCCGTCGAGCTACTTGGCGCAGGTCCAGGGTTATCGCCCGGTGCAGACCGCGCCGATCATGCTGATCGCCGCGTTGCCGCAGTTGATCGCGCTGCCGCTGGTGGCGGCGCTGTGCAACTTGCGTTGGGTCGATTGCCGCTGGGTGCTCGGCATCGGTTTGAGCATGTTGACCCTGTCCTGCCTGGGCGGCTCGCTGCTGACCTCGGAGTGGATCCGCGACAATTTCTACGTCCTGCAATGGCTGCAGATTTTCGGTCAGCCGATGTCGGTGCTGCCGCTGTTGATGCTCTCGACCGGCAGCATCCAGCCGCAGGACGGGCCGTTCGCTTCGGCGTGGTTCAACACGGTCAAAGGCCTGGCGGCAGTGATCGCCACCGGCGTCATCGAAGCACTGACCACCGCGCGCCTGCATTTCCACTCGACCATGTTGATCGACAACCTCGGCAACTCACCGCTGGCCGATCGCAGCGACCCGGGCCTCGCCCATCGCCTGCACGAACAGGCCGTGGTGCTGACTTCGTCCGATCTCTATGTGTGCATGGCCGGCGTCGCGGTGGCGCTGATCCTGCTGATTTTCTGGCTGCCGACGCGGATCTTTCCGCCCCGTGCGCCGACCTGATTGCTTCACTGATACCGAAGGTTTTTATGACGACTCAAGCAAAGCAAAAACTCGCGGTGGCCGTGGCGGCCGCACTGGCGGTCGGCGTGTTGCTGTACCTGGCGGTGCCGGGACTGTTCGGCAAGCGCACCCAGCAAAACACCAACGATGCGTTTGTTTCCGCCGACTTCACCCTGGTGGTGCCGCGCGTGGCCGGATTCATCAAGGAAGTGCTGGTGGAAGACAACCAGCAGGTCAAGGCCGGGCAGTTGCTGGCGCTGATCGATGATCGCGATTTGCGCGCCGCCGCTGAAGCGGCCGATGCGCAAACCCTGGTCGCCCGCGCTCAGTTGCAAAACGCCAAGGCGACGCTGGAGCGGCAGACCTCGGTGATTGCTCAGGCGCAGGCCTCGGTGGTCTCGGCCAAGGCAGAAATGGCCTTCGCCCAGCAGGAACTCAATCGCTACAACCACCTCGCCGGTGTAGGTGCCGGCACGGTGCAGAACGCGCAACAGGCCCGCACGCGTATTGATCAGGCAACCGCTCGGCTCGATACCGCCAGCGCGAAGCTCGCGGCTGAACGCAAGCAGGTCGAGATTCTCACCGCGCAGCGCGATGCTGCCGAAGGCAATCTGAAGCACGCGCAAGCGGCGCTGGAAATTGCCAGTTTCGAGCTGTCGTATACCCGGATCACCGCGCCGCAGGACGGCATGATCGGCGAGCGTGCTGTGCGCGTCGGCGCTTATGTCACGCCGGGCAGCAAGCTGCTGGCGGTGGTGCCGTTGCAGCAGGCGTATGTAGTCGCAAATTTTCAAGAAACCCAACTGACGGACGTGCAGCCGGGCCAGCACGTGCAGGTACGCGTCGACAGCCTTGGTGGCGAGGCCTTGAGCGGTCGCGTCGAAAGCATCGCCCCGGCGACTGGCGTGACATTCGCCGCGGTGAAACCGGACAACGCCACGGGTAACTTCACCAAGGTCGTGCAGCGGATTCCGGTGAAGATCGTGCTTGAACCGGGTCAGCCGTTGGCCGAGCGTTTGCGTGTGGGCATGTCGGTGGAGGCGAGTATTGACACTCGCAGCTCGGCGCCGGCGGAGCGCGAGGTGACTCAGCGATGAACAGCGTTGATAGAACTGACGCCTTCGCGAGCAAGCCCGCTCCCACAGGGATCTCCGTTTGGAACAAAGATCTCCAGCAACCTGCCAATCACCCGTGGGAGCGGGCTTGCTCGCGAAGAGGCCAGTGGCAGCAACTCACCCTCGGTGCATTGCTCGCTATTGGCCTCAGCGCCTGCACCGTCGGCCCGGACTTCCGCAAGCCCGAAGCCACAAAGATCGCCGACTGGGCCAAACCCGCCAAATCCGCCCCCAGCCAAGCCGTCAGCGAACCGCTGAACGAACGCTGGTGGGAGGTTTTCCACGACCCGCAACTCTCAGCCCTGACCCAGCGGGCGATGAACAGCAACCTCGATCTGCAACTGGCCAGCAGCCGCTTGCAACAAAGCCGTGCCGCGCGCCAAGTGATCACCGCGGATCGCTACCCGAACACCGCCGCTACCGGCAGCTACGCGCGTAAACGCAACAGTGGCGAAGGCCTGAATGACCCGTCCGGGCACAACGGCGATTCCGCCTTCAACCTGTGGGACGCCGGTTTCTCCGCGTCCTGGGAACTGGATTTCTGGGGCCGCGTGCGCCGTGAAACCGAAGCCGCCGATGCCAACCTCGAAGTCGCCGAAAACGACCGTCGCGGTGTGCTTCTGGCGGTGCTCGCCGACACCGCGCAGAACTACATCCAGCTGCGCGGCGTGCAAAACACCCGCGCGGTCACCGAGCAGAACCTCGACGTCGCCCGGCACAGCCTCAAGCTTTCGCAACTGCGCCTGAGCGATGGTGTGGCAACCGATCTCGACGTCGCCGAAGCCGCCGCGCAGGTCGCGGCCATCGAATCGCGCCTGCCGGCCCTCGAGCAGCGTCAGTCGCAATTGATCAACGCGATCAGCCTGCTGATGGGCGAACCGCCGCAGGCCCTGGCCAAGGAGTTATCCACAGACGGCGCGGTGCCGCAGTCACCGCTGCAAGTCGCCATCGGCCTGCCGTCGCAGCTGGCCGAACGCCGGCCGGACATCCGGCAGGCCGAGGCGCGTCTGCATGCCGCCACCGCCAACATCGGCGTGGCCAAGGGTGATTTCTATCCGCGCATCACCTTGTCCGGCAATCTCGGCTCGCAAGCGATGCAACTGAGCGATTTCGGTTCCTGGGGCTCGCGCGCGTTCGGTATCGGCCCGCAATTCAGCCTGCCGCTGTTCGACGGTGGCCGCCTGCGCGGCATGTTGCAACTGCGCGAGGCCCAGCAACAGGAAGCGGCCATCGCCTACCAGCAGACCGTGCTGCGCGCCTGGCATGAAATCGACGACCAACTGACGGCTTACAACGCCAGCCAACGCCGCCGCGACAGCCTCGCCGAAGCCGTACGCCAGAACCAGATCGCCCTGCGCACCGCACAGCAGCAGTACGTCGAAGGCGTGGTCGATTTCGTCAACGTCCTCACCGTTCAAGGCGCGTTGCTGGCGACTCAGGAGCAGTGGGTGGAGAGCTCGACCGGGGTGTCGCTGGCGATGGTCGGGTTGTACCGGGCGTTGGGCGGGGGCTGGGAGTCGGTGTATCCGGCGGGGGAGGTGGCGCGGCGCTGAGATTGCGCCTGAGGGAGCAAATCGGCGAATTCGATTGGCCACTATACGGCTATTGCACAGTGGAAGACTCACAGGTTGAAGCGGGTTATGGCTGTTCAGCCTGCGAAATTTTCGATTTTGATTTGCCCGTCGGGAAAGGTCGCGATGATTTCAAGTTCGCCACCCATTGCCCGGATATAGTTGCGCAGCGTGCTGATGTACATATCGGTACGGCGCTCCATTTTCGAGATGGCCGCTTGGTTGACGTGCAGCATTTCAGCCAGCGTGGCCTGGCTCAAGGCCTTGGCTTGTCGCAGTTCGTTAAGCGGCATTTCCTTGATGTGTTGTTCGTAGATCGAATCGGCAAGCGCCCGTGCTTCGGGTGTCATGCGTGCTTCGAGGTCGGCGAATTTCTTAGCCATTGTTGCAACCCTCTTTGCGCAATGTTTCGAGATGCTCATCGTACAGTCGATCGGCGAGCGGGACGTTGAGTTCATACCAGCGGTCCTGACCGGTTTTATCTCCACCGATCAAAAGCAACGCGCAGCGTCTTGGATCAAACGCATAGAGCACGCGATACGGTCGCCCGCCATGCTGGACGCGCAATTCCCGTAAATGACCATGCCGCGCGCCATTGATTGCACTGCTATGCGGAAAACGCAGGCCTGGGCCGAATTGCCCAAGCAGTTTGACGCTTGCCGCCACAGAACTCTGCTCGCTCTCAGTCAGTTCTTCCCACCAGTTGCCGAACTCGTCGGTGTATTCGATATCCCAATTCATGGGCACTAATATGAGTGTTATGGAATATTCCATCAAAGTCATATTTTCGATCGGTTGACCATAGCGCTTCGGTCGGATTACAGCAAGCGTAACGGCACAGTGATGGCCTTTCGCTTGACGCTAATCCCCGCTGTCGTAGACTCCGCTCATCCGTCAGGGAGTAGCGGTTATGCAGCGTTTGCGCGGTTGGGTTATCGGATTGACCTTTGTTACGTGTGCAGTTCAGGCGCAAACGCCCGGGCCAGACGATCCGCTGCTGGATAACGCAGCGCCTGCGGCAACCACGGCGAGCAGTGAGGCGCGGGGTGTGTTGCGAGCTCGGGATCAGGCGACGCTGGCCAGCGAGCTGTCGGGGCGGATTGTCGAGTTGCCGTTCAGCGAGGGCGAGTCGTTCAAGAAGGGCGATGTGCTGGCGAAGTTTGATTGCTCGGCGTATCAGGCTCAGCTCAATGCAGCGCAGGCTGCCAATCGCGGTGCCGGTGAGGAGTTGGCGCACAACCGGCAGTTGGCCGCGCTCAATTCCGTCGGGCGTTTCGAAGTGGCGCGGGCCGAGGCCAAGGTCAGCGAAACCCAGGCGCAATCTCAGGTTTATCAGGTTCAGGTCAAACGCTGCAGCGTGGTCGCGCCATTCGACGGGCAAGTGGTCGAGCGCAAGGTCCAGCGTTTCGAAAGCGTGGCGGCCGGCGCGCCGCTGCTGGACGTGGTGGATAACCGCACCCTGGAGATCCACTTGTTGGTGCCGTCGCGCTGGATGGCCAGGCTTAAACCCGGCCAGACCTTCAGCTTTGTCCCCGACGAAACCGGCCAGCCGCTTGATGCCACGGTCAAACGCCTCGGTGCGCGCATCGACGAAGGCAGCCAGACACTGTTGCTGGTCGCCACACTTCCCGAAGCCAAGGGCTTGCTCGCCGGCATGAGCGGCACGGCGCACTTTGCGGAGCTTAAATGAACGCCCCGGTAGCCGGCGCTGCCGAGCAGGTGTTCGCGCGGTTCCTTGACCTCGAACGCCAGACCCGCGCCGCCCGCGATGCCTCGCAACTGGCCTACAGTCTGGTCAATGACGGCCAGTCGCTGTTCGGCTTTCGTCATGCAGCGTTGCTGATTGCCGGCAAGGTGCAGGCGGTGACCGGCGTCAGCGCGGTGGAGCCGAATGCGCCGTTCGTGGCGTTTGTCGAGCAGGCCGTGGCGCAGTTGTTCCAGCAGGATGTGCTGAAGCAGGCACGGGTGATTACCCCGCAACTGCTTGCCGAGTCGATTCAGGCCGACTGGCGCTCGCTGTCGGCGGCGCAGGTGTTCTGGCTGCCGCTGATCGACCGTCAGGGCGAGGTGTTCGGCGGTCTGTGGCTGGCCCGCGATGTGCCGTGGAATCCTTCCGAACAAGTGCTGCTGTCGCAACTGGGCGACACCTACAGTCACGCCTGGCTGGCGCTGCAACCACGCAAACCGTGGCGTCTGCGCTGGACGCGCAAGCGTCAGGTGGCGCTGGTGGCGGTGCTGTTGCTCGGGTTGCTGATCCCGGTGCGCCAGTCGGTATTGGCTCCGGCGGAGGTGGTGCCGCAGGGCGGGCGCGTGGTCGCGGCGCCGCTGGACGGGGTGATCGCCGAGTTTCTGGTCAAGCCCAATCAACCGGTGAAAACCGGCGACCTGCTGCTGCGGTTTGAAAGCACCACCCTCAAGGCCCAGGCCGATGTGGCCGAGCGTGCCTTGGGCGTGGCGGAAGCGGAACTGAAATCCAACTCGCAACGTTCATTTGCCGATGCCGAGTCCAGTGCCAGGGTCGATTTGCTCGCTGCCCGCGCCGAGCAAAAACGCGCCGAGCGCGATTACGCCCGCGAGTTGCTGGCGCGCAGCGAAGTGCGCGCGGAGCGTGACGGGATTGCAGTGTTCGCCGATGCCGAACGTCTGACCGGCAAACCGGTGCAGACCGGCGAACGGTTGATGGAAATCGCCGACCCGAATCAGGCCGAACTGCGCATCGAACTGGCAGTGGGCGATGCGATTGCACTGGCGCCGGGTGCCGAAGTCGCGCTGTTTCTCGACAGCGATCCGTTGCAGCGCCACCTCGCCACGCTGGAACGCTCGGCCTACGAGGCGCAACCGACGGCGGGCGGGCAGCTTGCATATCGGCTCGACGCCAATTTTGCTGATGCGCCACCGCGTATCGGTCTGCGCGGCACGGCAAAAATTTTCGGTGATCGCGCCCCGCTGGCCTTGTACCTGCTGCGCCGCCCTCTGGCCGGTCTGCGCCAGAGCGTGGGCCTGTAAATGAATCTGCCGAGCCTGCGTGCCGACCTGCAACTGTCGCCCGCGGCACCGGCACTGGACGGTTCACCGCGCTGGACCCTGGCCGATCCGGTGCGCGGTCGCTATTTCAAACTCGGCGCGGCGGCGATGCGTCTGTTGCGCCATTGGTCGCTGGGCGATGCCGAGCAGGTGTTGCACGCCGCCAATCGCGAACCGGGCCTGCCGCTGGACGGCGTTGAGCTAGAGCATCTTTTGACGTTTCTGCGCGCGCATGACCTGATCAGCGCCCTCGACGATCAGCAGCGTGTCAGTTACTCGCTCAAGGCCCTCGCGCAACGCCAGAGCCTGTGGAAAATCCTGCTGCATCAATACCTGTTTTTCCGTATTCCGCTGTGGCGCCCGGACGCCTTTCTCAACCGCGCCTGGCCCTGGCTGGAGCGCTTCGGCCCGCGGGTGTTGCGCTACGGTTTGCCGCTGACGCTGGGTCTGGGAGTGTTTCTGGTGTCGCGGGACTGGCAGCGCTTTGTCGGTACTTTCCCGCACCTGTTCAGCCTTGGCGGCGCATTGGCGTTCGGCGTTGCGTTGTTCTTTGCCAAGCTGTGCCACGAGTTCGGCCATGCTTTCATGGCCAAGCGCGCCGGGTGTCGGGTGCAGAGCATGGGCGTGGCGTTCATGGTCTTGCTGCCGATGTTTTACACCGATGTCAGCGATGCCTGGCGGGTCAACGATCGGCGTGCGCGGCTGCTGATCGGTGCCGGTGGGGTGCTCGCGGAACTGCTGCTGGCGTGCATCGCGCTGCTGGCCTGGTCGCTGTTGCCCGATGGCCCCGGGCGCACGGCAGCGTTCATGCTCGCCAGCGCCACGTGGATCACTACGCTGGTGGTCAACCTCAACCCGTTCATGCGTTTTGATGGCTATTTTCTGCTCAGTGATCTGTGGGAGGTCGACAATCTTCAGGGGCGAGCCTTTGCCCTGTGTCGCTGGCGGTTACGCGAATTTTTGTTCGGCTATGGCGCTCCGGCGCCGGAGCCTTGGTCGCCGAAGATGCAACGGCGTTTGCTGATATGGGGGTATGGCTCGTGGTTGTGGCGCGCGGCGTTGTTTTTCGGGATCGCGCTGGCGGTCTATCACCTGTTCTTCAAGGTGTTGGGGATTTTCCTCATGCTGGTGGAACTGGTCTGGTTCATCTTCCTGCCGATCATGAATGAGTGGCGCCAGTGGTGGAGCCGCCGCGAACAGGCGCATGGCCCGCGTGTGCTGCTCAGCAGCCTGGCTGTGCTTGGTCTGCTGCTGGTGCTGATCGTGCCGTGGCGCAGCGCGGTGGAACTGCCGACGATGCTTGAGAGCGGCCGGGCCAGTGCGTTGCATGCGCCGGTGGCGGCGCGGGTCAAATCAGTCAAGGTCGCGGATGGCCAGAAAGTCGCTCAGGGCGATGTGCTGATCGAACTGGAGTCGCCGGACCTCGAATCGCAGCAGGCCATCGTCCGCCGGGAAATCCAGATCCAGCAATTGCTGATGCGCCGACAGGCCGGTCGCAGCGAAACCGCTGCCGACGCCAGTATCATCGAGCAACGCCTCGCCGAAGCCGTGGCGCAATATCGTGGTCTGAGCGCTCGACGCGAGCGCCTGCTGTTGCGCGCGCCCCATGCCGGCACTGTGCGTGATCTGCTGCCGAATCTGACGCCGGGGCGCTGGCTGTCGAGCAAGGATGCGCTGGCGCGGGTGGTCGAGGATGGTTTGCGCCTGCGCGGCTATATCGCCGAGGCCGAGTTGTGGCGGGTCAAACCGGGTGCAACCGGGCGGTTCATCGCCGATGATCCGATGCATCCGGCGATCAGCGTAAAACTGGATGAAATCGATACCAATGGCGTGGCCTATGTCGATCAGGAGGCGCTGACCTCCGATCATCACGGGCCGATTGCCGTGCGCCGTGATCAACAGCAACGAGCCGAGCCTGTACAGGCGCAATATGGCGCGCGATTGACAACGCTGGATCAGCCACCAGCCCCGGTTCAGCCGTTGCGCGGTGTGGTGGTGTTGCAGGGCAGGGGCGAGTCGGTACTCGGCGTGGCCTGGCGCCGGCTGGCGGCGCTGGGGGTCAGGGAAAGCGGTTTCTAGGGAGCGTGAACATGGCGAGCAACGCAGATGTGACGGCAGACGGATTGGTGGTGCGACCTGCGCGGGCCACCGACGAGCCGTTTTTGCACCACCTCTATCAGTCGGCGCGCCCGGATCTGCAATGGATCGACGGCGAGCAGGAAGTGGTGCAGCAAGTGATCGCCCAGCAATTCCAGGTGCAGGAACAGGGCGTGGGTGAAAACCATCCCAACGCCATGCACTACGTCGTGGAAAAACTCGGCACGGCCATCGGTGCACTGAGCACCGACTTCGGCCCCAATGAAATCCGCGTGTTATACATCGCCTTCATCCCCCAGGCGCGGGGCAAGGGTTACGGCCGCGCGGTATTGCAAGGCGTGCAAAAGGCCGCGCAGCAGGTTCGCTGCCCGGTGGCAACGGTGGTCTGGGCCAACAACCCCCACGCGCGGCAACACTATCTGGCGTTGGGTTTTGCGGTGGAGGAGCGTAATCCGGCGGCGGAGCGGCTGGTGTGGTATCCGCAATGAGGTGGGATTTCAGTTGAAGGAAATACAGAAATAACCCAGTTGCGGATCCCGCCCCATTGCTGGCACTCGTGACACGAAAATATCCTCCACTCGCCCCAGTTCCGGCAGTTCCAGTGCGCACAGGCCGTCGACGAACCCGGTCGGCACCAGACTGTTGAATTCGAGGCAGAACGGCATGCGCTCGCTGTAGCGCGTCTTCGCGGCGGGGACTTCGTCGAGGTACTCGATGTGGATCGGCAGCGCCGTGCCATCCGGCAGGTACAGCGTGTGTTGCTGGCCCAGCAATGCCTGGACGTGTTGGATCTGAACCGTTTGCAACATGGTCTGACTCCAGTGAAGAGAAAAACGGTCGGGGGCCCGAGGCCCCCGACAGTGGTTCAGTTGCGCGAAGGGAACAGCCCGTTCAGGGCAATGCTGAAGTTGACGACCAGAGAGGGGTTGACGATGGGCAACGGCTGACTGCCGCCCGTGGAGGAAATGTCCCCGGTGACAGTCGTGGTCAGGCCTTTGATGGGAACCGGCGTGGCACCTTGGGCATCGGAATAGATGTTCGCCGAGCCAGGGCCGCCGCCGGACGCGCCGATGTACGAGTTGGTGGCGGTCGGCACGGTCGCCGGATTGCTTGCAGGCACAGCCAGTTGCAGGGCGGTGTTGGCAGAAAGGCCGGTCATCGCGTGGGTGTGGTTAGGCATGTTGGCGATCGTGGCCGTGACGTTTTCCGTGCCATACACCTGACCGATGACACGCGGCGTAAGCCCCTGTCCGTTACCCTGTGCCACGGGTACGCGACCTTGCAGGTCAGGCAACTGAAAATTGGTCGTGCCGTTGCCGCCGTAGAAGGTGCCCAGCAAAGCGAACAATGCCTGGTATTGCGAGATGCTCAGGATTTGTCCGTTGCACAAGGCCCAGCCACTGGGGGCGAAGTTGAAGGCGAACGGTTGAATCGTACCCATAAAGACTTCCATGGTTCCTCATCCTTCTGTTATGTGGTCGGCGCGCCGCGCGTTAGCCTTGGTTGCAGGACAGGCACAGATGCTGTGCTGACGCCTTGCGTTTGCGCGGGCAGGTCACGCCAAGCGGTAGCGTAGACCCGGATCGGCGGACTTGCCGGACGTCGTCGTGGCCGCGCGTCGACTTCGACTCTGGCCTACAGTGTGCGCAATGAATGGCGCTGGTTTTTACTCGGTAAATCTGTAAGGGAAGGTTGATGGAAGCGCGTCGCGAGACTCCGCTGGGGGATACCCAGGACCCGTTTGCCGCACCGAATGCCGGTGTCCGGCGTTTATGGCGCTGGGCTCGCCGGCAGTGGCTGATACCGATTCTGTTGTTGGCGACGGTGGTGCGTTTTTATGACCTGAACGCCGCCGCGATCTGGGGCGACGAAGGCTCAAGCCTGTTGCTGGCGAACTATTCGCTGAGTGGTATCTGGGAGCACGCGGCGTTCGACGTGCATCCGCCGTTGTATTTCATGCTGCTGCACGGCTGGATCGGGTTGTTCGGCGACACGATTCTGTCGATCCGCAGCCTCAGCGCGCTGGCCGGCATCGCCACGGTCGGGCTGGGGGTGTGCCTGGTCGATCGCCTGGCCACTCGTCGCGCCGCAATCATTGCCGGGGTGCTGCTGGCGTTGCTGCCGACGGCGGTGCGCTACAGCCAGGAAGTGCGCATGTACTCGCTGCTCGGCCTGCTCCTGATCGGTTCCACACTGGCGCTGATTTGTTGGGTCAGGCGTCCGCAGCGCCACCGGTATCTGCTGATCTATGCATTGCTGATGAGCGCCGCGTTGTATACCCACTACTTCGCCGTGCTGGCGGCGCTGAGCCATTGGCTGTATCTGGGGCTGATTCGCCTGCTGCCTGGCTATCGCCTGCGGCATATCCAGCGCAAGGACTGGTGGCTGGCCAATCTGGCCATCGTTGTGCTCTACCTGCCGTGGTTGCCGAACCTGCTTGATCTGACGCAACACATGGAAGAACTCAAGGTCGGTGGCGATGTGGGCTGGGAAGATCCAGTGACCCTGTCCTCGCTGCCGTCGATGATCTGGCTCTGGTTGATCCAGGACGAGGGCGAGCATCTGCCATTGCTGCTGTTCTGCGGCGTACCGCTGGCTCTGCTGGCGCTGGCGGGCGTGGCCGTGGCCCGCGACCGCAGCGTGAACCATGGCAGCGTTTTGCTGGCGCTTTACACCGGTGTGCCGTTGTTGCTGGTGTTCGCGGTGTCCTTCATCAGTCCGGTGTTCATCGAGCGTTACCTGACAGCCTATGCGCTGGGATTGCCGATGCTGGCGGCGCTGGCCATCGACCGGTTGTACCGCCGCGCTCGTGTGCTGGCAGTGGCGGTTCTGGTGTCATGGGTCGGGGTTGAGCTGGTGGGCGTAAACACCAACGCCACGGTCGACCCGCACGATCAGTTCAATGTCATGGTCGATTACATCAACCGGCATTTCGTCAGCGGTGACCGGATCGTCACCAGCGACATGCTCTGGTATCTCAGTTACGTCTACTACAACCGCACTGACGCTCAGGTGCGCCTGTTTACCCCGCCCGCCGCCGATGGTCGTTCGACGCGCCCGAATCACTACGGTTTCGGCACCCTGGTGTCTGAGGAGGTCTATCTGGATCGACTCGACGACCTGCCCAAGGGCAGTGCTCGCGTCTGGTTGATCGGTGATCTGGATGTGGACGTGCCCGATCCGTTCCGACCCTTGCCGAAGAACTGGCAGTTGCGTGATCAGACCCATGCCGGCGGCGCGAATGCGCGACTTTTTTCGTTGACCACCGATAACGGGACAGCGATGCAATGACTTAAACGGTTCACCTTTTCTTTCGCGATAAAAACAGATCTTCATAGTCCGTTTTGCTCTGTTTTGATATCAAAACACTACTAGTCGAAAGGGTATTGTTGGACTACGCTCGTCGGACAAAAGGACTTACAAAGTAGGGTGAAGGGATTGCAGCAGTTCCACTTTATCTCCGGCTTGCCGCGCTCAGGCTCTACCCTGCTTTCTGCGATTCTTCTGCAGAACCCGCGCTTTCATGCCGGCATGACCAGTCCGGTCGGCGCACTCTTCTCCGGTGTCCTTGAACAATGCAGCGCCGGCAGCGAATTCGGCGCGGTGATCGACACCGAAATGCGCCGGCGCCTGCTGCGCGGGCTGTTCGATTCCTACTATGCCGACAAGGCTGACAAACCGGTGGTGTTCGACACCAACCGGCAGTGGAGTTCGCGCCTGCCGGCGATCAGCGATCTGTTCCCTAAAGCCAAAGTCATTGCCTGCGTGCGCAACGTCGCCTGGGTGATGGACAGCCTGGAACGGTTGTACCGCGCCAATCCTTATGAAAACACCAAGCTGTTCGGCGATGCTGTCGAACGCAACACGGTCTACAGCCGCTGCGAAACCCTGGCCCAGCGCAATCGTCTGGTTGGTTTTGCCTGGGCAGCGCTCAAAGAAGCCTATTACGGCGAGCACGCCGATTCGCTGCTGATCGTCGATTACGACTTGTTGACCCAGGCCCCGGAGCGGGTGCTGCGGCTGGTCTACGACTTCATTGGCGAACCCTGGTTCGAGCACGATTTCGAACACCTGGCCTATGACGCGCCGGAGTTCGACCAGGCCCTGGGTGTGGCCGGCCTGCACAAGGTCAAACCCAAGGTCGCCCTGCAGTCCCGACGCACGATTCTGCCGCCGGACCTGTTCAAGCAATACGCCGATCTGTCCTTTTGGCTCGATGGCTCAGCCAGCGCTGCCAATGTGATTCGTATGAAGTCCGACGCCGCGATCAGTTGATCGCGGCGTTTTTCATTGATGCGTTTACAACTGTTCGAGTCCGGGTGAGCAACATGTGGTGGAGCAAGCAAAAGTCGCGGGTAACCGAAGGCCAACGGACGCTGGCTGCGCCGCTGATCATGTCGCTGGAACCGCGCATGCTGTTCGACGGCGCTGTCGCGGCCACCGTGGCCGATACCGCTGCGGCCCAGCCCGACAGCCACCCCACTGCCGATGCAGCGAAGGCGCCCACGGCCGATCATCCGTCGGTCAGCAAGGACACCCACGGCCAGGCCGATGCCACGCCGGCTGCCAGCCCTGTCGCCGTACCGGGCCAGAGCGTGGTGTTCGTCGATGCCCGGGTCAAGGATGCCGACAGCCTGCTCAAAGGCGTTGCTCCCGGCGCGCAGGTGGTCAAGCTCGATGCCAGCAAGGACGGCTTGCAGCAGATCGCTGATTACCTCGACCAGCATTCGGGTGTCAGCTCGGTGCAGATCATCGCTCACGGCAACGCCGGTGACCTGTGGCTCGGCAACAGCTATCTGTCGGCGGACAACGTCGCGCAACGCAGTGCGGTGCTGGCGGAAATCGGCAAGGACATGAACGTCGGCGGCGACATTCTCATTTACGGCTGCTACACCGCCGAAGGTGACCGCGGCCTGAGTTTCGTCGACTCGCTGGCACAATTGACCGGCCGCGATGTGGCCGCCTCGAACAACCGCACCGGGGTGGGCGGCGACTGGGATCTGGAAATCGCCACGGGCAGGATCGAGAGCGCCAACGTGCTGTCGACCCTGTCGATGAGCGAGTACCAGTGGGGCCTCGCCACCTGGACTGCCACCAACAATGCGAACACCGGGGTCGGCTCGCTGCGCGCAGCGCTGGCGTCGGCGCAGAACGGCGACATCGTGACCTTCAGCAGCGGCATGACGGTGCAGCTCACCTCGGAATTGCTGATCAACAAGAACATCACCGTTGATGGCGACCTGAACAACGACGGGGTGGCGGACGTCACCCTCGATGGCCAGTACCGGACGCGGGTGGTGGAAATCACCTCCAGCAGCACGGTGACACTCGATGGTCTGGTCATTACTCGCGGATTGGTCTCGGGCAATGGCGGAAATGGCGGCTATGGCGCAACCGGGGCCATGGGCGGGGGGATTTTCAACGCCGGCGTCCTGACCTTGAACAACGTTTCGGTCACCGGTAACGCGGCGGCCGGTGGTGGCGGTGGTGGGGGGGTCACGGGAGCCAACTACGGCGGCGGCGGTGGCGGTGGCGGCGGCCTCGGTGGTCAGGGCGGCGGCCATGGCGGTACGGCCGGGCCGGGCACCGGGACGTTGGGCGGCCAGGCCGGCAGTGGTGGCGTCGGTGGCTACGGCGGTGGCTACGACGCCACGCACATGGGCGGCCGCGGCGGCTCCACCGTCGGCGGTGCCGGCGGCGTGGGCGTGTCCTATTACAGCAACGGCGGCAATGGCGGCACCGCGAACAACGGCACCATTTCGATTGGCGGCGGCGGTGGCGGCTCCGGCTGGGACAAGGTGGGCGGCGTCGGCGGCAATGCGGCCGGCGGCATTTACAACGCCTCCACCGGCACCCTGAAAATTGTCGGCACCTCGGTCATCAGCAACAACCTCGGTGCGGGCGGCGGTGGCGGCGGTGGTAGCGGCCAGGGCAGCAACAACCTGAACGGCGGCGACGGCGGACGGGGTGTCGGTGCGATCTGGAACCAGGGCGGCACGGTACTGATCACCGCCGCCAACTTCAGCGCCATCAGCGGCAACGCGGCCGGCAGCGGCGCCGGCGGCGCAGAACTGGGCGGCGGCGTGACGGGCTCTGTACCGTTGGCCTTCGCGGCGATCTACAACAATGGCGGCACACTCAATACCGCTTATGTGGAACCACCCACCGCAACCATCGTGATGTCGGACACGGCGTTGAAAATCGGCGAAACCTCGCTGGTGACCATCACCTTCAGCCGCGCGGTCACCGGTTTCACCAACGCCGACCTGACCATTGCCAACGGTACGCTGACAGCGGTCAGCAGCAGCGACGGTGGCCTGACCTGGACCGCGACCTTCACTCCGACCAACAACATCACCGACGCCACCAACCTGATCACCCTCGATAACACCGGGGTCAATGCGATCAGCGACGGCGTGGCGGGCGTCGGCACGACCAGTTCCGTCAACTATGCGATCGACACCGTGCGGCCGACCGTGACCATCGTGATGGCCGACACGGCGTTGAAGATCGGCGACACGTCGCTGGTGACCTTTACCTTCAGCGAAGCGGTCACCGGTTTCACCAACGCCGACCTGACCATCGCGAATGGCACACTGTCAGCAGTCAGCAGCAGTGACGGTGGCATCACCTGGACCGGAACGTTCACCCCGACCGCCAGCATCACCGATACCACCAACCTGATCACTCTGGACAACACTGGTATCGCCGACCTCGCCGGCAACGCCGGCAGCGGCACGACTGATTCGGCCAACTACGTGATCGATACCGTGCGGCCAACCGCGACCATTGTCGTGGCCGACAGCAATCTGGCAGCGGGTGAAACCTCGCTGGTGACCATCACCTTCAGCGAAGCGGTCAGCGGCTTCACCACCGCCGACCTGACGGTGGCCAACGGCACCCTGAGCGGTCTGAGCAGCAGCGACGGCGGCATCACCTGGACCGCCACGCTCACCCCGACCACCAACATCACCGACACCACCAACCTGGTCACCCTGGACAACACCGGGGTCGTCGATCTGGCCGGCAATGCCGGCAGCGGCACCACCAATTCCAACAACTACGCCATCGACACTGCGCGGCCGACCGCGACCATCGTGGTGGCCGACAACAACCTGCGGATCGGCGAAACCTCGCTGGTGACCATCACCTTCAGCGAAGCCGTGACCGGCTTCACCAATGCCGACCTGACCATTGCCAACGGCACGTTGTCGGCGCTCAGCAGCAGCGATGGCGGCATCACCTGGACGGCGACCTTCACGCCGACTGCCAGCATCACTGATGCGACCAATCTGATCACGCTGAACAATACCGGCATCGCTGACCTGAACGGCAACGCCGGCAGCGGCACCACCGACTCCAACAATTACGCCATCGACACCGTGCGCCCGACCGCGACCATCGTGGTGGCTGACAACGCTCTGAAAATCGGCGAAACCTCGCTGGTGACCATTACTTTCAGCGAAGCGGTGTCCGGTTTCACCAACGCCGACCTGACCATTGCCAACGGCACGCTGAGCGCAGTCAGCAGCAGCGACGGCGGCATCACCTGGACCGCGACGTTCACTCCGAGCGCCAGCGTCACCGATACCACCAACCTGATTACCCTGGACAACACCGGCATTGCCGACCTGGCGGGCAACGCCGGTAGCGGCACCACCGACTCCAACAACTACGCCATTGACACCCAGCGCCCGACCGCAACCATCGTGGTCGCCGACAGCAACCTTACGGCCGGCGAAACCTCGTTGGTGACCATCACGTTCAGCGAAGCGGTGAGCGGTTTCACCAACGCCGACCTGACCATCGCCAATGGCACGTTGACGGCGGTGAGTAGCAGCGATGGCGGCATCACCTGGACGGCAACATTCACGCCGAACGTGGGCATCAACGACGCAAGCAACCTGATCACGCTGGCCAATACCGGTATCGCCGACCTGGCGGGCAACGCCGGCAGCGGCACGACCAACTCCAACAACTACACCATCGACACCGTGGTGCCGACCGCGACCATCATCGTGGCGGACTCCAGTCTGAAGATCGGCGAGTCCTCACTGGTGACCATCACCTTCAGCGAAGCGGTGACCGGTTTCAGCAATGCCGACCTGACGATAGCCAACGGCACATTGTCGGCAGTCAGCAGCAGCGACGGTGGCATCACCTGGACAGCGACCTTCACGCCGACCAGCAACATCACCGACGCCACCAACCTGATCACCCTGGACAACGCCGGCGTACAGAACCTGTCGGGCAATGCCGGCAGCGGCACCACCGATTCCAACAATTACTCGATCGACACTCAGCGCCCGACCGCCACCATCGTGGTGGCTGACACCGCGCTCGGCGTCGGCCAGAGCAGTCTGGTGACCATCACCTTCAGCGAAGCGGTGACCGGTTTCACCAACGCCGACCTGACCATCGCCAACGGCACGCTGAGTGCGGTGAGCAGCAGCGACGGCGGCCTCACCTGGACGGCGACGTTCACGCCGGCGGCGGGGATCACCGACACCACCAACCTGATCACCCTGGACAACACCGGCATCGCCGATCTGGCGGGCAACGTCGGCAGCGGTACCACCGATTCCAACAACTATGCGGTCGACAGTCAGCGTCCGACGGCGACCATTGTCATGACCGACAGCGATCTGCGTCCCGGTGAAACCGTGCAGGTGACCATCACCTTCAGTGAGGCCGTGACCGGATTCGACAACTCCGATCTGAGCGTCGCCAACGGCACCCTGAGCAATGTTTCGTCTAGCGACGGCGGCATTACCTGGACGGCCACGTTCACGCCGAACATCGGTATCACCGACCTCACCAACCTGATTGTCCTGAACAACACCGGCATCACCGACCTGGCCGGAAACACCGGCACCGGCACCACCAGTTCGGCCAACTATCAGATCCAGACTCAGGTGCCGACCGCCACCATCGTGGTTGCCGACACGTCGCTCAGGGCCGGGGAAACCTCGCTGGTGACCATCACCTTCAGCGAAGCGGTCAGCGGTTTTGACAACAGCGACCTGACCATCGCCAACGGCACGTTGAGCAATGTCAGCAGCAGCGACGGCGGTATCACCTGGACGGCCGCCTTCACGCCGACAGCCAATGTCACCGACGCCACCAACCTGATCACCCTGAACAATGCCGGGGTGGCCAACCTGTCGGGCAACAGCGGCATCGGTACCACCGATTCCAACAACTTCGCCATCGACACCGCGCTGCCGACCGCTACCATCGTGGTTGCCGACAACCGCCTGGGCATCGGTGAAACCACCACAGTGACCATCACCTTCAGCGAGGCGGTGAGCGGGTTTGACCTGTCGGACATCAGCGTCGCCAACGGTGCGCTGTCGAACCTGACCAGCAGCGACGGTGGCGTGACCTGGACGGCGACTTTCACCCCGACAGCCGGCGTCAATGACGCGACCAACCTGATTCTGATCGACACCGCCGGTGTTCAGGATCAGGCCGGCAATGCTGGGGCGAGTATCGCCATCTCCAACAACTACATCCTCGATGCAACCCGGCCGACGGTGGATATCGTGGTCGCCAATCCGCATCTGGGCATCGGCCAGACCACCACGGTGACCTTCACCTTCAGCGAGGCGGTGAGCAATTTCGACCTGTCCGACCTGAGCGTGACCAACGGCGACCTGAGCAATCTGACCAGCAGCGATGGCGGCAAGACCTGGACCGCGACGTTCACGCCGACCGCGAATGTCACCGACCCGAGCAATTTCATTGCGCTGGACACCAGCAACGTCAGCGACCTGGCGGGCAACGCCGGCAGCACGGTGGCGGTGTCGAACAACTACGCCCTCGACAGCGAACGGCCGACCGCCACGGTGGTGGTTGCCAATCCGAATCTGGGTGTGGGCCAGACCTCGCAGGTGACCATCAGCTTCAATGAGGCGGTGACCGGGTTTGATCTCAGTGACATCAATGTCGGCAACGGCACCCTGTCGAACCTGAGCAGCAACGACGGCGGCAAGACCTGGACCGCGACGCTGACCCCGGGCGCCAACATCAACAGCGCCAGTAATGCGATCAGCGTCAACAGCGCCGGGGTCAGTGACCTGTCCGGCAACAGCGGCAGCGGTGTCAGCAGCTCCAATAACTACGCGATCAATACCGTGCCGCCGGTTATTCCGCCAACGGTGCCGACCACGCCGATCAATGGGGTGATTCCCGATCCGCTGTCCCGCAGCAGCGATCCGGTCGCACCGCCGCCGGCCCCGGACGTGCCGTTGCAACCGTTTGTGTTTACGCCACCGACCGGCAATCTCGGCTCGCCGCTGACCTTCCCGCCGCTGTTCGAGCAGCGTGTACTGGGCGACGGCATCCGGCCGCTGGGGGACATTTTCATCAATCACGGTGCTCTGAGCCCGAGCTTCATCGCCCAGGTATTCAGCAGCAGCGACGGAAGCGGTGACGGCAGCGGGCACGGCTTCCTCGGTTTCGGTGGCGGTGATGGCGGAGTCTTCGCCAGCAGTACGCTGTCGAGCCTGTTCCACCAGAACGACGGCGCCGAGCGGGAGGCGCTGAACGCCTTCGACAGTCACTCGCTCAAGGCCGGTGACATTTCCCAAGGGCTGCGCGGGGTATTTGGCGCGCCGACCCTCGGGCAGCAATTGCAACAACTCAAGGACAGCGAGCAGCACCGGGTCGACGACCTGGCAGCGGCATTGCGCCAGGTCGGCATCAGCGAAATGCAGGCCTGAACACACAACTACTCAACACGGTGCGGCACCTAGGGGCGATCCAGGGATGAAGAAAAGTCAGAAGTTGTTCGGCGCCAGCCTGCTGGCGCTGGCGATCAGCGGATGTGCAGTGACCAGTGAACCGATCGAACGCAGCGTCAGTGAGCAGCGGGCCAAAACCGACCTGCAGAGCATGTACAAGGATCAGGAGCCGCTGCGTGGCCCGCTGACCCTGCATCAGGCCATGGCCCGCGCGGTGAAATACAACCTCGAAGGCCGTTTGAAAATCATGGAAGAAGCGTTGGCCAAGCGGCAGCTCGACCTCGCCAGTTTCGACATGCTGCCGCGCATGGCGCTGGACGCCGGTTACGTCGGGCGCAACAACGTCAACGCCTCCAGCAGCCAGAGCGTGCGCACCGGCACTCAGTCTCTGGAACCCTCGACCTCGCAGGACCGCGACCGCGATGTCGCCGACCTGACCATGGTCTGGAACGTCCTCGACTTCGGCGTCAGCTACATCAGCGCCAAGCAGCAGGGCGACCAGCGCCTGATCGTGCAGGAACGCCGGCGCAAGGTGATCAACACCATCGTTCAGGACGTGCGCTCAGCCTATTGGCGCGCGATGGCTGCCGAACGGTTGCTCAAGCAGATCGACAGCCTGATGGCCCGCGTCGACACCGCCCGGCGTGACAGCCAGAGCCTGAGCGATCAGCGCATCGGCGACCCGGTGCAGGCACTCGGTTACCAGCGTTCGCTGATCGAAGCCACGCGGCAACTGGAAGAACAGCGCCGCGCCCTGTCGCTGGCGAAAACCGAATTGGCAACGCTGATCAACCTGCCGCTGGGCACCAACCTGACGCTGGCGACCGATGACGGTTATCAGATTCCCGAACTCAAGGTCGCCATGGCCAAACTCGAGCAGGAAGCCCTGACCAGCCGCCCGGAACTGCGCGAGCAGGATTATCAGAGCCGCATCAGCGCCGCCGAAACCCGCAAGGCGATGTTGCGCCTGCTGCCGGGTCTGGAGTTTTCCGCCGGCGGGCATTATGACAGCAACTCGTTCCTCGTCGAACAGGGTTGGGCCGACTACGGCGTGAAAGTCACCTGGAACCTGTTCAACGTGATTTCCGCTCCGGCGGCCATCGACGTCGCCAAGGCGGGTGAGGAAGTCGCCGCCGCCCGGCGGCAGGCGATGTCGATCGCGGTGCTGGCGCAGCTGTATGTGGCGAACGCCAACTATCAGGAGGCGCTGCGGCAGTTCAAGACCAATCAGCAACTGTCGGACATCGACGGGCAGATCGTCGGCCAATTGCGCAATCGGCATCAGGCCGCCGGTATCGGTGAACTTGAACTGATTCAGGGCGAGCTGAACAACCTGCAAGCCGACCTGCGCCGTGACTTGTCGTATGCCGATCTGCGCAACGCCTATGGACAGATCTTCGCCAGCGCTGGTCTCGACCCGCTGCCGGATCAGGTGCAGTCCACCGAAGTGCAGTCGATCGCCACGGCGTTGGCCAACCGCGAGTCCGCGTGGGCGTCGGGGGATATCTCGGTGCCTGTGGTGGCGCATGCCGCTGCCCGATAATCTGCTGGCGCCTGTCGCCAGCGTCAGCCGCTCGCAACGCGAAGCCCGCAACGGCCATCGCGGTGCGGCGATTTTGTTGACTGGCCTGCCGGCGGCGGGCAAATCGACGCTGGCTCAGGCGTTGCACGCCGAGCTATTCGCCCGTGGATTGCACAGCGTGGTGCTCGATGGCGACGGCTTGCGGGTCGGGCTCAACCGCGATCTGGGGTTCAGCGACGCCGATCGCCTGGAGAACATTCGCCGTGCCAGCGAGCTGGCAGCGCTGCTGGTGGAGAACGGGCAGATCGTGATTCTGGCGATGATCGCGCCGTTGCTGGAGCTGCGCGAAGTGTTCGCTCGGCGTTTGGCTGCGGACTATCGCGAGGTCTGGTGCAGCGCGTCGTTGGCGGTGTGCGAGCAGCGTGATCCGAAGGGGCATTACGCCCGCGCACGGCGTGGCGAAATGGCCGGTTTCACCGGGGTTTCGGCACCGTACGAGCCGCCCGCGCAGCCCTCGCTGGTGCTCGACACCGGCGTGCAGACTGTGGAGGCCTGTCTGGATCGGCTGCTGACCTGGCTTGGCGAATGCGCGGTGTTGCCCAAAGCATGAGCCGCCCGGTCTGTTCGCGTCTGCCGGTGGCGGTGGACTTGCCGCTGCTGTTGCAGGCGCTGCAGGCGATTGCCGAAGATGCATGGCATGGCCACTTCAACACGGATTACTTCACGGGCGACTGGAGCGGTGTGGCACTGATTTCGGCCGCCGATGCGCTGACCGAGTTATCGCCCGGGCGCGGAGAAACGCTGCAGCGCACGCCTTGGCTGTGCGATGAACGCTGGCGGTTGGGGCTGCGCGGTCTGACGCTGGATATCGTCTGTGCGCGCTTGTTGCGACTGGGGCCGGGCGGGCGAATTCACGAGCATCGTGATTACGACCTGGAAGGGCCGGATACCGATCTGCGCCTGCATATTCCGTTGCTCAGCCCACCTGCAGTGGATTTCTGGCTCGATGGTCAACGGGTGCCGATGGCGGCGGGGGAGTGCTGGTTTCTCGATCTTGCTCGTGCGCATCGGGTGGATAATTTCGATACCTGCGCGCGGATTCATCTGGTGCTCGACTGCCGGCCCGGGGCCTGGCTCACGCAGAAGATCGCCGAAGGTTTGCGCGACACTCCTGCAACGCAACCGGCTGATTCGGCGTTACAGCAATTCCAGCGACTGGTTGCAGGTGACGCAGCGTTGGCGGCGACTCTGCAGCACATGGCGGAGCCTGAGTCGTTCATCGAGCGCACTCTGGAGCTGGCCGCCAAACACGGCTTGCCATTCTCCCGCGAAGAACTGCGCGCCGCGATGCGCAGCGGTCGTCGGCAATGGAACGAACAATGGAGCGGCTGAATCTGCACGGTTGGTTGCCGATCCGGATCTGGCCGCTGGCGGGGCAGTGGCAAGTCGACTGGTGCTGGTTTGGTGAAACGCCACTGCATCAGCCTTTTTTTCGTGACGCCGTCGAAGAGGCGCTGCGGTTGCCGTTCAATCAGGCTTTTCGCCGGCAGACATCGCTGTCGGTGCTGACCGAGTGGCAAGCGCAAAGCCCGGGGTTGGCGCCGAGTGCCTTTATCCTGCACGCCTCGCGTTGCGGTTCGACGTTGATCAGCCAGATGCTCGCGCGGCTCGATGACCATATTGTGGTCTCGGAGCCACCGCCGCTTGATGCGCTTTTGCGAGGTGAGCTGCCCGAAGTCGAGCGGCGTGCAGCGATCCGTGGATTGCTCTCGGCCTACGGTCAACGTCGACGCGGTGTCGAGCAGCGACTGGTGATCAAGCTCGACGCCTGGAACATCGGCGAGTGGCCGCTGTTGCAGGCATGCTTTCCCGATACGCCATGGTTGTTCGTGTACCGCGATCCGCTGGAAATCGCCGTGTCGCACGTGCGCCGTCCGGGGATGCACATGGTGCCGGGGATGCTTGGGAACTGTGTGCTCGACGATGGTTTGCCGTTTACCGGCAGTGAAGACTTCATCGCACGACGGCTTGGTCGCTTGCTGGCGTCGGCTTATCTGCACTGCCGTGAGGGTGATGGACTGCTGGTGAACTACAGCGAATTGCCCGAGGCCATGGCCGGCCGATTGGCGAATTTTTTCCGCTTGAATGCCGAGCAGCGGCAGCAGGTGTTGGCGGCGACGGTGCAGCACGCCAAGCAGCCGTCCCAGCGTTTTGTCGCTGATGGCGAAGACAAGCGCCGCGAGGCTTCGCCGTGGTTGCGCGAACGGGTTCGGCAATGTGCCCAGGATGCCTTTGTGAATCTTGAGTTGCTGCGATCTTTTGCTGTCAGGTTTTTCCCGACAGATCCGCCATCCCCTTGAGCAACTCGATCGGCAACGGAAAGACAATCGTCGAGCTCTTGTCACCGGCAATCGAACTCAGCGTCTGCATGTAACGCAATTGCATGGCACCGGGCTGGCGGCCGAGCATTTCGGCGGCTTGCATGAGTTTTTCCGAGGCCTGCAGTTCGCCTTCGGCGTGGATCACCTTGGCCCGGCGTTCGCGTTCGGCTTCGGCCTGTTTGGCAATCGCACGCACCATCGATTCGTTGAGGTCGACGTGCTTGATCTCGACGTTGGCGACCTTGATGCCCCAGGCATCGGTCTGGGCGTCGAGCACCTGCTGGATGTCGATGTTCAACTGCTCGCGCTCGGCCAGCAGTTCATCCAGCTCATGTTTGCCGAGCACTGCGCGCAGGGTGGTCTGCGCCAGTTGGCTGGTGGCCGAAAGAAAATCTTCGACCTGAATGATCGCCTTCTGCGGATCGAGTACCCGGAAGTACAGCACCGCGTTGACCTTCACCGAGACGTTGTCGCGGGTGATCACATCCTGTGGCGGCACGTCGAGGACCACGGTGCGCAGGTCGACCCGGACCATTTGCTGCACCACCGGAATCAGCAGGATCAGCCCCGGGCCCTTGACCTGCCAGAAGCGTCCGAGCTGGAACACCACGCCGCGCTCGTACTCACGCAGGATGCGGAAGGTCGACCCGGCGAGGGCGATCACCAACAGCAGCAGTGCAACGAAACCGATTTGCAGACCCATGATCACTCTCCGTGTCGCACCGCATCAGTCGCGGCGACTTTCAGCAGTAAGCCTTTACGCCCGACCACGCGTACCGATTGTCCGGTGTGCAGCGGTGTCGTGCTGTGCACTTGCCAGTGTTCACCCTGCAATTGCACCCAACCGTTGTGGGCGTTTTGCGCTTGCACGGTGGTCACCGCCGTCACGCTGCCGACCAGCCCGGCATCGCCGCTGACGGCGTGGCGCGGGCGGGTTTTCAAGGCGCGGACGATCAATGCGATCAGCAGCAGAGCGCTGAGCAGGCCGAGGCCGATAATCATCGGTACCGGCAAATCGGCATTGCTCAGAATCAGCGCGCCGATGACGAACATGATGATTCCGCCCAGGCCGATCACCCCGTAGTTGGGCAGCGCGGCTTCGGCAATCAGAAAGGCAATCCCGAGGGTGATCAGCCACAGGCCGACCGGATTGACCGCCGTCGGCAGGACATCAGCCGCGAGGGCCGAGCCGCTGGCCAGCAGTATCAGGAAAAACGTGCAACATCGGCTGTTCACGTGACCCTCCGGGAGAGTCATGGGGGTGTTTCCTTAAGTCTAGTTGAGCCTGACGTCGGATGAATTTTGATCAATAAGCGGATGTGTCCAATGAGCGGATTTCCCTTCATCAGCAACTGGCCGAACTAGACTCAGCAGAACAGGCACAACGTTCAGCGGGACACCGAGGTGCAGCATGCGTATGGCAAAAAAAGTGCAGAGCAGCCTGAACCGGGCGCATTGCGAATATGACATCGTGGCCCACCGCCACTCGGCCAGCAGTCTGGAAACCGCACGGGTTTCCGGGGTGCCCGCCGAACGCGTGGCCAAGTCGGTCATTCTCGACGACCATCACGGGCATTACCTGATGGCCGTGCTGCCCGCCAGCCGGCACCTGGATTTGAGCAAAGTGCGCAGCAGCGGTGAATGGCAGATCACTCGCGAGAGCAATCTGGCGCATATCTTCGATGACTGCGAACGCGGCGCGGTGCCGCCACTGGGTGATTCCTATGGCCTGGACATGGTCATCGACCCGCTGCTGACTCGGCAGAAAGACATCTACCTGGAAGCCGGCAACCACAACTACCTGCTGCACATGAGCATGCCCGAGTTCCTGAAAATGGTGCCGCATGCGCAGGTGCAGGAGTTGAGTCATTAGGTTTTGTGGTGTGGCCACTGACACCTTCGCGAGCAAGCCCGCTCCCACAGGTTGACCGCAATCCCCTGTGGGAGCGGGCTTGCTCGCGAATAATCGCCCATCCACCGCATTCCTTAAGGAGTCCTCCATGGAGCAGCCCACCCACAGCCTCCCATCCCTGTTCAAGCAACTGGGACTGGACAGCGACCCGACTGGCATCGAGCAATTCATCGCCACCCATTCACCACTCAAACCCGAATTGCACCTCGCAGACGCGTTTTTCTGGAGCAAAAGCCAGGCGGATTTTTTGCGCGGCGAGATTCTTGATGATGCGGATTGGGCGGAGGTGGTGGATCAGTTGAATGTGTTGTTGCGCAATGGGCGGGAGGGATAACCATTGTTTTGCGAACGGCCACATCTGTTTACGGTGCGCACGACCAACGGGCAGATTTGTTTCAAAACTTGACTGAAATTCCCCGCCAATGCGATATTGATAGTTAGCAAACTAACAGTGTGCATTTTCCCGTGCCGAATTCCCTCGACGCTCTTCAGATGAACATCAGCAGTGCCATGGTGGTGGCCGCCAGGCATTGGCGGAAGATCTGCCAGACCACGCTGGTCAACTATGGAATCTCCGAAGCCTGCGCCGTGCCGTTGTTGATGATCGGACGGCTGGGCGAGGGTGTGCGTCAGGTGCAGGTGGCGCAGGCGGCCGGGATGGAGAGTCCGTCGCTGGTGCGCCTGCTCGATCAGTTGTGCCACGCCGGCTACGTCTGCCGCACCGAAGATGCGCAGGATCGTCGGGCCAAGTGCCTGAGCCTGACCGACACCGGCCGTGAACTGGTGCAAGCGGTGGAGATCGAACTGGTGCGTCTGCGTCATGAAGTGCTCGAAGGCATCGACCAGAGTGATCTGGAAGCTACGCTTCGGGTACTGCGAGCTTTTGAGGCGGCCAATCCGCCTGTGGTGATCAATTCTTGAACGGTTTTTTCTCTGGCATCCCGCCTGCCCGTGACTGGTTCTACGGGGTCCGTACCTTTGCAGCGTCGATGATCGCGCTGTACATCGCCTTGCTCATGCAAATGCCGCGTCCGTACTGGGCGATGGCCACGGTGTACATCGTTTCCAGCCCGTTTCTCGGCCCGACCAGTTCCAAGGCGCTGTACCGCGCCATCGGCACCTTTCTCGGCGCGGCGGCGGCAGTGCTGTTCGTGCCGATGTTCGTGCAGAGTCCGTACGTGTTGGTGGTGGTGATTGCCCTGTGGACGGGGATTTTGCTGTTCCTGTCGCTGCACCTGCGTACCGCCAATAACTACGCGCTGATGCTGGCCGGCTACACCTTGCCGCTGATTGCCTTGCCGACCGTGGATAACCCGCTGGCGGTGTGGGACGTGGCGGAGGCGCGCACCGAAGAGATTTTTCTCGGCATCGCTGTGGCGGCGGTGGTCGGCGCGATGTTCTGGCCGCGTCGCTTGGCGCCGGTGTTCAACGACGCGGTGGGCAAGTGGTTCGCTGACGCCACCACCTACAGCCTGAAGTTTCTCAGCCGCGACGTGCAGCCTGAACAGATCGCCGCGCTGCGCATGGCCATGGTCGCCAATTTCAACAGCCTCGAATTGATGATCGGCCAGTTGCCCCACGAAGGCGCTCGACCGCAAACCGTGCGCAACACCAAGGAGCTGCGCGGGCGGATGATCCACCTGTTGCCGGTGATCGACGCGCTGGAAGACTCGCTCTATGCCCTTGAGCGACGCACACCGGAACTGGTGGAAAAGTTTGCCCCACTGCTGACCGCGACCCAGCAATGGCTCGGCCATAACGACGCCGATCTCGAACGGTGGCAGGCGCTCAAGGATCAACTCCAGGCCCTGCAACCAAGCTGCGAGGCGCTGGACGATCGCAAGCAATTGCTGTTCTCCAACGCGATTTATCGCCTCGGCGAATTCATCGATCTGTGGCAGGACTGCCGCAGTTTGCAGGACGCGATTCTCTGCGAGCGCCAGGACAGCTGGCGCGCGGTGTACCGGCACTGGCGCCTCGGGCGGCTGACGCCATTTCTCGACCGCGGGATGATGCTGTATTCGGTGGCCTCGACCGTTCTGGCGATCATCGTCGCTTCGGTGCTGTGGATTCTGCTCGGCTGGCCGGACGGTGGCAGTGCGGTGATTCTGGCGGCGGTAGCGTGCAGTTTCTTCGCCTCGATGGACGACCCGGCACCGCAGATCTACCGGTTCTTTTTCTGGACCGGGATGTCGGTGCTGTTCGCCAGCCTTTACCTGTTTCTGATTCTGCCGAACCTGCACGATTTCCCGATGCTGGTACTGGCGTTTGCGGTTCCGTTCATCTGTGTCGGCACCCTGACGGTGCAGCCACGCTTCTTCCTCGGCATGCTCCTGACGCTGGTCAACACCTCGTCGTTCATCAGCATTCAGGGCGCTTACGACGCGGACTTCTTCGCCTTCGTGAACTCCAACCTGGCCGGCCCTCTGGGCCTGCTGTTCGCGTTTATCTGGACCCTGATCGCCCGCCCGTTCGGCGTCGAGCTGGCCGCCAAACGTCTGACCCGCTTCAGCTGGAAAGACATCGTGCGCATGACCGAGCCGGCCAATCTGGCCGAACATCGGCATCTGGGCGTGCAGTTGCTCGATCGTCTGATGCAGCACTTGCCGCGTCTGGCCATGACCGGCCAGGACACCGGGATTGCCATGCGTGAAGTGCGCGTGGGCCTGAACCTGCTCGATCTGCTGGCTTACACGCCACGGGTCAGCGGCGCGCCGAAGGCCCTGCTGCAGCAAGTGGTGGCTGAGGTCGGCGAGTATTTCCGCGCGTGTCTGAAGGCCGGCGAACGCTTGCCGGCGCCGAGTCCGTTGCTGATGACCATGGACCGCGCGCGCCGCGCGCTCAAAGGCCACGGCGACGAAGAAACCCGGCTAAACCTGTTGCATGCCTTGAGCGGTTTGCGCCTGGCGCTGCTGCCCGGCGTGGAATTCGTCAGCACCAGCGATGCCGAAGAACCGCTGCCCGATGGAGCGCCCCTATGATCGGTGATCTGGATATCAGCGGGATTTTCCTGCCGACCCTGCTGGTGTTGATGGGCATCACCTATGTGTTGTTTCTGCTGGTGCATGGCGTGCTCACGCGCCTGCACTTTTACCGTCTGGTCTGGCACCGGGCATTGTTCAACGTGGCCCTCTACGCCGTGATGCTGTACGGCGTGGACTCACTCAGTCGATACCTGATGACATGAAAAAACCGTTTCTGACTATCGGTCGCGTGGTACTGACCCTGCTGATCGTGACTTTTGCCGTTGTCCTCGTCTGGCGCATGGTGATGTATTACATGTTCGCGCCGTGGACCCGTGACGGCCACATCCGTGCCGACATCATCCAGATCGCTCCGGACGTGTCCGGGCTGATCCAGCAGGTCGAGGTCAAGGACAACCAGTTGATCAAGCGCGGTCAAGTGCTGTTCAGCATCGATCAGGACCGCTTCAAACTGGCCCTGCGTCAGGCTAAAGCGGCGGTTGCCGATCGCGAGGAAACCCTGGCTCAAGCCCAGCGCGAAGCCAAGCGTAACCGTGGCCTGGGCAATCTGGTGCCGGCCGAACAGCTGGAAGAAAGCCAGTCGAAAGTCGCCCGGGCGCAATCGGCGCTGGCCGAAGCGCTGGTGACGGTGGACAGCGCGCAGCTCAACCTCGACCGTTCGGTGATCCGCAGCCCGGTGGACGGCTACGTCAACGACCGCGCGCCGCGTGTGCAGGAATTCGTCACCGCCGGGCGTCCGGTGTTGTCGGTGGTCGACAGCAACTCGTTCCACATCGACGGCTATTTCGAAGAAACCAAACTCGACGGCATTCATGTCGGTCAGTCGGTGGATATCCGCGTGATCGGCGATAAAGCCAAACTGCGCGGACATGTCGAAAGCATCGTCGCCGGTATCGAAGACCGCGACCGCACCAGCGGCAATAACCTGCTGCCCAACGTCAACCCGGCGTTCAGCTGGGTGCGCCTGGCGCAGCGGATTCCGGTGCGCATCGCCTTTGACGATGTGCCGGAAGATTTCCGCATGATCGCCGGACGTACCGCCACCGTGTCGATCATCGACGATAAAACGCAGGAGCCCGCGCAATGAACAAGGCCCTGATGATCGCCGGGTTGGGCGTGATGCTCTCGGCCTGTCAGATGGTCGGGCCGGACTATCACCTGCCCGCTGATGCGGCGGTGCAGCGCAAGGATTTTCAGGGCGAGCTGGCGGTGGACGGCAAACCAGTGGTGTCGGCGCCGGTGCCGGCGGACTGGTGGCGGCTGTATAAGGATCCGCGACTGGATCAACTGGTGCAGCAGGCCATGGCGTCGAATACCGACTTGCGCGTGGCGGCGGCGAACCTTCAACGGGCGCGCGCGCAAGTCGATGAGGCCGAAGCGGCGGGTGGCTGGAGCGCAGGCGTGAAGATGGGCGCGCAGCGTTTGCAGGAATCCGGGCAGGCGTTTTTGCTGCCGGAAAAAGTCCCGGTCGACAACGTCGGCGATATTGGCATCAGTGCGTCTTATCAGTTCGACCTGTGGGGCACGCTGCAACGCGGCATCGAAGCGGCAAAAGCCAACGCCGATGCAACGCAAGCGGCCGCCGACACCGCGCGCATCACCCTGGTGGCGGACGTGGTGCGCGCCTACACCCAGGTGTGTGCGGCGAACGAAGAACGGCAAATCGCCCAGCACTCCCTTGACCTGCAATCGCAAGGCACGACCCTGATCCAGCGCCTGCGCGATGCCGGGCGTGGCGATGAAACCCAGGTCACCCGTTCGCAAACCCAATTCAAGTCGTTGCGCGCCGACATGCCGCGCTACGAAGCGGCGCGTCAGGCGGGGTTGTTCCGCCTGTCGATGTTGCTGGCGAAACCGGTCGAGCAATTGCCGGCCGGTACCGCCACTTGTGCCGAACTGCCGAAAATTGCCCAACTGGTGCCGGTGGGCGACGGTGCGGCGCTGCTCAAGCGTCGTCCCGATATCCGTCAGGCGGAACGTCGCTTGGCGGCCTCGACAGCGGGCATCGGCGTCGCTACGGGCGAGCTGTACCCGGACATCAGCATCGGCGCGACCATCGGCACCGTCGGTCTTATTGACGACTTGGGTGATCCATCGACCAACCGTTGGGGCTTCGGCCCGTCGTTGAGCTGGAAAGTGCCGACCAACGGCGCCCGCGCACGGATCCGTGAAGCCGAGGCCAACACCCAGGCCGCACTGGCGCATTTCGACGGCGTGGTGCTCAACGCCATCCGCGAAACCCAGACCGGTCTGGCCCAATACAGCGCGCTGCTGCAACGCCGCGACGCCCTGGCCGACGCCGAGCAGTCGGCGAAACTGGCGGCGGACCAGACCCACCGCTTCTTCCAGGCCGGGCGCGAGTCGTTCCTCGCCGACCTGCAGGCGACCCGCACCTACACCGACGTCACCGCGCAACTGGCCGCCGCCAACACCCAGGTCGCCATGAGCCAGATCGATTTGTTCCTCGCCCTCGGTGGCGGTTGGGAAAGCGGACGAACGCAAGCCTCGAGCGCCAGCAAACCCTGAAGCCGTTGCTATGCTTTGAAGTGTTGAAGGGGTGCCACGTGCAACGCACCCTTTCAGCGCACATTGCTAGCGCTGGTCTAGGGGAAACCAATAATGAAAAACCCTTACGCTCTCGGCTTCTGGTGCGCCCTTGTAGCGCTGGTGCTGCTATCGGCCACCTATTTCTACGGCATCATGCTGGCCCATCAGATCGACAAGGCCATGGTCTTCCTCGACAGCGCCACCGCGTTGATCGCGGTGATGGCAATCGTGGTGGTGGCCTGGGCGTCGATCCAGGTGCAGCGGGTCAAGAAAAGACAACTTGAACAAGGCAAGACCCTGGTGCTGATCTGGGACACCAAAGTCGCCCTGCGTCGGGTCGAAACCGTGTTCGACCGCTACTTCTGGGGCAGCTACTGGCAACCGGGACGCACCTTCGCCGAAGTCATGGGCGAACTCACCGGCACGCCGCTGGAAAAAAGCCTCGAAGCCTTGAAAAAACAGTGCCTGGAACTCGACAAGCAGATTGCCGACGAAGGCTGGCACTGGCTCAACAATGCCCGCGAGCTGTCGGATGTCGCCACGGCCATGGCCCGCGAGCGCTATCAGCTGGATTTCTGTGACCCCCGGGCGGATGGGCCGGGCGGGGCGGTGATCGATCGCGACTTTGAAGTGCTGGTCTACACTTGGACGGCGCGGTTGAAGAGCTTCGATCATCAACTCGATGAGATCGAGGTTCAGTATTCCTGAGCTTCTGGGAATCCAGTGGCCCTATCGCGAGCAGGCTCACTCCTACAGGGGAACGCATTTCAATTGTAGGAGTGAGCCTGCTCGCGATAGCGTCCTCAAAAACACTGCAACTCTCCCCGCCTGTCAGCTGTCCACACTCCCCATAGACACTCTTTAACCTTTAAACATTGGGCCGCCTCGCGCTGCCAGTGCTAATCTCCACCGCTAATTTCAGCGGAGTCGAGCCGCGACCCGGTCACGGGTTCAGGGAAGACGACGACACTTACAGCCACGGACATTGATCAGGTCATTCATGAATAAATCAGCAGGCGTGCTTCTCGGGATTGTTGTTGCCATCGGTGCGATCAGCGCCGGCGGGGCCTGGTACACCGGGACCAAGATCGAAGGCGTACTGAACAACGCCGTCAGCAACGCCAACAAAGAGCTGCAGACCGCGATGGCCGGCTCCAATGGCACCGCGTCGCTGGAGCTGGTGTCGCTGGAGCGTCACACTTTCACCAGCACCGCGCACTACCGTCTCAAGGGCGAGGGCGAGATGTTCGGCGACCAGCCGGTCGAGCTGCTGTTTGTCGACCACATCGAGCACGGCCCACTGCCGTTCTCGCGCCTGGTGTCGCTGAAGTGGCTGCCGGTCATGGCCACCAGCAATTACGAGCTGGAAAAGAGCCCGGCCACCGAAAAATGGTTTGCCGCCACCAAGGGCGCCGCGCCGCTTAAAGGTGTGACCAACATCGGCTACGACGAATCCACCACCAGCAGCCTCGAGTTGCTGCCGCTGGAAACCGCGCTGGACGAGCAGTCGAGCCTGAAATTCTCCGGCCTGACCATGAACATCTCCGCCAGTGCCCAGGCGCAGAAGGTCAAGGCTGACGGCTACATGGACAACCTGAAACTGGTCACCGTGTCGCAGGATCAGGCGCCGGTGCAGGTCGAACTCAACGGTCTGACCCTGGCCAGCAACCTTACCAAGAGCAGCTACGGCTACTACACCGGGGAAAACACCCTGGAGCTGACCAACAGCAAAACCACTTTCGGTGCCAAGCAGTCGGTACTCGGCGTGAAGAACTTCGAAATGAAGAACCTCACTGAAGAGAGCGGCAGCAATGCCTCGGGCCGCGCTGATTACAAGGTGGGTGAAGTCACCCTCAACGACAAGAAAATCGGTTCGGCCAACATGGCTATGAGCCTGAAGAACCTCGACATCCCGTCGACCATGTCGCTGATGCAGATCTACCAGACCAAATTGCAGCCGTACGAGAAGGAAGCGGCGGCCGCTGCCGAAGCCGGCCTGCCGGCACCGGAACTGAACCTGACCGAAGCCGAGTCGGCACAGGTCAAGGCTGACCTGCAGAAACTGCTGGCCGCCAGTCCACAGATCGCGCTGGAAAACCTGTCGCTGAAAACCGCCAACGGTGAAAGCCGCGCCAGCCTGGTGATTGATCTGACCAAGCCACAGTCGATGGATCTGCCGCCGGATCAACTGGGTAAACAGTTGGTCGCGCTGCTGGACCTGAACATTCAGGTGTCCAAGCCGATGCTGATCGATCTGCTCAGCGTGCAGGCGCAGCTCGACGGTCAGACTGACGCCAAAGCCATCGTCGACCAGGCCAGCGCCGGTGCCGACATGTTCTCCGGCATGGCCGTCGGTTCGCAGTTGGCGACCGTCGATGGCACCAATGTCGTGACCAAGCTGCATTACGCTGCCAATCAGGTGGAGTTCAACGGCCAGAAGATGTCCGTCGAGCAGTTCGTCGGCTTCCTGATGAGCAAGTTCGCTGGCGTCACGCAAGTGCAGTAATCCTGCGCTCTAAATAACAACGCCCGGCCTCTGATCCTCAGACGCCGGGCGTTTTGCTGTCTGGCGTTCGGGTTTTCGTCTGAGCCGGCGCCACGATTCTGAACAATTATTGTGTTCTGAATATTCGACTACGCTTGCATGCAAGACTGCCTGACTAAGCTTGGCTGGGTCTCTTTTGACTCGGTCTCCGTTACGAATGGGCAAGGGGGGCATTGCGACCCGGCTGGCCATGTAAGGATGCTGACGAATGCCGCGTATTGATGTTCCTGTTTTACATCGTGGTTTACGCCCGTTGTTTCGCGTTGCGCTGTGCAGCCAGTTGCTCTGGCCGGCACTGGCGTTTGCCGATACGCCCTATGATCAGATGGTGCGTGATGCCCGTGCCGGGCAGACCACGCCTGCGCTGAACGTGCTGCGCCAGGTGCCACCGGGGCAATCGACCACCGGGCAGATCAGCGATCACCTGCAGATCGCCAGTTGGGCCGGCCTCGATGCCGAGGTGGTGCAGGTCTATGAGACCCAGGGCGGTGACCGGGTACTGCCGGTGCAGGCACTGACCGCCACCGCACGCGCCTATCGCAACCTCAAGCGTTGGGAGCAGGCGACCCAGGTCTACAACAAGGCCCTGGCGCTGGAGCCGGACAACGCTGACCTGCAACTGGGGCTGGCGCTGACTCAGGCTGACGCGGGCAAACCCGACGAAGCCGTGACCCGCGCCAAGGCTCTGGTTGCCGCCAAACCCGACGATCCCTCACGCCGTCTCGCACTGGGCTATGCCCTGACCCGCGCCGGCAAGCAGTACGACGCACTGTTCGAATACGATCAGGCGTTCATGCGTGCCGGCAGCAAGCCGGAAGTCGCCCGTGAATACGTGGTCGCCCTGCAAAAGGCGCGGCTGCCGGAACCGGCGCTGCGCCTGGCCAATCAACGTCCGGGGCTGATCGACCCGGTCACCCTGCGCCGCCTCGAAGGTGATCTGGCTGCCGAACGCGTGCGTCTGGCCGAACTCGCCACCCGCAGCGAAAAAGAACGCTATGTGATCGCCGACCGCGCCTTGGCCGATTACGACAAATTGCTCGCCACCTGGACCCCGGACGCCAGTGCCCACGATGACGTGATTCGCTGGCGCATCGACCGCATGGGCGCACTCAAGGCCCGGGCGCGCACCGCCGACGTGATCAACGAATATCAGAAGCTGCAAAGCGAAGGCGTGAAGATTCCGACCTACGCCATGCGCTGGGTGGCGGCGTCGTATCTGGATCAGCGCCAGCCGGAAGTCTCCACTGACCTGTATCGCCAGGTGCTGTCGGCCCCCGACGCTGATGTCGGTGATCGTCTCGAAGACACCACCGCGTTGTACTACTCGCTGCTGGAAAGCGACCGCGCCGATGAAGCGCGCAAAGTCGCCGAGGATCTGGCCAAGACCCAGAAGCCGCGCGTCGAACTCAAGGGCTTGCCGATCGGCAACCCCAACGACGAATGGATGGACGCCCAGCAGCTCGCGGCGCAGGCCGGTACCTACGGCTCTGACCTGCCGCACGGCGAGGAGCGCCTGCAGACATTGGTCGATCAGGCCCCGGGCAACCTCGGTTTGCGTCTGGCCCAGGCCGATCTGTACCTGGCCCGACAGTGGCCACGCCGCGCGGAAAACCAGCTCAAGGAAACCGAAAGCATGGCCCCCCGCGACATGGGCCTGGAACTGGCTCAGGCGCGCACCGCGATGACCCTGCAGGAATGGCGGCAAATGGATGCGCTGACCGATGACGTGGTCGCGCGTTTTCCCGACAACCGTCAGGTGCAGCGCGCGGCCCGTGAGCGTGAAGTGCACGACATGTCCGAACTGCGTGTCGAAGCCTACGGCGGCAAAGCCAATGGGGGCGGCGGCAGCGGTGGTGCGGGCGCGGTCAGTGGCAGCCGCGATTTCGGCATCCAGAGCACCCTGTACAGCCCGCCGATTGATGAAGACTGGCGGGTGTTTGTCGGCGCCGGTTATGCCACCGGCGACTTCGCCGAAGGCACCGGTACCGACCGTTTCCAGCGCGTGGGCCTGGAACGTCGTACCCGCGACATGAGCCTGGAAGCCGAGGTGTCCAACCACAATTACGGTTATGGCGCCAAGCAGGGCGCGCGCATCGCGATTGCCCGCGACATCAACGACAACTGGCAGTACGGCGGCAGCTTCGCCTACCTGTCGGCCGAGACGCCATTGCGGGCGCTCAACAGCGACATCAAGGCCAACGGCGGCAACGCGTTCATCCGCTGGCGCGCCAATGAGAGCCGCGAGTGGAAACTGTCGGTCAGCCCGTCGCACTTCAGCGACGGCAACAACCGCGTCGAGGCCTTGCTCACCGGGCGCGAGGGTGTCTACAGCGCACCGAACGTGCAGGTCGATGCCGGTCTGGAAGTCGGCACCAGCCACAACTCCAATTCCGAGGATGTGCCGTACTTCAACCCGAAGTCGGACTTCAGCGTGATGCCGACGGTCAACGTCAACCATGTGCTTTACCACCGCTACGAAACCTCCTGGAGCCAGCAATTCCAGGCCGGTGCGGGCACCTACAGCCAGCGTGACCACGGCACCGGCGGCATGGCGATGCTCGGCTACGGCCAGCGTTATGCCTGGAACGACGTGTTCGAGGTGGGCGGTTTGTTCAGTGTGATCAACCGGCCCTACGACGGTGATCGGGAGACCGATCTGCGTCTGCTTGTCGACCTCACTTTCCGCTTCTAGAAGAGTTTGAAGATGCCTTTGATGACGCGTTTCATCCTTCTGCTGGGAGTGCTGCTGATCAGCGCCTGCGCCCAGCAAGCCCCGGCTTTCGCGCCGCCCTCGCAACGTCCGCTGGCGGCCAGTGAAAAACCGTGGCCGAAAAACCACGTGCTGGGCATCGCCTATCACGACGTCGAAGACCGTGACCCTGATCAGGCCGTGGTGGCCGTGCGCACCGAGCGCATGATCGAACAGTTGGCCTGGCTGCGCGAGAACGGCTACCAGCCGGTCACCGTCGATCAGATCATGGCGGCGCGCAAGGGCGGCCCGGAACTGCCGGCCAAAGCGATCCTGCTCAGTTTCGACGACGGTTACTCAAGCTTCTATACCCGCGTGCTACCGGTGCTGCGCGCCTACAACTGGCACGCCTTGCTGGCGCCGGTCGGCACCTGGATCGACACGCCGCTCAATCAACCGGTGGATTTTGCCGGCGCCCCCCGCGCACGCTCCGACTTCCTGACCTGGGATCAGGTGCGGGAAATCTCGCAGTCGGGGCTGGTGGAAATCGCCGCGCACACCGACGCCAGCCACAAAGGCATCCTCGCCAACCCGCAGGGCAACATGCAGCCGGCGGCGGCCACCCGCCGCTACGATCCAGTCACCAAACGCTATGAGTCCGAAGAGGATTTCCGCGCCCGAATCCGCAATGACGTCGCGACCATTTCGGAAAAGATCCGCAAGGTCACCGGCAAGAAGCCTCGCATCTGGGTCTGGCCGTACGGCACGGCGGACGGCACTTCGCTGACCGTGGTCGGCGAGCAGGGCTACGAAATGGCCCTGACCCTGGACGACGGTCTCGACGCTCTCGACAACCTGATGAGCGGCCCGCGTTTCCTGGTGGCCTCCGATCCTGACGGCGAGCATTTCGCCAACAGCATTGTTGGCGTGCAGTCGGATTTCGCCATGCGTGTGGTGCACGTCGATCTCGACAACGTTTATGACCCGGATCCGGCGCAACAGGAAATCAACCTCGGCAAGCTGATCCAGCGCATGGCCGACATGGGCGCCAACACCGTGTTCCTGCAGGCCTTCGCCGATCCGAAGGGCGACGGACTGGTGCACTCGCTGTACTTCCCCAACCGTCACCTGCCAGTGCGCGCCGACATTTTCGATCGCGTTGCCTGGCAACTGCGCACTCGGGCGCATGTGAAGGTGTTCGCGTGGATGCCGGTGCTGAGTTTCGGCCTCGATGCGAAGCTGCCGCGTGTCACGCGCTGGGATCCGAAGACCGGCAGCACCTCGGTCGATCCGGGCCAGTATCAACGCCTGTCGCCATTCGATCCGCAAGTACGGCGGATCATCGGTGAAATCTACGAAGACGTGGCGCGTCTGACCTCGGTCGACGGGATTCTTTATCACGACGACGCGGTGCTCTCGGACTTCGAAGACGCCAGCCCCGAGGCCCTGAAGGCTTATGCCGCGCATGGCTTGCCGGGGTCCATTGCGGCGCTTCGGGATGATCCGGCAGCCATGCAGCGCTGGACGCGGTTCAAGAGCCAATACCTGATCGACTTCACCAATGAGCTGACCGCCAAGGTACGTGCGATCCGTGGCCCGCAAGTGCTGACCGCACGCAACATCTTCGCCGAGCCGGTACTCAATCCTGAGAGCGAAGCCTGGTTTGCGCAGAACCTCGACGACTTCCTCGTGACCTACGACTGGACGGCGCCGATGGCCATGCCACTGATGGAAAAACAGACCCAGGCGCAATCCGGCCCGTGGCTTGAAGAACTGGTGGCGAAGATCAAACAGCGCCCCGGTGCACTGGATCGCACCGTCTTCGAACTGCAGGCCCGCGACTGGACGAAAAAGGATCAGGCCGACATCGACGGCGCCCAACTGGCCGACTGGATGGGCCGGCTCAAGCGTCAGGGTGCGACCAGTTTCGGTTACTACCCGGACAACTTCCTCGACAACCTGCCGGACCTGAAAACCGTAAGGCCTGCGCTCTCCAACAAATGGAACCCATGACATGCTGGATAGACTGTTAGCCCTGCTTGTTCTGGCGCTCGTCCTCGGCGTGCCGCTGGGGTTGATCTTCCTGGTCACCGGGCAGTTCCTGATGGACTTCGTGTTCTTCTACCCGTTGTTCATGTCCGGGCTGTGGATTGCCGGCGGCCTGTATTTCTGGCTGCACTGGGAACGCCACTGGCCATGGAAGGACGACACTTTGCCGCCGCCACTGGAAGGCGAGCCGCTGATCTCGATCCTGATCCCTTGCTACAACGAAGGCGAAAACGCTGCCGACACCATTCACGCGGCGCTGGCCCAGCACTACCCGAACATCGAAGTCATTGCGATCAACGACGGCTCCAAGGACAACACCGCCGAAGTGCTCGACCGGCTCGCCCAGGAAGACCCACGCCTGCGGGTGCTGCATCTGGCAGAAAACCAGGGCAAGGCTGTGGCCCTGCGCATGGGTGCGATTGCTGCGCGCAGCGAATATCTGGTGTGCATTGACGGTGACGCGCTGCTGGCGCCGAACACGGCGGCCTATCTGGTGGCGCCGATGCTCGACAACGCGCGGCTTGGCGCAGTGACCGGCAACCCACGGATTCGCACACGTTCGACCCTGGTCGGGCGGGTGCAGGTCGGTGAGTTCTCGTCGATCATCGGTCTGATCAAGCGTACGCAACGGGTGTTCGGGCGGATCTTCACCGTGTCCGGGGTGATCGTCGCGTTCCGTCGTACCGCGTTGAACCGGGTCGGCTACTGGAGCCCGGACATGATCACCGAAGACATCGACATCAGCTGGAAGCTGCAACTCGATCACTGGAGCATCTTCTACGAGCCGCGCGCGCTGTGCTGGATCCTGATGCCGGAAACCCTGCGCGGTCTGTGGAAGCAGCGCCTGCGCTGGGCCCAAGGCGGTGCCGAGGTGCTGTTCAAGAACATTCGCGGGATCTGGCAGTACCGCCATCGTTATCTGTGGCCGCTGCTGTTCGAATACTGCCTGTCAACCGGTTGGGCCTTCACCTTCCTGCTGTCGGTGATTTTCTGGGGTGTTGGCAAGTTTGTGGTCATGCCGGAATCGATTGCCGTGCATCACCTGATGCCCCCGGCGTTCACCGGCCTGTTGCTGGCGTTTGTCTGCCTGGTGCAATTCGCAGTCAGCATAATCATCGACCGGCGCTATGAACCGGGTCTGGGCCGAACCATGTTCTGGGTGGTCTGGTATCCGATCGCGTTCTGGCTGGTCAGCCTGCTCACCACCTTGGTCAGTTTCCCCAAAGTGCTGTTTGGTCAACACCAGAAGCGTGCGCGTTGGGTCAGCCCTGACCGGGGTATCAAACCGGTCGGCGACGACGAAGAGGAGGTCATCAAATGAAAATCATCCGGACCCGGCAGCGGCCCTTCCTGGTGGTGGTCGATGTGGTCCTCACCGTGCTGGCCTGGGTCGGCCTGCTGTTTCTGCTGATTCGCGGACTGTGGCCGTTGATCGAGACCCACGCCGGTGGGCCACGCATCGACAACTCGGCGTTCGAGGCCCTGGGTACGTTGCAGATCTACCTGTGGGTGGCGCTGGTCAACGCAGTGATCCTGATTGGTTGGGCGCGTTATCAGCAGCGCAAAAGCAGAAGCTTCGCCCAGCGTCGCTTGCCGGCACCGGTGGTCGATGATGAAGGGCTGAGCAAGAGCTTCCGCCTGTGCGATGACCGCCTGGAGAAGCTGCGCACACCCGGGGTGATGACCATCCACAACGATCAGGAAGGTGATATCAGCCATGTGGTGCTGAATTTCCGTCCGCTGGAGCCTGCGGAGCTGCCGCCACCGCTGGCGCCGCTTGAACATCCGCGGGTGATCTTTCTGCACGCCGAGGATGATGACAATCGCGACCCGGTAAACCGCCTCACCTGAACGACGCGTCCCCTGTAGGAGCTGCCGAAGGCTGCGATCTGTTGATTTAAAAGATCAAAAGATCGCAGCCTTCGGCAGCTCCTACATTGTTCAGCATTCAGCAGCGAATCAGTTCCCACGCGTCTTCCATCGTCAGCGGCTGTTTCATCCGCTCGGCCAGCATCGCCATGGCTCGCTCCTCCTCGCTTGCCACAGCGGCAACCACCACGCCGTTGTGGCCGAACAGGCCAATAAAGGGCGGATGCTCGGGTTCGCCCTTGAACTCGATTTCATCCCACTGACTGGCATGGCCAAGGTAGTCGTAGTTCCTGCCGAAGTGCCAGGTCCAGAAAAACGGCACATCCAGATAATGCTCATCGGCGCCCAACATGTTGGCGGCAGCGATGCGTGCGTGCTGCTGGGCCAGGCGCCAATGCTCAATGCGTTGCGGCTGGCCGCTCAGGGGGAACGTGGCGATATCGCCAATCGCCCACAGCCCGTCGCAAACACGCAGGCCGGCATCGACGCGCAGTGACTGGTCTTTCTCCTTGGGCAGCGACGCAAAAGCCTCGGTGGCCGGGTGCACACCAACCCCCGCCAGCACCAGATCCGCCGAGACGCGCAAACCGTTGTCCAGCAGCACCGCCTCGACTTTGCCATCACCGGTGATTTCCCGGGCTTCGTGATCGGTGATGAATTTCACCCCGTGTTGTTCATGCAGCGCACGGATCGCCTTGCCCACCGCTTCGCCAAATTGCGCGGCAAACGGGATGGCGAGGCGGGCGATGACTGTGACGTCGAGGCCGAACTGACGCAGGGCCGAGGCGCATTCGAGGGCGATAAAGCTGTCGCCGATGATCAGCGCCCGCTGTTCGGGGTTGGCGGTGCGCATGATCTGTTCGGCCTGGGCTTTCGAGCGCAGGACGAACACCTGCGGCAGGTCGGCGCCGGGTAGTTGCAGCGGATTGGGCTCGCCGCCGGTGGCGAGCACTGCCGCGTCGAAGCGCAGGGATTGGCCGTCGTGCAAATGCAGGGTTTTCGCCGAAGCGTCGATCGCGGAGATTTCGCCTTGTCGGCGTTCGATGCGCTGCTCTTGATAAAAATCTTCATCGCGCAGCGGCGGGGTTTCCTGCGCCGGCATCTCGCCGGCGAGGACGAATTTGCTCAGTACCGTGCGGTCGTAACCGGCCTCCGCTTCGCGGTCGAGCATGATGATCCGACCACCGAAACCTTTCTCCCGCAATGCGGCCGCGCACGCCGTCCCGGCTGCACCTGCGCCGACAATCACGAATGTACGCGGGTCATCTTCTGGCGGTGTGTGCGCATCGTTTAACGGCTGGTCATCGACCCAGACTTCCTCGCCGCGTAGTTCCAGCGGATAACGCTTGAGACTGTCGAGGGCCGGCGGTTCGCACAGCGCGCCGTCTTCGACGCGAAACGCGGCTTTGTGCCACGGGCAGATCAGGCGTCCGTTGCACAGCGCGCCGTCAGCCAGTGGCGCCCCGGCATGTGGGCATTCGCCCTGAAATGCGCGCAGTTGGCCATTGGCGTGGAGCAGGACAATCTTGCGCTCGCCGATTTCGACTTGCAGGCCACGGTCTTCGGGGACATCGGCGACACGGGCGACACGGTGCAGGCTCATGTTCGTGCTCCTGACAGGCATTTCTCTTACGAGTTTGCGCCGCCGTGCGAGGTTCAGCCAATTGCCACTGCCAAGGTACGAACGGTACAGCTATAGTTTGCAGGCCGACGAAGGCCCAACTGCACAAGGTACTCCCGGAATGACCCGATTGACCTCTCTCAACCCTTGGCTGGCGGCCGTCGCCGTCGCCCTTTGCGTGCAGTTTCCGGCGCAGGCGGCCGAGCGCTTTACCCTCGACATCCCCGGTGTCTCGGACAACCGTCTGTTCACCTCGGCCGCCGCGAGCGATGCGGCCGGTTGCGGTGGCAAGAACCAGTCCCCGGCGCTGGCCTGGAACGCCGGGCCTGCCGGCACCCTGAGCTACGCGATCGTCATGCACGACCCGGACGGTCAGAAAGGTGCTGGCGTCGATCACTGGATTCACTACGGCATCAAGGCCACCACCCGGCAGATCCCTGCTGGCGTCGGCGCCAAATCCAATCTCGAAGGCATGGGCGGTACCAACACCAAAGGCACCACCCATTACATCGGGCCGTGCCCACCGGTTGGCGACAGCGCCCACCACTACATCATTCAGATTTACGCCCTGGATCTGGCCCCGGACGCCTTGCCAGCCGGCCTGACCCGCGCCGAACTGATGGACAAAATCAAAGGCCACGTATTGCGTAACAGCAGCGTGGTACGGCGTTATCACCGCTGAAAAAATTTTCAGCGGGGTTTAACCCGATCTGAAAGGGCTGCCCGTCTCAGTGGATGAATGAATCACTTTCATCCCGAGGTCAGCCCCCATGTCCCGCTCCCTGCCTTTTTTGCGACCCGTTGCCGTCGGTGTGTTGTTGACCGTCGCCGGTTGCGGCGTGTCCTCTAATCCCGAATCGGCTGCCGTCCCGGCGCCGGCCCAGCCACAGGCGTCGATTCAGCATGAGGCGCTCGTTACCGACAGTGCGCTGGCCAAGCGCAGTGCGCGTCCGGCGCCGATTGCCAGTTTCGCGGCGATGCCGGCTTCGGAAAGTTATCCACAAGGCTATCGCGACGAGCAGCGCGAGCAATATCAGGCGCTGGCCGACAATTCTATTCACAGCGTGGCCGAGGCTCCGGTCTCGACCTTCAGCGCCGACGTCGATACCGGCGCCTACGCCAATGTCCGGCGTTTGCTCAATCAGGGACGCCTGCCGCCGGAAGGCGCGGTGCGGCTGGAAGAGTTGGTCAATTATTTTCCCTACAACTATGCGCTGCCGACCGATGGTTCGCCCTTCGGCGTAACCACCGAACTGGCCGCCACCCCGTGGAATCCGCACACCCGCCTGCTGCGCATCGGCATCAAGGCCTCTGACCGGGCTGTGGCGGAGCTGGCCCCGGCGAATCTGGTGTTTCTGGTGGATGTGTCCGGCTCGATGGATCGCCGCGAAGGGCTGCCACTGGTCAAAAGCACATTGAAACTGCTGGTCGATCAGTTGCGCGAGCAGGATCGGGTGTCGCTGGTGGTGTATGCCGGCGAATCCCGTGTGGTGCTGGAGCCAACGTCCGGACACGAGAAAGCCAAAATTCGCACAGCCATCGAGCAATTGACCGCAAGCGGTTCAACCGCTGGCGCGTCGGGCATCGAACTGGCCTATCAAATGGCGCAGCAGGCGTTCATTCCCAAAGGCATCAACCGCATCCTGTTGGCCACCGACGGTGACTTCAACGTCGGCGTCAGCGACTTCGACAGCCTCAAACAAATGGCTGTGGATAAACGCAAAACCGGGATTTCCCTGACCACCCTGGGTTTCGGTGTGGATAACTACAATGAACACTTGATGGAGCAACTGGCCGACGCCGGCGACGGCAACTACGCCTACATCGACAACCTGCGCGAGGCGCGCAAAGTGCTGGTGGATCAACTCGGTTCGACCCTGGCGGTAGTGGCGAAAAACGTCAAATTGCAGGTGGAATTCAACCCGGCGCAGGTCAGTGAATATCGCCTGCTTGGCTACGAAAACCGCGCCTTGAAGCGTGAGGATTTCAGCAATGACAAAGTCGATGCCGGTGAAGTCGGCGCAGGACACACGGTGACCGCGCTGTATGAAATTGTTCCGACAGGTGAGAAGGGCTGGCTGGAACCGCTGCGCTACGGTAAATCGGAGAAGGTGGTTGCTGCGAAGGATGGAGAATTGGCGATGCTGCGTGTGCGTTATCAACAGCCCGAAGGTGGGAAAAGTCTGCTGATCGAGCGGCCGATTGCCAATCAGCTCGCACCGGCCAGTGAGGACCTGCGTTTCGCGGCGGCGGTGGCGGCGTTTTCCCAGCAGCTCAAGGACGCTCGCTACACCGGCGACTTCAGCCTCAAGGACACCGAAACCCTGGCCCGTGGCGCTCGGGGCGACGACCGCTTCGGCTTGCGCAACGAGTTCGTGCAACTGGTGGAACTGGCGCAAAGCCTGCGCGCCTCAACCGCATCGAATGCGATGCCCACTGAGCGACGGATTGAATAGTGAGCCGATTGAAAGGCTTCATCAGTCAGCTGTTTGCTACGCCAGACAGCGCGGCCGCCAGCAGCGATGAAACGCTGCTGGCGCGTTATCGCGAGGGCGACGGCGCGGCGTTCGAGATTCTGTACGCGCGCCATCGTCAGGGTTTGTATCGGTTTCTGCTTGGATTGAGCGGCAAACCGGAACTGGCTGACGAAGTCTTTCAGGACACCTGGCTGAGCCTGATCCGCAGCACCAGTCAGCCACAGGGCCGGGCGACGTTTCGTACATGGCTGTTCCAGATTGCGCGCAATCGGCTGATCGATCACTGGCGCAAACACGGCGCACATCAGTCGCTGCACGACAGCTACGACGAACAGCTGCATGAGATTGGCGACGAGACCCACGATCCCGAACAATTGCTGAACCTCAGCCGCGACAGCCAGCGCCTGGAAAGCGCTCTGCAAACCTTGCCTGCCGATCAGCGCGAAGTGTTCCTGCTGCGTGCCCACGGCGACCTCGACCTGGCGCAAATCGCCAGCCTCACCGAAACACCGCTGGAAACCGTCAAGAGCCGCTTGCGCTACGCCCAGCATAAACTGCGTCGGCTGCTGGCCGAGGAGGTACTGACATGACTGACGCCCGCCAGACACCCGAAGAATCTGTGATCAAACATGTACGCGAACAGCACAATGTTGAACCGCCGGCGCACCTTGATGCGTTCATCCTCAATGCTGCTCTCCGCGAAACACCGGTGCCCAAGCCAGGCCTGTGGCAACGCTGGCTGCGGGCCTGTCAGAAACCGCGTTGGCAGGTCGCCTTCGCCAGCCTGGTCGGTGTGGCACTGATGCTGTCGCTGGTGCAACACACGCCGGAACCACAACCGCAATTCGACTTCGCCCCGGCGGCCAAACCGGCCGCGCCATTGGCGCGTAAACAAGCCCCGGAAGCGCAATCACTGGCCGCTCCGCCCGCTGCGGCCATGTCCGCACCGGCACCGATGATGGAAATGGCCGAGCCGATGCAAAGCGACTCGATCAGCGCCGACCAAGCCAAACTCGGCAAACGCGCCGCCGCCCCGGCCAATGGCCTCGACACGCAACTGCGCGAAGTCCTGCGCCTGCGCGACTCCGGTCAGTCGCAAGCCGCAGTCGCGCTGTACAACAACCTGCACAAACGCTACCCCGGCGTGGACCTCGACCTGCTCCTCGAAAAAATCCGCCAGAACTGACCGCTTGTTCACCCAGCCATTTGGCATTGCCCGGCAAAAACGCGCACTATCGGGCCATGGCTGAAGCGCTGGAGAACAAAGTGGCAGCAAAAATCGACCGCATCGCCCAACTCCTCAACTGCCCGCAGAAGGGCGAGGAGATGCGGCGCGCGATTACCGAGGCGCGCAAGGAGTTTCTGCTGAACCAGTCGGAAGAAGACGTCGTGGAAGAGGACGAGGTTTTTGAGGAGGCTGGGGAAGAAGAGGAAGACGACGATTACGACGAGTTTGACTGGACGACGGAGTGACCGTCGTCGCATGAAACACTGCGCCCACAAAAAAGCCCCGGACCATCACAGTCCGGGGCTTTCTCGTTTCAATTCATGGCGCACCAGGCGGGATTCGAACCCACGACCCCTGCCTTCGGAGTCCTAAAAGCCGACGTTTAGAATCAATACGTTAGCGCGGATTAGCTGGGAAATCAAAGGGTTGTAGTAGCCATGATTAGCGTGTTTTCGCCTCGTTTAGCGTGGAGAGTGTGGCAAATTTTTGGCATTTCAATCAGTGGCTCACACACATCTGATTCGAACGGATCAACCCAGACTTGACCGTAGTGATGGGCAGCTAATGGCCGACTCTCGCCTCTCGTGACCGGCAGGGAGTGGCCCAGAGTGTGTAAAAACGCTTCGCCAAAATTGAAGTGTGCGCATCTATTAAATCTGAAATTTATCGGTACGTCGGCCAGGCGTGGATTTCGCGTAGAGGAGCGATTTTTAGTCCGGTTTTGAGTACTTGTCGCGCTCGAAAAAAGTTTTAGACAGCCTCGGCCAGAAGCAGACGTTTAAAAGTTAAACCTTAGAAGCTTGAGCTATTCTTGCCCCCTGGCTCCGTAGGCGCTACTTTTGATAGGTTGCCGCCCGTTGCTAGAGGGGGAATGGTCGATTGTGGCCGCTTGAGGGCAGGCCGATTCAGCCAGAAGCGGTCTTAGTGCAGGGCTGGCACCAGTTTCATTCAAGTAAGAGAACCACAGCCCTTAAAGAAAGCCCTGAATATAGGATGCTTCGAGCGTCGGCTAGCCGCAGCGGAACTAATTCAATAGCCGACTAACTTTATAGAATTATTATCTGATGTAAACCACTTGGATTTACATGCTGCTGCGCCACCCTCTTTAACGTCATTAATCTCGACATGCTCAAACCTACCCTTGAAGGACGGATAGTTTGCGAGTGCCTGGCACTGCTTAAAATCTAATTTTTTTAAAGTGATTGAATAGTATCCGTATTCGTAATCAGGCGACTTTTCTGACTGAAGAGTTATATGATCCGCACCCATCGCGCCATTCTTGAACCAGTCAACACTCTCTGCAAATTTATTGTTTAGCTCTTGGTAGCGGGTAGAACTATCTCGAAACATACCTTCTATATCAAGGGACAGCAAAGTTATTTGCGCCGGATTTGCAACGGCGGCCTTATAGAACTCCCAGACGTCTTTACCCTTGCTGAGGGTGTTGGCAGCTTGTAAAGGGCTAGCGAAAGTATTAGCGGTAGCCATACAGAGGATTGGGGCGATGAAAATTCGGGATAACGAAAAAGACATGTGCAGCTTTTCCAATTTTAGCGAAACTAGTATGATATCAGTATATTCCTAAATGCCAAGCACTTGAGTATCGAATTTTAGTCAAAGCGGCTAGCAAATAGTCGTGGCCTGCAAACCCGGGATATACCCGCAGCATAAAACCCAACCGTACAGCTTTGTGCAAACCTACCCCAGGCGACTAACGCCCCATTGCAGTTGTTCCACAAACAGGTTGACGTTCAGCAGTGGTGAAATAATGACGCCTCGTCGTTTCTCTGCGATCCTACGTCGGCTCTTTCGCAAGCTATATGACATGTGATTGCATGTGACACCTCATAGTCTGGTATCAATGCTTTATTCCGGTGATAGCCTTGCGGATAGTGGTGTGTCGTATCTGCCGACGCCTCCACCAGTTCGGATCAAGTCTGGCTACTGCCATCAAAATTTTGGCGGTCTCCAGCACATGGGTAAGGTCACTCCCGGCGTCGTGGCGACCGCGAATGATCTGAAGCTTTTGATTATAAACTACCTATTCGTCGGCATATCTGCTGCTCCGCATTTCCCTCGGCTATGTTAGCATCCTGTAACAATAGCGGCCCTATACAACGAGTTTCTACGATGCATGATGCTGACAGCAAACCCTACATTCGCTCTTTGAGAGAAGAACTTGAATGGAAATTGATTGACCAGCTGCACAGTGCAGTATCTCAGTTCAGTGGATTTTGCTTTGAGATAAAAAAATTCTGTGTCACTACATTGTTCGTGGTATTGGCCTTCCTAACGAAATTCACCAATAATAAATTGGACACTGCATTATTTGTTACAGTCACAGTAGTAATCATTGGGTTTTGGTTCTTGGATGCAACTAGCTATTTTTATCAGGTTAAGCTTAGAGGCAGAATGCAGACGGCCCAAGTCGAACTGCTAGCCAAAAATACAAAGCAAGTTATACCAGACAAAAACGGCTTCCCTGAATACATATCTTCAAAGCGTGTAGAGGGGCCGTTGACGAAAAGGGTGAGGGCGGCTGGCTTTAATCACTCTATGTGGATTTATGCCATTCTTATGATTATAAATGTTGTCTGCTGGGCACTCTATGCCACGGGCGTATTTTCATGAGAGTATTCGTCAGTTATACCCGTAGGGATGGTTTCGTAACGTACGAAAAACTTAAATCACTTAATAACAGTCTTGAAAAGTGGTGCCAGCCTTTCATTCATATCATCCATGGAAGCTCGGCTAGATTTCAACAAATCAACGTAATTTGGAATCTTATCAGGTCTAGCTCTGTGCTTTTGATTCGATCGCCAGAAACGTTTTCTTCCCCTTGGGTTCGACTTGAATTATTAATTGCAAGGAGGCTATGCATTCCGATCACCGTAATCGACATTAATGATATGAGCTTTATCCAGCAGCGCTTACTCGACTAGATCGTGGAGAGAATGGCGGAGTACCAGTAGCGTTCTCCGTCGAGGGACCGCTCTTGGCCGGCTCGTGCCTGTCGCGACTGACAGAAGTCGGCTAAAAGCGGCAGGTCTACCGTATAAACAATTTGTCCACTTTTCATCTTTCAGTAATTTATAGACGCATAACCAGGCATCGCTGTCCTTGCAGTGCCTTGTTATATGGTCTCATTAAATCGCTTTGCGGTTCACACTAAGGGTGGCAGTCCCAGCTCTTTTAAGAAGGCATTGTGTTTGTCCAGTGTCGCCCGAATGTTTTTTTCCAGTGTGACCAGTTCGGTGTTCACGGTGTGTAAATCAATCTCTGTCTCTGCGCTTGCCGTGCTGATGTAGCGTGAAATATTCAGGTTGTAGCCGTTCTTCTCGATCTCTTCCATCTCTACCCGGCGGGCATAGCGAGGCTCCTCTTTGCGGAACTGGTAAGTTTCAATGATCTTGGCGATATTCTCATCGGTCAGTTGGTTCTGACGTTTACTTTTGATGAAGTGTTCAGTCGCGTTGATGAACAACACGTCGTCCGGTTGCTTGCATTTTTTGAGCACGAGAATGCACACCGGAATACCTGTTGAATAAAACAGGTTGGAGGGCAAGCCGATCACCGTATCGATGTGGCCGTCTTTTAGCAGCTTAGTGCGGATGCGCTCCTCCGAACCGCCTCGGAACAGCACGCCGTGGGGCAGGATGATGGCCATCACGCCCTCGTCTTTCAAAAAGTGAAAGCCGTGCAGCAGAAAGGCAAAATCGGCAGCCGATTTAGGGGCTAAGCCGTGGTTTTTGAAGCGCACGTCATCGGCTATGGCTTCTGTCGGGTCCCAGCGGTAGCTGAAGGGCGGGTTGGCGACGATGGCATCGAACGTGGGTTTTTTAGCGGGGTTCAGCTCGCGCAGAATGTCCCAGTCGTTGCTCAAAGTGTCGCCGTGGTAAATCTCGAACTCCGTGTCCTTCACCCCGTGCAGCAGCATGTTCATGCGGGCCAAGTTATAGGTGGTGATGTTCTTTTCCTGGCCGTAAATCTTGCCAATGCCATGCGGCCCCATGCGCTTGCGCACGTTAAGCAGCAGCGAGCCAGAGCCACAGGCGAAGTCCAGCACGCTTTCTAAGCGTTTTTTGGCTCCGGTTTTAGGGTCCTGACTGTCGAGGGTAACGATGGTGGAAAGAATGTCGGAAATTTGTTGGGGCGTATAAAACTCGCCCGCCTTCTTGCCTGACCCGGCGGCAAATTGGCCTATCAGGTATTCATAGGCATCGCCCAGCGCATCAACATCCGTGGAAAAATCTGCCAGACCCTCAGCGATCTTCTGGATGATGGTGCAGAGCTTGGCGTTGCGCTCTGTATAGCTCCTGCCCAGCTTGGGGGAGCCCAGATCGATTTCCGAGAAAAGGCCTTGGAAGGTGCTCTCAAAGGACTCGGTTTCTATGTATTTGAAGCCCGCTTGCAGCGTGGTGAGTAGTTCGTCGTCCTGGGTGCGGGCCATATTGGCGATGCTATTCCACAGGTGTACCGGCTCAATGACGTAATGCACCTTGCGGCGCATCTGCTTCTCGAAGGCTGGGATATCCGCTTCGTTTTCCTCATACCAGACTTGCAGAGGAGTCGGTGCCCCCGTTCTTAGCAAAACGTCAATGGGCAACTCTGGATAGTCTTTTCCAAGTTCCTTCTTGGCCGCTATCTCGTAGTTGTCCGAGAGGTAGCGCAGGAAGAGGAAGGACAGCATGTAGTCGCGGAAATCATCCGCATCCATAGCTCCGCGCAATTGATCGGCAATGGCCCAAAGGGTTTGGCCAAGTTGTTTTCTATTGGTGTCATTCATGTGCTGGCTTCGCTTGTAGGCCTGGGTTTGGTGGAACAGCCGCCGAGGCTGGTTTCGCACCCAATAGGTCAGGCAGGGCAAATTTAAATGTACTGATGAAGTCCCTGAGAATGCGGCGGAACAGCTCTTTGTTGTCCTCGCCCATTTCGGTTGGCTCATGGATGGCGTATTTGCCATGGCTCAGCAGTTGGAGGGCACGGTTGTAGAGTGCTGTGTCTTCCTCACTCGCGAGCGCTTTAAGGCAGAAGGAAATATCGGTATGGCCAAAGAACGAAGCCGTTTTTTCCATGATGCTGCGCAGCGCATTGAAGTGAAAGGTGTAGAGCTTGCCTGAGTTGTATTCGGCGGCCACCTGTAGTTCGGCGAGGGCCGCAACGTGATGGAAAAACGGGGTGTCCTCGGTGGCCTGCAGGGTAAAGTTACCTTCACCATTCGCACGGTGCAGGTAGTAACGTTTATGAGACACCTTCGGCTCCCCTTCCTTCGCCCGCCCAATCTCATTGCACATCACATTGAAAAAGAGGGCGTGGTGGGATGAAAAAACGATCTTCATCGGAGCCGCTTCGCCATTCTGCCCTGCCCTGCTCGCTGCGCGACGAAGAAGTTTGGCGAGGTCGCAGGCGACGGAGATGGCGTTGTTATCGTCTAGTGATGAAATCGGGTCGTCGATATAGACGTGCTTCACTGCCGGATAACCGTCGGGATATTTCAAAAGCTGTTCACAGATGGCCATGAAGACGCACCAAATGAAAATGTTCTGCTCACCACGAGAGATTTTGATGTGCGATTGCTCGCCTTTGCGGAAGCTAACGAACACAGGTCTGGAAAAGAATTCGTTGCCCTGCTGCACTTCTTGGAACGTGAAATCAAAGTCAAAGTCTGCGTAGCGTTTCAAGTACTCAGCAATAGCCGGCTCCAAAGGCTCGTTCTTAAAAGCATCAAAGAATCGCGATGCCTGGTTTATTTCTAGGCCGCGAGTGGTGCCGTTTTCAATGTCATTGTCCCAAGTGAACAGATCTTCGGTGAAGGCGTTGAAGTAGAGGGTATCTACAAGACCATCCGGATTCTTTTTCGTCTTACGCTTTCCAATATCCTTGAACTCCATCGAGAGCCGCGTCTTGCCGGTGCGATTGTAGGCATAGACGAGGATGAGATCTGCCCCACCTAGATCGTCGCGCAGCTTCCTTGCTAGTGTATTGAGGTTGGCATACCTGTTGACCTTTGGCTTGTTGCTCATGCCTTAACCACCTCCATGGACGGAAAAAGCTGCTGTATTAGCCCTTTCTTGTGAATCTTTAGGGCTTCGAACTTTTGGGTTTGCGCGGTGATCAGGGTGTCAAGGGTGGAGAGGCAGTCGGCGACGCGTTTTTGTTCAGCGATTGCTGGGTGAAGCAGCCGGATGTTTCGCAAGGCTTCCAATGAGATTTCTTGAAATGTGCTGCCTTTCCTGACGGCAAGAATTCGGCCGTGAACAGATTGGGACCGAAGCGCTTGGAAAAAAAACTCAGACGGACCTTGGGTCCTAATCCTCGCGGTTCCCTGCGTTAAGTTAGCCACTGGTATGTCTTTAGGGACGATCTGAGCTACGCCAATATTTCCTCTGAGAGAAAACACTATGTCACCCGGCATTACTTCTGATCTTCGATATTTTTTGGCGATAACATCAGACGTGCGAGCCAGACTGGCGAGGCAAAGCTCAGAGTTTAAGTCTGAGCTTTTGATATATGGCATTCCGTTTGGAATATGTGGCCCTGCTTGAACGATGCCATAAGAGATTTTGGCTGTGCACAAATTTTCGAGCGTATCTTCCTCCCACTCCCCGGCGTTTTTGAATTCGGGAAAGCGGAGGCGGGGTTGAGTTTCACCTTCTCGGGGGAAAAGCTGCTGCATCAACCCATTTTTATGGAGCTTAAGCGCGTCCACTTTGCGGGCTTGTGCGGCGATCAGATTGTCCACCGAACTAAGGCACTCGGCGATTCTTTGTTGTTCGGTTGGTTGCGTCGGAAGCGGCAAACGTCCAGACAAAAAAGTCGTGTTTGTGATCTGAAGCGTATTCTTCGCACCCTTTTGGCAAAGCGGCGAAAGAAAGTCCTTCGACCGGTTTGGCGACTCAAAATAAGCTTCGATCATCAAACCCAGATGCGGGTTGGCCGGAGTGAAGACACCGTAAAGTGGCGAGAGTGCGACCTCTCCGTTGAACTTGCACTGCTTCACTATGCCGTAAGGGAACGCCTTCAACGGGCTTTTCGTGTAAACCACATCAAACTGCCGCCCGATGGTGTAGTGCGAAGTGTCAGCGGCCGCAAAACTGCGGCCCAAGAGTTCAATCTGGTTGACGATGCCGTATTCCATCGAAACTGAGAAAACATCACGGCCAGCGGTGTTCTTGATTTTGTGTTCTTTGAGGGCTTTCGAGAGCGGGTCATATGACCATGGCTTGTCGAAGCCCGGAAAGCGCAACTTCGGCAAAAGGCCGGGGTTGCCGGCTACTTTTGCGTCTGTTGTTTTTGTCTTACTACTCATACGCGCTGAGTCCTGAGATGTCGCGGCCTTGGGCGCGTTTGGTGAGGAGGGGCTGTAAGTCTTCCATTAGGGAAAGTTCGGCCTGGGTACGGGCTTTCCAGCCGAGCTCGAGCGGAGCCATAAGGTCACTGAGCTGTTCGCCGTCGAAGATCATGCGTTGCAGAATGCCATCCACAAAGCTTTGTAATGCTGATGGGGCCAGGTGATGTTTGCTCGCGATGTCGGCGAGTTCTGTGGCGTCTGTCTGTTGCTTGAAGCGGCTATAACCATCACGAATCGCAGTTTCGCTCAGGCCTTCACCGGCCTTGAGGGTGGCGATGTAAGCGGCAATGTCTTCGCGCTCGTTCATAAACTTTGCATCGGCCTGAATCAGGCCAATAAGCTGATCGCGGCTCATCTTCTGCTTGCTGGGCTCTCGCTGCGAGAAGCGCGACATCAGCCCCACGATATAGTCGTAGTCAATAACGGCAGAGGCGAAGAGCACGAACTCGAAATCGAGCTGGTCCACTGCGTCGGTTTTGCCATCTTCGTTATTACCGTTCTTATCTTGCTGGGCCTTGAGGCGCTGGGCCGTTTCCAGATAAGCGCCGCGAAAGCCCAGCAGGCTTTCCTTAGGCAGAATCTGTTCGATGGCGGCGGCGTTGTCTTTGGTGAGGTCGGTGTATTGGTCGAGCTGGGTTTTGAGTCGCTGTACTTCCTTAAAGTGGCTGATAAAAGCGACACGGGCATCGTCGCCTTTCAGGTTATGCACGGCTTCCGGTGCGCAAGCCACGCCTTGCGATTGCATAAAATCATCTAGCTTTTGTACGGCAGCCTGTAGTTTTTCAATCACCACGGGGGCTTTGTCCACCAGCCAAATTTCGCGGGCCTGTGGGCCGGATTTTTCACCAGAAAATAGGCTGACGGCTGCATCCACGGCCTCTTGCTGATGGCGGAAATCGAGGATGTTGCCGAATGGTTTTATCCCAGTAGGGCCTTTATCGGGTGCTTGAGCACTACTGAGCACACGGTTGGTACGCGAGAAGGCCTGGATCAAACCGTGGTACTTGAGGTTTTTATCCACGTACAGGGTGTTCAGGTATTTGGAGTCGAAGCCGGTTAGCAGCATATCGACCACGATGGTGATGTCGATTTTCTGCGCATGAGGGTGGTCGGCATTTGGCCACTGTTGGTCTTTAATGCGCTTTTGAACATCTTGATAGTAAAGGTCGAACTCGCTGATGCGGTGGTCGGTGCCGTAGCGGATGTTGTAGTCGGCCAAGATGGCTTTGAGGGCCTTTTTTTTGCCTTCTGGATCTTCTTCGTTGTCCTGCTTTTCTTGCAGCAGGTCTTCCTGAATTTGTTTAACGTCCGCATTGCCTTCGGCAGGCGGCGAGAATACGCATGCGATATTCAGCGACTGGTAGTCAGAGTCGGCCAGTTGTTTGGCGTGTTGCAGTTCGGCAAAAAGGCTATGATATTCGATGGCGTCGTTGATGCTGGCCGTCGCCAAAATGGCATTGAAGCGGCGCCGGGCGGTGGCCATGTCGTGTTTGGCGAGAATGGCTTCGACCACGGCTCGCTTGGCTAAGCCTTCCCCAGGCTTGGGTGTTTTCTTGCCTTCTGGTTTGAAGTAATCGATATGGAAGCGAAGCACGTTGGCATCTTCAATCGCGTTGGTAATGGTGTAAGCATGTAGCTGCTTCTGGAACAGCTCATCCGTGGTTTGGTAAGAAGCCTGCTGGTCTTCCACTTTTACCCGTGAGGCGTTTTCTTCAAATATGGGCGTGCCAGTAAAGCCAAATAGCTGGGCTTTGGGGAAGAACTCTTTGATGGCTTTGTGGTTCTCGCCAAACTGGGAGCGGTGGCATTCATCGAAGATGAAAACAATGCGTTTGTCGCGCAACGGGGCCAACTGCTCTTTGTATGTAAGCTGGTCGCTTCGTTTGCGCTGTTTGTTACGTTTGCTGTTTTCATCGAGGGCGAGGCCGAGCTTCTGGATGGTGGTGACGATTACTTTATCGGCGTAGTCCTCGGACAGCAGTCGGCGTACCAGCGCTGCGGTGTTGGTATTTTCTTCGACGCAGCCTTCCTGGAACTTGTTGAATTCCTAACGAGTCTGACGGTCGAGGTCTTTGCGGTCGACCACAAAGAGGCATTTCTCGATATCAGGGTTGTCCTTGAGCAGCGTGGATGCCTTGAAGGACGTGAGTGTTTTACCGCTGCCGGTGGTGTGCCAGATATAGCCGTTGCCGCAGTTTTGCTGGATGCAGTCGACTATGGCTTTGACGGCATAGACCTGATACGGGCGCATTATCATGAGCTTCTGCTCGCTGGCTATCAGCACCATGTAACGGCTGAGCGTTTGGCCAAGCGTGCATTTGACGAGAAAGGTCTCGGCAAAGCTGTCGAGGTATGTGATTTTTTTATTCGCCTCGTCAGCAAACTGATAAATGGGTAGGAAGCGCTCATCTGCGTTGAACGAGAAATGACGGGCGTTATTGTTGGCAAAGTAGTAGGTGTTGTCGCGGTTGCTGACGATGAACAACTGCAGAAAGCACAGCAAGGTTTTGGTGTAGCCGTTGCCCGGGTCGTTTTTGTATTCGACGATCTGTTCCATGGCGCGGCGCGGATTGACGCCCAGCGTTTTCATTTCCACTTGAACGCACGGCACGCCGTTGATGAGTATGAGCACATCGAAACGGTGGTGGCTGTTGTCGGTGTTGATGCGCAGCTGGTTGACCACCTCGAAGGTGTTTTTACACCAGTCTTTGATATTGACCAGGGTGTAGTTCAGCGGAGTGCCGTCTTCGCGGGTGAACGCATTCCGCTCGCGCAGGGTACGCGCCGCCGCAAACACATCAGGGGTGACTATCTCGTCGAGGAGGCGGGCGAATTCGCCATCAGTGAGGCGAACCCGGTTGAGGGCCTCGAATTTCTCACGAAAGTTGCGCTCCATTGAGGTGCGGTCTGTGATGTCTGGGCGGTAGCTGTATTTGAGCTCAATCAGCTTGTCGATAAAGCCTTGTTCGATTATTTGCTCACTCATTGATGATGCTCTGCGATCTTCATATGGCCCGTAGTAAAACATGACTATTGTTGTTACCACATACTCGAATCAGACTGAACCAGTTTGATATTTCTTAAAGCACAAAAAAGCCCCAAACCCAATGGGCCTGAGGCTTTCTCTTTTTTCTTCTATATATGGCGCACCAGGCGGGATTCGAACCCACGACCCCTGCCTTCGGAGGGCAGTACTCTATCCAGCTGAGCTACTGGTGCAGCGGGCGACATCATACCTAGGTCGGCTCGGGGCGTCCATGCCGGGTTTTGGCGGGTTTTGTCAGTGCGCGTGTCGGTGTGAAACGCTGCATTCCTTAAAGCTGTAACGTCCTGCAAAACCCTCGCTTGGCGCTTTTTCCTGGCTGATCTATGGTTTGGCTGCGGCCGGGGCTTTTTGCGCGTTGATCTGAAAAAACCAGCAAACGCTGGGATTTTGTTCTTTTTTTCGAACGACCTATTGTCCTTTACCCCCTTTGCTCCTACGATCCGTTTGAGATTTCAAACGCTCTTTGACGGGGTGTGGATGCGCAAATGCTGTGAATAACGCACGATCGCTGCGCCTCACCCGGTAGATGATTTCCCTGACGGCAGCCTTGCGAGGCGCCTTTCTACAATCATAATTTTGCTCCGCGCAGGCCGCGGTGCTGTTAAGGAAAGCCGACATGCAGCTTAAAGATACCCAGTTGTTCCGCCAGCAAGCCTTCATTGATGGCGCTTGGGTCGATGCGGACAACGGTCAGACGATCAAGGTCAACAACCCGGCCACCGGCGAAATCCTCGGCACCGTGCCGAAGATGGGCGCCGCCGAAACCCGCCGCGCCATCGAAGCCGCTGACAAAGCGCTGCCGGCCTGGCGTGCACTGACCGCCAAGGAGCGTGCAGGCAAGCTGCGTCGCTGGTTCGAACTGATGATCGAGAACCAGGACGACCTCGCGCGCCTGATGACCCTCGAGCAGGGCAAGCCGCTGGCTGAAGCCAAGGGCGAAATCGTTTACGCCGCTTCGTTCATCGAGTGGTTCGCCGAAGAAGCCAAGCGTATCTACGGCGACGTGATTCCGGGCCACCAGCCTGACAAGCGCCTGATCGTGATCAAGCAGCCGATCGGCGTGACCGCCGCGATCACCCCGTGGAACTTCCCGGCGGCGATGATCACCCGTAAAGCCGGCCCTGCGCTGGCTGCCGGTTGCACCATGGTGCTCAAGCCGGCTTCGCAAACCCCATTCTCCGCCTTCGCTCTGGCTGAACTGGCGCAGCGCGCTGGCATCCCTAAAGGCGTGTTCAGTGTGGTCTCCGGCAGCGCCGGCGACATCGGCAGCGAGCTGACCAGCAACCCGATCGTGCGCAAGCTGTCCTTCACCGGCTCGACCGAAATCGGCCGTCAGCTGATGTCGGAATGCGCCAAGGACATCAAGAAAGTCTCGCTGGAACTGGGTGGCAACGCGCCGTTCATCGTGTTCGACGACGCGGACCTGGATAAGGCCGTCGAAGGCGCGATCATTTCCAAATACCGCAACAACGGCCAGACCTGCGTCTGCGCCAACCGTCTGTACATTCAGGATTCGGTCTACGACGCGTTCGCCGAGAAGCTGAAAGTGGCCGTCGCCAAGCTGAAGATCGGCAACGGTCTGGAAGAGGGCACCACCACGGGCCCGCTGATCGACGAGAAAGCCGTGGCCAAGGTGCAAGAGCACATCGCTGACGCCGTGGCCAAAGGCGCCACCGTGCTGGCCGGTGGCAAGCCGATGGAAGGCAACTTCTTCGAGCCGACCATCCTGACCAACGTGCCGAAAGATGCCGCTGTCGCCAAGGAAGAAACCTTCGGCCCGCTGGCACCGCTGTTCCGCTTCAAAGACGAAGCCGAAGTGATCGCGATGTCCAACGACACCGAGTTCGGTCTGGCTTCCTACTTCTACGCTCGCGACCTGGGCCGGGTGTTCCGTGTGGCTGAAGCCCTGGAATACGGCATGGTCGGCGTCAACACCGGGTTGATCTCCAACGAAGTCGCGCCGTTCGGCGGCATCAAGGCGTCGGGCCTGGGCCGTGAAGGCTCCAAGTACGGCATCGAGGATTACCTGGAAATCAAATACCTCTGCCTTGGCATCTAAGCCTCGGTAGAAGAACGCTGTAAACGCAAAGGGCACGAGAGCGCTGTCCCTTTGCGTCGTTTCAAACCGGAATTTTCTCTGCGGCCGGGAACGCCGTGGCAGTCGATCATCGCATGCTGCCACCGCCGATTTCTCCCGCTTAATCCTTGAACCACGCCGCCCGATGAGCGGTGAATGAGGACTGTAATGAGCAAGACTAACGCTGAACTGATGGCCCGTCGTACCGCAGCTGTTCCACGTGGTGTTGGCCAGATTCACCCGATCTTCGCTGAGTCGGCGAAGAACGCTACTGTGACTGACGTTGAAGGTCGTGAATTCATCGACTTCGCCGGCGGTATCGCTGTGCTGAACACCGGCCACGTGCACCCGAAAATCATCGCCGCCGTGACCGAACAGCTGAACAAGCTGACCCACACCTGCTTCCAGGTACTGGCCTACGAGCCGTACGTTGAGCTGTGCGAAAAGATCAACGCCAAGGTGCCAGGTGATTTCGCCAAGAAAACCCTGCTGGTGACCACCGGTTCCGAAGCCGTGGAAAACGCCGTGAAAATCGCCCGTGCCGCCACTGGCCGTGCCGGTGTGATCGCCTTCACCGGCGCTTACCACGGTCGCACCATGATGACCCTGGGCCTGACCGGTAAAGTCGTGCCTTACTCGGCCGGCATGGGCTTGATGCCAGGCGGCATCTTCCGTGCGCTGTACCCGAACGAACTGCACGGTGTGAGCATCGACGACTCGATCGCTTCCATCGAACGCATCTTCAAGAACGACGCCGAGCCGAAAGACATCGCCGCGATCATCATCGAGCCTGTGCAGGGTGAAGGTGGTTTCTACGTCGCGCCGAAAGAATTCATGAAGCGTCTGCGTGCCCTGTGCGACCAGCACGGCATCCTGCTGATCGCTGACGAAGTGCAGACCGGCGCTGGCCGTACCGGCACCTTCTTCGCCATGGAACAGATGGGCGTTGCTGCCGACCTGACCACTTTCGCCAAATCCATCGCTGGCGGCTTCCCGCTCGCCGGTGTCTGCGGCAAGGCCGAATACATGGACGCCATCGCTCCAGGCGGCCTGGGCGGCACCTACGCCGGTAGCCCGATCGCTTGCGCTGCGGCGCTGGCCGTGATGGAAGTGTTCGAAGAAGAGCAACTGCTGGACCGCTGCAAGGCTGTCGGCGAGCGTCTGGTAACCGGTTTGAAGGCCATCCAGGCCAAGTACCCGGTGATCGGCGAAGTGCGTGCGCTGGGCGCGATGATCGCGGTCGAGCTGTTCGAAAACGGCGACAGCCACAAGCCAAACCCGACCGCCGTTGCGGCTGTCGTGGCCAAGGCGCGCGACAAGGGTCTGATCCTGCTGTCCTGCGGCACCTACGGCAACGTGCTGCGCGTTCTCGTACCGCTGACCTCGCCGGACGAGCAACTGGACAAAGGTCTGGCGATCATCGAAGAGTGCTTCTCGGAGCTGTAAGCCCCGGCGCTGTGTGATCCGTTCGACAAAAAACCCGCTTCGGCGGGTTTTTTTATGCCCCTGATACACATCCAACGCTTTTGCGCTGTATCGATAGGCCAGCATTGGCTAAGGTTCAGGCATTGCAAGGGAGAGCGCGCATGACCGCCGTTGATTTACCCGCCGTACCCCGAGTGCTGATTGCCGAGGCCGATCCGTGGTCTCGTGACCTGCTTAAACAAGTGTTGCTCAACGTGCGCTGTGATGCGCGGCTGGACTTGTGTGCCGATGGCCAGCAAGCCATGTCGTTACTCAGCGAAGTGCCTTATGACCTGGCCATTGTCGATTGGGAGTTGCCGGGCATTGATGGTTTGAGCGTGCTGCGCAGCGTGCGCCAGCGCAAACGCAATCCGCCGCTGCCGTTCATTCTGATGAGCAGTCGCAACGACAGCGCCAGCGTGCGCGAAGCCATCCCGTTGGCCCCGACGGCCTATCTGACCAAACCGCTGAACATGGAAAGTCTGACCGAGCGGCTGCAGGGTTTGCTGCTGAATGCGGGTGAAGAGGTGTTCTGCGAAGTGCCGACGCTGGCGCCGGGCATGACCTTGTCGGTGTTCCTTGAGCGGCGTCGCGAGCAGGCCGATGGCGCGCCGTTGATGACCGATGTGCAAGTGGCGGTCAAACGCAGCCTCAACCCCAATGGCCTCGATCTGAAGCTGCTGGAAGAAGAGATCCGCACCGATCCGCAGATTACCGCTGTGCTGATCGCCGCCGCCAACAGTGCGGCGCAGCATCATGGTGTGGCGGTGCAGACACTGGGGCAGGCCTTGCATCGCCTTGGTACCGGGCAGAGCATGAACCTGATCCTCGGCCTGGCGCTCAAACGCAGCGCCAGACTCAGTGACCCGTGCCTGGCGGATTACGCCGAGCGCTATTGGGGGCTGTCGCTGCACACGGCGGAATACGCCCGCACCCTGGCGCGCCTGCTCGATCTGGATCAGGAGCGCTGCTACTGCGCGGGCATGCTGCATCGTCTCGGTGACCTGGCGTTGCTGCGTTGTTTGCAGGAGTGGAAGCAGGCTGGCGGCGAGCTTGATGAGTGGGAGGAGGTCGGTGACGCGCTGGCGGAGTTTGGCGCGGCCTACGGTTCGGCGCTGCGTACACGCTGGCGCCTGCCGCTGGAGCTGCGCGAGTTGATTGCGTCGGTCTACCAGCTCGGTGGCGGGGTCTATTCCCGGGAAGCGCTGGTGATGAACATGGCCGCGCAGATGGCCCGTCTGACCGAGCATGAGGGCGTTGAGGAACTGGCGAGGAGTCGTACGGCGCGGCTGCTGAAGATCGGGCTGCCGGAATTGATGCGGATGCGTAAGTAATCTGACTTTTCACAAAACCCTGTGGGAGCGGGCTTGCTCGCGAAGGCGGTGTATCAGCCAACATAAATGCTGAATGACCTACCGCCTTCGCGAGCAAGCCCGCTCCCACATTGGATATTTGGGTTGCTGAAATTCTGGATCAGGCAGAAATGATCCGGTTCTTGCCCTGCCGTTTTGCCTCGTACATGGCCGCATCCGCTCTGGCGAACAGGCTCTCGAGACTGTCGTCGCCATCCCTGAGGCTGGTCAGGCCCTGGCTGACGGTGATGCCGAATGTCTGCCCCTCGTGGTTGAAACTCAGGCGCTGAATCTCCTGCTGCAGCCGCTCGGCCACTTGCAGCGCCATGTCCGGTGCGCAACCGGGAAACACCGCAGCGAACTCCTCGCCGCCAATGCGCCCGAACAGATCGCCCCGGCGTAACGACCCACGTCCGCATTCGGCAATCCGTTGCAGCACGTTGTCACCCGCCGGGTGGCCGTAGCTGTCGTTGATCAGCTTGAAATCATCGATGTCCAGCAGCAGGAAGGCCAGTGGTGCACCTTGCAGGCGCGCCTCTTCGAACTCGCGGTTGGCGCATTCGAAGAAATGGCGGCGGTTGCTGCTCTGGGTCAGTACGTCGGTGGTCGCCAGGCGATGCAGTTCGGTTTCCATGTGCTTCTTGTCGGTGATGTCTTCGGCGATGCCGACGATGATCACCGGTTGCCCGGGTTCGTCCTGACGGTTGATGAAGCACTTGTCGCTGAGCCAGCGCACCTGACCGTCGGCGGCGATGATCCGGTACTCGCGGTCTTCCACAGCACCTTTTTGCAGCACTTCGGCAAGGCTGCGTTCGGCATAGTCGAGGTCGTCGGGGTAGATGCTGTCGCGCCACTGGTTGTAGTCGGCCAGCAACAGGCCTGCGGAGCGACCGAAAATCCGCTCGTAGGCAGGGCTGACATACAGCACCTGACGGGTTTCCCAATTGAACGCCCAGAGCACCGCGTTGACGCTCACCAGCAATGAACTGAACAGTTGTTCGCGCTCGCTCAGCCGGGCGACTTCGCCTTGGGCGTGCATCAGCGCCATCAGGGTTTGCGCGGCCTCGGGCCACTGCGCAAGGGATGAGTCTTTTTGATTGTTGTTGACCATCGGCACATTTCTCAAAAGGTGTGCCGCAATTTCGACAACGGCCACAGTACAGCCCGCCGGGGTGGCGAAGTGTCTTTGAGATAGGGCTTTCGGTGCTAAGTTCCGCGCTTTTGTAGAGAGGAAGCTCGCTCCCGCCGGGCGGTAGAGATGACGCGTTTCAGCAATGAGAACGCGTCGACAAATTTGCGGTAGCTGCGCTACCGATCGGGATGAATCCACTCGCCACAGGGGATTCGTTCATGGCGGTCAGGCTGCGGCGGGGCGCAGCGAGTAGGTTTTCAGCTGGTCGGCAAATTCACGCAGGGACTGGATGCCGCTGGCTTCGGCCTCGTGCACCCATTCCTTGATGGCGGCGAGCATGTCGTGGCCATTGGCGCTGGTCTTGACCCAGATCTGCTGCAGGGCCAGACGTTTCTCGTAAATGACCTTCAGCGCCTGGCTGTGCTCGAGCATGTTCTGGATGCGCAAGTGATGACGGTCTTCCAGCAGGCTGGTTTCCCGCGACAGCAGGCGCTTGGCCCGATGGAATTGATGACGTACCGAATGATCGACCTTGTCCAGCTCCTGCTTGACCAGCGGGCCGATCACCAATTTGCGGTACTGGGCCATGATCTGGAAGCGGTTGTTGAGGATCGCCATGGCGGTGTCCATGTCCAGATGGCCCTTGCCTTCGACGCGGTGGGCAATCGGTGCCACACGCTGCACTTTGGCCAGACCGAAGAAGCTGAAGACCTTGATCCACGCCCAGCCGAGGTCGAACTCCCACTTCTTCACCGACAGCTTGGCCGAGTTGGGGTAGGTGTGATGATTGTTGTGCAGTTCTTCGCCGCCGATCAGGATGCCCCACGGCACCAGATTGGTCGCCGCGTCGCGGCATTCGAAGTTGCGGTAGCCGATGGCGTGACCCAGACCGTTGACCACGCCGGCCGCCCAGACCGGGATCCACATCATCTGAATCGCCCAGATGGTGATGCCGATGGTGCCGAACAGCAGCAGGTCGATGACGCCCATGATCGCCACGCCCAGCAACGGGTAGCGGCTGTAGAGGTTGCGCTCGATCCAGTCTTCGGGGCAGTTCTTGCCGTAGATGCGCAGGGTCTCCGGGTTCTCGGCTTCGGCGCGATACAGCTCGGCGCCTTTGCGCAGCACGGTGGACAGACCCTTGATGACCGGGCTGTGCGGGTCATCTTCGGTTTCGCATTTGGCGTGGTGTTTGCGGTGGATGGCAGTCCACTCGCGGGTGTTCTGCGCCGTGGTCAGCCACAGCCAGAAACGGAAAAAGTGTTTCAGGCCGGCATTCAGCTCCAGCGAGCGATGGGCCGAGTAACGGTGCAGATAGACCGTGACGGCGACAATTGTCACGTGGGTCATCAGCAGGGTGACCGCGACCAGAGACCAGGCCGACAAGCCAAGAAAACCTTCGTACCACATAGGCTATAGGGCCCTCGATAAAGATAAAAACAGCCGTTGCATTATCACCAAGCACACAGATAAAACCAGTCGCCCTTTCAGATAAGAGTCGCTGGATGTTTCTTGACCTATAATTCCAGCCTTTTTTGTAGGGACATGGACAGCCGAATGCCTGCCACTTACCGCGATGCCTTGCGTGCAGCGCTGCTCTACCTGTTGCTTGCTGTGGTCTGGCTGCAGGGAACTGGTTACTTATTGAACAGTTTCTTTGATGAGTCTGTCGATCTGCAGCGATGGCAACTGATCAACGGTTACGTCTGGGCTGCCGTCAGCGCTGGCCTGATTTTCCTGGCACGGGCCAGATTGTGCGAATTTCTCGGCATTGGTGCGCGGCTACGCGAGCGTCAGTCCGACCGTGAACGCCTGCGTCAGGCGGCAGCGGTGTTCGATTGCACCCGCGAAGGGGTGCTGGTCACCAATCATCAGGGCCTGATCGTGCACGTCAACCGTGCGTTCATGGAAATCACCGGCTACCAGTACGACGAAGTTCTCGGCCATCAGCCAAGCCTGTTCAAGTCCGGCCACCATCCGCCGGGCTTTTACCAGGCGATGTTCGCCACGCTGGAGAGCGAGGGCGAATGGAGCGGTGAGATCTGGAACCGACGCAAGAGCGGCGAGATTTATCCACAGTGGCAGACCATCCGCGTGATTCACGATGATCAGGGCCGGCTCAGTCACTACGTGGCGGTATTTTCCGACATCAGTGCGATCAAGGACTCCGAACACGAACTCAAGCACCTCGCCCATCACGACCCGCTGACCGACCTGCCCAATCGCCTGTTGTTCAGCGACCGCGCCGAGCAGGCGCTGGCCTCGGCGCAGATCCACAAGCGTGGCTGCGCCCTGCTGATGATCGATCTGGATCACTTCAAGATGATCAACGACAGCCTCGGGCACAACGTCGGCGATCGCCTGCTCAAAGCGGTGGCGGCGCGCCTGCAGGACCTGTTCGGCCCCGGGATTACCCTGGCACGGCTCGGCGGTGACGAATTCGCGGTGCTGGCGGAAAGTTGTCCACAACTGGTTCAGGCAGCGGCGCTGGCCCAGCGCATTCTCGATGCGCTGAAGGAACCGTTCAGCATCGAGCGGCATCAGCTGTTCATCAACGCCAGTATCGGTATCAGCCTGTTCCCCAGTGATGCATTGAGTGCCGATCAATTGCTGCGCAATGCCGACGCCGCGCTGTTCAAGGCCAAGAGCAGCGGCCGAAACGGCTACGCGCTGTACACCGAAGAGTTGACCGCCCATGCGCAGCAACGGGTCGAGATTGCCTTCGAGCTGCGTCGCGCGCTGGAGCAGCAGGAGCTGCGCGTCTATTACCAACCGGTTCACGATTTGCACAGCAGTCGCCTGATCGGCGTCGAAGCGCTGGTGCGCTGGGAGCATCCGCAGCGTGGTCTGGTGTCACCGGCGGAATTCATCCCGATTGCCGAGCGCACCGGGCTGATCGCCGAAATCGACGCCTGGGTGATGCGTCAGGCGTGTTCGCAGATGTGTCAATGGCAGCAGGCCGGGATTGTGTTGTCGTTTGTCGCGGTGAATGTGTCGTCGCGCCTGTTTGCCCGGCGTGAGCTGTATCAGCAGGTGGCGCAGGTGCTGCACGAGACCGGGCTGGATCCGGCGTATCTGGAGCTGGAAGTCACCGAAAGCGCGGTGATGGATGACCCGGAAGTGGCGCTGGAACAGATGCATCGCTTGCGTGAGTTGGGCATTCGCCTGGCCATCGATGACTTTGGCACGGGGTACTCGTCGTTGTTGCGGCTCAAGCGCTTGCCGGTGCAGAAGCTCAAGATCGATCAGGGTTTTGTCGCCGGTCTGCCGTGGGACGAGGATGACGCAGCCATCGTTCGGGTGATCGTCGCCCTGGCACGCAGCATGGGCATGCAGGTGCATGCCGAAGGGATCGAGCAGGCCGAGCAGGCGGCGTTTCTGCTGGAGCAGGAATGTGATCTGGGGCAGGGGTACTGGTTTGGGCGGCCGGTGCCGGCGGGGGAGATTGATTGGACCAGAGCTCCTGTTATCGGTTAGCAGTCCTGTTATGGCTGACACAAAACCTGTGGTGAGGGGATTTATCCCCGATGGGTCGCGCAGCGGCCCTAAAAAACAGGGACTGCTACGCAGTCCATCGGGGATGAATCCCCTCACCAAAAGGTTTCATACAGGCTTCAAACTCGGGGAACACCGCGCAAACCCTTGCCCCGTCAGATAATGTTTTCTAGTTATATAAACATTCTTAAATAGTCTTTTTAAGAATATCTGCGCCTCTCTTATATTGCTCCCACGCCGAACGCAGTGCCGCCCACTGCCAGGCACATCCCATTCAAAGGAGCAGCACCATGAGCGCATCCCTTCGCAGCGTTGACGGTCAGGACGAAACCACCATCTTGCGTGAAATCCAGAGCGCCCTGCGCGATCTGCGGTTTGGCGCGGTGGAGATCACTGTGCACAACGCCCAGGTCGTGCAGATCGAACGCAAAGAGAAATTCCGTTTGCAGCAGCCGGGTAACAAGCCGAGCTGAAAAAGATCGCAGCCTGCGCCAGCTTTTGCAGGGGGCTGTGCGCAAGCGCTGGCGCAGGCGGCGATCTTTGAATGAGCAACCCGATTCCAGCAACACATAAGAAAAAGCCACCACCAAGAATTCCAGGAGCTTTCACCATGTCGTCGATTCGCCGTTACGCTTTGGCCGCGCTGGCCAGTGCTGTGTTTGCCGGTTCCGCGGTTGCCAAGGATTACGAACTGCTCAATGTGTCGTACGACCCGACGCGCGAGCTGTATCAGGACTACAACGCCGAATTCATCAAGTTCTGGCAGAAGGATCATGCCGGCGACACCGTGAAAATCCAGCAATCCCACGGCGGTTCGGGCAAGCAGGGCCGGGCGGTGATCGACGGTCTGCGTGCCGACGTCGTGACCCTGGCCCTGGCCGGCGACATCGACGAAATCGCCAAGCTCGGCAAGACCCTGCCGGCCGACTGGCAGAAGCGTCTGCCGGACGCCAGCACCCCGTACACCTCAACCATCGTGTTCCTGGTGCGCAAGGGCAACCCGAAAGGCATCAAGGACTGGGGCGACCTGGTCAAGAACGACGTTTCGGTGATCACCCCGAACCCGAAAACCTCCGGTGGTGCACGCTGGAACTTCCTCGCCGCGTGGGCCTATGGCCTGAAAGCCAACGGCGGCAGCGAAGAAAAAGCCAAAGAATACGTACAGACCCTGTTCAAGCACGTTCCCGTGCTGGACACCGGCGCCCGTGGCTCGACCATCACCTTCGTCAACAATGGTCAGGGTGACGTGTTGCTGGCCTGGGAAAACGAAGCGTTCCTGGCACTGAAAGAAGATGGCGGCGCCGACAAGTTCGACATCGTCGTGCCGTCGCTGTCGATCCTTGCCGAGCCACCGGTGGCCGTGGTCGACAAGAACGCCGAGAAGAAGGGCAACGAGCAGATCGCCGAAGCCTACTTGAAGCACCTGTACAGCCCGGCCGGTCAGGAGATCGCCGCGAAGAACTTCTACCGCCCGCGCGACAAGGACGTGGCGGCGAAGTACGCCCAGCAGTTCCCGAAACTGGAACTCGTGACGATCGACAAGGACTTCGGCGGCTGGAAATCCGCACAACCGAAGTTCTTCAACGACGGTGGCGTGTTCGACCAGATCTATCAGGCGCAGTAATCTGCTCCACAATGAGCCTGAAGTTTAGGCACTTGAGATGTGGGAGTGAGCTTTTGTGGTGAGGGGATTCATCCCCGATGGGTTGCGCAGCAGCCCCAATGCCGACCTTTGCGGTGAATCAAATCTACCGCGAACTCTGGTTTTGCGACTGCTTCGCAGTCGGTCGGGGATAAATCCCCTCACCACAGGGCTTGCTCCCACATTGGTGCGTTCAGCGGAATGCTTTTTAACCAAGGACTTTTATGTCGCGTCGTATCTCCCCCGTCATACCCGGCTTCGGGCTGACGCTGGGCTACACCTTGGTGTACCTCAGCCTGATTGTGCTTATCCCGCTGGCGGCGATGTTCGTCCACGCCGCCCAACTCACCTGGGATCAGTTCTGGACGATCATCACCGCGCCACGCGTGCTGGCAGCGTTGAAGCTGAGCTTCGGCACCGCGCTGTGTGCGGCGATCATCAACGGCATCATCGGTACGCTGCTGGCCTGGGTGCTGGTGCGCTACACCTTCCCCGGGCGCAAGGTGATCGACGCGATGATCGACCTGCCGTTCGCCCTGCCGACGGCGGTGGCCGGTATCGCCCTGACCGCGCTGTACACCCCGACCGGTCTGGTCGGCCAGTTTGCCGCCGACCTCGGTTTCAAGATTGCCTACACGCCGCTGGGCATCACCCTGGCGCTGACTTTCGTCACCCTGCCGTTCGTGGTGCGCACGGTGCAGCCGGTACTGGCTGACATTCCCCGTGAAGTCGAAGAGGCCGCTGCCTGCCTTGGCGCGAAACCTTTGCAGGTGTTCCGCCATATCCTCTTGCCAGCGCTGTTGCCCGCCTGGTTGACCGGTTTTGCCCTGGCGTTCGCCCGCGGTGTCGGTGAGTACGGCTCGGTGATTTTCATCGCCGGCAACATGCCGATGAAAACCGAGATCCTGCCGCTGCTGATCATGGTCAAGCTCGATCAATACGATTACACCGGCGCCACTTCCATCGGCGTGCTGATGCTGGTGGTTTCCTTCGTCCTGTTGCTGCTGATCAACCTGTTGCAGCGGCGCATCGAAACCCCATAAGGAGGCGCGAACATGTCCCAATCGTCTATTGCGGCCGCGTCCTCGGCCAACGCTGCACGCCGTGGCAGTGCTACTTCACGGCGCGTGCTGATCGGTCTCGGCTGGCTGATCTTTTTCCTGTTTCTGGTACTGCCGCTGTTCATCGTGGTGTCGCAAGGTTTGAAGAATGGCCTCGGCGCATTCTTCACGGCGATCTTTGAACCGGACGCCTTGTCGGCGCTGAAACTCACGGTGATCGCCGTGCTGATTTCGGTGCCGCTGAACCTGGTGTTCGGGGTCAGTGCCGCGTGGTGCGTGAGCAAGTATTCGTTCCGTGGCAAGAGCATGCTGGTGACGCTGATCGACCTGCCGTTCTCGGTGTCGCCGGTGATCGCCGGTCTGGTCTACGTGCTGATGTTTGGCGCTCAGGGCCTGTTCGGGCCTTGGCTGCAGGATCATGACATCCAGATCGTCTTCGCCCTGCCGGGCATCGTGCTGGCGACGATCTTCGTCACCGTGCCGTTCGTGGCCCGCGAGCTGATTCCGCTGATGCAGGAACAAGGCACGCAGGAAGAGGAAGCCGCGCGCCTGCTCGGCGCCAATGGCTGGCAGATGTTCTGGCATGTCACCGTCCCCAACATCAAGTGGGGCCTGATCTATGGTGTGGTGCTGTGTACCGCTCGGGCCATGGGTGAGTTCGGTGCGGTGTCGGTGGTTTCCGGGCACATTCGCGGGGTGACCAACACCTTGCCGCTGCACGTCGAGATCCTCTACAACGAATACAACCACGTGGCCGCGTTCGCCGTGGCGAGCCTGTTGCTGATCCTGGCGCTCTTCATCCTGCTGCTCAAGCAGTGGAGCGAAAACCGTATCAACCGCCTGCGCGCCAGCGCCGCGGAGGAATAATTCATGTCGATCGAAGTGCGTAACGTCAGCAAGAATTTCAATGCGTTCAAGGCGCTGGACAACATCAGCCTGGACATTCACAGCGGTGAACTGGTGGCGCTGCTCGGCCCGTCCGGCTGCGGCAAGACCACGCTGCTACGGATCATCGCCGGCCTGGAAACCCCGGATCAGGGCAACATCGTGTTTCACGGCGAAGACGTCTCCGGCCACGACGTGCGTGATCGCAACGTCGGTTTCGTGTTCCAGCACTACGCCTTGTTCCGCCACATGACGGTGTTCGACAACGTCGCGTTCGGCCTGCGCATGAAACCGAAAAACCAGCGCCCGAGCGAAAGCCAGATCGCGACCAAGGTCCACGAACTGCTGAACATGGTGCAGCTGGACTGGCTGTCGGATCGCTACCCGGAGCAACTCTCCGGCGGTCAGCGTCAGCGTATCGCCTTGGCCCGTGCCTTGGCGGTGGAACCGAAAGTGCTGCTGCTCGACGAGCCGTTCGGCGCTCTCGACGCCAAGGTGCGTAAAGAGCTGCGCCGCTGGCTCGCGCGCCTGCACGAAGACATCAACCTGACCTCGGTGTTCGTGACCCACGACCAGGAAGAAGCGATGGAAGTCGCCGACCGCATCGTGGTGATGAACAAGGGCGTGATCGAGCAGATCGGCTCACCGGGCGACGTCTACGAAAACCCGGCCAGCGATTTCGTTTATCACTTCCTCGGCGACTCGAACCGCTTGCTGCTCAGCGATGACAACCATGTGCTGTTCCGTCCGCACGAAGTGTCGTTGTCCAAGCATGAACTGGAAGATCACCACGCCGCTGAAGTGCGTGATATTCGCCCATTGGGCGCGACCACGCGGGTGACGTTGAAGGTGGAGGGGCAGACGGATCTGATCGAGGCTGAAGTGGTGAAGGATCACGACAGCCTGATCGGACTGGCCAAGGGTGAAACGCTGTTCTTCAAGCCGAAGGTCTGGCAGAAAGTCGCCGGCCTCTAAAGTCAAAAGCTTCGCGAGCAGGCTCGCTCCCACCTTTGGAACGTATTCCATTGTGGGAGCGGGCTTGCTCGCGAAAGCGGCCTATACAGCCGCGCGATTCGGATTGACCCGCACCACCCCCGCCCGCGCCTCGATCTGCTCTTTCAACTCATGGCGCATGCCGAGCAGGAAGGCCACTTCCGCCACCACAAACAGCGGCCCGACGATCAGCCCGCTCACGTCATCGACAAACGCCGGTTTGCGCCCCTCGTAGTGGTGCCCGACAAACTGGATTACCCAGCCAATCACAAACATCGCCAGCCCGCTGCTCAGCCAGACCATGGTGCTCTGCTGCGCCAGCGCATGCCCGGCCCAGACCGACAGGCCCATCAACAGCGTCATCAGAACGCCCAGCTTCAGTTCCAGGCGCAGGTAAAACCACGCCGACGCCAGCGCCAGCAGCACCGCCGGAGAGATCCACAAGCCGCCCAGTGACCATTCTGGTCGCGACAGCAACACCGCCACCGCCACCACGATCAGCGGAATGCCGATAAAGTGGCTGGCGATGTTGCGCGGGTCGCGGTGGTAGGCGGCGTATTGACTGAGATGGTCGACGAGGCTTTTCATTGTTGTTCCTCCTGTAGGGTGCGTGCAGCATGTCTCGGGTTCGGCGTTCGCTCTGTCAGGCAGGCGACAATTGGGAGTGATCATGGATAAGCGTTCACGGCTGCTGACCGGGCAATGGTTCAGTCATCTGCCGGCATCCTTTCAGGATAGTCTGCTGGCGGCGGCTCGGGAGCGGCGGCTGACGGCGGGGCAGCGCCTGTTCCAGCGCGGCGATCCGCCCTGCGGCCTGTACGCGGTGCTCGACGGCGCGATCCGAATCGGCGCGGTGAGCGAGCAGGGCAAGGAGGCGTTGCTGAGCCTGGTGGAGGCGCCGCACTGGTTCGGCGAAATCTGCCTGTTCGACGGCCAGCCACGCACTCATGATGCGTATGCGGTCGGGTCGTGCACCCTGCTGAATATCCCGCAGGCCACGCTGCTGAAAATCCTCGACGAACAGCCGGTGTACTGGCGCCATCTGGCATTGCTGATGAGCCACAAACTGCGCCTGACCTTTATCAATCTCGAACAATTGAGCCTGCTGCCGGCTCCGGCACGCCTGGCCCATCGCTTGCTGATGATCGCCGAGGGCTACGGTGAAATTGATGCGCCACGCCGGGTCCTGCAACTGCCGCAGGAGCAGCTGGCGTCGATGCTGTCGCTGTCACGGCAGACCACCAACCAGATCCTCAAGGATCTGCAAGGGCAGGGGATTATCGGGTTGGGGTATGGCGAGATCGAGATTCTCGATGCCAAGCGATTGCGCGCTCTCGCCACACTCTAAAACTTCACACCGATCCATTGCTGGAGTGGGCCTCTGTGGTGAGGGGATTTATCCCCGATGGGGGGCGCAGCCGCCCCCAACCTGTGATGAAGTCCGGCGACTGCTACGCAGTCGATCGGGGATAAATCCCCTCACCACAAGGCTCATTCCTACAGGGGAAACATGTGTGGCTTACGAGCCGCGATAGGTCGAGAACCCGTAAGGGCTGAGCAGCAGCGGGATGTGGTAGTGCTGGTCAGTCTGCTTCACTTGGAAAATCACCGGAATCTCCGGGAAAAACGTCTCGCGCTTGTTCTTCTCGAAATACTCGCCGGTCTTGAACACCACCCGGTATTCGCCCGCCTCGAAAGGCTGCTTGGCCGGGAACAGTTCGGCGATGCGCCCCTGTTCGTTGGTGGTGCCCTGAGCCAGTGGCTGCCAGTTCTGGCCGACGTGTTTTTCCAGGGTCACGTTGACGCCCGGGGAGGGCAGGCCGTTTTCCAGGTTGAGCACGTGCACGCTCAGCGGGTTGCCGGCGGCCAGCGCCAGGCTGGAGAAGGCACTCAGGCCGAGTGCGGCGAAGGTCATGCGCAGGGTGGTCATGGTCAGTCTCCTTATTGGGAACGGGTCAGGGTCAGGCCGGCCTTTTCGGCGGCCTTGATGGCACAGTTTTCGTCCTGCTCGCCGCCGCCGGAGCCGGCCACGCCCATGGCGCCGACCAGTTCATCCGCGGCGAACAACGGGATCCCGCCGCCGAGCAACAGCAGCTCATCGAGGGTGTTGAGGTTGGCGGTTTCCGGATTGCTGCGGGCGCGCTCGGCGAACAGCCGGGTCGGGGTTTTCGTCGACAGCGCGGTGTAGGCTTTGCGCTGGCTGGCAGCGGTGTTGTGCGGGCCGATGCCGTCGCCGCGCAGGGTTACCAGCAAGTTGCCGCCACGGTCGAGCACCGATACCGTGGCGGTGCAATTGCTCAGCGCGGTGTCGGCCAGCAGGCGTGCGGTTTTCAGATCGAGGTCAGCGTGGCGCGGCAGTTCAGGGGCGGCGAAAACACTGACGCTGAGGCCGAGGGCAAGGCTGGCTGCAAGGTATTTGACGGTCATGAACAGGCTCCGAAAGCGAAGGACATCACCTTAGCCGCCGCTCTTCGTCAGAACCCCGTCAGTCGGATTACAAGTTTGTAATGGGCAATCGGGCCGAAGGCGCCTAGCCTGTGTGCCTGATCAATCGAGGTGTGCCATGCGTTTGCTGGTCGTAGAAGATGAAGCCAAAACCGCGAATTTCCTGGCCAAGGGCCTGGGCGAGTCGGGTTTTGCCGTGGACGTGGCGCTCAATGGTCTCGATGGGCGCTATTTCATCGAGCAGCAGGAATATGACCTGATCATCCTCGACGTGATGCTGCCGGGCCTTAATGGCTGGCAGCTGCTGCAACTGATCCGCCAGCGCGGCGCCACGCCGGTGCTGTTCCTCACCGCCAAGGACGCCATCGAAGACCGCGTGCGCGGCCTCGAACTGGGCGCCGATGATTACCTGCTCAAACCCTTCGCCTTCGCCGAATTGCTCGCGCGGGTGCGCACGTTGCTGCGGCGCGGGCCGCTGCGCGAGGCCGAGTCCTACAGCATCGCCGACCTGGAAATCGACGTGCTACGGCGTCGGGTCAGTCGCGGCGGTCAGCGCATTGCCCTGACCAACAAGGAATTTGCCTTGCTGCAATTGCTCGTCAGCCGTCAGGGCGAAGTGCTGTCGCGCACGCTGATCGCCTCGCAGGTGTGGAACCTGAATTTCGACAGCGACACCAACATGGTCGAAGTTGCAGTGCGGCGTTTGCGGGCCAAGGTCGATGACCCGTACATGCCGAAACTGATCCATACCGTGCGCGGGGTCGGCTATCAGCTGGAGGCGCCCGACGATGCGGTCTAGGTCGATCGCCTGGCGTCTGGCGCTGGCGTTCGCTGTGGTTTGCGCGTTGGTGTTGAGTGCGATCGGTGTGTTTCTCTACCGCTCGCTCGACTCGGAAATCGCCTACCGCGACGACCTCGCGTTGCTCGGCCGTCTGGAGCAGGTGCGCGCCTTGCTCGCCGACAGTGACAGCCTCGGCGCCTTGCAGGCGCGGCCACGTCTCTATCAGAACATGCTCGGTAACCTCGACAGCCTGCTGTTGGTACGGCGCGCCGATGGCTCGAACGTGATTGCGATCAACCCGCGTCAGCGCGAGCTGCCGCCATTGAACGCAATCGCACGTGAGCAAACGCCGCAGCGTCGCGATGTGCTGACCTGGCAAGCGCCGGACGGCGCCGAGCTGGCGCTGTTGTCCGGTGAAGCCCAAGGGCCGAACGGCGAACCGCTCACCGTGATCGCCGGCAAGGTGCTTACTGAGCGTGAACAGATGCTCGCCAGTTATCGCTTGCGCCTGTACCTGGCCGTCGGGCTTGGCGCGTTGCTGGCGTTCGCGCTGGGCCTGGTTTTGCTGCGCCGTGGTCTGCAACCGTTGCGCCAGTTAAGCGCTGCGGTGCGCGGCATTGATCTGCGCAGCCTCGACCAGCGTCTGCCCGCCAGTGGCACCCCCGCCGAACTGCTCGAACCGGTGCAGGCGATCAACGGCATGCTCGCGCGGCTGGACGACAGCGTGCAGCGGCTGTCGCAGTTTTCTGCCGATCTGGCTCACGAGATCCGCACACCGCTGCACACCTTGCTCGCCAGCAACGGCCAGGCGCTGAATCACCCGCGCAGCACGGCGGAGTATCAGGAATTGCTGGCGTCGAACATGGAAGAATTCGAACGCCTCAAACGCATGGCCGAGAACCTGATGTTCCTCGCCCGCGCCGAACAGGCGGAGCGTGCGCTCGACTTGCGCACGCTGGAATTGCACGAGGTCGGCAATGAATTGTGCGATTACTTCGAAGCGCTGGCGGACGACCGCAATATCCGTCTGGAAAATGCGCTGCACGGCGAACTGCTGGCCGACCAGCAACTGCTGCAACGCGCGCTCGGTAATCTGTTGGCCAACGCGGTGCGCCATGCCGATGAAAGCACGCTGATCAGCCTGCGCCGCCACGATGAGCCGGGCGTGTGCTGGTTACAGGTACACAACCACGGCCCGGTCATCGCGCCAGAACATCTGGGCAAACTGTTCGACCGCTTCTATCGCGTCGATCCTTCACGGGCGCAGCCTGGGGATTCCGGTGGGCTGGGGCTGGCGATCGTGCAGTCGATCATGCTGTTGCATGGCGGACGGGTCAGGGTGAGCAGTGATGCGAGTGGCACAGTGTTTGAGTTGGGTTTTGTCCTGAGCCAATGATGCGCCGTGCAAGTATTCTGAAACTCAGCTAGAGTTTGGTGACTAGTGCATCACATGTGATGCATTTCATTGATTTATCTATAAATGCATCGTAAACAGTGCAGGTTTGCGCAATGGAACAGATCGGCGAAGTGATCAGAAGTTTGCGTAAGGCGCGCAAACTCTCCCAGCAGGCACTGGCTCAACAATATGGCATGAGCCGCGCCACCATCTCGGGGATCGAAAACAACACGGTCTCCGAAATCGGCCTGCGCAAGGTTGAGGCGATACTCAACGGCTTCGGTTACGAGCTGGTTGCCGTTCCCCGGAAGTCCAATCGCCCAACCCTCGACGCTCTGCAAAAAGTGAATTTCCATGACTGAAACGCCGGACAGGTTGCAAATCCGTGTAGGTGAGCAGGTGGTCGGGACGCTGGGGCGCGGGCAGATTCGCGACGACAGCGTGTTCAGTTACCGCGAAGACGCCAGCGCTGACAATGCGGTATCGCTGACGATGCCCACTCGCCTGGACAGCTATGGCTGGGAACATGGCATCCACCCTGTCTTCGAGATGAACTTGCCCGAAGGCGCGCTACGTGAGGAGTTGATGCGGCGCTTCAGTAAAGCCGTGCGTGGCTTCGATGATTTTGCTTTGTTGGCTATCGTCGGCCCCCATCAGCTCGGCCGTCTGGCAATTGCCAGCGCACCGGCGACTGATCAGCCTCCGGCAACATCCCTCAGCGATCTGCTGGTGCACGATGGTGCTCAGGGACTGTTCGAAGACCTGTTACAGACCTATGGTCAGTATTCCGGAGTGTCAGGCGTGCAGCCCAAAGTGCTGGTGCGTGACAGCGCTGCCGCGATTGATCGCCTGACTCATCGGGGCGCGACTCATCTGGTCAAGGCCTTTCGCGCCGAAGAGTATCCGCAGCTGGCAACCAATGAATATTTCTGTATGCGGGCGGCACAGCACTGCGGCCTCGAAGTGCCAACATTCGAGCTCAGCGAGCGCGGCAAATTTCTGGTGGTCGAGCGTTTTGACCTGAGCGATTCGGGGTACCTCGGTTTCGAGGATTTCTGTGTACTGAACGGGTGGCCGTCGAAAGCCAAATACGACGGTTCCTATGAAGGTGCCGCGCGGCAGATCAAGGCATTTGTTTCGCCGCAGTTGCTGGGCTCTGCCCTGGAAGCGTTTTTCAAGATTGTCGCGTTGTCTGCAGGGCTGAAAAACGGTGATGCGCATCTGAAGAACTTCGGCGTGCTTTACGAAGATTGTGCAGAGCAGTCATCCGTCAGGCTCGCGCCGGCGTACGACATCATCACAACGTCGGTTTATATCAAGAGCGACAGCATGGCGCTGCTGCTGGGCGGTTCAAAAGCCTGGCCCAAGTACAAGATGCTGGTGCGGTTCGGTCGTACGGCATGCAACCTGACCGAGGCGCGTTGCAACGAATTACTGCAACAAGTGGCTCACGGCATGCAGATGGCGATCGAGGAAATGGCCAGACACTGCCGCAAGTACCCCGATTTTGCCGAAGTAGGCGAGGCGATGATCGAACAGTGGACTTCCGGCCTGCAACGCAGCTTGATCAAGGGCTGATGGTCAGCGCAACTGATCGCGAAACTGCCCCGGCGTCATTCCCGTCCAGCGCTTGAACGCGCGGCTGAAGCTGCTGGTGTCGGCAAACCCCAGCAGGTAACTGACTTCACTCAACGAACACTGCGGATCGCGCAGGTGCAGCAGCGCGAGGTTTTCGCGGCTCTCGTTGAGCAGCGTGTCGAAGCGACAGCCCTCATCCGCCAGATGCCGTTGCAGGCTGCGCAGGCTCAGGTGCAAGGCCTGGGCGATGCGTTCGGCGCTGGGTTCGCCTTCGGGCAGTTGTTCTTCGATGGCGTCGCGCACCTTGCGCTCCCAGGTCAGCGGCTGGAGTTGGGCCATCGTGCGCTTGAGCACCGCTTCGTTGTGTTCGGCCAGTTCCGGGTTGGCGTCGTCGAGGTGGCTGTCGAAGTCGGCGAGGGCAAACTCCAGGCGATCTTCGGCGCAGGAGAAATGCACCGGAGCGCGGAACACCTTGTGCCACTGATGCGCATCGGACGGTTCCGGGCGGCGCAGGTACACCGCCAGCGGCGCGTAATCGCGACCCAGGCGATTGCGGCAGGTACGCACGTAGATCGCGGCAAAGGCATCGATGGCTTCGAAGGCCGGCGCCGGATTGCCTGACGGAATTTTCAGACGAAACAGATAGCGGTCATCGCTGCGGCTCAGCTCCAGTTCCAATGCATCGCTGACCACCGGGTGATAACGCACGATGCGCTCGAATACCTCACGCAGGCTGCCGCTGGCCACCAGCGCGTAACCCAGCGCATGGAACGTGGTCGGGCTGACGAACCGCGACACTCGCAGGCCGATCGCCGGATCGCCGCTGAACTGTACTGCCAGTTGCCACAGGCGCGTGGTGCCGGACAACGGATAACGCGCGTTCGGGTCGTCCATCAACTGCGGATCGAGTCCGGCCTGTTGGCACAGGCCGAGACTGTCCAGCCCCAGCGCATCGAGTTGCTTGCGCAAGGCACGGGTCCAGCTGGCGAGCGAGGTCGGTTCCTTCATGCTGATTGGCGCTTCCGGTCAACAGGTTGGCGTTCACGGCTACCATCAATAAAGCGTTCGCAGGGCAGGATGCGAACATCAATAACCAGAGGATGGAAGCATGGACCGTACTTCTGCAAGTCCCCAGCGACACAATGCTGCCCAGCGATCAGCGCATATTCGCGAAGTGGTGCTGGCCAAGGGCGTCGAGTTGCGCGAGCGTTACCCGATTTTGCAGCACCAGGACGCCCTCGGCGCGGGGATTCTGGCCTTTGCTCTGGCCGGGATGATCGGTTCGGCGACGCTGTACATCACTGGCCACATGGCGTGGTGGGTATGCCTGTTGCTCAACGCGTTTTTCGCCTCCCTGACCCATGAGCTGGAACACGACCTGATCCACAGCATGTATTTCCGCAAGCAGCGCGTGCCGCACAACCTGATGATGGGCCTGGTGTGGCTGGCGCGGCCGAGCACGATCAACCCGTGGATCCGCCGCCATCTGCACCTCAATCACCACAAGGTCTCCGGCACCGAAACCGATATGGAAGAACGCGCGATCACCAACGGCGAACCGTGGGGTTTTGCGCGGCTGCTGATGGTCGGCGACAACGTGATGTCGGCGTTCATCCGCATGCTGCGGGCCAAGACCTGGGCGCACAAAATCAACATCATCAAACGCACGCTGAAGGTCTATGCGCCACTGGCGCTGGTGCATTGGGGGGCGTGGTACGTGTTCCTCGGCTTTCATGCGGCGAATGGCATTGCCTACCTCATGGGTTCGCCGATTGAATGGTCGGCGACCACGCTGTCGGTGATGCAGATGATCGACATCGCGGCGGTGGTGATCATCGGCCCGAACGTGCTGCGCACCTTTTGCCTGCACTTCATCAGCTCGAACATGCATTACTACGGCGACATCGAGGCGGGCAATGTGCTGCAGCAGTGCCAGGTGTTGAACCCTTGGTGGCTGTGGCCGCTGCAGGCGTTCTGCTTCAACTTCGGCAGCAGCCACGGGATTCATCATTTTGTGGTGAAAGAACCGTTTTACATCCGGCAGCTGACCGTGCCGGTGGCGCATAAGGTGATGCGTGAGATGGGCGTGCGCTTCAATGATTTCGGTACGTTTGGGCGGGCGAACCGGTTTGTTCGTCGGGATGAAGTGGTAGCGGAGGAGGCGCGTACGGCTCAGGCTTGATGGTGAATTTGCGGGCCTCTTCGCGAGCAAGCCCGCTCCCACAGGGGAACGCATTTCAACTGTGGGAGCGGGCTTGCTCGCGAAGGCACCGGATCAGGCAACCTCAATCCGGCTGAAATGGCGAAGCACTGAGAATCACCCCGGTCTCCTCCACATACTGCTGCCAATGCCCGATCAGGGTGCTGAGCTTGTCCGGCTGACTCGACGCCAGATCATGAATCTCACCCGGATCGCTGCTCAGGTCGTAAAGCTGCCAGGTCGCCGGCCCCACCGGCCCGGGGATCCACACGGCTTTCCACGACCCTTGGCGAATTGCCCGCCGGCCAAACAACTCCCAACCAGTCACGGTGTGTTCGTCATGCACCTGCGCCGTCTCGCCAGACAAAAAGCCCAGCCATGATTTACCGCGCAGCGGCGCCACCGGTTTGCCGTGCCATTGCTTGCCCGGATGGCGCACGCCGGCCAGATCGAGAATGGTCGGGGTAATGTCCATCACCGTGCCAAAGCCGTGGCTGATCTGCCCTTTGATCGGCAGTTGCGGATAGTGCAGCAGCGCCGGTACGCGAATCCCGCCTTCGGTGGTGAACGCCTTGAACAGCCGTGACGGCGCGGTCGCCACCTGCGCCCAGCTCGGCCCGTACCACACGTAGGAATTGGCGCGGCCGATGTTGTCGAGGCTGTTGTCGTAATGCTGATTGAGGTAGGTCAGCAGTTCCGGGCCGAACTTGGGAAACGCCTCCAGCAGTGCGCCCTCGGCACCGTTGTCGGACATGAACAGGATGAAGGTGTTATCGAGTTGGCCCTGCTGGCGCAGGTAATCGACCACCCGGCCGATGTTCCAGTCCATACGCTCGACCATGGCCGCGTAGACCTCCATGGCCCGCGCGGAAATCTGCCGTTGCTCATCACTCAGCGCGTCCCATTGCGCATTCAGTTGAATCAGCGGATGTGGCTCGACATCCGGCTCGATCAGCCCCAGCGCCTTGAGTTTTTCCAGGCGTTCGAGGCGCAAGACTTCAGGACCGGCGTCGTAGCGACCACGGTATTTTTCGACGATGTCGGCCGGTGCCTGCAACGGCCAGTGCGGTGCGGAGAAGGGCAGATAAGCGAAGAATGGCCGGCTCTGATCGCGCTCCTTGAGATACTGCAGCAGCTTGTCGCCGAAGGCGTCCGACGAGTAGAAATCCTTGGGCAGCTCATCGATAAAGGTGTCGTCTTCGATGTACAGCGCCGGAGTCGACTTCAGCAGGCCAGGGGTGTGTTCATCGTAGGTCGGCTCGAAACCATAGTGGTTGGCCGCGCCCGGCAGCAACGAAAACGAACGCTCGAAACCACGGGCCTGCGGCGCCAGTTCAGCAGTCAGGCCGAGGTGCCATTTGCCGCTCATCAAGGTTTGATAACCGGCCTCGCGCAGCAGCTCGGGCAGGGCCACAACGCGGTCGTTGAGATAGCCTTCGTAACCCGGTTTGCCGATCAGCTCCGGGGTCAGCGCTTCGGCCATGGTGCCGATGCCGGCGATGTGGTGGTCGGTGCCGGTCAGCAGCATCGAACGCGTTGGCGAGCAGGTCGGAGCGGTGTGGAAATCGGTCAGGCGCAGGCCATTGTTGGCCAGAGCATCGAGGTTCGGCGTGGCGATTTCGCCACCGAACGCGCCGATGTCGGAGAAGCCGAGATCGTCGGCCAGAATCACCAGAAAGTTGGGGCGTTGCGGCATCGAAAAGCTCCTCTCAGCAGGCAATGAACGACAGCGGCAGATCGCGGATCTGGACCGGCAGGCTCGGTTGGTAATGGTCGTCACTGGTCAGTTCGTGCAGCAGCTCTTCACGCAACTGATGGAAGTCGAAGCTGCTGCGCTGACGCGGGTGCGGCAGGGCGATGTCGACCACTTGCTTGATCCGTCCCGGACGCGGCTCCATCACCACCACGCGGTCGGCGAGAAAGATCGCTTCTTCGACGTCGTGGGTGACGAGGATCGTGGTGATTTTCGCCCGGTCGCGGATCGCCAGCAGCTCGTCCTGCATTTGCTGACGGGTCAACGCATCGAGCGCGCCGAACGGTTCGTCGAGCAGCAGAATCCGTGGGCTGGCGACCAGTCCGCGAGCAATCGCCACGCGCTGGGCCATGCCCCCGGAGAGCTGGTGCGGATAGGCGCGGGTGAAATCGCGCAGGCCGACCAGATCGATGAAATCGTTGATGCGCTGCTGCTTTTCAGCGGCGCTCAATGGTTCGTTGACCAGGCCGAGGCCGATGTTGTCGGCCACCGTCAGCCACGGGAACAAACGGTGCTCCTGAAACACGATGCCACGCTCGCCGCCGATGCCGCTGACCGCTTTGCCATCGACGCTGATCTGCCCGCGAAACTGCGTATCGAGCCCCACCAGCAAGCGCAGCAAGGTAGATTTGCCACAACCGCTGGAGCCGACGATGGCGACGAATTCGCCCTCGGCGATGTCGAGGTTGAATTCGCGAATCGCCTCCAGTTCGAAGCCGTCGACGTCGAAGGATTTGCCTACGTGGGTGAAGCTGACAATCGGTGCGTTCATGCGTGTCTCCAGCGAGTAGCGCGAATTTCCAGGCGTTGGCCGACGAGGTTGAGCAGGGCGCCGGTGAGGCCGACCAGCAGCATCGCGGCCATGATCAGGTCCATGCGCAGCAGTTGTTGGGCGCCGATCATCTGGCTGCCGATGCCGCCGTTGGACGGCATGAAATATTCGGCGCCGATGGTGCCGAGCCAGGCGTAGATCAGGCTCAGGCGCAGCCCGGCGAAAATCCCTGGCGCCGCCCCCGGCAGCACTAGACGGCGCAGGCGCTGACCGAGGCTCAAGCGCAGCACCTGCGCGGCTTCGTTGAGTTGTGGCGAGAGGTTGGCGACGCTGCGTTGGGTGGCGATGAACAGCGGGAAAAACGCGGCGAGGGCGACGAATACCCACTTCGCCAATTCACCCAAACCGAACCACGCGGTGAGCAGCGGCACCCAGGCAAAAATCGCGATCTGGCGAATGGCGGCGAGGGTCGGGCCGAGCAGCCGTTCGCTGGTGCGCGACAGACCCAGCAACAAGCCGAGGGCGAAACCGAGTCCGCCGCCCAGCAGCAAGCCGCCCAGGGTGCGACCGAGGCTCAAGGCCATGCCGCTGATCAGCGTGCCGTCGAGCAGACCGTTCCTGGTCGTTTCCAGTACCGCCAGCGGGCTGACCAGAATATTCACATCGACCCACTGCTGATCGCTCGCCACTTGCCAGACGCCGATCAGGCTCAGCGGCAACAGCCACGGTTGCAGCCGTTGCCAGCCTTGATAACGTGGGCCTCGGCGGATTTCCGCAGTCGCCGGGTGCGGCCAGTGCACCAGTTTGCGGTCGAGAAAACCGATGCCGCGATCCATCGCGACACCGAGGACACCGATGACCACGATGCACACGAACACGATGTCGAGCATGAACAGTTGCCGTGCCCAGACCATCAGGTAGCCGATGCCTTCGCTGGACGCCAACAGCTCCACCGCCAGCAATGAAGTCCAGCCAGCGGCCAGGGCCAGACGCACGCCGGCCATGAACGCCGGCAGTGCAGCGGGCAGCACCAGGCGCCGGATCAGCAAATGCGACGGCAGGCGCAATACGGCGGCAGCTTCGCGCAGTTTCGGTTGCGCATCACGAACGCCGACCAGGGTGTGCAGGGTCACCGGCACCACGATGGCCTTGATCAGCACCACCAGTTTCAGCACTTCGCCGATGCCGAAAAACACCATGAACAGCGGAATCCACGCCAGCGTCGGCACCTGTGCCAGACCGGCGAACGTCGGGAAGACCAGGCGTTCGAGGCGACGGCTGAAGCCCAGCGCGGCACCCAGCAGCGCACCAGCTGAGATCCCTGCCAGCAAGCCCCAGAGCAGACGTTGCAGGCTGATCCACAAATGACTCCACAACTCGCCCTGGGACAGCTCGATGGCGCTGTTCCACACCAGCGATGGCGCCGGCAGGATCTGCTCGCTCATCCATTGATTGCGTGCGGCCAGCCACCACAGAGCGAACAGGCTGATCGGCAACAGCCATGGCAACAGACGTTGGTTGAGGCTCGGCCACGCGCGCCGGCTTTTCAGGGGCGGCGCGGGCAGCGGCAGGCTGAGCAGGGAATCACGGGCCATGGGTGACCTCCGTTGTCGGGTTGCATGGCGAACCGCTGTGCCTGTGTGGGAGTGGGCTTGCTCACGAAGACGGAGTGTCAGGCACCGATGATGGTGAATGACACGGCCTCTTCGCGAGCAAGCCCGCTCCCACAATTGGCTAGCGGTGTATGCAAAATCGATCTATAAAAATTCAAATCAATTCTATTGAGAGATAAGCCAGACCATTTAAGGCTTGCAGCGCGACGCGCATCCAATGCATTCGAAGAATATTTTCGATGCTGTTAATGCATACGCCGCTGCAGCCCGCGTCATTGCTTGCTTAGCGCAAAAAGCTATAAAAATGTGCATTTATAGTATTTAAGCGAAGGTCATGCTTCGGCCTACTTTCGGCTCCTCAACGCCTGTCGTGATCAAGGAGCCGTACCCATGAACCTTCCCTTCAAACGAGTCTTCAGTCTGTTTGCCATTCCGGCACTGGCGGGCCTGTTGGCGATTACCGCGCAGGCCGACGAGCTCAAGGAAATCAGGATCGCTGTGCCCGACCTGAGCGCCGGCACCCAGCACAGCGGCGGCGGTGTGGTGGATGTGCTGCGTGATCAGCAGATCTTCGAAAAAGCCTTCGCCGATCAGGGCATCAAGATTCAGTGGAGCTTTTTCAAGGGCGCCGGGCCGGTGATCAACGAGGCGTTTGCCAATGGTCAGGTCGATCTGGCGTATCTGGGCGACCTCGCGGCGATCATCGGCAAGTCCAATGGCCTCGACACGCGTTTGCTCAGCGCCAGTGCGCGCGGGGTGAAACAGTATCTGGGCGTGGTGCCGGGGTCGGGGATCAAGACCCTGCAGGATCTGAAAGGCAAGCGCGTGGCGATCTTCCGTGGCACCGCCACGCAGTTGTCGTTTGATGCGGCGTTGGCCAGTCAGGGCTTGAGCGAGAAGGATCTGAAAGTGATCAATCTCGACTTCAGCGGCGCGGTCGCGGCCTTGGCGGCGAAACAGATCGACGCGTCGTGGGGCAGCTCAGGGCTGACGGCACTGCAAGCCAAGGGGCTGGCTGAATTGCCGCTCAATACCAAGGATCTGGGTGGCGCCGGCAGTGTGCAGTCAGTGCTGGTCGGCACCGGCAAGTTCGTCGACGGGCACCCGGAGGTCGTGGCAAAACTGCTCAAGGCGCAGCAGCAGGCGGTTGAGTGGCTGACTCGGGACAGCAACAAGGACGCTTATGTGCAACTGGTGTCGGGGCTGGCGAGTTATCCACCGGTGATCCTGACCCAGGATCTGGCGGATCAGAAACTCAGCGAAGTGTTCCCGTCGACGCTGGACCCGGTGTTCCTCGGCAAGTTGCAGGATTCGGTGGACCTGGCGGCGCAGCAGAAGCTGATTCGCAAGCCGTTCAAGGTCAGTGATTGGGTAGCGCCTGAATTGGCGGCGGCCAAGCTCTGAATCTCCAGTGTCTGGACGGGCCTTTTCGCGAGCAAGCCCGCTCCCACAGTGGATCGGCGTGAATACAAAACTGTGTTCACCACAATCCCCTGTGGGAGCGGGCTTGCTCGCGAAGGCGTCCTCAAACCGCGACGCTGACTTCCTGCTTATCCACCGCCACCAACGTTTCGATCATCGCTCTTGCTGCCGGCGACAAGCGAAATCCTGTGCGACTGACAATCCCGCAGCGCGCGTTCATGCTCTCCAGATTCTGCGGCAGATTGCGCCAGTGCAGCAGCGCCAGTGAACCCTGGGCAATATCCTCGTAAAACGCCTCTTCCGTACCGATGCCGATGGCATTCGATTGCAGCACCACTTTCACCAGCGCCGGGAAATGCTCGGTCTCGATGGTCGGCGAAAAATCGATCCGGCCGCTGAGGTTCGCCAGCAGTTTGCGAATCCCCGGCGGGATCAATGTGGTCGCCAGCGGGTAGTCGAACATGTCGTTGGTCGACAGGCTTTCCTTGGCCAGCAGCGGGTGCCCGGGACGGCAGAAAAACACCCCGCGCTTGGGCGTCAGGGCCTGGGTCTGGAAGTTCGGGTCGGCTTCGAAGTGGCGGATGTCGGCGATGAAGAATTCGATCTCTTCACGGCTCAGCGCACGGCTGAGTTTTTCCCAGTTATCCACCTGAAAACAGGTGCGCACTTTCGGGTGCGCGTTGATGAATTGCGCCACCGCATCCGGCACCAGTTTCACCGCCGGGGCCGGGCCGCAGCCGAAGTGCAGTTCCCCGGCATCAAGCTTGGTCATCTGCGTCACTTCCGCGCTGAGCAGCGCCGCGCCTTGCACCAGGGTCAGGGCGTGTTGCAGCACCACCTGGCCTTCGGGCGTCGGGCGCAGATCCTTGTTGCCGCGATCCACCAGCACGCAGCCGAACTCTTGCTCCAGCCCTTGAATGCTGCGGCTGAACGCCGGTTGAGTGATGCCCATCGCGTCTGCCGCACGGACAAAACTGCGGTGTTCGTTGAGGGCGATGAAGTAGCGCAACTGGCGAAGATCCATATGCTTTTCCGGCATCCTAAAAATAGCTCGAAGGCATTTGCGACGAGGGTTGCTTGAGGTTTTAAATGCAAGCTCTTATTCCGTCAACGAAGCATGTGAATATCTATTAGATGTAAATGGAATATAGATAGAGCGATGTTTCGCTGCCGCCTAACCGCAAGCAGTCGATGAGGGTCTACCCATGAGCAATGCCGCACTCGCTGTAAAACCTGCTGTCCACGCGCTGGAAATCCATCCGGTGGCCGGCCGTATCGGCGCCGAGATCCGTGGTGTGCACCTGTCCGGAGAACTGGACGCCGCCACCGTCGAAGCCATTCAGCAGGCGCTGATCCAGTACAAGGTGGTGTTCTTCCGCGAGCAGACCCAGCTCGACGATCAGCGCCAGGAAGCCTTCGCCCATCTGCTCGGCGAGCCGGTGGCACATCCGACCGTACCGGTGCGCGAGGGCACACGCTATCTGCTGGAACTGGACGGGGCCGAGGGCCAGCGCGCCAACTCCTGGCACACCGACGTGACCTTCGTCGACGCCTACCCGAAAGCCTCGATCCTGCGCTCGGTGGTGGCGCCGGCCTTCGGTGGCGACACCCTGTGGGCCAACACCGCGACCGCGTACAACGAACTGCCGAGCGAACTGCGCGAGCTGGCGGACAAACTGGTCGCCGTACACAGCAACGAATACGACTACGCCGGGGCCAAGCCAGACGTGTCGGCGGAGAAGTTGGAGCGCTACCGCAAGGTCTTCACCTCGACCGTCTACGAGACCGAGCATCCGGTGGTGCGTGTGCATCCGATCAGCGGCGAGAAAAGCTTGCTGCTGGGGCACTTCGTCAAACGCATCAAGGGGTATTCGCAAGCCGATTCGGCGCACCTGTTCGGCCTGTTGCAGAGCCATGTGATTCGTCAGGAAAACACCGTGCGCTGGCGCTGGAAGGCCGGTGATGTGGCGATCTGGGATAACCGTTCGACTCAGCATTATGCGATTGATGATTACGGCACTCAGGATCGTATCGTGCGGCGGGTGACGCTCAAGGGTGAAGTGCCGGTTGGGGCTTCGGGGCAGCGTAGTCAAACCATCAAAGGTGCCGAGCTCGTCGGCGTCTGATCGGGCCTCTTCGCGAGCAAGCCCGCTCCCACAGTGGAAATGTGTTGAACACAGTGGATGTGAACGACACAGAACCCTGTGGGAGCGGGCTTGCTCGCGAAGCTCTTTCACCAAACTCCAATCTGCACGACTTTCTCGGTCTCCGGCTCGCCATAGCGAAACCGCTGCCCGCGCAGATCGATCTCCTGATGACTGATCGTGGTCCGCCGCTTCAAGCCGCGTACCCACTCGAACAGATATCCCGCATGCTCCTCGCGCACTGCAGCGTAATCAGGATCATCACCCAGATCGCGCAACTCCTGCGGATCATTCAGCAGATCAAACAACTGCGGCCGGAAGCCGTCGTACGCCAGGTATTTCCAGCGCTCGCTGCGCACCATGGTCATGCGGCAGCGGTCGATCGGCTGGCCAAGTCGCTCGCGTGCCGGGGCCTGAAAGGCGTAGTCGTATTCGCTGATGGCGTAGCGGCGCCAGTCGGGATTTTCTCCGTGTAAAAGCGGGATCAGCGAGCGTCCTTCCAGCCGATGCTCGGCTTTCGGCAAGCCCAGTGCCTGCAGAAATGTCGGCAATGCGTCGATGGTTTCTGCCAGCCGCTTATCCACCGTGCCCCGAGTGATGTCCGCCGCGGCGCGCGGGTCGCGCACGATCAGGGGCACGCCCACTGCCTGTTCCAGCAAAAACTCCTTCTCGCCCAGCCAGTGGTCGCCGAGAAAGTCGCCGTGATCGCTGGTGAACACGATCAAGGTGTCATCCCAACGACCGTTGCTCTGCAGAAAATCGAATAGCCGCCCGAGTTGGTCATCCACCTGCTTGATCAGGCCCATGTAAGTGGGGATTACATTCAATCGTACTGAGTCCCGGGAGAAGTTGAGGCTTTCCTCATGCTGGCGAAACGCCGTGTATACGGGGTGTTTGCTGGCTTCGGAGGGCGTCGCGCGGACCGCTTCGAGAATCGATTTCGTACTGTACAAGGCGTGGTATGGCGCCGGTACGATGTAGGGCCAATGCGGTTTGATGTAGGAGAGGTGTAAACACCAGGATTTCTCACCTTGCTCGGTGATGAAGTCGATGGCTCGATTTGTAGTGTAGACAGTCTCTGAGAACTGCTCGGGAATTCGCGCTGGCAAATGCGCATGACGCATGTGCCAGCCGCTGAGGATTTCGCCGTTCTCGCCTTCGGCGGCGTTGGCCCAGTCGTGCCAGGGATTGCGCCCGTCGAAGCCCTGCTCGCGCAGGTAATGGGTGTAGGGTGCGGATTCGCGTTTGTCGTCGAACAGCGGGTCGTTGGGGAAGATTCCGTCGTGGCGGAAGTACGGCTCGAAACCGACCTCGTTGAGCACTTCGGCCTGCGCGCTGTCCGGGTTGATCGCCAGACGCTGCAAGGCGTCGACATTGGCCGTGGCGTGGGTCTTGCCGACCAGCGCGGTGCGGATGCCGTGGGGGCGCAGGTAGTCGCCGATCGTCAGTTCTTCCAGCGGCAACGGCACAGCGTTCCATGCGACCTGATGGCTGCTGACGTAGCGTCCGGTATAGGCCGACATCCGCGACGGGCCGCAGATCGTGCCCTGGGTGTAGGCACGGCTGAAGCGCACGCCAGCGGCGGCCAGGCGATCGATGTTCGGCGTGTGCAGATGCGGATGACCGTAACAGGACAGGTAATCGCGGCGCAGCTGATCGCACATGATGTACAGGACGTTGCGCACAGGGTTTTGCGGGTTGGGCATGGGGTTCACCGGTCAGAAGGACAGGCGAGGGTTGTCGCTTTCGGCAGGGGTGTTCGGCAAGTGCATTTGGGGAATGGGTTTTATGCAGTGGATGCATCGGTGTGAGTGGCGACGCCTTCGCGAGCAAGCCCGCTCCCACAGGAGTACGCATTCCAAATGTGGGAGCGGGCTTGCTCGCGAAGGCAGTGGCTCAGACGGCAAAATTCTCCAGCGAACACACCTCATCATCCACCGCATCAATCGCCTTGATCTGCTCAATCATCGCCTCGGCCAACGGCGACAACCGATACCCCGCACGACTGACAATCCCGTAGCGCGTATACAGTTCCTCCAGATCATCCGCCAGGCCGTCGATCCGCAAACACACCAGCTCACCCTTGGCCTGATGCAACGAATCGGAATACGCCCCGACAATGCCGATCGCATCCGAACGCAGCACCACGCTGAGCAGGCTCGAGCTGTTTTCGCATTCGACATTGGGGGTGAAGTCCGGGCGGCCGCTGAGGTCGACGATGACCTTGCGCAGGTTCGGCGGACGAATGCTCACCGCCAGTGGATAGCTCATCAATTGCTCGGCTGTGACCCGTTCAAGAGCGACCAGCGGATGCCCGGCACGGCAACAGAAATGCCATTTTCGCGGCCGCAAGCGGTACGTCAGGTAATCCGGATCGGCCTCGAAGTGTCGAGTGTCGGCGACGAAGAATTCGAATTCCTCACTGAGCAGGCGTTTGCTCAGGCTCTGCCAGTCATCGACCTGAAATTGCACCCGCGCTTTCGGATAGCGGCCGATGAATGCGCCGATCGCGCGCGGGATCAATCCGGCCGCCGGTGCCGGGCCGCAACCGAAGCGTAGCTCGCCCGCCTCCAGCCCATTGAACTGACTGATCTCGTTGGCCATCTGCTGCGCGCCGCTGACCAGTCGCCGTGCATGTTCGAGCAGCACCTGACCCTGCTTGGTCGGCGGCAGATCCTTGCGCCCGCGATCGACCAGCTGACAGCCGACGCTGTGTTCCAGCGCCTGAATGCTGCGGCTGAACGCCGACTGCGACAGGTTCACCGCCTGCGCGCCGGCGACGAAGCTGCGTTGTTCGGCGAGGGCGATGAAGTGTCGAAGTTGGCGCAAGTCGATATGCATTTTTCACATAAAAAATATCCGGGAAATGCATTGGATATGCATTAGGTCGACTCCTTATAAAGGCAATCTCTTATGCAGTAAATATTTGTAAATCCATAAATAAATAACTGAAAAGAATATGCAGCGCTGAAGATGTCTGTGTGTTTTTTGACCAGGAGCCGCGCCATGAGTCCGTTGAACCTTGCGTCACCCTTAACGCCACGACGGCTCAAACGCCTGCCTCTGGCCCTGTTGCTGGCGGGGAGTGCCAGCTGGACTCACAGCTACGCCGCCGACGCCGAGACCCCGCCGCCAGCTCCCGCCGGTAAACCCGCGGCCAACAGCTCGCAGCTGGAAACCGTGACCGTTACCACCCGCCGTCGCGAGGAAAGTTCGCAAGATGTGCCGACGCCGATGAGCGTGGTCAGCGGCCAGACCCTGGAAACCCAGCGGGTCTACCGGATTCAGGATTTGCAGCAACTGGTGCCGAGCGTCAACGTCGCCTACATGCACGCGCGCCAGTCCAGCGTGTCGATTCGTGGCCTGGGCAACAACCCGGCCAGCGACGGCCTGGAAGGCAGCGTCGGTCTGTACATCGACAACGTGTATCTGGGCCGTCCGGGGATGGCGGTGTTTGACCTGATGGACATCGAACAGCTTGAAGTCCTGCGCGGGCCGCAGGGCACGCTGTTCGGCAAGAACACCACCGCCGGGGTGATCAACATCAGCACCCGCGCACCGACGTTCACTCCTGAACGCAGCATCGAAACCTCGTTCGGCGAGGACGGCTACTTCCAGACCAAGGGCACGATTTCCGGGCCGATCAACGATGAACTGGCCGGGCGCTTTTCGGCCTATCGCACCCGCAGCGACGGCGATATAAAGAACGAATACAACGGCCATGACCTGAACGGAGGCTCGCGCGATGGCTTCCGCGCGCAGTTGCTGTTCAAGCCCAACGAAGATTTCAATCTGCGCTGGATCGGCGATTACAACGAAGAGGACTCCAGCGCCGGCACCCGCGTGCTGTACAACACCGGGCCGACCATCAATGGCGTCAACCTCTATCAATCGCGGGCCAATGCGGCCGGTGCGACGCTGGTCAACGGCTCGCACCGCAAGGTCAATCTGGACAACGACCAGCACGTCACCGTGCATCAGGGTGGCACGTCGGTGGAGGCCAACTGGACGCTGCCGAGCGATTTCACCCTGACCTCGATCAGCTCGTATCGCTTCTGGAATTTCACCCCGGCCAACGACGACGGTCTCAACGTTGCGGCGACTTACAACGCCGGGGTTTCGGTCGAAGACAAACAGTACTCGCAGGAATTCCGCCTGGCCTCGCCCAAGGGCGAGTTCTTCGACTACGTGGTGGGCGCGTACTACTTCGGCTCGGATCTGGACAACAAATCCTTCGCCTATTACGGCCCGCAGGCCGACATCTGGAACGGCACGCCACGCGGTGCCCTGGCCAACGTCGGCAGCGTCGGCAACGGCCACATCAAGACCGACAGTTTCGCCCTGTTCGCCCAAGGCACCTGGCACCTCACTGAGCGCCTGGACTTCACCGCCGGGGTGCGTGGCACCTATGAAGAGAAGAACGCCTGGGTCACCCGCGATGCGCCGGTCGGTGGCGCCACTGTCACCGGTGCAGCGGCCACGGCACGCCGCGGACGCACTGGCGCCTACGATTCCGGCGATCTCAATCAGTACAGCTCAAGCCCCTCCGGGTTGCTTAACCTCAGCTATCGCATCACCGATGATCTGCTCGGTTACGCCACGCTGTCCCACGGCGAAAAATCCGGTGGGGTGAACCTTGCGGTGGGTTCGGCGCCAACCGCCGGCGCCGACTCGCTGCTGATTGGCACCGAGCGCGCCAACAACGCCGAACTCGGTTTCAAAAGCACCCTGTGGGATCGGCGTCTGCAACTCAACGCCAACGTTTTCTGGACTCAGGTCAACGCTTACCAGACCAACGCCTACGACGACGTCAACCGCGTGCAATACCTGACCAACGCCGGCTCGGTGCGCTCGCGCGGCGTCGAAATCGAAAGCACGGTGATCCCGTTGCGCGGCCTGACGCTGAACTTCAACGGCTCGTACAACGACGTCAGCTACCTCTCGTACAAAGATGCGCCATGCCCGCCGGAAGTCAGCCAGGCACCGGGCGCACCGGCGTCCTGCGACCTCAGCGGCCATCAAGTGGTCGGCGCGTCGAAATGGATCGGCAACGCCAACGGCAAATACGAATGGAATCTGGCCAACGGTCTGCAACCCTACGTCACCGGCAGCTACGCGTTCCGCTCCAAAGCGGTGGGCACGGTCGAAGATTCCGACTACGGGCAGATCCCGAGCTACGCGGTGGTCAACCTGTCCACCGGTCTGCGCGGCGATTTCAATCAGGGCCAGTGGGACGTTTCGCTGTGGCTGAAGAACGCCTTCGACAAGACCTACTACACGACCCTGTGGACCGGCGGCAACGGCGGTTATGAAGGCCTGCTCGGTACGCCGCGCACCCTCGGCGTTACCGGTCGCTACGACTTCTGATCTGTCATTCAAGGAGCTGCATCATGTTGCCAGGCAAAACCGCTTTAGCGCTGTTGTTATCCGGCGCAGCGTTGAGTACCTCGGTGTTCGCCGCACCCAGCGTGTACCCGACCGGCGTCACCCGCTACGACCCGAACAAGGCGTTCAACCAATACGTGATTTTCAGTGGTGCCGACAAGCAGACGCACCTGATCGACATGAACGGCAACGAGGTGAAAACCTGGCCGCAGGCGGGGTTTCCGTCGGCGATCATCGACCCACAACTGGTCGGTGGCGAGCGCGGGCATGTGCTGTTGCAACTGAGCGACAAGGATCCGGGCAAGCTCGGCTCCGCCGGTAACGGCCTGGGCAATCAGAGCGTCGGCGAGCTGGACTGGAACGGCAAAGTGGTCTGGCAGTGGGGCGACAAGGCGCCCGGCGGCGCAGCGCAGCAACACCATGATCAGCGGCGCCTGAGCAACGGCAACACCGTGGTGCTGGCGAACAAGGTGCATAAGGTCAAAGGCTTCAAAGTCCCTGAGGTGATCGACGATGCAATCTATGAAGTCAGCCCCGACGGGCAGGTGAAATGGCAGTGGCTGGCCTCGGAACACCTCAACGAGTTCGGCTTCACCCCGGAGCAACTGAAACTGGTACGCGCCAGCGACAACCCGGATTACCTGCACATCAACAACCTGAGCGTGGTCGGGCCGAACAAGTGGTTCGATGCCGGGGACAAGCGCTTCAATCCAGACAACCTGTTGCTCGATTCACGCAACGCCAACTTCATCGCGATCATCGACAAACACAGCGGCAAAGTGGTCTGGCGCCTCGGCCCGAACCTGCCGCTGATCAACCCGAAAACCGCACAGAAACTGCCGCGTCCGGTGGATCAATTTGTCGGCCAGCACGACGCGCACATCATCCCTGTCGGGCTGCCCGGTGCGGGCAACCTGCTGGTGTTCGACAACCAGGGTTCGGCGGGGTATCCGAACGTCACCCTCGGGCTGATTTCCGGCTCGCGAGTGCTGGAAATCGACCCGCAGAAAAATGAAATCGTCTGGCAGTACAGCGCGGCGAATTCGAAGCAGCCGGGGTGGGCGTTCTATAGCTCGTTCATCAGCAGCGCGCGACGTTTGCCCAACGGCAATACGCTGATCGACGAAGGCATGAACGGGCGCTTTTTCCAGGTCACGGCCGGCGGCGAAAACGTCTGGGAATACGTCAGTCCTTATCTGGGTAAAGCACCGGGCAGCGACGCGATCAGCAACTGGGTCTATCGGGCGTTGCCCGTGAGTTACGACTGGGTGCCGAAGGGTACGCCGCGCTCCGAGACCGCCGTGATTGCCCCGACATCGGCAGTGCAGCAGACCAGTGCCAGTCGTTAGTTGAAAAGGAATTAATGCTCGAATGAATGGCGATAAGTTATGTGCGGTTTGAATACTGCTTATTGCAATTTCGTTGAAAAGTCGCGTGGACAATAAGTGAATGGCCAACCATCCTGAGTGTCGTGAGTTTCCAGGAGGGAACTTGCTCTCATCGGAAGACACTTATCCAACGATAAAGGAAATCACGTTATGTCGAGCATTAATGGAACTTATGTAAACGCTAACGCTGGCGCCAAACTGACGATTACCGATGGCAACGACTCCAACGGCACCTTCAGCGGCAAGTTGAACCAGAACGGCGTGAACTACGACATCACCTACGGGCATTACCATTTCCAGAACAGCACCGGGCAGCCTACGATCATCACCTTCGCGGCTCTGAATGACGGCACAGGTTATCAATCCTGGGCGCTGTTCTCGCCGGATCACAACTATTCGAAAGTTCGTGCTGCGGGTTCGCGCACCAACTTTGATGGTGATGTTGTTGGCTTGGCTGGAGAGTTTGTTAAACAGTAATTTTGTGTCACAAAAAAGCCGTCATGCTATTGAGCCTGGCGGCTTTTTTCTTACATGAAATAAGTCATTTTCATGTTGGTTGTGCTTCCTGTGGATGACAGCGTTTGCTGGCGTCTGATTCTAAGCTCGCGGTGAACTCAATCATTCGAGCAGGACGCTTACATGCAAAACGCGCTTTATTCCAACACCCTCGATGGGCCCTCTCTGACCATTGTCGATTCCGATGACCGCACCGGGGTCTTCGCCGGCACGTTGCATTACCAAGGCATCAACTACGGCATCGTCAATGGCCGTTATGCCAGCCTCAACGGCTACCAGCCGCCAACCGTGGTCACGCTGATTGCCAATAACCAGGATCACGGTTATTTCGCCCTGACCCTGTTCTCGCCAAGTCGCGGCACTCATGAATTGCAGGGGCACTGCGTGCGCGTTACTTATGACGGCGTGGTCAGCAGCCTGCCGGGCGACTTCGTTCGCCACGCATGAGGCGCAGCCAGCGCCAGATTTCTTCTCAAACACAAGCAAGGATGCTGCACATGTCCACGATCAATGGCGTTTATCGTCATGAACCTTCAGATACAACCTTGACCCTGACCGAGGGCGATGACCGCACCGGCAGTTTCACCGGTACATTGTCCGTGTCCGGCACCGATTACCCGATCACATTTGGCAATTTTCATTTCAGGCATGGCTTTTCAACAGGCCCGGTCGCTATCTCTTTCAATACGCTGACGGCCGATGGCACGGCGCAAGCCTGGGTGATGTTCTCGCCCGATCAGGCCTACACACGCTTGCGGGCAATGGGCAGCGCGGCGGACATAATGGGCAACACCGGGTTGAATGGCCTGGAATTCATCCGGCAAAACCGCTGAAGAAGCGCGAAATGAGCGGGTTTCGGATGCCTTCGCCGAATATTTTTCATGCTTGAAAAGCATTGTAAATTCAGCCCTCGGCGCCAGGCCTTGCAGGCCGTGGCTTCGCGACAATCTGCGAAAACTGATATTCGTAAAAAATCTAAACACATCGATAAAAGTTACTTTCGGAGATAAGCGATTGCTCCAATGATTCACCCAACGACCGGTCGCCCGGGGGATGTTTGCGGCGACCGGTCGGGTACTTCGCAAAGAGACCGCAGGGAGTGAATCAATGGGCAATGTCCAGACCGCCGCCAGCGCACAGGAATTGCTGTGGCGTCAGACGCCGAGTGGCGAATTGGTCGATCTCGGCCGGCCGCATCGTGTGCCGCTGGGGCAGTTGCGTTTGCAGCGTGCGCCCAAGGGCATTCTGAGCCGCCGTGAAACCATTCTGCTCGGCGTGCTGGCGCTGCTGGTGCACGGTGCGGTGATCTACTGGATCAACCAGCATCCGACGCCGGCGTTGCCGATCGTGCCGCCGGAAATTCCGCCGATGACCATCGAGTTTTCGCGGCCGGCGCCACCCGCGCCACCAGTGGTCGAACCGCCGCCACCGGCACCGGTCGTTGAGCCACCGCCGCCGGTTGAAGACGAGTTGGCGGTGAAGCCTCCGCCACCCAAACCGATTCCCAAACCCAAGCCGAAACCGGTGGCCAAACCGGTGCCGAAACCGGCGCCCAAAGCTGTTGAACAACCGCCCGCGCCGCCGCAACCGGCCGCTCCGGTTGCCGCCCCGGCACCGCCCGCCCCACCGGCTCCCGCGCCAGTGACACCGGCCTCGGCCAACGCCGCGTATTTGAAGAACCCGGCGCCGGAATATCCGTCGCTGGCCCAGCGTCGCGGCTGGGAAGGCACGGTGTTGTTAAGGGTGCACGTGTTGGCCAATGGCAAGCCGGGTGAAATTCAGATTCAGAAAAGCAGTGGTCGGCAACAGCTCGACGATGCGGCACTCAATGCCGTCAAACAGTGGAGCTTCGTGCCGGCCAAGCAGGGTGATGTCGCCCAGGACGGCTGGGTCAGCGTGCCCATCGATTTCAAGATTCATTAAACCGAAACCTATTCGCGCTAAATGTTTACACGAGGGAATACATCATGACGTTACTGGCCTCTCCACTGGAATCCATCGAAAGCGCGGTGATCTGGCTGCTGGTGGTTTTTTCCGTTGCCACCTGGGGACTGGCGCTGCTCAAGGCTGTGCAGTTCGGTCGTCTGAAGGCGCAGGATCGCAAGTTTCATAAACGTTTCTGGGCGGCGTCGAGTCTGGATTCCGCCGCTGAGTTGAGCGAAACCCAGCCTGGTGCTGCGGCACGAGTCGCTCAGGCCGGTTACGCGGCGATTCAGGTGGGTGAGGCGCCGCAGGCCAATGACCTGAGCCAGGCGATCAACCATCAGGATCGGTTGGAGCGTGCCCTGCGTCAGCAGATCGTCCGTGAACGCCGTTCGCTGGAAACCGGTCTGGCAGTGGTCGCAAGTATTGGCAGCACCTCGCCGTTCATTGGTCTGTTCGGCACGGTGTGGGGAATCATGGAGGCGTTGAAAGGCATCAGCGCGGCAGGCTCGGCGAGCCTGGAAACGGTCGCCGGTCCAATCGGTGCGGCACTGGTTGCCACCGGTGTGGGGATCGCCGTCGCGGTACCGGCGGTGCTGGTTTACAACTACTTTTTGCGGCGTCTGAAACTGACGGCGGCGGATCTGGATGACTTCGCCCACGACTTCTACAGCCTGGCGCAGAAGAGTGCGTTCCGTGTGCTGATCCACCCGACTGCAAACAAGGTAGCGGCACCGGGCAACGCACCAAAAGTGAAGGAGGCGTCCTGACATGGCCTTCTCCACACAAGACAGCGACGAGGTGCTGAGCGAGATCAACGTGACACCGCTGGTGGACGTGATGCTGGTGCTGCTGGTGGTGTTTATCGTCACCGCGCCGCTGCTGACCAACGCGATCCCGATCAACCTGCCAAAGACCGAAGCGGTAGCACCGGTCGAGCAGAAAGATCCGCTGGTGGTGAGCATCGACGGCGCCGGCAAACTGTTTATCAACAAGGATGAAATCCAGCCGGACTTGCTGGAATTCAACCTCAAGTCGGCCAAGGCCAAGGACCCGGAAGTGCGCGTGCAATTGCAGGCCGACGACGGGGTGAACTACGGCGAAGTGGCGCGGGCCATGGCTTCGATCGAGCGGGCAGGGATTACCAAATTGTCGGTGATCACCGCGCGGTAACAGGATTTACGTTTTTCCGGGGCCGTCTCCTTGGCAGGGTGCGGCCCTTTTTTTATTTCTGGCATAGAAAACAAAGCCCTCACCCTAGCCCTCTCCCAGAGGGAGAGGGGACTGATCTAGGTGTTTGGTAGACGTACGCTGACGTGGGATATCTAGTCGAACTCAGGATTTGAAAAGCTCAAAAATTAGCTCCCTCTCCCTCGGGAGAGGGCTGGGGTGAGGGGTAAAGGATTTAAAGTCGTACACAAATCATATATTCAATTTAGGTCTTAATAAATAGCTTCTTATTCCTTAACGAATATAAATCCCGTCCCTATACTCGATCAGGAACAGACACGACGCAGGAGAGCTCCCCATGCGCAACGAATCAATCCGCTACCTGATTGTGCCGGGCTGGCAAGGATCGCCAGAAGATCATTGGCAAACCCACTGGCAGAACAGTCTGCCCAACAGCGCACGCGTGGAGCAGGCCGACTGGCTGACCCCGCGCCGTGAAGACTGGGTTGCGGCGCTGGCCGAAGCGATTGCCGCCGACAGCACACCGGTGATCCTGATTGCTCACAGCCTGGGTTGCATCACCGTTGCGCATTGGGCTGCCACCGCGCCCGTGCAATACCTGCGTCAGGTGCGCGGCGCGTTGCTGGTCGCACCTGCCGATGTCGAGCGTCCGGCCTGCGCGCCTGCGTTGCGCAATTTCGCGCCGATCCCGACCGATCTGTTGCCGTTCCCCAGCCAGGTGGTCAGTTCCGACAACGACGCCGCCGTCAGCGCCCCGCGTGCCCTGGAGCTGGCGCGCAACTGGGGCGCCGAGGCGGGAATTCTTGCCGGGGCCGGGCACATCAACGTCAAGTCCGGGCATCAGCGTTGGGAGCAGGGTTTCGCTTATCTGTATCGCCTGCAGAACCGTATGGAACACCACGCCCGGCGTCGCGCTTGAACCTTTTTCTTTTCTGAACGCCCCCGTCTGCCGGCGGTTCTGGGCGGGAGTCTGCCATGAGTTTCGAAACGTTCGGTCAGCCGTTGCTGACCTTTCCCGATGCGGAAAAAAGTCCCCTGAGCATTCGCGCCAAGGCGCTGGTGTTCGTCGATCCCCGTTCCCGCAAGTTGCGTGAGGAGCTGGAGCACCTGGCGCCGCGTGCCATCTCGGTATTGATCCGTGGCGAGACCGGTACCGGTAAAGAGTTGCTCGCCCGTCACATTCACCGAGCCAGTGATCGCAGCGGTCTGTTCGTCTCGGTCAACTGCGGTGCGATCAGCCCGACCTACGCCGATGCCGAGCTATTCGGCTATGCCGCCGGCAGCTATACAGGTTCGGCGAGCAGTCGGGCCGGCTGGTTCGGTTCGGCCAATGGCGGCACCTTGTATCTGGACGAAATCGGCGATCTGCCGTTGCCGATCCAGATCAAACTGCTCGCCGCCCTGGAAAACCACGAAGTCACCCGCGTCGGCGCGCATCAGCCAAGCCCGGTGGATGTGCGGTTGGTCGCAGCCACCAGCATCGATCTGGCACAAGCGGTGGACGCCGGAAAATTCCACGAACGGCTCTACCACTACCTCAGCGAAGGTCAGCTGGAATTGCCGGCGCTGCGCGAGCGGATTGGCGACATCCTGTCGCTGGCGGAGTATTTCCTCGGCATCTACAGCCAGCGCCTGGATCTGCCGGTGCCATTGATCAGCGAAGCGGCGCAGCACCTGCTGGAGCGACACAGCTGGCCGGGCAATACCCGCGAGCTGGAAAACGTCATTCACTTTGCGCTGCTGGTCAGCACCGGCGATGAAATCCTGCCAGAGCACCTGAACCTGCCCGAAGTGTCTGGGCCGCAGCTTCAGATCGAACGACTGGTAGCTCAAATCAATATCGGTGGTAGCGTCGACGAACGTAAGGCTTTGAAAGATCTGCTGATTGGTTTGAGCCAGCAGTTGTAGCCGTTCGGTTCTGTATGAACGAAATGGAATATCAAAGTGAATAAACGTTATTGTGCGGGAATAAAAAATCCCGGTATTGTCCGCTTCACGCCAGAGATAGCACTTCACTGGCACTCGTATTAATAGCCGTCGCCATTCGCGACCGTGATTCTCGATAAGGACACTGCATGAAAAAGGTTCTGTTGTTTACCGCATTGGCGGCTGCTCTGACTGCTTCCCTGGCCCAGGCTGGCGAGAAACTGGTGGTGGCGGCGACTCCGGTGCCGCACGCGGAAATTCTCGAGCTGATCAAACCGACCCTGGCCAAAGAAGGCGTGGATCTGGAAATCAAAGTCTTCACCGACTACGTGCAGCCGAACGTGCAGGTTGGCGAGAAGCGTCTGGATGCCAACTACTTCCAGACCAAGCCTTACCTGGACAGCTTCAACGCCGGCAAATACAAGGACGACAAGTCCAAGTACCTGGTGACCGTGCAAGGCGTCCACGTTGAACCGTTCGGTGGCTACTCGAGCAAGTACAAGAAACTGGCTGATCTGCCAGACGGCGCGACCATCGCCATCCCCAACGAAGGCAGCAACAGCGGCCGTGCGCTGATCCTGCTGCAGAAGGCGGGTCTGATCGAGCTGAAAGATCCGAAAAACGCTCTGGCGACCCCTAAGGACATCGCCAAGAACCCGCACAACTTCAAGTTCAAGGAACTGGAGTCGGCCCTGCTGCCACGCGTGCTGAAGGAAGTTGATCTGGACATGATCAACACCAACTACGCGCTGGAAGCCAAGCTGAACCCGACCAAGGATGCGCTGGTGATCGAAGGCGCTGACTCGCCTTACGTGAACTTCCTGGTGGCCCGTGAGGACAACAAGAACAGCGACGCCATCAAGAAACTCGCCGCTGCCCTGACCAGCCCGGAAGTCAAAGCGTTCATCGAGAAGAAGTACAACGGCGCGGTATTGCCGGCGTTCTGATCCGACGCGTGAACCACCCCTTCAAGGTATGAAAACGCCGATGGCCAGTGATGGTCATCGGCGTTTTTGTGCGTGCGTTGAAAAGCCCCTCACCCTAGCCCTCTCCCAAAGGGAGAGGGGACTGATTGGGGGATGCTGTAGAAGTACACCGACGTGAAAGTTTTCTGCCGAATCCATAATCGACTCTATCTTTCAGGTCGATGTTAATCGCCAGACACTGCGGTCGGCCCCCTCTCCCTCGGGGAGAGGGCTGGGGTGAGGGTGCTGTTGATCCTGACCTCAGGTTACCTGAGCCTTCAACGCCCGGCGCAACGCCACGAGCAATTTCACGATGTCCTGCGGATCCAGTCGCTGCGGCACTTTTACGTCCATGTTGTCTTCCTTGTAATGGTTTGGCCGGGGAAGTCTGGCCAAAAGCTGTTCGTCCTTGGAGGGCTTTCATGCAAAAAAGATCCTTCCTACAGCGCAAGGGAAAATAGCCTTCTTATTCCTTCCCGGCAAACCCACAGGATAGTTTTTTGCGTGATATCAATATGCTTTAACGGTATTTAAATTCTTGTTTTTATACCTATAAAGTCAGCGCCTGCCGGACAGTTACCCGCTGTCCATGGACTGCATGACCGTCGCTTACCGAGCGACGTCCAGGATGCTTCATGACTTTCGATTACGCCTTTATCCTCAGTACCCTGCCGGCCTTTCTCAAGGCTGTGGGCGTGACGCTGCAAGTCGGGTTCATCGCCATCGGCACGTCGCTGCTGGTGGCGCTGCTCAATGCAACGATCCTGGTGTTCCGCACGCCTTACCTGCAACGCGCCGTCGGCCTGTATGTGGAACTGGCGCGCAACACGCCGCTGCTGATTCAACTGTTCTTCGTCTACTTCGCCCTGCCGGCGCTGGGGATCAAGGTTTCCGGATTCACCGCGGCAATCATCACCATGACTTTCCTTGGCGGTGCCTACCTCACCGAAGTGCTGCGCGCCGGCGTCGATGCGGTACCGCAGGCGCAACTGGAATCGGGGCGTTCCATCGGCCTGTCCCACGGCCAGTTGCTGCGCTACGTGATCCTGCCGCAAGCGGGGATTCTCAGCCTGCCGTCGCTGTTCGCCAATTTCATTTTCCTGCTCAAGGAAACCACCGTGGTCTCGGCGGTGGCCGTGCCGGAAATCCTCTACACCACCAAGAGCTACATCGCGCTCTATTACAAAACCTACGAAATGCTCGCCGTGCTGACGCTGATCTGCGTGCTGTTGTTCTTGCCGCTGTCGCTGTTGCTCAGTCGTTTGGAAAGGAGGCTCCAGCATGGCCAGTTCGGGTCTTGAACTGCTTTGGGTGTCGTTGCCGCAACTGGCAAAAGGCGCCGGGCAAACCTTGTCGATCTCGTTCCTGAGCATTGCGATCAGCACCATTGGCGGCGTGCTCTACGGCGTATTGCGCACGCTCAACGTGAGGTGGCTGAACGCGATCCTGCGGGTCTATCTGGAACTGTTCCGGGCGATCCCGGTGCTGGTCTGGCTGTACCTGCTGTTTTTCGGCCTGCCGATTTTCTTCGGTTTGAGCCTGCCGAGCTTCTGGTGCGCGGTGCTGGTGCTGTCGCTGTGGGGCGCCAGTGAGGTCGGCGAAGTGGCGCGCGGTGCGCTGCATTCATTGCCGCGCGGGCAGCGTGAGGCGGGGCTGTCGATCGGCCTGAACGCGGCGCAACTGTACGGCTACGTGCTGCTGCCGCAGGCGCTGAAACGCATGACGCCGCCGACCATCAACGTCTACACGCGAATCATCAAGACCAGCTCGCTGGCGGTGCTGATTGGCGTGGTCGATGTGATCAAGGTCGGCCAGCAGATCATCGAGCGCACCTACGAATCGGTGCTGATCTACGGCGCGCTGTTTCTGTTTTTCTTTTTCATCTGCTACCCGCTGTCGGCCGCCTCGCGCGTGCTGGAGCGGCGCTGGACGCAAGCATGAGCGCATTGATCGAGTTTCAGGGTTTCAACAAATTCTACGGCGAACAGCAGGTGCTCAAAGGCATCGACCTGCAAGTGCGCAGCGGCGAAGTGATCGTCATCCTCGGCCCCAGCGGTTGCGGCAAAAGCACGTTGCTGCGCTGCCTCAACGGCCTGGAAAGCGCACACAGCGGCAGCCTGAAATTTGCCGGACGCGAGCTGCTGGACAAGGTCACCGACTGGCGCGAAGTGCGTCAGCAGATCGGTATGGTGTTCCAGAGTTATCACCTGTTTCCGCACATGAGCGTGCTCGACAATTTGCTGCTCGGCCCGCTCAAGGTGCAAAAGCGCCAGCGCCGTGAAGCGCAGCAGCAAGCCGAAGCCTTGCTTGAGCGCGTGGGCCTGGCGGACAAGCGCGATGCGTTCCCGCGCCAGCTCTCCGGCGGCCAGCAGCAACGCATCGCCATCGTCCGTTCGTTGTGCATGAACCCGCGGGTCATGCTCTTCGATGAAGTCACCGCCGCCCTCGACCCGGAGATGGTCAAGGAAGTGCTGCAAGTGATTCAGGGCCTGGCCCGCGAGGGCATGACCCTGCTGATCGTCACCCACGAAATGGCCTTCGCCCGCGCGGTGGCCGACCGCATCGTGTTCATGGATGCCGGACGCATCCTTGAACAGAACCCGCCCGAGATTTTCTTTACGAACCCGCAAACCGCACGCGCGCAGCAGTTTCTGGAGAAGTTCTCCTTCGTTGCAACACTGCCTGAAACGAATCCGACAAAGGAACTGGAACCGCTATGAAAACTGCCAAGTCATCCCTGTTTTTACTGCCGCTGCTGGGGCTCGCGCTGCTCGCCGGCTGCAACAAATCCGAAGAACCGGCCAAGCCGAAAGTCGCCAGCGAAAGCACCGCGCCAGCCGGTTACCTGGACAAGATCAAGGCCCGCGACAAACTGATCGTCGGCGTGTTCACCGACAAGCCACCGTTCGGTTTCGTCGATGAGGCCGGGCGCTACGTCGGCTTCGACACCGACATCGGCCGGCGCTTCGCCAAGGATCTGCTGGGTGATGAAAACAAGGTTGAATTCGTCGCCGTGGAGCCGGCGAGCCGCATTCCGTTCCTGCAGAGCGACAAGGTCGACCTGATCCTCGCCAACATGACCGTGACCCCGGAGCGCAAGGAAGCGGTGGAATTCACCAACCCGAACCTCAAGGTCGCGGTGCAGGCGCTGGTGCCGCAAAGCAGCGCGGTAAAAAATCTGGATGACCTGGCAACTCGCACCACCATCGTTACCACCGGCACGACCGCCGACATCTGGCTGACCAAGAATCATCCGGACTGGAAACTGCTGAAGTTCGAGAAAAACTCCGAGTCGCTGCAAGCACTGGCCAACGGTCGTGGTGATGCCTACGCGCAGGACAATCTGGTGCTGTTCAGCTGGGCCAAGCAGAACCCGGGCTACCGCGTGCTGGAGGAAAAACTCGGCGCCGAAGCACCGATTGCCCCGGCGGTGAAGAAGGGCAATGTCGAGCTGCGTGACTGGGTGAATACCGAGCTGGCCAAGTTGGGTGAAGAGAAATACCTGCTCAAGCTGTATGACCAATATGTGCGTAAAGAACTGAGCGATGACACCCAGCCTGAGAGTGTGATTGTCGAGGGTGGCAAGTGGCAGGGGTGATTGGCCGTTAAATCTGCGCTGACCTGAAGGCCCTCTTCGCGAGCAAGCCCGCTCCCACAGTTGGAATGCATGCCCCTGTGGGAGCGGGCTTGCTCGCGAAAGCGGTGGTTCAGGCGCCGCTCAATCCGGCCAGTTCCACGCCGGCTCATCCAGCACCCGTTGGCCGACAATCCCGGTCTGCCCCAGCGTCTTCTCCAGCACGATGCAGTTGCATTCGGGATCTTCCTGCAACGCCGATATCAATCGTCGCGCATGCGACACCACCCACACCTGACACGCCTGCGATGCGCGAATGGTCAAGCGCGCGAGCGCCGGCAACAGATCCGGATGCAGACTGGTTTCCGGTTCGTTGAGCACCATCAATGACGGCGGGCGTGGCGTCAGCAGCGCGGCGATCAGCAACAGATAACGCAGCGTGCCGTCCGACAACTCCGCCGCCGACAATGGCCGCAGCAACCCCTCCTGAAAGAACTCGATGGCAAAGCGTCCGCCGGCCAGCGGTGCGATGTTCAGTCTTGCGCCGGGAAACGCATCGCTGATCGCCGCCTGCAACGCCTCGGGGTCGCCGATTTCATTGATGGTCTGCAGGGCTGCGGCGAGGTCGCGGCCGTCGTGGTGCAGCACCGGCGTGCGCGTACCCAGTTGCGGTTGGCGCACCGGGGCGTCGGCGTCGCTACGAAAGTGATCGTAGAAGCGCCAGCGGCGGATGAACTCGCGCATCTGGAACACTTCCGGCGAACTGCGCAGACTGCCGATCTGATCGAACAGGCTGTCGAAATTCGGGGTGTGCTGCGCCAGCACGTCCCAGCTGCGCCCTTCGCGGGCGCGAATCATCGGGCCGTTGCGATCCACCAGCAGGCTGGCCGGGCGATAGAGCGGCCCGGCCCAGATGCATTCGCGCTTGATCTGCGGATCGAGACTGAAGCGCGAGGGGCTGGGATGAGTGTCCCCCGGCAGCATGAAGTGTCCGTTGGAGTCGGGCAATCCGAGGCTGATCGAATAGCTGAAATCCTCGCCGGCAAACCCCAGGCGCAGACGTTTGACGCCCTGACGCACCGTCGGCTCGACCGCCACTTCGCCGTTGCGCATGCGCCGACTGATGGTTTCTGGCCCGGCCCAGAACGTCGAATCCAGCCCGCCCTCGCGGGCCAGCGCATTGACCACGCCGCCCTGGGCGGTCTCCGCCAGCAGGCGCAGGGCGCGATAGAGATTGGACTTGCCGCTGCCGTTGGGGCCGGTGATCAGGTTCAGCCGGCCCAGCGGAATCACCAGTTTGTTGATCGAGCGGTAATTGGCCACCGCGAGGGTCTTGAGCATGAAAATCCTTCTCTTGAGGCGACCATTGTAGGAGCTGCCGAAGGCTGCGATCTTTTGATCTTGCTTTTTTAAAGTCAAAAGATCGCAGCCTGCGGCAGCTCCTACAGGGGAAATATAGAGATCACGCAGGCGAACGTTGAACCCTGTTCTAAGCTCACAGTCGTATCGTCACTTGCACGTTCGTACACAGGAAGGAGTCTGCATGGCGAGTCCCGGATTGAAAACAGTTGTCGTGCTGAGCCTGCTCACGTTGCTGACCGCTTGCGGCAAGAAAGAAGCCCCGGCGGAGTACCTGCCACGGGTCTTTGTGCAAGAGGTCAAACCGGCGGACTATGCCGCTGCCGTGACTCTCACCGGTGACGTGCAGGCCCGGGTGCAGACCGAACTGTCGTTCCGGGTCGGTGGCAAGATCATCCAGCGCATGGTGGATGTCGGCGACCGGGTCAGCGCCAAACAGGTACTGGCCAAGCTCGATCCCAAGGATTTGCAGACCAACGTCGATTCCGCGCAAGCCCAGGTCATCGCCGAACAGGCGCGGGTCAAGCAGAGTGCGGCGGCGTTCGTGCGTCAGCAGAAGCTGCTGCCCAAGGGCTACACCAGCCAGAGCGAATTCGATTCCGCACAAGCCGCCTTGCGCAGCAGCCAGAGCGCCCTGAGCGCGGCGCAGGCGCAACTGGCCAATGCCAAGGATCAACTCAGTTACACCTCGCTGGTCGCTGACGCCCCCGGCATCATTACCGAGCGCCAAGCCGAAGTCGGCCAGGTGGTCCAGGCCACCGCGCCGATTTTCAAACTGGCCCGCGATGGCGATCGTGACGCGGTGTTCAACGTTTATGAGTCGTTGCTGGCTGAGCGCCCGGCGGAGCGTTCGATTGTCGTCAGCCTGCTCGACAACCCCAACATCAAGACCACCGGCACCGTGCGTGAAATCACCCCGGCGGTTTCGGCGCAGTCTGGCACGGTGCAAGTCAAAGTCACCCTCGACAGCCTGCCGCAGGGTATGCAGCTCGGCTCGGTGGTCAGCGCCACGGCCAAGGGCAGCGGCAAGTCGGCGGTGGAATTGCCGTGGTCGGCGCTGACCAAAAACATCAGCGATCCGGCGGTGTGGATGGTTGACGACAAGGGCGAAGCGCAGCTGCACAACGTCACCGTCAGCCGCTACCTGATCGGCAAGGTCATCATCAGCGACGGCCTCAAGGGCGGTGAGAAAGTGATTGTCGCGGGTGGGCAACTGCTGCACCCGGGCATGAAAGTCGAAATCGCCGAAAACACCTACGAAGGTCTGCAACCGGGAGCGCAGCCATGAAGCGTCTGGGGCTGTTGTCCATCGGCGTGTTGCTGGCCGCCTGCTCGAAAAGCGAGCCGCCACCGGAGCCGGTGCGGCCGGTGCTGTCGATCAAGGTACAGGCGCTGAACGAGGAAACCCTTGGGCGTTTCGCCGGCAGCATTCAGGCGCGTTACGAGAGCAACACCGGGTTCCGTGTCGGCGGGCGCATTGCCAGTCGCAATGTCGATGTCGGCGCCGAGGTGCAAAAGGGTACGCTGCTGGCGACCCTCGATCCGAGCGATCAGCAGAACCAGTTGCGTTCGGCCCAGGGCGACCTGGCCAAGGTCCAGGCGCAACTGATTAACGCCCAGGCCAATGCTCGCCGGCAGCAGGCGCTGTTCGATCGCGGAGTTGGCGCGCAGGCGCAACTGGACATCGCCACCACCGACCTGAAAACCACTCAGGCCTCGCTCGATCAGGCGCGCGCGGCGGTCAACCAGAGCCAGGATCAACTCGCTTACACCGAACTGCGCGCCGACCACAAAGCCGTGGTCACCGCGTGGAATGCCGAGGCCGGGCAAGTGGTGACAGCAGGTCAGCAAGTGGTGACCCTGGCGCAACCGGACATCAAGGAAGCGGTGATCGATCTGCCGGACACGCTGGTCGATGAAATTCCTTCCGACGTGGTGTTTCTGGTGGCCGGGCAACTCGACCCGAGCATCAACACCACCGCAACCATTCGCGAAATCGAACCGCAGGCCCAAAGCGCCACGCGCACCCGCCGCGCACGGCTGACCCTGGCCAACACGCCGGACGGTTTCCGCCTCGGCACGGCGATCAGCGTGACCCTCAGTTCAGCGATCAAGCCGCGCATCGAATTACCTGCCACCGCCCTGCAGGAAGCCGACGGCAAGACCCGCATCTGGGTGATCGACACCCAAAGCAAAACCGTCGCTCCCCGTGACGTCAGCGTGATCAGCCGTACCGACGGCACGGTGGTGCTGGCCGGCGGGGTCAAGTCCGGCGAGCAGGTGGTCACCGCAGGCGTCAACAGTCTCAAACCCGGACAAGCCGTGAAACTCGACGAGGACAGTCAATGAAAGGCTCTTTCAATCTCTCCGAATGGGCCCTCAAGCATCAGTCGTTCGTCTGGTATCTGATGTTTGTCGCGCTGCTGATGGGGGTGTTTTCGTACTTCAATCTGGGCCGTGAAGAAGACCCCTCGTTTACCATTAAGACCATGGTCATCCAGACCAAATGGCCGGGCGCGACCCAGGAGGAAACCCTCAAGCAGGTTACCGATCGCATCGAGAAAAAGCTCGAGGAGCTCGACTCCCTCGACTACGTGAAAAGCTACACACGCCCCGGTGAATCTACGGTCTACGTGTACCTGCGCGACACCACCAGCGCCAAGGACATCCCGGAGATCTGGTACCAGGTGCGCAAGAAGATCGATGACATTCGCGGCCAGTTTCCCCAGGGCATTCAAGGCCCCGGGTTCAACGACGAGTTTGGCGATGTGTACGGCTCGGTCTACGCGTTTACCGCCGACGGCCTGACCATGCGCCAGTTGCGCGACTATGTGGAGCAGGCCCGCGCCGAGATTCGCAACGTCCCGGGGCTGGGCAAAATCGAAATGATCGGCCAGCAGGACGAAGTGATTTACCTGAACTTCTCCACCCGCAAACTCGCCGCGTTGGGCATCGACCAGCGTCAGGTGGTGCAGAGCCTGCAATCGCAGAACGCCGTGACCCCGGCGGGGGTGATCGAGGCCGGCCCGGAGCGCATTTCGGTGCGCACCTCGGGGCAGTTCGCTTCGGAGAAGGATCTGGCCGAGGTCAATCTCAAGCTCAATGACCGCTTCTATCGTCTGGCCGATGTCGCCGACATCAGTCGCGGTTACGTCGACCCGGCCACGCCGGAATTCCGTTTCGACGGCAAGCCGGCAATCGGTCTGGCGATTGCCATGCAGAAGGGCGGTAACGTCCAGGAATTCGGCAAGGCGCTGCACCAGCGGATCGACCAGATCACCGCTGATTTGCCGGTTGGCGTCGGCGTCCATACGGTGTCCGATCAGGCCGTGGTGGTGGAAGAGGCGGTCGGCGGTTTCACCAGTGCGCTGTTCGAAGCGGTGGTGATCGTGCTGGTGGTTAGCTTCATCAGCCTCGGCGTGCGCGCCGGGCTGGTGGTGGCGTGCTCGATTCCGCTGGTGCTGGCGATGGTCTTCGTGTTCATGGAATACAGCGGCATCACCATGCAGCGGATTTCCCTCGGGGCGCTGATCATCGCCCTTGGCCTGCTGGTGGACGACGCGATGATCACCGTGGAGATGATGGTCACGCGCCTGGAAATGGGTGAGACCAAGGAGCAGGCGGCGACATTCGCCTACACCTCGACGGCATTCCCGATGCTCACCGGTACGCTGGTGACCGTCGCCGGTTTCGTGCCCATCGGCCTCAACGCCAGCTCCGCCGGCGAGTACACCTTCACCCTGTTTGCGGTGATCGCGGTGGCGATGCTGGTGTCGTGGGTGGTGGCGGTGTTCTTTGCGCCGGTGATCGGCGTGCACATCCTCAGCACCAACGTGAAGCCCCATGAAGCCGAGCCGGGCCGCATCGGTCGGGCGTTCAACGGTGGTTTGCTGTGGTGCATGCGCAATCGTTGGTGGGCGATCGGCATCACCGTGCTGCTGTTTGTGCTGGCGGTGTTCTGCATGCGCTTTGTGCAGAACCAGTTCTTCCCGTCGTCGGATCGCCCGGAAATTCTCGTCGACCTGAACCTGCCGCAAAACGCCTCGATCGACGAAACCCGCAAGGCCGTGGACAAGCTCGAAGCCACGCTCAAGGGCGATCCGGACATCGTGCGCTGGAGCACCTACATCGGTCAGGGTGCGATCCGTTTCTACCTGCCGCTCGACCAGCAATTGCAGAACCCGTACTACGCGCAACTGGTGATCGTCAGCAAGGATTTCGAGGCCCGTGAGGCGCTGAGCCAACGCCTGCGCGAGCGTTTGCACAAAGACTTCGTCGGCATCGGCAGTTACGTGCAGGCGCTGGAAATGGGCCCGCCGGTGGGACGTCCGATTCAGTATCGGGTCAGCGGCAAGGACATCGATCAGGTGCGCAAGCACGCCATTGATCTGGCGACCGAGCTGGACAAGAACGAACACATCGGCGAGATCATTTACGACTGGAACGAGCCGGGCAAAGTCCTGCGCATCGACATCGCCCAGGACAAGGCGCGTCAGCTCGGGCTGTCCTCGGAAGATGTGGCGAAGTTGATGAACAGCATCGTCAGCGGCTCGCCGTTGACCCAGGTCAACGACGACATTTACCTGATCAACGTGGTCGGCCGGGCGGTGAACTCGGAACGCGGCACGCCGGAAACCCTGCAGAACCTGCAGATCGTCACACCCAACGGCACGTCGATTCCGCTGCTGGCCTTCGCCACCGTGCGGTATGAGCTGGAGCAGCCGCTGGTGTGGCGTCGCGACCGCTTGCCGACCATCACCATCAAGGCTTCGGTGCGTGACGAGATCCAGCCGACCGACCTGGTGAAACTGCTCAAACCGTCGATCGATGCCTTCGCTGAAAAACTGCCGGTCGGCTACAAGGTCGCCACCGGGGGTACGGTCGAGGAAAGCGGCAAGGCCCAAGGGCCGATCGCCAAGGTCTTGCCGTTGATGCTGTTCCTGATGGCGACCTTCCTGATGATCCAGCTGCACAGCGTGCAGAAGATGTTCCTGGTGGCGAGTGTCGCGCCGCTGGGGCTGATCGGCGTGGTGCTGGCGCTGGTGCCGACCGGGACGCCGATGGGCTTCGTGGCGATCCTCGGGATTCTGGCGCTGATCGGCATCATCATCCGCAACTCGGTGATCCTCGTGACGCAGATCGATGAATTCGAGCGCAACGGCTCTGCGCCATGGGATGCGGTGGTGGAAGCGACCGAGCACCGCCGCCGACCAATCCTGCTGACCGCGGCGGCGGCGAGCATGGGCATGATTCCGATTGCCCGGGAAGTGTTCTGGGGGCCGATGGCCTACGCGATGATTGGCGGGATCGTGGTGGCGACGTTGCTGACCCTGCTGTTTCTGCCGGCGCTGTATGTGGCCTGGTACAAGATTCGCGAGCCGCAGAAAGAGACCCGCTAAAAGCGAGTGCTGCGCACTCTATTCGCGAGCAAGCCCGCTCCCACAGGGGGTATGCATTCCAACTGTGGGAGCGGGCTTGCTCGCGAAGGCGTCAGAACTGACTACGCAGATTTACGCCAGACGCTGGCCAGCCAAGGCTGTTGCTCGCGCGGCAATCCCGCCGGCCGGTAGTAATGCTCAAGCTCGACAAACCCCGCTGCCGTGAGCAACCCGCGCCACGCTTCCAGATCGTGGTACGAACCATAGCGCGGCCCATTCCAGCCCTCACGGTTATCCCCGCGCGGATTGGAACTGAACAACACCCCGCCCGGTTTCAACGTGCCATGCAACTGCTTGAGCACTCGCGGCAACTCCTGCAACGGCACATGAAACAGCACCGCATTGGCGAAGATTCCGTCGAAGCGCTCGGCCGGCAGATCAAGTTTCAGAAAGTCCTGACACCACACTTCACAGCCACTGTCTTCGCGGGCCATCTGCGCAAATTTTTCCGCGCCATCGAGACCGACCGCGACATGGCCCAGGCGGGTGAACGCCTGCAAGTCGCGCCCCGGGCCGCAACCGAAATCGAGAATCGTGAACGGCGCAGTGCCGTGGATATGCCGTAGCAGCGCGTCGATGTTCTGGCTGACATCGTGGTCGCGGGTGCCTTCGCGGAAGTCTTCGGCCACCGAGTTGTAGTGGCCGAGGGTGGTGGCGGTGATCTGCTGCAGATCGGTGGGAGTCTGTTTCATGGTCGGGGCTGCGCGGCAGTTGGGATTTGCCGAATATACGCCAACCAGCGGGGCCGCTGCGCAGCCCATCGCGAGCAGGCTCACTCCTACATTTGAAATGCGTTCCCCTGTAGGAGTGAGCCTGCTCGCGATAGCGGTTTCAGAGGTGCGGCATGACTTAGCGCTTGTTCAGGCCCCGTGCCAGACGATCTCCACCCAACTGAATCACCGCCACCAACGCCACCAGCAACACAATCACCGTCAGCATGATCTGGCTGTCAAAACGCTGATAACCGTAGCGGTAAGCGATATCGCCCAAACCACCGGCACCAATCGCCCCGGCCATGGCTGACGAGTTGATCATTGTCACCAGCGTAATCGTGAACCCGCCAACAATCCCCGGCAGCGCTTCAGGCAACAGCACGTGCCAGACGATGTGCCAGCGCCGGCAGCCCATGGCCTGCGCCGCCTCGATCAAGCCGTGATCGACCTCACGCAGACTCACTTCGGCAATCCGCGCAAAGAACGGCGTCGCGGCGATGGTCAGCGGCACCACCGCCGCCCACACACCGTACGTGGTGCCGACAATCAGTCGGGTAAATGGAATCAGCGCGACCATCAGAATCAGAAACGGGATCGAGCGGAACAGATTCACGAACGCGCCCAGCGCCCGGTTGAGCAGCGGCGCCTGGTAGATCCCGCCCTTGTCGCTGGTGACCAGAATCACCGCCATCGGGATCCCCACCAGCAACGCGATCAGCGACGACACGCCGACCATCAGGAAGGTGTCGATGAATCCCTGGAGCAAACGATCAAACCACATAACCCGATACCTCCACTCGTTGCGCCCACTGCCCGGCGCGCTCACGCAATTGTTCGGCGCTCAGGGCCGAGCCGCTGACCGCCAGTAACAGTTGTCCCAGCGCATGCCCCTGAATCCGTTCGACGCCGCCCTGCAGCAACTTCACGCGTCCGCCGAGAGCGGCGAACAGCGCCGCCAGATCCGGCTCGTCGGCGGCGCCACCGGTGAACTGCAAACGCAATACCACCGCCGCGCCCGGGGAGGGCGGCTGGGCATGCAGACGGCTTTGCAGTTCTGCCGGCAAGGCGTGTTGCAGCGGCGCGAGCAAGGTCTGGCTGACCTCGTGCTGCGGATTGCCGAACACCTCCCAGACCGGGCCTTGCTCGACGATCCGCCCGTGTTCCAGGACTACCACGCGGTCGCAGATTTCGCGGATCACCGCCATTTCATGGGTGATCAACACGATGGTCAGGCCGAGGCGCCGGTTGATCTCGCGCAGCAGGCCGAGGATCGACTGCGTAGTCTCGGGATCGAGCGCCGAAGTGGCTTCGTCGCACAGCAGAATGTCCGGGTCATGCACCAATGCGCGGGCGATGCCGACACGCTGTTTCTGCCCACCGGAGAGCTGCGCCGGATAGGCCTTGTGCTTGGCTTGCAGGCCGACCAGTTCGAGCAGTTCACGCACCTTCTGCTCGCGTTGCGCCTTCGGTACACCCGCGACTTTCAGCGGCAGTTCGACGTTCTGCCACACGGTCTTGGCCGACATCAGGTTGAAGTGCTGGAAGATCATGCCGATGCGACGCCGCAGCGTGACCAGACGGTCTTCGTCGAACTCGCCGATGTCGACCTGATCGATCAGCACCCGCCCCGAAGTCGGTTGCTCCAGACGATTGATCGTGCGGATCAGCGACGACTTGCCGGCGCCGCTGCGCCCGATGATGCCGAACACCTCGCCGCGCTGGATCGCCAGATCGATGCCTTGCAGGGCCGCGACCGGGCCTTGCCGACCCGCGTAGGTTTTACCCAGGCCGATGAAGCGCACATGGGCGCGATTCAGCTCGGGATGCAGTTCGGTTTTTTCAGCATTTTCTGGCTCTGGAATCTCCAGTCGCCGTTGGATCGCGGCCGTCATGTTCAGCTTTCCCAACCGGCCTGATACAGCTTGCCGTGAGCCTTATCCAGCGCGGCGCGAACGGCCGGCGAGTGCTGGTAGATGTCGACGAATTTGATCAGGCGCGGGTCGTCCTTGCTCTTGGGCTGGATGACGAACTGGATCACGTATTCCTTGTGGTCGAGACCGTCGAACAGCAGCGCCGAGCCGGCATCGAAGGTTTTCGCCAGACGGATGTAGGCCGGGTAGCCCTGGACCAGATCGGCGTCATCGTAGGCGCGCACCAGTTGCACGGCTTCGACTTGCAGGATCTTGATCTTCTTCGGGTTGGCGACGATGTCGTCTTCGGTGGCCTTGTAGCCGACCCCCGGTTTCAGGGTGATCAGACCAGCCTTGGCCAGCAGTTGCAGACCGCGACCGCTGTTGATCGGGTCGTTGGCGATGGCGACGCTGGCGCCTTCCGGCAACTCGTCGAAGCTTTTGTATTTTTTCGAATAGAGGCCGACGTTGTTGATGATCCCCGGGGCGAACGGCACCAGGTCAAAACCGGAGGCAGCCTTGGCGTTTTCGAGGAACGGGATGTGCTGGAAGTAATTCACATCGATGTCGCCGGCGGCGAGGCTGACGTTCGGTGCGATCCAGTCGGTGAACTCAACCAGCTCGACTTTCAGGCCTTGTTTGGAGGCCTCTTCGACGGCGGCTTCCAGGGGAATGGCGAAGGCGGCGGTGGTGCCGATTTTAAGGGGTGCATCGGCGGCGAACACCGCCGAGCTGAACAGGCCGAAGGCCAGGGCCAGTGCTTTGACTGGGTGGGACAGGAATTTGTTGGTCATGGTGGTTTTTCCAGTCAGTGCAAAAGTTTGTGGTGTCTGGTCGGGCCTCTTCGCGAGCAAGCCCGCTCCCACATTTTGGAATGCGTTCCCCCCTGTGGGAGCGGGCTTGCTCGCGAAGCTTTTAGTGGCGAAATGAAGACCCGATGTGTTGCTCTGGGAGTTGCGCCGCCCCGTGAAACAGCTTCTCGCGCAAACTGCCGCTGTCATACGCAGTCTTGTACGACCCACGCCGTTGCAGCTCCGGAATCACCAGCTCAATGAAATCGACATAGCTTTCCGGGGTCACGATGCGCGTCAGGTTGAAGCCGTCCAGCCCGGTTTCGGCGATCCACGCTTCCAGTTCATCCGCCACTTGCTCAGGCGAGCCGACCACGGTGATGTAGCGGCCACCGAGGGCGTGCTGATCGAGCAATTTGCGTCGGGTCCAGTCGTTGTTCTGCAGGTTCTTGGTCGCGGACTGGATGGCATTGCTCTTGACGTACTGGATCGGTTCGTCGATTTCGTACTGGGAAAAGTCGATGCCGGTGGAGGCTGAGAAATGCGCGACGCCGGCCTCGGCGCTGGCATAACTCAGGTACTCGGCGTGCTTGGCCCACGCGGCCTCTTCGGTCGCGCCGACGATCACGTTGAGGCCCATGAACACCTTGATGTCCTCGGGATTGCGTCCGGCTTCGACGGCGCTGGCGCGGACCTTGTCCACCTGCACTTTGGTCGACGGTTTGTTCTGGCCGCTGATGAACACGCACTCGGCGTGACGCCCGGCGAACAGCAAACCGCGGTCCGAACTGCCAGCCTGGAACAGCACCGGCGTGCGCTGCGGCGACGGCTCGCAGAGGTGATAACCCTCGACCTGATAGAACTCGCCATGGTGCTCGACCTTGTGCACCTTCTCCGGCTGCGCGTAGATGCGCTGCTCGCGGTCATTGAGCACCGCGCCGTTTTCCCAACTGCCTTCCCAGAGTTTGTAGAGCACTTCGAGGTACTCGTCGGCCTGATCGTAGCGCCGGTCATGCTCGACCTGTTCGCGCAGGCCCATGGCCTTGGCGGCGCTGTCGAGGTAACCGGTGACGATGTTCCAGCCGACCCGACCACGACTCAGATGATCGAGCGACGACATGCGCCGGGCGAACAGATAGGGCGGCTCGTAAGTGAGGTTGGCGGTGAGGCCGAAGCCGAGGTTTTTCGTCACCGCAGCCATCGCCGACACCAGCAGCAGCGGGTCGTTGACCGGCAACTGGATCGACTCTTTGAGCGTGACGTCCACCGAGTTCTGGTAGACGTCGTACACGCCGACGATGTCGGCGATGAACAGTCCGTCAAACAGCCCGCGCTCCAGCAACTGCGCCAGTTCTGTCCAGTACTCGATGGTGTTGTAGCGCGTCGACGTGTCGCGTGGATGCGTCCACAGGCCATGGTTGATGTGGCCGATGCAGTTCATGTTGAACGCGTTGAGCAGGATCTTCTTTTTCGCGGCGCTCATCAGATGGTCCCTCGCAGCGGAGGCTTTTCATCGTTGAGGTAGTAATTGCCGACCGCGTGATACTTCCAGCGCACCGGGTCGTGCAGGGTGTGCACCCGAGCGTTGCGCCAGTGGCGGTCGAGGCCGTGCTCGATCAGGGTCGCCTGACTGCCGGCCAGTTCGAACAGCGTGCTGCCTGCGGCGAGCGAGATTTCGGTGCTGATCGCCCGTGCTTCGGCGACGGCAATCGAGGCGGCAGCGACGGTTTCGGTGTTGGTCTCGGCCTGGGCCTTGTCGAGGAATTCGCCGGAGCGCTCCAGCAGTGCTTCGGTGGCGTGCAGACGAATGCTCAAGTGGCCGAAGCTCTTCAGGGTCAGAGGGTCTTCGGTGGCCTTGTCGTTACCGGAGTCGATCCACGGACGGGTCTTGCTGCGCACGAAGTGCAGGGCATCTTCGTAAGCGGCGCGAGCGATGCCAGTGTCGATGGCGGCGTGAAGGATCTGCGCCAGCGGGCCGACCGTGGTCGGACGCTCGAAAGCGCTCTGGAACGGGATCACGTCCTCGGCAGCGACATAGACGTCTTCGAACACCACCGAACCGCTGCCGGTGGTGCGCTGGCCGAAGCCGCTCCAGTCGTCGATCACTGTCAGGCCTTGGCTGTCACGCGGGACGAAGGCCAGTTGCTGCACGCCGTTTTCATCGACGACGGAAGTCGGGATACGCTGCGCGTAGATCGCGCCGGTCGCGTAAAACTTGCGTCCGTTGATGCGATAGCCGTCGCCGTCACGCGTGAGGCTGGTGACGCGGTCGTGGGCGGTTTTGGTACCGAGTTCCGCCAAGGCGTTGCCGAAGCGCTGGCCGGCCAGCACCTCGGCGTACAGGCGTTGTTTCTGCTCGTGGCTGCCGTTAACGCGCAGCACTTCAAGGGCGTAAAAGTGGTTTTGTGGAATCTGCCCGAGGGAGCCGTCAGCCTGAGCGATCAGGGCAATGACTTTGGCCAGGGTCACGTTGGACACACCGGCGCCACCATTCTCCTTGGGCACGCTGATGCCCCACAGGCCAGAGCGGGAAAATACGTCGAGCTCCGGCAGTGGCAGGCGGCGTTCACGGTCGCGCACGGCACTGTCGCGTTTGAAATCTTCGGCCAGGTCGCTGGCGACAATCAGGGCTTGCTCATCGCTGGTGATGACCGCGACGGGGTGAGAATAAGTCATATGCTTCTCCAGATGTCTGGTCGTTAAATCCAGGAATGGCGAGCCGGCAAAGTGCCGTTGAGGCGATAGGCGCCGACCGCGTGATACTTCCAGCGCACCGGGTCGTGCAGGGTGTGCACCCGGGCGTTGCGCCAGTGGCGATCAAGGTTGAATTCGGCGAGGGTCGCGCGGCTGCCGGCCAGTTCGAAGAGTTTTTCGCTGGCCTGCAGCGAGATCTCGGTGGTCAGCACTTTGGCCTCGGCCACCGCAATCGAAGCGCGGGCGGCGGACTCGGCGGTCAGCGGCGCGGCATGGACTTGGTCGAGCACTTTGCCGGCCTTGCGCAACAGTGCTTCAGCCGCGTGCAGTTCGATTTTCAGTTTGCCGATGTCGGCGATCACGTAGAGGTCATCGCTGGCGCGCTCAACCTTGGCGTCGATCCAGGGCCGCGCGCGAGTTTTGACGAACTCGATGGCATCGTCGATGGCGCCACGGGCGATGCCGGCGTCGATGGCTGCCTGAATCAGCTGCGACACCGCGCCTTGAGTGTTGGGCTTCTCGTTGATCTTCCAGTTATCGACGACCAGGCTCGACTCGACGCGCACGTTGTTCAGCAGAATCGTGCCGCTGGCAGTGGTGCGCTGACCGAAGCCCGACCAGTCATCAACGATGCGCAGGCCCGGGGTGCCACGGCGGACGAAGGCCAGCACTTGTTTGCCGTCGTCATTGAGCGCCTTGACCGCCACCCAGTGCGCGAACAGCGCGCCGGTGGAGTAGAACTTCTGGCCGTTGATCACGTAATCGTCGCCGTCGGCGGTGATGCGCGCTTTCAATTCCAGGGTGTTTTTGGTGCCGCGCTCAGGACCCGCATTGCCGATGCGCCAACCTTCCAGAACACTCTGGAACAGCTGTTTTTTCTGCGCTTCGGTGGCGCTGCCGAGTACCAGATTGATGATGCCGAACTGGTTCTGCGGGATCTGTCCCAGCGCCGGATCGGCCGCGGAAATGATCGCGAACACTTCGGCCAATGTGACGAATGAAACCTGTGGGCCGCCGTACTCACGCGGGATGGCAATGCTGCCGAGGCCGCTGCGGGTGAACTGTTCGATTTCCGACCACGGCAGCTTGCGCTGGCGGTCGCGTTTGGCGGCCTGCACACGGGCAACCTGCGCCAGTTCGTGGGCAGCCTTGATGGCTTGGGCGTCGTTGCGCAAAACCTGCGAGGGCAACAACAGTGGGGCGATGTCCAGATCAGACTGGAGATTTGCGTCTGCCAGACTGGACATCAGTGCCGCTCCTTGGCTGCACGCAATGCCCTGGCGATCTGCACTGGGGTGATTGTGTTCCGGACCATACTACCTACCTCACATCTCATGAAAAACGCCGCAAAAGTGCGGCGAACGAAAGAATGTCCGGTGGTCCGGTTCATATACCCTAAGCGTGTATAAATATTAAATAAACTAACTTTTAGGAATATGTATAGAAGGGGCGGTGGTCGGGTTGGTTAACAGTCTCTCAGCCGTGGCAATACAAACTGTGGTGAGGGGATTCATCCCCGACAGGCCGCGCAGCGGCCTTTTCTGAGTCATAAAAAACGGGATTGCTTCGCAGTCCATCGGGGCGGTGCGACGTTTCGCTAAATCACCTCACTACAAAGCCCCATGAGCACAGGAATGCGGCATCAATCCTTGGTCGATTCAGCAGCCTTCAGCGCTTGGCGCAGCGGCACCTTCAGATAAGGATTCACGCAACCGATCTTCAGCGTCCGGGGCGGCGCCCAGCGTGAGTTGTTGCCCACCCAGTCGATGACGCAGTAGGTCACGTCCAGGCGCAGATCCTCACCGCCCTCGACGATCACTGCCGGTGGCACCCAGACCTGAATCGGCAGGCCAACATCGGCAGCGGTGATCCGGGCCAGGTCCATACGCACGTCGCCCCAGCGCAAGGTGATGGCGTCGTCCTCGGCCATGTTCAGGTAGGGTTCGATGGTCAGTGGCACACCGCGTTTGATCTGATTGGGGTTCACGCCCTGGCGGCGAATGGTGTCGGGCAGCGAGACGGGTGTCAGTTGCTGATTCTCGTCACCGCACAGCGGCGAAGGCTGGCCGCCAGGGCAGTCGAGCTTGACCTGAACCCGCGTTGCCGCCGACAACGCCGGTCCCTGACCGATCTGCATCACTCGATAGTGAATCCGTGCGGTGCCACTGGCGATAAAGCTCTCCGGCACCCGCAGGCTGATCGAGGCGCCGACGTCTTCGCTGGTCAAGACTCGCGAGGCGACGTAGCAGTTGTTCCAGAACAGTTCGATCAGATCACCGGCGTCCATGCCGGAGTAGGGCAGGACATCGATCAGCAAATGCGCGGCAGCGGCCAGATTGATGGCGTTTTTGGATGCGGACGCCAGATTCGGCGCTGCCAGTTCGGGGGCGTGCGAAGTGCGGGTCATCGGGTTCTCTCCTTGAAGTCTTGCAGCGAATTCCGTTTCTTGAAACAACAAAAGGCGTGATGAATCGGTAATACAACCGTGAACTTTGTTCGGGCTGAGTAAGCGTTGATTCAACTAATGGGTGCCGGTTGGCGACTAGATAAGAGCGTGCCGGAAAGAGTGTCAATAGAGTGCCTTAGTTAATCTGTGAATTACCGATTAATCAGAAGCGTCCTACGCTGACGAGGCATCCTGCCTAGCGGTGATGGCGAATGGAACTACGGTTTTTCGCGAGTTTTGCGATTTTTGTGCCGGTCGATTTAGATCATTTCACAGGCACGAAAGCGCGCCGCAGATTACTTGTATCTGTTGCAGAACATATATGTATTGTTTTGACAGGTTAAGAGGGAGGGATTTAGAAGTTTTTAGGCGGGGCAAGTAAAACTTCCGTCCATGGAAGTTAATGACTCAAGACAATAAGTATCTCAGGCGTGATTCAGGAACTTGCTGAGAAACTGTCTGGTGCGTTCTTCTTTCGGGTTGGCAAACAACGCCTTGGCTTCGCCTTGCTCGACGATCACGCCCTTGTCGAAAAACACCACACGGTTAGCCACGTCGCGGGCGAAACCCATTTCGTGGGTGACGATGACCATGGTGCGTTTTTCTTCAGCGAGACCGCGAATGGTCGCCAGTACTTCGCCCACCAGTTCCGGGTCGAGGGCCGAGGTCGGCTCGTCGAACAGGATCACTTCCGGCTCCATCGCCAGCGCCCGGGCAATCGCCACGCGCTGTTGCTGACCACCGGACAGACGACGCGGATACGCATCTTCCTTGCCGGCCAGACCGACCTTGGGCAGCAGCTTCATGCCCAGGGCAACGGCTTGCTCGCGCGGCATCTTCTTGACCACGATCGGCCCTTCGATGACGTTTTCCAGTGCGGTGCGGTGGGGGAACAGGTTGAAGTTCTGGAACACGAAACCCACGTGCTGGCGCAGGTTGCGCACCAGACTCTGCTGCTGGCTCAGCGGGCGGCTGGTATCAATCTCGATATCGCCGACCTTGATCCGGCCGCTGGTGGGCTCCTCAAGGAAATTCAGGCAGCGCAGGAACGTGGTCTTGCCCGAACCGCTGGGGCCGATGATGGCCACGACCTCGCCTTCCTTCACCTCAAGATCGATGCCCTTGAGCACCTCTTGACCCTTGAACTGCTTTGTCAGTTTTTCCACGACAATCATGGGTCAGGACTCCTGGTCGTGCCGATTGGCCCGCTCTTCCAACTTGTTCTGCAGGTGCGACAGCACCGTGGCCAGAATCCAGTAGATCAGCGCGGCGGCAAGATACATGGTGAAGACTTCGAAAGTCCGGGCGGTAATCAGTTGCGCCTGGCGGAACAGTTCCGGCACCTGAATGGTGGCGGCCAGTGCCGTGTCCTTGACCAGCGAAATGAAGCTGTTACCCAGTGGCGGCAGTGCCGTGCGCATGGCCTGCGGCAGAATGGCCCGGCGCAAGGTTTGCGCGCGGGTCATGCCGATGCTTGCGGCGGCTTCCCACTGGCCGCGCTCGATCGAACCGATTGCCGCACGGAGGATTTCACAGGCGTAGGCAGCCATGTTCAGCGAGAAGCCGATCAGCGCCGCTGGCAGTGGATCCAGTTCCAGACCCAATTGCGGCAAGCCGTAATAGATCACGAACAGTTGCACCAGCAACGGCGTGCCGCGAAAGAACGACACGTAGATGCGGGCAATCCAGCTCACCAGTTTGAAGCGCGACAGGCGCATCAAGGCCAAGCCGAAGCCCAGCAGCAAGCCGAAGAACATGCCGCCCAGACTGAGGATGACCGTGTAATACGCGCCCTTGAGCAGAAAGGGCGCGGAGTCCAGTGCGAGTTGGAAAGCTTCTTCCATTATTTGGTGACGTCAGCGTTGAAGTATTTCTTCGACAGCTTCTCAAGGGTACCGTCGGCACGCAGTTCGTCGAGAGCCTTGTTCACCGCAGCCAGCAGCTCAGGCTCGCCTTTGCGCAGGGCGATACCGGATTCCTGACGGGAGAACGCTTCACCGGCAGCCACGGTTTTCGGGGCTTTCTTGGCGTATTCAAGTGCAGCCAGACGGTCGATCAGGATGGCGTCGGTGCGGCCGTTGTTCAGGTCGGCGAACTTGGTCGGATCATCGTCGTAGGTACGCACGTCAGCGCCCGGCACGTTGGCGCGGACCCACTGTTCGTAGTTGGTGCCCAGGCCGACACCGACTTTCTTGCCGGACAGATCGGCGGCAGTCTTGATGTTCAACTTGGCTTCCTTGTCCTTCAGCACCAGCGCCTGAATCCCGGAAACGGTGTACGGCTCGGAGAAGTCATACTTCTTCTTGCGCTCGTCGGAGATGGTCACTTGATTGACCACGACGTCCAGACGTTTGGATTCCAGCGCAGCGAGGATACCGTCCCACTTGGTTGGCTGAATCTTGGCTTTGACGCCGAGTTTCTGCGCCAGGGCTTCGGAGAGTTCGACTTCGAAACCGGACAGTTTGCCGTTCTCGTCAACGAAGCTGAACGGTGGATAAGTGCCTTCCAGGCCGACGTTGATAACGCCTTTGTCCTTGATCTGTTGCAGCTGCTCACCGGCGGATGCCTGGCCGATCAGGCCGGCGCTCAGTGCAAGGCCCAGCGAACCTACCAGCAGATTGCGACGTAGTGCGGAAAAATTCATGACAAGCCCCTGTGTTTTCTTATGGAAGACGCTTAAGGAAGGTTGGCGAATCCGGGAATTGAACGACTGCGTTATCGTGCCCTAAAGCAGCTTATGCGTCTTGCCCGAAATTCGCCTGCGGCGAGACTATAAGATGTCTGCTTTAGACTTGAAAATACTTAATGATCTTTCTGTTATTCCAATTTCGAATATAGATGATCAATTGTGGCGAGGGGATTTATCCCCGATGGGGCGCGAAGCGGCCCTCTCTTCTGACTTGAAGAGCAGGGGACTGCTGCGCAGTCCAACGGGGATAAATCCCCTTACCACAGAAATTCTTGCAGCAGGGAGGATCAGCTTGTCAGCGAATCCTTATAGGCAAACAACGCCGGCGCCCCACCGGTATGCAGGAAGATGATCGGGCCCTCGTCGAAACGCTGGCGGCCGATCCCGTCGAGCAACCCGGCCATGGCCTTGCCGGTGTATACCGGGTCGAGCAGCACCGCGTCCTGACTGGCCAACAGTTTCACCGCCGCCAGTGTCCCGGCATTCGGTTCGCCGTAACGCGGGCCGAAGTATTCGTCCCACAACTCGACCTTGAAGTTCACTGGTAATTTCACACCCAGCAGCTCCGCCGTGCGTTCGGCCAGACCCTGCACTTTCGGGCGCTGATCTTCTTCGCTGCGCGAGACGGTCACGCCGATCACCGGCAACTGCGGCAGCGCTTCGCTCAAGGCCAGCGCCAGACCGCTGTGGGTCCCGGCGCTGCCCGAGGCCAGCACCACGGCGGCGAAATCGAGGCCGGTGTCCTTGATCTGTTCCGCCAGTTCCAGACCGGCACGTACGTAGCCCAATGCACCGAGGGCATTCGAGCCACCGATCGGCACCAGATACGGTTTTTTGCCATTGCTGCGCAGGCGCACAGCGAGTGCGGCGAGTTGTTCGTCGGCGTTATCGAGGTTGTCCACCAGCTCGACCTTGGTGTCGAACAGATCGAGCAGCAGGCGGTTGCCGTTGCCGGTGTAGTTGCTGTCGTCGGTGCCCAGCGGATTCTCCAGCAACGCCACGCAACCCAAGCCGAGTTTGGCCGCCAATGCGGCGGTCTGGCGTACGTGATTCGATTGCAAGGCGCCGGCTGTGATCAGCGTGTCGGCGCCCTGAGCGAGGGCATCGGCGGCGAGGTATTCGAGTTTGCGCAGCTTGTTGCCGCCCATGGCCAGCGGCGTCAGGTCATCGCGTTTGATGTACACATCGCGACCCAGCCAGGCGGATAGACGTTCAAGTTTTTCCAGCGGCGTGGGTTGGCCGAGCAGGTCGAGACGGTTAAAGCGATCCAGCTGTTGTTTGATCATGAGTCCGTACTGGCGGAGAAAGATGACAGGACTATAGGCACGCCGTTTTAGCGGGGCAACCGTGAATTGCTTATAGCCAAATGTGCTTAGTCCAGCACTATCGGTTCTTAATTCGCCCTCACGGGCATGCCGTAAAGTAGTCGCCGTTGACGCGGCCAGACCGTCCGGCCGCCCGTGAGGAGTCTTTACCGTGAGCGAGCGTTCCAGCCATTGGCAATTGCAGACCATCGTCAGCCAACTGCGTACCGCGCGGGATCAGTGGCGTACCCAGAATGGCCGGGCCAGCGGCGAGCAGGGTGGTCGCGAGTTACCGTCCCGCGCGGCGATGGCCGAGATTCTCGAGGCGCTGTGTGGTGCGTTGTTCCCAATGCGGCTGGGGCCGGTGGATCTGCGTGAGGAGAGTGAGGACTTCTATGTCGGTCACACCCTCGATACCTCATTGAATGCCTTGCTGGCGCAGGCGCGGCTGGAGTTGCGTTATGTCGCGCGGCACAGCGCTCAAGGCGATGCTGACGTCGAAGCTCAGGCGATCCGCATCATTCAGGATTTCGCCCTGGCCTTGCCGGGCCTGCGCAGCCTGCTCGATACCGACGTGCTGGCCGCCTATCACGGCGATCCGGCGGCGCGCAGCGTCGATGAAGTGTTGCTGTGCTATCCGGGAATTCTGGCGGTGATTCACCATCGTCTGGCGCACCATTTGTACCGCGCCGGGTTGCCGTTACTCGCGCGAATCAGCGCGGAGATTGCGCATTCGGCCACCGGCATCGATATCCATCCAGGCGCGCAGATCGGCCGCAGCTTTTTCATTGATCACGGTACCGGTGTGGTGATCGGCGAGACCGCGATCATTGGCGAGCGGGTGCGGATCTATCAGGCCGTGACTTTGGGCGCCAAGCGCTTCCCGGCGGATGAAGACGGGCAGTTGCAGAAGGGCCATCCACGCCATCCGATTGTCGAGGACGACGTGGTGATTTATGCCGGCGCGACAATTCTGGGACGGATCACCATCGGCCAGGGTTCGACCATCGGCGGTAATGTGTGGCTGACGCGCAGCGTGCCGGCAGGGAGTAACCTGACTCAGGCCAATCTGCAGCATGATGACGGGACGCAGAAGTAAAACATCAAAAGCCACCCTCACCCCAGCCCTCTCCCCGGGGGAGAGGGAGCCGACGGAGGTGTCTGGCGCTATACATCGACCTGAAAAAAACAGTCGATTATGGATTCGGTACAGCAAGATCAGGTCAGCGAAATTCTCAAGCATCCCCCAATCAGTCCCCTCTCCCCCCGGGAGAGGGTTAGGGTGAGGGCGCTTTTGACTTTGATTTTTCCACTGAACGAATCCCCTCAAACCCGCGTCATACCCCTCCTTGGGCTATTGTAGGAAAACTACCGCCTGGCCCTGCGATTAGTCCTTACCACCCTATCCATGTTTAACTTGAACGTTCATTCAAGTTAAACCGGTGGTTCGCTGCCCGCTCACAACAGGAGGCTTGCCTTTGCTGAGTCCGATCATTTCAGCCACGTTTCAACCCCTCGAGGTGCACGTTTCATGAGTGCATCGTCTACCCCCGCCAGCGGTCTGGTGCGCATGAATCCGCCGGTGTTCTACTTCGCCGCGACGGTGATTCTGCTGTTTGGTCTGGTTGTCATCGCCATGCCGGAGCAGGCCGGCGCCTGGTTGCTGGCTGCGCAAAACTGGGCGGCCAACACGGTCGGCTGGTACTACATGCTCGCGATGACGCTGTATCTGGTCTTCGTGGTGGTCACCGCGTTATCGGGCTACGGCAAGATCAAACTCGGTGCCGACCACGACGAACCCGAGTTCAGTTACCTGTCCTGGGCCGGCATGCTGTTTGCCGCCGGGATCAGCATCACGCTGTTTTTCTTTTGCGTGTCGGAGCCGCTGACGCACCTGGCCCAACCGCCGCAAGGCGAGGCCGGCACCGCCGATGCAGCGCGCCAGGCGATGCAGATTCTGTTTCTGCACTGGGGCCTGCACGGCTGGGGCGTGTTCGCCTTCGTCGGCATGGCGCTGGCCTATTTCGCCTACCGGCATAACCTGCCGCTGGCCTTGCGTTCGGCGCTGTACCCGCTGATCGGCAAGCGCATCAACGGCCCCATCGGCTACGCGGTGGACGGCTTCGGCATCATCGCCACGGTGTTCGGTCTGGGCGCCGACATGGGCTTCGGCGTATTGCACCTCAACTCCGGTCTCGACTACCTGTTCGGCATCGCACACACCCAGTGGATTCAGGTCGGCCTGATCACGCTGATGATGGGTGCGGCGATCATCGTCGCCGTGTCGGGTGTGGACAAGGGTGTGCGGGTGATGTCCGACATCAACATGCTGCTGGCCTGTGCGCTGCTGCTGTTCGTGTTGTTCGCAGGGCCTACCCAGCACCTGCTCAACACGCTGATCCAGAACCTCGGCGATTACCTCGGCGCGTTGCCGATGAAGAGTTTCGACCTCTATGCCTACGACAAACCGAGCGACTGGCTCGGCGGCTGGACGGTGTTCTACTGGGCCTGGTGGATTGCATGGTCGCCGTTCGTGGGCCTGTTCATCGCGCGGATTTCCCGTGGCCGGACCATCCGCGAATTCGTCTTCGGCGTGCTGCTGATTCCGCTCGGTTTCACCCTGGCGTGGATGTCGATTTTCGGCAACAGCGCCATCGATCAGGTGCTCAACCACGGCATGTCGGCGCTGGGCATGTCGGCCCTCGACAATCCGTCGATGAGCCTTTACCTGCTGCTGGAAACCTACCCGTGGAGCAAGACTGTCATCGCGGTGACGGTGTTCATCAGCTTCGTGTTTTTCGTCACTTCCGCCGACTCCGGCACAGTGGTGCTTTCGACCCTGTCGGCCAAGGGCGGCAACCCGGACGAAGACGGGCCGAAATGGCTGCGAGTGTTCTGGGGCGCGATGACCGCGCTGGTGACCAGTGCGCTGCTGTTCTCCGGCAGTATCGATGCGCTGAAATCGGCGGTGGTGCTGACCTCGTTGCCGTTCTCGATGATTTTGCTGCTGATGATGTGGGGCCTGCACAAGGCGTTCTATCTGGAATCGCAGAAGCAGATCGCGCAACTGCATTCGCTGGCACCGGTCTCCGGTTCGCGGCGTGGCACGGGCGGCTGGCGCCAGCGTCTGAGTCAGGCGGTGCACTTCCCGTCGCGTGACGAGGTGTACCGCTTCATGGACACCACGGTGCGCCCGGCGATTGAAGAAGTGACGGCGGTATTCGTCGAGAAGGGCTTGAACGTGGTCACTCAGCCGGATCCGGCGCACGACAACATCAGCCTGGAAATCGGCCACGGTGAGCAGCATCCGTTCATCTATCAGGTGCAGATGCGCGGCTATTTCACGCCGTCGTTTGCTCGGGGTGGCATGGGGTCCAAGCAACTCAACAACCGTCGCTATTACCGCGCTGAAGTGCACTTGAGCGAGGGCAGTCAGGACTACGATCTGGTCGGCTACACCAAAGAGCAGATCATCAACGACATCCTCGACCAGTACGAACGCCACATGCAGTTCCTGCATCTGGTGCGTTGATCGGCAACTGAGCGCCGGGACGTCTCACGACTCGGCGCTCAGCACCATGAACAACACCATCGCCGCCATCGGCACCCCGAACACCGCACTGCCCACCGCGATCTCCGAACCCAGCGGCTGCCCGGCATGCACCACCCCCACCGCACCATTGATCACCGTCAACGCCAGCCACAGCGCGGCGAAGCTGTAGGCCAGGGTCTGCCGGCTGAAGCCAATGCGCTCGCCGATGTAGAGCATCAGGGCGAGCAGGACCAGGCCGAAGAAGATGATGATTGCGGTGTGCATAGGCGTGCCTGCGGGTCATGCGGTGCTTGATCGGACGCTTTCGCGGGCAAGCCCGCTCCCACAGTGATCTCGGTCATTCACAGATTCTTTGTACAACCAAAATCCTGTGGGAGCGGGCTTGCCCGCGAAGGGGCCACCTCGGTGTTACTTGGAGCATAGCCAATCCAGCCTAGGCCATTTTGGTCAGGTGCTCTCGCGCTCGATCACATTGCACTGCAACAGATTCAGGCGCTGCACATCATCGCTCGGCAACACACCAAGGCTTTCCAATACCCGCGTTGCCGCCAGTACGCCGATCTCCAGTGCCGGTGGCTTGATCGTGCTCAGGCTGGGCAACAGCATCTCGGCGAACGGGTAATCGCCGAAGCCGAGCACGGCGCAGTCTTCGGGGATCTTGATGCCTGCGCGTTGCCCGGCGAGCAAGCCGCCGGCGGCGAGGTTGTCGTTGGCGAAGATGATCGCGTCGGGGCGCGGGGAGGCGTTCATCAGCGCTTCCATCGCTTGCTTGCCGGCTTCGAACGGCGCGCGGTCGGCGTCCGGGGCGAATACCCACGGCGGCAGTCCGAACTCGCGCACGGTGGCGGCGTAACCGTCGCGACGTTCGAGGGCACTGAGGTCACCAGGGGCGCTGTTCTGCACGAAGGCGATGCGGCGATAGCCTTTGTCATGCAGATAACGCGCAGCGGTCACGCCGACTTCATAGTGCGAAAAGCCGATCTGCATCGGCTCGCGATCCGGCTGGTAATCCCAGGTTTCGATTACCGAAACGTCCGCTTCGGCGATCATCTTTTCCGTGCCCGCACTGTGGAAATGGCTGGTCAGCACCAACGCTGCCGGCGACCAGCCGAGAAACGCGCGCACGGCGTTTTCTTCCTGTTCGGTACTGAAGTAACTCGACGCCAGCAGCAGTTGATAGCCGTGGCGGCTGAGGGTGTCGCTGAAGCCCTGAATGGTGTTGGCAAAGATCGGCCCGGAGATATTCGGAATTACCATGCCGACGATTTTTCCTCGCGCCGAGGCCAGGCCACCGGCCACCAGATTCGGCACATAACCCATCTCGGCCACTACCGCTGCAATGCGCTCGCGACGCTCGGGCGAGACGGTTTCCGGCTGATTGAAATAGCGCGACACGGTGATTGCCGAAACTCCCGCTTCGCGCGCCACCGCATTCAGAGTCACGCGTCCGGCGCCACGGCGTTTGCGGGGCTTTTCCTGGCTCAAGGCTTGATCCTTCTTAAAAACCAAAACGCATATAAAAGTAATTTTTCAGTATTGGACGCTCTATGCCGAGCTTGCCAATACTGGCGATGTTAGCGCTAACAAGGCGCATTGTCTGCTACTCGCTCGAGCGAATGCCCAAGACACCGATTCAGGCGCTGTCGTCGCAGAACGGCAGCGGTTCAGGGCCAATTTCGAGCGGGCAACCATGCACAACATTCCTGGGGCGACACACAAACTGGCGCAGTCGATTCGCGCCGCTGGCTGGATCTTTACCGGGCTGGCGGCGTTGCCACTGCCCACGGCTTTCGCCGCCGACAGCAGCGAACAAGAGCCGACACTCAAGTCCGTCACGGTCACCGCTACCCGCCGCGAAGAGTCGCTGCAAAAGGTCCCGGTGGCGGTTTCGGTGATCGACGGCGAACAACTGGAGCGCGACAACCGCAATGGCGTGGCGAGCATCGTCCAGCAAGTGCCGTCGCTGAATTTCCGTACCGGTGCGTCGAACAAGGACACCTCGTTGTTTGTGCGAGGCGTCGGCACGATTTCCACCTCGCCCGGCGTCGAGCCAACAGTGGCGACGGTGATCGATGGCGTGGTCTATGCGCGTCCCGGTCAATCGACCCTAGACCTGCTGGATCTGGAGCGCGTCGAAGTGCTGCGCGGCCCGCAGGGCACGCTGTTCGGCAAGAATGCCTCGGCCGGTGTGCTCAACATCACCAGCAAGGCGCCGACCAACGAGACCCACGGTTACATCGACCAGTCGTACTACAGCGGCAATGAAAGCCGCACCCGCTTCGGCATTGGCGGTAGCCTGATTCCGGATACGTTGAAGGGCTCGATCAGCACCCTGGTCAGCAGCTACGACGGCAACGTCGACAACAAATACAACGGCCAGGAGGTCAACGGCTACAACCATCGCGGCGTGCGCGGCAAGCTTGAATTCACCCCGAATGACGACGTCACCTTCACCCTGATCGCCGACTACATGCAGTCCCACGACGACGGTCCCAACGGCGTCGTCAGCAAGTCGTTGACCCCGGCCTTCGCCAACGCGCTGAGCCCGGTCTATGCGAGCAACCACAACCGCGACATCAACACCGATACCCGCAGCCATGTCGAGGACACCAACAAGGGCCTGTCCGGCCAGCTCGACTGGCAACTGGGCGATTACACACTGACCTCGATCACCGCGTGGCGCGGCTGGGACAACACCCAATATCAGGATGGCGATCGGCTGAGCACGATCACTGCAGCGTTCCCCGGCACCGCCGACAAGGGCGAGCTGGCCTTCGACCAGTACTCGCAAGAGCTGCGCCTGGCCTCGCCGAAAGGTGAGTTCCTTGAATACGTTGGCGGCCTGTTCTACATGCACGGCAAGGATGACGAGACCTATCAGCGCACCTTGACCACCACCACACGCACCGACCGTGGCGTCGCCGATTACAGCACCACCAGCGACAGCTACGCCGCGTTCGGCGAAGCCACGCTGAACTTCACCTCGGACTTTCGTGGCATCGCCGGCCTGCGCTACACCCACGATGATCTGGAATACGATCACCGTCGTGTCTCGACCTCGGCGACCACGGTCAGTGGTATTCAACCTGCAACCAGCAGTTCCGGTTCGGTGGACGAGGACGGCTGGTCCGGTCGGCTCGGCGTGCAGTACGACCTCAGCGATGCAGTCACCACGTACCTGACCTACTCGCGCGGCTACAAAGGCCCGGCCTACAACGTGTTCTTCAACATGCAGCCGCGTGACACCGAAGCGCTGAAGCCGGAGACCTCCAACACCTGGGAGGCGGGGATCAAAGCGACGAGCTGGAACAACCGGCTGACCACCAACCTCGCGGTGTTCCACAGCGATTACGACAACTACCAGGCGAATTTTTTCGACACCGTCGCCGGGCAAGTGGTGACGCGCCTGATCAACGCCGGCAGCGTCAGCACCGAAGGCGTCGAACTCGATTACGCCTTGCAGGCGACCCAGCAACTGAAGTTCTCCGGGGCGCTGGCCTACACCCGCGCACGCATCGACCAATTCAGCTGCCCGGCGGGCGCTGCAGCCTCGTGCAACGTCAATGGCAAGCCACTGCCGTTCAGCCCGGACTGGAAAAGCTACGTGCGTGCCGACTACAGCATCCCGCTGGACAACGGCCTCGATATCGAACTCGGCACCGACTACAGCTGGCAGAGCGAAGTGCAGTACGACATCAGCCAGAATGCCGACACCAAACAAGGCGCCTACGGCATCTGGAACGCCAGCGTCGCTCTCGCCGACTACAGCAACGGCTGGCGCGTGGCACTGCTGGGCAAGAACCTCGCCGACAAGTCCTACTCACCGCTGCTGGCCAGCGGCGGCAACTACATCTACCGCGCCGTGCCACGGGATGACGAGCGCTACTTCGGCGTGCAACTGCGCAAGGATTTCTGAGATGAGCAGACAGCTGAAACTCGGCGCCTTTCTCATGGCCACCGGGCACCACGTCGCCGCGTGGCGGCACCCGCAGGTACCGGCCAATGCCGGTCTGGATTTCGCCCACTACAAGCGTCTGGCACAGATTGCCGAGGCGGCGAAGTTCGACACGCTGTTCGTCGCCGACAGTGTGGCCGCGCCGACGCAGGACATCGCCAGCCGCATGGCGCGCTCCGATCACTTCGAACCGCTGACCTTGCTCTCGGCCCTGAGCGCGGTGACCGAGCACATCGGCCTGATCGCCACGGCGACCACCAGCTACAACGAGCCGTACCACGTGGCGCGCAAATTCGCTTCACTCGATCATCTGTCGGGTGGCCGCGCCGGGTGGAACCTGGTGACCTCGGACAACGCCGCCGAAGCGCTGAATTTCGGTCGCGACGAGCACATCGGCCACGCCGAACGCTACAGCCGCGCCCGCGAGTTTCATCAGGTGGTCGCCGGGCTGTGGGACAGTTGGGAGGACGATGCCTTTGTCCGCGACAAGGCCAGTGGCGCGTATTACGACCCGGCGAAGCTGCATGTGCTGGATCACGTCGGCGAGCATTTTCGGGTGAAAGGCCCGCTGAACGTGGCGCGCTCGCCGCAGGGACAACCGGTGATCGTGCAGGCCGGTTCATCGGAGACCGGGCGTGAACTGGCGGCACAGACCGCTGAGGTGGTGTTCACCGCGCAGACTTCGCTATCGGGCGCGCAGGCGTTCTACGCCGACCTCAAGGGGCGCCTGGCCAAGTACGGGCGCAGTGCCGACTCGCTGAAAATCATGCCCGGGGTGTTTGTCGTCGTCGGGCAGACAGAAACCGAAGCGCAGGAAAAATGTGAAACGTTTCAGCAATTGGTCGAACCGGAGGTTGGCGTGGCGTTGCTTGGGCGTATGCTGGGTAACTTCGACTTGTCGAAGTACCCGCTGGACGCACCGCTGCCAGAGTTGCCATTGACCGACAGCGGTCAGCAGAGCCGGCAGAAATTGCTGACTGAACTGGCGGGGCGGGAGAATCTGACCCTCGCCGAATTGGGCCGCAGGATTGCCGGTGGGCGCGGGCATTACAGCCTGGTCGGCACACCGGAGCAGATCGCTGATCGCTTGCAGGAGTGGTTCGAACAGGGCGCGGCGGATGGCTTCAACGTGCTGGTACCGCACTTGCCGGGCGGGCTCGAAGACTTCGCCCACGGCGTGGTCCCGGAACTGCAGCGGCGCGGGCTGTTCAGAACCGAGTATGAGGGCCGGACCTTGCGCGAAAACCTGGGGCTTGCCCGACCGCAAAACAGATTTGTGTAAACACCCTGTGGTGAGGGGATTTATCCCCGATGGGTGGCGAAAGCCACCCCCAAATCTGCATTCAAATTCGCGATTTTTTTGGGACGGCTACGCCGTCCATCGGGGATAAATCCCCTCACCACAAAGTTGAAATTCACCCTCAATTTGCTGTTAATCAAACAAGAGAGGATTCGATGACTTACACCGCTGCCGAAAACCGCTACGACTCCATTCCTTACCGCCGCGTCGGCCGCAGCGGTCTGGTGCTGCCGGCGCTGTCGCTGGGCCTGTGGCACAACTTCGGCGACAGCACGCCGATCGACACCCAGCGCGCCCTGCTGCGCACCGCGTTCGACCTGGGCATCAACCACTTCGACCTGGCCAACAATTACGGCCCGCCGTACGGCAGCGCCGAGATCAATTTCGGTCGCCTGCTGCGCGAAGACTTCAAGCAGTACCGCGATGAGCTGATCATTTCGAGCAAGGCCGGTTGGGATATGTGGCCCGGCCCGTACGGTCAGGGCGGCGGCTCGCGCAAATACGTGCTGGCCAGCCTCGACCAGAGCCTGCAGCGTCTCGGTCTGGACTATGTGGATATCTTCTACTCGCACCGCTTCGACCCGGACACCCCGCTGGAAGAAACCGCCAGCGCCCTCGCCACCGCCGTGCAGCAGGGCAAGGCGTTGTACATCGGCATCTCGTCGTACTCCGGGGTGAAAACCCGCGAGATCGCCGCGCTGCTCAAGGAATGGAAAGTGCCGCTGCTGATTCATCAGCCGGCGTACAACCTGCTCAATCGCTGGGTCGAAAAAGACCTGCTCGACACCACCGACGAGCTCGGTACTGGCGTCATCGCCTTCACCCCGCTGGCGCAGGGTCTGCTGACCGACAAGTACCTCAACGGCGTGCCGGCGGATGCGCGGGTCAATCGCCCGGGTGGCGGTTCGCTGCAGGCTTCGCACTTGTCCGAGGCCAACATTGCCCACGTGCGCGCACTGAACGAGATCGCCAAACGTCGCGGCCAGAGTCTGGCGCAACTGGCACTGGCCTGGACCCTGCGTGATCCACGGGTGACCTCGGCGCTGATCGGCGCGAGCCGGCCAGAGCAGATCATCGAGAACGTCGGGGCGTTGAAGAATCTGAGTTTCAGTGCTGAGGAACTGGCGGAGATCGACCGGTTTGCCCAGGAGGGCGGGATTAATCTTTGGGAGAAGCCTTCGACGGCGGAGTGAGTCACCCTCACCCCAACCCTCTCCCGGAGGGAGAGGGAGCCGACCGAGGTGTCTTGCGTCGTAAATCGACCTGAGAAACCGGGTCGATTATGGATTCAGCACAGATTGATCAGGTTTGCGTACTTCTGATGCATCCCCCAATCAGTCCCCTCTCCCTCCGGGAGAGGGTTAGGGTGAGGGGCTTTTGGCCTTCAACGCTCAGCGAAAAAACGGCACATCCCCCAACACCGTAGCCCGCTGCATCACCCGCCGTGCCGGACGGTAATCATCCACCGCGTAATGTTGGGTCACGCGGTTGTCCCAGAATGCGATGTCGTCCCGCTGCCAGCGCCAGCGAATGGTGAATTCCGGTCGGGTCGCATGAGCGAACAGGAATTTCAGAATCGCTTCGCTCTCGGTGTCCGACAGTTCGTTGATCTTCGAGGTGAAGCCTTCGTTGACGAACAACGAGCGCCGTCCGCTGACCGGATGGGAGCGGATTACCGGGTGTGACAACGGTGGGTTCTTGCGTCGTGCCTCTTCCCACTGTGCCAGTGCTTGCGGCGTGTTGCCGTAGCGCTCCAGCGGAAACGAGCGAGTGAAATCGTGAGTTGCAGTCAACCCTTCGAGCAAGGTTTTCATCGGCGCCGACAGTGCTTCGTAGGCGGCAATCCCGCTGGCCCACAACGTATCGCCGCCGAACTCTGGCAGCAGTTTGGCGCTGAGCACTGCGCCCATCGCCGGCGTTGGCAGGAAGGTCACGTCGGTGTGCCAGATCGCGTTGTCACGGACATCGGTGACCGCGGTGTCGAGGATCAGCACTTCGGGCTGCTCCGGCACGTTCGGGTAAATCGGATGGATGTGCAGGTCGCCGAAGTACGCGGCGAAACGTGCCTGTTGCGAAGGCTCGATCGGCTGGTTGCGGAAGAACAGCACCTGGTACTTGAGCAGCGCCTGCTCGATGGCGTCGCGCTGTTCCAGGTTCAACGGCTGGCTGACGTCGACGCCGCTGATCTGCGCGCCGAGGGCCGAGCTTAATGGGGTGATGGTCAGGCTGCTCATGGTGGGTCTCTGGAATTCGGGTTTTGAGCTTTTGGTGGGAGCGGGCTTGCTCGCGAATGCGGTGTGTCAGAAGACATTTCTGTGACTGATACACCGCATTCGCGAGCAAGCCCGCTCCCACAGGTTTTGGATGGCAAGTATTCAATGCGCCTGGCCGTGCCACGGCACCAGTTTGCGCTGCAGGGCGCGCAGGCCCATTTCCATGGCGAAGGCGATCAGGGCGATCACCAGAATCCCCAGCACCACCACATCGGTGACCAGAAATTGCGCAGCCGACTGCACCATGAACCCCAAACCGCTGGTGGCGGCGATCAGTTCGGCGGCGACCAGGGTCGACCAGCCAACGCCCAGACCAATTCGCACACCGGTGAGAATGTCCGGCAGGGCGCTCGGCAAAATCACATGGCGGATCAGTTGTGCGCGAGTGGCACCGAGCGACTGCGCAGCGCGCAATTTCGCCGGGTCAACGGTGCGCACGCCGGTCGCGGTAGCGATGGCGATCGGCGCGAAAATCGCCAAGTAGATCAGCAGCACTTTCGACAACTCGCCGATGCCACACCAGATCACGATCAGCGGCAGATAAGCCAATGGCGGAATCGGCCGGTAGAACTCGATCAACGGATCAAGCACACCACGGGCAATACGGTTGGCGCCGATGGCGATGCCCACCGGCACCGCGGTCAAAATCGCGAAACCGAGGCCCAGACCGATGCGGCTCAGGCTCGCGCCCAGGTGCTGCCACAGAGTTGAATCCATGTAACCGGTGGTCGCGAGCAACCAGCCTTTTTGCAGCACGGCGGACGGTGGCGGCAGGAACAGCGGTTCGATCAAACCGGTGGCAGTCACCGCCCACCAGATCACCAGCAAGGCGAACAGGGTCAGCAGGCTGATCCAGCGGGTGCTGAGGCTGCGCCGCACCGGAATCACCACCGATGGGCTTTTCACTGCGGGGGCGGAAACGTCGTAACTGCTCATGCGCGCTCCTGCCGTTGAACGGCGCTGCGTTGCGAGAAAACTTTGCTCAGTACGTGCTCGCGGGTCTCGATAAAACGCGGGTCGGATTTGATCGCTCGTGCCGATTCACCGGCGGCGTAGCGCTGACCGAAATCCAGATGCAGACGCTCGACAATCTGCCCCGGATTCGGTGCCAACAGAATCAGGTCAGTGGCGAGGAACACCGCTTCTTCGATGTCGTGGGTAATCAGGAACACCGGTTTGGCAGTGCGCTGCCAGACTTGCAGCAACAGCTCCTGCATCTGCTCGCGGGTGAATGCGTCGAGGGCGCCGAAAGGTTCGTCCATCAGCAGCACGCGCGGGTCGGCGGCGAGGGCGCGGGCCAGGCCGACGCGCTGTTTCTGGCCTCCGGAGAGTTGCCAGATGCGGCGGCTTTCGAACCCCGAGAGATCAACCAGTGCGAGCATTTCCCGGGCGATCTTTTCACGTTTGTCTTTGGCGACACCCGCCAGCTCCAGACCGAAAGCCACGTTAGCCAACACATCCTGCCAGGGCAGCAGGGCGTCATCCTGAAACACCACGCCACGTTCGGCGCTCGGGCCTTTGACCGGCACGCCGTCGAGGGTGATGCGCCCGGCGCTGGGTTCGACGAAGCCGGCAATCAGGTTCAACAGCGAAGTCTTGCCACTGCCGGACGGGCCGAGGGCGACCAGCAATTGCTGAGGCCCGAGGGTCAGGGAAATGTCCGCCAGCACCGGTTCCGGGCTGCCCGGGTACTGTGCGCTGATGCGCTCCAGCTGTAGCAAGGCCATCGCAATTAACTCCCGATCAGTTAGTGATGTATTTGGCGCTGACGTACGGCGCGTAGTCCGGCAGTACGGCTTCGACCTTGCCTTGCTCCTTGAGGAACGCGGCGGTGTCGGTGATGGCTTTGGTGGTCGGCGCGCCGAGTGTGATCACCTGATCAGCCGCCAGCGGGTAGACGTTGCCTTGCAGCAGCAATGGAATGTCGCTGGCCTTGGCTCCGGAGAGCTTCACCAGCTTGTCGACGTGGGACTGATCGGCGAGCCAGGCTTTCGGGTCCTTGCGGTAATCGGCGTAGGCGTCGAGGGTGACCTTGGCGAACGCGGTGACGATTTCCGGGTGTTTCTCGGCGAAGTCTTTGCGCACGATCCACGCATCGAAGGTCGGCGCGCCGAACTTGGCCAGTTCGCCGGAAGTGATCAGCACTTTACCGTTTTCCTTGGCCACACCGAGCGCCGGATCCCACACGTAAGTGGCGTCGATATCACCGCGTTTCCACGCGGCGATGATCGCTGGCGGGGCGAGGTTGAGCACGGTGACTTTCGACGGATCGATGTTCCAGTGCTTCAGCGCCGCGAGCAGGCTGTAGTGACCGGTGGACACGAACGGCACGGCGATTTTCTTGCCGACCAGATCCTGCGGGCTCTTGATTCCGGAACCGTCGCGGGCGACCAGTGCTTCGGCGGCGCCGATCTGGGTGGCGATGAGGAAAGTTTCCACCGGAACCTTGCGGGTGATCGCAGCGGTCAGCGGGCTGGAACCGAGGTAGCCGATCTGCACGTCACCGGACGCGATGGCGGCGATGATGTCGGCGCCGTTGTCGAACTTGCGCCAGCTGATGTCGGCCTTGGTGGCTTTTTCGTAGGCGCCATCGGCCTGGGCGACTTTCGCCGGGTCGACGGTGGTCTGGTAGGCGACGGTAAGGTCGGCAGCCTGCGCCAGAAAGCTCGCAGCAGCCAACGAGGCCACGGCCAGCAGGCGAAGCGGGAAATTCAGTTTCATGGGGGGAGTGCTCCAAATCAGGCGACCGACGATCGGCGTGAAAGGAGACTAAATGATCTAAGAATCTAAAAATAAATAACTTTTTAGACTTAGCTTATGAGCGGAAAAATCTAAGGCGTGAGGGATTGTGGATACTTCGGATCTTGTGTCAGACGTTTGGTCTTTACCCCCTCACCCCAACCCTCTCCCCCAAGGGGGCGAGGGGGAAAGGGAGCCGATCTTTATGCTTTTCAAGGCCTGAGTTCGGCTGGATATTTCAGGTCGGCGTCAATCTCAAGAGCACCTGAATCAGTCCCCTCTCCCTCCGGGAGAGGGTTAGGGTGAGGGGCTTTTAATTACTGATCGCCAGAATGCTCGCCTGATACGACCCGACAAACACATCGAAATCGCCAACCTCGTTCTGCTCCAGCTCCGCCTGTTGCGCCAGCGACGAGCGCGCCAGCTCTTCAAACTTCGCCTGTTCATCAGCAGCCAACGGCTCGCTGCGGAAGAACTCGGCATGCGCCTGGCTCTGGCGCAGGGAGAATTGCGCGAAGCTTTCCTTGTGCTCGGCCATGGTCGCCAGCACTTGGGCCGATGGGGTCAGGGACGAATCCTTGACCTTGGCCAGTTGCGCGTCCAGCGCCTTGCTGTGTGCGTCGCCGCCATGGCTCTGATCGAGCAATGCCGCCAGCGGTGCGATTTTTTCCAGCAGATCGGCTGCCCAAACCTTCAATTCGACCGCTTCACCGTCGCGCTGCAATTGCAGGCCCGGACGGCGACCTTCCTTGACCACGCTGAGGAAGTTCGAAGTGGCATTGCCGCACGAAGTGTTGGTCAGCAGCGGACTGTCGTTCAGCGCGCAGTACAGCAGGAACGCGTCGAGGAAGCGCGATTCGGTGACGTCGATGCCCATCGGCAGGAACGGGTTGATATCCAGGCAACGCACTTCGACGTACTGAATGCCCCGGGCCATCAGCGCCTGGATCGGCCGCTCGCCGGTGTAGGTCACGCGTTTCGGGCGGATGTTGGAGTAGTACTCGTTTTCGATCTGCAGGATGTTGGTGTTGAGCTGTACCCACTCGCCATCCTGGTGCGTGCCGACTTCCACGTACGGCGGGTATGGCGTGGCCACGGCCTTGCGCAGGCTGTCGGTGTAGCTCGCCAGATCGTTGTAGCACGGCGTCAGGCCGGCCTGGGCGTTGCTCTGGTAACCGAGGTCGCTCATGCGCAGGCTGGTGGCGTACGGCAGATACAGGGTGTCCGGATCCAGTTGTTCCAACTGGTGCGAACGGCCGCGCAGGAAGCCTGCGTCCAGCGCTGGCGAAGCCCCGAACAGGTACATCAGCAGCCAGCTGTAGCGGCGGAAGTTGCGGATCAGCGCGATGTACGACGATGACTGGAAGTCGCGGTCGGTGCCGACGAAACCCTCGGCTTCGCGCAGCAGCGGCCAGAGCTTTTCCGGCAGGGAAAAGTTGTAGTGAATCCCGGCGATGCACTGCATGGTCTTGCCGTACCGCAGGGCCAGGCCCTTGCGGTAGACGTACTTGAGCTGACCGATGTTGGACGTGCCGTAATAGGCGATCGGGATGTCTTCCTCGGCCGGCAACGGGCACGGCATCGATGGACTCCACAGGTACTCGTTGCCGAGCTTGCTGTAGGCAAAGCGATGAATTTTGTCCAGGCTCGCCAGCGTATCGGCCGGATCGGGCAGGGCGGGGGTGATGAATTCCAGCAGCGACTCGGAGTAGTCGGTGGTGATCTGTTCATTGGTCAGCGCGGAACCCAAGGCTTCCGGGTGCGGCGTTTGCGCCAGACGACCTTCACTGGTCACGCGCAGGCATTCACGTTCGATACCGTGGAGGCACTGTTCGAGCAGAGAGTGGTTGGCGCGCTCGCCGAGCAGAGCCAGGCGGCGGTTGAGAAGTTCGCTCAATTTGGATTCCTTCACGCGTCAGTCGCCCCAATATGGGGGTGGGCAGGACGGTCTACAAGGGTGAAGTTGAAACTGGCGTTTTCGCCTGGTTTTTTGGGCTCACGAAGCCCCTTTCGAACCGCCGACTTCAATCCCTGAATCTGGCAGATGCACGCGAAGATTATGCGGTCCCTGTGGGAGCGGGCTTGCTCGCGAATGCGGTGTATCAGTCACTGCCATGCACACTGACACGCCCCCTTCGCGAGCAAGCCCGCTCTCACAGAAAAGCTCGACGCTGCGATCACAGCGCCGAAATTAACTCAAAATGATGAACAACATCTACAGGACAGCGAACGTGCCTTGCGCTTTTGCGACCAGTTTGTCGCCCTGCATCACGTCGGCCTCGACCACCAGCGTGCGGCGGCCCGGGTGGATGACCCGCGCCGTGCACAGCACCTCACCGTCGGATACGGCGCGGATGTAGTTGATCTTGCACTCGATGGTCGCGCTCTGCTGATCGAAGCCGTGGGTGCTGGAACAGGCCAGCCCCATGGCGATATCGACCAGACTGAACAGCGCGCCACCGTGCAACTTGCCGCCGCGATTGCGCAGTTGTGGTTCCAGCACCAGGACGACTTGCGCCACCCCGGTTTCCAGGCTGTGCAGGCGGCAGCCCAACAGCTTGAAAAACGCGCTCTCGACGAGCCCGGCCGGAACTTCCATCAGCGTTTCTTCAACTGCTTGGCGTTGGCGAACAGCGAAGCCATGGCGTTGTTCACCGGTGCGGCTGTGGCCGTTTCCTTGCGTGGCGCGCTGTTCGACGACTGGCGCGGTGCCGAGCCCGGACGCGAACCACGGGCACCGTCGATTTTCTCGCCCGGGGTGTCGCTCATGCGCATCGACAGGCCGACGCGCTTGCGCGGGATGTCGACTTCCATGACCTTCACTTTCACCACGTCACCGGCCTTCACCGCTTCGCGTGGGTCCTTGATGAACTTCTCCGACAACGCCGAGATGTGCACCAGGCCGTCCTGATGCACGCCGATGTCGACGAACGCGCCGAACGCGGTCACGTTGGTGACGACGCCTTCGAGGATCATCCCCAGTTGCAGGTCTTTCAGGTCTTCGACGCCTTCCTGGAACTCGGCGGTCTTGAACTCCGGACGCGGGTCGCGACCGGGTTTTTCCAGTTCTTGCAGGATGTCGGTGACGGTGGGCAGACCGAAGGTCTCGTCGGTGAACTTCTTCGGGTCCAGACGCTTGAGGAACGCGGCGTCGCCGATCAGCGAGCGAATGTCGCGGTCGGTTTCAGCGGCGATGCGCTGTACCAGCGGATAGGCTTCAGGGTGAACAGCGGAAGAATCCAGCGGGTTGTCGCCATTCATCACGCGCAGGAAGCCTGCGGCCTGTTCGAAAGTTTTCTCGCCCAGACGCGCGACTTTCTTCAGCGCCGCACGGGTCTTGAACGCACCGTGCTCGTCACGGTGAGCGACGATGTTCTGCGCCAAAGTCGCGTTGAGGCCGGAGATCCGCGCCAGCAAGGCCACCGAGGCGGTGTTTACATCGACGCCGACGGCGTTTACGCAGTCCTCGACCACCGCATCCAGACCACGCGCCAGTTTCAGCTGCGACACGTCGTGCTGGTACTGGCCGACACCGATGGATTTCGGATCGATCTTCACCAGTTCGGCCAGTGGATCCTGCAAGCGGCGAGCAATCGACACCGCGCCTCGGATCGACACGTCCAGGTCCGGGAATTCCTTGGCCGCCAGTTCCGACGCCGAGTACACCGAGGCGCCGGCCTCGGAGACCATGACCTTGGTCATCTTCATCGCTGGATACTTTTTGATCAGCTCGATTGCCAGTTTGTCGGTTTCGCGGCTGGCGGTGCCGTTGCCGATGGCGATCAGGTCAACCGAGTGCTTGGCGCACAGAGCGGCCAGAATGGCGATGGTCTGGTCCCACTTGTTGTGCGGCACGTGCGGGTAAACCGTGGCGTGATCGAGCAGCTTGCCGGTGGAGTCGACTACCGCGACTTTGCAGCCGGTACGCAGGCCCGGGTCGAGGCCCAGGGTGGCGCGCGGGCCGGCCGGCGCGGCCAGCAGCAGGTCGTGCAGGTTGTGGGCGAAGACGTTGATCGCCTCGGTTTCGGCACCGTCGCGCAGCTCGCCGAGCAGGTCGGTTTCGAGGTGGGTGTAGAGCTTGACCTTCCAGGTCCAGCGCACCACTTCACCGAGCCATTTGTCGGCGGGGCGGTTCTGGTTCTGGATGCCGAATTGCTGGCCGATCATGCCTTCGCACGGGTGCATGGTGCCCGGCAGTTCGTCGCCGACTTTCAGCGCGGAGCTGAGGATGCCTTCGTTGCGGCCACGGAAAATCGCGAGTGCGCGGTGCGACGGCATGCTTTTCAGCGGCTCGTCGTGTTCAAAGTAATCGCGGAACTTCGCGCCTTCTTCTTCCTTGCCGGCGATCACGCGGGCGCTGATGGTCGCTTCCTGCTTGAGGAAGTTGCGCAGCTTTTCCAGCAGGCTGGCGTCTTCGGCGAAACGCTCCATCAGGATGTACTTGGCGCCTTCCAGCGCAGCTTTCACATCGGCTACGCCTTTCTCGGCGTCGACGAAGCGTGCGGCTTCGGTTTCTGGCGTCAGGCTCGGGTCGTTGAACAGGCCATCGGCCAACTCGCCGAGGCCGGCTTCCAGGGCAATCTGGCCCTTGGTGCGGCGCTTCTGCTTGTACGGCAGGTACAAGTCTTCGAGGCGGGTCTTGGTGTCGGCGAGCTTGATGTCGCGTTCGAGGGCAGGGGTGAGTTTGCCCTGCTCCTGGATGCTGGCGAGGATACTGATGCGCCGTTCGTCGAGTTCTCGCAGGTAGCGCAGACGCTCTTCCAGATGACGCAACTGGGTGTCATCGAGGCTGCCGGTGACTTCTTTCCGGTAACGGGCGATGAAGGGAACGGTAGAGCCTTCATCGAGTAGCGCGACGGCCGCTTCGACCTGTTGCGGGCGTACGCCGAGTTCCTCGGCGATGCGGCTGTTGATGCTGTCCATAAAACCACCTGACATATTGTGAAAGCAGGCTCGCAGGCACGGAAATAAAGGCCCGGAGTCTGGTTGAGCGGCTAGAAAATTGCCGCTGCCTGGGTCAAAAGGCACCCCATTGACCCGTGAAATCGAATAATTACTGCGCAGGCCCGGAAAATATCGCGGCCACCTGCGGTAACGATTCAGACGTTGCCTGGCACAAAACGCCGCGCATTATAACCAGCGTTCTGTCATTCGGGGGTGTAGCAGTCTGTAGGTAGAAACCCCGGTTTTCTGGCAGTGAAGGAAAAATCTGCTAACAATGCACACGGTGCGTATAACGGCAGCTACGCCATAATGCGCGCCGAGCTAAAAGGAGCATCCAATGAGCAGCACTGCAAACAATGCTGAAGGCGAAAAAATTCTAATTGTTGACGACGATCCGGGGCTGAGCAGCCTGCTGGAACGCTTTTTCGTCAGCAAGGGCTACCGCGCCCGTGCCGTACCGAACACCGAGCAAATGGACCGTCTGCTGTCGCGTGAAGTGTTCAATCTGGTCGTCCTCGACCTGATGCTGCCGGGCGAAGACGGCCTGACCGCATGCCGTCGCCTGCGGGCGGCGAACAATCAGATTCCGATCATCATGCTCACCGCCAAGGGCGATGAGATGAGCCGCATCAAGGGCCTGGAACTGGGCGCCGATGACTATCTGGCCAAGCCGTTCAACCCGGACGAGCTGATGGCACGGGTCAAAGCGGTTCTGCGTCGTCAGGCCGCACCGGTGCCGGGCGCGCCGGGCAGCGAAGACGAAAACGTCACCTTCGGTGATTACGTGCTGTCGCTGGCGACCCGCGAGCTGAAACGTGGCGAAGAAGTGCACATGCTCACCACCGGTGAGTTTGCGGTACTCAAGGCGCTGGTAATGAACGCGCGTCAGCCGCTGACCCGCGACAAACTGATGAACCTGGCCCGTGGCCGCGAGTGGGATGCCCTGGAGCGTTCCATCGACGTGCAGATTTCCCGTCTGCGCCGGATGATCGAACCGGATCCGTCGAAGCCGCGCTACATCCAGACGGTCTGGGGCGTGGGCTACGTGTTCGTACCGGATGGCGCCGCCACCAAGTGATCGGCGATTTGTAGGAGCGGGTCTGCGCAGACCGGGTTGATCGACCCTCTACGCAGACTCGCAATCCGCAATATGCGAGCATGGCTCGCTCCTGCAAGTGTGTAACGGTTATCGATGAAAACCCCCGTCTGGTTCCCCCAAAGTTTTTTCTCCCGCACCCTTTGGCTGGTGCTCATCGTCGTGCTGTTTTCCAAGGCGCTGACCCTGGTTTATCTGTTGATGAACGAGGACGTGCTGGTGGATCGCCAATACAGCCACGGCGTCGCCCTGACGTTGCGCGCCTATTGGGCGGCCGATGAAGAAAATCGCGCAAAGATTGCCGATGCCGCAACCCTGATCCGGGTAGTCGGCGCCGGTGTACCGGAGGGCGAACAACACTGGCCTTACAGTGAAATCTATCAGCGGCAGATGCAGGCGGAGCTGGGCGCCGACACCGAAGTGCGTTTGCGCATGCACTCGCCGCCGGCGCTGTGGGTGCGTGCGCCAAGCCTCGGCGACGGTTGGCTGAAAGTGCCGCTGTACCCGCATCCGCTGCGCGGGCAGAAAATCTGGAACGTACTCGGCTGGTTCCTCGCCATCGGCTTGCTGTCCACCGCCTCGGCGTGGATTTTCGTCAGCCAGCTCAACCAGCCTTTGAAGCGTCTGGTATATGCCGCGCGGCAACTCGGTCAGGGTCGCAGCGTGCGCCTGCCGATCAGCGATACGCCCAGCGAGATGACCGAGGTGTATCGCGCCTTCAACCAGATGGCCGAAGACGTCGAACAGGCCGGTCGCGAGCGCGAGCTGATGCTGGCCGGGGTCTCCCATGATTTGCGCACGCCGCTGACCCGCTTGCGTCTGTCGCTGGAGCTGATGGGTGATCGCAACGATCTGACCGATGACATGGTGCGCGACATCGAAGACATGGACGCGATTCTCGATCAGTTCCTCGCGTTCATTCGCGACGGTCGTGACGAGTCGGTGGAGGAAGTGGACCTGAGCGATCTGGTGCGTGAGGTGGCCGCGCCGTACAACCAGAGCGAAGAGAAAGTGCGTCTGCGTCTGGAACCGATCCAGCCGTTTCCGTTGCGTCGAGTGTCGATGAAACGCCTGCTGAACAACCTGATCGGCAACGCCCTGAACCATGCCGGCAGTGGCGTCGAGGTCGCGGCTTATGTGTCCGGTGATACCAGCGCGCCGTACGTGGTGTTGAGCGTGATGGACCGGGGGGCGGGGATCGATCCGTCGGAGCTTGAGGCGATCTTCAACCCGTTCACCCGTGGCGACCGTGCCCGGGGCGGGAAAGGTACCGGGCTGGGGTTGGCGATCGTGAAGCGGATTGCTTCGATGCATGGCGGCAATGTCGAGCTGCGCAACCGCTCCGGAGGCGGACTGGAAGCGCGGGTGCGGTTGCCATTGGGGTTGATGTTGCCGCGCGATGCGGTCTGACGATCGGGATATTCAGCGGGGCTGATGGCCCCTTCGCGAGCAAGCCCGCTCCCACAGGGGGAACGCATTCCAAAATGTGGGAGCGGGCTTGCTCCCGAAGGCGGCCTGTCAGCCGCCATATTTCCAACGGATCAACCTTTGCCTTTGGTCCGGGTCATATTCGGCCCGCCATTCTTCTCAAGGTGTTCGATGATGATCCCTGCCACGTTCTTGCCGGTGGTGGTCTCGATCCCTTCCAGGCCCGGCGACGAGTTCACTTCCATCACCAGCGGCCCGTGGTTCGAACGCAGGATATCCACACCCGCCACGGCCAGCCCCATGACCTTGGCCGCGCGCAACGCGGTCATGCGTTCTTCCGGGGTGATCTTGATCAGGCTGGCGCTGCCGCCTCGGTGCAGGTTGGAGCGGAATTCCCCAGGCTTGGCCTGACGCTTCATCGCTGCGATCACCTTGTCGCCGACCACGAAGCAGCGGATGTCGGCACCGCCGGCTTCCTTGATGTATTCCTGGACCATGATGTTCTGCTTCAGGCCCATGAACGCCTCGATCACCGATTCGGCAGCCGTGGCGGTTTCGCACAGCACCACTCCGATGCCCTGGGTGCCTTCCAGCACCTTGATTACCAGCGGCGCGCCGTTGACCATGTCGATCAGGTCGGGAATGTCATCCGGCGAGTGAGCGAAACCGGTGACCGGCAGGCCGATGCCACGACGCGACAGCAGTTGCAGCGAACGCAATTTGTCCCGCGAGCGGGCGATGGCCACCGATTCGTTGAGCGGAAACACCCCCATCATTTCGAACTGGCGCAACACGGCGCAACCGTAGAACGTCACCGACGCACCGATCCGCGGGATTACCGCATCGAACCCTTCCAGCGGCTTGCCGCGATAGTGGATCTGCGGCTTGTGGCTGGCGATGTTCATGTAGGCGCGCAAGGTGTCGATCACTACCATTTCGTGCCCGCGCTCGGTGCCGGCCTCGACCAGACGACGGGTGGAATACAGACGCGGATTCCGCGACAGCACAGCGATCTTCATGCAACACCTGTGGAGGAGGTAGATACCGGGAACACCGGCTTGTCTTGTACATATTTGATGCCCGGATTGACCACCAGTTGGCCATCGATCAGGGCTTTGGAACCGAGCAACAGGCGATAGCGCATGGACTTGCGGCAGGCGAGGGTGAACTCGACTGCCCAGACCCGATCACCGAGGGCCAGGGTGGTGCTGATCACATAGCGCACCTGCGCCTGGCCGTTGGAGCTTTTAATGGTTTTGCGCGTCACCAGCGGCGCTTCGCAGCGCCGGTGACGCAACTGCACCACCGTGCCCAGGTGCGCGGTGAAACGCACCCACTTCTCGCCGTCGCGTTCGAACGGCTCGATGTCGGTGGCATGCAGGCTGGAGGTGCTGGCACCGGTGTCGATTTTCGCCCGCAGGCCGGCGACTCCCAGATCAGGGAGCGCCACCCACTCGCGCAGACCGACAACGGTCAAATGGTCAAATGTCTTCAAAGGTGCTCAACCGGCAGAAACCGCTCGGGCCGCGTGCGGCCGAATTCGCGGTATTCACGCAGAATAAGGGTTAAAAGGCGACAGATATCTACGGCCCGGATCGCCGACCCCTCAAGCAGGTGTCGGCAGGTGTGCATTGTAATCCGGGACGGGGTCATTCATGGCACGACAGAAACGGTAGTACAGTTCATCAATATTTCAGAATGAGGAAATTCCATGGCACAAAAAAGCGAAGAGGACGACAAGGTCCGTCTCGACAAGTGGTTGTGGGCGGCGCGCTTTTATAAAACCCGGGCCCTGGCCAAAGCGGCCATCGAGAGTGGCAAGGTGCATTGCCGAGGCGACCGCTGCAAGCCTGGCAAAGAGCCACGCATTGGCGATGAGTTCGAGATTCGTACCGGTTTTGAAGAGCGCACAGTGAGGGTCGAAGCCTTGTCGATCGTGCGTCGCGGCGCGCCCGAAGCGCAGACGCTGTATACCGAGACCGAGGCGAGTATTGCCAAACGTGAAGCGGCAGCGGCGATGCGCAAGGCCGGGGCGTTAGGTGTGAGTACCGACGGCAAACCGAGCAAGAAGCAGCGGCGGGATCTGTTTAAATTTCGTGGGAACAGTAATAGCGATTGACCGGCACGGCGCACCATTGTGGCGAGGAAGCTTGCTCCCGCTGGAGGCCGAAGGACTCCCAATCCAGTCGATCATGTATTTCAAAGTACAACCGAGTCGACTGGTTCAGTGACTGCTACGCAGCCAAGCGGGAGCAAGCTCCCTCACCACAGGTGTGTGCAAACTGTCAGTTCGCGGCAGACACCACACTCATCCGCGAAACCAGCGGCAGTTTGCCCAGCAAAGCGAAAACCGGCGCAGTCACCTTCAGCCAGAAGTTGGCGGCGTGATAAGCGAACGGTGTGTAGTAACCCCAGCCCAACGCCCACACCGCCAGCAGCATGCCGCCGATGTAATCGTCCTGGCCCCAATGCGCGCCGGCCACCAGACGTGGCAGCATGAACAGCAACGCCAGGCCCCAGATCGTCAGGAACTGGCCGACTGAGCGACTGAAGACCCCCATGAACAGCGCCCAGATCAGCAACACCGAAGCATGGTCACCGGGGAAGCTCTGGCTCGAGCGATCCTTCAGCTCCCAGGCTTTTTCCAGATGCGGGAAGTAGTCACTCAGGTGCACCGCGCCTTCCAGCACCATCGATGGGCTGCTGTGCTGCCAGTCCATGTAGTCGGCGAATTTGGAAAACAGCGCGCGAATCACCACCATCAGCAGCAGAATCGAGAAAAAACCGAAGAAGGCGCGACGTACATCAATCGCCTTGAACACCCAGTCGCCCTTGATCAGCAGCGTCAGCAGAATCAGACCGACGACGATGTCGAACGGACGCAGACTTGCAATTGCCCAGATGTGGAGCCATATGGGGTTGCTGGCCAGTGGTGCATTGAGTGAGCGGAACAGCCACTCGTCGAAAATCACACACAGCATCTGGCCCGTAGGCCATAACCAGAAAGCCAGTAGTGCTAATGGCACTACGTTGCACAGAACCAGCCGGCCGAGGTTCCACCTTGATTGGAACAAACCCGGATTGTTCATAAAATGCCTCCCGTGGCTGAACGTTTTGCACCAAACAGGTGCGAAGAAAGCGCGGGATTTTCATCTTTTGTAACCTTTTTGTCATCAATTCAGATACCCAGACCTATGACCGACCTACCGGATACCGACTACACCCAACGCTTCATCTTCGATGACAGCGACACTCGCGGCGAACTGGTGGCGCTGGAACGCAGCTACGCCGAAGTCCTCGCCAAGCACCCGTACCCGGAGCCGGTCGCGCAGTTGCTGGGCGAACTGATGGCGGCCGCTTCGTTGCTGGTGGGCACCCTGAAGTTCGACGGCTTGCTGATTTTGCAGGCACGCTCCGAAGGGCCGATTCCGCTGCTGATGATCGAATGCTCCAGCGAGCGCGAGATCCGTGGTCTGGCGCGATACAACGCCGAGCAGATCGCTGCGGATGCCACGCTTGCCGACCTGATGCCGGGCGGTGACCTGACCCTGACCGTCGACCCGACGATCGGCCAGCGTTACCAGGGTATCGTCGACCTCGATGGTGAAACCCTGTCCGAGTGCTTCACCAATTATTTCGTCATGTCGCAACAGGTCGGCACCCGCTTCAAGCTGTTCGCCGACGGTCGCCGTGCTCGCGGAATGCTACTGCAGCAACTGCCGGCCGACCGCCTGAAAGACGAAGAAGAGCGCGCCGAAAGCTGGCAGCACATCACCGCCCTGGCCAGCACCCTGACCGCCGATGAATTGCTCAGCCTGGACAACGAAACCGTGCTGCATCGCCTCTACCACGAAGAGCAGGTGCGCCTGTTCGATGTGCAGAACCTGCGCTTCCGTTGCAGCTGCTCGCGGGAACGCTCGGGCAATGCGCTGGTCAGTCTGGGTCTGGAAGATGCGCAGGCACTGGTGGCTGAACGCGGCGGCGAAGTCGAGATCGATTGCCAGTTCTGCAACCAGCGTTACCTGTTCGATGCGGCCGATATTGCTCAATTGTTCGCTGGCGCAGGCGTCGACACGCCGTCAGATACCCGGCACTAAAACGGTTCAGCGCAGGTAAATTCACTGCGTAACGACGGAATTTCGCCGTTACGACGGGAGGACCCTACTCTTTTTGGGCTTTTCTGGCATAATCCGGCCCACTTTTTTCGCGGTAGTAGTGCACGACTTTCTACTACAAAACGTTTGGAGCACACTCGGCCACTGGCCGACGGGGAACCTCATGACGCAAGCCAATAACGCCGTGTACACCGATCTGAGTGTTGATGATCTGGTTAAAGAAGCCCTGCAACGCGGTGAGGGCGAGCTTGCCGATACCGGCGCTCTGGTAGTCCGCACCGGTCATCGCACCGGCCGTTCGCCAGTCGATCGTTTCATCGTTGAAGAGCCTTCCACCCAGGCCGCTATCGCCTGGGGCCCGATCAACCGCAAGTTCCCGGCCGACAAGTTCGACGCGCTGTGGGCTCGTGTCGAGGCGTTCAACAACGCGCAAGAGCACTTTGTTTCCCACGTGCATGTAGGTGCGGCTGAAGATCACTACCTGGCCGTGAAAATGACCACCCAGACTGCCTGGCAGAACCTGTTCGGTCGTTGCCTGTTCATCAACCCGGCCCAGTACAACCCGGCCGGTCGTGACGAGTGGCAAGTGCTCAACGTGGCCAACTTCGAGTGCGTGCCTGAGCGTGACGGCACCAACTCCGACGGTTGCGTGATCATCAACTTCGCGCAGAAGAAAGTGCTGATCGCCGGCATGCGTTACGCCGGTGAGATGAAGAAAGCCATGTTCTCCGTGCAGAACTTCCTGTTGCCGGCCGCTGACGTGCTGCCAATGCACTGCGCTGCCAACATCGGCGAAGAAGGCGACGTGACCCTGTTCTTCGGTCTGTCGGGCACCGGTAAAACCACCCTGTCCGCCGACGAGAGCCGTTACCTGATCGGTGACGACGAACACGGCTGGGGCGAAGGCGTGGTGTTCAACATCGAAGGCGGTTGCTATGCCAAGTGCATCGACCTGTCCGAGAAGAACGAGCCGGTCATCTGGAAAGCCATCAAGCACGGCGCAGTCCTGGAAAACGTGGTCATCGACGACGCCAAACACGCTGACTACGCCGATGTCAGCCTGACCCAGAACAGCCGCGCGGCCTACCCGCTGGAGCACGTTGCCAAGCGTTCCGAGAAGAACCTGGGCGGCGAGCCAAACGCGGTGATCTTCCTGACCTGCGACCTGACCGGCGTGCTGCCGCCAGTGTCGATCCTCAATGAAGAACAAGCGGCCTATCACTTCCTGTCCGGCTACACCGCGCTGGTGGGCTCGACTGAAATGGGTTCGGGCAGCGGCATCAAGTCGACCTTCTCCACCTGCTTCGGCGCACCGTTCTTCCCGCGTCCGGCTGGCGAATACGCTGAACTGCTGATCAAGCGCATCCGCGGCTTCGGCTCCAAGGTCTACCTGGTCAACACCGGCTGGACCGGCGGTGGCTACGGCGTCGGCAAACGCTTCAACATCCCGACCACCCGTGCGGTGATCGCAGCGATCCAGAGCGGCGCGCTGATCGGTGCCGCCACCGAGCACCTGGACACCATCAACCTCGACGTGCCACTGGCCGTACCGGGCGTTGAAACCAACCTGCTCAACCCACGCAACACCTGGGCTGACAAGGCTGCGTACGACGAAGCTGCCAAGGCGCTGGCCGGTCTGTTCATCGAGAACTTCAAGAAGTTCGAAGTGAGCGACGCGATCAAGGCTGCGGGTCCTAAGTTGTAAGGCTTAGTTCTGGTGAATAAAAAAGCCGCCTCTTAGGGGCGGCTTTTTTGTGGGTGTTCATTTTCTCAATGAGCCAATGCATTCAAAACATGAACCGGGTCGTTATGAATGGCCTTGAGCAAAGCTTTTGCCGGCCCGGTTGGCTCGCGACGGCCCTGTTCCCAATTTCGTAGAGTGCCGAGTTGGACGTCGATCAGTGCCGCAAATTTGGTCTGGGTCAAACCGGTAGCTTTACGAATTTCTTTGACCTGCAATGCATCAACGTGGAATTCGCGAGAAGGTGTGCGCTCGCCTCGTACGATCTCGTCCATCTCTTGCACACTTTCCATCAGCTCATCAAAAAACTTGCTCATGGTCATCTCCATTTTTCGATCAAGACCTTGAGTGCTTTACGCTCATCGCTGGACAGATCGTGTTGTTCATTTTTAGGGTAGATCATCAATAACCCGATTTGTGACGCCGAAACGAAGTGGTAGTAAATAACACGTGCTCCGCCTCGCTTGCCGTGTCCTTTCGCTGCGATTCGGGTTTTGCGAATCCCGCCTGTGCCTTCAATTACATCGCCAATCGAAGGGCTTACAACCAGTTGCTTCTGAAAAGCGGCGTACGTGTCATCATCCAGCAGCTCTTTTACTCGACGGGTAAAGATCCGAGTCTCAATAAAAATCATCGTAAATGTACGCCATTGGCTTACTTTTCAGCAATGCTGAAGTGATTTGAGTAGATGACTGGTAAGTGATCGTTCTCATGTCGAACATGGGAACGATCTGATCACTCAACCTTAGACTGGAGCTTTCCAGCCGAGCATCTGCTGCTGCGCGACCTGCAGCAGGTCACAGCCATCCTGCGTCAGCAGATAGAGGGCGTGGGTGATATGGGGGATGTCTTCGACGTCGGCTTGTTTGAAGCTGAGGCAGTAGAGGGTTTTCAGCAGGTCGCTGGAGGCGCGCAGGCGTTGGACGGCGCATTCGAGGATGTCTTGCGGGTTGGCCGTTGTGTCGATGATCAGGGGCTTGGTGTCGGTGAGGTTGGATTCGAGTGAGCGGTAGCGATCAGCGGGTAATTGATTCCATGTTTTCATTTTGTTGATCCTCAAATGCTTCAAGTGAAGCCACCACATCGTGACCAAGCGACAGGAGGCGACTGTGTTCGGGTTGGTCAACCGGTGAGGATCGTGCACAGACCCGGCACACCCGAAGGTGTCCCAAACACAGCCACCATAAAACTGCAGGCAATTGAGTGCCGGCAGCATACAGCGGACGCGTCTTCACGATCCATTCAGGTGACCAAGCCCGAGCCGCTGATTTGCCAGCGACAGTCACGACTATAGATTTGTGACCTCAAGCCGCGATAGGCGACAAAGAGTCGTGGCATGTAGGAACGGGATGAAGATCTCATCGGGCGTTCCTACCGATCTTTCTTCGTTTTTCAACGTAAATGCTGATACGCCGAAATATCCAGCAAGCTGGTTGCCAGGCCGGTTGCCGGCTTGTAGATCTCGCCCTTCACGCTGGTGAACGGTACACCTTTGCTGCCCAGCGAAACGTAGCGCTCGCCTTGGTCCAGCTCGGTGAAGTAGGTGTAGGAATGTTTGTGCATCAGTGTGTATTTGGCTTCGTCGCGTGCGATGCCGTTGGTGAGGTTTTCCAGATCGGCCTGGGTCAGATTCAACGTTTTTTGCAGTTGCACGCCCCAGCGTTTGAGGCAGGTTTCGGCGAGGTGGCGAACGATGCGTCCGGGCTCGGACAGCGCTTTCAGATCACTGGCGCCGGTCGGGGCGCCGCCGCTGCTGGTGGCATTGCCGGCCATGGTGGCGTGGCGGCCAGCCATAGGATAGATGTAGGTTTTAGTGCCGGTAGCGGTCTGTGGAATGACGCAGCTGAAACCTTTTGAGCGTTCGTCACGAGCATAGAACGCTACATACTCTTTGACATTGCCCGCGAGTTTGACGCGCTCTTCCTGAAAGTTACCAATGCCTGGCACGGGATCAAGAGCAAAAATATTGACCGGGATGTTTTTCAGCAGACTGTCCTTGAACATTGCATTGGCCAACATGTGGCAACTGATGCCGCCCCGGCTCCAACCGACGAGATTGACTTGAGTCGGAATAACACCATCCTTACGGTGGGTTTTGATGATTCCTTCCTGTAATTGCTGCTGGGTAATGCTGCGATTACCGTAATTATATTTGCGCCAGAACCAGGAGCCCTCGACTTTTACATCTTCGATCGGAATGCCGGCAGCTTTCAGGCGATTGTATTCGGCTTCAGTCAGTTGCTCGCGTTGCCAGTCGCATTTGCCCTTGATGATATTGAGCGCATGCAACACGTTTTCTTCCCAGCCCTTGCCGAACAAGGTGCCGCTCATGCCGTATTCCTTGGTCTTGGTAAATAGATCGTCGGCCTGCAGGTTGCCGCTGCCGGGGCCATCGACCACGATCCACTCGGCAAACTCGTAACCCGTATGATTGGCAGCCAAGGTGGAAATCAGTTCGCCGTTCCAGAAGTTTTCGTGGGTGACGTCGAATTTATTGGAACCAGTTCCGCAAAAAAATATAGTTAAAACAGTCATTGTGTTGCTCTCGGTTAAAGTAAGAGCCAACAACTTAGGTCTTTTATAGCTGTTTATTAAAGCATTCTGTTGTTTCTGGATTTTAGTTGTTTTCAGTGTCGGTCTGGTTGTTGGGGTTTATGTTTTGCTACTTCGAGCAAGTCACAGCCATCCTGCACTAGTAAATAAAGAGCATTGACGATGTTAGGTATATCTTTCACGTCGGCCTGTTTGAAACATAAACAGTAAAGGGTTTCCAGCAGGTCGCTGGCGGCACGCAGTCGCTGGTCAGCGGCATCAAGCAGATCGCGATGGCTGGAGTGAGTATCGATGACCAATACGGGATTTTCGTTGTAGCAAGTCTTCAAAGGGCGATAGCGGGTAATCATGGTGAGGCTTGTCCTTTACAAAGGCACTCGGGCGGGGCTGATTCAGTGGTCAGTCGCGCCGGCCACTATAGAAGTGCGTGGCGAGCACTCACAAGAGCGCCGCAATGGACGCCGTTCGTAGGGGATTTTCCGAGGGCCGGGCATATGCCCTACAAGGTTTTGCGGTTTTTTCGGGGTGAAACCCCTAGCGCAGAAATTTCCCACAGGATTCACAGGCGTTTCTTGGCAGATCTATGTATGGTGCGCGCCAGAATCTGTAGGACGTTTCCAAACGTCCGATACGCGCTTAAAGGGAATTGAGTATGCAGTGGCTACGTATGGCCTCGATTTTATTGCTGTGGGCCAGTGGTTGCCGTTTGGCCATGGCGTCTGATGCCGGCAACGGCTGGATGTTTGCCGACCTCGAACGCACCGGTTGGCCCGATGCGCTCTCCAGCCAGACTGGCATCGATACCGCCTCGCGCGCCGAGGTGTTGATGTTCGGCAGGGCCTTGCTCGCCAGTGAAGCGCTGGACGAGGCAGGGCTGGAGCAGCGACTGGGTGTGCCGCATGTGCAGCTCAAGTCGATCAGGCAGGTGCGTGACGGTCTGTGGAATCGTTTGCTGAGCACCTATCGCAACGCCAGCGTTGACTGTGACGGGCAGCCGTTCTGCCCGCGCGTGCGCAGTGTTGCGGAACTGCGGCAATTGGCGGCGGCCTTCACCGGTGACATCAGCCCGGCTCATGCGTTGTGGGCGAGCAAGAGCCAGGGCGTGCATGAGCAGGTGTTGAACGAGCAACTGCGAGTGGCGGTTTTGCGGCCCTGAACGGGTAAGTTTGTATCGCTGTTTTGTGCCCCTTCGCGAGCAGGCTCGCTCCTGCAGTGGACCGAGTTGTCTGCGCTATTGGCTGTATCATCCCGTATTGAATTGACCCCGGCCTTTTCTCGACTCGCTGCGATCGCCCGCTAGGCTGTTGGCATCACAGCGGTCAACGGAGTGACAGCGCATGCACAACACCCTGGAACAGGTTTTCGGTTATCCACAGTTTCGACCCGGGCAGGAAGCCGCGATCAGCGCGGTACTGGCCGGGCGCTCGGCGGCAGCGATTTTCCCCACCGGGTCTGGCAAGTCGCTGTGCTATCAAGTACCGGCACTGTTGCTGCCACATCTGACCCTGGTGGTCTCGCCACTGTTGGCGTTGATGCAGGATCAATTGGCATTCCTCAAGGGTCACGGCATCAGTGCCGGCAGCATCGATTCGGCACAAAGCCGCGATGACGCCAATGATGTGATGGCTCGCGCCCGTTCGGGTGAATTGAAGATCCTGATGATCTCGGTGGAGCGCCTGAAGAACGAGCGTTTTCGCAATTTTTTGCAGCAGGTGCCGATCTCGCTGCTGGTGATTGACGAGGCGCACTGCATCTCGGAGTGGGGCCACAACTTCCGCCCCGACTACCTGAAGCTGCCGGACTACCAGCGTCAGTTCAATATCCCGCAAACCCTGCTGCTGACGGCCACGGCGACGCCGAAAGTCATCGCCGACATGCAAGACAAATTCGCCATCGCTGCCGACGATGTTGTGACCACCGGTTTCTATCGCCCAAACCTCAATCTGCTGGTGGAACCGGTGCGTGGCCAGGACAAGCGCCGGCGGCTGGTGGAGTGGATGAGCGAGCGCGCGAGCCAGCCGAGCATCGTCTACGTCACGCTGCAGAAAACCGCCGAGCACATCGCCGAACATCTGGGGCGCAACGGCATACAGGCCGAGGCTTATCACGCCGGGTTGCCCAACGATCAGCGCGAGGCGATCCAGAAGCGCTTCATGGCCGGGCAGTCCAATTGCATAGTCGCAACCATTGCGTTCGGCATGGGCATCGACAAGAGCGATATCCGCAACGTGGTGCATTTCGACCTGCCGAAATCCATCGAGAACTACAGTCAGGAAATCGGTCGCGCCGGACGGGACGGACAGCCGTCGGATTGCCTGGTGCTGGCCAACCGCGACAGCCTCAACGTGCTGGAAAATTTCGTCTACGGCGATACCCCGGAGCGCGAGGGGATACGTTGTGTGCTGGAGGAAATGCAGGCTGCCGCAGCTGAAGGGCAGTGGGAGTTTCTGCTCGGGCCGTTGGCGGATCAGAGCAACATTCGCACGCTGCCGCTGAAGACGTTGTTGGTGCAAATGGAGCTGCGCGGCCTGATTGCTCCGCGCTATGCCTATTACGCCGAGTACCGTTTCAAATACCTGCTGGAGCCGGAAGCGTTGCTTGAGCGTTTCGAGGGAGAGCGCAGGGAGTTTGTCGCGGCCATCATTCACACCTCCAGCCGCGCACGTACCTGGGCCACGGTGAATTTCGAGGCGATGTACACGCAGTATTCGGCTGAACGCAATCGGGTGGTGACGGCGCTGGATTATTTTCAGGAGAAGGGCTGGGTCGAGCTTGAGAGCAAGCAGATGACCGAGGTCTACAACGTGCTGCACAGCGATTTCGACAGCGCTGTGCTGAGCGCCGAGTTGCACGAGTACTTCACCCGGCATGAACAGACTGAAGTCGCGCGGATTCACGCCATGCTCGAACTGTTCGCCACTGAGCGCTGCCTGGGTTATCGCCTGGCCGAGTACTTCGGCGACCACAATGCGCCCGAGCACTGCGGGCACTGTTCGGTGTGCCACGGTGATGTCGCGCGGCTTCCGGCACCTCCCGAGTTGCCAGCGCTTGTGGATAAGAACTTCGCGGCGTTGTGCGGTGATTTTATCCACAGGCACGAACAGCACACCGGCCATGTGCCGACGGCGGAGCGCCTGACGCGTTTTCTGTGCGGGATCAGCGTGCCGCTGTTTACCAAGTTGAAGGCGCGGACGATCTCGGGGTATGCGGCGCTGGAGCAGTATCCGTACGCGGAAGTCCGCAGTTGGGCTGACAATCATCTGCTCGAGTAAATACAAACCCTGTGGGAGCGTGTGATGCCATGGCGGCCTGTATCCATGCGCTGAATGTCGCTCATCACGGTAATAAACTTCAAAAACGCCCGGTGCCTGACTATGGTGAAGGCTGTCTTCGGATCGCCAACAAGAGAACAACATGAGCCAGACATCCATCGATATTCAGCAAGCTGCCGTGATCGGCGCGGGCACCATGGGCCGCGGTATTGTCATGTGCCTGGCCAATGCCGGCATCGCCGTGCAGTGGGTCGATAACAATCCACAGATGCTCGAGCAGGCGCTGTCCACCGTGGCCGATACCTATGCGCACAACGTGCGACAGGGACGGATCGACCAGGCCGAGGCCGATGCGCGGATTGCCCGTGTCAGTGCGGCGGCAGACTATGTGGCGATCCGCAACGTCGACCTGGTGATCGAAGCGGTGTACGAAAACCTCGCGCTCAAGCAGAAGATCTTTCGCGAACTGGATGGCCTGCTCAAGCCTGAGGCGTTGTTGGCGAGCAACACCTCGGCACTGGATATTGATGCGATTGCCGCTGCAACAAAACGTCCATCGCAAGTGCTCGGCCTGCATTTCTTCAGCCCCGCGCACATCATGAAACTGCTGGAAATTGTACGTGGCGCGCAGACGTCGCCAGCCGCACTGGAAGCGGCGCTGGTGCTGGGCAAACGCATGGGCAAGGTCAGTGTGGTGTCGGGCAACTGCCACGGTTTTATCGGCAATCGCATGTTGCATCCGTATGTACTGGAGGCGCGCAAGATGCTGCTCGAGGGCGCTTATCCACAGCAGGTCGATACGGTTTTGCAGGGCTTCGGTTTCGCCATGGGACCGTTCCGCATGTATGACGTCGTGGGCATCGATCTGGAATGGCGCGCGCGCGAATTGGCCGGCAAGGGGCAGGATGCGCCAGAGGTTCAGGTCGACAACCGTTTATGCGAACTGGGGCGTTTCGGGCAGAAGTCCGGCAACGGTTATTACCACTATGAGCCGGGCAGTCGTCAGGCAGAGCATGATCCCGAGGTCGATGCGCTGATATTGAGCGTCAGCGAAGGCCTCGGCTTTCAGCGCCGGGAGATTGGGTCCGAGGAAATCCTCGAACGCTGCCTTCTGGCGCTGGTCAACGAGGGCGCGAAAATTCTGCAGGAAGGCATTGCCGAATCGGCGCATGACATCGATCAGGTGTACCTCAATGGCTACGGCTTCCCGGCGGACAGAGGCGGCCCGATGGCCTGGGCGGACGATCAGGGGCTGGCGGACATTCACAAGCGCTTGCTGGCGCTGGAGACGCGACAGGGCGATCAATGGCGGCCGGCGCCACTGATTGGCGAGCTGGCGGCGCGAGGCAAAGGTTTTTACCTTTAGACTGGACAGATAACTCAAGGAGTCGATACCGATGTCCAGCACCATGGCGCAACGCGCCGATTACCCGCATTTCCAGCCGATCACCACCCGCTGGCACGACAACGATGCTTATGGCCACATCAACAACGTCACCTACTACAGCTTTTTCGATACTGCCGTGAACACTTACCTGATTCAGGTCGGTGGCCTGGATATCCACGACGGCGAGGTAGTGGGTTTTGTCGTGAGTTCATCTTGCGATTATTTCGCCTCGATCGCTTTCCCGGACCTGATCGAGATCGGTCTGCGGGTCGGCAAGCTGGGTAACAGTTCGGTGCAATATGAACTGGCGGTGTTCAAGGTCGGTGAAAGCGAGGCGTGTGCGGCGGGGCGTTTTGTCCATGTATTCGTGGACCGGACGAGCAATCAGCCGGTGCCGATTCCAGGCAGATTGCGTGACGCGCTGGAGCGTCTGGTGGTTTGAACCAGAGCAAAAAAAATCGCAGCCCTTGGGCTGCGATTTTTGCTTTCGCGCTTAACGCAACGGATTAGTCGCGATAGTAGCGGTGATGCTTGCGGTGGCCATAAGCGTGGCCACGGCCAGGGTGACGGTCGCGATAGTAGCGACGGTCGTCACGGCCGCGATCGTAATGACGACCCTCGTCATTGCTCTGGTTACCCATGTAGTTGCCCAGCGCGCCACCGGCTCCGCCACCTGCTGCGGCACCGATCAGGCTGCCGGTGGTGCCGCCCATGCTGCGGCCGACCACGTTACCGCCGGCTGCGCCCAACGCACCGCCAATGGCCGCTTCGCCACGGCTGTGTTTGTTGGCGCCGACCGCGCTACCACCCGCGCCGCCCAGGGCTGCGCCAATGGTTGAACCTGTGCTGCCGCCTAAAGACTGACCGACGACCGAGCCAAGAACCCCGCCCAATGCGCCGCCCACACCTGCTTCGGTGGTGCCTCCGGCAGAAGCGAAGCCACTGACCAGGCCAAGGGACAACAAGAGAATCGAGGAGAACTTCATAGAGGAGCCTCAAAGGGATGACGGCGCCGATCCTGAGGCTGTGTAACAAGGCTGACAATCGAAATCCGACGAATAACACGACTTGTATACAATTATGCAAGTTGCTGTTTTGTATGCGGAACTTAAGCGATTTTCGCCGGTCTTTAGCTACTTCGGACAGGCCGCTTTTGAGAAAAAGCGGCCTTTTTTGTGGGCGTTGGAAGGGTGCAGGGTACAAAGATTTTTGTTGAATGTGCCACCGCTTTCGCGAGCAAGCCCGCTCCCACATTTGAAATGCATTCCAATGTGGGAGCGGGCTTGCTCGCGAAGGGGTCAGTCCAGGCAACGCTTTACGCAGATTTGGCCATGATCAACCCAGTCTCACTCGCCGCCTCCAGGCGGATCGCAATGAACTTCGACGTCGGCGTATGGCTGCCATCCCCGGTGCTTTCCAGCGGCACCAGCGGATTCACTTCCGGGTAATAAGCCGCGGCCTGCCCCGCCGGAATATCAAACGCGAGCAAGGTAAAGCCCTTCACCCGACGCTCACGGCCATCGTCCCAGATCGACACGATGTCGGCCTTCTGTCCCGGGCGGAAGCCCAGACGAATGATGTCGGCCTCGTTGGCGAACAACACATCGCGCTGGCCCTTGACCCCACGGTAACGGTCGTCGAGGCCATAGATCGTGGTGTTGTACTGATCGTGGGAGCGCATCGATTGCAGGATCAGATCCGGCAGTTGCCCGGTGGCGCGGGTACGCTCGTGCACCAGATCCTTGGGCAGCATGTTTGCGCGGAAATTGGCCCGGCCCGACGGGGTGTTCCACTTGCGTGCACCGGCACTGTTGCCGAGGTAGAAACCGCCCGGGTTCTTGACCTTTTCGTTGAAGTCCTTGAAGCCCGGAATGGTATCGGCGATCAGGTCGCGGATGCGCCGGTAATCGGCCACCAGCCAGTTCCAGTCCACCGGTTTGCTGCCCAGCGTGGCGGCGGCGATGCCGGCGATGATCGCCGGTTCCGAGCGCATCTGGTTCGACAGCGGCTGCAGCTGGCCATTTGAGGCATGGACCATACTGAACGAGTCCTCCACGGTGACCGCTTGCGGGCCTTCGGCCTGGATATCGATGTCGGTTCGACCCAGGCACGGCAGGATCAGTGCGTCTTTACCGTGGGCCAGGTGGCTGCGGTTGAGCTTGGTGCTGATCTGCACCGTGAGGTCGCAGTTGCTCAGCGCCGCGAAGGTACGCGGGCTGTCCGGCGTGGCCTGGGCGAAGTTGCCGCCCAGACCGATGAAGACCTTGGCGCGGCCCTCGGCCATGGCGTGAATCGCCTCGACCACGTTGTGCCCGTTGTCACGCGGCACCTTAAACTGGAAACGCCGCTCAAGGGAATCGAGGAACGCCACCGGCGGACGCTCGTTGATACCCATGGTGCGGTCGCCCTGCACGTTACTGTGACCGCGCACCGGACACAGGCCGGCGCCCGGCTTGCCGACGTTGCCGCGCAGCAACATCAGGTTGGCGATTTCCTGGATGGTCGGCACCGAATGGCGATGCTGAGTGATACCCATCGCCCAGCACATGATGACGTTCTTGCCTTTGGCGTACATGCGCGCCGCTTGCTCGATCTCCACCAGAGTCAGGCCGGACTGCGCGACGATCTGCTCCCACGGCGTGTCATCGACCACGCCGAGATACTCCAGCACGTTGGCGCTGTGCGCATTGAGGAAGTCATGATCGAACACTGCCGGCGTGCCGGCCTTCTGCGCATCGCGCTCCCACTGCAAGAGGAACTTGGCCATGCCGCGCAGCACCGCCATGTCGCCGCCCAGTGCCGGACGGAAGTACGCGGTGTTGGTCGGCTTGTCGCCGTTGGTGAGCATTTCGATCGGGTGCTGCGGGTGCTGGAAACGTTCCAGGCCACGCTCTTTCAGCGGGTTGATACACACCACTTGCGCGCCGCGCTTCACCGCTTCACGCAGGGGTTCAAGCATCCGCGGATGGTTGGTGCCGGGGTTCTGGCCCCAGACGAATATCGCGTCGGCGTGTTCAAAGTCGTCGAAGGTTACGGTGCCTTTGCCGACGCCAACACTCTGTGCCAACGCCACACCGCTGGCCTCGTGGCACATGTTTGAGCAGTCGGGGAAGTTGTTGGTGCCGTAGGCGCGCACGAACAGCTGATACAGGTACGCCGCTTCGTTGCTGGCACGGCCCGAGGTGTAGAACTCGGCTTGATCCGGACTCGACAGCGCTTGCAGGTGTTTGCCGATCATTGCAAAGGCATCGTCCCAGGCGATGGGTTTGTAGCGGTCGGTCTCGGCGTCGTAGACCATCGGCTCGGTCAGGCGACCCTGATATTCGAGCCAGTAGTCGCTCTGCTCCAGCAACGAGGTCACGCTGTGTTTGGCGAAGAACTTGCTGTCCACCCGACGCTTGGTCGCTTCCCAGTTCACCGCTTTGGCGCCGTTTTCGCAGAACTTGACCATGCCGCTTTCCGGCGAATCGCCCCAGGCGCAGCCCGGGCAGTCGAAGCCGCCGTTCTGGTTGGTCTTGAGCATCATTCGCAGGTTTTTCAACGCGTTGTCGCTGGTCAACCAGGCTTGGGCCACGCTGATCAGCGCACCCCAGCCGCCGGCTGCACCTTTGTAAGGTTTGTAGCGCGGGACCAGGTTTCTGGTCGGCTTGATGATGTTGGCTCACGCTTGATTCTCCATCGCTGGGCTGTAGACCCGCGGCGCATTCTTCTGCGGCAGGTGGATGAGATTGAGGTTGTGGCGACGGGCCCATTGCACGGCAAGGCCCGTGGGCGCGGACAGGCTGACCAGAGTCTGGATGCCGGCGCGTAAAACTTTCTGGATCAATTCGAGACTGCAACGGCTGGTGACGATCGCCAGACCGCCTTCTGTGGAAATCTTCTGGCGGATCAGCCCGCCGATCAGTTTGTCGAGGGCGTTGTGCCGGCCGATGTCTTCACGGCCCAGCAACAGTTCACCGCTGGCGTTCATGAACACCGCCGCGTGGACCGCGCCGCAGTGCTGACCGAGCGGCTGGAACGCGCCGATGCGCTGGCGCAGACCGTCGAGCCATGCGGCGGGCGGCAACGGTGCGCCGGGCAGGACTTGCAGATCGGGCAAGGCTTGCTCGACGGCTTCAACGCCGCACAGACCGCAACCGCTGGTGCCGGCCAGTTGTCGGCGCTGCTGCTTGAGGTTCCAGAACGCGCGGTTGGCGATGGTCACCTGCGCGTATTGCGCCGAGCCCGCGCCGGTCAGTTGCAGGTCATAAATGTCGCTGGCGTCTTCGATGATGCCGCTGCCAAGGCTGAAACCGACGATGAAATCTTCCAGATCCGTCGGCGTCACCAGCATCACCGCCTGACTGATGCCGTTGTAGGCGATCGCCAACGCGACTTCCTCGGCGAGCGCGGTGCTGGCCGATTCCACGAGGGGCAGATCGCTGTAGCTGTAGGTCTGGCTGGCGGCGGGCGCGGGCGTTTCGAGTGCAGGCGCCGCGCAAGTTGGGCGCTTGGCGTTCATGGCATCACCGACGGATTGATCAACGCTAAGACTAGGCGCGGCAACTTGTCGCGTCTAATCGGTACTGTCGATCTATTGATAGATGGCGTCGATCAAGCGGCTGCCGGGTCATTGGTCGGCCCGGAACCGGGTTGGTCTGGTGTGGTCTAGGCTTGGACGTCTGGAATCCCAATCAAGGAGTGTGCGCTATGAGTCTGTTGAGCTTTGTGAAAGAGGCCGGTGAAAAGCTGATCGACCTGCTGACCCCGGGTAATGCCAATGCCAGCGAGCAGTTGAAGGAACATATCGACAAGGTCGGTCTGGGCAACCCAAATGTTCAGGCGACTGTGGACGGCGACAAAGTCACGGTTAAGGGTGAAGTCGCGAGTCAGGAGGAGAAAGAAAAAATTCTTCTGACTTTGGGCAACATTGCCGGGATTGGCAGTGTTGACGACCAGATTACGGTGACAGGGCCAGTAGTGGTGGCTGCGGAATTTGTCGAGGTGAAGGCAGGTGACACGCTCAGTGCGATCTCTCTGCGGGTTTATGGCAATGCCAACCAGTACCAGAAAATCTTCGACGCCAACAAACCGATGCTCAAGGATGTGAACAAGATCTATCCGGGCCAGAAGCTTCGTATTCCGAAGTAATAACCACGCTGTGGCGAGGGAGCTTGCTCCCGTTCGGCTGCGCAGCAGTCGTGAACATTTGGGACAGCTTCACGGCCCATCGGGAGCAAGCTCCCTCGCCACAGTGATGTTGCTAGAGTCCCCGAATCAAATCGCGGTAGTCTTCAACCGCCGCAAACTCGGCGGTGTCCTTCGGCCCCTTGCGGCTGTCCGGCTCTTTCACCGCCAACAAATGCGTCACGCCAAATTCCCGCGCACTACGCAGAATCGGCAACGTATCGTCGATGAAAAGACTGCGTGCCGGATCAAAATCGATATCCGCCTGCAAGGCATCCCAGAACTGCGGGTTCTCCTTGGGATAACCGTAATCGTGGGAGCTGATCAGCCGCTCGAAGTACGGCGCCAGCTCGATCCGTTCCAGTTTCAACGACAGTGAATCGCGGTGGGCGTTGGTGATCATGATCACCCGTTTGCCGGCTTTTTTGATCGCCTGCAGAAAGGTGTCTGCATCCGGACGCAGCGCGATCAGGTGCGCGGTTTCCAGTTTGAGTTCACGCACCGAGAGCTTCAGTTCGGCACTCCAGAAATCCAGGCAGTACCACTGCAGTTGCCCGGCATGGCGCTCGAACAGCGGCTGCAACTCCATGTCGGCCATGGCCCGGCTCACCCCGTGCAGATCGGCGTAGCGTTGCGGCAGGTGTTCCAGCCAGAAATGGTTGTCGAAGTGCAGATCCAGCAGGGTACCGTCCATGTCCAGCAGGACGGTATCGATGTCAGACCACGGTAAAGAAGGCATGGCAACGTCTCGAGCGGTAGAAAGATATCCGACACAAACAATCGGGAAAGCCGCGTTATAGTAGCGCGTTCACGCCAAGGAGCTTTGCATGCGCCAGAAACCCACTGTACTCGCCCGCGAGATCGTCGCCACCAGTCGTCTGTTTTGCGTCGAAGAACTGAAGCTGCGTTTTTCCAATGGCGTGGAACGCACTTACGAGCGTCTGGTCGGCAAAGGCGCGGGTTATGGCGCGGTGATGATTGTGGCGATGCTCGACAGCGAGCACGCGGTGCTGGTCGAGGAATACTGCGGCGGCACTGACGAGTACGAACTGTCCCTGCCCAAAGGCTTGATCGAGCCGGGTGAAGATGTGCTGGCAGCGGCCGAGCGCGAACTCAAGGAGGAGGCCGGTTTCGGTGCGCGCCAGCTGGAGCATCTGACCGAGTTGTCGCTGTCGCCCGGTTACATGAGCCAGAAGATCCAGGTGGTGTTGGCCACCGATTTGTACGAGGAGCGTCTGGAGGGCGACGAGCCGGAGCCGATGCGCGTCGACAAGGTCAACCTGCGTGAACTGGCGGCGCTGGCGCAAAACCCGCAGTTTACCGAAGGCCGTGCCCTGGCGGCGCTGTATCTGGCGCGTGATCTGCTGACGCAGCGCGGGTTCTTTCAGTCATGAGTGAGATGTCGATGAAATTTTCCCATCCGTTGATGGCGCCGGTGGTTGAGCTGGCGTTGCAGGCTGGCGAGGCGATTCTGCCGTTCTGGCGCTCTGGCGTGGAGGTCACCGCCAAGTCCGATGATTCACCGGTGACCGCAGCGGACATGGCCGCGCACCATGTCATCGTCGCCGGGCTGACCGCGCTGGACTCCAGTATTCCGATTCTGTCCGAGGAAGACGCCAACATTCCGCAGAGCGTGCGTGCCGGGTGGCAGCGCTGGTGGCTGGTGGATCCGCTGGATGGCACCAAGGAGTTCATCAGCGGCAGTGAAGAATTTACCGTGAACATCGCCCTCATCGAAAACGGGCGGGTGGTGTTTGGCGTGGTGACGATGCCGACCAATGGCCGCTTCTATGTCGGCGGTGCCGGTCTCGGCGCGTGGCGTGGGGACAAAGGTGGTTCGCCGGTGGCGATTCAGGTGCGTGAGGTGCTCGCGCCCGGTGAGGCGTTCACTGTGGTGGCGAGCCGTCGGCACTCGAGTCCGGAGCAAGAGCGGCTGCTTGCCGGTCTGAGCGCCAGTTTGGGCGAGTTGCAACTGGCAAACATCGGCAGTTCGTTGAAGTTTTGTCTGTTGGCTGAAGGGGCGGCGGATTGTTATCCGCGATTGGCGCCAACTTCGCAGTGGGACACCGCGGCGGCGCAGGGCGTGCTCGAAGGTGCTGGCGGCGAAGTGTTGGATCTGCAGGGCGAAGCGTTCTGTTATCCGGCGCGGGAATCGCTGCTCAATGAGTTCTTTCTGGCGTTGCCGGCGAAGGCGGCGTGGCGTTCAAGATTGCTGGAACTGGCTCGGGGGTAAGTGGGTGGATTCTCGATTCCCCTCACCCCAGCCCTCTCCCGGAGGGAGAGGGGGCCGATTGGGGGATGCTGGTGAGGTTCACCGACTTGAGCCAGTTCTACTGAATCCATAATCGCTGCCGATCTTTCAGGTCGATGCCTGACGCAAGACGCCTCGGTCAGTCCCTTCTCCCTCCGGGAGAGGGTTAGGGTGAGGGGCTGTTGACGTTCAGCGGTGCAGAACGTATTGCCCGCTGAACGTCACTGCATTCTCATCACTGCCGGCGTTGACGATTCGCGTATTGAGCGTCAACCGTGCGCGCCCATAACGCTGATACATCGCCAGAAACTTCTTCCAGACCGCCGCTTCCGGTGGCGGACAAATCGCTGTGGCATCATCGGTCACGGGCAGCGGATAACTGATCTGGCCTTCCTGAATCACGATGTGCCCGTCGTCGATGCCTTCTTCCTTCAGGCGCAAATGCAGCCAGCCCCAGCCCGCCAGCACCGCGCCGCAGTAGAGACTGCCGCCGAACATGGTGCTCTTGTGATTGACGTTCGGCTCCAGCGGCAGGTGCAGGCTCAACTGCTGCTCGTGCCAGGCGAGGACCTTGAGGCCCATCTCGCGGGTCAGGGGAATGTCGTGATGCAGCACCGACTCCAGATAGCGACTGTCGCGGCTCATTCGGCTTCGTCTCCATGGGCGTTACTGTCGGCGAAATTCAAGCCGTGCTTGCGCAGTTTGTCGTGCAGGGTCTTGCGCGGAATACCCAGGGCTTCGGCGAGGCTGCGCACCGAACTGTGCGAGCGCGCCAGCTCGGCGGCAATCAACGACTTCTCGAAGTTTTCCACTTGCTCGCTCAGGCCACCACTGATGACTTCCACGCTGGTGCCGCCGCCTTCGTTTCCACTGTTATCCAGCGCCAGTTCCAGACCGAGGGCGAAGCGCTCGGCAGCGTTCTGCAGTTCGCGCACATTGCCCGGCCAGGTGTGGCGCAGCAGCAATGCGCGTTGCGCCGGTTGCAGTTCGTGAGGCGGCAAACCGTGGCGGGCGCTGGCTTCATCGGCGTAATGCTGGAACAACACCAGCGCGTCCTCGCCGCGTTCGCGCAGTGGCGGAATGCGCAGCGGTGCAACGTTCAATCGATAGTACAAGTCGGCGCGAAAACGCCCTTGATCGGCAGCCTGACGCAGGTCTTCCTTGGTCGCGGCGATGACGCGGATGTCCAGCGGGATCAACTGATTGCCACCCAGACGTTCGACCACGCGCTCTTGCAGCATGCGCAGCAGTTTCACCTGCACGTCCATGCTCATGCTTTCGATTTCATCGAGGAACAGCGTGCCGCCGTTGGCGAATTCGAACTTGCCGATCCGGCGTTTCTGCGCGCCGGTGAACGCGCCCGGCTCATGCCCGAACAGCTCACTTTCGACCACCGATTCGGCCAGCGCCCCGGCGTTGATCGCCACGAACGGGCCGTTGCGCCGGCTCGACAAATCGTGCAGCGCGCGGGCCACGACCTCTTTACCGGCGCCGGTTTCACCGAGGATCAGCACGTCCGCCTTGGTCGCCGCCAGCGCGCCGATCTGCTCGCGCAGGCGCAGCATCGGCGCCGAGTGGCCGACCAGGCGTGCGCTCAGTTCGTTGCGATCGCTCAGGGCCAGGCGCAGGCTGCGGTTGTCCAGCACCAGCCGGCGCAGAGCCAGGGCGCGGCGCACGCTGTCGAGCAGCGCGTCGCTGGCGAACGGTTTTTCCAGAAAGTCATAGGCGCCGGCACGCATCGCCTGCACCGCCAACGGCACGTCGCCGTGGCCGGTGATCAGCAGCACCGGCAGCTCCGGATCCTGAGCATGCAATTCGCTTAACAGTTCCAGGCCGTCCATGCCCGGCATGCGGATGTCGCTGACCACCACGCCGGGCCAGTCACGCTCCAGTTGCCCGGCCAGACCTTTGGCTTCGGACAGCGGATGGATTTTCAGCCCGGCCAGGTCCAGGGTCTGGCCGAGGGCCTGACGCAGGTGCGGATCGTCGTCGATCAACACCACCTGAATGCGATTGTCGATGGTCATGCACTTCGATCCTCGGACGGTTGCAGGCTGACCCCGGGCGCACCGGCGCGCAGCCGCAGGGTGATCAAGGCGCCACCTTGCTTGTGGTTGGCGAACGACAGTTCACCGCCGAAGGCGCGCATCAGGGTTTCACAGATGGCCAGCCCCAGGCCAAGGCCCTGAGTGCGGGTCTTGGTGGTGTAGAAGGGCTCGCTGGCGCGGCCGAGGGCTTCCATGCAAAAGCCCGGGCCGTTGTCGCGAATGTACAGATTGACGCCCTCGGCCGTGGATTCGGCACTCAGCCACAGTTTGCGCGGCGGGCCTTTTTCGGTCAGCGCATCGAGGGCGTTGGCCAGCAGATTGCCGAGCACCTGACGCAAACGGGTTTCCCCGGCCTCGACCCACAGCGTGGCGGCGGGCAGGTCGCGGATCAGCTCGACTTCCATACTGCGGCGCCGTTTGGCCAGCAACGCCAGCGCATCGTCCAGCGCCGGTTGCAGAGCCACGCTTTCCGGGGCATGGCGGTCGCGGCGGGCGAAGGCACGCAGGTGAGCGATGATCGAGGCCATGCGCCCGGTCAGTTCGCTGATCAGTTTGAGGTTGCCACGGGCGTCGTCGGTGCGTTGATGATCGAGCAGCACTTCGGCGTTTTCCGCATAGCTGCGGATCGCCGCCAGCGGCTGATTGAGTTCGTGGCTGATACTCGCCGACATCGTACCCAGCGCCGAGAGTTTGCCGGCCTGGACCAGATCGTCCTGGGCGCGCACCAGTTCCTGCTGGGCCTGTTCGCGCTCCAGCACTTCCTGCTTGAGTCGGCGGTTGAGGCCTTCCAGATCGCTGGTCCGCTCGGCCACCCGACCTTCCAGTTCACGACGGGCCTTGGCTTCGAAGGCGATGCGTTCCAGGTAATGCCGGCGACGCTGCATCATCAGCCCCAGCAACAGCATCACCACCAACAGCGTGGCGCCGCCGATTGCGACCACGGTGCGCACCGGACGATCGATCAGCGTGCGCGGGGCAAGAATACTGACGCTCCAGCCGGTTTCGGCGATATCGACGGTTTGGGTCAGCCAGGCGCTGTCGCTGAGGTTCAGCGGACGTGGCTCGCGGGTCGGATAAGGCAGGATGGCGGTGATTGCCGAGCGCTCGGTGTCGCTCAAAATGCGGGTTGAACGAAAGCGCCATTCCGGGCGCGAGGTGAGAATCACCACGCCGTTGTGGTCGGTCACCAACAGTTGTTCCGGGGTTTTGCCCCACAGGCTTTCGGTGTGATCGAGGTCGACTTTGATCACCAGCACGCCGATGATTTTTTCGCCGTTGCGCACTGCGGCGGCGAAGAAATAACCGCGTTTGGCCGAAGTGGTGCCGAGGCCGAAAAAGCGTCCCAGACGCCCAGCCATGGCTTCGCTGAAATACGGACGGAAAGCGAAATTGCGTCCGACGAAACTGTCGTGTTTGTCCCAGTTCGACGCCGCGAGAGTCTGGCCGCTGGTGTCCATCAGGTACATGACCTCGGCGCCGGTCTGTGCGGCGATGTTTTTCAGCAGGCGATTGGCGTTGCCCTGGGTGACACCGTCGTCCGGTGCACCGAGCACGGCGCGCAGGGCCGGCAGGTCGCCGAGAATCTGCGGCAACACTTCATAACGGTGCAGGGTGCCCAGCAGGTTGGCGACGTAGAGGTCGAGGGTCTGGCGGTTTTGCCCGGCCAGTTCGCTGCGGTAATAGCGCTCGGCCAGATGCTCCAGCGGCCACAGTAGCGGCGCCAGACACAGCGCCAGCAGGGCGAGGCTGCGCCAGCGGGGTCTGCGGGGAAGGGTAGGTTTCATGAGCCGGATGCGCCTGAGTGAACAGGCGCATTATGCCTAGGCCTCAGGCGAAGACGTCAGCGTCCTTGAGCAGTGCGCCGACCTGATCCTTGGCCGACAGCTTCGGCGCTTCGTCCAGTTGCCAGTCGATGCCCAAAGCAGGGTCGTCCCAGCGAATGCTGCGTTCGGACGATGGATCGTAGTAGTTGGTGGTCTTGTAGAGGAATTCGGCGAATTCGCTCAACACCACGAAACCATGGGCAAAGCCTTCCGGAACCCACAGTTGACGGTGGTTCTCGGCCGACAGGCGTACAGCAACCCACTTGCCGAAGTGCGGCGAGCTGCGACGGATGTCCACGGCTACATCGAGCACTTCGCCGGCGGTCACCCGAACCAGTTTGCCCTGGGTATTTTGCAGCTGGTAATGCAGGCCGCGCAGCACGCCTTTCTGCGAGCGCGAATGGTTGTCTTGAACGAACTGGGTGTCGAGCCCCGTCGCATCCTGGAACGCCTTGGCATTGAAACTCTCGTAGAAGAAGCCGCGCTCGTCACCAAATACCTTGGGTTCGATGATCAGAACACCGGGCAGATCGGTGGTGATTACATTCATGAGGTTTTTTCCAGATAGGGGTGAATGGCCGACATTCTTGCGCAAAGTGCCGAAGGATGCGAGCGCTTGAATATCTCCGGTCGGGGGTTGCGCATCCACTGCAGCAATGGCGATATAGGCACCTGATAAAATCTCAGGGGTCGTCCCATGCCGCTCGCCACGTTGATTCATCGCGCCAGTTTGCCCAGCCCGCAGGTTTCTGAAGCGCAGGCCCGGCAGTGGTTGGCCGAGCATTACGGGCTCAGCGGCACGCTACAGGCGCTGGGCAGTCAGCAGGACCTGAATTATCGGGTCGACAGTGAGCGTGGGCGCTTTGTCCTGAAAATCTGCCTCGGCGATTATGCACTTGTGGAGTTGCAGGCTCAGCATGCAGGCCTCAAGTACCTTGCCGAGCATTCGTCGGTGCACGTGCCCAAAGTGGTCCCGGCCAGTAACGGCGAGGATCTGTTGTCGCTGGAAGCCGACGGCGAGCCGGTGCACGTGCGGTTGCTGGATTACATCGAAGGCCAGCCGCTGACCCATCTTGAGCATTTGGGCCATGACGTGGTGGCCGGATTCGGTCGGTTGTGTGGCGAGATGGACCTGGCCCTGGCCGGCTTCGATCACCCGGGCCTTCAGCGCACGCTGCAATGGGACGCCCGCCACGCCAGTGCGCTGATCAGCCATCTGCTGCCGGTGATTCAGGATGAGCGCCAGCGCACCTTGATCGCGCATGCCGCCGAACAGGCCGAACGTCGCTTGCAGCCGTTGCAGGACAAGCTGCCGGTGCAGGCGATCCACATGGACATCACCGACGATAACGCTGTCTGGCAACGCGATGCCAAGCGTCATTGGCAATTGCAGGGCGTGATCGACTTCGGTGATCTGGTGCGCACCTGGCGTATCACCGATCTGTCGGTGACGTGCGCGGCGCTGCTGCACCATGCCGGCGGTGATCCGTTTGTGATTCTGCCGGCGGTGCAGGCCTATCACGCGGTCAATCCGCTGCAACACGAAGAGTTGCAGGCGCTGTGGCCATTGATTGTGGCGCGGGCGGCGGTGCTGGTGCTCAGTGGCGAGCAACAGGTCAGCATCGACCCGGGCAATACCTATAGCCGCGACAACCTTGGCCACGAATGGGAAATTTTCCACGTGGCCACTTCTGTACCCCTGGCGCTGATGGAAGCGGCGATCCTCACGTCAGTCGGCCAGCGTCTGCCGACGGTCGGCAGCGAGGGTTTTGCGCCACTGTTGCCAGAGCTGGTCGGGCGCGAATTTGCGCTGATCGACCTTGGTGTCCTAAGTCCGCATTTCGAGGCGGGCAACTGGGAGCAGGAGGGTATCGATCAACGACTGCTCACTGAAGCCGCGGCCGCGCATGGCCTGGCGGCCAGTCGTTACGGGCAATATCGCTTGTCGCAGACGCGAGTAGACAGTGCCGTCGAACCGGAGACTTTCCCGCTGCACGTTGAGTTGCGCGTGCCGCAGGGCTCGGCGGTGGAAGCGCCGTTTGCCGGTGTGCTGCATCACGCGGCGGATGGTGTGTTGCAACTCGACGGACCGCAGCTCAGCGTGCGGCTGAGGGGCGTGAACGCCTCGCTGCACAGCGGCGCGGCGCTGGTCAAAGGTCAGGTGCTGGGTGCGGTCAGCGGCCCGTTGATTGTGCAGGTGAGCCGCGTTGCATCGCTGGATGCGCCGTTGTTCTGCAGCCCTTCGCGCGCTGCGGCGTGGCAGGCGTTGTGTCCGTCGCCGGCAGCACTGCTGGGGCTGTCCTGCGATGCCGAGCCGGAGCTGGATGCGAAAACCTTGCTCGAACGACGCGATGCCAGTTTCGCCCGCACGCAAAAACATTATTACGTCGACCCGCCGCGCATCGAGCGTGGCTGGCGCAATCACCTGATCGACATGCAGGGCCGTTCCTACCTCGACATGCTCAACAACGTCGCGGTGCTCGGCCATGGTCATCCGCGCATGGCCCAGGTGGCGGCGCGGCAGTGGTCGCTGCTCAACACCAACTCGCGCTTCAACTATGCGGCGGTGGCGCAGTTCTCCGAACGCTTGCTGAAGCTGGCGCCGGAAGGCATGGATCGGGTGTTTCTGGTCAACAGTGGCAGCGAGGCCAACGACCTGGCGATCCGTCTGGCGTGGGCCTACAGCGGCGGGCGCGACATGCTCAGCGTGCTGGAGGCTTATCACGGCTGGACGGTCGGCGCTGATGCGGTGTCGACCTCGGTTGCCGACAACCCGCGCGCGCTGGAAAGCCGCCCGGACTGGGTGCACCCGGTGACCGCGCCGAATACCTACCGTGGCGAGTTTCGCGGCCTCGATTCGGCGCCGGACTATGTGCGCAGCGTCGAAGCGCAACTGGCGCATATCGCCGCGCAGGAGCGCCAATTGGCCGGTTTCATCTGTGAACCGGTGTACGGCAACGCCGGCGGAATTTCCCTGCCGCCCGGTTATCTGAAGCAGGTTTACGCATTGGTGCGGGCCCAGGGCGGGGTGTGCATCGCCGACGAAGTCCAGGTCGGTTACGGGCGCATGGGTCACTTTTTCTGGGGCTTCGAAGAGCAGGGCGTGGTGCCGGACATCATCACCATGGCCAAGGGCATGGGCAACGGCCAGCCGCTCGGCGCCGTTATTACGCGTCGGGAAATCGCCGAGGCGCTGGAAGCTGAAGGCTATTTCTTCTCGTCGGCCGGCGGCAGTCCGGTGAGCTGCCAGGTCGGTATGGCGGTGCTGGATGTCATGGAAGAAGAAAAGCTCTGGGAAAACGCCCAGGTGGTTGGCGGGCATTTCAAGACGCGGCTCGAGGCGTTGATCGATAAACATCCGCTGGTCGGCGCGGTGCATGGTTCCGGGTTCTATCTGGGGGTAGAGCTGATCCGCAACCGCGAGACGCTGGAGCCGGCCACCGAGGAGACCACGTTGTTGTGCGATCGCCTGCGCGAGCTGGGGATCTTCATGCAACCGACCGGGGATGACCTGAACATTCTCAAGATCAAACCGCCGATGGTCACCTCGCGGCGCAGCGTCGACTTCTTTGTCGACATGCTGGATCGGGTACTCGAAGAAGGTTTGTAAACGCTGCTTTTGTGGGAGCGGGCTTGCTCGCGAATACGGTTCTTCATTCAAAGGTGATATCGACGGATGTGCCGCCTTCGCGAGCAAGCCCGCTCCCACATGGGGGGCAGTGCTAATTCGATTTGTATCGGTATTTAACTGTTTTTTTTAGACGAGCGTCATTTTAAAGCATTTAAAATACGATATTTATCGGTTATAAAGTCGCCATCGCTTTGTAACCCTTCGACGGTTCCCTGGAGTCCTGATCCGATGACCACTTTGAAAAGTACCCCGCGTGACGATGGCTTCTACATGCCGGCCGAGTGGGCGCCGCAGACCCAGACCTGGATGATCTGGCCTGAGCGTCCGGACAACTGGCGCCTGGGTGGCAAGCCGGCGCAGGCCGCGCACGTTGCAGTGGCCAAGGCCATCGCCCGTTTTGAACCGGTGACGGTTGCCGTGTCGGCCGGTCAGTACGAGAACGCACGCGCACGTCTCGACGTGCCGAATATCCGCGTGGTCGAGATGTCCAGCGATGATGCCTGGGTACGTGATACCGGCCCGACGTTCGTCATCAACAACAGCGGCGAAGTGCGCGGTGTGAACTGGGACTTCAACTCATGGGGTGGTTTTGAAGGCGGTCTGTATTCGCCGTGGAACCGTGATTCGCAGGTCGGTGGCAAGATTCTCGAAATCGAGCGCAGCCCGCGTTATCGCACCGAAGGTTTTGTGCTTGAAGGCGGTTCGATTCACGTCGACGGCGAAGGCACGCTGATCACTACTGAAGAGTGCCTGCTCAATCACAACCGCAACCCGCACCTGGGCCGCGAAGAGATCGAAGCGGTGCTTCGCGACAATCTGTCTGTGGATAAGATCATCTGGCTGCCGGATGGCCTGTTCAACGACGAAACCGACGGTCATGTGGATAACTTCTGCTGCTACGTGCGCCCGGGCGAAGTGCTGCTGGCGTGGACCGACGATCCGCAGGATCCGAACTACCCGCGCTGCCAGGCCGCAATGAACGTGCTGCAAAGCAGCACCGACGCCAAGGGGCGCCCGTTCACGGTGCACAAGATGCCGATTCCGGGGCCGCTGTACGCGACCGAAGAGGAGTGCGCCGGTGTCGATCCGGTCGACGGTACGCAGGAGCGCAACCCTTCCGTGCGTCTGGCCGGTTCCTACGTGAACTTCCTGATCGTCAACGGCGGCATCATCGCGCCGAGCTTCGACGATCCGATGGACGCGCCTGCGCGGGAAATCCTGCAGAAGCTGTTCCCGCAACACGAAGTGGTGATGGTGCCGGGCCGTGAACTGTTACTGGGCGGCGGCAATATCCACTGCCTTACCCAACAACAGCCAGCCCCGCACAAAGAGTGAGTTGAGACGTAACAGCTTGAGTTGATTCATAAATCGGCCAGGCAAAGATTAGCTTGCTACACATTCAAACAAGCCCGCGGCCCTGTTGGACCGCGGGCTTGTTTGTATCCGCCTGTCGACAAATCGGAAACCTTGGCATAGCTCTTGTATCGGACAAAGTGCACTAGGGAGAGGGGGGAACTTCAACAGTTCTGTCATATACCTTGGATAACGTAGCCGCTCACGAACGGGGAGAGAGCGCTGAAATGAACGCCGAAGTGAACGTAGTCAGCGAGCGGACTTTGCATCCCATGGCCGTCAACGGCGAATCGCTCCAGATTGTCGCGCACTTTTTGAAGTCCAATGGAACGCGTCAGATCAGGGAACCTGATCCGCGCCGGATGATGATCGAGCGCTACCCCGCTGGCCTGTTCAGCGAGGCCGAACTGGAAGCGTTATGGGCTGTAATGGAAGGATAAGAAGAACAACAAGGATTGGTAAAAGCGCTGCCGGGATGGCGGCGCTTTTTTATGCACGATGGAAACCATTGCGAACATTGAACCTGTGGGAGGGGGCTTGCTCCCGAATGCGGTAAGTCAGTGACGATGATGTTGCCTGATTCGACGCCTTCGGGAGCAAGCCCCCTCCCACAGGATTTGTGTGAAATCAGAAGCTGTAAGTACCGGTCATCACCACACTGCGCGGTGCGCCTGGCTGGATCTGAAATTGGCTGGTGGCCGAGGCGTAATACTCGCGGTCGGTGATGTTGTTCAGTGCCGCGCGCAAGTCCCAGTCCTTGAAACGGTAGCCGACCAGCGCATCCCAGCGGCCGTAACCCGGCAGCACGGTGGTGTTGGCGTTGTCGGCATAACGCTGGCCGACCAGGGTCAGACCGGTTTCGCCGTACCAGCCCATCTCCGGTTTCCAGGTCAGAAACAGGCTGCCGTTGTGTTTGGCCACGTTGTTGACGCGTTTACCTTCCAGGCCGTTGTTATCCTTTTCGATGGTGGTGTCCTGCACGCCGACGCCACCGCGCATGTACCAGTTGCCGACCAGTTTGCCGGTGGCGGTCAGCTCCACACCCCGTGAGCGCTGAAGACCGGTCATGACGGTCAGGGTCGGATCGTTCGGGTCGCTGGTGCGGCGGTTGTAGAGTTCCAGGTCGTAGACCGCCAGCGTGGTGCTCAAGCGATCATCCAGCCAGTCGCTTTTCACGCCGATTTCTTTCTGTTTGGTCAGCTCCGGACTCAAGTCGTTGCTATTGCCGGCAGCCCCCGGGGTGATGCCGATCAGGCCGCCGCCAACGGGCGAGAAGGTCTTCGACCACGAGGCATAGAACGAATGATTCTGCAGTGGCGTCCAGACAATCCCGAAGCGTGGACTGGTGCTGTGGCTGTCGCGATCCTCAGTGAGGTTCTTGAGCTGGTTGGTCGACTCGATATCGAACGTGTCGTAGCGCAAGCCGGCCAGAAGTTGCCATTGATCGTTCAGACGCAACTGATCCTGCACGTACACCGCGCGGCTTTCGACTTCGGTGTGGCTGTCGCTGAACACCTGCATGCTGCCGGTGTGACGGAGCTCGCGGTTGGGGTTGAACAGGTCGAGCGATGGCACCGGTTGTGCGCCTGGGGTCTTGCCAGTCGCGGCGTTGTACAACTTCGGATCACGGCGCTGGCTGCCGATCTCGACGCCGGTCAGCAGGCGATGCTCAAGACCAAAGGTATCGAAACCGCCTTCCAGCTCAAGGTTGTTGTAGACGTTGCGGGTGGTCAGATTCTGCTGCCAGTGCTGGCGCGCGACCTTGTTGGTTTTCGGATCGAAGCTGGTCAGGTAGGTGTTGTCGAAATCGCTGTCGAGCTTGAACACGCCGAGGGTCTGGCGCAGCTGCCAGTTGTCGTTGATCTCGTAGGTGAGTTTCGAGCGCAGGGACTGCGCCTTGTCGTCGATGAAATCGTGATCGTTGCCGTAGGTGGTGTCGCGACCGACATCCGCCGGGCGGCCATTCACACCGGGAATGCCGCGATCCGGTGTGCGGTTGTAGCGGCTGTATTCGTATTGCACCAGCCAGTTCAAGTCTGGGGTCAGTTGCCAGCTCATCGACGGCGCGAACAGCTGGCGGTTGCCACTGACGCCGTCGCGGAAGCTGTTTTCATCCATGTTGCCCATGTTCAGGCGCAGGCTGAGGTTTTCGCTGGGGTCGGTGCTTAGGTCGGCGTACAGGCTGCGCAGGTCGTCGCTGCCGCCTTGGGCCTCGATGGTCGAACGACGACCGAACTCGGGCAGCTTGCTCACGCGGTTGACGATCCCGCCCTGGCTGCCACGGCCGTAAAGTACCGCCGCCGGACCTTTGAGCACTTCGACCCGCTCGATGTTGTGCAGGTCGCGCTTGTACTGGCTGTCGTCGCGAATGCCGTCCAGATAGAAGTCGTTGCTGGCGTCGAAGCCGCGGATACGCAGACTGTCGAAGCGCGTGTCGGCGCTGCTGCTGACGTTGGGAATCCCGCTCAGGGCGTCACCGATGTCATTGGTGCCGTAGTCGGCGACGTTCGTGGTCTTGATCGAGTCGATGGCCTGCGGCACGTAACGCACCGGGGTCGAGGTGCGAGTCGCGGTGTTGCTGATCTTGACGCGCGGGTCCTCGGCTTGTTCTTCGGCGCTGATCGCGGTGGCGGGCAGTTCGGTGGCGGAGTAAGCAAAACCGCTGGACAGAAAGGCAGACAATCCAAGGGTGACAGGCGTGAGGCGGAACGGGGCAGGCATGGAAAAGCGCATCCGAAAGGGTAAGGAAATTCAAACGCGCGAATGGTAATGCTTTGCATTTGCTTCCGTAATTTATTCCTGAGAAGTTCCCCTGTCAGATTGTTTCAATTTATGTCGATTTCGATACATCCTGACCGGTCGATCCATTCGACCGATTCTCGAAACAGTCTGAGAGCCATTCCGGCGTTTTTCCCCAACACGCGTAGGAATAGTCTGCCGGCATCGAATTTTTCTACTTTGCTGCCGGAGTTCTCCCATGATCCTTCATTACATCTACGACCCATTGTGCGGCTGGTGCTATGGCGCCAAACCGTTGGTGCAAGCGGCGCAGCAAGTACTGCCGGTCGTCGCCCATGCGGGCGGAATGATGAGCGGCGCGAATCGCCAGCGCGTTTCGCCGCAACTGCGTGATTACGTCATGCCCCACGACCGGCGCATTGCCGAATACACCGGACAACCCTTTGGCGAAGCGTATTTCGAAGGTCTGCTGCGTGATCAATCGGCGGTTTTCGATTCGACGCCGCCGATTGCGGCGGTGATGGCGGCAGAGTCCATCGACGGTCGCGGTTTGCAGATGCTCGGACGTTTGCAGACGGCGCATTACGTGGAAGGACGGCGGATTGCCGATGAATCCGTACTGTTCGAACTCGCCCGTGAGTTGGGCTACACCCGTGACATCTTCGCGGCTGCGTTTAAATCCGTTGATACGACAGCGCATGTAAAAGCCAGCCGAGAACTCTTGGCACAACTGGGTGGCCAGGGATTTCCGACATTGGCGCTGGAGCGGGACGGGCAATTCACCTTGATCGACATCAGCCCCTGGCTTGGCAAACCGCAGGCCTTCGCCGACTGGTTGGGGCAAGCGGTTGTCACTGTTGAGTCGGGGCAATCCCCCGCGCAATGCGGTCTCGACGGTTGCGCGTAATCGCACTGGATTCACTGGCTGAGCGCATTTCCGAGCAATACGCTATCGCAAAATTTATGATTCTTAGACGATTTTTACCTATTTAAAGACGATTCTTGAAATTGACACATTATTGAGGGCGCGGCTACGATTCGGCCCAACGCCTGTGGCCAACCGCCATGACTCAAAAATAATAAAAGGGCCCGACACGGTTTTGCCGTGGGCGGGTCTTTTTGTTTCGGGGTGAAAAAAGAGTGCAATAGCGCCGTTTCAGCCGTTCGACACAGCGCGTTTCAACCCGTAATAAGGAAAACAAAATGTTGAACAAGCGAATCAGTCTGATCGCACTGGGGATGTTGAGTGCCACTTCGGCAATGGCTGACGGCCAAGCCGAATCCAAGGGTTTTGTAGAAGACAGCAGCCTCAAAGTGCTGCTGCGCAATGCCTATATCAATCGTGATTACAAAGATGGTAACCCGGACAAAGCCGAGTGGGGCCAGGCGGCCATCGGTACGTTCTCTTCCGGCTTCACCCAAGGCACCGTGGGTGTGGGTGTCGATGCTTTCGGTCTTTACGCACTGCGTCTGGATGGCGGCAAGGGCCGCAGCGGCGCCGGTGGTATCGACTTCTTCAAACAGGGTGACAGCGGCAATGCGGCTGACGACCTGTCCAAGGGTGGCGCTGCGGTCAAATTCCGCGTGTCCAACACCGTGCTGACCTACGGCGACCAGATGCCGGCCCTGCCGGTGCTGAACTACGACAACTCGCGTCTGCTGCCGGAAAGCTACACCGGTACCTTGATAACCTCCAAAGAGATCAAAGGCCTGCAACTGGACGCCGGTCGTTTCACCGCCGAATCGCGTAAAAGCGCTGAAGGCCGTGACAGCGGTGGTCTGAAGTCGATCAACGTGTTGGGCGGTAGCTACCAGTTCACCGAACAGTTCAAGGCGGCGTTGTACGCTTCCGACGTTGAAGACGTCATGAAGAAGCAGTACGTGAACGCCAACTACGTGTTCCCGATCGACAAGGATCAGTCCCTGACCCTGGACTTCAACGGCTATCGCACCAAGCTCGACAAGTCCTATGCCGACATCAAGAACACCGGCGGCCAGGACAACAAGATCTGGAGCCTGGCGGCCACATTCGCCACCGGCCCGCACTCGTTCACCGTGGCGCACCAGCGCAGTACCGGTGACAGCAATCTGGGTTATCCGTACGGCGGTTATCAGAACGATGGTCGTCGTCAGGGCGACGGTGGCAACACCATTTACCTGGCCAACTCGTACTGGTCGGACTTCAACGCTGAAGACGAGCGCAGCTGGCAACTGGGCTACGGCCTGGACTTCGGTGCCTTTGGCGTACCTGGCCTGAGCTACAACTTTGCTTACGTGCGTGGCGACAACATCACCACCGACACCAGCAGTGGCGGCACCGAGCGTGAGATCTTCAACCAGGTCAAATACGTCGTGCAAAGCGGTCCGGCGAAAGACCTTAGCGTGAAACTGCGCAGCTCGATTCTGCGCGTGTCGCAGAAATCCGCCGACTACAACAGCAGCGGCAACGAAGTGCGTGTGTTCGTGGACTACCCGATCAACATCTTCTGATGAACGATCCGGTGTAAGAAACATGAGAAAACCCCGACTGGCTCGGGGTTTTTTTTCGACGTCTTTTTCGCAAAAACCGTAAAAAACCCGTGTTTTTGTCACGTAAAAGTTGTTTTGAAGCGTCTTCAAGTACCGTTTCAAGCAGGGCTTTAAATGCCTGAAATTCTTTCTCATGGACGCAAATTCTCCACCTAATAGATTAGGCCGCTCAACACAGCGGAGAATTTGGTAATGATCGTTTTGAACAGAGAAGTGGGCGAATCGCTACGGCGCGACAAATATGTCAACGTCCAGGGTGGTGACTTCAATCTCTACGGTCATTTTGCCGACTTCGTCAGACTGACCAAAAGTTGGGAAAACATGGAGCCAGACAGTTATTACGGTCAGGCCGAAGCCGGCATGCGTTACCGTCGTTACAGCGACTTCGAGTACAACCCGAAAACACGTGAATTGAAGCAACTCGAGCATCGCGCGTACGTGCAGTCGAAAGAGAACAACGCCTACGTGGGCGGTGTTGTGCGGCACTTTCAGGACTTCTCTGATGAAGTGATCACTTCGCCGGTAATGCGCAGCCTGATCGACACCGATTTTGAAGTGTACAAAAGCGTGTTGCCGGAAGAATTGCACGATGAGATTTGGCAGTGCCAGATTCATCAGATCCGCATCGAGATCAAACCCGGCAAGCAACTGGAAATCACCCCGGAAGGGATTCACTGCGACGGCTATCCGTTCAGTGGTGTGCACTTCTGGGGGCGCAACAACGTCGAGGGCGCGGAAAGCCGTTTGTACGATGTTCACGAGCATCAACTGGCGTCGACCACCTACAAGGAAATCCTCGACACCACGTACTTCCTTGATCGCGACATGCGCCATTACGTGACTCCGGCGCGCAACACCCACACGCATGCCATGGCGTACCGGCAGATTCTGGCGATTTCCTTCTCGCGGCCCGGGACCGCTTTCGACATTGTTCGCTAATCAGATCACCCCAATCGATGGCGTCGAGTGCTCGACGCCGGTGGTGCTGCGACGCGCCACCGCCAAGGACGCGCAGCGCATGGAGCGCTTCTTCCGGCAGTTCGACGAAGTGTCGTTCTGCGAATGGCAGGACGCCAAATGCCTGCGCGGTGTATTGATCCAGAAGACCACCACGGCCTATCTGGCCTTCGACGTCGAAGGCGAAATCGTCGGTGCGGTGCTCGGCGGCATGCTCGGTAGTCGCGGCACCATCAACCACTTGGCGGTCAGCCCACGCTATCGCAGTCAGGGCGTCGGCCAGCGGTTGGTGGAAGCGGCGTCATCCGACATGAAACGGGTCGGTGTATTACGGATGTTTCTGTTCGTCGACGATGCTAACCTCGCGGGCAAGCGATTCTGGACTTCCCAGGGTTTTTGCGAACCCCACGGCGAGCGGACATTTGAGAGGGATCTATGAATGAAACGTCCGGCAGTGCGCCGCTGATGGCTGCTCATCAGCCATCGCGCACGTTTGCCGAAGCCAGCCCGGTGGTGGCCGGTTACTTCACGGTGTCGTTCGTGTTCGGGCTGATGGCGGTCAACGCCGGGCTGCCGATGTGGCTGCCGGTGGCGATGTGCTTGTTCGTCTACGCCGGCGCTTCGCAATTCGCCGCACTGGCGCTGATCTCCAGCGGCGCTTCGCTGACCACCATCGTGCTGACCACCTTCCTGATCAATGCGCGGCACATGCTGATGTCGGTGTACATGGCCAAGGCCTTGCGCGCATTGGGGCTCAGCCGCATGGAGCGCTGGGCTTACGCCGGTGGCCTGACCGACGAGTCCTTCGCGTTCCACAGCGTCAAACTGGGCACCGGCGCGCCGGTCAACATTCGTTACCTGATCGGCTTCAACCTGTTCTGCCACACCTCTTGGGTGCTGGGCGGATTGTTGGGCGCTGTCTGCGCGCAATATGCATCGCACCTGATCAAATATCAGCTCGACTACGCACTGACCGCGATGATGCTCTACGTGCTGGTGTCGCTGTGCAACACCCGCAACAAACTCATCGCCGCAGCAGCTGCCGTCGCCTGCATGGGCGCGCTGAGCCTGGTCGGTACTTCGCCGTTCAACGTTTTCATCGCCACGTTCGTGGGCTGCGGAGTGGGTGTATGCCTGACCAAACGTTCCTGATTCTGGTGGTCGCGCTGATGATGGCCGTGACCTTCCTGCCACGCGCGCTGCCGCTGCAAGTCAACACCGAGCACTGGCCGCCGTTCGTTGCGCGGGCGCTGGAATACCTGCCGGTGGCGATCGTCGCTGCGATCAGCCTGACACCCTTGTTGATCAAGGATCAGCACCTACAGCTCGATCGCCCGGAATTTTATGCAGCCATTCCGACGTTGTTATGTGCGTATTTCAGCAAAAACCTCTTTCTCAGTGTGGCGGTTGGGACGGCTGCGTACATTGCGCTCGGCTCGTTCATGTAGCGGCAGATCGACCACGTCATTCAGGGCCTGCCCCGACAGGTTCGGGTTGTTCACCGCCAGACGCACTTCGAGGAAATCCTCGAATCCGGGGAAAATCGTCAGGCCGTTCTTTTGCGCGGCCTCACGAGACACCATGCCCACCGCGTCCATCTGCGTGATCAGCGACAGGGTCAGGGTTTCGCTGCAGGAATAGACCATGCGTTGACCGTTCTCGTGATTGCCCAGTCCGGCGTCGAGAAAACGCAGGAAACTGTGGGAATACGGACAATCTTCCGCAGGACGCACCTGAAACTTGTTGCCCAGCAACGTCAGTGGATCGTTTTCCTGCCCGCAATGGGCACCGACCACCTGCACCTGCACATCCGGCAAAACAATGCTCGGCAAACCCGGCCGCTGCGGGCCGATCAGCACCGCGAGGTCAAAGTCCTCATTCTTCAGCTTGCTGAGGTTTTCCATCGACTCGGCGTAGCTGAATTCCATCTGGTAATCGGGAAACACCTCAATCAGGCGTCCGATCATTCGCCGGTTGAAGTCAGACGACAACGTGTTGTTCAACGCAACCTTCAATGTGCGCTGGCCGGGTACCTTGAGCGCCTCGACCTTTTCTTCCATCTGTCGCGTGGCAATCAGCACTTTGTCCATGTAGGGCGTCAGCTCCGTGCCTTGCGGCGTCAGCGTCAGCCCTTTGTTGGAACGTCGAAACAAGCGGAAACCGAACTGCTCTTCGACCTTGTTCAACTGCGCGGCCAAGGCCTGCACAGTCAGGCACGAATGCTCGGCTGCGGCCGACAACGAGCCGGTCTGCACGATGCGCATGAGGTTGCGTAAGGTTCTGCTATCCATGGGTAATGCCCTCTGAAGTGGGCTGGGTATTGTTGTTTACGAGACTGCCGATCCGGCGTCATATGCTGGCTATATTCCAGCACCTGAGCATAGTTGTCGCGGGTTTAGTAGCGAATTGATGTCCCCGCCGATGGCTGGAAGCTGACACAGGATCGGGATTTTTGATGACGTGGGGGTGATTGGGGTCAAGAAAAGTGCGTGGTTTTGGTGCGCAGGGCGGGTTTTTCGAGGAAAAACGGCTTATGGCTCCTGTAATTTCCCCGGCGACATATGCGGATATTTTTCAGCTATGAGCGCGAGTGCCCTTAGCATCAGGGAGGCTTTCCAATTTCTTCGCCACCGGGTTGTTGCGACTCTGGAGCTGCCATTTACGGGGCGCTGAAGAGCGTCCGCATGTGAATGCACATAGGGAAAGTTCGCCAGCACTCCGACCAGGCAAGCGAAATGCTCAAGTAAAACAGGCAAAAAAACCGACATTGTTGTCGGCTTTTTGCTCCCTTGAACGGGGGAAGAGGTCTCACCCGAGCGCTGATTTTCAGGTCATCAACGGGGTTCCTAACACCGACTATCGCCACCTGATGGCAGTCGGTTTCGCGCTCTTGAGGCAGATCCTCTGCCACGGGACATTAACGTGTCAACTTGGGATTCTCAGGCGTTTATTCGTATACGAATAATTTCATTGAAAATATTCATATCTGTACTACGCTCAGCTTGCGGACCTGCGAAGAAGGACAATCATGCCTACCTCATCCCCAGCCCTCACCCCGCGTGAACAACTCGACGTCCCCGAAGCCGGGCGCGTCGCGCTGAAGTTTTTCTTCAACCTCATGGAGCGCTGGGGTTGCAACGCCGAACAGCAGCGCACTTTGCTGGGCGGCGTCGGCAACACCACGTTCTACAAGTACAAACACCTGCCGCCAAACATTCGCCTGCCGCACGACACGCTGGAGCGCATCTCGTATCTGATGGGCATTCACAAGGCCTTGAGCATCATCTTCAGCAACAGCAGCGAGCGCGCCTACACGTGGGTCAGCAGCCCCAACACGGCTGCACCATTCAATGGTCGAACGGCGCTGGATTACATGCTGGCCGGGAGGGTGGTCGATATCGCCGACGTGCGCCGCTACCTCGACGGGGTGCGCGGTTGAAGGCCCCGCCGCTGGCTGAGCCGCAATGGCCGAAGGCCTACCGGATCGTCAACAGCAGCTTCCCGCCGATTGCGTTGTTCGAAGACGTGCTCGACCCCGAAGACCTGGAAATCGCCTACGCGCTGGAAGCACTGACCAACGATCGCCTGATCGAACAGGCCGGCGTCCTCGCCCGCGTGCGCCCCGAAGACCGGCTCTCCGGCCCCGGTTCAACTCCGGTGATGGCGGCGTTCACCCACATCGGCAAAAGCAGTCGCTTCACCGATGGCACCTTCGGCGTCTACTACGCCGCCAGCAGCCAGGCCGCGGCCATCGCCGAAACCTGCTATCACCAGGAACGCTTCCTCGCGGCCACCAACGAAGCGGATCTTGAGTTGACCATGCGTACTTACGTCAATCGTGTGGTTAAGCCGGTGCATGATGTTCGTGATGACTTTCCCGATTTGCATCAACCCGATCCAGACGCCTATGGCCCATCCCAGGCGTTTGCCCGACAACTGCGTGAGTCTGAATCGTGGGGGATGCTCTACAACAGTGTTCGCCTAACGGGGCACGAATGTGTTGCTGCGTTCCGCCCGCCAGCGGTATCGATTCCGAAGCAGGGCAAACATCTGCGTTATGTGTGGAGTGCGAGTCAACGCAGGATTTCGTTTGTGTTTGAGATCAGTCAGGTTTGAAACACAAGAAGCCCTCGCGGTATGGCGAGGGCTTTCTTTTGGCGGTTTACGTCAACGGCTTGCTGTTGGCGCATCCAGAACTTTCACCACATCGTCAATCAGCGCCTTGCTCAACTCCTGCAGATACTGCGAGGCGTAAGCGTGAAGGTCAGGATCGCGAGAAACTGTGGAATCTGCAGTCAGTAACTTGGAAATGTGAAGCAAGTGTGAGGCGTGCGAGAGGGCGGCCATCACTGGAACACCACGATTGGTGCGGAACAGCGCTTGATTGGCCTGGAAGGAAAAGTGCGTAAGGCCTGGTGTTTTCAAATCGAGGTAGTCGGTCATTTCGCTTCACCTGCCGTACGTAAGGCGTGGTGTGAGGTGACCGGTGTGGCAGCGCGGCGGATTAAGGATGGATCGATGGCATTCATTTGTGAACTCCCTGTATCAAATGAGAGCCGCCATTTTCGTTCTCAGGCGAAAGGGTGGCAGCTATGCGCAGGCTGAGAAACCGGAGATACAGGAACCCGGCAGACCCGAAGGTCTCCCACGCACAGCCGCCATTACACGTGAGTGCGGACACAAAAAAGCGCCGGCAATCGTGATTTTGGGCGCTGGTGCGCCTGTATCTTACGCGGGTTCTCAGGCCCGGTCGCTGAATTGGCAGCGACGGGTTTGACGGTAGCTTGCGGAGGACGGGTGCGCAATCGTGGCCAGGTGGTGGCCGTTGCCATCTCTGTGTAGTGCAACACTTATGTTGCGCTCGCAGCAAATATGTTGCACATTCGCTTTACCGAAACGGCGAGTGATGCACATGAAGTACAGCGAGTTTCGGCGATAGTTGAAAGCCCAAGGCGTTGAGTTTCAAACCGGCAAGGGCGGTCACTTCAAGGTTTCCTTGAATGGCAAATCAACTGTGTTTCCCGACCATGGAGCCAAGGAAATGGGCGAAGGGTTGAGAAAATCGATAATCAAGCAGCTGGGCCTCAAGGATTGAGACCCGGCTGTACCCATCTGAGGAAGTGTGATGTTCGAATATGCGTTGGAAGTTCACGAAGAGCCGGGCAGTGTCTGGCTGACCTGCGCAGAAATTCCTGAGATGCACGCCGTTGGCGACACCCTCGAGCAAGCGTTGGACACCGCCATTGATGCAATCGAGACGGCGCTCTCGATATACGTTGATGATCGCCGGTTGATTCCGACCGGGCAGGCAGGAGAACAGGCAAGTGGCGTCGTATTGCGTCTGCCTGCGCTGACTGCAGCAAAGGTTGCTCTGTGGAATACGCTTTTGGAGTCAGGTTTAAGCAAGGCCGAGTTGGCACGTCGTCTCCGCGTACAACGGCCTCAGGTCGATCGCCTGGTAGATTTCCTGCATCACTCCAAAATCGAGAATGTTGAGCGTGCGTTGCAGCAACTTGGAAGGCGGATTTCGCTTTCGGTTCAAGCTGCATAAGTTCAGCAAGCGAGCGTTGGAGAAAATAGCTGAAGGCGAAGAAAAGGCATGGCAAATGAGCTAGAGCGATTTCAGACGGACTTGATGGAATCTGTACGTCAGATGAAGGCTGGAAAGGCCTCGCGCGTAACGCTGCTGCCGCTCTCGGCGGCCACTGAAGAGCTAAGGAAGGCCGGGGTTTCTCAAAGCGTTTTCGTCGACCTAAGCTCCGTGGTGACACGAGCAAAATAAGGCGGGGAAAAATAGAGTCAGACCACAGTCTCAGCTCGAAACGTGGTCTGGCCCTTATTTCACCTTACTCACGGCCACTTAAACCGTCCCTCCTTGCTAGATGTCGTATTCCATTGAGAGTGCAGTCGATCCCAACGCAGAGCTAAATAAGTAGAGAAAGCCATGCCTAGAAGTACTGCCGTTATCAAGATCGTCGTTAGCAGTACCCAGCGATTCTGCATCTCGAGTCCATCAATCATTAACGCCACCAGCTGCGTCCCGCTGATGTAAGAGGTAAAAAAGACAAAAGCAGATATCGCTCTCGGTATCCCAAAAACCTTAGGGCTTAGCCAAGCAGCTACGAACAGGATGCTCAAACAGAACAGTCCCCATGCGCATAAACCTTGAACTCCAGGTTTGAGATATCGAACGTATGGCGATTTAGGCAGGGTGAGATCTGTGTAGGTAAGGTGTGGGATCCCTGCTATCCGCGCACGTACGCTATAAACGGGCTTTTTACCCGAAGTGATTATATTTAGTGAGATCGAGTCACCGGAGTTTGAGAGGTGCGGTGCGATGCGCACGGCGTTCTCCGTCGTAGATATCTCCACTGGTATATCGCTGGGGGCGGTGCGAGTGATTCGTGCTGTGATGACTTTCGCACCATCCTCGAGATTGATTTCGATGGGTTTGTCGAAATCTTTGGTCAGCACTGCTTTGGAGCCGGTATTAATCAGCTCAACAGTCGAGGAATAGGGGGACTCAATCCTCTTCCCATCAAGTACCAACTGAAGATCATGGATTTGGGATGCTGGCTCGAGGGAGGTAATGGAATTAACCCGAAGCTCCATCCCCTTCGAAGAAGGATCAGACTGCCAGACCACTGGCACCACGACGCCGAGAATGGATACAGAAAAAGTAACCAGAAACTTCCAGTCTAGGAATCGCCAGTTCAAAGCAAACACTCCTTCATCCTGAAGCGCAATTGGGTCTTTCGTCAGCTTGTTACGTGGCTTGTTACGTATTCCAGATAAACAAAAGGCCCGCATTGCTGCGAGCCTTTGTTTTGTATGGTGCCGGCACCAGGAGTCGAACCCGGGACCTACTGATTACAAGTCAGTTGCTCTACCAACTGAGCTATACCGGCGTGTGGGCGACGATTATAGCGATTGGGTTGGTTCTGTAAACCCCTGAATTCAGACTATTTTTACGCAGGCGCTGGATCAGGCTTGGCGTGAGCGGTGTCGCCGAGTTTTTAGCCGCAAAACCGAGGTGCTACGCGATCAAGCCAGAATGAGCGTGAGGGCAGGATTTCTGCACCGTTCAAGCACCCATTTCACCCGTTTATGTCCTTTTGATTGGAAGCTTATGCACAACGGATGGGCGCTACGGCTGCATTGCAGGGGATTTTGTGGACACGTTCTCATTTTGTGCGCAAAGCCCTGTTTTACCGGTTTTTTATCTATATGAACAAAAAATGACCAATGCTGTTTTTGTCATGCAATGGCCGTGGATATTGGATCCACGGGAAAACCATCAACAGAGTTATCCACAGGCTGTAAAGATTTCAAGCGCGCTCGGCCAACAGCAGGAAATTACGCGGAGTCAGCGGTGCGTCGCAGAAGGTGCCGAGTCGTACGACGTATCCCTGTTCGGCGAGGAAAATGGCTCGATCAAGATTCAGCCAAAGCTCCAGTGGTCGTCGGAACAATCCGCGAAGTAATTCCAGGTTGCGAACTTCGGCCAATCGCTGCCAACCGGCAGCTTCCAGTGCCTGCCAGTTCGGCGTGCCGATTGTGGACAACTCCTTCAATGCAGCCAGATCGCGGCAGTAATCGGCGAAGGTTTTTTCCAGCCAGGCGCTGGGCAGGGACGGGGTGGGCAGGTATTCGTCTACTCCGCGCACTTGTCGTTGCAGCAGATCAAAGGCCAAACGTCGGGCCATGGAGGTGTCGCGCTGACGTCGGACTCTTGCACCGGCGGTGACGGTTTCGCTCATGGGCAGTGCCAGATCTTCAAGCGAGAGTTGTAGGGCGGATCGCATGCCGGCGCAGGACAAGGCCTGATACTCGCTGCGATCAATCCGGTTGTAACAGCACGGGGCGATGGCCATCTGCTGACATCCGGCCGCGCTCGCCAGTTGCATCAAGCGCACATGCAGATCGCCGCAGGCATGCAGGGCGACCGGGGTGTGCTGAGCACTTATAACGCTTGCTGCGTCTGCCGCCAGCACATCCTGCTCGACATGCAGGGCGTGCAAATGATGGCGCTGACTTAATGCCTGACCGCTGGCGACCAACGCCGGATCGTATTCAACACAGGTCAGCTGTTGCCCGGCACCCAGCAGGCGTCGGCCCAAATGCCCCTTGCCGGAACACCAGTCCAGCCAGTGCGTCGGCTGCGAGGCAAAAGACAAGCGACTGGCGAACGCCTCGATCTGCTGCCACTTGCGCCCCGGCACATCGACATTCAATCGGTGACCTGGGGTTTCCAGCGCATGCTCCGGCAACTCACCGACCGCGCTCAGCTCAGCCGACAATGCCGCCAATGAGGCAAACGGCTCCGGGGCATCGGCGAGATCGGCAGGATGGTTATGCGCACGCTCTGCATCTTCCAGCGATCGCCCACGCAGCCACAAAGCCAACTCGGGGTAGGCGGTTTCCCATGGAAGCGAACGATGAGTGAATGGACGAGGTTTCCACAGCGCCTGATGCTCAAGCAAAAAGGCATCCAGCGCGGTGAAGCGGGCGAGTAGGGTCTCGCCCGTCAACACGTGGGAAGTTTCAACGCCCTTGGCAGGCATCGACGCGCAGCCAGCGCTCCAGCAGCTTGAAGCCGCGCACCAGCACGTAGGACATCAGCAGATAGAACACGCCGGCGGCGAAGAAGATTTCCACCGGCAGGTAGGTGCGGGCAATGATCGTGCGGGCCATGCCGGTCAGTTCCAGCAGGGTCACGGTACTCGCCAGCGCGCTGGCCTTGAGCATCAGGATCACTTCATTGCTGTAGGCCGGCAGGCCGATGCGCGCCGCTCGCGGCAGCATGATGTAGAACATTGCCTTGGGTTTGGACATGCCCAATGCCCGCGCCGCCTCGATTTCGCCGGGCGGAATCGCCTGGATCGCGCCGCGCAGAATTTCGGCGATGTACGCCGCCGTGTGCAGGGTCATGGTCGCGGTAGTACACCAGAACGGATCGCGCAGGTAAGGCCACAGCGCGCTGTTACGCACTGCATCGAACTGCGCCAGGCCGTAATAGACGAGGAACAGTTGCACCAGCAGCGGCGTGCCACGGAAAAAGAAGATGTAGGCGTAGGGCAAAGCGCGCACGTACCACAGCTTCGAGGAGCGGGCGATGCCCAGCGGAATGGCCAGCAACAGGCCGGCAATCACGGCAATCGCCACCAGCTCCAAGGTCAGGGTCGCGCCCTGCGCCAGTTTTGGCAGCCATTTGATGATCACTTCCCAGTTCATGAAGCGCTCCTCGCAAAGCCGCGAGCGGCGCGTTTTTCCAGGAAGTGCATGCCGGTCATCGCCAGCACGGTGAGGCCCAGATACATGACTGCCGCCACCAGATAGAAGGTGAACGGTTGTTTCGACACGGTCACGCCGATCTGTGCGTGACGCATGATTTCTTCCAGGCCGATCACCGACACCAGCGCGGTGTCCTTCATCAGGATCATGAACAGGTTGCCCAGGCCGGGCAGGGCGATGCGCCACATCTGCGGCATGATCAGCTTGGTGAAGATCCGCCATTTCGACAGGCCCAGCGCCACACCCGCTTCACGATGGCCCTTGGGAATGGCGAGGATCGCGCCGCGGAACACTTCCGTGGCGTAGGCGCCGAAGCACAGGCCCAGCGCGATCACGCCGGCGGCGAAGGCGCTGAGTTGCAGATCGGGATTGCCGAAAAACTCACCGAGGCTGCGCATCAGGTTGACCGTACCGAAGTAGATCAACAGCACCCAGAGCAATTCCGGGACGCCACGCACCAGCGTCGAATAAGTGCCGCCAAGCCATTGCAGCGGCTTGTACGGGGAAGTCTTGGCCAAGGCGCCGAGCAGACCGAGCACCAGTCCCAGGCACAGGGCCGTCAGCGCCAGTTTGACGGTCATCAGCGCACCGGCGGCGAGGGCCGGGCCGAATCCGTAGAGGTCGATAATCATGGATTTCTTTTCAAATCGCGGCAGGCAAGGCCGGGAGCCGGCGCCGTCGGATCACGGCGCCGGTCCCGCAGGTCAGATCAATAGATGCTGAACGGAAAGTACTTGTCGTTGATCTTCTTGTAGGTACCGTCGGCGACGATTTCCTTCAGCGCGGCGTTCAGCTTCTCACGCAGCGGATCGCCTTTACGCACGGCGATGCCGATCTTGTCGCTTTCCACGACAGGGTCGCCCTTGAACTCGTAGTTCTTGCCGGCGTCGGTTTTCAGCCAGTCATAGTTGGCGTACTTGTCGGCGAGGATCGCGTCGACACGACCGGAGGTCAGGTCCAGGTAGGCGTTTTCCTGGGTGTCGTAGAGTTTTACTTCGATATCGCTACCGTAAGTGTCCTCGAGCCAGGTGCCGGCGAGGGTGGCGCGCTGCGTGCCGATGATCTTGCCTTTGAGTGAATCCTTGTCGGTTTTGAACTCTTTATCTTTCTGCGCGATGAACTGCAGCTTGTTCGAGTAGTACGGGTCAGTGAAGTCCACCGCGCCCTTGCGCTCTTCGGTTATCGACAGCGAGGAGACCAGGAAGTCGAACTTCTTGGCGTTCAGCGCGGGGATGATGCCGTCCCAGTCGGAGGTAACCACGCTGCACTCGACTTTCATCTTGGCGCACAGGGCGTCGCCGATGTCTTTGTCGAAGCCGACCACGTTGCCGCTGGCGTCTTTGTTGTTGAACGGCGGGTACGCCGCTTCGATGCCCATCTTCAGGGTCTCGGCCATGGCTCCGGCGCTGAACGCGAGGGTGACGGCGGCGGCCAGGAAGACCTTTTTAAAATTCTGCATGCATGTTGCTCCGTTAGCGGTTGCTGGACATGAATTGTTTGCAGCGCGCCGAAAGCGGGTTTTCGAACACCTGCTGAGGCGATCCTTGCTCTTCCACCAGCCCCTGGTGGAGGAACACCACTTCGCTGGAGACCTGACGGGCAAAGCCCATTTCGTGGGTCACCAACAGCATGGTGCGGCCTTCTTCGGCCAGTGCGCGGATGACACTAAGTACTTCCTGAACCATTTCCGGGTCAAGGGCGGAGGTGGGCTCGTCGAACAGAATCACCTTCGGCTGCATCGCCAGCGTGCGGGCGATCGCCGCGCGTTGTTGCTGACCGCCGGACAGTTGCGCCGGGTAGGCGTGACGCTTGTCGGCGATACCGACCTTGGCCAGCAGCGCTTCGGCGACTTCGATCGCCTCGGCCTTGCTCTGGCCGAGCACGCGGCGCGGGGACTCGATGATGTTGTCGAGCACACTCATGTGCGGCCACAGATTAAAGTTTTGAAATACAAAACCTATCTCGGAACGCAGGCGATTGATCTGTTTGCCATCAGCGGCAACCAGTTCGCCATTCTTGGCGGGCTTGAGCTTGAGTTCTTCCCCGGCCACCAGAATCTGACCCTGGTGCGGGTTTTCCAACAGGTTGATGCAACGCAGGAACGTGGACTTGCCGGAACCGGAGGAACCGAGGATCGAGATCACATCGCCGTCGCGGGCGGTCAGCGAGATGCCTTTGAGCACCTCAAGCTGTCCGTAGCGTTTGTGCAAGTTGCGGATTTCAAGCGCGGGCGTGGCCTCAGCCATGTGCGTTCCTCATATATGTTGCGCTCCTGCTGTTGGCGGGCCTTCCTGGCGAGGCGGCCAAGCTAGCATAGCGTTTCAATGGCAGCCAACAGCGCTACGGGCGGTAAGCGGATGGCGTGTGGCAGGTTGTCGCATCGGCACAGCAGACTGTCGCCCCATCAACAACCGAACGGGTGTTTGATCGTGCAAACCCGTGGGCGTCGCGTAAAAAAAGGCGCGATGTTGCCAGCTTTGGCGGGGTGTTGGAAGCGCTATCCGGCCGAACGTTCCTGAATCGCCCTTTTATTGTGCATCCCACACTTTTTCAGTGTGTTTCTGGTGCGCTGAATCGTCTGAAAAGTGAGTCGCAGGGTAACGCTCTGGCGAATTGCCATTCATTCCAATGACTTGCGATGACTGTCCGGTCTCGCTGAAAACCGCGGCCCAGAAGAGTTTGAAACATTTTGGCGCATTTATTGCGTGCAGAATCTGGAACGCCCTGTTGGTTTCTTTTTACGAGAAGGAAAACCAGACAGGACGGACGCAATCGCTTTCCTCGCAAAGGTAGTTCCGATGAGCAGTACCCCAAGCTCCAATGGCCTCGAACAGGGGCTCAAACCGCGTCATGTGACCATGTTGTCGATCGCCGGTGTTATCGGCGCAGGTCTGTTCGTTGGCTCCGGCCACGCGATCGCTGCCGCCGGCCCCGCCGTGCTGCTGGCCTACGCCGCCGCCGGTACCCTGGTGGTGCTGGTGATGCGCATGCTCGGTGAGATGGCTGTCGCCTCGCCCGACACCGGCTCGTTCTCGACATACGCCGACCGTGCCATCGGGCACTGGGCCGGTTTCACCATCGGCTGGTTGTACTGGTGGTTCTGGGTGTTGGTGATTCCACTGGAAGCCAACGCCGCCGCGACCATTCTCCATGCCTGGTTCCCGGGGATCGAGATCTGGGCGTTTGCACTGATCATCACCATGCTGCTGACGGTCACCAACCTGTTCAGCGTGAAAAACTACGGTGAATTCGAATTCTGGTTTGCCTTGATCAAAGTCCTGGCGATCATCGGCTTCATCGCGCTGGGTCTTGCGGCCGTTTTCGGCTTCCTGCCGAACAGCCAGGTCAGCGGTGTTTCGCACCTGTTTGATTCCGGCGGCTTCCTGCCAAACGGCATGGGCGCGGTGCTGGGTGCAATCCTGACCACCATGTTCTCGTTCATGGGTACCGAAATCGTGACCATCGCGGCTGCGGAATCGAAGAACCCGGGCAAGCAGATTTCCAAGGCCACCAACTCGGTGATCTGGCGGATCGGCCTGTTCTACCTCGTATCGATCTTCATCGTTGTGGCCCTGGTGCCATGGAACGATCCTACGCTGGCCAACCTCGGTTCCTACCAGACCGTGCTTGAGCGCATGGGCATTCCGAACGCGAAAATGATCGTCGACATCGTAGTGCTGGTCGCGGTCACCAGTTGCCTGAACTCGGCGCTGTACACCTCGTCGCGCATGCTGTTCTCCCTCGGCAAGCGCGGTGACGCACCGGCGATGTCGACTCGGGTCAACAAAAGCGGTACGCCTTACTGGGCTGTCATGCTGTCGACCGGCGCGGCGTTCCTCTGCACCTTCGCCAACTATGTGGCCCCGGCTGCCGTGTTCGAATTCCTGCTGGCCAGCTCTGGCGCCATCGCGCTGCTGGTGTACCTGGTGATCGCGTTCTCGCAACTGCGCATGCGTAAACAACGCATGGCCCGCGGCGAGAACATCGTCTTCAGCATGTGGCTGTTCCCGGGCCTGACCTACGCGGTGATCATCTTCATCGTCGCGGCCCTGACCATCATGCTGTTCCAGGAAGCCCACCGCGTGGAAATCCTCGCAACCGGCCTGCTGAGCCTCATGGTAGTCGCCGCCGGCCTGCTGGTCGCGCGCCGCCGCAAGCTGGAAAACCGTGGCGCGGTGGTGTTGAACTGATCCGTAACGCGTAATGCAAAACGGCCGCTGTCAGTGATGACGAGCGGCCGTTTTTGTTTGTGCGCGGGGTTTATTCGCCCTTGTCTTCCTGGGTGTCCAGCGACTTGCCGTAAGTATCCAGCGCAATCCCGAAATCGGTGATGAACTGTGGCTCGGTCAGCCAGGCCTGGGCGGTTTCGATGTCCATGCCGTCGGCCCACATGCGGTAGTCGATCAGCATGTCGGCGGCCAGGTGAGTGGCGGCCATGCCTTCGTTCTCGGCATTTTCCATGTCCAGCAGCTCTGGATGGTCAACGATGATGAACGCCAGTTCGCGCAGCAGGGTCAGCAGCATTTCGTTGCGGCTGACGGCTTCGGCGTCGCGCATTTTGCTGAACATTGCGAGGGTGTATTCCGGGATCGGCTCGTCCAGATGCCCGAGGTTGTCGTCCTGGTCCAGCGGCTTACGGCCGACCATGCGGATGTGCTTGGCTTTGGCCTTGGCGCGTTTGGCGCGTTTCTGTTGCTTGTTCAGGGATGCCATGGGAACTCAGTTCTTCTGTTGGGTTTGTGCGGCAATCGCGTCGGACGCCGCCACATAGTCGGCCTGGAAGGCCGGGGATTCGATCCACGCCAGGGCGCCGGCTTCGTCGGTTTCCTGGGACCACTGGCGATACTCGATCAGCGCGGCGAGGATGAAGTCCATCGCGCCTTCTTCGCCTTCCTGCTCGTAAACCAGCTCCAGCAGCGGATCTTCCAGGAATGCGGTGCACATGGCTTGCTGGCTGATCTTCTCGGCGTCGATCATTCTCTTAAACAGCTCGGTCAGGTCCACCGACTCGAAGTCGATACGGTCATCGTTCGGGTCCAGTTCGACCGGCGCCTCGGCGCGTTTGCTGCGGTTTTGCTTGGCCTTGGTCTTGGCCCGGGCGGCGCGTTTTTGCTGCTTGTTGGCGGAGGCCATGGTGTGTTCCGTCGTGCGTTGGAAGGGCTCAGCTGCGCGGCACTGGCCGCCCGGGTGTGTCGGGGGCCAGCTCGCCGGTTTGCAGCCAGGTCAGAGCGATGGGCCATAGTGTGGCTTGGTATGCGCTACGAAAAAAGGCGAAATGTCCGACTTGTTGTTCGCCGATGTCCTGCGGCTCGATGCGCAAGTGGGTTTTGTGCGCATGACTGAAGTAGCCGAGCAGGCGTTCGATGGCCGGGATCGTGCCGTATGGGTCGTCGCTGATGCTGACCGCCAGGGTGTGTGCGCGGACGTTGGCGAAGGGCAGGCGACCGCTTGCCCTCAGCAGTCGGCGGCCGCTCGGACGCTGCTCGTAGCGCGCGGCAGGCGTGCTCCAGTCGCGTACGACGCCTGTTGGCGTGTCCTCCAGCCAGTCGAGGCGTTTGCCCGGGAAATAGCCACAGAGCCGCGTCAGCAGCGGCATCAGCAAATGCCATTTACCAAACATGCGCCAGCGCTGTGCCGGCGCATAGTCGCGCCAGTAAGCGAACTGCGCGCCGACCGTCACCAGTCGACGAATGACCTGCCCGGACTCGCCGAGCCCAGCCGCGCAACCGCCGAAGCTATGGCCGACCACATCGATTGGCTGGCCGGGAAACTCCCGTTGCGCGCGTTTGAGCATCGCCTCGAAATCCAGCGCGCCCCAGTCGGTCCATGAAGCCTCAAGGCCTTTCAGGGTTGCCGGACGCGATTCGCCGATGCCTCGGTAGTCGTAGGTGATCACGTCGAAGCCATTGGCGAACAGGTAATCGGCGAAGCGTGAATAGTGTCGGCAGCGTACCGAGGTGGCGGCGTTGATGATGACTACCGGGCGCTGGATGTCGGGCAGGGCATGGCGCCAGGTGAAGCCGCCAAGGGCAAAGTCATCCTCGGCGGCTTCCGTGAAGGGTTCACCTTGCGCCGCGGTCAAAATTGGCAACCTTGACTGCATATCCTGCATCGCGGGCGTGTCCTGACAGGTCATGGCTTTCCACCTTTGCGGGTAAGTTGCCAACGATAGTCTCGGCGCCGCCCGGCAACAATCCAGAAGGTTTATTCAGTCGATTGAATGAGCAGGCGTTCTTCGATCAAGGCCTGTTCCCGATTGAGTTCTGCGCGTAATTCTTCCTCACTCGGCAGAATCGTCTTGTAACTGCTGGCGAACAGTTGCTCATTGCCCTTGAGCATCGAGTAACGCGCGACCGAATCATTGCTTTCTGCACACAGAATGATCCCGACTGTCGGCTTGTCGCCCTCGTTGCGCTTGAGTTCGTCGTACATGCGTACATACATGTCCATCTGTCCGACATCTCCGGCGCTGAGCTTGCCGCGCTTGAGGTCAATGATCACGAAGCATTTGAGCAGGTAGTTGTAGAACACCAGATCGATGTACAGATCGTCACCATCGGTACTGATGCGTTGTTGCCGAGCGACAAAGGAAAAGCCTTTACCCAGCTCCAGGAGAAACCCCTGCAGATGGTCGATGAGGGCCTGTTCAAGACGGCTCTCCCTGACCTTGCCGGCCGACGGCAGCCCAAGAAACTCGAGTATGACGGGGTCGCGAATGAATTCCCGAGGATGGGGTTTCATGGCTTCAATGTGGGTGGTGGCCTCTTCGATCACATCGGCTTTGTCTCGACTCATCAGCAGTCGCTCGTAGTAAAGCGTATTGATCTGTCGATCAAGGGCGCGACTGGACCAGTTCAGATTGGCAGATTCTTCCATGTACCAATGGCGAGCCTTTTCACTGGTGACGCCCAAAAGCCGCCGATAGTGGGTCCAGCTCAATTCGTGACGCAGTGCGTCACGAATTGGAAATGCCTGATAAAAGAGGCGCATATAGCGCAGGTTGGAAGCATCAAACCCCTTCCCGAACTGCGCCGTCAGATCCTTCGCCAACAAGGCCAGCAACTGCTTGCCATACCCCGCCCGCTGCGCCCCTTGCTGTTCAAACTCGACAATATGCCGGCCGATCTGCCAACAGGTCTGGACTTGAATCGTATCAACCGCACGCAGCACTTTTTGCCGCGCCTGGCGAATCAGTTCGCCCAAATCCCCCAGCAATGAATCGATTTTCGGGTCTTGCGCATCAGTAGGTTTTACTTGGCTCATCGAGTCTTCCGCATCAGTGGAAACAGACGCAAAGCATGCCGGGATTCGCCGCTCGGCGATGTCGGGCGAGCCCTGTATAGGCGGCAGGAAGAAGGGATGGGTATTGCAGGACGTTGCCGGCAAAAGGTGTTTCAGTGAGTGATGGTCTGTAGTCCATTTCGTACACAGGCCAAGTTCCAATCAATCTAAAACGCGTGCTTCCCTGGCTGGATCAAATAAGGAGTCACGGTTGGGCTCTAAAAGAGTCCGGGAGTAGAGATTATGAAGCGCATTCTTTCATTCATGCTGCCAGTCGCTGCGGTCGCTGTATTGGCTTTTCCGGCGATGCTGCAGGCGGCCAGCCTTGAGCCCGTCGACAGCGCAGGCGTACAGGCTCAACAACAGCAGCAAAACGGCATCAACTACTTGTCCGGCGGGGATTGGCGTTGATGAGGCAAAAGCCATTCAACAATCCACCGGTTACAACCTGCACATGACGTTCGCGGTGGGGGCGCAAGACCAGTACACCGCTGATGTCGATGTGATGATTCAAAAAGTCACCGGGGCAAACCGTACTGACTCTCACCCAAACGGGTCCGCTGGTTTACGTGCAACTACCACCCGGTGAGTACACGGTGGTCGCCACGCGCAATGGCGAAACACGGCGCGATAAGACAGACATTGGCAGCGGCGCTGCCCGCAATCTGGTGTTCCACTGGAATGACGCTGGATAGTGTTGGGTTCAATTGAAAGTCGAGGCGCGGGTACAATCCCGCGCCTTATGTTTCTGTGATGCAAGGAAGTGCTGGTTTGAAAGGGATTGTGCGTATTGGCTCAGCGGTGAGCCTGGTTTTGCTGTTGGCTGGTTGTGGAACGATGATGGGGCGCCTGAACGGTGATTCTGCAGAGCCGTACTACAAAGGTGTCGATGGCAACCTGCACTTGCTTGGCGTGAGAGGGGGAGACGGCATGCCCTCCGCGGTCATCTGCTACATGATGATCGTTTGCCCGGTGATTACCGTGGTATCGCTGCCGGTAGACGCTGCGCTCGACACGGTTTTGTTGCCGGTCGACTACGTCAACACCCTCTGAGGGCCAACCGTCATTTACCCCCGCGTACGCTTGCCCTTCTGCTTGTCAGTGGGTTCTTGCGCCATTCGGTGAATCCATAGTCCGATCCAGCCGACGGCTATCAGGAATACGGTGCCGATGCATTGCGACACGATCTCGAACCAGAACATTCGCGGTTGCAGCGCAAGGGTGTAGGTGTGGCGTGGACCGGAGCGGTTCCATGTGGTGATGGAGCCGCTGATCAAGCTGTGGATGATCAGATAAGTCGACGCGGCGATGAGGAAGGCGATCAATACGCCGACCAGTACCGTCAGCCAGAATGCAATGCGACTCTGGCGATAGGGTGGCGGATGGGGCAGGGGGATGCGGGTTCTTTTCTGGTTCATCGGGCGGATGACCCTCTTCCATAAGGTGCGGCCAAAGTAGCGCGGATCGCCTTTGTTCGAAACCCGTAGCGCATTTGCGCAGCCTAGAAAAAAGACTGGATTGAGCCGCCATCAAATCGCAGGCATAAAAAAACCCTGAATCTTGCGATTCAGGGTTTTCGGTATTTGGTGCCCAGAGACGGAATCGAACCGCCGACACGGGGATTTTCAATCCCCTGCTCTACCGACTGAGCTATCTGGGCAACGGGGCGCATTAAAAGGGTTTTTCGGATTTACGTCAACGACTTTTTTAAAATTTCTTAAATTAATTCCGTCGCTTACGATCCGCCCCCCGATTTGGCGGGTTTACTCCGCAGGCGGAACGTAGCCTTCCGCCTTGGCGTAATCCTCGCCGGAGAAGTACTTGTCCATTTCGCCCTGCAGATATTTGCGGTCTTCGGCGTTCATCATGTTCAGGCGCTTTTCGTTGATCAGCAGGGTCTGGTGTTTCTGCCAGTCAGCCCAGGCTTTGGCCGAGACGTGGTCAAAAATATCCTGACCTTTGGCGCCCGGGAAAGGAGCGCGTTCCAGCGCGGGCAGTTCTTCTTTGTACTTGCGGCACATGATGGTGCGGGTCATGACGACTCTCCTGCGTTCAATACGGCGGCCGCGCGTTCGAGCAAGGTTTTGACCGGGGCGGCAAGGCCCAGGCGCGGCGGGGTGGCGAGGTTATACCAGAGCCAGTCGGCCTCGGCCACGTGATGGCTGGCTTCCTGTACCTGAACCAGCCAGGGTTCGATGGACAGCTGGAAATGGCTGAAGGTGTGAACGAGGCTTGGCAGCGCCTGCTGCTCGCCCATGGTCAGCGAGTGCTGATCGGCCAGATGTTGCAGGTCGTCGAGGTCGTCGAGTTCCGGCAGGCTCCATAAGCCGCCCCACAATCCCGAGGACGGGCGGCGATAAAGCAGAATCGCGCCTTCTTCGTTGGCGAGCATCGGCATCAGCGTGCGTTTCTGCGGGATGGCCTTGCGCGGTTTGGGGATCGGGTAGCGTGTCTCCAGCCCGAGCATGTGCGCCTCGCAGCCCTTTTCCAGCGGACACAGCAGGCAGCTCGGTTTGCTGCGCGTACACAACGTGGCGCCGAGATCCATCATCGCCTGGGTGTAGGCGTTGACCCGATCGTGCGGCGTAAAACGCTCTGCATTGGCCCACAGCTGTTTGGCGACCTTCGGTTCCCCCGGGTAACCCTCCTGCGCGGTAAAACGCGCCAGAACGCGTTTGACGTTGCCATCGAGGATCGGCGCGCGCAGGCCCATGCTGATGCTGGCGATAGCCCCGGCGGTGGACAGGCCGATCCCCGGCAGATCCGTCAGCTTTTCGACGTCCCGCGGAAATTCGCCGCCGTACTGGCTGACGACGATCTTCGCGGTTTTTTGCAGATTGCGCGCGCGGGTGTAGTAACCGAGCCCGGTCCACAGGTGCAGCACTTCGTCCTCCGGCGCTTCGGCCAGCGCTTGCACCGTTGGCAGCGCGGCCATGAAGCGGTCGAAGTAATTGAGCACGGTGCTGACCTGGGTCTGCTGCAACATGATCTCCGACACCCACACCCGATACGGATTGATGTCTTGCTGCCAAGGCAAATCGTGGCGGCCGTGGCCGTCGAACCATTCCAGCACCGCCGTGGAAAACTGCTCCGCTGTCATCGCTTGAACAGCCCCTTCAATGCGTTTTTCAATTCCGGGCTGACCTTGTCGCCAAGTTTTTCATCGATCTTCTCGCTGAGTTTGTCACCGGCCATTTTGGTCGCGACCTGGCCGAGGCGTTCGTTGTCCACACGGCAGGCCTTGGCGCCCAGTTCCAATGGGCCGCGGCAGCGCAGCGGCCACTCGATGCCGACGAATTTCTCGCCGACCTGACAGGCCGGATCCGGCATGGCGCTGGTGTCGCCTTCGACGATGATGCCGACGCGGTAATCCATGCCCAGCACCCGCAGGTCGATGTCGCCATCGCCGTTGACGGTCATGCCGGGGATGCGCACTTTCAGGTCCGGGTTGCTGGCGATACCGTTGCGGAAGGTCAGGTTGCCCTTGAGTTCCTGGAACGGCGTGTCCTTGCCCCGTGGCTCGCCGCTGAGGGTTTTGCGGTTGAGGGTGGCGATGCCTTTGCACAGTTGCTGTTCAAGGTTGGCGTTGAGCAGCACACCGTTGTTGATCACGAAACTGGCGTTGCCGTTGAGGGTTTCGATCAGCGCCTGCTGGCTGTTGCCGCTGCCGGTGAGGCTGCTGGTCAGTGTGACCAGGCCTTTGACCGGCGGATTCTTGCCTTGGCTTTCGAGGATTTTCTCGGCCGGTACGCGGTTGATCCTGGTTTGCAGGTTCAGCACCGGCGCACTCGGGCGTACGTCGAGGGTGCCCTTGGCTTCGAAATCGCCGTTGTACAGGCCGCCGCGCAGGTTTTCCAGAGTCAGCAGGCCGCCCTGGCCAGTGGCTTTGAGCGCGGCGTTCTGGATCGGCAGTTTGTCGAGGGTCAGCTGGCCGAAGGTCAGGTCGGCATCGACGTCGAGTTTGGCCAGACGCTCGACCGGCAGCAGACGCTCGGTGCTCCAGGCGCTTTTGCTTGGTTTGTCCGGCAACGGTGTGCTGCCGGCGCCGGCCATGGCATCGGCTTCGGTGCTGGCGACTTCGGCCTGACGCACTTGCGTGGCGTTTTTGGCTTTTTCCGATTTCGGCGGCAGGTAGCGGTCGACGTCGAACGTGTCAGCCTTGAGGATCGCGCGCAGCGACTGCTTGGCGAAATCTTCCACGGCAATGCGCCCGCTGAAGCTGCTGTCGTCGAGTTTCAGGTTGATGTTGTCGAAGGCCACGCTGGTTGGCGTGGCGGCCACGCGGCTGACCAGTTCGACCTTGCTCAGGCTGCCGGGCGCCATGGCTGGCAACGTCTGGCCGATGCTGTCGACAAATTTCGCCAGATCGAACTGGGCGATCGAGATTCCGCCAGTGATCTGCGGGGTCTTGTCGAGGTCGTTGGCTTTCAGCTCACCGAGGGCACGCAACTGGTTGGCGGAGATCTTGATCCCGGTCCATTCGGCGACGTTCGCTGCCTTGTCCAGGGAAATCTGGCCTTGGGCGGAGAAGGTCATGGCCTTGCCCTGTAGTGGGTCGCCGGTCAGTTCGCCGGACAGTTTCATGTCTTCGAACTTGTAACGTTGCAGGGCGCGTTCGATGCGCAGCTCGCCGTTGAGCTCGGTGCGCACCCGCAGCACAGGCTGATTGGTGCTGAGGAACGCCGTGGCTTTCAGCGGAATGTTGGTCGAGTCGTGTACTGCACCGGTGCTCAGCTGGATGCTTTCGGCGCTGTACTGCTTGCCGGTCTGCTCGTCGTTGTATTCAACGCGGGCGTTGTTGACTGTCAGGCTGTCGATGTCGAGGCGGATCGGCTGCGGCGGTTTTTCCGGCTGGGCGGCCTCTGCAACAGGCGGGCTGGCAGGCGTCGGGCTGCCGGCAGGCGTGGCGGGAGGTGGCAGCTTGCCGATGTCTTCCCAGTTGCCGTGGCCGTTTTTGTCGCGTTTCAGGCGCAGGTTCAGGCCTTCGACGCGCACATCGCTCATCTGCACTTCGCGGCGCAACAGCGGCAGCACGCGCACGGACAGGCCGAGCATCTGCAGGTCGGCATACGGTTCGGTCGGGTTGATCAGGGTGGCGATGCTGGCCTCATGCAGTTCCAGGCCGAGCCACGGGAACAGGCTCCAGCCGATATCGCCATTGAGCGTCAGCTCGATGTGGGCCTTGTCGCGGGCTATCTGGCGGATCTCGTCTTTGTAGTCGTTGGGATCAAACAGGTGGGTCAGGGCGAAGCCCGCCGCCACAATGATCAGCAACAGCCCGAGAAGTACCAGACCCAGGATTTTGCCGAACGCTTTCATGGGCGAGTCCTTGTAGTTAGTCGAATTCGTAAATTAGCCGGGGAGTATAGCGCTGCATCCGCCCGGTTCGGGGCGCTGTCATGTCGCGATCACGTCCAGCGGCAATTGCAATTTGGCGGCCAGCGCCTGGATTTCAAGGTGTCCGGCCGGTGCCAGCAGGCGCAGTTGGGCACCCGCTTGCGACGCCATTTTCTGTGCTTGGTTCACCAGTCTCTCGGCTACCCCACGGCGCCGGGTGACTTTTCGTACACACAAATGTGACAAGTACCAAACCTTGTCGTGCCTTGTCAGGCGTGCTGCACCGAGCAGTCGGTCGTTGAAACGTCCTGTAATCAAAGACCCGTCCGCCAGGCTGCTTTCGATCAACTGGGCGTCCCCGGAATACGGCGCGAACAGCCACTGCGGAGCGTCACGATAGATCTTCTGCAAATCCTGTTGATCCTGGTAACTGGCATCGTTCAGCGCTTGGACAGCGATCGGCATGGCTTTTTCCTGTGGGGACGAGATCAGATGACACGAAAAAGGTGATATCAGTTTGGTTTTTCTGTCACGTGCAAATGGTAACCTTCGCCGGTTCGTCCGTCCTTCTGCGACTTAACGTCGCGCCTTCAAGGAGCTTCACCTGAAAAAACGGTCATGCCTGCGTGCATAAAGGCCGAGGGTGAGCAGTGGCTGGCGAACCATACTAATAATTGGGGGATACACAATGAGCACGAGCATCACGGCGGACGGCCTTCGCGCCGACCAGCCTGCGTTCCTGTCCAAGGAACGCATCATCGCCAAGCCCGGTTTCAACCGCTGGCTGGTGCCACCGGCCGCTCTGGCCATCCACCTGTGCATCGGCATGGCCTACGGTTTCTCGGTGTTCTGGCTGCCGCTGTCCAAGGCATTGGGCGTCACGGCTCCGGTGGCTTGCGCACCGGACATGAGCTTCATCGCTCAGGTCTTCTCTTCGCAATGCGACTGGCCGATCTCCATGCTCGGCTGGATCTACACCCTGTTCTTCATCTTCCTCGGTTGCTCGGCAGCGATCTGGGGTGGCTGGCTGGAACACGCCGGGCCACGCAAGGCCGGTGTGGTATCGGCACTGTGCTGGTGCGGCGGTCTGCTGATCTCGGCACTGGGGATTTATACCCACCAGATCTGGCTGATGTGGATCGGCTCCGGGGTGATCGGCGGTATCGGTCTGGGCCTGGGCTACATTTCGCCGGTCTCGACCCTGATCAAGTGGTTCCCGGACAAACGCGGCATGGCGACCGGCATGGCGATCATGGGCTTCGGTGGCGGCGCGATGGTCGGTGCACCGTTGGCGACTGCGCTGATGAGCCACTTCGCTTCGCCTGCCGGTGTCGGCGTCTGGCAAAGCTTCGTGGCCATGGCTGCGATCTACTTCGTGTTCATGATCGGTGGCGCCCTGGCTTACCGCGTGCCGCCAACCGGCTGGAAGCCTGAAGGCTGGACCGCTCCCGCAAAGAAAGCTTCGAACGCGATGATCACCCACCGTCACGTGCACGTGAATGTGGCGTGGAAAACCCCGCAGTTCCGTCTGGTGTGGCTGGTGCTGTGCCTGAACGTATCCGCCGGTATCGGCATTCTCGGCATGGCTTCGCCACTGCTGCAGGAAGTGTTCGGCGGCAAGTTGCTGGGCGTTGACGTGCCGTTCGGTCAACTGGATGCCGGGCAACTGGCTTCGATCGCCGCGATCGCTGCCGGCTTCACCGGTCTGCTGAGCCTGTTCAACATCGGTGGCCGCTTCTTCTGGGCTTCGTTCTCGGACTACCTGGGTCGCAAAAACACCTACTTCGTGTTCTTCGCCCTCGGTTTTGCCCTGTACGCGCTGATCCCGAACATGGGCCATCTGGGCAACGTTGCGCTGTTCGTGGCGGCGTTCTGCATCATCCTGTCGATGTACGGCGGTGGTTTTGCGACCGTTCCGGCGTATCTGGCCGACCTGTTCGGCACGCAAATGGTCGGTGCGATCCACGGTCGTCTGCTGACTGCCTGGGCCGCCGCCGGCGTGCTCGGCCCGGTGCTGGTGAACTACCTGCGCGAGTATCAGTTGAGCATCGGCGTTGAACGCGCTGCCGCTTACGACATCACTCTGTACATCCTCGCCGGCCTGCTGGTGCTGGGTTTCCTGTGCAACCTGATGGTGCGTCCGGTGGCCGACAAGTACTTCATGACCGACGCTGAACTGGCCGCCGAACAGGCGCTGGGCCACGACAAAGGGGCTGATGCGAGCACCGTGCTGGAGTGGAAAGCCGCACCGGGCAGCAAGCCGCTGGCAATCGCCGCGTGGCTGGTGGTGGGTATTCCGTTGGCGTGGGGTGTGTGGGTGACCCTGCAGAAGACGGCGGTACTGTTTCACTAAGTAAAAACGTAATACCCCTGTAGGAGTGAGCCCTGCTCGCGATAGCGGTCTGACAGTCGACAGAAATGTTGACTGTGAGGCCCTCATCGCGAGCAGGCTCACTCCTACAGTTGTTTTGGGGTGCCTGTAATGGCTTGTATGGACATGTCTACCCGCGACAGCCGGGCGTTCTATCCGTCAGCCATCTCACGTCGCGTGTTTCTGTTTCGGCCCCGCGTGCCTATAATGGCTGCCTTTTTCGCCCAATGATTTTGCGGAGCTGGTGATGGCCGAACGTAAGGCGTCTGTCGAGCGCGACACTCTGGAAACCCAGATCAAAGCCTCGATCAACCTTGATGGCACCGGAAAGGCCCGATTTGATATCGGTGTTCCTTTTCTTGAGCACATGCTGGATCAGATCGCCCGTCACGGGTTGATCGACCTGGATATTGAATGCAAGGGCGATCTGCATATCGACGACCACCATACCGTGGAAGACGTCGGTATCACCCTCGGCCAGGCCTTCGCCAAAGCCATCGGCGACAAGAAAGGCATCCGTCGCTACGGTCATGCTTACGTGCCGCTCGATGAAGCGCTGTCGCGTGTGGTGATCGACTTCTCCGGCCGTCCAGGCCTGCAGATGCACGTGCCCTACACCCGCGCCACCGTGGGCGGCTTCGACGTCGACCTGTTCCAGGAATTCTTCCAGGGCTTCGTCAACCACGCACTGGTCAGCCTGCACATCGACAACCTGCGTGGCACCAACACCCACCACCAGATCGAAACCGTGTTCAAGGCTTTCGGCCGCGCCCTGCGCATGGCCGTCGAGCTGGATGAGCGCATGGCCGGGCAAATGCCATCGACCAAAGGCGTCCTGTAATGCAGACGGTTGCAGTTATCGACTACGGCATGGGCAACCTGCACTCGGTGGCCAAGGCCCTCGAGCACGTCGGCGCCGGCAAGGTGCTGATCACCAGCGATGCCGACGTGATCCGCGAAGCCGACCGCGTGGTGTTCCCCGGCGTTGGTGCGATTCGCGATTGCATGGCGGAGATCCGTCGTCTCGGTTTCGACGCGCTGGTGCGTGAAGTCAGCCAGGATCGTCCGTTCCTCGGCATCTGCGTCGGCATGCAAGCCCTGCTCGACAGCAGCGAAGAGAACGACGGTGTCGACTGTATCGGCCTGTTCCCGGGCGCGGTGAAGTTCTTCGGCAAAGACCTGCATGAAGACGGCGAGCACCTGAAAGTCCCGCACATGGGCTGGAACGAAGTGCAGCAGAAGGTCAGTCACCCGCTGTGGCACGACATTCCGGACATGGCGCGCTTCTACTTCGTGCACAGCTACTACATCGCTGCCGCCAATGCGCGGCAGGTAGTCGGTAGCGGTCATTACGGGGTCGATTTCGCTGCCGCGCTGGCCGAAGGCTCGCGTTTCGCCGTGCAATTCCACCCGGAGAAGAGCCATACCCATGGCCTGCAATTGCTGCAGAACTTCGCCGCGTGGGACGGTCGCTGGTAAATGGCTGCCAAGAAGTCCAAACCGCCGATCCTGACCCTCGCTCCCGAACAGGAGAACGAGGCCAACCGCAAGATCCAGCGGTTCATGGAGGATCGGTTCGAACTCGACCTGGGTTCGTTCGAGGCGGCGGAAATTCTTGAGCTGTTTACCCGCGAAATTGCTCCGCACTATTACAACAGGGCGATTTTCGATGTGCAGACCCACCTCAAAGAGCGGTTTGAAAGCATCGAAAGCGACCTGTGGGCGCTCGAGAAAAACTGATTTCCGAGCCAAGCTGAACATTCAAATTTGAAGGTTTGCCAGATGCTGATTATTCCCGCTATCGATCTTAAAGACGGTGCCTGCGTACGTCTGCGCCAGGGCCGCATGGAAGATTCCACAGTGTTCTCCGAGGACCCGGTGAGCATGGCTGCCAAGTGGGTGGAGGGCGGTTGCCGTCGTCTGCATCTGGTCGATCTGAACGGCGCATTCGAAGGTCAGCCGGTCAACGGTGAAGTGGTGACCGCGATCGCCAAGCGCTACCCGAACCTGCCGATCCAGATCGGTGGCGGTATCCGCTCGCTGGAAACCATCGAGCACTACGTCAAGGCGGGCGTGAGCTACGTGATCATCGGCACCAAAGCCGTTAAAGATCCGGCGTTCATCGCTGAAGCCTGCCGCGCGTTCCCGGGCAAGATCATCGTTGGTCTGGATGCCAAAGACGGTTTCGTCGCCACCGACGGCTGGGCGGAAATCAGCACCGTGCAGGTCATCGACCTGGCCAAGCAGTTTGAAGCCGACGGCGTCTCGTCGATTGTTTATACCGACATCGCCAAAGACGGCATGATGCAGGGCTGCAACGTACCGTTCACCGCTGCGCTGGCTGCAGCGACGAAGATCCCGGTGATCGCGTCCGGCGGTATCCACAATCTGGGTGACATCAAGTCGCTGCTCGACGCCAAGGCGCCGGGCATCATCGGTGCAATCACTGGCCGGGCGATCTACGAAGGCACCCTCGACGTCGCCGAAGCGCAAGCTTTCTGCGATGCGTACCAAGGCTGAGGACTGACCATGGCGCTGGCCAAACGCATCATCCCTTGCCTGGACGTGGACAACGGCCGGGTCGTCAAAGGTGTGAAGTTCGAGAACATCCGCGATGCCGGCGACCCGGTGGAAATCGCCCGTCGTTATGACGAGCAGGGTGCCGACGAGATTACGTTCCTCGACATCACTGCCAGCGTCGATGGCCGCGACACCACGCTGCATACCGTCGAGCGCATGGCCAGCCAGGTGTTCATTCCGCTGACCGTCGGCGGTGGCGTGCGCACCGTGCAGGACATCCGCAACCTGCTCAATGCCGGTGCGGACAAGGTCTCGATCAACACCGCAGCGGTGTTCAATCCGGAATTCGTTGGCGAAGCGGCGCAGCATTTCGGCTCGCAATGCATCGTCGTCGCCATCGACGCGAAGAAAGTCTCCGGCCCGGGCGAAACCCCGCGCTGGGAAATCTTCACCCACGGCGGGCGCAAGCCAACCGGCCTCGACGCGGTCGAGTGGGCGAAGAAAATGGAAGGCCTCGGTGCCGGCGAAATCCTGCTGACCAGCATGGATCAGGACGGCATGAAAAACGGCTTCGACCTCGGCGTGACCCGCGCGATCAGCGATGCGCTGGGCATTCCGGTGATCGCTTCCGGCGGCGTCGGCAACCTGCAGCATCTGGCCGACGGCATCCTTGAAGGCCACGCCAGCGCGGTACTGGCGGCGAGTATTTTCCACTTCGGCGAATATACCGTGCAGGAAGCGAAAGCGTACATGGCCAAACGCGGCATCGTGATGCGCTAAACCGTACAGGCCAGTGGACAGCATGGCGTACCCAAGGCACTCTTGGGCACGCCATGGATTCCGGTAGCCCGACATGATCAAACGCCTGCTTCTTGTTCTCGCCAGTGCCTCTGTGTTGCTGCTCAGCACGGCGCGGGCCGAAAACAGTCCCGACACCGATCTGGTGCTCCTCACCGAAAACTTTCCGCCCTACAACATGGCGAAAGACGGCAAGAATTTCGCCAAGGGCGAGAACATCAACGGCATTGCCGCCGATATCGTCCGCGAAATGTTCAAGCGCGCCGGGCTCACCTATAGCCTGACGCTGCGCTTCCCATGGGAGCGCGTCTACAAACTGGCGCTGGAAAACCCCGGTTACGGCGCCTTCGTGATGGCCCGCCTGCCGGACCGCGAAAACCTCTTCAAATGGGTCGGCCCGATCGGTCCGGACGACTGGATCATGTTGGCCAGGGCCGACAGCAAAATCACCCTCGACACCCTCAACGATGCGCGCAAATACAGGATCGGTGCCTACAAAGGCGATGCGATTGCCGAGACGCTGGCCAAGCAGGGCTTGAAGCCTACGGTCGTTCTGCGCGATCAGGACAACGCGAAAAAACTGGTCAATGGCCAGATCGACCTGTGGGCCACGGGTGATCCTGCCGGGCGTTATCTGGCGCGGCAGGACGGGGTCACTGGACTCAAGACCGTGTTGCGCTTCAACAGCGCCGAGTTATATCTGGCGCTGAACAAGGATGTGTCGGACGCAACGGTCGCCAGGCTGCAGGCGGCGCTGGATCAGATGCGCAAGGACGGGGTTGTCGACGAGATCATGGGGCGCTATCTGTAGCCGTCGGCAACGACTTGTCCGTTGCCTGGTGGGTGCATTCTTGCGGCGGATACTGCAGCAGACTCAGGTTATCGTTCTGGGTGTAAGCCAGATTGATCCCCGCTTGCGAGCCGTCAGCACGACGCAGCTCGTAGAAACTCTCCAACTGATAAACCGCGACAAATTTGCCTTTGCCGGCCATCGCGATCACATGGGTAACAAATGAAGTCTGCCAGCCACTGGTTGACGTCTCGCTGTGAGTGAACTGGCTGTCCAGTCTTGCCGAGAATGGGAGTGACGGAGGAGCGTCTGCCTTCGTTGCCCACGGGCTCACAAAACTGATCGCAGTAAGTTGAGTGAACAGACGCAGCGTCTTCGGATTCTGCAGCCGCTGCGCAGTCCACTTGAAAGCCCGTGCCTCCTCGCCTGTGTTGTGTCCGCTCCCAACCAAATAGTACTGGTCGGTTCTTTCCAGGCGATAAAATGGCGTGGTGCGTAATTGATCAATTGGCGACAAGTCATCCTTGACCACGAACCATGGCAGCTCGATGACTTGGGCGAGGGTGGCCGCTCCCTTGGTTTCGGGGGCATCCGCTGCCAAGAGCATCGGCAGCTGTGGCGATGACTGGATCAGTGGCGCGATCTGCATCCGTAGTGAATAGGCACCGACATTGCTCTCTGGCCGGTTGAAACTGCTTGCCCCAACAAAGGTGCCTGGTGCGAAATGAATCTCTCCCGGCGGCGCATTCGTCGGCGTGACGCTCCAGGCGCTGAAACTCTGTCTGGCACCGCTGCCCTTGTCATTCCAGATCAGTTCGCCAACGTCCGAGGCGATCACCAGATCGGCCCGTACACAGCGAACCGCGTTGAGTGAAGGTTTTTCGTGATCATTGGAGCAGACCGCGCCCATGGCCACATAGCCTTGCGGGGCGATCGGTCGCCATACGGCACCGTCTTTCTTCGAGCCTGAGCCGGAATCTTTCCAGATCAGTTCGAAATCCTCCGGGCGCCTTAATGCCGGGCCTCTGGCCGGATCTGCACTGGGTGCATCGGCTTCACAAACCACAGCTACCACGGTGCTGCCGTTAATGTTGTCGTGCCCGGCGACGAACACGTCGCCGAGCGGGAAATAGCCCGGCAATACATCCGGCGCCGGAGTCGGGCGCCAGAAGGCCGCGGGTTTAGCCCGTGAGCCGGTGCTGTCCCAGATCCGGTGAAATTCCGTGGTGAAATGGATCAGCAGATTGTCGTGTCGGATCGGCGCGATTTGCCTGGATGGCGCTGCGGCCTGGTCATGAATGGTCATGGTCACTCCTGATAGTTGAACGGCGACTCGAGGGAGTCGCGACCCGTTGCAGGTCTCACTATCGGTAATCGCAACCGGTCTCTGGCGGTAACTATGTATGACGTCGTGACCAGTTATTTCCAAAAAAACCGTTCCTTGCCATGGGCAGCCTTGCGCTCCTGTTTTGCCTATTGATGCAGAAGCACAAGGCCGACGTCACTGATCAGCTCAGGGGGCGCTGTTTTCGAGCGCTTCCCATTCCAGGATGTATTCCTTCAATTCTGAGCGCTGATTGTTGGGGTCGACAGCGTAAACGCAGAGTTTGAGGGGGAAGTTGCTTTGCGGACGTAGCCAATTGGAGGTCACATGCCTATAACCCTGTGGGTCTTCGCAACTGACTTTTTCAGCAAGGCCGCCTTTTACCTCGTATCGATCAAGACCCTCGTTCTTGCGTTCCGGCCACAGAATCAGCGCCCTGTTTATCTCTTTGTTAAACGAAGTCTCTATGGTCGGAACAGGCGTCGGGCCCGCCTCAACCAGATAAGTGGGAACAGTGACGGCATTGCGATAAGTGCCTGCGGGTAATATGTCCTCAGTACTGTTTGTGGCGATGATGCAAAGGTTGCTAGGCCCGGTTTCAGGTCCCATCGGAACATTTAATCGAGTCGGCGCAGTGCCGGTGGTGATTGGCTGGCTGTAGTCTTGCGGAACTTCGCATTCGACCGGGTCCGACGTGCGTTTGGTCCGGATAAACCGGGTGCTGGCGGTTATTTCAAAGTTCCATTCTGGATAAACGTAGTTGCCCTGAGCGTTTACGCTGATCTTTGCATGCGTTGGCAGTTGGGCAGGCAGTCTGATAGAGGCTGCCGGAAATAATTCGCACACCTGCGGATCCGTATTGAGTTTGCCATCGATAAAGCAGTTGTTGAAAACCGAGGTGGGACTGCCGTAACTGCCGCTCGGCATCTGACCGTATCCAGGCAGCGGCGTCAGATGGTGAGCCAAGGTCCCAAGGACGCCATAGACCTCGTTGGTCGCTCGAACGATGACCGGACTCCCCGAGCTTCCGGAAGCAATATCTTTGCATTGGTTGCTGACGGTATGCCGCCAAACCCAGGGCTTTTCGAAAATCGCCGGGGAGGGCATGTGGGTGCAGGCTGACATTTGTAATGGAGCACCAACGGGTTTGTGCACAATCAGAATGTCGCTATCTTCTGCCGGCGCCTGCCGGGTCAGTTTCATGGGCGTGATGCCCTGTGCCAGAAGTTCGCCCTGTGATACTCCAAGCTCCAACAGAGCCAGGTCGACACCCTGAATACTGCTCCAGGCTACTTTCTTCAGAGGCACAGTCCTGGAGGCAGCAGTCGTATCGATGAAGTTGTTGAAGGTAATGCTGGCTTCGATAGGGTCATCCATTCGCATGACCCCGTTTTCCTTGCCCACGCAGTGCGCACTGGTCAATGCATAGGCGGAATCAGAGGGGCGAGAGCTGTTTGTGTCGATCAGGAAGGCGGTGCAGGAACCGTGCTCGCGGCTTTTGTACTCGCCGATTCCCATCCAGTGGTTATTTTCGCCATCTTTGTTAGTCAGGTGTTGCGACGGTGAGAAGTTTTCAGCGCCCTTGCCGTAATCGACAGGGCTGGAACAGGCAGGAAGTGAGAAGGCAGTCAGTAATAAAAAGCTTGGGTGGATATATTTAAAGTTCATGGCCAGTCCTTGGCTAATATATGGGTGCAAGACTGGCGCAGAATAAGACAGTTAGGTTTGAGTCGGTTCTATAAGTTATTGCTGCTTATTTTGGACGTAGAGGCTTATGAGAATTTAATCAGTTGATAGCTTAACGATAAATTCCATTTTTCCCGTGTGCAGGTGTCGCTTTGTTACTCCGCACGCTGATCATCTGCTTGATATCGATCCACTCGATGCCTTGCGCCTTGAGCTTCGGCAATTCACGTTCCAGCACCGCCAACGTCTGCGGGTAAGGGTGGCCGATCATCACTGCCGAGCCCTGCTTGCGGGCCAGGCTGATCGCCGTCTGCAGCTGGTTGAAAATGGCGGCTTCGGTGCGTTCGTCATCGAGAAACACATCGCGCGAAACACTCGCCAGATCGATCTTCTGTGCTTGCTGCGCCGCCACGGTCTGCGCGCTGGTGCGGCTGTCGACGAAGAACTTGTGCCGACGCTGCAACTCGCCCATCAGCCACGCCATCGCCACCGGCTGGGCGGTCATGCGACTGCCCATGTGGTTGTTGATGCCCGCGGTGTAAGGGACCATTTTGAACGCGGCGTCGAGGCGCTTTTGCAGCTCTTCGAGCGGCAGTTCGGGGTGCCAGGCGTACGGACCGGTGGCCGGATCCATCGGCATGTGCAGGATCACGATCTTGCCGGCGCGATGGGCTTCGCGGGCGAATTCGGTGGCGTGCGGGGTGTCGGGCATGATCGCCGTGGTCACTGGGCCGGGCAGAGCCAGCACACGGCGATCCCGGGGCAGGTTCTGCCCCAGGTCGTCGATGATCAGCGTCAGGTAGGCTTTTGGCGGTGGCGTCCTGGCGGGTTCTGCGTGAGCAGCACCCGCCAGACAGCACAGCAGGACGAAGAGCAAACGCAAAGACATCCTCAACGGCCGGACGTGATGCTCAAGCCCTTAAGCAGGCTCAGGGCCTGGGCCAACTGGTAATCGTCATCCTGCGGCATGGCCTTGGCCTTGGTGCCGGAACCGGTCGGCTTGTCTGCGCCGCCGTTGCCGTTGCCCAGGTGGCCTTGCAGGTCGGCTTCCTTGAAGTAATCGCCGTCCGCTTCGTTGGTGATCTTGGCCTTGCGCACTTCGATGTCCGGGACGATGCCCTGGGCCTGGATCGAGCGGCCGTTCGGCGTGAAGTACAGTGCCGTGGTGATCTTCAGCGCGCGGTCGTTGTTCAGCGGCAGCACGGTTTGCACCGAGCCTTTGCCGAAACTGGTGGTGCCCATGACTACCGCGCGTTTCTGATCCTGCAGGGCGCCGGCGACGATTTCCGAAGCCGAGGCGCTGCCACCGTTGATCAGCACGACCATCGGCACCGCTTCGCTTTCGTCTTTGCCGGTGGCGGAGAAGCGCAGTTCGGAGTTGGCGATCCGGCCTTTGGTGTAGACGATCAGGCCTTTCTTGATGAAGTGGTCGACCACTTCCACTGCCGCCTGCAACACGCCGCCCGGGTTGTTGCGCAGGTCGAGGATGATGCCGTTGAGCTTTTTGCCGTTGTCCTTGCGCAGCTTGGCCAGGGCCTTGGAGACCTCTTCGCCGGTCTTGACCTGGAACTGGGTGATGCGGATGTAGCCGTAGCCCGATTCCAGCAGCTGCGCCTTGACGCTCTTCACCTGAATCACGGCGCGGGCCAGGGTCACGTCGAACGGCGTGCCACCGTCGCGCACCAGGGTCAGGGTGATTTTCTGACCGATCTTGCCGCGCATCTTGTCCACGGCTTCGGTCATGGTCTGGCCGCGAGTTGGCGCACCGTTGATCTTGACGATGAAGTCACCGGCCTGGATGCCAGCCTTCGACGCCGGGGTGTCGTCGATCGGCGAGACGACCTTGATGAAACCGTCTTCGGAGCCGACTTCGATGCCCAGGCCGCCGAATTCGCCGCTGGTGCTTTCCTGCAGTTCGGTGAAGTCTTCAGGGCCGAGATACGCGGAGTGCGGATCGAGGTTGCTGAGCATGCCCTTGATCGCGTTTTCCAGCAGGGTCTTGTCATCCACCGGCTCGACATACGCCGCCTTGATCCGGTCCATGACCTCGGCAAAGGTGCGCAACTCTTCCAGCGGCAACGGGGCCTTGGCGGTCGCGGCAGTGCCTGCCGGAGCGACGGCCGGGGCCGGTTGAGCGGCGAACGCCAGAGGCGCGCCGATCACCAGGGCGATCGTCAGGGCCAGCGAGGTAAGGCGGGACAAATGCAGCATGTCGAACGAACTCCTGAATTAGGCGACGCGCTTATCCTTGCGCGTGGCACCATTGCGCCGGATCACTCGGGTGACCCTGCTGACGAATTGCGAAATACAGCGCTGGTGTGTCCTGACCGCCACTGTTACCCACAGTGGAGATCGACTCACCGGCTTTTACCACGTCACCGGCCGACTTGAGCAGTGTCTGGTTGTGACCGTAAAGACTCAGATAACCATTGCCGTGATCAAGGATCACCAGCAGCCCGGCGCCACGCAACCAGTCGGCGAACACCACACGCCCGCCATGCACGGCATGCACTTGGCTGCCGGCAGCGGCGCTGATCATCACGCCATCCCACTTGGTGCGGGCATCGTCGCCACGGCTTTCGCCGAAGCGTGCCAGCAATCGACCATCAACCGGCCACGGAAGTTTTCCCCGGGTTGCAGCAAAAGGGCCACCGAAGGTCTCACCGCTGCTGGACACCAGCGCGCCGGGGGTTGATTTGACGGTTTTTCGTGGGGCGTCGCTGTTTTCAGCCTGCGCCTCACGCAAACGCTTTTTTTCCGCTTCCTGCTGGGCGATCAGCGCTTTCTGCCGCGCTTCTTCTGCCTCACGGGCCTGACGGGCCAGGGTTTCTTCAATGGTTTTAAGGACTTTAGACAGGTCTGCCTGATCCTGCTCGCGGGCGGCCAGTTTCTGGTCGCGGGCTTTCACGTCATCGTTGAGCTTGGCGAGGACTTGCTGGCGCTCCTTGCGGACTTTTTCCAGCTCGTCGCGCTGGCTGTCGAGGCTGCTTTTCTGCACCAGCAATTGCGCCTGCTGCATGGCGATGTCTTTTTCGACATTGGCCAGTTGGCGCAGGGTTTCGTTGAAGTTCTTCAACTGCTCCAGGCGGGCCTGGCTCAGGTAATCGTAATAGGTGAGGGTGCGGGCGAATTTCTCGGGATTCTGCTGATTGAGCAGCAGCTTGAGGTATTCCTGACGGCCGTTCTGGTAGGCCGCTCGGGCCTGGATGGCGATCAGTCGCTGTTGTTCAGTGCGCGCGCTCTGGAGTTTTTTTTTCTCCGCATCGAGTCGCTGCAGCTCGGATTCGCTTTTCTTCAGCTCTTTTTGCAGGGCATCGACCTGCTTCTCGAGCTTGCCCATCTCGGTCTCGGTGCCCTTGAGCTCTTTCTGCACACCGGACTTTTCTTCCTGCAGCTTGCCCAGCAGCTTTTTCAGCTCGGCAATGTCCTGACGCGTGGCATCCAGCTGCTGTTGGGTTTGCGCGCGCTCGTCAGCGAAGGCCGGTTGGAGCAGGCAGGTCAGAGCGAGGGCGATCAGGACGCGGAGCATAGAGGCGGGCGGCACCAGGGTAATGGACGGCCTAGTATGCCCGCCCGAGGCTGCAAAAAAAACGCCCAATTGGGCTTGTGTGATAACTGGCTGGAGATACAGCTGAAAATAATCTTTGAAGCCACCATAAACAAATGTAGGAGTGAGCCTGCTCGCGATGGTGTTCTCACATTCAACAGAGTAGTCGACTGTCAGATTGCTATCGCGAGCAGGCTCACTCCTACAGGGTTTTGCGGCGTTTTATGGATTCGTTCAGACCAGAATCGAGGTACCAGTCATTTCCGCCGGTTTCTCCAGACCCAACAGCATCAGCATGGTCGGTGCCACGTCCGCCAGTACGCCGCCTTCACGGACCGTGAGGTCACGCTTGCCGACATAAATGAACGGCACCGGCTCGGTGGTGTGCGCGGTGTGCGCCTGGTGGGTTTCTTCATCGGCCATTTTTTCGACGTTGCCGTGGTCGGCGGTGATCAACGCTTCGCCGCCAACCTTTTCCAGCGCCTCGACGATGCGTCCGACGCAGGTGTCCAGGCATTCCACGGCTTTTACCGCAGCGTCGAACACGCCGCTGTGGCCGACCATGTCGCCGTTGGCGTAGTTGACCACGATCACGTCGTAACGCTGATGCTCGATGGCGTCGACGATGCGGTCGGTGACCTCGGGTGCACTCATTTCCGGTTGCAGGTCGTAGGTGGCGACTTTCGGCGACGGGATCAGGATGCGCTCTTCACCCGGGAACGGCTCTTCGCGGCCGCCAGAGAAGAAGAAGGTCACGTGCGCGTATTTTTCGGTTTCGGCGATGCGCAGCTGAGTCTTGCCGTTTTTTGCCAGGTAGTCGCCAAGCACGTTTTCCAGGCTGCCCGGAGCAAAGGCTGCAGGGGCTGGAATGCTGGCGGCGTATTGGGTCAAGCCCACGTACTGCACTTTTGGCTGGCGCGCTCGCTCGAATTCCTTGAAATCGTCTTCGACAAATACTCGGCTCAGCTCGCGGGCACGATCGGCGCGGAAGTTCATGAACACCACGGCGTCGCCGTCTTCGACCTTGACCGGCTCGCCGATGGTGGTGGCTTTGACGAATTCGTCGCTCTCGCCACGGGCGTAGGCGGCGTCGAGGCCTTCCTGAGCGGTGGCGGCGTTGAATTCGGCGTTGCCGTCGACGATCAGGTTGTAGGCCTGAGATACGCGGTCCCAACGGTTGTCACGGTCCATCGCGAAGTAGCGACCGATGAGGCTGGCGATGCGGCCCTTGCCGAGCGCCTGGAAGGTCGCGTCGAGCAGTTCGATTGACGACGCGGCGCTTTTCGGTGGCGTGTCGCGACCGTCGAGGAAGGCGTGCAGGTAGATTTTCTCGGCGCCGCGCTTGAAGGCCAGTTCGGCCATGGCGATCAGGTGATCCTGGTGGCTGTGCACGCCGCCATCGGACAGCAGACCCATGAAATGCACGGCTTTGCCGGCGGCCACGGCTTTATCCACGGCAGCGCAGATGGTCGGGTTGTCGAAGAACTCACCGTCGCGGATCGCTTTGGTCACGCGAGTGAAGTCCTGATACACCACGCGCCCGGCGCCGAGGTTCATGTGGCCGACTTCGGAGTTGCCCATCTGGCCGTCCGGCAGGCCGACGTCCATGCCGCTGCCCGAGATCAGGCCGTTCGGCACCGTGGCCCACAGACGATCGAGCACAGGCTTCTTCGCCGCATACACGGCATTGGATTCGTGGCTGTCACTGTGACCGAAGCCGTCGAGAATCATCAGGACCAAAGGTTTAGGCGTGGTAGTCATGGAATCCACTCGTGGCTAATAAAGAAGAGGGCGATGGAAAAGGGAGTGGCGAGTTTAATGCTTAGTTCCGACCACGTCACCGCCGGACGGGGTTTGGCCCACCATAGTGGCTGTGTATACTGGCCGACATTTTAACGCCCTGGAACCTCCTTCGATGGTTGCTCACCTGATTGAATTTGCCACTAACCACTACATTCTTGTCGGTATCTTCGTCGTACTGCTGGCTCTGCTGCTGGCGCACACGATGCAGGGCGGCGGTAAAAGCCTGAGCACCGGCGAACTGACCGCACTGGTCAACAAGGACGCAGGCGTGGTGGTTGACATCCGTCCGGCGAAAGATTACGCCGCCGGCCATATCGTTGGCGCGATCAACATTCCTCAAGACAAGCTGGCTGCGCGTACCGGCGAGCTGGAAAAGCACAAGGCCAAGACCATCATTCTGGTCGACGCCCTGGGCCAGACCGCTGGCACCCACGCTCGCGAGCTGATGAAGTCCGGCTTCACTGCCGCCAAGCTGTCCGGCGGGATTTCCAGCTGGAAAGGCGACAACCTGCCGCTGGTGAAGTGATATGAGCGAAGTCATCGTCTACTCCAGCGATTACTGCCCTTATTGCGTGCGAGCCAAGCAATTGCTCGTGAACAAAGGTGTGGCCTTCGAAGAGATCAAGGTCGATGGCAAGCCGCAGATTCGTGCTGCCATGAGCCAGAAGGCCGGACGCACGTCCGTGCCGCAGATCTGGATCGGCGAAAAGCACATCGGCGGTTGTGATGATTTGTATGCCCTGGAGCGCGCCGGCAAGCTCGACGCGCTGCTCAAGGCCTGAACGGCTGCACCCACGTACAGCAATCCCTAAAAGACCCAAGATCAGAAAGGATCTGAGATGACTGACCAACAGAACACTGCAGCCAGCGAAGAAGAAACCGCACCGCAATTCTCCTTGCAGCGCATCTACGTACGCGATCTGTCCTTCGAAGCCCCGAAAAGCCCGGCGATCTTCCGCCAGCAGTGGGACCCGACCGTCGGCCTGGACCTGAACACTCGTCAGAAAGAGCTGGAAGGCGATTTCTACGAAGTCGTGTTGACCCTGTCCGTGACCGTGAAAAACGGCGACGAAGTGGCCTTCATCGCTGAAGTGCAACAGGCCGGTATCTTCCTGATCAAGAACCTCGATGCGGCTTCGATGAGCCATACTCTGGGTGCGTTCTGCCCGAACATCCTGTTCCCGTACGCTCGCGAAACCCTGGACAGCCTGGTGACCCGTGGTTCGTTCCCGGCCCTGATGCTGGCGCCGGTGAACTTCGACGCTCTGTACGCACAAGAACTGCAGCGCATGCAGGAAGCTGGCGAGACGCCGACCGTTCAGTAAGTATCTGAGCGACGACGCAAGTCCAATGTGGGAGCGGGCTTGCTCGCGAAAGCGCAGTGTCAGGCGACATCAATGTCATCTGATCCGACGCCTTCGCGAGCAAGCCCGCTCCCACATTTGTTATGTGCACTTATTTGAAGTCGTTCTGCCGCCACGCTTCGTACACGGCCACCGCCACGGTGTTGGACAGGTTCAGGCTGCGGCAGCCTTCACGCATCGGCAGACGCAGGCGCTGTTCGGCGGGCAGGGCGTCGAGCACTTCCGGCGGCAGGCCACGGCTTTCCGGGCCGAAGATGAACGCATCGCCCGGGACGAACGCGGCGTCGTGAAACGGCCGCGAGCCCTTGGTGGTGAACGCGAACAGCCGTGGGTTGCCGAGGCTTTCCAGGCAACTGGCGAGGTCGGCGTGGCGCTGCAACGTGGCATATTCGTGGTAGTCGAGACCGGCCCGGCGCAAGCGCTTGTCGTCCATCTCGAAACCCAGCGGTTCGATCAAATGCAGGTGGCAGCCGCTGTTGGCGCACAGCCTGATAACGTTGCCGGTGTTCGGCGGAATTTCTGGTTGAAAAAGGATGACGTGAAACATGCACGGCTCCGAAGGTAAAGATGACGCGCATTCTACGCCGCAAGCCGACCCGCGTTCGAAACTATTCCCGCGGGTGATCGGTTCGCTGGCGATTGTCGGCGTGATGGTCGGTTTGATGATCGGTCGCCTGACCACGCCGGACCCCAGCGTGCTGCAGCAGGTCGACGTGACCGGTGACGGCCTGGTGGTGTGGTTCAACAACGAACCGAAGCTGCACGGTGAAATCATCGATGGCACCGTGGCCCTGTTGTTTCAGGCAGAGGGCAAGGCGCAAAAGGGTCAGCTCAAGCTCAACGGCAAGGACGTGAACTGGCGAACGCGCGTGAGTGACGGTGGGTTGTTGCTGACGGTGCTGGCGGCGCGGCCGCTGCAAGGGGAGTGGGCCGGGAGCAAGGTCGATGACCGCTGGCGGCTGGAGATCCATCTCCGGGAGCAATAAAAGCGGGAATCCCCGGCCTGCCTGTACCAGGGCTCCCAAAACGGGGTGGACTTCGCTGAGAGCGTCGGTCCGGTGTAAAGAGGGAACCCCCGGCCTGCCTGTACCAAGGATCCCAAAAGGATGGGTTCGCCGCGTTGCGGTTTGAACCCGGTGTAAAGAGGGGAATCCCCGGCCTGCCTGTACCAAGGTCCCCGAAACGGGTGGTGAATCGAATCACCTGTGAGGGTTATTGCAGGGCGCGTGCCAGTTTTAGTATTTCGAAACAGAAAAAAGATTCAGATGCGCGAAAGCCCCATAAATCGGGGCTTTCGAGTTTTTACTGGTCGGTTTTTTCAGTCTTGCCTGGATGGTTTTTGCACCGGCTGCGATGCCCGATCACGGGTCAAAGTGCATTAGGTTGGTGCACGGCGGGGCCACTGTGGGAGCGGGCTTGCTCGCGAAGGCGTCGCGTCAGTCACTGATACGTTTCATGAACAGCGCTTTCGTGAGCAACCCACTCTCAGAGGGGGCGTGGTTGATCAGCCCTCATCCCCCTCATCATCATCCCCACCGTCCACCTTCATCCCCAATTCCTTGATCTTGCGCGTCAGGGTATTACGCCCCCAGCCGAGCAATACCGCCGCATCACGCCGGCGACCGGCCGTATGCTTCAGTGCGGTCTCGATCATGATCCGCTCGAACGCCGGCACCGCGCTGTCGAGCAGGCTCGACTGGCCACGGGCCAACGCTTGATCGGCCCACTGGCGCAGCGCCTGCTCCCAGTTGGTCACTGGCGCCGAGTCCTGCGGCAGGCTCAGCAATTCCGGTGGCAGGTCACTGATGTGCACTTCGCGCCCGGAGGCCATCACGGTGATCCAGCGGCAGGTGTTCTCCAGCTGCCGCACGTTGCCCGGCCATGGCAGGTTCTTCAGGTATTCCTCGGTCTCGCTTTTCAGCAGCTTCGGCTCCACCGCCAGTTCTTGCGCAGCGCGGCTGAGGAAGTGCTTGGCCAGGGTCGGGATGTCTTCGCGACGATCAGACAGACGCGGGATGTGGATGCGGATCACGTTGAGGCGGTGGAACAAGTCCTCACGGAATTTCCCGGCATGCACCAGGGTTTCCAGATTCTGGTGAGTTGCAGCAATGATCCGCACGTCGACCTTGACCGGCACATGCCCGCCAACGCGATAGAACTCGCCGTCGGCCAGCACCCGCAGCAAACGGGTCTGGGTATCGGCCGGCATGTCGCCGATTTCGTCGAGGAACAGCGTGCCGCCGTCAGCCTGTTCGAAGCGTCCGCGACGCAGGTTGGCCGCGCCAGTGAATGCGCCTTTCTCGTGGCCGAACAGCTCGGATTCCATCAGGTCCTTGGGGATCGCCGCCATGTTCAGCGCGATGAACGGCGAGGCCGCGCGCGGGCTGTGGCGGTGCAGGGCGTGGGCCACCAGTTCTTTACCGGTGCCGGATTCGCCGTTGATCAGCACGGTGATGTTGGAGTGGCTCAAGCGGCCGATGGCGCGAAACACCTCCTGCATCGCCGGCGCTTCGCCGATGATTTCCGGAGTGCGGGTCAGCGCCGGCACCACTTCCAGGCCTTGCTGCTCTTGCGCATGCTGATTGGCGCGCTTGACCAGCGATACCGCCTCGTCGACGTCGAACGGCTTCGGCAGGTATTCGAAAGCGCCGCCCTGATAAGACGCAACGGCGCTGTCGAGGTCGGAGTGCGCGGTCATGATGATCACTGGCAGCCGTGGGTGCTGTTCGCGGATACGTGCCAGCAGGTCGAGGCCACTGGCGCCCGGCATGCGGATGTCGGAAATGATCACATCAGGCTGCTGACGGGCCAGACGACTCATCACGCCATCGGCGCTGTCGAAGCTCTGCGTGGTCATGCCTTCCTGCTGCAAGGCCTTTTCCAGAACCCAACGGATAGAACGGTCGTCATCGACGATCCACACGGTTTCACTACGGCTCATGTCGATGTGGCTCCTTGTTCCAGTGGCAGAAAGATCGAGAACGTGGTGTGGCCGGGGTGGCTGTCACACTCGATCAGGCCCTGGTGCTGGCTGATGATGTTCTGGGTGATGGCCAGGCCCAGCCCGGTACCGTCCGGGCGGCCGCTGACCATGGGAAAGAAGATGGTTTCCTGAAGTTCTGCAGGGATCCCCGGGCCGTTGTCGATGATCTCGATTTTTGTCACCAGGCGATGGCGGACGTGGCCGATGGTGAACTGGCGCATGGTCCGGGTGCGCAGGCTGATGCGGCCCAGACGCAGCTCGTTCTGGCTGCTGATCGCCTGCATGGCGTTGCGCACGATGTTCAGTACGGCCTGAATCATTTGTTCGCGGTCGATCAATACGTCGGGAATGCTCGGGTCGTAGTCGCGCACCAAGGTGATGCAGCCCTGGCTTTCCGCTTCGACCAGTTGGCAGACGCGTTCGAGCACTTCGTGAACGTTGCACAACGCCAGCGACGGCAGCTTGTTCGAGCCGAGCATGCGGTCGACCAGATTGCGCAGACGGTCGGCCTCTTCAATGATCACGTTGGTGTAGTCGCGCAGGCTGTCTTCCGGCAATTCGCGGGCCAGCAACTGCGCGGCGCCACGGATGCCCCCGAGCGGGTTCTTGATCTCGTGGGCGAGACCACGCACCAGCATTTTGCTGGTTTCCTGCTTGGACAGTTGCGCCTCTTCCTTGGTGATCCGCAGCAGGCGATCACGTGGGTGCACCTCAAGCAAAAGCATGGTCGCGCCGTTGCTGAGGATCGGCGTCACTGCGTAGTCCACGGTCAGGGTCTGGCCGGTGAGGGCAGTGAGCATCGCTTCGCGCTTGGTGAAAGGGTGTGCCTGTTCGACCGCCTGACGCAGCGAGTTGAGCGCCTCGGTGGACTCGGTGAACAACTCGCTGATGAACTGCCCATGGCTGCGCTGACCGCTGATGGCCAGCAGCATCTCGGCCGCCGGGTTCATGTATTCGAGGCGCAGTTCGGCGTCGAGCAGGATGGTGGCGGTGGTCAGGTTGTCGAGCAGCAAACGGTGGATTGCGTCGCTAATAGTCATCGGAGCCTCTTTTGGGGGCGGAGCGTGCGCAAGAAGCAGGCGTCGTTAAACGGAAAATGCAAAAACCAAACCAAGGCTCCGAAAAGAAGCGTTCAACCCGTGAAACAGGCGTTTGACGCTCGTTTGCGTGGCAGGATGCCAGCTCGAACGGGAAGTTTCGAACCAAAATGGGTTGGAATCTGGGTACGGTGCAGCCTATTGCACCAATATAGTGCGTAAAGCTGAATGGCGTTAGAAGAAGCGCAGGAAGGGATTTTTTTCTTCGGCGGGTTTGTCTTTCAGCGGACATTCCGGGCGCACGCCGTAGTCCTCGCTGACGCAGGGTTTGACCTGGCGTTTCTGCGCCAGCGAGATGCGCAGCATGTGGAACGGCTGGTTGGCGGTGCGCTCGACAGTGCGACCCTGCTCATCAAGGATTTCCACCGACAGGTTGTGACTGCCGCGGTCGATGTTGCTCAGCGGGAATACCGGACTCAGTCCCGGCTCGCCAGTGGCCTGGCCGTCCAGCAGCAGGCGATAGCGATGGCCCTGCTGTAAGCCAGGTTCGCTGGTGACACTGACGATCACCTCGCCCGCGCTGCTGCGAAGGGTCGCATCCGGCTCGGGGATCAGGATGCGCAGCATGTCGTAGTGAAACGGTGGTTGTTCCGCGACCTTTTTCGCAGTGCTGATTGGTACAGCAGCCGTAGGGTTGGCTGACATGCGATTGCTGGTGGCGATAGGTACGCGCTTGGCGTTGCCGCGCGGCTGGTCGGTGTAGACGCGATTGCCCTGCGCGTCGACATAGGTGAAGACCTCTGCCGAAACGGGCAGGGCGAACAGGCACAGGATCAGCCAGAAAATTCTCACGGCTTGTGCACCCGCTGTACGGTGAACACCACCGCCGGGCTCTGCTGGATGATCGCTTCGCCGTCGATCACCTGCACCGCGAGACGATGCTCGCCACGATCGACATTCACCAGTTGCAGGATCGGTACGTTGCTCGGCTGGCCGTAAGGCGCGTCGTCCAGGATCAGCCTTAATTGGTGCGGTGCCTGCAGGCGCGGCTTGATCAGCACATTGACAGTGAAGGTGCCGTTGTTGGCGCGCAGCGCTTCTTCGCTGGGCAGGCCGGTCAGCTCCAGCACCTCGTAGGCACTGCGTGCCGCGGGGCGTGTGTCGGTGCTTGAAGGCGCTGGCGCGCTCGGTGCCTGTGGCTCGACGCGGTTGAGTGGCGGCAACTCGACCGGCTGCGCCTGAACACCGTCCGGCGAGTGATCGCTGTAAGCCGTGTTGCCATTGGCATCGGTGTACTTGTAGATCTGCGCGGCGGCGGGCAGGGCGATCAGCAGCAGGATGTAGAGAAAGGTGCGACCCATGAAATCGACCGGGAAAGAAAGCGATGGGGTGCAGCATAGGCCAGGTGCGGCGGTTGGCCCAACCCGGGACATATCCGGAGATCATTCAGACGCCAAAAATCCCTGTGGGAGTGGGCTTGCTCGCGAATGCGGTCGGTCATTGAAGGTGATGGTGGCTGACACGACGCCTTCGCGAGCAAGCCCGCTCCCACAGGGGTTTTGCGTAGTTTCATAAATCGTGGGCAATAAAAAGGCCTCCCGAAGGAGGCCTCTTTTTGTCACGCCGCGTAGCGCGGCGCTACCGGATCAGCAGCTGTAGTACAGCTCATATTCCAGTGGGTGTACGAAGGTGCGGACTTTGATTTCCTCTTCGGATTTCAGCGCGATGTAAGCGTCGATGAAGTCGTCGGAGAACACGCCGCCCTTGGTCAGGAACGCACGGCCCTTGTCCAGCTCTTCCAGGGCTTCTTTCAGGCTGCCGCAAACTTGTGGGATCTCTTTCGCCTCTTCAGGCGGCAGGTCGTACAGGTTTTTGTCAGCGGCATCGCCTGGGTGGATCTTGTTCTGGATACCGTCCAGACCGGCCATCAGCAGTGCTGCGAAAGCCAGGTACGGGTTGGCAGCCGGATCCGGGAAGCGTGCTTCGATACGACGGCCGCGTGGGCTGTTGACGTAAGGAATACGGATCGAGGCGGAACGGTTGCGGGCCGAGTAGGCCAGCATTACCGGCGCTTCGAAACCTGGCACCAGACGCTTGTAGGAGTTGGTAGCCGGGTTGGTGAAGCCGTTCAGGGCCTTACCGTGCTTGATGATACCGCCGATGAAGTACAGGGCGGTTTCGGACAGGCCGGCATAGCCTTCGCCAGCGAAGGTGTTCTTGCCGTCTTTGGCGATGGACATGTGTACGTGCATGCCCGAGCCGTTGTCGCCGTACAGTGGCTTCGGCATGAAGGTCGCAGTGCGGCCGTAAGCGTCGGCAACGTTGTGGACAACGTATTTCAGAGTCTGAACTTCGTCAGCTTTCTTCACCAGGGTGTTGAACTTGACACCGATTTCGTTCTGACCGGCAGTCGCCACTTCGTGGTGGTGAACTTCAACGGTCTGGCCCATCTCTTCCAGTGCGTTGCACATGGCAGTACGGATTTCGTGGTCGTGGTCGAACGGCGGAACCGGGAAGTAGCCGCCTTTGATGCCAGGACGGTGGCCTTTGTTGCCGCCTTCGATGTCCTGGTCGGACATCCACGAGCCTTGTTCGGAGTAGATCTTGAACATCGAGCCGGAGATGTCGGACTTGAACTTCACTTCGTCGAAGATGAAGAATTCTGGCTCGGGACCGGCGAAGACGGTGTCACCGATACCGGTGGTCTTCAGGTATTCCTCGGCGCGGTGAGCGATGGCGCGCGGGTCGCGATCGTAACCTTGCATGGTCGACGGTTCGATGATGTCGCAAACCAGGATCAGGGTTGCGTCTTCGGTGAACGGATCGAGAACGGCAGTATCGTCGTCCGGCAGCAGGATCATGTCGGAGGCTTCGATGCCTTTCCAGCCAGCGATGGAGGAACCGTCGAACATCTTGCCGACTTCGAAGAAGTCGTCTTCCAGCGCATCGCGAGCCGGCATGGTCACGTGGTGCTGAGTGCCTTTGGTGTCCGTGAAGCGCAGATCAATCCACTTGACGTCATGATCTTTGATGAGTTGAACCGACTTCGACATAGTGTCCTCCGGGTGGCTTAGGGCTTGGTAGTGGATGCCCTTAATAGGGGTGATGCCGGCGCAGATACTCTGCCAAGGCAACCTGCCTCACAAGGGAGCAAATTGCATGCCAGTGCCCCAGCATGGGTTTTTTGCCCCAATTTCACGCTTTGAGCACTGCAAAGCGACGTAAAGGCGAAAATCTCGCCCCTTAATGTAGCGCTTCAAATCAGAAATGACCCGTTTTGGTGCAAGTGAAACCTTCTGCATATTAACTGGTTAAACCTTGAGCAATTTCCGCTATAATCCGCGCCCCCCTTTTTCGGCTGGCCCTGCGCGCGCTGTTTTCATGAAACTAATCGTAAAAGTCTTCCCCGAGATCACCATCAAAAGCCGCCCTGTCCGGATGCGTTTCATCCGCCAGCTGGCCAAGAACATCCGTGCCGTGCTCCGCGATCTGGACCCGGCCGTGGTGGTGAACGGTGTGTGGGACAATCTCGAGCTGGAAACCCGCGTTACCGACCCCAAAGCCTTGAAAGAGATGGGTGAGCGCCTGACCTGCACCCCGGGTGTCGCGCATTTTCTGCAGATCGACGAGTACCCGCTGGGCGACTTCGACGACATCACCGAGAAGTGCAAACAGCACTACGGCGATGTACTGGCCGGGAAGATTTTCTCGGTGCGCTGCAAGCGTGCCGGCAAGCACCCGTTCAGCTCGATGGACGTCGAAAAATACGTCGGCAGCAAGCTGCGTCGTGAGTGCGGAGCCGCCGGAATCGACCTCAAAGACCCGGAAATCGAAGTTCGCATCGAAGTTCGCGACCAACGGTTGTTTGTCATCCACAGCCAGCACAACGGCATCGGCGGTTACCCGCTCGGCGCCCTGGAGCAGACGCTGGTATTGATGTCCGGCGGCTTTGACTCGACGGTTGCCGCTTACCAGATCATGCGTCGCGGCCTGATGGCGCATTTCTGCTTCTTCAATCTCGGCGGGCGTGCCCACGAATTGGGCGTGATGGAAGTCGCGCATTTCATCTGGAAGAAGTACGGCAGCTCGCAACGCGTGCTATTTGTCAGTGTTCCGTTCGAAGAAGTGTTGGGCGAAATTCTCGGCAAAGTCGATAACAGTCATATGGGCGTCGTATTGAAGCGTATGATGTTGCGCGCATCGTCGGCCATCGCCGACCGGCTGCACATCGACGCGCTGGTCACCGGCGAAGCGATCTCCCAGGTATCGAGCCAGACGCTGCCGAACCTGTCGGTGATCGACTGCGTGACCGACAAACTGGTCCTGCGCCCACTGATCGTTGCGCACAAGCAGGACATCATCGACACGGCCAACGAGATCGGCACCGCCGATTTCGCCCGGCACATGCCGGAGTACTGCGGGGTCATCTCGGTCAATCCGAAGACTGCCGCCAAGCGCCACCGTGTTGAGCACGAAGAGAAAGAATTCGACATGGCGGTTCTCGAGCGTGCGCTCGAAAACGCCAAACTGGTGCCGATCGATCGAGTGATCGACGAATTGGGCCAGGACTTGCAGATCGAAGAAGTCGGCGAAGCGCTGGCCGGTCAGATCGTTATCGACATCCGTCACCCGGATGCGGCCGAGGATGACCCGCTGGAACTTGCCGGCATAGAAGTACAGACGATGCCGTTCTACGCAGTGAACGCTCGTTTCAAGGAGCTGGATCCGACTCGCCAGTACCTGCTGTATTGCGACAAAGGCGTGATGAGTCGCCTGCATGCTCACCATTTGCTCAGTGAGGGGCATGCCAATGTGCGCGTTTATCGACCGAGCTAAGTGCCCGGGGCTGTTTGCCTGTGGCCTGCGTCACCGGCCCCCCGACACCGCCGTCAAGCTGTAACGGCCATGCCGGACACTACTGTTAATCGCTGCCAAGACTTGTCAGCAAACCGAATCCTCTGATCGAGATACACAAGTGATCGAAAATCTACGTAACATCGCCATCATTGCCCACGTTGACCATGGTAAGACCACCCTGGTAGACAAACTCCTGCGTCAATCCGGCACTCTGGAGCGCAACGAGCTCAACGACGAGCGCGTGATGGACTCCAACGACCAGGAAAAAGAGCGCGGTATTACCATTCTGGCGAAAAACACCGCCATCAACTGGAACGGCTACCACATCAACATCGTGGACACCCCGGGCCACGCCGACTTCGGCGGCGAAGTAGAACGCGTAATGTCGATGGTTGACTCCGTTCTGCTGCTGGTTGACGCTCAAGACGGCCCTATGCCGCAAACCCGTTTCGTGACCAAGAAGGCGTTCGAAGCCGGCCTGCGTCCAATCGTGGTCATCAACAAGGTTGACCGTCCAGGCGCGCGTCCGGACTGGGTTCTGGACCAGATCTTCGACCTGTTCGACAACCTCGGTGCTACCGAAGAACAACTGGACTTCCAGGTTGTTTACGCTTCGGCCCTGAACGGCATCGCCGGTCTGGATCACACCGCCATGGGCGAAGACATGACTGCGCTGTACCAGGCAGTTGTCGACCACGTTCCGCCTCCGGCCGTTGACCGTGACGGTCCGTTCCAGATGCAGATCTCCGCTCTGGACTACAACAGCTTCCTGGGTGTTATCGGTGTTGGCCGTATCGCTCGTGGTCGCGTCAAGCCGAACACCCCGGTTGTCGCGATCAGCGCCGACGGCAAGCGCCGCAACGGTCGTATCCTGAAGCTGATGGGTCACCACGGTCTGCACCGCATTGACGTTGAAGAAGCAGCAGCCGGCGACATCGTCTGCATCAGCGGCTTCGACGAGCTGTTCATCTCCGACACCCTGTGCGACATCAACACCGTCGAGGCGATGAAGCCGCTGACCGTTGACGAGCCAACCGTTTCCATGACCTTCCAGGTAAACGATTCGCCATTCTGCGGTAAAGAAGGCAAGTTCGTGACCTCCCGTAACATCAAGGATCGTCTGGACAAAGAGCTGCTGTACAACGTTGCACTGCGCGTTGAAGAAGGCGACTCGGCTGACAAGTTCAAGGTTTCCGGCCGTGGTGAGCTGCACCTCTCGGTACTGATCGAAACCATGCGTCGCGAAGGCTTCGAGCTGGCCCTGGGCCGTCCTGAAGTGATCATCCGTGAAGTTGACGGCGTGAAGCAGGAACCGTTCGAAAACGTCACCATCGACATCCCTGAAGAATCGCAGGGCAAGGTCATGGAAGAGATGGGTCTGCGTAAGGGCGACCTGAGCAACATGGTGCCGGATGGCAAGGGCCGTGTTCGTCTGGAATACAACATCCCTGCTCGCGGTCTGATCGGTTTCCGTAACCAGTTCCTGACCCTGACCAACGGTGCTGGCATCCTGACCTCGATCTTCGATCGTTACGCGCCAGTGAAGTCGGGCCACATGTCCGGCCGTCAGAACGGCGTTCTGGTTTCGGTTGAAACCGGCAAGGCCCTGACCTACTCGCTGGAAACCCTGCAGGCTCGTGGCAAGCTGTTCGTAGAACACGGCCAGGAGATCTACAACGGTCAGATCGTTGGTCAGAACAGCCGCGACAACGACCTGGGTGTGAACCCTACCAAAGGCAAGAAGCTCGACAACATGCGTGCTTCGGGTAAAGACGAAACCATCGCTCTGGTACCACCTGTTCGCTTCACTCTGGAACAGGCTCTGGAATACATCCAGGAAGACGAGCTGTGCGAAGTCACGCCTAAGTCCATCCGTCTTCGCAAGAAGATCCTGGACGAAAGCGAGCGTACCCGCGCTGCCAAGAAAGCCAAGGCATAAGATTTAGCCCAGGCTGAAAAAAAACGCCCCCGGTCGCGAGACCGGGGGCGTTTTTGTTTGTCTGGGGGAAATGTGGATTGAGCCTTGAAGATCAAAAGCCCCTCACCCTAGCCCTCCCGAAACGTCGGACCGCCCGGAGGGAGAGGGGACTGAATGGGGGATATTCGTGAGATGCACCGACTTGCAAGAATTCTGCTGAATCCATAATCGATTTGGTGGGGCTTTATCGAATCCATAATCGACTGGGTGTTTCAGGTCGATGTATGGCGCCAGACACCTCGGTCGGCCCCCTCTCCCTCCGGGAGAGGGCTGGGGTGAGGGTAAGCTTTTAGAACTTCTCAATCGCGCGGAAATTCTGCACCCGCTCGACTTCTTTCGGCTTGTACGCGCAATACCCCGGCCGCGGGCCGATTTTCGGGTGGTTGCGGCAAGTGTCCGGGCGCTTGTCATAAATGGTGCACAGGCGGCTCTTACGATCCAGGTAGTAGCAATCGTTGTTGCTCATGCGCTGGAGAGTAAAGATCCCCGACTTCTGGTTGAAGCGCTCGACCAGCCCTTCCTTTTGCAGGCGCTTGGCGATGTTCTTCGGCGGATCACCCAGTTCGAACTCGTCAACCACGCCGATGCGTACCAGGTCCTTGATCTTGACCTCGACCGGCAGGGTGCAGCAGCTGGAGACACAAGAGCCGCACATCGGGGCCGAATATTTGGCCCACGTATCGAGACGGTCGATCTCGGCGGCGGCAATCAGGTTGGGCTTCATCATCGGGAATTACCAGGCGTGTGCATCAGGGCGCGCGATCATACCGGGACTGGTGGATTTTTGAACAACCTTTCGCCAGTTTTTTGCAAATGCCGCGCAAATGTCATTCAGTCCGGCACGGCCCCTGCATTCATTAGCCCACTCGCCAAGGTAATGCCGGGCTATCTCACCGACTTCGGAAAAACTGCCGAACCAGCGCCTCTACCGTCGGTCAGACCGTCTAGGCTCAGACAATTCCCCGCTCGCTCGAGGTCCTATCGATGACTCAAGAACCACTAGTTCGCGAAGCAGAGGTGGCCGCATTCCGCGATGCCGTCCTGACCAAGCTCACCTATGCAGTGGGTAAAGACCCGGATCACGCTTTCGACCATGACTGGTTCGAAGCCATTGCCCTGGCGGCGCGCGACCACATGGTCGAACACTGGATGGACCACACCCGGCAGATCTACCGCAAAGGCCAGAAACGGGTGTATTACCTCTCGCTGGAATTTCTCATCGGCCGTTTGCTCTACGACAGCCTGAGCAATCTCGGCCTGCTCGACGTCGCGCGTGAAGCGCTGACCGAACTGGGCGTCGATCTCGAACGCATCCGCCTGCTGGAACCTGACGCGGCACTCGGCAACGGCGGCCTCGGCCGTCTGGCGGCGTGCTTCATGGAAAGCATGTCGACCCTTGGCATCGCCGGGCACGGCTACGGCATTCGCTACGAGCATGGGCTGTTCCGGCAGGCCATCGTCGATGGTTGGCAGCAGGAGCAGACCGAGCACTGGCTGGATTTCGGCAACCCGTGGGAGTTCGAACGTCCGGAAGTGGTGTACTCGATCGGCTTCGGCGGCAGCGTCGAAACCGTCACCGATGCCAGCGGCAAGACCAAACAGGTCTGGTCGCCTGCGGAAACCGTGCGCGCGATTGCCTATGACACGCCAGTGGTCGGCTGGCGCGGGGCGAGCGTCAACACCCTGCGGCTGTGGCGTGCGCGAGCCATGGAAGATCTGCACCTGGAGCGCTTCAACGCCGGTGACCACCTGGGTGCCGTCGCCGAAGTCGCCCGCGCTGAAAGTATTTCTCGCGTGCTTTACCCGGCAGACAGCACTGAGGCCGGGCAGGAACTGCGCCTGCGCCAGGAATACTTCTTCGTCGCCGCTTCCTTGCAGGATTTGCTGCGTCGCCATCGCAACATGCACACCTCGGTGCTGACCCTGGGCGATCACGCGGCGATCCAGCTCAACGACACCCACCCTTCGATTGCCGTTGCTGAATTGATGCGGCAACTGGTCGACGTCTACGACGTGGCCTGGGATGCGGCGTGGCAAGTCACCGTCGATACCTTGTCGTACACCAACCACACGCTGTTGCCCGAAGCGCTGGAAACCTGGCCGGTCGGCCTGATGGAGCGCATGCTGCCGCGGCACATGCAGATCATTTATCTGATCAACGCCCAGCACATCGACTCGCTGCGGGCCAAAGGGATTCACGATTTCGACGTGCTGCGCGCGGTGTCGCTGATCGAAGAGGACAACGGTCGCCGGGTGCGCATGGGCAACCTCGCGTTCCTCGGTTCGCACAGCGTCAACGGCGTGTCCGGGCTGCACACGCAGTTGATGCGCAAGACAGTATTCGCCGAACTGCACAAGCTCTACCCGGAACGGATCAACAACAAAACCAACGGCATCACCTTCCGCCGTTGGCTGTTCCAGGCCAACTCCGAGCTGACCTCGATGCTGGTCGACTCCCTCGGCCCGGAGGTGCTGGATAACCCGGAAGAACGCTTGCTCGATCTCGAACCGTTCGCCGAGCAACCCGCCTTCCGCAAAGCCTTCGCCGAACAGCGCCTGCACAGCAAAAAGGCCTTGGCCTATCTGATTCACGAGCGGCTGGGGATCGCGGTCAATCCGGCGGCGATGTTCGACGTGCAGGTCAAGCGGATCCACGAATACAAGCGCCAGTTGCTCAACCTGATGCACACCGTGGCGCTGTATCAGGCAATCCGCGCCGAGCCTGAAGTCGACTGGGTACCTCGGGTGAAAATCTTCGCCGGTAAAGCGGCGGCCAGTTATCACCAGGCCAAACTGATCATCAAACTGACCAACGACATCGCCCGGGTGGTGAACAACGACCCGACCGTACGCGGCTTGCTGAAAGTGGTGTTCCTGCCCAACTACAACGTCAGCCTGGCGGAGAGCATCATTCCGGCGGCGGACTTGTCCGAGCAGATTTCCACGGCCGGGTTCGAAGCCTCGGGCACCAGTAACATGAAGTTCGGCCTCAACGGTGCGCTGACCATCGGCACCCTCGATGGCGCCAACGTGGAAATGTGCGAGCGTATCGGTGCCGAGCACATGTTCATCTTCGGCCTCAGCGCTCAGCAGGTTGAAGCGCGCAAGCAGAACCACGAGTTCAGCGCCGCGCCGGACATCGCCGCGTCGCATCGTTTGAGCGACGTGCTGCAAGCGATCCGCAGTGGCGTGTTCTCGCCAGATGACACGTCGCGTTACACCGGATTGATCGATTCGCTGGTGGACTACGACCGCTTCCTGGTCTGCGCCGACTTCGATTCCTATTGGGAAGCGCAAAAACGCGTCGATGCGCACTGGCACGATTCCAACAACTGGTGGCGTTCGGCGGTGCTCAACACGGCGCGGATGGGCTGGTTCTCGTCCGACCGGACGATTCGCGAGTACGCCACGGATATCTGGAAGGCACTGGAGTGATTTTCTGCAACAAATGTGCGTAAGGCCCAACGTTTGTTGGGCCGGATCGATATACTGAGCGCCGGTTTACCGAATGTGTCAGTCAGCATAAGACCCCTTGTGGTAGCGGGCTTGCTCGCGAAGGCGTTGTATCAGTCAACTGGATATCGACTGACACAACGCCTTCGCGAGCAAGCCCGCTCCCACATTGGATTTTGCCTAGACTGAAGCAACTGTCGGGATTGCCCCGCCTCGGGGCCGCTTAGGGATATCGACCATGCAATGGATGTTCATGTTGATCGGGTTGCTGCTCGGCTGGCTGCTCGACGAGTCGTTCAGTGCCGCGCTGCTCGGTGCACTGCTCGGGCTGGCGATCGGGCAAACGCTGCGTATCGCCCGGCTTGGCTCGCTGGCCACCGACCAACAGCGTCAACTGGAACAGGCCAAGGTCGCCCTGCAAGCCGTCGAGCAGCGTCTGTTTCTGCTTGAAGGTGCCAGCGTGCGCACCACACCGCCGAGCGTGGCGCCGATGCCGGACGCCATCGTTGAGCCGATCATCGTCGCCGAACAATCATCCTTCCCCACGCCGGATCTGGTCTGGGAACTGCCACCCGAAATCGAACCGATGTCTACCGTTGCCAGCGAAACCAGCCAGCCGCTACCGGCGGATGTCTGGCGTCTGGATGCTGTTACCGACGAGCCAACAGCGCCGGCACAGCCTGCCGAACCTCGTGGCCCGAACCTGATCGAGCGTGGCATCAGCGCTGCGCGTAACTGGCTGTTCGGTGGCAACACCGTGCTGCGGGTTGGCGTGGTGCTGCTGTTTTTCGGTCTGGCGTTCCTGCTGCGCTACGCCACCGAGGGCATGGTAGTGCCAATCGAATTGCGTTATGCCGGTGTTGCGGCAGCGGCGTTGGCCTTGCTGGCACTGGGCTGGTGGCTGCGTACGCGCAACAGCAGTTATGCGCTGATTCTGCAGGGCACCGGGATCGCGGTGCTGTACCTGACGGTGTTTGCGGCGATGCGTCTGCATCCGTTGCTCGATCCGTCCGCCGCGCTGGGTTTGCTGGTGGCGGTCACGGTGTTCTCGGCGATTCTCGCCATCACTCAGGATGCGCTGGGGCTGGCGGCGGCTGCAGCATTGGGCGGTTTCGCCGCGCCGATCCTGACCTCGACCGGGGAGGGTAACCATGTCGCGCTGTTCAGCTATTTCGCGTTGCTCAATGCCGGCATTCTCGCCATTGCCTGGTTCAAGGCGTGGCGCCTGCTTAACCTGATCGGGTTCGTCGGCACGTTCGGTATCGGCTTCGCCTGGGGCCTGCGCTCCTATGCGCCCGAGCTGCTGTGGAGCACCGAGCCGTTCCTGATTCTGTTCTTCCTGATGTACCTGGGCATCGGCCTGTTGTTCGCCCGACGCAAGTTGCTCGACATGCCCGATGCGCCAGCAGACGGCGATCGCGAGGCGCTGCTGCACTGGTCGGCGCGCAAGGGCGACTACGTCGACGGCACGATGCTGTTCGGCCCGCCGATCGTGGGCTTCGGTCTGCAGTTTGCGCTGGTGCAGCACCTGGAGTTCGCCGCCGCGTTCAGCGCACTCGCACTGGGCGTGATCTACATGGGCCTGGCCCGGGTGTTGATGGGCGGCCGCGCTTTGTTGCTGGGTGAAACCTGTCTGGCGCTGGGGGTGATTTTCGCCAGTCTGGCGATCCCGCTGGGCCTCGATGCGCGCTGGACTTCGGCGGCGTGGGCAGTGGAGGGCGCGGGGATTTTCTGGCTCGGCCTGCGTCAGCATCGGCCGTTCGCCCGGGCGTTTGCCCTGCTGCTGCAACTGGGGTCGGCGCTGGCCTTTCTCAGTCAGTTGCGGGTTGGCGAAAGCAGCCTGCTCGACGGCGCACCGCTGGGAGCGTTGATGCTCGGCATCGCACTGCTGTTCAGTTTCTATCAATTGCGCAAAGCCTCGGCAGAACAGGCTTCGCCGTGGGAGCGCCAGGGCTTGCCGGTGCTGGCGGCGCTGGGTCTGACCTTCCTGTACCTGTTGGCGCCGCTGTTTTTCCTGGTTCAGGCGACAGCGATCAGTTGGGCTTTGGCCGGACTGGTGACCCTGTTCGTCGGCCTGCGCCTGCAATCGCGCACGTTCCTGTTCACCGCCTTCACTGTGCAGTTGCTCGGTGGTGCGCTGTTCCTGTTGCGTCTGCAAGGCGCGGGCGAGGATTCGGCGGCCGTGTTCAGCGCCGGGTGGACCGGTTTGCTCAGCGCATCGGTGATCGGTTTGGCGTTGATCGGAGGGATGCTGCTGGCGGCGCGCGACGAGATGGTGCGCGGCGATGTGCGGCTGCTGCGTGGCTTGTCGGTGGTGTTGCTGGCGGGGTTGGTGCTGATCAATCTGGCGGTGTTGTTCGTGCTGCCGTGGCAAACCGCGAGTGCAGTGTGGGCGGCCAGCGGATTGCTGATCATCTGGCTGAGCCTGTACCTCAAGCAGCGCGTGAGTTTTGTTTTCGGCCTGTTGTTGCAGTTGATCGGTGGCACGGCGTTCTTGTTGGCCGGCCCCGAGTTGCTCGGGCCGCTGTCCAGCGAAGGTTTGCGGCCGTTGGCCCATGGCGGTTTCTGGACGCCGCTGGTATTGGGGCTGGCCGCGCTGGTCGGTGCCTGGCGTCTGCAACTGGGCAATCACGCCTCGGCGTTCGATGCGCTGAGTTTGCAACGCCTGTCCGAAGTGCTGCTGGTGTGGGGCGCCGGTTGGTGGGCGTTGGCGTGGGTCAGTGAGGTGCTGCGTTTTGCGCCGCTGAATCTGCAGGCGACGCTGTTGCTGCTGATTGCCGCGCTGAGTGTGGCGCTGTGGACATTGTTGGCGCTGCGCCTGAAATGGCCGGCGCTAGGCCTGCTCTGCACCTTGCTGATTCCGGCGGCGGGGCTGGTGTTGCTGGCGGCGTGGCATGCGCGTTATCACCCAGCGGCGAATTTCGGTTGGCTGGCGTGGGTATTGGTGTTCGCCGTGCATTTCTTCAGCCTGCGGCGTCTGGCGCCGATGCTGCCGGCTCGGGCCTTGAGCACTGCGCATGTGCTGGGTTGCTGGCTGCTGATCGGCGTACTGGCGCTGGAGCTGCGCTACGGTCTGCTGCTGTTGTCCGAGCAATACAACGCGTGGCGCTGGCTGGGCTGGGCGATCCTGCCGAGCCTGTATCTGCTGTTGGCGGCGGCTCCGCGCAGCTGGCCATGGCCGGTGGCGGCATTCCCGCGGGAATATCGTTTGTACGCCGCCGCGCCGCTGGCAGTGCTGATGCTGGCGTGGTTCTGGCTGGCCAACGGCGTCAGCGACGGTAACGCCGAACCGCTGCCGTACGTGCCGCTGATCAACCCGTTGGAATTGGGCCTGCTGTTCGCCCTGTTCGGGGTTTACGTGTGGTCGCGTCATGCGGTGACGCAGTTTGCCCTGCGCAAGGATTACGCCGAGTACGCCACGCAACTGGTCGCCGGGGTCTCCCTATTCGCCTTCTGCACCGCGCTGGTGACCCGCGCTGCGCACCATTGGGCGGGCATTCCGTTCGAGCTGGATCTGCTGCTCGAATCGATGCTGGTGCAGGCCGGGTTGTCCATCGTCTGGACCCTGATGGCGTTGGGTCTGATGATCGGCGGCCATCTGCGTCACCGTCGCGAAGTGTGGCTGATCGGCGCGGCGTTGATTGCGCTGGTGGTGGCCAAACTGATTTTTGTCGAATTGAGCAACCGTGGCGGACTGGCCCGGATCGTCTCGTTTATCGGCGTCGGCGTGTTGCTGCTGGTGGTGGGCTATTTCGCACCGCTGCCACCGAAACGTGTCGAAGCCGAACCGGCGGCGGACAAACCCGTGCCGGATACCGAAGGAGTTTCATCTTGAGTCGCATGCTGAATCTGGGGTGGTTGGCGTTGGGCGTGGTGATGGCTGCTGGCGCGCAGGAAAAACCGGCGGACTTCGCCACGCAGGTGCCGCTGACGGTGAGCGGCAACGGCCCGTGGTATCGCCTCGATCTGCCGCTGAGCGCGCAATTGCAGGCCCGCCAGACCGATCTCAGCGACCTGCGCGTGTTCAACGCCGCCGGCGAACCACAGGCCTACGCCCTGACCCGGGAATCGGCGCAGACCCGCGACGACGGGCAGTTGCATGAAGTGAAGTGGTTCCCCTTGTACAACGCCGCCGACGCCAGCGAGCGAGCGCCGAACGTGCGCGTGCAATCGACCACCACCGGCACACTGGTGGAAGTGCAGCCGTCGACTCAGCTGGAGGCCGGTGAAGAAGTGCTGCGTGGCTGGCTGCTCGATGCCAGTGCGATCAAGGCGCCGCTGCAGCAGCTGATTCTCGACTGGACCAGCGAGCGTGACGGCTTCCAGCGTTTCAGCATCGAGGCCAGTGATGATTTGCAGCATTGGCAGGCGTGGGGCGAGGGGCAGGTGGCGCGCCTGACCTTTTCCGACGAACGCATCGAACAGCACGAAGTGACGCTGCCGGGGCAATCGGCGCGCTATCTGCGTCTGCTGTGGGATGCGCCAACCTCGGCGCCAATCCTCACGTCCGCTCAACTGAAAAGCAGCGATCCACGCAACGTGCCGCTGCCGTTGGTCTGGTCGCAAGCGCTGGCGGGCAGTAGCACCAAGTCCGGTGAGTACACCTGGCAGTTGCCGATGGGTCTGAATGTCGAGCGGGTGCAGGTCGAGCTGAAACAACCGAACAGTCTGGCGCCGGTGACGCTCGCGGGCCGCCGCGAAAGCAGCCTGCCGTGGCAGACGTTGAGCAACGGTTTGCTGTATCGCCTGACCCAGAACGGTCAGGACATGGTGCAAAACGAATTGCAGTTGTACGGGCAGACTGTGCAGCAGCTGAAACTGAGCGTGGATGAGCGTGGCGGCGGTCTGGGTGAGCAGGCACCGAGCCTGAAGTACGCGGTGCGGGCGACCCAGGTGATTTTCCTCGCACGGGGTGACGGGCCTTACAGCCTGGCGCTGGGCAATCCGACGGTGAAAACCGCGAACCTGCCGCTGAGCACGCTGATTCCGGATTTCAAAGCGGAAAAACTCGCGACGCTGGGCAAGGCCTCGGTGCAGGGTGAAGTGATTGCCACACAGGCTACGCCGGCAACCACGACGGCGGTAGCCGAGACCAACTGGAAGAAGATCGGCCTGTGGGCGGTGTTGCTGGTGAGTGTGGTGTTCCTCGGGGCGATGGCGGCGAGCCTGTTGCGCAAGCCGCCGACCAATTCCTGAGCATGGCTGGCGCTGCGCGCCATTCGCGAGCAAGCCCGCTCCCACATTGATCGCGTCCAGCAGGGCTACTCGGTCAACTGTGGGAGCGGGCTTGCTCGCGAAGGCGGCCGATCGACCACCAATAGTTTCAGATCGGTCGCGGATCCGCATGCACCACCCGTCCCGTTTCGAACTACGCTCAATCCGGTGCCTGAACTCTCTCGACCCGTTCACGTCTGATACAAGCAATTGCGCCCCAATGCACGTTACCGGGCGTCATCGCTCGCTACGTTTTCAGACTCCCTGTAAACTGCGCGGGTTTTTAGCCCCCCATTCCACCGGAGCCGTCCATGTCCCGCGTTACCCTGAGTCGCTATTTGATTGAGCAGACCCGCAGCAATAACACTCCTGCCGATCTGCGCTTCCTGATCGAAGTGGTGGCGCGTGCCTGCAAAGAGATCAGCCACGCCGTGTCCAAAGGCGCCCTGGGTGGTGTTCTGGGCAGCATGGGCACTGAAAACGTCCAAGGCGAAGTGCAGAAGAAGCTCGACGTGCTGTCGAACGAGATCCTGCTCGAAGCCAACGAATGGGGCGGTCACCTGGCCGGCATGGCGTCCGAAGAAATGGACAATGCCTACCAGATCCCGGGCAAATACCCGAAAGGCGCTTACCTGCTGGTATTCGACCCACTGGACGGCTCGTCGAACATCGACATCAACGCTCCGGTTGGCACCATCTTCTCGGTACTGCGTTGCCCGAACGAATACCTGAGCCAGAACGAGCCGCTGAACGAAAAAGCCTTCCTGCAGCCAGGCACCCAGCAGGTTGCCGCCGGTTACGCGATCTACGGCCCGCAGACCATGCTGGTGCTGACTCTGGGCGACGGCGTCAAAGGCTTCACCCTGGACCGCGAAATGGGCAGCTTCGTACTGACCCACGAAGACATCACCATTCCTGAAACCACCCAGGAATTCGCGATCAACATGTCCAACCAGCGCCACTGGGAAGCCCCGGTGCAACGCTACGTCAGCGAACTGCTGGCCGGCGAAGAAGGCCCGCTGAAGAAGAACTACAACATGCGCTGGGTCGCGGCGATGGTGGCCGACGTGCATCGCATCCTGACCCGTGGCGGTCTGTTCATGTACCCACGCGACAGCCGTGAGCCATCCAAGCCCGGCAAACTGCGTCTGATGTACGAAGCCAACCCGATGTCGTTCCTGGTGGAACAGGCCGGCGGCGCGTCCACCGACGGTCACCAACGCATCCTCGACATTCAGCCCGAAGGCCTGCACCAGCGCGTGGCGGTGTTCCTCGGCTCGAAAGAAGAAGTCGCCCGCGCCACGGCTTACCACAAGGAATAAGCCATGACCGCGCCCTGGCAGCCGTTGCTCGATTGGTGGTTCGGACAAAGCGAATCACCGGACGAGATTGCGGCTGACAAGGGCAAGTTGTGGTTCGGCAAGAAAGACAGCCAAGACCTCGAAGCGCGTGAGCGTTTCGGGGTCTTTGTCGATCAGGCCCTCGCTGGCGAATTGACCGAGTGGACGCAACGTCCCGAAGGTTGGCTGGCCGTGGTGCTGCTGCTCGATCAACTGCCGCGAATGATTTTTCGCGACACGCCCAAAGCGTTTTCCGGTGATCTGCGCGCGCAGAAACTCGTCGCCCAAGGCATTGCAGCGGACTTCGACCGGCAACTGAAGCCGATTCAGCGGGTATTCATTTATCTGGTGTTCGAACACTGCGAAAACCTCGCGGTGCAGAACGAAGCCGTTTCGCGCTTTATCGATCTGGTAGCTGAACAGCCGGAAGCCGAGCGGGCGGTGTTTGCCGACAATCTGGACTATGCCGAGCGGCATCGGAAGGTGATTGCACGATTTGGACGGTTTCCGCATCGCAATGCGGTGTTGGGGCGGGAGTCGACAGCTGAGGAGTTGGCGTTTTTGAAAGAGCCAGGTTCGCGTTTTTAGAACGATTCTCGGCAACCTCAACAACCAGCCCTCACCCTAACCCTCTCCCGGAGGGAGAGGGGACTGACCGAGGTGTTTTGTCGCTATACGTCGACCTGAAGCATCCAGTCGAACTCAGGTTTGAAAAGCTTGAAGATCTACTCCCTTCCCCCCCCTCGCCCCCTTGGGGGAGAGGGCTGGGGTGAGGGGGTGGCTCTTGATCTTAGATCCGGAAGCTACCCACCAGCTGCTTCAATCGGGCCGCCTGCTGCTCCAGATCCGAACAAGCGCGCAAGGTTGCCTGCAGGTTCTCCACACCTTCCTGGTTCAGCGTGTTGATCTCGTTGATGTCGACGTTGATCGATTCGACCACAGCCGTCTGCTCCTCAGTCGCGGTAGCCACCGACTGGTTCATCCCGTCGATCTCGCCGATGCGCTGGGTCACGCTGCCCAGGCGTTCGCCGGCCTGGTTGGCGATGCCGACGCTGCTTTCGCTCTCGCGCTGGCTCTCGGTCATGATGCTCACGGCCTGACGCGCGCCGACTTGCAGTTCTTCGATCATCTTCTGCACTTGCTGCGCCGAATCCTGGGTGCGGTGCGCGAGGTTGCGCACCTCGTCAGCGACCACGGCGAAACCACGGCCAGCCTCACCGGCGCGGGCCGCTTCGATGGCAGCGTTTAGCGCCAGCAGGTTGGTCTGCTGCGAGATGCTGGTGATCACTTCCAGAATCTGCCCGATGTTCACCGTGTTGCTGTTGAGGGTTTCGATGTTGCCGCAGGAGTCGCTGATTTTTGCCGACAACTGCTGCATCGCGTGGATGGTTTTATCCACAACCTGCTGGCCGTCGACCGCCAGGCTGCGCGCATCACTGGAGTGCTGCGAGGCGAGGGCGGCGTTCTGGGCGATTTCCTGAGCGGCGGCGCCGAGCTGGTTGATCGCCGCGGCCACGCTGTTGGTGCGGGTCGCTTGCTGATCGGAGTTGTACATCGACGAATTCGATGCGGCGACCACTCGCAGGGCGACTTCGTTGACCTGGCCGGTGGCCGAGGACACTTCACTGATCGAGGTGTGAATACGTTCGACGAAGCGGTTGAACGACAGACCCAGCGCGCCGAATTCATCATGGCCGTGGATCACCAGACGCTTGGTCAGGTCGCCTTCACCTTCGGCGATGTCGTGCATGGCGCGGCCCATGGTCAGCAGCGGTTGCATCAGCACGCGGATCAGCATGCCGAGCAGGGCGATGATGATCACCACGGCGATCACCATGGCGATCAGCGCCGAGGTGCGGAATTCGCTGAGCATCGAGAATGCGGTGTCCTTGTCCAGCACCAGCGCCACGTACCAGTCGGCCGATGGCACGCCGTTGACGCGGGTGAAGGAGATCAGTTGTGTCTTACCGTTGAACTCGACTTCTTTCAGGCCCGGGCTGACTTTCGGTGCGCCGTTTGGATAAGCCTCGGCGAGGGTTTTGAGCACCAGTTTGCTGTCCGGGTGAATCAGAATCTTGCCATCGGCGCTGACGATGAACGCATGGCCGTGGCCACCAAAGTTGAGCGAGTTGATGATTGCGCTGACGCTGGTCAGATCGATGTCGGCGCCGGCCACACCGATCATCTGGCCCTGACGCTGCACCGGGGTGGCGACAGTGATCACCAGTTTGCCCGACGACGCGGCGATGTAGGGTTCGGTGACGATGGTCTGTTGGGCGCTGTTGGCTGCCTTGTACCAGCCACGGGCGCGCGGGTCGTAGTCCGGCGCGCGGTTGCCGGCGGGCACCGAGAACATCACGCCGTCAGCGCCGCCGAAGTAGCTGAGCTGGAAATTGCCGGTGTAGGCGGGCAGGTCGATGATGCGCTTGAGGCTGGCCGGGGCGCTGCCGTCGGCGGCGACCTGCTGCGACAGCGATTGCAGCAACTGGATGCGGCTTTCCAGCCAGGTCTGGATGTTGCTGGTGGTCAGGCTGCCGAGTTCCTGCATCGAGGCTTCGGTACTGCTGTTCAGGGCTTCGCGTTGTCGATAGTCGTTGAACAAAATGAAACAGGCGAACGCAACGGCCACCACGAGGGCGGCAGCCAACAAGATCTTGTGGCTGAATTTCATGTTTCTGGTCATCGAATGAACTACCGCGAAGGGGCTGGTCGAGAAAGGGCGGCAATTTGCCACACTCGGGGGCTTTGCGCTGCTCTTTTTTCGACCGCCGCGCGCCAAAGATTAGGCGTCTTTGATGAAATGCGACGAAATGCTCAATAGCCGCACAAAGTGTCTGATTTACCGGTAAATGCCAGACGAGCGGAGCGATAAATAGCCATTTCTGAAGGGAACCAGATGAGGGTTTTCTCTTCTAAGCTTCTGGTTGGCACCATGCCATCCCCCTTCCGCTCCAGGAGTTACTTCATGTCGCTGCGATCTATCGCCCTTCTGACTTTTTGCGTGCTGTTGGCCGCGTGCAGCAAGGTCAATCAGGAAAACTATTCCAAGCTTTCGGCCGGCATGGCCAAGGCCGAGGTTGAGACGCTGCTCGGCAAACCCACCGACTGTTCGGGTGCGCTCGGCATGTCCAGTTGCACCTGGGGCGACAAAAACAGCTTTATCAGCGTGCAGTACGCCGGTGACAAAGTGCTGATGTTTTCCGGCCAAGGCCTGAAGTAAACCGGGGCTATGCGCCCACGGGAGAAAAATAATGAAGCGGATATTGTTCGTCCTTTTTGCCGGCCTGGTACTGGCCGGCTGCGCCACCCACGGTGAAGATCCGCTGGCGCCCAAGACGGCTCACAGTGTCAATCTCAAGCGTTATCAGGGCACCTGGTATGAACTGGCGCGCCTGCCGATGTACTTCCAGCGCAACTGCGCGCAGTCCGAAGCCCACTACTCGCTCAGACCCGACGGCAATGTCGATGTGCTCAATCGCTGCCTGACCTCCGACTGGCAGTGGGAAGAAGCCAAAGGCAAGGCTTATCCACAGGTGCCGGGCAAGACCGACAAGTTGTGGGTCGAGTTCGATACCTGGTTCTCGCGCTTGATTCCGGGTGTGGCGAAAGGCGAATACTGGGTGTTGTACGTCAGCGACGACTACAAGACCGCCATCGTCGGCGACCCGAGTCGCAAGTACATGTGGTTGCTGTCGCGCACGCCAACGGTCAATGGCGTAGTGCGTGAGGAGTTGCTGAGCAAGGCGCGGCAGCAGGGTTACGACACTACGCGACTGATCTGGCGGGCGTCGGATCGGCAGATGGCGAAGACTTCGAACTAAAGGTCACCACAAATCAAATGTGGGAGCGGGCTTGCTCGCGAAGAGGGCGTGTCAGTCGACTGAAATATCGACTGATACACCGCTTTCGCGAGCAAGCCCGCTCCCACATTTTTGTTTTGTGTCAGCCTAAAAGTTCGCGCAGAACCTGGGTGAAGGCACGTGCGCTTTCCTCTTCGCCCGCGTGCCGTCCATCGCGCACCACCCACTGACCATTGACCAGCACATCGCGCACCTGGCGATCTCCGCCAGCGAACAGCCAGCGATTCAAAATCCCGTCACCACTGGCGGTGGCCAGATACGGATCATTGCCATCGAGCACGATCCAGTCCGCACGTTTGCCGACTTGCAGCGCACCAATCGGCTGTCCCAAAGCCTGGGCGCCGCCGTCCAGCGCCGCGTCATACAGCGTGCGCCCAACCATCGGCTGATCCGCGCCATACAACCGGTTACGCCGCTGATCGCGCAGACGCTGGCCGTATTCCAGCCAGCGCAATTCCTCGACCACGCTGAGCGACACATGGCTGTCGGAACCGATGCCCATGCGTCCGCCCTGAGCGAGGAAATCCACCGCCGGGAAAATCCCGTCGCCCAGATTCGCTTCAGTGGTCAGGCACAGGCCGGCGATGGCGCGACTCTTGGCCATCAGCGTGACTTCTTCCGGGTTGGCGTGGGTCGCGTGAACCAGGCACCAACGCTGATCGACCTCGGTGTTTTCGTAGAGCCATTGCAGCGGACGGCGACCGCTCCAGCTCAGGCAGTCATCGACTTCCTTCTGCTGTTCGGCGATGTGAATGTGCACCGGGCACTGCTTGTCGCTGGCGGCCAGCACTTCGCTGATCTGTTGCGGGGTGACCGCGCGCAGCGAGTGGAAGCACAGACCCAGCGACTGCGCTTTTTGCTGAGCCAGTAATGGCTGCAAGCGCGATTGCAGATTCAGGTAATTTTCGGTGCTGTTGATAAAGCGGCGCTGCCCATCATTGGGCGTTTGGCCGCCGAATCCGGAATGGCTGTAAAGCACCGGCAACAGAGTCAGACCGATGCCGCTTTCGCTCGCTGCCTGACTGATGCGCAGTGCCAGTTCGGCCGGATCGGCATACGGCTGGCCGTTATTGTCGTGGTGTACATAGTGGAATTCAGCAACCGAGGTGTAACCGGCCTTGAGCATTTCGATGTACAGCTGACGGGCGATCACGCCGAGCTGCTCCGGGCTGATTTTTCCGACGAGGCGATACATCAGGTCACGCCAGGTCCAGAAACTGTCGTTGGGATTGCCGGCCACTTCCGCCAGCCCGGCCATCGCGCGCTGGAAGGCGTGGGAGTGCAGATTGGGCATGCCCGACAGCAGCGGACCGCTCAGCCGTTCGGCGCCGTCTGCAGTGGAATCGGCCTGAATCCGGGTCAGCACGCCATCGGCGCTGACCTCAAGACGTACATTGTTGGCCCATCCGTTAGGCAGCAGCGCGCGTTCGGCAAAGAAAGCGGACATGGTTCAGCACCCCATCGTGTGTTATTTGTATATACATATACAGACGTTTGCCTGCCCGGTAAACTCCGGCAAGCTAGCAACCTTCATCCAATGAACAGGGATCAACCGTGCCGACTCCGCCTCCAGTCTCTCCGTTGGCCGCGAACCTGGGCGACAGTCCGGCGCCCTTGTACGCCCGCGTCAAACAGATGATCACCCAGCAGATCGACAGCGGTAACTGGCCACCGCACTACCGCGTGCCATCGGAAAGCGAACTGGTCAGCCAGCTCGGTTTCAGCCGCATGACCATCAACCGCGCGCTGCGTGAAATGACCGCCGACGGCCTGCTCGTGCGCATGCAAGGTGTAGGCACGTTTGTCGCTGAACCGAAGAGCCAGTCTGCGTTGTTCGAAGTGCACAACATCGCTGATGAAATCGCCTCCCGTGGCCATCGCCACACTTGTCAGGTGATCACCCTCGAAGAAGAGGCTGCGGGCTCCGAGCGCGCGCTGGCGCTGGACATGCGCGAAGGGCAGAAGGTCTTCCACTCGCTGATCGTGCATTACGAAAACGACATTCCTGTGCAAATCGAAGACCGCTTCGTCAACGCGCTGGTCGCCCCGGAATACCTCAAGCAGGACTTCACCCTGCAGACGCCTTACGCCTATCTCAATCAGGTCGCGCCACTGACCGAAGGCGAGCATGTGGTCGAAGCGATCCTCGCTGAGCCGTCCGAGTGCAAGCTGCTGCAGATCGAAAAAGGTGAGCCGTGCCTGCTGATCCGTCGCCGTACGTGGTCGGGGCGTCAGCCGGTGACCGCCGCGCGTTTGATTCACCCAGGTTCCCGTCATCGTCTGGAAGGACGCTTTCATAAATGAATGGTTTGAAGGTTTTACGCGCCGAGGGTTACCCGCGCATGCCGTGGAAAAACGGCGGCGGCAGCACCGAAGAGATTACCCGTGATGCGGGTGCCGGCCTCGATGGTTTCGGCTGGCGCCTGTCGATTGCCGACATTGCCGAGTCCGGTGGATTCTCGACTTTTGCTGGTTACCAGCGAGTGATTACGGTGCTGCAGGGCGATGGCATGACCCTGTGTGTCGACGGCGATGACACTCGCCCATTGTTACCGCTGGATCCGTTTGCGTTCAGCGGCGAAAGCCAGGTGTCCTGCACTTTGCTCGGTGGTGCGATCCGCGACTTCAACCTGATCTACGCGCCACAGCGTTACAGCGCGCGGTTGCAGTGGCTGGAAGGCGAGCAGCGGTTTTTCAGCTCGGCGGCGACGGTGCTGGTGTTCAGTGTCAGTGAGCTGCTGCAAGTGCAGGTTGCTGACAACACTGCGCAACTCGGCCGCCATGATTGCCTGCAACTGGACGGTAACACCGGGCTGGTTGAAGTGGCCGTCAATGCCGGGTGCTGCGTGATTGAGCTGACCGCGCGCTGATCCAACTCTGGTAACACTCCTGTGGTGAGGGGATTTATCCCCGATGGCGGCGCAGCAGACCTTTTGGGACCGCTACGCGCTCCATCGGGGATAAATCCCCTCACCACAATTGCATTTCAATTCCTGTTTCCCTCGGCGCACCAACTTGTTACCGAACGCCCCAGCGTGGCGCAAAACCACGGGTTCGTAACGATCCGCCAAATCCTCAATTCCTCCCCGCAAAAATTTTCATCCACGCCGTAACCCTTGTCTCAGGCGCTCCGCAGCCCTGTCCGCAATTTTTCTTGAGCGCCCCTCCAGCAAGTTGGCCGCTTGATTGCATATGCTTGTATGTACAAGTAAAGACGTATGCGTATAAGTCCGCAGCGTCCACTGATTCGCTTGTCGCGCATTGAGGCGCGCAGGCTGCTTGCCCACTGCCAGGGTTGGTTTGAATTGATCGCTGAGGAGTCTTTTTCGTGACTGACAATAAGCCTACAACTGCCGTTTATACAAAGAGACGTGACGTCGAGATCCGCGCTGCACGCGGCAACAAGCTGACCGCCAAGAGCTGGCTAACCGAAGCGCCGCTGCGCATGCTGATGAACAACCTCGATCCGGAAGTGGCCGAGAACCCGAAAGAGCTGGTGGTCTACGGTGGCATCGGTCGCGCTGCGCGCAACTGGGAGTGCTACGACAAAATCGTCGAGAGCCTGACCAATCTGAACGACGACGAGACCCTGCTGGTGCAATCCGGCAAACCGGTCGGCGTGTTCAAGACTCACAGCAACGCCCCGCGCGTACTGATCGCCAACTCCAACCTGGTGCCGCACTGGGCGAGCTGGGAACACTTCAACGAACTCGACGCCAAAGGCCTGGCCATGTACGGCCAGATGACCGCCGGCAGCTGGATCTACATCGGCAGCCAAGGCATCGTTCAGGGCACCTACGAAACCTTCGTTGAAGCCGGCCGCCAGCACTACAACGACAACCTCAAAGGCAAGTGGGTGCTGACCGCAGGCCTCGGCGGCATGGGCGGCGCTCAGCCACTGGCGGCCACCCTGGCCGGTGCCTGCTCGCTGAATATCGAATGCCAGCAGGTGAGCATCGATTTCCGCTTGAAAAGCCGCTACGTCGACGAGCAGGCCAAAGATCTCGATGACGCCCTGGCGCGCATCGCCAAATACACCGCTGAAGGCAAGGCGATCTCGATCGCGCTGCTGGGCAACGCGGCAGAAATTCTGCCGGAACTGGTCAAGCGCGGTGTGCGCCCGGACATGGTCACCGACCAGACCAGCGCCCACGACCCACTCAATGGCTACCTGCCGGCGGGCTGGACCTGGGACGAATACCGCGCCCGCGCCAAGACAGAGCCGGCCGCTGTGATCAAGGCCGCCAAGCAGTCGATGGCCGTCCACGTCAAAGCGATGCTGGACTTCCAGAAACAAGGCATTCCGACCTTCGACTACGGCAACAACATCCGTCAGATGGCGCAAGAAGAAGGCGTGGAGAACGCGTTCGACTTCCCAGGATTTGTACCGGCCTACATCCGCCCACTGTTCTGCCGTGGCATCGGTCCGTTCCGCTGGGCGGCGCTGTCGGGTGACCCGCAGGACATCTACAAGACCGACGCCAAAGTCAAAGAGCTGATCCCGGACGACGCGCACCTGCACAACTGGCTGGACATGGCCCGTGAGCGCATCAGCTTCCAGGGTCTGCCGGCACGTATCTGCTGGGTCGGTCTGGGCCTGCGCGCCAAGCTCGGTCTGGCGTTCAACGAAATGGTGCGCAGCGGCGAGCTGTCGGCCCCGATCGTGATCGGTCGCGACCACCTCGACTCCGGCTCCGTTGCCAGCCCGAACCGCGAAACCGAATCGATGCAGGACGGTTCCGACGCCGTGTCCGACTGGCCACTGCTCAACGCTCTGCTGAACACCGCGAGCGGCGCGACCTGGGTTTCCCTGCACCACGGCGGTGGCGTGGGCATGGGCTTCTCCCAGCACTCGGGCATGGTAATCGTCTGCGACGGTACCGACGAAGCGGCCGAGCGCATTGCCCGCGTCCTGCACAACGACCCGGCCACCGGTGTCATGCGTCACGCCGATGCCGGTTACCAGATCGCTATCGACTGCGCCAAGGAGCAGGGGCTGAACCTGCCGATGATTACCGGCAAATAATCGCAATTCTGTGGGAAATGCTTTTGGTGGGAGTGGGCTTGCTCACGAACGCGTTGGATCAGTCAGCACATGTTTCGAATGTGCCGGCCCCTTCGCGAGCAAGCCCGCTCCCACCAAAAGCCGCCCGCGCAAGACGCTCAGTGAACTCGAATAACAATCCACAGAGGTTGAATCATGGCTGTAACCCCCGATCGTGCAGGCAACAAACCGTTGATCGAAAGGCGTTCGATCGACTACATCCCGGAAGCGGAAAGACACGGTCGTCTGTTGAGCCAGTTCACCCTGTGGATGGGTGCGAATCTGCAAATCACCGCGATTGTCACCGGGGCCCTGGCCGTGGTGCTGGGCGGTGATGTGTTCTGGTCGTTGATCGGTCTGTTGATCGGTCAACTGCTGGGCGGTGGCGTGATGGCGCTGCATGCGGCGCAAGGGCCGAAACTGGGCCTGCCGCAGATGATTTCCAGCCGCGTGCAATTCGGCGTCTACGGCGCGGCGATCCCGATCGTGCTGGTGTGCCTGATGTACCTGGGCTTCACCGCCACCGGTACGGTGCTTTCCGGCCAGGCGCTGGGCCAGTTGTTTGGCGTCAGCGACACCGTCGGCATCCTGCTGTTCGCCAGTGTCATCGTAGTGGTCACGGTGCTCGGTTATCGGGTGATCCACTGGATCGGCCGGGTTGCCAGTGTCATCGGCGTGATTGCCTTTGTGTATCTGTTCAGCCGTCTGCTGAGCCAGGTGGACGTGGGCGCACTGTTGCAGATCCGTCACTTCAGCTGGAGCAGCTTCCTGCTGGCGGTGTCGCTCGCGGCGTCCTGGCAGATCGCGTTCGGCCCTTATGTGGCTGACTATTCGCGTTACCTGCCGAGCAAGGTTTCCTCGGTGAAAACCTTCTTTGCCGCTGGCGCAGGTTCGGTCATCGGCGCGCAGGTGGCGATGGTCCTCGGCGTGTTCGCGGCAGCTTCGGCCAACGGCCAGTTTGCCGGTCACGAAGTGGCCTACATCGTCGGACTGGGCGGCACTGGTGCCACGGCGGCGCTGCTGTACTTCAGCATCGCCTTCGGCAAGGTGACCATCTCGACGCTGAACTCCTACGGCAGCTTCATGTGCATCGCCACCATCATCAGTGGTTTCAAAGGGCACCTGACCGTTACGCGTATGCAGCGTCTGGTGTTCGTGCTGGTGATCGTCGGCGCGGCAACCCTGATCGCCTTGCTCGGTCAGCACTCGTTCCTCGGTGCGTTCAAGTCGTTCATCCTGTTCCTGCTGGCGTTCTTCACGCCATGGAGCGCGATCAACCTGGTCGACTACTACTGCATCACCCGCGAGCGCTACGACGTGCCGGCGCTGGCCGATCCGAACGGTCGCTACGGGCGCTGGAACCTGCTCGGGATCAGCGTCTATGTGTTCGGCGTGCTGGTGCAACTGCCGTTCATCTCCACCAAGTTCTACACCGGCCCGCTGGTGGCTGCCCTCGGTGATGTGGATATCTCCTGGATCATCGGTCTGGTGCTGCCTGCTGCCCTCTATTACGTGTGCGCAAAAAAATGGCACGGCTCGGTGCCTGATCAACTGATTCTGCCGGTCGAGCAGAACAGCGTTGTACCACCTGAAAAAAGTGGGGCCGGGCGCGCTGCGGCGCAGGCCTGATTGGACGTGGACAGGGCTGGATGCCTCTTGACTGCCGTAAGCCAATTCATGATTAGGAGCGTCGCAACAATGAAATCGAACAAGACCCTGCTCACCACACTGTTGTCCATGGGCCTGCTGGCCAGTGCCGGTGCCACTCAGGCAGCCGGTTGGTGCGAGTCCGGTAAACCGGTGAAATTCGCCGGTCTGAACTGGGAAAGCGGCATGCTGCTGACCGACGTGCTGCAAGTGGTGCTGGAGAAAGGTTACGACTGCAAGACCGACAGCCTGCCGGGCAACTCCATCACCATGGAGAACGCCCTGAGCAGCAACGACATTCAAGTGTTCGCCGAAGAATGGGTCGGCCGCAGCGAAGTCTGGAACAAGGCCGAGAAGGCCGGCAAGGTCGTCGGTGTCGGCGCCCCGATCGTCGGCGCTATCGAAGGCTGGTACGTGCCGCGCTACGTGATCGAAGGCGACGCCAAACGCAAGATCGAGGCAAAAGCCCCGGACCTGAAAAACATCGCCGACCTGGGCAAGTACGCGGCTGTTTTCAAAGACGCCGAAGAGCCGTCCAAGGGCCGTTTCTATAACTGCCCGGCGGGCTGGACCTGCGAGCTGGACAACAGCGAAATGCTCAAGAGCTATGGTCTGGAAAACAGCTACACCAACTTCCGCCCGGGCACAGGACCTGCGCTGGATGCGGCGGTGCTGTCGAGCTACAAGCGTGGCGAGCCGATCCTGTTTTATTACTGGTCGCCAACCCCGCTGATGGGCCAGATCGACGCGGTCAAACTCGAAGAAAAACCGGGCGTCGACAAAAGCGTGAGCATCAAGGTCGGCCTGTCGAAAACCTTCCACGAGCAGGCGCCAGAACTGGTGGCCGTGCTGGAAAAGGTCAACCTGCCGATCGACCTGCTGAACCAGAACCTGGGCCGCATGGCGAAGGAACGTATCGAGTCGCCAAAACTGGCGAAAATCTTCCTCAAGGAACATCCTGAGGTCTGGCACGCGTGGGTCAGTGACGACGCAGCCAAGAAAATCGACGCGGCGCTGTAGGTCGATACCTCCCGGTCAACCGTGAGGCTGGCCGGGAGATATGCCGTAAATCGCTTGATTGAGATTTCTGATTGAGAGCCGCTTATGTTTCCCGAAAGCTTTACCTTTTCCATCGCCGACTGGGTCAACGGTTGGGTCGATTCGCTGGTCACCAACTACGGTGATGTGTTCCGCCACATCTCGGACACGCTGCTGTGGGCCATCGTCAACCTCGAAGGCCTGCTGCGTGCGGCGCCGTGGTGGTTGATGCTGGCGATCGTCGGCGTCGTCGCCTGGCACGCCACGCGCAAAGTGCTGACCACCGCTGTCATCGTCGGTCTGCTGTTCCTCGTCGGTGCTGTCGGCCTGTGGGACAAACTCATGCAGACCCTGGCGCTGATGATGGTCGCGACGATCATATCGGTGCTGATCGGCATACCGCTGGGGATTCTCTCGGCGCGCAGCAATCGATTGCGTTCGGTGCTGATGCCGCTGCTCGACATCATGCAGACCATGCCCAGCTTCGTGTACCTGATTCCGGTGCTGATGCTGTTCGGTCTGGGTAAAGTCCCGGCGATTTTCGCCACGGTGATCTACGCCGCGCCGCCGCTGATCCGCCTGACTGATCTGGGCATCCGCCAGGTCGACGGCGAAGTGATGGAAGCGATCAACGCTTTCGGTGCCAACCGCTGGCAGCAACTGTTCGGCGTGCAACTGCCGCTGGCCCTGCCGAGCATCATGGCCGGGATCAACCAGACCACCATGATGGCCCTGTCGATGGTGGTGATCGCCTCGATGATCGGCGCCCGTGGCCTGGGTGAAGATGTGCTGGTGGGGATTCAGACCCTCAACGTCGGACGCGGCCTCGAAGCCGGTCTGGCGATCGTGATTCTCGCGGTGGTCATCGACCGCATTACTCAGGCGTACGGTCGGCCACGGCATGAGGTGAGCAAATGAACAACGCAACCGTGAGCAAGATCGAAGTCAAAAACGTCTTCAAGATTTTCGGCAACCGCGCCAAGGACGCACTGGCGATGGTCGGCCAGGGCAAGACCAAGGATCAGGTGCTGAACGAAACCGGTTGCGTGGTCGGGGTCAACGACCTGTCGCTGAGCATCGGCACCGGTGAGATCTTCGTGATCATGGGCCTGTCCGGCTCCGGCAAATCGACCCTGGTGCGCCACTTCAATCGCCTGATCGACCCCACCAGCGGCGCGATCCTGGTCGACGGCGTGGACATCCTGCAATACGACATGGAAGCGCTGCGCGAATTTCGCCGGCACAAGATCAGCATGGTGTTCCAGAGCTTCGGCCTGCTGCCGCACAAGACCGTGATCGAGAACGTCGCCTACGGCCTGAAAGTGCGCGGTGAAAGCAAGCAACTGTGCGCTGAACGCGCGTTGCACTGGATCAACACCGTGGGCCTCAAAGGTTACGAAAACAAATACCCGCACCAGCTCTCCGGCGGCATGCGCCAGCGCGTGGGCCTGGCCCGGGCACTGGCGGCCGACACCGATATCATCCTGATGGACGAAGCGTTCAGTGCGCTGGATCCGCTGATCCGCGCCGAGATGCAGGACCAGTTGCTGGAGCTGCAAAAGACCCTGCACAAGACCATCGTCTTCATCACCCACGACCTCGACGAGGCCGTGCGCATCGGCAACCGCATCGCGATCCTCAAGGATGGCCGCCTGATTCAGGTCGGCACGCCAAGGGAGATCCTGCATTCGCCGGCGGACGAGTATGTCGACCGGTTCGTGCAGCGGCGGGCGGCAGTAGTCTGAAATGGATTGCCTTTGTGGCGCGGGGATTTATCCCCGATGGGTGGCGAAGCCGCCCCCAAACATTGCATGCGGTGCACCTGAAACATCCTGGCTGCAGGTTTTGGGGCTGTTGCGCAGCCCGTCGGGGATAAATCCCCTCACCACAGGTTTTGTATCAAAGAATTGGTATGAGGTTTTAGATGTCCCAGGCTGAAAAAATCATCATCACCGGCAACCCCCTGCGTTGGCAGGACGTGGTCGCCGTCGCCCGTCACGGCGCGCAACTGGAGTTATCGAGCGAAACCTGGGCGCGCATCGAAAACGCTCAGGGCATCGTCCAGCGCATCGTCGAAAGCGGCGAGCGTGCCTATGGCGTCAACACCGGTCTGGGTGGTCTGTCCAACGTTTCGCTGAAGGACGAACAACTCAGCCAGCTCTCACGCAACACCTTGCTCAGCCACGCCTGCGGCGTCGGCCCGGTGCTGCCTGATGAGCAGACCCGCGCGATCATCTGCGCCGCAATCCACAACTACAGCCACGGCAAATCCGGCATTCACCGGCGGGTGGTCGAAGCGTTGCTGGCGCTGCTCAATCGCGGCATCACCCCGCAGGTTCCGTCGCAAGGTTCGGTGGGTTACCTGACGCACATGGCGCACATCGGCATCGCGCTGCTGGGCGTGGGCAATGTCAGCTATCGCGGGCAGATCACTTCGGCGCAACAGGCGCTGGCCGAAGAAGGCCTGCAACCGGTGCAACTCGGCGCGAAGGACGGCTTGTGCCTGGTCAACGGTACGCCGTGCATGACCGGCCTCAGCTGCCTGGCGATTGCCGACGCGACGCGTCTGGTGCAATGGGCCGACGTGATCGGCGCCATGAGCTTCGAAGCGCAGCGTGGGCAGATCGCCGCGTTCGATGCCGAGATCATCGCGCTCAAGCCGCACCCCGGCATGCAGCAGGTCGGTAGCAACCTGCGCGCCTTGCTCGATGGCAGTGAAGTGATCGCGACGAGCAAAGGCATTCGTACTCAGGATGCGCTGAGCATCCGTTCGATCCCGCAGGTACACGGTGCGGCGCGCGACCAACTGGAGCACGCGATCAAACAAGTCGAAGCCGAACTCAACGGCTGCACCGACAACCCGTTGCTGCTGGGCACGCCGGACAACTTCCGGGTGATGTCGCAGGCCAACCCGCACGGCCAGTCAGTGGCGATGGCAGCGGATCTGCTGGCGATTGCCATGGCTGAAATCGGCTCGATTGCCGAGCGCCGCCTCGATCGTCTGGTCAACCCGCACGTCAGCGGTCTGCCGGCATTTCTGGTGGCCAACCCGGGGGTGAACTCCGGGATGATGATCGTGCAATACGTCGCCGCTTCGCTATGTGCCGAGAATCGCCAACTGGCGCAGCCGGCAGTGCTCGACAACTACGTCACCTCGGGCCTGCAGGAAGACCACCTGAGCATGGGCACCAGCGCTGCACTGAAGCTGCACCGCGCCCTGGAAAACTGCACGCAGATTCTCGCCATCGAGTACCTGCTGGCGGCGCAGGCCTTTGAATTCCTCAAGGAGCAGCGCTTTGGCGCGGGCACTGATCGGGCGTGGCGGCTGCTGCGTGAAACCGTCCCGGCCTACGATCAGGATCGCTGGCTGGCGCCGGATATCGCCGCCGCCGCCAGCGTTCTGAAACACCCGAATGCGCTGCACAACGTATTACCGAATCTGCACTGACAACTACCCATACCAGCGTGCCAAGGCGCGGATCGTCCACAAGACGAGAAACGACGGATAACGGAATGCTCCGGAGCGACTGGTAGTTAATAACAATGTTCAAAAGGAGCATTTTAATGACTGCGCTGAACCTGATTCCCGGCCAACTGAGCCTGGCCCAACTGCGTGATGTCTATCAGCAACCGGTCAAGCTGACCCTCGACCACAGTGCTGCGGCGCAGATCGAGGCCAGCGTCGCCTGCGTCGAGCAGATCCTCGCCGAGAACCGCACTGCCTACGGCATCAACACCGGTTTCGGCCTGCTGGCGTCGACCCGCATCGCCAGCGAAGACCTGGAAAACCTGCAGCGTTCGCTGGTGCTGTCGCACGCCGCCGGCGTCGGCCAGCCGATCAGCGATGAGCTGGTGCGCCTGATCATGGTGCTCAAGGTCAACAGCCTCAGCCGTGGTTTCTCCGGCATCCGCCGCGTGGTGATCGACGCGCTGATCGCGCTGATCAACGCCGAGGTTTATCCGCATATTCCGCTCAAGGGTTCGGTCGGTGCATCCGGTGACCTCGCGCCGCTGGCGCACATGTCGCTGGTGCTGCTGGGCGAAGGCAAGGCGCGTTACAAAGGCGAGTGGATGGAAGCTACCGAAGCGCTGAAAGTCGCTGGTCTGACCCCGCTGACCCTGGCGGCGAAAGAGGGTCTGGCACTGCTCAACGGCACTCAAGTGTCTACCGCATTTGCCCTGCGCGGTCTGTTTGAAGGTGAAGACCTGTTTGCCGGCGCGCTGGCTATTGGCGGTCTGACGGTGGAAGCGGTGCTCGGTTCGCGCTCGCCGTTCGACGCACGTATTCACGCCGCTCGTGGCCAGAAAGGCCAGATCGATGCTGCAGTCGCATATCGCGATCTGCTCGGCGAGCGCAGCGAAGTGTCCGATTCGCACCAGAACTGCGAGAAGGTTCAGGACCCGTACTCGCTGCGTTGCCAGCCACAAGTCATGGGTGCCTGCCTGACCCAGTTCCGCCAGGCCGCTGAAGTGTTGGTGGTCGAAGCAAACGCCGTCTCCGACAACCCGTTGGTATTCGCCGCTGAAGGCGATGTGATTTCTGGTGGCAACTTCCACGCCGAGCCGGTGGCCATGGCCGCCGACAACATGGCCCTGGCCATCGCTGAAATCGGCTCGCTGAGCGAACGCCGTATCTCGTTGATGATGGACAAGCACATGTCGCAGCTGCCGCCGTTCCTGGTGGCCAATGGCGGGGTCAACTCCGGCTTCATGATCGCTCAGGTGACCGCCGCAGCACTGGCCAGCGAGAACAAGGCGCTGTCCCATCCGCATTCGGTCGACAGCCTGCCGACCTCGGCCAACCAGGAAGACCACGTGTCGATGGCTCCGGCCGCCGGCAAGCGCCTGTGGGAAATGGCCGAGAACACCCGCGGGATTCTCGCGGTGGAATGGCTGGCGGCGGTGCAGGGGCTGGACCTGCGCAACGGTCTGAAGACCTCGGCCAAGCTGGAACAGGCGCGGGCGATTCTGCGCCGCGAAGTGCCGTTCTATGAGAAGGACCGCTTCTTTGCGCCGGACATCAATGCGGCGACTGAACTGTTGGCTTCGCGGTGCTTGAGCGAATTGGTTCCGGCGAAATTGCTGCCTAGTTTGTAAGTGTTTTTCAGGGGGAGTTTTGTTGTTGCTGAAATCGATCCCCCTCACCCCAGCCCTCTCCCCCAAGGGGGAGAAGGGGAAGGGAGCCAATCTTCATTGTTTTCAGAGCCGGAGTTCGGCTCAAGATTCTCAGGTCGATGTATCTCGACAGAACAACCCGGTCAGTCCCCTCTCCCTCCGGGAGAGGGCTAGGGTGAGGGGCTTTTGAAGGCTCCCCACCAAACCAATTCCAACGGAGGCCAACAGTGAAAACCCTCTGGCAACACTGCCACGTCGCAACCATGGCGCAGGGCGTCTACTCGATCATCGAGGATGCGGCCATCGTGACGTCCGGTGCGCACATCGAGTGGATCGGTCCGCGCAATCTGCTCCCGTCCGGTGAATACCCGGCGGTCAACGATCTGCAAGGCGCGTGGGTGACCCCCGGCCTGATCGACTGCCACACCCACACGGTGTTCGGCGGCAACCGCAGCGGCGAATTCGAACAGCGTCTGCAAGGCGTCAGCTATGCCGAGATCGCGGCGCAGGGCGGCGGCATTGCCAGCACCGTGCGCGCCACCCGTGAAGCAACTGAAGACCAGCTGTTCGCCAGCGCCGCCAAGCGTCTGAAAAGCCTGATGCGCGACGGCGTGACCACGGTCGAGATGAAGTCCGGCTACGGTCTGGACCTGGCCAGCGAACGCAAGATCCTGCGGGCCATCCGTCGCCTGGCCAAGGAGCTGCCGATCAGCGTGCGCAGTACCTGTCTGGCCGCCCACGCGCTGCCGCCGGAATACAAGGATCGCGCTGACGACTACATCGAGCACATCTGCGCCGAGATGCTCCCGGCATTGGCCGCCGAAGGGCTGGTCGACGCCGTGGATGCGTTCTGCGAATACCTGGCGTTCTCGCCGGAGCAGGTCGAGCGGGTGTTCGTCACCGCACAAAAACTCGGCCTGCCAGTGAAGTTGCACGCCGATCAATTGTCATCGCTGCATGGCTCCAGTCTGGCGGCGCGGTATCACGCGTTGTCTGCCGACCATCTGGAGTTCATGGACGAAGACGACGCCATCGCCATGGCCAAGTCCGACACCGTCGCGGTGTTGCTGCCGGGGGCGTTCTACTTCCTGCGCGAAACCCAGCTGCCGCCGATGGACGCCCTGCGCAAGCACAAGGTCAAGATCGCTATCGCCAGTGACCTCAACCCCGGCACCTCGCCGGCGCTGTCGTTGCGCCTGATGCTGAACATGGCTTGCACCTGCTTCCGCATGACCCCGGAAGAAGCCCTGGCTGGCGCGACCATCCATGCCGCACAAGCGCTGGGCATGGCTGACACCCACGGTTCGCTGGAAGTCGGCAAGGTCGCGGATTTCGTCGCCTGGCACATCGATCGTCCGGCGGATCTGGCCTATTGGCTCGGTGGTGATCTGGACAAACGCGTCGTGCGTCACGGCGTCGAATCAAGTCTGTAGGAGAGCGGTTGTGGATAAGGTTCTGAGTTTCAAACAAGGTCGCGTACCGCTGCTGATCAGCATGCCGCATGCCGGCGTGCGCCTGACGCCAGCGGTCGAAGCCGGGCTGATCGCGGACGCGAAAAGCCTGCCGGACACCGACTGGCACATTCCGCAGCTCTATGACTTTGCCGAGGAACTGGGCGCCAGCACGTTGGCCGCCGAATACTCGCGGTTCGTCATCGACCTTAACCGTCCGTCCGATGACAAACCGTTGTATGCCGGCGCCACCACCGGGCTGTACCCGGCGACGCTGTTCGATGGCATTCCGTTGTTCCGCGAAGGGCACGAGCCCTCGAAAGCAGAGCGCGCGACCTACCTGGAACAGGTCTGGACGCCGTATCACCGCACCCTGCAACAAGAGCTTGCGCGGTTGAAGGCCGAGTTCGGCTATGCGCTGCTGTTCGACGCGCACTCGATCCGCTCGATCATCCCGCACCTGTTCGACGGCAAACTGCCGGATTTCAACCTTGGCACCTTCAATGGCGCCAGTTGCGATCCACAATTGGCGACGCAACTGGAAGCCATCTGCGCCCGTCACGATCATTACAGCCACGTGCTCAACGGCCGCTTCAAGGGCGGCCACATCACCCGCCATTACGGCAACCCCGCCGAGAACATCCACGCCGTGCAACTGGAGTTGTGCCAGAGCACCTACATGGAAGAGTTCGAACCGTTCCGCTACCGCGCCGATCTGGCAGAGCCGACGCGGGTGGTGCTCAAGGAGTTGCTGCAGGGCCTGCTGGCCTGGGCAAAGTCGCACTACACCGCATAACCCACTGTGGGAGCGGGCTTGCTCGCGAAGGCGGCGCATCAGGCAACATATGCGTTGAATGACACAGCGCTTTCGCGAGCAAGCCCGCTCCCACAGGTTTTGTATGCAGCAGAAAAATTGTGACTGCGTACGGGCATGCTCATTGACGTAAATCGGGTTTATGATGCCGGACGGCAGAATAATAGAAGTCCCCCCAGGGATGACCTCGACCCCTTACGGAGCGCGCAATGCAGACATTGTTTCCGCAGATCAAACCCCACGCCCGGCACGATCTGGCTGTCGATGACACCCACACGCTGTACGTCGATGAAAGCGGCTCGCCGGAAGGCTTGCCGGTGGTGTTCATCCACGGCGGCCCGGGTGCCGGTTGCGACGCGCAGAGCCGTCGCTATTTCGATCCGAACCTGTATCGCATTGTCACCTTCGACCAGCGCGGCTGCGGACGCTCCACCCCGCATGCGAGCCTGGAAAACAACACCACCTGGGATCTGGTCGCTGACCTTGAGCGTATCCGCAAGCACTTGGGCATCGATAAATGGGTGCTGTTCGGCGGTTCGTGGGGTTCGACTCTGGCGCTGGCCTACGCGCAAACCCACCCGGAGCGCGTACACGGTCTGATCCTGCGTGGGATCTTTCTCTGCCGTCCGCAGGAAATCGAGTGGTTCTATCAGGCCGGTGCCAGCCGTCTGTTTCCCGATTACTGGCAGGATTACATCGCGCCGATCCCGCTGGACGAGCGCGACGATCTGCTCAGCGCCTTCCACAAGCGCCTGGTCGGTAACGATCAGATCGCTCAGATGCACGCGGCCAAGGCCTGGTCGACGTGGGAAGGACGCACCGCGACCCTGCGGCCGAACCCGCTGGTGGTCGACCGTTTCTCCGAACCGCAGCGCGCCCTGTCGATCGCGCGGATCGAGTGTCACTACTTCACCAATAATGCGTTCCTCGAGCCGAATCAACTGATCCGCGACATGGGCAAGATCGCCCATCTGCCGGGGGTGATCATTCACGGTCGTTACGACGTGATCTGTCCGCTGGACAACGCCTGGGAGCTGCATCAGGCCTGGCCGAACAGCGAACTGCAGGTGATTCGTGACGCCGGTCACGCCGCCTCCGAACCGGGCATCACCGATGCGCTGGTGCGTGCCGCGAGCAACATGGCCCGTCGCTTGCTCGACCTGCCGCCCGAAGAAGCATGAAGGGGCTTTTACAACGCGTGCGCGGTGCGCGGGTAGAGGTTGCGGGAGAGACAGTCGGCGCGGTGGATCAGGGTTTGCTGGTGCTGGTGGCGGTCGAACCCGACGACACGCGTACCAGTGCCGACAAACTTTTGCATAAGCTGCTTAACTATCGGGTATTCAGTGACGCCGAGGGCAAGATGAATCTGTCCCTGGCGGATGTGGGCGGCGGGTTGCTGCTGGTCTCTCAGTTCACCCTCGCTGCCGACACCAGGAGCGGGTTGCGCCCGAGTTTCTCGACCGCAGCCCCTCCGGCATTGGGCGAGGAATTGTTCGACTATCTATTCAGCAAAGCGAAACAGATGCATGGCACTGTGGCATCAGGTAGATTCGGCGCGGATATGCAGGTGCACCTGGTCAACGATGGCCCGGTAACCTTCCTGTTACAGACATGAAAGCCCTTGAAACACCTTTTCAAGGGCTTTTCGACTGAAAACAGGCGTTTTTCGCGATAAATACTTTGTTACCCCTGATGCGTTGTCACGCGGGCTACTAGATAATCGCGCGCTATGGGGATCAGCGTTCGCTGTTCCATTTTTGACTTAGGTAGAGACTTGTCTGGATCCGATTGGGGAATCATTTTGCCCCAGCGGAGTCGGAACAATGCTCGCCAACTTGGCAAGGGTGCGCTGGGAGGTCGGCTTTTCAAAGTCGAAAACCCCACAGGCACTTAATCTGGCCGTTGGTTTTTTGATCTGTTTTCGGCGAGGGTTGCTCGTGATTGTTAGTCCCTGTAATGCAGCAAAAATGTCTGCCAAACGCATGCGAAGTGCCCTGGTAGCCGGCTCGGCGCTCCTGTGCCTGCTCAGCGCCGGCCAGCTTTGGGCGTTCAATCTTGACGATGTATCAGCCAAGGCTAAAGAGCTGGCCGGGCAGAAGTTCGAAGCCCCGCGCAGCAACCTGCCGAACGAATTCCGTGACATGAAGTTCGCGGATTATCAGAAAATCCGCTTCCTCACCGAAAAGGCTGAGTGGGCCGATCAGAAGACACCGTTCAAGCTGTCCTTCTATCACCAGGGCATGCACTTCGATACGCCGGTGAAAATCAACGAAATCACGGCGAACACCGTCGAAGAGATCAAATACGATCCGACCCGCTTCGATTTCGGCGACCTCAAGTTCGATCCGAAAGCCACTGAGCAACTGGGCTACGCCGGTTTCCGTGTGCTGTACCCGATCAACAAGGCCGACAAGCAAGACGAAATCATGACCATGCTCGGCGCGAGCTACTTCCGCGTCGTCGGCAAGGGCCACACCTACGGCCTGTCGGCCCGTGGTCTGGCGATCGACACCGCGCTGCCGTCGGGCGAAGAGTTTCCGCGTTTCCGCGAGTTCTGGATTCAACAGCCGAAGCCGGGTGACAAGCATCTGGTGATCTTCGCCCTGCTGGATTCGCCGCGCGCCACCGGTGCCTATCGCCTGATCCTGCGTCCGGGCAGCGACACCATTGTCGACGTCAAGGCGCAGATGTTCCTGCGTGACAAGGTCGGCAAACTGGGCATCGCACCGTTGACCAGCATGTTCCTGTTCGGCGCCAACCAGCCGTCGAAAGTCCTCAACTACCGTCGTGAACTGCACGACTCCAGCGGTCTGTCGATCCATGCCGGCAACGGCGAGTGGATCTGGCGTCCGCTGAACAACCCGAAACACCTGGCCGTGAGCAACTTCAGCGTCGAGAACCCGCGTGGTTTCGGTCTGCTGCAGCGTGGTCGCGACTTCAGCCACTACGAAGACCTCGACGACCGCTATGACAAGCGCCCAAGCGCCTGGATCGAGCCGAAGGGCGAGTGGGGCAAGGGCACCGTTGATCTGGTAGAGATTCCGACTGCCGACGAAACCAACGACAACATCGTTGCGTTCTGGAGCCCGGAAACCATGCCGGAGCCAGGCAAGCCGCTGGACTTCGCCTACCGTCTGCACTGGACCATGGACGAAGCGGCGATTCACGCCCCTGACAGCGCCTGGGTCAAGCAGACCCTGCGTTCGACCGGTGACGTCAAGCAGTCGAACCTGATCCGTCAACCGGATGGCAGCGTTGCCTACCTGGTCGACTTCGAAGGTCCATCGCTGGCGGCTCTGGCCCCGGATGCCGACGTGCGCAGTCAGGTCAGCGTTGGCGATAACGCCGAACTGGTCGAGAACAGCGTGCGTTACAACCCGGAAACCAAGGGCTGGCGCCTGACCCTGCGGATGAAGATCAAGGACGCGAGCAAGTCCACCGAGATGCGGGCCGCCCTGGTACAGCCAGTGGTCACCGCTGATCTGGCCAAGTCTTCGGTACCGGCGTCGAATTCGTCGGTGGCCAAGGCGGACAAGGTCGCGGCCAAGCAACAAGAGAAAGACGAGAAGGAAGCCAAGGCAGCCGAGGCCAAACAGGCCGACGCCAAGCCAGCCGCAGATGCCAAGGACAAGGCCAACAAAGACGCCAAGCAGCCAGCGGCTGCGAACGCGGCCCCAGCCACACCGGAATCGGCACCGACTGAAGAAGTCCTGACCGAGACCTGGAGCTATCAGTTGCCTGCCGATGAGTAACTCTCAAGTACAGCCAGAGACTCTTTCCGAGTATCTGGCGCATCTGCCGATGACCGACGAGCAGCGCGCGGAACTCGCGGGCTGCCAGTCCTTCAGCGAACTGCACCAGCGCCTGTCGTCGCCGACGTTCGACGCGCCTGCCGAAGCCGCCCAGGCTTCGGTGGCCAAGCGCCTGACCCTGAGCACCGCCGAAGAGCTGGAAGAGGCGGAAATGCTGGTGCTCGACGCCAGCGGTCGGGTCAGCATGAAAGCGACGCCGCCGATCCGTCGGACCAAAGTCGTGCCGGAGCCATGGCGCACCAATATTCTGGTGCGTGGCTGGCGCCGCCTGACCGGGCGCACCAATCCGCCACAGCCGCCGAAGGACGAAAACGTCTTGCCGGCGGCGCGCTGGCGCACGGTAGGTTCGATCCGTCGCTACATTCTGTTGCTGCTGATGCTCGGTCAGACCATCGTTGCCGGCTGGTACATGAAAGGCATCATGCCGTACCAGGGCTGGTCGTTCGTCGATCTGGACGAAGTGCTGCACCAGCCGCTGCTGCAAACCGCCACGCAGGTGCTGCCGTATGCGCTGCAAACCAGCATCCTGATCCTGTTCGGGATTCTGTTCTGCTGGGTCTCGGCCGGTTTCTGGACGGCGCTGATGGGCTTCCTCGAGTTGCTCACCGGTCACGATAAATACCGTATCTCCGGCAAAAGCGCGGGCAACGAGCCGATTCCGAAAGACGCCCGTACCGCGCTGGTGATGCCGATCTGCAACGAGGACGTGCCCCGGGTATTCGCCGGTCTGCGCGCCACCTTCGAATCGGTCGCCGCTACCGGTGATCTGGATCGCTTCGACTTCTTCGTCCTCAGCGACAGTAACGACACCGATATCTGCGTCGCCGAGCAACAGGCCTGGCTGGACGTCTGCCGTGAAGCCAAGGGCTTCGGCAAGATCTTCTATCGCCGCCGTCGCCGCCGTGTGAAACGCAAGAGCGGCAACCTCGACGACTTCTGCCGTCGCTGGGGTGGTGACTACAAGTACATGGTCGTGCTCGACGCCGACTCGGTGATGAGCGGCGAGTGCCTGACCAGTCTGGTGCGCCTGATGGAAGCCACGCCGGACGCCGGGATCATCCAGACCGCGCCGCGAGCGTCGGGCATGGACACCCTGTATGCGCGCATGCAGCAGTTCGCTACCCGCGTGTACGGTCCGCTGTTCACCGCCGGTCTGCACTTCTGGCAGTTGGGTGAATCCCACTACTGGGGTCACAACGCGATCATCCGCATGAAGCCGTTCATCGACCACTGCGCCCTGGCGCCGTTGCCGGGTAAAGGTGCGTTCTCCGGTGCAATCCTGTCTCACGACTTCGTTGAAGCTGCGCTGATGCGCCGTGCCGGCTGGGGCGTGTGGATTGCCTACGACCTGCCGGGCAGTTACGAAGAGTTGCCGCCGAACCTGCTCGACGAGCTCAAGCGTGACCGTCGCTGGTGCCACGGCAACCTGATGAACTTTCGCCTGTTCCTGGTCAAAGGTATGCACCCGGTGCACCGCGCAGTGTTCCTCACCGGCGTGATGTCGTACCTGTCGGCGCCGTTGTGGTTCTTCTTCCTGGTGCTGTCGACCGCGCTGCTGGCGGTGAACACGCTGATGGAGCCGCAGTACTTCCTGGAACCGCGTCAGCTCTATCCGCTGTGGCCACAATGGCACCCGGACAAGGCGATCGCGCTGTTCTCGACCACCATCGTGCTGCTGTTCCTGCCGAAACTGCTGAGCATCATCCTGATCTGGGCCAAGGGCGCGAAAGAGTTCGGCGGCAAGTTCAAGGTGACCCTGTCGATGCTGCTGGAGATGCTTTTCTCCATGCTGCTGGCGCCGGTGCGGATGATTTTCCACACCCGTTTCGTCCTCGCCGCGTTCCTCGGCTGGGCCGCGACCTGGAACTCGCCGCAGCGTGACGACGACTCCACGCCATGGAGCGAGGCGGTCAAGCGCCACGGTCCGCAGACCCTGCTGGGCTTCTGCTGGGCGCTGCTGGTGATCTGGCTGAACCCGAGCTTCCTGTGGTGGCTGGTGCCGATCGTCGGTTCGCTGATGCTGTCGATCCCGGTGTCGGTGATTTCCAGCCGTGTCGGTCTGGGCCTCAAGTCCCGTGACGAGAGCCTGTTCCTCATCCCAGAGGAATACAATCCGCCACAGGCGCTGCTGGCGACCGATCAGTACACCCACGAGAACCGCTGGCACGCGCTGAACGACGGCTTCATCCGCGCCGTGGTCGATCCGCAGCAGAACGCCCTGGCGTGCTCGCTGGCGACGGCCCGTCACGGTCAGGCCGAGCCGATCGAATGGCTGCGTCAGGAACGTGTACGTCACGCCCTGAAGGCTGGCCCGGCGGCACTGAGCAACCATGATCGCCTGCAACTGCTGAGCGATCCGGTGGCCCTGGCGCGTCTGCACGAGCTGGTCTGGTCCGAAGATCACAAGGAATGGCTGGATGCCTGGCGTGCTTCGGTGAAAGCCGATCCGCATGCGCCGCTGTTGCCACTCAAGCCTGTGAGCTTGCAGGCGCAACCGGCCTGATGAAGAAACCCCGCTAACTAGCGGGGTTTTTTTATGGCGCTGAAAAGCCCCCTCATCGGAACGCCGCCCGCCTAACCCTCTCCCGGAGGGAGAGGGGACTGACCGGATTGGATATTCGAGTTGCATCGACCTGAGAAATCGAGTCGAACTTAGCTTTCGAATATTTCCCCGATCGGCTCCCTTTCCCCCTCTCCCCTCTGGGGAGAGGGCTGGGGTGAGGGGTGGCCTTTGAATGTTAAACAAATCGTCCATAAAACCTTGTGCAAAAAATCGAGTGCGTTAGCATCCGTCCCCGAATTGGCGCGCCCGGACGATCTTGTCCATTTCAGTCGGTTTTCGCGCCGCAATTGCAATGGTTTTGGGGACTTGAAGATGAAGAAGTATCTGTCGATGCTGCTGGTCGGCGTCACGGCACTGGTTGCAGTCAATGCGGCGCACGCCGGTGCAATCGATGACGCGGTCAAGCGCGGCACGTTGAAAGTCGGTATGGATCCGACCTACATGCCGTTCGAAATGACCAACAAGCGCGGCGAGATCATCGGCTTCGAAGTCGACATCCTCAAAGCCATGTCCAAGGCCATGGGCGTCAAGCTCGAGCTTGTGTCCACCGGTTACGACGGGATCATCCCGGCCCTGATGACCGACAAGTTCGACATGATCGGCAGCGGCATGACCCTGACTCAGGAGCGCAACCTGCGCCTGAACTTCAGCGAACCGTTCATCGTGGTCGGCCAGACCCTGCTGATCCGCAAGGAGCTGGAAGGCACCATCAAGTCCTATAAAGACCTGAACACCGCCGACTACCGCATCACCTCCAAGCTCGGTACCACCGGCGAGATGGTCGCCAAGAAGCTGATCGCCAAGGCCAAGTACCACGGCTACGACAACGAGCAGGAAGCCGTGCTCGACGTGGTCAATGGCAAGGCCGACGCGTTCATCTACGACGCGCCGTACAACGTGGTCGCGGTGAACAAGGTCGGCGCCGGCAAACTGGTGTTCCTCGACAAGCCGTTCACCTACGAGCCGCTGGCCTTCGGTCTGAAGAAGGGTGATTACGACAGCATCAACTTCATCAACAACTTCCTGCACCAGATCCACGAAGACGGCACGTACGATCGCATCCATGACAAGTGGTTCAAGAGCACCGAGTGGCTCAAGGACATGGAATAACACTGGGTCAGTCAGACCGAGTCGCCCCATTCGCGAGCAAGCCCGCTCCCACATTTGAAATGCAGTCCAAATGTGGGAGCGGGCTTGCTCGCGAAGAGGGCCTGCCAGGCAACACAAAATCCGGAACCTGCAATGAAACAGAAAAAAGCCCAATGGCCCTGGCACGTCCTGACCGTGCTGGTGCTGGTCGGCCTGGCGGGCGCGTTGTATTACGCCACGTCGCTGATGTCCTACGAATGGCGCTGGAACCGCGTGCCGCAGTACTTCGCCTATCAGGCCGAAGAATCCCAGCGTGCCACCGATATCTCCACCGTCACCGAGCTGGTGCGCAAGGGCGGTAGCGCGCAGGTCACCCTGCGCAACGACGCCGGTGACGAGCAGCACCTGACCGTCGACGAAAACAGCCTGCAATTCGCTCAGGGCGACGATGTGGCGGAAGGCGACGTCGTGGGCGTGACCCGGCATTGGGCGGCAGGGCCGCTGCTGTGGGGCCTTTGGACCACGCTGTGGCTGTCGGTGGTGTCTGGGGTACTCGGTCTGCTGATCGGTCTGGTCACCGGACTGTGCCGCCTGTCGAGCAACCCGACCCTGCGCGACCTGTCGAGCATCTACGTCGAGCTGGTGCGCGGTACGCCGCTGCTGGTGCAGATCTTTATCTTCTACTTCTTCATCGGCACGGTGATGAACCTGTCCCGCGAGTTCGCCGGGATCGCCGCGCTGTCGCTGTTTACCGGCGCCTACGTGGCCGAGATCATCCGTTCCGGGGTGCAGTCGATTGCCCGTGGCCAGAACGAAGCGGCGCGTTCGCTCGGTCTGAGCGCCGGTCAGTCGATGCGCCACGTGGTATTGCCGCAAGCATTCAAACGCGTACTGCCACCGCTGGCCGGGCAGTTCATCAGCCTGGTCAAGGACACCTCGCTGGTGTCTGTGATTGCGATCACCGAGCTGCTGAAAAGTGGCCGTGAAGTCATCACCACCTCGTTCTCGCCGTTCGAAATCCTGTTCTGCGTCGCCGGCCTGTACCTGTTGATCAACCTGCCGCTGTCGAAAATCGCCAGCCGGCTTGAGCGGAGGCTCGCGCAAAGTGATTGAAGTCCGCGATCTGGTAAAAGTCTTCGACACCCGTGGCCAGGTAGTTCGGGCTGTGGATAACGTCACCACTTCCGTTGCCAAAGGCGAAGTGCTGGTGGTGATCGGCCCGTCCGGCTCGGGCAAGTCGACCTTCCTGCGCTGCCTCAATGGCCTGGAAGAATTCGACTCGGGTTCGGTGAGCATCGACGGCCTGCAACTGGCCGACCCGAAAACCGACGTCAACGCCTACCGCCGCGAAGTCGGCATGGTCTTTCAGCACTTCAACCTGTTCCCGCACATGACCGTGCTGGAAAACCTCTGTCTGGCGCAGAAAGTCGTGCGCAAGCGTGGGCAGAAGGAAAGTGAGGCCAAGGCCTTGGCGTTGCTGGAAAAGGTCGGTATTGCGCAGAAGGCTCGGGAATATCCATCACGCCTGTCCGGCGGCCAGCAACAGCGCGTGGCGATTGCCCGGGCGCTGGCGATGGACCCGAAAGTGATGCTGTTCGACGAACCGACTTCGGCCCTCGACCCCGAAATGGTCGGCGAAGTGCTGGATGTGATGAAGAACCTGGCCGTGGAAGGCATGACCATGGTCTGCGTCACCCACGAAATGGGTTTCGCCCGGGAAGTGGCGGATCGGGTGCTGTTCTTCGATCACGGCAAACTGCTGGAAGATGCTTCCCCGGCGGAGTTTTTTGATGCGCCGAAGGATCCGCGGGCGCAGGCCTTTCTGCGTCAGGTCCTTTAATTTCAGCGTCTGACCTACCGCTTTCGCGAGCAAGCCCGCTCCCACATTAGACCGCGTCCGCATGGACAACCAGGTCAACTGTGGGAGCGGGCTTGCTCGCGAATGCATCACCTCGGTTCAGAGCGAACCGAGGTTTTCGGATCACCTCAAACCTTGAAGCGCCCCACCAGCATCTGCAGATGCGTCCCCAGCCGCGCCAGCTCAACACTCGACGCCGCGGTCTCTTCACTCGCCGCCGACGTCTGATCCGACACATCCCGCACATTCAGCACGCTACGGTTGATCTCCTCGGCCACGGCACTCTGCTGCTCGGCCGCCGCTGCAATCTGCTGGTTCATCGCCTGAATCGCCGAGACGGTGCGGGTGATGCTTTCCAGTGAGCCACCGGCACGGCGGGTCAGTTCGACGCTGCTGTCGGTCAGGCTGCGGCTGTTGTCCATGATCGTCGCCACTTGCTGGGTGCCGTTCTGCAGGCCGACGATCAGTTCCTCGATCTCTTCGGTGGACTTCTGCGTGCGCTGGGCGAGGCTGCGCACTTCATCGGCAACCACCGCAAAACCACGCCCGGCCTCACCGGCACGCGCTGCTTCGATCGCGGCGTTGAGCGCCAGCAGGTTGGTTTGCTGGGCCACGGACTTGATCACGTCGAGCACGCTGCCGATCTTGTCGCTCTCGCGCTTGAGTTCGCCCATGGCTTCGGTGGAGTGGCCGACTTCAACTGCCAAGCGCTCGATCTGCGCAATGGCTTCACCGACCACCTTGTCGCCTTCACGGGCTTGCTGGTCGGCGGCCACGGCGGCTTCGGAAGCCTCCTCGGCGTTACGCGCGACTTCCTGCACAGTGGCGGCCATTTCGTTCATGGCGGTGGCGACCTGATCGGTCTCGATCTTCTGATTGTTGACCCCGGCGCTGGTCTGCTCGGTCACCGCTGACAATTCCTCGGCAGCGCTGGCGATTTGCGTAACGCCGTCGCTGATGCCACCGATCAACTCGCGCAGGCCTTGGGTCATGCTCTGCATCGAACGTTGCAACTGGCCGAGTTCGTCGCGACGCTGCGACACCAGGTTGTGGGTCAAGTCGCCGGCAGCCACGCGCTCGGCGACCTTCAGGGTTTGATTCAGCGGAATGATGATCTGCCGGGTGATCGCCCACGCGGCCAGCAAACCGAAGGCCACGGCCAGCAGGGTGGCGATGATCAGCAGGTTCTTGGCGTGCGCGGCATCGGTATCGCGCACCACGGTTTGTGATTCGGTGAGCTTCTTGCTGAGGTCGAGGAGGATGTCGCCCTGCTCCGTCATGGTTGCCCCGGCCTTGGCATTGTTCACCTGCGAGTCGCGGAACTGAGCGACCGCCGCGCGATAAGCCTTGATCGAGTCGGTGGCCTGTTGCAGGTTGGCGATGTGCTGTTCGGGCAGTTTCGCCGGCAGGCTGTCGAGGTTTTTCAGTGCATTGTCGATGGCGTCCAGCGCGGGCTGCTCCGCCTCGGCCTTGCCGCTGTAGGTGTAGCCGCGCACCTGATAGCGCGCTTGCTGCAACAGTTTGCTCAGTTCGATCACGCTGTTGAATTGCGCGACGCTGTCACCCTGCAGCATGGATTTCTCGACTTCCGAGACTTTGGCCACGGCATTGTCGGCACTGGCGCCGAGCTTGCTGCGTGCGTCCTCACGCTGCACGGTGGCCTGCGTCATGTCGGCGAAGGCACGTTTGTACTCGGCGACAGCGGCCAGTTGCTGATCGACCATGGCCGCATCTGAGGGCTGCTCGATCAGGTCACGCGCGGTTTGCAAGCCGCTGGCGAGTTTGGCCAGCAACTCGTTGACCGCGCCCGGGCCTTGTTCGCCGCGACGCGCTTCATAGTCCAGACGCGCCAGGCGCAGGTCCTTGGTCAGTTCATTGAGGCTGGAGATGAAGCCGAGCTTGTCGCCACGGCTGATAATGCCGCCCATGCCGGTCCAGCCGGTAAAGGTAATCAGCAGGGTGAGCAACAGCACCAGGCCGAAACCGATGCCCAGTTTGCGTTTGACGCTGACGTTCCCAAGATTCTCGGCTAACCAACGGTACATGCGACGACTCCCCTCGGACCACTAATTGGACTTATGGGGACTGTATCGGCGGGGTGATGGCAATCTGTAACCCGATTTGAATGCCAACCCCGGATTCCTGTAGGAGCTGACGAGTGCAACGAGGCTGCGATCTTTTGATCTTGCTGTTAAAAAACAAAATCAAAAGATCGCAGCCTGCGGCAGCTCCTACAGGGGGAGCGGTGTGTCAGAACAGGCGGGCGAGCAGGGCGGTGACGGCGGTTTCGACGCGCAGGATACGTTCGCCCAGTTGCACCGGTTGCAGGCCGGATTTGCCCAGCAGGTCGATTTCGTAGGGAATCCAGCCACCTTCGGGGCCGATCGCCAGCGTTACCGGTTCGCTCAACGCACGTGGGCACGGCGGGTAATTGCCGGGATGGCCGACCAGGCCGAGGGTGCCTTCGCTGATCGCTGGCAGACGATCTTCGACGAACGGTTTGAAGCGTTTCTCGATGATGATCTCCGGCAGCACGGTATCGCGGGCCTGTTCGAGGCCGAGGATCAGGTTCTCGCGAATCGCTTCCGGCTCGAGAAACGGCGTCTGCCAGAAGCTCTTCTCGACCCGGTAGCTGTTGACCAGAATCACCTTCGACACGCCCATGGTCGCTACGGTCTGGAACACCCGTCGCAGCATTTTCGGGCGGGGCAGGGCCAGCACCAGGGTCAGCGGCAGCTTGGCCGGCGGTGGTTGATCGAGGATGACGCGCAACTCGGCCTCGCCAGCCTCGAGGCGCAGCAGTTCAGCCGAACCCATCAGTCCGTTGATGCGCCCCACGCGCAGGCTGTCCCCGACTTCCGAGCGATGAACTTCCTGCATGTGGGTCAGGCGCCGGTCACGCAGCACGACGCGGTCGGCCGCGATGAAGTCGGCCTCTTCGAGCAACAGCAGGTTCATGCCTGGGTCGCTGGCGGCTGGTCGTTGTGATCATCGGCCGGGTTTTCGTCCGGGCGTTCGCGCTTGCTGATCAGGCCGCCGAACAGAATGCCGATTTCAAACAGCATCCACATCGGTACCGCCAGCAGGGTCTGCGAGAAGATGTCCGGCGGGGTGAGGATCATGCCGACTACGAAGCAGCCGATGATCACGTACGGGCGGATCTTCTTCAGGTATTTGACGTCGACCACGCCGATCCACACCAGCAGCACCACGGCCACCGGAATTTCGAACGCGACGCCAAAGGCGAAGAACAGCGTCATCACGAAGTCGAGGTAACTGGTGATGTCGGTCATCATTTCCACGCCGGCCGGGGTGGCGGCGGCGAAGAACTTGAAGATCAGCGGGAACACGAAGTAATAGGCGAACGCCATACCGGTGTAGAACAGCAGGATGCTCGACACCAGCAGCGGCACGGCGATGCGCTTCTCATGCTTGTACAGGCCCGGCGCGATGAAGCCCCAGATCTGATGCAGGATCACCGGAATCGCGAGGAACAGCGAGACCATCATCGTCAGCTTCAGCGGCGTCAGGAACGGCGACGACACATCCGTGGCGATCATCGTCGCGCCGACCGGCAGGTACTGGCGCAGCGGCGTCGAGACGAAGGTGTAGATCTGCTGGGTGAAGGCGAACAACCCGGCGAAGATGATGAACACCGCCGCCACACAACGCAGCAGGCGGGTGCGCAACTCGGTGAGGTGCGATACCAGCGGCATGTGCTGGTCGTTTTCAGGGAGATCGCTCATGGGGCTCGCGGCGGCAGTGTTGGGTCGTGAGGCGCGGGTGTAATCGGCGCGGCGTTTGGCGCAACGTGTTCAACAGATGGTTCCACGGCGGCTTGCGCCGTTTCTGTCGGAGCTACAACGGCAGCAGGTGCTGGTGGCGCCGTCGCGGCAGCAGGGCTGTGAATCGTCTGCTCACCCACATGCTCAACCGGCGTCGGCTCCTGCTGAACCGGCGTGAAAATCTTCCGCGCCTCCTGCTCCAGCGACAGAATGTGCTCGTTGTGCAGTTGCCGACGGATCTCGTCGGCACCGATTTCACGTTCAACTTCCTGTTTGATCGCGTTGAAGCTGCGCTTCAGCCGGCCGACCCACAGGCCGGCGGTGCGCGCAGCGCCCGGCAGACGCTCGGGGCCCAGCACCAGCAGGGCGACGAGGCCGACGAGCAGCAGTTCAGAGAAGCTGATACCAAACATTTGTCAGTCTCACACGTCTTTGCGGATCGGCTCTTCGACTTTCTGCGCCTGCACGTCGATGGTGTGCGGCGGGTTGGCCTGAGCGGTGGCCTGCGGCTGCACCGGTGGAACGGGCTGCGCAGGCGTTACGGTCGGATCGGCGGCCGGTTTTTCGTCATCGTTCATGGCTTTACGGAAGCCCTTGATCGACTCGCCGACGTCGGTGCCGAGGTTTTTCAGTTTCTTGGTGCCGAACACCAGCACCACGACTACCAGAATGACGATCCAGTGTTTCCAGTCAAAAATGCCCATGTTGCTGTTCCTCTCTAAAAATTGTTCAGGCGGACGGACGCGAGGCTTTCTCGACGTGTCCGGACAGACCGAAGCGACGATCCAGTTCATCCAGCACGGCCTGCGGATGCTGCCCCAGTTGGGCGAGCATGACCATGCTGTGGAACCACAGGTCGGCAGTCTCGTAGATCACATCGCTGCAGTCACCGCTGATGGCAGCGTCCTTGGCGGCAATAATGGTTTCGACCGACTCTTCGCCGACTTTCTCCAGAATCTTGTTCAGGCCTTTGTGATACAGACTAGCTACATATGAGCTGTCGGCCGCTGCGCCTTTTCGCTCTTCGAGCACTTCGGCCAGGCGAGTCAGGGTGTCACTCATGTTTGTGTCCTGCGGAATAGATAGCGTGCGGGTCTTTCAGAACCGGGTCGACTGTCTTCCAGTCGCCGTTTTCGTAGACGCGGTAAAAGCAGCTTTGACGGCCGGTATGGCAAGCGATGTCGCCGATCTGTTCGACCATCAGGATGATCACGTCGGCATCACAGTCCAGGCGCATTTCATGCAGGGTCTGTACGTGGCCGGACTCTTCGCCCTTGCGCCACAGCTTGCCACGGGAACGTGACCAGTAGATTGCACGGTTTTCCGCAGCGGTCAGTTCCAGCGCTTCGCGGTTCATCCAGGCCATCATCAGCACGCGCCCGGTCTTGTGATCCTGGGCAATCGCCGGCACCAGGCCATCGGCGTCCCACTTGATCTCGTCCAGCCAGTTTTTCATCTTCGACTCCGACAGCGAACCCGCACTTCAATTGTCAGGTTCAGGCGTTGAAACAGTGTGCCAGCCGATCAGCGAACTGGCTATCGGCGAACGACCAGATACAAGCCGACTGCCACCATGATGCCCGCCGGCCAATGCCCCAGTTCGTGCAGCGGGCCACCCGCGGCGAGGATCGTGCCGCCGGCCAGATGTGCGCAACCGAGCAGGCGCAGGAACCAGTCGTCCTTGCGTTTGTGCCACGGTGGCGGCGGGTCGTAGGCGTGCGGTTGCGACATGCGTTCGAGCAGGTCGCGGGCCATGTTGGCCAGGTGCGGCAGCTGTTCGAACTGGCTCTGCACGTTGCCGAGCAAGGCTTTCGGGCTGACGCGCTCGCGCATCCAGCGTTCGAGGAACGGCTGCGCGGTGTTCCACAGATCCAGATCCGGGTACAGCTGACGGCCAAGGCCCTCGATGTTCAACAGAGTCTTCTGCAGCAGAACCAGTTGCGGCTGCACTTCCATGTTGAAGCGCCGCGCAGTCTGGAACAGGCGCATCAGCACCTGGCCAAATGAAATATCTTTTAACGGTTTTTCGAAGATCGGTTCGCATACGGTGCGGATCGCCGCTTCGAATTCGTTGAGTTTGGTTTCCGCCGGCACCCAGCCCGAATCGATATGCAACTGCGCCACACGGCGGTAATCGCGCTTGAAGAAAGCGAACAGGTTGCGTGCCAGGTAGTCCTGGTCTTCCGGGGTCAGGCTGCCGACGATACCGCAGTCGATCGCGATGTACTGCGGGCTCCACGGATTGACGGTGCTGACGAAGATGTTGCCCGGGTGCATGTCGGCGTGGAAGAAACTGTCACGGAACACCTGGGTGAAGAAGATCTCCACGCCGCGCTCGGCGAGCATTTTCATGTCGGTGCGCTGGTCGGCGAGGGTCGCCAGATCCGTCACCTGAATCCCGTAGATGCGCTCCATCACCAGCACTTTCGGCCGGCACCAGTCCCAATAGACTTGCGGCACGTAGAGCAGCGGCGAGCCTTCGAAGTTGCGCTTCAACTGGCTGGCGTTGGCCGCCTCGCGCAGCAGGTCGAGTTCGTCGTAGATGGTTTTTTCGTAGTCCTGCACCACGTCCACCGGGTGCAGCAGGCGGGCGTCGGCGGAGACTTTTTCGGCGGCGCGGGCGAGGATGAACAGCCACGCCAGATCCTGGGCGATCACCGGTTTCAGGCCCGGACGGATCACCTTGACCACCACTTCTTCGCCGGTCTTCAGTTGTGCGGCATGCACCTGCGCCACCGAGGCCGAGGCCAGCGGTTCGACGTCGAAACGGCTGAACACTTCGCTGATCTTCTTGCCCAGCTGTTCTTCGATCAGCTTGATCGACAGCTGCGAATCGAACGGCGGCACACGGTCCTGCAGCAGCATCAGCTCGTCAGCGATGTCTTCCGGCAGCAGGTCGCGGCGGGTCGAGAGAATCTGTCCGAACTTGATGAAAATCGGCCCCAGATCCTGCAGCGCCAGGCGCAGGCGCGCGCCACGGCTCAGCTCCAGCGGTTTGCGCGGGAACCAGCGCCACGGCAGCACATAGCGCAGCGCCAGGAGAAACCAGGGCAGCGGCAGCTCGAACAGCAGGTCATCGAGGCGGTAGCGGATCACGACGCGCTGGATGCGCAACAGACGGCGGACGGCAAGCAGCTTCATGCGTTATCGCTTGGGTCGAGGGATCGGGAAAGGCGCTCGAAACGCGCCTCGAGACGTTCCAGATCAAGTTTGATCCGGTCCAGTTCGCTGAATCGCGCTTCGGCTTCGCGCTGCCCGACGAGGGTGCGTGATTCTTCGGCGAGGTATTCGGCGAGGTTCTGGTTGAGGCTGGCAAATCCTTGTTGATACCAGCGTGCGCGGCTGCGCAGGTGACCGCCAATCAGTTGCGTGGCGACCGGTCCGAGCCAGCGCGAGAGTTCGTACTCCCAGTCCAGCTCGAGGTCCTGCAGCACCCCGGCCAGTTCCAGCAGCACGCCGCTGTCACCGTCGAGCTCGACCTCCGGGGCGTGCAGCACCGCGGTCTTGTCTTTGCTCACGGCCAGTTTCACCAGGCTCGAGGCCGGGGCGCGCAGCGTGCAGTCGACGCCGGTTTCCCAGTTCGAGGCGAGCATCAGGCCCTCATCGCTGGGCAGGATGAACAGTTGCAGCGCCGGGCTGCGGCAATCGACGGCAATCACTTTGCCGGTCAGATGCGCCAGCCGCGGCAGCGCCGTGCTGTCGAGACGCAGCACCCGGTTGAGGCCGAGTTCGACGCTGGCGAGCAGCCCGGTGAGCAACATCAGGGCTTGATGCCGCGGTGCAGGGCGACGATGCCTGCGGTCATGTTGTGATAGGTCACGCGGTCGAAACCGGCGTCGACCATCATCGACTTCAGGGTTTCCTGATTCGGGTGCATGCGGATCGATTCGGCCAGGTAGCGATAGCTTTCCGAATCGTTGGTGATCAGCTTGCCCATCAGCGGCATGAAGGCGAACGAGTAGGCGTCGTAGGCTTTCGACATCAGCGCGTTGGTCGGCTTGGAGAACTCCAGCACCAGCAAGCGGCCGCCGGGCTTGAGCACGCGCAGCATCGAGCGCAGGGCGTCTTCTTTGTGCGTCACGTTGCGCAGGCCGAAGGCGATGGTCACGCAGTCGAAATGGTTGTCCGGGAACGGCAGTTTTTCCGCGTCCGCCTGAACGAATTCGACGTTGCCCGACACACCCAGATCCAGCAGACGGTCACGGCCGACCTTGAGCATCGATTCGTTGATGTCGGCCAATACCACCTGACCGGTCGGGCCAACCAGGTGCGAGAATTTTTTGGTCAGATCACCGGTGCCGCCGGCGATGTCGAGCACGCGGTTGCCTGCACGCACGCCAGACAGTTCGATCGCGAAACGCTTCCACAGGCGGTGCATGCCGCCCGACAGAAGGTCGTTCATCAGGTCGTACTTCGCGGCTACGGAGTGGAACACCTCAGCGACTTTTTCCGCTTTCTGGCTTTCCGGAACGTTTTTGAAACCGAAGTGAGTGGTGGGTTCGGCATCGCTGCCTTTGCGCTGATCAGTCATATCGCTGTCACCAAAAGAGAATGCGCGACATTCTAATCCCCAAGCCATGCTTTGTCTTGGAATGGCTAAAGGTAAGATGGGCGACCTTCGGGACGATTTGCCGCAGACGCGGTCAAGATTTACCGTCACCTATTCATCAAGCAGGAGTCATTCGATGGCCAAAATCAGTGTTGAGCGTGCCCACAGCCTGGGCAAGGAAGCCGCCCGCGAGAAGGCCGACAAGCTGGCGCAGAAACTCTCCGATCAATATGGCCTGGAGCCGCAGTGGTCGGGCGACACCCTGAACCTCAAGCGCTCGGGCGTGAAAGGCGCGGTGCATGTGGCCGACGACTCGATCCGTGTCGACGTGGAACTGGGCATCATGATGTCGGCCATGAGCGGCATGATCAAAGCCGAGATCGAGAAGGCGCTGGACAAAGCGCTGGTCTGATTTCTGCCGGAAATGAAATTTTCCTGTGGGAGCGGGCTTGCTCGCGAATGCGGTGCAACAGTCGACATTTCTCGTGACTGGTACATCGCATTCGCGAGCAAGCCCGCTCCCACATTTGTTTGGTGGTGCTCCCGCTGTTTATGTCAGTTGTTAGGGTGCCGTTTCTAATTTTTCTCCCTACTTTGTGCCTGAGCCCGACACATCTGCGGGCAGTTCCTCAAACCTTCTGCGCGTGAGGTGCACCATGGCCAAAGTCATTCTGAAGAAAAAAATCGACGCTTCGACTTCTGCTCTGAGCGACGTCAAATCCTATGCCCGCAAGATCTGGCTGGCAGGCCTGGGTGCCTACACCAAGGTCGGCCAAGAGGGCAGCGACTACTTTCAAGAGCTGATCAAGGCTGGTCAAACTGTTGAAAAGAAAGGCAAAAGAGTCGTCACCGAAAAACTCGAAGCCGCCAATGCCGAGATCGACGAAGCCAAGGATGAGGTCAGCTCGTTCAAAGGTCGCGTCGAAGTTCAGCTCGACAAGGTCGAGAAGGCGTTCGACTCCCGTGTAGCAAGCGCCTTGAATCGTATCGGCATTCCGTCTAAACATGACGTTGAGACACTCTCTGCTAAGCTCGATGAGCTGACGGCATTGCTCGAACGCGTCGCGCGTAAATCTTAAGGAGAACGGGATGGCTGGTAAAAAGAACACCGATAAAGAAGGCAGCTCGTGGATTGGGAAAGTCGAAGACTACTCCCGCAAAATCTGGCTGGCTGGTTTAGGCGTGTACTCGAAGATCGACACTGACGGCAGCAAGCTCTTCGAGTCACTGGTCAAAGACGGCGAGAAAGCCGAGAAGCTCACCAAGTCGGCAGTCGGCAAGAAAGTCGATGCCGCCAAGGATTCCGCTTCTTCGGCCAAGTCGCGCATCAGCGGCGTGAAAGATCGCGCACTGGGCAAGTGGGACGAGCTGGAAGGGGCTTTCGACAAGCGCCTGAACAGCGCGATTTCGCGCCTGGGTGTGCCTAGCCGCAATGAAGTCAAAGCGCTGCACAGCAAGGTCGAGACCTTGACCAAGCAGATCGAGAAACTCACCGGTCTGAAAACCCAACCGGTCGCGGCGAAAACCGCAGCGGCCAAACCGGCAGCCAAAACCGCCGCCAAGCCACTGGCTAAAGCGGCTGCGAAACCAGCTGCCAAAGCTGCGGCCAAGCCAGCGGCAAAAACCGCTGCCGCCAAGCCTGCTGCTAAAACGGCCGCTGCCAAACCAGCCGCCAAGGCTGCCGCGAAACCGGTTGCTGCCAAAGCGGCTGCGAAACCTGCGGCCAAGTCCGCGGCCAAACCAGCCGCCAAGCCAGCAGCGAAAACCGCTGCCGCGAAACCGGCTGCCAAACCTGCGGCCAAACCGGCTGCGGCGAAAAAACCGGCAGTGAAAAAACCGGCCGCGCCGAAGGCCGCTGCTCCGAAGCCAGCTGCACCCGCAGCAGCCAAGCCAGCCACCCCGGCAACCCCGGCCAGCGCGTCGAACTCCGCCGCTGCACCGACTCCGGCAGCCACCCCGACTGCTGCATCGACCCCGTCGACGCCAACCAGTCAGTCCTGATTTTTCAGGGCAAAACAAAACGCCCGGCCTGTGAAGGTCGGGCGTTTTTGTTTGTGCTTTTAAAAGCTTACCCTCACCCCAGCCCTCTCCCCGAGGGAGAGGGGGCCGATTCGGGGATGCTTCAGCCTTACACCGACCTGAAAGTGTCGTATTGAATCCATAATCGACTGGATTCTTCAGGTCGCCGTATCGCGTAAGACAATAAGGTCAGTCCCCTCTCCCTCTGGGAGAGGGTTAGGGTGAGGGGCTCTTGATTTCATTCGTGATCTTCGAGGTATTGCAGGGCCATCCGCTCCGTCGCCACTTTCACCGGCGGCAGCAGATGCGGCGCCACCAGCATCATGATCTGGTACACCACCAGTTTGACCTCACCCTCGCGATCGAGAATCCGCTGATAGTCCAGCGAGAACAGCAGGGTCAGGGTGATCTGCTCCACCAGTTGCCCCAATGCCTGGGTATCACTGACCAGTTGCCCCGAAGCCTTCAACCGCGCCAGCAAGGACGCCAGCGTACGCTTGAGCGCGTTGAGCAGGTTGCGGATGCCCTTGGCCAGTTTCGGCAGGCGCCCGGCGAGGTTCGACAGGTCCTGGAACAGAAACCGGTACTGCGCCAGGCGCTCGACGATCAGGTGCAGAAACAGCCAGTAATCCTCTGGCGCCAGCTCGGCATCCGATGGCGGATCGAGCAGCGGCGCCAGTTCGTTCTGGAAGCGTTCGAACAGGCCGAGAATCAACGGCTCCTTGCCGTGAAAGTGGTAGTAGAGATTGCCGGGGCTGATCCCCATTTCGTTGGCAACTTCCATGGTGGAGACGTTGGGCTCACCCTTTTCGTTGAACAGTTGCAGAGCACATTCGAGAATCCGGTCGCGGGTTTTCATCCAGTCTTCTTAGAAAAGTTCGGTTAAGCGTCAGCGCACATGCACGTAGGTGCCGGGTGCTGCCTCCATCGGTGGATAGTTCGGGTTGCCGAGGGTAAACGTGGTTTCGTGCTGCGTGCCGGAGCGCTGCTGAATCCATTCCAGCCACTGCGGCCACCAACTGCCGTCAACGCGTTTGGCGTCGTAGTACCAGGCGCGCGGGTCGCTGCTCAGCTTGCCGTTCTCGACGTAATTGGCTTTCGGGTTGCTCGGCGGGTTGAGGATGCTTTGCACATGACCACTGTTGGACAGTACGAAACGTCGCTCGCCACCGAGCAGCAGGGTCGAGCGGTACACCGCGTCCCACGGCGTGATGTGGTCGTTCATGCCGGCCACGCTGAAGCTGTCGACGGTGACTTTCTGCAGGTCGATTGGCGTACCGCAGACTTCCAGGCCACCCGGGTGGGTCAGCGGGTTGTGCTTGAAGAAGTCCAGCAGGTCGCCGTGGAACGCGGCGGGCAGGCGGGTGTTGTCGTTGTTCCAGTAGAGAATGTCGAAGGCCGGCGGCTCCTTGCCGAGCAGGTAGTTATTGACGAAGTAGCTCCAGATCAAATCGTTGGGCCGCATCCAGGCAAACACCTTGGCCATGTCGCGACCGTCGAGCACGCCTCGCTGGTAGGAGCGGCGTTTGGCCGCTTCGATGGTCTGTTCGTCGGCGAACAGGGTGGTCGGGGTCTCGATCTCACTGTCGAGCAGGCTGACCAGATAGGTCGCACTGGAGATCCGTCGCAGTTGCCGTTTCGCCTGCAGATGACCCTGCAGCGCGGCGATGGTCAGGCCACCGGCGCAGGCACCCATCAGATTCACCTCGCGCGCGCCGGTGATCGCCCGGCAGATGTTCATCGCTTCTTCCACCGCTTCGACGTAGGTCGAGAGGCCCCATTCCCGGTGGCGTACGTCCGGGTTGCGCCAACTGATCATGAAGGTCTGCAGGCCGTTTTTCAGCGCGTACTGGACAAAGCTGTTCTGCGGGCTGAGGTCGAAAATGTAGTACTTGTTGATTTGCGGCGGCACCACCAGCAGCGGCTTGGCGTACTGCCTTTCGCTCATCGGCTTGTACTGGATCAGCTCCAGCAGCTCGTGGCGAAACACCACCGCACCGGTGGTGGTGGCGACGGTCTTGCCGACTTCGAAAGCCTGCTTGGTGACCTGACGCGGCAGGCCATCGTTGTGCAGCAGATCATCGAACAGATGGCTCAGGCCGCGCACCAGACTCTGGCCGCCGGAATTGAACAGCTCCTTGACCGCCAGCGGATTGAGCAAGGTATTGGAGGGCGCGACGGCATCGTTGAGCAAGGTGAACGCGAAGTGCGCGCGGGCGCGGTCGTCCTCGCTCATGCTGCTTTCATCGATCCAGCTCTTGACCTGTTTCTGCCAGGCCAGATACGCCTGCAGGCTGCGCCGGTAGAACGGATTGAGGCTCCACGCCGGATCGGCGAATCGCGCGTCCTGCGGGTTGGTCGGGTGCAGGGTTTCACCGAGCAGCACGCGACCGAGCTGGCCGCCGAGTTTCAGCGCGTGTTTGGCACTGTGGAGCGGGTTGCGCAGACCGTGGGCGGCGACGCTGCGCAAGGTCGAGAGCAAGTCCCGCCCACGCAGGCCGGTCATTGCACTTTGTGCATTGATGAACACGGCGGGACTGGGCACTACGCCCGTCGCAGGTTTGTCGCGCATGACTCAACACTCCTTCGTCTTCAGGTCAAAAACAAACTCACCGAACCAGAACACCATAGTCGCTGTTACGGGTTGCTGCCTGCGCGGCTTCCTGCCGCGCACTTTGTTCAAAACCCTGCATAAAGCCTGCCGCCGTGATTTATCCGCCCAGCGGGGTCGGGTGCGGGTGCATCACGGCGCGCTGTCGTTCCTCCTCAAGGAATTTCATGATGATCGGCGCCACGGCTTCGGCGCGGGTGATCAGGAACAAATGACCGTCGTCGATGATGTGCAACTGGGCGTTGGGGATGCGCCAGGCGAGCATGCGCATGTTGATCAGCGGGATCAGCGGATCGTCGTCGCCGGCCAGCACCAGGGTCGGCTGATGGATCTTGTGCAGCCAGTGAATGCTGGTCCAGCCGAGGCCGGCGAACAGCTGCCAGTAGTAACCGAGCTTGCCCGCCGAACGCACTTTCGCCGCATGGCTGGCGGCCAGGGTCGGGTCGCGGCGGAACGAGCCGCCGTAAATCAACGGCGCAATGCGGATCACGTGGGACGGCTGGATGTAGCGCCGGGGGCTGGCCATCATCCACAGCACTTTCGGCTTGCCCGGCACCATGAAGGCGCCGGCCGCAGTCGCTGCCAGCACCAGTTTCTTGCAGCGTTCGGGGTAGTCGTGGGCGAATTGCTGCGCCAGCGCGCCGCCCCACGACACGCCGATCACGTTGACCTGACCGTAGTCGAGGTAGTCGAGCATCCGCGCCGTCAGCTTCGCCAGCCCGGGAAAGCGATAAGGCCGGTTGGGCGTCGACGAGCCGCCGACACCGGGTACGTCGAAGGCGATCACTTCCAGATCCGGGTCCAGCGCCGCGACGAACGGAAACACCAGCTCCAGGTTGGCACCGATGCCGTTGAAAATCAGCAAGGGCGTCAAATGAGGCTTGCCGGGGCGTACCGCGGTGCGGAGGGTCTGCCCATCCAGATCGACGGTACGGAAAATGAACGGTTGCGGCATGCTTCAGGCCCTGTGGGTCAATCTCAATATCACCTCCAATCCCCTGTGGGAGCGGGCATTGTGGCGAGGGGATTTATCCCCGATCGACTGCGAAGCAGTCGCACACCATCAAACGCGGAGAATCATAGTTGCCGCGATTGCAGGTTTTGGGGCCGCTGCGCGACCCATCGGGGATGAATCCCCTCACCACAAGCCCGCTCCCACAGGGGGATGAGGTGTGTCAGTTACCGCTCATGAACGTAAGTGCCCGGCGATGCTTCACCTGGCGCGTACGCCTTGTTGCCGAGTTTGGTTGGTGCTTTTTTCAGATTACCCGAGCGTTCAGCCTGCCACGCCTGCCAGTACAGCCACCAGGAATCGGTGTGCTTGGTCGAGTTCTCTTGCCATTCGTCGGCATTGGCGGCCATGCCTTCGCTGGTCATATAGCGCGATTTCGGGTTGCCCGGCGGGTTCAGGATGCTCTGGATGTGCCCGCTGCTCGACAGCACGAACTCGACCTTGCCGCCAAACAGCTGCGCCGACTTGTAGCAGGACTTCCACGGGGTGATGTGGTCGTTGGTACCGGCCAGCGAGAAAATGTCGGCGGTGACCTGCTTGAGGTCGATCGGCGTGCCGCACACTTCCAGTGCATTGGGGCGGATCAGTGGGTTGTTTTTGAACATCTCGATCAGATCGCCGTGAAACGCGGCCGGCAACCGGGTGGTGTCGTTGTTCCAGAACAGGATGTCGAACACCGGCGGCTCGTTACCGAGCAGGTAGTTGTTGACCCAGTAGTTCCAGATCAGGTCGTTGGGGCGCATCCACGCGAAGACCTTGGCCATGTCTTTGCCTTCGAGCACGCCGGCCTGATATGAGTGACGTTTGGCGGTCTCGAGGGTCTGCTCGTCGACGAACAGGGCGACGTCGCTGTCCAGGGTGGTATCGAGCACGCTGACCAGCAGGGTCAGGGCGTTGACCTTCTTTTCGCCGAGGGCGGCGTAGTGGCCGAGCAGGGCGGTGCAGGTGATGCCACCGGAGCAGGCGCCGAGCATGTTCACGTCTTTGCTGCCGGTGATTGCGGTGACCACGTCGACTGCTTCTTTCAGCGCATCGATGTAGGTCGACAGGCCCCACTCGCGCTGGGCCTTGGTCGGGTTGCGCCAACTGACGATGAAAGTCTGCACGTTATTACGCAGGCAGAAGCGCGCCAGACTCTTGTCCGGGCTCAAATCGAAAACGTAGAACTTGTTGATCTGTGGCGGCACCACGAGCAGTGGCCGCTCATGGACCTGTTCGGTGATCGGCTTGTACTGGATCAGCTCCAGCACGTCGTTGCGAAACACCACCGCGCCTTCGGTCACGCCAAGGCTCTTGCCGACCTCGAACGCGCCCATGTTGACCTGGCTCGGCATGCCGCCGTTGTGCACCAGATCCTTGGCCAGATGCGAGAGGCCATCGAGCAGGCTTTTGCCGCCGGTCTCGAAGAAGCGTTTGACCGCCGCCGGGTTGGCGGCGGTGTTGGTCGGGGCCATGGCTTCGGTCATCAGGTTGATCACGAAGTGGCCGCGCGCGATGTCTTTGGGTGACAGGCTGCTGTCGTCGATCCAGGAATGGAGCTCCTTGCGCCACGCCAGGTAAGTTTGCAGATAACGTTTGTAGAGCGGGTTCTGACTCCACGCCGGATCAGCGAAGCGACGGTCATCGCTGGCCGGTTGCAGTTCCGATTTGCCGAACAGCACGTTCTTCAGTTCGAGACCGAAATGGGTCACGTGCTTGACGCTATGGATCGGTTGTTTGATGGCCTGGGTCAGCACCATTCGAGCAGAGGCCAGCAGATCCTTTCCGCGCAGCCCAACGACGGGATTAAGCCCCAGGGTATTTTCCGAGGCTTGGTACTTCAGGTCATCGTTATTCTTGTTACTCATCTACGACGCTCCATTGTCCTGAGACGAGTACCCGGTTTCTGCTGTGCAGTTCCACAGCGAATGCCAGGTACTACTGCTCGGGTGACCGTTAATTCTGCATAGCTGCTTTACAGTCGTAGAGCACTGCAGGGAACTTGCCAGCTCCATTGGTTACCCGAGTTTAATTTTTTTCGCAAGCAGGCCGATCCTCGGCCACACAGCAGAGCATTCAAACAGATGAATTTAGAAAATGCCCTCTAAAGAGCAAGAGTCTCGGACTAGAGCATCAGCTTGACGATTGACTCGTCCGGATCGCGGGTTTTCCCGGCCGCTTTGAGCTCGGCCAGATAATCGGCCCAGAGTGCGTCATGGCGTCGCCCCAGCTCGTAGAGATATTCCCAGGTGAACAAGCCGCTGTCGTGACCGTCGTCGAAGGTCAGTTTCAGTGCGTACTGACCGGCCGGTTCCAGGCCGCTGAGGCCGACATTGAGCTTGCCGAATTGCAGGATCGGTTTGCCGTGGCCCTGGACCTCGGCGGAAGGGGAATGCACGCGCAGGAATTCGGCGGGCAGGGTGTACTCCTCGCCGGACGCGTATTTGAGCGTCAGGGTTTTCGAGGCTTTGTGCAGTTTGATGTCGGTGGGGATTGAGGTCATGGTCTGGCGTCCGTTGTGTGGGCGACCCTGATTCAAATGTGGGAGCGGGCTTGCTCGCGAATGCGGTATGTCAGCCAACATTGCTGTCGACTGGCACGGCCTCTTCGCGAGCAAGCCCGCTCCCACAGGGTCCGCTACCGCTGTAAGTATGGCTTACAGGATATAACGGGACAGGTCTTCGTTCTGCGCCAATTCGCCCAGATGGCTGTTGACGTACGCAGCGTCGATCAGGATCGGCTTGTCGTCATGCGCGCTGGCCAGGTCGCCGGCACTGAACGACACCTCTTCCAGCAGACGCTCAAGCAGCGTGTGCAGACGACGGGCACCGATGTTCTCGGTTTTCTCGTTGACCTGCCAGGCGATCTCCGCCAGACGCTTGATGCCTTCCGGCTGGAACTGGATGTTCAGGCCTTCGGTTTTCAGCAGCGCGCAATATTGCTCGGTGAGCGATGCGTGCGGCTCGCTGAGGATGCGCTCGAAGTCTTCCGGGCTCAGCGCCTTGAGCTCGACACGGATCGGCAGACGGCCCTGCAGCTCCGGCACCAGATCGCTCGGCTTGCTCAGGTGGAACGCACCGGAGGCGATGAACAGGATGTGATCGGTCTTGACCATGCCCAGCTTGGTGTTGACGGTGCAGCCCTCGATCAGCGGCAGCAAATCGCGCTGTACGCCTTCACGGGACACGTCGGCGCCGCCGACATTGCCGCGTTTGGCGACCTTGTCGATTTCGTCGATGAACACGATGCCGTGTTGCTCGACCGCTTCCAGCGCCTTGGCCTTCAACTCTTCTTCGTTGACCAGACGCCCGGCCTCTTCGTCGCGCACCAGTTTCAGCGCTTCTTTGACCTTGAGCTTGCGAGCTTTCTTCTTGCCCTTGCCCATGTTGGCGAACAGGTTCTGCAGCTGGCTGGTCATCTCTTCCATGCCAGGCGGCGTGGCGATTTCGATGCCGGCCACTTCGGCGACTTCGATCTCGATTTCCTTGTCGTCCAACTGGCCTTCGCGCAGGCGCTTGCGGAACAGCTGACGGGTGTTGGAATCGCTGCTCGGTGCTTCTTCATTGCTGAAGCCCATGCGCGCCGGTGGCAGCAGCGCGTCGAGGATGCGGTCCTCGGCAGCGTCTTCGGCACGGTGACGCACGCGGGTCATTTCCTGCTCGCGGAGCATCTTGATCGCGGCGTCGGCCAGATCACGGATGATCGATTCGACGTCACGGCCGACGTAGCCGACTTCGGTGAATTTGGTCGCTTCGACCTTGATGAACGGCGCGTTGGCCAGTTTCGCCAGACGACGGGCGATCTCGGTTTTACCGACACCGGTCGGGCCGATCATCAGAATGTTCTTCGGGGTCACTTCAACGCGCAGCTCTTCAGGCAGCTGCATGCGGCGCCAGCGGTTGCGCAGGGCAATCGCGACGGCGCGCTTGGCATCGTCCTGGCCGATGATATGGCGGTTGAGTTCGTGGACGATTTCGCGGGGAGTCATGGACATAGTAATTGACGGTCCTCAAGCAGAAACAAGCCGTGGCACTTTGGCCGCGTCAGGCTTATTCAGCGAGATCCTGCTCCTCAATGGTCTGGGTGTGGTTGGTGAATACACAGATGTCGCCGGCGATACCGAGGGCAGTTTCGACGATCTCACGGGCCGACAGGTCGGTCTTTTTCAACAGCGCGCTGGCTGCGGCTTGCGCGTAGGCGCCGCCGGAACCCATGGCAATCAGGCCGTCTTCGGGTTCGACCACGTCACCGTTGCCGGTGATGATCAGCGAGGCATCCTTGTTGGCGACCGCGAGCATGGCTTCGAGGCGGCTCAGGGAGCGGTCGGTGCGCCATTCTTTGGCGAGTTCGACAGCGGCGCGGATCAGATGGCCCTGATGTTTCTCGAGCTGGCCTTCGAAACGTTCGAACAGGGTGAAGGCGTCGGCGGTGGCACCGGCGAAACCGGCGATGACCTGGCCGTGGTACAGGCGACGAACTTTCTTCGCGTTGCCTTTCATCACGGTGTTGCCGAGAGAAACCTGGCCGTCGCCGCCCATGACGACTTTGCCGTGGCGGCGGACTGAAACGATGGTGGTCAAGGGAAGAGTCTCCACACAGCGGGGCGAAAGTGCCTTATGCCCATTCATATGGGGGTGCTGGAGAGGATTTCAACCGGGGAGGGTAATGGGAGACGAATGGTGTTTGATGACTGTGGCGAGGGGATTTATCCCCGATGGGGCGCGAAGCGGCCCTGAAACCTGCGATTGCAGCCGGTCTGGCACACCGCGCATGCTGGATTTACGACTGCTGCGCAGCCGGTCGGGGATGAATCCCCTCACCACAGGGATTGTGGGCAGCCTCGGAATGAGGCTGCCCACGGGGGGGCAATCAGCGGCTCTGGCGTTGTTGTAACAACAGGTTGCTGAAGCCGCTGCCGGCCAATTGTTTCTGTGCGGTGGTCAGTTGCTCGCGATTGCTGAACGGGCCAACCAATACGCGGTACCAGGTTTCATCCTTCACCGTGCCCGACTCAACCGAAACAGCCTGGCCCAGCAGAATGATCTGCGCCCGCACCTTGTCCGCGTCCGCCTCTTTGCGGAACGAGCCGGCCTGGAGGAAGAACTTGGTCACCGGCGCCGCTTTCGCCACCGGTGGCGCTGGCGGCGGGGTAATACCTGACAGCGCAGCCTGCGCCCGCGCGGTGTCGATCTTCGCCGCTTCCGCCGGGGTGACCGGCGTGGTCGGCACTTGTGGCGTCGGCAGGGTTTTCTCCGGCACGGCATCCGGCGGCACGATCACTTCCGATTCCGGCAGCAGCGTGTAGAAGTCGTACTTCGGCTTCACCGGTTGCGTCGGGCTCGGCGGGGTCTTGTTGGCCTCGGCGATTTTCGACGCTTTCTGCTGTTGCGCCTGCTCGACTTTCTCGCGCTTGACCGTGTCGCTGCCCTTGCCTGGCTCCAGTTTCATCAGGAACACGATGAACGCACCGACCGTCAGGCCGATGGCCATCCACAGCCAGCCCGGGATCGGTTGCTTTGCAGGAGCTTGGTAACGGCTGGCGCCACGCTTGGGTGCAGGTTTTTTCTTGGCAGCCAACTTACATGCGCTCCAGAGTTTCCAGGCCCAACAGTTCCAGGCCTTGCTTGAGAGTACGACCGGTCAGCGCGGCCAGACGCAGACGGCTCTGCATCTGGACCGGCGTCTCGGCGGCGAGGATCGGGCAGTTCTCGTAGAAGCTGGAGAACAGACCGGCGACGTCATACAGATAGGTGCAGAGGATGTGCGGTGTGCCTTTTTCCGCGACGTTGTTCAGCACTTCGCCGAACTGCGCCAGCTTCGCCGCCAGCTCTTGCTCGTGCGCGGCTTCGAGGACGATCTGGCCATCGACTTCGCTGAAGTCCTTGCCCAGTTTGCGGAACACACCGGCGACACGGGTGTAGGCGTACAGCAGGTACGGCGCGGTGTTGCCTTCGAAATTCAGCATCAGGTCGAAGTTGAAGCTGTAGTCGCTGGTGCGGTGCTTGGACAGGTCGGCGTATTTCACCGCACCGATGCCGACAACCTTGGCGATGTTGCGCAGTTCGTCTTCGGCCAGTGTCGGGTTTTTCTCTTTGACCAGGTTGTAGGCACGTTCCTGGGCTTCGGTCAGCAAATCGATCAGCTTCACGGTGCCGCCGTCACGGGTCTTGAACGGACGGCCATCGGCGCCATTCATGGTGCCGAAGCCCATGTGCTCCATTTCCATCGGATGGGTCACGAAACCGGCCTTGCGCGCCACGGCGAACACTTGCTGGAAGTGCAGGGCCTGACGCTGGTCGACGAAGTACAGCGCGCGATCAGCTTTCAGCTTGCCACTGCGGTAGCGCACGGCTGCCAGGTCAGTGGTGGCGTACAGGTAACCGCCGTCAGCCTTGACGATGATCACTGGCAGCGGATCGCCGTCGGCGTTCTTGAACTCGTCGAGGAACACGCACTGGGCGCCGTTGCTCTCGACCAGCATGCCGGCGGCTTTGAGGTCGTTGACCACGTTGATCAGGTCGTCGTTGTAGGCGCTTTCGCCCATCACGTCGGCCATGGTCAGTTTGACGTTGAGCAGTTCGTAGATCTTCTGGCAGTGCGACAGCGAGATGTCCTTGAACTTGGTCCACAGCGCCAGGCACTCGGCATCGCCGGCCTGCAGCTTGACCACCAGACCACGGGCGCGGTCGGCGAATTCTTCGGATTCGTCGAAACGCTGCTTGGCGGCGCGGTAGAAGTTTTCCAGATCGGACAGCTCGTCGCTGGTGATCGGGTTTTCCTGCAGATACGCCATCAGCATGCCGAACTGGGTGCCCCAGTCGCCCACGTGGTTCTGGCGGATCACTTCGTCGCCGAGGAACTCGAGAACACGGGCCACGCCGTCGCCGATGATCGTCGAGCGCAAGTGGCCGACGTGCATCTCTTTGGCCAGGTTCGGTGCCGACAGGTCGACCACGGTGCGCTGCGCCGGGCCGGCCTTGCGCACACCAACGTTAGCGTCGGCCAGAGCGGCGTCGAGGCGCGAGGCGAGGGCCTGGGTGTTCTGGAAGAAATTGATGAAGCCCGGACCGGCGATTTCGGCCTTGGTGACGTTCTCGTCGGCCGGCAGCGCAGCGATGATTTTCTCCGCCAGATCGCGCGGCTTCATGCCCGCAGGCTTGGCCAGCATCATGGCGATGTTGCTGGCGAAGTCGCCGTGGGTTTTGTCGCGGGCGTTCTCCACCTGAATCGCCGGCGACAGGCCTTCAGGCAACACACCTTCGTTGACGAGTTGGGTGAGGGCTTGTTGGATCAGCTGGCGAATGGTGTCTTTCATGGTCTTCTCTTTCGACCGCAAGCGCGGCGGCGCATCGATGCGCGGGTGGAAAAACTGGGCATTATCCGTTGCGAAGACGGGCTTGCCAACCTTAGCAGGCAGCTTATGGATATGTGGTGACAATTCGGGCCTATTCGCGAGCAAGCCCGCTCCCACAGGGGATCGGTGTCAGACACATAATCTGTGAACGCCGCAGATCCAATGTGGGAGCGGGCTTGCTCGCGAAGGCGATTTTCAGATCAATACAGATCCACGGGATCGACATCCAGCGACCAGCGCACCGCGCGCCCGCTCGGCATCTGCTCTAATTCCAGCAACCAGCTGGCGAGCAACCGATGCAGCGGCGTCCGCGCTGTCGCCTGCACCAACAACTGTGCACGATAGCGACCGGCTCGGCGCTCCATCGGCGCCGGCACCGGCCCGAGCAATTCGATGCCGCTCAGATTCTGCTCGACCAGCAAGCGTTCGGCCGCGCTGCATGCCTCATCGAGAAAACCTTCGGCCTGCCCCGGTTTGTGCGCTTCGGCACGCAACAGGGCCAAGTGTGAAAACGGTGGCAGTCCGGCAGCCCGGCGCTCGCTCAAGGCCTGCTCGGCGAAAGCGAAGTAACCCTGCTCGGTCAGTTGCACCAATAAAGGATGGTCGGCCAGGTGGGTCTGAATGATCACCTTGCCCGGCTCCTCAGCCCGCCCGGCGCGCCCGGCGACCTGCACGATCAATTGCGCCATGCGCTCGCTGGCACGGAAGTCGCCGGAGAACAGTCCGCCGTCGGCATCCAGAATCGACACCAGCGTAACCCGGGGGAAGTGGTGCCCCTTGGCCAACATCTGGGTGCCGACCAGAATGCATGGCTGACCCTTCTGAATGGTCGCGAACAGCTGATTCATCGCGTCCTTGCGCGAAGTGCTGTCGCGGTCGACGCGCAGCACCGGGTAGTCCGGGAACAGAATCGCCAGGCGTTCTTCGGCGCGTTCGGTGCCGGCGCCCACCGGCCGCAGATCGACTTTGTTGCACTTGGGGCATTGGCGCGGCGTGCGCTCGACGTTGCCACAGTGGTGGCAGCGCAGTTCGCCGTAGCGCTGGTGCACGGTCATTCGCGCATCGCAGCGTGAGCACTCGGACATCCAGCCGCAATCGTGGCACAGCAACGTCGGCGCAAAGCCGCGCCGGTTGAGAAACACCAGCACCTGCTGGCCGGCCGCGAGGGTCTGGCCAATGGCTTGTTGCATCGGCCCGGAAATGCCGCTGTCCAGCGGACGGCTTTTCACGTCCAGCCGCAGGAAACGTGGTTGCCTGGCGCCGCCGGCCCGCTCGTTGAGGCGCAGCAGGCCATAACGACCGGTGTAGGCGTTGTGCAGGCTTTCCAGTGAAGGCGTGGCGGACCCGAGGACGATCGGGATGTTTTCCTGTCGCGCGCGCACCAGTGCCAGATCCCGGGCGTGGTAGCGCAGGCCTTCCTGCTGTTTATAGGAGCCGTCGTGCTCTTCGTCGATGATGATCAGCCCCGGGTTCTTCATCGGGGTGAACAGCGCCGAGCGAGTGCCGATAATAATGTCGGCCTCGCCGTCGCGGGCAGCGAGCCAGGCGTCGAGGCGCTCACGGTCGTTGACCGCCGAATGCAGCAGGGCGATGCGCGCGTTGAAGCGCTGTTCGAAACGCGCCAGGGTCTGCGGGCCGAGGTTGATCTCCGGGATCAGCACCAGCGCCTGCTTGCCTGCTTCGAGGGTTTCGCGGATCAGTTGCAAATAGACTTCGGTCTTGCCGCTGCCCGTGACGCCGGCCAGCAGAGAAACGCGTGATAACTGTCGAACCCGGCACGGATCGCTTCGTAAGCGGCGCGTTGTTCGGTGTTCAGCGGCAACTCCGGTTGCGCCAACCAATGTTCATGGCGCACGCCAGGGGCGTGCCGACGAATCTCTACTTGCACCAGACCCTTGGCCAGCAGCAGGTCGAGGCTGTCCTTGCTCAGCATCAGCTTGCTCAACAACTGATGGGCCACGCCGTGCGGGTGCTGCGCCAGTGTTGCCAGTGCTTCCCGTTGCCGTGGCGCGCGGGCGACGCGCGGATCATCGAGGCTGGCGCCGGGGGCGACTGACCAGAAGCGCTCCTGTCGCGCCCTCGGCCAGTTCGCCCTGACGCAGCAGCACCGGCAGCGCCCAGCTCAAGGTGTCGCCGAGGCTGTGCTGGTAATACTGCGACGTCCACAGGCACAGCTTGAACAGTGCGGGCGGCAGCGGCGGCTCTGCATCGAGCAGGGCCAACGCCGGTTTGAGTTTCTCCAGCGGCACGTCGCTGGTATCGGTGATCTCGACCAGAATCCCGATCATCTCCCGCCGCCCGAACGGCACCCGCAGGCGCATGCCCGGCTGCAACTGGGCGCGCAGCACCCCGGCCGGGGCCCGATAGTCGAACAGGCGGCGCAGGGGCGAAGGCAGGGCGAGGCGCAGAATGGCGTCGGGCACGCGGGGGGATCTCTATCAACACAAAAGGAGGCTTGGCGCAGATCAACTGTGGGAGCGAGCTTGCTCGCGAACGCGGTGTGTCAGGCACGAAGTCATCAACTGGCACAACGCATTCGCGAGCAAGCTCGCTCCCACAGGGGAGTGCGTTCAAGCCCGGGAGCCTAGCAGACGGTCGGTCTCAGGGACAGCTTGCGCGATTGACATTGTCTGGTAGAATCCGCGGCCTAATTACGTGCGGTATTCAACAATAGTGTTGGGTGGCGGCACGCTAGCTGAGGAAGACATCATGAAAGCTGATATCCACCCGAATTACCCAGAAGTTGCAGTAACCTGCAGCTGCGGCAACAAGTTCGAAACCCGTTCGACCTTCGGCAAAGCCCTGGCGATCGACGTTTGCAACGAGTGCCACCCGTTCTACACCGGTAAGCAGAAGACTCTGGACACCGGTGGCCGCGTTCAGAAGTTCGCCGACCGTTTCGGTGCCTTCGGCGCCAAGAAGTAAGATTGGTCATTCTGGAAAACTTCGACGGTTTCTCCAGGCTGATGAAAAAGGCGTCCCTTGTGGGCGCCTTTTTTGTGTCCGCGATTTGGCTGTCCGCTGCCCAGGCATTTTGCCCCACGCCTGCCGGCCTCAGCAGCGTCAGCGTCCAGCGCGTGGTCGATGGCGACACGCTACGCCTGAGCGATGGGCGCAGTGTGCGGATGATCGGTCTCAACACGCCGGAGCTGGGCAAGCAGGGCCGCAGTGACGAACCCTTCGCCGTGGCGGCGCGCAAACGCCTTGAAGTACTGGTGGCGGACAGCGGCGGTCGGGTCGGTCTGCTCCCCGGCAAGCAGGCCAAAGACCATTACGGTCGCACCCTCGCGCATGTCTACAGCACCAACGGCACCAATCTTGAAGCGCAAATGCTCGCCGACGGCCTCGGTTTTCAGGTGGCGGTGGCACCGAATGTCGATCTTGTGGCCTGTCAGCAGGCGGCCGAACGCAGCGCCCGGCAGGCCGGTCGGGGCCTGTGGCGCCAGTCACCTGTACTGAAAGCGGAGCAGATCCGCACTTCGGGTTTCGCCGTGGTCAGTGGGCGTGTGAGCAAGGTTCAACGCAATCGCGGCGGAATCTGGATCGAGTTGCAGGACTCGGTTGTACTGCGCGTTGCACCCAATCTGGTCGGACAATTCGACAACGCCCGGTTGCAGGCGCTGCAGGGCAGACAGATCGAGGCTCGCGGCTGGGTCGTCGACCGTTCGCGGCGTGGCGGGTTGAAACCGGGTCAGCCGCGTTGGCTGCTGCCGTTGACCGATCCGTCGATGCTGCAAAGCGCGCGCTGAAAAAAATTGTAGACATTTTTTCTGTCGATTGTGAACAGTCCAGCCCTTGTGCGCCGTGGCTCTTGGCCCAAAGTCGTAGGACAGGGCGCTTGACAGGGGTGACCGCTCAGTCTTGTGGGGACTTTGCGAGGCGCGTATCCTCGCTGACCAGTCTGTCCAACAGTAAAAAGCGGAATGCCAAAATGTCTGATCTGAAAACTGCCGCTCTCGAATATCATGCCAATCCTCGTCCAGGGAAGCTGAGTGTCGAGCTCACCAAGGCCACTGCTACCGCCCGCGACCTGTCGCTGGCCTACAGCCCCGGCGTAGCTGAACCAGTGCGTGAGATCGCCCGCGATCCTGAACTGGCCTACAAATACACCGGCAAGGGCAACCTGGTTGCAGTCATTTCCGATGGCACCGCGATTCTGGGCCTGGGTAACCTCGGCCCACTGGCCTCCAAGCCAGTGATGGAAGGTAAAGGTGTACTGTTCAAACGCTTCGCCGGCATCGACGTATTCGACATCGAAGTCGACTCCGAAAGCCCGCAAGCCTTCATCGACACCGTAAAACGCATCTCCATCACCTTCGGTGGCATCAACCTGGAAGACATCAAGGCGCCTGAGTGCTTTGAGATCGAACGTGCTCTGATCGAGCAGTGCGACATTCCGGTATTCCACGATGACCAGCACGGCACCGCGATCGTGACCGCTGCGGGCATGATCAACGCCCTGGAAATCGCCGGCAAAACCCTGCCGGAAGCCAAAATCGTCTGCCTCGGCGCCGGCGCTGCGGCCATCTCCTGCATGAAGTTGCTGGTGAGCATGGGCGCAAAAATCGAAAACATCTTCATGGTTGACCGTACCGGCGTGATCCACTCCGGCCGTGATGACCTGAACCAGTACAAAGCCGTGTTCGCTCACGCCACCGACAAGCGCAGCCTGGCTGATGCTCTGAAAGGCGCTGACGTGTTCGTCGGTCTGTCCGGCCCGAACCTGCTGAGCGCTGAAGGTCTGCTGTCGATGGCGGCCAACCCGATCGTCTTCGCCTGCTCGAACCCGGATCCGGAAATCTCCCCGGAACTGGCGCACGCCACTCGCAGCGACGTGATCATGGCCACCGGTCGTTCCGACTACCCGAACCAGGTCAACAACGTTCTGGGCTTCCCGTTCATCTTCCGTGGTGCCCTGGACGTTCGCGCCAAGCGCATCAACGAAGAAATGAAAGTGGCTGCGGCCAACGCTCTGCGCGAACTGGCCAAACTGCCAGTGCCACAGGACGTGTGCGACGCCTACGGCGGTGCGCCGCTGGAATTCGGCCGTGAGTACATCATTCCGAAGCCAATGGACAAGCGCCTGATCACCCTGATCTCCGACGCTGTGGCCAAAGCCGCGATCGAGACCGGTGTGGCGACCCTGCCGTATCCGAAGAACTACCCGCTGAAAAGCGTGGATGACGTGTTCAACGGCTAAGCCGTTGTAGCGCTTCAACGAAAGCCCCGGCTTGTGAGAGTCGGGGCTTTTTTGTGCCTGTGTGATTTGTGGTGTTCTTCGGTGCCTCTTCGCGAGCAAGCCCGCTCCCACAGGTTTTGTGGTGTGCGCAAATGCTGGCTACAACCCGGTCACTGTGGGAGCGGGCTTGCTCGCGAAGAGGCCGGCCCAGACAACATAAAAATCACAGGCATAAAAAAGCCCCGCACTTCTTTCGAAGGCGGGGCTTTTTGGGGCGCATTGATCAGAACAGATCGATCGGTGCCTGCTCATCCGCCGGCAGCGGACTGCCCGGTACGGCGCCGTTGCCCAGCTCATTCACCGAGGGCGGCGTGTCTTCGGACTTGAACAGCTCGAAGTAGGCGCCCGGCGTGCTCGGCGTTGCCGCACGACCGCTGACCGGATCCACCCGCAGGCTGAGGATGCCTTCCGGCTCAGGCTGTACGTGCGGCGGCTTGTCCTTGAGCGCGGCAGACATGTAGTTCATCCAGATCGGCAACGCCACGGTGCCGCCGAACTCGCGGCGACCGAGACTTTCCGGCTGGTCGAAACCGGTCCACACGGTGGTCACGTAATCGGCGTTGTAACCGGAGAACCACGCATCCTTCGATTCGTTGGTGGTACCGGTCTTGCCGGCGATGTCGCTGCGGCCCATGGCCAGTGCGCGGCGACCTGTGCCGAGCTTGATCACGTCCTGCAGCATGCTGTTGAGGATGTATGTGGTGCGGCCATCGACGATCCGCTCGGCCACGGCCGGCGCTTGTGGCGCAGTGGCAGCGCCCGGTGCTTCACCCGGAATCGGAGCGGCGTTGACGGTGATCGACTGAGGTGTCGGCGCCGCGATGCCATCGGTCGCCGAGCCACCCTGTGGCACGGTCGGCGGGTTGGCGACGAACAGCGTGTCGCCGTTGCGGCTTTCGATCTTGTCGATGATGTACGGGGTGATCTTGTAGCCGCCGTTGGCAAAGGTGCTCCAGCCGGTAGCGATTTCCATCGGGGTCAGGGTCGCGGTGCCCAGTGCCAGCGACAGGTTCGGCGGCAGGTCCTGCTTGTTGAAGCCGAAACGGGTGATGTAGTCGATGGTCTTGCCCACACCCATCGCCTGCAACAGGCGGATCGACACCAGGTTACGCGACTTGTACAGCGCCTCGCGCAGACGGATCGGGCCGAGGAAGGTGTTGGTGTCGTTCTTCGGCCGCCAGACCTTGTCCAGGTACTCGTCGACGAACACGATCGGCGCGTCGTTGACCAGGGTTGCGGCGGTGTAGCCGCTGTCCAGCGCAGCGCTGTAGACGAACGGCTTGAAGCTCGACCCCGGCTGACGCTTGGCCTGCAGGGCGCGGTTGTAGTTGCTCTGCTCGAAGGCGAAACCGCCGACCAGCGAGCGAATCGCGCCGTTCTGCGGATCCAGCGACACCAGCGCGCCTTGCGCCTGCGGGATCTGGCTGAATTTCAGCGAATTGTTCGGCTGACGCTGCACGCGAATCAGATCGCCGACCTGCGCCACATCCGACGGCTGACGCGGTGCGGCGCCCATGCTGTTGGTGTTGAGGAACGGCCGCGCCCATTTCATGGTGTCCCAGGCGACGTGTTCTTCGCCGGTACGGGTCAGCACCTGCAAGCCATTCTTGTCGACCTGGGTAACGATGGCCGGCTCCAGGCTGCTGATGGTGCGCTGCTTGGTCAGCTCGGTCGCCCAGGCTTCGTGAGTCTTGCCCGGCAGGCGCGACTCGGGTCCGCGGTAGCCATGGCGCTGATCGTAGGTCATCAAGCCTTCGTGCAGCGCGGTGTTGGCCATTTCCTGCAGGTTGCTCGGCACCGTGGTGGTGACGCGGAAACCTTCGGTGTAAGCGTCGCTGCCATAGCGACCGACCATTTCGGCACGGGCCATTTCGGCGATGTACGGTGCGTTCACTTCCGGGGTCGGCACGTGATAGCTGGCGTTCAGCGGCTCGTTGATCGCGGCGGTGTAGTCAGCCTCGGAAATCTTTCCGAGCTTGTACATGCGTCCGAGAATCCAGTCGCGGCGCTCCTTGCTGCGCGCCGGGTTGGCCAGCGGGTTGAAGCGCGACGGGGCTTTCGGCAGGCCGGCGATCATCGCCATCTGCGCCAGGCTGACGTCGCGGATCGACTTGCCGTAATACACCTGCGCCGCCGCCTCGATGCCATAGGCGCGGTTACCCAGGTAGATCTTGTTCACGTACAGCTCGAGGATCTCGTCCTTGGTCAGCTGCCGCTCGATCTGCAGGGCCAGAAGAATCTCGGTGGTTTTGCGCGAGAAGCTGCGTTCGCTGGTCAGGAAGAAGTTCTTCGCCACCTGCATGGTGATGGTGCTGCCGCCGGACTGAATGTGCCCGCTTTTGACCAGTTGGGTCGCGGCGCGCATCAGGCTGCTCGGATCGACGCCATAGTGGTTGGCGAAATTGTCGTCTTCAGCACTTAGTAACGCATTAATGAAATTGGGTGGAATGTCGGCGAAACGGATCGGAGTACGGCGCATTTCGCCAAATTCTGCGATCAACTTGTTGTCGCTGCTGTAGACCCGGAGCGGAATCTGCAACTGAATGCTTCTCAGCGCCTCCACAGACGGCAAACCCGGACTAAGGTAAAGAAACGCGCCGCTGAGACCTAAAAGCAGTCCGCAGAAAACGGCGACGATGGACCAACCGAAAAATTTCAGCAGACGAATCAAGGCTTTTGAACATCCAGGGCAAAGAATGAATTGGGCGACAGGGTTCCGGTAACACACAGAACAGCCTGGGCCGGCAGTAAAAAGCGGAAAAAAACGCTGGGCATTATAAGCACTTTTCTGCTGGGGGCGTCATTTGCGCTTCTGTCAAGACGGGGTGAAGGAACGCAATGCGTATTACAGAGTCCGTAACTCACGGAAAGTCATAGGGAATTGGTAGTGCTGGGACTCTTCAAGAAAAAGACCAATACGTTACTGGGGATCGACATCAGCTCCACTTCGGTGAAGCTGTTGGAGTTGAGCCGTCAGGGCGACCGCTACCGGGTCGAAGCCTACGCGGTCGAGCCGCTGCCGCCCAATGCCGTTGTCGAAAAGAACATCGCCGAGCTCGAAGGCGTGGGCCATGCCTTGTCCCGGGTGCTGGTCAAGGCACGCACCGGGCTCAAGAGCGTGGCGGTGGCGGTGGCCGGTTCTGCGGTGATCACCAAGATCATCGAGATGGACGCCGGGCTGACCGATGACGAGCTGGAAAACCAGCTGAAGATCGAAGCCGACCAATACATTCCCTATCCACTGGACGAAGTCGCCATCGATTTCGAAGTCCAGGGCGTGTCGCCGCGCAACCCGGAGCGGGTCAGCGTGCTGCTGGCCGCCTGTCGCAAGGAAAACGTCGAAGTCCGCGAAGCGGCGCTGGCGCTGGCCGGGCTGACCGCGCGCGTGGTCGATGTCGAGGCCTATGCGCTGGAGCGCTCGTTCGGCCTGCTCGCCACTCAACTGGCAGCCTCGCAGGAACGCCTGACCGTGGCGGTGGTGGACATCGGCGCGACCATGACCACCCTCAGCGTCCTGCACAACGGCCGCATCATCTATACCCGTGAGCAGCTGTTCGGTGGCAGGCAGCTGACTGAGGAGATCCAGCGCCGCTACGGCCTGACCGTCGAGCAGGCCGGGCTGGCGAAAAAGCAGGGCGGTCTGCCGGACGACTATGTCAGCGAGGTATTGCAACCGTTCCGTGATGCTCTGGTGCAGCAGGTCTCGCGCTCGTTGCAGTTCTTCTTTGCCTCCGGGCAGTACAACGCGGTCGATCACATTCTGCTGGCCGGCGGCACCGCCTCGGTGCCGGGGCTGGATCGGCTGATCGAACAGCGTCTGGGCACCCCGACCCAGGTCGCCAACCCGTTTTCCGACATGGCCTTGAGCAGCAAGGTCAACGCCGGGGCCCTGGCCAGTGACGCGCCGGCCCTGATGATTGCCTGCGGGCTCGCGCTCAGGAGTTTCGACTGATGGCGCGGATCAACCTTCTCCCCTGGCGTGAGGAACGTCGCGAAGAGCGGCGCAAACGCTTTCTGCTGATCCTGATCGGGGTGTTCGTCGGTTCGGTGGGCGCAGTGTTCATCGCCGATCAGATCTTCAGTACCGCCATCGAGCGGCAGGCAGCACGCAATGACTACATTGGCAAACAGATCGCCGTGGTCGACGAACGGATCAAGCAGATCAGCGAACTCAAGGCACGGCGCCAGCAACTGGTCGAGCGCATGCGCATCATCCAGGACTTGCAGGGCAACCGGCAGATCAGCGGACGGATCTTCGACCAACTGGCGCGCACGCTGCCGGACGGGGTGTATTTCACCAGCGTGAAATTGCTCGGCAAGACGCTGTCGATCAGTGGCGCGGCGGAGTCGAACAATCGCGTCTCGGAGCTGATGCGCAATCTGGACGCTTCCGACTGGTTCGATGCGCCCAGCTTGAACGAGGTGAAAGCGACGACCGCCGGTCAGGTGGATCAGGCCAACGTCTTTCAGCTGACTGTGCGTCAGACCCAGCCAGCCGTGACGGAGGGCGAAAAATGAAGCCGTCCGAATGGCTGCAAAGTCTGCGCAACATCGACTTCAACGATCTGGACACCAGCAATATCGGCTCCTGGCCGGCCGCGGTGAAAACTATCGCGGGAGCATTGCTGGCGGTGCTGGTGTTGGCGCTTGGCTATAACTTTTTTATCAGCGACATGGAAAACCAGCTGGAAGCCAAGCGTCAGGAAGAGGACACCTTGAAGGAGCAGTTCGCCAGCAAGGCGCACATGGCTGCCAACCTGGAGCTCTACACCCAGCAGATGAAGGAGATGGAGACCTCCTTCGGCGTGCTCTTGCGGCAGTTGCCCAGCGACACCGAGGTCCCGGGATTGCTCGAGGACATTACCCGTACCGGGCTGGGCAGCGGTCTTGAATTCGAAGAGATCAAGCTGCTGCCGGAGGTGACCCAGCCGTTCTACATCGAGCTGCCGATCCAGATCACTGTCACCGGGGCTTACCACGACCTCGCGACCTTCGTCAGTGGCGTCGCCGGGTTGCCACGGATCGTCACCTTGCACGATTTCGAACTGGCACCGGCCAATCCCGACGGCGGGACGAAGCTGCGCATGAGCATTCTCGCCAAGACCTACCGCTATAACGACAAGGGGTTGGACAAATGACCCCGATCCGTTATTTCGCTTTGTCAGTGCTGGTGCTCGGCCTCAGTGGTTGCGGCAGCAGTGACGAATTCAGCGACCTCGACGCCTACATGAACGAAGTGCGTCTGCGCCCGGCCGGCAAGATCGAGCCGACGCCGACCTTTCATTCCTATCCTACCTTTACCTACAGCGCGGCCAACCTGCGTAGCCCGTTCTCGCGCCAGGTGCGCGTCGATCTGGCCGGGCAGCAGCGTGGCTCGCCCAACGTCAAACCCGACCCCAACCGGGTCAAGCAATACCTCGAAGGTTTCAACATCGAGCAGTTTGAAATGGTTGGCACGATCTCCAATGCCAGCGGCTCCTTTGCCTTGCTGCGCGGGGCGGGTGCAGTGCATCGGTTGAAAGTCGGCGACTACCTGGGGCGCAACGACGGGCGCATTGTCGCCATCAGCGCCACTCAGGTCGATGTGGTCGAGATCGTGCCCGACGGCGAAGGCGCCTGGCTGGAACGTCCGCGCACCATTCCTTTGAAAGAGCACTCATAGTGGAAGTCGAACAATGAACAGGATTTTCTCCACCCTCGGTTTTTCGCTATGGATAGCGCTGCTTTCACCGATGGTTCAGGCGGCCAGCCTCAAGACGCTGGATGTCGCGGCGTTACCGGGTGATCGCATCGAGTTGAAGCTGTCGTTCGACAGCCCGCCACCGCAACCCAGGGGCTACACCACCGAATCGCCGGCGCGAATCGCCCTGGATCTGCCGGGTGTCGCCAGCCAACTGACGAGCAAGACCCGCGATCTGGGCAGCGGTAACGCGCGAACCGCCACAGTGGTGGAAGCCAACGACCGCACGCGCCTGATCATCAGCCTGACGCAACTGACGTCCTACACCTCGCGGGTCGAGGGCAACAATCTGTTCGTAGTGGTCGGGCAGGGCGCCAAGCCTGCTGCGCCACGGCCAGCCGCTGTTGCGCCACGACCGGTCGCGGCTCCAGCGCCGGCGAAGGCTTATACCCCCGTCGCCAAAACCATTCGTGGTGTCGACTTCCAGCGCGGCACTGCGGGGGAGGGCAACGTGGTCATTGACCTTTCGGACCCGACCATCGCCCCGGACATCCAGGAGCATGACGGCAAGATCATCCTGAGCTTTGCTCGCACGCAGTTGCCCGACAGGCTGCGGGTGCGCCTCGACGTCAAGGACTTCGCCACGCCGGTGCAGTTCGTCAACGCTGCCGCCACCGGTGATCGTGCGGTCATCACCGTCGAACCCAGCGGCACGTTCGACTATTCCACCTACCAGACCGACAACAAACTGACCGTCAGCATTCGCCCGATGACGGTCGATGACCTGCAAAAGCGCAACGCTGACCGCAACAGCTACAGCGGCGAAAAGCTTTCGCTGAATTTCCAGGACATCGACGTGCGCTCGGTGCTGCAACTGATCGCCGATTTCACCAACCTCAATCTGGTGGCCAGCGATACCGTGCAGGGCGGGATCACCTTGCGTCTGCAAAACGTGCCGTGGGATCAGGCGCTGGACCTGGTGCTGAAAACCAAGGGGCTGGATAAACGCAAGATCGGCAACGTGTTGCTGGTGGCGCCGGCCGACGAAATCGCCGCCCGCGAACGCCAGGAACTGGAGTCACAGAAACAGATCGCCGAACTGGCGCCGCTGCGCCGCGAGCTGCTGCAAGTGAATTACGCCAAGGCCGCGGACATCGCCAAGCTGTTCCAGTCGGTGACCAGCGCCGAGGCGAAAATCGACGAGCGTGGCTCGATCACTGTCGATGAGCGCACCAACAACATCATTGCCTACCAGACCCAGGATCGCCTCGACGAACTGCGGCGGATCGTGGCGCAACTGGATATTCCGGTGCGTCAGGTGATGATCGAGGCGCGGATCGTCGAGGCCAACGTCGATTACGACAAGAGTCTGGGCGTGCGCTGGGGCGGTTCGATCCAGAACAAGGGCAACTGGAACACCTCGGGGGTCAGCAATGGCTCGTCGACCACCATCGGCACACCGGGCAGTACCAGTACCAACTCGCCGTTCGTCGACATGGGCACGGTGGGTAATACCTCGGGGATCGGCATCGCCTTCATTACCGACAATGTGCTGCTCGATCTTGAGCTGACCGCCATGGAGAAGACCGGCAACGGTGAGATCGTCTCGCAGCCCAAAGTGGTCACCTCCGACAAAGAGACGGCGAAGATCCTCAAGGGCACCGAGATTCCGTATCAGGAGGCGAGCTCCAGCGGTGCGACGTCGGTGTCGTTCAAGGAGGCTTCGCTGTCGCTGGAAGTGACGCCGCAGATCACCCCCGACAACCGCATCATCATGGAGGTCAAGGTCACCAAGGACGAACCGGACTACCTGAACAAAGTGCAGGATGTACCGCCGATCAAGAAGAACGAGGTCAACGCCAAGGTGCTGGTGAACGACGGCGAGACCATCGTGATTGGGGGCGTTTTCTCAAATACTCAAAGCAAGGTCGTAGATAAGGTGCCATTTCTTGGCGATGTGCCGTATCTTGGCCGCCTTTTCCGGCGTGATGTGGTTTCGGAGAAAAAATCCGAGCTGCTGGTATTTCTCACTCCGCGTATCATGAATAACCAGGCGATTGCTGTGAGTCGTTGATTCTGTGCGAAATTTGATTCTTGTAGGACCGATGGGCGCTGGAAAAAGCACCATCGGCCGGTTGCTGGCCAAAGAGCTGCGCCTGCCGTTCAAAGATTCCGACAAGGAAATTGAACTGCGCACGGGCGCCAATATCCCGTGGATCTTCGACAAGGAAGGCGAGCCCGGCTTTCGTGACCGTGAGCAGGCGATGATCGCCGAGCTGTGCGCGTACGACGGCGTGGTACTGGCGACCGGCGGCGGTGCGGTAATGCGCGATGCCAACCGCAAGGCCCTGCACGCGGGCGGGCGGGTGGTGTATCTGCATGCCTCCGTCGAGCAGCAGGTCGGGCGTACGTCGCGCGATCGCAATCGTCCTTTGCTGCGCACCGCCGATCCGGCGAAAACCCTGCGAGACCTGCTCGAGATCCGCGATCCGCTCTATCGAGAGATCGCCGATCTGGTGGTTGAAACCGACGAACGGCCACCGCGCATGGTGGTGCTCGACATTCTCGACCGTCTGGCGCAGCTGCCACCCCGTTAAAGCGCCGCCGGAAATGCGCTATCCTCGGCGTCCTGTCACAGCCGCCGAGGTTGTGGCGGATGGCGTGCGAGCGGCGTCAGATTCGCTATAGGCCGCAGACAACCAATAATTCAGGGCAGGACGCCTGCTTCCATCTTCACTGTGGGGACACATGCAGACACTCAAGGTCGATCTAGGCGAGCGCAGCTACCCGATTCATATTGGCGAAGGTTTGTTGGATCAGCCCGAGTTGCTGGCGCCGCATATCCATGGGCGGCAAGTGGCAATCATCTCCAACGAGACCGTTGCGCCGCTCTATCTCGAACGTCTGACCCGCAGCCTTGCGCAGTTCTCGGTGATCTCGGTGGTGCTGCCGGACGGCGAAGCCTTCAAGAACTGGGAAACCCTGCAACTGATCTTCGACGGCCTGCTGACTGCCCGTCACGACCGCCGCACCACAATCATCGCCCTCGGTGGTGGTGTCATCGGTGACATGGCCGGTTTTGCCGCCGCCTGCTACCAGCGCGGTGTCGATTTCATCCAGATTCCTACCACGCTGCTGTCCCAGGTCGATTCGTCGGTGGGCGGCAAGACCGGCATCAACCACCCGTTGGGCAAGAACATGGTCGGCGCGTTCTATCAGCCGAACGTGGTGCTGATCGATACCGCGTCCCTGAAAACCCTGCCAGAGCGTGAGCTGTCCGCTGGTCTGGCTGAAGTCATCAAGTACGGTCTGATCTGCGACGAGCCGTTCCTGACCTGGCTTGAAGACAACGTCGACGCTCTGCGCGCGCTGGATCAGAAGGCCCTGACCTATGCCATCGAGCGCTCCTGCGCGGCCAAGGCTGCAGTGGTCGGTGCCGATGAGAAGGAAACCGGCGTGCGCGCCACGCTCAATCTCGGCCACACCTTCGGCCACGCCATCGAGACCCACATGGGCTATGGTGTCTGGTTGCATGGTGAGGCGGTGGCCGCTGGCACCGTGATGGCGCTGGAAATGTCCGCGCGTCTGGGCTGGATCAGCGAGCAGGAACGTGATCGCGGCATTCGTCTGTTCCAGCGTGCCGGTCTGCCGGTGATTCCGCCGGAAGAAATGACCGAAGCCGATTTTCTCGAACATATGGCAATTGATAAAAAAGTGATCGACGGTCGTCTGCGCCTGGTGCTGCTGCGCCGGATGGGCGAAGCGGTGGTGACCGCCGATTATCCGAAAGAGGTTCTACAGGCCACGCTGGGAGCGGATTACCGCGCTCTGGCTCAGCTTAAAGGTTAATAAGATTCCGATGACTAGTTTGCATGCCGACGAGGCGTTCCTCGGCCATTTCCAGTTAAGTCACGACCCTTTCGCGCCGCGGGTGCCGGGCTTCAAATTCTTCCCGGCCCAGCGCAAACCGGTGCTGGGGCAATTGCACCACCTGGCGCGTTACAGCCAGTTGCTGCTGGTGGTCACCGGGCCGCAGGGCAGCGGCAAGACCTTGTTGCGTCAGGCGCTGGTAGCCAGCACCAACAAGCAATCGGTGCAAAGCGTTGTCGTGTCGGCCCGTGGAGCTGGCGATGCCGCCGGCGTGCTGCGTCAGGTGGCTCAGGCACTGAACGTGGCTCAGGCCGAAGTTGGCGCGATTCTGGATCAGGTAGTGCAACTCGCGCTTACCGGCCAGGAGGTCTATCTGCTGGTGGATGACGCCGAGCAGCTCGACGAATCCGCCCTCGAAGCGCTGATGGCGCTGGGTGCCGGGGCACCGGAAGGTCGCCCGCATGTGTTCCTGTTCGGTGAGTCGTCGCTGATCGCGCAACTGGAGGCCTTGCACCTCGAGGAAGAGCGCTTCCACGTCATCGAACTGCAGCCGTATACCGAAGAAGAGACCCGCGAATATCTCGACCAACGGCTGGAAGGTGCGGGCCGGGGTGTCGAACTTTTCACCGCGGATCAGATCTCTGAGATTCACGAAAGCGCCGAGGGTTGGCCTGGCAACATCAACCAGGTCGCTCGCGATGCACTGATCGAAGTCATGATTGCCAGCCGCTCTGCGGTCAAGCGTCCAAGTATGGGGTTCAACATGCCGAAGAAACACGTATTGGCGATATCCGCCGTCGTTGTGGTCGCGGTCGCCGCCGCCTGGCTGATGCCGGGTCGCAACAAGGCGCCAACCACCGGCGCACCCGCCAACGAACAGGCACAACTGCCATTGGGTCAGGGCGCCAAGGGTGGCGCACCGAATGTCGAGTTCGCCGGCAATACCCAGCCGATGCCGTTGCCGCTGGTCGGCAACTCGCAACCGGTGATGCGCGGCCCGTTGGCTGAGGCTGCTGGCGGTATCACCGAAGGTGACGACGGCGTGCCTGTCGAAGGCTCCAGCGCAACGCCGCCGACCGTCACGACTTCCGCACCACCGGCAGGTGTTCCGGCCGGCCCGGCTCCGACGCCAGTACCTGTTCCGGCGGCCAAGCCGACCCCGGCACCGACTCAGGTCGCCACCGCCAAGCCTGCTCCGGCAGCGCCAGCGGCCAAACCGGCTCCGGCTCCGGCCAAGCCTGTTGCGGCTGCCAAACCGGCCGAGAAGCCGGTTACCGTGGCCAAGGCTGCCAGTGGCAGCTGGTACGCCGGTCAACCGACCAGCAACTACGTGGTGCAGATCCTCGGCACCAGCTCCGAAGCGACCGCGCAGAACTTCGTCAAGGAGCAGGGCGGCGAGTACCGTTATTTCAAGAAAGTCCTTAACGGCAAGCCTCTCTACGTGATCACCTACGGCAACTTCGCCAATCGTGATGCAGCCGTTTCTGCCATCAAGGCCTTGCCAGCGAAGGTTCAGGCTGGTAAACCTTGGCCTCGCACTGTCGCCAGCGTCCAACAGGAACTGGCAACAACTCGCTGAAGATTCGGCGGCCTTACCCAGGCCGCCTCTCCAAGCACCTCAAAATTTCTACGAGTGCGCGCCGTCTCTACAGACCGCGTGCCTTGTGGTGTCTGCGTCACAGTAGTCTTTGAGTCGTTGCAGTCAAAATTAAAAAAGTTTTGACTAGCACAGCAGATCGCTTTAAACCTTTCACAAATGCGACATAGATTTGCGACATTTCGTCGTCAAATTTGTGAGCGTCTGTGTCGCTGTGTACAATGACCACCCTTTTGCCCCCGCAAAGCCGGCGTACGTTCGGCGCGGCAAGCAAGTGGTTGAATTGAAAAGAAATTTGCCTCGTAAAGAGGCAGCCTGGTGAGAAAGTGTCTATGAAAGCAGGTCTGTACCAACCAGATGAATTCAAGGATAACTGCGGTTTCGGCCTGATAGCCCATATGCAGGGCGAGCCCAGTCATACCCTTTTGCAAACGGCCATCGAGGCCCTGACCTGCATGACCCACCGCGGTGGGATTAATGCCGACGGCAAGACCGGTGACGGTTGCGGTCTGCTGATTCAAAAGCCTGACGCGTTCCTGCGGGCGATGGCCCAGGAAAACTTCAGCGTCGAACTGCCCAAGCAATATGCCGTGGGCATGGTTTTCTTCAACCAGGATCCGGCCAAGGCCGAAGCCGCTCGCGAGAACATGAACCGCGAGATCCTCGCTGAAGGCCTGCAACTGATCGGCTGGCGCAAAGTGCCGATCGACACCAGCGTCCTCGGCCGACTGGCCCTCGAGCGCCTGCCGCAGATCGAGCAGGTGTACATCGGCGGTGAAGGCCTGAGCGATCAGGACATGGCGGTCAAGCTGTTCAGCGCCCGTCGTCGCTCGTCGGTGGCCAACGCCGCCGACACCGACCACTACATCTGCAGCTTTTCGCACAAGACCATCATCTATAAAGGCCTGATGATGCCGGCCGACCTGGCCGCGTTCTATCCGGACCTGGGTGACCAGCGCCTGCAAACCGCGATCTGCGTGTTCCACCAGCGCTTCTCCACCAACACCTTGCCGAAATGGCCGCTGGCCCAGCCATTCCGCTTCCTCGCCCACAACGGCGAGATCAACACCATTACCGGTAACCGCAACTGGGCACAGGCCCGTCGGACCAAGTTCACCAACGATCTGATGGATCTGGAAGAGCTCGGCCCGCTGGTCAACCGTGTCGGTTCCGACTCCTCGAGCATGGACAACATGCTCGAACTGATGGTCACCGGTGGCATCGACCTGTTCCGTGGCGTGCGGATGATCATTCCGCCTGCGTGGCAGAACGTTGAAACCATGGACCCGGATCTGCGTGCGTTCTACGAGTACAACTCGATGCACATGGAGCCGTGGGACGGCCCGGCCGGCGTGGTGATGACCGATGGTCGTTACGCGGTGTGCCTGCTCGACCGTAACGGTCTGCGTCCGGCGCGCTGGGTCACCACCACCAACGGTTTCATTACCGTTGCGTCGGAAATCGGCGTCTGGAACTACCAGCCGCAAGACGTGATCGCCAAGGGCCGTGTCGGCCCGGGCCAGATCCTCGCCGTGGACACCGAGACCGGGCAGATCCTCGACACCGACGCGATCGACAACCGTCTGAAATCCCGTCATCCGTACAAGCAATGGCTGCGCAAGAACGCCCTGCGCATCCAGGCGACCATGGAAGACAACGACCACGGTTCGGCGTTCTACGATGTCGATCAGCTCAAGCAATACATGAAGATGTATCAGGTCACGTTTGAAGAGCGCGATCAGGTACTGCGTCCGCTTGGCGAACAAGGCTACGAAGCCGTTGGCTCGATGGGCGACGACACGCCGATGGCCGTGCTGTCGCAGCGCGTGCGCACGCCGTACGACTATTTCCGCCAGCAGTTCGCGCAGGTCACCAACCCGCCGATCGACCCGCTGCGTGAAGCGATCGTGATGTCGCTGGAAATCTGCCTCGGGGCCGAGCGCAACATCTTCCAGGAATCGCCGGAGCACGCCTCGCGCGTGATCCTCAGCTCGCCAGTGATCTCGCCGGCCAAGTGGCGCTCGTTGATGAACCTCGACCGCCCGGGTTTCGAGCGGCAGATCATCGACCTCAACTACGACGAAAGCGTCGGCCTCGAAGCGGCGATCCGCAACGTTGCCGATCAGGCTGAAGAAGCCGTGCGTGCCGGGCGTACCCAGATCGTTCTGAGTGACCGCCATATCGCCCCGGGCAAGCTGCCGATCCACGCTTCGCTGGCCACCGGTGCAGTGCACCATCGTCTGACCGAAAAAGGCCTGCGCTGCGATTCCAACATCCTCGTGGAAACCGCCACCGCGCGCGATCCGCACCACTTTGCGGTGCTGATCGGTTTCGGCGCCTCGGCGGTCTATCCGTTCCTGGCCTACGAAGTGCTGGGCGACCTGATCCGCACCGGTGAAGTGCTGGGCGACCTCTATGAGGTGTTCAAGAACTACCGCAAAGGCATCACCAAAGGCCTGTTGAAGATCCTGTCGAAGATGGGCATCTCGACCATCGCCTCGTACCGTGGTGCGCAACTGTTCGAAGCCATCGGCCTGTCCGAAGAAGTGTGCGAACTGAGCTTCCGTGGCGTGCCGAGCCGCATCAAGGGTGCGCGTTTCGTCGACATCGAAGCCGAGCAGAAAGCCCTCGCTACCGAAGCCTGGAGTCCGCGCAAGCCGATCCAGCAGGGCGGTCTGCTGAAGTTCGTCCACGGCGGCGAATATCACGCTTACAACCCGGACGTGGTCAACACCCTGCAAGCCGCCGTGCAGCAGGGCGACTACGCCAAGTTCAAGGAATACACCTCGCTGGTGGACAACCGTCCGGTGTCGATGATTCGCGACCTGTTCAAGGTCAAGACCCTCGACAAGCCGCTGGACATCAGTGAAGTCGAACCGCTGGAATCGGTGCTCAAGCGCTTCGACTCCGCCGGTATCTCGCTGGGCGCACTGTCGCCGGAAGCCCACGAAGCCCTGGCCGAAGCCATGAACCGCCTCGGTGCGCGTTCCAACTCCGGCGAAGGCGGCGAAGACCCGGCGCGCTACGGCACCATCAAGAGCTCGAAAATCAAGCAGGTCGCGACCGGCCGTTTCGGTGTCACCCCGGAATACTTGGTCAACGCCGAAGTGCTGCAGATCAAGGTCGCTCAGGGCGCCAAACCGGGCGAGGGCGGGCAACTGCCGGGCGGCAAGGTCAACGGGCTGATCGCCAAGCTGCGTTACGCAGTGCCGGGCGTGACCCTGATTTCGCCACCGCCGCACCACGACATCTACTCGATCGAAGACTTGTCGCAACTGATCTTCGACCTGAAACAGGTCAACCCGAAGGCACTGGTTTCGGTGAAACTGGTAGCGGAAGCGGGCGTCGGCACCATCGCCGCCGGTGTGGCCAAGGCCTATGCGGACTTGATCACCATCTCCGGTTACGACGGTGGCACCGGTGCTTCGCCGCTGACCTCGATCAAATACGCGGGCGCTCCGTGGGAACTCGGCCTGGCTGAAACCCACCAGACCCTGCGCGGCAACGACCTGCGCGGCAAAGTCCGGGTGCAGACCGACGGCGGCCTGAAAACCGGCCTCGACGTGATCAAGGCCGCGATCCTCGGCGCCGAAAGTTTCGGCTTCGGTACAGCGCCAATGATTGCCCTGGGTTGCAAATACCTGCGCATCTGCCACCTGAACAACTGCGCCACCGGCGTTGCGACGCAGAACGAGAAGCTGCGCAAGGATCACTACATCGGTACCGTCGACATGGTGGTGAACTTCTTCACCTACGTCGCCGAAGAAACCCGTGAGTGGCTGGCCAAGCTCGGCGTGCGTTCCCTCGAAGAGCTGATCGGCCGTACCGATCTGCTGGAAATCCTCGAAGGCCAGACCGCCAAGCAACACCACCTGGATCTGACTCCGCTACTGGGCAGCGATCACATCCCGGCGGACAAACCGCAGTTCTGCGGCGTCGAGCGCAACCCGCCGTTCGACCAAGGCCTGCTGGCCGAGAAAATGGTCGACATGGCGACGTCGGCGATCAACGACCTCAGCGGCGCCGAGTTCGAACTGGACATCTGCAACTGCGACCGTTCGATCGGTGCGCGGATCTCCGGCGAAATCGCGCGCAAGCACGGCAATCAGGGCATGTCCAACGCGCCGATCACCTTCCGCTTCAAAGGCACGGCCGGTCAGAGCTTCGGCGTGTGGAACGCTGGTGGTCTGCACATGTACCTGGAAGGCGACGCCAACGACTACGTCGGCAAAGGCATGACCGGCGGCAAGCTGGTCATCGTGCCGCCGAAGGGCAGCGTCTATCAGACTCAGAACAGCGCCATCATCGGCAACACCTGCCTGTACGGCGCCACCGGCGGCAAGTTGTTCGCCGCCGGCACCGCAGGCGAGCGTTTTGCCGTGCGTAACTCCGGTGCCCACACGGTCGTGGAAGGCACTGGCGATCACTGCTGCGAGTACATGACCGGTGGTTTCGTCTGCGTCCTGGGCAAGACCGGTTACAACTTCGGCTCTGGCATGACCGGCGGTTTCGCCTACGTGCTCGATCAGGACAACACCTTCGTTGACCGGGTCAACCACGAACTGGTGGAAATCCAGCGGATCAGCGGCGAGGCGATGGAAGCCTACCGCAGCCACCTGCAGAACGTGCTGAACGAGTACGTCAAGGAAACCGAGAGCGAGTGGGGTCGTGAACTCGCCGAGAACCTTGATGACTACCTGCGTCGTTTCTGGCTGGTCAAGCCTAAGGCTGCCAACCTGAAGTCGTTGCTTTCCAGCACTCGTGCCAACCCGCAGTGATATGCGCCTGAAGAGTTTGATGAGGTTTTAACAATGGCTGAACGTCTGAATAACGACTTCCAGTTCATCGATGTCGGGCGCAAGGATCCGAAGAAGAAACTGTTGCGTCAACGCAAGAAAGAGTTCGTCGAGATCTACGAACCGTTCAAACCCCAGCAGTCGGCCGACCAGGCCCACCGCTGCCTGGGTTGCGGCAACCCGTATTGCGAGTGGAAGTGCCCGGTGCACAACTTCATTCCCAACTGGCTGAAGCTGGTGGCCGAGGGCAACATCCTCCAGGCCGCCGAGCTGTCGCACCAGACCAACACCCTGCCGGAAGTCTGCGGCCGGGTGTGCCCGCAGGATCGGCTGTGCGAGGGTGCCTGCACCCTCAACGACGGTTTCGGTGCGGTGACCATCGGTTCGGTCGAGAAGTACATCACCGACACCGCATTCGCCATGGGCTGGCGCCCGGACATGTCCAAGGTCAAACCGACCGGCAAACGTGTCGCGATCATCGGTGCCGGCCCGGCGGGTCTGGGCTGTGCCGACGTGCTGGTGCGTGGCGGTGTGACCCCGGTGGTGTTCGACAAGAACCCGGAAATCGGCGGTCTGCTGACCTTCGGCATTCCCGAGTTCAAGCTTGAGAAGACCGTGCTGAGCAATCGTCGCGAAGTCTTCACCGGCATGGGCATTGAGTTCCGCCTCAACACTGAGGTCGGCAAGGACGTGACCATGGAGCAACTGCTCGCCGAATACGATGCGGTATTCATGGGCATGGGCACCTACACCTACATGAAGGGCGGTTTTGCCGGTGAGGACCTGCCGGGCGTCTACGACGCGCTGGACTTCCTGATTGCCAACGTCAACCGCAACCTGGGCTTTGAAAAGTCGCCGGAAGATTTCGTCGACATGAAAGGCAAGAAGGTCGTGGTACTCGGTGGTGGCGACACGGCGATGGACTGCAACCGCACCTCGATCCGTCAGGGCGCCAAGTCGGTGACCTGTGCTTATCGTCGTGACGAAGCGAACATGCCCGGCTCGCGCAAAGAGGTGAAGAACGCCAAGGAAGAAGGCGTGAAATTCCTCTACAACCGCCAGCCGATCGCCATCGTTGGCGAAGACAAGGTTGAAGGCGTGAAAGTGGTCGAGACCCGTCTCGGCGAACCGGACGCCCGTGGCCGCCGCAGCCCCGAGCCGATCCCGGGCTCCGAAGAGATCATCCCGGCCGACGCCGTGGTCATCGCGTTCGGTTTCCGCCCGAGCCCGGCACCGTGGTTCGAACAGTTCGAAATCCAGACCGACAGCCAGGGCCGCGTCGTCGCGCCTGAGCACGGTCAGTACAAGCACCAGACCAGCAACCCGAAAATCTTCGCCGGTGGCGACATGGTGCGCGGTTCCGACCTGGTGGTAACGGCAATCTTCGAAGGCCGCAATGCCGCCGAAGGGATCCTCGATTACTTGGGCGTCTGATTACATTTCAGCCTGAAATGCGATCAGAAATGTGGGAGCGGGCTTGCTCGCGAAGGCTTTGTATCAGTCACCCGATGTATTGACTGACGCACCGCTTTCGCGAGCAAGCCCGCTCCCACACTGGTTTCTGTGCGCTCAATACAGCGCAATAAATTGACCCGATAGACAAAAGGCTGACCTGCATCCGTGCCTTTTGCGTCGCGCTCTGAGAAAATGCCCGCACTTTTTTTCCGGATGCCGACATGACTGCCCTGAAGAACGACCGTTTCCTCCGCGCCCTGCTCAAGCAACCCGTTGACGTCACCCCGGTGTGGATGATGCGCCAGGCCGGCCGCTACCTGCCTGAATACCGCGCCAGCCGTGCCCAGGCCGGTGATTTCATGAGCCTGTGCATGAATCCGGAATTCGCTTGCGAAGTCACAATGCAACCGCTCGACCGCTACCCGCAACTGGACGCGGCGATCCTGTTTTCCGACATCCTCACCATTCCCGATGCCATGGGCCAGGGCCTGTACTTCGAGACCGGTGAAGGCCCGCGCTTCAAGAAAGTCGTCAGCACCCTGGCCGACATCGAAGCGTTGCCGATCCCTGATCCGCACAAAGACCTCGGCTACGTGATGGACGCGGTCAGCACCATCCGCCGCGAGCTGAATGGTCGTGTGCCGCTGATCGGCTTCTCCGGCAGCCCGTGGACCCTCGCCACCTACATGGTTGAAGGCGGTTCGTCGAAGGACTTCCGCAAGACCAAGGCGATGCTATACGACAACCCGCAAGCCATGCACTTGCTGCTGGACAAGCTGGCACAGTCGGTGACCTCGTACCTCAACGGCCAGATCCAGGCCGGCGCGCAAGCGGTGCAGATCTTCGATACCTGGGGCGGCAACCTGTCGGCGGCGGCGTACCAGGAGTTCTCCCTGGCCTACATGAAGAAAATCGTCAGCGGCCTGATCCGCGAGCACGACGGTCGCAAGGTGCCGGTGATCCTCTTCACCAAGAACGGCGGCCTGTGGCTGGAAAGCATCGCCGACGCTGGCGCCGACGCACTGGGCCTGGACTGGACCTGCGACATCGGCAACGCCCGCGCCCGTGTCGGCGACAAGGTCGCGCTGCAAGGCAACATGGACCCGACCGTGCTCTACGCCAAACCGGAAGCGATCCGCACTGAAGTCGGTCGTATTCTGGCCAGCTATGGCAAAGGCAGTGGCCACGTGTTCAACCTCGGCCACGGCATCACCCCTGAGGTCGATCCGGAGCATGCCGGTGCGTTCCTGCGTGCGGTGCACGAGTTGTCGGCGCAGTATCACGAGTAAGACGTTGACACGACCGCCCGAATGCAATGTTCGGGCGGTAATTGATTTTTTTATGTTTAAGTTGAAAGTGCAATAAACCTTGCTCGTAAAGATTGTTTACTTTGTGCAGTTTCTGTTAATGGTTTTCTCGTTGACGCTGATAATTCAGAGCCTTGTAATGGCGCCACTTGTTTATCAGGATGGTTGCAATGAAAAGGGTTGGATATTCGCGTCTCCAGATTGCTTTGCACTGGATATCTGCGGCAGTAATTTTATGGGCTCTATTGTCTGGCTTCTATGTGTCAGTCATTAAAGTTGCACCGGAAACAAAATTGATAGTCGGATTTATAAATGTTTCGGTGACGGCTTTATTTATTCCGGTATTTATACTGAGATTGTATATTTCTGTCAGAGGCTCTCATACCTCTCGCGAGGTGGCCAGGCCCTTTATGGAGTGCCTGGCGAGCTGGATGCATAAGTCTATTTATCTGATGACGGCGGTTGTCTTGCTCACAGGAATATTAATGATGGATCGACCGATCAATATATTTGATCTGGTTCTTATTCCGGCGCCGCTGAACGATCTACAGTGGATTGATCGGTTCTTCGTCATCCATGTTTGGGCGTGCGTGATGTTACTGGTTCAAGTAGCGCTACACATCGCAGCCGTTATCAAACACGAAATGTGTGGGCGCCGAATCCTGAAAAAAATGGTGTTCTGACTCAAGCGGGAGCGCTGCCACCGAGGGGCGGCAACTTCGCCAGTTTCAACGCCACCAACAGCGCGATCATCAACAGGGCGCCAATAAACAGGCCGATGCCATTCCACCCGCCGAGATGCCAGAACACCCCGCCAGCCGTGCCGGCAATACTCGACCCGGCGTAATAACTGAATAGGTACAACGACGACGCCTGGCCCTTGGCCTTGGTCGCACGCCGGCCGATCCAGCTGCTCGCCACCGAGTGCGCGCCGAAGAAGCCGAAGGTGAAGATCAGCATGCCGACGATCACCAGCAACAGCGGCGTGAACATAGTCAGTGCAAGGCCGGCGAACATCAGTGCGATGGTTGCCCACAGCACTTTGCGCCGCCCCAGTTTGTCCGCCAGCGAACCGATTTTCGCCGAACTGTAGATGCCCGACAGGTACACCACCGACAGCAAACCGACGAACACCTGATCGAGGTTGTACGGCGCGGCCAGCAGGCGATAACCGATGTAGTTGAACAGGGTGACGAAGGCGCCCATCAGCACGAACGCTTCAAGAAACAGCAGCGGCAGGCCGGCGTCGCGAAAGTGCATGGTGAAGCCATCAAGCAGGCTGCGTGGATGCAGTGAGCGTGAGCGGAAGTTGCGCGATTCGGGAAGGATCTTCCAGAACACCGCCGCTGCGACCAGCGCCAGACCGCCAATCACCAGCATCGCCGTGTGCCAGCTGACGAAGTCGATCAACACTCCGGTGATCAAGCGTCCGCTCATCCCGCCAATCGCGTTACCGCCGATGTACAGGCCCATCGCCAGACCGATGTGCTGCGGGTGGATTTCCTCACTCAGGTAAGTCATCGCCACGGCCGCCAGGCCGCTCAGTGACAGGCCGATCAGCGCACGCATGATCAGCACGCCGTGCCAGCTCGGCATCATCGAGCTGGCGATGGTGCACAACGCGGCGGCGAACAGTGCCGCGACCATCACCGGTTTGCGTCCGACCCGGTCGGAGATCGGCCCGGTGATCAGCAGACCGAAGGCCAGCATGCCGGTCGCCACCGACAGAATCAGGCTGCTCTGCGCGGCGTTGATCGAATATTCGTGGGACAGCAGCGGCATCATCGGCTGCACGCAGTACAGCAGGGCGAAGGTCGCGAAGCCGCCGCTGAACAGCGCCAGCACCGTGCGCATGAACATCGGTGTACCTTTTTCGATGTAGATCTCCTGCAGCTCGGCGATGACATCGTCCGTCGCGGCAGGCGGAACTTCATGGGCAAGAGGGGCGGCGGCGGTTTTCACATCAGACCTCGGAGGGCACGGCCAGGCAGGCAATGAAAAAATCATATAGCTGGCTAATGTTTCTATCCAATATATTGTTCGACCTGTTTGATAGCTTTAACGACCTAATGGGGTTTCCATGGAATTGCGTCATCTGCGCTACTTCATCGCCGTCGCCGAAGAACTGCATTTCGGCCGCGCCGCACAGGTGCTGGGGATCTCTCAGCCACCACTGAGTCAGCAGATTCAGGCGTTGGAGCAAGAGGTCGGCGCGCGGTTGTTCGAGCGCACCAATCGTCGGGTCGAGCTGAGCGAGGCCGGCCGATTGTTTCTGCAGGAGGCGCGACTGGTGCTGGCGCAGGTCGACAAAGCGGCGGACGTTGCCCGGCGTGCGCAACTCGGCGAACTGGGCGAATTGAAGATTGGCTTCACCTCGTCGGCGCCGTTCAACTCGACCATTCCCCAGGCGATTTTTGCTTTTCGCCAGCGTTTCCCGGCAGTGCATCTGAACCTGCGGGAGATGAGCAGCACCATGGTCGCGGACGCGCTGGTGGATGAGTCGATCGAAGTCGGCATCATGCGTCCGCTGGGTCTACCGGATTCGCTGAGTGTGGTGGAGCTGATGCGTGAGCCGCTGGTGGCGGTGCTCGGCTCCAAACATCCGTTGGCGCAAGGCAGCGAGGAAGGGCTGTTCCTCTCGGCGCTGGCGCTGGAGCCGTTCGTGTTCTTTCCGCGCAGCTACGGCAGCGGGCTGTATGCGCAACTGCTCAGTCTGGCCCGCGATGCCGGATTCAGTCCGCACTTCGCCCAGGAGGCCGGTGAGGCGATGACCATCATCGGACTGGTCGCAGCGGGGCTGGGGGTTTCGGTGTTGCCGGCGTCGTATCAGCGGATGCGCATTGACGGTGTGGTCTATCGACCACTGCTCGATCCGGAGGCGGTGTCGGCGGTGTGGCTGGTGCAGCGCAAGGATCAGAAATCGCCGATGGCCAAGGCGTTCGTCGAGCTGCTGACGCGCAAGGTTGAGCCTTCAAGTGGGTGATGGCTACCGGCCTCTTCGCGAGCAAGCCCGCTCCCACAACTGGAATGCAGTCCCCTGTGGGAGCGGGCTTGCTCGCGAAGACGCCCGCCCAAACACCACATTTCTCAGGGCAACCGCACCAGATCCCCCTTCAACGCCACCCGCGTCACAAACACCCCGGCCCGGCACTCATAAGTATTCAAATCCTTGCGCACATGCTGGTCGTAATAACTGACGATATTGACCACCGCATTCGCCCCGACCCGTTTGGCGTCGGCCTGCAACTTGATCAGGTTCGACTGCAGCACCCACTCGCAGGAATCGTGATCACTCTTGTTGAAGCCGTTGGTGCGCAAATCACTGACCACATCCCGGCGTAACAACTGCTGCGTGCCCTGCGGCCCATTGCCGATCAGATAGAACTTCACACTGCCATCCAGCCGCCCGGCGCGAATCGCATCCGAGAGCACGGTTTCGAACGGCATGTACATCAGGTTGGTGGCGTGGCTGGCGCTGGGCAATAACCCGAGGAGCGTGGCGGCGATCAGGGCTTTCACTTGCATGGTCATCTCCTTGACGGTGAAAGAGAACCGCGAGTGCTCGAACAATGGGCTCGCCGTTCTGGCTGGCGATGGTTGAGAGCCGCAGGACGAGTGTAGTTGTCGTTCAGGTGATGAGAGGAGTCAGCCCTTTACATTTCTGGTAACGGAACTGCTTTAGGGAAAGTTGCGGTAAATGCGCAAAATCAGTTCTTTTTAGTGAGTGCCATGGATGCCACTTCTCTATCAGCCCAAGGAGGGCAGTGTTCTGATCTGTGATTTCAGAGGTTTTGAAGTACCGGAGATGGTCAAAATCAGGCCCGTGGTGGTGATACGCAAGCACCGATCCAACAGTTTGTTGGTGACTGTGGTGCCATTGAGTACAACTGCGCCGGATTGTGTGCTGGAGCATCATCTGGAGCTCGCCAGCCATCTTCAAGGTGCCAGTTCAACCTGCTGGGCAAAATGCGACATGGTAGCGACGGTCAGTCTTGCGCGACTGGACAGGATCAGAAGTAAAGACCGTCACGGAAAGCGTGTTTACTTGATTTCACATCTTGCAACAGACGAGTTTTACGCCATCAAGACTGCGGTTAGAAAGGCCTTGGGCGTGTAGTAGCCGTTGAGAGGGTGCATCGAAGCCAATTGCCATCCATTGCTGGTAATGACATTTCAGGCAATACTGCCGGCGTTCCCGAAAGGGGCTTGTGAGACTCTGAGGATCCTGGGCAACCAGCCATCACAGAGCCAGACAGGTGGAAGGGCGATGACAAGCCAACCTGTTTGTGAAAGGGCGCCGCAAGGCGCCCTTTGTCGTTTCTACTGTCAATCAATCGACGTGGGCCAAATCCCCACGCAACGCCACGCTCGCACACCACCAGGCCGGCGCGGCACTGGAATTTCTCGGTGTCTTTGTACAGGTCGCGCTGGTCGACGCTGGCGATGTTGATCACGGCGTTGGCGTCGGCTTTTTTCGCGGCGTTCTGCAGGGTGGCGAGGGCCGACTGCAGCGCCCAGAAGCAGGCGTCGGTGTCGGACTTGTTCGAGCCGTTGGTTTTGCGGCTGCTGCTGACGGTGTCGAGTTTGCGCACCTGTTTTGGCAGGGTTTCGCCGGCCAGGTAGAACTTCACGCTGCCGTCGAGCAGGCCGGCGTCGGTGGCGCGTTTGACGCCCTCGCGAAAGCTCAGGTAGGTCGGTTCGTCGGCGCCTTGCTTGACGATGCCCAAGTCGTTGACGAACTCGATGTCCGGGTTGATCGACAGTTCCTTGAGCACGTTGTCGCGCAGGCGGTTGACCCAGCGATTGTAGTTGCCGTGGATCTTGCCGTCCTTGGCGTCGAGGCCGTAGCTGCTGCGGTAGTCGATTTCAAACGAGGTCGGGCTGAACGGGATGTCGACTTCGGCGTGGTGACGGCCGCGTACGGTAATCGCCGCTTTGATCATGCCCGGGCGCACCGACTGCACCACCCACTGGCGATCATTGAGTGCGGTGACGATGGCGCGGCTCATCTGTTGCTGGGTGAAGCCGAGGTTGGGCGAGAACTCTTCCTTGGCGTTGTAAACCGGTTTGCTGGTGCAACCGCCGAGCACAAAGGCTAGGGCCAGCAGGGCGGCGATGCGGTGAAACTGAGTCATTCCCTTCACTCCAAACGTGTTGCGGTCAGTGCCAGCGGCGGAAAATCAACGAGGTGTTGACGCCACCAAAAGCGAAATTGTTGTTCATCACGTACTCGTGATGCATCTGGCGGAATTCGCCGCGCAGGTAATCGAGCTTGCCGCAGTGCGGGTCGACCTCGTCGAGGTTGAGCGTGTGCACATACAGGTCGCGATTCATCATCTCGATGCTGAACCATGACTCCAGCGCCCCGCAGGCCCCCAGCGTGTGGCCGAGGAAACTCTTCTGCGAGCTGATCGGCATGTGTTCGCCGAACAGACTGCTGGTCGCCAGTGTTTCGGCAATGTCGCCCTGTTCTGTAGCGGTGCCGTGACCATTGACGTAACCGATGGCATCCGGCGCAAGCCCGGCGTCTTCCAGCGCCAGTTCCATGGCGCGGCGCATGGTGATCTGCTCGGGGCGGGTGGTGTGCTGGCCGTCGGCGTTGCTGCCGAAACCGACGATCTCGGCGTGGATCCGCGCCCCGCGAGCCAGCGCATGCTCCAGCTCTTCGAGCACCAGCATGCCGCCGCCTTCGCCGATCACCAGACCGTCGCGGCCCTTGTCGTACGGACGTGGGCTGGTCTGTGGCGCGTCGTTTTTCAGGCTGGTGGCGTACAGCGCGTCGAAGACCATGGCTTCGGTCGGGCACAGCTCTTCGGCACCGCCGGCGAGCATCAGCGGCAGCCGTCCGAACTTGATCGCTTCATACGCGTAGCCGATGCCCTGACTGCCGCTGGTGCAGGCGCTGGACGTCGGGATCAGGCGTCCGGTGAGGCCGAAGAAAATGCTGATATTGGCCGCGGTGGTGTGCGGCATCATCCGCACGTAGGAGTTGGCGTTGAGGCCTTCGGCCACCGAGTTGAGCAGCATGTTGCCGAAGGCCTTGATCTCGTCGGTGCTGCCGGTGGATGAGCCGCAGGCCACACCCATGCGTCCGTCCTTGATCGATTCGTCACCGAGCAGGCCGGCGTCGGCCAGTGCCTGTTCCGCCGCGCCCACCGCCAGCCGTGACACCCGGCCCATGCTGCGCAGTTGCTTGCGGGTCCAGTGCGGCGGTACGACAAAATCATCGATCGGCCCGGCCAGGCGGGTGTTGAGCTCGCTGAAGCGGTCCCACTCGTCCATGCGGCGGATGCCGCTGCGGTTGGCCGCGAAGTTGCCGGCGATGGTCTGCCAGTCGCTGCCCAGCGAGGTGATGCCGGCCATGCCGGTGACGACAACGCGCTTCATCAGCACAGGCCTCCGTTGACCGCCAGGACCTGGCGGGTGATGTACGAGGCTTCCGCCGACATCAGGAAATTCACCGCAGCAGCGACCTCTTGCGGGGTGCCCATGCGTTGTGCGGGGATCATTTTCATCAGCTCTTCCACCGGCACGTTTTCGTCGAGCATCGCCGTGTCGACCAGGCCCGGCGCGACGCAGTTAACCGTGATTTTGCGCTTGCCCAGTTCAATCGCCAACGCTTTCGCCGCACCGATCACCCCGGCCTTGGAGGCGCTGTAGTTGACCTGGCCACGGTTGCCGATCAAACCCGACACCGAAGTGATGCAGACGATCCGACCGGCGGCGCGGCGGCGGATCATCGGCATCATCACCGGGTGCAGGACGTTGTAGAAACCGTCGAGATTGGTGCGCAGCACCACGTCCCAATCGTCATCGCTCAACGCCGGAAAAGCGCCATCGCGGGTCAGGCCGGCGTTGAGCACCACGCCGTAATAGGCACCGTGGGTTTCGACGTCGGCTTCGAGGATGGTTTTGCAGGTTTCGCGGTCGGCGACGTCGAATTGCAGGATGCGCGCGTTGCGGCCCAGCGCTTCGACTTCGGCCTTCACCGCTTGGGCTTCAGCCACGCCGCTGCGGCAATGCAGGACGATGTCGTGCCCGGCCTGCGCCAGACGCAAGGCAATGGCGCGGCCGATGCCACGGCTGGAGCCGGTGACCAGTACGGATTCAGTCATCGTTCGACTCTCTGTTTTGTTCAAGGTATTGGCTGGGCTGCGGCGGGCGGAACACGTTCAAGCGTGCGCTGGCCTCGATGCCGGGGGCGTTGATGTGGCATTCGAAAACACCCATGCCGTTGTCGTCTTCCAGCGAACGGATGCCGTGGATGGTCAGTTCACTGCCGGCCGGAAACGCCTCGACGTTGCACTCGAATTTGCGCGTGCCGAGGAGGAAGCCCAGCTCCACCGGGTTGCCCTTCTGCCGTGCATGGCAACCGGCGAACGCGGCGACGCTCTGCGCCATCAACTCGATGCCGACCCACGCCGGCAGGCTGCCGTCGGGCAGGTTGAACAAGCCATCGGGCTTGACCGTGAGGCGGGTGTGGATCTGCTCCTCGTCGAAGCTGAGGATGCGGTCGAGCAGAATCATGTCGCCAGCGTGGGGCAGCAGTTCGGCGAGCGGCCAGTCGTTCATGGGGCGTCTCCGATAATCAGGCTGACGTTGTTGCCGCCGAAGGCAAACGAGTTGCTCATCAGGTAGCGGGGTGCAATGGACGACAGGCGTTCGCTCGCGGTCACCCACTTCAGCGCCGGCAAGTCGGGGTCGGGCTGGTCGTCCCAGACGTGTGGCGGCAGGGCGTGCTGCGGGTTGTCGGCGCTCAGGCTCAGCCAGCAGAACGCCGCTTCGAGGGCGCCGGCAGCGCCGAGGGTGTGGCCGGTCATCGGCTTGGTCGACGAGCAGGCCACGCCGTCGGGGAACAGCGTGGCGACCGCCAGACTTTCCATCGCATCGTTGTGCTGGGTCGCGGTGCCGTGCAGGTTCAGGTAGCTGATTTGCGCCGCTTTCAGCTGTGCGCGGCTCAAGGCTTTCTGCATCGCTTGCAGGGCGCCGCGGCCGCTCGGTTCCGGCGCGGAAATATGATGCGCGTCGGAGCTGGCGCCGCTGCCGAGCAGGGCAATGGCCGGGCCGTCGCTGCGCTGCTTGCTCATCAGGAACAGCACCGCCGCTTCGCCGATGTTGATGCCGTTGCGGTTGGCCGAGAACGGATTGCAGCGCTCGTCGGACACCGCTTCCAGCGCGCTGAAACCGTTGAGCGTGAGTTTGCACAGGCTGTCGACCCCGCCGCACAGCACCGCGTCGCACAGGCCCAGATCGAGCAAGCGCTGCGCGCTCATCAACGCCCGCGCACTGGACGTGCAGGCGGTGGAAATCACGTAGGTCGGGCCGCTGAGTTGCAGCCAGTCGGCGAGAAAATTCGCCGGGGCGCCGAGTTCCTGTTGCCGATAGTCGTACTCGGCCGGGAACTGCCGCTCACGAAGGTAGTGCGCCAACCCGCGACTGGCTTCGTCGATCCCCGAGGTGCTGGTGCCGAGCACCACGCCGATGCGCGCGCGACCATAGGTCTGGATCGCCCGATCGATGTCCTCGCGAATCTGCAGCGCGGCCTCCAGCAGCAGTTGATTGTTGCGGCTGCTCTGGTCGGCCAGTTCGGCCGGAATCGCCGCCAGCTCACCGTGCACCGCCGCCACCGGCAACTCACGCCCGGTCACCCAGCCGGACTCGCGGCGCATGCCCGAGCAGTCACCGGCAAACAGGTTGTGCGCGACCTGATGCTTGTCGCGGCCCAGCGCGCAGATCACGCCGAGGGCATTGAGGTAGGCAGTCATGGCGTCGGTTCACCGAGAGGAGAAACCCGATAGTGCGGGCCTTGGGGCAGATTCAATTGGAAACTCAACGGTTGTGCATAACGGATCGTCCAGCGCGGCGCCAGCGTGCGTTGCTCGCCCTGCTGCTGCGCGGCGGGATAATTGCGCGCCAGTTCGCCGGAGGGGGTCAGGGCGAACAACAGCAACGCGGCAAACAGCTCCCGGGCCTCCGGATTGGGCGGCAGCAGCCCGTCGGCCTGCCAGCGACCGTCGATCAGTTGCTGACGCGCCTGGGGGATGCCTAGCGGATCCATCATCGACCAGGCGGATGCCGGAGCCTTCGCGCTGGATCACCAGCAGCCAGTCCTGACGTTGATTGGCCTGATTACGTTCGATGTGCAATTGCAGCGGTAACGGCAGCGTCGGGTTGCTCGCGGGCAGCGGCGCCTGGTTGGCGCATCCACTTAGCAGGGCCGTTAGCAACAATACCAGCCACACCACAACCCCTGTGGGAGCGGGCTTGCTCGCGAAGGCGTCGGCACATCCGACATCAATGCCAACTGACCCACCGCTTTCGCGAGCAAGCCCGCTCCCACAGGTTAAGTGTTGCATCAGCAAGCCCCTGCCAATGGTTTTCGGGCAACGACATTCACCAACGTTTCCTCACGCTCGCCAAACGGCTTCGGCCGGCGCAACCCGAACCGCTCCAGCAAGCCGAAATCCTGCGACCGGCTCCACCACAAATACGGGTACGAGACATTGCGTTCGCCAAACTCGAAACCCTGCTGGCGAATCATCTCCAGGTACTGCGCCGCGCTCTTCTGCACCTGCATCGGATGGCGGAACAGCCAGCGGATCACCCAAGTATCAATGTAAGCCTCGGTGGACTCGGCGAACAGCAGATAACCGCCCGGTTTCAGTACGCGGTAGAACTCGGCGAGGGCTTTTTCCTGTTCGACCAGATGATGAAAGGTCTGGTGGCAGAACAGCAGGTCGACACTGGCATCGGCGACGTTGAGCGTCGCGCAATCGCTACCGATCAGCTCCACGTCGAAGCCCTGCCGCGCCGCTTCTTCGGCGCTCAGTTGCAAGCTGTGCGGATCGGCGTCGACGCCGATCAGACGCTGTGGGGCGAAGGTCTGGCGCAGATGGCGGAACGATTTGCCCTGACCGCAGCCAGCATCCAGCAGCACCGGATGGGCCGGCAGCGACTCGCTGAACAATCCGCGCAAATCATTGATCGCCACGCGCAGCACATGGTGCTGCCAGGTGTGACTGCGCAGGAACCAGAAACCGAAGCGGGTTTCCTCGACGTAGCTGTCGCTCAAGTAATTCATGGGGCGTCCTTTGCACAGAGTTCGGAAATCATCTTCAACCGGCGGCGCGCTTCGCTGACGAACGGGTTGCGTTCATCCCAGGCGTAACCGGCGAGGATCGAGCAGATCATCCGGCGAATGTCCGCCTGACTGTCTTGATAAAAAATCACGTCCTGAAAGGTGCCGGCGTACCAGCCCTCGACGTAGCAGCGGAAGGTGTCGACGCCACGTTTGAGCGGCTCGGCGAACTCGCGCTGCCAGTCGACGGTTTCGCCCTGCAACTGCCGGTGCAGGACCGCAGCGGCCATGCTCGCCGAACGCATGGCGATGGTCACGCCGGAGGAGAACACCGGGTCGAGAAATTCCGCGGCGTTGCCGAGCAGGGCGAAGCCGGGGCCATGCAGGGTTTTCACATTCGCCGCATAACCACCGAGGGTGCGCGCCGGAGTGTCCCACACCGCGTTGTTCAGCACGCCGGCGAGGCTTGGGGTTTCGGCGATGAAGCCGCGCAGGCAGGCGTCCAGATCGCTGTCGCGACCATGGAGATGTTCGGCGGCAGCCACCACGCCCACCGAGCAGCGACCGTTGCTGAACGGGATCGTCCAGAACCAGATGTCGCGGTGCTCGGGGTGGGTGGTGACGAGGATCTTCTCGCGGTCGAAGGCCGGGTTGTCGATGTGATCTTCAACGTGGGTGAACACCGCCTGGCGCACCGGGAAATTCGACGGCGCTTCCAGATCAAGCAAACGCGACAGCACGCGCCCGTAGCCGCTGGCGTCGAGTACGAAACCCGCTTCGACGCGGTACTCGCTGCCGTCCTCGCGCAGCACGTCGAGCTGCGGTCTGGCCCGATCGAAATCGACGCGGACGATGGCGTCGCCGTAGCGGATTTCGGCACCCTGCAATTCAGCCTGATCGGCCAGCAGCTTGTCGAAATCGGCGCGCTGCACCTGGAATGTGGTCGGCTTGCCCGCGCTGAAGGTGTCGCCGAAATCGAAGGCGCTGTAGCGCTCGCCCCAGGCGAACGCAGCACCGGTCTTGCGCTGGAATCCGGCGGCGTTGACGGCGTCGAGCATGCCGGCTTCTTCGACGAAGTCCAGGCAGTGGCTCAGCAGGCTTTCACCAATGGAAAACCTCGGGAAGTGCTGGCGCTCGAGCACCAGCACATCGTGGCCCTTGCGCGTGAGCAGCGCGGCGGCGATGGCGCCGGACGGGCCGGCACCAATGATCACTACCTGACGACGTTGCATTTCAACGGTTGGCACGTGAACTCCCGGGCGCAGTGGCGGTGGTTTTCAGGGGCGCGCGGTGCAGGCCGATCAGGGCCGGCAACAGCGTCGCGATCAGGCCCATCAGCATCAGCGCGAAGTACAGCGCCGGGCTGATCAGCTGTTGTTGCAGCAACAGGTTGAGAAAGACGATTTCACTCAGCCCGCGAATGTTCAGCAGCACGCTTTCACGCCAGCGGCTGGCGCCTTCAAACGACGCACCGGCCCAGCCCAGGCCCAGCCAGTTGCCGAGCAGTTTACTGGCAATCGGCAACAGCAGCAGCGCCGCCCATTGCACCGCGCCGAGACTGGCGAGGGCGCTGTGCACGTCAATCTGCACGATACCGAAGGTGAGGATCAGCGGGATCGCGATCCATGTCTGCAAACGGCTCATCCACCGCGCCGGCAATGGCAGCACCAGCGGCACTTTCAGCAAGGCCATGCACAGCAGATAACCGATGCCGAAAATCAGCGCGTTGAGTTTGTAGTGCTCGGCCAGCACCAGCAGCGCAAAGAAACCGAAGCTGTAGGTCAGCGGTCGACGCACGCGCAGCAGACTCAACAGCAGCGGCACGCAGGCCAGTCCCAGCGGCAACAACAGGCTGCTCAAATGCAGACTGCCCTGAGCGAGACCGAACAGCGTCCAGCAGGTCAGGTCGATGAGGATGGCGGTCTGCACCAGACGCCGGGTGGCGGCGGGCGGGTAGTCGATGTGACGCAAATACAGATACAGCACCGGGATCGCCGTGATCGCGAACACCAGACCGATCGCCAGCGAGTTCAGCCACGGTTGCGCTGGCAGCAACCAAGCGGCGGCCGCCAGACCGGAGGCAAATGGCACGGCAAAACTCGGCACGGCGATTTTCACGCTCTGGCGGTCCAGTCGCAGGTCGATCACATCACTGAGAATGTGCCCGAGCAACAGCGCGAAACTCAGGCTGTAGAGGTCTTTCAGCCACACCGGCGCAATCAGTTCGGCACCGCTGAGCTGCCAGCCCGGTTCGATCCAGAAATACATCAGCAGCGGCAACCCGAAGCTGGCCAGCAGCAACTGGCTGACGATCGGGATCAGGCCGAAATGCCGACCGATACGGGTCGCCACAGCGAACAGCGCCAAGGCCATCAGCCAGAAGCTGACGACCATCACGCTGCCGGCTCCACTACTGCGGCGCGGTGGACGTGACGTCCGGCCCACGGCGCCAGAATGAAGCTGAACGCCAGCCCCAGGCTCACCGCCAGGCCGAAATTGCTTACCGCCGGCGTGCTCGACACTGCCAGCAAACCGAACGACAGCCAGGTCGTCAGCGCCGCCAGCAAGGTGCCCAGCAAGCTGACAGCCGCACCGCCGACCTGCTCACGCATGAGGATCGCGTAATCGACGCTGATCGCCGTTACCAGCAGCAGGCCGAACAGGCTGAACAGGGTCAGCGGCTGACCGAGCCAACCGAGGCTGGCAAGGCTGCACAGCGCTGCCAGCAGCGGCAGGGCGACGATGCGCAAGGCGCCACCGAAACCGAACGGCACGATCAGCACCAGCACGATCAATACGCAGGAGGCGAGTTTCAGTTCGGCGGCGCTGATCTGGGTCGCGGCGAATACGTTGTTCAATTCGCCGAGACGATCCACCAGCATCACCCCCGGCAAGTCCAGCGCCTGCACCCGCAGCAGTGACGGATTGTTCAGGCCTTGCAGGCTGGTCATCGCCGCCACGCCGTCAGCGGTCGGGCCGAGCCACAGCGTACGGTAAGGCTCGCCTAACGGCCCGGCCAGTGCCGCGTCGATGTCTTCGGCAGGCAGGTTCTGCAACTGCTGCAACTCGGTTTGCAACGCCGCGAGCGGTACGCCTAGCTCGAGCAGTGGCTGCCAGTATTGCGGCAGTTTGCTCAGCGCTTCGCGAACCTGCTGTTGCTGGCTCGGCGGACTGAGCAGTTGATCGAGGGCCAGATAGCCTTGCAGTTTGTCGAGGTTGACCAGTTGCTGCAGACGCTCGCTCAACGCGGCCTGACGCTCCAGCAGTTGCTGCTGATTGGCGCCGCGTACGAGGAAGAACTGGCTGGTCGGCTGATAGCCGGTGATGCGCGCGATGGTCTGCGCTTCATCGGTCAGGCGTTGTGGCGCACCGACCCACTGGCGGATGTCATTCTTGCTTTGCAGCTGCACCAGACCGCCAGCGCAGAACGCGATCAGCAGCGCCAGCAGCACCGGGGTGCGCACGTGTTCGAGCAGGTTTTCGCGCAGTTGCACCAAGCGCTCGGCCAGACGCAGCGGCCATTGCGCCGGTTGCAGCTCAACGTTGTTCAGCAGGGCCGGCAGCAGGCACACCGCCGACAGATAGGCACCGAGCAATCCGGCGGCAGAGAACACCGCGATTTGTGTCAGCGCCGGGAAGGGCGTCCAGGCCAGCGCCAGATAACCGATGGCGCTGGTGATCAGGCTCAGCGTCAGCCCGGAGAGTGTCAGGCGCAGCGCCGGCCAGCTGCGCCACGGCTTGAGGCTCCAGCTTTTCGACAGATAGTGCAGCGGGTAATCCACCGCCACGCCGATCAGGCTGGAGCCGAGTACCAAGGTCATCACGTGCATGTGGCCGAACAGCGCCACGCAGGCCACCGCGCCGAACAGCATGCCCACCAGCACCGGCACGAACGCCAGCAGCACCCGCCAGCGGCGAAACGCCAACAGCAGCAACAACAGAATCCCGAGAGTGGCGCCGCCGCCGACCCAGGTCATTTCGCGGGTGGCTTGCTGCTGACCGTTGGCGGCGTACAGCAGACCGCTGGCGGCCAACAGTTGCACGTCGGCTCTCGCCGCTTGCTCGCGACTGTGCTGCAGCAGATCAGCGACTTTCAGCGGCAGGTTCATGTCGAAGGCATCGCCGGTGGTGCGCGCGCGCAGCAGCACCCAGCGCTTGCCGTCGGCATCGGCGATCAGTGCGCCGCTGCCGATGTCCAGTTGCACCGCGCCGTGTTTCGGCTGGCTGTTCTGGATGCGTCCGGTCAGGCCCAGCCAGTCGTCCTGGCTCGGTACCAGGGTGAAACCGTTGAACGGGTCGAACAGCGCTTGCACCCGTTGCTGAATGAACGCATCGGGATGCTCGCTCAGCAGTTGCCGGTCATCCGCCGAGAGCATCGCCAGTCGCCCTTGCAGCAGTTGCGTGCGCAGCGCCGGCAGATCCGCCTGCAGGTTCCACTGGACCTTTTCGAACAGACCGCTGGCCTGCCATTGCTCGCCCAGAGTCTGAGCCATGGCCACCGCTTGCTGGCGATCGGCGTGGCCGACCAGCACCAGCATTTCCCGATTGAGCGGCTCCTGCATGCGCTGTTCGGCGCGCAGTTCGAGGGCGTCAGGGTTGGTCCCGGGCACCAGCTCCATGAGGTTGGCCGACAGCGGCGCACCGTCGCGCCACTGCCACCCGGCCAGCGCGACGACCGCCAGCAGCAGGATCAGGAACAGCCACGGCAGCCTGCTTTCACTCGGCAAAGTCATGTTGCTCCGCTTCGCTCAACGGTTGACCGGAGGTACTGTCCTGCATGCGCAACACGGTGCTGTCGCCCTGGGTTTCCAGCAGTTCGATGGTCTGCACCAGCTCACCGCCGTCGATATTGATCTGATTGAACACTTGCTTGAGCAGCACCGAGCGCGGGGTCAGGGTCAGTTTCCACTGCTGTGCGTCGCCGCTCAGGGCCAGTTCGAAATCCCGCTGCAAGCCGCTGCTGTCGCCTTGCAGCACGGCGAGGAACAAACGGTTCTGTTCGGCACCGGCGCTCTTGTTCGGCAGCAACTGCCAAGCGTTGCCGTCACGACGGGCGATGCCGTTGGCGGTGATGCGGTAATCCTGTTGCAGCGGGGTCTTGAGCAGCCAGAGCAGGCCGTGATTTTTCGCCAGGACGAAGTTGCCCTTGCTGATCAGCGGCTGAGGCAGCGCGCGCAGGTGTTTTTCCTGAATGAACTGGCCGTGGATCACTTCCGGTTTCGCCAGTTGTTCGCTGAGCTGTTGCAGGTCGAAGGCGTTGGCCAGCGTCGACACGGCGAGCAGCGCCATCGCGCCAAGGCATTTGCAGAACAGGTTCATCGCAGCATCCTTTCCACCGCATCGGTGAACACTTTGGGTGAGGCCAGTTGCATCTCGCGGCTGCTGATCTCGACCGCCACCTGCACCGAGCTGGCACGGGTCAGGCGCTCACCGGTCTGCAGGTCGGTGATCAGATAATTGATCTTCAAGCGGTTCTCCCACTCCACCAGACTGGCGCGCACGTTCAAGCGCTGGCCGAACACCGCGCCGCGCACATAACGCAGTTGCAGGTCGATGATCGGCCACGCGTAACCGGACTCGGACATCTGCGTGTAGTTGTGGCCGATCTGGTCGAGCAGCGCGCAGCGCGCCACTTCCAGGTATTTGACGTAATGCCCGTGCCAGACCACGTGCATGGTGTCGACGTCGAAAAACGGTACGAGGATTTCCGTGTCGGCGTGCAGCACTCCGGCGCTACGCATGCAGCCTCCAGTGTTGCTCGGCGATACGTTGCAGACACAGGCGCAATTCGCCTTCGAGTGCACGGTCTTCGATGACCGGCGGGAAGTCCTTGGCCAGCTCTTCGTGCATGGCGGCCAGCGAAGGTGGCAGCGCGCGTGCGTCTTCATCGCGACCACGCAGCCAGACGCCCTGATTGGCCGCGAGCAACGTGGCGGCGGCGACTTGTTCGGTCAGCTCCAGCACGCGAATCGCGTCACGGGCGGCGATGGTGCCCATGCTCACCTTGTCCTGGTTGTGACACTCGGTGGAGCGTGAGAACACGCTGGCCGGCATGGTGTTTTTCAGCGCTTCGGCGGTCCAGGCGCTGGTGCCGATCTGCACGGCCTTGAAGCCGTGATTGATCATGGCGCGATCCGCCGGGGCGCCGGACAGGTTGCTCGGCAAACCGTGGTTGTAGCGCTCGTCGACCAGCAGCGCGAGCTGCCGGTCGAGCAGGTCGGCGACGTTGGCCACCAGATTTTTCAGGCTGTCCATGGCGAACGCGATGTGCCCGCCGTAGAAGTGCCCGCCGTGCAGCACGCGTTCGGCTTCGGCGTCGATGATCGGGTTGTCGTTGGCGCTGTTGAGTTCGGTCTCGATGAACGCACGCAACCAGTTCAGGCTGTCGGCCAGCACCCCGAGCACGTGCGGGGCGCAGCGCAGCGAGTAGCGATCCTGCAGGCGATGCAGCGGCGCGGTCGGCGCGTCGATCGCCAGATCCTTGCGCAGCCACGCGGCGACTTGCATCTGCCCCGGATGCGGCTTGGCGGCGAACAGACGCTCGTCGAAGTGTTCCGGATTGCCTTGCAGCGCGACCACGTTGAGCGCGGTGATGCGCGTGGCCAGTTGCAGCAGATAGTCGGCGCGGGCGAAAGCCAGGCACGCAAGACCGGTCATCACCGCCGTGCCGTTCATCAAGGCCAGCGCTTCTTTCGGACGGAGCACCAATGGCGTCCAGCCCAGTTCGCGATGCACGTCGGCCGCTTGCCGGCGTTCGCCACGGAACAGCACTTCGCGCTCGCCGGACAGGGTGGCGGCAACATAGGACAGCGGCGTCAGATCGCCGCTGGCCCCGACCGAACCTTCCTCGGGGATCAGCGGCAGGACGTCGTGTTCAAGGAAGGCGTGCAGGCGCTCCAACAGTTCGATGCGCACCCCGGACACGCCGTGGCACAGCGACTGCAAACGCGCCGCCAGCACGGCGCGGGTGGCTTGCGCGTCGAGCAGTTTGCCGAGTCCGCAACCGTGGAAGGTGTAGAGATGACGCGGCAGTGCCTCGACGTGATGCAGCGGCACCGCGACCACGCAGGAATCGCCGTAACCGGTGGTCACGCCGTAGATCACGCCTTCCTTGTCCAGCAGCGAGTCGAGGAACCGTGCGCCTTTGGCGATGCGCTCGCGGTAAGCGGCGTCGCTCTGCAACTGCACGGGCGCCTGACGGTTGGCCAGGGCCAGCACGTCTTCGATGTGCAAAGGGCGTTCGCCGAAGGTTACCGGCTCATGGGTTGGCGTCGTCATCGGTCTTCCAGAAAGGGTAAAAGTTGAACCATTGGTGCGGGGCTTCGAGGCAATAGTGACTCAGGCGCTGCGCGTAGCGGGTGGCCCACTGATGAATGACCTGCTCGCGCTCGCGGCGCGTCCAGGTCACGCTGTCGGCGAACGGCTCGAGGGTCAGGCGATAATGGCCGTCCGGTTGTTTCAGGCACATCAGCAGATTGACCGGACACTTGAGCAAACCGGCCAGCAGCCACGGACCTTGCGGAAACGCTGCCGGGTGGCCGAGAAAATCCACGCTGACGCTGCGCCCGCCGTGCAACGGCACGCGGTCGCCAGCAATCGCCAGCCACTCGCCGCGCTCCAGGCGTTCGTGCAGTTGCAGCATGATTACCGGGTCCAGTTCGCTGACCTGAATCAGGCGCAGATTGGTCGCCCCGGCCTCGCCCAGCAAGCGATTGAACTGCTCGGCGTGCTTGGTGTGCACCAATACGTTCATGGTGACCTTTTCGCCAATCTCCGCCAGCGCCCGGCACACCTCGAGGTTGCCCAGGTGCGCGCCGACCAGCAGTTGCCCGCGACTGCCGCGCAACTGATTGCGCAGCAATGCCGGGTCGATGATTTCGATCTGCTCGATGCGCAGCTTGCCGTTCCACACGTCGAGCTTGTCGAGCAGTGAATCGGCGAACGCCATGAACTGGCGGAACACCCGCCAGTAACTCGGTCGCAATTCGCCGCGGTTGCTCCAGTCGGCCAACCGTTGCTGGTATTGCCAGGCACTGTTGCGCGCGGTACGGCCGAACAGGAAGAAGTACAGGACGATGCCGTACAGCAGCGGACTGAGCAGACGCCGGCCAAGCACCTTGGCGGCGAACGCGGTGAATTTCATCAGCAGGAAGCTGCCGCGTTCTTCGCGGTCGGCCCAGTGCTTCTTGTCGGTCTCGACGCTCATGTGCGCCACCGGCGCCAGAGGATGACGGGCAGGCGCAGCAGCATGCCGAAGAACAACCGGGTATGCATGCTGGAAATCAGCGCGTTGTCATGGAACAGACGGAAGTGCGAGACGCCGTCCAGCGGGTAATGCACGCTGGTCTGCAGCCAGCGCATCGGCTGGTTGCGCCACGCCAGGCGCACGAGGATGTCGGAGTCGAAATCCATACGCTTGCCGACCCGCGCCGAGTCGATCACCGCCAGCGTCGGGGCCAGCGGATAGACGCGAAAGCCGCACATCGAATCGCGGATCTGCAACGACAGCGTGTTGATCCAGACCATCACGTGGGTCAGATAACGCGCATACAAACGGCCATTGGGCACGCTCTCGTCGAACAGCGGATAACCGCAGATCATCGCCTCCGGGTGGGCGCGGGATTCCTCGACGAAACGGGCGACGTCGTGCAGGTCGTGCTGGCCGTCGGCGTCAACTTGCAGGGCATGGGTGAAGCCCAGACGAGCAGCTTCGCGCAGGCCGGTCATCACCGCGCCGCCCTTGCCCTGATTGAGGGTCAGGCGCACCAGATGCACGCTTTCGCGTTCGGCCAGCGCATCCAGCACTCGCGCGCAGGACGGGGTGCTGGCGTCGTCCACCAGAATGCACGGCAGCCCTTGGGCGAGCAGCGCGTCGACCACGGTGCCGATCGCGGTTTCATGGTTGTAGACCGGAATCACGGCGCAAGGGTTATGCATCGGCGGCTCCTAGCAGGATTCGTCCGCTGGAGCAGGTCGCGGTGTCGTTACGGTAGGCGAAATACAGTTTGCCGCGCTCGGGATCGAAACGCAGGTGCAGCTGGATTTCATCGCCGGGGCGCACCAGTTGCTGGAATTTCAGCACTTCCATGCCGGCAAATTTGCCGGCCAGGTTCAGCAGTTGTCGGCCAAGGTTCAGCGCCCATTCGACCTGTACCACACCGGGCAGCACCGGGGCCTCTTGGGGAAGTGGCCGCTGAAGTAGGCCAGGTCCGGCGGAACACTCAATTGCAGGCTCCACTCGCCGTCGGTTTCGACCTGCTCCAGCACTTCCGGAGCTTTCGGCCGTGGCGCCAGCAGCAGGGCTTCGATGTCGGCCTGCGGCAGCTTGCCCTGGCTGTTCAGCGGCAGTTGCCGCACCAGACGCCAGCGCCGGGGCAAGGCCAGCGCCTCGCAATGCTGGCTCAGGTGTTTGCGCAGGGCTTCGGTCAGGCTGCGACGACCGTGTTCGCGCAAGGCAAACAGGCCGGCGTCGCTGAGTACCAGCAAGGCACCCAGCACCGCACGGTTTTCCTGAACCACGCCCAGCCGTGCTTCGGCGACCCAGTCGTGGGCGACCAGTGCCTGTTCGAGCATCGGCAGGGAGATGCGCTTCTCTTCGAGTTTGACGATGCGGTCCAGCCGCCCGAGCAGTTCGAAACGTCCGTCGGCGGCGATGCGCACGGCATCGGCGGTATGTTCGACATGCCCGGCCGGCAGATAGGGAGAAGCGATCAGCAGGGCGCCGTCGCTGTCCTGGCTTAGCTCAACCCCGACGAAGGGCTGCCACAGGCTGGCGCCCTGACGCCAGGCGATGCCACCGGTTTCCGAGCTGCCGAGGATTTCGGTCGGCCACTGTTGCAGGCGTTGCTGCAGGCTCTGTGCCGCGTCTGCGGGTAAAGCGCCGCCGGAGGAAAACACCCGGCGCACGGCGCTCAGGGCCGGCCAGTCGAGGTTGTCGCCCATGCGTTTGAGCAGTGCCGGGCTGCCGACCCAGGCGAAGGCCGGGTGTTCGCGGCTGGCGCGCTGCAGGTCTTCCGGGAACGCCAGTTGCCTGCGCACGAACGGGCGTCCGGCGCACAGCGGCCACAGCACCCGGAACAACAAACCGTAGATGTGCTGGGTGGCGACGCTGCCGATGATCCAGGCCTCTCCCAGATCCGCGCCCCACAGTTGCTCCAGTGCTTCGACCTCGTTGGCCAGTTGGCGCAGGGTCTTGTCGATACGCTTGGGCTCGCCGCTGGAGCCGGAGGTGCACAGGCTCAGGCGGCACTGCTCGAGGTCGAGTTCAGCACCGGGCAGGGCCGGCTGCAGCAGATCGCTCAAGTGAGCATCATCGGGGTGATCGCTCAACCACAGATCGACCTCACTCGACCAGCGTTGGCGGGTCTGCGCTTGCAGGTCGGAGGGCAGCAGGACGGCGACGCCCGCGCGCCAGGCGCCGAGCAGGGCGATGGCGAGGTCGGCGGCATCTTCCAGATGCACCGCCATGCGCTGCACGCCGCGTGCCTGCAGGCCGGCGGCAACGCTCAGCGCCTGCTCGCGCAGTTGCGTGTGGTCGAGCGCCGGGGCGGCGCTGATTGCGCGCTCCGGCGGGGCCTTGAGCAACAGTTGCTCAAGTTTTATCCAGTTCATTTACGGCCTCTTACCCGTTGTCGTATCAGCCATTCAATGGCAAACATCAGGCCGATCAATCCGTAGGAGATCAGGCCGGTGTACAACATCCACCAATGCAGCGGCGCCCACAGGGTCAGGAGCGCGGCGCACAAACCGTTGCAGAAGAAAAACACGCTCCAGGCCACCGTGACCTGGCGGGTGTAGCGGATCGCTTCGGGCGGCAATTGCGGCTCGCGCAATCGCGCCAGACGCTCGACCATCGGCGGCCCGTATTTCAGGCTCAGGCTGAACAGCACCAGCATGAAGCCGCTGATCAGCACCGGATACCAGCGCAGCAACAGCGGACTGTCGAACAGCGCCAGCAGCAGGCAGAACACGATCGCTACGCAGGCCAGGCCATCCAGCGGCTGCCGGGTTTGCGCTCGCCGGTCAGCGCGCGCGCCAGCCACAGCCCGCCCAGCAGCAGTCCGAACTGCCACGGGGCGAAGTGCTCCATGCCGAAATACACCGCAAAGGGGTACAGCAGCCCCGCCAGCAGCAGGCAGGCCGAGGCCGATCAATCGGCTCATGCGGCCGGTTGAACCAGACGGTAGACCGCCTCGACCACGTCACCGACGGTGCGCACCGATTTGAATTCTTCGGCGGCGATTTTCTTGCCGGTCTGGCGTTTGATGTGATCGATCAGGTCGACCGCGTCGATGCTGTCGATCTCCAGATCCTGATACAGGTTGGACTCCAGGCTGATCCGCGCCGGATCCAGTTCGAACAGCTCGACCAAGGCATCGCGCAGGGTGTTGAAAATGTCGTCACGAGTTTGCATGGTCCGGTCTCAAGCTGCCTGTTTTGCCGTGACGAACGCCGCAAGGCTCGCCACATTGGTGAAGTGGTTACGGGTGTCTTTGGCGTCGGCGTCGATCTTGATACCGTACTTTTTCTGGATCGCCAGACCCAGTTCCAGTGCGTCGACCGAATCCAGGCCCAGGCCTTCGCCGAACAGCGTCTGCTCGTCGCCGATGTCGTCGACGCTGATGTCTTCGAGGCCCAGGGCGTCGATGATCAGCAGTTTTATTTCACGGTGCAGATCGCTCATCTTCGGCGAGCTCCTTAATGTAGTAAGAGTGCAAATAATCATTGAGCTTGCGCGAGGCCTGCGGTGCCGGGCCTTGCGTGGCGAAAGTCTGTGGATCTATATCGGCCCCGACACGAAAACTGAAGTGCACGCGGCGGTGGGGGATGCGATACCAGGGTTCGGCCTTGGTCAGGGTGGTCGGATTGACCTTGATGACCACTGGCGTAAGGATTTTCGCACCGCGCAGGGCAATCGCTGCAGCCCCCCGATGAAAGGCTGGCGCCTGACCAGGTTGAGTGCGCGTGCCCTCGGGGAAAATGATCAGGGTCTGGCCGTTTTGCAGGGACTCGGCGGCAGCGTCGAGCATGTCCATGCTGCCGTCGTTGCTGATGTATTCGGTACTGCGCAGCGGGCCGCGGGTGAAGGGGTTTTCCCACAGGCTTTTCTTCACCACGCAATTGGCCTGGCGCACCAGGCCGATCAGGAACACCACGTCGATCAGCGACGGGTGGTTGGCGATGATCATCTGCCCTGGACGCCCGAGGCGTTCGGCCCCTTGAATGTCATAAGTCAGCACACCGGTGCGGGCCATGAACCGCACGAAAAACCAGAACAGCCGACTGACGGTTTGCCGTGCGCGTTGACGATGCCTGAGCGCGTCACCCGGCAAACAGCCGAGCAGCGGAAATACCAGCAAGCGCAGGCACAGCCCGCCGAGCCCGAACAGGGTGAAACTGGCGGCGGTGGCCAGCAAGCGCCAGTAATAGGCGTCGCGGTTCTTCTCGGTCACGGGTTGCGTTGCCAGGTCCATACACGATTTTTCCAGGCATGTTGGCAATGGGTTTGCTGACCGAGCAGGGCGCGCAACAGATTCAGCGCGTGTGGCCAGTGCGCTTTGGACACTGTTTCCTGGCCGCTGTTCAGGGTCAGCCGCCAGTCGGTACCGGGGGTGAGCAGCAGACCCAGCGCATAAGGGAACGGTACGTCGTCGACCCACTGCAAATAGGCCTCGGGCGGCTGTTCTTCGGTGATGATCAGCAGAACCGCGGGAGCGCCTTCAGCGAGCAGGGCGGAGGCTTCGATGATGCCGTGTTCCAGGCCATCGCCTGCGGCCGCCAGTGCAGTCATTTCGCTGTTTTCACCGCGCATGATCGACCACAGACCAATGATCGCGTTGTGCACCGACAGGCTGAACTGGGTCGGCGACAACGGCTCGTCCTTGGCCAGATCACTGAGGATCTCGAAGGTGCGCGGGGTTTCGCCGTGTCGTGAAACAAACACCAGCGGCAGGTTTTCCCGTCCATCGGCCAGCGGCCAGCCGACACTGAACGCCATCCGCGCCAGACGGCTGAGGCGTCGGCGCTGCATGGCTGGCAGAAACGACACATCGGGCGCGGCATCGCTGCTCGGGAGTACGACCGGTTGTCGGCTCCAGGCCTGCCACGCGTCCACGCTGTCGAGCCCCGGGGCCCACGCGCGCCATTGGGCGATGTTGAAGTTGATCACGGATGTTCATCCCGCCCCTGCGGGCTTTTATGACGCTTTGAGTCGCCAGGGCCGCGGCTGACCTGAGGTGGCGCATGGCGCCGGGTGGCGCGCATTATCCCGGTGCGACGAGTGTGTAGCAAATGTTGGTTACGTTTTACGCAACGAAATGTACCGAGTGGTTCGTGGAAAAAATGTCATTTGGCCATTATCCGGATCGTGCGGGATTTGTCTGTCGGGCATATCAGCGCACTCGGGAGGTTTTTACCCGCCGTGCCCGCTGATTTTTGCGCCTGACTCTGTAGTCCGCTTCGTTGAAGGTAGCGAAGCGCACGCACAGGCAACTACACTCGGTCATTCTTTGATACACGGAGGTTTTGTCATGCGGCGCGTGGTGTTCAATCAGAAAGGTGGCGTGGGCAAATCCAGCATTGCCTGCAATCTGGCAGCGGTGAGTGCCAGCGAGGGCTATCGCACGCTGTTGGTCGACCTCGATGCCCAGGCCAACTCCACTCAGTACCTGACGGGGCTCACCGGCGATGACATACCGATGGGCATTGCCGATTTCTTCAAGCAAACCTTGTCATCTGGGCCGTTCTCGAAGAAAAACCAGGCCGACATCTACGAAACCCCGTTCGACAACCTGCACATCATCACCGCTACCGCTGAGCTGGCCGACCTGCAGCCCAAGCTTGAGGCCAAACACAAGATCAACAAGCTGCGTAAGTTGCTGGACGAGTTGTCGGAAGATTACGACCGGATCTACCTCGACACGCCGCCGGCGCTGAATTTTTATGCAGTGTCGGCATTGATTGCCGCCGATCGTGTGCTGATTCCCTTCGATTGCGACAGCTTCTCGCGGCAGGCGCTGTACGGCCTGCTGGCGGAGATCGGAGAGTTGAAGGAGGACCACAACGAAGGTCTGGAAGTCGAAGGCATCGTGGTCAACCAGTTCCAGGCCCGGGCCAGCCTGCCGCAGCAGATGCTTGATGAGTTGATCGCTGAAGGTTTGCCGGTGCTGCCGGTGTACTTGAGCAGCTCGGTGCGCATGCGCGAGTCGCACCAGGCCAGCACCCCGCTGATCCACCTCGACCCGCGGCACAAGCTGACGCAGCAGTTCGTCGAACTGCACAACCTGCTCGAAGACCATTGATCCCTGAGCTACTCAGATCACCTGTAGGAGTGAGCCTGCTCGCGATGGCGTCCTGTCTGCGAGCATCTGAGTTGCCTGAAAAGACGCCATCGCGAGCAGGCTCACTCCTACAATTGAATTTGTGTTGGGTCAGATGCCCTGGCTACGCAGCCACGCCATCAACTGTGGCAACGGAAACGCCCCGCTCTGGCGCGCCACTTCCCGACCGTTCTTGAACAGAATCAAACTCGGAATCGAGCGAATCCCCAACTGCGCTGACAACTGCTGATTGGCCTCGCTGTCGAGCTTGGCCAAGCGGCACTTGCCCGCCAACTGCGCGGCCGCCTGCTCGAATACCGGCGCAAAGGACTTGCACGGCCCACACCAGTCCGCCCACACATCCACCAACAACGGCAGATCTCCTTTGATCTGGCTGGCGTAGTCGCCTTGCTCGAGTTCGAACGGCTTGCTCAACAGCACCGCGGACTTGCAGCGCCCGCATTTCGGCTGATCGCCCAGGCGTTCGGCGGGGATGCGGTTGAGGCCGTTGCAGGCGGGGCAGGGGATGAGGAGTGGAGTGGTCATGACGGGCTCGGTTTAAGTTGATATCTCGTACGACTGATCTGGAGTCGTACGAGGCGTTTATCAAGGTTGAATCCGGAGCCTCAAGACGAACAACTGATCTCCAGATGCTTGCCCCACTCCGGCGGCCGCTCGGCATAACCTTCCATCCCCGGCTGCTCGTCGAACGGCGTGCTCAGCACCGCATGCAGCCGGCGCACTTCTGAGTAGTCGCCTTGCTCGGCGGCATCGATAGCCTTCTGCGCCAAGTAGTTGCGCAGGATGTACAGCGGATTGACCGCGTGCATCCGCGCCCGGCGTTGCTGCTGATCGCTGTCGCCATCGCGGGCAACGCGCGCCACGTAACGCTCGGCCCAGGCATCGAAGCCTTTGATGTCGACGAAGTCATCGCGCAAGCGGGCGACAGCCTGCTCTGCGGACTCTTCGCCGAGATGGCGGAAGAACAGCGTGTAATCGACGCCGCTGTTCTGCATCAGTTGCAACAGGTCTTCGAGCAGTTTCTGGTCGTCATCCTCGGCGCTGGTGAAACCGAGGCGGCGGCGCATCAGGTCGAGGTAGTGCGCCTGGAACAACGGCAGGTACAAACCGAGGGTTTCGCGCAGGGCTTCGACGCTGATGAACGGCGTCAGGGCCTGGGCTAGAGCGCTGAGGTTCCACTGGCCGATCGGCACCTGGTTGCTGAACGAGTAGCGGCCCTGATCATCCGAGTGGTTGCAGATGAAGTTGGCGTCAAAGTCGTCGAGGAAGGCGAACGGGCCGAAGTCGAAGGTGATGCCGAGGATCGACATGTTGTCGGTGTTCATCACCCCGTGACAGAAGCCGTAGGCCTGCCACTTGGCGATCAGTTCGGCATTGCGCTCGACGATCTCGCGGAACATCGCCAGATACGGTTCCGGTTGCTCCAGGCACTCGGGATAGTGCATCGCCAGTACGTGTTCTCCGAGCTGTTTCTGCTGCTCGGGACGCTTGGTGTAGTAGAAGTATTCGAAGTGGCCGAAGCGCACATGGCTCGGCGCCAGACGCAACACCATCGCCGCGCGCTCCTGCTTCTCGCGCCACACCGGAGTGTCGGAGCCAATCACGCAGGCCACGCGCGAAGACGGGATGTTCAGCGCGTGCAGCGCTTCGGAGGCTAGGAATTCGCGGATCGACGAACGCAACACCGCGCGGCCATCGCCCATGCGCGAAAACGGCGTCTGCCCGGCGCCCTTCAGATGCAGGTCCCAGTGTTCGCCGGCCTGGTTACACACCTCGCCGAGCAACAGCCCGCGACCATCACCCAGTTGTGGCGTGTAGCCGCCGAACTGATGCCCGGAATAGACCATCGCCCGTGGTTCGGCATCGGCCCACAACTTGTGGCCGCCGAACAGTTCAGCGAATTCCTGAGTCTCAGCGGTTGCCGGATCAAGATCGAGCAAGGCCAGGGCCGCCGGGCTGGCGACGACCAGACGCGGGTTGTCGATCGGCTCGGGCAGCACATGGGCGGAGAACGAATCGCCGAGGCGGGCGAAGCGATTGTCGAAGGTCAGTTCGTCGAGGGCTTTCAAGGGCCGGCTCCAGCAGAATGTCCGAGCATTCTGCTGGGATCAGACCGGTTAGTCGAGTTTGGCCGGCGGCGGCTCTTGCAGCGGCTTTTGCTCGGCGTCGATCGGAACGATGGTTTTGTTCTCGTCCTCGATGGGCACCAACTTGTATTCCTGACCGTGGAGGTTCTTCAGGTACACCTCCATCTGGCGGAACGAGATGTTGATGTGCTGCTTCTTGAACTCGCGGTTGATGAAGCGGTTCACTTCGTCGATCACCGGGTTGCGGTCACCGAGGTCGCGCACATGCATGCGCAATTCGTGGTCGAGGGTGCTTTCGCCGAAGTTGAGGAAGTACACGTGCGGCTCGGGCTCTTTGAGCACGCGCGGGTTTTCCCGGGCGGCCTTGAGCAACAGTTCCTTGACCAGATCCAGGTCGGAGCCGTAGTCCACGCCGAGTTTCAGGGTGACGCGGGTGATGGTGTCGGTCAGCGACCAGTTGATCAGTTGCCCGGTGATGAACGTCTTGTTCGGGACAATGATGTCCTTGCGGTCGAAGTCGGTGATGGTCGTGGCGCGGATGCGGATCTTGCTCACCGTGCCCGACAGGTTGCCGATGGTGATGGTGTCGCCGATCCGCACCGGACGCTCGAACAGGATCATGATGCCGGAGATGAAGTTGGCGAAGATCTCCTGCATACCGAAACCGAGGCCGACCGACAGCGCCGCCACCAGCCATTGCAACTTGTCCCAGCTGACGCCGAGGGTCGACAGGGTCGAGACAAAACCGACACCGGCGATCACGTAAGACAGCAGCGTCGTGGTCGCATAGGCGCTGCCCTGCGCCAGATTGAGTTTCGACAGCACGAACACTTCGAGCAGACCCGGCAGGTTGCGGGCGAGGGCGAAGGTGATGCCGATGATGATCAGCGCGCCGAGCATGTCGCCGATGCTGATCGGCACCATGCTCATGTTCGCGCCAGTGCCGCTGGTGTATTCGTAGAGGGTGATGTTGTCGAGGTACGAGAACACCGAAATCAGGTCAGCCCAGACCCAGTACAGCGCGGCGATGAAGCCGCCGAGCAGTGCCAGACGGATCAGGCGCAGGGATTGTTCGTTGACTTTTTCGATGTCCAGGGTCGGCTCTTCGATCACCGCTTCGCCGTCGCCGGCCTCTTTCGCCGCCTGACGTTTGGCCAGGGCGCGCTGATAGGCCAAGCGGCGTGCGGCGACCGCCAGACCACGGACGAAGGTAGCCTCGATCACCAGCCAGAACATCAGCAGGTACAGGGTGTTGATCAACCGGTCGCTGAGTTTCAGCGCGGTGTAGTAGTAGCCGAAGCACACCGCGACGAACAGGGCGATTGGCAGCAGGGTGAACATCACGCCCACGGCCCTGCGGAACAATGAGGTGTTTTCGTGGGCCGGACTGCTGATCAGCAGACGGCTGAGCAGCCACGCCATCAGGGCGTAGCAGGTCAATACCACCGGCATGCCGAGCACGTCGTCAGCCAGCGCTGCCGGTTGCAATTCGGCCACCGCCACCACGGTCACCAGCGCCATCACCACCAGCCCGAGGCGACGGATCCAGCCCTGAAGGAACTCGACCTGCGGTTTGTCCCAGCGGAAGTGCAACTCCGCCACGCCGCCCGGCGAGAGAATCCGGTAAGCGGTGTAGAACACCAGCCACGCCTGACCCATTTGCAGCAACGCCGCGCCCATGTTGGCATTCTGACCGCGGGCGTCGATCTGCAGGGCCAGACCGCACAGACCCAGACCCAGCGCCACCGGCATCGCCAGCAGAATGTTGATCAGAATCGCCTGGGGCGTATGCCACTGGCTGTCACGCTTGAAGTGCCCGATGTCCTGGTGAACCTTGTTCAGTCGCGCATACAGCGCCTTGCGCCGCCACAGCAGAGCGCCGATCAGCAAGGCCAGCGGCAGGAATAACAGCGGGCGCTGGGTCAGGCCGTCGGTCAGCTCGCTCAGGCTTGAGGCCAGCGGCAGGGTGTCGATCTGGCGCTTGAGCCGCTCTGGCACGCCGCGAATCCATTCCGCGTCCAGCGGCTTGTTGCTGGGGATCCAGAACATCTGCTCGTCGAGAGTCGCACGCAGGCTCTGCGCGGTGCTCAGCAGTTGTTTCTGGTTGAGTTGCAGGGTGATCGATTCGTTGAGCACCGCGCTCAGTTCGCGGTTCAGACGCTCCAGCAGGTCGGCGCGGGTGTTGGCCAGTTCCATCAGGCTCTTGCGCAATTGCGGGGTGACTTGTTCCGGCGGCTGGGTGGAAAGCAGGTTGTCGACGTAGGTCGCCGGATTGCTCAGCAGTTCGCGCTGCTGGCTGACTTCGAACTGATACAGGCGAATGTCGGCAATCTGGTCCGCCAGATCGCGGTCGACCTTGAGCCGGGGCAGCGCCTGTTTCTGCTTATAGAGAATCTTCGACAGCAGCAGACTGCCCTTGAGCACGTTGATCTGCTCGTCGAGAGCCGAGTCGCTCTGGGTCAGGCTGTCGAGTTGCTGTTTGGTCTGCAGGTTCTGTTGAGTGACTTCGTTGAGGCGGTCGGTGCTTTTGAGCAGGTAATCGGAGAGCTTGAGGTTGGCCGCACTTTCGGTGGCGAGCAGGCTGCTGCCGCCGGCCTTCTGCGCCTCGATCGACTGCTGGGTCACGGTTTCCTGAGATTGCGCCAGACGCTTCTGGTTGATCAGGGTCTGCAGTTCCTGGATCTCGCGATCGAGACGGTCGGATTTCTCCGAGAGCAGGTCGTGCTGACTGTTGCCCAGATCCTGCAGCTGGCTGTTGCCCGCCAGTTCCTGGCGGCGCAGCGGAATCAGTGAGTTCAACGCGGCGAGCTCGGCGTTCAACTGGTCGCGCTGCTCGGCGCTGACGGTCTTGCCCGCATCCTTGCCGGACTTGAGGATGTTGTTGATCTGCTGGATGCGCGTCTGGCTGGCAGAGATTTCTGCCTGTGCACGCTCGGGGCGAGTCTGGGCGGTGATGATCAGGCTGTTGGCATCGGCCAGGGCCTTTTGCAGGTCGCTTTGCTGGGTCGAGCGATCGGTGAGGATCTGCTCCAGCTGCTGGATCGACTCTTTGGTGAAGCGCTGCGCCACCGGCACCACTGGCGTGGCCTTGAGGCGCGTCAGTTCGCGGGTGTTCTCGATGGTCTGCCGAGGGGCGGAGGCCAGTTGCTGCTTGAGGTCGATCAGCTTCTGGTCGTAATCACGCCGGCTGTTGAGTTGATTGAGCGTGGTTTGCAGGACCGTCTGCAGGCTCTTTTTGTCGGCATCCGGCAGTTTGCTGTCGGCCAGTTTGTCGAGGCTGGCCTGCACGGCTTCGCTGGACGGCGGTTCGGCGGCGTAGAGCGGGCCGACGGAAAGACTCAGGCCCAGCAGGGCCGCGAAAAAGAAAGAGCGCAGGGTAGGCATAGAGACCGGTCAAACAAGTGAGAGTGGACGCAGTTTAGAGGAAGAGACCGGGGCCCGGGCGACTTCCTTCGGGGAATCTGACGCCCACTTTGCCGATCTTGTTCCCGTCCATGACCGCGACCGTCCAGTGAGTGTTGTTCCACTCCACCTGGTCGCCAACGATCGGCGCCCCCCCGACCTTATGGGCAATGAACGCGCCCAGGGTCATGTCCGGATCGATGCCCTCGGCCGGTAGGCCATACAGCGCGGCAACCGCTTTAAGCTGGGCGTCTCCTTCGAGCACGAAGTCGCCGAAGAAGCGCAGATCGAGGCCGCGTTGCGGCGCCTGGCTGAACAGTTTTCCGAGCGCTGGCAAGTTGTGTTCATGGCCGATAACACACAGCAAATCATCGACTTCCAGCACCGTACTACCCGACGGATGGAGCAGTTGCTGGCCACGAAACAGGGCGGCGATACGTGTGCCTTCGGGCATTTTCAGCTCGCGCAGGGGCGAACCGATGCACCATTTCTCGGCGCCGAGCTTGTAAACGAACAGCTCCCACTCGCTGGTGATGTGCACTTCCAGTGCCGAACGGGAAATCGGCGCCGGCTCCGGCGGGACCGTCACCTTCAACAGTTTGGCCACCCACGGCAGGCTCGTGCCCTGCACCAGCAGCGACACCAGCACAATGAAGAACGCGAGGTTGAAGTACAGCTGCGCATTCGGCAACCCGGCCATCAGCGGGAACACCGCGAGAATGATCGGTACCGCGCCGCGCAACCCGACCCAGGAAATAAACGCTTTCTCGCGGCCGTGGAACGCCTTGAACGGCAGCAGGCCGACCAGCACCGACAGCGGCCGGGCGAACAGAATCATCCATAGCGCCAGACCCAGCGCCGGCAGGGCGATCGGCAGCAGATCGTGCGGAGTGACCAGCAGCCCCAGCACCAGGAACATGCCGATCTGCGCCAGCCACGCCATGCCATCGAGCATGTGCAGAATGCCGTGACGGCTGCGCACCGGGCGGTTACCGATCACCAGACCGCACAGGTACACCGCGAGGAAGCCGCTGCCGTGCAGGGCGTTGGTCAGGGCGAACACCACCAGGCCGCCGGCGATCACCAGAATCGGGTACAGGCCGGTAGCGAGGTTGATCCGGTTGACCAGTTGCAGCATCAGCCAGCCACCGCCCAGACCGATCACGCCACCGATACCGAATTCGCGGATCAGGTGGGTCAACAGGCTCCAGTGCAGGCCGGTCTGGCCGCTGGCGAGCATGTCGATCAGGGTCACGGTGAGAAACACCGCCATCGGGTCGTTGCTGCCGGATTCGATTTCCAGGCTGGCGGTCACCCGTTCGTTGAGGCCCTTGCCGCCGAGCAGCGAGAACACTGCGGCGGCGTCCGTGGAGCCGACGATGGCGCCGATCAGCAGGCCCTGGATCAGGTTCAGGTCGAACAGCCATGCCGCGGCCATACCGGTCAGCCCGGTGGTGATCAACACCCCGACCGTCGCCAGCGACAGCGCCGGCCACAGGGCCACGCGGAAACTCGAGACCCGCGTGCGCAAGCCGCCGTCGAGGAGGATCACCGCCAGTGCGAGGTTGCCGACCAGATAGGCCGTCGGGTAGTTATCGAAAATGATCCCGCCGCCATCGACCCCGGCGGCCATGCCGACCGCGAGGATGATGACCAGAATCGGGATGCCGAGACGGGAGGAAAGTGAGCTGACAAGAATGCTCGCACCTACCAGCAACGCGCCGATCAAGAACAGGCTGTTGATGGTCGTCGCATTCAAAGGCAGTACTCCAGAAGCGTAAAGACGGGCACAAACTGACCATGCAGTCTGCGTGCCAGCGATTCTAACCTGTTGAAATGTGATGCTGTCAAAAAGCTTTTTACGCTATGGGATTTGAGGTATGGGTTCGGCTGGGGATCGCTACCCTCACCCTAGCCCTCTCCCGGAGGGAGAGGGGACCGACCGCGGGGTTTGTTCAAGTTACACCGACCTGCAATATCGAGCCGAACTCAAAATCTGCAAAGCCCCCAATGTGCTCCCTTTCCCCCTCTCCCTCTGGGAGAGGGCTGGGGTGAGGGGCTTTTGACCTTGATCTGAAAATTTACAGGCTGAACCGCCCAACCATATTGTTCAGATCCAGCGCCAGGCGCGACAGCTCGTTGCTCGCCGCACTGGTCTGATTCGCGCCGGTAGCCGATTGCACCGACAGGTCGCGGATGTTCACCAGGTTGCGATCCACTTCGCGGGCCACTTGTGCCTGTTCTTCAGCGGCGCTGGCGATCACCAGATTGCGCTCGTTGATCTCGACGATCGCGGTATTGATGGTGTCCAGCGACATCCCGGCACCCCGCGCGATGTTCAGCGTCGATTCGGCGCGCTCGGTGCTGTTGCGCATCGAATCCACGGCGTGTTCGGTGCCGCTCTGGATGCTGCCGATCATGCGTTCGATTTCGCTGGTCGACTGCTGGGTGCGATGGGCCAAGGCACGAACCTCGTCCGCCACCACAGCAAAACCGCGACCGGCTTCACCGGCACGGGCCGCTTCAATCGCCGCGTTCAGGGCCAACAGGTTGGTCTGATCCGCCAGGCCACGAATCACGTCCAGCACCTTGCCGATGTCACGGGATTCATTCGCCAGATCGCCGATCAGGGTCGCGGTGCTCTGTACGTCGGCGCTCATGCGTTCGATGGCGCTGACGGTTTCCTGTACCAGGTCACGGCCGTCGCCGGCCGAAGTGGTGGCGTTCTTCGAGGCTTCCGAAGTGCTCACCGCATTGCGCGCGACTTCTTCCACGGCGCTGGTCATCTCGTTGACCGCGGTGGCGGCCTGTTCGATTTCGTTGTTCTGCTGGGTCAGGCCGCGGGCGCTTTCGTCGGTGACGCTGTTCAGTTCTTCAGCGGCGGAAGCCAGTTGGGTGGCCGAGCCGGAAATGCGCTGCAAGGTGTCGCGCAACCTCGATTGCATCTTGGCCATGGCAGCCAGCAGACGCCCGGCTTCGTCGGTGCCGTCGACGTGGATCGGTTGGGTCAAGTTACCTTCGGCGATGGTTTCCGCCGCGTCCAGCGCTTTGGAAATCGGCTTGGTGATGCTGATGGTCAGCAGCCAGGCGAACAGGAAGGTCAGGCCGGTCGCCACGACCAGCAGGGTGACCACCAGATTGAACGCCGAGGAATACTGGTCGACCGCCTCTTGATTGGTCTGGCTGATCTGCTCGCCGTTGATCTGCATCAGGCGGTTGAGCACGGTGTTCATCGCTTCGGAGTTGTTCAGCAACTCGGTGTTGAGCAGGTTGCGCAACTCGTCCACCTGATTGTTGCGCGACAGGCTCTTCATCCGGTCTTCGATCTGACGGTACTGGCCGAGCAACTGCACATATTGATCGTAGGCCGCGCGTTCCTGCGGGCCGCTGATCAACGGCTCATAGGCCGATTGGGCAGCGCGGATCTGCTGGTTGCGGGTGTCCAGCAGTTCCATGGTCTTCTGCTGTACGTCCGGCTCGCGATTGACCAGCAAGCGGTAGGACAGCACCCGCAGGCGCAAGGTCAGTTGGGTGAACTCGTCGAGGTTCTTGATGCTCGGCACGCTGCTGTTGGTGATGTCCTCGGCAGCGCCGCGGATTTTGCTCATCTGGTTCAGGGCGAACACGCCTAGAATCAGCATCAGGCCGCCGATCAGGGCGAAGCCGGTGAACGCCCGGGGGGCGATATTCATATTGCGAAGGGACATGGTGCGGATACCAAAAAGGGCCGCATCCATGCGGGCTGAGACTGCTGTATGGATGACTTATCGGTCATACGACTAAAGTCTTGAGGCACTGTGCGTATTTGTCGCATATGGGCCTGAGCGACGAAGTGCAGGAACCAGATCGGCAGATCACAGTCTTTTAAACTCGCGAGAACGGTCGGCCGCCAGGAAAATCAAGGCCTTGCGCCGGTATAACCCTGGCATCCGCAGTGACTTTTCTTTATCGTACGCGCCCTTTGAAAAACGCCTGGAAGATCAAAATGTTGGAAGCATCCCTCAGCCAATTGGAACAGCTCGTCAGCGACCTGGTGCAACAGAACCAGACCCTCACGCAAACCAACCAGACCCTGTCCACGGAACTGGCCCAGGCCAAGGATGAAAACGAAAGCCTGCAACTGAGCCTGATGGAACAGGAAGAGAAGCACGGCGCCACCGCAGCGCGCATCCAGGCTCTGGTTGATCGCGTCAACGCAGGCCCTGTCAGCGCATGAACCACGGCACCGCAGGGGTAAAAGTCATCTCCATTCTCGGGGAGGACTATTCGATCAAGGCACCGGCCGGGGAAGAACAGACCCTGCTGGACGCCGCACTGATGCTCAAGGCCGCCCTGGCCGACACCAAACGCAAATACCCGACGCTGATCGGTGACCGCTTGCTGGTGCTGGCAGCGATGAACCTGTGCTCGCAGCAGATCGAAATGAAGAAGCAGCACCAGGAAGAACTCGACCGTTACCAAGAGCAAGTCAGCGCCACGGTCGACACCATCGCCAAGACCATCAGTCAGGGCTGATAGGGTTGCGCACAACCAAAGAATAGATTGTCGATCGGGTTGTATACAATCGGCACGGCTGTTGCATTGTTTCGGCCACTTATTCTTTGGGGGTGCTCCATGCAGTTGTGGCGACGCAGTATTCAATGGCAGCTGATTCTCAGCATGGGCACCGCCCTGCTGGTCAGCATCCTGATTGTGGTTGGCATATATACCCTGGTGGTCAACCGCCTCGCCCAGAGCTATCTGGTCGAACAAGCGCTGCCGTCGAGCATCGAAGCGACGCGCAACGACATCGAACGCATCCTCGTCCAACCCCTGACTGCCGCCAAAGACATCGCCAGCAACAGCATGGTGCGCGATTGGCTGGCCTCGGGTGAAGACAGCAGCAAAACGGCGGCCTTCGCGCAGTATCTGGAAGGCATCCGCGCCGAACATAAAGCTTTCACCGCGTTGATCATCGGCACCGACTCCAACCACTACATCACCGAAAAAGGCCTGGATCGCACCCTCAGCCGGGCCAAACCGGCCGATGCCTGGTTCTATGCCTTTCTCGACAGCAACCAGCCGCGCACCCTGAACATCGACAACGATGGCGCCACCGGAGAATTGGCACTGTTCATTGACTTGAAGGTCGAGCAGGCCGGCAAAGTGGTCGGCGTCGCGGGACTCGGCCTAAGCATGAAAGAGCTGTCGGAGTTGATCCACAACTTCAGCTTTGGCGAGCGCGGAAAGGTCTATCTCGTGCGTTCCGACGGTTTGATCCAGGTCCATCCCGAGGCGCAGTTCAGCGGCAAGCGCACCCTCACGGAGCAGATTGGCGCGTCGGCTGCACAATCGGTCATGGGTCAAAAAGTCGCCACCAACAGCTCCTTCCAGCGCGATGGCGAAGACTTCCTCGCCTTCAGCCTGCCGCTGCGCGATCTGGGCTGGACGCTGGTGGCCGAAGTGCCGCAGGCGCAGATCTACGCCGAGGCCCGCAAGGCGATGTGGATGAGCGGCGGCATCGGTCTGGCGGTGGCACTGGTGTGCCTGGCGCTGGTGGTGTGGCTGGCCCAAGGGCTGGTGCGACCGATTCGTCAGGTAACAGCCGCGCTGGTAGCGATCGGTAGCGGCGGTGGAGATTTGACCCATCGGTTAGATTCCAGCCGCGCCGATGAGCTGGGCGATCTCGCGCGCGGCTTCAACCGTTTTCTCGACAGCCAGCGCGGGCTGATCGGCGAAGTCCTGACCACCAGCGAGCGTCTGCGCACAGCAGTCGGCCAAGTGGCGAAAGTGGTGGAAAACACCGCCGAACGCTCCGGGCGCCAGCAGGAAATGACCGACATGGTCGCCACGGCGGTGCATGAGATGGGCCTGACCGTGCAGGAAATTGCGCAGAACGCCGGCAACGCCGCGCTGGCTTCACAAACTGCTCGCGATGAAGCGCTGCAGGCGCGGGAAGTGGTCGGTGGCTCGATCCGTCATATCGAAAGCATGTCCGATGAGATTGGTGTGGCGGCGGGCGCGGTGGGTGAGCTGGCGCATCAGGTGGCGTCGATCGATTCGGTACTGGCGGTGATTCGCGGCGTGTCCGAGCAGACCAACCTGCTGGCGCTCAACGCGGCGATTGAAGCGGCGCGCGCCGGAGATATGGGGCGCGGGTTTGCCGTGGTGGCGGATGAAGTGCGCACCTTGGCGCGCAGGACTCAGGCGTCTACCGACGAAATCCAGCAAATGATCGGCAGCCTCAAACAAGGCGCCGAGAATGCCGTGTCTTCGATGCGCACCGGGCAGGCGGCGACCGGCACCGGGGTTGAGTCGAGCCAGCGTACTGGCGCGTCGTTGACCGCGATTACCGGGCAGGTCGAGCGCATCAGCGACATGAACCATCAGGTTGCGACGGCGACCGAAGAGCAATCGGCGGTGACTGAAGAGATCAACCGCAACGTGCAGGGAATTTCCGATCTGGCCCGGGCCACGGCCGGAGAGGTGAGGGCGTGTCGCGAGGATTGTCAGATGTTGCAGCGGTTGGCGGATGATCTGGCAAGGCAGATGGGTGGGTTCAAGTTGAGCTGAGTGCTGAGTCTGAAAGCCCCTCACCCTAGCCCTCTCCCGGAGGGAGAGGGGACTGACCGAGCCGTCTCTCGCTATACATCGACCTGAAAACGCCAGTCGATTATGGATTCGGTAGACCTCTTTCAGGTCGATGGAGTATTCAAGCATACCCTGTTCGGCCCCCTCTCCCTCCGGGAGAGGGCTGGGGTGAGGGTTGGCTCTCAGAACCACCCATCCTGCATCGCCAGGCACGTATCATCCCGCGCCTCCAGCAACGCCAGCTCATGGTGACAGCCCGGCACTTCCCACGTCAGGAAATACCGCGCCGCCTGTAGCTTGCCCTTATAGAAGTCAGCATCCGCCGCATTGCCTTTGGCCAAGCCTTCCTCAGCCCGAATCGCCTGCTCCAGCCAGCGCCCAGCCAATCACCGTGTGCCCGAACACCTTCAGGTACAGCGCCGAATTCGCCAGGCTGCTGTTGACCTTGCCCTGCGCCAGATCGGTCAGCAGGCCGATGGTGACTGTTTGCAGGCGAGCCACCAATTGCTCCAGTGGCTCACGCAGTGCGGTCAACGATTCGTACGCGGTCGCGCGCTCGGCAGTGTTGGCGATCAGGCGGATCAGTTGCTTGAGCCCAGCGCCGCCGTTCTGCGCCAGTTTGCGCCCGAGCAAGTCCAGCGACTGAATGCCGTGGGTGCCTTCATGGATCGGGTTCAGGCGGTTGTCGCGGTAGTACTGTTCCACCCGGGTATTCGCGGGTGTAACCGTGACCGCCGAGAATCTGGATCGCCAATTCGTTGGCCTTCAGGCAGAACTCCGACGGCCAGGATTTGACGATCGGCGTCAGCAAGTCCAGCAGCTCGTGGGCCTGTTTGCGCTCGCCTTCGGTTTCCAGCGTGGTGGTGTCATCGAACAGCCGCGCCGCGTACAGACCGAGGTCAAAGGCCCCTTCGACGTAGGATTTTTGCGTCAACAGCATGCGTCTTACGTCTGCGTGCTGAATGATCGCTACCGGTGCGGTGCTCGGATCCTTGCTGTCTGGCACCCGCCCTTGCGGGCGTTCGCGGGCGTATTCCAGCGAGTACAGGTAACCGGCGTAGCCGAGCATCACCGCGCCCATACCGACGCCAATCCGCGCCTCGTTCATCATCTGGAACATGTAGCTCAAACCATGGTGCGGCTTGCCCACCAGATAGCCGACGCATTCGCCGTTATCGCCGAAGTTCAGCGCGGTGGAAGTGGTGCCGCGCCAGCCCATCTTGTGGAACAGCCCGGCCAGCAGCACATCGTTGCGCTCGCCGAGGCTGCCGTCATCGTTGACCAGAAATTTCGGCACGATGAACAGCGAAATACCCTTCACCCCCGGCGGCGCGTCCGGCAGCTTGGCCAGGACCATGTGCACGATGTTTTCCGACAGCGGGTGATCGCCGCCGGAAATGAAGATCTTGTTGCCCTTGAGCCGATAAGTGCCGTCAGACGCCGGCTCGGCGCGGGTACGAATATCCGACAGCGAGGAACCGGCGTGCGGTTCGGTCAGGGCCATGGTGCCGAAGAAGCGCCCGTCGATCATCGGTTGCAGGAAGCGCTGTTTCTGCTCGGCGCTGCCAAAGCTTTCGATCAGATTGGCCGCGCCCATGGTCAGGAACGGGTAGGAAGTGGTCGCCGCGTTCGCCGCTTGAAAGTGCGCAAAGCAGGCTTGCGACAGCAGCGTCGGCAGTTGCATGCCGCCGGCTTCGAAGCTGCGCGCGGCATTGAGGAAGCCCGCCTCGAGGAACGCGTCCACCGCCGGTTTGACTTCGGGAATCAGCATCGCCTGACCGTTCTCATAACGCGGCTCGTTCTCGTCGCCCTTGCGGTTGTGCGGTGCGAAGTATTTCTCGGCGATGCTGCGCGCGGTGCCGATGGCCGCGTCGAAGGTCTCGCGGTTGTGTTCGGCGAAGCGCTCACGCCGGGTCAGGCCCTCGGCATCGAGGACTTCGTACAGCTCGAAAGCCAGATTACGGGAACTGAGCAGCGTCTCGGACATGGCGGCCTACCTGAACATTGGGATTGGGCCGAGTCTAGGCTTGCTGATAAAGGCTGAATACGATGATTGATGGCGGTGATGTCAGGGCCGAGCACCGACTTAACAAACACCCCAAAACAACTGTGGGAGCGGGCTTGCTCGCGAATGCGGTGGATCAGTCACTGGAGATGTCGACTGACACAACGCCTTCGCGAGCAAGCCCGCTCCCACATTGGGATTTGATTGTCAGGCAACCATCGCGGTTGCCTGACTTATCGGGTTTAACCGATGGTCATCAAGCTCGCATTACCCCCCGCCGCCGCGGTGTTGACGCTCAACGCCCGCTCGATCACCAGACGCTCCAGCGCGATGTTGGTCTCGCCCTGGGACAAGCCCTGAACGCCAACGATCGCACCGGCACGCTTGGCAATCTGCTGGCAGACACCACGCAACTGGTCGGAATGGCCGTGATGCAGCACGGCATCAAACACCACTTCATCCTTGTGCCAGTCGGCAACCCGTTTGATCCGCGCCTGAACGTCCTTCGGTAGGCGTGCGAACAAGGCCTTGCTGATGTCGGATTCCGGCCATACCGCCGAACCGCCGACCGCCAAGACCGCCGCCAGTTGAGTCAGCAGATCGCCTTCGACGTCGGCCAGGCACAGCACGTGTTCACGCGGCAGGATCGCGTAGCTGTTCTTCTCGCCGGTCGGGCCGGCCAGCACGCGGGTGATGCCGCTTTGCGATTGCGCGGCGTACTGCACGCACAGGGTGCTCAGTTCGGCGTACTGGTTGCTCTCGGCCCAGGCCTTGAAGGCGTTCAGCGGTTTGCTCATGGCATCACGCAGACGCACGTCCGGGGCGACGGCTGCATCACCGCGAGCGAAGGATTGTTCGATCGCGTCAGTAGGACGGGTCGACAGCAGGCGGTACAGGTACAGCGGACCACCGGCTTTCGGGCCAGTACCCGACAGGCCTTCGCCGCCGAATGGCTGCACGCCGACCACGGCACCGACGATGTTGCGGTTGACGTAGACGTTACCGGCGTTGACGTTGTCGATCACCTTGGCGATGGTCTCGTCGATGCGGGTGTGTACGCCGAGGGTCAGGCCATAACCGGAGGCATTGATCTGGCCGATCAACTGGTCGATGTCCTTGCGCTTGTAGCGCACCACGTGCAGCACCGGGCCGAAGATCTCGCGTTGCAGTTCATCGAAGCTTTCCAATTCGATCAGGGTCGGCATGACGAAGGTGCCGCGTTTGACTTCTTCGCTGTCGGCGATAGCCACCTGGTACACGCTGCGACCTTTATCGCGCATGCCCTGGATGTGCTTGTCGATGCCGGCCTTGGCTTCGGCGTCGATCACCGGGCCAATGTCCACGGACAGACGCTCAGGGTTGCCGAGACGGCTTTCAGCCATCGCGCCTTTGAGCATTTCGATGACACGGTCGGCGGAATCTTCCTGCAGGCACAGCACGCGCAGGGCCGAGCAACGCTGACCGGCACTGTCGAAGGCCGAGGACACCACGTCGATCACCACTTGTTCGGTCAGCGCCGAGGAGTCGACGATCATCGCGTTCTGCCCGCCGGTTTCGGCGATCAATGGAATCGGGCGGCCCTGGCTGTCGAGGCGACCCGCGATATTGCGTTGCAGCAGACGCGCCACTTCGGTGGAACCGGTGAACATCACGCCTTTGACGCGCTCATCACCGACCAGACCGGCGCCGACGGTTTCACCGCGACCCGGCAGCAGTTGCAGCACGCCTTCGGGAATCCCGGCTTCCAGCAGCAAGCGCACGGCTTGCGCGGCAACCAACGGAGTCTGTTCAGCCGGTTTGGCCAGTACCGGGTTACCGGCGGCCAGCGCGGCAGCGACCTGACCGCTGAAGATGGCCAGCGGGAAGTTCCACGGGCTGATGCACACCACCGGGCCCAGTGGGCGGTGGGCGTCATTGCTGAAATCGTTGCGCGCCTGCACCGCGTAGTAACGCAGGAAGTCGACCGCTTCGCGCACTTCGGCAATGGCGTTGGCGAAGGTCTTGCCGGCTTCACGGGCCAGCAGGCCCATCAGTGGCTGGATCTCGCCTTCCATCAGGTCGGCGGCACGCTCCAGAATCGCCGCGCGCTCGGCTGGCGGAGTAGCCTGCCAGATTGGCGCAGCATTCAGGGCGCACTGGATCGCGTTGTCGACGTCTTCGACGGTGGCTTCCTGCACGTGACCGACCACATCGCGGTGATCCGCCGGGTTCAGCACTGGCGCCGGGGCTTCGTTGCTGGAAGCGCAACCGAGCATCGGTGCGGCTTTCCAGTTGTTGTGCGCAGTGGCGAGCAGGGCGCAGGACAGCGAGGCCAGACGATGTTCGTTGGCCATGTCGATGCCGGCGGAGTTGGCGCGCTCGGCGCCGTAGAGGTCACGCGGCAGCGGGATGCGCGGGTGCGGCAGGCCGAAACCACCTTCCACGGTCGCCATCTGCTCGATCTGGGCCACCGGATCGGCCACCAGTTCCTGAATCGAAATCGACTGGTCGGCAATGCGGTTGACGAACGAAGTGTTGGCGCCGTTTTCCAGCAGACGACGCACGAGGTACGCCAGCAGGGTTTCGTGGGTACCGACCGGTGCGTACACGCGGCACGGACGGTTCAGCTTGCCTTCGGACACTTTGCCGACAACCTGCTCGTAAAGCGGTTCGCCCATGCCGTGCAGGCACTGGAATTCGTACTGGCCCGGGTAATAGTTCTGACCGGCAATGTGGTAAATGGCCGACAGGGTGTGGGCGTTGTGCGTGGCGAACTGCGGGTAGATGACTTCCGGCACCGACAGCAGTTTGCGGGCGCAGGCGATGTAGGACACGTCGGTGTACACCTTGCGGGTGTAGACCGGATAGCCTTCCAGGCCTTCGACCTGGGCGCGCTTGATTTCGCTGTCCCAGTACGCGCCTTTCACCAGGCGGATCATCAGGCGATGACGGCTGCGACGGGCCAGATCGATCACGTAGTCGATCACGTATGGGCAACGCTTCTGGTAAGCCTGAATCACGAAGCCGATGCCGTTCCAGCCGGTCAGTTGCGGTTCGAAGCACAGGCGCTCGAGCAGATCCAGCGACAGCTCCAGGCGGTCGGCTTCTTCGGCGTCGATGTTCAGGCCGATGTCGTATTGCTTGGCCAGCAGGGTCAGCGACAGCAGGCGCGGGTACAGCTCGTCCATCACCCGCTCGTACTGCGCACGGCTGTAACGCGGGTGCAGCGCCGAGAGCTTGATGGAAATGCCCGGGCCTTCATAAATCCCACGGCCGTGGGAGGCTTTGCCGATCGAGTGAATGGCTTGTTCGTACGACGCCAGGTACTTCTGCGCGTCGTGTTCGGTGAGTGCCGCTTCACCGAGCATGTCGTAGGAATAGCGGAAGCCCTTGGCTTCGAACTTGCTCGCGTTGGCCAGCGCTTCGGCGATGGTTTCGCCGGTGACGAACTGCTCGCCCATCAGACGCATGGCCATGTCGACGCCCTTGCGGATCATCGGCTCGCCGCTCTTGCCGATGATCCGGCTCAGCGACGAAGTCAGCCCGGCTTCGTTGTGGGTCGACACCAGTTTGCCTGTCAGCAGCAGACCCCAGGTGGCGGCGTTGACGAACAGCGACGGGCTGTTGCCCAGGTGCGGCTGCCAGTTGCCGGTGCTGATCTTGTCGCGGATCAGCGCATCGCGAGTGCCTTTGTCCGGGATACGCAGCAGTGCTTCGGCCAGGCACATCAGGGCCACGCCTTCCTGGGACGACAGGGAAAATTCCTGCAGCAGGCCCTGAACAATGCCTGCACGACCGCCGGCACTTTTCTGGTTACGCAGTTTTTCCGCGATGGTCGCAGCGAGTTTGTTGGTGGCTTCGGCCATCGGTGCCGGCAGGCGCGCCTGCTCGATCAGCATCGGCACCACTTCCGGCTCAGGGCGACGGTAAGCAGCGGTGATCGATGCGCGCAGTACCGATTGCGGCAGGATGCTTTCAGCGAATTCGAGGAAGCACTGGTGGGCGTGATCGGTCTGCACTTCGCCAGCGTCATCGCTGTCCTTGGCGGTCAAACCGTTCAGCTCGGTCAGGGTTGCACCACCCTCGAGTTTTTCCAGGTAATTGAAAATTGCCTGCTTGATCAGCCAGTGCGGTGTGCGATCAATCGAGGTCGCGGCAGCCTTCAGGCGCTCGCGGGTCGGGTCATCGAGTTTGACCCCAAGGGTGGTGGTAGCCATATTTTTATCCTCATGGTTGCCACAGTTGCGTGGCATCAGCTGGCGGCAAGATTAGCCGTGCGCCGGAAGAGGTGCAACCGGGTGCAACCCTTTTTTTGTCGGAAAAATAAACGCTTCGTCAGGAATTATTTTCTGGTACTGAAGTGCCGCTCCTGCTTGGTGCTTTTACTTCTAGCAGAGAGACTCGACTGCGCTAAAAGGGAGCAAAAACGGCGTATTTATCGGTATATCCGACTAGGTGCAACTTAATCGCCAGAAACTGGTTGCACCTTTTTTACTTTGTTGCATAGCATTCGCGCCCAAGGTGCAACCGGGATAACCCGGTGCATCGGCTGGTGGCTTTCCTGGGGAAACATCAGTCCTAAATGCGCGGGATCCCGTTTCGTCTGCCAAACGTGGTCGTTTGTGGACGATCAATCACCGCTGCAACATAAAAACAAAGCCAGGGCGTAACTTAATGAGCGTAAGCAATCCAACACTGATCACGTTCGTGATCTACATCGCAGCAATGGTGCTGATCGGCTTCATGGCCTATCGCTCCACCAATAACCTCTCTGACTACATTCTTGGCGGCCGCAGCCTGGGCAGCGTCGTGACGGCTCTGTCTGCCGGTGCTTCCGACATGAGCGGCTGGTTGTTGATGGGCCTGCCGGGCGCCATCTACATGTCCGGTCTGTCCGAAAGCTGGATCGCCATCGGCTTGATCGTCGGCGCCTACCTGAACTGGCTGTTCGTCGCCGGCCGTCTGCGTGTGCAGACCGAGCATAACGGTGATGCCCTGACCCTGCCGGACTACTTCTCCAGCCGTTTCGAAGACAAAAGCGGCCTGCTGCGCATCATCTCGGCGGTGGTGATTCTGGTGTTCTTCACCATTTACTGCGCTTCCGGCATCGTGGCTGGCGCCCGTCTGTTCGAAAGCACCTTCGGCATGTCCTACGAGACGGCGCTGTGGGCCGGTGCTGCGGCGACGATTGCCTACACCTTCGTCGGCGGTTTCCTCGCGGTGAGCTGGACTGACACCGTACAAGCCACGCTCATGATCTTCGCCCTGCTGCTGACGCCGATCATCGTGCTGCTGGCCACCGGTGGTGTCGATACCACGTTCCTCGCCATCGAAGCTCAGGACCCAAGCAACTTCGACATGCTCAAGGGCACCACCTTCATCGGCATCATCTCGCTGATGGGCTGGGGTCTGGGTTACTTCGGTCAGCCGCACATCCTCGCGCGTTTCATGGCCGCTGACTCGGTGAAGTCGATTGCCAACGCCCGTCGCATCTCCATGACCTGGATGATCCTGTGCCTGGGCGGCACCGTCGCCGTGGGTTTCTTCGGTATCGCCTACTTCTCGGCGCACCCGGAAGTGGCCGGTCCAGTCACCGAGAACCACGAGCGGGTGTTCATCGAGCTGGCAAAAATTCTTTTCAACCCGTGGGTTGCCGGTGTCCTGCTGTCGGCGATTCTCGCCGCTGTGATGAGCACCCTGAGCTGCCAGCTGCTGGTTTGCTCGAGCGCTCTGACCGAGGACTTCTACAAAACCTTCCTGCGCAAATCCGCTTCCCAGGTGGAACTGGTGTGGGTCGGTCGCGCGATGGTGTTGCTGGTGGCGCTGATCGCTATCGCCATGGCCGCCAACCCGGAAAACCGCGTACTGGGCCTGGTGTCCTACGCCTGGGCCGGTTTCGGTGCCGCGTTCGGTCCGGTGGTGCTGATCTCGGTGATCTGGAAGGACATGACCCGCAACGGCGCACTGGCCGGCATCCTGGTCGGCGCGATCACCGTAGTGGTCTGGAAGCATTTCGAACTGCTGGGTCTGTACGAAATCATCCCGGGTTTCATCTTCGCCAGCCTGGCGATTTACATCGTCAGCAAAATGGGCGAGCCAACCAAAGGCATGGTGCAGCGCTTTGAAGCGGCGGAAAAAGATTTCCACCTGAACAAGTGATGCATTGAGCTTCGGCTCACCAGAAAACGGCCCGCTTCCTACAGGAGGCGGGCCGTTTTTTTATGCCTGCAATATCCCTGAATCAGCATAGATCCCCTGTGGGAGCGGGCTTGCTCGCGAAAGGGTCGTGCCAGTCGACATTGATTTCATTTGACCCACCGCATTCGCGAGCAAGCCCGCTCCCACAGGGGATCGGTGGTGAGTTTGAGAGGGTTGTCTGTAGTCGCATGCGCCGATTTTCGAAGGTTTTTTCGACAGGAAAAGTAGGGCAAATCTGATTTTCCCGTCACCCACCCAACACCCCTTGCCCCTCATGCAGAATCGCCCGCCCTCAATCTGCAGAGAGACATCGGATGTTCGCGCCTGCCAATCAACCGCGTTTCACGTTGACCCTCGAAGGCGCCCAAGTTGATCTCAAAGTCCTTGAGTTCACGGGCAAGGAAGCCATCAGCCAACCCTTTCGTTTCGAGCTGGAACTGGTCAGTGAGCGTCCGGATCTGGACCTCGAAAGCCTGCTGCACCGTCAGGCGTTTCTGAGCTTCGATGCGGAAGGTTCCGGTGTCCATGGTCAGATTTATCAGGTCGGGCAGGGCGATTCCGGGAAACGTCTGACGCGCTACCACCTGAGCCTGGTGTCGCGTCTGACCTACCTCGGTCACCGCATCAACCAGCGGATTTTTCAGCATCAGACGGTTCCGCAGATCGTCGCGCAGATCCTCAAGGATCACGCAATCCTGCGCGATGCCTTCGAGTTCCGCCTCGGCAGCGATTACCCGGTGCGGGAATATTGCGTGCAATACGCCGAGAGCGATCTGGCGTTCATCCAGCGCCTGTGTGCCGATGTGGGTATTCATTACCACTTTCAGCACAGCCCGGAGGGGCATGTGCTGGTGTTCGGCGACGATCAAACGGTGTTTCCGCGCCTGGCCGAACCGACGCTGTATCTGCCGGGTAGCGGCATGGCGTCGACGGCGCCGGCCATCAAGCGCTTCAACGTCCGGGTGGAGACTCGCACCAGCGTGGTCACCCGGCGCGACTACAACTTCGAAAAGCCGCGACTGCAACTGCACAGCCGCAGCGACAGTGAGCAGCGCCCTGTGCTCGAGGACTATCACTTTCCCGGCCAATTCAACGATCGAGAAACCGGCAGGCAACTGGCGCAACGTACGCTGGAAAGGCATGTCGCCGACTACCGTCAGGCTGAGGGCATCAGCGACGTATCCGCACTGGTTTGCGGACATTTCCTGCAACTGAGCGAGCATCCGCGCCAGGACTGGAATGACCTGTGGCTGCTCACCGCCATCGAGCATCATGGCCGACAGCCGCAAGTGCTGGAGGAATCGGTGACCAGCGATGGGGAAACATTCCAGGGTTACCGTAATACCTTTCTTGCCACGCCGTGGGAGGTGTTCTTTCGTCCGGCGTTGGGGCCGGAAAAACCGCGCATGCCCGGTTATCAACCGGCCGTGGTCACCGGGCCGCAAGACACGGAAATCCATTGCGACGAGTACGGCCGGGTCAAGGTGCAACTGGCCTGGGATCGTGACGGCGAGCTCAACGAGCATTCCAGTTGCTGGCTGCGCGTTGCCACGGGTTGGGCGCATGATCATTACGGCAGCGTGCTGATCCCGCGGGTCGGCATGGAAGTGCTGGTCGGTTTCATCGACGCTGATGCCGACAAACCGTTGGTGATGGGTTGCCTGCCAAACGCCGCAACTCCGCTGCCGCTGGACCTGCCCGCCGACCAGACCCGCAGCATCTTCCGCAGCCAGAGCAGCCCCGGTGGTGGCGGTTACAACGAGCTGCGCATCGAGGACAAAAAGGGCGCCGAAGAAATCTACCTGCGCGCCCAGCGCAACTGGACGCAGCATGTCCTGCACGACCAGCAGGTGCAGGTCGACAACCAGCGCAGCATTGTCGTCACTGGCCTTGCCAGCCATGAACTCAAGGCTGACGAGCAGCGCATCACCCACGGCCAGCGCCAGACCGAAGTGAAACAGGACGATCACCTCACGGTTATTGGTGATCGGCATATTCGGGTGAGTAGTCAGGCAACCAGTGCGAGCGCACAAATTCACGTCAGTGCCGGGCAACAAGTGGTGATCGACGGTGGCGCGAGCGCGACGATTCAGGCCGGCGGGCAATGGATCAACATCGGCCCCGGCGGGATTTTCAGTAGCGTGCCGATTGTCGTGGGTGGGGCGCCAATGGCGGCGATGAGCGCGGCGCCGAGTGTGCCGGGGTTGCCGGTAAAACTCGCAGCAGCACCAGCGGCCATGCTCACTGCTGCGCAAATCATGAGCTTTAAAGGTGATGCACCATTCTGCGAAGAGTGCGAGCGTTGCAAGGACGGTGTCTGTGCAGCTTGAGTGCCTCACACCTGCAGAGTGGTTGGCGCGTGAACCGCTGAAACCTGCGGAGCAACTGTTCGCGATCTTCAGTAGCGCCAGCGACGCCAGGCCTCCGCTGGTTGCACCGAGCCCGATCTGGGCAGAGACGATCTACGCCGAGTGGGATGCGGTGATGCCCTTCGTGGGAATTGTCGCGGCGGACAGTGAGTTTCTCGACTGGGTGGCGAGTACCGAGTCTCGCGACTGGGGGTGGTTGGCGGTGTCCTCGGCGAGCCTGGAGGTGGTAGTTGAGCACTTTCGCAGCCTGACTCAAGTGCTGATGCCGGACGGCGCAGCGGTGTTTTTTCGCTTCTGGGATGGGCGGTTTTTGTTGCCGATCCTGCAGTCCGATGAAGTGCAATCTGCGCAGTTGATGCCGGTGATCTCGCGCGGCTTGATCAATGGACAGGCCGTGGATATCGGGGGCAGGGCGCAGGTTTCAGGGCGGGTGTTTCCCTGGTGGAAAGTGCCTGAGTCAGTGCTGGCTTCAGCAGGGAATTCAGTCCGGATCGGGAATGCGCTGCAGTGGCTGAGCGAGGAGCATCCGGCGCTGTACGAGGCGTTTCCGCAGGCTGTGTTGCGCTGCAAGGTTCAGCAGTTTTTTCAGGTTTCGGCGTCGGAAGAATCGTCGCAATCGGCGTTATTGGCATATTTGCAGGACGAAGCGGAGTGAAATTTCCGGGCGAAGGCTTCGGAAATTTCCCGCGAGTTGCGGCGGATTTCATGAACTGGTGGGCGGTGGGTTGCGGGGATAGTCTTTTCGTTGTCACCGCGAGAGTGGTGACAGGGTGTAGGAACCCGTTACCTATGGTGCATCAGCGCTGTTGATTTAATTGCGACATGTAACTTGTGCCAGCAATATCTTTAGCGGCGGCTGTGTGCGGGGCACGCTTTGGCGTGGCCGAATTCCATGGGTCGGTTCCTACTCCCGTGCACAGCTGCCACCCGATCCCGTAGGAAGGAGCGAGGCAGTTCATTTTCACATCCATGGTAGAAAACATGACGATGCTTAAACCCGACCCACCCTACGAAAAAATCATCCCCCATCCCGATAATCGCTTCATGGCCCTGACCGGCAATTGCAGCGACATGCCCACTCTGTTCATCGACACCCAAGTCCCCCTCGACATCCTCATGGACGCCGCCAACCACCGCATCCGCGCCGTGATTCAAGTGCTGGAAAACATGTGCATGCGCGGCTCGGTCGAATGCGACTCGATCATCCTCAGCGACTTCGCCATGCTCTGCGCCATTCCGCTGCGTGACGGCTGTGATGTGCTGGATGTGATTGGCAAACGCCTCGGCAACCTGTCCCTTTAAGCCTGAGAGCGTTTTTGTGGCGAGGGAGCTTGCTCCCGCTCGGCTGCGTAGCAGCCGCAACCCGGTTGTCGCGGTGTCAGACGAAATGGGGGATTGAGGTCTTGGGGCCGCTGCGCAGCCCATCGGGGATGAATCCCCTCGCCACAAAGGCAAGGGCAAAAGATCGCAGCCTTCGGCAGCTCCTACAGGGGGGAACGCCAATCCCGTGTAGGAGCTGCCGAAGGCTGCGATCTTTGCTGTTGAGGTCCGCTCGGCCGCCAACCCCTGACTTGCCGCCCGGTAAAAGGTAAACTTTGCGCCCTTCGCAGGAGCAGCCATGAATTATCGTCACGCCTTCCATGCCGGCAATCACGCCGATGTGTTCAAACACCTGACCTTGACCCGCCTCATCGCGCTGATGTCGCGCAAGGAGCAGCCGTTTGCCTATCTCGACACGCACGCCGGTATCGGTTTGTATGACTTGCAGGGTGATCAGGCCAACCGTACCGGCGAGTACCTGGAAGGCATTGCGCGTTTGTGGGATCAGCCGGATCTGCCGGCGCTGACCGCCGACTACATGAAGGTGCTGCACGAGATGAACCCGGATGGCCAGTTGCGCTACTACCCGGGTTCGCCGGAGTTGGCGCGGCGTCTGACCCGGCCGCAGGATCGGGTGATGCTCAACGAGAAACACCCGGAAGACGGCGTGCAGCTCAAAGAGAACATGGCCGGTGACCGTCGGGTGAAAGTGCATCTGGGCGAGGGCTGGCATGTGGCGCGGGCGATGCTGCCGGTGCAGGAGAAGCGTGCGGTGATGTTGATCGATCCGCCGTTCGAGCAGCTCGACGAGATGCAAAAGTGTGCGGCGTCGCTGAAAGAAGCGATTGGCCGGATGCGCCAAACCGTGGCGGCGATCTGGTACCCGGTAAAGGACCAGCGTGCGCTGCGACGTTTCTATCAGGATCTGGCTGGTACCGGTGCGCCGAAGTTGCTGCGCGTGGAACTGCTGGTGCATCCGCTGGATACGCCGAACAGCCTCAACGGCTCGGGGATGGCGATTGCCAATCCGCCGTGGGGGCTGGAGGAAGAATTGCGTGAGCTGCTGCCGTGGTTGTCCAAGAAGCTTGGGCAGACTCAGGGTGGGTGGCAGATGGATTGGTTGATTGCTGAAAGCTGATCAACTGTTTTAGCGGTGTCTGAACGGACGCCTTCGCGGGCAAGCCCGCTCCCACAAAGTACTGCGCCATTTTGAAGTCGGCGCTAAACCTGTGGGAGCGGGCTTGCCCGCGATGCTTTGGGGTTTAGTTACCCGCCAGGCTCGGTGGCATGCACACGCCGGTGCCGCCAATCCCGCAATAGCCCTCAGGGTTCTTCGCCAGATATTGCTGGTGATACGCCTCGGCGAAGTACACGGTCGGCGCCTGCTCGATTTCGGTGCTGATTTCTCCCAGACCCGCCTTCGACAGTTCAGCCTGATACAGCGCTTTGCTCTTCAGCGCAGCGTCCAGTTGTTCAGGCGTGGTCGCGTAGATCACCGAACGGTACTGGGTGCCGATGTCGTTGCCCTGTCGCATGCCCTGCGTCGGGTTGTGCAGCTCCCAGAACATCGCCAGCAGCTCTTCGTAGCTGACCTTGGCTTTGTCATACACCACCAGCACTACTTCGGCGTGGCCGGTCAGGCCCGAGCAGACTTCTTCGTAGGTCGGGTTCGGCGTGTAGCCGCCGGCGTAGCCGACCACGGTGCTGACCACGCCTTCGCGCTGCCAGAAGCGGCGCTCCGCCCCCCAGAAGCAACCCAGACCGAAGATCGCAAAGTCGACGTCCTGGAAAAACGGGCCGAGCAGCGGAGTTTCTTCGAAGACGAAATGCTTTTCAGGCAGGGTCATCGCGGTTTCGCGGCCGGGCAGAGCTTGATCTTTGGTCGGTAGCACGTTTTTGTTCACCAGAATTTCCGAGCGCAGAACCATGATCGTTCCTCTCAGTCAGGATGGGATGTAAAAAGTCAGACCGTCAGTGTGCCGAATGATGCCGGATTTCGCACTATTCAAATGTGGGAGCGGGCTTGCTCGCGAATGCGGTGTGTCAGTCGACATCAACATTGCCTGACAAACCGCATTCGCGAGCAAGCCCGCTCCCACAAGGGGAGTTCATCGACAGGGACATCGGTGGGGGCTAGAGGCAGAGTGGGCCGCGCGGGTAGCGCTTGAGCGCCTGAATCAGCTCGGCGCCGGGGATCGGCCGGTCGAACAGGTAGCCCTGGCCGACGTCGCAGCGGTGGCGACGCAGGAACGCCAGTTGTTCGGCGGTCTCGATGCCTTCGGCCACGACTTTGAGCTTCAGGTTGTGGGCCATGGCGATCACGGCGGAGGTGATTTCCATGTCGTCCTGGTTGTCGGGGATTTCGTGGATGAAGCTGCGATCGATCTTGATGATGTCGATCGGGAATTTCTTCAGGTAGCTGAGCGACGAGTAACCGGTGCCGAAATCGTCCATGGCCAGGGTCAAGCCCAGGCGCTTGAGCTGGTCGAGTTGCAAGTGGGTGTCTTCGGTGGCTTCCAGCAGCAGACCTTCGGTCAGCTCCAGTTCGAGCAGATTGGCCGGCAGGGCTTCTTCCTTGAGGATATTGGCGATTGAGGCGACCAGATCCGGGTCGGAGAACTGCTTCGGCGAGAGATTGATCGCCACTTGCAGATTGCCCAGACCGGCGGCGGTCAGGGCCTTGCTCATGCGGCAGGCCTGACGCGCGATCCACTTGCCGATCGGAATGATCAGGCCGGTCTCTTCGGCAACGCTGATGAACTGGTCCGGGCGGATCATGCCGCGCTCCGGGTGGTTCCAGCGCAACAGCGCTTCCATGCCCAGCAGGCGACCGCTGCGCAGGCACAGCTTGGGCTGGTAGAACACGTCCAGCTCGTTCTGGGTCAGGGCGCGGCGCAGGTTGTTCTCGACGAACAGCTTGTAACTGGCCTCGGCATTCAACGCTTCGGTGAACACCTGGACCTGATGTTTGCCGTTGGCCTTGGCCTTGTGCAGCGCGAGGCCGGCGTTGCGCATCAGGGTTTGCGGGTCGCGGCCGTGCAGAGGCGCGCAGGCCAGGCCCACGGAGCCGGTGACGCTGATCAGCTGGTTGTCGACGAACATCGGTTTGTCGAGGGTCGCCAGCAACTGGTTGGCGATCTGCTGGCCGGTGGCGAGGTCGGTGTCGTCGAGCAGCACCGCAAATTCGTTACTGGCGAAGCGCGCGAGGCTGCCACTCGGGCTCAGGCTGTTGCGCAGGCGCCGGGCGAGGCTGATCAGCAGTTTGTCACCGGTCTGGTGACCGAGGCTGTCGTTGATCCGCTTGAAGTTGTCGATGTCCACCAGCAGCAGGCTGATCGGTGTGTCGCTATCGCGGGCGAAGCGTTCGTCCAGATTGCGGATAAACGCCGGGCGGTTGCCAAGGTTGGTCAAGTTGTCGGTGTAGGCCAGACGCTCGATGCGCTGCTGCGCCAGTTTGGTCTGGGTGATGTCTTCGTAGATGCCGATGTAGTGCGTCAGCTCACGGTTGTCGCCGTACACCTTGGAGATCGACAACTGGCCCCAGTACGGTTCGAGGTTTTTGCGCCGGCTCTTGAATTCGCCCTGCCAGCTGTTGCTCTTGGCCAGCGCCGAGGGCGCGTCGAACAGCAATTCGCTGAGGTTCTCCAGAGCCGGCAGTTCCGACAGGCGCTGGCCGTGGACTTCCTCGGTGGAGTACTGGGTGATCGCGGTGAAGCTCGGGTTGACGTACTCGACCACGCCGTCGCAATTGACCAGCAGAAAGGCGTTGGCACTTTGCTCGACCGCACGCTGGAACAGGTGCAGGGCGCTGGTGGCGGTGCGGCGGTTGTGGTTGTTGATGACCTGGGCGAACTGGTCGGCCAGCTCACCGGCAAAGGCGATTTCGTCGGACTGCCAAGCGCGGGTGACGCCGGTCTGCTCCAGGCAGAGCACGCCGACCACCTGGCCGTCGACCCGGATGCTGGCGTCGAGCATGGCGTTGACGTCACGCGGGCGCAGGGCTTCGGCCATCTCACGGGTGCGCGGGTCGCGCATCGCATTATGCGCGTCGATGGCGCGGCTGCCGTGCAGCGCTTCCATGTAGTCGGGGAAACCGCTGATGTCGATCACCTCCGGCAGGATGTATTCCTGCGTCGCGCGGTGATACGCCGAAATCGGCACCAGCAGATTGCCTTCGAGGTTCCACAGGCTGGCGCAGTCGATTTCATAGATATCGCAGGCGCAGCGGGTGATCAGTTCGGCGGCTTCCTGCAGCGAGTTGTGGCTGCTGTAGCGCTGGCGGGCGAGCAGCAGAATCAGATCCTGCTGGGCGCGCACCCGATCAAGGTGCTGCAGTTGCTCCTGCTGGGCACGTTGGTTGAGTTCGAGGGCGATCTGCAGGCGCGAGTTCTGGGTTTCGAGGTCAACGGACGGCAGCGTTGGCGCTTCGTCGAACACGTCATCGACTGCCAGCAGGTAGCCACGCAACAGATGCCGGTTGTGCTGTTTATAGGCTTCGCCCAGTTCGAGAATGCTCAGCACGCCCGCAGCGGTGTGCAGGGTGTAGCGCACCAGATAATGCGGGCTGTCGCGCAGTTGCTGCTGGATCGCATCGTGCAACTGATAGCGCGCTTCAGGCTCCATCAGGCTGGCATACGGTGAACCGACCAGTGCACAGAGCTCGACGGCCGGCTGGCCGAACTGGCGTTCGCAATTGGGATCGAGAAACAGCATCGCCCAACTGGCTTCATTCAAGCGCTCGAAACGCAGCATGCCGAGCCGCGAGGGCACAGGCAACTGCGTCACTACCTCGGCCGCCATACGGCTGGCGGCATCGGGTTGGCTCTTCATGAAGGAACTCGCTTGGAAATATGCTGAACGCGCCGGGCTCGCGCCCTCTTTACTGTTGCCTGCGGCAAGGTTGCATCATTGCGGCACCGACTGACAAGAGAGATGAAGGCCAAGTGCTATAAGAATGTGTCGGCCGCTCGGGGCATTTCTCCAGTGGGTGGTTGAAAAGAGCAAAAGATCGCAGCTTGCGGCAACTCCTACAGGAAATACGAAGTCCTGCAGGAGCTGCCGCAGGCTGCGATCTTTTCAGAATTCAACGCAATTTAATGCTGATCGATTGCAGCTTCTTGCCATCCCGATCATGGTAATTGACCAGAATCTGATCAGCCTCGACCACCACATGGGCGAAGTTGTCCTCACTGACCACCGCGCTGGTCAATTCATGCCGATAATCGCCCGCGGCCGTGCGCGCCAGCGGTTGATCGAGGATGAACGTCGACGCCTTGGCGTAGGGCAACAGCTTGCTGTTGCACAGCGGCGAGGAAACGATGGTGTGGACTTCGAATTCCGGGTCTTCGCTGTGGGTCAGGCGCGAGGTCAGCGAGCCGTGCACATCGCCTGAGACGAATACGACATTCCTGATCTGTCGGGTGCGGATGGTTTCCAGCAGGCGCAGGCGCTGCTCCGGGAAGGCTTTCCAGGCATCGTCGCCGTGCAGTTTGCGATCCGGATAGAACATCACGCTGGTGACCACGAATTTGACCCGTGCCTTGCTGTTGCTCAGCCAGGCGACCAGGGCCTGTTCCTGCTCGCTGTCCAGGATGCGTCGATCATCAGCAGCCAGGTTGCGCCGAGTGCGGCTATCAGTGACAAACCATTCAATATCGCCATCGCTGAACTGATACCAGTAATGCGCCAGTTTTGAATGATCAATCTCGCCATCAACTGTTAGTTCATGCGCCGGACTATGACTGGCTTGATACAACTCATACGCCGCCATTGCATTGCGATATAACTCATGATCGGACTTGCTGGCGTTCGCCGGCCAGTTGTCTTCAATTTCGTGATCGTCGAGGATCATGTAAGTCGAAGTGCCGGACATCAGCCGCTGAATATTCGGTTGCGAGAACGCCGCGCGATATTTATCGAGGATGTCCTTGTATTCGCGATCCGGGGCAATCAGGTTGAGGTCGTCGACATAGATCTGGTCTCCGGTCATCAGGGTGGCGCTGATCGGCGGCTCGGCGCCTTCGATCAACTGATTGATCGAGGCGAATATACGGTCGCCAATTTGGGGCAGGGAAGCAATGCCGGCGGTCATGCGCAAGTAGCGACAGGAGCCGATGATATAAGCGCGTGGCTGCGCGGCGTCGCTGGCACGGGTGCTAAAGCGGTAGATCTCGCGCGGCCATTGCAAAGGCAATTCGGCGATGCTTTCGACGGTATGCACCGGGCTCATGGGGCTGAACCAGCCCGTCTGGTATTCGTATTCGCAATGGCTCTCCAGGTCATTCAATGAAAAGACCTGGCAAAAATCGCGCAAAGCACTTAAACGGGAAAAAAGGCTATTTGACCATTGATTGCTGTCGCGCTTTCGATAACGCAGGCCGGCAAATGTGGTGGCGTTGTTTTGCAAGTCGCCGCGCATGAAGATGCGTGCGTGATTAGTTGTTGTATGGCCAATAATCGGGCCGACAGTTGGTTTTAACATGTTCGAATCCGTTCGAATTGATACTTGAATAACGGTCAGTGTTTAGCAAGTTATTCGTTTAACTTGTGCCGCCAAGGTTAGTTGTCGGCGGATAAAAAATATCGGCGCGAAGTGGACTGGACTCGTGGCTTAAGTAGACCGAAGTTGTAGGAATAAAAGCGTTGTGACTTTTCTTCGGGCAAAAAAAGCCCCGTCAAACTGACGGGGTTGAGGTACGAGCGTGTGGCGCTCGAAAACGTGGGACGCAATCGGCCCTCCGTTGCCGGAGGGCCGAACGCTTTACAGCAGGATGGTGCGGATGTCGCCCAGCAGGCTGCCCAGACGCTGGGTGAAGCGTGCAGCGGCGGCGCCGTTGATCACACGGTGATCGTAGGACAGCGACAGTGGCAGCATCAGTTTCGGCTGGAAGGCTTTGCCGTCCCAGACTGGCTGGATGGTTGCCTTGGAAACACCGAGGATCGCCACTTCCGGCGCGTTGACGATCGGCGTGAAGCCGGTGCCGCCAATGTGGCCGAGGCTGGAAATGGTGAAGCAGGCGCCTTGCATCTCGTCCGAAGAGAGCTTCTTGGTGCGGGCTTTTTCAGCCAGCGAAGCAGCTTCTGCAGCCAGTTGCAGCAGGCTCTTCTGGTCGACGTTCTTGATGACCGGTACCAGCAGGCCATCTGGAGTGTCGACCGCGAAACCGATGTTGACGTACTTCTTGCGAATGATCGCCTTGCCGCTTGGCGCCAGCGAACTGTTGAAGTCCGGCAGCTCCTTGAGCAGGTGCGCGCAGGTCTTGAGCAGCAGCGGCAGGATGGTCAGCTTGACGCCGGCCTTCTCGGCGACGGCTTTTTGCGCAACGCGGAAGGCTTCCAGCTCGGTGATATCCGCCGAGTCGAATTGCGTCACGTGCGGCACGTTCAGCCAGCTGCGGTGCAGGTTGGCAGCGCCGACCTGCATCAGGCGGGTCATCGGCACTTCTTCGATTTCACCGAAGCGGCTGAAGTCCACGACCGGGATCGGCGGGATGCCCGCGCCACCGGTTGCGCCGCCAGCAGCGGCCGGTGCTTCCTTGGCCTTCTGCATCATCGCCTTGACGTAAACCTGCACGTCTTCCTTGAGGATGCGACCGTGCGGACCGCTGGCGCCAACGGCGCTCAGCTCGACGCCGAACTCGCGGGCCAGTTGACGCACGGCCGGGCCGGCGTGAACTTTGGCACCAGGCTTGGCCGGAGCAGCAACCGGAGCGGCAGCAGCAGGTGCAGCGGCAGCCGGAGCAGCAGCGGCCGGTGCCGGAGCGCTTGGCGCAGCGGCGGCAGCTGGAGCCGGGGCAGCAGCAGGGGCTGCGCCTTTGACTTTCAGCTTGAGGATCAGGTCGCCGGTGCCGACTTCGTCGTCCAGCTTGATGGAAATGCTTTCCACCACGCCAGCGGCAGGCGATGGGATTTCCATGCTTGCCTTGTCGGATTCGAGGGTGATCAGCGACTGGTCGGCTTCAACGCTGTCACCAGCCTTGACCAGGACTTCGATGATCTTGGCCTTGCCGGCCGAACCAATGTCCGGAACGTGGATGTCCTGAACGCTGTCGGCAACCGGAGCAGCCGGGGCGGCAGCCGGAGCAGGCGCAGCAGCAGCGGCTGGCGCAGCGGCCTGAGCCGGAGCGGCCGCAGCAGGGGCCGCAGCACCCGCCACTTCCAGATCCAGAATCAGGTCGCCGGTGCCGACTTCGTCGTTGAGTTTGACGCTGATGGCCTTGACCACGCCCGCGGCAGGCGACGGGATTTCCATGCTGGCCTTGTCGGATTCCAGGGTGATCAAAGATTGATCAGCCTCGACGGTGTCGCCGACCTTGACCTGGATCTCGATGATCTGCGCCTTGCCCGACGAACCGATGTCCGGCACGTGCACTTGCTGCACCGAAGCGGCAGCAGGGGCAGCGGCTGGCGCCGCAGCAGCAGGAGCGGCAGCCGGTTTGGCTTCAGCTTTTGCAGCCGGTGCAGCAGCAGGTGCAGGGGCCGCTTGCGCGGCGCCCTCGACTTCCAGCTCAAGCAGCTCGTCGCCTTCTTTCAGACGGTCGCCCAGCTTGACTTTCAGGCTCTTGATGACGCCGGCTTTCGGGGCCGGCACTTCCATGCTGGCCTTGTCCGATTCCAGGGTCAGGATGCTCTGGTCGGCTTCGATACGGTCGCCGACCTTCACAAACAGTTCAATTACTTCACCTTCACCGCTGCCGATGTCAGGTACGCGAATGAGTTCGCTCACAAAATGTCTCCTCAGCAGTCCAGTGGGTTGCGTTTTTCCGGGTCGATGCCGAACTTGACGATGGCCTCGGCCACCACTTTAGGTTCGATATCACCACGGTCAGCCAGTGCTTCCAGGGCTGCCAACACCACGAAATGACGGTCGACTTCGAAGAAATGACGCAGTTTCTTGCGGCTGTCGCTGCGGCCGAAACCGTCGGTGCCCAGGACTTTGAATTCCTTGGACGGTACCCACTGACGGATCTGCTCGGCGAACAGCTTCATGTAGTCGGTAGAAGCGATGACCGGACCCTTACGGCCGCTCAGGCACTCTTCAACGTAGCTCTGCTTAGGCTTCTGGCCAGGCTTCAGACGGTTGCTGCGCTCAACGGCCAGGCCGTCGCGACGCAGTTCGTTGAAGCTGGTGACGCTCCATACGTCGGCGCCGATGTTGAACTCTTCACGCAGGATCTTCGCCGCTTCACGCACTTCACGCAGGATGGTGCCGGAGCCCATCAGTTGTACGTGATGCGCCGCATCGCGGGTGTCTTCTTCGAGCAGGTACATGCCTTTCTTGATGCCTTCTTCGGCACCGGCCGGCATGGCTGGCTGCTGGTACGACTCGTTCATCACGGTGATGTAGTAGAAGATGTCCTGTTGCTCTTCGGTCATCTTCTTCATGCCGTCCTGAATGATCACCGCCAGCTCGTAGCCGTAGGTCGGATCGTAGGTGCGGCAGTTCGGGATGGTCGCGGCCAGCAGGTGGCTGTGACCGTCTTCGTGCTGCAGGCCTTCACCGTTCAGGGTGGTACGGCCGGCGGTGCCGCCGATCAGGAAGCCACGGGTACGGCTGTCGCCAGCGGCCCAGGCCAGGTCACCGATACGCTGGAAGCCGAACATCGAGTAGAAGATGTAGAACGGCAGCATCGGCTGGTTGTGGCTGGAGTACGAAGTACCGGCAGCGATGAAGGAACTCATGGCGCCTGCTTCGTTGATGCCTTCTTCAAGGATCTGACCTTTCTGGTCTTCCTTGTAGAACATCACCTGGTCTTTATCGACTGGCTCGTAGAGCTGGCCGACGGAGGAGTAGATGCCCAACTGACGGAACATGCCTTCCATACCGAAGGTACGGGCTTCGTCCGGGATGATCGGCACGATGCGCGGGCCGATTTCCTTGTCCTTGACCAGTTGCGCGAGGATCCGCACGAAGGCCATGGTGGTGGAAATTTCACGGTCGCCCGAACCATCGAGGATGGCTTTCAGGGTGTCCAGGTCCGGGGTCGGTACGCTGAAGCTCTGCGCGCGGCGCTGCGGTACGAAACCGCCCAGTGCAGCACGGCGCTCGCTCAGGTAGCGGGCTTCGGCGCTGTTTGGCTCTGGCTTGAAGAACGGCAGGTTCTCCAGCTCTTCGTCCTTGACCGGGATGTCGAAGCGGTCGCGGAACAACTTCAGGCTGTCGACGTCGACTTTCTTGGTGTTGTGCGCAGTGTTTTTCGCTTCGCCGGCACCGGTGCCATAACCCTTGATGGTCTTGGCCAGGATGACGGTTGGTTGTTCTTTGTGGTTGACCGCTTCGTGGTACGCCGCATAGACCTTGTACGGGTCGTGGCCGCCGCGGTTGAGTTTCCAGATCTCGTCGTCGGACAGATCGGCAACCATCGCCTTGAGTTCAGGCGTGTTGAAGAAGTGCTCGCGAACGAACGCGCCGTCTTTGGCTTTGTAGTTCTGGTACTCGCCGTCGATGACTTCGTCCATGCGACGTTGCAGGATGCCGTCGACGTCCTTGGCCAGCAGTGGGTCCCAGAAACGGCCCCAGATGACTTTGGTCACGTTCCACTGAGCACCGCGGAACACGCCTTCGAGTTCCTGGATGATCTTGCCGTTGCCGCGAACCGGGCCGTCGAGGCGCTGCAGGTTGCAGTTGATGACGAAGATCAGGTTGTCCAGCTTCTCGCGGCCGGCCAGGGAGATCGCACCGAGGGATTCCGGCTCGTCGCACTCGCCGTCGCCCAGGAAGCACCAGACTTTCTGTTTGCCCGGCTGGATGAAGCCGCGGTGTTCCAGGTACTTCATGAAGCGTGCCTGGTAGATCGCCTGGATCGGACCCAGACCCATGGATACGGTCGGGAACTGCCAGAAGTCAGGCATCAGCCAAGGGTGCGGGTAGGACGACAGGCCCTGACCGTCGACTTCCTGGCGGAAGTTGTTCATCTGGTCTTCGGTGATGCGACCTTCCATGAACGCACGGGCGTAAACGCCTGGCGAGGTGTGGCCCTGGAAGTAGATCAGGTCGCCGCCGTGTTCGTCGGTCGGGGCCTGGAAGAAATAGTTGAAGCCGATGTCATACAGGGTCGCACTGGAAGCGAAGCTGGAGATGTGACCACCCAGGTCAGAATCTTTCAGGTTCGTACGCATTACCATGGCCATTGCGTTCCAGCGCACCAGCGAGCGAATGCGGCGTTCCATGAACAGGTCGCCAGGCATGCGTGCTTCGTGGGTTACCGGGATGGTGTTGCGGTAAGGCGTGGTGATGGCGTAAGGGAGCTGCGAACCGCTGCGGGTCGCCAGTTCACCCATACGGGTCATCAGATAGTGAGCACGGTCTTCGCCTTCTTTGTCGAGAACCGATTCCAGGGCGTCCAGCCATTCCTGGGTTTCGACGGGATCGAGGTCTTGCATGGCTTGCTCCAGGGCGGAAAGGCTTCCAGAATCGGTTGCCTGAGTTTGCGACTGGCCTTGTGGGCAGACGATTTAAAATTCTTGGATTGCCGACAGGTTGTTCCGGCGGCGTGTAGTTTTACTACAAATCTTTGAGCATTTCAGCCTTTCGCCTGTATAGACGAGTAGTAAAACTACAGAGGAAAGGCTTGTGGCCTCCGACTGCGTTGTGAGAATAATCGTTAAGGTTGGTCGATTACCATCCGGAAAAGGTGAAAGTTTGATGCTGGATGCCAAAGAAGAAGAAATTTCAGCTATTTCTAACTTTTGTTCGACAGTCCTTCGCGTAGCGGGTTTTCATCAAACACTACAAGCGGCCATTTACACGCCGATCAAGGATAGACCATGACCCTGCCCGTGCTCGCTGAACTCCCCGCCATTCTCCTGCCGTTGGTCACTCGATCCGAGCAGTCGTTCCGTACGGCCGTCGCCGCGCTGGAAGACGATCACGGCTTCTCCAACTGGACCCCGGAACGCTGGGCGCAATTCGCCCGCGTCAGTGCCGCCAGCGATTTCGTCATTGAACAGAGCGTTCGTGACCCTTTGATGTTGTTGTCACTGGTGCAGTCCGGCGAACTTGATCGGCCGTTCGCACCGGGTGAATTGTGCGCGCAGATTGCCGCCGCCGTGAACACCGCGCAAAGCGAAGACGAACTCGGGCGCGTCCTGCGCCGCCAGCGCGCCCGCCATCAAGTGCGGATCATCTGGCGTGACCTGAACCGCCAGGCTGATCTGGTACAGACCTGTCGCGACCTGTCGGACATGGCCGACGCCACCATCGACCAAGCCTACCAATGGCTGTACAGCCGCCATTGCCAGCAGTTCGGTACGCCGACCGGCCGGCGCAGCGGCTTGCCGCAGCAGATGGTCATCCTCGGCATGGGCAAGCTCGGCGCGGTCGAGCTGAACCTGTCGTCGGACATCGACCTGATCTTCGCCTACCCCGAGGGCGGCGAAACCGTCGGCGTGAAACGCGCGCTGGATAATCAGGAATTCTTCATTCGTCTCGGTCAGCGCCTGATCAAGGCCCTCGATCCGATGACCGTCGACGGCTTCGTGTTCCGCGTCGACATGCGCCTGCGTCCGTACGGTTCATCCGGCGCGCTGGTGCTGAGCTTCAATGCGCTGGAACAGTATTACCAGGATCAGGGCCGCGACTGGGAACGCTACGCGATGATCAAGGCGCGGGTGGTGGCTGGCGATCAAGCGGCTGGCGCGCAGTTGCTCGATATGCTGCGGCCGTTCGTCTACCGGCGTTATCTGGATTTCTCGGCGATCGAAGCGCTGCGCACCATGAAGCAGCTGATCCAGCAGGAAGTGCGGCGCAAGGGCATGGCCGACAACATCAAGCTCGGCTCTGGCGGGATCCGCGAGGTCGAGTTCATCGCCCAGGCCTTCCAGTTGATCCACGGCGGGCGCGACCTCAGCCTGCAACAGCGTCCTCTATTAAAGGTGCTGAGCACGCTGGAAGGGCAGGGCTACCTGCCACCGGCGGTGATCAGCGAGCTGCGCGAAGGCTATGAATTCCTGCGCTACACCGAGCACGCGATCCAGGCGATTGCCGACCGCCAGACCCAGATGTTGCCGGACGGCGCTCAGGATCAGGCGCGTATCGCGTTCATGCTCGGTTTTGCCGATTGGGCAGCTTTCCACGAAAAACTGATGTTCTGGCGCGGTCGCGTGGCCTGGCACTTCGCGCAGGTGATCGCCGATCCCGATGAAGAAGAGGGCGCCGACTGCGAAGTGGTGGTCGGCGGTGAGTGGTTGCCGCTGTGGGAAGAGGCGCAGGATGAAGAGGCCGCTTGCCGGCAGCTCGAAGAGGGCGGCTTCGCCGATGCGACCAAGGCCCTGAAAGCGCTGGCGAGCCTGCGTGGCAGTCCGCAATTGCGCGCGATGCAGCGGCTGGGTCGCGAGCGTCTTGATGCGTTTATCCCGCGTCTGCTGGCCCAGGCGGTGGAGCATGACAACCCGGATCTGGTGCTGGAGCGGGTGCTGCCACTGGTCGAAGCCGTGGCGCGACGTTCGGCTTATTTAGTGTTGCTGACGGAAAACCCCGGCGCCCTGCGGCGTTTGCTGACGCTGTGTGCGGCCAGTCCGTGGATCGCCGAGCAGATCACCCGTTTCCCGCTGCTGCTCGATGAATTGCTCAACGAAGGCCGGCTGTTCAAGCCGCCACTGGCGCCGGAACTGGCCGCCGAATTGCGCGAGCGCCTGACGCGGATCCCCGAAGACGACCTCGAACAGCAGATGGAAGCGCTGCGCCACTTCAAACTGGCTCACCGTTTGCGCGTCGCTGCCTCGGAAATCGCCGGCAGCCTGCCGCTGATGAAAGTCAGTGATTACCTGACCTGGCTCGCCGAAGCGATTCTCGAGCAAGTGCTGGCGCTGGCCTGGCGTCAGACGGTGGCCAAATACGGCACGCCGCTGCGCACTGACGGCAGTTTGTGCGATCCCGGCTTCATCATTGTCGGTTATGGCAAAGTCGGCGGGCTGGAACTGGGGCATGGTTCGGACCTGGACTTGGTGTTCATCCATGACGGCGATCCGCAGGCGGAAACCGACGGGCCGAAGCCCATCGATGGCGCGCAGTTCTTCACCCGGCTGGGGCAGCGGATCATTCACTTGCTGACGGCGCAGACCAACTCCGGCCAGCTGTATGAAGTGGACATGCGTTTGCGCCCGTCCGGCGCGTCGGGGCTGTTGGTCAGCTCGCTCGGGGCGTTTGAGCGCTATCAGGAAAATGAAGCCTGGACCTGGGAGCATCAGGCCCTGGTGCGGGCGCGGGTGCTGGTCGGCAGTCAGGATGTCGGCCAGGCCTTCGAGAAAGTCCGCGCGCAGGTTTTGGGCAAGGCGCGGGATCTGGCGAAGCTGCAACAGGAAGTCAGCGAGATGCGCGCCAAGATGCGCGATAACCTCGGCAGCAAGAGCACGGCGGCCGGTACCGCGGCAAATGCCTTCGAGGCCACGGCGCCGTTCGACCTCAAGCAGGACGCCGGAGGTATCGTCGATATTGAATTTATGGTGCAATACGCGGCCCTGGCGTGGTCGCAAAGCCACCCGCCATTGCTGCGCTGGACCGATAACATCCGCATTCTGGAAGAGCTGGAACACGAAGGGCTGATGCCTGCCGAAGATGCCAGCCTGTTGCGCGAGGCCTATAAAGCCTACCGCTCCGCCGCCCACCGACAGGCCTTGCAGAAGGACGCCGGGGTGATTGCAGGCGACCAGTTTGTCGAGGAGCGCCGGCAGGTATTGCGGATCTGGAAAGAGTTGGGGCTAAGCTGAAACCGGATATTTGAAGCACCGATTACCTTGTGGGAGCGAGCTTGCTCGCGAATGCGCAGTGTCAGTCACCTTCGATGCAGGATGTGACGGCCCCTTCGCGAGCAAGCCCGCTCCCACATTGGATTTGCGTTGATTGCAGATTAAGGGCCGGATGCAAAACCCTGTGGGAGCGAGCCTGCTCGCGATAGCGGAGTATCAGACGACAATAATGTTGGATGTGAAGACCCTTTCGCGAGCAAGCGCGCTTCCACAGCAGATCTACAGTGTTTGTAGAATTCTCGAGGCGGGGAGGCGTAAATGCCTCCCCGGTTCGTTTATGGAAACCACATGAATATTCTGATCGTTGGGCCCAGTTGGGTCGGTGACATGGTGATGGCGCAGACACTGTTTCAGTGTCTCAAGCAGCGCCACCCGCAATGCGAAATCGACGTGCTGGCCCCCGAGTGGAGCCGGCCGATCCTTGAACGCATGCCCGAAGTGCGCAAGGCCTTGAGCTTCCCGCTCGGCCATGGCGCGCTGGAATTGGCCACTCGCCGGCGAATCGGCAAGTCCCTGGCCGGCCAGTACGATCAGGCGATCCTGCTGCCGAATTCGCTGAAGTCGGCGCTGGTGCCATTCTTCGCCGGCATCAAGCAACGCACCGGCTGGCGTGGCGAATTCCGCTACGGCCTGCTCAATGACGTGCGCACGCTGGATAAAGAACGTTATCCGCTGATGATCGAGCGCTTCATGGCCCTGGCTTACGAGCCGATCGCCGAGCTGCCAAAGCCTTATCCGCGTCCGAGCCTGCAAATCGATCCGGTGACCCGCGAAGCGGCGCTGGCCAAGTTCGGCCTGACTCTGGACCGTCCGGTGTTGGCCCTGTGCCCCGGCGCCGAGTTCGGCGAATCCAAGCGCTGGCCGTCCGAGCACTACGCCAAGGTCGCCGAAGCGCGGATTCGCGAAGGCTGGCAGGTGTGGCTGTTCGGCTCGAAAAACGACCACGCGGTAGGCGAAGACATTCGCGCGCGGCTGATTCCCGGCCTGCGTGAGGAATCAGTCAACCTCAGCGGCGGTACCTCGCTGGCCGAGGCCATCGACCTGCTGTCCTGTGCCGACTCGGTGGTGTCCAACGATTCCGGCCTGATGCATGTCGCTGCGGCGCTGAACCGCCCGTTGGTGGCGGTCTACGGCTCGACGTCGCCGGGCTTCACCCCGCCGCTGGCCGAGCACGTCGAAATTGTTCGGTTGGGTCTCGATTGCAGTCCGTGCTTTGACCGTACCTGCCGGTTCGGCCATTACAACTGCCTGCGCCAGTTGATGCCGGACGCGGTCAACGATGCCTTGCAGAAACTGCAGGGCTCCGTGGTCGAGGTTCATTAAGTTGCGGGTATTGCTGATCAAGACTTCATCGCTGGGCGACGTGATTCACGCGTTGCCGGCGCTGACCGACGCGGCCCGGGCCATCCCCGGGATCAAGTTCGACTGGGTGGTGGAAGAAGGCTTCGCCGAGATCCCGACCTGGCACCCGGCCGTCGGCAAGGTGATTCCCGTGGCGATCCGTCGCTGGCGCAAGAACCTCTGGCAGACCATCAAGAGTGGCGAGTGGAAGCGCTTCAAGCAAAGCGTGCGTGCCAGCAAATACGATCTGGTGATCGACGCTCAGGGCCTGCTGAAAAGCGCCTGGCTGACGCGCTACGTCAAGGCCCCGGTGGCCGGCCTCGACAAAGGCTCGGCGCGTGAGCCGATCGCTGCACGTTTCTATGACCGCAAACTGGCGGTGGCCCGTGGGCAGCATGCGGTCGAACGGGTGCGTCAGCTGTTCGCCATCGCCCTTGGTTATGACCTGCCCAAAGGGTTGGGCGACTACGGCCTCAACGTCGAGCGTCTGGTGGAATTGCCGCGCAAGAGCGCGTTCGTGGTGTTCCTGCACGGCACCACGTGGGACACCAAGCACTGGCCGGAAGCCTACTGGCGCGAGCTGACCGAACGCGTCGGCTATCTGGGTGTCGGGGTCAAGCTGCCGTGGGGCAACCCGCTGGAGAAGGCCCGTGCCGAACGGATTGCCGCCGGTTTCAAGCACGCCGAAGTGCTACCGAGGCTGAATCTGGCCGGGGTCGGCAAAGTGCTGGCCGGCGCCCAGGCTTGCGTCGCGGTGGACACCGGTCTCGGTCACCTCGCAGCCGCGCTGGATGTGCCGACGATTTCCCTGTTCGGCCCGACCAACCCGGGCCTGACCGGCGCCTACGGCAAGGTGCAGATTCACATGGCCAGTGATTTCCCCTGCGCCCCTTGCCTGCAAAAGAAATGCACTTACCAACCGACCGCGCAGGATGCCCGTCAGTTTGACCTGAAACGCGAGCAGCCCCTGTGCTTCACGCGTCTGAATCCCGAGCGTGTCGCCAGCCGACTGAGCACGTTGTTAATGGCTGAGGAGCTGCGCTGATGCAATTGGCTTTTGTTCTGTACAAATATTTCCCGTTCGGTGGCTTGCAGCGCGACTTCATGCGCATCGCCCTCGAATGCCAGAAGCGCGGCCATCAGATCCGTGTCTATACGCTGATCTGGGAAGGCGACGTGCCGCCCGGTTTCGAAGTGCTGGTGGCGCCGGTCAAGGCGTTCTTCAACCATCGGCGCAACGAGAAGCTCAGCGCGTGGATGGAGGCGGATCTGGCAAAGCGTCCGGTGGACCGCCTGATCGGCTTCAACAAGATGCCGGGGCTGGACGTCTACTACGCCGCCGATGGCTGCTTCGAAGACAAGGCGCAGAACCTGCGCCATTCGCTGTACCGCCGCTGGGGCCGCTACCGCCACTTCGCCGAGTACGAGCGCGCGGTGTTCGCCAAAGACGCGAAAACCGAAGTGCTGATGATTTCCGAAGTGCAGCAGCCGCTGTTCATCAAACACTACGACACGCCGCTGGAGCGCTTCCACCTGCTGCCGCCGGGTATCGCCCAGGATCGTCGCCGGCCGGTGGATGCCGACCAGATTCGCGCCGGTTTCCGCGCCGAATTCAGCCTCAAGGACGATGAACTGCTGCTGGTGCAGATCGGTTCCGGGTTCAAGACCAAGGGCGTCGATCGCAGCCTCAAGGCACTGGCCGCATTGCCCGCCGAGCTGAAGAAACGCACCCGGCTGTTTGTAATCGGCCAGGATGACCCCAAATTGTTCCAGATGCAGAGTACGACTTTGGGCCTGGGCGACAACGTGACCTTCCTCAAGGGTCGCAGCGATATCCCGCGCTTCCTGCTTGGCGCCGACCTGTTGATCCACCCGGCGTACAACGAAAACACCGGCACCGTATTGCTCGAAGCGCTGGTCGCCGGGTTGCCGGTGCTGGTCAGCGCGGTCTGCGGTTACGCCCATTACATCGCCGAGGCGGACGCCGGGCGAGTGCTGGACGAGCCGTTCGATCAGGCGCAACTGACGCAGTACCTGACTGACATGTTGAATGACGACGCTGCACGCGCGGCCTGGAGCCGCAATGGTCTGGCCTTTGCCGAGACGGCCGACCTCTACAGCATGCCGCAGCACGCGGCCGATGTGATTCTGGCGGAGCACGCTTAAATGAAGTTGATGCTGGCTGAACCGTTCAAGAGCCTTTGGGCCGGGCGCGACCCGTTCGCCGAAGTCGAAGGCTTGCAGGGCGAGGTCTACCGCGAGCTGGAAGCTCGACGGACTCTGCGCACGGAAGTCGACGGCAACGGATTTTTCGTCAAGATCCACCGGGGCATCGGCTGGGGCGAGATTTTCAAGAACCTGCTGACCGCCAAGCTGCCGGTGCTTGGCGCAGGTCAGGAGTGGAAGGCAATCCAGCGTCTGCAGGAAGTCGGTGTGCCGACCATGACCGCCGTGGCTTATGGCGAGAAGGGCAGCAACCCGGCGGATCAGCATTCGTTCATCGTCACCGAAGAGCTGGCGCCGACCATCAGCCTCGAAGACTTCAGCATCGATTGGGTCAAGAACCCGCCGCAGCCGAAACTCAAGCGCGCGCTGATCGCTGAAGTGGCGCGCATGACCGGCATGATGCACCGCGCCGGGGTCAACCACCGCGACTGCTACATCTGCCACTTTCTGCTGCACACCGACAAGCCGATCACCCCGGACGATTTCAAACTCTCGGTGATCGACCTGCACCGCGCCCAGACCCGTCCTCGGATCACTCAACGCTGGCGCAACAAGGATCTGGCCGCGCTGTATTTCTCGGCACTGGACATCGGCCTGACCCGACGCGACAAGCTGCGTTTCCTCAAAGGCTACTTCCAGCAGCCGCTACGGCAGATCCTCGCCGAAGAAGCGCCGTTGCTGAGCTGGCTCGAGGGCAAGGCCAACAAGCTCTATGCGCGCAAACAGCGTTACGGGGATGCGCTCTGATGGCGGGTTGGACGCTTGAACCGCAATACAGCGAACTGGCCGAAGATTTCGGCAGCCTCGAAGCGGTGTTTGCCCTGCAGGGCGAACGTCTGACCCGTGATCCGCTGTCCGAAGTCATTCGCGTGCAGCGCAACGGCGTGAATTACTACGTCAAACGCTACGTCGGCGCCGGTAAAGGCTTGCGCCGTTACCTGGGTAAGCCACGGGTGAAGATGGAGTGGCAGAACCTCAAACGCTTCGCCAAATGGGGCATTCCCACCGCCGAAGTGGTGGCCTGGGGTCTGGAGCGACGTGGCGCGGCCTATGCCCGTGGCGCCATGATCACCCGCGAGCTGCCGCGCACCGAAGACCTGTCGGCGCTGGCCGAACGCAACGATCCGAAACTCAAGGATCGTCTGTGGGTCGATGGCATCAGCCGGCAACTGGCCGGCTACACCCGAACCATGCACGACCACCGCTTTACCCATAACGATCTGAAATGGCGCAACCTGCTGATCGACGATCAGGCGCAGCTGTTTCTGATCGACTGCCCGAACGGCGATTTCTGGCGCGGCTTCTGGCTCAAATACCGGATCACCAAGGATCTGGCCTGTCTCGACAAGGTGGCCAAGTATCACCTGTCGAACACCCAGCGCCTGCGCTTCTACCTGCAATACCGCGGACGTGATCGGCTGAATGCCGCCGACAAGAAACGGATTCGCCATGTGGTGAGATTTTTCGAGGGACGCGAATGACTGATTTCCTGGCCGCTGAAGACCGGGCGCTGCTTGAGCGTCATGGCCTCGGCACTTTCGACGCGCTCTGGGCCAAACAGCTCGAAGCCGTGGACGAACCGAACACCGATGGCGGTGGCTGGAGCAGCGTGTTTCGCCTGGAGCTGGAAGGGCAGGCCTACTACCTCAAGCGCCAGAGCAACTACCTGACCCGCACCCTGCACGCGCCGTTCGGCGAGCCGAGTTTCGCCCGCGAGTTTCGTAACATTAGCCGCTACAACAAGCTGGGGATTCCGGCGCTACAGGCTGCGTTCTTCGGTGAGCGCAAGGTCAAGGGCGAAGTCCAGGCGATCCTGCTGACCCGTGCCCTCGACGGCTGGGACGACCTTGATTCGCTGTTGCAACGCTGGTCCGACCTGACCGCCGCGCAGCAATCGGCCATTCTCCAGGCCTGTGGACAACTGGCGCGCCAGCTGCACGGCGTGCGTCAGGTGCACGGCTGCTTTTATCCAAAACACATCTTTTTGCAGGCTGATGGCGACGCCTATCGGGCGCAACTGATCGACCTGGAAAAGACCCGGCCCTTGCTGTTCGGCATGCGCGACCGGGTCAAGGATCTGGAGCCGCTACTGCGTCGCGCCCCGGAATGGAGCGAAGCGCAATTGCGCGAGTTGCTCGCGGCCTATCTCGATCAGCCAGTCGACAGTTCGCTGGTCGACAGCTGGGTGACGCGCCTGACTGCACGGCGCAGTCGCAAGGAGACCCGTTGATGCAGTTGTCCGAACTGAAAAACGCCGGACGTACGCCGAGTCTGCCGCTGACGATCAGCCTCGCTGATGCGGCCGGTCCTGCGGATCTGCAGTTGCTCAGTCTGCTGCGGGTGTTGCCGGGGCAGCGCTATGTCGGTGCAGGGGTGTGGCGCGGCCGGCCGGTGCTGGCCAAATTGCTGGTGGGCAGCAAGGCTGCGCGGCATTTTCAGCGCGAACTGGCGGGCGTCAAGTTGCTCGCCGAACAAGGTCTGACCACGCCGCTGTTGTTGGCTGATGGCCTGAAGGATGGCGAGGGCGGCTGGCTGCTGTTCGAGTTCCTCGAAGGTGCCGAAAGCCTCGGTGATGCCTGGCAGAAAGTCGAATCGCTGCCGGCACTGGCGGACGAGCAATCGGCGGTACTCGCCGAGGCGCTGGGCGCTATCGGTCAACTGCATGGCAAAGGCCTGTGGCAGGAAGATCTGCACCTCGACAACCTGCTGCGCCAAGGCGGTCAGCTGTACCTGATCGATGGTGCCGGGATTTGTGCCGAGACCGCTGGCCAGCCGCTGTCGCGGCAGAAAGTGCTGGAAAACCTCGGGGTGTTTTTCGCCCAGTTGCCCAAGTCACTGGAGCCGTTCACCGAAGAATTGCTGGTGTATTACCTGCTGAGCAACAGCGAGCACGCGTTGCCGCTGGAAGCCTTGCAGAAGCAGATCGCCAAGGTCCGCGCCTGGCGCCTGAAGGATTATCTGATCAAGGTGGGCCGCGAGTGCACGTTGTTCAGTGTGCAGCGCGGTGCGTTCGGTCTGCGGGCGATCCGTCGCGAGGAAGAAGCGGCGATGCTCCCGGTGCTGGATCGGGCCGATGCATTGCTCGATCAGGGCCATCTGTACAAGACCGGCGGCGCGGCGAGCGTCGGCAAGGTCGAAGTGGCCGGGCGTACGTTGGTGATCAAGCGCTACAACATCAAAGGCTTTGCGCACTGGCTCAAGCGCTTCTGGCGCCCGAGCCGCGCGTGGCATTCGTGGCGTGAAGGCAATCGCCTGGCGTTCCTCGGCATCGCCACGCCGAAACCGCTGGCGGTGCTGGAAAAGCGTTTTTTGTGGCTGCGCAGCCGCGCCTATCTGGTGACTGAGTTCCTGTCGGGGCCGGACATCATCGAACACTTTGCGCCGTATGTTGAAAGCGGTGCGGCGCCGGAATCCGAGTTGCAGGCGCTGGATCGACTGTTCGCACGGTTGATCGCCGAGCGCATCAGCCATGGCGATTTCAAGGGGCATAACCTGTTCTGGCAGGAAGATCGCTGGGCGTTGATCGATCTGGATTCGATGTGTCAGCACAGCTCTGTCGGAAGTTTCGCAGCGGCTTATGCGCGGGATCGGGCACGGTTCATGCGCAACTGGCCCGAGAGCAGCGCGCTGTATCAGGTGATCGATCAGCGATTGCCCAAGGACATCTCCAGCGCGGCCTGAGCCGCCTTCGCCAGCAAGCTCACTCCCACATGGGATAGCATTCCCCTGTAGGAGTGAGCCTGCTCGCAACAGGGCTTTAAAGCCCCAGAAAACTCCCGTTGAGCAATAGCGGACAAACACCACTGACTTGTCCTACAGCTTCTCCAGAAGCCATGAACTGTGCCCGCTCCAGCCCCGATGCTAGCTTGCCCTGACCACTTCGGAGGGCAAGACTTGACCATCAAAAACGCTTTAACACTCAGCACCTGCGCATGGCTTTTATCCGGCTGCGGCACCGCCGCCTCGGTTCTGCAAATGGACGCTGACGTCGCCCGCGACATGCGCAAACAGAAAACCTACTGCCAATCGATTCCACGGATCTACAGCGGGCTGGCGTTCGATTTCTGCGTACTGAATGCCCCGCCTGACCCTACCGGTGTGCTGCTGCCATTTGTGCTGCTGGACCTGCCGTTGTCCGGGGTGCTGGATACGGTGGTGTTGCCGTATACGATTTATCAACAGGTCGTGGATGGCAATATCGGCATCTATTGGCGAACAGATCGCGGGTAACTTTTTTTGCAATTTTCTCTGTTTGAAAACCAGAGCGAGTCGCAAGCAATTGTTGAAGCGGCAGCGCTCTTGTATCCGTCCGGGAGATACAGCGACTACATCGTCTATGTTGATGAAAGCGGTGATCAAGGGATGCAGAAGCTGGATCCCTATTACCCGATATTCGTGCTTGCTTTTTGCGTCTTTCACAAAAGGCATTACTGCGAAAAGGTCATTCCGACTGTCCAGAAATTCAAGTTCAACCATATGGGGCACGATCTGATCGTGCTGCATGAGCTGGAGATTCGAAAAGAAAAAGGAGCGTTCTCCAGCCTGTTCACTTCGAGAGTGCACAAGCATGCCTTTCTCGACGAATTGACCGGCATTATCGAGGCCATCAATTTTGTCCTGATCAGTTGCGTTATCGACAAGGCCTTGCTGCGCGCAAAGCAGGCATCTGCGGACAACCCCTACCACTTGGCTCTCGGCTTCTGTCTGGAAACGCTGCATGAGTTTTTGCAGGAAAAGCTTCAACATAAGGCGTTGACACATGTGATTTTCGAGCGGCGAGGCAAGCGGGAGGATAACGAGCTTGAGCTGGAGTTTCGCAGGGTTTGTGGCGGGTCTAACCGATTGGGGGTTCAACTGCCGTTTGACATCGTCTTCGCCACAAAACAAGTCAATTCCACCGGATTGCAGCTGGCTGATCTTGTTGCAAGGCCCATCGGCATGAGTGTTTTGAGGGTGGGTCAGGAAAATCGCGCGTTTGATGTGCTCAGGCGCAAGTTCTATTGCAGCGGTGGGCGGAATAAAGTTGGGAAAGGTTTCGAGAATTGGGGGTTGAAGGTTTTCCCTCCCCCAGAAAGCGAAAAGCCCCGGTGATCTCACCGAGGCATTAGCGCCGACCGGGATCCCCCAGCCCATTTGCACGGAAGTCTATGTTGAGAGGCTCGGGAGTGTCAACGCAAAGGCCGGCCAGTTCCGCTAGAGGCTTGTCGGCGCTTTTACGCTATAATCCCGCCCTTTAGCTGTCTCTCGCCCGGTGCGAGGGCACATCAATTTTCAAGGCGCATCGCGCCTGAATGCAGACTAAAGAGGCTAGACCCTGTGGCATTGACGATTCTTGGCCTGTCCGGCGCCCTTAGCCATGACCCTTCAGCCGCCTTGTACATCGACGGCAAGCTGGTGGCGGCGGCTGAAGAAGAGCGCTTCGTCCGCGATAAGCATGCAAAGAACCGCATGCCCTACGAATCGGCGAAGTTCTGCCTGGAACAGGCCGGTATCAAGCCGTCCGACGTTGACGTGGTGGCGATTCCGTTCGCCCCGATCAGCCTGTTCGGCAAGGCCCGCTGGCACTATGCCAAGCGTTACTGGTACGCACCGGATCGCGCCCTCGATGCGATCCTGATGGGCAACCGTCGCTACAAGCGCTATCGCAACAAGATCGTCTGGTGCCTGGAGCAGCTGGGTTTTGATCCGAAGAAGATCAAGATCGAGCCGGTCGAGCACCACCTCGCTCACGCCTCCAGCGCCTACCACTGCTCGGGTTTCAAAGAGAAAACCGCGATCCTCGGCATCGACGGCAAGGGCGAGTACGCCACGACCTTCTTCGGTTATGGCGAAAACGGCAAGATCCACAAGATCAAGGAATTCTTCGATCCGGACTCCCTCGGCGGCCTGTACGGCGCGATCACCGAGTTCCTCGGTTTCGAGATGCTCGACGGTGAGTTCAAGGTCATGGGCATGGCGCCGTACGGCGACGCCAGCAAATATGACTTCTCGCGCCTGGCCTCGTTCGAGAACGGCGAGCTGGTGATCAACACCGACTACGCCAACGTGATCGGCCTGCGTCGCTACAAAGAGAAGGGTAAAGGCTTCTACTTCTCGCCGAAGCTGATCGAGTGGCTGGGTCCGAAGCGTGAGGGCGACATCGCCGACGAGCCGTACATCCACTACGCCGCGAGCATGCAAGCGCTGTTCGAGAAACTGGCGTTGCAGATGATCGACTACTACCTGGGCGACGTGCTCAAGGAAACCGGCAAGCTGGCCTTCGCCGGTGGCTGCGCGTTGAACGTCAAGCTGAACCAGAAAATCATCGCCCGCGATGACATCAAGGAACTGTTCGTGCAACCGGCGTCCGGCGATGCCGGCACCGCGGTGGGCGCAGCGGCCTATGTGTCTCACGCCCGTGGCGTGCCGGTCGAGAAGATGGAACACGTCTACCTCGGCCCGTCGTACAGCAACGAAGACGTGATCGCCGCGTGCGCCCGTCACGAGAACAAGCCGACCTGGCGCAAGCTCGACAACATGCCGGAGCAGATCGCCAAAATCATGGTCGATGGTAACCCGGTGGCCTGGTTCCAGGGCCGCATGGAATTCGGTCCGCGTGCGCTCGGTGGTCGTTCGATCATCGGTTGCCCGAGCGTGGCCGGTGTGGCTGACCGGATCAACCACCAGATCAAGTTCCGCGAGCGCTGGAGGCCTTTCTGCCCGTCGATGCTCGACACCGTTGCACCGCAGATGATCAAGATCGATCACCCGGCGCCGTTCATGACCTTCACTTTCGAAGTGGCGGAAGAGTGGAAGACCCGCGTGCCGGAAGTCGTCCACGAAGACGGCACTTCCCGTGCCCAGGTCCTCAAGCGCGAATACAACCCGCGCTACTACGACATGATGAAGGCGCTGGAAAACCTCACCGGCAACGGCGTGTCGCTGAACACTTCGCTGAACCGTCGTGGTGAACCGATGATCTGCTCGCCGACCGACGCCCTGAACATGTTCTTCGGCTCCGATCTGCAGTACCTGATCATGGAAGACATTCTGGTGGTCAAAGAGGGCGCAAACGCTTATGACTCGCTCGGCTGAACGCCATGTGCTGCAGTTCTGTCACGGCTATGACGGGCCGTTCCTCGACTGCGCACGGCAGTACGCCAGCCTGTTCGCGGGCACCGGTTATCGGGTGACCACGGTCTTTCTGACCGGGGCCGCCGATAGCGAGGTGGCTGCAGCGTGTGCTTCCGATGAAGTGTTGTTCATGGAATACAGCTCCAAGGCCATTCGTGGCCTGAAGCTGGGCGCCATCGGTGATCTGCGCAAGATCGCCGCTTCACGCAATTTCAGTTTTTGCATCGCCCATCGCTTCAAGCCGATCTACATCGCCTTGCTCGGCACGTCGCTGCCGGTGATTGGCGTGCACCACGCGTTTGACGATTACAAACGCGGCACGCGCAAGCTGTTCGCGCATATTTTCCGCAAGCGTCTGAGCCTGCTCGGTGTCTCCGATGCCGTGCGCGACGACATGCGGCGCTGCCTGCCGAAATGGCCGTCCACTCGCATCCAGACCTTGTACAACCGCATCGATGTGCCGGCCTTGCAGGCCAGTCAGGTGTCAGCCCGCGAAGCGCGCGAGACCCTGGGGCTGGCGGCGGATGCGTTCATTGTCGGCAACGTCGGACGGCTGCACCCGGACAAGGATCAGGCGACGTTGCTGCACGGTTTTGCCGCGGCATTGCCCGGTCTGCCGGGCAACAGTCAGCTGGTGATTCTCGGCAAGGGCCGTCTGGAACAGGACCTCAAGGAGCTGGCGCGCGAACTGGGCATCGGTGACCGGGTGCTGTTTCTCGGCCAGGTGCCGGACGCGCGCAATTACTTCCGCGCCTTCGACGTGTTTGCCCTGAGCTCCGATCACGAACCGTTCGGCATGGTGCTGCTCGAAGCCATGGCCGCCGGCGTGCCGTTGCTCGCCACGGCCTGTGGCGGGGCCAAGGAAGTGGTCGAAGGCGTGGGGATTCTGTTCCCGCTGGGCGATGCCGAACACCTTGCACAAGGCCTGCAACATTTGGCCGGTATGGATGATCAGCAACGCCGGCAGTGCGCCGAGCTGATGCTCGATCGCCTGCGTGAGCGTTTCTCCGACCGTGCGGTGCGCGACACCTTCTGGCGTCTGCCGCAAGTTACCGATCTGGCACCGAGGGGCTGATGCTCAACCGATTTCAAGGCTGGCGCGAACGTGGCTGGTCGCCCGTTGACGCCTCCACCTATGCCACCGTCTGGCAGCGATTTGGCGGCAGCGTCGCGACACATCCACTGGTCGTCGAGCGTCTGGCTGATCTGGCCGGCATCCCGGTGCGCTATCTGGCCTGGGAGCAGGACGGTGAAGTCAAAGCGGCAATCCCGACCTGGGGCCGCGACCTGGCCCTGTCCAAGGACGTGCTCAAGCGCAACGGCAAGAAAGGCCTGTTCGACCTCGGCAATGCCGAGCTGATCCTGCCGGCCGCGGTCGATGCCCAGGCACCCCTGCGCCATCGCGCACGCTATCTGTCGGCGCTCAACGAAAACCGCTTCAGCGGCCTCAAGTTGCAGACCGAACAACTGGCCATGGCCCGCACCCCCGAAGAACTGTCGAAGAAGTTCCGCTACAACCAGCGCCGCGAACTGCGCCTGCTGGAGGAGGCGGGTGGCGTGGTGCGTCCGGTTGCCGAGTTCTCCAGTGCCGAACTGGCGGCGATCTACTGTGATCTGTTTCAGCGCCGCTGGGGCTTTCCGGCCACCGGTGCGGCGCGCATGGCCGAGGTCATCGAGCTGCTGCGCGAACTGCTGATCGGCTCGGTGATCTTCCTCAATGATGCGCCGATCGCCATTCAACTGGTGTACCGCGTCGAAGCCCCGGAGTGGATCAGCGTCGAGTACATCAACGGTGGCGTCGATCCCGAAACCCGCGAATTCAGCCCCGGCAGCGTGTTGAGCTTCCTCAATACGCAAAGCGCCTGGGAACATGCGCGCGCCCTGAACAAGCCGCTGCGGTTTTCCTTCGGTCGCGCCGACCGTGAATACAAGGATCGCTGGTGCAATCCTGTGCCGGTGTTCACCGTATGAGTCAGCCCATGAGCCGCAAACAGCAACTGCTCAAGCGTCATCGTCGCAATAAACGCATTACCTTGCTGATCGCCCTGATCGTGTTGATCGCGCTCGGTGTGCTGGTCGCGTGGTGGTTGCCGCTGGTGCTCGCGGTGGTTGGCTGGATCGCCCATGAAGCGTGGTTTGCCGATCACCTGTTCTATTCGCCGAAAGACGATTACCAGTACAGCTTTCCGCCGTTCACACCGCAGCCAAAGGTCCATCTGAACGGCGAGCAATTGCGCCTGGATGAAGGTGTGATGCTGGTCGACGAAGCGACGTTGATCCTCGCGGTAAAGGTCAAAAGCACCTGGCTGGGACGCTTCTTTGATCCGCGCGTCGAACTGCTCGGCGGGACGCATCCGGATGCGCAAACCTTCGAGCGCGGGGTCAATGGCCTGCGTTACCTGAACCTCAGCGGTCAGGCGCAAGCCTTGGCGCAAAGTCAGTTGCGCTTGCGCGGGCGCTTTTGCCGGGTCTTTGGCGAGCCGGTGCTGTGGGCGCTGGAGCAACCAGACTACCGCCGTCAGCGGGTGATGGTGATCGCCCCGCACGCCGACGATGCCGAGCTGGCCGCCTATGGCTTGTATAGCCAGGCCGACGAAGCCTGGATCGTCACCCTGACCGCGGGTGAGATCGAAGCCGAACACTATCAACAGATGGGCATGAACAAGGTCGAGGCCGCGCGGCTCAAGGGCCGTCTGCGTGCCTGGGACAGCCTCGCCGTGCCGCGTTGGGCCGGTGTGCCGCAGGAACACTGCGTGCAACTCGGTTACTTCTGCCTGCAACTGGCGGCGATGCAGGCCGCGCCGAATCAGGCGGTGGGCTCGCGCGAAGCCGACCTGAACGACACGCGACTGTTTCGTCAGTTGAATCCGTTCACTCTGCCGGGCGATGCCGATGGCGCGCCGAGCTGGAACAACCTGCTGGCCGACCTGCGTGAAGTGCTGTTGCGCGCGCGTCCGGAGGTGATCGTGCTGCCGCACCCGACCCTCGATCCGCACCCTGACCATATCTGCGCCCAGCAAGCGGTTTTGCAGGCGCTCCAAGGCCTCGACTGGCAGCCGACGCTGCTCGGTTACGCCAACCACTTGCACGACAACGACCGCTGGCCGATGGGCAACACCGGGCAGGGCATTGCCTTGCCGCCGGCCTTCGATTCGGCGGTGCCGATGCAGCCGCTGTGCCTGCCGCTGTCCATCGAGTTGCAACGGGACAAGGCCATGGCGCTGGGCATGATGCATGACCTGCAGCCGCCGGCACCGTTCAAGCGTCGCCTGCGCCGGGTTATCCAGCGTGTGCTCGCCGGGCGGGCTGGGTCGGTGTACGGCGAAAACGAATTTTTTCGAAAAGCAGTCAGGCGCCAGGAGTTGTTCTGGCTACTGAAGCACGGTGAGACAGGCGTCCAGCGGGGAGAGTCATGAGTCAACGGTTCAAGGTGTTGCAGCTGCAACCCGACTACAACGTCAAAGCCCATGACTTTGCCGACCTCGCCGAGCAGATCGTCAAGGCATTGCCGAGCGAGCGCTATGAGATCACCGCCGCTTTCCTGCGCGGCAAACCGGGGCCGGGCGAGCCGGTGAGCCGGGCCGACCATTCGGTGTACTTCGAGTTTTCCGACAAGTCGCTCAAGGGCATGCGCCTGCGGGCGATGTGGCAGTTGTACAAGTTCTGCCGCCGGGAAAAGTTCGACGTGGTGATCTGCAACCGCTTCAAACCGGTGAACATGATGCTCGCGCTCAACCGCTGGTTGAAGGTGCCGCTGTGCATTGGCATCTCCCATGGTTTCGGTGAGTACGATCGCTTTTACCGGCGTCGTCAGACCCAGCGTCTGATCGATCGGCACTGGCGCTTCGTCGGTGTGTCGCCAGCGGTCAAACAGTACCTGCTCGATTGCGATTGCGGCTTTACCGACCAGAACACCTACGCCATCACCAATGCCATCGACATCGAGCAGGCCGAGGGCTTGCAACACAGCCGCGAAAAAGCTCGTGAGCTGTTGGGCCTCGACCCGAATGTGCGTTTGATCGGTGCGTTGGGACGGCTGGTGTCGGTCAAGGGCCACACCTATCTGTTGCAGGCCTTCGCCGCACTGAAGGACAAATACCCGAACACTCAACTGGCAATCATCGGTGCCGGGCGCCTGCAAGCGCCGCTGGCGGCCGAGATCGAACAGTTGGGCCTGATCGGTCGCGCGCACCTGTTGGGCTTCAAGGAAAACGCTCTGCAATACGTGCGTGCGTTCGACATCTGGACCATGCCGTCGCTGGCCGAAGGCCTGGGTCTGGCCTTGCTCGAAGGCATGAGCGGCCATTTGCCGGTGATCGCTTCGAACGTGCCGGCGATGTTGCCGCTGATCGAAGGTGCCGGTGGTCTGGCGATCACGCCCAAGGACGTGCCGAGTCTGGTCGCCGCGCTGGATAATTATCTGGCGCTGTCGGACGACGAGCTCAAGGCCAAGGGCGAACAGGCCTACCGTTATCTGCAGGAACAACACGACATCGAGGTGTTCCGTCAGGAATACCTGGACCTGATCGACTCCGGCCTGGAGCAGGCCCGCAAGGAACAGCCGTGAGCGAAGAGAAAACCGTGAGCGAAGAAAGAGTCATGAGCGAAGCCAACGCCCTCGTCACCGTGATCATCGCCTCGTACAACCACGGCCCGTACATCGAGGAGAGCATCCTCAGTGTCCTCAACCAGAGCTACAAGAACATCGAGTTGCTGGTGGTCGACGACGGTTCGAAGGACGACAGCGTCGAGCGCATCAGCGCGTTGCAGGCGCAGTACGGCTTCGATTTCCGTGTGCAGCAGAATCAGGGCCTGACCAATACCCTCAACGGCGCGATCGCCCGCTCGAAGGGCAGCCTGATTGTGCCGTTCGGCTCCGATGACATCATGTACCCCGAACGTATTGCCACCCAGGTGGCGTACATGGACGGCAAGCCTGAAGTCGGGATCTGTGCCGGCAATATCGAGCTGATGCACGCCGACGGCAGCCTGTATCCAGAGAAGCGTCAGCGCCGCGACGTGCCGTTTCGCCGCCTCGATTTCGACGACATGTTTCTTGAACGCAAGCCGTATCCGCCAGCACCGACGTTGATGATCCGTCGTGAGGCGCTGGAAAAGGTGGGAGGGTTCGATCCGACGATTCGTCTTGAAGACCTGTACATCGAGCTCAAGGTGACCCGTGCTGGCTACTTCATCGACGGTTTGAACGTGGTGATGGCGCGCTACCGCAAGCACGCCACCAACTCGTACAAGAATCATCGCTTCATGATCGAGAACATCCTGCGCACCTATGCGCTGTTCAGCGATCATCCGCTGTACGACGAAGTGCGCTTCAAGGCGCTGAACTCGATGTTCCTCAAGACCGCCAACCGCAATCGCAAACTGGCAAGGGAGCTGCTGGCGCAGATCCCGTTCAAGGCCTGGAACAAGAAGACCTGGCGCGGACTGGGGCGTTTACTCTTTTCCCCGCTGGAAAAGGACTGAGGCAGCGGTCGCTCGCGCTCAGCGGGCGACCTTCTCCGGCAGGCGCTTTTCGCCCTTCTGACGCTGGCGCAGCCAATGCACAACCTTCTTGCCGGCAGCCATGCCCGGCTGCTCGATATAGAGGAACGTCGCGCTGCTGATCAGAATCAGCAAGCAGGTGCAGACGGCCACCAGGGGCAGGTACACCGCCGTTTCCCGCGCATCGATATTCAGCAGCAGCGGCAGCCGTTGCACCATCAGCCATAGAACGAACCCGTGCAGCAGATAGGTGCTGTAGCTGATTTCGCCGAGCCAGCGAATGCTGCGTGGTTTCAGCGCGCCGAACAGATTATTGCCGGACGCCACGATCACGAAAAACAACCCCAGCAGAAACAGCGGTGCAGTCTTGAACGCCCGACTGAACGCGGTGAACGCGATCAACAGCGCGAGCACGGCGATGATGCTCGCCAGACGCGACTGGCTCCACGCCACGAGCGCCGGCCGGCGAATCCAGTAGGCGGCGGCGATGCCACCGAGGAAGCTCGCCAGAAAGTGTTTCTTCAGCGAATGTTCCCAGCCGATGACCTGGTACAGCGTGTAGATGCCGATCAGGCACAGCACCACCTGCAACCAGCTGCCGCGGTAGATGAACACCAGCCCGGCCAATGGCAGCGCCATGTAGAAAAACACCTCATAGGCCAGCGTCCAGGTGACGTTGGATATCAGCATGCCGGAGTGGCGGTACTGGTTGATGTCCGGGCGGTCGAACGTCAGCCAGGCAAGGATCTGTTTGAACAGCTCCAGGCCAGGCTCCTTCATTTGCCAGCCCTGCAAGTGGAAGATCGAGACGAACACCAGCAGCATCAGTGGCAGATAAAGCGGATACAGGCGAAATACCCGCGAGACGCCGAACGCCAGCCAGTCATGGTTGCGTCCCTGCGCGAGCAGGCGGCTCCAGAACAGAAAACCGGTGATCATGAAGAACAGCGCGACGCTGCCCTGACCGAGCATCGAATAGAAGTTGCTCGGCGGAAAGTCGATCACCCCGGTGCGCAAGAAGATCCAGGTAATGACCGAGTGGTGCACGAACACACCAAACGCCAGATAGCCACGCAGGCCGTCGATGCTGGCATATCGACTTTCGCCGGAATGCTGCAGGTGCCGAGCGATTTTCGGCACCGCACGCAACAGCAGGGCGGAAGTGACGATGGCCAGCAGATAGGCTGCCAGCGCGATAAGCGGATTGGTTTCGATCATCAATGAACCCGGACCGGGGTGTTGCCGGCCAGCACTTGCCTGTGCAGATTTTCAACCGCGGATTTGGACGCCGTCACGGCGTATCCCTGAAGCAACGCATCGAGGTGATCCTCGAACAGCCAGCGTTTGTCGACAGTGTAACGTTGCATATGACGCAAATTGCGTTGGCGCAGGGAAAGACTGAGCGGGGTAGGGTAGATGCGCAGGTCGGCCAGATCGATCAAGCCGAACTCGCCGTCTTCCAGTACCAGTACGTTGCCCAGGTGCAGCGAGCGGAAATAAACGCCTTTCTCGTGCAGTTGCGCCATGAATTTGCCAAAGCGCTCCACCAGCGCCTGGCGCACCGCAGGAGCGGTAATGCTCTGCAGCACCTGACGCAGCGTGTGCCCCGGCAACGGCGCGTATTGCACAGCGCTGCTGCCATCGTCGAGACGGTACAGATTCAATATTTGCGGGGTCGGGATGCCCATCTTACGCAGTTGTTCGCTGTTGACCGCGAAACGTTCGGAGTAGGGATTGAAACTGCCGGAGGTGTACCAGCGGCGACGGCGGAACAGCTTGAGGAAGCTGCCGTCGGTCAGGCGCAGGACTTTCGGGCCGAGGCCATCTTCTTCAATGATCTGGGCCGTGCTGCTCATGTGCTCCAGGTCAGCGGTCGCAAGCTTTTGCACCGGCTGGGTCAACAGGCGCCGCGCGCGTTGATTGATGCTCAGCGCCGCGATCAGTGCCAGCGGGATCCACAACAGGAACCAGTGCTCCTTGGGCCGCGAGATTATTCCGCCGCCTTCGGTCAGCCCGGCGCCGATACCGAATACCAGCCAGGTCGAGGCAATGATCAGCAGTGGCTGCACACGCTGGCGCCAACTGCTCAGCAGGCCCCACAGCAGGAAGAACAACCAGGGCAGCAAGCCGATGATGCCGACGTAATACAGCACACCCAGGATAAAGCTGTGCGGCTCCTGAAAGCTGATGCCGTTACCGGGGTCTACGGCAAGGCTGGCGCTGTAGCCATGACCGATCCATGGATGATCGGCAATCATGTGCAGTACCTTCTGCCAGATTTCCAGACGATAGGAGTCGCCACGTTCGGTGATCATCTGCGAAAACTGCGTAATGACTGCTACGCCGCTCAGGACCAGCGCGATCAGTAACCCCACCGAGCGCTTGTTCCAGCAGATGAAACACAGCCACAGCGCCGCCATGGTCAGTGCCACCAACGGCGTCCGGGAACCGGTGCCGATCACGGCCATGAACATGATTGCCATCGCCGGCAAGCTGAGCCACATCATCTGGCGACGTTTGCAGGTCATGGTCACGCTCAGCCAGTAGGCGCTGAAGAAGCCGAACAGGTGCGAGCTGAGCAACGGGTTATCGAAGGCACCACCGCCGATCAGGCGCATGCCCGGCTCATAAACCCGGGCGAACATGAACAGGAAAATGGTCGTGGCAATCAGCGCGACCAACGCGGCGCCGAACAGCAAGGGTTGCAGGATGTCGCTGCGGTAGCGCACCAGCAGGTAGCAGCCGGCAAACAGCAGCAAGGTATGCAGTGGCGGCTTGAACATTCCGCCGAGCGGCTCCCCGCCCGGCCCCCAGGCGAGGCTGAGCAACGCCCAGGCGGCGAACAGCAGGGTCGCGATGAAAATCGGCTCGCGCAGCAGCTCCTTGAGTTCGCGCGGGCGCAGGCACAGCGCGATCAGTGTCGGAATGCTGAACAGGCCATAGAACAACTTGTGATGCAGACTTCGACCCGGCAAGAAGAACAGCGCGCACAGGAGCAGGAAAAAACCGGTGGGAAGAATCCACAGGCTAATGAAATCGAAAATCCGATTGGACGTACTGCTGAAGCCGCGAAGTTGCATGCTGTGAGATTCATTCCTGAGGTTGATCGACCATTCGAGTGATGGCTATTTGATGCAGAAGAGGTGCATAACAATAACAGCCTTTCGCCGATTGCCAGAACCCTGAAGAAGCTGTGCTAAAGTCAGCGTCCTTTTTATCGACTTTCGCGTGATATGACCGATTCCAGTCCCGCCGCAAGCCCATCGAGCTTGAAAATCTACTTCCGCCTGCTCGGCTATGTCCGGCCGTACATCAGTCTGTTCCTGATCAGCATCGTCGGCTTTCTGATTTTCGCCTCGACGCAACCGATGCTTGGCTACATCCTCAAGTACTTTGTCGATGGCCTGTCCAACCCTGAAGCGGTGCTGTTTCCCTCCGTGCCCTATCTGCGTGACCTGCAGCTGCTGCAGGCCGTGCCGCTGTTGATCATCCTGATCGCCGCGTGGCAGGGACTGGGCTCCTATCTGGGCAACTATTTCCTGGCCAAGGTTTCTCTCGGGCTGGTGCATGACTTGCGTGTGCAGTTGTTCAACAACCTGTTGGTGCTGCCTAACCGCTATTTCGACAAGCATAACTCCGGTCATCTGATTTCGCGTATCACCTTCAACGTGACGATGGTCACGGGGGCGGCAACAGATGCGATCAAGGTCGTAATCCGTGAAGGCATGACGGTGATCTTCCTGTTTGCCTCGCTGTTGTTCATGAACTGGAAGCTGACCCTGGTGATGGTGGCGATCCTGCCGCTGATCGCCGTAATGGTGCGCACCGCCAGCAAAAAATTCCGCAAGCAGAGCAAGAAGATCCAGCTGGCGATGGGCGATGTCACGCATGTGGCCTCGGAAACCATCCAGGGTTATCGCGTGGTTCGCAGCTTCGGCGGCGAGGCCTATGAAGAAAAGCGCTTCCTCGATGCCAGCCAGGGCAACACCGACAAGCAACTGCGCATGACTCGCACGGGTGCGATCTATACGCCGATGCTGCAACTGGTGATCTACACCGCCATGGCCGTGCTGATGTTCCTGGTGCTGTACCTGCGCGGTGACGCCTCGGCCGGTGACATGGTCGCCTACATCACGCTGGCGGGCCTGCTGCCCAAGCCGATCCGTCAATTGTCCGAAGTCAGCTCGACCATTCAGAAAGGCGTGGCCGGTGCCGAGAGCATTTTCGAGCAGCTGGATGTCGAGCCGGAAGTCGATACCGGCACCGTCGAGCGCGATGCGGTGAGTGGCCGTCTGGACGTGCGCAACCTCAGCTTCACCTACCCTGGCACCGAACGCCAGGTGCTGGACGACATCAGTTTCTCGGTCCAGCCGGGGCAGATGGTCGCACTGGTCGGGCGTTCGGGCAGCGGCAAGTCGACGCTGGCCAACCTGATTCCGCGTTTCTATCACCACGACAAGGGCGAAATCCTCATCGACGATGTGGAAGTCGAACAGTACAAACTGCTCAACCTGCGTCGTCACATCGCTCAGGTGACTCAGCACGTCACTTTGTTCAGTGACACCGTGGCCAACAACATCGCTTATGGCGATCTGGCCGGTGCGCCGCGTGAAGACATTGAAAAAGCCGCGCGTGATGCCTACGCGATGGACTTCATTTCGCAGTTGCCGCAAGGCCTGGACACTCAGGTCGGCGAGAACGGCGTCTTGCTTTCCGGTGGCCAGCGCCAGCGTCTGGCGATTGCCCGTGCGTTGCTGAAGAATGCACCGCTGCTGATTCTCGACGAGGCCACCTCGGCACTCGACACCGAGTCCGAACGGCACATTCAGGCGGCACTGGATCAGGTGATGAAGGGGCGTACCACGCTGGTGATCGCTCACCGTCTGTCGACCATCGAGAAGGCCGACCTGATTCTGGTCATGGATCAGGGGCGCATCGTCGAGCGCGGCACCCACGACCAGTTGCTGGCGCAAAATGGTTACTACGCGCGCCTCAACGCCATGGGCCTCGATGCCCCGGCCGAAGATATCGCCTGACTCCAGGCCCTGCCCTGTGGGAGCGAGCCTGCTCGCTCCCACAGTCGTTTGTATCCAGACCTTTACCCTTCTTGACCAAACCGGAATAAAACCGGGCACCGCGCTTGTTAAGGTTCCTCAACGAACTCTGACTTCCATCGAGGGGGCCATCCCCGTCGCGCGGGTGCTTTCATGCTGCAACGCTATCTCTGGAAACTGCTGCCCAAGCCACAGCGGGCTTTTCTGCTCGGGCGCCTGTCGGTGGTCGATCGGCAGGTGGTGAACAAGTCGATGTCGGCCAACCTGACGTTTCCTCAGGCCTTCCAGCAGCGCTCCTGCCTGTTTATCCATGTTCCGAAATGCGCCGGCAGCAGCGTTTGCACGGCGCTGTTCGACGGCTGGCGACCCGGGCACTTGCCGCTGTATTGGTATGAAGAGCAGTTTCCCGAGCAGTTCGCCAACGCCTTCAAGTTCGCTTTTGTTCGCGACCCGCTGGAACGTGCCTATTCGGCCTACGCCTTTTTGCGTGGCAACGAGTTGAGCGCGCGTGACCATATGGCGCAACGGCTGGTGCGGCAGTACCGGGATTTCGACGATTTTGTCGCGCGCTGGCTGCATCCGGAAACGATTGCCCGGCAATTGCACTTTGCCGCGCAGACCGACTTTCTGACGGACTCGCTGGGGCATCTGGCGCTGGACTTCATCGGTTATCAGGAACACCTGACGCGGGATTTTCGTCTGGTTTGCGAACAGTTGGGGCTGACTGGCGAGTTGCCTCACGTCAACGGCTCGCGGGAACGGCAATCGATGCCGGCGCGCGAGTTCTGTTCGGTGCGCACCCGGCGTCTGGTACGTCGGGTTTATCAGCGTGATTACGAGTTGCTCGGGTATGAATGAGTCCCTGTCACTGCCGCTACAGAAGCTCGCCATTCGGCCTTACGGTCTGGCGCTCTCGCACCAGGCCCGGGCAGCGCTCAAGGCACAACACCCACGCTGCCTGTGGTTGACCGGATTTTCCGGCGCCGGCAAGTCAACCCTGGCCAATGCCCTCGAACTGCACCTGCATGCGTCGGGTCTGCACACGTTTTTGCTCGATGGCGACAATGTGCGCAATGGCCTGTGCCGCGACCTGGGCATGAGCGATCTCTGCCGCCGGGAAAACATCCGGCGTATGGCCGAGGTGGCGCGGTTGATGGTCGACGCCGGGCTGATTGTGATCGTTGCGGCCATTTCGCCGTTCCGCGCCGAACGCGACGCCGCGCGCAGGCTGTTTGCCCAGGATGAATTCATTGAAGTGCACGTCAGCACTTCGTTGGAAGTCTGCGCCCGTCGCGATCCGAAAGGTTTGTATCAGGCCGTACGGGAAGGTCGGATCAAGCACTTTACGGGCGTGGACAGTCCTTACGAAGCGCCATTGGCAGCCGAGTGGCAAATCGACACCGAGGCGCTGGAATTGTCCGAAGCCTGTGGACAACTGGCGGCACTGGTGCTCAAAAAATGAGCAAAGTAACGGACTGTTTCATCCTGTTGCAGGCTGCACGCAAGCCTGCGCCAACCCTGTGTTAATATCGCGCCCCTGTTCATTTTGTATGTGGGTTGCTCCATGAAGTTGTCCATGCCGCGATTCGATCAAGCCCCAGTCTTGGTGGTCGGCGATGTCATGCTCGACCGTTACTGGCATGGTGGAACCTCACGGATTTCCCCTGAGGCACCGGTACCGGTCGTAAAAGTCGAGCAAATCGAAGACCGCCCGGGCGGTGCTGCCAACGTTGCCTTGAACATTGCCGCGCTGGGCGCGCCGGCGTCACTGGTCGGTGTGACCGGCGACGACGAAGCCGCCGACAGCCTGAGCAACAGTCTCAAGGGCGCGGGCGTGCGCGCGCTGTTCCAGCGCATCGCGCACCAGCCGACCATCGTCAAACTGCGGGTCATGAGCCGGCACCAGCAGTTGCTGCGTATCGACTTTGAAGAACCGTTTGCCACCGATGCGCTGGCCCTGGCCTCGCAGGTCGATGATCTGCTCGAAGGCATCAAGGTGCTGGTGCTGTCGGACTACGGCAAAGGCGCGCTGAAGAACCATCAAGCCCTGATTCAGGCGGCCCGTGCCAAAGGCATTCCGGTGCTGGCCGATCCCAAGGGCAAGGATTTTTCGATCTACCGTGGCGCCAGTCTGATCACGCCGAACCTCAGCGAATTCGAGGCCATCGTCGGCGGTTGCGCCGATGAGCACGAGCTGGTGAGCAAGGGCGCGACCCTGATGCACGATCTCGAGCTCGGCGCGCTGCTGGTCACCCGTGGTGAACACGGCATGACCCTGCTGCGTCCGGAGCATCCGGCGCTGCACTTGCCGGCCCGTGCCCGTGAAGTGTTCGACGTGACCGGTGCCGGCGACACGGTGATTTCCACGCTGGCGGCGGCGATCGCTGCCGGTGAAGAACTGCCGCACGCGGTGGCGCTGGCCAATCTGGCGGCGGGCATCGTGGTCGGCAAGCTCGGTACTGCAGCAATCAGCGCTCCGGAACTGCGCCGCGCGATCCAGCGTGAAGAAGGTTCGGAGCGTGGTGTGCTGGGTCTGGAGCAACTGGTGCTGGCGGTGGCCGATGCCCGTGCGCATAACGAGCGCATCGTTTTCACCAACGGCTGCTTCGACATTCTGCATGCCGGGCACGTGACCTACCTCGAGCAGGCGCGCGCCCAGGGCGACCGTCTGATCGTGGCGATCAATGATGACGCCTCCGTCAGCCGCCTGAAGGGGCCGGGACGTCCGATCAACAGTGTCGACCGACGCATGGCGGTACTCGCCGGCCTCGGTGCGGTGGACTGGGTGATCAGCTTCCCCGAAGGCACCCCGGAAAACCTGCTGCGCGAGGTCAAGCCGGATGTGCTGGTCAAGGGCGGTGATTACGGTATCGACCAGGTTGTTGGTGCTGATATCGTCAAGGCTTACGGCGGCACGGTGAAAGTGCTGGGTCTGGTGGAAAACAGCTCGACCACGGCGATCGTGGAAAAAATCCGCGGTAACTGATTCAAGCTAAAAAGATCGCCGCCTGCGACAGCTCCTACATTGGAATGCGTTTCCCTGTAGGAGCTGCCGCAGGCGGCGATCTTTTGCTTTTCAGGAACTGACTTTCTTGCGCGGTACGATCTTCTTCAGCAATTGCCTGGCCTTGCCGCGCAACCGCGCCAGCCCCGTGGGTTTCTCCGGCGGGGTCAGGCCTTGTTGGCGTAACCAGTCCTTCCAGCGAATCCGCTCGTCACGCACCAGCCAGCCATCCTGTCTGGCAAAGCTTTCGGCCAGATACAGACCGCGCGTGCCCGCCGGAGACAGCTGACCTTTCTTCAAGGTATACAGCTCGGCCAGCGGTTCGCCGTCCTGCAACGGCATCAGGTACAAATCCGGGCGCTTGCGGTCCAGTCGCGCCACCAGTTGATCACCTTCCAGGCGTTCATCGACGTGAAACAGACTCAGGGATTTGGCTTCCTTGGGCACGTCCAGGCGCAAGTCGTAGATCAGTTGCAGCGATGCTGTCGGCAGATGCACGTAGGCCCGTGGTCGTTCGAGCAATTGCAGGTTGGCGCAGCGCACCGGTCGCGCCGAACCGGACTGCGGCGTCAGGCGAAACGGCAGGGCCTCGCGATAATGCAGGGCGGAGGCGTAGGGCGCCGGTAGCCAGGTGTCGTTGAAGCGCCCGCCGAGCCAGCCTTCCGGGGTTTCCAGCAGGCACTCTTCGGCAATTTCCTGAATCGCCGTGTGCAGCGGGATGTTCAGTTCTTGAGCAGGCACGTAACCGGAAATCAGCTTGAGCACGACGTCCCCACGATCCTGCCGACGCTGGCGCACCAGCACCCAGTAATCGCGATTCTGCCAGTGCAGGGTCAGGCGCACCGAGACCCCGAGGTTGGCCAGTTCCACCGCAAAGCGCTCGGCATCCGCCACGCTCACCGGTTTGCGCCGCTGCAGGGTCTGGGCGAAATTCAGCGGCATGCCGACGCTCTGATACGTCAGGCCTTCGGGCGTGGCCTCGACGAACAGCGGCAGCGTCTTGAAGTTGCTCGGGTTCTTTCTGATGAGCGTGCGCGGCATGTCGGCTCCTGCTTAAGGCCGCGGGGCGGCGTCAGTGACCACGAAGGACCTGGGCAACGGTCGCAACGTTATGGGCGAGGTGCAGCGGATTGATCGTCCCGACAATAGCACTGGCCACGCCGGGCTGCTGGAACAACAACTCGAAGCTGGCGCGCACCGGATCCACGCCCGGACTCAGGCATACATGGCCGCTGGCCAGGGCTTTTTTCACCAGAATGGCTTTGCCGTGGGCAGCAGCATAGTCAATGACTGCCTTCTCGTTCTGTTCGTTCAGATTGTAGGTGACCATCGCGCAGTCCCCTTGCTCCAGCGCCTTGAGTCCGCCCTCGACCGTTTTGCCGGAGAAGCCGAAACCGCGAATCTTGCCCTCGGCCTTGAGTGCAGCGAGGGTGGCGTAGACCTCTTCGTGTTCGAGGATGGCCATGTCGTTGCCGTCGGAGTGCACCAGCACCAGGTCGATAAAATCGGTTTCAAGACGTTGCAGGCTGCGCTCCACCGACATCCGCGTGTGCGCCGCACTGAAGTCATGGCGCGACAGGCCGTCGGCAAACTCTTCACCGACCTTGCTGACGATTACCCAGTCCTGCCGCTGGCCGCGCAACAACGGGCCGAGGCGTTCTTCGCTGCGACCGTAGGCCGGGGCGGTGTCGATCAGGTTGATGCCCAACCCTTTGGCCTGCTTGAGCAGCATGCGTGCCGCGTCATCGTCGGGGATCTGGAAACCGTTGGGGTATTTCACCCCCTGGTCGCGGCCGAGTTTGACCGTGCCCAGGCCCAGCGGTGAAACCATCAGGCCGGTGCTGCCCAAGGGGCGATGCAGTTCGTGCAGGGTCGCTACGCTCATGGCAACAGTTGCTCCCAGGCTGGTACGCCCATAGGTGGTTTTGGCAGTGCCGGTAATGGCTCGGCCGGTTGCGGCTGGATACCGTCGCGCTCCAGCGAGGCGATGACCCGGTCAGCAAAGTCTGGCGCCAGTGCGAGTTTGGTCGGCCAGCCCACCAGCAGGCGACCCTGCTCGGCGAGGAAGGCGTTGTCCGGCCGGCTCAGGCCGGTTTGCAGGGGCTCGGCGCGGTCGACGCGCAAGGTCGCCCATTGCACCTGGCTCAGATCGATCCATGGCAGCAACTGGCCGAGCTCTTTCTGCGCGGTGGCGATCTGCTCGGCAGGTTCGCGGGCCACGCCATCGCTTTCGGCAATGTCGCCGCCCAGGTACCAGACCCAGTTGCCGTCAGCGGCCGGGTGGGTGGTGACGGTGATGCGCGGCTTGGTGCCGCCGCCCAGGCAGTGAGCGTACAGCGGCTTCAGGCTTGGGCCTTTGGCGATGATCATGTGCAGCGGCCGGCGTTGCATTGCCGGTTGAGTCAGGCCCAGGTCTTCCAGCAATCGGGCAGTGCCGGCGCCGGCACTGAGGACGATGCGCTGGGCGTGGATTTCACGACCGTCGACTTTCAGGCCGACCAGCACACCGGCTTCCAGCAGCGGCTCGATGGTTTGCCCGGCGAGTAGACCGTCACCGGCCAGATCGGCCAGGCGCTGGATCAGGCTCGGCACGTCAACCACCAGTTCGGCGAGGCGATAGACCTTGCCCTTGAAGCGCTTGTCTTGCAGGGCCGGCGGCAGTTGATCGCCCTTGACCTGATCGACCCGGCCACGCACGGCTTTGCTGGCGAAGAAACTGGTGAGGTTGCCGGCGAGGGTGCCGGGCGACCACAGGTAATGCGCTTCGGACAACAGGCGCACGCCGGACAGGTCCAGCTCGCCGTTGCCGGCCAGCGCTTCACGCCAGCGGCGCGGCATGTCGGCGATGGCTTCCGAGGCGCCGGTCAGCGCACCGTGCAACGCATATTTGGCGCCGCCGTGAATGATGCCCTGGGACTTCACACTCTGCCCGCCACCGAGGCTGGCACTTTCCACCAGCACGGTCGAAAAACCCTGACGGCGCAGACGCGCGTTCAGCCAGAGGCCGGCGACACCAGCGCCGACAATCAGAACGTCGGTGGAAATAACGGATGGCATGCAACGACCTCAGTGTTCAAGACGAGGGCGCAGTATACAGACTCGGGAAAGAGCGGGATTTGTCGATGATCAACAGGGCAGATGCAAAACCAAATGTGGGAGCGGGCTTGCTCGCGAATGCGGTGTGTCAGTTAACAGAAATGTTGTTGCCACACCGCCTTCGCGAGCAAGCCCGCTCCCACAGGGGATTTGCGTTACTGCAAATCAGTGCCCGGCAGTCTTGGAGAACAGCTGGATGACCACCACGCCGAGCACGATCAGCGCCATTCCGAGCATCGCCGGCACGTCCAGCTTCTGCCCATAAATGAACAGCGCTGCGACGCTGACCATGACGATGCCCATGCCCGCCCACACGGCGTAGGCGACTCCCACCGGCACAGTGCGCACCACCAGCGTCAGCATCCAGAACGCGATCCCGTAGCCGACGATCACCAGAATCAGCGGCAGCGGGGTGCTCAGGCCTTTGACTGCTTTCATCGAAACGGTGGCGATCACTTCGGCGCAGATGGCAATAGCCAGGAAGGCGTAGGCGTTCATGTGTAGATCCTCATGTAAAACGTTGCTTGCTGAGGCGGCATTCTAGTCGCTCGCCAGATGGGGTAAAGTCATTACCTATCTGTTTTGAAGATGGGTTGCAGCATGAATACCCTGTGGAATCTGGAACAACTGCGCGCTTTCGTCAGCGTCGCCGAACAACGCTCGTTTTCTGCCGTGGCGCGCCAGCAGCGCAAGGCGCAGTCGGCGATCAGCAGTGCGATTGCCATGCTGGAGGACGATTTGGGCGTCAGCCTGTTCGAGCGTAGCAGTGGTCGCTCACCCAGGCTCACCGAAGCGGGCGAAGCCTTGCTCGAAGAAGCCCGGGAAGTGTTGCGCCAATGCGCGCGGCTGAACGGTCGGGCGATGGCGATGATGCGCGGCCAGGAAGCGCAGCTTCGGGTGGCTCAGGATGAAGCCATGCCTTATCAGGCACTGGTGGAAAGCTTCGATGCGCTGGCCGAGCAATTTCCCAGCCTCGAAGTGCAACTGACCAGCGCCGCCCAGGGTGAAGTCGCACGCAAACTGGTCGAGCGTCGCGCCGATCTGGGCTTGCTGTTCTATCACGACGAAATTCCCGAAGCGCTGGAGCGTCGGGTATTGGGCCGGGTGGAAATGGTCACCGTCTGCGGGATCAATCATCCGCTGGCGACGCAGTCCTATGTCACCTGCCAGCAACTGGCACAGCATCGGCAATTGCTGATGTCGACGCAAACCAGCGTCTACCCCGGCAACGAACCGGCCAGTCCGCAGGTGTGGCGCGCTGACAGTTTCTACGTGATGGCCGAATGGCTGGTGCGGGATCTGGGCTGGGCCTGGCTGCCCCGGCATGTGGTGCAGTATTCGGCTTATCAGGGCCTGATGGTTGAACTGGACAGCGAATGGACCCCGCCGGCGCTGGTGGTGGAGCTGGTCTGGCGCCGGGATGAACCCCTCGGCCCGGCTGCGCGCTGGCTGGCTGAACGTTTTGCCGTGCACTTGCGGGCGATTGGCGACAAAAGTCGATAAACTCCGCCGCCATGAATAGAACTCTCTACACCGCGCTGTTTTACCTGGGGCTGCCATTGGTGGCGATTCGGCTGTGGCTGCGCTCGCGCAAGGCCCCGGCGTATGCCAAACGGATTGGCGAGCGCTTCTCTTACGGGATGCCGCGACTGCAACCCGGCGGGGTCTGGGTGCACGCGGTGTCTGTGGGCGAAAGCATTGCCGCCGCGCCGATGATTCGCGCCTTGCTGCAACGTTATCCACAGCTGCCGATCACCGTGACTTGCATGACCCCGACCGGATCAGAACGGATTCAGGCGCTGTTCGCCAATGAGCCGCGCATCCAGCATTGCTATCTGCCCTATGATTTGCCGTGCGCAGCGGCGCGTTTTCTTGATCACGCCAAACCGAAACTCGCGGTGATCATGGAAACCGAACTGTGGCCCAACCACATCCATCAGTGCGCCAAGCGTGGGATTCCGGTGGCGCTGGCCAACGGGCGATTGTCCGAGCGCTCGGCCCGAGGCTATGGCCGCTTCAGCAAGCTGACCGCGCCGATGCTCGCTGAAATGAGTTTTTTCGCGGTGCAGACCGAGGCTGAAGCCCAGCGCTTCCGCGATCTCGGCGCGCGTCCGCAGACGGTTGAAGTCACCGGTTCGATCAAGTTCGATCTGACCATCGACCCGCAACTGCTGCAACGTGCCGCTGAGCTGCGCGGGCAGTGGCAAGCGCTGGAGCGCCCGGTATGGATCGCCGCCAGCACCCACGAAGGCGAAGACGAGGTCGTGCTCGACGCCCATCGTCGGCTGCTGGCGAACTACCCGAATGCGCTGCTGATTCTGGTGCCGCGCCATCCCGAACGCTTCAACTCGGTGTTCGAATTGTGCCAGCGTGAAGGCTTTGCCACGGTGCGCCGTTCCACCGGTGCCAACGTCGAAGCGGACACTTCAGTGCTGCTCGGCGACACCATGGGCGAGCTGCTGTTTCTCTATGCACTGGCTGACAGTGCTTTCGTCGGCGGCAGCCTGGTGACCAACGGCGGGCATAACCTGCTAGAGCCGGCAGCACTGGCAAAACCGGTACTCAGCGGCCCGCACCTGTTCAACTTCCTCGACATCGCCGCGCAGTTGCGCGAAGCCGGCGCGCTGGCCGAAGTGGATGATGCCGAAGGGCTGGCGGTGGAAGTGCAGCGCTTGTTCGAATTGCCGCGCGATGCCCAGCACATGGCCGAGGCGGGGCTGGCGGTGATGCGGCGTAATCAGGGGGCGTTGCAGCGGTTGCTGGATGGGCTGGGCCGGTTGATCAAATAGTCGCCCGGAACATTTATTGTGGTGAGGGGATTTATCCCCGATGGGTTGCGCAGCAGTCGTTAACCCTGCTTGCCATATCAGACTGAATCACCGCGGTGAATGGTTTTGGGGCTGCTACGCACCCCATCGGGGATAAATCCCCTCGCCACAGGGGATTTTCCAGATTGTTTACGGGCGCGCCTTGAGCTGTGCTTCGGCTGCCTTGGCCAGATCCGGCGGGAGGAAGTCCTTGTCCGGGTTGTAGTCGGGCTTCAGATAGCGCGCCAGGTCCTGCAAGTCACCCGGATTCAACGTTCCCGCTGCCTGCTTCAAACGCAGGTTGTCGAGGATGTAGTCGTAGCGGGTGTTGTTGTAGTTGCGCACCGAGGTGTACAGCTGGCGCTGGGCGTCAAGCACGTCGACGATATTGCGCGTCCCCACCTGATAGCCGATTTCCGTGGCTTCCACCGCGCTCTGGTTGGAGATGATCGACTGACGGCGCGCCTGCACCTGCTCGACATCGGTGTTCACCGCGCGGTGCAGGTTGCGGGTGTTTTCCACCACTTGCCGGCGCAGGGATTCGCGCTGTTGCTCGCTCTGATCCAGTTGCGCATAGGACTGGCGCACTTGCGAACTGGTCAGCCCGCCGCTGTAGATCGGAATGTTCAGTTGCAGGCCCAGGGTGCTTTGCTCGACGTTGCCACTGTACGGCGTACCGAAGGCGTTCGGGTTGGCGAAACCGAGGGCGTCGTTGTCACCCTTTTCGTATTTGGCCACGGCATCGAGGGTCGGCAGGTGACCGGCCTTGCGCTGTTTTAGGGTCTGTTCGGCGGAGCTGACCGCAAAGTTGCTCGCCAGCAGATTGAGGTTCTGTTTGCCCGCCGTGTCGACCCAGGCCTTGGCGTCGTTTGGCGCCGGCGGCAGGATCGGCAGCGTGTGGACGATGCCCTGAATCGAGTTGTACTGACGGTTGGTCAGGGTGATCAGCGCTTCGAACGCATCGTCAACCTGACGCTGCGCAACGATACGGTTGGCGCGCGCGGTGTCGTAACTGGCCTGCGATTGCAGGACATCGGTCTTGTCCGACAGGCCGACATCGAAACGCTCGTTGGACTGGTCGAGCTGACGCTTGAACGCGGCTTCTTCAGCCTTGGTCGAGGCCAGGTTGTCCTGACTGCGCAGCACGTTGAAGTAGCTTTCAGCCGATTGCAGAATCAGGTTCTGTTCGGTGGCCGAGAGTTGCAGGGCGGCTTGTTCGTTGACGTCTTTCGCCGCTTGGTACTGGAACCAGCGATCGGCGCGGAACAAGGGTTGTGCCAGGGTCGCCTGATAGGAATGCGCGCTGCGATTGGCAATGGCTGAAGGCTGGTCGATCGAGGTGCGCACATTCGCCACTTCGGCGCCGCCAGACAAGTTCGGCAGCAAGCCGGCACGGGCCTGTGGCACCACTTCTTTCTGGGCGCCGTACTGGGCGCGGGCGGCGGCCAGATCGGCGTTGTTGTCGACGGCTTCCTGATAGACGCTGACCAGATCGGTCTTGGTCGACAAGGGCGCTTCTGCTGCCCAGGCCATTGCGTTGGACGCACAAGACACGGCAAGAGCCAGTGAAAGTTTGCGCAGCATGAGGCGATCCCTAGCAAAAATATTACGGAAATAATGTGCGCGCCAAGGCTACGGCGCGGCCCCGGCAGCGTCAAGGCGCGCAGGGCAAAGCGAGTGTAGTTGCGCAATCGTGCGGCAACAATCCTGCAAGTCCCGGTAATTGCGCCATTCATCATGGTGTTTGCCGCGGTGTTGGCGTTCTTTGCTGGTTGTGTCTAGACTGGCCGGGTTCTTGTCGGGGTGCCTTGCTATGAGGCTGAGATCGAATAATTTCGGATCCCGTTGAACCTGATCAGGTTAGCGCCTGCGTAGGGAACAAGATTTCTCGTCACCCGGCGAGTCCTCTTGTGCTTCGTCCGGGATATTGTTCGACAATCGAACGCTCGACGACGATGCACAGCACCAGTCCTGGTGCGTCCGTGCCTTTCAGGTTCTGCTCCGACAATCCATTGCCTGGATGCTGTCTGGAGAGCCCGTGATGACTACAAAAGCAAAAAACGCGATCAACCTGAGTGATTCGGCCAAGGTCGATGAGCAGTCGGTTCAGCCGTTCACCCGTTCGCAAAAAGTCTACGTTCAGGGCTCGCGCCCGGACATCCGCGTGCCGATGCGCGAAATCACCCTCGATGTGACGCCGACCGATTTCGGTGGCGAAATCAACGCGCCGGTCACCGTCTACGACACCTCCGGCCCGTACACCGATCCGAACGTGGTGATCGACGTGCGCAAAGGTCTGGGCGACGTGCGTTCGGCGTGGATCGACGACCGTGGCGACACCGAGCGTTTGCCAGGCCTGAGTTCCAACTTCGGTCAGGAGCGCCTCGCCGACCCTGAACTGACCAAACTGCGTTTCGCTCACGTCAACAACCCGCGCCGGGCCAAGGCCGGGGCCAACGTCAGCCAGATGCACTACGCGCGCAAAGGCATCATCACCGCCGAGATGGAATACGTCGCCATCCGCGAAAACATGAAGCTGCAAGAGGCCCGCGCCGCCGGCCTGCTGAACCAGCAACACGCCGGCCACAGCTTCGGCGCGAGCATTCCGAAAGAAATCACCGCTGAATTCGTCCGCGAAGAAATCGCCCGTGGTCGCGCGATCATTCCGGCCAACATCAACCACGTCGAACTGGAACCGATGATCATCGGCCGTAACTTCCTGGTGAAGATCAACGGCAACATCGGCAACAGCGCCCTGGGTTCGTCCATCGAAGAAGAAGTGGCGAAACTGACCTGGGGCATTCGCTGGGGCTCGGACACGGTGATGGACCTGTCCACCGGCAAACACATTCACGAAACCCGCGAGTGGATCATCCGCAACTCGCCGGTGCCGATCGGTACCGTGCCGATCTATCAGGCGCTGGAGAAGGTCAACGGCGTCGCTGAAGACCTGACCTGGGAGCTGTTCCGCGACACGCTGATCGAACAGGCCGAGCAGGGCGTCGACTACTTCACCATCCACGCCGGCGTGCTGTTGCGCTACGTGCCGCTGACCGCCAAACGCGTGACCGGCATCGTTTCCCGTGGCGGTTCGATCATGGCCAAGTGGTGCCTGGCGCACCACAAAGAGAACTTCCTCTACACCCACTTCGACGAAATCTGCGAAATCATGAAGGCCTACGACGTCAGCTTCTCGCTGGGCGATGGCCTGCGTCCGGGCTCGATTGCCGACGCCAACGACGAAGCGCAATTCGGCGAACTGGAAACCCTCGGCGAGCTGACCAAGATTGCCTGGAAACACGACGTGCAGTGCATGATCGAAGGCCCGGGCCACGTGCCGATGCAGTTGATCAAAGAGAACATGGACAAGCAGCTGGAGTGCTGCGACGAGGCGCCGTTCTACACCCTCGGCCCGCTGACCACCGACATCGCGCCGGGTTACGACCACATCACCTCGGGTATCGGTGCGGCGATGATCGGCTGGTTCGGTTGCGCCATGCTCTGCTACGTGACGCCGAAGGAACACCTCGGCTTGCCGAACAAGGATGACGTGAAGACCGGGATCATCACCTACAAGATCGCCGCCCACGCAGCGGACCTGGCCAAAGGGCATCCGGGCGCGCAGATTCGCGACAACGCCTTGAGCAAGGCGCGTTTCGAATTCCGTTGGGAAGACCAGTTCAACCTCGGTCTCGATCCGGACACCGCGCGTTCGTATCACGATGAAACCCTGCCGAAGGACTCGGCCAAGGTCGCGCACTTCTGCTCGATGTGCGGGCCGAAATTCTGCTCGATGAAGATCACTCAGGAAGTCCGTGAATACGCGGCCAACCAGCGGATCGACGCGGTCGACGTGGACGTCGCCCAGGGCCTGGCGGAACAGGCCGAGCGGTTCAAGAAGGAAGGCAGTCAGCTCTATAAAAAAGTCTGATCCCTGACTGATCTTTTGTGGTGAGGGGATTTATCCCCGATCGACTGCGCAGCAGTCGCAATTTTGAGAACCGGGTCCTTCAGATGTACCGCATTCTCAGGTTTTGGGGCTGCTTCGCAGCCCATCGGGGATGAATCCCCTCGCCACAAGTGGGCCAGCTTGATCACACACAACAACAAATGTCCCTCTGAGATAACACCCTTGAGCATTCAACCCGGCACTTATTCCCCTGACCTCGCCGTACCCGCCGACAAGCGGGTGTTCGGCGGTCGCGATCTGTTTTCCCTGTGGTTTTCCCTCGGCATCGGCTTGATGGTATTGCAGACCGGCGCCTTGCTCGCGCCGGGTCTGGGCCTCTCCGGTTCGCTGCTGGCGATTTTCCTCGGCACGCTGGTTGGCGTTCTGCTGTTGGCCGCTGTCGGCGTGATCGGCAGCGATACCGGTCTGTCGTCGATGGCCGCACTGAAACTGAGCCTCGGCAGCAAAGGCGCGAGCCTGCCGGCGTTGCTCAACCTGCTGCAACTGATCGGTTGGGGCTCGTTCGAAATCATAGTCATGCGTGACGCCGCCAGCCTGCTCGGCACTCGCGCGTTCAGCGAGGGTTCGCTGTGGGCCAGTCCGATGCTCTGGACCTTGTGCTTCGGTGCGCTGGCGACCCTGCTCGCGGTCAGCGGGCCGCTGACGTTCGTGCGCAAGATCCTGCGCAAGTGGGGCATCTGGCTGATTCTGGCCGCGTGCATCTGGCTGACCTGGAATCTGTTCGCCAAGGCTGATCTGGCGGCACTCTGGGCGCGTGCCGGGGACGGTTCGATGCCGTTCGCCGTGGGCTTCGACATTGCCATCGCCATGCCGCTGTCGTGGCTGCCGCTGATCGCCGATTACTCGCGCTTCGGCAAGCGTGCGAAGAACGTGTTCGGCGGCACCGCCATCGGTTTCTTCATCGGTAACTTCTGGTTGATGAGTCTCGGCGTGGCCTACACCCTGGCGTTTGCGCCGAGTGGTGAAGTCAATGCGTTACTGCTGGCACTGGCCGGGGCCGGTCTGGGCATTCCGCTGTTGCTGATTCTGCTGGATGAGTCGGAAAACGCTTTCGCCGACATTCATTCGGCCGCGGTGTCGAGCGGGATTCTGTTGCGCTTGAAAGTCGAGCATCTGGCCTTGGCCATCGGCGTGATCTGCACCCTGATTGCACTGCTGGCGCCATTGGCGCAGTACCAGAACTTCCTGCTGTTGATCGGTTCGGTGTTCGCGCCGCTGTTCGGCGTGGTGCTGGTGGATCACTTCATCCTGCGCAAGCGCAGCGCTCAGGTGGCGTCAGCCGCATTGCGCTGGCCGGCGCTGTTGGCGTGGCTGGGCGGGATCAGCACCTACCACTTGCTGGCGAATCTGTATCCGGATGTCGGCGCGACCCTGCCGGCACTGGTGCTGGCAGGGCTGTTGCAACTGGTGCTCGGTCGGGCGTTCAGTTACGGCCGGGAAACAGCTCGGGTTTGAGAATGCCGTTCAGACGCGGGTAAGGGATCTTCAGTTCGACGTGGCCCAGCGCGTAAGGCGCGATGGTGCTCACGTCGTACTTGAGGATCACGCCACCGTAGGTCAGCGCCACGTTCGGGGTTTTGACGAACGGCCAGCTCTTCACGAAATCCGCTTCCTGATCAAGCTTGGTGCTGATCAGCCAGCTGTTATGCGCCACTTGCGCCGCTTTCCAGAACGCCTCTTCCTGACCCGGCAGCAACATGTCCGACAGGTTCAGCACTTTATGCTGCTGACGCGAATAGTTGATGAAACCGCGGCCCGGCGTGCCATGGGCGCCGCCGGTGTCGAGATAGCTCGACAGTTCGATGATCACCAAGCCGTCATGCTGCTCGCGTACCTTGGCCTGCAAATAGCTGCTGTTGCGCGGGCCGGCGTTGCGCAGGAATTGATCACGATAGGCGGCCAGGGTTGGCGCTACCGCTGCGTTTTGCTCGGTGCGGGTCATTTGCAGCAGGCGTTTTTCGATGATGCCGTCCAGCGCAGGCTCGGCCGCGAAGTGCACGGTATCGATATTCACCAGCGGGCAGTCCGGGTTGGAACAGCCGGGTTTCAGGGTTTCCGACGCATCGCGGGTGGTTTCCAGCGGCGTGCGGTAGTTGGGCTGGAACAGGTTGGCGCAGGCGCCCAGGGTCAGGGCGATGGCGGCCACGGAGGCAATTTTGAAAAGCGACATGGGCGTCCTTTCTGAAACAGGGGAAGGCAAAAAGTTATCCGCTTCGACTCTCGCCGAAGCAGTCAGTTCGCCACTAAGCTAATTAGAGTGGGTTTCGCCGCCACCGTCCATCCCGCTGACGGTAAAGGGGCTGCATCAATCATCGCGGGCGCGTTAGGATGGCGCGAAGTCGAGGCCGCCAGTAACCAAAAGCAGCCTCGTATTGGATTTGCAGCAAGAGAGGATGCTCATGACAGATTTTGCCAACGCCACTCCGGCCACCGTCGATGTTGTAAAGCGCGAGCGCTGCTACGAGGGCTTCTACAAGCTCGACCGTTTGCACCTGCGCCATGAGCTGTTCGCCGGGGGCATGAGCCGCGAGATCAACCGCGAAGTCTTCGTGCGTCACGATGCCGTGTGCCTGCTGCCTTACGATCCAAAGCGCGATGAAGTGGTGCTGCTCGAGCAGTTTCGCGTCGGTGCCATGGGCAAGACCGACAACCCGTGGCTGGTTGAGCTGGTCGCCGGTCTGATCGACAAGGCCGAAGTGCCGGAAGAAGTTGCTCACCGCGAGGCGCAGGAGGAAGCTGGGCTGGACATCAAGGCCCTGTGGCCGATGACCCAATATTTCCCGTCGCCGGGCGGCAGCAACGAATACGTGCATTTGTTTCTGGGGCGTTGCAGTACAGAAGGCGTAGGCGGCCTGCATGGGCTGGAGGAAGAAGCAGAAGACATCCGTGTCACGGTCTGGGCCTTTGAAGATGCCTTGCAGGCCGTCCGTGACGGACGCATTGCCAACGCGGCGAGCATCATCGCCTTGCAATGGCTGGCGCTGAACCGCGCCGAAGTGAGGGGGTTATGGTCGTAAACAAGCTGCGCGATCGCTATCGAGTCGACCTCGCCGGGCTGCAAGCCGCCTGCGAGGCCAACTACGCGCGCCTGATGCGACTGGTGCCGGACATGCGCAACGACCCCGAGGCGCGGCGGATCGCCGTGACCCAGGGCGAGCAGATGCTCGGCGTGCTGGCCCTCGAAGTGCTGCAGACTTGCCCCTACACCACCACTTTGCAGGTGCGTCAGGAACACAGTTTGCCGTGGCTGCCGGTGCCGCAACTGGAAGTGCAGGTCTATCACGACGCGCGCATGGCCGAGGTGATCAGCGCCGAACATGCACGACGCTTTCGCGGCATCTATCCTTACCCGAACGCCGCGATGCATCAGCCGGATGAAAAGGCCCAGCTCAATCTGTTCCTCGGGGAATGGCTGAGCCATTGTCTGGCCCTGGGGCACGAGTACGAAGTCGTACGCTAGTTGTGAACTGCGTCCGGTTCGCCGGTTTCCTCTTTGCGTCATCCCCCAGCATAATTGCGGCACTCAACCGATTCCGTGCTTTTGCCCTGGGAGAACGCCTTGCCGAGCGTATCCACATTGACCACCGCCGATCCGGCGTTGCTGGTGCAGTTATCCGACAGTCATCTGTTCGCCGAGGCGGACGGCACACTGCTGGGCATGAACACCCGCGAGAGTCTGCAAAAGGTCATCGAGTTGGTGCTGGGGCAGCAACCTCGGATCGACTTGATTCTGGCCACGGGGGACCTTTCCCAGGATGGCACTCTGGAGTCGTATCAACAGTTTCGTGAGATGACGGCGCAGATCGATGCGCCGGCGCGCTGGATTCCCGGCAATCACGATGAGCCGCAAATCATGGCTCAGGCCGCAGTGCAAAGTGCATTGCTGGAGTCAGTGGTCGATGTCGGCAACTGGCGCGTGACCTTGCTCGACTCGGCGGTGCCGGGCTCTGTGCCGGGGTATCTGCAGGATGATCAGTTGCAACTGCTGGCGCGCTCGCTGAGCGAAGCGCCGGAGCGCCATCATCTGGTGTGTTTCCACCATCATCCGGTGCCGGTGGGTTGTGCCTGGGCGGAGCCGATCGGTTTGCGCAATCCCGAAGCATTCTTCGACGTGCTCGATCGTTTTCCTCAGGCTCGCGCGGTGCTGTGGGGGCATGTGCATCAGGAGATCGACCGCGAACGCAACGGCGTACGGCTGATGGCCTCGCCATCGACCTGCATTCAGTTCGAGCCCGGCAGTCACGACTTCAAGGTCGGCGAACAGGCGCCGGGCTATCGCTGGTTGCGGCTGTTGCCGGACGGGCGGCTGGAAACCGGTGTCGAGCGCGTTACCGACTTCCAATTCACCGTCGATTACGGCTCCGAAGGCTACTGATTTCGATCAAGAGCCCCTCACCCCAGCCCTCTCCCGGAGGGAGAGGGAGCTGACCGAGGTGTCTGGCGTTATCCATCGACCTGAAAGAATGTGTCGATTATGGATTCGCTGAAACTCGCTCAAGTCGGTGTAGCTCTTGAATATCCCCCATTCAGTCCCTTTCCCTCCGGGAGAGGGCTAGGGTGAGGGGCTTTCTCCCTGTAAACTCCGCTATCTTTCGCCGACACCCAGGGAGCTCAAATGTCCGGTTCGATCCTCTATATCCACGGTTTCAACAGCGCGCCGGCCTCGAAAAAGGCCTGTCAGCTGGTCGAGGTGATGGAACGGCTGGGTTTGAGCGACCAATTGCGTGTCCCGGCGCTGCATCACCACCCGCGTGAAGCCATCGGTCAGTTGCAGCGGGCGATTGCCGAGCTGGGCCGGCCGTTGCTGGTGGGAAGCTCACTCGGCGGCTACTATGCGACTCACCTGGCTGAGCGCCACGGCTTGAAAGCCCTGCTGGTCAACCCGGCGGTCAGCCCGCACCGGATGTTCGACGGCTACCTGGGCACACAGAAAAACCTGTATACCGATGAGACCTGGGAATTGACCCACGACCATGTGACGGCCCTGGCCGAGCTGGAAGTGCCGGCACCCGTGGATGCACAGCGTTATCAGGTGTGGTTGCAGACCGGCGATGAAACACTGGATTATCGCCTCGCCCAGCAGCATTACCGGGCCTGCGCCTTGCGCATTCAGGCCGGCGGCGACCATGGTTACCAGGGTTTTGCCGAACAATTACCGGCGTTGTTGAGTTTTGCCGGCATTGGCGCCGATTTGTATCAGGCAATCGATTTCACCGCACTGTGAAGTCTTGCCCCTTTTTCATTGAATCACTGACGACGAGACCCTATGGCCACTCCCAGCGCTAGCTCTTATAACGCCGACGCCATCGAAGTCCTCTCGGGCCTCGACCCGGTGCGCAAACGCCCCGGCATGTACACCGACACCAGTCGGCCGAACCACCTCGCCCAGGAAGTCATCGACAACAGTGTCGACGAAGCCCTGGCCGGCCACGCCAAATCGGTGCAGGTCATTCTGCACGCCGATCACTCGCTGGAAGTCAGCGACGACGGTCGCGGCATGCCGGTCGACATTCACCCGGAAGAGGGCGTATCGGGTGTCGAGCTGATCCTCACCAAGCTGCATGCGGGCGGCAAGTTTTCCAACAAGAACTACCAGTTCTCCGGCGGTCTGCACGGGGTGGGTATTTCCGTGGTCAACGCCTTGTCGACCGAAGTCCGGGTGCGCGTGAAGCGTGACGGCAACGAATACCAGATGACCTTCAAGGATGGCTTCAAGGCCACCGAGCTGGAAATCGTCGGCACCGTTGGCAAGCGCAACACCGGCACCAGCGTGTACTTCGCGCCGGATCCGAAATATTTTGATTCACCGAAATTCTCCATCAGCCGCCTCAAGCACGTGCTCAAGGCCAAGGCTGTGCTGTGCCCGGGGCTGCTGGTCAGCTTCGAAGACAAGGGCACCGGCGAGAAAGTCGAATGGCATTACGAAGACGGCCTGCGCTCCTATCTGGTGGACGCGGTCAGCGAATTCGAACGCCTGCCGGACGAGCCATTCTGCGGCAGCCTCGCCGGTAATAAAGAAGCGGTGGACTGGGCGCTGCTGTGGCTGCCGGAAGGTGGCGACGCGGTGCAGGAAAGCTACGTCAACCTGATCCCGACGGCGCAGGGCGGGACCCATGTCAACGGTTTGCGTCAGGGCCTGCTGGATGCGATGCGCGAGTTCTGCGAATTCCGCAGCCTGCTGCCGCGCGGGGTGAAGCTGGCGCCGGAAGACGTCTGGGAGCGCATCGCTTTCGTGCTGTCGATGAAGATGCAGGAGCCGCAATTCTCTGGCCAGACCAAAGAGCGCTTGTCGTCCCGTGAAGCGGCGGCATTCGTTTCCGGCGTCGTGAAAGATGCATTCAGCCTGTGGCTCAACGCCAACCCGGAAACCGGTCTGGCGCTGGCCGAACTGGCGATCAACAACGCCGGTCGCCGCCTGAAAGCAAGCAAGAAAGTCGAGCGCAAACGCGTCACCCAGGGGCCGGCGTTGCCGGGCAAACTGGCTGACTGCGCGGGTCAGGATCCGATGCGTTCCGAGCTGTTCCTGGTCGAAGGTGATTCCGCCGGCGGTTCCGCCAAGCAAGCGCGGGACAAGGAATTCCAGGCGATCCTGCCGTTGCGCGGCAAGATCCTCAACACCTGGGAAGTCGATGGCAGCGAAGTGCTGGCCAGCCAGGAAGTGCACAACATCGCCGTGGCCATCGGGGTCGATCCGGGTGCGGCAGACATGAGTCAGCTGCGCTACGGCAAAATCTGCATCCTCGCCGACGCCGACTCCGACGGTCTGCACATCGCGACGCTGCTGTGCGCGTTGTTCGTCCAGCATTTCCGCCCGCTGGTGGACGCCGGTCACGTCTACGTGGCGATGCCGCCGCTGTACCGCATCGATCTCGGCAAAGAGATCTACTACGCCCTCGACGAAGCCGAGCGCGACGGGATTCTCGATCGTCTGGTGGCCGAGAAGAAACGCGGCAAACCGCAGGTCACCCGATTCAAAGGTCTGGGTGAAATGAACCCGCCGCAACTGCGTGAAACCACCATGGACCCGAACACCCGGCGCCTGGTGCAGTTGACGCTGGGCGATGATTTTGCCGAAACCTCGGAAATGATGGACATGTTGCTGGCGAAGAAACGCGCCGGTGACCGCAAGACCTGGCTCGAATCCAAGGGCAACCTTGCCGAGGTGCTGGCCTGATGCGGTTTGGCTGGGCCTTGGCGGGTGCATTGCTGCTGAGTGCGATGGGCGTGTCGGCGGAGCCGCTGCAGGAGTTGCGCGTGCTCTCGGAACATCCGGTCGAAGGCATGCGTGGTGGCAACCTGTCGGGACTGGCCATGTGTGGCAGCGAGTTGTGGACGGTGTCGGACCGCGATGACGATCAGATCTATCGGCTCAATACCGCCGATCAGGTCTGGCAGGCCGAAGCCTTGCACATCGACGTGCCGCTGGTGCCGGAGACCGGTTTGCCGTGGGGATTGCGCTCGCGCAATTGGGCCGCGTCGTTCGTGCGCGGTGGCGACCTCGATTTCGAAGGCATCAGCTGCGACAGCGCCGGCAATCGCTACATTGTCAGCGAGGGCCACGCGGCGGTCTTGCAGGTGCCCGTCAGCGGCCCGGCCAACTGGCTGAAGATTTCGCCGATGATGGTTCGCGAAGCGCGGGCCAGTGGCATGCTCCTGCATTTCAATGCGATCTTCGAAGGTCTGGCGATCAACCCGGCGGGCGATCAGATGTGGCTGGCCGGCGAACGGCAAAACCGCGGCTTGCTGCTGATCAAGCGTCAGCAGACGGTGTGGGATTGCGACGGTCGTTGCGTGCTGCTCAGCGAGGGCGGCAAGGAGATGCAGCCGCCGCAGTTCCCGCACGCCAAAGCGGTCGACCGCGACTTTTCCGACCTTTCGTTGTTCAACGGCAAATTGTTTACCCTTGAACGCAACGCCTTCCAGATTTGTCGGCGCGATGCGCAGACTGCCAAGGTCGAGCGCTGCTGGTCGTACGCCGCTGAACTGTTGCAGGCCAACCGCCGTTACTCGCAAAACTTCGGGTTGGAAGAGGCATTGATCGTTGACGCTGAGGGTGCGTGGGTCGGCGTCGACAATAATTTCGGCCCCCGCGCCGACGGAGAGGTTCGACCGATCGTCTGGCGCTTCGCCGCGCCTGAAGGTGGCTGGAGCGCCAAGCCGTGAGTCAGCAACCGCCGGGCAAACGCGCCGGCCGGGTGTTGATGATTCTGGCCTGGTGCGCGGGGCTGTTTCTGGCCACGCGGTTTTTCGGCCAGTGGGAAGAACGTCAGCAGAATCCGAACGTGGTGGTCACGTCCGAGCAGCACGGTGGCGTGATCGAAGTGAAGCTGGCCGGCAACGCCCAAGGGCATTTTGTCGCCAGCGGCCAGATCAACGGTGAGCCGGTGGAGTTCATGCTCGACACCGGCGCGACCGATGTGGCGATCCCGGCGGATCTGGCCAAACGGTTAAAGCTGGAAGAAGGTTTCGGCGTGACCCTGAGCACGGCCAACGGCCTGAGCCAAGGCTACCGGACAAAGATCGACCGCCTGCAACTGGGCGACATCGTGCTGCGGGACGTCCGCGCGCTGGTGGCGCCAGGTCTGCATGGCGATCAGGTGCTGCTCGGCATGAGCGCCCTGAACAAACTTGAATTTACCCAGCGCGGCGGCACCATGCTGCTGCGCCAGACAACGAACCGATGAGGCCCGCATGAGCGACATCCTTGCAGACAGCTTAGACGGCGTAGAACGCCGATCGCTGGCTGACTTCACCGAAAATGCCTACCTCAACTACTCCATGTACGTGATCATGGACCGTGCTCTGCCGCATATCGGCGACGGCCTGAAACCGGTACAGCGGCGCATCATTTATGCGATGAGCGAGCTGGGGCTGGACGCCGATTCCAAGCACAAGAAATCGGCGCGTACCGTCGGTGACGTGCTCGGCAAGTTCCATCCGCACGGCGATTCGGCGTGTTACGAAGCGATGGTGTTGATGGCCCAGCCGTTCAGCTATCGCTACACGCTGGTCGACGGCCAGGGCAACTGGGGTGCGCCGGACGATCCGAAGTCCTTCGCCGCCATGCGTTACACCGAAGCACGCCTGTCGCGCTATTCCGAAGTGCTGCTCAGCGAACTGGGCCAGGGCACCGCTGACTGGGGCCCGAATTTCGACGGCACCCTGCAGGAACCGCTGGTGTTGCCGGCACGTTTGCCGAACATCCTGCTCAACGGCACCACCGGCATCGCTGTCGGTATGGCCACCGACGTACCGCCGCACAATCTGCGCGAAGTCGCCACTGCCTGCGTGCGCTTGCTCGATGAGCCGAAAGCCACGGTCGAACAGCTCTGCGAACACATTCAAGGCCCGGACTATCCGACCGAAGCGGAAATCATCACGCCGCGTGCCGACCTGCTGAAAATGTACGAAACCGGCAAGGGCTCGGTACGCATGCGCGCCGTGTACCACGTCGAGGACGGCGACATCATCGTCACCGCGCTGCCGCACCAGGTCTCCGGGGCCAAAGTGCTGGAGCAGATCGCCGCGCTGATGCAGGCCAAGCCGTCGAAAGCACCGCAGATCGCTGACCTGCGTGATGAATCCGACCACGAAAACCCGTGCCGCATCGTGATCATTCCGGTCAACAGTCGCGTCGATCATGAAGCGCTGATGCAGCACCTGTTCGCCAGCACCGAGCTGGAGTCGACCTACCGGGTCAACGTCAACATCATCGGTCTGGACGGCAAGCCGCAGCTGAAAAACCTGCGGGCGTTGCTGGTCGAATGGCTGGAATTCCGCGTGCTGACCGTGCGTCGCCGCCTGCAATTCCGCCTCGACAAGGTCGAGCGTCGCCTGCACCTGTTGGACGGTTTGCTGATCGCCTACCTCAACCTGGATGAAGTGATCCACATCATCCGCACCGAGGAGCACCCGAAAGCCAAGCTGATCGAGCGATTTGCCCTCAGCGAGATCCAGGCCGACTACATCCTCGACACCCGCCTGCGGCAGTTGGCGCGTCTGGAAGAGATGAAGCTGCGCGACGAGCAAGACGAACTGCTCAAGGAACAGGCCAAGCTGCAAGCCCTGCTGGGCAGCGAAGCCAAGCTGAAGAAGCTGGTGCGCACCGAGCTGCTCAAAGACGCTGAAACCTATGGCGATGACCGTCGTTCGCCGATCGTCGAACGTGCTGAAGCGAAAGCGCTGACCGAACACGATCTGCTGCCGAACGAGAAAGTTACCGTCGTGCTGTCGGAAAAAGGCTGGATCCGTTCGGCCAAAGGCCATGACATCGATGCCACCGGCCTGTCGTATAAGGCGGGTGACGGCTTCAAGACCTCGGCGGCGGGGCGTTCCAACCAGTCTGCCGTGGTGATTGACTCCACTGGCCGCAGCTATTCGGTCGCCGCCCACACCTTGCCGTCGGCGCGTGGCCAGGGCGAACCGTTGACCGGGCGTCTGACCCCGCCACCGGGTGCGACCTTCGAGTGCGTGCTGATGCCGGAAGACGATGCGCTGTACGTGATCGCCTCCGACGCCGGTTACGGTTTCGTGGTCAAGGGCGAAGACCTGCAAGCCAAGAACAAGGCCGGTAAAGCCCTGTTGAGCTTGCCGAACAACGCCAAGGTGATCGCGCCGCGTCCGGTGACTGATCGCGAGAATGACTTGCTTGCCGCCGTGACAAGCGAGGGGCGGATGCTGGTCTTCAATATCAGCGATTTGCCGCAGCTGGCGAAGGGCAAGGGCAACAAAATCATCGGTGTGCCGGGTGACCGTGTCGCCAGCCGTGAAGAGTTTGTCACGGACATTGCTGTGATTCCCGCGGGGGCAACCTTGATCCTGCAAGCAGGCAAACGTCCGTATAAACTGAAAGCTGAAGACCTCGAACACTACAAAGGTGAGCGTGGACGGCGTGGCAACAAGCTTCCACGTGGCTTCCAGCGGGTCGATGCACTGCTCGTCGAAAACCTCAATTAGGCGAAAACGCCCATCTAGAGGCGTCGATCTACGATTTAACGCGTAGATCGACGCTTTGGCGCTGGAGTCGGAACGCATATTCACGGATGATATGGCCTTTCCAAGCGCCGGCGTGGCCGAGCGTTCTTCATATTTATTGAGTATTTTCACTGTGGTCAGCCTTGTGGCGGCCACCTGGACGGGATGATGACTGCTCTGCGCCCCCTTATTTTCCTGCTCGCCGGCGTTTTGGGCCTGGCGGGTTGCAGCGTTCACCAACCGGTGTCGCTGTATCAGCTGGACAGCGGAAGTCCGGCTCAGCCTGCGCAAAGCACAGGCATGGCGGTTTTGTTGGGTCCGGTAGTCATTGCTGATTACCTGCAACGTGAAACTTTGCTGCAACGTCAACCGGACGGCAGCCTGCAAGCCTCGACCGACGGTCGCTGGGCGGGCAGCCTTTCGTCGGATATCGATCAATTGCTGATGCGTCAGGTGGCCGGTCATCTGGACAGCCAGCGTGTGGTATTGGCACCCGCCACTCTGGGATTTGCCCCGGATGTGCAGGTATTGCTGACCATCACGCGTCTGGACTCCGGTGAGAAGCAACCGGCGATCCTCGATGCACAATGGCGTCTGATCGACCGTCGTGGTCAGGTGCGCGATAACCGCATCGTTCACCTGCAGGAGCTGCATGCCGGTACCACGGCTTCGCAGGTGCAGGCGCAGGGGATTCTGCTACAGCGTCTGGCCGAGCAGTTGTCGTTGGCGCTCAAGCCATTGGCCAACCAGCCTCCGGTGGCCGAAGCACCGCGTAAGGCAGCGCCTAAACCGGCAGCGCCGGCGGCGGATGCAGAGAAGCAGCCGAAGATCCCGATGGCTTCGCCGATTCGCACGGATATGGAAGTGTTCCGCTTCTGAGTCTGGTTCGAGTCAAAACAAAGCCCGCCTTGTGCGGGCTTTGTTGTGTCTGGGGGCTGGAAATCTTTGCCGTCAGTGCGGGCCTCTTCGCGAGCAAGCTCGCTCCCACAGGTCTTGAAGGTGTTCGCAAGGTCTGTGGCAGCCACCGTCCACTGTGGGAGCGAGCTTGCTCGCGAAAGGGCCGGTCAGGCAACAAAAAAGCCCGCAGACAATCACTTGTCTGCGGGCTTCTGTGCATCTGGCCTAAGGCTTACGCTCGGCGCTCATGCATCCGCGCCAGTTGTCGCTCGAGCACCGACGGATAAGGCTCCATCAACCGCTCGACACAGCAGGCCCCTTCAGGGCTGGCGATTGGGCGGATCCGCGCTCGCTGACGAATCAGCGCATCGTCACCGATCTTGCGCTCGACCAGCAGCAGGTTGCGACTGTGTTGCGACAGGGCCAGGGCATCCTGAGCCGAATCGGTCAGCAGCAGGTCGATCTGGCTCAGGCCGAACAGCTCGTCGCCCAGGGTCAGGCCCAGTTGCAATTGCAGGGTGATGCCGCTGTCGGCGACTTCGATCTGCAACTGATGGCCCAGCGCCCGCAGCAACTCGCCGCAGCAGATGGCGTTGGGTCAGGTAGTCGTCACCGCTGTCTTCGGTGTGGAACAGCATCAGGTGTGCTGCCATCGTTCAGGGTTTCGATTTCGCCCTGATACAGCGAAGCGGCCTGATCGAGACAATCGCGATAGCGCTCCAGCAACTCTTCCAGACGGGCACGCGGCAGGCGCCGCAGTTGCTCTTGCGAACCCAGCTGGATCGCCAGCACCGCGCTGTGCTGCGGCACGCTTGGTGTCGCTTTACGCGGCGCCGGAACAGCTTCGGTCAGCGACTCGTCGCGCAGATCGGCAAACGGATCTTCGTCGTCATCATCGTCTTCAACGGTGCTGACCACGTGGCGCGGCGCCGGTTTTTGCGCGGCCATCGGGCGGGTTTCGTCAAAGCTCGGGTCACGCAGGTTGCGCACTTCGAACTCTGGCTCATCCTCTTCCTCGAACTCGGGTTCCGGCTCTGGCTCAGGTTCAGGCGCAGGCTCCGGAGCGTAGTTGGCGTGCAGCTGACGCGCCAGATCGCCGATTTCGTCCTGACGATCTATGCCCGGCGTGTGTTCGTCGATGCGCCGCAGCCAGACGCGCAATTGCAGCAACGGCGTCGATAGATAGCGCCCCATGCGCAGGCTCAGGGCCAGCGACAAGGCCAGCAGGATCGCACTGAGAATGCCCATGCTCTGCAGGCTGATGGTCATCGGCTGCTGGAACTGATCCATGTCCAGGCTGATGCGCAGTTGCCCGGCAGTCACGTCCTGGAAGGTGATCTTGCTCTCGTACATGCCCTCGGCTTCGCCCAGCAGGCTGTGCTTGGGGCGCTGACCGGATTCGGCGAGGATGCGGTTGTCCACGCTATAGATAGCCGCGTGGGCCACCAGCTTGTTCTTGGTCAGGTTGTTGAGCAGCACGTTGAGGCTGAGGATGTCGTTGGACACCAACAGTTCAGTGGCAGAGGTGGCGGTCTGCGTGGTCAGGCTTTCGCCCAGCGCATCGGCCTGCTCGTGCATGGCCTGCTTGAACTGCAGGCCCATCACCCCGGCATAGATCACCAGGGCCAGAGCGACCAGGATCACGTTATGGCTGGCAATGCGCAATGCAATCGGCACACGGCGGTGGCGCAGTGCACGGAAGATCAGCAGGAAGAAGTTATCGGTTTTAACTGGCGTGGGCCGGTTCACTGAGCTCGGCTCTTTTGTCCGTGAAGTTGACGCGCAGTATAGCGACAGGCCCTAGACCGGCAAAGCGCTCGCGGTGCCCGATGGTCACTGAAAGTGGGTAGAATGCGGTTTTTTTCCAGTTGCGGGGGTGCGCGTTGCGCGAAATCGTCCTGATTAACATCACGGGAGTCGACCGTCCGGGTCTGACTGCGGCCATTACCGGCGTTCTGGCACAAGGTGGTGTGAACATTCTCGACATCGGTCAGGCGGTGATCCACGACACCCTGTCGTTCGGCATCCTGGTCGAGATTCCCGACTCCGAGCAAGGCAAAGCCGTGCTCAAGGACATCCTGTTCAAGGGCTACGAGCTCGACCAGCAGGTGCGCTTCACCCCGGTGTCCGAAGAGGATTACCAGCAATGGGTGGGCAATCAGGGCAAGAAACGCCACATCGTCACCCTGTTGACCCGCAAAGTGACCGCCGGCCAATTGCAGGCGGTCAGCTCGATCACCGCCAAATATGGCCTGAACATCGACCATATCGACCGTCTGTCGGGTCGCATGCCGCTGGACACTCCGGCGGACAAGGGCAAGGGCTGCATCGAGTTCTCCGTGCGTGGTGAAGCGGCTGATCCGCAGGCGCTGCGTGCCGAATTCCTCAGCGTTGCGCAGGAGCTGAACGTCGACATCGCCTTCCAGGAAGATTCGCTGTTCCGCCGCAACCGGCGTCTGGCGGTGTTCGACATGGACTCGACGCTGATCGAAGCTGAAGTCATCGACGAACTGGCCAAGGCCGCCGGTGTCGGTGAGCAGGTCTCGGCCATCACCGAGCGCGCGATGGCCGGCGAACTGGACTTCCGCGCCAGCTTCAAAGAGCGCCTGGCGCTGCTCAAGGGCCTGGATGTCAGCGTGCTGGACTCGATCGGCGCTTCGCTGCGCCTGACCGAAGGCGCGGAAACCCTGTTCGCCGAACTCAAGCGTCTGGGCTACAAGACCGCGATCCTGTCTGGCGGCTTCACTTACTTCGCCAAACAGCTGCAGGCCAAACTCGGCATCGACTACGTGTTCGCCAACGAACTGGAAGTGGTCGACGGCAAGTGCACCGGCGTGGCCATCGAGCCGATCGTTGATGCGCAGCGTAAAGCGGATCTGCTGAAGGAACTGGCGCACAAGGAAGGCTTGCGTCTGGAGCAGACCATCGCTGTGGGCGACGGCGCGAATGACCTGCCAATGCTGGCGATTGCCGGGCTGGGTGTGGCGTTCCGCGCCAAGCCGCTGGTCAAACAGTCGGCGAAGCAGGCGATTTCGACCTTGGGACTGGATGGCGTGCTGTATCTGCTGGGCTTTCGCGATCGCGACGGGCAGCTCTGATATCTCTGTAGTCTGAGCGGGCCCTTTCGCGAGCAAGCCCGCTCCCACATTGAACTCGGTCTCCTGTGGGAGCGGGCTTGCTCGCGAAGGGCTCAACCCGATCTAAAGCGATTTCCACAACGAATCGAAATCCTCCTCGCCCCCGCCATTCTGCGCGGCCTCCAGCGAGCGATAGGCAAACTGATTGAAACTGTGCGTACTCGCCACCCGTCGATCCAGCCCGGCGCGGTGTTCTTCGCCGTGGGTGTTGATCAGCACTTTATTGCCTTCCTGAAACGGCAGGCGCGGGGCGAGCAAGGTCGCGGGCAAGTCGATGGCGCTGATCTCCGGTAGCAGCAGACCGCGCAAATACTGACTGTGATCATCTCGCGAGCGCACCAGTTGCAAACCGCAAGGTTCGGCGTGTGGCGCCACCAGTTCTATGCCCATTTGCGGCCCGCTGCCGCGCACCTGACGAATCCAGCGCACCACCGCAATGCTCCAGCCCTGATTCGCACTGTCCTGAATTCCGAGCATTTCCCCGGCCTGCAATTCGGCGGGTACTTCGCTCGGCCACGCCAGACAATAGCCGCCGGGACTGTGGTTGATCACCGGCAAACTGTAGGTCGGATAGTGTGGAGGGCTGTCGGTGTTGCTCTCGTCTTCGCCCAGATGGTCGTACTGGATTTCTTCGTACGGCAGCAACTCTTCAGTCTCGCCCTGCGGTGCGGCGTCGAAGGCCTGGCTCCAGCTGTCCTTTTCGCCCTGGACCACGACGCGACTGAAGTTGGCCGCGCGAGCACCGGGATGTTTCAGCAGTTCGCTGAAGCTGCGTTCGCCGCCCAGGTAAAAGTGCAGGGCGCTCATGCCGACGCACACGGTCAGGCTGCCTTGACCGGCGGTGCGCTGAAAACTGCGCTCGGCGGCCTGGCCCCAACTGGCGTGCAAATGTTGCAGGGTATCGAGGCTCAGTCCTGCCGGGACCGGTAGCGGCGTCGACGTCTCCTGCTGCAGTAAATGCGCTTCGATCATGTTCACCAGCGGTTGCGGATCGAAGCCCAGCAATGCGCCCTGTTGTTCTTTGCGAAACATGCTGCGGTAGCGCGGGCCAGCGTCCAGTTCAGCGCTGATGGCGAACAGTCCATCCTGCGGGCTGCCGGGATGCAGCTTGAGCAGGGCACTCCACGGCTCCAGCACTTCGGCCAGCCGGGCGATCTGGTTCTGGCGCAATTGATTGCAACGGGCGCTGCCCAGCAGCAGGGCGGCAATGTAGGTCTGTTCCAGGCTCAGTTCGCTGCTCAGGCTCGCCAGATCGTCATGCACCCGACGCTGTTGCAACTGCAAGGCGCAAGCGCAGCGATACAACTGATGCAGCTCGAACCACAGATGTTCCGGCGGCGGGCTGTACAGCTGCGTCGCCCGCAGCAGTTGCCCCTTGAGCGCATGCGCGGCCCGTTGCAGGGCCTGACTGACCAGCGCCGCACGATCCTTGTGGTACTTGGGGACAATGCGCAGAACGATCTGCTTGTAGCCGATAGCCAGATGACTTTGCAGCGCCTGACACAGGTTGCTGATCTTGCGCGAACGGTCATCGAGCATGATCGCCTGATGCAGGAAATGCCGCTCCAGATGCTGGCAGACGAAGTAAACCTCAGGGCGCAGCAGTTCGAGGAGTTGCAGGCGATTGTCACTGGGGGTGAGCAATTGGTTGAGTTCGCCCAGGCCTTGATACAACTGGCGGGCGGTTTCGCCGATGTTGGCCTTGGGCAGGCCGGCGATCCAGCGCTTGAGATCGCGCGGGGTGGCTTCGCAGAACGACAGGCGCGTTTGCGTCGGGATCGAGGCGCGCAGGGAGGGTTGGGGGCGTGACTCACTCATGCCGTGACTGGCTCCAGCGGCGAAATTGGCAACACCAAGAACTCTAGCAGCTGTGGTCTGTTTCGCCGGATGGCATCAGGCTTTTTGACCGCTGGACTGCTGGCCGGATGCCATTCAACAAGCCCTACTAGTCTCTCAGGCGTGCGATCGGAAACGCACGGTTGCACGGCCTGCCGTCAACCTCGGGCAGGTCTCCCGAAACTTCAAGGAGATGAGGTTCATGTCTAAATATGCAGTGGCAAATCAATGGGGCGGTAGTTCGGCACCGTGGCATCCGGGTGGAACCTGGGTGCTGGGCGGGCGGGACAACCAGCAAGTCGTCGCCATCGAGATCAAGTCGGGCGATGGCGGCAAAAGCTTCACCGGCACCATGACTTACGCCGGCGAAGGCCCGATTGGCTTCAAGGCGCAGCGCACCGGTCAAAATCAATACAACGTCGAGAACCAGTGGGGTGGCAATGATGCCCCATGGCATCCGGGCGGCAAGTGGGTGATCGGTGGCCGGGACAATCAGAACGTTGTCGCGTTGAGCGTCACTTCCAGCGATGGAGGGAAAAACCTCAGTGGCACCAATACCTACGCCAACGAAGGGCCGATCGGCTTCCGTGGGCAGATAGAGTAACGGCGCCTCCCAGGTCGTGTCCGCCCCTTCACAGACGTGTGAAAGGGCGGATCAGCCGGCTCAGGCCGTCGGCAGGGCCAGGGCCTGGCCCATTTGCACTGGCGAACCCGCTACCAGTTCTTCAGCCCACTTCACTTGATCCGGGCCAAACAGCACGATCGCCGTCGAACCCAGCTTGAAGCGCCCCAGTTCCGCACCTTTTTCCAGATGAATCGGCGCACGGGCGGCTTCGTCGTAGCGGAAGGTTTTCAGTTCGCGCTTCGGTGGGGTGACCAGACCGGCCCACACGGTTTCGATCGAGGCGACGATCATCGCGCCGACCAGCACCACGGCCATCGGCCCGCGTTCGGTGTCGAAAATGCATGCTACACGCTCGTTGCGGGCGAACAGCTCCGGAACGTTTTCCGCAGTGGTCTGGTTGACCGAGAAGATCCGGCCCGGGATGTAGACCATCTCGCGCAGGGTGCCGGCCAGCGGCATGTGCACGCGGTGATAATCCTTCGGCGACAGGTAAATGGTGGCGAAGTCGCCGCCCATGAACGGCGCGGCATTCGCCGTGTCACCGCCCAGCAGTTCCAGCACGCTGAAGCTGTGGCCCTTGGCCTGGAACACCCGACCGTGTTCGATCGGGCCGAGCTGGCTGACCGCACCGTCGGCCGGGCTGAGGATCGCGCCCGGAGTCTGGTCCAGTGGCCGCGCGCCGTCTTTCAGGGCTCGGGTGAAGAACGCGTTGAAGTGCTCATAGGCGGTCAGGTCTTCGACCAGCGCTTGCGACATGTCCACCTGATAACGCTTGGCGAACCACTGGGTGAAGGCATTCTTGAACCAGCGCACGCGGCACTCGGCGACGCAACCGGCCAGGCGCGACAGCAGGTGATGAGGCAGCAGGTACTGGCTGAGGATAAACAGACGCTCTTTCATTAGTTGTCCTTAGAACCTTGAATCTCGACAGGCGTGTCAGGGTGGTTGCCCCATTCGCCCCAGGAACCGGCGTAGCCCTTGACCCGCGGATAACCGAGGGACTTGGCCACCAGATAAGTGAAGCCCGACCGGTGATGGGTCTGGCAGTGGGTAATGATTTCTTTGTCCTTGGTGATCCCGAGGTCTTCGAGGATCTGCGGCATGTCCGTGCGAATCCGCAATTGACGCGCCTTGTCCATGCCGGCGGTCCATTCGAAGTTCACCGCGCCGGGGATGTGTCCACCCTTGGCGGCCAGCACTTTCTCACCGGAATATTCTAGCGGCCCGCGTGCGTCCCAGATCGCCAGATCGGCGGCGCCGAGACGGCTTTGCAGGTATTCGCGGGTTGCCGTCGGCTCGTCGTGCAGGGTCAGCGCCACCGGGCCGCCCACCGCAGGCGGCACCTGGATCGACATCGGCATGCCGGCTTCCAGCCACGCCGGCAGACCGCCGTCGACGTAGTGGTATTTGTCGTGACCGATCACGTCGAGCAGCCAGATGAAACGCCCGGCCCAGCCACCGCCCTCGTCGTCATAGACCACGTAGACCGCGTCTGGACGATGGCCCAACTCACCGAACAACGCTTCCAGATCCGCTTTGGCCGGCAGCAGCCCCGGCGCCGGCGGCTGGCCGAGCTGGGTGCGCTTGGGGTCGACAAAACGTGCGCCGGGCAGATGGCCCTCGGTATAGCGGGCGGCACTGGTCAGGTCCACCAGAATCAGTTCGCTGGCATCCAGCCGAGGGAGCAGGTCGCTCGGTTCGATGACGAGCGGCAAGCCAGAGAAGTCAGACATGTGAGGTCTCCAGAGCACAAAGGGGGGGATTGTAGCGCAGCCTCATCGGCCACGGCTGCTAAAGCTGTGCAGGGCCTTTTCGATGCACTGCGCGGTTTTGCCGAAAGCCTGCACGCTGATGTCGGCGAACGGCCCACCGCCCTGGTCGGCGACGACGATCATGATCACCCGGCCGTTATTGACCAGCGAACGCAGGAACAGATGCTCGCCACGGAACAGCGCACGCAGGCCCGGCGGCAACAATGCGGAAAATTGTGCGTTGTTCTCGGGGTTGATCCGCACCTGTGCCTGTTGTGCGAGCAGGCGCTGCAAGACTTTGCTCTGACTGACGACAAAATTCAGCGCGGCGGCTTCCTTCGGCAAACCGAAGGTCTGGTTCACCCGCAGATTCGATTGCGTGCGGTCGGCCATCAGAATCATCACCCGGCGCATGCCGCTGGCGACCAGCGCATCACGGGCGGCGACGGTCAGGCTCATGGCATTGGTGAAGCGACTTGGCTCGGCCAGCAGTTCGGCGCATTGCCGGCGCCATTGAGTCAGATCCTCGGCATTCGGCGCCGCCGCCGGCAGCATCCCGGCCGGCAAGCGATGGGTGCCCCATGGCCATAATAATGAAACGGCCGGGTGCCACAGATCGGGCATGGCATGCTGGCGCGCACTGTTGGCGGCTTGCTGGTGCAACTGCTGCTGCACTTCGTCCATCGAGATTTGCAGATAAAGGCTGGTCAGGTACTGCCAGCGCTCGCTGTGCGGACTGTCCCAGGCCTGTTGCGCCGACAGCGCCAGGCCGTTGGCCAGCAACACGGTGTTGGCCGGCTGATTGAGCCAGCGGCGCAGGGTCGGATCGTCGTCGAGGCGATTCTGCTGGCGCAGCGGGTGTTCGCTGTCGCGGGCGATACGCAGGACTTTCACCAGTTCGCGCTGTTCGCTGAGCAGCAGTTTATAACCCTGCTGCACCCAGATCGGCAGGTGCCAGACTTGTACCAGCGCTTCGGCGATTTTCAGCAGGCGCACGCCAAACAGTTGCTTCTCGACCGTGCGTGCCGATTCGCCCTTGTGGATAACCCGCAGCTCCCACTCTTCGAGCAATTCGGGAAACGTCAGCGCCAGCGGCCATAACGGCGACAGAAACAACAGGCTGCCCCAGTGGATGTCCTGCCACAGGCGCGCCAGGCGACTGGCAAAAAAACCGTTGGCCTGTTGTGTCGCGTGCTGGCTGATCATCTGCAGTTGGCGCAAGGCCTTGGGGATCTGCATCTGCGGTTCGACGGGCAGACGTGCGAGCAATTCTTCGGTACGCGCCAGGCCCAGACGGTTGATCGCCACCTCGAGATTTTCCGCCGGAGCGGCCATGGTGCCGTGGGTGTGACGATTTGCCTCACGGATGATGCTCAAGGCCAGCGCCGGACTGTCCTGCATCAGGTCGGCGATATCGCGCAACGAGCTGCGGTTGTCGCGGATCGCCCGGCAAACCTTGTCGTGCGCCTCTTGCGGCACGGGCAGGCGCACGCCATCGAGCAGTTTGACCCAGCCCTCGAGCGTGGTCGGTTTTGCGTGTGGGACGTTCGTTTCATTAGCCATGTCTGGACGAGATCTTCACTGACTGTAGACGCGCCCGGCATGGGCTAAATTGGCTTTTCGCCTGAACTGGCTATAGTCTGGCGCAGTTTTGCCGATAAGTAGAAGAAGAGATTTTTTAACTTCCGAATATGACCTTGAACCCGACTTAAATAAGTACTTTCTACCTATGGCTAAAATTATCGGCATCATCGTCGTATTCGCGAGCGTGCTCGGCGGATACGTGCTCTCCCACGGCAAAATTGCCGCCCTGATCCAGCCCTTCGAGGTGATGATCATCGGTGGTGCGGCCCTCGGTGCATTCCTCCAGGCCAACCCCGGTTACATGACGATGCACGTGCTCAAGAAATCCCTGAGCATGTTCAGTTCGCGCTTCAGCCACACGTTCTATCTGGAAGTGCTCGGCCTGATCTACGAGATCCTCAACAAGAGCCGCCGCGAAGGCATGATGGCCATCGAAGGCGACATCGAAGACGCTGCCGCAAGCCCGATCTTCGCCAAGTACCCGGCCGTGCTCAAAGACGAACGCATGACCGCGTTCATCTGCGACTACCTGCGCATCATGTCCTCCGGCAACATGGCTCCGCATGAGCTGGAAGGCCTGTTCGACATGGAACTCTACAGCCTCAAGGAAGACCTCGAGCACCCGTCCCATGCGGTGAACGGCATCGCCGACGCCATGCCCGGTTTCGGTATCGTCGCGGCGGTACTGGGTATCGTGGTGACCATGGCGTCCCTGGGTGAAGGCGATCAGAAGTCCATCGGTCTGCACGTGGGTGCGGCACTGGTCGGTACCTTCTTCGGTATTCTCGCGGCCTACGGCTTCTTCGGGCCGTTGGCGCATTCCCTGGCGCACGATGCCAAGGAAGAACTGAACGTCTACGAAGCCATCAAGGCCTCGCTGGTGGCGTCGGCTTCCGGCATGCCGCCATCGCTGGCCGTGGAGTTCGGGCGCAAGGTTCTGTACCCGGCGCACCGTCCAAGCTTTGCCGAGCTGGAACAAGCCGTTCGCGGTCGCTAAGCCATGGAAAATAATCAGCCGATAATCATCAAGCGCGTCAAGCGCATAGCCGGTGGGCACCACGGCGGGGCGTGGAAAATCGCCTTCGCCGACTTCGCCACGGCGATGATGGCGTTCTTCCTGGTGTTGTGGCTGCTGTCCACCGCAACGCCTGAGCAAAAGATCGCCATCGCCGGTTACTTCAAGGACCCGGTCGGCTTCTCCGAAAGTGGCACGCCGTACATCATTGATCTGGGCGGCACGCCGACCCTGGCGCCGGAAAACACCCTCAACCCTGAGGTGAAGTCGCAGCCGCAACCGGACAAGGTCACGGTCGACACCGAGCAGGTCGAAGGCATGGCCGAGCAGGTCGAGAAAGAACGCCTGGAGCTGTTGCTGCAAGAACTGCAGAACAAGGTCGACGAGAACCCGCAGCTGCAGAAGTTCAAGGATCAGATCCTGTTCGAGATCACCCCGAACGGCTTGCGCATTCAGATCATGGACGCGGAAAACCGGCCGATGTTCGACTCAGGTTCCGCACGCCTGAAGCCGTACTTCGAAGACATCCTGCTGGCCATGGCCGACACCATCAAAGCGGTGCCGAACAAGATCAGCATCAGCGGCCACACCGACGCCAAGCCGTACACCGGCACCGGCGATTTCGGCAACTGGGAACTCTCGGCCAACCGTGCCAACGCCGCGCGGCGTGCGCTGGTGGCAGGCAGCTATCCGGATTCGCAGGTGGCGCGGGTCGTCGGTTACGCCTCGTCGGCGCTGTTCGACAAGGAAAACCCGTTCAACCCGGTCAACCGCCGCATCGACATTGTGGTCCTGACCAAAAAGGCCCAGGCGGCCATCGAAGGTTCGCAAGGTGCCGACGCGGCCAAGCCAGCCGCCGAAGGTCAGAACGGCGCCGCTCCGGCGACGCCGGTCGATCCGAACGCGCTGCCGGCGGATCAGCAACCTGTGCCGGCGCACGAGTTGCGCGAACGCTTGAACCTGTTCGACGACGCCGCACCGAAACCGGCAGTGCCGGGGACTGCGGCGCCAGCGCCAACAGCTCCGCCAGCCGCTGCGCCGGCCCCTGCGCCGAAGCAGTGAGCGACAAAAAGCCGACAGTGATGTCGGCTTTTTTGTGGCTGTCGATTGGTCTCAGAAACCGCGCCGAATCCGGTTCTTCAGTTGTTCATGGAAAAGATCGGCGTTGCGCTTATAGGTGCCGCTGAAGGATTCGTTGCTCGAATCCAGCGTCATCGAGCGCTTGCTCGATACTTCTTCACGATAGGCATCGATGAAGAAATTCAGATCACTGGCCGTGCTCAGCTTCGGCCACTTGTCCAGATACTCCGGCAGCTTTGCCGGCCCGGTGCGGAACGAGCAGATCCGGCGGTTGCTGATCGTCGCTTCGCCGATTTCGAACGGCACCCACCACGACAACGCGGTTTTCTCCGAAACCACTGCCAGCAGGTGCGTGCATTCGGTGATGTTGCGGGTGATCACCCCGGTGATGTCGTCGGTGGTCTGCGACTCCGGGTCGAGTACGTCGAGGTAAGTCTTGATGTTGGCCTGCATCAATTGCGCATTGATCGCCATGGCTTGCGGACGATCGATGTGGCGGTAGCTGATGAATACGGGCATCAGAAGTGTCCTTTGAGGGCGAGTTCACGGTAATAGGCGCCGAGCGCCGTGAGGCGGCAGCCAGTGGAGTGAATGGCGGCGTAGTACATGTGTTCGGCGTCGACCGGTTCGATCAGGCTGTGGCGATTGCACATTTGCAGTTGCTTGAAAATGTCGCCGTGCTCGGGGTCGAACAGCGCTTCGGTGGGCTCGTAGCTGGGATCGAGTCTGAAAACGAAGCTCGGCTCCGGGAACCAGTCCTTGAGTTTGCGCAGGGTTTCCTCGGCAATCAGCGGCGCGACCTCGCGCAGCGGTACGAACTGCGAGACATTGGTCTTGAATACCGGACGCTGTTCCCAGGCGCCCAGCGCATTGTCGACAAATGAGTAAACGCTACCGGGGGTGACCTTGCCGAGTACGTTGGCAGCGCCACCGTGCAGCGCTTGCAGCAACAGATCCGTGAATACGCCATGACCGCGACTTTCCAGGGCGTACTGTTCTTTTTTGCAGGCCGTGAGAATGGTCACGCCTTCGCCGATCACACTGCTGCCGCCACGCAGATTGCGCATGGCGCCTGCTGCGCCGGCCTGGCAGCAATCGAGAATGATGATTTTGTTCTTGATGTGCGGGGCCTTGTCCGCCCATTCCAGAATGTCGCTGATGCGGATCCCGTCTCCGCCAGGCTGATAGTCCTGGGGAATCAGGAGTCCTTCGTCGATGCTGGTGTCAAACTGACCATGGCCGGCGAAGTACAGCAGTGCCACGTCACAATCGCCTGAGAACAGGCTCTGGATCTGCTGTTTCATGTGGCTGAGCGTGAGTTTTTCTTCGGCTGAAGTCAGCACTTTGCTGCTGAAGTTCGGTCGCCCGTTGGCATGACGCTCCAGCACCGACGCCATGGCCATGGCGTCGTTGTTACAGCCGCTCAAGGGCGAGACGTGGTCGTAGTGGTTGATGCCGATAAACAGTCCCTTGCGCATGGTTACACCGCCGTGTGCTGACGGATCGCACCGATGATGCTGTTGGTGTTCCACGCGCATTCGGCGTGCGCCGCCTCACGCACGACAGTGGAAATGCGCTCGGCGCCGAACGGCTTGATCGCGATGATCACTTTGTCCATGCGCTTGGCGATCTCGATTTCCTTGTTGATCCACTTGCTGTAAGTCGAATACATCCCGGCCATGATCAGCACCGCCGAGCACGGGCGAATCTTGTTTTCGATGGCTTCCTCGAGCTGCTTGTCGGTCTGCGCGCCCATGATCGGGTTGTGCGGCGGCACGGAAAAATTCTTGAAACTGAAATCCGGTCTGGCGCCGAGCAGGCGCACCAGATTGTCGTGAGCGTGGGCGTAGTTCCACGAATGGCTGATGAACAAATGGTAGGTCTGCATGGGGTTCCTCGAAGGTCGCGAAGGTGCGAAGGAGGACCCCAATCTAGGCATCTGACGCGAGCCTACAAGGGCTGGGCGGTGAAAGAGAAATGTCCTGCAAACAGGTGCGAACGAGTCTGTCAGAAGAGTCTGACGTTTAACGGAATCGAGGATTTGTCAGGCGCGGTCCCACATCCGGCAGCCCTCGGACGAGGGGCTGCCGGTGCAGCTGTTTAGTAGCCGTTTTCCGGCAGACTGGCGATGATCGAGCGGTAGCTGTTCATCCGCTGCTGCTGCACGCGGCCGTCTTCCAGGGCCTTGAGCAGTGCGCAACCCGGTTCGCGATCGTGTTTGCAGTCGCGGAAGCGGCAGGTGCCGAGCAGGTCATTGAACTCGATGAAACCGGCTTCGACGTCGGCGCGGCTGACGTGGCCCAGACCGAACTCACGGATACCCGGGGAGTCGATTAACTCGCCGCCGCCCGGGAAGTGGAACAGGCGTGCGGTGGTCGTGGTGTGCGTGCCCTGACCGGACAGCTCCGACAACGGGCCGACACGGGTTTCGACTTCCGGCAGCAGGCTGTTGACCAGCGACGACTTGCCGACGCCGGACTGGCCGACGAACACGCTGATGCGCCCGTCGAGCTGCTTCTGCAACTGTTCCATGCCATTGCCGTGATGCGCCGAGACTTCCAGCACCGGATAACCCAGCGTGCGGTACACCGCCAGCAGGGCGTTGAGTGCCGGGGCGTTCTGCTCGTCGATCAGGTCGAACTTGTTCAGCAACAGCAACGGGCGGATGCCGGCGTGTTCGGCAGCGACCAGGTAGCGGTCGATCAGGTTGGCATGCGGCTCGGGCAGCGGCGCGAAGACGATGACGATCATGTCTACGTTGGCGGCGACCGGCTTGAGCTGGCCACGGCTGTCCGGGCGGCAGAGTTCGGTGCTGCGCGGCAGTTGCGCGACGATCACCCCGATGCCCTGGTTGCCGGCGCGCCAGACTACCCGATCACCGGTCACCAGCGCCGGCAGGTTGGCGCGCAAGTGGCAACGGAAAACCTGGCCGGCTTGTTCGCCGTCCACAGCCTCGACTTCGACCTGCACACCGAAGTGGGCGATCACCAGGCCGTGTTGCTCGGGGCCGAGGTCGCCGCCCTCGAGGGCTTCGACCGCCGAGGACTCGCGTTTGGCGGCGCGGGCGGCGCGCTCGCCCTGAATCTTTTCGATGCGCCAGTTTTGACGACGATTGAGTTGGCGTTTGGCCATGGGTGTTCCGTCTGAAGAATGCAGCGATTAGGTAAAACGGCCGCGAGTTTAGCACGCCCGGGCACCGGCCTAGGCTAAACTGCGCAGCATTGCCTAGGAGCCCGAATATGCAAAACCCGCAGAACCTGATCTGGATCGACCTGGAAATGACCGGTCTGGATCCGGAAAACGACGTCATCATCGAAATGGCCACCATCGTCACCGACAGTGACCTGAACACCCTGGCCGAAGGCCCGGTGATCGCCATTCACCACAGTGACGAAGTGCTCGCCCGCATGGACGAGTGGAACACCCGCACCCACGGCAACTCGGGCCTGACCCAGCGCGTGCGTGACAGCCGTATCAGCATGGCCGAGGCCGAGGCCGAAACCATCGCTTTCCTCGAGAAATGGGTACCGAAGGGCAAGTCGCCGATCTGCGGCAACAGCATCTGCCAGGATCGTCGCTTCCTTTATACCCACATGAAGGCACTGGAAAGCTACTTTCACTACCGCAACCTCGACGTGTCGACACTCAAAGAGCTGGCCGCACGCTGGGCACCGGACGTGCGCGACAGCTTCAAGAAGGGCAGCACTCACCTGGCGCTGGACGACATCCGCGAGTCGATCGCCGAGCTGCAGCACTACCGCAAGCATTTCATCAAGTTCTGATTGAGGGGTGTCTGCCCTGACGTCTTCGCGAGCAAGCCCGCTCCCACAATTTGGAATGCGTCCCCCCTGTGGGAGCGGGCTTGCTCGCGAAGAGGGCGTCAGAGTCCCGTAAGATTCAAGTCAGAAATGCATCCCGGAGCGCGCCCCCTTCTGGTGCGGCGCTGAAATGGCTAGACTGCGCGCCTTCCTGCCAGGACCGCCGCCATGTTGCTGATGCTCTATCTGATCGCCATTACCGCTGAAGCCATGACCGGCGCGCTGTCTGCCGGGCGGCGCGGCATGGACTGGTTCGGGGTGGTGTTGATCGCCTGCGTCACTGCATTGGGCGGCGGTTCGGTGCGCGATGTGTTACTCGGGCATTATCCGCTGACGTGGGTCAAGCACCCGGAATACCTGGTGCTGACTTCGGCCGCCGCGATGCTCACTGTATTCACCGCACGCTGGATGCGTCACCTGCGCTCATTGTTTCTGGTGCTCGATGCGGTCGGTCTGGTGGCGTTCACCCTGATCGGCTGCATGACCGCGTTGGAAATGGGCCACGGCATGCTGGTGGCCTCGGTCAGTGGGGTGATCACCGGCGTCTTCGGCGGCATCCTGCGTGACATCTTCTGCAACGACATCCCGCTGATCTTCCGCCGCGAACTGTACGCCAGCGTCTCGTTCGCCGCCGCGTGGTGCTACATGCTCTGCCTGTACCTGAATGTGCCGAGCGAGCAGGCGATTCTGATCACTTTGTTCGGCGGTTTTCTGTTGCGGTTGCTGGCGATTCGGTTCCACTGGGAAATGCCCAAGTTTGTCTACAACGACGCGCCTTGACGTTCAGCGTGCTGTCTCAGCGCCCACTCGACATGTTCACGCACCAGCTCTGATGGGTAGTCACGGCGCGCCTTCAAGGCCTCCAGCACCGGAATGCTCGACGGCGCGTTGCCCAGCCCGACCGCCAGATTGCGCAACCAGCGTTCGTAACCGGCGCGGCGCAGCGGCGAACCCTCGGTGCTGCTGAGGAATTTGTCCTCGTCCCACATGAACAGCTCCGCCAGTTCGGCGTTGTCCAGGTTGTGCCGTGGCTTGAAATCGCTTTCCCCGGATGGCTTGGCGAAGCGGTTCCACGGGCAGACGATCTGGCAGTCGTCGCAGCCGAACACGCGGTTGCCGATCAGCGGGCGCAGGTCTTCGGGGATGGCGTTTTTCAGTTCGATGGTCAGGTAGGAGATGCAGCGCCGGGCGTCCAGCACATAGGGGCCGACGAAGGCGTTGGTCGGGCAGATGTCCAGGCACGCGGTGCAGCGCCCGCAATGTTCGCTGCTGTGCGGTTCGTCCACCGGCAGCGGCAGATCGACAAACAGTTCGCTCAAGAAGAAATAACTGCCGGCCTTTCGGTTCAGTACCAAAGTGTTTTTGCCGATCCAGCCCAGCCCGGCCTGCTCGGCGATGGCTTTTTCCAGCACCGGGGCGCTGTCGACGAAGGCGCGAAAACCGAACGGGCCGATCTCCGACTGAATCTTGTCAGCCAATTGCTGCACACGTTTACGGATCAATTTGTGGTAATCGCGGCCCAAGGCATAACGCGAAACGTAGGCTTTCTCCGGTTGCGCGAGCATTTGCGCCATTTGCGTGTCGCCGGGCAGGTAGTCCATGCGCAGCGAAACCACGCGTAACGTACCCGGAACCAGTTGCTCCGGATGCGAGCGTTTACTGCCGTGGGCGCCCATGTAATCCATTTCGCCGTGGTAGCCGGCGGCGAGCCAGCGCTCCAGGTGCTGCTCATGCTCGGCCAGGTCCAGACCGCTGATGCCGACTTGCTGGAAGCCCAGCTCGCGGCCCCAATCCTTGATCGATTGGGCGAGGGCGGGCAGATCTGTGGTGATGGCGGACATGAGGCGAGAGAAACCGGAGCTGAGGTGCGTATAATTCTGCCAGACATCGGAGCCCGAAGACGCATGCCGCACACGAAAGATGAATTACCCGACGCGCTGTATGGCGCTGCACAGGTGCGAGCACTCGATGCGCGGCTGATCGCTGCGGGCACGCCGGGCTTCGAATTGATGCAGCGCGCCGCGCACGCGACCTGGCGTGCATTGGTGCGGCAATGGCCGTCGGCGAGCGAAATGACTGTGCTTGCCGGGCATGGCAACAACGCCGGTGATGGTTTTCTGATCGCCGCGCTGGCGCACCGGGCCGGGTGGGCGGTGCGGGTGCTGGCCGTCGGTGATCCGCAACGTTTGCAGGGCGATGCAGCACAGGCTTATGCGCAGGCCATCAACGATGGCGTCGCCGTGCAGGGTTGGGCCGCGCAAAGCGAGCTGCGCGGGGTGATTGTCGATTCCTTGCTCGGCACCGGGCTGGCCGGCGATGTCCGTGAACCGTATGCCGCTGCAATCAAGGCGATCAATGCCAGTGGCCTGCCGGTGGTGGCGGTGGATATTCCTTCCGGACTGTGTGCCGATACCGGACATGTCCTCGGCATTGCGGTTCACGCTGACCTTACCGTGACTTTCATCGGCTTGAAGCTCGGCCTGTTCACCGGGGATGCGGCGGATCAGGTCGGGGCGTTGGTGTTTAACGATCTGCAAGCCGCCGCCGACATTTACCGTGACATTCCTGTCAGCGCTCTGCGTCTCTCGGCGGCTAATCTTCCACGATTGGCCCCGCGTGCGCCCGCTGCACACAAAGGGCGCTTCGGGCACTTGCTGCTGATCGGCGGCGATCAGGGTTTTGGCGGGGCGATTCTGCTCAGTAGCGAAACGGCCTTGCGCAGCGGCGCCGGAATGGTGTCGCTGGCAACCCGTTCGGAACATGTCCCGGCAGCGCTGACGCGAATCCCGGAAGTCATGGTGCTCGGCACGTCGTCGGCCAATCAGTTGATGGGGCTGCTGGAAAAGGTTTCGGTGCTGGTGGTTGGTCCGGGACTCGGGCAGGCGAGTTGGGGGCGGGCGCTGTTATCCGCTGCTGCCAATGCGCCGCTGCCACAGGTTTGGGACGCCGACGCATTGAATCTGCTGGCGAGCGGATTTGTCAGTCTGCCCAAGGAATGCGTGATCACCCCGCATCCGGGCGAGGCGGCGCGCCTGCTGGGCGTGAGTACCGCTGAGGTGCAGGCAGATCGTCCGGCCGCCGCGCGGGCGTTGAGCAAAAAATACTCGGCCGTCGTCGTGCTCAAAGGCGCCGGCAGCCTGATCGCCCACCCCGATGGGCGTCTGGCGCTGTGTCATCAAGGCCATCCGGCCATGGCAACCGCCGGCCTGGGCGACGTACTCGCCGGCTTGACTGGCGCGTTGTTGGCCCAAGGCATGAACGGCTTCGATGCCGCCTGCCTGGCCGTCTGGCTGCACGCCAATGCCGGCGCGCAACAAGGTAAATTCGGCCGTGGGCTGGCGGCCAGTGATCTGATTCCAGTCATTCGTCAGTTGTTGGAGGAGCATGCACCGTGTCTGAAGTAACCCTGTACCTGGCCGATGAACAGGCCATGAGCGACTTTGGCGCACGGATCGCCCGCATTACCCAGGGTCACGGCCTGATTTTCCTGGAAGGCAATCTGGGCATGGGCAAAACCACCCTGTCGCGGGGCATCATTCGTGGGTTGGGGCATGTCGGCGCGGTAAAAAGTCCGACCTTCACCTTGGTCGAACCCTACGAGATCGGTGATGTGCGCGCCTTCCACTTCGACCTGTATCGCCTGGTCGATCCGGAGGAGCTGGAGTTTCTCGGCATCCGCGACTATTTCGAAGACGACGCACTGTGCCTGATCGAGTGGCCCGATAAAGGTGCAGGCTTTTTGCCAAAGCCTGACCTGACCATTACCATTAGCCCGCAAGACAGCGGGCGTTCGCTGAAAATTTTATCCCAGGGCTCGCGTGGCGAGGCCTGGTGTGCCGCTTTGGCATTGGAATCCAATTAAATGATGGGGTTAGGTATGCGCTTTCGCGCGTTGGTGGCTGCCGTTGGACTGATGTTGATGGCAGTAACCGTCAACGCTGTGGCCGAGACAAAGGTCAACAGCGTGCGCCTGTGGCGGGCGCCGGACAACACGCGACTGGTCTTCGACCTGAGCGGTCCGGTGCAGCACAGCGTCTTCACCCTGACCGCACCGGATCGGCTGGTGATCGACATCAATGGCGCCACCCTGGGGGCGCCGTTAAAGGTCTCGACTGCTAACACGCCGATCACCGCGATGCGCTCGGCCCAGCGCACGCCGACCGATCTGCGAGTGGTCATCGACCTGAAAAAAGCCGTCACCCCGAAAAGTTTCTCGCTGGCGCCGAACGCGCAATATGGCAACCGTCTGGTGGTCGACCTGTTCGACAACCCGGCCGATGCCGCGCCGCCGCCTGCGCCAACGCCATCGGTCGCCACCGTGCCGGCAGTGCCGGTGACACCGTCTGAACCGGCGATCAAGTTGCCACCGGCCCCGGCCGGCAAGCGCGACATCATTGTGGTGATCGACGCCGGTCACGGCGGCGAAGACCCGGGTGCGTCCGGCTCGCGCGGCCAGCGTGAGAAAGACGTGGTGCTGCAGATCGCCCGCGAGCTGCAGCGTCAGGTCAACGGCATGAAAGGTTTCCGCGCCGAACTGACCCGTACCGGCGACTACTTCATCCCGTTGCGCGGCCGTACCGAAATTGCCCGCAAGAAGGGCGCCGACCTGTTCGTTTCGATCCACGCCGACGCTGCGCCGTCTGCGGCAGCCTTCGGTGCCTCGGTGTTTGCCCTGTCTGATCGCGGCGCGACATCCGAGACCGCCCGTTGGCTGGCCGACAGCGAAAACCGTTCCGACCTGATCGGTGGTGCCGGCAACGTCAGCCTCGACGACAAGGACCGCATGCTCGCCGGCGTACTGCTTGACTTGTCGATGACCGCATCGCTGACTTCCAGCCTCAACGTCGGCCAGAAAGTCCTGACCAACATCGGTCGCGTGACTCCGTTGCACAAGCAGCGCGTGGAGCAGGCCGGGTTCATGGTGTTGAAGTCGCCGGACATCCCGTCGATCCTCGTCGAAACCGGCTTCATCTCCAACGCCAACGAGGCGAACAAACTATCGGCTTCAAGCCACCAGCAGGCGCTGGCGCGTTCGATCAGCAGCGGCGTGCGCCAGTTCTTCCAGCAGAATCCGCCACCGGGCACCTACATTGCCTGGCTGCGTGACTCCGGCAAGATCGCCCAAGGCCCGCGCGATCACCGCGTGAGCCCGGGCGAGACGCTGGCGATGATCGCCGTGCGTTATCAGGTGTCCCCCGCGACGCTGCGCAGTGCCAACAATCTAAGTAGCGATGAGCTGAAGATCGGCCAGCACCTGACCATTCCCGGCACCGAACTGGCGTCCAAAGAATGAATCAGGTGTTGAACGCCGCACGCATCGAACTGCTCAGCCCGCGGCTGGCGAACCAGATCGCCGCCGGCGAGGTGGTCGAGCGCCCGGCTTCGGTGATCAAGGAGTTGCTGGAAAACAGTCTCGACTCCGGTGCCAAGCGCATCGATGTCGATGTCGAGCAGGGCGGCGTCAAGCTGCTGCGGGTGCGTGACGATGGCAGCGGCATTTCCGCCGACGACCTGCCGCTGGCGCTGGCCCGTCACGCCACCAGCAAGATTCGCAATCTCGAAGATCTGGAGCAGGTGATGAGCCTGGGCTTCCGTGGTGAGGCACTGGCGTCGATCAGCTCCGTGGCGCGCCTGACCCTGACCTCGCGCACCCGCGATGCTGATCAGGCCTGGCAGGTCGAAACCGAAGGTCGCGACATGGCGCCTCGGGTGCAGCCGGCGGCGCATCCGGTCGGTACCTCGGTGGAAGTGCGCGACCTGTTTTTCAATACGCCGGCGCGGCGCAAGTTTCTCAAGACCGAAAAAACCGAATTCGATCACCTGCAAGAAGTGATCAAGCGTCTGGCGCTGGCGCGTTTCGACGTGGCCTTCCATCTGCGCCACAACGGCAAGACCATCCTCAGCCTGCACGAGGCCCACGATGATGCAGCCCGCGCCCGGCGTGTGGCGGCGATCTGTGGTTCGGGGTTCCTCGAGCAGGCGCTGCCGATCGAGATCGAGCGCAATGGCCTGCATCTGTGGGGCTGGGTCGGGTTGCCGACCTTCAACCGCAGCCAGGCGGACTTGCAGTATTTCTTCGTAAACGGTCGTGCGGTGCGCGACAAGCTGGTGGCCCACGCGGTGCGTCAGGCTTATCGCGATGTGCTGTTCAACGGTCGTCATCCGACCTTCGCGCTGTTTTTCGAAGTCGATCCGGCGGCGGTGGACGTCAACGTGCACCCGACCAAGCACGAAGTGCGCTTCCGTGACGGGCGCATGGTGCATGACTTCCTTTATGGCACGTTGCACCGCGCCTTGGGTGATGTGCGTCCGGAAGATCAACTGGCCGGCTCTGTCACCACCGCTGTGGTGCGTCCAAGCGGCATCGAGGCCGGCGAGTTCGGCCCGCAGGGCGAAATGCGTCTGGCGGCCAACGCGCTGTTGGAGCAGCCGCAGGCGCAACCGGTGTTCAACACCTCGTCGGGCGCCAGCGCTGGCGGTGCTTATCAGTATCAGTACACGCCGCGTCCGCAGTCGGCTGTGCCAGCCGCCGAGGCTCAAGCCGCTTACCGCGAGTTTTTCGCACCGTTGCCGGAAGCGAATGCCAATGCGCTGCCGGCCGGTCAGGACGATATTCCGCCGCTCGGTTACGCGCTGGCGCAACTCAAGGGCATCTACATTCTCTCCGAGAACGCTCAGGGGCTGGTTCTGGTGGACATGCATGCCGCGCACGAGCGGATCATGTACGAACGCCTGAAAATCGCCATGGCCAGCGAAGGTCTCAGCGGTCAGCCGCTGTTGGTGCCGGAGTCGCTGGCGGTCAGTCAGCGTGAAGCCGATTGCGCTGAAGAACACGCTGCATGGTTCCAGAAACTGGGCTTCGAGCTGCAGCGTCTGGGCCCGGAAACATTGGCAATCCGCCAGATTCCGGCGCTGCTCAAGCAGGCCGAGGCCAATCGTCTGGTGGGTGACGTGCTGTCGGACCTGATGGAATACGGCACCAGCGACCGGATTCAGGCGCACCTGAACGAACTGCTCGGGACCATGGCCTGCCACGGCGCGATCCGTGCCAACCGGCGCCTGGCCCTGCCGGAAATGAACGGTCTGCTGCGCGACATGGAAAATACCGAGCGCAGCGGTCAATGCAACCATGGCCGACCGACCTGGACCCAGCTGGGCCTGGACGATCTGGACAAACTGTTCCTGCGCGGTCGTTGATGAGCCAGCTTCCTCCAGCGATTTTTCTGATGGGCCCGACCGCTGCGGGCAAGACCGACCTGGCCATCGAGCTGACCAAGGTGCTGCCGTGCGAGCTGATCAGCGTCGACTCGGCGCTGGTCTATCGCGGCATGGACATCGGCACCGCCAAACCTTCCAAAGAATTGCTGGCCGAGTTTCCGCACCGGTTGATCGACATTCTCGATCCGGCTGAAGCCTATTCGGCTGCGGATTTCCGCCGCGATGCCCTGCAAGCTATGGCCGAAATCACCGCGCGCGGAAAAATCCCGCTGCTGGTTGGCGGCACCATGCTCTATTACAAAGCGTTGGTTGATGGCTTGGCCGACATGCCGGCGGCCGATCCCGAGGTTCGTGCGCAGATCGAAGAAGAGGCTGCACGCCTTGGCTGGCAAGCCCTGCACGATCAGCTGGCGATCATCGATCCGGTGTCGGCGGCACGCATTCATCCGAACGATCCGCAGCGCCTGAGTCGGGCGCTGGAGGTTTATCGGGTCAGCGGTCAGAGCATGACTGCCCTGCGTCAGCAACAATCTGCGCAAAGTACTGAAGCAGCCGCTTCGGGACGGCAACAATTGCCCTATACTGTCGCGAACTTGGCCATTGCTCCGGCAAATCGCCAGGTACTGCATGAGCGCATTAAACAAAGATTCACAAATATGCTGGAACAGGGGTTCATCGACGAGGTCGTAGCCCTGCGTAAAAGAAGTGACCTGCATTCCGGGTTGCCGTCTATACGTGCGGTAGGCTACCGCCAAGTCTGGGACTACCTGGATGGCAAGCTGTCGTTAGCTGAAATGCAGGAACGCGGCATCATTGCCACGCGTCAATTGGCCAAGCGCCAGTTCACCTGGCTGCGCAGCTGGGAAGAACTGCACTGGCTGGACAGTCTTGATTGCGACAATCTGCCACGCGCCTTGAAATACCTTGGGACCATCTCCATATTGAGCTGAGTCCTTGCAATTGCCGTCTATCCTTGGGGGTGTGGCGGCCAAAGCCATCTGAATTACCTATTTTTATTATTGAATCCTTAAAGGAGTGCGGCACATGTCAAAAGGGCATTCGCTACAAGACCCTTACTTGAATACTTTACGTAAAGAGAAAGTTGGGGTTTCCATCTACCTGGTCAACGGTATCAAACTGCAAGGCACGATCGAGTCGTTCGACCAGTTCGTTATCCTGCTGAAAAACACCGTCAGCCAGATGGTTTACAAACACGCTATCTCGACAGTCGTGCCAGTACGTCCAATTCGTCTGCCTAGCGCAACCGAATCCGATGCGGGTGACGCTGAGCCAGGTAACGCCTGATAGGAGTCTCCTTTGTTCTTTGAGCGCCACGGTGGTGGTGAGCGAGTCATCCTCGTTCACTTGGAAGGTCAGGACCCTGAGGCGCGCGAAGATCCGCAGGAGTTTCAGGAATTGGCTAATTCGGCGGGCGCCGAGACCGTTGCGTTTTTTAACGTACCGCGTCATCGGCCAACCGCCAAATTCCTGATTGGCAGCGGCAAGGTCGAGGAATTACGCGACCTGGTCCATGCCGAAAAGGCCGATCTGGTGATTTTCAATCACATTCTCACGCCCAGTCAGGAACGTAACCTCGAACGTGTTTTCGAGTGTCGCGTGATCGACCGTACCGGCCTGATTCTCGATATCTTCGCTCAGCGCGCCCGTACCCATGAAGGCAAGCTCCAGGTAGAACTGGCCCAGCTTGATCACATGAGCACCCGCCTGGTTCGCGGCTGGACTCACCTTGAGCGTCAGGGTGGCGGTATCGGCATGCGTGGCCCGGGTGAAACCCAGCTCGAAACCGACCGGCGTCTGCTGCGGGTTCGTCTGCGTCAGATCAAGGGTCGTCTGGAAAAAGTGCGCAGCCAGCGCGAGCAATCGCGTCGCGGCCGTTCCCGTGCGGATATCCCTACCGTGTCTCTGGTGGGCTATACCAACGCCGGCAAATCCACGCTGTTCAATAACGTGACCAAATCCGAGGTGTACGCGGCCGACCAGTTGTTCGCCACCCTCGACCCGACCCTGCGCCGTCTGGAACTGGACGACCTGGGGCCGATCGTTCTGGCTGACACGGTAGGGTTCATTCGGCACTTGCCGCACAAGCTGGTCGAGGCATTTCGGTCTACGCTCGAAGAGTCGAGCAATTCCGACCTGCTGTTGCACGTGATCGATGCGGCCGAACCGGATCGCATGTTGCAGATCGAGCAGGTGATGGTGGTACTGGGCGAGATCGGAGCCCAGGACTTGCCGATCCTCGAGGTATACAACAAACTCGATTTGCTTGAAGGCGTTGAGCCACAGATCCAGCGCGATGCCGATGGCAAACCGCAGCGGGTCTGGCTGTCGGCGCGCGATGGCACGGGGCTGGAATTGCTTGAGCAAGCCATTGCCGAGTTGCTGGGCAGTGATTTGTTTGTGGGGACATTGCGCTTGCCGCAACGGTTCGCTCGACTGCGTGCGCAGTTCTTCGAACTCGGTGCGGTACAGAAAGAAGAGCATGACGAAGAAGGCATCTGCCTGCTGGCCGTTCGTTTGCCCCGGGTCGAGTTGAATCGACTGGTAAGCCGCGAAGGATTGCAGCCGATGGAATTCATCGAGCAACACACTTTGCAATAAAAGCCTGGCAAAGCGGTTGTGCCGCAACGGCAGGCATTCTGTAGCATTGGTCGGCGCGCCGTGGGTGCGTCTTTGCTTTATCAGATGGAGAGCGCTATGGCTTGGAATGAGCCGGGTGGCAACTCGAATAATCAGGATCCTTGGGGTGGCAAGCGCCGCAATAACGGCGACCGCAAGGGGCCACCGGATCTCGACGAGGCCTTCCGAAAGCTGCAGGAAAGCCTGAACGGGTTGTTCGGTGGTGGTAAGAAACGCGGTGGTGATGACGGCGGTGGTTCGGGCAGGAGTGGTGGCGGCTTCGGCGGTCTGCTCGGCATCGGCCTCGTGGTGCTGGCGGCTGTCTGGCTGTACAGCGCGGTCTATGTGGTCGACGAGCAGGAGCAAGCCGTGGTGCTGCGCTTCGGCAAGTACTACGAGACCGTCGGCCCCGGCCTGAACATCTACTTCCCGCCGATCGACAAGAAGTACATGGAAAACGTCACGCGTGAGCGTGCCTACACCAAGCAGGGCCAGATGCTGACTGAAGACGAGAACATCGTCGAAGTGCCGCTGACCGTGCAGTACAAGATCAGCAACCTGCAGGACTTCGTGCTGAACGTCGATCAGCCGGAAATCAGTCTGCAGCATGCGACCGACAGCGCCTTGCGCCACGTGGTGGGTTCGACCGCCATGGATCAGGTGCTGACCGAAGGTCGTGAATTGATGGCCAGCGAAATCAAGGAGCGTCTGCAACGTTTCCTCGATACCTATCGCACCGGTATCACCGTCACCCAGGTCAACGTACAGAGCGCAGCGGCACCGCGTGAAGTGCAGGAAGCCTTCGACGACGTGATCCGCGCCCGTGAAGACGAGCAGCGTTCGCGCAACCAGGCGGAAACCTACGCCAACGGCGTCGTGCCGGAAGCCCGTGGTCAGGCCCAGCGTATCCTCGAGGATGCCAACGGTTACCGCGACGAAACGGTTTCGCGCGCCAAGGGTGAGGCGGATCGCTTTACCAAACTGGTCGCCGAGTATCGCAAGGCCCCTGAAGTCACCCGCCAGCGTCTGTACCTGGACACCATGCAGGAAGTCTTCAGCAACACTAGCAAGGTACTCGTGACCGGCAACAAGAACGGCCAGAGCAACCTGCTTTACCTGCCGTTGGACAAAATGATCCAGAACAGTTCGGGCAGCAATGCACCGGTTACCGGTTCGGCTGCCGCCAGCAACAACACGGACGTCGCGCCGCATGTCACTGACCTGCCGCAGACACGTACAAGGGAGACCCGCTGATGAGCAATAAATCGCTGATCGCCCTGATCGTTGGCGTTGTCGTGGTGCTGGTGGGCTGGAACTGCTTCTATATCGTGGCTCAGACCGAGCGCGCGGTGCTGCTGCAATTCGGTCGTGTGGTTCAGGCCGATGTCCAGCCGGGCCTGCATGTGAAAGTGCCTTACGTTAACCAGGTGCGTAAATTCGACGCACGTCTGATGACGCTGGATGCACCGACACAGCGCTTCCTGACCCTGGAAAAGAAAGCCGTGATGGTCGATGCCTACGCCAAGTGGCGCGTGAAAGATGCCGAGCGCTTCTACACCGCGACTTCCGGCCTCAAGCAGATCGCCGACGAGCGTCTGTCCCGTCGTCTGGAATCCGGTCTGCGTGACCAGTTCGGCAAGCGCACCCTGCACGAAGTGGTGTCGGGTGAGCGTGATGCGCTGATGGCTGACATAACCGCGTCGCTGAACAAGATGGCGGAAAAAGAGCTGGGTATCGAAGTCGTCGATGTCCGGGTCAAGGCCATCGATCTGCCGAAAGAAGTGAACCGCAGCGTGTTCGAACGTATGAGCACCGAGCGTGAGCGTGAAGCTCGCGAGCACCGCGCCAAGGGTAACGAGCTGGCCGAAGGCATCCGTGCCGACGCCGATCGTCAACGCCGCGTGCTGCTGGCTGAAGCCTATCGTGAGTCCGAAGAGATTCGCGGTGATGGCGATGCCCAGGCCGCTGCGATCTACTCCAAGGCCTACGGCCAGGATCAGGAGTTCTACGGTTTCTACCGTAGCCTGCGTGCCTACCGTGAAAGCTTCGCGAACAAATCCGACGTCATGGTTCTCGACCCAAGCAGCGACTTCTTCCGTTACCTGGAAAAGTCCAAGCCTTGATACGACGTTGACCTGAATCATTCCGCCCGGCGGCTAAAACCTCGGGCGGGGTGATCCTTTGGGAAAACGTGTGTATGATGCGGCAGCCGGGAAATTCCCGGCTTTTTTGCGTCTGCACGTTTGATTGCTGTTTTTTGTTGCAGGCATCGGGTTGAATGGCCCGAGCGTTTTTCGAGGAAAGTGATGGGCGAAGCCGGTAACAGGCCTTTCGCCGCGTCGTTCATGCGCGTGCGTTTTGAACGGATCGGTCATTTTCTGCTTCACTCAAGGCTCGCCCGCAGGCTGGCCGCCCGGATCAAAGGGGAATGGCGTAATGGCAACGGTAGACCGCTGGCTGCTGCCAGATGGCATCGAAGAAGTACTGCCACCGGAAGCGGCGCGCATTGAAGTCGCGCGTCGTCAGGTGTTGGATCTGTTCCAGAGCTGGGGTTACGAGTTTGTCGTGACTCCCCATATCGAGTACCTGGAATCCCTGCTGACCGGTGCGGGCCAGGACCTGGATCTGCGTACCTTCAAGGTCATCGACCCGCAGTCGGGTCGGCAGATGGGGTTCCGTGCCGACATCACGCCGCAAGTGGCGCGCATCGATGCGCACACCCTGCGTCGCGAAGGTCCGAGCCGTCTGTGCTACGCCGGCAGCGTGCTGCATGCCCAGCCGCGTGCACTGTCGTCCTCGCGCAGCCCGATCCAGTTGGGTGCCGAGCTGTACGGCGACGCCAGCCCGAGCAGCGACGTTGAAGTCATCAGCCTGATGCTGGCCATGCTGCAACTGGCCGATGTGCCGGATGTACACATGGACCTTGGCCATGTCGGCATCTACCGTGGTCTGGCGCGTGCCGCCGGTCTGTCCGGTGAAGTCGAACAGCAGTTGTTCGATGCGTTGCAACGCAAGGCCATCGACGAGGTCATTACCTTGACCGAAGGCCTGCCTGCCGATCTGTCCGGCATGCTGCGGGCGCTGGTCGATCTGTGTGGCGGCCGTGAAGTACTGAGTGCGGCCCGTGAGCGTCTGGCCAATGCACCGGCGCCGGTTCTGGCGGCGCTGGAAGATTTGCTGGAGATCGCCGATCGTCTGGCGACGCGTTTCCCGGAGTTGCCGCTGTACTTCGACCTGGGCGAGCTGCGCGGCTACCACTACCACACGGGTGTGGTGTTCGCGGTGTTTGTCCCGGGCGTGGGCCAGTCCATCGCTCAGGGCGGTCGTTACGACGACATCGGCGCCGACTTCGGTCGTGCCCGTCCGGCGACCGGCTTCTCTACCGATTTGAAAACCCTGGTGACCCTGGGGCGTGCTGAGATCGAGCTACCGTCTGGCGGTATCTGGATGCCTGACAGTACGGATGCGGCACTCTGGCAGCAGGTTTGCCAGTTGCGCAGTGAGGGTCAGCGTGTCGTTCAGGCATTGCCTGGACAACCTTTGGCCGCCGCCCGTGATGCGGACTGCGACCGGCAATTGATTCAGCAGAACGGGCTTTGGCAAGTATCGCCACTGGCTTCTTGAGTTTTCCTGCCGGCCATCGCCGGCACCAAGTTTGCGCGAATGAGGACAAGTGTTATGGGTAAGAATGTCGTAGTCCTGGGCACCCAATGGGGTGATGAGGGCAAAGGCAAGATCGTTGATCTGCTGACCGAACATGCTGCCGCCGTAGTGCGCTACCAAGGTGGCCACAACGCTGGCCACACCCTGGTGATCGACGGCGAGAAAACCGTCTTGCACCTGATCCCGTCGGGCGTGCTGCGCGAAGGCGTGCAGTGCCTGATCGGCAACGGCGTGGTGGTTGCACCTGACGCCCTGCTGCGTGAGATCACCAAGCTGGAAGAGAAAGGCGTACCGGTGCGCGAGCGCCTGCGTATCAGCCCGTCCTGCCCGCTGATTCTGTCCTTCCACGTGGCGCTGGACCAGGCCCGTGAAAAAGCCCGCGGCGAGCTGAAGATCGGTACCACCGGTCGCGGCATCGGCCCGGCTTACGAAGACAAGGTTGCCCGTCGTGGTCTGCGCGTGGGCGATCTGCTGAACATGCCGCGTTTCGAAGACAAGCTGCGTGAGCTGGTGGATTACCACAACTTCATGCTGGTCGGTTACTACAAGGAGCCGGCCATCGAGTTCGAAAAGACCTTGGCCGAGTGCAAGGAATACGCCGAGCTGCTCAAGCCGCTGATGCTCGACGTGACTGCCGAGCTGCACGACCTGCGTCGCGCCGGCAAAGACATCATGTTCGAAGGCGCTCAGGGTTCGTTGCTCGACATCGACCACGGTACCTACCCGTACGTGACCAGTTCCAACACCACCGCAGGTGGCGTGGCGACCGGTTCGGGCGTTGGCCCGATGTTCCTCGACTACATCCTGGGCATCACCAAGGCTTACACCACTCGCGTCGGCTCGGGTCCATTCCCGACTGAGCTGTTCGACGACGTGGGTGCGCATCTGGCCAAGCAAGGTCACGAGTTCGGCGCTACCACCGGTCGTGCCCGTCGTTGCGGCTGGTTCGACGCCGTCATCCTGCGTCGCGCTATCGATGTGAACAGCATCTCGGGCATCTGCCTGACCAAGCTGGATGTACTCGATGGTCTGGAAACCATCAACATCTGCACCGGCTACAAGGACGCGCAAGGCAATGCCGTGGCGCCGACCGACGCTGACAGCTACGTGGGCCTGCAGCCTGTGTACGAAGAAGTGCCGGGCTGGACCGAATCGACCGTGGGTGCCAAAACCCTGGAAGAGCTGCCAGCTAATGCTCGTGCCTACATTAAACGCGTTGAAGAGTTGATCGGCGCGCCGATCGACATTATTTCGACGGGCCCGGACCGCAACGAAACCATCGTTTTGCGTCATCCGTTCGCTTGATAAGTCGTTGATGTAAAAAACAAAGGCCCCTTAATCGGGGCCTTTGTCGTTTATGCCTGTTGGACGGCATGACCTTTGCTGTAAATCTTCCTACAAGAGTGCCATCAAATTAATGGCGTCAGAAGTAGAGGGATTCACAGTGTCGGCCGTTCTCTCACTGTTACAAAGCCGTTTGTTGCGGCCCGTGTTCGTTACCCTTGGTATCGCCCTTTTGGTGCAAGTGCTGGTGGCAGTCGCCCTGACACGAAGCACGGTCACGGCGCTGGAGGCCGATCTCGGCACTCGTCTGGGCGCTGACAGCCAAAAGCTCTCCGGCGAGCTGGAACAGGCCGGGCGTGAGGTCACCTCAAGCCTCGATAACCTTTCCTCAAGTACCCGGCAGCGTCTGACCGCCGGCCTGTCTTCCCGTCTGAAGGAGGAGCAGGCGCAACTGCGTACGACACTGGAAAAAGATCTCAAGGACTCGGCCAATGACATGGCTCAGTTGCTCGCTTCGGTGGCGCCGCGCGCCATGTGGGACAGCGACGTGCCGACCCTGTCCGAATTTGCTCGTCGCGCCCAGCGCAATCCCAACGTGTTGTTCGTGGTTTACGACGATGCCACCGGTCAACACCTGACGCGTTACCTCAACCGCGAAAATCCGATCAACAAGGCTTTGCTGGAAAAAGGCCAGGGCGAGCGCGCGCTGGACAAGGTGCTGGACGCGGCGAAAAACGATCCGTCGGTCTACTACCTCGAAGCCTCGATCAACCCTAACGGCGTGGAAATCGGCAAAGTGCTGATGGGCGTCTCGACCGCGTCGGTGGAAACCGATCTGGCGGCGCTCGACCAGCGCTTCTCGGCGCTGATCGCCAGCAGTGATCAACTGGTGGGCGACAGCCTCAAGGGCGCCGCCGCCGACAGCGCGACGGCAATGCAGGCGCGCCTGCAGTCGGCGCAATCCACCGCTGCCGAAATGAAAGCCAATACCACCAGCACGGTACAGGACGCCGCTGCGACCTTGCGCTGGCGGATCGGCATGGGTCTGGCGCTGGTCGGCTGTGGCGTGCTGCTGTTGCTGGCGGTGGTGCTGGGGCACCGGGTGGTCAATCGCTTGAAGATGCTCAATGCGGCGATGGACGATCTGGCGGCAGGCGAGGGCGACCTGACTAAGCGCGTGCAGATCAACAGCAAGGACGAAATCGGCGACATGGCCTCGGCGGTCAATCGCTTTGTGGATAAGTTGCAGCCGATCGTGCGCGAGGCGGGCGACGTGGCCCAGCGTACCGGTGTGGAAATCGGCGCCATGACCCTGCGCAATGCCGGTGCCGACGCAGCGGCCGGGATGCAGCGTGACGAAGTGGCGGAAAGCCTGCGCGCGCTGTCGCAAATGGCTGACGAGGCGCAATCGGAAAGCCATGCCATGCAGGCGGCGTTGAAGCAGGTGGTGGATATTCGCCAGGCCACCGATGAAAACACTCGTACCTCGGCGAAAGTCGGCAGCCTGATCGAGGCGCTGGCAGGGCAGGTTGATACCGGGGCGAAAGTCATCGAGCGACTGGCGCAGCAGAGCGAACAGATCGAAGTGGTGCTGACGGTGATTCACGGCATCGCCGAGCAGACCAACCTGTTGGCCCTGAATGCGGCGATCGAAGCGGCGCGGGCCGGTGAGACCGGCCGCGGTTTTGCCGTGGTCGCGGACGAGGTGCGCGCGCTGGCGAGCAAGACGCAAAGCTCGACCGGTGACATTCAGGCGCACATCGTCGCGTTGCAGCAGGGCGCGCGTGAGGCGGTCGAAGCGATCGGCCAGGCGGGGCGTCAGGCCAGCGAAGGTTTGCTGGTGTTACGCGACAGCGCACGGTTGCAGCAGTCAGTGCAGGCCTCGGTCGAGCAGGTGCATGCGGCGATCGGTCTGGCAACGCAGGCAGCGGCGCATCAGGCGCAGGGCGCGCAGGCAGTGCGTGGGCGGGTCGAAACGATTCATGCCCAGGCCGAGAAAGCGGCGCAGGCGGTGGTGGAAACCACGGCCAGTGGCAAGGTGCTGGATGGGCTGGCGGCGCAGCTGAAGGCCAGTCTGGGACAGTTCAGGGCCTGATGTTTCCCCCTTCGCGAGCAGGCCAGCTCCCGCATTCGATCGCATTCCTCTGGTGGGACTCGGTCAAACTGTGGGAGCGGGCTTGCTCGCGAAGGCGATTTCAGCGGCTCAGATACATCCGCGTCGTCAGCAGATACACCGGCAACCCCGACACCACAATCAACAACGCCGCATAAGGCGCCGCCGCCGCGAACTCGACATTCGCGGTGTGCGCCCACACTTCCGTCGCCAGTGTATTAAGTCCCGTTGGGCTCAGCAGCAGCGTCGCCGTCAATTCCTTCATCGCATCCAGAAACACCAGCGCAAACGCCGCACCCAGTGCCGGGAAAATGATCGGCAGGGTCACCCGGCAAAACGCGGTGAATGACGATGCCCCCAACGTGCGTGCCGCTTCCTCCAGCTGCGGCGCAGCCTTGTTCAGTGCCGTGCGGATCGGCGCCTGTGCCAATGGCAGGAACAGCAGCGCATAAGCGATCAGCAGCAATGCCGAGGTCTGGTACAGCGCCGGCACGTAGTGCAGGGCGAAATACACCAGCGTCAGCGCGATTACCAGGCCCGGCAAGGCGTGGAGCAGATACGGCAAGCGTTCGGCCCAGATCGCCAGTTGGCCCTTGTAACGCACCACCAGCAGCCCGACCGGCACCGCCAGCAGCAGGCACAGCGCTGCGCCACCCAGCGACAAGGCCAGCGAAGACAGCAGGGCTTCGGTGATCGCCGCGACCGGGAACGCTGCCGATGAGCCCACCGCCAGCCAATACGCGAGCATGCCCAGCGGAATCCCGCTGCCGACGATCGCCAGCAACAGGCAATACAGCTGACCGACAACCGCCCACCGCCCCAGGCGTACTTGTTCAGCCTGCCGCGCTGCACCCTGGCCGGTGCGCACATGGCGCCCTTTACCGCGCACCCGCAGCTCCAGCCACAGCAGCATCAGACACAGCGCGAGCAGCACCGCCGAAAGCATCGCTGCATTGGCGTTGCTGAATTCCAGTTCGAATTGCTGGTAGATCGCGGTGGTGAAAGTTTGCAGGCCGATGATCGACAGAGCGCCGAACTCGACCAGCATGTGCAGGGCAATCAGCAGTGAGCCGGCCAGCAGCGACGGCCAGAGCAGCGGCAGGGTGACGCGGAAAAACACGCCCCAGCGGTTCTGTCCCAAGGTGCGGGCCGATTCTTCAAGGGACGGATCGAGGTTGCGCAGGGTCGCCGCGACCGGCAGAAAGATCAGCGGATACTTCGACAGGCTCATCACCAGAATCGCCCCGCCGAGGCCTTCGAACTGCGCGCTCAACGACACCCAGGTGAAGCTGCTGACGAACGCCGGCACCGCGAACGGCAAGCACAGAACCACCCCCCACAGGCGACGTCCCGGTAGATTGCTGCGCTCCAGCAGCCACGCCAGTGACAGGCCGATCACGCCGCAAGTCAGCGTTACGCCGACCATCAACGCCAGGGTGTTGCGCAGCAGACCGAATACGTAAGGGCGCCATAACAGGTGCAGCGCTTCGGCCCAGCCGGCCTGCCAGGCTTTCAGGCCGACATAGGCCAGAGGCAACAGGCTCATGATCACCAGCAATAAGACCGGCAGCACCAGCCAGATCGACGGGCGCTTGCGTCGTGGTACGTAACCCCCGCGCGCGGCGGGGGTGGATAACGATGCGGCCATCAGTTCAGGCCAACTTCACGTTCCAGCTCCAGCGCTTCTTCGGCGTTGCCCAGGTCGGCCGGGGTCACGTTTGGCGCTTGCAGTTCGCTGAACGGCTTGAGCCCGCGATCCGATTCCATACCTTTGTGCAGCGGGTATTCGGCGGTGGTCTGAGTGATCACGCGCTGGCCTTCCTCACTGGCCATGTAGGCAAGGAATTGCTGGGCTTCTTTTGGATGTTTGCTGGATTTCAGCACGGCAGCACTGGATACGGTGATCAGTCCGCCGACGTCGCCGCCGGTGAAGTAATGCAGTTTCGAGTCGAGTTTGCCTTTCTCGCGCTGCAGGGCGAACCAGTAATAGTTGTTCACCAGTACGGTGGCGACTTCGCCGTTTTCCACAGCTTTGAGGGCGACCATGTTGTTGCTGTAGGTCTTGCCGAAAGCGCGCAGGCCGGTCAGCCATTCCTCAGCGGCGTCGCGACCGTGCATCTTGATGATCGCCACGGCCTGTTCCTGGAAGGCGCCGCTGGTTGGTACGAAACCGACTTTGCCTTGCCATTTCGGATCGGAGAATTCCATCACCGACTTCGGCAGGTCTTTCTCATCGACCAGTTTCGGATTGTAGGCAACCACGCGAACCCGCGCGGTGACACCGATCCAGGTGCCGTTGCCGGCGACGTATTGCTTGGGCAGCACGGCCAACGTGGCGTCGTCAGTCTTGGCCAGCAGGCCTTGCTCGCCGAGGTTGTTCAGCGGAGGAGATTCTTCGGTGTAGATCACGTCGGCGGGGGAACGGTCGCCTTCTTCGATGACCTGGCTGGCGAGCTGGTTGCTGCTGCCCTTGCGTACGTTGACGTGAATGCCGGTCTTGGCCTCGAAAGCCTTGGCGATCGCATCGCCGACTTCCTTGTGTTGACCGTTGTAGAGCGTCAGGGAAACCGCATCGGCTGCCTGGGTGAGGGGAGTGGCGAGTGCCAGGCCGAGCAGGGTGAAGGTCAAGCCGCGGCGCAGGGTATTTCGAAACATCATTCGCAGGGTTCCTCACTGTCGCATTGCAAAAACTTGCAACAATGATAAACGATATTGTTTCTCAAGTGCGCCTTGCGACGAGGGCGGAGGTTTGCTAGAGCATGATCTGGTGATCATGTGTGGCGAGGGAGCTGCAGGTTTTCAAACGCCAGAAACGCAAAAACCCGCTTTCGCGGGTTTTTGGGAAACTCAACGTCGTAACCTTGAGTTTGAATTGGTGCCCAGAAGAAGACTCGAACTTCCACGACCGTAAGGTCACCAGCACCTGAAGCTGGCGTGTCTACCAATTTCACCATCTGGGCATTCATCGCGAGCGTTGCCGCTGTTGATGTGGCGCACTATACGGAGCGCTTTTTGATCTGTAAACCCCTGATTTAATTTTAATTAATCAGTTTTAACAAACCCGTTCCTTAGAATGCAAAAAACCCGCTTTCGCGGGTTTTGTGTGAGTCTTGAAACTGATCTAGTCTCAAACTCGAAATTGGTGCCCAGGAGAAGACTCGAACTTCCACGACCGTAAGGTCACCAGCACCTGAAGCTGGCGTGTCTACCAATTTCACCACCTGGGCATCTCGTCAACGTATGTACGTCGTCGATGGCGCGCACTATACGGAGCGCCTTTTTAACTGTAAACCCCTGTCAGCAAAAAAAATGAATTTTTTTACCAGCGGTGTTCAAAAGGGCTTTTAGGCGTCGATACAAGGCTCCAGAAGGGCCTTATATAGTCGGAAATTTCCCGTTTGATGGCGCCTATGCCAAACTAACCCGCATATAGACAAGGTGAAAACTCTCTAATGGCCGATTGGCAGTCCCTCGATCCCGAGGCCGCTCGTGAAGCGGAAAAATATGAAAACCCTATTCCCAGCCGCGAACTGATCCTGGCGCATCTCGCCGATCGGGGTTCGCCTGCTGCCCGCGAGCAACTGGTCGAAGAGTTTGGTCTGACCACAGAAGACCAGATCGAAGCCCTGCGCCGCCGCCTGCGCGCCATGGAGCGCGACGCTCAATTGATCTACACCCGCCGTGGCACCTATGCGCCGGTGGACAAGCTCGACCTGATCCTCGGCCGCATCAGCGGCCACCGTGACGGTTTCGGCTTCCTGGTGCCGGACGACGGCAGCGATGACCTGTTCATGAGCCCGGCGCAGATGCGTCTGGTGTTCGATGGCGATCGTGCGCTGGCCCGTGTTTCCGGTCTCGACCGTCGTGGCCGCCGTGAAGGCGTGATCGTCGAAGTGGTGTCCCGTGCCCACGAAACGATCGTCGGTCGCTACTTCGAAGAGGGCGGTATCGGTTTTGTCGTTGCCGACAATCCGAAGATCCAGCAGGAAGTGCTGGTTACGCCAGGCCGCAACGCCAACGCGCAGATCGGTCAGTTCGTCGAGGTGAAAATCACCCACTGGCCGACGCCGCGCTTCCAGCCGCAAGGCGATGTGGTCGAAGTGGTCGGCAACTACATGGCGCCGGGCATGGAAATCGATGTCGCGCTGCGTACCTACGACATTCCGCATGTCTGGCCTGAAGCGGTACTCAAAGAAGCCGCCAAGCTCAAGCCGGAAGTCGAAGAAAAAGACAAAGAGAAGCGTGTCGACCTGCGCCATCTGCCGTTCGTCACCATCGACGGCGAAGATGCCCGCGACTTCGACGACGCGGTCTACTGCGAAGCCAAACCGGGCAAGTTGCGCCTGTTCTCCGGCGGCTGGAAGTTGTACGTGGCGATTGCCGACGTTTCCAGCTACGTGAAGATCGGTTCGGCGCTGGACAACGAAGCCCAGGTACGCGGCAACTCGGTGTATTTCCCCGAGCGCGTGGTGCCGATGCTGCCTGAACAGCTGTCCAACGGCCTGTGCTCGCTGAACCCGCACGTCGATCGTCTGGCCATGGTTTGCGAGATGACCATCTCCAAGTCCGGCGAAATGACCGACTACTGCTTCTATGAAGCGGTGATCCATTCCCACGCCCGTCTGACCTACAACAAGGTCAGCGCGATGCTGGAAACCCCGAAAGCCACCGAAGCGCGCAAGCTTCGCGGCGAATACACCGACGTGGTGCCGCACCTCAAGCAGCTCTATGCGCTGTACAAAGTGTTGCTGGCTGCCCGTCACGTGCGTGGCGCGATCGATTTCGAAACCCAGGAAACCCGGATCATCTTCGGTTCCGAGCGCAAAATTGCCGAAATCCGTCCTACCACCCGCAACGATGCGCACAAGCTGATCGAGGAATGCATGCTGGCGGCCAACGTGGCCACCGCCGAATTCCTCAAGAAGCACGAAATCCCCGCGCTGTACCGTGTCCACGACGGCCCGCCACCGGAGCGTCTGGAAAAACTGCGCGCGTTCCTCGGCGAGCTCGGCCTGTCCCTGCACAAAGGCAAGGATGGCCCGTCGCCAAAGGACTATCAGGCCCTGTTGGCGAGCATCAAGGACCGTCCGGATTTCCATCTGATCCAGACCGTGATGCTGCGCTCCCTGAGCCAGGCGGTGTACAGCGTCCAGAACGAAGGCCACTTCGGCCTGAATTACGAAGCCTATACCCACTTCACCTCGCCGATCCGTCGTTACCCGGACCTGCTCACGCACCGCGCCATCCGCAGCGTGATCCATTCGAAACAGGACACTCCGCACGTTCGTCGTGCCGGGGCGATGACCATTCCGAAGGCGCGCATCTATCCGTACGACGAAGCGGCGCTGGAGCAACTCGGCGAGCAGTGCTCGATGAGCGAGCGCCGTGCCGACGAAGCCACCCGCGATGTGGTGAACTGGCTCAAGTGCGAGTTCATGAAAGATCGCGTGGGCGAATCGTTCCCGGGGGTGATCACCGCCGTGACCGGTTTTGGTCTGTTCGTCGAGCTGACCGATATCTACGTCGAAGGCTTGGTGCACGTCACCGCGCTGCCAGGCGATTACTACCACTTCGACCCTGTGCATCACCGCCTGGCGGGCGAGCGCACCGGTCGCAGCTTCCGTCTCGGCGATACCGTTGAAGTGCGCGTGATGCGCGTCGATCTCGACGAGCGCAAGATCGACTTCGAGATGGCCGAGAAAACCATCAGCGCGCCGATCGGTCGCAAGAAGCGCGGCAGCGAAAGCACTGCTCCGGCAGCGACCAAGGCTGTGGAAGACAAGGCTCCGGCGAAAACCGCCAGCCGTCGTCCAGCCAAAGAGAAAGCCGTCGAGGCCTATCGCCCGAGCGATGCCGTGGCGAAAAACGCCGAGCTGCGCAAAAGCCGTGAATTGAAGAAGGCCTTGCTGGCCGAAGCCAAAAGCGGTGGTAAAGCGGCGTCTGGGGGAAAGACCGGACGGTCGGCGCCTGAGAAGGCCGTCGGCGGCAAGCCAGCCAAACCGAGCAAACACCGTAAAGGCCCGCCGAAAGCGGGTTCGGCTCCAGCCAAAAGTGGCGGGTCGCGTAAACCGAAGGCGAAGTCATGAGTCAGTTGGAAAAAATCTACGGCGTTCACGCGGTAGAAGCGTTGCTGCGTCATCACCCTAAACGCGTCAAGCAGATCTGGCTGGCCGAAAGCCGCAACGATCCGCGCGTGCAGACCCTGATCGAACTGGCCAACGAAAATCGTGTGCAGATCGGTCAGGCCGAGCGCCGCGAAATGGACGCCTGGGTTGAAGGCGTGCACCAAGGCGTGGTGGCGGACGTCAGTCCGAGCCAGGTCTGGGGCGAGGCGATGCTCGATGAGCTGCTCGACCGTACCGAAGGCGCACCGCTGTTGCTGGTGCTCGACGGCGTGACCGACCCGCACAACCTCGGCGCCTGCCTGCGTTCGGCGGATGCTGCCGGCGCGCTGGCGGTGATCGTGCCCAAGGACAAGTCGGCAACCCTGACGCCGGTGGTGCGTAAAGTGGCCTGCGGCGCGGCGGAAGTGATTCCGCTGGTGGCGGTGACCAACCTGGCGCGCACTCTGGAAAAGCTTCAGCAGCGCGGTCTGTGGGTGGTCGGCACGGCGGGTGAGGCCGAGGTCAGCATTTATGACCAGGACCTGACCGGCCCGACCATCCTGATCATGGGCGCCGAAGGCAAAGGCATGCGTCGCCTGACTCGCGAGCACTGCGACTATCTGGTGAACTTGCCGATGGCCGGTAGCGTCAGCAGCCTCAACGTGTCCGTGGCGACCGGTGTGTGCCTGTTCGAAGCACAGCGTCAACGCGGCGCCAAGGCCAAGGCTGCAGCCAAGAAATAAGGCTGTACGCAAACAAACTGTGGGAGCGGGCTTGCTCGCGAAAGCGGTGTGTCAGACAACAATAATGTTGCCTGATGAAACGCATTCGCGAGCAAGCCCGCTCCCACAGTGTTTTGTGCGAAGGCGAAGAAATGGTGATTGTTCAAATAATCACCAATTGCCTTGCACCTCCGCAGTCCCTTCTCTACAATTGCGCCCCTTGCTGTGACGGCAGGCACGCATGTGCCCCGCGCCAGCAAGTCCATAAGTGTCATTCACTCCTTGTCTGACCGTTTTTGAGCGGCAGGCTACAACCCGTAAGGAGCATTCATGCGTCATTACGAAATCATCTTTCTGGTCCACCCTGACCAGAGCGAGCAAGTCGGCGGCATGGTTGAGCGTTACACCAAGCTGATCGAAGAAGACGGCGGCAAAATCCACCGTCTGGAAGACTGGGGCCGTCGTCAACTGGCCTACGCAATCAACAATGTTCACAAGGCTCACTACGTGATGCTGAACGTTGAGTGCACTGGCAAGGCCCTGGCCGAGCTGGAAGACAACTTCCGCTACAACGATGCTGTGATCCGTAACCTGGTCATCCGTCGCGACGAAGCCGTTACCGGCCAGTCCGAGATGCTCAAGGCTGAAGAAAACCGCAGTGAGCGCCGTGAGCGTCGCGATCGTCCTGAGCACTCCGACGCTGATGGCGTTGAGGGTGATGACAGCGACAACAGCGATAACGCTGACGAGTAATCCACGGACCTTTTAAGGAGCCTATCAAATGGCACGTTTCTTCCGTCGTCGTAAATTCTGCCGCTTCACCGCTGAAGACGTGAAAGAGATCGATTACAAAGATCTCAACACTCTGAAAGCCTACGTATCCGAGACCGGCAAAATCGTTCCAAGCCGCATCACCGGTACCAAAGCTCGTTATCAGCGTCAGCTGGCCACCGCTATCAAGCGCGCCCGCTTCCTGGCCCTGCTGGCCTACACCGACAGCCACGGCCGCTGAGACCGGGCAGTCGACAAGTAGCAAAGGATTGAATGCATGCGTGCCTTAGCTGAGTTCATCATGCGAGGCCGTATGCAGGCCACTCTCGTGGTGGCCGGATGTGCAACATTGCCGTTGTTGTATTGGTTGGGTGCTGCCGCCGGGAGCCTGGTGCTTCTGCGGCGCGGACTGACGGACGCCCTGGGTGTTCTGTCTCTGGGGCTGCTGCCGGCTTTGGTCTGGTGGCTGTATGCCGATGATCCACGGGCACTTCTGGTGCTGCTGGGGTCTTCGGGGCTTGCGTTGGTGTTGCGCGCAAGCGAGTCCTGGGTTCGCACGCTGCTGGTCAGCGTAGTGATTGGAGTGGTGTTTTCAGTGGTGCTCGGGGCAGCGTTTGCGGCCCAGATCGAGATGCTCGCGCAGGCCTTGATAAAGGTCATGCCGGCGCTTCTTGGTGAAACCTACAAGCAATTGTCGGTCGATGAGCAAGCGCGCTTCGCGTCCCTGATTGCACCAGTCCTGACCGGACTGATTGCGGCTCTGTTGCAGATCGTCAGCGTGCTGAGCCTGATTGTCGGGCGGCATTGGCAGGCGTTGTTGTACAACCCGGGTGGTTTTGGTCGCGAGTTTCGCGCCATCCGGATCCCGCTGGGGCCGGCGATGTTGCTGCTGGCGTTGATGCTTCTGGGCCCGAATCTCGGTGCACAGATGGCCATGTTGACGCCGTTGTGCAGTGTACCGCTGGTGTTCGCCGGACTCGCCCTGATTCACGGGCTGGTCGGGCAGAAGCGACTGGCCGGTTTCTGGCTGGTGGGGTTGTACGTCACGCTGCTGTTGTTCATGCAGCTGCTCTATCCGTTGCTCGTGGTTCTGGCCATTGTCGACAGCCTGATTGATTTTCGCGGTCGTCACGTGTCGAAAGACACCGATAACGCGAACGGTGAAGGTTAAAAGTTAAGAGGATTTCCACATGCAACTGATCCTTCTGGAAAAAATCGCCAACCTGGGCAACCTGGGCGACAAAGTAAACGTTAAGGCCGGTTACGGCCGTAACTACCTGCTGCCTTTCGGCAAGGCTACCGCTGCGACCGCTGCCAACCTGGCTGCGTTCGAAGAGCGTCGTGCCGAGCTGGAAAAAGCCGCCGCAGACCGTAAAGCATCGGCTGAAAGCCGTGCTGCCCAACTGGCCGAGCTGGAAGTGACCATCACTGCCACCGCTGGCGACGAAGGCAAGCTGTTCGGTTCGATCGGTACTCACGACATCGCTGACGCACTGACCGCTTCCGGCGTTGAAGTGCAGAAGAGCGAAGTTCGTCTGCCGAACGGCACCATCCGCAACGTGGGTGAATTCGACGTGGCTGTGCACCTGCACGCCGAAGTTGAAGCCACCGTACGCGTTGTCGTGGTAGCAGCTTAAGCAATACTTGTCGGCTGGCACCCTCGGGTGCTTGCCGGTAACATCGGGCACGATCCTGTTTACAGGTCGTGCCCTTTGTCTTTCTGGTACTCCCGTTTTCAAACCTGACTCCAAGTGGCCATGAACGAAATCACCGCTCCCGAGCAATACGATCTGCAAACCGCTGCCCTGAAGGTGCCGCCGCATTCCATCGAGGCCGAACAGGCCGTACTCGGTGGTCTGATGCTGGACAACAACGCCTGGGAACGCGTGCTCGATCAAGTCTCCGACGGCGATTTCTACCGACATGACCACCGTCTGATCTTCCGTGCGATCGCCAAATTGGCCGATCAGAACATGCCGATCGACGTCGTGACACTTGCCGAGCAACTGGACAAGGAAGGTCAGACGTCCCAGGTCGGCGGCCTCGGTTACCTCGGCGAACTGGCGAAAAACACGCCGTCCGTCGCCAACATCAAAGCCTATGCGCAGATCGTTCGCCAGCGCGCGACGTTGCGCCAGCTGATCGGTATCAGCACCGAAATTGCCGACGCCGCCTTCAACCCTGAAGGCCGTACAGCCGAAGAGATCCTCGACGAAGCCGAACGGCAGATCTTCCAGATCGCTGAGGCGCGGCCGAAGACCGGCGGCCCGGTGGGGGTCAACGAACTGTTGACCAAGGCCATCGATCGCATCGACACCCTGTTCAACACTGCCGACGCGATTACCGGTCTGTCCACCGGATATACCGACCTCGACGAGAAGACCAGTGGCCTGCAGCCGTCCGACCTGATCATCGTCGCCGGCCGTCCGTCGATGGGTAAAACCACCTTCGCGATGAACCTGGTGGAAAACGCCGTACTGCGCAGCGACAAGGCGGTGCTGGTGTACTCCCTCGAGATGCCAGGTGAATCGTTGATCATGCGTATGCTCTCGTCCCTCGGTCGTATCGACCAGACCAAGGTGCGTTCCGGCCAACTGGAAGACGACGATTGGCCGCGCCTGACCTCGGCGGTCAACCTGCTCAACGACCGCAAGCTGTTCATCGATGACACCGCCGGCATCAGCCCGTCGGAAATGCGCGCGCGGACCCGGCGTCTGGTGCGCGAGCACGGCGACGTCGGCCTGATCATGATCGACTACCTGCAGCTGATGCAGATTCCCGGCTCCAGCGGTGACAACCGGACCAACGAGATTTCCGAGATTTCGCGATCCCTGAAAGCCCTGGCCAAGGAATTCAACTGCCCGGTGGTGGCGCTGTCGCAGCTCAACCGTTCCCTGGAACAACGTCCCAACAAGCGTCCGGTGAACTCCGACTTGCGGGAATCCGGAGCGATCGAGCAGGACGCCGACGTCATCATGTTCGTGTACCGGGACGAGGTGTATCACCCGGAAACCGAACACAAGGGCATCGCCGAAATCATCATCGGCAAGCAGCGGAACGGCCCGATCGGCTTTATCCGCCTGGCCTTTATCGGTAAGTACACCCGCTTCGAAAACCTCGCGCCGGGCAGTTACAACTTCGACGACGATGAGTAAATTCTTCATCGTTTGAGCTGACGCTTTCGCGAGCAAGCCCGCTCCCACACCTGGAATGCATTCAAATGTGGGAGCGGGCTTGCTCGCGAATGGGCGTGGCGCAATTTCCGACCACAGCCGTCGGAATTGGTCAAAATTTGTGCTATATTCCGCGCCCGCGAAATTCAATGAAAGCCAACACCGGTTATCGACATGCAAGCAGCCAAGCCGTTATTTGACTATCCGAAGTACTGGGCCGAATGTTTCGGGCCAGCGCCATTCCTGCCGATGAGCAGGGAGGAGATGGATCAGCTCGGCTGGGATTCCTGCGACATCATCATCGTCACCGGTGATGCCTACGTCGATCACCCGTCGTTCGGCATGGCGATCATCGGCCGGCTGCTGGAGTCCCAAGGCTTCCGCGTCGGGATCATTGCCCAGCCGAACTGGCAATCCAAAGACGACTTCATGAAGCTCGGCGAGCCGAACTTGTTCTTCGGCGTCGCGGCCGGCAACATGGACTCGATGATCAACCGCTACACCGCGGACAAGAAAATCCGTTCCGACGACGCCTACACCCCGGGTGGCATGGCGGGCAAACGTCCGGATCGCGCGAGCCTGGTTTACAGCCAGCGCTGCAAGGAAGCCTACAAGCATGTGCCGATCGTCCTCGGCGGCATCGAAGCTTCCCTGCGTCGCATCGCCCACTACGACTACTGGCAGGATCGCGTGCGCAACTCGATCCTGATCGACGCCAGCGCCGACATTCTGCTGTACGGCAACGCCGAGCGCGCCATCGTCGAAGTGGCCCAGCGTCTGTCCTACGGGCACAAGATCGAAGACATCACCGACGTGCGCGGCACCGCGTTCATCCGTCGTGACACGCCGCAGGGCTGGTACGAAGTCGACTCCACGCGTATCGACCGTCCGGGCAAGGTCGACAAGATCATCAACCCGTACGTCAACACCCAGGACACCCAGGCTTGCGCCATCGAGCAAGAGAAGGGCCCGGTGGATGATCCCGAGGAAGCCAAGGTCGTACAGATCCTGGCCAGCCCGCGCATGACTCGCGACAAGACCGTGATCCGCCTGCCGTCGATGGAAAAGGTGCGTAACGACCCGGTCCTGTACGCCCACGCCAACCGCGTGCTGCACCTTGAAACCAACCCGGGCAACGCCCGTGCGCTGGTGCAGAAGCATGGCGAGGTCGACGTCTGGTTCAACCCGCCGCCGATTCCGATGACCACTGAAGAAATGGACTACGTGTTCGGCATGCCTTACGCACGGGTTCCGCACCCGGCGTACGGCAAGGAGAAGATTCCGGCCTACGACATGATCCGTTTCTCGGTGAACATCATGCGTGGCTGCTTCGGCGGTTGTACCTTCTGCTCGATCACCGAGCACGAAGGCCGGATCATCCAGAACCGTTCCGAAGAGTCGATCATTCGCGAAATCGAAGAGATCCGCGACAAGGTTCCGGGCTTCACCGGCGTCATCTCCGACCTCGGCGGCCCGACCGCGAACATGTACCGCATCGCCTGCAAGAGCCCGGAAATCGAATCCGCGTGCCGCAAGCCGTCCTGCGTGTTCCCGGGCATCTGCCCGAACCTGAACACCGACCACTCGTCGCTGATTCAGCTGTACCGCAGTGCCCGTGCCTTGCCGGGAGTGAAGAAGATTCTCATCGCCTCCGGCCTGCGTTACGACCTCGCGGTTGAATCGCCGGAGTACGTCAAAGAGCTGGTGACCCACCACGTCGGCGGTTACCTGAAGATCGCCCCGGAACACACCGAGGAAGGTCCGCTCAACCAGATGATGAAACCGGGCATTGGCAGCTATGACAAGTTCAAGCGCATGTTCGAGAAGTACACCAAGGAAGCAGGCAAAGAGCAGTACCTGATCCCGTACTTCATCGCCGCGCACCCGGGCACCACCGACGAAGACATGATGAACCTGGCGCTGTGGCTCAAGGGCAACGGTTTCCGTGCCGACCAGGTGCAGGCGTTCTATCCGTCGCCGATGGCCACTGCGACCGCGATGTACCACTCGGGCAAGAACCCGCTGCGCAAGGTCACCTACAAGAGCGACGGCGTGACCATCGTCAAGAGCGAAGAGCAGCGCCGCCTGCACAAGGCGTTCTTGCGTTATCACGACCCGAAAGGCTGGCCGATGCTGCGCGAAGCGTTGATTCGCATGGGCCGTGGTGATCTGATCGGTCCGGGCAAGGATCAGTTGATTCCGCTGCATCAACCGGCCACCGACAGCTACCAGAGCGCCCGTCGCAAGAACTCGACGCCGGCCGGCAGCCACAAGGTCGCGAAAGAGAAGACCACCAAGATTCTCACCCAGCACAACGGCCTGCCGCCGCGTGCCAGCGACGGTGGCAATCCTTGGGACAAGCGTGAACAGGCCAAGGCTGCGGCATTCGCCCGCAACCAGCAGGCGGCCAAGGAGCGCAAGGAAGCGGCCAAGGGCAAGGGGCCGAAACCGGCTCGCAAGCCGGTCGTACCGCGCTAAGTCGCTTTTTGTTTCAACAGAACGCCAACCTTCGGGTTGGCGTTTTGCATTTCAGGTTTCAGGAAATGCGCTGAATCGACTGGCCCCTTCGCGAGCAAGCCCGCTCCCACAGTTGGAATGCGGTCTCCTGTGGGAGCGGGCTTGCTCGCGAAGGCGTCATCTTAGGCGCCGCATCTACCACTGCCGCCACATTTAGGCGCAACTTCCTCAATCCATTTCCCCGCATCGCCCGATTTTGGTGCTGTACTGCCCTGAGCATTCCGGGAAAGCGCCCAAGCCTCTGCATGGCATAAGTCTTGCGCGCTTTCGAATACGCTTAGGCTCGCAGGAGGCACGCCGTGTCGATTCATGTCGCATTGCATCACGTCACGCATTACCGCTACGACCGCGCTGTCGAACTCGGCCCGCAGATCGTACGCCTGCGTCCGGCCGCCCACAGCCGCACGCGGATTCTTTCGTATGCGCTGAAGGTCTCGCCCGAGCAGCATTTCATCAACTGGCAGCAAGACCCGCAGGGCAACTACCTCGCGCGTCTGGTGTTCCCCGAGAAAACCGACGAGTTGCGCATCGAAGTCGATCTGCTGGCCGAGATGGCGGTGTTCAACCCGTTCGACTTCTTCCTCGAACCCTACGCCGAGAAAATCCCCTTCACTTACGCGGCCGATGAGCGCAAAGAGCTGGCGCCGTACCTCGAAACCTTGCCGCTGACTCCGGCATTCAAAGCCTATCTGGACGGGATCGACCGTACGCCGCTGCCCGCCGTGGATTTCCTGGTGATGCTCAACCAGCGCCTCAGCGAAGACATTCGCTACCTGATTCGCATGGAACCGGGTGTGCAAACCCCTGAACACACCCTCGAGCATGCCTCCGGCTCCTGCCGCGACTCGGCGTGGCTGCTGGTGCAACTGCTGCGCAACCTCGGGCTGGCCGCGCGGTTCGTTTCCGGTTACCTGATTCAACTGACCGCCGACGTGAAGAGTCTCGACGGCCCGTCCGGCACCGAAGTGGACTTCACCGACCTGCACGCCTGGTGCGAGGTGTACTTGCCGGGCGCCGGCTGGATCGGCCTGGATGCTACGTCCGGATTGTTCGCCGGCGAAGGGCATATCCCGCTGGCCTGCAGCCCCGATCCATCCTCAGCCGCGCCGATCAGTGGTCTGGTCGAGCCGTGCGAATGCCAGTTCAGCCACGAAATGTCGGTGGAGCGGATCTGGGAAGCGCCACGGGTCACCAAACCCTATACCGATGAGCAGTGGCTGGCGATTCAGGCGCTGGGCCGGCAGATCGATGCCGACTTGCTGGAAGGCGATGTGCGCCTGACCATGGGCGGCGAGCCGACCTTCGTCTCCATCGACGACCCCGATGGCGCCGAGTGGAACACCGCCGCGCTGGGCCCGGACAAGCGCCGCCTCTCCGCCGAACTGTTCCAGCGCATGCGCCAGCACTATGCGCCGAAAGGTCTGGTGCATTTCGGTCAGGGCAAGTGGTACCCCGGCGAGCAATTGCCGCGCTGGTCGCTCAACTGCTACTGGCGCCGCGATGGCGTGCCGATCTGGCAAAACAGCGCGCTGATCGCCGATGAGCAGCAGGACTACGGCGCCGATGGCGAACTGGCCGGGCGTTTTCTGGCGAGTGTTGCCGAACGCCTGAAACTGCCTGCTCGTTTCGTGTTTCCAGCCTACGAAGACAATTTTTATTACCTCTGGCGTGAGGGCGCATTGCCGAGCAACGTCAGCGCTGAAGACTCGCGTCTTGAAGAACCGCTGGAGCGTGCGCGTCTGCGCAAGGTTTTCGCGCAGGGCCTGGATAAAGTGATCGGCCAGGTGCTGCCGCTGGCCCGCACCGCCAAGGGGGATCAATGGCAGAGCGGGCGCTGGTATCTGCGCGACGAGCATTGCCGGCTGGTACCGGGGGATTCGCCGCTGGGTTATCGCTTGCCACTCGGCTCGCAGCCGTGGGTGAAGGCCGCCGAGTATCCGTTCATTCATCCCAACGATCCGAATCAGGACTTCCCCGAGCTGCCGAACACCGCGCAGCTCAACAGTCATGCCGAACCCGCCACGGCCGCCGAACGCGCGCCGAAAATTGACGAGTCCGCCGACTGGCTGACCCGCACCGCCTTCTGTGCCGAAGCGCGCGAAGGGCGTCTGTATCTGTTCATGCCGCCGCTGGAGCGGGTCGAAGACTATCTGGAACTGGTGGCGGCCATCGAAGCCACCGCCGAAGAGCTGCGTTGCCCGGTGCTGCTGGAAGGTTACGAGCCTCCGAGTGATCCGCGCCTGAGCAACTTCCGCATCACCCCGGATCCGGGCGTGATCGAGGTCAACGTGCAGCCGTCCGCGACTTGGGACGAACTGGTCGAACGCACCGAGTTTCTCTATGAACAGGCGCGGCAAACCCGCCTGACCACCGAAAAATTCATGATCGACGGGCGCCATACCGGCACCGGCGGCGGCAACCATTTCGTCCTCGGTGGCGCGACCCCGGCAGACTCACCATTCCTGCGCCGCCCGGACCTGCTGCGTAGCCTGATCAGCTACTGGCACAACCATCCGTCACTGTCCTACCTGTTTTCCGGTCTGTTCATCGGCCCGACCTCGCAGGCGCCGAGGGTCGATGAAGCGCGCAACGACGCCCTGTACGAACTGGAAATCGCCTTCGCGCAGATGCCTGAACCGGGCGAAGCGTGCGCGCCGTGGCTGGTGGATCGACTGCTGCGCAATTTGCTGATCGACGTCACCGGCAACACTCACCGCGCCGAGTTCTGCATCGACAAACTGTATTCGCCGGATGGCGCTACCGGGCGCCTTGGCCTGCTGGAGCTGCGCGCCTTCGAAATGCCGCCGCATGCGCGCATGAGCCTGGCTCAGCAGTTGTTGCTGCGTGCGCTGGTTGCGCGATTCTGGCGCGAGCCATATGCGCCGCCGAAACTGGCGCGCTGGGGCACCGAGCTGCACGACCGCTTCATGCTGCCGCACTTTATCGAGCAGGATTTCGCCGACGTCATCGTCGAACTGAACAACGCCGGCTATCCATTGCGCGCCGAGTGGTTCGCTGCGCATCTGGAGTTCCGTTTTCCCAAGGTTGGCGATTACGCGGTCAGCGGCATCGAGATGGAGCTGCGCCAGGCGCTGGAACCTTGGCATGTGCTGGGCGAGGAGGGTACGGCCGGCGGCACGGTGCGTTATGTCGATTCGTCGCTGGAGCGTTTGCAGATCAAGCTCAGCGGCCTGCCGCCGCAGCGCTATCTGCTGACCTGCAACGGCATTCCGCTGCCGCTGCAACCGACCGGGCGCATCGGTGAGTTCGTCGCCGGCGTGCGCTTTCGGGCCTGGCAACCGGCCAACTGCCTGCAACCGACCATCCCGGTGCACGCGCCGCTGGTGTTCGACCTGCTCGACACCTGGATGCAGCGTTCACTGGGCGGTTGCCAGTACCACGTGGCGCACCCGGGCGGGCGCAATTACGAGACGTTACCGGTCAATGCCAACGAAGCGGAGAGCCGGCGCATGGCGCGGTTTTTCCGCATCGGACACACGCCGGGGAAACTTCCGATACCGAACCTGACAATCTCCGACGAGTTGCCGATGACGCTCGATTTGCGACGTTTCTAAGTCCTGCACGACATGCGGATTTTTCGTATATCCGCACGTCATGTGCCTGCGTTAGTCTGACCGTTCCCTGCTGTCTGCCGAGCTTTCCATGCCTGACCTGCTAGACCGCTACCCGCTGACCGCGGGCACTTATCACGAACTGCTGAATGACAGCGGGGAAGTGCGCCCGCATTGGCGGCGGCTGTTCGATCAATTGCAGCGCAGCACCCCGGGGCAACTGGTGCAGCGGCAGGCGTTGCTGGCCCGGCAGATTCAGGAAAACGGCGTGACCTACAACGTCTATGCCGATCCCAAGGGCGCTGACCGCCCGTGGGAGCTGGACCTGCTGCCGCACGTGATCGCTGCTGATGAGTGGCAGCAACTGTCGGCGGGGATTGCCCAGCGAGCACGCTTGCTCAATGCGGTACTGGCCGATCTGTATGGGCCACAGCGGCTGATCAGCGAAGGGTTGTTACCGGCGGAGCTGGTGTTCGGCCACAACAATTTTCTCTGGCCCTGTCAGGGCATCGCGCCACCGGAAGATGCCTTTCTGCATCTGTACGCCGTGGACCTGGCGCGCACGCCGGACGGGCGCTGGTGGGTCACGGCGGATCGTACTCAGGCGCCGTCGGGCGCGGGGTATGCGCTGGAAAATCGCACCATCGTTTCGCGGGCGTTTCCCGAGTTGTACCGCGATCTGAAAGTGCAGCACCTGGCCGGCTTCTTCCGCACCCTGCAGGAAACCCTCGCGCGTCAGGCGCCGTGTGCCGATGACGCGCCGCTGGTGGTGTTGCTCACGCCAGGGCGCTTCAACGAAAGTTACTTCGAACACCTTTATCTGGCACGCCAGCTCGGTTATCCGCTGGTGGAGGGCGGCGACCTCACCGTGCGCGATGCCACGGTGTACCTGAAAACCCTCAGTGGTCTGCGCCGGGTGCACGCAATCATGCGCCGGCTCGACGATGACTTCTGCGACCCGCTGGAGCTGCGCACCGACTCGGCACTCGGGGTGCCTGGCTTGCTGGAAGCGGTGCGTCAGGGCCGGGTGCTGGTGGCCAATGCGTTGGGCAGCGGCGTGCTGGAGTCGCCGGGATTGCTTGGATTTCTGCCGAAGATCAATCAGTACCTGTTCGGCGAGGAACTGCTCCTGCCGTCCATCGCCACCTGGTGGTGCGGCGAGGCACCGGTATTGGCGCAGGCGCTGGAAAAGCTTCCGGAGCTGCTGATCAAACCGGCGTTCCCCTCACAAAGCTTCGCCCCGGTATTCGGCCGCGATCTGAGTGAACAACAGCGCCAGGCACTCGCCGAGCGGATGCAGGCGCGGCCGTACGCGTATGTCGCGCAAGAGCTGGCGCAGTTGTCGCAGGCGCCGATCTGGCAAGCCGAAGACGGCCAGTTGCAACCGCGAGCCATCGGCATGCGCATGTACGCCGTGGCCAGTCGCGATGGCTATCGCGTATTGCCCGGTGGGCTGACCCGGGTCGCCGCCGAGGCCGATGCCGAAGTGGTGTCGATGCAGCGCGGTGGCGCGAGCAAGGACACTTGGGTGCTGGGCGAGCGTGCGCCGAGTGGCGAACAATGGAAAACCCAGCGCAACGTCGGCGTACACGATCTGGTGCGCCGCGATCCTTATCTGCCCTCGCGGGTAGTGGAAAACCTGTTCTGGTTCGGTCGTTACTGCGAGCGTTGTGACGACAGTGCGCGACTGCTGCGGATCATGCTCGCGCGGTATGTCGATGGCGATGATCCGCAAGCGTTGCAGGCCGCTGTGGAGCTGGGTGAGCGTCTGATGTTGCTGCCGGAGGAGGGTGAGCTGCCGGAGCGGCTGCTGGCGGCGCTGCTCGGCGAGGACTGGTCGTTCAGCCTGCGCTCCAACCTGCAGCGCCTGCAATGGGCGGCCTCGCAGGTGCGCGGCAAGCTCTCGCGGGAGAACTGGCAGGCCTTGGTCGAGTTGCAACGCGAGGCGCTGGAACTGGACACCGAGGAGCCGGACTTCGGCGAGTTGCTGGATTTTCTCAACCGGCTGGTGATGTCGCTGGCGGCGCTTTCGGGTTTCGCGCTCGACGACATGACCCGCGACGAAGGCTGGCGCTTTCTGATGATCGGTCGGCGGATCGAACGCTTGCAGTTTCTCAGCCGCAGTCTGGCCGCATTTCTGCGCGGCGCCGGGGCGTTCGATCAGGCGGGGCTGGAATGGCTGCTGGAACTGGGCAACAGCAGCATCACCTACCGTTCGCGGTATCTGGCGGTGGCGCAGTTGATTCCGGTGCTCGACCTGTTGCTGCTGGATGAGCAGAACCCGCACGCGGTGCTGTTCCAGTTAAAACTGGTGACCCGCACTTTGAAACGCTTGAACGATGATTTCGGCGTGCCTCGCGAGGCCGGATTGCCGCAGTTGGTCGAGCGTCTGGCTCGGTTCGATCTGGGCTGTCTGGAGAACCCGCTGTTCGGGGAAAACAGCGTGCGTGCCGCGCTCGATGGTCTGGCGGATTTGCTGCAAGAGATTGCCGAAGCCAGCGGTCAGGTGTCCGATCGGCTGGCGCTGCGCCACTTTGCCCATGTCGATGATGTCAGCCAGCGCACGGTGTCCGTCTGATGAGCGCGCACTACCAGATCTTTCACGACACCTGTTACCACTACGACAGCCCGGTTTCGCTGGCACAGCAACTCGCGCACCTGTGGCCGCGTGAGTGCACGTGGCAACGCTGCACCGAGCAGCAATTGCTGATCAGCCCGGACCCGACCACGCGGCGGGATGAACTGGATGTGTTCGGCAATCCGCTGACCCGACTGGCCTTCGAGCGCCCGCATGACGAGTTGCAGGTCAACGCCCGGCTCACGGTTGAGGTGCTGGCGCGGCCACTGGCGGATTTCAGTCTGTCCCCGGCGTGGGAGCAGACGCGCAACGCGCTGACCTACAGCAGTCAGCCGTTGTCCGCCGAAATGCTGGAGGCTTGTCGCTATCGGTTTCAATCACCCTACGTGCATTTGAAACGCAGCTTCGTCGAGTTTTCCGAAAGCTGTTTTCCTCCAGGCAGGCCCTTGTTGCTGGGCGTGCAGGCCTTGATGCAGAAAATTTTCAGCGAATTCACCTTCGATGCCGAGGCCACGCAAGTGGCGACGCCGCTGGTCGAGGTGCTCGAGCGCCGGCGTGGCGTGTGTCAGGACTTCGCGCATCTGATGCTCGCTTGCGTGCGCTCGCGAGGACTGGCAGCGCGCTACATCAGTGGCTATCTGCTGACCCAGCCGCCACCGGGGCAGCCACGGCTGATCGGCGCCGATGCGTCGCATGCCTGGGTGTCGGTGTTCTGTCCGGTATTGGGCTGGGTGGATTTCGATCCGACCAACAACGTGCAGCCGGCGCTGGAGCACATCACCCTGGCCTGGGGCCGGGATTTTTCCGATGTGTCGCCGTTGCGGGGGGTGATTCTGGGGGGCGGTTCGCATGATCCGGAAGTGCGGGTCACGGTGATGCCATTGGAGTGAAGACAATCGAGTGTGGGGAGCTTTTGTGGCGAGGGGATTTATCCCCGATCGGCTGCGAAGCAGTCGCAAAACAATTTGGGGCCGCTTCGCGACCCATCGGGGATAAATCCCCTCACCACAGATCGCTCCCGCAGGGAGCGAATCAGCAATCAGCTCAGGCGTCAGGCGCCTGGTCTTTCGGTGCATCAACAACTTCATCATCGTTGTCAGTCGCCACTTCACCGTCAGGGTTTAGTGCCGCTTCTTCAGCCTGTTGTTTCTTGCGCTGAAGCTTTTCCTCTTTCTTCTTTTCCTTTTCCAGGTCTCGTTGACGTTTGGCGAAGGAGTAATTGGGTTTGGCCATGGGCGATCCTCTGGGGTCGAAGGTGAGGTTGAGCGGCGCGTATTCTGCCCTGTATCGGTGCCTGGCGGTTAGCCGGGTTTTTGGTCGACCCACTTGGGCGTGACGGTCGGCTTCCAGTTATCCAGGGCGCGTCGAGCAGCGTTTGTGCTGATTCGCTCACTTGCAGCATGTCACGGTGTGGGGCGCGAACGAAGCCTTCGCCGACGATATGGTCAAGAAAAGCGGTGAGTTTGCTGTAAAAACCGTTCACCTCAAGCAGCCCCAGCGGCTTGCCGTGGTAACCGAGCTGGCCCCAGGTCCAGACTTCGAACAGCTCTTCCAGCGTGCCGAGGCCACCGGGCAACGCGATGAACGCATCGCTCAGTTCAGCCATGCGGGCCTTGCGCGCGTGCATGCCATCGACCACTTCAAGGCGCGTCAGGCTTTTGTGACCGATCTCCTTGTCCATCAGGCTTTGCGGAATGATCCCGATCACTTCGCCGCCAGCGGCCAGCGCGGCGTCCGCCACCAGGCCCATCAGGCCCACGGCACCCCCACCGTAAACCAGCGTCAGCTGGCGCTCGGCGAGAGCCCGGCCAAGGGCTTGGGCGGCTTCGGTGTAAGCCGGATCAGTGCCGGCGTTGGCACCGCAAAATACACAAACGGATTTGAGAGACATGCCTTCCTCCTGGGTCAATCCGTCACAGGGTAATGGCTGGCAAGCCTTGATCCAAGGACTAAGCTTCGCGTTCTGGCGATTCAAAGGTACCGCTGGCGCCACAGGCGTAGGCGGCGAGCAAACTGCACAACAGACCGTTAAAGAACATGATCGGTACTCCGTTTCAGTAGATGCGCCGATCATAGGCCCGGCCTTGGATTCTGGCCGGTAGATTGTTTCGATGAGTGTCATAGCCTGAAAGTTGTATACAATTTTTGACTCAAGTCATAGGAACTTGCGAAGATTTCAGGCAGTCTTTCCACCATTAGTGTTTTTGTTAACCCTGCCTTGGAGATTCACCATGTTTTCCAAAGTTGTTGCGGTATCCCTGCTGGCGCTGGCCAGCAGCCAATTGATGGCTGCCGAGTGCAAAACCACCGTTGATTCCACCGACCAGATGTCCTTCAACACCAAGGAGATCGTGATCGACAAGAGCTGCAAGACCTTCACCGTCGAACTGACTCACTCCGGCAGCCTGCCGAAGAACGTCATGGGCCATAACCTGGTGGTCAGCAAAACCGCTGACATGCAGCCGATCGCCACCGACGGCCTGGCCGCTGGCATCGACAAGAACTACCTGAAAGACGGCGACGAGCGCGTTATCGCTCACACCAAGATCATCGGCGCCGGCGAGAAAGATACGCTGACCATCGACGTATCGAAGCTGACCGCTGGCACTGACTACGGCTTCTTCTGCTCCTTCCCGGGCCACATCTCGATGATGAAAGGCACCATTGCTGTGAAGTAAGCAGGTTCACCGCGTTATCGTTCTTCGCGAGCAGGCTCGCTCCCACAGGGTTTGTGTCGGTCACACATTTTGTGAACAACCGGGACACTGTGGGAGCGGGCTTGCTCGCGAAGAGGCCATCAGCATCGACAGGTGAACTGGCCAAAGAAAAGCCCGCTGAGGATCGCTCCTCAGCGGGCTTTTTCATTCGGTCGCCGATCAAGGCGCGAACGGCATGACCCGCTTGTGATGGGTCTTGTTGTAGGTGCTGACGATGATGTCGAACGCTTCCTGACGCACGGGCTCGCCGTGCAGGAAGGCGTCGATCTCGGCGTAGGTTACGCCGTGGGAGGCTTCGTCCGGTTTGCCCGGCGACAGGTCTTCCAGATCCGCGGTCGGCACTTTTTCCACCAGCGATTCCGGTGCGCCAAAGCTGCGGGCAATCGCCCGGACCTGGTTTTTCACCAGACCGCTGAGCGGGGCCAGGTCGCAGGCGCCGTCACCAAACTTGGTGAAGAAGCCCATCACCGCTTCCGCCGCGTGGTCGGTGCCGATCACCAGGCCGTGCGCCGCGCCGGCGATGGTGTACTGGGCGACCATGCGCATCCGCGCCTTGGTGTTGCCGAGCACGAAATCCACCGACACCGCATGTTTGCCTTCGAACGCCGCCACTTCCTTGGCCAGTGATTTGACCGCCGGGCCGATGTTCACCGTGTGGCGTTCGTCCGGAGCGATGAAGTCCACCGACGCCTGGGCGTCGTGCTCGTCGAACTGGGTTTCGTACGGCAGGCGCACGGCGATGAACTTGTAGGCGTCGTCGCCGGTGCGCTCGCGCAGTTCACGTATGGCGCGCTGGGCCAGCAGGCCGGCGGTCAGCGAGTCGACGCCGCCGCTGATGCCCAACACCAGGGTCTTGAGGCCGGAATTGACCAGGCAATCCTGGATAAAGGTGATGCGCCGGGCGACTTCCGCTTCGAGGGCCTGATGCCCGGCGAATGGCGGTTGCACCTTGAGCTGTTCAGCAATCTCACGCTGTACGGCTTGCATGAATTCACTCCTTGCTAGATAGACTGGAAACGGCAGGAACCTGAAACACATGTCGCAAATAGGCGACGAAATTCGGGTCTTTGCAGTGGGTCTTGCCGGGCTCGTCGGAGATCTTCGCCACCGGCTGGCCGTTGCAGGCGGTCATTTTAAGCACGATGCTCATCGGTTCGACACCCGGAATGTCACAGGTCAGGTTGGTGCCGATGCCAAAGCTGACGTTGATCCGCCCGTGCAGCGCGCGGAAGATCTCCAGCGACTTGGGCAGGGTCAGGCTGTCGGAGAACACCAGGGTCTTGCTCATCGGGTCGATGCCGAGTTTGTGGTAGTGGGCGATGCACTTTTCACCCCACTGCACCGGATCCCCGGAATCGTGGCGCAGACCGTCGAAGAGCTTGGCGAAAAACAGGTCGAAATCGCCGAGGAAGGCGTCGGTGGTGATGCAATCGGTGAGAGCAATCCCCAGCAGGCCACGGTATTCGCGCACCCAGCAGTCGAGCGCGGCGATCTGGCTGTCGATCAAGCGTGGGCCGAGTTGCTGGTGGGCCATGATCCATTCATGGGCCATGGTGCCCAGCGGTTTCATGTCCAGCTCGCGGGACAAGTGCACGTTGCTGGTGCCGACAAAGCGCCCGGGGAAATCGTGCTTGAGCACGTTGACCACTTCTTCCTGCACGCGGTACGAGAAGCGCCGGCGGGTGCCGAAATCGGCGACCTGCAATTGCGCCAGTTCGTCGGCCGAGGCGTTGGCGCTGAGCCAGTCGAACTTGCGATACAGCTGTTCGCGCGCCTGCACCAGTTCGATTTCCCGGTAGCGATAGCGGTTGCGCACTTCGCTGACGATCGCCAGCAGCGGCACTTCGTAGAGGATCACATGCAGCCACGGACCGCGCAGGCGGATGAACAACTCGCCGTTCTCGATGCCAGTGTGCAGGTAGCGCAGGTTGAAGCGGAACAGTCCGAGAAAGCGCAGGAAATCCGGTTTCAGGAAGGTGATGCGCTCGAGAAAGCTCAACTGGTCGGCACTCAGGCTCAGCTCGGCCAGGCGCTCGATCTGGTAGCGAATTTCGGCCAGATACGGCCGCAGATCCTCGCTGTTACGGCAACGGAACTCCCATTCGACTTCGACGTTGGGGTAGTTGTGCAGCACCGCCTGCATCATCGTCAGTTTGTAGAAGTCGGTGTCGAGCAGGTTCTGCACGATGCGATCGGCAAACACACTCTCGCTCATAAACGGGGTCTCCAGGTACACCGCGCGGATGCGCGGGATCAATCAATGACGCTAGTGGCGCATATCAGCGGTGGGGATTGCCAGCATTTTTTAAGAGCGTCGAGATCACCTGTGGGAGCGGGCTTGCTCGCGAATGCGGTGCATCAGTCCCATTTGAATTGACTGGCCCACCGCATTCGCGAGCAAGCCCGCTCCCACAGGGTTGTTGAAAACTCTATATCGGCGTCAGGTCCGGGCTGTCGATCTGCTCCAGCATCCACTTCACAAAATCCCGCACCTTCGGCACTTCCGCCGCATGCTCCGGGTAGGCCAGGTAATAGGCGTCGGAGCTGGGCATTGCATGCTGCCAGGGAATGACCAGTTTGCCGTCGGCCAATTCCTCTTCCACCAGAAACCGTGGCAGCAGCGCCACACCGCAGCCGACCTGGGCGGCGCGGATGCACATATAAAAGGTTTCGAAACGCGGGCCGTGGTAGCTGTGTTCGGTGTGGTAACCCTGACTGTCGAACCAGTCATGCCAGGCCTGTGGGCGCGAGGCATTTTGCAGCAGCACCAGATCGGTCAGTTGCGTCGGGTCGGTGAAGGGCTGATCCGGCAGGCTGCCGGGCGCACAGACCGGCACCAGCTCTTCGCCGAACAGCTTCAGGCATTCGGTGCCGGGGCGTGAGCCCTGACCGAAATAGAACGCCAGATCGCTGCGCCCCTGCAGCAAATCGTCGGCCTCCTGTTCGTTGCACAAGTCGAGATGGATCGACGGATGGCGCAGACGCCAGCCCTTCAGACGCGGTACCAGCCAGCGCGCGCCGAAGGTCGAAGGGGTAGAAACGCGCAGGACTTCGGTCTCGCCGCCGTAGGAACGCAGGTAATGCGTGGACATTTCCACCTGGGTGAGGATTTTTCGGACTTCCACCAGGTACAAATCCCCGGCCGGGGTCATCTGCAAGCGACGACGCACCCGACGGAACAACAAGTGCTGCAACAATTCCTCAAGCTGCGCCACTTGCTTGCTGACAGCGCTCTGGGTCAGGTTCAGCTCTTCGGCGGCCCGGGTGAAGCTCAGGTGCCGGGTCACGGCCTCGAAGCACTGCAACGCGGTGATCGATGGCAGGTGGCGTTTATTCAGCATGGGTGATCCCTTTTTCTTGTCTTTCTGTGCGCAGCATGAATAAACGGAATGATATCTCGCGTAAAGGTCGTTTGTTGCCTTGCCCTCGGGAAGCTACAACTAAAGGCCTGCCCGGTCGCGAAAATGCGTCCGCACACATTCTGTTTTTCGCTTGAGGAGTGACCCATGGTTGCCGCATTGCTTGATCGTCTTGGTGTGAACCCGGCCCTGTATCAGAACGGCAAAGTGCCGGTGCATTCGCCCATCGACGGCAGCCGCATCGCCGCCGTGAACTGGGAAGGCCCGGCTGAAGTCGAGCAGCACATCAGTCGCGCAGATCATGCTTTCGAGCTGTGGCGCAAGGTGCCGGCCCCGCGTCGCGGCGAACTGGTGCGTCAGTTCGGCGAAGTGCTGCGTGAGTACAAGGCTGACCTTGGCGAACTGGTGTCGTGGGAAGCGGGCAAGATCACTCAGGAAGGCCTCGGTGAAGTGCAGGAGATGATCGACATCTGCGACTTCGCCGTCGGCCTGTCGCGTCAGCTGTACGGTTTGACCATCGCCTCCGAGCGCCCGGGCCACCACATGCGTGAAACCTGGCATCCGCTGGGCGTGGTCGGCGTGATCAGCGCGTTCAACTTCCCCGTCGCGGTGTGGGCGTGGAACACCACGTTGGCGCTGGTCTGCGGTAACCCGGTGGTGTGGAAGCCGTCGGAGAAAACCCCGCTGACCGCACTGGCCTGCCAGGCACTGTTCGATCGCGTGGTGAAGAATTTCACCGATGCGCCGGCGCACCTGTGCCAGGTGATCATCGGTGGCCGTGATGCCGGCGAAGCGCTGGTGGATGACCCGCGTGTCGCGCTGGTCAGCGCCACCGGCAGCACCCGCATGGGCCGTGAAGTGGCGCCGAAAGTCGCCGCACGTTTTGCTCGCAGCATTCTCGAACTGGGCGGCAACAACGCGATGATCCTCGGCCCGAGCGCCGATCTGGACATGGCCGTGCGCGCCATCCTGTTCAGTGCGGTCGGTACTGCCGGGCAGCGTTGCACCACCCTGCGGCGGCTGATTGCCCATGAGTCGGTGAAGGAAGAAATCGTCACCCGCCTCAAAGCCGCGTACGCCAAAGTGCGCATCGGTCATCCGCTGGAAGGCAATCTGGTCGGCCCGCTGATCGACAAACACAGCTACGAAAATATGCAGGACGCGCTGGAGCAGGCACTGAGCGAGGGCGGCCGGGTGTTCGGCGGCAAGCGTCAGCTCGAAGATCAGTTCCCCAACGCCTACTACGTGTCGCCGGCCATTGTCGAAATGCCAGAGCAGAGCGACGTGGTCTGCAGCGAAACCTTTGCCCCGATCCTCTACGTGGTCGGCTACAGCGACTTCCAGGAAGCACTGCGCTTGAACAATGCGGTGCCGCAGGGCCTGTCGTCGTGCATCTTCACTACCGACGTGCGCGAGGCCGAGCAGTTCATGTCGGCGGTCGGCAGCGACTGTGGCATCGCCAACGTCAACATCGGCCCGAGCGGCGCGGAAATCGGCGGCGCGTTTGGTGGCGAGAAGGAGACCGGTGGCGGTCGTGAGTCGGGCTCCGACGCCTGGCGCGCCTACATGCGCCGCCAGACCAACACCGTGAACTACTCGCTGGAGTTGCCGCTGGCGCAGGGCATTACCTTCGACTGAGTTTGGAATGAAGCAGATCCTGGGAGCGGGCTTTTGTGGTGAGGGGATTTATCCCCGATGGGCTGCGCAGCGGCCCCAAAACATGCAATCGCGGAGTTTCAGATACACCGCATGCACTGGTTTTACGTTTGCTATGCAACCGATCGGGGATAAATCCCCTCGCCACAGGGCTTTATCCCACAGGATCAGCAGTGTGTTTGGCAGGTTTCTGTTGGAGTCTGGCAATGCCGTTACGCGAAGAATGTCTGTGGGAAAAACTCACGCCGCAGCGCCCGGATAACACCGCGCTCAAGAGTGAGGTCAAAGTCGATGTCTGCGTGATCGGCGCCGGGTTTACCGGGTTGTCGGCGGCGCTGCATCTGTTGGAGAAGGGCAAAAGCGTCTGCGTGCTCGAAGCGCATCGTGCCGGGTATGGCGGCTCCGGACGCAACGTCGGGCTGGTCAACGCCGGCATGTGGATCCCGCCGGACGAGATCGAAGCCGGATTCGGCGAAGCGGTCGGCAGTCAGCTCAACCGCATGCTCGGGGCGGCGCCGGCGCTGGTGTTCAGCCTTGTGGATAAATACAACATCGATTGCCAGTTGCGCCGCGAAGGCACCCTGCACATGGCGCACAACGCCAAGGGCGAGGCGGATCTGCGAAGTCGCGAGCAACAATGGAAGCGCCGCGGGGCGCCGGTCGAGCTGCTCACCGGCAAGGCCTGCGAGCAAGCCACCGGTACGCAGAAGATTGCCGCCGCACTGCTCGATCGCCGCGCCGGTACGCTCAACCCTATGGCCTATGTCACCGGCCTGGCCAACGCGGTGAAGGGCTTGGGCGGGCAGATGTTCGATCACTCGCCAGTGACCCGTCTCGAACGCGTGGGCCAGCTATGGTCGGTGCAGACCGAGCTAGGTTCGGTACTCGCCGAGCAAGTGGTGATCGCCTCCAACGCCTACACCGAGGGCGACTGGACCGAACTCAAGCGCAACTTCTTCCCCGGTTACTACTATCAGGTCGCTTCGGTGCCGCTGACCGAAGACGCCGCCCATGACATCCTCCCCGGCGGGCAGGGCTCGTGGGACACGCGCCAAGTGCTGAGCAGCATCCGTCGTGATAAGGACGGCCGGTTGTTGCTCGGCAGTCTGGGCAACGGCAATCAGAAGCCGACGTGGTTCCTCAAGGCCTGGGCCGACCGGGTGCAGCAACACTACTTCCCCAACCTGAAACCGGTGGAATGGGAATGCACCTGGACCGGGCGCATCGCCTTCACCCCCGATCACCTGATGCGCCTGTTCGAACCGGCGCCGGGACTGGTGGCCGTCACCGGTTACAACGGTCGTGGCGTGACCACCGGCACTGTGGTCGGCAAAGCCTTCGCCGACTACCTGTGTGACGGAAATCCTCAAGCCCTGCCGATCCCCTTCGCACCGATGCAGCCCCTGGCCGGCGTCGGCCTGCGCAGTTGCCTGTACGAGGCCGGCTTCTCGCTGTATCACGCGGGCCAGTGCCTGCGCATCGTCATTTGAGTGTTGAAATATGTTGCCGGAAGCGGCGCTTTTCGGCGTAGCGACTAGCCTCTAATGGTGCGGGTTGTAGCAGTCCCGCACCAGCAGTGTGCAGTTCGGTGACGCGAGCTGTTACAGGCTGGTTGCACGTCGTTTGGTGCCGCGGTTGCAATGATGGCGCAAGCGGGTTGCGCCTCAGATTTAAAAAGGTTTCACCTTCCGCGGTTTAGACGGTTGCACGCCCAATGAAAATGGGAACGAAACAGTCGAAATAACAAGAAAGCAGCGACTTTTTGAAGAATAAAAAACCGATGGCACGGCGCTTGCTCAGAGCATTCAGTGAAGTGAAGTCGCAGTGCCAACTAAAAAAAACCTTGGAGCACCACCTCATGTCCCAGACGTTTTACAAGAAAGGCTTTCTGGCCCTCGCAGTAGCTACTGCGCTGGGTGTTTCTGCGTTTGCTCAAGCTGATGTGAAAATCGGTGTAGCGGGTCCGATGACTGGCGCCAACGCGGCATTTGGCGAGCAGTACATGAAGGGTGCACAGGCAGCGGCGGACGCAGTCAACGCGGCAGGCGGCGTCAACGGCGAGAAAATCGTACTGGTCAAGGGCGATGACGCCTGCGAACCGAAACAGGCAGTGACAGTCGCCAAGGATCTGGTCAACCAGAAGGTAGCCGGCGTGGTCGGTCACTTCTGCTCCTCTTCCACCATCCCCGCCTCGGAAATCTACGACGAAGCCGGCGTTATCGCGATCACCCCGGGTTCCACCAACCCGCAAGTGACCGAGCGCGGCCTGAGCGCCATGTTCCGTATGTGCGGGCGTGACGACCAGCAAGGCATCGTCGCGGGCGACTACATCGTCGACGTGCTCAAGGGCAAGAAAGTCGCCGTGCTGCACGACAAGGACACCTACGGTCAGGGCCTGGCCGATGCGACCAAGGCTCAACTGGAAAAACGTGGCGTGAAGCCGGTGCTGTATGAAGGCCTGACCCGCGGCGAGAAAGACTTCAGCGCCGTGGTCACCAAGATTCGTGCAGCCGGTGCCGACGTGGTCTACTTCGGCGGCCTGCACCCGGAAGCCGGCCCGCTGGTCAAGCAACTGCGTACCGAAGGCCTGAAAGACGTCAAGTTCATGTCTGACGACGGCATCGTCACCGACGAACTGGTGACCACCGCCGGTGGCCCGCAATACGTTGACGGCGTGCTGATGACCTTCGGCGCCGACCCTCGCCTGCTGCCAGACAGCAAGACGGTAGTGGACGCGTTCCGCAAGGCCGGCACCGAGCCTGAAGGCTACACCCTGTACGCGTACGCGTCGGTTCAGACCCTGGCGGCCGCCTTCAACGGCGCCAAGTCCAACAGTGGCGAAAAAGCCGCCGAGTGGCTCAAGGCCAACCCGGTGAAAACCGTCATGGGCGAGAAAGCCTGGGACAAGAAGGGCGACCTGAAAGTCTCTGACTACGTGGTTTACCAGTGGGACAAGGACGGCAAATACCATCAGCTGGAAAAACAGAAGTAAGGGCTGACGCGATCATCCGAACACCATGAACCCCTGTGGGAGCGGGCTTGCTCGCGAATGCGGGATGTCAGTCGCCATCAACGGTAGCTGATACACCGCTTTCGCGAGCAAGCCCGCTCCCACAGGAGGCGATGGTGTTCCGGGGGAACGTGTCTGCATTGCTCCGACGTAAATCTGTATTTTTCCTAGAAGAACCGCCCGCTCCGGTGGGCAGGTTCTCATTGCGTGAGATTGCGTTATGGATGGTATTTTCCTGCAGCAACTGGTCAACGGCCTGACCCTCGGGTCGGTCTATGGCCTGATCGCCATCGGCTACACAATGGTCTACGGCATCATCGGCATGATCAACTTCGCCCACGGCGAGGTTTACATGATTTCCGCGTACCTCGCGGCAATCAGTCTGGCTCTGCTGGCTTACTTCGGTATCGAATCCTTCCCGCTGTTGATGCTTGGCACGCTGGTTTTCACTATCGTCGTCACCGGCGTCTATGGCTGGGTAATCGAACGCGTCGCTTACAAACCTCTGCGCAACTCCACTCGACTGGCACCGCTGATCAGTGCCATCGGTATCTCGCTGATCCTGCAGAACTACGCCCAGATCAGCCAGGGCGCCCGTCAACAGGGTGTTCCGACGCTCCTCACCGGTGCCTGGCGCATCGACGTCGGCAGCGGTTTCGTCCAACTGACCTACACCAAGATCTTCATTCTGGTCGCCGCATTTGTCGGCATGGGCCTGCTGACCTACGTGATCAAGTACACCAAGCTCGGCCGCATGTGCCGCGCCACCCAGCAAGACCGCAAGATGGCTTCGATCCTCGGAATCAACACCGACCGGGTGATTTCCTACGTGTTCATCATCGGTGCGGCGATGGCGGCGCTGGCCGGCGTGCTGATCACCATGAACTACGGCACGTTCGACTTCTACGCCGGCTTCGTCATCGGCATCAAGGCGTTCACCGCCGCCGTGCTGGGCGGGATCGGCTCACTGCCCGGCGCGATGCTCGGCGGGATCATTCTCGGCATTTCCGAGTCGCTGTTCTCGGGCCTGGTCAACTCCGACTACAAAGACGTGTTCAGCTTCTCGCTGCTCGTACTTGTTCTGGTCTTCCGGCCTCAGGGCCTGTTGGGCCGTCCTCTTGTGTCGAAGGTGTAAGCGATGTCTTCAACCACCCAAAAATCCATCGATATCAAAAAAAGTCTGGTTGAGGCGATTCTGGCCGGCCTGATTGCCCTGATCGTGTTCGGCCCGATTGTCGGCGTCGTGCTCGAAGGCTACAGCTTCAACCTCGAACCAACCCGCGTGGCGTGGCTTATCGGCATTGTCATGATCGGCCGCTTTGCCTTGAGTCTGTTTCTGCAGACGCCCAAGGGCCTGAAGATTCTCGACGGATTCGAGAGCACCGGGTCCGGTGTGCATGTGCTGCCTGCCGATCACAAATCACGCCTGCGCTGGATCATTCCACTGCTGATCGTGCTCGCGGTCATCGTGCCGTTTGTCTCCAACTCGTACCTGCTGGGCGTGGTCATCCTCGGATTGATCTACGTGCTGCTGGGGCTGGGGCTGAACATCGTGGTCGGTCTGGCCGGTCTGCTCGACCTCGGTTACGTGGCGTTCTACGCCATCGGCGCCTACGGTCTGGCGCTGGGTTATCAATACCTCGGGCTGGGCTTCTGGACCGTGCTGCCACTGGCGGCGATCACCGCGGGCCTGGCCGGCTGCATCCTCGGTTTTCCGGTGCTGCGTCTGCACGGTGACTACTTGGCGATCGTGACCCTGGGCTTCGGTGAAATCATTCGCCTGATCCTCAACAACTGGCTGTCGCTGACCGGCGGGCCGAACGGCATGCCGGCGCCACTGCCGACCTTCTTCGGTCTGGAATTCGGCAAGCGGGCCAAGGATGGCGGGGTACCGTTCCATGAGTTCTTCGGCATCGCCTACAACCCGGACGTGAAGTATTACTTCATTTACACGGTGTTGTTCCTGGTGGTACTGGCCGTGCTGTACATCAAGCATCGGCTGGTGAAAATGCCGGTGGGTCGCGCCTGGGAAGCGCTGCGCGAAGATGAAATCGCCTGCCGCTCGATGGGCCTCAACCATGTGCTGGTCAAGCTCTCGGCGTTCACTATCGGTGCATCCACCGCCGGGCTGGCCGGGGTGTTTTTCGCCACCTATCAAGGCTTCGTCAACCCGACCTCGTTCACCTTCTTCGAATCGGCGCTGATCCTCGCCATCGTCGTGCTCGGCGGCATGGGCTCGACCATCGGCGTGGTGATTGCAGCGTTCGTGCTGACGGTTGCCCCGGAGCTGCTGCGCGGCTTCGCTGAATACCGCGTGCTGCTGTTCGGCATCCTGATGGTGTTGATGATGATCTGGCGACCTCGCGGGCTGATTCGCATCAGCCGTACCGGGGTCACTCCACGCAAAGGTGCCATTCACTATGAGAGGACTGCGCCATGAGTGAAGTCGTACTCTCTGTGGAAAAACTGATGATGCACTTCGGTGGCATCAAGGCCCTGAGCGATGTAAGCCTCAAGGTCAAACGCAACTCGATCTTCGCCCTGATCGGCCCCAACGGCGCCGGCAAGACCACGGTGTTCAACTGCCTGACCGGGTTCTACAAGGCCTCCGGCGGCAAGATCGAACTCAACGTGCGCGGCAAGCAGACCAACGTCATCCAGCTGCTGGGCGAGTCGTTCAAACCGACCGACTTCGTCTCGCCGAAAAGCTTCCTCAGTCGCCTGTACTACAAGATGTTCGGCGGCACCCATTTGGTGAACCGCGCCGGCCTGGCCCGGACATTCCAGAACATTCGCCTGTTCAAGGAAATGTCGGTGCTGGAGAACCTGCTGGTGGCGCAGCACATGTGGGTCAACCGCAACATGCTCGCCGGCATCCTCAACACCAAGGGCTACCGCAAGGCCGAAAGTGATGCGCTGGACTGCGCGTTCTACTGGCTGGAAGTGGTGGATCTGGTGGACTGCGCCAACCGTCTGGCCGGTGAACTGTCCTACGGCCAGCAACGCCGTCTGGAAATCGCCCGGGCCATGTGCACGCGGCCGCAGATCATCTGCCTCGACGAACCGGCTGCTGGCCTCAACCCTCAGGAAACCGAAGCGCTGAGCGCGATGATCCGGCTGCTGCGCGACGAGCACGATCTGACCGTGGTGCTGATCGAACACGACATGGGCATGGTCATGAGCATTTCCGACCACATCGTGGTGCTGGATCACGGCGTGGTCATCGCCGAAGGCGGGCCTGAAGCCATTCGCAACGATCCGAAAGTGATTGCCGCCTACCTGGGCGCCGACGAAGAGGAGCTGGTATGAGCAAACCGATCCTCGAACTCAAAGACCTGGACGTGTTCTACGGCCCGATCCAGGCCCTCAAGGGCGTGTCGCTGCAGATCAACGAAGGCGAGACCGTCAGCCTGATCGGCTCCAACGGCGCGGGTAAATCGACGCTGCTGATGTCGATCTTCGGCCAGCCGCGCGCGGCGAGTGGGCAGATCCTCTATCAAGGCGTCGACATCACCCACAAGTCCTCGCACTACATCGCCTCCAACGGCATCGCGCAGTCGCCGGAAGGGCGGCGGGTGTTCCCCGACATGACCGTCGAGGAGAACCTGCTGATGGGTACCATCCCGATCGGCGACAAATATGCCAAGGAGGATATGCAGCGCATGTTCGAGCTGTTCCCGCGGCTCGAAGAGCGCCGCACTCAGCGGGCGATGACCATGTCCGGCGGCGAGCAGCAGATGCTCGCCATTGCCCGTGCGCTGATGAGCCGGCCGAAGCTGTTGTTGCTCGATGAACCGAGCCTGGGCCTGGCGCCGATCGTGGTGAAGCAGATCTTCGCCACCCTGCGGGAACTGGCGAAAACCGGCATGACCATTTTCCTCGTCGAGCAGAACGCCAACCATGCGTTGAAGCTGTCGGATCGGGCGTACGTGATGGTCAACGGCGAGATTCGTCTGACCGGTACCGGTAAGGAGTTGTTGGTGAATGAGGAGGTGCGTAACGCTTACCTGGGCGGGCACTGATTCTGCTTGAGTTGTCCACAAAGCCCCGCGACGAAAGTCGCGGGGCTTTTTACATCCCAAGTCCCGCACAAATCCCTTGTGGGAGCGGGCTTGCTCGCGAAGAGGGTGTGTCAGATAACGCCGTGTTTTATGACACATCCTCTTCGCGAGCAAGCCCGCTCCCACAGTTGATCTGCGCCAGATTTCAGAATTGTGGAAAACAAATTCCCATAGCTGCCAAAGCGCGACATATAGACGCTGCAAATGGCTGTTTTTCCACAGTTTTGACTTGTCCCCGTTTACTGTGGAGCTGGCTGTGAATAACGTGGGAGTAGCTGGCTGAAGCCCTTGTGTTCCGTGGCTTGCAGGCTGGTGATCGCTTTTTGATCAGGCGTTTTTGCTGGAGCTGAAGACGCTGTTGTCAACCTTTTTCTAGGGTGTGCTGTGGAGACAATTACGTGTGAGCAAGCCTGTGGATAAGTCTGTGACTAAACTCTGGAAAGACTCCGCTGAGGGCCGTAATTACTGGCCTCGCGCAATCACTGCGCTGACCGGTCGGTCGTGCAAAATGCCATCTCCGGCACATCAGCCGCTTCAGGGTCAAGCAAAAAACTTTCTGTTTCCCGCGCAAAGCCTTGTATGGCGCGGCTTTGCGCGTTTCCACTTGCCCCCGGAAACTGTGGAAGGGACTGTGGATAACGTGCGTGCACATGGCTACAGGCCAAGCCACATACGGTGTAGCGACGATTGATCAAATTTTGATCGGAAGATGTCCCGGTGCGGGTGTTGCTCGTAAATGCCGGGCCGGGCATGCTGGCTGCTGATTTTCTATTCCAATGGCTGCGCTGGCGGCCGACGCAAGGAGAACACGATGTCCAACACCCTGTTTATTACCGGCGCAACCTCCGGTTTTGGTGAAGCCTGTGCCCGTCGTTTCGCCGAGGCTGGCTGGAAACTGGTGTTGACCGGCCGTCGTGCAGAACGTCTCGACGCGCTGTGCGCCGAGTTGTCGAAGCAGACTGAAGTGCATGGTCTGGTGCTCGACGTGCGTGACCGCAAGGCGATGGAAGAGGCAATTGCCAATCTGCCGCCGTCGTTCGCCAAGCTGCGTGGCCTGATCAACAACGCCGGGCTGGCGCTGGGCGTCGATCCGGCACCCAAATGCGACCTCGACGACTGGGACACCATGGTCGATACCAACGTCAAAGGTCTGATGTACAGCACTCGTCTGCTGCTGCCGCGGTTGATCGCTCACGGCCGTGGCGCCGGTATCGTCAACCTCGGCTCCATCGCCGGCAACTACCCGTACCCGGGCAGCCACGTGTATGGCGCGACCAAGGCGTTCGTTAAGCAATTCTCGCTGAACCTGCGTTGCGACCTGCAGGGCACTGGCGTGCGTGTCAGCAACATCGAGCCGGGTCTGTGCGAAAGCGAGTTCTCGCTGGTGCGCTTTGCCGGTGACCAGGAACGCTACAACGCCACTTACGCCGGTGCTGAGCCGATCCAGCCGCAGGACATCGCCGAGACCATCTTCTGGGTGCTCAACGCCCCGGCGCACATCAACATCAACAGCCTGGAGCTGATGCCGGTGAGCCAGACCTGGGCGGGGTTTGCGATCGAGCGTAACAAGGCCTGACACCGCGTTGAGGCCATTCGCGAGCAAGCTCGCTCCCACATTTGATCGCGGTCTCATGTGGGAGCGAGCTTGCTCGCGAAGGGGCCGTCACAGGCAATAAATACCGATAAGGTAAACTCTCCTCGCAACAACCCCACCGCACCCTGCGGTTTTCAAGGTTTTCAAGGTTTTCAAGGTTTTCGAGGAGTTAAAGTGAGTAACCGAGGTGAGCAGTCACTGCTCAAACAATCGACCATCCTGATGTTCGCGGTGTCGATTGCCGGGATCGTCACCGGTTTTGTTTCAGGTTCGCAATCCATCCTTTTCGATGGTTTTTTCTCGCTGATCGCAACGTTCATCAAAGTGCTGATGCTGATCACCGCCCGGCTGATCGCCAAAGAAAGCAATCACCGCTTCCAGTTCGGTTTCTGGCATCTGGAGCCGATGGTGCTGCTGATCGAAGGCAGCTTCCTGCTGTTGATCGCGATCTATGCCTTTCTCAACGGTGTGTTCGGCATCATCAACGGCGGCCGCGACATCGAGCTGGGGCTGGTGATCATTTATGCGGCGGTGTTCACCGTCGTCGAATTCGCCTATTTCTTCTATGTGCGTCGGCGCAATCGCAAGCTCAAGTCCAGCCTGATCCAGTTCGACAACATCAGCTGGCTGGTGGACGCGATGCTCTCGGTCGGCCTGTTGATCAGTTTTCTCGCCGCGTTGCTGCTCAAGGCCCAGGGCTTTGACGAGTGGGCGAAGTTTGTCGACCCGCTGATCCTGATCGTGCTGGCGCTGACCATGTTGCCACCGGCGTTCAAAATCCTCGGCCCGGCACTGCGTGATGTACTGGGTATTGCCCCGGACACCCTGGATGATCAGGTGCGTCAGGTCATGGAAGCGGCGAAGGTCGAGCATGGTTTCGATGATTACGTGACCTACGTGCAGAAGCACGGGCGGGCGCGGTTTATCGAGATTCATGTGGTGTTGCCGGCGGATTATGCGCTGAGCAGCGTAGGTCAGCTGGATGTGTTGCGGGAGGAAATCTCGGCGCAGCTCGGCGAGCCGGATGCGGCACGCTGGTTGACGATCAGCTTTACCGGTGACAAGAAGTGGATTGCCTAGAGACCGTGTAACGGCTATTCGCGAGCAAGCCCGCTCCCACAGGGATCCAGGCTGTTCACAGATTATGTGTTCGCCGAAATTCCCCTGTGGGAGCGGGCTTGCTCGCGAAAGCTATTTTTCAATCAACGCAGATATTCAGCCAGCCCGCTGTAGCACGTCGCCAGGTGATAAGGCGTCGTCGAAGGCATGTCCTTGCGGCTGACCTCTCCCAGCTCATCTCGGCATTCATGCCACCCGCCCGCGTGCAGAAAACGCTGCTGCAGCGCCTGCAACTGGCGCAGCACGGTGCCTTCGCTGTTCGGGCGCAAGGTCAGGGCGCGCAGGTATTCCGCCTGCGCCCAGATGCGCTGAGTCGAATCTTTCGGGCGACCGTCCAGTTCCAGATCGAGCATTGCCCGCACGGCGCCGGATGGCTGTTCAACGCCGAATTGCTCGGTGAAAGCGAAGGCTCGCTCCAGCGCCGCGTGCAGTTTCGAACCACGCAGCAGGGCTGAAGACTCAAGCAGGAAATACCATTCGAACTGATGCCCTGGCTCGTACCAGTTATCCACAGCCCCCAGTGGTTTTTCCATCAACACGCCATGTTGCGGGTCGACGAACTGCTTGTGCATGGCTGTGCATAACTCGACCAGCGCTTTCTGCGTCGCCGCGTCTTCGCGTACCTCGAGGGTGGCGAGGAACGCCTCGGCCAGGTGCATCAGCGGGTTTTGCAGCGGGCCGGTTTGCAGGGTGATCCAGTCGCGGTCCAGGCACGCTTCGTACAGGCCGTCACCGGTGGCGAAGCGCCGACCGATGATTTCCAGTGCGGCGTTCAGCGTGGATTCCACCAGCGGCTCCCGGGACTTGGCCCAGTAATGGGCGCAGGCGAACAGGATGAAAGCGTGGGTGTAGAGGTCTTTGCGCTGATCCAGCGGCTTGCCTTGCGCGTCGACGCTGTAGAACCAGCCGCCGTGCTCGGCGTCGTGGAACTGCCGTTGCAGCGAGCGGAACAGCGCGGCGGCGCGCACCTCGGCGTTATCCACAACCCCGATCAGGCTGGAAAACAGGTACAGCTGCCGTGCGCAGGCCATCGCCCGATAGCGTTGCGGTGGCAAAGGTTGATGCGCCGCGTCGAGTGCCTCGTAGGGCAGCGCCATGTCGGCGTTCCAGCCCGGACCTTGCCAAAGCGGCACGATCACGTTCAGAAAGTGCTGTTGCACATCGCTGAACAGGGCGGTCAATTCGGGCAGGGAGGTGGAGCGGCAAGCATGGGGCATTGGCGGACGTCGTCACGGCTGGGGCGATTGCGCGACATGGTAGCAGAGCGACGGCCTGATGAGACGCGGTGTCTGTCAGTCCGCCTTCGCGAGCAAGCCCGCTCCCACAGGTTTTGTGTACACCGCAAATCCAGGGTGGGAGCGGGCTTGCTCGCGAAGAGGCCGGTTCAGGCGATAAAGATCAGCCGGCCAGCAACCATGCACCGGTCAGCGCCGAAGCAGCCCCCGCCACTCGCACCAATGGTGCAGCAGCCTGAGGCAACACGCGCACCAGGCCATAACCCGCCGCATGCAACGCCGCCGTCGCCGCGACAAAACCGGCGGCATACGCCCAAGGGTTGCTCATGTCCGGCAGCTCCAGGCCATGCGCCACGCCATGGAACAGCGCAAACAACGCCGTTGCCGCCACCGCCATCACCAGCGGTGGACGCACCGTCAGTGCCACTGCCAGACCCAGCGCCAGCACCGAAGCGGCGATCCCGCTTTCCAGCGCCGGCAACTCCAGCCCTTCAAAACCGAGCATGCCGCCGATCAGCATGGTGCCGACAAACGTGCACGGTAGCGCCCAGCGTGCCGCGCCTTGCTGCTGCGCGGCCCACAGGCCGACTGCAACCATCGCCAGCAAGTGGTCGAGGCCGCCGATCGGGTGGCTGATGCCGGCGATCAAGCCGCTGTCGCCGTGGCCCGGGTGGGCGAAGGCGAGTGCCGGGGTCAGCAGCAGCGCCACGGCGCCGAGAATGCGTTTGAGTGTCATGGATAAGCTTCCTTGTTGGTCATTGAATCAGGCGGCGTTCAGCAGGCCCTGGCGCTCGATGAAGGCGATGATCTCTTCCAGGCCCTGGCCGGTTTTCTGGTTGCTGAAGACGAATGGCTTGCCGTTGCGCATGCGCTGGGTGTCGCTATCCATCATTTCCAGCGAGGCACCGACCAGCGGCGCCAGGTCGATTTTGTTGATCACCAGCAGGTCGGACTTGCAGATCCCCGGGCCGCCCTTGCGCGGCAGCTTGTCGCCGGCGGAGACGTCGATCACGTAAATGGTCAGGTCTGACAGCTCCGGGCTGAAGGTTGCCGACAGGTTGTCGCCACCGGATTCCACCAGAATCAGGTCCAGCCCCGGAAAGCGCCGGTTCAGTTGATCGACGGCTTCGAGGTTGATCGAAGCGTCTTCGCGGATCGCCGTGTGCGGGCAGCCACCGGTTTCCACGCCGATGATCCGCTCCGGTGCCAGCGCTTCGTTGCGCACCAGAAAGTCGGCGTCTTCGCGGGTGTAGATGTCGTTGGTAACGACGGCCAGGTTGTAGCGATCGCGCAACGCCAGGCACAGGGCCAGGGTCAATGCAGTCTTGCCGGAACCGACCGGGCCGCCGATGCCGACGCGCAGGGGTTGTGTGTTCATGTGCTTCTCCAAGATGACAGGCCCTAAGAGCGAAACAGACGGCTGTATTGGCGCTCATGCGCCATGCACGCCAGAGACAGGCCGAATGCGGCGCTGCCGATGTGTTCGGGATTGATGCGGGTGGCGTCCTGCTGCGCCTGTTGCAGCAACGGCAACAGTTCGCTGGTCAGGCGCTGGGCGGCTTGCTGGCCCAGCGGCAGGGTTTTCATCAGTACCGCGAGCTGGTTTTCCAGCCAGCTCCATAGCCACGCAGCGAGGGCGTCCTGTGGGCTGATCTGCCAGGCGCGGGCAGCGAGTGCCCAGCCAAGGGCCAGGTGCGGTTCAGCGCATTGCTCAAGAAAGCTGCGGGCCGGCGTGTCGAGTTCCGGCAGACCGTTGAGCAATTGCTGCAGCGAGTAGCCCATCTGCCGGCTCTCCAGATGCAACTCGCGGGTCTCGCGGCTGGCGCGGTGGGTTTCGCAGAGATGCAGCAACTCGGGCCAGTTTTCCTCGGCCGCGGCCTGACAATGGGCAAGCAGCAGCGGCGCCTCGAAACGCGCGAGGTTGAGCAGTAGTTGATCGCTGATCCAGCGGCGGGCACTGTCAGGGTCGTTCACTCGGCCGTTATCCACCGCCATTTCCAGGCCTTGCGAATAGCTGTAGCCGCCAATCGGCAGTTGCGGACTGGCCAGGCGCAGCAGCGCCCAGGCCGGATTCACAGGCGTACGCCGAACTGATGGAGTTTGGGCGCGTAGTTGAAATCTTCGTCGCCATGCCGCGAATGGTGATGGCCGCCGCCGTAGGCACCGTGTTCCGGTTGGAACGGCGCTTCAATCGCCTCGACCTGGGCGCCGAGCTGTTCGAGCATGGCCTTCAGCACGTAATCGTCGAGCAAACGCAGCCAGCCATCGCCGACTTGCAAGGCGACGTGGCGATTGCCCAGATGATAGGCGGCGCGGGTCAGTTCGAAGGCATTGGCGCAGGTGACGTGCAGCAGTTGCTCGGGGCGGGCGCAGACGCGAACGATGCGGCCGTCCTCGGCCTGCAGGCATTCGCCGTCATATAACGGTGCCTGACCGCGCTCCAGAAACAACCCGACGTCTTCGCCATCGGCACTGAAACAGCGCAGACGGCTTTTGCTCCGCGCTTCGAAGGTCAGGTGCAACTCGGCGGACCAGACAGGTTGAGGGTCGATTCTGCGATGAATCACCAGCATCGGAAAGCTTCCAGCAGTGGACTTGTAGGAGGGCTAGAGCAAGGGGCTTGCCAACCGGACGAGATGTAGGAAATCCCTGTCGGAGCGTAGAGAATGTTTCAAGATGTTGCAGAATTTTGGAAGGTTTTGGTGCGTGAAGATTTTTACATGCACCAAATGTGAGCGGCGGTGCATGACCAATGTGGGAGCGGGCTTGCTCGCGAAAGCGGTGCATCAGTCAACAATGAAGTGACTGACCCACCGCTTTCGTCGGATCGCCGCCCGGAGCAAGCCCGCTCCCACAGGGATTTGTGTTGGGTTTGAAAAAAGGGGAATTACTCGGTACTGCCCAACCCTTGCCAGTGCTTGAGGCCGATAAAGATGAAGCGCAATTGCTGGGTGATCTTCGCCTGCGGCGTCAGATGCTCCGGCAGGGCCTCGGCGGGCGGGTCAATGATGTCCGGCAGAGTGGCGAACACCGATTTGACGATCAGGTCGGCGATTACGCTCAGCCCGGCAGCGTCCAGATGCTGCAACTTGGGCATCAATGTCAGGTCGGCCGCGAGGTCGGCGCTGATGTTTTCGCGCAGACGGCCAATCGCCTGACGCACCGGCTGCGAGCCGCCGTATTGCTCACGAGCGAGAAACAGGAACTGCGAACGGTTGGCGCTGACCACGTCGAGGAAGATCCGCACCGACGCATCGATGATCCCGCCCATGACGAATTCGTTGTGGCGCACCAGGCGGATGGTTTCGCGGAAGGTCTGACCGACTTCACTGACCAGCACCAGACCCAGCTCGTCCATGTCAGCGAAATGCCGATAGAAACCGGTGGGCACGATGCCGGCGGTCTTGGTCACTTCGCGCAGGCTCAGGCTGCCGAAACCTCGGCCGCTTTCCATCAAATGGCGGGCGGCGTCCATCAGGGCGTTGCGGGTCTGTTGTTTCTGTTCGGCGCGGGGCAGCATCGCAAAGGCGTTTTCTTGAGCGGGACAAGCGCCGCACTCTAGCAAATCGGCTTTGCTGGCGTCGAACGGCAGGGGGAAAAGTCAGCAGGAAAAAAGGTTTCGCAGATTGTCGGTACTGAAAAAGTCAAAAGCCCAATCCGGTGATTGGGCTTTTTTTCCAGGCCGCCATGGGCTTAGCTCAAAGCGCTGTTGCGTTCGATCACACGGTCACCACCGCCTTCGGCAACGGCTTGGCCCAGTGGGGTTTTATCGAAACCGTCTTCAGCCAGGGTCTGGCCTTGTGGAGTACGGTCGCTGCCATCGGAAGCCAGGGTCTGACCTTGTGGAGTTTTGTCATAGCCGTCTTCAACCAGACCTTTCTGTTCCAGGCGATCACGGCCGCCTTCTGCTACAGCTTGACCTTGTGGGGTCTTGTCGTAGCCATCTTCAACCAGACCTTTTTCTTCCAGACGATGACGACCGTTTTCAGCCAGAGTCTGACCTTGTGGAGTACGGTCGCTGCCGTCAGCCGCCACAGTCTGGCTGAACACCGAGTGGCTGGATTTCACTTGTGGGGTAGCCTGATCGGCAGCGGGCAGGGCAAAAGCGGTGCTGGCTAGCATCGACAGGGTAAGGCTGAGCAGTAATTGGCGTTTCATGATGGGTTGCTCCTTGGGAGGGCGATAAAGTGGGTACGAAGCCAATGCTACTCTCGATAAGTCGATATAAAAGTTCATAAACGCAATGGTAATAATCAACAGAATTGATTGTTCTGCGGGAGCGCTCTAGCTCGGGCATTTGCGGGCGGTGGTTTTGCACCGCAGTGGGTATTTTCGACTCACTCGCGCCTCGCAAATGTGCGGGCAGCGGTAACGCTGTTCGACCAATCGGTCAGCATTCGGGCGATTTTTTGCCGCGGAATCTATATTCCGATTAAACCTGCGCACTGTTTGCCAGTCGTAGAATTCATGAGGGCCGCTTTGGCCCGCCGTTTCAGCTGTGCGTCGCGAAGTCGGCGTGCGGTCGTCATCAGGAGTTTTGTGCATGACGCGCACCGGAAAAATCTTCAGTTGGACCTTCGCCATCCTCGTACTGCTGCTGGCGGTACTGGTTCTGATCATCGTGTTCTTCGACTGGAACCGGATCAAACCGCCGCTCAACGCCAAAGTCTCGGAAGAATTGCATCGTCCGTTCGCCATCAATGGCAACCTCGCGGTGATCTGGCAGCGTGAGCCGGACGAGGGCGGCTGGCGGGCCTGGGTGCCGTGGCCGCATGTGGTGGCTGAAGACCTGACGCTGGGCAACCCGGACTGGTCGAAGCAGCCGCAGATGGTTACGCTCAAACGCGTGGAACTGCGCATCTCGCCGCTGGCACTGCTGGCGCAACGGGTGACGATCCCGCGCATCGACCTGACCGAACCCAACGCGCAACTGCAACGCCTGGCCGATGGCCGCGCCAACTGGACCTTCAAGTTCGACCCGAAAGACCCGAATGCCGAACCGTCGAACTGGGTGGTGGACATCGGAGCCATTGGTTTCGACAAGGGCCACGTCACCCTGGATGACCAGACACTCAAGACTAATCTCGACGTGTTGATCGATCCGCTGGGCAAACCGATTCCGTTCAGCGATATCGTCGGCGCCAAAGCCGCGAAGACCGCGCAGGACAAGGGCGCCGCGCCGCAGGACTATGCATTCGCGCTGAAGGTCAAAGGCCAGTACCACGGTCAGAATCTTACCGGCCAGGGCAAGATAGGCGGATTACTGGCGTTGCAGGACGCGAACAAGCCATTCCCGCTGCAGGCTCAGGCGAAGATCGGCGCCACTAGCATCGAACTCGCTGGCACCTTGACCGACCCGCTCAACCTCGGCGCCCTCGATCTGCGTCTGAAACTGGCCGGCGCCAGCCTCGGCAACCTCTATCCACTGACCGGCGTGACCCTGCCGGACACGCCGCCGTACGCCACCGACGGCCATCTGATTGCCAAGCTGCATGATGCCGCCGGTGCGAAATTCACTTATGAACAGTTCAACGGCAAGATCGGCGGCAGTGACATTCACGGCGATCTGACCTACGTCGCCAGCCAGCCACGGCCCAAGCTCAGCGGCGCGTTGCTGTCCAATCAATTGCTGTTCGCCGACCTCGCGCCGCTGATCGGCGCCGACTCGAATGACAAGCAGAAGGCCCGCGGCGGCGAGAGCAAGCAGCCGACCGACAAAGTGCTGCCGGTGGAAGAATTCAAGACCGACCGCTGGCGCGCGATGGATGCCGACGTCGAGTTCACCGGCAAGCGCATCGTTCACAGCGAAAAGCTGCCGTTCACCGACCTCTATACCCACCTGAAACTCAACGACGGCGAACTCAGCCTCGAACCGCTGCGCTTCGGCGTGGCCGGCGGCAATCTGGACGCGCAGATCCGCCTCAATGGTCGCACCGAACCGCTGGAAGGCCGGGCCAAACTGACTGCGCGCGGCTTCAAGCTCAAGCAGTTGTTCCCGACCTTCGAACCGATGAAAACCAGCTTCGGTGAGCTCAACGGTGATGCTGATATCAGCGGTCGCGGCAACTCGGTGGCCAAGCTGCTCGGCGGCGCCAATGGCAAGTTGAAGATGCTGATCAACGACGGGGCGATCAGCCGTGAGCTGATGGAACTGGCGGGACTCAACGTCGGTAACTACGTGGTCGGCAAGATTTTTGGCGACAAGGAAGTGAAGATCAACTGCGCGGCGGCGGACTTCGACATCAAGACTGGCCTGGCGACCACGCGGCTGTTTGTGTTCGATACCGAGAACGCGATCATCTACATCGACGGCACCGCGAACATGGCCACCGAGCAATTGGACCTGACGGTGACACCAGAGTCCAAAGGCTGGCGTCTGATTTCGCTGCGTTCACCGTTGTACGTGCGCGGCAAGTTCATCAAGCCGGACGCCGGGGTCAAGGCCGTGCCGTTGATGCTACGCGGGGCGGGGATGGTGGCGCTGGGCGTGATTGCTGCACCGGCGGCGGGGCTGTTGGCGCTGGTGGCGCCGAGCGGCGGGGAGCCGAATCAGTGTGCGCCTCTGCTTGAGCAGATGAAGGCGGGCAAGGCGCCAGTGACCGTCAAGCCAACCAAGTAAATCTTCAGCGTCTGTAAACGCGTCATCGCGAGCAGGCTCACTCCTACAGGTACAGCGCAAAACTTGTAGGAGTGAGCCTGCTCGCGATAGCGGTATCAAAGGTTCAGAGGTCTTTCAGAATGTCGGCCATGTCATCCGCGTGCTCTTCTTCCTGCGCGAGGATGTCTTCGAAGATGCGCCGGGTGGTCGGGTCTTTCTCGCCGATGTACTGGATGATCTCGCGGTAGCTGTCGATGGCGATCCGCTCGGCCACCAGGTCTTCGTAGACCATTTCCTTCAAGGTGTTCCCCGCCACATATTGAGCGTGGGACATTTTCGACAGCAGGTCCGGATTGAACTCCGGCTCGCCGCCCAGTTGCACGATGCGCTCGGCCAGACGGTCGGCGTGTTGCGCTTCCTGGGTCGCGTGTTCGAGGAATTCTTCGGCGGCCACGTGGGCTTTCACGCCGTTGGCCATGAAGTAATGACGCTTGTAACGCAGCACGCAGACCAGCTCGGTGGCCAGCGACTCGTTGAGCAAGCGCAGCACCTCGTCACGGTCGGCGCTGTAGCTCTCGGTTACCGCGCCGTTCTCGACGTGTTGTCGCGCACGTTCGCGCAGGGTTTTGACATCTGACAAGTGCAGGTCGTCGCTCATGTTGATCTCCAGGAGGCTAATCCAATGGCGCCACGCTCTACAGGCGTGATCGGTTACCCAAGTTGTGAGTCCTGAGCGACGCAAAAAGTTTTATGAGATTTCCGGCGACCTTGGTACCAGCCCGGACAACTGCGCTTCTTCGCGCAACCAGGCAAAAAATGCCCGCACCGGCGGATGCCGCTCCCGTCCCGGCACACACAGCGCGCTGTATCCGGCACCATCGACTTGCACCTGCCCCTTGTACGGCACCAGCAACCCACTGGCGACGCTCTGCGACACCAGAATATTGCTCGCCAGCACCAGACCTTGCCCGGCAATCGCCGCTTGCAAGGCGTAATGCTCCTCATCGTATTCACGGATCGCCGGATGCTGGTTCAGCCACGACTCGCCGGAGCGAGCGCACCACGCTTCCCAGCCATGGGCATACAGCTTCGAGTTGTGCCAGCGCACGCTGATCAGCGCCGGCGTGCGCCGGGCGGCCAGCGCCACCTGTTCCGGCGAGCCGTACACGCCGAAGGTCTCATCGAACAGGCACAAGCCGTAAAGGTTGGGGTAGTCGTCGAGGCTATAGCGCAGCACCAGATCGACGCTAGCGTCCTGATGCAGGTCGATGACTTCGCAGTGGGTATCGAGGCGTACGTTGATGTTCGGGTGTTGCGCATAAAACCTTCCGAGGCGCGGCACCAGCCATAGCGCAGCAAACGCGGCGGTGGTCGACAGTGTCAGGCTGCTGCCACTGCGTTGCGGACGCAGGGTGTCGACGCTTTGTGCCACCTCCAGCAGCGCGCCGTGCAGGCTGCGAAACAGTCGCTCGCCCCCTTCGGTCAGGCGCACCTGACGCGGCAAACGCTCGAACAGCGCCACGCCGAGCCAGTCTTCCAGCGCTCGGATCTGATGGGAAATCGCCGTCGGTGTGACTGACAGCTCTTCAGCAGCGGCCTTGAAGCTCAACAGCCGCGAAGCGGATTCGAAGGCGCGCAGGGCGGTCAGCGGCAACGAGGCGAACATTCAATGCTCCATGGATGAAATGGATTCATCCCGACTGATTTTTGCTCAGTTGAGACAGCGGCGGGTCGGCGCCAATCTGGCGCTACACAGCCATTCAAGTCTAGTCCCAAGGAGATTCAGATGAGCAAGATTCTTGCGATCCATGCCAGTCCACGGGGTGACCGTTCGCATTCACGGCGCCTCGCGGAAAGCTTTCTCAGTGCCTGGCAATTACGTCATCCGCAGGCGCAGGTCACCCGCCGTGAAGTCGGACGGGCGCCGATTCCAGCGGTCAACGAAGCGTTCGTGGCGGCGGCGTTTTACCCTGAACCCGAAGCACGGCCGCTGTCGATGCAGGCCGATCTGGCGCTCAGCGATCAACTGGTCGGCGAGTTGTTCGAGCATGACCTGCTGCTGATTTCCACGCCGATGTACAACTTCAGCGTACCCAGCGGCCTCAAGGCGTGGGTCGATCAGATCGTGCGTCTGGGCCTGACGTTCGACCACACCCTGGACAACGGCGTGGCCCAGTACACGCCGCTGCTGCAAGGCAAGAAAGCGCTGATCGTCACCAGTCGTGGCGGTTTCGGCTTCGGCCCCGGCGGCGAACTGGAAGCGTTGAATCATGCCGATCCGTGGTTGCGCACCGCGCTGGGCTTTATCGGCATCAACGACGTCAGCGTGGTCGCGGCCGAGGGCGAGGAATCGGCCGAGCGCACCTTCGCGGTATCAGTGGCCGAGGCCGAGCAGCGTTTGCTCGACCTCGCCCGGACGTTCTAAGTGGCCTGGCTGTTCTTGCTGATCGCCGCCGGTTTCGAGGTGACTTTCGCCATGGGCATGAAGTACGCCGAAGGCTTCACCCGCTTGTGGCCGTCGCTGATCACGGTGGTGGCTGCGATTGGCGGGATTTACTTCCTGACGTTGGCGCTGCGCGAGTTGCCGGTGAGCATCGCCTATCCGATCTGGACGGCGATCGGCTCGCTGGGCACGGTGTTTCTCGGTGTTGCCCTGCTCGGCGAGAGCCTGACTCTGGTCAAACTGCTGTCGGTGGGGCTGATTGTGGCGGGGGTGGTGGGCCTGAAGTAGGCTGATGGTGCAGTTGTCATCATCAAGGAGGAGGCTTGGCGGGCGTTTTGCACGTCTGGCATCCACTCAGCGACCACAAGGATGTTTGCCCATGTCACAAAGTTCGGCGACACGTTATCCACTGGTACTGGTGCCGGGCATGCTCGGGTTTATCCGGCTGCTGCTGTATCCGTACTGGTACGGCATCATCAAGGCGTTGCGCCGTGGCGGGTCGACGGTGATTGCGGTGCAGGTATCGCCGCTCAATTCCACCGAGGTGCGTGGCGAGCAGTTGCTGGCGCGCATCGACGAAATTCTGCGCGAGACCGGCGCAGCCAGGGTCAATCTGTTCGGCCACAGCCAGGGTTCGCTGACCGCACGTTATGCTGCTGCCAAACGGCCGGATCTGGTCGCCTCGGTAACCTCCGTGGCCGGGCCCAATCACGGTTCTGAACTGGCCGACTATCTGCAGAAACACTACCCGGCGAACAGCGCCAAGGGCCGCGTGCTGGAGGTGCTGTTGCGTTTTGTCGGCTGGCTGATGGCGTTGCTGGAAACCGGTTACCACGGGCCGAAACTGCCGGTGGACATCCACGCTTCGCATCAATCGCTGACCAGCGAAGGCGTGGCGCTGTTCAATCAGCGTTATCCACAGGGCCTGCCCGAGACCTGGGGCGGTCACGGGCCGGAAGAGGTCAACGGCGTGCGTTATTACTCGTGGTCGGGGACGTTGCAACCGGGCAAAACTGATCGCGGTGGCAACCTGTTCGACGGCACCAACCGCAGCTGCCGCTTGTTCGCAAAAACCTTCGTGCGTGAGCCGGGGCAGTGTGACGGGATGGTCGGGCGTTACAGCTCGCACCTCGGCACGGTGATTGGCGACGACTATCCGCTGGATCACTTCGACATCGTCAATCAGTCGCTGGGGCTGGTGGGGAAGGGCGCGGATCCGGTGCGGTTGTTTGTCGAGCATGCGGCGCGGCTAAAGGCTGCCGGATTGTGACTCGCTTTTGTGGCGAGGGGATTTATCCCCGATGGGCTGCGCAGCAGCCCTTGTTTTGAGATAAATAGCGGGGTCGCTTCGCGCCCCTTCGGGGATAAATCCCCTCACCACAGGGCCAGATCAGGCAACGCTGAGTTTGCGGCCTAGAACGGTGGTCCAGCGCTCCGACAGAATCACCCCACCCAATGTCAACACCCCACCCACCAGGTGATACATCGCCAACTGCTCCTTCAGCACCACCGCCGCAATCAGCGCGGTAATCAGCGGCAGCAGGTTAAAGAACAACGTCGTGCGGCTCGGCCCCAGACGCTGCACCGCCTGCATCCACGCCAGCGGCGCAAGCATTGACGCCAGCAGGCACGCGTACAGCACCAGCGGAATGTTCTGCGCGGTGAAGCCGGTTTTCGGCGAGGCGGCGTACAGCGGAAACAGCACCACAATCGCCACCAGCACCTGCAGGTACAACAACACCAGCGGCGGCAGGCGCAGCTGCCATTTTTTCAGCAGGGTGCTGTAGATCGCGTAGGCCAGGGTGGCGATCAGCATCATCGCGTCACCCAGGTTCACTCCATGTTGCAGCAGCGCGCCGAGGCTGCCGGACGACACCACCACCAGCACGCCGGCGAACGACAGCACCGCGCCGAACAATGCCCCAGCGGTCAGGCGCTGGCCGAGGCTGATGATTGCCATAGCCAGCGACATCAGCGGCATCAGCGACAAAATGATGCCCATGTTGGTCGCCGTGGTCAGCGTCGCGGCGAAGTAGGCCAGGCTTTGATAGACCGCCATCCCGAGCACGCCGAGGATGAAGATCTTGCCCAAGTTCGGGCGGATCTGCGGCCAGTGCGCGATCACCGCTTTGAGCATGAACGGGGTGAACAGCAGACCGGCGAGCAGCCAGCGGTAGAAACCGATCTCGGCGGGGAAGATCGCCCCGACCGCCAGTTTGTTGATCACGGTATTGCCGGCCCAGATGAAAATCGCCAGCAGGGGAAACGCGTATTGCATGGGTTAAAACCAGAACGTTGATGAACGGTGATTATCGCCTGTCTGGATGCAGCCCTATACTGCGAACCGGACAACCTGCCACTGCAACCGGACAGCATGAACAGCAAACACATCGATCTGCTGGATTTCAGCGAACTGCCGTCGGCGGTGTACTTTCGCTATGCCGACTTCAACGCCCATGAATACGCGGCGCCGCACCGTCATCCGTGGGGCACGCTGGAGTACGCGGCCCACGGTGTGCTGCACATGGACGTCGACGGCAACCGCTTCATGTCGCCGCCGCACTACGCGGTGTGGGTGCCGCCGCAGGTCGAGCACAGTTTCTACAGCCATCAACCGGTCAACTACCGCGCGGTGTGCCTCGATCCGAAGGTTTGCGCCGATCTGCCGCCGCGCGCCTGCACGCTGGCAATCAGCGACATTCTCAAGGCGATTCTCAAGGACTTCGCCGCCCGCGACGTGAAAATCCCCGAACTGGATGCCGACCAGCGTCTGGCCCAGGTGTTGGTCGATCAATTGCAACAGGCGCCGGTGCATGAATGTTATCTGCCGTACGCAAGCAATCCCGGGTTGCTGGCGATCCTCGACGCCTTGCAGGCCGATCCGGGCAATAACCTCCCGCTGGCCCACTGGGCGGCGCAAGTGCACGTCAGCGAGCGTACGTTGGCCCGGCAGTTCGTGCGCGAACTGGGACTGAGTTTCGGCGAATGGCGTCAGCGCCTGCGTTATCTCGCGGCGATCGAGGCGCTGGAAAGCACGAAGAGCGTGCAGGAAATCGCTTTCGATCTCGGCTACAGCAGCGGCTCGGCGTTCATTGCCATGTTTGCCCGGCAGGCCGGGTGTACGCCGGAACAGTATCGGCGTAGCCACGTGGAAGGCAGGAAGGTGTAACAAGATTTGGCTACACTTCAGCGGAGGCCGCATCCATCGATGCGGCGACAAGGAGAAAACTCCATGAAGATGTTGCGTGTCCCTTTGTTGATGATCGGTCTGCTCCTGTGTTCCCAGGGTTTCGCCGCCACGGCGCAACAGAACAAAATGACCACCTGCAATGCTGACGCTACCGCCAAAAGCCTCAAGGGCGACGAGCGCAAGACTTTCATGAGCACTTGCCTCAAGGCTGCACCGGCCGCCAATGACGGCAAAGTGCTGACCCCGCAGCAGGAGAAAATGAAAACCTGCAACGCCGACGCGAAAACCAAGGCGCTGACCGGCGATGCGCGCAAGACCTTCATGAGTGATTGCCTGAAGAAAAAGTAAGCACTTGAGTCTTGTGGTGAGCGGGCTGGCCTCTTCGCGAGCAAGCTCGCTCCCACAGGAGTGCGCATTCCAATGTGGGAGCGAGCCTGCTCGCGAAGGGGCCATTGAGCACGACAATAGCCCCTGCATATCCCTAGTGCTCTCCCCGGATCGCTGGCAGACTGCCAATCCTTTTACGCCGTTCGTTTTGAGGCTGTATGCCAACGTTTTCTGAGCGTCATGTTGTGTTTTGGGTCAGCTGCATCATCATTTGCGGCGGTTTGTTGCTGGCGTTGCCGCTGCGCTTGTTGCCCAGCCTGCTGGCCGGTTTGCTGGTGTTCGAGCTGGTCAACATGCTCACCCCGCAACTGCAACGGCTGATCGAAGGTCGGCGTGCGCGCTGGCTGGCGGTGGCGCTGCTGGGCACCCTGGTGGTCAGTGTGCTGGCGCTGATCTTTGCTGGCGCCATCAGTTTCCTGCTGCACGAAGCGGAAAATCCGGGCGCCTCGCTCGACAAATTCATGGGCGTGGTCGATCGCGCGCGCGGCCAACTGCCGCCGTTCCTCGATGCCTACCTGCCGGCCAGCGCTGCGGAATTTCGCGTGGCCATCGGCGAATGGGCGAGCAAGCATCTGTCCGAGCTGCAACTGGTAGGCAAGGACGCGGCGCACATGTTTGTCACCCTGCTGATTGGCATGGTTCTCGGCGCGATCATTGCTCTGCAGCGAGTACCGGATCTGACCAAACGCAAACCGCTGGCCGCCGCCCTGTTCGACCGTCTGCATCTGGTGGTTCAAGCCTTTCGCAACATCGTCTTCGCGCAGATCAAGATTTCCCTGCTGAACACGTTCTTCACCGCGATTTTCCTGGTGGTGGTCTTGCCGCTGTTCGGCATCAAGCTGCCGCTGACCAAGACCCTGATCGTCCTGACGTTCCTGCTCGGCCTGCTGCCGGTGATCGGCAACCTGATGTCGAACACGCTGATCACCATCGTCGGTCTGTCGCTGTCGATCTGGGTGGCGGTGGCGGCGCTGGGCTATCTGATCTTTATCCACAAGCTCGAATACTTCCTCAACGCGCGCATCGTCGGCGGGCAGATCAGTGCCAAGTCGTGGGAATTACTGCTGGCGATGCTGGTGTTCGAAGCCGCGTTCGGCCTGCCGGGGGTGGTGGCGGGGCCGATTTATTACGCGTACCTGAAGAGTGAGTTGAAGCTGGGCGGGATGGTTTGATTCAAGCCTTATAGCGTTTGAAAGTGCCCTTTCGCGAGCAAGCCCGCTCCCACAGGTTCAGTGTGATCCTGTGGGAGCGGGCTTGCTCGCGAATGGCGCGCCGCTGATTCTGGATCAGGCCATCGAACCGTAGCGCTTCATCGCCTCAATCGCCAGACCGCTGCCAATGCTGCCAAAGATATTCCCTTCAACATGTCGCGCATTCGGCAGCATCGCCGAAACGCTGTTGCGCAGCGCCGGAATGCCGCTTGAACCGCCGGTGAAGAACACCGTATCGACCTGAGCCACCGACACGTTGGCATCGTTCAACAGCTGCGTAACGCTGCCGCGCACGCGCTCAAGCAAGGCGTCGATGGAGGATTCGAACAGGGCGCGGCTCAGTTCCACGCTCAGGCCCGGCTCAATACGGTCCAGCGGTACGTGGCGGCTGTCGGCGTGGGTCAACTGGATCTTGGTTTCTTCGACTTCCATCGCCAGCCAGTGCCCGGCGCGCTGTTCGATCAGCTTGAACAACCGGTCGATACCGCCGGTGTCTTCAATGTCGTAGCGCATGCTGCCCAGCGCCAGGGTGGATTTCTGCGAGTACACCGAGTTGATGGTGTGCCAGGTCGCCAGGTTCATGTGGTGACTGGTCGGCATGTAGGCGCCGCTCTTCATCCGGCTGCCGTAGCCGAACAGCGGCATCAGGCCTTGCAGGCTCAGCTGTTTGTCGAAGTCGGTCCCGCCGATGTGCACGCCGCCGGTGGCGAGGATGTCATCGTGGCGGTTGTCCATGCCGCGACGCTCGGGCGACAGACGTACCAGCGAGAAGTCCGAGGTACCACCGCCGATGTCGACGATCAGTACCAGCTCTTCTTTTTCGATGGTCGACTCGTAGTCGAATGCTGCAGCGATCGGTTCGTACTGGAACGACACGTCCTTGAAGCCGAGCTTGCGTGCCACTTCGACCAGGGTGTCTTCGGCTTCCTGGTCAGCCAGCGGGTCGTCATCGACGAAAAACACCGGACGCCCCAGCACCACTTGTTCGAACTCGCGACCGGCGGCGGTTTCGGCACGGCTCTTGAGCTGGCCGATGAACAGCCCCAGCAGATCCTTGAACGGCATCGCCGTGCCGAGCACGCTGGTGTCGTGCTTGATCAGCTTGGAACCGAGCAGGCTCTTGAGCGAGCGCATCAGCCGGCCTTCGTAGCCTTCCAGGTACTCGTGCAGGGCCAGACGACCGTAAACCGGACGGCGCTCTTCGATGTTGAAGAAGACCACCGACGGCAGGGTGATCTTGTCGTCTTCCAGCGCGATCATCGTTTCCATGCCGGGGCGCAGCCAGCCGACGGTGGAGTTGGAGGTGCCGAAGTCGATACCGCAGGCACGGGCTGGAGAGGCGTTGTTCATGTCTTTCGGGTTCCGGTCAAAAAACGGCCGCGCAGTGTATGTCAGTGCGCGGCAGATTCGAAGGCCGGTCATCTGCTATTTCACGACTAAGCTTCTTGAAAGTCGCAGCTTCGCCCCAAACTTGCTGGCATGGGCCGGCAGACATACCGGCGGTCGCAAGAACCGTCGTCCACTGCCGATAAACTTCTGCTGCGCCACCCGGTCACAAAGTTGAGATCGGTCAACCCGGCACGCGCGAATGAGCGCATGCTGGCCTCGGCGCGAAATCGATAACGGATGGTGATTCCTTCGATGGACTTCAAAGACTATTACAAGATACTCGGCGTGGAGCCGACAGCGGACGACAAGGCGATCAAGGCTGCCTATCGCAAGCTGGCGCGCAAATACCACCCCGATGTCAGCAAGGAAAAAGATGCCGAGGCCAAGTTCAAGGACGCCTCGGAAGCCTATGAAGCGCTGAAAAGCGCCGACAAGCGCGCCGAATATGACGAGCTGCGCCGTTATGGCCAGCACGGTCAGCCGTTCCAGGGCCCGCCGGGCTGGCAGAGCCGTGGCGGTTTTGGCGGCGGCGGTGGCGACACCGGCGACTTTTCGGACTTCTTCAGTTCGATCTTCGGCAATCGCGGCGCCGGTTTCGGTGGCGACGGTCGGCAACAACGCAGTGCAGGGCGCCGAGGGCAAGACGTGGAAATGGAACTGCCGGTCTTCCTTGAGGAGACCCTGTCGGACGAGTCGAAGAAGGTCAGCTTCCAGGTCCCGCAATACAACGCCAACGGTCAGCACGTCAGCAACACCAGCAAGAGCCTGAACGTGAAGATCCCGGCGGGCGTCACCGACGGCGAGCGCATCCGCCTCAAAGGGCAGGGCGCACCGGGCATCGGTGGCGGGGCCAATGGCGACCTGTACCTGACCATTCGCTTTGCGCCGCATCCGAAATTCGATGTCGAAGGCGAAAACCTGATCATCACCCTGCCATTGGCACCGTGGGAGCTGGCGTTGGGCGCTGAAGTGGCCGTGCCGACCCTGACCGGCAAGATCAACCTCAAGGTTCCGGCCGGCAGCCAGAATGGCCAGCGCATGCGCGCCAAGGGTCATGGCTTGAAAAACAAGGCCGGTGAGCGTGGTTATCTGTTCGTGCAGCTCAAGGCCGTGATGCCGAAAACCTCGGACGACGAGGTCAAGGCGCTGTGGCAGGAACTGGCGAAAAAAGCCGCGTTCAACCCAAGAGAGAACTTCTGAATCCGACGACGGAGTAGCCCATCATGAGCAGCCCCCTGATCGTTCAACTGGACATGGCAGAATTCTGTGAGGCGGCCGATCTGTCGGACGTCTACGTGATCGAAATCGTCGAACACGGCATCCTCGAACCTCAGGGCGCGCAGCCCCGGGAATGGCGGTTCACCGACTACGAGCTGAGCCTGGCCAAGCGCGCCGCGAAGTTGCGGCGCGAGCTGGAGCTGGAGTGGGAGGGCGTCGCCCTGGCACTTGATCTGCTGGATGAAGTGAAGGAACTGCGAGCCGAGAATCGCATGCTGCGCCAGCGGTTGGGGCGTTTGGTGGTCGAATAGTTTTACCGTTGGTTTTTGAGTGTCTTTGCCGGCCCCTTCGCGAGCAAGCCCGCTCCCACATTCGACCGCGGTTTTCCAGTTGAAAAGCAGTCAAATGTGGGAGCGGGCTTGCTCGCGAAGAACGATTACGCGGTAAGCCTGCTTAAACCTTTCTCGGCAACACCACACTGAACAACGTCCCGTCAGCCTCGCTCGAGCTGACATCGATCGTCCCGCCATGGGCGGTCACCACTTCCTTGACGATAAACAAGCCCAACCCGAGGCTGGTCGACGGCTGCCCGAGTTCTTCGTCGGCGCTGCGCACCAGCGGGTCGAAAATCGTACCGATCGCCTCTTCGGAAATCGGTGTGCCGTAGTTGTGCACCGACAGGCACACGTGGTCGCCCTCGCCACGCAGATCGAGGGTCACGTCGCGCTGGTTGGCACCGTGCTGCAAGGCATTGCCGATCAGGTTTTGCAGTAACTGGTCGATCCGTCCGGCGTCCCACACGCCGCTGGTGTCACCGTGTACGGTGAGCCTGGGATCGGATTGCGGTTGACCGGCGCAGGCTTCGGCGATCGCCGCTCGCGCCGCAACGGCAAGATCCATCGGTGCCGGCTCGATCGGCAGGCTACGGCCCAGACGACTGCGCACCAGTTCCAGCAGATCGCTGACCATCGTCGCCATGTGCCGCGCGCCACGCTTGATGTGCTGGGCGCAGGCCAGGGCATCGCCTTCAAGGCTGGATTTGCGCAGCAGCAGTTCGGTGGACATGCTCACCGCCTGCAGCGGCGCACGCAGGTCATGGCCGAGGATGGCGAGGAAAATGTCCCGCGAGCGATTGACCTGCTCGGCGTAGGCCGCGGTGGATTCGGCCAGTGCCTCGTCGATGGCTTCGTTGAAACGGATCATGTCCTGAAAATAGGTCATGTCCGGCGATTCAAGGCTGTTGACCCACAGGCGGATCACGCAGGCACGCAAATGGCGGAATTCACTGGTCATCTGCACCAGGTCAAAACCGACGGTGTGGCGCAGTTCGCCATGGCTGGCGCCGGCCTCGTCCAGGCTCGGGGTCTTTTCCGGGCCTTCGCCCTTGGCTTTGGCAGCCTGTTCGGCGGGGCTTTGCGGCTTGTTCATGTCGCGGGCGGCGGCCCGCAGAATCTCGCTGGCGTGATCGCGCAGCGCAGTGGAATCCAGATAGTCGGCGGCCGGCGTGATGGTCGCGGCGAACTGTTCCCACTCATCGACGATAGGGTCGATATTGGCCACGATGAACTCGGAAAGACGCATGGGCAGTTCCTGAAAAAAGGCGGAGCGAATCGAATATTAGCCCCTTTGGCGGGAAATACACGACCGTTTGCACAGTGCTTTTCCAGCGACATGAAAAAGGCCCCGGGATCGTGCGCAAGACACGAAACCGGGGCCTTTTGCCGTGCGTCAGAACAGGAAGTAGCGCTGAGCCATCGGCAGGGTCTCGGCCGGTTCACACCACAGCAGCACGCCGTCAGCCTTGACCTGATAGGTCTGCGGATCGACGTCGATGTTCGGCAGGTAATCGTTGTGGATCAGGTCGGTTTTCTGTACGTCGCGGCAGCCTTTGACCACGCTGATTTTCTTCTTCAGGCCCAATGCCTCGGGCAACCCGGCCTCCTGCGCGGCCTGACTGATGAACGTCAGGCTGGTAGCGTGCAGCGAGCCGCCGTAACTGGCGAACATCGGGCGGTAGTGCACCGGTTGCGGGGTTGGAATCGACGCGTTGGCGTCGCCCATCAGACTGGCGGCGATGGCGCCACCCTTGAGGATCAGCGTCGGTTTCACACCGAAGAACGCCGGACGCCAGAGCACCAGGTCGGCCCATTTGCCAACTTCGATCGAACCCACTTCATGGCTGATGCCATGGGTGATCGCCGGGTTGATCGTGTACTTGGCGATGTAGCGCTTGGCGCGGAAGTTGTCGTTGCCTTCGCCGTCCTGCGGCAGCGGGCCGCGCTGCTTTTTCATCTTGTCAGCAGTCTGCCAGGTGCGTGTGATGACTTCGCCGACGCGGCCCATGGCCTGGCTGTCGGAGCTGATCATTGAAAACGCGCCGAGGTCGTGGAGGATGTCTTCGGCGGCGATGGTTTCGCGGCGGATACGGCTTTCGGCGAACGCCACGTCTTCGGCGATGCTCGGGTCGAGGTGGTGGCAGACCATCAGCATGTCGAGGTGTTCGTCGATGGTGTTGCGGGTGAACGGCCGGGTCGGGTTGGTCGAGCTCGGCAGCACGTTAGGAAAACCGCAGGCCTTGATGATGTCCGGCGCATGACCGCCGCCGGCACCTTCGGTGTGATAGGTGTGAATGGTGCGGCCCTTGAACGCGCCGAGGGTGGTTTCGACGAAACCCGATTCGTTGAGGGTGTCGGTGTGGATCGCCACCTGCACGTCGTACTGGTCGGCGACGCTCAGGCAGTTGTCGATGCTCGCCGGGGTGGTACCCCAGTCTTCGTGCAGTTTGAGGCCGATGGCGCCGGCCTTGACCTGCTCGATCAGCGGCTCCGGCAGGCTGGCGTTGCCCTTGCCGGTGAGGCCGATGTTCATCGGGAACGCGTCGGCGGCCTGCAGCATCCGCGCCAGGTGCCACGGCCCGGAGGTGCAGGTGGTGGCGTTGGTGCCGGTCGCCGGCCCGGTGCCGCCGCCGATCATGGTGGTGACACCGCTCATCAGCGCTTCTTCGATCTGCTGCGGGCAGATGAAGTGGATGTGCGTGTCGATGCCGCCGGCAGTGAGGATCATGCCTTCACCGGCGATCACCTCGGTGCTGGCGCCGATGGCGATGGTCACGTTCGGTTGCACGTCCGGGTTGCCGGCCTTGCCGATCGCGGCGATACGCCCGTCCTTGAGGCCGACGTCGGCTTTGACGATGCCCCAGTGGTCGATGATCAACGCGTTGGTGATCAGCGTGTCGACCACTTCGGCGGCGAGCAGTTGGCTCTGGCCCTGGCCGTCGCGGATGACTTTGCCGCCGCCGAATTTGACTTCTTCGCCGTAGGTGGTGAAGTCCTTTTCGACTTCGATCCACAACTCGGTGTCCGCTAGGCGCACCTTGTCGCCAACGGTGGGGCCGAACATGTCGGCGTAGGCTTGTCTGGAAATCTTCATGTGTTCGCCTTGGAATTCAATGGTCTTTGAGGCTGTTCGCTGCGCTCACAGATTCGCGAGCAAGCCCGCTCCCACAATTGACCGCATTTCAACTGAAGGAACGCGGTCGAATGTGGGAGCGGGCTTGCTCGCGAAGGGGCCAGAGCAGACACCGCATTACTTAGAGATCACCCATGACCCGCCCGGCAAAGCCGAACACCCGGCGATGCCCGGCGTACTCCACCAGCTCGACCTCGCGGCTCTGCCCCGGTTCGAAGCGCACCGCGGTGCCGGCCGGGATATTCAGGCGCATGCCACGGCTGGCCGCGCGATCAAAGGTCAGCGCGTCGTTGGTTTCGAAAAAGTGATAGTGCGAACCGACCTGGATCGGTCGGTCGCCGCTGTTGGCGACTTTCAGGCTGAGGGTGCGGCGGCCGACATTCAGTTCGATGTCGCCGGGCTGGATCTGGTACTGGCCGGGAATCATGGCCGGGCTCCTTGCAGAATCTTGTAGTAGAGGGCGGTCGGGCGATACGTGCCGTGCGGGTCGCAGGCGTAGTCGGGAATTTCGCCGGCGCGGGTGTAACCCAGGGCCTTGTAGAAATCTTCGGCGGGGGAGCCAGCCTCGGTGTCGAGGTAGAGCATGCCGCGCTTGTGCTTGGCCGCTTCGAGCTCCAGCGCATTCATCAATTGCTGGCCGAGGCCGCGTCGCCGCGCCTGTTCACGCACCAGCAGCTTCTGCACCTCGGCACGATTGAGGCCGTTGGCCTTCTGGCACAGGCCCAACTGCACGCTGGCCTGCACCTCTTCATCCTTGACCACCACCCAGAGCAACACGCTGCCCTTGTTCACTTGTTGCTGCACTTCATCGAAATAGGCGCGGGCCTGCGCGGCATCGAGATCGGCCATGAAGCCGACGCTGGCGCCATAACCCACGGCGTCGAGCAGCAGATCAATCAGGCCCTGACGATAGTGCGCAAAACTTTCCGCATTGACGCGTCGCAGTTGGGCGGGGTTCATCGCGTGTCACTCCTTGTTGGCGACCGGCGGCTGGGCGCCAGGATTGAGGGTCAGTTGCATGAAGGTCAGATCGAGCCAGCGACCGAACTTGGTGCCGACTTGCGGCATTTGTCCGGTGATGCTGAAACCGGCGCGTTCATGCAGACGAATGGAAGCGGCGTTGCCACTTTCGATGGCGGCGACCATCACATGCTTGTCGCAGGCTTTGGCCCGCTCGATCAGCACGCTCATCAATTGCGGGCCAAGGCCATTGCCGCGCTGGTCGCTACGGACATAGACCGAGTGTTCGACGGTATGGCGAAAACCGTCGAACGGCCGCCAGTCGCCAAAGGAAGCGTAGCCGAGCACAACGTTGTCGGCGTCGACGATCACCAGAATCGGGTAGGCCTGGGCCTGACGGGCGCTGAACCACGCCTGGCGGTTGCCGAGGTCGACCGCCGATTCGTTCCAGATCGCCGTGGTGTTGAGCACCGCGTCGTTGTAGATGTCGCGGATTGCAGGGAGGTCGGCGTGCAGGGCATCGCGAATGGTGTAGGTCATGGCGCGGCCTCAGACGATCGGTTGGTGGACGGTGACCAGTTTGGTGCCGTCGGGAAACGTCGCTTCGACCTGGATCTCCGGGATCATTTCCGGGATGCCTTCCATCACCTGCTCGCGGCTGAGCAGGGTGGTGCCGAAGTGCATCAGCTCGGCCACGGTCTGGCCGTCACGGGCGCCTTCGAGCAGCGCGGCGGAGATGTAGGCCATGGCTTCCGGGTAGTTGAGTTTCACACCTCGGGCCAGTCGGCGTTCGGCGACGAGGCCGGCGGTGAAGATCAACAGCTTGTCTTTTTCGCGTGGGGTCAGGTCCATTGCGGGTATCCATCAGGGCAGTTTTGTGAGGTTCTTGCGGGCGTGGGGGCCAGTTAGAGCCATCCCTCACCCTAGCCCTCTCCCGGAGGGAGAGGGGACTGATTTCGGTCGTTTGTCGAGGCCGGTCCAGTCAGTCAATATTTTTCGAGAATGCAAATTTCCTTCCAGACAACCTGGTCAGGCTCCTTCTCCCTCCGGGAGAGGGCGGGGGGTGAGGGTGGCTTTTCAAGTGCTCCAGATTCTCGGTGATACCGCTTCGCGGCCGAGCAGGGCCGGGCGCAGCAGGCGCCACAGGTCGATCAGCCAGGCGCGGGCCAGCAGTGCCTCGCTCGCCAGGCAACGGGCCACCAACAGCCCCGGCAACTGGGTCAGATCACCGCGCACCTCATGGCCCAGCGAGCGGCAACGCTCCAGCAGTTCGGCGTCGATTTCACCGCTCACCAGCAGCGTCGCAAACACCGGGTGGCCATCCAGGCCAATGGGCGAGTCGAGCAGGCCGTCATTGCCGCTGAGGCGCTGGCGCTCATGCCAGAGCAAGCGGCCGTCGCGGCGAATATCCAGGTGCGCCTGGAAATGTCCGAGGTCGAAGCGCTCGCCACTGGCCGGGCGACCCAGCGCCACCACGTCCCAGTAGAACAGTCGTGCATCGCCCTCAAGCTCGATCGCGGTGGTGAGCTCAGCCTGGGCGGCGCTGTAGACGATGGTTTCCTGCGGCAGCCATTCGAGCGTCGCGCCGGCCGCCACTTTCAGGTCGAGCCGCTGATACGCCGGCCCTGCCGCGCGATACCACTTGGCCGCGCCGGGGCTGGTGATCTGCGCCCAGGCGTCTGCTTCGACGCGGGCGCTGATGTTCAGCCGGTCACCGCCGGCGATCCCGCCGGGCGGGTGGACGATGATGTGCTGGCAGACCTCGGGGCCTTCGGCATACAGGTGCTTTTGCACGCGCAGCGGGCCGAGATGCCGGCGCTGAACCGGGCGCGTACAGTCGCCGAAGCGGGCGTAGGCCAGCTCCAGCTCGGCGTGCCAGCTCGGGGTAAACAGGGCAGTGGGAAGCGGTAAGTTCATGGTTTGTAATTATCGTTAGGAAGCTACAGATTAAATTGTTACCAGACCTCGTACACCCTCGGCCTCCATATTTTCGCCGCGCCCCTGTTGCACGATCTCGCCCCGGGACATCACCAGGTACTGATCGGCCAGCTCGGCGGCGAAGTCGTAGAACTGCTCAACCAGCAAAATCGCCATGTCGCCCCGCGCCGCGAGCTTCTTGATCACCGCGCCGATCTCCTTGATCACCGAGGGCTGGATGCCTTCGGTGGGCTCGTCGAGGATCAGCAAACGCGGACGACTGGCCAGGGCGCGACCGATAGCCAGCTGCTGTTGCTGACCGCCGGACAGGTCACCGCCGCGGCGCTGCTTCATTTGTAGCAGCACCGGGAACAATTCGTAGATGAAACCTGGGACTTCTTTCGCTTCGCTGCCGGGAAACCGTGACAGGCCCATCAGCAGATTTTCTTCCACCGTGAGCCGGCCGAAGATTTCCCGGCCCTGTGGCACATAGGCGATCCCGGCGTGTACACGCTGGTGCGGCTTGAACGTGGTAATCGGTTGGCCTTCCCAATTCACCACACCTTCCTTGGCCGGCAACAGGCCCATCAGGCATTTGAGCAGGGTGGTCTTGCCCACGCCGTTGCGCCCGAGCAGGCAGGTGACTTCGCCGACTTTTACGTCGAATGAGAGGCCACGGAGGATGTGGCTACCGCCGTAGTACTGGTGCAGCTTGTCGACTTGCAGCATTCTCAAAAATCTCCTCAAATCCCCCTGTGGGAGCGGGCTTGCTCGCGAATGCGGTGGATCAGTCGCCATCAACTTGAATGGCACACCGCATTCGCGAGCAAGCCCGCTCCCACATTGGAAAGGTGTTTGCAGTTCAACGGCCGAGATAGACCTCGATCACCCGCTCGTTTTCCTGCACCTGCTCCAGCGAGCCTTCCGCCAGCACGCTGCCCTGATGCAGCACCGTCACATGGTCGGCAATCGAGCCAACGAAGCCCATGTCGTGCTCGACCACCATCAGCGAATGCTTGCCGGCCAGGCTCTTGAACAGCTCGGCGGTGAATTCGGTTTCGGCGTCGGTCATGCCCGGCCACCGGTTCGTCGAGCAGCAACAGTTGCGGGTCTTGCATCAGCAACATGCCGATCTCCAGAAACTGCTTCTGGCCGTGTGACAGCAAGCCCGCCGGGCGATTGACCGAGGTGGTCAGGCGGATGGTCTCCAGCACTTCGCTGATGCGATCGCGCTGCTCGCCGCTCAGGCGTGCGCGCAAACTGGCCCACACCGACTTGTCGGTCTTCTGCGCCAGCTCCAGATTCTCGAACACGCTGAGCGCTTCGAACACTGTGGGTTTCTGGAACTTGCGGCCGATCCCGGCCTGGGCGATCTGCACTTCGCTCATCTGCGTCAGATCGAGGGTTTCGCCGAACCACGCCTTGCCGTGGCTGGGGCGGGTCTTGCCGGTGATGACGTCCATCAGCGTGGTCTTGCCTGCGCCATTGGGGCCGATGATGCAGCGCAGTTCGCCGACACCGATGTACAGGTTCAGATTGTTCAGCGCACGGAAGCCGTCGAAGCTGACGCTGATGTCTTCCAGGGTCAGGATCGTGCCGTGGCGGGTGTCGAGGCCCGGGCCGACGCGTTGGCCGAGGCCGATCGAGTCACGGCTGGTGCCTTCGTCCTTGTTCGGTTCCACGGGGAAGAACGCCGGTTCGAGCATGAATTCAGCACTCGCAGTGACTCTCATTGTTCACCTCGTTTCTTCAGCAGGCCGATCACGCCTTTGGGCAGATACAACGTCACGACGATGAACAGCGCGCCGAGGAAGAACAGCCAGTATTCGGGGAAAGCCACGGTGAACCAGCTCTTCATGCCGTTGACCACACCGGCACCGAGCAACGGCCCGATCAGCGTGCCGCGACCGCCGAGGGCGACCCACACTGCCGCTTCGATGGAGTTGGTCGGCGACATTTCGCTGGGGTTGATGATCCCCACCTGCGGTACATACAACGCCCCGGCCAGACCGCACAGCACCGCGCTCAAGACCCAGACGAACAGCTTGAAGCCGCGCGGGTCGTAGCCGCAGAACATCAGGCGGTTTTCCGCATCGCGCAGCGCGGTCAGCACCCGGCCGAACTTGCTCTGCGCCAGACGCCAGCCGATGAACAGACTCGCCACCAGCAGCAACACGGTCGCCAGAAACAGCACCGCGCGGGTGCCCGGCTCAGTGATGCCGAAACCGAGAATCGTGCGGAAATTGGTGAAACCGTTGTTGCCGCCGAAGCCGGTCTCGTTGCGAAAAAACAGGAGCATCCCGGCGAAGGTCAGGGCCTGGGTCATGATCGAGAAATACACACCCTTGATCCGCGAACGGAAGGCGAAGAAGCCGAACACCAGCGCCAGCAAACCCGGTGCCAGCACCACCAGACACATCGACCAGATAAAACTGCTGGTGCCGCTCCAGTACCACGGCAGGTCGGTCCACGACAGAAAGGTCATGAACGCCGGCAAACCATCACCGGCGGCCTGACGCATCAGGTACATGCCCATCGCATAACCGCCGAGGGCGAAGAACAGGCCGTGGCCCAGCGACAGCAGCCCGGCGTAGCCCCAGACCAGATCCAGCGCCAGAGCGACGATCGCGTAGCAGAGGATTTTGCCGACCAGCGTCAGGGTGTAGGCCGAGACATGCAGCGCGCTGTCCGCCGGCAACAGCGAGAGCAACGGTAGAGCGATCAGCAGCGCGAGGATCACCGCGCCGATGGCAAGGGTGACTTTCGGCCCGGCTTTTTGCGTGGCCGTGACAAGTAGAGGCTGGTTCATCAGTCGATCACCCGTCCTTTCAGTGCGAAGAGGCCTTGCGGACGTTTCTGGATGAACAGAATGATCAGCGCGAGGATCAGGATCTTGCCGAGTACCGCACCGATCTGCGGTTCGAGAATCTTGTTGGCGATGCCCAGCCCGAACGCGGCGAGCACGCTGCCGGCGAGTTGCCCGACGCCACCGAGCACCACCACCAGGAATGAGTCGATGATGTAGCTCTGACCCAGATCCGGGCCGACGTTGCCGATCTGGCTCAGCGCCACGCCACCGAGGCCGGCGATGCCCGAGCCGAGGCCGAAGGCGAGCATGTCGACGCGCCCGGTCGGCACGCCGCAGCAGGCAGCCATGTTGCGGTTCTGCGTGACCGCTCGCACGTTGAGGCCGAGGCGGGTCTTGTTCAGCAGCAGCCAGGTCAGCACCACCACGAACAAAGCGAAAGCGATGATCACGATGCGGTTGTACGGCAGCACCAGATTCGGCAGCACCTGAATCCCGCCGGACAGCCACGCCGGGTTCGCTACTTCAACGTTCTGCGCGCCGAACAGCAGGCGCACCAACTGGATCAGCATCAGGCTGATGCCCCAGGTGGCGAGCAGGGTTTCCAGCGGGCGGCCGTAGAGATGACGAATCACCGTGCGTTCCAGCGCCATGCCGATCGCCGCTGTGACAAAGAACGCCACCGGCAGCGCGATCAGCGGGTAGAACTCGATGGCATGCGGTGCGTAACGCTGGAACATCAGCTGCACCACGTAAGTCGAGTAAGCGCCGAGCATCAGCATCTCGCCATGGGCCATGTTGATCACCCCGAGCAGGCCGAAGGTGATCGCCAGACCGAGGGCCGCGAGCAGCAGGATCGAGCCGAGCGACATGCCGCTGAAGGCTTGACCGAGTACTTCGCCGATCAGCAGTTTGCGCTTGACCTGCGCCAGACTGGTTTCGGCGGCGGTGCGCACCCCGGCATCGCTTTCGACGCCGGGTTCGAGCAGACCCTCGAGGCGGGTGCGGGCCAGCGGATCGCCGGTTTCACCCAGCAGGCGTACGGCAGCCAGACGCACCGCCGGATCGCTGTCGACCAGTTGCAGATTGGCCAGCGCCAGGCTCAGGGCGGCATGGACGTTCTCGTCTTTTTCGCCAGCCAGTTGCTGGTCGAGGAATTTCAGCTGCGCGGGTTTCGCGCTTTTCTGCAATTGCTGCGCGGCAGTCAGACGGGTTTTGGCGTCGGCGGCGAGCAATTGGTGGCTGGCCAACGCGGTGTCGATCAGACCCCGCAGGCGGTTGTTCAGACGCAGGGTTTTTGGCTGGCCGTCGATGATCAATTCGCCTTGTTGCAGGGCGTTGATCAGCTCGACACGCGCCGGCTCGGGCTGCGCGGCCCAGGCTTCCAGCAGTTTGGCCTGTTGCACCGGGTTGGCGGCGACGAAGTCTTCGGCGTCGCCGGCAAAGGCAGTCATCGGCAACAGCAGTGCGATGGCGAGGATGAAGCGGTAAAGGGTAGTCGGCATAAAGAGTCGCCTTGCGCGGACTAATGGTGGGCACAGTCTTTGTGGCGAGGGGATTCATCCCCGATCGGCTGCGAAGCAGTCGCAAAAACAGTCGCCGCGATTCACAGGTACATCGCGCCTGTAGCATTTGGGGTCGCTTCGCGACCCATCGGGGATGAATCCCCTCACCACAAAATATTGTTCCCACAGGGGGATCGAGTCGGCCTCACGCCAGGCGCGAGGCCGACACCCAATGGCTCAGTTGCTCTTCACCGCATAATCCGGCTTCTTGTCGTTGCCATCGATAAACGGACTCCACGGTTGCGCGCGGATCGGCCCTTCGGTCTGCCACACGACGTTGAACTGACCGTCAGCCTGGATCTCGCCGATCATCACCGGTTTGTGCAGGTGGTGATTGGTCTTGTCCATGGTCAGGGTGTAACCGGACGGTGCGGCGAAGGTCTGGCCAGCCAGTGCTTCGCGAACCTTGTCGACGTCGGTGGACTTGGCTTTCTCCGCCGCTTGCGCCCACATGTGGATGCCGACGTAAGTGGCTTCCATCGGGTCGTTGGTCACCGCTTTGTCGGCGCCCGGCAGGTTGTGTTTCTTCGCGTAGGCCTTCCAGTCAGCGACGAACTTCTTGTTCACCGGGTTCTCCACGGACTCGAAGTAGTTCCACGCCGCAAGGTTGCCCACCAGCGGTTTGGTGTCGATGCCGCGCAGCTCTTCTTCACCCACCGAGAACGCCACCACCGGTACGTCGGTAGCTTTCAGGCCCTGGTTGGCCAGCTCTTTGTAGAACGGCACGTTGGAGTCGCCGTTGACCGTGGAGATCACAGCAGTCTTGCCGCCAGCGGAGAATTTCTTGATGTTGGCGACGATGGTTTGATAGTCGCTATGACCGAACGGGGTATAGACCTCTTCGATGTCCTTGTCGGCCACGCCTTTGGAGTGCAGGAACGAGCGCAGGATCTTGTTGGTGGTGCGCGGATAGACGTAGTCGGTGCCGAGCAGGAAGAAGCGCTTGGCGCTGCCGCCTTCTTCGCTCATCAGGTATTCAACGGCAGGGATCGCTTGCTGGTTCGGCGCGGCGCCGGTGTAGAACACGTTTGGCGACATCTCTTCGCCTTCGTACTGCACCGGGTAGAACAGCAGGCCGTTGAGTTCTTCGAACACTGGCAGTACCGATTTACGTGATACCGAGGTCCAGCAACCGAACACCACGGCGACTTTGTCCTGAGTCAGCAACTGCCGGCCCTTCTCGGCGAACAGCGGCCAGTTCGACGCCGGGTCGACAACCACCGGTTCGAGCATCTTGCCGTTCACGCCGCCCTTGGCGTTGATCTCGTCGATGGTCATCAGCGCCATGTCTTTGAGCGATGTTTCGGAGATCGCCATGGTCCCGGACAACGAATGCAGAATCCCCACCTTGATGGTCTCGGCGGCCTGGACAGTCCAGGTCATGCCCATCGCGGCAATGGATGCCGAGAGTGTGAAAGCCTTGATCAAACTGCGACGCTTCATTGTGCGATCTCCATGAACGTTAAAGTTTTTTATGGTTGGCAGATGCGGACGACTGAAGGTGTGTTTTGCAAGGGCTGTGCCCGGTCGGGATCGGGCAGGAAAATGTCGGTTTAGAGCGGTTCCGCGCGGGTGGGGTGCACCATGAAGGGACGCGGAGAGAGCGTTGGTGCAAGCGGCCGCGCCAGATTGGGGCGCGATTTCAAGGACAACACTGTCCCCTGTAGGAGTGAGCCTGCTCGCGATAGCGTTCTGTCATCCGCATTGATGTCGAATGTGTCGCCGTCATCGCGAGCAGGCTCACTCCTACAAGTTGATTGTGCTGGATCAGCGGCGGCGCATCAGTCCGATGAAGAACAGACCGCCGATAGCCGCGGTGGCAACGCCGATGGGCAGGTCTTCCGGCGCGATCAGGGTTCGTGCGGCGACATCGACCCACACCAGAAACAGGCTGCCGAGCAGTACGCAGGCCGGCAGCAATCGGCGGTGTTCGGCACCGACCAGACGCCGGGCAATGTGCGGCACCATCAGCCCGACAAAACCGATCGAGCCGCTGATCGACACCAGCACCCCGGTCATCAAGGACGCGATCACAAACACCCGCAAACGCACCGCGCGGGCATTCAGACCGAGGGTCACGGCAGTCTGTTCGCCTGCCATCAGTGCGTTCAACGGTCGGGCCATACCCAGCAGCAAACCGAGGCCGAGCAGCACGCTCAGCGCCGGCACTGTCAGCAACTCCCAACGCGCCAGGCCAAGACCGCCGAGCATCCAGAACATCACCGCCGAGCTGGCGCGATGGTCGCCCATGAACAGCAGCAGGTTGGCGATTGCCATCATCACGAACGACACCGCCACGCCGCACAGCAGCAACCGGTCGCTGTCGAGCCGACCCTGACGGTTGGCAATGCCCAGCACCAGAAACATGCTCAGCAATGCACCGATGAACGCGGCAATCGGCAGGGTCAGCAGGCCGACGATTTCACCGATGTGCAGCACCACGATCACGGCGCCGAGGGTCGCGCCGGAGGTGACGCCGAGCAGGTGTGGATCGGCCAGTGGGTTACGCGTCACCGCTTGCAGCACCGCGCCAATCAACGCCAGCCCGGCACCGACCAACGCCCCGAGCAACATGCGCGGCACACGGATCAGCCAGACAATGTGCTCCTGCCCGGCGCTCCAGCTCACCTCGCCGAAACCGAAGGTCTTGTGCAGCAGAATCCGCCAAACCACCTCCACCGGCACCCGCGCCGGACCAAAACCGAGCGAGACCACGCACGACATCAGCAACAGGGCACCGAGGGCGATCAGCAACAAGGCGTAGCGACGGTCGATCATTCGCCGTGGAATCCTTTGGCCAGGGTTTCCACCGCCAGCACGTTATCGATCCCCGGCGTGGCCTGCACGTAAGGGATGACGATGAAGCGCTGGTTCTTGATCGCATCGACCGATTGCAGCGCCGGGTTCTTCAGCAGAAATTCGATCTTCTGTTCAGCAGTGATTTCGCTGTAGTCGACGATCACGATCACCTGCGGATTGCGCTCGACCACGGTCTCCCAGTTGACCCTCGTCCAGCTCGCGTCGACGTCGTCGAGAATGTTGCGCCCGCCTGCAGCATCAATCAGCGCCTGCGGCATGCCGAGACGCCCGGAAGTCATGGCGCGGTCTTCACCGCTGTCGTAGAGAAACACGCGCGGCTTGTCGGCGGGCAGGTCTTTGCGGATCTCGGCGACCTGATTCTGCATGTCGGCGATCAGTGCGTTGGCGCGATCCTGCACGTCGAAAATCTTCCCCAGATTGCGCAGGTCGTTGTAGGTGTCGTCCAGCGTCGCCGCCGGACGCTTCATCACGAAGGCGCAGGACTCGGTCAGCTCATACACGTTGATGCCCAGCGGTTGCAGGGTCTGCGGCGTGAGATCGCCGCCGACGCGCATGCCGTAATCCCAGCCGGCGAAGAAGAAATCGACGTTGGCGTTGAGCAGGGTTTCCACCGACGGATATTTCGCGGCCAGCTCCGGCAAACCGTCGAGCAGCGACTGCATCGCGGGCGTCACCGACTTCCAGCCGCTGACGCCGCTGTAACCGGCCATGCGTGATTTGAGGCCGAGGGCGAGCATCATCTGGGTCATGTTGATGTCGTGGCTGACCGCGTGCTTCGGCGCCTCGTTGAAGGTCACTTCGCGGTTGCAGCTGTGGATGGTCAGCGGGTATTTCGTGGCTTCGGCCAAGGCTTGAGCACTGCACAACAAATGAGCGACACAAAGCAGGGAACGCACAGTCATGGTCGGGTTATCCAGGTGATTCGCGGGTAGCCGTGAAGAGGGTGGGAATCGATCAACGCCTCGACGCCGAACACTTCGCGCAGCAGCTCGGTGGTCAGTACTTCTTGCGGCGTGCCGCTGGCGACGATCCGCCCGTGGTTGATCACGTACAGTCGGTCACAGAACGCGGCGGCCAGGTTCAGGTCGTGAATGCTGGCGAGGGTGCCGATCTGCAGACGTTTGACCAGTTGCAGCAGTTCGAGCTGATAACGCGGGTCGAGGTGGTTGGTCGGCTCGTCGAGGATCAGCAGTTGCGGTTGCTGAGTCAGGGCGCGGGCAAGGATCACCCGCTGCTTCTCACCGCCGGACAGGGTGGCGAACGCATGGTCTTCGAAGCCGTCGAGGCCGACGGATTTGAGCGCTTGCGTCGCCAGATTGCGATCTTCCAGCGTGTCGCCATCGAACAGGCCTTTGTGCGGCGTGCGGCCCATGGCGACCACTTCTTCGACGGTCAGGCCAAAGGCATCGGGGAATTCCTGCAGGACCACGGCGATGCGCTTTGCGCACCAGCGCGAGGATTGCTTCCATACGTTGTGATGATCGAGTCTGACCTCACCGCTTTCCGGCTGACTGAAGCGATAAGCGCAGCGCAGCAGGCTGGTCTTGCCGCTGCCGTTGGGGCCGATCAGCCCGACGAACTCACCGGCGGCCACCTGCAACGAGGCGTCACGCAGCTGGAACTGGTGATGGCAGTGGCCGTGGCCCAGAGGTGTCCAGGCGAGGTGGGTGAGGGTGAGTGACGTCATAGGGCGTTCGGTGTGTTCTCGATTTCGTGTTTTTTCGGTAGATCCATCCCCCTCACCCCAGCCCTCTCCCCAGAGGGGGCGAGGGGGAAAGGGAGCCGATCTTCATGCGTTTCAAAACTGAGTTCGACTCGGACTTTCAAGTCGGTGCAACTTGCCCAAACACCTCGGTCAGTTCCCTCTCCCTCCGGGAGAGGGCTAGGGTGAGGGCGCAATCTTCAATCAAAAAGTGTAATCAGCGGTGACGAAGAACGATCTCGGCTCGCCGAGAATCCACTGCTGGCCCGCATTGTATTGGCTTTGTGCGTACTGGCGGTCAAACAGATTGTTCACCTGCAGGCCCAGCGTGGTGTTGCGCAAGGCTTGCCACGACAGCGTCGCATCGACCACGGTGTAACTCGGCAGCTCGTTGCGGTTGGCCATGTCGGCGTAACGCGCATCGACATAACGCACGCCGGCCCCGGCCTTCAGATCATCACTGAGGTTTTTGTTCAGCCACAGATTGGCGGTGCGCCGTGGTACATCCACCGGGCGATTGCCGTTGTACGACAGGGTTTGCCCGTCGACCACTTCGGAGAAGTCATCGTACTTGGCCTTCACAATCGCCGCGTTGGCCTGCAGTTGCCAGGCGTGCGGCAGTTGCAGATCAAGGCTGGCTTCCAGGCCGTTGGACGATTGCTGGCCGACTTGCTGCTTGAGCGTGGGGTTGCCCGGATCGTCGGTCAGCAGTTTCTTTTTGACGATGCGATAGGCCGCCAGGGTGAACTCGCCGCGTTGATCCCAGAGCAACTGCTTCATGCCGACCTCGGTCTGGCGCGCGGTCGACAGGTCGTATTGCTGCTGGCTCGGACTGAGGGATATCAGGCCGCCGATGCCGTCGGTGCTGGTCGCGACCTGACCGTAGAACGAAGTCTCGGGCGTGAGGGCAAACACCAGTCCGGCCTTCCAGTTGTTGCCGGTCAGGGTCTTGTCGCTCTGGCTGTCGTCGATCAGATTGTTGCGATCAACGTGCACGTAATCACGGCGCACGCCGGTCACCAGCGACCAGCGCTCGCTCAATTGCGTGCGGTTTTCCGCAAACACTGACATCTGTTTGGTGGTGCTGTCGAACTGGTCGCGATACGGGTTGGCGCTTTCGAAATAGCCCGGCTGCGGGTGATACAGATCCAAGGGCTGACCGTTGGGCAGCACGTCGTTGAACGGCGAGTTGCTGTTGAGCTGGAAGCGGATGCGGTTGTAATCGACGCCGGTCACGGTCTGGCTGTCGAGGCCGAACAGCGAGTGCTTGAAGGTGAAGGTCTGGCGGTCGCCGACCTGCTCCTGCTGGTGGCCGATGCCGAAGTAGCCACTGCGGCTGAGCTGTTGCGTGGCGGTGTCGAAGTTGTAGTTTTCGGCGTTCTGCCAGCGGCGCTGGGCCTTGAGGTAGTACAGCTCGTTGCTGGCACTGACGGCGTCGTTGATCTGCCAATCGGTGGTCAGGCGCGTCCACTGATCGTTGTAGTGCTGTTGGTCGTCACGCACGTTGTAGTTCTTGTTGCGCACGCTGTCCTTCAACTGGCCGTTGATCAGTGGCGTGCCGAAGTAATTCTGCGGACGCTGGTCGCCGTAGTCGTGGGCGAGGGTGAACGCCAGCTCATCAGTGGCTTGCCAGCGCAGCGCGGCGCTGATGAAGTCGCTTGATGAGTCACCGCGATCGATCCAGCTGTTGCTGCGCAGACGATTGAGATTGAGGCGATAGCTCAGGGTGTCGCTCAGCGAGCCGCCGCTGTCGAACGCCTGCTGCTGACTGTCGTAGGAACCGTAGCCGAGGCGCAGGTGATTTTCTATTTCGCCCTCGAACGGCTTCTTCGGAATCACGTTGACCACCGCACCGGTCGCGCCTTCGCCGTACAGCACCGAGGCGCGGCCGCGCAGTACGTCGACGCGCTGCACCGCCCAGGTGTCGACCGGAAAGGTCACGGTGCCCATGCCGGTGTACATCCGATTGCCGTCATACAACTGCATCACCGAACTCTGCCCGGTAAAACCGCGTGCCTGCAACGAGGTGCCGCCATCGCCCGGGGTGCCGGTACGGCTGATGCCGGTGCTGCGTGACACCGCGTCCTGCACGCTGCGATCGCCACGGGCGCGAACCTGCTCGCCGCTGAGGCTTTCGACGCTGGCCGGAGTTTCCATGGCCGTCAGGTTCAGGCGCGAGCCGGCGGTGGTCGGCGTGGTCAGGCTGACACTTTCTTCGTCAACCGCAGGCGCGGAGATGGTGCCGGTGGGCAGCGTCAGCGGCTGGCCATCAGCGTTGGCGTTGTTCAGGGCGAACAGGCAGAGGCTGGACAAGAGGTACTTGTTCATCGGGACGGTGAATCACTTCTTCAAAAGAAAGCCCGCAACTTTTGGTGGCGGGCAGAGCGGCAATTGTGGGAGCGGGCTTGCTCGCGAAGAGGGCGTGTCAGGCACCCTGTTCGTTGCATGACACTGCGCCTTCGCGAGCAAGCCCGCTCCCACAGGAATCTGCCGGAGTTTAAGCCCCGGCAGTTTAAAGATCTGTCTGAAACGCGCATCTCGCCTGCTTCACGTTGAAGTTGAGGCAGATTCAGCTTGGCGGCCCAGACGCGACAAGAGCAGCCGATCCAGCAGCCAGACCAGCACCAGCGAAGCGCCCACCAGCGGAAAGATCACTGCCAGAGCGAGCATGATCGCCACGCCGGTTTTCCATTTCGGCAGATCATGGCGCAGCGGCGGTACGCCGAACTTGCCCTGCGGACGCCGCTTCCACCAGATCACCACACCGCTGACGGCGCTGAGCAGAATCATCAGGCAGATCAGCAGCACGACGATCTGGTTGAAGGTGCCGAACATCTTGCCTTCGTGCAGCATCACGCCGATTTCCGTGGCCCGCGCCACTGCGCCGTACTGCTCGAAACGCACATCGGCGAGGACCTTGCCGGTGTACTGATCGACATGCAGGGTCGCGTCGTTGCGCGGGTCGTCGGCGAACACGGCGATGGTGAACACGCCGGTCGCGGTGGTTGGCAGGGTGATGCTGTAGCCGGGTTCGACCTTGCGTTCAATGGCGATGTTCTGCACCTCTTGCAGGCTGATCGCGGGGGCGGCGGGGCCGTGTTGCATGCCGCCGTGGGCCATGTGTTCGGCGTGGTCGCCGGACATCGGCATCGGCGTGTTTTCCATCGCCCACGGCACGGTCTGGCGCGCGGCGTTATTGAGGCTGCCGGCCTCGACGTCGGAGGTCGGCACGTTGTTCCACATCGCCGCCGGGAACACGTTCCACACCTGCGCATATTGCTTGCCCCAGAAGCCGGTCCAGGTCATGCCGCTGAGCAGCATCACCAGCAGCAATGCCGCGCCCCAGAACCCGGTGACCGCGTGCAGATCACGCCACAACACCCGACCGCGACTGTTCAGGCGTGGCCACAGAATCCCGGCGGCCTGACCCCGCGGCCACCACAGAAACACCCCCGACACCACCAGCACCACGCCCCAACCGGCGGCGAGTTCGATCAGACGATCACCCACCGTGCCGATCATCAACTCGCCGTGAATGGCGCGGGCGATGGCTTGCAGATTTTTCTTCGCATCCTGCTCGCCGAGAATGTCGCCGTGGTACGGATCGATGAATACGTTGAGTTCATGACCCTCATTCTTGACGACAAACTGAGCACTGCGTTCGGCGTTGGCCGGCGGCAGGTATTGGCTGATCTGACCCTGTGGATAAGCGCTCTTGACCCGTTGCAGCAGATCATCGGCCGGCACTGTGTGATGCGCGGCCGGGACGTTGAGCAGGCTGCTGTACATCAGTGAGTCGAGTTGCGGTTTGAACAGGTAGATGATGCCGGTCAGGGCCAGCATCACCATGAAGGGCGCGACGAATAGGCCGGCATAGAAATGCCAGCGCCAGGCCAGGTTGTAGAAGTTCGGTTTGGGCTTTTGCATCACGTTTGCTCCGCTTGGCTTGGATCTTTTAGTTGTTCTGTATGGGGAGTTTCACCACTGCACTCCTGTGGGAGCGGGCTTGCTCGCGAAAGCGTCGTGTCAGGCGCCACCCATGCTGGATGTACCGCCGTCTTCGCGAGCAAGCCCGCTCCCACAAGGGCAGGGCGTGCCGCTCGGTTAGAAACTCATATCGACCTTGGTCCAGAGCGTGCGCCCCGGTTCATTGATCGCTTGCGGGTCGTTGGCCGGGTAGCCGAAACCGGCGTTACCCGCCAGGTTCAGGTGCTCGGCGTAAGCCTTGCCGAACAGGTTGTCGACGCCGGTGCTGACCTTCCAGTTCTTGTTGATCCGGTAGGCGCCGTTGAGCGAGAACACGCCAAAGCCGCCGCTCTTGTCGTAGTCCTTGCCGACCACGTTGCCCTTGTTCTGGTCGATGCGGTTTTGTGCCGCGACCACGCGCCACAGTGCTCCGGCGCTCCAGTTGTCTTCGCTGTAGGTCAGGCCGAAGCGCGCATCCAGCGGCGGCATTTGCGGCAGGGCTTTGCCGTCGCTGCTGTTCTTGCCCCAGGCGTAAGCCAGGGTCGCGTCGGCTTTCCAGTTATCGGTGAGTTTGTAGGCGGCACCGAGCTCGCCACCCATGATCCGCGCGTCGATGTTTTCCGCGCGCGATGTGCTCATGCCCATCATCGTTGGCGTGTAGTCGAACAGGATGTAGTCGCGCACCACACCGATGTAGCCCGAGGCCCAGGCTTCGAGTTCGGCGGTCTTGTAGTTCACGCCGAAGTCGAACTGGGTGGTCTTTTCCGGTTTGATCGAGTCGAACGCATTCAGCGAACCGGCCGGGCCGGACTTCGGTGAAAACAGCTCCCAGTAATCCGGGAAGCGCTGCGCGTGACCGAGGCCGGCGTACAGCGTGGCCGGGTTGTCAGCGAGGTCATGCTCGTAACGCACGAAGCCGCTTGGCAGGGTGTCGGCGCGGGTCTCGTCGGCGGTCGGATTTGGCCGGCTCATCATTCCCGAACCAATGCGCTGCCGGTAATCCTTGGCCGAAGCACGGTCGACCCGGGCGCCAGTGATCAGGCGATCACGGTCGGCGGCGTACCAGGTCATTTCGCTGAACACGCCGTAGTTATGGAAATCGGCGTCCTTGGTGTACGGCTGATCCTTGTAGGTGTCGATGCCCATGCCACTGCGCTGGCGGTGTTCGTTGGTCTGCGCATCGAGACCGGTGATCAGTTGGATGTCGGCCCAGCGCCAGGTTGCCTTGATCCGCGCGCCGAGGGTGCGCCGGTCGACGTTGGACGCCATGGGCCCGGCCATCATCCCGGTGCCGGATGGCGTGCGCAGGGTGTAGTTGTCCATCACGTGGTCGGCGTAGTTGTAGTAGACCTGTGCTTCGAGTTTCTCCAGCACGTCGGTGATGTTGGATTTTTCGAAGCGCAGGCCGAGGCTTTCGCGCAGGAACTGCGAACCGTCCATGCCGCGCCCGGCGTAGCGCGCTTCGCCATCGCCCTTGCCGGCGGTGAGTTCGATCAGGGTGTCGGCGTCCGGGGTCCAGCCGACGGCGATGTCACCGTTCCATTTGTCGTAGCGCGAGGCAACGATGTCGTTGTTGCCGTCGCGATAGTCGTCGGAGTGCGCGGTATTGCCGATTACCCGTACGTAGCCCAATGGCCCGCCGGCAGCGGCGTCGACGACCTTGTCGAAGCGTCCGTTGGAGCCGGCCAGCACGCTGGCATTCACCCGCGTGCCGAGTTCGCCGAAGCTTTCCGGCTCACGATCGAACAGCACCGTACCGGCCGATGCACCCGGTCCCCAGAGCACGGTTTGCGGGCCCTTGATCACCGTGAGTTTGTCGTAGGTTTCCGGCGAGATGTACGAGGTCGGCGCGTCCATCCGCCCCGGGCAGGCGCCGAGCAGCATGCTGCCGTTGGTGAGAATGTTCAGGCGCGAACCGAACATCCCGCGCAGCACCGGATCACCGTTGGTGCCGCCATTGCGCACCAGGGCGAAGCCGGGAATGGTCTTCAGGTAATCGCCGCCGTCACTGGCCGGCACCGGCTGACGCGGATCCTTGGGGTTGGTGACGATGGTCAACGGCGAGCTGGGGGCGATCGCGGTAATCACCGTCGGACTCAGTTCTTCGTTGTGCCCGGCGTGGTCATCGGCCAGCCCCAGCGGCGACAGCAGGACGCCGCAAAGGACGGCGGTGGCGTGCGAGAAACCAATGCGCGATGCGTTCAGCGCGAAAGACGCCTGGGCAGAACCCGAGCGTGGAACAGCAGAAAACCTGGACATGACAATTTCCATCAAACAGTCGTAAACGACACGGCCGGCAGCCTGAAGCTGTCTTCTCAACCGTGTGCAATCAAAGGTGCGGTGTTTACGCCGTGATGGGCGGGGCGCGGGTGCGGGCGCCGGGGAAGAAGGTCTGCCGGGCATGGCCCAGACGCGGGGAGGGCGGGGTGAAGGTGTTGACGTGGGCAATGCTGAACGTGGCGAACGTGCCGCCACCGGTCAGCGCCGGGCAATTGAACAGCAGGCTGCAATAACCGCACTTTTCCCATAGGGCGTGGTGCGAGGACTGTGGCGGGCAGTGTTCGGCAGCCGGTTGTGCGCCGTGCGCGGCGTGATCCATGCCCGGCATGTCCATCGCCATGTCCATGCTCATCGGCATGGAAGTCGAGGCGTGCTGATCCATCGGCATCGACTGAGAAATCAGCGGGCCGATGAAGATCATCAACATGGCGAACAGGGCGATCCAGCTACCGCGGGTCAGAGTCTGGCTCTGGCGATGCAGGTGGGATGCCCCGGCGCGTTGCAGGCGCACGGGCGTGGTCAGCCGGATCGGTTACTGGGCGTGATCGTGTGCCTGGGTATCTTGCGGAGGTTTCTTCTGCACCGCGACTTCGACGGTGACGTTACCGGCCTTCTCGAAATGCAGGGTCAGCGGGAAGCGTTTGCCGTCGCTGAGCAGGCTGCGGTCTTTCGGGTTGAGCAGCATCACGTGATAGGCCATCGGCGCGAACGTCACCTTGCCGCCGGCCGGAATCACCACGTCGGGCACCTGCTGCATTTTCATCAGGTCGCCCTGCATCACGTGCTCATGCAGTTGCGCTTCGGCGGTGATTGGCGAGTCGACGCTGAGCAGGCGGTCGTCGGTCTTGCCGGGATTGCTGATCACGAAATAAGCGGCGACGGTCGGCGCGTTGGGCGGCAGCTCCTGCGACCACGGATGAGCGATTTCCAGCTCGCCGGCCTTGTATTCGTGGGCATGGGCGAAGCAGGCAGGCAGCAACAGCGCAGCGATGACGATGAGTTTGTTCAACATGGCAGTTCTCCGGAACGATGTGAAACGCAGGTCAATTGCGAGACAGATCAGAACAGAGGCGAGGCGCGGGGGTTGAGGCTCGGCCATTGCTGGCGCGGTGTCGGTGTTTGCAACGAGGGCGGCGCCACGCTGCGATTGCTTTCGTAGCGGGCGAAATACAGCTGCGGCGTATGGCCCGGCAACGCCACCAGCGGCGCGGAACCCGAGCAACACCAGCAATGCTGCATGTTGGAATGGCTGTCGTTGGACGGGGCTTTCTGCTCCGGGGTGCCGATGTTGATCGCCACCATCTTCGTCCCGCTGCCGGTGCAGAAACTGCTCCACAGCAACTGTTCGGCCGGTGAACTGGCCGCCTGCGCCAGCGCCCCGGTCATCGGCATGGCGAGCATGTTGAACAGCACTGCGAAGCAGGCGATCCAGGTAAATGCGAGCCGGTGTCGGTTCATGAGACAGATCCGTTGGGTGGGCGATCAGGCGCGGCTATTTAGCCTGATCAGGGCCGATAAGTAAAAAGGCGTCGTGCGGTATGGTGTCGCAGATCAATCACACCGCGACGGCGTGCAATCTCAAACCCAAAGCCTTCATGACCTTCATGATAGTTGCGAATTCGGGGTTACCAGTGCTGCTCAGCGCTTTATAGAGACTTTCACGACCCAGGCCAGCATCACGTGCCACCTGTGTCATGCCCTGGGCTCGGGCTATGTCATTCAGTGCTGCACGGATGAGTACGCCATCGCCTTCATCATCATCAAAGCAAGCGTCCAGATAAGCCGCCATGTCCTCGGGGGTTTTAAGGTACTCGGCGGCGTCGAAACGGGTGAATTTTTCGGTCATCGCAATGTTCACCTATGGGCTCAAAAGCGGTGAGCATAAAACCGGGCATTTAGTGCAGACAGTCAGTGTTTCTTTAAAGGGTTGTACGTAGCGTCCGGTTTAGCTGTAGGGCGTTGGAGAGAGGATTACAGTACCGGCGCCTTCGCGAGCAAGCCCGCTCCCACAGGAGCCCTGGCATACACAAACTATGCGGTCGCCGCCGACCACTGTGGGAGCGGGCTTGCCCGCGAAGGCGCACTCGAGGTCTGCGCCTGGTTAAAGTCGGGTGAAGGCGGCAAGGGCCGCGAGGACTTCAGCCGTCGTCAGAAACTCCCGATCAACTCCCGGCAACACCGGCCGCTTCAGCACCATCACCGGCACGCCCAACTCCCGCGCCACTTCCAGTTTCGGCTCGGTCGCGGTGCTGCCGCTGTTCTTGCTGATCAGCACATCGATCTGCCGGCGTTCGAACAGTGCGCGTTCATCCTCCAGCAGAAACGGCCCACGGGCGCCGATGACTTCGCAGCGTTCGTTACCGGGATAAGCGTCGAGGGCGCGCAGGGTCCAATACTGGTTGGCAGGGATTTCGTCGAGGTGTTGCAGCGGTTCGCGGCCGAGGGTGAACAGCGGGCGGCGGAACGGTTTGAGGGCTTCGATCAGTTCGGCCCAGTCGCTGACTTCTCGCCAGTCGTCGCCCGGTTGCGGCTGCCACGCGGGGCGGCGCAAGGCCCAGCAGGGGATGCCGGCGAGTTGTGCGGCGATGGCGGCGTTGTGGCTGATTTGCGCGGCGTAAGGGTGGGTCGCATCGAACAGCAGGTCGATGCCTTCAGCGCGAATGAATTGTGCCAGACCTTCGGCCCCGCCGTAGCCGCCGACGCGCACCTGGCAGGTCAGGTCGGTCGGCACCCGGCCCACGCCGGCCAGACTGTAAATGTGTTCTGGCCCCAGCGTACGGGCGATGGCCAACGCCTCGGTGACGCCGCCAAGCAACAGAATGCGTTTCATGCAAAACCTCCGGCGTGGCCGACAATGCCGCCCTGGCGATCAATCGCAAACACCTCGACCTGCACCTGCGCCGGCACCACGCTGCAAGCGAAATTCAGCGCGTGGCGGCAGACCTCATCGCCGAGGGCAATGCCCGCCGCGCTGGCCATCGCCAAGGCCTGCTGACTGGTGTTCGCTTCACGAATGCTCTGCTGCAACGCCTGATCAGCGCCAATCGCCGCCGCCCATTCAGCCAGTTGCGGCAGGTCGATGCTCGAATGCCTCGAGTGCAGATCCATGTGCCCGGCCGCCAGTTTGCTGATCTTGCCAAAGCCGCCGCACAGGCTGAGTTTATCCACCGGCACTTTGCGCAGATGCTTGAGCACCGCGCCGACAAAGTCGCCCATTTCGATCAGGGCGATTTCCGGCAGGTCGTAGACCCGGCGCATGGTGTCTTCGCTGGCGTTGCCGGTGCACGCGGCGATGTGCAGATAGCCATTGGTTTTGGCGACGTCGATGCCCTGATGGATCGAGGCGATGTACGCCGCGCAGGAAAACGGCCGGACGATGCCGCTGGTGCCGAGGATCGACAAACCACCGAGAATGCCCAGCCGCGGGTTCATGGTTTTCAGCGCCAGCGCCTCGCCGCCCTCGACGTTGACCGTGACCTCGAAACCGCCGGCATAAGCGCTTTCGGTGGCGAGCAGCGTCAGGTGGTCGCTGATCATCTTGCGTGGCACCGGGTTGATCGCCGGTTCACCGACGCCGAGCACCAGCCCCGGCCGGGTCACGGTGCCGACACCTGCGCCCGCGACAAAGCGAATCCCCGGCTCGGCCAGCAGCCGCACGTGCGAATAGAGCAGCGCACCGTGAGTTACGTCCGGGTCGTCGCCGGCGTCCTTGATCGTCCCGGCCTCGGCGCCGCCTTCGGTCAGGCGGCAGAACTCCAGGCGCATCTGCACTTGTTTGCCTTTGGGCAGAACGATCTGCACCGCATCCGCCGACGTACCGCCGAGCAGCAGGCGGGCGGCGGCGAGGCTGGTGGCGGTGGCGCAGCTGCCGGTGGTCAGGCCGCTGCGCAGGGGCGCGGGTTGTTCGGCGGTTTCGTCACGCATCGAGGGGTTTGGCCAGGTCGAGCAAGGTGATCGGCAACGCCTGACGCCAGGTGTCGAATTCGCCCAGTGGTTGCGCCTGGGCCACGTGGATGCGGGTCAGTTCGCCGCCGTGGCGTTCGCGCCAGTGCATCAGAGTGACTTCACTTTGCAGGGTCACGGCGTTGGCAACCAGTCGACCACCGGGTTTGAGTTGTTCCCAGCAGGTTTCAAACACGCCTTCACGGGTCACGCCGCCCCCTATGAAGATCGCGTCGGGTCGCTCCAGCCCGGCAAGTGCCTGCGGCGCACGGCCACGCACCAGGTGCAGACCGGGTACGCCCAACGCGTCGCGATTGTGTTCGATCAAGGCCTGTCGGCCTTCGTCCGCCTCGATGGCAATCGCGCGGCAGCTCGGGTGCGCGCGCATCCATTCGATGCCGATCGAGCCGCAACCGCCGCCGACATCCCACAGCAGTTCGCCGGGGATCGGCGCGAGGCGGGCGAGGGTGATGGCGCGGACATCGCGTTTGGTCAGTTGGCCGTCGTGCTGGAATGCCGAATCGGGCAGTCCGGCAAGACGTGACAGGCGCGGTGCCTGCGCATCGGCCAGGCATTCGATGGCGATCACATTCAGATCGGCAATCGCCGGGTCATTCCAGTCATTGGCCGTACTTTCGAGGCGCCGTTCGGCATCGCCGCCCAAATGCTCAAGCACAGTCAGGCGGCTGCCGCCAAAACCGCGCTCGCGCAGCAGCGCCGCGACTGCCGCCGGACTGTGCCGGTCATTGCTCAACAGCAACAGGCGCACCCCGCTGAACAGCTGCGCATTGAGTGCCGCCAGTGGTCGCGCCACCAGCGAGAGGGTGACCACCTCCTGTAACGGCCAGCCGAGCCGGGCGGCGGCCAGCGAACAGGAAGAGGGCGCGGGCAGGATCAGCATCTCGACACTCGGCACGTGCCGCGCGAGGCTGGCGCCGACGCCGTAGAACATCGGATCACCACTGGCCAACACGCACACCGCTTCGCCGCGCTGCTCCAATACCGGCGCGAGGGAAAACGGACTCGGCCACAAAGTGCGTTCGCCACGAATGCACACCGGCAGCAAGTCCAGTTGCCGCTGGCCGCCGATGATCCGCGAAGCAGCCAACAGGGCGCGCCGGGCGTTTTTGCCCAGGCCCTTGAAGCCGTCTTCACCGATTCCCACAACCGTCAGCCAGGGTGTCATGCCGTTCCTTAATCCTGAGTAGATCTTCACGGGCGGCATGATAACGCGACTGCCGGCACCTGACGCGGGTCTGTCGTCGCGGCGTGTCGAGAACAACGCGGAAACTTAATGTCGAGTAATAGTGATTTTTTCAACTTCCGTTTTTGTTAGTTTGATTCAAGTCAGTTCTTTTTAATAAGTCTGGCGCAATGAAACTATAAAATTAATACGTGCCAAGTTGGCAGGGAGCGATATGGATATCAATTCAGCTACAGGTTTAAGTCAGAGTAATGCAGTTGCCGTTAATAATATGTTGTTCACCGGACTGGAGGGGCGGGCAGAGGCCGATAACAGATTTGTGAGGAACTGCATTTATCTCGCCCAGATCGCGGCGGACAGCCGTTGTGACAGCAGCCTGCAGCCTGCAGAGTGGTTCGATTACTTTGCCGGGGGCCTTTGGTCATGTGGCTGGAACCTGGAAGAGAAGCCGGTGGTGCTAGTCCAGGAGGCGTTTTCCGGAAGTGTGCAGGAGGCGTGGCGGCGGTTGACAGCCCCCTTGCTCGCGCGCGGTCAATTAGAGCAGGTTGAAGCTGGGCTGGCAGCGCTGGAAAGAGATACAGCACTGCTGCAAAAGTTTACTGCTCTGAGTGGCAAAACCTTCACTTCGCATATTGTTCCGGTCAGTAAGAATGCCAGCGGCGAGTTGGTGGTGGTGCTCAGCCATATCCGCTTTTTCAAGTTGGTATTGAGTACCAACTACCTGTTCTGGCAGGTCCATCAACCGATGTCGCAACTGGACATCCGCGCCAGAAGAATGGTGATCAATCGCCGGGACATCGACAAAAACCGGGACGTTGTAGATCAGGCGATTCGCGAGAGCGTGGCCGACCTTGAGGAGGTCGAACTCTGAAAAGCCGCAGTTTCCGACCGGCAGGCATTTTCATGCGCTCGGGCAAAGCAGGCATAATGGCGACCTTTCGCCCACCACAGCGCTGCCAGTCAGCCGGTCATCCCTTGAACGAACGCTCTATGTCCACCGCTCTGCGCCCCTCGGCTTGTCCGGGGTTGCTGCGTATTGTCCAGGCGCTGGACGGCGGCATCTGCCGGATCAAGCTCAATGGCGGCTCGATCACTGCCAATCAGGCCGACGCGGTGGCTGATGCCGCCGAGCGTTTCGCCAGTGGCGCGATCGAGGCGACCAACCGCGCCAATCTGCAGATTCGCGGCATCGGCGAGCAGTCCGCGGCATTGGTCGACAGTTTGCTGGCCGCCGGGTTGGGGCCGCAAACCGCAGCGGGCGACGATGTGCGCAACCTGATGCTCAGCCCGAGTGCCGGGATCGATCGGCAGTTGCTGTTCGATACCCGGCCTTTGGCCGAACAGACTCTGGCGACATTGCAGACGCATCCGCGCTTTCACCAGTTGAGTGCCAAGTTCGCCGTGCAGCTGGACGGCGGTGAGGCGTTGGCGATGCTCGAGCATCCGCATGATCTGTGGCTGTCGGCGTTCGAACGTGACGGTGAAGTGTTGTTGGCGTTCGGTCTGGCCGGCTGCCCGACCGATCGTGCGGCCGGTGCCGTGAGCGTGGAAAACGGCCATGCACTGGTGGTCGCGGTGCTGGAGTTGTTCCTTGAGCTGGCTCGGCCGGAGCAGACGCGCATGCGCCATTTGCTCGATGAACTGCCGCTGCTGGCGTTTCTCGAACAATTGCGCGAACGCGTGGCGATCAAAGCTGCTGTTGCTCGACAGCGCACGCCGATGGCGGATGCGCTGCATATCGGTGTTCACGCGCAAAACGCTGACGACCGGGTATATGTCGGTGCGGTACCGGCGCTCGGCCGTCTCGATCCGGCCATGCTGCGGGGCGTGGCCCGGCTGGCTCGCGAGTTCGGTGATGGCAGCCTGCGCTTCACCCCTTGGCAAAGTCTGCTGCTGCCGAACGTGAAGCCCGCCGACGCGGGGCGAGTCCTGCAACATCTGAGGCAATTGCACTGGCTGACCGACATAAGCGAGCCGTTGTCCCGACTGATTGCCTGCACCGGCTCCAGCGGCTGCGGCAAAGGCCTGGCCGATACCAAACACGACGCGCGGCTGCTGGCGACGTTGTTGCCACAGGCGCAGCACGTGCACCTGTCCGGTTGCCCGCGCTCTTGTGCGGCGGCCCATTGCGCCCCGGCGACATTGCTGGCGGTCAGCCCCGGTCATTACGACCTTTATTTTCGCGATACAGCGCTGCCGGGTTTCGGCACGCTGCACGCACGCAACCTTACTATTGAAGCGGCCGCGATCCTGCTCGACGCCCGCTCACGGAGCCCCCTTGATGCTTGATTACATCCGCGACGGTCAGGAGATCTATCGCAACTCCTTCGCGATCATTCGCAGCGAGGCCAATCTGGCGCGCATCCCGGCCGATCTGGAAAAACTCGCGGTGCGGGTGATCCACGCCTGCGGCATGGTCGAGGCGGTCGATGGTCTGCAGTTTTCCGAAGGTGCCGGCAAGGCCGGGCGCGATGCGCTGGCGGCCGGTGCGCCGATCCTGTGCGACGCGCGGATGGTCTCCGAAGGCGTGACCCGTGCCCGTCTGCCAGCCAACAACGAGGTGATCTGCACTTTGCGTGACGACAGCGTGCCGCAGCTGGCCCGTGAGCTGGGCAACACCCGCTCGGCGGCCGCGCTGGAACTGTGGCGTCCGCATCTGGAAGGCAGCGTGGTGGTGATCGGCAACGCGCCGACCGCGCTGTTCTATCTGCTGGAAATGCTCGACGCCGGGGCACCGAAACCGGCGCTGATCCTCGGCTTCCCGGTGGGTTTCGTCGGCGCTGCCGAATCGAAAGCGGCGCTGGCGGCTGACAGTCGCGGCGTACCGTTCGTGATCATGCAAGGCCGGCTCGGCGGCAGCGCCATGGCCGCCGCCGCAGTCAACGCTCTCGCCACGGAGATCGAATGATGCAGGCCAAGGGACGTCTGATCGGCCTCGGTGTGGGCCCCGGTGATCCGGAACTGATTACCGTCAAAGCCCTGCGCCTGCTGCGCGAGTCGCCAGTGGTGGCGTACTTCGTCGCCAAGGGCAAGAAAGGCAATGCGTTCGGCATTATCGAAGCGCACCTGCAGGACGCGCAGAATCTGTTGCCGCTGGTGTACCCGGTGACCACCGAAGTGCTGCCGGCGCCGCTGTCCTACGAGCAAGTGATCAGCGATTTCTATGATGATGCCGCCGAAGAAGTTGCGGCGCATCTGGACGCCGGGCGCGACGTTGCAGTGATCTGCGAAGGCGATCCGTTCTTCTACGGCTCCTACATGTATCTGCATGACCGGTTGTCCACGCGCTATGAAGCCGAAGTGGTACCGGGCGTGTGCTCGATGCTCGGCGGCGCCTCGGTGCTCGGCGCGCCGCTGGTGTATCGCAACCAGAGCCTGTCGGTGCTCTCCGGCGTGTTGCCGCATGAGGATCTGAAGCGACGTCTGGCCGACGCCGATGCGGCGGTGATCATGAAGCTGGGGCGCAACTTTCCCAAAGTTCGTACGGTACTCGAAGAACTCGGTCTGGCCGAGCGGGCGCTGTACGTCGAACGCGCGACCATGGCCAATCAGAAGATCGTGCCGCTGGATCAGGTCGAGCCGATGTCCTCGCCGTACTTCTCGCTGATCATCGTCCCGGGCGAACGGTGGCAAGGTTGATGACGCAATCCACACCGGCCATTGTCATCCTCGGACAAGGCGCGCTCGCTACCGCACGGCGGATCCAGCAGTTGTATCCGACGGCGAAGATCCATGGCCTCGCCGGACGCGTCGAAGGCGCCGACTGCAGCTATCAGGAATTCGGCGCGACCCTGCGTGAGTTGTATCAGCAAGACACGCCGATCATTGCCTTGTGCGCGGCTGGTATTGTCATTCGCACCCTGGCGCCGTTGTTGCTGGAAAAAGGTGCTGAACCGGCGGTGCTCGCCGTTGCTGAAGACGGCAGCGCCGTGGTGCCGCTGCTCGGTGGCCTCGGCGGAGTGAATGTCATGGCCCGGGAAATCGCTGCCGCATTGCAGGTCGCCGCGGCGATCACCACCAGTGGCGAATTGCGTTTTGGCACCTGCCTGCTCAATCCACCCAGCGGTTATGCGCTGGCTGATCTGGAACTGGGCAAGCGTTTCGTTTCCGATCTGCTGGCGGGGCACAGCGTGCGCATTGAAGGGGCGGCGCCGTGGCTGGATCAGGCGCAGTTGCCGCAAGACCCGCAGGCGCAGCGCTCGATTCATGTCGGCAGTGCCGAGCGTGTCGCGAGCGCCAACGAGTTGCTGATCTATCCCCGCAGTGTGGCGGTGGCGGTGAGTGCGCAGTTGGACGATCTGCCGCATGCCGTGCGCGCCGCGTTGCAGCAGGCCGGGGTTGCGCAGCAGTCGCTGGCCTGTCTGCTGGCGGCTGACACTGAAATGGCGTCGGCCAGACTGCGTGAAGCCGCCCTCGAACTGGGGGTGCCGCTGCGCTTTGTCGCGGCGCAGAAAGACCTCGGCGAGTTGGCTCGTCAGGCACTGCCGCAGGCCGCGATCAGCAATACCAACGGTCTGGCGATTGCGCGCGCCGAACAGCCGCTGGACGTCGCGCAGATCGGTCGTCAACGTGGGCGCCTGGCGGTGATCGGCCTTGGCCCCGGCGCTGCCGAGTTGATGGTGCCTGCGGTCAAGGCGGAACTGGCGCGGGCCACCGATGTGCTCGGCTACGAAACCTATGTGCGCATGGCCGGCCCGTTTCGCGATGATCAGGTGCAGCACTGCACCGACAATCGCGAAGAAATGCAGCGCGCCCGCCACGCCTTCCGGCTGGCGGCCGAGGGGCGTTCGGTCATCGTGGTCTCATCCGGCGACCCCGGCGTGTTCGCCATGGCCGCGGCGGTGCTCGAAGCGTTGCACGAGTCGACCGACCCGAAATGGCACAGCGTCGAGCTGGAAATCCTGCCGGGGGTGTCCGCCTCGCTTGCCACGGCTGCGCAAGCGGGTGCGCCGCTGGGGCATGATTTCTGCGTGATGTCGCTGTCGGACAACCTCAAGCCGTGGTCGATCATTGAAAAACGTCTGGATCTGGCGGCCGAGGCCGATCTGGCGCTGGCCTTCTACAACCCGATTTCCCGGGCACGCCCGTGGCAATTGGGGCGTGCGCTGGAGATCGTCGCGCAACATCGCAGCGCGGCAACACCGGTGGTGCTGGGGCGCGACATCGGTCGCCCGGGGCAAACCCTGCGCGTGACGACACTGGGGCAACTGACCCCGGATCAGGTGGACATGCGCACCATGGTGCTGGTTGGCTCTTCAACGACTTGCACCTTCCCCAAGGCTGAAGGTGGCGAGTGGGTCTACACGCCGCGCTGGTACGGCGAAAAGCCCCAGTCCTGAGCCGTTGGCGAGGGAGCTTGCTGCCTCGCCAACCGCGATCTCCCGCACAGATTGTTTCCGGATCTGACCGCGTCATATTGTTCAACGCGACCTGTACGATCTGCTCCGCTTCTGTGTGAGAGCTTTCTCTTTGCTTACATTCTGTTCGACTTATCTTGAATACTGATAGGCAGACCTGAAATTGCAGCCTTGATAATTTCGCGTTCTGCTCGGGTGCGTTTGATTTATATATTGATTGTAGAAATAACTTGTTGCCGTTACATGCGTTATCAGTTGTTTTTTAGTTGTTGATTTTGACATGTATTGAAAGTTTTGAAGTTTGAGCTCCGATTCGCCAGAAGTTAGTTTGGCCGCTATGCAAGTGCCAGCGGGCACTTTCGTTATTGGTCAGGGCAAAGGAGCAACTTTCATGCAGGACCGAAGAACTCAAGACGCCAGCGGGTTTGTCAAATTCATCAAACTGTTCAAGCAGGCGGATCTGGAACAGGCCATGTCGGCGTACAGGGGCAGTGAATCCTATCAGTCAGTGTGGCGTTATTATTTTGCCTGTATCGGCTTGCTCGATTCTCCACGACTGATCGAGCCTTTGGCACTGCTCAAGCAGTCGATCGGCCAGTTGATCGGTTCGCCACATAAATACTCGCAATCCGATAGCCAGCCTACACAGTTGTCGCGCATCTATAACAGCATCCAGGCTTTCGAGACTCGTGTGCAAAACAGCCTGGCGTACGCGAAGAGCACCCCGACTGCGGTGCCGAAGAATCTGCACTTTGTCTGGCTCGGTGGGGGACTGGGCGCGATACAGCGTGACTATCTCAACCTCTGGAAACAGGTGCTGAACGGGCAAGGTTACAGCCTCCATCTCTGGTACGACAGCGACGCATTGTTGGCCTGGCAAACCAACAGGCTGATCGTCGAGGCGGCCAAGGCTGACGCCCTGCAACAAGATGGCAGCGACAGTGTTTCCAAAGACCAGTTGGGCACGCTGTACGAAGAACGGGCCATCGTCCTTAAACAACAGATGTCCATGCATATCGATGCCGCACTGGCGCGGGGACTTTCAGCTGATGAAGCACGCGTCGATCTGTTGGCCCGCGCCTATGGGCAGGACGCCGCGCAACTGGAGGCGCTGATCGAGCAAAACCGCCGCAGTCTGCTGGACCTCGCAGGAGACGACCTGCAGTTGCGCGACTTGAACGCCCTTGATACTCCGCTGCAATTACAGGATATCTACGAGCGTGAAATCCGGTTGCGCGGCAATCTGGCCGCTGCTTCCGATGTGGTGCGCGCCGAGGTCCTTTACGAAGAGGGCGGCGGATATGCCGATGTCGATAATCTGCCGCCACTGGTCAAGACTCTGGGAGGTGTTGACATCAGCGGGTTTGATCCCCGGTCACGCGTTGGCGTTCTGCAACTGCTGCTCGATCACAATCGGCACTGGATGCCTGCACGCGAGGCGCTGCGCCACCAGTACACTGATTATCTGGCAAGCATTCCCGAGCAACACCGCGCCGCGCTTGAGACGTTTGCCCGACAAAAACCGGCGCTGAATGAAGTGTTCCAGGCGCCGGCCGAGCTGCTCGTCCGCCCACAGGACTTGCGGGCAGTTGCTGTGCAGAGCTCGCTGAGCAATTCCTTCCTGATGGCCCATGCCCGATCGCCGATGCTCAAAAGCGTGATCGACCGGTTTCGCTTCAATTATGACTTCATCGACCTGACGGCTCGACTGGCGGCCAAGCGCGGTGTTGCGCTGAGCGATTTTTACGGCATGTCGACGCTTGCGCGCGAGGTATTCGAGCAAAACTGCGGCTCTATTGCCGCTCTGTCCTCGATCGAGCATGCAACGGTGAACGAACTGATTCTGGCGGTCGCCGGATATTTCGAAGACGGTATCCGCCCGCAGAGCGAATGGACAATTTTTCTGACTGGCCCGGCCGCGATGCGCGCTGGCATGCGCGATTACGAACAGCACAATTTCGTCCCGCGCGAAGATGAAACAGTGCGCGTCGAGACTGCCATCGAGCCGCTCTGGATGATCAACGACAAGACCGAGGAGGAGCAGGATCACTCGTGGAAAGACAACGCCAGCGATGATGAACAATGGGTTGTCGACGAACAGCAGCGTTGGCGGCAAGGACAGTTCAGTGTCCGCTACAGCGGTGATGTTGCTGCCCTGCTCAAACAACAGACTGTGGTGTTCGAAGAGGGTTGGCCGCTCATCGAGGGACGCCCGGTGTTATTGACGGAGGTCTTGCAAGGGATGATCGACCGACTCGGTGCACCGTTTGTGGCGGCGATGAGGCAAGGTCATAACGGTCCGCTGGTTTTTCCCGAAGGGCCGGGTCTGGGGTTCGACGATCGTCAGGCCATCAAGGCCCAACCCGTCACTCTGCAAGCTCCGGCGTCGCTCAGTGATGCGCGGATTCAGGGGCTGGCGCTGGATGAGTTGCTAAGCGGCATTGCCGAGGGTTCGCTGCAGTTCTTCCAGATCAGTCCCTTGCAAAGGGTAGTGTTGGGACAGATGCTCGGCGTACGCTCACTGGATAACTCAAGCTTCACGCTACTTGCCCCCGAGCTCGACAACCTCGCCAACAGTGTTGCCGAGGTAGGAGCATCGGTGCGTTATGCGGCCATTGAACGCCATCTGTATCAGCATCGGGCGCCGCAATTCATGGCCGGTCTCGCCAGCCATGTCGACCAGCCGATGGTCTCGTCGGACAGCGCGCTAACGTTGAAACGAGCTGCGCTGTCGCAGGCGCACACGCTGTTTCAATGGGGCCGTCATGTTGCCCATATCCAGACCATCGCCACCCGCGAACATCGTGAGCAGGTGATCCTGCGGCTGGGTCAGGTACTGGGGCAAATCGAGGCCAGTGACGTCAAACTGGTGCCGCAGGATCTGTTGCTCCAGGGGCCAGGGGATCCCGGTGGCCGCTGTTACCCGCTGGCGCTGATCATGAGCGCTGCTCTGGAGCACGGCGTGGCGGCGTCGCGACGCTTGCGCGAGCGATTCTTCCTGGCCACCGTCGAGCCGCAGCAGCGCGATTCAATTGTATTTCTGGAGGCGCTCGAGGAGTTGCGCGGCGTGCAGTTGCACGATATCGGCAAGCCGCTGGGGCGGGTCGATCTGCAGCAGCTCGGCACCACGCTGGAGGCGTTCGCCAGCTCGCGCACGCTGATGCTCAACTCGGATAACCACGCCATGCTGGTGGCGAAAACCTTCAATGGTGGGCGCGCCACCTATCACTTCTATGATCCCAATTTCGGCGTTTTCGAGTTCAGCCAGCCTGAGCAGTTTCAGCTGGCACTGACCGACCTTTTCCAGAAACAGGGCATGGCGAAATACTATGCGGCCTATGGCGACGACGCGCGCCCGACCTTTGATCTGATCGAGCTGCAGGGGCAAAAGATAGCGGCGCTGGATCTGTCCGGCGGTTTGCGCGTCGGGCAATTGCTGGAATCCGACAATGTGCTGCCGGAGCATACACAGCGACCGATCCGTCGGCGCCTGAACAGTGCTCGCGGCCATTCGCTGGTCAGTAATCCGCACCTGGGGCGCAGCCTGCGCGATCTGGACAGTCATTGGTGGGGACAGCAGATTGCCCAGGCGACTGACGCTCTACAGCACTTGCATGTTGCGGCAAAACCGCTGGTGCCGTTGTTCGAAACCCTGGAGATGACGCCCGCCGGCGAGTACCGGATCAACCTGGTCGATCCCACGCAGGCCGAGCATGTGGTGCAGGTGGTGAGCACCGATCATCGTCTGCTGCGCATCAGAAATTATCTGTCGGAGCAGTTTTCGGCACTGGGCACCCGAGCCTCGCCACAGATGGCAGAGGCGGGTGCCGTACACACGCTCAATACCGGCTTCACCATCCAGGCACTGATGAACGTCCTGCGTGGTCGAGAGGGGGATGACCGCACCTTGACCACCGCCGTGCGCTTGCACGCTTACGTCAATTATGCGCAGTTGGTGCACGGCAATGTCACGGATGTCGCTGGCCTGATCAGTCTGGTAAAAACCGCGCTCAATGAAGAGAAGATCATCGCCCGCACCTGTGCTCCGGTGGTTGGCGAGGCGCTGGGACATGTCGCCAACGAAGGCGTGGGCGCGGTGCTGGGGCTGGCCAATGTCGGTTTCGACATCTATCAATTGGCGACGGCAGACAACGAGATCGAGCGCGCGCAATTCGGTACCCAACTGGCCTTCGACTCCGCCAGTCTGGCGTTGACCGCCGGTGGTCTGGGGGCTGCCACGGCGGGCGCGGCAACAGCGGCCGCCGTGCTCGGTGGAGCCGGGGTGATCCTGGGCGGACTGGCCGTGGGTGTGGCGGCCCTGGCCCAGGGGTTTGCCAGGATCGCTGAGCAGGCGCAGGAGGTCGGGCTGTTCTTCGATGAGCTGGAACGGGCCTGTCGGGGTGTCGGTTATCGGTATGACGACGGACTCGGGGCGTGGGTCGCTCACCCTTCGCTGGTCGTCCAGAGCCTGGACTTCAATCGCACGATGCTGGTGCTCGACAGTCCGAAGGTGTATCGGCTGCGCGACCATTTCGGGGTGCCGGATTTCAATCCGGATGATCAACAAGCGCTCGATCTGCGGCGTGAACTGGGTCTTCCCGGCTACATCCACTTCGATCCGCCGAGCACGCAACTGGTCGTCCTGCCGTGCACGCCGACCACGTTCTACGGTTACGAATACAAGGCGCTGCCTTTCTCGACGCTGCGTCACGACACCGGCTTCGATACCGCCCGCAAGCTGGAGAAGAAGGATGCGGCTGGCCAGTGGCGGTTTCTGTTTTCGTTCTACTCCTTTCCCGTGCACTACATCATCAACCGTCTCGCACCGTCGTATCGGCCAACCGTGATCGAGGTGCGGCTGGATGCCCACGAGCGTGCGCTGGCGGTGCCAATGATGCCGCAGGTCTGGCACGACAAGGTGTCGTACCGCATCGAAGGTGCGGGCGGCGCCTGTTCACTGATCCTCAATCGCGGGGTCAATCTCCAGTTGCAGTCCCCCAGCCTGCAGCAGTGCCGCTGGAATCTGGTAGCCACCTGGGCCACTGAGAGGGATGTGCGGATCGACGTTGGCGGGGTTCTTTCGGTGGGTGGCGTGAAGGTGACGTTCGGCGGCAGAGGTCGGCATGAGGTCATGCTCCAGCTGACCGGGCGGCAATCGTTCAAGGTCAACCGCAGCGACGGACGACTGGACATTATCGAGCAGAGCGCGCCAGCCGGGGAGAATGAGCAGTCGCTGCTCACGCATTACCAGACACTGGCCCGGGAGCATCGGCTGGTGCTGCCTTACACGCCAGTTCATCACTTTCCGATCCCTTTCGAGCCCGAGAGCCAGCCGCGTCACACCACGGCCTGGTACGACGCTGCCGAGGATCGTTTTCTGTACATCCGCAGTGAAGAGGTACTGGCGGCCGATGAAATGCTGCTGGCGGCGGTGGTCGACGATTCTGCGTTTTTCTATGAGCTGCACAACTACGATATCTGGCAGATCGATGCCGTCAGCGGTTTGCTCAAGTGCCGCTACCGCCTGCTGGTGATGGAGGGGCAGTGCAGCATTCGGCGTATTGAAGTCGATGCGCAGGGCGTGATTCATATCGAACAGCAATGGCTGGGTACCGATCGGCAAGTCACGCAATTCAACTACCTGATCCATGAGGGCCAACTGCAACTGGTGGCAGTTACCCGGGAGATTGACCGTGAGCTGGGCCAGAGAGTGTTCGCCAACCCGACCTTGACGGATTGGTCGGTAGTGCTTGGTCACTATTTCACGTTATCGCCGGTGCCCGAACGCGCAGGCGTCAGTACCGTCGACTGGCAACCGGCCGCCTACGTGTCGGTCTGCTGGGCGTTCGATCCGGGCAAACGTGACCTGGTCTGGATTCGCAGCCGTGACCTGTTGTGCATTCATCCGTTTGCCTTCGGGCATGACCGCGGCTGGGTCGATTCGATCAAACAGCTTGGTGATCTGCTGCTTCTGCCGGTCAACGAGGAGCACGAGCTGTTTTTCATCTACGACCGGCTGGCGCAAAAGCTGTGCAAGGTGCAACGCAGCGCGTCCGCTGGCAGCGAGCGCTGGCCGACACAATGGACGCATCAATGGCTGCAGCCCGACGGGTTGAATGACGTGGTATCGGTGCAGGACGGGTATCTGGCCCTGACCGACGACGGTCTGTTCTTCAACCTGACCGCAGAGGGTGAAGTGCATCTGGGTGGCTTGAGTGAGCGCTGGCTCAGGGGGCGCGCACAGTGGTGGCAGGCACTCGAAACGCTGGCGGTGAAGTACCCGGTCAACAGTTTCGCCATTCTGGGTCTGCGCAACGCCGCCGGTGATCGCAGCCTGTGTGCCTGGTATGTGGATAACCGCTTGCTGCTGTGCGATCCGGGGCACGAACGGGAAATGCGCCTGCTCGGGGTCACACCGGACAACCAGGCGGTCTGGCTGTTCGATGTCGCCAGCGGTGAAATCTGCAGTCAGCGGTTCTTCGACAGCCGGCAACTCGAGCCGGCATTCGGCAGCGGCGCCCAGTTACTGGCGAGCGACATGCTGCCGGCACCGCAGGCCGAGTGGGACGACTGGCGGTTCAGCGCCGTGCGCAATGACGGCTCCGGTCTGTACGGGACATCGGTCAACGGCGTGTCACTCAAGCTGCGATATCAGGAAGCTGAAAGGATCATCGGCGTCGATCATCACTGGGCCAGCGAGCACGCGGAACATTTGCCGGAGTCTCTGCAGGTATTGCTGGAGACCGCCGAGCATGGACCCTACATCGCCGTGGAGTCTGGCGCGGGCAACCTGCAATGGTACGACGTGGCGAATGCACAACTGATTCGGGTCGCTGGCCAGAACCTGCCACACGATTGCGAATTGCTCGGCACCCGCCATCGGCATGTGCTGTTGCACGAACTTCAGGCACACCGCGTACACGTCTACCCCGGTCAGCAGAGCATCGGCCCTTTCGAATACATGCGGCGCGAGGCCGAGGTGTTGGTGGTCGAGGGCCAGAACAAGGTTGAAGACCTGTTGCCACTGATCGCTGATGACGTGAGCTGTCTGGTGTTGCGCCTGGGGCAGGGCGGTGTCACGTATCACCTGTCGAGGGCCTGCTGGTTGCGGCTGGACTCGGTGATTGTTGATTGCCGTCACCCGCTGGGCGAGGTCCCGGCGATTCCCGGCAAGCTGGTCTGGGCGCTGGACGCACCGCAAACACTGCAACTGTCGTTTGTCGACGAGCACTTGCTGATTGTCGACCCGGATCGCCAGCACAGCCTGATCCTGCGGGATGTGTGCTCGGCGGATCCGGCGATGCGCGGTGACGTCTTCCTCGGGTTCGAGGGCGGGCGTTCCTATCCGGTATCGAGCCTGGTGCAGAGGCTGCGGGAAATCGTCGAAGTCGATGATGCCGACGGCAGTACAACGCTGGCGCAGTTGCTGGGAGCGGTGCCGGCCTGACGAAAGTCTTCGTTGGGTTTTTTGAAGTTTGTTTTCTCTCTGTGTCGCGACGGTTCATGTCGTCGCGATGGGTTCGTTTGGCCAAAAAAAAGGAAATTGCATTGAGCACTATGGATGAAGTCACGATGGGCAGAGTGTTCGCCGATCTTATTGCGCGCACAGAACTTGAGTCCGTCAGCGGTAGCCTGGGGGAGGCTCCTTTGCGCTACTACGACGGAGCTACGGCGGCTACCAGTCTTGCAGAACAATTGATAGCGATCAGATTGCTAAAGGACGCGATTGAATCAACACAGCTGGACGCCGCGGATGCTCAGGTCAATAAACTGCGCCTGAAACTGGGCGATTACGACCGCCGCTTGAGTGCGACTGTGAAGATGCTCTCCGCTGGCAAACCGATACCGCGCATCATGCATTTTGTCTGGGTCGGTGGCAGTGAGGTCGGGCCGAATCAGCGCGATTACATGAACATCTGGCGCAAGGTACTGGCGTCGCAGGGATATGCATTCAATCTCTGGTATGACAGTGATGCGCTGCTGGCCTTTGAAATGAATCGGGTGATTCTCGACAGTGCCCGTGCGGACACGATGAAGGTATTAAAGGACGAAAAGGTAACCCCGACGGGACTGTCGAGAATGATCGAAGACCGCGCACGGGTACTCAAACAGCAGATGTTCGACTACCTGAATCATCCACGCTGGGCCGGACGCGCAGACGAGGCGCGGATCGACCTGATGGTGCGGGGTTATGGCAAGGAACGTGCGACGCTCGAAGCCTTCCGCCAGAAATGTCTGGATTCGCATCAGGCCATGGTGGGTGAGGACTTGCGCCTGCGCGATGTTCGCCAGGAGTTTGCCAGTCATTTTCTGGCTGACGTCTACCAGCGCGAAGTCGCCATGCGCGGCAACTTTGCTGCTGCCAGTGACGTGGTGCGACTGCAGGCCGAGTTTCTCGAGGGCGGGCGTTACAGCGACATGGATTATTTGCCGCCGCTGATCGAGAGACCGGGGGGCGTGGACATCAGTGGTTTCAGCACAGACGCGAAGATCGGTGTCCTGCAGTTATTGCTCAACCATGACGATACCTTGATGCCGGGGCGCGATCGGCAACGTTATGTCGACAGAACCGGGCATATTCCCGCCGAGCATCTCGAGGCACTGAGCGCATTTGCCCGGAGCAGGCCGGGTGTGGAGCAGATTTTCGCTTCGCCGCAGCCGACGTCTTTATCCCAGGATGCCATCGGGCGCGGCGCGGCCTGGGGCAATCCGTCGTCGAAGGAAATGAATGCCTATGTTCTGGCTCATCCTGGCAGCAAGATGGTCAATGCGAGCATGCACTTCATCCGGGTGGCTTATGACTGCCTGTATGAGGTTGAGCGCCGCATGATACTCGCAGGCGTGACGCCAGCAGATGTGTCGTCAGTCGATGATATTGCAATCAAGGTCGTCTCTGAAGCGCAGGCTGATGGGCGCTTGCCCAATACATCGCGTGAATATTCATCAGAGAAGCTCATACGCGCCATAGCTCAGTATTATCAGGACGGGATTCGTTTCGACGCCTTGGGCACCATCTACATGACCGGTCCGGGCGCACTTGAAGGCGGTGTAATCGGCTATGTCGAAAGAGAACTGCAGAGTGAACAGCTGAACAACATTCGCCATCATATGAAGCAGGTCGACGGCTTCAACGTCTTTACCGAAGAAGAAATGATCTCCGGCTGGGCAGTCAAGGATACCCCCGAAGACTGGCTGGCAAAAGAACATGAGAAGTGGAACTCGGGCAAGCTCAAGTCGCGCTACGCCGGCAATCTGTCCGATTTGCTCAAAGAGCGGACCCTCACGTTCAAACTGGGCTGGCCGGTCATAGAAGGAAAGTCCGTGTTGCTGACCTCGGTTCTGCAGCAACTGCTGGATGATCTGGGTGAGCCGTTTGTGCGCGCCATGAATGACCGCTTGACCGGTGATGTGACGTTCAACGTTCCCATCCGCCTCGATTTTGATGCTCGACAGCAGGTGCTGAACCAGACAGTCGACAAAGCTCCAACGTCCATGGGGGCCGAGTCACTGGGTAATCTCAACGAGGCCTTGGCGCGCATCGCGGCGGGCAAGTTGCCGCTGGAGCAGTTGAGTCCACTGCATCGGGTGATGTTCGGCGGCCTGTTCGGTGCCGCAACACTGGATCAGGTCGGGTTCGCAGACGCATGGGCAACCACGGTCGCCTTTGCCGAAGATACGCGCGACCGTGGCCTGGTCGCGCGCTACGAGGTGATCGAACAGACACTGCTCAGTCGCGATCCTGCACCGGTCGAGGCACGAGTCAATGCATCTGAGCGCGAATCGCTCGGGCAGAACTCCAGGGTGCTGAAGGCGCAGGCATTTGCCGAACCGATCAGCGTGCGGCAATGGCGCGAGTACGTGAGTCGGGTCGAAGTCGCCGCCATGAATGAGCGCCGGGCGTCGATCCTCTCTCGGGGCAAGGCGGTACGTGAGACCTTCGTCCAGGCAGGCGCCTACGCGGGCAGGCAATTGCCACAGGATTTGCTGCTGCGCGGTGCGGGGGATCCGGGCCGACGCTGCTATCCACTGGCGCTGGTGATGGCCGCCGCACTGGAGAAAGGCGCTTCGGCCGAGCGCGCGCTGATCGGCAAACTGGCGATTGCCAATCTCACTCCCGACGCACCGCAAGCCCATGCCCTGCTCAAGGTGCTGGACGAGTTGCGTGGCGTACCCATGGTGCGATTCGGCGAGAAGAGGCCGGCGGCGAACCTGGCCACTGTGATGCAGACGCTGGAAGCAAAAACCGCTGCCGGCAGCCTGTTGCTCAACACAGACAATCATTCGATGCTGGTGAGCAAGGTTGTGGTGCAAGGCGAGACATCCTATCGCTTCTACGATCCCAACTTCGGGCTGTATGCGTTCGCCCGGATCGAGGATCTGCATCAAGGCGTCCAGCGCTTCATGCAGGAGGAAGTGATTGCCAGGCTTTATGGTCTGGAACGGGGGGCTGCCAGCGTTTTCGAGGTCATCGAACTCGACGGCGCAAGCATTGCCGGTAAATCGTTGCCTTCGGAAATTAGCGTTGAGCATTTGCTCAGCAGTGATCCGCTGGGTGGCGGGCGTGCCGTCGAACCCTGGAGTCAGCATGCCGCCTTGCGCGCGCGTTCCCTGTCAGAGAACGCGCGTCTGGGACAGGCGCTGAGCAGTGTGGACAGCCACAAGTGGGCGCGGACGATCGAAAGCGCGACCCTGCGGTTACAGGACCAGCATCAACTGTCTCGTGACTTCGTTCCGGTGTTCGACTCCCTGAAGAGCACTGCGCAAGGGCGCAGCGAAATCACCATGGTCAGTGCCAGTGATCCGCAGCGCACACACACAGTGCAGACCGATGACACGCGCCTGCAAGGGATCAAGTCTTACCTGAGCGATACGTTTGAAGCGTTGTCCGGCAGACGCGCGGGGGCGCCAGTGATCGATCCGACGGATGTCGGAGCGGTGCACACGCTCAATGCCGGATTTGCCATTCAAGCCCTGCTGCTCGGCTTGCAGAGCGCGGAGTCCGGGATGGGGTCGACCGCGTTGACGTCGGCAGTACGTATCCACGGTTACCTGGCCTACGCGCAGATGGCTCACGGGCTGGTGGTCGACGCAGTACAACTGCTGAATCTGGTGCGTCATGCCTTTACCGACGGACTGCGGGTGGCCAAAACCACCTCGTCGATTGTCAGTAATGCACTGGGCAACGTCTTGAACGAGGGTGTCGGAACCGTTTTGCAGCTGGCCAGCATCGGCTTTGACATTTATCTGTTGGTCAATGCACAAAACGATATCCAGCGTGCGGTCTATGCCACGCAGCTGGCCTTCGATTCAGCTGGGCTGGTGCTGGGTGTTGGCGCTTTGGGCGCCGGTGTTGCCGGTGCGGGCACGGCGGCGGCCTTCCTCGGCGGCGCCGGGGTGATTCTGGGCGGGCTGGCGGTGGGCATCGGCGCCCTGGTCGAGGGGTTCAGCGCCAGGGCAGAACGTGGAAGACGGATCGGCCGGTATCTGAATGATGTGCATTCGGCCTATCGACCGCAAAGCCATTCGGTGCAAGGCGATACCTACATTGCCAATCCTTGTGCGGTCTATACCGGGCTTGATTTGCGCAAAGGGCTCATTACCTTCGGCCACCACAAAATTTTCGCAGCGGACGATTACTCCGATCTGCATCCGCCGAAGATCGTTGGGGATCGCAGCAAGGCTTTCAGCCTTCGAGAGACTCTCGACCTTCGCGGTACGATTTCCCTCGATATGACTCCCGGTATTGAAAGCGTCGTGCTGCCGAGTTTGCCAGAGTGCTTCCTGGGCTACGAATACGGTGGTCTACCCTTTTCGACAACACTCAGGGAAAACCTGGAAACGGCTTTGGCGCTGGAGCACGACAGGGAAGGCAAGCGGCAATTCTGGTTCACTTTTTACCGGTTGCCGACCGAATACATCATCGAAAAAATGGTGCCCAACTACGAGGAAACCCGCGTCAGTGTTGCGATTGGCCCTGATCAGCGTTTTCTGCACGTCCCCCCATTGCCGCAGGAGGTGCACGGTTACCTTTGCTATGACATCGATGCCACTGGCGGGCACTGCTCGATCACCCTGACCGAGGGCGTCAAGTCGTTGCGGCTGCAGGTTTCCTCCGATGATCCAATGACGTGGTCATTGCGTGCTCCATGGGTGAGTGCGGCGGCGGTGAAGCTGGAACAGGATACTTTTCAGTTGGGCTCGATGCGGGTGCAGGTGCCCGCCAGGAGTGTCGTTTACCTGCAACTTGCGGAGGGCTTCTATCAGGTTGGCTGGGCAACGGGAGCGCTGCTCTTTGCTGAACTCGACGCGCTCAACGATGCCGACGGCCCGGCCACACGCAAGCATTTGCGCGAACTCGCCCGCGCCCATCGTCTGGCCGATGGCCCGACGGTCATCCGCAACTATCACGATGCCCTGACTGGTGTTCGTACCACGGCCTGGTACGACCACACCGAAGATGCCATGCACTTGGTGCGCGGACTGGACCCACAGTATGCGGCGCAGATCTGCATCGGCCCGAAGATCGGCGAGGAGATGTTTTATTACTGCCCGGCGCAGGGAATCATCTGGCGTACGGATCTGGTCACCGGGCAGATCAAACGCACTTACCGGGTGATGAAAATACATTTATCAAAAAACCCCTGCATTGTTTCGATTCAGGCGACGCCAGAGGGTTTGCTGCAGGTGGTCCAGCGCTTTGAAGACATGTGGAAAAGCTTCTACAAGCTGACTTACCTGCTCGGCGAAGACTACCTCGCCCTTACTGCGATCTCCGATATGAATTCAGACCATCCGTGGATCATTCGCGAAGGACGCGACAATGTTTCGGATTTCCTCCGACGGCACGACTACCCATACCATGAGGTACTTGATGACCAGAGAGTGGAATTCACACTGGGCGCAATGATTACGATCGACACCTTCGACGAGAATTTGCGTAAAGCCACCCGAGCCTGGGTGCGCAGTGAAGATGAGCGCGTCATTCGGCCTGTGCTGCGCAATACGGAAGGTACACCTGACTTTCTCGATTGGGTGCTGCTTGATCCGCTTCAATCAAGCGGCGATACAGTGTTGTTTCATCATCTTGGCCATCGCCTTGTTTATCGACAGCACATCGGCGCAGCGGATCAGATGCCCGAGATGTTTGCACAAAGTGTCTTGCACCTTGAGGTGCAGCATGTGCACCGCCAGGGCGGACAATACGTCATCCTCACTGACGAAGGCATGCTGTTCCAGATGAATGACGACGGCCAGACGCGGCTGGTGGGACTCAATCACGCATGGCTGTCGGCCCGCCAGCAGCGCACTGGGCAAGGGTTCAAGTGGTGGGAAGCGGTCGGGACCAGCATTCAGAACGAGTCCGCCGATGGCGTGGAAGTCGGGGGTATCCGCGACGCAACGGGCAAGACATCGCTGTATGTCATCTATCTGGATCAGCAATTTCTGATTGCCGACACGGCGGGCAAAGCCATGCGCGTGTTGAGGCTGACGCCAGATAAAAAAGCGGCGTGGATGATGGACTGGGCATCCGGACGAATCTATCGTCAGCCCTTCATGGCGCCTGAAAGCCTGGCGGCGGCATTCGGTTCGGGGACGCGTCTGCTGCAGGCGCACTTGCTGGCCCCGATGCAGCGAGTCATGCCGCGGGACACTTTTGCCTGGGCCGTGCCCCATGGAGCCGGCCTGCACGTCCGCCGGCATGACCACGTGCTGTTCGACCTGGCCGATGGCGAGCCACCGCGTATCGTCGGTGTGGAAGTCGAATTCTTCAATGGCCTGGCGTCTCGTCAGGCGCGGGAGCAAAAGCTGGCGCGACTGCTTGCCGGTCAGCGTAGCGGTCCTTACCTCTTTGCGGGCAGGAGCGATAATCTTTGCAGCTGGTATGACGTCGCAGCCGGCCGTCTGCTCAGTGTCTCGGTGTCAGGACGTGAATGGCCACAATATCTGGGCGTGGCGAACGATCAGACCCTGGTGCTGCATGACCCTGTAACGGGCCGACTGTTCAGCAATGCCAGTGAAGACATTAAACCCATCGATACATGGATGACTGTGGAAGCGGTCAGCCGGATTGCAGATACGCTGGTTATCGACGGTATTGGCTCATCGGGCAGGATTGTAGCGATTCCGGATGGCGTCGATACACTGGTACTCAAGTTTGCGAAATCTGCAGATTACCTTTCACTGGCCCGACAGACTTGGGATCGGCTTGATTGCCTGATTGTCGACGCCGAGGAAGCAGGCATTCATCTGGCATTGACACTGGAGCCGATGCAGCGATGGCTGGTCTCGAGGTCCGACGGCCATTTGCTGCTGACGGATCCCGATTCGGGAAGCAGCATCATTCTGCGCAATGCCACGAGCCTTGATGCGGCACGGCAACAGCAGGTGACATTCGGGATTGCGTTACCTGACGAAATCTCGGTGACCGTTAGCCTGGAGGAGCTGATGAGTGCGATGGCCACGGAACCCCTGCTGGAACTCGGCGCGCTGATCGGGCTGTCCATCGACCAGTAAGCCATTGCGAGCTGGCAGATCAGACCGGGCTGCGGAGATTTTCCTCCGCAGCCCTTTTTCGTTCAGGACACCAGATAGCCCTTGATCCCGGTAAAGATGATCTGCGCCGCCAGTGCGCAGACGAAAAGGCCCATCAGCCGGCTGACGATCTGCAGGCCCTGATCGCCGAGCACCCGCTCGATGTGATTGGACAGATACAGCACCACCCCTACGGTGAAACTGGCCAGGGTGATGCTCATGATCGCGGTCAGTTTGTCGTCCCAGTGCGGCTGACTGACGCCCATCACCAGCAGGGCGCCAATGGTGCCCGGGCCGACGGTCAGCGGGATGGTCAGCGGGACGATCGTCACGTCCTGTTGCACGTTGTCACTCTGCACGACCGGCTTGCCCTGAGCCATGCCCAATGCCGAGATGAACAGCACGCTGCCGGCACCGATGCGGAATGCGTCCGCAGTGATCCCGAATACATCGAAAATCACCCGCCCGAACAGATAAAGCAAGACGCTGGAGATCAGAGTGGCGATCGCCACTTTCCAGGCCAGGCGCCGCTGTTCCTTGCGCGAGTAGCCACGAGTCAGGCTGATGAAGCAGGACAACACGAAGAACGGGCTGTAGAGCACCAGCATCTTCAGGTAAACGCTGAATAACACGTGGAGCATGAGGGCGACTCGCATCCGGAGAGTGATGACGGCGAGTCTATCAGTCGGTTAGTTGCTTGTGTGTGCAGAAGATTCTGCGCGAGGCAGTCGGTTTTTCGTTTTTTGTTTGATAGTTGTTTTGTGTGATGTTGTTAGTTGCATCTTGTTTGCTGGATAAGATGTTACAGATTTGAGTTTGTGGTGCTGGGCTTGTTTGTTTATTGTTTTCTTGCAAGTTCAAGAGGGGCTTGCCTACTAATTAATAAGGACTTTTATTGTGCATAGTCAAATCGTTAATGAGCTTTATATCTCTTCCTGTATTAACGCGATTGAAGCCTGTGATGTGGGTGCGCCGGTTATTCGCTCTCGTGGCCTGTTGGCTGTAGGGGACGAAATCGAGGCACCGTCGAAAGGCTCTGTTGTCGGCGAAGTCACAATGGGTTTTTCTGGCAAACTTTCGGATCAGAACAAGTCGGATGCCCAGAACGCTCTTCTGTTCGCCACACGTGCAGCGAACAAGCTATACCCCGAAGAGCATCAGGGCCGAGATTGGTATAAGCGGTTCCGTGAGGTGATGACCCTCGCTGGCTGGACGCCTGTCGATCAGTACTACAATGACCTCAGTATCGAAGGCACGAGTGTGCGGATGGACAAGCTGGTACTGGAGATTCTGGGTTCCGTGCTGGCTAATGTTGCACTGCCAGGACCAACCAGCGTTCTGATGCTGAAGGTCGCGGGTGATGCAATCTCGGCCCTGCAAAAACGGGACACTGCTGCGTTGACCGCTTATGAGCGAAATTTGCTGGACCACGGCGTGGGCGGCATCTCCACCGGAGCGTGTGTCGAACTCGACGGTGAGGCAATCATGGCGCTGGGAACGGTGCGTTTTCTGCGCAAGAACACCTCTACCAAAGTGATGTTCGTGGATGTCGATGTTCGTAATGTAAGTTTGTATCGAGCTCAAACTTTCTTTGCCAAAAACACCGACGTCGCCAACGCAGTGCGTGAGACGATCAAGAAAAAGCTGGTGGGTATCGATCAGATTGAAGATATTGATATCTGATAAATCGAAAAAAGCAGTCGAAGGTCGACTGCTTTTTTTTGGGGGCGATTATATGAATTGCAAATATTCCGTTTTGATCGTTGCGGGTGCCGTTGTACTGATTCCGCCGGCAGACAAACCGGAACGCTATCAGGATTTAATAAACTCTCTGTTGTTGGCGCAACTGGCGGCCAACAAGAAACTTGAGAAAGATCCGGGTATTGGCTGGTATGACGTCTACATGGAATTTCTGGACAAATACTGGCTGCGACATTTCAGAGCACGGTTGGATCTGTCCGTCGCACAGGGTAACAGCGTGTCTGTCGTTGACTGGGTGGTCGCTCCTGAGTTCGGGGGGGCTGTGGAGCAATGTGGCGTTGCAAACGCAGTCATGCGTCGACTGGCAGCACTTTCCGCAAGCGAGCCGGCACTAGAGCTGCTGCGTGGTTACATGCAGAAAGGCGCCAGCGATGCAGCGACGGATCAGTCAGATGTTTCCAGAATCATACGGCTGTTGGTGGTCGTGGCGCACTCGCCGATGTCGATGAGCAGCGTCTACATCGAATTTGCGACTGCACGGATTCTCGCTGACAACCCTTTGGCCGAGCTATTCCAGGCTGAGGATATTCGCGGCAGTGTTTGCAGACGCTCTGCCAGTGCCAATTTGTCCGAAACGCTCTATGGGCCGGTTCGCGCAGCCATCGCCCTGAAAGTCCAGGACAGGCTTGAAGCTAACGTGGCGTTGTTGAGGCTGATTGAAGACGTTCCAGCCGAAGAGAACGGCGCAGCCGATTGAGTCACGCTCGAACTGGCGTGGTACCCCTGCTTAAAAGGTCGACGCCGTACGGTTCTGCTGATCGCGCTGGGCTACCCAGTGTTCGATCAGCTCGCGCAGTTGCGACAGCTCCACCGGTTTGGCCATGTGGCCATCCATCCCGGCCTGACGCGCACGTTCCTTGTGTTCGGCGAGGATGTGCGCGGTCAGCGCGACGATCGGCGTGCGTATACGCTGATTGCTGACCTCCCACGCCCGTAGCTGCTGGGTCGCCGAGAAGCCATCGAGGATCGGCATTTCGCAGTCCATCAGCACCAGATCGTAACGCTGGGCCTTCATCGCCTGCAGGGCTTCTTCGCCGTTGCTGGCGGTGTCCGGTTGCAGATTGAGTTTACCGAGCATGCCGCGAATCACTTTGGTCGAAATCGTGTTGTCTTCGGCGACCAGAATGCGGAAATCGCTCGGCACCTTGGCCGCCGTCGCGGGAGTGACCACTTGCGGCTGGAACACTACCTGACCTTTATTGCGCTGGTTCAACTCGTCGGCCAGCGTGGTCTTGAGCGTATAGCCGGCCACCGGTTTGGCGAGGATGCGTTTGATCCCGGAGTTGCGCGCGATGATCTTGCTCGGCGCGTTACTGATGCCGGTGAGCATGATCAACAGGATGTCGTGATTGAGGCTCGGGTCTTCCTTGATCTTGGCCGCCAGTTGCATGCCGGTCATGCCGGGCATGTTCTGGTCCAGCAGCACCACATCGAAGTAGTCGCGCAGGTGCGCCTTGGTGCGCAGCAGCGCCAGCGCTTCCTTGCCCGATGGCACCGCGCTGACGTTCAGACCCCAGGCGCTGCATTGCTGCACCAGCACCTTGCGGCAGGTATCGTTGTCGTCCACCACCAGCACGCGCGCACCTTGCAACGGGCCGTCGAGGTCGGAGGTCGGGTGTTCGAGGCGATCCGGGTCCAGTGGCAGGGTCAGCCACAAGGTGCTGCCCTGATTGGCGCCGCTCTTGATCCCGAACTCGCCGTGCATCAGGCGGATCAGTTGCCGCGCAATCACCAGTCCGAGGTTGCCACCCAGACGGTTGGCCGAGAGGAAGTGTTTGCTGTGCAGTTCGGCGTGCAGCAACGCATCGCGCTCTTCCGCCTCCATTGGCTGGCCGCTGTCCTGCACGGCGATGCGCAGGCGCGGTTTGACGCTGCGTTCGTCGAGGGCGACGACGATCAGCACTTCGCCTTCGTCGGTTTTCTTCAGGGCGTTTTCCAGCAGGCTCAGCAGGGTCTGGCGCAAGCGGGTCGGGTCGCCGCTGATCACGCGCGGCACTTGCGGCTGGATGAAGCTGATCAGCTCGACGTTCTGCTGTTCGGCCTTGGCCCGGTAGATGCTCAGGCAGTCGTCGATCAGCGCGTTGAGGTCGAACTGCACGTCGTCCAGTTCGATCTGTCCGGATTCGAGCTTGGAAATGTCGAGAATCTCGTTGATCAACGTCAGCAGTTCGTTGCCGGCGCTGTGGATGGTTTGCACGTAATCGCGTTGCTTGACCGACAGTGGCGTGCCCAGCAGCAGCTCGGTCATGCCCAGCACGCCGTTCATCGGGGTGCGGATTTCGTGGCTGATCTTGGCGAGGAATTCGGCTTTGGCGTTGATCTCGGCATTGCTCGCGGCAAGGTCGCGGCTGATGCTGAACCGGCTTTCGGTGATGCTGCGCTGGCGTTCACCCAAGGCGATGCTCATCAGCAAGCCACTGATGCAGATGAAACCCATCAGGGTCATGATCAGGCCTTGCGGCGCCACCAGGGTCAGCCCCAGCAGGGCCGGCAAAATAATCAGCGTGCCGATGTTGAACACCACCATCCCGGCAACGAACAGTCGCGCCGGACGGTAGCCCTTCTGCCAGTGATAGAAGCCGACCAGCAACATGCTCAGACCGGCCAGCGCCACCAGCGCGTAGGTGATGATGTTCAGCGGCAGTGTGTTGACGAACAACAGCAGCAGGCTGCAGATGACGATGAACAGAATGTCGCCCAGCAACAGTTTGTTCAGCGGGTGCGGGCCGAGCGGGGCGAAGAAGCGCAGGGCGAACATCAGCCCGGCCGGGGCGGTCAGCAGCAACGCCAGATAGGCGCCCGGGGTCTGGATCGCGTGCCAGTTCGGCAACCACGGGCCGGCGAGGTTGAGCAACAGCAACAGACTCAGGCCCAGCAGTCCTTCGCAGACCGCCAGCCACAGGCTGCTGCGCGAGCGGGAGTAGGCGTAGCGCACAAGATTGTGCAGCAGCAACATGCCCAGGCAGCCGAACAGCAGACCGAAGATCAGCGTCTGGTTCTGGTTGGCGGCACTCATCACCGCCGATTGCAGGGTGATGTGCGGGCGCAGTTGATGGTCGGAAACCATCCGCAGATAAACGTCGAGGGACTTGTCGCTTTGCGGCAGCGGCAGCAGGAAGTCGCTGCTCGGCAGTGGCCGCTCGACCTGCGGCTGATGGGTGCCGGAAGTGCGTTGCTCGATCAGCTTGTCGCCGTCCAGCACGTAGAGGCTGAGGTTGGACAGGTCGGGAGCGAAGATCCGCAGCACCTGCTCGTGCTTGCCCGGCGCCAGTTTGAAGCGCAGCCAGAGTGCACCATCGGGCTCGGCCGCCGTGAGGCGATCAAGTTCGATGGGACTGAATTGATTGGTGTAGCGCGCCGAGCGGATGTCGCTCAGTTGCAGATTACCCTGATCGTCAAGCAATACCGACCAGCCACTGCCTTGCGCGGCTAGAGCCGGAAGCATGCAGAGCAAGGTCAGCAACGTGACGGTGAAACTTATGGCAATCCTGAGCCAGCGCACGGCGAAATCCCTTCGTAGGTTGATGCCAGAATATAACGATGCGCGGCGGCGGAACAGCCCGGCGAGGGACTGCATCCCGCGCCGGACGTGAAGGACAGCTTATTCCTTGGTTTCGCCACGTTCACGGGCAATGGCGCGGTAGCCAATGTCCTTGCGGTAGAAGCAGCCTTCCCAGTCGATGGCAGCGGCCAGCTTGTAGGCTTGCTGCTGCGCTTCGCTGACACTGGCGCCCATGGCGGTGGCGCAGAGTACGCGACCACCGGCCGTCACCACGTTGCCATCCTTCAGCGCCGTACCGGCGTGGAAGACTTTGCCTTCCAGGCCTGCGGCTGTGTCCAGACCGTTGATCACCGCGCCCTTGGCGTAGTCGCCCGGGTAGCCGCCGGCGGCCAGCACGATGCCGACGCTCGGACGTGGATCCCACTGTGCTTCAACCTTGTCCAGCGCTTGCGCCAGAGCGGCTTCGACCAGCAGCACCAGGCTCGACTGCAGACGCAGCATCACCGGTTGGGTTTCCGGGTCACCGAAGCGGCAGTTGAATTCGATGACTTTCGGGTTGCCGGCCTTGTCGATCATCAGACCGGCGTACAGGAAACCGGTGTAGACGTTGCCTTCTTCGGCCATGCCGCGCACGGTCGGCCAGATCACCTGATCCATCACGCGCTGGTGCACGTCGGCGGTGACCACCGGGGCAGGGGAGTAGGCACCCATGCCGCCGGTGTTCGGGCCGCTGTCGCCGTCGCCAACTCGTTTGTGGTCCTGGCTGGTGGCCATCGGCAGGACGTTCTTGCCGTCGACCATGACGATGAACGAGGCTTCTTCGCCGTCGAGGAATTCTTCGATCACCACGCGCGAACCGGCGTCGCCGAAGGCGTTGCCGGCGAGCATGTCGCGCACGGCGTCTTCGGCTTCGGCCAGGGTCATGGCAACGATCACGCCTTTACCGGCGGCCAGGCCATCGGCCTTGATCACGATCGGTGCGCCTTTTTCACGCAGGTAAGCCAGGGCCGGCTCGATCTCGGTGAAGTTCTGGTAGTCGGCGGTCGGGATCTTGTGGCGCGCGAGGAAATCCTTGGTGAAGGCTTTCGAGCCTTCCAGCTGTGCAGCGCCGGCGGTCGGGCCGAAGCAGTCCAGGCCACGGGAGCGGAACAGATCGACCACGCCTGCCACCAGCGGCACTTCCGGGCCGACGATGGTCAGGGAAACGTTTTTCTCGGCGAAGTCGGCCAGTTGCTCAAGGGCCAGCACGTCGATGGCGACGTTCTCGCACTTGGCTTCAATCGCGGTACCGGCGTTGCCCGGCGCGACGAAAACCTTCTGCACGCGCGGATCCTGAGCCACTTTCCAGGCCAGGGCGTGTTCACGGCCACCACTGCCAATGATCAAAACATTCATTTCAAAAACCTCAAAAATCTGTCAGGCGCTGCTGGAGCGCTTTATGTGGGAGCGGGCTTGCTCGCGAAAGCGGTGTGTCAGGCAAAACGGCTGTTGCTGACAGATTGCATTCGCGAGCAAGCCCGCTCCCACATTTGGATCGAGTTGTATCAGTGACGGAAGTGGCGCATGCCGGTGAACACCATGGCGATACCGGCTTCGTCAGCGGCAGCGATCACTTCAGCATCACGCATCGAGCCGCCTGGCTGGATCACTGCAGTGATGCCAACCTTGGCCGCATTGTCCAGACCGTCGCGGAACGGGAAGAACGCGTCCGAGGCCATCACCGAACCGGCCACTTGCAGACCGGCGTGCTCAGCCTTGATCGCGGCGATACGCGCGGAGTTTACGCGGCTCATCTGGCCGGCGCCGACACCGATGGTCTGACGGTTCTTGGCGTAGACGATGGCGTTGGACTTGACGTACTTGGCGACTTTCCAGGCGAAGATCAGGTCGTGGATTTCCTGTTCGGTCGGTGCGCGCTTGGTCACCACTTTCAGGTCGTCGGCGCCGATCATGCCGATGTCGCGGCTCTGCACCAGCAGGCCACCGTTGACGCGCTTGTAGTCCCAGGCCGGAACGCGATCCGCCGACCACTCGCCACAGGCCAGCAGGCGCACGTTGGCTTTGGCGGCGACGATGGCGCGAGCTTCTGCGCTGACGCTTGGCGCGATGATCACTTCCACGAACTGACGCTCGACGATCGCCTTGGCAGTCTCGGCATCCAGTTCACGGTTGAACGCGATGATGCCGCCGAAGGCCGACTCGGTGTCGGTGGCGTAGGCCAGTTCGTAGGCCTGACGGATACCGCCTTCGGCATCCGGGCTCACCGCCACGCCGCACGGGTTGGCGTGCTTGACGATCACGCAGGCCGGCTTGACGAAGCTCTTCACGCATTCCAGCGCGGCGTCGGTGTCGGCCACGTTGTTGTACGACAGCTCTTTGCCTTGCAGTTGGGTCGCGGTGGCGATACCGACTTCGGCAGGCTTGGCTTCCACGTAGAACGCCGCGCTCTGGTGCGGGTTCTCGCCGTAGCGCATTTCCTGGGCCTTGATGAACTGGCTGTTGAAGGTGCGCGGGAATTCGCTGCGACCTTCGGTGCTCAGTACGTCGGCAGCCTGATTCACGGTGCCCATGTAGTTGGCGATCATGCCGTCGTAGGCGGCGGTGTGTTCGAACGCCTTGAGCATCAGGTCGAAACGCTGAGCGTAGGTCAGGCCGCCGGCCTTGAGGTTTTGCAGAACGTTGGCGTAATCGCTGGCATTCACCACGATTGCCACGTCTTTATGGTTTTTCGCTGCCGAACGAACCATGGTCGGGCCGCCGATGTCGATGTTCTCGATCGCGGTCGGCAGGTCACAGCCTGGCTTGTTGATGGTGGCTTCGAACGGGTACAGGTTGACTGCAACCAGGTCGATCGGCTTGATGCCGTGCTCGTTCATGATCGCGTCGTCGATACCGCGACGACCGAGGATTCCGCCGTGGATTTTCGGGTGCAGGGTTTTCACCCGACCGTCCATCATCTCCGCGAAACCGGTGTAATCCGCGACTTCCACTGCGGCAACACCGTTGTCGCGCAGCAGCTTGAACGTTCCGCCGGTGGAGAGGATCTCGACGCCGAGGGCTTCAAGCTCCTTGGCGAATTCGAGGATCCCGGTCTTGTCGGAAACGCTGATCAAGGCGCGGCGGATCGGCAGGCGGGTAGTCTGGTCGGTCATCTCAATTTCCATCAAAAGCAAAGGAAGTCAGCAAAAAAGGCGACCGGTTTTACGCGGGCGCCTTTCTGGTTTGATTGAATGCTTACAGCAGATCGTACTGCTTGAGTTTCTTGCGCAGCGTGCCGCGGTTGAGTCCGAGCAGCTCGCTGGCCTTGGTCTGGTTGCCCTTGACGTAGTTCATCACGCTTTCGAGCAGGGGAGCCTCGACTTCGGAGAGCACCAGGTTGTACACATCCGTGACGGACGCGCCCTCAAGGTGGGCGAAATAATTGTGCAGCGCCTTCTCGACACTCCCGCGAAGGGTCTGACCTTCTTCGCTCGGGGTATTGAGGTGCTGTTTCAAATTCACGTTGTCGCTCACGGGTGCTGTTCCACTCACTAAAGTCTCGGTCATCATCGTCATGCGGCCACCCCTTCTTCGTCCCCTGTCAGGCTCTTGTAACGCTCGGCGAAGAACTCCCGAACGTTGGCGCATTGTGTTTCCGTACCATCCAAACGATTGAAGTGGGCGCGAAACTCCCTGGCGCCCGGCAAGGTTGCGAGATACCAGCCCACATGCTTGCGGGCAATACGGACGCCCATCACATCCCCCATAGAAGGCGTGAAGTGCGGCCAGATGCTCCAGCAGGATGCGTTCCACTTCGCTCAGCTCCGGCGCCGGCAATTTCTCGCCGGTACGCAGGAAGTGTTCGATCTCGCGAAAAATCCATGGCCGCCCCTGGGCAGCCCGGCCTATCAGCAGGCCATCGGCACCGGTCGCGTCAAGCACGTAACGGGCCTTTTCCGGCGAATCGATATCGCCATTGGCAAACACCGGGATCGACACCGCCTGCTTGATCGCGGCAATCGTGTCGTACTCGGCTTCGCCGGTGTACAGATCGGCGCGCGTGCGGCCATGCACGGCCAGCGCGGTGATCCCGGCCTGCTCGGCGATCTTCGCCACAGTCAGGCCGTTCTTGTTGTCGCGATCCCATCCGGTGCGGATCTTCAGGGTCACCGGCACATCCACTGCAGCGACGACGGCCTGCAGGATCTCGGTCACCAGTGCTTCGTCTTTCAATAACGCGGAGCCGGCGGCCTTGTTGCAGACCTTCTTTGCCGGGCAACCCATGTTGATATCAATAATCTGTGCGCCCAGTTCGACGTTGGCCCGTGCCGCGTCCGCCAGCATCTGCGCATCGCCACCGGCAATCTGCACCGAGCGTGGCTCGGGATCGCCTTCGTGGATCATGCGCATGCGCGACTTGCGGGTATTCCACAGGCTCATGTCACTGGTGACCATTTCCGAGACTACAAGCCCTGCGCCCAAACGCTTGCACAGCTGACGAAAGGGCTGGTCGGTGACGCCCGCCATCGGGGCGAGAATCAAACCGTTCTGCAATGTATATGGGCCGATGCGTACCGCCGACATAGGACTTCCCTGAAGTGGGGCCGGATCATGAGAGTTCGAAAAAGGGTTGGCATGATACCCGCTCTCGATGACTGGATAAAGGCTGAATTGAACAAAATCTGAACAGTTATTCTGTTATTACCAGCGGTTTGGTAAGCGCGGGCGAAGTCAGAAAACTGCCGTCAAACCTGAAGCGATGAAGCGATTCACTCGGGCGAGTGGAAACTCAGGCTGTAATTCACCGCTTTGGGGCCTGGATCAAGGATATCCAGCGCGATGTGGATCGGCGTCTGCGGCGGCATTTCCGCCATGCCCTCAAGGTCGCCGTTGAGGTATTCGCCGGGTTTGAAGCGACGACTGGCGATCAGATGACCGTTGAGGTCAGCGAAGCGTAGCTCCAGCAACGGAAATGGCTGGGAGAACGTCGCCCGGTTGTAGATGATCGCATCCACCACCAGCGCCCCGCTGAATTCCGGATGGCTGCGCACCACCAGATTGCTGCTTTTGATTTTGCCGATGTCGACCTTGGACGGCACCGTGCAGCCGATCTGCGGGCAGAACTGCTGAAACCATGGGCGGTACTGATCCTGCCGCGCCAGTTCATCGAAGTGATAGGCAATGTACTGGCCGGCCAGACCGGCGGCAGCTAGCAGCACCAGCAAAGCCCAGAGCAGACGCCGGCCCCAGGGCGAACGGCGTTTCTGCCAGTCCAGTTGCAGCGGGTCGTCGGTCAGGTCCTGCAACACTTCGGCGCGTTGACGTTTTTTGCGCAGCGGTTCGACCGATGGCAAGTCGTCATCGTCCGGCTCGACGTTGGCCGACAGGCGTTCGCGCCGGGCATTCGGATCGATCGGGTCGTGCAGGCGCAGTTGCGGGATCGGCGGTTCATCGTCCAGATCCACCGGCTCCAGCGACAGGGAAGGCTCGGTGCGCGCGGTGTTTAGCGGTTCCGGTTCGACGGCATCTGGCTCGACGTCATCTTCGGGCTCGGGCAGACGTTCATCGTCGCGTGCGCTGAACAGGCTATCGCGCCACTCCGTTTCATCGGCTTCAGGACTGTCGCGCCGGGCGCTCAGGGACTCTTCGCGCTGACGACCGAATTCGGTGGTCGGCTGGATTTCCCGTTGTTCGAGGCGGGCGAGTTCTTCGTCCAGATCGAGGCTGTCCAGGTCCAGCTCGCTGGCGCTCCATTGCTTTTGGCTGATGGCGCGCGGCGCGGGCGGTTCGTCATTGACGGGTGCTTCGACCACTGGCGGTGGCTCGCTGACCACCGCCTGAGACGGTGCTGGCTGGACAATGGACGGCGCCACCGGAGTGACCGCTTCCTTGCCGGCGTGTTGTTCCAGCAGCTGTTTGGCGGCGTTGAACACTTGCAGGCAGGAGCCACAGCGAACCACCCCGCGGGCCACGCTCAACTGAGCATGGCTGACGCGGAAGCTGGTTTGGCAATGCGGGCACTGGGTGACGAAGCTGTCGGTCATGCGGCGATCCGGTTTATGCAGGCGGTCATTCTAGCGCCGACGGCCGGTGATACGCACCCAGCCATCGCGATTGGCGATCGGGTCCAGATCAAAGTCCTGCGCATAGGCGGCAGCGACTTCTTCACCTTGTTCGGCGAGGATGCCTGACAGTGCCAGACGACCGCCGGTTTTCACCAGGCCGGACAGCTGCGGCGCCAGGGAAACCAGCGGGCCGGCCAGAATGTTGGCCACCAGCACGTCGGCTTTGACCTGCGGCAAATCTTCCGGCAGGTACAGCGGGAACAGCTCGTCGGCAATATTGTTGCGCCCGGCGTTGTCGCGCGAGGCTTCCAGCGCCTGCACGTCGATGTCGGTGCCGACGGCTTCTTTCGCGCCGAGCAGCAGGGCGGCGATCGCCAGAATTCCCGAGCCGCAGCCGAAGTCCAGGACGTTGCAGTCTTTCAGGTCCTGACCGTCGAGCCATTCCAGGCACAGGGCGGTGGTCGGGTGGGTGCCGGTGCCGAACGCCAGGCCCGGATCCAGCAACAGATTGACCGCGTCAGGCTCGGGCGCGGCGTGCCAGCTCGGCACGATCCACAGGCGCTGACCGAAACGCATTGGCTGGAAGCCGTCCATCCAGCTGCGTTCCCAGTCCTGGTCTTCGATGACTTCGCTGTGATGCTCGGGCAGCGGACTGCCGGTCAGCAGTTCCAGATGCGCGAGCACCGGCGCAGGCTCGGTGCCGCCCTCGAACAGGGCCAGCAGGTGCGTGTGCGCCCACAGTGGGGTGGTGTTGAGTTCCGGCTCGAAGATCGGCTGATCTTCGGCGTCCATGAAGGTCACCGAAACGGCGCCGACTTCAAGGAAAGCGTCTTCGTAGGTTTCGGCTTGTTCCGGGCTGATGGCGAGACGTACTTGCAGCCAAGGCATGGCGGGCACCTTTGAAAAAATATGATTGCAGCCTAGCGGCCAGCGAGAAGCGCGCAAGTTTACGCGAGCGCAGGCGGTTTGTGGGAGAGACTTGAAACGCCATTCCCTTGTAGGAGTGAGCCTGCTCGCGATGGCGATGGTGCTGTCGACACATATGCTGGATGTGCCGGCCTCATCGCGAGCAGGCTCACTCCTACAGGGGTTTATGTAATCTGCAGAAACAACAAAGCCGCCCGAAGGCGGCCTTGTCTGTGCGGACTTGAAGCTTAGTGCTTCTCGCCAGCCAGCTTGTGCTCGAGGTAGTGAATGTTCACGCCCCCTTTGCAGAAGCCTTCGTCGCGGGTCAGATCACGGTGCAGCGGGATGTTGGTCTTGATCCCGTCAACCACGATCTCGTCCAGGGCATTACGCATGCGGGCCATGGCTTCGTCGCGGGTGGCGCCGTAAGTGATCAGCTTGCCGATCAGCGAGTCGTAGTTCGGCGGAACTGCATAACCGCTGTACAGGTGCGAATCGACGCGAACGCCGTTGCCGCCTGGGGCGTGGAAATGCTTGACCGTGCCCGGGCTCGGCATGAAGGTTTTCGGGTCTTCAGCGTTGATCCGGCACTCCAGCGAGTGACCGCGGATCACCACGTCATCCTGCGTGAACGACAGCTTGTTGCCAGCGGCGATGCTGAGCATCTCCTTGACGATGTCGATACCGGTGACCATTTCCGAAACCGGGTGCTCCACCTGAACACGGGTGTTCATTTCGATGAAGTAGAAACGACCGTTCTCGTACAGGAACTCGAAGGTACCAGCGCCACGGTAGCCGATGTCGATGCACGCCTTGACGCAGCGAGCCAGAACTTCCTGACGCGCCTGCTCGTCGATGCCCGGTGCCGGCGCTTCTTCGAGAACCTTCTGGTGACGGCGTTGCAGCGAGCAATCGCGGTCGCCCAGATGGATGGCGTGACCCTGGCCGTCGGACAGTACCTGAACTTCGACGTGACGCGGGTTGGTCAGGAATTTTTCCAGATAGACCATCGGGTTGCCGAACGCCGCGCCAGCTTCGGAGCGGGTCAGTTTCGCCGAGGCGATCAGGTCTTCTTCCTTGTGCACCACGCGCATGCCGCGACCACCGCCGCCGCCAGCGGCTTTGATGATCACCGGGTAGCCGACTTCACGACCGATGCGCAGCGCCGTTTCTTCGTCTTCCGGCAGCGGGCCGTCGGAACCTGGAACGGTAGGCACGCCTGCTTCGATCATCGCGTGCTTGGCCGATACCTTGTCGCCCATCAGGCGAATGGTGTCGGCTTTCGGGCCGATGAAGGCGAAGCCGGAGTTCTCGACCTGCTCGGCAAAATCGGCGTTTTCCGCGAGGAAACCGTAGCCTGGGTGAATGGCGGTAGCGCCAGTCACTTCAGCGGCAGCGATGATGGCCGGGATGTGCAGGTAGGACTGAGCGGCAGAAGCCGGGCCGATGCAGACGGACTCGTCTGCCAGACCCAGGTGCATCAGCTCTTTGTCGGCCTTGGAGTAAACGGCGACGGTCTTGATGCCCATCTCTTTGCAGGCACGCAGAATCCGCAGGGCGATCTCACCGCGGTTAGCGATCAGAACTTTTTCCAACTTCGCAGTCATCAAAGGCTCTCCGCAGTTCAAACGATGGTGAACAGCGGTTGGTCGTACTCAACCGGCTGGCCGTCTTCGACGAGGATGGATTCGATCACACCGCTGGTTTCAGCTTCGATGTGGTTCATCATCTTCATGGCTTCGACGATGCACAGGGTGTCGCCTTTCTTCACGGTCTGGCCGACTTCAACGAAGGCTGGCGAGGTTGGCGAAGATTTACGGTAGAAGGTGCCTACCATTGGCGAGCGGGCCACGGTGCCGTTCAGTGCAGGAGCAGCAGCGGCAGCCGGAGCGGCAGCAGCTACTGGAGCAGCAGCGGCGGCAGGCGCAGCGGCCGGAGCCTGCATCGGCGCCGGAGCGTAGTACTGCTGAGCCGGGGTCTTGCTGTGACGGCTGATGCGTACGGACTCTTCGCCTTCCTTGATCTCGAGCTCGTCGATGCCGGACTCTTCCAGCAATTCGATCAGTTTCTTAACTTTACGGATATCCATGAATCATCAACTCCCAAGGGTCGGTCAGGGGCGTTTAACGCTTGTGGTTCAAGTCGTTGCCTGTGTTTCAAGCTGTTCTAGTGCGGCCTCCAGGGCCAGTCGGTAACCGCTGGCGCCAAGGCCGCAGATCACTCCCACCGCTACATCGGAGAAGTAAGAGTGATGGCGGAAAGGTTCGCGCTTGTGCACGTTGGACAAATGCACTTCGATGAATGGGATGCTCACTCCCAGCAGCGCGTCACGTAATGCGACACTTGTGTGTGTAAATGCTGCTGGATTGATCAGAATGAAATCGACACCTTCACCGCGAGCGGCGTGGATGCGGTCGATCAATTCGTACTCGGCATTGCTTTGCAGATACAGCAGATGATGGCCGGCTTCACGGGCGCGGCGCTCCAGATCCTGATTGATCTGCGCCAGGGTCGTTGAACCGTAAGTGCCGGGTTCACGGGTGCCGAGCAGGTTCAGGTTGGGGCCGTGCAGCACCAGTAGCGTCGCCATCTGCGTGTTCCTTGTTATGAATGAGCAGTCGTCAGAACCCGGCGACTATGCCGCAAAGGCTTTGTGACTGTCCAGTTCTCTGCAATAGCCAGCACGATGACCGATGTTTGCGCGAAATTTATGACTGAGTGATTTGATCCGGTCATTCCGCAAGATTTGCGCTGATGCGAATGACGCTATCGCGAGCAGGCTCACTCCTACAGTTGGAATGCGTTCCCTTGTAGGAGTGAGCCTGCTCGCGATAGCGGCCTGTCAGACGCGGAATGCCTGAACGGCGGTATGCAATTGCCCACCCAACTCCAGCAGATTCTCACCCTGCTCACGCCCGCGGCCGATGCGCAGCAGGTTATCCCCGCCCAATTGATGGATCCGCTCGCTGTGATCACGAATCTCGCTGACCGCGCCGCTCTGCTGGGCGGTGATGTCGGCGATGCGGATCGCCGTGTCGGAAATGGTCTGGATCGCGCCAACGATCTTGTCCAGCGCGCCGTCCGCCGCTTGTGCCTGACTGGCCGTGGCTTCGGCGTGTTCGACCTGTGCGCGCATGCCTTCGACCGATTGTCGGGCAGCAGTTTGCAGGCCGGCGATCAGCGTCTGAATCTCCGCCGTGGCGCCCGCCGTGCGTTGCGCCAGTGAGCGCACTTCCTCGGCCACCACCGCAAAACCACGGCCCATTTCCCCGGCCCGCGCCGCTTCGATCGCCGCATTCAGCGCCAGCAGGTTGGTCTGGTCGGCGATCGAGCGGATCACCGTCAGTACGCCGCCGATAGTCGCCGACTCTTCGGCAAGATGCTCGATCATCTGCGCGTTGCCTTGCACCTCGCCGACCAGCGCATGCAGGCCGGTGAGGCTCTGGCCGATCACGGTCTGTCCATGTTCGACCGCCAGCCCTGCATGGCGACTGGCGTCCGCGGCCTGGCGCGCATCACCGGCCACTTGCTGAATGGTCGCCTCCAGTTCGCCGAGGGAGTCGCGGATCAACGCGGTATCGCCGGCCTGATGTTCGGCGCCGCTGTGCAGGTCGTTGCTCAGTTCGGCCAGCGTACGGCTGCTGCCGGCCACCTGTTCGGCATTGCCGCGAATCGTCCCGACCAGATCCACCAGATACGCGCGCAGGCGATTCAGTGACGCTTCGATGTCATGCAGTTCGCGGTTGGTTTTGCCCAACTGAATGTCGCGACTGAAATCGCCTTCGGCCCAGGTCGACAGCGCCGGGGCGAGGTTGGTCAGGGTGCGGGCGAGGCGCCGCTGCAGGGTGTCGATCAGCAGCGCGATCAACAGAATCAGGCCGATCATCACGCCCTGCATCAGGCGCACTTCGCCCTGAATCTGCCCGTGCTGGGCGCGTACCACCGGCTCAAGCCCGGCGATCGCCTGTTGCACGGCGGCGATCTTCAAATGGGTCGCGGTGCTCAGGTCGGTGCGTTTCTGGATCTGCTCGCGGGTGCGTGCCAGCTCCGCCGGGTAGCGACCGAGCAGGCTGTTAAGTTCACGCTTGAGGCCGACCCCGGCGTCTTCGGCTGCGGCTTTTTCTGTGCTTTCGATGCCCATCATCGCGGCGAAATCATCACTGCCGGATTCATGCTTGGCGACCACGCCGAGCAGGGGCAGGGCGTCGATGGCCTGAGCCTGGGTGCGGATGTTGTCGACTTCGCGCTCGACGTCGGCGGCCAATTCACTACGGCCGCTGCTGACCAGTTTGTCGCGGGCCAGCGACAGCTTGCCCAGGTGCTGCGAAGCGACCAGCAGCGGCGTCAGGTAAGACGCGTTGCCATTGGCGTAGGTGCTGAGTTGATCGAGGCTGGCGCTCAGTTCGCGTTCGGCTTGCAGCAGCAGTGCTTGCGGATCACCGGCCAGTTTGCCGGCGGCGAGCAGGTCGGTTTTGCTGAACTCTTCGAGGCTCGACAGACTTGGTCGCAGGGTCTCGGCCAGTGCCGGAGGCAGTTCGCCGAGCTCCTTCTGCAGGCCGTCGATGGCTTGGCTGGCGCTGCTCAGGCGCAGGGCGTCGCCGCTGGCGAGGTAGTCCTCGACATTGCGCGCCACGTCATTCTGAAATTGCTGCGACAGGCCGAGGTAGCGCTCCATCAACAGATACGGACGCTCCAAGGCTTTTTGCGACCACCACAGCGTCGCGCCGAGCGCCACGCAGACGGCGACCAGCAGCAGAGTGTTGAGATTGGTGAGCAACTTCAGGCGCATGACGGCTACCAACGGCAGAAATGGTAAGCGCCTGAATTTATTGCGGTTCTGTTACAGGGTTATGACCGAATCGGTGGATTCCGATGAAAAGGTGGCACTTTGCTTTGAGTCGCGTGCGGTCTGCACTCGATTGCGTCCGGCACCTTTGGCGCGGTACAGCGCTTCGTCGGCCTGGCTGGCCATCATCAGGCTGTCGGAATCCTCGTGCATTTCCACCACGCCGGCGCTGAAGGTGCACCACAAATCGTGCGGTTGCGCCGGGTAGTGGATTTCGGCGAAGCGCTGGCGGATCTCGTCGAGCACTTTGTGCGCCGCTTCTATGTCGGTGTCGGGCATGACGATGGCGAATTCCTCGCCACCGTACCGGCCGATAAAGTCGGTCTTGCGCAGGCGTTGCTTGAGGAACAGCGCCAGGCTCTTGATCACTCGGTCGCCCATCGGATGGCCGTGACTGTCATTGACTCGCTTGAAGTGGTCGATGTCGAGCATGGCAAAGCTCAGCGGCTTGTTCTCGCGACGGGCGCGGAACGAGCAGTCTTCGAGCAATTGCAGGATGTGCGTGTGGTTGTACAGGCCGGTGAGGCTGTCGCGGACCATGCGTGCCTTGAGATTGCGCGCGCGGGCGGCGCGGTTGCGCACAGTCGTAATCAGATGCCGAGGCTTGATCGGTTTGGTCAGGAAATCGTCGCCGCCCTCGCTCATGGCGTCGAGCTGTTTATCCAGATCGTCCTCGGCCGAAAGATAAATGATCGGCACGCTGACGTAGCGGTCGTTGTGGCGAATGACCTTGGCCAGTTCGGTGCCGGTGCAGGCCGGCATGTACATGTCGAGGATGATCAGATCCGGCTGGAAGTCCGCCAGTTCTGCCATCGCCTGGATCGGTTCGATCAGGGTGCGTGTGACGATTCCGGCGCTGTTGAGCAGGCGCTCGGTGTGCAAGGCCTGGGCGCGGGAGTCGTCGATGATCAGCACTTTATAAGGTTCATACTGGGCGACGCAGGTCAGGACTTCGATCTTCTCCAGCAAGCTCGACGCTTCGAGGGTGCCGGTGAGGAATTCCTGGCCACCGGCGCGCACGGCGGCGAGGCGGGTAGGGGTGTCGGTTTCGTGCAGGCTGAAAAACAACAGCGGCAGCGGTTCTTCCAGGCCGACCTGGGCTTCGGCAGCCAGCTGCAAGCCGACGCCTGCGCCGCTGAAGTCCACGTCCATGACGATCGCGGCGGGCAAGCGCTCGACCATCGAGGAGCGAAATGCCGCGACACTGTCCAGCGCCTGCGCGGTCAGTCCGAAAAATTCCAGCTGCTTGGCCAGCCGCTCGGCGCGGTCGTGATCCTGCAACATGACGTAGATCGGTTTGCGCAGCGGCGGCAGGAAGGTTTGGTCGAGTTGATCGCCATGGCGCAGACCGGTGCGCGACAGACGCTGCATCAAACGATTGAGGTCAGTGATCAGGCCGCTGCTCAGGCGTCCGCGATTGGCGTCCACCGCTTCCAGCGACTGACCGATATGACGCGCGAGTTGCGTGTGCTCGGGCTGCTCGAAGCGCTCGGCAAAACGCAGCAGGCGCAGATTGGCCTCGCTCAGTTCGGCGAGGTCGGCGGTGGACCACTCACTGCGTTGCAGGCGCTGCCATATCTCAAGAATCTGACGTGCCTGATGAATTACCCGCTGGGCAAAGTGGTGCTTGAGGCGCTCACGGCTGGGGTCTTCTGGCTCGGTCATATCCTGACTACTAGTTAGGGCGCATGCTGAGATCGACTGGTGGCTCTATGCTAGCACCTCTTTTCCCTTATATGAGTGTCGTGCATCAATAATCTGCGGTGCTGCACAATTCAGTTTCTGACCGGGCGGTTTCGGATTGAACCTGTTCGTCGGTGAGCCTCCCGTAAACCGGGAGTATGGCGCTGATCGACGGGTCAAAACGCTTGTGTGCATAACGCTGCGCTGTAGACAGGCGCTGATCTGCCATGGCCTGTTCCGGGGCGTCTTTGGTGATAGTGCATCAGGGAAACCCCTAGAGAGTTCGCGGGGCGATGTCGCGCGTTCCGTGGATTTTCTGCTTCTCTTCAATGGCGGGTGCCGGCCTTGGCACGTTGTTGTATGGTTGTGGTCGAACCGTTGAACCCAAGTGATTGAAAGGATATCGCCATGCTGGACTGGAAGAACCGCGCGGGCAGCGCGCCTGAACGTGCCGCTGAGCCGAAGTCGGCCACCCGCAGCTATGTGGGCGGGCTGTTGTTCAGCCGCGCGCTGGCCACGCTGATCGGCATTTATCTGCTGGTGACCATCGGCCTGGGCTGGTACTGGAGCCAGGAGCCGGCGCTGTTTCCGGTGGCACAAAACGCCCAGGCGGCTGCCGAGAAAGAAGGCAAGCAGATGGTCGTCGGCTACACCACGGTCGAAACCCTCAAGACCGTTGCCGGTACGTTGCTGAACAAACCTGGCGGCTACATTTCCAACGACCGTTTTCCGCCTGGCCTGTGGATGGACAACACACCGAGCTGGGAATACGGCGTGCTGGTGCAGGTGCGTGACCTGACTCGTGCCCTGCGTAAGGACTTTGCCCGTTCGCAGTCGCAGTCGGCCGAAGATGCCGATCTGGCCAAGGCCGAACCGCGTTTCAACTTCGACAACAAGAGCTGGATCCTGCCGTCGAGCGAATCGGAATATCAGGAAGGCATCAACTCCCTGAGCCGTTACCAGGCGCGTCTGTCTGATCCAACGCAGAAAAACGCCTTGTTCTACGCCCGCGCCGACAACCTCAACAACTGGCTGGGCGATGTCGGCACCCGTCTGGGTTCGCTGTCGCAACGCCTTTCGGCCAGTGTCGGCCGGGTCAAGCTCAACACCGCGCTGAAAACCGAAGTGCCGGCGGTTGGTGAAGTACCGCAGGTTGACGAGGAAGTCGTCGAAACCCCGTGGATGCAGATCGACAATGTGTTCTATGAAGCGCGTGGTCAGGCCTGGGCGCTGTCGCACCTGTTGCGCGCCATCGAAGTGGACTTTGCCGATGTGCTGGCGAAAAAGAACGCCACGGTCAGCGTGCGTCAGATCATCCGTGAACTGGAAGCATCGCAGGAGCCGGTCTGGAGCCCGATGATCCTCAATGGCAGCGGCTTCGGCGTGCTGGCCAACCACTCGCTGGTCATGGCCAACTACATTTCCCGGGCCAACGCTGCAGTGATCGATCTGCGTCAATTGCTCAATCAGGGCTGAGTCATGGTCGATAGCGCCAAAGAGGCGGCGCACCGCGCTGCCTCCGATGCCGAACAGATCGCCTGGGTCGACGAGCAGGACAACCTGCTCGGCGCCCTGGTGCGGGCCGATCTTCGTGAGCGCGGGCTGATCGGGCGCGGCACCTACATCATGTTGTTCAATTCCGCTGGTGAGCTCTGCGTACACCGGCGCACCCTGAGCAAGGCGATCTATCCCGGTTACTGGGATGTGGCGGCAGGCGGCATGGTGCAGGCCGATGAAACCTACGCCGAATCCGCAGCCCGGGAGCTGGAAGAGGAGTTGGGTGTGAGCGGGGTGGAATTGACCGCCCACGATCATTTCTTCTTCGAAGACACCGGCAACCGTTTGTGGTGTTCGGCATTTTCCGCGGTGTGGGACGGCCCGCTGAAACTGCAGCCTGAAGAAGTGCTGGAAGCACGCTTTATTCCGGTCGAGCAGGTGATGCGCGAAATCGAGCAAAAGCCTTACTGTCCGGACTCTCTGGCCGCGTTGAAGCGCTATCTGAAGGCTCAGCAAAGCGACGTCGCAAAGAACTCATAAATTGGCGCCGATTGGCTCTTAGCAATTGCGCTTTTTGCCGTTACACTGCGCGACCTTTTCAAGCTGCACCGACCTGCTTTTGTTCAAGCGCACGGTGCAGTAGCGCTGCCCCTGCCTGAGTGGGGCTTCGCGGTCGATGACCTTGCCCAAGGTCGCGATCAGTCTTTGTCCTCCCAAGAGGATTGCCGGTGGCCAAAAAAGCCGCATCCTTCGCCGCCCTTGGTGGCCTGGTATTTTCCACCGACGCAGGTCGTCATTGCCCGGAATGCAGTAAGCCGGTGGACGCCTGTATCTGCAAACAAACCGTGATCCCGGCCGGGGACGGCATTGCCCGCGTGCGTCGCGAGAGCAAGGGCCGTGGCGGCAAGACGGTGACCACCATCACCGGCGTGCCACTGGCCGAAGACGCCCTCAAGGAGTTGGCGACAACGTTGAAGAAACGTTGCGGCACCGGTGGGGCGTTGAAGGACGGGATCATCGAAATCCAGGGCGATCATGTCGAGCTACTCTTGGCAGAGCTGATCAAACACGGTTTCAAAGCGAAGAAGTCCGGCGGCTAGCAGCCTCTGTGAAATCCATCTGCGGCTTGATCCGGCACTGAAGCAGTTCAGATCCGGCGTCGTCTCCATGGTTTTCACAGAGCCTGTTCATGACCGGTTTCTAAACTACACGCGGTCAGCGCGGTCTACCGCCGCGCTGACGAACCGTCATTTTCATTCTTTAGACTGCGCCGGCCTGCGATCAGGCGACGCACTATGACTTCTTTATAGGGGACTTCGATGTCCGTACGACGCACACGTAAAGACGATGGCAGCCAATGGACAGTTGCGGACAGCCGCAGTGTTTACGGGATTCGCCATTGGGGGGCCGGGTATTTCGCGATCAATGACGCCGGTCGCGTCGAAGTTCGTCCGAACGGCCCGAGCAGTTCGCCCATCGACCTGTTCGAACAAGTCGACCAACTGCGCAAGAGCGGCTTGTCCCTGCCGTTGCTGGTACGTTTCCCCGACATCCTGCAAGACCGTGTCCGTCAGCTGACCGGTGCTTTCGACTCGAACATCGAGCGCCTGGAATACCAGAGCAAGTACACCGCGCTGTACCCGATCAAGGTCAACCAGCAAGAAGCGGTGATCGAGAACATCATCGCCACCCAGAACGTTTCCATCGGTCTGGAAGCCGGCTCCAAGCCTGAGCTGCTGGCGGTACTGGCGCTGGCGCCGAAGGGCGGCACCATCGTCTGCAACGGTTACAAGGATCGCGAGTTCATCCGTCTGGCGCTGATGGGGCAGAAACTCGGCCACAATGTGTTCATCGTCATCGAGAAAGAATCCGAAGTCGGCCTGGTGATCGAAGAAGCCGCCTCGCTCAAGGTCAAGCCACAGGTCGGCCTGCGCGTGCGCCTGTCGTCGCTGGCGTCGTCGAAGTGGGCGGACACTGGTGGCGAGAAATCCAAGTTCGGTCTGTCGGCGGCGCAACTGCTGTCGGTGGTCGAGCGCTTCCGCGCTGCCGGCCTGGATCAGGGCATTCGTCTGCTGCACTTCCACATGGGTTCGCAGATCGCCAACCTGGCTGACTACCAGCACGGTTTCAAGGAAGCGATCCGTTACTACGGCGAGCTGCGCAACCTTGGCCTGCCGGTCGATCACATCGACGTCGGCGGCGGTCTGGGTGTCGACTACGACGGTACTCACTCGCGCAACGCCAGTTCGATCAACTACGACATGGACGACTACGCCGGTGTCGTGGTCGGCATGCTCAAGGAGTTCTGCGACGCGCAGAGCCTGCCGCATCCGCACATCTTCTCCGAAAGCGGCCGCTCGCTGACCGCGCACCACGCGATGCTGGTGGTGCAGGTGACCGACGTCGAGAAACACAACGACGAAATCCCGCTGATCGAAAACAAGGAAAACCTGCCGGAAACCGTGCAGTGGCTGGTGGACCTGCTCGGCCCGACCGATATCGAGATGGTCACCGAGACTTACTGGCGCGCCACGCACTACATGAGCGACGTGGCTTCGCAGTACGCCGACGGCAAACTGACCCTGGCGGAAAAGGCCCTGGCCGAGCAGTGCTACTTCGCTGTGTGCCGTCGCCTGCACAACTCGCTCAAGGCACGTCAGCGTTCGCACCGCCAGGTGCTCGACGAACTCAACGACAAGTTGGCCGACAAGTACATCTGCAACTTCTCGGTGTTCCAGAGCCTGCCGGACACCTGGGCGATCGATCAGGTACTGCCGATCATCCCGCTGCATCGTCTGGATGAAGAGCCGCTGCGTCGCGCCGTGCTGCAAGACCTGACCTGCGACTCCGACGGCAAGATCAACCAGTACGTCGACGAGCAGAGCATCGAGACCAGCCTGCCGGTGCACGGTCTGAACGAAGGTGAAGACTATCTGCTCGGCGTGTTCCTGGTCGGCGCCTATCAGGAAATCCTCGGCGACATGCACAACCTGTTCGGTGACACCGACTCGGTGAACATCTACCAGAACGCCGATGGCAGCGTGTACCACGCCGGTATCGAGACCCACGACACCATCGAAGACATGTTGCGTTACGTGCACTTGTCGCCGGAAGAACTGATGACCCACTACCGCGACAAGTGCGCCAGTGCCCGCATCAGTGCCAGCGAGCGTACGCAGTTCCTCGATGCCTTGCGTCTGGGCCTGACCCGTTCCTCCTACCTGTCTTCCTGAGTCAGGTCTGTTGCACCGGGTTGTCTGAAATTTTCCCTCAAGCTGTGGAAAATTCGGATGACCCGGTGGGACATTTCCCAAATCCCCTGCGAAATAATTGCCTGCCACAGCCGGAGAAGTGATCCGGTCTGCTTTTCGCGTAGGTCATTTCCTAAGTTGTACTTCAGCTCTCTACTCGGCCATGGCTCTCGGCGAGAATCCCCGGCCGCCCCTCCTGTAGAGATCCGCCCATGTTCGAATCAGTCAACGAGCCGTCGTTTCGTCTCGATGTAACGGGGCTGCCCGAGCCCTTCGAGGTGCTGGCCTTTACCGGAAGTGAGGGCATCAGCGAACCCTTCGCCTTTGATATCGATCTGTTGATCAATGATCCGCAACTGGACCTGGCCGGCCTGCTTTTCCGCTCGGCGTTCCTGCAGTTCGGTCCCGGACACAATGGCCTGAGCGGGCAATTGCAGAGTGTCGTTCAGCATGAGCACGATCAGGGCGCCCGATTGTGTCGAGTGACACTGGGACCGAAGCTGAGTTGTCTGGCGCTGCGTTTCAGTCAGCGGATCTTCAGCAGTCAGTGCGTGCCGAAGATCCTCGCGCAGGTGCTCAAGGAGCATGGGATCGTTGGTGCGCAACGGCGTTTTGATTTGCAGTGCGAATACCCGGTGCACACTTTCTGCACCCAGTACCGGGAGTCGGACCTGCAGTTTGTGCAGCGGCTGTGCGCGCAGGCGCGGATCCACTACTACTTCGAGCACCGGCCGGACGGACACTGTCTGGTCTTTGTCGATGATCCAGGGCGTTTTCCCGTGGCCGGCGCGGCGTCTGTGGACGATGGCGCGAGCACCCCGGCGGTAAGACGCTGGCAGATGCAGGTGGACGCCAGCGATGTGGACGCGGGTTCGGCGCAGGCCGGCAAAGCTTATGGCCACAGCGATCTGCCGACCTTGCGCGCCGCGCAGTGGCTGGCGTTGACCGCGCATCCGTTTGCCGAATGCAACCGCCGCTGGTTGCTGAGCCGGATCGAGCATCGTGCTGATCCCGCCAGCGAGCCGGCTTACAGCAACCGGATCGTCGCCGCCGCCCAGGCGCAACTGCCGACATTGACGAGCACCTGTGCCAGGCCGCGCATGCACAGTCTGCAACGTGCGTGGGTGGTGACGGTCGATGAACCGCAGCCCGACGATCAGCGGCCGGTGGCGGTGCAGTTCGACTGGCTTTATCAGGGCGAAGGCGCTGCCGCCAGCCATTGTTGGCTGCCGCTCGCAGCAGCGTTGAGCGACGCCTCACTGACATCGTTGCGTGAAGGCGTTGAAGTGGTGGTGAGTTTTCATGAAGGCGATCCGGATCAGCCGGTGATCAGTGGTGTGCTGCAGGAGCCGGCGGTGATCGAAGACTGCGAAGCGCCATTGGCGCTGCCGGACGTGCTGCCGAGCGCGGGCCTGGCGCAATGGCTCAAGTCTGCCGAACCGCTGTTGCTGCTGTGTCTTATGCCCGGCGGCGGCAGTTACAACCACTGCACGGCGTCGATCTGCAGTTGCCGATTGGTCGCGTCGCTGGATCAGGACGGCGCCGCTTGAGCGGCGTCGGCTTTGCCCCGCAGGTACAGTGGCTGTTGCTCGATGGCGCCGATGCGCAGCAGGCGCTGGCGACATTGCGCCAGGGGTTCGCCAGCGTACGTTGCACGCGGCTGTTCCAGGGCACCGAGTTTCAAGCGGTAAGCGAGCACGGTCCGCTGCTGGTCGACCTGCATGACTGCCCGGCACTGGCGGCGCTGTGTCAGCGTGATCCGCAGACCTGGCGCGGGTTGTTGTTCGCCAGTGATGCCTCGCAGGCAGTAATGCTGAGCCACCTGCGCCGGATGCTGACGGTCTCGTTCGGGCTCAATCACCGTGCCTTGCTCGGTTATTACAACCGCCAGACAGCGAGTTATTTTTTCGACGCCTGTGACGCCGCCGACTTGAGCCGCTGGCTCGGGCCGATCCGGCTGATGCGCTGGTTCGGTGGCACCTGGGCCGACCTCGCCATCGGCAGTCAGGGCTGGCAGCAACTGCGCAATCCGCAGTGGGCGGTCGAGCCGTTGGGGATCGACGAAAGCCTTACCCATCGTCAGCGCGAACGTTTGCAAAGTTGCCTGTTGGAACACCACATCTGGCGCTGGTGCCAATCACTCGGAACCGACTACACGCGGATGGCCTCCCATGTGCAGGAGGGGCTGAGCCTGGGTTTCAGTGACCGAACCGTGCTGGATGGCTGGTTGTGGCTACGCTTGCAGCATCCCCGAGCGGGATTGCCAGGCGTGCCGGACGGGCTGACCCAGCAGGAACGGCTCGAGCATGTGCGGCGACAGTGGCAGAACGATCAATCTTGAGGTGCGACATCCATGACAAATCCTCTGTGGCAGCGGTTCGGCGCAGTCCTCGGCGGGTTTCTGCTGCTGGTGCTGACGGGATGTTCCCCGGTCAAGGTGCTCAATGCGCTGACCCCCGACGGCACGTTCCACAAAACCGCCGGGATTGCCTATGGCGATGATCCTCGACAGAAGCTCGACGTCTACGTGCCGCGCCAGCCGCTGGAGGACGCGCCGGTGGTGGTGTTCTTCTACGGCGGCAGCTGGAACAGCGGTGAGCGCGGCGATTACGCGTTTGTCGGCGAGGCGCTAGCGTCGCGGGGAATTGTCGCGGTGCTGGCGGATTATCGGCTCTACCCGCAGGTGCGCTATCCGTTGTTTCTTGAAGACTCGGCGCGGGCGGTGGCCTGGACCCGGGCGCATATCCGCGAGTTCTCCGGCAACCCGCAACGCCTGTACCTGATGGGCCACAGTTCCGGCGCTTACAACGCGGCGATGCTGGCGCTGGATCCGGGGCTGCTCGGTGCGGTGGGCATGACGCCAAAAGACCTCAGCGGCTGGATCGGCCTGGCCGGGCCGTATGATTTTCTGCCCATCAAGAATCCGCAGGTGCGTCCAGTATTCTTCTGGCCGGACTCACCGCCGCAATCGCAGCCGATCAACCACGTCAGGGCGGGCGAGCCTCCGGCACTGCTGATCGCCGCGACCAAGGACAATCTGGTCAACCCGACGCGCAACACCGCAGGCCTGGCGCGCAAACTGCGCGAGGCGGGTGTACAGGTGCAGGATCTTTACTACTCGCGCCCCAGTCATGTGACGCTGGTGGCGACCCTGTCGCGTCCGCTGCGGCGTCTGGCGCCGGTACTCGATCAGGTCGTCGCGTTCGTCAAACACACACCGGCTCAGTGAGCGGCACCGCTGAACCAGCCGTCGTTGCGCCGCAGCCACAGGGCCAGTGCGCCGAGGGTCAGGCTGCGCAAGACCATAAACAGCAGGAACGTTATCCACAGCCCATGATTGCCCAGTCCCTGTAATGCCCAGGCGAACGGCAGCAGCAGGGCGACGGTCAGCAGCATGCCGTTGCGCATCTCCCGGGCTCGAGTGGCGCCGATGAACAGGCCGTCGAGCAAGTAGCTCCAGACCGCAATCAGCGGCAGTACCGCCAGATACGGCAGATAGATGAACGCGGTATCGCGCACGCTCTGGATGTCGGTCTGCATCTCGATGAACAAGTGTCCGCCCAACAGAAACAGCGCGGCAAAACCGAGGCTGGCCAGCAACGACCAGCCGCCGGCCACCACCAGCGAACGGCGCAGGGCGAGCCGGTCGCGGGCGCCGATGGCGTGTCCGCACAACGCTTCGACCGCATGCGCCAGACCGTCCAGCGCATGCGCGGTCAGCAGCAAACCGTTGAGCAGCAGAGCATTGGCCGCCACCGTGGCATCGCCGAGCCGCGCGCCTTGCACGGTGATCAGGAAAAATACCGATTGCAGCGCCAGGCTGCGGATGAAAATGTCGCGGTTGACCGCCAGCAGCGGGCGCCAGCTCTGCCACACCTTCAAGGCCGTCCAGGCGATGTGCCCGGGATAGGCGCGCAATGCGCCGCGGGTCAGCCACAGGCCGAGCAGGGCGCCGCTCCACTCGGCAATCACCGAGGCCCGGGCGGAACCGACCACCCCCCATTCCAGGCCAATCACGAACCACAGATTGAGAGCGATGTTGATCAGGTTGGTGCTCAGCAGAATCGCCAGCGGCGCCCGGGCGTTCTGGGTTCCGAGGAACCAGCCGACCAGGGCGTAACTGGCCAGCGCTGCCGGCAGCCCGAATAACCGGGTGTGGAAGAACTCGCGGGTCAGTTGATCGAGTTCGGCCGACGGCTGCATGAAGTGCAGGGCCACGCCGCTCAACGGCACGCCGAGAGTGCCGAGCACGATCGCCAGTCCCAGCGCCAGCAGCAAACCCTGCAACAGAATCTGCCGTAACGCCGCGCCGTCGCTGCGCCCGGCGGCCTGAGCGGCAAACCCCGTAGTGCCCATGCGCAGAAAGCCCATGGCCCAGGCGAGAAACGTGTAGAGGCTGGCGCCGACCGCCACTGCGCCCAACTGATGGGCGTGGGGCAGGTGGCCGATGACGGTGCTGTCAACCAGCGCCACCAGCGGCACGGAAATATTGGAAAGAATCATCGGCGCGGCGAGCGCCCAGACCTTGCGGTGAGTCGGGCGGTCGCGCCAGTCGGCAATCAGGTTGGACATGCGGGCTCCTTGGGGGAGCGGGGATTGTAGCGATTCATGCGATCTATTGTGGGAGCGAGCTTGCTCGCGAAGGCAGTGTGTCAGTCAAAACAGCTTTTACTGATCTGACGCTTTCGCGAGCAAGCCCGCTCCCACAGGGGAAGAGGGGGTGTCAGTGAATAATCCAGCTCAACAACCACAACCCCAACAGCAGCCAGATGATCCCGGCAATGATCGACGCATTCATGAACGCGCGAATCGCCGACCACAGCAGCATCAGGCCGACGATCAGCGCGAGGATGCTGATGATCGAAGTGTCCATGCCCAGCGTCTTCGCCAGGCCATCGACAAAGTTGCCGCCGGCGTTGCTCAGAATGTTGAACAGGCCGCTGAGGCCGTCGACGATGAAACGGATTATCGAACCGAGTGCCTGGCCGAGCCATTCGAAAAAGCTTTCTACCTGCATGTGTGCATCCTGATGAAAGAGCTGAGCCTTGGGCCACCGCGCGGGTGGCCGAGTTCCCTGCAACTATAGAGGGTTTGCCTCAATCCTGTGTGGGAGCGAGCCATGGCCGCTTGCGTTCAGCCGACATCCCCCCGAAGCTATACGCCTTCAGGAGAGCCCGATGAACCTTGTTGAACTGACCGAACGCCTGCACGCCATTCGCGACCGCAATGACTGGCGGCAATTTCACAGCCCGAAAAACCTCGCCATGGCCGCCAGCGTCGAGATGTCCGAGTTGGTGGAGATTTTCCAGTGGCTGACCGAAGACCAGTCACGCCAGTTGCCGGCGGACAAACTGGCGCATGCCGGGCAGGAAGTCGGCGATATCGTCCTGTATCTGTTGCTGCTGTGCAGCGAGTTGGGGCTGGACATGAATGAAGTGGTGCGCAGCAAGCTCGCCGACAGCGAACGGCGGTTCAGCTGATGAGCGACCGGCATTTCGATCAGTTGGCGACCCGGTTCGCCGAAAAAATCTACGGTGGCGCCAAAGGCGCGATTCGCCTCGCGGTGTTGCAGGCCGACCTGGCCGAAGCATTGCCGGACCGACCGCTGCGCGTGCTGGACATCGGCGGCGGTCTGGGCCACATGTCGCTGTGGTTGGCCGAGCGCGGCCATCAGGTGACCTTTACCGAACCGGCTGAGCCGATGCTCGAAGGCGCCCGCCAGCGGTTCGCCGAAGCGGGGCAGACCGCGACGTTCATTCAGGCGCCGTGGCAGGAGTTGCTCGGGCAACTTACCGAACCCTACGATCTGGTGATCTGCCACGCCGTGCTGGAATGGCTGGGTGAACCCCACGCGATCCTCCCGGTGCTGCATCAATTGACCAAGCCCGGTGGCTGGCTGTCGCTGGCGTTCTACAACCGTGATGCGCTGATCTACCGCAACCTGCTCAAGGGCCATTTCAAGAAAATGCGCAAAAACACCATGGCCGGTGAAAAGCAGAGCCTGACCCCGCAGCAACCGCTCGACCCGCGGGAACTGGCAACGCAACTCGAAGGGTTGTGGCAGGTCGAAACCCAGAGCGGGATCCGGGTTTTCCACGACTATATGCCGGTGGAATTCCAGGCCCGCGCCGAACTCGTGGATTTGCTGGAGATGGAGCTCGCTCACCGTCGCCACCCAAGCTTCGCCGGGCTTGGGCGTTACTTGCACTGGATCTGCCGGCCGATCTGATCGGAGCACCACATGAAAGCTCAATCCGGTTTATTGCTGATCTGTCTGGGGTTGGCCGCCTGCCAAGGCAGCAACCCGTATGTCGCGCAGTCGCGGCCGTTGCCGCCGGCGCCGCCGCAAGCGGCCAACACCTTCGATCGCAGCGCCTACCCGGCGCCACCGCGTGATTACGGGCGCTATCGCAGTTGGGCCTGGCTCAACGGGCAATTGCCGCCGGGCACGGCCTGGGCCGATTCGGCGCAAGTGGCTGAAGCCGTCAGCAACGCGCTGGACCAACGCGGGTTGCGTCCGTTGCACGACAACCGTCCGGCCGACTTGCTGGTCAGCGCCAATCTGCGTCTGGAAACCCGCTTGCGCCAGGTGCAGGACGATTACGGTTACGGCGGATACAGTGGCTATGATCGCTACGGGCGCGGTTACGGCATGTACAACACTGTGCCGATTGTTCGCACCTATCAGGAGCAGGTCGTGGTGGTGCAGGTCAATCTGTTCGACGCCGGCACCGGTCAACCGGTGTGGAGCGCCAGCGCCGAAACCGCCAATCAGGGTAGCCAACTGGTGCGCACCGACGCCATTCGCGAGGCTCTGGAAAAAGCCCTGTCGGCGTATCCGCCGAGCTAGACTTCAGGTGAGAACGCTTCGCAGGTTCAGGCCTTCAACCGGAGAACAACCATGTTCCGTCGTCTCGCTTTACTGGCCATGGCCGCGCTGCTCAGTGCCTGCGCTGCCAACCAGGTCAATCACGACTTTGACGCCAGCCGCGATTTCGCCGCCTATCGCAGCTGGAGCTGGAAAGAACCCGCGCTGCAATACCGCCCGGATGATCCACGGATCAAGAGTGACCTGACCGAGCAACGCATCCGCCAGGCCGTCAGCGATCAACTTGATCAACGCGGTTTGCGCCCCGCCGCTGCGGGAGCCAAGGGCGACCTGAGCGTGCAGACCTACCTGATTGTCGAGGATCGCCAGCAGCAAGTGACCACCAACTACGGCGGCGGTTGGGGTGGCCCGTGGAACGGGTATTGGGGCGCGCCGATGTACAACGAAACCCGCAACATCACCTACAAGGTGGCAACGATCCAGATCGACCTGCTCGACGGCAAGGACGGCAAACTGGTTTGGCGTGGCAGCGATGAGCAGATGCTCAGCAGCACGCCCAATCCGCAGGATCGCAGCAACGCGGTGCGCGAAACGGTGGCCCGGATATTGGCCAACTATCCACCGCGCTAGTTCGCTGTAAAAAAAGGGAGCCCAAGAGGCTCCCATTTTTTGCCCCACCACAAATCTCCCTGTGGGAGCGGGCTTGCTCGCGAAGACGGCGTGTCAGCCACATCCATGTTGAATGACACAGCGCATTCGCGAGAAGACGAGGTCTGCAGGGTTTTGTGCAGCACCAAATGGCGCGTTGCCACTAGCGCCGTCTACACTCAAATCCACCATCGGAGGTAGCGCTCGGCAACGCGCCGGCAAAGGAGTGCGCCATGTCGCCTCGTACGCAGTTCAACGGCCCGGCCCGGCAACGCGGGGCGATCGGGTTGATGGCGGCTGCCACCCTCAGTCTGGCGCTGGTGTTGATGCTGTTGGTGGTCGACACCGGTCGGTTGTACATGGAGCAGCGCAAGTTGCAGCGGGTGGTCGACAGTGCGGCGCTGGAAGCGGTCAGTCGCGGCGGCAATTGTCAGTCAGGCCTCAGTGCAGCCACTTATGCCGGGCAAAGCGCAGTGCGCAATGGCTACATCATCGATAGCAACAACACCCTCGCGACGACCTGCGGCAGTGTGCAGACCGCGGCCAGCGGCCTGCGTGCGTTCACCGTCGATGCAACCCGGTCGAGCGCAATCAAAGTGGACGCCAGCCGCACGGTGACCACCAGTTTTGCCGGCGGCGTAGAGGCCTTGTTCAGCGGCTCTGCGGTCAGCCTGAACACCACGCTCAACGCCTCGGCCGTCGCCGCGCAGCCGACCCCGACGGTTGCGCAACTGAACATCCGCAGTACGCTGGCGAGCATCAACACCGCCCAGTCGAACATTCTCAATCCGCTGTTCTCCGGGCTGCTCGGCGGCAACGTCAACCTCACGGCACTGGGTTGGGACGGTCTGCTCAATACCGACATCAACCTGCTCAGCTACCTCAACCAACTGGCGATCAACCTCAACGTCGCCGCCGGCAACTACACGCAACTGCTCAACACCCAGGCCACGGTCACCCAACTGATTCAGGCGGCCGCGACGGTGGTGCAGCTCAATGGCGCGACCGCGACGGTGATCACTGCGCTGGGTCAGCTGCAGGTTGCGGCGATCAATGCTGCGCCGGTCAAACTCGGCGACATCCTGCAGTTGCAGACCGGCACCACCGCCGCCGGGCTGGATGCCAACCTGCAACTGCTGCAACTGATTCAGGGTGTGGTGCAACTGGCCAACAGCAAAAGCGCGGTGGCCGCGACCTTGCCGATCAGCGTGCTGGGGCTGGCGAATGTCACGGTGCGGGTCAAGGTGATCGAGCCGCCGCAGTTTTCGGCGATTGGTGATCCAGCGCGGGCCAAGGCCAATCCGTTGGGGCCGGACCGGATTTATGTGCGCACGGCGCAGATTCGCACGATGCTCTCGGTCAATCTGCCGGTGTTGTCGGGGGTGACCGGGCTGCTCAATGCGGTGCTGGGATTGGTCGGCACACTGACCCCGACCCTCAACGCGCTGCTGAGTCTGAATCTGGTGGCGACCCTCAATTCAGTCGGTTGTCTGCTCGGCGCCGGTTGCCAACAGCTTGATCCGCAGTTGCTGCCATCGCCGGAAATCGACATCGCCCTGGATGCCGGTGGCGCTATCAGCTACGTCACCGATTACAGCTGTCCGATCGGCCCGGGAACCTCGGGCACCAAAAGCCTGACCGCCCACACGATCACCTCGATCGCTGACCTCAAGGTCGGCAAGATTGACCCGACCAATGCTTTTTCCTCGCTCGCCGAGCCGACGGTTACACCGTTGCCACTGGTCGATCTCGGCACTGTGACCTGCCACAAGATTCTCGGCATCGGCAGTTGCGACGAGAACACCCACGTCCAGTACGGGGCGGGCGGGATCGCGATCATGGTCAATACCAGCGTCGCGCAAAGCTCTCAGGATTTGCTGTATTCCAGCAGCACGCCATTCGCCACGCCGGCCAACCTCAAACTGCCGCCGAGTGTGATTTCAGCGGCGCCGTCGAGCAACATCGTCAGCAGCCTGGCGAACACTTTGGCAGGGATCAATCTGATCGTGTACAAGCCGCAGGGCGGCAACCCACTAGGGGCTATCGTCACCGGTGTGGCCAGCCTGATCAGCGATGTCACGGCCATTCTGCAACCGCTGATTACCAACCTGCTCAGCCCATTGCTCGACCCGCTGCTGAACAACTTGCTTAAAAGCCTAGGCATCAACCTGATGGACGTCGACGTCGGTGCCAACATGACCTGCGGCCAGACCGGCAAGGCCTATCTGGTGATCTAGGCGTCCGGTGCAATCGGCAACTCGATGCAGAAACGTGCGCCCTCCAGCGAGTTGCGCACGCTCAAATGACCACCCATGTTTTCGATGATGCCGTAGCTCACCGACAGCCCCAGCCCGGTGCCGACGCCCACCGGTTTGGTGGTGAAGAACGGTTCGAAAATCCGCTCCAGCAAACGCGGCTCGATGCCGCCGCCGTTGTCCTCGACCCACAGCCGAACCTTGTGCTCGTCGCGCTCGGCATAAATCGAGATCCATGGCTTGAACGATGAGTCTTTCTCGCGTTTGCCGAGCAGCGCATCGCGGGCGTTGACCATCAGGTTGATCAGCACCTGCTCCAACTGATCGACGTAACCGCGCACCTGCACGCTGAAAGCGGTTTCGCTGATCCGCAGGTCGACGCCTTTGCCGCGCATGCCTTCGGCCAGCAACGACAAGGTGCCTTCGATGGCCGAGGCCGGGTTGAACAGTTGTTGCTCGATCTCCGAACGACGGCCGAACACGCGCATGTGATCGACCACTTTCGCGGCGCGCTGCACCTGGGCGTCGATGCGATTGAGTTTGTCGGTCAGATAGTCGATCTGCACATCGCCGTTGCCCAGGCGCTTGAGCACGTTGACGATGGCCATGCGCATCACGTTCAGCGGCTGATTGATTTCATGGGCCAGACCAGTGGCCATTTCGCCGAGGGTGGCCATTTTTGCGCTTTGCGTGAGTTGCTGCTGCGAGCGCCGCACCTCGGTGTTATCGCGGCCCACGGCCTGCACCTCAAGCAGGCGCCCGTGTTCATCGAACACCCCGCGATCGGACCACACCCACCATGCATGTTCGCGCCCGGGTAATTGCAGGCTGATTTCGGCAGTGCTCACTGGTAGCTCCGGGGTCAGCAGTGCCAGACGCTGGATGAAGGCGGCGCGTTGTTCGTCGGACATCCAGCTGCCCAGATCTACCCCCGGCAATTGCTCCGGGGTGCATTCCAGATAAGTCGCCAGCGGCCGATTGCCGAAGGTCAGCGTCAGGTCCGGGCGATAACGGCAGATCATCGCCGGAGAGTCTTCCACCAGAATCCGGTAACGCTCTTCGCTGTGTCTGACCTGTTCGGCGGCGAGGGTCGCTTCGGTGACGTCCAGCCACAGCCCGACGGCTTCGACCGGCAGACCAAGATCATTGCGCAGCAGTTTGGCTTCGTCGAGCAGCCAGTGGTAGTCGCCGCGTGCGTCGCGCAAGCGAAAACGCGCACGCGCCGAGCCTTCGCGCAACAGTTGCCGGGTGCGAGCGAAATACAGCTCGCGGTCTTCGGGGTGAATCAGTTGCACCCAGTCGGCGGCGCAGCCCTCGGCCGGCGTCCAGCCCAGCAGCGGCTGCAGGCTGGCGCTGAAAAAGTCCGCAAGCAACGCACCTTCGACGTAGCGCTGCACATAAATCACTGCCGGCGAACTGGCGATCAGGTTATCCAGCCGCGCATGGGCGGCTTCGGCGCGTTGCTGCTGGTTGCGCGTGTCGCTGATGTCGAGCATGAATCCCACCAGCCGCCGCTGTTCACCGCTGCCGGCGACCTGGCCCTGAACGCGATACCACAGGGGCGTTTGTCCGGGGCCGCTGCGGTGCAGGCGAACGCACAGGGTCAGGGGCTCGCCGTGCAATTGCAGGGCATGCAGGCGGCTGCGCAGTTCTTCGCGGTCGGCCGGATGAATCAGTGCGAGCCAATCTTGCAGCGAGATGCGAGCACGGTCCGCCGGCAACACATCGAGCAGCGTAGGCGCCAGCAGCATGTCGTCGCCAAGCATTTCCCACCAACCGGTGCCGAGCAGGGTCTGCAGCGATTCCAGGCGTTCGGTGTAGTGATGATGTTGCTGTTCTCGCAGGCGGCTGAGCAGCGGGCCGGCCAGTGCGCTGGTCAGGGCCATCCAGTCGCGGTCGTTCAGGTGCGGGGCGGCAATGTCCACGGTGTAGAAGCCGCAGAGCAGCCACGCCACCACCCCTCGATCATCGCTGTAGGGCACGGCGAACCCGTCGGCGTTGCCGAACGTGGCCTCCACCCGCGCGTGGTCGTACAAGCCATGATGGGCGCCGAGGCGTTGCGGCGCGCTGCCGTTGAGGCTGTCGAGCGGCGTGCCCAGACGTTGGCCGTCCTGCCACAGCAACGGCGCGTCGTGGGCGCGATATTGCTCGTAGATCTGCCAGCCCTGCTCCTGTTCGTCGAGCAGGGCGAGAGCCAGACACGGGATATGCCAGCGCTGGGCGATGGCCTGCAGTTGCTCGCTGAGCACCAGCGGCAAACGCGTCAGGCTACAGACGCGCAGGTGTTCGCTGATCTGTCCGGCAAGTGCCTGACTGGCTTCACGGTTGCGCGACTGCTGGCGCTCCAGCAGCAGGTCGCCGATGTCCATCAGTTGCAGCATCCAGCCGTCGGCCGAAGGCTGTACCCAACCGCGCAGGTGCAGGGTCTGATCGCTGAGGCCGGGAAAATCCAGATCGAGTATTTGCCCTTGCCAGTCCTGCGGGCGGCCTTCAATTGCCAACGTACTGTGCGCGAGTAAATAAGCCGACAACGGCAGCGGCGAGTCGTGGGGTGGCTGTTGCGCGAGTTGGTGGCGCAACGGCCCGGCGATCTGCAATACGCCGCCGTCGTGGTTCAGTTGCAGGTGCAGGCCCAGCGGCGGTGCGCCGAGATGATCGGGCAGTTCGTTGGCCGGCGGTGGCGCGCGCTTGAGCAGGCGCCCGAACAGATTGTCGCCGGCGGTCAAAATTTCAGGCTCGACGCGGCGGAGAGGGTGGCGGGCAGACTCGGCACTGCACCCACGCCCGGCAGCACCAGAAATGGAATGACCTGATTGAGCTTGCTGGTGGGGTAATCGACTCTGACCGTCAGCGTACCTTGAGTGGCGTCATACACCGCCGAGGTATCGACGCCGACCACCAGGTTCAGCGCGGATGGCACCCACTGCAACTGTTGGGTCAACGCGGTGTTGGCAGTGCTCACCACCACGGAAGCATAACCGGGAGTGTTGGGGTCGACTGCGACGCTGCGGCGCACCGCTTCAGATGTCGCCTCGTTGAAAGTCTGCATCAATATAAACGGCAGGCTGTAACTGACCAGCGCGTAGAACACGGCGAAAAAAATCACGAATACCAAGGCGAATTCGATCGCCACTGCGCCTGCCTGTGATTTTGCGAAGCCGGTTTTCATGAGTGCGTCTACCCTGACTTTCACTGCGTAGTATCAGCATAGAATCATTCAGCAAAATCGGATGGATTTAACCGGATGCAGAGTTTAGTTCTCCTGATCTGGCTGGCCCTGTGCGCCGCCCAGGATGCCCGGCAACGGCGTATCGCCAATGTGCTGACGTTCGGTGCAGGAGCGCTGGCGCTGATCCATTTGCTGGCGACTGGCACCACCTGGTTCGGAGCCGATGCGCAGCAGGGATGGTCGGCCGCCGCGATCGCCCTGATGTTGACTGTTCCTGGGTATTTCATGGGCCGGATGGGCGCAGGCGATGTGAAATTAATGACAGCCATGGGCCTTGCGACGAACGGTTTATTCATTCTTTGTGCGTTTATCGGCGCTGGTATCGCCAGTCTGCTGTGGCTGCTCGTTGCGCCAAGAGTCTGGCTTCATATGAGTCAATGGCTTAGAGAACGTCTTCGATATTTAGAGCCAGGAGCGTCAAAGAAGCTGCCATTTGCACCGTTCGTGCTGGCAGGTGTATTGGCTTCGATACATTGGATCCATTAGTCGCCAGATGCCACTAGTCCTATGTACATAGTCGGAAAGTGCGTCTACTTTCAAATGAAGTGGTTACATCGCCAAAGTGCAGAAAAAGTCAGCTTTGGCCCGAGCAATGGAGTGGTTCGTGAACAAGCTTACGTCGGCGGTAAAAGTGCTCGTGGTCGATGATCAACCGTTGATCGTCGAAGAATTGTGCGAGTTTCTCGAAAGCAGCGGGTACCGCTGTGTGCCGTGTGAATCCAGCACTCAGGCGATCGAGCGTTTCAGTGAAGACGCCGAAATCGGTCTGGTGCTGAGCGACCTGCATATGCCGGACATGGATGGCATCCAACTGGTGCAGGAGCTGCAACGCATCAGCGGCAAACACCGGGTGTTCGAAGCGATCATGCTCACGGGGCGCGCCGACAAACAGGACGTGATCAAGGCCCTGCGTGCCGGGATTGCCGACTACTACCAGAAGCCGATCCAGCTGGATGAACTGCTCGAAGGCGTGAAACGTCAGGAAGCGGCCCTGCAAGAGCGGCACAAGAATGTCCAGTTGGGACACCTGAACCAGAAGCTGCAGTTTCTCTCGGAATCCATCGACGATCTCTACCAGGATCTGGACAAGGTCCGGCGCAATCCGGCGGCGGTGGTCAAAGACATGCTCGGCGGCGACGGCGCCGAAGCCGAGCAGGAGATTCCGGCGATCTTCAATCAGCTGTCACCACGGCAACTGGATGTGGCGCGGCTGGTGGGCAAAGGGCAGACCAACTATCAGATCGCCTGCGAGTTGGGCATCACCGAAAACACCGTGAAATTGTATGTCTCGCAGGTCTTGCGCCTGACCCATATGCACAACCGCACCCAGTTGGCATTGGCGCTATCGCCCAGTGCCTCGGCCGCCCGTCAGCGTGTGACCGCACACTGATCCCACTTGCCTGCCCTTCGCGGGCAGGCAGTCAATTCTGCCAAAAATACCTTGAGCGATTATCCGGCTTGCGTCTTGGGTTTGGGGAACAGATTGTCCAGGGTTTCCAACAGGCGCACGTGGTAGATCGGCTTGCGAAACAGATCCAGCACCTGCAGACGCAGCATGTCGCTGACGTCCTCCATGTCGGCATGTCCGGAGGTCACGATCACTGGAAGATGCTGGCGTGAAGTGTGCTCGCGCAGGCGTTTGATCAGCGACATGCCGGACTCCTCCGGCATGCGCAGATCGGTGATCACCAGCGCGATATCCGGATGGCGGGTGAGGTGATGCAGGGCGAGTTTCACCGAGGTGGCGGTGTGGCAGACAAAGCCCTCGCCCTCCAGTAACTCGGCCAGCTCAAGCAACGCGTCCTCTTCGTCGTCAACCAGAAGCAACTGTTGGCGGGGGAGTGAGGAAGCAGTCATGGGCAGTCCCTGAAAAGCTGGAAGTGAGATCGAGTGTAGCGCGACATTCGCCGGACGCGACTCACATCAGGGGGTTTGCACCGGAGCGGTTTGCGAGGCTCCACCGAGCGCCACCAGAACATTGTTGAAAATCGCAAATATCTTCGCGCCCAATGGGGTGATGAATACCACCACGACGACCGCGACCATCGCCACGACAATGGCGTATTCGATGGCTGACGCGGCTTCCGTACTGGCCAGAAAGGACCTCAGGCGCATGATCAGGTATTCAAGGATCATTGACATTCTCCTTAGTTACAACGGGAGATCGGACCTGTGAAATCCGATGACTTGCCAGTGCCTGAGCGCTGCTATGGGTGAGCATGGGACCGGGCACTGGAAGAGGGGCAAGGTTTTTGATCAAGGTGTCGGTCTGACCTGCGTAGCGCCACCGAGTTTGGTCAGTACCAGGTTGAAGATGGCCAGCACCTTGTCGCCGATGGGCGTCACAAACACCACGACCACGACCGCCACCATTGCCACCACAATCGCGTATTCGATGGCAGATGCGCCTTCTTCACTTCTGCACAGCAGCCTGGCCCTGGCCAGTAGATAGTCGATGATCATCCGAAACATACGTCCACTCCTTCGCGCCTCTGGCGCCGATCCAACGCTACAGCGGCATGCTTTCACCGTGCTATCAGAGCATTGTCAACAAACCCCCGGTCAACAACTGTAAGAACGGATTAATCACAAAGGATTAACCAGAACGTTAGTCGAGCCAAACCCTGCAGTTAATTGGCCAGGACTCATACTTTAGTGAGTTATTTTGCTGTCAGTAATGGCGTTTTGTCTCGGATCAGCTAGCTTGGAAATAGCGAAATCGTTGCATGTTCATAGCTGCCTGATCGCGAAAAATTCTCTCGGCAGGAAGTACAGGCTGTCGGTGCAGTGAGGAAAGGGAGAGCCGTCATGAACAGTCGCGTCACCATGGGGCTTGCAGCCGTTCTGCTGCTGGGGGCAATCGTCGTCGGCTACTGGGGCCTGATGCTCAGTCGGCAACCGGCTCCCGTTGCCCAAGTGCCTGCCGCCCCGGCAGTCGCCATGGAAAAAACCGTGGCCGCCGCCGAAAGTCAGACCCGCCAGCCAGTGGTCGTGCTGTTGCACGATGTGCCGCCGTTCACGCCGCTCACGGCTGCCGATGTGGCGGTGGAGAAATTGCGCAGTGCGCCAGCCGGCAGCCTTTCCAGTGTCGAGCAAGCGGTGGGTCGCACGCCGTGGCGGCACTTGAGCGCAGGCACCTGGCTCAACGACGAAAGCTTTCAGGCCGGTGGCTCACTGGCGCGGATGATTCACAGTGATGAGCGTGCGCTCACTGTGGCCGTGGACGAAGTGATCGGTGCCGCCGGGCAACTGATTCCCGGCGACTACGTCGATGTGCTGCTCTACCTGCGTCAGGACGCGAGCAATCTGCAGCAGTCGGCGCAGATCGTGGTGCCGGCCATGCGCGTACTCGGTGTCGGTGAGCAATACGGCCTGACCAACGACGGCCAACCCGCCACCCCGGCCTTGAGCGCCGACGAAAAACTCAAACAGGATCAACGCCGGATCGCTGCACGCACCGTGGTGCTGGCGGTGCCCGAACAATTGCTCAGCCGGATGATGCTCGCCACTCAGGTCGGCACGTTGCGCCTGGCCGTGCGCAGCAGCGAAGAACAGCGTCTGGCCAAGTACTGGGCCGGTGAAACCCAGTCACCGGCGCATGTGGACAACGCCAACAGCCAGCTCTTCCAGTTCACCCAACTGGCCCTCGGTGCCGCGCCAAAAGCGCCGGCCGCTGGCGGCCATGGCGGTGCGCGGCCGATGGAAGTGATCCGCGGCAATCAGCTTTCCCAACAAGCCCCATGACTGAGCAAGGATCCACGTGCATGCAGAGTCGATTCAGGCCGCTATTAACACCTGTCTTCCGGGCCTTGATACTGATGGGACTGTCGATCAACGCCGCCGTCGCGGCCACCGGCAATTGCTCGGCACTCGGCCGTATGCCGCCGGTGATCGAGATCGGCGAAGGCTTCCAGCAGGACATCCAGTCGCCCGTGGCAATCACCCGCGTGGCTATCGGCGACCCGAAGATCGCTGATGTGCACGACACCGGCAGCGCCTCGTTTCTACTCACCGGCGTGGCCCCCGGCGCCACCAGCCTGATGGTCTGGACGTCGTGCTCCAGTGAGCCGCGCCAGAGCATGGTGTTCGTCAAGGGCAGTGCCACTGCCGCACTGACCAGCGCCAGCAGAATGCCTTCCGATGATCCGATGCTGCCCTCGCAAGTGCAGACCGACATTCGTTTCGTCGAAGTCAGCCGCACCAAACTCAAGGAAGCCACCGCTTCGCTAATCGGTACACGGGGCAATTTCCTGTTTGGTTCGCCCGGTACGTTGCCGCCAATCGATGGCGTGCCGACGCCGAGGCTGCCGGTGGATAACGGCCTGTTCAATTTCTCGTGGATCGGCGGCAAGACCATGGCGATCATCAACGCGCTGGAAACCAGCGGTTTCGCCTACACCCTCGCACGCCCCAGCCTGGTGGCGTTGAGCGGGCAGAGCGCAAGCTTTCTGGCCGGTGGTGAAATCCCGATTCCGGTGCCCAGCGCCGGCAGCGACAACGTGTCGATCGAGTACAAGGAGTTCGGTATCCGCCTGACCCTGACCCCGACCGTGATCAGCCACGACCGCATCGCGCTGAAAGTCGCACCGGAAGTCAGCGAACTGGATTTGAGCAACGCTGTGCAGATAGCCGGCACCACCGTGCCGGCCCTGACCATCCGCCGTACCGACACCAGCGTCTCGCTGGCCGATGGCGAAAGCTTCGTGATCAGCGGCCTGATCAGCACCACCAACAGTTCGCAGGTGAACAAGTTTCCGGGGCTGGGCGATATCCCGGTGCTCGGCGCCTTTTTCAAAGGCTCGCAGATCAGACGCGAAGAGCGCGAACTGCTGATGATTGTCACCCCGCACCTGGTGCAGCCTCTGGCGGCGGACGCGCAACTGCCATCGCTGCCGGGGGAAAAACTGCGCAACTACGATCCGAATTTCTACCGCATGTTCTTCCTCGAAAACGGCAACTTCGACAAACGCAGTGGGCTGTCCCAATGAACCAGAACCTCAGCCAGACTTTTCTGGCGATCACCCGTAACAGCACCGATCTGGAGTGGCTGCAAGGCGCACTCGCGCCGCTGGGCCAAGTGGTGAGCGCCGGGGCCGGGAGCCTGGACGAGTTGCTGGCGCTGGTCGATGTCACCTTCGCCAGCCTGGTGTTCGTCGGCCTCGATCGCGACCATGTGGTGGCGCAGAGTGCGTTGATCGAAGGCGCGCTGGAAGCCAAACCGATGCTTGCCATCGTTGCGCTCGGCGACGGCATGGACAACCAACTGGTGCTCAACGCCATGCGTGCCGGCGCCCGGGATTTCGTCGCCTACGGTTCGCGCGCCAGTGAAGTCGCCGGGCTGGTACGGCGCTTGAACAAGCGCCTGCCACCGGTGGCGGCCAACACGCATCTTGGCGGCCTCACGGTGTTGTACGGTACGCAGAGCTATTGCGATGGCGCGCTGCTGGCCAACCATATGGCGCAGGTGGTGCAAAAGAGCGGACAGCAGACCTTGCTGCTGGATCTGGGCCTGCCGCGCGGTGACAGCCTGGCGTTGCTCGGGCTCGAGAGTTCGTTCCACTTCGGCGATGCCTTGCGTCACTTGCGCAGGCTCGACGCGACGCTGATCGACAGTGCCTTCACCAGCGCTGAAGCGGGGCTGCGGATTCTGGCGTATGCCAGCAGCGACGAGCCGCTGGAAAACACCAGTGCCGCCGAGCTGTACATGTTGCTCAGCGCTTTGCGCCAACACTTTCAGCACATCGTCGTGAACCTTACCGGGCAATCTGACAGTGAAGCCTTGCGCACGTTTGTCAGCCACTGCGACAAGCTGATCTGGTACACCGATCAGAACGTGCTCAACTGCCGCCGCAACCTCGCCGTACTCAACTTGTGGCGCGAGAAGGGCATGAAGCTCGACCACGCACGTTTGCTGGTGGACGGCTATCTGGGCAGCGTGGCCCCGGATGCTGAAACCCTGGGCAAAACCTTCAACCTCGAAGTGATCGCGGTATTGGCGGCCAATGCCGAAGTGCGCCTTAACGCCAAGAATCAGGGCGTCAGCCTGTTCGAACTGGCCCCGCGGGAAAAACTCACGCAAAGCCTGCGGGCTCTCGGTGAGCGTCTGGCCAAGCGCTCCGAAGGCCTGGCCAAACCCAAAGTCACCTGGTTCGATCGCTTGCGAGGCACCTCATGAGCGCGGAAAAACTGTTCGGCGCGGTGCAGCGCGGCGCGACCGGCAATACCGATCACGAAGGCCTGAAACTGGTCCTGCACCGCTACATCATCGACGCCATCGAAGAGTCGGGGAAAAACCTGCTGGAGGGCTCGCGCCAATTGCTGGCGCAGTTTGTCACCGACAAGGTCGCCGAATACATCGCCCGCCTGCACCTGGCGATTTCCCGTTACGAGATGGAGCGGCTGGCCGAGGAAATCGTCGATGAACTCACCGGTTTCGGTCCGCTGGAAGTGCTGCTGCGCGATCAGTCAGTGACCGAAATTCTGGTCAACGGCCCGCACCGGGTATTCATCGAACGCGATGGCGTGCTGCATCAGAGTGACCTGCGTTTTATCGACGCGCACCACGTCGAGCGGGTCATGCAACGGATTCTCGCGCCACTCGGGCGGCGTCTCGACGAGTCTTCGCCGATGGTCGATGCACGTCTGCCGGACGGCAGCCGGGTCAACGCGATCATCCCGCCGATCGCGCTCGACGGCCCCTGCCTGTCGATTCGAAAGTTTCGCAAGGACATGCTCAAAAGCAGTGATCTGATGGCGATGCAGACCATCGATCTGGCGATTTTCGAGTTCCTTCAGGAGGCGGTCGGCAAGCGTTGTAACGTGCTGATCAGCGGCGGTACCGGCACCGGCAAAACCACGCTGCTGAACATCCTCAGCCAATTGATCAACCCCCACGAACGTCTGGTGACCATCGAAGACGTCGCCGAATTGCAGCTCAGCCACCCGCATGTTGTGCGCCTGGAAACCCGTCCGCCGAATGCCGAGGGCCACGGCGAAGTCAAGGCCAGCGACCTGATCCGCAACGCCCTGCGCATGCGCCCCGACCGGATCATCCTTGGCGAGATTCGTGGAGTCGAGGTGGTCGATGTGCTGACCGCGATGAACACCGGTCACGACGGCTCGATGAGCACCGTACACGCCAACAATGCCCAGGATGCGTTGCTGCGGTTGGAGACGCTGGTGGGGCTGACCGGTCGCTCGATCGCCGAGCGCACCTTGCGCCAGATGATCTGCGCCGCCCTCGATGTGATCATCCAGCTGACTCGCATGCCCGACGGCCGCCGCTGTGTCAGCGAGGTGGTGGAAGTGGTCGGCATCCGTGAAGACGTCTACGTCACCAACACCTTGTTTCGCCTTGATCGGCGCACTGGTTTCGGCTTCCTGCGCGAAGCGGTCAATCCGGCGGGCGACAAGTTGCGCTACGAGACCCACCTGGGCTGACCGCATGGGACTTGCATCATGATCGGACCGGCCATTCTCATCCTTCTGTGTCTGATCCTGCTCGGGCTCTCGATCTGGCTGTTCGTGCACGGTATCCACAAGACCAGCAACGAACGGGTGCTCAATCGTCTCGCGGCGGGGCAGCCGCAACTGGCCGCGCAGAAGCCGACCTGGGTCGGGCTTGAACGGATGTTTTTGCGCGCCGGGCTTGGCCGTCCCAGCGAGCGTTTCGGGCTGTGGATGACCCTGTGGGGCGTGGCGATTGTCCTGGGTTATCTATTGGCGGACTGGATCGGTTTGCTGGCGATGCTGCTGGCGCCGCCGCTGATCCTGCGCCTGTACATTTCCTGGCTGTACCACCGGCGGATCAAACGCATGATCGAGCAGTTGCCGCAGCTGCTCGACTACACCGTACGCAGTCTCAAGTCCGGCCGCACCTTGAGCGACGCCGTCATGGGCGGCATCGAATCGAGCGAGGATCCGCTGAAAAAAGCCATGGGCCGGGTGCAGCGCAACGTGCAACTGGGGGTCAATCTGCCGGATGCGGTCAGCGATTTCGCCGAACTCTACGAACAGGACGAACTGCGCATGTTTGCCCTCGGCCTCAAGGTCAATCATCGCTACGGCGGCAATGCCAGCGAGCTGTTGGAGAACCTGATCAAGCTGATCCGCGAACGTGACCAGGGCGCCCGGCAACTGCGCGCACTGACTGGCGAAACACGCATGACCGCGTGGGTGCTGGGTTCGCTGCCGGTGATTCTGGTGAGCTACTTCATGCTGACCAATCCCGGCTACATGCTCGGCATGTGGCACGACTCCGGTGGTCGGACCATGTTGATCATCGCCGTGGTGTTGCAAGTGACCGGGTGCCTGGCGCTGTGGCGCATGTTGCGGAGTATTTGAAATGGTCTATCTCGCCGCTCTGATGCTGCTGCTCGGCGCGCTGTTGCTGGTGGTCAATCACCTGCTGACCGAGCGCCGCCGGGTGCGCCAAGTCAACCAGCGTTTGCAGGGGCATCTGGTGCGCGAGAACCGTTTCGGTAACTGGCTGCGGGCTCTGGGTAACAGCAGGTTCGGTCAGCGCTCGGTGAGCATCGACAGCGAAACCCAGACCCTGCTCAGTCGCCTCGGCTGGCGCCGCGCCAGTGAGCGCTCGCTGTTCGCCGCCTGCCAGATCGGCACGCCGCTGCTGGCGCTTGGGTTGGCGATCTTTCTCCAGGAAGTGTTTTTTCCGCACGCCGCCAACCGCTGGATCGTGCCGATGCTCGTCACCGGCGCCGGTTACCTGTTGCCCAAGCGGCTGTTGGCTTACGCCGCCGGGCGTCGGCAGAAAACCATCGCCGTGGAAATCTCCACGTTCATTCCGCTGCTGCGCATCCTCTTCGAGTCGGGCATGGCGGTTGAACAAGCCTTGCGCGTGCTCAGCACCGAAGGGCAGAAACTGCTGCCGGAACTGACCCGCGAACTGCGCCTGATTCTGGCCCGGGTCGACTCGGGACTGGAGCTGGGACAGGAGTTGAACAAGACCTCGGTGATGCTGGCGGTCGATGAGTTCACCGACACCTGCGTGATCCTGCAGCAACTGATTCAGCAGGGTGGCGGGGCAATGAAATCGCTGCTGGCGCTCAAACAATTACTCGACGACCGCCGCCTCACCCGACTGCAGGAATACATCTCGAAGATGTCGGCGAAGATGTCGGTGGTGATGATGCTGTTTCTGTTTCCTGCCTTGCTGATCGTACTGGCCGGCCCGGGGTTCACCGCGATTACCCGGGCGTTTGCAAACTGACGTTGGCTCATGGAGAGCGTTTGATGAAAGCACTGATTGTCTTGGCAAGTGTGTTGTTGCTCGGTGGTTGCGCCACCGACGGTCAGGCGCCGTGGTCGGCGATGCTCGCACCGACCAGTTGCAGCAAACTCGATTCCGAACAGGAACTGGCGCTGAACCTGGCGGACGATCTGGCCAACGACGGCAAACTGCACGCCAGCCTGGCCAACCTGCAAAGCCTGCCCGACAAACTGGTCGAGGTCCGCCTGCGCAAGGCCAGGGTGTATCGCTTGCTCGGGCGCAATGAAGCCGAGTCGCTGTATCGCGGGCTACTCGGTACTTGCCTCACGGCGGACGCCGAACACGGCCTGGGGCAGATCTATGCCGCCCGTGGCGACAATGGCCAGGCTCAGGCGCACTTGCAACGCGCGGTGCGTCTGGCGCCGACCAATGAAAAAATCCGCAACGACCTCGGCGTGGTCTACCTCAACCAGTTGCGTCTTGAAGATGCGCGTTTCGAGTTCCTGACGGCCATCGAACTCAAGCAGAACGATCAACTGGCCACGCTGAATCTGGTGAGCTTGCTGCTGTACCAGAACAACTGGCAGCAAGCAGCCGAAATCGTCAGCCGCGCGCACCTGACGCCGGAGCAGTTCGCCGACGCCCAGGCCCGCGCGGAAAAACTCAAGGTGCCGGCCAAGGCCCCGACCGCGGTTGGTAATCAAGTAGCGGTGGTGGCTGACCCACAACCGTCGACGCTCAAGTGACACTCCGGGAGATGACCATGAACACCTTGCACAGTGTTTATTGCCTGGCCCTGCTCAGCCTGCCGTTCGCCGCCCAGGCGATCGACGCCGGCCCGGCCTCGGCGCAGCAACAGGAAACCGAAGGCTGGCTGGTGCTGCAAAGTCGCAACCAGGCAGCCTCGCCCAAGCCGCAAACCGCCACGGCGGCGGAGCGGGAGCTGGCGCTGCAACGCTGGTTGAAGAAATACAAATACGAGATTCCGGATTTTTACGACCCGGATGCGGGCGGCAAGATCGAGACCAAGAACTAGGTTGATCGCAACGCTCAAGCGCGCAGGAGATGCGGCCTGAGCGGATACTGGATGGATTGTCTTGAAAATTGACGCCATCACTTTGACTTTTGTGTGGTATCAAAATGATGGCTCGTGTACATTCCCCGCGCCCGAACCAGGACGACTTGGTGGGACGGTAGGGATGCCTGAATCATGTAACGAACCCTGCTGAAACTGTTTCTCATGTTTTGGAAGGGAATCTCGCGTGACTATCGTATGCCTGCGCCGCTCTGTCCTGGCGCTCTCCATCTCCGCCGCCGCCGCTTTGCACACCACTATGGCTATCGCCGCCGGCGCGAGCCTGAACCACGACCTGAGTGGCGGCCCGCTGACCAGTAATCTGCAGAACTGGGGGCTGATCACTCTGAGCGGTAACGGCAATATCGCTCCTGTTTCCCAGGTGAGTACGACCTACGGCGCACAGCTCTCGGGGGTGACGGCGGATCAACTGCGCAACACCGGCAATATCCGGATTGACGGCGCCAGGTTCGGCACCGGGATCAGTCTGGGGACCGCTGGAGTGGTGCCGACCAAAATCGCCGGCGCGCTGCTCAACGAAGGCTCTATTTCAGTTCACGGTCTGGCCGACGCTGGCACCTCCAGCGGTATTTCCGATCTCGGCAGCACGCTGGGCGATTCGTTGGTCAACAGTGGCAGCATCGACGTCAGCGGCCAGACCGCCAGTGGCCTGTTGCTGGTGCATACCAACATGACCGGGCTCAGCAACCGAGGCACCATCACCGCAAGCGGCACCGACGCATTGGGCGTATTGCTCGATGGCGCGACACTGAGCCAGTCGGTCAACAACACCGGGACTATCCGTGCGACCGGTGCCAATGCCGAGGCGGTAGTGTTCGAGGGGGTCAAGTTCAGCGCTCCGGCGAGCGCCAATTCCACCGCGCTGTGGAACGGCGGAACCATTTCCGGCGAGGACATCGGTGTGCATGTCAGTGGCCAGGCCAGTGGCGCCCGGCCTTTCGGCATCTATCAAATGAACGGGTTGATCGAGGGTGGCAAGGCGGCGATCCAGGTCGATGACGGCGCGAGCTACTTTTATTTCTATGGCGGCGCGGTGAAGGGTGACCTGCTCGGCCTGTCTGGAGTACTGGTCGACGGTGATGCGACTTTCGACGGTTCGACCATCCGCTCCGGCTACGTCACTATCGAAGAGGGCACGCTGACCCTGATGAAGCCGCACACCACCTTCATCGGCGACTTCGATATGGAAGAGTCGAACTCGGTGCTGGAGATGTACCTGGGCAATGACACCAACCCGGCGCTGCCTGTGCTGAAAGTCACCGGCACCACCGATATCGCCCCGGGCGCGCAACTGCGTCTGCTGGCGCGCTCCAGTGATTTTCGCGTGAGCCCCGGTGGAACGCGTTACACCCTGATCAGCTCGGGGAATCTGGTCGGTGGCAACAACCTGACCGTGACCTCGACCTCCGCGCTGCTGGATGTGAAGAGTTTCGGTGTGGTCGGCAATGACATCACCAGTGTGGTGACGACCAAGTCGAGCGAGGTGCTGGCCGAGAACACCCTGGCAGTCGGCGGCAGTGATAACGCGGCGACGGCGGTCGGGCATGTGCCAGGACTGCTGGCACGCCTCGATGAACAGGATCCGGTGTTCCAGGCATTCGCTAACGCCGGCACCGATGCCGAACTGGCGCGCCTGAGTGAAACCCTCAGCCCGGATGTCAGCCGTGGTGTACTGCACGCGGCGACCAACAGTCAGACGCTGGTCTCGGGCGTGATCAATGATCGCTCCAGTCGTGCACGCTCAGCCACCGGCGCCCCGGAAAAAGGCGTATGGCTGCAAGCCTTGAGCAGCGATGCCAATCAGGACGAGCGTCGCGGTGTCGCCGGTTATGATGCCGACAGCCACGGGATCGCGGTCGGTGCCGATGGTCAGTTGAATGCCGATACCACATTGGGTCTGGCTTACAGCTACCTCGATACCGATGTGAAATCCGATCTCGGCAACAAGACCAAGGTCACCGGGCATGCGCTGACGCTGTACAGCAACTGGGTGCATGACAACTGGTTCGTCGACTCGTCGCTGATGTACGGCTGGAACGATAACGAATCCAAACGTTATATCGCTGGCACTCAGGCCAAGGCTGATTACGACAGTGATGTATTCGGCGTGAGCGCACTGGCCGGGTACAGCCTGCGGCTGATGCCTGATTTAGTGCTGGAACCACAGGTTGGCGCGCGCTATGCCAATGTCGGCATGGATGCGTATCGCGAGAAGGGCAGCTCGGCGTCGCTGAATGTCGGCAGTCAGCGTTATGAAGTCGGTGAGATGGGCGTCGGTGCACGTCTGGCGGCGGCATTCGATGTCGGCAGCGGCAGCCTGGAACCGGAAGCGAAGCTGATGGCCTGGCATGACTTCATCGGTGACAAGGTCAGCACCACATCGGCCTTCGTGCTGGGGGGCGAGTCGTCCGTCAGCCGCGGTACCACGCCGGTGCGTGACAGCTATGAACTGGGCCTGGGCGCCAACTACCGGATGGGCGCGTGGAGCGTCGGTGGCTCTTACAACTATCTGACCTCCAGCGGTTTCGACTCCGACAGTTTCACCGCGAAGGTGCGTTACGCGTTCTGATCCACATCGGGTAAAACCTGTGGGAGCGAGCCTGCTCGCGAAGGCGTAGTGTCAGTCGGCAAAAATGCTGACTGATCCACCGCTTTCGCGAGCAAGCCCGCTCCCACAGGGATGTGCGCTGCAATGTGAGAGCAAGCGGTCTGCCTGCTCAGTTGATTGATCTGACACCCTACAGTTGATAGCTGAAACTGATGCTGTAACGCGCCCGACGATTGAACGTATCCAGCGCTTCATCGGACATCGGCTTGGCGGCCTCCAACGCAATGTTGTAGTACTTGGCATCGCCAAAACGCAGACCTACTGCTGCCGATGACAGGTCATTGCTCTGCACCGCCAGCTTGTTGAACCAGGTTTTCGAACGGTCCAGCACCACGTACGGCTGCAGGATGCGCACCCAGTTGCCGTCGCGATTGAAACTGTAGTTGACCTCGTAAGCCGCACCCCAGCCCTTGTCGCCCGACGCCTGATCGTCCGGGTAGCCACGGCCGAAATTCTGCCCGCCGAACACCGCGCGTTCGCTGTCAGGCAGGGTGTCATCACTCCAGTACAGCGCGGCCGACAGCACGCCTTGCCAATTGTCGAAGAACTTGTCGCTTTGCACCCCGGAGAGGCGCAGGCGCAGGAAGTTCAGGTCCAGCGCCGGGTTGTTGGAATGCGCGCCCATGCTGTCCAGACCCTGATACACGCCACCACTGAGAATCCGCAGTTGCCGGGCATCGCTCTTGCGCCAGTCGCCTTCGAATGCGAGGGCACGCACGTTGGTGCGCTCTTCGATGCTGAGCGGATAGCCGACCACGTCGTAGCGGTTTTTGTCATCCACTGCATAGAGCCGCGCTCCCGCGTTAAGCAGCTCGTTGGAGGCGGCAATGAACGGGTGGCTGACACCGATGGAGTAGCGGTCATCTTCCTTGTGCGGTTTGAGTTCGAAGCCATCGCTGGTGAGCACATTGGTGCCCGGATCGGCCCGGTAGCGCGAGGCAAACAGGCTCAGTTGCGTACCTTCGCTATTGAGGAACTGGTTGTAGTCCAGACGGTAGTAATGTTCGTGATCGTCGCCCGGCGGAAACAGCCCGCTCAGGGTCAGCTGCTCGCCCATGGCGGTCTGCGAGTTACTGCTGACCCCCAGCAATGCCTGCGTGCCGTTGCGGTTGTCTTCGGTGGTGCTCATGGTGCTGGTGAACGCTTTGCGGCTGGCCTGGGCCACCAGCGTCGTTGCGCCGTCGGTGGTGCCGGGCGGCGGCACTTGCGCCTGGATGGTCACGCCGGGGATGCGGGTCATCAGGGTGGTGTAGCGTTCGAAGGTCTTGCGGGTCAGCGGGCGTTCGGCCTGGATTTTGGCTGCCAGTTCGTCGAGCAGGCCTTTGACCCGGCCGACATCGCCCTGCACCTGCACATCGCGCACATAACCTTCGACCAGCACCACTCGGGCTACGCCGTCGTCGAAACGCTGTTGCGGCAGGAAGGCGTAGGACAGCAGATAGCCGTCCTTCTGGTAGCGCCGGGTGATGTCGCGTGTGGCTTCGATCAGGTCGGCGAGGCTGGTCTGATGGCCGATCAGGGGTTTGTAGACTTCGGCCAGTTCGTTGAGCGGGTAGATCGTGCCGCCTTCGATCTGCACGGTTTTCAGGTTGATTTTGGTCTCCATCAACAGCGGCTGCGCCGTGGCCGCGCCGGGGTCGGGTACTTGCAGGGGCGTGGCGGCGGGGCGATAAGCATCTGCCGGCAGGTTCGGCACGGGCAGGTTACGCGTGGTTTCGTTGCTGTTGAGAAAACTGGGCAGGGTGTCGGCGAGGGCGGCGGAACTGAGAATGAGGAACAGCAGGGATGCCATTACGCGCATAGGACACTCCATGGTCAGATCACAGCGCTGGGCTGAATTTTTCCTAAGAAAAAAGCGGAAGACTCGTGGGAATCTTCCGCCCTCAACCAAGCGTAGGCGCTGTAGGTGCGGCCGTCGAATCGGCCAGGTGCAATTTAGCGTTTGTTGCCTCCAAGAGCGCCGGTCAGACCACCGAGTACACCGCCCAGGCCTCCGGTTGCGGTGCCTCCAGTGGCGGTGCCGCCGCTGACCAGTCCGCCGACCGCACCGACGGTAGCGCCGACGTTGCTGACCACACCACCCACGGCGGTAGTGACCGGGTTGTTGGTGGCGGCGATGGTGTTGCCGATGCCGCTGACGGCGCCGCCAACCTGGCCGGTGAGACCGGCGACCGGCGCGCCCAGACCTGTCGCGGCGCCGACTTGTTGAGTGACGCTGGTGACCGCACTGGTGACTGGGTTAAGCCCGGCACCCACGGTGGCGCCGACGGTGGCCAGTGGCGAGGTGGTGGCGGTGATCGGCGTGCCCGAGCCGCCGAGTACGGTGTTGAGCGAAGCGATGGTGTTGCCCAGTCCGCCAGCCGTGACGCCGCCGGCGCTGACCACGCCGTTGGTGCTGCCGGCGTTCAGACCGGCACCGACGTTGACCACGGCGCCGCCAACCGTTTGCAGCAAGCCGGTACCGCCCAGACCGCCGCCGAGACCACCGCCCAATCCGCCACCGGTGCTGGTGCCGTTATCCACCAGCCCCCCGGCCTTGCCGACAGTGGTGCCGACATTGGTCAAGGCGCCGCCGACGGTGTTGGTCAACGCGTTGCCACTGCCAGCACCGGTGACTTGACCACCCAGGCCTTTGACGGCGCCGCCGACCTGGCCGAGGACACCATTGAGCGGAGCGCCGAGGCCGGTTGCATCGCCGACTTTGTCGGTGGTGCTTTCAACCATGGCAATCACTGGCACCAGACCGTTGCCGACACTTTTGGTCACTGAACCGAGTGGGCCGGTGGTGGTGGCCAGGCTCAGGGTGTCGCCGAGCATGGTGACTTTTTCACCGACGCCATCGAGCACCGGTGCCACTTTGGTCACCACGCCGCCGACAACCGGGACGCTGCCGGTGGCGGTCGCCAGTTTGCTGCTCAGATCCGAGACGCCAGTACCGACATCTGACACCACGCCGCCGACCGAGGCTGCGGTGACGCCCAGACCGTTGTCGACCGTGCCCAGTTTGCCGATGCCGTTGGCCACGCCATCACCCAGGGTGGTGACCACATTGCCTGTGGTTTTGACTGCGCTTTGCACAACGCCGCCCACGACTGGAACGGTGCTCAAGGAGTCGCCGACCTGACCGACACCACTGCCGACGCCCGCGACGGTGTTGCCGACATCCTGCACCAGGGTGGTAGTCACCAGCGGGGTGGTAGTCGGGTTGGTCGGGTTGGTTGGATCCGTAGGGTCTGTCGGATTGGTAGGATTGGTAGGATTGGTCGGGTTCGTCGGATTGGTCGGGTTGGTCGTGCCGGTACCGCCAGTGCCACCGGTACCACCTGTGCCAGCGGTATCGGTGCCGCCAGTACCGCCACTGCTACCGCCAGTGCCACTAGTGCCACCAGTGCCCGACGTCGCGCTGTCTGGCGAAGAGCTGCCGGAGCTGCTGTGATGGCCGCCACCGCCGCTGCTGCAGCCAGCGAGGCCAAGGGAGAGGATCAATGCCAGAGCTGTTGCCGATTTGCACCACACTTGAGTTTTCATGATTGAGATTCCTTGCACCTGTAACAACATTCGTCGTTTTCGATGGCTCACCGATCTGTCGCCGGTGATGCCTCGTCCGTGGTGCCAATCTCGATCGCGCGGTGCTTTTCCACCATTCTCAAGTTGGTATTAACGCCTTTATATATAAGGCGCCGCGCCGTGCCTAAGGACTAATACCCAGGATATAGACGCATAAAAAAAGGCCTTGAAAATCAAGGCCTGGAGTTTTTCAGAGTGCGGCGCCAAACGCGGAAAAACTTAAGTGATATATACACAATTTACAGGCTTGCCCGGGCGGATACTCAGGCAACCGGTTGCCACTGACCGACCATGTGTTCCAGATCGCCGTTGCCGATCAGGCGCAACTCGCCGCTGGATCCCGGCGCACTCGCCAGCAATGAGACCTCGCTGGGCAAGCGCACCGGTTTGCGAAAGTGCACGGCGATTTCAAGGTTGGCCTTGGGTAGATGACCAGCCAGTGCGGCGAGGGTTCGTGCCTTGTTCCACAGACCGTGAGCAATCGCCGTGGGAAAACCGAACAGTTTGGCGCTGGCCGCGCTCAAGTGAATCGGGTTGTAGTCGCCCGAGACTTTGGCGTATTGCCGACCGATGTCGGCCGGGGCTTTCCATTGCGCGACTTGCGTCAACACCTGGGACGGTTCCCAGTGTTGCTCGACGGGTTCGCCGTCGAGTTTCACTCCGCGACAGAGCATCTGGCTTTCGGCTTCCCACAGCGGCCCGAGTTGATCATCGAGGCTGGTCAACACCTCGAAGGTCGCGCCTTTGGGATGCGGCTGCAGGTTATGCACGCGGACGCTGACTTGCGCACGACTGATCCCGCCCATCGGCCGCAACACGCGAATGCGGTTGCTCAGGTGAATCAGCCCCAGCAGCGGGAATGGAAACTCCTTCGCCGTGAGCAATTGCATCTGCAGGGCGAACGCGAGGATGTGTGGATAAGTCGGCGGCAGCAGGCCGTCATCGGTAAAGCCGCAGACCTTGCGATAGGCCGCCAGTTTTTGCGGGTCGACATCGACCCAGCAGCGCAAACCGCTGTCGGGCAGTCGGGTGCCGGTGATCTTGCGCCGTGTCGCGGCCCGCGCGTACAGGCCGGGCAGGCTCGGTTCACGGTCGAGGGTGTGCCATTCAATGCTCATGCCTATGCCCCCAGAACACTTTGGCCACAGACCCGCAGCGCCTGGCCGGTAAATGCGCCGGTGCCCGGTTGCGCCAGCCACGCGACGGCTTCGGCGACGTCTTGCGGCAAGCCGCCCTGGCCCAGCGAACTCATGCGCCGTCCGGCCTCACGCAGGCCGAACGGGATGTGCGCGGTCATCTGGGTTTCGATGAAGCCCGGGGCCACGGCGTTGATGCTGATGCCGCGTTCGTGCAGCGTTGGCGCCCAGGCCTGAGCAAGGCCGATCAGGCCGGCCTTGCTCGCGGCGTAGTTGGTCTGCCCGCGATTGCCGGCGATGCCGCTGATCGAGGCCAGCAGAATCACCCGCGCATTGTCGTGCAGGGTGCCGCTGTCGAGCAGCGCCTTGGTCAGCACTTGCGGGGCATTGAGGTTGACCGCCAGCACCGCGTCCCAGAATTCCGGGGTCATGTTGGCCAGGGTCTTGTCGCGGGTGATCCCGGCGTTGTGCACCAGAATGTCGAGGCCGTTCGGCAGTTGTTCGATCAGTTGCGCGGCGGCATCTTCGGCGCAGATATCAAGGGTGATCGCCCGGCCGCCAAGACGTGCGGCGAGGGCTTCCAGATCAGTCTTGGCCGGGGGGACGTCGAGCAGAATCACCTCGGCGCCATCGCGGGCGAGGGTCTCGGCAATCGAGGCGCCGATCCCGCGTGCCGCACCGGTGACCAGCGCCTTGCGTCCGGCCAGTGGCCGGGTCCAGTCGGTGACCGGCGTGGCGCACGGGCTCAGGCGAATCACCTGCCCGGAAACAAAGGCACTTTTCGGTGACAGGAAAAACCGCAACGGCCCCTCAAGCTGATCTTCAGCGCCGTCACCGACATAGATCAGTTGCAGCGTGCCGCCGCTGCGCAGCTCCTTGGCCAGCGAACGCGAAAAGCCTTCGAGCGCTCGCTGTGCACTGGACGCAAACGGATCGCGCAGGGTTTCCGGGGCGCGGCCCAGGATCACCAGGTGCGCGCTGCTGTCGAGGTTTTTCATCAACGGCTGGAAGAACTCGCGCAGCTGTTTGAGCTGGTCGGTGTGCTGCAGGTCGCTGGCGTCGAACACCACGGCCTTGAGTTTAGGCCCGTGCCCGGGAATCCACGCGGTGGCCAGCGACGGTTCAGTGCCGTAGCTGTAGATCGCATCGGTCAGGCGGTTGGCGAACGCATTGACCCGCTCGGCCAGCGGCCCGCCACCGATCAACAGCGCGCCGTCCACCGGCCGCAGGCGTCCGGCCTGCCAGCGTTCCAGCCGCACCGGCGACGGCAGGCCCAAAGCCCCGACCAGACGGTGGCCGATGGATGAGTTGGCGAAGTCGATATAGCGGTCAGACATGGAACGCTCTCCAAAAGTTGGGGTTCAAAGTGTGGACTACCAACGGCAATCAATCGTTCGATCCACGCAATAAGGCCTACGCTAGAACAGCAGAGTAGTTGGCCGCCGATGGTTGTGTGGCCAAACACAAATTCAGAAACAACGTTGAACCTTGTAGGAGTGACCTGTGGCGAGGGGATTCATCCCCGATCGGCTGCGAAGCAGTCGCAATGTATAGCGATTGCAATGAGGGGGCCGCTGCGCGACCCATCGGGGATGAATCCCCTCACCACAGGCTCACTCCTACAAAGGATTCAGGTGAATTCGATCATTTGAAAAAGGAGCTTTTCATGAGTCAGCTGCGCCGCGTCGCCATCATCGGTGGTAACCGTATTCCTTTCGCCCGTTCCAACGGGCCGTACGCCACTGCCAGCAATCAGGTGATGCTCACTGCTGCCCTGGAAGGCCTGATCGAACGCTACAACCTGCACGGCCTGCGCATCGGCGAAGTGGTGGCGGGTGCGGTGCTTAAATTGTCACGGGATATGAACCTGACCCGCGAGTGCGTTCTCGGCTCGCGGCTGTCGCCGGCCACCCCGGCCTATGACATCCAGCAAGCCTGCGGCACCGGGCTGGAGGCAGCGCTGCTGGTGGCCAACAAAATCGCCCTCGGCCAGATTGATTGCGGCATTGCCGGTGGCGTCGACACCACCTCGGACGCGCCGATCAGCGTCAGCGAAGGCTTGCGCAAAATCCTTCTGCAGGCCAACCGCGCCAAGACCACCAGCGACAAGCTGAAGACCTTTCTGCAACTGCGTCCGCGGCACCTGATCCCGGAGTTTCCGCGTAACGGCGAACCGCGCACCGGCCTGTCGATGGGCCAGCACTGCGAACTGATGGCGCAGACCTGGAATATTCCGCGTGAAGAGCAGGATCAACTGGCCCTCGAAAGCCATCACAAACTCGCCGCGTCCTACAGTGAAGGCTGGCACAACGATCTGATGACGCCTTTCCTCGGCCTGACCCGCGACAACAACCTGCGTCTGGACCTGACCCTGGAAAAACTCGCCACGCTCAAACCCGCTTTCGAAAAAAGCGCGAAGGGCACGCTGACGGCAGGCAACTCCACGCCACTCACCGACGGCGCCTCAGTGGTGCTGCTGGGCAGCGAGGAATGGGCAAAAGAACGTGGTTTGCCGATCCTCGCCTATCTGCGCGATGGCGAAGCGGCGGCGGTGGATTTCGTCAACGGTGCCGAAGGCCTGTTGATGGCGCCGGTGTATGCGGTTCCGCGCTTGCTGGCGCGTAATGGGTTGACCCTGCAAGACTTCGATTACTACGAAATTCACGAAGCGTTCGCCGCGCAGGTGCTGTGCACGCTCAAGGCCTGGGAAGACCCCGAATACTGCAAGACGCGTTTGGGGCTGGACGCACCGCTGGGTTCGATCGACCGCAGCCGGCTGAATGTGAAAGGCAGCTCGCTGGCGGCGGGGCATCCGTTTGCCGCGACCGGCGGGCGAATTGTCGCCAACCTGGCAAAACTGCTGGATGCGGCGGGCAAGGGTAGGGGGCTGATTTCGATCTGCGCCGCTGGCGGCCAGGGTGTCACCGCGATCATCGAACGTTGAGCACAATCCCCTGTGGGAGCGGGCTTGCTCGCGAAGGGGCCGTGTCAGGCGCCGTCATTGTGTCTGACAGACCGCTTTCGCGAGCAAGCCCGCTCCCACAGGGGAAATGAATGCCAATGTCAGATTCTGTCGCAAATGCCCTTGACGGCCGATAGCTACAAGTAAGGTGGGCTCGGCTATGATCGGCAAAGCTCGATTATTTCGGCACAGTGTGTGCATCCACAGGGTTCACAGGTCGGCAACCCCTCCCCGTAGCGCGAGGATTGCCGTATAACGAGTGACATTCGCGTGTTTGGTAATAAAGGACCCACAATAAAAGCTGATGAAGACTCCAAAACGCATTGAACCCCTGATCGAAGACGGTCTGGTCGACGAAGTGCTGCGCCCACTCATGAGTGGTAAAGAAGCAGCTGTTTATGTGGTGCGCTGCGGTAACCAGTTACGTTGCGCGAAGGTTTACAAGGAGGCGAACAAACGCAGTTTCCGCCAGGCAGCCGAGTATCAGGAAGGCCGCAAGGTGCGTAACAGCCGGCAGGCGCGGGCGATGGCCAAGGGTTCGAAATTCGGTCGCAAGGAGACCGAGGACGCCTGGCAGAACGCCGAAGTCGCGGCGCTGTTCCGTCTGGCCGGTGCCGGCGTGCGAGTGCCCAAGCCATACGACTTTCTGGATGGCGTGCTGCTGATGGAGCTGGTGGCCGACGGATATGGCGATGCCGCGCCGCGTCTGAACGACGTGGTGCTGGAGCCGGATCAGGCCCGCGAATATCACGCGTTCCTGATCTCGCAGATCGTGCTGATGTTGTGTACCGGTCTGGTGCACGGTGACCTCTCGGAGTTCAACGTGCTCCTGACCCCGACCGGCCCGGTGATCATCGACCTGCCGCAGGCGGTGGATGCCGCCGGTAACAACCACGCGTTCAGCATGCTCGAACGGGATGTGGGCAACATGGCGTCGTACTTCGGGCGTTTTGCCCCGGAGCTGAAGCAGACCCGCTACGCGAAGGAAATGTGGGCGTTGTACGAAGCCGGCACCTTGCACCCCAACAGCGTGCTGACCGGTGAGTTCGACGATCCGGAAGATCTGGCCGACGTTGGCGGTGTGTTGCGCGAGATCGAAGCGGCGCGTCTCGACGAAGAGCGCAAGCAGGCGATCCGTGCGGCGGATGACGAGCCCAAAGGCAAGTCCGACGAACCGCCTCCGCCACCGTGGATGCAGTAAGCGCTTGACAGAAACCCGGCTTCGGCCGGGTTTTTTGTGCCTGCCGCATTTCCAGAACCACCGCAGATCCCCTGTGGGAGCGGGCTTGCTCGCGAAGGGGCCGTATCAGCCGCCATCCTTGTTGGCTGACACACCGCCTTCGCGAGCAAGCCCGCTCCCACAGGGATTTGTGGTGTTCTTGAAATGTGTGTGGGAATCTTGTCAGCCCTCGCACACTCAAGGATTGAATGTGAACGCCCGCCTCATCATCACCGCCCGGCTGATCTCCGATTTCGGCGCTTTCCTCAACATGGTCGCGCTGGCGACTTATGTTTACCTGCTGAGCAACAGCGCGATGAGCGTCGGGGTGTTCCTCGCCAGCCGCGTCGGCGGGGGGATTTTTGCCAGTCTGATCGGTACGCGCTTCTATCGGCGCTGGAGTGGCCGGGTGCCGCTGATTGCCTTCGATCTGCTGCGCGCGGCGTTGCTTGGCCTGCTGTTGATCCTGCCGCTGAGCCAGCAGGCGTTGCTGTTGCCGGTGATCGCTTTCGGCCTGGGTTTTGGCAATTCGATGTTCGCCATCGGCCTCAACAGCCAGTTGCCGAGGCTGATCGACCCGGCGCAGCTACTGAAAACCAATGCCTGGATCACCTCGGCATCATCCGCAGCGATGGTCGGCGGCAGCCTGGTGTCCGGTTTGCTGGTGGCGGCCTTCGGTTTCGAAACGGTATTCGCGCTCAACGCACTGACCTATGTGCTGGCGGCGCTGTTGATTGCACCGTTGCGCTTCGCCGCTGCAGAAGTCAGCGAACAATCGACCAGCGAACGCGGCGAATGGTCAGCCCTGAAACAAGGCCTGCGCAGCGCTCCGGTGATTGCGGCGATGCTCGCCGTGACCATGGCCGACACCTTGGGCAGTGCCGCGCATAACGTCGGCTTCCCGATCATCTCCAGACTGCTGACACCCGATTCGGCCAGCACCACGCTGGGCCTGATGCTGGCGGTGTGGGCCAGCGGCAAACTGCTCGGAGCGCGGATTGCCAGTCGCCTCAAAGGCACGGATAACCTTGATCTGGAGCGACGGTATTTCTTCGGCGTGGCGTTGATGTCTTGCGGTTTTATCCTGATGTTCCAGCAGCACAGCCTTTACGGCCTGCTGCTGTTTTCCCTGCCGGCGGGGATGGGGGACGGTTTCTCCGAAGTCAGCCTGATGTCGCGCCTGCAACGTGAGCCGGAGCATTTGCGGCTGCCGATTTTCAGTTTTCTGACCTTGCTGCAAATGACCGGGTTCGGCGTCGGCATGCTGATTGCCGCGCCGTTTTACGGTTGGTGGACGCCGGGTGCCGTGGTCATGCTGTTCCACGGCATCCCGCTCGGCACATTGTTGGCCGTGAAGTGGCTGGCGCTCAGGCGCGGGCGGGTTGCGCGCAGCAGCCCGACGCCAGCTCCTTGAGGATCGGACAGTCGGGGCGATGGTCGCCATTACAGTGCTCGACCAAGTCCTGCAGGGTGTCGCGCAACTCGCCGAGTTCACGGATCTTCTGATTCAGCTCGTCGATGTGCTGACGCGCCAGGGCCTTCACATCGGCGCTGGCACGTTGGCGATCCTGCCACAGGGTCAGCAGCTTGCCGACTTCTTCCAGGGAAAAACCCAGATCCCGCGAACGCTTGATGAACGCCAGGGTGTGCAGGTCATCATCGCTGTAGACCCGGTAGCCGCTGTCGGTGCGATGGGCAGCCTTGAGCAGGCCGATCGACTCGTAATAGCGGATCATCTTCGCGCTCAGGCCACTGTGACGGGCCGCTTGGCCGATGTTCATCGGTGCTCCTCCAGATCCTTCGGTTTCCAGGTTTTCAACAGTAGCGCATTGCTCACCACGCTGACGCTCGACAGCGCCATCGCCGCACCGGCCAGCACCGGATTGAGGAAGCCGAGCGCTGCCAGCGGAATGCCGATCAGGTTGTAGACGAAGGCCCAGAACAGGTTCTGGCGGATCTTCGCGTAAGTCTTGCGGCTGATCTCCAGCGCTGCCGGCACCAGCCGTGGATCGCCGCGCATCAGAGTGATGCCGGCGGCGTGCATCGCTACGTCGGTACCGCCGCCCATGGCAATGCCAATGTCGGCCGCCGCCAGTGCAGGGGCGTCGTTGATGCCGTCGCCGACCATCGCCACCACCCCGGTTTTCTTCAGTTCGGCGACGGTCGCGGCTTTGTCGGCGGGGAGCACTTCGGCGTGAACATTTTCAATGCCCAGCGCCTCGGCCACCACGCGCGCGATGCCACGGTTGTCGCCAGTCAGCAGATGACTGTGGATCCCTCGGGCGGCCAATTGCTGCACCGCTTGCAGTGCGCCGGGCTTGAGCGTGTCGCCGAAGGCGAACAGTCCGAGCACTTGCGGTTCCGGGCTTTGCTCGATCAGCCACGACAGGGTTCGGCCTTGGCTTTCCCAGGCCTTGGCGGACTCGGCGAGATTGCCCGCGCTCAGGCCGCTTTCTTCCAGCAAGCGCCGATTGCCCAGCGCCAGGCGCCGACCATCAAGCGTGCCAGCGATACCGCGTCCGGTCAGGGCCTGGCTGTCGCTGACATCCGGCACGCTCAGGTCACGCTCGGCGGCCGCGTCCAACACGGCTTTGGCCAGCGGATGCTCGCTGCCGCGTTGCAGGGCGCCGGCCAGTGTCAGCAGAGTATTTTCATCGCCATCCAGCGCACTGAAATGGGCGATACGCGGGGTGCCGGAAGTCAGCGTGCCGGTCTTGTCGAAGACCACGTTGTCGACTGCATGGGCACGTTCCAGCGCTTCGGCGTCCTTGATCAGAATGCCATGACGCGCAGCCACACCCGTGCCGGCCATGATCGCCGTCGGCGTGGCGAGACCGAGGGCACACGGACAGGCAATCACCAGCACAGCGACCGCGTTGATCAATGCGGTTTCCATAGGCGCGCCGTACAGCCACCAGCCGATCAGGGTGGCGAGGGCGATCAGCAACACGGTGGGCACGAACACTTGGCTGACCTTATCCACCAGTTTCTGGATCGGTGCTTTTGCCGCCTGAGCGTCCTCGACCAGACGGATTATCCGCGCTAATACACTTTCCGCACCGAGGGCGGTGGTGCGCACCAGCAGGCGACCTTCACCGTTGATCGCACCACCGGTGACCTTGTCGCCCGGCTGTTTTGGCACTGGCAGGCTTTCGCCGCTGATCAGCGCTTCGTCGGCGTGGCTTTGGCCTTCAAGTACTTCGCCGTCTACCGGGAAACGTTCACCGGGTTTGACCAAGACCTGATCGTTGAGGCGCAGGGCGCTGATCGCGACGTCCTGTTCACGACCGTCGATGACTTGAATCGCCCGCTCCGGGCGCAAGGCTTCGAGGGCGCGGATGGCGCTGGCGGTCTGGCGTTTGGCGCGGCTTTCCAGGTATTTGCCGAGCAGCACCAGGGCGATCACCACCGCCGAGGCTTCGAAATACAGATGCGGCATGCGCCCGGCGGCGGTGGCCCATTCGTACAGGCTCAAGCCATAACCGGCGCTGGTGCCGAGGGCCACCAGCAAGTCCATGTTACCGGCCCCTGCGCGCACGGCTTTCCACGCGGCGACATAAAAACGAGCGCCGAAAATGAATTGCACCGGGGTGGCGAGGGCGAATTGCGCCCAGGCCGGAAGCATCCAGTGAATGCTGAACGGTTGCAGCAGCATTGGCAACACCAGCGGCAAGGCCAAGGCGATCGCGCAGATCAGCGCCCAGCGCTCATGTTGCAGGCGCTGTTGCTGGTTATCGGTGGCCGGATGTTCGGCTTGCCAGACGCTGGCCGAGTAGCCGGCCTTGCTCACAGCATCGAGCAGCGACTGAATATCGACCTGACCGAGCCATTCGAGGTGCGCGCGTTCGTTGGCGAGGTTGACGCTGACGCTCTTCACCCCGGGGACTTTGTTCAGGGCGCGCTCGACGCGACCGACGCACGAAGCGCAGGTCATGCCGTCAATGCTCAACTCCACCGTCTGCTGCGGCACGCTGTAACCGGCGCGTTCAACCGCCTCCATCAACGCCGGCAAGCTGTCGCCGGGCGCCTGGACGCGGGCCTGTTCGGTGGCGAGATTGACGCTGACGGCACTGGCGCCGCTGACTTTGCGCAACGCCCGCTCGACACGCCCGGCGCAACTGGCGCAGGTCATGCCGGCAATCGGCAGATCGAAAGTGATGGAATCGGACATCGGTCTTACTCCCTGTAGAAGATGCCTACAAGGATCAACCTTGCCACGCTGGCAAGGTCAAGCGCCAATATTTGACTCACTACAAAACCAGTGTGGGAGCGGGCTTGCTCGCGAAGGCGGAGTGTCAGTCAACATCATCGCTGAATGACACACTGCTTTCGCGAGCAAGCCCGCTCCCACATTTGGAGTTTCGCTTAGTATTCGAGGGCGGCAGGTCGCAGGTACAAGCCTTTGGCATTTGCCGCGATCCGGTACTTGAGCACATCGCCGGCCTTGAGCGAGATCTCCTGCGCGGGCGGCGCGAGCATGCCTGCCTGGCAACCCGGCGCCTGGCCAGGCAATTGCTTCAGACGAATGGAAAGCGTGCCGTGGGGCAGGTTGAAGGAAGTAGTCTCTTCCTGCAGCAGGCGCCCAGCGAGTTGATCATTGACGTACACGCCAATCTCGCAGGGAGTCGGCACTTCCAGGCGCTCGCGCGAGATGATCAGAACGGCGTAGTCCTCACCGGTCGCGTTGGCCTGGGGCAGGGCGGCGAACAGGCTGAGCAAGCCAAACAGGCTGAAAGCTGACCAGCGCATGGCTGAATCTCCTGAATTTGAGTCATTGATGCACGCAGCTTGGCTGAGCGCGACGCCGATTGCCAGCCCGGCAGGTTTCTGCAGAACTTGACCTTGCCATGGTGGCAAGCTCGACACTGCCGGCAACCTCACTCAAAGGAGTCAAATCCATGCAAGTGTTCAACGTTCAAGGCATGTCCTGCGGCCACTGTGTCAAAGCCATCACCAGCGCGGTGCAAGCGAAGGATCCGGCGGCCAGCGTGCGGGTCGATCTGGCCGCGAAAGAAGTCGGCGTCGAGAGTTCGCTCAGCCCCGAGCAGGTGATCGAGGTGATCAGCGAAGAGGGCTACCGGGTAAAACTCGCCTGATAACGATAAATCCCCTGTGGCGAGGGGGCTTGCTCCCGCCGGGTCGCGAAGCGGCCATTTTTTCCAATTGAAAAACACTGGGCCTGCTGCGCAGTCCAGCGGGAGCAAGCTCCCTCGCCACAGGTTTCAGATGTAGGTCATCTGATTTCTAATAGTTAGCGAGCTATCGGAATGTTCAAGGTGTCTCAGCGCGGCTAGACTGTCGGGCTGCTGACTCCTATCCCACCTGGATGCCTGATGAACTTCCGTACCATTCTGATTCTCGGTGCCTTGAGCGCCTTCGGTCCGCTGGCGATCGACTTTTATTTGCCGGCGTTCCCGTCGATGGCGCTGGCCTTTGGCACCGATGAAAAGCACGTCCAGCTGACCCTGGCAGCCTATTTCGCCGGTCTGTCGATCGGGCAGTTGTTGTATGGCCCGGTGGCCGACCGGTTTGGGCGGCGCCTGCCGCTGCTGGTTGGTGTCGGGCTGTTTACCCTGGCCTCGCTGGCCTGCGCCTACGCGCCGAATCTGGAATGGCTGATCGGCGCGCGCTTCGTTCAGGCGCTGGGCGGCTGCGCGGGGATGGTGATTTCACGAGCGGTGGTCAGCGACAAGTGTGATGCGGTCGGTTCGGCGAAAGTCTTTTCGCAACTGATGCTGGTGATGGGCCTGGCGCCGATTCTCGCGCCGTTGCTCGGCGGTTTGTTGGTCAACACCACGGGCTGGCAGTCGATCTTCCTCGTACTGACGGGCTTCAGCGCACTGGCCGGCCTGGCTGTGGCGTTGGGGCTGCCGGAAAGTCTGCCGGCCCATGTGCCGCGCCAGCCATTGTCCGGTGCGTTGCGCCAATACGGCCGGTTGTTCGGCGACCGGGTATTTCTCGGCCACGCCCTGACCGGCGGTATCGCGGTTGCCGGGATGTTTTCCTACATCGCCGGATCACCGTTCGTCTTCATCAAACTCTACGGCGTACCGGCCGAGCATTTCGGCTGGCTGTTCGGCGCCAATGCGGCGGGTTTCATTCTGGTGGCCCAGGTCAATGCGCGGCTGTTGGCCAAGCGCGGTCCGGCGTTCCTGCTGGCGCGGGCGGTGTGGGTGTATCTGTTGGCCGGGGTTTCTTTGCTCGCGGTCAGCTCGCTGCACACCCAGGCATTGTGGCCGCTGTTGATTCCGTTGTTCGTGTGTATCGCCAGCCTCGGCTGCATCCTGCCCAACGCAGCGGCGTGTGCAATGAACGGCCAAGGTGCGCGTGCCGGTAGTGCGTCGGCACTGATGGGCTGCCTGCAGTTCAGCGTGGCGTCCGGCGCGGCTTCGCTGGTGGGCGTTCTGCACGATGGCAGCGCCATGCCGATGGCCATGGTCATCAGTCTGTGCGGGTTGCTGGTGGTCAGCGTCGCGATGTACACCCGGCATTTGCAGAATGCCCGGGCACTGGCGCAAGCACAGGCCGAAGCCTGATTGCCTTAGCCGACGGCGCGTTGCTGTCCGGGGTCGGGAATCCGATGGGGCGCGTGCAGGCGCGCTTCGAGGGTACGGGTGAAGGCGAGCGCCTCGGCTTCACTGCGAAAGGTCACGGCGTGCTGGTCCAGACGAACCTGCCATTGGGACTTTGCCACTTCTTTTATCAGGATCTTCATTACTGACCTCCCTTGTGTAAAAGATGCATCGCAGAGGCTTCGAGTGTAGACCTGAATACGATCGGATTTGTGACAACGAGCGAGCATCTGACTGACGGCAAACAACAGCGCCAGCCCTTGAAAGGACTGGCGCCGATGACGTCGTTCGGGTTTTCAGAAACTTTCTAAAACAATTTTGCCCTTGGCCTTGCCGCTTTCCAGCAGCTCATGCGCCCGTCGCAGGTTCGCCGCGTTGATCGTGCCGAAATGCTCGCCGACGGTGGTCTTCAACGTCCCCGCATCAATCAGCTCGGCCACGCGGTTGAGCAGTTTGTGTTGCTCGATCATGTCCGGGGTTTCGAACAGCGAGCGGGTGTACATGAACTCCCAGTGCAGCGACAGGCTCTTGCGCTTGAGCTTGCTCACGTCCAGCGACTTCGGATCGTCGATCAGCGCGAGTTTGCCTTGCGGCGCCAGCGCCTCGACCAGTTGCTCCAGGTGCTGATCGGTCTGGGTCAGGCTGGCGACGTGGGTCACCTGATCAATGCCGGCGCGTTGCAGTTCTTCGCTCAACGGCTGGCTGTGGTCGATCACCAGGTCGGCGCCCAGCTCGGTCACCCAGTCGCGAGTCTGTGCACGGGACGCGGTGCCGATGACCTTGAGCCCGGTCAACTGCCTGGCCAGTTGGGTGAGAATCGAACCAACGCCGCCGGCGGCACCGACGATCAGCAGACTCTGCCCTTCATCCGCTTTGCCCTCACGAATCTGCAGGCGTTCGAACAGCAGTTCCCACGCGGTGATCGCGGTCAGCGGCAGCGCGGCGGCTTCGGCAAAACCGAGGGATTTGGGCATGTGGCCAACAATGCGCTCATCAACCACGTGCAGTTCGCTGTTGCCACCGGCACGGGCGATGGAGCCGGCGTAGAACACTTTGTCGCCGGCCTTGAACAGCGTCACGTCACTGCCGACAGCCTTGACCACGCCAGCGACGTCCCAGCCCAGCACTTTTGCCGCGCCGTTTTCCGGCGCCGCGTTCTGCCGCACCTTGGTGTCGACCGGGTTGACCGAGATGGCTCTGACTTCCACCAGCAGGTCGCGCGGGCCGGCGACCGGCTCCGGCAGTTCGATGTCTTGCAGGGATTTTTCGTCGCTGATCGGCAGGGAGGCGTAATAGGCAATGGCTTTCATGACTTGCTCCGTAACGGTAATAGAAGAAGGGCTCAGGCGATGGCGCCCAGACGTTTCAATTGGAAGTGATCGATGCAGTGGCCGGCGGCGGCCTGGAAGTTCTGAAAATGCGCGCTGGCGTTGTGCGCCGAAAGGATTTCCTCGCTGGCCCAGTGTTCGATCACATAAAAGGTCAGCGGATCGGCGAGGTCGCGATGCAGGTCGTACTGGCTGCAGCCTTCCTCGGCGCGGCTCGGCTCAACCAGTGCGCGCAGGGCGTTTTCGAGGGTGTCCTGCTGGCCGGGTTTGGCGATCAGGGTGGCGATGGCGGTGAATGCTTGGGACATGTTTGGCTCCAGTCGCGGGATAAATTCGCTTGAACCCATCATTGGCTATTTCTCGGCGCGATAAAACCGGCTAAAAGAGCAGTCTCTTTCAATATTTTTTTGATAATCGAGGCTGAGAATGCTGCGTTTCGACGATTTGCAGTTGTTCGTTCGCGCGGCGGATCTGGGCAGTCTGTCGGCAGCGGCGCGGGTGATGGACATGTCCGCGGCAGTGGCCAGCGCCGCGCTCAAACGCATCGAACAGCAACTAGGCGTGCGTTTGCTGGCGCGCTCGACCCGCAGCCTGCGTCTGACCGCCGAGGGCGAAGGCTTCCTCGAATACGCGCGGGCCGCGTTGAGTTCGCTTGACGAAGGCCGGCGATTTCTCTCCAGCGCGCAGGATCAGGTCAGCGGCATCCTGCAGTTGTCGGCGCCTTCGGATTTCGGGCGCAACCTGTTGTTGCCATGGCTCGACGAGTTTCAGCGCGAGCATCCGAAGCTGACCGTGCGCCTGCTGCTCGGTGACCGGATCGCCGACCTGTTCCGCCAGCCGGTGGACATCGCCCTGCGTTATGGCGAACCCGAGGATTCGAGCCTGGTGGCCCTGCCCATCGCTCCGGACAATCGCCGCGTGCTCTGCGCATCGCCGGCGTACCTGGCGCGCCACGGCGAACCGCGTCAGCTCGAACAACTGGCGCAGCACAATTGCCTGCTGTACATGCTCGGCAGCCGCGTGCACGACCATTGGAGTTTTCATGACGGCAAACGTGAAGTCGGCCTGACGGTCAGTGGCGATCGCTTCAGTGATGACGCCGACGTCGTCCGGTTGTGGGCGGTGGCGGGGGCGGGCATCGCCTACAAATCGTGGCTCGATGTCGGCGGGGATGTGCTCGCCGGGCGCCTCAAAGTGTTGCTGCCAGAGCTGCTCTGTGAGCGTGCTCCGCTGAATCTGTTGTGCGCCCATCGCGCACAATTGAGTAAGCCGGTGAACCTTTTGAGGGAAATGCTCGCCAGCCGATGCGCCGAATTGAGTAGTCAATTTCCCCATTTCCCGAAAGTTGATCATTAGTCGCAGGCAATTAGCGAAATTTCACTCAGGAACTATCACCATTCGTGTCAGCCACGGCGCAGGAAGCAGCGTGCATCCCGCTTATACTAGCGACCGCCTCAAACCTGCACCGATAACCGGTCAGGACTGAATCCGGCCGGTTTTTCAGAGCCGGGCGAGCGCTGCACAAACGCCGCGGACACTCCATTGACGGGTGCCGCAGCACCGGCCTGGCTTGCTCCGGTTCATGGCGTTTTACCCGTCTTGGCCGATGACCCATTACTGGTCAAGATGTCTTCGAGCAGTAGACGATACGATTCAACAGGGAGTGAATACATGGAACATGCACCTTGCATCAGCCAGATCGCCACGCTGCTGGCCGACCCCAAGCGCAGTGCGATGATGTGGGCGTTGATGGATGGCTCGGCACGCCAGACCGAAGAGCTGGCGCTGCTGGCAGGGTTGTCGCCATCTTCGGCCAGTGCGCATCTGGGGCGTTTGTCCGCCGGGGGCCTGTTGAAAGTCGAGGTCCGTGGGCGCAAGCGCTTTTTCCGTCTGGCAGCCCCGGAGATCGCGGCGGCCATCGAAGCGCTGGCCAGTGCCACGATCGCCAGCGCACCGCGGGAAATTCCTCACGTATTCAAACGCTCGGCACCGAGCGCCAATCCCCGGACTGCGCCGTCTTCACTGCTGCGTGCGCGCTTTTGCGATGATCATTTGGGTGGCACGCTGGCCGCCGATCTGTATCAGCGTCTGCTCGATGCCGGCTGGCTCGAACAGATCGAGCAGCGGGTCGTGGTGACCCTCAAAGGCTCGACGCAACTGGCCAACCGCGGTGTGTTCATCCAGGCCCTCGCTCATCGCAAGGCTCAGGTGGCGTGCGCCTGTCCGGACTGGAGTGAACGTCGCCCGCACCTGGGCGGTTCACTCGGCGCGGCGGTGCTGCAACTGTTCATGCAGTCCGGCTGGCTGGTGCTGCCCAAGGACTCCCGAGCCTTGCAAGTGACCCCGGCCGGGCAGCGGGAAATCCAGCGGTTCGCCAAGGAAACCGAGCTGGAATTGGCGTAATAGAGCGTTCGCCGGCCGACACTTCGACGCTGGCGTCGCCTGTGACTGCGAACAGGTCGTATCCAGAAAAAGCGCTGAGGCGTTATCGCGCACACTCGATCCGCACACATTGCGGAGGGGATGGGCATGGATACGCGAGACTTCAGCGCGGCAGAACGCCTGGAACGGCTGCCGCTCAGCGGTTATCACCGGGTTATTTTCATCATCATTGCCCTGGCGTTCTTTTTCGACTCCATGGACTTGGCCATGATGACGTTCCTGCTCGGCTCGATCAAAACCGAGTTCGGCTTGAGCAGTGCACAAGCCGGCCTGCTCGCCAGTTCGAGTTTTTTCGGCATGGTGCTGGGGGCGTCGTTATCGGGGATGCTCGCCGATCGTTTCGGGCGTAAACCGGTGTTTCAGTGGAGCATCGTGTTGTGGGGCGTGGCCAGTTATCTGTGTTCGACCGCGCAAACGGTCGAGAGCCTGACGCTGTTCCGGATCCTGCTGGGGATCGGCATGGGCATGGAGTTTCCGATTGCACAGTCGATGCTTTCGGAGTTGATCCCGGCGCAACGGCGCGGGCGTTACATTGCATTGATGGACGGTTTCTGGCCGCTGGGTTTCGTCGCCGCCGGGGTGCTGTCGTACTTTCTGCTGCCGCTGATTGGCTGGCGCGATATCTTCCTGGTGTTGGCGGTGCCGGCGGTGTTTGTGCTGGCGATCCGTTTCTTTATCCCCGAATCACCGCGCTGGCTGGAGCAAGCCGGACGCCATGAGGCGGCGGACAAGGTCCTGAGCGCAATAGAGGCGCGCGTGCGCACGTCGCTCGGGGGGGCGACGCTGCCGGAGCCGGTGCGCCTGCCAAGAACAGTGACGCCGCCGGGCAACTTCTTCTCGGCGCTCAAGCAGATCTGGTCGCCGCAATATCGCCAGCGCACCACGATGATCTGGAGCCTGTGGTTTTTCGCTTTGCTCGGTTTCTACGGGCTGACATCGTGGCTCAGTGCGTTGTTGCAACAGTCGGGTTTCGCCGTGACCCAGTCGGTGTATTACACCGTGCTGATATCGCTGGGCGGGATTCCCGGGTTTCTGATGGCGGCGTGGCTGGTGGAACGCTGGGGGCGCAAACCGGTGTGCATCGTGACGTTGCTCGGCGGCGGAGTGATGGCGTTTCTCTACGGGCAGAGTGCGGTGTTCGGCGGCAACGTCGCGTTGCTGATCAGCTCGGGGCTGCTGATGCAGTTTTTCCTGTTCGGCATGTGGGCGGTGCTCTACACCTATACGCCGGAGTTGTACCCGACTTCGGCGCGGGCCACAGGCTCGGGCTTTGCCTCGGCGATTGGCCGTGTCGGCTCGTTGCTCGGGCCGCTGGTGACCGGGCTGGTGTTCCCGATTACCGGGCAGGGCGGGGTGTTTGCGCTGGGCGCGCTGTGCTTTGCGATTGCGGCGGGGGTGGTATGGCTGTTCGGGATGGAGACGCGGGGCAAGACGCTGGAAGAGCTGACTGAAGCAGAGATCGCTGGCTGAACACAGCACCCTGTGGGAGCGGGCTTGCTCGCGAAGGCGGTGTGTCATTCAACCAATATGTCGACTGACACACCGCTTTCGCGAGCAAGCCCGCTCCCAGAGGGGATTTGCTTTGTACTTACGGTTTTACCAGACGCGCATCCAGGCTGTTCTGCGCCAGGCGCTTGGCCTGATCCTGGGTCATGCCCAGGTGTTCATGCAGCGCATGGAAGTTCTCGGTGACGTAGCCGCCGAAATACGCCGGGTCATCGGAGTTGACGGTGACCTTCACCCCACGCTCTAGCATGTCGAGGATGTTGTGCTGCGACATGTGATCGAACACGCAGAGCTTGGTGTTCGACAGCGGGCACACTGTCAGCGGGATCTGCTCGTCGATGATCCGCTGCATCAGGCGCTCGTCTTCGATGGCGCGTACGCCATGGTCGATACGCTGGATCTTCAGCAGGTCGATGGCTTCCCAGATGTACTCCGGCGGGCCTTCTTCACCGGCGTGGGCGACGGTCAGGAAACCCTCGTGGCGGGCGCGGTCGAACACACGCTGGAACTTGCTTGGCGGGTGACCCATCTCGGAGCTGTCGAGACCGACGGCGACAAACGCATCACGGAACGGCAGCGCCTGATCGAGGGTTTTCTGTGCTTCGTCTTCGCTCAGGTGGCGCAGGAAGCTCAGGATCAAACCGCTGGTGATGCCCAGTTGCTGCTCGCCATCCTTGAGTGCCGCGGCGATGCCGTTGAGCACCACTTCGAACGGGATGCCCCGGTCGGTGTGGGTCTGCGGGTCGAAGAACGGTTCGGTGTGAATCACGTTCTGCGCTTTGCAGCGCAGCAGGTAGGCCCAGGTCAGGTCGTAGAAGTCCTGCGAGGTGCGCAGCACGTCGGCGCCCTGGTAATACAGGTCGAGAAATTCCTGCAGGTTGTTGAAGGCGTAGGCCTTGCGCAGGGTTTCGACATCGCTCCACGGCAGGGCGATCTTGTTGCGTTCGGCCAGGGCGAACAGCAACTCAGGCTCCAGCGAGCCCTCCAGATGCAGGTGCAGTTCGGCCTTGGGCAGGGCGTTGAGCCAATCGTACATATTCTTTTCTCATCAGGTGCAGATGGCGGCCATTCTACAGATGCGCGCCGAAACAATTGGCAAAACCTGACCAAGCGATCCATCACACCGCTTGCGGCTCGCGCCGATAGGCGTAGGTATCGGCGAAGCGCGACAGCAGGAATCCGGCGCAGGTGGTGGTCGGATATTTCGCCGGATGCTGTGCGTCCTGGCAACCGGGCAGGCATTCGATACGGGTGTCCGGGTGCGGCTCGGCGAAGAACGGCATCGAATAGCGCTCCACCCCCAGCGGGCTGATCACCCGATGCGGCGTCGAGCGATAACGGTCGTTGCTCCAGCGCGCCATCATGTCGCCGAGGTTGACCACGAAGGTGCCGTCAATCGGTGGCGCGTCGATCCATTCACCGTTGATGTTCTTCACTTGCAGGCCGCCGGCGCTGTCCTGGTAGAGCAGGGTGATGCAGCCGTAATCGGTGTGCGCTCCGGCGCCTTGCTGTTCGGCGCTGCTGGCGGTGTGGCGTGGTGGGTAGTGGATCATCCGCAGTACGCTGACCGGCTCAACGAAGCGCGAATCGAAGAAGTCGCGTTCGATCCCCAGCGCAATCGTCATCGCCCCCAGCAGGGTTTGCGCGAGGGCCTGCATGTCGAGGTAATGCTGCTCCATCAGCGCCTCCCAGCCTGCTTGTGCCGGATGACGATTCGGCCCGCGCAGCGGTTTTTCCGCGAGCACGTCGGGATGATCCGCCGGCAAGTGCAGGCCCATGTCGAAGGTTTCCTTGAGGTCGCTGGGTTTGTCCGGGTCGAGCTGTTCGGTGGCGATAGCGCCATAGCCGCGATGGTGGCGGGTCTGGGTGATGTCGATCCTGAGTTTTTCTTCGGTCGGTTGCGCAAAAAAACGCTGGGCGTGGTCGAGCAGCGAGTCGATGCGCTGTGCGGAAATCGGGTGGCCCTTGATGTAGAAAAAGCCCCATTCGCGGCAGGCCTGGTCGATCTGTGCGGCGACGGCGGGCCAGGCGTTTTGGTCGTCGTTATAGAGCGGGCTGATGTCGATGATCGGGAGCTGATCCATACACAATCCTTGAGAACACTGAAGATCCAAATGTGGGAGCGGGCTTGCTCGCGAAGGGGCCGTGTCAGTCGATACATGCGTTGGCTGATACACCGCTTTCGCGAGCAAGCCCGCTCCCACAGGGGAATGGTGGTGGGGCCGGAATTACTTCGGCATCTCGGCCTTCATCCCTTCCACGTAATAGTTCATCGACGCCAATTCGGCATTGGTTGCGCTCACCCCAGCAGGGATTTTCTCTACGCCGGCCTGATCCTTGATCGGCCCGGTGAACGGTTGCAGCGTACCGCTCTTGATGTCGGCAATGATCTGCTCGGCCTCGGCTTTCACCGGCGCCGGTACCAGGTCGCTGATCGGCAGTTCAACCGTGCCTTCCTTCAACCCGCCCCAGTAATCCTGGGATTTCCAGCTGTGGTTGATCACGCTTTGCGTGGCTTGAATGTAGTGCGGCGCCCAGTCGTTGACGATCGAGGTCAGCACCGCTTTCGGGCCGAAGTGCGCCATGTCCGAGGCGTAACCCACGGCGTACACGCCACGCCGTTCGGCGGCCTGGATCGGCGCCGGGCTGTCGGTGTGCTGGAACACCACGTCCACGCCCTGATCGATCAGCGCGTTGGCGGCGTCGGCTTCCTTGCCCGGGTCAAACCACGAGTTGACCCACACCACTTTGATCTCGGTGCCGGGGTTGTACTTGTTCAGCGCCAGCTGGATGGCGTTGATATCGCGGATCACTTCCGGAATCGGGAACGAGGCGACGTAACCGACTTTCTTGCTCTTGGTCATCTTCGCCGCGAGGAAGCCGCCGACGTAACGACCCTCGTAGGTGCGCGCGAGATAGGTGCCGAGGTTCTTGTCCTGCTTGTAGCCGGTGGCGTGTTCGAAGGTGACCTTGGGAAACTGTTTGGCGACTTTCAGCGTCGGGTTCATGTAGCCGAACGAGGTGGTGAAGATCAGGTCGTAGTTGTCCTTGGCCATGTTGCGGATCACCCGCTCGGCGTCGGCGCCCTCGGCCACGTTCTCGACGTAATTGGTGGTGATCTGCGCGCCGAACTTCTCCGCCAGCGCCTTGCGCCCCTGCTCATGCTGATACGTCCAGCCGTGATCGCCGATCGGGCCGATGTAGACGAAACCGACCTTCAGCGGATCGGCAGCGCTGGCGCTCAGACTGATCCCCAGACCGATGGCGGCGCACAGCAGTTTATGCAGCGGACGTATTTGCATGAATTGGAGCTCCATTTTGTTGTGTGTGGTCAGGGGCAATGCAAATTGCTGACCAACAGGACAACAAACAATCCGAAACCGAGGCGCGGCCTTCGCGAGCAAGCCCGCTCCCACATTGGAATGCGATTCCCTGTGGGAGCGGGCTTGCTCGCGAAGAGGCCGGCAGGAACGATAAAAGTGCATGCCTGAAACCCGCTGCAATCGGTTGGTGCGCTAAGGTGTAACGAAACGTTAGCGTCGCGCCGCAGTCAGTAGCTCATTCGAATCTCTCGGCAAAAAGGCCCGCCATGCTCACGATCCTCAAGCAAGAAAGCTTTCTGCTGCTGGCGGTGATTGCCGCGTGCATCGCCTATCCGCTGGAACACTGGATGCTCCACAGCGGCCAGATCGTCGCGCTGGTCTGCGGTCTGGTGCTGATCGCCTTCATCGTCGCCGCGTCGATGCGCGTTGCCCATCATGCCGAACTGCTCGCGGAAAAAGTCGGCGACCCCTACGGCACGATGATCCTGACCCTCGCTGCGGTGCTGGTGGAAGTGGTGATCCTGGCGATCATGATGAGCAACGAGGCGTCCGCCACGCTGGTGCGGGACACGATCTATTCGGCGGTGATGCTCGACATCAACGGCATCCTCGGCCTCGCCGCGTTGATGGGCGGGCTCAAGCACGGCGAGCAGTCGTACAACGATGATTCGGCACGCAGCTACAGCGTGATGATCCTCACCGCCATGGGCGTATCGATGGTGGTGCCGGAGTTTATTCCGGCGGCCAACTGGAAGATTTATTCAGCGTTCACCATCGGTGCGATGGTGGTGCTTTACGCGCTGTTCCTGCGCATGCAGGTCGGGCCGCACAGTTATTTTTTCAGCTACAGCTATCCGGACAAACGCCGCAAGAAAGAGCCGGTGGAAGATGAACCGAAACCGCTGAGCCTGACCTGGTCGATCGGCATTCTGGTGTTCGGCGTGGTGGTGATCGGCGCACTGGCCGAAGTGATGTCCAAGACCCTCGATCTGGGCCTGGAAGGTACCGGTGCACCGCCGGTGATCACGGCGATTCTGGTGGCGGCGATTTCCGCGGCGCCGGAGATTCTGACGGCGTTGCGTGCCGCGTTGGCCAACCGCATGCAGTCGGTGGTGAACATTGCGATGGGCGCGTCACTGTCGACGGTGATCCTGACGGTGCCGGTGATGGAAGCGATGGCGCTGTACACCGGTCAGCCGTTTCAGATGGCGATGACCCCGGTGCAGACGGTGATGATCTTCATCACGCTGATTGTCAGTGCGATCAACCTGAATGACGGCGAGACCAATGCCATCGAAGGCATGACTCACTTTGTGCTGTTTGCGACGTTTATCATGCTCTCCCTGCTGGGCCTTTAAGGACATACACAAATCCAAATGTGGGAGCGGGCTTGCTCGCGAAAGCGGTGTGTCAGGCAGGCTAAATCTGAATGACACACCGCTTTCGCGAGCAAGCCCGCTCCCACAGGGTTTAGTGTTGGGATCAGGTACCGGCGATCAACTGGCGAGCCGCCTGGCTGTGATCGGCGATCAGACCCTTCAGATCCAGCCCTTCAACCTGGCCGTCCACCACGCGCCACTTGCCGCCAATCATCACCCGATCCGCACGATCGGCACCGCACAACAGCAGCGCCGAAATCGGATCATGGCTGCCCGAGAAACGCAGCTCATCGAGCTTGAACAACGCCAGATCCGCCTGCTTGCCCACCGCCAGCTCGCCAATGTCGGTACGCCCCAACAGGCTCGCCGAGCCTTTGGTTGCCCAGCCGAGCACGCGTTCCGGGGTGATCTTCTCCGCGCCGTAACGCAGGCGCTGGATGTACAACGCCTGACGCGCTTCTAGAATCATGTTCGACGCGTCGTTCGAGGCCGAACCATCCACGCCGAGACCGAACAGCGCACCGGCATCGGTCAGATCGATGCTCGGGCAGATGCCGGAGGCCAGACGCATGTTCGAACTCGGGCAATGGCAGATACCGGTGCCGGCCTGGCCGAGGCGAGCGATTTCATCCGGGTTGAAGTGGATGCCATGGGCCAGCCAGGTGCGCGGGCCGAGCCAGCCGACGCTGTCCAGATAATCCACGGTGCGCAGGCCGAAACGTTGCAGGCAGAAATCCTCTTCGTCGAGGGTTTCCGCCAAGTGCGTGTGCAGGCGCACGTCGAGTTTATTCGCCAGTTCGGCGCTGGCCGACATGATTTCCGGGGTCACCGAAAAGGGCGAGCAAGGCGCCAGAGCGATCTGGATCTGCGCACCATCGCCGCGCTCGTGGTACTCGTGAATCAGGCGCTGGCTGTCGTCGAGAATCACCTGACCTTCCTGCACGGTCTGTTGCGGCGGCAGGCCGCCGTCCTTCTCGCCGAGGCTCATCGAGCCGCGAGTGAGCATGGCGCGCATGCCCAGTTCACGCACGGTGTCGACTTGCACGTCGATGGCGTTTTCCAGACCGTCCGGGAACAGGTAATGGTGGTCGGCGGCGGTGGTGCAACCTGACAGCAGCAGTTCAGCCAAAGCCACTTTCGTCGCGAGGGCGAGTTTTTCCGGGGTCAGCCGTGCCCACACCGGGTACAGGGTTTTCAGCCACGGGAACAGCGGCTGATTGACCACCGGCGCCCAGGCGCGAGTCAGGGTTTGATAGAAGTGATGGTGGGTGTTGATCAGGCCCGGCAGGATCACATGCTCGCGGGCATCGAACACTTCGTTGCACGGCGCGGACGGTTGCTGACCGGCTGCCAGCACTTCGACGATCACGCCGTCTTGCAGCACCAGACCGCCACGGGCATCGAGCGCGTTGGCCGTGAAAATGGCGAGGGGATTTTTTAACCAGGTACGGGTCGCAGGCATTGTGGCCGGCTCCTCTGAAAGTTGGGTTCAGGGTTGCCAGCTCAGTGTTGCCCTGTCTGCTGATCCAGGGTCGCCGCGATGGACGAGGTGCGGAGTTTCAAACAAATCGCCGGATCGGGCAAGCCCAACCCGACAGGACACCGCCATCCCCTTGTAGGAGTGAGCCTGCTCGCGATAGCGGTCTTTCATTCAATATCATCGGTGACGGACACACTGCGATCGCGAGCAGGCTCACTCCTACAGGGAAGATCTGTGGTGTTTACCAGGGAATGGTTTCACCCTTGTAGTTGATGAAGTGATGCCCGCCCTTGCCGGTGTACGCATTCACCTGATCAATCAGCCCACGGGTGCTGGTCTCTACATCCAGGTCAGCCCCTTCGCCGCCCATGTCCGTCTTCACCCAGCCCGGATGCAGCGACAGCACGGTGAGTTTCTGTTCGCCCAACTGGGTGACAAAACTGTTGGTCATCGAATTCAGCGCGGCCTTGCTCGCCTTGTACAGCGCCAGCTCCGGGGCGTCGGGTACGGTGACGCTGCCCAGGCCGGAACTCATGAACGCCAGCACGCCGCTGCCGTCGCGGATCTGCCCGACGAAGCGTTGCGCCAGGTTGATTGGCGCCACGGCGTTGGTGAAAAACAGTTGCCCGACTTCGGCCAGTGTCGCGCCGCCCGGGGTTTGCACTTCAGGGCCTTTGACCCCGGCGTTGACGAACAGCAGGTCGAAGGTCTCGCCCTTGAGCTGCTGGCTCAGGGCAATCACCGCTTGCTGGTCGTCCATGTCGAGTTTCTCGATCCGCACCTTGCCCAGCGCTTGCAGCGCCTCGGCCTTTTGCGGATTGCGCACGGTGGCGGTCACTTGCCAGCCATCGGCCAGCAGGGTTTTCACCAACCCGAGGCCCAAGCCACGGGAGGCGCCGATGATCAGTGCGTTTTTTGCCTGGGACATGACTCGGTTCCTTGAAGATTACGGTTCACGGATTCAATGGACACGCCTGACCCAGCCGTAGTTGCAGTACTCGTCGCAACACATCGAGCCGGGTCTCAAAAGAGCTGTTGATCCCGAAGCATACTCCAGGCTCTAGCGTGGTTGCTTCTCGAATTCGCAGGCCGCTCAGCGGTGTTCGCAAATCATGTACACAACATGGACACTGTGGGAGCTGGCTTGCCATCGATGAGGCCCGTGGCATCACCACCCTAATGCCCGGCCTGCCACGGCTGCCCCAACGACACCGGCGCATACAACCGGGTACGAACGGCATCCCGTGACAACAGCACCAACACCACAATCGTCGCCACATACGGCAGCATCGCCAGCAGACTCGACGGAATCGCCAGCCCCAAGCCCTGCGCCACCAGATGCAGGATGCTGGCGAGGCCAAACAGATAAGCCCCGAGCAACAAGCGCCACACCCGCCAACTGGCAAACACCACCAGCGCCAGGGCAATCCAGCCGCGTCCGGCGGTCATGTTTTCGGCCCACATCGGCGTGTAAGCCAGGGACAGATAGGCTCCGGCCAGGCCGGCCATCGCCCCGCCGAACAGCACCGCCAGCGTGCGCACGGTCAGCACCGGCAGGCCCATCGCACTGGCCGCGTCCGGGTTCTCACCAACGGCCTGAATGATCAGCCCGACACGGCTTTTGATGATCACCCAAGCCACCAGCGCAAACAGCGCGAACGACAGGTACACCAGCAAGTCCTGAGCAAACAGCATGCGCCCGATCAGCGGAATCTCACTCAAGTACGGAATCGCCAACGGCTCGAATCCGGCCAACGGCTTGCCGACCCACGCCGCGCCGACAAAGGTCGACAGGCCCACACCGAAGATCGTCAGCGCCAGCCCGGTCGCCACCTGATTGGCGTTGAACACCAGCGCCACCAGGGCAAACAGCGAAGACAAGAGCATCCCCGCGAGCATCGCCAGCAACACGCCGAGCCACAGGTTGCCGCTGTTGAGGGCGACGATAAAACCGATCACCGCGCCAAACAGCATCATTCCTTCCTGGCCGAGATTGAGCACGCCGCTCTTCTCGCAGATCAACTCACCCAGCGCCACCAACAACAGCGGCGTGCCGCAGCGCACCATGGCGTAGAAAATATTGCTCAGCAGATCGATATCCATCACAGCGCTCCGGCGGTTACGGCGGTGGTCGACGTGCGCCGTGCCCAGCGCAGTTTCAGGCGTGGCCGATAGAGAATCAGCACGTCGCAGGCCAGCAGGAAAAACAGCATCATTCCCTGGAATAGTTGGGTGATCGCTTGCGGCAGATTCAGGGTCATCTGCGCGCTCTCGCCGCCGATGTACAGCAGCGCCATCAACAGGCTTGAGAACAGAATCCCGATCGGGTTCAACCGTCCGAGAAACGCCACGGTGATTGCTGCATAGCCATAGCCCGGCGAGACTTGCGGCACCAATTGCCCGATCGGCCCGGTCACTTCGCAAACCCCGGCCAGCCCGGCCAAACCACCGCTGATCAACAGCGCGAGCCAGATCAGACGTTTTTCGCGAAAGCCGACGAACCCCGCCGCACGTTTATCCAGACCGAGCACTTTGATCTGGAAACCGACAAAGCTTTTCTGCAACAACACCCACACCGCAACCAGTGCGAGCAAAGCGAAATACACCCCGGCGTGCACCCGGCCATCCTCCATCAGCAGCGGCAGGCGACTGGCGTCGCCGAACATCGCCGACTCGGGAAAGTTGTAGCCGGCCGGATCCTTCAGCGGCCCGTGCACGCAGAACAGCAACAGGTTCAGCGCGATGTAATTGAGCATGATGCTGGTGAGGATTTCGTTGGCGTTGAAGCGCGTGCGCAGCCATGCCGTCAGCCCGGCCCAGGCGGCCCCGGCGAAGGTGCCGGTAAGCAGGATCAGCACCAGTGCCCAACGGCTTTGCAGGTCGATGATGTTCACCGCCAAGGCGCTGCCAGCGAGTGCGCCGAGGAGCAATTGACCTTCGGCGCCGATGTTCCAGATCCGCGCTTGATAAGCCACCGCCAGACCGAGTGCGCAAAGCAGAATCGGCAGCGCCTTGACCAGCAGTTCGGAGACGCCATACAGATCGCTGACCGGTGCGATCAACAACGTGTGCAAGGTTTGCAGCGGGTCATGTCCCAGAGCGATGAACAACAGCGAGCCGCAGCCGAGTGTCAGCAGTGCTGCCAGCAACGGCGAGCACCACAACATCAGGCGCGATTGCTGGCCACGGGGTTCGAGGGAAAGCAGCATGTTGGGAAACTCCGTCAGGCCGTGGCCGATGAATGCGTGGGGTTGATGTGCCCGGCCATCCAGCCACCGACATCGCTCAGCAGGGTGTCGGTGGTGTTCTGCAGCGGCGACAGACGCCCGGCGCACAGGGCGCCGAGGCGGTCGCTGATCTGGAACAGTTCGTCGAGGTCTTCGGAGATCACCAGGATCGCCGCGCCGGCATCGCGCAGGGCAATCAGCGCGCGGTGAATGGTCGCCGCTGCGCCAACGTCCACGCCCCAGGTCGGGTGCGCGGCGATCAGCAGTTTCGGTTGCTGGAGGATTTCCCGGCCGAGAATGAATTTCTGCAGATTGCCGCCGGACAGGCTGCGCGCGGCCGCGTGAGTGCCCGCGGTTTTCACCCCGAAGCGCTGAATGATCTGTTGGGCGAGGGCTTCGACTTTACTGCGCTCGATCAAACCGTTGCGCACCAGCCCCTGTTGAAAGGCCGTGAGCAAGGCGTTGTCGGCAAGGCTCAGTTCCGGCACCGCGCCGTGGCCCAGGCGTTCTGCCGGGACGAACGCCAGACCGAGTTGGCGCCGCGCATCCGGGCGCAAATCGGCGACCGCTTGCCCGGCGAAACAAATGGTTGTCGCGCTGTCGCGGGGCAGGGTTTGTTCACCGCTGAGCAGCGCCAGCAACTCATCCTGTCCATTGCCCGCGACCCCGGCGATACCGACGATTTCGCCGCCGCGCACTTGCAGGTTGATGTCGCTCAACGAGCAGCCGAAGGGATCGGGGTTGTGCCAGCTCAAGCCGTTGACCTGTAGAAAGTCCGCGCCGCCACTGACCTTCGGATATTCGCCGATCAACGCCGCCGCTTCGCCGACCATCATCTGCGCCAATTGCTGATCCGAGCATTCGGCCGGCCGGCAATGCCCGGCGACCCGCCCGCCGCGCAAAACCGTGGCGCTATGGCACAGGGCGCGCACTTCCGCGAGCTTGTGGCTGATAAACAGAATGCTGCAGCCCTCGGCGGCGAGGCGGCGCAGGGTGATGAACAGTTCGTCGGCCTCTTGTGGCGTCAGCACCGACGTCGGTTCGTCGAGAATCAGGAGGCGGATGTCCTGCATCAGGCAGCGAATGATCTCCACCCGTTGTCGCTCGCCAATCGACAGGCTGTGGACAAGTCGCTCCGGCTCCAGCGCCATGCCGTAGCGGCGCGACACTTCGCGAATCTTCGGCTCCAGTTGTTTCGGCGTACCGGCTTTGGCGCCCATGGCCAGAGCGATGTTCTGCGCGACGCTGAGGGTTTCGAACAGCGAGAAATGCTGAAACACCATGCCGATCCCCAACTGCCGGGCCTGCGCCGGGTTGCGGATATTCACCCGCTGGCCCTGCCAGAGCATTTCGCCGATATCGGCCTGGGTGACGCCATAGATGATCTTCATCAGCGTGCTTTTACCCGCGCCGTTCTCACCGAGCAGTGCGTGGATTTCTCCCGGCGCGATGCTCAGGTCGATGGCGTCATTGGCCAGGCAACCGGGGTAGCGTTTGCTGATCTGGCGCAGTTGCAGGCGCGGCGTTGAATCTGGGCTTGGCATGACAGGCTCGACTGACTTGGAGTTGTGCCTGTGGATAAAGCAATTTCCTGGCCATTGAGTCAGGAACGCCCGCCGTCACTGTTGCCGCGTGCCGGCGGCAGAGCGTCGCGCTGAAAAACGCAGGAGGAGCGGGCACCAATTCAGCGCAAAGCTGTTGATCCGGCTCCACTTTTGCACCGTGACGAACTGGTTAAAAAACGAGCAGCCGGGTCGAAGCTATACAGAACCTGCTACTGCGCCAGCCATGAACGGCTTATCCACAGGTTGTTCCACAGTATTTGTGCGCAATTGGAAATCCTTGGCATAAGCGCTGGGATGCTATCTCCCAATGGTGATAAACAGCGCTAACTATCTGTTTTTAAGTGGGATTTATCTTTTTTCATGCGCAGTGGACGAAAAGTGAGCAAATCGCGCAAAGCCACGTGACAGAAGGGTTACAGCCATATGTGCTCAGGTTATCCACAGTCGGGTGCACAGCAGATGTGGGCAAGTTGCTGGAATAACGGAATTCGTCGATGCCCTAAAAGATCGCAGCCTTCGGCGGCTCTTACTGGGAAACACTAAGTTCTGTGCAGGAGCTGCCGAAGGCTGTGATCTTTTGCTCTTCTAACGCTGCAGCACAATCCGCCCACGGCTGAGATCCGCCAGTTGTGTTTGCAACAACTCGATCTGCGCCTCACCCACTGCCAACTGCAACTCAACACCATTGGCAGTGAAGTTTTCTTCGACGACCAACCCACCCAGGTCCGCCACCCGCAGCTTCACCAACGCCAACTCGGCAAAGCCGCAGGCACAACTGAGCGGCACACGGCTGATCAACTCGACTTTTGCCGCCGTTTGCAGGCACTTGTTCGCGCCGCCGCCATAGGCTCGGGCCAAACCGCCGGTACCCAATTGAATGCCGCCATACCAGCGGATCACCAGCACCGCGACCTGATCGCAATCCTGCGCTTCGATGGCCGCCAGAATCGGCCGTCCGGCGGTGCCGCCGGGTTCGCCGTCGTCGTTGCTGCGGTATTGCGCACCGAGTTTCCATGCCCAGCAGTTGTGCGAGGCATTCAAGTCGCTGTGTTGTTCGAAGAATGCCTGCGCGTCGGCGGGGCTGGCGATCGGCGCGGCGAAGGTGATGAAGCGGCTTTTGCGAATCTCTTCGCGGTACTCGCAAAAACCGCTGAGGGTGAAAGGCATAAACGTCTTAAATAGTCGGGGTGAGGCCGCAGCCTTTGAGAATGATGCGGATCAGGTTGTTGCCGGCGTCTTCCATGTCCTGCTTGGTCAGCTTGCTGCGACCGCTGACGCGGCAGATCTGCGTGGCGAAGTCGGCGTAATGCTGGGTGCTGCCCCACAGCAGGAAAATCAGGTGCACCGGATCCACCGGGTCCATCTTGCCCGCATCGATCCACGCCTGGAACACGGCCGCGCGGCCCTGGAACCAGGCGCGGTAATCCTGGTTGAAATACTCGGTCAGGCATTCGCCACCGCTGATCACTTCCATCGCAAAGATCCGCGAAGCCTGCGGTTGGCGGCGGGAGAATTCCATCTTGGTGCGAATGTAGCGGGTCAGCGCTTCGGCCGGATCATCCTCGGCGGTCAGCGTGTTGAAGGTGCTGTCCCACAGCTCGATGATGTTGCTCAGCACCGCCACGTACAACCCAAGCTTGTTGGTGAAGTAGTAATGCAGGTTCGCCTTGGGCAACCCGGCATTCTGCGCAATGGTGTTCATGCTGGTGCCTTTGTAACCGTGACGGGCGAACTCGTCTTCGGCGGCTTTGAGGATGGTCTCTTCGTTCTTCTGACGAATGCGGCTGGCGGGTTTGCCGCCGTGAGCAGGGACTTCAAAGGTCATAGGCACTTCCGGTTTGTCTGTGGGTGCAACCAGTTGCGTTGATAACGCACCCACAGGCATCCGACAAGTCCTGATGCAATAAAACCGTTACGCCTGTTCGATCTTGTTCAGCGCTGCGGCGGATTCGACGCGGGTGGTTTTCGCCTCCGGCAGCAACAGGCACAGGATGATCGCGGTCAGGCCACCGCTGGTGATCGCCGAATCGAACAGGTTTTGCACCAGTTTCGGCAACAGGTGCAGCAGGTTCGGTTGCGCGGCAATGCCCAGGCCGACGCCGAGCGAGGTGGCGATGATCAGCATGCTGCGTCGGTCCAGCGGCGACTGCGCGAGGATCCGCACCCCGGCCGCTGCCACGCTGCCGAACATCACCAACGTGGCGCCGCCAAGCACCGGTTTGGGGATCTGCTGCAGCACCGCGCCGATCATGGGGAACAGCCCGAGACAAAACAGGATCGCGCCGATGTATAAACCGACGTAGCGGCTGGCGACGCCGGTCAACTGGATTACGCCGTTGTTCTGCGCAAACGTGGTGTTGGGGAAGGCGCTGAAGGTGGCGGCGATCATGCAGCTGACGCCGTCACCGAGCACGCCGCCGCGCAGTCGGCTTATATAAGAGGGGCCGCTGATCGGCTGGCGGGCGAGCATGCAGTTGGCCGTGAGGTCGCCGACGGTTTCGATGGTGCTGATCAGATAAATCAGCGCGACGGGCAGGAAAGCTGTCCAGTCAAAGCTGAATCCGAACTTGAAGGGTGCAGGAAGACTGACCAGCGGCAAGTCAGGCAATGCCTGCGGAACCAGTTTCCCGCTGAACCACGCGGCCAGACTGCCGAGCAGCAGTCCGACAATAATTGCCGACAGCCGCACCCACGGCGTGTTCGAGCGGTTGAGCAGGATGATCGTCAGCAACACGAACACCCCCAGCGCCAGATTGCCCGGCGCGCCGAAGTCCGGCGCATTGAATCCACCGCCCAGATCGGTGATGCCGACCTTGATCAGACTGATGCCGATCAGAGTGATGACGATCCCGGTCACCAGCGGCGTGACGACCCGGCGTAATTGACCGATGAAACGGCTGAGGACTATCTGCACCACGGCACCGAAAAAACATACGCCGAAGATCATCGCCAGAATGTCTTCCGGGCTGCCGCCACGCTGCTTGACCAGAAACCCGGCCGACAGCACCGCGCCGAGGAAGGCAAAACTGGTGCCCTGCAAACAGATCATCCCGGCGCCGATGCCGAACGGCCGCCGCGCTTGAATAAAGGTGCCGACCCCGGACACCATCAGCGCCATGCTGATCAGGTACGGCAAGTGTGCGGTCAGGCCGAGGGCCGAGCCGATCACCAGCGGTGGGGTGATGATGCCGACGAAACTGGCGAGCACGTGTTGCAGGGCGGCGAGGATTGCGGCGGGTGGTTTTGGGCGGTCGTCGAGGCCGTAGATCAGGTCGCTGGACGGTTCAGAATCTGGCTGCATGGCTTAAGGCTTCTTGTTGAAGGATCGGGGTTGATCCTGCTTTGCAAAAAGCTGTCCACTTGCTCAGGTTATTCAGTGATTTTGTGGTTGAAAACCTGATCTGTCGGGCCTTGCAGGATTTTTCAACGCGTCGCCGCCAGACTCTCCAGAAAACTTTCCAGCACCAAATGAGGGCGCCGCCCCTTGCGCGTGACCGATGCCAGACTCAAATCATAAAAACGTGTCGTCGATTTCAGCGCACGCAAGCGACCTTGCTGCACCCACAGGCTGGCGTAATGATCCGGCAGATAACCGATATAACGCCCGGTCAAAATCAGAAACGCCATGCCCTCACGGTCGGACGCACTGGCGGTGCAATTGAGCGCCTGGTAATGCGCCTGAATCTCCGCCGGCAAACGAAAGGTCGGGGCAATCGCATCCTGGCTATTAAGGCGCTCGTCATCCAGCTGCTTGTCATCCACATAAAACAGCGGATGACCCACCGCGCAATAAAGCAGTGAGCGTTCGCTGTACAACGGCTGATATTCCAGCCCCGACAGTGCGCTGGCCTGCGGCACCACGCCGACATGCAGGCGACCGTCGAGCACGCCTTGTTCGACCTCGTTGGGAGCGATCATGCGAATCTGGATCTGCACGTCCGGCCCGCGTTCCTTCAACTGTGCGAGGGCATGGGTGATGCGCATGTGGGGCAGGGTGACGAGGTTGTCGGTCAGGCCAATGATCAGTTCGCCACGCAGGTGCTGGTGCAGGCCATTGACCTCGGTGCGGAAACTTTCCAGCGCACTTAACAGTTGCAGCGCTGACTGATAAACCTCGCGGCCCTCTTCGGTCAGCGAGAACCCGGCGCGGCCACGCTGGCACAAACGCAGGCCGAGGCGCTGTTCGAGATCGCTCATCTGCTGGCTGATCGCCGAGCGCCCGATGCCGAGCACGGTTTCCGCCGCCGAGAAGCCGCCGCACTCCACCACGCTGCGGAAAATCCGCAGCAGGCGAATATCAAAATCACTGACCTGGGCCAGCGGATCGGGGCGACGACTGCTCATGCTGTTGTTCTCATTGTTTAGCAGTGTTCTAACTGAAGGTTAGAAAAGTTGGATTTCACCGACTTTATCCGCGTGGCAATTTAGCTGCAACAACGCTTTTTATCTCCCTGATGCTTATGCCCTGCGAGGTTTTGCCCGATGAACATGCCTGAAAACGCGCCGTCGCCACTGGCCAGCCAACTGAAGCTGGACGCGCACTGGATGCCGTACACCGCCAACCGCAACTTCCAGCGCGATCCGCGTCTGATTGTGGGTGCCGAAGGCAGCTGGCTGTTCGATGACAAGGGCCGCAAGATCTACGATTCGCTGTCCGGTCTGTGGACCTGCGGCGCCGGGCACACCCGCAAGGAAATCCAGGAAGCGGTATCCAAACAACTGGGCACCCTCGATTACTCGCCAGGCTTCCAGTACGGCCATCCGCTGTCGTTCCAGTTGGCGGAAAAGATCACTGAGCTGACTCCGGGCAACCTGAACCACGTGTTCTTCACCGACTCCGGTTCCGAGTGCGCCGACACTGCGGTGAAGATGGTTCGTGCCTACTGGCGTCTGAAAGGTCAGTCAACCAAGACCAAAATGATCGGCCGTGCCCGTGGTTATCACGGTGTGAACATCGCCGGCACCAGCCTCGGCGGCGTCAACGGCAACCGCAAGCTGTTCGGTCAGGCGATGATGGATGTCGATCACCTGCCGCACACGCTGCTGACCAGCAACGCATTCTCCCGTGGCATGCCGGAGCAGGGCGGTATCGCTCTGGCCGATGAGCTGCTGAAGTTGATCGAACTGCACGACGCGTCGAACATCGCGGCGGTCTTCGTTGAGCCGATGGCCGGTTCCGCTGGTGTGCTGGTTCCGCCTCAGGGTTACCTGAAGCGTCTGCGCGAGATCTGTGATCAGCACAACATCCTGCTGGTATTCGACGAAGTGATTACCGGCTTCGGCCGCACCGGTTCGATGTTCGGCGCCGAAAGCTTTGGCGTGACCCCGGATCTGATGTGCATCGCCAAGCAAGTGACCAACGGCGCGATTCCGATGGGCGCGGTGATTGCCAGCTCCGAGATCTACCAGACCTTCATGAATCAGCCGACTCCGGAATACGCGGTGGAATTCCCCCACGGCTACACCTACTCGGCCCACCCGGTGGCGTGCGCCGCTGGCCTGGCGGCACTCGACCTGCTGCAAAAGGAAAACCTGGAGCAGAGCGTGGCCGAGGTTGCACCGCATTTCGAAAATGCCCTGCACGGTCTGAAAGGTTCGAAGAACGTCATCGACATCCGTAACTACGGCCTGGCCGGTGCGATCCAGATCGCGGCCCGTGACGGCGACGCCATCGTGCGTCCATTCGAAGCCGGCATGGCCCTGTGGAGAGCCGGGTTCTACGTACGCTTCGGCGGCGACACCCTGCAGTTCGGCCCAACTTTCAACAGCAAGCCGCAAGACCTCGATCGTCTGTTCGACGCGGTTGGCGAAGTGCTGAACAAGCTCGACTGATTTTTCCCTCTATATATACCTGCGAATAACAGGCGCCCCATGCGGGCGTCTGTACACAAGAATTCAGGAGTTTTCGATGAGCGTTATCCCGCATTTGATCAATGGCGAACTGGTGACCGAGAACGGTCGCGCGGTTGATGTGTTCAACCCGTCCACCGGTCAGGCGATCCACAAGCTGCCGCTGGCCACCCGCGAAACCATTCAACACGCGATCGACGCCGCCAAGGCTGCATTCCCGGCATGGCGCAACACCCCGCCGGCGAAACGTGCCCAGGTGATGTTCCGCTTCAAGCAACTGCTGGAGCAGAACGAAGCGCGTATCTCGCAATTGATCAGCGAAGAACACGGCAAGACCCTCGAAGACGCCGCCGGTGAACTGAAGCGCGGTATCGAGAACGTCGAGTTCGCCTGCGCCGCCCCGGAAATCCTCAAGGGCGAATACAGCCGCAACGTCGGCCCTAACATTGACGCCTGGTCGGACTTCCAGCCACTGGGCGTGGTTGCCGGCATCACGCCATTCAACTTCCCGGCGATGGTCCCACTGTGGATGTACCCACTGGCGATCGTCTGCGGCAACTGCTTTATCCTCAAACCGTCCGAGCGTGACCCAAGCTCGACGCTGCTGATCGCCCAACTGCTGCTGGAAGCCGGTTTGCCGAAAGGCGTGCTGAGCGTGGTGCATGGCGACAAGACTGCAGTGGACGCGCTGATTGAAGCGCCGGAAGTCAAAGCGCTGAGCTTTGTTGGTTCGACGCCGATTGCCGAATACATCTATGCCGAAGGTACCAAGCGCGGCAAACGCGTTCAGGCACTGGGCGGCGCGAAGAACCATGCGGTGCTGATGCCGGATGCGGATCTGGACAACGCGGTCAGCGCGCTGATGGGCGCGGCCTATGGTTCTTGCGGTGAGCGCTGCATGGCGATTTCGGTCGCAGTATGTGTCGGCGATCAGGTAGCGGATGCGCTGGTGGCGAAACTGGTTCCACAGATCAAGGCGCTGAAAATCGGTGCCGGCACTTCGTGTGGTCTGGACATGGGGCCACTGGTGACCGGTCAGGCGCGGGACAAGGTCAGTGGTTATGTTGATGACGGTGTGGCAGCGGGCGCGACCTTGGTGGTCGATGGTCGCGGCTTGAGCATTCCAGGTAACGAAGAGGGCTTCTTCCTCGGCGGCTGCCTGTTCGACAACGTTACCCCTGAAATGCGCATCTATAAGGAAGAGATCTTCGGGCCGGTGTTGTGCGTGGTTCGCGTCAACAGCCTGGAAGAGGCGATGAAGCTGATCAACGATCACGAATACGGTAACGGCACCTGCATCTTTACCCGTGACGGTGAAGCGGCGCGTCTGTTCTGCGACGAGATCGAAGTCGGCATGGTCGGCGTCAACGTACCGCTGCCGGTTCCGGTGGCTTACCACAGCTTCGGCGGCTGGAAGCGCTCGCTGTTCGGCGACCTGCATGCCTATGGCCCGGATGGTGTGCGCTTCTATACCCGTCGCAAGGCCATCACCCAGCGCTGGCCGCAGCGTGCGAGCCATGAGGCTTCGCAGTTCGCTTTCCCTAGCTTGTAAGTAGCAGGGCATGACAAAGGCCGACCTCTAGAGGTCGGCCTTCGTGTTTTCGGGTTTTTTTGACCGATATGACAGAAATGTGAAAAAAGCGGTTGACGGCAGATTCTGGAGGTCTATAATTCGCCCCACTTCCGGCGCAGTCGAAACGGAAAACTCCTTGAGATTCAATGAGTTACGCAGTTTTCGACAGCGACTTGCTTCAGTTCATCGAAGCCTGGAAGGAGTTGAAAGAGCGGTGATGTTTGGCTCTTTTGACGGTTCGATCTTCTCGGTCGAAAGCGGAGAAAAAGAGGTGTTGACAGCAGCGTGTAACGCTGTAGAATTCGCCTCCCGCTAACGAGAGATCGGAAGCGCAAGTGGTTGAAGTTGTTGAAGAAATCTTCGAAAACTTCTGAAAATAATCACTTGACAGCAAATGAGGCTGCTGTAGAATGCGCGCCTCGGTTGAGACGAAAGGTCTTAATCAATCGCTCTTTTAACAACTGAATCAAGCAATTCGTGTGGGTGCTTGTGGAGTCAGACTGATAGTCAACAAGATTATCAGCATCACAAGTTACTCCGCGAGAAATCAAAGATGTAACCAACGATTGCTGAGCCAAGTTTAGGGTTTCTTAAAAACCCAAAGATGTTTGAACTGAAGAGTTTGATCATGGCTCAGATTGAACGCTGGCGGCAGGCCTAACACATGCAAGTCGAGCGGATGAAAGGAGCTTGCTCCTGGATTCAGCGGCGGACGGGTGAGTAATGCCTAGGAATCTGCCTGGTAGTGGGGGACAACGTTTCGAAAGGAACGCTAATACCGCATACGTCCTACGGGAGAAAGCAGGGGACCTTCGGGCCTTGCGCTATCAGATGAGCCTAGGTCGGATTAGCTAGTTGGTGAGGTAATGGCTCACCAAGGCGACGATCCGTAACTGGTCTGAGAGGATGATCAGTCACACTGGAACTGAGACACGGTCCAGACTCCTACGGGAGGCAGCAGTGGGGAATATTGGACAATGGGCGAAAGCCTGATCCAGCCATGCCGCGTGTGTGAAGAAGGTCTTCGGATTGTAAAGCACTTTAAGTTGGGAGGAAGGGTTGTAGATTAATACTCTGCAATTTTGACGTTACCGACAGAATAAGCACCGGCTAACTCTGTGCCAGCAGCCGCGGTAATACAGAGGGTGCAAGCGTTAATCGGAATTACTGGGCGTAAAGCGCGCGTAGGTGGTTTGTTAAGTTGGATGTGAAATCCCCGGGCTCAACCTGGGAACTGCATCCAAAACTGGCAAGCTAGAGTATGGTAGAGGGTGGTGGAATTTCCTGTGTAGCGGTGAAATGCGTAGATATAGGAAGGAACACCAGTGGCGAAGGCGACCACCTGGACTGATACTGACACTGAGGTGCGAAAGCGTGGGGAGCAAACAGGATTAGATACCCTGGTAGTCCACGCCGTAAACGATGTCAACTAGCCGTTGGGAGCCTTGAGCTCTTAGTGGCGCAGCTAACGCATTAAGTTGACCGCCTGGGGAGTACGGCCGCAAGGTTAAAACTCAAATGAATTGACGGGGGCCCGCACAAGCGGTGGAGCATGTGGTTTAATTCGAAGCAACGCGAAGAACCTTACCAGGCCTTGACATCCAATGAACTTTCCAGAGATGGATTGGTGCCTTCGGGAACATTGAGACAGGTGCTGCATGGCTGTCGTCAGCTCGTGTCGTGAGATGTTGGGTTAAGTCCCGTAACGAGCGCAACCCTTGTCCTTAGTTACCAGCACGTAATGGTGGGCACTCTAAGGAGACTGCCGGTGACAAACCGGAGGAAGGTGGGGATGACGTCAAGTCATCATGGCCCTTACGGCCTGGGCTACACACGTGCTACAATGGTCGGTACAGAGGGTTGCCAAGCCGCGAGGTGGAGCTAATCCCACAAAACCGATCGTAGTCCGGATCGCAGTCTGCAACTCGACTGCGTGAAGTCGGAATCGCTAGTAATCGCGAATCAGAATGTCGCGGTGAATACGTTCCCGGGCCTTGTACACACCGCCCGTCACACCATGGGAGTGGGTTGCACCAGAAGTAGCTAGTCTAACCTTCGGGAGGACGGTTACCACGGTGTGATTCATGACTGGGGTGAAGTCGTAACAAGGTAGCCGTAGGGGAACCTGCGGCTGGATCACCTCCTTAATCGACGACATCAGCTGCTCCATAAGTTCCCACACGAATTGCTTGATTCATGCGTTTGTAAAAGTGCAGAGCTAAATATTCGAATCGAATAATTAGCTCTGATCTTTTTCAGAATCGTTCTTTAAAAATTTGGGTATGTGATAGAAAGATAGACTGAACGTTACTTTCACTGGTAACGGATCAGGCTAAGGTAAAATTTGTGAGTGGCTCTTAAGAGTTTTGCGAATTTTCGGCGAATGTCGTCTTCACAGTATAACCAGATTGCTTGGGGTTATATGGTCAAGTGAAGAAGCGCATACGGTGGATGCCTTGGCAGTCAGAGGCGATGAAAGACGTGGTAGCCTGCGAAAAGCTTCGGGGAGTCGGCAAACAGACTTTGATCCGGAGATGTCTGAATGGGGGAACCCAGCCATCATAAGATGGTTATCTTGTACTGAATACATAGGTGCAAGAGGCGAACCAGGGGAACTGAAACATCTAAGTACCCTGAGGAAAAGAAATCAACCGAGATTCCCTTAGTAGTGGCGAGCGAACGGGGACTAGCCCTTAAGTGGCTTTGAGATTAGCGGAACGCTCTGGAAAGTGCGGCCATAGTGGGTGATAGCCCTGTACGCGAAAATCTTAGTCATGAAATCGAGTAGGACGGAGCACGAGAAACTTTGTCTGAATATGGGGGGACCATCCTCCAAGGCTAAATACTACTGACTGACCGATAGTGAACTAGTACCGTGAGGGAAAGGCGAAAAGAACCCGGAGAGGGGAGTGAAATAGATCCTGAAACCGTATGCGTACAAGCAGTGGGAGCCCACTTTGTTGGGTGACTGCGTACCTTTGTATAATGGGTCAGCGACTTATTTTCAGTGGCGAGCTTAACCGAATAGGGGAGGCGTAGCGAAAGCGAGTCTTAATAGGGCGTCTAGTCGCTGGGAATAGACCCGAAACCGGGCGATCTATCCATGGGCAGGTTGAAGGTTAGGTAACACTGACTGGAGGACCGAACCGACTACCGTTGAAAAGTTAGCGGATGACCTGTGGATCGGAGTGAAAGGCTAATCAAGCTCGGAGATAGTGGTTCTCCTCGAAAGCTATTTAGGTAGCGCCTCATGTATCACTGTAGGGGGTAGAGCACTGTTTCGGCTAGGGGGTCATCCCGACTTACCAAACCGATGCAAACTCCGAATACCTACAAGTGCCGAGCATGGGAGACACACGGCGGGTGCTAACGTCCGTCGTGAAAAGGGAAACAACCCAGACCGTCAGCTAAGGTCCCAAAGTTATGGTTAAGTGGGAAACGATGTGGGAAGGCTTAGACAGCTAGGAGGTTGGCTTAGAAGCAGCCACCCTTTAAAGAAAGCGTAATAGCTCACTAGTCGAGTCGGCCTGCGCGGAAGATGTAACGGGGCTCAAACCATACACCGAAGCTACGGGTATCACGCAAGTGATGCGGTAGAGGAGCGTTCTGTAAGCTGTGAAGGTGAGTTGAGAAGCTTGCTGGAGGTATCAGAAGTGCGAATGCTGACATGAGTAACGACAATGGGTGTGAAAAACACCCACGCCGAAAGACCAAGGTTTCCTGCGCAACGTTAATCGACGCAGGGTTAGTCGGTCCCTAAGGCGAGGCTGAAAAGCGTAGTCGATGGAAAACAGGTTAAATTCCTGTACTTCTGGTTATTGCGATGGAGGGACGGAGAAGGCTAGGCCAGCTTGGCGTTGGTTCCAAGTTTAAGGTGGTAGGCTGAGATCTTAGGTAAATCCGGGATCTTAAGGCCGAGAGCTGATGACGAGTTACCTTTTAGGTGACGAAGTGGTTGATGCCATGCTTCCAAGAAAAGCTTCTAAGCTTCAGATAACCAGGAACCGTACCCCAAACCGACACAGGTGGTTGGGTAGAGAATACCAAGGCGCTTGAGAGAACTCGGGTGAAGGAACTAGGCAAAATGGCACCGTAACTTCGGGAGAAGGTGCGCCGGTGAGGGTGAAGGACTTGCTCCGTAAGCTCATGCCGGTCGAAGATACCAGGCCGCTGCGACTGTTTATTAAAAACACAGCACTCTGCAAACACGAAAGTGGACGTATAGGGTGTGACGCCTGCCCGGTGCCGGAAGGTTAATTGATGGGGTTAGCTAACGCGAAGCTCTTGATCGAAGCCCCGGTAAACGGCGGCCGTAACTATAACGGTCCTAAGGTAGCGAAATTCCTTGTCGGGTAAGTTCCGACCTGCACGAATGGCGTAACGATGGCGGCGCTGTCTCCACCCGAGACTCAGTGAAATTGAAATCGCTGTGAAGATGCAGTGTATCCGCGGCTAGACGGAAAGACCCCGTGAACCTTTACTATAGCTTTGCACTGGACTTTGAATTTGCTTGTGTAGGATAGGTGGGAGGCTTTGAAGCGTGGACGCCAGTTCGCGTGGAGCCATCCTTGAAATACCACCCTGGCAACTTTGAGGTTCTAACTCAGGTCCGTTATCCGGATCGAGGACAGTGTATGGTGGGTAGTTTGACTGGGGCGGTCTCCTCCTAAAGAGTAACGGAGGAGTACGAAGGTGCGCTCAGACCGGTCGGAAATCGGTCGTAGAGTATAAAGGCAAAAGCGCGCTTGACTGCGAGACAGACACGTCGAGCAGGTACGAAAGTAGGTCTTAGTGATCCGGTGGTTCTGTATGGAAGGGCCATCGCTCAACGGATAAAAGGTACTGGGGATAACAGGCTGATACCGCCCAAGAGTTCATATCGACGGCGGTGTTTGGCACCTCGATGTCGGCTCATCACATCCTGGGGCTGAAGCCGGTCCCAAGGGTATGGCTGTTCGCCATTTAAAGTGGTACGCGAGCTGGGTTTAGAACGTCGTGAGACAGTTCGGTCCCTATCTGCCGTGGACGTTTGAGATTTGAGAGGGGCTGCTCCTAGTACGAGAGGACCGGAGTGGACGAACCTCTGGTGTTCCGGTTGTCACGCCAGTGGCATTGCCGGGTAGCTATGTTCGGGAAAGATAACCGCTGAAAGCATCTAAGCGGGAAACTTGCCTCAAGATGAGATCTCACTGGAACCTTGAGTTCCCTGAAGGGCCGTCGAAGACTACGACGTTGATAGGTTGGGTGTGTAAGCGCTGTGAGGCGTTGAGCTAACCAATACTAATTGCCCGTGAGGCTTGACCATATAACACCCAAGCAATCTGCATGCTCGAAAGAGACCAGATTGCGGTGTGTGAAGACGCAATGAACCGAAAGTTCGCGATGCTCACAAACACCTGTATCACATACCCGATTTGCTGAAGCGAGGCCAACCGGTCACGAGTCAGTACCCGAATTTCTTGACGACCATAGAGCGTTGGAACCACCTGATCCCATCCCGAACTCAGAAGTGAAACGATGCATCGCCGATGGTAGTGTGGGGTTTCCCCATGTGAGAGTAGGTCATCGTCAAGATTAAATTCCGAAACCCCAATTGCGAAAGCAGTTGGGGTTTTGTTTTGCCCGCAGGAAAGTTCCTACAGCATGCGGTAGGCCCTTCCGGCTGTCACAGCCTGCCGACAGTGCTAAGGTTCTGCCTTGGCTTTTGTACTTTTCCAAGGAAGCTTTTATGCCGGACGCCTCGTCCCTCAACGCTGCATTCATGGTGGTTCAGAGCAATAGCCTGGACGAGCTGCGCAGCCTGGTGGTCAGCATCATGCGGCGCTACCCATTGGCTCCCTTGGAGAACGAAATCGCTCTGGTCCAAAGCAACGGTATCGCCCAATGGCTCAAGCTGGCATTGGCAGAAGATCCTGAAGAGGACGATCTCGGTGGTTGCGGAATAGCCGCTGCCATCGATGTGCAGCTTCCAGGCAGTTTCATGTGGCAGCTCTACCGTATGGTGTTGGGCCGAGACGAAATCCCCGCCACATCCCTGCTCGACAAAGCTCCCCTGACCTGGCGGCTGATGCGCCTGTTGCCGCAAGTGATTGATCGCCCCCATTTCGAACCGCTACAACGCTTCCTCACCCATGACACCGACTTGCGCAAGCGCTACCAGTTGTCCGAGCGCCTGGCAGACCTGTTTGACCAATATCAGGTGTATCGGGCCGACTGGCTCGAAGATTGGGCCGAGGGCCGGCATCAGTTACGTAATGTTCGAGGCGAGATAAAGCCACTGCCTCCAGTCAGTTGCTGGCAGGCTGAACTGTGGCGTGCTCTTTTGGAAGATGTCGGTGAGCAAGGCATGGCCCAGAGCCGCGCCGGTGTTCATCAACGATTTATCGAGTGCATAAATTCCCTCGAACATGCACCAGCAGGACTACCCTCGCGGGTGATCGTGTTCGGTATATCCTCGTTGCCCGCCCAGGTGCTTGAAGCGTTGGCCGGACTCGCACGTTTCAGTCAGGTGCTGTTGTGTGTACACAACCCTTGCCGACACCACTGGGCCGATATCGTCGCCGACAAGGATCTGCTGCGTCATCAATACAAGCGTCAGAGCCGCAAGAACGGCATGCCGGTCGTACTCGATCCCGAAACGTTGCACCAACATGCTCATCCGCTGCTCGCCGCCTGGGGCAAGCAAGGCCGCGACTATATCAACCTGCTCGACAGTTACGATGACCCCAACAGCTATCGCGCGGCGTTTCGTGACGGGCGCATTGATCTGTTCAGCGAAAATCAGCCACATAACATGCTCAACCAACTTCAGGACGACATCCTCGAGTTGCGGCCACTCAATGAAACGCGTGAGCGCTGGCCTGCCGTTGACTTGACGCAGGATGGGTCGATCCGCTTCCACATAGCCCACAGTGCCCAGCGCGAAGTGGAAATCCTTCACGATCAGTTACTCGCACGCTTCAGCGCCAATCCAGATCTGCGCCCACGAGATGTAATTGTGATGGTGCCGGACATCGACAGCTATGCGCCGCATATCCGGGCGGTGTTCGGACAACTGGATCGACATGATCCACGCTTCATTCCATTTACCTTGGCCGACCAGGGCCAGCGGGGCCGCGATCCGTTGCTGATTGCTGTCGAGCACCTGCTGAAGCTGCCCGATAGTCGTTTCCCGGTGAGCGAGATCCTCGATCTGCTCGACGTCCCTGCGTTGCGCGCCCGATTTGGCGTACAAGAGCGTGATTTGCCTACTCTGCATCGCTGGATCGAAGGAGCAGGCGTGCGCTGGGGAATGAACGCCGGGCAACGTGCCGGCCTGGGCTTGCCGGATGAGCTTGAACAGAACAGCTGGCATTTCGGTTTGCGGCGGATGTTGTTGGGGTACGCAGTTGGCAGCTCCAGCGCCTGTGCCGGTATCGAACCCTACGATGAAATCGGTGGTCTGGATGCTGCGTTGATCGGTCCATTGGTTGCCCTGCTCGATGCATTGGAACTGGCCCATCACGAACTCACTCAAGTCGCTCAGCCCAAGGTGTGGGGCCAGCGCCTGCAAATCCTGATGCAGCTGTTTTTCAAGGCCAGTAACGAGCACGACGATTATCTGCTCACGCAACTTGAGGAGTTGCGCGAAACCTGGCTGCAGACCTGTGAATCCGTTGGATTGGTCGATGAATTGCCGCTGACGGTGGTTCGTGAAGCCTGGCTCGCGGGGCTGGATCAGGGGCGTCTGTCCCAGCGTTTTCTCGCCGGCGCAGTAAACTTTTGCACGCTGATGCCCATGCGGGCGATCCCGTTCAAGCTTGTCTGTTTGCTGGGGATGAACGATGGCGATTATCCCCGGGCGCAACCCCCGCTGGACTTCGACCTCATGGGCAGTGACTACCGGCCAGGGGACCGTTCCCGGCGTGAAGACGATCGCTATCTGTTGCTCGAGGCGCTCCTGTCTGCGCGCGATCAGCTCTACATCAGTTGGGTCGGACGCAGCATTCGCGACAACAGTGAACGGCCTGCTTCAGTGCTGATCGGGCAGTTGCGCGATCACCTCGCCAGTGGCTGGCGGTCGCTCGATGAGCATCAGGATCTGTTGACCTCCATGACCGAGGAGCACCCCCTGCAACCGTTCAGTTCGCGCTATTTCCATGAAGGCGATCAACTATTCAGTTATGCCCGTGAATGGCAGGTCTTGCACCAGGTGCATGCGCCACAACATGAGATGGAGCTACTCGCGCCCCATGTTCAGGAGGAGCCGCTGAGTCTGGCTCTGCTGCAGGATTTCTTGCGTAACCCGGTCCGGCACTTTTTCACGCAGCGCCTCAAAGTGTACTTCGAGGCCGCCGAGGCGCCCCTGGCTGACGAAGAACCGTTCGTGCTGGACGCATTGCAACGCTACACACTGAGCGACAGCCTGCTCGAAGCCGCACTCCGGCAGCCGGACAATATCAATCGGGCACTCGAAGATCAGGCGCGGCGTTTGCAAAACAGCGGATTGCTGCCCATGGCCGGCTTCGGCGAATGCCTGCAACGAGAGTTGATCGAGCCGTTACCTGACTTGCTGCAACGTTACCAACACCTTCTGGCGTTATGGCCGACACCATTGACCAGCGCGCTCCCGGTCAGTCTTGAGTTGCAGGGCGTGCGTGTTGAAGGCTGGCTCGCCGGTTTGCATCAACGCGCTGACGGTGGCGTGTTGTCGGTCACGACCATTCCCAACAGCATCGGCTCGATCAAAAGTCGAAAATGGCATCGGTTGATCAAGCCGTGGGTCAATCACCTGGTGGCCTGCGCCAGCGGACTTATCCTGACCACGGCACTGGTGGCGAGTGACGATACGCTGCTGCTTGAGCCGACGGAGAAGGACCGAGCGGTTCGTTTTCTGGGTGATCTGCTGCTCGCCTGGCAGGCCGGCATGCGCCAGCCGCTGCCGATCGCGGTCAAGACGGCCTTCGCCTGGCTTGCGCAGACTGATCCGCTCAAGGCTGAGGCGGCTGCCAGAAAAGCCTACGAAGGCGACGGCCAGACCAGTGACGGTGAGCGCCGTGAAAGCCCTGCGCTGTCACGCCAATTCGCTGACTTTGACGCATTGAGTGCCGACGAAACATTCTCCGGTTGGTGCGACGCGTTGTATCGCCCCCTGTTGGAAGCGCCATGGCGCTCGTTGGCCAGCGAAGGGGCACGCGCATGAGTACCAAAACACCGCTGGCTCTGGCCTTCCCGCTGCACGGCAGTCAACTCATCGAAGCCAGTGCGGGTACCGGCAAGACCTTTACCATTTCTGCTCTCTATCTGCGGCTGATCCTTGGCCACGGCGGCGAATCGAGCGGCTTCGGCCGTGAATTGCTGCCCCCGCAGATTCTTGTGGTGACCTTCACCGATGCCGCCACCAAGGAGCTGCGTGAAAGAATCCGTACGCGGCTGGCCGAGGCTGCGCGGTTTTTCCGTGAAGAAACCCCGGCGCCGGATGGCTTGATTGCCGAGCTGCGCGAGCAGTTTGACCCGGCACAATGGCCCGGTTGCGCCAATCGCCTGGACATCGCCGCGCAATGGATGGATGAAGCGGCCGTCTCCACCATCCACAGTTGGTGCCAGCGCATGCTGCGCGAACACGCGTTCGACAGCGGCAGCCTGTTTACCCAGTCCCTGGAAACCGATCACAGCGATCTGCTCGGTGAAGTACTGCGCGATTACTGGCGACTGTTCTGTTACCCGATGCAGGGCGACGCGCTGAACTGGGTTCGCGCTAACTGGGGTGGGCCGGCAGCGTTGTTGCCACGAGTGCGCGGCCTGTTTGGCAGTGAGCGCGACAGTGATGACGGCAAGGTCCCCGCAGAGCTGATCGACGAGTGTCTGCAAGAACGGCGTGCCGCGTTGCTCGAGCTGAAGATGCCGTGGCGTCAGTGGGCCGATGAGCTGCTGGTGATCTGTCACGAAGGCGTTGCGAGCAAAGCCGTCGACGGACGCAAGATGCAGGCGCGCTACTTCGAGCCCTGGTTCGAGAAACTCAAGGCGTGGGCCGAAGACGAGGCTATGGAACAACTGGACATCGGCACCGGTTTCACCCGATTGACCCCTGACGGAATGGCCGAAGCCTGGAAGGGCCAGGCACCGAGTCATCCGGGTCTCGACGCGATGCCGGGGCTCAAGTCGAGCCTCGACGCGCTTCCCACCCCCGATGCCGCCGTATTGCAACATGCGGCGAGATGGGTGGGCGCGCGTTTTGAGGAAGAGAAGCGTCGTCGTGCGGAAATGGGGTTCGACGACATGCTGTTGCGCCTCGATGCGGCGTTGCAATCCGACAGCGGCGAGCGCCTTGCTGCGGTGATCCGCGAGCAGTTTCCGGTTGCTCTGATCGATGAGTTTCAGGACACCGACCCGGTGCAATACCGGATTTTCGAGAGCATCTACCGCATCGAGGATAACAGTCCGGATACCGGTCTGTTCCTGATCGGTGACCCCAAGCAGGCGATCTACGCGTTCCGTGGCGCCGATATCTACACCTACCTGCGTGCGCGTCAGGCCACTGCCGGCCGCCTGCATACGCTGGGCACCAACTTCCGCTCCAGCCATGGCATGGTCAACGCGGTCAATCACGTATTCGAACGCGCCGAGTCCCGCGAGCAGGGACGCGGCGCGTTTTTGTTTCGGGAAAAAACCGGGGAAAACCCGGTGCCGTTCCAGCCTGTTGAGTCTCAGGGGCGCAAAGAGCGGCTGCAGATTGCCGGGCACGATGTCGCGGCACTGAATGTCTGGCACCTGTCGACGGAGCAGCCGCTGTCAGGCGCGGTCTATCGCCAGCAGTTGGCGGCGGCCTGTGCCAGCGAAATCACCGCGTTGCTCAATGGCGGGCAAGCCGGTGCGGCGGGATTTGTCCGCGACGGAGAAGACTTCAGAGGCTTGCGACCCTCTGACATTGCGATTCTGGTACGCGACGGCAAAGAGGCCCAAGCCGTACGCGCAGAACTCGCGGCCCGTGGCGTGCGCAGCGTTTACCTGTCGGACAAGGACTCGGTGTTCGCCGCCCAGGAAGCGCATGACCTGCTCTCCTGGCTCAAGGCCTGCGCGGAGCCGGATGTCGAGCGCTCTCTGAAGGCTGCGCTGGCTTGCATCACCCTCAATCTGCCGTTGGCTGAACTGGAACGTTTGAATCAGGACGAGTTGGTCTGGGAAGCCCGGGTCATGCAGTTTCGTGGCTATCGCGAACTGTGGCGCAAGCAAGGTGTGCTGCCTATGTTGCGACGCCTGCTGCACGACTTTCACCTGCCGCAGACCCTGATCGCACGCAGTGATGGCGAGCGGGTACTGACCAACCTTTTGCACTTGTCGGAACTGATGCAGCAGGCTGCCGCTGAGCTTGATGGCGAGCAAGCGCTGATTCGTCATCTGGCCGAGCTTCTGGCGTTGTCCGGTCAGGCCGGCGAAGAGCAGATATTGCGTCTGGAGAGTGACGAGCAACTGGTCAAGGTCGTGACCATTCACAAGTCCAAAGGGCTTGAGTATCCACTGGTGTTCCTGCCGTTCATCTGCTCGGCAAAACCGGTGGATGGCAGTCGCTTGCCGCTGCATTACCACGATGCCTCCGGCAAAGCCCAGGTGACACTGAAGCCGACCGCCGAATTGATCGCCCTGGCGGATGACGAGCGTCTGGCCGAGGACCTGCGTCTGCTCTACGTCGCCCTGACTCGCGCGCAACATGCCTGCTGGCTGGGTGTCACGGACCTCAAACGCGCTAATAACAACGGTTCGGTGCTTCATCTTTCGGCGCTTGGCTATCTGCTGGGTGGCGGCGCAAGGCTGGATGAGTCAACCGGTCTGAGCCGCTGGCTGCAGGATTTGCAGCAGAACTGCACGGCCATCAGTTTGGGGGAGTTGCCTCAAGCCACTCAGGAGATCTACCGGCCCGAGCGTAACGAAGCGATCCTCAGCGCTACATTGGTGCCCAAGCGCAAGGCCAGCGAAAACTGGTGGATTGCCTCCTACAGTGCTTTGCGCATCAGTGACGTATTGAGCGTGGGCAGCGATGAGGCGCCGGACAGTCCACAAGCGCAAAAGCTGTTTGATGATGAGCGTCTCGACCCGGAAGCGCCACGCGAGATCGTGGCCGGTGGCGCCGATATTCATCGTTTTCCCCGCGGTCCGAATCCGGGAACCTTTCTTCATGGTCTGCTCGAATGGGCCGGAGACGAAGGTTTTGCCGTTCCTTTTGAAACGCTCAAGGATGCGATTGGCCGGCGCTGCAACCTGCGTGGTTGGGAGGGGTGGATCACCACCCTGAGTGACTGGCTGCAACACTTGCTCAAGTCGTCGCTGCCAGCAGGTGGCGGACAGCCTCCGGTGGTTCTCGAGCAACTGAAACAGTACCGCGTCGAGATGGAGTTCTGGTTCGCCAGCCACAAGGTCGATGTTCTCAAACTCGATGAGTGGGTGCGCCAGTACACCCACAACGGTGTGGCACGAGTAGCCGCCGAGCCAGTACAGCTCAACGGCATGTTCAAAGGCTTCATCGACCTGACCTTCGAACATGAAGGGCGCTACTACGTGGCCGACTACAAATCCAACTGGCTGGGTGTCGACGATGCGGCCTATACCGAGCAAGCCATGGAGCGCTCGATTCTCGACAACCGTTATGACCTGCAATACGTGTTGTATCTGCTGGCGTTGCATCGACAACTGAAGGCGCGGTTGCCTGACTACGATTACGATCGGCATGTCGGTGGTGCGTTGTATGTGTTTCTGCGCGGGACCCGGGCAGACAGTCGCGGGGTGTATTTTGCGCGGCCGCCGCGCGAACTGATCGAGCGCCTGGATCGTCTTTTCCAGGGTAAGCCGGAACCCAAGGCCGAACCCGCATGGGAACAGGGAGTCCTGCTATGAGCCGTACCTTCGCCGATCTGTCATCGGCTATCGACAACCCGTCGAGCCTGGCGCCACTGACCAGTGCCTCGGATCTGCTGATCTTGCTTGGTCGCTGGGTCGAGCGAGGCTGGCTTCGTTCGCTGGACAAGGCCTTTATCAGTTTTCTGTACGACCTCGCACCCCAGTCCGATCCACTGGTGTTGCTCGCTGCCGCACTGACCAGCCATCAACTGGGTCACGGACATGTCTGCCTCGACCTGTTCGAAACCCTCAAGGCCCCGGATTTCGCCCTGTCTTTACCTCCTGAAGGCGATGAGCAAAGTGATGTCTTGCTCCTGCCGTCGCAGCTGCTTGAAACGCTGGATGGCGCCCATTGGTGCAAGGTGCTGGCGAGCAGCGCTCTGGTTGCACTGGCTGCGGACAATAGCGAAGCGGCGCATCAGCGACCGTTGGTGCTGTCCGGCAAGCGTCTGTACCTGCGGCGCTACTGGGCCTATGAGCGGCGTATCGATGCGGCGTTACGCACACGTCTGGCCCAAGGCGAAACGCCGCCGGATGACTTGCCCCAGCGTCTCGATGAATTGTTCGGCCCCGCCAGGCCCGGAGCAGTGATCGACTGGCAGAAACTCGCCTGCGCGCTTGCCACTCGGGGAGCCTTCAGCATCATCACGGGCGGCCCGGGAACTGGCAAAACCACCACGGTGGTGCGTCTGCTCGCGCTGCTTCAGGCGCCGGCGGTGGAAGCCGGTCAGCCGTTGCGCATTCGTCTGGCGGCGCCCACGGGCAAGGCTGCTGCGAGGTTGACCGAGTCCATCAGCCAGCAAGTGCAGTCGCTGCAAGTCACCGAAGACGTGCGCGAGAAGATCCCCTGCGACGTGACCACTGTCCATCGTTTGTTGGGCAGCCGGCCCGGCACCCGACACTTCCGCCACCATGCCGGCAACCGCTTGCCGCTGGACGTGCTGGTGGTCGATGAAGCTTCCATGATCGACCTGGAAATGATGGCTAACCTGCTCGATGCGTTGCCGGCGCATGCGCGTCTGGTGTTGCTCGGTGACAAGGATCAACTCGCCTCCGTAGAGGCCGGGGCGGTGCTCGGCGATCTGTGCCGCGATGCCGAGGCAGGCTGGTACAACCCGCAGACCCGGCGGTGGCTGGAGTCGGTCAGTGGTGAGTCATTACAGGACAGTGGCCTGCACGAGGACCACGACGGCTCGCATCCTTTGGCTCAGCAACTGGTGATGCTGCGCCATTCCCGACGCTTCGGTGAAGGCAGCGGCATCGGTCAGCTGGCGCGGCGGGTCAATCAGCAGTTGCCGGAGGAGGCGCGCCAGTTGCTGGCGGCCGGTCACTATGATGACGTGTTTTCCCTGCCGCTCAAGGGCGAACACGATCACACGTTCGAGCGGCTGCTGCTCGACGGTCATGGGGAAGGTCCAAAGGGTTATCGCCACTATCTGAATATCCTGCGCCAACAACGCCCGCCAGCGGAAAGACCGCTGGAGCATCCGGACTGGATCAACTGGGCGCGGGAAGTGCTGCAGGCGTTCGACACCTTCCAGTTGTTGTGTGCTGTGCGCAAGGGGCCTTGGGGCGTTGAAGGGTTGAATCTGCGGATCACCGAAACGCTGGTCAAGGCACGCCTGATCGAGCATGACCAGCAATGGTACGAAGGCCGGCCGGTGCTGATGACGCGCAACGATTACGGTCTGGGTCTGATGAACGGCGATATTGGCATTGCCCTCAAGTTGCCCGAGCGCGAAGGCCCGGACGCCGGCAAACCGGTGCTGCGCGTGGCCTTTCCGCGTAACGACGGGCAGGGCGGTGTGCGTTTCGTGCTGCCGAGCCGGCTCAACGATGTGGAAACGGTGTACGCGATGACGGTGCACAAATCCCAGGGCTCCGAGTTCGCCCACACCGCGCTGATCCTGCCGGATGCCTTGAATCCGGTGTTGACCAAGGAATTGATCTATACCGGTATTACCCGGGCCAAACACTGGTTCACTTTGATCGAACCCCGGGCTGGCGTGTTTGAAGAGGCGGTGCAGCGCAAGGTCAAGCGCCTGAGCGGATTGATGCTGGAACTGGAGGAAGGTGGCGAGGTTCGGGAATGAAATAGCCTGATGTTCGGTGCCGATTACTGACCAACTGGTCAGCAGCTGCTGTCTCGCTGGTGTTACTCCGCTGTGCTATCGTTGCGGCATCATTTCGGTACGATCCAAGAGAATCCCTGCATGAAGGTGGCTGTCTGGGCGACAGAGCGCGTGGTTCGCTGCAAGCACGCATTGCTTGTCGGTCTGCTCTGTTTGCTGACCGGCGCCGCCATGGCGCAGGCACAGACGCCGGTGGGCATGGCCGAGCAGCGCGCCCAGTCGGTGACGCAGGTTGTGCTGGGCATCCTCAGTTACGCGCGCTGGCCGGTGGAACCCGCACAATTGCGCCTGTGCATCGTCGGCCCCACCGAATACACCGATGACCTGGTCAAAGGCACTACGCAAGCCACCGGTCGTCCGGTCGCTGTGCGCCGACTGCTGGCCGACAACCCGGCGATCGTCAGCGAATGCGATGCGGTGTACATCGGCAAACTCACCGCAGATGAACGCAGTCGGCTGTTCACCTCATTGATCGGCCATCCGGTGCTGAGCATCAGCGAAGGGGGCGATCAGTGCACGGTCGGCAGCCTGTTCTGCCTGCGGGTCGGCGATCAGCAGGTTTCCTTCGAGGTCAATCTCGACTCCGTCGCCCGCAGCGGTGTACGCATCCACCCGAGCGTACTGCAGTTGTCGCGCCGCAAACCGGCGGCACCATGAAGCTGTTTCGTTCCAGGAGCCGCCCGACACTGGGCTCGGTCATCGGCCGCGGCCATTTGATTGTCGCGCTGGTGGCCGTGACGATGGCCAGCGTGTCGCTGACCCTGCTGGGCGTTCTCGCGCTGCGGGTGTACGCCGATCACAACCTGCATCTGATTGCACGTTCGATCAGCTACACCGTGGAAGCGGCGGTGGTGTTCAACGATAAGGACGCCGCCACCGAAGCGCTGGCCTTGATCGCGTCCACCGAAGAGGTGGCGGATGCCCAGGTGTTCGACACACAGGGGCAGTTGCTGGCGCGTTGGCAGCGGCCCGAAAACGGTCTGTTTTCCCAACTGGAAATGCAGGCTGCCCGGACCATTCTGGAAAAGCCGATCAGCCTGCCGATCGTGCATCAGGATCGTGAAATCGGACGCATCCTGCTGGTCGGTCACGGCGGTAGCCTGATGCGCTTCTTGCTCAGCGGTCTGGCGGGGATCATTCTCTGCACCGCAATCAGTGCCTGGGTCGCGCTGTATCTGGCGCGCCGACAGCTGCGCAGCATTACCGGCCCGCTTCGCAGCCTCGCGGCGGTGGCCCACGCTGCCCGCAGCGAGCGAGCACTGGATCGCCGGGTACCGCCGGCGCAGATCGCCGAGCTCGACAACCTCGGCAACGACTTCAATGCCCTGCTCGATGAACTCGAATCCTGGCAGACCCATCTGCAAAGCGAGAACGAAACCCTCGCCCATCAGGCCAGCCACGACAGCCTCACCGGTTTGCCCAACCGGGCGTTTTTCGAGGGGCGATTGATTCGCGCCTTGCGCAACGCCGGCAAGCTCAATGAGCGGGTGGCGGTGCTGTTTCTCGACAGCGACCGCTTCAAAGGCATCAATGACAACTTCGGTCACGCCGCTGGCGACGCGGTGCTGGTGGCGGTCGCCAATCGGATCCGCGCGCAACTGCGTGAAGAGGATCTGGTGGCGCGGCTCGGCGGCGACGAGTTCGCCGTACTGCTCGCGCCGCTGCACAAGATCGAGGACGCCGAGCGCATTGCTGACAAGATTCTCGCCAGCATGGACATGCCCATCGCGCTGCCGGGGGATACCAGTGTGGTGACGTCGCTCAGTATCGGCATTGCGGTTTTCCCCGATCATGGCGCCACGCCAGGTGCCTTGCTCAACGCCGCCGACGCGGCGATGTATCAGGCCAAGCGCCTGTCGCGTGGCGCTCAATTCACTGCCGGGTCGGAGAGCCCGGTCGTCAATCTGCAAACCAGGAGCTGATTCCGTGTTCACATTTCCCGCTCGACTGTTTTCCGCCTTGCTGATGATCGCCGTACTGGCGCTGACCGGGTGCCAGACCGCACCGCAGAAAGGCCTGACCCCGGCGCAGATCGCCGTCCTCAAACAACAAGGCTTCGAAGCGACCGACGAGGGCTGGGAGTTTGGCCTGTCCGGCAAAGTGCTGTTTGGCAGCGATATCGAAAGCCTGAACAACCAGAGCACCGAAATCGTCGAACGGATCGGCAAGGCACTGCTCGGCGTCGGTATCGAGCGGGTGCGGGTCGACGGTCATACCGATGCCTCGGGCAAGGAAACCTACAACCAGCAACTGTCGCTGCGTCGGGCCAAAAGCGTGGCCAAAGTGCTGACCACCGTCGGCATGAAGCAAGAGAACATCCAGCTGCGCGGACTGGGCAGCAGCGAGCCGGTGGCGTCCAATGACACTACCGCCGGACGCACCGAGAATCGCCGGGTGTCGATTGTGGTCAGCGCCGATTAATCGGCAAACCGCATCTCGCGGGTCTGCCCCATCAGCAGACCCTGATTACGCTCGGTCACCTCACGGATGTAATCCCACAACAGGGTGATCCGCTTCAATTTCCTGAGATCCTCCCGGCAGTACATCCAGAACTGCCGGGTGATGTCGATTTCCTCGGGCAGCACCGGCAGCAGGCGCGGATCCTGCGCCGCGAGGAAGCACGGCAGAATCGCCAGTGAACGCCCTTGCTGCGCCGCGACGAACTGCGCGATCACGCTGGTGCTGCGCAGGTTTGCGCTGGCGCCGGGCAGCACGTTCGCCAGGTAAAGCAGCTCCGAGCTGAACGCCAGGTCATCCACATAACTGATGAATTGATGCTTGCCCAAATCGGCCGGGCGGCGGATCGGTGGGTGCTGGTCGAGGTAGTCCTGGGTTGCGTACAGCTGCAAGCGGTAGTCGCAGAGTTTGCAGCACACGTACGGGCCGTGTTCCGGGCGCTCCAGCGCAATGACGATATCGGCTTCGCGTTTGGACAGACTGATGAAGTGCGGCAGCGGCAGGATGTCCACCGAGATCGCCGGGTAGGCGTCGACGAAGTGGCTCAGCTGCGGGGTGATGAAAAAACTGCCGAAACCTTCGGTGCAGCCCATGCGTACATGCCCGGAAAGTGCCACACCAGAGCCCGAGACCTGCTCGCAAGCCATGTGCAACGTGCTTTCAATCGACTCGGCATAGCCCAGCAAACGCTGGCCTTCAGTGGTCAGGACAAAACCGCTGGTGCGCGATTTTTCGAACAGCAACGTACCCAATGCCGCTTCCAGCGAACTGATGCGCCGCGACACGGTGGTGTAGTCGACGGCGAGCCGTTTGGCCGCGGTGCTGGCCTTGCGGGTACGGGCGACTTCGAGGAAAAACTTCAGGTCGTCCCAGTTCAGCGACCCCAGGGAGGTGATGTTTTTTTGCATGATGGACGGGCTTATATGTGCGTTCTTATTAGAAGTTTGCACATCTATACTCCAAAAACAGTCCGACAACCAATTCGTGACACACGCCTCATCTCAAGGCGAACCCTTTCGCCTTGGCTCCTACGATAAAAACAAGTTTCGGAGACCAGCATGAACGCATCGCTTACGCCCAACGAAACCACGGTCCAGAAGGTCAAGCTGCTGATCGATGGCGAGTGGGTCGAATCGCAGACCACCGAATGGCACGACATCGTCAACCCGGCGACCCAGCAAGTGCTGGCCAAGGTTCCGTTCGCCACTGCCGCTGAAGTCGACGCCGCCATCAGTGCCGCGCACCGCGCGTTCCAGACCTGGAAACTGACCCCGATCGGCGCGCGCATGCGCATCATGCTCAAGCTGCAGGCACTGATCCGCGAGCACTCCAAGCGCATCGCCGTAGTGCTGAGCGCCGAGCAGGGCAAGACTATTGCCGACGCCGAGGGCGATATTTTCCGTGGCCTGGAAGTGGTCGAACACGCCTGTTCCATCGGCACCCTGCAAATGGGCGAGTTCGCCGAAAACGTGGCCGGTGGCGTCGATACCTACACCCTGCGCCAGCCAATCGGCGTGTGCGCCGGCATCACCCCGTTCAACTTCCCGGCGATGATTCCGCTGTGGATGTTCCCGATGGCCATCGCTTGCGGCAACACCTTCGTCTTGAAGCCTTCCGAGCAGGATCCACTGTCGACCATGCTCCTGGTGGAACTGGCGATCGAGGCCGGCGTTCCGGCCGGCGTGCTCAACGTGGTGCACGGTGGCAAGGACGTCGTCGATGGCCTGTGTACCCACAAGGACATCAAAGCCGTATCGTTCGTTGGTTCGACCGCGGTCGGTACGCACGTTTACGACCTGGCCGGCAAGCACGGCAAACGCGTGCAATCGATGATGGGTGCGAAGAACCATGCCGTCGTGCTGCCGGACGCCAATCGCGAGCAAGCGCTGAATGCCTTGGTCGGCGCCGGTTTCGGTGCGGCAGGGCAACGCTGCATGGCCACCTCGGTGGTGGTGCTGGTTGGTGCGGCGAAACAATGGCTGCCGGATCTGAAAGCGCTGGCGCAGAAACTCAAGGTCAACGCCGGCAGCGAGGCGGGCACCGATGTCGGCCCGGTGATCTCGAAGAAAGCCAAGGCGCGGATTCTCGATCTGATCGAAAGCGGCATCAAGGAAGGCGCCAAGCTTGAACTCGATGGTCGCGACATCAAGGTGCCGGGCTACGAACAAGGCAACTTCGTCGGCCCGACCCTGTTCTCGGGCGTGACCACTGACATGCAGATCTATACCCAGGAAATCTTCGGCCCGGTGCTGGTGGTGCTGGAAGTCGACACCCTCGATCAGGCCATCGCACTGGTCAACGCCAACCCGTTCGGCAACGGTACGGGCCTGTTCACCCAGAGCGGTGCGGCGGCGCGCAAATTCCAGACGGAAATCGACGTCGGCCAGGTCGGCATCAACATCCCGATTCCGGTGCCGGTGCCGTTCTTCAGCTTCACCGGTTCCCGTGGTTCGAAACTCGGCGACCTGGGTCCGTACGGCAAGCAAGTGGTGCAGTTCTACACCCAGACCAAAACGGTCACGGCGCGCTGGTTCGATGACGACAGCGTCAACGACGGCGTGAACACCACCATCAACCTGCGCTGAGGACTGGCCATGAAAATCGCATTTATCGGTCTGGGCAACATGGGCGCGCCGATGGCGCGCAACCTGATCAAGGCCGGCCATTCACTGAATCTGGTCGACCTGAACAAGACGGTGCTGGCGGAGCTTGAGCAACTGGGCGGCACTATCCGCGCCTCGGCCCGTGAGGCCGCCGAAGACGCCGAGCTGGTGATCACCATGCTCCCGGCGGCGGTGCATGTGCGCAGCGTCTGGCTCGGTGAGGACGGTGTGCTCGCCGGTATCGGCAAAGGTGTGCCGGCGGTGGATTGCAGCACCATCGATCCGCAGACCGCCCGCGATGTGGCCGCCGCTGCTGCCAAACAAGGCGTGGCCATGGCTGATGCACCGGTCTCCGGCGGCACTGGCGGCGCGACCGCCGGCACGCTGACCTTCATGGTCGGCGCCACTCCGGAACTGTTCGTCACCCTGCAACCGGTGCTGGCGCAGATGGGCCGCAACATCGTGCATTGCGGCGAAGTCGGCACCGGGCAGATCGCCAAGATCTGTAACAACCTGCTGCTGGCGATCTCGATGGTCGGCGTCAGCGAAGCCATGGCGCTGGGCGATGCACTGGGGATCGACACCTCGGTGCTGGCCGGGATCATCAACAGCTCGACCGGGCGTTGCTGGAGTTCGGAAATGTACAACCCGTGGCCGGGCATCGTCGAAACGGCGCCGGCCTCGCGCGGTTATACCGGTGGGTTTGGTGCCGAACTGATGCTCAAGGATCTGGGGCTGGCGACCGAAGCAGCGCGTCAGGCGCATCAACCGGTGGTGCTCGGCGCGGTGGCGCAGCAGTTGTATCAGGCGATGAGCCAGCGCGGGGAGGGTGGCAAGGACTTCTCGGCGATTATCAACAGCTATCGCAAGCCACAGTAACTTGGACATCAATACTTTTTGTGGCAACGGAGACTTTGTGGTGAGGGGATTTATCCCCGATCGACTGTGTAGCAGTCGCAACCACTGAGCCTGCGTTTCAACTGACACAATGCGGGGGGGCGCTTTGCGCCCATCGGGGATAAATCCCCTCGCCACAAATCTCACAGGCGCCACAACCATGGCGTCAGCCAGAATGCAGTAGGTGTTGCCGGGAAATCACGTCGGGTGGTTTCCCGGCTTTTTTTGCATCAGGCGAATACGAAATATTTGCGTACGGTCTCGACCACTTCCCAGGTGCCTTTCATCCCCGGTTCAACCACGAAGATGTCGCCGGCTCGCAGGTGGATTGGCGCCATGCCGTCCGGGGTGATGATGCAGTAGCCTTCCTGGAAGTGGCAGTACTCCCACTTCACATAATCGACCCGCCACTTGCCCGGGGTGCAGATCCAGGTGCCCATGATCTTGCTGCCGTCTTCGCTGGTGTAAGCGTTGAGGTTGACGGTGTGCGGGTCACCTTCGAGTTTTTCCCATTTGCAGGCATCGAGTACCGGCAGCGGGTGGGTGTCGCGCAGAACGGTGATGGGGGCGGTCGCGGTCATGAGAACTCCGGGCAGTGGGCGGATGGCAAAGAAACCAACTCGCACCCTATAGCGCCCGGTTGCCGCTCAGTTGTCTGTGCTCGACATCGAGCTGCTCAGAAACGCGCAAACCGTCAAAGGTTTTCCAGCGGGCATTCGACCCGCGCCCGTTCAAGGTCGATTTCGAAACCTTCCAGTTGCGCGTATTGCCGCGTCAGCTCAGCGATGCTGCTGTTGATCTCGCGTTTTTTTGCCTCGATAGCCTGTTGGGCCAGATCCCATGGCATGGCCTCGCCATGATGCGCGGCAAAAATCGTCTGCAATTCCCGGAGCCTGAAGCCCATCTCTTTTGCGCATTTGATGAAGATCAGCAGTTCGATGCTTTGTTGGTCGTAGAGGCGATATTTACCTTGGCGCCGGGGCGTGGGCAGCAAACCGATCGACTCATAGTGGCGAATGCTTTTGATGGTGGTGCCGGCACGTTGCGCGGCTTGGCCGATGTACATAAAAGTCCTTTTTCAATGTGAAACCATGCGGCGCATTATCGGCAGACTTAGCGGCGGGCGATAGCGTGCGCCTGTTGCAGCCAGCGCTGGCGCTGCCGGTCGCTGGAGTCAAGCAACGGGCCGAAGGTCAGCGTGCGCAGGGGGTTGATACCACAGAACTGCAGGGTGGTCTTGCGCACCTGATGCAGTCCCGGCATCCGGTAGATCCAGCGGTAATACCAGAGTGGCGTGTCCATCGTCACCAGCAAATGCGCGGTGCGCCCCTTGAGCAACTGATCGGGAAAGGGGTTGCCTTTTCGGTATTTGAAGGCGAATCCCGGCAGCAACACCCGATCAAAAAAACCTTTGAGCAGCGCCGGAATGCCGCCCCACCAGATCGGGTAGACCAGCGTCAGATGTTCGGCCCAAAGGATGTCGGATTGCGCGCGGCTCAAGTCTTCTTCCAGCGCTTGAACCTGTTGATACCCCTGGCGCAACACCGGGTCAAAAGCCATCTCTCCCAGGCGTAGCTGACGCACCTGGTGTCCGGCATCGAGCGCTGATTGTGCATAGCGCTCGGCGAGTGCGGCGCAGAAGCTCGTCGCGCCGGGATGGCCGAGAATCAGCAGAATGCGTTTGCCCATGGTCATGCTCCTTGCCGTTGAACGCCAAGGATGAAGTCTGCCCCTCAGGGGAGAGTCAAGGCTTGCAGCAAGGCTTTGGCATAACCGGGCAGGGCGCTGAAATCCCGGGCGCAGAGCATCAGGGTGCGGCGCGCCCATGGCTCGTTGAGGGCGATGCTGTTGAATGAGCGCGGCGTCGCGCGTTCAATGGCCGCCAGCGGCACGATGGCGAGGCCGGCGCCTCGGGCGACCATGCGCAGCACTCCTTCGAAACCGTCGGCGCGGATCCGCACCTGCATGCGCGAGCCGCTGTGCAGCGCCTGTTCTTCGAGGTAGATCGCCAGCGCGCTGTCGGTGCTCAGGCCGACAAAATCGTGATGCAGGGCGTCGCTGAAGCTGACTTCGGCGGCGTTGGCCAGTGGATGTTCCCGCGGCACGATCAGCACTAACGGATCATCGCGAAAGGGCTGAGTCTGTAAATCGGAGGTGTCCACCGCATCGGAGACGATGCCGATATCGGCTGCGCCCTGGCGCAAGGCGTGGGTGATGCGGGCGCTGGGCAGTTCCTGCAGATCGATGTCGAGGTTGGGATGCTCGCGCAAAAAGTCCGCGAGCACTTCCGGCAGGTATTCGGTGATCGCCGTGGTGTTGCACAACAGTCGCACCTGACCTTTGACGCCCTGGGCGTAGTCGGCCAGATCCTGCTGCATGCGTTCGGCCTGTTGCAGGAGGATGCGCGCGTGGTGGGCCAGTGCCTTGCCAGCAGGTGTCGGGCTCACGCCACGGCGGCCGCGCTGCAGGAACTCGGTGCCCAGCGAGGCTTCCATGGCGCGGATGCGGGCACTGGCGGCGGCCAGCGAAAGATGGCTGCGGGCGGCGCCGGCGGTGATGTTGCCGGTGTCGAGGATGTGCAGGTAGAGGCGCAGGTCGGTGAGGTCGAAGTGCATGGGGCCGCCTGTGGTTGTTGTGGTGTCTGGGCGGGCCTCTTCGCGAGCAAGCCCGCTCCCACAGTGGATCAGTGGTGAATCCAAAACTGTGGGAGCGGGCTTGCTCGCGAAGGGGCCATCAGCCGCAACGCAATTAACAGCCTCTTGTACCGGCAGAGGCAGCCTCAGTATATGGCAGATTTTCAACGCACCCGCCAAAGCGCACAGTAGCGCCATGAACGCATTTGCAGACTTCTATCAAAACCTCGGCTTGGCTCTGTGCCTGCTGGTCATCGCCACTTTCATCATGGCCGGGCTGGTCAAAGGCGTAATCGGCCTGGGTCTGCCCACCGTCGCCATGGGCCTGCTTGGTCTGGCTATGGCGCCGTCACAGGCAGCCGCGCTGCTGATCATTCCGGCGACGCTGACCAATGTCTGGCAATTGGCGTTCGGCGGGCATCTGAAAGGGTTGCTTAAACGCCTGTGGCCGCTGTTGCTGATGATCTTCCTCGGCACCGCCGTCGGCACGTTGTCGATCGGCATGGCAGGCGGGCATTGGGTGGTGCGTGGGCTGGGCGCGGCGTTGCTGCTGTATGCGTTGAGCGGGTTGTTGCTGCCGACCCTGCAGGTCAATCCCCGGCATGAACCGTGGCTCGGCCCGCTGTGCGGGCTGATCACCGGGGTTATCACTTCGGCCACCGGTGTGTTCGTTATTCCGGCGGTGCCGTACCTGCAGGCGCTGGGTTTGAGTCGCGATGAACTGGTGCAGGCGCTGGGCCTGTCGTTCACCGTTTCGACCCTGGCGCTGGCCGGCGGCCTGTTCTGGCGCGGCGCACTGGGCAGTGGCGAATTGAGTGCCTCGCTGTTGGTGCTGATTCCCGCGATGCTGGGCATGTGGTTCGGCCAATGGTTGCGTCAGCGCATCAGCGCTGTGCTGTTCAAGCGGGTGTTCTTTATCGGACTGGGCGCGCTCGGCGCCCATTTGCTGATCAGCGGCTAGCCGACGAGGCGCTGAGCATGTCGATCCGACGGACATCGAAATCACGCTCCAGATACGTCATGCGGTTGTCGAAAAACTCGCGCATGTGCGGCAGATTCGAGTGCACGTCCAGGTGCGCCTGGCTTTCCCAGATCTCGTAAAAGATGAACAGCGTCGGGTCTTCCTTGTCGCGCAGCATGTGGTACTCGATGCAGCCGGGCTCGGCGCGGCTCGGCTCGACATAGGCGCGAAACAGCGCTTCGAAAGCCTCGGCTTTTTCCGGGCGGGTCTTGGCATGCAGGATGAAACCGTGGCGTTCACTCATCGAAACAACTCCTCAAATGCAGATGGCCGGGAATGCTATTGCAACAATCGGCATTCGATTCGTGCTTTTTGATCAAATGTATTTTGCGCCGACGCGGCTTATTCCGCGCGAGATGGATGGTTAACCTGCCGCCATTCGTTTTCCCATCTTTCTCCAGCCCAATGGCTGCGCGAGGCGTTCCGATGAAAAAAGTGTTGTTGCTCAATGGTGGCAAGAAATTCGCCCACTCCGACGGTCGTTACAACGCCACCCTGCACGAAACCGCGCTGAGCGTGCTGGATCGCGGTGGTCTGGATGTCAAAACCACGTTCATCGACGAGGGCTACGACGTCGCCGGAGAAGTGGCCAAATTCCTCTGGGCCGATGTGATCATTTATCAGATGCCGGGCTGGTGGATGGGCGCGCCGTGGACGGTGAAAAAGTACATCGACGAAGTCTTCACCGAAGGCCACGGCAGCCTCTATGCCAGCGATGGTCGGACCCGTTCCGATGCGTCGCAGAAGTACGGCAGCGGCGGCCTGATTCAGGGCAAGCAATACATGCTGTCGCTGACCTGGAACGCACCGCAGCAGGCGTTTGATGACCCGAGCGATTTCTTTGAAGCAAAGGGTGTGGATGCGGTGTATTTCCCGTTCCACAAGGCCAATGAGTTCTTGGGCATGAGCGGGCTGCCGACGTTCCTCTGTGTGGACGTGATGAAGCGCCCGAACATCGAGAATGATGTGGCGCGGTATGAGCAGCATCTGAAACAGGTGTTTGCTCTCAAGGCGTGAAGTGATTTCATGTGGTTACGGTTGTAACTGTGGTGAGGGTTTTAAATGTGGTGAGGGGATTCATCCCCGATGGGTCGCGCAGCGGCCCCCCGATCTTGATCTCGAAAAGCGGGGCCTGCTGCGCAGTCCATCGGGGATAAATCCCCTCGCCACAGGGGTGTTCTCTCTCCACAATGGATTTTGTGCTGACGATCAATAAGGGACACCCGTGAAAGCCAGATCCGATGAGTTGCAGATTTTCGTCTGCGTGATCGAGTGCGGTTCGATTTCCGCTGCTGCCGAGCAGGTCGGCCAGACCCCTTCGGCGGTCAGCCGCACACTGTCGCGGCTGGAAGCCAAGCTCGACACCACGCTGATCAACCGCACCACGCGGCGCATGGACCTGACCGAGGAGGGCAAGTATTTCTTCGAGCAGGCCAAGCTGATTCTCGACCAGATGGATGCGCTCGAAGAGCGACTGTCCTCACGCCAGCAAACCCCGTCCGGACGCCTGCGGATCAACGCCGCGTCGCCCTTCATGCTGCACGCCATCGTGCCGTACATCGACGAATTCCGTGGCCTGTACCCGGACATCCAGCTCGAACTCAACAGCAATGACCTGATCATTGACCTGCTGGAACAAAGCACCGACGTCGCCATCCGCATCGGCACCCTTGCCGATTCGACCTTGCATGCGCGCTCGCTGGGTTGCAGTCCGCTGCTGATCGTCGCCAGCCCAGCGTATCTGGAGCAGCACGGCGCGCCGCAGCAGGTTGCCGACTTGACTGACCACGCCCTGCTCGGTTTCACCCACAACGAAGGCCTCAATCAGTGGCCGCTGCGTTACGTGCACGGTGACCGCTGGCCGATCACCCCGGCCATCAGCGCTTCCAGCGGCGAGACCGTGCGTCATCTGGCGCTGGAAGGGCAGGGCATTGCCTGCCTCTCGCACTTCATGACCATCGACGACATCCGCGCCGGGCGCCTCAAGGTGCTGCTGGCGGAATTCAACAGCGGTTATCGCCAGCCGATCAACGCGGTGTACTACCGGAACTCGCAACTGGCGCTGCGCATCCAGTGCTTCCTCGACTTCATCCAGAGCAAGCTTGCGGCTTACGCCAGTGCGGATTTCAAGGGTTGATTCGTGACCCCTGCGCAACAGTGATTTGGGCGAGGGCGGGTTTTTCCATCGGGGTTAGCGGTCGATACTCGCAGCATCACTTATTCACGCAGGGAGTTTCTCCATGAACGTATTCATCACCGGCGCTGCCGGATTCATCGGCGGTTCCATCGCCACCGGTCTGGTTCGGGCCGGCCACACCGTCACGGGTCTGGTGCGTAGCGCCGAACAGGCTGATGAGCTGATAGTACTGGGCATCACCCCGGTGATCGGCACCCTCGAAGACAGCACATTGCTGGCTGAACAGGCCCGCGCCGCCGATGCGGTGATCAACGCCGCCAGCAGCGACCATCTCGGCGCGGTCGAAGCGTTGCTCGATGCCCTGCGCGGTTCGAACAAAGTGTTCCTGCACACCAGCGGTTCGAGCATCGTCGGCGATGCCTCGGGCGGCAAGTCCAGCGACGTCATCTACTACGAAGACAACCTGCCGGAACCCACCGTCGACAAGGCTGCCCGTGTGGCCATCGACAACCTGATCCTCTCTGCCGCACAGGACGGCGTGAACTCGGCGGTGATCTGCAACACCCTGATCTACGGTCACAGCCTGGGCGTCAATCGCGACAGCGTGCAGTTGCCGCGTCTGCTCAAACAAGCGCGCAAAAGCGGCGTGGTGCGCCATGTCGGCACTGGCCAGAACATCTGGTCCAACGTGCACATCGAAGACGTCGTCGCCCTGTACCTGCTGGCGCTGACCAAAAACGTACCGGGTACCTTCTACTTCGTTGAAAGCGGTGAGGCCTCGTTCATCGACATGACCACTGCCATGGCTGAAGCGCTGAATCTCGGCGAACCACAAGACTGGCCACTGCAAGATGCCGAAGCCGAGTGGGGTTACGAAATGGCCAACTACGGCCTTGGCTCCAACAGCCGGGTACGCGGCAAACATGCTCGTGAACTGCTGGGCTGGGTACCGAAGCGTACGTCGGTGGTGGACTGGATTCGTAACGAGATGGTGTGAGCCCGCGCTACACCGTGTGAAGCCATTCGCGAGCAAGCTCGCTCCCACAGGTTGATGACCGCATTCTTGCTGAAGGAATGCAATCAAACTGTGGGAGCGGGCTTGCTCGCGAAAGCGGTGGATCAGTCGGCAGAGATCTTGAATGGGCAGCCGCCATCGCTGGCAAGCCAGCTCCCACAAGTTTTTGTGTTTGCCTGAGAACCATGTAAATCCCACCCCGCGATTTTCATTAATCGCGACAAGACATACCCAGCAGCGACACGCCTTACCTCTCCACGAAAATTACTTTCATGGTGTTTGAAAACTCGATCTTGAAATGATTTATGAGTTTCACAACCCATTCGAACGTGACCCTTTCGAGGAGTACCGCATGACGCCTTCCTTCGGCTATTGGCTGCTGATGTATGCCGCCGTCGCCATCATCGCCCTGATCGTGCTGATCGCCCGCTACCGGCTTAACCCGTTCATCGTTATCACCCTGATTTCCATCGGTCTGGCGCTGGTGGCGGGGATGCCGCCGTCGGGCGTGGTGGGGGCGTATGAGGCCGGGGTGGGCAAGACGCTGGGGCATATTGCGCTGGTGGTGGCGCTGGGGACGATGCTCGGCAAGATGATGGCCGAGTCCGGCGGCGCGGAGCAGATGGCCCGCACCTTGATCGAAAAATTCGGCGAGAAGAACGCGCATTGGGCGATGGTTTGCATCGCGTTTCTGGTCGGCTTGCCGCTGTTCTTCGAAGTCGGTTTTGTGTTGCTGGTACCCATCGCCTTTACCGTGGCGCGGCGGGTGGGCGTGTCGATTCTGATGGTCGGCTTGCCGATGGTTGCCGGTCTGTCGGTGGTGCATGCGCTGGTGCCGCCGCACCCGGCGGCGATGCTCGCGGTGCAGGCGTATCAGGCCTCGGTCGGGCAGACCTTGCTGTATGCGATTGCCATCGGTATTCCCACCGCAATCATCGCCGGTCCGCTGTACGCCAAATTCATCGTGCCGCGCATTCAACTGCCGCCGGATAACCCGCTGGAAAAACAATTTCTCGACCGCGAACCGCGCGACAAGCTGCCAGGTTTCTGCATCACCATGGCGACCATTCTGTTGCCGGTGGTGCTGATGCTGATCGGTGGCTGGGCCAACCTGATTTCCACGCCGGGCAGTGGTTTCAACCAGTTCCTGTTGTTCATCGGCAACTCGGTGATTGCGCTGTTGCTGGCGACCTTGCTGAGTTTCTGGACGCTGGGCATCGCCCAGGGTTTCAATCGTGAATCGATCCTCAAATTCACCAACGAGTGCCTGGCACCGACCGCCAGCATCACCTTGCTGGTCGGCGCCGGCGGTGGTCTGAACCGGATTCTGGTGGACGCTGGGGTCACCGATCAGATTGTCGGGCTGGCCCACGAATTTCACCTGTCGCCGCTGATCATGGGCTGGTTGTTCGCGGCGTTGATGCGGGTGGCCACCGGCTCGGCGACCGTGGCCATGACCACCGCATCCGGCGTGGTCGCACCGGTGGCCATTGGTCTGGGTTATCCACACCCGGAATTGCTGGTGCTGGCGACCGGCGCCGGCTCGGTGATCTTTTCCCACGTCAACGACGGCGGCTTCTGGTTGATCAAGGAATACTTCAACATGACGGTCGCGCAGACGTTCAAGACCTGGACCGTGCTTGAGACCCTGATCTCGCTGGTCGCTTTCGGTCTGACCGTCGGCCTTTCTTATTTGCTGTAACCGGAGCCAGCCGCCATGGACATCCTTTATCAGATCCGCGCCCGTCAGGACTCCTTCAGCGCGGGCGAGGGCCGCATCGCCCGGCTGATGCTCGACGACGTCGGTTTTGCCGCCTCCGCCAGCCTCGAAGAGCTGGCGCAACGGGCCGAGGTCAGCACCGCCACGCTGTCGCGTTTCGCCCGCACGGTGGGCTGCCGCGACCTGCGTGATCTGCGCCTGCAACTGGCTCAGGCCAGCGGCGTTGGCAGCCGTTTTCTCGACCCGGCGGGCACACCTGACCAGTCGGCGTTCTACGGGCAGATTGTCGGCGATATCGAAACCACGCTACGCCAGCATCTTGCCGGGTTTGACGAATCACGCTTCGCCGACGCGGTAAAAATGCTCGGCCAGGCACGGATGATTCATGCGTTCGGCATGGGCGGTTGCTCGACCCTGTGCAGCGACGAATTGCAGGTGCGCCTGGTGCGCCTCGGCTACCCGATTGCGGTGTGTCACGACGCGGTGATGATGCGCGTCACCGCTGCCAGCCTGAACGCCGAGCAAGTGCTGATCGTCTGCTCGCTGACCGGCATCACCCCGGAGCTTTTGGAAACTGTCGAGCTGGCGCGCAACTATGGCGCGCGCATTCTGGCCATCACCCGCGCCGACTCGCCGCTGGCCGAACTGGCCGACATCGTCCTGCCGCTGCAAGGCGCAGAAACCTCATTCATCTACAAACCGACGGCGGCGCGCTACGGCATGTTGCTCGCTATTGATGTGCTCGCCACCGAGCTGGCGCTGGCCAATCCTGAAGACAATCAAGAGCGTCTGCGGCGGATCAAACTCGCCCTCGACGAATACCGTGGCGGCGACGATCACCTGCCGCTGGGAGACTGACATGCTGTACGACACGCTGATCCGCAACGCCACCGTCATCGATGGCAGCAACACCCCCGGCTACCGCGCCGATGTGGCGATTCTCAATGGCTGTATCGAGCGTATCGGCGACCTGCGCGATGCCCACGCCGTTGAAGAAATCGACGCCGCCGGCCGCGTGCTCGCCCCGGGTTTCATCGACGTGCACACCCACGACGACACCGTGGTCATCCGCCAGCCGCAGATGCTGCCCAAGCTCAGCCAGGGCGTGACCACGGTGATTGTCGGCAACTGTGGGATCAGCGCCTCGCCGGTGAGTTTGAAAGGCAATCCGCCGGACCCGATGAACCTGCTCGGCAGCGCAGCGGCGTTCGTCTATCCGCGCTTCAGCGATTACCGCGCCGCCGTCGAAGCGGCGAACACCACGCTGAACGTCGCCGCACTGGTCGGCCACACCGCGCTGCGCAGCAATCACCTCGACGACCTGTTTCGCACTGCCACGCCAGACGAAATCGCCGCCATGCGTGAGCAACTGCGTGAAAGCCTTGAAGCCGGCGCGCTCGGTTTATCCACAGGCCTGGCCTACGCCAGCGCCTTTAACGCCTCCACCGACGAAGTGAAGCAACTGACCGAAGAACTGACCGCATTTGGCGCGGTGTACACCACCCACCTGCGCAGTGAGTTCGAGCCGGTGCTGGAGGCGATGGACGAAGCGTTCAGCATTGGCCGTCACTCGCAATCGCCGGTGATCATTTCCCACCTCAAATGCGCCGGTGTCGGTAATTGGGGGCGCAGTCCGCAGTTGCTCGCGGCGTTGGAGGAAGCAGCGAAAACCCAGCACGTGGGCTGCGATTGCTATCCCTACGCGGCGAGTTCTTCGACGCTGGATCTGAAGCAAGTCACCGATGCCCACCGCATCACCATCACCTGGTCGACGCCGCACCCCGAAGTCAGCGGTCGCGACCTGATCGACATCGCCGCCGAATGGAACGTGCCACTGCTCGAAGCCGCCAAGTGCCTGCAACCGGCGGGCGCGGTGTACTACGGCATGGACGAGGCGGATGTACGAAAAATTCTCGCGCATCCGCTGTCGATGGTCGGGTCTGACGGACTGCCGGAAGACCCGTTCCCGCATCCACGCCTGTGGGGCGCTTTCCCACGAGTGCTCGGACATTTCAGTCGTGATGTCGGGTTGTTTCCGCTGCACACGGCGGTACACAAGATGACCGGCCTGTCGGCGGCGCGGTTTGGCTTGAAAGAGCGCGGCGAGATTCGCGAGGGGCACTGGGCGGATCTGGTGTTGTTCGATCCGGCGACCGTGCGCGATGTGGCGGATTTCACTGATCCGCAGCGGGCGGCGCAGGGGATTGATGGGGTGTGGGTCAATGGCGTGTTGAGTTATCGCGATGGGCAGGCGAATGGTCGCCGGGAAGGGCGGTTTCTGGCGCGGGACGGGGATTTGCGCAACAACTTTCGCTGACGTTTCGCGGAGTGCGTCACAGTGGTGGCACATTGCAATTAAAGAAAGCCACCGCCAAGCCGAATTGCTGACATCCAGCCCGTCTACACTTTTGGGCCAAACAAGTCAGGGAGCACCCCATGAGCTTCGGCAAAACCACCCCGATCCTGCGGATCTTCGATGAAGCCAAGGCGTTGGAGTTTTACGTCGACTTCCTCGGCTTCAAGATCGACTGGCAGCATCGTTTCGAAGCGAACTTCCCGCTGTATCTGCAGGTGTCGCGGGGTGAGTGCGTGTTGCACCTGTCCGAGCATCATGGCGATGCGACCCCGGGTTCGGCGTTGCGCATCGAGACCGATGAGCTGGAGGCGTTCCAGCAGCAACTGGTGGCCAAGGACTACAAGTTCTCGCACCCACAGATTCAGGCGATGCCGTGGGGCAGTCAGGACATGACGATTGCTGATCCGTTTGGTAATCGGTTGGTGTTTACCAACGCGATCAGTGTTTGAGCTGAGAAGAGCCCCTCACCCTAACCCTCTCCCAGAGGGAGAGGGGACTGACCGAGGTGTCTTGCGCTGTACATCGACCTGAATGATCCGCTGCGATTGTGCATTCACAGCAGCATTTTCAGGTCGGTGTGTCTCGCGAGCATCCCTCGATCGGCCCCCTCTCCCTCCGGGAGAGGGTTGGGGTGAGGGAAAAAGATTCACGCCATACAAAAAAGCCCGCTGCCAAACCACTAAGGTTTTGCCGCGGGCTTTTTCGTTACTCGGTTGGCACTAACTGGTCCAGCACCCGGTTGACGGCGATTTCCGCCACCATCACCACCTGCGCGATGCCTTGCAGGGTCTTGCGGTGCGAGCCTTCCAGCAGTCCGGCGAAGTCGTTGAGCATCACGGTGGCCGAGCCCAGGGTTTCGCTGGCATCGGCCAGCAACGGTTCGGTGCCGCTGGCCGGGTTGGCCATGTAGAGACGATTGGACTGGTACGGGGTGGCCATGATCGCGGGCCTCGGTGGGCCGAGGTAGTGGTCGAGGGCGCGCTCGGCGGCTTCGTGGAATTTCCTTGAAGCGGGGGATTCGTAGGGGGAGGCCGCGTCGGTGGGCGGCGGGTTGGGTGTAACTTTGAACATTTGCCAGATCCTCATTGAGGGCTGGCCGCCGTTTCCCTACTAAAAGAAATGGAGGCAGCCGTGCGCAGGTTAGTAGACCGGGGATCTGGGAAACCGGCGCGCCCGAGGGCGCCCTGCGCACAGCCACCATAACGTTCAGGCAAGACCTGACTGTCTGATGAGCGATACGCCCCAAAAACCTCGGGCTACTAAACCCGATCACTGGAAATCAGTGACGGACTCAAGTTACCGACGGCCTCCGGGGCGCACAAGCCGGCGGATTCTGGCTTAGCCGTAGGCAGCGGCGCAAGGATTTGTAGGGTGGTGAGCCGTAACACTGAGTGTCTTTAAACAGGCGTGCTGGAAAGTGTTTATTGCACTACAGGAGCGGAGGATTTGTCTGTCGGATTGAGGTGAGGCGACTGGCGCCTTCGCGAGCAAGCCCGCTCCCACAGTGGATCTTCAGTGAATGCAGATTTTGTGTACGACACAAATCCCCTGTGGGAGCGGGCTTGCTCGCGAAGAGGCCAGTCCCGTCATCCCCGATGCATCTGCCGAAACTCCCCGGGCGGCATCCCGCGCCGGCTCTTGAACGTACGATGAAACGACCGCGGTTCGGTAAACCCCAGATACTGCGCAATGTCCTGAATCGGCAACGTGCTGTTGAGCAAGTAATGCTCCGCCAGCTCCTGACGCAAATCATCAAGAATCTGCTGATACGACGTCCCCGCCTGATGCAACTGGCGCTGCAACGTGCGCACCGACACCGCGAGCTGCTCGGCCACCTGTTCCTTGCGCGGCAAGCCTTCCTTGAGCAACTGGCGCAGGATGCTTTTGACCCGTTGTTCCAGCGATGCATCCTCCAGCGTCGCCATCAAGCCCATCGCGTGTTCTTCCAGCGTACGCAGCAATTGCGCATCGGCCTGGCGCAGCGGTAATTGCAGATACGCCAACGGCACGATCAGCGCTGAATAGGCCTGCTCGAACAGCACCGGGCAATCGAAAAAAGCTTCGTACTGGGCTTGTGTGGTGTCAGCAGGACGCGGATGTTCCAGCCACACGGCGGCGGGCGACATCTGCGTGTCGGCGATCCAGCGTGCATATTGCAGCCAGGAGCCGAGGACGTTTTCCACCAGATGCCGGCGAATCCGCGGACGCTCGTAGCGGCAAGTCCAGATCAGGTGTACATGACCGTCCTGCACTTCGGCGCGGCTGACGCCCATGTCGCCCACCAGTTTTTCGAACGGCATGATCCGGCTCATGGCATCGCCCAGGGTCGCGCAGTTCATGGTGATGTAACCGAGCACGCTCCAGGAATTGGGCAGGACGAAATTGGCCGCGTTGAGACCAAACAGCGGATCGCCCGAGTGCTCGCAGAAATAATCGAGCAGGCGTTCATGGGTTTCGCCCGGCAGGCGCAGGCTGTTGTCGCTCAGTTGCTGCGCCTGCAATCCGGCTGCCGCCAACGCCGGCTCGATGGCCATGCCCAGTTGCTCGGCATGGCGCACGTATTTGAGCAGCGGCGGAACCGAGGTGAAGCCGAGCGATTGCATGATCCGAATCCCTTGATCAAGGCCTGCGTGAGCGAATGAATGCCTGAAAGGTAATTTGAAACCCCGACTAAAGTAAATGGCTGGCACTTGCGCGACGTTTGACTCAATTGGCTACTCGAACTGGCCGGATGCGACCGTGACACTTTTTGGCCGCTGACTAGTATGGAGGCCTGCCACATCACTGATCAGACTGCATAAGAAGGACACACGCATGCGACGCTGGAACGGCTGGGGAGAGGCAACCACGGTGGTCGAACTGCCGGCCCAGGGCGCGAGTTTTCTCCATGAACGACTGGGGGCCGGGCACGTATTGCCCGATGCCACGCTGGAGTCGGCATTGGCGCGGGTGCCGCTCTCGCGGCTGGCGGCGCACACCTTGTACAGCGTCGACGCCCATGACCGTCTGCTGCACGCCAGGGGCCAGAGCCTGCCGGACTGGCTGGCGCTGCGCGAAGGTGCGCTGGGCAACTATCCCGATGCGGTGGCGTTTCCCGAAACCGCCGGGCAGATCCGTCAATTACTGGCGCTCGCCCATGAGCAGGACCTGTGCCTGATTCCCTACGGCGGCGGCACTTCGGTGGCCGGGCACATCAACCCGCCGGATTCGGCGCGGCCGGTGGTGACCGTGTCGCTGGCGCGGATGAATCGTCTGATCGACCTCGACGAGCAGAGCCAACTGGCGACGTTCGGCCCCGGTGCCAGTGGCCCGCAGGTGGAAAGTCAGCTGCGCGCTCGCGGCTACACGCTGGGGCATTTCCCGCAGTCGTGGGAGCTGTCGACGCTGGGCGGTTGGGTGGCCAGTCGCTCCAGCGGTCAGCAGTCGTTGCGCTACGGGCGCATCGAGCAATTGTTCGCTGGCGGCACCCTGGAAACTTTCGCCGGGCCCTTGGAAATTCCGACGTTCCCAGCTTCGGCGGCGGGGCCTGATCTGCGCGAAGTGGTGCTCGGTTGCGAGGGCCGTTTCGGGATCATTTCCGAGGTCAAAGTGCGGGTCAGCCCGCTGCCGGCCGATGAACGTTTTTACGGAGTGTTCCTGCCCAGTTGGAGCAAGGCGCTGCAAGCGATTCGCCAATTGGCCCAGGCGCGGGTGCCGCTGTCGATGCTGCGCCTGTCGAACGCGGTGGAGACCGAAACCCAACTGGCGCTGGCCGGGCATCCGCAGCAGATCGCCTGGCTGGAAAAGTATCTGAACCTGCGCGGTGCCGGTGAAGGCAAGTGCCTGCTGACCTTCGGCGTGACCGGCAACCGTCGGCAAAACGCGCTGTCGCTGAGCCAGGCGCGCCAGCATCTGAAAGCCTTCGGTGGCGTGTTCACCGGCACCTTGCTCGGCAAGAAGTGGGCGCAGAACCGCTTCCGTTTCCCCTACCTGCGGGAGAACCTGTGGAACGCCGGTTACGTGGTCGACACCCTGGAAACCGCCACCGACTGGAGTAACGTCGACCACCTGCTCAACCTGATCGAAAATAGCCTGCGCGATGCCTTGGCGGCGCAGGGTGAACGGGTGCATGTGTTCACCCATCTGTCCCACGTCTACGGCGAAGGCTCGAGCATCTACACCACTTACGTGTTTCGCCCGGCGGCGGATTATCCGGCAACACTGGCGCGCTGGCAGGCACTCAAGCACGCGGCCAGCCAGACCATCGTCGACAACCACGGCACCATCAGCCACCAGCACGGGGTCGGCAAGGATCACGCGCCGTATCTGCCGCGCGAGAAAGGCGCACTCGCGATGGACTCCTTGCAGGCGCTGAGCAAGCACTTCGATCCGGCCGGGCGCCTCAACCCCGGCACGCTGTTGCAGGAGTGACGATCATGCACCCGGACTGGAACGCCGCGTGGCGCCATCAAACCTTGCCGACATTGGCCGACGCAAGCTGGGATCTGATCGTGATTGGCGGCGGCATCAGCGGTGCTGGAATTCTGCGCGAAGCGGCGCGGCGTGGCTGGCGTTGTCTGCTGCTGGAGCAACGGGATTTCGCTTGGGGCACCTCTAGCCGATCGTCGAAAATGGTCCACGGCGGTTTACGTTACATCGCCAAGGGCCAGTGGCGCCTGACCCGCGATTCGGTGCGCGAGCGTCAGCGTCTGCTCGACGAAGCGCCGGGGCTGGTGGAGCCGATGAGTTTCATGATGCCGCACTATCGCGGCGGCTTTCCCGGGCCGCGTGTGCTCGGTGGCTTGTTGTCGGTTTACGACGCGTTGGCTGGACGCCGCAGTCATCGTTTTCATGACGCGCAGCAACTGCGTTTTCTCGCGCCGGGGGTGAAGGAAAATCACCTGCTCGGCGGCACCTGTTTTGTCGATGCGCTGACCGATGACGCACGGCTGGTGATGCGCGTGTTGCACGAAGCGCGGGCCGATGGCGCGGCGGTGTTCAACGGGGTGCGCGTCGAACATTTGCTGCGCGAAAACGGTCGGGTGTGTGGGGTGCAGATAGAGGACTGCGAAGCGGGTGGATCGCTGCAATTGCGTTGCGGCGTGCTGGCGGTGGCGACCGGGGCGTGGGCTGAGCGCCTGCGTTTGCCCGAGGCGCCACGACAGTTGCGGCCATTGCGCGGCAGCCATCTGCTGTTGCCGGGCTGGCGCTTGCCGGTGGCGCAGGCCTTCACGTTTCTGCATGCGCGCGACCGTCGGCCGGTGTTCGTTTTTCCGTGGGAAGGGGCGACGGTGGTCGGCACCACCGACCTCGATCATCGCGAGAATCTGGACCAGAGCGCGAGCATCAGCGCTGACGAACTCGACTATCTGCTGGCGGCCTGCACGCAACAATTTCCAGGTGCCGAAGTGACGGCGAGCGATGTGCTGTCGACCTGGTCCGGCGTACGTCCGGTGGTGGGCAGCGCGGCGGGTGAGCAGCAAGGCAAACCGTCGAATGAAACCCGTGAACATGTGCTGTGGCAGGAGCCGGGGTGCGTCACGTTGGCTGGCGGCAAACTGACGACGTTTCGCCCGCAAGCCATCGAAGTGCTCAAGGCCTGCGCTGACATGCTTGGCCGCGATTTCGAAGATCACGGCGCAGCGGTTTTTGCCGCTGTAGTGCCACTGCCGATCCCCGGACTCAGCCCGCAACAGTGGCGACGTCTGGCCGGACGCCACGGGCGTGACCTGCCGCGACTGGCGCAGTTGATCGCCGAGTTGGGTCACGAAACGGTCGGCAACACCGACACCTTGTGGGCAGAGCTGGCCTTTGCCTGCGAAGCGGAAATGGTGCTGCACCTCGATGATCTGTTGCTGCGCCGCACCCGTCTGGGCCTGTTGCTGGCGCGCGGTGGTGAAGAATATTTCGCTGCTATCCGCCAACTCTGCCAGCCAAGACTGGGCTGGGACGATGCACACTGGCAGCAAGAGCTGCAGCGTTACCGGGCGTTGTGGCAACGCCATCACGGTCTGCCGGATGCCACGCCTTGATGCCCCTTGAAGAGAGCGCCATGGATAACCACGCGAACAAGCGCTACCTGCTGGCGATCGACAACGGCACCCAGAGCGTGCGCGCATTGCTCTTCGATTTGCAGGGCAATCTGCTCGGTAAAGGCAAGGTCGAGTTGCAGGCGTACTACTCGACGCAACCGGGCTGGGCCGAACAGGACCCGGAATATTACTGGGCGAAACTCGGCGAAGCCTGTCAGCAGGTATGGGCGCAAACCGGGATTGATCGCTCGCAGATTGCCGGGGTGTCGCTGACCACTCAGCGCGGCACGGTGATAAACGTCGATGCTCAGGGCAAGCCGCTGCGCCCGGCCATTCTGTGGCTCGATCAGCGCCAGAGCGAAGTCGAGGGCGGGATCAAGGGGCCGTGGGGCTGGCTGTTCAAACTGGTCGGCGCGCAGGCCACCGTGGATTATTTTCGCGCTCAGGCCGAGGCCAACTGGATCGCCAGACACCAGCCTGAAGTATGGGCGGCGACCGACAAGTTTCTGCTGCTCTCGGGGTTTCTCACTCATCGTCTGTGCGGGCGCTTTGTCGACTCGGTGGGTTGCTGCGTCGGCTATTTGCCGTTCGACTTCAAACGCCTGAAATGGGCCGCGCCCAGTGACTGGAAATGGCAGGCGCTGGCGGTGCGTCCCGCGCAATTGCCGACCTTGCACAAACCCGGTGAAACCCTTGGCTACATCAGCGCCGAAGCTAGCCGTCACACCGGGATTCCGGAGGGCTTGCCGCTGATTGCTGCGGGCGCTGACAAGGCCTGCGAAGTGGTCGGTTCCGGCGTGGTCGATGCGAGCACGGTGTGCCTGTCCTACGGCACCACGGCGACGATCACCAGCACTCGCTCGCGCTACCTGGAAATCGTCCCGCTGATCCCGCCGTACCCCTCGGCGGTGCCGGATCAGTACAACTGCGAGGTGATGATTTATCGCGGTTACTGGATGGTCAGCTGGTTCAAAAACGAGTTCGGCCTGCGCGAGATGCAGCAGGCAAAAGAGCAGGGCATTGAACCTGAGCAACTGTTCGATGCGCTGGTCAACGCGGTGCCGCCGGGGTCGATGGGGCTGATGCTGCAACCGTACTGGTCGCCAGGGATTCGTGAGCCGGGTGTCGAAGCCAAAGGCGCGATGATCGGCTTCGGCGACGTGCACACCCGCGCGCATATTTACCGGGCGATTCTGGAAGGGCTGGCGTATGCGTTGCGCCAAGGCCTGGAGAACATCGAGAAGCGCTCGAAGGTGTCGATCAAGCGCCTGCGAGTGGCCGGTGGCGGTTCGCAGAGTGATGCGGCGATGCAGCTGACGGCGAATATTTTTGGTCTGCCGGCGGAGCGTCCGCATGTGTACGAAGCGTCCGGGTTGGGCGCGGCGATCTGTTGTGCGGTGGGGTTGGGCTTGTATGCGGATTTCCCCACGGCAATCGCCGCGATGACGCGGGTGGGCGCGGTGTTCACACCGCAGCCCGAGGCGCAGCAGGTCTATGAGCGTTTGTACAACGAGGTGTACCTGCGCATGTATCGCCAGCTCAAACCGCTGTACCAGAGCATCCGAAAAATCACCGGTTACCCCGCCTGACCAGACACCAGAAATCCCCTGTGGGAGCGGGCTTGCTCGCGAAGGCGGTGTGTCAGCTTGCACCTGTTTGACTGACACACCGCCATCGCGAGCAGGCTCACTCCTACAGGGGGCGTGGTGATTCGCACATGGCGCTATCGGAGACTTTTTCTGGTGAGATCGGACAGTGTCAGCGCCGGGGGCGGTTGTTAGGCTCAACCCCCACAGCACCTCCAATAAGAATTAAAAGCAATGAAGCTGACCTTTCTCCTGTTGCTGCTTTGTGCAACAGCCCCGACGGCGTGGGGCTGGTCGAACCACACGGTGGGCAGCTATCTGGCGTTGCAGGAACTGCCGGCGCTGCGCGATGCGCCGCCGGTCGAAGTCGAGCCGCTGGAGCGTTTTCTCGCCGAGCAGTATCCGGCCGTGGTCGCGCTGCTGGAGCAACAGGAAAACTTCGCCCGTGAACACTTCACCCAGTACCCGCCGCGCCCCGACAATCTGAAGCTGCCCGCGGTGCCGGGCGACAATCTGCGCCACGACTTTCTCACCGCGCTGCGGCTCAATCCGCGCATTCATCTGGCGATGGTCATTCAACCGCTGCCGGGTCAAGACCTGCCCGAGCGCGAACATCTCAGTGCCGATCAGGTGATGGTCGAACAGACGCTTTCGCCATGGAATCGTCAGCGTTTCATTTGCGTGGCGGACGGCGATAAAGTCGCGGCGCTGGCGGTACTGGCGAGCGCCGCCGACGAGCCGGATTACGGTCACGACATCAACCTGTTCAGCGATAACCCCGGCGAGGTCGGCGCGCTGTATGGCTTCGGCCCGCAGCCGTTTGGCGATGCGCGTTTTCAGTACAGCTCGCAGGCGCCGTTCCACATGGGATTCTTCCATGAAAGCCCGGTGGTGTATGCCGCTGCCGGATTTCTTCAGCGCAGTTGGCCGGATTGGCGCGCCTATCAGTACCTGGGGCTGGCGCGTTTGGCGTTCGCCAGTGGCCATCCTTACTGGGGCTACCGGTTCCTCGGATGGGGCGTGCACCACGTGCAGGACCTGACCCAGCCGTATCACGCCAAGCCGCTGCCCGGGGTCGAGCTGCCGAGTCTGTTGTTGCTGGAAGGCAAGGCGCTGGCCGGTTTTGCCGATGATAAAAAAGCCTCGATCGAACGCGTCGCCACCCGCCATATGGAAATCGAGAAGTACCAGTCGACCTGGCTGCGCCGCGTGCTGCGTACCGGTCAGGCGCATCCGATGCTCGCGGCCTACGCCGATGTCGCTCAAGACCAACAGTATCCGCCGTACTCGGTGGACTACTTGCGCGAAGTGGTCAGCGCCGAGTCGGTCGAGGACTCGGCGGCGTTCGATGAAGCCATCGGTCAGTGGCTGGAGACGGCTCCGGTGACCAGCGATTTCAGCAGCGGCAATCAGTTGCAGCGCGAGACGTTCGAGCATCCGGCACTCAATCAGCAGCTGTTCAAACTGCTCGGCCATTTCGGCGCGCACAGCCGGACTTATGTCCGTGCGGGACTGGCACCGTAGCCATCGCGGCCACGCAAAAAACAATAAGAACAAGGAAGGAGGAACCCATGATCAACACTCGATTGCGCCTCACCGGCGTGGCACTTCCCGGTGTCGGCCTGGCAGGGCTGCTGCAACTCTGCGCGGTGGATGCGCTGCAGGCTGCGGAGTTCAGCGTGCTGGACAATCAAGTCACCGGCTCGATTGACACGACCCTTTCCTATGGGCGTTTGTGGCGGGTGCAGGGCCGCGACAAGAACAACGATGACGTCAACACCAACGACGGCAATCGCAACTTCGACACCGGATTGGTTTCCGAGGTGTACAAGATCACTTCGGAGCTGGAAGCCAACTACCAGAACTACGGGATGTTCCTGCGCGGCACGGCGTTCTACGACACCCAGTTGATGGACAAACGCAACGATTACTACCGCAACAACAACCCGTCGCAGCCGAGCCAGAGCTACCCGCAGGACGACCGCTTCACCAGCCAGACCCGCGACATCGCCGGCAGCCGGATCGAGATGCTCGACGCCTATGTCTACGGCAACTGGGACGTGGCGCAGATGCCGGTCACCGCGCGGGTCGGGCGTCAGGTGTTCAACTGGGGCGAGGGGATTTTCTATCGCGGCGGGATCAACACCACCAACCCGGTGGACGCCGCCAAGTACCGCTTGCCGGGCGCCGAAGTCAAGGAAGTGCTGATGCCGGTGGAGGCCGTGAGCTTCAACATTGGCCTCAGCGATTCGCTGACCCTGGAGAGCTTCTACCAGACCAACTGGAAGGAAACCCGCATCGACCCGGTCGGCACTTTCTACTCGCAGACCGACCTGTTCGCCGATGGCGGCAACACCGGTTACAACAACTTCAGCGGCACTGCGCTTGATACGCCGGTGCCGGGCTTTGGCAACGTCATCGGCCTGTACAGCGCATTGGGCAACAACCCGTTGCTCAGTCCGGTTTTGCAGACCACTGGCCTGTACGCCAACGGCGTTACGCCGGCCTACGGCAATACGCTGAAAGTGGCGTCGATCGGCAAGGACTACAACGCGCGCAACGATGGTCAGTTTGGCTTTGCGTTTCGCTACATCGCCGAGGAGCTCAACAGCACCGAGTTCGGCCTGTATCTGGTCAACTACCACGCCAAGGAGCCGACCATCGCCGCTGACCTCGGTGGCTACAAAGGCATCGACATGAATGCCCTGACCAACATGCTCTCCAGCGTCGCTGGCAGTCAGGCTGGGGCGCTGGCGAATGGTCTGGCGACAGCCGACGTGATGGGCAATATTCAGGCGCATCGGCGCTATGCCGAAGACATCCGCATGTACGGTTTCAGCTTCAATACCACTTTGGGCCAGGCCTCGGTGTTCGGCGAGATTGCCTACCGGCCGAACCTGCCGATCGGCATCGCCGCGACTAACGACTTGATCGGCGATCTGGCCAACGGTGCCGCTGTAGCGGTGACCGGCAAGCCCGTCAACGTTGGCGGGCAGATGGTCACGCTAGACAGCGAGATCAACAACGCCGAGCGCGTCGAGGCGTTCAACACCTCGCTGGGCAGCATCTACAACTTCGGCCCGACGCTGTCGTTCGACTCGATGTTCGGCATCTTCGAACTGGCCTCCGAACACCTGCGCGGCAGCAGTCTGCAATACACCGCCTACGACGGCAGCACGCGTTATTACGCCGGTACCGGCAACACCTCTTATGTCTCCGGCGGTGATCGTGATGATCAGGTCAACCGCAACTCCTACAGCTACACGGTGATGTTCAACGGCACCTGGAACGACGTGTACGCCGGGGTCAACGTGTCGCCTTACGTCGTCTACAAGGACGACTTCAAGGGCAACAGCTATCAGGCCGGCAACACCATCGACGGGCGTAAGGCCTACACCCTGGGGATCAAGGCCAACTACCAGAACAAGCTCGAAGCCGAGGTGCAATACACCAACTTCTGGGGCGGCGGACAGAACAACGGGATTCGCGACCGCGACAACGTCGGGTTCAATCTCAAGTATTTTCTTTGATATCCAGAACACAGGCGCACCCCCTTGTAGGAGTGAGCCTGCTCGCGATAGCGGATTTTCAGTCGCGGTAAATGTTGTCTGACACACCGCTATCGCGAGCAGGCTCACTCCTACAAGGGACTTGCGGTGATTCTCAGACCTCACTCCCATCTCGGAGATCGATCATGTTTTACGCATCACGATTCAGCAAAACCATGCTGGCGCTGGTTCTGGGCCTCACCGCCGGCAGCGCCCTCGCCGCCATCACCCCACAACAAGCCGAACAACTGAAAACTACCCTCACGCCTATGGGCGCCGAGCGCGCGGGCAACGCCGCCGGCACCATTCCGGCCTGGACCGGCGGCATCACCCAGGCGCCCGCCGGCTACAAACCGGGCCAACATCACCCGGATCCATATGCGGCGGACAAGCCGTTGTTCACCATTACCAAGGCCAATCTCGACCAGTACAAGGCCCACCTCAGCCCCGGTCAGATTGCGCTGTTTAACAGCTACCCGGACACGTTCCAGATGCCGGTCTACCCGTCGCGTCGCTCGGGTTCGGCGCCGCAGTGGCTGTATGACAACACCCTGAAGAACGCGACCTCGGCCAAGCTGCTGGAGGGCGGCAGCGGATTCGCCGATGCCTACGGCGGCGTACCGTTCCCGGTGCCCAAGGACGGCATCGAAGTGCTGTGGAACCACATCACCCGTTATCGCGGAATCTACGTGGTACGTCGCGCGTCCGAAGCCCCGGTGCAGCGCAACGGCAGCTTTGCGCTGGTGACCTCGCAGCAGGAAGCGCTGTTCAACTTCTACCGTCCGGGCGGGCAGTATGCCGACCTGAAAAACATCCTGTTCTACTACCTCGCCTTCGTGAAAAGTCCGGCGCGGCTGGCCGGCGGTGCGGCGCTGGTGCACGAGATGCTCGATCAGCTCAAGGACCCGCGTCAGGCCTGGGTCTACGATGCCGGCCAACGCCGTGTGCGCCGCGCGCCGAACCTGGCATATGACACGCCGATCGCCTCATCCGATGGCCTGCGCACGGCGGACGATACCGACCTGTTCAACGGCTCGCCGGACCGCTACGACTGGAAGCTCAAGGGCAAGCAGGAAATCTACATTCCCTACAACAACTACAAGGTCGGCAGCCCCGACGTGAAGTACGCCCAACTGCTGACCCCCGGCCACCTCAACCCGCAATTCACCCGCTACGAACTGCACCGCGTGTGGGTTGTTGAAGGCAACCTGAAACCGGGCGCGCGGCATATCTATTCCAAGCGCGTGCTGTTCCTCGACGAGGACAGCTGGGGCGCGGCGCTGGTTGATCAATACGATGGGCGAGGGGAGTTGTGGCGGGTGTCGATGGCCTACCTGAAAAACTTCTACGACCTGCCGACCACCTGGAGCGCACTGGACGTGTTCCACGACCTGCAGGCCCGCCGTTACTACGTGCAGAACCTCGATAACGAAGAAGCCTCCACCGTGGACTTCTCGCAACCGGTGCCGGAAGACGCGTATTTCATGCCCTCGGCGTTGCGCCAGCGCGGGACACGCTAGAGTCAGGCAACACGCGCACCGGCCTGCTGATCCAACGCAACCCCTGTAGGAGCTGCCGCAGGCTGCGATCTTTTGACTTTGATTTTAAAAACAAGATCAAAAGATCGCAGCCTGCGGCAGCTCCTACACGAAGGCGAGTTGTCTGGGACATCAGGGTGGTCGGGCTGACGCAATCGCGGGCAAGCCCGCTCCCACAGGTTTTTCGGTCGTTCACAATTTTGTGTTCGACTCGTTACCTGTGGGAGCGGGCTTGCCCGCGATTGGATTTACCCTTTGGCGCTGACTGAAGATCAGACGCGGAAGTGGCTGACCATCTGCTGCAACTGACCGCCCAGGCGCGCCAGTTCAACGCTGGACGCGGCGGTTTCATCACTGGCCGCGGCGGTCTGTTCCGACACGTCGCGCACGTTGATGATGCTGCGGCTGATTTCTTCGGCCACGGCGCTTTGCTGCTCGGCCGCGGCGGCGATCTGCTGGTTCATCGACTGGATGTTCGACACCGTGCGGGTGATGTTCTCCAGGGAGTCGCCAGCCTTGCGGGTCAGGGCCACGCTGCTGTCGGTCAGGGCTCGGCTGTTGTTCATCACCGCCGCCACTTGCTGGGTGCCGTTCTGCAGTCCGGCGACCAGACCTTCGATTTCTTCGGTGGATTTCTGCGTGCGCTGGGCCAGACCACGGACTTCGTCGGCGACCACGGCAAACCCACGACCGGCTTCACCGGCACGCGCCGCTTCGATCGCGGCGTTGAGCGCGAGCAGGTTGGTCTGTTCGGCCACGGCTTTGATCACGTCCATGACGCTGCCGATCTTGTCGCTTTCCTGTTGCAGCACGCTCATGGCTTCAGTGGAACGCACCACTTCGCTGGCCAGACGCTCGATCTGCGCGATGGCTTCGTTGACCACCTTGTCGCCTTCACGGGCTTCGCCGTCAGCGGCGGCTGCGGCTTGCGAGGCTTCTTCGGCGTTGCGCGCGACTTCCTGCACGGTGGCGGTCATCTCGTGCATGGCGGTGGCCACCTGGTCGGTCTCGACCTTCTGGCTGTTGACACCGGCGCTGGTCTGCTCGGTCACGGCCGAGAGTTCTTCGGCGGCGCTGGCGATCTGGGTGACGCCGTCGCGGATGCCGCTGATCAGGTCGCGCAGGGTCACGCCCATGCGCGCGATGCCCTGTTGCAGCACGCCGAGTTCATCGCGGCGGGTGACCGTGACGTTCTGGGTCAGGTCGCCGCTGGCAATGCGCTCGACCACGGCCAAGGTTTCTTGCAGCGGACGGGTGATCTGACGGGTGATGATCACTGCGGCAATCACACCGACGAACAGCGCCAGCAGGGTGCTGATCAGCTGGAAGGTACGGGCCTGGGCGCTTTCGATGTCACGGCGGTCGAGCTGGATCTGGTACAGCTGCTCGCTGGTGTTGACGATCGCGGTGCCCTGATCGGTCATCTCTTTACGCGCCTGCACCGCTTCGCTGTTGGCGTTCTTGTAGGCCTGCAACGCGCTGCGGTAGTTGCTCAGGGCGGTTTCCAGCTGACGCAGGGCGTCTTGCTGGGTGGCGGCGAAATGCACGTTCAGTTGCTTGAGGCTGGCGATCGCTGCGTCCAGTTGGCCGACGGCTTTCTGCTCGGTTTCGGCGTTGGTGGTGGCGGTGTAGCCGCGCACTTCATAGCGCGCCAGGATGAACGCTTCCTTGGCCTGGGTGATGGCCTGGAACTGCTCGAAGCGCTGCTCGCTCATGTCCATTTGCTGCACGCGCTTGCTGATCGTTTCGATCAGGTTGTAAGCGGCGTCGGCGTTAGTGCCCATCACGTCGCGGGCGCTGTTGCCGGTGCGGTAGGCGTTGCGCATCTTGTTCAGCGAGGTCTGGTATTCGGCGATAGTCGCGGCCTGCTCTTTCAGCAGTTTGACGTTTTCCGGGCTCTTGAACTTGTTGATCAGCGCCTGTTGTTGCGCGGCGAAGCTTTCGAGGGTGGTTTGTACATTCTGCGCGGCGGTTTCGTCGCCGTTGGTCAGCATGTATTGCAGGCGGACCACGCGCAGCTTGGTCAGACCGGCATTGAGCTGGGTGATGTCGCTCATCCAGTTGCTGCGGTCAATCAGGCCGCCGAGGCTGGTCCAGCCCGTCAGGGCCAGCACGCAGGTCAGGGCCAGGACCAGGCCGAAGCCCAGGCCCAATTTCATGTTCACGCTGATGTTGCCGAACCAGCTATTCATCACAATTCCTCCAGGAACGTAGAGCTACTTGATCGTCGGTCAGGCTGGAAGATTGTTGTTTTTTTGAGCCAGCAAGGGTGTTAGCAGGTCTGTATCGGCCGCAAACACGAGAGCTGAAAGGTTTTTGTCCTACGGAATTTGTAACAAGGGCGCTTCAAGACTTTTTTCACATGCGTTTCACTCGCCACTTACGCCCGCTTCCTTACTCTCGCCGCATCGTATTGACTGTGATGCATGCCGACGAGGCGGCCCGATGTGGAGTTGAGACTGAGTCTGTTCGGCGTCAAACGCTCGATTTCCCTGAGCGGATTGGCCCGCTATCGCAATACCTGGGTGGTGCTCGGCGCGTCGCTGCTGGTGATTCCGCTGACACTGTGGCTGCTCGCCCCGGCGGCGGTGCCGGATCTGGCCCATGGCAATGTGTCCGGAGCCCGCGCGCTGGCGGCCGGGTGGGCCAAGGGCGACATGATTGTGCTGGTGCGTCACGTCGAGCGCTGCGATCACTCGCCGGCGCCGTGCCTGAGTGGCGACGACGGCATCACCGACCGCTCGCGCAGTGTTGCGGTCGGTGTCGGTGCACAGTTTGAGCATCTGGGCCTGAATAACGCTGACATCTACAACAGCCCGATGCTGCGCACGGTGCAGACCGCCGGTTACATGTTCAACCGCGCGGCCAGCGGCGAAGATTGGCTAATCAGCTGCAAGGGCCACATCCTGCAGGAAGCGCTGGCGCACAAGCTCCCCGGGCGCAATCTGATCCTGGTGACCCACAGCGAATGCATGGCGGAGCTGGAAAAGGACTTGAATACACCGGTTTCTGACCCTGGCTACGGTTCCTCACTGTTTGTGTCTGCCGCAAACAAAGCAGACCCGCGGGTGCTTGGCTTCATCGAAGCCTCCGACTGGCACTCCGTGAGCACCCGATGAACTGACGTTTGCCAAGCTTCAGCGCAAACAAAACCCGCCAGTGACGGCGGGTTTTTTATTGTCTGGTGCGAAGGACGTCAGTAGCCGACGAAGTAATACGCCTGACGCCCGACCATCATGGTCTTGAGCACTTTGAGTGGTGCGGCGGGTTCGCTGTCTGCCGAGATCACCGCGACGTTCGAGGGGGAAGCGCTGAGGAAGTCGTGCAGTTGCGCGTCAGTATCCAGCCCCTTGAGCACGCTTTGGGTGTAGAACACGCTGGCGCCGCCGACCCGTTCATTGGCCTGGAACAGTGCGACCTGCTGACCGTTGGCCTGCAAGCTCTGAATGTGTTCGGTCAACGGCAGGAACGACAACTCCTTGTCGGCGTTGGGCAGTGCCCACTGCGCGGCGCCGAGGTAGCTGGCGATCACCACCGTGAGCAAGCCGGCAGCAATTGCCTGACGATGACGGGCGACTTTTCCGATAAAGCGGTCGACGGTTTCGCGGGCCTGCAAGCGCTCGAAGAGCACGCGCGCATACTCGGCGGCAATCACCGCCGCCGCCGGGGTCATCGACATCAGGTACACCGTGCGCTTGCTCGAGGCCAGGGTCAGCATGATGAACTGCGCGACGATCCACAGGCTGAAAAACAGCAGATAGCGGTCGGCCTTCAGCTCCTTGCGGAAATGCCACAGCCCCAGATACACCAGAATGTTCCACGGCAGAAACGCTTCGGGCAGTTTGGCCAGATAGTAATAGAACGGCTCGTAATGCCCGGCCTCGACGAACGAGCCGCTGAAGCGACCGACGCTGTTGGTCAGCAGCACTTCAGCGACAGCGTGCGAACCACCGCGTTGATAGAGCACGGCGAGCCAGATCAGCAACGGAATCAGACCCACACCGCCGTCAGCAGGCCGGGACGCAGCCAGGCACCGACCTTCAGGCGTTTGTCGATCAGGTTGTCGGCCAGCAGGTAGGCAAAAATCACCACGCCCGGGCATCGCCAGGCCGAGCACGCCCTTGCTCAAAGTGGCGATAGCGATCCCGACGATAAACAGCAGCGAGTTAGCCGCGTTCGGTGCGCGTTGTGCCTGAAAGAACGCCAGCAGCGCCGTGGTCACGCCGAGCGCCAGCAGCGCATCTTCGCCGACCCCGCGCACGTTGCTCCAGTAGCTGGCCATGGTCGCCAGCAGAATCCCCGCCGTCCACGCGACCGCTTTTGGCCGGCCGAAGCGGCGCAGCATGCCGTACAGCAGCATCACGCTGAGCAACCCGGCCACCGCCGACGCCAGCCGCACCGCCCATGGCGAAACACCAAACACGCGCATGGCGCCGGCGTCCAGCCACAGGCTCAGCGGCGGTTTTTCCAGAAACGGTTCGCCGAACAGGCGCGGCGTCACCCAGTCATCGTCCAGATGCATCTCCATGGCGATCCCGGCGACCCGGGCCTCGGTAGAGCCTTGCAACTGGTGGTTACCCAAAGCGAAAAAAAACAGCAGGGCGGCGAGTAGAAACAGTGAAGTGGCGGCACGCGGCATGGGTTTCAGGCAACCGGAAAGGGCAGGAGCCTTGAGCATACTTCGCCAATGCTTAACAAATTGTGAAACTCACGCCAGTTGACGCGACCAACGCTTCTCCGGTGTTTCGAACAACGGATTGACCAGCGCCGTCAGCACATGGTCCTGCCAGCGGCCGGCGATGTTCAGATAAGCCTTGGCGTAGCCTTCGCGCTCGAAACCCAGACGCTCCAGCAACCGCGCACTGCGTTCGTTGCCGGGCATGTAGTTGGCCATGATCCGGTGCAGGTTCTGCGTGTCGAACATATAGCCGATGCCAGCCTCCAGACCTTCCTGCATCAAGCCTTGGCCCTGATGCGCGTGGTCGATGTGATAACCCAGATAACAGGCCTGAAACGCTCCGCGAATGATCCCGCTGAAATTGCACGCGCCGATCATTTGCTGGCCATCCGGCGTCAACAGAGCGAAATGCATCGCCAGCCCGGCCTCGTAGGCACTGGCCTGGACTTCAAGGCGTCGGCGAATCTGCTCGCTGGAAAAGTATTCGGTGGTGCGAATCGGCGACCAAGGGGCGAGATGGCGCTGGTTGCGTGCATAGAAGTCACTTTCCAGCTCGGCCTGTTCCGGGGCGAGGATGGCGAGCGTCAGGCGTTGGCAGGGCAGGCTCAGCAGTGACATCGGCGGCTCCGGTTGGCAGGGTCGAGGGACAGGATTGCCTAGGAGATGGAAAAAAACAAACCGCGCTGGCGCTCTGTAAATTTCTTTGGTTGAGTGCACAGGGTTATCGACTGCGGCATTTCCGGGATTGGAGGAACAAGCAATGGAATTTGCATTGACGGTGAACGGGTTGGCGCTGCGTGTTCGGGCGCCGGACCCAGCGCTGGTCACTCCGGTGCGCGAGGCGCTGAACGCCAGTTACCGCGAGCATGCGCCTTTTCTCGAGTGGGCGGTTGAACACACCAGTGAGGGGCGGGCGCTGTCGTCCATGCTGCAAGCGCGGGATGACTTCACCAGCGAGACCGGTGAGCGGCGCTTATTCATCGTGACTGAAGACGGACAAGCCGTCGTTGGCTGCATCGGCCTGGTGCCGCGTCGACGCAAGCGTTATGTCGTCGGTTATTGGGCCAACAGCGCGTTTGCCGGCAAGGGCTACATGCGCGAAGTGCTCCAGCAACTGGTCAGGCGCCTGCCGGAGTTCACCTTTTACCTGACCACATCGTCGGCCAACAGCCGCAGTCAGCGTCTGGCTGAAGCGGCGGGGTTTGCGCTGATCAGGGTTCATCCACAGGCGCGGCAATCGCAGCAGCACGGCGTGCAGGACACTTGGGTGTATCGCTTCGGCAGCAAACGCCAGGCAAAAAAAAGCCCGCGGGAGAGCGCGGGCGAACCGTAGTTTCTTGAATGAGCGAGCGGACTGTACCGTGTTGATCGAGCCTGAGCAGTGAAGAAAAATTCATCTCGGCAGCGACCGCTCTGCAACGCCTCAGGGCAGATGATCCGCGGCGAAATCCGCTTCCGAACGCGCCGTCAGCCGGCCCTTGCGGCAGGCCTGCTGAAAGCGTTCGAAGTCGCGCTCGTTCTGCGCGGTGTAACTGCGGGCGTATTTGAACAAAGCGTCGGCCAAGGCATCGCCCTTGCCGATGTAACCACTGATCAGCGCAGCGTTGCCTGAGGCTTTGGCGTGCGCCCGTGCCAATGCGCGGCCACAGACCCGGGCATAGGCGGCGAAGGTGTCGGCGTCGACGTTTTCCAGTTCGGCGGAGATCTTCATGTCGCGCAACTGCCGCACATAGAAATGCCGACCGTTGGGACCGGTGGTCCAGCCGAGAAACAGATCGCTGGCCGACTGCATCAAGCGCTGCCCTTCGACCACCCGTTGGCCTTCATGACGGGTGCGGGACTTGGCCTTCACATAGTCGGCGAGTACCGAGCGCCGCGCCTCCTTGAACTGCAGGAACAACGGAAACTCCTGATCGTCGGTCAGCAGCGCCACCAAACAGCGGGTGCCGACACTGCCCACGCCGACCACTTTGAACGCCAGATCCTGCACGTGAAACCGCGAGAGCAATTCCCGCCGGTCAGCCTGCAGCGTGGTGCGATAGTCACGCATGAACGTATCGAACAACGGCCGCCAGTCCGCCAGCCGCAACCAGTCATCATCGGCGTCGAGCAGCGTGGTGTTCTTGTGCAGGTGGAAAATCTCCGGCAAATCGTCACGAATGACCAGCCGCCCATTCGCGTCGCGCTCGCTGATCTTCGGCAGCAACTCGGCGTGGGTGCGCCGTTCGGCTTTATCGACGGCGCGCTGCACGTGCTCCAGGGCACTCTTGCGCGCCTGATCGAGCAAATCTTCGTACTTGATCGATTCGTACCAGGTTTCCAGCGCACTCTGCTCGGCGCACTCCAGCATCGTCGCCTGATAGGCGCCGACCATCTGCCGACACACGTCTTCCTCAACCGACTCGCCATGGCGCAAATCCCGCGCCGCCACCACGAAACTCGCAGCCAGCCGCTTCACATCCCATTCCCAAGGCCCGGGGTGCGCCTCGTCGAAATCATTGACGCTGAACAGCAGATTGCGCTCCGGCGTGGCAAACCCGCCGAAATTCATCAAATGCGCATCCCCACAGATCGGCCCGACCAGTCCCATGTTCTCGGTGCTCGACAGATCATGTGCCTGCACCAGCGCATTGCCACGGAAGAACGTGAAGGGCGACACCAGCATTCGTCCGTAACGCAGTTCCACTAGCGAGGCGACGCGGCCCTGACTGGAGGCCTTGATCAGCGGGATCGGATCGCGGTTCATCTTTCCGGTGGTGGCGTGGGCGCTGCGCGAGCATTTCTTGCGGGCGTCCTTGCCTTGCTTCATGCGGGTTTGGAGGGTGGTCATGGGGGCTCGTCGTGGCAGTGGGGGCGGTGTGAGTGTAGAAGTGGTTCAGGGGTTTATCTGCCGGCGACACTGAGCGATGTCACTTCTGAACTCCGTCACTTTGTCCTCGTGCCAGATCCAGCATCGTTATTAACCAGCTTCAGAGACAAATCGTACTTGGCCACTTCATTACGCCGGGCGGCGTTGCGCATGAGGTAGACCTGAACCGTGTACTCGCCATCGCCGGGCAGTGGACCGAGAAAGTGATTGCCCATGATCGAGCCGTTGAACAGCGCGTAATCCGCACCCTTGGCGAGGATGTTGAAGTAAGCGGAGGTGTTGGACGGTTTGAAGTCGACGGTCAGTATCTGGCCGGCCTTGGCGTTGAATGTGTACTGCGCGGTCTGGTCCCCCTTGATCGACTGTTTGCGCTGGATGCTGTCGGCACTGGTTGTGAACGCGATCGGTTCGACGCGCACAGTGGGGGCGTCGGCCGCATGGACGGACAAGGAAATCAGCGCGGCCAGCGCTACGGCAATCCAGCTCTTCATCTTCAACTCCATTGCATCTCGATGTTCGCAGCATAGAGCCTGCTTCGAGTGACCGCCCAGAGATTGCGCGGATTAAATGTTGCTGGATTTGAGCACAAGCCAGAGATGATGTTCGCTGACACGAATCAGCTGTTCACATAATTCTCACCTGAGTTTTGCGATGATGGGCGCCGGTATTCCATCGGCCCCAGCGAGTGATCCCAGCATGAATGTGAGCGTTCTCCACGCATTGATTGCGGCGGCGCTGTTTGGCGCCAGTACGCCTCTCGCCAAACTGTTGGGGGTACAGGTTTCGCCGATTCTGCTGGCCGGGTTGCTCTATCTCGGTAGCGGTCTGGGCTTGACCGCCCTGCGTTTTGTCCGCGATCGTGGCTGGAAGCCCTCCGGGCTCGGCACCGGTGAATGGCCATGGCTGCTCGGCGCCATCGGCTTCGGCGGAGTGCTGGCGCCGGTGGCGCTGATGTTCGGTCTGACCCGAACGTCCGGCGCGAGCGCGTCACTGATGCTCAACCTCGAATCAGTGCTCACGGCGCTGCTGGCGTGGGTGGTGTTCAAGGAAAATGCCGACCGACGAATCGTGATCGGCATGCTCGCCATCGTCGCCGGCGGTGTCGTGCTGTCCTGGCCGCAAGAGACCGTCTCGGCGCAAGAGTGGACCGGCCCGTTGGCCGTGGCCTTCGCCTGCTTTTGCTGGGCCATCGACAACAACCTGACCCGTAAAGTCTCGGCCTCGGACGCACTGTTCATCGCCGGCAGCAAAGGCCTGGTGGCGGGGCTGGTCAACTGCACACTGGCCCTGTTCATCGGCACCCAACTACCCGCCGCCACCTCGCTGGTGCCGATCATGCTGGTCGGCTTTCTCGGCTACGGCGTCAGCCTGGTAATGTTCGTCCTCGCCCTGCGCGGCCTCGGCAGCGCACGCACCGGCGCCTACTTTTCCACCGCACCGTTTCTCGGCGCAGGCATCTCGATTCTGCTGCTCGGCGAGTCGATATCGCTGATGTTTCTGCTCGCAGCGGCGTTAATGGCCGTGGGGGTATGGATTCATCTGATGGAAAACCATGTTCATGAGCATCAGCACGAACCGCTTGAGCATGATCATCGGCATACACACGATGAGCATCATCAACATACGCATGGGTTTGAGTGGGATGGGGTGGAGCCGCATAGCCATCCGCATGTGCACACGCCGATGCGGCACAGTCATGCGCATTTTCCGGATGTGCATCATCGGCATGGGCATTGATTGAAACTCTGAAGTCTGTTGATTGATGTCATTGTGATATCGTCTCTGTCGATTTCTTCAGTCTTTCATTCGAGTCATTCCATGAAACCAATTTTCCTGCTGTTGCCCATTGCGGCCCTTTTTTCTGCTTTCAGCGTTGCCGCTGCACCTTCGCCGGTGGCGTCGTTTGCCGCTTGTGACGATCACTCCCTGGCAGTCGTGCAATCACCTTTGTTCAAGGATCTGGTGCCGAGCACTGTCGAAAATGGCCAGATCAAATTGTCCGGCGGCACCAAGAGCGATATGGGGCAGCGCTGGATGTTCGCCAAGCCGGTCGAAATTGACGGCATGTCGTTGACCGGCTTCTACGCCGAAGATACAGACCTGATGGGCACTCGCATCATCAGTTGGGGGTTCTACGCCAAACAGACGCCGAATGAACTCCACACCCAGTTGGAAAAAGCGGGTGGGCCGCGTATGGACATGTCGCAGGGACTCTACGCACGCGCGGAAATCTGGTCCCACGACAAATCCAACTGGCAGCCGGAAGACCCATCCGCAACGGCGGGCAAGCTGGTTGTCGACAGTGCCGAGCGCGTGTTCCTGATCGAGCCTGCTCCGCAAGAGCTGACGACTGGCAGCAAGGGGATGTTTACCTGCTCGATTCAAGGCAAGGTCAATGAGGCAATGCTCAAATCCAGCCGCCCGGATCTGCTCAGCGCGGTTCATTGATTTTGATGAATGCGGGTACGAAAAAGGACGACATCGTGTCGTCCTTTTTTGTGAGTAGGCAGAGCATTGCCAGGGTTATCGAGTTTGATCGCCTGCAGGCTGTGGGTTTGTGTGCCCGGTTTGGCTGATGTGCAAATGCGACAAAGCCCGCACAAGGCGGGCTTTGTCGTCGAGAGTTGGTGGAGCCGGGGGGATTTGAACCCCCGTCCGCCAGTGCTCCGCTGTCGGTACTACATGCGTAGCCGTGTCTATTAAGTTAACCCTCAGCGACCCGACGGGCAGGGTGCTTTGGGCGAGTTGTGTAAGTTTTAGCCGCTTCGTCCACAACGTACTGCACGGCGATTCTGTTCTATATGACAATCATTTCGGGTTTACAGACATCCCCTGATGATTGCTGGGCCCGAAGGCACCAGGAGTGCATGTCAGCTGCAATTAAGCAGCGAGAGCAGCACCGTATTGGTCGTCATTGGCAACTATAAGAAGTTGCAACAGTGGATTTACGACTTCTGTTACCAAGTCGGCATGCACCTAAAGTTTCGTCACCGGCGTCGAATCCTAATCGGCCCCGAACTCATTGCCTCGTACATCAGGTGAGGCAACAAGCCTGCGCAGTGTACGCCAAACGGCCGGCGAGGCCAACCCGAAGGTTGGCCTCGTGGCATATCAATTGCGCGTTGGATTGCGGATTTGCATTTTGGTTATCAAGGAAGAGGTGACCTCAACGCAATCCTTGTCATTGCCGGCCGCCTGCGCGTCTTCAGCTTTTTTCTGCGCTTCCTTGACGTTGTTCATGGACGTCTCGGGAATTGACGGCTGACTGGTAACGAAGTCTTTGATGGTTTGAAGATTCCCGGCACAAAGGTCTTTGTCTGCCGCAAACACCGGCGACGTCAGCAGGGCACCAGCGATGAACAATCCAGCAATTGCAGAATGCTTCATGGGTATCTCCTTGAACGGTTGGTCTCGGTGCTGCCGGACGGTCTGGCGGCGATGCCGAGGTCGTAACAGGCCGTGTTTGGTAGTGGGCCTGTTCAATCGACCGCGGCCGCACGCAGGAATTCGGTTTTTTTTACATCGTGGCCCGTCAACCCGAACCGCGCTGCATCACGCCACCTGAAGACTGGTCGTCCCGAGGTTCATTTCTTGGTATCCCCCGTCGAGTTCTGGATTACCAGAAGGGTTTGCTGGGTTTCCGCCAGGCAGTCGTCAATCCTGCCCTGAGCCTTGAGGGCCTGGGCTTTACTGACGCTTGCCGAGACGCGCGAATTCAGATCCGGCGACGTCTGATATTGCGTCTTGGCGCTTTCGATCTTTTGCAGATTCGCCTCGCACAAGTCGGCAGGTTTGCCATCGGCGAACGAAGTAGAAGCCATCATCGAGGCAGTAACGAACAGACCAAACAGTACAGAATGCTTCATGAGTATCTCCTTGCACTGAGGAATCCAGACTCTCGCTGACCGTCAGAGCAGGCCAGCGAAAGGAGGAAAAGCCCCGCGTGTTCGGGGGCTTGTTCTGTGGACTACCGCCTCGCTCAAGGGTTCTAACTTTCTTTTAGCAGGCCTTCGCTCGAGTGACCCGATCCACCAGATAGACCAGTCCGTGATAGTCGATGCCGCCGTGCTGCGTCAGGCCGATCTCACAGGTGCGGCTGGTGGAAATCCCCTCGTTGCAATGTTGCACCGCGTCCTTGAGTGTGCGCAGCGAGTGGCTGTTCAGCTCCGGCGTGGTGAAACCCTTGTCACCGGCAAACCCGCAACAATGAATACCTTCCGGAATCACCACGGTTTTGCTGCATTTGCGTGCCAGTTCGATCAGCGCCTGGCTTTCGCCCAGATGCTGGGTGCTGCAGGTCACATGAACTGCAATCGGTGCTTCTTGCGGGGTGAACTCCAGTCGATCGAGAAGATGCGTACGGATGAAGCGCACCGGGTCATACAGATCCAGGCGAACATTTCCCACGTCCTGCACCAGGCGCAAGGTGCACGGGCTGGTGTCGCAATAGATCGGATCGAGTCCACCGCGACTGGCGTGCAGCAGCGCGCTGATCAACTCCTGACGCTTGTGCTCGGCCTGTTCGGCGTAGCCTTTGGAAGCAAACGGCTGACCGCAGCAGAGGTTGTCCTGATTGTCCGGGAATACCACTTGGTAACCGGCTTTTTCCAGCAGGCCACGGGTCTTGTCGTACAGCGACATCTGCTCCTTGTCGCCCGCTGCCGGGCCCATCACCCGTGAAACACAGGCGGCCAGATACACAACGCGTGGGCGTTCGCCGGACACGCTCGGGCTGAAGCGAATGGCTTTTTCCGGTTGCGGCATCGCGCTGGTCCACAGCGGCACCTGGCCTTTGGACAAGCGTGTCAGGGTTGCCGACAGCTTCGCCAGGCGCGGTGCGCCGAGCAGCATCCGTGCGCCGTTGGCCACGTGCAGGGTGAAGCGTGCGCCTTGCAGGGTCTTGGCGAAATTTCCTTCGATCCAGTCAGCGGTTTTCTGATGCGTGGCGTTACGGGCGCGGAGCTTTTTCACCAGATCGCCGGTATTGATGCCTACGGGGCAACGCTGCGCGCACAAGCCTGTCGCGGCGCAGGTTTCAATGCCTTGGTACTCGTAGGCTTGTTCCAGCTCGGTGGTGTCAACGCCGGCGCGTTTCTTCGCTTGAATGTCACGCCAGATCACGATGCGCTGGCGCGGGCTGAGGGTCAGACCTTTCGACGGGCAGACCGGTTCGCAGAAGCCGCACTCGATGCATTTATCGACAATCTCGTCAGCCGCCGGCAGCGGCTTCAGGTGTTTGAGGTGGATCTGCGGATCTTCGCTGAGCACCACGTCGGGGTTGAGGATGCCGTTGGGGTCGAGCAGACGTTTAAGCTGCCACATCAACTGATAGGCATCGCTGCCCCACTCCAGCTCAACGAACGGTGCCATGTTGCGCCCGGTGCCGTGTTCGGCCTTCAGCGAACCGCCGAACTCCACCGCCACCAGTTGTGCCACGTCGTCCATGAACGCCTGATAGCGTGCGACTTCTTCCGGACTGTTGAAGCCTTGGGTGAAGACGAAGTGCAGATTGCCTTCCAATGCGTGTCCGAAAAGGATCGCTTCGTCGTAGGCATGTTTATCGAACAGCGCGATCAGGCGATTGACGCCGATGGCCAGTTGCTCGACCGGGAAGGTCACGTCTTCGATGATCACCGTGGTGCCGGTTTTACGCACCGCGCCGACGGCGGGGAAGGTGTCCTTGCGGATCGCCCAGAGCTTGGCGTTTTCGGCCGGGTCTTCGGTGAAGTCGACCTGTTTTTCCACCGGGAAACGGGTCAGCGAAGCCATGATCTGCGCCAGCTGTTCCTGCAGCAAAGTGGAAGAGGCGGCCCGGGATTCGATCAGCAGCGCGCAGGCATTGTTCGACAGGTGTTGTACGAAATCCGGCATGCCCGGTTTGTCCTGCACCGAACGCAGACTGCGTCGATCGAGGAGTTCCACCGCCGACACCGGTTGGCTTTTCAGCACGGTGACCGCGTTGCAGCAGGTTTCCACATCCGGGAACACAATCAGCGCCGAGGCCTTGTTCGGGTGGTCGATCACCGTGTCGTAGGTCACCGCACTGATGAAGCCGAGCGTGCCTTCGGAGCCGACCAGCAGGTGGCTCAAGATATCCACAGGCTCGTCGAAATCCACCAGGGCATTGAGTGACAGGCCGGTGGTATTTTTCAGACGGTATTTGTGGCGGATTCTCGCGGCCAGTTCGGCATTGGCGCGGGTCTCACGGCCCAATGTCGCCAGGTGCTCCAGCAGATCGCCGTGGCTGGCGCGAAACGCGGCGACACTGGCGGCGTCTTCGGTATCGAGACGCGTGCCGTCGGCAAGAACCAGACGAATCCCGGCCAAGGTGTGATAGGTGTTTTGCGCGGTGCCGCAGCACATGCCGCTGGCGTTGTTGGCGACGATGCCGCCGATTTTGCAGGCGTTGATCGATGCCGGATCCGGGCCGATCTTGCGCCCGAACGGTGCCAGCCACGCGTTGGCCTGCGCGCCGATCACCCCGGGTTGCAGGCGAATCTGCATGCCTTGGCCGCGAATCTCGCGAGCGTTCCAGTTATCCCCCAGCACGATCAACACCGAATCGCTGATCGCCTGCCCGGACAAACTGGTGCCAGCGGCGCGGAAGGTCACCGGGACCTGATCGCGCTGGGCCAGTTTCAACAGCGCCACCACTTCGTCCTCGGACTCGACGCGGATCACCAGTTTGGGAATCAGCCGATAAAAACTGGCGTCGGTGCCGAAAGCCAAGGTCGACAGCGGATCGTCGAAGCGGCGATCCGCTGGAATCAGTTGCTGCGCATCGCGCAGGAAATTCACCGGAAGCGTCATTGGTCCTCCAGGATCAGCACCACAAGGTCTTTCGGGCCGTGAGCGCCGTAGGCCAGCACTTGTTCGATGTCGGCGGTTTTCGACGGGCCGGACACCAGCAGCGCGTTGGTCGGCATGCCTTGGGCCCACTCGAATTCCTGTTGCACTTGATAGAAGTTGTCGCGGATTTCGCTGGCCTTGAGCAGGGCGAAATGCACCGGCGGCACCAGACTCATCAGTCGCGGTTCTTCACGGGTTGGCCAAAGGATCAGGCTACCGGTCGCGGCGATGGCGCCGAGGGTGCCGGTGAGGCTGGCCGGGGTGTTGTTGAACAGCTCGGCTTTCCATTCTTCCATCGGCCGGTTGTAGGACTTCAGCGTCGGCAGATCAGGATTGTTCGCCCAGTGTTGTGAGATGCGCTGCCCGTGAGGTGTAGTCGGTGCGATCAACAGGCTTGGCAACTGACGGTCACGCAGCAATTGCGCGAGCAGCGCCGGCCAGTCTGCGCCGGTAGTCAGATATATCTCGGTGTGCACCGCTTCCATCAGTTTGCGCAGTTGCGGGATACGTTGCTCGGCGCTGTAGGTGTAAGGCTGCGTCACCAGATCGACGTCGAAGTCGTCGGCAATCGGTGTGGCGCCGGTCAGACTTTTCCGCAGCTTGGCGAGGATATTTTGCTTGGCGCTCATCAGCGGTCTCCCTGTTTGGCCAGATGCTCGCGGGCCATGTCATGCAGTGAGCGGGCGGCGGGTTTGGGTGCGCTGTGGTTTTGCGTCCATGGGCCGACATGGCTCGGGGTCAGGGCGCGCAGACGCGTGGCGAAGAACCCGAACAACCGATACAGCGTCGGCGAGCTGTTGAGTTTCGCCCAGGCGTTCCAGATGAAGCGTTCCTTGCGCGAATATTTGCTGCCCTGACCGCGCATCACTTGATGCGGACTGTCCGGGGCTTTGACGTTTTCTTCGCGCAGGCGCCGCAGGATCGCCGGGATAGGAATTTTCACCGGGCACACTTCGCCGCAGGCGCCGCACAGCGACGAAGCGCTCGGATGATCCGGTACTTTCGCCAGACCGACCATGTGCGGGGTGATGATTTTGCCGATCGGTCCCGGGTAAACCTCGCCATAGGTGTGACCACCGACGCGGGTGTAGACCGGGCAATGGTTCATGCAGGCGCCGCAGCGGATGCAGTTCAGGGTCTGGCGCAGCTCGCTGTCGGCAAAGGCCTGGCTGCGACCGTTGTCGAGCAGGACCAGGTGCACTTCCTGTGGGCCGTCGAGTTCATGTTCCTTGCGCGGGCCGGAGATCATGTTGACGTAAGTGGTGATCGGAATGCCCAGCGCCGAGCGGGTCAGCAGTGATAGCAGCGGCACCACGTCGCGCAGGTTTTCCACAACCTTTTCGATGCCGGTGACGGCGATGTGCACGGGCGGCACGGTGGTGGTCATGCGCCCGTTGCCTTCGTTTTCCACCAGCAGCAGGGTGCCGGTCTCGGCCACGGCGAAGTTGACGCCGGAAACGCCGATGTCCGCTTCGAAGAATTTCTGCCGCAGGACCCTGCGACCGATCTGAATGAGTTGGTCAACGTCCTTGGTGTACTCCACGCCAAGTTTGTCGTGGAACAAGGACGCGACCTGACCGGCATTCTTGTGGATCGCCGGCATAATGATGTGTGAAGGCTTCTCGTGGTCGAGCTGGACGATGTATTCCCCCATGTCGGACTCCAGGCATTCAACACCTTGAGCCTCGAGGAAATGGTTCATCTCCATCTCTTCGCTGACCATCGATTTGCCCTTGATCACTTGCCGCGCCTCGTGAGCGCGGATGATCGAAAGGACGATGCCATTGGCTTCGTCCACCGTTTCCGCCCAGTGCACTGTCACACCGTTGCGGGTCAGGTTCTGTTCCAGTTGCTCGAGCAAGTCGGGCAACTTGGAGAGCGCACGCGCCCTGATCGAGTTGCCCAGGGCGCGCAAATGTTCTCTTTCGTGGGCATCGCTGAAAGCCGCTGCCCGCTTGGTCATCAGTGAATCCATCGCAGTGCGGAAGTTGTTCCGTAGCTGCTGATCGCCCAAAGCGTTGTGCGCCCGGGTGCGGAAATCTTCTTCTACGGCAACCGTAGGAATAATCGCGGAGGTGCTCATTTCGCACCTCCGGTTCGTTGCCACAGAAAGCTGGCGAGATGTTGCCCGCGCAGCGCTTCCTTTTGTTTCTCCAATGCGCCGTTGATGTTCATCAAGCAGCCGCAGTCGGCACTCAAGACCTGATGCGCGCCGGATTCCTTCAACGCTCGGGTCTTGTCAGCCACCATCGCGCCGGAAATGTCTGGCATACGGACGCTGAATGTCCCACCGAAGCCACAGCATTCGCTTTCATGGTCATGGTTGACCCGTTCCACATTGCTCAACTGCGCCAACAACTCGCGGCCGTGCAGGTGGGTGTTCATCTCGCGGCGTGCCGAACACGAGGTGTGCAGCGCGACTTTGACCGGTTCGCCGCTGTCCTTGAGCTGCACCTTGCAAACGAACAGCAGGAACTCGGCCAGCTCATAGGTGCGGGCCGCGAGGGCCTGCACCTGTTTCAACGTTTCCGGCTCGTCCTTGAACAAGTCGGCGTAATGCTCGCGCAGCATGCCCGCGCAGGAACCCGATGGCACCACCACCGGATAATCCCCGGCAAACAGCGCCAGTTGCGAGCGCGCGACCGTCCGCGCCTGCTCGGTGTAACCCGAGGTGTAGGCCGGTTGCCCGCAGCAGCTCTGCCCCTGCGGGTACTCGACGCGGATGCCTTCGCGCTCCAGCAAGTGGATCGCGTCCATCCCGGCTTCGGGGTAGAACAGGTCGACCACGCAGGTCCCGAACAGGTACACCCGCGACGGTTTCTCGCTGGGGTATTGCCGAGGTTCGGGCAGTGGCGGTGCAACGCGGGTGGCGTTGGGCACAGCGTTGTAAAAAAGCTCGCTCATCAGGCGTGTCTCCGGGTGGGCCCGGTTATCCGTCTGTGGCGGCTGCTGAATATAGACAGCATTGCTTTCAGCAGCCTTACAGACCGGGTTGTGAATTGCTGACGCCGGAATCACCAGCCGGCGTCGGTTATTTCCGTGTTGCTTGTAGGCTTCTTCCAGCTTTAGTGCACCAGCATGCCGGTGAACCAGTAGGCCTGGGCCAGGGTAATCAGGCCGACAATCGTCGCAAAGAATAGGCTGTGCTTGAGGGTGAAGCGGAACAGATCCGATTCCTTGCCCACCAGGCCAGTCGCGGCGCAGGCCACGGCGATCGATTGTGGCGAGATCATTTTGCCGGTCACGCCGCCGCTGGTATTGGCGGCTACCAGCAGGGTGTCATTGACGCCGATCTGGTGCGCGGTGGTCGCTTGCAGCGAACTGAACAGGGCGTTCGACGAAGTATCGGAGCCGGTCAGGAACACACCGAGCCAGCCGAGGAACGGTGAGAAGAACGGGAAGGCTGCGCCGGTCGCGGCCAATACCAGAGCCATGGTCGAAGACATGCCCGAGTAGTTGGTGACGAAGGCGAAGGCCAGCACCATGCCGATCGACAGGATTGGCCAGCGCAGTTCGTAGAAGGTCTCTTTCAAAGTGGTCAGACCAGTTTTGAAATTGATCTTCAGCACCAGCATCGAGATCAGCGCCGAGAAGAAAATCGCGGTGCCGGTCGCCGAGATCGGGTCGAGCTTGAACACCGCCGGAATCGCGGTCGGGGTGGCGACGATCGGCGCGGTCTTGATCACCAGTTGATCAAGGTGCGGGATGGCGAAGTTGAATACCCAGGCGTACATCGATCCGCCGGCGGCGAACATGGCTTTGAAGGGTTTGAGGGTCCAGATGGTCACCAGCACGGTGAGGATCAGGAACGGCGACCACGCCTTGAAAATTTCCCCAAGACTGTAAGGCGAAGCCACGGTGGTGCGCTTCTGGCCGAAACCGCCGACGCTGGCGGTAATCGCTGCGCTCGAGGTGGCGCCGGCGATCTGTGCACCGGCGGTGCGTTTTGGCTGCCAGACTTTAAGGAACAGAGTCAGGGAAATCAGGCTGGCTAGGGCCGAGGTGATGTCCGGCAGCTCCGGGCCGATGAAGTTCGAAGTGAAGTACTGGGTCACTGCGAAACTCAGGCCTGCGACCAGTGCTGCCGGCCAGGTTTCACGCACGCCACGCAGGCCGTCCATCATGAACACCAACCAGAACGGCACGAACAGCGACAGCAGTGGCAGTTGGCGGCCGGTCATGGCGCCGATCTTGAACGCGTCGATGCCGGTCACTTGCCCGGCAACAATGATTGGAATGCCCAGTGCGCCAAACGCCACTGGCGCGGTGTTGGCAATCAGGCACAGGCCGGCGGCGTACAGCGGGTTGAACCCGAGACCGACCAGCAGCGCAGCGGTAATCGCCACTGGCGCGCCGAAGCCGGCGGCACCTTCAAGAAATGCACCGAAGGAGAAACCGATCAGCAGCACCTGCAGACGCTGGTCGTCGGTGATCGACAGCACCGAACTGCGAATGACCTCGAACTGGCCACTCTTGACTGTCAGTTTGTAGAGGAACACCGCCGCGACAATGATCCAGGCAATCGGCCACAGACCGTAGGCAAAGCCGTATCCGGCCGCGGCGAAGGCCATGTCGACCGGCATGTGGAAGGCGAAAATCGCCACGGCAATCGACAGGGCCAGCGTGATGCTGCCGGCCACGTGACCCTTGAGGCGGAACACCGCCAGAGCCAGAAAGAAGAAAACGATGGGGATGACGGCCGCGAGTGCGGAGACGCCGAGACTGCCGAGCGGGGTATAGAGCTGTTGCCAGGTTTGCATATGGGGTGGCCCCTAATTGTTGTTGGTCAGGCACTGTCAGCGTTCTTGGTTAATTGGTAATACCAATTTACAATCGCTGTTGGCTAGGGTAAAAGCCTTGATGTCGGTGTGTCAATTTGTCGCCCTGAAACTTTTGTCGAATAAGCGGTGCAGAGGGCATCTGATCCGGTCGGGCGAATGTGCGCTGACAGGTGTCGGCGGGGCGCCGATAGGCCAGAATAGAGAGCCCGGCGAGCGGTCGGGATCGTGGAGAAATGAGTTATGGGGTTTGATCAGATTCGTCAGCGCCGTTTGTCTGACGATATTGTCGAGCGCCTCGAGGGGATGATCCTCGAAGGCACGCTGAAGTCCGGTGAGCGGCTTCCGGCCGAGCGCGCCTTGGCCGAGCAGTTCGGCGTGTCGCGTCCGTCGTTGCGCGAAGCGATTCAGAAACTGGCGGCCAAGGGCTTGCTGGTCAGTCGCCAGGGCGGCGGCAATTATGTGGTGGAAACGCTCGGCTCGACCTTCAGTGATCCTCTGCTATTGCTGCTGGAGAGCAATCCCGAGGCGCAGCGCGACTTGCTGGAGTTTCGGCACACTCTGGAGGCATCGTGCGCCTATTACGCAGCATTGCGCGCCACGGATGTGGATCGTGAGCGTCTGACTGCAGCGTTCAATGAGTTGCAGGATTGCTATACGCGGCATGACGAAGTGAGCCGGGCGGAAGAGGGCGCGGCGGATGCCAAGTTTCATCTGGCGATCGCCGAAGCCAGCCACAACGCAGTGCTGCTGCACACCATTCGCGGGCTGTTCGATCTGCTCAAGCGCAACGTGGTGACCAACATTGGCGGCATGTACAAGCAGCGCACGGAAACCCGCGACATGCTGATCTCTCAGCACCGGGAGCTGTATCTGGCGATTATCGAGGGGCGTGCGGAGCAGGCGCGGGAGGTTTCCAGTCGGCACATTCTGTATGTGCAGGAGGTGCTGGAGGAGGTGCGGCAGGAAGTTCAGCGCATGGCTCGGGCGGAGCGGCGCAAGGGAATGTAGCTTTTAGAGGCAAAAAGATCGCAGCCTTCGGCAGCTCTTACAGGGAAATTCTCATTCCTGTGTAGGAGCTGCCGCAGGCTGCGATCTTTTAAAGCAGGAAAATTATTCTTCCTTGCCCTTGTTGCGCACGGCGCGCTGCAATTCACGACCGGCGTCGCGTTCGCGCTCGGTGTCACGCTTGTCGTATTCCTTCTTGCCCTTGCCCAGAGCGATCTCGCACTTGACCATGTGCTTGCTCCAGTAGAAGGACAGGCACACGCAGGCGTAGCCTTTCTGTTGCACGGCAGCGGCGAGTTTTTCCAGCTCGCGCTTGTTGAGCAGCAGTTTGCGGGTGCGGGTCGGATCGGCGATGACGTGGGTGCTGGCGGTCATCAACGGCGTGATGTGACTGCCGAGGAGCCAGGCTTCGCCATCCTTGAGCAGCACGTAACTGTCGACCAGTTGCAGCTTGCTTGCCCGCAGACTTTTTACTTCCCAGCCGGCCAGGACCAGACCAGCCTCGAAACGATGTTCGATGAAGTAATCGTGTCGCGCCTTTTTGTTCTGCGCGATGGTCCCTGTTGGGTGTTTCTTCTGTTTAGCCATAGGGGCGGCATTATATGGAGATAAACGGTCCTCGGCTACGGTGATGCTGCGTGCTTGAGCACGTTGAGTGAATCCCGGACAATGCGGCCTCTTTTTCTAACGCTTGGGCGTGATATTCAATGTCGACAGACAAGGTTTCTGTCCACGGCAGTTGGGCTAGCCGCTGGGTTTTCATATTCGCCGCGACCGGTTCGGCCGTGGGACTGGGCAGCATCTGGAAATTCCCCTACATGGTCGGGGTCTACGGCGGCGGCGCCTTCGTGCTGATGTTTCTGGCCTGCATCGCCCTGATCGGGATCCCGGTCATGCTGGCTGAAACCCTGATCGGCCGCCGCGCACGGCAAAGTCCGGCGAACGCCCTGAAGGTGCTGGCGCTGGAAGCCGGGCATTCGGGCAAGTGGTCGTGGGGCGCATTTGCCGGGATGATCACGGCGTTGCTGATCCTGTCTTTCTATAGTGTGGTTGGCGGCTGGTCGCTGGATTACATCATCGACATGGGGCGCGGCGACTTCCAGGGCGCCACGGCGGAGCAGGTCGGCGCTTATTTCGGCAATGTCATCTCCGATCCCTGGCGCCTGACACTTTGGCATACAGTTTTCATGCTGTTGTCGGCCGTGGTGATCGCCAAAGGCGTGGTTGCCGGGCTTGAGCGCAGTCTGCGGATCATGATGCCGCTGCTGTTCGTGATGGTGCTGGTGTTGCTGGGTTACAGCATGACCACCGGGCATTTCATGGAAGGCGTGCATTTCATGTTCGATTTCCACCCGGAAAAAGTCCTCGACGGCTTGCTGCCCGCCATGGGCCATGCGTTCTTTTCCCTGAGCGTGGGCGTCGGCTCGATCATGATCTACGGCGCTTACATGACCAAGGAAGCCTCGTTGTCCGGCACGGTGGTCGGTGTGGCACTGCTCGACACCTTCGTGTCGCTGGTGGCCGGTCTGGCATTGTTTCCGATTGTGTTTGCTGGCGGTTTGAACCCTAGCGAAGGTCCGGGCCTGATGTTCGTCAGTCTGCCATTTGCCTTCGGTAACGTGGTTTTCGGCCAGTTGATGGGCGTGGTGTTCTTTGTCCTGGTGGCAATTGCCGCCTGGAGCTCGGCGATTTCCCTGCTCGAACCGATGGTTGCCTATTTGGTTGAACGCACGAAAATCAGCCGTGGCTGGGTGACTTTCTGGCTGGCATTTATTTGCTGGTTCGTCGGTCTGGGTACGGTTTTCTCCTTCAATATCTGGAAGGAAGCCAAATTTTTCGTGAACGATGGCGGGCTGTTTCATCTCTACCAATGGGGGGCGGCAGGCGGTCTGGACTTCTTCGGCGTGATCGATTTCTTCACCTCGCGGATCATGTTGCCGCTCGGTGGCTTGTGCTTCGTGCTGTTTGCCGGTTGGGTGATGGGGCGTGAGGCGGTGCGTGACGAGTTGTCGATTCGTAACCCGGCGCTGTTTGCCCTGTCCTTGTTCTTGATGCGCTACGTGGCGCCTATCGGCATTCTTGTAGTGTTTGCCGCTCAGCTCTGGAAGTAACGCTTACATGACGACACATATTCAACGTTCGGCGTTGCTGCCATACCCGGCGCAATTCCTCTACGACCTGGTCAACGACGTCGCGCGTTACCCGGAATTCTTGCCATGGTGCTCGTCCGCCGAGGTGCTGGAGAGTTCGCCCGAGCACATGCGTGCCAGCGTTGGCGTGGCCAAGGGCGGTCTGAGTCAGCACTTCGTCACGCGCAATACGCTGGTGCCGGGGCAATCGATCGAGATGAACCTGGAAGAAGGCCCGTTCAACCAACTGCATGGCGTCTGGGTCTTCAAAGCGTTGAACGAGAAGGCCTGCAAGATCAGTCTTGACCTGTCTTTCGACTACGCCGGCCCGCTGGTGCGCGCGACGCTCGGCCCGCTGTTCAATCAGGCGGCGAATACGTTGGTGGATGCGTTCTGCCAGCGCGCCAAGCAGATGCATGGTTGAGCCGGTGATCGAGATTGAGGTGGTGTATGCCGCCGTGGATCGTCAGATCTTGCGCACTTTGAGCGTTCCTGAAGGGACGACAGTGCGTGAGACGGTGCTCAAGTCAGGTATTGGCGATGAATTTCCGAAGCTGGACTTGAGCGAGTGCCCGTTGGGTATCTTCGGCAAAGTGATCGCGGATCCGCAGGTTCGCCTGATTCAGGCGGGGGATCGCATCGAGATCTACCGGCCGCTATTGGCAGATCCGAAAGAGGTTCGGCGCTTGCGGGCGGCCAAGGCTGCCGAAGCCAAGGCGCGAAATCAGTAGGACGAGCAAATCGCAGGCAATAAAAAACCCGGAAATTCCGGGTTTTTTATTGCCTCGCACATTACTGCGGCGAGGTGTCCAGCGGTTCAGGCGTCGGAACCGGAACGGTTTCAACACCGTCCACGTCCTTCTGGATCGAATCCAGCAAGGAGCCCGGTTTGGCTGGTTGTTCCGGCTTCGGCTTCTCGGCGTTTTCAGCAGGGGCGGTCACGCTGGTGCCACTGTCCTTGCCGAGAATGGCTTCGTCACGGCTCACGCCCGGCATGAAGTCACCGGACAGGCTGACAAGCTGGTCGTTGGAGTTGAAGTTAACACTCACGCGTTCCTGTTGGCGTTCACCGCCACCAGGTTGCAGGCTGTACAGATAATCCCAGCGATCGGCATGGAACGTGTCGGTCAGCAGAGGGTTACCCATGATAAACCGTACTTGCCGACGGGTCATTCCCGGGCGTAACTGGTCTATCATGTCCTGCGTGACGACATTGCCCTGCTGGATGTCGATTTTGTAAACCCCGGGGAATGAACAACCGGCGAGTGCGAGCAGTCCCACAAAGGTGAAACTGGTTAGCAAGAGCTTGGTGTTTTGCATCGGTGGGCGACTTCCACTATCTTGGCTGGGACAACGTAAACGCCGATCATACCCGCATTAAGAGAAGCTGCGAAGCAGCATCGCGAGAAAGCTGACCATGGTTGAAAATAGCGAACTACGCAAAGCCGGCCTCAAAGTGACCCTGCCACGGGTCAAGATCCTGCAAATGCTCGACTCTACCGAGCAGCGTCACATGAGTGCCGAAGACGTCTACAAGGCGTTGATGGAAGCGGGCGAGGACGTCGGTCTGGCCACGGTTTACCGTGTTCTGACCCAGTTCGAAGCCGCTGGCCTCGTGGTCCGTCACAACTTCGACGGTGGCCACGCGGTATTCGAATTGGCCGACGGTGGCCACCACGACCACATGGTCAACGTGGAAACCGGTGAAGTCGTCGAATTCGTCAGTCCGGAAATCGAAAAGCTCCAGAAGGCAATTGCCGAGGAGCACGGTGTTGATCTGGTAGATCACAATCTGGTGCTGTACGTACGCAAGAAAAAGTAAGCATGTCGCGCGAATTTCAGGTTCGCGAAACGAACGAAGGCGACCCAAGGGTCGCCTTCGTGCTTTCTGCTGTGCTTAAACTTTTGCGGTAACCACCATTTTTTTTGCGTGAGCCAAAGACTCTTTGGTCAGGTCGATGCCGCCCAGCATCCGCGCCACTTCTTCTATACGGTCGTTCTTGCTCAGCTTGGACACGGCGGTGTGAGTCGCCTGTTCGCCCCGTACCTTGTGCACGAACAAATGCTGATGACCCTGCGCTGCCACTTGCGGCAAGTGCGTCACGGTCAGTACCTGCCCGCGATCGCCAAGACGTCGCAACAACTGGCCGACGATTTCGGCGGTCGGCCCGCCGATACCCACGTCCACTTCGTCGAATACCAGGGTCGGCACTCTTGAGGTCTGCGCGGTAATCACCTGAATCGCCAGACTGATCCGCGACAGCTCGCCGCCGGAGGCCACTTTGGCCAGCGCCTTCAGTGGCTGGCCGGGGTTGGCGCTGACCAGCAGTTCAACCTGTTCCAGACCATTGGGCAGCAGTTCGTCGCTGCTATTGGCGCGCAATTCAATGGTGAAGCGCCCGCCCGGCATGCCCAAGCGCTGGATTTCCTGCTCCACGGCGCTGGCAAGGCTGCCGGCGGCCTGATGACGCAAGTCGCTCAGCTCGCGGGCCTTCTCTTGATAATGGCGTGCGTAGGACGCCAGTTCTTCACCCAGGCGCTCGATGGATTCGTCGTTGGCGTTAAGGGTTTCGATCTCATCCAGCAACTTCTGCTGCATCTCGGCGACTTCGGTTGGCTGGATCCGGTGCTTGCGGGCCAGGGTGTAAATTGCGTCGAGGCGTTCTTCCAGATACTGCAGGCGCGCCGGATCGGCATCGAAGTTGTCGAGGAAGCGATTGAGTTCGCCCACGGCTTCTTCGACCTGGATCTGCGCGCTGGTCAGCAGGCTGCTGGCTTCGCCCAGTGCGCCAACCGAGTTGTTCACGCTCGACAGGCGATTGAGGCTGGCGGTCAGTGCGTTCAGTACGTTGCCGGAATCGCTTTCGCTGCACTGCTCGACCACCTGTCGGCAAATGCCGAGCAGGGTTTCGGCATTGGTCAGGTTTTTGTGTTCCTGCTCCAGCTGTTCCAGCTCGTTTTCGCCGAGGCCGAGGTTTTCCAGTTCTTCGAGCTGGTAGCTGAGTAGTTGGTGGCGCGCGCGTTGTTCGTCGCCGGAGTTGGAGAGGCGCTCCAGCTCCTGGCGAGTCTGGCGCCAGCGCTGCGCAGCCAGTTGAACCTGGCGGGCCAGATCGGTGGCACCGGCGTATTCATCGAGCAGGCGGCGATGGGTATCGATTTTCAGCAGGGACTGGTGTTCGTGCTGGCTGTGGATATCGATCAGCAGTTCGCCGAGAGCCTTGAGATCGCCGAGCGGGCAGGGCGTGCCATTGATATAGCCACGCGAACGGCCTTCAGCGGTGATCACCCGACGCAGGATGCATGGGCCGTCGTTTTCGAGATCGCGTTCGGCCAGCCAGGCATGGGCTTCGGGAATGTCGACCAGATCGAAGGTGGCCAGAATGTCGGCCTTGTCGGCGCCTGGGCGAACCACGCCGCTGTCGGCGCGATCGCCCAGGGTCAGGCCCAGGGCGTCGAGCATGATCGACTTGCCGGCGCCGGTTTCCCCTGTGATCACGCTCATCCCGCGATCGAGTTCGAGATCGAGATGTTCAACGATGGCGTAGTTATGTACGGACAGGTGCACCAGCATAAAGGCCGCTCCCAGGCTTTAGGTCTGGTTATTTATACAGTGTTTTGTTTCAGGCTGACAATGCCCTCGCTTAGCTCGATTTGCTTGATCCGATCAAATGCTTAGTCCGAGCGGGAATGACAATGCAGCACTTTTTTGTAGGGTTAATCATTGCAGGCCCTTGAAGCCTGATTTTGCGGCCCCATATATCGGGGCAGAAGCGCGAGTACAGCTCGCGGACGTAATTGAAAGGAGAATTCTATGGCTGACGAACAGACAGTAGATACGCAAAATCCAGAAGCCAATCAGGCGCCCGAAACTTCGGGTGACGACCTGGCGACCCGTGTACAAGTGCTCGAAGAGCAGTTGGCCGCCGCGCAGGATCAGTCGCTGCGCGTAGCTGCCGATCTGCAGAACGTCCGCCGTCGTGCCGAGCAGGATGTCGAGAAGGCGCACAAGTTTGCGCTGGAAAAATTCGCCGGTGACCTGCTGCCGATCGTCGACAGCCTGGAGCGCGGCCTCGAGCTGTCGAGCCCGGACGACGAAAGCATCCGTCCGATGCGCGAAGGCATCGAGCTGACCCTGAAGATGTTCCACGACACCCTCAAGCGTTATCAGCTTGAAGCGATCGATCCGCATGGCGAACCGTTCAATGCCGTTCACCATCAGGCGATGGCCATGCAGGAAAGCGCCGACGTCGAACCGAACAGCGTTCTGAAGGTGTTCCAGAAGGGCTACCAGCTCAATGGCCGCCTGTTGCGTCCGGCCATGGTTGTGGTCAGCAAGGCGCCGGCGCCAATTTCGCCTTCGATTGACGAGAAGGCTTGAAATTAGCCGCAAGGCCCCCATTTAGAAGTCAAGCGTTTAAGTATTACCGCAGTTAGCCACCACTGCTGCGGCAACAAAATCCAAAGTTTCGGGAGAGTGAACATGGGCAAAATTATCGGTATCGACCTGGGGACTACCAACTCCTGCGTCTCCGTGCTGGAAAACGGCGTAGCCAAAGTTATCGAAAACGCCGAAGGCGCGCGTACCACGCCGTCGATCATCGCTTACGCCAACGATGGTGAAATCCTCGTTGGTCAGTCGGCCAAGCGTCAGGCAGTGACCAACCCGCACAACACCCTGTACGCGGTGAAGCGTCTGATCGGTCGCAAGTTCGACGAAGAAGTCGTACAGAAAGACATCAAGATGGTCCCGTACAAAATCGCCAAGGCTGACAACGGCGACGCCTGGGTTGAAGTGAACGGCCAGAAAATGGCGCCGCCACAAATCTCGGCTGAAATTCTGAAGAAGATGAAGAAGACCGCCGAAGACTACCTCGGCGAGCCTGTGACCGAAGCGGTGATCACCGTTCCGGCCTACTTCAACGACAGCCAGCGTCAGGCGACCAAAGACGCCGGCCGCATCGCCGGTCTGGACGTTAAACGTATCATCAACGAACCAACCGCAGCTGCTCTGGCTTACGGTATGGACAAGGCCAAGGGCGATCACACCGTGATCGTTTACGACCTGGGTGGCGGTACTTTCGACGTTTCCGTGATCGAGATCGCTGAAGTTGACGGCGAGCACCAGTTCGAAGTGTTGGCCACCAACGGTGATACTTTCCTCGGCGGTGAAGACTTCGACATTCGTCTGATCGACTACCTCGTTGACGAATTCAAGAAAGAAAGCGGCATGAACCTCAAAGGTGACCCGCTGGCCATGCAGCGCCTGAAAGAAGCCGCTGAGAAAGCCAAGATCGAGCTGTCGTCCGCGCAGTCGACCGACGTCAACCTGCCATACATCACTGCAGACGCCACCGGTCCTAAGCACCTGAACGTGAAGATTTCGCGTGCCAAGCTCGAAGCTCTGGTTGAAGACCTGGTTCAGCGCACCATCGAACCTTGCCGCATCGCCATGAAAGACGCCGGTATCGACGTTGGCGCGATCAACGACGTGATTCTGGTCGGCGGTCAGACCCGTATGCCGCTGGTGCAGAAGCTGGTGACCGATTTCTTCGGTAAAGAAGCACGTAAAGACGTGAACCCGGACGAAGCGGTTGCCATGGGTGCTGCGATCCAGGGCGCCGTTCTGGCCGGTGACGTGAAAGACGTTCTGCTGCTCGACGTCAGCCCGCTGACCCTGGGTATCGAAACCATGGGTGGCGTGATGACCGCGCTGATCGAGAAAAACACCACGATTCCTACCAAGAAATCGCAAGTCTTCTCGACTGCCGACGACAACCAGGGCGCCGTGACCATTCACGTTCTGCAAGGTGAGCGTAAGCAAGCCGCACAGAACAAGTCCCTGGGCAAGTTCGACCTGGCCGACATTCCACCAGCTCCACGTGGCGTGCCGCAGATCGAAGTGACCTTCGACATCGACGCTAACGGCATTCTGCACGTTGGTGCGAAAGACAAGGCGACCGGTAAAGAGCAGAAGATCACCATCAAGGCCAACTCCGGTCTGTCGGATGAAGAAATTCAGAAGATGGTTCGCGATGCCGAGCTGAACGCCGAGGAAGACCGCAAGTTCGCTGAACTGGCTGAATCCCGTAACAAGGGTGATGCACTGGTTCACTCGACTCGCAAAATGGTTACCGAAGCGGGCGACAAGGTCAGCGCTGAAGAGAAGACCGCGATCGAAGCCGCTGTGGTTGCACTGGAAGCCGCTGTGAAAGGCGACGACAAGGCTGCCATCGAAGCGAAGATCGAAGAGCTGTCGAAAGTCTCGGCTCCGGTTGCTCAGAAGATGTACGCCGAACAGGCTCAGCCTGCTGAAGGCGCGGCACCGCACGACGAGAAAGCTGAAAAGGCTGACGATGTTGTCGATGCCGAGTTCGAAGAAGTCAAAGACCACAAGTAAGTTGTTGGTCGGCCGGTTGACTGCCTTGCGGCGGTGACTGGTAGGATGTCGCCGCGCGGGAGCTTGCTCCCGCGTTGGCGTATCTGGAATACACGAATTTTTACAGCATGCGACAAGGTTCGCCTGCTGCTGGTATGGCCGGGAATGCTCCTGCTTTTCGCGCCGCAAGTACCAAAAGAAACAAAGACCAGGATCGTTGAATTGACGTGAGTTGGGTCCGGGCCTGTATTGGGGCTCAACGAGTTTGGCCATCCTCAGGAGGGGTTTGCCGAACGTCCTCAAGAGTGCAAAAGACTTATGGCAAAGCGTGACTATTACGAAGTATTGGGTGTAGAGCGTGGTTCAAGCGATGCAGACCTGAAGAAGGCCTATCGTCGTCTGGCGATGAAGCATCACCCGGACCGTAATCCCGATGACAAAGCGTCGGAAGAACTGTTCAAAGAGGCCAACGAGGCCTACGAAGTATTGTCCGATTCGAGCAAGCGCGCGGCGTACGACCAGTACGGTCATGCTGGCGTCGACCCAAGCATGGGTGGCGGTGGCGCCGGTTTCGGCGGGCAGAACTTCTCCGACATCTTTGGCGATGTCTTCAGTGACTTCTTCGGTGGCGGTCGTGGCGGTTCCCGTGGCGGCGCCCAGCGCGGCAGCGATCTGCGCTACACCCTGGAGCTGAATCTGGAAGAAGCGGTGCGCGGCACTACCGTGAATATCCGCGTTCCGACACTGGTCAATTGCAAGCCATGCGATGGTTCCGGTGCGAAGAAAGGCTCGTCGCCATCAACCTGCCCGACCTGCGGCGGCATCGGCCAGGTGCGTATGCAGCAGGGCTTCTTCTCGGTGCAGCAGACCTGCCCGCGCTGCCATGGCCAAGGCAAGATCATTTCCGATCCGTGCGATTCCTGCCACGGCGACGGTCGCGTCGAAGAGTACAAGACCCTGTCGGTGAAGGTGCCGGCTGGCGTTGATACCGGCGACCGCATTCGTCTGTCTGGCGAGGGCGAGGCGGGCACCCAGGGCGGCCCGACCGGCGACCTGTACGTGGTGATCAACGTGCGCGAACACGACATCTTCCAGCGCGATGGCAAACATCTGTTCTGCGAAGTGCCGATCAGCTTTGTTGATGCGGCGCTCGGCGGCGAGCTGGAAATCCCGACCCTCGACGGTCGCGTCAAACTGAAAATCCCTGAAGGCACCCAGACCGGCAAGCAGTTCCGTGTACGCGGCAAAGGCGTGGCGCCGGTGCGGGGCGGTGGTGCGGGCGACTTGATGTGCCGTGTAGCGGTCGAGACCCCGGTCAATCTGAATCGTCGTCAGCGCGAATTGCTCGAAGAGTTCCGCAGCTCGCTGGCGGATGACAACAGTCACTCGCCAAAAACCACCGGTTGGTTCGATGGCGTGAAGCGCTTCTTCGGCGATCTGTAAGGAGTCGGCATGCGACGTATAGCTGTGATGGGCGCCGCCGGGCGCATGGGCAAGATTCTGGTCGAGGCCGTGCAACAGCGCGCGCCGCTGACCGGCCTGACCGCGGCGATCGTTCGTCCCGGCAGTACGCTGATCGGGGTGGACGCCGGTGAGCTGGCTTCGCTGGGTCGCATCGGTGTGCCGTTGTCCGGCAATCTCGAATCGGTGGCTGAAGAGTTCGATGTGCTGATCGATTTCACCCTGCCGGAAGTCATGCTGAAAAACCTCGCGTTCTGTCGCAAGGCTGGCAAGGCCATGGTCATCGGCACCACGGGGCTGGATGCTGCGCAGAAGCAACTGCTGGCCGAGGCGGGCAAGGATATTCCGATCGTGTTCGCGGCCAACTTCAGTGTTGGGGTCAATCTGTCGCTGAAGCTGCTCGAAATGACCGCTCGGGTGCTGGGCGATGATGCGGACATCGAGATCATCGAGGCGCATCACCGGCACAAGATCGATGCGCCTTCGGGCACGGCCCTGCGCATGGGTGAAGTGATCGCCGAGGCGCTGGATCGTGATCTGCAGAAGGTTGCGGTCTATGGCCGTGAAGGCCACACCGGTGCGCGCGAGCGGGAAACCATCGGTTTCGCTACCGTGCGTGGTGGTGATGTGGTCGGCGATCACACCGTGCTGTTCGCTTGCGAAGGCGAGCGCCTGGAGATCACGCACAAGGCTTCCAGTCGCATGACATTCGCCAAGGGTGCGGTGCGTGCGGCGTTGTGGCTGGATGGTCGCGAGCCGGGTCTGTACGACATGCAGGACGTGCTCGACCTGCATTAATTGACTGCTTTACCCAGCGCAAACGCCCGGTTTGCGCTGGTTTTTCTGCACCGCGCGACGGCCTGTCGCATTCTCCGGCCTTTTAGGCTCTTTAGCGGTGGACCAAAAAAGCCTTTTTCTGTAAGCTACAGCTTTAGTGTGTCCACTAAAAGCGCGCAGAATAATTCGGTGAAGAAGCGGGGTGACGTGTCCATACGTCACTCCGCTTTTTTACAACCTGCGATTGCCCTTTCATGCGTTATTTACGGGAGGTCTTCTTGACTAAGCCAGCCATACTCGCCCTTGCTGATGGCAGCATTTTTCGCGGCGAAGCCATTGGAGCCGACGGTCAAACCGTTGGTGAGGTGGTGTTCAACACCGCAATGACCGGCTATCAGGAAATCCTTACCGATCCTTCCTACGCCCAGCAGATCGTTACCCTGACTTACCCGCACATCGGCAACACCGGCACCACGCCGGAAGACGCCGAGTCTGACCGCGTATGGTCCGCAGGCCTGGTGATTCGTGACCTGCCGCTGGTAGCGAGCAACTGGCGTAACACGATGTCCCTGTCCGACTACCTGAAAGCCAACAATGTTGTGGCAATCGCTGGTATCGATACTCGTCGCCTGACCCGCATCCTGCGTGAAAAAGGCGCACAGAACGGCTGCATCATGGCCGGCGACAACATCTCCGAAGAAGCTGCAATTGCCGCCGCGCAAGGCTTCCCGGGCCTGAAGGGCATGGATCTGGCGAAAGTCGTCAGCACCAAGGAAAAGTACGAATGGCGCTCCACTGTCTGGGACTTGAAGACCGACAGCCACGCGACCATCGAAGCGTCCGAGTTGCCGTACCACGTGGTTGCCTACGACTACGGCGTCAAACTGAACATCCTGCGCATGCTGGTCGAGCGCGGCTGCCGCGTGACCGTGGTGCCGGCGCAAACCCCGGCTGCCGATGTGCTGGCACTCAAGCCGGACGGCGTGTTCCTGTCCAACGGCCCTGGTGACCCGGAGCCTTGCGACTACGCAATCAAGGCGATCAAGGAAGTGCTGGAAACCGAAATTCCGGTCTTCGGCATCTGCCTCGGTCACCAACTGCTGGCTCTGGCCTCCGGCGCCAAGACCCTGAAAATGGGTCATGGCCACCACGGTGCCAACCACCCGGTGCAGGATCTGGACACTGGCGTTGTGATGATCACCAGCCAGAACCACGGTTTCGCGGTTGACGAAGCGACCCTGCCGGCCAACGTGCGTGCGATCCACAAGTCGCTGTTCGACGGCACCCTGCAAGGCATCGAGCGCACTGACAAGAGCGCGTTCAGCTTCCAGGGCCACCCTGAAGCGAGCCCGGGCCCGAACGATGTGGCGCCCCTGTTCGACCGCTTCATCAACGAGATGGCCAAGCGACGCTAAGCGTTCGCCTTGAGACTGTAGCGAGAAGCCCTCGAGGGCGGCCCCGACACCGGTGGCGCCCCTCAGGGCTTCAGAAATCGATCAAGACGGCTTGCCGACTGACCTGCGGATTTGAGTGACAAACCCATGCCAAAACGTACAGACATTAAAAGCATCCTGATTCTCGGCGCTGGCCCGATCGTTATCGGCCAGGCCTGCGAATTCGACTACTCCGGCGCCCAGGCCTGCAAAGCCCTGCGCGAAGAGGGTTACCGCGTCATCCTGGTGAACTCCAACCCGGCCACCATCATGACCGACCCGGACATGGCTGACGCCACGTACATCGAGCCGATCAAGTGGCAGACCGTGGCCAAGATCATCGAAAAAGAGCGTCCGGATGCCGTGCTGCCAACCATGGGCGGCCAGACTGCTCTGAACTGCGCCCTGGACCTGGAGCGCGAAGGCGTTCTGGAAAAGTTCGGCGTGGAAATGATCGGCGCCAACGCCGACACCATCGACAAGGCTGAAGACCGTTCGCGTTTCGACAAGGCCATGAAGTCGATCGGCCTGGAATGCCCGCGTTCCGGTATCGCCCACAGCATGGAAGAAGCCAACGCCGTCCTCGAGCGTCTGGGTTTCCCGTGCATCATCCGTCCGTCCTTCACCATGGGCGGCACCGGCGGCGGTATCGCGTACAACCGTGAAGAGTTCGAAGAAATCTGCGCCCGCGGTCTGGACCTGTCGCCGACCAAAGAGCTGCTGATCGACGAATCGCTGATCGGCTGGAAAGAATATGAAATGGAAGTTGTCCGCGACAAAAAGGACAACTGCATCATCGTCTGCTCGATCGAAAACTTCGACCCGATGGGCGTGCACACCGGTGACTCGATCACCGTTGCTCCGGCACAGACCCTGACCGACAAGGAATACCAGATCCTGCGTAACGCCTCGCTGGCGGTACTGCGCGAGATCGGCGTCGAGACCGGTGGCTCCAACGTGCAGTTCGGCATCTGCCCGGACACCGGCCGCATGGTCGTGATCGAGATGAACCCGCGTGTATCGCGCTCCTCGGCACTGGCTTCGAAAGCCACCGGTTTCCCGATCGCCAAAGTCGCGGCCAAGCTGGCTGTGGGCTACACCCTCGACGAACTGTCGAACGACATCACCGGCGGCAAGACTCCGGCGTCCTTCGAACCGTCGATCGACTACGTCGTCACCAAGCTGCCACGTTTCGCTTTCGAGAAATTCGCCAACGCTGACGCACGCCTGACCACTCAAATGAAGTCGGTCGGCGAAGTCATGGCCATCGGTCGCACCTTCCAGGAATCCCTGCAGAAAGCCCTGCGCGGTCTGGAAGTCGGTGTTTGCGGTCTGGACGAGAAGCTCGACCTGAGCAATCCGGAAAGCATGAGCATCCTCAAGCGCGAGCTGACCGTGCCGGGCGCCGAGCGTATCTGGTACGTGGCGGACGCCTTCCGCGCCGGCATGACCGTCGAAGACATCTTCGGCATGAACATGATCGACCCGTGGTTCCTGGTGCAGATCGAAGATCTGATCAAGGACGAAGAGAAGGTCAAGACCCTCGGTCTGTCCGCCATCGACCGCGACCTGATGTTCAAGCTCAAGCGCAAAGGCTTCTCCGATCAGCGTCTGGCCAAGCTGCTGGGTGTGACCGAGAAGAATCTGCGTACTCACCGTCAAAAACTGGAAGTGTTCCCGGTCTACAAGCGCGTTGACACCTGCGCCGCCGAGTTCGCCACCGACACCGCTTACCTCTACTCTACTTACGAGGAGGAGTGCGAAGCCGCGCCGTCCGGTCGCGACAAGATCATGATTCTGGGTGGCGGTCCGAACCGTATCGGCCAGGGCATCGAGTTCGACTACTGCTGCGTACATGCTGCCCTCGCTCTGCGCGAAGACGGCTACGAAACCATCATGGTCAACTGCAACCCGGAAACCGTTTCCACCGACTACGACACTTCCGACCGTCTGTACTTCGAGCCGGTAACCCTGGAAGACGTGCTGGAAATCTGCCGCGTCGAGAAGCCGAAAGGCGTAATCGTCCAGTACGGGGGCCAGACTCCGCTGAAACTGGCGCGTGCCCTCGAAGCCGCTGGCGTGCCGATCATCGGTACCAGCCCTGACGCCATCGACCGCGCCGAAGACCGTGAGCGCTTCCAGCAAATGGTCGAGCGCCTGAACCTGCGTCAGCCGCCAAACGCCACCGTGCGCAGCGAAGACGAAGCCGTTCGCGCTGCCGCGAAAATCGGTTATCCGCTGGTGGTGCGCCCGTCCTATGTATTGGGCGGCCGCGCGATGGAAATCGTTTACAAGGAAGACGAACTCAAGCGCTACCTGCGTGATGCGGTGCAAGTGTCCAACGACAGCCCGGTGCTGCTTGATCACTTCCTCAACTGCGCCATCGAGATGGACGTGGATGCGGTCTGCGACGGCAAGGACGTGGTGATCGGCGCGATCATGCAGCACATCGAACAGGCGGGCGTTCACTCCGGTGACTCCGCGTGCTCGCTGCCGCCGTACTCGCTGCCGGCACACATCCAGGACGAGATGCGCGAACAGGTCAAGAAAATGGCCCTGGAACTGGGCGTTGTCGGCCTGATGAACGTGCAACTGGCGCTGCAGGGCGAAGACATCTACGTCATCGAAGTCAACCCGCGCGCTTCGCGTACCGTACCGTTCGTGTCCAAGTGCATCGGTGTTTCCCTGGCAATGATCGCTGCTCGCGTCATGGCCGGTAAGACCCTGAAGGAAATCGGCTTCACCAAGGAAATCATCCCGAACTTCTACAGCGTGAAAGAGGCGGTGTTCCCGTTCGCCAAGTTCCCTGGTGTTGACCCGATCCTCGGCCCAGAGATGAAGTCCACCGGTGAAGTGATGGGCGTCGGCGACACTTTCGGTGAAGCATTCGCCAAGGCCCAGATGGGCGCCAGCGAAGTGCTGCCGACCGGCGGTACCGCGTTCATCAGCGTGCGTGATGATGACAAGCCGCTGGTTGCAGGCGTGGCCCGTGATCTGATCAACTTGGGCTTCGAAGTGGTCGCGACTGCCGGCACTGCCAAGCTGATCGAAGCTGCAGGCCTGAAAGTGCGCCGTGTGAACAAGGTGACCGAGGGGCGTCCGCACGTGGTTGACATGATCAAGAATGACGAAGTCACTCTGATCATCAACACCACCGAAGGCCGTCAGTCGATCGCTGATTCCTACTCCATTCGTCGTAATGCCCTGCAGCACAAGATCTACTGCACCACCACCATTGCTGCGGGCGAAGCTATCTGCGAAGCGCTGAAGTTCGGTCCCGAGAAGACCGTGCGCCGCTTGCAGGATCTACACGCAGGATTGAAGGCATGATCAAATACCCAATGACCGTCCAGGGCGCGAAAGCCCTGGAAGAAGAACACGCTCACCTGACCAAGGTCGTTCGTCCGAAGCTCAGCCAGGACATCGGTACCGCTCGCGAGTTGGGTGACCTGAAGGAAAACGCTGAATACCATGCCGCCCGCGAACAGCAAGGCATGGTCGAGGCGCGGATCCGTGACATCGAAGGCCGGATTCAGAATCAGGTGATCATCGGTCACGACTATCCCGCACACCGGTAAAGTGATCTTCGGTACTACCGTCGAAATCGCCAACGTCGAGACTGATGAAAGCGTCACTTACCACATCGTGGGTGAGGATGAGGCTGACTTCAAACTCGGCAAGATTTCGGTCGGCTCGCCATTGGCCCGTGCCTTGATCGGCAAGGAAGAGGGTGATGTGGTCGCCGTGAAAACGCCGAGTGGCGTTATCGAGTACGAGATTGTCGAAGTCCGTCACATCTGAAGGCAGGCGCCCGCTACGTGCGGGCGCCATGCTTTGGCAGCTGACCCAGATGTTGTGGGTCGGCGGCTTCTGGTTGATACATCTCGGTTTGCGACCGGTGTTGGGCAAGATTGGCCTGGCACCGTTGCTGATCGATGAAGTTGCCGATGCATTCGAAGTGCCGGTGGCGGGTTTTGCCGCGGCATGCGTGATTTTTCAGGCTTTGGTGCTGGTACAGGCCGATGGCCTTGCCAGTCTATGGCGGGATTTTCGCGGGCAGGTGTTGCTGATGGCGTTGTATGCGTGTGCGATGTTTATTGCAGTGCGTGTCGGCTGGCCGCAAGCGCAGCGCTGGCAGGAATTCAGTTTTCTGCTGTTGGGCTTCTCCGGTGTGGTGTTGGTGTTGCAGCCACTGCCGGGATGGAGTGGCAGGGTGCGCGAAGCACACCCTTGACCCTTGTCATCACTTGAAGCGATGAACGTTCGACAGCTGCTTGTTGACGCTGAAGTTCTTGCGATATACCAGTGCCATCTTGCCGATGACCTGAACCAGGTCAGCCTTGCCGACCTTGCACAACTCTGCAATGTGCGCCAGGCGCGACTCGCGATCGAGGATGTTGAGCTTGATCTTGATCAGCTCGTGATCCGCCAGTGCGCGTTCGAGTTCGGCTAATACACCTTCAGTCAGACCGTTGTCCGCCACCGTCAGAACCGGCTTCAGGTGGTGGCCAATGGATTTGTACTGTTTCTTCTGCTCTGGAGTGAGCGGCATAATCTGACCCTTTCGTCTGGATTCTGTAAAATGGCGGCCATTTTACCCGAGGGTTCGTGGATCCGCCCAATTAATCACGACCCTAATCATCGAGGTGCCCAATGGCGCGTTCCAAGACAAGCCTTGGTTGGCTGAAACGACATGTCAACGATCCTTATGTGAAGCAGGCGCAGAAGGATGGCTACCGTTCGCGTGCAAGTTACAAGCTTCTGGAGATCCAGGAGAAATACAAGCTGATCCGTTCCGGCATGAGCGTTGTCGACCTGGGCGCAGCGCCCGGCGGCTGGTCGCAGGTCACCAGTCGGCTGATCGGCGGTCAGGGGCGTCTGATCGCTTCGGACATTCTGGAAATGGACAGCATCCCGGACGTTACCTTCATTCAGGGTGACTTCACCGAGGACGAAGTGCTCGCGCGAATCCTTGAGGCCGTGGGTAATTCGCAGGTGGACCTTGTGATTTCCGATATGGCCCCCAATATGAGTGGTACGCCTGAAGTGGATATGCCGAAAGCCATGTTCCTTTGCGAACTGGCGCTTGATCTGGCGGAACGGATACTCAAGCCGGGTGGAAATTTCGTGATCAAGATCTTTCAGGGTGAAGGTTTCGATGTTTACCTGAAGGATGCCCGCAAGAAATTCGACAAGATCCAGATGATCAAGCCGGATTCTTCCCGAGGCAGCTCCCGCGAGCAATATATGCTGGCTTGGGGTTACCGCGGTGGTAACGAGTAAAACGAGGTTTTTTGCCGGGGCGATAGGTTTTTCGTATTTTGCCCCGCGTGTATAAGCGAATATTGTGTAGAAAGTGTTTCACAAAGGGTTACAGACGGCGCCTGCCAGAGTTGTAGGTAATGTAGTAAGTTAGGCCGGTGAATATCATGCGAAGCGCGCGCCAGTAGCGGAGCTTGCTTCAGAGGGTAGTTAATTGAACGATATGGCAAAGAATCTGATCCTGTGGTTGATCATCGCGGCAGTCCTCGTGACGGTGATGAACAACTTCTCCAGCCCTAACGAGCCGCAGACCCTCAACTATTCCGACTTCATCCAGCAGGTCAAGGATGGCAAGGTCGAGCGCGTAGCCGTTGATGGCTATGTGATTACCGGCAAGCGCAACGATGGCGACAGCTTCAAGACCATTCGTCCGGCGATCCAGGACAATGGCCTGATCGGCGACCTGGTCGACAACCACGTTGTGGTTGAGGGCAAGCAGCCTGAACAGCAAAGCATCTGGACTCAACTCCTGGTGGCGAGCTTCCCGATCCTGGTGATCATCGCGGTGTTCATGTTCTTCATGCGCCAGATGCAGGGCGGTGCTGGCGGCAAGGGCGGACCGATGAGCTTCGGCAAGAGCAAGGCACGCCTGCTTTCCGAAGATCAGGTGAAAACCACCTTGGCTGACGTTGCAGGTTGCGACGAAGCCAAGGAAGAGGTCGGCGAACTGGTTGAGTTCCTGCGTGATCCGGGCAAGTTTCAGCGCCTGGGTGGTCGTATTCCTCGCGGCGTATTGATGGTCGGCCCTCCGGGTACCGGTAAAACCTTGCTGGCCAAGGCGATTGCCGGCGAAGCGAAGGTTCCGTTCTTCACTATTTCCGGTTCCGACTTCGTTGAAATGTTCGTGGGTGTTGGCGCAAGCCGCGTTCGCGACATGTTCGAGCAGGCCAAGAAGCATGCGCCGTGCATCATCTTCATCGACGAAATCGACGCCGTCGGTCGCCACCGTGGCGCCGGCATGGGCGGCGGTCACGACGAGCGTGAGCAGACTCTCAACCAGTTGCTGGTAGAGATGGATGGCTTTGAAATGAATGACGGCATCATCGTGATCGCCGCTACCAACCGTCCTGACGTACTCGACCCTGCGCTGCTGCGTCCGGGCCGTTTCGACCGTCAGGTCGTTGTAGGTTTGCCGGATATCCGTGGTCGCGAGCAGATCCTCAAGGTTCACATGCGCAAAGTGCCAATGGGTGACGACGTTGCCCCGGCCGTTATCGCACGTGGTACCCCGGGCTTCTCTGGTGCCGATCTGGCCAACCTGGTCAACGAAGCGTCGCTGTTCGCTGCACGCAGCGGCAAGCGCATCGTCGAAATGAAAGAGTTCGAGCTGGCCAAAGACAAGATCATGATGGGCGCCGAGCGCAAATCGATGGTCATGTCCGAGAAAGAGAAGCAGAACACCGCTTATCACGAAGCGGGTCACGCTATTGTCGGTCGCGTCGTACCTGAGCATGATCCGGTCTACAAGGTTTCGATCATTCCACGTGGTCGTGCGCTGGGTGTGACCATGTTCCTGCCGGAAGAAGATCGCTACAGCCTGTCCAAACGTGCGTTGATCAGTCAGATCTGCTCGCTGTACGGTGGCCGTATCGCTGAAGAAATGACCCTTGGTTTCGACGGTGTGACCACCGGCGCTTCCAACGACATCATGCGTGCCAGTCAGATTGCGCGGAACATGGTGACCAAGTGGGGTCTGTCGGAAAAGCTCGGTCCGCTGATGTACGCCGAAGAAGAGGGTGAAGTGTTCCTCGGTCGCGGTGGTGGCGGTCAGAATGCAAGTTTCTCCGGTGAGACTGCCAAGCTGATCGACTCCGAAGTGCGCAGCATCATTGACCAGTGCTACGGCACGGCCAAGCAGATCCTCACGGACAACCGTGACAAGCTGGATGCCATGGCTGATGCGCTGATGAAGTACGAAACCATCGATGCCGAGCAGATCGACGACATCATGGCGGGTCGTACGCCTCGCGAACCGCGTGACTGGACCGGTGGCACGGGTACGCCCCCGCCTCCAGTGATTCAGGATGAGCGCCCGGAAACACCGATCGGCGGTCCGGCTGCTGACGTTTAAGGCTTGAAATGACTTCTGTACAGTCTCTGACCCGGTTGCCTTGCGGCAACCGGGTTCTTGATTTGGCTCAGACGCATGTCATGGGTATTCTCAATGTCACTCCCGATTCCTTTTCCGACGGTGGCCGATACAACCAGCTCGACGTGGCCTTGCGCCACGCCGAAGCCATGGTGGCTGCTGGTGCGACGCTGATCGATGTCGGCGGCGAATCGACCCGGCCTGGCGCTCGAGCGGTTTCGCCGTTGGAGGAGTTGGAACGCGTAGCTCCGATCGTGGAGTTGATCAATCGCGAGCTGGATGTAGTCATCTCGGTCGATACTTCGACGCCTGCGGTGATGCGTGAAACGGCGCGCCTGGGTGCCGGGTTGATCAATGATGTGCGCTCGCTGCGCCGCGATGGCGCGCTGGATGCCGCAGCCGCGACCGGGTTGCCGGTCTGCCTGATGCACATGCTCGGCGAGCCGGGTGACATGCAGGACAATCCGCATTATCAGGACGTTACCCGGGAAGTGGGTGAGTTTCTGGCAGAGCGCATGACTCAATGTGCGGCGGCGGGTATTCCTGCCGAACGGATCATTCTTGATCCCGGTTTCGGTTTCGCGAAAACCCTGCAGCACAATCTAAGCTTGTTCAAGCATATGGAAGCCCTGCATGCGCTGGGGCGTCCGCTATTGGTTGGTGTCTCACGCAAAAGCATGATCGGCCACGCATTGAACCGCCTCGTGGGTGAGCGTCTTTATGGTGGTCTGGCTCTCGCAGCACTCGCTTCGGTTAAAGGAGCGCGTATATTGCGCGTCCATGATGTGGCGGAAACGGTAGACGTGGTGCGCATGCTCGCGGCCGTGGAATCAGCCGAATAAAAATGATGGAGCACTTATGAGCAAGAAATACTTTGGTACTGACGGTATTCGTGGTCGTGTGGGTGAATATCCGATCACTCCTGACTTCATGCTTAAGCTCGGCTGGGCGGCGGGTATGGCCTTTCGCAAGATGGGCGCCTGCAAGGTGCTGGTCGGCAAGGACACGCGCATCTCTGGCTACATGTTCGAATCGGCACTTGAAGCAGGCCTGACCTCGGCTGGTGCGGACGTGATGCTGCTCGGTCCGATGCCGACGCCTGCCATTGCTTATCTGGCGCGCACGTTCCAGGCTGAAGCCGGGATCGTGATCAGTGCTTCGCACAATCCGCATGACGATAACGGCATCAAGTTTTTCTCCGGCAAGGGCACAAAGCTGCCTGATGAGCTGGAGCTGATGATCGAAGAGCTGCTCGATACCCCAATGACTGTGGTTGAGTCGAGCAAGATCGGCAAGGTGTCGCGCATCAATGACGCCTCCGGCCGCTACATCGAATTCTGCAAAAGCAGTGTGCCGACCGGTACCAGTTTTTCCGGTTTGAAGATCGTGATCGATTGTGCGCACGGTGCGACCTACAAGGTTGCTCCGAGTGTGTTCCGTGAGCTGGGTGCTGAAGTGGTCGTGCTGTCGGCGCAGCCCAACGGTCTGAACATCAATGACAATTGCGGCTCGACCCATATGGGTCAGCTGCAGGCCGCGGTTCTGGCCGAGCACGCTGATCTGGGCATCGCCTTTGATGGTGACGGTGATCGGGTGTTGATGGTTGATCACACTGGCGCCATCGTTGATGGTGATGAGTTGCTGTTCATCATTGCGCGCGATCTGCACGGGCGGGGCAAATTGCAGGGCGGCGTAGTCGGTACGCTGATGAGCAACCTGGGTCTTGAACTCGCGCTGGCAGAGCTCTCGATTCCATTCATTCGTGCCAATGTCGGTGACCGTTATGTGATCGCCGAACTGCTGGAGCGCGACTGGCTGGTAGGCGGTGAAAACTCGGGGCATATCGTCTGCTTCAATCACACCACCACCGGTGATGCGATCATTGCTGCGCTCCAGGTGCTGATGGCACTGAAGGCCCGTAATGAAGGTCTTGCGCAAACGCGTCAGGCCTTGCGCAAGTGTCCTCAGGTGCTGATCAATGTGCGTTTTGGTGGCGGTGAAAGTCCGCTTGAGCATCCGGCGGTCAAGGAAGCCAGTGCGCGTGTCACCCAGGCAATGGCGGGGCGTGGCCGGGTACTTCTGCGCAAGTCCGGTACAGAGCCTTTGGTGCGCGTGATGGTCGAAGGTGAGGATGAAACTCAGGTTCGCAGCTACGCCGAAGAACTGGCAAAACTGGTAAGTGAAGTTTCTGCCTGATTCGGCTTGCCAGCCATGATTGTGTTGGGTAACATCTGCGCCCACTTTGACCGACGAGGTACAGCATGCGTCGCCCTATGGTAGCTGGTAACTGGAAGATGCACGGTACCCGCGCCAGCGTCGCTGAGCTGATCAACGGCCTTCGTCATCTGGCCTTGCCAAGCGGTGTTGATGTCGCGGTATTCCCGCCTTGCTTGCATATCAATCAAGTGATTGATGGCTTGAAAGGCAAATCGATTTCGGTCGGTGCGCAAAATTCTGCGGTGGAATCCATGCAAGGTGCGTTGACTGGCGAGATTGCTCCTAGTCAGTTGGTGGATGCAGGTTGTTCCCTGGTGCTTGTCGGGCACTCCGAACGCCGCCAGATAATGGGCGAGCGAGACGGGATGCTGAATCGCAAGTTCGCAGCGGCACAGGCATGTGGCTTGATTCCGGTGTTGTGTGTAGGGGAAACCCTCGAGCAGCGCGAAGCCGGAAAAACTCTTGAAGTTGTCGGGCGTCAGCTGGGCAGCATCATCGAGGAGCTGGGTGTTGGTGCCTTTGCCAAGGCAGTCATTGCTTACGAGCCTGTCTGGGCCATTGGTACCGGACTGACTGCAACGCCGCAACAGGCTCAGGATGTGCATAAAGCCATTCGCGAGCAGTTGGCGGCAGAGAATTCTGAAGTCGCACGAGGTGTGCGCCTTCTATACGGCGGCAGCGTGAAGGCGGCCAATGCGGTCGAACTGTTCGGCATGCCGGATATCGATGGGGGGCTCATTGGTGGAGCTTCCCTGAATGCAGATGAGTTCGGTGCGATTTGTCGCGCCGCGGGAAACTGAAAAAATGCTGGAAACAGTCGTAGTCGTTTTTCATCTGCTGGGTGCATTGGGCGTAGTTGCTCTGGTTTTGCTGCAGCAGGGTAAGGGTGCGGACGCTGGCGCGTCTTTCGGAGCAGGTGCTTCAAATACTGTGTTCGGAAGCCAAGGTTCCTCTACCTTTCTTAGTAAGTTTACTGCTATACTTGCCGCCGGTTTCTTCATAACCAGCTTGGGGTTAGGTTACTTTGCTAAAGAGAAGGCTCATCAGCTGACTCAAGCAGGTTTGCCAGATCCAGCAGTGTTGGAAGTGCCTAAGCAACAACAACCGGCTTCTGATGATGTCCCGGTGCTTCAAGAGCAAAAGTCGGCTACTCCAGCGACTGACGTACCTCCAGCTCAAGAGCAGAAGTAAGAAGGGTTTCAAACGTAGTTTTGCCGAGGTGGTGGAATTGGTAGACACGCAACCTTGAGGTGGTTGTGCCCATAGGGTGTAGGGGTTCGAGTCCCCTTCTCGGTACCAATTAGTCAGGAGAGCCCGCTGTTGCGGGCTTTCTTGCAGGTGGAAGGTTACATTGACCCTATAAGGGATCGGTCGTATACTTCCGCCCCAGCTTTGTCGCGGGGTGGAGCAGTCTGGTAGCTCGTCGGGCTCATAACCCGAAGGTCGTCGGTTCAAATCCGGCCCCCGCAACCAGTTTAAGGAGCCCCTTTTCAGGGGCTTTTTGTTAGCTGGACACTTTCTACGCCGATGTTCGACGGCGTTTCAAGGATGGGCGTTTCGCCCATTTTTTTATTTTGCAGCGCATGCATTTACATGCACGAGGGGGTTCAGGTGTCGAGCAAGCTAGAAGAGTTGCAGGCCTTGTTGGCCCCGGTGGTCGTGGCCCTAGGCTATGAATGCTGGGGTATCGAGTTTTCGGCTCAAGGTCGTCACTCGATGTTGCGCGTTTATATCGATAAAGAGGGTGGCGTGCTGGTGGACGATTGCGCCATTGTCAGCCGTCAGATCAGCGGTGTCCTGGATGTTGAAGATCCGATCTCCGTTGAATACACCCTCGAAGTTTCCTCGCCTGGCATGGAACGCCCACTGTTCACTCTTGAGCAGTTTGCAAAATTTGCCGGTGAACAAGTGAAGATCAAGCTGCGCTCGCCTTTTGAAGGTCGACGCAACTTTCAGGGCCTTCTGCGCGGTGTAGAAGAACAGGATGTCGTGGTGCAGGTAGAAGACCATGAATTCCTGTTGCCGATCGATATGATCGACAAGGCCAACATTATTCCCAGTTTTGACTGAGACGCGGATCCCGCGGATCCAATGGCTTGCGAAAGGCGAGGCGTACGATGAGCAAAGAAGTACTGCTGGTTGTTGAGTCGGTATCCAATGAAAAGGGCGTACCGGCAAGCGTGATTTTTGAAGCGCTGGAGCTGGCTCTGGCCACTGCTACCAAAAAGCGTTTTGAAGACGAAGTTGACCTGCGTGTGGAAATTAACCGCCACACCGGTTCCTACGAGACTTTCCGTCGCTGGACAGTCGTCGAAGAGAATGATCTCGACGATCCTGCGATCGAAACCTGGCCAAGCAAGGTTGCCGAAACGCATCCGGGCGCCAAGGTCGGCGACGTCGTCGAAGAAAAGATCGAATCCATCGAGTTCGGCCGCATTGCAGCACAGACCGCCAAACAGGTCATCGTGCAGAAAGTGCGTGAAGCCGAGCGCGCTCAAGTGGTCGACGCCTATCGCGAGCGCCTGGGAGAAATCATCTCCGGCACCGTGAAGAAAGTCACCCGCGACAACGTGATCGTCGATCTGGGCAACAACGCCGAAGCGTTGCTGGCCCGTGAAGACATCATTTCTCGCGAAACCTTCCGTGTCGGTGTGCGTCTGCGTGCACTGCTTAAGGAAATCCGCACCGAGAACCGCGGCCCGCAGCTGATCCTGTCGCGTACCGCGCCGGAAATGCTGATCGAGCTGTTCCGTATCGAAGTGCCGGAAATCGCTGAAGGCCTGATCGAAGTCATGGCGGCGTCCCGTGATCCGGGTTCGCGTGCCAAGATCGCTGTCCGTTCCAAGGACAAGCGCATCGACCCGCAGGGCGCGTGCATCGGTATGCGCGGTTCGCGCGTCCAGGCCGTGTCGGGCGAGTTGGGTGGCGAGCGTGTCGATATCGTCCTGTGGGACGATAACCCGGCGCAGTTCGTGATCAATGCCATGTCGCCGGCAGAAGTGGCGGCCATTATCGTTGACGAAGATGCCCATGCAATGGACATCGCCGTTGGCGCAGACAACCTGGCTCAGGCCATCGGTCGAGGTGGTCAGAACGTGCGTCTGGCGAGCCAGTTGACTGGCTGGACCCTGAACGTGATGACCGAATCGGACATCCAGGCTAAGCAGCAAGCAGAAACCGGCGACATCCTGCGCAACTTCATCGACGAGCTGGAAGTCGACGAAGAACTGGCTCAGGTGCTGGTAGATGAAGGCTTCACCAGCCTGGAAGAGATTGCCTACGTACCGTTGGAAGAAATGCTCAACATCGACGGCTTTGACGAAGATATCGTCAACGAGCTTCGCGCTCGTGCCAAGGATCGTTTGTTGACCAAAGCCATCGCTACTGAGGAAAAGCTGGCAGACGCCCATCCGGCCGAAGACCTGCTCTCGCTTGAGGGTATGGACAAGGATTTGGCGATGGAACTGGCGGTGCGCGGCGTAATTACCCGCGAAGACCTGGCCGAGCAGTCTATTGACGACCTGCTCGACATCGACGGCATTGACGATGATCGTGCCGGCAAGTTGATCATGGCCGCCCGAGCCCACTGGTTCGAGTAATTAGGCGCGGCCTGAGGAGAGAAGTGCATGACGCAAGTCACGGTGAAACAACTGGCCGATGAGGTCAAAACACCGGTAGAGCGCCTGTTGCAGCAGATGCGTGAGGCAGGTCTGCCGCACACCGCCGCCGAAGAAAATGTGACTGACAGTGAGAAGCAATCCCTGCTGACTCACTTGAAGAGCAGCCACAAGGCGAAAGTGGAAGAACCACGCAAGATCACGCTGCAGCGTAAAACCACCAGCACCCTGCGTGTGGCTGGTAGCAAGAGCATCAGCGTTGAAGTTCGCAAGAAGAAAGTTTTCGTACAGCGTAGCCCGGAAGAAATCGAAGCCGAGCGCAAGCGTGAACTGGAAGAGCGTCGCGCAGTAGAAAATGCTGCTCGTCAGAAGGCTGAAGAAGAAGCCAAGCAGCGCGCTGAAGAAGAAGCGCGTCGCCAGCCTGCTGCTGCGCCGTCCGCTCCTGCCGAAGCTGTTGCAGCACCTGCGCCAGTCGCTGAACCCGTGCGCGACGCCGCGCCGGTTGCTGCTGCGCCGGCTGCCGACACTCGCAAGCGTGACGAACAGCGCCGTCCGGACAAGCCACGTGCCGACGATAACAATCGTCGCGGCGGTGGTGGCGATGGCGAGCGCAAAAACGCTCCGCATCGCGCATCGGTCAAAGAAAAAGCGCCGGCTCCACGTGTGGCGCCACGCACTACCGACGAAGAAAGCGATGGCTTCCGTCGTGGTGGTCGCGGCAAGGCCAAGCTGAAAAAACGCAACGCTCACGGTTTCCAGAACCCTACCGGTCCTGTCGTGCGTGAAGTGAAGATCGGCGAGACCATCACTGTTGGCGATCTCGCCCAGCAGATGTCGGTCAAGGCTGCTGAAATCATCAAGTTCATGTTCAAACTGGGCACTCCAGCGACCATCAACCAGGTACTCGATCAGGAAACTGCTCAACTGGTAGCTGAAGAGCTGGGCCACAAAGTGACCCTGGTCAGCGACACCGCCCTGGAAGATTCCCTGGCCGAGTCCCTGAAGTTTGAAGGTGAGGCAGTTTCCCGTGCGCCAGTCGTGACCGTAATGGGCCACGTTGACCACGGTAAGACTTCCCTGCTCGATTACATTCGTCGCGCCAAGGTAGCAGCGGGCGAAGCCGGCGGCATTACCCAGCACATCGGTGCGTACCACGTTGAAACCGACCGTGGCATGGTGACGTTCCTCGACACCCCGGGTCACGCTGCGTTTACCGCAATGCGTGCCCGTGGTGCCAAGGCGACCGACATCGTGATCCTGGTGGTTGCGGCGGACGACGGCGTGATGCCGCAAACCATCGAGGCTGTTCAGCACGCTCAGGCGGCTGGCGTTCCTCTGGTGGTTGCGGTGAACAAGATCGACAAGCCGGGTGCCGACCTCGATCGCATCCGCAGCGAACTGTCGGTTCACGGCGTGACCTCCGAAGACTGGGGTGGCGACACTCCATTCGTACCGGTTTCGGCGAAAATGGGTACCGGCGTTGACGAGCTGCTCGAAGCGGTTCTGCTGCAGGCCGAAGTACTCGAACTGACCGCCACCCCATCGGCTCCTGGCCGGGGTGTTGTCGTTGAATCGCGTCTGGACAAGGGCCGTGGCCCGGTGGCCACCGTGCTGGTTCAGGACGGTACGCTGCGTCAAGGCGACATGGTGCTGGTCGGCTCGAACTATGGCCGCGTGCGCGCCATGCTCGACGAGAACGGCAAGCCGATCAAGGAAGCAGGTCCGGCCATTCCGGTCGAGATCCTGGGTCTTGACGGTACACCAGACGCTGGCGACGAGATGAGCGTGGTTGCCGACGAGAAGAAAGCCCGTGAAGTGGCTCTGTTCCGTCAAGGCAAGTTCCGCGAAGTCAAACTGGCTCGCGCTCACGCCGGCAAGCTGGAAAACATCTTCGAAAACATGGGTCAGGAAGAGAAGAAGACGCTCAACATCGTCCTCAAATCCGACGTCCGTGGTTCGCTGGAAGCTTTGCAGGGCGCTCTGAACGGCCTGGGCAACGACGAAGTGCAAGTGCGCGTAGTCGGTGGCGGTGTCGGTGGTATCACCGAATCCGACGCCAACCTGGCACTGGCTTCCAACGCTGTACTGTTCGGCTTCAACGTGCGTGCTGATGCTGGCGCACGGAAGATCGTCGAGCAGGAAGGTCTGGACATGCGTTACTACAACGTGATCTACGACATCATCGAAGACGTCAAGAAAGCCCTGACCGGCATGCTCGGCAGCGATGTTCGCGAGAACATCCTGGGTGTGGCCGAAGTGCGTGATGTGTTCCGTTCGCCGAAGTTTGGCGCGATCGCCGGTTGCATGGTGATCGAAGGTGTTGTGCACCGTAACCGTCCGATCCGTGTACTGCGTGAAGACATCGTTATCTTCGAAGGCGAGCTGGAATCCCTGCGCCGCTTCAAGGATGACGCTTCCGAAGTACGTGCCGGCATGGAATGCGGTATCGGCGTGAAGAGCTACAACGACGTCAAAGTCGGTGACAAGATCGAAGTCTTCGAGAAGGTTCAGGTTGCTCGCAGCCTCTGACTCGCGCACTTCAAGGGCCACGCCGAGCCGCCGCATGCAGATGCGCGCCACGGCGTCAGGACTCTAAACGCAACGCCCGGTCTGGCTTTTGTCAGGCCGGGCGTTTGCCGCTTTCAGACCTTGCGGGTTTCACCGTGGGGCAGTAACAGGTAACAAAATCATGGCAAAAGAATACAGCCGTACCCAACGTATCGGCGATCAGATGCAGCGTGAGCTGGCCCAACTGATCCGTCGTGAAGTCAAAGATCCGCGCGTCGGCCTGGTCACCATTACCGCTGTGGAAGTCAGCCGTGACGTCGGTCACGCGAAGATCTTCATCACCGTGATGGGGCAGGACAACGCCGAAGACATCGCGCAAAGCATCAAGGTGCTCAACGCTGCCGCAGGTTTCCTGCGCATGCAGCTGGCCCGTGAAATGAAGCTGCGCAGCGTGCCGCAATTGCACTTCCACTACGACGAAAGCGTCGTGCGTGGCGCGCATCTGTCGGCCCTGATCGAGCGCGCCGTGGCTGAGGACAATCAGCACCTGGCCGCTGCACCTGAAGACACCAAGGAGTAATTCGGTGGCTCAGGTCAAACGTATCCGTCGTAACGTCAGCGGTATCATCCTGCTCGACAAGCCGCTGGGGTTCACCTCCAACGCCGCGTTGCAGAAGGTTCGCTGGTTGCTCAACGCCGAGAAGGCCGGTCACACCGGCAGTCTCGACCCGCTGGCCACCGGTGTATTGCCGCTGTGCTTTGGCGAGGCAACGAAGTTCTCGCAGTACCTGCTCGATTCCGACAAGGGTTACGAAACCCTGGCGCAACTGGGCAAGACCACTACCACGGCGGACGCCGAGGGTGAGGTTTTGCAGGAGCGCCCGGTGACCGTTGGTCGCGCCGATGTCGAAGCGGTTCTGCCGAAATTTCGTGGGCAAATCAGTCAGATACCGCCGATGTACTCGGCACTCAAGCGTGACGGTCAGCCGCTGTACAAGCTTGCCCGTGCAGGCGAAGTAGTGGAGCGCGAACCGCGTTCTGTTACTATTGCGCGCTTGGAATTGCTGGCCTTCGAAGGCGATACTGCGCGTCTTGCGGTGGATTGCAGCAAGGGCACCTATATCCGCACCCTGGTGGAGGATATCGGTGAGCAACTCGGTTGTGGTGCGTACGTCGCAGAACTGCGTCGTACCCAGGCCGGGCCTTTCACCCTGGCGCAGACCGTGACCCTCGAAGAGCTGGAAGCGGTACATGCCGAAGGCGGCAACGAAGCGGTCGACCGCTTCCTGATGCCATCGGACAGCGGCCTGCAGGATTGGCCGCTGCTGCACTTCTCCGAAGCGAGTGCGTTCTACTGGCTCAACGGCCAGCCGGTACGTGCCCCGGATGCTCCGAAGTTCGGCATGGTACGGGTACAGGATCACAATGGTCGCTTCATCGGTATCGGTGAAGTGAGCGAGGACGGGCGCATCGCGCCGCGTCGACTGATTCGGTCAGAATGACCGAACGAGTGTGGCTGTTAACAGGCACGGTCACTACTCATTTATAGATACAGGGATTTGTCCCTGGCCTGTTGAAACTGTTTTTGAAACAGTTTCCTGATAAAAGGATTGCCTCATGGCTCTCGACGTTCAAGAAAAAGCTCAAATCGTTGCCGACTACCAGCAAGCTGTTGGTGATACTGGTTCGCCAGAAGTGCAAGTTGCACTGCTGACCGCCAACATCAACAAACTGCAAGGTCACTTCAAGGCCAACGGTAAAGACCACCACTCCCGTCGTGGTCTGATCCGCATGGTAAACCAGCGTCGTAAGCTGCTGGATTACCTGAAAGGCAAAGATCTGAGCCGTTACAGCGCTCTGATCGGCCGCCTGGGTCTGCGTCGCTAATCAGCGATTGCGCTATGAGGTTGGTTGTCTGTCAGGCATCAGCGGTTTTCCGCTGGTGGCTGGCAGGCTCCCAGCCTCAAGTTTTATCTGCACTACCGTTTTACCCGGACAGTCAGCGGGCCGATTCCCGACATTGCCCAAGAATTTCGCAAGAAACCAGTTCCCCCAAGAGCCACAAAGAAGGTAGGACACCGTGAACCCGGTAATCAAAAAATTCCAGTTCGGTCAGTCGACCGTTACCCTCGAGACTGGCCGTATCGCCCGTCAGGCCTCCGGCGCAGTATTGGTCACCGTTGACGACGACGTCAGCGTATTGGTGACCGTAGTCGGTGCCAAGCAAGCCGATCCAGGCAAGGGCTTCTTCCCTCTGTCCGTTCACTACCAGGAAAAGACTTACGCTGCCGGTAAGATCCCTGGCGGTTTCTTCAAGCGTGAAGGCCGTCCTTCCGAGAAAGAAACCCTGACTTCCCGACTGATCGACCGTCCGATCCGTCCGCTGTTCCCGGAAGGCTTCATGAACGAAGTGCAGGTTGTCTGCACCGTCGTTTCCACCAGCAAGAAGACCGATCCGGACATCGCTGCGATGATCGGTACCTCGGCTGCCCTGGCCATCTCGGGCATTCCGTTCGACGGCCCGATCGGCGCCGCCCGCGTCGCTTTCCACGAAAGCACCGGCTACCTGCTCAACCCGACCTACGAGCAGCAAGCTGCTTCGAGCCTGGACATGGTCGTTGCCGGCACCTCCGACGCCGTACTGATGGTTGAATCGGAAGCCAAAGAGCTGACCGAAGACCAGATGCTGGGCGCGGTACTGTTTGCTCACGACGAGTTCCAGGTGGTGATCAACGCCGTCAAAGAACTGGCCGCTGAAGCTGCCAAGCCAACCTGGACCTGGGCTCCTGCTCCAGAAGCCACCGAACTGCTGGGCGCGATCCGTGCCGAGTTCGGCGAAGCGATCTCCCAGGCTTACACCATCACCGTCAAGGCTGACCGCTACGCACGTCTGGGCGAGCTGAAAGACCAGGTCGTTGCCAAGCTGTCCGGCGAAGAAGGCCAGCCTTCTGCTGCTGACGTCAAAGCCGCTTTCGGCGAAATCGAATACCGCACCGTTCGCGAAAACATCGTTAACGGCAAGCCACGTATCGACGGCCGCGACACCCGCACCGTACGTCCGCTGAACATCGAAGTCGGCGTTCTGCCGAAGACTCACGGTTCGGCGCTGTTCACCCGTGGCGAAACCCAGGCCCTGGTCGTTGCGACGCTGGGTACCGCCCGTGACGCACAGCTGCTGGACACCCTGGAAGGCGAGAAAAAAGACCCGTTCATGCTGCACTACAACTTCCCTCCGTTCTCGGTGGGCGAGTGTGGTCGCATGGGTGGCGCTGGTCGTCGTGAAATCGGTCACGGCCGTCTGGCCCGTCGCTCCGTTTCGGCCATGCTGCCGGCCGCTGACGTGTTCCCGTACACCATCCGTGTGGTTTCGGAAATCACCGAATCCAACGGTTCGAGCTCGATGGCTTCCGTTTGCGGCGCTTCCCTGGCCCTGATGGACGCTGGTGTGCCAATGAAGGCACCGGTTGCCGGTATCGCCATGGGTCTGGTTAAAGAAGGCGAGAAGTTCGCCGTCCTGACCGACATCCTGGGTGACGAAGACCACCTGGGCGACATGGACTTCAAAGTAGCCGGTACCGCCAAAGGCGTTACCGCGCTGCAGATGGACATCAAGATCAAGGGCATCACCGAAGAGATCATGGAAATCGCTCTGGGCCAAGCCCTGGAAGCGCGCCTGAACATCCTCGGCCAGATGAACCAGATCATCGGCCAGTCGCGTACCGAACTGTCGGCCAACGCTCCGACTATGATCGCGATGAAGATCGACACCGACAAGATTCGTGACGTTATCGGTAAAGGTGGCGCGACCATCCGTGCGATCTGCGAAGAAACCAAGGCTTCGATCGACATCGAAGACGACGGTTCGATCAAGATCTTCGGCGAAACCAAGGATGCCGCAGAAGCTGCTCGTCAGCGCGTTCTGAGCATCACTGCAGAAGCCGAGATCGGCAAGATCTACGTCGGCAAGGTTGAACGCATCGTCGACTTCGGCGCATTCGTCAACATCCTGCCGGGCAAGGACGGTCTGGTGCACATCTCGATGCTGAGCGACGCTCGCGTAGAGAAAGTCACCGACATCCTGAAAGAAGGCCAGGAAGTGGAAGTGCTGGTACTGGACGTGGACAACCGCGGCCGTATCAAGCTGTCCATCAAAGACGTGGCAGCGGCCAAGGCTTCGGGCGTTTAATCAGCCCACAGCTTTAGCGCAATGAAATGCCCCGCCGTGAAAACGGCGGGGCATTTTTTTGTCTGCGAAATGCCGGGACAGGCTTTGAAGTTGCCGGACTTCAAGACCGGTGCTAGGTTTAGCCCACCGCCCGTGTAGCTCAGCCGGTAGAGCAGCGCACTCGTAACGCGAAGGTCGCAGGTTCGATTCCTGTCTCGGGCACCATCCCCTCGCGCAATCCCGCGATTTATGTCTCCCAGGTCAAAGTTTTTGTGCGAGAGATGTAAAGAGCCGTGTAATTCGTCATGCAAACGTCCTATATTCGGTGCCTGCATGAGCATCGCTTAGCAGTTTTCAGATGATCCCGAATGGTTCCGAAGGCCGGACAATCCGCGTCAGAGAGATCCTTGATGATCCAGATCCATCCTCCATTCTTACGATCAGCGAGAACGCCATGACCGAATTAACTCAAGAGCAACGACACGAACAAGCGTTGGCAAAGTACATTCTGGACGTACCGGACTTGAAAGAAGAGATCAAGGACCTGAGCCCTGATGATCAGAAAGATCAGATCCAGTGGGCGTTCGAGGACGAAGCCGAAGCCCAGGGCTTGCAGCCGTGGGAGCTGACGCTCAAGTACACCAGCACCCCTGAAGAGTTTGAGGCCAAGCGCCTGGAGCTGCACAAGGAGGCGGCCGAGGTGTTGGGCGTCGAGTGGGACGAGTACTGCGAGATGAATAATCTGGTGGTCTGAAACAAAAACGCCAGCCTCAATCGGGCTGGCGTTTTTTATGGCGTGACAGCCTCAGAGGCTCAGACGCATCGACAGGTCCACCGCCTTCACATCCTTGGTCATCGCCCCGATCGAGATGTAGTCCACCCCGGTCTCAGCGATCGGCAGCAGTGTGCTTTCATTGATACCGCCGCTGGCCTCCAGTTTGGCCTTGCCGCCGTTCAAGCGGACAGCTTCGCGCATGTCATCCAGGCTCAGTTCGTCGAGCATGATGATGTCGGCGCCGGCAGTCAGCGCCTCCTTCAGTTCTTCCAGGCTCTCCACTTCGACTTCCACCGGTTTGCCCGGCGCGATCTTGTGCGCGGCGGCGATGGCCTGCGCGATGCCACCGCTGGCGGCGATGTGGTTTTCCTTGATCAGGAACGCGTCGTAGAGACCGATGCGGTGGTTGTGGCAACCACCGCAGGTCACCGCATATTTCTGCGCCAGACGCAGGCCCGGCAAGGTCTTGCGGGTATCCAGCAGCTTGACCTGGGTTTGCGCCACGAAGTCCGCCAGATATTGCGCACGCGTGGCCACGCCGGACAGCAGTTGCAGGAAGTTCAGCGCGCTGCGTTCGCCAGTCAGCAACGAACGGGCCGGGCCCTCCAAATGAAACAACGGCTGGTTGGGTTTGACCCGTTCACCGTCCCGTACCTGCCAGTGCACCGCGACGCGCGGATCGAGCTGGCGAAACACCGTGTCGACCCACGCCGTGCCGCAGATAACCGCGTCGTCGCGAGTGATGATGGTGGCTTTGGCCAGACGTTCGGCCGGGATCAGTTGTGCGGTGATGTCGCCGCTGCCGACATCTTCGAGCAACGCACGGCGCACGTTGGCTTCGATTTCGGCGGTCAGATCGGCGAGACGTAGATTCGGCATAACGGGCTCCACAAACTAAGTGCGCCGATTATAGGGGCATGGCGAGAACCAACCCAAGGCGAGAACGCGCGTGCCTGACTGCAACTGGTCGATTTCCTGTGAGCAAAGCGCGGTTTTTCGTGGTCACTGCAAGGTGCGACGGCATAGGGGAAACCCTGACGGCTATAGCGCCGGGGACAAGTTTTGCAAGATAATCCGCCTTGCATTTGACGTCATAGCTTTGACGCCGATGTGGGAGCGGGCTTGCTCGCGAAAGCGGTTTGTCAGTGACAGTTTTGGCGAACGACACACCGCTTTCGCGAGCAAGCCCGCTCCCACAGGGAATTGCGCGGTAACTGACCAGTGAAATCACCGTTTCAGGAGGCTTGGATGCACAACGACGGGAATGTAGTGCCTTTGCACAAGGCCGCTACCGATCAGGCGAATCACTCGCCGCTCGCCCGCCTGCCTGTGATTCTGCTTCAGGTCCGCGACAAGGCTGCCCAGCAACTGCGCCACGGTTTGCAGGAGTTGTTCGATAACGCAGACGACACTCTGTTCGAAATGGCCGACCGGGCGCGCAATGATGTCGAGCAGAACATCTTTTTCGAAGCCATGCGCGACCTGCGCCTCAAGCGCAAAAACATCGAACGGGGTTTTCTCGAGCAATTCTTCGAAGCCTTTGTCGCGCTGATTCAATACGAAGTCGTGCAACCCACATTGTCCGGCACGCTGATATTCGAGGATTCGGCACCGCGTACCGATGACATGGAACGCAGCGTGGCGGTCGAGACCATGGTCGGGCGGGTGCTCAAGCGTGATGGCTTTGCTCTTGATCAACTGACTGCGCGGCTCAACGTGTTGCTGGGCAAGGATTTCGATAACCAACACAACCCGCTCGGCCCGGCGATGCTCTGCGAGTTCTTTCTGCAGGCCGGACGTAACCTGGGCGTGGAGATCAAGGTCAAGCTGATCCTGCTCAAACTGTTCGAACGCTATGTGCTGGCCGATACCGAGCAGTTGTATGCCGAAGCCAATCAATTGCTAGTCGCCACCGGCGTGTTGCCTGAGTTGAAACCGGCCCCCGCACGCCGCGCAATCGAGCGTGCGGCAGCAAGCATCAGCAGCGAAGAGAGTGACGAACCCGCGCCCGCCGACGAAGGCGTGCAGGAAGTCTTCGCCGCGTTGCAGGAACTGCTGCTGCACGTGCGCGGCAGCGTCGCGCCGACCCTGGAGCCGAGTGCGGCGGCGCAACCGATCAGCACCCGCGATCTACTGCGCCTGCTTTCACACTTGCAGCAATACGTCCCGGCGCTGGCGGCGCAGGACGATTTCGATCTGCGCAATCAGCTTGAGCAGCTGCTGACGCGGGTCAGCGTGAGGAGCGGCAAATCACGCATCGTCGACGGCGCGGATGAAGACGTGATCAACCTGATCGCCATGGTCTTCGATTGCATCCTCGAAGACCGTAACCTCCCGGATTCGCTCAAGGCGTTGATCGCGCGTTTGCAGATTCCGATGCTCAAAGTGGCAGTACTCGACAAGAGCTTCTTCAGCCGCAGCAGCCACCCGGCGCGGCGCCTGCTCAATGAAATCGCCGATGCCGCCATGGGCTGGGGCGATTGCAATGGCGAGGCGCGTGACAGCCTGTATCTGCGCATCGAACAAGTGGTGCAGCGCCTGTTGAGCGACTTCGTCGACGACCCGGCGATTTTCTCCGAGTTGCTCGCCGATTTCCTGGCGTTCACCAGTGATGAGCGGCGGCGCAGCGAGTTGCTGGAGCAGCGTTTGCGCGATGCCGAGGAAGGGCGGGCGAAAACTGAACTGGCTCGGCAGCGAGTCGAGCATGTGCTGAACCAGGCGTTGCTGGGTAAAGTCCTGCCGCCGTCGGTGGTGACCTTTGTGCGTGATGCGTGGAGCAAAGTGCTGCTGCTGACCTGCCTCAAACATGGCGACCACTGCGCTGAATGGCAGGCCGATGTGCAGACCATGGAGCAATTGATCTGGAGCGTACAGCGTCACGACGAGGTGGACGCCGATCTGCAGTTGCTGGCGCTGGTGCCAGGGTTGCTCAAATCATTGCGTGATGGCCTGAGCAGTTCGGCGTTTGATCCGTTCGCCACCAGCGAATTTTTCAGCGAGCTGGAAGCGCTGCATGTGCGGGTGCTTGAACCGCTCACCGAGCAGCCGCCGGCCGATGCGCCGGCGTTGGTGGAGGTGTCGCAGCACATCACCCTGCGTAGCGCCGACGAGGGCGCGATCGGCATGAATGCCAGCGGCCTGGCGCATGACGACCCGGGGCTGCGTCAGTTGGAGCAACTGCGCCTGGGCAGTTGGGTGGCGTTCCAGGAAGACGACGAGCACAGCCTGCGCTGCAAACTGGCAGCGATCATCGAAGCCACCGGCAAATACGTGTTTGTCGACCGCACCGGGATGAAGGTGCTGGAGCGCAGCCGCGTCGAGCTGGCCCTTGAGTTCCGCCGTGGCGCGGTGCGGGCGCTGGATGACACCTTGCTGTTCGATCGGGCGCTGGAGTCGGTGCTTGGCAATCTGCGGCGACTCAATCGCGGCAAGTGATCGCGCGCCGGGGGCCGATCACGGCATACTGGGCGCCAACACAGTCGGCGTTGAAGGAATCGGTATGCAGTTGGATCCCGCTAGCGGGTGGTGTCACGGGGTACAGGTCTGCCCATCGCCCAACTTCAATGAACGCCCTGCGGGCGAAATCTCCCTGTTGGTGATCCACAACATCAGCCTGCCGCCGGCGCAGTTTGCCACCGGCAAGGTGCAGGAATTTTTCCAGAATCGTCTGGATGTCACCGAGCATCCCTATTTTGCAGGGATTGCCGACCTGCGCGTCTCGGCGCATTTTCTGATCGAACGTGACGGCAGCGTCACCCAGTTTGTCTCCTGTCTTGAGCGGGCGTGGCATGCTGGCGTGTCGATGTTTGAAGGCCGGGAAACCTGTAACGATTTTTCCGTGGGCATCGAGCTCGAAGGCACTGATGATCTGCCCTTTACCGATGCGCAGTATCAGGCCCTGATCACGTTGACGCGTCAGCTGCAAACAGCATTTCCGGCTATCACCGGCGCCCGTATCTGCGGGCACAGCGACATCGCACCCGGGCGCAAGACCGATCCTGGCCCGGCATTCGACTGGGCGCGTTACCGCGCAGCCCTGGCACAAGAGGAAGGACAATGAGTTTTCTGGTGTTACTGCTGGCGGTCTGGATCGAGAAATTCTCGGCCCTGCGCCATCGGGTTCAACGCGATGGCGGATGGATCCGCGAACTGCACAAACTCGAAACCAGCGCGCGCCTGGCCCAGCGACCATGGCTGGTGCTGACGATTCTGGTGTTGCTGCCGGTGGCGCTGCTCGGCCTGTTGCTGCTGGTGCTGGAGCCCGTGGCGTACGGTTTGCTGGCCTTGCCGGTGCATTTGCTGGTGGTGATTTACGCCTTGGGCCGCGGTGATTTGCTCGGCGGTCTCGGGCCGTTTCGTGACGCATGGCGTCGCGAAGACCTCCAAGCCGCCGCGCATGTGGCCAAGCGTGATCTGGATATCTGTGCCGACAGTGGTGAGCAATTGCTGGATCGGGTCCAAGGGCACCTGTTGTGGCAGGCCTATCAAAGTTTCTTCGCGGTGATCTTCTGGTACTTCGTGCTCGGTCCGGTCGCGGCGCTGGCTTATCGCTTGCTCGCATTGGCGGAAGAACACAGCCAGAACCCGGCGCTCGCCGAACGTGCCGGACAGTTACGTCACGCCTTTGACTGGTTGCCAGTGCGCTTGCTCGCCGCCAGTCTGGCTCTGGTCGGCAATTTCGTCGCGGTCAGCCGGGTGATGTTGCATGAGCTGCTGAACTGGAACATCAGCGCCGCGCAGCTGATCAACAAGGTCGGGCTGGCAGCGGGTGAGATCCCGCCGCCGGTGGTCGGGCCTGAAGGCATCAACACCCTCGACTGCCTCTGGGAACTGCTGCTGCGTGCGGCGGTGCTGTGGTATGCCGGGTTTGCCTTGTGGACAGTCTTGATCCACTGATACTCGCCCGTGAAATTCATTGTGGTGAGGGGATTTATCCCCGATGGGGCGCGCAGCGGCCCCAATATCTTAATGGGGCTGCTGCGCAGCCCATCGGGGATAAATCCCCTCGCCACAGGTCAGTGACCGGCGCAGCGTAGTCGTTAACCTTAAGTTACAAAACCTCTCCCCGATTTGAGCTATACAGAGACAGCGCCCGATAGTGGCTATCTGCTGTCGCCCCGCGCCTGCCAATAAAAACAAAAAAAGCCAAGGGAGACTTCCAGTGAAGAGCTTGCTCTATCCCGCCGTCTCGCTGATGAACCGTCTGAGCTTCGGCATGAAGTTCAGCTTGATCAGCGTGCTGTTCCTGGTGCCGATGCTGGTGACCAATTTTTATCTGGTGCGCGATTCCTATCGCGAATTCCAGGGCACCCGGGTCGAATTGCAGAGCCTCGATCTGCTGGGCAGCAGCCTGAGCCTGCGCCGGGATCTGGAAACGCTGAACAATCTGGTGCAGATCAACGTCACCCTCGGCCAGTCCGGCAAAGCCGACAACCTCGAAGCGCAGATCAGCAGCCTGGAGCAATCCGTGCTGGCGCGCCTGCAAGGTTTGCAGGCGATGACCGACGATCCCGAGCAGATCAAACTGTTCGACGGCAAACGCGATGAAATGATCAGCGCGTTCAAGGCTCAACAGGCGGAAAGCTCCCTGCAAAGCAAAAGCGCGATGATCGGCAAACTGCTCGGCAATGCGCAGATCTTCAGCCAGATCGTCACCAGTCAGGCCGGTCTGAGCCGCGACAACCAGAGCGACATCCGCCAGCTCAGCGAGCTGCTCACCAACATCACTCCGGCCGTGACCCAGACGCTTGGCGAAGGTCGGGCCATCGGTTCGTATTCGTTGGGGCAGGGCTTTCTCAACAGTTCGTCGAGCAGCCGTTTCGACGAGTTGCTGGCGCAGATCGAAAAGCTCCAGGCTGAATACGCGTTGAAACTGCAGGACGCCCTCGACTCCAGCCAGGCCGCGCGCGCCAGTCTCAGCGCGCCGGCCGACAGCAGCAAGGCTTCGCTCAAACAGGCCAGTGAACTGTTTGAGGCGAAAGTCGTGGTGGCCGAGACCCTCGATACCCCGTGGCAGGCGTTCTACGATCAGGTCACCGGGCTGATGGCGCAGACCTACCAGCTCAATGACGCGACCCTGAAATTTCTCGATACCCAACTGCAGCAGCGCCTGGCGCAAAACCGCACGCACATGGTGTTGCAGGCGGTGGCGCTGGCGGTGGTGTTCGTGCTGATTTTCTATCTCTACGGCGGGTTCTACGCCTCGACCCGCACCACGCTCAAGCGCCTGGGCGCGATGATGGACAAGGTCGCGGCCGGTGACATGACGGTCAACTTCAAGGCCAACAGCCGCGATGAACTCGGCGAGCTGGGTGAGGTGTTCAACGGCACCGTGAGGAAAATCCATGACCTGATCGAGCGAGTCGGGCAGACCGTGGCTGAGGTTGAACGCCAGGCCGGGCAGGTGGAAACTGTTTCCGCGCAAAGCAATCAGGCGGTGGCCGGGCAGCGCACGCAGATCGAGCAAGTGGCGACCGCGATGAACCAGATGTCGGCGACCTCGCTGGAAGTTGCACGCAGCGCAGCGGCAGCGGTGAGCAGCGCGCACAGCGTCAACGATGAAACCGTTAGCGGTCGCACACTGGTGGAGTCGCAGCAGGGCAGCATTGCTGCGCTGGCCAGTGAGATCGATCAATCGGTGCTGGTGATCAACCAGTTGGCCAGCGACAGCCAGTCGATCAGCCGCGTGCTGGAAGTGATCAAGAGCATTGCCGAGCAGACCAACTTGCTGGCGCTCAACGCCGCCATCGAAGCCGCCCGGGCCGGAGAGCAGGGCCGGGGATTTGCGGTGGTGGCGGACGAAGTGCGTACGTTGGCCAAGCGCACCCAGCAATCGACCGAAGAAATCGAACAGATGATCGCCAAGCTGCATGGCGGCGTCGGCGCGGCGGTGAAAGCCATGGGCGTCAGCCATCAGATGGCCAACGGCACGGTCGGGCAGTCGGAAAAGGTCCAGCAGGCGCTGGAAAACATCCTCGGCGCGGTAGGCATGATCGTCGATCAGAACCAGCAGATCGCCGCCGCCGTGGAGCAGCAAACCGCCGTGGCCCATGACATCGACCAGAATATCGTCGAGATCAACCGCGCTGGCGAGCGCACGGCCCAAGGGGCGCACCAGACGGAGGACGCCAGCCGGGCACTGTCAGCGCAGGTAGTGGAGCTGAAACAACTGATCAGCGCGTTCCGCGTCTAAGTCCTGACGCAGCGGAAGATCCTGTAGCGAGGGGATTCATCCCCGATGGGACGCATAGCGTCCTCCCAAGCCTGTAAGGGATCAGGGACCGCTGCGCAGTCCATCGGGGATGAATCCCCTCACCACAGGGCTGGAGCAGGGCAGATGTCAGAACATTTTGTAATGCTTTGATGCTTACGCTTGTAAGCCAATTCCTGTTTTCTTCCGGCGGCTGGCTTTTCGTCATTATTGAGCCAGTATCCCTGATCAGTTAGTTGCGCTGAGGAGGCCGCGAATGTCCGTTGTAACCCTGGGAGTTCAGGGCCGTTGTGCTCATTGCCAGACCACGCAGGTGCTCAAACCCTGGCAACTCAATGCCATCGCAATCAATGAACCGTTTACCTGCAATCACTGCCAGAAAACCCTGAAGTTGCGCTGTCCGGTGCAGATCAAACGCTTCAAATCTCTCGACTCTCTCGGATTGCTGCGCTTCAGCGCGTCAGTCACGGTGTGCACCGCGCTGCTGGTGGCGTTGGTCATGGAATGGATCGGGCTGCTCAACGTGACGGAACAGTTGAATGCATCACTGATCGTGCTTTTCGTGTACTTCGCGCTGCTGCGTTTTGTTCATCATCGCCAGCACATGACCCTGATCCTCGAGGCGGCCAAGGCCCACGGCGACTGATTACCAGCCGAACACTTCGCAGCTGTTGGCGGTGCTGGCGGCAGCCAGTCGTTCTGCACTGACATTCATCAACTCGGCCAGTGCCGCACAGATCGCCGGCAAGTGCGCGGGGGTGTTGCGTACTCCGGGAAACATCGCCGGCGCCATGTCCGGGGAGTCGGTTTCCAGCACGATCGAATCGAGCGGCAGATCCGCCAGTACCCGATGCATGCGCAACGCCTGCGGCCAGGTCGGTGCTCCGCCCAGACCCAGTTTGAAACCGAGCTTGACGTATTCGCGTGCTTCTTCGCGGCTGCCGGCGAACGCGTGGATGATGCCCGCGCGCTTGAGCTTAAAGCGCTTGAGCGTGGCGATCACCGCGGCGTGGCTGCGGCGCACGTGGATCAGCGCCGGCAGTTCGAAATCTGCCGCCAGTTGCAGCTGCGCGTCGAACAGCGCCTGCTGGCGTTCGCGGTCGAGGGTTTCGATGAAGTAATCCAGGCCGATCTCGCCCACCGCACACAGTTGCCGATGGCCGCGTAGCCGCGTCAGCCAGTCGCCGAGTGCGCGTAGATCTTCGGGTTGATGCTGATCGAGGTACACCGGATGCAAACCGAATGCCGCGTACAGGTCGGCATCGCTCTGCACCAGCTCCCACACCCGTTGCCAATTGCCCTGATAAACCCCCAGCACCACCATCCGCCGCACCCCGAGGGCGCGGCTTTCGGCGAGCAAGGCTGAGCGATCGGCGTCGAAGTCGGGGAAGTCGAGGTGGGTGTGGCTGTCGATCAGCTCCACGGTTCAGTCCCGATGAATACGCTGCTTGAAGGTACGGGCGATGGCCTGCACGCCAGGCTTGTATTGCGATTGCTCGACGGCGGCCAGCGCCAGTTCCAGCGCCTTGTCGGCGATCAACTGGTGCTGCTGGGCCATGGCGTTGACCGGCAGCGGCAGAAAGTCCAGCAACTGCGTGTCACCGAAGGTGCCCAGGCGCAGCGGGCGGGATTTGAGCGGGAAATCATGCAGCGCATCGAACACGCCCTGCAACAGCACGTAGGACGTGGTCACCAGCGCATCCGGCAAATGCCCCAGACGTTGCAGGAGTTCTTCCATCAATTGCTTGCCGCATTCGCGGCTGAAGGACTCGGCGTGCTCGATCAGCACTTCGCCTTTAAAGTCGGCCAGTGCCTGCTTGAAGCCGGCCGCACGTTCCTGACTGATGCTCAGCTCCGGACGCGCGCCGAGCAGCACGATCTGTTTCGGCTGCGGATCGAGCAGGCTCTGGGTCAGGTGCAGGCTGGCTTCGCGGTCATCACTGATCACCGAGCAGAAGTGCTCGGGTTCCATGACCCGGTCGATGGCGATGATCGGCAAGCCCTTGGCCTGCAGTTGGCGATAGCTGTCGTCACCGGCCGGCAGGCAACTGGCGACGATCAGCGCATCGCAACGGCGCGCCTTGAACAGTTGCAGCAACTGGCGCTCGCTGTCCGGCGCATCGTCGGAGCTGGCAATCAGCAACTGATAGCCACGCGCCCGCGCGCCTTGCTCCAGCAGTTTGGCGATCCGCGCGTAACTGGGGTTTTCCAGATCCGGCAGAATAAAACCCAACGTGCGGGTGTGCCGACTGCGCAACCCGGCCGCTTGCGGGTTGGGGGTGAAGCCGTGCTGTTCGACGACCGCACGCACCCGCTCGACCGTGGCGTTGCTGATGCGTTGCTGTTCGGCCTTGCCGTTGATGACGTAGCTGGCGGTGGTCACGGACACTCCGGCCAACCGCGCGATATCACTGAGTTTCAACCCGGGATTTCCTTGTTTTTTCGAGCTTGCCGCCACATTTTCGCCAATCCTACCCGATTCGGGCAGACGACTATTGTCGCAGCGCATCCGACAAGTTGGACTTCAAGGATGAGACATTATCGAGTAACGTGCCGATCAATCTAGATTAAACGTTTCAGCAAGCGTATTTTCTACGTTTTAGACGCCTTTGGCCGGTTCTGCCGTGAAACCGCCAAAACTGCCGCTGAAAAGCAGGCTGACCAGCGCCTAAGCTGTGACCATTCAAAACAATATCCTGGCGCATCCATGTGCCAAAAAGGAGATCGCATGCTCGAGCTCACTATAGAGCAGATATCCATGGGCCAATCGGCTGTGGATAAACCCGCCGCCCTGCAATTGCTTGCCCATCATCTGGTGGCCGATGGCCTGGTCGCCGATGGCTACCTCGCTGGATTGCAGGCCCGGGAAGCCCAGGGCTCGACCTTTCTCGGCCAGGGTATCGCCATCCCCCACGGCACCCCGGAGACCCGCGATCAGGTGTTCGCCACCGGCGTGCGGCTGATGCAGTTTCCCGGGGGCGTGGATTGGGGCGACGGCCAGATCGTTTATCTGGCGATCGGCATCGCCGCCAAATCCGACGAACACCTGCGCCTGCTGCAACTGCTGACCCGCGCCCTCGGCGAGACCGATCTGGGTCAGGCCCTGCGTCGCGCCAGCTCGCCGGAAGCGCTGCTGAAACTGCTGCAAGGCGCGCCGCAGGAGTTGGCGCTGGATGCGCAGATGATCGGCCTCGGCGTGTCGGCTGACGATTTCGAAGAACTGGTCTGGCGTGGCGCACGACTGCTGCGGCAGGCCGATTGCGTGAGCAACGGTTTTGCCGGTGTGTTGCAGCAGGTCGAGGCGCTGCCGCTGGGCGATGGCCTGTGGTGGCTGCACAGCGAGCAAACTGTGAAGCGCCCGGGCCTGGCGTTTGTCACCCCGGACAAACCGATGCGTTATCTCGGCCAGCCGCTCAGCGGTCTGTTCTGTCTGGCCAGTCTGGGTGAGGCGCATCAGGCGCTGCTCGAACGTCTGTGCGCGCTGCTCATCGAAGGGCGCGGCCATGAATTGGGCCGGGCCACCAGCAGCCGCAAAGTCCTCGAAGTGCTCGGCGGCGAACTGCCCGCCGACTGGCCGAGCGCGCGTATTGCCCTGGCCAACGCCCACGGTCTGCATGCACGCCCTGCGAAGATCCTTGCGCAACTGGCGAAGAGTTTCGACGGTGAAATCCGCGTGCGCATCGTCGACAGCGCGGACAGTGCCGTGTCGGTAAAAAGCCTGAGCAAACTGCTGAGCCTCGGCGCCCGTCGTGGTCAGGTGCTGGAGTTGATCGCTGAACCGAGCATCGCTGCCGACGCCTTGCCTGCATTGCTGGCCGCTATCGAAGAAGGCCTCGGCGAAGAAGTCGAACCGCTGCCGGCCGTGAGCCAGCAACGCGAAGCCATCGCTGATATCGCCGAAGTGCTGATCGCCCCGGCGTCTGGCGCGCAATTGCAGGCGATCCCTGCTGCACCGGGCATCGCCATCGGGCCTGCGCACATTCAGGTGCAGCAGGCTATCGATTACCCGTTGCGCGGCGAGTCCGCGGCCGTCGAGCGCGAACGTCTCAAGCAAGCGCTGAGCGATGTGCGCAGTGACATTCAGGGCCTGATCGAACGCAGCAAGGCCAAGGCCATCCGCGAGATCTTTATCACCCACCAGGAAATGCTCGACGACCCGGAACTGACCGATGAAGTCGACACCCGCCTCAAGCAGGGCGAAAGCGCCGAAGCGGCGTGGATGGCGGTGATCGAAGCAGCGGCCAAACAACAGGAATCGCTGCAGGACGCGTTGCTCGCTGAGCGGGCGGCGGACCTCCGTGACATCGGTCGCCGGGTGCTGGCGCAACTTTGCGGCGTACAAACGCCGAACGAGCCCGAGCAGCCGTACATTCTGGTGATGGATGAAGTCGGCCCGTCCGATGTGGCGCGGCTCGATCCGGCGCGAGTAGCGGGGATTCTCACCGCTCGCGGCGGCGCCACGGCGCACAGTGCAATCGTCGCCCGTGCTCTCGGAATTCCTGCGCTAGTTGGTGCGGGTGCAGCGGTGTTGCTGCTGGCACCGGGCACGCCGTTGCTGCTCGACGGCCAGCGCGGTCGCCTGCACGTCGACGCCGATGCCGCAACCCTGCAACGCGCCGCCGAAGAACGCGACACCCGCGAGCAGCGCCTCAAGGCTGCCGCCGAGCAACGCCATCAACCTGCGCACACCACTGACGGTCACGCTGTGGAAGTGTTCGCCAACATCGGTGAAAGCGCCGGTGTCACCGCCGCAGTGGAGCAGGGTGCCGAGGGCATCGGCCTGCTACGCACCGAACTGATTTTCATGGCTCACCCGCAAGCGCCAGACGAAGCCACTCAAGAGGCCGAATACCGTCGCGTTCTCGACGGCCTCGCCGGGCGGCCGCTGGTGGTGCGCACCCTTGATGTCGGCGGTGACAAACCGCTGCCTTATTGGCCGATCGCCAAGGAGGAAAACCCGTTCCTCGGCGTGCGCGGCATTCGCCTGACCTTGCAGCGTCCGCAGGTCATGGAAGCGCAGCTGCGCGCCTTGCTGCGTTCGGCGGACAACCGTCCGCTGCGGATCATGTTCCCGATGGTCGGCAGCGTTGAAGAGTGGCGTCAGGCCCGCGACATGACCGAGCGTCTGCGCCTGGAAATCCCGGTCGCGGACTTGCAACTGGGGATCATGATCGAAGTACCGTCCGCTGCATTGCTGGCGCCGGTATTGGCCAAGGAAGTCGACTTCTTCAGCGTCGGTACCAACGACCTGACGCAATACACCCTGGCCATCGACCGTGGTCACCCGACGCTTTCGGCCCAGGCTGACGGCCTGCACCCGGCGGTGCTGCAACTGATCGACATCACCGTGCGCGCCGCGCATACCCATGGCAAATGGGTCGGCGTGTGCGGCGAGCTGGCGGCAGATCCGCTGGCGGTGCCGGTGCTGGTCGGCCTCGGTGTCGATGAGCTGAGCGTGTCCGGTCGCAGCATCGCCGAGGTCAAGGCGCGCATCCGCGAACTCAGCCTGAACCAGGCGCAAACCCTTGCTCAACAAGCCCTCACCGTGGGCAGCGCGAACGAAGTGCGTGCATTAGTGGAGGCCCTGTAATGGCCAAGATTCTCACCCTGACCCTCAACCCGGCGCTGGACCTCACGGTTGAGCTGCCACGCCTGGAGGCCGGTCAGGTCAACCGCAGCGACGAGATGCACACCCATGCCGCCGGCAAGGGCGTGAACGTCGCCCAGGTACTCGCAGACCTCGGGCATCAACTGACGGTCAGCGGCTTTCTCGGCGAAGACAATCTGCAAGCCTTCGAAACCCTGTTCGCCAAGCGCGGCTTTGTCGATGCGTTCATTCGCGTGCCGGGGGAGACGCGCAGCAACATCAAGGTCGCCGAGCACGACGGGCGCATCACCGACATCAACGGCCCGGGGCCGGTGGTCGACGCGACGGCGCAGCAGGCGTTGCTTGAGCGTCTGCTGCAGATCGCTCCGGGGCATGACGCGGTGGTGGTCGCCGGCAGTCTGCCGCGCGGTGTCAGCCCGCAGTGGTTACGCGAGTTGATCGAACGCCTGAACGGCCTCGGCCTGAAAGTCGCCCTCGACAGCAGTGGCGAAGCTTTGCGCGCGGCCATTGAAGGGCGTCCGTGGCTGATCAAGCCGAATACTGAAGAACTCGCCGATGCGCTCGATTGCGATGTGGTTTCGCACGCCGCCGAAGCTCAGGCTGCGGCGTGCCTGCACGCCAAGGGTATCGAGCACGTAGTGATCTCCCACGGTGCCGACGGTGTGAACTGGTTCAGCGTCGGCTCGGCGCTGCATGCCACGCCGCCCAAGGTTACGGTCGCCAGCACAGTGGGTGCCGGTGACTCGTTGCTGGCCGGCATGCTCCACGGTCTGCTCAGTGCCGATACGCCCGAGCAGACCCTGCGCACGGCCACGGCGATTGCCGCGATGGCGGTGACGCAGATCGGTTTCGGCATCAACGATGCGGCGCAACTGGCGCAGCTCGAACAGGGCGTACGCGTGCGTCCCCTGACAGAACAATAAGAGGGTTTGTCATGAAATTAGCCATTGTCACGGCCTGCCCGAACGGCATGGTCACCAGTGTGCTGTGCGCCCGTCTGCTGGACGCGGCGGCCCAGCGTCAGGGCTGGAGCACCAGCGTTGAAGTGGTCGATGCGGCGCACCCGGAACGTGAATTGTCGGCTGCCACCATTGAAGCGGCGGAGTGGGTGTTGCTGGTTGCCACCGGTGACGTCGACATGCGCCGTTTCGTCGGCAAGCGCGTGTTCCGCATCGCCCCGGCGCAAGCGCTGCAGGATGTCGAAGCGGTGCTGCGCCGTGGTGCGCAAGAGGCCGAAGTTTACCTCGCCAGCGAAGCCGTCCCGGTTGCCGCTGCGCCACGTGCGCCACGCATCGTCGCCATCACTGCGTGCCCGACGGGTGTTGCCCACACCTTCATGGCGGCCGAGGCGTTGCAGCAGACGGCCAAGCGTCTGGGCTATGAACTGCACGTCGAAACCCAAGGCTCGGTCGGCGCGAAAACCCCGCTCAGCGCAACGGCGATTGCCGAGGCTGACGTGGTGTTGCTGGCGGCCGACATCGAAGTCGCCACCGAGCGTTTCGCCGGCAAGAAAATCTACCGTTGCGGCACCGGCATTGCCCTCAAGCAATCCGAAGCGACGCTGAAAAAAGCCCTCGCCGAAGCTCAGGTGGAGAGCGCTGCGAGCGACGGCAAGGCGCCGGCCAAGCAAGAGAAAACCGGCGTTTACAAACACCTGCTGACCGGTGTTTCGTTCATGCTGCCGATGGTGGTGGCCGGGGGTCTGATGATCGCCTTGTCGTTCGTCTTCGGCATCACCGCGTTCAAGGAAGAAGGCACGCTGGCGGCAGCGCTGATGCAGATCGGCGGCGAAACCGCGTTCAAGCTGATGGTGCCGCTGCTCGCCGGGTACATTGCCTACTCGATCGCCGACCGCCCGGGCCTGGCGCCGGGGATGATTGGTGGCTTGCTCGCCAGTACGCTGGGCGCCGGGTTCATCGGCGGGATCGTCGCTGGTTTCATCGCCGGTTATGCGGCCAAGTTGATCAGTCGTTATGTGGCGTTGCCGCAGAGCCTCGAAGCGCTGAAACCGATTCTGATCATCCCGTTGTTCGCCAGCCTGTTCACCGGGCTGGTGATGATCTACGTGGTCGGTAAACCGGTTGCCGGCATGCTTGCGGCGCTGACGCATTTTCTCGACAGCATGGGCACCACCAACGCGATTCTGCTCGGCGTGTTGCTCGGCGGCATGATGTGTGTCGACCTCGGCGGGCCGATCAACAAAGCCGCGTATGCCTTCTCGGTGGGGCTGCTGGCTTCGCAGAGTTATGCACCGATGGCCGCGACCATGGCCGCCGGCATGGTGCCGCCAATCGGGCTGGGCATTGCCACTTTCATTGCTCGCCGCAAGTTCGCCCAGACCGAGCGCGAGGCCGGTAAAGCGGCGCTGGTGCTGGGGCTGTGCTTCATCTCCGAAGGGGCGATTCCGTTTGCCGCCAAAGACCCGCTGCGGGTGATTCCGGCGAGCATCGCCGGTGGTGCGTTGACTGGCGCGTTGTCGATGTACTTCGGCTGCAAACTGATGGCGCCGCACGGTGGCTTGTTTGTGCTGGCGATCCCCAATGCGATCAATCATGCGTTGCTGTATCTGCTGGCGATTGTCGCGGGAAGTCTGTTGACGGCCGTTGTCTATGCGACGGTCAAGCGTCCGGAAGCCGTTGAGTTGGCGCTGGAACCGGCGAAGGCTTAACTGGCTCCACAGAACCCTGTGGGAGCGAGCTTGCTCGCGAAAGCGGTGTGTCAGCGAATAAGATTTCGACTGATAGGACGCATTCGCGAGCAAGCTCGCTCCCACATGGGTTGTGTGGTGTGTCTGGTGTCATTTCCGGGTCATGTGAGCGTGCTTAAGTTTTCCTTTTTTCAGGGAGAACACGCATGAGCGATTTCAATCCGGGGCGTCGGCGGGTCATGCAGGTGGTCGGTGCCGGGCTGCTGATGCCGGGGCTGGCGCCGGCGGTCATCGCGTCGGTCAAGGATCGGCCGCAACTCACCGACGGCGTGCAGTCCGGCGACTTGCAAGGCGACCGCGCGATGATCTGGAGCCGCAGCGATCGCCCGGCACGGATGGTGGTCGAGTGGGACACCCGTAGCCAGTTTCGCCACCCGCGCCGTGTAGTCTCGCCACTGGCCGATGCGCGCACCGACTTCACCGCCCGCGTCGAACTCACCGGGCTGCCCCCTGATCAGGCGATTTTCTACCGGGTGTATTTCAAGGACGCACAATCCGGCGTCGCCAGCGAGCCGTGGCTCGGCCATTTGCGCAGCGCTCCGAAGGCGCGGCGCAATATTCGTTTCGTCTGGAGTGGCGACACGGTCGGCCAGGGTTTCGGCATCAACCCGGACATCGGCGGCATGCGCATCTACGAATCCATGCGTCTGCGCCTGCCGGACTTCTTTATCCACAGCGGCGACACCATCTACGCCGACGGCCCGGTGCCGGCACAACTGACCACCGAAGGTGGACGTATCTGGCGCAACCTCACCACCGAGGCCAAGAGCAAAGTCGCGCAGACCCTTGACGATTATCGCGGCAATTATCGCTACAACCTGATGGACGAAAACATCCGCCGTTTCAACGCCGAAGTCCCGCAGATCTGGCAGTGGGACGACCACGAAGTGGTCAACAACTGGTCGCCGGGCAAGCAGCTCGACGAGCGTTATCAGGAAAAAGATATCCACACCCTGGTCGGCCGCGCGCGCAAGGCCTGGCTGGAATATTCGCCGATGCGTTTGCAGGCGGCCGACGGCGGCGGGCGAATTTATCGCAAGCTCAGCTACGGGCCGATGCTCGATGTGTTCGTGCTCGACATGCGCAGTTATCGCGGGGCCAACGACGACAACCTCGGCGCGGCGAAACCGTTTTTGGGGCGCGAGCAACTGGACTGGCTCAAGCGTGGCTTGAAGCACTCCAAGGCGCAGTGGAAGGTGATCGCCGCCGACATGCCGATCGGCCTCGGCGTGCCCGACGGTGAAGTCAGCCCGGGTGTGGCGCGCTGGGAGGCCGTGGCCAACGGTGATCCGGGCCCGGCGCAGGGACGCGAGCTGGAAGTCGCCGAGTTGCTCGGTTTTCTGCGGGCGCAACAGGTACGCAATTTTGTGTTTCTGACCGCGGACGTGCATTACTGCGCGGCGCATCACTACCACCCGGATCGCGCGGCGTTTCAGGATTTCGAACCGTTCTGGGAGTTTGTCGCCGGGCCGCTGAATGCCGGGAGTTTCGGTCCTAATCCGCTGGACAGGACCTTCGGCCCGGAAGTGGTGTTCCAGAAGGCCCCACCCACGCAGAACGCTTCACCGTTTGCCGGCTTTCAGTTCTTTGGCGAGGTGAACATCGAAGGGCAGAGCGGGGAGATGAGTGTGGTGTTGCGGGATTTGAATGGGGTAGCGGTTTTCGAGCAGAAATTGCAGCCAGTTTGAAGATCAAAAACAACCCTCACCCCGGCCCTCCCGAAATGTCGGACCGCTTGGAGGGTGAGGGTGTTTTTCGATTCGCGGCAATTCTTGTGATTTGCTCCAGTACATCATCCATCTGCTGCATTACTTCGAGATTACTGAATCGCACAACTTCAATGCCCTGACGTTCCAGGAAAAGCGTCCGACGTTGATCGTGGATCAAGCCCGCTATTTCATAGTGTTGACCCCCATCCAGCTCAATCGCCAGTTTCAGCTCTACGCAGTAAAAATCCAGGACATAGGGCGGACATGGAAACTGCCTGCGGAATTTCAGATTGGCGACTTGGCGTGAACGAAGTTTTTGCCAGAGTAATTGTTCGCAATCGGTTTGGCTGCTGCGTAACTGGCGGGCGAACTGAGCGAGAGTGAGGCGATTTTGCATGCTTCACGATCCTTGTGAAGTGGCTGGAAATCTCACTGTAGACGAGGACCCTCACCCCAGCCCTCTCCCGGAGGGAGAGGGAGCCTACGGAGTTGTATCGAGTTGTACATCGACCTGAAAGACCGAGTCGATTACGGATTCGGTGAATCACCTTCATAGCGGCGTAATTCGGCATCCCCAATCAGCGCCCCTCTTTTTCGGGGAGAGGGAGCCTACGGAGTTGCATCGAGTTGTACATCGACCTGAAAGACCGAGTCGATTATGGATTCGGTGAATCACCTTCATAGCGGCGTAATTCGGCATCCCCAATCAGCCCCTCTCTTTTTCGGGGAGAGGGAGCCTACGGAGTTGTATCGAGTTGTACATCGACCTGAAAGACCGAGTCGATTATGGATTCGGTACATCACCTTCAGGTCGGCGTATTTATCCGGCATCCCCCAATCAGTCCCCTCTCCCTCCGGGAGAGGGTTAGGGTGAGGGGCTCTTTGGCTGAGTCAGTACACGTCGCGGCGGTAGCGGCCCTGTTCGATCAGACGTTCGACTTCGGTGGTACCGAGGATGTCGTTGAGTGCCTGATCGACGCCGGCGGCCATGCCCTGCAGGCTGCCGCAGATGTAGATCACCGCACCGTCAGTCAGCCATTTCTTCAGTTCGTCAGCGGATTCGCGCAGACGATCCTGCACGTAAATCTTTTGCGCCTGATCCCGCGAAAACGCCAGGTCCAGCCGTGCCAGATCGCCATTGATCAACCACTCTTCCAGCTCTGCACGGCAAAGGAAATCGTGCTGACGATTGCGCTCGCCGAACAGCAGCCAGTGACGCTGCTGACCGTCGGCGATGCGTGCTTTGAGCAGACTGCGCAGCCCGGCCAGCCCCGTGCCGTTGCCCAGCAGAATCATCGGCACCGGTTGGTTCGGCAAGTGGAAGCCACTGTTGCGCCGCACGCGCAGGCTGATGCTGCCGCCCACGGGCGCATGTTCGGTCAGCCAGCCGGAGCCGATGCCGAGGCTGCCGTCGCTGTGTTGTTCCTGACGCACGATCAGTTCCAGCACGCCGTCGGCGGCAATCGAGGCAATCGAGTATTCGCGCATGGCCAGCGGCACCATCGCATCCACCAGCGCTTGTGCATGCAGGCCGACCAGATGCGCGCGATGCTCGGGTAACTGGCGGCTGGCGAGGGCGACTTCCAGTGGCTCTTCGAGGCCGTTGATCTTCACCGTGGTTTCGCCACGAATGCCCAGGCCGTCGAGGAAGTGTTCGATGGCCCACGGGCAGTTGCGCGGCAGCACTTCCACCAGATCACCGGCCAGCCAGCTGCTGGTGCTCGGCGCCCTCAGGCCCAGCAGGTACACCGGCGCGCCGCTGCTGTCGGGGTTCATCAGTTCGCGGCTGACCAGCGTCCAGTTGTCGTAGCTCGGCGCTTGCCAGGTGTCGACCGGCGCTTGCCCGGTCAGCTGTCCGAGCTGGGTTTGCCAATGACGCAGGGCGTAGGGGTCGCCGCTGTCGACTTCGATCGGGGCGAACAGGGTCTTGCCGCCGTGCTCGCCCAGCCACTGATGCAGGCGTCGGGCGAAACCGCAGAAATTCTGGTACTGGCGGTCGCCGAGGCCCAGCACCGCATAGTTCAGGCCGTCGAAGCTTGCAGCGTTGCTCAGCACTTTGCGCTCGAAACCACGCGCGCTGTCCGGTGCTTCGCCGTCGCCGAAGGTGCTGACCACGAACAGAGCGTTATTCGATTCACGCAGATCCTGCGCGCTGACGTTCGCCAGCGGCTGCACCTTCACCGGCAACCCGGCGGCTTGCAATTGCCCGGCGGTCTGCCACGCCAGTTGCTCGGCAAAACCGCTCTGGCTGGCGAAACCCACCAGCCATGCCGGTGCATCACCGCTCGATGGCTGGAGACCTTTGCGCGCGTCCTGAATCTGCTTTTTCTTGCGCCGGCGGTCCAGATACAGCAGCCATCCGGTGATGAAAAACAGCGGCATGCACACGGCGGCGAGGGTGATGATGATTCGCCCGACCAGACCGAAATAGCTGCCGACGTGCAGCGCGTAAATGCTGGTCAACAGCTGCGCCTTGAAGCTCTTGTCAGCGTAGCGGTCGACACGTTTGACCACGCCGGTGGCCGGGTCGAGGGTGATCTGGTTCAGCGCGCGATCATGCGGCGAGCTGTCGAGCAGGTAGAACACGGTCGCCGGTTGCCCGGCCACTGGCGGCATGCGGATGTTGTAGGCCGACAGGCCCGGGCCGGCAGCGCTGTAGATGCTGCTCCACATCGCCGCATAGTCGGCGGTCGGTGCCGGACCTTCTGGCGCCGCGCCGCGACCGCCGCGCACGCGCTCGTTTTGCGGCGCGTCGGAAAGCAGTCTGGTCAGGCCCTTGTTGTACCACTCGTACGACCAGGACAACCCGGTCAACGCCAGCAGCAGATACACCAGCAGGCACCAGGTGCCGGCCACCGAGTGCAGATCCCAGTTGAAGCTGCGGCCCTTTTTCTTCCAGTCGAGGGTCAGCCACACGCGCCAGCTGTTCCACTGGCGTGGCCAGCGCAGGTACAGCCCGGAGAGGCAGAAGAACAGCAGGATCAGGGTGCAGGCGCCGGTGATGTTGCGCCCGGTGTCGCCCATGGCGAGAAAGCGGTGCAGTTGCAGCATCAGGCCGAAGAAGTCCTGACCCACGGCGTCGCCCATGAACTCGCCGGTGTACGGGTCGAAGTAGCGCATCTCGCCACGGCGTTCGCCTTTGGGCGGGGTGAAGTAGACGCGCGCGGCGTTGCCGCTGTCGGTCTCGACCCAGAGCATCCCGACTTTCTTGCCGGAGTTCGCTTCGATGTGTTCCACCAGTTCGACTGGAGGCAGGACGCCAGCGACCTGTTTTTCCACCTGCAACACCGACGGGTTCAGCGCCCGCAGGATTTCGTCCTGGAACGAATAGGCGGCACCGGTAATGCCCATCAGGGCCAGCACCAGCCCGGCAGTGATGCCGAAAAACCAGTGCAACTGGAACAGGGTTTTCTTCAACACGTTGCTCGCCTTGTCCGTTCGATAATTGTCATCACGGCGCGCATTATGCCGTGGGTTGTCGAGAGCTTCTTTGATTACGCACAAAGGCCCCGTTCAATCTAATGAACGGGGCCGGATCTGCTGATTGCATTAACTGTGGGAGGGGGCTTGCTCCCGAATGCGTCGTGTCAGTCGATATCTATTTCACTGACACATCGCCTTCGCGAGCAAGCCCGCTCCCACATTTAAAGCATCCATCAGAAGTGGAAGTTGGTGCTCAACAGCGCCGTACGGCCCGCCGCCTGGTTGGCGAAGTGGGTCGAGAAGGCTTTGTCGTAGTAGGTTTCGTTGGTCAGGTTCTGCACGTTGAGTTGCAGGTCGACGTTTTTGCTTAGCTTGTAGGCGGCCATCGCGTCGTAACGTACATAGGAATCGACCATCGTGGTGTTGGCCACGCTGCCGTAGACGTCGTCGACGTAGAACGCGCCGCCACCGAGGGTCAGCTTCGGTGTGACCTGATAAGTGGTCCACAGGCTGGCGCTGTTTTTCGGCGTGTTGGGCAACTCGTTACCGTTGTTGATTTTGTTGGCCGGCAGGTCACCGCCGTCCACCTGTTCGCTGTCCATGTAGGCGTAGCCGGCGAACACTTGCCACTTGTCAGTGATCTTGCCGCTGGCCGACAGCTCGATACCTTGCACGCGGGTCTTGCCGGCGTTCTCGTAGGAGGTGGTGTCGACTTGTACGCGAGCGTTTTCTTTCTCGGTGCTGAAGATGTCAGCGGTCAGCGACAGGCGATCGTTCAACAGATCCCACTTGGTGCCGAATTCGTAGTTCTTGGTGGTTTCCGGCTCCATGTCGCTCTTGAGCAGGTTGCCGTTGCGATCCGGGGTGCCGCCCAGCGGGTTGCCTTCCTGGCCTTCACCGAGGGTGTTGCCCGGTGGCGTCGCGGAGGTCGCGTAGGAGGCGTAGATGCTGCCGTTCGGTGCCGGTTTGTAGACCACGCCGAACTGACCGGTGACGAATTCGCTGGTGTCATCACCCTTGGAGGTGGTTGTGCCGGCGTTGTTGTAGGTCTTGTAGTCGGTGTCGAAGTGGTCGTAACGCAGGCCCATGTTCACCAGCCACTGCTCGGACAACTCCAGGGTGTCGAACGCATACAGCGCGTAAGTGTTGGCCTTGGTGTCGGTGCCGGCGTAGTTGCGCGAGATCGCGCCGTTCCACGGATCGTTCGGGTTCGGGTTCGACAGCGAGGTGCAGTTGTAGCCGCTCGATGCGCCAATCATCGACGGGGTGCAATTGGTGGTCGCGGCGCTGGTGCGCGGCGTGGTGTCAGTGTTGACGTTGTACGAGGACTTCTGGCCTTCCTCGCGGGTGTATTCGACACCGGTGGAGAAGCTGTTCTTGAAACCGGCGACGTAGAAATTGCCGAACAGATCAGTCTGGTTGGTGGTGGTCTCGGTGTTGCTGACCCGCGTGTTGGCACGGCGCCAGACGCTGCCATTGTTGACGTTGCCCTTGCTGTCGTCCGGCTGAGTCAGGATGTAATCCTGCATGCTGGTGCCGTGGCGCAGGGTGTTCTTGATGGTCAGCGAGTCGCTCAGGTCATGCTCGATGGCGAAGGTCGCGGTGTCGGTGCGGCCCTTGCGGAAGTCGCGATCCAGACCGTAGAAGTTGCTGTGATCACCACCGGCGTACGGCTTGTCCGGGTTGGACTTGGTGCGTGCCGCCGAACCACCGGCCGGGATGGTGTAAGGAATGCCCGAGTCCGGGGTGTCGTTGCTTTCCAGATGGTAGTAGTCGAGGTTGACGCGGGTGTCGGTACCCAGGCCAAACGCCAGGGACGGCGCGATACCCCAGCGATCGTAGTCGACCTTGTCGCGACCAGCGACATTGCTCTCGTGGCTCATCAGGTTCAGGCGGCCGGCAGCGGTGTCGCTGAACTGGTAGTTGCCGTCCAGGGTGTAACGCTGGGTCTGGTCGGAACCCCAGGTGAAACCACCATCAAACGAATTGCCCAGGTGCGCTTTCTTGCTCACCAGATTGATGCTGCCGCCGGCTGCGCCACGACCGCCGATGGCGGAGTTCGGGCCTTTGCTGACTTCAATGTTTTCTACGGCGAAGATTTCGCGACTCTGCGAACCGGTGTCGCGCACGCCGTCGAGGTAGGTGTCGCCCTGGGCGTCGAAACCACGAATGAACGGACGATCGCCCTGCGGGTTGCCGCCTTCACCGGCACCGAAGGTGATGCCCGGCACGGTGCGCAGCGCGTCCTGCATGTTCAGGGCGCCGGTGTCTTTCAGGACTTGTTGCGGAATGACGGTGACCGAGCGCGGCGTGTCGACCAGCGGCGCGGTGTACTTGGGCGAGGAGGCTTTTTCGACCTGGTAGGACGTCGAGTCCTGCGCTTCGCCGGTGATGGCGGTAGCGTCCAGAGCGATGGCATTGCCGGAAGCTTTGCTGTCGGTCTTTTCCGCGGCGAAGACCATGTGCCCAGCAGAGCCGGCGGTGATGGCGACACCAATGGCCGAAGCAAGCAAACGTGGTGAACTGACCGGCAATTGAACCTGTTGACGTGACATTTTTATTCCCCTCCCCAAGGATTTGAGGTCGCGGAATATAGGGTAAACAGGTATTCGTATCAATTGCGAAACATTGTTATTCGCGACGAATTTACATTCTTTACAATTTAACCTTACGGTTTTTGCCGATTCATCCGTCGTGCGGGTTTTACACGGCCAATAAGAATCAATACCATTGGCACCCCTTTACCATCAGGTACGATCGCCATGCTGCTGCACATCCCCGGCCTGTTCGCCAAAGCAGAAGTGCAGCGCATCCGCGAGGCGCTGGAGCAGGCGGATTGGGCCGATGGCAAGATCACCGCCGGCTATCAGTCGGCCAAGGCCAAGCACAATCTGCAACTGCCGGAAGGCCATCCACTGGCCAAAGAAATCGGCGCAGCGATGCTCGAACGGTTGTGGAAAAATCCGCTGTTCATGTCGGCCGCGCTGCCGCACAAAGTATTCCCGCCGTTACTCAACTGCTACACGGCGGGCGGTAGTTTCGACTTTCACATCGACAACGCCGTGCGTCAGCCCAAAGGCAGCATCGAGCGGGTGCGCACCGATCTGTCGGCCACACTGTTTTTCAGCGAACCCGAGGATTACGACGGCGGCGAGCTGGAGATCCAGGACACTTTCGGCACGCAACGGGTGAAACTGCCCGCCGGCGATATGGTGCTGTACCCCGGCACCAGCCTGCACAAGGTCAATGCCGTCACCCGCGGCGCGCGTTATGCGTCGTTCTTCTGGACGCAAAGTCTGGTGCGTGAAGACAGCCAGCGCGCTCTGCTGTTCGAGATGGACGGGGCGATCCAGCAGCTCACTCAAGACATGCCCGATCACCCGTCGCTGATCCGCCTCACCGGCACCTATCACAATCTGTTGCGGCGCTGGGTCGAGGTATGAGTTTTCAACTGCGACGCGAAGAAGTACTCGACGGCGCCCAGCTCAACGCCATGCTTGAACAAAGCCCGGCGCGTGCGGCGCAGGCGATTCTGCTCGCGGCCGGCCAGGGCATTGTTGAAGCGCAGGCGCTGCTCGGGCAGATCCTGCTCGATGGCCGTGGCATCGCTCAGGATCTGCCGCTGGCGCTACGCTGGTTTGGCATTGCCGCCGGGCAAGGGCATCTGATGGCGCGCAACATGCTGGGTCGTTGTCATGAGCATGGTTGGGGCTGTGTCGCCAATGCTGCGGTTGCCGCGCAGCATTACCGGGTCGCCGCAGATAATGGGCTGGACTGGGCGATGTACAACCTGGCCAATCTGCTCGCCACCGGGCGTGGATTGGCTGAGGATCAATTTCAGGCACTGGCCCTGTATCGAAGCGCCGCAGAAGCCGGCCACGCCAAATCGATGAACCTGCTGGGGCGTTATCTGGAAGAAGGGCTGGTCTGTCGGGCCGACCCGGTCGCCGCGCGCGACTGGTACCGACGCTCGGCCGAGGGCGGAGATTTTCGTGGGCAGTTCAGTTATGCCGCAGTGCTGGCTGATGCTGGATTGATCGAGGACGCACTGGGCTGGTTGCGCAAGGCACTGGCTACAGGGAACGTGAATTTTCTGCGGGTGAGCATGGGTTCATTATCGAGCGCCCGTCATCCGTCGATTCGCCAGATGGCCGATGCTTATCGGCAGCGGCTTGGGGAATTGCTCGTCGCTTGAGTCATTAAAAAGTCTTTCGGTTTGCCACTGGTTAGTTGGCTTTTCTGCTTCTTGTATTTAATTTTAATAGTTAATAACTTGGCGAATTAGTTGTATCTGCCTACTGTCGGGCTCGATGTTTTTCAAGTGATTGGAAGTTTCTTGTCGGCATCGAAAATAAATTAGCCGTTATTAATATCCACGGAAGACAAGGAGTCTTTGATGGAACTCAAGTTAAATGACAAGGTGGTCGAGGCCGCCGCGAAAGCGCCTCTGGCATTTGTAAATGCTTCGCTGGGTGTGGGTGAGGGGTATAACCGCGGTACCGGTTTGCAAATGACCAAAGAGCAAATTATCAGTCTAAGGAAGTATGAAGTTCTCGGCCTCTCGCTGCCCGTCCGGTTGCAAGATGTTATTGCCTATCTGAACTATGGTGCGGGTGATGAAGGCGGCGTGGGCCTGAAAGCGGGAGATTTCCTGCGCACCTTCAGCATGACCTATGATCACGCCAAACGCTGGTCGCCATTGCGCGAAAAGATCATGTTGACCGGTAACGATCTGAGAATCTTTGCTGGCAGTATTATCCGCACGGGTAACGCCATTGTTGAAGTGTATGAGGATCTCAAGGCCTCGAGGTATCTCGAAGAGCACAACATCAATACGCCTGAGGAATACCTGAATCTGCAACGGCAGATTCCGGGTCTGCCTGATCTTGACCTGTCTTCGGAAGATATCCTGGATATCAAGGCGTATCTCAATGACCTGTTGGCTAAAGTTGCGCATTGTCATCAGGAAGCCGAGCGCGTTCGGGCCCTGCTGGACAGTTTTGGCGCCGATATGCGTGAAAAGGTGCTGCCGGAAATTGCCTTGCGACTGCAGTTCGTCTCCAGGAACACTTATCAGAACGATACCAAGGCGCTGCAGGAAGTCATTGATCAGCGCGCAAAAGAAATTGATGAACTGAACAAACAGTACGATCAACTGGTGCAGGAAGCGATCAAGTCGGCGGCCACCCTGAATATTGGCGGATTGATTCTTGGCATTTACCAAGGCGTCAAGGCCGAGAAAATCCGCTCTGAACGTAATCGCCTGAAGCAACTGCAGCAGGTCGATAACCAGAGTATGGCAAGCAAGAACCAGACGCTGAGTTCGTTGAACAAGGTTCGAGATGATTTGCAGAATTTGAGTTACGTGGCGATTGAAGCCGAGGTCGCGACTCAGAACCTGATGCTGGTATGGAATGCCCTCAGTGATTACGTCGAGGCGTCGTTCAAGGAAGTTGACGGTATTTTCGAAGCGACTTCGCTACGCCGTTTCAAGATTCAATTACTGAGTATCATCGATCCCTGGGAGCAGATAAAAGTCAGCTCTGATCAGTTGCTGAAAGTGTTTGAAGAGGCTGACAGGGAATATGAAAGAAGTGGGCTGGTTGTTCGGAGTGGGTCAATGATGTCTTTGCTATCGGTTAGTTCGGCTGTACCCGCATTCAACATGCCCCGCCTGCGTGAGCATAATGCGGGTGTGCAGGGTCTTAATACCACGGCTCAGATGCTCTTCGAGCAATTCGATTACATGCCTGGAACTGTCGGGGCCATGAACAATCTGGCGCTCGCCATCAACAAGGCCACCTACGATCTGCGGAGTCAGGCACAGGCCACCAGCATTTACCTGGAACGCGCCGATAAAAAACTGCGCAGCTATCAAGCTGAGCTGGAGTATCCGGACGACGCGGACGAAGTTCGCGAGGATATGGAGGTCGAGCTGAAGAATATCTTCAACAAGGTGGCGGTGCAGAACGAAGATCTGAAAGCTGTGCACAAGAGCATCAGCGCTTATTACGATCGCAGCGCCTCGGCCGAGTGGATCGTGACGCTCAAGGCCGAGCGTGTCACCACGATCGAGCTCAAGGCCAGATCCGACAAAAAACTCGCAGACCTGACGACCGAAATGAAGTCTGTTTCCGAGGGTATTGATCTGATCGCCAAGGCTGGCATCGAGAAAATTGGCGAACAAGCGCAGTTGTCTCTGGAAAGCCTCAAGGCATTGGGACTGGCGCCACCTCAGGTGCAGGTTGCCCTGCTGGCTATCGAGACGCTGAAGAAACTGATTTCCGGCATTGGCGAGGCCGTTTCCTTTCTCAATATGCTGGCAGCGTACAACCGGCTGAATGAACAGGCAGGTGATCTGCGCACACAGATCAACAAATACAGCAAAGACCTCGCGCGCATTGAAGGCCGGATTGAGCTGGTCGAAACCCTGGATCAACTGGACGACGGCCGTGCGGCTTACGCTGGAGAGTTCAGCGTTCTGATCGATGACTTTACCCGCTTCGCCAATGATTTCAGACAGAACACTGCGCTTCCCGTTGAAACCCGGGCGCAAGCAGCGATTGATCGAGTCGCCGAAGTCGTCCGGCATCTACAGAGCATTCATCAATAACAAGGAGCTGGAAAGGTGGGCGACTAGCCTGCCTTTCCTGAAACGGCATGAATGCTTTGGCTTATGAATTTTCAGCGATGCAACGGCGTGTACTGGACCGTTACGGGCGATTTCTCGGCACCTTGCCGACGACATTCAATGCGATACCGCTGGTCTTCGAGCGCCGGAGAAAGGCAGGGCATCAATTGGCCGTCCTGGCCAAAGACTCGCGTCTGGAGAACGCCCGGTTCAATCAGCGCTATCTGCAGGATTTCTGGGCGCGTACCGAAGCGTCGAGGCGTCTTGGCGCAGGGTATCTAGGGGATCTGCAAGTGTTTACCCGCGAAGCCCTGGATATCACAGGCAACACCTCCAGACACGAGCCTGTCAGCCAGGTGGACTTTCGGCTGTTCAGCCTTTCGCGGTCGACCAGCTGGCAGTTGTTCCCAGCAGAGGATGTGCCTGACCTGATCCACGAACTGGCACTGCGTTTCTATGCGCTGCAGGCCGAGATACGGCAGCTGAAATACACGGTCGTGGAAGTGTACGACGAGTCATTTGGCTTGAAGTCAGTGTTTCTCAGCGCTATGGATCACCGCTCCTGTCTGTGTCATGCGACGCCAACCGTTGCCGAAGGGTTGTTTGGCGATTCATTGACGACGCCTGTCTGGGATCTGGCTTATGCATCGACTGATCCGGCCATCAGGGCGGCTGAATACCAGGCTGATATCGCGGCGTTATTCAATGGAGTCGTGTCGCTGAATACGCAGGTGGGGCTATTCATCGAAGCGCTTTATCAGCGCCTCGACAACGTGTGCAATCAACTCTTGCAGGCGAAGTCTGCGGTGAAACTGAGTGAGCTGAATTTCAAACTCGCCGCGATGACCGAGAGCGCCAATGAGTGCATGGCAATGCTCGATCATCTTGAGGCGTGGCTGCGCCCATAAAAAAAGGCCCATGATTGCTCATGGGCCTTTTTCTCAATCGCTACGTATTACACGTAGAACGATTTCAGCGGCGGGAAGCCATTGAATTCGACGGCGCTGTAGCTGGTGGTGTAGGCACCGGTCGACAGCCAGTACAGACGATCACCGATGGCCAGGTTCAGCGGCAGACCGTACTTGTAGTTTTCGTACATGATGTCGGCGCTGTCGCAGGTTGGGCCGGCGATGACCACTTCTTCCATCTCGCCTTTCTTCTCGGTCCAGATCGGGAACTTGATCGCCTCGTCCATGGTTTCGATCAGGCCGGAGAATTTACCCACATCGGTATACACCCAACGCTCAACGGCGGTGCGGGATTTACGTGCAACCAGCACGACTTCGCTGACGAGAATGCCGGCGTTGGCAATCAACGAACGGCCCGGCTCCAGAATGATTTCCGGCAGGTCATCGCCGAAGTCTTCCTTCAGGAAGCGGATGATTTCTTCGGCGTAGGTTTCCAGGCTATTGGTGCGGGTGATGTAGTTGGCCGGGAAGCCACCGCCCATGTTGATCAGCTTCAGATGAATGCCGTCTTCTTCTTTCAGGCGCTCGAAGATCACTTTGACCTTGGCGATCGCCGCGTCCCAGACACTGATGTCGCGCTGTTGCGAACCGACGTGGAACGAGATGCCGTACGGCACCAGGCCCAGGTCGCGGGCGAGGATCAGCAGGTCCATGGCCATGTCGGTCTGGCAGCCGAACTTGCGCGACAGTGGCCAGTCAGCGGTGGTCGAGCCTTCGGTGAGGATGCGCACATAGACTTTCGCACCCGGCGCAGCCTTGGCAATGTTGCGCAGGTCGGCTTCGGAGTCGGTGGCGAACAGGCGCACACCCTTCTCGTAGAAGTAGCGGATGTCCTTGGACTTTTTGATGGTGTTGCCGTAGCTGATCTGGTCCGGGCTGACGCCACGGCTCAGCACTTTGTCCAGCTCATAGATGGAGGCGATGTCGAAGCTCGAGCCTTTCTCTTTGAGCAGGTCGATGATCTCGACAGCCGGGTTGGCCTTGACCGCGTAGTAGACCTTGGCGAATTCGAAACCGGCGCGCAGGTCATCGTAGGCCTGGGCGATCATCGCGGTGTCGATCACCACGAACGGGGTTTCCTGTTTGTCGGCGAACGCCTTCATTTTCTGAAAGGTTTCGCGCGCGAAATAGTCTTCGACCTGGATCGACATGCTGGAGTGCTCCTATGGGCAAACGGGTAAAAACATGGGTGTAAATGAACGTCCTCCGTATCCCCACTTTGGTTCGCCTACTTCCCAAGGCATGTCGCCGAAAGCAAAAAGGCCACGGGCGTATCTGCCCTTGGCCTTGCTGTCTCGTCGTCAGTACTTGAGCCGGATGGATCGTTTCCAGCATGGACGTTCGGCGCGAACTTTAGGGCGTGAGGGGCGTGAGATCAACTAAAAATGTCGCGTTTTTGCACGCTTCTGACGTACGTCGCGGATATCACTCTTTGTAGCCGACCCAGATGACGGACAGATGTTCCCGGGGAATTTTCATGTGTTAAAAATACCTGCACGTTCGCGGCTTTTGTCGGCTAATTAGCCGGGAAGTGTGATCGGCGCAACATCGGCGACGTTGGCGGCGAGAGGTGGATGTGAGGGGGATTTTGGCCGTTTGGGAGCGGGTGTTTGCAGAGGTGCTGCGGACATTGCTGTTGAGATTCTTTTCCGCCCTGTGAATGCGCCCAAAGATTGCGCGAATCCTGTGGGAGCGAGCCTGCTCGCGAAGACATTTTCACAGCCAACATCATTGTTGCCTGTTATTGCGCATTCGCGAGCAGGCTCGCTCCCACAGGTCAGGTGTTTTTACGCGACCACAGCCTCAGCCGGCGAGACGATATTGGTCTTCATCCCGCGCGAACGCCCCGAGCTCAGATAGGCTGCGATCGACTCCTGCGTCACCTCACCGAGGAACACCCGCTCGGCATCCATCACCGGCAGCCACGAACGGTTGAATTCGTACATGCGCGACAACAGGATGCGCAGATGTTCGTCGTACGCCGCGGTGGCGTTGAACTCACGCAGATACTGCGCGCAGGTGCCGGTCTGGCGGTGCAGGTCGCGACGACGCACATAGCCCAGCGCCTTGTTCTCGGCACAGGTGACCACCACGTAGCGGCGGTCATGCTCGTCCATCAACTCCAGCGCATCGGCCACCGGGGTTTCCGGGCTGACCGAAGGCGCATTGTCGGCGGCGTCTTCGGCCTTCACCAGCAGCAGGCGTTTGAGGGTGCTGTCCTGGCCGACGAAATTGCTGACAAAGTCGTCCGCCGGGTGCGCGAGCAGCGTGTCCGGATGGTCGATCTGCAGCAGTTTGCCGGCGCGGAAAATCGCGATCTTGTCGCCGAGTTTGATCGCTTCGTCGATGTCGTGGCTGACCATGATCACGGTCTTGTTCAGCGCCCGCTGCATCTCGAAGAACTCGTTCTGGATCATCTCGCGGTTGATCGGGTCGACCGCACCAAACGGCTCGTCCATCAGCAACAGCGGCGCATCCGCCGCCAGTGCGCGGATCACGCCGATGCGCTGTTGCTGGCCGCCGGACAGTTCACGCGGATAGCGATGCAGATACTGCTTGGGTTCCAGTTTGATCATGCTCATCAGTTCGCGAGCGCGGTCGTGGCATTTCTGTTTGTCCCAGCCGAGCAGTTTCGGCACCACGACGATGTTCTCTTCGATGGTCATGTTCGGGAACAGGCCGATCTGCTGGATCACGTAGCCGATGTTGCGGCGCAGGGTCACTTCGTCGAGGTCGGTGGTGTCTTCGCCGTTGATCAGGATCTTGCCCGAGGTCGGCTTGATCAGGCGGTTGATCATTTTCAGCGTGGTGCTTTTGCCGCAACCCGATGGCCCGAGGAACACACAGATTTCGCCTTCATTGACGGTCAGGCTCACCGAGTCCACGGCTTTGACATCTTTGCCGTTGCTCTGGAAGGTCTTGCTGAGGTTTTGAAGTTCGATCATTTGAGGAGTCCTTTTGGAGTCAGCGTACGTTGCAGCCACTGCAGGAGAAGGTCGGCGAAGATCGCCAGAAGACTGACCAGCAGCGCGCCGACGATCAGCATCGACATGTCGCTGCGGCTGATGGAGGCGAGGATCAGCACGCCAAGGCCACCGGCGCCGATGGTCGCGGCGATGGTCATCACGCCGATGTTCATCACCACCGCGGTGCGCACCCCGGCGAGGATCACCGGCACCGCAATCGGCAATTCGACCATGCGCAGGCGCTGGCCGAAGGTCATGCCGATGCCGCGTGCAGCTTCACGAATGCCCGGCTCGACGCCGGTCAGGGCGAGATAGGTGTTGCGCATGATCGGTAGCAGCGAATAGAGGAACACTGCGGTGATCGCCGGCATCGGCCCCAGGCCCTGGCCGAATTTGGAGTAGAACGGCAGCAGCAGGCCGAACAGGGCAATCGACGGCACGGTCAGCAGCACCGTGGCGCTGGCCTGCAAGGGACCGGCGAGGCTCGGGAAGCGCGTCATCAGAATGCCCAGCGGCACACCGATGAGAATCGCCAGCGTTACCGCGATGCCGACCAGGGTGATGTGCTGCCAGGTCAGGTGCATCACCTGCTGCCAGTCGAGGTGGGAAAAGGCGTTGAGAAATTCCATGACTTTTCCTCCTTAGTTGAGTGGGTGCTGGCGCAGGAAATCCGCGGCCACTTTCGATGGGCTTTCGTGATCGACATCGACCCGCGCGTTGAGTTGGCGCATGGTTTCGTCGTCGAACAGTTGCGCCAGCGGCTTGAGTTGCTCGGCCAGTTGCGGGTGTGCATCGAGGTAGGCCTGACGCACCACCGGCGCGGCGGTGTAGTCGGGGAAGTAATGCTTGTCGTCTTCCAGCAGCTTCAAGCCGAAGGCGTTGAGGCGGCCGTCGGTGGTGTAGACCAGACCGGCAAACACCTGGCCATTGCGCAGCGCGGTGTAGACCAGCCCGGCGTCCATCTGGCGGATGTTCTTGCGGGTCAGGTTCATGTCGTAGAGCTTGACCATGCCGTCCAGACCGTCGGAGCGGTTGGCGAACTCGGTGTCCAGCGCCACCAGGTGATTGGTCTTGGCTTCATCACGCAGAACCTTGTTCAGGTCGCTGATGGTGTTGATCTGCGGGTACTCCTCGGCGACTTTTTTCGGCAGGGCGAGGGCGTAGGTGTTGCTGAATTTCGACGGGGTCAGCCAGACCAGGCCTTTTTTCGCGTCGAGTTCTTTGACCCGGGCGTAGGACTGTTCGCTGTCGAGTTTCTCGGTGACATGGTTGTAGGCCACCAGCGACACGCCGGTGTATTCCCAGAGCATGTCCAGCTGTCCGCTTTCGTGGGCGCTGCGGGCGAGATTGCTGCCCAGACCGCCGGTGATCTGCGCGTCGTAGCCTTTGCTGCGCAGGTATTGCGCGGTGATTTCCGCGAGCAGGGTCTGCTCGGTGAACACCCGGGCGCCGAGGCGAATCACTGGTTTTTCGGCGGCTTGGGCCAATCCTGCAAACAGCAGGAGGCAGCTCAAGATCAAGCTAAATCGTTTCATAAATATTCCTTCGCAAGAGCCTTAAGACGGGCGCAAACCGCGTTCCAGCCAGAGACGGCTGGCGAGGGTGACCACGCCATCGAGCAGCAGGGCCAGCAGCGCGGTGCACGCGGCGCCGAGCAGCAGTTGCGGCTGATTGTTCAGGGCGATGCCAGGGAAGATCAGGCTGCCGAGGCTGTTGGCGCCGATCAGGAAGGCCAGCGGCGCGGTGCCGACGTTGATCGCCAGTGCCACGCGCACGCCACCGATGATGATCGGCACGGCGTTGGGCAATTCGACTTTCCACAACACCTGGCGCGGAGTCATGCCGATGCCGACGGCGGCTTCTTTCAGCGAACCCTGGACGTTTTTCAGGCCTTCGTAGGTGTTGCGCACAATCGGCAACAGGGATGCGAGGAACAGAGCGAAGATCGCCGGACCACTGCCGATGCCGAGAACCCCCAGGGCAATCGCCAGTACGGCCAGCGGTGGTACGGTGTTGCCGATATTGAAGATCTGCATGAAGCGTTCAGCGCGGCCGACCATGGTCGGGCGACTGAGGAAGATACCGGCGGGGATGCCCACGACCAGGGCGGCCAGCATTGAAGCGAGGACGAGAATCAGATGAGCTTGCAGGTAAAACAACAAATCGTCGCGGTAGTGTTCGATCGTGTTGATGCCGATCCAGTGGATCAGCAGGGCCAGGAGCGCGATAACCACCGCACCTCCCATCAGCCCTTTGCCATAGCGGATAGCCACAGGCGGACTCCTTTTTTATAGTCGGCGAACGCTCTCCCGTGTGGCATGCCAAGCCTTGGCTGCCGGGAATAAACGTTCGCGAGAAGCAGCTCCTTCAGCACCGGCAACAAGCGGTCTGAAAGCGAGCCATGAGCGCAGCCTCGTCAGGCTAACTTGCTGATTTTTCAGCCCCTGACGAAATGTCGTAACAGGGGATGGACGTCTCCGTGCTTTAAAAGGTTCCCATCTGGGGCAGCATTTGGCCACCCTTAATGTGCTCAACGGTTCGGTTATTGCATCGAGTTGGGCTATAATCGCGGCCCTTTTTTGAATCACCGCCAGGCGATTTCCCATGACCAACCAGGCCGCCGAAGTCGCGAAACGCCGCACTTTCGCCATTATTTCCCACCCCGATGCCGGTAAAACCACGATCACCGAAAAGCTCCTGTTGATGGGCAAGGCGATTGCAGTGGCCGGTACGGTGAAATCCCGTAAATCCGACCGCCATGCGACATCCGACTGGATGGAGATGGAGAAGCAGCGGGGTATTTCCATTACCACGTCGGTCATGCAGTTCCCGTATCGCGAACACATGATCAACCTGCTCGACACCCCGGGCCACGAAGACTTCTCCGAAGACACCTACCGCACCCTGACGGCGGTCGACTCGGCATTGATGGTCCTCGACGGCGGTAAAGGTGTTGAGCCACGGACCATCGCCCTGATGGACGTCTGCCGTCTGCGTGACACGCCGATCGTCAGCTTCATCAACAAACTCGACCGTGACATCCGCGACCCGATCGAACTGCTCGACGAAATCGAAGCCGTTCTGAAGATCAAGGCAGCGCCGATCACCTGGCCGATCGGTTGCTACCGCGACTTCAAGGGCGTGTACCACCTAGCCGACGACTACATCATTGTCTACACCGCCGGTCACGGTCACGAACGCACCGAAACCAAGATCATCGAGAAGCTCGACTCCGACGAGGCGCGCGCGCACTTGGGCGACGAGTACGATCGCTTCCTCGAACAGCTGGAACTGGTGCAGGGCGCCTGCCATGAGTTCAACCAGCAGGAGTTCCTCGACGGTCAACTGACTCCGGTGTTCTTCGGTACGGCATTGGGCAACTTCGGTGTTGATCACGTGCTCGACGCTGTAGTTGACTGGGCCCCGCGTCCGCTGGCCCGTGTCGCCAACGAACGTACCGTGGAGCCGGTGGAAGAGAAGTTCTCGGGCTTCATCTTCAAGATCCAGGCGAACATGGACCCGAAGCACCGCGACCGCATCGCCTTCATGCGTATCTGCTCCGGCAAGTACGAGAAAGGCATGAAGATGCGCCACGTGCGTACCGGCAAGGACGTGCGCATCGGCGACGCCCTGACGTTCTTCTCCTCCGAGCGTGAACAGCTGGAAGAGGCGTACGCCGGCGACATCATCGGTCTGCATAACCACGGCACGATCCAGATCGGCGACACCTTCAGCGAAGGTGAAGTCCTCGGTTTCACCGGTATCCCGCACTTCGCCCCGGAGCTGTTCCGTCGTGTGCGTCTGCGTGATCCGCTGAAGTCCAAGCAGTTGCGTCAGGGTCTGCAGCAGTTGGCCGAAGAAGGCGCGACCCAGGTGTTCTTCCCGGAGCGCAGCAACGACATCATTCTTGGCGCCGTGGGTGTGCTGCAGTTTGATGTGGTCGCCAGTCGTTTGAAGGAGGAATACAAGGTTGAGTGCTCGTATGAGCCGATCACTGTTTACTCCGCGCGCTGGATCGAATGCAGCGACAAGAAGAAGCTTGAGGAGTTTTCCAACAAGGCGGTGGAGAACCTCGCACTGGATGGCGGTGGGCACCTGACCTACCTGGCGCCGACGCGGGTTAACCTGGCGTTGATGGAAGAGCGGTGGCCGGATGTGAAATTCCGTGCGACGCGTGAGCATCACTAAGCGCTGAGCTGGGTTGTCTGGAGCCCCTGAGGTGTAGGCCTTGGGGGCTTTTTTTGGGGCTTTGGTCTTGGCGGCCTTTGGGCCGACCAGGTTCTTGGTTTTTTTGTGTACATATCCGTTTTTTAGGTGATGGCGGATTAGGGTTCCGCCCTTACGGCGGGTCACTTTTGACAAACGCCTCAAAAGTAACCAAAAACGCTTGCTCCTGCGTTCGGCCCGCTCGCTGGGGCTCGGGGTCCCTTCGTTGCGGGACTGATCCGGGCGCAGCGCCTACGGTTTGCTTCGCTGCACCTCCTCTCGCTGTGTTTGGCTTCGCCAAACGGTCGCTGCGCTCCCACCCCCGGATCAATCCCTCCACTCAGCCTTCCGACGTCGCCCGTGGATCAAGATCAAAAGCTTTCGGCGAGCTGACACTCGGCCATTTGAGTGGTGAAAAGCATGCGCCTGGCTTTAGCTTTTTCTGTGGGAGCTGGCTTGCCAGCGATGGCGGCCTGATAGCCGACCAATTTCTACCTGAATACACCGGGTTCAACCTGTGGGAGCGGGCTTGCTCGCGAAGGCTGCCTGACAGCCGACCAATCTCTACCTGAATACACCGGTTTCAACCTGTGGGAGCGGGCTTGCTCGCGAAGGCTGCCTGACAGCCGACCAGTCTCCAGCTGACCGCACCCATTCCCACTGTAGGAGCCAGCCTGCTGGCGATGGCGGCCTGACAGCCGACCAGTTTCTCTATCCAATTGAGCGACTGAAGGAAGCTCCTTGCAGGGACTGTAGGACGAATCCGTATTTTGAGATCTCAAGGTTCTTGAACGCGACAACCGGCGCGCTGGACGTTAGTGTTCCAGGTCACGCCAGTCGCTTTGAGAGGTCAATGGAATGACGCGCAACCTCATCCATCTGCTGCGCCCCAATGGCTATTTCAGTCTGATGGCCTGGGTGCTTGCGGCGTTGCTGTTCATCAATCGTCTGAGCAGCATGGTCAAGTTGTTCATGGCGCTGTATCTGCGTCAGGAGCTGGGGCTGGCGATTGAAACCGTCGGCTGGTTGCTGTCGGCCTATGGTGCCGGGTTGTTGGTCGGTTCGATGCTGGGTGGTTTGCTCAGTGACCATGTGCGTACGGCGCGGCTGACGGCGGGGTTGTTCTTTGTTTCGGTGTGGGTGTTGATCCTGCTGGGGCTGGTCTCGCAAGTGCCGTTGCTTGCGGCATTGCTGTTGCTCAGCGGGACGATCGATGGGGCCATTCGCACCCTGCACCAACGCCTGATCATGGAGTACTGCGAAGTCTCTCAACGCTCGCGCGCGCAGGCCTTGAGCCGGGTGGCGCGTAACCTTGGCATGGCCGCCGCGGGTGTGGCGGGCGGGGTGTTGGCGCAGACGGATTTCCGTTGGGTGTTTTTTGTCAGTGCGGCGATGACGTTGCTGGCGTTGCTGTGGTTTGTGCGCACTACCTGGCACCGTGAGGTGCTCGAGCCCGATGAGGTGACCGAGGCTGGCACTGGCACACCGTTGCGCGACGCGGCGTTCCTCTGGCTGCTCGGTGCGGCGGTGTTGCTGGGGATGGCGTTCGATACGGTCTACAGCACGCTGGGCAACTATCTGCGCGACTACTACCACTTGAGCACCGAGGCCATCGGCTGGCAGTTCGGGCTTAACGCGATGCTGGTGGTGGCGCTGCAGATACCACTGACGCATTGGGGCGAGCGCTGGGGCTTGCGTCGGCAATTGCTGGCGGGTTGTGTGTTGCTGGCGGTCGGGTTGGGAATGTTGCCGTTTGGTTCGGGGCTGTTTTACGTGTGTTTGTCGACGGTGATCTGGACGTTGGGTGAAGCTTTTTTCATGCCGCCGATGAATGTGCTGGTCATGCGGCATGCGCAGGGCGGCAAAAGCGGCCAGTATTTCGGCCTGTTTTTCATGAGCTGGAGCGCCAGTGCATTGCTGTCGCCGGTGTTGAGTGGTCAGTTGTATGGTCGCTTCGGCGGCCACAGTGTATGGCTTGCAAGCGCGACACTGGCGTTGTTGACCTTGCCGCTGATCTGCCTGGCGACGCGCTCATCGACCCAAGACAAGGCGCTGGCCACCAGCAAACGCACGGCCTCGCTTAGCTGATTCGGTTATAGCGGTTATTCACAAGTGATCTGCCGTACCGGGGCATTTCCCGGGGTTGGTCAGCGTCCTATCTGGTGAACGGGACTGATCGGAACTAGATTTCATTCAGCGCCGGATCGGCACCCCAGGCTTCAACCACGAAAGGATGGAAATGGCTATGAGCATTTTTCAACGCATTGTGCTGTTGCTTAAGGTTTTGGTGATGTTGACGCTTGGCACTACGGCGGCGTGGGCAAGTTCTGCCACACCATCACAGGGGTTTAACGCAGCCCACGGACAAGCCGGTGTGGTCATGCTGGCCAAGTCTGAATCCGAACCGGGCGATCAGGATCAGGGCGGCAGCAAGGATGATGACGACTCGACCACTGATGAGCCGGACACCGACGATGACGAAGGCGACAGCCAGTCGTAAATCGCCGGCAAAAGAAAACCCCTTCTTCCCCGACTGATGCGCAATCGGGGGAGAAGGGGTTTGGTTAACGCTTTAGCGACAACTCAAGTTCCCTGTGGGAGGAGGCTTGCTCTCGAAAGCGGTGAGTCAGTCACCATTATCAGTGACTGTCACACCGCATTCGCGAGCAAGCCCGCTCCCACAATTTCGTCCGCCGTTAATCAGGCGGCGCCGTCGAGAAATTGCTCGGCGTAGTGGCAGGCCACCTGGCGATTATCCAATTCACGCAACAACGGCTCTTCAGTGCTGCAACGCTCGGTCGCGTACGGGCAGCGCTTGTGGAACGCGCAACCCGGTGGCGGGTTCAGCGGGTTGGGCAATTCGCCGACGATCTTGATTTTCGGCTTGTTCGGGTCCGGGTGAATGGTCGGGGTCGCCGACAGCAACGCCTGGGTGTACGGGTGCAGCGGACGTTCGTAGATAGCGTCTTTCGGGCCCATTTCCACCGGGCGACCGAGGTACATCACCATCACGTCATCGGCCACATGTTGCACCACCGCCAGGTTGTGCGAGATGAACACGTACGCCGTGTTGAACTCTTGCTGCAGATCCATGAACAGGTTCAGCACCTGGGCCTGAATCGACACGTCCAGTGCCGAGGTAGGCTCATCCGCCACCAGCACTTTCGGTTGCAGCATCATCGCCCGGGCGAGAGCGATCCGCTGGCGCTGACCGCCGGAGAACATGTGCGGATAGCGCTGGTAGTGCTCGGGACGCAAGCCGACCTGCTTCATCATCGCCTGGACTTTTTCGCGGCGTTCAGCGGCGGACAGGTTGGTGTTGATCAGCAGCGGCTCGCCGAGTTGGTCACCGACTTTCTGCCGTGGGTTCAACGACGCGTACGGGCTCTGGAATACCATCTGCACGTCTTTGCGCAGTTGTTTGCGCTGGGCCTTGTCGGCGCCAGCCACTTCCTGGCCGGCGATTTTCAACGAACCGGACGACGGCTCTTCAATCAGGGTCAGGGCGCGGGCGAGGGTGGATTTGCCGCAGCCCGATTCGCCGACTACGGCGAGGGTCTTGCCGGCTTCCAGTTCGAACGACACGCCGTTGAGCGCGCGTACGGTGGCGTGCCCCTTGAACAGGCCACGGGATACTTCGTAGTGACGGGTCAGGTCGCGGGCGGTAAGTACGACGGCCATTACGCCACCTCCTGGTTCAGCGGGAAGAAGCAGCGCGCGAGGCTGTTGCTTTTCGGATCAAGGGCCGGACGCTGCGCGCGGCAGGTGTCCTGCACGTACGGGCAGCGCGGCGACAGCAGGCAACCCTGCGGGCGGTCATAACGGCCCGGGACGATGCCCGGCAGTGTCGCCAGACGCTCGGCGCCCTGGCTGTGTTCCGGAATCGCCTTGAGCAGCGCTTCGCTGTACGGGTGCGCCGGGATGTCGAACAGTTGCGGCACCTGACCGACTTCAACAGCCTGGCCGGCGTACATCACGCACACGCGCTGGGCGGTTTCGGCCACAACCGCGAGGTCGTGAGTGATCAGCACCAGGCCCATGTTCTGTTCTTTCTGCAACGCCAGCAGCAGATCCATGATCTGTGCCTGAATGGTTACGTCGAGTGCCGTGGTCGGTTCGTCGGCGATCAGCAGTTTCGGCTCGCCGGCAATCGCCATGGCAATCGCGACACGCTGACTCATACCGCCAGACAGTTGGTGCGGGTAGGCGTCCATACGGCTGGCGGCGCCCGGGATCTCCACTTTTTCCAGCAGTTCGATGGCGCGTTTGCGCGCCTGCTTGCCGGACATTTTCAGGTGCAGGCGCAGCACTTCTTCGATCTGGAAACCGACGGTGTAGCTCGGGTTGAGCGCGGTCATCGGGTCCTGGAACACCATCGACAGGTCTTTGCCGACGATTTGCCGACGCTGGCGATTGCTCAGCTTGAGCATGTCTTTGCCGTCAAAGCTGAGCGAGTCGGCGGTGACGATGCCGGGATGCTCGATCAGGCCCATCAGCGCCATCATGGTCACGGATTTACCCGAACCCGATTCGCCAACGATGGCCAGGACTTCGCCTTTGTCGACTTTCAGGTCGAGGCCATCGACAACGGGTGTCGCGGTTTTGTCGCCGAAGCGAACGTTGAGATTCTTGATTTCTAACAGTGACATGGGAATCTCCTCAGGCGGCGTTCTTGAGTTTCGGGTCCAGCGCATCGCGCAGACCGTCGCCCATCAAGTTGATTGCCAGCACGCTGAGCAAAATGGTCAAACCAGGCAGACTCACGACCCACCAGGCGCGTTCGATGTAGTCGCGGGCCGAGGCCAGCATGGTGCCCCACTCAGGGGTTGGCGGTTGTACGCCAAGGCCGAGGAAGCCCAGGGCGGCGGCATCGAGAATCGCCGAGGAGAAGCTCAGGGTGGCCTGCACGATCAGCGGCGCCATGCAGTTCGGCAGCACGGTGATGAACATCAGACGTGGCAGACCGGCACCGGCCAGGCGCGCGGCGGTCACGTAGTCGCGGTTCAGTTCGCCCATCACGGCCGCGCGGGTCAGACGCACATAGGACGGCAGCGATACCACAGCAATGGCGATCACGGTGTTGATCAGGCCAGGGCCGAGGATGGCGACGATCGCCACAGCCAGCAGCAGGGACGGCAGGGCCAGCATGATGTCCATCAGACGCATGATGGTCGGGCCGATCATTTTCGGGAAGAAACCGGCGAACAGACCCAGCAGGATCCCCGGGATCAGCGACATCACCACCGACGACAGACCGATCAGCAGCGACAGGCGCGAACCCTGGATCAGCCGTGACAGCAGGTCGCGACCCAGTTCATCGGTGCCGAGCAGGAATTGCATCTGCCCGCCTTCGAGCCACGCCGGTGGCGTCAGCAGGAAGTCCCGGTATTGCTCGCTCGGGTTATGCGGGGCGACCCACGGCGCGAAGATCGCGCAGAAAATCACCAGCAGCATGAACAGCAGGCCGGCAACCGCGCCCTTGTTCTTGGAGAAGGCTTGCCAGAATTCTTTGTACGGTGACGGGTACAGCAGGCTTTGATCCGCGTTTGGAGCGGAAGTGGCTACTGAGGATGTTGGAGTGCTCATGGTATGGACCTCAGCGCTGATGACGGATGCGTGGGTTGGCAAAGCCGTAGAGGATGTCCACTACGAAGTTGACCAGAATCACCAGGCAGGCGATTAACAGGATGCCGTTTTGCACAACCGGGTAGTCCCGGGCGCCGATGGCTTCGATCAGCCATTTACCGATGCCGGGCCAGGAGAAAATGGTTTCGGTCAGGACTGCACCGGCCAGCAGGGTGCCGACTTGCAGGCCGACCACGGTCAGCACCGGAATCAGCGCGTTGCGCAGGCCGTGGACGAACACCACGCGCGAGGGCGACAGGCCTTTGGCCTTGGCGGTACGGATGTAGTCTTCACGCAGCACTTCGAGCATCGACGAACGGGTCATCCGCGCGATCACCGCCAGCGGAATGGTGCCGAGCACGATGGCCGGCAGGATCAGGTGATGCAGGGCGTCGAGGAATGCGCCCATGTCATCGGCCAGCAGCGTGTCGATCAGCATGAAACCGGTGCGCGGCTCGATGTCGTAGAGCAGGTCAATCCGCCCGGAAACCGGGGTCCAGCCCAGGCTCACCGAGAAGAACATGATCAGGATCAGGCCCCACCAGAAGATCGGCATCGAATACCCCGCCAGGGAGATGCCCATCACCCCGTGGTCGAACAGGGATCCTCGCTTGAGCGCCGCGATCACCCCGGCCAGCAGGCCCAGGATGCCGGCAAACAGCAGGGCGGCCATGGACAGTTCCAGGGTCGCCGGGAAGAGGGAGGTGAACTCGGTCCATACGCTCTCACGCGTACGCAGGGATTCGCCGAGATCGCCGTGGGCCAGTTTGCCGATGTAGTCCAGGTACTGGGCATACAGCGGTTTGTTCAGACCTAGGCGTTCCATTGCCTGAGCGTGCATTTCGGGGTCGACCCGACGTTCGCCCATCATCACTTCCACGGGGTCGCCCGGAATCATGCGAATCAACGCGAAAGTCAGCAAGGTGATGCCGAAAAACGTGGGGATCAACAACCCCAGTCGGCGGGCAATAAAACTAAACATCTTGTGTGGTACCTCATCAGCCGGTTAGGCGTGCCCGGCGACCCTGGGATCAGGGAGGCCGGGAGTTTCTTATCTACTTCACCTGGGTAGTGGCGAAGTTATTGGTTGTGAGAGGGCTGATGTGATAACCCTCTACGTTGTTGCGCATTGCGGTAAACATCCGGGTGTGGGCCATGCTGATCCACGGTTGGTCCTGATTAAACAGCACCTGGGCCTGTTCGTAGAGTTTGGCGCGTTCGGCCGGATCTACTTTAGCCCGTGCTTCGTCGAGCAGGGTCTGGAATTTCTCGTTGCACCAGCGCGCGTAGTTTTCGCCGTTCTTGGCTGCTTCGCAACTGAGCATAGGCGTCAGGAAGTTATCCGGGTCGCCGTTGTCGCCCGCCCATCCGGCCGACACCATGTCGTGCTCGCCGGCCTTGGCGCGTTTGAGCATTTCGCCCCATTCCATGACGCGGATGTCGATCTTGATTCCGACCTTGGCCAGGTCAGCCTGCATCATCTGCGCGCCCAGCATCGGGTTCGGGTTGGTCGGGCCGCCACCGTTACGGGTAAACAGGGTAAACACGGTGCCTTCCGGAACCCCGGCTTCCTTGAGCAGGGCGCGTGCCTTGTCCAGATCGCGTGGCGGGTTCTTCAGGTCGTGGTTGTAGCCCAGCAGCGTCGGCGGGTACGGGTTGACCGCCACGCTGGCGTTGCCTTTGCCGAACAGCGCGTTGACGTAGGCTTCCTTGTCGAACGCGATGTCGATGGCCTTACGCACGCGCACGTCGCTCATGTATTTGTGCTGGGTGTTCATGGCGATGTACGAGACGGTCATCGCGTCCATCTCGTCGACTTTCAGGTTGCTGTCTTTCTTGATGCTCGGGATGTCATCCGGTTTCGGATACAGCGCGATCTGGCACTCGTTGGCCTTGAGCTTCTGCAGGCGCACGTTGTTGTCGGTGGCAATCGCCAGGATCAGCGCGTCAGCCGGGGCCTTGCCACGGAAGTAGTCCGGGTTGGCCTTGAAGCGCACCTGCGCATCCTTGGCGTAGCGCTGGAAGATAAACGGACCGGTGCCGATCGGCTTGCTGTTCAGGTCGGCAGTTTTGCCAGACTTGAGCAACTGGTCGGCGTATTCGGCCGGGTAGATCGAGGAGAACGCCATGGCGATGTCGGCCAGGAACGGCGCTTCGCGGCGGGTCAGGGTGAACTTGACCGTGTTGTCGTCGACTTTCTCTACGCTTTTGAGCAGTTCCTTGAAGCCCATGCTTTCAAAGTACGGGAAGCCCACGCTCGACAGTTTGTGCCACGGGTGATTCGGGTCCAGCTGACGCTGGAAGCTCCAGACCACGTCGTCGGCGTTCATGTCGCGGGTCGGCTTGAAGTATTCGGTGGTGTGAAACTTGACGCCTTTGCGCAGGTGGAACGTGTAGGTCAGGCCGTCTTCACTGATGTCCCAGGATTCGGCCAGTGCCGGAATCACTTCGGTGGTGCCGGGCTTGAAGTCGGCCAGGCGGTTGAAGATCGTTTCGGCCACCGCATCGGCAGTGACTGCAGTTGTGTACTGGACCATGTCGAAGCCTTCCGGGCTGGCTTCGGTGCAGACCACCAAGGGTTTGGCCGAGACGCCGATGGCGGCGCTCAACAACGCGGCAGCGACGGCCGCACGTAGGGGAAGCATTTTCATCGATAACCCTCTGCAATCGGTTGAAGACAAAAACCGAACGGCCGACTCGTCATGAGTCAGCCGTCGGTTGGCGGTTTTTACAGGATGTTGAACGGGATGGTGGTCACGAGACGGAACTCGTTGATGTTGCCGTCAGCCTGGTGCTCGCTCGCGCGGTGAGTGGTGTAAGTCGCGCGAATCGCGGTGGCCTTCAGAGGGCCACTCTGCACGGCGTAAGAGGCGCCGATGCCGTATTCGTAGTGGCTTTCGCCGTCCATCAGGCTCAGGTCGCCGCGCTTGTCACCTGGGACGGTGTAGGCAGTACCGGTGTAGTGAGTCCCGTCGATGCCCCAGCCGCGAGCCTGGTAGATGTTGAACTTCAGGCCTGGCACGCCGTATTCGGCCATGTTGATGCCATAGGCGATCTGGAAGGATTTCTCGTTCGGGCCGTTGAAGTCCGACAGCAGGGAGTTGGCCAGGTAGATGCCGTTGGTTTCGTGCAGGTAGTCGAAGTACTCGTCACCGTTCACTTGCTGGTACGAGAAGGTCAGGCTGTGCGCCTGGTGGGTCAGGCCGAACGACAGCGAGTAGGTGTCGTTGTCGATGTTGCCCATCAACTTTTTGCCTTCGTCGACGGTTTTGTAGTAGTTCAGGCCGGTGGTCAGGCTCAGTACCTGGCTATCACCCAGTTCGTGGGTGGCGCCGAAGTAGTACTGGTTCCAGAAGTCTTCGACATTGGCTACGTACAGGCTGGTTTTCAGACTCTTGAGCGGCTGGTAGTTCACGCCGCCGGTGTAGACCTTGTCAGTTTCCGCGCCGTTGGCGTTGTACTCACTGCGGAATTTCGACAGGCTCTGCTCGGTACGAGGCGAGACGCGGTCGAAACCGGCCAGGTCGAACGACAGGTTGTTGAATTCTTCGCTGTGCAGGCTGATACCTTCGAAGCTCGAAGGCAGCGGACGGTTGCCGATGACGTCGACGATCGGGGTGCTGAAATTCTGACGACCCGCGGTCAGCGTAGTGTTGGAAACACGGAACTTGACGTTGGCCAGACCCAGTTTGCTCCACTGGTCGACAGCGTCGCCGTCGGAGTGCGCCAGGGTGCGGTTGGAGCCGCCAGCAATGTCCTTGCGGTCGCGGTCGAGAGCGATGGCGTTGTAGGCCGCCACCTCGGTGCTGACGCCAACGGTACCTTGGGTAAAGCCCGAGGTGTAGTTGACGATTGTGCCCTGCACCCAGTTGATACGGCGCGGGGTCTTGGTCCGGACCACTGGCGAAGTATTCTTGTCGCTGTTTTTCACGTAGCTGAAAGTGTCGTCGCGACGACGCAGTTCGTTGGCATACCAGTTACGCGTGGTGCCGCCCAGACTTTGTCCATCGACAAAACCTTTGGCCTCGCTTTGGGCGCTGCTGCCGGCCAGAGTGGTCGGTACGAATTCCTGACTGACAGGTTCTGCATACGCCGTAGCGGTGATGCTGCTGATGGCCAAGGCCAGTATCGCGGTGCTGCTCAGTTTCATGGGTGAAGCTCCTTTACTTTCTTTTTATGCCGGCTTTTTTGGGTTGGCCGGTTATTGGTTTAGAACTCATTCACACATCGCAAACGTTTGCAAAAGGCCTGATTGGCGAATTTCGGCAAAGCGCTTGCGTGAGGGGGATAGACAGCCCCCTCAGCGTTGCGGCTAATCGGTTGGGTTAATCGATACTGACGCCCGAGAACACATTGCGACCGAAGGGGCTGACCTTGAAGCCTTCAACCCGGGCGCTTAACGGCTGGTTGACCGTCGAGTGGGCGACAGGCGTGATCGGCACTTGCTGCTTGAGCAACTGCTGCGCCTGTTTGTAGAGCACGGTGCGCTGGTCGCGGTCGGTGACGACCTTGGCCTCTTTGATCAGCTTGTCGTAAGCCGGGTCGCACCACATGGAGTAGTTGTTGCCGCCAATCGCGTCGCAGCTGTACAGGGTGCCCAGCCAGTTGTCCGGGTCACCGTTGTCGCCGGTCCAGCCGATCAGGCTGATGTCGTGCTCACCATTCTTGGTGCGCTTGATGTACTCGCCCCATTCGTAGCTGACGATCTTCACTTTCAGACCGATCTTGGCCCAGTCAGCCTGGAGCATTTCGGCCATCAATTTGGCATTCGGGTTGTATGGGCGCTGTACCGGCATCGCCCACAGGGTGATCTCGGTGCCTTCCTTGACGCCGGCAGCCTTGAGCAGCTCGCGGGCTTTTTCCGGGTTGTAGGCGGCGTCCTTGATGCTGTCGTCGTAGGACCACTGGGTCGGTGGCATGGCGTTGACCGCCAGTTGCCCGGCGCCTTGATAAACAGCGTTGAGAATCCCCTGTTTATTCACCGCCATGTCCAGCGCCTGACGTACTTCGAGCTGGTCGAAGGGCTTGTGGCGCACGTTGTAGGCGATGTAGCCGAGGTTGAAGCCCGGCTTGGAGATCAGCTGCAGTTTCGGGTCGGTCTTCAGCGCTTCAACATCGGCAGGGCGCGGGTGCAGAGTGATCTGGCATTCGCCGGCCTTGAGCTTCTGCACGCGCACCGAAGCGTCGGTGTTGATCGCGAAGATCAGGTTCTTCAGCTTGACCCGGCTCGGATCCCAGTAGTGCTCGTTACCGGTGTAACGGATATTCGAGTCTTTCTGATAGCTCTTGAACACGAACGGCCCGGTGCCGACCGGCTTCTGGTTGATGTCGCTCGGCTTGCCTTCGGCCAGCAGCTTGTCGGCGTATTCGGCGGACAGGATGGCAGCGAAGCTCATGGCGATGTTCTGGATGAACGCGGCGTCGACGCTGTTGAGCGTGAATTCCACGGTCAGCGGCCCGGTCTTTTCGACCTTGGCAATGTTCTTGTTCAGGCTCATCCCGTTGAAATACGGGAATTCGGTCGGATAAGCCTTACGGAATGGCTGTTGCGGATCGAGCATGCGGTTAAACGTGAACAGCACGTCGTCGGCGTTGAAATCGCGCGTCGGTTTGAAGTACGGCGTTGTATGAAATTTCACACCTTCACGCAGGTGAAAGGTGTACTTGAGACCATCCTCGGAAATATCCCACTTGGTTGCCAGTCCCGGTACGACGTTGGTCGCGCCTTTTTCAAACTCGACCAGGCGGTTGTACAGCGGCTCGGCGGCATCGTTATCGGTGGCCGTCGTGTATTGCGCGGTATCAAAACCCGCCGGGCTGCCTTCGGAGCAGAACACCAGGCTGTTGCTGGCGGCGTAACTGGCGGACGTGGCGGCCAACAGGCCGGCGCCCAGCAGTGCGGAAAAAACCAAGGTATGGCGCATGACGCTCCCTCTTTTTTGTAGTGTTGTTCAATGCACCGCGGTCCCGTCCAGGGACGCTGAGGTGGCATTGAGCTCAATCCAGTACGTACAGCAAGCCGGTGGCCCACGCAGAAACTGGTCAGAACCCGACGGTAGGGGCCGTGGGTCTGGCAGTAAATGCGCTGAGTCCTAAAGACTCGTAGGAAAAGGCAACACATCATGTACCACCCTGTTAGAGCAGGGTGGAAATGGCTGTAGGCAAATTCCTGGCTAGTCGGCAGAAAAAAAACAGCGGCGCCGCCTGAAACGTCGCCGCTGTCTGTTTTTAATTGCTGACGCTGACGCCGTAGAAGGAGTTCAAGCCGAATGGGCTGATCTTGAAGTCCTGCACGTTGGCGCGCATGGGTTGATACACCGTCGAGTGAGCGATAGGTGTCATTGGGACTGCATCTTTGAGGACGTGTTGCGCCTGTTTGTACAGTTCGGTGCGCTTGGCCTGGTCGGTAGTGCGTTTGGCTTCCTTGACGAGGCCGTCGAACTTCTTGTCGCACCACTTGGAGAAGTTGTTGCCGCTGAGCGAGTCGCAGCCGAACAGCACGTTCAGCCAGTTGTCCGGGTCACCATTGTCACCGCTCCAGCCAATGATCATGGCCTGGTTCTCGCCACCTTTGGAACGCTTGATGTACTCGCCCCACTCGTAGCTGGTGATCTTCACGTTCAGGCCGATCTTCTTCCAGTCGGACTGGAGCATTTCAGCCATCAGCTTGGCGTTGGGGTTGTACGGACGCTGAACCGGCATCGCCCACAGAACGATCTCGGTACCTTCCTTGACGCCAGCTTCCTTGAGCAGTTGCTTGGCTTTTTCAGGATCGTACTTGGCGTCCTTGATGGTGGTGTCGTAGGACCACTGGGTCGGTGGCATGGCGTTGACGGCCAGCTGGCCGGCGCCCTGGTAAACCGAATCGATGATCTGCGGCTTGTTCACCGCCATGTCCAGCGCCTGACGTACGCGCAGGTCAGCCAGCGGGTTAGCCTCGTTGCTGCCCTTGACCTTGTCCATCACGTTGTAGGCGATGTAGCCCAGGTTGAAACCGGCCTGGTCAGGCATCTTCAGGGTCTTGTCGGCCTTCAGCGCCGCGAGATCCGCCGGACGCGGGAACAGGGTGACCTGGCACTCGTTCTTTTTCAGCTTCTGGATACGCACCGACGGGTCGGTGGTGATGGCGAAGATCAGGTTGTCGATCTTCACGTCCTCAGGTTTCCAGTAATCCTTGTTGCCGGTGTAGCGGATGTTCGAGTCTTTCTGGTAGCTCTTGAACACGAACGGGCCAGTGCCGATCGGCTTCTGGTTGATGTCGGCAGCCTTGCCTTCCTTGAGCAGCTGGGCTGCGTACTCGGCGGACTGGATCGAGGCGAAGCTCATGGCCATGTTCTGGATGAACGCGGCGTCGACTTCTTTCAGAGTGAATTTAACGGTGTGGTCGTCGACTTTATCGATCTTGGTGATGTTGGTGTCCATCCCCATGTCGGTGAAGTACGGGAATTCGGTCGGGTACGCCTTACGGAACGGGTCATCCTTGTTAATCATGCGATTGAAGGTGAACAGCACGTCGTCGGCGTTGAACTCACGAGTCGGCTTGAAATACGGGGTGGTGTGGAACTTGACGCCTTCACGCAAGTGGAAGGTGTAAGTCAGGCCGTCCGGGGAAATGTCCCAGCTGGTGGCCAGGCCCGGGATAACGGCGGTGCCGCCACGCTCGAACTGGCTCAGGCGGTTGAACATGGTTTCGGCTGAGGCGTCGAAGTCGGTTCCGGTGGTGTACTGGCCTGGATCAAAACCGGCCGGGCTCCCTTCGGAGCAGAACACCAGGTTAGTCGCAGCGGATGCGAAAGGTGCGGAGGCTAACAAGCCTGCGCCGACTAAAAACGGAATGACCGCGTGTTTAAGCATGTTGGCCTCATGATTTGTTGTCATTTTTTAATATTGAGGTACGACCTCGTGAGTCGTGCCTGCGGATACTTATGCAGGGGCCATACCCAATGCAAGATCCAGAGTGTGAGCGAGCGTTAAACGGTGGCACGTACGTACCTTAATGTCGCATCTGTATAACTTTTGACGCATTTGACCGTTTGCGGGTGGATTTTACGGTGCAAACGAAGCCCCAAAACGGTGCGCTGGTCACGTTGTGCGCGCCGCATTGGGGCTCGGTGTTACTTATTTATACCCACGCCGTAGAAGGGCGTAAGGCCAAACGGACTGATCTTGAAGTCGGTCACTTCCTTGCGCAGCGGCTGGAACACCGTGGAGTTGGCGATCGGGGTGATCGGCACCTGCTGTTTAAGGATCAGTTGCGCCTGTTGATACAGTTTTACCCGTTGCGCCTTGTCGGTGGTCACCTTGGCCTGCTGCACCAGTTTGTCGTAGGCCGGGTCGCACCACTTGGCGTAGTTGCTGCCCTTGACTGCCGCGCAGCTGTAGAGCACGCCGAGCCAGTTGTCCGGGTCGCCGTTGTCACCTGTCCAACCATAGATCATCGCGTCGTGTTCGCCATTTTTCGCACGCTTGATGTACTCGCCCCATTCGTAGCTGACGATGTTGGCCTTGATGCCGATTTTCTCCCAATCCTGCTGGATCATCTGCGCCGACATGCGTGCATTCGGGTTTGAGGCGCGCTGCACCGTCATCGCCCACAGGTTGATGGTGGTACCCGGCGCAACCCCGGCTTCCTTGAGTAGCGCCTTGGCCTTAACCGGGTCGTACGGCGCGTCCTTGATGTTCGGGTCATACGACCATTGCGCCGGCGGCAAGGCGTTCTGCGCCAGTTGGCCGGCACTCTGGTAAACGGCTTTGATGATTGCCGGTTTGTCGATGGCCATGTCCAGTGCCTGACGGACCTTGAGCTGGTCCAATGGCGGGTGAGTGGTGTTGTAGGCGAGGAAGCCGAGGTTGAAACCGGGCTGCTTGAGCACGCGCAGGTTCGGGTCTTTCTCCATGACTTCGATGTCGGCCGGGCGCGGGTAGCCGCTGACCTGGCATTCGCCGGCCTTGAGTTTCTGCAGGCGTACGGCGGCGTCGGGGGTGATCGAGAAGATCAGGTTGTCGATCTTCACGTCTTCGGGTTTCCAGTAGGCCGGGTTGGCGGCGTAGCGGATCTGCGAATCTTTCTGGTAGCGCTTGAATACGAACGGGCCGGTGCCCACCGGTTTCTGGTTGAGGTCGGCGGCTTTGCCTTCCTTTAGCAGTTGCGCGGCGTATTCGGCCGATTGCACCGAGGCGAAGCTCATGGCGAGGTTTTGCACGAACGCGGCGTCGACGTTGTTCAAGTTGAAGCGCACGGTCTGATCGTCGATTTTTTCTACCGATTTGATCGTGGTGTTCAGGCCCATGTCGGTGAAGTACGGGGACTCGGCGGGGTAGGCCTTGCGAAAGGCGTTGTCGGGGTCGAGCAGGCGCTGGAAGGTGAACAGTACGTCGTCGGCGTTGAAGTCGCGGGTCGGGGTGAAATATTCCGTTGTGTGGAATTTCACGCCTTGCCGTAGGTGGAAGGTGTATTGCAGGCCGTCGCTGGAGACGTCCCATTTTGTCGCCAGGCCGGGTTCGATGTCGGTGCCGCCGCGCTGGAATTGGGTGAGGCGGTTGAAGACGGTTTCGGCGGAGGCGTCGAAGTCGGTGCCGCTGGTGTATTGGCTGGGGTCGAAGCCGGCGGGGCTGGCTTCGGAGCAGTAGACCAGGGTGGTGGTGGCATTGGCGATTGGGGCTATGGCGGTGAGTGCGAGGGTGATTAGTAGTGGTTTTAGGGTGAATCTTTCCATGGAGTCCCCGGGATTTTGAGGTGGTTGTTTTTTCAGGTTAGCGGGGATTTGGGTGTGTTCGGAAATATCGTTTTTCTTGTTGGGGTGTCTATCTCGGTATATCTGGGGCTTTTGGGTGCATATCCGTTGCTGCGGTAACGGCGGCTTGGGGTTCCGCCCTTACGGCGGGTCACTTTTTCCAGACGCCGAAAAAGTAACCAAAAAGGCTTGCTCCTGCGTTCGGCCCGCTCGCTGGGGCTCGGGGTGCCTTCGCTGCGGGATCGATCCGGGGGCAGCGCCTACGGTTTGCTTCGCTGCACCTCCTCTCGCTGTGTTTGGCTGCGCCAAACGGTCGCTGCGCTCCCGCCCCCGGATCAATCCCTCCACTCAGCCTTCCGACGTCGCCTTACAGATCAAAAGCCGCAGCCGAGCTAACGCTCATCCTGTTGAGTGGTGAAAGCGGGGGGGCGGCTTTGGTTTTGTGGTGGATTTGCCCCTCATCGGAACGCCGCCCGCCCAGCCCTCTCCCGAGGGAGAGGGGGCCGATTTTTGGGCTTTTCAAAATTGGAGTTCGACTCGGTATTTCATGTCGGCGTAGCTCCCCCAAACACCTCGGTCAGTCCCCTCTCCCTCCGGGAGAGGGCTAGGGTGAGGGTTGGCTTTTGGCTGTTTAAATCTGTGTCAAATAACCAGAACCTTCCCACAAGGTTTTCAGGTTGTCCCTCGGACGCCAGCTCTCTAGCCTTGGGCTGTCGCTGAAAACTCAGCGATCGGGTGTGAGAACCCGCAGGAACTGTTAATCCACAATCAGTACCACCATAATTGCCGCCGGCATTTCTGCTGCTGCAATGTTCTATGGCGGCTGTGTGCGGGCGGGCTTCGGTCCGGCCGGGCTTGTTCCTACCGGTTTCTCACCCCGCACATTGCTGCCACCACTCCGCCGCGTGAGAAACGGCGAGTGAATGGCTTTTGATTAGGAACGCTATCAATGTCCAAGCCTGTCCCCGATCCACCCCCAGAAACAACCCCACTCACCGAAGCCCTCCACGCCGAAGACCTCGCAAAAAACCGCGAAGCGATCAAACGCGCCCTCGATTTCTACCTCAGCCCCGAAGCTACAAAACCGCGCCCCCCGAGTTCGATGTTCCTCGTCCATCCGGGCATCGACACGGAAAGTCTGCTGGCGCATGCCTGTGAATCCCTCGCCTCTGCCAACACCATGGCCAGCGATTTCGCCGATCAGCTCAGTCGTCCGCAGCTCAATACGGCGCTGGCGATTCAGCAGATCATCATGCTCGCTGAGCTGGCGGTGAATCGGGCGCTGGACCGGGTTGATCCGCAGGCTTGAGACCGCGTTATCGTTCATCGCGAGCAGGCTCACTCCTACAGGGGAACGCATTCCAAATTGTAGGAGTGAGCCTGCTCGCGATGGCGGCGGAACATTCACCACAAAATCCAGGCACAAAAAAACCGGCGATCATTCACTGATCGCCGGTTTTTCATTCAGCCCATATCAATTCACTGCATCAGCACTTCAATCGAGCCATCGGCGGTCAGGCTGACCTGGCTGGTGCCGGCTTCAACTTCTGGCGTGACCGGTGCCGAATCCGCCATGCCGGCGGCTTTCATCATCATCGGGGCGCGCATGTACGGTTGCGGGAAGCCATTGCTGTTGAGGTTCAGGTTGACGATTTTGTAGCCCTTGCCGCCCAGTGCATCGGTGGCCAGTTGCGCGCGGGCCTTGAAGGCGATGACGGCTTCTTTCAGCAACTTGTCCTCGCTGGCCTTGCGGGTCGGCTCGGCGATGGCGAAGTCCATGCCGCCCATTTTCAGGTCGGTCAGCAGTTCGCCGGTGAGTTTGGACAGGGCGGCGAAGTCGGCGCTTTCCAGGCGCAGTTCGGCGCGTTCACGCCAACCGGTGATTTTCTGGCCCTTGGTGTCGTAGATCGGGTAGCTGTTGCGGCTGCCCTGGCGCAGGGTGATGTCTTTGACTTGCTTGGCCTGGGCCAGTGCCTTGTTCATGGTGGTGCTGACGTCGGCGGCGAGTTTGGCCGGGTCGGTGTTTTGCGCTTCGGTGTAGAGCGTCACGATCATCAGGTCGCGGGCCACTTCCTGGCTGACTTCGGCGCGCAGGGAGATCTGGTTGTAGTGCAGCTCATCGGCGGCCAGCGCCGGAAGGCTGGCGATGCTGCCGACGGTCAGGGCGAGAAGGGCGGCGCTGCGGCGAAAGGTGTGCATGAAGGCTCCTTGAATAATGCGCAGGTGTTGGTTCGTCCCTGCGTGAAACCATCAGACTCTAGCTTCTGCGGCCTGGTTCGCCCAGTTACAACTTCTATACAGATGCGCCGGATTAGCCAGGGAGTGTTTTTGTGGCGAGGGGATTTAGCGAAACGTCGCACCGCCCCGATCGGCTGCGAAGCAGTCGCAATTCAGCGGATGCGGTCTGCCTGTGAAAAGCGGATTGCAGGTTTTGGGGCGGCTTCGCCACCCATCGGGGATAAATCCCCTCACCACATTGATCTCGAACAGTCGCGGGAGTAGCCCAATTTACCGCCAACGCCATGTGGTCATTTGCCGCACTTTCGCCTCTCAAAGGCGCGGCTTGGTTATACTCCGTGCGATCCGCCTGGAGCGCTCATCAGGAGAGCTCATGCTCGCCCCCGTACAACTGACTTCCGCCACTCGCCAGAACCTCTGGCGGCTGACCTTCATTCGCACCCTGGTGCTCGCCGCGCAGGCCGGTTCCGTCGGCCTGGCCTACTGGCTGCAACTGCTGCCGTTGCCGTGGGTGCAACTGGCGATGACCCTCGGCTGCTCGATTCTGCTGTGCGTGTTCACCGCCGTGCGCCTGCGTACTTCATGGCCGGTGACTGAACTCGAATACGCCCTGCAACTGGCCTGCGATCTGGTGATCCACAGTGCGTTGCTGTATTTCTCCGGCGGTTCGACCAACCCGTTCGTTTCCTACTATCTGGTGCCGCTGACCATCGCGGCGGTGACGCTGCCGTGGCGTTATTCGGTGATTCTGTCGGGTATCGCGCTGGCGCTGTACACCGTGATGCTCACGCGTTTCTACCCGTTGGAAACTCTGCCGGTGGCCCGCGAGAACCTGCAGATCTACGGCATGTGGCTGAGCTTCGCGCTGGCGGCTGCGGTCATCACGTTTTTCGCTGCGCGCATGGCTGAAGAGCTGCGTCGTCAGGAAGAATTGCGTGCGATTCGCCGCGAAGAAGGCTTGCGCGATCAGCAATTGCTCGCCGTCGCCACTCAGGCGGCTGGCGCCGCGCATGAACTCGGCACACCGCTGGCGACCATGAGCGTGTTGCTCAAGGAGATGCAGCAGGACCACCCCGACGCGATGTTGCAGGATGATCTGAAGGTGCTGCAGGATCAGGTCAAACTGTGTAAAGAAACCCTGCAGCAACTGGTGCGCGCCGCCGAAGCCAACCGCCGTATGGCCGTGGAAATGCAGGATGTCACCCAATGGCTCGACGAAGCGCTGAACCGCTGGCACCTGATGCGTCCGGAAGCCAGTTATCGCTTCCAGCGTCTCGGCCAGGGCACCGTGCCGCGCATGGCACCGCCGCCGGATCTGACCCAGGCGCTGCTCAACCTGCTGAACAATGCCGCCGACGCCTGCCCGGAAAATCTTCAGGTGACGCTGGACTGGGACGCGGAAACCGTGACCATCAGCATTCGTGACCACGGCGCCGGTGTGCCGCTGGCCATCGCCGAGCAGATCGGCAAACCGTTTTTTACCACCAAGGGCAAAGGTTTCGGCCTGGGCCTGTTTTTGAGCAAGGCCAGCGTGACACGCGCCGGCGGCTCAGTGAAACTCTATAGTCATGAGGAAGGCGGCACGCTCACCGAGCTGCGCCTGCCCCACGGCGCCCGAGGAGACCAACATGAGTGACGAAATCCAAGTCGAAGGCGAAGAACTGCCGCATTTGCTGCTGGTCGACGACGACGCAACGTTCACCCGAGTAATGGCCCGTGCCATGGCTCGTCGTGGCTTTCGCGTCAGCACCGCAGGTTCCGCCGAAGAAGGCCTGACCATCGCCCAGGCCGACCTGCCGGACTACGCCGCGCTGGACTTGAAAATGGACGGCGACTCCGGCCTGGTGCTGCTGCCCAAGCTGCTGGAGCTGGACCCGGAAATGCGCGTGGTGATCCTCACCGGTTATTCGAGCATTGCCACCGCGGTCGAAGCGATCAAGCGCGGCGCCTGCAACTACCTGTGCAAACCGGCCGACGCCGACGACGTACTGGCCGCGCTGCTCTCCGAGCACGCCGACCTCGACAGTCTGGTGCCGGAAAACCCGATGTCGGTTGACCGTCTGCAATGGGAGCACATCCAGCGTGTGCTGACCGAACACGAAGGCAACATTTCCGCCACTGCCCGCGCCCTGGGCATGCACCGCCGCACCCTGCAGCGCAAGCTGCAGAAGCGCCCGGTTCGTCGTTGAGAGGTTTTCTGGCCGAATGAGCTGGATTGAATGAAACAGGCGCTACCCTGCATTCGGGCAGCGCCTTGGGTTCAATCTACAACCGTGAAGAATGTTTTTGGCGATGAGTATTGTTTTTCACCCAGTGTCGCTTTGCATTGCGCGTAGAGATCCAGCCCCAACCAGCTTTCCAAGGTAGCTTTTGATACCGGGAGAATAAGCTCGTTGTTTTTACCGCCTTTCTGTTCGGATTTCTTTCCGGAGGCATAACCGATCCAGGCAGCATCGATATGAACCTCGGAGTTTTTGGACCCGAATGTGAATGTAGTTCCCGAATCCCCGAGCTTGCTGATAGACAGTTTGCCATTCCTGATCGAATCGCTGGTTGGAGCATTAAGCGGGTTTTCTTCTTTGTTCATGACCAATTCCTTTCGTTGTCAGAGGGGTAATCTGCTCTCCTGATTCACAGCGAATTCCTTGCAGGAGGCCAGCCCAGTTGATCAGCCTGAATAGCCCCCCTCTACTGTCAACTCTGACAGTCCCGATGAACGGTACGTGCGCTCGCTGCGATACTGAAACCCCCATCAATCTGAACAATCCCTGAATGAGCCAGTCCCACTCTGGCGATAAAACGAACCGATCAACTATGATCGGTGCGTGTCTGTTCTTTTCTTTATCGAGCCTTTTCCATGAATCAGAACGCTGAATATTCCGCGGTCAACGATGCTGTGCGCGGGCAGTTTTTTCGCAAGGTGTGGGCGATCATCACGCCCTACTGGCGCAGTGAAGAGAAGGGCAAGGCCTGGACGCTGCTGATTGCGGTGATCGCGCTCTCGCTGCTGAGCGTGGGCATCTCGGTGTGGTTCAACACCTGGTACAAGGACTTCTACAACGCCCTGCAAAAGAAGGATGAAGCGGCGTTCTGGCGCTTGATTCTGTATTTTTGCGGCATTGCGGCCGTGGCGATTGTCGGTGCCGTGTACCGGCTGTATCTGACCCAGATGCTGACGATTCGCTGGCGGGCCTGGCTCACCGAAAAGCATTTCTCCCGTTGGCTTGCCGACAAGAATTACTACCAGCTGGAGCAGGGCGGTTACACCGATAACCCGGACCAGCGGATTTCAGAAGACCTCAACAAGTTCACCGCCACCACCTTAAGCCTGGGTATTGGCTTGCTGAGCAATGTCGTCAGTCTGGTGTCTTTTTCGATCATCCTCTGGGGTGTATCGGGCAGCATCGAAGTGTTCGGGGTTACGATTCCCGGTTACATGTTCTGGTGTGTGCTGATTTACGCAGGGGTGGGTAGTTGGCTGACGCATTTGATCGGTCGGCGCTTGATCGGCCTGAACAACAGACAACAGCGTTTCGAGGCTGACCTGCGTTTCTCCATGGTTCGAATTCGTGAGAATGCCGAGAGCATCGCGTTGTACAACGGCGAGCCGAACGAGAACCGCCGGCTGAGCAGCCGTTTCGGTCTGGTCTGGCACAACTTCTGGGACATCATGAAAGTGTCCAAACGACTGACCTTCTTTACCGCCGGCTACAGCCAAGCAGCCGTGATCTTTCCGTTTATCGTTGCGGCGCCGCGTTACTTCGCCGGCAAGATCGAGCTGGGTGAACTGATGCAAATCAGCTCGGCATTCGGCAACGTCCAGGAGAGTTTCAGCTGGTTCATCAGCGCCTATCAAGAGCTGGCCTCGTGGCGCGCCACCTGTGATCGTCTGCTGAGTTTCCGTCAGGCCATGACCGATAACGAACAGCGTACGCCGGCCATCGACGTGCAGAATCAGGGCAGTGAATTGCAAGTGCACAACCTCGGTCTGGACTTGGCTGATGGTCGTCATCTGCTGACCAGCGCCGACATGACAGTCGAGCCGGGTGAGCGGGTGATGCTCAGCGGCCGATCCGGCAGCGGCAAGTCGACGTTGCTGCGGGCGATGGGGCATCTGTGGCCGGCGGGCCACGGCAACATCCGGCTGCCGGCGGCGCGTTACCTGTTCCTGCCGCAGAAACCGTACCTGCCGATCGGCACCTTGCGCGAGGCCTTGAGTTATCCACAGCCGGGCGATACCTATGCGCCGGAGCGCTACGCCGAGGTGCTGGAAACTTGCCGACTGCCGCATCTGGTTGCGCGTCTGGACGAAGCCAATCACTGGCAGCGCATGCTGTCGCCGGGTGAGCAGCAACGCCTGGCTTTCGCCCGTGCCATGCTTTACGCACCGCAATGGCTGTACATGGACGAAGCGACGTCGGCGATGGATGAAGAGGATGAGGCAACGTTGTATCAGGCGCTGATCGATCAGTTGCCGGGCCTGAGCATCGTCAGCGTCGGCCACCGCAGCAGCCTGAAGCGTTTCCACCCTAGACATGTGCGGATCGACAGCGGGCATCTGGTGGAGCAGGCCGTGACCGCTTGATCACCACAACCCCCTGTGGGAGCGGGCTTGCTCGCGAAGGCGTCTCTTCAGTCGACAAATCGGTTGCCTGACACACCGCCTTCGCGAGCAAGCCCGCTCCCACATGGGGTAATGTGAGGCGGGATGTGATCGTACAACCCGCCTGCGCTATGATGCCCACCAAGCCGAATTTTCGAGACCAGACGTTGACCATGGAAAACCCGATCGACACTCCACGCCTCCCACGCAAGCGCCGCAGCCTGGCTCAGGAGCTGGTGACGGTGCTGACCGAGCAGATCCGCGACGGTCTGCTCAAGCGCGGCGACAAATTGCCCACCGAGTCGGCGATCATGCAGGAGCACGGCGTCAGCCGCACCGTGGTGCGCGAGGCGATCTCCCGTTTGCAGGCCGCCGGCCAGGTGGAAACCCGCCACGGCATCGGCACCTTTGTGCTCGACACGCCGAGCCCCAGCGGTTTCCGCATCGACCCGGCCACGGTCGTCACCCTGCGTGACGTGCTGGCGATTCTCGAATTGCGCATCAGCCTGGAAGTGGAGTCCGCCGGCCTCGCCGCGCAACGCCGCAGCTCCGAACAACTGGCGACCATGCGCGCCGCCCTCGATGCGCTGAACGACAGCGTGGCCCACGCCAGCGATGCGGTGGCCTCGGACTTCGCCTTCCACCTGGAAATCGCCCTGTCCACCGGCAACCGCTACTTCACAGACATCATGACCCACCTGGGTACCAGCATCATTCCGCGTACGCGGCTGAATTCGGCGCGCCTGGCCCATGATGATCAGCAGCACTACATGAATCGTCTGAGCCGTGAGCACGAAGAGATTTATGACGCAATTGCCCGCCAGGATTCCGATGCGGCGCGGGCGGCCATGCGTCTGCACTTGACCAACAGCCGCGAAAGACTGCGCCAGGCTCATGAAGAGGCGCAGGCGCAGCGCGGATGAGTTTGCAGGTTTGATTCATGTGTTGATTGATCTACCGCTTTCGCGAGCAAGCCCGCTCCCACCCTGGATTTTCGGCAAGCCCGGACTTTGAGTTCAGCCGAGATCCATTGTGGGAGCGGGCTTGCTCGCGAAGGGGCCCGTGAATTCAGCGCGGCAATATCGAGCGATCCACCCTCACTGCCAGTTGCGCTTGCCCCGGCTTGGCAGCAAACGCCACCTCGCCTGATTGATCCACAATACCCCGCGCAATCGGCTTGCCATCTGCCAGCAACTCCAGCGGTGCACCTTGCAGCGACTGTCCCGACGCCAGTTCCAGTTTCAATCTGATCGTCATGCCCATTCTCCTTGATTGACGTTGCCGCTCGGGTGGTAGTCCTTGAGCAGCAGGTAGGTGCTCCAGCCCCACCAGTCATCGATGGTGGCGGTGTCGTTGAGGTTGTTCACGTCTTTGCGCCGCAGCACCTTGCCGCCCTCGACGCGGAACAGCGGCGAGAAGTTGCCGGAAAGATTCAGCACCGCCGTCAGATCCGGCAGCCGTTGCAGCGCGGCAAACGTCGAAGGGGCGGGCACGTTGCCGCTGAGGTAAGCTGCGAAGACTTCATCCGCCGAGGCCTGCACCGCCAGGTTGACCTGGGTGCGGTTGTCCGCATCGCTGGCCTCGAAGTAGCGTTTGTCGCCGTAGGCGCGCCATTGATCGCCATGGGCGTTGCGCACTTTGAGGCCGAATTTGCTGTCCTCGTCGTGCATGAAACGGGTCACCAGCGAGCCGAGATCGCTCGGCGTGACCACCGCCGCCATCTCTTTGCGCGGCACCCGCAGATGGCCGGCAGAGAACAGGTCAGTGAGGAAGTGGTCGGCAAATGCGTTCATTGCATAGGCCCGTTTCAGTTGCTGCTCATCGTGAGTGGCGCGGGCCGCGACGGCGGTTTGCAGGGCGGCGGTGTGGCCGGCGATGTAGGCCAGTCTGGCCCATTCGCCGAAGTGGTCGGCGTTGTTCGCCGCCAGTTTCAGATAACGTCCGAGCGGGAACAGCGCGGAGACAAAACTGCCGCCACCGGTGATCTTGTTCCACTCTTCGGACAACGTATCTCCGAGCGCATCGTAGGCTTCGTGCGGTGCTTTGCCGTCCTTGATCGCTTGTTTAACCGCGTCGATCTCTTTTTGCATGACCGCGAGAATCTGCGTGGCCTCGGCGCGGGAGGCCGGCAGCACGGCGAGAGAGTCGAAGGCGGCATTGAAACGGTTCAGGCGATCAGCCGGGGTCGCGCCTTCGTTGATCGGTCGATCGACCACGCCGTAGAAATCTCCAGCCAGCGCCACCACCTGGCCGTAGGTCAGCGCGAGACCGTTGGGCAAGTGCAAGGGCAGGTTTTGCGCGCGAATCGGTTCGGCGTTTGCGCTGAAGCGCAGCAGGGTGTTATCGCCGATGGCCGTGTGTTCAGCGCCTTCGAAGCGCAGTGGCGGTCGAATTTTCAAAGCGTTGCCGGGGAGGGCGGTGGCCGGTTCGACATCGCTGTGGGCGTCGGCGATGTGCAGCAGCAGATGCGGATTGTCGGTGCTGAAGTGGATGCCGTTTACAGTGAAAAGATCTTCGAATCGGGCGATGACCGGCTTGGGTCGTTCCTGTGGTTTTGCATGCAGTCCGGACATTTCTTTCTCCTTGATATGTCGTCGGTGGGTTTATTTTTAGCTGTATGGATATACAGCAAAATCGAGCCTAGCCCAGATTTTTCCTACGTCAAGAACGAATCTTGTCCGACAAAAAGTGTGAGGCGACGATGAAATGCAGTTGACGGTTGTCTTTTAAGTTGTACGATGACCTACAACTTCAGCGCTGGCTGAACCATAAAACTCACAAAAAATGTTGCTACCCAGGGTGTTCGAAAAATGAATCCACAAGAACTGAAGTCCATCCTCTCCGCCGGTCTGCTGTCGTTCCCGGTCACCGATTTCAATGCCCAGGGCGATTTCAACCGCGCTGGCTACATCAAACGTCTGGAATGGCTGGCCCCGTACGGCGCGTCGGCACTGTTCGCCGCCGGCGGCACCGGTGAGTTCTTCTCCCTGGCAGCCAGCGAATACTCGGAAATCATCAAGACCGCGGTCGATACCTGCGCCACCAGCGTGCCGATTCTGGCCGGTGTCGGCGGCTCGACCCGTCAAGCCATCGAGTACGCCCAGGAAGCCGAGCGTCTGGGCGCCAAAGGTCTGTTGCTGCTGCCGCATTACCTGACCGAAGCCAGCCAGGACGGCGTTGCCGCCCACGTTGAAGCGGTGTGCAAATCGGTGAACATCGGCGTGGTGGTCTACAACCGCAACGTCTGCCGCCTGACCGCGCCACTGCTGGAACGTCTGGCCGAGCGTTGCCCGAACCTGATCGGCTACAAGGACGGTCTGGGCGATATCGAGCTGATGGTGTCGATCCGTCGCCGCCTCGGTGATCGCTTCAGCTACCTCGGCGGCCTGCCGACCGCTGAAGTCTATGCCGCCGCCTACAAGGCGCTGGGCGTGCCTGTTTACTCGTCGGCGGTGTTCAACTTCATCCCGAAAACCGCGATGGATTTCTACCACGCGATTGCTCGCGAAGATCACGCCACCGTCGGCAAGATCATCGACGACTTCTTCCTGCCGTACCTCGACATCCGCAACCGCAAAGCCGGTTATGCCGTGAGCATCGTCAAGGCAGGCGCCAAGATCGCCGGCTATGACGCAGGCCCGGTGCGCGCACCGCTGACCGACCTGACCGGCGAAGAGTACGAAATGCTCGCTGCGCTGATCGACAAGCAAGGCGCGCAATAAACACCGACCCACAAGGCCGCTGAGCAATCAGCGGCTTTTGCGTAGAGAGGAGAATTTTCTGTGGCTGATTCCAAGCGTTACGACAACTACATCAACGGTGAATGGGTCGCCGGTGCCGACTACTCGGCCAACATCAACCCGTCCGAGTTGAGCGACACCATCGGCGATTACGCCAAGGCTGACCTGACTCAGGTTAACGCCGCTATCGATGCGGCCCGCACCGCGTTCCCGGCGTGGTCGACTTCGGGCATTCAGGCCCGTCACGATGCGCTGGATAAAGTCGGCACGGAAATCCTCGCCCGTCGCGAAGAACTCGGCACCCTGCTGGCCCGGGAAGAGGGCAAGACCCTGCCCGAAGCCATCGGCGAAGTGACCCGCGCCGGCAATATTTTCAAGTTTTTCGCCGGTGAATGCCTGCGTCTGTCCGGCGATTACGTGCCGTCGGTGCGCCCGGGCGTCAACGTTGAAGTGACCCGCGAAGCCCTCGGCGTGGTCGGTCTGATCACCCCGTGGAACTTCCCGATTGCCATCCCGGCATGGAAGATTGCTCCGGCATTGGCCTACGGCAACTGCGTGGTGCTGAAACCTGCGGATCTGGTGCCGGGTTGTGCCTGGGCGCTGGCGGAAATTATCTCCCGTGCAGGCTTCCCGGCCGGCGTGTTCAACCTGGTGATGGGCAGCGGTCGAGTGGTCGGCGAAGCGCTGGTCAACAGCCCGAAAGTCGATGGCATCAGCTTTACCGGTTCGGTGGGCGTGGGTCGGCAGATCGCTGTTAATTGCGTGTCGCGCCAGGCCAAGGTGCAGCTGGAAATGGGCGGCAAGAACCCGCAGATCATTCTCGACGACGCCGACCTCAAACAAGCGGTCGAGCTCTCGGTGCAGAGCGCGTTCTATTCCACCGGCCAGCGTTGCACGGCGTCGAGCCGCCTGATCGTCACCGCCGGGATTCACGACAAATTCGTCGAGGCCATGGCCGAGCGCATGCAGTCGATCAAGGTCGGCCACGCGCTGAAATCCGGCACCGACATCGGTCCGGTGGTTTCCCAGGCGCAGCTTGAACAGGACATGAAGTACATCGACATCGGCCAGTCCGAAGGTGCACGTCTGGTCAGCGGCGGTGGTCTGGTGACCTGCGACACCGAAGGCTACTTCCTCGCGCCAACGCTGTTTGCCGACAGCGAGGCGTCGATGCGCATCAGCCGTGAAGAGATCTTCGGCCCGGTGGCCAACGTCGTTCGCGTGGCCGATTACGAGGCGGCGCTGGCGATGGCCAACGACACCGAGTTCGGTCTGTCGGCTGGTATCGCCACCACGTCGCTGAAGTACGCCAACCACTTCAAGCGTCATTCGCAGGCCGGGATGGTAATGGTCAACCTGCCGACCGCCGGTGTCGATTACCACGTTCCGTTCGGTGGCCGTAAGGGTTCATCCTATGGCTCACGTGAGCAAGGCCGCTATGCGCAAGAGTTCTACACCGTGGTGAAAACCGCCTACATCGGCTCCTGATACAGCAATACCCCTGTAGGAGCTGCCGAAGGCTGCGATCTTTGCTTTTGAAGATCAAAAGATCGCAGCCTTCGGCAACTCCTACAGGGAATACATGCAGCACAACAGATTCACCCGCGCATAAAAATAATCAGTGGGAGTACATCTACATGCAATCGTCCAAGCCGACTCACGTCCGCTATTTGATCCTGCTCATGCTGTTTCTGGTGACCACGATCAACTACGCCGACCGCGCGACCATCGCCATCGCCGGTTCCAGCCTGCAAAAAGACCTCGGCATCGACGCGGTCACCCTCGGCTACATCTTCTCCGCTTTCGGTTGGGCCTATGTTGCCGGGCAGATTCCCGGTGGCTGGCTGCTCGATCGCTTCGGCTCGAAAAAAGTCTATGCCCTGAGCATTTTCACCTGGTCGCTGTTCACCGTGCTGCAAGGCTTTGTCGGTGAATTCGGCATGTCCACGGCGATCGTTGCGCTGTTCATGCTGCGCTTTCTGGTGGGCCTGGCCGAGGCGCCATCCTTTCCCGGCAACGCGCGCATTGTCGCGGCCTGGTTCCCGACTGCGGAACGCGGTACCGCCTCGGCGATCTTCAACTCGGCGCAATACTTCGCCACCGTGCTGTTCGCACCGCTGATGGGCTGGATCGTGTATCGCTTCGGCTGGGAGCACGTGTTCATCGTCATGGGCATCCTCGGTATCATCTTCTCGCTGGTCTGGCTCAAGGTTATCCACAGCCCGCGTCAACATCCGCTGGCCAACGAAGCCGAAGTGCAGTTCATCGCCGACAACGGCGGCATGGTCGACATGGACGTCAAGCAAGGCAAAAAATCCGACGGTCCGAAGTGGGATTACATCCGTCAGTTGCTGACCAACCGCATGATGCTCGGTGTATATCTGGGTCAGTACTGCATCAACGGCATCACCTATTTCTTCCTGACCTGGTTCCCGGTGTACCTGGTGCAGGAGCGCGGCATGACTATTCTCAAAGCCGGTTTCATTGCCTCGCTGCCGGCGATCTGCGGTTTCATCGGTGGCGTGCTTGGCGGGGTGATTTCCGATTACTTGCTGCGCAAAGGGCATTCGCTGACCTTCGCCCGCAAGGCACCGATCATCGCCGGTCTGCTGGTATCCAGCAGCATCGTCGCCTGCAACTATGTTGATGTTGAATGGATGGTGGTCGGCTTCATGGCCTTGGCATTCTTCGGCAAAGGCGTGGGCGCGTTGGGCTGGGCAGTGGTGTCCGACACTTCGCCAAAACAGATCGCCGGTCTGAGCGGTGGCCTGTTCAACACCTTTGGCAACATCGCCTCGATTACCACGCCGATCGTGATTGGCTACATCATCAGCTCCACCGGTTCGTTCAAGTGGGCGCTGGTGTTCGTCGGTGCCAACGCACTGGTCGCGGTGTTCAGCTACCTGGTGATCGTCGGCCCGATCAAACGTGTGGTGCTCAAAGAGCCGCCAACCAACGGTGGTTCTGAAATCACCGGCAAATTGTCTCAAGCGCATTCCTGAGGAGCGGCGTCATGCAGTTGATTGAACATTCCGACTCGCCGCGCTACATCCGCCTGCACGAGCGGGACAACGTAGTGATTGTGGTCAACGACCAGGGCGTACCGGCCGGCACCGAGTTCCCGGACGGTCTGGTGACCGTGGATTTTGTGCCGCAGAGCCACAAGGTCACCCTCGAGGACATTCCCGAGGGCGGCCAGGTGATTCGCTACGGCCAGACCATCGGCTACGCGTTGCAGCCGATCCCGCGTGGCAGCTGGGTCAAGGAAGATCAACTGCGCATGCCGACCGCGCCGCCGCTGGACAGCCTGCCGCTGTCCACCGAGGTGCCTGCCGCGCAGGCCCCGCTGGAAGGCTTCACGTTCGAGGGTTATCGCAACGCCGACGGCACCGTCGGCACGCGCAATATTCTCGGGATCACCACCACGGTGCAGTGCGTGACCGGCGTGCTCGATCACGCGGTGAAACGCATCAAGGACGAGTTGCTGCCGAAATATCCGCATGTCGATGACGTGGTGGCGCTGACCCACAGTTACGGCTGCGGCGTGGCGATCACCGCCACTGACGCCTATATACCGATCCGCACCGTGCGCAACCTGGCGCGCAACCCGAACCTGGGTGGTGAAGCGCTGGTGATCAGTCTGGGCTGCGAGAAATTGCAGGCCGGGCAGGTGATGCACGAGGACGATGCCTCGGTCGATCTCAGCGAGGCATGGCTGTATCGCCTGCAGGATTCCAGTCACGGTTTCACCGAGATGATCGAGCAGATCATGGCGCTGGCCGAAGTCCGTTTGAAGAAGCTCGACCAGCGCCGCCGCGAAACCGTGCCGGCCTCCGAGCTGATCCTCGGCATGCAGTGCGGCGGCAGCGATGCGTTCTCCGGCATCACCGCCAACCCGGCGCTGGGTTATGCCTCGGACTTGCTGCTGCGCGCAGGGGCGACGGTGATGTTTTCCGAAGTCACCGAAGTGCGCGATGCGATTTATCTGCTGACTTCCCGTGCCGAAACCAAAACCGTGGCGCAGGAACTGGTGCGTGAGATGGACTGGTACGACCGCTATCTGGCCAAGGGCGAAGCGGATCGCAGTGCCAACACTACACCGGGCAACAAGAAGGGTGGGTTGTCGAACATTGTCGAGAAGTCGCTAGGTTCGATCGTCAAATCCGGTAGCAGCGCGATCAATGGCGTGCTCGGCCCGGGCGAGCGTTTCAAGCAGAAGGGTTTGATTTTCTGCGCCACGCCGGCGAGTGATTTTGTCTGCGGCACCTTGCAGTTGGCAGCGGGGATGAACCTGCATGTGTTCACCACTGGGCGGGGTACGCCGTATGGTTTGGCGATGGCGCCGGTGGTCAAGGTCTCGACGCGTACGGAATTGGCGCAGCGCTGGCCGGACCTGATTGACATCGATGCCGGTCGGATTGCCACCGGGCGCGCGACCATCGAGGAATTGGGCTGGGAGTTGTTCCACTACTACCTGGATGTGGCGAGCGGCAAGCAGCAGACGTGGGCGGAGAAGCACAAGCTGCATAACGACATCACCCTGTTCAATCCGGCGCCGATTACCTGATGGTTTGTGAGGCAAAAGCTACCCTCACCCCAACCCTCTCCCGGAGGGAGAGGGGGCCGATCCGGGAATATTCTAGTAATACACCGACCTGAAAGGGATCTACCGAATCCATAATCGACTCGGTCTCTCGGGTCGATGTATGACGCACCACACCTCAGTCAGCCCCCTCTCCCGGAGGGGGAGAGGGGCCGATCCGGGAATTTTAATAATACGCCGACCTGAAAATGCTTTGCCGAATCCATAGTCGACTCGGTATTGCAGGTCGATGTATGACGCACCACACCTCAGTCAGTCCCCTCTCCCTCCGGGAGAGGGTTAGGGTGAGGGGCTTTTCAAGCTTTTGGCTTATCATTAAGCCCTGACGACGCTCACCCAAAGGCTCCCCCGGCATGCTGGCAATCTTCCTCGAAACCTTGAACATCACCGCGCCGGTGTTCGCCATGCTGTTCCTCGGGGTGTTGCTCAAGCGCATCGACTGGATCAACGACAACTTCATCCACACCGCCTCGGCGCTGGTGTTCAACGTCAGCATGCCGGCGCTGCTGTTTCTCGGGATTCTGCATGCGGATCTGCACGCCGCACTGCAACCGGCGCTGCTGATCTATTTTGCGATCGCGACGCTGGTGAGTTTTGCCCTGGCCTGGGGCTGGGCGATCATCAAGTGCCCGCGTGAAGATCGCGGTATCTACACCCAGGGTGCGTTTCGCGGCAACAACGGGGTGATCGGTCTGGCGCTGGCGGCGAGCATGTACGGCGACTACGGGATTTCCCTCGGGGCGATTCTCGCGGCGCTGGTGATCCTGTTTTACAACACGCTGTCGACCATCGTGCTCGCGGTGTACAGCCCGGTGATCAAGTCCGATCCGTGGAGCATCTGCAAAAGCGTGTTCAGCAACCCGCTGATCATCAGCGTGATTGCCGCCGCGCCGTTCGCGTATTTCCAGATCAGCCTGCCGGGCTGGCTGGAAACCTCCGGCCAGTATCTGGCGCAAACCACTTTGCCGCTGGCGCTGATCTGCATTGGTGGCACGCTGTCACTGGCGGCGCTGCGCAAGAGCGGCAGCATGGCGCTGAGTTCGAGTCTGGTGAAGATGATCGGCCTGCCGGTGCTGGCGACGCTGGGGGCGTGGTTGTGGGGCTTTCGTGGCGCAGAGCTGGGGATTCTGTTTCTGTACTTCGGCAGCCCGACGGCGGCGGCCAGTTTCGTCATGGCCCGGGCGGCGCAGGGCAATCATGAGCTGGCAGCGGCGATCATTGTGCTGACCACGCTGATGGCGGCGGTGACCACCAATATCGGGATCTTTCTGTTGCAGTGGGGTGGGTGGATCTAGCCTGAGACTCGGGTTGCTCCTGCGGGCCTCTTCGCGAGCAAGCCCGCTCCCACAGGTTTTTGTGTTGTTAATCAGATTTCAACAACACCAAAGAACCCTGTGGGAGCGGGCTTGCTCGCGAAGGCGTCAGTCCTTTCACTCAGGTTTCTGGTAACTGTCGATCACTTCCTGCGCCGCGCGAAACGCATCAATCGCCGCCGGCACCCCGGCGTACACCGCGCAATGCAGCAGCGCCTCGCGAATCTCCTCGACCGTGCAGCCATTGTTCAGCGCACCGCGCACGTGGCCTTTCAGTTCCTGCGGGCACTTCAATGCGGTCAGCGCTGCAAGGGTAATCAGGCTGCGGGTTTTCAGCGGCAGACCTTCGCGATTCCACACGCCGCCCCAGGCGTGTTCATTGACGAAATCCTGCAACGGCTGAGTGAACTCGGTGGCGTTGCCCAAGGCGCGATCAACGAACGCATCGCCCATTACCTGACGGCGGATTTCAACCCCGGTTTTCTGCGAATCGGTCATGGCACATCCCTCTTGTGGTGTTGGCGGCGCCAGGCGCGTACTGACGTGAACAACAGAAACGCCAGCAGCGTCGGCAGCACGTAGAACAGCATCAGTTTTTCCAGTTTGCCGGCCAGCGGCATGCCGGTGGTGAACGACACCACGTGCAGTCCGTAAGCCGCGTACAAACCGAGCAACAGCAGACCCTCGGCGCGGGTCACACGGTAGCCGGAATAGAACACCGGCAGGCACAGCGCGGCGACGCCGAGCATCACCGGCAAGTCGAAATCCAGCGCGTTGGGCGAGACCGACAACGGTGTCGGCGCAATCAACGCAGTGACCCCGAGCACCCCGAGCAGGTTGAACAGGTTGGCGCCAATCACGTTGCCCACGGCGATATCGCGTTGCCCGCGCAATGCCGCGATCAGCGAGGTGGCGAGTTCCGGCAGCGAGGTGCCGACCGCGACCACCGTCAGACCGATCACCCGTTCGGAGAAGCCCAGATCGGTCGCCACCGCCACCGCTGCGCCGAGCAGCAAATGCCCGGCGAACACCAGCAGCGCCAGCCCGACAGCGATCATCAGCAGACTGCTGAACCACGGCGCCTTCGGGGTTTGCGGCAATTCCGAATGCGGGCGCGCCGAGTGCCGCGACTGGCGCAGCAGCAAGCCCAGGTACAACGCCAATGCCGCGAGCAACAGCACGCCGTCTAAGCGGCCGATCTGTTCGTTCCAGGCGAGGACGAACACCAGCAGGCTGGCGCCGATCATCAGTGGAATATCCAGGCGCACCAGTTGCCGCGACACCCGCAGCGGAATGATCAGCGCCGACAGGCCGAGGGTCACGAGGATGTTGAAGATGCTGCTGCCGATCACGCTGCCGACGGCGATGTCGGGGTTGTGCGTCAGGGTCGCTTGCAGGCTGACCGCCATCTGCGGGGCGCTGCTGCCGAGGGCGACGATGGTCAGGCCGATGATCAGCGGTCGCACATGCAGGCGCGCGGCGAGACGCACCGCGGCGCGCACCATCAGTTCGGCGCCGAGGATCAGCAGGATCAGGCCGCTAAGCAGCTCGATCACCTTGATCAGTGGTAGGTCGGCTAGAGCAAAAATGGTCAGCGCTCCATCAGTCGTCGAGGGCCTGTATGCGCACCCGTGCGGTGCCGCTACCGAGCATGCCGAGGCGTTCGGCGGCTTCACGCGAGACATCGATCAAGCGGCCACGGGTGTGCGGGCCACGATCGTTGATGCGCACAACGCAGGATTTGTCGTTTTTCAGGTTGGTGACCTTCACCCGGGTGCCGAATGGCAATTGGCGGTGGGCGGCGGTCAGGGAATGCTGGTTGAACGGTTCGCCACTGGCGGTGCGTTTACCGTGGTGCTTGGCACCGTAATAGGAGGCGACGCCGGTCTGGTCGTACCCGTGCGGGTCGATGATGTCGTTGCTGGCGCAACCGGCGAGCAAGGAGAGCAGGGCGCAGGCGCCGAGCAGACGTTTCATTCAAAGGCTCCACAAAACAAATGTGGAAACAACCCAATGTGAAGATCAGCTTCTGTGGCGAGGGGATTTATCCCCGATGGGGCGCGCAGCGCCCCCAAATTCCAGACACAAAAGAATTGGGGCCGCTTCGCAGCCCATCGGGGATAAATCCCCTCACCACAAAACCCCTTCAGCCATGGATTGTTCCCACAGGGGATGGAGCCAGGCTTCAGGTCTGGCCCCATTTGCATCAGCCTTCGAGCTTGCTTTTCAGCAGTTCGTTCACTTGCTGCGGGTTGGCCTTGCCTTTCGAAGCCTTCATGGCCTGACCGACGAAGAAGCCGAACATCTTTGCCGCGTTTGGCTTCGTCTGCCGCACGGTATTGTTCGACCTGCTCGGCGTTGGCCGCGAGCATTTCGTCCAGCACCGCGGAGATCGCGCCGCTGTCGGTCACTTGCTTCAGACCGCGCTTGTCGATGATCTCGTCCGCCGTGCCTTCGCCGTTGGCCATCGCTTCGAACACCACTTTGGCGATCTTGCCGGAGATGGTGTTGTCCTTGATGCGCTGCAGCATGCCGCCCAACAGTTCAGCGGAAACCGGCGACTCGTCGATGTCCAGGCCTTGCTTGTTGAGCAGGCTGCCCAACTCGACCATCACCCAGTTCGCCGCCAGTTTGGCGTCGCCGCCGATGGCTGCGACCTTCTCGAAGTAGTCCGCTTTGCTCACGGCTGGTAGCCAGCACGTTCGCGTCGTAGGCCGACAGACCGAACTGGCTCTGGAAGCGCTCGCGTTTTTGCGGTGGCAGTTCCGGCAGGGTGGCGCGCACCTCGCCGAGGAACGACTCTTCGATGACCACTGGCAGCAGGTCCGGGTCGGGGAAGTAACGATAGTCGTTGGCTTCCTCTTTGGAACGCATCGGACGGGTCTCGTCCTTGTTCGGATCGTACAGACGGGTCTGCTGGATCACTTTGCCGCCGTCTTCGATCAGCTCGATCTGCCGCTGGATCTCGGAGTTGATGGCCTTCTCGATGAAGCGGAACGAGTTGACGTTCTTGATCTCGCAGCGGGTGCCGAACTCGACCTGGCCTTTCGGGCGGACCGAGACGTTGCAGTCGCAACGCAGCGAACCTTCGGCCATGTTGCCGTCACAGATGCCCAGGTAACGCACCAGCGCATGGATCGCCTTGACGTAAGCCACGGCTTCCTTGGCGCTGCGCATGTCCGGCTCGGAAACGATTTCAAGCAGCGGCGTGCCGGCACGGTTCAGGTCAATGCCGGTGGCACCGTTGAATTCTTCGTGCAGACTCTTGCCGGCGTCTTCTTCCAGGTGCGCGCGGGTGATGCCGACACGTTTGACGGTGCCGTCTTCCAGCGCGATGTCCAGGTGGCCCTTGCCGACGATCGGCAATTCCATCTGGCTGATCTGGTAGCCCTTCGGCAGGTCCGGGTAAAAGTAGTTTTTGCGGGCGAACACGTTGTGCTGACCGATCTCGGCGTCAATCGCCAGACCGAACATCACCGCCATGCGCACCGCTTCCTGGTTCAGCACCGGCAATACGCCGGGCATGCCCAGGTCGATCAGGCTGGCCTGGGTGTTCGGCTCGGAGCCGAACTGGGTGGAACTACCGGAAAAGATTTTCGACCGGGTAGTGAGCTGAGTGTGAATCTCCAGCCCGATCACGACTTCCCATTGCATGTGTGTCTCCTCAGAAGCCGGTTGGGGTGCGGGTGTGCCAGTCAGTGTTCAACTGATACTGATGGGCAACGTTCAACAGGCGACCTTCCTGGAAATACGGCGCAAGCAACTGCACGCCCACCGGCAGACCGTCGACAAAACCGGCCGGCATCGACAGGCCTGGCAGGCCCGCGAGGTTGGCGGTGATGGTGTAGACGTCTTCCAGATAGGCAGCGACCGGGTCGCTGTTCTTCGCGCCGAGCTTCCAGGCCGGGTTCGGCGTGGTTGGGCCGAGGATGATGTCGACTTCATTAAAGGCCGCCATGAAGTCGTTTTTCACCAGACGACGGATCTTCTGCGCTTTCAGGTAGTAGGCGTCGTAGTAACCGGCGGACAGCGCGTAGGCGCCGACCATGATCCGGCGCTGCACTTCCGGCCCGAAGCCTTCGCCACGGGAGCGTTTGTACAGGTCGATCAGGTTCTCCGGGTTCTCGCAGCGATGGCCGAAGCGCACGCCGTCGAAACGCGACAGGTTCGAGGAGGCCTCGGCTGGCGCGATCACGTAGTACGCAGGAATCGCGTGCTGCATGTTCGGCAGGCTGATTTCCTTGATCACGGCACCGAGCTTCTGCAGCTCTTTGATGCTGTTCTGGATCAGTTCGGCGATGCGGGGGTCGAGACCGGCGCTGAAGTATTCCTTCGGCACGCCGATGCGCAGGCCCTGCAGCGAAGTGTTGAGGCTGGCGGAGTAATCCGGAACCGGCTCATCGATGCTGGTGGAGTCGTTCTGGTCGAACCCGGCCATACCTTGCAACAAAATCGCGCAGTCTTCGGCCGTACGCGCCAACGGGCCACCCTGATCGAGGCTGGAGGCGTAAGCGATCATGCCCCAGCGCGAAACACGACCGTACGTCGGTTTCAGGCCTGTGAGGTTGGTGAATGCAGCGGGCTGACGGATCGAACCACCGGTATCGGTGGCCGTGGCCGCCGGCAACAGACGAGCGGCAACCGCCGCCGCCGAACCACCGGACGAACCACCCGGCACGTGTTCCAGGTTCCACGGGTTTTTCACCGCGCCGTACCAGCTCGACTCGTTGGCCGAACCCATGGCGAATTCGTCCATGTTGGTCTTGCCCAGTGTCACGGCGCCGGCAGCGGCCAGTTTCGCAACCACGGTGGCGTCGTACGGGGCCTTGAAGTTGTCGAGCATCTTCGAGCCGCAGCTGGTGCGGATGCCCTGGGTGCAGAACAGGTCCTTGTGGGCGATCGGCGCACCGAGCAGGGCGCCGCTCTCACCGTTGGCCCGGCGCGCGTCGGCGGCTTTCGCCTGCTCGAGTGCCAGCTCTTCGGTGAGGCTGATGAAACTGTTGAGCTGCGGATCGAGCTGGGTAATACGCGCCAGCAGGACTTTGGTCAGCTCTTCGGAGGAAAACTTTTTATCGGCGAGACCGCGGGCGATCTCGGCCAGAGTCATTTGATGCATTGCAGGCTCTTTCCCTTTAGTCGATGACTTTCGGAACCAGATACAGGCCGTTTTCGACCGCTGCGATGGACTGATAAGGCCTCGCGGTGATTGGTCTCGGTCACGACGTCGGCGCGCAGGCGCTGACTGGCTTCCAGCGGGTGGGCCAAAGGCTCGATACCGTCGGTATCGACGGCCTGCATTTCGTCGACCAGCCCGAGAATGCTGTTGAGGGCGGAAGTAATGTGCGGAAGATCGGCATCATTCAGGCCAAGGCAGGCCAGATGTGCGATTTTTTCCACGTCGGAGCGTTCTAGCGCCATCGGGATTCTCCAGTGGAAAACAGAACGGACGGCGTCCGTGTGTTAGATTGTCGGAACACTACCGCACTTCTACGGTCATAAGGCCGCGATTGTGGGGCTTGGTGCACAGAAAAGCGGCCAATTTAACATATTGGCGCCTTGCCCAAAATCCCTGTCGTTGTTAGAGTTTGCCGCACTTTTTTACCCACGCGTTGCCTAGGGTCCCTTTCCCATGTTCAAGAAACTGCGTGGCATGTTTTCCAGCGATCTTTCCATTGACCTGGGCACTGCCAACACCCTTATTTACGTGCGCGAGCGCGGTATCGTCCTGAATGAGCCATCGGTTGTGGCCATTCGGACACACGGTAACCAGAAAAGTGTCGTTGCTGTCGGCACCGAAGCCAAGCGCATGCTCGGCCGTACGCCGGGCAACATTGCTGCCATTCGTCCGATGAAGGACGGCGTGATCGCCGACTTCAGCGTCTGCGAAAAGATGCTGCAATACTTTATCAACAAGGTTCACGAAAACAGCTTTCTGCAGCCCAGCCCTCGTGTGCTGATCTGCGTTCCATGCAAATCCACCCAGGTTGAGCGTCGTGCCATCCGTGAATCGGCCCTCGGTGCCGGTGCCCGTGAAGTGTTCCTGATCGAAGAGCCGATGGCTGCTGCGATCGGTGCCGGCCTGCCGGTTGAAGAAGCACGCGGTTCGATGGTCGTCGATATCGGTGGTGGTACCACTGAAATCGCGCTGATCTCCCTGAACGGTGTGGTCTATGCCGAATCCGTCCGCGTGGGCGGCGACCGCTTCGACGAAGCGATCATCACCTACGTGCGCCGCAACTACGGCAGCCTGATCGGTGAATCGACTGCCGAGCGCATCAAGCAGGAAATCGGTACGGCCTACCCGGGCGGCGAAGTTCGCGAAGTCGACGTTCGCGGTCGCAACCTGGCCGAAGGCGTTCCACGTGCATTCACCCTGAACTCCAACGAAGTGCTGGAAGCTCTGCAAGAGTCCCTGGCCACTATCGTTCAGGCGGTGAAAAGCGCGCTGGAGCAATCGCCGCCGGAACTGGCTTCCGACATCGCCGAGCGTGGCCTGGTGCTGACCGGTGGTGGCGCGCTGCTGCGTGACCTCGACAAGTTGCTGGCCCAGGAAACCGGTCTGCCGGTGATCGTTGCCGAAGATCCGCTGACCTGTGTTGCTCGCGGCGGTGGCCGTGCATTGGAAATGATGGACAAGCACACCATGGACCTGCTCTCCAGCGAATAAGCGCCGGTTTGCAATACGTGGGTGAGCGCACAGGCAGCACTTTGCAGTGCTGCCTGTTGGCGTTTATCTTCTGTCAGTCTTCATCCAGGCCGGTTTGATGCCGTATGAATAAACAGAACATTTGCCTGGGAGGAGCGGCTTATTAAACCGCTTTTCGCCAAAGGCCCTTCGTTGGGTGTGCGCCTGTTGGTGCTGGCCGTGCTGTCGGTCGCGCTGATGGTGGTCGATGCCCGCTTCGACCTGCTCAAACCCGCGCGCAAACAAGCGTCGCTGGTGTTGATGGACGCCTACTGGATCACCGACCTGCCCGGACGGCTGTGGGAAGGGATCGCCAGTCAGTTCGGCAGCCGCACCGAGCTGGTCGCCGAAAACGAAAAACTCAAGACCGAGAACCTGCTGTTGCAGGGGCGCATGCAGAAGCTTGCCGCCCTTACCGAGCAGAACGTGCGGCTGCGCGAGTTGCTCAATTCCTCCGCACTGGTCAACGAAAAGGTCGAGGTGGCCGAGTTGATCGGCATGGACCCCAATCCCTTCACCCATCGCATCATCATCAATAAAGGTGAGCGCGATGGCGTGGTGCTCGGTCAACCGGTGCTCGATGCACGCGGTCTGATGGGCCAGGTGGTCGAGTTGATGCCGTACACCTCCCGGGTGCTGCTGCTGACCGACACCACTCACAGCATTCCTGTGCAGGTGAACCGTAACGGTCTGCGGGCGATTGCCAGCGGCACCGGCAACCCGGAACGTCTGGAACTGCGGCATGTTGCCGATACCGCTGACATCAAGGAAGGCGATCTGCTGGTCAGCTCCGGCCTGGGTCAGCGCTTCCCGGCCGGTTATCCGGTGGCGACGGTCAAGGAAGTCATCCACGATTCCGGCCAGCCGTTCGCAATTGTCCGCGCGGTGCCAACCGCTGCGTTGAACCGCAGCCGTTATCTGCTGCTGGTGTTCAGTGACAACCGCACCGCCGAAGAGCGCGCCAACGATGCGGCGCAGGCCCAGGAAAATCTCGATGCGCAGGGCGGTGGCCCGATGCTTCCGGCCACGGTGCCGAAAGTTGTCAACACACCGGCAGCGGCGGCAACGCCAGCTTCGCCGACCGCTCCAGCGCCAGCTGCTGCGGCCAGCACCACGCCGGCCAAACCTGCGGCCAAGCCCGCGGCGGCGAGCAAGCCGCCAGCATCCCAGCCTGCTGCGCGTCCGGCGGCGAAACCGCCCGCCACTGCGCCGGGCAACACAGGGAGACAAGAATAATGGTCGGCGCTACCGCTTCGCGTAACGGCTGGATTGTCTGGCTGACGTTTGTCTTCGGCATCCTGCTCAGCGTTTCACCGCTGCCGATGTTCATGGAAATCCTGCGTCCCCTCTGGCTGGCCTTGCTGCTGACTTTCTGGGCGTTGTACATGCCGCATACGGTCGGCATGGTCACCGCGTTCTGCCTGGGGCTGGCCGAAGACGTGCTGCAGGGCGATCTGCTTGGCCAGAATGCCTTGATCCTGACGCTGATCACTTTCCTCGTGCTGTCGTTGCAGCAGCGTCTGCGGATGTTCCCGATGTGGCAGCAATGCCTGGTGATCCTGGTGATCTTCGGCCTCGCTCAACTGGTTCAATTGTGGCTCAGCGCCTTGACCGGCAACCGTCAGCCAACCCTGGCGCTGGTACTGCCGGCACTGGTCAGTGCCTTGCTCTGGCCTTGGGTCAGCTTCGCTTTGCGTGGATTGCGCCGGCGCTACAAAATCAACTGATTCGGTCAGGCATGTGCCCGCACCTCGACAAGGGAGATGTCTTGATGAAGCCGCTTTACCTCGCCTCTGGTTCGCCGCGTCGGCGTGAGTTGCTCACGCAGATCGGCGTGCCGTTCTCCGCCATCAGTGCGGACATCGATGAAACCCCGCTCCCCGAAGAATCGCCAGCGGCCTATGTCGAACGCCTTGCGCGTGGCAAGGCCGAGGCCGGTCGACGCACGCTGGTGTCCGACGCGGCATTTTGCGTTCTGGGCGCAGATACCGCGGTGGTGCTCGACGGCAAAATTCTTGGCAAACCGGTGGACGAAGCCGACGCATGCGCCATGCTGATGATGTTGTCCGGCAAGGAGCATGAAGTGCTGACCGCCATCGCCGTGCTCGAAGGCGAGCGCTGTGAGTCGCGCGTGGTGCGCAGTCTGGTGCGGTTCCGCCCGATCAGCCGCGAAGAAGCGGCGGCCTACTGGGCCAGTGGCGAACCCCGGGACAAGGCTGGCGGTTATGGCATTCAGGGCCTCGGCGCGGTGTTTGTCGCCGGGCTCAATGGCAGCTATTCGGCGGTGGTCGGGCTGCCGGTTTGCGAAACCGCAGAACTGTTGGGCCATTTCGGCATACCCTGTTGGCAAAACCTGAACGCGCAATGAGCGTCGTACGAATCAAGATGCGGCCATTATCGTGAACATGCCTGAACGAGACCCTGCCATGAGTGAAGAGATTCTGATCAACATCACGCCGATGGAATCGCGCGTGGCGGTGGTCGAAAACGGTGTGCTGCAAGAAGTCCATGTCGAGCGCACGCAAAAACGCGGGATCGTCGGCAACATCTATAAGGGCAAGATTGTCCGGGTGCTGCCGGGCATGCAGGCGGCATTCGTCGACATCGGTCTGGATCGTGCCGCGTTCATCCATGCCTCGGAAATCTCCCTGCGCGAAGGCCCTGCGGTGGAAAGCATCAGCGCGCTGGTGCACGAAGGGCAGAGCCTGGTGGTACAGGTGACCAAGGATCCGATCGGTTCCAAGGGCGCGCGCCTGACCACGCAGCTGTCGATTCCGTCGCGCTATCTGGTGTACATGCCGCGCACCGCCCACGTCGGCATTTCCCTGAAAATCGAAGACGAAGCCGAGCGCGAGCGCCTCAAACAGGTGGTCAGCGATTGTGTGGCCAAGGAAGGAATCAAGGAGGCCGGTGGCTTCATTCTGCGTACCGCCGCCGAAGGTGCCGGGGCCGATGAGATCCTCATGGACATCCGCTACCTGCGCCGCCTGTGGGATCAGATCAATGCGCAGATCCAGACCATCGGCGCGCCGAGTGTGATCTACGAAGACCTCGGTCTGGCCCTGCGCACGTTGCGCGATCTGGTCAGCCCGAAGATCGAGAAAATCCGCATCGACTCCAGGGAAACCTTCCAGAAAACCACGCAGTTTGTGGCCGAACTGATGCCGGAAATCGCCGATCGTCTCGAACACTATCCGGGCGAGAGGCCAATTTTCGACCTGTATGGCGTCGAAGACGAAATCCAGAAAGCCCTCGAGCGCAAAGTGCCGCTCAAGTCCGGCGGCTATCTGGTGGTCGATCCGGCGGAAGCCATGACCACCATCGACGTCAACACCGGCGCGTTTGTAGGCCATCGCAATCTCGAAGAAACCATCTTCAAGACCAACCTCGAAGCCGCCACCGCGATTGCCCGGCAGATGCGCCTGCGCAATCTGGGTGGGATCATCATCATCGACTTCATCGACATGGAAGATGAAGAGCATCAGCGCCAGGTGCTGCGTACCCTGGAAAAACAGCTCGAACGTGATCACGCCAAGACCAACATCATCGGTATCACCGAGTTGGGCCTGGTGCAGATGACCCGCAAGCGCACCCGTGAAAGCCTTGAGCAAGTGCTGTGCGAGCCGTGCAGCAGTTGCCAGGGGCGGGGCAAGTTGAAGACCCCGGAAACCATCTGTTACGAGATTTTCCGCGAGATTCTGCGCGAAGCCCGCGCCTATCAGGCCGAAGGTTACCGGGTGCTGGCGAACCAGAAAGTGGTGGACCGTTTGCTCGATGAAGAATCCGGTAACGTCGCCGAGCTTGAAGGGTTTATCGGCCGCACCATACGCTTTCAGGTCGAAACCATGTATTCCCAGGAACAATATGACGTGGTGCTGCTCTGAACCCCTGCAGCACATTTAATCCACAACGGCTGGCCTCAGCTTTCAGTAGTTTTTTTGCCATGGGAGCCAACTGACATGGAGCGTCTGACACGCATTTTGGCCGCACTGACCCGCTGGGGGCTGGGCCTGTGCGCGTTGGTTCTGGTGTTGATGGCGTTGTACGTCAGCCTCGGTCGGGAACTGACGCCACTGGTGGCGGAATACCGCACCGATATCGAAGACAAGGCCACGGCTGCGCTTGGCATGCCGTTGCAGATCGGCGAGCTGGAAGGCAACTGGAGCGGCTTCGCGCCGATTCTGCTGGCCCACGATGTGATGGTCGGTGACGGCGCCAATGCCTTGCGTCTGGATCGGGTGCGCGTGGTGCCTGACCTCTGGGCCAGTCTGCTGGCGCGCGAAGTGCGTATCGCCCATCTGGAATTGAACGGCCTGAAGATCAGTGTCAAAGAAGCACAGGACGGCACCTGGGCGCTGGAAGGCCTGCCGGTGCAGAACGATCAGCCGCTGGATCCCGAACAATTGTTCAAGCGCTCGCAGATGGTTCAGCAACTGTCGGTGCTCGACAGTCAGGTGACCGTGCAGCCGCTGGATCAGGCGCCGATGACCTTTACGTATGTCGGCCTCAATCTGAAAACCGGCAGCAGCCGTCAGCGTCTTGATGCTCGTCTGACCTTGCCCGACGGGCAACCGGTGGCGATGAGCCTGCGTACACGGATTCGCCCCTCTCAATTGCCGGACAGTTCGCTGGAGGGTTATGTCAGCCTGCCGCAAAGCGATTGGTCGAAGTGGCTGCCGGAGCGTTTGACCCAACAGTGGAATTTTTCCGAGATCAAGGCTGGCGGCGAGCTGTGGGTGAACTGGAACGACGGCGCTCTGCAAAGCGCCGCCATCCGTTTGAACGCACCACAGGTGACCGGCGCTTATGCCGAGCGCAAGCCGATCAAGATCAGCAATCTGGCGCTCAACGGCTATTACCAGCGCGATGACGAGGGCGCGATTGTCACTCTCGATTCGCTGGCGATGAACTTCGGCGAGACCCGCTGGGAATCCCATGTGCAGCTCAAGCAGACGGTGGCCACCGATAAAACCGATGAGTTGTGGCACTTGCAGGCCGACCGCCTCGACCTGACACCGATCACGCCGTTGCTCAATGCGCTGGGGCCGTTGCCCGAAAACGTCGCTACGGTCGTCGACCACCTGAAGGTGACGGGTGGACTGCGCAACGTGCTGCTGGATTTTCGTCCCAATGCCACCGACGGCTCGAAATTCGGCTTTGCGGCCAACCTCGATAATGTCGGTTTCGATGCCTATCACGGTGCCCCGGCGGCGCGAAACGTCAGTGGCAGCCTCAGCGGCAACCTCGACGGTGGCGAGTTGCGCCTGGACAGCAAGGATTTCGTCCTGCACCTCGACCCGATCTTCGCCAAGCCATGGCAATACATCCAGGCCAATGCCCGACTGACCTGGAAGCTCGATAAAGAAGGTTTCACCCTGATCGCGCCGTACCTGAAAGTGCTGGGCGAAGAGGGCAAGATTGCCGGCGACTTCCTGATCCGCCTGCACTTCGACCATAGCCAGGAAGACTACATGGACCTGCGCGTCGGGCTGGTCGATGGCGATGGTCGCTACACCGCCAAATACCTGCCCGAAGTCTTGAGCCCGGCCCTCGACGAGTGGCTGCGTACAGCGATCCTCAAGGGCGCCGTGGATCAGGGCTTCTTCCAGTACCAGGGTTCGCTGAGCAAAAACGCCAAGGACGTGGATCGCAGCATCAGCCTGTTCTTCAAGGTGCATGACGCCGAGCTGGCGTTCCAGCCGGGCTGGCCGCACGTGAGCAAGGTCAGCGGCGATGTGTTCATCGAGGACAGCGGCGTGCGCATCGTGGCCGACAAGGGCCAGTTGCTCGACACCCAGGTCAGCGACGTTTTCGTCAACATTCCCCATGTGCCGGCCGGGCAACCTACCCATCTGTTGCTCGACGGCGGATTTGCCGGCGGGCTGGGCGATGGCCTGAAAATTCTCCAGACCGCGCCGATCGGTACCGGCGAAACCTTTGCCGGCTGGGAAGGCGAGGGCGATTTGCAGGGCAAGGTCAAACTCGACATTCCGCTGGAAAAGGGCGATCTGCCGAAGATCCTCGTCGATTTCAAAACCGCCAATGCGCGCCTGAAACTGGCCGAGCCGAAGCTGGAACTGAGCCAGCTCAAGGGCGATTTCCGTTTTGACAGCGCCAAGGGGCTGAGCGGGCAGAACATCGCCGCCAGGGCCTTCGACAAGCCGGTGACCGCGCAGATTTTCGCTGATGGCAGCCCGAACAAGCTCAAGACTCGGGTCGCGGCTTCCGGGCAGGTCGAGGTCAAGAAGCTCACTGACTGGCTGGGCGTGACTCAGCCGTTGCCGGTGTCCGGGACCCTTCCGTATCAGTTGCAGGTTAACCTTGACGGCACTGACAGTCAGCTCACTGTCAGCTCCAGCATGAAAGGCGTGGCAGTGGATCTGCCGGCACCGTTTGGCATGTCGGCCGAGCAGGGTCGTGACACGGTGTTCCGCATGACGTTGCAAGGTGCGGAGCGGCGTTACTGGGTCAACTACGATCAGCTGGCGAGCTTCACCTTCGCCGCGCCGCCGAGCAATATCGCCGATGGTCGCGGTGAGCTGTTCCTCGGTACGGGCGACGCCGTACTGCCGGAGGCCAAGGGCTTGCGCATTCGCGGTGTGCTGTCGGAGCTGGACGTCGCGCCGTGGCAGGATCTGGTCAGCAAATACGCCGGCAACGATCCGGGCGGCAGTGCCAAGCAATTGCTCAACAGTGCCGATTTCAAGGTGGGCAAGCTCACCGCCTTCGGCACCACGCTGGATCAGGCTGCTGTACAGGTCAATCGCAAGCCATGGGCGTGGAATCTGGCGCTCGAAAGCCAGCAGGCCAAGGGTTCGGCCAGCCTGCCCGATGCCAAGGGCGCGCCGATCGCGGTCAATCTGCAATACGTACGTCTGCCGGCGCCGGATCCGACGGTGCAGGCTGACGAGAATTCGCCTGATCCGCTGGTTTCGGTCGACCCGACCAAGATTCCCGCGCTGGATATCACCATCAATCAGTTGTTTCTGGGCCAGGATCTGGTGGGCGGCTGGTCGCTCAAGGTTCGACCGACGGCCAAAGGCATTGCCCTGAACAATCTCGATATGGGCCTCAAGGGCATTCTGTTGCAGGGCAATGGCGGCTGGGAAGGGGCGCCGGGTTCGACCAACAGCTGGTTCAAGGGCCGGATCAGCGGCAAAAACCTTGCCGATGTGCTCAAGGGCTGGGGCTTTGCGCCGAGCGTGACCAGTGAAGAGTTCCACATGGATGTCGATGGCCGCTGGCCGGGCTCGCCGGCATGGCTGGCAACCAAGCGCTTCTCCGGCACGCTGGATGCCTCGCTCAATAAAGGTCAGTTCGTTGAAGTGGAGGGCGGCGCGCAGGCGTTGCGGGTGTTTGGCCTGCTCAACTTCAACTCCATCGGCCGTCGCCTGCGTCTGGACTTCTCCGACTTGTTTGGCAAAGGCTTGAGCTACGATCGGGTCAAGGGCCTGTTGGTGGCTAATAACGGCGTGTATGTCACCCGCGAGCCGATTCGTCTGACCGGTCCTTCGAGCAATCTTGAGCTGGACGGTACGCTGGATCTGGTCGGCGATCAGGTCGACGCGAAATTGCTGGTGACCTTGCCGGTGACCAACAACCTGCCGATTGCCGCGTTGATCGTCGGCGCGCCGGCGGTCGGCGGGGCGTTGTTCCTGATCGACAAGCTGATCGGCGACCGCGTGGCACGCTTCGCCAGCGTCAAGTACACCGTCAAAGGCCCGTGGAAAGAGCCGAAAATCACCTTCGACAAGCCTTTTTGAACAGCCACATCCCAGGCCTATGGAGTAGCATGGCCGCATACCTGTTACGGAGTGCGCCATGTCTTTAGCGGTGATTCAAATGGTCAGCCAGAGCGATGTGCTGGCCAATCTGGCGCAGGCTCGACGCCTGCTCGAACAGGCTGCGGCCAGCGGCGCGAAGCTGGCAGTGCTGCCGGAAAACTTCGCCGCCATGGGCCGTCGCGACATCGCCGACATCGGCCGTGCCGAAGCGCTTGGCGAAGGACCGATCCTGCCATGGTTGAAACAGACCGCCCGCGACCTCAAGTTGTGGATAGTGGCCGGCACCTTGCCGTTGCCGCCGCTTGGGCAACCGGACGCCAAGTCCCACGCCTGCTCGCTGCTGGTCAACGATCAGGGTGAAACCGTGGCGCGGTATGACAAGCTGCACCTGTTCGATGTCGATGTGGCGGACAATCGCGGGCGGTACCGTGAATCCGATGACTATGCTTATGGCAGTGGCGTGGTGGTCGCGGACACGCCGGTTGGCCGAGTTGGCCTGACCGTATGCTACGACCTGCGCTTTCCGGAGCTGTACAGCGAATTGCGCGCTGCCGGGGCCGAGTTGATTACCGCCCCATCGGCCTTCACCGCAGTGACCGGTGCGGCGCATTGGGACGTGCTGATTCGCGCCCGGGCCATCGAGACTCAGTGTTACGTATTGGCGGCAGCACAGGGCGGGACCCACCCGGGACCGCGTGAGACCTTCGGTCATGCGGCGATTATCGATCCGTGGGGCCGGGTGCTGGCGCATCAGGATCAAGGCGAAGCGGTGTTGCTGGCCGCTCGCGACAGTGATGAACAAGCGTCTATCAGGGCGCGAATGCCGGTGACGAATCATCGGCGGTTTTTCTCGCAGGGCGCCCAGCGGCCTGCTTCAGAACATGAATTTAAGGCGTAAACCTATGAGCGAGTTGTTGTCCTCAGTCAGTGATCACCTGTTGGCGCCCGGCGGCGTGACCATCGAGAGCCTGCAAGGCGTGCTCGGCGATCTGGCAGGCCCGGGCATCGATGCTGCCGACCTGTATTTCCAGGGCCAGATCTCTGAGTCGTGGTCGCTGGAGGACGGTATCGTCAAGGAAGGCAGCTTCAACCTCGACCAAGGTGTTGGCGTGCGTGCGCAGTCCGGCGAGAAAACCGGTTTTGCCTACAGCAACGCGATCACCCTCGAAGCCCTGGGCGCTGCCGCCCGTGCCGCCCGCTCGATCTCCCGCGCCGGGCAGAACGGCACGGTGCAGGCGTTCAGCACTCAGGATGTCGCGCAGTTGTATGCGCCGGACAATCCGCTGGAAGTGCTGAGCCGCGCCGAGAAAGTCGAGCTGCTCAAGCGCATCGACGTCGCCACCCGCGCCCTCGATCCACGGATTCAGCAGGTCAGCGTGAGCATGGCCGGGGTCTGGGAACGGATTCTGGTGGCGTCCACCGACGGTGGCCTGGCCGCTGATGTGCGTCCGCTGGTACGTTTCAACGTCAGCGTGATCGTCGAGCAGAATGGCCGTCGCGAGCGCGGCGGACATGGCGGCGGCGGGCGTACCGACTACCGTTATTTCCTCGCCGAAGACCGTGCCATGGGCTATGCCCGTGAAGCACTGCGTCAGGCGCTGGTGAATCTGGAAGCGATTCCGGCACCGGCCGGCACCTTGCCTGTCGTCCTCGGTTCGGGCTGGTCCGGCGTGCTGCTGCACGAAGCGGTCGGTCACGGTCTGGAAGGCGACTTCAACCGCAAGGGCAGTTCGGCCTACAGCGGGCGGATGGGCGAAATGGTTGCCTCCAAGCTCTGCACCATTGTCGATGACGGCACGTTGAGCGGTCGTCGCGGCTCGCTGAGCGTCGACGACGAAGGCACTCCGACCGAGTGCACCACGCTGATCGAGAACGGCGTGCTCAAAGGTTACATGCAGGACAAGCTCAATGCGCGTCTGATGGGCGTGGCCCGTACCGGCAACGGTCGTCGCGAGTCCTACGCGCATCTGCCGATGCCGCGCATGACCAACACCTACATGCTCGGAGGCGAGAGCGATCCGGCGGAAATCATCGCGTCGGTGAAGAAGGGCATCTACTGCGCCAACCTTGGCGGCGGTCAGGTCGACATCACCAGCGGCAAGTTCGTGTTCTCCACCAGTGAGGCGTACCTGATCGAGGACGGCAAGATCACCGCGCCGGTCAAGGGCGCGACGTTGATCGGCAACGGCCCCGAGGCGATGAGCCGGGTGTCGATGGTCGGTAACGATCTGGCGCTGGACAGCGGTGTGGGCACGTGCGGCAAGGACGGGCAGTCGGTGCCGGTGGGTGTCGGTCAGCCGACGCTGAAGATCGATGCGATTACCGTGGGTGGCACGGGCGCATAAAAAGAGGTGGAGCTGCGGGTGGCGCGCAGGGCGGCCACCCGATGGCGAGTATCAACGCAGGCCGCGTTGCGTATCGTCCAGCTCACGGATGTACTTGAAGATCTTGCGGCTGGAAGCAGGAGGTTTGTTTTGCGCAACCTCGTGCTGAGCCTGACGGATCAGGGAACGCAGTTGCTGGCGATCGGCGTCGGGGTATTCGACGACGAATTTCTCCAGCACGGCATCGTCACCGGCGATCAGGCGGTCACGCCAGCGTTCGAGGTTGTGGAAACGCTCGTTGTACTGACGGGTGGAGGCATCGAGTTGATCGAGCAGGACCAGAATCGCGTCAGTGTCCTGATCGCGCATCAGTTTGCCGATGAACTGCAGGTGCCGTTTACGCGCGATGTTCGCGGTGTGCTTCGGCGCATCAGCCAGGGCCCGGCGCAAGGCGTCGGTCAATGGCAGTTTTGCCTGCAAGTCGGGCTTGAGTGTTGTAAGGCGCTCGCCAAGGTCAACCAGAGCATGCAGCTCGCGTTTGACCTGAGATTTGCTTTTTTCTCCCGTATCGAGGGAGTCGTCGTAAGAATCAACCATGGTGGCAGTCCGCAAAGAAACGCCGCCATGATAACCAGTCGGGGGCCGCTTGTCCGGCCCGGTCGCTCGATGGCCCCAGCCGAAAGCAGAATTTGAGTGGAGATGAGCATGAGTGCAGTTCAAAGCGTCGGCCCGCAAGCATTGCCGGCACTGCAGGAACAGGTCGAGCAGATCATCGCCGAAGCCAAGCGTCAGGGCGCCAGTGCCTGCGAAGTCGCGGTGTCGCTGGAGCAGGGTTTGTCGACGTCGGTGCGTCAGCGTGAGGTCGAGACGGTCGAATTCAATCGCGACCAAGGCTTTGGCATCACCTTGTATGTTGGCCAGCGAAAAGGCTCGGCAAGCACCTCCGCCACCGGGCCGGACGCGATTCGTGAAACCGTTGCCGCTGCACTGGCGATCGCCAAACATACCTCTGAAGACGAAGCCTCGGGCCTCGCCGATGCCGCGCTGATGGCCAGGGATGTGCAGGATTTCGACCTGTTCCACGAATGGGACATCACCCCGGAGCAGGCCATCGAGAAGGCGTTGCTCTGTGAAGCCGCCGCGTTCGACGCCGATGCGCGAATCAAGAACGCCGACGGCACCACCCTCAGCACCCATCAGGGCTGCCGTGTATATGGCAACAGCCACGGTTTCATCGGCGGTTACGCGTCGACCCGGCACAGCCTGAGCTGCGTGATGATCGCCGAAGCCGACGGCCAGATGCAGCGCGATTACTGGTATGACGTCAATCGTCAGGGCAGCCTGCTGGCGGATCCGGTGAGCATCGGCCAGCGTGCCGCGCAACGCGCCGCGAGCCGTCTGGGCGCGCGTCCGGTGCCGACCTGCGAAGTGCCGGTGCTGTTTTCCGCTGAACTGGCGGGCGGCTTGTTCGGCAGCTTCCTGTCGGCGGTTTCTGGCGGCAGTCTGTATCGCAAATCGTCGTTCCTCGAAGGCACGCTGGGGCAGAAATTGTTTCCGGAATGGCTGACCATCGATGAGCGTCCGCATCTGATGCGCGCCATGGGCAGTGCGTCCTACGACGGTGATGGTCTGGCCACCTACGCCAAACCGTTCGTCGAGAAGGGCGAGTTGGTGTCGTACATCCTCGGCACGTACTCCGGGCGCAAACTCGGCATGCCGAGCACCGCCAACGCGGGAGGCGTGCATAACCTGTTCGTCACTCACGGTGATGAAGATCAGGCGGCGCTGTTGAAGCGCATGGGCCGTGGCTTGTTGGTTACCGAGTTGATGGGCCATGGCTTGAACATGGTCACCGGCGACTATTCGCGTGGTGCGGCGGGGTTCTGGGTCGAGAATGGCGAAATCCAGTTCGCGGTGCAGGAAGTGACCATCGCCGGCAATATGCGCGACATGTTCAAGCAGATCGTCGCGGTCGGTAATGATCTGGAGCTGCGCAGCAATATTCGCACGGGTTCGGTGTTGATCGAGCGGATGACTGTCGCGGGCAGCTAAGCCCCAGCGGTCAGACAAGAAAGGCGCGCCACCTCATCGGGTGGCGCGCCTTTTTTCTTGGCTCCACACAAAACCTTGTGGGAGCGAGCCTGCTCGCGAAAGCGGCCGACCCCAGCGGTGACTGACACGACGCCTTCGCGAGCAGGCTCGCTGCCCCGATGAAGTCTGTGTAATCAGGCGCTCTTGTTTTGGTTCTCATTATCATATAATAATAAATCTCATCTCCGAACGAGTCCCGGATCATGAGTTCTGCCTTGCACGAGCAGCCGTACCTCGAAAGCTGGCGCTGGATGAGTCGACAGATCCGTTGCGCGATGGATCCTGACGAACCACGCCTGATCGAACATTACCTGGCCGAAGGCCGTTATCTGGCCTGCTGTACGGCGACTTCCCCGTGGACCATCGCTGAAACCTCCTTCCGTCTGCTGCTCGACACAGCCACCGACATCGCGTTGCCGTGGCACTGGCGCAGCCTGTGTCTCGATCAAGCCTGGCGTCCGTTGCGTGAAATGGAGCGCCTCTCTCTGTGCAACTGTCGGCTCCAGCGCTGGCAGCGCTACACCTGGCAACTGGCGACCTGCGAGTTGCTTCCCTCGATTCCTCTCATTGAATTAGTCCAAGGATTTACCGATGACCAAGACTCGTATTGAGCGCGACAGCATGGGCGAACTACAGGTGCCGGTGGACGCTCTCTATGGCGCGCAGACCCAGCGTGCAGTGGATAACTTCCCGATCAGCGGCAAGCCGATGCCAACGCAATTCATCCGTGCGCTGATCCTCGCCAAAGCCGCCGCCGCGCGGGCCAACGTCGAGCTCAACCAGCTCAGCGCCGGCCAGGGCAAAGCCATCAGCGATGCGGCCCAAGGCCTGCTCGAAGGCGACTTCATGCAGCATTTCCCGGTGGATATCTTCCAGACCGGCTCCGGCACCAGCTCCAACATGAACGCCAACGAAGTGATCGCGACCCTCGCCAGCCGACTGCTTGGCGAGCCGGTCAACCCGAACGATCACGTCAACTGCGGCCAGAGCAGCAACGACATCATTCCGACCACCATCCACGTCAGCGCCGCCCTGGCGTTGCACGAACAACTGCTGCCGGCGCTGTTGCATCTGGTGCAGGTCATCGAAAACAAAGCCGAACAGGTGCACCACCACGTCAAAACCGGCCGCACGCACTTGATGGACGCGATGCCGGTGCGCATGAGTCAGGTGCTCAATGGCTGGGCGCAGCAGCTCAAGGCCAACATCGGTCATCTGCAGGACTTGCTGCCGAGCCTGCAATCGCTGGCGCAGGGCGGTACGGCGGTCGGCACCGGGATCAACGCGCATCCGGAGTTTGCCAAGCGTTTCAGTCGCCAGCTCAGCCAACTGACGAATGTGCAATTAACTCCGGGCAAGGATCTGTTCGCCCTGATCGGCTCGCAGGACACCGCCGTCGCCGTCTCCGGTCAGCTCAAGGCTACCGCCGTGTCGCTGATGAAAATCGCCAACGACCTGCGCTGGATGAACTCTGGTCCGCTCGCCGGCCTTGGCGAGATCGAGCTGGAAGCCCTGCAACCGGGTTCGTCGATCATGCCGGGCAAGGTTAATCCGGTGATTCCGGAAGCTACTGCGATGGTCGCTGCGCAAGTGATCGGCAACGATTCGGTGATCACCATCGCCGGCCAGTCGGGCAACTTCGAGCTGAACGTGATGCTGCCGATCATCGCCCAGAACCTGCTGAGCAGCATCGAACTGCTGGCCAATGCCAGTCGTCTGCTCGGCGACAAGGCCATCGCCAGCTTCAAGGTCAACGAGTCGCGGCTCAAAGAAGCGCTGTCGCGTAATCCGATCCTAGTCACGGCGCTCAACCCGATCATCGGCTATCAGAAAGCCGCCGAAATCGCCAAGCAGGCCTACAAGCAGGGCCGCCCGGTGATCGACGTCGCGCTGGAACACACCGATCTGTCGCGCAGCCACCTGGAAGAGTTGCTCAACCCCGAGAAACTCACCGCCGGCGGCGTGTAAACCCCGCAACCGCTTTGGAGGCTCACCATGGAGCACTGGAAACGCACGATCGAACGGGCCAATCGCTGCTTCATGCTCGGCGAGCTGATCGACGCCCGCGAGGCTTACCTGCAAGCCCTGGCCCTGGCGCAAGTGCTATTCGAACGCTGGGCCGATGCCGACGAAGCGGTGGCGGCCTGCGTCATCTCCCACCACAACCTGGCGGATCTGCACCTGCGCCTGAATCAGCCGGAGGAGAGCGCCGAGTACCTCTGCGCGATTCATCAACGGCTGTTGCAGACCATGCAGGACGAGCGCCTGCGCCCGGCCCTGCGTGAGGCGGCGTTGCGCCAGAGCAGCAAGACCTACGTCGAACTGCTGAATTTCATCAGCGAACACGGCGAATACCCGCGCACCCAGCGCCTGCTGCACCCGGACACCGGCAATGCACGCCGCGCGTCAGCCTCACATCACCATGGAGTCCACTGAAATGGCTTTTACCTTGCCTGCCTTGCCGTACGCCTACGATGCCCTGGAACCGCACATCGATGCGCAAACCATGGAGATCCACTACACCAAGCACCACCAGACCTACATCAACAACCTCAATGCCGCCGTCGAAGGCACTGAGTACGCCGAATGGCCGGTGGAAAAACTGGTCGCCAGCGTTCAGCAGTTGCCGGAAAAACTCCGCGCGGCGGTGATCAATCAGGGTGGCGGGCATGCCAACCATTCGCTGTTCTGGGAAGTCATGGTGCCCAACGGCGGTGGTAAGCCGGACGGCGCGCTGGCCAAGGCCATCGAGGCGCAACTGGGCGGCCTCGACAGCTTCAAGGAAGCCTTCACCAAAGCCGCGTTGACCCGTTTCGGCAGCGGCTGGGCCTGGCTCAGCGTGACCCCGGAGAAAAAACTGGTCGTGGAAAGTAGCGGCAATCAGGACAGCCCGTTGATGAACGGCAACACGCCGATTCTCGGTCTGGATGTTTGGGAACACGCCTATTACCTGCGTTATCAGAACCGTCGCCCGGAATACATCAACGCGTTCTACAACGTGATCAATTGGCCGGAAGTTGCTGCGCGCTACCAGGCTGCACTGGTTTAAGTCTTCTATAAAAACAATCCAGGGCTGACTATGGGCACTGAAACACTGGCGATTGGCGGTGGGCGCATGTTTCGTTACGCGGTCGGGTCGCTGTTGCTGCTGGCGGGCATGACCCTGCTGGCCGTGCACGGGCTGGAATGGCTGGATCTGCAGCCGCGATTGTCACGCGCATTGCAGGGCGGCGCGATCTGCGCCCTCGGCACGGCGCTCGGCGCGGTGCCGGTGCTGGTGATCCGGCGTATGCCGCAGAGGCTCAGCGATACGCTACTGGGTTTCGGCGCCGGCGTGATGCTGGCGGCGACTGCGTTTTCGCTGATCGTGCCGGGCATCGCTGCTGCCGAAAGTCTGGGCCTGACACCGTTGGCCGCCAGCGGGCTGATTTGCTTCGGCATCATGCTCGGTGCATTCGGTTTGTATCTGGTGGATCTGAAACTGTCCGGCGCCTCACCGGAAATGCTCGTCGGTACCCCCGAGCACCCGGTGATTCCGCCGCGCATCTGGCTGTTCGTCTTCGCCATCATTGCTCACAACATCCCGGAAGGCATGGCGGTGGGGGTGTCCGCTGGCGGCGGCATGCCGGATGCCGACAGTCTGGTGATGGGCATCGCCTTGCAGGATGTGCCAGAGGGATTGGTGATTGCGCTGGTACTGGCGGGGGCGGGAATGTCGCGGGTCAAGGCATTCTTGATCGGTGCGGCGTCAGGACTGGTCGAACCGGTGTTTGCACTGCTCTGTGCCTGGCTGGTCAGTCTGGCGGAGCTGTTATTGCCGATGGGGCTGGCGCTGGCGGCGGGGGCGATGTTGCTGGTGGTGACGCACGAAGTCATTCCAGAATCGCGCCGCAATGGTCATGACAAGCTGGCCAGTCTTGGCTTGCTGATCGGGTTTTGTCTGATGATGGTGATGGATACGGCGTTGGGTTGAATATCAAAAGATCGCAGCCTGCGATCTTTTGATCTTTTGATCTTTTGATCTTTAAACGATCAACCACCCTCATCGAAGTAGTTGTTGATCAACGCCACCAGCGCATCCAGCGCTTCCTGTTCCTGATGGCCTTCGGTGCTCAGATAGATCTTCGTACCCTTGCCGGCGGCGAGCATCATCATCGCCATGATGCTTTTGCCATCCACTGTGGTTTCTGGCGTGCGACCCACTCTGATCGTGCAATCCGGGAACTGGCCCGCCACCCCGACGAACTTGGCCGACGCTCGGGCGTGCAGGCCCAGTTTATTGATGATTTCGATTTCCAGAGCAGGCATCGCGGTGTGAATCCTTTAAGTGAGGTCGCGGTGGCGAACCTGGACGTTCTTCAGGGTTTTCTGCAGGGCCTGACCCAGGCGTTCGGTCAGGTAAACGGAGCGGTGATGCCCGCCGGTGCAGCCAATGGCAATGGTGACATAGGCGCGATTACTCGCGGCAAAGCGTGGCAGCCATTTGTACAGGTAGCCGTAGATGTCCTGGAACATCTCCTCAACCTCCGGTTGTGCAGCCAGGTACTCGGCGACCGGTGCGTCGAGACCCGATTGTGCACGCAGTTCCGGTTTCCAGTAAGGATTGGGCAGGCAGCGCACATCGAACACCAGATCCGCGTCCACCGGCATGCCGCGCTTGAAGCCGAACGACTCGACCAGAAACGCCGTGCCCGGTTCCGGTTGGTTCAGCAGTCGCAGCTTGATGGTGTCACGCAACTGGTACAGATTCAGATTGGTGGTGTTGACCTTGAGGTCGGCCAGGTCGGCGATCGGGCCGAGCAGGGCGGTTTCATCTTCGATCGCTTCGGCCAGCGAGCGGTTGGCAGTGCTCAATGGATGGCGCCGGCGGGTTTCCGAGAAGCGCTTGAGCAGGGTTTCTTCGTCGGCATCCAGATACAGCACATCGCACTGGATGTGCCGGGCACGGACTTCTTCAAGCAGTTCGGGGAAACGCGACAGGTGGCTCGGCAGATTGCGTGCATCGATCGACACGGCCACCAGCGGCTGGGCCAGTTCGGTGTGAATCAGGGCGCGTTCGGCGAGTTCCGGCAGCAGACCGGCCGGCAGGTTGTCGATGCAGTAGTAGCCGTTGTCCTCAAGGACATTCAGGGCGGTACTTTTACCCGAGCCGGAGCGGCCGCTGACGATGATCAAACGCATGATTAATGACCGTTCTGCTCGCTCAGGACGACCTGATACAAGGCTTCGTTGCTCGGTGCGCTGCGCAGTTTTTCGCGCACTTCCTTGCGATCGAGCATGCTGGCGATCTGGCGCAGTAATTCCAGGTGGGCATCGGTGGCCGCTTCCGGGACCAGCAGTACAAACAGCAGGTCGACCGGTGCGCCGTCGATGGCATCGAAATCGATGGGGGCATCAAGGTGCATCAACGCGCTGATAGGCGCTTCGCAGCCTTTGAGGCGACAGTGGGGAATGGCGATGCCGTTGCCGAAACCGGTGGATCCGAGTTTCTCACGGGCTACCAGGCTCTCGAAAACATCCTGCATGGCCAGATCCGGCACTTCTTTATGGATGAGGTTGGCAATCTGTTCGAGGGCTTTCTTTTTACTGCCGCCCGGCACGTTCACCAGGGAACGGCCGGGGGTCAGGATACTTTCAAGTCGGATCATGGGTTGGGAGTGTTAACGACCTGTCGCGCCCTGAAGGAGGCTCTGGGTCTTTTCCTTATGCTTTTTGAGTTGGCGATCCAGCTTGTCGGTCAGTGAGTCGATCGCAGCGTACATGTCAGTATCTTCTGCGTTAGCGACCACTTCGCTGCCGGGTATATGCAAGGTGGCTTCGATTTTCTGCTTGAGCTTTTCGACGCACATCGTGACTTGCACGTTGGTGATCTTGTCGAAATGGCGCTCCAATCGTTCGAGTTTCTCGTTGATGTAGGTGCGCAGAGGTTCGGTCACTTCCAGTTGGTGTCCACTGATGTTGACTTGCATACAGCTTCTCCTTCGTTGCCAGTGCATAAAGCGGCAGGCCGAAGAGCCTGCCACTGGAACGCTGTAACGTGGCTTACATCAACCGCTTGCGTTCGCTCGAAGGCGCGATCCCGAGGGATTCGCGGTACTTGGCGACGGTGCGGCGAGCCACCTGAATGCCTTGTGCCTCCAGTAAACCAGCGATCTTGCTGTCACTCAACGGCTTTTTCTGATTTTCCGCCGCAACCAGTTTTTTGATGATCGCGCGGATCGCCGTCGACGAGCATTCACCGCCTTCGGAGGTGCTGACGTGGCTGGAGAAAAAGTATTTCAGTTCATAAATACCGCGCGGGGTATGCATGAATTTCTGCGTGGTGACCCGGGAAATCGTCGATTCGTGCATGCCGACCGCCTCGGCGATGTCATGCAGGACCAACGGCTTCATGGCTTCATCGCCATACTCCAGGAAGCCGCGCTGATGCTCGACGATCTGGGTGGCCACCTTCATCAGGGTTTCGTTGCGGCTTTGCAGGCTCTTGATGAACCAGCGTGCCTCTTGCAACTGGTTGCGCATGAAGGTGTTGTCGGCGCTGGTGTCGGCGCGACGGACGAAACCGGCGTACTGCGCGTTAACCCGCAGACGGGGCACTGACTCCTGATTCAGCTCGACCAGCCAGCGTTCGTTATCCTTGCGCACAATGACGTCGGGCACCACGTACTCGGCTTCGGTCGATTCGATCTGCGAGCCCGGACGCGGATTGAGGCTTTGCACCAGTTCGATGACCTGACGCAACTCGTCTTCCTTGAGCTTCATACGCCGCATCAACTGGCTGTAGTCGCGACTGCCGAGCAGATCGATGTAATCGCTGACCAGACGTTTGGCTTCGTTGAGCCACGGGGTCTTGGCCGGGAGCTGACGCAGTTGCAGCAGCAGGCATTCGCCGAGGTTGCGCGCGCCGATACCGGCCGGTTCGAACTGCTGAATGCGGTGCAGAACGGCTTCGATCTCGTCCAGCTCGATGTCGAGCTCCGGATCAAAGGCGTCGAGAATTTCTTCGAGGGTTTCGTCCAGGTAGCCCTGATTGTTGATGCAATCGATCAGGGTCACGGCGATCAGGCGGTCGGTGTCGGACATCGGCGCCAGGTTCAATTGCCACAGCAGATGGCTTTGCAGGCTTTCGCCGGCGGACGTGCGGGTGGTGAAGTCCCACTCGTCGTCATCGCTGCTGGGCAGGCTGCTGGCGCTGGTCTGGTAGACGTCTTCCCAGGCGGTATCAACGGGCAGTTCGTTAGGAATGCGCTCGTTCCATTCGCCATCTTCCAGATTGTCCACCGTCGGGGCGGCTTCCTGATAGGACGGTTCCTGAATGTCGGTGTTGGGTTTTTGTTCGGCGTTGTCGGCCAAAGGATCGGTATTGTCGAAGTCGTCGCCTTCTTCCTGGCGTTCGAGCATCGGATTGGATTCCAGGGCCTCCTGGATTTCCTGTTGCAGGTCCAGGGTCGACAATTGGAGCAGGCGGATGGCCTGTTGCAGCTGCGGTGTCATCGTCAGCTGCTGGCCCATTCTCAAGACTAGCGATGGTTTCATGGCAGGGGCTTAACACCTTATTCGCCGGCGCGCATGCGCCATCCACTACAGGGCGCCGGAGCGCCAAACTTAAGCAAATTATATGCCTGAAACTGTCGTGTTTGCCTAGAGCGCTGTAACAATAAAAGCGTATAAAAAGCCTGCTTCATCGATACAGCACCCGGAGGCTGGCCAAGTGCCTTGGTGCTTACAGGCGGAACTCGTGGCCCAGGTACACTTCCTTCACCAGATCGTTGGCAAGGATGGTCGCCGCATCGCCTTCCGCGATCAGTTGACCGTCGTTGACGATGTAGGCGGTTTCGCAGATATCCAGGGTCTCACGCACGTTGTGGTCGGTGATAAGAACACCGATGCCCTTGGCCTTGAGGTGATGGATGATCTGCTTGATGTCGCCGACCGAAATCGGGTCGACACCGGCGAACGGCTCGTCGAGCAGGATGAATTTCGGTGCGGTCGCCAGGGCGCGGGCGATTTCCACCCGGCGGCGTTCACCACCGGACAGGCTCATGCCGAGGTTGTCGCGGATGTGGCTGATGTGGAATTCCTGCAGCAGGCTTTCCAGTTCCTTGCGACGACCGGCCTTGTCGAGTTCCGTGCGGGTTTCGAGGATGGCCATGATGTTATCGGCCACCGACAGTTTGCGGAAGATCGACGCTTCTTGCGGCAGATAGCCGATACCGGCCTTGGCGCGGCCGTGCATCGGCTGATGGCTGACGTCCAGATCATCGATCAGCACGCGACCCTGATCGGCCTGCACAAGGCCGACGATCATGTAGAAACAGGTGGTCTTGCCGGCACCGTTCGGGCCGAGCAGGCCAACGATCTGGCCGCTGTCGATCGACAGGCTGACGTCGCGCACAACCTGGCGGCTTTTATAGGCCTTGGCCAGGTGTTGAGCTTTCAGAGTTGCCATTACTGGGTTTTCTCGTCGGTTTTCTTCTTCGGCTGGATCACCATGTCGATACGCGGACGCGCTTCGGTGACTTTGCTGCCGGTAGCGCGACCGGCACTGGCCAGTTTCTTCACCGTGTCATAGACGATTTTCTCGCCCTGAGTGGTGTTGTTGTCCTTGTCGACAACCTTGGCCTTGTCGATCAGCACGACGCGGTTTTGCGCGGCGTGGTACTGAATCGTCACGCCCCAGCCCTGAACAGGCTTGGCGTCACCCTGGGTTTGCAGTTGCTCGAAGTAGGCAAGGTTGCCCACCGAGGTCACCACGTCGATATCGCCGGTCGGAGTACGGGTGATGGTCACCGTATTGCCCTTAACGATCATCGAGCCCTGGGTGATGATCACATCACCTTTATAGGTGGCGATGCCGTTCTTGTCGTCCAGCTGGGCGTCGTCGGCCTGAATGCGGATAGGTTGCTGCTGATCGTTCGGCAGAGCCCAGGCGCTCACGCTTCCCAGTGCTGCGCCCAGACTGAGCAAAATAGGGAGGGTTTTAACGAGCCTCATACTGTCCTCTTACGTTCGATTGCAGGTGTATCCTGCTTTCCTTCAAATACGCCTTCATTCCCACGCCAGTCGATACACCGCCAGCGCCGTCGATTCTAACGGGTTGCTCGGTCTGCGCATATTGCTGCTGAGGGAACACCGTCATGCGTGTGCTGGTGATCAGGGTGTCGCGTTTCTTTTCATCGGTGCGCTTGATGCGTACCGAGTCGATCAATTCTACCTGCGTTCCGTCCGGATTCACTTCGCCGCGTTCGCTGGTCACGTGCCACGGAAACTCGGTGCCGCGATACATGTTGAGGTCGGGTTTGGTAACCAGAGTCACATCCGTCGCTTTCAGGTGTTCGGCCTTGTCCGACGTCATTTCGTACTGCACTTTGCCGTCCGGCAGATATTGCAGGGTATGCGTATTGGTGGCGTACCAGTCGATGGCAGTGTCTTCGACCTTGGCCACAGGCTTGTCGAGGAAACGTTCCGGACTGATGTTCCAGTAGCCGACCGCCGCAAACATCGCAGCGATGCAGCCGAACAGCAGGAAGTTGCGAAATTTTTTGCTAAACATGATTTGGCTCACAGGTACGCGGCGTTGGCCGCATCGAGGCGGCCCTGGGCGCGCAGGATCAATTCGCAGAATTCGCGGGCGGCACCTTCGCCACCGCGGGCCCGAGTGACGCCATGGGCGTGTTCGCGCACGAAGTCGGCAGCATTGGCAACGGCCATGCCCAGCCCTACGCGGCGGATCACCGGCAAGTCAGGCAGGTCGTCACCCAGGTAGGCGACCTGTTCATAGCTTAGGCCCAGTTGCGCCAGCAGGCCGTCCAGAACCACCAATTTGTCTTCGCGACCCTGAAACAGGTGCGGGATACCGAGGTTCTTCGCCCGGCGTTCAACCACCGGGGTCTTGCGGCCACTGATGATGGCAGTCTCGACACCGGCATTCATCAGCATTTTGATGCCCTGGCCATCGAGGGTGTTGAAGGTCTTGAATTCGCTGCCGTCTTCGAGGAAGTACAGGCGCCCGTCGGTGAGGACGCCGTCGACGTCGAACACCGCCAGTTTGATCGCTTTGCCGCGTTGCAGCAGATCGGTGGTCATTACATCACTCCTGCACGCAGCAGATCGGAGAGGTTGAAGGCGCCGATCGGGCGATCTTCTTCGTCCACGACAACCAGTGCGTTGATTCGGTGGTCTTCCATGATTTTCAGGGCTTCGGCGGCGAGCATCTCGGGCCGTGCGGTCTTGCCGTGTGCGGTCATGACCTGGTCGATGGTGGCGCTGCGGATGTCGATGCTGCGGTCCAGCGTGCGGCGCAAATCGCCGTCGGTGAAGATTCCGGCCAGTTTGCCATCGGCTTCAACGATCGCGGTCATGCCCAGACCCTTGCGGGTCATTTCCATGAGCGCGTCCTTGAGCAGGGTGCCGCGCTGCACTTGCGGCAGCTCTTGCCCGGCATGCATGACGTTTTCCACTTTCAGCAGCAGGCGTCGACCCAGAGCGCCGCCCGGGTGTGAAAAGGCAAAATCTTCGGCGGTGAAACCACGCGCTTCCAGCAGCGCCACGGCCAGGGCATCGCCCATGACCAGCGCGGCGGTGGTCGAGGAAGTCGGTGCCAGGTTCAGCGGGCAGGCTTCGTGTTCGACATGAACGTTGAGATTGACTTCGGCAGCTTTGGCCAGCGGCGACTGCGGATTGCCGGTGAGGCTGATCAACTGGATGCCGAGGCGCTTGATCAATGGCAGCAGGGTGACGATTTCGTTGGTCGAGCCGGAGTTGGAGAGGGCGAGGATCACGTCGTCGCGGGTGATCATGCCCATGTCGCCATGGCTGGCTTCGGCCGGGTGGACGAAAAATGCCGGGGTGCCGGTGCTGGCCAGGGTCGCGGCAATCTTGTTGCCGACGTGCCCGGATTTGCCCATGCCGACCACGACCACACGGCCTTTGCTGGCCAGAATCATCTCGCAAGCGCGTACGAAATCGGCGTCGATATGGGGCAACAAGCCTTGTACGGCTTCCACTTCGAGGCGAATGGTGCGTTGTGCCGATTGAATCAGGTCGCTGGATTGGCTCATGTCAGAAATCGTATAGCCCGATGAAAAGGCGGCGATTATAGCGGTTATGTTGAAAAGCCTCACGCAAGTTCGTCGTGCTTTGTCATTCCTCGTAACCAAAACCCTGAAAAAGCGCGGCCGCGCCTGTCATATCGCTGAACACAGGGGGGCATGGGCCTTGGGCGCTTGGCCTTTGCAGTGATATAGTTCGCCGCCAGTTCGGCCTGCCCGGGAGGTATGTGCTTTCTGCGGAAAGCCAGGCGTCCGAGTGAGAGGCTGCATCGCAAGGAGTTTAGATGAGTGCCGATAACGCCTACGCGGTCGAGCTGAAGGGAGTCTCCTTCAAGCGCGGTGCGCGCAGCATTTTCAATAACGTCGATATTCGCATCCCGCGTGGCAAGGTTACCGGCATCATGGGACCTTCCGGGTGCGGCAAGACCACTTTGTTGCGCTTGATGGGTGCGCAGTTGCGTCCATCCAGCGGCGAAGTCTGGGTCAACGGCCAGAACCTGCCGACGCTGTCGCGCAGTGATCTGTTCGATGCGCGCAAGCACATGGGTGTGCTGTTTCAGAGCGGCGCGCTGTTCACCGATCTCGATGTCTTCGAGAACGTCGCTTTCCCCCTGCGCGTTCATACGCAATTGCCGGATGAAATGATCCGCGACATCGTCCTGCTCAAATTGCAGGCGGTCGGTCTGCGCGGTGCGATCGAGCTGATGCCCGACGAGCTGTCCGGGGGCATGAAGCGGCGCGTGGCGCTGGCCCGGGCGATTGCGCTCGATCCGCAGATTCTCATGTATGACGAGCCTTTCGTCGGTCAGGATCCGATCGCCATGGGGGTGCTGGTACGCCTGATCCGTCTGCTCAACGATGCGCTGGGGATCACCAGCATCGTGGTCTCCCACGATCTGGCCGAAACCGCGAGCATCGCTGACTATATCTATGTAGTGGGTGATGGTCAGGTGCTGGGGCAGGGCACGCCGGACGAATTGATGAATTCGGATGAACCGCGTATTCGCCAGTTCATGACCGGCAACCCCGATGGCCCGGTGCCGTATCATTTTCCAGCGACGGATTACCGCGCAGATCTTCTGGGGAAGCGCTGATGCGCAAAATTTCATTAATAGAACGCGTACGCCGGTTCGGCGAGGCGGCGATCGACGCCGTCGCGGTGTTTGGCCGCGCGACCCTGTTCCTGTTTCACGCCCTGCTCGGTCGTGGCGGTATCAGCGGCGGTTTCGGCCTGCTGGTCAAGCAGTTGCATTCGGTCGGCGTGATGTCGCTGGTGATCATCGTCGTGTCGGGGATTTTCATCGGCATGGTGCTGGCGCTGCAGGGCTTCAGTATTCTGTCGAGCTACGGTTCGGAGCAGGCGGTGGGGCAGATGGTCGCCCTGACGTTGCTGCGTGAACTGGGGCCAGTCGTGACGGCGTTGCTGTTTGCCGGGCGTGCCGGTTCGGCGCTGACCGCAGAAATTGGCAACATGAAGTCCACCGAACAGCTTTCCAGCCTGGAAATGATCGGTGTCGATCCGCTCAAATACATTATTGCCCCGCGTCTGTGGGCCGGTTTCATTTCCCTGCCGGTGCTGGCGATGATTTTCAGCGTGGTGGGAATCTGGGGCGGTTCGTGGGTGGCTGTCGACTGGCTTGGCGTGTATGAAGGCTCCTACTGGGCGAACATGCAGAACAGCGTGAACTTCACCAGCGATGTGCTCAACGGCGTCATCAAAAGTATCGTTTTCGCCTTCGTCGTGACCTGGATCGCCGTTTTCCAAGGCTATGACTGTGAGCCCACTTCCGAGGGCATCAGTCGCGCCACCACCAAGACCGTGGTATTCGCCTCGCTGGCGGTACTGGGCCTGGACTTTATTCTGACCGCTTTGATGTTTGGAGATTTCTGATGCAAAACCGCACCCTGGAAATCGGTGTCGGCCTGTTCCTGCTGGCAGGGATCCTGGCTTTGTTGCTACTGGCTCTGCGGGTCAGTGGCCTGTCTCCGACTTCGACCACCGACACCTATAAACTGTATGCCTACTTCGACAACATCGCCGGTTTGACGGTCAGAGCCAAAGTGACCATGGCTGGCGTAACCATCGGCAAGGTCACGGCCATCGATCTGGATCGCGACAGCTTCACCGGTCGGGTAACCCTGCAAGTGGATAAAAAGGTCGACAACCTGCCGACCGACTCCACAGCGTCTATCCTGACCGCTGGCCTGTTGGGCGAGAAGTACATCGGTATCAGCGTGGGCGGGGAAGACACCCGTCTGAAGGATGGTGGAACCATCCACGACACGCAGTCGTCTCTGGTACTGGAAGACCTGATCGGTAAATTCCTGCTCAATACCGTTAGCAAAGACGCCAAATGAGGAGCTTTTGAATGATCTCTACCTTGCGACGTGGCCTGTTGGTGTTGCTTGCGGCACTGCCGATGCTGGCTAGCGCTGCGCCCGGACAGTCGGCGCACGACCTGATTCAGGACACCACGAACCGGATGCTGGCCGACTTGTCGGCCAATAAAGAGAAGTACAAGAAGGATCCGCAGGACTTCTACACGGCGCTGAACACCATCGTCGGACCTGTGGTGGATGCCGAAGGCATTTCCAAGAGCATCATGACGGTCAAGTATTCGCGCAAGGCCACGCCGGCGCAGATGCAGACCTTCCAGGAAAACTTCAAGCGCGGCCTGTTCCAGTTCTATGGCAACGCTTTGCTCGAGTACAACAACCAGGGCATCACCGTTGATCCGGCCAAGGATGAGTCCGGCGATCGCACCAGCGTCGGCATGACCGTCAAGGGCAACAACGGCGCGATCTACCCTGTGCAGTACACGCTGGAGAAGATCAATGGCGAGTGGAAACTGCGCAATGTGATCATCAACGGCATCAACATCGGCAAGCTGTTCCGTGATCAGTTCGCCGACGCGATGCAGCGCAATGGCAACGATCTGGACAAGACCATCAACAATTGGGCTGGCGAAGTGGCCAAGGCCAAGGAAACCACCGAGAAAGCTGCCGAGAAGCCAGCGCAATGAATGAGGCGGCAGTTCGTATGAGTGACGTCGACGAGCTATTGCTCAGTGGAGTACTGGATTACCGCACAGGTCCCGACCTGCGCAAGGAAGGCCAGGCGCTGATCAAGTCCAGCAAGGCGGCATCGCTGGTCATCGATTGCTCGGCAGTGAAGAAGTCCAGCAGCGTCGGCTTGTCCTTGCTGCTGTGCTTCATGCGCGATGCCCAGGCGGCCGGCAAGGCCGTCAGCATCCGTGCGATGCCGGAAGACATGCGCGAAATCGCTCAGGTCAGTGAACTGACCGAGTTGCTGGCGCACCCCTGAACCCGCATCGATAAACAAGCCCCCCGTCAGAGTCCTGCCAATGCGGGGTTCGCAGGCGCGGGGCTTTTTTGTATGATGTCCGACCCGTGCGCACAGGGCGCCGATTGAGGTTGAGCATGCAGGCCGTAGAAGTGAAGAGCTTCCTTGAAGGGAAGCTGCCAGGAACGCAGGTGGAAGTTGAAGGCGAAGGCTGCAACTTTCAGCTGAACGTGATTAGCGATGAACTGGCGGCGTTAAGCCCGGTCAAGCGTCAGCAGAGCATCTATGCCCATTTGAACCCGTGGATCGCCGATGGCAGCATCCATGCGGTCACTATGAAATTTTTCAGCCGCGCGGCCTGGGCCGAGCGCACCTGAGCCCAAGGGCGTCGAGATTCTTATGGATAAATTGATTATTACCGGTGGCGTTCGTCTTGATGGCGAAATCCGTATCTCCGGGGCGAAGAACTCCGCCCTGCCGATTCTGGCTGCCACCCTGCTGTGCGATGGCCCGGTGACCGTTGGCAACCTGCCGCACCTGCACGACATCACCACCATGATCGAGCTGTTCGGTCGCATGGGCATCGAGCCGGTGATCGACGAGAAACTCAGCGTCGAAATCGACCCACGCACCATCAAGACCCTGATCGCGCCGTACGAACTGGTGAAAACCATGCGTGCCTCGATCCTGGTATTGGGCCCGATGGTTGCGCGTTTCGGTGAAGCCGAAGTCGCCCTGCCTGGCGGTTGCGCCATCGGTTCGCGTCCGGTTGACCTGCACATCCGTGGCCTCGAAGCCATGGGCGCGGTGATCGACGTCGAAGGCGGCTACATCAAGGCCAAGGCGCCTGAAGGCGGCCTGCGCGGCGCCAGCTTCTTCTTCGATACCGTCAGTGTGACCGGTACCGAAAACATCATGATGGCAGCTGCCCTGGCCAAGGGCCGCAGCGTCCTGCAGAACGCCGCGCGCGAGCCGGAAGTGGTTGACCTGGCGAACTTCCTCAACGCCATGGGCGCCAAGGTTTCCGGCGCCGGCACCGACACCATCACCATCGATGGCGTCGAGCGTCTGGGTTCGTGCTTCTACAAGGTCATGCCTGACCGTATCGAAACCGGCACCTACCTGGTGGCCGCTGCGGTCACCGGTGGCCGCGTGAAGGTCAAGGACACCGATCCGACCATCCTCGAAGCCGTTCTGGAAAAGCTCCGTGAAGCCGGCGCTGAAGTCACCAGCGGTGAAGACTGGATCGAGCTGAACATGCACGGCAAGCGCCCGAAAGCGGTCAACGTGCGCACCGCGCCGTACCCGGCGTTCCCGACCGACATGCAGGCCCAGTTCATCTCGCTCAACGCCATTGCCGAAGGCACAGGCGCAGTGATCGAGACGATCTTCGAAAACCGTTTCATGCACGTGTACGAACTGCACCGCATGGGCGCCAGGATCCAGGTCGAAGGCAACACCGCGATCGTCACCGGTACTGAAGTCCTGAAGGGCGCGCCAGTGATGGCCACTGACCTGCGTGCTTCGGCCAGCCTGGTGATCTCGGCACTGGTGGCCGAAGGCGACACCCTGATCGATCGCATCTACCACATAGACCGTGGTTACGAGTGCATCGAAGAAAAACTGCAGATGCTGGGCGCCAAGATCCGTCGCGTTCCGGGCTGATTGCTGCATGCGGACACAGGGACGTGTCCACTGAATTTGTTTCGAGTCGAGCCGGTATCCGGCTCGATGTGTGTCCGGCGCCGATTGCGACCGGACATGAGTACCTTGATAAGGACTGACGTTTCCCATGTTGACCATCGCACTGTCCAAGGGCCGCATCCTTGACGACACCCTGCCGCTTCTCGCTGAAGCCGGCATCGTGCCGACCGAGAATCCGGACAAGAGCCGCAAGCTGATCATCCCCACCACTCAGGATGACGTACGTCTGTTGATCGTGCGTGCCACTGACGTGCCGACCTATGTCGAGCATGGCGCGGCCGACCTCGGCGTCGCCGGTAAAGACGTGTTGATGGAATACACCGGCCAGGGCCTGTACGAGCCGCTGGATCTGCAGATTGCCCAGTGCAAGCTGATGACCGCCGGCAAGATCGGCGCGGCCGAGCCCAAGGGCCGTCTGCGCGTGGCGACCAAGTTCGTCAACGTCGCCAAGCGTTACTACGCCGAACAGGGGCGTCAGGTCGACATCATCAAGCTCTACGGTTCGATGGAGCTGGCGCCGCTGATCGGTCTGGCCGACAAGATCATCGACGTGGTCGACACCGGCAACACCCTGCGCGCCAATGGCCTGGAACCTCAGGAACTGATCGCCACGATCAGCTCGCGCCTGGTGGTCAACAAGGCTTCGATGAAGATGCAACACGCCCGAATCCAGGCGTTGATCGATACCCTGCGCAACGCAGTGGAATCGCGACACCGCGGCTGATTCACCTGCGTGACCTTGAGTCGCGCCCGTCTATCCGCCTCATAGCCAGAATCTCAGGTGCCCAAGCGGAAACGACTGGCTAGGGAAGGTGCGCTGACGTTTAATAACGACCGCGCCTTACTCCAAAAGGCAATCTAACAGCAGCAGAACAATTTCTCAGAAGTATAAACGCGTAGTGGCCAGCCTTTTGAAGCAAGGCCCTACGGGTTGGCACTGTGCCCGCACCATGCTGCGTTGCGGGACTCGGTAAGGAAAAACCCTTACCTTCGTCCCACGCCTTGCCTGGTGCGGGCACAGTACCAACGCGATCGTTATTAAACGTCAGCGCACCTTCGGGCGCCTGAGTTTTTGCCATTCCTATGAGGCTCTCGCTATGACCGCACCGACTGCAATTCGCCGACTCAACGCTGCTGACCCGGATTTCGCGCATCATCTGGATCATCTGCTGAGCTGGGAAAGTGTGTCTGACGACTCGGTCAATCAGCGCGTGCTGGACATCATCAAGGCGGTGCGCGAGCGCGGTGACGCGGCGCTGGTCGAGTTCACCCGCCAGTTCGACGGCCTCGACGTCGCCTCGATGGCTGACCTGATCCTGCCGCGCGAGCGTCTGGAACTGGCCCTGACCCGCATCACCGTGGCACAGCGCGAAGCGCTGGAAAAAGCTGCGGCGCGGGTGCGCAGCTATCACGAAAAACAGAAACAGGATTCCTGGAGCTACACCGAGGCCGACGGCACCGTACTCGGGCAGAAGGTCACGCCGCTGGATCGCGCCGGCCTGTACGTACCGGGCGGCAAGGCGTCGTACCCGTCTTCGGTGTTGATGAACGCGATTCCGGCCAAGGTCGCCGGCGTGACCGAAGTGGTCATGGTCGTGCCGACCCCGCGCGGTGAGCTCAATGAACTGGTGCTGGCGGCGGCGTGCATTGCCGGCGTTGACCGGGTGTTCACCATCGGCGGTGCGCAAGCGGTTGCCGCGCTGGCTTACGGCACTGAAAGCGTGCCGCAGGTGGACAAGGTCGTCGGCCCGGGCAACATCTATGTGGCCACCGCCAAGCGTCACGTGTTCGGTCAGGTCGGCATCGACATGATCGCCGGCCCGTCGGAAATCCTTGTGGTGTGCGACGGCCAGACCGATCCGGACTGGATCGCCATGGATCTGTTCTCCCAGGCCGAGCACGACGAAGACGCCCAGGCGATTCTGGTCAGCCCGGACGCCGAATTCCTCGACAAGGTCGCTGCGAGCATCGACAAACTGCTGCCGACCATGGACCGCGCAACCATCATCGAAACCTCGATCAATGGTCGCGGTGCACTGATTCATGTGCGCGACATGGCGCAAGCCATCGAAGTCGCCAACCGTATCGCCCCGGAACACTTGGAGCTGTCGGTCGCTGATCCACAAGCGTGGTTGCCGCAGATCCGTCACGCCGGCGCGATCTTCATGGGCCGTCACACCTCCGAGGCGCTGGGCGACTACTGCGCTGGCCCGAACCACGTGCTGCCGACCTCCGGCACTGCGCGGTTCTCCTCGCCGCTGGGTGTGTACGACTTCCAGAAACGTTCGTCGATCATCTTCTGCTCCGAGGCCGGTGCTTCCGAGCTGGGCAAGACCGCTTCGGTGCTGGCCCGTGGCGAATCCCTGAGTGCGCACGCACGCAGCGCCGAATACCGCATCAAAGCTGAGCAGAAGGGGAACTGAACATGAGTAAATTCTGGAGCCCGTTCGTCAAGGATCTGGTGCCGTATGTGCCGGGCGAACAGCCAAAGCTGACCAAACTGGTCAAGCTCAACACCAACGAAAACCCCTACGGCCCGTCGCCAAAAGCCCTGGCGGCGATGCAGACCGAACTCAACGACAACCTGCGTCTGTACCCGGACCCGAACAGCGATCTGCTGAAAAACGCCGTCGCTAACTACTACGGCGTGCAGAGCAATCAAGTGTTCCTCGGCAACGGCTCGGACGAAGTGCTCGCGCACATCTTCCACGGTCTGCTGCAACACGAGCAGCCGCTGCTGTTCCCGGACATCAGCTACAGCTTCTATCCGGTGTATTGCGGTCTGTACGGCATCCAGTTCGATGCCGTGCCGCTGGACGCGCAGTTCCAGATCAACCCGGCGGACTACGCCAAACCGAACGGCGGGATCATTTTTCCCAATCCGAACGCACCGACCGGTTGCCTGTTGGCGCTGGAGGCGGTCGAGCAGATCCTCAAGGCCAGCCCGGATTCGGTGGTTGTGGTGGACGAGGCTTATATCGACTTCGGCGGCGAAACCGCGATCAGTCTGGTGGATCGTTATCCGAACCTGCTGGTGACCCAGACCCTGTCCAAGTCGCGCTCGCTGGCCGGGCTGCGCGTTGGTCTGGCGGTGGGTCATCCGGATCTGATCGAAGCGCTGGAGCGGATCAAGAACAGCTTCAACTCCTATCCGCTGGATCGCCTGGCGATTGTCGGGGCGGCGGCAGCGTTCGAGGATCGCGAGTATTTCGACAAGACCTGCCGTCTGGTGATCGAGAGCCGTGAATGGGTGATCGCGCAATTGCAGGCCAAGGGCTTTGAGGTGCTGCCGTCGGCGGCGAACTTCATCTTCGCCCGTCACCCGCAACACGATGCCGCGGGTCTGGCGGCCAAGCTGCGCGAGCAGGGCGTGATTGTGCGCCACTTCAAGCAGGAGCGGATTGCCCAGTTCCTGCGGATTTCGATCGGTACGCCGGAGCAGAATCAGGCGCTGATCGACGGTCTCGGCAACCTCTAAAAGCCAAAGCCCCTCACCCTAGCCCTCTCCCAGAGGGAGAGGGGACTGATTGGGGGATATTGCAGATTTTCGCCGACGTGAGAGTGCTGTGCTGAATCCGTAATCGACTCGGATTTTCAGGTCGATGTACTTCGCAAGACAGCTCGGTCTGCTCCCTCTCCCAGAGGGAGAGGGGACTGATTGGGGGATATTGCAGAGTTTCGCCGACGTGAGAGTGCTGTACTGAATCCATAATCGACTCGGATTTTCAGGTCGATGTACTTCGCAAGACAGCTCGGTCTGCTCCCTCTCCCTCAGGGAGAGGGCTGGGGTGAGGGTGCGCTTTTACTCGTGATGCGGTTCGCCAAGGAACGTCAGCGAACTGAACAGCCCGCGACTGTTCACATCAGCGCTGTCCTTCACCGGCACTTCCACCTGCGCCGCAATCACATTCAATCCTTCATTACGCACCAGCACTTGCGCACGACCGTCCTTGTCCGTTTCAGTGCTCAGGGTGTTCGGTGCATTGCGATAGTCGCCAATCAGCTTCACGCCCGCTGCCGGCTTGCCATCGAGCAGCACCCGTACCGGCAGTGAATTGCCCGGGCCGACGGTCAGCGGGTCGACCTCCGGCAAAATCAGCAACTTGATCTGCTCAAGCCTGGGCAACTTTGCTCCCGGTTGATAAATCGCCAGGCTGTACTTGAGCGTCTCGGTGGCTTCGACAGCACCCGGCACTTTGCTGCGGCCTTCGTTGATCCATTTTCTGTCGGCGGTTTGCGACCACATGCCGTTGTTCAGTGCGACGGCCATGACCGCCGGTGTTTTTAGCGGCTTCAGGCGCGCGTGATCGGACAGGCGTTCGACGCTCACCGGGATCATTTTGCCGCTTGTGTCATAGGCCCAGGCGCGGCTGATTTTCTGCGCCTTGAAAGCATTGTCTTCGGCACCGTGGCCGTAGATCACTTCGATATTGCCGCGCCGTTGTTCGGTCCACAGGCCATGGGCCGAGGCTTGAGTGACGAACCAAGCGGCGATGATCAGTAGGGTTTTGCCGTATTGCATGGTGACGTCCTTTTACAGGTTTGAGTGTCAGGCTGACGGTGAAATTGCGCGGCTCGCCGGGGTTGACCCAATAATTGCTGTAGGAGCGCTCGTAATATTTTTCGTCGAAGAGATTGTTCAGGTTCAGGCCAACCGTGACGTTGTCGCTGGCCTTGTAATGGGCCAGCAGATCGACGGTGTGATAGGCCGGCATTTCAAAATCACCGCCGGCTTCACCGGAGCGATCGCCGACATAGGTGAACGCCGCGCCGACGTCCGAGCCGCGCAAATGGCCGTCCTGAAATTCGTACACACCGAGCAGGCTGCCACTGCGCTTGGCCACGCCGAGGATGCGGCTGCCGGTCGGGATTGCCGCGTCGCCCTTGGTCACTTCAGCGTCGATGTAAGCGAAGGCACCCATCACCCGCACGGCATCGGTCACTTGCCCGGTCACTTGCCAGTCGAAACCGCGACTGCGCGCCTTGCCCATCGCGCGGCTGGTATCGGTGTTCGGATCGAGGGCGAGGACGTTTTCCTTGTCGATGTGGAAGAAGGCGAGGGTGCTGCTCAGGCGCTCGTCGAACAGTTCGTTCTTGATGCCGATTTCGTAGCCGACACCTTCTTCGGGATCGAAGGATTTGCCGGAGGCGTCGAGGCCGTTATTCGGTTTGAACGAGGTCGAGGTGTTGGCGAACAGGCCGGTGTACGGCGTCAACTGATAGAGCAGGCCGGCGCGTTGGGTGAGGGCGTCGTGAGTCTGCTGGCTTTTGGCATCGCGGGTGTGATCGTCGATGCGTTGATCAAAGTGTTCGAAGCGTGCGCCGATCATCCCGCGCAGTTTGTCGGTGAAGATGATTTGATCCTGCAGGTTCAGTGCGTGGCTTTCGACGTGCTCGAAGAAGTCAGTACCCGAGCGTGGGCCGTTGGGTTTCGGTTGGCCGTAGATCGGCTTGTAGATGTCGATGGCGTAGGGACCGCCAGCGATGGTAGTGACGCGTTCGTTCTTGCGGAAGTTCTCGTATTCGGTGCCGATCAGCAGTTCGTGCTGCCATGGGCCGAGGTCGAACAGACCGCGCAGCTCCAATTGGGTGATGCTGTCGTGCCAGTTAGTGTCCCGTTCGCGGTAGCGTCGGTTGACCGTGTGACCATCGGCGTTCAGCGCACGACTTTCAGACGCGTCGCCCCACAGTTTGCCTTCCTTGTAGTGGCTGGCCAGACGCAGTTTCCAGCTGTCGCTGAGGTGATGTTCGAGGGTGGTCTGGAGCAGGTTGTTGTGGTTGTCGATGTTGCCGTCGTTCGGTTCACCAAGGAAGGTCGAGCGCGAGACGCCGCTCCATTTGTTGTTCGGCGCGACGATTCCTCGGTCGAACGTGGAGTTGTGCCGGACGATTTCGCTTTCCACCAACAACGAAGTGTCCGGGCTCAGTTGCCAACTGATCGAAGGTGCGACGAAGACCCGCTGGCTGTCGACGTGATCACGGAAGCTGTGGTTGTCTTCGACCGCGAGGTTGATCCGCGAGAGCACGTCCCCCTGCTCGTCGAGCGGCGTGTTGACGTCCAGTGCCGTGCGATAACGATCCCAGCTGCCAGCGCTGGTCTGCAGGGTGGTGAACGCTTCGGGCTGCGGCTTTTTGGTGACGATGTTTACCGTGCCGCCAGGATCGCCACGGCCATACAGGCTCGCGGCCGGACCTTTGAGGACTTCGATGCGCTCCACATTGGCCGCGTCCGGCGTGCTCGGGTAGCCGCGATTGGCGCTGAAACCGTCCTTGTAGAACTCCGAGGTGGTGAAGCCGCGTACGCTGTATTCGTACAGCGTCAGGCCGCCGAAATTGTTCTGCTTCGACACGCCGCCGGCAAATTCCAGTGCGCGTTCGACATTGTGGCTGCCCAGATCCTTGAGCACGCTGGCCGGCACCACGCTGATCGCTTGGGGAATGTCGCGGATGGCGGTGTCGGTTTTGGTTGCACTGGCGGAGCGCGTCGCGCGGTAGCCGCTGACCGGCCCGCTGGGGGATTCATAATCGGAAGTGACGCTGATGGCGTCGAGTTCGAGGGGTTGCGGATCTTCGGCGAAGACCGGATCGCCCAGCAGGCCCAGGGTCAGGCCAAGCAGCGAAGCCTTTTTTCGAGACGACATGTTATGTTGTTCCAATCGTTAAATTGAAACAATATAACATGCCTGTTGAGAGTGTCTTTCATTCGCGCACTCGGCGCGAATAAAGTTTTACTCTTCTTCTTTCACCGGTGCAGGCGGCGGACGCAGGCCGATTTCAGCGGTGAGCTTCAGTTCTTTGCCGTTGCGCATGACCTGAATGGTCACTTTGTCAGTCGGCTTGATCCGCGCCACTTGGTTCATGGACTTGCGGCCATCACCAGCCGGTTCGCCGTCGATACTCAGAATCACGTCACCCAGTTGCAGGCCGGCCTTCTGTGCCGGGCCATCGCGGAAGATCCCCGCCACGACGATCCCCGGACGCCCGGACAGGCCAAACGACTCGGCCAGTTCCTGGGTCAGCGGCTGCACTTCAATACCGAGCCAGCCACGAATCACCTGACCGTGCTCGATAATCGACTTCATCACTTCCATTGCCAGTTTCACCGGGATCGCAAAACCGATGCCCTGCGAGCCGCCGGACTTGGAGAAGATCGCCGTATTGATGCCGGTGAGGTTGCCGTTGGCATCGACCAGTGCGCCGCCGGAGTTGCCCGGGTTGATCGCCGCGTCGGTCTGGATGAAGTCTTCGTAGTTGTTCAGGCCCAACTGGTTGCGCCCGGTAGCGCTGATGATGCCCATGGTCACGGTCTGGCCGACGCCGAACGGGTTGCCGATGGCCAGCGCGACATCGCCGATGCGGATGCTGTCGGAGCGGCCGACGGTGATTGCCGGCAGGTTTTTCAAGTCGATCTTCAGTACCGCGAGGTCGGTTTCCGGGTCGCTGCCGATGACGCGGGCAAGGGTTTCGCGACCGTCCTTGAGCGCAACCACGATCTGGTCGGCGCCGGTGGTCACGTGGTTGTTGGTCAGAATGTAGCCTTCCGGGCTCATGATCACCCCGGAACCGAGGCTCGATTCCATGCGTTTCTGCTTCGGCGAGTTGTCACCGAAGAAGCGCCGGAACTGCGGATCTTCAAACAGCGGGTGCGCCGGTTTGTTGATGACCTTGGTGGTGTAAAGGTTGACTACCGAGGGTGCGGCGATGGTCACTGCGTCGGCATAGGACACCGGTCCCTGCTGCACGCTGGTGGTTTGCGGGGCCTGTTGCAGGTTGACATCGAGGCTCGGCAGCCCGACCCACTGCGGGTAACGCTGAATAATCAACAGAGCGATAAGCACACCGGCCAACAGCGGCCAGCCAAAAAAACGCAGCGCCTTGAGCATTAAGCACGTCCTGGAAAAGTTGCAGGCGGGGGCAGACCGCCCATAATGTCGCGCATTATACGAGGCCGCGCGCGCCTCTGAACGGGATATTTAGGAGTCTTTCATGGCTGTCGCTCTCAGCACTCTCGTCGAAGAAGCCGACCGTTACCTTGGCAGTGCAAAAATCGCTGATTATTGCCCGAACGGCCTGCAGGTCGAAGGCCGCCCGCAAGTGATGCGCATCGTCAGTGGCGTCACCGCCAGTCAGGCGCTGCTTGACGCGGCGGTGGAGGCCGAGGCCGATCTGATACTGGTGCATCACGGTTATTTCTGGAAAGGCGAGAACCCGTGCATCACCGGCATGAAGCAGCGGCGCTTGAAGACTTTGCTCAAGCACGACATCAGTCTGCTCGCCTATCACTTGCCGCTGGATCTGCATCCGGAGGTCGGCAACAACGTGCAACTGGCGCGTCAGCTGGACATTACCGTTGAAGGGCCACTGGATCCGGACAACCTCAAAATTGTCGGACTGGTCGGGTCGTTGAATGAGCCGATGACTGCGCGTGATTTCGCCCGCAAGGTTAAAGACGTCATGGGCCGCGAGCCGCTGCTGGTCGAGGGCAGTGGGATGATTCGTCGGATCGGCTGGTGCACCGGTGGCGGGCAGGGCTATATCGATCAGGGCGTGGCGGCGGGTGTCGATCTGTTCCTCAGCGGTGAAGCCTCCGAGCAGACCTTCCACAGCGCGCGGGAAAACGACATCAGCTTCATCGCCGCCGGCCACCACGCCACCGAGCGCTATGGCGTGCAGGCGCTGGGTGACTACCTGGCAAAACGTTTCGCCCTCGAACACATCTTCATCGATTGCCCGAACCCTATCTGAATCCACCGCATTTCGCCTGTAGGAGTGAGCCTGCTCGCGATAGCTTTGTCACATTCAACATAGCGGCGACTGATACACCGCTATCGCGAGCAGGCTCACTCCTACAAGGGGTGGGTGCCCAAACGGGTGGGCATATTCATATGCCCTTTCGATCTAGTAGGCGTCCTGATTAGAAGAGGTCGCTGTGCTAGGATTCCCCGCTCGAACACGGCCCGCTGGCCGTTCATAAGAAAGCTTTCGTGAGTAGCCATGGTCGACAAACTGACGCATCTGAAACAGCTGGAGGCGGAAAGCATCCACATCATCCGCGAGGTGGCCGCCGAGTTCGACAACCCGGTGATGCTGTACTCCATCGGTAAAGACTCCGCCGTGATGCTGCATCTGGCACGCAAGGCGTTCTTCCCGGGCAAACTGCCGTTTCCGGTGATGCACGTCGACACTCGCTGGAAATTCCAGGAGATGTACAAGTTCCGCGACAAGATGGTCGAAGAGCTGGGCCTGGACCTGATCACCCACATCAACCCCGATGGCGTGGCGCAGAACATCAACCCGTTCACCCACGGCAGCGCCAAACACACCGACATCATGAAGACCGAGGGCCTGAAACAGGCGCTCGACAAGCATGGTTTCGACGCCGCGTTCGGCGGCGCCCGTCGCGATGAAGAGAAATCCCGCGCGAAAGAGCGCGTGTACTCGTTCCGCGACAGCAAGCACCGCTGGGACCCGAAAAACCAGCGCCCTGAGCTGTGGAACGTCTACAACGGCAAGGTCAACAAGGGCGAATCCATTCGTGTGTTCCCGTTGTCGAACTGGACCGAGCTGGACATCTGGCAATACATCTACCTCGAAGGCATCCCGATCGTGCCGCTGTACTTCGCCGCCGAGCGCGAAGTGATCGAGAAGAACGGCACGCTGATCATGATCGACGACGACCGTATCCTTGAACACCTGTCCGACGAGGACAAGGCACGCATCGTCAAAAAGAAAGTGCGTTTCCGTACCCTTGGCTGCTACCCGTTGACGGGCGCGGTGGAGTCCGAGGCCGAAAGCCTCACGGACATCATTCAGGAAATGCTCCTGACGCGAACTTCCGAGCGCCAGGGCCGGGTCATCGACCACGATGGCGCAGGCTCGATGGAAGACAAGAAACGTCAGGGTTATTTCTAAGGGGTTGTCATGTCGCACGCATCTGATTTGATCAGCGAGGACATCCTCGCCTACCTGGGCCAGCACGAACGTAAAGAGCTGCTGCGCTTTTTGACCTGCGGTAACGTCGATGACGGCAAGAGCACCCTGATCGGGCGCCTGCTGCACGACTCCAAGATGATCTACGAAGATCACCTGGAAGCTATCACTCGCGATTCGAAGAAAGTCGGCACCACCGGTGACGACATCGACCTGGCGTTGCTGGTCGATGGCCTGCAGGCTGAGCGTGAGCAGGGCATCACCATCGATGTCGCCTACCGCTATTTCTCCACCGCCAAACGCAAATTCATCATCGCCGACACCCCTGGCCATGAGCAGTACACCCGCAACATGGCCACCGGTGCGTCCACCTGTGACCTGGCGATCATCCTGGTCGACGCCCGTTACGGCGTGCAGACCCAGACCCGTCGCCACAGCTTCATCGCCTCGTTGCTGGGCATCAAGCACATCGTCGTCGCCATCAACAAGATGGACCTGAAAGACTTCGATGAAGGCGTGTTCGAGTCGATCAAGGCCGACTACCTGAAGTTCGCCGAAGGCTTGAAGATGAAGCCGACCAGCATGCACTTCGTGCCGATGTCTGCCCTCAAGGGCGACAACGTAGTGAACAAGTCCGAGCGCTCGCCTTGGTACAAAGGCCAGTCGCTGATGGAAATCCTCGAGACCGTGGAAGTGGCGGGCGACCGCAACTTCACCGATTTGCGTTTCCCGGTGCAGTACGTCAACCGTCCGAACCTGAACTTCCGCGGTTTCGCTGGCACCCTCGCCAGCGGCATCGTGCACAAGGGCGACGAAGTGGTGGTTCTGCCGTCGGGCAAGAGCAGCCGCGTCAAATCCATCGTCACCTTCGAAGGTGAGCTGGAGCAGGCCGGCCCGGGTCAAGCGGTGACGCTGACCATGGAAGATGAAATCGACATCTCCCGTGGCGACCTGCTGGTGCATGCCGACAACGTGCCGCCGGTCACTGACAGCTTCGAAGCGATGCTGGTGTGGATGGCTGAAGAGCCGATGCTGCCGGGCAAGAAATACGACATCAAGCGCGCCACCAGTTACGTGCCGGGCTCGATTGCCAGCATCGTCAACAAGGTCGACGTGAACACCCTCGAAGAAGGCCCGGCGAGCGCGTTGCAGCTCAACGAAATCGGCAAGGTGAAGATCGCGCTCGACGCGCCGATCGCCCTCGACGGTTACGACAGCAACCGCACCACCGGCGCGTTCATCGTCATCGACCGTTTGACCAACGGCACCGTCGGCGCCGGCATGATCGTCGCTCAGCCAGTGGCTCATGGGACTGCCTCGCACCACGGCAAACTGGCTCACGTTGCCACTGAGGAACGTTCCCAGCGTTTCGGCCAGCAGCCAGCGACCGTGCTGTTCAGCGGCCTGTCGGGCGCGGGCAAGAGCACGCTGGCCTACGCGGTCGAGCGCAAGCTGTTCGACATGGGCCGTGCGGTGTTTGTGCTCGATGGTCAGAATCTGCGTCACGACCTGAACAAAGGGCTGCCGCAGGATCGTGCCGGTCGTACCGAGAACTGGCGGCGTGCTGCGCATGTGGCGCGTCAGTTCAACGAGGCGGGTCTGTTGACTCTGGCGGCGTTTGTGGCGCCGAGCGCCGAAGGTCGCGAGCAGGCCAAGGATCTGATCGGCAAGGAGCGTCTGCTGACGGTTTATGTGCAGGCCTCGCCGGCGGTGTGTGCCGAGCGTGATCCGCAGGGCTTGTATGCTGCGGGTGGCGATAATATTCCGGGTGAGTCGTTCCCGTATGACGTGCCGCTGAATGCTGATCTGGTGATCGACACGCAGTCGCTGTCGTTGGAAGAGAGCGTCAAGCAGGTGCTGGATCTGCTGCGCAAGCGTGGCGCGATTTAAGCTTTAGCCGGAAATGAAAGGCCCGCGGATGAGTGATCATCGGCGGGTTTTTTATTGGGGGGCATTTGGTTTTCGGCGGTGGCGGCTTTTGGGCTGACCATGCTCTGGGGGTTTTGGGTGTATATCCGTTGCTGCGGTAACGGCTTCTTAGGGTTCCGCCCTTACGGCGGGTCACTTTTTACAAACGCCTAAAAAGTAACCAAAAACGCTTGCTCCTGCGTTCGGCCCGCTCGCTGGGGCTCGGGGTCCCTTCGCTGCGGGATTGATCCGGGGGGCAGCGCCTACGGTTTGCTTCGCTACACCTCCTCTCGCTGTGTTTGGCTGCGCCAAACGGTCGCTGCGCTCCCACCCCCGGATCAATCCCTACGCTCAGCCTTCCGACGTCGCCCGTGGATCAAGATCAAGAGCTTTCGGCGAGCTGACACTCGGCCATTTGAGTGGTGAAAAGCGTGCGCCTGGCTTTAGTTTTTCCTGTGGGAGCTGGCTTGCCAGCGATGGCGGCCTGACAGCCGACCAATCTCTACCTGAATACACCGGTTTCAAACTGTGGGAGCGGGCTTGCTCGCGAAGGCGGCCTCACAGCCGACCAAGCTCTAACTGATGCACTCCATCCAACTGTGGGAGTGAGCCTGCTCGCGATAGCGGTATGTCGTTCAACATTGGGAGTGGCTGTTCCACCGCTATCGCGAGCAGGCTCGCTCCTACAGGGGATTAACGTTTGTCTGCGAATTCGCGGTGCATCTGTTCCAGCAGCGCATCCTTGTCCTGCCACAGCTGATTGATCCATCCCTGGAATTGCAGGCGATACTCACCGTCCTGGTCGTAGTTCTTGCCGATGAAGGCCGGCGGGATTTTCAGCTCTTCAAAGTGCACCACCACGTCGCGCACGTTGCCGCACAGCAGATCCCAGAAACCCGGACGCCCGCCCGGATAGTGGATGGTCACGTTGACGATCGACTCCAGTTGCTCACCCATCGCGTCCAGCACGAAGGCGATGCCGCCAGCCTTGGGTTTGAGCAGGTATTTGAACGGGGACTGCTGTTGCGCATGTTTGCCTTCGGTGAAGCGCGTGCCTTCGACGAAGTTGAAAATCCCCACCGGGTGGTTGCGGAATTTCGCGCAGGTCTTGCGCGTGGTTTCCAGGTCTTTGCCTTTCTTCTCTGGATGCTTTTCCAGGTACGCCTTGGAGTAGCGCTTCATGAACGGGAAGCCCAGCGCCCACCACGCCAGACCGATCACCGGAACCCAGATCAGCTCCTGCTTGAGGAAGAATTTCAGCGGCTGGATCCGGCGGTTGAGCACGTATTGCAGCACCAGAATGTCGACCCAGCTCTGGTGGTTGCTGGTGATCAGGTATGAGTGTTGATAGTCCAGACCTTGCAGGCCGCTGATGTGCCAGCGGGTGCGGCGCACCAGGTTCATCCAGCCTTTGTTGTTGCTGATCCAGGCTTCGTGGGTGTGGCTCATCAGCCACAGTGAGGCGCGGCGGGCGAGGTCGAAGGGCAGCACTTTGATCAGCGCGACGCAGAACAGGAACGAGCACAGCAGAATCGTATTGAGTGCCAACAGCAGCGCGGCGATCACGCCGCGAATCGGGGCGGGCAGGAAGTCCAGCATTTACACATCCATAGGTCGGTTGGCGGCTTGAATCGCGGTCAGGGCGATGGTGTAGACGATGTCGTCGACCTGCGCGCCGCGCGGCAGGTCGTTCACCGGTTTGCGCAAGCCTTGCAGCATCGGGCCGAGGCTGACGCAGTCGGCGCTGCGCTGCACGGCTTTGTGGGTGGTGTTGCCGGTGTTCAGGTCGGGGAACACGAACACCGTGGCGCGACCGGCCACCTGGCTGTTCGGCGCCAGTTGCCGGGCAACGTCTGCGTTGGCAGCGGCGTCGTATTGCAGCGGGCCGTCGATCAGCAGCGAGTGCTGTTGCTCGTGGGCGAGCAGGGTGGCTTCGCGGACTTTCTCGACTTCTTCACCGCTGGCCGATTCGCCGCTGGAGTAACTGATCATCGCCACGCGCGGGGTGATGCCGAATGCTGCTGCGGAATCAGCGCTTTGCAGGGCGATCTCCGCCAGTTCGGCGGCGCTCGGGTGCGGGTTCATCACACAGTCGCCGTAGACCAGCACTTCTTCGGGGAACAGCATGAAAAACACCGACGACACCAGCGTACAGCCCGGTGCGGTCTTGATCAGTTGCAGGGCCGGGCGGATGGTGTTGGCGGTGGTGTTGATCACACCGGAGACCAGGCCGTCGACCTCATCCAGCGCGAGCATCATGGTGCCGATCACCACGGTGTCTTCCAGTTGCTGTTCGGCCATCGGCGCGTTGAGGCTTTTGCTTTTGCGCAGGGCGACCATCGGCTCGATGTAGCGCTCGCGGATCAGATCCGGATCGAGGATCTCCAGCCCCGGCGGCAACTCGATACCTTGCGCACGGGCCACGGCTTCGACGTCTTCGGGTTTGGCCAGCAACACGCAACGGGCGATGCCGCGCTCCTGGCAGATTGCTGCCGCTTGCACGGTGAGCGGCTCGCTGCCTTCGGGCAGGACGATACGTTTGTTCGCCGACTGCGCCCGTTGAATCAGTTGATAGCGGAATACCGCGGGTGACAGGCGCATTTCCCGCGGCGTGCCGCAGCGTTGATGCAGCCATTTCGCGTCGAGATGGCTGGCGACGAAGTCAGTGATGATCTCCGCACGCTCGCGGTCATCGATGGGGATTTCCTTGTTCAGGCCATTGAGCAGGTTGGCGGTGTCGTAGGAGCCAGTGCTCACCGACAGCACCGGCAGACCGGCCTGCAACGCGCCACGGCATAGGTCCATGATGCGTGGATCGGGCAGGGTGTCGCTGGTCAGCAACAGCCCGGCCAGCGGTACGCCATTGAGTGCCGCGAGGCTGACCGCGAGGATGATGTCGTCGCGATCACCCGGGGTCACCACCAGTACGCCGGGCTTGAGCAGCTCCACGGTGTTGCGCATGGTCCGTGCACAGATGATGATTTTGGTCATGCGCCGGGTTTCGTAATCGCCGGCGTTGAGCACCTGCGCGCCCATCAGGTCGGCGACGTCACGGGTGCGCGGTGCGTTGAGTTCGGGCTGGAACGGAATGCAACCGAGCAGGCGGAAATCACCGCTGCGCAACAACGGCGAATGCTCTTTGAGGCGCGTGGCGAAGGCGTCCATGCTCTCCTCGGTCTTGACCTTGTTGAGGATTACGCCGAGGACTTTTGGATCTTTCGGGCCGCCGAACAATTGCGCCTGCAATTCCACGCGGCCGGAGAGTTCGGCAAGCACTTCGTTTTCCGGGGCCGAGACCAGAATCACCTCGGCATCCAGGCTTTTCGCCAGGTGCAAATTGACCCGCGCGGCGTAGCTGGCGCTGCGGGTCGGCACCATGCCTTCGACTACCAGCACGTCTTTGCCGATGGCAGCTTGCTGATACAAGGCGATGATTTCTTCGAGCAACTCATCGAGCTGACCGTCGCCGAGCATCCGCTCGACATGGGCCAGGCCCAGTGGCTGCGGCGGTTTCAGGCCGTGGGTGCGCGCTACCAGTTCGGTGGAGCGCTCAGGACCAGTGTCGCCCGGATGCGGCTGGGCAATCGGTTTGAAGAAGCCGACTTTCAGTCCGGCCCGCTCCAGGGTACGCACCAGCCCGAGGCTGATGGAGGTCAGACCCACGCCAAAATCGGTGGGCGCGATAAAAAAAGTTTGCATGCGGATTCTCTAAAGGTGCATGGCAATGGTGGCGATCTATACGTGACCGCCTACCGCAATTCAGTCGCCAAGGTTATCGCTAACCGAGCCTTGTGCGCACCAACCGCAGTCAAAGGGTTGGCCTATTTTTTCAATACGTTGCGCCGGGTCCAGGACCCATGGCCGCGATTGCCACGGCGGCTGGTGACGCAGGTGCTGGGTGTGGCCACAGGAAAGCTCGGCCACCCAGTGACCGTCTTCATCCTGATGGAAGCCGGCGATTGTCGAATCCCGTTTGTCCGGGTTGTGTTCGCTTTCGCGCGATTGCTTCGCTAAACTTGGCCTTTCTATATTCTTCTGCAAAAGGTCTCGCCCCATGCTGATCGCCGCCAATAAGGCTGTCTCCATCGACTATACCCTGACCAACGACGCTGGTGAGGTCATCGACAGCTCCGCCGGCGGCGCTCCGCTGGTCTACCTGCAAGGCGCAGGCAACATCATCCCGGGCCTGGAAAAAGCTCTGGAAGGCAAAGCTGTTGGTGACGAGCTGGAAGTGTCCGTTGAGCCGGAAGACGCTTACGGCGAATATGCTGCCGAGCTGGTCAGCACCCTGAGCCGCAGCATGTTCGAAGGCGTTGACGAGCTGGAAGTCGGCATGCAGTTCCACGCTTCGGCGCCGGATGGCCAGATGCAGATCGTGACCATCCGTGACCTGGACGGCGACGACGTCACCGTCGACGGCAACCACCCACTGGCCGGTCAGCGCCTGAACTTCAAAGTGAAGGTCGTTGCTATCCGTGACGCCAGCCAGGAAGAAGTCGCTCATGGCCACGTCCATGGCGAAGGTGGCCATCACCACTGATTTTCTGCGCTAAGCTTCGAGTACTGGAGAGGCGCCTGCGGGCGCCTTTTTAGTCCGCGGCTGTCCTTGGTGCTCTCGCCAAGTGGCTGTTTCGAGTAGAACACGGGAATCTGGAGTCCGTCATGAGTGCTTTTCACGACCTTAAGTTGACAGCCCTGGATGGTCAGGAGCTACCGCTGGCGCCTTTCAAAGGCCAAGTCGTGCTGGTGGTCAACGTCGCCTCCAAATGCGGCTTGACCCCACAGTACGCGGCGCTGGAAAACCTCTACCAGCAATTCAAGGGCAAGGGCTTCAGTGTGCTGGGCCTGCCGTGCAACCAGTTTGCCGGTCAGGAGCCAGGTACCGAACAGCAAATCCAGGAGTTCTGCAGCCTGAACTATGGCGTGACGTTCCCGTTGTCGAGCAAGCTTGAAGTCAACGGCCATGATCGTCATCAGCTATACCGCTTGCTGGCGGGCGAGGGCGCGGAGTTTCCGGGGGATATCACCTGGAACTTCGAGAAATTCCTGCTCGGCAAGGATGGCCGGGTATTGGCGCGATTCTCGCCGCGCACGCCGCCGGATGATCCGACCATTGTCCACGCGATTGAAAAAGCGCTGGGCTGAAACACAAAAATCGCAGCCATCGAGCTGCGATTTTTTTTGCCTGACTTTTGACCCTTAATCATTCAAATCAATAGTGCTGTTAAAAGGCGCTGACTGTTCATATTATCGCCGTCATAAAGTCATTCCCTGTGGAGCCTTCCAATGCCGGTGCAAGCCCTGTTCAAACCGTTCCACCTCGGTGCCCTCGAACTGCCGACCCGCGTGGTGATGGCGCCGATGACCCGCTCGTTTTCCCCGGGTGGCGTACCCAATTCCAAAGTGATCGAGTACTACCGTCGCCGCGCTGCGGCCGGTGTTGGCCTGATCATCACCGAAGGCACCACCGTCGGTCACAAGGCTTCCAACGGTTACCCGAATGTGCCGCAGTTCTTCGGCGAAGCGCCACTGGCCGGCTGGAAAAAAGTCGTCGACGCGGTGCATGCCGAGGGCGGGAAGATTGTTCCGCAACTGTGGCATGTCGGCAGCGTGCGCCGCATCGGCACCGAGCCGGACGCCAGCGTCCCGGCTTACGGCCCGACGGAAAAACTCAAGGATGGTCAGGTCGTGGTCCACGGCATGACCAAGCAGGACATTCAAGACGTGATCGGTGCTTTCGCCCAAGCGGCGAAGGATGCGCAAAGCATCGGTATGGACGGCGTGGAAATCCACGGCGCCCACGGCTATCTGATCGACCAGTTCTTCTGGGAAGGCAGCAACCAGCGCACCGACGAATACGGCGGCAGCCTGGCCAACCGTTCGCGCTTCGCCATCGAGTTGATTCAAGCGGTGCGCGCGGCAGTCGGTGAAGGCTTCCCGATCATCTTCCGTTTTTCGCAGTGGAAGCAGCAGGATTACACCGCGCGTCTGGTGCAGACCCCGGAGGCGCTGGGCGAATTCCTCAAGCCGTTGGCCGACGCCGGGGTGGACATTTTCCACTGCTCGACGCGGCGTTTCTGGGAGCCTGAATTTGACGGTTCCGAGCTGAACCTGGCCGGCTGGACGCGCAAACTGACCGGCAAACCGACCATCACCGTAGGCAGCGTCGGCCTGGACGGCGAGTTCCTGCAGTTCATGGTCAACACCGACAAGGTCGCACAACCGGCAAGCCTGGAGAAACTGCTGGAGCGTCTGAACAACGACGAGTTCGATCTGGTGGCAGTGGGCCGTGCGCTGCTGGTGGATCCGGACTGGGCGCTGAAAGTCCGTGAAGGGCGTGAGCAGGATATTCTGCCGTTCAGCCGTGAGGCGTTGATGACCCTGGTTTAAGCGTCGCCATTACCGACCCCTTCGCGAGCAAGCTCGCTCCCACATTTTGAAATGCATTCCAAATGTGGGAGCGAGCTTGCTCGCGAAGAGGGCATCAGAGTCGACGATGATCTAAGGCAATGTCTGCGCATTCGGCAACACCCGCTCCCGCACACACGCGCCACGCAAGTGCTTTTCAAATTGCTCGATGATCGCCGCCCACCCCTGGCGACTGGCATGCTGGCGCGCATTCAGGCGCACGCAACGCAAGGTCTCATCTTCCTCCAGCAACCACGCCGCCGCATCGCAGAACGCTTGTTCATCACCGGGCATCGCCAACACGCCGTTGTAACCGTGGCGAATGTGCTGCGCTGCCGCAGCCTGATCGTACGCCACCACCCCCAGCCCTGACGCCAGTGCTTCCAGCACCACATTGCCGAAGGTTTCGGTCATGCTCGGGAACAGGAAGATATCGCCGGACGCATAGTGCGCCGCCAGCGCTTCGCCGCGTTGTGAACCACAGAAGATCGCCTCGGGCAGCTCCTTTTCCAACGCAGGCCGTTGCGGTCCGTCGCCGACCACGATCAGCTTCAGTTTGCGCTGTGGATAAGTGCGGCACAGGGTGTCGAAGCAGCGCTTGAGCAGGCCGAGGTTCTTTTCCGGGGCCAGCCGGCCGACGTGAATCACCGCGATGTCGTGCTCGCTCAGGCCCCATTGCTCACGCAATCCGTTCAGGCGCTTGGCCGGGTGAAACAGCTGGCTGTCCACGCCGCGGGAGAGCAGGGCGAGTCGGTTGAAATGCCGACGCTCCAGTTCCAGGCGCTGACTGACACTGGGTACCAGGGTCATCGCCGAGCGATTGTGAAACCAGCGCAGATAATGGGTCAGCAAGCGCGTCAGCAAACTCAGTCCGTACTGGTGGGTGTATTGCTGGAAATTGGTGTGAAAACCGCTGACCACCGAGATCCCCAGGCGTCGCGCCGCACGCAACGCCGACAAACCGAGCGGGCCTTCGGTGGCGATGTACAAAACGTCCGGGCGATGACGCTTCCAGCGCCGCAGCAGCTTGTGCATCGACGACTGTCCCCATTGCAGCCCGGGATAACCCGGCAACGGCCAGCCTCGACACAACAGCAAGGCATCGTCCTCGACGCGCTGCGGATCGCCCGCCTGGCGCGGTCGCACCAGTTCCACCTGATGCCCACGCGCGCGCAAGCCATCGCACAAGCGACCAAGGGTATTGGCCACCCCGTTGATTTCCGGTGGGAAGGTTTCGCTGATCAGAGTGATATGCAGAGCTGTCGTCATGACCTCAGTGTCGGCTGAGGCCATGTCGTGCTTGTGACGTTCGGATGATGGATTTATGACTGCTGCCCAGACGGCGGTTGAAGTGCTCGTGCAGGCGTCAGCCAGGCATCACCACCAAGGTACGGGCGGTGGAGTTTGCATGACGCGTGACAGAAGCGGCAGGTTTCTGAAGCGCTCGACGGCAGGCGGTGAACCCCAGGTACGCTGGCCTAGCGGCAATAGCCAGGGTCCCAGTTGAGTCCACATTTCCTCGGGGGAGCTGAAGGTCGGTCGCTCGATCCACAACTGAATGCCGCCCCCGACCATTGCCGGATGCCCTACGGCAATCTCGGTGTATTTGTTTCCCGCTTCGTCCATGAACCGGTTGGGGCGCCACACATCGTGGATCCCGCGTGGTGAGTGCAGGGGGTGATGGAGGTTGTCCCAGCTCCGGTTGACGATAAAGTAAAAGTCACCGTGTGCGTTGATGACGCTGTACCCGGAGTCGACCAGATCCTTCACGTTCAAATTCCCGCGAACGCTGCCCCATATGCTCCAGCACTCGATTTGCACCTGTTTATCCAACGTAATGTGTTGAACCGTTTGCACGGCGCCATCGTTCCAGACGCGAGCGATTTTGCCTTTTCCCTTTATCAGGTTTGCGACATCGTTGACGAAATACCGCACGGCATCTTCCGAAGTTGCGCTCGGATTGCCTGACGCAGCACGGGCGTAGGCCGCCAGTTGCGGGGTATTTGCCGGTGTGATCGGGCTCAGAAAATACTCATCGGCACCGAGGTGGATGTAACGACTGTCAGGGAACAGGTTCATCAAATCGCTGAAGAGTGTCTTCATGAACGCCCTCGCGGCGGCAAGGCTGAAGTCGAGGGCTTTGGTGACGACCGTTCCGTTGCTCAGTTTCAACTGGAGTTCTGGTCGGTTGCGCAGGATCCAGTTCATGTGGCCGGGCATGTCCAGTTCGGGAATCACCTGAACGTAATAACTGGCAGCCGTGTCGAGCACGCGCTTGAGGTCCGCGGCGCTCCAGGCATCGCTGCTCGACAGGTCAGGATAAGAAGGAAAGATGACGCGGACACCCTCATTATCAGTGAGGTGCAAATGCAAGGTGTTGAGCTGGTTCCAGGCCATTTCCTGAATCAGGCAGATCATCCAGTCCGGTGTGAATTGCCGACGCCCCATATCAATCATCACTGAGCGTTCGGCAAAAGCCGGGGCATCGATGACTTTGCATCGCGTCAGCTCGGTTGAGATTCTGACGGCTTTATGCAACGTCGTGAGTGCTCGCGCCATGGCCGTCAGGTTGGACGCTGCAACGCGAATGAACGCTGTGACATCGATTCGGTATTTCTCTGGTTCTCCGTGCACGGGGATCACCACGCCGCTGGTGTCGGGAACCTCAAGCCTCAGCTCCACGTCACCGCTGCCTGCTTGTTCCGGTGAGCCCGACATCAGCACGATTGCTGGCGGTGTGGTCAGCTCGGCGGCTCCGACAAAACCCTGCGCCAGGCGGGTAGCCAGCGGACGCAGGCTCTCGTGAGAGATGTAGATACGTGTGGTCGCGAGAATGTTGTAGGGGACGCCGGTGTGGCCGGTGGCGAACAGTACGCAAGGGCTCATTTCAAGCCAGGGATACTCCGTGCTGACGAGTTCTCGGGGTTTGGCAGCTGAAATTCTGGTCATAAGTGCAATCTCCAAATGGATGAAGGCTTCACTTGACCGGACAACAGGAACACTCTCGATGACGGATCAGCCGAGGGTGTAGTTGATGCTGGAAATTGGCAACTGCCAACTGTCATAAGTAACAGGTTGCAGCGCAGAGGCCACGGTGATACGAGGCGTCTGCGCCAGAATCGCTCAAGAGATTGTCGGGGGCGTCAGCGACTTTTCTCCCTGTTCGCGTACCCAGAACAACGTCGCTCCCGCTACCGCCGCCGGCATCATCAGAATGTTCACCACCGGAATCAGCAGCGCCAGATAGACGATCCCGCCAAAACTCATGCTCTGCCAGCGTTTCTGCCGCAGCCAGGCGAGCATCTCGTTCCAGCCCAGTTTGTGGTTGTCCGCCGGGTAGTCGATGTACTGGATCGCCATCATCCACACGCCGAACAGCAGCCACAGCGGGGCGGCGACGATGTTCACCACCGGGATGAACGAGAGGATGAACAGGCCGATCGCCCGGGGCAGGAAGTAGCCGAGTTTGCGCATTTCCCGGGCGAGGGTGCGCGGGATCATCGCGATCAGTTCGCCCCAGCTGAAGGCCGGGAAATCATCGGTGCCGCGTACCACCACTTCGACTTTTTCCGCGAGGAAACCGTTGAACGGCGCAGCGATCACGTTGGCGAGCATGGTGAAGGTGAAGAACACCATCAACGCCACCAGCACCACGAACAGCGGCCAGAGGATGTAGCTGAGGAAACTCAGCCAGTCGGGCAGCGACGGCATCAGGCTGTCGACCCACAGGCTGAACTGATGGCCGGCCAGATAGATCAATCCGACGAACAGCACCAGGTTGATCGCCAGCGGCAGCAACACGAACAGGCGCAGGCCCGGGCTGAGAACCAGTTTGAGGCCTTCGCGCAGGTATTGCGGGCCAGACAGAACAGGGGCGGGCATAAGGTGCTCCGAGCAAGGGAAAACGCGCCGACCTTACCGACTTTGCAACAGGTGCGAAAGCGCGGCAGAGCGATCGACATTCACTGTAACAAAGACATCGATCTGGTCGGAGTCTGCGTATAGAGACCACCTATGAGCTGGATTGTTAATCCGTATTTCCTTAATCTTGCCCCCCTCGATACGCTGCACCCAACTTTTTACAGGACTGTCGAGCTCATGCCTTCCCCAAGGTTATCCACAGTCCTTTTTTATTCCCGCCGGCAGTCCGGCGTTCCGCGCCAGTGTTTCGGCCCGGTCAACAGGAGCAGGTCATGTCTGAAGTCCGTCATTCGCGAGTGATTATTCTCGGTTCCGGCCCTGCCGGTTACAGCGCTGCGGTCTACGCCGCCCGTGCCAACCTCAAGCCACTGCTGATTACCGGCATGCAGGCCGGCGGTCAATTGACCACCACCACCGAAGTCGACAACTGGCCGGGCGACGTGCACGGCCTGACCGGTCCGGCCCTGATGGAGCGGATGCGCGAGCACGCCGAGCGTTTTGAAACCGAGATCGTTTTCGATCACATCAACGCCGTGGACTTCGCTGCCAAGCCGTACACCCTGACCGGCGACAGCGCGACTTACACCTGCGACGCCCTGATCATCGCTACCGGTGCCAGCGCTCGCTACCTGGGCCTGCCGTCGGAAGAAGCGTTCATGGGCAAAGGCGTTTCGGCCTGCGCGACCTGCGACGGTTTCTTCTACCGCAACAAGCCAGTGGCGGTGGTCGGCGGCGGCAACACCGCTGTTGAAGAGGCGCTGTACCTGGCCAACATCGCCAGCACCGTGACCCTGATCCACCGTCGCGAAACCTTCCGCGCCGAGAAGATCCTGATCGACAAGCTCAACGCCCGCGTGGCCGAAGGCAAGATCATCCTCAAGTTGAACGCCAACCTCGACGAAGTGCTGGGCGACAACATGGGCGTGACCGGTGCGCGTCTGAAGAACAACGACGGCAGCTTCGACGAAATCAAAGTCGACGGCGTGTTCATCGCGATCGGCCACACTCCGAACACTTCGCTGTTCGAAGGCCAGTTGACCCTGAAAGACGGTTATCTGGTAGTGCAGGGCGGCCGTGACGGCAACGCCACTGCCACCAGCGTTGAAGGCATCTTCGCTGCCGGTGACGTGGCTGACCATGTTTACCGTCAGGCCATCACCTCGGCCGGCGCTGGCTGCATGGCGGCACTGGACACCGAGCGTTACCTGGACGGTCTGCAGAACGCTTCGTTCTAAATCGCAGACACAAAAAAACCGGCTTCGGCCGGTTTTTTTATGCCCGTATTTCCGCTACATCGCATAACCCTGTGGGAGCGGGCTTGCTCGCGAAAGCGGTGTGTCAGACAAAGAAAAGTCGCCTGGCACGGCGCCTTCGCGAGCAAGCCCGCTCCCACAGGGGATGGCGTTGGCTATGGAAATCAGCGACGGGTCAGGGGCTGCGTTTTGAACTTCACACCCGCCAGACCGTGCTTGATCAGCGCGCGAATATTGCCGTGGTCGCTGCCTTCAGGCGTCGCCACCACCGAGCGGTAATGCTCGCCGAATGCCAGCAGCGCTTCTTCATCGCTCAAGCCTTCCAGTAGCGCCAGACCCAAGGTCTTGCACGAACCTTCGTTCTGCCCGGCGGCGTTTTCCACGCCACCATTGTTGAACGCCTGAGGCTGATAGTCGTAACCGGCGGCGATGAAAGCCAGGGTGTCGGCGAAAAGGTGTTCGCCGCTCTTGAGGCTGGCGCGCAGGGTGTTCAGATCACTCATTGGGTTTTCCTTTGGCGAACGCCGCCTGTTGTTCGGCGCTGGCTTCTTGCTGGTATTGGGCTTTCCATTCGGCATAAGGCATGCCGTAAACCACTTCACGGGCGTCGTCGAGGCTGACCTCGATCTGCTTCTCGTCGGCGGCAGCCTTGTACCACTTGGACAGGCAGTTGCGGCAGAACCCGGCGAGGTTCATCAGGTCGATGTTCTGCACGTCCTTGCGGCTGTCCAGATGGGCGACCAGCCGGCGGAAGGCGGCGGCTTCGAGTTCGAGGCGTTGTTGCTCGGTCATGGGAGTCTCTGCGAGACAGCTTCAAGCGACGAGCTTCAAGCTGCAAGATGGGTGGCGTTGATACGAAGTTTACAACTTGCCGCTTGAAGCTTGAAGCTAGCGGCTCGCTGCAAGCGTTATTGACACCGACTCGGCAAAACGCAGCGCATGCGGCTTGTCGACTTCGACTTCGGCGTACAGCACTGCAGCATGAGTCATCACCAGATCCAGCAGTTCCTGGGTCAGGCGTTCGAGCAGCGCAAACCGATTGCCCTCGACGTGGGCGATGATCGCCTTGGTGATGGTGCGGTAATTCAGCGCGTGATCGATGTCGTTGTCGCGCACCGCTTCCTGCGCGGCGTACAGGATCGTGAGATTGATCAGCACATCCTGCTTGTTGAGGATCTCGTCCTCGTTGATCCCGATAAAGGTGCGCAAGCGCAGATCCTTGACCCGGATGCGCGCCATTCCCGGTTGAAGTTGTGACATTTACTTGCTCCGTCCAATCAATTGCAGGAACTCCTGGCGGGTGTTGCTCGAGTCGCGAAAGGCGCCAAGCATGACCGAGGTGTTCATGGTCGAATTCTGTTTCTCGACACCGCGCATCATCATGCACATGTGCCGGGCCTCGATGACCACCGCGACGCCGGCGGCATCGGTGACTTGCTGCACCGCATCGGCAATCTGCCGGGTGAGGTTCTCCTGAATCTGCAGGCGCCGGGCGAACATGTCCACCAGCCGCGCGATCTTCGACAGCCCCAGCACCTTGCCTGTCGGAATATAAGCCACATGGGCCTTGCCGATGAAGGGCAGCAGGTGATGTTCGCACAACGAGTAGAGCTCGATGTCGGCGACGATGATCATCTCGTCGCTGTCGGAGGCAAACAGCGCGCCGTTGACGATCTGATCCACACTCTGTTCATAGCCGTGACACAGGTATTGCATGGCCTTGGCCGCGCGCACCGGGGTATCGAGCAGACCTTCGCGGTCGGGGTCTTCGCCGAGGCCGATGAGGATCTCGCGGTAATTCTCGGGCAGGGAACGGGTCATGGGAGATCCTCGCGCAGCAGCTTATTTGACGTGCCGTCCGCCGTTGACGGTCAGGGTTGTGCCGGTGACATAGGGGTTGTCGAGCAGATAGCGCAGGCTCTGGTAGATCACTTCGCTGCCGGGTTCGATGCCCAGCGCGGATTTGGCCAGCGCCCTGGCGCGGTACGCCGCGTCGTCGTCGGGATTGAACAATAGCAGGGCCGGCGCGATGCCGTTGACTTTGATTGCCGGCGCGTAGCGCGCGGCGAAGGACAGGGTCAGGCTGTCGAGCCCGGCTTTGCTGGCGCAATAACCGATGTGTTTGCTGCTGCCCTTGCGCGTGACGTCGTCGCTGATGTGGATGATGTCGGCCGGGGTCGAGCCTTTGAGCAGGTCGGCGCAGTGCAGGTTGATCAGATACGGCGCGAGCATGTGCACGTTGAGCATGCGCGAGAAGGCCTCGGCTTCACTGCCCGGGGTTTCCGCCAGCCATTCGGAGGCGTTGTGGACGATGGCGCGCAGGCAGTCGGTGTGGGTTTTCAGTTCATCGATGAAGGCGAGGATGGTGGCTTCGCTGGAGAAGTCCGCGAACACCGCGACAGCGCCCAGATCACGCAGGGCTTGTACGCCCGGACGTTCGCTGCGGTAGGTGAAGATGACCCGATGGCCGTCTTCAAGCAAACGGTGTGCGCAGTGCAGACCGACACGCTGGCCGGCACCGGTGATGAGGATCGGGGCGGAGGATATGGACATGAACGGCTCGCGTCGCGGTTGGAGCAAAAACTATAACAGTGACGCGGGGTGCCCACCTATCGCAAGACGGGTGCTGTGCTTTTGTGGGAGCCGGGCTTGCTCGCGAAGGCGGTGTGCCAGGCACGGATACATCAACTGACACGACGCTTTCGCGAGCAAGCCCGCTCCCACATGGGCGCTCAGCGGTTTTGAGACACTGGTTCAACAGGCAGTCGAGGTGCCGGGACGCTGTTCAGCCAACCCGCCAGCAACCGTGTCGACAGTGGAATAAAGAAATACACCATCAACGGCGTCAGGCACGCCGTACTGACCAATACTCGCGGCAGCAGGCTCATCTCGCCGAGCAGCGGTCCGAGGACAAAGTTGAACAGCAGCGACACCGGGAAGAACGCCAGCCAGATCGCCACGGCCTGTTTCCAGCGTGGTGGCCGTTGACCGGCAGCGCCGAACCAGCCTTCGATGCCGCTGACCCGATGCTCCTTGGGATGCTCGAACAGATCGCTGCCCCGCGCCAGCCACGCGGTACGCGAGACCGAGTGCTCCCAGGCGTGCAGGGTCTGCTCGTCGACGAAGCGGAAAATGATCTGGAATTCGTTGTCACCGGGTGGCGGAGCGAGCACGCCGGAACCTAGATAACCGGGAAAGTCAGTGGCCAGTTGTTCGCCTTCGCGCAGCCAGGCAATCAGGTCCTGATAGCGGCCGTCGGCGACGCGACGCGCAACCATCAGCGTGACGGGGGAAGTAGACATTGTGTATCTCCATATTTCGAGTGCGGCGCTCCGGGTAGGAGGTTTCGCATTGCGCAAACCGGGGTAGGGGGTCTGCGCTTTTCAACAAGCAAGGATTATTCCCGATTTTGATGACAGTTTCAGAGACTTTCGTCTCTGTTTATTGGGTTGAACCGACAGAGGGCATCGGATGTAGAATGGGATCCAAATTTACCGAGCGGACACATCAGCACCATGGCTGTTATCACGGACGCTAACCCTGCCTCGCAGGCCTCTGTCGCACTTGAGCGCGAAGAGTTGTTCCCTATTCGGGAGGTGTCGCGGCTGACCGGCGTCAACCCGGTAACGCTGCGTGCATGGGAGCGCCGCTACGGTCTGATCCAGCCGACGCGCACCGAAAGCGGGCACCGGTTGTATTCGATGACCGAAATCGAGCGCGTGCGCAGCATTGTCGACTGGATTGATCGCGGCGTTGCCGTGAGCAAGGTCGGCAAGATCCTGGCGAGGACCGAGCCGCTGAAAGCCTTGGCCCATATCATCCCCGATGATCTGGTCCAGGCCGATTACGCGCAATGGCAGCAGCAGGTGCAATTGGCCGTCAGTTCGTTCGACGACCGCGCGCTGGATCAGGTTTACAACCAGATCTTCTCGTCCTACTCGCTGCCGGTAGTGTTTCAGAACATTCTCATGCCTTTGTGGCTGCAGATGTTGCAGCGCCAGGATGCCTTCGGGCAGACCAGCGAGTGGCTGTTTTTCGACGGGTTCCTGCGGGCGCGGGTGTTGCAGCGGATCGTCGCGCTGCGCGGCACCCAGCCGCGCAAAGTGATTGTCAGTGCGCTCGCCGGTCAGTGTCGTGAACTCGAGCTACTGGTTGCCGCGTTGTTTCTCAGTGGCAATGATGCGGGCGTGCGGGTGCTGACCACCGGCCAGCCATTCGATGAGTTGGCGCTGGTGTGCGAGCGGATCAAGCCGCAGGCGCTGGTGCTTTTTTCCAACCACGCCCCCACCGCGGATTTGCCGCGCCGTCTGAATCGACTGGCCTTGAGTCTCGACTGTCAGGTAATGCTCGCCGGCGACGCTGCCGATCTGGCACAGGACAGTCTGGCCGGATCGTCGATCGGTTGTCTGGGCAATGAAGGGGCGACGATGCGTCAGCGCATGACGCAATTTCTCGCAGGTACGCTGGATACCTGAATTTCAGGTGTGCAGGGCGGGGTGGGTCAGACGGTGTTGTTGCAGGATGAACTGGCGCAGGCGTTCGGTTTCATCGGCATCGGTCTGGCTCAGCTCGTAGGCGTAAAAACCGTGCTCGGTTTCGCGCTCGAAATTGCCGCGCAGGGAAATCCGCTCATAACCTGAAGGGCTGAACCACAGGGCGAAATGCTTGGGCGGTTTGGTCTTGTTGCGCATTTCCAGCAGCACGCCTTTGTGCGACACCTCGTGCACCCACATCATGCCTGGCTGCCCTTTTGCGTTTTCCAGCGCGACCGGCTCTTCGAGGGTCAGGCGCCATGGGCGAATCATCGGCCCGTCTTCGTAAATGCTCGGCACGCCCAGACGCAGGTGCAACGCGTGGAATTCGTCTTCCACCAGATGCAGCGGGAAGGTCATTTGCTGATTTTCGAAGTTGGCCTGGATGGTCACTTGCTCGTGAGCCGCCAGGCGCGTGAGCAGGTCACGGATCTGCGAACCACCATTGACCAGCAGGCTCGACGTCGCATCCCGCACATTGAGCTGCGGGTTGTGCTGCATGGTCTGGATGAAATCCAGCTCATCCTGGGTCAGGAGGGCGTCGCGTTGCATGGCCTGGCTCGAAAGATATAGTTACAAAGTCATTGGTGATTGTAGTTAATGACACTTAGTTCGCAGATTTGTTTGCGCCGTTCGTCGCTTTCAACGCTTTCAGCTCTGCTTGCAGTGCTGCAACCTCTGCCTCCAGCTGAATTACGCGTTGCTGCGCCTTGACCTGAACCGTGACGTCTTTCTGCACGCCAACGAAATAGGTCTGGCCGTCATCGGCGTTTTTTACCGTCGATAGCGACAGTTCATTCCAGAAAGGCGTGCCGTCCTTGCGATAGTTGCGCAATGTTTCGCGACAAGCGCCACCGTTGCGCAGCACTTCGCGAATCCTTTCCAGGCTTGCCTGATCACGATCACCGGATTGCAGAAAGCGGCAGTCCTGATAAAGAATTTCTTCGCTGCTGTAACCGGTCAGACGTTCGAAGGCCGGGTTCACATAGATCAGGATGTTGTCCTGCTCGCCTTCCTTCTCAGCGACGACGATCCCGTCGTTCGACGCGTTGATCACCATTTGCAGCAGGCTGGCGTTGATCATCAATGAATCCTTTCAGTGTCGATAATGGCTGGCATTCTAGAAGTTCCAACGCCGCTGTCTACTGGCTATCACGGCGAATCGGGGCTGGATCGCGGCTTTTGCGTCGGACTGCTACTATCGCCGCTCTTTTTTTCAGCTTCAGGATCAGATTGATGAAAGTCGCCATCCTCTCCGGCTCGGTTTACGGCACGGCCGAAGAAGTCGCCCGTCACGCGCAGAACCTGCTGAAAGACGCCGGTTTTGAAACCTTCTACAACCCGCGCGCCAGCCTGGCGGATATCCAGGCGTTCGCACCTGAAGCGTTTCTCGCGGTGACGTCTACCACTGGCATGGGCGAGTTGCCGGATAACCTGCAGCCGTTGTATTCGGCGATTCGCGACCAGTTGCCAGCCGCGTGGCGCGGTTTGCCGGGCGCGGTGATCGGCTTGGGTGATGCCAGTTACGGCGACACGTTCTGTGGCGGCGGCGAACTGATGCGTGAATTGTTCGCCGAACTGAGCGTGCGCGAAGTGCAGGAGATGCTGCGTCTGGACGCCAGCGAAAGTGTGACCCCGGAAACCGACGCCGAGCCATGGCTGGCGCAATTGATCGACACGCTCAAGGGCTGATCGCGCGCTCACGCAGCAGAGCCAGCCAGGCCTGCGCGGCTTTCGACAGATAGGCGCCCTGGCGCCAGATGAAGGCGATGTCCCAGCGCAAATAATCTGGCGCGCGCAAGGTCAGGCGCACCACGCCCGGACGCTCCAGTGCCCGGGCCACCACGCTGGGCAGCAGCACCACGCCTTGCCCGGCGGCCACCAGTGCCACGAGAAAATCCGCCTGCCCGCTGCGCCCGCCTTCTTTCGGGGTAAAGCCCAGTTGCTGGCAGGCCTGCAGTAAACGGTCATTGAGCACGAAGCTGCGCTGATACAACAGGAACGGCGTGTCGGCCAATTCCTCAAGGCCAATCTCGCCGCGCCCCGCCAACGGATGATCCACCGGCAATAACGCATCGAGTTTCTCATCGCAGAACGGCTGGAAATCGAACTGCGGATCTTTCGGCAGCAGGCTCCCGCCTAACTCCAGTTCGCCGCTGAGCACCGCTTGCTCGACATTGCGGCTGCCACCCTCAAGCAATTGAATGCTGATGTTCGGATAGCGCCGGCGATACTCGGCGAACAACCCGGCGAACAGCGCATCACTACCCAACAGCGGCAGACCGAGGCGCAATTCGCCGCGCGCCAGTTGGCTCAGATCATCCAGTTCGCTGAGCAATTCATTGCGCAGGCGCAACATGCCCTCGGCGCGCTGCAGCACCACGCTGCCCGCGGCGGTCAGGCGCAATTGCGAGCCGAGTCGTTCGAGCAACGGCGTGCCGAGGCTCTGCTCCAGTTGCGCGACTTGCTTGCTCACTGCCGATTGGCTGATGTGCAGGGTTTTCGCCGCTTGGGTGAAGCCGCCCTGATGCATGACTTCGACAAAACTGCGCAGCTGTTTGAATTCCATCATCCGATTCTATTGTGGAATAGGGCTGAGTCTAACAATTCGCTTCTGGGATGACAGGCCGCTTCGTAAAATAAGCCAGTAAGGAGCCCATCATGAACGCCGCATCCCTCAAATACCTGTCCCGTCTATTCGCAGAACTGGCCGTGTTGCTCGGTCTCTACCTGCTCGGCTGCCAGATCGCCGCGTGGCTGGCCTGGCCGATTCCCGGCGGCGTGATCGGCATGGCCCTGTTGCTGCTGGCATTCGCGTTTGGCTGGGTCAAACCGGCGGCGCTGCAACTGGGGGCCGGATTGCTGATGGCCGAGATGCTGCTGTTCTTTATTCCGGCGCTGATGAGTCTGCTCGACTACGGCGCGCTGTTGCGCGATGACGGCTGGCGGATTTTGCTGGTGATCGGCGCCAGCACCCTGATGGTGATGCTGGTGACAGCCTTCACCGTGGAGCTGGCCGTGCGCCTGAGGCGGTCCCATGAAGCTTGAATGGATGCCGATGTTCTGGCTCGCCTTTACGCTGTTGGCGTACCTGTTCAGTCGCTGGATTTACCGGCGCACCGGGCGTTATTTGCTGTCGCCGTTGATCCTGGTGCCGGCGCTGTTGCTTGCGCTCGCGGTGCCGTTGCACACCGCCTATGCCGAATACGCCAGCAATACCCATTGGTTGATGCTGGTGCTCGGGCCGGTGACGGTGGCCTTCGCCGTACCGATCTGGCAGCAGCGGCGTCTGCTGGTGCGGCACTGGTCAGCGCTGTTGCTGGGCATGCTTGCCGGCAGCGCGGCGTCGATCGCTACGTCGTTCGGCCTGGCCAGAGCGCTGGCGCTGGATAGCTCGGTGACGATGTCGCTGGTGCCGCGTTCGATCACCACGCCATTCGCCATGCCGCTGGCGCAGGATCTCGGTGGCGTGCCGGAACTGACTGCCGTGTTCGTGATGTTTACCGGCGTGTTCGGCGCGATGCTCGGCGGCGTATTGCTCAAGTGGCTGCCGTTGCGCAGTGCGTTGGCGCGCGGCGCGTTGTTCGGGGTTGGCGCGCACGGCGCAGGCGTCAGTCGGGCGCATGAAGTGGGGGGTGAGGAAGGCTCGGTGGCGGGGCTGGTGATGGTGCTGACCGGGCTGCTCAATCTGTTCGCCGCGCCTTTGTTGGCGTCGTTGCTTTGACATGGATCCAAGGAGTTTGCCTGGCTGACCCGCTCAGTCATCAAGCTGGCTGGCAATGCAACTACGCGATCCTCTGCGCCTGACTAGACTGCTCGTACGTGCAGAACAATAAGAACGCAGAGGTGCATACAGTGAGCGTAGCCCCCGTCCAATTGTCCCTTGATGTCAAAGACCAGGTCAGTGCCGCGGAATGGCAGACCCGGGTCGATCTCGCCGCCTGTTATCGGCTGGTTGCGCTACATGGCTGGGATGACCTGATCTTCACCCACATCTCGGCCAAGGTCCCGGGCACCGAAGACTTCCTGATCAACCCGTTCGGGTTGATGTTCCATGAGATCACCGCGTCGAGCCTGGTCAAAGTCGATCAGGCCGGCCACAAGCTCATGGACAGTCCCTACGAAATCAATCCCGCCGGTTACACCATCCACAGCGCCGTGCACGAGGTAAGGCACGATGTGGTTTGTGTGCTGCATACCCACACCGCGTCCGGTGTAGCCGTTTCAGCGCAAAAACAGGGTGTGTTGCCGATCAGCCAGCAATCGCTGTTCGTGCTGTCGAGCCTGGCCTATCACGCCTATGAAGGCGTGGCGCTGAATCATGAAGAGAAGGCGCGCTTGCAAGCCGACCTGGGCGAGAACAATTTCCTGATGCTGCACAACCACGGTCTGCTGACCTGTGGCGGCACCATCGCCGACACCTTTCTGATGATGTTCACCTTCCAGCGCGCCTGCGATATTCAGGTCATGGCGCAAACCGGCGCTGCTGAACTGATTGCCATCGAACCGCAGATCCTGGCGGGCGCCAAAGCGATGATCGCCGGCGTCACCAAAAGTGCTCAAGGCATGGGCGGCGCGCTGGCCTGGCCGGCGTTGCTGCGCAAACTCGATAAACAAGACCCCGGATATAAACTCTGATGCCTCTTGCCGAGATTCCTCTGTGTGTCTGGCGCAAACGCAGCCGGACGTTTGTCTTCCGCGGCCAGTCGATCCGTTACTGGACGGCGGGGCAGGGTGAGCCGCTGCTGCTGATCCACGGTTTCCCGACGGCCAGTTGGGACTGGCACTACCTGTGGCAGCCTCTGGCCCAGCGCTACCGGGTGATCGCCTGTGACATGCTCGGTTTCGGTGACTCGGCCAAACCGTTGAACCACCGCTACAGCCTGCTGGAACAGGCCGACTTGCAACAGGCGCTGCTGGCGCATCTTCAGGTCGAGCAAGCGGTGCATGTGCTGGCCCACGATTACGGCGACAGCGTTGCCCAGGAATTGCTCGCCCGGCATTACGAAAACCGGATCGAGGTCGCCAGTTGCGTCTTTCTCAATGGCGGGCTGTTCCCCGAAACCCATCGTCCTGTGCTGATGCAAAAGCTGCTGCTCAGCCCGCTGGGCTGGATGATCGGACGGGCGTTCAGCCGTGATGCACTGGTGAAAAGTTTCCGCCAGATCTTCGGCCCGCAGACCGGCCCCAGCGAAAGTGAACTGGATGATTTCTGGAGTCTGATCGAGACCCATCGCGGGCCGCGCATCCTGCACAAACTGATCGGCTACATCCCCGAGCGCCGTGTGCAGCGCGACCGCTGGGTGGCGGCCATGCAGCGTGATGAAATCCCGCTACGGGTGATTGATGGCGAAGTTGACCCGGTTTCCGGTGCGCACATGGTCGAACGTTACCGCGAACTGATTGCCGACGCCGATACGGTGCTACTGTCAGGTATCGGCCACTATCCGCAGATCGAAGCGCCGGTGCAGGTGCTCAAGCATTACCTGGCGTTTCGTGAGCGCCTGGAGTTGCCGCCGCGCAAGGTCGCGTGCTCCTGAAAGATCAAAAGATCGCAGCCTGCGGCAGCTCCTACACCGATCTTCTGTAGGAGCTGCCGCAGGCTGCGATCTTTTGATCTTTTGACGCCCTCATCATCCCTCACCCTTATCGCGCACCATTCAGCCTCAGCCGTATTCGTTGTGACCCAAAGCCCTGTGCCTGACACTCGGACTCAATACTGGCCTGCTGGAGTTCCTGCGATGAATGAATCCGTACGTTTCGAAGATAAAGTCGTGATCGTCACCGGTGCCGGTGGTGGCTTGGGTCGGGCGCACGCGTTGCTGTTCGCCCGGCACGGCGCCAAAGTGCTGGTCAACGACCTCGGCGGCTCGACCCAGGGCGAAGGGGCCAACGCTTCCGCCGCCGACCGTGTGGTGGCGGAAATTCGCGAAGCCGGCGGCATCGCCGAGGCCAACCACGACTCGGTCACCGACGGCGACAAACTGGTACAGAACGCTCTCGATGCGTTTGGCCGCGTCGACGTGGTGGTGAACAACGCCGGGATTCTGCGCGACAAGACCTTTCACAAGATGGACGACGCCGACTGGGATCTTGTCTATCGCGTCCACGTCGAGGGCGCCTACAAAGTGACCCGGGCCGCCTGGCCGCACTTGCGCGAGCAAAACTACGGCCGGGTGATCTTCACCGCCTCGACCTCGGGCATCTACGGCAACTTCGGCCAGTCCAACTACGGTATGGCCAAACTCGGCCTCTACGGCCTGACCCGTACCCTGGCCATCGAAGGTCGCAAGAACAATATTCTGGTCAATGCCATCGCGCCTACCGGCGGCACGCGCATGACCGAAGGCCTGATCCCGCCGCATGTGTTCGAACAGCTCAAACCGGAACTGGTCAGCCCGCTGGTGGTGTACCTGGCCAGTGAACAGTGCCAGGAAACGTCCGGCCTGTTTGAAGTCGGTGGCGGCTGGATGGGCAAGGTGCGCTGGGAACGCAGCCTCGGTGCTGGCTTCGATCCCCGCAGCGGCTTCTCCCCGGAAGATGTCGCGGCGCACTGGCAGCAGATCTGCGATTTCGAAGGCGCGGCGCATCCGAAGGACAACATTGAAGCGCTGAAGGAAATGATGGCGAATTTGCAGAAGTATTCGCTGTAACGTTTGCCACGCCCCGCAAATACCGATCCCGCCGGTAAAGCCTTCGCCCATAAAAAAGGCCGCTGCAAACGCAGCGGCCAAGGTAAGACGTTGGATCAAGGAGCTACAAATCAACGTCAGTGAACACCGGGGCGATCAATCGAAGCATCGACTCATCTGAAATCGGTCAGCGCTGGCGCGAGTTGCTCAGCAGCCAAGGCTTGGTGCTTTGCGGCGTCTGCCTGAAAGCCCGCTCAGAATAAGCACTTGAACCCGAAGGAAAAATAGCGATTCCGGACATGCACTGTTACGGGGCGTGCAACAGTCTTGATCGCGCCACAGGATCCTGCACGGACTGCGCAAAGTGTTCGCGCCCGGAAATATATCGCTTCGCTGTCTATTCTGGATGGTTGAGTTAGTGACTTTGTATAAAGTTTTGTGCGGATTATTTGTCTGTGAATTTGTCATTTTTCACAGGTGGTTTTTTTGTTTCGGTTAATACCTTGTAATCTATATTTGTTGAAATGAACTGGCGCTTCTTGTTTGTTAAAAATAAAACTATCTTTCGCTATCGCAGTGATGCGGGGTTGTGTTCACTGAACTTGAAGGATAGGACTTGAATATGGATAAGTTATACAAAAGTTTGATGCGAGGTTCTGAAGGTGCAGAAGTAACCTGGAGGGCTGAGTGGGTAAAGGCCGCTGCCGCGCAGAATGATTTGTTCGCTATTGTTGAGGCGATCCCGACAGTTCGGCAGATTGCTCGGCAGGCATTGCAGCAAGAATTGCAGCAGCGGCAGAAGAATATCGATATTGATAATGTTTATATCAATATCACCGATCAGTCCAATGAGATTGAACGTCGTCCTTCGGGGAAACTCTCTGAGGTATTGCTTCATTGTCTTGATAATAATGTGCTGCCGAGCTATCTGGCTGGCGGCGGGGACGGTGTCTTTCACCTGCCCGATACCGTTGGCGAACAGATGAGAGTCAAAGGCTTCAGTATTATCGAGGCTGAGGAGGTTATTACTTATACGCTGCGAAATCTGGAAAGCAGCCTGCGTTCGGAGATGGCCAAGTATTGGGCGGCACCCGTAAAAGTCGCAACAACTGAAAAGACCGGGCTGACAAATAAACAGGCCTTGCAGCAGGCTTATAACGTTGTGCTGACAGCGGAGCTTTCTTTAAAAGCCATGGCGGGATTTCTGGATCACGGCATGGCGACGCGCTATTGCTATTTGTTGAACCTGGAAAACGGCGCCGGCGCTTATAACGTTGTGGTGAGTCCTGAATCCGACTCTCGCACTTCGCTTATTCCGGGGTTTGTCCTCGATAATGCGATGCGGGCGGATCCGCAAATGAAACTGCTCAATGAGCCCACCGGTTATGTCATTCACACGCCAGGCAACGGCTTTGAATACTTCGCCAGGAATCTCGAGGTGCATGCAACGCTGCTGGCGCGTGTATCGGCGTCCGGTAGCAAAATCGCTTTCCCTAAAGCCACGCAAAGTGTGTCCGCTCATTGTGTCGACGCTTACTTGAAGGGACAACTTGAGACGCTTGCAAGTCTGATGCGCGATCGCAAGGGCCAGACTCGAGCGTTCAGCCGGGTATTGCAGGACAATCAGATGTTGTCGGTGATGCGTGCTGACATCGGTCGTCGATTCGATCAAGTGCAGGCAGAACTCAAGCGGACCGAATGGCCACTCTGGCTGAAGAACGGTGGTAACACTCTTCAGCAGCGTTACGTCGAGCTTGAGCACTCGATGGAGAAATATCACTCTGACTACCAGGTGGTTTTCGACAGGTGTTTCTCGTTTAAAGATTATGTCTTGCGTTGTTTTTCCGAGTGGGCGATGAGCGCGTTGGGTGAGCAACTGGAAGCCGAGACGATAAAGGTGCGCAGCGTCCACAAGATGCAACTGGGGGGCCGCACCCTAGAGCAGGTCGATAACCGGACCCTGACGGAATTCATCATCTTCGGTCTGCATGACGAGGGGTATAAAGCCGAAATCAGCCTCACCGGGATGCCGCCCGGCAGCAAGCTGTCCGCTGCTGCACTTGAGCAATGGTTGAACAACATCAACGTGCGCTCGCAGTTTGTATCCAGTCTTCCGGCTGATCCATCGCCGGAGTTTGCACAGGCGTATCGCGACCACTTGCACAGCAACATCGAGTTCGCGCTTTTCGTTGCGCGCCATTCGGGCGTCTTCAGTGAAACCGAAGCGAAGGTAATCGAAAGGGCGCTGGCAGGTGACTCGTCGGTGTCTATCCGCGGATTGAAACTGAGCCTGCAGATCCCGGGGCCCGCCTTGAAAGGTGTGATGGTTTTTCAGGCACCGGAGACTCGGAACTATCTTGTTTATCTGATAACACCTGCAGGCAAGTCTGTTTTCATGACGTTTGCGGATGCATTCGCTCTGAACAAATGGTTTGAATCGGCCATGACCGCTGATCGTCAATACGCGGCGTCATTGATTCATCCGGACTATTTGCACGATGCCGGATCGTTGCGCGGTGCCAGCCGTCACTCCACCCATTATCTATATAAGCTGGATACCCAATACCCGGACCTTTTCCCCAATGGCACCGCGCCGTTGCTCAATGACGTCAAAGTCGCTTATCAGTCTGAACTGGCGTTACACAAGACCATTGCGCCTGCGCCTTACCGCTACCTCGGGATTGAGCCGCGCAAACGTTACGCTCGATTGAATACCGAACTGAAAGCGCTCTCCACCGTAGAGGCAAGGGACAATGCGTTCCCTTCTTTCGAACGCTTTACCCATGATGCGGTAAAGCAGAACCTTGAAAGCCTGTTGCGTTCGCGAGGACGAAATGTCGAGATCAGTCCGGATCAGATTATTGTCCAGACTGACGATTTTCAGAAAAGCGTAACGGATCTGCTCATCGAAGGGCTGTCGTTTGAAGCTGCCAATCCGGCATATCCGAGCAAGTATGACCCGAGGTATTTTTTGACGGGTGGCCATCCGGCAGTCGATCAGCTGGATATTCGCGATCTGTCCTCGTTATCGAAAACATTCCGTCCTGGCGACAGGTATACGGAAATGCTCAATACCGACTATCTGGACGGGAAGCATCCTGGCTATGCATTCAAGCGCGCCGTTCACGCAAAAAAAATTCGCTGTCAGATGCATTACGATCTGCTCTCCAACTACATCGATGGCAGGTTTGGGTCTGACATTTTTTTAGCGCTACAACGGGTTGTCGGGAATTTGAAAGAGGATGTCTATCACTACCCGATCAATGATTCGTCCGCAGAAGGTGATGAAGGTCTTTACGAATTCAATATCGGGAAAACAGGCTTGACCAAGTCGAGGGATCGTACGGTTGCGGGTGTCTACATCCTGCGGATGAACATTCTCGGCCAGTTCCACGACTGGTTATATACGCCCGATGCGCCGGATGGCGTTGCCTATCGACCCATCAACGATTTCATTCCATCCATTCGTTTCCAATACGGACCGATGCGCGATTACTACTTTGACCGGGTTGCAATCGTCGATCAAAAAGTAATCAATGATTATTTTGACGATCTTGCCGCGAGCGGGAAACCTCTGCCTCCGGTCAAGACGCAAGAACGCGCCAAGTTGAACAACCTCTTCACGTTCCATGATCGGAGAGTGCGTCGCGCATTGAGCGATATCGATGAGCGAACCACCAGTTTGAAGGAGGTTATCGCGGGACTGGTTTACGATGGCCTGATCAAAGTGGTGAATGTCATCAGTCTCGCCGTGCCGCCTATTGGCTCCGTGGCCGTTGCGGTGCAGATGATGAAAAGTGTCTACGACGGAGCACAGGCGCAACGGCGCGGTGACTACTCGGCGGCACTGGGATACGGCGCGGACGCGTTGATCGGACTATTTACGCTCGGCCAGGCGGCCACAGCCGGTGCGAGCGCAGAGGTGATCAAGCAGGTGACCAACGTTCAACGATCGTTTCTCGGTCTGGTCGATGATGCACGGTCGGCGGCGCAATTCGTCGCCGAGGCGGCGGGTCATAAAGCGGCAGATCAACAGTTGATCGATTTCTTCACTGAATTGATGAAGGATCGGGCAACCAGCATCAGCCAGACCATCGTGCGCTGATCCCCGGGCTGGCGCCTGGAGATCGCCTGACTCAACCGGCTTGCTCATACCCCATTCGCCAGCTCACGGCCCGCGACGCCGCCAGTAACCGCTGCGCCGCCGGGCCGTCTTCATCAGCGTGGAACAGTGAAGTCGGGCCGACGATGGTCAGCACTGCCGCTATCTGCCCGACTGCGTTGAACACCGGGGCTGACAACGCGTCCACACCTGGCATCAACAAGCCGTGCACATGATGCAGACCGCGTTCACGGATCTGCTCGCACAAACCGCTGTAGGCATTTTGATCGGCCAGTGGATGGCCGGCGACGGCGATTTCCTGCGCGCGCAACTCATCGGTTTCCCGATGCGGCAGAAAGGCACTGAACACCAGCCCGGTGGACGAGCTGAGTAACGGCAACACCGAACCCAGTTGCGTCACCACCGTCACCGCGCGCACCGCCGGTTCGATGTGCACCACGGTCGCGCCCTGATTGCCCCACACCGCCAGAAAGCAGGTTTCATTCAATTCGTCGCGCAGCTCGGACAGGGGCAGGGCGGCGACTTTCAGCACGTCCATACTGTTCAGGGCTGCCAGGCCTACACGCAACGCTTCACGGCCGAGGCCGTAGTGGTTGGTGGCGGCATTCTGCTCGGCAAAACCGCTGGCGATCAGTGCCTGGAGATAGCGGTGCACCTTGCTTGCCGGCATCTGCACATGTTCGGCCAGACGCGACAGTGAGGTAGAGGGCGACAACTCGGCCAACGCCTTGAGGATGTCGGTGCCGACCTCGGCGGAGCGGACTTTCTGTTTGCCGTTGCTGTCGCTGGTTTTTTCCATGGTGCGGCCGGGATCCGAAAACGAATGGGCGTCTTTATAGCTTGACGCTGGATAGCGAGCAAATTACGTTATGCGTAATCGAATTACGATAATAACAACCCCGGCGTGCGCAAAGCTCTGAGCCAGAGCGATGGGCCACTGCCGACTCCCTGTTCAGGAGGCTCCATGAACCTCGATTCAAACGCGTCGGAGCTGGCGTACCAGTCCGGTTTCGGCAACGAATTCAGCAGTGAAGCGTTGCCCGGCGCCTTGCCCATCGGCCAGAACTCCCCGCAAAAAGCCCCGTACGGCCTCTATACCGAATTGCTCTCCGGCACTGCGTTTACCATGACCCGCAGTGAATCCCGGCGTACCTGGATGTACCGGATCCAGCCGTCGGCCAATCACCCGGCGTTCGTCAAACTGGAGCGGCAACTGGCCGGCGGCCCGTTGGGTGAAGTGACGCCCAATCGCCTGCGCTGGAATCCTCTGGATATCCCGGCCGAGCCGACTGATTTCATCGACGGTCTGGTCGGCATGGTGGCCAATTCGGCGGCGGAAAAACCAGCCGGCATCAGCATCTATAACTAAACCGCCAACCGTTCGATGGAGCGGGTGTTTTACAACGCCGACGGCGAACTGCTGCTGGTGCCGCAACTGGGGCGGCTGCGAATTGCCACTGAACTCGGCGTGCTCGAAGTCGCGCCGCTGGAAATTGCTGTGCTGCCGCGTGGCCTGAAATTCCGCGTCGAGCTGCTTGATCCGCAGGCGCGCGGTTACGTTGCCGAGAACCACGGCGCGCCGCTGCGCCTGCCGGATCTGGGGCCGATCGGCAGCAACGGTCTGGCCAATCCGCGGGACTTCCTCGCCCCGGTCGCCGCCTACGAAAACCTGCAGCAGCCGACCACGCTGGTGCAGAAATTCCTCGGCCAGGTGTGGGGCACCGAGCTCGATCATTCGCCGCTGAACGTGGTGGCCTGGCACGGCAACAACGTGCCGTACAAATATGATCTGCGCCGTTTCAACACCATCGGCACCGTGAGCTTCGATCACCCGGATCCGTCGATCTTCACCGTGCTGACCTCGCCGACCAGCGTGCACGGTCTGGCCAACCTCGACTTCGTGATCTTCCCGCCACGCTGGATGGTCGCCGAGAACACCTTCCGTCCGCCGTGGTTCCATCGCAACCTGATGAACGAATTCATGGGCCTGATCCAGGGCGAATACGACGCCAAGGCTGAAGGGTTCGTGCCCGGCGGTGCCTCGCTGCACAGCTGCATGAGCGCCCACGGCCCGGATGGCGAAACCTGCACCAAAGCGATCAACGCGGAACTCAAACCGGCGAAGATCGATAACACCATGGCCTTCATGTTCGAGACCAGTCAGGTGCTGCGCCCAAGCCGCTTCGCCCTCGACTGCCCGCAACTGCAATCCACATACGACGCCTGCTGGGCCACGCTGCCCGCCACGTTCGACCCGACCCGGAGATAACCCATGACTCAGACTTCCATCACCCGCAGCTGGGTTGCTTCGGCCAATGGCCACGCGGATTTCCCGCTGCAGAACCTGCCGCTGGGCGTGTTCAGCACTGGCGGCTCGGCGCCGCGCGCGGGCGTGGCGATCGGTGAACATATTTTCGATCTGCAGGTGGCGCTTGAAGCCGGCCTGTTCGACGGCCCGGCACGCAGCGCGGTCGAAGCCATGCACGGCGGTCTGCTGAACGCCTTCTTCGACCTCGGTCGTGAAGCCCGCGTAGCCTTGCGCAGCCGCTTGCTGGAATTGTTCGGCGAGGGCAGCACTCATCGCGGCGCCATCGAAGCCCAAGGCGCAAAACTGCTGCCACTGGCTGCTGATTGTCAGATGCACCTGCCGGCACGCATCAGCGATTACACCGACTTCTACGTGGGCATCGAGCACGCGCAGAACGTCGGCAAACTGTTCCGCCCGGACAACCCGCTGCTGCCTAACTACAAGCACGTGCCGATCGGTTATCACGGTCGCGCCTCCACCGTGCGCGCCTCCGGCACCGACGTGCGCCGCCCGAAAGGCCAGACCCTGCCAGCCGGTGCCAGCGAGCCGACTTTTGGCCCTTGCGCCCGTCTGGACTACGAACTGGAACTGGGCATCTGGATCGGTCAGGGCAACGACATGGGCGAGCCGATCGCCATCGGTGACGCCGCCGAACACATCGCCGGTTTCTGTCTGCTCAACGACTGGTCGGCCCGCGATATCCAGGCATGGGAATACCAGCCGCTGGGCCCGTTCCTCTCCAAGAGTTTTATCACCAGTGTTTCGCCATGGGTGGTGACGGCCGAAGCGCTGGAGCCATTCCGTATGGCACAACCTGCGCGCCCGGAAGGTGATCCGCAGCCGCTGCCATACCTGTTCGACAAACGTGATCAAGATGGCGGCGCCTTCGACATCGAACTGGAAGTGCTGCTGCTCACCGAAGCCATGCGCGAACAGAATCTGCCAGCCCATCGCCTGACCCTGAGCAACACTCGCTACATGTACTGGACCGTCGCACAAATGGTCGCGCACCACAGCGTCAACGGCTGCCAGTTGCAGGCCGGTGACTTGTTCGGTTCGGGCACCTTGTCCGGTCCGCAAAGCGGTCAGTTCGGCAGCCTGCTGGAAATCACCGAGGGCGGTAAAAAGCCGATCGAACTGGCCTCCGGCGAAGTGCGCAAATTCCTCGAAGACGGCGACGAAATCATTCTGCGTGCGCGCTGCGCCCGTGACGGTTTTGCCTCGATCGGCTTCGGCGAATGCCGCGGCAAAGTGCTGGCGGCGCGCTGACAGGAGCGGATCATGGATCTCTACACCTATTACCGCTCGACCTCGTCTTATCGGGTGCGTATCGCGTTGGCGCTGAAAGGGCTCGACTACACAGCGTTGCCGGTCAATCTGATCGCGCCGTCGGGAGGTGAGCATCGCCAGCCGGCGTATCTGGCGATCAATCCGCAGGGCCGGGTGCCGGCCCTGCGCACCGATGACGGCGAGCTGCTGATTCAGTCGCCGGCGATCATCGAGTACCTGGAAGAGCGTTATCCACAGCTGCCATTGCTGCCCGAAGACCTCGCTGCCCGTGCTCATGTTCGCGGTGTGGCGGCGGTGATCGGCTGCGATGTGCATCCGCTGCATAACGTCAGCGTGCTCAATCGCCTGCGTCAGTTGGGCCACGAAGAGCCGCAGGTGGTGGAGTGGATCGCGCACTGGATCAGTCAGGGGCTGGCGGCCGTCGAGCAATTGATCGGTGACAGCGGTTTCTGTTTCGGTGAGTGGCCGTGTGTGGCGGATGTTTATCTGATTCCGCAGTTGTATGCGGCCGAGCGCTTCGGTGTTTCGCTGCAGGCTTACCCGCGGATTTGTCGGGTGGCGGCGTTGGCGGCTGAGCATTCGGCGTTCATCAAGGCGCATCCGGCCAATCAGCCGGATACCCCTTAAAGCTTCACCTTGCCCCAATGTGGGAGCGGGCTTGCTCGCGAAAGCGGAGTGTCAGGTACCGGGATGCTGACTGATACACCGCTTTCGCGAGCAAGCCCGCTCCCACAGGGGAGATTCGGCGCCCGCCAAAAAAATCATAAAAACAAAACAGGTACCTTGCGATGCACAACCAGATTGCCAGCTTTCGCGCGGCACTCGACGCCCGTCCTGTGTCCCGGTATCAGTGGTTATTGCTGATCCTGCTCGCCTTGCTGCTAGTCACCGACGGCTATGACGCCCAGGTGCTCGGTTACGTGGTGCCGGCTCTGGCTCAGGACTGGGGGCTGGAGAAAGCCGCGTTCGGGCCGGTTTTCAGCGCCAACCTGTTGGGCCTCACGCTCGGCTCGCTCGCGGTGACGCCGCTGGCCGATCGCTTCGGCGTGCGGCGAATCCTGCTCGCCTGCGTGCTGATCTACGCCAGCCTGACGGTGTTGATGGTGTTCGCCGATTCTCTGAACACCTTGATGATCGCGCGCTTCATCTGCGGTATCGGCATGGGCGGTGCGATGCCCAGTGCCATGGCCTTGATGTCGGAATATTCACCGCCTCGTCTGCGCACCTTGATGGTGACGCTGGCCGCTTGCGGGTTTTCGTTTGGCGGTGCGGCGGGTGGTTTTGTCGCCGCTGGCTTCATCGACCGCTTTGGCTGGCAAGCGGTGTTCCTTGCCGGTGGTGTCACGCCGTTGCTGCTGTTCCCGTTCCTGTGGTGGATGCTGCCGGAATCGCTGCCGCGTCTGCTGCGCGATGCACCGCCCTATGTGCGCCTGCGCAAAGTCACCGCGCGAATGCTGCCGGACTGGCAACCGCCGGCCGCGACCGTTGAACAGAACGAGCGCGAGCAGGGCAGCAAGCTGACCGTGGTCGAGCTGTTCCGCAACGGTTATGCACGACCGACTCTGCTGATCTGGGCGACGTTTTTTGTCAGCCTGATTCTGTTGTATTTCATGATCAGCTGGCTGCCGACGCTGTTGCTGGAAAGCGGTCTGAAACTCAATGAAGCCAACCTGGTGACCTCGATGTTCCTGTTCGCCGGCACTTTGGGCGCGGTGTGCATGGCCTGGTTCGCCGACCGCCTGAAACGCAAGGTCCGGCTGCTCTGCGCGGTGTTGGCCGGGGCGGCGCTGTGCACGATTCTGCTGGGCTTGAACCACGACAACCCGCGCTATCTGGTGGCCTGCGTGTTTGCCGCCGGGTTCTGCATCATCGGTGGGCAACTGACGCTGAACGCCTTCGCCAGCAACTTCTACCCGGCGCATGTACGCGCCACGGGCACTGGCTGGGCGTTGGGGGTAGGGCGCTTCGGTTCGATCCTCGGGCCGTTGTTCGGCAGCATGCTGCTGGCGATGCACATTCCGGTGACGCAGATTTTCTTCTTCTGCGCGATTCCGGCGGTTATTGCGGCGCTGCTGATCATCCAGGTGCGCTCGCCTTCAGATATCCCGCAATCCAATGTGGGAGCGAGCTTGCTCGCGAAGAACGATAACGCGGTCTGACAGAAAAACCGGTGCGTCTGCATCGCGGGCAAGCCACGCTCCCACAAGGGATCGTTGTGATGCAGAAGGATGGGTTCACGCTGAACCCTGTGGGAGCGGGCTTGCTCGCGAAGGCGATTCAGGCTTCGATGCATTCATCGCTGACACGACGCTTTGCGAGCAAGCTCGCTCCCAGGGATTAGTGGACGACTGAATTCGGCGGCAGGTGCCCAAGCCGCTCAGTCAGGCGCAGGCGCTGGATCGGATCATCACTGAGCAGCAGCGCATGCTCCAGATCGAAGCGCTCCGCGTTCGGGCAATCGAGCCGTTGATACAGGCTGGCGCGGGCCAGATAATCGGCGGCGCTGGCACCGCCCAGTTCCAGCACGCGTTCGGCATCGATCAGCGCGGCAATGTAATCCTCATGGGCCAGATGCAACTGCCGCAGGTTGCGTGACAGGCGCTGGAGCATCTGCTCTGGGCTGGCGGTGGCCAGATGGTCAGCGTTGAGTTTGAGGTGCGCGCCGTACTGACGTTGCAACAACTCGCGACAGTCATTGGGGTACAGCCGCCGACCGCCGCAGGGATCCAGCAGGTGATCAGCACCGGGTACCCGCAGCAGGAAATGCCCGGGGAAGTTCACCCCGACCAGCGGAATCTCCAGACCACGGGCCAGTTCCAGAGCAATCAGGGACAGGGTCAGCGGCTGGCCGCGGCGGGTCTGCAACACTTTGTGCAACAACGCGACTTGTGGGCGTAGCGGCAGAAAATCGTCCTGAGAGAAGCCCAGATCATTCAACCGCCGCAGCAACGGTTGCGCCAGTTCGCTGACTGGCAGCATCGGCAAGCCGTAGCTGACGCGCTGTTGCAGCTCCTTGAAGTCCTGTTGCAGCGCTTCTACATCGAGGCCTTTTTCGTGCTCGGCAGCCATCCACAGCGCCGCTTCGAACAGCGCGGGCGGTGAACGGTGCAGACACTCGAAAAAGCGTTGGCGCGGACTCATCGAAATCTCCGGGGAATGCCTCGTTTTAGCCCCGTCCGCGCCATTCGTCCAGTACCGGCCAGGTTATGCCGCAAAGTCGCCGTCGAAGCGGGCGCTTATTCCGGTGCGCTTCAGCAATTTTTGGGCGCAAGCCTATACTGGCGTCTACCAGAAGTGATTCGGGAGCCTGCCGATGTTCGCTCTCATGCAAAGCACTCGCCTGGAATCGCTGCACCTCAGCGTTGACCCTGTCACCGGGTTGAAGGCGGTCATTGCCATTCATAACAGTCGCCTCGGGCCTGCCTTGGGCGGTTGTCGTTATCTTGCCTATCCCAACGACGAATCCGCAGTCGAGGACGCCATTCGCCTGGCACAGGGCATGAGCTACAAGGCGGCACTGGCCGGGCTCGATCAGGGCGGCGGGGTGGCGGTGATTGTGCGCCCGGCGCATGTGGAAAACCGCGCTGCGTTGTTCGAAGCGTTTGGCCGCTGCATCGAGCAGCTCGACGGTCGCTACATCACCGCCATCGACAGCGGCACTTCGGTGGCGGACATGGATTGCATTGCCCAGCAGACCCAGCATGTCACCAGCACCACCTCGGCCGGCGACCCGGCGCCGCATGCGGCGATGGGCGTGTTCACAGGGATTCGCGCCACCGCCATGGCGCGGCTGGGCAGCGACAATCTTGAAGGCTTGCGCGTGGCGATTCAGGGCTTGGGCAACGTCGGTTATGCACTGGCCGAGCAGCTACACGCGGCAGGCGCCGAATTGCTGGTCAGCGATATCGATCACGGCAAGGTGCAACTGGCGATGGAACAGCTTAACGCGCATCCGATCGCCAACGACGCCTTGCTCAGTACACCCTGCGACATCCTTGCGCCGTGCGGCCTGGGCGGGGTGCTCAACAGTCACACGGTGACGCAACTGCGCTGCTCGGCGGTGGCCGGTTCAGCGAACAATCAACTGACGCATCTGGACGTGGCCGATCAACTGGAGCGGCGCGGGATTCTGTATGCACCGGATTATGTGATCAATGCGGGCGGGTTGATTTATGTCTCGCTCAAGCATCGCGGCGAAGAGCTGGGGACAATTACTGCGCACCTGTCGAAGATCAGTTCGCGGCTGACCGAAGTGTTTGCCCATGCGCAGGCCGAGAAGCGTTCGCCGGCGCGGGTAGCGGATGAGTTGGCAGAGAAAGTCCTGTATCGCTGAAAAGCAAAAGATCGCAGCCTGCGCCAGCTCCTACATATGGAATGCGTATTCCCTGTAGGAGCTGCCGCAGGCTGCGATCTTTTCGATTCAAACGTGGTTACTTGGCAGCTTTCGCCGCTTTAACCGGCTTCACTGGAGCTTCTTCCGGCTCAGCCGCTGCGTCTTTTTCGACTACTTCTGCCGGTGCATTGATCAGCTCCGACAGCGCATCAGGCTGGCTCTTGAAGGCCTTGGCGAACACATCGCGGTTCTTCGCCATGTAGATTCCGACTTCTTCAACCTGCTGCTCGTTCAGCGACGGCACGGCTTTTTGCAACACTTCGGACAGCATCTCGGCCAGTTCGAGCATTTTGTCATGACGGTCAGCTTCGGCTTTATCCATGAACAAGCGCTCCAGATCTCGGCTGCTGCGGTATACCACTTCGACGGCCATTCACCACCTCACATGCCTTCACATTTAGTTGTCTTAGCGACTACTGTATTTATATACAGCGAAAGGATAAGCGAATCCCTGCGCTTTGGGTAGTGGCTTTTCAATGTAGACCGGATTCGGCATTTTTCCTGATGCACGCGCCTCAAACAAAACGACCCGCACACGGCGGGTCGTTGGTTTTTTTGATTTCAGAACTTGCCGCTGGCGTAACCACCATCGATAGGCATGATCACACCCGTGACGTATGCGGATTGATCGCTGAGCAGCCAGAGCACCGCGTTGGCCACTTCGTCCGCCGTGCCGAAGCGTTTCATCGACGTCACGTTGATTTTGCGCTGGGTGTTTTCCGGTGCGGCTTTCAGGCGTGCCTCGCTGTTCATGCCGCCGAGGATCGGCCCCGGGGCGACCGCATTGACGCGAATGCAGCCGCCGTCTTCCAGCCGCGCATTTTCGATCGACGCCACCTGGGTCATGCCGTTGATCGCCTGCTTGCTGGCGACATAGGCGACCTGGCCGCCAATCGGTACCACACCGGCGCAGGACGAGGTATTGACGATGGCCCCGGTGCCGCGGATGAGCATCAGTTGCAGTTCATGGCGCATGCAGTGGTAGGTGCCGTTGACGTTGATGTTCATCACCTTCATCCAGTCCTCCGGGCACGATTGCGCGAGCGCTCCGTATTTGGCGGTCACGCCGGCATTGTTGAACGCGCAATCGAGGCGGCCGTAGGCCGAACGAATGGTCGCGAACGCCTGCTCGACCTGCGCCGGATCACCGACATCGCAGGCGATAAAGCGGCAGTGTTCACCCAGCCGATCGGCCAGCGCCGCGCCTTTTTCCTCGTCCCGGCCGAACACGATCACATCGGCGCCGGCCTTGATCAGGCGTTCGCTGACGGTTTCGCCAATGCCGCTGGTGCCGCCGGTGACCAGGCAGACTTTTCCTAGAAAATCGTACATATGTCGCATCTCCTTATGCCAACGCGGGGCGTAAATATTTCGGGTTTACGCAGCAATACACCCGATCCAGTCGCGGATTGCTTTTGTCACTGAAGCACTGGCTGTCCCATCGGCATTTGTGGATGTCGGCGGAGCGGCCCTGCAGGGTTTTATTGATCAGGTCGTTGTCGGCAAACAGCGCCCGCGACATCCCCACCCAATCGCATACGCCGTCGGCGAGCAACTGCTCGGCCTTGTCCAGACCGTCGATGAAACCGGCGTAACCCACCGGCACTGTCGACACCGACTTGATCGCCCGCACTCCGGCTTGCAGGTAGTGGTCCATGGTCTCCGAATGCACGATCAACTGGCCGAAGGTCGCGCCCATGCACATCGAACATTCCAGCGCGGCAACGCCGGCCTGACAGAGCGCCTGCACGGTTTCCTTGAGGTCCGGATATTGCAGCCCTTCAGCGCCCAGACGGTCGTCGATGCCCAGACGAATAGTGACGATCAGTTGGCCCTGGGTGCGCTCGCGGATGGCCTTGACCACGTCGAGCAACAGGCGCGCACGGTTCTCTTCGCTGCCGCCATATCGGTCAGTGCGCTTGTTGGTGTGCGGCGAGAGAAAACTGCTCAGCAGGTAGCCGTTGGATGCCTGCAACTGCACCAGTCGCGCGCCGTTGGTCCAGGCCAGCCAGGCGGAATGGGCGAACTGCTCGATCACCAGGGCGATGTCGCTTTCGTCCATGATCCGCACGCGGTAATCCGGATCGAGTTTCGACACGCGCGGGCAGGGCACACCACTCGGGGTCAGCACGGCAACGCCGGTGTGGGTGGTGGTGCCCTGACCGCCGTAATGCTGCAGTTGCACACCCACCGGCGTGTTGACCTGCTCGGCCATCGCGAACATCGCCTTGAGCGATTCGCCCTGATGCTCCTCGAACAGGCCGAGCCCGGTGCTCTGCAGACGCGATTGCGGCGAGACCGTGGCGTTGCACAGAAACGCCATGGAGCAACCGCCCTCCATGATGCCCTGATAGAACTCGATCATGGCGGGCGTCACGCACCCGCTGTGATCGGCCAGGTCCACGCCCATCGACGCGAAGAACAGCCGATTGCGCAACTCCAGCCCGCCGGCCAGCCGCAGCGGCTCCAGCACGTGGGGATAGCGCGGCATCATGCTTCCTTCCTTTGTTCGGGCATCGCCGAAGCTTGGTCGAAGGTCATCCACAACGGTTGGCCGAGGACGGGCGCCGGAACCGGGGCGGTTTCTTCGTGGGAGAAGTAAGCGAACTGTTTGAGCACTTCGCGCCACTTGAAGCGCAACGGCGAATCCAGCTCTGCCAGGTGCAGTTTGAGCGTGCCGGCCTTTGTCGCGTCGCTGGCGTGCAGCGATTGCAACGGCAGGCTGATCATCCCTTCGTTTTCCAGGTACAGGTAGACGTGTCCGCGCTCGGAAGCCTCGAGCGGGCTGTCGCATTGCACTTGCAGGCCGGCCATCGACAGCAGCTCAAGGCGGGCGGAGAGGTGACGACCTGAATCCAGGCGCACCAGCACTTCATGGCGTATGCCCTTGAGCGGACGGAACCAGCAGGCGGGGTCGATGTTGATATTGCGCATGCGCTTGAACACCGGCATCTTGATCACTTCACCGTGCAGGCGAATGTCGGCCACCAGCTCGCCCCGCTGGAAGAATCGCGCACGCTTGTCGACCTTGCGTGCCCGTGGCTGGGCCATGCCTTCGTAGTCGCCAACCAGCACATCCACCTGAAACGAAGACTCGGTGTAACGGGGAAAACTCGACAGCAGATCAACGATGGAAATCGACACCTCACCGCGGGCATAACCGCTGTGCTCGTAGAACTGCGCGTACATCGCCTGGCGTGCCGCTTCGATCAGCATCAGGCCGGGCACGTGCTCGTGGTGCTTGCGGTAGAAAAAGTAATTGGCGGTGTCGTTGAACAGGGTGAAATAGAGCAGACCCTGCTGCGGGCAGCCGTCCAGGTTTTTCAGGACATCATGTACCTGCCGGCGCTGATCGAGGCTCAGGCCGTTGCCGCAACCGGGCAGTCGAGCCAGTTTGGCTTCGGTGCTTTCCAGCACCCAGATGCCGCTGAGGATCAGGTGGTCGGTGGCCTTTTCGTAATTCGTCAGCAGTTCCGGCAGACAGTCCGACAGGCCTGCCTGTTCGAGCTCTTCCAGGTCAATGATGGTTGGCAGCGAGCGCAGCACCAGACGTTCGCTGTCCAGCCGATAGGCCTGATTGACGATCTCCAGATCCATTGGATCAAGGTTCGCCCGTTGCACGACGGCGGCCGGCAGCCAGGCCGGCAGCAAGTGGTGAGCGTCGTAAATCAGCACGTCGTCATCGTGGCCCTTGTGGACGATGTCTTTGGCAACTTTCCTGTGCATGTCGATCATGATCATCCCTCTGTGTTGAACGTTGGTTGTAAGGCAGTTGCTATCCATGGCGTGAAATCGACCCACACCGAAAGGTGCTGCTCGACGCGTGTCAGCAGCTTCAGTTGATGTGTTTTCTTGTTTTCTTGTTATCGAGTGTCGGGCAGGGTTACTGCACCGTGATGTAGCAGGCGCCCAGGGTTCGGTTGTCCAGAACCTGCAGCGGCGCCAGCCATTTGTAGTCGATGCCGCCACGTCTGAGCAGGCGTCCGATGGCAACCGGGGACACTGACACCAGATGTGAAACGCCGCAGGTTCGGGCGTACTCCAGCGTGGCCATGAACAGGCCGACGGTGTTTTCGTCGGACATCATCTGTTCGTTTTTGCCGCCCTCGGCATCGAGGTCCAGTGAGGTGAAGCGCGACAGCTCCCAGATGTCATCGCCGCACGGGGCCGGCTTGTCGCCGAGCAACGAAGTGAATACTTCACTCAGCAGATACGGCTGGGTGGTGGGCAGCAGGCGGGCGCATCCCTTGATGTTGCCGTCGTGTTCTTCGGCGACGATGTAGTGAGTGCCGCTGTGATCAAATTGGTCGAACTCGAAATCGTCCGGCGTGGATAATTGCCAGCCGAGGCGTTCGACGAACACCTGATAGCGATATTGAGCCAAGCGTTGACGCTTTAGTGTCGTCAACTCGTCATAACGTCCTGACAAGTAATCCATCACAGATTCCGTTTAGTGATTGGTTGGGTGGCGATTAAAGTGCACACTGCGCTCGCATACTACCTGTCACCCTTGACAGCTAGCGGAAACATTTGGAAATATGCTAGGCATGTTGGCAAGAGGCCGACAGCATTAACTGTGGGAAAGGAATCTCTATGTCATATTGGCAGGCTGAACTGTTGGAAAACGCCATGTCTGCAACGGATGTCGAGTTGTTGTTCGACAGTATCAAGACCGTCGCCAGGCAGTTGGAGTTTGATTATGTGGCTTACGGGTCACGCCGGCTTTTCCCCATCACCAAGCCTTGTCTTTTTCTCGCCAATAATTATTCGCCCGCCTGGCAAGCTGCCTATTCCGCCAATCGTTACCTGGACATCGATCCTTACGTCCAGCGCGCAATGCGCAGCGTGAAACCGGTGCTGTGGGACGCTGAACTCAAGGCTCAGATGCCCGAATTCTGGCAGGATGCGCAGGCTCACGGGCTCTCGGAGGGCTGGGGGCAGACGCTGCTCAACAGCGAAACCCAAGGGCTGGTGACCTTTGCCCGGGGCAGCGGGACGATCACCGCGCAGGAACTCGAAACCAAACAGGCGCAGCTGTCCTGGCTGGCCCAGATTACTCACCTGGGGCTGACGCGCCTGCAGATGCGCGGCGCCGATTCGGTGCTCCCGGTGCCGATAGAACTGTCGCAGAGAGAAAAGGAAATCCTGCAATGGACCGCTGACGGAAAGTCATCGGACGATGTTTCGGTGATCCTCGGCATCAGCAAAAGGACAGTAAACTTCCATATTAACCATTGCCTGAAGAAACTCGGTTGCCAAAACAAGATTGCCGCTGCAGTTAAAGCTTCGCTGATGGGCCTGCTGTGGAAATAATTACCCTGGTCATTTATTGGATAACTAACTGGTGAATAACCGGAGTGTTTGTGCGTGAGTTCACAGATTTTCCCGATTAATAATATTTCATTTATAAGCTAATGCCTTTTCAAGCGTAACGAATTCATCAAGAAACTTCAGTTATAGCGTCACAAACATTCCTGACGACGGTGCCTGTTCAACGGTGCGACCAAACGCCACGGCGCAGGTTTCATGCCGGCTCGCCATGATGCGTGGCCTCGTTTCTGCATGGCGCATAGCGCATACAGAAAACCGTCACGTCCAACCGGCATCATCCGCTCGCATCGGGCTAAGGAACATCATCGTGAAAATCAACTGGGCCGAGAAACTGCGGCAAAACGTGCATCAACTGGCCGAGTCCCTGGGCAACCTGTTCGTCGAGACCTTCCACTACCTGGCGCTGTTCGCCATTGGTGCGGTGACCGCATGGGCGGCGGTGATGGAATTTCTCGGCATGCTCGAAGAAGGTCACATCAAGATCGATGACATTCTGTTGCTGTTCATCTATCTGGAACTGGGGGCGATGGTCGGGATTTACTTCAAGACCAACCACATGCCGGTGCGCTTCCTGATCTACGTGGCGATCACTGCGCTGACCCGCCTGCTGATCTCCAACGTCTCGCACCACAACCCGCCGGACATGGGCATCATCTATCTGTGCGGCGGCATTCTGCTGCTGGCGTTCTCGATCCTGGTGGTGCGTTACGCCTCGTCGCAATTTCCGTCGGTGAAGATCGAAAAACCGCAACGCAAGCTCGGCGCCGGCTCCGGTGAACATCCCGAGATCGAGAAGGGCGAGCTTTAAAGCCCCATCGACGGCCGAGGCTGGCCGTTGCTCTGCTGCGGTGGCGGAGGAAGCCCGTCGCCGCTGGTCATCGCTTCAAGGATCGCCATGGCGCTGTGGCCCTGTTCGATGGCGATGCCGAACTGAATGCTTTGCACCAGCCGCTTGAGCCGTACCGGATCGTTGCGCTGTTCGGCGCTGATCATCCGTTTGGCGACGATTCGGCCGCTGTTGGACAGGGTCAGCATGATGCTGCCGTCCAGCCCCTGAATGCTCAGGTTGATCTGATAGTCCGGCGCGAAGGCATCGGTAATGATCTGAAAAGGGTTGTCCATGATGCGTCACCGCCTGATTGAACGTGCAGTTGTTGACCGGCCGTGATCGGGTTGGTTCGCAATACCTGATCATCGGCGATTCCGTGGCCTGTGTTGTTGCTTTAAGTGGGAGCTGCCGCAGGCTGCGATCTTTTGCTCTGCAGCGTCTTGATGTGCGTCATGCAGATCAAAAGATCGCAGCCTCGTTGCACTCGACAGCTCCTGCACAGGTCATAGCAAGGGCTGTGCCGGGAAAATTGTTGGACAATGGATACGGCATAAAAAAGGCGAGCCCATGGCTCGCCTTTGTCATTTGTGGCCCGTTTCAGGGCAGAACCGAGTAGATGATCGCCGACAGTGCAATCAGGCCGATCAGCACCACGAACACGTTGGACGCCTGTCCCGAGTACTGGCGCAAGGCTGGCACACGGCGGATGGCGTACATCGGCATCAGGAACAGCAGGCAGGCAATCACTGGCCCGCCGAGGGTTTCGATCATGCCGAGGATGCTCGGGTTGAACGTCGCCACGGCCCAGCAGCTGAGGATCATGAACAGCGCGGTCGCACGGTTCAGCCAGCTCGCCGACATCACCTTGCCACGACCGCGCAGGCTCTTGACGATCATGCCCTGAAAGCCTTCGCTGGCGCCGATGTAGTGGCCGAGGAAGGATTTGGTGATCGCCACCAGCGCGATCAGCGGCGCGGCGTAAGCGATGACCGGGGTCTGGAAGTGGTTGGCGAGGTACGACAGGATCGAAATGTTCTGCGCTTTCGCGGCCGCCAGATCCGCCGGCGACAGCGCCAGCACGCAGCTGAAGCAGAAGAACATCACCGTCACCACCATCATCCCGTGGGCCATGGCGAGGATGCCGCTGCTCTTGCGTTCGGCCTCGGCGCCGTAGCGCTGCTTCTGGTCAACCGCGAAGGCGGAGATGATCGGCGAGTGGTTGAACGAGAACACCATCACCGGGATCGCCAGCCACAGGGTCTTGAGGAACGTCGACAGCGGCATCGCTTCCTTGGCGCTGGCGAAGAACGCGCCGTTCCAGTTGGGGATAAGGCTCAGGCCGAGCAACAGCAGCGCGGCGACGAACGGATAGACCAGCACGCTCATGGCTTTGACGATCACGTTCTGCCCGCAACGCACGATGGCCATCAGGCCGAGGATCAGCGCCAGCGACAGAATCGCCCGGGGTGGCGGGGCGATGTGCAATTGGTGTTCGAGAAAACTGCTCAGGGTGTTGGTCAGTGCAACGCTGTACACCAGCAGGATCGGGAAGATCGCGAAGAAGTACAGCAGGGTGATCAGCTTGCCGGCACCGATGCCGAAGTGTTCTTCAACGACTTCGGTGATGTCGCCCGAACGCCCGGACAAGACGAAGCGGGTCAGGCCCCGGTGGGCGAAAAAGGTCATCGGGAACGCCAGCAACGCCAGAATCAGCAACGGCCAGAAACCGCCGACGCCGGCGTTGATCGGCAGAAACAAAGTGCCGGCACCGATGGCGGTGCCATACAGACCGAGCATCCAGGTGGTGTCGGATTTGCTCCAGCCCTTGTGGGCTATTTCGGTGTTACGTGTGCGATCTACAGCGGGATTTTCGGCAGCAGGTGTACGTACATCGGTCATCGTTTTTGCCTCGTTATTATTTTTGCTCGGGCTCACGGTTGGCGGGCCGCAAGTTGCGGACCGCCGGGACGGTCAGGCAATGCGCGTCAGCATTCCACCCAGTTCACAGCCAGGCCGCCCCGTGAAGTCTCTTTGTATTTGTCGTGCATGTCGGCGCCGGTATCGCGCATGGTGCGGATTACCCGGTCGAGGGAAATGAAGTGTTTGCCATCGCCGCGCAGGGCCATTTGCGTGGCGTTGATCGCCTTCACCGCGGCGATGGCGTTGCGTTCGATACACGGCACCTGCACCAGGCCGCCGACCGGGTCGCAGGTCAGGCCGAGGTTGTGTTCCAGGCCGATTTCAGCGGCGTTTTCCAGTTGCTCCGGGGTTGCGCCGAGCACTTCAGCGAGGCCCGCCGCGGCCATGGCGCAGGCCGAACCGACTTCGCCCTGGCAGCCGACTTCGGCGCCGGAGATCGAGGCATTTTTCTTACACAGAATGCCGACGGCGGCGGCGCCCATGAAGAACGCGACGACGTCATCGTCAGACGCGTCCGGATTGAATTTCATGTAGTAGTGCAGCACCGCCGGAATGATCCCGGCCGCGCCGTTGGTCGGCGCGGTGACCATGCGCCCTCCGGCAGCGTTCTCTTCGTTGACGGCGAGGGCGAACAGGTTGACCCACTCCATCGCCGACAGCGTTGAACTGATCACGTTCGGCTTGCCGATTTCCAGCAGGCTGCGGTGCAATTTCGCCGCGCGGCGCGGCACTTTCAGCCCACCGGGCAGGATGCCTTCGTGGCGCAAGCCCTGTTCGACGCACTCGCGCATCACCGACCAGATGTGCAGCAAGCCGTTACGGATCTCAGCGTCGCTGCGCCAGGCCCGTTCGTTGGCCATCATCAGTTCCGACACGCGCAAGTTGTGCTGCCTGCACAGGTTCAGCAGTTCGGCAGCGCTGGAAAAATCGAACGGCAACACCACGTCGCCGGCCGGCGCCACACCGGACTCGGCTTCCGCCGCTTCGATGATGAAACCGCCGCCAATCGAGTAGTACGTCTGCGTGAACAGCTCGGCGCTTTCGCCGAAGGCTGTCAGCGACATGGCGTTGGGGTGGTAGGGCAGGCTTTCGTCCAGCAGCAGGAGATCGCGCTGCCAGTTGAAGGAAATTTCTCTCTGGCCGGCAAGCAGCAACAGGCCGCTTTCGCGCAGTTGCTGGATGCGTGGATCGATGGTCGCCGGATCGATGCTGTCCGGCCATTCGCCCATCAGGCCCATGACCGTCGCGCGGTCGGTGGCGTGGCCGACGCCGGTGGCCGACAGCGAACCGTACAAACGGATTTCCACGCGACGCACATCGTTGAGCAAGCGTTGCTCGATCAGCGCCTGGGCGAAGGTCGCGGCGGCGCGCATCGGGCCGACGGTGTGGGAACTGGACGGACCGATGCCGACTTTGAATAGATCGAAAACACTGATAGCCATGCTAAACCCTTACAAGCAATGGAGTAGAAATCGCCGCCATTTTTTGTAGGACAAGCGCAATGTCGGCGATACTGCCTACCTCGGTCCTACGTGACTAACGAAATTTCCTAAGTAAGCCTTTAGCAGGACTAAACAATGAGTCGTCAATTGCATGCCCAGACCTACGTCTGGCTGCAGGTGTTTTCCTGTGCCGCGCGGCACCTGTCGTTCACCCGTTGTGCGGAAGAGCTGCACATCACTCCGGGGAGCGGTCAGCCAGCAGATTCGCCAACTGGAAGAGCGACTGGGTTTTCGCCTGTTCCACCGACGAGCGCGGGGTGTGGAGTTGAGTGCGGAAGGCCAGCGACTGGCCATCACGGTCAACGAGGCCTATGGCAGCATCGATGCTGAATTGCGTCGGTCTGGATGCCGGGATGATCAGCGGGATTCTGCGGGTGCGTTCGATTCCATCGTTCCTCAGCAAATGGCTGACCCCGCGTTTGCCGCGTTTGCAACAGCGTTATCCGGACATCCAGTTACGGCTGGTGGCAGAGGACAGCAGCGTGCCGTTGCATGAGGGCGATTTTGATCTGGCGATTGACCTGAATGACGGCAGCTATCCGGGGCTGTTATCCACAGCCTTGCTTGACGAACAGATTTTCCCGGTGTGCGCGCCGAGCCTGTTGCGTGGACGTCCGCCGCTGCATGGGCCGGTGGACCTGGTGCATTTCCCGTTGTTGCACGACATCACCGCCTGGCGCGGCAGTTATGAATATGCGGAATGGGAGTTTTATCTGAACGCGATTGGCTTTGAAGGTGCCGACGTACGGCGTGGGCACACGTTCAATCGCAATCACCTGACCATCGAAGCGGCGATCGCCGGTATGGGCGTGGCGATTGCCCGGCGCACGTTGCTCAACGATGAACTGGAGCGCGGGACGTTGATTGTGCCGTTCGGCCTGTCGGTGCCCAACCACAAACGCTACGTGCTGCTGTATGCGCCGGGGGCCTTGAGCCATCCGGGCGTGCGCGCGGTGCATGACTGGCTGGTGGAGGAGGCGGGGATTTTCCGCAGCTTGCACCCGTTGAACGACGGGCAATTGTGAGCAGATTTTGCAGGGTTGCGAAGCGACCCAACTCCCGACCTTACCAGTGACTTGCCCGGTTGTCCGGCTTTTTTTGCGAATGAATATTTATCTTTTTTCAGGGGTTGAAATGTTCGTCGGTCGGGCCGATTGTTGTAACCAGGAGGTCAGGAAATCCAATTCAAGGCCTCTGGCGAGCTAGCTGAAATAAGGGATGAACTATGCAAATCCAAGTCAACAGCGATAACCATATTCAAAGCAGTAAGCGACTGGAGGAGTGGGTACGTACAACTATTGAGAGCACGCTCGAACGTTATGAAGAAGACCTGACCCGTGTCGAAGTCCACCTGAGCGACGAGAACGGCGACAAACCAGGTCCCCATGACTTGCGCTGCCAACTGGAAGCGCGGCCAAAAGGCCATCAACCGATTTCCGTCACCCACAAAGCCGATTCGCTGGAACAGGCGATCGACGGTGCAGCCGAAAAACTGGAACACGCGCTGGAGCACCTGTTTGGCAAACTGCGAGGCAAACCTCGCGCCGCCATCGTGCCATTCAGCAAGGCGAATGATGCACTGCTGGAGGAAGAATTTCTCGAGAACGAACAGGCAGCGATCAACAGTTGATACGCTGATTTTTCAAGCCACCCCATGAGAACGGGCCTGCGCAAGCAGGCCCGTTTTTGTTTGTGGCGTTTTTTGCGCAGGGCATCAGAAAGCGGCCCCTCACCCCAGCCCTCTCCCTCCGGGAGAGGGGGCCGACCGAGGTGTCTGACGTGAAACATCGACCTGAAAGACCGACTCGACTATGGATTCGGCAAAGTAGAATCAGGTCGGCGTACTTCGCAAGCATCCCGCAATCAGTCTCCTCTCCCTTGGGAGAGGGTTAGGGTGAGGGTTTTTTCAATCTCAGAACGCGAGGGTGGTTTGCACGTACACCGTGCGCGGTTCACCCACGTACTTGCCTTTATTGTTGTCATCAAACGAGCGGGTGAAATACTGGGTGTTGAAAATGTTCTTCACCCCCACCGCCACGTTCAGATCCGACAATTGCGGGCCGAAGTCATAACCGGCGCGGCTGCTGAACAGCATGTAACCGGGAATCTTGCCGGTGCTGCCGTCGGCGCTTTCCCTGGAGGTGTTGGCATTGTCGGCGAACTGGTCGCTCTGGAAGCTGCTGTCGACGTTGAGTTTCCACGGGCCCTCGGTATAACCGACGCCAATCGTGCCTTTGTGTTTCGACGAGAACGGCACGCGATTGCCCTTGTTCGGCCCGTCCTCACGGATGGTCGCGTCAACATAGGCATAAGTGGCGTACACATCGAAACCGGCGAGTGCCGGGCTCAAGTCATCCAGCGCGTAGTTGACGCTGGTCTCGATGCCCTGATGGCGGGTCTCGCCTCGGGCGATCACCGAATCGTTGGTCTGGTTGCTTTCGTACTGGTTGTCGAAGTTGATCAGGAACGCACCGATTTCCGCGCGCAGGGTGCCGTTGTCATAACGGGTTCCGAGTTCCCAGGTGCCGGCCTTCTCCGGTTTGACTTCGCCGCTGCTCACACGGTTGGGCATCTGACTGTATTGCACGCTGCCGAACGAACCTTCGGTGTTGGCGTACAGATTCCAGCTGTCGCTCAGGTGATACAGCACGTTCAGCGCCGGCAGCGCGGTGTTGTAGTCGCCCTTGTATTTGACGTCGGTCAGGTTGTTGGTCTGCTGCGACTCGATCATCTCGTAGCGCACGCCCGGAGTGATGGTCCATTTGCCGATGTCGATGCGATCGTCGACGAACAACGCATTGGCTTCGGTTCCACCGCGGGTGTCGCGGTCGTTGCGGCTGTCGGTAGTCGGGTATTGGTTGCTGCTGATCGGCGTGCGATAGCGCAACTCGTGGCCGGCCTCGTTGATGAAGCGGTAACCGACGCCGACTTCATGGCTGGTCGGGCCGAGGTCGAAGCCTTGGGCGAAACGCGTTTCGAAACCGCGTACCCAATATTCGCGCGGTGACAGCGAGAGGAAACTGCCCTGATCCAGATAGCCGCTGCGCAGGGTCTTGGTGAAGAAGGTGTTGGCGGTGAATTCGCGGCGATCTTCCTGATAGCGATAGCCGAAGTTGAACATTGTGCGGCGACCCCAGAACTGGTCTTTCAGGCGCGTCGACTGATACGGATCGGCGTCGTAATCGGCAACGCTGAGGCCGCCGGGCATGTCGGCCTTGCCTTCGTAATACTGGGCCATGGCGTTGAAGCTGTTGGCCTCGTCGAGCTGGTATTTGCCCTTGAGGATCAGGTCGTCGATTTCGCTGTCGCTGTGTTCACGCCAGTCACCGCCACGGGTGCCGGAGTACAGCAGCGCGCCGCCCAGACCATTTTCGTTGGTGCCGCCGGCCAGCAGGTTGGCGTTGGTCTTGAAGCCGTCATGGCTCGACGACGGACTGGTCTCAGTCTGGAAACCACCCTTGACCGTCGGCGCGTCGGGAATGGCGCGGGTCACGAAGTTGACCACGCCACCGACGTTCTGCGGGCCGTATCGCACGGCGCCGCCGCCACGCACCACGTCCACGGCATCCATGTTGCCCATGCTGATCGGCGCAAACGACAACTGCGGTTGGCCGTACGGTGCGAATGGCACGGGAATGCCGTCCATCAGTACGGTCGAGCGCGCGGCCAGGCGCGGATTGAGGCCGCGAATGCCGAAGTTCAGCGCCATGTCATGGCTGCCGGTGCCGTTGTTTTCCGGAGCGTTGACCCCGGGGATGCGGTTGAGCACATCGCGCGCCTGAGTCGCGCCTTGACGTTCGAAGTCTTCGCGGCGGATCACATCGCGGGCGCCGGGGTGTTCGAACACGTTGACCTGCGCCGCTTCACCGAGCCAGTCACCGACGACTTTCGAGGTGTCCAGCTCCAGCGCCGTGTCGCCGACCGGTTGCAGGCTGAAGGCATTGTTGCCTTCGGCGCGGGCTTGCAGGCCGGTGCCTTCGAGCAATGCATCGAGACCTTCTGCGGTGCTGTAGCTGCCTTCGAGGCCACGGCTTTGCACGCCGCTGGTGATCTGCGAACCGAAGGAAATCAGCACGCCGGCTTCACGACCAAACTGGTTGAGGGTGTTTTCCAGCGATGCCGGGGCGATGTGGTAAACCCTGGTTTCGGCGGCCATGGCCGGCAGAGCGCTGAAGCTCAGGCTGGCGCCCAGTATGAGGTTGCGCAGGCGACGGGCCAGTGGCGTGAGGCGGGTGGGGTGCATGAAGGGTGATCCTGAGAAGGTTGAATCAAGGGGGCTTTCCTTCTCTGTCACGCCAGATCTGAAAAACGGCTCACGGTTTACGAATATTTTTTGCATGACTGATTTTGTGGCGAGGGAGCTTGCTGCCGTTGGGGCGCGAAGCGGCCACTGTATTGAGGGCCTGTTGCGCAGGCCAGCGGGAGCAAGCTTCCTCGCCACAGTTTTGTTTTAAACCCGGGCCTCGACGCTGACCCAATAGCGGGTAAACCGCCGCACTTTCACCGGCAGACTGATTTGCAGCAGATCAAGAATCCGCTCGCTGTCGTCCAGTGGATAAGTCCCGGAGATCAGCAGGTCGGCCACTTTCGCATCGCAATGCAACTGGCCACGACGGTAGCGGCCGAGCTCTTCAAGAAAATCGCCCAGGCGCATGTGTGCGGCGATCAGCATGCCGTCGGTCCAGGCGCCGCTGTTGGCGTCCAGTGGCTTGGCTTCGCTGACGGAAGTGGCGCTGAAACTCAGCTGACGAGCGACGGGCAGCCCCATCGGCGCGTGCCCGTGGCGGATCAATTCGACCTGGCCTTCGAATAGCGCCACCTGCGTGCGATCGGCAAATTGCCGGACGTTGAGTCGGGCAGCACTGGTTTTCAACAGCCCTTGCGCCGTGCGCACTTCGAACGCTTGGGCGGTGCTTAGGAGGATCTCGCCTTCCAGCAAACGGATCAGCCGTTGCGTGCTGTCCACGTCCGCTGCGCTCGCGGTGTTGAGCTGCAACTGGCTGCCCGCACCCAGCGTAACTTTGCGGCGCTCCCCCAGCGGGCTGCGGTAATCGGCGAGCAGCGTCGGCAGCGGATTGTGCTCGCGCATGCCCCAGGTGACGGCAGAACCGGCACCCAGAAGCAGCAGCAACTTGAGCGCCTGACGGCGACTGGAAGACTTCTGCCCGTTCAACGCGGCATGGGCCAATGGCGAAGCCACGCCGCGCAAGCGCTGGTTGACCCGCTGCATGTGTTCCCACGCCCGACGATGTTCGCTGTGGGCGTCCAGCCATTGTTGCCAGGCTTGTTGCTGACGCGGGGAGAGCGTGCCTTGCTGCATTTCCATCAGCCAGTGCACGGCCTGTTCGGCCACTTGCGCAGAGAAATCCGGAGCGCGGTTCATAGGGCGAAATAGCAGCGCAGGGCGGCTTTGTGCAGATGGCGTTTGACCGTGGCTACGGAGATGCCCAGTTCGGCGGCGATTTGCGGATAAGTCAGGCCATCGACCTGCGCCAGCAAAAAGGCGCGCTTGACCAGACGTGGCAAGCCATCGAGCAGCTGATCCAGCTCGATCAGGGTTTGCAGGATGATCGCTTTGTCTTCTTCCGATGGCGCAACCATTTCCGGCATCTGCGCCAAGGTGTCGAGGTAGGCGCGTTCCAGGTCCTGGCGGCGGTAGTGATTGAACAGCACACGTTTGGCGAGGGTGGTGAGAAACGCGCGCGGCTCAACAATTACCGATTGTTCACGTGCAGTGAGCACGCGGATGAAGGTGTCCTGAGCCAGATCCGCCGCGCTGTCCGGGCAGCCGAGTCTGCGCCGCAACCAGCCGGTGAGCCAGCTGTGGTGGTCGTGGTAGAGCGATTCGACGGGATGGGCGGACGGCAAGGGTATTACTCCGGGCGCACGTTGGATGCGTTAGAGAACAAGAACTGTTCGCATTGTAGGGGCGGGCGAGGGTGTCCGGCAATCAGATGCTTTTGCGTATGAGAATATTTATCATTAATATTGCTCGCCTGTTGGTTCGGCTTGTCGGCCGGACGTTTTTTCGTTTCAGGGTCGAAACATGAAAGGCAAACTCGCCTCACTTCCCATGTCCTATCGTCTGGCTGTCACTTCGCGGGTGCTGGCGGCGGTGTTCGGCGGCTATCTGGTCGCGGCGCTGGCCAGTGTCGCGTTGACGATGTGGCTGCCGTTGAGCCGCGCCGAAGCGGTGGTGACCGGTATGACCATTTCCTTTCTGGTCTATCTGGTCGCGGTGCTGTGGTGCTTCGCTTGCCGCACGGCGTGGTCGGCGTGGGTCGGTTTGCTGGTGCCCAGCGTGATTCTGGCAACGGTGTCGGGTGCCGCGCGGGGCTTGGGTTACGCATGAAAGAGGGCTTTCGTCAGTCGATGGCCTGGCTGCACACGTGGACGGGGCTGGTGTTCGGCTGGCTGCTGTTTGCGATTTTCCTCACCGGAACGCTGGCCTATTTCAAGGATGAGATCAGCCACTGGATGCAGCCGGAAATTCCCGCACGACCCATCAATGCCGAAGCGAGCCTGACCCTGGCGCAAAGTTACCTGCAGCAACACGCCGCCGGCGCCTCGCGCTGGCTGATCGACTTGCCCGACGCCCGTGACCCGGGCCTAACGGTGCGCTGGCAGCAGGTGCCGAACGCACCGGGCCAGCGCGGCAAGTTCGAATCCAGAACACTCGACGCGCAGACCGGCAGTGAAGTCCAGGCCCGCGAAAGTCTGGGCGGCGAGTTCTTCTATCGCTTCCATTTCCAGCTGCAAATGCCTTATCCATGGGGCCGCTGGCTGGCGACGATGGCGGCAATGGTGATGTTCGTCGGGCTGATCACCGGCATCATCACCCACAAGAAAATCTTCAAGGACTTCTTCACCTTTCGCCCGGGCAAAGGCCAGCGTTCATGGCTCGACGGGCATAACGCGGTCGGCGTGCTGGTATTGCCGTTTCACTTGATGATCACCTACAGCAGCCTGGTGATTTTCATGGCGATGGTCATGCCGGCGAGCATTCTGGCGTCCTATAACGGCGACGTGCGCACCTTTTACGACGAAGTTTTTCCGGCATCGAAGACCCCTGAGCCAGCCAACCGGGCGGCGCCGCTGAGCCCGATGGCTCCACTGCTGGCCAAGGCCAGCGAGCAGTGGGCGGGAGGCAGCACCGCGCGGCTGACAGTGAACAATCCGGGGGACGCGAATGCCTCGGTGGTGCTGTCGCGCCGTGGCGACCGCGTCGTCCACGATTTCGGTCGCGCGGTGACGTTCAACGGCGTCACCGGCGAGCGCCTCGGCAGCACCCCGGAGCAGCCAGTGGCGATGGCAGTCGGCGGCACGTTCTACGGTTTGCACATGGGCCACTTCGCCGGGGCGACGTTGCGCTGGCTGTATTTCATCTGCGGTCTGGCGAGTACCGCGATGATCGGCACCGGGCTGGTGATCTGGCTTGGCAAGCGCCAGCTCAAACACGCCAAGAGCGGCGTGATGCCGTTCGAATTGCGTCTGGTGGAAGTGCTGAACATCGCCAGCATGGCCGGGCTGGTGTTGGCGGTGGCGGTGTTCTTTTTGGCCAATCGCCTGTTGCCGACAGATCTGCTCGGGCGCGCCGATCAGGAAGTGAATGCGTTTTTTATCGCCTGGGCTTTGAGTGTGGTGCATGCGTTGCTGCGCAAAGGGCGCAAGGCCTGGGTCGAACAGCTCGCGCTGGCTGCCGTGCTGTTTATCGCGGCGCCGCTGATCAATCTGACCACACCGTGGAATCTCGGGGTAACGCTGGCGCAAGGTGACTGGACGCTGGCGGGTTTCGATCTGACTTGCCTGGGCGCAGGTCTGTTCCTCGGCTGGGCCGCATGGAAAATGCAGCGTGCCGGCGGCGCCGTCAGCGTGAAAAAAACATCCCGCGAAAAGCCGCGACCGATCGCGCTTGAGCAGGAGGTCAACTGATGTTGCTGGCGTTGTTGCTGTGCTATGCCGCGTTCAGCGCGCTGTGTCTGTCGATGCCTCGGCACCATGATGAACTGCTCGGCAACAAACCCTCGGCGCGACGCGCACGGGGTCTGAAACTCGCCGGTTGGCTGTTGCTCGGGCTGTCGCTTTGGGCGGCAGTCGCTGAACACGGCTGGAGTTTCGGTCTGGTCGACTGGTTCGCGGTGCTCATGCTCAGCGCCTTGGCGTTGGTGCTGTTGCTGCCGTATCGCCCACGTCTGGCCCTCGCACTGGCCGGGTTGAGCCTGCTGGCCAGTCCGGTCGCTGCCTGGGCGCAGGTCTGACATGCTGATCGGTCATCCCCCGGAATCCCGCGACGACGAACCGCACGGCGCGCGTGCGCATTTTCTTCAGGTGTTCCTGTCGCAGCGCTCGCAGATGGAAGCGCTGGTCAACCGGCGCGTCGGCTGCCGGGCCACGGCAGCGGATCTGGTGCAGGACCTGTTTCTGCGTTTCTGGCGACGGCCGCTGGTGCAGGTCGAAGAACTCAGCACCTATCTTTTGCGCTGCGCCGGCAACATCGCCATCGATCACTTGCGCAGCGAAGGCACGCGGGTGCGGGTCAATGAGGGCTGGCAACCGGATGCGCCGGACAGTCACGGCAGCGAACCGCAAGCCGCGCTCGAAGCGGGCAATGATCTGCGCCATGTCGAGGCGGCGTTGCGTGCCTTGCCCGAACGCACCCGGCAGATCTTCCTGCTCAATCGCATCCACGGCCGCAAATACGCAGACATCGCCAAAGCCATGGGCCTGTCCCAAAGCGCCGTGGAAAAACATATGATGCGCGCCCTCGAGGCCTGCAAGGCCAGCCTGCGCGAACCCGCGCCACGTCTGCCAGGGAAAGCACCGTGAAAGTCACCGACCGCGTCACCCCGACGCCTGCTCAGGAGCAGGCCGCGCTCGCCTGGCTGAGCCTGCTGCACGACCGCCCGAGCACCGGCGATCAACTGACCTTCAGCCAATGGCTGCGCGCCGACCCGGCCCACGCCGAGGCCTACGCCCAGGCGCAAGTGCTCTGGGAGTTGAGCGAAAGTCCGGCGCGTACCTTGGCCGATGAAGAGGCGTTGGCGTTGCAGGGCTACCTCAATGCGATGGATCGTCCGCGTCGTTTACTGCTGCTGCGCTGGTCGGGCGCGCTGGCGATGGCCGCGTGTCTGATGCTGATGATCAGCCTTGGCACGGGTTGGCAGCCGCAGCGCTGGATCGATGATCTCGGTGCCGATTACGTCTCGGCGCCGGGTGAAGTCCGCACCGTGACCCTGGCCGATCAATCGCAAGTCACGCTGGATGCCGACAGTGCCATCGCGGTGGATTTCAGTCAGGGCGAGCGGCATGTGCAATTGCGCCGCGGTGCCGGATTTTTCAGTGTCACGCATACGGGGGATCCGTTTGTGGTCGCGGCGGAGAAGGGCGAGGCGCGGGTGCTCGGCACGCAATTCGAAGTGCGTCTGCAGCCCGCAGGTGCGCAGGTCACGGTGCTGTCCGGGCGCGTTGGCGTGACGGCGAATCGCAACGCGCAACAGCAGATTCTGACCGCCGGCCAGCAAGTGGCTTACGGGCAGGGCAGTGCGGAAAAACTGCACGCGGTGGACAGCGAGGCGCAACTGGCTTGGCGTCAGGGCTGGCTGAATTACTACAAGGCGTCACTGGCCGATGTGGTGGAGGATCTGCGGCGCTATTACCCGGGACGGATTGTTGTGCTCAATGATGAACTGGCAGCGCGCAAGGTCAGCGGCAGTTTTCCGAGCAAGGATCCGCAGGCGGTGCTGAGTTCGTTGCGAGGGGTGCTGGGGTTTGAGCAGCATCAGGTGCTGGGGCATCTGATTATTTTGCGCTAGGTCTACTGGCCTCTTCGCGAGCAAGCCCGCTCCCACAGGGGAATGCATTCCAGAATGTGGGAGCGGGCTTGCTCGCGAAGGCGTCAGAACTACCGACACTGCTCTCGAAAAATATTTTCAAATTTGTGGTGAGGTAAACCGCAGCCCCATCCGTGTAGTGACTGAAACTGCGAGTCATTCGCATCCGTTGCGGTTCTACACAGGTCATTGAGCAATGAAGTCCAGGGCAAAATCGGGTTCGGTCAAACAGTGGTTGGGTGTTTCGGCATTGAGTTTTTCGGCGTTGGCGCTGTTGCCGCTGAGTGTGGCGCTGGCCGCTGAAACCGTCAGCAGCCCGACACAGAAACAGTTCAGTTTCTCCCTGAGCGCCAAACCACTGCCCCAGGCTCTGAGCGACTTCAGCCGCGTCACCGGGCAAAGCGTGGTCTACACCGATGAAGCGCCGTACGGCCTCAACGCCCCGGCCGTCAGCGGCCAGATGAGCGCCGAACAGGCGCTGCAACGCCTGCTCAGTGGTTCCGGCATGACCTTTCGCCGTACCGACAGCCACACCCTGGCGCTGGAACCGCAACCCACCGCAGGCGCACTCAATCTTGGCGCGACCACCATCACGTCGATGCGTGACGAGTCGATGAGCTATCAGCCGCCGCAGACCAGTTCGGTGATGCGCTCCTCGGCTTCGCTGCAGGAAATTCCGCAGACCGTCAACGTGATTCCGGCCCAGGTGATCCGTGATCAGGCCCCGCGCAATCTCGACGATGCGTTGGCCAACGTCAGCGGCATCACCCAGGGCAACACCTTGGGCAGCACGCAAGACTCGGTGATGACCCGCGGTTTCGGCGACAACCGCAATGGCTCGATCATGCGCGACGGCATGCCGATCGTGCAGGGCCGTGGCATGAACGCGACGGTCGATCGGGTCGAAGTGCTCAAGGGCCCGGCCTCGTTGCTCTACGGCATTCAGGATCCGGGCGGCGTGGTCAACCTGGTCAGCAAGAAGCCGGAACTGACTCAATACAACGCCCTGACCCTGCGCGGTTCCACCTACGGCGACGGCAAAAATGGCAGCGGTGGCACCTTCGACAGCACTGGTGCGCTGGGTGAATCAGGGCTGGCCTATCGGCTGGTGCTGGACCATGAAGACGAAGATTACTGGCGCAACTACGGCACTCACCGCGAGACGCTGATCGCGCCGTCGCTGGCCTGGTTCGGCGAGCGTACCCAGCTGTCGTTCGGCTATGAACACCGCGAGTTTCTCACCCCGTTCGACCGGGGCACGGTAATCGATCCGCGCACCAACCATCCGCTGGACATCTCGCGCAACGAGCGTCTGGACGAGCCGTTCAACGACATGGAAGGCCGTTCCGACCTGTACCACTTCGAAGCCGACCACGAACTCAACGACGACTGGAAAGCCCATTTTGGCTACAGCTGGAACCGCGAAACCTACGACGCCAGCCAGGTCCGCGTGACCGCCATCGACACCAAAAAAGGCACGCTGACCCGCAGCATGGACGGCACGCAAGGCGCGATCAGCACTGACCGTTTCACCACCGCCAGCCTCGAAGGCAAAGTCAACCTGCTGGGCATGCAACATGATCTGGTGTTCGGCGTTGACGATGAGTACCGCAAGATCTACCGCGCTGACCTGATCCGCCAGAAAAGCCTGAGCACCTTCAGCTATGTCAATCCGGTGTATGGCCGTGAAGTCGAAGGCACCACGGTCAGCCCGGCGGACAGCGCGCAGACCGATCTGCTGCGCAGCGATTCGGTGTTTCTGCAGGACTCGATACACCTCAACGACCAGTGGATTCTGGTCGCCGGCGGACGCTTCCAGGAGTACGACCAGTACGCCGGCAAAGGCGTGCCGTTCAAGGCCAACACCGACAGCAACGGGCAGAAATTCGTACCGCGCGCCGGTCTGGTGTATCGCTACACCGACGAATTATCGTTCTACGGCAGCTACACCGAATCGTTCAAACCCAACTCGACCATCGCCCCGCTCAGCGGCAGCAGCACCGTGCTCGACGGCAGCATTGCGCCGGAAGAGGCCAAGTCGTGGGAACTGGGTGCGCGTCTGGATATGCCGGGGCGCATCACCGGCAATATCGCGCTGTTCGACATCAAGAAGCGCAACGTGCTGGTCTCCAATTCTGAAGGCCCGACCACCATTTACAGCGCGGCTGGCGAAGTGCGTTCCCGGGGTCTGGAACTGGACCTGACCGGGCAGTTGACCGATCGCTGGAGCCTGATCGGCGCCTATGCCTACACCGATGCCGAGGTCACCGAAGACCCGGACTACAAAGGCAATCGCTTGCAAAACGTGGCGAAGAACAGCGGTTCATTGTCGGCGGTGTATGACTTCGGCAGCGTGATGGGTGGCGACCAACTGCGGGTCGGTGCCGGGGCGCGGTATGTCGGCGAACGCGCGGGCAATGCGGTGAATGATTTCGACCTGCCGAGCTACACCGTGGCCGATGCGTTTGCCACTTACGACACCAGACTCGAAGGGCAGAAGGTCAAGTTCCAGCTCAACGTGAAGAACCTGTTCGACCGCACCTACTACACCTCCGCGGCGAGCCGGTTCTTTGTGTCGATGGGCGATTCGCGGCAGATTTCGTTGTCGAGCACTTTGGAGTTCTGATCCAGGACCGCGTCATCGTTCTTCGCGAGCAAGCCCGCTCCCACAGGTTCCCCGGTCGGACATAAACGTCTTGAACGGCCGCAGACCTTGTGGGAGCGGGCTTGCTCGCGAAGAGGCCCGAACAGGCAATAAAAATCCCGCCTCTAACGCAAAAATGCCTGCCGATATTCCCCAGGCGTCCCACCCAACACCTGCCGAAACCGGTTGGTGAAATGACTGGCACTGGCAAACCCGCACGCCAATGCAATCTCCCCCAGCGGCAACGCCGTGCCACGCAACAATTCCCGCGCCCGGTTCAAGCGCCGCGCCAGCACGTACTGATGCGGCGGCAGGCCGAAGCTCACGCGAAACATCCGCGCAAAGTGGTATTCCGACAGCGCACACAATCCGGCCAGTTGCCCGAGGCTGATCGGCTCGGCCAACTGATTGTCGATGAACTCGACCAGTTGCCGCCGCTGATGGGGCGCCAGTCCGCCCTTGAGGCGCACACCCTGCCGGGCGCCGACCTGGCTGAGCAGGGTATGGCTGATCAATTCATGCGCAATGCTGCTGGTCAGCAGGCGTTCGGCCGGTTCGTCCCAATTCAGTGTCAGTAGCTGACGAAAGCGTCGGGCCTGCTGCGGATCTTCCAGAAAGGTCTGCTCGCGCAACTGCATCTCTCGCGGCTCGCGATCCAGCAGCGTGACGCAACCCAAGGCAAATTGTTCGGCGCTGAAATACAGATGAGCGAGACGCAGATCGCCGTTGATCACCCAGCCCGATTGGTGATCGGCGGGCAGGATGCACAACTTGTCCGGTCCGCCCTTGCGCCCCGGTTGGCCACGGCGAAAGGTGCCCGTGCCCCCGGCGATGTAGCAGGAAAGCGTGTGGTGGCTCGGCGTTTCGTATTCCTGGGCATCGTGGTGGTTGGTCCACAGGGCCGCAGACAAGCCGTCACCGAGATCGGCGCTGTGCAACAGGCGTGCATTCGGCGAGCGGTTGAGGGCTTGGAAGACTTGCAGGGTATCGATAGCGGCCATATTCGGTTCTCTCCAACGCCTTGCATCCTACTCCGTAGCTTTCGCGCTGCCAGCCTGTCGAGCGACAAAAGCGCAAGAATCTGCAAGCGCCCCGATCGTTGCTGTCGCACCCTGAACCTCCATACAACACAACCCTGTGGCGAGGGCGCTTGCTCCCGCCGGGCTGCGCAGCGGACCCATCAGTGAGTGCTGCGCACTCAAGCGCGAGCAAGCTCGCTTGCCACAGAGTGCCCGGTGTTCTCAGGAGTTTCGTCATGAACCTTTCGCTGTATCTGCTGACCGTGCTGATCTGGGGCACCACCTGGATTGCCCTGAAATGGCAACTGGGCGTGGTGGCGATTCCGGTGTCGATCGTTTATCGCTTCGGTCTCGCCGCGCTGGTGCTGTTCGTGCTGTTGCTGCTCAGTCGGCGGCTGCAACCGATGAATCGGCGTGGCCATTTGATCTGTGTGGCGCAGGGGTTGTGCCTGTTCTGCGTCAACTTCATGTGCTTTCTGACCGCCAGCCAGTGGATTCCCAGCGGGCTGGTGGCGGTGGTGTTTTCCACGGCCACTTTGTGGAATGCGCTCAATGCACGCGTATTCTTCGGTCAGCGCATCGCGCGCAATGTTTTGATGGGCGGGGCGCTCGGCCTGTTTGGTCTGGGAATGCTGTTCTGGCCGGAACTGGCCGGCCATCACGCCAGCCCCGAAACGTTGCTTGGTCTTGGCCTGGCGCTGTGTGGCACCTTGTGTTTTTCGGCGGGCAATATGTTGTCGAGTCTGCAGCAGAAGGCAGGCTTGAAACCCTTGACCACCAATGCCTGGGGCATGGCCTACGGGGCGGCGATGTTGTCGGTGTGGTGTCTGGTCAATGGCATTGCGTTCGACATGGAGTGGTCGCCACGTTACGTCGGGGCGTTACTGTATCTGGTGATCCCCGGTTCGGTGATCGGCTTCACCGCGTACCTGACGTTGGTCGGACGTATGGGGCCGGAGCGTGCGGCGTATTGCACCGTGCTGTTCCCGGTGGTGGCACTGAACGTGTCAGCGTTTGTTGAAGGTTATCAGTGGACGGCACCGGCGTTGTTCGGGCTGGTGTTGGTGATGCTGGGTAATGTCTTGGTGTTTCGTAAGCCGAAAACGCTGGTGGCGCCGGTGCAGGGGAAGTTGGTATGAAACAAACGATCACTGAACATCAGCGCTCGACTTTCAAGGTGATGTAAATCATCACCGGGAATATGAAGTCAATGATATGCCGGGCCCAGTCCTTGGCATTCCATGATTGTGAGGTGTCCATGTCAAACCATTCCACCCCCACGGTTTGCAGGCACACGTAATAAATGAAAATTGCCGCCAGTATGCCCATGATCGAGAACTTTTTTGCCTCATGGAATACCTCTGCAGGCGCATTGATGTGCCGATAGAGTTGATAGGTGCCTATCAGGCATAACGTCGTATACGTCACTTCCATCGTGATGATGAACCAGTAGATCCGGTGATGAATCATCGGTGAATCGATGGCTCGGTATTTTATGGAGTCATTGGCGATAGTAGTGTCCATGCTCAGGATATGAGCCACGTACGTGTAGTTCGAGTCATAGTCGGTAAAGTTGTGAATCATCACCAATACACCAAAGAAGCTGATGTAAGCCATCAATATAACTTTGCTGTAGCGAATAACTTTATCGGTTGTCAGGTTGTTCACGGGATTAGCTCTCCATAGCAGTGGTCGATCATTCGATTGCCAGGCAGAGCTTATAATGCTGTTGTTAAATTGGCTTTGTTGTTCAATTTCAAGTTGTGTAGGGCGGCAACTAACGGGCAAGTGCGGTTCTGCACTTGCCCGTCATTTTTTATCCGCGCCAGACTTGCGGATTGACCAGGTCCTGCGGGCGTTCGCCGAGCAGCGCGCTGCGCAGATTGGCCAGTGCACGATCGGCCATGGCTTCGCGCGTTTCATTCGTGGCGGAGCCGATGTGCGGCAATGTCACAGCATTTTTCAACTGGAACAGCGGCGACTCGGCCAGCGGTTCTTTCTCGTAGACGTCCAGTCCGGCGCCACGGATGCGATTGTTTTGCAGGGCTTCGATCAGCGCCGGCTCGTCGACCACCGGGCCACGGGAGATGTTGACCAGAATCGCCCCCGGCTTCATCAACGCCAATTCGCGATGGCTGATCAGGTGGCGGGTTTTGTCGCTGAGCGGCACCACCAGGCAGACGAAGTCGGCTTCGGCCAGCAGTTGGTCAAGGCTGCGGAACTGCGCGCCGAGTTGCTGTTCCAGTTCGGTCTTGCGGCTGTTGCCGCTGTAGATAATCGGCATGTTGAAGCCGAAATGGCCACGGCGGGCGACGGCGGCGCCGATATTGCCCATGCCGACGATGCCCAGGGTTTTGCCGTGGACGTCACAGCCGAACAACGGTGCGCCGACGCTGGCCTGCCATTGGCCGGCCTTGGTCCAGGCGTCGAGTTCGGCGACGCGGCGGGCGCTGCTCATGATCAGGGCGAAGGCGAGGTCGGCGGTGCTTTCGGTGAGTACGTCGGGGGTGTTGGTGAGCATGATCCCGCGTTCATTGAAGTAGTCGAGGTCGTAGTTGTCGTAGCCGACGGAGACGCTGGAGACTACTTCGAGTTTTGTGGCGGTTTCGAGTTGGGCTTTGCCGAGTTTGCGGCCGACGCCGATCAGGCCGTGGGCGTGGGGGAGGGCTTCGTTGAATTGGGCGTTGATGTCGCCGTTCTTCGGGTTGGGGACGATGACGTCGAACTCTTGCTGCAGGCGTTCGATCATGGGTGGGGTGATGCGGCTGAAGGCCAGGACTGTTTTTTTCATCGCTATGGGCTCGGCTTCTGGGCTTTATTGCCAAGCAAGCTAACATTTCTGTTTTGGGTTGTCTTGGCGGCCTCTGGGCCGACCATGCTTTGGGTTGATGGGGGACATATCCGTTGCTTCGGGTGCTGCTGCTGGCGGTTTCGCTCTTACAGCGACTCCCTTTGGCAAACGCCCCAAAGGAAGCAAAGGTCTTGGCCCCTGCGTTCGGCCCTCGCTTAGGCTCGGGTTCCTTCGTTGCGGGGTTCATCCGGGGGCATCGCCTCCGGTTTGCTTCGCTGCACCTCCTCTCGATGTATGCGGCTTCGCCGCATGGCGCTGCGCGCCTCCCCCCGGATAAACCCCTCCACTCAGCCTGCCGATGGGGCCGGCACGGCAAGATCAAGAGCTTTCGGCGAGCTGACACTCGGCCATTTGAGTGGTGAAGAGCATGCGGTCTGTCTGGACTGCTTTGCTTTTCTGTAGGAGTGCGCCTGCTCGCGATGGCGGCCTGACAGCCGACCAGTTTCCAACTGACTGACCCAATCCCACTGTGGGAGCGGGCTTGCTCGCGAAAGCGGTGTGTCAGTCACCGAAAGTGTTGGATGTGCTTACGCCTTCGCGAGCAAGCCCGCTCCCACAATGGCTCAGCTGTGTGCTGCAGATTGGCTCACTTCCACATTATCCAGCACCCGATTCAACCGCCAGCTCGGCCAACTTGTCAGATAGCGAGATCACAAATGAGGCTTACCAGCTCAGTTGGAAGCGTTGGACTCGCTGAAAAGTTTTTCGAGGCAGTAACCGTTTGTGTGCGTCAGACCTTTGATTTTTATGTTTCCTACCGCTTGGTGCACTTCCGATTGGTCGCCGATGATGGTGTAGTTGAAGGTGGCTTCCAGTGTTCCGGCGTTGGGATCGAAATCAAAAATGATATGACCAACGTCGTCTTTGGCCGGGTGTGGACGATTCATGGAGCCGCCATCGGCTGTTCGGCAACTTTCGATGAACAAAGGAGGTTCTACTGCGCTATTTAGTTGAAACTCATACCGTCTGTTTTCAACCAAATAGGGGAAGGTTACGGTAATGGAGTTCCATTGGTTTTCCGTTATTTGGTGTCGTGCAGATACGACTACGATCTTCTCATTAGTGACGAAAAACTGTGGAATACCTTTGAAATCCGGGAACTTAAAGTTGTTATGGATGGTGGCGTTGAGTTCGCCTTCTGCGGTGACGAGGTGGTTTTCGGGGGGGGAGTAAAAAAAATTCATGGCTTTTCTTCCGTGGAGTTAATGAGACGTGCCCCAGGATGTTTCGCCGAAAGAATCTGCCCGTCCACTGTCATATCTGACAGGTGATATTTAAGCGGGGAGTATTCAAAATGCAGGGTTTGGCATTCCTTTGCCGCCCCCCCTAAATAACGTCAATTTGCCACTCTTGCCCCAGCCAGGCTGCCGCTTAGCTCGTAGGCGGCCAGTTCTGCCTGGTGCGCGGCAAGGATTTCCGGCAGTGACCCGCGCAAATACTCGACCCAGGTCTTGATCTTCGCATCCAGGTATTGCCGCGACGGGTAGATCGCGTACAGGTTGAGTTCCTGCGAGCGGTAGTTGGGCATCATCCGCACCAGCGTGCCGTTGCGCAGGCCTTCGATGGCGGCGTAGACCGGCAGGACGCCGACGCCCATGCCGCTGATGATCGCGGCTTTCATCGCATCGGCGGAGTTCACCAGGAACGGCGAGCTGTTGATGGTGACCATTTCCTGGCCGTCCGGGCCGTTGAAGGCCCATTTTTCCAGGGGGATCACCGGGCTGACGAGGCGCAGGCAGGCGTGGTTCAGCAGGTCTGCGGGCTTTTGTGCGCAGCCGTTGGCTTTCACGTAGGCCGGGGAGGCGCAGACGATGCTGTAGGTGATGCCCAGGCGTTGCGAGACGAAGCCCGAGTCCGGCAGTTCGCTGGCGAGCACGATGGACACGTCGTAGCCCTCGTCGAGCAGGTCCGGCACGCGGTTGGCCATGGTCAGGTCGAAGGTCACGTCCGGGTGGGTCTTGCGGTAGCGGGCGATGGCGTCGATCACGAAGTGCTGGCCGATGCCGGTCATGGTGTGCACTTTCAACTGGCCGGCGGGGCGGGCGTGGGCCTGGCTGGCCTCGGCTTCGGCTTCTTCGACATAGGCCAGGATCTGTTCGCAGCGCAGCAGGTAGCGCTTGCCGGCCTCGGTCAGGGCGATGCGCCGGGTCGTGCGATTGAGCAGGCGGGTTTGCAGGTGGGCTTCCAGGTTGGAGACCGCGCGCGAGACGTTGGCCGTGGTGGTGTCGAGTTGCACGGCGGCGGCGGTGAAGCTGCCGGCTTCGGCCACACAACTGAAGGCGCGCATGTTTTGCAATGTGTCCATGGGGTGCTCTCAAGGGAGATGGCAAATTGTGACACGAAGTTTCAGGGGCTGAGACCCCCGACCAACGGATTATCTCGTTAACGGTAACAAAGATTCACAGGAATCCCAGCTTATCGCCACCAAGGCGCCCACCTAGAATTGCGCCGCTCCCTGTAGGAGCTGCCGCAGGCTGCGATCTTTTGATTTTGTTTTAAGGGAATCAAGATCAAAAGATCGCAGCCTGCGGCAACCCCTGCACAAATCCCCGCCTTATCCTCTTTCAGGAATTCGCAGCTGTGCCGCGTCGCATCATCAGAGCGCTTTTGCCGCTCAGTGTTCTGGCTTTTACCCTGGGTCTCAGCGGCTGCATCTCAACGCAAGGAATTGCCCCGCATAGCACGGCATTGGAAGCCGACGCACTGGCCACTGACGACGCCATCGCCCACGCCGCCCGTGACGCAAACTGGCCCACCGCACAATGGTGGCAAGCCTACGGCGACCCGCAACTCAATCACTGGATCGACCTCGCCGTGCAGGGCAGTCCGACCATGGCCATGGCCGCTGCTCGGGTGCGGCAGGCCAAGGCGCTGGCCGGTGTCGCCGAAGCGGCCGAGTCGTTGCAGATCAATGGCGAGTCGACGCTCAAACGCCACAACTGGCCGACCGACCAGTTCTACGGCCCGGGCGAGTTGGCCAACACCACCACCTGGGACAACAACGCCGCGCTGGGTTTCAGCTACGCCCTCGACCTCTGGGGGCGGGAAAGCAATGCCAGCGAACGCGCGGTGGATCTGGCGCACATGAGCGCCGCCGAAGCGCGGCTGGCGCAGCTGGAATTGCAGAACAATATCGTGCGCGCCTACATCGAGCTGTCGCTGCATTACGCCCAGCGCGACATCGTCGCCGCGACCCTCAAGCAGCAACAGCAGATTTTGGATCTGGCGCAGAAGCGTCTGGACGGCGGCATCGGCACGCACTTTGAAGTCAGTCAGGCGGAAACGCCGTTGCCGGAGACCCATCGGCAACTGGATGCGCTGGACGAAGAAATCGCCCTGAGCCGCAACCAGATCGCCGCGCTGGCCGGCAAAGGCCCGGGCGACGGTGCGCAGTTGCAGCGGCCGACGCTGGCGCTGGGTGCTGCGTTGAAACTGCCATCGGCATTGCCCGCCGAGTTGCTCGGTCAGCGCCCGGACGTGGTCGCCAGTCGCTGGCAAGTGGCGGCCCAGGCACGCGGCATCGATGTCGCGCATGCCGGGTTTTATCCCAACGTCGATCTGGTCGGCAGCCTTGGCTACATGGCCACCGGCGGCGGGGCGCTGGAGTTTTTGACTGGCAAGAAACTCAATTACAACGTCGGCCCGGCAATCCCGCTGCCGATCTTCGACGGTGGGCGTTTACGCAGCGAATTGGGTGAAGCCTCCGCCGGGTATGACATCGCCGTGGCGCATTACAACCAGACGCTGGTCAATGCGCTGAAGAACATCTCCGACCAGTTGATCCGTCGCGAGTCGATGGACAAGCAGCAAGCCTTCGCCGCCGAGTCGGTGGCTACCGCGCAGAAGACCTACGACATCGCGATGATCGCCTATCAGCGTGGCCTCACCGATTACCTCAACGTGCTGAATGCGCAGACCTTGCTGTTCAAGCAACAGCAAGTGCAGCAGCAGGTGCAGGCGGCGCGCTTGAGTGCGCATGCCGAGTTGGTGACGGCGTTGGGTGGCGGCCTCGGGGCTGGCAATGATGTGCCCACCACCGAGCAAACGGCAGCCCCGAAAACCCCGGCCCTTTTGCGGTGAACACACAACCCTTGTGGGAGCGGGCTTGCTCGCGAATGAGGTGTGTCAGCCAGCGCATCAGGTGTCTGACACACCGCATTCGCGAGCAAGCCCGCTCCCACAGGTTCTCCGGTTCGACTGAATTCTTGAGCAAAATTTTATGACACCCTTGCCCGCACCTCTACGCTGGCTCTACTCCCTGGAATGGCGCCGGGGTTTGTTTGACTGGGCGCGCAGCGATGGCGTGACCTGGGTGTATATCTTCAAGGTATTGCTTGCCGCGTTCCTCACGCTGTGGCTGGCGATGCGCCTGGAGTTGCCGCAACCGCGCACGGCGATGATCACCGTGTTCATCGTCATGCAGCCGCAGAGCGGCCAGGTGTTCGCCAAGAGTTTCTATCGTTTCCTTGGCACCCTGGCCGGGTCGGCGATGATGGTCACGCTGATCTCGCTGTTCGCGCAGAACACTGAGTTGTTCCTCGGTTCGCTGGCGATTTGGGTCGGCATCTGCTCGGCCGGTGCGGCGCGTTGCCGTAACTTCCGCGCCTACGGTTTTGTCCTTGCGGGCTACACCGCGGCGATGGTCGGACTGCCCGCGCTGGCGCATCCGGATGGTGCGTTCATGGCCGCCGTCTGGCGGGTGCTGGAGATCTCGCTGGGGATTCTCTGCTCGACGGTGGTCAGCGCCGCGGTCCTGCCGCAAACCGCCAGCGCGGCGATGCGCAACGCGCTGTATCAGCGCTTCGGCGTGTTCGCGTTGTTCGTCACCGATGGCTTGCGCGGACGCAGCAAAGCCGAATCGTTCGAAGCGAGCAACGTGCGTTTTATCGCCGAAGCCGTGGGCCTGGAAGGGCTGCGCAGCGTCACCGTATTCGAAGACCCGCACATGCGTCGGCGCAACGGTCGCCTCAGCCGTTTGAACAGCGAGTTCATGGGCATTACCACGCGCTTCAACGCCCTGCATCAGTTGCTGGAACGCCTGCGCGTGAATGACGAAGAACACGTGGTGACCGCGATCAGGCCGGGTCTGCAGGATCTGGCCGAAGTGCTCGACGGCTTCAGTGGCCGCGCCTTGACCAGCCCGGACGCGGCACGTTTGGTCACGGCACTGGCGAGCTACAAGGAAGGTCTGCCGGCGCGGGTGCGCAGCCTGCGTGCAGCCTTTCAGGAAACCGGTCCGAGTGAAGCCGAACAACTGGATTTCCACACTGCATACGAACTGCTCTATCGCTTCGTCGACGACCTGCACAGTTATGCACAGACCCACGCCTCGCTGGCCGATCACCGCCACGAACGTGAGCGCTGGGACGAGCCGTTCACCCCGCAAACCAACTGGTGGGCCGCTGCGGCTTCGGGGATTCGCGCCTCGTTCATCCTGATTGTGCTGGGCAGCTATTGGGTCGCCACCGCGTGGCCGAGCGGCGCGACCATGACCCTGATCGCTGCCGCCACCGTGGGCCTATCCGCCGCCACGCCGAACCCGAAACGCATGGCTTTTCAAATGGCCTGCGGTACGTTCCTCGGGGCGCTGATCGGCTTCGTCGAGATGTTTTTCATCTTCCCGTGGATCGATGGATTTCCGCTGTTGTGCGTGATGCTTGCGCCAGTGATCGTGCTCGGCTCGTTCCTCGCTTCGCGACCGCAATACGCCGGGGTCGGTCTCGGTCTGTTGATCTTCTTCAGCACCGGTTCGGTGCCGGACAACCTGACCATTTACAACCCCTACACCTTCATCAACGACTACATCGCCATGGTCATGGGCATGCTGGTCTGCGCCGCTGCTGGCGCAATCATTCTGCCGCCCAACAGCCGCTGGTTGTGGAAGCGCCTGGAGCAGGATTTGCGCGGTCAGGTTGTCTACGCGATCAGCGGCAAACTCAAGGGCCTGGCGTCGAGTTTCGAGAGTCGTACTCGTGACTTGCTGCATCAGGCTTATGGTCTCGCCGCCGGGCAGCCGACCGTGCAGAAGAACCTGCTGCGCTGGATGTTCGTGGTGCTCGAAGTCGGCCACGCGATCATCGAGTTGCGCAAGGAACAGGCGATCCTCCCGGTGCATCCGGCGTATGCCGAATCGCAGCCGTGGCGTCAGGCAATTCGCGTGATGGGCCGGGCGCTGGTGCGACTGTTTCTGCAACCGAACCCGAGCAACCTGGAACGCGCACTGGTGGCGGTCGATCACGCGATCAGTAGGGTCGCCGCGACCGACGAGCCGTTCGCGCCGCACTTCGACACGTCCGCGTTACGCCGGGTGAAGAGCTATCTGCACTTCATCCGCACCTCGTTGCTCGATCCGCAATCACCACTCGCTGCCTACGCCGTCGCCAAGCCCGAAGGACTTGCCCATGCCTCGTGAAATCGCCTTCCACGGCGTGTACATGCCGACCATGACCCTGATGTTCTTTGTCGCTGCGGCGCTGGCCTGGGCGCTGGACCGGTTCCTGTCGGGGTTCGACCTGTACCGTTTTTTCTGGCACCCGGCGCTTTTGCGTCTGAGTCTGTTTACCTGTCTGTTCGGCGCCATGGCGCTGACTGTCTACCGTTGAGAACGTTCTGATGAAAAAGTTTTTCAGCCTGCTTGCGACCCTGCTGGTGCTGGCCCTGGCACTGTGGATCGGCCGGACCCTGTGGGAGCACTACATGAACACCCCGTGGACCCGCGACGGCCGGGTGCGGGCGGACATCATCAACGTCGCCGCCGACGTCACCGGGGAAGTGGTCGACGTACCGGTGCGCGACAACCAATTGGTGAAGAAGGGCGATTTGCTGATGCAGATCGATCCCGAGCACTACCGCATCGCGGTCAAGCAGGCGCAGTCGCTGGTCGCGTCGCGCAAGTCGACCTGGGAGATGCGCAAGGTCAACGCGCATCGTCGCGCCGACCTCGACAACCTGGTGATCTCCAAGGAAAACCGCGACGACGCCAGCAACATCGCCGACGCCGCACTCGCCGATTACCAACACGCACAAGCGCAACTGGAAGCCGCCGAACTCAACCTGAAACGCACCGAAGTGCGCGCGGCGGTGGACGGCTACGTGACCAACCTCAACGTGCATCGCGGCGACTACGCGCGCATCGGCGAAGCGAAAATGGCCGTGGTCGACATGAACTCGTTCTGGGTCTACGGCTTCTTCGAAGAGACCAAGCTGCCGCATGTGCGCGTAGGCGACAAAGCCGACATGCAACTGATGAGCGGCGAAGTGTTGAAGGGCCACGTGGAGAGCATTTCCCGCGGCATCTACGACCGCGACAACCCGGAAAGCCGCGAGCTGATCGCCGATGTGAACCCGACGTTCAACTGGGTGCGTCTGGCGCAGCGGGTGCCGGTGCGCATTCACATCGACGAAGTGCCGGAGGGTGTGTTGTTGGCGGCGGGGATTACTTGCACGGTGGTGGTGAAGCAAGAGTCTGTGGATAACTGACAGACCGCGCCGACTGAATCGCGAGCAGGCTCACTCCTACACTGGATCTCTGCCACACCGAAGATTCCTTGTAGGAGTGAGCCTGCTCGCGATAAGGACAACCCGGTCTTTCAGACCAAAACCGAGTAATCACTCAGCGCAAAACGTCTCCTGCAAATGCCGCCACAGCACCCGCCCGGCCTCGGTCTTTTCAAACACCACCGTCGACCGGCGATCGCTGCGCAACCCGCTCGCATCGCTCTGCTGCTCGCGATAACTCAGCGTCGCGCCATGCGCATGCAGCGCAATCCCGCGCAGCTCACTGAGCTCGATCCTGAACCCGGGCTTCTTCCCGCCCGCCGCGTGAAACAGCGCACGCAAGGCTTCGATATCCAGCGCCCGGCCCAGCGGCGTGACCATGGAAAAATCCGCCGAGAACCGGCTCAGCAAGCGCTCCATTTCGGCTGAATCCTGCTCCACGGCAAACCAGCGTTCGATCACCAGGTGGGCCTGGATCACTTCATCAAAATATTCGTTGTAGTCAGTCATGTGGATTTTTCCTGAAGGGGAGGTGGGCTCAGCAGGGCGAGCACTGTGGAGGCGTCGAAACGCAGCACGGCGATCATGGGCAACAAGGTGAGCAAGGCCGCCGCGACAAAGCAGTATTTGAATCCGTTGCCGCCCAGTGCGCCCAACAGCGAACTGAGCAACGCGGCGCCAAGACAGAAACCGAGCTGGCGATTGATGTTCCACAGAGCGCTGGAGTGGCCCATTTTTTCCGGCGCGATGCCGACAAATGCCAGGCTCTGCGCGGTGACGCTGCACAGGCTGCCGCCCAGTCCCATCAAGGCATAGGCAATGATCAGCGGCGTGGCGGCGGGTTGTTCGATGCGCATCAGCAGGACAATCCCCAGGCACTGCAAAAGCATCCCGGTGATCAGCAGCGGTTTGGGGCCAATGCGGTTGAAACTGCGTTTGCCGAGCATGATCGCCACCCCCGATGCGGCCGCCCAGGACAGCATCAACGCACCGGTCTGCGCGGCGCCGAAACCGAGGTCGTGCAGGTACAACACGGCAATCATGTTGGTGCCGGTAAACACCCCGGGCACGAACAGGTAGATCAGCATTGCCAAACGCAGTGACGGACTCTTGAGCAGTTGCAGGTCGAGCACCGCGTCGGGTTTGTGCCAGCCATCACGCAGGTACAGCCATAAGGTCAGGACGCCGAGCAGCAGAACGCCGCTGGCGAGGTGTCGGGTAGCGGCGGCGCTCGCCAGGCTCACGGCAATCAACAACAGTGTCAGGGCTGCCACCGCCAGCAGCAGGCCGCGCAGATCCAGTGTCGGGCGTTCCGTGCCGGGTTGATCCGCTTGCAACCACAGCAGACCCAGGCCGAACGCGAGCAGCGCCAGCGGCATGTTCAGGTAGAAAATCCAGCGCCACGACAACGCCTCGACGATCAGCCCCCCCGCCGCCGGCGACAGGGCTGGCACCATCAGCGCGACCATCAGCACCACGCCGGTCAGGTGCGCGCGTTGTGTCGCGGGATACTGCCGATAAGCCAGGGCCTGACCGATCGGCAGCAACAACCCGCCACCGAGGCCTTGCAGCAGGCGCCAGACAATCAGGCTTTCAATCGACCCGGCCTGGGCCACCAGACCGGAAGCGACACCGAACAGCAGCAACGAGCCGAGAATCAGCCGCCGTTCGCCCAGCCGTGCCGCCAGCCACACACTCAGCGGAATGATCAGCGTCAGCCCGAGCATGTAGGCGTTGGTGATCCACGCCAGTTGCGTCACTGATGCCTGTAATTCCCGGGCGATGTCCGGGTAGGCAATGCTCGCGGCGAACATGTTCAGCAGGTCGAGGGCGAACCCGAACAGATACACCAGCGCGACTTTCGAGCGATAGGCCATGGCAGCTTCCCTGTAATGAGACGCGCAGGGTAGTGCGCTTCAGGCGTTAGGAAAACGCTGGTTTGCCTGCTAGTTTGTCAAAATAATTTTGACAGGGAGTGCGCTGGATATGGTCAGTCTGGACCGTTTTGACACTTTCAAAGCCGTGGTCGAGGCCGGGTCGTTGACGGCGGCTGCTGAGACGCTGGGCCAAACTCGGGCGGTGGTGAGCTTCAATCTCAAGCGCCTGGAAGAAGAACTGGGCGTCACCTTGCTCACGCGTAACACTCGGCAACTGGCCCTGACCGATGCCGGCGAGCGCTTCTATCGGCGCTGCCTGCGCACCCTCGACGAAGCGCGACTGGCGATCGAGGAAGCGCGCTCTGAGCATTCGCAACTCAAGGGCACGTTGCGCATCACCACCACCGTGGAGTTTGCCCTGGCCCAAGTGGTGCCGGCGCTGGAGGTGTTTCGCCAGCAACAGCCGCAACTGAACATTCACTTGTCGACATCCTCGACCCACGCCGATCTGATCTCCGAGCGCTTCGACATGGCGATCCGTCTGGGACGCATGCACGACTCCAATCTGCGCGCGGTGCAGTTGTCGAGGTTCGAAGTGTTTGCGGTGGCAGCGCCGCAACTGGTCGAGCGCTTCGCGCCGGTTGCCACGCTGGCAACGCTGGAGTCGATGCCGACGCTGGGCCATGGCCGAGTTCCGGAAATGACCGTGACCGACCCGGCCGGCAGTGAGCATGTCTACCAGCCAAAACCGGGGACCACCGCCATCGTCGCCGACAACTCGGCGACGCTCAGGGCGTTTGCGCTGACTGGCCAAGGCGTGGCGATTTTGCCGCAGTGGCTGATTCAGGAGGATCTGCAGGCGGGGCGATTGGTGCGGTTGCTGGCCGATTATCGCTTTGCCCAGCAGGGTGTTTATGCGCTGTACCCGGATACCCGGCATCTGCCGCTGAAGGTACGGGCGTTTATTGATTTCATGAAGGGCTGGGGCTGAATGCTGGCTGATCTGGCCCCTTCGCGAGCAAGCCCGCTCCCACATTTGGAATGCATTCTCCTGTGGGAGCGGGCTTGCTCGCGAAAGCGTCAACCCGGTCTCAGAGCTTCCCACGCAAGCCGAACCGCTTCATCAACGTCGACTCCAGCAATCCCTTGGGCAATAACGTCGCCAGCAACGGCAACGCGCGGCTGCCATTACCAATGCGGATCAAGCGTGGCGGCGTGTTCTGCTGCACCGCTTTGAGCAACTCAGCCGCAAACTCACTGGCCGGCGTCGATTTCTCCTCCCACATTTGGAATGCATTCTCCTGTGGGAGCGGGCTTGCTCGCGAAAGCGTCAACCCGGTCTCAGAGCTTCCCACGCAAGCCGAACCGCTTCATCAACGTCGACTCCAGCAATCCCTTGGGCAATAACGTCGCCAGCAATGGCAACGCGCGGCTGCCATTACCAATGCGGATCAAGCGTGGCGGCGTGTTCTGCTGCACCGCTTTGAGCAACTCAGCCGCAAACTCACTGGCCGGCGTCGGCTTGTCCTGCGATGCCTTGGCCCGCGCACGAATCCCCTCGCGCAACGGAAACCACGGTGATTGCTCGTTGATCAGTTGCTCGGCTTCGTGCCCGGCATTCTTGGCAAAGCTCGACTGGATCGCCCCAGGCTGGACCTCCATCACGCGGATACCGAACGGCGCCAGCTCCATGCGCAGCGCATCGCTCAGCGCATGCACCGCGGCCTTCGAGGCGCAGTAGGCGCCGGCGAACGGCGTGACCAGTACCCCTGAGACACTGCCGATGTTCACCACCAGCCCCTTGGCCCGGCGCAGCACCGGGAACAGTGCGCGAGTGACGCCGACAATCGAGAACACGTTGGTCTCGAACTGGCGCTGCATGGCCGGCACGCCGCCATCGAGCAGCGGTCCCATGGCGCCATAACCGGCGTTGTTGATCAGCACGTCGAGGCCGCCGTGTTGCTGGTTGATGCGCTCAGCGAGTTGTTCCAGCGCCACACTGTCATTGACGTCCAGCGCGATTGCGCTGAACCCCGCAGCGGCGAGGGCCGCGACGTCTTCAGCCTTGCGCGCACTGGCCCAGACCTCGTAACCGGCGGCTTTGAACGCGTCAGCGAGGGCGCGGCCAATGCCGCTGGAGCAACCGGTAATCAACGCAACGGGCATGGCGCATTCCTTGTGCAAAAAATGGGAGGAGGGGGATCAGTCGGAGAAACTGCCCTGCAAGCGCTCGGCACGAAACTCTAGGGTTTGTGGGCGATAACCGGGGCGCAGTGGCGGCATCGGCAGGCAGTCTTCCCAGTCGCCACCGGCCTGCAGTTCGCCGGGGCCGCGATAGCGCGGGGCGGTGTATTGGTTGTCGGCCAGATTGACCGTGTCGCCCGGCGCGTAAGCTGCGATGCGCCAGCGCAGTTCAGTCAGCGGCACGTCGTTGCCGTTTTTCATTTTCAATTGCAGCGGCCGATCTGCCGGGCATTGTTCCGGTGCATAGCTGATGCGCATCTCAAGGCGCGCCAGTTGCTTGAGCTCGCGGTTGTCCAGCCACACCACCCACATGGCCACCAGGCCCAGACCGACAGCCGCGGCCACGGAGACCGGCACAGCCTTGGCGGGATAGCGCAGCAGCAGAATCAACCAGGTGATGATCAGCAGGATGCCGATGAACATGAGGGAACGCTCCTTGGTTCGTGAGTACCATCCTACCGGAGGGCCGGCGCAATGGACATTCGCGCGTATTCCGAATGTACCGTCAGTCGGTACTGTAATTTCTGACAGTTGAAAATCGTAAAGCGCGGATGCTCTGATGCCCTGAAGCATGGATAACGCTAGTGCCGGGAGCAAGCTGATGAACAAGCATGGCAAAACACCGACGCTTTCAGTAAGCGACCCGCGCGGACTGCAGGTTCGGACGGTTGGTTATTGGCGTGCCGACGACCTTTGCCCAGCTCAAACCCGCGTCAATCGCACGGCGCGCGACGCTGCCGGAAGGGTTGTGGAACAGTGGGATCCGCGCCTGTGGGCACTGCAAACGACCGAGCCGCTGACGCCAGCGAATCTGCGCACCCTTTATTCGTTGATCGGGCAAACGCTGCGCTCCGACAGCGTCGATGCCGGCACGCAGCTGGCGTTGTACGGGCTGGGTGCCGAGACGCTGTACGACTGGGACAGTCGAGAAACCTGGCGCGAGGTGCAACACGACCCGTTGCTGCGTCCGATTGCCGTGTTCGAAGAAGGCGCATCCGAGCCTAGGCGGTGCGTCGAACGTCTCACTTACGGTCAGCCCGGCGCGGGTGATCCCTCCCGGAATCAGCTGGGCCAGTTGATTCGGCACGATGATCCGGCGGGTAGTGTGTGCTCGCAAAGCTTTGCAATCAGTGGGCAATGCATTGAAAGCACACGGCACTTCACCCTCGACCCCAGCGCCCCCGATTGGCCGCAAAACGTTGATGACCGCCAGCGCTTGCTGGAGCCCGGTGACGGTGCAACGACCCGCTGGCGCTTCGGGCCGCTGGGGCAGGTACTCGAACAAGTCGATGCACGTGATAATCGACAGGACCGCGAGTTGACGCTGGACGGTCAGTTGTGCGCCTGCCATCTGCAATTGCGGCACCAGACCAAAGCGCAAACGCTGGTGAGCGACATTCGTTACAACGCTGATGGGCAAGTCACTCAGGAGCTGGCGGGCAATGGTGTGCTGACGACGCTGACCTATCAGCCCGAGGATGGTCTTCTGCTAACCCGCCATGCGAGGAAAGCCGGGGGCGAGGTATTGCAACATCTGATCTACGACTATGACCCGATGGGCAACTTGCTGAGCATCGAGGACAAGGCACTGCCGATCCGGTATTTCGCCAACCAGCGTATCGATCCTGCCAGTCGTTTCGACTATGACAGCTTCTACCAGTTGCATGTGGCCACCGGTTGGGAAGCAGGTGCTGCTACTCAAGGTCCGGCGTCCATCGGACGTGACGATCCGGCAGCAGTGAGCAATTATCGACAGACCTTCCACTACGATGAATCTGGCAATCTGATGCTGCTGACGCATGTTGGCGTGCGCAATGGCCGCGAGCTCAAAGCTGCGCGATCAAGTAATCGCTGTTTGCCTTACCGTAATGGCGTGCCACCGACGGAAGAGGAGATTGCCGCGGCGTTCGATCCCCGTGGCAATTTGCGAGCGCTGTACGCGGGGAGTTCATTGACGTGGAATCTGCGTAATCAGTTGCAATCGGTCACGCCGGTCGAACGTGCCAGCGGCCCCAATGACCGTGAACACTATTGCTACGACGGTGCCGGCCAACGTGTGCGCAAGATTCGCTCACTCCAGACGAATGCCCGCGGCGTCACGGCCCAGGTGCGCTATTTGCCTGGGCTGGAGCTACGTACCGACACGGCCACCGGTGAACAACTGCAAGTGATCTGCGTCGAGGGCCACATCAGCCGTGTACACGTGCTGCACTGGGAAAGTGCTCCGCCCACCGGTTCCAATGACCATTATCGGTACACGCTGACGGATCATCTCGGATCGACCTGCCTGGAACTGGGCGAGGATGCCCGGCTCATCAGTCAAGAAACTTTCTTCCCGTCCGGTGAAACGGCGTGGAGTAAGGACACCGAGGCCAGTTACAAAACCCTGCGTTATTCGGGTAAGGAGCGCGATGCCACAGGTCTCTATTATTATGGCTATCGCTATTACATGCCGTGGTTGCAGCGCTGGTTGAATCCTGACCCGAAAGGCTTTATCGACGGGCCGAACCTGTATCAGATGGTGGGTAACTCGCCCATGAACCATGTCGACACCGATGGGGGCGGGAAGACCGCCACATCTGAGTTGGCTGACAGTGTGCAAAAGCAGCAGGCATTAATGAGCACGATGACCTCGGCGGCAGCGGACGTCAGAAACTCATTGCTCAACCACACTCAGGCGCGACACCGGTTTCAGGCCTTGGTCAGGCGCGTCGGCACGCAACTGGCCAGCAGCATGTTCAGCGCAGGCGCTCAAGCCGCATGGGGCACGATTGGCACTGCAATGGGCACCGTGTTCGGACCGGTAGCCGGTTCGCTTGGGGGCAAGATTGGCACGAAGGTCGGCGATAAGTTGGCGGGTGCAGCCATCGACAAGGTGGTGGACACCTATCAGTTGAACCGACCTATCCATTTCAAGGGCAGCGAATTGAATCCCAAGGCTCTGGTTGAAAGCGTCGAGCCGAAAAAGAAGCTGAGTCTTGCCACAGTGAAACTGCAATTGGCAGCGCATGATCCGCGCACAGCCGACGGTCGATCACGATTGACCGAAATGGCGCGCGCCAAGGTCGAGGGCAAAGTGATCGAGGCAGTCTCTGAAAAACTGGGACCAGAAACTCGGGGGCTGTTCCAGACGGGGCGGGAATTCATCCATGCAGCGCAGGGACTGAATGCTGAGGCGTTAAGCAACACTTACGAACATCTTTCGGCAGGCATCGACATGGTCGAGTTCAGGACGCAGGCCATCCTTACCGAGCTGGCAACCACCGGCAGCGCGGATCCGGAGCTTTTCGAAGCGGTTTCCGACTTGTCGATGCAAACGTCCAGTACGCTGCAGAGCCTGCAGCGGACCCAGGACTTTATCGGACTGCTCGCACCGGCTCCTTACGCGGGAAGGCAGCAATCGCTGGGGGGATATTCCCGGCCAAGGCTGACTCGACAACATTCGTTGAGTTGAAAAAAAGCCCCCGCCCAACCCACTGCGGATAGGGGACGCAGCGGGCTGGAAGGGGGCTTCTCATTGCCGGGTGATCACTGCGCGATGGTTTTCACCGACACGCCACGTTCGATCGGGGTGGAGCGACCGTAGATATCTTCGAAGCGTTCGATATCATCTTCACCGAGATAGCTGCCCGATTGCACTTCGATGATTTCCAGCGGGATCTTGCCCGGGTTGCGCAGGCGGTGCACCGAGGCGATCGGGATGTAGGTCGACTGGTTTTCAGTGAGCAGAAAGACGTTCTCGTCGCAGGTCACTTCAGCAGTGCCGCTGACCACGATCCAGTGTTCGGCGCGGTGGTGGTGCATCTGCAGCGACAGGCACGCACCCGGTTTTGACCGAGATGTGCTTGACCTGGAAGCGCCCGCCCATGTCCACCGAGTCGTAGGACCCCCACGGACGGTAAACCTCGCAGTGGTTCTGGGTTTCGCTGCGGCCCTGCTCGTTGAGGGTGTTGACCATCTGCTTGACGCCCTGAACCTTGTCCTTGTGCGCGATCATCATCGCGTCCTTGGTTTCGACCACGACGATGTTTTCCAGCCCGATCACCGACACCAGTTTGCCGTTGCCGTGGATCATGCAGTTCTTGCTGTCCTGGATTACCACGTCGCCTTTGCTGACGTTACCGTTGGCGTCTTTCTCGTTGACTTCCCACAGCGACGACCAGCAGCCGACATCGCTCCAGCCAGCGGTCAGCGGCACCACGCAGGCGCGCTGGGTCTTTTCCATCACCGAGTAGTCGATGGAGTTGTCCGGGCAGCAGGCGAAGGTAGCTTCGTCCAGTGTGACGGTGTCGGCATCCTGCTGGCTGCGCTCGAGGGTCAGCAGGCAGGTGTCGTAGATGTCCGGATCGTGCTTTTTCAGCTCTTCGAGGAAGCGGCTGGCGCGGAACAGGAACATGCCGCTGTTCCAGTAGTAGCCGCCGGATTCAACGTACTCGGTGGCACGTTTGACGTCGGGTTTCTCGACGAAGTGCGAGACGCGGCTGACGCCCTCGGGCAGCAGCGAGTCGCCGGTGGATTTGATGTAGCCATAGCCGGTTTCCGGTTTGGTCGCCGGCACGCCGAACAGCACCATCTCGCCGTTTTCGGCGGCGACCGTGGCCAGGGCGAGGGCGCGTTGCAGGGCTTTCTGGTCTTCCAGCACATGGTCGGCCGGCAGCACCAGCATCAGTTCGTCACGGCCTTCGTTGACCAGCATCATCGCAGTCAGCGCTACCGCTGGTGCTGTGTTGCGGCCGAACGGTTCCATCAGGATGCGCTGGCATTCGAGGTTACGGTTGGCTAACTGCTCGTTGACGATGAAGCGGTGATCCTTGTTGCAGACCACGATCGGCGTGTCCATGCCTTCGAACACCAGACGTTCCAGAGTTTGCTGGAACAGCGTGTGTTCACCGGTCAGGGCCAGGAATTGGTTAGGGAATTGCTTGCGCGAAAGCGGCCAAAGACGTGAACCGCTACCACCTGACAAGATCACCGGAATCATATTGTTTACTCCATAAAAATCGATTGGTTAGAGGCACGAACGTTGTGTCGTTTCACTCTTGTTTTTGTCTCGTATCCGAACTGACAACCCGATCAAGGGTGGGAGGGGGCTTGCTCCCGAAGGCGGTTTATCAGTCGACATATCGGTTGAATGTCAGACCGCTTTCGCGAGCAAGCCCCCTCCCACAGTGGGGACGGGGTCAGTCAGGAAAAATGATTAGCGAGTCGACACCGGGCGTTTCACCCAGACTGGCGACAGGCTGCTGCCGGAACCGGTGACGTACAGCACCGCTGCCTCACCGCGCTCCAGAGCGACCGGTTTCACGTCGCCGACTTTCTTGTCACCTTCGTACAGCGCCAGGCTGACTTTCACCGGGTTGATTTCACGTTCGCCACGGCCCTTGGCGGCCACGTTCGGCACCACGTCGGTCTTGCCGTCAGCGGTCTTCAGGGTCAGCGGCTTGTCGCTGAGGTTCTGCACGCGCACCAGGGATTTCTGCTTGTTCTTGAACGGCGGTTCTTCGATCAGTTGTGGCGCGCCGGAAGCGTTGTTGACCAGGGTGTAGTAGTGGTCGCCGGCGAGTTTGACCGGCAGGGTCTGGCTGCCGACCTTGGCGCTGTAGTCGCCGCCCGGCATGAAGCTGAAGTCGCTGCTGGCCAGTGGCGCAACGTCGCTCAGGTTGGTGCTGCCGACGGTGGCGCTGACTTCGGCGTTGCTGGCGTTGTAGACCCGCACGAAAGTCGAGCCTTTCGGTGCGGTCGGGCCGTACAGCGCGGCGTCGCCACCGGCGAAGGCCTGGACGGAAAGCACGCTGAGGCCTGCAACCAGTGCGAAGCGTTTTGCGAGACGACGAGGAGTAGTTGTGAAAGTCATGGTGTTACCTCTCTTTCAGTTTTGCGCCCGATCGGGCGTCTCGGATTTGGAGTTGATGGCTACGTTTTGTTGGCGAGCACCGGCTTGTTTGAGCTCTGCGACCCACTGTGGGTCGGCGTCGCCGATTTCGTTGTTCACAGGCAGATATCGTTCAGGAAACTCCCAGATCAGCACCTGTGGCGGGCTGTTCTTGAAGTCATCGCTTTTCAGGTAGCTGAGCATCGGCAGGATCGGGCCGTGGCCGTCTTCGGCGTAATTGACCACGTCACTGTGCAGCGCTTGTTTCAGCGCACCGACGAAGTTCCAGTTGGGGTTGGCGCTGTAGCTGGTACCGATCAGCGCGACCGGTACTTCGCTGCTGGCGAACAGCGCGTCGTCACCGGCAGGCTGCTCGGCGGCCACGGTGTTGCGCTTCTGCAGCGGCTCTTGTGCCGGCATCAGGTTTTCGAACAGCGGATCCAGCGGCAGGAACAGACGCAGGTCGCCCTTGTGCGTGACCTTCTCCGCTGGCGTGGTGACAAAGCGCTGTGGCTCGCCGCTGAGCGGGAACTTGGCGGCGATGGTTTTCGCCAGAGTGTTGGCGGCGATCTCGGCGCCTTCCGGGGTCCAGTGAGTGTCGGTGCGCAGGAACACTTGCTGACCGTTCTGCTTGGCCTGTTGCAGCGGGCCGAGCAGGTCCGGGGCGAGGATCTTGTCCGCCGCGACACGGGCGTGGAAGTCCTGATAGAGGTTGGCGTGGATACTCGCCGGTTTCACTTCACCCAGGTGTTCCGGGTACAGGCGCACTTTGGCAGGGACGATGGCCATTACCAGTTTTACGCCTTTGGCCTTGAGGGTCTGGCGCACGCCTTCGACCAGCGCGTAGTTGCCTTGCAGGTTCAGCTCTTCGTTGACGATCGGGTTGAATTCCTCGTCGCTGTACAGCCACTGATCGCGACCGAGCACCACGCCCGGACGACCTTCGTTGAACAGTTTGAAATCCAGCGCCGCCCAGAGGTTGGTGCCCAGGCGCTTGATCGGAAACTGATCGTCGTAGTGGGTTTCCACAGCTTTTGTCCAGCGACCGTTGAGCACCGTCGCATCGGCGTTGGTGCTGAAGCCGAAGAAGCTGCGCACCGACCACAGACCGAGCACCAGCAGGGTCAGCAGAAACAGCGCGATGTAGAAGATGCGTAATGAGCGGGTCATGTCAGATCCCTCAGAACTGGAAGTAAAGGAACGGCGAGAAGCTTTGCGCCGAGAGTTTGAGAATCGAGGCGATGAACAGCAGCAGGATCAGCCCGCGCATCACGTAGCGTGACCAGTCCGCCGTCCAGTAGGCCGGTTGCACCTGGGCTTCGACGCCGACGGTGTAGCCAGGCTCGTGGATGCTCGCCGGGTTTTCGCCAGGCGCGGCTTTGATCATGCCCGGGGTCGCGGTGGCAGGGCCGTTGGCTTCGACGTTGACTTCAGGTTTGCTCTTCACCGGAGGCTGGTTGGTGTACAGATCACGCAGGCCGAAGAACGCCAGGGTTGCGTACGCCACCACCAGGGTCGCCACTTGCAGACCGGTGAGGCTGGCGCGGTTGAGTTCCGACAGCGACCAGTCGCTGAAGCTGAACATCGCGCCGTACATGCGCCCGGCGACGTGCAGGTTTTCGGCACGGAAGATCACCCAGCCCATCACCACCAGCAGGAAGGTCAGCGCCCAGCGGATCGGGTTCAGGCTGCGCGGCGAGGTGTTGATGCCGAGCATTTTTTCGATCGCCAGCCACATGCCGTGCCAGGCGCCCCAGACGATGTAAGTGATGTTCGCGCCGTGCCACAGACCACCCAGGAGCATGGTCAGGAACAGGTTGCGATAGGTCATCAGCGTGCCTTTGCGGTTACCGCCGAGGGTGATGTACAGGTAGTCACGCAGCCAGGTCGACAGGCTGATGTGCCAGCGGCGCCAGAACTCGGTGATCGACTGGCTGATGTACGGCTGCTTGAAGTTTTCCATGAAGCGGAAACCCATCATCAGGCCCAGACCAATGGCCATGTCGCTGTAGCCGGAGAAGTCGAAATACAGCTGCGCGGTGTACGCCAGCGCGCCAAGCCAGGCATCCCCGGTAGTCGGGTTTTGCAGGGCGAAGCAGTGGTCGGCGACCACGGCGAGGGTGTCAGCGATGAAGACTTTCTTGATGAAACCCTGCATGAACCGCGTGCAACCTTCGGAGAACTTGTCGAGGGTGTGGGTGCGGTTGTTGAACTGGTCGGCGAGGTCGCGGAAACGCAGAACCGGGCCAGCAATCAGGTGCGGGAAAATCGCCACGAACGCCGCGAAGTCGATCAGGTTGCGCGTGGCCGGGGTGTCGCCGCGATACACGTCGATGATGTAGCTGATCGACTCGAAGATGTAGAACGAGATACCGATCGGCAGCAGCACGTGGGTCAGGATGAACGGTTCCAGACCGAACGAGGTCATGATCGCGTTGATGCTGTCCACGCCGAAATTGGCGTATTTGAAGTAGCCGAGGATGCACAGGTCGACCGCGACGCCGAGCAGCAGCCAGCGCTGTGCCGGTTTGGTACGCACGCCGGCAGCACCGACTTTCAGGCCGATCCAGTAATTCCACAGGGTGACGCCGGCGAACAGCGCCAGGAAGTCCACCCGCCACCACGCGTAGAACACGTAGCTGGCGATCAGCAGCAACAGGTTGCGATAGCGTTGCCCGCTCAGGTAGTACAAGCCGAGAAAGATCGGCAAGAACAGAAACAGGAACACGTTGGATGAAAATACCATCCCGATCTCTCCATGTTTGAACCAACAGTCAAGGGCCAAAGCCCCCCCAAACCCCCCGTGCTATTGGAGGGGGGTGATGCGTGTTTCTTTCAGGGTTGCGGAGGGACTTGAAATCTTTCCCTCACCCCCGCCCTCTCCCGGAGGGAGAGGGAGCCTGATCTCTGGCGCTGCCAATATCGAGATCGACTCGGTATTTCTGTGCAGCCTGATCTCGATTGTTTTTCAACACCTGAGATCGACTGGATGTATCAGGTCGGCGGATTTCTCAAAAACACCTCGGTCAGTCCCCTCTCCCTCCGGGAGAGGGTTAGGGTGAGGGGCTTTTAGCCCTTCTCGTGGGACGGGTCGTAGACCTTGGTCAGGTCGCCGCCGAGGCGGAAGGTCTTGAACGGTTGCATGCCGTGCTTCTTCTCGATCACATCCGCCGGGCAGGTGTAGAGGGTGCAGAACGGTTCGAGCCAGGCGAATTTCATGTCCTCTTTTCAGGTCGGTCATGTCCTGCTCTTTGCCGTTCTTCTTCTCGAACTGATCCGGGTCTTTTACCCCGGCCAGCACCCGGTCACCCAGACGCTTGAGCGCGCTGTTGTTTTCCTGACGCAGATCGACACCGTTGACCTGGGCGAAACTGGCGATCATCGCCAGTGGCGGCAGGGCGTAGTTGTGATAGGCGAGGGCGCGTTGCTGGCGCTTGAGTTCGTTGGGCAGGAAGCCGTCGGCGTCGATTTGATTGACCCCGACCTTGTATTCCTTCACCGCCCAATCAAACAGGTCGCGACGGTTGGTGGCGATCGAGGTCGCCATCACCGACCACGCGGCCCAGTACGAGTGGTTGTTGGTTTTTTCCAGCGGCAGGTTGTCCCAGTCGCTGACCACCTGATCGGCCATCTTGCTGAACCACGCCTCGATCTGCTGCGCTTCTTGCTGATGCGTGGCCAACGGATGCGAGTCGGAGAACTTCAGGCGAATGTACGAAGAGGCCATGCTGCCCAGCGCCCATTTGCGCATCGATTTGCCGGTGTGGTTGAAGTCTTTCGACATCAACGCATCGGCCTTGGCCCACGCGGTCAGCCAGTTCAGCGTGCAGTCGAGCTGCTCCGGACGACCGTCGCGCATGAACTGCATCACTCGTTTGGCGGTGCCGCGCTCCAGCGTGGTGATGTCCTTGGTGGTGTCGCGGAAGGCTTTTTCCGACTGCACGTTCAGGGTCGCGCGGGCCTTGTCCGAGCCTTCGTACTTGCTGCGAAATTGCAGCGGCCCGGTGTACGGCGCGGGCATCGCATCGCAGCCTTCGCTGTTGTCGCCGCTCTTGAATTTATCCACAGGAGCAAAGTAGCCCTGCGGCGGACGCAGTGGCGCGGCGGCCTGAGTGGCCCCGGCGAACATCGCCAGGGTCAGCAGGGATGGCGCAAGCAAGTGTTTGATCGTTCGATTTCGCATAGCAGACCTCATTGCCCGAGCTGAGCGGTTTGTGGCCCAGCGCCCGGGAATACGTTGCGTTTGCAGATTTTCGCTTCGACTTTTTGTGGCGCAGTACCCGCTTCCGGGCCCTGGACTTCGACTGCCAGCAGATTTTGCGAGGCCCAGTCTTCGTCCGTGCGCAGCTCAAAGGCGAAACGACCGTCGGTGTCGGAGGTTTCCGGTTTCTCGATCTTGATGTCCTCGTGGCGACCGTTCATGTACCAGAGGGTGGCTTGCAGGGTTTTCACCGAGGGGTCGGCGAAGCGGATGTCGACCTGATGACTGCTGTTCTGCAGGTTCAGGTTCTTGCTGTTGACCAGCAGTTCCTGTTTGCCGCCGGGCTTGAGCGTGGTGCTGGCGGACATTTGCGTGTCTTTGCCTTCGCAGCCGTTATCGAGCAGCGACATCATCTGGCGGTAGATGGTCTCCTGGTCGAGGCGGTACAGCGGCGAGAATTCCCAGATCAGAATCTTCGGCGGAGTCTTCTGGAATTCGTCGCTACCGAGGTACTGCAGCATCGAACCTTCGAGACCACCGCCGGGGAAGGCGACGTTGAGAATGTCGGCGCCAATGGCCTCTTCGAGGAAGCCGGCGAAGTTGTAGTTCTTGCCGCTGTGCGAGGTGCCCACGAGGGTGATTTGCGGGTTGCCGGAATCACCGAACAGGTCGCCGTCACCGGCCTCGCCTTTCGGCTCGGTGGTGAACTGGTCCATGTACTGGATCGCGTAACTGGTGCCGCACAGTTGCCCGGCCATGTTGTGCAGGGTGCCGGTCTTGCCCATGCGCCCGGTGCGCTTGGTCTCGAATTCACGCTTGGGAATGTCGGCGAAGGCCGGGATCTGCTTGACCTTCTCGGCGACGATTTTCGCTGTGCGCTGAGCGCCGTATGGCGTCCAGTGCTGGTCGCCGCGGAAGTAGAAATCGTGGGCGGGCAGGGTGTCCGGCAGCGATTCGTTGGTCAGCGGCGACAGGTCCGGCACCACGTAACCCATCTGCGCGAAACGGCCGAGCATGGTCTTGTAGTTGCCCAGCGCTTTCTCGTAATCGAACGCGGCTTTTTCCTGCGGGTTGAGCTTGTTGCGGTTCACCAGGCCACGGGTCGGCTGATAGACGATCACCAGTTCGACGCCTTTGGCCTTGAACGCATCGTGCAGCTGTTGCAGGCGTTTGTAGCCGGCCGGGGTGGTGTTGAACTCGGTGCGCAAATCTTCCTGGGTACGGAACAGCCAGTCGCCCTGCGCCTGCACTAGGGTGGTGAAGTTTTGCTGATAACGCGTGGTGTAGTTCTTCGCGTCGTGCGCGGCCGGGCACAGGTTGCAGCATGGTTCGGCGCTGAATTTTGGCGGGGTGGCGCCCGCCGCGTCATCGGCGCGGGCAGCATTGCTGGCCGCCATAATGCCCACGGTCAGGGCCGACAGGCTGAGTAATTTGATCAAGTGTGGGTGCATAAAATTATCCTCAGTCCCGCATTTCGGTCTGGCGTTCGACAGGGTCGATCAGTACGGCTTTCTGCTGGCGCACCAGCAGGTCGAGAATTTCATCCTGGCGCTCGCCGAGGATGCCGTTGAAGCTGATGCCGCTGGATTTGGTCGGCGCCAGCATCGATACGCGATACAGCTCGACGCTCAATGGCGAGTCGATGGCCATCGGGCCGCTGCCGTTGGCCGCCAGTTCACCGCCGACCACGATCAGCGAGACTTGCGCGTCGAACGGGTCGAGCTTGATGTCACGGTCGGTGTCGGTCAGGTCCTTGATGTGGCCGTAGACGCCGGTCAGCCCGTTGGCCATGGCGACGTTTTCGTAGAGGCGGATGTTCACGCTGTTACGAATGCGGATGCCGTGACGTTTGTTGCTGATGACCTTGTTGCCCCACAGCAGGTTGTCGGCGGACTCGTAAAGCGTGATGCCGTCCGTGTGGTTCTTGTAGATCTCGTTGTAGGCGATGATGTTGTTGACGCTGTTACGGTCGATCACCAGGCCCGAGAGGTGGTTGTCGTAGCTCTTGTTGTTGAAGATGAAGCTGTCGTTCACTTCTCGGGAAATGATGATGCCGTGCTTCTTCTTCGTACCGTGGACGGTGTTCTCGGCAATGATCAGACCGTGGGAACGGTCGTGCGGGTCGATGCCGTAGACGATGTTGTCCTTGTAGGTGTTGCCCTTGACCACGAAGTCGCGGGTCTCGTAGCAGTAGAAGCCGTACCACATGTCGGAGAACTCGGAGCCGACGATCCAGCCGGTCGGTTCAGGGCGCTTGAGCACCTTGGCCATGTTCGGCGTGTACTGGGAAATACTCACCCCGTACGACTTACTGTTGGCGTAGCCGAAACTGGCCATCTTGCTGTTGACGATGTAGGTCTCGGTGCCGCCCCAGGCCAGCAGAAACGGCCGGAATTCCTTCGGCGAACGGAAGGTGGCCGGGCCGTTGTCCTTCTCGCGCCAGCCGGTGACTTTGGTGTCACGCACGAACAGCTGACCGTCGTTGACCAGGAACGAGCCGGCCTCTTGCGACAGACGCAACTCCTGGGTCTGGCCGTCGATTTCGAGGATGCCTTTACGGCCTACCACGATTGGCAGCTTCGCCAGGTACACGCCCGGCGAGGTCTCGCTGAAGTACTGCTTGGGCAGCTTCTGCGCCAGATCCTTGAGGTTCAGGTAACCGTCGTCGACGAAGATCGCCTGCGGGATGCCGTGCTGACGCACCACCCATTCGGCCATCTTGTTGTCGCCGCCGATGAAGTCCTTCAGCGCGTCTTCCTGCATCATCCGGCGCACGCTGATCTTGCCCGGTTTGCTGCGATTGATCTTCGCGGCAGCGGCCTCGGCGGTGAAGCCGGACAGGTCGGGCAGTTTCGGCTTGGCCAGTTCCAGCGCCTCGGTCGGCGCGCTGCTGACGGTGTAGGTCTTGGCTTGTTGCAGCTCTTTGGCGGTGGTCACAGGCTTGGCCGGTTCCACCGTGGCGAACGCGCCAGCGGAGGCCAGCAGCATGGCGCCGGCCAACAGGCTGAGCGAGCCTTTCCTTGCATGGTGCATGTCGGGCACTCCCTTGGCGGTTTGCATCAGAAGCGCCAGATCACGTCGATGAACGCGCGGTGCATGTACGAATCGACCTGGCTGCCATAGGCATCACCGGGCTTGAACACACCGCCACGGAAGCGCACCAGCGCCGACGGCTCGTCGATCGACTGGCTCAACGCCGCCGGCAACAGGCCTTGCTTGAAGTACTTGGTCACCACCAGATCCATTTCCTGGCCCAGGTCCTTGTTGCCATCCTGCAGCGGCAGCGAGGTGCTGGAGAGGATTGCGCCGGTGACGTCGTCGGTGTTGTTTTCCACGGCGTTGATGCCGTTGCTGCCCACCGGCTTGTTGCCGTCCACGCGCCAGAACTTGTGGTAGATCACGCTGGCGTCGTACTGATCGTTGAGCATCCACGAACCGAACAGGGTCGCGGTCTGCATGTTGTTCATTTCGCCACGGAACGCTTCGCCGAAGCGGTGCACGCGCGAGCGGGTACCGGTGTAGTTGGAGCGGTTGCTCTCCAGACCGTTCTGCTGGTAATCGGCGCTGGCGCGAGCGTAGGCCGCACCGACCTGCCACTGCGGATCGAGGCGCAGGCGCACGCCCAAGTCGGTGGCCCAGCCGTTGATGTCATCACTGCGCTTGGCTTGTGCCGGACGGCTGCCATCGGCGTTCAGCGGGTTGACCGAATCGAGGTCGCCGCTCATGCCAGTGATGCTGCCCCAGTAGTTGACGGTGTTGGTGTTGCGCCAGTTGTAGGCGTCGCTGTCGGCGGTCAGACCGAGCCAGCTGATGTCGCCGTTCTGGGTTTTGTCGAGGGTGTCGCGGGGCACGCCCGGTTCGGCGTAATCGAGCTTGCCGTTGTCGTGGGTGTGATGACCGCGAATGCCGACCCAGTTACCCGGGGTCCACTGATAGGCGGCATCGGCGTAGGCGTGCAGGCGATCCTTGTCTTTCGGCGCCAGCTCTTTGAGGTCAGTGCGGTATTCGCTGAAGCGTTCGGCGACACCGACGTTGGCGCGCAACAGGGTGGTGTCGAAGGTCCAGTTCAGCGCTTCGATGTTGGTGTCGCGCCATTGGCCGTCGTCATTGCGCAGGCGCTGGCGACCGAGCTTGAGCATCTCGCCGGGGTACGGCGTCAGGCCGCTGTAGCCGACCCAGAACTCGCGCATCGCCAGATAGTTTTTCTTGGTTTTGCGGTCGCTGTTGTCGGTGGTTTGCTCACCGTCGGACTGCTGCAGGGTGTCGGTCTCGATGATGTCGGTCGAGGTCACAGCCTGACCCATGGCGTAGGCACTCCACGCGCCGCTTTCGCCGTAGACCCACGGACGCAGGTCCAGGCCCACACCGTTGACGTCGCCACCGCTGGCGGTGCCGAGGTCGCGGTCGTCTTCGGACTGGCCGGTGATTTTTACTTCCAGACCGAAGTTCTTGGTTTCAGTGATCGCGGCCAGTGTCGGGCAAGACCAGATCAGCGCGAACGTGAGGCCAATGCCGGCCTTCACAAAGGGATTCAACTTCATAGGGATTCCTCGCCGTCTTCTTCTTGCAGGGCGTGCAGTTGCAGCGTGTTCTGGTTCAGGGCGCCACGGCTGGCCTGTTCCTGTTGCAGCAGGCGCTGGGCTTCGGCCAGACGCTCGGGCGGCAATTGTGCTGCCAGGGTGGTCGCCAGTTCATCGGCTTGCGGGGTGTTCTGCGCCTTGGCCAATTGGCTGAAGACATAGGCGTTGAGCGGGTCGGGCTTGGTGCCCTTGCCTTGGGAAAACAGTTGGGCAATGGCGAAATCGGCGCTGTTCTGGCCATTGCGCGCAGCGGTCAGCAGGTGGTCGAGGGCCTTCTGCGGGTAGACCTTGCCCAGATAACCACGGCGATAGATCTGGCCGAGGTAGTAGTCGGCGGCGACTTCGCGGCCGACGGCTTTCTGGAAGTGTTCTTCAGCGACTTTGGCGTCGGCCGGCACCAGTTTGCCTTCGTAGTAGAGCTTGCCCAGCAACAGTTCGGCGCGCGGCTGGTCGGCGGCGCGGCCGTTGTCCAGGTACTTCATCATCTGATCGACGTCGCCCAGTTCCGGGAAGTCGTAGAGCAGTTGCGCGAGGGTCACCCACGATGCCGGGTAGCCCGGTGCGATCGGTTCGAGCAGCGACTGCGCGGTCTTCTCGTCGGTCTTGCCCAGGGTCGAATCGGCCAGCACGCGGGCCACCGAATCGACGCGCTGCGCGCTGACCGTGCCACGGCTGTAACCGGCCTGCATCTGCTTGATCAGCTCGGCCTGTTGCTCCGGCTGGGCGCGTTTCTGATAGACCGTGGCCAATTCGACGTAGCAGATGTCGGTGGTGTTGAGCGCGGCTTTGCAGATTTTTTCCACGTCATCCAGATGCTGGTCGTAAGTGCCCTGGGTGCGATACAGCAGCACCTGCGCCAGACCGGCTTCCGGGTAGCCGGATTTGCGCCACTGATCGATCTGCTGCTGTGCGTTGATGTTCGGGAAGCTGTGCGGGAATTGCAGGTACAGCATCGCCAGCGGGATCAACGTGTTGCCTTCGCCATTGGCGGCGGCTTTTTTCAACAGGCTTTCGGCTTCGTGGTGCTCGGCTTCGGTGGAACCCGGCTTGGCTACCAGCAGGCGCCCGAGACGGGCCTGGGCCCGTGGCGACACGTCGGCGGCGGCACGGTAAGTCGCCTCGGCCTGTTTGATCTGCTCGGGGTCGCGGCTGTCGACCTGGATATCGGCGAGACCGACTTGCGCCTCGCTATAACCCAGATCTGCCAGTGCGCGGTAGTTCTGCGCGGCGGTGGCGGTGTCGCCACGCTTGAGCGCTTCGTTGGCCAGGCGTTGGTCGGGCAGGCCGGCGCAACCGGCGAGACTTACCGCCAGTGCGACTGCACACAGCGGACCCATGTGGGAGCGGGCTTGCTCGCGAAGGCGGTGTGTCAGCCCACACTGATTTTGAATGTTGAACCGCATTCGCGAGCAAGCCCGCTCCCACAAGGGCTGCGGCGTGTTCAAAAGAGTAGGAATCGTCACAGGCATGTCCTCGACTTAAAGACCGGCAGCCATGGCTTTGTCGATCAGCCAGTTCAGGTTCGGGCCACGGTCGCTGTTCACTTCCACCGGGCGGCCGGCGAAGCTGCTGTCCAGCGGTTCGTCCGGCTGGATCTGCACGCGGATGTCGGAGGACAGGTCGGCGCTTTTCAGGCTGGTGCTGCTGACGATCTTGCCGGTGCGGGTCTGGTCTTCGCCGGCGATCTGGAAGCTCACTGGCGTCCCCGGACGCACGTCGCCGAACTGGCGATAGGAGAAGCGTGCATCGACGGTGGCCTGGGTGTTGCGCGGTACCAGAGTGAAGATCACGTCGCCCTTGCTCGCGTACTGACCGTCAGCCACCAGTTGCTGGGCCACGGTGCAATCGCACGGCGAAGTCAGGGTGCCGGTCATCTGCTTGCCGAACAGTTCTTCAACCTTGGCCGGTTGCAACTGGTCTTCGTCCAGATGGCCCTTGAGCACGTCGAGCATGCTGGTGCTGAAGGTCGCCAGCGGCGCGCCTTTGGCGGCCACGCCGTCAGACTTGACCAGGCTCTGCACGGTGCCGTCACGCGGCATGGTGATGTTCATTCCCGGCACGCTGACCAGACCTGCTTGCGCGTGGCTGACGAAGTACATGCCGTACACCGACTTGAAGACGAAACCGAACGCCACCAGGCCAATGGCGAAGATGCCGGCGCTGAAGGTCACGGCTTTCAGACGCCCGAACGGGGTCATGCCGCTGCCGCCGTCCTTGACCTTGCGCGCCTTGGTGAAGTTGTCGCGCTGCAGGGTCGCCAGCACTTCACCCATGCTGACGATGTCGCCGGCCAGGTGCGAAGTGATCAGGTGGCGCAGGGTGGAAATATCCTGCGGTTCCAGGTTCTGGAACTGGCAACCGGCGCGGCCGCTCTGGCGATCGTAGGAGCGCACTTGCAGTTCGACGTCCATGGCCAGACCGAGGTTGTCGATGACGAATTGCAGGCGTGCCTTGTACACCTCGCCGAGGGTCAGCGGCAGTTGCCCGGCGTTGAACGCCAGACCACCGGCGGACAGGTCGAGGACCCGCGCTTCGACCGGCGTCCGGTCCGGGCCGAAGAAACGCAGTTTGGCCGGGATTTTCACTCGGGCGTGCTGACGCTGGGCTTCGGATTCATGCACTACGTTGGCGTTGACGGCGGTATTCATGGGGGCGATTTCCTTGTTAATTCAATAGGGGCAGGTCAGACCATCATCAGCAGCACGGCGACGAAAATGCTGCCGGCGGAGAAGGTCATGGTCCGAGACGACCAGGTGTTGAACCAACGTTGAAAGCTGGCGAGATCACGGGTCAGGGAAGTGGGTTGGCGCGTCCAGGATTGCTGGTCGAGGCGGAAGAACACGTAGATCTTCACCAGCGCACCAACGATCTGGTTGTAATACAGAATCACGGGATAGGCCGGGCCGATCCGGTGACCGGAGCACGACAGCAACAGGGTCAGAATCAGGCGGGTGATGCCGATCCACAGCAGGTAGGCGAGGATGAACGCGCCGCCGTACTTGAAGCTGGCGATGATCGCCACGGTCAGGCCCAGCAACGACGTCCACATCGATACGCGCTGATCGAACAGCACCACCGAGGTGAAGGCGCCGAGGCGTTTTACACCCAGGCCCAGCGCTCGCGAGTTCTGGCGCAGGTTGTTGCCGTACCAGCGGAACATCAGTTTGCGGCTGGCCTTGATGAAGCTCTTTTCCGGCGGATGCTCAACGGTGTTGATCGCGGCGTCCGGCACGTAAAAGGTGTCGTAACCCAGGCGCATCAGGCTGAACCAGCTCGACTTGTCGTCGCCGGTGAGAAACTTGAAACGGCCCAGGCGCCAGTGTTGCAGCGAGTCGCTTTCGACGTCGGCGATGAATTCCGGATCGGTCACCACGGTGGCACGAAACACCGACATGCGCCCGGTCATGGTCAGCACGCGCTTGGACAGGGCCATCGAGCACATGTTGATGTGGCGCTGGGCAAAACGCAGCTTGTGCCATTCGCTCATGATGTAGCCGCCGCGCACCTCGCAGAACTCGTTGGTGGTCAGGCCGCCGACGTTGCCGAACAGCTGGAACCACGGCACGGTCTTGCGCACGGTGCCTTCGCCAAGCACGGTGTCGCCGTCGATCACGGCCACCACGGCGCGGTCGTCCGGCAGGTGGCGAGAGATCGCGCGGAAACCGTAGGCCAGGCCATCGCGCTTGCCGGTGCCGGGAATGCGCACGAAGTCGAGCTTCACGCGGTCCGGCGGATTCATCCGCGCCCACAGCGCTTTCACCAGCAGCTCATCGGACATTTCGACGATCGAGCAGACCACGGTGGTCGGCAGTTCGCAGTCGATGGCTTCGCGGATCACCGAGCTGTAGACCTGTGCGGTGGTCAGCGCGTCGATGCGGAAACTGGTGACCATCAGAAATACATGCGACGGATCCGCCGCTTTACCCAGCTTGCGCACTTTGCGGCGCAGGTGCGGGTAAACGATGTAGAGAAAAATCATGCCGCGCACAAAGTGCGTTGCACCCATCGAGTAGCGCCAGATACCCACGGCGCCAATCAGGAAAATAAAGTCCTTCGACTCGGAGTCGAACGTGGACGTGGGCAGCATCAAGGCCAGGCCCAACAACAAACTGAGGTAAAACAGCCAACCGGCGGCCTGAAGTAGGCCGTGCTTTAGCCTGTGCATAATCTGCATCCGTCTCTATCTCGGGCGAGCCTGTCGGGTGGCCCGATGGGGTTAAGGCAGGCGAAGAACCGGCCGAGGGTTCAAACCCCCCGGCCGGAAGGCTGACTTACCAGCAGATACCTTCAGTGCGAGTACCCGGGTTGGTGGCTTTGGCCATGAAGCCGACCAGGTCGATGACCTGTTTGCCTTGCGGTGCTTCCTGGGCCAGCGCGCGGAATTTCTCGTCGCGGTTGCCGAGGATGATCACGTCGGAGTTGTCGATCACCGAATCGAAGTCCGAGTTGAGCAGGGACGACACGTGCGGGATCTTCGACTCGATGTAGTCCTTGTTCGCGCCGTGAACACGGGCGTACTCGACGTTGCTGTCGTAGATGCTCAGGTCGTAGCCCTTGCCGATCAGCATTTCGGCCAGTTCCACCAGCGGACTTTCGCGCAGGTCATCGGTACCGGCCTTGAAGCTCAGACCGAGCAGGGCGACTTTGCGTTTGTCGTGGCTTTCAACGATGTCGAAGGCGTTCTGCACTTGCGATTCGTTACTGCGCATCAGCGAGTTGAGCAACGGTGCTTCGACGTCAAGCGAACCTGCACGGTAGGTCAGGGCGCGCACGTCTTTGGGCAGGCACGAACCGCCGAAGGCGAAGCCCGGGCGCATGTAGTACTGGGACAGGTTGAGGGTCTTGTCCTGGCAGACCACGTCCATCACTTCACGACCATCGACGCCGACCGCTTTGGCGATGTTGCCGATCTCGTTGGCGAAGGTGACCTTGGTTGCGTGCCAGACGTTGCAGGTGTACTTGATCATCTCGGCGACCGCGATGTCCTTGCGGATGATCGGCGCGTCGAGTTCTTCGTACAGCGATTGCAGAACGTCGCCCGAGGCCTTGTCGAACTCGCCAATGACGGTCATCGGTGGCAGGTCGTAGTCCTTGATCGCGGTGGATTCACGCAGGAATTCCGGGTTGACCGCGACGCCGAAATCGACACCGGCCTTCTTGCCCGAGCAGTCTTCGAGGATCGGGATCACCACGTTGGCGACGGTGCCCGGCAGCACGGTGCTGCGTACCACGATGGTGTGGCGGGTGGTTTTTTCACGCAGTACGAAACCGATCTCGCGGCACACCGCCTCGATGTAGTTCAGTTCCAGGTCGCCGTTCTTCTTACTCGGCGTACCGACGCAGATCATCGACAGGTCGGTGTCACGAATCGCCTCGGCGAAGTTGGTCGTACCGCGCAGACGACCGGTCTCGATACCCTGAGCCAGAAGTTCGCCCAGACCCGGTTCCACAATCGGCGACTTGCCGGCGTTGATCATGTCGATCTTGTCTTTGGCAACATCGACGCCAACCACGTCATGGCCCCGTGCAGACAGGCAACCGGCACACACTGCGCCAACGTAACCCAAACCAAATATGCTGATGCGCATCGCAATTACCTCTGTGTTTTATCAAGCCATTAGATGGCCGGAGTTAATGGTGTTCAGCGGTCATAGTGCACTCGAAAGTGCGGCATACAGGCGCCACAATGCCGTGTGCAGGCATACTAAGTTCCGAGTGTCTAAATAAGTGCACTCAAGATGTGCGCAACTAGGCCTTAGTTGTTATGACTTGCCCTGTTATGCAGCGGATCTTCTTGCTGGAAGACGCTTGTGCATGTGTTCAGTCCACCTGATGTCGGACGAAAGGCCCGTAGATCAAGCGGTTGGGTGCTCAGGCGAGCACAATTACAGGGGCGCAGCCTTGGCCTTGTAGAGGATGTTTATGGTGCGTATCACCTATCCATCGTTAGTTGATCAGATGAGTGAACCATCTAGGCAAGTTGCTGTGACAACTTGGTTACATGGTTCTCCGCTCTGCGTAAGTTATCTCGTACAAACTCGGCGAGAATCGTTACCGGTGGTATGAGCTATGCATTTGGACATAGTTCCTACCCGCTCATCGCGAAATCTGAAATTTTTTGAAATATTGCCAAAGATGGCACTGGTCTCAATTTGATAGCACTTTCGATTTGGGCCTTTGTTAATCGGTGCGTAATCGAGCTAGATAGTTTTGTGCCACTACCGTAAAAAAATTTACGTGCCACTACTGAAAAAAAGTGCGGCTGTCGAGTGAAACTAAAATTAGAATTGGGCAGGACGATTTTATGGCGCCAATAAAACGGCGAAATGTTGCGAGGGATTTTTGACGTCGTGCGAGCTGCACGACTCTTTATAGAAAGAGTCGTGCAATGGGCATGCTTTATTCCGGGGCGTGGTCGCGCAGAAATACCAGATTGTCCGGTTTCGATTGCTCGGCGCTGTAGCGATAACCCTGCACATCGAACTGCTTGAGCAGGGCAGGATCGTTGATTTTTTCCTGAATCACGAAACGGCTCATCAGGCCGCGGGCCTTCTTCGCGTAGAAGCTGATGATCTTGTACTGGCCGTTCTTCAGGTCCTTGAAATCGGTGTTGATGATCCGGGCGTTCAGGGCGCTGCGTTTGACCGCCGAAAAGTACTCGTTGGAGGCCAGGTTCAGCAGCACATCGTCGCCCTGATCGGCCAGCGCTTCGTTGAGCCATTCGCTGATGCGCGTGCCCCAGAACGCGTACAGGTCCTTGCCACGGGCGTTGGCCAGTTTGGTGCCCATTTCCAGACGATACGGCTGCATCAGGTCCAGCGGACGCAGCAGGCCATAGAGACCGGAGAGCATGCGCAAGTGCTTTTGCGCATAGTCGAACTGAGCTTCGCTGAACGATTGCGCGTCGAGGCCGGTGTACACGTCACCCTTGAACGCGAGCAGCGCCTGCTTGGCGTTTTCCGGGGTGAAGGCGGGCGTCCAGCTGCCGAAACGCGCGGCATTCAGGCCGCCGATCTTGTCGGACACGTGCATCAGTTCGCTGATCTGTGCCGGGCTCAGTTCGCGCAGCTGCTGGATCAGCTCCTGAGAGTGATCGAGGTATTGCGGCTGGGTAAAGCGCTGGGTCGCCGGCGGTGTTTCGTAATCGAGGGTCTTGGCGGGGGAAATCACCATCAGCATGAAGTCGTCTCCTTTTATCGTGGGGGCGATTCTAGGGGGTTGGCCGAGTGGACTCCAGCTATGAGGGTAATAGGTATCAGGAAGCTCGGGCTTTTGCGACGGCTGGTGGATTTTCCCCTCACCCCAGCCCTCTCCCGGAGGGAGAGGGAGCTGACCGTGTTGTTCTAGAGTCATACATCGACCTGAAATATCCAGTCGAACTCAGGTTTGAAAACATGAAGATCGGCTCCCTCTCCCTCCGGGAGAGGGCTGGGGTGAGGGCAGCGTCCTTGAAGCTTGCACATCAGCTATAGTGCCGCGCGGGTTTGGTTATGGAGACACCCCTTTGCGCATTGTTCTTTTATTCACCGCGTGGCTGTTGAGCTTCGGGGCCATGGCGGCGCCGGGCGATGTGGCGACGCTGGATCGCAGCACCTGGCCGGAGCAACTGAGCAGCCCGACGCTGTTCGACGTCGCCTCGCGCGCGGAAATCCTCATGTTCGCCCGGGGCCTGCTCGGCACCGAGGCGCTGGACGAGGCCGCGCTGGCCCAGCGCCTTGGGCTGCGCACGGTCAACGTCGACGCGATCAGCCGCCTGCGCCAGCGGCTCTGGGAACGTCTGTTGGCCAACTACAACTTCGCCCAGCAGAGCTGCGATCAGGATGCCTCGTTCTGCTTCCTCGTCGAAGACCTGCCGACCCTGCGCGAGCAGGCCGCCAAGTTCGTGGTCAGCGACGACAGCTATTACACCAAGTGGGCCGAGCCGAGCCGGTTGTTTCATCTGCAGTATCTGGACGAGCTGATGCGCAAGGCCGCGCTGTCGCCGCAAACCAGCAGCGAAGTCGATCAATTCGGCGACTACGAGCGCAATGGCGACGAGATGCACGATCGACTGTTTCTGCTGAGCTTCGACAGCGCCGCCAATCTGCAGCCGGACAACACCGACTGGATTGCCGACTACCTGCGCAAATCCAATCTCAGCGGCACGTTCTTCCTGTTGGGCAAGGATGTGCAGGCGCGTCTGGCCGATCGCTCGGTGAGCAACCTGCAATCGGAGTTCTCGAAACAGTGTGTGGGCGTGCAGGGTTGGGAGTTCCGTTCCCACAGCTATTGGCAGGACTGGCAGGACTCGGTGCGCCGCAGCGCCGATCTGGTGAAGAACAAGTTGCCGGAGAACTATGTGCCACTGTTCCGTCCGCCGGAGGGACAGCGCCGCAGTGATGCCGGCAGCTTCTTCCGCAATCAGGGCCTGCAAGTGGCGCTGTGGGACATCGACGCCCAGGACGGCGCTGGCAAGCTCAAGGGCGCACAGAGTGCGCAGCGGGTGCTGACCCTGATGCTGCTGTGGCGTCACGGGGTGATCAATTTCAACATGAAACAGGATGCGGTGAAGACCGCGTTGCCGTGGCTGATCACGCAAACTGCACAAAGCGGCATCGGCTTTGAAGACTGTCAGGACGGGTTTCGCTGATAAACGGAAAAAGCCCGGAAACATTGGGCTTGGGGCGATTTTTCTAGAGAATTCGATGCAGGCGGACTTCCGACTTTAGCGGGGTCTGGACGGTCCGCCAAGGGCTTTTCGTCACTCTGCAAAATAAACTTAAAAAAACCGTCAAAGTGCTTTTTTATGTCATGGGTTTTGGAGTATTACGAAGACAGACCGCCGAAACCTGCAACACAGGTGGCGTCTTCCAAGACTCCTTTTGTGTGCAGTTCATCCAGGCCCTCGTGGATGAATTCGGCAGTCACTTCGAGGCGCAGCACCGCCCAGGTATTGCGTCGAATGGCTCCCACAAAGGTGACCGAGTATGGATGATCACGGACGTAGCCCTTCTTCCAACCAGCCAATCCTTTATGTACTCGATACCAACGTATTGATTCACGATCCAAATGCCCTGCTGAATTTCGAAGAACACCACGTCGCGATCCCGATGACCGTGCTCGAAGAGCTGGACAAGCTCAAGAGCGGCCATCACAGCGTTGCTGCCGAATGCCGCCAGGCGATCCGCCTGATCGACAAGACCCTGGGCGATGCCTCCCCCGAGGACGTTGAACTGGGTGTGCCGATTCAGCGCGGCAAGGGCGGGCCAAAGGGCTTGCTGTCAATTCTGATGAGCAAACAGGCCGAGTCGAACCTGATTCTGCCCGAGCATCTGAACGACAACAAAATCATCAACCAGTTGATCGACCTGCACACCCGTGATCCGAAGAAGGCCGTGGTGCTGGTCACCAAAGACATCAACATGCGCCTCAAGGCGCGCGCCTGCGGGATCGATGCCGAGGACTACAGCACCGACCAGTTGGTCGATGACGTGTCCCTGCTGCCCAATGGCTACCACAACATGACCGGCTCCTTCTGGGACCGCGTCAGCAAAGTCGAAACCCGTCAGGATCACGGCCGCACCTGGCATCAGGTGCAGTTGATCGACAACCTGCCGGCGGTGCACATCAACGAGTTCATCATTGACGAACAAGGCTTTGTCGGCTGGATCAAGGAAATTCAGGAAGACAAGCTGCTGATCCTCGACCTGCATCAGGAACCGTTGCTGCATCAGGAAGCCTGGGGCCTCAAACCGCGCGACATCTACCAGAGCCTGGCGCTGTATGCCTTGCTGGATCCGGACATTCACCTGGTCAACCTGTCGGGTGCAGCGGGTTCCGGTAAAACCATTCTGGCACTGGCCGCGGCGATCGAGCAGACCATGGTCAGCAAGCGCTATCGCCGCATTATCGCGACCCGCAGCGTGCAGGGCCTGGACCAGGAAATCGGCTTCCTGCCGGGTACTGAAGCGGAAAAAATGGAACCTTGGCTGGGCGCCATCACCGACAACCTCGAAGCCTTGCACATGGATGACGAAAACACCCATGGCAGCGTCGATTACATCCTCAGCAAAGTGCCGTTGCAGTTCAAATCGCTCAACTACATTCGCGGTCGCAGCTTCCAGCAGAGCCTGATCCTGATCGACGAATGCCAGAACCTCACGCCGCACCAGATGAAAACCATCATCACCCGGGCCGGCGCCGGTTCCAAAGTGGTGTGCCTGGGCAACCTGGCACAGATCGACACCCCTTATCTGTCCGCGACCAGTTCCGGGCTGACCTATCTGACCGAACGCTTCAAGGATTTCCCCAACGGTGTGCACATCACCCTGCAAGGGGTGCCACGTTCGATTCTGGCCGAATACGCCGAATCGCATTTGTAACCCTTCACCAGAAAACGGGCGGCCTGACAGCCGCCCGTTTTTTATGGATAAACACATCACCCAATGTGGGAGCGGGCTTGCTCGCGAAAGCGGTGTGTCAGCCACCAAATGTGTGCCTGATACACCGCTTTCGCGAGCAAGCCCGCTCCCACAGGGGATAGTGGTGAATTCATAATCAGTGATGCGGAAATTTGACCCACAGGTTTACAATCCCTGCTCCTGATCAGGAGTAATCCCGTGCTGACTCATCTCGATTCCCAAGGTCGCGCCAACATGGTCGACGTCACCGAAAAAGCCGTGACGTTCCGTGAGGCGACGGCCCAAGCGCTGGTGCGCATGCTCCCCGAAACCTTGCAGATGATCGTCAGCGGCGGCCATCCCAAGGGCGACGTGTTTGCCGTGGCGCGCATTGCCGGCATTCAGGCGGCGAAGAAAACCAGTGATCTGATCCCGCTGTGCCATCCGCTGATGCTGACCGGGGTCAAGGTTGAACTCAGCGCTGAAGGTGACGACAGCGTGCGCATCGTCGCCCGCTGCAAGCTGTCGGGGCAGACCGGCGTCGAGATGGAAGCACTGACCGCTGCCAGCGTCGCCGCACTGACCATCTATGACATGTGCAAAGCGGTGGATCGCGGCATGATCATCGAAAGCGTGCGTCTGCTGGAGAAGGTCGGCGGCAAGAGCGGGCATTTTCAGGCGGAGCAGCCATGAAGCTGACGGTTAAATTCTTTGCCCGTTATCGTGAAGCGCTGGGCGTGGACTCGGTGGAGGTCGAAGGCGATTTCGCCACGGTCGACGCTGTGCGTGCGCTGCTCGCGCAACGCGAGGGCGCCGAAGTGCTGAGCGAACAGAACCTGATGTGCGCACGCAACGAAGACCTGTGCCCGCTCGACGAGCCGGTGAGCGATGGCGACGAAGTGGCGTTTTTCCCCACCGTGACCGGAGGCTGAGGCATGGCGATTCGGGTGCAGTCCATGGCGTTCGATCCCGGCGCTGAAGTCAACGCGATGCACGCGGCGAATGTCGGTGTCGGCGCGGTGGTGAGCTTTGTCGGCTACGTGCGCGACTTCAATGACGGGCTGGATGTGGCGGGTATGTTCCTCGAGCATTATCCGGGCATGACCGAAAAAGCCCTTGGCAAGATCGCCGTCGAGGCCGAGCAGCGCTGGCCGTTGCTGAAGCTGGAAGTGCTGCACCGCATCGGCGCGCTGGAGCCTGGCGAGCCGATCGTGTTTGTCGGTGCGGCCAGCGCCCATCGCCAGGCGGCGTTCGACGCCTGCGCCTTCGTCATGGACTACCTGAAAACCCGCGCGCCGTTCTGGAAAAAAGAAAACACCAGTAACGGCCCGCGCTGGGTCGAGGGGCGTGACAGTGATCATGCCGCTGCGGATCGCTGGAAAAAATAGTTTTTATAGCGCCTTCAAGTCCGTCTTCGCGAGCAAGCTCGCTCCCACATTGGATCTGTGTCGTTCCCAAATCCAATGTGGGAGCGAGCTTGCTCGCGAAGGGGCCATCTGTAACACCAAAAACCTCGCAGACACACTCTCTTCCCTAATTGACGGCTTATACCTATAAGTCCAATATGGATTTCCAAGTACAAAAAGCTTCAATCTTGCCGCTCGTAGCTCCCTGCTCCCAGCTGCTCTTCTTCGTCTTGCCAAACCAACAACAACCCGCGAGAGAACGAACATGAAGAAACTCCCCCTGATCACCGGTCTGGCCCTGAGCCTGTTGGCGTGCACCAGCTCGTTTGCCGCCGAGAAAACCCTGCGCATCGGCATCGAGGCCGCTTATCCACCGTTCGCTTCGAAAACCGACAAGGGTGAAATCGTCGGTTTCGACTACGACATCGGCAACGCCCTGTGCGCGCAGATGAAGGTCAAGTGTGTGTGGGTCGAGGGTGAGTTCGATGGTCTGATTCCTTCGTTGAAAGTGAAGAAAATCGACATGGCTTTGTCGTCGATGACCATCAACGAAGACCGCAAGAAGTCGGTGGATTTCACCCACAAGTACTACTTCACGTCGTCACGGCTGGTGATGAAGGAAGGCGCCACGGTCGACGACCAGTACGCCAGCCTCAAGGGCAAAACCGTCGGCGTGCAGCGCGCCACCACCACCGATCGTTATGCTACCGAGGTGTTCGAACCGAAGGGCATCAACGTCAAGCGCTACGGCAATAACGAAGAAATCTACATGGACCTGTCGGCCGGGCGGCTCGATGCGATTTTCGCCGACACCATCCCGCTGAACGATTTCCTGTCGATGCCGCGCGGCAAGGGCTATGCGTTTGTCGGGCCGGAGCTGAAGGATCCGAAGTACGTGGGCGAGGGCGCGGGGATCGCGGTGCGCAAGGGCAATACCGAGCTGGTCAGTGAGTTGAACACGGCCATCGACGGGATTCGGGCGAGTGGCGAGTATCAGAAGATTTCCCAGAAGTATTTCAAGTCCGACATCTACGGCGACTGATAGTCCGCTATCGCGAGCAGGCTCACTCCTACAGGGGAACGCATTCCAACTGTAGGAGTGAGCCTGCTCGCGATGGGGCCAGAACTGCCAATGCAGATCTTCAGCCCTTCAATTCCTTCAAATGCTTGTACACCGTCGCCCGCCCCATGTTCAGCACATTGGCCACATAGTTCGAGGCGCTCTTGCCCTTGAACGCGCCTTCGGCGTGCAGGGCCAATACCAGTTCGCGCTTGTGATCGCGGGTCAGCAGATTCAGGCTCAGCTGGCGCTCGCGCAGCCAGGCGTGGAGGAAGGTGTTGATGCGTTCCTGCCAGTCATCGCGAAACAGTGAATCCGGCTGCGGGATCAGTTTGCTCGGCGACAGGAACAGATCCAGCGCAGCCTTGGCATTCTCGAACAGCGAAATATTCAGGTTGATGCACAGCACCGCCAGCGGCCGCTCATCGTGGTCGCGCAGCACGGTGCTCAGGCTGCGGATTTTCTGGCCGTCCCAATTGAGCTTTTCGTACGGGCCGATGTTGCGCTCGCTGACCTCCTCGCTGAGCATGTCTTCAAGCGATGAATCGTCGCCGATCTCGCGCTTGGACAGGTTGTTGGCGATGTAGTCGACCTTCTGCGTGCGCAGGTCGTGCAGCACCACTTCGGCGTGGGGAAAGAACAGCGTGGCGATGGCGTCGGCGATGGCACGGAAGTTATCCAGTGCCGGATCGAATTCGGGGGCGGTCATGATTGTGGAGCTCCAGGCGGCGTCAGCGCCCCCGTGCACGGGGGCGCTGCGAGTGTGCCGCAATCCGTTGGGCGCGTCATCCGCAGGGGCCTTCAGCGCAGCCGTGAGGGGGAGAGCATGGCGCTGCTCAGGCCGAACTGACGCAGGTGTTCAGGCAACGCCTGCCCACGCACCAATGCCGCACTGGCCTGGCCCATGGCCGGTGAAGTCTGGATGCCGTAACCACCCTGGGCCGCGACCCAGAACAGCCCCGGCACCTGCGGATCGAAACCGCTGAGCAGATCACCGTCGGCGACGAAGCTGCGCAGTCCGGCCCAGGTGCGGATCGGGCGGCGGATAGTCAGGGTCGTAGCCTCTTCGATCTGATAGATGCCCATGGCGATGTCCAGCTCTTCCGGTTGCACGTCATGCGGTTCGACCGGGTCGGCGTTGGCCGGCGAGCCGAGGAACATCCCGGCGTCGGGCTTCATGTAGAACGATTCGTCGAGGCTGACCAGCATCGGCCAGTGATGAATGTCCACGCCCTCGGGGCCGGCGAAAATGAACGCCGCACGGCGTTTCGGTTGCAGGCCCAGCGCCTGGGCGCCAGCCAGCGCGCCGATCTGGTCAGCCCAGGCGCCGGCGGCGTTGATGATGACCGGCGCGCGGAAGGTCTGACCGTTGGTTTGCACCTGCCAGAGGCCAGCGGCGTCGCGCGTCAGGCCCAGCACTTCGCAATCGGTGTGCACCTCGCCGTTGTTGCGGCGGATACCGCGCAGGTAGCCCTGATGCAGGGCGTCGGTGTCGATGTCACTGGCGGTCGGATCGTAGATCGCGCCGTGGACTTTTTCCCGACGCAGGATCGGCAGACGGGCGCAGGCTTCGTCGGCGCTGAGCAGCTGCATTTCTGGCACTGTGGCTTTGGCGCTGAGGTACTGGTTGTTCAGCTCGGCGGCGTCACCGCTGAAGTCCACGGTCATTTCGCCGCGCGGTGTCAGCAATGGGTGCTCACAGAAACCGCTCGGCGGATGGTCGAAAAACTCACGGCTGGCCAGTGTCAGCGCCCGCACCTGCGGCGTACCGTAGGCGGCGGTGTACAGCGCGGCAGAACGCCCGGTGGAGTGATAGGCCGGGTGCGATTCACGTTCGAGCACGATCACTTTGGCGTGGGGCGACAGCCAGAAACCGGTGGAAGCGCCGGCAATCCCGCCGCCGATGATGATGAAATCTGCCTGGCTCATGAAAGTCTCCAGTTGCTCGCAATATTGGAAAATTCGCTGATCCCCTGTGGGAGCGGGCTTGCTCGCGAAGGCGGTATGTCATTCGGCAAATGCGTTGCCTGATACGGCCTCTTCGCGAGCAAGCCCGCTCCCACAATGGGATTTGTGGTGTCAGTGGGTTAAGAGATAAACCGCATTCGCCAGCGCAATGTCTTCCAGGCCCAGGCCGATTGAACGGAAAAATACGTGACGGTCGTAATCAGGGCGCGGCACTTTCTCGCTGAGCAGGTCAGCAAGGTCACCGACAATCAAATCCTTGCTCCAGCCATGCTGCTCGGTCGCGATCAACATCTCACCGGCCGAGCCCGGCGTGGTCAGCCGATAGTCACAGAACACTTGCATGTCGCTCAGGCTCTGCGGCGGCACCTCATGGGCGCGTGGCGCGTTGGTGCTGATCGAGGTGATCAGCGCCGGTTTGCTCAAGCTGGCCGGGTCGATCACTGGGCCGGCGGACGAGGTGCAGAGCATGATCACGTCCGCGTCTATGTGGGCGACATCGCGGCTGTCGGCAATCTTCACCCCCGGGTAGATCTCTTTCAGCAGCGCCCGGGTTTCAGCGTCTTCCGACAGGCTCGGCGAATACACGCTGATGTTCTGCCAGTCGCGCAGACCTTTCACGTAATGCAGATGCGCCTGAGCAACCTTGCCGCTGCCGATGATCGCCAGCCGTTGGGCATTCAGCGGGGCGAGGGCATCGACAGCAACGGCGGTGGTCGCTGCAGTGCGTGCGCTGGTCAGCTCGCCGGCATCGCAAAGCAACAGCGGTTGGCCGGTTTTCATCGACATCAATAGGGTCCACGCCGTGACCAGTGGCCCTTGCTCGCGGACGATGTACGGCGAGGTCTTGACCCCGTACACGCCATCCTCGGCCAGCACCCCCAGATAATTGATGAAGTCGCCGGCGCCCTGCGGAAACTCCACCAGTTGCTGCGCCGGTTGCACGGCGTGGCCGGCGGCGAGGTCGCGGAACAGTTTGCGCAGGATCTGCGGCACGTCGATGCGCGCCAGCAGCTCGCGGGCCTGGGTGTGGTCGATCACGTAGGGTGTACTGGACATGTCAGGCTCCGCGGTCTGGATATAAACTAATTTGTCCATTATGGACTTTTAGTTGTCTATCGCAAGCGCCTGTTGAAAACGCCGGGCAAAAAAAAGCGCAGTCCGTTGCCGGCTGCGCTTTTTGCGTTACGGGGCGCTTACTGCGGCTGCGGACGCTTGCGTTCAACGGTGCGCAACAGGTGCGTAGGCGGTGTTTCGCAGCTGATCTTGCGACCGAGTTTCTCTTCGATCGACGGCAGTTGGTAGGAGTCGTCCTCGCCGGCGAAGCTGATCGACACGCCGTCGGCGCCCGCGCGACCGGTGCGGCCGATGCGGTGCACGTAGTCGTCCGGGACTTCCGGCAGGGTGAAGTTGATCACGTGGCTGATGCCGTCGATGTGGATGCCGCGACCGGCGACATCGGTGGCCACCAGCACGCGGATCTTGCCTTCGCGGAAGCCTTCGAGGGTCTTGATGCGCTTGTGCTGCGGCACGTCGCCGGACAGCTGCGCGGCGTTGATGCCGTCGCGCACCAGGCGTTCTTCGATGCGGCGCACTTCATCCTTGCGGTTGGCGAAGACGATCACGCGCTCCCAGCCGTTATCGTTGACCAGGTTGTAGAGCAGTTTGTATTTGTCAGCCGCGGCCACGGCATAGATGTGCTGCTCGACGTTTTCGTTGGCCACGTTGGTGATTTCGATTTCGACGATTGCCGGATCGGTGGTCCATTGCTTGGCCAGGTTCATCACGTCTTCGGTGAAGGTCGCGGAGAACAGCAGGGTCTGACGCTCGGACTTCGGCGGGGTCTGGCGAATGATCTGCCGCACTTGCGGGATGAAGCCCATGTCGAGCATGCGGTCGGCTTCGTCCAGCACCATCACTTCGACCATGTCCAGGTGCACGTCGCCGCGCTGATTGAAGTCGAGCAGACGGCCTGGGGTGGCGACAAGGATGTCGCAGTGGCGTGCTTCGAGGTGCTTGAGTTGCTTGTCGAAGTCCATGCCGCCAACGAACGTCATGACGTTGAGGCCGGTGTACTTGGTCAGGTCGGCAGCATCCTTGGCGATCTGCACCACCAGCTCACGGGTCGGTGCGATGATCAGCGCACGGGGTTCACCCATGTAGCGTTCTTTCGGCGGTGGCGTCTGCAACAACTGAGTGATGATCGAGATCAGGAACGCAGCGGTCTTGCCGGTGCCGGTCTGCGCGCGGCCGATGGCATCTTTGCCGGCGAGGGTGAAACCCAGCACCTGCGCCTGGATCGGCGTGCAGTACGGGAAGCCCAGGTCCTGGATGGCGTGCATCAGTTCCGGAGCGAGCTTGAAATCGTGAAAGCGGGTTTTGCCTTCCTGGGGTTCGACGACGAAATCTTCGAGTTTCCAGGGAATGACCGGTGCCTTGGGCTTCGGTTCGCGGCGCGGCCGGGGTGGTTTCGGCGCTTCGGCGCGGACCGGTTCGGTGGCGACGGCAGGTTGCGGCTCAGGCTGGGGTGTCGCTACCGGAGCCGGACGTTCAGCCTTGGGCACATCGCTGCGAGGGCCGGGGGCGTGCGACGGCGCACTGGGGACTGGCGCGAGCTGCTCAGCCTCGCTTTTACCGAACATTTTCTTGAGTGCTTTGAGCACGGTCATCTCATCAATTGGTTAAGGAATGTACGCCGGCCAGTGTAATGCAAGAAACGGGCGCGGCGTAGTGGGATGATCAAAGGGGCGTTCGCGCTGAAACGATCAACGCAGGCGTTCGCCCAGCCAGACGCCGATATCACGAATTTCTTCGGGTAACACTTCGTGCTCCATTGGGTATTCCTGCCATGTCACGGTGACACCATGCTTCACCAAATGCTCATAGGCACTGCGCCCCATCGAGTTCTGCACCACGCTGTCGAACTGGCCGTGCAGGCACAGCGCAGGAATACGCTGCTGACTGGCTGAAAGCTCCATCTCGTCAGTGAAGGTCGGGGCGTAGGTGGACAGGGCAAGTACGCCACCCAACGGACCTTGCCACTTTATATAAGCGGTGTGCAGAACGACGGCGCCGCCTTGGGAAAACCCGGCGAGAAAAATCCGCGAAGCGTCTATTCCGCTGGCGCGCTCCTTTTCGATCAATTCAATGATGCGATCCGCCGACGCTTCCAACTGGTCACGGTCAATCGACCGCGCCGGGCTCATGGCCTTTATGTCGTACCAGCTCGGCATCTCGTAACCACCATTGATGGTGACGGGCAGGGTCGGCGCTTGCGGCAATACGAAGCGCGTACTCAGCAGGCTTTCCTGCAGCGCTTCGGCGACCGGCAAGAAGTCATAGCGGTCCGCGCCGAGGCCGTGCAGCCAGATTACGCAGGCGTCTGCAGGCTTTACGGGTTGAAGAATCAGGGGCTCGGTCATGGCTGCTCCAAAAATGTGCGGGCGCTCTCAATAAGTGCGTGATTGAGGTGCGCGTCCGGTCGATCCGTTAAGAAGATGTCGCAAGGCTACAAGTTTTGCTATTGACCTGTCGCGCAATCGCTTCAGCAAGCGGTGTGGTACGGGCTTTGCTATGGAGGATTCTGTACGAAGCGTCCTACGCCTTGCGGTAACACTATCAGTGTACGTCTTGCGACGGGATTGCAAAGAATCCGGTGATGGATGTTCGCCGATGGCCGCTACGGGCAAAGCGAACGTGAAAGGGCTACAGCCCGTTCGGCCGATTGGTGAGAAGTGAGTTGTCCATGATGTGGATTTTCTCCTACTAGACTCATAGCGAAGGTCTTACGTCGGTTGACCCCAAAAAAAGCCAACACGGGTCAACAACGCCTCAAAAGGGTGCGACTGGACTCAAGCTCCGACACAACAAGAGCAAAACTGGAGGTTTGAATGAAGATGTTGAAATCCACTCTGGCGGTCGTGACTGCAGCAGCAGTACTCGGCGTCAGCGGGTTCGCTCAGGCGGGTGCAACCCTGGATGCCGTGCAGAAGAAAGGTTTCGTGCAGTGTGGCGTGAGCGACGGTCTGCCGGGTTTCTCGGTACCGGACGCTTCGGGCAAGATCCTCGGGATCGACGCTGACGTCTGCCGCGCTGTGGCCGCTGCCGTATTCGGCGACGCCAACAAGGTCAAGTTCAGCCAGTTGAACGCCAAGGAGCGCTTCACCGCGCTGCAGTCCGGCGAAATCGACCTGCTCTCGCGCAACACCACCATGACCAGCTCGCGTGACGCCGGCATGGGCCTGAAATTCCCGGGCTTCATCACTTACTACGACGGCGTGGGCTTCCTGGCCAACAACAAGCTGGGCGTGAAAAGTGCCAAGGAACTGGACGGTGCAACCATCTGCATCCAGGCCGGTACCACCACCGAACTGAACGTCTCCGACTACTTCCGCGCCAACGGCCTGAAGTACACCCCGATCACTTTCGACACCTCCGATGAAAGCGCCAAGTCGCTGGAATCCGGTCGTTGCGACGTGCTGACCTCCGACAAGTCGCAGCTGTACGCACAGCGCAGCAAACTGGCTTCGCCAAAAGACTACGTGGTACTGCCGGAAACCATCTCCAAAGAACCACTGGGCCCGGTCGTGCGTAACGGCGACGACGAGTGGCTGGCGATCGTTCGCTGGGTTGGCTACGCGCTGCTGAACACTGAAGAAGCCGGCGTGACGTCGAAAAACGTGCTGGAAGAAGCCAAATCCACCAAGAACCCGGACGTCGCTCGTCTGCTGGGTGCTGACGGTGAATACGGCAAGGACCTGAAACTGCCGAAGGACTGGGTTGTGAAAATCGTTTCGCAGGTCGGTAACTACGGTGAAATCTTCGAGAAAAACCTCGGCAAGAGCACTCCGCTGGAAATCGACCGTGGCCTGAACGCGCTGTGGACCAACGGCGGCATTCAGTACGCACCACCAGTGCGCTAATGGTTCTATCACCCGGCGGGCCAACCGCCGGGTGATGTTCTGTTCCATTTCTTCCGGGGCACTTCATGCAAAATTCAATCGGCGCACCAAAGCAGAGGCTCAGCCTCAGCGATCCGCGAGTGCGTGCGTGGCTGTTTCAGATCATCACCGTCGTGGCGGTGATCGCCATGGGCTGGTATCTGTTCGACAACACCCAGACCAACCTTCAGCACCGGGGCATCACTTCCGGTTTCAGCTTTCTGGAGCGCAGTGCCGGGTTCGGCATCGCTCAGCACCTGATCTCCTACACCGAAGCGGACAGTTACGCTCGGGTGTTCGTGATCGGCTTGCTCAACACCCTGTTGGTGACCTTCATCGGCGTGATCCTGGCGACCCTGCTGGGCTTCATCATCGGTGTGGCGCGGCTGTCGCCGAACTGGATCATCAGCAAACTGGCGACCGTGTACGTGGAAGTGTTCCGCAACATTCCGCCGCTGCTGCAGATCCTGTTCTGGTACTTCGCGGTATTCCTGACCATGCCGGGACCGCGCAACAGCCACAACTTCGGCGACACCTTCTTCGTCAGCAGCCGGGGCCTGAACATGCCGGCCGCGCAAATGGCTGACGGCTTCTGGGCGTTCTTCATCAGTGTGGTGCTGGCCATCGTCGCCATCGTGCTGATGTGCCGCTGGGCCAACAAGCGTTTCGAAGACACCGGCGTACCGTTTCACAAGTTCTGGACCGGCCTGGCTATCCTGCTGGTGATCCCGACCTTGTGCGCGCTGATCTTCGGTGCCCCCCTGCACTGGGAAATGCCGCAACTCAAGGGTTTCAACTTCGTCGGTGGCTGGGTGCTGATCCCGGAACTGCTGGCGCTGACCCTCGCCCTGACCGTGTACACCGCAGCGTTCATTGCGGAAATCGTCCGTTCGGGGATCAAGTCGGTCAGCCATGGCCAGACCGAAGCGGCGCGTTCGCTCGGCCTGCGCAACGGCCCAACCCTGCGCAAGGTGATCATTCCGCAAGCCTTGCGAGTGATCATTCCGCCGCTGACCAGCCAATACCTGAACCTGGCGAAGAACTCGTCGCTGGCCGCCGGTATCGGTTATCCGGAAATGGTTTCGCTGTTCGCCGGCACCGTGCTCAACCAGACCGGTCAGGCGATCGAAGTCATTGCCATCACCATGAGCGTGTACCTGGCGATCAGTATCAGCATTTCCCTGCTGATGAACTGGTACAACAAGCGCATTGCGCTGATCGAGCGGTGAGGAAACGCGCATGACAACCCATACTTTCAAACCCGACATGCCACCGCCGGCCAAGGTCTTCGGCCCGATGGCATGGATACGCGCGAACATGTTTTCCAGCTGGCTCAACACCCTGCTGACCCTGTTTGCGTTTTACCTGATCTATCTGGTGGTACCACCGATCCTCAGTTGGGCGATTCTCGATGCCAACTGGGTCGGCACCACCCGCGCCGACTGCACCAAGGACGGCGCCTGCTGGGTGTTCATTCAGCAGCGTTTCGGCCAGTTCATGTACGGCTATTATCCGACCGGCCTGCGCTGGCGCGTCGACCTGACCGTGTGGCTGGCGGTGATCGGCGTGGCGCCACTGTTCATCTCGCGCTTCCCGCGTAAAGCGGTGTACGGCCTGAGCTTCCTGGTGATCTACCCGATCGTCGCCTGGTGCCTGCTGCACGGTGGCGTGTTCGGCCTCGACGCCGTGGCGACCAGCCAGTGGGGCGGTCTGATGCTGACCCTGGTCATCGCCACCGTGGGTATCGCCGGCGCCTTGCCGCTGGGGATCATTCTGGCGCTGGGCCGGCGCTCGAACATGCCGGCGATTCGTGTGGTCTGCGTGACCTTCATCGAGTTCTGGCGCGGCGTGCCGTTGATCACGGTGCTGTTCATGTCCTCGGTGATGCTGCCGCTGTTCCTGCCCGAAGGCATGAACTTCGACAAGCTGCTGCGGGCGCTGATCGGGGTGATCCTGTTCCAGTCGGCCTACGTTGCCGAAGTGGTGCGCGGCGGTCTGCAAGCGATCCCCAAAGGTCAGTACGAAGCGGCAGCGGCGATGGGCCTCGGTTACTGGCGCGCCATGGGCCTGGTGATTCTGCCGCAAGCCCTGAAGCTGGTGATTCCGGGCATCGTCAACACCTTCATTGCGCTGTTCAAGGACACCAGCCTGGTGATCATCATCGGCCTGTTCGACCTGCTCAACAGCGTCAAGCAAGCCGCTGCCGACCCGAAATGGTTGGGCATGGCCACCGAAGGCTACGTGTTCGCCGCCCTGGTGTTCTGGATTTTCTGTTTTGGTATGTCGCGCTATTCCATGCATCTGGAACGCAAGCTCGACACTGGCCACAAGCGTTAGGAGTTCTCTGTAAATGAGCGAAGCAATCAAAAAGCCTGTCGGCCCTGAAGGCATTATCCAGATGCAGGGCGTGAACAAGTGGTACGGCCAGTTCCACGTGCTGAAAGACATCAACCTCAACGTCAAACAGGGCGAGCGTATCGTCCTGTGCGGCCCGTCGGGTTCCGGCAAATCGACCACCATCCGCTGCCTCAACCGTCTGGAAGAGCACCAGCAGGGCCGCATCGTGGTCGACGGCGTGGAGCTGACCAACGACCTCAAGCAGATCGAAGCGATCCGCCGCGAAGTCGGCATGGTGTTCCAGCACTTCAACCTGTTCCCGCACCTGACCATCCTGCAGAACTGCACGTTGGCGCCGATGTGGGTGCGCAAGATGCCCAAGCGCAAGGCCGAGGAAATCGCCATGCATTATCTGGAGCGCGTACGCATTCCGGAGCAGGCGCATAAATTCCCGGGGCAACTGTCCGGCGGTCAGCAACAGCGTGTGGCGATTGCCCGCGCGCTGTGCATGAAACCGAAAATCATGCTGTTCGACGAACCGACCTCGGCCCTCGACCCGGAGATGGTCAAAGAGGTGCTGGACACCATGATCGGCCTCGCCGAAGACGGCATGACCATGCTCTGCGTGACCCACGAAATGGGCTTCGCCCGCACCGTGGCCAACCGTGTGATCTTCATGGACAAGGGCGAAATCGTCGAACAGGCGGCGCCGAACGACTTCTTCGACAACCCGCAGAATGACCGTACCAAACTGTTCCTGAGCCAGATCCTGCATTGATTGCCTGAGAAGCTCGCCTGACAAAAAGCCCTGCCGGTATGCCGACAGGGCTTTTTTCATGGGGGCGAATCAGCCCGCATTTGTTTTGCGTTCAAGTGCCAGGTGCACGGCACGCAGCGCGTTGAGTCGGCCGTGCCCGTAGTAGTGACTGTGGCCGTTTTCGTCGTACTGGCCGCGCGGCCCGTCATCGGGGTGGCCGATCTTGTCGCAGCAATCGGCAAGTATCTGGCGTACCGCAAAGCGATCAAGCTCGGGATTGACGCCGAGCACCAGCGCAGCGATGCCCGCGGCGCCGGGGCAGGCGCTGGAGGTACCGCTGAAGGTGTCGGTGTAGGCCGGCAATGTGGCGGCGGCAAACTTTGCGCTCAAATCAGTGGTACGGATACCCCGGGTCTGCGGGATCGAAGTCGCAGGCTTGAACTTCGGATCGGGGTGTTTCTGATCTCCGCTGGGAAAGCAGCACCAGAGTGACTTGCCATAGTCACTGTAGGCACTGCGCCGGTTCTGATCGTTGCAGGCACCTACCGCAATGACGTGGGGGTGGCTGGAATAGCCATCGTTATCGGCGCACTCGTTACCGTTTCCCGCGCCAAAAAAGATCACACAGCCTTTGCCATTGTGGCCCTTGGTGGCGGCGTATTCGATTGCCAGCCGCGTGCTGGCGGCTAGGGGAAACACTTGCGTGTGACGCGGGTCCGCCGGGTCGGCCCAATGCCCTTCAGCCGGCCCCCAGCTGCAGGAAATGACGTCGGCTCCCTGATCGGCCGCCCAGAAAAAGGCGTCGGCCTCCGCGCGGGCTCCCAAGGGTTTGGTGAGTTTCAATGGCATCAGGCTGGCTTTGGGGGCGACACCGCTGGCGCCGTCCTCGCCATTGGCGCAAGCCACCCCGGCAGCGGCCGTACCGTGGCGTTCCAGGGCGTTCAGTGGGCGCGGCCCGCCTTTGGCGTTACGTCGGTCAAAGTTCTTTGCACCGACCACTTTGCCTTCTCCGGAAAATTCGGGATGGTCAATATCAAATGCGTCATCGATGACTGCGATGACGATCCCTTCGCCCTGCGCGAGCTCATGTGCGGCTTCGACGTTGGCGCTGGCATCGATTTCAACCTGATAGGTCACGGTGGTTTTCTTCAGGTGCCACTGATTGGCATGGATCGCTCGGCGTTGACCCTGGCGCAGCAGCTCCGGGTGGCAGTACTCGATCTCGTCGCGTTCCAGCCATTCACTCGTGAGGGTGCAGATATCGATGCCATGGGTGGCGGGGTGATGCACAAAAAAGGCATTTTTTGCATACGGCACCTGTTGCTTGATCATCAGGCCCAGCGCTTGAAGTATGACCATGCACTCAGTGGCTTTCAGTGAGTCGATGAACTTCAAAAAGATATTTTCGGTATAGAGCACCGGCTCCTGATTGATGGGATCCACCAGCACGCTGCCCGCGAAGCGCACGTCGGGCAATTCGCGTAGCAGCGCCTTGCGTTGCGATGCGTCCGAGTGTCCAGGCAGTTTGAAAATCTGCACATCAGCGTCCTCGACATGCAGCAACAGCTCGCAACCTTCCAGCGCTGCGTGAGCAGATTCGCAGCAAAGCGTTTGGGCCAACTGCGTTCCCGCGTGGCTGCGGACTGCCAGCAATTGGCGATTTTTCTGCAGAACAAAAGGGCGGTCGTGCTGCTTGCCGAAATTGACTTCTACCATGAGCGTGCTTCTTCCTTTGGATAATGACGGGGCAAAATGCCCCTGGATCAATGTCCAAAGTCTGCAGTCCAGCGTCCGCAAGTGATGTCGGCAGTATTCCTGCGGAATGTGGGAAAGCACTTCGCCTGTCAGCGGTTTTTACAACTCGACATGTAGGATTGGTGTCCCGGTTGTTACTTCCTGCGTGGGGTTGTGTGGGGCGCCGCAGCTGACTAAGATGTCAGAAAATTCATCCTATGATTGGATGAAAGGGCGAATTTCATGACAGACATCTCACCTTTGATCAAGCGATCCCTGGTCGATCAGGCCTTGGATCAACTGCGCCAGCGCATCACCGATGGCGTGTGGCAGGTCGGCGAACGGCTGCCGACCGAGCCTGAGTTGTGCGCCGAACTGGGCATCAGCCGCAACACCGTGCGCGAAGCCATGCGCGTGCTGGCGTTTTCCGGGTTGATCGAAATCCGGCAGGGCGACGGCAGTTATTTGCGCGCAGTGGTCGATCCGATGGACACGCTCAAGGCGTTGTCCCGCTGCTCGCTGGAGCAGGCGCGCGAGACCCGGCACATTCTCGAAGTCGAGGCGATTGGCCTGGCCGCGTTGCGCCGCACCGATGAAGATCTCGCCGCATTGCGCGCAGCGCTCGGCACCAGCGGCAGCCACTACCACGGTGATCTCGACACTTACATTGCCTGCGATCTGGTGTTCCACCGCCGTCTGGTGGACGCCGCGCACAACCCCACCCTCAGCGAGTTGTATCGCTATTTCTCCAGTATCGTCGGCGCGCAATTGCGCCAGACGCTGAACATCGTCCCGCGCCGTCAGGAAGTGTTCGACCTGCACATCGAGTTGCTCGATGCCGTCGAACAACGCGACCCGGAACGGGCCAAAGCCATATCGAGGCAGTTGATCAATGAACCTTGAAAGCGAGAAAAACTTTTCAACCCCCAAGCGCACGGCGGAGCTCGAAGAGCTGCTGATCGACGCCGAGGCCGATGACGAGCAAGTGCAGCAAAGCCATCCGCTGGTGCGCAGGCCGTGGCTGTTGTTGCTGGGGCTGATTCTGGTGGCGCTGAACCTGCGCCCGGCGCTGTCGAGCATGGCGCCGCTGCTCAGCGAAGTGTCGAAAAGCCTTGGCCTGTCTGCGGCTCAGGCCGGTCTGCTGACCACGTTGCCGGTGTTGTGCCTGGGCTTGTTCGCGCCGCTGGCGCCGATTCTGGCGCGGCGTTTCGGCGCTGAGCGGGTGGTGCTGGGGATTCTGCTGACCCTGGCCGCCGGGATTATTGTGCGCAGCAACTTCGGTGAGATCGGGCTGTTTGCAGGTAGCGTGCTTGGCGGTGCGAGCATCGGCATTATCGGCGTGCTGCTGCCGGGCATCGTCAAACGCGACTTCGCCAGACACGCCGGGACCATGACCGGCGTATACACCATGGCCCTGTGCCTGGGCGCGGCAATGGCCGCGGGTTCCACCGTGCCGTTGAGCGAACACTTCGACCACAGCTGGGCACTGGGCCTGGGCTTCTGGGTAATCCCGGCGCTGGTGGCGGCGTTGTTCTGGCTGCCGCAGGTCGGGCAGAAACACGGCGCGCACAACGTCGCCTATCGGGTGAAAGGTCTGCTGCGCGATCCACTGGCGTGGCAAGTGACTTTGTACATGGGCCTGCAATCGTCGCTGGCGTACATCGTGTTCGGCTGGTTGCCGTCGATCCTGATCGGTCGTGGCCTGACCCCGACTCAGGCCGGTCTGGTGCTGTCCGGTTCGGTGATCATCCAGCTCGCCAGCTCCCTGGCGGCGCCGTGGCTGGCGACCCGGGGCAAGGACCAGCGCCTGGCGATCGTGGTGGTGATGGCGCTGACCCTCGGTGGTCTGTTCGGTTGCCTGTATGCGCCGATTGAAGGGTTGTGGGGCTGGGCGATTCTGCTGGGGCTGGGGCAGGGCGGTACGTTCAGTCTGGCGCTGACCCTGATCGTGCTGCGCTCGCGGGATTCGCATGTGGCGGCGAACCTGTCGAGCATGTCCCAGGGCTTCGGCTACACCCTGGCGTCGATGGGGCCGTTCGCGGTCGGCGTGGTGCATGACTGGACCGGCGGCTGGAATGCCGTGGGCTGGATCTTCGGCATCATTGGCACCGGTGCGATCATTGCCGGCCTTGGTGCCGGCCGGGCGCTGTACGTGCAAGTGCAAAGCGAAAAGCTCTGACACGGTTCAACTTGTAGGAGTGAGCCTGCTCGCGATAACGGTGTGTCGGTCAACATTGCGCTGACTGATACACCGCTATCGCGAGCAGGCTCACTCCTACAGTGGTTCTGTGTGCGGCTGATATTCGCTTTGCGAATGCCGATAGTGTTTCTGCGATTTGCAGCTTATCGTGCTGGCAATCTGTCCATTTCCGGAGTTTGCCCATGAGCGAAGCCCACGCCGCCCTGATCACTCGCTTCTACCAGGCCTTCCAGCGCCTCGACGCCGAGGCCATGGCCGCCTGCTGTACCGACGATGTGGTGTTCAGCGATCCGGCCTTCGGTGAGCTGCGCGGGCGCGATGCCGGCGACATGTGGCGCATGCTCACCACTCGAGCCAAGGACTTCTCCCTGACCTTCGACAATGTCCGCGCCGACGAGCGCAGCGGCGGCGCGCACTGGGTGGCGACTTACCTGTTCAGCCAGACCGGCAACGTGGTAATCAACGATATCCAGGCGCGCTTCGTCTTTCGCGACGGCAAGATCTGCGAGCACCACGACCACTTCGACCTGTGGCGCTGGTCGCGGCAGGCGTTGGGTTTCAAAGGCCTGCTGCTGGGCTGGACACCGCTGGTGCGCAACGCGGTCCGGGCGCAGGCGCTGAAAGGTCTGAAGGCATTTCAGGCCGCTCGCTGATAAGATCGCGGCCTGTTTCCTACACGTCCAGATCCCGAAGTGACCAGCCTCAGCGAAAAACCGGTTGAAGTCGTCGAGCCAGTGAGCAAGTCCTGGTTCGTCTACCTCGTGCGCGCGGCCAACGGTTCGCTGTATTGCGGGATCAGCGACGACCCGGTGCGCCGCTTCGCCAAGCATCAGAGCGGCAAGGGCGCGCGCTTCTTCCTGTCCAGCCCGGCGATGGCGCTGGTCTACACCGAGCGTTGCCGCGACAAAAGCGACGCGCTGCGCCAGGAACGGCTGATCAAAAAGCTGCGCAAGAGCGCCAAGGAATGTCTGGTCGCGTCTTATCAATCTGACTGATCGGTTCCCATCAGGCAGATCTGTAGGCTGCTAATCAAATGCACGCTAAGCTGCGGACTCACTTTCTGTGCGGCGGAGCCGAGCATGTCCGAGTTGATTCTGCATCATTACCCGACCTCTCCATTTGCTGAAAAGGCTCGTCTGCTGTTGGGCTTCAAAGGCTTATCCTGGCGCTCGGTGCACATTTCGCCGGTGATGCCCAAGCCGGATCTGACCGCGTTGACTGGCGGCTACCGCAAGACCCCGGTGTTGCAGATCGGCGCCGACATCTATTGCGACACATCGTTGATTGCCCGTCGTCTGGAGCAGGAAAAAGCCCTGCCGGCGTTTTTCCCGGAAGGGCAGGAAATGACCAGCGCCAGCTTCGCCGCTTGGGCCGATTCGGTGGTGTTCCAGCACGCGGTCAGCCTGGTGTTCCAGCCGGAGTCGGTGGCCGTGCGTTTCGGCAAGTTGCCGCCGGAAGCGATCAAGGCGTTTATCGCTGACCGTGCCGGGCTGTTCAGTGGCGGCAGCGCCACGCGGCTGTCGGCCGAGCAGGCCAAGCATCAATGGCCAACGATCATGGCGCGGCTGGAGCAGCAGCAGTTGCAGCGCGAGCAGGGCGACTTCCTGTTCGGTGAACCGTCGATTGCCGACTTCGCCCTGGCGCATCCACTGTGGTTCCTCAAGGCGACGCACGTCACTGCGCCGTTGGTCGATGAATATCCAGCCGTGACTGCCTGGCTGGGGCGTGTGCTGGGCTTTGGTCATGGTGACGCGAGTGAGATGACTGCCGAGGAGGCGCTGGAAGTCGCGCGCAGTTCGACGCCGGCGGCGTTGCCGGATGAGCAGTTTGTCGATCCGAACGGTTTCAAGGCCGGGCAGCAGGTGGCGATTGCCGCAACAGACTACGGGGTTGATCCGGTGGTGGGTGAGTTGCTGTTTGCTGGCCGCGAAGAGCTGATCCTGCGCCGCGAAGACCCGCGTGGCGGCGTGGTGCACGTGCACTTCCCGCGCTTTGGATTCCGCATCGAAGCTCGCTGATCAGCAAGTAGCCTCTGCTTGAGGGGAGGGGCGCAATTGTGGTGAGGGGATTTATCCCCGATGGGGCGCGAAGCGCCCCCAAAAAACTGCACGCTTTACCATGCAGATTTTGCGACGGCTTCGCCGCCGATCGGGGATAAATCCCCTCACCACAGAGGAGCTGTGTTATTTCAGGGCAGCGAGGATTTCGTCCGGGTCGAATCCGCGAATCAACGTGCCATTCACGTCGATCAGCGGAATCCCGCGTCCACCCAGCGCCTCATACGCCTTGCGCGCCTCGGCGTCCTTCTCGATGTCGAATTCCTTGAAAGAAATCCCCTTGCTGTCGAGAAAGCGCCTGGTCTGCTTGCAGTAGCCGCACCAGTCGGTGGAATACAGCACGACACGGGCCTGCGCTCGCGTCTGCTCAGAGACCATCTGCGACGGGTTGAACACCCGCTCGATCTTGCCCCAGTTCTGATAGACCACCACCACCAGCAGAACCAGCGCGACCTTCTTCAGCACATTGCCCAGCATCAGTTGCGGCGCTTGAGCTGATCAGTGAGCGAGGTCGGCAGGCCCTTGATGATCAGGGTGCCAGCCTCTTCGTCGTACTCGATCTTCGAGCCCAGCAGGTGCGCTTCAAAGCTGATCGATAGACCCTCGGCGCGGCCGGTGAAGCGGCGGAACTGGTTAAGGGTGCGTTTGTCTGCCGGAATCTCCGGCGACAGGCCATAGTCCTTGTTGCGGATGTGATCGTAGAAGGCTTTCGGCCGTTCTTCGTCGATCAGCTCCGACAGCTCTTCCAGGCCCATCGGCTCGCCGAGCTTGGCCTGGCTGCTGGCGTAATCGACCAGGGTCTTGGTTTTCTCGCGGGCGGAGTCTTCCGGCAAGTCTTCGCTCTCGACGAAGTCGCTGAAGGCCTTGAGCAGGGTGCGGGTCTCGCCCGGGCCATCGACGCCTTCCTGGCAGCCGATGAAGTCGCGGAAGTATTCCGAAACCTTCTTGCCGTTCTTGCCCTTGATGAACGAGATGTACTGCTTGGACTGCTTGTTGTTCTGCCACTCGGAGACGTTGATCCGCGCCGCCAGGTGCAATTGGCCGAGGTCGAGGTGACGCGACGGCGTCACGTCCAGTTCATCGGTCACCGCCACGCCTTCGCTGTGGTGCAGCAGGGCAATCGCCAGGTAGTCAGTCATGCCTTGCTGATAGTGGGCGAACAGCACGTGGCCACCGACCGACAGGTTCGATTCTTCCATCAGCTTTTGCAGGTGCTCGACCGCGACTTTGCTGAACGCGGCGAAGTCCTTGCCACCGTCCATGTATTCCTTCAGCCAGCCGCTGAACGGGAACGCACCGGATTCCGGATGGAACAGGCCCCAGGCTTTGCCCTGTTTGGCGTTGTAGCTCTCGTTGAGGTCGGCGAGCATGTTCTCGATGGCCGCGGACTCAGCCAGTTCGGAGTCACGGGCGTGCAGAACTGCGGGCGTGCCGTCGGGTTTTTTGTCGATCAGGTGGACGATGCAATGACGGATCGGCATGGGCTTCTCGGCTGGTGGAAGGGAGGAGGGCAGGCTCCCCCGAAAAAGCGCCCAGTGTACCGCAACCACTGGTTTTGGCGCGGGGTGAAGGGCAAATCCAGGGCGGGTGGGTGCCCTTATGCAGTTTTTTACCGATTTAGAGCAATAAACCTGACCAAATGGGTAGCTAGAGGCGGATATTTCCCCGTCTCTGTGCTAGTTTTGCCCGGTCTTACGCGAAGTCACTGCGTTAAGCGTGCAATCAGCATTTGTCAGGTCGAACCAAACCCTGATTTCGGCATCTATAACCCGACTCGTCGTGGTTATCGCCGAGGGTGCCAGATCCAGAAGATCGGGCTCGATGGCTGACACTGCACTCTGCAATCCATATGAATTTGATAGGGAAGGAACACTACATGGCTCTTACTAAAGACCAACTGATCGCCGACATCGCTGAAGCTATCGACGCGCCGAAAACCACCGCGCGTAACGCTCTGGACCAACTGGGCCAAATCGTTGCCGATCAGCTGGAAAACGGCGGCGAAATCACCTTGCCAGGTATCGGCAAGCTGAAAGTGACCGAGCGTCCTGCCCGCACTGGCCGTAACCCTTCGACTGGCGCTGCCATCGAAATCCCTGCCAAGAAAGTGATCAAGCTGGTTGTGGCCAAAGGCCTGACCGACGCTGTGAACAAGTAAGACGCAGCGATAAAAAAACCGTGCACCGGAGTGATCCGGGCACGGTTTTTTTGTGTCTGCGATTTGGCGATGCACCTCGAACCTTTGTAGGAGTGAGCCTGCTCGCGATAGCGGTGTGTCAGTCACCTTGATGTCGGCTGATACACCGCTTTCGCGAGCAAGCCCGCTCCCACAAGTAGCTCAGTGTCAGCGAACCCAGCGCTCGCGACGCCAGATCTGCTGCTCGGACTTGGTCTGGAAGGTCCAGGCCACGAAGCGGCTCTGTTTCTGCCCTTGCGACATCTCCACCACCTGGCTTTCCAGTACGCCGGCCTTTTTCAGCGCGGTTTCGATGGCAGGCAGGTTCGAGGCTTTCGACACCAGGGTGCTGAACCACAGCACCTTGTGCTGGAAGTTCGCGCTTTCGGCGATCAGTTGGGTCACGAAACGTGCTTCGCCGCCTTCACACCACAGCTCGGCGGACTGGCCACCGAAGTTCAGTACCGGCAGTTTGCGTTTTGGATCGGCCTTTCCCAGTGCGCGCCATTTGCGCTCGCTGCCCTTGGTCGCTTCCTCCATCGAAGCGTGGAACGGCGGGTTGCACATGGTCAGGTCAAAGCGCTCGCCCGGCTCCAGCAAGCCGATCAGGATGTGCTTGCGGTTTTCCTGCTGGCGCAGCTGGATCACCTTGTTCAGCCCGTTGGACTGGACGATGGCCTTCGCGGCAGCCACTGCGGTCGGATCGATTTCCGAACCGAGGAAGTGCCAGCGGTATTCGCTGTTACCGATCAGCGGATAAACGCAGTTGGCGCCCATGCCGATGTCCAGCACGTTGACGATCGCACCGCGCGGCACTTTGCCGTCGTTCATGCTGGCCAGCAGGTCGGCGAGGAAATGCACGTAATCGGCACGGCCCGGGACCGGTGGGCACAGATAATCCGCCGGAATGTCCCAATGCTCGATGCCGTAGAACGACTTGAGCAGCGCCCGGTTGAACACACGCACCGCATCGGGGCTGGCGAAGTCGATGCTTTCCTTGCCGTACGGGTTGGTGATCACGAACTTCGCCAGTTCCGGCGTGGTCTTGATCAGCGCCGGGAAGTCATAGCGACCCTGGTGGCGATTGCGCGGGTGCAGGCTGGCCTTTTCACGCGGCTCGACGGCTTTGGCCGGGGTCGCGGCATCAGGCTTCTTGCGCGCAGGTTTGGGTGTGCGGGGGGCGTTCATGGGTGTGATCGATTCGGGTATGGCTGAAAGTGGCGGGTATTGTCCCACATCTAAAGGCAACACCGTTCAAACTGTGGGAGCGGGCTTGCTCGCGAAGGCGGTTACACATCCGGCAGATTTGTCGACTGACACACCGCATTCGCGAGCAAGCCCGCTCCCACAGGGGATTTGTAGCGATTCTTGAATAAAAAAGGGAGGCCTTTGCGGGCCTCCCTTTTTCATTGCGGCTTGCCCTTACAGGCTGGAAATCCGCGCGTGCTGCTCGGCCAGTTTGCCCAGGGCCTGTTCAGCCTCGGCCAGTTTGGCGCGTTCCTTCTCGATGACTTCGGCCGGGGCCTTGTCAACGAAACCGGCGTTCGACAGCTTGCCGCCAACCCGCTGGACTTCGCCCTCCAGACGCAGGATTTCCTTATCCAGACGTGCCAGCTCGGCGCCCTTGTCGATCAGACCGGCCATCGGCACCAGCACTTCCATCTCGCCAACCAGCGCGGTGGCGGACAGCGGCGCCTCTTCGCCGGCGGCGAGTACGGTGATCGATTCCAGACGCGCCAGTTTCTTCAGCAGCGCTTCGTTTTCGGTCAGGCGACGCTGATCTTCAGCGCTGACGTTCTTCAGGTAGATCGGCAGCGGTTTGCCCGGGCCGATGTTCATTTCGCCACGGATGTTGCGCGTGCCGAGCATCAGACCCTTGAGCCATTCGATGTCGTCTTCGGCGGCCGGATCGATGCGCTCCTCGTTGGCCACCGGCCAAGGTTGCAGCATGATCGTCTTGCCCTGAATGCCGGCCAGCGGCGCGATGCGCTGCCAGATTTCTTCAGTGATGAACGGCATGAACGGGTGCGCCAGACGCAGCGCCACTTCCAATACGCGCACCAGGGTGCGACGGGTGCCGCGCTGACGCTCGACCGGAGCGTTTTCGTCCCACAGCACTGGCTTGGACAGTTCCAGGTACCAGTCGCAGTACTGGTTCCAGATGAACTCGTACAGCGCTTGCGCGGCGAGGTCGAAACGGAACTGATCCAGTTGACGGGTCACTTCGGCTTCGGTGCGTTGCAGTTGCGAGATGATCCAGCGATCCGCCAGCGACAGCTCATAGGCTTCGCCGTTCTGGCCGCAGTCTTCGCCCTTGTCCAGAACATAACGCGCGGCGTTCCAGATCTTGTTGCAGAAGTTGCGATAGCCTTCGACGCGGCCCATGTCGAACTTGATGTCGCGACCGGTGGACGCCAGCGAGCAGAAGGTGAAGCGCAGGGCGTCGGTGCCGTAGCTGGCGATGCCGTCGGCGAACTCGTCGCGGGTCTGCTTCTCGATCTTCTTCGCCAGTTTCGGCTGCATCATGCCGGAGGTGCGTTTCTGCACCAGGGCTTCCAGCTCGATACCGTCGATGATGTCCAGCGGGTCCAGGACGTTGCCCTTGGACTTGGACATCTTCTGGCCCTGGCCATCACGCACCAGGCCGTGCACATAAACGGTCTTGAACGGTACTTGCGGGGTGCCGTCCTCGTTCTTGATCAGGTGCATCGTCAGCATGATCATCCGGGCAACCCAGAAGAAAATGATGTCGAAACCGGTGACCAGCACGTCGGTGGAGTGGAATTTCTTCAGGAACTCGGTCTTTTCCGGCCAGCCGAGGGTGGAGAACGTCCACAGACCCGAGCTGAACCAGGTGTCGAGCACGTCGTTGTCCTGTTGCAGTGCAACGTCCGGGCCGAGGTTGTGCTTGGCCCGCACTTCGGCTTCGTCGCGACCGACGTAGACCTTGCCCGACTCGTCGTACCAGGCCGGAATCCGGTGGCCCCACCACAGCTGACGGCTGATGCACCAGTCCTGGATGTCGCGCATCCACGAGAAGTACATGTTTTCGTACTGTTTTGGCACGAACTGGATGCGGCCGTCTTCAACGGCAGCAATCGCCGGCTCGGCCAGAGGCTTGGTCGACACGTACCACTGGTCGGTCAGCCACGGCTCGATCACGGTGCCGGAGCGGTCGCCTTTCGGCACTTTCAGGTTGTGATCGTCGACGCTGACCAGCAGGCCGGCGGCGTCGAACGCCGCGACGATCTGCTTGCGCGCTTCGAAACGCTCGAGACCGGCGTACTCGGCCGGGATCTTGCCGTCGATGCTGTCATTCAACGTGCCGTCGAGGTTGAACACCTGGGCGGCGGGCAGCACGTTGGCGTTCTTGTCGAAGATGTTCAGCAGCGGCAGGTTGTGGCGCTTACCGACTTCGTAGTCGTTGAAGTCGTGGGCCGGGGTGATTTTCACGCAACCGGTGCCGAATTCAGGATCGCAGTAATCGTCGGCGATGATCGGGATGCGGCGGCCAACCAGTGGCAGCTCGACAAATTTGCCGATCAGGGCTTTGTAGCGTTCGTCGTTCGGGTTAACCGCGACGGCGGAGTCGCCGAGCATGGTTTCCGGACGGGTGGTCGCGACGATCAGGAAATCGTTGCCTTCAGCGGTTTTCGCGCCGTCGGCCAGCGGGTACTTGAGGTTCCACAGGAAACCTTTCTCGTCGTGGTTTTCCACTTCGAGGTCGGAAATCGCCGTGTGCAACTTGGTGTCCCAGTTTACCAGACGCTTGCCGCGGTAGATCAGGCCGTCTTCGTGCAGGCGTACGAAGGCTTCTTTAACCGCTTCCGAGAGACCGTCGTCCATGGTGAAGCGCTCGCGGCTCCAGTCCACGGACGAACCGAGGCGACGGATCTGGCGGCTGATGTTGCCGCCGGACTGATCCTTCCACTCCCAGACTTTCTCGAGGAATTTCTCGCGGCCCAGGTCATGGCGGTTCTGGCCGGTGGCTTCCAGTTGACGCTCCACCAGCATCTGCGTGGCGATACCGGCGTGGTCGGTGCCCGGCTGCCACAGGGTGTTGCGACCCTGCATGCGGCGGAAACGGATCAGGGCGTCCATGATCGCGTTGTTGAAACCGTGACCCATGTGCAGGCTGCCGGTGACGTTCGGCGGCGGGATCATGATGGTGTAGGAATCGCCCGCGCCTTGCGGTGCGAAATAGTTCTCGGACTCCCAGGTGTTGTACCAGGAAGTTTCAATGGCGTGCGGCTGGTAGGTCTTATCCATGCGCGGCGGGACCCTATTGGCATTTATTCAGGAAAAGCCGGGAAGTATAGCGGGGCATGGGGCCGAGGGCGAGCGGGGGGGCGTCTGGGCGGACACTAATGTTGGAAGGAAACCTTTGTGGTGAGGGGATTTATCCCCGATGGGCCGCGCAGCAGCTCCAATATTTCATTCACGCTGCGTATTTGCAGGGTTCACGACTGCTGCGCAGCCGATCGGGGATAAATCCCCTCGCCACAAGGAGATCCATCCGGGTTATTCGTACTGGCTGAGGAGCCGCTCCATCCGCGCCTCGAGGCGGCGTTTGATTTCGGTTTCGATGTGCGGCGCGAAGTCGTCGATCACGTCCTGCATGATCAATTGCGCGGCGGCGCGCAGTTCGCTGTCCAGGTGCAGCAAGGCGTCCGGGCCTTTATCCACAGGTGCAACAGCAGGTGCCGGGGCCGGAGCGGGTGGTGGTTCGATGGCGGGCGGCGTGGCGTCGACGGCCTCGAACAACATCGGAATCTGTTCCTGTTCACCGTCATCGACCGTGTCGGTCAGCAGTGGCGGTTGCAGGTTGTCATCGCCGAGCAACTGGCGGATCGATTCGAGATCGTCCAGCAGGTGTGCAGGCTTTTGCAGCGGTTTTGGAGTGTCCATCGGCGTACTCAGAGTCGCTGTAAACGGTGATCTTGCAGAGGATAGCCCTGTTCGCGGTAGAAACGGAAACTCTCCCGTGCCGCCGCGCGAATCGTCGGATCTTCCACCACCACTTCCGCCACGCGGGCGAATTTACTGGCGAAAGCCGGGACTTTCAGGTCGAGGTTGACCAGCAGATCCTGATGCTCGCCGCAGTCAGCGCCCAGTCCCAGCACGATCAAACCATCCGGCTCGCTCTCGGCAGGGCCGTGCGGCACGAACGTTTCGCCCTTGAACGCCCACAGGCGCGCATCGAGATCGTCACGCTGAGCAGCATCGCTGCAATGCAGGTAGATGCGGTGGCCCATGCGCCAGGCTTTCTCAGTGAGCTTGCAGGCAAAGTCCAGGCGAGCCGAAGGATCGGCGCTGGGCAGGATATAGAAGTCGACTTTGGTCATTGCGGTTCCCTGAGCCTTGAGCGGCGTCACCGCAAAGTGACGCCGCCCAGGTTCATCGGTTTCAGGCTTTGGCGCGGTCCAGCAGGTATTGGGTCAGCAGCGGAACCGGACGGCCGGTGGCGCCCTTGTCCTTGCCGCCGCTGGTCCACGCGGTGCCCGCGATGTCCAGGTGCGCCCAGTTGAGGTTCTTGGTGAAGCGCGACAGGAAGCACGCGGCGGTGATGGTGCCGGCCTTCGGCCCGCCAATGTTGGCGATGTCGGCGAACGGGCTGTCCAGTTGCTCCTGGTATTCGTCGAACAGCGGCAGTTGCCAGGCGCGGTCGTCAGCAGCTTTGCCGGCGCTGAGCAGTTGCTCGATCAGTTCGTCGTTATTGCCCAGCAGGCCGGAAGTGTGGGCGCCGAGTGCAACCACGCAGGCACCGGTCAGGGTGGCGATGTCGATCACCGCTTGTGGCTTGAAGCGCTCGGAGTAGGTCAGGGCGTCGCACAGCACCAGACGGCCTTCGGCGTCGGTGTTGAGGATTTCCACGGTCTGGCCGCTCATGGTGGTGACGATGTCGCCCGGACGCGAGGCGTTGCCGCTCGGCATGTTTTCGGCGCAGGCGAGGATGCACACCAGGTTGATCGGCAGCTTCAGCTCGAGCACCGCACGCAGGGTACCGAACACGGAGGCCGCGCCACCCATGTCGTACTTCATTTCGTCCATGCCGGCGCCCGGCTTGAGGCTGATGCCGCCGGTGTCGAAGGTGATGCCTTTACCGACCAGCGCGTAAGGTTTCTCGGATTTCTTGCCACCGTTGTATTGCATGACGATCAGGCGCGGCGGCTGGGCGCTGCCCTGGCCGACGGCGTAGAACGAGCCCATGCCCAGGGATTTGATCTTCTTCTCGTCGAGGACTTCGACTTTCAGATCCTTGAACTCTTTGCCGAGGTTCTTCGCTTGCTCGCCGAGGAAGGTCGGGTGGCAGATGTTCGGCGGCAGGTTGCCCAGGGTGCGGGTGAAGGCCATGCCGTTGGCGATTGCCGTAGCGTGGTTCACGGCGCGCTGCACTTCAGCCTGCGCAGCCTTGATGGTCAGCAGGGTAATTTTTTTCAGGGCGCGCGGTTCGGCTTTCTGGCTCTTGAACTGGTCGAACGTGTATTCGCCGTCCACCAGGGTTTCCGCCAGCAGACGGGTCTTGCCGTAGCTGTCGCGGTTCTTGACGATGATTTCATCCAGGGCCAGCACGGCGTCGCTGCCGCCCAGACCTTTCAGGGTATTGAGGATGCCAGCCACGATTTTACGGAACGGACGGTCGCCCAGTTCTTCATCCTTGCCCACGCCGACCAGCAGCACGCGCTCGGCTTTCAGGTTCGGCAGGCTGTGCAGCAGCAGGCTCTGACCGACCTTGCCGGCCAGATCGCCACGCTTGAGCACGGCGCTGATCGCGCCACCGCTCAGCTCGTCGACCTGTCTGGCGGCGACGCCGAGTTTGCGGCCTTCGCCGACGGCAACCACCAGGGTGGCGGTTTTCAACGTTTCTGGGCTAACGCTTTTTACAACCAGTTCCATGTCCGGATCCCTGAATGAATGGTCAACACACAGGCGTTCGACGGTGTCCGCAGTCGCCTGCTTATAGATAGAAGAGGCGCAGGTCTGTGCCTGCGACGAAGGCGGCAGTTTGAACCTCGCTCACCGCGCCTGACAACCCTCGGTTGTGCGATCTTCAACGGAATCTACGCTTGGGTGAGTGTGCGCAGTGACAGGCGCCCTCAATCACAGGATAATGCCGCATCTTTTTTCGACGGCTCTGCCTTGCGGGTCGCTCGAAACGTTTGCTTGTTTGGCCGCCTTAGCCTGACAACCCTGGAGTGTCTGGTTTGATCGTCTTCCGTTATCTGTCCCGTGAAGTGATGTTGACCCTGAGCGCCGTCAGCGCCGTGCTGCTGGTCATCATCATGAGCGGTCGCTTCATCAAATACCTTGCCCAGGCCGCTGCGGGCCAACTCGATCCGGGATCGCTGTTCCTGATCATGGGTTACCGTCTGCCGGGTTTCATGCAACTGATCCTGCCGTTGGGTCTGTTTCTCGGGATCCTGCTGGCTTACGGCCGGCTGTACCTCGAAAGCGAAATGACCGTGCTCTCGGCCACCGGCATGAGTCAGCAGCGTCTGCTGCGCATGACTCTGTTCCCGGCGACGCTGGTGGCACTGGTGGTGGCGTGGCTGAGCCTGAGTCTGGCCCCGCAGGGCGCCAACCAGTTCCAGCTGCTGCTGAACAAGCAGGACGCCCTGACCGAATTCGATACCCTCGAACCTGGCCGTTTCCAGGCGTTGCGTGACGGCACTCGGGTGACCTACACCGAAAGCCTGACCGACGATCGCGTCAACCTCGGTGGCGTGTTCATCTCGCAGAAAAACCTCGGCTCCGATCAGAAGGACCGCGGGATTTCCGTGCTGGTGGCCGAAAAAGGCCGCCAGGAAGTTCACTCGGACGGCAACCGCTATCTGATCCTGCACAACGGCTATCGCTATGACGGCAGCCCGGGTCAGGCCGATTACCGCGCGATCAAATACGACACCTACGGCGTATTGCTGCCAAAACCGGATGCCAGTGACGAAGTCACCGACCGTGACGCGATCCCGACTTCGACCCTGCTGGGCGCCAACGACGAGCGTTCCAAGGCCGAACTGCAATGGCGGATTTCCCTGCCATTGCTGGTGTTCATCGTGACCCTGATGGCGGTGCCGCTGTCGCGGGTCAATCCGCGTCAGGGCCGTTTCCTGAAGCTGCTGCCGGCGATTCTTCTTTATATGGCTTACCTGACCATCCTGATTGCCGCCCGCGGCGCCCTCGAAAAAGGCAAGATTCCAGCGGCGCTGGGACTGTGGTGGGTGCACGGGATATTCCTGGTCATCGGTCTCGGCCTGCTGTACTGGGAGCCGATGCGTCTGAAGCTGGCCAGCCGTCGCAGCGCTGCGCTGGAGGTGGCCCGTGGTTAAACTCGACCGCTACATCGGCAGCAGCGTATTCGTGGCGATCATCGCCGTGCTGGCGATCATTCTGGGTCTGGCGACCCTGTTTGCCTTCATCGACGAGATGAGCGACGTCAGCGATACCTACACGCTGACCGATGTGCTGAGCTTCGTCCTGCTCACCGCGCCGCGTCGCCTGTACGAAATGCTGCCGATGGCCGCGCTGATTGGCTGTCTGATCGGCCTCGGCAGTCTGGCCAGCAGCAGCGAACTGACGGTCATGCGTGCCGCGGGTGTGTCCATCGGGCGCATCGTCTGGGCCGTCATGAAGCCGATGCTGGTGCTGATGCTGGCTGGCGTGCTGATCGGCGAATACGTGGCCCCGGCCACCGAAAGCATGGCCCAGGCCAATCGCTCGTTGGCGCAAGGCAGCGGCGACGCGCAGAGCGCCAAGCACGGCATGTGGCACCGTCAGGGTGAGGAGTTCATCCATATCAACGCCGTGCAACCCGACGGCCTGTTGTATGGCGTGACCCGCTATCACTTCGACAAAGAGCGCCACCTGCTCAGCTCCAGCTTCGCCAAGCGTGCGGAGTTCGACGGCAAGCGCTGGCTGCTCAGCGACGTGACCACCACGGTCTTCCACGAGCGCAGCACCGAAGTGGTGAATGCGCCGAGCGAGGAGTGGGACGTATCGCTGAGCCCGCAATTGCTCAACACGGTGGTGATGGCGCCCGAGGCGCTGTCGATTTCCGGTCTGTGGGGCTATATCCACTATCTGGCGGATCAAGGCCTGAGCAATGGCCGCTATTGGCTGGCATTTTGGGTCAAGGTGTTGCAGCCGCTGGTCACCGCCGCGCTGGTGCTGATGGCGATCTCCTTCATCTTCGGTCCGTTGCGCTCGGTCACCCTCGGTCAGCGAGTGTTCACCGGTGTGCTGGTGGGCTTCACCTTCCGCATCGTCCAGGATCTGCTTGGCCCGTCGAGCCTGGTGTTCGGTTTCTCGCCGCTGTTCGCGGTGCTGGTGCCGGCCACGGTCTGTGCGCTGGCGGGTGTGTGGTTGCTGCGACGGGCCGGCTGATGGCCGCGTTGTTGCCAACGCTTTAACCGCGAAAACGCCTCGGTCGACAGATCGGGGCGTTTTCGTATGCAATCGGGGTGACAGGCGAACGTGACGCTTGCGCCGTGTATCAGGTACAATTCCCGGCTATTTTTCGGCGGGCCAAGCCTGCAGCCTTTTTGAGTGTTGATCCGTGAGTGATTTGAGTCATATCCGCAATTTCTCCATCATCGCCCACATTGACCATGGCAAGTCGACGCTGGCTGACCGTTTCATCCAGATGTGCGGTGGCCTGGCCGAGCGTGAAATGGAAGCCCAGGTACTGGATTCCATGGATCTGGAGCGCGAACGCGGGATCACCATCAAGGCCCACAGCGTTACCCTCTATTACAAAGCCAAAGATGGCGTCACCTACCAGCTGAACTTCATTGACACCCCGGGTCACGTCGACTTCACCTACGAAGTCAGCCGTTCCCTGGCCGCGTGTGAAGGGGCGTTGCTGGTGGTCGATGCCGGTCAGGGTGTTGAAGCCCAGTCCGTGGCCAACTGCTACACCGCCATCGAGCAAGGCCTCGAGGTCATGCCGGTGCTGAACAAGATCGACCTGCCACAGGCCGAGCCGGACCGCGTCAAGGACGAGATCGAGAAGATCATCGGCATCGACGCCACCGACGCCGTCACCTGCAGCGCCAAGACCGGCCTGGGTGTCGACGAAGTGCTCGAGCGTCTGGTCGCGACCATTCCTGCGCCGACCGGCAACATCGAAGATCCGCTGCAAGCGCTGATCATCGACTCCTGGTTCGACAACTACCTGGGCGTTGTCTCCCTGGTGCGCGTGCGTCATGGCCGCGTGAAGAAGGGCGACAAGATCCTGGTGAAATCCACCGGCAAGATCCACCTGGTCGACAGCGTTGGTGTATTCAATCCGAAGCACACTGCTACCGCTGACCTCAAGGCTGGCGAAGTGGGCTTCATCATCGCCAGCATCAAGGACATTCACGGTGCACCGGTCGGTGACACCCTGACCCTGAGCTCGACTCCAGATGTACCGGTACTGCCCGGCTTCAAACGCATCCAGCCACAGGTTTACGCCGGTCTGTTCCCGGTCAGCTCCGACGACTTCGAGGACTTCCGCGAAGCGCTGCAGAAACTGACCCTGAACGACTCGTCGCTGCAGTACACCCCGGAAAGCTCCGACGCACTGGGCTTCGGCTTCCGTTGCGGGTTCCTCGGCATGCTGCACATGGAGATCATCCAGGAGCGCCTCGAGCGCGAATACGACCTGGATCTGATCACCACCGCGCCAACGGTAATTTTCGAGCTGGTGCTGAAAACCGGTGAAACGATTTACGTCGACAACCCGTCCAAACTTCCGGATGTGTCGGCCATCGAAGACATGCGCGAGCCAATCGTGCGCGCCAACATCCTGGTTCCGCAGGAACACCTGGGCAACGTCATCACCCTGTGCATCGAGAAGCGCGGCGTACAGGTTGACATGCTGTTCCTCGGCAATCAGGTGCAGGTCACTTACGACCTGCCGATGAACGAAGTGGTCCTGGACTTCTTCGACCGTCTCAAATCCACCAGCCGCGGCTATGCTTCGCTGGATTACCATTTCGATCGTTACCAATCGGCTAATCTGGTGAAACTGGACGTGCTGATCAACGGTGACAAGGTCGACGCCCTGGCGTTGATCGTGCACCGTGACAATTCGCACTTCAAAGGTCGCCAGTTGACCGAGAAGATGAAAGAACTGATTCCTCGTCAGATGTTCGACGTGGCCATCCAGGCTGCCATTGGCGGTCAGATCGTCGCCCGGACCACCGTCAAGGCACTCAGAAAGAACGTATTGGCCAAATGCTACGGCGGTGACGTAAGCCGTAAGAAAAAGCTGCTTGAAAAGCAAAAGGCCGGTAAGAAACGCATGAAGCAGGTCGGCAACGTGGAAATTCCACAAGAAGCCTTCCTTGCCGTGCTCAGGTTGGAATAGTCAGGTCCTATGTCACTAAATTTCCCGCTGTTGCTGGTCATCGCCGTGTTGGTCTGCGGCCTGTTGGCGTTGCTCGATCTGCTGTTCCTGGCGCCGCGTCGGCGTGCTGCCATTGCCTCTTATCAAGGCAGTGTCAGCCAGCCCGAGCCCGTTGTGGTCGAGAAGCTGAACAAAGAGCCGTTGCTGGTTGAATACGGCAAGTCGTTCTTTCCGGTGCTGTTCATCGTGCTGGTGCTGCGTTCGTTCCTGGTGGAACCGTTCCAGATCCCGTCCGGCTCGATGAAACCGACTCTGGACGTGGGCGACTTCATTCTGGTGAACAAGTTTTCTTACGGGATCCGCCTGCCGGTGATCGACAAGAAAATCATCGAAGTCGGTGATCCGCAGCGTGGCGATGTGATGGTGTTCCGCTACCCGAGCGACCCGAACGTCAACTACATCAAGCGTGTAGTCGGTCTGCCGGGCGATACGGTGCGTTACACCGCCGACAAGCGTCTGTTGGTCAATGGCGAGTCGATTGCCGAGCAACTGGTCGGCTCCGAGCCGGGCACGCTGGGCAGCGCGGAACTCTACAAGGAAAAACTCGGCGCTGCCGAGCACCTGATCCGCAAGGAAATGAGCCGCTACCGCGCTACGCCGGACCATACCTGGACCGTGCCGGCCGGGCACTACTTCATGATGGGCGACAACCGCGACAACTCCAACGACAGTCGCTACTGGGATGACCCGAACATTCCCAAGGATCTGCTGGGCATGGTTCCCGACCAGAATATCGTCGGCAAAGCCTTCGCTGTCTGGATGAGCTGGCCGGAACCGAAACTCAGCCACCTGCCGAATTTCTCGCGGGTTGGCCTGATCAAGTAATCAATCACGGCGCTGTTGACCACAGCGCCGAATGCATTTCTGGAGTCGACACAAATCGGCACCAGGGCATGAAGCCACGATATTCAGGACGTCATTTTTGAACACAGCGTTAATTGTCCCAGGCCTGCGCCGTACCCCGGCGATGGCAGTGGAATCCAGCCACGAACTCAGCGTGGGTAAACCGTGAGCGTTTCTCTAAGCCGTCTCGAGCGCCAGCTCGGTTACACCTTCAAGGATCAGGAGCTGATGCTGCTGGCCCTCACGCACCGCAGCTTTGCCGGGCGTAACAACGAACGCCTGGAATTCCTCGGCGATGCCATCCTCAACTTCGTCGCTGGCGAGGCGCTGTTCGATCGCTTCCCGCTGGCCCGCGAAGGCCAGTTGTCGCGTTTGCGCGCACGTTTGGTGAAGGGTGAGACACTGGCGGTGCTGGCCCGTGGTTTCGACTTGGGCGACTACCTGCGTCTGGGCTCGGGCGAACTGAAAAGCGGTGGCTTCCGTCGCGAATCGATTCTGGCCGATGCCCTCGAAGCGCTGATCGGTGCGATCTACCTCGATGCCGGCATGGACGTCGCTCGCGAGCGCGTACTGGCCTGGCTGGCCGGTGAGTTCGAAGGCCTGACGCTGGTCGACACCAACAAGGATCCCAAGACCCGTCTGCAGGAACATCTGCAATCGCGCGGTTGCGAACTGCCACGCTACGAAGTGGTGGATATCCAGGGTGAGCCGCACTGCCGTACCTTCTTCGTCGAGTGCGAAGTGGTCTTATTGAATGAAAAAAGCCGAGGTCAGGGTGTGAGCCGTCGTATTGCCGAACAGGTAGCGGCCGCCGCAGCACTGATTGCCCTGGGCGTGGAGAATGGCAATGACTGATACAAACGCAACTCGCTGTGGCTACGTTGCCATCGTCGGCCGTCCCAACGTCGGCAAATCGACGTTGCTGAACCACATCCTCGGCCAGAAGCTCGCGATCACCTCGCGCAAGCCGCAGACCACCCGTCACAACATGCTCGGGATCAAGACCGAGGGTGACGTGCAGGCGATCTACGTCGACACCCCCGGCATGCACAAGGGTGGCGAAAAGGCCCTGAACCGCTACATGAACAAAACCGCTTCGGCAGCATTGAAAGACGTCGACGTGGTGATCTTCGTGGTTGATCGCACCAAGTGGACCGAAGAGGACCAGATGGTGCTGGAGCGCGTGCAGTACGTGACCGGCCCGCTGATCGTCGCACTGAACAAGACCGACCGCATCGAAGACAAGGCCGAGCTGATGCCGCACCTGTCGTGGTTGCAGGAACAGCTGCCGAACGCACAGATCATCCCGATTTCCGCGCAACACGGGCACAACCTCGACGCGCTGGAAAAGGTCATCGCCGATCATTTGCCGGAGAACGATCACTTCTTCCCGGAAGACCAGATCACCGACCGTAGCAGCCGTTTCCTCGCCGCTGAACTGGTGCGCGAGAAAATCATGCGCCAGATGGGCGCCGAGCTGCCGTACCAGATCACCGTCGAGATCGAAGAGTTCAAGCAGCAGGGCAAGACCCTGCACATCCACGCGCTGATCCTCGTCGAACGTGACGGGCAGAAGAAGATCATCATTGGCGACAAGGGCGAGCGCATCAAGCGCATCGGCACCGAGGCGCGCAAGGACATGGAGCTGCTGTTCGACTCCAAGATCATGCTCAACCTGTGGGTCAAGGTGAAGGGCGGCTGGTCCGACGACGAGCGTGCTCTGCGTTCGCTGGGTTACGGCGACCTGTAAGCAGCGGTTTTCCGAGACACCGGAGAACCCCCTGTGGGAGCGGGCTTGCTCGCGAATGCGCAGTGTCAGTCGACCTATGCTTTGACTGATTCAGCGCTTTCGCGAGCAAGCCCGCTCCCACAGTAGTTTTGGGTTGTGAGTAAAACCGCGTTTCTTCATCGAGAACTCCATGTCGCAAACCCCACCTCCCGCCCAGCTCGCCTACGTCCTGCATTCGCGCGCCTACCGCGAAACCAGCGCGCTGGTCGACTTCCTCACGCCGCAAGGGCGGCTGCGGGCGGTTTTGCGCAGTGCGCGGGGCAAGGCCGGGACACTGGCGCGGCCGTTCGTGCCGCTGGAAGTCGAGTTTCGTGGCAAGGGTGAACTGAAGAATGTCGGGCGCATGGAAAGTGCCGGCAACGCGACCTGGATGGTCGGTGAGGCGCTGTTCAGTGGCCTCTATCTCAATGAGCTGCTGATCCGCCTGCTGCCTGCCGAAGACCCGCACCCGGCGGTGTTCGACCATTACGCTGCAACACTGCTGGCCCTGGCCGAAGGTCGCCCGCTGGAGCCGTTGTTGCGCTCGTTCGAATGGCGCCTGTTGGACGATCTCGGTTACGGCTTCTCCCTGAATACCGATATCCACAGCGAACCGGTCGCGCCGGACGGTCTCTATCGTCTGCAAGTGGATGCCGGACTTGAACGGGTGTTTCTGTTGCAGCCGGGCCTGTTCAACGGCACCGAACTGCTGGCCATGGCCGAAGCCGACTGGACAGCGCCCGGCGCACTGTCGGCGGCCAAGCGTCTGATGCGTCAGGCACTGGCCGTGCACTTGGGCGGTCGCCCCCTCGTCAGCCGCGAGCTATTTCGCAAGCCCTGATATGCTGTGCGCCGAATCTTTCCCTTCAGGAGCGCATCCGTGACCACCAGCAATCGCATTCTTCTTGGCGTGAACATCGACCACGTCGCCACCCTGCGTCAGGCCCGTGGCACACGCTACCCGGATCCGGTCAAGGCAGCGCTGGACGCGGAAGAGGCGGGCGCCGACGGCATCACCGTGCACCTGCGTGAAGACCGCCGGCACATTCAGGAGCGCGACGTGCTGCTGCTCAAGGATGTGCTGCAGACCCGCATGAATTTCGAAATGGGCGTCACCGAAGAAATGATGGCGTTCGCCGAACGCATCCGTCCGGCGCACATCTGCCTCGTCCCGGAAACCCGTCAGGAACTGACCACTGAAGGCGGTCTGGATGTAGCGGGGCAGGAAGAACGCATCAGGGCAGCGGTCGAGCGCCTGTCGAAGATCGGCAGCGAGGTGTCGCTGTTCATCGATGCTGACGAACGTCAGATCGCTGCGTCGAAGCGCGTTGGTGCGCCGGCCATCGAACTGCATACCGGGCGTTACGCTGATGCCGAAACTCCGAGCGAAGTCGCTGAAGAGCTGAAGCGTGTGGCCGACGGCGTGGCGTTTGGTCTGGCGCAGGGCCTGATCGTCAACGCCGGGCATGGCCTGCATTATCACAACGTCGAAGCCGTGGCGGCGATCAAGGGCATCAACGAATTGAACATCGGCCATGCGCTGGTGGCGCATGCGTTGTTCGTGGGCTTCAAGTCGGCAGTGTCCGAGATGAAAGCGCTGATTCTGGCTGCCGCCAAGCCCTAAGCAACACCCCAGAACCCAATGTGGGAGCGGGCTTGCTCGCGAAGGCGGTGTATCAGTCAAAGAATATGTCGACTGACACACCGCCTTCGCGAGCAAGCCCGCTCCCACATTGGATTTATGCTGTTGGTTAGAGCGGGGCAGGCTCTTGAGCCGGTTTTGACTTGTCGATACCGGGCACATGCAGATTGCCCTCGGCCACCTGATCGCCTTCAAGCTGCGGCTGGGTCACCCAGGTCAGGATGTCGTAGTAGCGACGGATGTTCGCCACGAAATGCACCGGCTCGCCGCCCCGGGCGTAGCCGTAGCGGGTCTTGCTGTACCACTGTTTCTGCGACAGGCGCGGCAGCATCTTCTTCACGTCCAGCCACTTGTCCGGGTTCAGGCCTTCGCGGGACGCCAGTTTGCGTGCGTCATCGAGGTGACCGCTGCCGACGTTGTACGCCGCCAGGGCAAACCAGGTGCGATCCGGCTCCTGAATCGATTCGTCGAGCTGATCCTTCATGTAGGCCAGGTACTTGGCGCCGCCCATGATGCTTTGCTTGGGATCGAGACGGTTCGACACGCCCATCGCCTGAGCGGTGTTCTGGGTCAGCATCATCAAACCGCGCACGCCGGTTTTCGAAGTGACTGCCGGTTGCCACAGCGATTCCTGATAACCGATGGCCGCCAGCAGGCGCCAGTCGACTTTCTCTTTCTTGGCGTAGGTTTTGAAGTGCTGTTCGTATTTGGGCAGGCGCTGCTGCAAGTGCTGGGCGAAGGTGGTGGCGCCCATGTAGCCGAGGACATCGACATGGCCGTAATAACGGTCTTTCAGGCGCTGCAGGGTGCCGTTCTTCTGCACCTTGTCGAGGTAGGCGTTGATCTCGTTGAGCAGGCTGTTGTCTTCGCCAGCAGCCACCGCCCAACTCTGGCTGCGCGCATCGCCGAGGTCGAAGGCCACGCGGATGTTGGTGAAGTACACCTGGTTCATCGCCACTTCGTTGGAGTCGACCAGCGTCAGGTCGATCTGGCCTTCATCGACCATGCGCAACAGGTCGACCACTTCAACGGCGTCGGATTCTTCGTATTCGATGCCCGGAAATTTCTTTTTCAGCTCCGCCAGTTGTTCGGCGTGGGTGCTGCCCTTGAGCACCATGATTTTCTTGCCGACCAGATCACCCGGGTCGGTAGGGCGCGACTGGCCGTTGCGATAGATGATCTGCGGAGTGACTTCGAGGTAGGAGTGGGAGAACCGCACCTGCTTCTTGCGATCCTCGCTGCTGACCAGACCTGCCGCCGCCAGCACCGGGCCGTTCGGCTTGCCGATCTGGTTGAACAGGTCATCAAGGTTGTCGGCGGTCTCGATCTTCAGTTCAACCCCCAAATCGTCGGCGAAGCGCTTCACCAGCTCGTATTCGAAGCCGGTTTCACCGCTGCGATCCTGAAAGTAGGTGGCGGGGCTGTTACGGGTAATCACCCGCAGCACACCATCCTCCTTTACGCGCTCGAGTGTGTTGGGTTTATCAACACAGCCACCGAGCATCAGGAAGAGTCCGGTTGCGATCAGCCATTTGGCGTACCGCGGACGCAAAGCCGTTGGGAAAAACATCTGCGCAGTATACGCAAACGGCTGCGGGCGCCATATCTCGACAGTGAGCGGCTTGTCTGCTAGAGATCACAAAACCGCACGAAACCCCGCAGGAATGGGGCTGAACGGCATTTTGTGACAGGAAAAATAAGCGCGGCTCGTGCACCCCCGGAATTTGACTTCAAAGGCAGAAACACAGATTGATATCCGAGTGCAACCGTGCGTAGCGTTTCGGGTGATGTTGAGGGCGGTTTAGGCTAGAATGCACGGCCTCAAAGCACACCCCTTCCCGAGGCTGTCCCGAAGATGTTGATCCTGCGCGGCGCTCCTGCCCTTTCTGCCTTTCGCCACAGCAAACTCCTTGAGCAACTGAGCCAGAAGGTTCCAGCTGTCAGTGGCCTGTATGCTGAATTCGCTCACTTCGCCGAAGTCACCGGCGTCCTGACCGGCGACGAACAGCAGGTGCTTGCGCGCCTTCTGAAGTACGGCCCAAGCGTTCCGGTACAAGAGCCGACCGGTCGTCTGTTTCTGGTGTTGCCGCGTTTCGGCACCATCTCGCCATGGTCGAGCAAGGCCAGCGACATCGCCCGCAACTGCGGCCTGAGCAAGATCCAGCGCCTGGAGCGCGGCATCGCGTTCTACGTGGCCGGCCAGTTCAGCGACACCGAAGCCCAGCAAATCGCCGACGTGCTGCATGACCGCATGACCCAGATCGTTCTGGGCAACCTGGAACAGGCCGCCGGTCTGTTCAGCCACGCCGAGCCGAAGCCGCTGACCGCGATCGACATCCTTGGCGGCGGTCGCGCCGCACTGGAAAAAGCCAACACCGAACTCGGTCTGGCCTTGGCCGAAGACGAGATCGACTATCTGGTCAACGCCTTCAACGGTCTCAAGCGCAACCCGCACGACATCGAACTGATGATGTTCGCCCAGGCCAACTCCGAGCACTGCCGCCACAAGATCTTCAACGCCAGTTGGGATATTGACGGCGAGAGCCAGGAAAAAAGCCTGTTCGGCATGATCAAGAACACCTATCAGATGCACAACGAAGGCGTGCTGTCCGCTTATAAGGACAACGCCTCGGTGATCGTCGGCAACGTCGCCGGCCGCTTCTTCCCGGATCCGGAAACCCGCCAGTACGGCGCGGTGCAGGAGCCGGTGCACATTCTGATGAAGGTCGAGACCCACAACCACCCGACCGCGATCGCCCCGTTCCCGGGCGCATCCACCGGTTCCGGTGGCGAGATTCGCGACGAAGGTGCAACCGGTCGTGGCGCCAAACCGAAGGCTGGTCTGACCGGTTTCACCGTATCCAACCTGCAGATCCCGGGCTTCGAACAGCCGTGGGAAGTGCCGTACGGCAAGCCTGAGCGCATCGTTACCGCGCTGGACATCATGATCGAAGGCCCGCTGGGCGGCGCCGCGTTCAACAACGAATTCGGGCGTCCGGCCCTGACTGGCTACTTCCGTACCTTCGAACAGTCGATCACCACCCCGCACGGTGACGAAGTTCGTGGCTACCACAAGCCGATCATGCTCGCCGGCGGCATGGGCAACATCCGTGAAGAACACGTCAAGAAAGGCGAGATTCTGGTCGGCTCCAAGCTGATCGTGCTTGGCGGCCCGGCCATGCTCATCGGTTTGGGCGGCGGTGCCGCTTCCTCGATGGCCACCGGTACCAGCTCGGCGGATCTCGACTTCGCTTCCGTACAGCGTGAAAACCCTGAGATGGAGCGTCGCTGCCAGGAAGTCATCGACCGTTGCTGGCAACTGGGCGACAAGAACCCGATCAGCTTCATCCACGACGTGGGCGCGGGCGGTCTGTCCAACGCCTTCCCGGAACTGGTCAACGACGGCGACCGCGGCGGCCGTTTCGAACTGCGCAACATTCCCAACGACGAGCCGGGCATGGCCCCGCACGAAATCTGGTCCAACGAATCGCAGGAACGTTACGTTCTGGCGGTCGGTCCGGCCGATTTCGAGCGCTTCAAGGCGATCTGCGAACGCGAGCGTTGCCCGTTCGCCGTGGTCGGCGAAGCCACTGCCGAGCCAAAACTGACCGTGACCGACAGCCACTTCGGCAACAACCCGGTGGACATGCCCCTGGAAGTGTTGCTGGGCAAGGCCCCGCGCATGCACCGTTCGGTGGTTCGCGAAGCCGAGCTGGGCGATGATTTCGATCCGTCGAACCTCGACATCAGCGAGTCCATCGAGCGCGTCCTGCATCACCCGGCCGTGGCGAGCAAAAGCTTCCTGATCACCATCGGCGACCGCACCATCACCGGCCTCGTGGCCCGTGACCAGATGGTTGGCCCATGGCAGGTTCCGGTGGCCGACGTCGCAGTTACCGCCACCAGTTTCGACGTCTACACCGGTGAAGCGATGGCGATGGGCGAGCGGACTCCGCTGGCGTTGCTGGACGCTCCGGCGTCGGGCCGCATGGCCATCGGCGAAACCCTGACCAACATTGCCGCCTCGCGCATCAACAAGATCTCCGACATCAAACTGTCGGCGAACTGGATGTCCGCCGCCGGCCATCCGGGCGAAGACGCGCGTCTGTACGACACCGTGAAAGCGGTCGGCATGGAACTGTGCCCTGAGCTGGGCATCACCATTCCGGTCGGCAAGGACTCGATGTCCATGGCCACCCGCTGGAACGACAACGGTGAAGAAAAAACCGTGACCTCGCCGATGTCGCTGATCGTGACCGGTTTCGCGCCAGTGGCTGACATCCGTCAGACCCTGACCCCGGAACTGCGCATGGACAAGGGGACCACCGACCTGATCCTGATCGACCTCGGTCGTGGTCAGAACCGTATGGGTGCTTCGATCCTTGCTCAGGTTCACGGCAAGCTCGGCAAGCAGGCTCCGGACGTCGATGACGCCGAAGACCTGAAAGCCTTTTTCGCGGTGATCCAGGGCCTCAACGCCGACGGTCACCTGCTGGCTTACCACGACCGTTCCGACGGTGGTCTGCTGACCTCCGTGGTGGAAATGGCGTTCGCCGGCCACTGCGGTCTGAGCCTGAACCTGGACAGCGTTGCCGAAAACTCGGCCGAAATCGCTGCGATCCTGTTCAACGAAGAACTGGGTGCAGTGATCCAGGTTCGTCAGGACGCCACCCCGGACATCCTCGCGCAGTTCAGCGCGGCCGGTCTGGGTGACTGCGTGTCGGTGATCGGTCAGCCGATCAACAATGGCCAGATCAACATCACCTTCAACGGTGACACCGTGTTCGAAGGCCAGCGTCGTCTGCTGCAACGTCAGTGGGCCGAGACCAGCTACCAGATCCAGCGTCTGCGCGACAACGCCGACTGCGCCGAGCAAGAGTTCGACGCGCTGCTGGAAGAAGACAACCCGGGCCTGAGCGTCAAGCTGAGCTACGACGTCAACCAGGACATCGCCGCGCCTTACATCAAGAAGGGTATCCGCCCACAGGTTGCCGTGCTGCGTGAGCAGGGCGTCAACGGTCAGGTGGAAATGGCGGCAGCGTTCGACCGCGCCGGTTTCAACGCGATCGACGTGCACATGAGCGACATTCTCGCTGGCCGCGTCGACCTGAACGAGTTCAAAGGTCTGGTGGCCTGCGGTGGCTTCTCCTACGGCGACGTACTCGGCGCCGGTGAAGGCTGGGCCAAGTCGGCGCTGTTCAACAGCCGTGCCCGCGATGCGTTCCAGGGCTTCTTCGAACGTAACGACAGCTTCACCCTCGGCGTGTGCAACGGTTGCCAGATGATGTCCAACCTGCACGAGCTGATCCCGGGTAGCGAGTTCTGGCCGCACTTCGTGCGCAACCGCTCCGAGCAGTTCGAAGCGCGCGTGGCGATGGTGCAGATCCAGGAGTCGAACTCGATCTTCCTGCAGGGCATGGCCGGTTCGCGTATGCCGATCGCCATCGCTCACGGTGAAGGCCATGCCGAGTTCTCCAGCGAAGAAGCGCTGCTGGAAGCCGATCTGTCCGGTTGCGTGGCGATGCGTTTCGTCGACAACCATGGCAAGGTCACCGAAGCCTACCCGGCCAACCCGAACGGCTCGCCGCGCGGGATTACCGGTCTCACCAGCCGCGACGGTCGTGTGACGATCATGATGCCGCACCCGGAGCGGGTGTTCCGCGCGGTGCAGAACTCGTGGCGTTCGGAGGACTGGACCGAGGATGCTCCTTGGATGCGCATGTTCCGTAACGCGCGCGTCTGGGTGAACTGAGGCCTGTGTACAAGCTCGGGTTTTTTGTTCCTGACAGTCATGTCGAGGTGGTCAAGGACGCTGTATTCGCTGCCGGTGGTGGGCGGATCGGGGACTATGACCACTGTGCTTGGCAGGTGCTTGGGTCTGGTCAGTTTCGGCCTTTGGACGGCAGTCAGCCGTTCATTGGTGAGGCGGGGCAGGTTGAGCGGGTCGAGGAATGGAAGGTTGAGCTTGTCGTTTGTGACGAGTTGATTCGTGATGTGGTGGCGGCTTTGAAGTTGAGTCACCCTTACGAGACGCCGGCTTATGAGGTGTGGCGGCTGGAGGATTTCTGATCTTTTTGCCGCTGGAACGGGAAACCCGCAGATGAGTGATTGTCTGCGGGTTTTTTGTTGGCTGCGATTTGCTTTTCTGTAGGAGTGAGCCTGCTCGCGATGGCGCCCTGACAGGCGACCATGCTCTGTCTGATTGAGTGAATATCCGTTTCTGCGGGTGCTGCGGCTGGCGGTTTCGCTCTTACAGCGAGTCACTTTTGACAAACGCCTCAAAAGTAACCAAAAAGTCTTGCTCCTGCGTTCGGCCCGCTCGCTGAGGCTCGGGGTCCCTTCGCTCCGGGATTGATCCGGGCGCAGCGCCTCCGGTTTGCTTCGCTGCACCTCCTCTCGCTGTGTTTGGCTGCGCCAAACGGTCGCTGCGCTCCCACCCCCGGATCAATCCCTCCACTCAGCCTTCCGACGTCGCCCGTGGATCAAGATCAAGAGCTGCAGCCGAGCTTGCGCTCATCCTGTTGAGTGGTGAGGAGCACGGGTATTCGGCTTTGGGTTTGCGGTGCTCTCGCCCCTCATCGGAACGCCGCCCGCCCAGCCCTCTCCCGAGGGAGAGGGAGCCGATTTTTGGGCTTTTGAAAGTCTGAGTTCGACTCGGTATCGCATGTCGGCGTAGTTCTCCCAAACACCTCGGTCAGTCCCCTCTCCCTCTGGGAGAGGGTTAGGGTGAGGGTTGGCTTTTGGCTGTTTAAATCTGTGTCAAATAACCAGAACCTTCCCACAAGGTTTTCAGGTTGTCCCTCGGACGCTCGGTCTCTAGGCTTTGTCTGTCGCTGCCAATTCAGCGACCGGGCGTGAGATCCCCGGAATGCTTGCAACTAGCGCCAACACCACGATAATTGGCGCCAGCTCAATCTGCTGCCTGCTTTATGGCGGCTGTGTGCGGGCAGACTTCGGTCTGGCCGGTTGCCTGCTCCGGTGGATCTCACCCTGCACATAGCTGCCACCTCTTTGCCGCGTGAGATCCGGCGAACGATGGCATCTTCACACGCCATAGCAGGAGTTGAATTTTGGACAAACTGATCTCCGATCCACCCCACAAAACCACATCACCACCCGTAGAAGCCATCCGCGTCGAAGACCTGACGAAAGACCGTGAAGCCATCAAGCGCGCTGTCGATTTCTACTTCACCCCACAACCCGCTCAGGCGCATCAGCCCAGCACGATGTTCCTGGTCAACCCAAGCATCGACACCGAAACCCTGCTGGCCCACGCCTACGAATCGTTGGGCTGCGCCAGTGCCATGGCCAGCAACTTCGCCAGCGAACTCAGCGGCCTGCAACGCAGCACCGCACTGGCGATCCAGCAAATCGTCATGCTCGCCGAACTGGCGGTAAACCGCGCGCTGGATCGAGTCGATCCACAAACCTGACGAGCGCCCATCGTTCATCGCCAGCAGGCTGGTTCCCACATTTGAAATGCTTCACTGTGGAAGTGAGCTTGCTCGCGAAAGCATTTTCCTAGCTGTCGGAATACTTCCTGTACCTCATCAATTAGTAGATTTTTCCTACCGGGTTTTCAGGTTGTCCCTCGGAAGCAGCCTCTCTACCTTGGGTTGTCTCTGGCAAACAGCGAACTTGGCAATAGACCGAAAACGGGATGTTGCTCTTTTCACTGAGCCGTCGCTATGACTCTGAGGTTTAAAATGGAATTGCTTCCCGTCGTTACGCCCCGTATCAACACGAACACCGCGTTGGGGCGGGCGCTGGTATCGATGTTCAAGTCAGTCGAGGCGGAACTGATTCAAGAGAACGCTGCGCCGGGGGCGGTCAAGATCATCGTGTTTGGAGGATGCGCGGTTCACCTCTACACCAATCACCGCATATCGTTGGACGTCGACGCGGAAATCTATGAGGCTTGTATTCCGGCAGGATTCGACCTGCGTACGCTGCTTGCCGAGGTGCCGGAGCCGTTTGTCGATGAGCGTTCTGCGCGAAAGATGGAGTTGAACTACGACTTGCAATACAACACTAGCTTTGGCCCGATTCACGAAGATTATTGGTCTCGAAGTATTCCCATGCCAGAGTTTTCGCGGGTGTCCCCTCTCCGTGTACATATTGCTGCACCCGTCGACATAGCCATTACAAAACTGGGCAGGGCTACCGATCACGATATCGCCGACATCAATGCCCTTCTCAGGTTTGGATTCATACTGACCAGCGAGCTCCGGCGTCTGGCATTGCAGGCCAGTGATGTATATGTTGGCAACAAAGAGCCACCAACTTCGGTTCTGACTAACATATTGCAAGACTATCTGGAGAAGGGAGATGACGAAGGTGAATGACGCGCACGTCCTCTCATCCGCGTTGGATACTCTCGTCAGGAGCCCTCTCAATCAGGCCGATGACGTCGCGCTGGTGAACGCTGCGAAAGAAGTGTGGTACTCGAATTCTAGTGTTGAAAGCGAGGTTAAGGCGTTTCTGAAAAATCACAGTGACGATATAGAACGCCGTCGCGCGGCTTACCTGTTGGAGCGGTTTACGCGCTTCTCTTGTGTGTCTGATAGTCGCGTGCTGGAAACGCTGCATGCGTTGCAGCTTTTCGCGCACTCGACGCCGAAGCAGGATGTTGCACCTCCAAAGATGGTTTCGTTACGCAATCGCAAGGATCAATTAGCCGTCTCTTGGGGGTTAGCAGAAAGCCTTGGATTGAAGGTTCAAACGCTGATGCCATTCCAGACTCGCCATTACCAGGCAGAACAGCATTTACCCTGAGCTGAACGTGTCAGCGATAAAAAAAACCGGCCTGAGCCGGTTTTTTTGTGTTGATTAAACCTTGACGCTGACCTCACTCCGATTAACCAACGCCTCAATCGCCCCACTCAAACTCGCCGCTTTCTCGCCAATCAACAAATGCCAGACCCCACCTTCCAACGGGCTGACACCCTGGCAACCCAGCTCTTTCAACTGAGCCTCGGACAACGCTTTACCATCGACCAATTGCAGGCGAATACGGGTCAGGGCGATGCAGTCCAGCTGCAGCACATTCTCGCTACCGCCCAACGCCGTCAGCCATTGCTGGGCTTCCGGTGCAGCGACCATTGCAGCTTTCGATTCCTCGACCACTACCGCAGGCGCAGCCACCAACGCACGCCCCAGCGTCGGCATGGCGAGGCGGATTTCGTCGGCGATGCTGTCGGCCAATGGCCCGACCACCACCTGCAAGCTGCCGCCCTTGCCCGGGCGTACCACGGCCATCGCACCCAGTGCCTTCAAGTCAGCATCGGATGCCTTGTTGCGATCGACCATTTCCAGGCGCAGACGAGTCGTGCAGGCGCCAACGGTGAGCAGGTTCTCGGCACCGCCCAAGGCCTTGATGTACGCAGCGGCACGTTCGTTTTCCGTAAGCACCGACTTCTCGGTGGCAGCCACGTCCTCGCGTCCCGGCGTCTTCAGGTTGAAACGACGAATACAGAAATCAAACACCGCGTAATACACCACGGCGTACGCCAGTCCGACCGGGATCACCAGCCAGCCATTGGTCGAGCGCCCCCAACCCAGCACCATGTCGATGAAGCCGCCGGAGAAGGTAAAACCGAGGTGGATGTTCAGCGTATTGGTGATCGCCATCGACAACCCGGTCAGCAGCGCATGCAGCAGATACAACAACGGCGCCAAAAACATGAAGGCGAATTCAATCGGTTCAGTCACCCCGGTCAAAAACGACGTCAGCGCCATCGACAGGAAAATCCCGCCCATGACCTTACGGCGCTCCGGCAACGCGTTGCGGTACATCGCCAGGCACGCAGCAGGCAGGCCGAAGATCATCATCGGGAACATGCCGGTCATGAACTGGCCGCCCTTTGGATCGCCGGCGAAGTAGCGTGACAGGTCGCCGGTGACCAGTGCGCCGGTGGTCGGGTCGGTGAAGTTGCCGAATACGAACCACGCCATGTTGTTGAGGATGTGGTGCAGGCCAGTGACGATCAGCAGGCGGTTGAACACGCCGAAGACGAAGGCGCCGAAGCTGCCGCTTTCCATCATCAATGTGCCGAAGCTGTTGATGCCGTGCTGGATCGGCGGCCAGATGTAGCCGAACACCACGCCCAGCGCGACGGCGGCGAAACCGGTGACGATCGGCACGAAGCGCCGGCCGCCGAAGAATGCCAGGTACTCCGGCAGCTTGATGTCCTTGAAGCGGTTGTACAGCGCGCCGGCCATCAGGCCGCTGACAATCCCGGCGAGCATGCCCATGTTGATGCTCGGGTCGAGCACCTTGAGCGTGGAGATCATCACCAGGTAACCGATCACCCCGGCCAGGCCTGCGGTGCCGTTGTTGTCCTTGGCAAACCCGACAGCGATGCCGATGGCGAAGATCATTGCCAGGTTGGCGAAGATCACTTGCCCGGCGTCGTGGATGATCGCGATGTTCAGCAGGTCGGTGTCACCCAGACGCAGCAGCAGGCCGGCAATCGGCAGGATCGCGATTGGCAGCATCAGCGCACGGCCGAGGCGTTGCAGGCCTTCGATGAAGAGTTGGTACATGGTGGTTCTCCCTGCTCTTTATAGAGAGCTTGTTGTTAGTGCAGAGGCCAATGCTGGTGGCAGGCGTGACGTACCGCAACGGCGCTGTTGAGTTTCAACAGGTCGAGGCTGAGGCGTTGGCATTCGGCCTCGTGCAACTGGCGCACGCGATCCTTGATTTCACCGATCTGCACCGGGCTCACCGAAAGCTCGGTTACGCCGAGGCCGATCAACACCGGCGTCGCCAGTGGGTCGGAGGCGAGGGCGCCGCAGACGCCGACCCAGCGTTTGTGCACCGCCGCACCTGCGCAGGTCATGGCGATCAGCCGCAGCAGCGCCGGGTGCAAGGCATCAACCCGGGCGGCGAGGCCGGCGTGGTCGCGGTCCATGGCCAAGGTGTATTGCGACAGGTCGTTGGTGCCGATCGACAGGAAGTCGGCGTGCTCGGCCAGTTGTTCAGCTTGCAGCGCGGCGGCGGGGACTTCGATCATCACGCCGATTTCCGGGCGCTGATTGATGCCCAACTCCAGGCACAGCGCATCGACCCGTTGGCGGATGTGCAGCAGTTCGTCGACTTCGGTGACCATCGGCAACAGGATCCGGCAACGGCGCAGCGGGCTGACTTGCAGCAGTGCGCGCAATTGCTGATCGAGGATTTCCGGACGGGCCTGGGCCAGACGAATGCCACGCAAGCCCAAGACCGGGTTGGCTTCGGCGGGCAGCGGCAGGTAGTCGAGTTGCTTGTCGCCGCCGACATCGATGGTGCGGATGATCACCGAGTGCTCACCCATGGCATCGAGCACGGCTTGATAGGCGGCGCGCTGCTCTTCGACGTCCGGCGCAGTCTGCCGGTCGACGAACAGAAACTCGGTGCGCAGCAGGCCAACGCCATCGGCGCCATTGGCAAAGGCGTCTGCCGCTTCATGGCTGGAGGCGACATTGGCGACCACTTCGATCGCCACGCCATTGCGGGTTTCAGCGGGCAGATGCGCCTTGGCCTGTTGCGCATCGCGGCGTTGCTGACGCTCGATTTGCGCCTGTTGTACTTCGGCCAGGCGTTCGGCGTTCGGCGTCAGTTCGAGGCGACCGCCATCGGCATCCAGCACCACCGACTGACCCTGTGCTTGATCGAGTAAAGCGGCGCCCAGTGCAACCAGGCACGGCAGGCCTTTGCCCCGTGCCAGAATCGCCACGTGCGAAGTCGCGCCGCCCTCGGCCATGCACAACCCGGCGACACCTTGCGCGCTGAGTTGCAGCAGATCCGACGGCGTCAGTTCATGCGCAGCGACGATGGCGCCGGCCGGCACGTCGTAATGCCAGGCTTCGCCGAGCAGCGCGCGCAGCACTCGTTGCTTGAGGTCGCGCAGATCGTTGGCGCGTTCGGCCAGCAGCGCACTGCCGGTGTGTTGCAGCACTTCGCACTGCACGTCGATCGACTGGCTCCAGGCGTGGGTCGCCGCTGTGCCTTGGTCGATGGAATGCTGCGCGGCGTCGAGCAGGGCCGGGTCTTCGAGCAGTGCCAGATGCGCGGCGAAGATCGCTTCTTCGTCGGTGCTCTTGTGCTTTTTCGCTTGGGCGAGGGTGGCGTTGATTTCGCCGCGAACCTGATTCAGCGCGGCTTCAAGTTTCTGCAGTTGCTCAAGCGGAGCATGATTGCCCGCATCTGCCGGCAGGCTGATCGCGTTCAGGCGAAACAGCGGCCCGCCGACCAGTCCCGGCGCGGCGCACACACCCTGCAGCACGCCAGCTTCGGCCGGGCGCTTGCGCGGTGCGGCGCTGACCGGTGCAGCGGCGTGATGATCGTCGGGCAGGGCAGTCGCCAACGCATTGAGCAAGGCCTGCAGCGCGGTTTCGGCGTCCGGTCCCTGACAGCTGACCTGCACCTCATCCTGCTCGCCGATGGCCAGTCCCATCAGGCCGATCAGGCTGTTGCACGGCGCCGATTTGCCGGCGAAGTGCAGCTGCGACTGGCTCTTGAAACCTTGTGCGGTCTGGCGAATCAGCGCGGCGGGGCGCGCATGCAAGCCGCCGCGATGCGCCACCAGCACCTGACCCTGAACCTCTGGCCCGCCAACCGCTTCGACGCTCGCCGCAGAGCTGTTGCGTGCAATGATGTGCAGCAACGGCTCGCCGACCTTCACCGCTCTGAGCGTGATCGGGCGCACCTGGAAATCCTGGCTGTTGGTCAGGATCAACAGGCTGACCAGGCTTTTGCACTGCTGGCCGACCTTGTCCAGGTCATAGCGCAACAACGGTTGGCCGTTGCTGACCCGCGCGCCTTCCTTGACCAGCATCGAGAAGCCTTCGCCGTTCAGTTCAACGGTGTCGAGGCCCAGGTGCAGGAGGATTTCTGCGCCGTTGTCGGCACGCACGGTCAGTGCGTGGCCGGTGCGGGCGACGTGGATGATCACCCCGGCGCAGGGCGAATACAGGGTGTCGTTCAGCGGATCGATGGCGATACCGTCGCCCATCGCGCCACTGGCGAACACCGCGTCCGGGACTTTGGCGAGCGTGAGCACCGGGCCGCTGAGCGGGGCGCTGAGGGTCAGCTCTTTATTGTTGTTGTGCATGGCTCGGTCTCATCAGGTGTGCAGTCATTCGGGCTTAGTGCGTACGGGTCACTTTGCTCAGGTGGCGCGGCTGATCCGGGTCCATGCCGCGGGCCACGGCTAAACCTGCGGCCATCACGTAGAAACTCTGGATCGCCAGGATCGGATCGAGGGCCGGGTGTTCGGCGCGGCTCAGGGTCAGGTCGCGCTCGAGGATGTCGTCCGGCGCCGCCAGCAGCACACGGGCGCCGCGTTGACGCATCTCTGCCGCAAGGCTGATCAGACCGGCCTGTTCGGCACCGCGCGGGGCGAACACCAGCAACGGGTAATGCTCGTCGATCAGCGCCATCGGGCCGTGACGGACTTCGGCGCTGCTGAAGGCTTCGGCCTGGATCGCCGAGGTTTCCTTGAATTTCAGCGCGGCTTCCTGAGCGATGGCGAAACCGGCACCACGGCCAATGACCATCAGGCGTTCACAGTCGCGCAAGGCGTCGATCGCGGTGCTCCAGTCCTGTTGCGCCGCGTCGCGCAGGCCTTCGGGTAGGGCGTTGTGCGCTTCCAGCAGTTCGCTGTCTTCTTTCCAGTGCGCGATCAGGCGGGCGCTGGCGCTCAGGGTGGCGATGAAGCTCTTGGTCGCGGCGACGCTGCTTTCGGTGCCGGCGAGCAACGGCAGGCTGAATTCACACGCCGCTTCCAGTGGCGAATCGGCGGCATTGACCATCGATACGCTCAGTGCGCCGCGCTTGCGTAGCAGACGCAGACTGTTGACCAGATCCGGGCTCTGACCTGATTGGGAGAACGCGAACGCCACCTGACCGCTGACCTTCAGCGGCGCCTGCTGCATGGTCACCACCGACATCGGCAACGACGCCACCGGTACGCCCAGTTGCTGCATGGTCAGGTAGGCGAAGTAGCTCGCTGCATGGTCGGAACTGCCACGCGCGACGGTCATCGCCACTTGTGGCGGCTGACGGCGCAGGCGCCCGGCGATTTCGATCATCTGCGGGTCGAGCTGTTGCAGTTGGGCTTGCACGGCCTCGAACGAGGACAGCGCCTCTTCAAGCATTTTTGAAGTCAATGTCTTCTCCTTCGACCATGACGGCGGTCAGTGTGAGTGAGCGATCCAGCCGCACGCAGTCGGCCCAGGCACCCGGTTCGAGGCGCCCGCGTTCGTTGATGCCGAGGTAGTCGGCGGGGAATTGCGAAAGACGTTGCGAGGCCTCGGCGATCGGCAATCCGATCTTCACCAGATTGCGCAGGGCCTGATCCATGGTCAGGGTGCTGCCGGCCAGCGTGCCGTCGGGCAGGCGCACGCCGCCCAGGCATTTGGTCACGGTGTGGCTGCCGAGCTTATATTCACCGTCGGGCATGCCGGCGGCCGCGGTCGAATCGGTGACGCAATACAGGCATGGGATCGAACGCAGGGCCACGCGGATCGCACCGGGATGCACGTGCAGCAAGTCCGGGATCAGTTCGGCGAATTTGGCGTGGGCCAGCGCGGCGCCGACGATCCCCGGTTCGCGGTGATGCAGCGGGCTCATGGCGTTGTACAAATGGGTGAAACTGGTCGCGCCAGCCTCCAGAGCGGCGACGCCTTCCTCGTAGCTGCCGAGGGTATGGCCGATCTGCATGCGGATGCCCCGGCTGCTCAGTTCACGAATCAACCCGTCGTGACCGGCGATTTCCGGGGCGATGGTGATCACCCGGATCGGCGCCAGCGCCAGATATTCCTCGACCTCGGCCATCAACGCGGTGTGGGCGAAATTCGGTTGCGCGCCGAGTTTGCCGGGGTTGATGTACGGGCCTTCGAGATGCACACCGAGTACCCGGGCGGCACCTTGCGGACGCTGTTCGCAGAACTCGCCGACCTCTTTCAGCACGCTGGAGATCTCGGCACTCGGTGCGGTCATGGTGGTGGCCAGCAGCGAAGTGGTGCCGAAGCGCACGTGGGTGCGGGTGATGGTCTCGAAGGCACTGGCACCTTCCATGATGTCTTTGCCGCCACCGCCGTGGACGTGCAGGTCGATGAAACCCGGCAGCAGGTAGGGCAGATCATTGTCGGCCGGATCGCAGGGCACGCCTTCGATCGACACGACTTTGCCGTGTTCGTGGATCAGCCGGCCGCGAACCCAGCCGCTGGCGGTGAGGATGTTGTCTTCGGACATTTCGGTTCTCTCGTTTGGCCTGGCTGCTGATCAGCGGCGAAGCTCTGCAACAAAGTCGTAGTAGTCGTTGCGGCAATAGGTGTCGGTGACTTCGATCGGCGTGTTGTCTTCCAGGTAGCCGACCCGGGTCATCAGCAGCATGGCGGTACCGGGGGCGATGCCGACCAGCGTGGCGAACTCGTCCGAGGCGTTGATCGCCTGGATGTGCTGCAGGGCGCGGACGATCGGTTTGCCGATGCCGTCGAGGTATTCGTAGAGTGAATCGCCGACCAGGTGCGGCTTGGGCATGATCGAGGCGGGCAGGGTGCTCATCTCGATGGCCATCACCGTGTCGTCGGCCTTGCGCAGGCGTTTCATGCGCGCGACCTTGTCGTTCGGCGACAGGCTCAGGCGGATCAGTTCTTCGTGAGTCGGCAGGGTGATTTCGCGTTCCAGCCACTGCGAGCTGGGGACGAAACCCTTGAGGCGGAGCATTTCGCTGAAGCCCGAGAGGCGTGACAGCGGTTGTTCCAGACGGGGTGTGATGAACGTGCCGGAACCTTGCAGGCGGCGGATCAGACCTTGATCGAGCAGCACTTCCAGCGCCTTGCGGGCGGTGACCCGGGAGATACCCAGTTGCTCGCTGAGGTTGCGCTCGGACGGCATCGCCTGCTCGGCCTTCCACTGCCCGGAATGGATCGCCGATTCCAGATTGCGCGCCAGCTGCAGGTACAGCGGCGTCGGCTGGGAGTCATCTGGGCGTAGGGCCTGGAGGTCGTTCATGTAGGTCATTTCCGACGCGAGTATAGGATTGTTGTTGCTCGCTTGTGGGGCGGAAATTAATACCACTTGAATACCATGTCAACGCAGGGAATTGGCGTGTAGCCCAATGAAATGGCGGTTTTCGAGGGTTGTGGTTTGAAGTGGTATTAGGGGTGGGCTTTAGAAAGCAGAAGATCGCAGCCTGCGACAGCTCCTACAGTGGGAAGTGGTATCAACCCTGTAGGCGCTGCCGCAGGCTGCGATCTTTTGATTTATTTTTTTCAGGTGACCAGTGGTCGCTGGTTAAGGACGGATCTCGATCATCGTGCCGTCCGGCACCAGACCCCAGACTTCACGCATGTCCATGTTGCGCATGGCGATGCAGCCGTCGGTCCAGTCCAGGGTGTGGAACAGGTCTTCGGGGGTTTCTTCCGAATCCGGGGTGCCGTGGATCATGATCATCCCGCCAGGCTCGACGCCTTCGCGGCGGGCGCGGGCCGAATCGCTGATGTTCGGGTAGGAGATGTGCATCGCCAGGTTGAATTTTTCACTGACCTTGCGCCAGTCGATCCAGTAGAAACCTTCGGGCGTGCGTTTGTCGCCTTCAATCAGTTTCGGTCCTTTTTTCGCGCCCTTGCCCAGGGAAATGCGATAGGTCTTGATCGGCTTGCCGTCGGCGATCAATTGCAGTTGATGAGCCGATTTGAGCACCAGGATTTTTTCGATCATCGGGGTATTCGATGGCGTCACGGTGGTCACGAATGACGCTTGGGATACGGTGACGAACGACAGGCAAAACAGGGCAAGCAACCAGCGCATTGAAACGATTCCCCAGGGAGTGACGCAGATATTTTATTTATAGAAGCTTTTAGGTGATGGCAGGCTGCGTCAACGGCGGAATCGATTCGGAGCGAACCGGGTAGCTTTCGGCGCGGCGATCAGCGAAGAAGCATTCTAAGGTACGCCCCACGGTGCGGAAAGCCAGCTCGTCCCACGGGATGTCGGCTTCGTCGAATAGTTGTACTTCGAGGCTTTCGGGCCCGGCAGCAAAGTCCAGATCGGCCAGTTCGGCACGGAAGAACACGTGCACCTGACTGATGTGTGGCACGTCGATCAGCGTGTAGATGCTCAGATTACGCACTCGGGCGCAGGCTTCCTCGGCGGTTTCGCGGATCGCGGCTTGCTCGATGGTTTCGCCGTTTTCCATGAAACCGGCGGGCAGCGTCCAGTAACCGAGGCGTGGCTCGATGGCGCGGCGGCAGAGCAGCACTTTACTGCCCCAGGTCGCGACGCAACCGGCGACGATATTGGGGTTTTGATAGTGAATGGTCTGACAGCTGTCACAGACAAATCGCAGCCGCGAATCGCCTTCGGGAATGCGCTGGGTCACCGGGTTGCCGCACTGGCTGCAAAATTTCATGCTGGGGTTCCTGAATGCTGCGCCTATCTTGGCGTGCAGCGGTGCCGGTCGGCAAGTTGTCGTTTCGCGACATGGCCCGGCGAGGGGCTTGGGCGGCTGCCATGATTGGTGCATGATGCAGGGTAAGGTACAGATCGAGAACACTCATGCTGGACGAGCTACTGCATAGGGTAAGCAACCACACACCGCGCACGCTGGAGACCGATAAACGTTTCCCCGAGGCCGCTGTTCTGGTGCCGATCACCCGCAGTGACGAACCCGAGCTGGTGCTGACCCTGCGCGCCAGCGGCCTCTCGACCCATGGCGGCGAGGTGGCCTTTCCCGGCGGGCGCCGCGACCCGGAAGACCCCGATCTGATCTTCACCGCTCTGCGCGAAGCCGAGGAAGAAATCGGCCTGCCACCGGGGCTGGTCGAGGTGATCGGTCCGCTCAGCCCGCTGATCTCCCTGCACGGCATCAAGGTCACGCCGTATGTCGGGGTGATCCCGGACTTCGTCGAATACCAGGCCAACGATGCCGAGATCGCCGCAGTATTCAATGTGCCGCTGGAGTTCTTCCGCAAAGACCCGCGCGAACACACGCACCGTATCGATTACCAGGGCCGCAGTTGGTATGTGCCGAGTTATCGCTACGGCGAATTCAAAATCTGGGGTTTGACCGCTATCATGATCGTCGAACTGATCAATCTGCTCTATGACGAACAGATCAGCCTGCATCATCCGCCCAAAAGCTATATCAACACCTGAAGCCATCGCTCGAATGGCCCGTCATCGTGAGCCCTGAGGAAAACAAGATGAAATACCGCCTGGGCGACGCCCGCGTCGAAACCCATCCACAGAGCTGGGTCGCGCCCAATGCCGTGCTGGTGGGCAAGGTCAGATTGGAGGAGGGCGCCAACGTGTGGTTCAACGCCGTATTGCGCGGCGACAACGAACTGATCCTGATCGGCAAGAACAGCAACGTCCAGGACGGCACGGTGATGCACACCGACATGGGCTATCCGCTGACCATCGGCACCGGCGTGACCATCGGTCATAACGCCATGCTGCATGGCTGCACCGTCGGCGATTACAGTCTGATCGGCATTAACGCGGTGATACTCAACGGCGCAAAGATCGGCAAGAACTGCATCATTGGCGCCAATTCGCTGATCGGCGAGGGCAAGGAAATTCCGGATGGTTCGCTGGTGATGGGCTCGCCGGGCAAGGTCGTGCGTGAACTCACCGAGCCGCAGAAAAAAATGCTCGAAGCCAGCGCCGCGCACTATGTGCACAACTCGCAGCGCTATGCGCGTGACCTGGTAGAGCAGGAAGAATGAACACGCCTGAAAGACCCGTTGCCTCGCCGTGCGTGAATATCTGCGCCCTGGATGAGGACGATATTTGCACCGGCTGCCAGCGCACGGTCGCTGAGATCACCCGCTGGGGACGCATGACCAATGACGAGCGGCGGGTGGTGCTGGGGTTGTGTCATGAGCGGGCGAAGGCGAGTGGGTTGGTGTGGATGGTTCCCGGAAAATCAGGCGCCTGACAGGCCGCCTTCGCGAGCAAGCCCGCTCCCACATTGGATTTGTGTTCACCTTCGATCAACTGTGGGAGCGGGCTTGCTCGCGAAGAGGCCAGAACAGCCGCTACTTCTTATTGGCCCAACTCAAAGCCTGAAGTAACCTGTGCGCCAATTTGACAGGTCGCCCCCATGATTTTCCTCATCGCCTACATCAGCAGCGTCGTGCTGATCAACTTCGCTTTCTCCACCGCGCCGCACCTGGACATCATCTGGTCGGCCTGGGGCGGGTTGGTGTTCGTGTTGCGCGACATGGTGCAAACCCGTTTCGGCCACGGTGCGCTCGTGGCGATGCTGGCGGCGCTGGTGTTGTCCTACGTCACTTCCGATCCATCCATCGCGTTGGCCAGCGCCACGGCGTTCGCGGTGTCGGAAATCATCGATTGGCTGGTGTTCAGCGTCACCAAACGGCCGTTGCGCGACCGCCTGTGGATCAGCTCGGCGCTGAGCATTCCCCTCGATACCTTCATCTTTTTCGGCATGATCGACCTGATGACGCCACCGGTGATCATCACCGCACTGGTCTCGAAGTTTGCCGGCGTCACTGCCGTCTGGCTGATCATGGCCTGGCGCGAGCGCAAACAGGCTGTCGCCAGCTGAGCCAAACCCTGCGGTTCATGTAAAATGCCGCGCTTTCTCCCCATGGAAAGCGCGTCTGGCGTTGCTTTCCTCGATGATCCGCTTCTTTGAGGACCTGAGATGACCCGTATCGGAACTCCATTGTCGCCGACCGCGACCCGCGTATTGCTGTGTGGCTGTGGTGAGTTGGGCAAGGAAGTGGTGATCGAGCTGCAACGCCTGGGCGTTGAAGTGATTGCCGTCGACCGTTACGCCAACGCGCCGGCCATGCAGGTGGCGCACCGCAGCCACGTGATCAACATGCTCGACGGCGCCGCGCTGCGTGCAGTCATCGAAGCCGAGAAACCGCACTTCATCGTGCCGGAAATCGAAGCCATCGCCACCGCCACGCTGGTCGAGTTGGAAGCCGAAGGCTTCACCGTGATCCCGACCGCCCGCGCCGCGCAACTGACCATGAACCGCGAAGGCATCCGCCGTCTGGCCGCTGAAGAGCTGGACCTGCCAACCTCGCCGTACCACTTTGCCGACACCTTCGAGGACTACAGCAAAGCCGTTCAGGATCTGGGCTTCCCGTGCGTGGTCAAGCCAGTCATGAGCTCGTCGGGTAAAGGCCAGAGCCTGCTGCGCAGCGCCGAGGATGTGCAGAAGGCCTGGGATTACGCGCAAGAGGGCGGTCGCGCCGGCAAAGGTCGGGTGATCATCGAAGGCTTCATCGATTTCGACTACGAAATCACCCTGCTGACCGTGCGCCACATCGGCGGCACCACGTTCTGCGCACCGGTCGGTCACCGTCAGGAGAAGGGCGACTATCAGGAATCCTGGCAGCCGCAGGCCATGAGCCCGATTGCTCTGGCTGAGTCCGAGCGCGTGGCCAAAGCCGTGACCGAGGCCTTGGGTGGTCGCGGGCTGTTCGGCGTCGAACTGTTCATCAAGGGCGATCAGGTGTGGTTCAGCGAAGTTTCGCCGCGCCCGCATGACACCGGTCTGGTGACCCTGATTTCTCAGGATCTGTCGCAGTTCGCCCTGCACGCGCGCGCCATTCTCGGTCTGCCGGTGCCGCTGATCCGTCAGTTCGGCCCTTCGGCTTCGGCAGTGATTCTGGTGGAAGGGCAGTCGACCCAGACCGCGTTCGCCAACCTGGGCGCAGCGCTGAGCGAGCCGGATACGGCGTTGCGTCTGTTCGGCAAGCCTGAAGTCAATGGTCAGCGCCGGATGGGCGTGGCGTTGGCGCGGGATGAGTCGATTGAGGCAGCGCGTGCCAAGGCGACCCGGGCTGCTCAGGCTGTTGTTGTAGAGCTGTAAACCGAGGCGCGGCATTCGCGAGCAAGCCCGCTCCCACATTGGATCTGTGGCGTACACAAAACCAATTGTGGGAGCGGGCTTGCTCGCGAAGCTTTTGATCTTCTGTCAGGCAACCTGATTCAGATCGTTATTGCGCGTTTCCTTCAGGCACAGCACAGCAATCAGGCTGAGCACCGCTGCCGCCGACACATAGCCGCCGACATAACTCAAACCACCCATTGCCACCAGTTTCTGCGCGAAGAACGGAGCCGCCGAGGCGCCGACGATCCCGCCGAGGTTGTAAGCGGCCGATGCGCCGGTATAGCGCACGTGGGTCGGAAACAGTTCCGGCAGCAGCGCGCCCATCGGGGCAAACGTCACGCCCATCAGGAACAGCTCGATGCACAGGAACAGCGCCACGCCCCAGGTCGAACCTTGCGTCAGCAGCGGCTCCATCAGGAATCCGGACAGAATCGCCAGTACACCGCCGACGATCAGCACCGGTTTGCGCCCGTAACGGTCGCTGGCCCAAGCGGACAACGGCGTTGCGGCGGCCATGAACAGCACGGCAAAACACAGCAGTCCAAGAAACGTTTCACGGCTATAGCCGAGGGTGGACACGCCGTAGCTCAGGGAAAACACCGTCGAGATATAAAACAGCGCATAGCACACCACCATGGCCGCTGCGCCAAGCAGGGTTGGCGCCCAGTATTGGCTGAACAGCTCGACCAGCGGCACTTTCACCCGTTCCTGACGAGCAATGGCGTTGGCGAATACTGGCGTTTCATGGAGCTTGAGGCGCACGTACAGGCCGACCATCACCAGTGCCGCGCTGAGCAGAAACGGAATCCGCCAGCCCCAACTGCGGAACTGCTCGTCGTCGAGGGTCATGGCCAGGGTCAGGAACAGGCCATTGGCTGCAAGAAAGCCGATTGACGGGCCAAGCTGCGGGAACATGCCGAACCACGCCCGTTTGCCCTTGGGCGCATTCTCCGTGGCCAGCAATGCCGCGCCACCCCATTCGCCACCCAATCCCAAACCCTGACCGAAACGCAGCACACACAACAAAATCGGTGCCCAGGCGCCAATGCTGGCGTAACCCGGCAGCACGCCGATCAGCGTGGTGCACACGCCCATCAGCAAGAGCGAGGCGACCAGTGTCGACTTGCGCCCGATACGGTCACCGAAGTGGCCGAACAAGGCCGAACCCAGCGGTCGGGCGAGGAAGGCGATGCCGAAGGTGAGAAACGCCGAAAGCATCTGCGCGGTGCCGGACGTCTGCGGAAAGAACACCGGCCCGATCACCAGTGCAGCGGCGGTAGCGTAAACGTAGAAGTCGTAGAACTCGATGGCGGTGCCGATGAAACTCGCTGTCGCCACGCGGGTGGCGGAGTTGGTCGGCTGGGCAGGCGCGGTGGCGCTGTAAGCGGTACTGGTCGTCATGCGGTGATCCCTGACAGTCATGAGCTCCGTTGGAGCGAATTATTATGGTTGAACACCCAGGGATGTGGGATGAGACGCGAGCGCTGTTTCGAGTAGGAACAGTCGTCGGGGTGGTGCGGAAAATTACCGAAACCGTTGGCGTGCGGGGTAAGCACAGGGCTCGGCGGCGCTTGGGTAAGCGGCTCGATTATAGGAAGGGGGCTAACAATCAAACAAGAGCAAAAGATCGCAGCGGATTGACGTCGATTGATCTTCCTGTGGCGAGGGAGCTTGCTCCCGCTGGGTTGCGAAGCGACCCCAACACATTTACGGCCGTTGCGCGCCCGAGCGGGAGCAAGCTCCCTCGCCACAAAAGCGCCTAAACCTTGGCGGGCACCGCGCTCGTATGCCAGATCAGCACCTTGCTCACCCGGTTGTCCTCGGTCTCGAGAATCTCCAGCCGATAACGCCCGATCTTCAGACACACCGCGCTGTCCGGAATGGTCTCCAGCGCTTCGGTCACCAGACCGTTGAGGGTTTTCGGGCCGTCGCTCGGCAAATGCCAGCCCAGGCATTTGTTCAACTCGCGGATCGACGCAGTGCCGTCGATCACCATGCGCCCGTCGGGCTGCGGATGGATGTGCGGGTTGTCGAGGCTGTGCTCGCTTTCGAATTCGCCGACGATTTCTTCGAGAATGTCTTCCAGAGTGACGATGCCCAGCACTTCGCCGTACTCGTCCACCACCATGCCCAAGCGGCGCTGCTGCTTGTGGAAGTTCAGCAGTTGCAGTTGCAGCGGGGTGCTTTCCGGAACGAAGTACGGCTCGTAGCTGGCGGCCAGCAGCGCTTCGCGGGTCAGCTGGCCATCGTTGAGCAGATGGCGGATCTGCCGGGTGTTGAGCACCGCTTCGACCTGGTTGATGTCGCTGTGGAACACCGGCAGGCGCGTGCGCTTGTTGTGGCGCAGTTGTTCGATGATCTCTTCGATCGAGTCGTCGAGGTTGATGCCGTCGACATCGCTGCGTGGCACCAGAATGTCGTTGACCGTGATGTTGTCCAGCGCATGGATGCCTGAGACCGGGTGGGTGCGAGACGGGTGTTCCGGATCGTTATCAGGGTCGGCAGGTTCTTCGTCTTCACTTTGCTGCACCACCTGGGGTTTGCGCGCGAAGGGACGCAGCAGCAGACCGCTGATGCGGCTCAGCAGCCAGGCCAGCGGGTAAAGAATCTTCAGCGGAACGGCCAGCAGGGTATTGCCGAACGACAGCACTGCATCCGGATAGCGCTGGGCCACGCTGCGCGGAAAGTAGTCGGCAAACACCAGCAATACGGCACCCGCACCGAGGCAGGCGGCCCACGGGCCGTTCTCTTCGCAGAGGAAGATCGCCAGCAGCGTGGCAATGATTACCGCGAGGGCGCGGCACAGGGTGTTGCACAGGATCAGACTGTCGAGCGGGAAGCTCAGCTTCGCCAGCGGTTTATCGCTGGCGCGCGAGGCGGTGCGTTGCGCGAGCAAGTGCTGCTGCGCGATTTCGACGGCGGTAAACAGCCCCGACCATAAAATCAGCAGGACAAATACCGCGAGCATCGGCCCTATGGGCAAACCGTCCATTTATGCCGCCCGTCAGATGTGCAGGATGTATTCACGAACCAGTTTGCTGCCGAAATACGCCAACATCAGCAGGCAGAAACCGGCGAGGGTCCAGCGAATCGCCTTGTGGCCACGCCAGCCGAGGCGATTGCGGCCCCACAGCAGCACGCTGAACACGATCCAGGCCAGGCACGCCAGCAAGGTCTTGTGCACCAGATGCTGGGCGAACAGGTTCTCGACGAACAGCCAGCCGGAGATCAGCGACAGCGACAGCAGCGTCCAGCCGGCCCAGAGGAAGCCGAACAACAGGCTTTCCATGGTTTGCAGCGGCGGGAAGTTCTTGATCAGGCCCGACGGGTGCTTGTGCTTGAGCTGGTGATCCTGCACCAGCAGCAACAAGGCCTGGAACACCGCGATGGTGAACATGCCGTAGGCGAGGATCGACAGCAGGATGTGGGCGAGGATGCCCGGCTCTTCGTCGATGATCTGCACCGTGCCGGCCGGGGCGAACTGCGCCAGCAACACCGTGGCCGCGCCGAGCGGGAACAGCAGCACCAGCAGGTTTTCAACCGGGATCCGCGAGCAGGCCAGTAGCGTCAGGGCGATGACAGCCGCGGCGATCAGGCTGGCGGCGCTGAAGAAGTCCAGGCCCAGGCCGATCGGCGTCAGCAGGTGAGTGAGCAGGCTGGCGCTGTGGGCGAGCACGGCGAGGATGCCGAGCGTAACCAGCAGGCGCTTGTTCGCCTTGGCGCCGGAGGCCAGGCGGGTGCCCTGATAAAGGGTCGCAGCGGCATAAAGAAGCGCGGCGGCGATGGTAGTCAGCAAACTGGGTGACAAGGGGAGCATAAATCCTGTTAGGCAGGCCCGAAAGGCGCTGAGTTTGGCATAGAACCGCCACACCACGAAAGTGCGAGGTGTCCGCCCGACGCAGTCTTCGCTATAATCCGCGACCTGCCCACGCCGCAGGCTCGCCGAGCACATGTTGAATCCGGTCTGGGCCGCCATTATCCCGGTCTACACAGGGCCTGAAAGGATCGCGCAATGTTTGAAAACTTAACCGACCGTCTCTCGCAGACGCTGCGCCATGTCACCGGCAAGGCGAAGCTGACTGAAGACAATATCAAAGACACCCTGCGCGAAGTGCGCATGGCGTTGCTCGAAGCCGACGTCGCCCTGCCGGTGGTCAAGGACTTCGTCAATTCGGTCAAGGAGCGCGCTGTCGGCACCGAGGTGTCGCGCAGCCTGACGCCGGGCCAGGCGTTCGTGAAGATCGTCCAGGCCGAACTCGAAAGCCTGATGGGCGCGGCCAACGAAGACCTGAACCTGAGCGCCGTGCCGCCAGCGGTCATTCTGATGGCTGGTCTGCAGGGTGCCGGTAAAACCACCACGGCCGGCAAACTGGCGCGCTTCCTTAAAGAGCGCAAGAAGAAGTCGGTGATGGTCGTGTCGGCGGACGTTTACCGTCCTGCGGCTATTAAACAGCTGGAAACCCTGGCCAACGACATCGGCGTGACGTTCTTCCCGTCCGACCTGAGCCAGAAGCCGGTGGACATCGCCACCGCAGCTATTAAAGAAGCCAAACTGAAATTCATCGACGTGGTCATCGTCGACACCGCCGGTCGTCTGCACATCGACGAAGAGATGATGGGCGAGATCAAGGCGCTGCACGCCGCGATCAACCCGGTCGAAACGCTGTTCGTGGTCGACGCCATGACCGGTCAGGACGCCGCCAACACGGCCAAGGCCTTCGGTGATGCGCTGCCGCTGACCGGTGTGATCCTGACCAAGGTCGACGGTGATGCCCGTGGCGGTGCCGCGTTGTCGGTTCGCGCAATCACTGGCAAGCCGATCAAGTTCATCGGTATGGGCGAGAAGAGCGAAACGCTCGATCCGTTCCACCCTGAGCGTATTGCTTCGCGGATCCTCGGCATGGGCGACGTGCTCAGCCTGATCGAACAGGCCGAAGCGACCCTCGACAAGGACAAGGCCGATAAACTGGCCAAGAAGCTGAAGAAGGGCAAGGGCTTCGACCTCGAAGACTTCCGCGATCAGCTGCAACAAATGAAGAACATGGGCGGCCTCGGCGGACTAATGGACAAGCTGCCGAGCATCGGCGGTGTCAACCTGTCGCAAATGGGCAATGCCCAGAATGCTGCAGAGAAGCAGTTCAAACAGATGGAAGCCATCATCAACTCCATGACGCCGGCCGAGCGCCGCGACCCTGAGCTGATCAGCGGTTCGCGCAAGCGCCGGATCGCCATGGGTTCCGGCACTCAGGTGCAGGACATCGGTCGCTTGATCAAGCAGCACAAGCAGATGCAGAAGATGATGAAGAAATTCACCGCCAAAGGCGGCATGGCGAAAATGATGCGCGGCATGGGCGGTATGTTGCCCGGCGGCGGCATGCCGAAAATGTGATTCAGGACACCAAGACTTCGCCGGTCGTCGCACCGGCGCAGACCCTGCAAGGACGCAGGATCAACAGCAAACCCGCACTCGGCGGGAGCTGACTGGCCGTTTTCATCGACGGCTCTATATGCAAATCCGCACGGCATGCCATAGGCGCCGGAAAAAGTCATTTGCAAAAGTCCGGATATTCCTTAGAATATGCGGCCTTTCGGGCACCCATGCCCGCTGTGCATTTAGATTTGCAGCACCGACTACAGGAACGATGTTCACATGCTAACAATCCGTCTTGCCCTTGGCGGCTCCAAAAAGCGCCCGTTTTACCACCTGACCGTAACCGACTCGCGTAACCCGCGTGACGGCTCCCACAAAGAACAGGTTGGCTTCTTCAACCCTGTTGCCCGTGGTCAGGAAATCCGTCTGTCCGTGAACCAAGAGCGCGTAGCCTACTGGCTGAGCGTTGGTGCACAGCCATCTGAGCGTGTTGCTCAGTTGCTGAAGGAATCTGCCAAGGCTGCAGCCTGAGCAGTATGAGCGCGACGCCAGAAAAAGCTGATGACCTGATCGTTGTCGGCAAGATTTTTTCGGTTCACGGCGTTCGCGGCGAGGTGAAGGTCTTTTCCTTTACCGATCCGATTGAAAACCTGTTGGACTACCGCAACTGGACGCTTCGGCGCGAAGGCGTGGTGAAACAGGTCGAGCTGGTCAGCGGCCGATCCACTCAAAAGGATCTGGTTGCCAAGCTCAAAGGCCTCGACGATCGCGATGAAGCCCGTCTTCTGAGCGGTTATGAGATTTGCATCTCGCGAAGCCTTTTGCCCAACCTGACAGGCGACGAGTACTACTGGTACCAGTTGCAGGGTCTGAGCGTCATCAACCAGGACGAGCAATTGTTCGGCAAGGTTGATCACCTGTTGGAGACCGGCGCGAACGATGTATTGGTGGTCAAGCCCTGCGCGGGCAGCCTGGATGATCGCGAGCGGTTGTTGCCCTATACGGAGCAATGCGTGCTGGCAATCGACCTGGATGCAGGCGTGATGCGGGTGGAATGGGACGCGGACTTCTAAGCAATGGCCAGCCTGCGCGTAGACGTCATTACGCTGTTCCCCGAGATGTTCTCGGCCATCAGTGAGTACGGCATTACCAGTCGTGCGGTCAAACAGGGGCTGTTGCAGCTGACCTGTTGGAATCCGCGGGATTACACGACGGATCGGCATCACACTGTGGACGATCGCCCGTTTGGCGGTGGTCCGGGCATGGTGATGAAGATCAAGCCCCTGGAAGATGCTCTGGTTCAGGCCAAGGCAGCAGCCGGGGAGGCGGCGAAGGTGATTTACCTGTCCCCCCAAGGCCGTCAACTGACTCAGTCGGCGGTACGCGAGTTGGCAAAATCGGATGCATTGATCCTGATTGCCGGCCGCTATGAAGGCATTGACGAGCGCTTTATTGAGGCTCATGTCGATGAAGAGTGGTCGATTGGTGACTATGTACTGTCTGGCGGCGAGCTGCCGGCCATGGTCATGATCGATGCGGTTACACGACTGCTGCCCGGAGCTTTAGGGCATGCGGATTCCGCTGAGGAAGATTCCTTTACGGATGGTCTGCTGGATTGCCCGCACTACACCCGACCTGAGGTGTATGCGGATCAGCGTGTTCCCGACGTGTTGCTAAGTGGCAATCACGCGCATATCCGGCGTTGGCGTTTACAGCAGTCCCTTGGTAGGACCTATGAACGACGCGCCGATCTTCTGGAAAGCCGCTCGCTTTCTGGAGAAGAGAAGAAGCTGCTCGAGGAATACATCCGCGAGCGGGACGATAGTTAACAACGTATCGATGGTAGATCAGTTGATTTACCTTAGGAGCACAGCATGACCAACAAAATCATCCTTGCACTCGAAGCAGAGCAGATGACCAAAGAAATCCCTACCTTTGCCCCAGGCGACACCATTGTCGTTCAGGTGAAAGTGAAGGAAGGCGATCGTTCCCGTCTGCAAGCGTTCGAAGGCGTTGTCATCGCCAAGCGTAACCGCGGCGTGAACAGTGCGTTCACCGTTCGTAAAATCTCCAACGGTGTTGGCGTAGAACGTACTTTCCAGACCTACTCCCCGCAGATCGACAGCATGGCTGTTAAACGTCGCGGTGACGTACGTAAAGCCAAGCTGTACTACCTGCGCGACCTGTCGGGTAAAGCAGCTCGCATCAAGGAAAAACTGGCTTAAGTCCAGCTTCCGATGCAGAAAAAAGCAGCCTACGGGCTGCTTTTTTGTTGCCTGCAATTTATCCACAGCATTTTTGTTTCAGGCCAGAACCATGACCACCCGTGACCAGGAAATCGAACGCCGCACCGAACTCTCGGTGACCCGCGTGACCAAAGCCGTCTTCCCGCCGACCACCAACCACCACACACACCCTGTTCGGCGGCACCGCGCTGGCGTGGATGGATGAAGTGTCGTTCATCACCGCTACGCGTTTCTGCCGTTTGCCGCTGGTGACCGTGTCCACCGACCGCATCGACTTCAATCACGCGATCCCGGCCGGCTCCATCGTCGAACTGGTGGGCAGGGTGATCAAAGTGGGTAACACCAGCCTCAAGGTCGAGGTGGAAGTATTTGTTGAGAGCATGAGTTGCGATGGCCGCGAGAAGGCGATCCATGGGCAATTCAGCTTTGTGGCCATCGACGATGACAAGCGGCCGGTGCCGGTGCTGCCCGGATTTCCTGCCTGATCCGGAACCGAGTCGCGGCCTTCGCGAGCAAGCCCGCTCCCACAGGTTTTGTGTCGTCTACAACGTTTATGTACGACACGGACACTGTGGGAGCGGGCTTGCTCGCGAATTCGTCAGATCAGGCGCCGCTGCTCTCAGGCTGGATCAACGCCAGCAACGTCCACCCGGATCCCGGTTTCAAAGCAGTCTCCGGCGTCACCACATGCACCCAGCCACTGTCATCGCGCATGAACAGCAGCGTCGCCCGATTGCCATGCAATGCCTGGTAATCCTCCCAACCGAAACCGTCCGTCAGCGTCGTGCTGTACACCTCGGCGCCGTTGCTGATCAGGCTGGCCAGCTTGGCGTAGGTCAGCGCCTCGCTCCCCAGCTGATTGCCGCGATGTTCCAGGCTTGCCCGATGCTTGTCACTGCGACGACTTTCCTGACCACTGGCCAGACCAAACAGGCGTTGATGACCAAAGTCGTGTCGAAAACGCATCGCCGCCAGGGTGTTCAGTTCGCCCGACGGCGATAGCGCCAGCAGATGCCCCAGCCCGACCAGATCCAGATGCGCATCGGCATGCTGCGAAGCCGGGTTACCAAAGTACGTCGGCAAACCCTCCATGCGCGCCGCACGAATATTCTCCCAGCTCGAATCGGTCAACAGTACGCGGCTGCCCAGTTGCTGCAATGACTTGCCCAGCAACCGCGCCGGGCCGTTGGCGCCGACGATCAGGAAGCCGCTCGGCGCCGGTTCAGCGACGTTCAGCAAGCGTGCAAGTGGCCGAGCGGTTGCGCTTTGCAGCACCACGGTGCCGATGATCACCGCGAAAGTCAGCGGCACCAGCAGCAGCGCACCTTCGTGCCCGGCTTGATCCAGACGAATCGCGAAAATCGCCGACACCGCCGCCGCCACGATCCCGCGCGGGGCGATCCAGCACAGCAGGGCGCGTTCACGCCAGCTCAGGCTGGAGCCGGCAGTGCTCAACAGCACGTTCAGCGGGCGCGCGATCAGTTGAATCACCAGCAGCAGAATCAGCACCAACGGCCCGAGGCCGATCAAAGCATGCAGGTCCAGCCGCGCCGCCAGCAGAATGAACAACCCGGAAATCAGCAGCACGCTGAGGTTTTCCTTGAAGTGCAGGATGTGCCGCACATCCACGCCCTTCATGTTCGCCAGCCACATGCCCATCAGCGTCACCGCGAGCAGGCCGGACTCGTGCATCACCTGGTTGGATGCAATGAAGATCCCCAACACCGCCGCCAGCGAGGCGAGGTTATGCAGGTATTCCGGCAACCACTGGCGCCGGATGATGGTGCCCAGCACCCAGCCGCCGACCACCCCGAATACGCTGCCGCAGACAATCACGCCGCCGAAGGTCAACAGGCTCTGTTCGAGGCCGTTGCCCTCGGAGCGGGCGATGATGAAGCTGTAGACCACCACCGCGAGCAGGGCGCCGATCGGGTCGATGACGATGCCTTCCCAGCGCAGGATGTTGGCGATCGAGGCTTTCGGCCGCACCACCCGCAGCATCGGCACGATCACCGTCGGGCCGGTCACCAGCGTCAGGCTGCCGAACAGGATCGCCAGCAGCCAGTCGAAGCCGAGCAAAAAATGGGTGGCGACGGCAATCACCACCCAGGTCGTGAACGCGCCGATTGTCACCAGCCGATGCACGACGCTGCCGATCTCGCGCCATTCCGACAGGTGCAGGGTCAGACTGCCCTCAAACAGGATCAACGCTACCGCCAGCGACACCAGCGGCATCAGCAACGGGCCGAACATTTCCTGCGGGTCGAGCCAGCCCAGCACCGGCCCGGCGAGAATCCCGGTCAGCAACAGAAACAGAATCGCCGGCAGCTTCAGGCGCCACGCCAGCCACTGGCAACCCAACGCAGCGACGCCGATCCCGCCAAATGCCAAGAGAATTTGCTGCTCGTTCATTGAAGCTCCCTGTTCCTTGAAATTGCGGGCTATGAAAGACTAGCGGCCATTCCTACAGTTCACTCTACATTTGCGCACAGCCCCGGAGGTTGTGTGCCTTGAGCGCCCATGCCTGCCATCGACCATCCACTGATTGACCAATTCCTCGACGCCCTGTGGCTGGAAAAAGGCCTGTCCGACAACACCCGTGGCGCCTACCGCAGCGATCTGGCGCTGTTCAACGGCTGGCTGCAAGAGAAAAACCTCGAGCTGATCAATGCCGGTCGTGAGTTGATCCTCGATCACCTGTCCTGGCGCCTGGAGCAGAACTACAAGCCGCGTTCCACCGCCAGATTTCTTTCCGGTGTGCGTGGTTTTTATCGCTATCTGCTGCGAGAAAAGCTGATTACGGTCGATCCGACCTTGCGCGTCGACATGCCGCAACTCGGTCGGCCTTTACCCAAATCATTGTCGGAAGCCGACGTCGAAGCGCTGCTCAAGGCGCCGGATCTGAGCGAAGCCATCGGCCAGCGTGACCGCGCCATGCTTGAGGTGCTGTACGCCTGTGGTCTGCGCGTGACCGAACTGGTCAGCCTGACGCTGGAGCAGGTCAACCTGCGTCAGGGCGTGCTGCGGGTGATGGGCAAGGGCAGCAAGGAGCGCCTGGTGCCGATGGGCGAGGAGGCGATTGTCTGGGTCGAGCGCTATATGCGCGATGGTCGCAGCGAGCTGCTCGGCGGGCGCCCCAGCGATGTACTGTTCCCCAGCCAGCGCGGCGAGCAAATGACCCGTCAGACCTTCTGGCACCGGATCAAGCATTGGGCCAAGGTCGCCGGGATCGGCAAATCGCTGTCGCCGCACACCTTGCGTCACGCCTTCGCCACGCACCTGCTCAACCACGGCGCCGATCTGCGGGTGGTGCAGATGTTGCTCGGGCACAGTGATCTGTCGACCACGCAGATCTACACCCATGTGGCCCGCGCGCGCTTGCAGGACCTCCATGCCAAACACCACCCAAGAGGCTGATGCAACCTTCAATGTTGGAGTCATTACCTGTGGCGAGGGGATTCATCCCCGACGGGCTGCGCAGCAGCCCCAAAAACTTTGCGTTCAATAAAATTCCAAAGTATCCATTTACGACCGCAGCGCCTGCATCGGGGATAAATCCCCTCACCACAATAATGTGTGCCAGTCAGCCTTGAGTGTCTTGTGTCAGGCGCATTCGGCCATGCGAGCCTTATGTGGTAGGCTTTGCCGGTTTGCACGATGGACGGTTATGACCCGGTGTTCCGGCACGGGCGTTCTGACCGTTTCATTTGTCCGCCTTCAGGAGTTCTCATGCGTCTGACCCAGATTTTCGCCGCCGCAGCCATTGCGTTGGTCAGCACCTTTGCCGTCGCCGATGACGCGGCCGACAAAGCCATTCGTCAAAGCCTGGAAAAACTCGAACTCGAGGTTCCGGTAGAAAGCATCAGCGCCAGCCCGTTGCCGGGCATGTATGAAGTCAAGCTCAAGGGCAGCCGCGTGCTGTACGCCAGCGCCGACGGCCAATACATCGTTCAGGGCTACCTGTTCCAGCTCAAGGACGGCAAACCGGTCAACCTGACCGAGAAGACCGAACGCCTGGGCATCTCCAAACTGATCAATGCCATTCCAGTGGCCGAAACCGTGGTTTACCCAGCCGTGGGCGAGACCAAATCGCACATCACCGTGTTCACCGACACCACCTGCCCGTACTGCCACAAGCTGCACGCCGAAGTGCCTGAGCTGAACAAGCGCGGCATCGAAGTGCGCTACGTGGCGTTCCCGCGTCAGGGCCTCGGCTCGCCGGGTGACGAGCAGTTGCAAGCCGTGTGGTGCTCGACCGACAAGAAAGCCGCCATGGACAAAATGGTCGATGGTAAGGAAATCAAGGCCGCCAAGTGCGCGAACCCGGTTTCCAAACAGTTCGCTTTGGGTCAGTCGATTGGCGTGAACGGCACACCGGCTATCGTTTTGGCCGACGGACAGGTCATTCCGGGCTACCAGCCGGCGCCACAAGTCGCCAAACTGGCGCTGGGCGCCAAGTAATTCGCATCGTCACGGTCCGCCGTTGACGATCATGGTCCGGCAGCAACATCGCCGGGCCATTAATAGAGAGCCGCGAACACGCGGTTGTTTTCCGGCCGACCTTGCGTCGGCCGTTTCATGGGGAGTTCACAGTGAATCCGGTCAAAGTAGGCATCTGTGGGTTAGGGACCGTCGGTGGCGGTACCTTCAACGTACTTCAGCGCAACGCCGAGGAAATTGCTCGTCGTGCCGGGCGTGGGATCGAAGTGGCACAAATTGCCATGCGCACGCCAAAGCCTCAGTTCCAGACGACCGGTATTGCGATTACCAACGATGTCTTCGAAGTGGCCACGAACCCTGAGATCGACATCGTCATAGAGCTGATGGGCGGCTACACCGTTGCCCGCGAGCTGGTACTCAAGGCCATCGAGAATGGCAAGCATGTGGTCACCGCGAACAAGGCACTGATCGCCGTTCACGGTAATGAGATTTTCGCCAAGGCACGCGAGAAAGGCGTGATCGTGGCATTCGAAGCGGCCGTGGCCGGTGGCATTCCGGTGATCAAGGCGATCCGTGAAGGCCTGTCCGCCAACCGCATCAACTGGGTCGCCGGGATCATCAACGGCACCGGTAACTTCATCCTCACCGAAATGCGCGAGAAGGGTCGCACCTTCGAAGACGTGCTGGCCGAAGCGCAAGCGCTGGGCTACGCCGAAGCCGATCCGACCTTCGACGTCGAAGGCATCGACGCCGCGCACAAACTGACGATTCTGGCCTCCATCGCGTTCGGCATTCCGCTGCAATTCGACAAGGCCTACACCGAAGGCATCACCAAGCTGACCACCGCCGACGTGAATTACGCCGAAGCGCTGGGCTACCGCATCAAGCACCTCGGTGTGGCGCGCAGCACCGCTGCCGGCATCGAGCTGCGCGTACACCCGACGCTGATCCCGGCCGATCGTCTGATCGCCAACGTCAACGGCGTGATGAACGCCGTGATGGTCAACGGTGACGCCGCCGGTTCGACCCTGTTCTACGGCGCCGGTGCCGGCATGGAGCCGACCGCTTCGTCGGTGATCGCCGACCTGGTGGACGTGGTTCGCGCCATGACGTCCGATCCGGAAAACCGCGTGCCGCACCTGGCCTTCCAGCCGGACTCGCTGTCGGCGCATCCGATCCTGCCGATCGAAGCCTGCGAAAGCGCCTACTACCTGCGCATCCAGGCCAAGGACCATCCGGGCGTACTGGCTCAGGTGGCGAGCATTCTCTCGGAGCGCGGCATCAACATCGAGTCGATCATGCAGAAGGAAGTCGAGGAACACGACGGTCTGGTACCGATGATCCTGCTGACCCACCGCGTGGTCGAGCAGCGTATCAACGATGCGATCGCTGCCCTCGAAGCCCTGGCCGGCGTGAATGGTCCGGTTGTACGGATCCGCGTCGAGCACCTGAACTAAGTCGTTGTCCTGCAATGGCCCCGTGAAAGGGGCCACTGTTGTGCACACTCTCCATTGGAGTCAGTCATGCGTTACATCAGTACCCGCGGCCAGGCACCGGCCCTGAATTTCGAAGACGTCCTGCTGGCCGGTCTGGCCACTGACGGCGGTCTGTACGTCCCGGAAAACCTGCCACGTTTCACCCAGGAAGAAATCGCTTCCTGGGCCGGCCTGCCGTATCACGAGCTGGCCTTCCGCGTGATGCGCCCGTTTGTCACCGGCAGCATTCCTGACGCCGATTTCAAAAAGATCCTCGAAGAAACCTACGGTGTGTTCTCGCACAGCGCCGTTGCGCCGCTGCGTCAGCTCAACGGCAACGAGTGGGTGCTCGAGCTGTTCCACGGCCCGACCCTGGCGTTCAAGGACTTCGCCCTGCAACTGCTCGGTCGTCTGCTCGATTACGTGCTGGAAAAGCGCGGCGAGCGCGTGGTCATCGTCGGTGCCACCTCGGGTGACACCGGTTCGGCCGCCATCGAAGGCTGCAAGCACTGCGAAAACGTCGACATCTTCATCCTGCACCCGCACAACCGTGTGTCCGAAGTGCAGCGTCGGCAGATGACGACGATTGTCGGCGAGAACATCCACAACATCGCCATCGAAGGCAACTTCGATGACTGCCAGGAAATGGTCAAGAACAGCTTCGCCGACCAGAGCTTCCTCAAGGGCACGCGTCTGGTGGCGGTGAACTCGATCAACTGGGCGCGGATCATGGCCCAGATCGTCTACTACTTCCACGCAGCCCTGCAGCTGGGCGGCCCGGCGCGTTCGGTGGCGTTCTCGGTGCCGACCGGCAACTTCGGCGACATCTTCGCCGGTTACCTGGCGCGCAACATGGGCCTGCCGATCAACCAGTTGATCGTCGCGACCAACCGCAACGACATCCTGCACCGCTTCATGAGCGGCAACCAGTACGTCAAGGAAACCCTGCACGCCACGCTGTCGCCGTCGATGGACATCATGGTTTCGTCGAACTTCGAACGGCTGCTGTTCGACCTGCACGGTCGTAACGGAGCGGCGATTGCCGGGCTGATGGATTCGTTCAAGCAGGGCGGTGGTTTCAGCGTCGAGCAAGAGCGCTGGACCGAAGCCCGCAAGCTGTTCGACTCGCTGGCCGTGGATGACGCGCAAACCTGCGAAACCATCGCCGAAGTCTACGCGCAATGCGGCGAAGTGCTGGACCCGCACACCGCCATCGGCGTCAAGGCCGCGCGCGAATGCCGCCGCAGTCTGGACATCCCGATGGTGATCCTGGGTACCGCACATCCGGTGAAATTCCCGGATGCCGTGGAGAAAGCGGGTGTAGGAAAAGCTCTCGAACTGCCTGCACATCTTTCTGATTTGTTTGAGCGAAACGAGCGCTGCACCGTTCTGCCAAACGAGCTGAAAGCCGTACAGGCCTTTGTCAGCCAGCACGGCAACCGCGGCAAGCCGCTGTAAGCCGAAAAAGCTGTCACATTTTGAAGCCCGTCTCCTGACGGGCTTTTTTGTTTCTGCTGCCACACTGCTCGGGTTTTCGCCCATGAAGGACGGGTGAGTCGATCACGAAGGAAGTGGCAATGCTGTTTGAAAGAGGATGGAAACACGCCCTGAAGCGGGTTTTTCTGTTGTGCCTGTTGGTTGGCTGGCGCGTGGGCGTTGCGGCGCATCTGGCGCATGATGAAGAGCAGTTGAACATCGGCACCGTTGTGCTGAGTGAAGCCGAGCGGCAATGGGTTCGCGATAACCCGACGGTGATCGTGGCGGCGGAGCAGTACCCGTTGTACCTGTTTCTGGATGAGCATGGTCATTGGAGCGGCTTGAACAATGATGTGCTCAAACGCATCAGCGCCATGACCGGGTTGCAATTCGTTTACCGGGAGTCGTTTTCCACCGCGCAGATGCTCGAACGCCTGGAAACCGGTGCCGCAGACATGAGCACGACCCTGGCGATGAATGATGAGCGCCGGTTGAGCCTGGATTTCAGTCATGCCTTTGGCGGTGCCGGCTGGGTATTTGTCGGCCGCGCCAGCGAGCCTGGAGTGCAATCGCTGGAGCAGTTGGCCAAACGGGTGCTGGTGTTGCCGGGTCGGCATGCGCTGGAGGGGGTGATCCGACGCGATTATCCGTCCATCGAATTACGTTCGGTGAAAACCTATGCCGAGGCGCGGGCGCTGGTCGAAAGCGGTGAGGCCTATGCCACCATCGAAAACGAAATCGGTGCGCAGCTCTATCCCTCGGGATTGCTGAAGGTTGGCGAATTGCTGGAGGGAAAATGGGAGGCAGATCTTCTGGCCGTGCGCAAGGGTCAGCCGCAATTGCTGAGCATCCTGAACAAGGCGCTTGAAGCGTTCCCGGCTTCCGAACTGCGGGCCATTCGCCTGAACTGGCTGGGCGGCATCGGGCCGAAACCAGCTGCTGCGGGCTGGCAACACTGGTCGCGTTTGGGCTACTGGGGTGTGTGTGTGGTGGGGGCTTTTTGTGGGTTGTCGCTGTTATGGCATCGGCGAATGGCGGCGCTGATCAAACAGCATCGAGACGTGCAAAGCCAACTCGGTGATCAATTGGTCTTCCAGCGCGCGCTGATAGACGCCATGCCTGACCCGGTGTTCGTTCGCGACCTGGAAGGGCGTCTGATCCTCTGTAACAAAAGCTACGAAGAGGCGTTGTCGATCCGCTTTGAGCAGGTGCAGGGGTGTCGCTTGATCGACGTCGATGCCCTGCCGCGTGCCACCGCCGGCATGCTGCATGAGGAGTTCATGATTCAGCTGAGAACCCGCCGAACCCGCTTCAGCAGACGTCGCCTGCAATTCAAGCAGGGTAATCGCGACATCTATCAATGGACGGTGCCGTTTTACTGCGCCAGTGGGGAGTTGCGAGGCTTGCTCGGCGGGTGGACGGACATCACCCGGCGTGATGCGGCAACGACGGGACATCCGCATTGATATAGGGAAATTTCCTATATCACGCGCTTCCTTTTCCGATGGGGGACTGAAGGAGGCTGCCCTAAAGTGGGCAGCAACTGCGGACGAGTCCGCGATTGCCGTTTCAGAGGTCGTCCATGCGCTCGCTCAAAGTACTGATTCTCGAACCCGATCCTTATCGAATGATGGCGTTGCACCAGATGCTCAATGCGGTCGGTATCTACGACGTGCTGACAGCGCCGTCGCTGGCGTCCGCAAAGTGCTCGCTGGAGCGCCGCACCCGGGTCGACATAGCGATTTGCGATCCGCAACTGCGCGGCGGAGAGGGCCTGGCGCTGATCCGTCATCTGGTGGCCGGGCGGGAAGCGCGGGCGCTTATCCTGCTGGGGCGTGTGGCACCCGGCCTGCTGAGTGATCTCGAAAGCCTGCTGCACCAGCAGGAGCTGAAACTCCTGGGGCGTTTGCAAACGCCGGTCTCGGCGGTGCTGATGCGCGGGCTGCTGGACAGCTACCTGCAAGCGGCAGCCCATCCGGCGGGGGCTTGAGCCGATGGTTATGTTTCTGTCATCTTCACCGTGCATGCTCTGACAGACCGCTAACTGCTCCGGGAGCAGCGCGGTATTCAGAACTTTCTTCTCGGGCCGGTGGTCATTTATTGTGAACACGCCCCAGGCACAATGTTTTCGGACTATTGAGTGGAGATCGAGATGGAAAGTATCAGTCTATTGCTCGGTGAGGCTCTGAGCCCGTATCAGGTGACGTTGACTCCGTGTGGCGCCCATGGCGAATGCCTGGTGACGCTGAAGAACAGCAACGGCGCCCTCGTGGTGGAGCGCGAATTCAATCAGGCGCAGTTGACCGACAAACGCCTTCTGACAGATGTGGTTGACGGTTTGCACCGTGACGTCCTGATCGCCGAAGGGCGGCTGGAGCCCTGTGTGATCGCGGCCTTGCGCAATGCGGCGCTGGATAAGCGTGCGGCCCTGTAAAGATGAAATATTTTTTGTGGGAACCTTCCTGCATCCCCGTCAGTCAGACCCCATAACAGCAGGATCAAGCATTGTGCTCCGGTGCTTGTCGCTTGCTGCTACGGGTCTTTAAGCAGACCGCGTTTAACCCCGAGTTGTCTCCCCACTGCTCGGGGTTTCTTTTTGCCCGCAGGTTTTACTGCGTGGCCTGTTGCTCGAAAAAAATCCGCGCCTGTTGCAGATAATCCGTGCGCATTTCGGGGTCCAGCCAGTCGGCATACGACTGGTTCAGTTGCTCGTGGGGCAGGGTACGCAGCAGTTGGTTGATCTCACTGATCGCCTGACGGCCCTGAGGAGTATCGGAACACCCGACAAAGCCAGACAGATACTTGCCGGTGCCGCGAATCGGAAAGAACACCAGTTCGTCTTCGGCAATTTGCGCCTGCTGCGCCTGATAGCGGATCTCCGGCCAGTAACCCAGCACCACTTGCAGACGCCCCAGGCGCTGCATCGACAGCAGGCTGCTCAGGGCGTCGTTGCCATAATGCGGCGTCAACGCACCGCCGGGAGCCTGCTTGAGCAGACTGTCGAGATACTCGCCGTAACTGCGTTCCGCGACGACTCCGACCTTGATCTCGCCATTGGCCAGAAATGCCGGCAGATCGACTTCACCGTCGATCAGGTACGGCGCCAGTACGTCGCGATCTTTCTGACGCACCACCAGACCATTACTGACAGCGCGAAACGCCGGGATAGAGAAAGTGATCCATTGCGTGCGCTCCTTGCTCCAGATCAGCGACGGATCGCAGGTGAAGGACGGCTCGTGCAGCATCTGCATGCCGCGGGCGCGATTGACCCGCATCAGCGTGTGTTCGTATTGCGGCATGCCGGCGATCAGCATCGGCATCAGTTGATCGATGACGCCCTGGCCCTTTTTCGGGCCTTCGAAGATGGTCAGGGGCGGCAGGTCGCGCAGCAACCAGACCAGCGTGGGTTTCGCTTGCGCCCAGGCGGGCAGGGCGAGCAGAAACAACAGGCCGAACAGCCGCCACGTCCACCAGTGGTGGGCGCGGTTGGCGTCCGATGTCTGCCGATGTTTCAGCTTAGATAGCTCCGTCTGCGCGCAACCGGGCGATCTGCTGTTCGTCGTAGCCAAGATCGTGCAGTACCTGCGCATTGTGTTCACCGAGCTGCGGCCCGACCCATTCGGAAGTGCCCGGTGTCTCAGAGAGTTTCGGCACGATGCCCGGCATCTTGAAAGGCTTGCCGTCCGGCAGCTTCGCCTGCAGGAACATTTCCCGGGCGAGGTACTGCGGATCGCTGAACATGTCCTCGGCACTGAAGATCCGGCTAGCCGGCACTTCCGCCTGATTGAGCAGGTCGAGCACGCTTTGCAGCGGCAGCGAATTGACCCAGCGGTCGATCACGCCATACAACTCGTCGCGGCGACTGTCGCGACCGTCGTTGCTCGCCAGTGTCGGGTCGTTGGCCAGATCCTCGCGGCCGATGATCAGCATGAAGCGCTTGAAGATTGCGTCGCCATTGGCACCGATCTGCACATGCTTGCCGTCGGCGCTGGTATGGATCGATGACGGCGTGATGCCCGGCATGATGTTGCCGGTGCGCTCGCGGATGAAGCCGAACACGTCGAACTCCGGCACCATGCTTTCCATCATGGCGAAAATCGCCTCGTACAACGCGACATCGACTACCTGGCCGAGACCGCCGTTGACCTCACGATGACGCAGCGCCATCAGCGCGCCGATCACGCCCCACAACGCGGCAATCGAATCGCCGATGGAGATTCCGGTGCGCACCGGTGGCCGGTCTTCGAAGCCGGTGATGTAGCGCAAACCGCCCATGGACTCGCCGACCGCGCCGAAGCCCGGTTGATCCTTCATCGGCCCGGTCTGGCCGAAACCGGAGAGGCGCACCATCACCAGTTTCGGATTCAGCGCGTGCAGGGTTTCCCAGCTCAGCCCGAGTTTTTCCAGCACGCCGGGGCGAAAGTTTTCGATCAGGATGTCGGCTTCGCCCAGCAGTTTTTTCAGGATCGCCAGGCCCTCGGGGTGCTTGAGGTTCAGGGTCAGCGACTTCTTGTTACGCGCCTGGACGAACCACCACAGCGAGGTGCCTTCATACAATTTGCGCCACTTGCGCAGCGGATCACCGCCGTCGGGCGATTCGATCTTGATCACTTCGGCGCCGAACTCGCCGCAAATGCGCGAGGCAAACGGCCCGGCAATCAACGTACCCAATTCAATGACTTTCACACCGCTGAGCGGTTTGTTGGCGAACGGCATACTGAATCCTGTAGGACAAGGCTGAGCGGATACAGCGTTTTAACATAGCCGGCTGTCAGACGCCGCAGGTTGATCGCCATCAATTCGATGATTGCCTACGGCATCGGTTAGACTTGCCGACTTTCCTCGTATCAAGAAGCCCGTTCATGGCCCAGCCGTCTACCACGTACAAATTCGAACTGAACCTCACTGACCTCGACCGCAGCGTCTACGAGAGCGTCAAGCAGACCATCGCCCGTCACCCTTCGGAAACCGAAGAGCGCATGACCGTGCGGCTGCTGGCCTACGCCCTCTGGTACAACGAACTGCTGTCGTTTGGCCGTGGTCTGTCGGACGTGGATGAACCTGCGCTGTGGGAAAAAAGCCTGGATGACCGCGTTCTGCACTGGATCGAAGTTGGCCAGCCGGACGCCGATCGTCTGACCTGGTGCTCGCGTCGCACCGAACGCACCAGCCTGCTGGCCTACGGCAGCCTGCGCGTGTGGGAAGGCAAAGTGGTGCCGGTGGCGAAGAACCTGAAAAACGTCAACATCGCTGCGGTGCCGCAGGAAGTACTGGAAACCCTGGCCAAGGACATGCCGCGCGTCATCAAGTGGGACGTGATGATCAGCGAAGGCACGATCTTCGTCACTGACGACCGTGGTCAGCACGAAGTCCAGCTGGAATGGCTGGCCGGTGAACGCGGCTGATCCTGCGCCGCTTACTGATTAATCCCACGTATTCAAGAGAAGTTTCCGTTAGCCCATGCGTATTGATCCTCGACCGTTGCCTGCCACGCTGCCGTTTCTCGGTGACCTGCCACCTTTGCTGACCCGTTTGTACGCGGCGCGGGGCGTGCAATCCGAGGCGGAGCTGGATAAAAGTCTGGCGCGGCTGATTCCGTTCCAGCAGCTCAAGAGCATCGAGGCAGCGGTGGATCTGCTGGTGACGGCGCTGGAGCAGCGTCAGCGGATTCTGATCGTCGGTGACTTCGACGCCGATGGCGCGACGGCCAGTACGGTCGGCGTGCTTGGCTTGCGTCTGCTGGGCGCGGCGCATGTCGATTATCTGGTGCCGAACCGCTTCGAATACGGCTATGGCCTGACCCCGGAAATCGTCGAGGTTGCCCTGACCCGCGAACCGCAGTTGCTGATCACCGTCGACAACGGCATCTCCAGCGTCGAAGGCGTGGCCGCGGCGAAAAGGGCTGGGCTCAAGGTGTTGATCACCGACCACCACTTGCCCGGCGATGAACTGCCGCTGGCCGATGCGTTGGTCAACCCGAACCAGCCCGGCTGCGAGTTTCCGAGCAAGGCGCTGGCCGGGGTCGGGGTAATTTTCTACGTGTTGATGGCCTTGCGTGCACGCCTGCGCAGCCTCGGCTGGTACGAGAGCAAGCCGCAGCCGAACATCGGCGAACTGCTGGATCTGGTGGCGCTGGGCAGCGTTGCCGACGTGGTGCCGCTGGACGCCAACAACCGGATTCTGGTGCATCAGGGCCTTGAGCGGATTCGCGCCGGGCGTGCACGACCGGGGATCAAGGCAATTCTTGAAGTGGCCAAGCGTGACGCGGCGCGAATCACTTCCACCGACCTTGGATTTATCGTCGGCCCGCGCCTGAACGCGGCGGGGCGCCTGGACGACATGAGCCTCGGGATCGAATGCCTGCTCACCGCCGACGCCAATCTGGCGCGGGAAATGGCCGCGCAACTGGATGGCATGAATCAGGATCGCAAATCCATCGAGCAGGGCATGCAGCGCGAGGCGCTGGCCCAGCTCAAGGACTTGCCGGTGGAATCGATGCCGTTCGGCCTGTGCCTGTTCGATCCAGAGTGGCATCAGGGCGTGATCGGCATTCTCGCCTCGCGGATGAAAGAGCGTTATTTCCGCCCGACCATTGCCTTCGCCGATGCTGGCGACGGGCTGCTCAAGGGCTCGGGGCGTTCGGTGCAGGGTTTCCACATTCGCGATGCTTTGAGCGTGGTGGCGGCGCAGCATCCGAACCTGATTGCCAAGTACGGTGGCCACGCGATGGCGGCCGGTCTGACTTTGCCGCAAGAGAATTTTCCGCTGTTCGCCGAAGCTTTCGATGCCGAAGTGCGTCGGCAACTTCGTGAGGAGGACCTGACCGGGCGCATGCTTTCGGATGGCACGCTGGCGGTCGAGGAATTCCATCTGGAACTGGCCCGCGCCCTGCGCCATGCCGGGCCTTGGGGCCAGCACTTCCCGGAGCCGCTGTTCCATGGCGTGTTCCAGTTGGTCGAGCAACGGGTGGTCGGCGAGCGGCACCTGAAAGTGGTGCTGAAAAGCGAGTGCGGGTCGGTGAAGCTGGATGGCATCGCTTTCGGCATTGACCGTGATGTCTGGCCGAACCCGACCATTCAGTGGGTCGAGCTGGCCTACAAACTCGACGTCAACGAATTTCGGGGCAACGAGACGGTGCAACTGATGATTGCCCACATCGAACCGCGCTGACGCCATTCGCGAGCAAGCCCGCTCCCACAGGTACAGTGTTGCCCTTGTGGGAGCGGGCTTGCTCGCGAAGGCGCTCTTTCACACACAGAATTACTCTGAACCCTCCCTCATCCCCGGTTGTCGACTAGGCTCTAAGCACTGCTTGATTGGCCTTGTGACGTCTTGTCGAATGTTTTGCCCGCGGGGGCGGGTGCTGCACCTTTTTCCTGTCACTCGTCGACTTTTCAAACAGAACCCTGGAGCCTGCCCACTGATTTGAGAGGTGCCCCATGAGTCTGCTGCTCGAACCCTTTACCCTTCGCCAACTGACCCTGCCCAACCGCATCGCCGTGTCGCCGATGTGCCAGTATTCCAGCGTCGACGGTCTGGCCAACGACTGGCATCTGGTGCATCTGGGCAGCCGCGCGGTGGGCGGTGCCGGCCTGATTTTTACCGAGGCCACGGCGGTCACCGCCGACGGGCGAATCACCGCTGAAGACCTCGGTTTGTGGAACGACGAACAGATCGAACCGCTGCAACGCATCACCCGTTTCATCACGGCTCAGGGTGCGGTTGCTGGCATTCAACTGGCCCATGCCGGGCGCAAGGCCAGCACCCATCGGCCATGGATCGGCAAACACGGTAGCGTCAAGCCGGAGGATGGCGGCTGGACCCCGGTCGGGCCGTCGCCGATTGCCTTCGACCCGCAGCACACGCAACCGAAACAGCTGGATGAAGGGCAAATCGCCGAAGTCATCCAGGCCTTCGTCGCTGCGGCCAAACGTGCGTTGACCGCAGGTTTCAGCGTGGTCGAAGTGCATGCCGCCCATGGTTATCTGCTGCATCAGTTTCTGTCGCCGCTGAGCAATCAGCGCCGCGATCAATACGGTGGTTCGTTCGAAAACCGTATTCGGCTGGTGTTGCAAGTCACCGAGGCCGTGCGCGAGGTCTGGCCGCAAGAGTTGCCGGTGTTTGTCCGGGTTTCGGCCACCGACTGGGTCGAAGACGGCTGGAACCCGGATGAAACCGTGGAGCTGGCGCGCCGCCTCAAGGCACTGGGAGCGGATCTGATCGACGTCTCTTCCGGTGGTACCGCCGCCAACGCCGAGATTCCCGTGGGGCCGGGTTATCAGACGCGTTTCGCCGAACGGGTACGCAAGGAGTCAGGCATCGCCACCGGCACCGTCGGCATGATTACCGAGCCGGCGCAGGCCGAGCACATTCTGCGCACCTGTCAGGCCGACATCATCTTCCTCGCCCGTGAACTGCTGCGGGACCCGTACTGGCCGCTGCATGCCGACGATGATCTGGGTGGGCGCAAAGCGGTATGGCCTGCGCAGTATCAGCGCGCGACCCATCGTGATCAGCCGATTCACGAGTCTGACTTGCGCGATTGAGTCGGTTGCGGTAAAGCAAAAAGCCCCGGTCAGTGATGGCCGGGGCTTTGTTTTGTCTGGTTGTCGTTGCGCTGCCTGGTCGAACGCTATCGCGAGCAGGCTCACTCCTACAGTTGATCTGCGTCGAACACTCATTTTGTGAACGATAGATCCCCCTGTAGGAGTGAGCCAGCTCGCGAAGAGGCCAGGTCAGGCGCTACATAACCCTCAAGGGTATTTACGCTTGTCCGGCGCCGGCGGGAAGTACTGGTACAACCAGGTCTCGCTCAATGTGCGGTCATTGGTGCGGATGAACAGGCGCAGTTCCACCGGGTCGACGCTGTCGCTGGTCGGGTACCAGTCGAACAGGATCCGGTAACCCTTGATGTCATCGAGCACCAGCACGCTGAAGTCCTGTACCTTGCCGTTGGAGCAGGTGACCACCGGTTCGATCCCGGTGCCCTGCGGCAGGCGATCGAGACCGCCACCGGTGAAGTCCACGGCAAAACGACGGGCCCAGACCGGCGGGTAATGCTCGCCCGGTGCCCAGCCTTCGACGAATCCACCCATACCCGACCGGGTCGCATGCACCCGCGCCAGCGGCGTGCCGACCGGTGGCAGGGCGCTCCAGTAGAGCTTGTAGCCATAGTTCAGCGAGTCGCCGGCGGCCACTGGCTTCTTCGGCGTCCAGAACGCGACGATGTTATCGAGCGTTTCGCCGGTGGTAGGAATTTCCAGCAGATCGATGGAGCCTTCGCCCCACGCGGTTGTAGGCTCGACCCACAGGCTCGGGCGTTTGCTGTACCAGTCAACGGTGTCCTGATAGTTGGCGAACTCGTGGTCGGTCTGCACCAGACCGAAGCCCTTCGGATCGGTGTCGGCGAACGCGTTGAACTGCAGGGTCGCCGGGTTGTTCAGCGGGCGGCAGATCCACTCGCCATTGCCACGCCACATCGCCAGGCGATCGGAGTCGTGAATCTGCGGGTGGATGGTGTCGCACATGCGGCGTTCGTGGGTGCCGCAGCTGAACATGCTGGTCATCGGTGCGATGCCCAGTTGTTCGATGGCGGTACGCGCGTTGATGTGGGCGTCGATCTCCATCACCACGCGCTCGGCCTGGCAATCGATGTCGAAGCGGTAGGCACCGGTGGCGCTCGGCGAGTCGAGCAGCGCATAGACCACAAAACGCGTGGCGTTCTGATCCGGGGTCTCGAACCAGAATTTAGTGAAGTCCGGGAATTCTTCGCGCTTTTTCGCGTAGGTGTCGACGGCCAGGCCGCGAGCGGAGAGGCCATATTGGCCAGTCGCATCCACCGCGCGGAAATAACTGGCGCCGAGGAACGACACCACGTCATGGCGATCCAGCTCCGGCGCCTTGAACAGCTTGAAGCCGGCAAACCCCAAGTCGCCCTTGAGCTGCTGGGTGTCGACTGAGGTGTTCTCGTAATTGAACAGCGTCGGGCGGAAATGCACTTCGCGGGCGGTGCGGGTCTTCGGATCGACGCTGTACATGCGCACCGGTTGACGGAAACCCATACCGACGTGGAAGAACTGCACGTCCAGCTGACCCTTGTTCTCTTTCCACAGCGAATGATCGCCGTCGTAGCGGATCGCGTTGAAATTCTGCGGGGTCATGGTCGCCAGGGTCGGCGGCAGCACCTGTTTAGTGTCCTGATAGGCCGAGCCGGCCAGTTGCTTGGCCTGACGCTTGAGCGCTTCGAAGTCGAAAGCCTGGGCCTCGCCATCGGCGGCGCCACCATTGGCTGCCCAGGCACGGGCGGCCAGCAGGCCGGAAGCCGAGAGACCGGTGTAAGCCGCAATGGCCATCGACGCTTTGAGCAAATTCCTGCGGTGCATAAATACAACCTGTCGTGAGCAATCCCGCGCCGTTCCTGGCACGTGCTGGATCAGAAATTACGGTTCGGACAAGCCTTCGGCCAAACGCAACGGACTATAAACAGATGCCGGCTAGCTTAAACGGTTCGCTCGCCGAGCAAAATTCGTTGATTCACAGTGACAGAGTGTCAATGAAACAAGACATGTCGGTTAAAAATCTGACAGGGCGTTCTGATTTATGCGGCATATCTGCTTTTTTCGACTAATTACTCTAAAAACCGCTTTTCAGCGCCGATTTAATTTCTATTCTATGGGCATGACCGGTGTTGACCGGTAGGGCACACGGCGCTGCTGTAAGGGGCAGGGCGATGTGGTGGTTTAGCAATTCTTTGAAGTATTGAAGGACATCGTCCATGGCAAAAATACAAGGTATCGCCGAAATGCTCGGCATCTTCCCCTGCCTCGGCAGCGGCCGTAGAAGGCGTCGTTTGAGTTCTGAAGAGCTGAAGCTGGTGGAGCGTTATCGCGAGTTGTCGGAGAGTGACCGGATAGCGATGCGGTATCTGGTGGATGCGATGCGGAGTGTTTCGCGGTTTTGAGTGGAAATAAAAAGGGGCGGACTGAAAGGTCCGCCCTTTTTTATTTGGATCAGCTACACGTTCCCAGGACTGGATACGGCCGCTGGCCGCGCATCAACTCCGGCACATCCCGCCATTTGACCCACGCCTGCTGTTGCCAGTGCAGCAGCGGTACGGTAACGCCTGCCCAATGCATTGAGCTCAAGCTCGGGTGGTTTTCCACAGGGCTTGATTGAGTTTCGCGCAGCATCGGGATGACTTCATGGCTCAGCCATTGGCGCAGGTGTCGGTTTTCCGGGACGAAGTGATGGACGAGCAGGGCGAACAGGCCGGACTCGCTGACCATCGCGCAATCGATGATTTCGCCGTCCCGACGCAGGAGGACATGGCGACGCTGGTCGGGATCGAGTTTCAGGGTGAGGCGTTCGTTCAGGGGGTAACCCATCAAGCGACCGAGATCTTGCACGCAGAACCAGGCTTCGTGGTCTTGCATGAAGGCGTGGAGGAAGCGGTTGTGGCGGGTGAAGGCGGTGGGGGTGAAGAAAGCGGAGCTTTCAGAAGGAATTTGTACATGGTTAGGCATTTTTCGACTCCAATATTGAGAATAGAGCCGCCACTCAAATGAGTGCGGTCACGCCGTTTTGATATTTATTCCGGCTCCGACACCGGGCCGCTGATTTCGCCGCCGAGAGAAAGCCTATCGGCTAGCAACCTACGACGCCAAGTCGGTTCTATCGATACCTTCTGTAGGAAAGAGGATTTATAGCTGAGGGTCGTATCTGTAGGAAATGCCTGTTTTTGCATTGGCGCCAGCGAGACCGCCCCTCACCAGTGTTTTTTCCGTTATTTGTTTGAATATTGCGCATCGTTGCAGATGCCGGCCCGTCGTTTCAGGGCTCAAAGGATTGTGACGAATAAAGGAGAATTCAATGAAGGTATCTCTCAAGCAGATCAACGGCCCTTGGGATCAGGGCTGGGTGCTGGACAAACACATGGTAAGTAGTACCTTTCTTGGCAACGATGATCGCGGACACCCATGCTTCGATAATCAGCGTACTGAGATTGGTGAGGCGACCTACCAGCTCAAATACCAGAAGGATTGGACTCAGGTCAGTCCACTTGCCCAGGCAGTAGCGACAAATGTGTTCCCAAAACTGAACCAGGTCGGGTTTGTAGTGCCTATGCCCGCTTCAAATATTCGTCAGCGACAACCGGTGACTGAAGTTGCCCTGGCGTTGGGACGAATTATCGGTCGGCCGGTTTTCACGGATTTGCTTCGAAAAGCGACCACGGGAAAGTCGCTCAAGGATTTACATTCCAAAGCCGACAAGGTTGCCGCGATTGGAGACAGTTTCACTGTCAATGATGAAATCACCACCGATGGATGCTGGAATGTTTTGGTTGTAGATGATTTGTTTGATAGCGGAGCGTCGATGGACGCGGCCTGCGCTGTTCTGCGTAAATATCCGAAAGTAGGGAAAATTTATGTCGCAGCGCTAACTTGGAAGTGAATTCAATGACCACTGTATTTATTGCTGGCTCTATCAACATCAAGAACCTTGATCCGAAGGTTAAAGAGCGCATCAATAATATCGTCGCGTCAGATTTTGAGGTGGTGGTTGGGGATGCAGGTGGCGCCGATACCTCCATTCAGGAGTACCTGCTGAGTCTCGAACGATCCAAAACCACGGTGTTCTGCAGCGGTTCTGCTCCTAGGAATAATCTTGGACAGTGGCCCGCCAGAACAGTCGACTCCAAGCATTCCAAGGGGTCGAGAGCCTTCTTCACCGAGAAAGACGTCGTCATGGCCGAAGCAGCTGACTACGGTTTGATGATCTGGGACGCAAAGAGCACCGGCACGCTCAGCAACGTCATTGAACTGTTGTCGAGAAAGAAGAAGTCGCTTGTCTTCGTCAACAAGGAAAAGGAATTCAAAGTGGTCGGAGACGTCAGTCAGCTCGAAGAGTTGATTGCATTCATGTCCGATCACGCCAAGCAAAAAGCCAATGAAAAAATCAGGTTGTTCGATCGTATTTCGTTACTGAAGCACGATCAGGCAGAGCTTTCTTTTTGATGACTTTTCTCGTCTTTGCTGAACCCCGACACTTTGTCGGTGCCGGGGTCAGAAGCGCTTAGCGACTCACCTTCCAAGCATCCCCAGCCGGCGCCTTCCCATGGTCATACGGCTTGCCAATCCACATGTAAACCAGCCCCAGCCCAATCACGATCACCGTGCTCAACACCATCGCATAGTTCACGTACCACGCCGCATCCGGCGTGCGTGGCCAGGCCATGTTGATGATTGCGCCGACGCCATACACCAGCGCGCCGATGTTCACTGGCCAGCCCCACGCGCCGAGGGTGAATTTGCCGCTGGGTTTCCAGCCTTTCATACGCGCGTACAAAGCGGCCAGTACGATCATCTGGAATGCGAGGTAGATGCCGATGGCGGCGAAGCTGACGATGGTGGCCACGGCGTCTTGCAGGAAGAAGCCGAGGGCGATGATCAGGGCGCAGGACGCCGGACACGAACAGCGCGGCAACGGGCACCTGAGTTTTAGGAGAAATCTTTTTCAACAGTCGGCTGCCGATGACCATTTCATCGCGAGCGTAGGAGTACAGCAGACGACTCGCCGCAGCCTGCAGGCTGATGACGCAGGAGATGAAGGAAATCATTACCACGCCCATCACTACTTTCGAGCCGATCGGGCCGAAGGCGTTGTTGAGGAATGGTGGTGACCGGGTCCTTGTCGGTGCCGTTGATCACCGCTTGCATGTCCGGCACGGCGAGGATCAGCGCCAGGCAGGCGAACATCGCCGCGACGCCGCCGATGTAGATGGTCATGCGCATGGCCACCGGGATTTTTGCGCTGGGGTTCGGAGTTTCTTCGGCAACGTCGCCGCAGGCCTCGAAGCCGTAGTAGAGGAACATCCCGGCCAGCGAAGCGGTGAGGAACGCCGGCAGGTACGAGCCGTCGACGCGGATGTCGAAGGTGTTGAACAGCACGCTCAGAGGCTGGTGACGCTCGAAGATCAGCAGGTACACGCCGACGATTACCGCGCCGACCAGTTCGCAGAGGAAGCCGAACATGGCGATACGCGCCAGCACTTTGGTGCCGCTCAGATTGACCAGCGTGGCGAACAAGGTCAGCACCAGCGCGATGACGATGTTGGTGTTGTTGCTCGGCTCAAACCCGAGCATCGCCGCCAGATACGGGCCGGCACCGACGGCCACCGCCGCGATGGTCACGCACAGGGCGATGGAGTAGATCCAGCCGACCATCCACGCCCATTTCTTGCCGACCAGACGCCGCGCCCATGGATAAACGCCACCGGAAATCGGGAACTGCGAAACCACTTCGCCGAAGATCAGGCACACCAGCAACTGGCCGCAACCGACCAGTAGATAGGCCCAGAACATCGGTGGCCCACCGGCCGCGAGGCACAGGCCGAACAGGGTATAAACCCCCACGACCGGTGACAGATAGGTGAACCCTAAAGCGAAGTTTTCCCACAGGCTCATGCTGCGGTTGAAGTTCGAGGTGTAGCCGAGTTTGCGCAGTTGTTCGGCATCGCTGTCGGCAACGGCGGCCGAGAGTTCGGGTGAGGCACTCATGTGTTTTGCTCCGGGAAATCGGCAGATTTCGGATGGCCGAAGCCGTGGCGGGGCTTTGTGGGCGCCGCCCGGGTCGGTAGTTATTGTTTTGGAATCCTGGTGGTGCGTAATGCCGGTTTTCTTCCTGAAACCGAGGTGACGCCTTCGCGAGCAAGCCCGCTCCCACCTTGGAATGCGTCCCCCTGTTGGAGCGGGCTTGCTCGCGAAGCTTTTAAAGGCTTAGTGCTTGAACATCACATGCCGAACCGTGGTGTAGTCCTCCAGCCCATACATGGACATGTCCTTGCCGTAGCCGGACAATTTCTGACCGCCATGGGGCATTTCGCTGACGAGCATGAAGTGCGTGTTGACCCAGGTGCAGCCGTACTGCAACCGCGCCGACAAGCGATGCGCGCGTCCGACGTCCGCCGTCCACACCGAGGAGGCGAGGCCGTAGTCGGAGTCGTTGGCCCACTCCAGCGCCTGCGCTTCATCGGTGAACTTGGTTACTGACACCACCGGCCCGAACACTTCGCGGCGGACGATCTCGTCATCCTGTTGCGCGTCGGCCAGCACCGTCGGCTCGAAGAAGAAACCGTCGCCTTCCACAGCCTTGCCACCGGTGATCAAGCGAATGTGCGACTGTGCTACGGCGCGCTCGACGAACGCAGCGACGCGGTCGCGATGCTGCGCGGTGATCAGCGGCCCCAGTTCGGTCGATGGATCATCCTGCAAGCCGTACTTGATGCTGCTCACCGCCGCGCCGAGCTTCTCGACAAACTTGTCGTAAATGCCTTGCTGCGCATAGATCCGGCACGCGGCAGTGCAGTCCTGTCCGGCGTTGTAGAAACCGAAGGTGCGGATGCCTTCGACGGCGGCATCGATGTCGGCGTCGTCGAAGATGATCACCGGCGCCTTGCCACCCAGTTCCATGTGCATGCGTTTGACGCTGTCGGCGGTGCTGGAAATGATGTTCGAGCCAGTAGCGATCGAGCCGGTCAGCGAGACCATGCGCACTTTAGGATGCGTGACCAACGGGCTGCCGACGCTAGGACCGCGACCGAATACCAAATTGAGTACACCGGCCGGGAAGATTTCCGACGCCAGTTCGGCCAGACGCAACGCGGTCAGCGGGGTTTGTTCCGACGGCTTGAGCACCACGGTATTACCGGCAGCGAGGGCCGGGGCGATTTTCCAGGCGACCATCATCAACGGGTAGTTCCACGGCGCGATGGACGCGATCACTCCCACCGGGTCGCGGCGGATCATCGAGGTGTGGCCGGGCAGGTATTCGCCACCGGCCGAACCGCTCATGCAACGACTGGCGCCAGCGAAGAAACGGAACACGTCGGCAATCGCCGGGATCTCGTCGTTCAGTGCAGCGCTGTAGGGTTTGCCGCAGTTGTCGGATTCGAGTTTCGCCAGTTCCTCGCCGTGGGCTTCGATGGCGTCGGCGAGTTTGAGCAGCAGCAGTGAACGGTCTTTCGGTGTGGTTTGCGACCATTCGGCGAACGCGTTATCGGCGGCGCGCACGGCGGCATCGACCTGGGCCTCGGAGGCTTCGTTGATCTCCACCAGTATGCTGCCGAGCGCCGGGTTGAGCACCGGTTGGGCCGGGCCTTCGCCGTTGACCAGGTGGCCGTTGATCAAGAGTCTGGTTTGCATGTCTGTTGTCCTCTTCGAAGCAATTGTTATTTTTCTGAAGAAACCGGGATCCATTGTGGGAGCGGGCTTGCTCGCGAAAGCGGTGGGTCAGCCGACATCAATGCTGAATTTGATTGCCTCTTCGCGAGCAAGCCCGCTCCCACATTTCGATCCAGTTTCTTCAGTTATTCGGTTATTTCTCGCCACTGCCCGCGACACTCTCGCCACCCCGGGTCAGGTAATACGCGCCGAGAATCGGCAGCATGGTCACCATCATCACCAGCATGGCGACGACGTTGGTCACCGGCACATCCCGTGGGCGGCTGAGCTGGTTGAGCAGCCACAACGGCAACGTGCGCTCATGCCCGGCGGTGAACGTGGTGACGATGATTTCGTCGAACGACAGCGCAAAGGCGAGCATGCCGCCGGCCAACAGCGCCGAGCCGAGGTTCGGCAGGATGATGTAGCGGAAGGTCTGCCAGCCGTCGGCACCGAGGTCCATCGACGCCTCGATCAAACTGTGCGAAGTGCGGCGCAGGCGGGCGATGACGTTGTTGTAGACAATCACCACACAGAAGGTCGCGTGGCCGACGATGATGGTGAACATCCCCGGCTCGATCCCCAGTGTCTTGAACGTTGCCAGCAGCGCGATCCCGGTGATGATCCCCGGCAGCGCGATCGGCAAAATCAGCATCAGTGAAATGCCCTGCTTGCCGAAGAAATCGCGGCGGTACAACGCTGCCGAAGCCAGCGTACCGAGCACCATCGCGATCAACGTGGCGATGGCGGCAATCTGCAGCGAGAGCTTGATCGCCTCCAGCACATCCGGTCGCGAAAACGCCACGCTGAACCAGTGCAGGGTGAAGCCCTTCGGCGGAAAGCTGAACGCCGCTTCCTCGGTGTTGAAGGCGTAAAGAAAGATGATCAGGATCGGGAAGTGCAGAAACACCAACCCGCCCCAGGCGGCAATGCGCAGGCCCAGTGAAGCGCGCTCAGAGTGCATCGAAGGCCCCCAGACGTTTGACGATGGACAGGTAAACCGCGATCAGCACAATCGGCACCAACGTGAACGCTGCGGCCATCGGCATGTTGCCGATCGCACCTTGCTGCGCGTAGACCATGCTGCCGACGAAATAGCCCGGCGGTCCGACCAATTGCGGCACGATGAAATCGCCCAGGGTCAGCGAAAAGGTGAAGATCGAGCCGGCAGCAATTCCGGGAATCGACAGCGGCAGAATCACCTGCATGAAGGTCTGACGCGGCTTGGCGCCAAGGTCGGCGGAAGCCTGCAACAGCGATGGCGGCAGACGTTCCAGCGACGCTTGAATCGGCAGGATCATGAACGGTAGCCAGATGTAGACGAACACCATGAACCGCCCCAGATGCGAGGTCGACAGGGTGCTGCCGCCGACGCCGGGAATCCCCAGAATGAACTGCAACACCGGCTCCAGCCCCAGGTGCTGGACGAACCACTGCGCGACACCACCCTTGGCCAGCAGCAACGTCCAGGCGTAGGCCTTGACGATGTAACTGGCCCACATCGGCAGCATCACCGCGATGTAGAAAAACGCCTTGGTCTTGCCCGTGGTGTAGCGCGCCATGTAATAGGCAATCGGGAACGCGACGATGGCGCTGGCGATCGACACGACGATGGCCATGCTCAGCGTGCGCAGGATGATGTCGAAGTTGGACGGCTGGAACAGCGCGGCAAAATTCGCCAGCGTGAGGTCAGGGGTGACCGCCATGGTGAAGTCGTCAAAGGTGTAGAACCCCTGCCACAACAGCACCAGCAACGAGCCGAGGTAGATCGCGCCGAACCACAGCAACGGCGGCACCAGCAGCAGCGACAGATAAAGATTCGGCTTGCGATAGAGCAGGTTGGAAAACCGCCGCAACGGCGGTGCCTGGGTCATTGCGAGCGTGCTCATTTCAGACCCCGCTCGCGACGGTGTCATGCAGCGGGATCATCGCTTCCCGCGCCCAGCGTGCGCTCAGGCGTTGGCCGGTCTGGTGCTGCGCGCTGCTGTCGATCCACTGATTGTTGGCGTGGCTGATGCTCAGGGTCTGGCCGTTTTCCAGCGTCAGTTCATAGCGCGTGGCGCTGCCCTGATACTGGATGTCGTGGAGCAGACCGCTGACTTCGATTTCATGGCTGGCGAGCGGCCCTTCGGCAAAACGCACGTGCTCGGGGCGAATTGAAAACGGCTGCGGATGGCCGCTGAGCTGGCGCGCCAGATCGCCGCGAATCACGTTCGAGGTGCCGACGAATTCGGCGACGAAGGTGGTGGTCGGTTTCATGTACAGATTGCGCGGGGTGTCGACCTGTTCGATGCGGCCCTTATTGAACACCGCCACGCGGTCGGACATCGACAGTGCTTCGGTCTGATCGTGAGTGACGAAGATGAAAGTGATGCCGAGCTGGCGTTGCAGCTTCTTCAGTTCACTCTGCATCTGCTCGCGCAATTTCAGGTCGAGGGCGCCCAATGGCTCATCAAGCAACAGCACGCGCGGGCGATTGACCAAGGCGCGGGCGAGGGCGACACGCTGGCGCTGACCGCCGGACAACTGCACCGGTTTGCGTGCGCCGTAGCCACCGAGGGCGACCATGTCCAACGCCTCTTCGGCGCGCTTGTGGCGTTCGGTTTTGCTCACGCCTTTGACCTTCAAACCGTAGGCGACGTTGTCCAGCACGTTCATGTGCGGGAACAGTGCGTAATCCTGGAATACCGTGTTTACATCACGTTGATACGGCGGCAGACCGGCCGCTTCGGCGCCGTGAATGCGGATCGAGCCGGCGCTCGGTTGTTCGAAACCGGCGATCAGGCGCAGGCAGGTGGTCTTGCCCGAGCCGGAAGGGCCGAGCATGGAAAAGAACTCGCCGTCCTGGATGTCGATGGAAACCCGGTCAACGGCCTTCACCTCGCCGAACTGCCGGGAAACGTTGGTGAACTGGACTGCAAGCGTCATGGTGCGGTGCTCCAAAAAGGCGTGGGCTGTCGCAGCGGTCCTCGCCTGGACTTCTGAAAAAACTGAAACATCTAACGGTGAATGCGATCCGCTTTTAGCTCCCTCTCCCTCCGGGAGAGGGCGGGGGGTGAGGGTGGCCTCATTGGCCGTCGCCCTTCAATCAAGAGCAAAGTCAAAAGCCACCCCCTCACCCCAGCCCTCTCCCCCAGGGGGAGAGGCGGAAAGGGAGTTAGACCAAGTTGCTCTCGGGCTTACCTGCCGCCCATGATCGCGATGTAGTCCTGAGTCCAGCGGCTATAAGGCACAAACTTGCCGCCCTCGGCCTGCGGGGTTTTCCAGAAGGCGATCTTGTCGAACTGGTCGAAGCCATTGGTCTTGCAACCCTCGGCGCCGAGCAGTTCGCTCTCCTTGCACGCCGCGGGCACGGCTGGCAGCGAACCGAACCACGCCGCCACGTCACCCTGGACTTTCGGCTGCAGTGACCAGTCCATCCACTTGTAGGCGCAGTTCGGGTGCTTGGCCTCGGCGTGCAGCATGGTGGTGTCGGCCCAACCGGTGGCGCCTTCTTTCGGAATGGTCGAAGCGATCGGCTGTTTCTCGTTGATCAGGCCGTTGACCTGATACGGCCACGCGCTCGACGCCACCACGCCTTCGTTCTTGAAGTCGCTCATCTGTACAGTGGTGTCGTGCCAGTAACGGTGAATCAACGGCTGCTGCGCGCGCAGCAGATCGAGCACGGCTTTGTACTGCGCTTCGGTGAGTTGATACGGATCCTTGATCCCCAGCTCAGGTTTGGCGGTCTTCAGGTACAGCGCCGCGTCGGCGATGTAGATCGGGCCGTCATAGGCCTGCACGCGGCCCTTGTTCGGTTTGCCGTCGGGGAAATTCTGCGCGTCGAACAGTACGTTCCAGCTGGTCGGCGGCGTCTTGAACACGTTGGTGTTGTACATCAGCACGTTCGGACCCCACTGATACGGGGTGCCGTAGGTCTGGTTGTTGACCACGTACCACGGCGCATCTTTCAGCCGTGGGTCGAGGGTTTTCCAGTTCGGGATCAACGCGGTGTTGATCGGTTGCACACGCTTGCCGACGATCAGGCGCAACGAGGCATCGCCCGAAGCGGTGACCAGATCGTAACCACCCTTGGCCATCAGGCTGACCATCTCGTCGGAGGTCGCGGCGGTCTTGACGTTGACCTTGCAGCCGGTTTCTTTCTCGAAACCGCTCACCCAGTCGTAAGCCTTGTCGCTCTCGCCACGTTCGATGTAGCCCGGCCAGGCCACGATATCCAGCTGACCCTCGCCGGCGCCGACCGCCTTCAGCGGCTCGGCAGCTTGCAGGCTGGCGCTGGCCAGCAAGGCTGTAGTGATTGCACTGAGCAGTGCGGTCTTGTGCACGAACATGGTTGAACCCTCTTCTTTAAATTATGGTCGGGGCAGTTGTGAACGCGGTGAAGCCATGCCGTTTTGCGGCTTGTTATTAGCGTAGTCAGAGATGCTGGCCGTGGCGGGCCATGATGTGCCGCACCACGCTGTAGTCCTGCAGCGAATCACTGGATAAGTCTTTGCCGTATCCGGAGCGTTTCAGCCCGCCGTGGGGCATTTCGCTGACCAGCATGAAGTGGCTGTTGATCCAGGTGCAGCCGTACTGCAAACGGGCGGCTACCTGCATTGCCTTGTCCAGATTCTGCGTCCACACCGACGAGGCGAGGCCGTATTCGGAGTCGTTGGCCCAGTCCACGGCTTGCGCGAGTTCGTCGAAGCGGGTCACGGTGACCACCGGGCCGAACACTTCGCGCTGGACGATTTCATCAGTCTGCTTGCAACCGGCCAGCAACGTCGGCTGGTAGAAGAACCCGGCGCCGGAATGCACCGCCGCGCCGGTCACGCGCTCGATGTGCGGCTGGCCGAGCGCACGCTCCACGAAACTGGCCACGCGGTCGCGCTGGCGGGTGCTGATCAGCGGGCCGATCTCGTTGTCGGCATCGCGCTTGCCGGCGAAGCGCAGGCTGCTGACCGCTGCGCCGAGTTCGGCGACCAGTTTGTCGTGAATGCCTGTTTGCGCGTAGATCCGGCACGCGGCGGTGCAGTCCTGCCCGGCGTTGTAGTAACCGTAGGTGCGCACGCCGTCGACCACCGCTTGAATATCCGCGTCGTTGCAGACGATCACCGGGGCCTTGCCGCCGAGTTCCAGGTGTGTGCGTTTGAGGGTTTTCGCTGCAGCCTGGAGAATCTTCTGCCCGGTGACGATATCGCCGGTCAGCGAGACCATGCGCACCTTGGCGTGCCCGACCAGATGGCTGCCGACGCCTTCACCGCCGCCGCAGATGATGTTGATCACCCCGCGCGGCAGGATCTCGGCGAGTGCTGGCGCCAGTGCGAGGATCGACAGCGGTGTGTGTTCGGATGGCTTGAACACCAGCGTATTGCCGGCGGCGAGGGCCGGGGCGATTTTCCACGCGGCCATCATGATCGGGTAGTTCCACGGCGCAATCGACGCCACCACGCCAATCGGATCGCGACGCACCATGCTGGTGTAACCCGGCAGGTACTCGCCACTGAGCTGACCGGTCTGGCAGCGCACGGCACCAGCGAAGAAGCGGAACACGTCGACGGTGGCGGTCAGATCGTCCTGCCGCGCCAGGTGCAGCGGCTTGCCGCAGTTCAGCGCTTCGAGGCGAGCGAGGTAATCGGCGTGTTTTTCAACGGCGTTGGCGATGTCCAGCAGCAGGTTGGAACGTTGTTGCGGCGTGGTGCGCGACCATTCGCCAAAAGCGCGATGGGCGGCGAGGATCGCGGTTTCGACCTGCTCGGTGCTGGCCTCGGCGATGTGGGTGAGGATTTCACCGCTGGCCGGGTTGAGGATCGGTTCGACAAAACCCTGCCCGGCGACCAGTTCGCCGTCGATCAACAACGCGGTACACATCGGGGTCTGCACGCCAGCCATTTTCCGCGATCTCTTTTCTTGTGTGGTCATTGTGGCTCCCGTGCCCGGGAGCCGACCGTCTTATAGATGCAGCAAGACTAGTGCGCGGCTCCGAGGCCGACAAATTCTAAATACTGAAGGTGGCATTCGATTAAATAGATGGCTTGCGTCCGCCGTGCGGTTGTTCGCGGGCCACGGTCAAAAACGGGTCGACCAGAGCGGGACGTGCAGTACCGCGGCGCCAGGCCAGTCCGACGTCGAGGGTCTGGTTGAGGTCGGCGATCGGCCGCGCTTCAATGATGTCGCCTTCAAGTGACCATGGGCGGTAAGTCATGTCCGGCTGGATCGACACACCCAAACCCGCCGCCACCAGACTTCGCACGGCTTCGGTAGAGGCGGTGCGCAGAGTAATCTTCGGTTGCAGCCCGGCGCCGCGCCAAAGCCTTTGGGCGTTGCGATCCATTTCATCAACATTCAGTTGAATCAGCGGTTCGCGAGCGACGTCGGCGAGGTTGATGCTGTCGTGTTCCAGCAGCGGATGCTGGGCCGGCAGCCACAGACGATGCGGCGAGTGAGTCAGCACTTCGGTCTGCAGGGCGTGGCGGTCTTCGAGGTTGGAGAGAATCAGCACGCCGACATCGATCTCGCCGCTGACCAGCAAATGCTCGATGTACGGCCGCTCGTCCTCCATCACGCGAATCTCGACGTTGGGATAGGCACGCTGGAACCGGGTCAGCAAATCGGCGAGGTAATAACCGGCGACCAGGCTGGTTACGCCGACGATCAACTGTCCGGCGACCTGATCGGTGCTCTGTTGCAGGCTGCGCTTGGCGTTATCCACCGTGGCCAGAATCAGGTGCGCCTGCCGCAGGAACTGGTGGCCCTGGTGAGTCAGGGTCATGCCCTTGGCGTGGCGGCTGAACAGGCTGACGCCGATTTCCTCTTCCAGTTGCTGAATCGCCAGGGTCAGGGTCGATTGGGAAATGAACGCGGTTTGCGCTGCGGCGGAAATCGAGCCGGTCTCGGCCACCGCGATGAAGTGACGGATCTGACGCAGGGTCATCATGAGGGGGGGTACCCGGTGGGCGGTTTTTATAGATTGGCCTGAGTGTATATCTATTTTCGCGAAGGGCCTGCGCCTGCTGAGCAACATCTGGAAGCACACTTGCGGGCAGGGCCGGGGCACTTTCGAACTAGGCTGAGGGCCTGATAGATCCGGATAACCCCAGTTTTGGAGGCGGAATATGAACACCCGTGGATTGCTCGATCAACTACTCAAGTCTGGCCAGGATCTTTTGCAGAACAAGGCCGGTGGCGCGCAGAACAAACCCGCGGCTGGCGGGCTGGGCGGTTTGCTGGGTGGGTCTTCAGGCTCCGGTGCGCTGGGCGGCCTGCTCTCGGGGGCAGGCGGTGGTGCTCTGGCGGCCGGGGCCATGGGCCTGCTGCTCGGCAGCAAAAAGGCGCGAAAGGTCGGCGGCAAAGTTGCGGTCTACGGTGGCCTCGCTGCCCTTGGTGTGCTGGCCTATAAGGCTTACGGCAACTGGAACGCCCAGAAAGGCACCGCCCCACAAACCGAACCGCAAACCCTGGATCGTCTGCCACCGGCGCAAGCCGAGCAGCACAGCCAGGCGATTCTCAAAGCACTGGTCGCCGCCGCCAAGGCTGACGGTCACATCGATGACCGCGAACGCCAGTTGATCGAGGGCGAATTCACCCGACTCGACAACGATCAGGAACTGCAACACTGGCTGCACGCCGAACTTAACAAACCCCTCGACCCCACCGACGTCGCCCGTGCTGCGAGTACGCCAGAAATGGCGGCGGAGATGTACATCGCCAGTGTGATGCTGGTGGACGAGGAGAGCTTTATGGAGAAGAGCTACCTGGATGAACTGGCGAAGCAGTTGAAGCTGGAGCCGGGGTTGAAGGTGGAGCTGGAGAAGCAGGTGCGACAGTTGTGAATTGATACCTCATCCAGGCCGATGAACATCATCAAAATCATCGGCCTTCGGAGTAGCAACGATACCTTTCGCTTCTTGAGCGCGGTAATACGCCTCAATCGTCAACAATGGATCGATACGCGCTTTGACAATGCAAGCTTCCTTTTGCCATGGATACTCATGTAACTGCTTGGACAGAGTCTTCAGACCACCTGTGATCCATCCCTTTTCCGACTGATCCCTCCATCGTCTTGGGTTGCGGCCTGTTTTCACATCGTAGGCTGCAGTTACGGGATCAAGATGGCGGCTTTGCTCAAGCACAGGCAAGTCGGGCAATGGCTGCGTTACATCCATGTAGCGCTGCAGGCAGTCCCAGAAAGCGAGTGCGTTGGCCTGATCCAGCCCGAGCGAGTGAACCTTGGTGGCCAAGCAAATTTTATTATCCGTATAGCGGTGATTTAACCACAGCGCATAGTCATGGGAGCCGAAGCCATTAGGAAGCAGCTGAAGCACTGGGTCGAACTCTTCAAACGGGGCAACGAATAACTTTCGGAAACGCCTTTTGAACCTGAGCATGCCGTCAGTTCGATTGAATTCGCTGCCATCGTGTGTGCTGATTTTGCTATGAATCCACAGCAGTGCGTCGGTACCAAGGGACGCTACGAAATACAGAAAGGCGCCCGCCCATAGGGCGATACACATAGAGTTTGCACTGAATAATGAGTCTTTTATCCAATAGGTAGCAATTGCACCGGCTACAAATCCCAATATTTGCATGTGGTGAAGAAATTTATTTCCCGTCATGAATAACACGAGAGAGGAGAGCATCAAAATGGCAGTTGAAATACCAATGATCGCTCCTCCTGCGGTGCCAGGGTTGCCATATCCTAACTCTGTGCCTATAGAACCAAAGACCCCCAAAACCCAAGGCGCCCAGATGAACGAATAGCTGATGAGCTTAAGTACGAAGAAAAAATGGGTGGCTTTGCTGGCGTTCTGAAACTTCCAGCGTTCATGACTGCAATAGGATTCTATAACGTTATCGATTTTTTTATCCGAGTCAGAGAGTCTGATCGCTTCAAGTTGAGAGCTGACTTCCACCTCCGGTTCTAAATTGGCGTAATTGCCAAATGCGAGATGAGTGTTAAACATTCCGGTCCGGTTTGCATCTTCCCGCCAGCGAGGTGGTGGCAAAGGTTTTTTGCTATCGCTTCGATATGCTCCAATCGTATAAGTCGTATCTCTTTCTGTAATCATACTTTAGACTCGATTATCTCAATCTGCCAATAAGCTGGTGCGTCCTCGGCTGGAATTTTATCCGAAGGTGTTTGGCGATCTTTAGAAGTAAATGCTTTCCATTTTTTTGGGCTAGGTTGAGGCAGCACTAAAATATCTTCTGTTTCGTTAACGCTGAGTTCAAATTGCGCGCTGATTTTAAGCCCCTCCGTCATGTCGAAGCTATAGCGTTGCAGTGGATTAAGGTGCACGACGGGAAGGCTAGGTGACAGAATGTACAGTACACTGGTCGCATCGAGTGGTAAGGCAGAGATCTTTGGATTCGTCGCCGGTACACGGTGATACCGTTTGACCGCTAATAATCCAGACTTCTCTAATTTGCTTTGGAATTCTTGTACGATCAATCGGAACTTTTTATCATTTTCAAATATTGCGAGTAGAGGCGAGCTCAAAACTACAGCCCAGTCATTGTCATTCAGCAGTTGCTTTTCAGGAAGCACGCATTCCAGTGCCGAGTCAGGCTTTTTTGACCGATTGTTATCTGCGTTTTGTAATGCGATTCGATGAGCCGCTGGCGCCTTTTTGCGCCATTGCGATAAGCGCTCAACAAATATCTGGGGTCTCCCGATGATGCCCAGAAGTTGCTGATAAGCTATTTTCTGGTCTTTTAAATGGGTAAAAATATCACTCTTGCCAATGAGGCTGTCCAACATTCCTGCCTCGGCAAATTGAATCCCAAAAGGGCCTTTTTTTACGATTATTTCAGTATCGCTGTCAGTGAATATATTCGCAGCAATTGTGCCGCCGATAGTCATTAACACGCCAGCGAGCAAGATGTATGGATTTACAACCAGACCTAATCCATAAGCGCCCCACAAGCCGCTGCCAACTGCAACAACTCCATACGCTGCGGCGGCATCAGTATCGCCCTGACTGAAGGATCGGTAACTGTCCCATCCGCCCAGTACCGCACCTCCAAGGGTTGCGATACCGCCTACCGAACGAAGTAATGGTAGTTTTGAACTGCCCGTCTGGTTTTTTAGATTCTTTGCCCAGTTTGTGGAGATTTTCGCTATGTCAAATCGCGGCTTGGTTAACTTTTGCTCCATCGTTGAACCGAGTAGTAGCTTGCTGTGGCTTCCCAGCGCTGCAGATAAATCCAGTGTTGCGCTGGCTATCCCTGCGCTTCCTCGAAGGGTCTCATCACTACTGTTGAGGTCTTTATAGGCTTTTATCTGTGCCCAAATATTATATGTTGCAAACGCAACCATGAGTGTTGGTATTGTTTTGTTTTTCTCTAAAGCTTGCGTAGCTGAACTCATTTGTACGCGAAAGGCGCTGTAACTTGCCAGGTCCGGGTGGTCCTTGGGTATTGCAATTACGGTTAAGTTACGCAGGCTTGGTCGTGAGGAGGCGCCGATTCGTGGACTTGTGCTACCTAAAATTCCACCTGATTGATTATGCAACGTCGCATAGCGATAACTTTTTCTGGTTAGTGCCTGACGTTCGACTTCAGTGATTCCACCGCGCAAACCAGCGCCTTGTACACCAATAACAACATAATCCTGTGCGAGCGCTTGGCCTTGTTGCATCAGTTTTATAGTTGCTACTTTTGGCAGTAGCACTGAGAGTGTAGAAAATGCGGGCGTGAATATACGATCAAGCTGAATTTTTGAGGCGTTTTGAGATAGTCGGCCAATTTGCGCGACTACACTTGCGCCAAAGTTATCGAATAAGTCAGCGAGAAAATAAACGAAACCCTTCCCCGCACTTGGCTGATCCACTGCTCCGGTCAACGTGGATGTCAGGATCAAAGTACTCAGCCCGGTCAATGCTGGGTCGGGCGCTTGGGCTGTTTTTCGAAGTTTGATAATTCGTTTTATCGTCTCTGGAAGCTGTTCCTGGTTTTTTGCTAATAACAGTGAGCCAAGCGGGTGCTCACCTTTCAATATGGCCTCGCAAATGCGATTTGCGGACGTAGTAATCTCTTTGTATCCTTCACCGGTATACATTGCATCGCAACGATCAGGTAACTGATTGAGCGCCTCAAGTATTTCGGTCATTAAACTGTAAGGCTCTAAGAGGCCCTCATCATTTCTATAGCACCAGTCAAGAAGGACTGTATGCACTTTTCTGTCAGTTATTTCAATAAGGCGAGCCAGTCTTGCGGCCAATTGCTCTCGACATTTTTTTCGCTCCTCTTCAAATACGACACTCTGCAATTTGGGCAAATCGACCTTGTCTTTTAAGTCGGCCAATGGCCCTTCGAGCGTGCTGTACAAAACCTGAGCATATTGTCCATGTTGCTGATGGGGAACAAGAGCATTCAGAGTCTGCAGATAATCAACACATTCGCGAATTTGCGTCGTCGCGTGGCGCACTTCGTATAGCGGATCGTCGAGAATCATCCCAATCAGATGCGGGTAACCACGCAGTCCGTTTTGGGTCAGCAAATCCTCTCCAGCCTCCAGGGTCGGTAGAGCCGGCGGTGGCGCGTGTTTTATTTTTTGAGCGAGCTCTTCTTTGCGCTTTTGCAGCTTCACGATTAGCGCATCGGGTTTGAAGGCTGCGAAGTCCGGCGTGAACTGTGCAGGATCTTCCATAGCCGCTTCAATGCTGAAGTCGCGTGAACGTAGACCTTTGGTCAGTTTTGCGATCGGTGTCGCGGGGTGAATTGATGTGGGTTTCCAGATCGTCGTCTCACCCGCTGTTGCTGCCCAGGCGGAGGCCATATTTTGGCTGCGGGCCCTTATTCGGCTCGGGTCTTCTTCCAGCCAGGTGATGTATTCCCACGTCCAGGAAACTTCACTAAAAGCCATGCTGAATTGTCGACCCAAAAAGCGGCCGTCGAGCATCATCGGTACCAGGATCAACTGCTGATTGACGCCTACTGGCTCACGTTTATCGGCGTTGCCTTTTTGATCCGCCACTTTTCGCCAGTGGACCAGGTCGACTTCGGCCAGCTGCCCTTTACCATCAGTAACGAGTTCACGCCAAACCTTGTTGTTTTGGAACACATAGACGCGACCCACCCGCGGCACGCCGCCCTGCAGCGTTTCATTGAGCTTGTCGTGGCCGGGCAGGCGGGCCAGAGGTGTGACTGCAAGCACAATATTTTTCTGGAACCTGTCCAGTTCTTCAGTGGTTTTCGCGTCCACCATGACGGGAATCTGCAGGTGCCCGCCGTCGATACGTTCTACGTTAAGCACCAGCCGGTATTTTTGATCATTCTCGTAGTCGACCTTCTTACGCGTTCCTTCGTTAATGGACTTGTCCTTGAACTCACTCATGCCTTGTCCTCTGGCCCCAGCAATTGCAATTGGCTGCCTGATTCGGGATCGCCCCACACATCGACGATGAGGGCCTCTTTACCTTTTTCGCTGGTATTTCTCGCGGCGGGTTTATTTAGCGGTGCGTTGCCCAGGAGTTGTCCGACCGGCGCGGTATCTGCTGGCTTGGGTGGCACTGGCAGTGCCGCTGCAGCTCCCGTCCCGCTAACTGGACTGCCGCCGGAGTTCATGTCTATCACCGGGCCGCTCAGTGTAACGCCACTGGCGTCGATCTTGATGAAGCTGCCGCCGCCAATCAGGGTCAGTTCGCTACCGGCTTCCATTACGATTTTGGTGCCACTATCAAGATGAATCTCTTGGCCAGCGTCGATGAACTGGCCGGTGCCGATCTTGATGTGCTGGTTCACGCCCACGGTCAGGTGGTCGTTGGCGCGGGCTTCGACTTTGCGGTCTTCGTAGACGGTGTGATGTTCTTCGGCTTTGAATTCCGTGTAGCTGTTCTGCTCGACGGTGTCGTGGCGTTCGTTGCCGACGCGGATCTTCTGATCGTGCTCGATGTTCTCGTCCCAGTCGCGCTGGGCGTGGAGGAAGATCTGCTCCTGACCTTTCTTGTCTTCGATGCGCAGTTCGTTGTAACCGCCGCCCCCCATCGAGCTCAGGGTCTTGAAGGTGCTACGGGTCTTGTTTGCCGGCAGCTCATACGGGACGGTGTTTTCCTTGTGGTACAGGCAGCCGCTGATCAGCGGTTGATCGGGGTCGCCCTCAAGGAAGGTGACCAGCACTTCCATGCCGATGCGCGGGATGGCGATGCCGCCGTACTGGGCGCCGGCCCAGGCGCTGGAGACGCGCAGCCAGCAACTGGTTTTGTCGTCGGCCTGGCCTTCGCGGTCCCAGTGGAATTGCACTTTGACCCGACCGTACTGGTCGCAGTGAATCTCTTCACCTTTGGGGCCGGTGACCACGGCGCTCTGGCTGCCGAGGATGCGCGGTTTCGGGTGGCGCAACGGTGGTCGGTTGGGTACGTCCCACGGCGTTGCCTGGAAGCGGTTGCGATAGCCCTGATGGAAATCATCTTTGAGGGCGGTGGTGTCGCTGGTCACCGACTCTTCCAGCACTTGCGGCTGCTTGCCTTCGTGGAGGACTTCGGTGAGCAGCCACAGGTCGTTCCACTTGGCCTTCGGGTGCTCGGTCAGGGCGAGGAAGTGGCCGCTGACCAGCAGCGGCTGATCGCTCTTGCCTTCGGCGAGCTGGAAGTCGCTGCGGTGGCGTTCGAGGGCGCGTTTGGCCAGGTGTTTGCCGCGCTCGCGGTCGATGAACCGGCCCGGGTAATCGTAGTCTTCGAGGTCGGGAAGGGCGTCGCCGCGGTTTTCGCTTTCCAGGGTCAGGCGCGGTTTTTCGAAGTCGTAATCGCGGCGCGTGGTGCGGCTGGTACGGGTTTCCAGGCGCAGGTCGAAACGCTTGATCACCGGGTTACTGGCGACCATGCCGGAGTCTTGCTGATAGGCCACAGGCTGGAGTTTCGGGAACACCGTCTGGTCATCGCCGAACACCAGCTTGTGCGCCGTGGCGCTGTGCTGGAAGTGGTAGTGGATACCTTCTTCCTCGCACAGGCGCTGGATGAAATGCAGGTCCGATTCATCGTATTGCACGCAGTAGATGCGCTCGGGATAGATCGAACCGGTCTTGAATTCGTAGGCGTTGCTTTGAATGCCGTGCTCTTCAAGAACCATGCCGATGATTTTCGGCACTGTGAGGTTCTGGAAGATCCGCTGGTTGACGCGATGCGCCAGGTACGACAGTTGCGGGCGCAGGGTTACCGAATAACGGGTCAGGCGCTTGCCGGAATCGCCTTGCGCGGCGCGGTAGATCTGGCCGTGGATGCCGCTGCCATCGGGCGACAGCTGCAGAAAGGCCGGTTTGTGCAGCAGGGTTTCGAGGTCCAGCGACGGCTGCTCACTGACCAGCTCCACCTCGAACACAAAAGGCTGGCTGATGGCTTCCCGGCCGGTCAGGGTGAATACCTGAAAATCGGCGGAGAGCCCTTCGATGGTCAGGGCAAAGTGGGTTTCATTGGCCGGCGCGAACATCCCTTGTTCCTCGTGCTGTACAGCGGCGTTCGTCGACAACCGCAAGGCGGTTCAACGCACGCGAAATTCTGGAGGGGCGTAAACAACATCGACCAGCAGGGCTGGTCGATGCTTGTAACGATCAGCCGTAATTAAACGACTGGAGCACGCCAGTCATCGGAACCCGAAGTACCGGATACTTCGTGGGTCCAGGTGATTTTGCGGTAGGTGAACTGCACTTCTTCCAGGTGGGTGAAGTGCGAGTTGTCTGGATCCTGGCAGTTGTGCATTTTGTTGTTGATGGCGACGATGATCGCGTCTTCCAGTTTGGTGGTGTAGTAGTGCTCTTGAGTACCTTGAGCCGAAGTACGGTACCACTGGATAACGATTTCGCTCATGCGCTCGCCGGAGGTCAGAGCAGCTTGCAGCAGAGGCGAAGCCTTGTCGTAGACCTTGGTGATGATCACTGGCTTGTGCACGCGCTGACCGGTTGGCTGACCGGATTGTGGGTCACGCGGGATGATCACGTCGTGGCTGAAAGCCTGAACCATGACCTGGTCTTCGTGGCCTTCCTGGTAGGTGTTGCCAACGGAGTCGGCGGTGAAGGCGCCGGCAGTGATCAGGCCTTGTTTTTCGCCGGTAACCGACATGTACGCTGGTGTTGCCATGGGGTGCTCTCCTTGCGGATAAATTTAGGGTGCCCGGGAGGCGAAATCGCCCGGTGGGTGCCTGACTGTTATCAAGGAGCGTGCCAGGTTTGCCAAAGACTCCGTGATCCGGGGGTTAAACTGCTCTAAAGGTCATGTTTTAAGATGTTTCATGCCAAAAAAAGGCGAAAAGTGCGCAACTTCTTGCGCAGTGGTGTGCAAGAAGTTGCGCACTCGGCTACAGGCTCCGGCACACGGGCTCTGTAGCAATTCGAGTAGCGAAAAAACGCGATCAAGTGCGCAAGAAGTTGCGCATAAAGGCGCATTGCCATTATTTGGCGAGATGTCGAGGGCGCAAATGACCGATCCAGCGCCCCTTTTTGCCATTCCATCACTGGCACGCCAGCCCCGGATTGTCGGACAGTCCCACCCCAGAGCCTTCCCGCGAACCAAGTCGGGCCGGCCCGAGGGTTAAAAAGCGTCTTATAAATGAAACACCGCCCTCGGCTATACTCCCCGCATTTCGACTTAGGCACGAGGAATCACTGTGAAGAACTGGACGTTGCGCCAACGCATTTTGGCGAGCTTTGCGGTGATTATCGCCATCATGTTGCTGATGGTCGTTGTCTCGTATTCACGCTTGCTGAAGATCGAAGCCAGTGAAAGCAGCGTGCGTGATGACGCCGTTCCCGGCGTCTATTACAGCTCGATGATCCGCGGCGCGTGGGTCGACAGTTATCTGCAGACCCAGGAACTGCTCGGCCTCAAGGAAGGGCAGGGCATCAGCAGCGAAGACGCGGCGGACTACAAGGCGTTCGAGACGCGCCTGCAGGAGCAGATGGCCAACTACCGCAACACCGTCACCACCGACGAGGACCGGGTCGAGTTCGCTGCGTTCGAGAAGGATCACGACAACTACATGCAGATCCAGGATCAGGTGCTCGACTTGCACAAGCGCAATCTGGAAGCCGACGCGGTCAAGCTGTTCACCGAGAAGCTGACCCCGGCCTGGTACACCGGCCGCATGAAACTCAACGACATCATCGGCGAAAACAAACGGGTCGCTGATCAGGCCATGGCCAACATCGACGAAGCCGTGGCGGCGGCCAAGGTCAGCATGTTCGTCTCGCTGCTGGTGGCCGTGCTCGCAGCCGGGGCCTGCGGTCTGCTGCTGATGCGCGCGATCATGGCGCCGATGAACCGCATCGTGAAAATCCTCGAAATCATGCGTACCGGCGACCTGAGCAGCCGGCTGAATCTGGATCGCAAGGACGAGTTCGGCGCGGTGGAAACCGGCTTCAACGACATGATGACCGAGCTGACTTCGCTGGTGTCCCAGGCCCAACGCTCCTCGGTGCAGGTGACCACTTCGGTGACCGAAATTGCCGCCACCTCCAAGCAGCAACAGGCCACCGCCACCGAAACCGCGGCCACCACCACCGAAATCGGCGCGACCTCACGTGAAATCGCCGCCACCTCACGGGATCTGGTGCGCACCATGACCGAAGTGTCCACCGCCGCCGATCAGGCCTCGGTACTCGCCGGTTCCGGCCAGCAAGGCCTGGCGCGCATGGAAGACACCATGCACTCGGTGATGGGCGCGGCCGATCTGGTCAACGCCAAACTGGCGATCCTCAACGAGAAGGCCGGCAACATCAATCAGGTGGTGGTGACCATCGTCAAGGTCGCCGATCAGACCAACCTGCTGTCGCTCAACGCTGCCATCGAGGCAGAGAAGGCCGGCGAGTACGGGCGTGGTTTTGCCGTGGTCGCCACCGAAGTACGGCGTCTGGCGGATCAGACCGCCGTCGCCACTTACGACATCGAACAGATGGTCCGCGAGATCCAGTCGGCGGTGTCTGCCGGCGTGATGGGCATGGACAAGTTCTCCGAAGAAGTGCGCCGGGGCATGGCCGAAGTGCAGCAGGTCGGCGAGCAACTGTCGCAGATCATCCATCAGGTGCAGGCGCTGGCGCCACGGGTGTTGATGGTCAACGAAGGCATGCAGGCCCAGGCCACCGGTGCCGAACAGATCAACCATGCGCTGGTGCAGTTGGGCGACGCCAGCAGCCAGACCGTCGAGTCGCTGCGTCAGGCCAGTTTCGCCATCGACGAACTGAGCCAGGTGGCCGTCGGGCTGCGCAGCGGCGTTTCGCGATTCAAAGTCTGATGAGCGAAGTCACCGCCAAACGCAGCGCTGCGCCGGTGGCGAAGCAGGCGTTGTTCCTGCTGTTTCGCATCGGCAGCGAGCGTTACGCCTTGCGCGCCACGGAGGTGGCGGAAGTGTTGCCGCGCCTGCCGTTGAAGCCGATTGCCCAAGCGCCGAACTGGGTCGCCGGGGTATTCGCCTACCGCGGTGCGGTGGTACCGGCCATCGACCTCAGCGCGCTGACTTTCGGCCATCCCGCCGAGGCGCGCACCAGTACGCGGCTGGTGCTGGTGCATTACCGTCCGGATGAACAGCAGCCGTCGCGCTGGCTCGGGCTGATCCTTGAACAGGCGACCGACACCCTGCGCTGCAACCCCGAGGATTTTCAGTCGTATGGCCTGGACAATCGTCAGGCGCCGTACCTCGGCCCGGTGCGCGAAGATGCCCAGGGGCTGGTGCAGTGGGTGCGGGTCAACGACTTGCTGGATGACGCGGTGCGCAGCCTGCTGTTTCCGGCGCCGCTTGGGGCGCAGTCATGAGCAGCGACCAGCGTTTTTTCGATTTCCTCAAGGAACGCATCGGCCTGGATGTCACCTCGGTGGGGCCGGCGATCATCGAGCGCGCGGTGCGCCAACGCACCACGCTCTCGCAAGCGGCGCACAGCGATGAATACTGGCAACTGCTGCAAGGTTCGCGGGACGAACAGCAGGCGTTGATCGAAGCGGTGATCGTCCCCGAAACCTGGTTTTTCCGTTATCCGGAATCCTTCGCCACCCTCGGCAAGCTGGCGCGCAAGCGTCTGGACGAATTGAACAACATGCGCGCGCTGCGCATCCTCAGCCTGCCGTGCTCGACCGGCGAGGAACCCTATTCGATTGCCATGGCCTTGCTCGATGCCGGGCTCAAGCCGCATCAGTTCAAGGTCGACGGCATGGACGTCAGCCCGCTGTCGGTGGACAAGGCGCGACGGGCGTTGTACGGCAAGAACTCGTTTCGGGGGCAGGATCTGGATTTTCGCGAGCGTCATTTCACCGCCGAGCCGGAGGGGCACCGGGTCAGCGAAGCGGTGCGTGAGCAGGTGCGCCTGCAGGCCGGCAATGTGCTGGATCCGACGCTGCTGGCGGGTGAGCCGCCGTTCGATTTTGTGTTCTGCCGCAACCTGCTGATCTATTTCGACCAGCCGACCCAGAAGCAAGTTTTCGAAGTGCTCAAGCGTCTGACGCACGTTGATGGCGTGTTGTTCATCGGCCCGGCCGAAGGCAGTCTGCTCGGGCGCCTGGGCATGCGCTCGATCGGCATCCCGCAGTCGTTTGCCTTCAGTCGACACGCTGAACCCATGCCCGAACCTGTGGCATTGCCGACCCCGACTCCTTTGCCGGTGCGCCAACCGCTGCGCAGTCCGCCGCCAGTATCGCCGCCGGTGCGCCCACGTCCCTTTGCCAGCGTTGCACCGTTGCCTGTCAACAGCAAAAGCGCCAACCCGGACGCGGCGACCTTGCTCGCCAACATCGCCGCGCTGGCCAACGAAGGCAAAAGCGCCGAGGCCCGCGCGGCATGCGAGCAGTATCTGCGCAGTCACGAACCGGTGGCGCAGGTGTTTTACTGGCTCGGTCTGCTCAGCGATGTTGCCGGTGCCGCGCTCGAAGCCCAGAGTCATTACCGCAAGGCTTTGTACCTTGAACCGCAACACCCCGAAGCGTTGATGCATCTGGCCGCGTTGCTGCAGGCCCAGGGTGACAGCGCCGGTGCCAGACGATTGCAGGAACGCGCCGCCCGCAGCGTCCGCACCGCCGACAGTGAGCGTAAACGATGATCCCGTCCGACACCTTGAACGTCACCCACGAAGACGCCCGGGCCATCGATGATTGCTGGAACCGTATCGGTATTCATGGCGACAAGTCGTGCCCGTTGCTGGCCGAGCATATTCATTGCCGTAACTGCGCGGTGTATTCCGCCGCCGCCACGCGCCTGCTTGACCGCTATGCGTTGCAGCAGGACGAGCGCGACCCGGTTGCCATCGCGGTTGAAACCGACGTCAAAACCCGTTCGTTGCTGATGTTTCGCCTCGGCGAAGAATGGCTGGGACTGGCCACCCGCAGCCTGGTGGAGGTAGCGCCGCTGCAGGCGATTCACTCGTTGCCGCACCAGCGTTCGCGGGCCTTGCTCGGCGTGGCGAACGTGCGCGGCGCGCTGGTCGCGTGCCTGTCGCTGGTCGAGTTGCTCGACCTTGATGGCAACGCCGCACCAGCCACCGGCGCGCGGATCATGCCGCGCATGCTGATCATCGCCGCCCACGGCGGACCGGTGGTGGTGCCGGTGGACGAGGTCGACGGCATCCACGCCATCGATGAAAAAATTCTCGACGCCGCGTCGCGTGCCGGCGCTGAGCACAACAGCACGGCCAGCGCCAAATACACCCGTGGTGTCCTGCAATTCCGGGGGCGCAGCCTGCGCTGGCTGGATGAAGACCAGCTGCTGTCCGCCGTGACCCGGAGCCTCACATGACCCCCGAGCAAATGCGCGACGCCTCGCTGCTGGAGCTGTTCAGCCTGGAAGCCGAAGCCCAGACCCAGGTGCTCAGCAGCGGGCTGCTGGCGCTGGAGCGCAACCCGACTCAAGCCGACTATCTGGAATCGTGCATGCGTGCGGCGCACTCGCTCAAGGGCGCGGCGCGTATCGTCGGCATCGACAGCGGTGTCAGCGTCGCCCATGTGATGGAAGATTGCCTGGTCAGTGCGCAGGAAGGGCGGCTGTTGCTGCGTCCCGAGCACATCGATGCGTTGTTGCAGGGCACCGATCTGTTGATTTGCATCGCCACGCCGGCCAATGCTCCGCAAGCGCCGGACATCGAAGCGTATGTGGCGTTGATGGGACTCCTGCTCGACCCTTCGGCAGCGCCCACAGTGGCGCCACCGCCGATGGCCGAGTTGCAGATGCAGGCGCCGCCGCCTGCGCCTGCACCGATTGAAACCCCGGCGCCAGTGATCGAGACACCGCTGGAAACCTCCGACCCGGCACCGCGCAAGAACAAGCGCACCACCGAGGGCGGCGAGCGCGTGCTGCGGGTCACCGCCGAACGCCTGAACAGCCTGCTCGACCTGTCGAGTAAATCGCTGGTCGAAACCCAGCGCCTCAAGCCGCATCTGGCGACCATGCAGCGTCTCAAACGCATGCAGAATAATGGCCTGCGGGCACTGGAAAGCCTCAACGTGCATCTCAAGGAACATGCGCTGAGCCTTGAGGCCCAGGAAGCCCTTGAAGATGCGCGGCGCTTGCTGGCCGAGTCTCAGCAATTACTCGCGGAAAAGAACGCCGAGCTCGACGAGTTCGCCTGGCAAGCCAGCCAGCGCGCCCAGGTGCTCTACGACACTGCGCTGGCCTGCCGCATGCGCCCGTTCGCCGACGTGCTCACCGGTCAGGTGCGCATGGTTCGAGACCTGGGGCGCAGCCTCGGCAAACAGGTAAGGCTGGAGATCGAGGGCGAGAAGACTCAGGTTGATCGCGACGTGCTGGAAAAGCTCGAAGCGCCGCTGACTCATCTGCTGCGTAACGCCGTCGATCACGGCATCGAAACCCCGGAACAACGCTTGCTCAAGGGTAAGTCCGAAGAGGGCCTGATCCGCCTGCGTGCTTCGCATCAGGCTGGTTTGCTGGTGCTGGAATTGAGCGATGATGGCAATGGCGTCGATCTGGAAAAGGTCCGTCGCAGCATCGTTGAACGCCAATTGTCACCGGCAGAAACTGCCGCGCAGTTGAGCGAAGAAGAACTGCTGACCTTCCTGTTCTTGCCGGGTTTCAGCCTGCGCGACACTGTGACCGAAGTGTCCGGGCGTGGCGTCGGCCTCGACGCGGTGCAGCACATGGTGCGGCAACTGCGCGGCGCGGTGGTGCTGGAGCAGACGGCGGGCGAGGGCAGCCGCTTTCATCTGGAAGTGCCGCTGACCCTGTCGGTGGTGCGCAGTCTGGTGGTCGAAGTCGGCGAGGAGGCTTATGCGTTTCCGCTGGCGCATATCGAACGCATGTGCGATCTGGAGCCACAGGACATCGTGCAGATCGAGGGCCGTCAGCATTTCTGGCACGAAGGTCGGCATATCGGGCTGGTCGCGGCCAGCCAGTTGCTGAATCGTCCGGCCAGTCAGAGCAGCGGCGAAACCCTCAAGGTCGTGGTGATCCGCGAGCGTGACGCGATCTACGGGGTGGCGGTCGAGCGGTTTATCGGCGAGCGCACGCTGGTGGTGCTGCCGCTGGATGAGCGGCTGGGCAAGGTTCAGGATATTTCCGCCGGGGCGCTGCTCGACGACGGTTCGGTGGTGCTGATCGTCGATGTCGAAGACATGCTGCGCTCGGTGGACAAACTGCTCAACACCGGGCGTCTGGAGCGTATTGCTCGCCATGGCAATCAGGCCGCCGAAGTGGCGCGCAAACGGATTCTGGTGGTCGACGACTCGCTGACCGTGCGCGAGTTGCAACGCAAGTTGCTGCTCAATCGCGGCTACGACGTGGCGGTCGCGGTAGACGGCATGGACGGCTGGAACGCGCTGCGTTCGGAGGACTTCGATTTGCTGATCACCGACATCGACATGCCGCGCATGGATGGCATCGAACTGGTCACCCTGTTGCGCCGCGACAACCGCCTGCAATCGCTGCCGGTGATGGTGGTCTCGTACAAGGATCGTGAAGAGGACCGGCGTCGTGGACTGGACGCTGGCGCCGACTATTATTTAGCCAAGGCCAGTTTTCATGACGACGCCCTGCTTGATGCAGTGGTTGAGCTCATTGGAGGAGCGCGGGCATGAAAATCGCAATCGTCAACGACATGCCCCTGGCGGTGGAGGCTTTGCGCCGCGCGCTGGCCTTCGAGCCGGCGCATCAGGTGGTCTGGGTCGCCAACAACGGCGCCGAGGCGGTGCGGTTGTGCGCCGAAAACACCCCGGATCTGATCCTGATGGACCTGATCATGCCGGTCATGGATGGCGTAGAGGCCACGCGACGGATCATGGCCGAAACCCCGTGCGCGATCGTTATCGTCACGGTCGACCGTCAGCAAAACGTGCACCGGGTTTTTGAAGCCATGGGCCACGGCGCGCTGGATGTGGTCGATACCCCGGCCATTGGTGCGGGGAACGCGCAGGAAGCGGCGGCGCCGTTGCTGCGCAAGATCCTCAACATCGGCTGGCTGATCGGCGAGAAAACCCCGCGCTCGCGTCCGGTGCCGACGCCTCACCGCAGTTCGGGGTCGTGCAAGCGGCTGGTGGCGATCGGCTCGTCTGCCGGCGGACCGGCCGCGCTGGAAGTCCTGCTCAAGGGCCTGCCACGCCATTTCTCGGCCGCCATCGTGCTGGTGCAGCACGTGGATCAGGTGTTTGCCGCGGGCATGGCCGAATGGCTGGCCAGCGCCAGTGGCCTCGATGTACGCCTGGCCCGCGAGGGCGAGCCACCGCAGGCCGGCGCGGTGCTGCTGGCCGGCACCAACCACCATATTCGCTTATTGAAAAACGGCACGCTGGCCTACACCGCCGAGCCGGTCAACGAGATCTACCGGCCTTCGATCGACGTGTTTTTCGAAAGTGTCGCCAGCTATTGGAACGGCGATGCCGTCGGGGTTTTATTGACCGGGATGGGACGCGACGGGGCGCAAGGGCTTAAGCTCATGCGCCAGCAGGGTTATCTGACCATCGCGCAGGACCAGCAAAGCAGTGCGGTGTACGGCATGCCCAAGGCAGCAGCGGCGATCGATGCGGCCGTCGAAATCCGTCCACTGGAAAAGATAGCGCCACGATTGCTGGAGGTTTTCCCCAAATGAACAGGCTATTCCGCAATCCTGGCCCCCGCAGTACTCAGGTGACCGCCCATGAATGATTTACAGATCGACGACATTAAAACCGACGAAAACGCCGCCATGGTGTTGTTGGTGGACGATCAGGCGATGATCGGCGAAGCCGTGCGCCGTGGGCTGTCGAATGAAGAGAACATCGACTTCCACTTCTGCTCCGATCCGCACCAGGCCATCGCCCAGGCGGTACGGATCAAGCCGACGGTGATTCTGCAGGACCTGGTGATGCCCGGCCTCGACGGCCTGAGCCTGGTGCGCGAATACCGCAATCATCCGGCGACCAAGGACATCCCGATCATCGTGCTGTCGACCAAGGAAGACCCGCTGATCAAGAGCGCGGCGTTTTCCGCCGGGGCCAACGACTATCTGGTGAAACTGCCGGACACCATCGAACTGGTGGCGCGCATCCGCTATCACTCGCGCTCCTACATGACCCTGCTGCAGCGCGATGCGGCGTACCGTGCGTTGCGCGTCAGCCAGCAGCAGTTGCTCGACACCAACCTGGTGCTGCAACGGCTGATGAATTCCGATGGGCTGACCGGGCTGTCGAACCGCCGGCACTTCGACGAGTACCTGGAGCTGGAATGGCGCCGCTCGCTGCGCGACCAGAGCCAGTTGTCGTTGCTGATGATCGACGTCGATTACTTCAAGTCCTACAACGACAGCTTCGGCCACGTTGAAGGCGATGAGGCGCTGCGCAAGGTCGCCACGGCGATCCGCGACGCCAGCGCCCGACCGTCGGACCTGCCGGCCCGCTACGGCGGTGAAGAGTTCGCCCTGGTGCTGCCGAACACCTCGCCGGGCGGCGCACGACTGGTGGCAGAGAAACTGCGCCAGACCGTGGCGGCGCTGAAGATTCCGCACAACACCCCGGGCGACGGGGCGAGCCTGACCATCAGCATCGGTCTGGCGACCATGGTGCCGCAGGCGGGCAGCGATTGCCGGCTGCTGATTTCGGCGGCGGATCGCGGGTTGTACCTGGCGAAGAACAACGGGCGTAATCAGGTGGGTATCGAATAGGTTCGCAATCCCCCTGTGGGAGCGGGCTTGCTCGCGAATGCGGAGTATCAGTCGACATCGATGCTTAATGACACACCGCCTTCGCGAGCAAGCCCGCTCCCACAAGGGATCTGCGTCAGGCCATGTCAAGTGAATCGCCTCAACAGCCGCCAGACGGGCTGCCGTGACAGCCTGATTACGTTATACTCGCCGGCTTTCAAAAGTTCGCCAACGAGTGCTGCCCGTCATGGAAATCAACCCGATCCTGAACACCATCAAGGACCTGTCCGAGCGCTCCGAAACTATTCGGGGGTATCTTTGACTACGATCAAAAGCATGAGCGTCTGACCGAGGTCAATCGCGAGCTTGAAGATCCGAGTGTCTGGAACAAACCTGAATATGCCCAGGAACTGGGCCGCGAGCGCTCGGCGCTGGCGCAGATCGTCGACACCCTCGACGAGCTGAACGCCGGTCTGGCCGATTGCCGCGACCTGCTGGATATGGCCGTCGAAGAAAACGACGAAGGCGCAGTGGGCGATGTCGTCGCCGAGCTGGCCCGTCTCGAGGAAAACCTCGCCAAGCTTGAATTCCGCCGCATGTTCAGCCACGAGATGGACCCGAACAACGCCTACCTGGACATCCAGGCCGGCTCCGGCGGCACCGAGGCCCAGGACTGGGCCAACATCCTGCTGCGCATGTACCTGCGCTGGGCGGACAAACGCGGTTTCGACGCGACCATCATGGAATTGTCGGCCGGTGAAGTCGCCGGTATCAAAGGCGCGACCGTGCACATCAAGGGCGAATACGCCTTTGGCTGGCTGCGTACCGAGATCGGCGTGCATCGCTTGGTGCGCAAGAGCCCGTTCGACTCCGGCAACCGTCGCCACACCTCGTTCTCTGCGGTTTTCGTCTCGCCAGAGATCGACGACAAGGTCGAAATCGAAATCAACCCGGCAGACCTGCGGATCGACACCTATCGTTCCTCCGGTGCCGGTGGTCAGCACGTAAACACCACCGACTCGGCCGTACGTATTACTCACGTACCGACCAACACCGTGGTCAGCTGCCAGAACGAGCGTTCCCAGCACGCCAACAAGGACACCGCCATGAAAATGCTGCGGGCCAAGTTGTACGAGCAGGAAATGCAGAAGCGCAACGCCGCTTCCCAGGCGCTGGAAGACACCAAGTCGGACATCGGCTGGGGTCATCAGATCCGTTCGTACGTGCTCGACGCGTCGCGGATCAAGGACTTGCGCACCAACATTGAACGCAGCGACTGCGACAAGGTGCTCGACGGCGACATCGACGAATACCTGGAAGCCAGCCTGAAGTCGGGGCTGTAAAAGACGCACGCAGGGTCGCTGATGCAACGCGATCCCTGTAGGAGCCAGCCCTGCTGGCGATTCCCGGGCCGCCAGGTCCGGGGGCAACGAACCTGATGGAATATCTGAAGACATGAGCGACCAACAACTCGACCCGCAAGCCCTGCAACAGGAAGAAAACTCCCTGATCGCCCTGCGCAAGGAAAAGCTGGCTGCCGAGCGCGCCAAGGGCAACGCCTTCCCGAACGACTTCCGCCGCGAAAACTACTGCGAAGATCTGCAGAAGAAATACGCGGACAAGACCAAGGAAGAGCTGGCCGAGGCTGCAATCCCGGTCAAGGTTGCCGGTCGCATCATGCTCAACCGTGGCTCGTTCATGGTGATCCAGGACATGACCGGTCGCATCCAGGTCTACGTCAACCGTAAAACCCTGTCCGAAGACACCCTGGCCGCCGTCAAGACCTGGGACATGGGCGACATCATTGCCGCCGAAGGCACCCTGGCGCGTTCCGGCAAGGGCGACCTGTACGTCGAAATGACCAACGTGCGCCTGCTGACCAAGTCGCTGCGCCCGCTGCCGGACAAGCATCACGGCCTGACCGACACCGAACAGCGCTACCGTCAGCGTTACGTCGACCTGATCGTCAACGAAGACGTGCGCCAGACCTTCCGCGTGCGTTCGCAAGTGATCGCGCACATCCGCAGCTTCCTGATGAAGCGCGACTTCCTCGAAGTCGAGACGCCGATGCTGCAGACCATTCCAGGCGGCGCCGCAGCCAAGCCGTTCGAAACCCACCACAATGCGCTGGACATGGAAATGTTCCTGCGTATCGCGCCTGAGCTGTATCTGAAGCGTCTGGTGGTTGGCGGTTTCGAGAAAGTGTTCGAGATCAACCGCAACTTCCGTAACGAAGGCGTTTCGACGCGTCACAACCCTGAATTCACCATGCTGGAGTTCTACCAGGCTTACGCCGACTACGAAGACAACATGGACCTGACCGAAGAACTGTTCCGTGAACTGGCACAGCTGGTGCTGGGCAGCACCGACGTGCCGTACGGCGACAAGGTGTTCCACTTCGGCGAGCCGTTTGCCCGTCTGTCGGTGTTCGACTCGATCCTCAAGTACAACCCTGAGCTGACCGCCGATGACCTGAACGACATCGACAAGGCGCGCGCCATCGCCAAGAAGGCCGGCGCCAAGGTGCTGGGCTTCGAAGGTCTGGGCAAGCTGCAGGTGATGATTTTCGAAGAGCTGGTCGAGCACAAGCTGGAGCAGCCGCACTTCATCACTCAGTACCCGTTCGAAGTGTCGCCGCTGGCCCGTCGTAATGACGAGAACCCGAACGTCACCGACCGTTTCGAGCTGTTCATCGGCGGCCGTGAAATCGCCAACGCCTACTCCGAGTTGAACGACGCGGAAGACCAGGCCGAGCGCTTCATGGCGCAGGTGGCCGACAAGGACGCCGGCGACGACGAAGCCATGCACTACGACGCCGATTTCGTGCGCGCGCTGGAGTACGGCATGCCGCCAACGGCCGGTGAAGGTATCGGCATCGACCGTCTGGTGATGTTGCTGACCAACTCGCCATCGATCCGCGATGTGATCCTGTTCCCGCACATGCGACCGCAAGCGTAAACGTTTCAGTTAAAAAGCCGCCTAAAACAGGCGGCTTTTTATTGCCTGTCTGGTACAAATGTATCAATTGGTTAATTTTGCAATAGCAGAGGAAGTCCAGTCGTGATGGTTGCAATCGCTCAAGAAGGTGCAGCGGGTATCGCCACTGCGGTCGCTGAAAGTGTTCAGTACCAAGGCCGCAAGGCCAGCCGACAGGGCAGTGAGCAGCGTCGACAGGACATTCTCGACGCGGCGATGCGCATTGTCGTGCGTGACGGCGTGCGCGCCGTGCGCCACCGTGCGGTGGCGGCCGAGGCCGGTGTGCCACTGTCGGCCACTACTTATTACTTCAAGGATATCGATGACCTGCTCACCGATACCTTCGCCCAGTACGTTGAACGCAGCGCGGCCTACATGGCCAAGCTGTGGATCAACAACGAAGGCCTGCTGCGCGAGATGGTCGTCAGTGGCGACGGCAGCCCCGAGTCGCGCTCGAAACTGGCGGATGACATCGCGCGGCTGATGGCTGACTACGTGCACCGGCAACTGGTCAACCGCCGCGAGCACCTGATGGCCGAGCAGGCGTTCCGCCAGGAAGCGCTGCTCAACCCGCGGCTGGCGGATCTGGTGCGCTCCCATCAGCAAATTCTGCTGCAAGGCACCTGCCAGTTGTTCCAGGTGCTGGGCTCGCGTGAACCGCAGCAGGATGCCAAGGTGTTGACGGCGATTATCGGACGGATGGAATATCAGGGCCTGCTCAACGAAGCCGAGCCTTTGGCCGAACAGGACATGCTCGGGATTCTGACGCGGTACATGCATCTGGTCCTGGCCTCGGTCTGACAGCTGATGGAAATCCCCTGTGGGAGCGGGCTTGCTCGCGAAGGCGGTATCACATTCAACGCTTCAGTTGACTGACCCACCGCCTTCGCGAGCAAGCCCGCTCCCACAAGGGGACTGAGCCGGATCATCAGGGCGGGATATGTTCATAGGGAGTATTGAATGAAAGCCTGGCGTGGCGTGCTGATCGCCTTGTCGTTCCTGCTGCTCAGCGGCTGTCTGGTGACCTTCAAGGATCCGCTGCCTGCCAGTGACCCGGCGCCCAAGGGCCTGCTGGGCACGTGGTCGAGCACCAATGCCTGGGGCGAGCCGATGAACCTTGAGCTGACCCGCGTCGGCAACGATCGCTATCAGGCCATCACCTGGTTCAAGGCCCGGCCTCACGAGCGCGAGGCGTACCCGTTCACCGTGTCGCGCCATGGCAGTCGCTGGTACCTGTCGGCGAAAGTCCCGGCGCGTTACGGTGGCCAATACACCATCGCCGGTTTCGAACTCACCGACAAACACGAGCTGGTGGTGTACAACCTCGACCTCGAACAGATCAATCAGGCGATCAAGCAGCAAGCCCTCGACGGCAAGGCTTTCCAGACCGAGGACGATGGCGACGGCGTGCAAGTCGACAGTAGCCTCGACAAGGTCTTTGCTTACCTCGACGATCCGGCCAATTCCGATGTATTCGTCGAGGCCGCGCGCTATCAGCGCCAGGCCCGCGCCAAATAATTCAGTTTTCTACAGGAGTTTCGGGTGGACGATTACCAGCAGACGATACGCACGCTGTCCGATCGCATTGTGCTGGCGCAGACGCCGATCCGCGTGCTCGATGCGGTGAAGTGGGACGAGAACATCCGCAAGGGCTTTCTCAAGGCCAAGGGCAAGGAAATGCCGGCGGTGGATCGCGACTACTACCTCAATCGGCCGCTGTCCTTCGATTCGAGCAAGGTCAAACTGGAATTCCAGAACATCGAGCGCGACATCACCCGCCAGCTCGGCCAGTTCAACCCGGTCGGGCAGATCATGCGGCGCATGTGCAAGGAATACCGCATGGTGGTGCGCATGCTCGAAGCGCGCGGCACCGAGGATTTCGGCCTGATCTCCCAGGAACTCTACGGCGCCGCCTCCGATGCGTTCCACGCCGGCGACCCGACCCTGGCCGACCTCGGCCTGATGATGTCCGACTACCTGAACAACATTGATGGCCGTGGCGACCTGAAGGACGAACCGAAGATCCTCACCGCCAAGGATGCCGTGCACCTGCTGCAAACCCGGTTGAACAAGGTATTTGGCGAGGCCGAGGAAACCATCCGCGTGTTCGAGTCCGACGGCATCGTCGCCGACGCGGCGGCAGGCGCCGACTACATCAAGATCCGCACCGACGCGCTGTTCAACAACCGCGACGTGCGTGCACTGGAGGTCCACGAAGGTCTGGTGCACGTCGGCACCACGCTCAATGGCTTGAACCAGCCGATCTGCACCTTCCTGTCCAAAGGCCCACCGTCGTCGACGGTGACCCAGGAAGGCCTGGCGATCCTGATGGAAATCATCACCTTCGCCTCCTACCCAAGCCGTCTGCGCAAACTGACCAACCGCACCCGCGCGATTCACATGGTCGAGGAGGGCGCGGACTTTTTGCAGGTGTTCGAGTTCTTCCGCGAGCAGGGCTTTGAAATGGCCGAAAGCTACGGCAACGCCAGCCGGGTGTTCCGTGGTTCGACCCCGACCGGTCTGCCATTCACCAAAGACTTGTCCTATCTCAAGGGCTTTATCATGGTTTACAACTACATTCAGTTGGCCGTGCGTAAGGGCAAGCTTGAGCAAGTGCCGCTGCTGTTCTGCGGCAAGACCACCCTGGAAGACATGCGTACCCTGCGTCAGTTGGTCGATGAAGGTCTGGTGGTGCCGCCGAAATATTTGCCGGAACAGTTCCGTGACATGAACGCGCTGTCGGCGTGGATGTGCTTCTCCAACTTCCTTAATCACTTGAGCCTGGACCGGATCGAGGCGGATTACTCCAATATCCTCTGAACCACACACAAACCCCTTGTAGGAGTGAGCCTGCTCGCGATAGCAGTGTGTCAATCAACATAAATATCGACTGGCACACCGCTATCGCGAGCAGGCTCACTCCTACAGTTTTTGACTGTATTCCAATTCGAATTCTGCGAGGTTTCACCGGATGAGAATCCTCGGCATCCTTTGCCTGCTCCTGACCCTCAGTGGTTGCAGTTCGTTGTTGTTCTACCCCGAACCGGGCCAGATCTTCACCCCGGAAAAAGCCAAGCTCGAATACCGCACCGTCACATTGGTCACGACGGATGGCTTGAAGCTGAACGCCTGGTGGCTACCGGCCAAATCTGGCGTCGAAGTCAAAGGCACAGTCCTGCACCTGCACGGCAACGGCGGCAACCTGCCGATGCACCTCGGCGGCAGTTGGTGGTTGCCGAAAAACGGCTATCAGGTGCTGCTGGTGGACTATCGCGGGTATGGCTTGTCCGAGGGCAAGCCGAGCCTGCCGGCGATCTATCAGGACATCGACGCCGCGTTCGCCTGGCTCGACAAGGCGCCAGAAGTCAAAGGCAAACCGCTGATCCTCCTCGGCCAGAGCCTCGGCGGCTCGATGGCCGTGCATTGGCTGGTGCAGCACCCGGAGCGGCAGAAGCAACTCAAGGCCTTCGTGCTCGACGGTGTGCCCGCCAGTTACCGCAGCGTCGGCCAGTACGCCCTCAGCACCTCATGGCTGACCTGGCCGTTGCAGGTGCCGCTGTCGTGGCTGGTGCCGGACGGCGACAGCGCGATCAACTCGATGCCGCAGCTCACGGGCGTGCCGAAACTGATCTTTCACAGCATCGATGACCCGCTGGTGCCAATGGCCAACGCCATCCGCCTGTATCAGGCTGCGCCGCCACCGCGCGTGCTGCAACTGACCCGCGGCGGCCACGTGCAGACCTTCGGCGACCCTGTCTGGCGCCAGGTGATGCTGCGCTATCTGGAAGATCCCGAACATTTCAACGGCCTGCGCCGCCTCGGCGAGATCCCGAACTACCCGCAAGCCCCGAATTCTGAAGATGAGAGTCCGCAATGACTGAAGAACGTAACGCCATCCCGCTGATCATCACCGGTATCTGCAGCATCCTCGGCACCGTCGGGGCGCTGTGGTACTACGGTTACCTGCACTTCGCCAAACCCGAGGATGCGCTGCTGCTCAACGAATTCACCATGCTCAAGACCGTGCCGGGCGAAGACTACAAAGTCTCGCTCGACCCGGCGCCGCAAGTGGCGCAGTGCATCGATGGCGTGCTGGTGCTGTTCGACACCGAGCAGAAAGGCCTGACCGGGGTGCTGATCAATGCGCAGAAAAAAGCCGTGCGCTGCATGGGTGAAGAGACTCCGCAGAAGCTGGAGGAGTGATTCTGCAGGTTCAGCCCTCACCCTAACCCTCTCCCAGTGGGAGAGGGGATTGACCGAGGGGGCCTTCGAGTTACGCCGACCTGAAAGATTGTGTCGATTATTGATTCGGCCAAGCACTTTCAGGTCGATGTATTTCTTGAGAATCCCCCATTTGGCTCCCTCTCCCTCGGGAGAGGGCTGGGGTGAGGGGCCGCAATTTCAGCTCCCACCAAAAAAGCCCCGCCTGATCACTCAGACGGGGCTTTTGCGTTAGCGCGTGTTGCTTAGTTCGAGCTGACCGCCGAACGTGGCATCACTGGCTGGTTGTCGTTGGAAATGGTCACTTCCACACGACGGTTCATCGCACGACCCGAGACGCTGCTGTTATCAGCAACCGGGTATTCCTTGCCATAACCCTGAACCACGATGCGCGAAGGATCTACGCCCATCTTGATCAGAGCGACTTGTACCGAGGTCGCGCGACGCTCGGACAGCGACTGGTTGTACGAAGCCGCGCCGGTGCTGTCGGTGTAACCCTCGACGATCACTTTGCGATCAGGGTTTTCCTGAAGGAATTGCGCCAGTTTGTTGATGTTCACCAGACCGCTGGATTTCAGGTCAGCCTTGTTGGTGGCGAACAGCACGTCACCGAAAGTCACCAAGGTACCGCGATCGGTCTGCTTGGCGTTCAGGCTCTGCTGCAGTTGTTTGATCTGCTGATCACGAGCGTCCAGACGCGCCTGAGCACGTTGCGCGGCAGCGTTTTTCAGGTTGTTTTCAGCGGTGCGCAGGGCGATGGTCTGCTTGGCCACTTCCACGCGCTGGTTGGTCAGGTAGGCCAGTTGGTCAACCTTGGCTGCGTCTTGCTTGTCCAGATAAGCCTTGTCGGCCTTGTCCAGGTAATCGCTGGCGTCCTTGGTTTCCAGGGCAGCGACTTTGCTTGCCTGTGGGTTGGCCTGCAGGCCGGCGTAGTTGGTGCGCGCCTGTTCCAGGTTCGGGTTAGGCGGAGTGGAGCAGGCAGCCAGGGCAACGCTTGCGGCCAGAAGAGGGGGGATCATCAGTTGCTTACGCATAATTTGTCGTCCTTTCTATCGATAAAAGTTTCAGCTTTGCGATTCGGGATGCGCGCTTACTGCACGGTGCGCTGACTTTCCTGACGCAGTTCCTGAACACCTTTCTGGGAATCCTTCACAGCCTGTTCGGCCTTGGCAGCCTGAGCCTTGCGTTCTGCTACGCGAGCGTCCCATTCAGCTTGTTCGGCGAGGGTGCGAGCCTGTTCATACTTCTTGTCGTGCATGGCAATTTCGGCTTGCTTGAGCTTGTCCTGAGCCTGCTTCATTTCCACTGCAGCGAACTCGGTACCACCGGCGCTGACGGCGCTGTTGACGGCCGATTGAGTCACGGCGTACTGCTCGGTCGGCGGGTTACCGGCGCAACCGGCCAGAACGAAGCTGGTACCGATAGCCAGAGCAGCCAGTTTCAGACCGCGCAGGTGGGAGAACGAGGTTTGGGTCTTCATGGTCTTCAACTCCATTGTTTAACTCCTGATAAAACCGAAAATCCATCCTGGTCGAGGAGCCGCAAGCGTCGTGTAAAAGCGCGTTTTTGAAACGCTCGTTCCAGGCGTGGTTACAGCTTCCGACCGGAGGCGTTTTTCAAAAGTTCAGAAAAGATGGCCTATCGCCAAATTTTTTTTTGACCAAACGGACAAGGCTCTAAACCGGGAACTTTGGAGGCGGGGAGAGGTACGCGCGGGGGAAAGTCAGAAAACTTTTCAAAAGGAAACACGACCCTGTAGGAGTGAGCCTGCTCGCGATAGCAGTGTGTCAGTCAGCATCAAAAGCCACAGATACACCGCTATCGCGAGCAGGCTCACTCCTACAGTTTGATCTTTGTTGTGTCAGTGTTTTTGCTTGCCGGCAGCGGCGGATAAATCCTGCAGATGCCGGCGAGAAAGCGCCAGAAACCGCGGTGTCGGCCCGACATCTTCATACAGCGGATCACCTTCCTCATCAGTCGCCACCACCGTCGAGCCTTTCACATACGGCAGGCTCGCCTCGAACTCTTCGAGCGCGGCGCCGATCAGTTCGCCGAGCAGTTCTTCCGGGTGGCGTTTGGGGTACATCTCGGCGATCGCCGCCAGCCGCGCAGCGGCCTCGACGTCCAGATGAATCGTGTAGCCGGTGTCGGTCAGGCGACCCTTGGCGTTTTCTTCCCAATGCTGGGCGAGTTCACGAATTTTCATGATGACCTCATTTCGCGCCTGCTCGTGGCAGGCCTGGGTGAGTGTCCGGCGGGGCCGGCGGCAAGCCGTTGTACGGCTTACTGTTGAGACTAGCTTCAAGCCACAAGGTTTAAAGTCCCTTCGTCGTCTGCTTGTAAGAAGCGCCGTAGAGCGGCACTCTCTGGGCAAAGCATTCGTTTCTGCGCCGTCCCGATTAACGCTGGAGAACTGCTGATGACCGATATTGATGCACGCTTGCGCGAGGACGTTCACCTGCTCGGTGAGCTGTTGGGCAATACCATCCGTGACCAGTACGGCGAGGAATTTCTCGACAAGATCGAGCAGATCCGCAAGGGCGCCAAGGCCGACCGCCGTGGCTCGATGGACGCCGAACTCAGCGCCAGCCTCAATCAGTTGAGCGAAGACGAACTGCTGCCGGTGGCGCGGGCGTTCAACCAGTTTCTCAACCTGGCGAACATCGCCGAGCAGTATCAGCTGATTCATCGCCGCGAAGAGTCGCAGCCCGCGCCGTTCGAGTCCCGCGTGCTGCCGGAACTGCTCGCCCGCCTGCGCAATGAAGGTCACAGCGCCGAATCGCTGGCGCGACAACTGGCGCGCCTGGAAATCGAACTGGTGCTGACCGCCCACCCGACCGAGGTGGCGCGGCGCACGTTGATTCAGAAGTACGACGCGATCGCTGCGCAGCTGGCCGCGCAGGATCATCGCGATCTGACCAGCGCCGAACGCGAACAGATCCAGAACACCCTGCAACGGCTGATTGCCGAAGCCTGGCACACCGAAGAAATCCGCCGCACCCGGCCGACCCCGGTCGACGAAGCGAAATGGGGTTTTGCGGTGATCGAGCATTCGCTGTGGCAGGCGATCCCCAACCATATGCGCAAGGCCGACAAGGCGCTGTATGAAGCGACGGGCCTGCGCTTGCCACTGGAGGCGGCGCCGATTCGCTTTGCCTCGTGGATGGGTGGCGATCGCGACGGCAACCCGAATGTCACGGCCGCAGTGACCCGCGAAGTGCTGTTGCTGGCGCGCTGGATGGCTGCCGACCTGTACCTGCGCGATGTCGATCACCTGGCCGCCGAGCTGTCGATGCAGCAGGCCAGCGACGCGCTCAAGGCCAAGGCCGGCGACAGCGCCGAACCTTATCGGGCGGTGCTCAAGCAATTGCGCGAACGCCTGCGCGCCACGCGCAACTGGGCCCATGCGTCGCTGACTGCGCCCACGCCGGCACCGGCCGATGTGTTGCACAACAATCGCGACCTGCTTGATCCGCTGGAACTGTGTTTCAACTCGCTGCACGAATGTGGCATGGGCGTGATCGCCGACGGGCCGTTGCTCGATTGTCTGCGCCGGGCGGTAACCTTCGGCCTGTTCCTGGTGCGCCTCGATGTGCGTCAGGACTCGACGCGGCATAGCTCGGCGATGACCGAAATCACCGACTACCTCGGCCTCGGTCGCTACGAAGACTGGGATGAAGAACAGCGCATCAGCTTCCTCACCCGCGAATTGAGCAATCGTCGCCCACTGCTGCCGGCGCATTTCAAACCGTCCGCCGACACCGCTGAAGTACTCGCCACCTGCAAGGAAATCGCTGCCGCACCGGGCGCCTCGCTGGGTTCCTACGTGATCTCGATGGCGGGCGCCGCCTCCGACGTGCTGGCAGTGCAACTGCTGCTGAAAGAGTCCGGCGTGCTGCGGCCGATGCGTGTGGTGCCGCTGTTCGAAACCCTCGCCGACCTCGACAACGCCGGGCCGGTGATGGAGCGTCTGTTGCTGCTGCCGGGCTACCGCGCGAGGCTGCAAGGCCCGCAGGAAGTGATGATCGGTTATTCCGACTCGGCCAAGGACGCCGGTACCACCGCGGCGGCGTGGGCGCAATATCGCGCGCAGGAGCGGCTGGTGGAGATCTGCCGCGAGCAGCAAGTCGAACTGCTGTTGTTCCACGGTCGCGGTGGCACCGTGGGCCGTGGCGGCGGTCCGGCGCACGCGGCGATTCTGTCGCAGCCGCCGGGCTCGGTGGCGGGGCGCTTCCGCACCACCGAGCAGGGCGAAATGATTCGATTCAAATTCGGCCTGCCGGACATCGCCGAGCAGAACCTCAATCTGTATCTGGCTGCCGTGCTGGAAGCGACGTTGTTGCCACCACCGCCACCGACGCCCGAATGGCGACACCTGATGGATGAACTGGCCGCCGATGGCGTCGCCGCGTACCGCGCCGTGGTGCGTGAAAATCCGCAGTTCGTCGAGTATTTCCGCCAATCGACGCCGGAGCAGGAACTGGGGCGCTTGCCCCTTGGCAGCCGTCCGGCCAAGCGCCGTGCCGGTGGGATCGAGAGTCTGCGGGCGATTCCGTGGATCTTCGGCTGGACGCAAACGCGGCTGATGCTGCCGGCGTGGCTCGGCTGGGAAACTGCGCTGAGCAAGGCGCTGGCGCGTGGCGAGGGCGAACTGCTCGGGCAGATGCGCGAACAGTGGCCGTTCTTCCGCACCCGTATCGACATGCTGGAAATGGTCCTGGCCAAGGCCGACGCCGACATCGCGCTTTCGTACGACCAGCGTCTGGTCGAGCCGGACTTGCTGCCGTTGGGCGCGCAGTTACGCGACCTATTGTCGCAGGCGTGTGCGGTGGTGCTCGGCTTGACCGGGCAGTCGCAACTGCTGGCACATAGCCCAGACACCCTGGAATTCATCCGTCTGCGCAACACTTATCTTGATCCGCTACATCTATTGCAGGCCGAGCTGTTGGCCCGTTCACGGCAGCAGAATGTCGAGCAGGGCAGCCCGGTGGAGCAGGCGCTGCTGGTGTCTGTGGCGGGGATTGCCGCCGGGTTGCGCAATACCGGCTAAGGTTTTTGCGGTGGCATCAGGCACCCGGTGCACAGGCCGGGTGCCGCTCTGTACACAGGGAGAAAGTGCGGTCAGGCGACAGTTAGTGATGGGGTTGCGACTTGGGTTACCGCGTCGCAAGGTCGCGGCGGGCGCCGGTTTCTCCGACTTTTGGCGTCTTGTGTGGGCGCAGCCTGCTGTGTATCTTGATCAGCCTTTGGCCGTTTGTGCGGCCACGACCCGTTTTTTTGAGATTGGCCCAAAGAGGCGAATCCCGTTGTTTTCTATATAAAAAATTGAGGAGCACATCGATGCGCGTCATTCTGCTGGGAGCTCCCGGGGCCGGTAAAGGTACTCAGGCTAAGTTCATCACCGAGAAATTCGGCATTCCGCAAATCTCCACCGGCGACATGCTGCGTGCAGCGGTCAAGGCTGGCACTCCGCTGGGCGTTCAAGCCAAGAGCATCATGGATGCCGGCGGCCTGGTGTCGGATGACCTGATCATCGCGCTGGTGCAGGATCGCATCGCTCAACCAGACTGCGCCAACGGCTTTCTGTTCGACGGTTTCCCGCGCACCATTCCACAGGCCGAAGCGCTGGTAACTGCCGGTGTCGAGCTGGACGCCGTGGTTGAAATCGCTGTTGAAGACGAAGAAATCGTTCAGCGTATCGCCGGTCGTCGCGTTCACGAGGCCAGTGGCCGCGTCTACCACATCGTCTACAACCCGCCGAAAGTGGCTGGCAAAGACGACGTTACCGGCGACGATCTGGTGCAGCGCAAGGACGACACCGAAGAAACCGTACGTCATCGCCTGTCGGTCTACCATTCGCAGACCAAGCCGCTGGTGGACTTCTACCAGAAGCTTTCCGCTGCCAACGGCAAGCCGAAGTACAGCCACATTCCGGGCGTAGGTTCGGTTGAAGCGATCACCGCCAAGGTGCTCGAAGCGCTGAGCTGAAAAAGCTGATCGGCTGCATCATCCACGGCCCGCTTGCGGGCCGTAGTTGTTTATACTGACGCACTTTTTCCCCCACCTGTTTTGGATACATCGATGAGCACCTTGCTGGCCCTGGACACCGCGACCGAAGCTTGCTCCGTTGCCTTGCTGCATGACGGCAAGGTCACGAGCCATTACGAGGTGATCCCGCGTCTGCACGCGCAGAAGCTGCTGCCGATGATCCAGCAACTGCTGGCGGACGCTGGCACCACGTTGCAAGCGGTGGACGCGATCGCGTTCGGTCGCGGGCCGGGTGCGTTTACCGGTGTGCGGATTGCCATCGGCGTGGTGCAGGGGCTGGCGTTCGCGCTGGATCGTCCGGTGCTGCCGGTGTCCAACCTCGCCGTCCTGGCGCAACGTGCATATCGCGAACACGGCGTCAGCCAGGTCGCGGCGGCTATCGATGCGCGGATGGATGAAGTGTATTGGGGCTGCTACCGCGAATCGGCGGGCGAGATGCGTCTGGTCGGCGTCGAGGCGGTACTGCCGCCGGAAGTCGCGGCGCTGCCGGCCGATGCCAGCGGTGAGTGGTTCGGTGCAGGTACCGGTTGGGGCTATGGCGAGCGGATCGCGGTCAACCTCACCGGCTCCGATGCCGGCATGTTGCCTCACGCCGAAGACCTGCTGACCCTGGCGCGGTTTGCCTGGGAACGCGGCGAGTCGATCCCTGCCGATGACGCGCAACCGGTTTACCTGCGCGACAAAGTCGCCACCCCCAAGGCTCGCTGAGGCCTGACTTCTGGCGGGGAAGCTTCTGTGGTGAGGGGATTTATCCCCGATGGGTCGCGAAGCGGCCCCAAAATCGGCGACTGCTTCGCAGCCGATCGGGGATAAATCCCCTCACCACAAAAGCCCTCCACAAACTCCGTGTCTTATTCCAAATTCTGCCAATCGTCAGTTTCCAACCCCGGGCTTTAAACCTTTTGCGCTTTATGTGTTCTAGTTATCACTCGGCAATTTGCTAAGTCGGCCAAGTGCCGCTAAATTGCCATCATCGATACCGAGCATGAATTTATGCGTATAGACGGCCTCTCCTCTCAGTCCTACCCCATCAAGCGCAAGCCTCGCAAAGGCAATGTGGCGCTGGATGAATCCGTCGACGATATCGACGGCGAGCTGGAATTCCCGACTGAAGAGCAACTGGCCGCCCGCGCTGCCAAAGCCTCCGCACAACGCCTGGCCAATCTGCCTGCCCGTCAGCAAGACATGATTTATCACCGCGCCATGAGCAAAAGCGTAGCGATGGCCCTCGCCAGCTACCTGAGCACCGCCGGTTTTGTCGATTGGGATGCGGATGTGCTGGGCCTCGACCTGTACATCTGATGGATCTGCCTTACTACCTCGGTTGTCCGTCCTGGAGTGAAAACGCCTGGCGCGAGTATCTGTACCCCGAAGACGCCAAGACCTCCGACTTCCTCGCTCTCTACTCCCAAGTGTTCAACGCCGTCGAAGGCAACACGACCTTCTACGCCAGTCCGTCGCCGGCCACCGTGCAGCGCTGGGCCGAGACCATGCCCGAACACTTTCGCTTCACCGCCAAGTTTCCCGGCGACATCAGCCACAGCGGTGATCTGCGCGATCAACTGACCGCCGCCGAAACCTTCGTAAACCTCCTCAGCCCGCTCGGCGAACGCGTTTCGCCGCTGTGGCTGCAACTGTCGAAAAGCTTCACCCCGCATCGACTGCCGGAGCTGACCGCGTTCATCGACGCGCTGGACCGGCCACTGGCGGTGGAAGTGCGTCACGAACAGTTCTTCGCCAAGGGTGAGAGCGAACGCCTGCTCAATCGCTTGCTGCTCGACCGTGGCGTAGAACGCATCTGCCTCGATCCACGGGCGCTGTTCAGTTGCCTGTCGACCGAGTCTTCGGTGATCCACGCGCAATCGAAAAAGCCCCGGGTGCCGACGCGGCCGGCGGCGTTCACCCAGTTCCCGCAGGTGCGCTTCATCGGCCACCCCGAGCTGGAAGCCAATGATCCGTTCCTGGTGCCGTGGGTGGCGAAAATCGCCGAGTGGATCGAAGAGGGCCGCACGCCGTACATCTTCCTGCACACCGCCGACAACGTCATGGCGGCGAAGCTGGCGCAACGTTTTCACGCACAATTGATGCAACGTTTGCCTGGCCTGCCATCCCTGCCTGAGCTATACAGAGAACCCGCCGCCGAGCAACTCGGCTTGCTCTGAAGGCGGGTTTTTCCCCTGCCCAGGAGCCTGCCGATGGACGCCCACGCCCTTCAAGAACAAACCCGCAAAGCTCAGGCCTTCAAGGCCCTGCATGAAGGTGCGGGGATTTTCGTGATTCCCAACCCTTGGGATGCCGGCTCGGCGAAGATGCTCGCCAGTCTGGGCTATCAGGCACTGGCAACCACCAGTGCCGGTTACGCGTTTTCCCAGGGCAAGGCCGACGGCGCCCTGAGTCTCGATGACACCTTGGCCAACGTCCGGGCGATTGTCGCGGCCACGGATTTGCCGGTAGCGGTGGATCTGGAAAACGGTTTCGCCGATGACCCCGCCGAATGCGCGAAAAGCCTGTTGCGTGCCGCCGAGGCCGGCGCGGTGGGTGGTTCGATCGAGGACGCCACGGGCCGTGCCGATGCGCCGATCTACTGCTTCGAACACGCCGTGGCACGCATCGAAGCCGCCGTCGCTGCGGTGCGCACGCTGCCATTTCCCTTCATCTTGACCGCCCGCGCGGAAAACTACCTGCACGGTAATCCCGATCTCAACGACACCATTCGCCGCCTGCAAGCCTTTGCCGAGGCGGGTGCCGACGTGCTGTATGCGCCGGGTCTGCGCAGCGCCGAAGAGGTGTTGGCGGTGGTGCGCGCGGTGGCGCCAAAACCGGTCAACGTGCTCATGTCCGGCGGTTTGAAACTGACCGTACAGGAGTTGGAAGAAATGGGTGTGCGCAGGATCAGCACCGGCTCGGCGCTGGCCTTGGCAGCGTTCGGCGAGTTCTTCCGCGCGGCTGAAGAGATCCAGCAGCGCGGGACGTTCGGCTTTACGTCGCAGTCGATGCCGTACGCCAAGGCCAATCAGTTTTTCAAAGGCTGAGCATGGGTCGCTGGATCGCGCTGTCGTTACTGCTGATCATCGCGGGTGCCGTGCTCAGCGTCTGGCGCGGCTGGCTCGATGTGCCGGCCGAGTGGAACCCGTGGGCGCCGCTGGACGTGAAGGCAGCGCCGAACGGGTTGACCGGTTTCAAGCTGATGCGCCTGCGCGGCAATCCCGAATTATGCGCACAAGTCCTGAGCAACTCGGGTCTGCGCGTCACCGCGCAAGCCGACAGTCCCGATGCCAAGTGCCCGCTGATCGGCACCGTGCGCGTGCAGGGCGGCGAGGTGGCGCTGAGCAGCAGCTTCCTCGCCAGTTGCCCGCTGGCGGTGGCTTACGCGATGTTTGAACGGCATACCCTGCAACCCGCCGCGCAATCTGTTTACGGGCAGAGGGTGGCGCGCCTTGATCACCTCGGCAGCTTTGCCTGTCGCAATGTCTATAACCGCGAGAGCGGGGCGCTCAGCCGGCATGCCAGTGCCGATGCGCTGGACATCAGCGGTTTTCGGCTGGCGGACGGGCGCAGCATCAGCGTGCTCAAGGACTGGCCGAAGCAGAATCAGGATGCGCAGTTTCTGCGGCAGGTGCGCGATGGCGCCTGTGAGGCGTTCAGTGTGGTGTTGAGTCCGGATTACAACGCCGCCCACCGCAATCACTTTCATGTCGATGTCGGGCGCTGGAGCGTGTGTCGCTGAGGGATCAGGCGGCGAGGCGCAGGTTCTGCAGGACGATCGGGCGCGCCCAACCGTTATCGAAGTCCAAAGCCTTCTGCTGCTCGACGATGTCTTCCGGCGGGAACGGCGGATAAGGTTTTTGCAGCAGGTCGAGGTCGAATTCGGCAATCGGCAGGTACAGCGGCTTCTTCTGTGGCGCCGGGCCAGGCTCGGGAAGCGGCTGACCATTGTTGATCACGATTGGACGGACCCAACTGCTGTCGAAGTCCTGCTGCTCTTGCTGAGCCTTGAGTTCTTCTGGCGGGAACGGTGGGAACGGCTTGTCCAGCAGATCGGTTTCGAACTCGGCGATCGGCAGGAACAGCGGCTCCGGCGGACGCACTTCGGTCTCGACCACATCGCACTGACGCTGCTCGACGATGTGCGCGTGCAGCTCGCTGCCCAGGGTCGGTTCTTCCGGGCTGTTCAGGTCAACCGGTGGAAAGGTGCCACAGGCCGGCACCACATCACTCGTTTGTTCGGCCATCGCCTGGGCAAAGAAATCCTGCCACAGGTGACTGACGCCGCCCAATGCTTGAGTGTTATGACGGCTGAAGTCGCCCTTGGGCGAAATGTAGCCAATCGATGTGGGAAGAATGCCTGACATTTTTTTCGGTTGACGCTCAGCTCTGGCAAAATGCGCGTTGATTGGTTTATCGGCCACTTTTTGCCGATCCTTAACTTTTTTGAGCGTGTTTTCATGATTGAGCAACCCGCGGCCTGCCGCATCCATGTCCAGGCCCTCGGCCCGACGTTTGAAGCGCAAGCCGAGCAGTGGGCCGAGCGTCTGGGCCTGCCGCTGCAGGTGGACGGCGGCGAGTTCGCCTTGCAGGTCGGCGAGCAGGGTTTGCAGCTGCAGCAGCTCGGCCCGGACGCACCAGGGCCGGTGCGGGTGGATTTCGTCGAAGGTGGCGCGGCGCATCGGCGTCTGTACGGCGGCGGCAGCGGGCAGATGATCGCCAAGGCGGTCGGCATTGCTCAAGGCGTGCGCCCACGGGTGCTGGATGCCACGGCGGGGCTGGGCAAGGATGCGTTCGTGCTGGCCAGTCTGGGTTGCGAGATGAGCCTGATCGAGCGTCAGCCGTTGATCGGCGCGTTGCTGGAGGATGGTCTGGCGCGGGCGGCGGAAGATTTCGATGTGGCGCCGATTGTCGCGCGGATGAAGCTGCTCAAGGGCAACTCGATCGAGGTCATGCGCAACTGGGAAGGCGAGCCGCCGCAGGTGATCTACCTCGACCCGATGTTCCCGCACCGCGAGAAAACCGCGCTGGTGAAAAAAGAGATGCGCCTGTTCCGGCCACTGGTCGGGGATGATCCGGATGCGCCGGCATTGCTCGAAGCGGCGCTGGCCCTGGCGACACACCGGGTGGTGGTCAAGCGCCCGCGCAAGGCACCGTGCATCGAGGGGCCGAAGCCGAGCCATGCGCTGGATGGCAAGTCGAGCCGGTATGACATCTACCCGAAGAAAGCGTTAAAACCTTAAGACCGAGTTGCGCCCATTCGCGAGCAAGCTCGCTCCCACATTTGGAATGCATTTCAAATGTGGGAGCGAGCTTGCTCGCGAAGGCGTCCGCAAAAACTCCGCAAAATCAGCGCCGATACGCCCGCATGAACAACCCCACCACTTCCTGCACATGACTCTCTGCCGCCTCTTCGCTCAGCGGCTCACCGCAGCAATACAGCAAACGAAAATTCCCCGCGCCCTTGATCAGGCAGAAGAAATGCTCGGCCGCATTACGCGGCAGGTCGATGCGCAGCGCGCCGGTCTCGTCGATGCGTTTCAGCAGCCGCTCCATGCCTTGCACCATGCGCTCGGGGCCGGCGTCGAAGAAAATCTGTGACAGCTTCGGATCCTGCGTGCCCAGCGCCATCATCAAGCGATGCAGATTCACCGACTCGTCGCTGTTGATCAGTTGATGAAAGCCTCGGGCAATGTTCAGCAACACATTTTCCACGGGGATTCCGGCGGGCAATTCGAAGAACAGCGGCGGTAACTGCTCCTCGCATTTGGCCATTACCGCGGAGGAGAACAGCGTCTCCTTGTCGTTGAAGTGGCTGTAAACCGTCAATTTCGACACGCCGGCCTCGGCGGCGACCGCGTCCATGCTGGTGTTGGCGTAGCCGTGACTCAGAAACAGGGTTTTCGCCGCGTCGAGGATCGCCCGGCGCTTGGCCGGATCTTTCGGACGGCCCGGGCCGTTTGGAGCTGCAAGATTGTTCGACATTCTTCGCTTTTAATACTGGACTGGTGAGTTTGCTATTAATACCATACCGGCCAGTATAAATATTCCAAGCACCATTAGCGAAAGGTCCGTCACCATGTTCCGCCATGCGTTGTCGTTTGCCGTGCCAGTCAGCCTGGCTGTTTTATTGTCCGCATGCGGTCAGGAAGAGGCGACGCAAGTCAGCATTCGACCGGCCATGGTGGTGCAGCCAGAGCCTTCAGCGCAGGCGATGGAAAGTTATCCGGGCGAGGTGCGCGCCCGTTACGAACCGGATCTAGCATTCCGCATTGGCGGCAAAGTCAGCCGACGACTGGTCGAAGAAGGTCAGCGAGTGAAGGCCGATCAGCCATTGGCCGAGCTCGATCCGCAGGATGTGCGCCTGCAACTGGAAGCCACCCGCGCACAGGTCGCCGCCGCCGAAGCCAATCTGAATCTGGTACGCGCCGAGCGTGACCGCTACAAAACCTTGATGGAGCGGCAGATGGTCAGTCGTTCGGCCTACGACAACGCGGAAAATCTCTACCGTTCCGGCGAGGCCCGCCTCAAGCAGATCAAGGCCGAATTCAACGTCTCGACCAACCAGGCCAGTTACGCCGTGTTGCGCGCGCCGCAGGACGGCGTGGTGGCCAAGCGTTCGGTGGAAGTCGGGCAAGTGGTTGCCGCCGGGCAAACCGTGTTCACCCTCGCCACCGATGGCGAGCGTGAAGTGTCGATCAGCCTGCCGGAGCAGAGCTTCGGGCGGTTCAAGGTCGGCCAGCCAGTCACCGTTGAACTGTGGACCCAGCAGAACCAGCGCTTCGCCGGGCAGATTCGTGAACTGTCGCCGGCAGCCGACCCGAAATCCCGCACCTTCGCCGCGCGCATCTCGTTCACCAGTGGCAAAGTCCCGGCTGAGCTCGGGCAGAGCGCCCGGGTGTTCGTGCAATCGGCAGAAAGCGTGCCGCTGTCGGTGCCGCTCTCGGCGCTCACCGCGGAAAATGGCGCGACCTACGTCTGGGTCGTCAGCGCCAACAACACCCTGAAAAAGACTCCAGTGCGTATCGGCCCGTTCGGCGAGAAAAGCGTGCCAGTGCTCGAAGGCCTCAACGCCAGCGACTGGGTGGTGGCCGCCGGTGTTCACGTATTGCTCGAAGGTCAGCAGGTGCGGCCTGTGGATCGCTCCAACCGAGTGGTCAATCTGGCGGACAAGGAGTAAGTCCCGATGCGCTTCAACCTTTCTGAATGGGCGCTGCGTAATCGCCAGATCGTCCTGTTCCTGATGCTTTTGCTGGCCATCGTCGGCGCCTTGTCCTACACCAAGCTCGGCCAGAGCGAAGACCCGCCGTTCACCTTCAAGGCCATGGTCATTCAGACCCGCTGGCCGGGGGCGACCGCGCAGGAAGTCTCGCGTCAGGTCACTGAACGCATCGAAAAGAAATTGATGGAAACCGGCGAGTACGAACGCATCGTGTCGTTCTCCCGCCCGGGTGAGTCGCAGGTCACGTTCATTGCCCGCGATTCGATGCATTCCAAGGAAATCCCCGACCTCTGGTACCAGGTGCGCAAGAAGGTCAGTGACATTCGTCAGACCTTGCCGCCGGATATTCAGGGGCCGTTCTTCAACGATGAATTCGGCACCACGTTCGGCAACATCTATGCGCTGACCGGCGACGGTTTCGATTACGCGGTGCTCAAGGATTACGCCGACCGTATCCAGATTCAGCTGCAACGAGTCAAAGATGTCGGCAAGGTCGATCTGCTCGGTTTGCAGGACGAGAAGATTTGGGTCGAGTTGTCCAACGTCAAACTCGCCACCCTTGGCTTGCCACTGGCGGCCGTGCAGCAAGCGCTGCAAGAGCAGAACGCGGTGTCCACCGCCGGCTTCTTTGAAACCGGCAGCGAGCGTGTACAACTGCGGGTTTCGGGGAATTTTCAGACGGTCGAGGAGATCAAGAACTTCCCGATCCGCGTCGGTGACCGGACGTTCCGCATCTCCGATGTCGCCGATGTGCATCGCGGTTTCAACGATCCACCGGCGCCGCGCATGCGCTTCATGGGTGAAGATGCCATTGGCCTCGCAGTAGCGATGAAGGACGGCGGCGACATTCTGGTGCTGGGCAAAGCGCTGGAAGGCGAGTTCTCGCGCCTGCAGAAAAACCTTCCGGCCGGCATGCAATTGCGCAAGGTGTCCGACCAACCGGCGGCGGTGAAAACCGGGGTCGGCGAGTTCGTCCAGGTGCTGGTCGAGGCGCTGGCGATCGTGTTGCTGGTGAGCTTCTTCTCCCTCGGCGTGCGCACCGGGATGGTGGTCGCGTTGACCATTCCGCTGGTGCTGGCGATGACCTTCGCCTGCATGTATTACCTGGGCATCGGCCTGCACAAGATCTCGCTCGGCGCGCTGGTGCTGGCGCTGGGTTTGCTGGTGGACGACGCGATCATCGCCGTGGAAATGATGGCGATCAAAATGGAGCAGGGCTTCGACCGGATCAAGGCTGCGAGCTACGCTTGGACCAGCACTGCGTTCCCGATGCTTACCGGTACGCTGATCACCGCCGCGGGTTTTCTACCGATCGCCACCGCGCAGTCCGGCACTGGCGAATACACCCGTTCGATCTTTCAGGTGGTGACCATCGCGTTGCTCGCCTCATGGGTGGCAGCGGTGATGTTTGTGCCGTATCTGGGGGAAAAACTCCTGCCGGATCTGGCGAAGATTCATGCGGCCAAACATGGCACGACTGACGGGCAAGCCGACCCGTATGGCACGCCGTTTTATCAACGGGTTCGACGTCTGGTGGAGTGGTGCGTGGCGCACCGCAAAACGGTGATTGTGCTGACAGTGGGGCTGTTTATTGCGTCGGTGATGCTGTTCCGTTTCGTCCCGCAGCAGTTCTTCCCGGCCTCCAATCGATTGGAGTTGATGGTCGATCTGAAACTCGCTGAAGGGGCGTCGCTGGCCAACACCACGGCCGAGGTCAAACGCTTGGAAGCGATGCTCAAGGATCACGCCGGCATCGATAACTATGTGGCGTATGTCGGCACCGGTTCGCCGCGCTTCTACCTGCCGCTGGATCAACAACTGCCGGCGGCGAGCTTCGCTCAGTTTGTGGTATTGGCGAAAAACATCGAAGAGCGCGAGACCCTGCGCACCTGGTTGATCGAGACCCTTAACGAGCAATTCCCGACCCTGCGTTCGCGGGTCACGCGTCTGGAAAACGGCCCGCCTGTTGGCTATCCGGTGCAGTTCCGCGTCACCGGTGAACACATCGAGGAAGTCCGTGCGCTGGCGCGCAAAGTGGCGGCCAAGGTGCGCGAGAACCCGCATGTGGTCAACGTGCACCTGGATTGGGAAGAGCCGAGCAAAGTGGTTTACCTGAACATCGATCAGGATCGTGCGCGGGCGCTCGGTGTGAGCACGGCCAATCTGGCGAAATTCCTCCAGAGTTCGCTGACTGGCTCGAGTGTCAGCCAGTACCGCGAGGACAACGAGTTGATCGAGATTCTGCTGCGCGGCACGGTGCATGAGCGCACCGAGTTGACGTTGCTGCCGAGTCTGGCGGTGCCGACCGATAACGGTCGCAGTGTGGCGCTGTCGCAGATTGCCACGCTGGAATACGGGTTTGAGGAAGGGATCATCTGGCACCGTAATCGTCTGCCGACCGTGACTGTGCGTGCCGACATTTATGGCAAGGAGCAGCCGGCGACGCTGGTGAAGCAGATCGAGCCGACGCTGGATCCGATCCGTGCCGAATTGCCTGACGGGTATCTGCTGGATGTTGGCGGCACGGTGGAGGATTCGGAGCGTGGGCAGAAGTCGGTGAATGCCGGGGTGCCGATGTTCATTGTGGTGGTGCTGACGCTGTTGATGGTGCAATTGCGCAGTTTCTCACGCACGGCGATGGTGTTTCTGACGGCGCCGCTGGGGTTGATCGGGGTGGTGTTGTTTCTGATGGTGTTCCGCCAGCCGTTCGGGTTTGTGGCGATGCTGGGGACGATCGCGCTGTCGGGGATGATCATGCGTAACTCGGTGATTCTGGTGGATCAGATCGAGCAGGATATTGCCTCTGGTCTCAAGCCTTGGCAGGCGATTATCGAGGCGACGGTGCGGCGGTTTCGGCCGATTGTGTTGACGGCGTTGGCGGCGGTGCTGGCGATGATTCCTTTGTCGCGCAGTGTGTTTTTCGGGCCGATGGCGGTGGCGATCATGGGGGGGTTGATTGTGGCTACGGCTTTAACGCTTTTGTTTTTGCCTGCTTTGTATGCGGCCTGGTTCCGAGTGCGTCGCGACGCTTGATGGTTTTGGACTTGGCGGCCTTTGGGCCGACCAGGTTCCTGGGGTTTTGGGTGTATATCCGTTGCTTAGGGTGCTGCCGCTGGCGGTTTCGCCCTTACGGCGAGTCACTTTTCCAGACGCCGAAAAGTAACCAAAAGGCTGGGCCCCGGCGTACGGCCCTCGCTTAGGCTCGGGTTCCTTCGTTGCGGGGTTCATCCGGGGGCATCGCCTCCGGTTTGCTTCGCTGCACCTCCTCTCGATGTATGCGGCTTCGCCGCATGGCGCTGCGCGCCTACCCCCGGATAAACCCCTCCACTCAGCCTGCCGAAGGGGCCGGCACGGCAAGATCAAAAGCTGCAGCCGAGCTTGCGCTCATCCTGTTGAGTGGTGAAAAGCATGTGGTCTGTCTGGACTGCTTTGCTTTTCTGTGGGAGCTGGCTTGCCAGCGATGGCGGCCTGACAGCCGACCAATCTCCAACTGACTCACCCAATCCCTCTGTAGGAGTGAGCCTGCTCGCGATGGCGGTCTAGTAGCCGACCAATCTCCAACTGCCCACACCCAATCCAAATGTGGGAGCGGGCTTGCTCGCGAAGGCGGCCTGACAGTCGACCAATCTCCAACTGCCTGCACCCAATCCCTCTGTAGGAGTGAGCCTGCTCGCGATGGCGGTCTAGTAGCCGACCAATCTCCAACTGCCCACACCCAATCCAAATGTGGGAGCGGGCTTGCTCGCGAAGGCGGCCTGACAGCCGACCAATCTCCAACTGCCTGCACCCAATCCCACTGTGGGAGCGAGCTTGCTCGCGAAGAGGCCCGCCCAGCCACCCAACCTCTTTGCTCTGTTTAAAAATGTTCCAGATAACCAGAACCTTCCCACAAGGTTTTCAGGTTGCCCGTCGGAAGCGCGATCTCTAGCCTGAGTGTGTCGCTGCAAAAATCAGCGACCGGGTTTCGCAGCCCGGTTAAACTTCAGACGCACAGCGTCCACCATCCGAAAGCGGGCGCTTTTTTATGCCTGTGTCATGGCGGTTGTGCGCGGGATACCTTCGGGTATGCCGGGTGCCTGAAGTCCCGGTCTGCGAACCTGCGTACAGCTGCCACCTTACATTCGTTTCGCAGCGAACGGTGGCGGCTCCACTACTTCAGGAGTTCCACCATGTTCAAACACACCCCGAATCCCCCCGAATCCGCACCAGAATCCACCCCCGAACGGCCAACCGACCCCGTCTCCCCCTACGCCTTCCTCGACTCGCGCAAGCTCCACGACGCAGCCCTGCGTGCGCTCGATCACTACCTTCTGCCCGAGCCTGAAAAACAGCCCAAACCCGTCACTCAGCCCAGCACAATCTTCACTGTCCTCCCCGAAGTCGATTCCGAAACCTTGCTCGCCCATGCCTGTGAAACGCTGGCCTCGGCCAATGTCATGGCCAGTGAGTTGGCGTTTACCCTGAGCGGTCCGACGTGCAGTCAGCTTCTCGGTATCCAGCAGATGATTTCGCTCGCGGAGCTGTCGGTTAACCGCGTCCTCGATCAAGTCGATCCGCAAGGCTGACACGCAACAAAAAGCCCGCTGACCTTCACAGGTTCAGCGGGCTTTTTCGTGCCGCGGCAAAAATTACAAGGTGCCGAACACTTTCTTCGCCAGACCCGTCGCTGCAGCAGCCGGATTCTTGCGAATGGTTTCTTCCTGTTTGCCGATCATTTCGAACAGGCCATTGAGCGCTTGTTCAGTGACGTAGTTTTCGACGTTGGCGCTCTTCGCATCCACCACCCCCAGGGTCGCGGCCTGGCCGGCGAAGGCGTTGTACTTTTGTGCGACGCCGACTTTGTCGGTGGCTTGTTTGACGATGGGCAGGAACTTGGCGCGGATCTGTTCGCGGCTGGTTTTGTCCAGGTATTGGGTGGCCGAGTCAGTGCCGCCGCTGAGGATGCCCTTGGCGTCGGCCACGGTCATTTTCTTCACGGCGTCGACGAGGATCGGCTGGGCCTGGGTTACGGCGCTTTCTGCGGCCTTGTTCATGGCGGTTTCGAGTTCGTCGACCTGGGCGCCCATGCCGAAGGCTTTCATCTTGCCGGCGACTTTGCCGAGTTTGCCCGGCAGTTCGATTTTCACTTCCGGGTTGTTGCTGAAGCCGCCCGGGGTGCCGAGTTGTTTGACGGCGATTTGCGCGCCTTGGGTCAGGGCGTCCTTGAGGCCGCCGGTGGCGTCTTGTTGCGAGAGGTCGCTGAGCGACAGTGCCAGGGCGCTGGCAGAGATCATCAAGCCCGCGCACAGGCCGGCGAAGCGAAGGGTAGGGCGGAGCATGGCAGCTTCCTTGAAAGACAATTAGCGAATGGCGTCGACGCGGATTTTCAGCGGCTGCGGATCGTTGCCGTCCAGTTGCACGGCGTGGTTCTCGGTGGTGATGAACATCAGCTCGCCGTTGACTTCGATGCGCGCGCTGACCGAGTAGCGGTGGCCGGGTTTGACCTGGGCCGGATCGTAACTCAAGTGGAACGGCAGCGGCACCTGGCCTTTGACCGGGCCTTTCTGTTCGTCGATGACCACCGCCGGTGCGTCGGCCAGCGACACGTCCTGCAGGCTCACGCTCAGGGTCGCGCTTGGTGGCAGGGCGATGCGTTGCAGGTAGAACACTTCGCCGTCGAGGCCGACTTTGCCGGCGGGGGTGGTCGACTGGCAGGCGCTCAACAGGGTAGCTGCGGCGAGAAGGGTGAGTTTTTTCATCGGGACCTCTGAGACGGTTGCGCCGGAAGAATCCCGGCGCCGAAGGAAATCTAGCGGATTTTGGTGCCAGCGTCAGTGAACAAACGTAAGGGTTTTTCCAGCCACTGCATTAATTTCTGAAACGACAGCGCGCTTGTGTTGGGCATCGCGGGAGCCAGTTCGACTTGTTCAGGCGAAATCACAAGACGTTGATGGTAGCGGTTTTCAATACCCGTCAGTGCATAGCGTTTACCGGGTATAACGCTGTCAGGATCATATTTCAGATAAAACCCGGAGACTGACTGTTCGTCCTGTTTGACATGCACCAGCTCAACTTCGGGAGACTCTGCTTCATGCAGACTGATGGTGACCGCTTCTTCTGGCGCAACAATCTCGGCTTCTTGAGCCTCGACATATAGAAACCCGATCGGGCTCAGGTGCAGGGTTTGGCGATGGGGAGTGTTGTTGACAGTGACGAAGTAGTCCTGCTCGATCAGCAACGGTATTTGGTCATGAAGGATCTGCACATTGACTTGGTACCTGACGCCTACATCGCCGTAGTGATGAGGGAAGTCAAATTTCCAGCCGGCGTCGAAGATCGCAGCACGGTGCCAGTCCTTGATGTTAATAGGCGATTGGGAATTGAAAACTTTGACGCTGACAATGGTTTCATTGACACCATCGGCAGGCGCATGGAATTCGGGCGGTAGGCGGAAGTCCAGGATTACTGCGCAAGTTTCTTCGGTTAACAGGCTCATCTCGATATCCGTATCGTGATTGGTGGGTTGCGCCTATTAATCCATGAATCAACTAACGGGGCCATTGAAGTGCGCGCCCGTTAGTTGTCAGCAAGTTTCAGACTTGTGGTGTATCCGCTGTTTCGGCGGCATCTTCACTGCGATGCAAGGCCACTTGACGAATCGACAGGCGAATCTCCGCCGGCAACACGCGTTTGGCCGCGCCTTCGGCCAGTTCTCCGAGCAGTTCGTGGTAGCTCAGCTTACCCGCTTCGTCGCGGCGCAGCACGTCGAGGTCGAGCAGGGTCTGGATGAAGTGGCGGAACAGGCTCTTGTCGAAGAACTCCGGGGCATTCAGACCGTGGAGGATCGACAGGCGCTGGGCCATGACCGTGCACAGATCCTCCAGCTCTTCGGCGCTGATGCTGTTCTGGCCGCTGTTGAGCAGCAGGGACACGGTCATGTAGAAGCGCTGCAAGGTCTGCGCGATGCTTTTCGACAGCAGGGTCAGCAGCACAAAGTGCCGCGAACTTGGCGCCGGACGCATGTACACGTCCTTCTCGAAACGCAGCAGGCCTTGCTCGACGAAGGCTTCCAGCCATTGATCGACCACGGCGTCCAGTTCCTCCAGGCTCCAGCGAATGAACAGCTCCGATTGCAAGTACGGATACAGCGCGCGGGTGTAGCGCAGGATCTGCTCGCGGCTCATGCGCGAGGTGCTCTGGAAGAAGCTCGCCAGCAGCGCCGGCAAGGCGAAGATGTGCAGCACGTTGTTGCGGTAGTAGGTCATCAGGACGGCGTTCTGCTCGTCCAGATAGAGAATCTTGCCCAGCGCATCGTTCTGTTCGGACAGCAGATCCATGTCCTTCACATGCTCGATCAGCGCGCGGCCATCGCCTTCCGGCAGGGTCGTGTGCGGCGAGTAAGGGACTTTGCGCAGCAGCGCCAGATACAGATCCAGCACTCGTGCCATGGCCCGATCGTCCAGCGCCAGACGCGTAGTCGAGAGCAGCGCCAGCGCCACCAGGTTGACCGGGTTGATCGCCGCTGCTTCGTTCAAGTGCTGCGCGACTTTCTCGCCGAGGCGGTTGGTGGTCTCGTTGAGCCATGCCGGTTTGTACTGCGGGCCGAGTTCCTGCTGGCGCCAGTCTGGCTGTTCGCTGTCGAGGAATTCCGCGAGTTTGATCGGCTCGCCGAAGTTCACCGCGACTTGACCGAAGCGCTGCTTGAGCGCGCCGATGACTTTGAAGATGTCGAAGATCGACTCTTTCTTCTTGCTCGCGCCACGCAGTTCGCCGAGGTAGGTCCGGCCTTCCAGCACGCGCTCGTAACCGATGTACACCGGCACGAAGACAATTGGCATGCGCGACGAGCGCAGGAAGCTGCGCATCGTGATCGCGAGCATGCCGGTCTTCGGTTGCAGCATGCGTCCGGTGCGCGAGCGGCCGCCCTCTACGAAGTATTCAACCGGGAAACCTTTGGTGAACAAGGTGTGCAGGTATTCATTGAACACCGAGGTGTACAGCGGATTGCCCTTGAACGTGCGGCGCATGAAGAACGCGCCGCCACGGCGCAGCAGGCTGCCGATCACCGGCATGTTCAGGTTGATTCCGGCGGCGATGTGCGGCGGTGTCAGGCCGTTGCGGAACAGCAGATACGAAAGCAGCAGGTAGTCGATGTGGCTGCGGTGGCACGGCACGTAGATCACTTCGTGACCCTGGGCGACCTTCTGCACGCCTTCGATGTGGTTGACCTTGATGCCGTCGTAGATCTTGTTCCAGAACCAGCTCAGCACCACTTCGAGAAAACGGATCGCGGTGTAGGTGTAGTCCGAGGCGATTTCGTTGCCGTAGCGCAACGCCTGGGCCTTGGCTTTTTCGGGGGAGATGTTTTCGCGCTCGGCTTCGTCGAGGATCGCTTGCTTGACCAGCGGCTGGTTGAGCAGGCCTTTGACCAGATTACGACGGTGCGAGATGTCCGGGCCGATGACGGCGGCTTTCAGATTGCGGAAGTGCACGCGCAGGATGCGCTGGGCCATGCGTACGGTGCGTTCGTGGCCCTTGTTGTGGTCGATCAGTTCGCGCAGGTGGATCGGCGCGGAGAACTGCACGCGGGTCTTGCGCCCGAGGACGATGATGCTCAGCAGCCGACGCAGGCGCCCGGTGACCGCCCAACTGTCGGCGAACAGCAGCTTCCACGGGCTGTTTTCGCTGTCCGGCGACTGGCCCCAGAACACGCTGACCGGAATGATTTGCGCATCTTCGGCGGCGTTCTGGGTCAGGGCGCTGACCAGACGGGTCAGGGTCGGCGGTGCGCCGCGCTTGTCCTGACGGCCGAGCCAGTCCGGGTCCGGCGTCAGATAGAAAAACGCCGCCGGTTCGATCAACGGCCCGACCGACACCGGCAGCACCGGACGCGGCAGGCCGGCCTTGGTGCACTCGGTGTCGACTACTGCCAGATCGGTGAGCGAGGGATTTTGCAGGACGTAGAACACCGGACGACTGCGGTCGAGGTTGAGGGTGAACGACGACTGGTTGATCGTCTCCGAGCGAACCCAGAGGTACAACAGTCGGCGCAAGGTGCCAAACACAAGACGGCGGAACGGGGAACGGGTCATACGGCTTCTGCGTGAGTGGATAAAACCGAGCGTTTGCTCGGGCGGTCGACAGTTTGCCGTATTAGTCGAAAATCGGCAAAAAAGCGGCGAAGTAATCTCCTGTTGAGACTTTTTGCGCCTGTCATATACTCGGCAATCTGTCGCCGGGGCCCTTTATGGACGTCGGGCGCAGGCTGACGTTCCGCAAAGGCTTTCCTGCGAAAAGCCTGTTCAATAATAAAAAAGGAGTATGAACAGATGGCAACACGTGAAACCGGCAATGTGAAGTGGTTCAACGACGCCAAGGGCTACGGCTTCATTCAGCGCGACGACGGGGTGGACGTGTTCGTGCACTACCGCGCGATCCGTGGCGAAGGGCATCGCTCGCTGACTGAAGGTCAGCAGGTTGAATATGCGGTGGTGACGGGGGAGAAGGGCTTGCAGGCTGAGGATGTGGTAGGTCTGTAACACAACCCTCCAAAACATCCCAAAACCACTGTGGGAGCGGGCTTGCTCGCGAATGCGTCGTGTCATTCAGCACATGTGTAGCTGATACACCGCATTCGCGAGCAAGCCCGCTCCCACATTTGGATCTGCGTTGACTGTTGTTACGCGGTTTTCCAGGTGATCTCTTCTTCACCGTCTTCGCTGATGCGAATCCAGCGATCAGCCGTTTCCTCACCCTCTTCCTCGACCCACGTGCCCGGTGCGCAACGCACTTCGACGTTCAGCGCGGCAAAGGCTGCACGGGCGCAGGCGATGTCGTCGTCCCATGGGGTCGCATCGCTTTCCAGGTACAGGCTGTTCCACTTGCCCACGGCTTTCGGCAACCAGGTCACCGGGATGTTGCCGGCCTTGCACTTGTAGGTCTGGCCTTTCTGTACCCAGTCGCTGCACGGGCCCAGAGCCTCACCGAGCCAGGCGGAAATCGCCTTGTGGTCGACGTCGGCGTCTTTCAGGTAAATCTCGATATCCGGTTGGCGCATGGATGTCCTCACTGCGGGTCTGAAAAATCCATTCGCGGATTTAGCCGGCCCCGGGCACTTACCCGAGACCAAAAGTTATTGAAGAACGAAATAATCGTAGCGCATCGACACGGTGGTCACGAACGACTCGGCCTGTTCGATCACGGCGGCGCGGCGTTCGGCACTGGCGCGCCAGCCGTGGGGCGTCATCGCCAACAGGTTGGCGCGATCCTCGGGCTTGTCCAGCGTCAGTTGGAATTCCAGAGTTTCGCTGTGCGCCAGCGCCATGCCTTCCGGCACCAGGGCCAGATGCTTGTCGTCGGTGTATTCGCGCACTTCGTCGTACAGACGTTCGCGCAGTTCCATCAGGTGGCCGCTGGTCGGGCCGACCTTCATCAGGCCGCCGCCGACGCTGAGCAGGCGCTTGGCTTCTGCCCAGTCCAGAGGGCTGAAAACGCTGGCGAGAAACTGGCAACTGCCCGACGCCAATGGCACGCGGGCCATGCTGGCGATCAACCAGGTGATTGCCGGATTACGTTTGCAGGCGCGTTTGACCGCCTCGCGGGAGATATCCAGCGCGTAGCCATCGGCGTTCGGCAGGGCATCGGCGATCTGTGCGGTGTAGTAACCCTCACCGCAACCAATATCGACCCAGCGTGCCGGCGCATAACTTGCCGCCAGTTCGGCCAGACGCTTGGCCACCGGCGCGTAATGCCCGGCATTCAGGAAGTCGCGGCGCGCCTCGACCATCGCCTGATTGTCGCCAGGGTCACGGCTGTTCTTGTGCTGTACCGGCAACAGGTTCAGGTAGCCCTGACGCGCACGGTCGAAGCGGTGGCCGGCGGGGCAGACCACGCCGTTGTCGACGCTGTTCAGCGGTTCACTGCAGATCGGGCACGCGAGCATCAGGCGAGCAACTTGATCAGGGTCTGGTAGTAGATCTCGGTCAGCACGTCGAGATCGGCCGCCAGCACACGCTCGTTGACCTGGTGAATGGTCGCGTTGACCGGGCCCAGCTCAACCACTTGCGTGCCCATGGTCGCGATGAAACGGCCATCGGAGGTACCGCCGCTGGTCGACGCCTTGGTCTCGCGGCCGGTGATGTCCTTGATGCTCGACGACACCGCGTCGAGCAGCGCGCCCGGCTCGGTGAGGAACGGAAGACCGGACAGCGCCCAGTCGATGTGCCAGTCCAGACCGTGCTTGTCGAGGATGTCGGCCACGCGTTTCTGCAGGCCTTCGACGGTGGATTCGGTGGAGAAGCGGAAGTTGAACACCGCCACCAGATCACCCGGGATCACGTTGGTCGCGCCGGTGCCCGAGTTGAGGTTGGAAATCTGGAAACTGGTCGGCGGGAAGAAATCGTTACCGTGGTCCCAGTGCTCGGCGGCCAGTTCGGCCAGCGCCGGAGCGGCGAGGTGGATCGGGTTCTTCGCCAGATGCGGGTAGGCCACGTGACCCTGCACACCGCGCACGGTGAGCTTGGCGCCCAGCGAGCCGCGACGACCGTTTTTCACCACGTCACCGACCAGCGTGGTGCTCGACGGTTCGCCGACGATGCACCAGTCCAGACGCTCCTTGCGCGCCACCAGACGTTCCACCACAGCCTTGGTGCCGTGGTGCGCCGGGCCTTCTTCGTCGCTGGTGATCAGGAACGCGACCTTGCCCTTGTGGTTCGGGTAGTCGGCGACAAAGCGCTCGGCGGCCACGGTCATCGACGCCAGGCTGCCTTTCATGTCCGCCGCGCCGCGACCGCAGAGCATGCCGTGTTCATCGATCACCGCGTTGAACGGGTCGATCTGCCAGGCGGTCACCGGACCGGTCGGCACCACGTCGGTGTGGCCGGCGAAGCACAGCACCGGGCCGTCGTCGTTGCCGTGGGTGGCCCAGAAGTTATCCACGTCCTCGATGCGCATCGGCTCGAGGGTGAAACCGGCATCGCCCAGGCGCTGCATCATCTGCTTCTGGCAATCGGCGTCGACCGGCGTCACGGACGGACGGCGGATCAGGTCGATGGCGAGTTGAAGGGTCGGCGAAAGGTCGGCGTGGGCCGTCATGGAAAACTCCGGAGTCATGAATGTGGGCGCGGACTGACTGTAGGAGTGAGCCTGCTCGCGATTGCAGTGTGTCAGTCAACTTAAACATTGATTGTTACAACGCAATCGCGAGCAGGCTCACTCCTACAGGGGATGGTGTCCGGTCAGTCAGACCGTGTATCCCGCCAAGCCCTGCAAAATGGCGGTTATCTTAAAGCAAAACGGCGACCATTGGCCGCCGTTTAGTGGATCAAAGAGGAATTAGACGACAGGCGCCGGTTCAGGCGCTGTCGCAGGTTTTGGCAGCGACGAGAGGAACGCCATGATCAGCGCGGCCAGGTATGGCAGCGACTGCACCAGCAGCATTGCGACCCAGAAGCGCATGTCGTTGCTCGGAATGCCCTGCACCAGGTAGATCCCCAGCGCCGCGCCCCACAACAGCAGCATGATGAACAGCTCTTCGCGCGCTTCGGAAATTGCCACCCAGAAACCATGGTTGTCGGCGTTTTTCGGTGTGCGGAAGAACGGAATGCTGCTGGTGAAGAAGCCGTACAGCACCGCTTTGGCGATGGTGTGCGACAACGCCAGCCCGGCCAATGCCGCGCAGAACGCATCTTTGAGGTTCACGCCGACGGCGCGACGGTAGAGGAAGATGATCTTGCCGACCTTGAACACGAACAGCGCCAGTGGCGGGATTGCGAAGATCAGCAGCGGCGGATCGACCCGTTGCGGCACGATGATCATCGCCGCCGACCACAGCAGGGCGCCGACGGTGAAGAAGATGTTCATGCCGTCCGCGACCCATGGCAACCAGCCCGCGAGGAAGTGGTAACGCTGGCCACGGGTCAGCTCGGTGTCCTTGCCGCGCAGCAGGCTGCGGGTGTGGCGCTTGATGATCTGGATTGCGCCGTAGGCCCAGCGGAAACGCTGCTTCTTGAAGTCGATAAACGTATCCGGCATCAGACCCTTGCCGTAGCTGTCGTGGTAATACGCCGCCGACAGGCCTTTTTCGAACACGCGCAGGCCGAGTTCGGCGTCTTCACAGATGCACCAGTCGGCCCAGCCCAGCTCTTCCAGAACCGAACGCCGGGTCATGGTCATGGTGCCGTGCTGAATGATCGCGTCGCGGTCGTTACGGGTGACCATGCCGATGTGGAAGAAGCCTTTGTATTCGGCGTAGCAGAGCTTCTTGAAGGTACTTTCGTTCTGGTCGCGGTAATCCTGCGGCGACTGCACCACGGCGATTTTCGGATCGGCGAAGTGCGGCACCATGTGCTTGAGCCAGTTCGGATGCACGCAGTAGTCGGAGTCGATCACCGCGATCACTTCGGCGTCCTTGGCGGTGTGCGGAATCAGGTAGTTCAGCGCACCGCCCTTGAACCCGGCCAGGGGCGAAACGTGGAAGAACTTGAAACGCGGGCCGAGGGTGGCGCAGTAGTCGCGCACCGGCTCCCAGACGGCCGGGTCCTTGGTGTTGTTGTCGATGATCAGGACTTCATAGTCCGGGTAATCGAGGGCCGCGAGGGCGTCGAGGGTCTGTTTGACCATGTCCGGCGGCTCGTTGTAGCAGGGCACGTGGATCGAGACTTTCGGCCGGTAGTGCGAATCACCGATCACTGGCAGGAATTCGCGCCGACGCTTGTGAATCCACACCGCTTCGGCCAGTTCATGGGCCTCGGTGAGCAACACGATGAACACCCCGAGCGCACCCAGTGCCAGGAGGAAACCCACCGTCAGGCTGAACCACGTGCTGTATTGCTGGCTGTAGTCGTAACCGATCCACACCAGCACCGAACCGCAAAGGAACGCGATAAAGGTCAGGAAGGTGCGGCCACGCTGGCGCAGGGCCGAGCCGTCGATCATCAGCAGGGTCAGCGACAGCAGCGCCAGCACCACCGAACCGATGGCCAGCACGCGCCATTGCGGGATGGCGACCACCGGGCCTTCGAAGTTGAATTTCTGCTGGCGGGCGGCGTTGAACACGCCCCAGTAGGCGCCCACTGAACCTTCGTCACTGGCCTTCCACGGCTGGTCGAACGCTTCGATCACGAAGTAGTTGAAGCCCTGACGGTTGAGTTTGTTGACCAGCGTACGCAGATAGATAGCCTGATCCGCCGGCGACGCGTCGGCGCCACCGCGCATGCGACCGTTGCTCGGCCAGCCGACTTCGGACAGCAGCAGCGGCTTTTTCGGGAACAGCTTTTTCAGGTCACGGGCACGGTCGAAGACGAACTGCCCGGCCTTGTCGACCGGGATGAATTCCCAGTACGGCAGGACGTGCGCAGCGATCAAGTCGACGTGCTTGGCCAGTTCCGGGTGTTCTTCCCAGACGTGCCACTGCTCGGAGGTGGTCACCGGCACTTTCACCGCCGCGCGCACGCGATCGAGCAGCACGCTCAGTTGCTCGGCAGTGATTTCCTTGCGGAAGATCGCCTCGTTACCGACCACCACACGAACCACGCTGCGTGAGGTGTTGGCCAGTTCGATGGCGCGCTGGATCTCGCGCTCGTTGCGTTCCTGATCGGGGCTGATCCAGATCCCGAGGGTCACGCGCAGACCGAATTCTTCCGCCAGTTTCGGGATGTCCTGCAGCGAACCGTCGACCGAGTAGATGCGGATGTTGTCCGTCAGCTTGCTCATGATCTCCAGGTCGCGGCGCATTTCGTCGTCAGTCGGATACTGATCCTTCTGTGGGAATTGGCCCTGCTGGAATGGCGAATAAGAGAAACCGGAGATCTGCTCCGGCCAGTTGGGCGCGGAGACCGGGCGATTGATCAGCGCCCAGAAACCGGTGAACAGGGCGGCGATTGCCAGAACCACCACCAGGTTGAGACCAAATTTACGCGATGACATAGCTATTTCGGGTTCCAAAGGCTGTGGAACGAAGGAACGGATCGGCTTACGCCAAAAGGGCGCGAATCCTACACCGGCAGTTCACTGCTCGTACACCGGGCAGGAAAATGCCCGACATTGGGCAGTCCAACCTGATTTAAGTTCTTTAGTAACAGCTTGTAAGAGAAAACTTTGTTATTCAGTTATAGCAATTCCCCGTGGCGAGGGAGCTTGCTCCCGCCGGACTGCGAAGCAGTCCGCTTTTCAAGGGCCGCTTCGCGACCCGGCGGGAGCAAGCTCCCTCGCCACAAGGATTGCGCAAAACGGCGGCGTTCACCGTTCATAGCGTCAAAGATGCTCTTGTCCGCCGACGGCCCTATAATGCGCGCCGGTTTTTGGGGTAATGGTCATGAGTACAGAAGATCCGCGGTTTGCAGGCATCGCCCGTTTGTATGGCATCGAGGGCCTCGAGCGCCTGCGTGCGGCCCATGTGGCGATTGTCGGCGTCGGTGGCGTCGGTTCCTGGGCGGCGGAAGCCATGGCCCGCTGTGGCGTCGGCGAGATTTCGCTGTTCGACCTCGACGACGTCTGCGTCAGTAACGCCAACCGCCAGTTGCATGCGCTGGACAGCACCGTCGGCAAGCCCAAGGTCGAGGTGATGGCCGAGCGTCTGCGCGGGATCAACCCGGACTGCACGGTGCACGCGGTGGCGGATTTCGTCACCCGCGACACCATGGCCGAGTACATCACGCCGAACATCGACTGCGTGATCGACTGCATCGACGCGGTCAACGCCAAGGCTGCGCTGATCGCCTGGTGCAAACGCCGCAAGATCCAGATCATCACCACCGGCGGTGCGGGTGGGCAGATCGATCCGACGCTGATTCAGGTCTGCGACCTCAACCGCACGTTCAACGACCCGCTGGCCTCGAAAGTGCGTTCGACGTTGCGTCGCGACTATGGCTTCTCGCGTACCGTGACTCGCCATTACAGCGTGCCGTGTGTGTTCTCCACCGAACAACTGCGCTATCCGAAACCGGACGGCAGCATCTGTTTGCAGAAGAGTTTTGTCGGCGACGGGGTGAAGCTCGACTGCGCCGGCGGGTTTGGCGCGGTGATGATGGTCACGGCGACGTTCGGCATGGTCGCGGCGACCAAGGCGGTGGACAAGATTGTGGCGGGTGTGCGGCGACCGGCTGACCGAGTAAAACCTCAGGTTTGATGCCGGGGCTGAGGGCCTCTTCGCGAGCAGGCTCACTCCTACAGGGGGACGCATTCCAATTGTAGGAGTGAGCCTGCTCGCGATGGCTGCGAAGCAGCCGCTTTATTTAGCCAACTCATTCATCCGCTGGAGCACGGCATTCAAGCCATTACTGCGCGAAGGCGACAACTGCCGCGAAAGTCCCAGCTGATTGAACCAATCGGGCAGATCCACCTGCTGCAACTCGGCAGCGCTCAAGCCGTTGACCCGCAACAGCAGCAACGCCACCAACCCACGAATCATCCGCGCATCGCTGGCAGCGCTGAACTGCCAGTGACCGTCCTGCAATTCCCCTACCAGCCACACCTGACTCTCGCAGCCATGCACGCGGTTGGTTTCGCATTTGTCCGCGTCATCCAGCGGCGGCAGACGATCGCCAAACTGCATCAGCAACCGCGCCCGTTGTTCCCAACCGGCGGCGTTCTGAAAAGTCTGCAAAGCTTCGGCGGCGGCGAGCGGCAGGCTCATCGCAGCAACTCCAGGGCCTGATCCAGCGCCTCGAAGAAACGCTCCAGATCCTCGGAGTCGTTGTACAGCGCCAGTGACACGCGAATAGCCCCGGCCAGTTCGAAGCTTTTCAGCAACGGCATGGCGCAGTGATGCCCGGCGCGCACGGCGATACCTTGCTCGGTCAGCAAGTGCGCCAGATCGGCGTTGTGCACACCCTCGACGACGAAACTCGCCAACGCCAATTGCGGCTTGCCCAGCAGACGAATGCCGTTGCGCGCGGCCAAGCCTTGCAGCAGATAGGCGTGCAGCGCCGCTTCGTGGGCCGACACCGCGTCCTGATCCAGGCCAGCCAGATAATCGAGGGTCGCGCCGAGGCCGATCACGCTGGCAATCGGCGGCGTGCCCGCTTCGAAGCCCAGCGGGGCAGGGCGGAAGCGTGCATCGTGATAGTTGGCTTCCAGCACCATTTCGCCGCCGAACTGCCATGGCTGCAGTTGCTCAAGCGCCTTGTTGCGCCCGAACAGCACGCCGAGACCATCGGGGCCGTACAGCTTGTGGCTGGAAAACACATAAAAGTCGCAACCCAGCGCCTGCACGTCGTGGCGACCGTGCACCACACCCTGGGCGCCATCGACCACGGTCAGCGCCTTGTGCGCCTTGGCCATCGCCAGCAGCGCTGGTAGCGGTTGCCAGGCACCGAGCACGTTGGACAGCTGACTGACCGCCAGCAAGCGAGTGCGCGGGGTGATCAGACGCACAGCGGCGCCGAGGTCGATCACCCCGTCGGCGTCCAGCGGCAGGATCACCAGTTTCAGCTCGCGACGCTGTGCCAGTTGCTGCCACGGCAGCAGGTTGGCGTGATGCTCCAGGGCGCTGATGACAATTTCATCGCCCGGGTGGAAAAGATGTTCCAGGCCGTAGGCCAGGAGATTCAGCGCACTGGTGGCGCCATGGGTGAAGATGATCTGCCCGCTGTCACCGGCATTCAGCCACTGGGCAACCTTGAGCCGACTGTCTTCGAACGCCTGCGTCGCGTGGGCGCCGGGCAGATGCTGCGCACGATGCACATTGGCCGCGCCGTTGGCGTAGTAGTGCGTTAGCGCGTCGAGCAGGGCCTGGGGTTTTTGCGTGGTGGCGGCGTTGTCCAGATAGGTCTGGTCTTGCCGTTGCAGGGCGGCGATGGCCGGAAAGTCGGCGCGCCAGGGGGAGGGAATCATCACAGTTTTCAGCCCTGGTGAAGAGGGGCGGGATGTACGCCGAACCTTGTGGGAGCGGGCTTGCTCGCGAATGCGTCCTGTCAGTCAATAAGTTGCTGAATGACACTACGCCTTCGCGAGCAAGCCCGCTCCCACAGGGGGGATCATGTGGCTGCTTAGTTGTGAGCGTGCAGCGCTTCGTTCAGCTCGATCGCCGATTTGTGGGTTTTGCATTCCACGGCACCGGTTTCCGAATTGCGACGGAACAGCAGGTCAGTCTGACCGGCCAGTTCACGCGCCTTCACCACCTTGACCAGGTTGTTGTGCTCGTCCAGCAGCGCCACCTTGGTGCCGGCGGTCACGTACAGGCCCGACTCGACGGTGTTGCGGTCACCCAACGGAATACCGATACCGGCGTTGGCGCCGATCAGGCAGCCTTCGCCGACCTTGATCACGATGTTGCCGCCGCCCGACAGGGTGCCCATGGTCGAGCAGCCGCCGCCCAGGTCCGAACCCTTGCCGACGAACACGCCAGCGGACACGCGGCCTTCGATCATGCCCGGGCCTTCGGTGCCGGCGTTGAAGTTGATGAAGCCTTCGTGCATCACGGTGGTGCCTTCGCCCACGTAAGCGCCCAGACGCAGACGTGCCGCGTCAGCGATACGCACGCCGGCCGGAACCACGTAGTCGGTCATTTTCGGGAACTTGTCCACCGAGAACACTTCCAGCAGCTCGCCGCGCAGACGCGCTTCCAGTTGCAGTTCGGCCAGTTCGCTCAGGTCGATTGCACCCTGGCTGGTCCAGGCCACGTTCGGCAGCAGCGGGAAGATCCCGGCCAGGCTTACGCCGTGTGGTTTGACCAGACGATGCGACAGCAGGTGCAGCTTGAGGTACGCCTCAGGCGTCGAGGTCAGTTGTGTGTCTTCGGCCAGCAGGGTGGCGACCAGTGGCTTGTGGCTCTCGGCCAGACGGGTCAGCAGCTTGCCTTGAACGGCGTCGATGCCTTTGACCGCTTCAGCCAGTTGCGCAGCCTGTGCAGTGGTGAAGGTGATGGCCTGGTTGCCTTCGGTGTAACCGAGGATCGGCGCAACAGCGGCGACCAGTTCGGCCGACGGGTTGAGCAGTGGCTGAGCGTAGAACACTTCCAGCCAGGCGCCTTGACGGTTTTGCGTGCCGACACCAAAGGCGATGCTGAACAGAGAGTTGGACATGTGAATACCTCTAGCAATAAGTGACGGGCTGCTTACTTGAGTGCGGCCGCGTAGATGTCTGGCTTGAAGCCAATCAGGGTTCGGTCACCGAGATCGAGCACCGGGCGCTTGATCATCGAGGGTTGAGCGAGCATCAGTTCGATGGCTTTCGACTGGTCGAGATCGGCTTTACGTTCGTCGTCGAGTTTGCGAAAGGTCGTGCCTGCACGGTTCAACACCGTTTGCCAGCCGTGCTCGTCACACCATTGGGTCAGGTGCTCACGGTCGATACCGGCGGTTTTGTAATCGTGGAAGTCGTAGCTGACAGCGTGTTCATCGAGCCAGGTGCGCGCCTTCTTCATGGTGTCGCAGGCTTTGATGCCGAAAAGGTGCAACGTTTTACTTGAAACGGTCAAGGAATCGCCCCCTTTACAGGTGCTGGAAAAAAATGGTGTCGGATTATGCCATGACCAAACGGTTTCGCGGCGCCCGGCTTCATTTGGCAATGCAAAACCCTGTGGGAGCGAGCTTGCTCGCGAAGGGGCCGTGTCAGTCAAAATCTCTGTTAATGACACACCGTATTCGCGAGCAAGCTCGCTCCCACATTGGAATGGCGTTGCGGGCGTGCGACATAGGTGCAACGGTCAGACGCATCCTAAGCGGCTAATATGGCAGTTCAACGCTGTCGATTGTCTGAGATTTCCGCTTTATGCAAACCGCTTATACCGTCCTGATCCTGCTGATGCTGGTCAGCGTCTCCCGGCTGGTCGGACGGGTCATCCCGCTGCCGCTGCCCCTCGTGCAAATCGCCGCCGGTGCCTTGCTGGCCTGGCCGACACTGGGCCTGCACGTCGCGCTGGACCCCGAATTGTTCCTGTTTCTGTTCCTGCCGCCGCTGCTGTTTTCCGACGGTTGGCGCATGCCCAAACGCGAGTTCTGGCATCTGCGCGGGCCGATCCTGACGCTGGCGGTCGGCCTGGTGCTGTTCACCGTGGTCGGCGCCGGGTACTTCATTCACTGGCTGTTGCCGAGCATTCCGCTGCCGGTGGCCTTCGCGCTGGCCGCCGTGCTCTCGCCGACCGACGCCGTGGCGGTCTCGGCGATCTCGCAGAACCGCTTGCCGACACCGCTGATGCACATCCTGCAAGGCGAGGCGCTGATGAATGATGCCTCGGGTCTGGTGACGTTCAAGTTTGCCTTGGTGGCGGCGGTGACCGGGGTGTTCTCGCTGGCCAATGCCAGCCTGACGTTCGTACTGGTGGCGGTCGGGGGCTTGGCCGTCGGCGTCGCGCTGAGCTGGCTGGTCGGGCGCTTGCGCGCGTGGATGATTGCCCGGGGCTGGGACGATCCGGCCACCCACGTGGTGTTCATGTTGCTGCTGCCGTTCGCCGCCTATGTATTGGCCGAGCGACTGGGCGCTTCGGGGATTCTTTCGGCTGTCGCGGCGGGGATGATGCAGAGCTGGCTCGATCTGCTGCCGCGGCAGACCAGCACCCGGCTACTCAATCGCAGCGTCTGGTCGCTGCTTGAATTTGCCTTCAACGGCCTGATCTTTCTGCTGCTGGGCCTGCAATTGCCGGACATCATCAAAGCGGTGGTCAGTCACGAAGCGACGTTGTGGCCGACGCTGCTGTACCGTGGCCTCGATGTGGTGGCGATTTTCCTCGCACTGGTGCTGTTGCGCTTTATCTGGGTACAGAGCATCTGGCGTTTGTCGGTACTGCTGCGACGGCTGCGCGGCAAGGGTGACCTGACGCAAGTGCCGACCGCGCGATCCTGCTGGTTGCTGACCGTCGGTGGTGTGCGCGGGGCGGTGACGCTGGCCGGTGTGATGTCGGTGCCGATGTTGATGGGGAGCGAGGCGTTCCCCGAGCGTGATCTGCTGATTTTCATCGCCGCCGGGGTGATTCTGTTGTCGCTGATTTGCGCCTGCATCGCCTTGCCGTTGCTGCTGCGTGGCATCGAAAAAAGCCCGGACGACAAACGCCGTCAGGAAGTGCGCGATGCCTGGCGCAAGACCGCCGAGGCGGCGATCCATGCGCTGGAAACCGAAGAGGTCGGCCCGCAGGATGCGGCGCAGGCCGCACTCTCGGCGGAACTCAAGGCTCGGATCATGTCCGAGTATCGTCATCAGCTCGATGTATTCAACGACTCCGCCGAAGCCCAGGCGCTGGCGTTCCAGATGGATCTGCTGGAACGCCGCTTGCGCTTGAAGGCGTTGCGGGCGCAACGCCTGGAGCTGTATAGCCTCAGCCGTCAGCACCAGATCGGTGATGACGTGTTGCGCGAGGTTTTGGCAGACCTGGATTTAAGCGAAGCGAATCTGGGGCAGGTCAAATAGCCGACATGGACCTGATGCGCTCACTCACTCGCGGGGCAGGGATAAGCGTTCGCCATGAAGATTTTGTCCTTTTCGCTGAGATCCAGATTAATGAAGAGCTGGAAGTCTCCGATGGTCCAGGACTGGCTGATCCGATAGTGCATGATCGACTTTGGATCGTATTCCGAATAAATGCTTTCGTCGGGATTGCCGCGGTCAAAGTACCAGTCGTGCAGGCGTTTGCGCGTCACGCTGGCCTGGGAGTCGTCTTCTTCCGGGTCGGCGGTGATTCCAAATTGTGCATAGATGGCTGGCTTGTCCCAGGGAATATCTGCCGTGGGATTGGTCTGTTCATGCTCCGCGCCCAGCATGTGACCGAACTCATGCATGACATTGGCTGCGAAGTAACGTGGCAGACTCGGATGCGGCCAGAGTGTCATGGTCGGCTCATCGGGATGTAGCAGAGCATCCGTACCTATCCGGGAGGAAAACGTTCCTTCCTGACTGAGTATGCGGATGTCGCCCACTTCACCTTCAACGAAATCGAATTTCAAGTTGATGTGCGGCAACCAGTTGCTGGCAGCGGCAATGGTCGCGTCCTTGAATTCCTGCGTACCGTTGAGGAAGGCGATGCGGAGAGTGCTGCCGGGAGTCCAGAATTTTGCCGGATTGTTTTTAGCCCACATTTTACTGAACCTCCGAAGTGCATTTGATGTTGCGGGAGGTGCGTGTGGTTTCGGTTTTTTTGTTTGGCTGAAGCCGGGTTGAGTGCATAACTGAATATCCATGTTTTCGTTCGTCATATGTAACTTCTCGGGTTGCTTGTTGTTCCCGGAAAGTCGCTTTGAATGAAGGATGCTAGTTGCTGCGCCTGAGCAGGTAAATTGGATATGTGTACGATTTTATGACGGATTACCGTGCCAACAGAACTGGCACGGTAAAGATGTGATTCAACGTGGGTAAATCAACTGCATGAGCTGTTTGTCTTTATCACTGATTTCGCGATTGGTCGGATTCGCCCAATTGCCAAGCGTCAAATTGTTGGGAACAGGATGGTGCATGATGGATTTTCGATCGTATGGCAAGTAAAGCGCGTCGGCATCGTCAAAAGGCGTAAATATATTGTCGTCAACTTCGCCTCGCGACAGTGGATTCATCGGTCTGTTCTGGTAGTAGTTGTAAACATTTTCTTTATTCCAGGGGATTTGCGCCTTGGGGTGCTGGTGTTCGTGCATCGCGCCGAGTGCGTGGCCAAACTCGTGGATGACGACCGTCTCGAAGTCTTCGTGTTCGGGGTCGATGCCAAGGTTCATGGTTGGCGTGTCAGGAAACATATCCAGTGCATCGGTACCCAGAAATGAACTGTTCACCACACCCTCGGTGGCGATTCGGATCTCACCCTCTACGCCTTCAACGAACTCAAACTTCAAACTGATATAAGGAAGCCATTTTTCGGCGGCGGCAATGATTTTATCTTTGTGTTCCGGAGTTGGGTTATCCATGAAAGCTATTTTCAGAGTGTGTCGGCTTGGCCAAAGTTTGTCGTAGTGCACCAATGAGCGTTTTTTTCGGCTGTTGTTGAGGGTGCTGGATTTGAGTTCTTTAGCCGGTTTTTGCAGCGTGCAATATTGAAAGTTGTCCATGCTTTGTCTTGCTCCTTGATTTGTTTTTTGGGTTATTTCGCGCATGCAAAAAACCACTGCGCGAGATTAAGCTTCGGGCAGTGTCTGGAGTAGTCGTAAAGTGGTTTTAAATGTAACTTGAGGGGTATGTCCGTGCCAGATGACTGGCACGGATATTAAAAACTCAGTGTTGGCGGGTGATGAAGTCGCGGATCCGTTCTGCAGCTTCAACACATTCAGCCAAAGGCGCAACCAGTGCCATGCGCACGCGCCCGGCGCCCGGATTCACGCCGTCGACCTCGCGCGACAGATACGAGCCTGGCACGACAGTCACATGTTCCTGCTCGAACAGGTCGCGGCAGAATGCGGCATCGTCACCGGCCACGTTCGGCCAGAGGTAGAAGCTGCCGTCCGGACGCTGTACGTCCATCACCGGGCTGAGAATTGCCAGCACTGCGTCGAACTTCTCGCGGTACAGCGCACGGTTGGCGCGTACATGCACTTCGTCATTCCACGCCGCAACGCTGGCCATTTGGGTTTGCACCGGCATCGCGCAACCGTGGTAGGTGCGGTACAGCAGGAAACCTTTGAGGATATCTGCGTCACCGGCGACGAAACCGGAGCGCAGGCCCGGCAGGTTGGAGCGCTTGGACAGGCTGTGGAACACCACGCAACGCTTGAAGTCCTTGCGGCCCAGTTCGACGCAGGCGCTGAGCAGGCCTGGCGGCGGGGTCTGTTCGTCGAAGTACAGTTCGCTGTAGCACTCGTCGGCGGCGATCACAAAGTCGTATTCGTCGGCCAGGGCGATGAGTTTTTTCAGTACATCAACCGGGATCAGCGCGCCGGTCGGGTTGCCTGGCGAGCACAGGAACAGGATCTGGCAGCGTTTCCAGATGTCCGGTGACACGGCGTCGAAATCCGGGTTGAAGCCGTTTTCGTCCAGGCAAGGCAGGTAGTGCGGCTTGGCCCCGGCGAGGAACGCTGCGCCTTCGTAGATCTGATAGAACGGGTTCGGGCTGACCACCAGTGCATCGTCGCCACGGTTGACCACGGTCTGGGTGAAAGCGAACAGCGCTTCGCGGGTACCGTTGACCGGCAGCACATTGCGCGCCGGATCGATCCAGCCGCTCGGTACGCCAAAACGACGTTCGCACCAGCCGGCGCTGGCTTCGCGCAGGGCCGGGATGCCGAGGGTGGTCGGATACACCGCCATCTGATCCAGATTGTTCGCCAGCGCTTCGGCGACAAAGCTTGGCGAGCGATGTTTCGGCTCGCCGATCGACAGGGCGATCGGGCGTTTGTCCGGGTTCGGCGTGACCGTGCCAAGCAGCGCGCGGAGTTTTTCGAACGGGTAGGGCTGGAGCTGGTTCAGAGCGTTGTTCATGGGGGCCTCGTTCAATGTGGGAGCGGGCTTGCTCGCGAAAGCGGTGTGTCATTGAATGATGTGTTGCCTGACACACCGCTTTCGCGAGCAAGCCCGCTCCCACAGGGGGGAAGTTGCTGGATCAAATACTGATGCGCGAAAGCTTGATATCCGGTTCCTGATTGACGCTCAGTTGCTTGACGATTGCGTCCTGCAGGCGACTGCACAGCAGCGGGTCGGAGAGCGGCTGGTTGTGGGCGTCGGTGATGAAGAACACGTCTTCTACGCGTTCGCCCAGGGTCGCAATCTTGGCGTTCTGCAGCGACAGGTCGAACTCGAGGAAGATCCCGCCGATCCGTGCCAGCAGGCCCGGGCGATCCGGTGCCGTCAGTTCCAGCACTGTCACCGGACGCTGAGCGTCGTTATGGATCGTCACCTGCGGCGCGAAGGCGAAGTGCTTGAGCTGGCGCGGCACCCGGCGCTGGATGATCGTCGGGTAATCGTCAGGATTGCGCAGTGCTTCGGTCAGGCCGTCGCGAATCTGTTTGACCCGCGCCGGGTTGTCGCCGATCGAGTCGCCGTCGGTGTCGAGCACGATGTAGGTGTCGAGGGTGAACTGGCTGCTCGAAGTGATGACCCGGGCGTCGTGAATGTTCAGGTTGAGCTGGTCCATCGCGGCCACGGTCACGGCGAAGAAATCGTGCTGGTCCGGGGCGTAGATGAAGATCTGCGTGCCACCTTCGAACTCGCGCTGAGTGGTTTCCTTGATCAGCACCAGCGGACCGCCATCGGCCGGCTGCTGCAGGATCGCGTCACTGTGCCAAGCCACGTCGCCGGCGGTGTGACGCAGGAAATAGTCATCGCCCAACTGCGCCCACAACTGCTCGACGTCGTCCGGATCGGTGCCGCCGCGCACGAGGATGTCCAGCGCCGCACTCTGGGTCTGGCGGATCTGCTCTTCGCGATCCACCGGATTTTCCAGGCCACGGCGCAGAGCGCGTTTGGTCTCGGTGTAGAGCTGGCGCAGCAGGCTGGCGCGCCACGAATTCCATAGGGTCGGGTTGGTGGCGTTGATGTCGGCCACGGTCAGCACATACAAGTAGTCCAGACGGGTCTCGTCGCTGACGATCTGCGCGAAGTCGTGGATGACCTGCGGGTCGGACAGATCCTTGCGCTGCGCGGTGGTCGACATCACCAGATGGTTCTGCACCAGCCAGACGATCAGGCGGCTGTCCCACAGGGGCAACTGATGGCGCTGGCAGAACGCTTCGGCATCGACTGCGCCGATGTCCGAGTGATCGCCATGCCGGCCCTTGCCGATGTCGTGGTACAGACCGGCCATGTAGATCAGTTCAGGCTTGGGCAGTTTGGCCATTAGCTTGGCGGCCAACGGGAATTTTTCCGACACCTGGGTGTATTGCAACTTACGCAGGTGTTTGATCAGGTTCAGCGTGTGCGCATCGACCGTATAGATGTGGAACAGGTCGTGCTGCATCTGCCCGACGATGAAACCGAATTCCGGCAGGTAGCGCCCGAGGATGCCGTAGCGGTTCATCCGGCGCAGGTTGCGGTGCACGCCGATCTTGCACTTGAACAGCTCGATGAACAGGCTGGTGTTGCGGATATCGTTGCGGAAGTTGTCGTCGATCAGGTGCCGGTTCTCGCGCAGCAGACGAATGGTGTCAGCGCGCACGCCTTTGATTTCCGGTTGCTGGGCCATCAGCACGAAGATCTCGAGCATGGCGAACGGCGTGCGGCGGAACACGTTGTCGTTGCGTGCTTCGATGTAGCCGTCGTGCAACTGGAAGCGCGAGTTGATCGGCTGCGGCGGTGCTTCGTCTTCCGGGGCGAGGATCACTTCCTCGAAGTGCTGGATGATCAGGTCGCTGAGCTGGGCAATGCTCATCACCACGCGGAAGTACTGCTGCATGAAGTTTTCGACGGCCTGTTTGGCGTCGTCGCCTTCAAAACCGAGCAGGCCGGCGATGGTCCGTTGATGATCGAACAGCAGGCGGTCTTCCGAGCGCCCGGCGAGCATGTGCAGGGCGTAACGCACTTTCCAGAGGAATTCCTGGGAGGACGCCAACAGGGCGTTTTCGCTCTCGACCAGGAAACCTTCGCCAGCGAGGGCTCGCAGGTTCAGGGTGCCGTACTGACGCCGTGCCACCCACAGAATCGTCTGGATATCCCGCAGGCCGCCGGGCGAGCCTTTGACGTTGGGTTCCAGGTTGTATTCGGTGTCGTTGTACTTGTGGTGGCGGGCCTTCTGCTCGGCGCGCTTGGCCAGGAAGAACTCCTTGGCCGGCCACATGTGTGCGGTGCTGGTGACATCGAGCATGCGCTGGCGCAGACGCTCGGGGCCGCAGATGGTGCGGCTTTCCATGAGGTTGGTGACCACGGTCAGGTCGGCGCGGGCCTCTTCGGCGCATTCGTCGACCGAGCGTACGCTCTGACCGACTTCCAGGCCGATGTCCCACAGCAGCGTCAGAAAACGCTCGATGGAATCGCGGAAGACTTCGTGATCGGCGCTGTCCAGCAGGATCAGCAGGTCGATGTCGGAATAGGGGTGCAACTCCCCCCGGCCGTAGCCGCCGACCGCGACCAGCGCGATATCGGCGTCTTCGCTCCAGTTGAACTGCTCCCAGGCTTTTTGCAGGATGTTGTCGACGAACCACGCACGGTCTTCGATCAATCGGCGGATGTCGCGGCCGCTACGAAAACGCGTGTCGAGGACCTCGCGCGCCTGGCGGATCGCCTTCTTGAACGCCGCGATGGGACTCGCTTTCAGGGCCAGTTCAGCCTGGAACTGGCCGCGGTCGAAGAGTTCGGGATCCACCTGCGGCATCGATTGGCTTTCCTTCTATAAGGCTGGGAGCGTTCTTGGGATCAGGCCGAGACGCGCGGGATGGTGTCATCGGCGCGCAGGGTGAAAATCTCGTAGCCAGTGTCGGTCACCAGCAGGGTGTGTTCCCACTGCGCCGAGAGTTTGCGGTCCTTGGTGATCGCGGTCCAGCCGTCGCCCAGTACCTTGGTGTCGGCCTTGCCCTGGTTGATCATCGGTTCGATGGTGAAGGTCATGCCGGCCTTCAGTTCCATGCCGGTGCCGGCGCGACCGTAATGCAGGATCTGCGGCTCTTCGTGGAACACCTTGCCGATGCCGTGGCCGCAGAACTCGCGAACCACCGAGAAACCGTTCTTTTCCGCGTGCTTCTGGATGATCTCACCGATGTCGCCGAGGCGGCAGCCAGGTTTGACGATTTCGATCGCCTTGTACATGCATTCCTGAGTGACCTGCGACAGGCGTTCGGCCCAGACCGGCACTTCGCCAACGTGGAACATGCGGCTGGTGTCGCCGTGGTAGCCGTCCTTGATCACGGTGACGTCGATGTTCAGCGTGTCGCCATTCTTCAGCGGCTTGTCATTCGGAATGCCGTGGCAGACGACGTGATTGATCGAGGTGCAGATCGACTTCGGGTAGCCCTTGTAGTTGAGCGGGGCAGGGATGGCCTGCTGCACGTTGACGATGTAGTCGTGGCAGATCTGGTTCAGTTGATCGGTGGTCACGCCCGGTTTGACGTGTTCGGCAATCATTTCCAGCACATCGGCGGCCAGTTTGCCGGCGACACGCATGCCAGCGATGTCCTCGGGGGTTTTGAGGTTGACGGTCATACAGGCTCTCTCTGCGCTCGGCGGCGCTTGCTGATACGGATAGGGTGGCAGGTGTGGGATTTGCGACCCTGAAAAACGCGATTCTACCAGACGAAAGGAGCAAATCCGCGCCTGCGTGCATCGCGTCTGTCTATACAATGGTGCGCTTGAAGGCGATTCCAAGGGGGCTGCGCCCATGTCCCTGGTGCGATTGCAGATTCCGGGTTCCGTTTCTGTGCACCCTGTGGTATAAAATGCGCCGCTTTCCGGGGATACCCCGAAAAGCTTAAATCCACACACGTGTCGACACGATGACCTGGGTGCTTTTGGCTTTATGCCACTGGTTGGTCATTGGGATACGTGGAGGCCAAACCCGACTTATTAAGGAACTATCATGTCCCAAGTCAACATGCGCGATATGCTGAAGGCCGGTGTGCACTTCGGTCACCAAACCCGTTACTGGAATCCGAAAATGGGTAAGTACATTTTCGGCGCGCGTAACAAGATTCACATCATTAACCTTGAAAAAACCCTGCCAATGTTCAACGAAGCTCTGACTTTCGTAGAGCGTCTGGCCCAGGGCAAAAACAAGATTCTGTTCGTCGGCACCAAGCGTTCCGCTGGCAAGATCGTTGCTGAAGAAGCAGCACGTTGCGGTTCGCCGTACGTCGATCACCGCTGGTTGGGCGGCATGCTGACCAACTTCAAAACCATTCGTGCTTCCATCAAGCGTCTGCGTGACCTTGAAGTTCAAGCCGAAGACGGTACTTTCGCCAAGCTGACCAAGAAAGAAGCGCTGATGCGCTCCCGTGACCTGGAAAAGCTGGATCGTTCGCTGGGCGGCATCAAGGACATGGGCGGTCTGCCAGACGCACTGTTCGTGATCGACGTTGACCACGAGCGCATCGCGATCACCGAAGCCAACAAGCTGGGCATCCCGGTCATCGGCGTTGTCGATACCAACAGCAGCCCGGAAGGCGTTGACTACATCATCCCAGGCAACGATGACGCAATCCGCGCTATCCAGCTGTACATGGGTTCGATGGCTGACGCAGTGATCCGTGGTCGCAACAATGTTGCTGGCGGCACTGTTGAATTCGCAGCTGAAGAAACTCAGGCTGCAGCTGAGTAATCGACGCCCTGGCGTTGACTCAGTAAGCAAAAAGGGGGCTTGGCCCCCTTTTTGCCACCTCGAAAACCGTTTGTTGGCGCCCACTTGTGGCAGCGCACCTCCTGCATTTGTAACGTGCAGCAGCTATAAGGTGTTTCGGGAAGAATTGAACGCCCGTTCGATCGGGTGGAATGGTTGAAAACCTATCCAAGAGGAATTTGAAAATGGCAGCAATTACTGCAGCGTTGGTTAAAGAACTGCGCGAGCGTACCGGCGAAGGCATGATGGACTGCAAGAAAGCCCTGGAAAAGGCTGACGGCGACATCGAAAAAGCCATTGATGACATGCGTGCTTCGGGCGCGATCAAGGCTGCGAAAAAGGCTGGCAACGTTGCCGCTGAAGGCGCAATCGCAATCAAGGACGACGGTAAAGCTGCCGTTATCCTGGAAGTGAACTCGCAGACCGACTTCCTGGCTCTGCAAGACGACTTCAAAAACTTCGTCGCTGCCAGCGTTGAAAAAGCTTTCGCTGACAAGCTGACCGACGCTGCTCCGCTGATCGCTTCGCAAGAAGCTGCTCGCGAAGCACTGGTTGCCAAAGTAGGCGAGAACGTCAACATCCGTCGTCTGGCCCGTATCGAAGGTGACGTTGTCGGTTCTTACCTGCACGGCAACAAGATCGGTGTCGTTGTGGCTCTGAAAGGCGGCGACGTCGAGCTGGCCAAAGACATCGCGATGCACGTTGCTGCAAGCAACCCTGAGTTCCTGCTGCCTTCGCAAGTTTCGGCTGAAGCGATCGAGCGTGAAAAAGCTGTGTTCCTGCAGCTGAACGAAGAGAAGATCAAAGGCAAGCCAGAAAACATTGTTGAGAACATGGTCAAAGGCCGTATCAGCAAGTTCCTGGCAGAAGCAAGCCTGGTTGAGCAGGCGTTCGTCAAGAACCCTGAAATCAAGGTTGGCGAGCTGGCCAAGAAAGGCGGCGCAGAAATCGTTTCCTTCACCTACTTCAAAGTAGGCGAAGGCATCGAGAAGCCGGTCGACAACTTCGCTGAAGAAGTTGCTGCCCAGCTGGCTGCCGCCAAGCAATAAGACGGTTTTTCAACTGTCGCCCGAAAGAGGCTGCCCGCTCACGCGCGCAGCCTCTTTTCAGATGGGGTTACCATTTTTTAATTGGTTTCCACTGGGAACTGACTTACAAAGCCAGGTTCCGATGGCGCTGAAGCAGCGCCAAGCTAGAGTGAACGGCAGCTGTAAAACAGCTTGCACAGAATTTTTTAAATACGCCGCAGGAGAGATTCGCAATGGCTCAGCAGGGCAGTGGTTATCAGGCTCGCTATAAACGCATTCTACTCAAGCTTAGCGGCGAGGCCCTGATGGGCTCGGAAGAGTTCGGGATCGATCCAAAAGTGCTGGATCGGATGGCGCTGGAAGTCGGCCAACTGGTCGGTATCGGCGTACAGGTCGGTCTGGTGATCGGCGGTGGCAACCTGTTCCGTGGCGAGGCCTTGAGCAAGGCTGGCATGGATCGGGTGACAGGCGACCACATGGGCATGCTGGCCACTGTGATGAACGCCCTGGCCATGCGCGATGCGCTGGAACGTGCCAATATCTCAGCCATCGTGATGTCGGCCATTTCCATGGTTGGCGTGACCGATCACTATGATCGCCGCAAAGCCATGCGCCACCTGAACTCCAAGGACGTGGTGATCTTCGCCGCCGGTACCGGTAATCCGTTCTTTACCACGGATTCGGCAGCCTGCCTGCGTGCCATCGAAATCGATGCCGACGTCGTGCTGAAAGCGACCAAGGTTGATGGCGTTTACACCGCAGACCCGTTCAAAGACCCGCATGCCGAGAAGTTCGATCATCTGACTTATGATGAAGTGCTGGATCGCAAGCTGGGTGTAATGGATCTGACTGCTATCTGCCTGTGCCGCGATCACAAGATGCCGCTGCGCGTATTCAACATGAACAAGCCCGGCGCCCTGCTGAACATTGTGCACGGCGGCGCTGAAGGGACTTTGATCGAGGAAGGCCAACAATGATCAACGAAATCAAGAAAGACGCCCAAGCGCGTATGCAGAAATCCCTGGAATCTCTGAACCACGCGTTCGGCCAGATTCGTACCGGCAAGGCTCACCCGAGCATCCTCGGCAGCGTCATGGTGCCTTACTACGGCACTGACACCCCGCTGAGCAGCGTGGCCAACGTCACCGTGAAAGATTCGCGTACCCTGCAAGTCGTGGCCTTCGAGCGCAACATGCTCGCTGCCGTCGACAAGGCGATCCAGAGCGCCGGTCTGAACCTCAATCCGACCAACCTGGGTGAGTTGCTTTTGATCCCGATGCCTGCCCTCACCGAGGAAACGCGCAAGGGCTTCACCAAGCAGGCTCGTAGCGCAGCGGAAGATGCGCGCGTTGCCGTGCGCAACATTCGTCGTGACGCATTGGGTGAGCTTAAAAAGCTGGTCAAGGACAAGGAAATCAGTGAAGACGAAGAGCGTCGTGCCATCGCTGATATCGATAAGCTGACCAAGGAATCCGAGGCCCAGATCACCAAGGCCACGGACGAGAAAGAAAAAGACCTGATGGCCGTATAAGGGTCGAGCTTTTAATGGACAAGACCAAGCAGTCTGCGCCGTCCGCGGTGCCGCGCCATGTCGCGATCATCATGGATGGCAATAATCGCTGGGCGAAAAAACGCTTTATGCCGGGTGTCGCCGGGCATAAGGCCGGCGTGGATGCTGTGCGGGCAGTGATCGAGGTGTGCGCTGAGGCCAAGGTCGAAGTGCTCACCCTGTTCGCCTTCTCCAGTGAAAACTGGCAGCGCCCGGCCGATGAAGTCAGCGCCTTGATGGATCTGTTCTTCAAGGCGCTGCGTCGTGAGGCCAAGCGTCTGAACGACAACAACATCAGCTTGCGCATCATTGGCGATCGCTCGCGTTTCCATCCTGAGCTTCAGGCAGCGATGCGCGAAGCGGAAGCCATGACCGCCGGTGCCAACCGCTTCATCCTGCAGATCGCCGCCAACTACGGCGGTCAGTGGGATATTGCCCAGGCGGCGCAGCGTCTGGCGCGTGAAGTTCAGGCCGGGCATCTGCGTCCGGAAGACATCACACCGGATCTGCTGCAAACCTGTCTGGCCACCGGCGACCTGCCGTTGCCGGACCTGTGCATCCGCACCGGTGGCGAGCATCGCATCAGCAACTTCCTGCTGTGGCAACTGGCGTATGCCGAGTTGTACTTCTCCGACCTGTTCTGGCCGGACTTCAAACACGAAGCCATGCGCACCGCGCTGGCCGATTTCGCTTCGCGCCAGCGTCGCTTCGGTAAAACGAGCGAACAGGTCGAAGCTGGAGCCCGGGTTTAATGCTTAAACAACGAATCATCACTGCGCTGATCCTGCTGCCGATCGCTTTGTGCGGGTTTTTCCTGCTCGAAGGCTCCGGTTTTGCGCTGTTCATCGGTCTGGTCGTGAGCCTGGGCGCCTGGGAATGGGCACGCCTGGCGGGCTTTACCGCGCAGTCGTTCCGTGTCGGCTTTGCCGCTGTCGTCGCGCTGATGCTGTTCGTCATGTACGTCCTGCCGGGCCTCGCCCCTTGGGTGTTGGGCGCTTCGGTGTTGTGGTGGGCGGTGGCGACGTACCTGGTCCTGACGTACCCGCGTTCGAGCGAGCACTGGTCCACGGCGGCCACCAAACTGGTGATCGGCTTGCTGATCCTGTTGCCGGCCTGGCAAGGGCTGGTGCAGATCAAACAGTACCCGCTGGGTAACTGGCTGATCATGGCGGTGATGGTGCTGGTCTGGGGGGCCGACATCGGTGCCTATTTCTCCGGCCGTGCTTTCGGCAAGCGCAAGCTGGCGCCGCAAGTCAGCCCGGGTAAGAGCTGGGAAGGCGTTTATGGTGGTCTGGCGCTGAGTCTGGTGATCACCGCGATCGTCGGCCTGGTGCGTGACTGGGCCGTGGCCGAACTGCTCAAGGGCCTGATCGGCGCTGCATTGATCGTATTCATTTCTGTGGTGGGCGACCTCACCGAAAGCATGTTCAAGCGCCAGTCCGGCATCAAGGACAGCAGCAACCTGCTGCCCGGTCATGGCGGTGTGCTTGATCGCATCGACAGCCTGACCGCTGCGATCCCGATTTTTGCCGTACTGCTGTGGATGGCTGCACCGTGAGCCGCCCGCAACAGATTACTGTTCTGGGGGCGACCGGTTCGATTGGCCTGAGCACCCTGGACGTCATCGCTCGGCATCCCGAGCGTTATCAGGTTTTCGCCCTGAGCGGCTTTACCCGCCTGAGCGAGTTGCTGGCCTTGTGCGTTCGGCATGTGCCGCAGTTTGCGGTGGTGCCTGAAGTGGCGGCGGCGCGTGGCTTGCAGGACGACCTGCGGGCTGCTGGCCTGTCCACTCGCGTATTGGTCGGGGAGGAGGGGCTGTGCCAGGTCGCCTCCGCCCCTGAAGTTGATGCTGTGATGGCCGCCATCGTCGGTGCCGCGGGCCTGCGCCCGACCCTGGCAGCAGTAGAGGCCGGGAAGAAAATCCTTCTGGCCAACAAAGAAGCGCTGGTGATGTCCGGCGCGCTGTTCATGCAGGCCGTGCACAAGAGCGGTTCGGTGTTGCTGCCGATCGACAGCGAGCACAACGCGATCTTCCAGTGCATGCCGCAGGATTTTGCCCGCGGGCTGGGTGCGGTCGGCGTGCGGCGGATTTTGCTGACGGCTTCGGGCGGTCCTTTCCGTCAGACGCCGATGAGCGAGCTGGCGCATGTTTCGCCTGATCAGGCGTGTGCGCACCCGAACTGGTCGATGGGTCGCAAGATTTCGGTGGACTCGGCCAGCATGATGAACAAGGGCCTGGAGTTGATCGAGGCCTGCTGGCTGTTCGATGCCAAGCCGTCGCAGGTCGAGGTGGTGATCCATCCGCAGAGTGTGATTCACTCGCTGGTCGACTATGTGGATGGCTCGGTATTGGCGCAGTTGGGCAACCCTGACATGCGCACGCCGATTGCCAACGCATTGGCCTGGCCTGAGCGGATCGACTCGGGTGTGGCACCGCTGGATCTGTTTGCCGTTGCGCGCCTGGATTTCGAGGCGCCGGACGAACAGCGCTTTCCTTGCCTGCGCCTGGCGCGGCAGGCGGCGGAGGCCGGCAACAGTGCGCCGGCCATGCTCAATGCGGCCAACGAAGTGGCAGTCGCGGCGTTTCTCGACGGACGCGTTGGTTATCTGGAAATCGCGAGTATCATCGAGGACGTGCTGAACCTCGAGCCAGTGGTTGCGCTTGAGGATCTGGACGCGGTGTTTACCGCGGACGCGAAAGCGCGGATTCTGGCCGAACAGTGGCTGAATCGTCACGGCCGATAGCCGTTGCAGAACCATGGCGTCACGCGGCACTGAACAGGATTGCGGAGAAAGTAGATGAGCGCGCTCTATATGATTGCCGGCACCCTGATCGCTTTGGGTGTGCTGGTCACCTTTCACGAATTCGGCCACTTCTGGGTCGCGCGTCGCTGTGGCGTCAAGGTTCTGCGTTTTTCCGTTGGCTTCGGCATGCCGTTGTTGCGCTGGCACGACAAGCAGGGCACCGAATTTGTCGTCGCCGCGATTCCGCTGGGTGGCTACGTCAAAATGCTCGATGAGCGTGAGGGCGAAGTACCGGCCGATCAGCTTCATCAATCCTTCAATCGCAAATCGGTTCGCCAGCGCATCGCCATTGTCGCGGCGGGACCGATCGCCAACTTCCTGCTGGCCCTGGTGTTTTTCTGGGTGCTGGCGATGCTCGGCAGTGAGCAGATCCGTCCGGTCATCGGTGCCGTCGAGTCCGGCAGCATCGCGGCCAAGGCTGGTTTGAATGCCGGTCAGGAGATCGTTGCCATCGATGGCGAGCCGACTTCCGGCTGGGCGGCCGTCAATTTGCAGTTGGTCCGTCGTCTTGGGGAAAGCGGTTCCCTGCAATTGCTCGTGCGCGAGCAGGGCTCTACCGCTGACACGCCGCGCGAACTGGCGCTAGATCACTGGCTCAAAGGCGCCGATGAACCCGATCCGATTCGCTCGCTGGGTATTCGCCCATGGCGCCCGGCGTTGCCGCCGGTGCTGGCCGAGCTCGATCCAAAAGGTCCGGCGCAGGCCGCCGGTCTGAAAACCGGCGACCGCCTGTTGTCGCTCGATGGCCAGGCGCTGGGTGACTGGCAGCAAGTGGTCGATACCGTTCGTACGCGTCCTGATACCAAAATCTTGCTGCGCGTCGAGCGCGACGGTGCTCAAATCGACGTCCCGGTGACCTTGGCTGCGCGTGGCGAAAGCAAGGCACCGAGCGGTTATCTGGGTGCTGGCGTGAAAGCAGTGGACTGGCCGCCGGAAATGATCCGCGAGGTCAGTTATGGTCCGTTGGCCGCAATTGGCGAGGGTGCCCGGCGTACCTGGACCATGAGCATCCTGACGCTGGACTCACTGAAGAAAATGCTGTTTGGCGAGCTCTCGGTAAAAAACTTGAGTGGGCCGATAACCATTGCTAAAGTGGCGGGCGCTTCTGCCCAGTCGGGCGTTGCTGATTTCCTGAATTTCCTTGCTTATCTGAGTATTAGCCTGGGGGTTCTGAATTTGCTGCCCATTCCTGTACTGGATGGGGGGCATTTGTTGTTTTATCTGATTGAGTGGGTGCGTGGTCGCCCCTTGTCGGATCGGGTGCAAGGTTGGGGGGTGCAGATCGGTATCAGTTTGGTGGTCGGAGTGATGTTGCTTGCTCTGGTCAATGATCTGGGTCGACTGTAAAGCTTCGCTGAATTGCGAATCTGCCGCATTTTGCGGCAGTTTGTTTATTGCCAGTTGGAATAAGAAAGGACTTCATGAAACGTCTGCTGCTAACTGCGGTTCTCACCGTATTGATGATCGCCGAAGTTCACGCCGAGTCCTTCACTATCTCTGATATTCGCGTCAATGGCCTCCAGCGGGTCTCCGCGGGTAGCGTCTTTGGTGCCTTGCCGTTGAACGTCGGCGAGCAGGCGGATGATCGTCGCCTGGTGGAATCCACTCGTGCGTTGTTCAAAACCGGTTTCTTTCAAGATATCCAGCTGGGCCGCGAAGGCAACGTTCTGGTGATCACGGTCGTCGAACGTCCGTCGGTCGCGAGTATCGAGATCGAAGGCAACAAGGCGATCTCCACCGAAGACCTGATGAAAGGCCTCAAGCAGTCCGGTCTGTCCGAAGGTGAAATCTTCCAGCGCGCCACCCTCGAAGGTGTCCGTAACGAGCTGCAGCGTCAGTACGTTGCCCAGGGCCGTTACTCGGCGACCGTCGATACCGAAGTGGTTTCGCAGCCGCGTAACCGTGTGGCGCTGAAAGTGAAGATCAACGAAGGCACCGTGGCTGCCATCCAGCACATCAACGTGGTGGGTAACACGGTCTTCCCTGATGACGATCTGATCGACCTGTTCGAGCTGAAAACCACCAACTGGCTGTCGTTCTTCAAGAACGACGACAAGTACGCCCGTGAAAAACTCTCCGGTGATCTGGAGCGCCTGCGTTCCTACTACCTGGACCGTGGCTACATCAACATGGATATCGCTTCGACCCAGGTGTCCATCACCCCGGACAAGAAGCACGTCTACATCACCGTCAACATCACCGAAGGCGAGAAGTACACCGTTCGTGACGTCAAGCTCAGCGGTGACCTGAAAGTGCCTGAAGACCAGGTCAAGTCGCTGTTGCTGGTGCAAAAAGGCCAGGTTTTCTCGCGCAAGCTGATGACCACCACTTCCGAACTGATCACTCGCCGTCTGGGTAACGAGGGTTACACCTTCGCCAACGTCAACGGCGTACCTCAGCCGCATGACGACGATCACACTGTGGACATCCTGTTCGCCGTCGATCCGGGCAAGCGTGCCTACGTCAATCGCATCAACTTCCGCGGCAACACCAAGTCCGAGGACGAAGTGCTGCGTCGTGAAATGCGTCAGATGGAAGGTGGCTGGGCTTCGACCTACCTGATCGACCAGTCCAAGACCCGTCTTGAGCGTCTGGGCTTCTTCAAGGAAGTGAACGTCGAGACGCCGGCCGTTCCGGGTGTCGACGACCAGGTTGACGTGAACTACGCCGTTGAAGAGCAAGCTTCCGGTTCGATCACCGCCAGCGTCGGTTTCGCCCAGAGCGCCGGTCTGATCCTCGGTGGTTCGATCACCCAGAACAACTTCCTGGGTACCGGTAACCGTGTGAGCGTGGGCCTGACCCGCAGTGAATACCAGAGCCGTTACAACTTCGGCTACGTTGACCCCTACTGGACCGCCGATGGCGTGAGTCTGGGTTACAACGCGTTCTATCGCACCACCGACTACAAAGATCTCAACATCGACGTAGCCAGCTATGCGGTAGACAGCCTGGGTGCCGGCGTCAACGTTGGCTATCCGATCAGCGAGACTTCGCGTCTGACCTTCGGTCTGTCCGCACAGCAGGACAAGATCAAGACCGGTCAGTACACCGTTGACGAGATCTTCGACTTCGTTAACAAGGAAGGCGATCAGTACCTGAACTTCAAGGCGTCTGCCGGCTGGTCCGAATCGACCCTGAACAAGGGCGTACTGCCGACCCGTGGTCGTTCGCAGAGCCTGACGCTGGAAACCACGATTCCGGGCAGCGACCTGTCGTTCTACAAACTCGACTACCGTGGTCAGTTGTTCCAGCCGATCACCGAAAACTACACCCTGCGTCTGCACACCGAGCTGGGTTATGGCGACGGTTATGGTTCGACCGACGGCTTGCCGTTCTATGAAAACTACTATGCTGGTGGTTTCAACTCGGTACGTGGCTTCAAGGACAGTACTCTGGGGCCGCGCAGTACTCCGAGTCGTGGTACCAACCCGGGTACTTCGGTTGACCCGGATCAGGATCCGCTGCCGTTCGGTGGTAACGTCCTGATCCAGGGCGGTGCCGAGGTTCTGTTCCCGCTGCCGTTCGTCAAGGATCAACGCTCCTTGCGTACCTCGGTATTCTGGGACGTGGGTAACGTTTTCGATTCGCAGTGCAAGGACACCACCAACGCAAATGGCTCGACGTCCAACACCAAGTGTAACGACATCAGCCTGAGCAACATGGCCAGTTCCGTTGGTGTGGGTGTGACCTGGGTCACCGCACTGGGTCCTCTGAGTTTTGCTCTGGCGATGCCGGTCAAAAAACCGGATAACGCTGAAACTCAAGTGTTCCAATTCTCCCTCGGCCAGACGTTCTAAGCGTCTGACCCAAGATAACGACAATGGATTTTGTAGGAGTGCATCGTGCGTAAGTTGACTCAATTGGTTCTCCTGGCCTCCGTACTGGTGGCAGGCCCGGCGTTCGCCGACATGAAAATCGCCGTTCTGAACTATCAGATGGCATTGCTGGAATCCGACGCGGCCAAGAAATACGCCGTGGATGCCGAGAAGAAGTTCGGTCCGCAACTGACCAAACTCAAGACGCTGGAAAGCAGCGCCAAGGGCATTCAGGACCGTCTGATGGCCGGTGGCGACAAGATGCAGCAGGGCGAGCGTGAGCGTCTGGAGCTGGAATTCAAGCAAAAGGCCCGTGACTTCCAGTTCCAGTCCAAGGAGCTGAACGAAGCCAAGGCAGTTGCCGACCGCGAAATGCTCAAGCAACTGAAGCCGAAACTGGATAGCGCAGTGGAAGAAGTCATCAAAAAAGGTGGCTTTGACCTGGTGTTCGAGCGTGGCGCAGTGATCGATGTCAAACCTCAGTACGACATCACGCGCCAGGTTATCGAGCGCATGAATCAGCTGAAGTAACCCATGACCGTGACTATCAAGCTCGGCCAGTTGGCCGAGTTCCTCGGCGCCACCCTGCGTGGCGACCCCGAGACGCAAATTACTGGGCTAGCCACCTTGCAGGAGGCTGGCCCAGCTCAGTTGAGCTTTCTGGCAAATCCTCAATATCGCAAATACCTGGCAAGTTCCCAGGCGGCTGCGCTGTTGCTCAAGGAAGCCGATGCCGAAGGTTTTGCCGGTAACGCGCTGGTGGTGCCGGATCCTTATCTGGCTTACGCCCGTATCTCCCATCTGTTCGATCCCAAACCGAAAGCCACTGCGGGTGTTCATCCCACGGCGGTGATTGCACCGGATGCGGTGGTTGATCCAAGCGCCAGCATCGGTCCGTTTGTGGTGATTGAGGCCGGTGCGCGCATCGGTGCGCAGGTCACCCTGGGCGCCCATTGCGTCATCGGTGCCCGCAGTGAAATCGGCGAGGGCGGCTGGCTCGCTCCGAGGGTGACGCTGTACCACGACGTGCGCATCGGCAAGCGTGTAGTGATCCAGTCCGGTGCCGTTCTCGGTGGTGAAGGCTTCGGTTTTGCCAACGAGAAAGGTATCTGGCAAAAGATCGCCCAGATCGGCGGCGTGACCATCGGCGACGATGTCGAGATCGGCGTGAACACTGCAATCGACCGTGGCGCGCTGGCGGATACCGTGATCGGCAACGGCGTGAAACTCGACAACCAGATCCAGATCGCGCACAACGTCCAGGTCGGTGATCACACCGCCATGGCGGCCTGTGTCGGTATCTCCGGCAGCACCAAAATCGGCAAGCACTGCATGCTCGCCGGTGGTGTCGGCCTGGTGGGGCACATCGATATTTGCGACAACGTTTTCCTGACCGGGATGACCATGGTGACCCACTCGATTACCGAGCCAGGCGCCTATTCTTCCGGCACAGCCATGCAACCGGCGGCCGAATGGCGCAAAAGCGCGGCCCGCATCCGTCAGCTCGATGACCTCGCGCGACGTTTGAAGCAGCTGGAAAAGCGCGTCGGGGAAGTGACCCCCGGCAGCAATGCTTCATCTGATGGCTGATACCATTTCCATATCAAGTGTGCACAGCCTCTAGACTGCCTCCTTGATTTGCTAGAGGAGTGCGCGTCAGTCGCGCTCCCAATCTTTACATAGGCTTCCCCCCGAAATGATGGACATCAACGAGATTCGCGAATACCTGCCTCACCGTTACCCGTTCCTGCTGGTGGACCGGGTGGTGGAACTGGACACTGAAGGCAAGCGCATTCGCGCCTACAAGAATGTCAGCATCAATGAGCCATTCTTCAACGGCCACTTCCCGGCGCACCCGATCATGCCGGGCGTACTGATCATCGAAGCGATGGCCCAGGCTGCCGGGATCCTCGGTTTCAAAATGCTCGACGTGAAACCGGCCGATGGCACCCTTTACTACTTCGTCGGTTCCGACAAGCTGCGTTTCCGTCAGCCGGTGCTGCCGGGTGACCAGTTGATCCTGGAAGCCAAGTTCATCAGCTGCAAGCGCCAGATCTGGAAATTCGAATGCCAGGCTTCGGTCGACGGCAAGCCAGTCTGCTCGGCTGAAATCATCTGTGCGGAACGCAAGCTATGAGTTTGATTGACCCTCGCGCAATCATCGATCCGTCGGCCGTTCTGGCTGACGGCGTCGAGGTCGGCCCGTGGTCGATCGTCGGCGCAGGTGTGGAAATCGGCGAGGGTACCGTGATCGGGCCGCATGTGGTCCTCAAAGGCCCGACCCGCATCGGCAAGCACAACCGCATCTACCAGTTTTCCTCGGTAGGCGAAGACACGCCGGATCTGAAGTACAAAGGCGAAGAAACCCGTCTGGTGATCGGTGATCACAACGTCATTCGCGAAGGCGTGACGATTCACCGTGGCACCGTGCAGGACCGTTCGGAAACCACGCTGGGCGATCACAACCTGATCATGGCCTATGCCCACATCGGGCATGACAGCGTCATCGGCAACCACTGCATCCTGGTCAACAACACCGCGTTGGCCGGGCATGTCCATGTTGACGATTGGGCGATCCTTTCCGGTTTCACCCTGGTGCATCAGTACTGCCACATCGGCGCCCACAGTTTTTCCGGCATGGGCACTGCCATCGGCAAGGACGTTCCGGCGTTCGTCACCGTGTTCGGCAACCCGGCCGAAGCGCGCAGCATGAACTTCGAAGGCATGCGCCGTCGTGGTTTCAGCGAAGATGCGATTCACGCGCTGCGCCGCGCTTATAAGACCGTGTATCGCCAGGGCCTGACCGTGGAGCAAGCGTTGGCCGAATTGGCCGAACCTGCTGCGCAGTTCCCGGAAGTTGCGCTGTTTCGTGACTCGATCCAGTCGTCGACTCGCGGCATCACCCGCTGATCATGGCCAGTCTGAGTATTGCGCTGGTGGCGGGCGAAGCTTCCGGTGACATTCTGGGCGCCGGCCTCATGCGCGCCCTCAAGGCGCAACACCCGGCAGTCGAGTTCATCGGTGTTGGTGGCCCGTTGATGCAGGCCGAGGGCCTGACGTCCTATTTCCCCATGGAACGTCTGTCGGTCATGGGGCTGGTGGAAGTCCTTGGGCGGCTGCGCGAGCTGCTCAAGCGCCGCAAGGACCTGATCGCCACGCTGATCGCCGAGAAACCGGATGTGTTCATCGGCATCGACGCTCCCGATTTCAACCTCAACATCGAACTCAAGCTGCGTCAGGCCGGGATCAAGACCGTGCATTACGTCAGCCCTTCGGTGTGGGCGTGGCGCCAGAAGCGTGTGCTGAAGATTCGCGAAGGCTGCGATCTGATGCTCACCCTGTTGCCGTTCGAAGCAAAATTTTACGAAGAGAAGGGCGTGCCAGTGCGGTTCGTCGGTCATACGCTGGCCGATACCATTCCGTTGCAGGCCGATCGCGCGGCAGCGCGTGCCGAACTCGGTTTGCCCGACGGGCCGCTGGTCGCGTTGATGCCCGGCAGTCGCGGTGGCGAAGTCGGCCGTCTCGGTGCGCTGTTCCTGGATACGGCCGAGCGTCTGCGGGCCATGCGCCCGGGGCTGCGTTTCGTCATCCCGTGCGCCAATGCCGAGCGTCGCGCTCAACTCGAAGAGTTGCTGGTTGGTCGCGACTTGCCGGTCACCCTGCTCGATGGCAAATCGCACCTGGCCCTGGCGGCGTGCAACGCGGTGCTGATCGCTTCGGGCACGGCGACGCTTGAGGCGTTGCTGTACAAGCGGCCAATGGTCGTTGCGTATCGCCTGGCGCCGCTGACCTTCTGGATTCTCAAGCGCATGGTCAAGAGCCCGTACGTGTCGCTGCCGAACCTGCTGGCCCAGCGTCTGTTGGTGCCGGAATTGTTGCAGGATGATGCGACAGTCGAGGCCCTGGCCCAGACGCTGTTGCCATTGATCGAAGGCGGCGAAGAGCAGACCCGAGGCTTCGACGAAATCCACCGCACCCTGCGGCTGGATGCTTCCAATCAGGCGGCGGATGCCGTCCTCAACCTGATCGGTCAGAAACAATGAGCAAGACGATGCAGATGGGCCTGGATTTCACCCTGGTCGCCGAAGTCGAAGAACTGGTGGCCGGTGTCGACGAAGTCGGTCGCGGCCCGTTGTGCGGCGCAGTGGTGACGGCGGCGGTGATCCTCGATCCGAACCGGCCGATCCTCGGCCTCAACGACTCGAAGAAACTCACTGAAGCCAAGCGCGAGAAACTCTACGACGAGATCATCGAGAAATCCCTGAGCTGGTGCATTGCTCGCGCCGAAGTCGAGGAAATCGACGAGCTGAACATTTTGCACGCGACCATGCTCGCCATGCAGCGCGCGGTGGCCGGGCTGCATATTCAGCCGAAACTGGCGATGATCGACGGCAACCGCTGCCCGAAACTGCCGATGCGCGCCGAAGCGGTGGTGCAGGGCGACGGCAAGGTGCCGGCCATCGCTGCCGCGTCGATTCTGGCCAAGGTCAGTCGCGACCGTGAAATGGCTGCATTCGAATTGATCTACCCGGGGTACGGCATCGGCGGCCATAAAGGCTATCCGACGCCCGTTCATCTGGAAGCGTTGGTGCGGCTTGGCCCGACACCGATTCACCGGCGCTCCTTCGCCCCGGTGCGTCAGGCTTACGAGGCGCTTGAAGGTCTGACGCAGGTTTAGGCGCAAGGCTGATGTTTTGTTCGAGGCCCGGTACAATCCGGGCCTTGTTGTCTCTATGTAACTGGACAGGATCACTATGCCGGCTTCATTCGTTCATCTACGCCTGCACACTGAATACTCCCTGGTCGACGGGCTGGTGCGGATCAAGCCACTGGTCAAGGCGCTGACCGGCATGAACATGCCGGCCGTGGCGGTCACCGATCAGAACAACATGTGTTCCCTGGTCAAATTCTATAAAAACGCCATGGGCGCCGGCATCAAGCCGATCTGCGGTGCCGACCTGTGGCTGTCGAACAAGGATCCGGACGGGCCATTGAGCCGGATCAGCCTGTTGGTGATGAACGCCAAGGGTTATCGCAATCTCACCGAGCTGATCTCGCGCGGCTTCATCGACGGCCAGCGCAACGGCATGATCATCATCGAGCGTGAATGGGTCGCCGAGGCCAACGAAGGCTTGATCATGCTGTCCGCCGCCAAAGAAGGCGAGATCGGCATGGCCATGATCAGTGGCAACCCGGACGAAGCCGAAACGCTGGCGCGCGAATGGATGGCGGTGTTCCCGGATCGTTTCTATCTGGAGATCCAGCGCACCAATCGTCCCAACGACGAAGAGCAACTGCACGGTGCCGTGGCCCTGGCCGACAAGCTCGGCGCGCCGCTGGTGGCGACCAACGATGTGCGTTTCATCAAGCAGGAAGACTTCGCCGCTCACGAAACCCGCGTGTGCATCGGTGAGGGCCGTGCCCTCGACGATCCGCGGCGTTCGAAGAATTAGAATTACAGCGACCAGCAATACCTCAAAAGCGCCGAGGAAATGGCCGAGCTGTTCAGCGACATTCCCGACGCGATCGAAAACACCGTCGAGATCGCCAAGCGCTGCAACATCGACGTGAAGCTGGGCAAGCACTTCCTGCCCGACTACCCGATTCCCGATGGCATGACCATCGACGAATATTTCCGCAAGGTGTCGTTCGACGGTCTGGAAGACCGCCTCAGCGTACTGCTGCCCAAGGACACTACCGAAGATTACGACGCCAAGCGTCAGGTCTATGTCGACCGGCTGAATTTCGAGCTGGATATCATCATCCAGATGGGCTTCCCCGGTTATTTCCTGATCGTGATGGACTTTATCCAGTGGGCCAAGAACAACGGTGTGCCGGTGGGCCCGGGCCGTGGGTCGGGTGCCGGCTCGCTGGTGGCCTATGTGCAGAAGATCACTGACCTCGATCCGCTGGAATACGACCTGCTGTTCGAACGGTTCCTCAACCCGGAACGGGTCTCGATGCCCGACTTCGACGTCGACTTCTGCATGGACGGTCGTGACCGGGTGATCGACTACGTGGCCGAGAAATACGGTCGCAACGCGGTAAGCCAGATCATCACCTTCGGTTCCATGGCCGCCAAGGCAGTGGTGCGCGACGTGGCGCGGGCCCAGGGCAAGTCATTCGGCCTGGCGGATCGTCTGTCGAAGATGATTCCGTTCGAAGTCGGCATGACCCTGGAAAAAGCCTACGAGCAGGAGGAGATCCTGCGCGACTTCATCAAGGTCGATGAGGAAGCGGCGGAAATCTGGGAGATGGCGCGCAAGCTCGAGGGTGTGGTGCGTAACGTCGGCAAGCACGCCGGTGGTGTGGTAATCGCCCCGACCAAGCTGACCGACTTCTCGCCGATCTATTGCGACGAGGCTGGCGATGGTCTGGTGACCCAATTCGACAAGGACGACGTCGAGGCGGCCGGTCTGGTGAAGTTCGACTTCCTCGGCCTGCGGACCCTGACGATCATCGACTGGGCGCTTAAAACCATCAACCGTGACCGCGCCAAGGTCAACGAGCCGCCGCTGGATATCGCGTTTATCCCGCTGGATGACAAACCGACTTATCAGCTGCTGCAAAAAGCTGAAACCACTGCGGTATTCCAGCTCGAATCCCGGGGCATGAAAGAGCTGATCAAAAAGCTCAAGCCTGACTGTCTCGAAGACTTGATCGCACTGGTGGCCCTGTTCCGTCCGGGCCCGCTGCAATCGGGCATGGTGGATGACTTCATCAACCGTAAGCACGGCCGCGCCGAATTGGCTTATCCGCATCCGGATTACCAGTATGAAGGCCTGCAGCCGGTACTGGCGCCGACTTACGGCATCATTCTGTATCAGGAACAGGTGATGCAGATCGCCCAGGTCATGGCCGGTTACACCCTCGGTGGTGCGGACATGCTGCGTCGGGCGATGGGTAAGAAAAAACCCGAGGAAATGGCCAAACAGCGCGGCGGCTTCATTGAGGGTTGTGCGTCGAACAATATCGACGCGGATCTTGCCGGTAACATTTTCGACCTGGTGGAAAAATTCGCCGGTTACGGCTTCAACAAGTCCCACTCCGCCGCTTACGGCCTGGTGTCGTACCAGACTGCCTGGCTGAAAGCCCACTACCCGGCGCCATTCATGGCGGCGGTGCTTTCGGCGGATATGCACAACACCGACAAGGTCGTGACCTTGATCGAGGAAGTGCGCACGATGAAGCTGCGCCTCGACGCGCCAGACGTGAACACTTCGGAGTTCAAGTTCACGGTGAACGACGAAGGCCGCATCGTGTACGGCCTGGGCGCGATCAAAGGTGTCGGTGAAGGTCCGGTGGAAGCGATTACCGAGGCTCGTCAGGCCGGTCCATTCAAGGATCTGTTCGACTTCTGCGCCAGGGTCGACCTCAAGCGCATCAACAAGCGCACGCTGGACGGTTTGATCCGCAGCGGCGCGCTGGATCGCCTCGGGCCGTACTTCCATGACGAGCAGAAGGCTTATCAGGCCAACATCGACCGCAACCGCGCGGTGCTGTTGGCGGCGATGGAGGAGGCGATCAAGTCGGCCGAACAGACCGCGCGCACCCGCGACAGCGGCCATGCCGACCTGTTCGGCGGGCTGTTTGTCGAGGAAGATGCGGACGTCTACGCGACGCACCGCAAGGCCAAGGAGCTGACCCTCAAGGAGCGGCTCAAGGGTGAGAAAGACACTCTGGGCCTGTACCTGACCGGTCACCCGATCGACGAGTACGAAGGCGAGATTCGCCGTTTCGCCCGGCAGCGCATCATCGACCTGAAACCGGCCCGCGACACGCAAACCGTGGCCGGGATGATCATTGCTCTGCGGGTGATGAAGAACAAGAAGGGCGACAAGATGGGCTTTATCACCCTCGACGACCGCTCGGGGCGGATCGAGGCGTCGCTGTTCGCCGATGCGTTCCACTCCGCGCAGTCGTTGTTGCAGACCGACGCGATGGTGGTGGTTGAAGGCGAGGTCAGCAACGACGACTTCTCCGGCGGCCTGCGCCTACGGGTCAAGCGAGTGATGAGCATGGAGGATGCACGGACCAATCTGGCCGAGAGCCTGCGCCTGAAGCTGCACACTCAGGACTTGAAAGGCGATCAGCTACGCTGGTTGGGTGAGCTGCTCAAGCGTCACCGCGGGGCGTGCCCGATCACCATGGAGTACACCAGTCCCGATGCGAAGACCTTGCTGCAGTTCGGCGAGACCTGGCGAATCGACCCGGCGGATGCGTTGATTCAAGCCCTGCGTGACCAGTTCGGGCGAGACAACGTCTTCCTCCAATACCGTTGACCGGCAAGTGCCATCATTGCGCTCGCCCACAACCTGAATTTTTAATCTCGACCTCAGCGCGCCTCTCCCTTAAGGTAGGGCGCGAATAGACAACCGGCCGGCCCAAGCTCATTTGGGACACGACCCAAGACGGACGCCTATGAACCCGAATTTTCTAGATTTCGAACAGCCGATCGCCGACCTGCAAGCCAAGATCGAAGAGTTGCGCTTGGTCGGTAATGACAATTCGCTGAATATCGGCGATGAGATCTCCCGCCTGCAGGACAAGAGCCGCACGCTGACCGAAGACATCTTCGGCAAGCTGACCAGCTGGCAGATCGCACGCCTGGCGCGTCACCCGAAACGCCCGTACACCCTCGACTACATCGAGCACATCTTCACCGAGTTCGACGAACTGCACGGTGACCGTCACTTCTCCGACGACGCGGCCATTGTGGGCGGCGTGGCACGTCTGGAAGACCAGCCGGTGATGATCATCGGCCACCAGAAGGGCCGTGAAGTGCGCGAAAAGGTACGCCGCAACTTCGGCATGCCGCGTCCGGAAGGCTACCGCAAGGCCTGCCGTCTGATGGAGATGGCCGAGCGCTTCAAGATGCCGATCCTGACCTTCATCGACACCCCGGGTGCTTACCCGGGCATTGACGCTGAAGAGCGTAACCAGAGCGAGGCTATCGCCTGGAACCTGCGCGTGATGTCGCGTCTGAAGACCCCGATCATCGCCACCGTAATCGGTGAGGGTGGTTCCGGTGGTGCACTGGCGATCGGTGTCTGCGATCAGCTGAACATGCTGCAATATTCGACCTACGCGGTGATCTCGCCGGAAGGTTGCGCTTCGATTCTGTGGAAAACCGCCGAAAAAGCGCCGGACGCCGCAGAGGCGATGGGCATCACTGCCGAGCGCCTGAAAGGCCTGGGTATCGTCGACAAGGTAATCGGCGAGCCACTGGGTGGCGCCCACCGTGATCCGGCCGCTGCTGCTGCGTCGATCCGTGCCGAGCTGAGCTCGCAACTGGCGATGCTGAAGAAGTTCGACAACGAAGCGCTGCTCAAGCGTCGTTACGATCGTCTGATGAGCTACGGTCTCTGACAGATCTCGCAATACCCAATGTGGGAGCGGGCTTGCTCGCGAAAGCGGTATAACATTCGACAGATGTGTTGATTGTTGAAACGCCTTCGCGAGCAAGCCCGCTCCCACATTTGATTTGGGCCAAGAGAAAGATATGGGTCAGTCCGTGAGTGATCTGCCTTCCCGGCTTCTGCGCAATCTTGCAGCTTGGCGCAATGCCAGGACCTGGCGCGTGGCTTTCTCCGGTGGTCTCGATTCCACCGTCCTGCTGCATCTGCTTGCGCATCTCGCTAAACACCATTCCCTGCCGGTGCTCAGCGCCATCCATATCCACCATGGCCTCCAGGCTGCGGCTGATGCGTGGCCGGCGCATTGTCAGTCGGTCTGCGATGCGCTGGGTGTGCCGTTGCACGTGATGCGGGTGACGGTGCAACCCGGCGCCAGCCTTGAAAGAGCGGCGCGGGAGGCGCGGTATGCGGCGTTCGCATCGCTGACCGAGGCTGGGGATTTGTTTCTGACAGGTCAGCACCGTGATGATCAGGCCGAAACCCTATTGTTTCGTTTAATGCGCGGTGCCGGCGTGCGCGGACTTTCAGCGATGCCGGCGCAGCGGCCGTTGGGGCAGGGCACGCTGCTGCGCCCATTGCTCGACGTGACGCGCTCCGAGCTTGAGGCTTACGCCCGCGCGCACCAGTTGCGCTGGGTCGACGACCCGTCTAACGAAGATCGGCAGTTCTCGCGCAACTATCTGCGCCGTCAGGTGCTGCCGTTGCTCACGGCGCGCTGGCCGCAGGCGCAGGCGAGCATGGCCCGCAGCGCGGCGCACCTGCGTGAGGCGCAAGGCCTGCTCGATGAGCTGGCGCAGCTCGATCTCGCGCAAGCCGCCACGCCGAGCGAGTTTTCATGGCTGGGCCTGCCGTCGCTGGAGCTGGCGCCGCTGACGAGTCTGTCCGCCGCTCGTCAGCGCAATGCACTCAGCCACTGGCTCGAACCGCTGACCCGGTTGCCCGACACTGACCATTGGTCGGGTTGGAACAACCTGTGCGGTGCTGCCAGCGATGCATCCCCGGTCTGGCGTCTGGCCGACGGTGAGCTGCATCGCAGCGCCGGCCGGGTATGGTGGTTGAGCGGAGGCTGGCTGCGCGCGCCAGCGGTCAGCGTCGAGTGGCCTGACCCGTCGACGCCGCTACGCTTGGCGAATAACGGGCGTGTCATGTTCAGCGGGCAGACTCCCGTCGGGCCGCTGCGCATTGGCTATCGGCAGGGCGGCGAGCTGATGCATCTGGCGGAGCGCGGCCGCCGCGATCTCAAGCGCCTGCTCAATGAGCGCGCGGTGCCGGGCTTCGTCCGTGGCAGATTGCCGCTGCTGTTTCGCGGCGCAGAATTGCTCGCCGTGGCGAACCTGCCGGGCCTTGACGGGCAGGGGCCGGACGGCTGGAAATTGCATTGGCAGCCAACAGACGAAGATCAAGGTTTGAGATGAAAGGGGCATTCCGGTAGACTACGCTCCCTTCTTGATACAACTTCTGTGGATTCGCCTGAATTGCAGGAGTTGCCGATTACCAAGCAGTCTTTGCTGGGCGATTCCAAAAAATGTGTAGCGAGCAACGTACCGGTGTTTCATCTGCCGGTCTGTCCCAACGCGGCGGTTTTTTTGAAAGGTGCACTGTGATTAATGCAGGTGATCGGGGGCTTCGGCCTTCCTTCGCTTTCCCCGGCGGCTCGTACCGCTTTAACGCAGACTTCTAGGGTTTTTCATGACGCGCTACATATTCGTCACGGGCGGTGTTGTTTCTTCATTGGGGAAAGGCATTGCCTCGGCTTCATTGGCGGCCATCCTGGAGGCGCGGGGGCTTAAGGTCACCATGCTTAAGCTGGATCCGTACATCAACGTCGACCCGGGCACCATGAGCCCGTTCCAGCACGGTGAAGTGTTCGTCACCCACGACGGCGCCGAGACCGACCTGGACCTGGGCCACTACGAGCGGTTCATCCGCACGACCATGACCCAGAACAACAACTTCACCACCGGCCGTGTCTACGAACACGTGCTGCGCAAAGAGCGCCGTGGTGACTACCTGGGTGCAACCATCCAGGTGATTCCGCACATCACCGACGAAATCAAGCGTCGCATCATCAAGGGTGCCGGCGATGCCGACGTGGCCCTGGTGGAAATCGGCGGTACCGTTGGCGACATCGAATCGCAACCGTTCCTCGAAGCCATCCGTCAACTGCGTGTGGAAGTCGGTTCCAAGCGCGCGATGCTGATGCACCTGACGCTGGTTCCGTACATCGCCACCGCTGGCGAGACCAAAACCAAGCCAACCCAGCACTCGGTCAAAGAGCTGCGTTCGATCGGCCTGCAGCCAGACGTGCTGATCTGCCGCTCCGACCATCCGGTGGATGTGTCGTCGCGTCGCAAGATCGCGCTGTTCACCAACGTTGAAGAGCGTGCGGTGATCTCCCTGGAAGACGTCGACACCATCTACAAGATCCCGGCCGTGCTGCACGCTCAGGGTCTGGACGATTTCGTCGTCGAGCGTTTCGGCCTGCAATGCAATGGCGCCGACCTGTCCGAGTGGGAAAAGGTCGTCGATGCCAAGCTCAACCCAGAGCACGAAGTCACCATCGCGATGGTCGGCAAGTACATGGAACTGCTGGACGCCTACAAGTCGCTGATCGAAGCGATGAGTCACGCCGGCATCACCAACCGTACCAAGGTCAACCTGCGTTACATCGATTCCGAAGACATCGAGAACCAGGGCACTGCGTTGCTCGAAGGTGTCGACGCGATCCTCGTTCCGGGCGGCTTCGGTCTGCGTGGCGTGGAAGGCAAGATCACTGCCGTTCAGTACGCTCGTGAAAACAAGGTGCCGTACCTGGGCATCTGCCTGGGCATGCAAGTGGCGGTCATCGAGTTCGCCCGTAACGTGCTGGGCTGGAAAGACGCCAACTCCACCGAATTCGATCGCGCCAGCGGCCATCCGGTCGTGGGGCTGATCACCGAGTGGGAAGATGCCACCGGCGCGGTTGAAGTGCGTACCGAAGCGTCCGATCTGGGCGGCACCATGCGCCTCGGCGCTCAGGAATGCCTGCTCGAAGCCGGCTCCAAGGTGCACGATTGCTACGGCAAGGACGTGATCGTTGAACGTCACCGTCACCGCTACGAAGTGAACAACAACCTGCTGCCACAAATCATCGAAGCCGGCCTGAAAATCTCCGGTCGCTCCGCTGATGCCGCGCTGGTTGAAGTGGTCGAAGCACCGGATCATCCATGGTTCGTCGCTTGCCAGTTCCACCCGGAGTTCACCTCGACGCCACGTGACGGTCACCCGCTGTTCAGCGGTTTCGTAAAAGCAGCGTTGGCTCAACACCAGAAGAAGGCGTAACCCGATGGCACAGAAGATCATTCGCGTTGGCAACATCGAAATCGCCAACGACAAACCCATGGTGCTGTTCGGCGGCATGAACGTGCTGGAAAGCCGTGACATGGCCATGCAGGTTTGCGAAGAGTACGTGAAGGTCACCGAGAAACTCGGTATCCCTTACGTGTTCAAGGCCAGCTTCGACAAGGCCAACCGGTCTTCTGTGACTTCATATCGTGGTCCTGGCCTGGAAGAAGGCATGCGCATCTTCCAGGACATCAAACAAGCCTTCGGCGTGCCGATCATCACCGACGTCCACGAGCCGGATCAGGCCGCGGTCGTCGCTGAAGTCTGCGACATCATCCAGCTGCCGGCCTTCCTGTCGCGCCAGACCGATCTGGTCGTCGCGATGGCCAAGACCAACGCTGTGATCAACATCAAGAAAGCCCAGTTCCTCGCGCCTCAGGAAATGAAACACATCCTGAACAAGTGCGTGGAAGCGGGTAACGATCAATTGATCCTCTGCGAGCGTGGTTCGAGCTTCGGCTACAACAACCTCGTGGTCGACATGCTCGGCTTCGGCATCATGAAGCAGTTCGAGTACCCGGTATTCTTCGACGTGACCCACTCGCTGCAAATGCCTGGCGGTCGTTCCGACTCCGCCGGCGGTCGCCGCGCCCAGGTCACCGATCTGGCCAAGGCGGGCATGAGCCAGTCGCTGGCCGGTCTGTTCCTCGAAGCGCATCCGGATCCGGACAACGCCAAATGCGACGGCCCTTGCGCCTTGCGTCTGGACAAACTGGAGCCATTTCTGGCCCAGCTCAAAGCCTTGGACGAACTGGTGAAGAGTTTTCCGACGGTAGAAACCGCGTAAAGCTCAATTCTCCGGTAAAGTACCGCACGATTTGTCGCACATGCCCTCGGGCATGTGCGTTGTCGTCTGCAAGCTGCCCGCTGCACACCACTTGCCGACGGTAAAAAGATTTCCTCTAGCTGCGTCGTTTTCGTCAACTTTGGAGTGTTTACAACAATGGCAAAAATCGTCGACATCAAAGGTCGTGAAGTTCTCGACTCCCGTGGCAATCCCACCGTGGAAGCGGACGTGCTTCTCGACAACGGCATCATCGGCAGCGCCTGCGCGCCTTCCGGTGCATCCACTGGCTCGCGTGAAGCGCTCGAGCTGCGTGATGGCGACAAGAGCCGTTACCTGGGCAAAGGTGTGCTCAAGGCGGTAGCCAACATCAACGGTCCGATCCGCGATCTGCTGCTGGGCACCGACCCAAGCGACCAGAAAGCCCTGGACCACGCGATGATCAAGCTCGACGGTACCGAAAACAAGGCAACCCTGGGCGCCAACGCCATCCTCGCCGTTTCCCTGGCTGCGGCCAAGGCGGCTGCACAGGACCAGGATCTGCCACTGTACGCACACATCGCCAACCTGAACGGTACCCCGGGTGTTTACTCGATGCCAGTTCCGATGATGAACATCATCAACGGTGGCGAGCACGCCGATAACAACGTCGACATCCAGGAATTCATGGTGCAGCCGGTTGGCGCCAAGACGTTCTCGGAAGGTCTGCGTATGGGCACCGAGATTTTCCATCACCTCAAAGCTGTGCTGAAGGCCCGTGGCCTGAGCACCGCCGTTGGCGACGAAGGCGGTTTCGCACCGAACCTGGCGTCCAACGAAGACGCGCTGAAAGTGATCTCCGAAGCCGTGGCCAACGCCGGTTACAAGTTGGGCACCGACGTTACCCTGGCGCTGGACTGCGCGGCCAGCGAATTCTACGAAGACGGCAAGTACAACCTGTCCGGTGAAGGCCAGGTGTTCACCGCTGAAGGTTTCGCCGATTATCTGAAAGGCCTGACCGAACGTTATCCGATCATCTCGATCGAAGACGGTCTGGACGAGTCCGACTGGGCTGGCTGGAAGATCCTCACCGACAAGATCGGCGAGAAGACCCAACTGGTCGGCGACGACCTGTTCGTGACCAACACCAAGATCCTGAAAGAAGGCATCGATAAAAAGATCGCCAACTCGATCCTGATCAAGTTCAACCAGATCGGTACCCTGACCGAAACCCTGGAAGCCATCCAGATGGCCAAGGCTGCCGGTTACACCGCGGTGATCTCGCACCGTTCGGGCGAAACCGAAGATTCGACCATCGCCGACCTGGCCGTGGGCACTTCGGCTGGCCAGATCAAGACCGGTTCGCTGTGCCGTTCCGACCGCGTTTCCAAGTACAACCAACTGCTGCGTATCGAAGAGCAGTTGAATGGCAAAGCCAAGTACAACGGTCGCAGCGAGTTCCGCGGCTGAGTGGTAAATGGTAAAAAGACACCGGATTGTGTCGGAAAAGTCGTGACAGCGATGGATTTGCCACTAATCTGATGCCTTACATGCACAAGCCTGGATCTTCCAGGCTTCGTGCTATCAGACGTTTCAAAGTTTTCGCGTGGCTGTCTTTTTTCACTGGATACCTGATATTCGATGCGCAGTCCTTACTGGTTGTTTCTCGTTTTGCTCTTGCTGCTGGCCGGTCTGCAGTACCGCCTGTGGGTGGGCAATGGCAGTCTGGCGCAGGTCGCCGAGCTGAAGCAGCAGATTGCTGATCAGCACGCCGAGAACGAAGGCCTGCTGGAGCGCAATCGGGTGATGGACGCCGAAGTCAGCGAATTGAAGAAAGGCATGGAGACCGTTGAAGAGCGGGCTCGCCATGAGCTGGGCATGGTCAAGGACGGTGAAACCCTTTACCAGCTCGCGCAATGATCGATTCCCTGCCGGCCTTCTGGGCCGTGATTCCTGCCGCGGGCGTCGGTGCCCGAATGGCCGCAGACCGTCCCAAGCAATACCTGCAACTGGGCGGGCGCACAATTCTCGAACACAGCCTCGGCTGTTTCCTTGATCACCCGAGCCTCAAGGGGCTGGTGGTCAGTCTGGCTGTTGATGATCCTTATTGGCCAAACCTGGCTTGCGCCAGCGACTCGCGGATTCAGCGGGTCGAGGGCGGCACGGAGCGTTCCGGGTCGGTGCTGAACGCTTTGCTGCATTTGCATGCGCAGGGTGCCGATGACGATGACTGGGTGCTGGTGCACGATGCGGCACGGCCCAACCTGAGTCGCGACGATCTCGACAAGTTGCTGGTTGAACTGGCGGATGATGCCGTCGGCGGTCTGCTGGCCGTGCCGGCGCGCGATACCCTGAAGCGGGTCGACAAGCACGGTCGTGTGCTTGAAACCGTGGATCGCAGCGTGATCTGGCAAGCCTATACGCCGCAGATGTTCCGTCTCGGTGCCTTGCATCGGGCGTTGGCCGACAGTCTGGTGGCGGATGCGGTGATTACCGATGAAGCCTCGGCGATGGAGTGGGCCGGTCTGGCGCCGCGCCTGATCGAAGGGCGAGCGGACAACCTCAAGGTCACCCGGCCTGAAGACCTGGAGTGGTTGCGTCAGCGCTGGGCCAATCGCCGCTAAGTGCTGTGTTGCCTGTTCTGCCGCCTTCGCGAGCAAGCTCGCTCCCACATTTGATTCGCGCCTGACCCCCAATCTGCATCCACTGCGGATCCCCTGTGGGAGCGAGCTTGCTCGCGAAGCCGGCTGCTCAGGCACCGCATAACTCAGCCCCGATACTCCGGCCGCTCGGCCAATCCTTCCTTCAAGTAATCCACCAGCTTGCGCACCTTCGGCGACAAATGCCGCTGCTGTGGATACAACGCCCACACCGCCGTATTCGGCGGCTGATGCGCCTCCAGCAGCGAAATCAGCGCACCACTGTGCAAATGCTCCAGCACGTAATAGTCCGGCAACTGACACAAGCCGACCCCTTGCAGCGCCGCATCCAGCACCGCTTGCCCACTGTTGCAGCGCCAGTTTCCCTGTACGCGCTGGGAAAACTCCCGGCCGTTCTGTTCCAGTTGCCACAGGTCCGAACTGCCGATCAGGCAATTGTGCCGGCTCAGTTCCGACAAGCTGTGTGGGCGGCCATACCGTTCCACGTAGGACGGAGACGCGCACAGGTACATCCGACGCGGCGCCAGGCGGGTGGCGACCAATCGAGAATCCTGCAGGCGACCCAGGCGGATCGCCAGATCCAACCCTTCATGCACCAGGTCGAGTTGGCGGTTACTCAGCTCGATATCAACGCGCAGTTGCGGGTATTGCCCCATGAACCGCGTCACCAACGGCACGATAAACCGCTCGCCATAGGCCACGGCGCAGGTCATGCGCAGCATGCCTTTCGGTTCGCTGGTCAGGTCGCCGACCGCGCGCAGAGCTTCTTCGCGACCGTCCTGCAGGCGCTGACAATGCTGCAGAAAGGTCTGACCGGCTTCGGTCAGGGTCACACGACGGGTGCTGCGGTAGAGCAGGCGCGTCTGTAATCGATCCTCCAGCCGTACGATTTGTCGACTGATGTGTGAGGAAGAAACTCCAAGGCGTTCGGCCGCAGCGGTGAATTGGCTGCATTCGGCGACGGCGACGAACTCGTCGATACCTTCCCAGCGGTTTTCGGACATTTGATTATCCCTGTACAGCAATAATATTTTGCATTTGTCCGGATTATTAATCAGTTGGCGCTGAACTACACTGCCGGTCTGGTTTTTTATTCATTGGATTCACTGGAGAGTCAGCATGATCAAGTCGCGCGCCGCCGTTGCCTTCGAGGCCAAGAAGCCGCTGGAAATCGTAGAAGTCGATGTGGCCATGCCCAAGGCCGGTGAAGTGTTGCTGCGCGTGGTGGCTTCCGGGGTTTGCCACACCGATGCCTACACCCTGTCTGGTGCGGATCCGGAAGGCATCTTCCCGTCGATCCTTGGCCACGAAGGTGGCGCGATCGTTGAAGCCATCGGCGAGGGCGTCACCTCGGTCGCCGTCGGTGACCACGTGATTCCGCTGTACACCCCGGAATGCGGCCAGTGCAAATTCTGCAAGTCGGGCAAGACCAACCTGTGTCAGGCGATTCGCGCTACTCAGGGCAAAGGTCTGATGCCGGACGGCACTTCGCGCTTTTCCTACAAGGGCCAAACGATTTTCCACTACATGGGTACTTCGACGTTCTCGGAATACACGGTACTGCCGGAAATCTCCGTGGCGAAAATCGCCAAGGATGCGCCGCTGGAAAAGGTCTGCCTGCTCGGTTGCGGCGTAACCACCGGTATCGGTGCGGTGATCAACACCGCCAAGGTCAAGCCGGGTGACACTGTGGCGATCTTCGGTCTGGGCGGCATCGGTCTGTCGGCCGTCATCGGTGCAGTGAAGGCCAAGGCCGCGCGGATCATCGCCATCGACATCAACCCGGCCAAGTTCGAGATCGCCAAGCAGTTGGGCGCCACCGATTGCGTCAACCCGAAAGACTTCGATCGTCCGATCCAGGAAGTGATCGTCGACATGACCGACGGCGGCGTCGACTTTTCCTTCGAGTGCATCGGCAACGTGCAACTGATGCGCGCGGCGCTGGAATGTTGCCACAAGGGCTGGGGCGAATCGGTGATCATCGGTGTTGCCGGCGCCGGTCAGGAAATTTCGACCCGTCCGTTCCAGTTGGTGACCGGTCGCGTCTGGCGTGGTTCGGCATTTGGCGGCGTGCGTGGTCGTACCGAGTTGCCAAGCTACGTTGACATGGCGCAGAGCGGCGAGATCCCGCTCGATACTTTCATTACCCACACCATGGGTCTGGAAGACATCAACAAGGCCTTCGACCTGATGCACGAAGGCAAGAGCATCCGCACCGTCATTCATTTCTGATCAATCGCGACGCCACGGCTACAGGCCTTGAAGGTTTATAGCCGGGGCCGCGTAGGAGTCTTTACATGAGTCTGGAAAACATCTCCTGTCAGAAAAGTTTCGGCGGCTGGCACAAGCGCTATCGCCACCGTTCCGACGTGCTCGGCTGCGACATGGTGTTTGCCGTGTACCTGCCGCCGCAAGCGGAGCAGGGTGGCAAGCTGCCGGTGCTGTACTGGCTGTCCGGTCTGACCTGCACCGACGAGAACTTCATGCAGAAGGCCGGGGCGATGCGCATGGCCGCCGAACTCGGTCTGATCATCGTCGCGCCGGACACCAGTCCGCGCGGCCCGGATGTGCCGGGTGATCCGGATGGCGCCTGGGATTTCGGCCTTGGCGCCGGGTTCTATCTGAATGCCACGCAGGAACCATGGTCGCGGCACTATCGGATGCATGACTATGTCGTGCAGGAATTGCCTGCACTGGTTGAAGCGCATTTCCCGGCGTCGGACAAACGCAGCATCAGCGGCCACTCCATGGGCGGTCACGGTGCGCTGGTCTGCGCGCTGCGCAATCCGGGGCGTTACCAGTCGGTGTCGGCGTTTTCGCCGATCAACAACCCGATGGATTGTCCGTGGGGGCAGAAAGCATTCTCCCGCTATCTGGGCGAAGACCGTTCCAAGTGGAAAGAATGGGATGCCTGCGCGCTGATTGCTGACGCCGACGAGAAACTGCCGTTGCTGGTCGATCAGGGGGATCGCGATGACTTCCTCGCCACGCAGCTCAAACCCGAAGCCCTGCAACAAGCTGCAAAACAAGCGGGTCATCCGCTGACGCTGCGCCTGCAACCGGGCTACGACCACAGCTATTTCTTCATCTCAAGCTTCATTGACGACCACTTGCAGCATCACGCACGCGCCCTGCGCGGTTAATGCAGGTAGAATCACGCCCTGACAAAAATCGGGGCGTTTTTTTATGCGTATTGGCCACGGCTACGATGTTCACCGTTTCGCTGAAGGCGATTTCATTACTCTGGGCGGCGTGCGTATTGCACACGGCTTCGGGCTGCTCGCTCATTCCGACGGTGACGTCCTGCTGCATGCCTTGAGCGATGCCTTGCTCGGCGCGGCCGCGCTGGGCGATATCGGCAAGCACTTTCCGGACACCGACCCGCAATTCAAGGGCGCCGACAGCCGTGTGCTGCTGCGGCATGTGGTCGCGCTGATCCACGCCAAGGGTTGGAAAGTCGGCAACGTCGACAACACCATCGTCGCTCAGGCGCCGAAAATGGCCCCGCATATCGAAGCGATGCGCGCGTTGATCGCCGCCGATCTGCAAGTTGAACTGGATCAAGTGAACGTGAAAGCTACCACCACCGAAAAGCTCGGCTTTGTCGGTCGCGAAGAAGGCATCGCCGTGCATTCCGTTGCCTTGTTGCTGCGCGCATGAACGAACTGCAATTGCTTGGCCCGCGGGCCTATGGCGAACCACTCGGCACTGCGGTTCTGAAAGCCATCGCCGAAGATTTTCAGGTCGATGAAGTGCTCGACATCCCGTTCAGCGGCGATGGTGAGCACCTGTGGATCTGGGTCGAAAAACGTGGCCTGAATACCGAAGAAGCAGCGCGCCGAATTGCCAAGGCCGCCGGCGTGCCGTTGCGCACCGTCAGTTATGCCGGGCTCAAGGATCGTCAGGCGTTGACCCGTCAGTGGTTCAGCGTGCAACTGCCGGGCAAGGCTGATCCGGATCTGTCGGCGGCGGAAAACGACACGCTGAAGATCCTTAAAACCACGCGGCACAAGCGCAAGCTGCAACGCGGCGCGCATTCGGCGAACGGCTTCACCTTGCGCCTGACCCAGTTTGCCGGCGACAAGGATGCGATCGAGCAGCGTCTGCAACTCATCGCCAGGCAAGGCATTCCCAATTATTTCGGCGCCCAGCGTTTCGGCCATGACGGCGGTAACGTCGTTGATGCGCGTGCCTGGGCGGCGCGCAAGGCGCTACCGGAGCAGCGCAATGTGCGCTCGCGGCTGCTATCGACGGCGCGCAGTTTTCTGTTCAATCAGGTACTGGCCGCCCGGGTGGCCGATGGCACCTGGCAGCAGGCGCAAGTCGGCGATCTGCTGGCGTTCACCGACAGCCGCAGTTTTTTCCCGGCCGGTGAGGCCGAATGCAGCGATCCGCGCCTGGCGATTCTCGACCTGCACCCGACCGGTCCGCAGTGGGGCGAAGGTGACTCACCGGCCGCCGGCGCTGTCCATGATCTGGAGCAGGGGATTGCCGAGCGTGAGGCGGATCTGCGCGATTGGTTGATCAATGCCGGAATGAGCCACGAACGTCGCATCCTGCGGCTGCCCATTGGCGGGTTGTCGTGGCATTATCCCCAGCCTGACATTCTGCAACTGGAATTCGTCCTCCCGGCCGGATGCTTCGCCACCGTATTGGTGCGCGAACTCGTTGATCTGGTGCCGGTGGGGCAGACGGACAGCCCATGCGTATTCTGATTTCTAACGACGATGGGGTAACCGCACCCGGTCTCGCCGCGCTTTATGCTGCGCTGGCGGATTACACCGAATGCGTGGTTATCGCCCCGGAGCAGGACAAAAGCGGCGCCAGCAGTTCGCTGACGCTCGACCGTCCGTTGCACCCGCAATACCTGGCCAACGGTTTCATCAGCCTCAACGGTACGCCGACCGACTGCGTGCACCTGGGCCTCAACGGCCTGCTGGAGCGCGAGCCGGACATGGTGGTTTCCGGGATCAATCTCGGTGCCAATCTGGGCGATGACGTGCTGTATTCCGGCACTGTGGCGGCAGCCCTCGAAGGACGCTTTCTCGAGCGCCCTTCGTTTGCGTTCTCGCTGTGCTCACGACAGGTGGACAACCTGGCGACAGCGGCACATTTCGCGCGCAAACTGGTCGAGGCCCACGCCGGGCTGGACCTGCCGCCGCGCACGGTGCTGAACGTGAACATTCCCAATCTGCCGATCGATCTTATTCGTGGCATTCAGTTGACCCGTCTGGGCCATCGCGCCCGTGCTGCGGCGCCGATGAAAGTGGTCGACCCGCGTGGCAAGGCCGGCTACTGGATTGCTGCGGCCGGTGATGCCGAAGACGGCGGCCCGGGCACTGACTTTCATGCGGTGATGCAGGGGTATGTGTCGATCACGCCGTTGCAGCTCGATCGCACTTTCAATGATGCCTTCAGAAGTCTCGACGGCTGGCTGGAGGAACTGCGCTGATGGCTCGTGAACACGAAGACAGACTGCGCAGCGGCATCGGCATGACGTCGCAGCGCACCCGTGAACGTCTGATCCAGCGGCTGTATGAAGAAGGCCTGTCCAACGCCAAGGTGCTGGAAGTGATCCGCCGTACGCCGCGTCATCTGTTTGTCGATGAAGCGCTGGCGCACCGCGCGTACGAAGACACCGCACTGCCGATCGGCCACAACCAGACCATCTCCCAGCCTTATATGGTGGCGCGCATGAGCGAGCTGCTGCTGGAGGCGGGGCCGCTGGACAAGGTGCTGGAGATCGGGACCGGTTCGGGATATCAGACAGCCGTGCTGTCGCAACTGGTTGAGCGGGTATTTTCGGTCGAACGCATCAAGGTCCTGCAGGATCGGGCCAAGGAACGCCTGGTCGAGCTTAACTTGCGCAACGTGGTGTTCCGCTGGGGCGATGGCTGGGAAGGCTGGCCGGCGCTGGCGCCGTACAACGGCATTATCGTCACCGCGGTCGCGACCGACGTGCCGCAGGCCTTGCTCGATCAACTGGCACCGGGTGGGCGGATGGTGATTCCGGTCGGCTCGGGGGAAGTGCAGCAACTGATGTTGATCGTGCGTGAAGAACACGGCTTTTCCCGTCACGTATTGGGAGCTGTGCGTTTCGTGCCATTGCTCAATGGCCCGCTGGCCTGAGCATTTATTTGCGGGCGCTGAATTCCTTGCGCTGGCCTGTGTCTTACACCGGCAGTGATGGTTTAAACGCTACGAATTGTCCACGGGCAAACGTGTGCGTGAAGCGTTTTCGCATCTTTAACGGTAAAGCCGGTTCGGCCCGTTATACTTGCGACACTACTTGCCGCGATTCGGCATTCCACATATTTCAGCCACCACAAAGGGAGCGGCGGGTGAGTCTCACAGTCATTGCGCAGCGTATGGGTAACACGAGCTTTCAGCGCCTGGTGACTGGCCTTGTATTGAGCACCTTGCTGGTCGGTTGCTCCAGCACTAAATCGAGCAACGTGCGGGTGGTCGATCGCAACAGCGCGGCGGCCCAGCGTCCGGCCGTCACGACCGGACAGTATGTAGTCCGTCCGGGCGATACGCTGTTTTCCATCGCTTTTCGCTATGGCTGGGACTACAAAGCCCTCGCGGCCCGCAACAATATTCCTACGCCGTATACGATCCACCCGGGTCAGACAATTCGCTTTGACGGCCGCACCGGTTCAACACCGACAGCGGTGGTGAGCAACGGCAGTTCCGCGCCATCATCGTCGAGCAAAACCACGGTAATCCGGCGCCAGGCGAATGGCACGACGACCACCACCGTGACCGGCTCCGGAGCCGCTGCTGCGGGGGCTGCACCGTCCGTCGCGAACAAATCGACTCCGGCTCCGATGCCTCCACCGGGCCCGGCCCCGACCGGCTGGGGATGGCCATCTAATGGCATTCTGATTGGAAAATTCTCTTCAAACGGTAGTTTGAATAAAGGAATTGATATCGCCGGAGATTTGGGACAGCCTGTTTTAGCTGCGTCTGATGGGACGGTGGTTTACGCCGGGAGTGGCTTAAGGGGCTACGGCGAATTAGTCATCATCAAACACAGCGAAACCTACGTCAGTGCCTACGGACATAACCGCAGGCTGTTGGTTCGGGAGGGGCAGCAGGTCAAGGTCGGACAGACAATTGCCGAAATGGGGTCCACGGGTACAGACCGGGTGAAACTGCATTTTGAGATTCGCCGCCAAGGTAAACCTGTAGATCCGCTGCAGTTCCTGCCCAAACGTTGATTTGAGGCCAGCCTGTTCCGTCGCGTAGAGGGGACAGGCTCCAGCGCTGCCAAGGATAAAGGCGTCGCTTGAGCTTGGGGTCGAACTCACCAAAGGACTATAACAATGGCTCTCAGTAAAGAAGTGCCGGAGTTTGACATCGACGATGAGGTTCTCCTTATGGAGGCCGGCATCGATTCGGAATCTTCGATGTCGAATGATGAAGGGGCTGCTCCACCTTCCGTTCGTTCCAAATCCAGACAATCCGCTTCACTTAAACAACACAAGTACATCGACTACACTCGGGCACTCGATGCCACGCAGCTGTATCTCAACGAAATCGGCTTTTCACCACTGCTCTCCCCGGAGGAAGAAGTTCATTTTGCGCGTCTGTCGCAAAGTGGCGACCCTGCCGGGCGCAAGCGCATGATTGAAAGTAACCTGCGGCTGGTCGTGAAGATCGCCCGGCGTTACGTCAATCGGGGGCTGTCGCTGCTGGATCTGATCGAAGAGGGTAATCTCGGCCTGATCCGCGCAGTGGAAAAGTTCGATCCCGAGCGTGGCTTCCGCTTCTCGACCTACGCGACCTGGTGGATCCGTCAGACCATCGAGCGCGCGATCATGAATCAGACCCGGACCATCCGGTTGCCGATCCATGTGGTCAAGGAGCTCAACGTGTACCTGCGGGCGGCACGGGAGCTGACGCAAAAGCTCGATCACGAACCCTCACCCGAAGAAATCGCCAACCTGCTGGAAAAACCGGTGGGCGAGGTCAAGCGCATGCTCGGCCTGAACGAGCGGGTTTCTTCGGTCGACGTCTCGCTGGGTCCGGATTCGGATAAAACCCTGCTGGACACCCTGACGGATGACCGTCCGACCGATCCATGTGAACTGCTGCAGGATGACGACCTGTCGCAGAGCATCGATCAATGGCTCTCGGAACTGACCGACAAGCAGCGCGAGGTGGTCGTACGCCGCTTCGGCCTGCGCGGCCATGAGAGCAGCACGCTGGAAGACGTAGGCCTGGAGATCGGCCTGACCCGGGAACGGGTGCGGCAGATCCAGGTGGAAGGCCTCAAGCGCCTTCGCGAAATCCTCGAGAAGAATGGCCTGTCGAGCGAGTCGCTGTTTCAGTAAGCGCCTCACACGCCTGCCGCAAGAAGCCCCGACTGGTTCGGGGCTTTTTTATTGCTCGGATATTGGCTGATGACTGTCTGTGGCGAGGGAGCTTGCTCCCGCCGGGTTGCGCAGCAACCCTAAAGGTTCATGAGCGCTGCGCACTCAAGCGGGAGCAAGCTCCCTCGCCACAAAGTTCATTGCCGGACAAATGGTCAGCATTTCCATCGTTTGTAGTCTTGCGGTGTAAGCCTTGGCTTACTCTTTCGTAAGCGTTCCCCATTTTTGCAGGACGGTAGACGTCGACTACTGCCGAGAGTCGCATTTAACCAATTGATTTATATGCTTATTTTTTAATATGAAGTGCTTATTACAGCGATTTTCATCCCGCCGGGCCGATTGCTCTCGGCAGGGAACTCTCTAGTATCAGCACTGTGTCGACGGACAGACACGCCCTTCAGGGAAGAGGGGAACGGACATCGCAGGACGCGATTCATCAGGACGATGAAAAGGAATACAGGGAATAGGGAAAAAATGTGGGCGGGTCATACCGCCCCTTTTTTTGCCTGTAGAAAAGTAAAATCCGAAAAAGCAAAAAGGCCCGCAAGGGGCCTTTTGGTAACGCGCGACAGATCAGCGTTCGAGGTCTTTGATCTTGCCTTTGACGCCATCCCACTCTTCGGCATCCGGCAGCGATTCTTTCTTCTCGGTGATGTTCGGCCAGATTTCAGCCAATTCAACGTTCAGTTGAATGAACTCCTGCATATCCTCTGGAACTTCGTCCTCAGAGAAAATCGCGACGGCCGGGCATTCCGGTTCGCACAGGGCGCAGTCGATGCACTCGTCCGGGTGAATCACCAGGAAGTTCGGGCCTTCGTAAAAGCAGTCCACCGGACAGACTTCTACGCAGTCGGTGTACTTGCACTTGATGCAGTTGTCGGTGACGACGAAGGTCATTTCTAATTTTCTCCTCAGGCGGCGGCAGCGTAGCCCCTTCACGGTTGGGGTCGCCAGGTTCGGGAGCGATGTCTGCCAGCCAGGCTATTAGCCAGCAGCATCCCAAACCGCGCGAGATTCTAACAGCTTGAAGCCGTTTGCGTTATATCCGGTTCTTTGCTGCTTAGATCCGGTTCTTAAGTGCATATAACAATTCGAGCGCTCGACGCGGGGTCAGGTCATCGAGATCCACTTTCGCCAACTCATCGAGCACTGGATGCGGCAGGCTGGCAAACATGTCGCTCTGCTGCGGGACCGCCGGTTTGCCTTTGACGGCAGGCTTGGGCGCTTCATGCGGCAATGCGGTGTCTTCCAGTCGGCTCAGGTGCTCCCGGGCCCGCACGATCACTTCACTCGGCACGCCGGCCAGTTGCGCCACCGCCAGGCCGTAGCTCTGGCTGGCAGGCCCCGGCAACACATGGTGCAGGAACACGATGCGCTCGTTGTGCTCGGTGGCGTTGAGGTGCACGTTAGCCACCAAAGGTTCGGCTTCCGGCAGCACAGTCAGTTCGAAATAGTGCGTAGCGAATAGAGTATAGGCACGCAGATGCGCCACGGCGGCGGCCCATGCCAGGGACAGACCGTCGAAGGTGCTGGTGCCGCGACCGACTTCGTCCATCAGCACCAGGCTGCGCTCGGTGGCGTTGTGCAGAATGTTGGCGGTTTCGCTCATCTCGACCATGAAGGTCGAACGGCCGCCGGCCAGGTCGTCGCTGGAGCCGATCCGGGTGAAGATCCGGTCCACCAGCGACAACTCGCAACTGGCCGCCGGCACGAAGCTGCCGATATGCGCCAGCAGCACGATCAATGCGGTTTGGCGCATGTAGGTGGATTTACCACCCATGTTCGGGCCGGTGATCACCAGCATCCGGGTGTTGTCATCCAGGCTCAGGTCATTGGCCACGAACGGCGTAGTCAGCACCTGCTCGACCACCGGGTGACGCCCTTGGGTGATGCGCATGCACGGCTCGCTGACAAAACGCGGGCAGTTCAGGTCAAGGTTCAGCGCACGTTCGGCGAGGTTGCTCAGCACGTCCAGCTCGGCCAATGCGCCGGCAGTGTCCTGCAGCGGTGGCAACTGGCTGATCAGGTCTTCCAGCAGCGCCTCGTAGAGCATTTTCTCGCGAGCGAGGGCACGGCTCTTGGCCGAGAGCGCCTTGTCTTCGAATTCTTTCAGCTCGGGCGTGATGAAACGCTCGGCGCCCTTGAGCGTCTGGCGACGGATGTAGTCTGCCGGAGCCGATTCCGCCTGCTTGCTCGGCAGTTCGATGAAGTAGCCGTGAATACGGTTATAGCCAACTTTCAGGTTGGCCAGACCGGTGCGGGCCTTTTCCCGGGCTTCCAGATCGATAAGGAACTGGCCGGCGTTTTCGCTCAGCGATTGCAACTCGTCGAGTTCGCTGTCGTAACCGGTTTTCAGCACGCCGCCGTCGCGGATCACCGCTGGCGGGTTGTCGATGATGGCTTTTTCCAGCAGCGCCGCCAGTTCCGGGTAGGTGCTGGTGGTAGTCGCCAGGCGTTGCAGGTGCGGTGCTTCGAGGTCGGTCATCGCCACTTGCAATTGCGGCAGGGCACCGAGGGCATCGCGCAGGCGAGCGAGGTCACGGGGACGCGCATTGCGCAGGCCGATACGCGCGAGAATCCGCTCGATGTCGCCGATTTCCTTGAGCTGCGGCTGCAGCTTTTCGAAGCGATAGCCGTCGAGCAAACAAGTGATCGAGGTCTGGCGCGCCAGCAGCACGGTCAGATCGCGCAGCGGACGGTTCAGCCAACGGGTCAGCAAACGGCTGCCCATGGCGGTCTGGCAGCGATCAACCACCGATTGCAGGGTGTTGTCGCGACCACCAGCCAGGTTAGTGTCGAGTTCGAGGTTGCGGCGGCTCGCGCCGTCGAGCACCACGGTGTCGTCCAGACGCTCATGGCGCAGGCTGCGCAGATGGGGCAGGGCGGTGCGCTGGGTTTCCTTGGCGTAGGCCAGCAGGCAACCGGCGGCGCCGATGGCCAGGGTCAGGGTTTCACAACCGAAGCCTTTCAGGTCTTGTGTGGAAAACTGCTGGCAGAGACTTTTCAGCGCCGAATCACGCTCGAAATCCCACGGCGCACGACGACGCACACCACGGCGCTTTTCCGCCGGCAGGTCTTTCGGCCAATCGTCCGGGATCAGCAGTTCCACCGGGTTGACTCGCTCCAGCTCCGCCAGCAGTTTTTCCCAGCCCTTGATCTCCAGCACAGTGAAGTTGCCGCTGGTAATGTCCAGCACCGCCAGACCGAACAGACGCTCGTCGCCTAGTACGGCGGCAATCAGGTTGTCGCGGCGTTCATCGAGCAGCGCTTCGTCGCTGACCGTGCCCGGGGTAATGATCCGTACCACCTGACGTTCTACCGGGCCCTTGCTGGTGGCCGGATCGCCGACCTGCTCGCAGATCACCACCGACTCACCGAGCTTGACCAGTTTCGCCAGGTAACCTTCCGCCGCGTGGTAAGGAATCCCGCACATCGGGATCGCTTGCCCCGCCGACTGACCGCGCGCGGTCAGAGTGATGTCGAGCAACTTGGCCGCCTTCTTCGCGTCTTCATAGAAGATCTCGTAGAAGTCGCCCATGCGATAGAACATCAGCTGATCCGGGTGCTGATTCTTCAGGCGCCAGTATTGCTGCATCATCGGGGTGTGGGAGGACAGGTCGGAGACGGCTTTATTCATCGGATTGTCAGGTAACTCGTTAAATGATGTAGGGCAAAAGCGAGGGCAACCGCCGGGCTTTTCCGCGATGGGCGCAAGGTTACCATGGGCGGTCGGGCTCGACGCAGGCATGACGGCCGGCTGACACTTTTTGCGTTTAATTGTGATTTATGCACGATTTATGCAAATCAGCATTTGTCTTCGGAAAAAACTTCAAGCACTATGCGCGTTATGCAAAAACGCAACGTATCCTCCGTCTTAAGAGCACTGCTCGACCAGCACGGGATCTCCCCCACGGAGCTCCACCGTCGCACCGGCGTGCCTCAATCAACGCTCTCGCGGATTCTCAGCGGGAAGATCGTCGATCCTTCGGATAAACATATCTCGAAGATCGCCGAATACTTCAATGTGAGCACCGATCAATTGCGTGGCCGCGCCGATGTCGCGATCGCGACCGGTGGCGCGCGCGATGACGTGCATGCGGAACTCAAGGACATAAGCCTGTGGGACGAGACGATACCCCTGTCGATGACGACGAGGTGTCGGTGCCCTTTCTTCGTGAGGTTGAATTGGCTGCTGGATCAGGAAGATTCGTCATCGAAGAGAGCGAACGCTCTAGCCTGCGCTTCGGCAAGCGCAGCCTGCGCCACAACGGTGTGCAGTTCGACCAGGCCAAATGCGTGACGGTGCGCGGTAACAGCATGATGCCGGTGTTGCGTGACGGCGCCACGGTCGGAGTCAATGCCGGCAAGTGCGGCATCGGCGATATCATCGATGGCGATCTGTACGCGATCAACCACAACGGTCAGTTGCGCGTGAAGCAGCTCTATCGTCTGCCGACCGGCATCCGTCTGCGCAGCTTCAACCGCGATGAACATCCGGACGAGGACTACAGCTTCCAGGATATGCAGGACGAGCAGATCGTCATCCTTGGTCACGTCTTCTGGTGGGGCATGTACGCTCGATAGGTACTCCCCTTCGCATAAAACCCGCCTCATGGCGGGTTTTTTTTCGCCTGAACAAAACCCTCGGCGCCTTGATTTATGCGGTCTGCATGCGTCCGTGCATTTCTCGCGCATAAATAAATGCATTTATGCATTGACTGTATATGCATCCATGCATATTCTTGCCACCAAGCCGCTCGACGAAGCGGCTGGCAACAACAGCTCTTTAGTTCCACAAGAACAGGCAGCGATGAACCGGCCTCAACGGTTCAGAGGGTTGGCAACTGACCCGGGTGTGCAGCGTAAAGCACCAAGAGCAGTTATCCGGCGGGCAGGGACCGCGGTCGGAAAAACAATTTGAATGGACTCGTACCGCGCCAGTAGCGCCGAAAAGTCAGCTTCCTTCTCGGATACAGGATTTGAAGGAAGGCGAAGGAGCGCATTACTGAAAAGCCCGGCTAAGTGCCGGGCTTTTTGGAATGCCTGCCAGATCCATCACGACATTCATCGCTAACACCGCACAAAGGAAGACTAAATGAATCTCTATGCACTGGTTGAATACAGCAAAGTTACCCAGCTCAAGGAAAGTGAAGTCAGCCCGGAAGCACCTGCTTCGCCAACTTCGTTTTGGGTTGATGTAACAGGTAATACACAGATTCGCGTCGGTTGGGGCGCAACATTCGATGGCGTCTGGACATTCACGCCGCCCTCCGAGCAAGACCTGCGCGATGAAGCGCAGCAGCAGAAATGGCAATTGCTGAATGTTGCCGCTGGCTGGTTGCTGCTCAACTCCCTGAATTACAAAGTTGAGACCGACGTTGCCACCCCGGCAGAACAAGCCCTGCTGCTGACGCACAAGCAATATTGCATCGCCGTCAGCGACATCGATAAACAGCCGGGTTATCCGGCAACTATCGTCTGGCCAGTCGCCCCGTACTGACAGACATGACAAACAGCGTTCGCTGGTAATCAATAAAAAGGAAGTTGGAATGAATCGTTACGCACTTACAACGACAGTAATGGGTTACACCGTGATTCTTCAGATCGTCGAGTCTGAGGGCGCGGCACCCGCTGTTCCGGCAAATGAACCTTTTGCCCAATGGCGCAACATCACCGGTAACGACATTGCGCAACCGGGAATGAAAATCAGCTGGGGGCCTTTTGGCGATGAGTATGTTGAGACAACTCTCCTCGAGCAACAGATGACCACCAATGGCCGCATGCAACAACGCTTTGACGCAGCCGGGCGCTGGTTGATGTTCAACCCTTTGCAATACAAGCTGGATCTCGGCATCGCCACTGCGGCAGATGAGTCGGCATTGGTTGCCTATAAGCAGTACTGCGTTGCCGTCAGCGAAGTTATCAACCAGAACACCTTCCCGACAATCAACTGGCCAGTCGCCCCGTTCTGATGCGAATGCGTTAACGCGCCTGCCTCTTAGAGCGCATTACTGAAAAGCCCGGTCTCACCAACGGGCTTTCGAAATGCCTGCCTGATTTCTGTAGCTACCCCAAAAGAACATGCGTTGCTACTGGCTCACAAGCAGTATTCCATGGCTGTCAGCGACATTGAAACAGTCCGGCTATCCGAAAAAATCATTTGGCCTGTTGCGCCTTACTGAATCTTTGGCGCATCGAGAACTTTGTCTCGGCCCATTTTGTTATAAGGAAATATTCATGAAGAAATACGTTTTCATTGAGATGAGCAATATTGCTGCGTATTCCAAGGCGGTAATGATTCAGGTCTCTGAGGACCAACCTGTCATCAATCCCCCGGGCATATCCGGCGGTTGGTACGGATTTGCAATTGAAACCGTTGTTCAAGTGGGCTGGAAGGCTACATACGGCGCGAATGGCTGGGAGTTTTCTGAGCCCACTTATCAAGACCATGTTGATCAGGTAACGCTGTTTGTACGACAGCGGCTCGGCGTAGCCGCTGGCTGGCTTGATATCAACCCGGTCAATTACAAGGTGAATCTCAGTGTTGCCACGCCAGAGGAAGAAGCCGCATGGCTCGCTTATCAGCAATATTACATTGCAGTCTCCGACGTGAAAAAACAGGCTGGCTATCCCTACACGATTGACTGGCCAGTGGCTCCGTTCTGATTCAGGCATAAGCGTTAACCCCGTCAGCGGGAGCGCATTACTGAAAAGCCCGGCCTCAGTGCCGGGCTTTTTGGAATGCCTACCTGAAGAGACATCGCTTGAACCCAACACACAACACTCATCAACTAGAACCAGGAGGCGTGACATGACAAACGAGCAACAAGCGTTGGCGGACATGCCGATCTGGCTGGTCATCCTCCTTGCCGTGGTGGGCGGGGTGTCCGGCGAAATGTGGCGCGCCGACAAGGAGGGCGCCCGTGGCTGGTCATTGCTGCGGCGTCTGGCCCTGCGCTCCGGGGCCTGCATGATCTGCGGCGTCTCGGCGATCATGCTGCTGTACGCCGCCGGACTATCCATCTGGGCCGCTGGTGCCTTCGGTTGCCTGACCGCCATGGCCGGTGCCGACGTGGCCATCGGTCTTTACGAACGCTGGGCCGCCAAGCGTATTGGCGTCTGCGAAGTTCCCCCGCCGCGCGATCCACAGTAACTCAACACTTTCTTGCCTCGCTGCACAACTCATGCGGCGGGGCTGCGCGTGGACAATTGAAAAGGAGGTCATGCATGCCCGCACCGATCCAGCAGCCTTCGCAGCTGTTCACGGCGATGGCGACTACCCTGCGCAACAGCGCCGGCCTTAATTTGCAAGTTGGCAATCACGACGACTTCACGGCACCCGGCGCTCAGGCCTGGGCATTGATCGACTTCGACCGTAATGCACCGGGCGCACGTGCCGCTGACGGGCGTATCGCCCACGTCATGACGGTGTCGCTGCAAGTCATTCCGGCACTTTCTGCGAGCGCATTTGCCGCCTGCGATCTGATCGCCGTGCTGAAAAACCTGATCACCGACAACCGTTGGAGCCTGCCCGGCGATCAATGCGATTTGCCGATGAACATTGATGGTTTGCCGTCACTGCTTGTCCGCGCCGATCAGCAATACAAGGCATGGACGCTGACCTTCACCCAGACCCTCTATCTCGGCCCGACCTTGCTCGACGACCCGCTCGGCACGCCGAAATTCGCCCGTACCTGGGAAGTCAGCAACATTGACGACCCGGACCAATACACCGCGCTGGAGGCCTGACCGATGTTCGACGCATTACTGCGCATGCAATTGGGCCCGATCATCGAGCGGCTGGCGGAGATGGAAGCGGAGATCGACGACCTGCACCGCCGCGCCGAGAGTTTCTGTCGCATCGGCGTCTGTCAGGCAGTCGATGCGGCGAGCAACACCTGCCAGGTCAGTCACGGTGGACTGCTGACGCCGGCGATCAAGTTCTTCAACCCGAGCGCCGGGGCGCAGAGCGAATCGCGGATTCCGAGCGTCGGCGAACAGTGTCTGCTGTTCAATTACGGCAGCGGTGAAAGCGGGGCGCAAAGTGTGGCGTTGTTCGGCTTGAACAGTGACCGGTTTCCACCCGTTTCCAATGTGCCGACGTTGACTCGCCGCGTACATCAGGACGGTAGCGAAAGCGGCTACGACGACGCCACGCATACCCTGCATTGGCAAAACGGCCCTGCCGCATTCAGTGGCTCTCGCGAGTCGCTTGCACTGAGCATCGGCCCGGCGCAACTGACGATGACGCCACAGCTGATCAGCCTGCAACTCGGCGCCGTCGGCCTGAGCATTGACGCCTCGGGCGTGCACTTCAGCGGCCCGTTGGTGGATCACCAGGGCCGCGTCATCAGCCCCTGAATCAAGAGCTTCCCATGATCGGAATCGATAGAGACTCCGGGGCCACGGTCGACGACTGGCTGCAGTTTGTGCAGCGCGCGACCCGGGCCCTGACCACGCCGCTGGGCACCCGGCAAAAAAGGCCCCTTTATGGCTCGCTGATCCCCACGCTGCTGGGGCAGAACCTCGGTGACGACGTTCTGCTTCTGGCCCAGAGCCACGCGGCTCAGGCGTTCTACAACGCGCAGAACGGGATCAGCGATTTTCAGCCGAGCGTGATCGTCGCCAGCCGTCAGGGCGCCGGTCTGCTGCTGCGTTTCGCCGGCACCTGGAAAAACCGTCAACAGACCTTCGAGGTAGTGACATGAGCATGTTGATCCCCGGCCAGAACCAATTGGCCGAACCGGCGCTGATCACCGTCGACGCCTTCGAAGACCTGCTCGCCGAGTTCAAGACCTTCGTCGTCGAGTACGTCGGCGCCCGAGCGCCCGAAAGCGCGGCGAAACTCAAGACCAGCCTCGACAACGAGAGCGAACTGCTGACCCTGGCGCTTGAGGCTTTCTGCGTGCGCCTGCAAACCCACGAACGCAAATACAACGCCCGCATCAAGCAGATGCTGGCGTGGTGGGCGACCGGCAGCAACCTCGATGCACGGCTGGCGGACATGGGCCTGGAGCGACAGTTGCTCGATGCGGGTGACCCGGCAGCCTTCCCGCCAATACCACCGATTTATGAAAGTGATGACGACGCCCGGCTGCGCTATTACCTGGCGCCGCATGCCCCGGCAGCGGGCTCGCGAATGCAGTATCGCCGCGAGGTATTCACCCTCGGTGAACGGCCAACGGTGAAGGTCGAATCCAGCGATGCTGGCGTGGTGAGTGTCACCTACACCTTCAACCCTGATGGCCTTGCGGCACAGGTCAAGGACGGCAACGGTCGGCGTACTGCGCCGGGCGAAGTGCAGGTCACGGTGTTGTCGCGAGACGGCGATGGCACTCCGTCTGCAGCGTTGCTGGATGGCGTTCGTCAGCACTTCGCCCGCCCTGATGTGCGACCGGAAACCGATCTGGTCACGGTCAAGGCAGCCGACATTCAGCGCTACAAGATTCGTGTCGTGGCCAAGATCAATTCCGGTCCCGATTCGGGCCTGACCAAAGTCGCCGCGCAACAGCAATTGCAGGCCTACGCCGACAGTTGCCATCGCCTCGAAGGGCGGGTCGATCCGAGCTGGATCGACTACACGTTGCACAGCGCCGGCGCCGTACAACTGCAGATTCTTGAACCGCTGGCGCCGATCGTCACCACTGCGTTTCAGGCACCGTACTGCACGGCGGTCGAGGTCGAGGTGCTGACGCTATGAATGAGCCAACGCATAGCCCGACGTTGCTGCCGGCCAACAGCTCGGCACTCGAACGTGGATTGGATCTGGGCTTTGGCGCACTGCTTGATCGCATCGCGCCGCCGTTCCCCGAACTGATGAACCCGAGCGAAACGCCGGTCGCATTTCTGCCGTATCTGGCAGCGGATCGCGGTGTCGCCGAATGGAGCACCAGCGCACCGGAAGCGGAAAAGCGCCTGACCGTCGAACTGGCCTGGCCCACCGCGCGGCAGGCCGGCACTCGCAAGGCGCTGGAGAACGCGGCCAAGGGTTTGCAACTGCGCCCCGAAGTCCGCGCCTGGTACGAACAGACGCCTCCCGGCGTGCCTTACAGCTTCAGGGTGCGCGCTTTCAGCGATCAACCCTACAGCGCAGAAATCGACGCCCGTCTCGACCGGCGTCTGGCTGATGCCAAGAGCGAGCGGGACATCCTTTCGGTGACGGTTGGCTTGAGCGCGTTCGGCAGCCACTCCATCGCCGCCGCGACTTTCTGCGGTGAGCTGACGACGGTTTATCCGGTGTTCATCGAAGGGCTCGAAACCTCTGGCGAGGCGTTCATGGCCGCCGCGATGTACACCGTCGAAACATCCACTATTTATCCTCAGGGGGCCTGAATGGCTGACTATTACACCCTGCTTACCAACGCAGGGATTGCCTACGAAACGGCGTGCAAGGCCGCGGGCACGCCGATCAAGTTGACGCAGATTTCCGTCGGCGACGGCGGCGGCTCGGTCTACAACCCGGCCGCAACCGCCACCGCGCTGAAACGCGAAGTCTGGCGCGGGCCGCTCAATGCGCTGTTCCAGGACGAGAAGAATCCGAGCTGGCTGCTCGCCGAAGTGACCATTCCGCCCGATGTTGGCGGCTGGTATGTGCGAGAGGCCGGGCTGTGGACTGACACCGGCATTCTCTACGCCATCGTCAAATATCCGGAGTCATTCAAACCGGTTCTGGCTACTTCGGGTTCGGGCAAAGAGTTCTACATTCGCTCGATTTTCGAGACCAGCAATGCATCCCTGGTGACGCTGCTGATCGACGACACCGTGGTCAAGGCCACCCGTGCCTGGGTCATGAGTTATCTGGCCGAAGAACTCGGCAAACTCGATGGCAAGCAATCGGTGCGCGTCGCGGCATCCTCCAACATCGTGTTGAACGGTGCCCAGCAGATTGACGGCGTGGCCGTGATTGCCGGTGACCGTGTGCTGCTGGCGAACCAGACGCTGGCCAAGGACAACGGCCTGTGGATCGTCGCCAATGGCGACTGGGTGCGGGCGACTGATGCCAATACCAGCGCCAAGGTCACGCCAGGCCTGACGGTCATGGTGGAGGAGGGTACGGCCAACGGTGATTCGCTGTGGCACCTGACCACGAATGCGCCGATTACCCTTGGCACTACTGCGCTGACGTTCAAGATGTTGGCCGGGCGAACCGGGATTGCGGCCGGGACTTACAAGAGTCTGACGGTTGATGAATATGGTCGGGCGACTGCCGGTGCCAATCCTGAAACGCTGGCCGGGTTTGGGATCAAGGATTCCTACACCAAGGCTGAAGTTGAAGCGCTGATTGCCAAGGCTTCGGCGTTGCCGGTGGGTTCGATTGTTGCGTTCCCGGTGGATGCACCGCCGCCGGGTTTTCTGGAGCTGGATAACAGCGTCAAGAGCAGTGCGACTTACCCGGACTTGAGCGCTTATCTGGGCGGCAAGTTTGATAAGGGTGATGAGGGTGTCGGGAATTTCCGTTTGCCGGAAGCGCGTGGGGAGTTTTTGCGCGGTTGGGATCATGGGCGGGGAGTCGACTTGGGACGTCAAGTCGGTAGCTTTCAGGCTGATGATTATAAAAGTCACAGTCACCGGTACTTTGACAGCGTAGCTGCAAACATTGACCCTTTTGGGGGTACGAGCGCTGGAGTTGTTAACGGTGTCGTAACACCTCCCGCTACGGGTGGGTATCTGGCAACTTCAGGGCCTGATTCAAACAATTTGACGTCGCCCACAACTACCGTCAATGCAGGGGGAAATGAAACTCGCCCCCGCAACATCGCTATCATGTGGTGCATCAAAGCCTGGAACGCCCCGGTCAATCAGGGAACCATCGATGTAGCCGCACTGGCCAAGGAAGTCGAACGCCTCAAATCCGCGGTTCCGGTGGGTGCTATTTTGGCCTTCCCGACGGGGATCGTTGCGCCCGGTTATCTGGAGCTGGATGGCAGTGTGCAGAGCATTGCGACCTATCCGGATTTGGCGGCGTTTCTCAGTACCACTTACAACAGGGGCGATGAGGGTTCCGGTAACTTCCGCTTGCCGGAATCACGCGGTGAGTTCTTGCGTGGTTGGGATCATGGGCGCGGGGTGGATGCGGGCCGAACTTTGGGGAGTTGGCAAAAAGGTACTTTGCAGTCCTTTGACCCATCTAATGTTAACCCCGCAGTTTCCGGTCTCTGGCACAACACCGCATCGGATGCGGATATAGGCAAGTTACACGGCCTTGATCCGCATACAGCTTTGGACTATTCCGTCAGTAACGCAGTTTTCACCACGGGCTCGACGCCGGTAAATGCAAGTGCTTTAGGTGTGTCTCGCCCTCGCAACATCGCTGTCATGTGGTGCATCAAAGCGTGGAACGCCCCGGTCAACGAGGGAAGCATTGATATTGCCGGGTTGGCCGTTTTGGCGCAGCAAGCGACTGAGTTCCATCAAGGTACGGCGAAAGTTGCCACGCAAACACAAACAGAAGACGGTGTTGATGACACGACAATCGTCACCCCAAAAAAGCTACGTTTTGGATTTTCAGCAAGTTTTACCTCAAACGGCTACATCGTTTTCCCGAAGTGGATGGGAAGTCTCATTATGCAGTGGGGGCTCTCTCCGGCCGTTGCTTCGGGTGCATTAAATACTCAAGCGTTTCCATTGGCCTTTCCTGTGTTCCCTTTCGCGGTGCTGATCAATTACGCCGATGGTGCAACACAAGTCGGTGCTGGACGTGGCAGCCCTTGGCAGCTTGGTAACTGGACTAAGACAAATTTTAATTGGTCGCATAGCGGTACATCGGCGACGGCCCAGTTTTACTGGTTTGCGGTTGGCCGATAGAGGAAAAAAATATGCGTTACTACAGCAAGTCGACAGGTTGTACCTATCTTGAAGGTATTCACAAAGAGATGCCGGCAGACGCAGTATTGATTACTGAATCACGGTTTGCCGAGGTTTTGGGCACATCCAGTCCTGGCAAAGTTCGCAGCCATGACTCGGAGGGGCTCCCAATTTGGGTTAATCCGCCAGAGCCCACGGTAGAAGTATTAGCTGCCGAAGAGCGTGTGTGGAGAGATTTGGAGTTTGAAAGAGTCAAATGGTTACGTGAGAGACATCGTGACCAAGTCGAAATTAATCAGCGGCCTACTCTAGCTCCAGAACAGTTCAGCGAACTCCTGTTTTTCCTTCGTAGCCTGCGTGATTGGCCACAATCGCCCGATTTTCCATCCAAAGATTCACGCCCGGTAGTACCGGCCTGGATCGCCGAACAGCCCGAATAAACGCCCCGCACTCCGGCGCGTTTTCTTATCCGCCCAATACATTCAACACCCGCCAAAGCCCCTCCCCACGAGGGGCTTTCCCGTTTATGGAGAAACGAAAAATGGCAACCCGCCAAACCTACACCGTGCTCGTTCCATTCCCCACCGGCGGTGGGCACTGGTCGAGCGTCGGTCAAGACCTGGATCTGCTCGACGTCGAGGCCAGTGCCCTGCACAGCGCCGGTCGACTGGAACTGAAAACACCCTCCACCCAGGCCAAAAAGGCCGCTGCCAAGAAGGCTGACTAACCATGGCTGAGGTTTTGAACTTCGAGCACAACGGCATTACCGTCAATGCCACCGAATCCCCCGAGGCCATGGGTGGCCTGGGTGACAACGTCATCGGTCTGGTCGGCACCGCGCCGAAAGCCGATCCGCTGATTCCGCGCAACGCACCGTTCCGCATCAACAGCTTCACCACCCACGCGCTGCTCGATCCGACCGGCGCTGAAGAAGGCACGCTGTATCACGCGGTTTACCAGATCCTCAAAGTGGTCAAGGTACCAGTGTACGTGGTGATCGTCGAAGCGGGCGCGACCCCGGCCGACACCGTCAACGCAGTGATCGGCGGTGTCGATCCAACCACCGGCCGCAAGCTCGGTCTGGCGGCACTGGGCAGTGTCCCAGAAGACCTGACCATCATCGGCGCGCCAGGCTTCACCGGCACCAAAGCGGTGGCCAGCGAGTTCGCCTCGTTCGGCAAGCGCATCAAGGCCCGTGTGGTGCTGGACGGCAAGGATGCCTCGGTCGCAGATCAAGTGACTTACAGCCAGGAACTGGGCGGCGCCGATCTAGGCTTTGACCGTTGCCTGGTGGTGCACAACATGCCCGCCGTGTACTCGAAAGCCGCGAAGAAAAACGTGTTCCTCGCGCCGTCCAGCCTGGCGATTGCCGCGCTGGCCAAGGTCAAGCAGTGGGAGAGCCCGGGCAACCAGGTGACCTACGCCGAAGACGTGTCCCGGGTCGTTGAATACAACATCCTCGACACCTCCACAGAAGGCGATCTGCTCAACCGTTACGGCGTGAGCTACTACGCCCGCACTGTGCTCGGCGGCTTCTCGCTGCTGGGTAACCGCTCGATCACCGGCAAGTTCATCAGCTACGTCGGCCTCGAAGATGCGATCAGCCGCAAGCTGGTCAAGGCCGGTCAGAAAGCCATGGCCAAGAACCTGACCAAGTCGTTCATGGATCAGGAGGTCAAGCGCATCAACGACTGGCTGCAGACCTTGGTCGCCGACGAAACCATTCCTGGCGGCAGCGTGTACCTGCACCCGGAACTCAACAGCGTCGAGAAGTACAAGAACGGCACCTGGTACGTGGTCATCGACTACGGCCGCTACGCGCCGAACGAACACATGGTTTATCAACTCAACGCCCGCGATGAAATCATCGAGCAGTTCCTGGAGGACGTTCTCTAATGTTTACCAACCGCGTAAGACAGGCCATCGCGGCCACCCTGCAGGGCCTGCCGCTGTCGGCGACCGTGGAGGAATTCACCCCGCCGAAAATCGATTTCGACATGGAAAACATGACGGGCGGGCGCTTCATCGTTGAGGAAATGGCCAAGAGTGCCAAGCCGCTGAATGCTCAGATCAAGCTGCAGGGCACGGGCGCCGAAGTGTTGCTCGCCATGGGTGTGAAATTGGGCGACGACATTCTGCTGAACGTGCGTGAAGCCGGTCAGGATCAGGACGGCAACACCTGGTTTACCTATCACACCATCGGCGGCAAGCTCAAAACCATGGGTGAAGACGCAATCAAAATGGGCGGCAAAGCCCTGACGACGCTGGACTTCTCCTGCCGCACCTACAACCGTCTGGAAAACGGCATCCCGGTGATCGACATCGACGTACGCACCCAGAAGTTCGTGCTTAACGGCGTCGACATCCTTGGTGATGCGCGCCGTGCGGTGCTGATGCCGTAACCCTCGATACACCCCAAACCCTGTAGGAGTGAGCCTGCTCGCGATGAGGCCAGCACATTCAACATCAATGTGCCTGAAAGACCGCCATCGCGAGCAGGCTCACTCCTACAAGGGGATTGCTACACCCCCTCAAGAATCACCAAGGAATTCATACATGTCGTGGATGCCACCCAAGCATGACCTGCTGTCGCCGATCACCGGTGACGACGGCGCGCAGATCGAGCAGATCCAGCTAAAGCCGCTGTTCTACGCCGCGCAAAAAGAAGCGCTGGAACGCGCCGGCGATGATGAAGACGATCAGTTCTTCGAACTGGCGCTGCTCGCCACCGGCCTGTCGGTCAAGGAACTCGACCAGCTGAAACGCCCGGACTACGTGAGCATCGCTCAGTACGTGCACGAGATGTCGACCCGTCCGGCGTCGTACTTTCTGGAGCAGGTCGAGGACGCGGAAAAGTCCGACGATCCTGACGAAGTGCAACTGCTGCAACCGCTCGCCGTGACCGGCCGCACCGTGACCTCGCTGTCGCTGGAAATGCCCGCACTGCGCGCCACCAAAGTGATGAAGAAACTGAAAACGGCCAAAGAACGCGCCGAGTTCATCACTGCCCACTGCACCGGTCTGATGATCCCCGATCTGGCCCAACTGAGCGTCCCTGACTGGACCCAATTGCAGGTGCGCATCGACGATTTTTTAAACCAGCCGGCGGCCTACTTTCGGAACGCGACATCGAAGTAATCCTCGATATCGTCCCGCTCATTTACCCGGTAAGTGAAGCGGAGATTCTGGAATGGGACGCCGAAAAGGCGTTGCGCCGCTACGACATAGCGATCACTCGCCTTGGCGTGAAACAGGAGTAGAGCGGCATGGCAGATGATAACTATGCGTTGACGTTCGCTGAGGTCAATCAAGAAACCCGGGCATTGAGCACGGCCAGCAAGACTGCCGCCTTGATGGCTCCGACGATGTCAGCAGGAGCCGCAACACCTGCTTCGAACTTTGACGGCAGTGTTGCCGGGCTAAGCCTGGCGCTGGCCGATGCCACCAGCGAATTGCGAAATCTGACCGCCGAGCAGGTTCAGCTCAGGGATGTGTTGGGATCGATACACGCTGTGCTGCTTTCACAGCGCTCGCTGCAACAGTCTCTCAATGACCGGCCAGCACTAGCGGGCAGCGCGGCCGTGGGAGCTGAGTCGAAACCGTCAGGCGTCAATGGCGCAACGCAACCTTTCAAATACCTGCAGCCAGCGATCAACCTTGATAGCACGATGGCGCGACTGGGACGGGTTGCAGGCGTTGAGGGCGATCAACGCGATGCGTTGCGGGTGTCGTTGGAGAAAATGGCCGCCGAGCGCAAAGTGGCAGCCGGCGGTACCACGGTGCTGGATCTGGCAGGCGTGATGTATGCCGGTAACAAAGGTGGGGTTGGTAGCGATCAGAAGACTGAAGCCGCCCGGCAAAAAGACCTCAGTGATTTCACCCGAGACACTGGCATCACGGCCACAGCCTTTGAGATGAAGGCGCCGGATGTTGCGGATCTGCTGATCGGCTGGCGCACCTCAATGGGGCTCGACCGAGCCAAGACCCTCGACCTCGCCGATGCCACCAGCGTGCTGGGAAGCCGATTGAGTGCCACGGTGGCTGACATTGGTTCGATCCTCAGCAACTACGGCGCTTCGGCAAAAGGTGCGGGGCTGAGTCCCGAACAGACTGCGGCTTTTGCTGCGGCAATGCTCAATGTCAACGTCAACAGGGCTGACGCCGGAGTGGCACTGGAGAGGATCACCACGACGCTGGCGTTGGGCGACAACGCATCAGTTAGTCAGAAAGCGGTGATCGCTCAACTTGACCTCGATCCAAAGGCCCTCGCTGCGCAGATGCAAGGGGACGCCCCCGGCGCGATTCTCAAGGTGCTTGAAGCGCTGAAGACAAAATCCCCCGAGCAGCAAGCCAGCCTGGCGATGACGCTTTTTTCGATCGACCAGCCGGTTGTGAAAATGCTCGAGCGCAGCGCTGATGTGCGAGGTGCATTTGATCTCGTCAAAGATAAACAGCAGTACGCATCCTCGGCGCGAGGCGAGGAGGGCGGAGCAGTCAATCAGGCTGCGCTGAAGCTGTCGGATACGTCGCAAACGGGCTGGAACATTTTCACCGCTCAGAAAGATCGTCTCCTTAGCTCCGCTGGCGCTGCTGTGCTGCCTGATTTTGACAGGCTCACGGGGGTGATGGCGTGGGCGACCGATGGCTTGAGCAGCATGGCTGAAGAGTCACCGGAGCTCGCGCGGACGTTGATTTTGAGTATTGCCGGTATCAAGGGCGTGCAGGTCGCTGGGTCGATGCTGGCCAAGGGCATTAGAGGAACGACATCCACTATCGACAACCTCAAGTTCGTCGGCACAACTGCCATATCCTGGGGTTCCGCAGCGCTTAACGGTGCGAAGGCTTGGGGGGGCGTTGCGCTGAACAATGCCAAGACTTGGGGTTCCGCTGGGCTTAACAATGCCAAGACTCTGGGATCCGTTGCGCTTGACCGAGCTAAATACCTGACATCCGGTCCAGGCCGAAGTCTGGTCAGTCAAGGTGCCCGTATCGGTCGTGTAGCTGGCCCTCTGAGTATGCCGTTGATGATGCTCGACTCCGGTATGGACGTGGTCAACGGCTTGCTCGATGCCGATGGCAAACAAACAGCTAGAGGAGCGGGCGGCCTGGTGGGTGGGGTTGCTGGAAATTACCTGGGGGCGCGCGTTGGTGCCTTCCTGGGGGCTTTCGCCGGTCCTGCCGGGGCACTTGTCGGTGGAGGGGTTGGCGGAGCAGCTGGCACCTACTATGGCAATCAGTGGGGAAGCGCATTGGGTGAAAAACTCGCGACGCCTGCACCGAACCAACTCGCCCCGCCGGCAGAGGTTGCCAAAGAACTGCCGAGCGCGCAGACGCAAAACCAGCAAGTCACCTTCTCCCCACTGATCCAGGTCACCTGTCCGGCGCCAGATACTGCCGAGCAGATTCGTACGATCATCGGCCAACAACTGAGCGGGCAATTCCACGGGCAGTTCCTGCCGTTGCTGACAAACAACCCCCTCGCCACCCGCCGTGACGCAGCCCTCACCGATGGAGTCGACTGATGAAACAACAAATGGCTCTGGGCAGTTTCATCTTCGGCCTGTCGCGCAACTTCGCCTACAGCACGCTGGCGCGAAAGTCCGACGGTGGCTGGAGCGACATCCAGATCCTGACCAGCAAACCCAAGTCCAGTCAGACCGGGCAGAAAGCGGAATCGCTGACCATCAGCGGCACCTCGATGTATGCCGTGGCCATGGATCGACTCGATGAGTTACGCGCACTTCAGGCACAGCGTGTGCCGCTGCCGTTGATTGACGGTATCGGGCGCAACTGGGGTCTGTGGCGGATCAACAGCATCGACGAGAACCAGAGCGAGGTCATCGATGACGGCACCGCGATGGTGATCAAGTGGGTGGTCGGATTAACGGAGTTCAACAATGCGTAAGGTACGAAGCGTGGCCGGTGATTCAGTGAATCTGCTGCTCTACCGCGAAACCGGGCGCAGTGATGACACAGCCGAAGAGGCCCTGTGGACACTCAACCCGACCCTGGCCGAACACGGCCCGATCCTGCCTGCTGGCGTTTGGGTCACGTTGCCGGAGCTCGACTCGAAACCGGCCACGATCAAACCGCTCACGGCCTGGGATTAAGGAGGTTGCATGACACTGGGTTTCACCCCGGCGGTAAGACTCTACGGGGCCCATTCGGCCCTGCTCAATCAACGCCTGATCAGTTGGGAACACATCGACGCTGCCGGTTTCGAGTCCGATCAACTGACGTTGACGATTGATCTTGAAGGCCTCGAAGGGCTGCCGGATCTGGGCGGGAAAATCGGCCTTGAGGTCGGTTATCTGGAGTCGGGAATGGTCGACAAGGGCCAGTTCAAAGTGACGCGCCTGACGCCGACGCTGTTCCCGTTCCGCCTGACGCTGGTGGCCACGGCGGCGCCGTTCAGCAAGGATGATGAGACGGGCTTCAAGCAACGTCGCACGGCCAGTCATGGCCCGACCACCTTGGGTGCGCTGTTTCGCAAACTGGTGTCGAGCCATGGCTTTTCACCGCGCGCCGCGCCCGAGGTGGCGATGATCAGAATCGAGCACGTCGACCAGTCCAACGAAACCGATATGAGCTTTCTGACGCGCCTGGCGAAAAAGTACAACGCGGTGACCAAACCCTACAACGACGTGTACGTGCTGGCCCGTCCCGGCCAGACCAAATCGTTGTCGGGCCAGGTGCTGGCGGACGTGACCTTGTCGGTGACCAGCAACAACCGTCCCGGCGATCACGCGTTCGTCAGCGCCACGCTGGAGGAGTCTGCCCGCGAGCAGACCAAGGGTTGCAAGACCTGTTTTTGGGATGGCGCTGCAGGTGTGTTGCGCTGGGTTGAAACGGGGCTTGCGCCGTTCAAGACCCTGCGCCAGAAACAACCCAGCGAAGCCGATGCGATCGCCGTCGGCGAAGGCGAAGTGCGCAAGATGCTCCGGCAAAAATACAAGGTGAAAATCACCTGCCCCGGCAATCCACTGCTGGCCGCCGAAGGCCTTGTGCTGCTCGATGAGACCTGGCCGGACTTCATGCGTGGGCGCTGGTCGATCGAAAAAGTCACCGCCAGCGGCAATCGCGAGAACAGCTATCGCTGCGTGATCGATGCCGCGTGCCTCGACCCGAAAGCCGAAGCCAAAGACTGATCTCACACCCACGAGTCCCCTGTAGGAGTGAGCCTGCTCGCGATAGCGGTGTGTCAGGCACATTGATTGTGAATGTGGCACCGCCATCGCGAGCAGGCTCACTCCTACAGGGGATTCGCGGTGTTTTCTGCAACTCATTTCAACTCTGGAACACCACCATGAAGATCACCCCGATCCTCACGCAGCTGCGTGCGCAATGCCCAAACCTTGCCAACCGCATTGCGGTGGGTGTCGACCTGGCGTTGCTGCAAGGCAATGCCGATCTACCGACACCCTCGGCCCATGTTCTGCCCCTGGCGGATCTCGCCAGCACCAGCACCGCACAAAACCTCACCGCGCAACCGATCCGCGACCGCTTCGAAATCGTCCTGGCGCTCGACGCCAGCGACAGCACAAAAGCGCTGGATCTGTTGCACGACCTGCGCGCCGAACTGTGGCGCGCGCTGGTGGGATTCAAACCGGGCACCGACTACAGCGCCATCGTCTACGACGGCGGCGAGATGGTCTCGATCAACAGCAGCCGGGCCTTCTATCGGCTGCGCTTTTTTACCGAGTTCCAGCTCGGCCGCAATCTGCCGAGTCAGCCTGCGGAGAGTTGGCACGAACGTGAACTGGACGGTTTGTCGTCCTTTACCGGGGTCACCGTGCGGGTCGATGCGATCGACCCGGCCGACCCCAATCTGAAACACCCGGGCCCTGACGGGCGCGTGGAACTGACTTTCTCTGGAGACGTAACCCCATGAGCAATCGCATCACCGTACTGCCGGCCGCTGGCCGTGCCGTGCCTGACCCGGAAGCGGGCGATCTGCTGCCCAAAGAAGGCCGTGAAGTGCTGGACAGCGCCTGGTGGCGCCGACGTCTGGCCGACGGCGATATCACTCTAAAAACCGTAAAAGTCAAAGCACAGGGAGCCAAATAATGGCGATCGGATTCAGCAACATCCCCGCGGACATTCGTGTACCGCTGTTCTATGCCGAAATGGACAACTCGGCCGCCAATAGCGCGACTTCGGCCATGCGCCGTTTGATCGTCGCTCAGGTCAACGACAACATCGCCCCGACCGAAGTCGGCAAACTGGTGCTGGTCTCCAGCGTCGCGCTGGCAAAAAGCATCGGCGGTCAGGGCTCGATGCTCGCCTCGATGTACGAGACCTTCCGCAAGGCCGACCCGATCGGCGAGATCTGGTGCCTGCCGCTGCACAACACTGAAGGCGCCATCGCCAAAGGCGTGCTGACCCTGACTGGCACTGCGACTCAGGCTGGCGTGCTCAACCTGTACGTCGCTGGTGTGCGTGTGCAGGCCACCGTGGTCAACGGTGCCACCGCTGCTCAAGCGGCTACCGCACTGGCACAGAAAATCAACGCCACCGCCGATCTGCCGGTGAGCGCTGCGGCTGCCGAAGGCGTGGTCACTCTGACCGCCAAATGGACCGGCGACAGTGGTAACGACATCAGCCTGCAGTTCAATCGCCTGGGCAAGAGCAACGGCGAAGAAACCCCGGCCGGCCTGACCACTGCGATCACCGCCATGACCGGCGGCGCCGGTGTACCGGACCAGGTCGCAGCCGTGGCTGCACTGGGCGACGAGCCGTTCGAGTTCATCGCTCTGCCGTGGTCGGATCTGTCGACCCTCAATACCTGGCAAGCAGTGATGGATGACAGCACCGGTCGCTGGTCCTGGGCCAAGCAACTGTTCGGTCACGTCTACAGCGCCAAGCGCGGCACCGTCGGCACCCTGGTTGCTGCTGGCCAGGCACGTAACGATCAGCACATGACCATCCAGGCGCTGGAGCCGGGCGTACCGCAACCGTTCTGGGTACAAGCTGCCGCACTGGCTGCGCGCACCGCGGTGTTCATCTCCGCCGATGCCAGCCGTCCGACCCAAAGCGGCAGCCTGCCGGGTGTTGATCCGGCGCCGGCCAGCGAGCGATTCACCCTGACCGAGCGTCAATCGCTGCTCAACTACGGCATTGCCACCGCGTACTACGAAGGCGGTTACGTGCGCATTCAGCGTTCGATCACACCACCTACCAGAAGAACGCTTACGGTCAGGCTGACAACTCCTACCTGGACAGCGAAACCATGCACCAGTCGGCGTTCATCGTGCGTCGTCTGCAAAGCGTGATCACCAGCAAGTACGGCCGGCACAAACTGGCTTCCGACGGCACCCGTTTCGGCGCCGGCCAGCCGATCGTCACTCCGGCGACCATTCGCGGCGAGCTGATCGCGCAGTACGCCAAGCTGGAACTGGAAGGCCACGTGGAGAACGCCGAGCTGTTCGCCGAGCACCTGATCGTCGAGCGCGACGTACAGGATCCGAGCCGCGTGAACGTGCTGTTCCCGCCGGATTACATCAACGGTCTGCGCGTGTTCGCACTGCTCAACCAATTTCCGTCTGCAATACGACGACGCGGCCTGATCGCCGCGTTTGGCCGTAAGCATTCAGCCCACTCCGGTGGGCTTTTTTATTTGAAGGGAGTAACACCATGGGTCAAGTGATTGCAGGCACCTGCTACGTCAAAGTCGACGGTGCACAACTGACTATCAACGGCGGCTGCGAAGCCCCGCTGATGGCCGTCAAACGCGAAACCGTCGTACCGGGTTTCTACAAGGAAACCGACGTCGCGCCGTCGTTCAAAGTGACCGCGCTGCACACCGCCGACTTCCCGCTGAAGAAGCTGATCGAAGGCACCGACATCACCGTCACCTGCGAATTCAGCAACGGCAAAGTCTACGTGCTGGCCGGTGCCTATCTGGTCGAAGAGCCGGTTTCAAAGGGCGATGACGCCACCATCGAACTGAAATTCGAAGGCATCAAGGGGACCTGGCAATGAGCGGCGCCGTGAAGCTTCAGGTTGCGATCGAAGCTCACGGCGAGCCCCTGACCGAACTCGTCCTGCGCCGTCCGACGGTGCAGGAAGTGCGAGCGATCAAGGCGCTGCCGTACAAGATCGACAAAAGCGAAGAGGTCAGCCTCGACATGGACGTGGCGGCCAAATACATCGCCGTGTGCGCCGGTATTCCACCGTCGTCGGTCAACCAGCTCGATCTGGCTGACCTCAACGCGCTGAGCTGGGCCGTTGCGAGTTTTTTCATGAGTGCGGCGTCGGAGCCATCACCGACCTGATCGCAGTCGCCTATGACCTGGCCTGGTTCTGGAAGGTTGACCCCGAACAGATGATGGCCAGGCCACTGGATGTGCTCCGCGAATCGCTGGAGCACGCGCAACGGATCAATGCGATGCAGCAGGTGCAGTGATGGCAGACGAAGAAAAGAAAGTGCAAACACCGGTGCTGATCACGGGCATCGATGAACTGTCGCCCAAACTCGGCGCCCTGCGAGTAAAGGTCGAGAGCTTCAAGAAAAATCTCGAACAGACCGGCCTCGGCAAACTGGATATCAGCGGTCTGTTCAAGGGCGGCAGCGTGATCACGCCGTTCGTGGACGGGATCAAATCGGCGGCAGCGTTTCAGGGCAAATTGACTGAAGTCAGCGAGACGGCGAAAACCGTCGACCTGCCTGCGGCGCCGAAAGTCGCTGCACAAAACATGAACGTGTTCAGTGCGTCGATGGAAAAGGTTTCCGCTGCTGTTGACGCGGCGCTGGTGCCGGCAGTCGGTGCGTTGGTCGTCGGGCTTGAGCCAATGCTGACTCAGGTCGCCAGCCTGCTTGCCGAGAACCCGCAACTGGTGGAAGGCCTGGCTGCGGGGGCTATCGCCTTCTCGGCGATGCAGACCGCGGTCACCGGCGCCACGCAAGTGTTCGATGTCATGAGCATGGTGCTCAAGACCAATCCGATCATGCTCATCGCCATGGGCATCGCGGTGGCGGCCGGTTTGATCTATGCCAACTGGACGCCGATCAGTGCGTTCTTCAAAGGCATGTGGGAAGGCGTGAAAAACATCGGTGCGAGTGCGATGGCGACGTTGCGCTCGATTCTTGACTGGCGACCACTGGATGCACTGGCGGCGCTGTGGTCACCGGTCGTGGGATTCTTCTCGGGCATGTGGGACGAGGTCAAAGCCGTCACTGCGCCGGTCATCGACTTCTTCAAATCGGTGTTCTCGTGGACGCCCGCCGGCATGATCCTGGAAAACTGGGCGCCGCTGACGGGGCTGTTTTCGGCGATCTGGGAACTGCTCAAGGCCTTGAGTGTGCCGGTGATGGCGTTCCTCAGAAACCTGTTCGACTTCTCGCCGATGCAAATGATCAACAGTGCGTGGGGTGGCGTTGTCAGGTTCTTCGAGCCGATGTTCGATGGCCTGCGAAAAGTCGCGCAACCGGCTAAAGAGTTTCTGGTGTCGTTGTTCGATTTCTCGCCCATGCAGATGATCACCAGCGCCTGGGGCGGAGTTGTTGCGTACTTCCAGCCGCTGTGGACGACTCTGCAATCGGCGGTGCAAAGCACCCGGGATACATTGCGGGCACTGTTCGATTATTTCCCGATGGAAATGATCACCAGCGCCTGGGGTGGTGTCGTCGGGTACTTCGAACCGATCTGGACGGCACTGCAAACCTCAGTGCAGCGGGTCAAAGGCTTTTTCAGCAGCCTGTTCGAGTGGTCGCCGCTGGAGCAGATTGCGCAGTACTGGCAGCCGGTCGGCGACGTCTTTTCGGCGCTGTGGGATGTTGTGCTGGCGGCGTCTGCACCGGTCGTGGACTTTCTGCACACCCTGTTCGAATGGAAACCTCTGGATCAGATCATCGAGAGCTGGGGGCCGATTGTCGGGTGGTTCGGCGAGTTGTGGCAAAAGCTGCAAACCGTCATCGCGCCGATCAAGGAGCTGTTCGACGGAGGTTTCGCCGGGTTGATCGCCAAGGTCACCGGCAAGGTCGAAACTCTGACCCAAGCGCAGCGCCAGACCAATGCCGAAGGCAAGGGTGAGCTGGCGCCGGCATTCTTTGGCGCGAGTAGCGCCCCTGCTGGAAACGGAACGCTGCAAGGCGGATCGCTGCCACAAACCTCCAGCGCCCTGATCCAGCAAAGCGCGGCCAACAACCGTACGCAACTCGAAGGCGGCCTGACCGTGCGCTTCGAAAATGCACCGGCGGGGCTGCGCACCGATCAACCACAAAGCAATCAACCGGGCCTGGCGCTGTCTTCGCGCATCGGCTATCGCTCGCTGTCGGCAGGAGGTTCCAATGAACTGGCGTGACCGCTTGTTGCCGGCATCGTTTCGCGGTGTCGGATTCTGGATCGATCAGGCGAAAACCCCGGTCGGTCGCAAAGGTCAGTTGCACGAATACCCGCAACGCGACCTGCCGTATTTCGAGGATCTCGGCCAGCAGGCCAAGACCCACGACCTGACGGCGTTCATCATCGGCGCCGATTGTCTGGAGCAGCGCGACAAGCTGCTCAAGGCCTTGGAGGCGGGCAGTGGTGAATTGGTGCATCCGTGGCTCGGACGCCTGCAAGTCAAAGTCGGCGAATGCGACATGACCCACACCCGCCAGGACGGCGGGCTGGTAACGTTCAGTCTGAAGTTTTACCCGGACCGGCCGTTGCCGTTTCCGACCGCTACCGTCAGTACGCAAAAAGTTCTGTTGGTCAAGGCTGACACTTTGCTGGGTTCTGCGGTGGCGCGTTTCGAGCAGGCGATGACGTTGATCAAGGCTGCGCGGATCGGCATTGCCAATCTGCGCAACAGCCTGACCGGGGTCTATGAGGTGATCAAAGAGCAGCTCAAACCGCTGATCGAGCAGTATCGGCAGATCACCGAACTGGTCAAAGCGGTCAAGGAGTTGCCCAAGGAAGTCGCGGCGGAGTTCAAAGGCTTGCTCGGCGATATCAAGGAACTCAAGGCATTCGCGAAGGAGGGCTACCGTGGCGTGATTGCCGACGTGTCCCAACAACTCGAAGCCATCCGCAAGGCTGATGCGCCGAAGATCACCACCGGCAAGGACACCAACGCGGCGGCGCAAGCCATGGCCGATCTGGTGCAGGACACCATGCTGGTGAAAGTGGCGCAGTGGGTAGCGTCGATGCCGGTGGCGACTCCGGCGGTGAAGCTGTCGTCGACACCTTCGGTGGCGCATCAGGCGGATCAACCGGTGACTCGTCAGGAAGTGCCGGTGACCGAAGAAATGAAAGCGCTGCAGAAGGCGGTCGGGGTGGCAATTGACCCGATGCTGGACAAGGCCGATCCCAAACATCACCAGGCAATCAACGATGTAAAGGAAGCGCTGATTGCGCATCTCAAGGCAGTGGCGTCATCCGGTGTGCGCCAGGTCACCAAATCGTTTCAGGAAAGCCTGCCGGCGCTGGTGGTGGCCTACAAGCAATTTGCCGATGCCACACGGGTGACTCAAGTGACGCAGAGCAACGCGATGAACCATCCGGGCTTTTCTCCCAACGACGTAAAAGTGTCCAGGGAGTGAGCCATGAGCGAGATGGATAACCATGTCACGCTGACCGTCAACAACATGGAATACGGCGGCTGGAAAAGCGTGGAAATCACCGCCGATCTTGAGCGCCAGTTCCGCACCTTCAAACTCGACATCACCTGGCAATGGCCTGGGCAGACGGTGGATCAACGGATCAAACCGGGTGACCCGTGCGAAGTGAAAATCGGCCAGGACCTGGTGCTCACTGGCTACGTGTTCAAGGCCCCGATCAGTTACGACGGACGCCAGATCAGCCTGAGCATCGAGGGTAGCTCCAAGACTCAGGATCTGGTCGATTGCGCAGCCACCAACCGGCCGAACCAATGGCAGGAGCAACCGCTGCTGAGCATCGTCCAGGCTCTGGCGGCGGAATACTCGCTGTACGTGGTCAACGAAATTCCCGAGACCGCGCGGCTCGCCAAACACACCATCGTGCCGGGCGAAACGGTGTTCCAGTCGATCGATCGTCTGCTCTCGCTGTTCCGGGTGTTTTCCACTGATGACGAGCAAGGCCGGCTGGTGCTGGCCAAGCCCGGTAGTGGTGGTCGGGCCAGTGACGCGCTGGAGTTGGGCAAGAACATTCTGTCGGCGAACGCGCCGATGGATCAGAGCCAGGTGTTTTCTGAATACCGAGTGATCGGTCAGCAGAAAGGCTCGGACAATAAGAGCGGGGCGGCCGTCAGCGAGGTTCAATCCAGCGCGGCTGATCTGAGCTTCAAGCGCCGCCGCACCACGATCATCAACGAGGGCACCGCGCTGACGTTCGAGTTGGCCCAGCAACGCGCCCAATGGGAAAGCGCCACCCGCATGGGCCGGGCGCAGACCACCACCTATCAGGTGCAGGGCTGGCGTCAGTCCAATGGCGATCTGTGGCGCCACAACACGCTGGTGAAGGTCACGGATCCGGTGCTCGGTTTCGACGGCGACATGTTGATTTCCAAAGTCACCTATTCGCTCTCGGCGCAAGGCTCGGTGACCACGCTGCAAGTGGCGCCACCGCATACCTTCGATCCTGATCCCACGCCTCCGAAAAAAACCTGAGCCTGACACCGAACCCCTGTGGGAGCGGGCTTGCTCGCGAAAGCGTCAGCAGCTCCAACATCCCATTGACTGACCCACCGCTTTCGCGAGCAAGCCCGCTCCCACATGTTGTCCGTGTCGGGTCTGCTCCCTGAGGACAATTCATGAGCCTACTGACACGCCTGCTGGCGCGCGGCACTGTCGTGCTCGCCCATTCGGCATCCAAGCTGCAATCGCTGCAAATGCGCCTCACCGCCGGCGAGGTGAACGACGACATGGAGCATTTCGAACCCTACGGTTTCACCAGCAACCCGCTGGCCGGCGCCGAAGGCATCGTCACGTTTCTCGGCGGTGACCGGTCTCACGCCATCGCCCTGGTGGTCGCCGACCGCCGCTATCGCTTGCAGTCGCTGGCCTCTGGCGAAGTGGCGATCTACACCGACGAGGGCGACAAAATTCACTTCAAGCGCGGGCGGATCATCGACATCGAAACCGCCACCCTGAACATCCGCGCCAGCAGCGCGGTGAACTTCGACACGCCGGTGATCAACCAGACCGGCAAGATCGTTTCCACCGGCGACCAACTCGCCGGCGGCATCAGCCAGATCAAACACGTGCACGTTGGCGTGCAGGCCGGTAGCGGCCAGACCGGTGCGCCGGCAGGAGGCAAATAATGCTTGTCAGCCAGAACCTCCACGCCGCACTGACCCGCGCCGTGCTCATCAGCCTGTTCACCTGGCGCCGCGCCGCCGATGACGACGCCCTCGACGACGAGGAGCGCTTCGGCTGGTGGGGCGACAGCTTTCCCACCGTCGCCGACGATCGCATCGGTTCGCGGCTGTGGCTTTTGCGTCGGGTCAAGCTGACTCGACAGACCCAGATGGACGCCGAGTTCTATGCCCGCGAAGCCTTGCAATGGCTGATCGACGACGGCCACTGCAGCGCCATCGACATCATCAGCGAACGCCTCGACGCCCAGCGCCTGAACCTGCGCACGGTCCTGACCCTGGCCGACGGCGAACGTCTGGACATCAACCCCGATAACAGTTGGCAGGTGATCTATGCCGTTTGAAACCCCTTCGCTGCCGGTGCTGATCAAGCGCACCCAAAGCGACCTGGCCGGCGATTCGCTGCGCCAGTCCGATGCGCAAGTGTTGGCCCGCACCCTCGGTGGCGCCGCGTATGGCCTGTACGGTTATCTCGACTGGATTGCCGAGCAGATTTTGCCGGACAAAGCCGACGAATCGACCCTGGAACGCATCGCCGCGCTGCGCCTTAATCAGCCACGCAAACCGGCGCAATTCGCCACCGGCAGCGTCAGTTTTACCGCGACCGCCGGTGCGGTGCTGGATGTCGACACGCTGCTGCAAGCGAGCGATGGCCGTACCTACAAAGTCACCACCGCGCGCACCACCGTCAATGGCAGCAACACCACCACCATCGCGGCGCTGGATGCTGGCAGCCTGGGCAATGCCGACGCCGGTCTGGCGCTGAACCCGGTGCAGCCGATCGCCGGCGTGGTCGGCAACAGTTTTGTGGTGCTCGCGCCCGGCCTCAGTGGTGGCGTGGCGCGAGAAAGCCTGGAGTCGTTGCGCTCGCGGGTGATCCGTTCTTATCGCGTGATCCCCCACGGCGGTTCGGCAAGCGACTACGAGACCTGGGCGTTGGAAGTGCCAGGTGTGACGCGCGCCTGGTGTCGTGGCGGCCTGCTCGGGCCAGGCACAGTGACGGTGTTCATCATGCGTGACGAAGACCCGCAACCGGTGCCCAACGATGAGCAATTGGCGGAGGTTCAGGAGTACATCGAACCGCTGCGTCCGGTGACGGCGGAAGTACACGTGCAGCGGCCGATTCAGGTGCCGGTGGTGTATCGCTTCAAGAGCGTCAACCCGGACACCACTGCTGTGCGCGCCGCCGTTGAAGCGCAACTGCGCGACCTGCACAACCGCGAGGCCGATCTGGGTGTGCCGCTGCTGATCAGCCATATCCGCGAAGCCATCAGCAGCGCCGGCGGTGAGTACGATCACACGCTGACCGCGCCGGCCGCTGACGTGCCTGCCGGGCAAAGCGAACTGCTGACCTTCGGAGGTTGCGTATGGGGGGCATAAGAACCGCCGCGCAATATCAGGCGCAGCTGCGCGCCTTGCTGCCGAGCGGCCCGGCGTGGGACCCGGAACGCGTCCCGGAACTTGAGGAAGTGCTGCAAGGCGTCGCCGTCGAACTGGCGCGCCTCGACGCCCGCGCTGCCGACCTGCTCAACGAGATGGACCCGGCGGGCGTCAGCGAACTGGTGCCGGACTGGGAGCGGGTGATGGAGCTGCCCGACCCGTGCCTGGGCGCCACACCGCTGTTCGACGACCGCCGCCTCGCCGTGCGCCGGCGCTTGCTCGCGGTCGGCAGCCAGGCCGTCGGTTACTACCTCGACATCGCCAAAAGCCAGGGCTACCCCAACGCCAGCATCACCGAGCACGAAGCCCCGCGCATGGGCCGCTCGCGTTTTGGCGCAGCGCACTGGGGCACCTGGGAAGCGCAATTCATGTGGACCCTCAACACCGGCGGCCGCCTGCTGCTCGGCCGGCGCTATGGTGCGAGCTACTGGGGCGAGCGCTTCGGCGTCAACCCGGGCTCGGCGCTGGAGTGCCTGATCCACCGCAGTGCGCCGGCGCATACCAAAGTGCACATCAATTATGACTAGGGAGGAATGACGGGATGGATTATCCGAAGAGTGTGCCCAGTGCCGGTCTGGTGAATGGGAAATTTGTCGATGAAAACCCGCTGACCGGGACGCCGGGGTCGCTGATTCCGGCGCGATGGGGCAACAGCGTTACCGATGAAATCATCAACGCGATCACTGCCGCCGGACTTGTGCCTGACGAGGGTAACAGCACGCAACTGAGATTGGCGATTTCGACGATTGTCGAGAAGAACAAAAATGATTCTTTGGCGAGCAAGGATGAGGCCGAAGCAGGTACCAGCAGCAGCCGTCTGATGACGCCGCAGCGCGTTTTCCAAGCGATCGAAAAGAAAGTGGTTCAAGCCACTGAAACGGTTTTAGGCTGGGCGCGGATCGCGACCCAAAGCCAAGTCAATGCGGGGACTGACGACACCGCCATCGTCACACCGAAAAAGCTCCGGTTTGGTGTTTCCTACAGCATTGGCGCGAACGGCTATATCGCCTTTCCGAGTTGGTTGGGGGGCTTCATGATCCAGTGGGTCCTGATCACCATTGCTGCAGATAAAACCTATGCTGCCCAACCTTGGCCGGTGGCTTTCAAGACCCAGTGTGCCGCTACTTGGGCGAGTTATTCGCACGGCGGAAACGCACCCTATTTCGATATCACCACTCCACCCTTGGTGACCTATTTTGATTCTAGCCAGGTGCAGGTTTTGAGTAATTCCGGTGGCACCGGTTTTGTCACTGTGCTGGGAGTGGGGAACTGAAATGAAACGTTTCTATAGCCGCACCACTGGCAACACTTATTTGTCGGGCTATCACACGAGCCTCCCGGGCGATGCCGTTGAAATTGACGACGAGCGTTACGAGTCGGTTATTGCTAACCCTGCAGCCGGAACCGAGCGGTCCCATGACGAGCAAGGTCTGCCGATACTGATCGAGTCGACGCCCCTTTCAGGCGAGGAAGCGCTGATCGAAGCAAAGGCATGGCGCGACAAGGAATTTGATCGCGTGGTCTGGTTGCGTGATCGCCATCGGGACGAAGTGGAATTGATGAAAGCCACCACGCTATCCGACTCTGAATATCTGACCCTGCTGAATTACCTGCAGGCGCTACGCAAGTGGCCCCAGGCGAAGAAATTCCCCTCCAAACGCTCTCGACCGAAAAAGCCTGCCTGGATGACTGCCGAGTGAATGGATGCTGCATTGTCGGCATCGCCCATCAATGTTCCAGGTAAAGGAAAGTTAACTATGGATTATCCAAAAAGCGTCCCCAGCGTCGGCCTGGTCGATGGCCGCTTTGTCGATGAAAACCCTGTGGCAGGCACGCCGGGTTCGTTGATTCCGGCGGTGTGGGGCAACAGCGTGACTCAGGAGATCCTGAGTGTGATTAACGGCAGCGGGTTGGTGGCTGCTGAAGCCGATACCGGGCAGTTGTACAAGGCGATTCAGTCGATCATCGGCAGAGCGAGCCCGATGCGTTCGGTCATCACCCGACTGGCCGCGTCGAAAACCCTGACCGAGGCCGAGCTTGGCCTGGTGCTGATAGACGGCAGCCCGGGACCTGTGACTTTGCTGCTGCCACCGGCCAACGCCGCACTCGGTGTGCGCGACGTGATTGTTCGGCGGGTGGACAACAGCGGTAATCGCATGGTCATCCAGGCCTCAGGTACCGACGGGATTCGTTTTCACACCCATCTGTCGGCCAGCGGTTATCCGTTCTTCGTATTGATGGGCGGCGGTGACTGGTGGCATTTGCGCAGTGATGGGGCGGGGAGTTGGTGGCCGGTCGGTCGTTTCGACAATACGCCATTGGGGCGGCCGTTTTTCGAGACGACCCTGATGCTCAGTCCCGGTGGATACGGTGCATTGAATGGCACCGTGATGAAGCGTGCGGAATGGCCGTGGCTGTGGGATCACGCCCAGCAATCGGGAATGCTGGGGACTGAAGCCTTACGCGTGGGCTCCGAGGGGAAATGGACCACGGGTGACGGTGCGACGACCTTTCGTGGTCCCGAAGGGCGAGGGGAATTTCTGCGGGTTCTGGATGAAGGTCGTGGTGTGGATGCCGGGCGGGCGATGGGTACTTTTCAGACTGGATCGACGCATTCCTATGCGCAAGGTGCCAATGGCGCAGGCGCTGTGGGCGCGTACTGGTCAGATAGCCTGACCAGTTTTGGCGCGGATACCCGGGAAGAACCGCAAATACGTTACAGGGCTGGTCAATGGCGGCCCGATCTTTCCGGTGAATACCACTTACCAGAGGGATACCGCAGGAGTTTTGCTCTACGCCTTCAAATCCCGCCCGCGCAACATCGCCTATCCCGGCCGCATCAAACTCATCTGAGGCACTTCATGTTCAATTATCTATTTGATGGCTCGGGCGCTCTGTCCGGGCCTGTCGAGTTCATTGTCACGCCGGGCATTGGCATCCAGTTACCCGGTAATGCTGTTGAGCTGGCGTACGAGTTGCCTGAGCCGGAAACCGGTCGTAGCTGGGCACTGATCAACGGCGTACCGCGTGAGGTGATCGACCGCCGTGGCATGGTTTATCGCAAGGACGGCGGCGCGCAACAGATCTGGACCGAGCTGGGTGAGTTGCCTGACACCCTGACCGCGCAACCATGGCCAGGCGAGTTCCACATCTGGCGCGACAACGCCTGGGTGCTGGATGAGCAGGCTCGTTTAGCGAGCGTCAGACAGCAATCTCTCGGCCAGCGCGACGCACTGCTGCGCGACGCCGTCCTGCGCATCGCCCCGCTGCAATACGCCGAGGATATTGGCGATGCCAGCCACGACGAACAACTGCTGCTGATCGAATGGAAGCTCTACAGCGTCGAGCTGAACCGGATCGAAAAACAGGCTGGTTTTCCTGACGAAATTACCTGGCCGGTTGCGCCCGAATCAGCAGTAAACACCTGACTCACACACAAGGAGAAGTACCGTGGACTACCCAAACAGTGTCCCGAGTGCCGGTCTGGTCAACGGCCGGTTTGTCGATGAAGACCCGCTGACCGGCAAGCCGGGGTCGTTGATTCCGGCGAAATGGGGCAACAGCGTTACCCAAGAGTTGTTGAATATCATCAATGCTGGCGGCACCGCTCCGACGGAAGCGAAAGATGATCAGGTGTTAACCGCATTACGCAGCAACAAGTTGTTTTTGACTTCACCGCAGTTCTCCAATGATCAGTCGATGGCCACCACTGAGTTTGTTACGCGGGCGGGATTACAGTTCTCCGGTTTTGCTTCTTACGCCGCCAGCACGGTATTGAACGCTGCGAATATTGGCGGTGTCGCGAGTTTCTCCAGTGCCAGCGCGCTGACTGCGACGCTGCCGTCTACCAATGGTGTGGCCCATGCGAGCACCATTCACGTAATCAACGCAGGTACCGGCGTGTTGACCGTCAATCCTTCCGGTAACGATGGGCTTCTCACCTGTAATGGCACATCCGGCCCGCTCAAGTTGGGTATTGGTGACACTGCCTACCTGATCAAACTCACGGGACAGTGGCGCCTCTATGGCGGCTCGGTGAGTGATCGATATGCGTCGGCGCACTCCGGTGTGTACGGCAACATTGGCTACCAGCGTTATGCCAGCGGCAATATCGATCAATGGGGTGTTGGCACGACGGATGCCAATGGCGATGTCAACGTCGTCTTTCCGATCTCTTTCCCTACCGCGTTTTCTTCGATCATCGCCATGCACGTAGGAGGCGATGGAGCGATGGTCGTCATGTACGCGAACTCTGCGTCGAAGCAGGGGTGCCGTCTGAAAGTTCGAAGCTACAGCGGCGAAGTGTCTGCAGGTTGGGGTATCAACTTCTTTGCAAAGGGTTATTAAATGAATCCGTTCAATGTCTTGTTCAGCGCCAGCACCCGTGGGGTTTATGTTCCCGCTATCAACTCATCGGATATTCCGGATGACGTCATTGAAATTCCCCAGGCCTATTGGATCTCACTGCTGCAGCAACTGGCTGTGAGTGCAAAAGTGGTCGGCGTGCACGCGGATAGCGGTTATCCGACTCTGGTTGATCCACCACCTTATTCGGCAGAAGAAGCGGCCGATGCTGAACGTCGCTGGCGTACAGCACAACTGGCTGCCACCGATGGTCTGGTTGCACGTGATCGTGATGAGCTTGAAGACGGCGGTGGCACGACGCTGACCAGCGAGCAATATGCCGAGCTGCAAACCTATCGCCGCGAATTGCGCGACTGGCCGCAGGGTTCTTTTTTTCCTTTCAGCGAGCATCGGCCTGTAGCGCCGCGTTGGTTGGCAAATGCGGTTTGAGCCGTAGAGGAAACATACATGGATTATCCAAAAAGCGTTCCCAGCGTCGGGCTGGTGAACGGCAAGTTCGTCAATGAAGACGCCATCGCCGGCCTGCCCGGATCGCTGATCCCGGCGAGCTGGGGCAACAGTGTTACTCAGGAAATACTCAACGCCATCACCGCAGCCGGTTTGAAACCTGATGAAGCACAAACCGATCAGTTGGCGCAGGCGATCCGCCAATTATCGAAGCCTGATCCACTGCAGCAATTTCCGGCGCAGGTGTATCGCCGGAATGTGCTGATCAATGGCGGCTTCGATATCTGGCAGCGCGGAACGACCAACCAAGGCCCCAATATTGGTGGGTATGTAGCCGATCGTTTTCGTTGCGACTGGAATGGCAATGCTGCCGTGGCCATCTCTCGCCAGGATTTTGCCCCTGGCCAGACAGACGTGGCGGGTGAGCCGAGCTATTTCTTGCGCTGGCAGCAAACCACGGCGGGCGTTGGCGCTACCGAGCACAAGATTTCCCAAAGCGTTGAATCCGTCAGGACTCTGGCTGGAAAAACCGCCACCGTAACATTTTGGGCGCGCTCCGACGCCGCGCGCCCGTTGAAGGTAACCATCGGTCAGTACTTCGGCAACGGTGGTTCGGAAGCCGTCGTCAAAGTGGTCGATGTCTTTGCATTGAGCACTGCATGGACCAAATTCAGCGCAACATTTCAGGTGCCAGTGATCGCTGGGAAAATGCTCGGTGCCAATGATTACTTGAGGTTGGCTTTTGATCTGCCACTTAACGTTTTGCAAACTGTGGATCTTGCGCGGGTTCAACTCGAGGAAGGACCGGTTTCCACGCCATTCGAATACCGCCCGGTTGGTGAAGAGCTGATGTTGTGTCAGCGCTACTTCGAGAAGTCCTTTGCCAGTCGTTTACAGATTCGTGCAAACAATGGTGTCGGAACCTGCATCGTTACGTTCACTCAGGCTGCGGCCGGGAATACCGGTCAATACGGCATGGTCATAGACATGCAGGCTCAGAAGAGAGTGCAACCCACCGTTGTTCTGTATTGCCCTGGAAATGAAAGCAGTCAGGTCTGGAACTATTCGCAGGGAGTGGCTTGCACGGGGACCACTGTGCAAAGTGTGACACAGCGAAGTTTCGCTATCGGTACCGTGACGCCTGTGAGCAGTCAGCCCGGTAACGGGCTGCAGATTGAATGGACAGCGGACGCAGAAATCTAGGGGTAGCTCATGACATATCAACTGACCGCCTGTGGTGTATTGCGCGTTGAAGATGCCGCGTTTATTCCGCAGGACACGACCAATCGCGACTGGCTTGAGTATCAGCAATGGCTGTTAACCGGCGGGCAAGTACTGCCATTGAATGACGCACTCGAAGAATCTGTACCCAACAACACCCTGACAACTCTGGCAAAAAAATGGCTGGGGGCCGTTGTCCGTCAACCATGATTCAATCGGAGCATCCAGGGAGGATTACGCATCATGCAAATAACAGAAGACAACCTTAAAACCATCATGCCCAACGCCCGCTCCCAAGCGGGCGTTTTTGTTTCTGCACTGAATAACGCAATGAATCGCCGCCATATCGACTCGCCAAAACGCATCGCCGCGTTTCTTGCGCAGATCGGTCACGAGTCGGGCCAGTTGCAATACGTGCGCGAGCTGGGCAACAACCAGTACCTGAGCAAATACGACACTGGCACGCTGGCGTTACGTCTGGGCAACACGCCCGAGGCCGACGGCGATGGGCAGAAATACCGCGGTCGCGGGCTGATCCAGATCACCGGGCGCAGCAACTATCGGCAGTGCAGCCTCGGCCTATTCGGCGATGAGCGCTTGCTGTCCTTGCCGGAATTGCTTGAGCAACCGCAATGGGCAGCGGAATCGGCGGCATGGTTCTGGGAACAGAACGGCCTGAACGATCTGGCCGACCGCGACCAGTTCAACAGCATCACCCGCCGAATCAACGGCGGGTTGAATGGCCTGCAGGATCGGCTCGACATCTGGGCGCGGGCGAGGGCGGTGCTATGTCCGTCTCCTGGCGTTTAACCGGCTTTTTGTTGCTGACCTTGGGGGGCGCTGCGTTGGCCTGGCAGTTTCAGGACTGGCGTTACGAGCGACAACTCGCGGAGCAGGCGCGGTTAAACGCCGACACTCTCAATCAGCTGAATGTGGCCGCAGCCAGCGCGCAGCAGGTCGAGCAGGATAAACGTCTGGCCCTTGAGCAACGCCTCGCGGCCAGTGAACAAACCCACTATCGAGCACTCAGTGATGCCCAACGTGATCAGGATCGCCTGCGCGATCGTCTTGCCACTGCTGATCTGCGCCTGTCAGTCCTCATCGACGCCGGCGACGCTGCCCAAGGCTGCGGGGTGCCAGCCGCCACCGGCCCCGGCGGCGTGGATCATGCAGCCGTACGCGCCCGACTTGACCCGGCGCATGCTCAACGAATTATCGCCATCACCGACACCGGTGACCGCGGACTGATTGCCTTGCAGGCCTGTCAGGCCTATGTCAGAGCGCTGGCGCCCGAACATTTTGAATGAGTCTGTGTATTGAAAGCGCAACCGGGTCGTGTACGGTGGTAGTCATTCCATCCGATCCGGAGCGCACCGTGAAAGAGATCACTCAACTGGCTGCCGAGCTCGGCCGACGTTTGCAGTTGCTCAACGCCCACGTCACCACGGCCGAGTCGTGTACCGGTGGCGGGATTGCTGAAGCGATCACGCGGATTCCGGGGAGCTCGGCGTGGTTCGAGGCCGGTTACGTGACCTACTCCAACCGGCAGAAGACCCGGCAACTGAATGTCCCCACCGAATTGTTCGGCACGGTGGGTGCGGTCAGTCGCGAAGTCGTCGAGGCGATGGTGCGTGGTGCGCAGAAGCACAGTCTGGCGCGGTTTGCCGTGGCGGTCAGCGGCGTGGCGGGGCCCGATGGCGGTACACCGAACAAACCGGTGGGCACGGTGTGGCTGGCCTGGGGCGTGGGCGATGCGGTTTCCAGTGAGGTTCAGCACTTCCCCGGCAACCGCGATGAAGTCCGCCGACAAACGGTGAAGGCCGCGCTAGAGGGGCTGTTGCGACTAGCGGCACGAGAAATCGAAAATCAGGGGTAGGCGATCCGCGAACGCTGTGGAATAATACTGGCTACTTATACAGGTGTTGGCCGTCAGGCCTTATTGATTACGTGAGGACTTTAATGGACGACAACAAGAAGAAAGCCTTGGCTGCGGCCCTGGGTCAGATCGAACGTCAATTCGGCAAGGGTGCCGTGATGCGTATGGGCGATCAGGACCGTCAGGCGATCCCGGCTATCTCCACCGGCTCTCTGGGTCTGGACATCGCACTCGGCATCGGCGGTCTGCCAAAAGGCCGTATTGTTGAAATCTACGGTCCTGAATCTTCCGGTAAAACCACACTGACGCTGTCCGTGATCGCCCAGGCTCAAAAAGCCGGCGCGACCTGCGCCTTCGTCGACGCCGAACACGCCCTCGACCCTGAGTACGCCGGCAAGCTGGGCGTCAACGTCGACGACCTGCTGGTTTCCCAGCCGGACACCGGTGAACAGGCGCTGGAAATCACTGACATGCTGGTGCGCTCCAACGCAGTAGACGTGATCATCGTCGACTCCGTGGCTGCACTGGTACCGAAGGCTGAAATCGAAGGCGAAATGGGTGACATGCACGTGGGCCTGCAAGCCCGTCTGATGTCCCAGGCGCTGCGTAAAATCACCGGTAACATCAAGAACGCCAACTGCCTGGTGATCTTCATCAACCAGATCCGCATGAAGATCGGCGTGATGTTCGGCAGCCCGGAAACCACCACCGGTGGTAACGCGCTGAAGTTCTACGCTTCGGTCCGTCTCGACATCCGCCGTACCGGCGCGGTGAAGGAAGGCGACGAAGTGGTCGGCAGCGAAACCCGCGTCAAGGTTGTGAAGAACAAGGTGGCGTCGCCGTTCCGTCAGGCCGAGTTCCAGATCCTTTACGGCAAAGGCATCTACCTCAATGGCGAGATGATCGACCTGGGCGTGCTGCATGGTTTCGTCGAGAAATCCGGCGCCTGGTATGCCTATGAAGGCACCAAGATCGGTCAGGGCAAGGCCAACTCGGCCAAGTTCCTGGCAGACAACCCGGAAGTCGCTGCCAAGCTCGAGAAGCAGCTGCGTGACAAACTGCTGTCCCCAGCGGTGATCGCCGACTCCAAGGCTTCTGCGGTCAAAGAGACCGAAGACGACCTGGCTGACGCTGATATCTGATCGCAGCGATGACCACCGCTGTACTCGATACCCTCGTCGCGGTGCGGCGAACCGCCATGGACCTGCTCGCTCGACGCGAGCACGGTCGAGTCGAACTGACGCGTAAACTGCGTCAGCGCGGCGCTGAGGCGGAAATGATCGAAACAGCCCTCGACCGGTTGACGGAAGAGGGACTGCTTTCCGAAGCCCGTTACCTTGAAAGCTTTGTTTCCTACCGTGCCCGCTCCGGCTATGGCCCCTTGCGCATTCGCGAAGAGCTGGGTCAGCGTGGTTTGCAACGCGCCGATATCGAACTCGCCCTGCGTGAAAGCGGTATCGACTGGCAGGAGCAGCTTCGCGAGACGTGGCAACGCAAGTTCTCCGGACACTTGCCGATTGACGCCAAGGAGCGGGCCAAACAAGGCCGCTTCCTCGCCTATCGGGGTTTTTCGATGGAGATGATCAACCGCTTGTTCAGCGGCAGAAGCATGGACGATTAAGTCGGTTTAATAGAAACGGCCCGCTATGAAAATAGCGGGCCGTTTTTTTTTGCCTTCAAATTACCTTTGATGGCTCACGTGCACGTTGGGCGGTCTGCGGTTGGGTGTGAGCCCAGTTTTCGGGGAGGTTGATGTAATCCACCAGTTCCCTGAGACGGCCATGATTTCGGGCATTGAACGCGAAAGCCAACCGCACCAGGTGGCTGTACTGCGCTTCGTCATGTTCCTCGCCGCTGTAAGCGTGTTGATGGAACTGGTCACTCAGGCACAGATCGGCGAAAGCCTCCTGCATATGCGCCATCGCCACGTCACTGAGCTTGTGATGCATACGAATCACGAACTGACGCTTGAGCCAGCGACTGGAGTGGAAGTTGCTGTAGAACTGGTTGATCTGCTCCACCGCCTCATCGACGTTATAGACCAGACGCATCAGTTTCAGGTCGGTGGGCAGGATGTAGTGGTTTTCTTCGAGTTGCTGGCGAATGAAGTCCAGGGCGCCTTGCCAGAATGTTCCGCCCGGCGCATCCAGCAACACCACCGGCACCAACGGGCTTTTGCCGGTCTGGATCAGTGTCAGTACTTCCAGTGCCTCGTCCAGGGTGCCGAACCCGCCAGGGCACAGCACCAGCGCATCGGCTTCCTTGACGAAGAACAGTTTGCGGGTGAAGAAAAAATGGAACGGCAGCAGATTGCCGGTGCCGTCCACAGTCGGGTTGGCATGCTGCTCGAAGGGCAGGGTGATGTTGAACCCGAGGCTGTGGTCACGCCCGGCGCCTTCGTGCTCGGCGGCCATGATCCCGCCACCCGCACCGGTGATGACCATCATGTCTGATCGCGTCAGGGCCGCGCCGAGTTCACGCGCCATTGCATACAGGGGGTGCTCGACCGGCGTGCGCGCCGAGCCGAATACCGTGACTTTGCGTCGTCCCTTGAATTGTTCCAGCACCCGGAACGCCTGCTCCAGTTCACGCAGGGCCTGCAGGGTGATCTTGGCGTTCCAGCGGTTGTGATCCTCTTGGGCCATGCGCAGCACGGTCAGGATCATATCGCGATAAATCGGCAGGTTCGGGCTGTCGGGGGAAATCTGCTTGAGCTGTTCTTCGACCTTGCTGATGAGGTCGGGGCCGCTTTCCTGAAAATGTCGGCTGAGCAGGTCATTCGGTTGGTAAGGCATTCAACGTCTCCTTCTGCACAGAGCGGGTGGCCCTGACGTGCGGCGTCAGTGCCGCGCTGCAAAAAAAACACACTCGGCAGCTCCTTTTGCTGCCGTGAACAGGTGATCGGGAATACTTTGAATCTAGACCCTTGCGAGCCATTGCGCTGAGTTGATCTTTACGCCGCGCAGGCTTTCCTGGCAACCGTCGCGGGTTGGCTGGCAATGAATATTCACCACTCGTCCGAACGTACGCCGTAGAGCAATCACTCTGATTTACTAACCTACAGGCACTGTACGACAGCTTTGAGTCGGCAACCGTACGCAGGGTGCGCGCTTTTCAAGGATTCGCGGGTAGCAGGCATGGAGGCGGGAGAGATGGCCAGAGTGGTTCTGGAAATCGATACGCAGTTGTATCGGATGCTGAAAGCATCAGCCGAGACCAATCAAGTGAGTCTCGAAGAGGAGTGCTGCCGTCGGTTGGCAGGTGGAGAACGACGTTCTCGCTACTTGCAGGCCCTGGTGGCCGAATTGCGCGCCGAAGATGAACAACGGCGCGCCAATACCCGATGATTACTTCTTCTTCGCCGGGGCAGCTTTCGGGCAATCGGAATCCTGGTAGCTGGCCGAGCCGATGGCCTTGTTGGTTTTATATTCACTGAAGTCGTAACGCATGATCGCACCCTTGGCCATAAGCTTGCGGTACGACGGGTTATTGCACACCGAAGCACCCAGCTGGAAATACACGGCTTTTGGATCGGCGCGCATCTTCTCGGCGTGGCTGGCCTGCACGCTCAGGTGGTTGATCAGGGTAACGCCTTCAACGGTGTAGCCCTGATCGAGAATGTCTTCATTGATCGCCCGCGGCGTGCCGACGCTGCTTTGCTCGGCGATGTTGCGCAGTTCTTTGTTCAGATTCTGCTCTTTCAAGGACGCCGCTTGTGCGCTGAAGGACAACGCCAGTGCGATGGCCGCGGTAGGAACGATAAGGCGCAGCATGAAACTCTCCTGATTCAGTGACTGGTGGTTCGACCAGCCCCGTGGCTGTGCGTTCAGTGGCGCCGGATTATAGGGGAGCCGGTCGGGACGGTACAGGTTTGCGCTCGTCGCTCTGGTAAACTGCCGGCCTTTATTGCCTTGCCGAGTGCTGTGTGTGTCGAGTTTTCCTGCCATAAGGCGTTGCCCGTGATCCATCATGCCCCCAACGCCGTAGCCCGCTTGCGTGACCAGCGCGAGGACGAAGGTATCAAGCCGATTCAGGCCCGTGGTTTTCGCTCCGAGCGTTGCCGCGACTGCCGGGTGATCATCAGCCACTGCCTGTGCGCCTGGCGGCCGACCGTCGAAACCCGTTCCGGTGTGTGTCTGATCATGACCGGCAAGGAAGTGTTCAAGCCGAGCAACACCGGCTGGCTGATCGCCGATGTGGTGCGCGACAACCACGCGTTCATCTGGTCGCGCACCGAACCCGATCCGCGGATGCTGGCGCTGCTCAACGACCCGCAATGGCAGCCGTACCTTGTATTTCCCGGCGAATATGTAGAACCGTCGCGGGTGACCAACACCGTCGTGCCCGATAGCAGCAAGCGTCCGTTGTTCATCCTGCTGGATGCGACCTGGACCGAGGCGCGCAAGATTTTCCGCAAGAGTCCGTACTTCGACCGCTTGCCGATTCTCAGCCTGCTGCCCGACAGACTCTCGCGTTATCGCCTGCGCCGCTCGACCCGCAGCGAGCACCTTTGCACCGCCGAAGTCGCGGCTTTGTGCCTGGAACTGGCCGGGGACAGCGATGCAGCGTCGGCGCTGGACGCTTACTTCGATGTGTTCAGCCAGCACTATCTGGGCGCCAAACAACAGTTGCCGCTCAACGAGTCGACTCCGGCCCACGCCGAGCTCTTGCCTTATATACGAAAGCCGCAAGCGGTGTTGGCCCCATAGTGGCCCATACTTCACCCAGCGGCGGCCGTGCTGCTTGACCACCCCGGCTACGCTGGGCATGCTTGGCGCCGATTGGGGTGCGGCCAAGGTTTGAAACGCCGTGTTTGCTCGTGATTGGCGTTGAACGTGCCCCTGTGGATAGCGCTGTGCGGCGGTATCTCGAGTTGCTTTGGCGAGGCCCGAATGCGTCGGGTCTGCCATCAAAAAACAGGATCATTTGAAAAATGGCCACATACGACATCCTGATTGCCGATGATCACCCTCTGTTTCGTAGCGCGCTGCATCAAGCGGTGACACTGGGCCTTGGCCCGGATGTGCGACTGGTGGAGGTGGCGAGCATCGCCGAGCTGGAAGCGCGCCTGACCGAAAAATCCGACTGGGATCTGGTCCTGCTGGACCTGAACATGCCCGGCGCGTTCGGGTTTTCCGGTCTGGTCATGCTGCGCGGGCAGTACCCGCAGATTCCGGTGGTGATGGTTTCGGCGCAGGAAGAAGCCTCGGTCATGGTCAAGTCTCGCGAGTTTGGCGCCAGTGGCTTCATTCCCAAGTCCAGCGACCTGAATGTGATTCAGCAAGCCGTGCGCAAGGTGCTCGATGGCGATGTGTTCTGGCCCCCGCAGGCATTCGAAGCCGTCAGTGTCTCCGATGAAGCCAAAGCCGCCAGCGACGGCCTGGCCAGTCTCACCCCGCAGCAGTTCCGCGTACTGACCATGGTCTGTGAAGGCCTGCTGAACAAGCAGATTGCCTACGAGTTGAGCGTGTCCGAAGCGACCATCAAGGCCCACGTCACGGCGATCTTTCGCAAGTTGAATGTGCGCACCCGGACTCAGGCGGCATTACTTCTGCAACAACTTGAGTCAATTCCGAGCCAATAAAGGCTGGCGTCTTCACGCTTTTTTGACTTTTGTTGCTCTAGCTTTCCCACTCCTTTCTGGTTGGTTTTTACGTTATGTCACCTTTCAAGGGCCAGACCGGCCTGAAACGCATCCTCAACGCTTCCGGTTACTCGCTGGACGGCCTGCGCGCAGCCTTCACCGGCGAAGCCGCATTTCGCCAACTGGTCCTGCTCAATGTGGTGCTGATTCCGCTGACGTTCTTCCTGAATGTCAGTCGCGTCGAACAGGCACTGCTGATCGCCGTGTGCCTGCTGGCGCTGATCGTCGAGTTGCTGAACTCGGCGGTAGAAGCGGCGATTGACCGCATTTCCCTGGAACTGCACCCGCTGTCGAAGAACGCCAAGGACATGGGCAGCGCCGCGCAATTCGTGGCCCTGAGCATGATTGCCCTGGTGTGGGCGGTGATTCTGCTTTAAGCGATACTCGGCAAGACGATCTCGTCGCTGCGCTGCACCCCGGCGGTGAAGGCGCGGCACAGATCGAGAAACTCGCGCATGGCCGAGGTCTGGTACTTTTGCTTGTGCCAGATGAAGTAAAACTGCCGCGCCAGGTCCAGATCCGGGGTTTCCACCGCCACCAGGCTGCCGCGTCGAAACGCATCACGCAGCGCCAGCCGCGAAATACAGCCAATCCCCAGCCCTGATTCCACCGCGCGCTTGATCGCTTCGGTGTGTTCCAGCTCAAGACGGATATTCAGCGCACTGCGATGATGACGCATCGCCTGATCGAAGGTCAGGCGCGTGCCGGAACCCTGTTCGCGCAGAATCCACGCCTCGTGCGTCAACTCTTCCATGGTCGCGCTGCCGCGTTTGGCCAGCGGATGCTGCGGCGCGCAAAACACCACCAGTTCATCTTCGACCCAGCTCTGCACTTCGATGTCCGGATGGCTGCAGTCGCCTTCGATTAGACCCAGATCAATTTCGTAGTGGGCGACTTGATGCACGATATTGGCAGTGTTCTGTACGTGCAGTTTTACCTGGCTTTCCGGGTGGCGCTGCATGAAGCCGCCGATCAACAGGGTCGCCAGATAATTGCCGATGGTCAGGGTGGCGCCCACCGAGAGTGAGCCGAAACCGGATTTGCCGTTGAGCAGGTCTTCGATTTCCTTGGACTGGTCGAGCAGGGCCACCGCTTGCGGCAACAGCTGTTTACCGAGGGCGTTCAGGCTCAGGCGTTTGCCGGCGCGATCGAACAGCTGGCAGCTGGACTGGCGCTCCAGTTCGGTGATCGAGGTGCTTGCCGCCGACTGCGAGAGGTTGAGCAGACCCGCAGCACGGGATACGCTCTCCTGCTGGGCGACGGCGACGAAGACTTGCAGTTGACGAAGAGTAAATCGCATATCGATATAACCGATAACCCTTATCTTAATAATCCAGTTAACAGATATTGTCGTCGCTATTAGAATGCGATGCAATTGCGCACTGTTGGCCGCAAAGGCGAGCGCAGACCCAATATCCAGGAGTCCCACGTACATGAGCAACATGAACCACGAGCGTGTCCTCAGTGTTCATCACTGGAACGACACTCTGTTCAGCTTCAAGTGCACCCGTGATCCGGGCCTGCGCTTCGAGAACGGTCAGTTCGTGATGATCGGCCTGCAACAGCCCAACGGCCGCCCGCTTATGCGCGCTTACTCGATCGCCAGCCCGAACTGGGAAGAGCATCTCGAGTTCTTCAGCATCAAGGTGCAGGATGGTCCGCTGACCTCGCAGCTGCAGCACCTGAAGGAAGGCGACGAGATCATCATCTCGAAGAAGCCTACCGGCACCCTGGTGCTGGACGACCTGAACCCGGGCAAGCACCTGTATCTGCTGAGCACCGGCACCGGTCTGGCGCCGTTCATGAGCGTGATCCAGGACCCGGAAACCTACGAGCGCTTTGAAAAAGTGATCCTGGTGCACGGCGTGCGTTACGTCAACGAAGTCGCCTACCGCGAATTCATCACCGAGCACCTGCCGCAGAACGAGTTCTTCGGTGAAGCGCTGCGTGACAAGCTGATCTACTACCCGACCGTGACCCGCGAGCCGTTCGAGAACCAGGGCCGTCTGACCGACCTGATGCGCAGCGGCAAGCTGTTCAGCGACATCGGCCTGCCACCGATCAATCCGCAGGACGACCGCGCGATGATCTGCGGCAGCCCGAGCATGCTCGACGAGACCAGCGAAGTGCTCGACAGCTTCGGCCTGAAGATCTCGGCGCGGATGCGCGAGCCGGGTGACTACCTGATCGAGCGTGCATTCGTCGAGAAGTAACCCGCAATACCTGTGGGAGCGGGCTTGCTCGCGAAGGGGGCTGTCAGTCGACGTCAATGTTGAATGGCGCACCGCTTTCGCGAGCAAGCCCGCTCCCACATTGGTTTCGTGCTACACAGAAAAGCCCGCGTTGCGTGAGAAGGCAGCGCGGGCTTTTGCGTTTCCGGGGATTCAGGTGTTGGCGGGGATGACTTCCAGTACCCGGATCTGCTCCGGCGTCGGGTAATGCCAGCGCACGTCCAGATCCCAGAACTGCGCACCGTATTCGCGCTCTGGTGTCGGCGTCTGATACGCCGGACGCGGATCCTGGGCCAGACACTGCTCGATCAACTCGACCAAAGGCTCGCCGAGGCGCTGAGCATGGCCGTGCGCCTGTTGCAGTGCGGCGTCCGTCCACCGCACGTCAATCAGCTGTGGCGCGGCGCTGGCGATGCTGTTGGAGGCGTCAGCGATGATGTCGGCGTAAGGTACATAGGGTTTGATGTCGAGAATCGGCGTGCCGTCGAGCAAATCGATCCCCGAGATGAACAGCCGATGGGCCTCGACCTTGTCCAGCTTCACCACCGACTGCCCGATGCCATTGGGACGGTGGGTCGCACGGGTGGCGAACACGCCCATGGACTTGTTACCGCCCAGACGCGGTGGCCGCACCTTCAGGCGCGGCTTTTCTTCCAGCGCCTGATGAAACAGGAACAACAGCCAGACATGGCTGACCTGCTCCAGCCCTTGCACGGCGTCTCCCTGATCGAACGGCGCCACCAGCTCCAGCACGCCACGGGCGGCGGGGGCCAGTTGCGGCTGGCGCGGGATGGCGAACTTCTCCTTGAAACAGGAACGCACGAAGCCGATGGGGGAGACGTTGTAAGTCATGGTCTGGAGTCGAGGTGAGAGCGGGGTGGGGATGATAACCCGAGGTGGCCGGGCGGACGCCTTCGCGAGCAAGCCCGCTCCCACAGGGATCTCGAGTGGAGTCCGGTTTTGTGTCAGCCACAAAACCTGTGGGAGCGGGCTTGCTCGCGAAGGCCGCGCCGCCGATTCAGAGCTTGTGGCGCAGATCAGCCGCGAACGCGCAGGGTCAAGCCCTTGAGGAAGTTGCGCAGCAACTGGTCGCCGCACGCGCGGTAATTGGTGTGGCCGACCTTGCGGAACAGTGCGCTCAGCTCAGGCTTGGACACCGGGAACTCGGCTGCCTTGAGGATCGCGTGCATGTCGTCTTCCTTGAGTTCGAAGGCCACGCGCAGCTTCTTCAGGATGATGTTGTTGGTCACTGGCACTTCGATCGGCTGCGGCGGACGGCTTTCGTCCTTGCCGCGCTTGAACACCACCAGACCGTCGAGGAAGTGCGCCATGACTTCGTCCGGGCAGCGCACGAAGCCTTCTTCGTCTTCTTCTTTCTTGTCGAGGTACGCGACGACGTCTTTCAGCTCCACGTCCAGGCCGCCGAGCTTGATGATCTCGATGACTTTCTTGTCGCTGATGTCGAGCATGTAGCGCACGCTACGCAATACGTCGTTATGAATCATGTGGGTAATCCTGATAATCGTTGTGGGCAGCACGCAGGCGCGCTGCCGGAATGTGTGGCGGCAGTGGAAGCCTTAGAACTTCTCTTTGCCGGACAGGTAGCGCCATTGGCCCACCGGAACCTTGCCAATCGACACGCCGCCGATGCGGATGCGGCGGATGCCGACGACCTTCAGGCCAACCGCTTCGCAGAACTGCGCGATGATCCCCGGCTGCGGGTTCTTCATGGCGAAGCGCAGGCGGTTTTCGTTCTGCCAGCTGGCCTTGACCGGCGGCAGCTCCTTGCCCTTGTGGGTGAGGCCGTGCTGCAGGCGATTGAGGCCGTGGGCAACCATGTCGCCTTCGACCTCGACCACGTATTCCTGCTCGATCTTGGCCGCGTCGGCAGTCAGTTTGCGCAGCACTTTCCAGTCCTGAGTGAACACCAGCAGGCCGCTGGCCTTGGGCTGCAGATCGGCGCTGGCCGTCAGGCGCAGGAAGTGCCCGCGCAGCGGGCGTTTGCCGTAGCGATGCTCGTCGCTGAGGGTGTCGGCGCTGAGCGACTGCATGGCGGTGTCGACATCCATGCCGGCCGGCACGTTGAGCAGAATCGTGACCGGCTCCGGCGCGGTGGCCTGGGCGTCCTTGTCGAGCTCGACCTTCTGGTCGCCGACCTTGAATTGCGGTTCGTCGATCACTTCGCCGTCCACGGTGACCCAGCCGCCCTCAATGAACAGTTCGGCCTCCCGGCGGGAGCAACTGACCAGTTCGATGAGGCGTTTGGAGAGGCGAATCGGGTCAGTCATGACAGGGCCGTAACAAAAAAGGGGTGGGCATTGTACCTGCCTGGCGCCGGTTAAGCCCGGTTCCATTTCGGTAGGTGGTTTTTTGTAGGAGTGAGCCTGCTCGCGATTGCCGTCTGACATTCAGCATTGATGTCGGCTGGTCCGGCGCTATCGCGAGCAGGCTCACTCCTACAAGGGTACTTTGGTGTGTCAGGCGTGGCTTGAGCGCTGCTGGGTCTGCCGCAGGCGCATATGCAGCAACGGGTACGGCTGGCCCATGCCATCCACCTCCGAGCGGCCGATCACTTCAAAACCCTGCTTGAAATAAAATCCCAGTGCCTGCGGGTTCTGTTCGTTGACGTCGAGTTCATCGGCATTCAGATGTTGCATGGCGTAGTTGAGCAGTTTCTTGCCCAAGCCTTGGCCACGATACTCGGGATCGATGAACAGCATTTCGATCTTGCCCGCCGCCACCCCGGCGAATCCGGTGATGCGCTGGTTGGCGTCCTTGGTACAGATCAGCATCACTGCATCCAGGTAACGCGTGAGCACCAGATTACGCAGCAACTCGATGTAGCTGTCCGGCAGGAAATCATGGGTCGCGCGAACCGAGGCCTCCCAGACCCGGGTCAGTTCCTGATAATCGCTGAGTTTCGGCGTGTGAATGACCGAATGCTGACGCATGCCCGATGGCCTCTTGTTCGTTTCAAGGGAGTCCTTCCCCCGGTAAACCATAGCCGTAAAAAAGCCCCGCATCTCGTAAAAAAGAGCGGGGCTTTTGATGACACGACTATCCCCTGTGGGAGCGGGCTTGCTCGCGAAAGCAGTGTATCCGTCGACATACCAGTGTCTGATACACCGCCTTCGCGAGCAAGCCCGCTCCCACAGGTACTTCGTGGTGTTTAGATCTGCTCAGCCCACAGGTCGTATTCGTCAGCGTCAGTCACCTTGCACCAGACCTTGTCGCCCGGCTTGAGGTTGCTGCCGTTGTCGATGAATACGTTACCGTCGATTTCCGGGGCATCGAAGAAGCAGCGGCCGACGGCGCCTTGCTCGTCGACTTCGTCCACCAGCACTTCGATCTCGCGGCCGATGCGCATTTGCAGGCGTGCCGAGCTGATCGCCTGCTGGTGCGCCATGAAGCGCTCCCAACGGTCCTGCTTGACGTCGTCCGGTACCACTTCCAGGTCCAGATCATTGGCAGGGGCGCCGTCTACCGGCGAGTACTGGAAGCAGCCGACGCGGTCGAGCTGGGCTTCGGTCAGCCAGTTCAGCAGGTACTGGAAGTCTTCTTCGGTTTCGCCCGGGAAGCCGACGATGAAGGTCGAACGGATGATCAGGTCCGGGCAGATCTCGCGCCAGTTCTTGATCCGCGCCAGAGTCTTGTCTTCGAACGCCGGGCGTTTCATCGCCTTCAGGACTTTCGGGCTGGCGTGCTGGAACGGGATGTCCAGGTACGGCAGGATCTTGCCGGCGGCCATCAGCGGGATCAACTCGTCGACGTGCGGGTACGGGTAAACGTAGTGCAGACGGACCCACACGCCCAAGGTGCTCAGCGCTTCGCAGAGTTCGGTCATGCGGGTTTTCACCGGCGCGCCGTTCCAGAAACCGGTGCGGTATTTCACGTCGACACCGTAGGCGCTGGTGTCTTGCGAAATCACCAGCAGCTCTTTGACGCCGGATTTGACCAGACGCTGGGCTTCGTCGAGTACATCACCCACCGGACGGCTGACCAGTTTGCCGCGCATCGACGGGATGATGCAGAAGCTGCAGCTGTGGTTGCAGCCTTCGGAAATCTTCAGGTAGGCGTAGTGACGCGGAGTCAGCTTGATGCCTTGCGGCGGCACCAGGTCGATCAGCGGGTTGTGATCCTGACGCGGCGGCACCACTTCGTGCACCGCGTTGACCACTTGCTCGTACTGCTGCGGACCGGTCACGGCCAGCACGCTCGGGTGTACGTCGCGGATGTTGCCTTCTTCCACGCCCATGCAACCGGTGACGATCACCTTGCCGTTTTCCTTGATCGCTTCACCGATCACTTCCAGCGACTCAGCCTTGGCCGAGTCGATGAAGCCGCAGGTGTTGACCACCACCACGTCGGCGTCCTGATAGGTGGACACCACGTCATAGCCTTCCATACGCAGCTGGGTCAGGATGCGCTCGGAGTCGACCAGTGCTTTCGGGCAACCCAGAGATACGAAGCCAACCTTTGGATTGGCCGGCGCAGGAGTGGTGGACATGTCTAACCTCGGTGTTTTGTGACGTCGCTTGCCGTGTGGGAAAGTCGACGGATGGGCGCTTAGGGTGCGCCTCTGATCAAAAAGTGCGCAATTCTAGCGATGAGCAACGCACTTGACCAGCTTTATGCAGGGAAATACGACGAGTGCTGCGCTATGCTTCGCGCCGTTGAGCTTTACCAATTTTTTACAGTCAACAAAACGTCTGTAACAACAGGTAAAACAGCGCATGCTGCACCACAAAGCATAGTGCTTCATTCAAAGAAGCCGGTTCGAGAATCAGGAGTGTTGGATGGGTCAGGCAAGTAGTCAGGCGGCGGGCGCCGAGCATTCGGCTGCAAAACCGCTGAGCATGCTGGTCGCGGCAGTCGGGGTAGTTTACGGCGACATCGGCACGAGCCCGTTGTACACCCTCAAAGAAGTATTCGCCGGTCATTATGGGGTGCCGGTCAATCACGACGGCGTCTTCGGGATTCTGGCATTGATATTCTGGTCGCTGATCTGGGTCGTCACGATCAAGTACGTGTTGTTCGTCTTGCGGGCCGACAACCAGGGCGAAGGGGGGATCATGGCGCTGACCGCCCTGGCGCGACGCGCATCCAGCCGCTATCCCAAATTGCAGACGGTGCTGGTGATCCTGGGATTGATCGGTGCCGCACTGTTTTACGGCGACAGCATGATCACCCCGGCGATTTCCGTATTGTCGGCGGTGGAAGGTCTGGAGCTGGCATTCGATGGCCTGGAGCGCTGGGTGGTGCCGATGGCGCTGGTGGTCCTGGTCGGACTGTTCCTGATCCAGAAACACGGCACCGATCGCATCGGCAAGCTGTTTGGCCCGGTGATGGTCGTGTGGTTCCTGGTGCTGGGTGGGCTGGGTGTCAGCGGGATCGTCAGGCACCCTGAAGTCTTGAATGCGCTGAACCCGATCTGGGGCGTGCGTTTCTTCATGGTTCACCCGGGCATGGGTGTGGCGATTCTCGGTGCGGTGGTGCTGGCGCTGACCGGTGCTGAAGCCCTGTATGCCGACATGGGCCACTTCGGGCGCAAGCCGATTGCCCGTGCCTGGCTGGTGCTGGTGCTGCCGGCGTTGGTGCTGAACTACTTCGGTCAGGGCGCATTGCTCCTGGAAAACCCGGAAGCGGCACGTAACCCGTTTTACCTGCTGGCGCCGAACTGGGCACTGGTGCCTTTGGTGGTGCTGGCAACCCTGGCCACGGTGATCGCTTCGCAAGCGGTGATTTCCGGTGCGTTTTCGCTGACCCGTCAAGCAATTCAGCTTGGCTACATTCCGCGCATGCACATTCAGCACACATCCAGTGCCGAACAGGGGCAGATCTATATTGGTGCGGTGAACTGGGCGCTGATGGTCGGCGTAATTCTGCTGGTGATCGGTTTCGAGTCCTCCGGCGCATTGGCGTCTGCCTACGGCGTGGCAGTGACGGGCACCATGCTGATCACCAGTATTCTGGTGGCTGCGGTGATCCTGCTGCTATGGAAATGGCCACCGCTGCTGGCGGTGCCGATTCTGCTTGGTTTCCTGCTGGTCGATGGCATGTTCTTCGCGGCCAACGTGCCGAAGATCATTCAGGGCGGTGCCTTCCCGGTGCTGGCGGGGATCGTGTTGTTCATCCTGATGACCACCTGGAAACGCGGCAAGGAGCTGCTGGTCGATCGCCTCGACGAAGGCGCGCTGCCGCTGCCGATCTTCATCAGCAGCATCCGCGTGCAACCGCCGCACCGTGTGCAGGGCACCGCGGTGTTCCTCACCGCGCGTTCCGACGCCGTGCCGCATGCGCTGTTGCACAACCTGCTGCACAACCAGGTGCTGCACGAGCAAGTGGTGCTGCTGACCGTGGTCTACGAAGACATCCCGCGTGTGCCGCCATCGCGCCGCTTCGAGGTCGAGGCCCACGGCGAAGGCTTCTTCCGCGTCATCCTGCACTTCGGCTTCACCGACGAGCCGGATGTGCCGCAGGCGTTGAAGCTGTGCCATCTGGATGATCTGGACTTCAGCCCGATGCGCACCACCTACTTCCTCAGCCGCGAAACGGTGATCGCCTCGAAACTCGAAGGCATGGCCCGCTGGCGCGAGGCGCTGTTTGCGTTCATGTTGAAGAATGCCAACGGCAACCTGCGTTTCTTCAATCTGCCGCTGAACCGGGTGATTGAGTTGGGGACGCAGGTCGAGATGTAACCCCGCCTCAACTGAAAAGCCCCCGTCAGCTTCAAGGCTGGCGGGGGCTTTTTTGTGCCCGCACATAAACCTCTAACCCACTGCAAATCCCCTGTGGGAGCGAGCTTGCTCGCGAAGGCCGAGTGTCAGTCGAGACATGTGGTGGCTGATTCACCGCATTCGCGAGCAAGCTCGCTCCCACAAGGATTCTGTGGTGTCAGTGGCTTTCAGGCAATTCTTCTTCAGATTCGGTCTTCGTCCGCGCAGGTCGCGGCATCAGCGCTTGGATCACGTCATCAATCAAGGCTTTGCCCATCACCGTCAGGTAATGCGCAGCCCAGGCATGGCGGTCGGTGTATTTGATGAAGGCAGCGTCCTCGGCGAAGGATTTGGCGAGGGACAGCAGGTCGGAGGATTGGGACAGGGCATCGATGATCGGGATGCCGGCGCGGACGTTGAAGAACGCTTGATCCGAGTGGTAGAGGAAGGGGGTGAAGCCGATGGTTTTAATGTTTGCGGGTCCGTGCAGATCAGTTTCGGTCATCGTGTTACTCCTTGGTTCGAAGTGCCGCGACTTTCGTTACCACACGAAAGGGAGGCGACTGTACGCAGGGTGGTAAACCGGGAACCAAGGAAACCGGCACGCTCGAAAGCGTCCCACGCACAGCCGCCATTACTCGATGAGCGGGCTCTTGCGCTGGGTTCTCCGGGTTACCACACCCGATCGCTGAATGGGTCAGCGACGTCCGGAGAGTATCTCGTCAAAAAACAGCGCAATAGAGCCGCAAAGCGCCCGAACACGAGTTTCGGAGTTTGCCTACAAGGTCTGTGGGCGTCATCTGATATTGAGAAACTGGAAGTAAACGATACTAAACGTCTGACACGAACTGGCGTGTGCAAATGAGCGAGACGCGTATGACTGCATCATCGAAACAAGAAAAGCAGGATGATCTCGAGAACCTTCGGATTGAAGCGCAAGCTATGGAGCGATTGATCAACTTCGATCCGGCACAAGCGATCAGCCATGACTATATGCGGGCAAGATACGCTTGCAAGGATTGATGATTATTTGAATTCAGCGCAATTCCCTTGTAGGAGTGAGCCTGCTCGCGATAGCGGTGTGTCAGTTGGCAACTAGGTGGCTGACACTCCGCTATCGCGAGCAGGCTCACTCCTACAGGGGAATGGGTTAGTCGTCCGAGATGTAAAAAGCCCCCGCAACTGCGAAGTTGCGGGGGCTTTTTGTTCTGCCGGCGCAGATCACTCTGTCGGCTGATCCTTGCTCTGACGCTTCTCGATCAGGTCCACCAGACGCTTGGCCAGCGCCGGGTAGTTCTCGTCGAAGTGGTGGCCGCCAGGCAGTTTCACCGCTTCGCCGACTGCCGTCTTGTCGGTGCAGCCGCTTTCGTCGGTTTCTTCGGCGCCGTAGATGCACACTACTTTGGCCGCTGGCAACTTGGCCATTTCCGGGCCGGTGGCGGCTTCTTTGCCGGCGTTGCCGAGCCAGCCTTCGACTTCGATTTCGAAGCTGCCGGTGCGGGCGAAAGCCAGCAGGATGATGGCGTCGACGCGTTGCTGCTCGGTGTCCGGCAGGCGGTTGTAGATCGCTGGCAGGACGTCGGCACCGAACGAGTAACCGGTCAGGATGAAGCGTTTAGTGCCCCATTTCTGCCGGTAGTGCTGCATCAGTTCGGTCAGGTCCAGGGCGCTTTGCTCAGGGCTCTTGTGCTGCCAGTAGTAGCGCAGGGTGTCGATGCCGACCACCGGGTAGCCAATCTTGGCCATCTCGCCCGCTACGTCGCGGTCGAGGTCGCGCCAGCCGCCGTCACCGGAGAGGAACAGCGTGACGGTGTCTTTGGCCTGACCGGCCGGCACTTCCACCACCGGGATTGCCAGACCGCCGTTGGCCTTGTCGCCGCCGACGAGGATCTTGCGCAGCTCGTTGTTCAGCACCTGCGGCAGGTTGATGTCGTAGTCGCTGATGCTGGTTTCGGCGTTCGGTTGATCGCGCACGAAACCGGCGCTGGTGTCGTCCGGGTTGTCGTTCCACGCCACCAGCCAGTGGCCATGAGCCGCGGATTTCGGCAGCAGGTGAGTGCAACCGGGTTTTTCCAGCGCCAGGTCAACCGAGATCGCCTGGGCCTTGTCGTCCTTCTGCTCGGACAACCAGCGCCAGGCCAGTACCGCGCCAGGGCCGATACCGCTGACCAGCGTGGCCGGGCCATTCAGTTCGCGCAGGCCGGTTTGCAGGGCGCGGCTCTGTTGCAGGCAGTCCTTGGGCAGAATCACCTGAACGATCTGCGCCGAGGCGCTGCGGCTCAAGGTGCTCAGTTGGTTGTCGGTCAGCTTCTGGTCGTCATTGACCGCGACCAGCACCTGCGCTTTGGGCTGAGTGCCGGGTATGACGCGGGTCATGACCGTGCCGTCGGCGGCCGTCAGTGGTTGCAGAGTCGGTTGCGGTGCCGGGCGTTTGAGGTACCAGTAACCACCGCCGGCAATCACGGCCAGCACGATCAGTGCGGCCAGGATGTACTTCAGGGAGCGTTGAATCATCAGCGTTTCACCAATCCAGTCAAGCCGCCCGCGATCAGGGCAGCAGTATCGGCCAGCGCCACCAGCGGATCGAGTCCGGCGGGCACTGCCATATAACGGGGTTCCCAGTCAGGCTGGAACTTGTCTTTGAAGCGGCGCAAGCCTTGGAAGTTGTACAGCTGCTCACCACGGCGGAAGACCATCGAGCCCAGACGCTGGGTCAGCGGTGCACCACGCCGGGGTTGCAACCCCGACAACGGCACCATGCCCAGGCTGAAGCGCGCGTATCCGTGACTCTTATAGTGTTGAATCAAACCGACCATCAGGAATTCCATGGTCAGCTTGGGGGCGTCCGGGTGCGAGCGCATCAGGTCGAGACTGGCCAGGTCATGGCTGAAAGTCTCGAGCAGGTTGGCGAACGCCACCGGGCGACCTTCGAAGCGAATCACCGCAATACGGAAATGCTTCAGGTAATCGTCGCTGAAACGACCGAGGGAGAAACCTTTCTCGCGCACATTCTTGCCGGTCAGCCACGCATCGGAAATCACTTTCAACTCGTCCATCGGCGCCTGGCCCGGCTCATGGATTTCCAGCGACAGACCATCGCGAGTGCCACGGTTCCAGGTGTAGCGCAGGTCCTTCATCTCTTTGCCCTTGGCTTCCAGGTCAAAGCGCAGCAGATCGACCCGGGCTTCTTCGCCAAGCTTGATCGCGGTCAGGCCGATGTCCATGTAGTACGGCAGGTTCTCCGCGCGCACTTGGTAGAACACAGGGCGGGCGTGATGGATGTCGCACAGGTCGCGGAACTGCCAGATCATCTCGGCGCGTTGCTGGCCGGGGCCGATCGGGTCGTACAGCGCCACCAGGCTGCGGCCACGGCGGGCGTACATCAGGAAGGCTTCGTCGTTCTGGTGAAACAGCAACGCTTTGTCACCGGTCAGCGCGAGGCCGCCATCGGGTTGCGACGAAGCCATCAGGATTTTCGCGGCGCGATCCAGTTCGTCCGGGGTCGGCAGGTGGATCACCGGGCGCGCGGTGCGCAGCAGCCAGGTCAGCGCGATCACCAGTAACAGCACGGCGGCGCCGAGCAACGAACGCAAGCCGCGCGGGGCGTCTGCGTCGAGGGTGAACTGCCACCACAGTTGATGGCTGTACGGCACGTCCTGATAGGCGAACAGCAGCAACCAGGTCGAGGCGCCCAACACGCAAAGGCTGGCCACCAGATACAGCGGCGAGAACGGCAGTTCGGTCAGGCGGCTCGGGCGATAGAACGAACGACGGAACACTCCTAGCAACGCGGCGGTGAGTGTCATCAGCGTGGCTTCTTCCCAGTCGAAGCCTTTGAGCAGCGAGAGCAGGGCGCCGACCAGCAACAGAATGGTGGTCAGCATCCACGCGGCTGACAGGCGACGGCGCAGGCCCTGCGCCAGCATCAGGCACAGCACACCGATCAGGCTGGCGCCGAAGTGCGAGGCGTCAACCAGACGATGCGGGATCAGAAAACCGATGTGTTCAAGACGGGTGTCGATTTCCGGGGTGGCACCGGAAAACAGCAGCACCACGCCGGACAGAAACACCAGCACCGCCAGAATCGGCGCGGCCAGACCGGATGCGGCGCGCATGGTCTGGGTCTGGAACAGGCGCTGGCCTTCGTTGATCAGCAAGAACAGGCAGGCCACCAGCAGCGGCAGCACGACGTAGATCAGACGGTAGAGCAGCAGGGCGGCGGCGAGTGGCGCGGCCCCGAGGGTGTCGGCAAACGCGGCAAGCAGGATCGCTTCAAAAACCCCGACACCGCCAGGCACATGGCTGAGGACGCCGGCGGCCAGGGCCAGCAGGTACACCAGCAGGAACGCGCCGAACGGCGGGGCTTCCGGCAGCAGCAGATAAAGCACGGTGGCCGCTGCGGCGACGTCGAGGGCGGTGATGATCAGTTGCAGGAAGGTCAGGCGTCGGCCCGGCAGGCGCAGCGTCCGGCGACCGGCCCTGACCAGCAGGTTGTCGCGGTACGGCTGCTCCGGCAGGCGGCGGCGATAGATGCCGATCGCCAGAATAGCGCCGAGACCCAGCACCACCATGGCAATCGTGCCGAGCAGGCCTTCCGACAGGCCCAGTGCGGCGGAGGCGGCGGGCAGGTCACTCAGGGTCGCGAGAGCCGCCAGCGGTGGCAGGGCGCAACCCAGCGACAGGCTGGCGAACAGCGTCATGTGCGCGACTTCGGAGGCGCCCAGCCCATGGCGTGCATATAAACGGTAGCGCACCGAGCCGCCGGACAGCAGCGACAGGCCGATGGCGTTGCCAATCGCAAATGCGGTAAAGCCGCCCAGCGCCAGAGTGCGCGGCGGCAGTGTCACGCCGGCATAGCGGCTGGCCGACCATTCATAGCCCAGCAATATGATGAAGCCGACCACCGTAGCAGCCACTGCGCCGAGCAGGGCCGGTTTCGGCACCGCCAGGATCGAGTCATGCAGGGCATACAGATCGAGTTCGCTCAGCAGATGGCGGCAGGCAATCAGCGCAATGGCAAACAGCAGCAACGTGACCGCCAGACCGATCGGCTGGCGATATTTGCTCAACCGATCCAGCAAGCGCAGGCGCTCGGGTTTGATCGGATGTTCTGCTGTGACGGTGTCTTGTGAATCAGACGAGTTGGCGCGCATCAATCACCTCTTGGATTGTGCGCGACAGGATGGAGGTATCCAGCCAAGTTACCAATCCCTGTAGAAAAAAATAATCACAAAATACTACGCCTCTCATCCGGGATCGGCGAGGGCGGGTCATGGATTGCAGACGTCTTGCCTGCGACTCAAGCATAGTCGCAACTCGGCGGGTCTGATGATCCTGAGCGTTTCACTGCAGCGTGACAGATCATTGTTGCGAAAGGACTTTTTCCACAGATACAAAAAAGGCCACTCTTTCGAGCAGCCTTTTTTGATGTTTGGTTGCGGGAGCCGGATTTGAACCGACGACCTTCGGGTTATGAGCCCGACGAGCTACCAGACTGCTCCATCCCGCGTCTGTGTGGCGGCATTCTACAGGCGAACGGCGAGGTGTCAACCGCTAATCCCGTAAAGGGTCAAATAAGTGTGAATTTGCGTCAAACGGTCGCAGCGGCGCGGTAAGTTTCGGAAATGCAACGAATTCCTGTTCGCCCGGATGTGCGTGATGCAGAGGCTGGTCTGAAAAACAGACAGACACAAAAAAGGCCACTCTTTCGAGTAGCCTTTTTTGATGTTTGGTTGCGGGAGCCGGATTTGAACCGACGACCTTCGGGTTATGAGCCCGACGAGCTACCAGACTGCTCCATCCCGCGTCTGTGTGTCGGCATTCTACAGAGGATCGCCGGGGTGTCAACCTTGAATCTGGATAAATCTGTTCCTGTTCAATCGGTTAGCGCTTTTTCCAGTGCAGGAGACGGGCGCGCAGGGCAGGTGGGGCAAGGCTTTCAGCTCTATCGTTCGATGATTCTCGATTGAGAAAATAAATTCATGGTTGTTTTCCTACAACCTGAAAAGAACCTTCAGACCACTGGTGCTATATACAGGTGCGAGTGAGATACTGCGTTTCCGGCTCGCCATGTTTCCTTTTCTGTCATGACCCAGCGAAAAATCATCCACGTCGACTGTGACTGTTTCTACGCCGCCATCGAGATGCGCGACGACCCGAACCTGGCCGGCAAACCGCTGGCGGTGGGCGGGTCGGCGGATCGGCGTGGGGTCATTGCCACCTGCAACTATGAAGCGCGGGCGTATGGCGTACGTTCGGCAATGTCGTCCGGGCATGCCTTGAAGCTGTGTCCCGACCTGACCATCGTCAAGCCGCGCATGGAGGCCTATCGCGAAGCCTCGAAGGAAATCCATACGATCTTTCGCGATTACACCGATCTGATCGAGCCACTGTCGCTTGATGAGGCCTACCTCGACGTCTCCGACAGCGCGCATTTTGGCGGCAGTGCCACGCGCATCGCGCAGGATATCCGCCGGCGGGTCTCCAATCAGTTGCACATCACCGTGTCTGCGGGCGTGGCCCCGAACAAGTTTCTGGCCAAAATCGCCAGCGACTGGAAGAAGCCCAACGGGTTGTTCGTGATTACTCCGGACCAGGTCGAGGATTTCGTCAGTGGCTTGCCGGTGAGCAAGTTGCACGGCGTCGGCAAAGTCACTGCCGACAAGCTGGGCAAGCTCGGTATCGTCGATTGCCTGCAACTGCGCGAGTGGGACAAGTTGGCGCTGGTGCGTGAATTCGGCAGTTTCGGTGAGCGACTCTGGAGTCTGGCCCGTGGGATCGATGACCGGTTGGTGCACAACGACAGCCGCCGACAGTCAATCAGCGTGGAAAACACCTACGACGTCGATCTGCCGGATCTGCGCAGTTGCCTCGACAAGCTGCCGGAGTTGCTGGAAACCCTGAAAACCCGCATGGAGCGGATCGACAGCAGTTATCGACCGGGCAAGCCGTTCGTCAAAGTGAAGTTCCATGACTTTACCCAGACCACACTGGAGCAGGCCGGGGCAGGGCGCGATCTGGGCAGTTATCAGTTGATGTTGACCCAGGCGTTCAACCGTGGCGGGAAGCCGGTGCGGTTGTTGGGTGTGGGGGTGAGACTTGAGGATTTGCGCGGTGGGTTTGAGCAGATGGAGTTGTTTGAGCGCTAATTGCTGCGGTGTTGCTGATGCCGCTTTCGCGAGCAAGCCCGCTCCCACATTTGATCGAGTTCCTTCAGTGGAATGCAATCAACTGTGGGAGCGGGCTTGCTCGCGAAGCTTTTCAGCCTTAATTCGGTCCCGGATCAGCGACCAGACGCCCCGCATCCTTGGTCAGCGACTTGAGAAACTCGGCCTGCAACTCAGGATCGTTGCGCGTCAGTTCAATGAGGCTTTGTTCCAGCTCGCTGGCCTCTTCCTCCAGACCCAGTTCCGACAGACGCTTGACCCGGTGGACCCACTGGCTCACTTCGTCGTCTTCCAGATCGTCATAAATCAACCCGTGCGCTTCGAGCAACTTGCTGCGCAAATGGCTGCTGATCGCCAGGGATGAGTCGCTGTGCACGTCATCCTTGCCGTCTTCGACGCTGATCTGCAGCTTGCCGATATGATTCAGGTCATTTTCGGCGAACGGACTGTCCAGCAGGTTCAGGCGCAGCACGCCGTTGCGGTCAGTGGTCATGTCGAAGGTCTGCTTGCCGGCCTTGACCTGCACCGGACGCTCGCTCCACGGCAGGCTCGAATACTCCGTGCGTTTGTCGCGCTGGACTTCATCGATACCGGCCAGGTTCTGTTGCGCACGACCGTGGGACTGCACGTTCATGAACGGGTTGACCCCGGCAATGCCGTAGTTCAACCAGTCCTTGGTCACGCTGTCCGGCAGGCTGCCCAGAGCGAATACGTTGACCACATTGGCGCCAATACCGGCGACCACGGCCACTGCACCCAGCGGAATCTCGTAGATTTCGCGCCAGGGCTGATAAGGCGTGTAGCGATCGTAACGACGGGTGACCTCAAACTCGGTGACTTCGAAGGTCTTCTGTTCGTTGATTTTCACGCGACGCTGCGGCAGTTCGAGCACCTTAGGCTCACCGACATCGATCTGCAGGCTGTGATCAAGCAGTTTGCGCTCGACCCGCTCTTCGTGCTCGCTGCGCTGTGACATCTGATTGGCACAGCCGCTGACCAGCAGGGCGCCGCACAAGGCGGCGCCACCGAGGCCCAAGGTGTTTCGCTTGAACATGAGGTCTCTATCTGGATTCAGCGGCGGATACGGGCCTGAAGGAAGGACAGCACATCGGCAACCGGCAGCGCTTGCGCTTCGGCCTCGGTGCGGCTCTTGTATTCCAGGTTGCCTTCGGCGAGGCCGCGGTCACTGACCACGATCCGGTGAGGAATGCCGATCAGTTCCATGTCCGCGAACTTGATGCCCGGGCTGGTTTTCTTGTCGCGATCGTCCAGCAACACTTCGAAACCGGCCGCCGTCAGTTCTGCGTACAGCTTGTCAGTGGCTTCGCGCACCTGCTCGGTTTCATAACGCAGCGGCACCAGAGCGATCTGGAACGGCGCCAGGGTGTCGCTCCAGATGATGCCTTTCTCGTCGTTGTTCTGCTCGATGGCGGCAGCGACCACGCGGGATACGCCGATACCGTAGCAACCCATTTCCAGGGTAACCGGTTTGCCGTTCTCGCCCAGCACTTCGCACTTCATCGCCTTGCTGTACTTGTTGCCCAGCTGGAAGATGTGCCCGACTTCGATGCCGCGCTTGATTTCCAGGGTGCCTTTGCCATCCGGGCTTGGGTCGCCGGCGACGACGTTACGCAGGTCGGCGACGGTCGGAACCGGCAGATCGCGCTCCCAGTTCACGCCGAAGTAGTGCTTGTCGTCGATGTTCGCGCCGATACCGAAGTCGCTCATCAGTTCGACCGAGCGGTCGATGATGATTGGCAGTGGCAGGTTCAGCGGGCCGAGCGAACCGGCGCCGGCGCCAATGGCGTCACGCAGTTCGGCATCGGAAGCCATGACCAGCGGGCTGGCAACGCCCGGCTGCTGGGCGGCCTTGATTTCGTTCAGCTCGTGGTCGCCACGGATGACCAGGGCAATCAGCTTGCCTGGCTCTTCGGCGTGGACGATCAGGGTCTTGATGGTCTTTTCAATCGGCAGATTGAATTTTTCCACCAGGGCGGCAATGGTCTTGGTATCTGGGGTGTCGACCAGGCGCAGCTCTTCGGTCGGTGCTGGACGCGAGGTTTCGCGTGGCACAGCCTCGGCTTTCTCGATGTTCGCGGCGTAGTCGGAGCCGTTGCTGAAGACGATATCGTCTTCGCCGGACTCGGCCAGTACGTGGAATTCATGGGAGCCAGCGCCACCGATCGAACCGTTGTCGGCTTCAACCGGACGGAATTTCAGACCCAGACGGGTGAACACGTTGCAGTACGCCTGATGCATGCGGTCGTAGGTGACCTGCAGCGAAGCCTGATCGGCGTGGAACGAGTAGGCGTCCTTCATGATGAATTCACGGCCGCGCATCAAACCGAAGCGTGGGCGGATTTCGTCACGGAATTTGGTCTGGATCTGGTACAGGTTGATCGGCAGCTGCTTGTAGCTGCTCAACTCGTTGCGCATCAGATCGGTGATCACTTCTTCGTGGGTCGGGCCCGCGCAGAAGTCGCGACCGTGGCGGTCTTTGATACGCAGCAGCTCAGGGCCGTATTCTTCCCAGCGCCCCGATTCCTGCCACAGCTCGGCCGGTTGGGTGCTCGGCATCAACACTTCAAGAGAACCGGCAGCGTTCATTTCTTCGCGAACGATGGCTTCAACCTTTCGCATTACCCGCAAGCCCATCGGCAGCCAGGTGTACAGGCCCGAAGCGAGTTTGCGGATCATGCCGGCGCGCAGCATCAGCTGATGGCTGACGACGACCGCATCGGAAGGCGTTTCTTTCTGTGTGGCGAGCAAAAATTGACTGGTGCGCATGGTTGGCCGTTGTCGGTTGCTATGACTGGAAATGACGGAGCAGTGTACCGGCGAGATTTGCCGACGTACAGGATTGCGCTCGGCGGTGAGGCTCAACGGCGGGAATCCTCCCGCCGTTGCTGAAATGTCCTACGACTCTTCGACCACGGTGGTCGGCACAGGCTCGGGCGTTGGTGTCGGGCCTTCGCGGCGGTTTTCCTGAAACCAGTGCAGGGCGATCAGCACCAGGGTCGGCACGCCGAGCAGCGCCGTGATCATGAAGAAGTTGTGGTAGCCGAACTTCTCGACCATTACCCCGGAATAACCGCCGATCAGGCGCGGCAGCAACAGCATGATCGAGCTAAGCAGGGCGTACTGGGTGGCCGAGAACTTCAGGTTGGTCAGGCTCGACAGGTAGGCGACGAAGGCTGAGGTCGCCATGCCCGAACTGAAGTTGTCGAGGGAGATGGTCACCACCAGCATCTGCAGGTTCGGGCCCATGTCAGCCAGCATCACGAACAGCAGGTTGGTTGCCGCCGAAGCTGCGCCGCCAATGAACAGGATCGGCAGGATGCCGAAGCGCACGATCAGCAGGCCGCCCATCCCGGCGCCGAGGAGGGTCATGATCAGGCCGAAGATCTTGCTGACGCTGGCGATCTGATCCTTGGTGAAGCCCTGGTCGATATAGAACACGTTGGCCATCACGCCCATCACCGTATCGGACATCCGGTAAGTGGCGATCAGCCCGAGCAACAGCAACGCCTGCCAGCGGTAGCGCAGGATGAAGTCGTTGACCGGGGTCAGCACCGGCGCCAGGCCGCGACGGCCCATGGTCGACAGGCACAGGCCGGTGAGCAGGGTGTAGAGGATGGCGCGCAGGAAGGCGCGGTCTTCGAGCAACAGGTCGAGCGGGCTCATATTGCCGAACAGCACGCCGGCGAAATCGGTGTTGTAGAGCTGGGTGAACATCGCCGGAACCGACACCAGCAACACGATCAGCACGAATACCGAGGCCAGTTGATGCCCGAAACTGTAGCGGCCGGCCTGCAACTGCGTGCGCAGTGGCACTGGCGGTTCGCGCATCAGCAGCGAGGTCAGCAGGGCAGGGATCATCAATACCCCGAACAGGGCGTAGGTGCCGGTCCAGGCCGAGTGTTGATAGTTGAAACCGGTGGAGCCGAAGCCTTCGGCAAAGAACAGCGCGCCCGCCGTGGCGAGCAGGGCGGCGACGCGGTAGCCGGACATGTAACTGGCAGCCAGCGCGGCCTGGCGGCTGTCGTCAGCGATTTCCAGGCGATAGGCGTCGACAGCGATGTCTTGGGTGGCGGAGGCGAAGGCGACGATGACGGCAATGGCGATCAGCCAGGACAGGTGTTTCTGCGGATCACAGAAGCCCATGCCGATCAGCCCCAGAATCACCAGGGTCTGCGAGAGCACCAGCCACGAACGGCGGCGGCCAAGCTTGCCCAATAAAGGCAGGCGCCATTGGTCGAGCAGCGGTGACCACACCCATTTGAAGGCGTAGGCCAGGCCGATCAGGCTGGCGTAGCCGATGGTTTCACGGGCAACACCGGCTTCACGCAGCCAGACGGAAAGCGTCGAAAATACCAGCATGTACGGCAGGCCGGCAGCAAAACCGAGCAACAACAGCACGAGCGTCGAAGGACTGGCATAGGCGGCGAGCGCGGCGCGCCAGGTTTTACGGGGCATGGGCTGAAGTCTGCCTCAAGATTGCGAAAACAAAGCGCGCACTCTAACCGCTGTGCTCTATCGGACGCCAGCCATGGCGCTGAATATCCACACGATTGTTCAGGACGGTGACGCCTTCAGAACGCAATCGTGCCCGTTGTTCGTCCCCCGAGGGGCTGCCCAGTGGCAGACTGATCCGACCGCCGGCACCCAGTACCCGGTGCCACGGCAGTTTGGTATCGCCGGGTAATTGGCTCAGGGTCCGGCCGACCCAGCGGGCGGCGCGCCCCAACCCTGCGAGTTCAGCTAACTGACCATAGCTGACCACCTTGCCCTCAGGCACTTGGGCAAGGGTGGAATAAAGCGCCGTGCGTCGGATTTGCGCTTCGCTTTCCTCGGGATGATTCGGCTCTTTCACCAGCGCGGTTCCTGAACAATAGTCGTATCGATGGGCTCAAGCGTAATCGCTCGTTGGCCAGATGAGAAATGAACTCAATGGAAATCGCTCGGTCAGTCCTTGTCAGGGTCTTATTCCTACGGATAATGCCGACCTTTTTTCGCAAACTTGAGCCCTCGATCCGCTTATGTTGTCCAGAACCCTGCTGTGCCTTGCTGTCTTCAGTGCCTCCACGCCGCTGCTTGCCGATACCGTCTGGTTAAAGAACGGTGACAAGCTGAGCGGTAAGATCTCCGTTTTCGATGGCGGCAAATTGCTGATCCAGACCCAATATGCGGGTGCGGTCAGCATCGACTGGAAAGAGGTCAAGACCCTGCAGAGCGATCAGGAGCTGCTGGTCAAACAGGACGCCTACAACGGTGAAAAAGCCAAGTCGCTGACCGCCGCCGATGACGGCAAGGTCACCCTGGCCAACGGCGAGGCGCCGAAGACCGTCGAGCTGGCGAGCATTCAGCAGATTCTCAAACCGAAACCGGTGGTCGAGGATCTGGTGTGGAAAGGTAATGTAGGCCTGGCGATGGATTATCAACGGGCGGAAAAGGACACCGACGACTACGACATCGACTTCAAGACCACCGCGCGTCATGGCCGCTGGCGGCACACCGCCGAGGGCGAATACAACCGCGAAGTGCAGGACGAGCAGGTCACCACCAATAACTGGCGCGCCGAATACGCACTTGACCGCTTCCTCACTGACAAATGGTTCTGGCAGGGCCGCCTGAACTACAAGCGCGACTACGTTGAAGAGCTGTCGCGTCAGCGTGTGGTCGGTACCGGTCCGGGTTACCAGTTCTGGGACGACGAGCTGGGCGCGTTCTCGCTCGGTTCGCTGCTCAACCGCACCGATTACGAGTACAGCGATGGCGGCAAGGACAACTTCTATTCGGTCGCCATGAAGTGGGATTACAACCGCTACCTGATCGGCAAGAAAGTCGAGTTCTTCACCAACGGCGAGCTGGGCAAGCCGCTGTCTGACGTAGCCAATTACGCGCTGGATGCCGAGATGGGCCTGCGCTACAAGGTCACCGACTGGGCGTCGCTCAACCTCAAGGCCGAACGCGACATCATCAGTGGTACCAAGGATGCAGATTTGAACAAGACCCGCTACACCGCAGGGTTTGGCGTGGCCTGGTAAGGCAAGTCGAAAAAAAAGCAGCCGTGAGGGCTGCTTTTTTTGTGGCCGTTAAAAAACACACGCCCACAAAAAAGCCCCGCTTTGAGGGCGGGGCTCTTTTCTAAAGAAGCTACAAGTTAGATAACTTGTACTTCTTCAGCTTGCATGCCTTTCTGACCGCGGGTAGCGATGAAAGAAACCTGTTGGCCTTCTTTCAGGCTTTTGAAGCCGTCGGATTGGATAGCTTTGAAGTGAACGAACAGGTCGTCACCGGATTGTGGAGTGATGAAGCCGAAGCCTTTTTCATCGTTGAACCACTTAACGGTACCGGTTTGGCGATTAGACATGGTGTAACTCCTTGAACAAAGATAACTGCGACTCAGGAAGAACCCTGGCCGAGACTGAGTGCAAAGAGCAGGAAAAATTCTTGTAGATGGTTGGATCGAAATTCAACATATCGTGTAGAGATTCTCAGTGACACAAGCAACACAGTGGCGCCACCTTAACCCTTTTTCCGGAACGTGCCAATGTTTCTTGCGAAGGTTTCTCTGTTTTAGGGATCGGCGGTGTGACGGTTCGTCGCCAGAGCCTGTATTTCCAGGGTGTTCGGCGAGAATTTCAGCGCGGACTTTGAACCCGGCGGCGCGCCCGGTAAGATGCCGGACAGATTTTTTCCACCTCGCTATTCAGGACACCCGCCATGAGCATCAAATCGGACAAGTGGATTCGCCGCATGGCGCAGGAACACGGCATGATCGAGCCTTTCGTCGAGCGCCAGGTGCGCGGCAGCGACGACAGCCGTGTGATTTCCTACGGTGTGTCGAGCTACGGCTACGATGTGCGCTGCACCAACCATTTCAAGGTGTTCACCAACATCAATTCGGCGATCGTCGATCCGAAGAACTTCGATGCCGGCAGCTTTGTCGACATCCACAGCGACGTCTGCATCATCCCGCCGAACTCCTTCGCCCTGGCCAGCACCGTCGAATACTTCCGCATTCCGCGCAACGTATTGACCATCTGCCTGGGTAAAAGCACCTACGCGCGCTGCGGCATCATCGTTAACGTCACCCCGCTCGAGCCTGAGTGGGAAGGCCACGTGACCCTGGAATTCTCCAACACCACCAACCTGCCGGCGAAAATCTACGCCAACGAGGGCGTGGCGCAGATGCTGTTCCTCGAATCCGACGAGCAATGCGAAGTTTCGTACAAGGATCGCGGCGGCAAATATCAGGGCCAGCGTGGCGTGACCCTGCCGCGTACCTGATCCATCCGGCAGTTCGCGGGAATTCTTTGGCGGGCAGACACTCTATGGGGTGTACTGCCCGTTTTTGCTTCTGGCAAAGCGGGCCTTCGCCGAGGAGGTTGCATGAAGATCGATCCGCATATCACCGCCCAACTGGCAAGGCTTGAGCCCAATCAGGTTGGCGTTTTGGCCTGGTCATTGTTGGCACACCCGGCTTTCCATATGGCAGGCGGCATTCCCGGTCAGCCTGATCCCGACACCCCTAACGAACAACCGACCGAACCCGGCGAGCCGACGCTGCCGGACGAGCCGCCACCCGCGCCAGTGGCCTGAGTCGCTACTCCATGAATGGCCAGTCGGCTGAGGTTTGCCCAAGACCTCAACTGACGGGCCATATTTCGTTGTCGCCGATGACGAAAATCCTGCACTGAGCGTCTTTCTCGACCTGATAACCACCGGTAAAGGCACCAAAGGCCGGCAGCAGGCTCAATCGCTCACCCAGTCGAAAACATGCCAGCCGCAAACGCTGCCGCCCCTTGCCGTTGAGCCGATAGACCGGATGCACATGCCCGGCCAGCACATGCCGCTCGGGATGTGGATCCGGTTCGTGTTGCAGGGCAAACGGCCCGAGCAGCAGGGGCTCCGGAACCACGCGGATATTCAGCGCCGCCGGGGGATCCCCGGCACGTTTGTCGTGGTTGCCGCGAATCAGCGTCATCGGCAGATCCGCGTGCCGTGCACGCCACTCGGCCAGGGCATTCAGCGTACCCGTCGCATGCGAACCGGGGCCGTGCAGAAAGTCACCGAGGAAAATCAGCTGCCGACAGGGCAGTCTGGCCAGCAAGCGGTCGAGCACTTCGATATTCGCCGTCGTGGTGCCCTGGGGTACCGGCTGGCCGAGGCTGCGATAGGCCGCGGCTTTGCCGAAATGCACATCGGCGATCAGCAGTGCTTGCTGCGCCGGCCAGTACAGGGCCTTTTCCGGCAGCAGCCAGAGTTCTTCACCGGCCAGGCGCACTGGATACGCTGCACTCATGAGGCTTGACCCTTGTCGGCGGACTTCTCCAGATCGCCGACCATGCGCCGGATGCGGTCAGCGAGTTTTTCCGAACTCATGCTTTCGCGCATGCGCTCCACCAGCAACGGAAAGCCTAGCGGTGTAGGACGTTTGATCAGGTGCATGTCCAGTTTCATCCGGTTGATCCGCTCCAATGTCTGTTCCAGACGACGAATATCCAGTTCTTCCCGTAAGACTTCTTCCCCGGCTTGAGCCAGCAGCAGGTTGTCAGCGTCGTATTGTTTGAACACTTCGAAGAACAATCCGCTGGAAGCCTGTACCTGGCGGGTACTTTTCGGCGCGCCGGGATAGCCGGCGAACACCAGCCCGGCGATCCGCGCGATCTCGCGAAAGCGCCGCAACGCCAGCTCCCCGGCATTGAGGCTGGCCAGCACGTCGCGCAGCAGATGCTCGGGGCTGAGCAGCGCCGCATCGAGTTGCTCGAACCAATCGACCGGCGTGGCGCTGAGCAACTCCAGCCCGTAATCATTCACCGCAATCGAGAACGTCAGTGGCTGGCGCTGACTGACGCGCCACGCCAACAGACTGGCGAGCCCCAGATGCACCTGGCGCCCGGCAAACGGATAAAGGAAAAGGTGCCAGCCTTCACGGGATTTCAGCGCTTCGGCCAACAGACTGTCGGAGGTGGGCAGACCCGACCAGTGCGCCTGGGTTTGCAGCAACGGTTGTAGCGCCTGCATTTCCGGGCCGACGAACTCGCCCCGTGCTGCCGCCGTGAAGCGGCTGACCACGGCGGCGGCCAGTTCGTTGGAAAGCGGCATCCGCCCGCCATTCCAGCGCGGCACGGCGGCTTTTTTCGCGGTGCTGCGTTTGACGTACGCGGTCATGTTTTCCACCCGCACTAACTCCAGCAAACGCCCGGCAAACAGAAAGCCATCGCCCGGTTTCAGCCGCGCGATAAAACCTTCCTCGACGCTGCCCAACTGCTTGCCACCGCCACCCTTGCTCCAGAATTTCAGATTAATGCTCGCGTCGCTGACGATGGTGCCGATGCTCATGCGATGACGGCGGGCGAGTCGCGCATCGGGCACGCGCCAGACGCCGTGTTCATCCGGTTCGACCCGGCGGTAATCCGGATAGGCCGTCAGAGAAAGCCCGCCATGACGTACGAAAGCCAGCGCCCAGGCCCAATCTGCCAGTGTCAGATCACGATAAGCCCAGGCACCACGCACTTCTTCGTACAGCTCTTCGGGAGTAAAACCACCGCCCAGCGCCATGCTGACCAGATGCTGCACCAGCACATCCAGCGGTTTGTGCGGCGACAGACGCGGTTCTATGAGTCGTTGCGCCACGGCGTCGCCTGCGGCGGCGGCCTCGATCAGCTCCAGGCTGTGGGTCGGCACCAGCGTCACCCGCGAAGTGCGCCCCGGCGCGTGACCGGAGCGCCCGGCCCGTTGCATCAGCCGCGCCACGCCTTTCGCCGAGCCGATTTGCAGGACCCGTTCCACCGGTAAAAAGTCCACGCCCAGATCCAGGCTCGAGGTGCAGACCACGGCTTTCAGCTTGCCGTCCTTCAACGCTTGCTCGACCCAGTCGCGGGTCTCGCGGGACAGCGAGCTGTGGTGCAACGCGATCAGCCCGGCCCAGTCCGGCCGCGCTTCGAGCAATGCCTGATACCAGATTTCCGACTGTGCCCGGGTGTTGGTGAAGACCAGGCTGCTGGCGCAGGCATCCAGTTCGGCGACCACCTGCGGCAGCATCTTCAGACCGATGTGCCCGGCCCACGGAAACCGCTCGATGGCCGGTGGGACCAAGGTGTCGACATTGAGTGATTTTTCGCTCTGGCCCTGCACGCTGATCCCGCCGCCCTGTGGGATCAGCACCTGTTCGGCGTGGGCTTGATTGCCGAGGGTGGCGGACACGCCCCAGACGATCAGTTCGGGTTGCCAATGGCGCAGGCGGGCGAGGGCCAGTTGCAGTTGTACGCCGCGTTTGTTGCCGAGCAGTTCGTGCCATTCATCGACAACGATCATCCGCAGGCTCGACAACGCAGTCCTGGCGTCGGCTCGGGCAAGCAGCAGGGTCAGGCTTTCCGGGGTGGTGATCAGCGTGGTTGGCAGGCGCCGGCCCTGACGCGCACGTTCGGCGCTGCTGGTGTCGCCGGTGCGCAGACCGATGCTCCACGGAATCTGCAAATCGCTGACTGGCGCTTGCAGGGCGCGTGCGGTGTCGGCGGCGAGGGCACGCATCGGCGTGATCCACAGCACGGTCAGTGGTTCGGCTGGTGCTTTGCGTTTTTTGCTGTCTGCAACGCTGGGTTTGATGCGGGCGAAGCGGTTGAGCGCGGCGAACCACACCGCATAGGTTTTACCGGCGCCGGTGCTGGCGTGGAGCAGGCCAGACTGACCTTTTTTAACGGCGGCCCAGACGTTTTTCTGAAAGGCGAACGGCTTCCAGCCGCGTGCGCTGAACCAGAGTTTTGCGAAGTCGGTGGAGGTCGGCATACCGGCGGCTTGCGCTCTGAAGGTGTTCCTTCAGTGACCGCGCCGTTGAGGGACAAGTTTAATTTTGTGCGAGTACATACACCCTTGTGGGAGCGGGCTTGCTCGCGAAAGCGGTGGGTCAGTCAAAACAATGCTGACTGACCCACCGCTTTCGCGAGCAAGCCCGCTCCCACAGGTTTTTATCTGCGTCTGTTACTTGAGGTTACCGCTGAGGAACTGCTTCAGCCGTTCGCTGCGCGGATTGCCCAGCACATCTTCCGGCGCGCCTTCTTCTTCCACCAGCCCTTGATGCAGAAACAACACCTGGCTGGAGACCTTGCGGGCGAAGCTCATTTCATGGGTCACCATGATCATCGTCCGACCTTCTTCAGCCAGACCCTGAATCACCCGCAACACCTCACCCACCAGCTCCGGGTCGAGCGCCGAGGTCGGTTCGTCGAACAGCATCACTTCCGGCTCCATCGCCAGCGCCCGGGCAATCGCCACCCGCTGTTGCTGGCCGCCAGAGAGAAACGCCGGGTACTGATCGGCAACCCGCGCCGGCAGGCCCACTTTATCCAGATAACGGCGGGCGCGGTCTTCGGCTTCCTGCTTGCTGCAACCCAGCACCCGGCGCGGGGCCATGGTGATGTTTTCCAGCACGGTCATGTGGCTCCACAGGTTGAAGTGCTGGAACACCATGGCCAGTCGCGTGCGCAGGCGTTGCAGTTCATTCGGGTCGGCGACGTGCATGCCGTGGCGGTCGGTGACCATGCGGATCGCCTGGCCATCGAGGCTCATGGCGCCGTCGTTGGGTTGTTCGAGGAAGTTGATGCAGCGCAAAAAGGTGCTTTTACCCGAGCCGCTGGCGCCGATCAGGCTGATCACGTCGCCGGTCTTGGCCTTGAGCGAAACGCCTTTGAGTACCTGATGGTCGCCATAGCTTTTGTGCAGACCTTCAACAGTCAATTTGTACATGGGGCAGACATCCTCAAGGCGAAAGTAGGTAGCCGCTGCGATAGGCTTCGGCGCCCGCCACGTGGGCGATCACCATGCCGGCAGTAGCCATGCGCCGCAGCGAGCGGGCGTACAGCAGGCCGGCGGCAGTGCAATGAATGGGGGTGACCCGGTCGTGGATCGGGTCGATGATTTCGGCAATCTGTTGCCCGGCTTGCAGGTATTGCCCGGCCGTAGCGGTGTACACCAGCAAGCCGCCCACCGGCGTGGTCACCGGTTCGACGCCGGCCAACGGCGTGGCGGGGAACGGCAGGGGCGGCTGCGGTTTGGTCTCGCCGACGATCGCATCGAACTGGATCAGGTAATCGATCAAGGCCTGGCAGTCACGACTGGCCATTGGGTGATTGACGTCACCCTGGCCGCGCAACTCCACGGTCACCGAAAAACTGCCCAGCGGAATCTCGAAGTGTTCGCCAAAGCGCTCCTGCAGTTGCCACCACAACAGGGTGAAGCATTCGTCGAATGACTGGCCGCCGGAATCGGTGGCCAGCAGACTGGCCTGAGCTTCGATGTAACGCGCCAGCGGCTCGACCTGCGGCCACGCTTCGGGCGTGGTGTAGAGATGAACCACGGATTCGAAATCGCAGTGCAGATCCAGCACCATGTCGGCATCGCACGCCAGCCGTTGCAGGGTCAGGCGCTGGGATTGCAGTTGCGTGCCGGGTGTCTGGCGGGCGAGGGCGTTGCGCAGGCTGGTGCGGATCAGCTCAAGGTTGCGCTGCGGGTCGTCGCCCAGCTTGCCCTCGATGTCGTTGCCGATTTCTTCGCTGAGGTCGACGAACCAGCGATTGAAATTCTGCCCGCTCTCCATCTCGTACCGGCCCAGCGGCACGTCCATCAGCACTTGTTCGAGGCCGACCGGGTTGGCCACCGGCACCAGCACAATCTGGCTGCGCAGGCGCCCGGCGGCTTCCAGCTCCGCCAGTCGCTGCTTGAGGTGCCAGGCCACGAGCATGCCGGGCAGTTCGTCGGCATGCAGCGAGGACTGGATGTAGATCTTGCCTTGGGCCTGCTCCGGGCCGAAGTGGAAGCTGTGGATCTGTCGTGCGGTCCCCGGCACCGGGGCCAACAGGTCATGGATCTGGTGTCGCATTACAGGTTTTCCTAGTGGGTCGGCCCGAGGAATGCCAGCCATCGGCGTTCGGCGAGGCGGAACAGGCCGACCAGCGCGAAGGTGATGGTCAGGTAGATCAGCGCGGCGATGCCGAACGACTGGAAGGTCAGGTAGGTCGCCGAGTTGGCGTCCCGCGCAACTTTCAGGATGTCGGGGATGGTCGCGGTGAAGGCCACGGTGGTCGAGTGCAGCATCAGGATCACTTCGTTGCTGTAATACGGCAACGACCGGCGCAGCGCCGAGGGCATGATCACGTAGGCGTACAGCTTCCAGCCGGTCAGTCCGTAGGCCTTGGCCGCTTCGACTTCGCCATGGTTCATGCTGCGGATCGCCCCGGCGAAAATCTCCGTGGTGTAGGCGCAGGTGTTCAAGGCAAACGCGAGGATCGTGCAGTTCATCGCATCGCGAAAGAAACTGTCGAGCACCGGCTGCGCACGCACGGCGGCCAGGCTGTAAATACCCGTGTAGCAAATCAGCAACTGGATATACAGCGGCGTGCCACGGAACAGGTAGGTGTAGAACTGCACTGGCCAGCGCACATAGAAGTGCGAGGACACCCGGGCGATCGACAACGGGATCGACACCAGAAAACCGATGAAAATCGAGGCGCTGAGCAGCCACATGGTCATCGCCAGACCGGTGATGTTGGTACCGTCGGTATAAAGGAAGGGTTTCCAGTATTCCTGTAGGAGTTCGATCATCGTACGGCCTCCCGGGCACCGGCGGCGTAACGGCGCTCGAGCCAGCGCAGGATGACGTTGGATGCACTGGTGATCAGCAGATAGATCAAGGCGGCGAGTACCAGGAAGTAGAACAGTTGATAGGTGCTTTTACCGGCGTCCTGCGCGGCTTTGACCAGATCGGCCAGGCCGATGATCGACACCAGCGCGGTGGCCTTGAGCATTACCATCCAGTTGTTGCCGATGCCCGGCAGGGCGAAGCGCATCATTTGCGGGAACACCACGAAGCGAAAACGCTGGCCACGTTTGAGGCCGTAGGCGGCGGCCGCTTCGACCTGACCGCGTGGTACGGCGAGGATCGCCCCACGGAAGGTTTCGGTGAAATACGCGCCATAGATGAAGCCCAGGGTGATCACCCCGGCGGTAAAGGAGTCGATTTCGATGTAGTCCCACTCCATGACGTCGGTCAGGGCTGTCAGCCAGGTTTGCAGGCTGTAGAAAATCAACAGCATCAGCACCAGATCCGGCACCCCGCGAATCAGCGTGGTGTAGAGCTGGGCAGGCAGGCGCAACAGTTTGGATTTCGACAGTTTGGCACTGGCACCCAAGAGGCCGAGCAACACGGCCACCAGCAGCGACAACGCCGACAATTTGATGGTCATCCAGGTGCCTTCCAACAGCAACGGGCCGAAGCCCTTGAGGCTGAAGGCGGAGAGCCCCAGATTTTGTAAGAGGTTTTCGAACATAAATCAGCAACCTGAGCGGATGGAAAAGGCGCCCATCGAACGATGGGCGCCAGGGCATTATTTACCGCTGTACAGATTCAGATCGCCAAAGTGTTTCTTTTGAATCTCGGCGTATTTGCCGTCATCGTGTAACGCTTTGATACCTTTATCTAAAAGCGCCTTCAGCTCTTTGTTACCTTTCTTAATACCGACAGCGGTTTTGGCTGGCAGCAATTCACTGTCGACCGGCTTGCTGACTTCGTAGTTGGCGCCATCAGGCGACTTCAAAAAGCCCAATTCGGCTTGCAGCATGTCCTGGATCGAGGCGTCGAGGCGGCCGTTTTTCAGGTCGGCATAGACCTGATCCTGGTTGGCGTACGCCTGGATTTTTACCCCGGCCTTCTCCAATACGGCCTTGGCGTAGGCTTCCTGGATGGTGCCTTGCTCGTAACCGACGGACTTGCCCTTGAGGGAAGCGACGTCATCGCTAAGGCCGGAGCCCTTCTTGAACACATAGGAAGTCGGGCCGGAGAACAGCTCGCTGGAGAAGTCGATCGCCTTTTCACGGGCCGGGGTCACGGTCATCGACGAGATCACACCGTCGAATTTGTTGGCGTTGAGGCCCGGAATCATGCCGTCGAAGTCACTTTCAACCCATTTGCACTTGACCTTCAGCTCGGCGCAGATTGCGTTGCCCAAGTCGATGTCGAAGCCCACCAGGCTGCCGTCGGCCGCTTTCGACTCGAACGGTGCGTAGGAAGGATCAACGCCAAAACGCAGCTCTTTGTATTCCTTGGCCAGCGCGGAGCCGGCAGCCATGCACAACGCCAGTGCAGAAAGGGTCAGCAATGCTTTTTTCATTATTCAATCCCTAAGAACCAATATGAGCGCTTGTGGCGCAGAATTATTGTTACTGGAACGCGTACGACCTATAGAAAGTAGCAATTTCCGAACCAGAGTCCCGAACAAGTGTTTTAAAAGGTTGGGGGAGGGAGGAGGGAGAGGGAATGGTGCACGGGAATGGGCGTGGGGATTGAGCTGCACCAAGTTGGGTCGATGCAGGCATTTTTTAGTGATTCAGAATACTTGTAGCGAGGGGATTTATCCCCGAACGGCTGCGCAGCAGTCGCAAATCCGGTACACGCGGTTTACTGAAAGAATGATGGGGGGCCGCTTCGCGGCCCATCGGGGATAAATCCCCTCACCACAAGATCTCCTCACCAGAAAATCCACTCACTACAGGATGTTCATTCAGGACGATTGGAGGTTTGTCCCGGAAAACCGGGTCAGGCCAGCAAATCCTGCAACGTTGCCAGGCTATCGGCCTCATCCACCGTCTTGTCCTGCCGCCAGCGCAGCATCCTTGGAAAACGCACGGCAATGCCGCTCTTGTGCCGTCGCGACAGGGCGATGCCTTCGAAACCCAGTTCGAACACCAGACTCGGTTTGACGCTGCTGACCGGGCCGAACTTTTCCACGGTGGTCTTGCGCACGATGCTGTCGACCTGGCGCATTTCCTCGTCGGTCAGCCCCGAATAGGCCTTGGCGAACGGCACCAGCGCTCGTTGGCTGGACTCGGGCGGGCCGTCCCACACGGCGAAGGTGTAATCGCTGTACAGACTGGCGCGCCGGCCATGTCCGCGCTGGGCATAGATCAACACCGCATCGACGCTGAACGGATCGACCTTCCACTTCCACCACACGCCCATGTCCTTGGTCCGGCCTACGCCATACAGGGCGTCGCGGGCCTTGAGCATCATGCCCTCGACACCGAGGCGCCGTGAGGCTTCGCGCTGCTGGGCGAGGTCGAACCAGTCACTGCCAGTGAGAATCGGCGAGGCCAGTAACACCGGGTTGTTACCGTGAGCGATGACCTGCTCCAGTTGTGCGCGTCGTTCGGCCTGTGGGCGGTTGCGCCAGTCTTCGCCCTGCCACTCCAGCAAGTCGTAGGCGAGCACCACCACCGGCACTTCTTCGAGGATTTTCTTGTCGAGGGTTTTGCGCCCGATGCGCTGCTGCAGCAGGGCGAACGGTTGCACCGCCGGCGGTGCGCTCGATTGCGGATCGAAGGCGTCTGCGGTGCTCGGATGGGTGCTTTTCCAGACCACGATTTCGCCGTCGATTACCGTGCCGTCGGGTAACGCGTGGACCAGTGTGTCGAACTCGGGGAAACGCTCGGTCACCAGTTCTTCACCCCGCGACCAGACCCACAGCCGACCCTCGCGCTTGACCACCTGCGCCCGGATGCCATCCCACTTCCATTCCACTTGCCAGTTGCTCGCCGGCCCCAGCAGCGCTTCAAACTCCTCCACCGGTTGTGACAAGCCATGCGCGAGGAAGAACGGGTAGGGTTGGCCGCCACGTTGCGCATGTTCATCGGCGGATTCCGGCGCGATCAGTTTCAGGTAGCTGGTCGCGTTCGGCCGGTTCGACAGGTCGGTGTAACCCACCAGGCGCTGCGCCACGCGTTTGCTGTCGAGGCCGGCCATCGACGCCAGAGCGCGGGTGACCAGCAGTTTCGACACGCCGACGCGGAAACTGCCGGTGATCAGCTTGATGCACAGCATCAGGCTCGGCCGATCCAGTTGCGCCCACAGCGCGGGCAGGTGGCGGGCGAGGTATTCCGGGGTTTCACCGCGCAGTGGCAGCAGCTTGTCTTCAATCCATTCGGCAAGGCCGGCCTCGGAGCTGTGCGAATTTTCCGGGAGCACCAGGGAAATGGTTTCCGCCAGATCGCCTACGGATTGATAACTTTCCTCGAACAGCCACGGTTGCAGTCCCGAGACTTCCACTGCCAGTTCGCGCAGGATGCGCACCGGCACCAGTTGCCGCGGGCGTCCACCAGACAGAAAGTACACCGCCCATGCCGCGTCCTGCGGTGCTGCTTGAGCGAAGTAGGTTTGCATCGCCGCCAGTTTGGCATTGCTTGACGTGGTGGCGTCGAGTTCGGCGTACAGCTCGGCGAAAGCTTTCATGCTTGCACCTCGGCGATAACCGGCTCGGCGCCAATGTTCTCCTCTTCATCGTCGCCGTATTCGGTGTTGAAACCCTGCGCGTCCAGGCCTTGTTCGCGCAGATGCCGGACCAGCACGCCGATCGAGCCGTGGGTGACCATCACCCGTTCGGCGCCGGTCTGTTCGATGGCCCAGAGCAGGCCGGGCCAGTCGGCGTGATCCGACAGCACAAAGCCGCGATCCACCCCACGACGCCGCCGAGTACCGCGCAGGCGCATCCAGCCGCTGGCGAAGGCATCACTGAAATCACCGAAACGGCGCATCCAGGTGCTGCCACCGGCCGAGGGCGGGGCGATGACCAGCGCCTGACGCATGATCGGGTCGGATTTTTTGATGTCGCCGGCGTAGATCGTCGGCGGCAGGTACACGCCGGCCTCGCGGTAGACCCGGTTCAGTGGCTCGACCGCGCCGTGACTGAGGATCGGGCCGAGGCTGGCGTCGATGCCGTGCAGGATCCGCTGGGCTTTGCCGAACGAGTAGCAGAACAACACGCTGGCCTTGCCGGCGGCGATGTTCGCCTGCCACCACTGGTTGATCTCGCTGAACACCTGCGCCTGCGGTTGCCAGCGGTAGATCGGCAGGCCGAAAGTCGATTCGGTGATGAAGGTGTGGCAGCGCACCGGTTCGAACGGCGCGCAGGTGCCGTCGGGTTCGATCTTGTAATCTCCCGATGCGACCCAGACTTCGCCGCCGTATTCCAGACGCACCTGGGCCGAACCGAGCACATGCCCGGCCGGATGGAAGCTCAAGGTCACGCCGTGGTGGGTCAACCGCTGGCCGTAGGCGAGGGTTTGCAGGTTGATGTCCTGACCCAGACGCGCACGCAAGATCCCTTCGCTGGCGCTGCTGGCAAGGTAGTGCTGATTGCCGTTACGGGCGTGATCGCCGTGGGCATGGGTGATCACCGAGCGCTCGACCGGGCGCCACGGATCAATGTAGAAATCCCCTGCAGGGCAATACAAACCTTCGGGGCGGGCGATAACAAGGTCCATGTCGTTACCAGAATGGGGGGCTTGTTAGCTATGAGGTTGGCGCGAGTCCGGAAGTTCTATCGATTTTCAAAGCTCCCTCACCCCAGCCCTCTCCCGGAGGGAGAGGGAGCCGACCGAGGTGTCTGGCGAGCTACATCGACCTGAAAGTCCGCGTCGATTATGGATTCGGCGCGACGGTTCAGGTCGGTGTATTGCGAAAGAACAACTCCGTCGGTCCCCTCTCCCTTGGGAGAGGGTTAGGGTGAGGGACTTTTGATCTGTGCCTTACTTGCCCGGTGTGAGGGTCAAACGCGTCTTGCCATACACCCGGTCAAAGTTCTGCGGCTGCATCGGCAAGCCGATGTACTGACCCTTGAGCCACGCATCGATGCCGTTGAGGTAGTTCGGGCTGGCCGGGTTGCCGGACTGGCCGGTGCCGTTCTGGCCCATCAGCGGCTCAGCCTGGCTGAAATCAACGATGAAACGCATCGACGGCGCACGCGTGGTGTTGAAGTCCTTGCCCCAGGCAAACGCCGCAGTATTGAGCGTGGTGTGATCGCCGCCGGCTGCCAGCGGGCCGCGAACGGTCTGGCCATTGGCGTTTTTCCACGTGTAGCTGTGCAGTTTGCCCCACTGCCAGGCCTTGTGATCGCCACCCAACTGACTGTCGCCAGCGTTGATCGCGGCGGCCAGACTGCGCGCCAGAATCACGGCTTTGTCTTCTTTCTGCGGGGTACGCAAGTCATCCCAGAACGGGCTGTCTTCGCGCCCGAGCAGGTGATCGGCCTGCGCCGCGTAGGACAAGTCGCCATTGGCAACAAAGGCTTTCCACGCCGGACTCGACTCGGGGCCGAGCTCATCGAGGAAGATCTGCTTCATGCTTTCTTGCAGGAACAGTTCATAGATCGCCGCATCCGCCGAGGTCGGGCTGAGCTTGCCGTCAAACGCCATCAATCGGGTGAACGCCTCGCGCGCCTTGTTGCGATCGGCTTCCGGCAGGGCGTCGATCGCCTGTTTCAGCGGCTGCTTCATGCCCGGCGCTTCAAACATTTTCTTCAGCTTGGCAGCGAAGGTGGTGGTCTGGTCGTACTGCATGGCGATCACGCTGCGACCGTCCTGTTTGCCGCTGTTGGCCAGTTCCGCCAAGCGCTCACCGCGCTCCGGCGCCGCCCACGAGTTGGACAACTGCATGCCGTAGCCGTGAGGAATGACCCGCTGGTTGGCGGTGCCGAGCCAGCCCTGGGTCGGGTCCTGATCGTACGGGTGCAACATCGGGTCGGCGTAACCGTCCCAGTCATAACGACCTTCCCAGCCCGGCGATGGCAGCAGGCCTTCGCCTTCGCGCCGGTTGGGGAAACGCCCGGTGACCTGCCAGCCGATGTTGCTGGCGTCGGCGAATACCATGTTCAGGGCGATGGCGCGGATCTCGCGGCTGGCGTCTGACGCGCGTTCAACGTTCTGCGCACGGGTCAGGTCAAAAAATGCGTCCAGCGATTTGTCGTCGGTGAAGCTCGGGGTTTGCAGGGCCAGACCAAAACCGTTGCCCTGTACGGCCTGAGCACTGTTGAGCAGCGCGCCGTGGCGGGTTTCGTACACCGCTTCGCGAATTGGTCGCTGGCCTTTGACGAAATAGGTTTCGTTGCGCACGCCCAGCGGCTGCCATTTGCCATTGACCTCATAGGTCAGGCTGTTGCCCTGACGGCGGATTTTTTCCAGGAACAGGTCCTGATTGTCGCCGAGCACGCTGGTGGCGCTCCACGCGACTTTGCCGTTGAAGCCTCCGAGGATCATCGGCAAACCGGCAACGGTGACACCGGCGGCCTGATATTTCGGCGCGCGGATCTGCACGAAGGTCCACAGCGACAGTGCCGCCAGTGGGCCGTGGCTGTCACTGGCGAGAATGCTCTTGCCGCTGCGGCTGCGTTGCGGGGCAATGGCCCAGTTGTTCGAGGTGCTGGCGCCGAGCAGATTCACCGCCGCCAATTGTTGGCTGGCGTTACTCAGCTCCGTCAGGCCAGGGATCTGCCCGTTGAGCTTGAGGCCTTGCAGCTTGTCGGCCTCGGCCAGTGGCAGATTTTCATCGGGTGCGGACGGGGTCAGCCAGGCGAGTTTGTCGCTGGTCACGGTTTGCGCCAGCACCAGGGATGAGATCTCTTCCGGCAGGTTGGCCGACTGGCTGAAGTTCAGCAACGCGAACATCAGCGCCGAATCTTCCGGTTTCCAGTATTCCGGCTTGTAGCCGCTGGCGGCGAGATCGCCCGGCAGTTTGTCGGCGTAGCGGAACAGGTAGGCGTTGACGCCCCGCGCATAGACTTCGAAGAAACGCTTGAGGCGTGGCGACGAGGCCTTGTACAGCTCGTCGGCGCTTTTCTTCAGGTTGACCGCGCGCATGTAGCGGTCGGCATCGAGCATCGACGGCCCGGACATTTCCGCCAGACGCCCCTGGGCCAGCAGGCGCAGGGTGACCATTTGGTTGATGCGGTCGCTGGCATGCACGTAACCGAGGGTGAACAGCGCGTCGTGGAAGCTGTTGCTTTCGATCAACGGCATGCCCATGGCATTGCGGCGTACCGAGACGTTCTGTGCCAGACCCTTGAGCGGTTGCACGCCGGAGGTGGGAGGAACGGTGTCCTGCGCGTTCCAGGTCTGGCAACCGGACAGGCTCAAGACACCGGTCACTGCTGCGGCAACGCCGAACCGGGGAAGAAAATGTGTGAGGGCTGGCGAGGCCATGGCAAAGCTCCTGCGGGGGTGTAGAGGCTGGGGGCGCAATAAAGCCGCTACGTTAGTGAGCAGGAGATGGCCGCGCAAGCGGGGGACAAACTTATTTGTGAGGTGTGACAGAACCTGTGGTGAGGGGATTTATCCCCGATGGGCAGCGCAGCAGCCCCAAACCTGCCATCTCGGTGGGTCAGCTCTGTCTCGGTTGCAGGAATTAGGGCCGCTTCGCTGCCCATCGGGGATAAATCCCCTCACCACAAAGCGCTTCAATCTGCCGTGTTCGATAGCTTGCTTAATAAGTGGCGGTGATGCTGAACTGCGGAGCTCACTGACCCCGCATGAGAAAAAAACGCCATGGAGCTCAAGGCCAACGCCGCACTGATCATCATCGACCAGCAACAAGGCATTCTGCAGCCGCGACTGGGTAGGCGGAATAATCCACAGGCCGAAGAACGCATGCTCGATTTACTGAGGGCGTGGCGCAGTAGCGGGCGGCCGGTGATTCATGTGCAGCATCTGTCGCGTGAACCGGATTCGGTGTTCTGGCCCGGGCAGTCAGGGGTGGAATTTCAGCAGCGATTCATGCCGCAGGACGGTGAATGGCTGATCCAGAAACAGGTACCGGATGCGTTTTGTGCCACGGGGCTGGAAGCGCAGCTGCGTGAGGCGGGGATCGGGCAATTGATCATTGTTGGTGTAGCGACCAACAACTCGGTGGAATCCACAGCGCGCACGGCGGGCAATCTGGGGTTTGAGGCGTGGGTGGCGGAGGATGCGTGTTTCACCTTCGACAAGGCCGATTATTTCGGCACACCGCGTTCAGCCGAAGAAGTGCACGGGATGTCGCTGGGGAATGTGCACGGGGAGTATGCGACGGTGGTCAGCGCTGCGCAGATTCTGGCGGCTGTCTGAACATTTTGGGGTGAATGTACCGGCACATTCGCGAGCAAGCCCGCTCCCACAGTCGACTGCGTTCAGTCAGCGGGAACGCGGTCAACTGTGGGAGCGGGCTTGCTCGCGAAGGCAATGTGTCAGGCGAAAAATATCTTCACCTGAAGCATCAAGCGCCGTGGCACTTCTTGAATTTCTTGCCGTTGCCGCATGGGCAAGGGTCGTTGCGGCCGACGTCTTTCAGGGCGTTGCGCACCGGTTCCTGGTGGGCGTGGCCGCAGTTCGGGCCGTGGACATGGCCATGATCGTGATCGTGATGATGGTCATGATCGTGGTTGCAATCAGGGCCATGGACATGAGGTTGCTGAGTCATCGGTTGTGCTCCGGAATTAAATCGGCGGGGATTATCACGCCATTGCGCTCCAGGTGCACGTAGTGGGCGATGAATAAACCGGTTTCCATCTCACCCTGCAATCGATAGGGCACCTGCTGGTGCTGACTTTTCAGCATTTTCACCACGTCCTTGACCCGCGGCCACAGGTTGGTGCGGATCGGTATCCGATAGAACGCGCTGCTTTTCGGCCCTACCGTGATCCAGTGTTCATGCTCGCCTTCGGCAAGCAACAGGTCTGCCAGATGAATGCGATATTCCATGCCGCGCACCGTCAGGTCGCTGTCGTTTGGGTTGTCGATGCGAAAGTGCAGGATGAATTTCTGTTCGAGCAGCTTGGCCCGCACCACCTCGACTTTTACCAGGTGCACGGCGGGGTCGACGCTGTCGTCGCTGAACCATGAGGCGCAACCGCCGAGGTTCAGGATCAGCATCAATAACAAGCCATGCAGTGTGCGACAGTGACCGAGCATCGAAAAAACTCCCTTTGTGCCCCAGTCTAGTCGGCACTTCCCTTTATGCGCCGAAATACCCCGCACAGCACTTCTTGAACTTCTGCCCGCTGGCACACGGGCACGCGTCATTGCGCCCCAGCTTCAACTGCACGGTCGGGTCGATGAAGTACCAGCGCCCGGCGTTTTGCACGAACGAGGAGCGCTCGCGGTGGCTGTGTTCGCCCTGGCTGTCGTGCCAGCGCGCGGTAAAGGTGACGAAGGCATGCTCGGGTTGGCCGCCGAACACTTCCGAGCTTTCGACCTCAAGGCCGAGCCAGGTGCTCTGCGCGCTCCAGGCGCTGATCGACTGGCGATCCAGACCGGCCTGCTGGGCGGGCAGGGTGGTGGCCACCAGATAATCGATCAGCCCCAGCACGTAGGCGCTGTAGCGCGAACGCATCAGCGCTTCGGCGCAAGGCGCCGGGTGGCCTTCGTGATAGTGGCCGCAGCAGGCCTCCAGCAGGTTGCCGCTGCCGCACGGGCAAATGGCTGTACTCATTGCATTACCACCAGTATTTGCCGAAGTTTTCCGGATTGGCCCAGAATCGCGAGTTGAGCCAGTCGGGGACTTGTTTGTAGTCAAGCAGATCATAGGTGAACAGGGTCAGTACCTGATCGTCACGCTGGAAGCGTTCACTGGCCTGCAGCGCCAGCGAGTAGAAATCGGTTTCCTGCCAGCCGCTGGCCGGCAGATCCGCCAGCACTGCAATGCGGCTGGCGTTGAGGTTGCGAATCCCGCCCAGCAGATTCAAGCCGTCACGCTTGGGCAGGTGCTCAAGGCAATCGACCACCAGCGCCAGGTCGAAGCGCCGCGCCGCGAGTTCGGCGGGCAATGCACCGGGTGCGGCGTGGGCCACGCAGGTGTCTGGATGTGCCTGCTTGAAAGCGGCGAGCGCCGGAAATTCGCTGGCGCCGATCAGCAGCAGACGCGCCGGGGCATAGCGATCCAGTAAAGCAGCCAGCGCCTGTTGCGGCGTGCGCGAAGAAATGGCGACGTTCATCGAAGCTCCTCAATCAGATCGCCAAGACTAGCGCGCCAGACGGATCCGGCCTAGACCCCGATTTGCCGCGGGCGGCAAAAGTGCCGAATCCTTGTGAACACGGTCCCAAATGCCAGTGGCCTATTGCTGGCGGAGATTAAAACTCCGGTCTTTACTCCGTGAATCGGTTCTAAGCCGATCCCTCAGGAGAAAACCAGATGAGCATAGTTCGGACAGCATTACCTTTGATTCTGCTAACCAGTGTGTTGACTGGTTGCGCAGGTTTGCAGAAAACCGACTGGCCGACCTGTGCGGCGGTCGGTGGTGTAGTCGGTGCCGGTCTCGGCGCGACGGAAAGTTCGGCGTGGGCCGGTTATGGCGCGCTGGTGGTCGGTGGTACGGCAGCCGCCTATTGCTGGGTGCACGGTGATGGCGACGAAGACGGCGATGGTGTGCCGGACAGTCGCGACAAGTGCCCGCACACGCCTAAAGGCGTGCAGGTCGATGCTGACGGCTGCCCACCACCTGCCCCTGCGCCAGTGGTAGAAGAGGCGGTTGTGGTCAAGGAAGAAACTATCGTCATTCGCGATGTGCACTTCCAGTTCGACAAAGCCACCCTGACCGGCTCCGACAAACAGGTGCTGGATAAAGTCGCCACGCGCCTGAAACAAGAGTCGTCCACGGCGCAACTGACCGTGACCGGCCACACCGACAGCGTCGGCAGCGATGCCTACAACAAAAAACTGTCGGATCGCCGTGCGCACTCGGTGGTGGAATACCTGATCCAGCAGGGTGTGCCGCGTGCCAGCTTCGTTTCGGTCTCGGGCATGGGTGAAAGCCAGCCAGTGGCGGATAACAAAACCGCAGACGGTCGCGCACAGAACCGTCGTACCGAAATCAAAATCGTCCGCTAGCCCCTCTCGCATCCGCGGCTTGTGCAGTCGCGGATGCGGGTCTTTACTCCTGTGTAACCGGTATGGGCCGGTGACACAGGAGCTTTCACAATGACTGTTTTCTCAAGGTCCGTCTTGCCGGTGCTGCTGCTGGGCAGCCTGCTCACCGGTTGCGCCACTCATAGCGATGGCGATGCCCCCCTCAATCAACGTACGTGGCCGATCTGCAGCCTGATCGGCGGGCTGGTCGGTGGCGGTCTTGGCGCCATTGAAAGTGGCGGCTGGGCCGGTGGCGGTGCGGCGTTGGGGATTCTGACTGGCGGGCTGATCTGTTATGCCCAGGATGGCGATGAAGACGGCGATGGCGTGTTCGACCGCCGCGACCGTTGCCCTGACACCCAGGCCAATACCCCGGTCGATCATCGCGGCTGTCCGCTGCCGCAATATCCGGTCACTGCAAAAGCTCCCGAACCTGCGCCGCAATCGGAAGTCATCACCCTCAGCGATGCCGGTAATGTGTTGTTCGATTTCGACAAGTCGGATCTGACCCCGGCCGCCAAGGCCCAGCTCGATACGCTGATGGACAAATTGCGCAACGCCGACGTGGTCAGCATCAAGGTCATCGGTCATACCGACAGTAAAGGTTCGGACGCCTATAACCAGGCACTGTCGGAACGACGCGCCAGCAGCGTGGCGGCGTACCTGCTGAGTCAGGGCCTGGCGCCGGACAAACTGACCAGTGAAGGGCGCGGCGAGAGCGAGCCGGTGGCCGATAACGCAACGGACGAGGGACGGGCGAAAAACCGTCGGGTGGAGTTGCATATCAATCGCTAGGACTTGTCTGTAGTCCGCAGGCTAGAGCTGCCGGTCGACGATCGTCGTCGAACCGGCAGCGATCCGACGACTGACAAAAGTTTTTTCTTTTGCCCCTCTGGCTTATCCCCCGCGTAAGCCGTTACTGTGCGCCCAAAGAATAATTCCGACACGGGGGAGCGTATGAAGGTTTTCTGGGGGCTGGGGCGTTTGCTGACCCTGCTGTTCTGGTGCGTGGTGGTGGTCAATCTGCTGCTGCCGTTTGTGCATCCGCTGCATGCGCTGGTCAATCTGGCCGGTGCCTCGCTGCTGGCGCTGCATGTGCTGGAGTTGCTTTTCTCGCGCCTCAAAGGGCGTGCCAACCCGTGGCGCGACCGTCTGCGCATCCTGCTGTTCGGCGTTTTTCACCTGCAAACCATCCCGGCCCCGGCCGCTCCGGAGGCTTCTTCCCATGCGTAAACTTTGCCTGCTCGCTGCACTCATCAGTCCTCTGGCCTGCGCCCAGGTGGTCAGCGTCGAAACCAACTCCCTGATGCGTTTGCCCAACACCGCCAGCACCTTGCAGCTGGAACGGCTGGACGTGGCGGACTATGGCACCTTGCTGATTCCTGCCAATGTGACCGAGCTGACCGTCGGCGAATTGCGCCTGGGCCATGAAGCGCGCATTGCGATCGTCCCGAGTGAACAGGCGCTGGACATGAAAGTCATTCGTGCCGAACTGTCCGAAGGCAGCCTGATCACCGCACGTGGCGCGCCGGGCACCTATGAAAAAGCTGCCCGTGCCGGGCGCAATCTGAATTTGCAGTTCAAGGCGCTGAACGCGCCAAAACTGTTTGTCGATGCCCGTGGCGGCACCGGCGCACCGGGTTTCGTCGGCCTGGATGGCGGCAACGGCGAAGATCCGGGCTGTACCTGGGGCGCGGCCGGTCATGGTTTTGATGGCAGCAACGGCAGCGACGGTCAGCCGGGCGCACCGGGTGCGTTGGTGCGTCTTGAAGTGCCGCGCGAGTTTCCGGCCGAGCTGATCAAGGTCAACGTTGCGGGCGGCGCCGGTGGTCCAGCGGGTGTTGGCGGCAAGGCGGGCAAGGGCGGCCAGTCCAAGGGCTGCCTGGTGTATCGCGCCGATGGCGGCAAGAACGGCAAGGCCGGTGCGGATGGTCAGCCTGGGCCGGTGGGTGCGGCGGGGGCTGTGACCGTACAGCGCCTCTGAATAACCGCGCTATTCACAATTGTGGTGAGGGGATTTATCCCCGATGGGCTGCGAAGCAGCCCACTCCAGATACCGCGTTTCTTCAGATTGAACGCGTCAGCTGATTTGGGGCCGCTTCGCGCGCCATCGGGGATAAATCCCCACACCACAACAGTGTTCACAGCGCAAAAAAAATGGGGTGGGTCAGAACATCGGCCGCGCCGCGGCAATCGCCACCAGCACCAAACCGACAATCAAGTTGATCCCCACCACCCGGCGAATCCGCCCCAGCACTGCCGCGCCCGCCGGCCAGTCCTTGGCTTCCACCGCTTTACGCAATTCCGGCAGCATCAAACCCTGAATCCGGATGAACAGCGCCGTCATCACCACGTATAGCCCGATCATCACCTGGACGTACTTCGGCGCGGTCTCGAAACCGACCTGCTGTAAATGCAACATGCCCACGCCGCTGATCGGCAACAGGATCACCGCGACCCAGACCCAGCGGAAAAAACCTTGAAACACTTCCACCCACAAGGTCAGGCGAGCAGGGCCGTCGAGAGCCTTGACCGCCGCCGGGCGCAGGACCATCCAGGCGAAAAACATGCCGCCGACCCAGACCAGGGCGGACAGGACATGCAGCGGATAAACGAGGCTAAAAGGTGTCATTGGGGCACTCCGTTCTGCGCGGGATTAATTAGCGGGGTATGATAGCCGCCATCCGAAACCACTGAAAATTTATCCAGCGTTTTTAGCGCCCGACAATCAATGATCAGCACTGAACTCAAAACCACGATCCAGGGCGCCTATTCGCGTTTTCTTGAAGCCAAGAGCCTCAAGCCGCGTTACGGCCAGCGCCTGATGATCGCTGAAATCGCCAAAGTCCTCGGGGATATCGACACCGACGACGAAGGCCGGCGCAGTGGCGACCCCGCGATTGTCGCGGTGGAAGCCGGCACCGGTACCGGCAAGACCGTGGCCTACAGCCTGGCGGCGATCCCGACGGCGAAGCTGGCCGGCAAGCGCCTGGTGATCGCCACCGCGACCGTGGCCCTGCAAGAGCAGATCGTCTACAAGGACTTGCCCGACCTGATGCGCAACAGCGGGCTGAACTTCAGCTTCGCGCTGGCCAAGGGCCGTGGTCGCTACATGTGCCTGTCCAAGCTCGACATGCTGCTGCAGGAAGGCCACGCGCAAACCGCCACCGCCCAGCTGTTCGAAGAAGAAGGCTTCAAGATCGAGGTCGACGAGGCGAGTCAGAAGCTGTTTACCAGCATGATCGAGAAGCTCGCCGGCAATAAATGGGACGGCGACCGCGACAGCTGGCCCAACGCGCTGGAAGACGCCGACTGGGCGCGCCTGACCACCGATCACAGCCAGTGCACCAATCGCCACTGCCCGAACTTCGGCCAATGCGCTTTCTACAAGGCGCGCGAAGGCATGGGCAAGGTCGACGTGATCGTCACCAACCACGACATGGTGCTGGCTGACCTCGCTTTGGGCGGCGGCGCGGTACTACCGGATCCGCGTGACACCATTTACGTGTTCGACGAAGGCCATCACCTGCCGGACAAGGCCATCGGCCACTTCGCCCACTACACGCGCCTGCGTTCCACCGCCGACTGGCTGGAAACCACCGCGAAGAACCTCACCAAATTGTTGGCCCAGCATCCGTTGCCGGGCGATCTCGGCAAGCTGATCGAGCAAGTGCCCGAGCTGGCGCGCGAGATCAAGACCCAGCAGCAGTTCATGTTCACCGCGTGCGAGCAGATTGCCGATTTCAAACCCGGCGAAGACGTCGAAGGTCGCGAGCGGCCACGCCATCGTTTCGTCGGCGGGGTGATTCCCGAGCACATGCGCGAAATGGGCATCGAGTTGAAAAAAGGCTATTCGCGGCTCAACGATCTGTTCACCCGCCTGACCGACCTGCTCAAGGAAGGCATGGACGGCGAGGTCAACATCGGCATCGCCAGCAATCAGGCCGAGGAGTGGTATCCGCTGTTCGGCAGCCTGTTGTCGCGGGCGTCGGGCAACTGGGAATTGTGGACTGCATTTACCGCCGAAGACCCGGAAGACAGCCCGCCGATGGCGCGCTGGCTGACACTGGCCGAGAGCGGTTCGCTGTTCGACATCGAGGTCAACGCCAGCCCGATTCTCGCCGCAGAAACCTTGCGCCGCAGCCTGTGGAACGTGGCCTACGGCTGCCTAGTGACCTCGGCAACCTTGACGGCACTGGGCACTTTCGACCGTTTCCGCATGCGCGCCGGTCTGCCGAAAAAAGCGGTCACTGCCGTTGTGCCGAGCCCGTTTCATCATGCCGACGCCGGCGTGCTGCGGGTCCCGGATCTGAAGGCCGACCCACGCGACGCCGCTGCTCACACCGCGGCGATCATCCGCGAGTTGCCGGATCTGGTCGAAGGCTCGCGCGGCACGCTGGTGCTGTTCTCCTCGCGCAAACAGATGCAGGACGTGTTCGATGGCCTCGACCGCGACTGGCGCAAGCAAGTGTTCATTCAAGGCAACCTGTCGAAACAGGAAACCCTGAACAAGCACAAGGCGCGGGTCGATGGCGGCGATTCCAGCGTGCTGTTCGGTCTTGCCAGTTTCGCCGAAGGGGTGGACTTGCCGGGGGCGTACTGCGAGCACGTGGTGATCGCCAAGATCCCGTTCTCGGTGCCGGACGACCCGGTCGAGGCGGCGCTGTCGGAGTGGATCGAGGCCCGGGGCGGCAATCCGTTCATGGAAATCTCGGTGCCCGATGCCTCGCTGAAACTGGTTCAGGCCTGCGGGCGTCTGCTGCGTACCGAAGAAGACCGCGGCACCATCACCTTGCTCGATCGGCGCCTGGTCACCCAGCGCTACGGCAAGGCGATCCTCAATGCGTTGCCGCCATTCCGTCGTGAAATATCCTGAGACAACGGTGGGCAGTTTTGCCCGCCGCGTTGTCTATCTCTCTGCCATGCTTTTCCATTGGCCTTAGTTGGTCGTTAGGGAGAACTCCGTTCTTATGATTCGTCGTTCGTTGCCTGCCGTATTCGCCTTGATTTTCGCTGCCCCGTTACTGGCGGCGCCTGCGGGTCAGCAGACCCTGTTCAACTTCGTCCGTCCTGCCGACGTGGTGAAAGTCGTCACCGAAAACACTGACCTGCCACAAGCCAACGCCGAGCAAACCCCTGAAGGTGAAGTGTTGCGCCGAGTGACGTTCAACCCGGTGGCTCGCCCGACCCTGCGTCTGACTCCGCAAACCGGCGCCTGGGACTGGTCGCAGTCGGGCATGATGAGCCTGCGTCTGCAAAGCGCAATGAACTGGGCCGTGACGGTCTATGTGCAAATCCAGAGTAACAACGGCCAGACCCTGACCAGCCGCGTCGACCTGCCGGCCGGCCCGGCGCAAACCCTTTTGGTGCCGCTGGTGGCGACCTCGCCGCTGAGCCAGGGCATGAAGGCCGGGCCGCCGATGCCGATGAATGTTGATGGCCAGCGAATTCTGCTGGCCAGCAGCAGCGGTGAACTCGATCGCAGCCAGGTGGTGTCGGTGAGTCTGTGGATGGATCAGCCGAAAGCCGCGCAGAGCCTGCTGCTCGAGCGATTCGGCGTGCAGGACGGCGATGCCGTGACCCAGGCTGTCTACGGCAATCTGGTGGACGCCTACGGTCAATCGACCCGCAGCAAATGGCCGGAAAAAGTCAGCAACGACGAACAACTGAAATCCGCCGCCGCCAAGGAACAGCAACAGCTGAAAACCTGGCTGGCCGAGCGCGAAAAGTCCTCGCTGGACAAGTTCGGTGGCTGGAATAAAGGCCCGGCGTTCAAGGCCAGCGGTTTTTTCCGCACCGAAAAGCGTGACGGTCGCTGGTATCTGGTGACGCCGGAAGGGCATCCGTTCTATTCGCTGGGGGTGAACACCGTCAGCCCGCAGGTCAACCAGACTTACGTGGCCGGGCGTGAGTGGATGTTCGAATCCCTGCCCAAGGCCGACGAGCCGCTCGCCAGCCATTTCGGCGAAGGCGATAACCGTGGCGGCAACGGCGCCGATCAGGGCCGCGGCTATGGCAACGGGCGCTGGTACGACTTCTATGGCGCCAACCTGCAGCGGGTTTACGGCGAGCCCTGCAAACCGGACAGCGATACCAAGGCCGGAATTGCTGAAGCGGCCAAGGCTGGTGCGGTTGAAGAAACCGCAGTAAAAGCTGCCGAGCCTGTGCCAAAGTCAAACGAGGCGAAGGCCGGTGTCGCCGCAGCGGCGAAAACAGACGCCGTAGCGACGACTGCTGAAAAGGCTGCCGATCAACCCGTCGCTGCGCCGTGCAAGGCCACGGTCGATCAGCAGAAGTGGGCCACGCACACCCTCGATCGCCTGCAGGCCTGGGGTTTCAACACCGTCGGCAACTGGAGTGCCGACTCGCTTGCCGACGCCGAACGGGTGCCGTACACCTTGCCGCTGTCGATCGTCGGCGACTACACCAGCATCAGCACCGGCAGCGATTGGTGGGGCGGCATGCCTGACCCGTTCGACCCGCGTTTCGCCATGGCCACCGAGCGTGCTGTGGCCATTGCTGCCCGCGATCATCGTGATGATCCGTGGCTGATCGGCTACTACGCCGACAACGAACTGGCCTGGGCCGGCCCCGGCGACGACCCGCAGTCGCGCTACGCCCTGGCCTACGGCACATTGAAAATGACCACCGACGTGCCGGCCAAGCGCGCATTCCTCAAGCAACTGCGCGACAAGTACCGCAACCAGGCGGGCCTGTCGAAAGCGTGGGGCATTGATCTGCCGGCGTGGGAATTGATGGAAGACCCGGGTTTCGTGCCACCAATGCCGAATCCGGAGCACCCGGAAATCGAAAACGACTTCAAATACTTCCAGAAAGTGTTCGCCGACACCTACTTCAAAACCATCTCCGATTCGCTGAAATGGCACGCGCCGAATCAGTTGCTGCTCGGCGGCCGTTTCGCCACCAGCACTCCGGAAGCGGTGGCGTCCTGCGCGCAGTATTGCGACGTGTTGAGTTTCAACATGTACACGCTGAAACCACAGGACGGCTATGACTTCGCCGCTCTGCGTGCCCTCGACAAACCGGTACTGATCACCGAATTCAACTTCGGCTCCAGTGATCGTGGCCCGTTCTGGGGTGGCGTGACGCAACTGGCGCGGGAAGAAGATCGCGGCCCGGCGTATGCCAACTTCCTCAAACAGGCATTGAGTGAGCCGTCGATTGTCGGCGTGCACTGGTTCCAGTATCTGGATCAACCGGTGACCGGGCGTCTGCTCGATGGCGAGAACGGGCACTTCGGCCTGGTGGGGATTACCGATCTGCCGTATCAGGGCTTTGTCGAGGCGGTACGCAAGAGCAACCTGCAGGCAGTTGATCAGTTGGGCAAAGAGGCTGAGAAGGCCGCCGCTGCCGGTCATGAAGCGGAGGGCGGGCGCAAGGGTGAAGCTGGCAAAGGCCCGGGGGGCGGGCATGCCGGTGGGCATTCGGGCAATGGTCATTAAGGTTTAGACCGCGTCATCGTTCTTCGCGAGCAAGCCCGCTCCCACACTGATCTCCAGTGCCGCAGAGATCAAATGTGGGAGCGGGCTTGCTCGCGAAGGCGGCAGCCGTCTCAGCAAACATCTGGAAGTAACCGTCCGGCCCGCAGCTGTTCCCAAATCCGTCAAGGGCTGGAACAATGCGGGCCACTTTGTAGAGCGTTTTCGCGGGGGAGTTGCGGGTGCAGATTCAGGGACATTACGAGCTTCAATTCGAAGCGGTGCGCGAGGCTTTCGCGGCACTGTTCGACGATCCCCAGGAACGCGGCGCAGCCCTGTGCATCAAGGTCGGCGGAGAAACCGTCCTCGACCTCTGGTCCGGTACTGCCGACAAGGACGGAACCGAGGCCTGGCACAGCGACACCATCGCCAACCTGTTTTCCTGCACCAAGACCTTTACCGCGGTCACCGCATTGCAATTGGTGGCCGAAGGCAAACTGCAACTGGATGCACCGGTTGCCCGCTACTGGCCGGAATTCGCTGCCGCCGGTAAAGAATCCGTCACCCTGCGCCAATTGCTTTGCCATCAGGCCGGTCTGCCGGCCCTGCGCGAGTTGCTGGCGCCCGCCGCCCTCTACGAATGGCAGACCATGGTCGACGCCCTTGCGGCCGAAGCGCCGTGGTGGACGCCGGGCACCGGCCACGGCTATGCCGCCATCACCTATGGCTGGCTGGTCGGGGAGTTGCTGCGTCGCGCTGACGGTCGCGGGCCGGGCGAGTCGATCGTCGCCCGCGTCGCCAAGCCGCTGGGGCTGGATTTCCACGTCGGTCTGGCTGACGAAGAGTTCTACCGCGTGGCGCACATCGCTCGGGGCAAGGGCAACGTCGGCGATGCCGCGGCCCAGCGCCTGTTGCAAGTGACCATGCGCGAACCGACCGCCATGACCACTCGCGCCTTCACCAATCCGCCGTCGGTGCTCACCAGCACCAACAAACCGGAATGGCGCCGCATGCAGCAGCCGGCCGCCAATGGTCATGGCAACGCGCGCAGCCTGGCCGGTTTCTACGCCGGTTTGCTCGACGGCAGCCTGCTTGAAAGCGAAATGCTCGAAGAGCTGACCCGCGAACACAGCTACGGCGAGGACAAGACCCTGCTGACCCGCACCCGCTTCGGTCTGGGCTGCATGCTCGATCAACCCGACATGGCGAACGCCACCTACGGCCTCGGCCCGCGGGCGTTTGGTCATCCGGGGGCGGGCGGTTCAGTGGGTTTTGCTGATCCTGAGCACGATGTCGCGTTCGGTTTTGTGACAAATACCCTTGGGCCGTACGTCTTGATGGATCCGCGCGCGCAGCAACTGGCGCGGGTACTTGCCACTTGTCTGTAAAGCTTTACATGAGGTTCCAGGGTTGGAACCAGATCCGGTTTTTCGATTCAAAGCGTCAGTTTATCCGGGCAAAAGAGCTCTGATTTTTCATTACTTCACTTTGTGGATTTTCAATGTCATCCAAAAAAACTCTCGCCCTGGCCCTGTGTGTTGCGATCACCGGTTGTGCACAGACTCCTAAAAACGATGCGGACGGCGGTAGCTGGTGGCCGTTCGGATCCTCCGACAAAGTGGCGGCCAAAGAGCCGGCCCCAGCCCCGGCTCCTGCCGTAGCCCCGGCGCCGCTCAAACCTGCCGCGACCGCACCTGTGGCCAAGACTGAAAGCAGCAGCCACTGGTACTGGCCGTTCGGCGGTTCCGATGATGCGGCGGCCAAAGCCGAGGTGAAACCCGAAGTCAAACCAGAAGCCAAACCGGCGGTAGTGGCCAAGTCCGATGCCGACACCGGCACGAAGTGGTGGTGGCCGTTCGGCGGCAAGGATCAATCGACTGCCAAAGTGGTGCCGATGCCTGACCCGAAAGTCACCCAGGCCTGGCTGGATGACTACGAGCCACGTCTGCGTGCAGCGATCAAGGACAGCAATCTGCAACTTGAGCGCCGTGACAACGTGCTGGTGGTGATCGCGCCGGTTGAAGGCTCGTTCAACCCGAAGCGTCCAGCGATGCTGCTGCCGGTGACCCTCAGCCCGTTCACCAATGTCGCGAAAATCCTCGAAGCTGACCCGAAAACCGCAGTCCTGGTGCTTGGTCACAGCGACAACACCGGTGCCGCGCCGGCCAACGTCAAACTCAGCCAGGAGCGCGCCCAGTCCGTAGCGGCGATCTTCCGCTTGAGCGGCTTGCAGCGCGATCGCCTGATGCTGCGTGGCATGGGTGGCGATGCCCCGCGTGCGGCCAACGACAGCGCCGAAGGCCGTGCCCTGAACCGTCGCGTCGAACTGCTGGTGACCCCGCAAAACACCATGGTTGCGCTGCTGAGCAAGTACAACATGCCGGCGCCGGCACCGACCACGATGCTTGCCGCACAGGACGTCAAGCCTGCAGCCAAACCGGTAACTCCGGCGCCGGCTGCTTCGAAGGCCGCCGTACCTGCAACCAAAAAGGCTCCAGCGAAGAAAGCCGCCGCCAAGGCGCCGGCGAAAAAAGCGGCGACCAAGGCACCGGCAAAAACCCCTGCCAAGAAAACCGCCCCGGCCAAAGCCGCAGCGACTGACAAGAAAGTTGCTGCAAGCGATACTTCCAAGCAGTGATCCGCTAACGAAAAGGAATGCGCCATGACCCAGGCTCTGGCAGATATGCGTCGTGATTACACCCGGGACGGACTGACCGAGGCGCAAGCCCCGGGCGAACCGTTTGCGCTGTTCCACCAATGGTTTGCCGACGCGGTAAAAACCGAACAGGCACCGGTGGAGGCCAACGCCATGACCCTGGCCACGGTCGATGCGGACGGTCGACCGCATTGCCGCATTCTGCTGCTCAAGGGCCTGGACGCGCAGGGCTTTACCTTTTTCACCAACTACGACAGCGCCAAGGGCCAGCATCTGGCGGCGAATCCTTTCGCGGCCATGACGTTTTTCTGGCCAACCCTGGAACGCCAGGTGCGCATCGAAGGGCGGGTGGTCAAGGTCACGCCGCAAGAGTCCGACGCGTATTATCAGGTGCGACCGCTGGGCAGCCGGCTCGGCGCCTGGGCCTCACCGCAGAGTCGGGTGATCAACGGGCGCGGCGAGCTGGAGGATCTGCTCAAGGCCACCGAACAGCGCTTCAGCGATACTCAGCCCGACTGCCCGGAACATTGGGGCGGTTACCGCCTGCTGCCTGAGCGCATCGAGTTCTGGCAGGGCCGTCCAAGTCGTCTGCACGATCGCCTGAACTACCGTCAGCAGGGCGCCAACTGGATTCTTGAACGTCTGGCGCCCTGAGCAGTCTACCGAGCGGGATAGCCTGCCGCAGCGGCCTCAAGCCACTTCGGCAGGTCCCGACGCTTGATCTTCTGCACGCTGGCATCGGCCAGTCGTTCCAGCATGAAGGCGCGTTTGTCTTCATCCTTGCCCGCCAGCGACAGGGCCAGATCACGATCCATCCAGCGTTTGATCCGCACGTACAGCCACCAATGGAAGTACAGACCGGCGACGGTGGTGACGAAAATGATCAGGTAATCCATGAAAATCCTTGGGTCGGCAGGGCGGATTGAGCGATTTGGCGCTACTGTTGGGTGAGTTTGCAGGTGCCTGTACCGGGCCTGAATAAAATCAAGTTTATCCGGGCTGCGTCGTGACAGGCGTCAAGCAGCGGGGTTTAATGAACACATGTTCTTTTGGAGTTGATGCTATGCGTAAGTCTGTTCTGCTGGTTGCTTCCTTTTCCACGATGGCGATGTTGCTGACCGGCTGCCAGTCGAGCCTGACCGGTGACTCCTACTCCCGTGACGAAGCGCGTCGTGTGCAGACGATTCGCATGGGCACCATCGAATCCCTGCGTCCGGTGAAAATCGAAGGCACCAAGACCCCGATCGGCGGCGCTGCAGGCGCAGTGGTCGGCGGTGTCGGCGGCAGCGCCATCGGTGGCGGCAAAGGCAGCATCGTCGCGGCGGTCATCGGTGCTGTGGCCGGTGGTCTGATCGGTTCCGCGACTGAAGAAGGCCTGACCCGCACCCAGGGCGTGGAAATCACCGTGCGCGAAGACGACGGCAGCATGCGCGCCTACGTGCAACAGGTTCAGGAAAACGAAGTGTTCCGTGTTGGTGAGCGCGTACGCATCTCCACCGTCGGTGGCACCAGCCGCGTTTCGCACTAAGCGACAACGAGCGGTAAAGAAAAACCCCGATCAGGTGACTGGTCGGGGTTTTTTATGATCTGAGGTGCCGCTTACCAGACGTCGCTGTAGTCGAACGAAATTTGATAGTCGTAAGTCGTTAGGGAAATATTATTTTGAAAGTAAGGTTGAAGGACAGGTTTCCAACTTTCGAGTACGTTGAAGCCGCCATTATTAATGTTGTTTTCCACCGGTATACCCAAGGCATTCAAAACGGTTTCATCGTCGCCTAAATCCTCGGAATATTCTTCGCCCTCGCATAGATGGGTTTGCTTGTCGTACCACTCCAGCCTTAGTTTTAATCCCATCATCACCCTCACAAGTATTTTTTTCTGATGCTTCTTTCATCTTTCGGGTCTTCTCGTCGCTCTCCTGTAAAAGGGTCAAAAGCGCCTAGGTGAGTTCCGTCACTTGCACGGTAAACTTCCAACTCGCCGTGCATCGAGTCCCACTCATAAATTCTCCTGCCTTTTGCATCCTTCCATCGCTCCCGAAGTCCGCCACCTCCTTGTACGGGATTCATTTTCTGTGCCTTTTTCAGGCCGGGAAACGCGGTAATTTCCTCTGCTTTCGGAGGTTTATGATAGCTGTGTCCTGCTGGTGGTAAGCCTTTGCGCGAGGTGTTGACCACGATGTATAGAGGCCGAACCCCCGAATCCGCCGGAAACACCAGAATGAAATCCCGATACTCCGGCGGATAAACCGGATTCACCAGAATCCCGTCCGCCGCTTTCGTTGGTGGGTACACCCAGATATGCGGTGCCTGCGGAGCGGCCTCCAGCGCGGGGATGCCGAGGATGTCGGAGCCGTCCACGGCGGGCGTCCAGATCAGTTCGATGCCTTCGCCGAGGTCTGCGACAAAGCGGTTATCACGTGCGGTGAACTGCGCGACATCGACCATTTCCCAGTCGCGATTCTTGCCGGTGTAGAAACCATAACCCTTGAGGCTGCCGTCGGCCTGTTGTTCGACATGTAGGCGCACGCGGGTTCGAGCCTGTCTGAGGGCGAGCAACTGGTCTTCGGTGTAGAGGGCGCTGTCGCCCAGGTTCGATGGCATGAGCAACGCCACCAGCCCGACCAAAGGGGTCACAACGGCGGCGGAAGCGATGGCGGGCAATGCCTTGAACGCCTCACCCGCAAGGGCGAAGGTGCCCAGGCCTGCCGGGATGGCAGTGCCGCTGATTTTCTTGAGTGGAACGCCGCCGCTGTCATCGGCTTCACGGCCGCCGAGCAGGACCAGATCTCCGTAATCTTTCAGGCTGTCGGTCGGCACCATCCCCGAAGGATTCGAGTAATCGATGATCGCGTCCGGCAACTTGCAGGACTTGGCGAACACGCACCCGGCGCGTACGGGATCAGGCTTTTTCGCCGCAACCTCTCGACTGCGCTCGAAAGCCTCCTGCCGCGCCAGCATGGCGTCGTAAGCGTTTTGTCGGGCTTCGCGCTCGGCCAGTTCAGTGGCCGTCATGTAGCGCCAGGTGACGTGATGCCCGTCGCCCGCCGGCGGGTTGGGGACCCGGGGAATGTCCTTGTTGCGAGCCACTGAGCGTCCTTTCGTTCATCCATCGACAACCCTTCTAAAGGGCTGTGCGACGTTAACGAAGCGGACAAATGCTGGCTGTAGGACGGATCTTTGATTAAGTGCGGATTGTTCGCTATTTGTCAGGCAGGGGGGCGAGCAGGCCGCTTCAGTTCAAAGAACGGGGGGATAGGTTCTGCGCAATTACAGCAAAAGCCTGATACCCATTTGCCCAGAACCTGGCAGTTGGTGGATGAATTGAGCCTCAGCTGTATCTGTGAGCCTTGCCGGTTTTTTCCTATGCTGGGGGACTGAGCCTGTGACAAGGCTACTCCTGCCCGACTCAACGAGAGCATGACCATGAGTGACAACCGCCAGTGGGCCCGCGAAGCCATCCGCATCATCGAAGCGGACTTCCAGCGCAGCGCCGACACCCATCTGATCCCCTTGCCGCTGGCAGGTTTTGCGGGAATTGAGCTGTACTTCAAGGACGAATCCAGCCATCCCACCGGCAGCCTCAAACATCGTCTGGCGCGGTCGTTGTTCCTGTATGCGTTGTGTAACGGGTGGCTCAAACCCGGCGCGCCGGTGATCGAGGCGTCCAGCGGTTCGACGGCGATTTCCGAGGCGTATTTCGCGCGCATGCTCGGGTTGCCATTCATTGCGGTGATGCCGGCAACCACCTCGAAAGAGAAGATCGCGCAGATCGCTTTCTACGGTGGCCAGAGCCATCTGGTGAAAGATCCGACGCAGATTTACGCCGAATCCGAACGTCTGGCCCGCGAGCATGGCGGCCACTTCATCGACCAGTTCACCTACGCCGAGCGGGCCACCGACTGGCGGGGCGAACAACAACATCGCCGAGTCGATTTTCCAGCAGATGCGTTTCGAGAAGCACCCGGAACCGAGCTGGCTGATTTCCAGCCCCGGCACTGGCGGCACCACCGCGACCCTGGGTCGTTACGTGCGTTATCGCCAGCATTGCACCCGCGTGTTGTGCGCCGACGCCGAGCGCTCGGTGTTCTTCGATTACTACCAGACCGGAGACGCGAGCCTGCGTCTGGACTGCGGTTCGCGGATCGAAGGCATTGGCCGGCCTCGGGTGGAAGCGTCGTTCCTGCCCAAGGTTATCGATGCGATGGTCAAGGTGCCGGACGCCTTGTCTCGCTGGCGGCCATGCATTATCTGGCGCAGCGTCTGGGACGGCATGTCGGCGGGTCGAGCGGCACCAATCTGATCGGCGCGCTGATGGCGGCGCAGCAGATGAAAGCGGCGGGGGAGTCGGGGTCGATCGTGGCGATTCTGTGCGATGGCGGCGAGCGCTATGCCGACACCTATTACGATCAGGCCTGGCTGAAGGCGCAGGGCTATGAGCTGGAGGGATTGATTGCGGCGGTGGCGGCGAGTGCCGAACGGGGTGAGGCGCTGCCAACCACAGTGCTGCGCGCAAATATCTAAAGCCAGACTCGGAAACCAATGTGGGAGCGGGCTTGCTCGCGAAGGCGCTGTGTCAGTCAACATTGTCGTCGACTGACACAGCGCCTTCGCGAGCAAGCCCGCTCCCACAGGAGGTTGGTGTTACTTCAAGACAGATGTATCAGGCTTCCAGACCGAGAATGTCGCGCGCCACGGCCTCGGCAATCCGAATCCCGTCCACACCCGCCGACAGAATCCCACCGGCATAACCCGCACCTTCACCCGCCGGGAACAGACCTTTGACGTTCATGCTCTGCAGCGACTCGTTACGCGTGATGCGCAGCGGCGACGAGGTGCGGGTTTCGATCCCGGTCAACACCGCATCGTGCAGCGAGTAGCCGCGAATCTGCTTTTCGAACGCCGGCAATGCTTCACGAATCGCTTCGATGGCAAAGTCCGGCAGCGCCAGGGCCAGGTCGCCCAGGGCCACGCCCGGTTTGTACGATGGCTCGACTTCGCCCAGTTCGGTCGACGGGATGCCGTTGATGAAGTCGCCGACCAGTTGCGCCGGGGCTTTGTAATCGCTGCCGCCGAGGATGAACGCGTGGGATTCCAGACGCTCCTGCAACTCGATACCGGCCAGCGGGCCGCCCGGGTAATCGACTTCCGGGGTGATGCCGACGACGATCCCGGAGTTGGCGTTGCGCTCGTTACGCGAGTACTGGCTCATGCCGTTGGTGACCACGCGATTCGGCTCGGAAGTCGCCGCCACCACGGTGCCGCCCGGGCACATGCAGAAGCTGTAGACCGAACGGCCGTTCTTGGCGTGGTGCACCAGTTTGTAGTCGGCGGCGCCCAGCTTCGGGTGGCCGGCGTACTTGCCCAGCCGCGCACGGTCGATCAGCGATTGCGGGTGCTCGATGCGGAAACCCACCGAGAACGGCTTGGCTTCCATGAACACGCCACGGCTGTGGAGCATGCGGAAGGTGTCGCGGGCACTGTGGCCGAGGGCCAGAACCACGTGTTTCGAATGCAGGGTTTCGCCGCTCGCCAGTTCGACGCCGACCAGTTGGCCTTCTTCGATCAGCACGTCGGTGACGCGCTCCTGGAAGCGTACTTCGCCGCCCAGGGCGCGGATCTCTTCACGCATGGTCTCGACCATGCCGGTCAGCCGGAACGTACCGATGTGCGGTTTGCTAACGTAGAGGATTTCTTCCGGCGCACCGGCCTTGACGAATTCGTGCAGGACTTTGCGACCGAGGAACTTCGGATCCTTGATCTGGCTGTACAGCTTGCCGTCGGAGAACGTGCCCGCGCCGCCTTCGCCGAACTGCACGTTGGACTCGGGGTTGAGCACGCTTTTACGCCACAGGCCCCAGGTGTCCTTGGTGCGCTGACGAACTTCGGTGCCGCGCTCGAGGATGATCGGCTTGAAGCCCATCTGCGCCAGCAGCAGGCCGGCGAAAATCCCGCACGGGCCGAAACCGACCACGATCGGGCGCTGGCTCAGGTCGCTCGGCGCCTGACCGACGAATTTGTAGCTGACATCCGGCGCCACGTTGACGTTACGGTCGTCGGCGAACTTGCCCAGCACCTTGGCCTCGTCGCGTACGGTGAGGTCGATGGTGTAGATGAAGCACAGTTCGGAGGACTTTTTTCGCGCGTCGTAGCTGCGCTTGAACAAGGTGAAATCGAGCAAGTCATCGCTGGCGATGCCCAGGCGCTGCACGATGGCGGCACGCAGGTCTTCTTCGGGATGGTCGATTGGCAGCTTGAGTTCGGTGATTCGTAACATGGCGAGGATCCGGATTCGCGGGGCGCACAACTGCGCCAGGGCGTTTGAAGGCCGCGATTATAAGCCGCAAAGGCCGGATCCGGTGAGGCTAAAACGCTCAGTCGTTGCGCGATCCGCCGAAATACCCGCAACCACGTTCGACCTTGCCGTCGATGCGCAGCTCGGCGCTCATGTGCTGCACGCTGCCGGTGCTGCTGTCGACGCAGCGCTGCGGCGCGACCCACAACTCGATGCGCTGGTTGTTGGCTTCGCTGCTCAGGTTGAAGCGGCCGTCGCCCAGTTGCTCCTCGACATAAGGCACCGCCAGCGCCGGCTGGCCTTCGCGGCCGATGACCATGCCCTTGCCGCTGACTTTGACGTTCCACTCGGGCCCGTGGCCGGCGGCACGCAGGATCAACAGTTTGAAGTTCGGGTCATCGCACGCGGTGCCGGAGCGCTCGACGCGATACAACTGGCCGAGGTCGAGGCGGTCGCCGGCGATCCTCCCGCGCACATCGGCAAACAGCTTGCCCTGCTGATCGGCGAGGGTCGCAGCCTCTTGCAGCACGCTGGTGCCGCCGATGTCGTTGACCACGTACTGACGCTGTTCGCCACACGGCTGGAACACCAGTTTGCCCTCGGCTGCGGTCAACTGCCCCTGCATCCGGGTCTGCCCGACGTGGGACGCGCTTTCACGCGGGCCATCGAGCAATTGGCAGGCGGCGAACAACGGCAGCAGGGCAACAACGATCAACGAACGGGCAACACGCATCTTCGGCTCTCCAGACAAGTGCCGCCACGTTACGCAGGCTGACCGTTGATCACAAGGGTTTAGCCCACGTGAAAGGTCTGACCGGTTTGCAGGCCTTCGACACTTTTCGCGTAGGCCAATGCCACATCGGCTGCCGGAACCGGCTTGTAGCCACGGAAGTACGGGGCGTAGCTGCCCATCGCTTCCAGCAGCACGGTCGGGCTGATCGAGTTGACGCGCAGGCCTCGCGGCAACTCGATGGCGGCGGCTTTGACGAAGCTGTCCAGAGCGCCGTTGACCAGTGCCGCCGAGGCGCCGGTACGGATCGGGTCGTGGCTGAGCACGCCGGTGGTGAAGGTGAACGAGGCACCGTCGTTGGCGTATTCGCGGCCGATCAGCAGCAGGTTGACCTGGCCCATCAGCTTGTCTTTCAGGCCCAGGGCGAAGCTGTCAGCGTTCATCTCGCCGAGTGGGGCGAAGGTCACGTTACCGGCGGCACAGATCAGCGCGTCGAACTTGCCGGTCTGCTCGAACAGCTTGCGAATCGATGCGCTGTCGCTGATGTCGACCTGGAAGTCGCCGCTGCTGCGACCGATGCGAATCACTTCGTGACGCTGGCTCAGCTCTTTATCCACGGCCGAACCGATGGTGCCGGCGGCACCGATCAACAGAATCTTCATGGGACTGTTCCTCAATGGGTTGAACGAGGTTTCAGTCTAGAGTGGTTTTTTCTGCGGATAAGCGCACTAATAGGCAACCTTTGGTTTTCAAATGGAAACAATCCATGAGTGAAATGGATGATCTGGCGGCGTTTGCGGTGTTGATCGAGGCTGGCAGTTTTACCCTGGCGGCGCAGCAACTGGGGTGCAGCAAGGGCCAGTTGTCCAAACGCATCAGTCAGCTGGAAGCACAGTTTTCCGTGGTGTTGCTGCAACGCACGACGCGCCGTCTGAGCCTGACTGCCGCCGGCGCCGCTTTGCTGCCGCAGGCGCAAGCGCTGGTCGTCCAGGTGGAGCGCGCGCGGCAGGCGCTGGCGCGTTTGAAAGACGACATGGCCGGCCCGGTGCGGATGACGGTGCCGGTGTCGCTGGGGGAAACGTTTTTCGATGGCCTGCTGCTGGAGTTCTCGCAGCAATACCCCGAGGTGCTGATCGAGCTGGAGCTGAACAACCACTATCGCGACCTGTCCCGGGATGGCTTCGATCTGGCGATTCGCACCGAGGTGGCCAATGACGAACGGCTGGTGGCCAAACCATTGCTGGCGTGGCAGGAAATGACCTGCGCCAGCCCGGCGTATCTAGAGCAGTTCGGCGAACCGCTGACCCCGCAGGAGCTGGCCGAACACCGCTGCCTGCTCAACAGCCACTACAGTGGTCGCGAGGAATGGCTGTATCACCAACAGCACGAATTGCTGCGGGTGCGGGTGTCGGGGCCGTTCGCCAGCAACCATTACAACCTGCTGAAGAAAGCCGCACTGGCCGGCGCCGGTATCGCACGATTGCCGTCGTACCTGCTGCAAACGGAGTTGGCTGATGGCCGGTTGCGCTGGCTGCTGCGCGATTTTCAGACGCGGCGGATGCCGATGTATCTGGTGCACCCGTACCAGGGCGGTTTGCCCAAGCGCACGCAAGTGCTGGCGGATTATCTGATTGGCTGGTTCAAACGCAGCGGCGAGGCGTTGGATCGCCTTCAGCGCTAACTCATTTCCTGTAGGAGTGAGCCTGCTCGCGATTGCGTAAGCAAATTCAACAGAAATGTTGGCTGGATTACCGCTATCGCGAGCAGGCTCACTCCTACAGTTTGTGGTCAACTGACAAAACGTCGTGCGATCAGATGATCAATCGACAATTTCCCCGGCCCGGTCGCCATCAGGTACAGCAGCACCGCCGCCCAGGTGCCATGGGTCGGGTAGGCATCGGGATAGACGAACACCTCGATGACCAGCGTCATGCCCAGTAGCGCCAGCGCCGAAAACCTCGTGGCGAAGCCGATCAATATCAGCACCGGAAAGAAGTGTTCGGCAAACGCCGCCATGTGTGCAGCGACTTCCGGTGCCAGCAGCGGCACGTGGTATTCGCTCTGGAACAACGGAATCGTCGAGTCCGCCAAGCGTGGCCAGCCGAGTTGAACGGTGCCGTCGATCAAGTCGATGGCCAGCCCCTCGACCTTGGTCTGCCCGGACTTCCAGAACACCGCGGCAATCGAGAATCGCGCGATGAAGGCGATCAGGTTGTGGGGGATTTTTTCCATTAATCCGATGGCGCGAATGATGAGGTTGTTCATGGCGATACCTTGGTGTTCAGGTCGGTGATGGCGTTGTGGCCGATCAGCAGGGCGAGCGTCTGCGGCAGATCGAAAGGTGGACTGTCTTGCGCGGCTTGCAGCAGCGGTCGGTGATGGAGCAGATGGCGGATGAATACGCTGGCGCCGTGATCGAGGGCAAACACCTCGACCTCCAGAGCGTTGCGCAGCACCAGTGCGTGTTGCCCTTGATGGATGTCGATGCCTGCCAGCGTCGCTTCTCCTTGATGCGCCGCCCAGATCGAAACCACCGCGTAAGCCGAATCGAGCAGGTGCAGCGAGGGATGCAGGGTGATGTCCAGTTCGGCGAGTGTTTGCGGATCGGCCAGTGCAGCGCTGATCTGTTGCGCACTGACCGTCGCGGCATCGGCGGCGTGATAAGCGCGGGTGCGCAAGCGTTCGAGCCGTGCGACATCGGCCAGATACGGCACCTCGGCCGCCGCTTCGAATGCGTCAATGAAGTCCGCCAGACCGTCGCCGTAACGGCTCATCAACGGACTGTGCGGCGGCTGCTGCTGGATGAATATGCCGGCCATGCCACGGAAGAATTCCTCGCCGACCAATTGCTGCACCACCGGATAACTGTCGGCCAGCGCGTTGATCAACGAACCTTGCACGTTATTGCGATACACCAGGAATCGGCTGGCAGGATCAGCACCGTTGGCGCTGCACAGGCCAGCGGGGCAGGGCAGGCGAGTGTCGAGCAGGGCGGCGCTGAAGTCGGCTTGCGTGCTCATGGCCGACTCCCAGCGTGCAGCAACAACGCTTCGGCCTGCTGCGCCTCGGCCAGCAGCACATTGAACGCCGGAACCTGGTTGTCCCGTTCGATCAAGGTTGCCACCGGGCCGACTCGTTCGAGCGCCTGTCGGTACAACGCCCAGACCGCGTCATCAATCGGCGCGCCGTGATCGTCGATCAGCAAACGGTCGCCGAGGCTGTCGGCATCTTCGGCGAACCCGGCCAGATGAATCTCGCCAACCGCGTGCAAGGGCAGTGCGTCAAGGTACGCCAGTGGATCGCGTTGATGATTGATGCACGAGACGTAGACGTTGTTGACGTCGAGTAGCAGACCGCAGCCGCTGCGGCGGATCACCTCGGTGATGAACGCCGGCTCGTCGATGGTCGAGCGCTCGAAGCCGAGATAGGTCGCTGGATTCTCCAGCAGCATCGGCCGCTTGAGGCTGTTCTGCACTTGATCGATGTGTTCGCAGACGCGGTTCAGCGTCGGCGTGTCATACGCCAGCGGCAGCAGGTCATTGAGGAACACCGGGCCGTGGCTCGACCAGGCCAGGTGTTCGGAAAAGGCTTGCGGTTGATAACGCTCGATCAGTGTTTGCAGGCGTTGCAGGTGCTGAATGTCCAATGGCCCTTCGGCCCCGATGGACAGCCCGACACCGTGCAGCGACAGCGGATACTGCTCGCGGATCAACCCGAGAAAATGATGAAACGGACCGCCGTCGACCATGTAGTTTTCGGCGTGGACTTCGAAGAAACCTATGTCCGGTAGGGTGCCGAGCACTTCACGCAAGTGCCCGGTCTTGAGCCCCAGCCCCGCGCGGGGCGGGAGCCCGCAGAGGGCTGCCCGAGTGCGCGGTGGGACAGTTTCGTTGGTGGTGAACATGGGCGTCACTCGGGCAGGCAATGGATCAGGACTTGGCTTTGAAGGCTTCCATCTGACCGAAACCGGTCGGCGAGGTCTTGCTCTCGGTAGTGGTGCAGGTGCCTTTCGGCACGAACTTCCACGAGTTGGCCTGGTAGTCCATCTTCGCTGTGCCGGCACAGGTAGTGCCCGCGCCCGCGGCGCAATCGTTGTGACCCTTCATGGCCACGCCGAAGCATTTTTCCATGTTGCTGTTGTCGGCGGCATTGGCGCTGGAAACGGCAGTCATGCTCAGGGCGGAACCAAGAGCCAGAACCAGGGCAGCGGCGGACAGGGAGCGAGTGGTAGCAGTCATGATGTTTCTCCAGATTTGAGCTTGGGTTTTACAAGCGAAGCTCGCTTGCTTACCCCACTAGAGAACGCTCATGGCGATGCGTTACAGCGCAGTGCAAAGTTTTTTCGAAAAGATTTTCGAACACTGCAATCCACTGTGGGAGCGGGCTTGCTCGCGAAGGCGTAGTGTCAGACACCATTGATGTCGGATGACACAGCGCTTTCGCGAGCAAGCCCGCTCCCACAGGGGATCTGTGTTGGATTCAATCTATCTGCCAGGCACAAAAAAACGGCCCGAAGGCCGTTTTTCTGTTCAGTGAAAAGCCTCAACCTCCGAGGTACGCCTCGCGCACTTTCGGGTCGGTCAGCAGGGCTTCACCGGTGCCTTGCATCACCACGCGGCCGTTCTCCAGAACGTACGCACGGTCGGCGATTTTCAGCGCCTGGTTGGCGTTCTGTTCGACCAGGAACACCGTTACACCGTCCTTGCGCAGCTGTTCGATGATGTCGAAGATCTGCTGGATGATGATCGGTGCCAGGCCCAGCGACGGCTCGTCGAGCAGCAACAGTTTCGGCTTGCTCATCAGCGCACGGCCGATGGCGAGCATCTGCTGTTCGCCGCCGGACATGGTGCCGCCGCGCTGGTTGAAGCGTTCTTTCAGGCGCGGGAACAGGCCGAGGACCTTGTCCATCTGCTCCTGATAGTCGCCCTTGTCGGTGAAGAAGCCGCCCATCGACAGGTTCTCTTCGACGGTCAGACGGGCGAACACCCGACGACCTTCCGGCACCACGGCGATGCTCTTGCGCATGATCTGCGACGAGTCCTGGCCGACCAGTTCCTCACCCATGTAGCGGATGCTGCCGCTGTGCGCCTGCGGCGAACCGCAGAGCGTCATCAGCAGCGTGGACTTGCCGGCACCGTTGGCACCGATCAGGGTCACGATCTCGCCCTGGCGGACTTCGACGTTGACGCTGTGCAGGGCCTGGATCTTGCCGTAGAAGGTGGAAACGTTTTCGAACTGCAGCATTTACGCTTCCCCCAGGTAGGCTTTGATCACTTCAGGATTGTCGCGGATCTGTTCCGGCGTACCGTCAGCCAGAGGTGTGCCCTGGTTGATCACGACGATGTGGTCGGAAATGCTCATGACCAGTTTCATGTCGTGTTCGATCAGCAGCACGGTGACGTTGTGCTCTTCACGCAGCACGCTGATCAGCGCCTTGAGGTCTTCGGTTTCCTTCGGGTTCAGACCGGCGGCCGGTTCGTCGAGCATGAGGATCCGCGGACGGGTCATCATGCAGCGGGCGATTTCCAGACGCCGTTGCTGACCGTAGGCCAGGGTCCCGGCGGTACGGTTGGCGAACTCTTTCAGGTTGACCTTTTCCAGCCAGTACTCGGCATATTCCATGGCCTCGCGTTCGCTCTTGCGGAACGCCGGGGTCTTGAACAGGCCGGACAGGAAGTTGGTGTTCAGGTGACGGTGCTGGGCGATCAACAGGTTCTCGACCGCCGTCATGTCCTTGAACAACCGCACGTTCTGGAAGGTGCGCACCACGCCCTTGAGGGCAATCTTGTGCCCCGGCAGGCCCTGGATCGGCTCGCCGTCCAGCAGGATGCTGCCGCCCGAGGGCTGGTAGAAACCGGTCAGGCAGTTGAACACGGTGGTCTTGCCCGCGCCGTTCGGCCCGATCAGCGCCACCACTTGTTTTTCCTTGACGGTCAGGGCCACGCCATTGACCGCCAGCAAGCCGCCGAAGCGCATGCTCAGATTTTCAACCTTCAGGATCTCGCGGCTCATTTTCGCAACTCCATGTGTGGGCGTTGCATCGGCAGCAGACCTTGTGGACGCCAGATCATCATCAACACCATCAGCGCACCGAACATCAACATCCGGTATTCGCTGAACTCACGCATCATTTCCGGCAACAGGATCATCACCACGGCCGCGAGAATCACGCCCAGTTGCGAGCCCATGCCACCCAGCACGACGATGGCGAGAATGATCGCCGACTCGATGAAGGTGAACGATTCCGGCGTCACCAGACCCTGACGGGCAGCGAAGAAGCTACCGGCGAAACCGGCGAAGCTCGCCCCCAGGGTGAACGCCGACAGCTTGATGATCGTCGGATTCAGACCCAGTGCACGGCAGGCGATTTCATCTTCACGCAGCGCTTCCCACGCACGGCCGATCGGCATGCGCAGCAGGCGGTTGATGATGAACAGCGCTGCCAGCGCCAGCAACAGGGCAACCAGGTAGAGGAAGATCACCTTGTTGATCGAGTTGTATTCGAGGCCGAAATATTCGTGGAAGGTTTGCATGCCTTCCGCCGCTTTACGTTCGAAGGTCAGGCCGAAGAACGTCGGTTTCTCGATGTTGCTGATGCCGTTCGGGCCACCAGTGATGTCGGTCAGGTTACGCAGGAACAGACGAATGATTTCGCCGAAACCGAGGGTCACGATCGCCAGATAGTCACCGCGCAGACGCAACACCGGGAAGCCCAGCAGGAAGCCGAACGTCGCCGCCATCAGGCCGGCAATCGGCAGGCAGATCCAGAAGCTCAGGCCGTAGTAGTGCGACAGCAGCGCGTAGCTGTAGGCGCCGACGGCGTAGAAGCCGACGTAACCCAGGTCAAGCAGACCGGCCAGACCGACGACGATGTTCAGGCCAAGGCCGAGCATCACGTAGATCAGGATCAGCGTGGCGATGTCCACCGCTCCACGGGAGCCGAAGAACGGCCACACCAGTGCACCGAGGATCAGCGCAATGATGATGTAGCGTTGCGTGGTCGGCAGGGTCAGGAAGTTGCTGGCCTTGGCCGGGATCAACGGCAGGCCCGGCGAGGATTTCCACGCCTTGCTGATCTGCTGGTTGAACAGCACGCGCAGGAACATCAGCACCGAGCACACGGCGATGGTCGCCAGAATGGCCGGGCTGGTGCCGTGCACTTCGAGGTTGATGCCGACGATGGTCAGTTTCAGACCGAGTACCGGGTAGGCCACGGCCCACACCAGCAAGGCACTGAACAGTGCCTGTTTAAGATTCCTAGTCATACTTTCTCAACCTCCGGACGGCCCAGAATGCCGGTCGGACGGAACAACAGCACCAGAACCAACAAGCCGAAAGCCACGACGTCCTTGTACTGGTCGCCGAAGATATCGGCGCCGAAGGCTTCCGCCACCCCAAGCACCAGCCCGCCGAGCATGGCGCCGGGGATGCTGCCGATCCCGCCGAGTACCGCAGCGGTGAAGGCCTTGAGGCCGACGAGGAAACCGGCGTTCGGGTTGATCACGCCGTACTGCATGCTCAGCAGCACAGCGGCAACGGCTGCCAGCGCGGCACCGATGACGAAGGTCAGGGCGATGATGTTGTTGGTGTTGATGCCCAGCAGGTTGGCCATCTTGATGTCTTCGGCGCAGGCGCGGCAGGCGCGACCCAGGCGAGAGCGGGAGATGAACAGCGTGAGGCCGAGCATGGCGACCAGAGTCACCACGAACACCACGATTTGCATGTAGGAAATCAGCACTTCATGTGCGCCACCTGGCCCGATGGAGAAGTTGCCGGGGATCAGGTTGGGGATGGATTTGTCCTTGGAGTCTTGCGCGAGCAGAACCGTGTTCTGCAGGAAGATCGACATACCGATCGCGGAAATCAGCGGAATCAGACGGTTGCTGCCGCGCAGGGGGCGGTAGGCGATCCGTTCGATGCTGTAACCGTAGGAACTGGTGACGACGATGCTCGCGATGAACGCGGCGGTCATCAACAGCGGGACGTTGTCGATTCCCATCATGGCCAGCCCGGCGATGGCGATGAACGCCACGTAGGAACCGATCATGTACACCTCGCCGTGGGCGAAGTTGATCATTCCAATGATGCCGTAAACCATCGTATAGCCGATGGCGATCAGGGCATACGTGCTGCCAATGGTCAGGCCATTAACCAGCTGTTGGAAGAAGTGATAGATGTCAGGCATTACAACGCTCCTAAAAACCTGATACGCATTTCACTGGTGGAGTCATTTTCCCGCCCGGCCCCGTGGATCTTTATCCACTTCGAATCCGGGTTTTGCCAGCGAACCGCTGATGACGGTTTTGAGATTTTCAGGTGGGGAGACTGGCGGATCACGCCAGCGCGGCCCATACATTCGTAAAACAAAGCCCACGGCACGCCGTGGGCTTTATTGGCAGTCAGTCAGGGCGCGCCTTACTGAGGCGAAACTTCAGTTTTTGGTTTGCCGAAGTGCCACTCGTAAACCACAAATTTGAAGTCCTTCAGGTCGCCCTTGGCGTCGAAGCTCAGGTCGCCGGTAGGGGTCTTGAAGGTGCCGGCGTGGATAGCTTCGGCCACTTTGGCAGGGTCTTCGGATTTGGCTGCGGTGATACCGCCGGCAATCACTTCAACCGCCGAGTAGGAAGGGAACACGAACGGGCCGCTCGGGTCTTCTTTCTTCGCCTTGAATGCATCAGCCAGGGCAACGTTGGCCGGATCCTGGTCGAAGGATTTCGGCAGGGTCACCAGCAGGCCTTCGGAGGCGTCTTTGGCGATCTGCGAAATGGAGTCGTTACCCACGCCTTCCGGACCCATGAACTTGGCTTTCAGGCCTTTTTCCTGGGATTGACGCAGGATCAGACCCAGCTCCGGGTGGTAGCCGCCGTAGTAGACGAAGTCGACGTTGGCTTGCTTGAGCTTGGCGATCATCGAGGAGAAGTCCTTGTCGCCGGCGTTGACGCCTTCGAACACGGCGACTTTCACGCCTTTCTTCTCCAGAGTCGCCTTGACTGCGGTAGCGATGCCTTCACCGTATTGCTGCTTGTCGTGCAGGACGGCAACGATTTTCGGCTTCACGTGGTCGGCGATGTAGTTACCGGCGGCAGGGCCCTGGGCGCTGTCCAGACCGATGGTGCGGAAGACCATTTTGTAACCACGGGCGGTGATGTCCGGGCTGGTGGCAGCCGGGGTGATCATCACGACGCCTTCGTCTTCGTAGATGTCCGAAGCAGGCTGAGTGGAGCTGGAGCACAGGTGACCGACCACGAACTTGACGCCGTCGTTGACGACCTTGTTCGCGACCGCTACCGCTTGTTTCGGATCGCACGCGTCATCGTATTCAACGGCTTCGAGTTTCTTGCCGTCGACGCCGCCCTTGGCGTTGATCTGCTCGATGGCCATTTTCGCGCCACTGAACTGCATGTCGCCGTATTGGGCTACAGGACCGGTTTTAGGGCCGGCGATACCGATCTTGATGGTGTCAGCGGCGAACGAATGGCTGGCAACCCCGGCCAGAACCATAGCGGCAAACAGTTTGGAAATCTGCTTAGTAGCCTTAGTCATAGTGCTCCACTCTTACTGTTGTAATTTTTTTGAGTTCTGGCGCCGCAGCAGCAGAACCGGGTCAGATATCTTTGCGATACCCTCCGGAAATGCCCCCGGCAACTGTACCGGTACAGTGTAGAGCGCCGGTTGTTGGCCTGGGAAGCAGGCGCCGAGGGGCAAAACTTAGGGGTGTCGCATTTTTGAATGAAAAAGACAGAATTGCGGCGGGGCTTTCGTGGGCATATATCCCAAACACCAGCATTCCTTGGCGTTCCTGCTCTTTTCGTTCGGTGAAGCCATTTGCAACCGGGTTTTTCTGCCGGACCACCGACGTTATCATTCGCGTCGATTTCTTTTCCGGACAGTCCCATGAATCAAGAACCTAGCACCCTCTATGCCAAGCTGCTTGGTGAAACCGCATCTATTACCTGGAAAGAGCTGGAGCCGTTCTTCGCCAAGGGTGCCCTATTGTGGGTCGACCCGGCTCTGGATTTGATCGCCGCCGCCGAGGCCGTGGCCTCGGATGATGGCGAGAAAGTCGCCGCCTGGCTGGCCGAAGACAAGGTCGCCAAGCTGTCTGAAACGCGGGCGCTGGATATTTTCGAACGTGATCCAGCGCTGTGGGCGGTGGTGGTGAGTCCGTGGATTCTGATCCAGGAAAGGGCGGTCGCCTGAGCTCGCGCACCTTTGTAGTGCGTGAGACCATCAGCGAAAAGTGTGTAGCCGAGTAGCGTGATGGCACGTTGCCGTAGAGAAAGGCCACAAGCGTGGGTGGCCTCACGGTGACGTAAACGTAACGGGAACAGTTTATTGAGCAGCCGGAGGGCTGCTTAATTGTTTCTGGATATTGGAAGGGCTGAGATTTTCAGGGAATTTGAGGGCCCCATCGCGAGCAGGCTCACTCCTACAGGGGAACGCATTTCAACTGTAGGAGTGAGCCTGCTCGCGATAGGGGCAACTCGGATCTGGATCAGACCGAGTAAGTCTTCCCGGTATGGTTATTCAAGGAAATAACCTTGGTCTTGCCGATCCGGTGACGGTAGATCTCGCGCAGGTACTTGATCGACTTCTTCACGCAATCGCGCGACAGGCGAATGTCGTTGATCGAGACGAACTTGTCCTTGTCGTTGATCAGCTCGCGGTACTTCTTCTCGTACATCGGCTTGATCGCGTACCAGTTGGTGTCGAGGATCTTCGCCGGGTTCTCGAACTCGTTGAGCAGATCGTCGATGCGGTCTTCGTCGAACTCTTCATTAATGATGAAGTCGAGGATCGAGTTGTCCAGAGTCTCGTCAAAACGGTACGGGGTCTTGGCGAAGCAGCGCTTGATGAACGCCACGATCAACGTCAGGAAGTCGTCCGACAGGCACGGGCTCTTGGCGATCAGGGTGGTCAGCGACAGGTTGGCCGAAGCGCCGATCACCAGCGCATAACGCTTGAGCGTGGTGTTGGGGAACAGGCTGTTGAGGTGGGTCTTCAACCGGTTCAGGTCCATGTACGACAGTTTGTAGTCCTTCGGCAACGAGACGATCGACACCACCGACGAGCAGTTCTTGAAGAAGTGCAGGTCGTGCAGCGCCGCGGCGTCGTAGCCGGAATTCTTGTACTGCTCGAGCGAGGCGCGATAGCGCTTGGATTCGATCGGCAGCAGGCTGATGCCTTCGATGGCCTGGGTGACCTTGTTGAAGTGCGGCAGGTCGATCGAGCGGAAGAACAGGTCGTCGATGTTCAGACGCTGTGGCTCTTTGTCGAAGACCTTGAACTTGTCGCTGCTCGGCGGCGGGGTTTCCGGCACCACCGATTCGGCGTAGGCAATCGCCACCGGGCCGGCCAGACTCATGAACAGGTCGTTGGCATCCAGGCGAATGGTTTCGCCGATGTCGATGCCGGCGCGGCGGAAGTAGTTCTGGTCGTAGTCGGTGGTCACCGCCTGCGCCGTCAGTATGTTGAAGATCTGCTGCGAGATGTACTGGTTGGCGTGCTTTTCCATCGCATTGACATCAATGTTCTGGATGTTGCCGTCATCGCTCTCTTCGGCGTAACGCATGATGTCGTTGGAGATCAGCATCATCGCGTTCCATGGGCGGATACGGCCCATGACGCTGGCTTCGCTGCTGTCTTCATTGGCGAAGTTGTAGGAGAAATCCCATTCCTCCGACAGGTATTTGCACAGCAGGCGGCCGGCGTTGATGTGCAGCGCCTCGGACATTTCACTGCGGTGGTCGGAAATGTTCGGCAGCACGCAGATGCCGCTGGTGAAGATCGGCTCGAACACGAACGAATGCCCGCTCTTGCCGTCGTGCTCGTCCATCGGCTTGGTGTCGAACGTCTTGTTCATGTACGAGTGCTGCTGGGCCAGGCCGAACTCCGAGGCCATGCCCGAACCGGTACCGCCGCCGGCACTGAAGATCGAGAAGTACAGGCGCGACTGGTTGGCCTTGATGCCGCAGCTGTCGATCAGGTACGAGTGGATCATTTTCCAGTCAGGGCTGGAGAAGCGCTGGGTGTCCTTGTTGAGGATGATCTTCGCCAGATACTGGCCGAGGATCGGCGCGTTACCGGCGCCACCGGCGTGGACTTCGGACAAGTCCATGATCTTCATTTTGCTGTAATCGCGCAGGAAGCCGCTTTTCTCGCCCTTGCGCGAGAAGCGGATGCGCCCGGCGATGTCCTTGTCGAGGTCGCCGAGCATCACCAGCGGTTCGACGAGGAACACCGGTTTGCTCGACTTGTTGGTGCCGATCCGCAGGTTGTTTTTGATCCACTGCGCCGGGCTGTAGCCCTTGTCGGCCAGACGGCGGTCAGCAGCGCGGTCTTCGTTGTTGAATTCGTTGAGGTAGAACTTGCGCGCGTTGTACACCAGCTCCGCGACGTCGAGTGCGATGTTCGAGCCGCAGCGACCGAGGCCGATCAGGCACACCGACGGAAACTCCTGATCGTTGTGCTGTTCGTTGTCGCCTTCCAGGTGCGGTGGACGCGGGAACACCAGATCACGCAGGCCATCGAGGTTGTCGAGGATGCGGTCGGTGTTGGTTTCGGTGTAGTACAGATATTGCTGAGTGCCCAGCGGGCGCGAGGGAGGCAATGGCTTCGATGGTGATGGGCTGTTTGCGGCAGGGCTCAGGGTCAGATCGGATACCGCAGTGGCGGGATTGTTTTTAGAAGTCATTGTGCGCCATATACCTGGACTGGTTGGTCCGCTGACCAGTGTCAACGAGCCTCACGGAATAAGATCTCGCGTCTTTTATTGCGCGAATTTGGCCCGGGCGTCAGGGGCTTGGCCTGATCGTCGCACGGGGGAATCCTTTCCTGATCGCTCATGAATCGGCCATTATTCAGTGATCTTTAATCAAAAAGAGGCGAAATGATGTCAACGCTCCCTTCGTTGGGTTTTGCCGGAATCGGCCTGATGGGCCTGCCGATGTGCCGCCGTTTGCTGGCTGCCGGCTACCCGTTGACCGTGTGGAATCGCAACCCGGCCAAGTGCGCGCCACTGGTCGAAGCCGGCGCCCGGCAGGTGGCAAGCCCCGCTGAACTGTGCGAACACGCGGACGTGGTGATGCTCTGTCTGGCCGACACGGCGGTGGTGCGCGAGGTGGTGTTTGGCGCCGGGGGTGTCGCTGAAGGTGCGAAAAGCGGCCAGTTGCTCGTGGACTTTTCCAGCCTCGAACCGACCGCTACCCGCGAAATGGCCACCGAGTTGGCCGACAAGACCGGGATGAGCTGGCTCGACTCACCGGTGTCCGGCGGCGTGGTGGGTGCCGAGGCCGGCAGTCTGGCGATCATGGTCGGCGGCGCGGTGGCGGATCTGGAGCGGGTGCGCCCGGTGCTGCTCAACCTTGGTCAGCGCGTCACGCACATGGGTGGCATCGGCGCCGGGCAGGTCACCAAGGCTTGCAACCAGATGATCGTCGCCTGTAATGCGCTGGTGATCGCCGAAGTAGTGGCGCTGGCCGAACAGGCCGGGGTCGATGCGAGCCTGATTGCCGAAGCGCTGGCCGGTGGTTTTGCCGATTCGAAACCGTTGCAGATCCTCGCCCCGCAAATGGCCGAGAGCCGTTTTGAACCGGTGAAATGGCACGTGCGCACGCTGCTCAAGGACCTCGATACCGCAGTGAAATTCTCCCGCGAACAAGGCTCGGCCACACCGATCAGCGGATTGGCCGCACAATTGATGCGCCTGCATGGGGCGCAGGGATTTTTGCAGAAGGATCCAGCGACACTGGTACAAATGTACCGCGCGCCAGACTCAACGGATTGACCGCGTGCGAGTGTTTGCGCTGATTGATTTCTTCCAGCACCGGGCGTAACTCGTCCAGCGGCACCGGGCGGCTGAGCAGGTAGCCCTGAATGAAATCGCAGCCTGAGCGCTCGAGGAATTCGTACTGTTCCAGACTCTCCACGCCTTCGGTCACCACCTGCAAATGCAGGGTGTGGGCCATGACGATGATCGCCTGGACGATCTCCATGTCGGCGGTCGCCGTGGGAATGTCGAGGATGAACGAGCGGTCGATTTTCAGCGTATTGAGCGGCAGGCGCTTGAGGTAGGCCAGCGATGAATAGCCAGTGCCGAAGTCGTCGATCGACAGCGACACCCCGAGGGCGCGGATCTGCCGCAGCAGCACCAGGGTGTTGGCGATGTTGCCCATCAGCGCGTTTTCGGTGACTTCCAGTTCCAGCCGTTCCGGCGCAACGCCAGCGCTGCGCAGTGCGCTTTCGATCTCATCGGCCAGCTCTTCCCGGGCAAGGTTGAGCGGCGAGCAGTTCCAGGCGATTTTCAGGTCGTTGCAGCCATGCCGCGTCAGTTCGCCGAGGTCAGTGCAGGCCCGGCGCAACACCCAGTTATCCAGTTCGGCGATCAGGCCATTGGTTTCGGCAATCGCGATGAAGCGATCCGGGGCCAGCAAGCCATGCACCGGATGCTGCCAGCGGATCAGCGCTTCGAGTTTGGTCACTCGACCGGTTTTCAGTTCGAAGATCGGTTGGTAATACAGCGTCAGCCCGTTTTCTTCGCGCAGGGCCTGGCGCAGTTCTTCTTCCAGTTGCAGTTCGAGGCTGGCGCGGGTCTTCATGTTGGCACTGAAAAAATGCAGGCCGTTACGCCCGGCGCCCTTGGATTGATACAGCGCCAGATCCGCGTGCTTGAGCAGTTCTTCGCAGGTGGTGCCGTCGTCGGGGAACAGGCTGATGCCGATGCTGGTGGTCATCACCATACGGCGGCCGGCCAGTTCGATCGGCTCCTTCATTTTCAGCATGATCCGTTGCGCCATGTTGCGCGCTTCCTCACGTTCACGCAGGCTGATCAGGATGCAGAACTCGTCACCGCCGAAGCGGGCGACCACGTCTTCATGGCTGCGCACCGAGCCTTTGATGTGATTGGCGATGACTTTGAGCAGGGCGTCGCCGGCGTCATGGCCGAGGCTGTCGTTGATTCGCTTGAAGTGGTCGATGTCGAGAAACATCACCGCGAGCATGCCGCCTTCGCTGGTTTTCTGGCTGAGTTTCTCGGCGAAAAGCTGGTTGAAACCGCGGCGGTTGATCAGGTTGGTCAGCGCGTCGTAATTGGCCACTTGTTGCAATGACATCCGCGCCTGATCGAGCTGGCCGAGCAGGGCGTTGACCCGGCGCAGATCCTGCTCCTTGTTCTGCAGTTTCTTGTCGGCGAGTGCCGCGCTGATCGCGCTGCCGAGAATCAGCAGGATGATCAATGCGACGGTCAGGCCCAGTTGCAGGTAATTGGTTTCGCCGCTCAGGGTCGGCGCTGCGCCCTCGGGCACCACCAGATGCAACGCGGCCATGCCGGTGAAGTGCATGCTGATGATGCCGGCGCCGAGGATCACTGCGGCGGTGTATTTGAGCAACTGATGAAAACGGCCGCTGCCTTCACGCAGATAACCGGCGACCCACAGCGCGGCGAAGCTGGCGCCGATGGCAATCACGATCGACAGGCAGAACAGCAGCGGCTGGTAATACGCAGTGGCCACCGAGTGCATCGCCGCCATGCCGACGTAATGCATGCCGGCGATGCCCAGGCCAATAACGATGGCGGTTTTCAGGTATTGCATCAGCGAGGGATGAGGCACGCTCAGGGTGTGCATCGCCAGCCATGAGGCGAGCAGGGCGATCACCAGGGAAAACAGAGTGGTGGCCAGTTCGTAATGGATTTCCAGCGGCGCCTGGAATGCCAGCATGGCGATGAAGTGCATGGCCCAAATGCCGCCAGCCAGGCAGGTGGCGCCGATCCAGCGCCAGACCCGTTGCGAACCCGGATCTTCGGCGTGGCCAACCCGCTCGGCCATGTCGAGGGTGGCAAAACTCGCGGCGCAGGCGACCAGATAGGCCACCAGCACCAGCAAGGGATTGTGTGTGCAATCGAGAATGACCTGCCCGCTCTGCGGCAGCTCGGTAACAAACTGCAAACCAAGCCACTCCATAGCATCCCCGTCTGTGAAGTCGTCCCTGCTGCGTCAGCAACGCAGGCGAATGAGAGGAGTATAGAGGCGGTTTTTGCCATGCAAGCGGTAGTGGCACATTGGCGCCAACCATTTCGGCATGAGCCTTATAGCGATTGGCGCTAAACCATCAGGCGCTTTGGTCGTAAGGGATCTGATTCCATTCCGGTTCGAGCGGCGGCAAGCCGAAGCGGGCGCGCGCCTTGTCGCAATCGACATTCTGTTCGCCGTATTCCCAGGAAGCATCGAATTCGCGGCAGGGACTGGAGCGTTGCTCGTAAATCGAGCACTGCACGTTACTGCCCACTTCACCGATCAACGCCGTACACCGCGGCGATTTGCAGTCGGTGCCGTTCATCGCTACCCGACTGGGACTGATCTGCGTCACCAGTTCATCGGGCACTGTACCGCCGGAGGAGGCGCATTCACCCCAGAAAAAAGACACGCGAAAATGGGAACAGCAGGCACCGCAATTCAGACACGGACTGACTTCGGACATGGGGAGGGTATCAAAGGGGTTGATCGGCGAATCCGGACGGATCCGGCGGCTATTCTAGGCTTCGCCATGAACTTGGGAAGGGGGGCGCGAAAGTATTTTTTTGTAGCCGGGTTTTGCCGCGAAACCCCCGGTTTATGGGGGATTGCAGTGTTATCAAGGGCTTACGTTTCGTTACAGTGCCATGGCCCGTTATCAGGCTGACGAATGATCACAGACAGCCCCGGCAGGCCTGTCTAGATTGCAGGTTCCGGGCTCGGATGCGTCGGCAGTGAAGCCCACATAACAATAAAGAGACGGACCCATGCAGAACTCGACCCAAGCGGCGAATGCCTGGCGCATTCTGTTCCTGTTATTCCTTGCCAACCTGTTCAATTTCTTCGACCGCACCATTCCGGCGATCATCATCGAGCCGATCCGCATGGAATGGCACCTCAGCGATTTTCAACTGGGAATCGTCGGCACCGCGTTCACCCTGGTTTATGCGATCGCCGGCCTGCCGCTGGGGCGCATGGCCGATACCGGTTCGCGCAGCAAACTGATGGGCTGGGGCCTGGCGACCTGGAGCGCGCTGACGGCGGTCAACGGGCTGGTCGGCAGTTTCTGGAGTTTTCTGCTGGTGCGCATGGGCATCGGCATTGGCGAGGCCAGTTACGCGCCGGCCGCCAACTCGTTGATCGGTGACCTGTTCCCGGCGCACCGTCGGGCGCGGGCCATGGGTATTTTCATGCTCGGCCTGCCGTTGGGCCTGTTGCTGGCATTCTTCACCATCGGCGCGATGGTCAAGGCATTCGACAGCTGGCGCGCGCCGTTCTTTATCGCGGCGGTGCCGGGGCTGATCCTCGCGGTGTTCATGTTCTTCATCAAGGAACCCAAACGCGGCGCGGCGGAAACCGTGCAGGTGTCCCAAGAGAGAGTCGACAAGCCTATCCGCCGGGTGCTGGCGGTGCCGACATTCCTGTGGCTGGTGATGGCCGGTTTGTGCTTCAACTTCGCCACCTATGCCTGCAACTCGTTTCTGGTGCCGATGCTGCAGCGCTACTTCCTGATGCCGTTGCAGGAGGCGGCGGTGGCGACCGGCGTGATCGTCGGTGTCACCGGGTTGATCGGTCTGACCCTCGGCGGCTGGATCGCTGACAAGATTCATCAACGAGTCGCCAACGGTCGGCTGCTGTTTGCCGGCTTCAGCCTGATCATCTCGACCCTGTGCACCGCGTGGGCGCTGCACGCCGGACGGGTCGAGATCGGCGTGTTCGTCGCGGTGTTCAGCGTCGGCTGGCTGTTTGCCTATAACTTCTACACCTGCGTGTACACGGCGATTCAGGACGTGGTCGAACCACGCCTGCGGGCCACGGCGATGGCGCTGTTCTTTGCCGGGCTGTACTTGCTCGGCGGCGGTTTGGGGCCAGTGGTGGTGGGGGCCTTGTCCGATCATTTCGCCAAATCGGCGATGCTCTCGGCGGGGGCCGAGCAGATGACTGAAGCGTTCAAGGCTGTCGGGCTGCATGACGCGATGTATCTGATACCGGTGGCGCTGTTTTTCACCATGGTGTTTCTGTTTCTGGCGGCGCGGTGTTTTGTGCGCGATGCGCAGCGGATGAGGGAGGGGTTGGTGGCTGTGGTTGAGCCTGATGTTTCTGTGGCGACTGCATAACCGCCTTCGCGAGCAAGCCCGCTCCCACATGGGAACGCATTCCAAATTGTGGGAGCGGGCTTGCTCGCGAAGGGCCATCAGCATCAGCCGATAAATACCAGATAAACAAAAAGGCCCGCATCACTGCGGGCCTCTTCATTTATAGCGGTAGAGCAGGGGACTTAACCCGCCACCAACACCCGGATCGCTTCCAGACGCAATGCCGCTTTATCCAGCATCGCCAGACCCAGTTCACGCTGCTTGCGCAACGCATCCAGTTCGCTGTCGCGTACAGTCGGGTTGACCGCTTGCAACGCGGTCAGGCGCGCCAGTTCTTCGTCGGTGTCGGCTGCCAGACGACGACGGGCCTCGGCCACGCGCTCGGCGTGACGCGGGGTGATCTTGTCTTCACCGGCGTTGATCCGTGGCGTCAGCTGATCGCGCTGGGCCTGGATGAACTTGTTGGCGCTGGCGCGGGGCACGCTTTCCAGTTGATCGTTCAAGGTTTCGAACGAGACGCGGGCCGACAGATCGTTGCCGTTGGCGTCGAGCAGGCAGCGCAGGGCGGCCGGTGGCAGGTAGCGGCCCAGTTGCAGCGAACGCGGTGCAACCACTTCGCTGACGTAGAGCAGTTCCAGCAACACCGTGCCCGGTTTCAGTGCCTTGTTCTTGATCAGGGCGACGGCGGTGTTGCCCATCGAGCCGGACAGCACCAGGTCCATGCCGCCCTGCACCATCGGGTGTTCCCAGGTGATGAACTGCATGTCTTCGCGCGACAGCGCCTGGTTGCGGTCGTAGGTGATGGTCACGCCTTCGTCATCGCCCAGCGGGAAGCTGGCGTCGAGCATCTTCTCGCTCGGCTTGAGGATCAGGGCGTTTTCCGAATGGTCTTCGCTGTCGATGCCGAACGCGTCGAACAGGGTTTCCATATAGATCGGCAGGGCGAACTGATCGTCTTGCTCAAGGATGTCCTCGACCAACTGATCGCCTTCGCCCGAACCGCCGGAGTTCAGCTCCAGCAGACGGTCGCGGCCGGTGTGCAGCTCGGCTTCCAGACGCTCACGCTCGGTGCGCGCTTCGTCGATCAGCGCTTGCCACTCACCGTCGTCGGCTTCTTCAAGCAGCGGCAGCAGGCGCGGGCCGAACTGATGCTGCAAGGCGTTGCCGGTCGGGCAGGTGTTGAGGAACGCGTTCAGCGCTTCGTGGTACCACTGGAACAGACGCTCTTGCGGGCTGGTTTCCAGGTACGGCACGTGCAGTTCGATGATGTGCTTCTGGCCGATCCGGTCGAGACGCCCGATACGTTGCTCGAGCAGGTCCGGGTGCGACGGCAGATCGAACAGCACCAGGTGGTGAGCGAATTGGAAGTTGCGACCTTCACTGCCGATTTCCGAGCAGATCAGCACCTGCGCGCCGAACTCTTCATCGGCAAAGTAGGCGGCGGCGCGGTCACGCTCAAGGATGTTCATGCCTTCATGGAACACCGTGGCCGGGATGCCGGAACGCACGCGCAGCGCGTCTTCCAGGTCCATCGCGGTTTCGGCGTGGGCGCAGATCACCAGCACTTTGGTGCGCTTGAGCATTTTCAGCTGATCGATCAGCCACTCGACGCGCGGGTCGAATTTCCACCAGCGCTCTTCTTCGCTGGCGTCCGGCTGGGCCTGGAAGCTGACTTCCGGGTACAGCTCGGCGTGATCGCCCAGCGGCAGTTCGAGGTATTCGTCCGGGCATGGCAGCGGGTACGGGTGCAGTTTGCGCTCCGGGAAACCCTGCACCGCGGCGCGGGTGTTACGGAACAGCACGCGGCCGGTGCCGTGGCGGTCGAGCAACTCGCGCACCAGACGGGCGCTGGCTTCGGTATCGCCATCGTTGACCGCAGTCAGCAGGGCTTCGCCTTCGTTGCCGAGGAAACCGTGGATGGTCTTGTGTGCTGCAGGCGACAGGCGCCCTTTGTCGAGCAGTTCCTGAACGGCTTCGGCCACCGGGCGATAGTTCTCGCTCTCGGCGCGGAACGCGGCCAGGTCATGGAAACGGTTCGGGTCGAGCAAGCGCAGGCGGGCGAAGTGGCTGTCCTGACCGAGCTGTTCCGGGGTCGCGGTGAGCAGCAGCACGCCGGGAATCACTTCAGCCAATTGTTCGACCAGCGAATACTCGGGGCTGGCCTTGTCTTCGTGCCACACCAGGTGGTGGGCTTCGTCGACCACCATCAGATCCCAGCCGGCGGCGAACAAGGCGTCCTGCGCCTTCTCGTCTTCGACCAGCCACTCCAGGGCAACCAATGCCAGCTGGGTGTCTTCGAACGGGTTGGTGGCATCGCTTTCGATGAAGCGTTCTTCGTCGAACAGCGCGACCTGCAGGTTGAAGCGGCGGCGCATTTCCACCAGCCACTGGTGCTGCAGGTTTTCCGGCACCAGGATCAGCACTCGGTTGGCGCGGCCCGAGAGCAGTTGGCGATGGATCACCAGACCGGCTTCGATGGTTTTCCCCAGACCCACTTCGTCCGCCAGCAGAACCCGCGGCGCGATACGGTCGGCGACTTCACGGGCAATGTGCAGCTGGTGCGCGATCGGTTGCGCACGCACGCCGCCCAGGCCCCAGAGCGAGGACTGCAACTGGCGGCTGGTGTGTTCCAGGGTGTTGTAGCGCAGGGAGAACCACGACAGCGGGTCGATCTGCCCGGCGAACAGACGATCGCTGGCCAGACGGAACTGAATGAAGTTCGACAGCTGGGTTTCCGGCAGGGTGACGGCTTCGTTCTGCCCGTTGAGACCGTGATAGACCATCAGCCCGTCGACGTCGTCGACTTCGCGCACGGTCATCTTCCAACCTTCGAAGTGAGTAATGGTGTCACCCGGCGAGAACCGCACGCGGGTGAGGGGCGCATTCCGTAGCGCGTACTGGCGGGTTTCGCCAGTGGCCGGGTAAAGCACGGTCAACAAGCGGCCGTCCTGTGCCAGAACGGTGCCTAAACCAAGCTCTGCTTCGCTGTCACTGATCCAGCGTTGCCCCGGTTGATACTGCTGCGCCATGCTGCCTGACTCCCACCTTGAAAAAGCGGGCTATCTTAACGGAATGCAGGCTCCAGGGCCAAAGATTACTGGGCAGAAGCTGCCGCAGACAGCGATCTTCTGATCTTTGGAAACACTTGAGTTTTGTGATGTCCGATTAAAAGATCGCAGCCTGCGGCAGTTCCTGCAGTGCCAACCCGATCACAGATTTGCGACGGATGGCTCAAGGCGCCTTTGCCGCAGCCGATAGCCTGCTGACAGGAGACCCTTTATATGCTGCCACCGATGCTCCCCCTGAGCGCTGTGCCGATCACTTCCCAGCAGGATCCGATTCGCCAGCGGCCGGACATTCCTCCGGTGGTGCCGGTGCAGGAAAGCTCCAACGAAAGCACGATCGACCTGCAAAAGCGCGACCCGGAAGAGGATCGACTGCTGGCGCGCGAGGAACAGCGCCGTCAGCAGGAACGTGATCGTCGCCGCCGCGAAGCCGACGAAGACCCGGAAGAGCATCTGGCCGTGCCGGGCACCGAGCTGAATGCCGACAACACCGTGCCCGTGGTGCCGCTGATGGAAGATCAGCCGCGTCAGGGCTTGTGGGTTGATATCGAGATCTGAGTCTGCTTATTTACATCAATTGTTGTCGAGCGCTGGCGTCAGGCTGCATGATTGGCGCAGTCCTGCCTCTGATGCGGCAGTTGTGTTTTCTTCAAGTGATGCGCTGAACGTCATGAGCCAAGATGAAAAACTGATCGACCTCGGCACCGAGCGCGCCAAGCGTGTGCATGATCTCAACGAAAAGCGGCTGAACGAAGTGCGCAAGGCCTTCGAGCAAGCCATGCCGTTGGGAAAAGCTCAGAAAAAGCCGAAAAAGAAACCGAAAAAGCGTTGATCTTCCCCTGCATCCTTTGATGCAGGTCAGTTATTTTCCCGCCTTTGCCTTCTGTGTTGTCCGGACTTGATCCTGGTCAATTTCTGCGCCTGCGCGATTGGTTAACTTAGCTCCATCGCAGCAAAGCAGGGGCCAGGAGGCCACAGTCATGTTTTTCGATAACGTGGTGTTTGCCGGGGTTCTGACCGTGGGGCTCATGGTTCTGTTTTTTGCAGGGTTTGGATTTTTTATCTGGAAGGATGCGAATAAGCGCAAGAAGTAGGTCTTTCCGGGTTTGATGAGCACGCAAGGCATTTTGGGCAACTTCGGTTGCCCTTTTTTTTGTGTTTTTGGCGGCCGCTGGGCCGACCATGTTCTTGGGGTTTTGGGTGTATATCCGTTGCTGCGGGTGTTGCTTATTACGGTTCCGCCCTTACGGCGGGTCACCTTTTCCAAACGCCGAAAAGGTAACCCAAAAGGCTTTACCCTGACGTTCGGCCCTCGCTTAGGCTCGGGTTCCTTCGCTGCGGGATTCATCCGGGGGGCAGCGCCTACGGTTTGCTTCGCTGCACCTCCTCTCGCTGTGTTTGGCTGCGCCAAACGGTCGCTGCGCTCCCACCCCCGGACAAATCCCTCCACTCAGCCTGCCGACGGGCCCTCAGATCAAAAGCTTTACTCGAGCTAACGCTCATCGTGTTGAGTGGTGGAAAAGCGTGCGCTCGGCTTTTGCTTTTTTGTAGGAGCCAGCCTGCTGGCGATGGCGGCCTACGAGCCGACCGATCTCCAACTGAATACACCCACTCCAACTGTGGGAGCGGGCTTGCTCGCGAAGGCGTCCTGTCAGCCAACCAATCTCCAACTGAAAATACCCAATCTCAAGAGGAGCTGCCGAAGGCTGCGATCTTTTGATCTGCTTTGGCTTTGGCTTTGGCTTTGGCTTTGGCTCTTGCTCTTGATGTGGCTTTTGATCTTCAGCCCCTTCGGCAGGCCGAGCGAAGGTGTCCATCAGGGGGTTAGGCGCGCAGCGCCATGCGGCGAAGCCGCATACATCGAGAGGAGGTGCAGCGAAGCAAACCGGAGGCGATGCCCCCTGATGGACACCGTAGCGAGGGAACACTGAGCCTAAGCGAAGTGCCGTACGCCGGGGGAAGCCTTTTTGGTTACTTTTTCGGCGTTTGGAAAAAGTGACCCGCCGTAAGGGCGGAACCATAGGAGGCCGTTACCGCAGCAACGGATATGCTCACAAAACCAAACCCAAAAAAAAAGGCGCGATCCTCAAGAATCGCGCCTTTCTCATGTGCTGCGGTCTATCAGCTACCCAACGCTTTGGACGCCAGCCAGAACAACCCAGCCGACAGCGCCACAGTCGCCGGCAAGGTCAGCACCCACGCCAGCAGGATAGTGCGAACAGTCCCACCCTGCAGGCCGCTCTTGTTGGCGACCATGGTACCGGCCACGCCCGAGGACAGAACGTGAGTGGTGGACACTGGCAGGCTGAAGATGTTGGCCATACCGATCAAACTGGCGGTAGTGATCTGCGCCGACATGCCTTGAGAGTAGGTCATGCCCTGCTTGCCGATCTTCTCGCCGATGGTCAGTACCACGCGTTTCCAGCCGACCATGGTACCCAGGCCGAGGGCCAGGGCCACCGCCAGAATCACCCAGAACGGGGCGTATTCGGTGGTGGTGGTCAGGTCTTTGCGCAGTTTGTCCAGGTCAGCCTTCTCACGCGCTTCCAGGCCTGGCAGCTTGCCGACTTTCTTCGCGGTGTCGTCCAGGCACAGCAAGTAACGACGCACTTCGATGCGGCTTTCCGAGGACAGCGAATGGTAGTCCGCTACACCTTTAAGGGTGCCAAGCAGGGCGTTGATGGTCGGTTCGGTCTGCTGCGGGTTGCAGCGGAATTTCTCCGGCAGATCGCCTTCAACACTTTTGCCCAGGGCCAGGAATTCGCCCAGAGAATCGGCATTGCGCTTGTAGAACTGGCTCAGGTGCAGGGTCGCGTCGCGGGTGCGCTCGATCTGGTAGGTGGTGCTGCTCAGGTCGAGGACGAACTGCGCAGGCACGATACCGATCAGTACCAGCATGATCAGGCCGATGCCTTTCTGGCCATCGTTGGAACCGTGCACGAAGCTCACGGCCATGGCCGAAATCACCAGAACCAGACGGTTCCAGAACGGCGGGTGCTTTTTGTCGTCGATCTTGCGGCGCTGTTCCGGGGTCTTGTGCATCTTCGACAGCGGGCGCCACCACTTCAGGCCGATCAGGATCAGCGCGGCAATCAGGAAGCCAGCCATTGGCGAAAACACCAGCGAGGCGCCGATGTCGATCGCTTTCTGCCAGTTCACGCCGTCGGCCAACGGGATGTTGTTGATCAGGGCATTGGCCAGGCCGACGCCGAGGATCGAGCCGATCAGGGTGTGGGAACTGGAGGCCGGGATACCGAAGTACCAGGTGCCTAGGTTCCAGGTGATCGCCGCGGCGAGCAACGAGAACACCATCGCCAGGCCATGGCCGGTGTTCACATTGATCAGCAGTTCTACCGGCAGCAGGTGAACAATGGCATACGCCACGCCAACGCCGCCCAGCAACACGCCGAGGAAGTTGAACACACCGGAGAAGAACACCGCCAGGTGAGGCGGCATGGCTTTGGTGTAGATAACAGTGGCTACCGCGTTAGCGGTGTCATGAAATCCATTGATGAACTCGAAGGCGAGGACAAACGTCAGGGCGAGCAAGAGGCTCACAAGCACCCAAGCATCCAGTCCGCTGAATAAATCGATCATGAAGGTTTTCTGACCCGGTCATAAGGGGGCGCGATTATGCCAGAAAAGACTGGAAATCGATCCCCTACCTGCTCATCGGTAGCAATCAATGTCGAATTAAATTGTTGCAAGGTGCAATGCCCGAGCGTGTTGCAGGGTTTTTCAAGTGCTTGATTGGCTTGGAAAAACTTTCAGGCAGCAGGCGTTTTGTCGAGCGCGCAGGGGCCTCAAACGTTTGTGTGAAATATCTCTGAAACGAGTCAGACACGCTCCTTTCCCGTGCAGGCCGGGGGAGGTGGGCCGCTGCCCGCGGATAGCGGGCGCGCAAGGCATGGTCGGGTCACCGTGCTTTTAGCCGGTGGCGACGCAGACCCTCGAAAATCTCAGGATCGCCCGTTCAGGGCTCTTCGGTTTTGAGTTCTTCTTCCATCTTTTTCAGTTCTTGCTGGAAAACCTGATCCTGAACGGTGGGGCGTTTGCGCCATGCCTTGCGTTCCGGTTCGGGTTGCGCGGCGTAGGTGGTGACTTCCCCGCCGTAAACTTCCTTGTAACGTTGTTCCTGGCGCTCAAGTTCCGCGCGCAGTTCGTCTTTCGTCACAGTGCTACCTGTTTGAGTTGAGATAAATATCTGGTGAAACGCACGGCAACGAGTCGATTGAACACGTCCACCAAAGGGCCATGCCGGTTCAGGCATTGGCGTTATCGGCAGGGCGATCAAGACTTCCATGTTGCAGGCGGCTACGGCACCAGATTAAAACTGACGCAGCATCAGTTTCCTGTTTCAGCAAGCGCGCTGGCGGTGCATGAATAATGAGCGTCAGGCGCTGGCCGGGCTGACGGCAATAGGCATCGGGTCAGCGGGCGGCACCCTCGGCCAGTGAAAACGTGGCGCCACTGAGGTGCATTATAGCGGTCGATTCGGGAATGACTATCTTTGCCAAGTTAAAAACGGTTCGGGATGTGTGATCGTTTTGTTACTGACAAGTTTTATCGCTAGTTGAAATTCGCCGAAACCTTTTAAGGACTCGCGTTCAGTTTCTGGCGCCATTAAGTCGATCAACTAATGAGGCATGCGAAGTTGGATGAACAGGCAGGTGAATGAATGAAGAAGCCAAGAAGGACAGAGGCTGATGGATTGCGATAATCGGTCGGCGGTTCGATAATCGCCCGATGTTGGCGACTCGACTCTTGTACATCCGTCGGCGAGCCGCTTGTATAGCCATTGATCCGTGCCGGAAACAAGGACAAGAAATGAACGATCAAATGCGCAACTCCTTCAGCTCCGTGGCGCCGCCGATCGTCGCTTCGCCGGCCAAACGCATCCAGGCGCTGACCGGCGATCCGGATTTCATGACCTCGCTGGCCCGTGGCCTGGCGGTGGTGCAGGCGTTTCAGGAGCGCAAGCGGCACCTGACCATCGCCCAGATCAGCCATCGCACGGAAATTCCCCGCGCTGCTGTACGCCGTTGCCTGCACACTCTGATCAAACTGGGTTACGCCACCACCGATGGCCGCACGTACTCGTTGTTGCCCAAAGTGCTGACCCTCGGCCACGCGTATCTGTCGTCGACGCCGCTGGCGGTGTCGGCCCAGCCGTACCTCGACCGCATGAGCGAGCAACTGCACGAAGCCTGCAACATGGCCACGCTCGAAGGTGACGACATTTTGTACATCGCCCGCTCGGCGACCACGCAACGGCTGATCTCGGTGGACCTGTCGGTGGGCGGGCGTCTGCCGGCCTATTGCACATCGATGGGCCGCATCCTGCTGGCGGCGCTGGACGACACCTCGCTGCGCGAATACCTCGACCATGCCGAACTGGTGGCCAAGACCAGCCGCACGCTGCACACCCCCGAAAGTCTGCTCGAATGCCTGCAGGAAGTACGGCAGCAGGGATGGTGCATCGTCGATCAGGAACTCGAACAAGGCCTGCGTTCGATTGCCGTGCCGGTTTACGATGCGTCGGGCCAGGTGGTGGCGGCGCTCAATGTCAGCACCCACGCCGGCCGCGTCAGCCGTACCGAACTGGAACAACGCTTCCTGCCGGGCCTGCTCAGTGCCAGCCGCGACCTCAGCGCGCAGTTGTTCGCCTGATGAAGCTGTTCGATAAACGCACAGTGTTGCGTTTATCGAATTGACGCTAAAAGCCCCGGATCATTAATGTCGCGGCAGCGTCATCCGGCGCAGATTTGAATGAGCCTGCCGGATTGTCGACTCCCATAATAATGACAAGAGGCAACTCACCATGCGCATGCTCCCCGACTGTCTCAGCTCCATTCCCTGTTGCCGGATTCACCGCAACGCCTGATTTCGATCTTCTATTCTTGTGACCGTGCCGCTCTTCGGCCGGCCGCCGTTCGACTGCGTTTTTTGCGTGGAATAAAAATAATGAACCAGCCTCAGTCCGCTGTAGGTAACTGCCTCGACGTGCAGACCTTCATCAATGCCCAACCGATCTCGCGCTATCAGTGGCGAGTGGTGATCCTGTGTTTCCTGATTGTATTTCTCGATGGCCTCGACACCGCGGCGATGGGTTTTATCGCGCCGGCGCTGTCCCAGGACTGGGGCATCGACCGCGCCAGCCTCGGCCCGGTAATGAGCGCCGCGTTGATCGGCATGGTCTTCGGTGCATTGGGTTCCGGCCCGCTGGCTGACCGCTTCGGACGCAAAGTGGTGCTGGTTGGCGCGGTGCTGCTGTTCGGCGCTTTCAGCCTGGCCTCGGCCTACAGCACCAACGTCGAGCAACTGCTGGTGTTGCGCTTCCTCACCGGCCTAGGTCTGGGCGCCGGCATGCCCAACGCCACCACGCTGCTCTCGGAATACACCCCGGAGCGCAAGAAATCCTTGCTGGTGACCAGCATGTTCTGCGGCTTCAACCTCGGCATGGCCGGTGGCGGTTTCATTTCGGCGAAGCTGATCCCTGCGTTCGGCTGGCACAGCCTGCTGCTGATCGGCGGGATCCTGCCGCTGATCCTCGCGGTGGTGCTGCTGTTCTGGCTGCCGGAGTCGGCGCGTTTTCTGGTGGTGCGCAATCGCGGCACCGACAAAGTACGCAAGACCTTGTCGCCAATCGATCCGGTCACCGTCGCGCAGGCCTCGAGTTTCAGCGTGCCGGAACAGAAAACCGTCAAGGCGCGCAATGTGTTCGCGGTGATTTTCTCCGGCACCTACAGCGTCGGCACCTTGCTGCTGTGGCTGACCTACTTCATGGGCCTGGTCATCGTTTATCTGCTGACCAGTTGGCTGCCGACCCTGATGCGTGACAGCGGCGCGAGCATGGAGCAGGCGGCGTTCATTGGCGCGTTGTTCCAGTTTGGCGGGGTGTTGAGTGCGGTCGCTGTGGGTTGGGCGATGGACCGCTTCAATCCGCACAAGGTCATCGGCACGTTCTACCTGCTGGCCGGGGTGTTTGCCTACGCGGTAGGGCAGAGCCTGGGCAATATCACATTGCTCGCGACCTTGGTGTTGGTGGCGGGTATGTGCGTCAACGGCGCGCAATCGGCGATGCCGTCTCTGGCGGCACGGTTTTATCCGACCCAGGGGCGCGCGACCGGGGTCTCGTGGATGCTCGGGATTGGTCGCTTTGGCGCGATTCTCGGGGCGTGGATGGGCGCGACGTTGCTGGGGTTGGGCTGGAATTTCGAGCAGGTGCTGACGGCGCTGGTGATTCCGGCGGCGTTGGCGACGACGGCGGTGGTGATCAAAGGCATGGTCAGTCATGCGGATGCGACCTGAGTCGAGTCATTTTGATTTGCGTTGAATGTTCCGACGCCTTCGCGAGCAAGCCCGCTCCCACAGGGAAAACACATTTCAAATGTGGGAGCGGGCTTGCTCGCGAAGCTTTTGCTTGTGATTGATAGGGTGATAACAATCCGTTCGATAAACGAACACTCAGTCGATTATCGGATTGTTTGGCGATTTTCAGCGGCTTAATCTTCAGTGACTCCGGCGCTGAACCTCGCGCCTTTTTATCACTGGCGATTCACTACAAAAACGGGAGCCTGCTCCATGGCTGAGATCCTTTCGCTGCACGACGCGGTGAAGCAATTTGTCAACGACGGCGACACCGTCGCGCTCGAAGGCTTCACTCACCTGATCCCTACGGCGGCAGGTCATGAAATCATTCGGCAGGGCAAGAAAGATCTGACCCTGGTGCGGATGACGCCTGACCTGATCTACGACCAACTGATCGGTGCCGGTTGTGCACGCAAGCTGATCTTTTCCTGGGGCGGCAATCCGGGTGTGGGTTCGCTGCACCGTCTGCGCGATGCGGTCGAGAAGCAGTGGCCGCATGCGCTGGAAATCGAAGAGCACAGCCACGCCGACCTGGCCAATGCCTACGTCGCCGGCGCTTCCGGCCTACCGTTCGCCGTGCTGCGGGCCTACGCCGGTTCCGACCTGCCGAAGGTCAACCCGCTGATCAAGTCCGTGACCTGCCCGTTCACCGGTGAAGTGCTGGCGGCCGTGCCGTCGGTGCGTCCGGACGTCACCGTGATCCACGCGCAGAAAGCCGACCGTCAGGGCAACGTGCTGCTGTGGGGCATTCTCGGGGTGCAGAAAGAAGCGGCACTGGCGGCCAAGCGCTGCATCGTCACCGTCGAGGAAATCGTCGACAACCTCAACGCCCCGATGAACGCTTGCGTGTTGCCGACCTGGGCCTTGAGCGCGGTTTGCCACGTACCCGGCGGCGCGCATCCGTCCTACGCCCACGGTTACACCGAGCGTGACAATCGCTTCTATCAGGCGTGGGATCCGATCGCCCGCGACCGTGAGACGTTTACCGCGTGGATCAACGAATACATCCACGGCTGCGCTGACTTCAGCGAGTTTCAGGCCAAGTTGGCCGCTGCTTCGGAGGCCAAGTAATGACTTACACCACCAATGAAATGATGACCGTCGCTGCGGCCCGTCGCCTGAAGAACGGCTCGGTGTGCTTCGTCGGCATCGGCCTGCCGTCGAAAGCCGCCAACCTTGCGCGCCTGACTTCGTCGCCGGACGTGGTGCTGATCTACGAATCGGGTCCGATTGGCGCCAAGCCGAGCGTGCTGCCGCTGTCGATCGGTGATGGTGAACTGGCGGAAACCGCCGACACCGTCGTGCCGACCGGTGAGATTTTTCGCTACTGGCTGCAAGGCGGGCGCATCGACGTCGGTTTTCTCGGCGCGGCGCAGGTCGACCGTTTCGGCAACATCAACACCACTGTGGTCGGCGACTATCACGCGCCGAAAGTGCGCCTGCCGGGTGCCGGTGGCGCGCCGGAAATCGCCGGTTCGGCGAAGAGCGTGTTGATTATCCTCAAGCAGTCGGCGCGTTCGTTCGTCGACAAGCTCGACTTCATTACCTCGGTCGGTCACGGCGAGGGCGGCGATTCGCGCAAGCGTCTGGGCCTGCCGGGTGCCGGCCCGGTCGGGATCATTACCGACCTGTGCATCATGGAACCGGAGCAGGGCACCCACGAATTCGTGGTCACCGCCCTGCACCCAGGGGTGACCCGCGAGCAAGTGGTCGCCGCCACCGGTTGGGCCATTCGTTTTGCCGACAACGTTGAAACCACGGCGGCACCGACCGAAGTCGAACTGACCGCCCTGCGCGATCTCGAAGCGCGCACCGCCGCCGCCCACGGCCAGGCACCGGGAGAAGCATGATGCGTGACGTATATATCTGCGACGCGATTCGTACCCCCATCGGCCGTTTTGGCGGCGGTTTGTCTGCCGTGCGTGCCGATGACCTGGCCGCTGTGCCGATCAAAGCGCTGATGGAACGCAATCCCTCGGTGGACTGGAACGCGATCGACGAAGTGTTCCTCGGCTGCGCCAACCAGGCTGGTGAAGACAACCGCAACGTGGCGCGCATGGCGCTGCTGCTGGCGGGCTTGCCGGACAGCGTGCCGGGCGTGACCCTCAACCGTCTCTGCGCTTCGGGCATGGACGCGATCGGCACTGCTTTCCGTGCGATTGCCAGCGGCGAGATGGAGCTGGCGATTGCCGGCGGCGTCGAGTCGATGTCCCGCGCGCCGTTCGTGATGGGCAAGGCGGACGCAGCGTTCTCGCGCAACATGAAACTGGAAGACACCACCATCGGCTGGCGTTTCATCAACCCGCTGATGAAAGCCCAGTACGGCGTCGACGCGATGCCGCAGACCGCCGACAACGTCGCTGACGACTATAAGGTTTCGCGTGCCGATCAGGACGCTTTCGCCCTGCGCAGTCAGCAACGCACGGCCGCTGCACAAGCGGCGGGCTACTTCGCCGAGGAAATCGTCGAAGTGCGGATCGCCCACAAGAAGGGCGAAACCGTGGTCAGCCAGGACGAGCATCCACGCGCCGACACCACGCTTGAAGCGCTGACCAAACTCAAACCGGTCAACGGCCCGGACAAGACTGTCACCGCCGGCAACGCGTCCGGGGTCAACGACGGCGCCGCCGCGCTGATTCTCGCGTCGGCGGAAGCGGTGAAAAAACACGGCCTGACAGCACGGGCCAAAGTGCTGGGCATGGCCAGCGCCGGTGTTGCACCTAGGGTGATGGGCATCGGCCCGGTGCCGGCGGTGCGCAAACTGATCGAGCGTCTCGGCGTGGCGGTCAGCGATTTCGATGTGATCGAACTCAACGAAGCCTTCGCCAGCCAAGGCCTGGCAGTGCTGCGTGAATTGGGTCTGGCCGACGATGCGCCGCAGGTCAACCCGAACGGTGGCGCGATTGCCTTGGGCCATCCGCTGGGCATGAGCGGGGCGCGACTGGTGCTGACTGCGTTGCATCAGCTGGAAAAGACCGGCGGCAAGAAAGGTCTGGCGACCATGTGCGTCGGCGTCGGGCAGGGTCTGGCTCTGGCCATCGAACGCGTCTGACGCAGCGCGTCGACTGATAAGAACTGAGGAAAGCGAAATGACTGACAAGCCTGGCTACCGCCGTCCGCAGGAAGGCACCCAGCCTGAGTACCTGCACCCGACGTATCAATCCACCAACCTGCGCTCGCCGTCCAAGCCGTTGGTGTTTCTGCCGCATTCGTTGTCGGAGATCACCGGCCCGACCATCGGTGCCGAACGCGTCGCCGAGAAAGACAACGACCTGACCGCGCAGCACGACGGCGAGCCGTTGGGCGAGCGCATCATCATTCACGGCCGTGTGCTCGACGAAAACGGTTTGCCGGTGCCGGGGATTCTGGTGGAGATCTGGCAGGCCAACGCCGCCGGTCGCTACAACCACAAGCGCGACCTGCACGACGCACCGCTGGACCCGAACTTCACCGGCACCGGCCGCACCGTGACCGACGCCGATGGCTGGTATCAGTTCCAGACCATCAAGCCCGGCGCCTATCCGTGGGGCAACCACCACAACGCGTGGCGCCCGGCGCACATCCATTTCTCGCTGTTCGGGCCGAGCATCCTCACCCGTCTGGTGACGCAGATGTATTTCCCCGGCGACCCGCTGCTGGCCTACGACCCGATCTACAACTGCGTGCCGGACACCTCCGCCAAGGAACGTCTGATCGCCGCTTTCGATCTGGAAAAAACCATTCCGTCCTACGCCCTCGGCTATCGCTGGGACATCGTCTTGCGCGGCCGCGACGCCACGCCGATGGAGAAATAAGATGACGCTGACTGCCACCACGTCCCACACCGTCGGGCCGTACTACCACATCGGCCTGACCTGGCTGAATCGCGAAAACCTCGCGGTAGAACAAACCCTCGGCGAGCGCGTGGCGATCACCGGCCAAGTCGTTGACGGCAACGGCGATGTGGTCAACGACGCGATGCTCGAAGTCTGGCAGGCCAACGCCGCCGGCAAGTACGCGCACCCGGAAGACGAGCAGGACAAACCGCTGGATCCGCACTTCGAAGGTTTTGGCCGGGTGCCGGTGGACGCCGAAGGGCGCTTCCGTTTCACCACGATCAAACCGGGCACGGTCGAAGGCCTGAAGGGCTCGACCCAGGCCCCGCATCTGGTGGTGCTGGTGTTTGCCCGTGGTCTGGTCAAGCACTTGCTGACACGCATCTACTTCGAAGGCGATCCGGCGAACGTCAATGATCCGCTGCTGGAATGTGTGCCGGCCGAGCGCCGCGGGACGTTGCTGGCGAAGCCGGATGCGGCGGGTGTGTATCAGTGGAATGTGATTTTGCAGGGCACTGAGGCTGAGACGGTGTTCTTCGATTATTGATCGCACCTCGTTCCATTGGAGTGAGTTTGTGGTGAGGGGATTTATCCCCGATGGGCTGCGAAGCAGCCCCAAGACCGGAGTTCACGGTGAAACTGACACACCGCGTCTGCCAGATTTGCGAGTGCTGCGCACTCGATCGGGGATGAATCCCCTCGCCACAAGCCCTCTTTCAGAGGAGGGGTTGTGTAATGCCTCGTGGATGTATCTGTGGAACGGGACTGTTGCGAAGTGTGTCTAGACTCTCACCTGTCCCTTCAGAGTAAAAAACAATGACCACTACCACCGCTCATTACACCGGCGAGGAGCGCAGCAAGCGCATCTTCGCCATTGTCGGTGCCTCGTCCGGCAACCTGGTCGAATGGTTCGACTTCTACGTCTACGCCTTCTGCGCGATCTATTTCGCCCCGGCGTTTTTCCCCTCCGACAACCCCACGGTGCAACTGGTCAACACGGCCGGGGTGTTCGCTGCCGGGTTTCTGATGCGCCCGATTGGCGGCTGGATTTTCGGGCGGCTGGCGGACAAGAAGGGCCGCAAGACCTCGATGATGATTTCGGTGCTGATGATGTGCTTCGGCTCCCTGCTCATCGCCTGTCTGCCGACTTACGCCAGCATCGGCGTCTGGGCACCGCTGCTGTTGCTGTTCGCGCGGCTGTTGCAAGGCCTGTCGGTGGGTGGCGAGTACGGCACCACCGCGACCTACATGAGTGAAGTCGCGCTCAAGGGCCAGCGCGGCTTTTTTGCCTCGTTCCAGTACGTGACGCTGATTGGCGGGCAACTGCTGGCGGTGTCGCTGGTGGTGATCCTGCAACAGTTCCTCAGTGAAGATGAACTGCGTGCTTACGGCTGGCGCATTCCGTTTGTGGTCGGTGCGGTGGCGGCGGTGATTTCGCTGTTCCTGCGTCGCTCCCTGAAAGAAACCACCAGCAAGGAAATGCGCGAGAACAAGGACGCCGGCAGCATCCGCGCGCTGTTCCGTGATCACAAAGCCGCGTTCATCACCGTGCTCGGTTACACCGCCGGTGGCTCGTTGATTTTCTACACCTTCACCACGTACATGCAGAAGTACCTGGTGAACACCGCCGGCATGCACGCCAAGACCGCCAGCTACATCATGACCGGCGCGCTGTTCCTGTACATGTGCATGCAGCCGCTGTTCGGCATGCTCGCCGACAAGATCGGCCGACGTAATTCGATGCTCTGGTTCGGCGCGCTCGGCACGCTGTTCACTGTGCCGATCCTGTTGAGCCTGAAAAGCATCAGCAGCCCGATTCTGGCCTTTGCGCTGATCACCGTGGCGCTGGCAATCGTCAGTTTCTACACCTCGATCAGCGGCCTGGTGAAAGCCGAAATGTTCCCGCCGGAAGTCCGCGCCCTCGGCGTCGGTCTGGCCTATGCGGTGGCCAACGCGATCTTCGGCGGTTCGGCGGAATACGTGGCCCTGAGCCTGAAGGCCGGGGGCATGGAAAACGCGTTCTACTGGTACGTCACGGTGATGATGGCGGTGGCGTTCCTGTTCAGCCTGCGCCTGCCGAAACAGGCGGCGTACTTGCACCACGATCTGTAAACCGATGTGCGCGGGCCGCATTGGCCCGCGCCGGCAAGGACTGTTTATGACTCAGCGACCGGGCAATCAATTGTTCGATGCCTACTTCACTGCCCGCGACATGCGCGAGGTGTTCTGCGATCAGGGCCGGGTGCAGGCCATGCTCGATTTCGAAGCGGCGCTGGCCCGTGCCGAGGCGCGGGTCGGGGTGATTCCGGCGTCTGCCGTGGCGCCGATTGCCGCCGCTTGCAATGCCGGTCTGTATGACTTCGCGGCGCTGGGCGAGGCGATTGCCACGGCCGGCAACTCGGCGATTCCACTGGTCAAGGCATTGGGCAAGCAGATCGCCGCGAGCAGTGCCGAGGCCGAGCGCTATGTGCATTTGGGCGCTACCAGTCAGGACGTGATGGATTCCGGGCTGGTCCTGCAATTGCGGCAGGCGCTGGAGCTGATTGAAAGCGATCTGGCAGCGCTGGCCGATTCGCTCGCCACCCAAGCCCAACGGCATGCGGCGACGCCACTGGCCGGGCGCACCTGGCTGCAGCACGCCACGCCCGTGACCCTCGGGATGAAGATTGCCGGTTGGCTCGGCGCGGTAACCCGCAGCCGTCAGCGACTGCGCGAACTCAAACCACGGCTGCTGGTGCTGCAATTCGGCGGCGCTTCCGGCACCCTCGCGGCACTCGGCGAGCAAGCATTGCCGATCGCCCAGGCGCTGGCCGAAGAGCTGCAACTGAGCTTGCCGGAACAACCGTGGCACACCCAGCGTGATCGCATCGTCGAGTTCGGCGCGGTACTCGGTTTGATCGCCGGCAGCCTCGGCAAGCTCGGGCGCGACGTCAGTCTGTTGATGCAGACCGAAGCGGCGGAAGTGTTCGAGCCGTCGGCGCCGGGCAAGGGCGGTTCGTCGACCATGCCGCACAAGCGCAATCCGGTCGGCGCAGCGGTGTTGATCGGCGCGGCGACCCGGGTACCGGGGCTGGTCTCGACGCTGTTCAGCGCCATGCCGCAGGAGCACGAACGCAGCCTCGGGCTGTGGCATGCCGAATGGGAAACCCTGCCGGAGATCTGCTGCCTGGTGTCCGGTGCGCTGCAACAGGCGCGCCTGCTGGCCGATGGTCTGGAGGTCGATGCCGAACGCATGGCGCGCAATCTGCAATTGACCCAAGGGCTGGTGCTGGCCGAAGCGGTGAGCATCGTCCTCGCGCAACGGGTCGGTCGCGACACCGCGCATCACCTGCTCGAACAATGCTGCAAACGTGCGGTGGCCGAACAGCGCCACCTGCGTGCGGTACTCGGCGACGAGCCGCAAGTGACCGCCGAACTGAGCAGCACCGAACTCGATCATCTGCTCGACCCCGCGCATTACCTCGGCCAGGCGCAAGCCTGGGTCGAGCGCGCAGTGGCCGAACACAACGCATTGTCTGTCTGAAAGGAGAGGGCTGTGGCTTTCGTTCAACTCGCCGATGGCGAACTGCATTACGTTATTGAAGGCCCGGTCGACGCACCGGTGCTGGTGCTGTCCAACTCGCTGGGCACCGACCTGCACATGTGGGACGCGCAGATGCCGGCATTCACCGAGCATTTCCGGGTGCTGCGTTTCGACACCCGTGGTCACGGCCAGTCGCTGGTGACGCCGGGGCCTTACAGCATCGAGCAACTGGGCCGCGACGTGCTCGGCTTGCTGGATGCGCTGCACATCGAACGCGCGCATTTCTGCGGATTGTCGATGGGCGGGGTTGATCGGCCAGTGGCTGGGGATCAATGCCGGTCATCGTCTGCACAAATTGATCGTGTGCAACACCGCCGCGAAGATCGGCGACCCGTCGGTGTGGAATCCGCGCATCGAAACCGTGTTGCGTGATGGCCCGGCAGCGATGGTCGCATTGCGTGATGCGTCGATTGCCCGTTGGTTCACGCCTGATTTTTCCGCTGCCAATCCGGCCGCGGCGAAGAAAATTACCGACATGCTCGCGGCGACTTCGCCTGAAGGTTATGCGGCCAATTGCGCGGCGGTGCGCGATGCCGATTTCCGTGAGCAACTGGCCTCGATCAACCTGCCGCTTCTGGTGATCGCGGGTACCGAAGATGCGGTGACGCCACCGTCCGGCGGGCATTTCATTCAGGAGCATGTGCGCGGCGCCGAGTACGCCGAGTTCTATGCTGCGCACCTGTCCAACGTGCAGGCCGGTGCCGCTTTCAGTGATCGTGTGTTGGCGTTTCTGAACGCTCAGTGAGGGGAAGTTTGTGGACGAGAAACAACGTTACGACGAAGGCCTGCAAGTACGCCGCGCGGTATTGGGCGATGCCCACGTTGATCGCAGCCTGAATGCGCTGACCGAGTTCAACTCGGAATTCCAGGAGATGATCACGCGTCACGCCTGGGGCGACATCTGGACCCGCCCGGGCCTGCCACGGCACACGCGCAGCCTGATCACCATCGCCATGCTGATCGGGATGAACCGCGAGGCTGAGCTGAAATTGCATCTGCGTGCGGCGGCCAACAACGGTGTGAGCCGGAGCGAGATCAAGGAAGTGATCATGCAGAGCGCGATTTATTGCGGGATCCCGGCGGCGAATGCCACGTTTCATCTGGCGGAGTCGGTGTGGGATGAGCTGGGAGTCGAATCCCGGGAGTGATGGTGCCTGAACTGACGCCTTCGCGAGCAAGCCCGCTCCCACATTTAGAATGCATTTCCCTGTGGGAGCGGGCTTGCTCGCGAAAGCGGCAGACGCCGTGATGCATCAATCAGCACAGACACTCAGACCTTGGCGACAATGAAAATCCGCTTGAACGGAAACAGAGTCTGCCCGTTTTTCTCGGGCGGGTAATGCTTATGCACCCGCATCAGGTAGTGGTAGATAAACCGCGCCTGTTCCTGTGACGTCAGCGTCTGCATCACCGGCCGCAGCGCCGAGACCTTCACCCAGTCGTACACCGGCGATTTGCCGCCAACCACCTGCAATTGCTCGGTTTCCCAGATCTCCAGCGACGTGGTCAGCGGCGCGAGCAAGCGATAGTAGTCCTCCAGTGTCAACAACGGCCGCGCCGCCATGCATCGGCGCAGTTGCGGTGTGCCGATGGGGGTGTGTCCCGGTCCGGCATGGTTGAGGGTGTCGAGCATCAGTCGATACCACAAGGCATCGCGCCAGTCCGGCATGTGCACCGCCAGACAGCCACCGGGGCGCAGATACCCCAGCAGGCGCGGCAGCAGGTGTTGATGATCGCCAATGAAATGCAGCACCGCCGCCGCGAGCAGCAGATCGGCCGGTTGTTCGGGTTGCCAGTCGAGCAGGTCGCACTCTTGCCATTGAGCGTTGATCGGCAGGCACCGGGCCTGATCAAGCATCTGCCGCGAGCTGTCGACACCCAGCAACTGCGCACGCGGCCAGCGCTCGGCCAGCAGTTGAGTGGCGATGCCGGTGCCGCAGCCCAGGTCACAAATTCTTCTGGGGTCGGGCAGATCGATACGGTCGAGCAATTCGTTGACCGGGCGTTGCCTGAGACGGGAAAACTGCTGGTACGCCTTGGCGTCCCAGTGGGTGCAGGCGTTCCCTGCCGTTTCGAGTTTGGCGCTCATGAGGAGGTCCTCTCTGGCGGATTTACAGTTGTCGTCCAATGACGTTGAGGGTTTTCAGGACAACGGCCACGCCTTTGCGTGTGTCCTCTTCATTCAGCAGTTTGAGCAACGCCAGAGTGCCCGGCGCCGCTGACTGTGCCGATACTTCGGCTTTGGCCACGCGCACTGCATTACTGACTGTCCAGGTGGCGGCTGTGCCGCTCTCGAACAATTGCGCGAGTTTTTCCACCATGGCCGCGTCGAGCAGATCGGCGATATCGGAAACCAGGGAAAGCAGGTCGACAATATTCTCCAGGCGTCCGCCATCGATTAACGGTTGCAGTTTTGCCATCAAGGCAGTGAACCCGGGCGTGCCTGACATTTCCTTGGGCATGTTCATGAGCAATCACTCCTCCCTGTGCAGGGTCAAAGCATTCCCCGGGCCACCGCCCAGTAAAGACCGCGATTGAAACCGTTTCTGAGCAGACCGCCCAATTTGGTCGGGGGTGTCGGCAACACATCGTGGGCGTAGTCGTACCACAGTGGCATCCCGGCATTCAGGCCCATTTGGGCTACCGCCTGTACCCGACCGTCGTATACCGAGTTGGGTGCGCCAAGACGGATCTGGGCGGTGATGTTGTTGGCGATCACCGGCGCCTGGTTATGACAGGCGCCGCCGGCCTTGCTGACCGGCAGGTCGACGGTGTCGCCGATCACGTAGACATTCTCCAGACCGTAGACCTGCAGCGTTTCGTGATTGGTCGGCAGCCATCCTTCATCATTGGCGGCGTGTGAGATGCCGCACTCACGCACCACCTCGACGGCCTGGATGGGTGGAGTAGCCATCAGAATAGTGAAGGGTTGCTCATCGCCCTCGGCTGAGTAGACGATTTTTGCATCAGGATCCACATGGCTCAGGGTGAAGCCGCGCTGAAATTGAATGTTTTTCCGGGCAAAAATGCTCGGCAGAATTTCACCCGTGGGGCGCTGCAAGAACAGACAATTGCGCAATAGCTGGGCAACCGTCGGGTAGGTGTAGATGATTTCCACTTGCTCGCGAACGCCCCGGCGACGCAACAAGTCATCCAGCATCAATGTCGTTTCCACGGGCGCGATTCCGCATTGGTGCGGGACGTTCGGTGTCTGCGGGAAGGACACGGTAATGAAAATCCGGCCTTTTTCGATGGTGTTCAGGCGTTGCGCCAACTGCCGGGCAGCAAGGTATTGATAGAAGTGGTCGCCGGCTTCTTGCAGACCCTCGATGCGTTCCGGCGCCGGCACGCAGCCGGTGGCGATCACCAGAAAATCATAGTCGAAGCGCTTGCCGTTACGGGTGCGCAATTGCTGCCCGGGAAAGTCGAAACGGGTGACTTCTTCAACGTGGAAACTGATTTCCGGGCGCAACAAAGAGCGTTCCGGACGTTTGAGTTCCTCTTCGAAGAACTGACTGAACGCCACGTACATGAACGCAGGTTTGTAGTAATGATCGGGGGAACTGGACAGTAATGTAATCGAGACGTCGCCGCGTAGAACTTCGGGATACAGCTTGCCGACCAGTTGATTGGCCAGCATGGTTCCACCTACACCGCCACCGACGATAACTATTCGCTTGCTCATACCTGACCTCCGTGGCCAAGGCAGCTTCGCGTACAGCATCCGGAGATAACGGAAGAAAACTAAGGGCTCCTACAGCAGGCTGGAGAATTTACACACTCTGTTGACTGTATCTGCGCCTCGACAAATCGCCAGTCCGGCTGACCAGTGGTTGATGCCGGCGCCGCTCGTGCAGCGCCGGCGTGCGGGTTCAGAGCAGGCTGATCGGATAGCTGATGATCAGGCGGTTCTCGTCGAACTCGTTGTTGCTGAAATCGCGGCGCATGGTCGAGTTGCGCCAGCGCACGTTGAGGTCGCGCAGGGCGCCGCTCTGTACGGTGTAGCCCAGTTCCGATTCGCGGCCCCATTCCTTGCCATCGGTGATGGTTCCGGTGTGCACGTTGTCGCCGCTGATGTAGCGGTTCATCAGGGTCAGGCCGGGGATGCCCAGGGCGGCGAAGTTGTAGTCGTGACGCACCTGCCAGGATCGCTCCTGAGCGTTGTCGTAGCTGGAGTTGTAGCTGTCGTTGGCCAGGGTGCCGCCGCTGGTGCCGTTGACCCGCATCCAGGCGCTGTCGCCGGTGAGTTTTTGCAGGCCGACGCAGAAGGTGTTGCCGCCGTAGCGGGCCGAGAACATCCCCGACCAGGTCTTGTTGTCGAGTTCGCCGGCGCGGGCGCTGCCGTCGTCCTTGCCGTAGAAGAAGCCGAGGTTGGCGCCCAGCGTCCAGTCGCCGAGTGGCTGGCTGTGAGTCAGGTTGAGGTATTGCTGGCTGTAGATGTCCTTGAGTTCGGCGTTCCACAGGCCGATCTGCGTGCGTTTTTCGTTGAAAACGTACTCGCCGCCCTGAAAGTTGAAGCGATCGGAGGTGAACGCCGCTTTGCCGAACATCGACATGTCGCTCATGCTGCTGTCATCGCGCGGACTGTTGGCGCGGAACTGCCCGCCATACAGGGTCAGGCCGTTGATTTCCTTTGAGGTGATCTGCCCGCCACGGAAGGTTTGCGGCAGCGAACGGCCGTCGTCCGAACGCAGGATCGGCAGCACCGGCATCCATTCGCCGACCTTGATTTCGGTCTGCGACAGTTTGGCCTTGAACGCGACGTTGGTGCGGCCGAAGTTGTCCGCCGGTCGCCCGTCGTGATCCAGCGGCAGCAGTTGCGTGCCACCGGTGCCTTTGCCACCATCGAGCTTCACCGAGTACAGGCCGAGCACGTCCATGCCGAAGCCAACGGTGCCTTGGGTGAAGCCGGATTTGGCGTCGAGGATGAAGTTCTGCGTCCACTCTTCAGCCTTGCCCTGAGCCTTGGTCGGGTTGGTGAAGTTGCGGTTGATGTAGAAGTTGCGCAGGTTGAGGTTGACCTTGGCACCTTCGACGAAACCGGCTTCTTCGGCTGCGGCGGGGAGGGCGACGCCGGTCAGGGCCAGGGCGATCAGGCCGGGGAGTGCGTACGGCGCAGTTGGATGAGTCATCGCAGGGTCTCTTGTTATTTTTTTTAGGTCGAACAGAGCCGTTGCCGCCATTTTCGGGGCGGGCACGAGCTTGCAGAATCAGGGATGAAGCGGCGGCGATCAGCCGGACGGGACAGGGCGCGGGAGCATGGTGTCGAACCTGTTGTTATTGGTTTTGTGGAGCGAATGGTGCGGGGGGCGATGGGCGGGATTCAATCGGGCAAAGCGGGTTTTGGGCGATTATCGAACGCAAGATTGAGCCGGGTTTTTTCTCGCGTCTATCAGGGCCTCTTCGCGAGCAAGCCCGCTCCCACAGGAAAATGCATTCCAAAAGTGGGAGCGGGCTTGCTCGCGAAGAGGCCGGCTCAGACGCCACAATATTTCTGACAGGCAACAAAAAGCCCGCCAAGTGGCGGGCTCCTTGTGTTCACCGGAGGATCAGAACAGCTTCATCTTCGGTGCTTCTTCTTTCAGCGGTTCGTTCTGCGCGGTCTGCGCATTCCAGCCACCACCCAGGGCCTTGTACAGGTTGACCGCACTGGTCAGCTGCGCGAGGCGGTCGGTGATCAGTGCCTGTTGCGCACTGAACAACTGACGCTGGGCGTCGAGGAAGGTCAGGTTGCTGTCGACACCGATGCGGTAACGACGCTCGGCCAGGCGGTAGTAATCCTGGTTGGCCGCGACGAAGTCACGCTGCGCCTGCAACTGCTCGGTGTAGGTCTGGCGGGCAGCCAGGCCGTCGGCGACTTCCTGGAAGGCGGTTTGAATCGACTTCTCGTAGTTCGCCACGCCAATGTCCTTCTGGATCTTGGCATAGTCGAGGCTGGCGCGCAGGCTGCCGGCGTTGAAGATCGGCAGGTTGATCTGCGGCTGGAACAGCCAGGTACCCGAGCCGCCCTTGAACAGACCGGACAGGTCCGGGCTCAGGCTGCCCGCGTTGGCGGTCAGGCTGATGCTCGGGAAGAACGCTGCACGGGCGGCGCCGATGTTGGCGTTGGCCGCTTTCAGGTTGTACTCGGCCTGGAGGATGTCCGGACGACGCTGCAGCAGGTCCGAAGGCAGACCGGCCGGTACATCGCTGAGCAGGTCATCCGACAGCGGTTTGGCCGCTTGCAGATTGGCCGGGATGCCGGTGCCGAGCAGCAGGGTCAGGCTGTTTTCGTCCTGAGCCACCTGACGGGTGTACTTGGCCAGTTGCGCCCGGGCGTTTTCCACCGAGGTGCGCGACTGCGCCAGGTCCAGCGCCGAGGCCACACCGACTTCATTGCTGCGGCTGGTCAGCTTGTAGCTTTCTTCAAAGGCACCGAGGGTGTCTTGCGTCAGCTTGAGCAGTTCCTTGTCGGCCTGCCAGGTCATGTACGCGTTGGCGACACTGGCCACCAGACTGATCTGGGTGCTGCGGCGCGCTTCTTCGGTGGCGAAGTATTGTTGCAACGCTTGTTCGCTCAGGCTGCGCACCCGACCGAACAGGTCGAGTTCGTATGCGCTGATGCCGACGGTCGCGGTGTAGGAGCTGCTGATGTTCGCTTCACCGGTCTGCGAGGCACGGGCCGGAACCCGCTGACGGCTGCCGCTGGCATTGGCCGAAACCGCCGGGAACAGGTCAGCACGCTGGATGCGGTATTGAGCCGCATAGGCGTCGATGTTCAGCGCCGCGACGCGCAGGTCGCGGTTGTTTTCCAGCGATACCTGGATCAGCTGTTGCAGGGCCGGGTCATGGAAAAACTGCTTCCAGCCCTGCTCGGCAGCGGCTTGCGCCGGAGCCTGGGCCGGCGAGTACGCCGGGCCCTGCGGGTACTGGCCCGCGACCGGTGCTTCAGGCTGCTGATAATCGGGGATCAGCGAGCAACCGCTCAGCACGAAGGCGGCGACTGCGATGGAGAGTAGCGACTTGCTCATTGGCCAGCCTCTTTAGGAGTTTCAGTCGTCTCGTCCGGGTCCGCGATTTTACGCTGGCCGATGGACGAAACCGTGACGAAGAACAGTGGGACCCAGAAGATCGCCAGGATCGTGGCCGTGAGCATACCGCCAATCACGCCAGTACCGATCGCGTGCTGGCTACCCGAACCGGCACCGGTGGAGATCGCCAACGGTACTACACCGAGGACGAACGCCAGCGAGGTCATGATGATCGGTCGCAGACGCATGCGGCACGCTTCGATCGCCGCATCGCGCAGACTGCGCCCTTGTTCATGCAGCTCCTTGGCGAACTCGACGATCAGAATGGCGTTTTTAGCCGCAAGACCGATGGTCGTCAACAGGCCCACCTGGAAGTACACGTCGTTGGACAGCCCGCGCAGGCTGGTGGCCATCAGCGCACCGATGATCCCCAGCGGTACCACGAGCATGACCGCGATCGGAATCGACCAGCTTTCATACAGCGCCGCCAGACACAGGAACACCATCAGCAGCGACAGGGCGTACAGCGCTGGCGCTTGCGAGCCCGACAGACGTTCCTCGTAGGACAGACCGGTCCAGGAGATACCGACACCGGCCGGCAGCTTCTTGGCAATCGCTTCGACTTCGGCCATCGCTTCACCGGTGGAGTAACCCGGCGCCGGAGAACCGAGCACTTCCATCGCTTCGACGCCGTTGTAACGGGCCAGTTTCGGCGAACCGTAGATCCACTCGCCCTTGGCGAACGCGGAGAACGGCACCATGGTCCCGGCGCTGTTGCGCACGTACCACTTCTTCAGGTCTTCCGGGCTCATGCGCGCACCGGCCTGACCTTGCACGTAAACCTTCTTCACCCGACCACGGTCGATGAAGTCGTTGACGTAGCTACTACCGAAGGAGATCGACAGGGTGCTGTTGATGTCGGAGAGGCTCAGACCCAGGGCCTGGGCTTTCTCATCGTCGATTTCCAGATGGTATTGCGGCTCGTCGTTCAGACCGTTCGGACGTACCTGGTAGAGCACCTTGCTCTGCGCGGCCATGCCGAGGAACTGGTTGCGGGCTTCCATCAGTTTTTCGTGACCGATACCGGCGCGGTCCTGCAGGAACACGTCGAAACCGGTGGCGTTACCCAATTCCAGTACCGCAGGCGGGGCGAACGCAAACACCATCGCATCGCGGAAACTGAAGAAGTGTTGCTGCGCACGCTGTGCCAAGGCAAACACGCTGTTGCTCGAATCACGCTCGTGCCACGGCTTGAGCATGATGAACGCCAGACCCGAGCTCTGACCACGACCGGCAAAGTTGAAGCCGTTAACGGTAAACACCGAGGACACCGCGCCCGCCTCTTTATCCAGCAGGTAGGTACGCATCTCGTCGATCACGACTTGAGTACGTTCGGCACTGGAACCGGCCGGGGTTTGTACCTGGGCGAACAGTACGCCTTGGTCTTCTTCCGGCAGGAACGCGGTTGGAATGCGGGTGAACAGCCAGATCATGCCGACGACGATCAGCAGGTACGCCAGCAGGTAAGGGGCTTTGCGCGACAGCATGTTGCCGACACCGCGCTCGTAACTCCTGACACCGCGATCGAAATTGCGGTTGAACCAGCCGAAGAAACCTTTTTTCGGCGTGCCGTGGTCACCCTTGGCGATCGGCTTGAGCATGGTTGCGCAGAGCGCCGGGGTGAAGATCAGTGCAACCATTACCGACAGGGCCATGGCCGAGACGATGGTGATCGAGAACTGCTTGTAGATCACACCGGTGGAGCCGCTGAAGAACGCCATCGGCAACAGTACCGCCGACAGCACCAGGGCGATACCGACCAGGGCACCCTGGATCTGGCCCATGGATTTCTTGGTCGCTTCCTTCGGTGACAGGCCTTCTTCGGCCATCACCCGCTCGACGTTTTCCACCACGACGATGGCGTCGTCCACCAGCAAGCCGATGGCCAGCACCATACCGAACATGGTCAGGGTGTTGATGCTGAAACCGGCGGCGGCGAGGATGCCGAACGTACCGAGCAATACCACCGGTACGGTCATCGTGGTGATGACGGTGGCGCGGAAGTTCTGCAGGAACAGGAACATCACCAGGAACACCAGCACGATCGCTTCGACCAGGGTTTCAACCACACCCTTGATCGACTCGGTCACGACCGGAGTGGTGTCATACGGGAACACCACTTCCATGCCTTGCGGGAAGAACGGCTTGAGGTCGTCAATCGTCTTGCGCAGCGCTTTGGCGGTGTCGAGGGCGTTGGCGCCGTTGGCCAGTTTTACCGCCAGACCGGACGCCGGGCTGCCGTTGAACTGGGCGGAAATACTCGAGTTTTCACCGCCCAGACCGACGTCGGCCACGTCGCCGACACGGACCTGGGAGCCATCCTGATTGACCTTCAGCAGGATCGCCTTGAACTGCTCGGCAGTCTGCAGACGGGTCTTGCCGATGATCGTGGCGTTCAGTTGCTGACCTGGCAGCGCCGGCAAACCGCCGAGCTGACCGGAAGACACCTGGACGTTCTGCGCCGAGATCGCGGCGCTGACATCAGCTGGCGTCAGGTTGTACTTGTTCAGCTTGGCCGGATCGAGCCAGATGCGCATCGCGTACTGGGCACCGAAGACCTGGAAGTCACCGACACCGGCGGTCCGCGAGATCGGGTCCTGCATGTTCGACACGATGTAGTTGGACAGGTCGTCCTTGGTCATGCTGCCGTCACGCGACACCACGCCGATCACCAGCAGGAAGTTCTTCACTGCCTTGGTGACGCGGATACCCTGTTGCTGCACTTCCTGCGGCAGCAGCGGGGTGGCCAGGTTCAGCTTGTTCTGAACCTGAACCTGCGCGGTGTCGGAGTTGGTGCCTTGCTCGAAGGTCGCGGTGATGGTCATGCTGCCGTCGGAGTTACTTTCCGAGGACACATAACGCAGGTTGTCGATACCGTTGAGCTGCTGCTCGATCACCTGGACCACGGTGTCCTGCACGGTTTGCGCCGAAGCGCCCGGGTAGGTCACGGAGATCGCGATGGCCGGCGGTGCAATGCTCGGGTACTGGTTGATTGGCAATTTCAGGATCGATAATGCCCCGACCAACATGATCACCAGGGCAATTACCCAGGCGAAAATCGGACGGTCGATAAAAAATTTCGACATGAGTTACTCCCCTTTGCCGCCAGCGGCTTTGTCAGCTGCTTGAGCGGGGGCCGGGTTCTTGGCTACGTTGGTCGCTTCGGTCGGGTTGACCTGAGCACCTGGGCGAACATATTGCAGGCCTTCGGTGATCAGACGATCGCCGGCTTTCAGGCCATCTTCGATCAGCCACTGGCTGCCAACGGTACGGCTGGCCTTGAGCTGACGCAGTTCAACCTTGTTGTCCGGGCCGACGACCAGTGCGGTCGGAGTGCCCTTGAGGTCACGGGTCACGCCTTGTTGCGGCGCCAGAATGGCCGCGGCGTTGACCCCGGCCTGCAACTGGGCGCGGACGAACATGCCTGGCAACAGGGTGTGATCCGGGTTCGGGAACACGGCGCGCAGGGTCACGGAACCGGTAGTCGGATCAACCGATACTTCGGAGAATTCCAGCTTACCGTCGAGCTTGTACTGGCTGCCGTCCTCAAGGGTCAGCTTGACCGCTGCCGAGTTGTCGCCGGCTTTCTGCAGACGACCGCTTTCCAGCTCGCGGCGCAGTTCCAGCAGCTCAACCGAGGACTGGGTGACGTCGACGTAGATCGGGTCCAGTTGCTGGATCGTCGCCATCGCGTCGGCCTGACCATTGCTGACCAGTGCGCCTTCGGTCACCGAAGAACGGCCGATACGGCCGGAGATCGGCGCGTAGACCTTGGTGTATTTCACGTTGATCTGCGCACTCTGCAACGACGCTTCCGATTCCATGCGATTGGCGACGGCGGTGTCGTATTCCTGGCGGCTCACGGCCTGCTCGTCGACCAGTTGCTTGTAGCGGTCGGAGATCGACTTGGTCGAACGCAGGTTGGCTTCGGCGCTTTTCAGGGTCGCTTCATAGACTGCCGGATCGATCTGATACAGCTGCTGGCCGGCTTTGACGTCGCCGCCTTCCTTGAACAGACGTTTGAGAATGATGCCGTTGACCTGTGGTCGAACTTCAGCGATGCGGTACGCACTGGTGCGCCCCGGCAGTTCCGACGTGAGGGTGAACGCTTGTGGTTGCAGGGTGACGACGCCGACCTGAGGAGGCGGAGCGGCTGGGGCCGCTTCTTCCTTTTTACATCCGCTGAGCAGCGATGCCAGGGCGACGGCAGTGACCAGAGCGGTAACAGCTGGCTTGAATTGCATGAAGATCCTCGGGTCAGGCGCGCACATTGCGCACAAGAAGTGTGAAAGGGTAAAAAAATCGGGTCGAGTGGATAAGTAGCTTGCTAAGGAATATACTTACGTTCATGGTTGTTTGTAAATAGCTTGGCGTCGTACCCACCCTGTTACAAAATGCGTCGCAAGGTTTGAAATTGTAGGCCGGGGAGCCGATTCGTGAGAGATCAGCCCCCTCTTTATTCAGCGGATATTCAGCCATCCCTGAAACATCCTGTTTGAGGTTTTACTGCCATGGTCCGTCGTACCAAAGAGGAAGCTCAGGAAACGCGCAGCCAGATTCTCGAAGCGGCCGAGAAAGCGTTTTATGAAAGGGGTGTGGCCCGCACGACCCTGGCGGATATCGCGACGATGGCCGGCGTGACGCGCGGTGCCATCTATTGGCATTTCAGCAACAAGGCCGATCTGGTGCAGGCGATGCTCGACAGCCTGCATGAACCGCTGGATGAATTGGCCAAGGCCAGCGAGAGCGAGGACGAACTCGACCCGTTGGGGTGCATGCGCAAGCTGTTGATCCATCTGTTTCATCAGGTAGCCCTGGATCCGAAGACCCGTCGCATCAACGAGATTCTGTTTCATAAGTGCGAATTCACCGATGAAATGTGCGATCTGCGCCAGCAGCGCCGCACGGCCAGTCTCGATTGCAACCTGCGCATCGGTCTGACCCTGCGTAATGCGGTCAATCGCGGCCAGTTGCCGGAAGATCTCGACACTGCCCGGGCGGCCATCAGCATTCATGCGTATATCGATGGCCTCCTGTATGGATGGCTGTTGGCGCCGGACAGCTTTCAATTGCATGCCGAAGCCGAGCGCTGGGTCGATACAGGGCTTGATATGCTGCGCCTGAGCCCTAGCCTGCGCAAATGAAACAAAATGCGTAATTAAATCTGTCCGTGTCAAGACTTGAAGCGGGGAAATGTCCCTGCTTCAAGTCTTTTTGTAATGGAGTGCTTTTATATACGTACGATGGCCAGGTTGATAGGTAGCGAGCTACGTATTTTGTAGGGGTTTTGTGTCGACTGTGTGAATGAATGTTAACGACTCGGGCTAAAAGGGCGCCGAGCAGCCGATACGCACCAACCGATCCGTTTCGTTTTTGAGTTCCCTTTGCCCGATCCTCACCACCAGGCTGCGTTACTTCCGATGGGCTCGAGCCACGGCCTTTAGTTTGCTCGCGCCTCTATAATGTCAGCGTAGTCCGTACCGTTACTGCATGAGCAGGTAACTCTCTATCAGGCCGATGGCGTCATGAATGCGATCATCTTATAGCTGTAAGGGTAAACCGGGTTTTCATTTTCCAATGCTGCGCCGCAGGTGATGGGTTCGGCGCCAACAGAGAACGCGTTGGTATCCCAGAAAAGTTCGACTTTTGGAGCCCTGTGCCCCGCCATTTGTCGGTAGCAATAACTGAGCGTAGTGTCGAACCGTACTTTCTGCTTGTAGTTGGTGTAGCAGATGTAAGTGTTGAATACCTCTTTTTTGATATCGTAATCAATAACGATGTCCTGTTTCAGATGAGGATCTCCTTCAAACAGCATAAAGACGGTCTGGTAAGGGAGGATCTTGTCGATACGCGTCAAGGGTGGGTGCTTTGGAGAGGCATCGTCAAGCCAGAAAGTAGAGTCCGTGGCATTGGTGATTTGCAGAAGGAATGTAAGTTTGTTTGGATCTGTATCATTCATTTCTATATAACCTTGCTTGATTAAGTTGGTGGGTTGTAATTGATGAGTTGCTGGGCGGAGCTTAGGTTTATATTGTTCTGATGGCGAATCTTTAAATGTATGAAAATAAAAAAAGCCCCGCCTCTTTCGAGGCGGGGCTTACTTGTTAGTTGTTGTTGTTTACAGCGTTGGATAATCGATATAACCGACCGGGCCTTTCGCGTAGAACAACTCGGGACGTGCGTCGTTCAGCGGTGCGTCGGCCTTCAGGCGTGCCGGCAGATCCGGGTTGGCAATGAACGGTACGCCGAACGCTACCGCGTCAGCCTTGCCTTCAGCCAGCCACGCATTGGCGCTGTCCTTGGTGAAGCGTTCGTTGGCGATGTACGCGCCGCCGAAAGCTTCTTTCAGCTGTGGGCCGAGGCTGTCGGCGCCTTCTTTCTCGCGGGAGCAGATGAAGGCGATGCCGCGCTTGCCCAGCTCGCGAGCCACATAAGTGAAAGTCTCGGCCAGATTGTCGTCGCCCATGTCATGGGAATCGGCGCGGGGTGCCAAGTGCACGCCGACACGGCCGGCGCCCCAGACGTCGATCGCTGCGTCAGTCACTTCCAGCAGGAGACGCGCACGGTTTTCCAGGGAGCCACCGTAGTTATCGGTGCGCTGGTTGGTGCTGCTTTGCAGGAACTGGTCGAGCAGGTAGCCGTTGGCGCCGTGGATTTCCACGCCGTCGAAACCGGCGGCTTTGGCGTTTTCGGCACCGGTGCGGTAGGCCTCGACGATCTCGGCGATTTCAGCGGTTTCCAGAGCTCGCGGGGTCGGATAGTCGGCCAATGGACGCACCAGGCTGACGTGACCTTTAGGCTGGATGGCGCTCGGCGCGACCGGGGTTTCGCCGTTGAGGTACGACGGATGCGAGATGCGGCCGACGTGCCACAGTTGCAGGACGATCTTGCCGCCGGCAGCGTGCACGGCTTTGGTCACGTTGGTCCAGCCGCGCACCTGGTCGTTGGACCAGATGCCCGGGGTGTCCGGGTAGCCGACGCCCATCGGCGTCACCGAAGTGGCTTCGGACAGGATCAGACCAGCCGACGCGCGCTGTACGTAGTATTCAGCCATCAGCGCGTTCGGCACGCGGCCTTCGTCGGCGCGGCAGCGGGTCAGCGGAGCCATGATGATGCGGTTGGACAGCTCGAGGTCGCCCAGTTTGATCGGATCGAAAATAGTTGCCATGTGTACAACCCTCGTCAGTTAAGTGGTTAATCAGTGGGTAGCGGGGGCCAGACCGGCGTCGCCGTTCTGACGGAAAGTGATCAGGGTCACCAGCAGCGCGAGCACGGCCAGCGCGGCGGCGGCCAGGGGCACGCTGGTCAGGCCGAAACCGTGGGCGATGACGCTGCCACCGACCCAGGCGCCCAGGGCGTTGCCGATGTTGAAAGCGCCGATGTTCAGGGTCGACACCAGGTTCGGTGCGGCCTTGCCGAAGGTCACCACGTTGACTTGCAGCGCCGGGACGGCGGCAAACGAAGCGGTGGCCCAGAGGAACAGGGTGATCTCCGTCGGGATCAGCGCAACGCTGGTCCAGCTCAGCACGGTGGAAACCACCGCCATCGCCACGAACACGCCGATCAGGGTCGCGCCGAGACGCTTGTCCGCCAGTTTGCCGCCGATGATGTTGCCCACCGTCAGACCGAGGCCGATCAGCAGCAGGGTCCAGGTCACGCCTTTTGGCGAGACACCGGTGACATCACCGAGCAGCGGCGCGACATAGGTGAAGAGGGTGAACATCGACGCGGCGAACAGCGCGGTCATGCTCAGCGACAGCCAGATGCCGGCGCCTTTGAGGGCGGCGAGTTCGGCGCGCATGTCGAGTTTTTCCTCGTCACGCTTGGCCGGCAGGAAGCGGATCAGACCGATCAGCGCCACTACACCAATCACGGTCACCGCCCAGAAGGTCGAGCGCCAGCCGGCTTCCTGACCCAGCGCCGTGCCCAGCGGTACACCGAGGACGTTGGCCAGGGTCAGGCCGGTGAACATCAGCGCTACGGCGGATGCGCGCTTGTTCGGCGCCACCAGCCCGGCAGCTACCACAGAACCGATACCGAAGAACGCACCGTGGCACAGCGCCGTGACGACACGGGCAAACATCAGCACGTTGTAGTCACTGGCGATGGCACACAGCAGGTTACCGACGATAAAAATGCCCATCAGCGCTACCAGTGCGGCCTTGCGCGGCAGTCTGGCGGTGGCCAGTGCCATGAACGGCGCACCGATGGCCACGCCCAGGGCGTAACCGGTCACTAGCCAGCCAGCGCCGGGAATCGACACACCGAGGTCGGCCGCCACATCGGGCAGCAGGCCCATGATGACGAACTCGGTGGTGCCGATGGCGAAGGCGCTCAAGGCCAGAATGAGTAGCGAGAGGGGCATTTGAATCAATTCCTTGTGGGAGCGCTGAGCTCTTTGACGATGGCGTCGAGGAACGCCTGGATCACGTCCTCGTTGCGTTTGAAGAAGTGCCACTGGCCGGCTTTCTGGCTGCTGATCAGACCTGCGCGTTGCAGGGTCGCCAGGTGGGCGGAGACGGTCGACTGCGACAGGCCGCAGCGTTGATCGATCTGCCCGGCGCAGATGCCGTACTCGTGGTTGTGTATCTGCTCAGGAAACTGGGCTTTGGGGTCTTTCAGCCAGATGAGAATGTCTCGCCGTACTGGGTGTGCCAGGGCTTTTATTATTTCGTCGAGGTCGAGGTTCATGGCTTTATGCTCGTGATGTGTAGCGCTATATCGCGATGAGGCGAACTTTAAATCGGTATTTCGCGATATACCAATATGAATTTGATCTGACGACCGCATAAATCGGTATATCGGGTTATAACGATACGTGTGCTGTAACGATGAAAGCGCGCAGTGCTAAGCTGCGCCCATGAACTATCTCGCACATTTACACCTCGGAGGCCAGCACCCCGAGCAATTACTCGGCAGTCTGTATGGCGATTTCGTCAAAGGACGCCTGCAAGGGCAATTTGCACCGCAGATTGAAGCGGCGATTCAGTTGCATCGGCGCATTGATGTATTCACCGATCGCCACCCGTTGGTGGACATCGCCCTCGGGCGTTTCACCGAGACCCGGCGGCGTTACGCGGGGATTGTCCTCGATGTGTTTTTCGACCATTGCCTGGCCCGCGACTGGACGCTGTACGCCGATCAGCCGCTGGAACATTTCACCCGCGATGTTTACCGGGTGCTGTCGAATGAACGGCAATTGCCAGAACGCCTGGCGAAAATCGCGCCGCACATGGTTGCCAATGATTGGCTGGGTTCGTATCAGGAATTCGAAGTGCTGGACCAGGTGCTGCGCGGGATCTCGCGGCGTCTGACTCGGCCTGAGGAGCTGGCGGGGGCTATGCAGGAATTGCGGCGGTTGTACGAGCCGCTGAGTGAGGATTTCCGTTTGTTCTATCCGCAGCTTCAAGAATTTGCACAAACGTCGACAACGCAGTAACCCCCTGTGGGAGCGGGCTTGCTCGCGAATGCGGTAGGTCATTCAACATGTGCATTGGCTGAACCACCGCTTTCGCGAGCAAGCCCGCTCCCACAGGGGGGATCTGTGTTTCAGGCGGCGATCAATTCGCCGGCGCGACGCGGTTCGGCAGGTTTGGCCACCTCACCAAACAACGCCTTCTGCACCGCCTGCTGTGCTTCGAACGCCAGTGCTGCACGCTCGCGACCGACGCAGGCAATCGGCTTGAGCACGTGAATCTCGACATCGCCGCAGTCGTTGCTGAACAGACGCATCAGGTGCGACAGCAAGTCATCGTCACCAATGAACGGCGCCAACGCGTCGATTTCGCCATTGCGCAGATAACGGATCGCCACCGGTTGCAGCATCACCTCCGAATCGATTGCCGCCGACAGCAGGCGACCATGAAAGGTGCGCAGCGAGCGGCCATCGGTGGTGGTACCTTCCGGGAACATCAGCAACGGATGTTGCGTTTGCAGGTGACGGGTCATCTGTTTGCGGATCAACTGGCTGTCACCCGAACCGCGACGGATGAACAGACTGCCGGCCTTCGCCGCCAGCCAGCCGGCCACCGGCCAGGTGCGTACTTCGGCCTTGGACAGAAACGACAGCGGCGTGAGCATGCCCAGCAGCGGAATGTCAGTCCATGACACGTGGTTGCTGACCCACAGCATCGGTTGCTGCGGCAGCTCGCCGTGCACGGTCACGCGAAAGGGCAGGGCATTGCTCAAACGCGCCATGAAAAACCGCGACCAGCGCTGCCGACGTTGCATCGAGTGCGCCAGGCCCAGACGTTCGAACACGCCGAAGACGCTGGCCATGGTCAAGCCCAGCGCCACCACCAGCAGCACCCGCGTGATCCGCGCGTACACGCGCAACCGGCTCATCACACGGCCGCCTTGAAGTGCTTGGCGTAGCGCGGGCAGAGTTCGTCGCGCTTGAGCAGGATAAACACGTCGGCGACCTGGAAGTCTTCGTCCCAGCACGGCTCGCCGCAGATCTTCGCACCCAGACGCATGTAGGCCTTGAGCAGCGGTGGCATTTCGGCGATCACGTTCGATGGAATGTCCAGCGACGGCAGGGGATTCTTCGGCTCGGCGCGCAGGTGTTCGGTGCACAGATAACGCTCGCGCAGACGCTGCATGATCGCGTGGGCCTGCACGCCGCCGTCCTGCATCGGGATGCTCGCGCAACCCATCAGGTAGCTGTAGCCGCCCTGATTCAACACTTCGGCCAGTTCACCCCAGAGCACGGCGATGGTGCCGCCGTTGCGGTAGGCCGGGTCGACGCAGGTGCGGCCGATTTCGAGGATCGGGCCTTGCAGATGGGCGAGGCCGTGCAGGCTGAATTCTTCTTCGCTGTAGAACTTGCCCAGGCTGCTGGCGGCGGTGTGATCGAGCAAACGGGTGGTGGCGACCAGACGCCCGGTGTTCAGGTCACGCACGCCGATGTGGCTGCAGTGAACATCATAGTCATCCATGTCCAGACCCAGTTCCGCGCCTTTCAGCTTGGCGTTGAACTCGCCGCTGAATACGCTGAAGCGCAAGGCCTGGGCTTGCTGCAAGGCCTCGGCGCCGATCAGGCGTTCGGCTTGCAGGCGGCGTTCATTGCCGGTGTCGCTGATGCGGGCGATCTGAGTCATTTGAATCTCCGTACGGGCCTTGAACCCGTCGTGGGTTGCAGCCGATCGACTTTCTTTATGCAGCCATGTTGTGCAAAGTCAGGCTATGTAGCCCCGGTGTCATCACCGTGAACGTTTGGTGATGCTTGTATGACAGCCCTCAAGGAGCCTCTTATGCCCTGGCCCAGCCTGCTCGAAAGTCATGAACGTCTGCCCGCCGTCGCTGATCTGGCGGAAGGTTTCGCCACCTTGTTGCAGCAAGTGGGCAACGTGACACCGTTCGAACTGGCGGTGGCCGGAGGGCGTCGGATGGCGACGCCGGGGCTGGCATTTCTGGTGGGGTATCAGGCGGCGTTGCGCATGCTCTGGCCGAGCGCGCCGCCGAGTCTTGGCGCGTTGTGTGCGACCGAACAGCGCAGCCTGCGCCCGGCGGACATGCAGACGCGCCTGACGGATTTGCGCCTCAACGGGCGAAAGGATTTCGTCACCGCCGGGGACGCGGCGGACTGGCTGCTCGTCGCCGCGCGCAGTGAAGAACCCGGCGAAACGCCGCGCCTGAGTCTGGCGGTGGTCTATCCCGGCGAGCCCGGCGTGCGCGTGGAAAAACTCCCGGCGCTGCCGCTGATGCCGGACATCAGTCACGGTCGGCTGCATCTGGACGGCGCGTTGTGCGAATTGCTCGCGGGCGATGGCTGGGATGCTTATGTGAAGCCGTTTCGCAGCCTGGAAGATGTCTACGTGCTGAGCGCGATGACCGCGTGGCTGTACGGTGTCGGTCAGGACAGCGGCTGGTCGCAGCCGCTGCAACTGCGCTTGCTGGCGCTGTTGGCCGGGTGCGCGGAAGCGAGTCGCCAACCACCGAACAACCCGGCCGGGCATGTGCTGTTGGGCGGGTTGTTTGCGCAGTTTGATGCGCTGAAGGGCGAGATCGATCAGGCGTTGCGCGCGGGTAATCCGGAGTGGGCGCAGATGTGGCAGCGTGATCAGGGGGTGATGCAGTTGGCAGCGGGGGCGCGGGCCAAACGCTTGGCCAAGGCTTTGGCGGTGGGCTGACTGGCCTCTTCGCGAGCAAGCCCGCTCCCACCCTTGGAAAGCGTTTCAAATGTGGGAGCGGGCTTGCTCGCGAAGGCGGTGGCAAAAACACCACACATCTGTCATGTGGCAAGACTACCCTCAGCAGGTTCTCCCCAAGAGCCCTCACCATGTGCAAAAGCCTGTCCCTGTTTCTGCTGCTGATCAGCTTCACGGTCCAGGCCGAGCAATGGCCCGGTGAGCAATGGCCGACTGGCGCAAAAATCAGCGGCGCAGCGGTCGAGGCATTAGAGACCTACGCCTTCCCACCCCGCGACGACACTACCCGCCAGGGCATCCGCACGGACGCGCTGCTGATCATCCGCGACGGCCAGTTGATCTACGAACGCTACGCCGGCCCGACCCGTGCCGAGACCCCGCACCTGACCTGGTCGATCAGCAAAAGCCTGATGGCCACGGTACTCGGCGTGGCGTATGGCGAAGGCCTGTTCAAACTGGATGATCCGGTTTCGAAGTTTTATCCGGCGCTGGAAAAACATCCGGCGATCACCGTGGCGGATCTGCTGCACTGGGCTTCCGGGCTGGACTGGCAGGAAGACTACGAATACGCGCCGCTGAAATCCTCGGTGGTGGCGATGCTCTACACCCGTGGGCACCGCGACATGCCAGCGTTCACTGCCGATCACGATGCTTATGCGCCACCGGGGCAGACGTTCCGTTACTCCAGTGGCGACAGCAATCTGCTGGCGGCGGCGCTCAAGAACATGGTTGGCCCACAGCGTTATCCTGACTATCCATGGACCGCGTTGTTCGAGCCGCTGGGCATCCGCCACGCCGTGTGGGAAACCGATGCCGGCGGTACGTTTGTCGCGTCCTCTTATGCCTATCTCACGGCGCGGGATCTGGCGCGGGTCGGTTTGCTGATGGCCCGCGACGGACGTTGGCACGACCGGCAATTGCTGCCCAAGGATTGGGTCGCTTTCAACCGCACTGCCTTTGCCGGCTACAAGGCGCATCAGGACGAAGCGGTGCCCGGTGGTCAGTGGTGGCTCAATCGCCCGGCGGATGGCGCCGCCGCGCCGTGGCCCGACGCGCCGCCCGACACCTTCGCCGCCCTCGGCCACTGGGGCCAGGCGCTGTATGTGATCCCCAGCGAGAAACTGGTGATCGTGCGTTACGCCGATGACCGCGACGGCAGCTATCGCCACAACGAGCTGCTCAAACGCGTGCTCAAGGCGGTGCAGCCATGAAACTGTTGAAGCGGGTGTTGCTGTTGGCGCTGATCGTGCTGCTCGGCTGGATCTGGCTCGAACGGGCAAACCTCTGGGCGTTCCCCGACATCATCAGCGCCTACACGGCCAAGGAATATTGTTCGTGTCGTTACGTGATGAACAACGATGCCGAATATTGCCGGGGTTATGTGAAACAGTGGCTGCCAACCAGCGAATTCAGCGATGACAGCGCGAGCAAAACCATCACCGTCAGCGGCATGGGCCGCAGCAACCGCGCGCAGTGGCTGAGCGAACGGCAGGGCTGCCGCCTCAATCCTCAAGTCAATAGATAACCCTGTGGGAGCGGGCTTGCTCGCGAATGCGGTGTGCCATTCAGCATTTGTGTTGACTGATTCACCGCCTTCGCGAGCAAGCCCGCTCCCACAGGAGGTTTCACCAATCGATAGATTTGCGGCGATCAGTTTGCAATAACGGCGTGGGCGGTTAAGGTTCGTGCAGGTTTATCGCCCCCACGAGTATTCAATGTTCAACCGCTCCCTCTATACAGCCTTCGCCAGTCTGCTGCTGACTGCCGCCGCGCTGCCGGCGCAGGCCAACTGGTATCTGGATGGCGAGTCGTCGCGGCTGTCGTTCGTCAGCACGAAAAACGCCCACATTTCTGAAGTGCAGCGCTTTCTGGTGCTGCACGGCAAGGTCGATCCGGATGGCCGCGCTGAAGTCGAAGTCGAGCTGGATTCGATCAACAGCGGCATCCCGCTGCGCGACGAGCGCATGCGCAAGGAGCTGTTCCAGATCGAGCAATTCCCCGAGGCGACCATCAGCACCCGGATCGACCTGCGCCCGATCAACGATCTGGCCCCCGGTGCGCAGCTGGAATTGCGTCTGCCGCTGACCGTCAACCTGCACGGCAAGCAACATGAATACCCGGCAGAGTTGCTGGCCACCCGTCTCGACGACCGGCGTTTTCAAGTGGTGACCCTGGAGCCGGTGGTGATCAACGCCGAGGATTTCGATCTGGCGCCGGGGCTGGAAACCCTGCGCAACCTGGCCGGCCTGTCGGCCATCAGTCTGTCGGTACCGGTGGGTGCGGTGCTGATTTTCACGGCGCGCTGACATGCGCGGCGCGGTGTTCCCTTGGCGTGACGGCAACCGGTTCGAACTGTTGATTGACGGCCCGCAATTCTTCCCGCGCATGCTGGTGGAAATTGCCCGCGCCGAGGAGCAGGTCGAACTGGAGTTGTATCTGGTGGAGGCGGGCGCTTGTGCCGAGGCCGTGGTTCAGGCGCTGGTGCAGGCCGCCGAGCGCGGCGTGCGGGTACGCTGCCTGTTCGATGACTACGGCAGCCTCGCGTTTACCCTGCACCTGCGTCAGCGCCTGACCAAAGCCGGGGTCGAACTGCGTTTCTACAATCGCCTGAACTGGCGGCGCTGGGTCGGCAACTTCTATCGCGATCACCGCAAATTGCTGCTGGTCGATCAGCGTCTGGCGGTGGTCGGCGGCACCGGTGTTACCGATGAATTCTGGACACCGGGGCAGGACAGCAGCGAGTGGCACGAAGTGATGGTGGAAATCAACGGCCCGCTGGTGCTCGACTGGCAAGTGCTGTTCGACCGCCAATGGATCGCCAACCGCCATCGCCGGGCGTGGAAACCGTCGGCGCATGTCGGCCTGCCACGCTTGCCCAAGGTTCCGGACATGGGTGAGGGCATGGGCCGTGTGGCCTATGCCGATGCGCGTCAGCATCGCGACATTCTGCAGTCGCTGTTTCGTGCACTGAACAGCGGGCAGAAGCGCATCTGGATGGCCACCCCGTATTTCCTGCCGACCTGGAAAATCCGCCGCTCGCTGCGCAAGGCCGCTGCTCGCGGTGTCGACGTCCGGTTACTGCTGACCGGGCCGCGCACCGATCACCCGTCGGTGCGTTACGCCGGCCATCGCTACTACCCGCGCCTGCTCAAGGCCGGGGTGCAGATCTTCGAATACCAGCCGTGCTTCCTGCATCTGAAAATGGTGTTGGTGGACGAGTGGGTGAGTATCGGATCGTGCAACTTCGATCACTGGAACCTGCGCTTCAATCTGGAGGCGAATCTGGAGGCACTGGACCCGTCGTTGACGGCAGCGGTGGTGCAGAGTTTCGAGAAGGATTTCGGTCTGAGCCAGCAGGTCAGTCTGGAGGAGTGGCAGCGCCGGCCGTTGTGGCGGCGAGTGAAGCAGCGGATCTGGGGTTGGGTGGATCGGCTGGTGGTCAACATTCTCGATAGACGCGGTTAACGCCAATTCCGAACCCAGTGGATTCCAATGTGGGAGGGGGCTTGCTCCCGAAGGCGGCATGTCATTCAGCATTAATTTAGCTGATACACCGCATTCGGGAGCAAGCCCCCTCCCACAAAGGCCCCTTTCACACGGGCATTGGTTACTGAATAATTACAGCAACTCAAAGCTCTGCTGCGTCACATCCTGCGAATCCAGGCCGATCTGCACGTTGAACTTGCCAGGCTCGGCCGCGTACTTGAGCTGGGCGTTGTAGAACTTCAGGTCATCCTCGGTGATGGTGAAGTGCACGACTTTCTGTTCGCCGGCCTTGAGCATGACTTTCTGGAAGTTCTTCAGTTCTTTCACCGGGCGAATCATCGAACCGGCGACGTCCTGGATGTACAGCTGCACCACGGTTTCGCCGTCACGTTTGCCGGTGTTTTTCAGGGTGACACTGGCATCGAGCTTGCCGGTCTTGTTCAGCGTGGTTGACGACAGCGCCATGTCGCTCAGCGTGAACTGGGTGTAGCTCAGGCCGTAACCGAACGGGAACAGGGGACCGGTGGTGTCATCGAAATACTGCGAGGTGTAGTTGCCCGGCTTGCCCGGCGTGAACGGCCGGCCAATGCTCAGGTGGTTGTAGTAGGTCGGGATCTGGCCCACGGAACGCGGGAAGGTCACCGGCAGTTTGCCCGACGGGTTGTAGTCGCCGAACAGCACATCAGCGATGGCGTTACCGCCCTCGGTGCCGCTGAACCAGGTTTCCAGAATCGCATCAGCCGACTGGTTCTCTTCGAGGATGGTCAGCGGACGGCCGTTCATCAGCACCAGTACCAGCGGTTTGCCGGTGGCTTTCAGGGCACGGATCAGCTCGCGCTGGTTTTCCGGGATGTTCAGGTCGGTGCGGCTGGAGGATTCGTGGGACATGCCACGGGATTCGCCCACAGCGGCGACGATCACGTCGGCGTCCTTGGCCGCTTTCACCGCTTCGTCGATCAACACGTTGGCCGGGCGCGGATCATCGACCACTTCCGGGGCGTCGAAGTTGAGGAAGTTCAGGTAATCCAGCACCTTCTTGTCGCTGGTGATATTCGCGCCACGGGCGTAGATCAGGTTGGCCTTGTCGCCAATCACCGAGCTCATGCCGTCGAACAGCGTCACCGATTGCGCCGGCTTACCGGCCGCCGCCCAACTGCCCATCATGTCGATCGGCGCCTTGGCCAATGGACCGACCAGCATGACTTTCGCGTCTTTCTTCAGCGGCAGGGTTTCGTTCTGGTTCTTCAGCAGCACCAGGCTGCGGCGTGCCACGTCACGGGCCTCGGCGCGGTGCAGACGGCTTTCGGCGTAGGTGTCGGCCGGATCATCCTCGGCCTTGCCGATGCGCAGGTACGGGTCCTTGAACAGGCCCATGTCGTACTTGGCGGCGAGCACTTCGCGCACGGCGTTGTCGATGTCTTTCTGCTCGATCTCGCCGGACTTGAGCAGCCCCGGCAGCTCTTTGCCGTACAGGGTGTCGTTCATGCTCATGTCGATGCCGGCCTTGATCGCCAGCTTCGCCGCTTCACGACCGTCAGCGGCCACGCCGTGCTTGATCAGCTCGAAGATCGCCCCGTGGTCGCTGACGGCCAGGCCCTTGAAGCCCCAGTCCTTGCGCAGCAGGTCGTTCATCAGCCAGGTGTTGGCGGTGGCCGGAATGCCGTTGATCGAGTTCAACGCCACCATCACCCCGCCGGCACCGGCGTCGATCGCCGCGCGGTACGGTGGCAGGTAGTCCTGGTACATCTTCACCGGGCTCATGTCGACGACGTTGTAGTCGCGCCCGCCCTCGACCGCGCCATACAGGGCGAAGTGCTTGACGCTGGCCATGATGCTGTCAGCCGCGCTCGGCGTGTCGCCCTGATAGGCCTTGACCATCACTTTGGCAATGCGCGAGGTCAGGTAGGTGTCTTCACCGAACCCTTCGGAGCTGCGGCCCCAGCGCGGATCGCGGGAGATGTCGACCATCGGCGCGAAGGTGATGTCGAGGCTGTCGGCCGCGGCTTCCTTGGCGGCAACGCGCCCGGACTGACCGATGGCGTCCATGTCCCAGCTCGATGCCAGGGCCAGCGGAATCGGGAAAATCGTACGGTGACCGTGGATCACATCGTACGCAAAAAACATCGGAATCTTCAGGCGACTGCGCATCGCCGCGTCCTGCATCGGACGGTTTTCCGGGCGGGTGATCGAGTTGAACGTACCGCCGATGTTGCCGGCGGCGATCTCTTTGCGGATCAACTCACGGGGCATTTCCGGGCCGATGCTGATCAGGCGCAACTGGCCGATCTTTTCATCGAGGGTCATTTGTTTCATCAGATTGCTGATGAACGCGTCCTTGTTTTCCAGGGGTACCGGGGTCGTGGCGGCCAATACTTGATGACTGGCCAGGCTGACGAACAGGCCCAGCAAACACAGCTTCTTCATGAATATTTTTCTCAAGGGCCCAAGCGGCAATGCAATGCCGGCCAGCCAAAAGTTAGGGAGCGACTATTGTTGTTCGGGTGCAGGCTCAAAATGACCGAGCCAAAAACGCCCGCCGACACTCGGCTGCGTTTGCGCAGGGCCTCTTTTTAGCCCATCGGCCCGTTGCAATCCAGTGGCGCGGCCGATTATGCCCCAACCGCTGATGCAGAAAGTTTCACGGTCGGTTTTTTATGAAATATGCCAGGGAGCATCACTTTGATGAATGTCAGTCCAACCTACCGCTCGCGTCTGCAGGTCGCCACGTTACTGGTGCTTGCCACTTTGTTGACCGCGTGCGGCATCAACAATATCCCGACCCTCGATGAACAGGCCAAGGCGGCCTGGGGCCAGGTCCAGAACCAGTACCAACGCCGTGCCGACCTGATCCCCAACCTGGTGGAGACCGTCAGAGGCTACGCCAAGCATGAGGAGGCGACCCTGACCGCCGTGGTCGAGGCGCGGGCCAAGGCGACGTCGATCCAGGTCGATGCCAGCACCCTCGACAATCCGGAAAAACTCAAGCAGTTCCAGCAGGCTCAGGATCAGTTGAGCGGTGCGCTCAGCCGTTTGATGGTGGTCTCCGAGCGTTATCCGGACCTGAAGGCCAACCAGAACTTCCTTGCCCTGCAATCGCAGCTCGAAGGCACGGAAAACCGGATTGCCGTGGCGCGGCGCGATTTCATTCTGGCGGTGCAGAAGTACAACACCGAGATCCGCACGTTTCCCGGGCGCCTCTGGCACAGCGTGATGTACAGCGACCTGCCGATTCGCGAAACCTTCGAAGCCACCACCCCCGGTGCGGAAAAGGCCCCGGAAGTGAAGTTCTGATTCGAGGTTGCCCATGCGTGTGTTGAAGATAGGCCTGGTGCTGATGCTCTGGCTGTTCGCCGTCAGCGCCCGGGCCGAGTTGACGTTCCCGGCGCTGAGCGGGCGGGTGGTGGACGAGGCGCAGATGCTCGAGCCGTCGGTGCGCGCCCAGTTGAGCCAGCAATTGCAGGCTCACGAGCAGGCCACCGGCGAGCAACTGGTGGTGGTCACGGTGCCTGATCTGCAGGGCACCACCATCGAGGATTACGGCGTGCAACTGGGCCGGCACTGGGGCATCGGCCAGAAGGACAAGAACAACGGCGCGCTGCTGATCGTCGCCCGGGACGAGCGCAAACTGCGCATCGAAGTCGGTTACGGTCTGGAGGATCGGCTGACCGATGCGCAGAGTTCGGTGATCATTCATCAAGTGATCACCCCGGCGTTCAAGGCCGGCAATTTCAGCAAGGGCATCAGCGACGGCGTGGCGGCGATGCTGGTGGTGCTCGGCGGCAATCCTCTGGACGAACCATCGACGGTGTACGAGTCGAGCGGCGATCCGCAGAGCGATTTTGTCTCGCGTCATCCGCTGTTGTTCGTTTTTCTGGTGGTGTTGTTCATCCTGACCGTGTTTGTCTGCCAGATGCTCGGTATCCTTCCCGCCGGCCGTGGCGGCTCCGGAGGCGGGGGCGGTTTCGGCGGTGGTGGATTTGGCGGTGGCGGTGGAGGCGGGGGCTTCAGCGGCGGCGGGGGCAGTTTCGGCGGCGGCGGTTCGTCCGGCGGCTGGTGAACACACAACAATAATGATCAGGCACTTTTCGACATGGCATTACTGACTGAACACGAACAACGCAAAGTCGCCGAAGCGATCGCCCGGGTCGAGCGCGATACCGATGCCGAACTGGTCACCGTGCTGGCGGCCCGCGCCGATGACTACGCGTACATTCCGCTGCTGTGGGCCAGCCTGCTGGCGCTGCTGGTGCCGGGCATCGTCCATTACCTGACTGGCTGGCTGACCATGCACAGCCTGTTGCTGGTGCAATGGGGGCTGTTCATCGTCCTGTGCCTGCTGTTTCGCCTGCCGAAGATCACCACCCATCTGATCCCGCGCCGCGTGCGCCACTGGCGGGCATCGAACCTGGCGCGGCGGCAGTTCCTCGAACAGAACCTGCACCACACCGTGGGCAGCACCGGGATGCTGATCTTTGTCTGCGAGGCCGAGCGCTACGTGGAGATTCTGGTGGACGAGGGGATTTCCCGGCGGCTGGACAACAAAAGCTGGGACGCGATTGTCGCCGCGTTCACCGAGCAGGTGCGGCAGGGGCGCACGCTCGAGGGCTTTGTCACCTGCATCGAGGCCTGTGGGGAACTGCTCAAGGTGCACGTGCCGGTGACGCAGGTGAGGAATGAATTACCCAATCGGTTGGTGGTGCTGGCCTAGAAGCCCCTCACCCCAGCCCTCTCCCGGAGGGAGAGGGAGCCGACCGAGATGTCTTGCGCTCGACATCGGCCTTAGAAACCGAGTCGATTATGGATTCAAAGGCACTCTTTCAAGTCGGTGAACCTCTTCAATATCCCCCAATCAGTCCCCTCTCCCTCCGGGAGAGGGTTAGGGTGAGGGCGCTTTTAAAGCCGTTGGGTAAATAAGAACGTGTCCCCAACCCCCATCCCCCCTAAAATACTCGCCATTCCCGTTTCGCCCCGCCCGAGGCCGCTTGTTCATGTCCGTTACCGCCCCATCCGCGCCGTCTGCCAAACCCGCGCCCGATCATCACGCCCAGTTCATCGAGCTGCTGCAAACCAGCCTCGAACACAACGGCTTCATCAAACTGGTGCTGGCCAAGTACGTGGGTGAAGAGGCGGATCTGCAGCGGATCATCATCAAAGCGGTGACGGTCAAGGCGCAGCCACACCTGTCGTTTGTCTATCGCTACAAGACCCGCGACATCACCAAGAATCTGCCGCTGAGCGAAGGCGTGGCGGTGATTGCCGAGCTGTTGCCGGCCGCGTTCAAGAATGCGCATCTGCTGACCGTGACCGACGAAGCCCAGCTCGAATACAGCAAAAAGGGCAAGAGTTCACTGTTCAAGAGCAAACCTCAGCAATTGCGTGAAGCGCCGTCCGCCGAGCACAACCGTGAGAAAAACCGTTTTCTGGACTTGAGCCGACCGTTCCTCAAGGATCTGGGCGTGACCAACGCGCAGCATGAGCTGATCCCGGCGATGTCGCGCAAGTGGAAGCAGATCAACAAGTTCATCGAAGTCTTCAGCCACGCGCTGACCTCGTCACCGCTGGCGCTGGACAAACCGGTGCGGGTGGCGGACTTCGGCTCGGGCAAGGGTTACCTGACGTTCGCCATCCACGATTACCTGCGCAACACGCTCAAGGCCGAAGGCGAAGTCACCGGCGTCGAGCTGCGCGAAGAGATGGTTAACCTGTGCAACGCCGCCGCGGCCAAGTTGGAACACCCGGGCCTGGTGTTCAAGTGCGGTGACGTGCGCAGCGTGGCACCGAGCGAACTGGACGTGATGATCGCCCTGCATGCCTGCGACATCGCCACCGACTACGCGATCCACACCGGCATCCGCTCGGGCGCGTCGATCATCATGTGCTCGCCGTGCTGCCACAAACAGATCCGCCTGCAGATCCAGAGCCCGGCGCTGCTCAAGCCGATGCTGCAATACGGTCTGCACCTGGGCCAACAGGCGGAAATGGTCACCGACAGCCTGCGCGCGCTGTTCCTCGAAGCCTGCGGTTACGAGACCAAAGTGTTCGAATTCATCTCGCTGGAACACACCAACAAGAACAAGATGATTCTGGCGGTGAAACGCGCCGAGCCGGTGGACCCGGCTCAGTTGCTGGTGAAGATTGCCGAGTTGAAGGCGTTCTACAACATCAGCGAGCACTGTCTGGAAACGCTGCTGCGTTCGGATGGCTACCTCTGATCCTGTGGGAGCGGGCTTGCTCGCGAAAGCGGACTGACAGTCAACGATGATGTCGACTGTTACGGCCCCTTCGCGAGCAAGCTCGCTCCCGCATTTGATTTTACTGCGGTCTTGCGCCCGAGCATCACCGTTGCGATCACCCCGCAGGCAAACACCCAAGTGATCGGCTCGACATGTTCACCAAAGAACAGCGCCGAAAACGCGATGGTGAAAAAGATCTGCAGCAACTGAATCTGACTGACCCGCGCGATCCCGCCCCATCGCCAGCCCGGCGTACCAGGCGAAGAAGCCGAGAAACTGTGAGAACAGTGCCACGTAGCGCCGAAGGCCCACCAGGCCTTGGCTGACACTGCACCGTGATGCTGCAGCGCCAGATACAAGACTGGCCCGATCAGCAGCGGCGTCGACAGCACCAGCGCCCAGCAGATTACCTGCCAGCCGCCCATTTCCTTGGCCAACCGGCCACCTTCGGCATAGCCCAGACCGCCGACGGCAATCGCGCCGAGCATCAACAAGTCACCGGCCTGAATGCTCCCGGCTCCGGTGTACAACGCGTAGCCGAGCACCAGCGCACTGCCCAGTGCGGCGCAGGCCCAGAAGGCTTTCGATGGGCGTTCATGGGACAGCCACGCCGCATACAGCGCCACGCACAGCGGCTGCAAACCGTTGACCAGCGCGCCGTGGGACGCCGGCAAGGTCTGCATGGCCCACGCCGACAGCACCGGGAAGCCGAGAATCACCCCGGCGATCACCAGGCTCAGGCCTTTGATCTGCTGCCAGCTCGGCCACTTCTCGCGTCGCCATAACAACAACGCTGCCGCGGGAATCGCCGCGAACAGCGCGCGGCCGAGGCCGTTGAGCAGCGGATGCAGTTCCTGCACCACGATCCGGGTGAAGGGCAGGGTCAGGCTGAAAATCACAACCCCGAGCAGGCCGAGGGCCATGCCGGTGTTTTCGCGCGAGGACATGATGGGGAACCAGAATAGAAGGTGGCAGGGGATTGCCTTAATCAAGCCATAAACCGGGGCGCTCGGGCTGGTACAGCCAGGCACAGAGTTATCCATACAGTTGGATCCCCTGTGGCGAGGGAGCTTGCTCCCGCTGGGCTGCGAAGCGGCCCCCGCTTTTTTCATGAAAACTGTGCAAACAGGTTTTGCGCCTGCTGCGCAGTCGAGCGGGAGCAAGCTCCCTCGCCACAAAGGCGGGGAGGCGTAGTAGCCGGTTGTTACCCGCCCCAACGGATAAGGTCTACTTTGAATACTCCTGCAAGCCCATTCCCAGAGGAGTCCTCCCCATGGCCGCGAAAAAAATCCTGATGCTGGTCGGCGATTACGTCGAAGACTACGAAGTGATGGTGCCGTTCCAGGCCTTGCAAATGGTCGGTCACACCGTGCACGCCGTGTGCCCGGACAAGGCTGCGGGCAAGACCGTGCGCACTGCGATCCATGACTTCGAAGGCGACCAGACTTACAGCGAGAAACCGGGTCACCTGTTTGCCCTCAACTTTGATTTCGCCAAGGTCGCCGAGGCCGATTACGACGCGCTGCTGATCCCCGGCGGACGAGCGCCGGAATATCTGCGCCTGAACGAAAAAGTTCTGGAGCTGGTGCGCGCCTTCGACAAGGCTGGCAAACCGATTGCCGCTGTGTGCCACGGCGCGCAGTTGCTCGCGGCGGCGGGTGTTCTGGAAGGTCGCGAATGCAGCGCCTATCCGGCCTGTGCGCCGGAAGTACGCCTGGCCGGTGGCACGTTCATCGATATCCCGGTGACCGACGGCCACGTTCAAGGCAATCTGGCGACTGCGCCAGCGTGGCCTGCGCATCCGAACTGGCTGGCCGGTTTCCTCGGCCTGCTCGGCACCAAGATCACCCTGTAACGAGGATCCGCCGATGTGCGAGCTCTACGTCAAGGCCGACCCGATTCTCTACGAATCCCGCTCGCGTTCGTTGCGCATCTGCGGCGTGGTGACGACGCTGCGCCTGGAAAACCAGTTCTGGGACATCCTCAGCGAAATCGCCGAAGTCGATGGCATGACCACCAATCAACTGATCGCCAAGCTGTATGAAGAGGTGATGGATTATCGCGGGGAGGTGGTGAATTTTGCCTCGTTCCTGCGGGTGAGTTGTACGCGGTATCTGAGTCAGCGGCGGGTGACGGAGCCGCAATTGTCGGTGGTGCGGGCGGGGGTGAAATAGCCCCGACCGAGTTGACCCCTTCGCGAGCAAGCCCGCTCCCACAGGTTTCTCAGGTGCTCACAAGTTTTGTGGCCGCTGAAGAACCCTGTGGGAGCGGGCTTGCTCGCGAAGAGGCCATTACAGGCGACAGAAATCTTGGGCTGGTCTTTACTCACTGGCGCAAAACCTTTCAACCGCCAAGGAGAAACGAGCATGTCCGGATGGTACGAAGTGAGCAAAAGCAGCAACGGCCAGTTCAGGTTTGTGCTGAAGGCCGCCAACGCTGAAACCATTCTCACCAGCGAGCTCTACACCACCCGCGCGGCTGCCGACAGCGGCATTGCTTCGGTGCAGACCAATAGCCCGCTGGATGAACGCTACGAGAAGAAATCGACGAAGGATGGCCACCCATACTTCAACCTCAAGGCCGCCAACCATCAGATCATCGGCAGCAGCGAGTCGTACTCCACGGACGCCGCGTGCGCCAAAGGCATCGCCAGCGTCAAGGCCAACGGGCCGAGCAAAGTGATCAAGGACAAGACGTTGCCGGTGCTTTGAAATAACTCCACGACTCAGTCGCCAAAACAATGGCGACTGAATTCTGGCTATGTGCCACTACATCGCTTATCCTTCGCGACCAATCCATGGAAGGGGCGGCGTTCAATACTCTTTCGTGTGTTTTTCAATGTTTACGCGAGAGTTTTTCCTTTGATGATTCGCTTTTTCGCTGTTCTGACGGCGCTGCTCGGCCTGAGCGGTTGCTACAGCATGTCACCCACCCACATTGACGATGAACTCAAGCCAACCGCCGATTCCGGCGTGGCTTATGTGGTAGGTGTGGTCGGCATCTGGCCCAAGACGAGGTTTTCAGCGAAGGAACAAATGCTGATGATCCGTAAGCGTGGAAGCGATGATTTCGCCACTGCACGCCTGCACAACGAGTTTTACGCCCGAACCGAGCGAGATGTACGCGAGACCGATCACGGCATCGGCACGTTGTTTGTGATGCCGCTCAAACCCGGTCGTTACGAGATCTACAACGTGCGTTTCGATCATGGGCAGTCGGTGACGTGGAGCCGTGAAGACTTCACCATCGGCATGCAACTCGAGGCGGGCAAGGCTTATTACATCGGCGATTTTCGCGCCGGGTGCCTGATCGGTCTTCAGCTGTCATGCCTGTTCCTGCACAGCGATCATCTTGAACGTGATGCGGCGCTGGTTCGTGCCAAATACCCGCAAGTACCAGGATTGCAGCGTCTGGACATGCCGAATCTGGACACCGCCACGCCGTTCATTCGCGAAGAAAACGGCCCCAGCGCCTCTGTCTATAAAGCCATGTTGTCAGGAAAACTCTAATGCGCCTCAAGCTTCTGTTTCTGGGATTGCTCATGTTGCTGGGTGGTTGTCAGGCGACCCACAGCCTCAAGGCCCCCGACGTCGACTACAGCCAGCAACTGCCGGCGATCAACGTCAATGTGCTCGGTCTGCCGAGCTGGATGTTGCGAGACGAACTGCGTCGGCGCGGCACTTTCGACGAAGTTCGCGCCGGTCGAAGCGAGGATGGCTACAACGTTCTGGTAGTCGCCAACAGCGATGTCGGCGCGCTTCAGCCTCAGTTGTTCCTGAGTGCCTTCACGCTGTTCCTGGTGCCGGTACCGGTGAGCTTCGACAGCACAGTGGTGTTCAGTCTCAGCCATGGCAAGGAGATACTGGGTGTCTATGCCGTGCACAATCACACTGAATCCTGGCGGGGCGCCTTTAACGCCTCGGGCGGGCAGTTCGAACATGTGCGCTTGATCACTGACACGTTCATTGCGCAGGTCCTGAAGGATCAGCCCTTCCACCGCGAAGCGATGAAGCACGCCGCCAGTCTTTGACCGACAGGCAGGAAAAATCCCGCCCGGAGTGTTCCGGGCGGGATTTTTTTCATCAGCGCAAAACGTCGAGCAGCGCTTTGAGGTGATGTCTGCCGGTGTCACTCAACGGGAACACTGGCAAGCGCGGATCGCCAACCTCCAGCCCCGTCTCGCGCAATCCGGCCTTGATCGTCGCCGGCAAACCGCCCTTGAGGATGAAGTCCAGCAGCGGCAACTGGCGGTAGAACAACTCACGTGCCCGAACCAGATCACCGGCCAGCGCAGCCGCATACAGATCCAGATTCAGTTGCGGGATCAGGTTCGGCGCGGCGGTGCACCAACCCTTCGCCCCGGCGGCAAACGCTTCCAGTGCCAGCGGATTGCAGCCGTTGTAGAACGGCACCTGACCTTCACCGAGTAATTGCAGCTTGTGCATGCGCTGAATGTCGCCGGTGCTCTCCTTGACCATGGTCACGTTTTCCACGCCATTGACGATGCGCAGAATCAGCTCGACCGACATGTCGGTGCCGCTGGTGGCCGGGTTGTTGTATAGCATGATCGGCACGCCGATGCTGTCGCCGATGGCGCGGTAGTGCGCGAGGATTTCCGCTTCAGTGAGCTTCCAGTACGACGCCGGCAACACCATCACCACGTCAGCGCCGTGGGCTTCAGCGAAGCGCGCGCGGCGCACGGCTTTGGCGGTGGTCAGATCGGAGACGCTGACGATGGTCGGCACCCGTTTGCCCACGTGCTTGATGCTGAACTCGGCGACCTGATCCCACTCGGCGTCGCGCTGAGGTAAGCGCCTTCGCCGGTGCTGCCGAGCGGGGCGATGGCATGGACGCCGCTGTCGATCAGACGATCGATGGATTGGCCGAGCGCCGGCAGATCGAGGCCTTCGCCGTGGGTGCCGAACGGGGTGATGGTGTAGCCGATGATGCCGTGAATATTGGACATGATGAGTCTCCGGAAAAAGCTGAAATCAGTTCAGGCAATCGGCGTGCTGGCGCAGGTTCTGCCGGGCGTAGTAGTTGAAAGCGGCGGCGTGGCGCTTGGGTTTCGACACACCCAGTCATGGGCCTCGCGACCCAGCGCCGGAATGATCGGTTTGATGGTGCCGGCGGCCATCGCCAGCAACTGAAGTCTGGCGGCGCGCTCGATCAGTTGGGCGATGACACACGCTTCTTCGATCGTATTGCCGGTCGACAGCTGGCCGTGGTGCGACAGCAGAATCGCACGCTTGTCGCCCAGTGCACCGGCGATCAGTTCGCCTTCTTCGTTACCCACCGGCACGCCCGGCCAGCCTTCGAGAAACGCACAGTCCTCGTACAACGGGCACAGGTCCATGTGGGAAATCTGCAGCGGCACTTCCAGCATCGACAGTGCGGCAATGTGCGTCGGGTGTGTGTGGATGATGCAGTTCACGTCTGGCCGGGCGCGGTAGACCCAGCTGTGGAAACGGTTGGCCGGGTTGGCCATGCCGTGGCCTTCAAGCACTTCCAAGTCTTCGTTGACCAGCAGCAGATTGCTCGCGGTGATTTCGTCGAAACCCAGGCCCAGTTGCTGAGTGTAATAGGTCCCCGGTTGCGGGCCACGGGCGGTGATCTGTCCGGCCAGACCGGAGTCATGACCGCTCGCGAACAGGATCCGGCAGGTTAGCGCCAGCTTTTGCCGGTCAGTCCACGTATTATCCGCCAGGGTGTTTTGCATCTGGGTCAGCGCTTGCTTGACCAGTTGCGCTTTGGGTAGTGCTAATGTCTTGGCCATGTCTGTGTCCTTTGGGTGATTGCAAATGACACTAAAGAGCCTATATGACACAAAGTGTCATAAGCAAGCATCAATCGTCGTTTCCTTGATGGAATAACTGCTGCGCATGTCTATCCGTTTGAAATTGTTGAGAAAAAAACTTGGCGTGACACTTGAGGCGCTGGCGGAAAAATCCGGCATGACCAAGAGTTATCTGTCGAAGGTCGAGCGCGGGCTGAACACCCCGTCGATTGCGGCCGCGCTGAAACTGGCGAAGGCACTGAACGTGAAGGTCGAGGAATTGTTCTCCGAAGACAACGTCAGCCTCGACAGCTATAGCCTGGTACGCAGCCACGAACGCCAGTCACTGGCAGCCAACGATCAGAGCCCGGGGTATGCGGTGCTGGCGCATCAGGTCAGCGAGCGCAACCTGCTGCCGTTCATCATCTACCCGCCGCGCGAATTCACCGACAAAACCTTCAAAGAACACTTGGGCGAGGAGTTTCTGTTCGTCCACGAAGGGCAGGTGGAAGTGGATTTCATGAACGAGCGGGTGCTGCTGGAGCGTGGCGATGCGCTGCACTTCAATGCGCAGAAGCCGCACCGGATCAGATCGGTGGGCGAGGTGCAGGCGCAGTTGCTGGTGGTGGTGCACAGCTCGGAAGAATGAGCCGCCAGAAAAAGCTTCGCGAGCAAGCCCGCTCCCACATTTGGAATGCATTCCAAGGTGGGAGCGGGTTTGCTCGCGAAGGCATCAGTACTGCTTACATCAAATCTCGACGGGAACCGAAAGCTTCGGACTCCCCAACGCATGCGTCTTCGCATCAAAAAACCGCAACACAACTCCGGTGCCCTCGAACACCTTCGCGTAATGCCGCTTCTGGTGCTGAATGAACGCCGCACTGCGCGGATAAATCGAGATCGCCACGCTCGCCGGTTTCGCCAGGCGCAGCGCCCTGACGATGTGAGCATCCTGCTCGCCCAACGCATGCCCGAAGATGCACAGGTTATCCGCGTGTCCCAATAACTGCTCATAACAGAACGACAGATAATCCGAGCTGCGAATGGTCTTGAGCTTGTCTGCGCTCGGCCCTTCGTTGACGAACAGCGGCACGTCGTCGAGCGTCTTGATCGTGTTGTTGATCGCAAAACTGCCGAGCAGGGTGCCCTCGGTCGAGGTCAGTTTGCGCGCGGTGCCGTCCTGATTGCGCACCAGGTGCAGACCGCCGTGCAGGTACAGCAGACGCGGTTTGGCGCTGCTGCTTGCGCTCAGATCGAAACTGGCATCGGGACCGTTGAACAGGTCGTCGATCGCCTCGCTGCGGTGCTGGATCGCCCAGTAGCTGAGCAGGTCGTAATTGGTGGTGAACACCGTGCGATACCGCGCCAGTTCTTCATTGAGCGTGGCCAGAGTCGGGGCCTGCACCAGGCGCCAGGGAATGTGCACGGCGTGTACGGTGTTGATCAGCGCTTCCTTGATCGCGTAGTAGCGATTGCGCGGTGCCGCCGAACTGACGGCCAGGGCCTTGTTGACCCGGCTGGTGGTTTTCAGCGCACCGAGCACCTGCTCGAAGCTGCGCGTCTGCATCGCGTCGAACACGCTCAGTTCCGACGGACTCAGTGGTTTCTCTTCCACGGTGCGCGCGTTTTCGAACAGCGAGTCATAGCCAAAATCGTCCCACACCGCGCGGCTGGCGCCATTGCCCACCAGCAGACCGTTGAAGTCGGCGGTGGCGCGCAGGGCGCTCCAGTCTTCGAGGGTGGCATCGACGTCCAGAAAATCGGTCATTGCGTGGGCAGTCTCAAAACAAAGGGCGGATGGACGGCGACTTTATCACGAGCGGGCATTGAGCCAGATCAACATCGGTGGTGACCGATCGGTCAATCCTGTGCACATCCGCCGTATCGGAGCAGTCGATTCGGCTCCAGTCAGGAGACGCGCATGAGCAGCACCTTTTTCATTCCGGCCGTAAACATCATGGGCAACGGATGCCTCGACGAGGCCATGGTTGCGATCCGCAACTATGGGTTTCGCAAGGCGCTGATCGTCACCGACGCGGGGCTGGCCAAGGCCGGCGTGGCGACCATGCTTGCCGAAAAACTGGCGATGCAGGACATCGATTCGGTGATCTTCGACGGCGCCAAACCGAATCCGAGCATTGCCAATGTCGAGGCCGGGTTGGCGCTGCTCAAGGACAGTCGCTGCGATTTCGTGGTGTCGCTGGGCGGCGGTTCGCCCCATGACTGCGCCAAGGGCATTGCTCTGTGTGCGACCAACGGCGGGCAGATCCGCGACTACGAAGGCGTCGATCAATCGAGCAAGCCGCAGTTGCCGCTGATCGCCATCAACACCACCGCCGGCACTGCCAGCGAGATGACCCGTTTCTGCATCATCACCGACGAATCGCGCCACGTGAAAATGGCCATCGTCGACCGCAACGTCACGCCGCTGCTGTCGGTCAACGACCCGGCCCTGATGGTCGCCATGCCGAAAAGCCTGACGGCCGCCACCGGCATGGACGCACTGACCCACGCCATCGAAGCCTACGTTTCGACTGCGGCCAACCCGATCACCGACGCTTGCGCGCTGAAGGCCATGACCCTGATCAGCAACAACCTGCGCCTGGCGGTGCGTGACGGCAGCGACCTTGCGGCGCGCGAGAACATGGCTTACGCGCAGTTCCTCGCCGGCATGGCGTTCAACAACGCGTCGCTTGGCTACGTGCACGCGATGGCCCACCAGTTGGGCGGTTTCTACGACTTGCCCCATGGCGTGTGCAACGCCGTGCTGCTGCCGCATGTGCAGACCTTCAACGCGTTGATCTGTGCCGAACGCCTGACTGACGTCGCCCACGCCATGGGTGCGGACATCCGTGGTTTCAGCCCGGAAGAGGGCGCTCAGGCGGCGATCAACGCGATCCGTTGTCTGGCCAAGGACGTCGAGATCCCGGGTGGCCTGCGTGAACTAGGCGCCAAGCTCAGCGACATTCCAGTGCTTGCCACCAATGCGTTGAAAGATGCATGCGGCCTGACCAACCCACGGGCGGCGGATCAGCGGCAGATCGAGGAGATTTTCCGTAATGCGTTTTAAGGGCTGACGCGCGTCGGCGTGAATGTCACACAGAGCATCGCGCCGACTGCAAGCAAACTGCATAACAGTGCCAGCGGCCACGCCGAAGGGCTAGCGACAAGACTGGCAATCGCGCCGATCATTGCCGCCATCAGTTGATGAATAAATCCGCTCAACGCCATTGCGTAAGCACCCGCAATCGGTGCGCCATCGTTGGCACGGGACAGGCTGATCGGGTAGTTCAGCGATTGTCCGAACACCGCTACGCAATAGGGCAGCCACAGCATCAGCGCGATGGAACTGGCTGTCAGACTGCCCAGCAGCATTACTCCGCACCCCGCCATCACCAGCACCACGCCCAACGTCATCAACCGGTGTTGACCCGTGCGCAGAACGAAGCGATTGACCACCAGTGCCCCGAGAAAGTATGCCGCACTGATCGGCCAGCCGAGCAGACCGTAATCCACCGTAGACCAATTGAACGGTCCTTGCAGGATCAGTGGCGCAGCCGTGTTGAAGGCGATGATCACCCCGTAGCCGAGGCCTCCGGCCAGTGCCGGCAACAGGAACGCGCGATGGATCAGGATGCGCCGGTAAATCAGCCATGCCGAAGCATTGGTTTGCGCCTCCTCCAATGTCGCAAAATTGACCCGGAATACGATCATGGCCATCAGCAGGCACGTGATGCCGAGCAAGTAGAAGATTGCCTGCCAGCCCAGCGTGACCTGAATGATCGAACCCAGGTACTGGCCGATGCCTAGAGCCACCACGAACGAAATCGAAATCCATGACAATGCTTTGGCCAGCAGGTCGCCGCGAAAACTGTCGCGAATCAGCACCCGTGCCATCACCGAAATCCCGCTGGCGCCGACGCCCTGAATCAGGCGCAGTAACAGGAACGACTCCAGCGTCGAACCCAGCGGCAACGCCAGGTTCGCCGCGCCATACAGCCCCAATGCTGCGAGTAACACAGGTTTGCGCCCGATACGCTGGGCCAGTGATCCCCAAAGCAGCATTGGCAGCGCCATGCCGACCAGATAAATCGATAAACCCCACGCCACTTGCGCAGGCCCTGCATGCAGATGGCCGGCAATCTCCGGCAGCGCTGGCAGGTAAATACTCATGCCCAACTGTGCGAGGAACACAGTGCAGCAGGTGATAAGAAGGGTGGCGCTGGCGTTCATCGATCGTCCCTGGCTCAGATGTCGAAATCGACGCGGTGTGTGCGCAACAATTCGCTGACTACATCGCAGAAACGTCGGATCAGCGACGGCTCCATATCAGCACGCAAGGTTACCCGAATGGCCGCTTTACCTTGGGCAACTACCGGGAAAAATACTGCGCTGGTGAAAAAGCCTTGCTCGGCCAGCTCGCTGGCGATGCGATTGGCCAGATCCGCCTGGCCGCAGTCGATCAAGCGGATTGCCATCGCGCTGTGGCATTGCTCTGTACTGATCAAACTGTCGAAGAGGCGGATATTAGCCTGGAGGCAGGCCTGTAGAGCGGCGAATTCGGCGGTGTAATGTAGACGAATTGACGCTCGTCCGGCGCCGATTGCCGCACAGTTGAGACTTTGTGACCAATTGCTCGGGCCGCCATAACGCTGGATGATTTTTTTCTGGCGCTGGTTGCCAAGCATCACCAGTCCACCACTGGCGCCAAATGACTTGGCCAGCGACGCGACGATCACGCAGTCATCTTCCAGCGTCTGGATTCTCGGGCGTATCAGACCGACGCCGTTATGGCCCACGGCTGACAACGCGTGTGAATCATCCAGATAAAGAAACAGCCCGTAACGATCCTTGAGGTACAGCAGGCCTTCCATGTTGGACACACCGCCCATGCTGTAGGCGCCATCGCCAATATAGGCCACACGACCATATTGCTGGCAGATCTTTTCTAGAAAATTCATATCGTTGTGCGGACAGGTCATCACACGGGTTTCGTCGGCGCATGCAGCTTTCAAGTGATTCATCGAGTAATGCGCCTGACGGTCAAAGACCATCACTGGCGGGCGATTCTCGGTCAATACACCGCTGGCCAGCAGCGGCAAGATCCCCGCACTTGCAGCGCTGCAGGACAGGGTCGTCAGGCACACTGCATCGAACAACTGCGAAAGCTCGGTTTCGTATTTTTCGAGAATCCCCAGCTTGCAGCGATTTTTCGAGTTGGCGACGCGCAGGGTGCCAGTTTCCTGCAGTGCGGCGATTGCACCTTGGAGCAGGGCTGGGTGGTGATCAAGGCCAAGGTAGGACGTGGTACAGAAGTGTTGTAACTCCCGTCCGTATTGATCGAGCAGGTGGTTGGAACCCATGACCTCGACATTGAGCCCGGCGACTTTGCCGAGCTCGGCGTTTTCCCAGTCCTGGTTCGCCAGGGCGATGACTTTTCGATAATTGGAATAAAGGTTTGGTGCTTGCTGTATATGGTTCATCAGGGCATCCCTTAAGCGTGGCAATCCGTGGGTCGTTGCAATTTGTGTGTATTGCCAGACTTTACGGAACACGACTTCGGGCCTGAATCAGACACTTCCTGCAATACTGAGCGGAATTGGATATTTGCTTGTAGGGCGATGTTCTGATGCGGTGTCGGGAGAGTGTCAGATTTTTTGTGTGCGGGCCGGTAATGGCCTGCCGTCAGGCAGGCCTTCATTTCACCAGTTCGGCCTGATGAATCGGTCTCCATATAAAACCGCAAACTGATTCATGGCGCTTTTCCAGTCATGGGCGGCGCTGCCCCAGTTGGCGGTGATGTTTTTCAGCGCCAGCCAGATCAGTTTTGTCGCCGCCTCATCGGTTGGAAAGTGGCCTCTTGTCTTGATGATCTTGCGTAACTGCGAATTGATGCTTTCGATCGCGTTGGTGGTGTAGATCACTTTGCGTATCGCGGGTGGGAACACGAAAAATGGGATAACCCGCTCCCAGGCGCGTCTCCAAGCCGCCGCTATCGTCGGATACTGCTTGCCCCACGGCCCCGCTTCGAAGGCGTCCAGAGCCTGTTCGGCGACATCGGCATTGAGAGCTTGATAAATCGGCTTAAGGGCCTTGGCCAGTTCACGGCGCTTGTCCCACGCCGCGTAATCAAGGCTGTTGCGGATCAAATGGACGATGCATGTCTGCAGCGTTGTCTCTGGAAACACCGCACTCAAAGCCTCCGGCATACCTTTGAGCCCGTCAGTTACCGCGATCAGCACGTCTTCGACGCCCCGGGTTTTGAGGTCATTGAAGACCTTCATCCAGAACTTGGCACCTTCAGTGTTCTCGATCCAGATCCCCAAAATATCTCGGGTCCCATCCGGCAGCACGCCCAGAGCCAAGTAGATGGCCTTATTGCGAACCACGCCTTCGTCACGGATCTTGACCCGCAGAGCATCGAAGAAAATGACCGGATACATGGGCTCAAGCGGGCGTTGCTGCCAGGTACTGACTTCCTCCAGAACCGCATCGGTGACGGAGCTGATGAAGTCATGAGAGACATCTGTGCCGTACTGTTCCGAGAGGAAAGCACGAATCTCGCGAACGCTCATGCCACGGGCATACATGGCGATGATTTTGTCGTCGAAACCCGTGAAACGGCGCTCGTGCTTGGGGATCAGGATCGGGGCGAAACTGCCGTCGCGGTCTCTGGGAATATCCAGACGCAACGGGCCGTCTTCGGTCAGCACGGTCTTGCTGCTTCTGCCATTACGCTGATTACTCGAATCCTCAGGGCGCTCCGCGCCCTGAGGATAACCAAGGTGGTGCCCCATCTCGGCGCCAAGGGCTCGCTCGATCAGCGCTTTCTTAAACGCCATCGCGGCATCCTGAATAGCGTCGGCACTCATCGGGCCGCTGACGAACTGGTCGATCAGCTCTTGGGGAATGGAAGGAAGGTCACGCTGGGCCTCTCGGGCCGGTCTCTTTTTGGTCGGCATACATGCACCTCTGCGACATGTTATGCCCGAACACAAAATTTATGACACTCCCGGTGTCGGGCGCCTCCGAATCCTACCCGGCAGGTGCCAGATTCCTGCTCGCCGCCCCACCAAACTGAATCAACACCACCCCGCCAATCAGCAACAACGCGCCCAACACCCGCGACATCGACAGCTGTTTCTCCACCAGCCCAAACAACCCGAAGTGATCCAGCACCATCGACGCAATCACCTGCCCGGCCAACGCCAGCGCAACAAACCCCGACGCGCCGAGCTTCGGCAGCAACATCACCGCCAGCGCCACAAAGCACACGCCGAACGCACCGCCAGCCCACATCCACAACGGCGCCTTGCTGATAAAACCCAGCGACGGCAGCGGCAGGCGCAACGCCAGAATCACCGGCAACAGCACCAAAACACTCACCAGCAATGAGGCCAACGTTGCCCATAGCGGATGGCCGAGGCCCCGCGCCAGGTTGCTGTTGATCGCACTCTGAAACGGCACCACCGCGCCGGCAAACGCGGCCAGCAGCAATAAACCGACCCACTGCAACGTACTCATGATCACTCTCCAACAGGTTTTTCTGGACTCTAGAGTATTCGTCGCGCAGATTTAAATTCCGTTTTATCATCCAGAACATGCACGAGATGAATGATCTACGCCGTATTGATTTGAACCTGCTGGTGGTCCTCGATGCCTTGCTCAGCGAGCAACACGTCACCCGCGCTGCTGAGCGGCTGCACCTGAGTCAACCGGCGGTCAGCCATGCGCTGGCGCGTCTGCGCGACTTGCTCGGCGATCCGCTGCTGGTGCGCGCCGGTTCGACGCTGGTGCCCACGGCGCGGGCGCTGGAACTGGTTGCGCCACTGGCCGAAGCGTTGGCCCAGGTGCAGTCGCTGCTGGCGCCGAACACGTTCGATCCGGCCACTGCGCGGCGAACCTTTCGTGTGGCGATGTCCGACTACGGCGCGGCCATCATCCTGCCCGGGCTGATCCGCACCTTGCGCCGCGAGGCCCCGGGCATCGACCTGCAAATCAGCCATGCCAGCCGCGAGGGCATGCTGGAGGGTGTGCTCAACGGTGACATCGACGTGGCCGCCGGGGTGTTCCCGGAAATGCCCAACGAATTGCGCAGCACTTTGCTGTTTGAAGAACGCTACGTCTGCCTGCTGGATCGCCGCAGCTTGCCGGCCGACGGCGTACTGGATTTGCCGACCTACCTGTCGCGCCCGCATGTTCTGCTGGAAATGCGCGGCAGCGGCACCCCGGAAATCGAACGGGCGCTGACCTCATTGCGCGAACGCCGCCGCGTCGCCATCAGCCTGCCGCACTGGAACGTCGCGCCGCAGTTGATCAGCGGTACGGATCTGATTCTCACGGTGTCGTCACGCAGCGTGCGCGAGATTGATCAACAGGAGCTGATCGTGCTGCCGCCACCGTTCGAGATCGCGCCGTTCACGTTTGTGCTGGCGTGGCATAAGCGCCGGGGTGGGGATCAGGCGTTGAACTGGTTGAATCGCCGGATTGAGGAGGGGATAGTGCGCGGCTGAAAACGTTATCAAGGAGTGGGATGTGACAGTGAAGTCTGGATGGATCGGCTGGGTGGCCCTGAGTGGGTGGTTGATGGCAGGTCAGGTATTGGCTGATTGCGTACCAACACCGATGGCAGGAGATCTGGATCTTTCTGTCTGCAAGGAGTGGCCTGCATATCCAGGATTAACCATCAACGCCACTGCACAGTTTAAGCGCGGATCCCCATCTGATGACCCAGAAGCGCTGAGTACCTACGATTTCGACTTGTCCGTTCTGGACACCGCTCAATCGAAGCCCATTGCGACTTATTACAAAGCGGCTGCATTTGTATTGGATGGCGTCAGTTTGCGAGAAATAACGCTCGATACGGCTCGCTACGCACTGACTGCCGAACTTCGTGCCTTTGGCGTACGTGCGTTATCCACTAATGGATCCCGGATCAATCCGATGGAAGAAAACCTGCTTTCGCTCTACGTGAAAGAGGGCGAAAAATTGCGCCCGGTATTGGATAAATTAGTGGTTTATCGGTATGGCGGCGAGTGGGATGGTGACTGCGAAGGCGAGCGATATGAGATTTCAAGAACGGTAGAAATCGCTAAAACGAGCTCTCACGGCTATGCAGATCTGATTGTCAAAACCTTGGAGAAAGACACAACAAGTGTGGGGACGGGAGACGCATGTAAAACTAAAACCACTGACAACAAACCCGTTTTGACAACATTGCACTACGACGGAAAATCCTACGTTTTGCCAAACGGTTTCCAAGGCCTGTAACCCGCTAGCCAAATACGACACTTATCAAGGAAGAACCATGCTTAACCCCACCAGACTCCTGATCGCCCTCGGTTTGCTGGCCATCACCACCCAAGTCCACGCCGCCTGCACCACCAAGAGTTTCGACGGCAAATCCATGTCACGCTGCAACGTCTGGCCGGCGTTCCCGAGTCAGGCGATTTCGGTCAAATCCACCTATCTGGCCGATTCTGGCGGCGACGATGCCGGGGCGTTCGATCTGGATCTGGCGCTGCTCAATGCGAGCAACGCCAAACCGATCGCCACCTACCGTAAACCGGGCGCTTACAACTCTGATGCCGTGCGCCTGGATGATGTACGCATCGATACGGCGCGCTACCGATTGACGCCGGATATCCGCGCTTTTGGTCTGCGCGCGAAGTTCGTCCACAGTTCCCATGCCATTCCCTACGAGAAAACCGATCTGGCGCTGTATGTTCGCGAGGGCGACGAGTTGCGTCCGGTGCTTGAAGGCCTGGTGGTCTTCAAGGACAACGGTGAGTTCGTGAATGACTGCGAGGGCTACAGCAAAAAAATCCGCCGGACCCTCGAGATCGCTCCAACGAGCCACAATGGTTTCGCCGATCTGATCGTCACCACCACCGGCAGCAAAATGAAAAACACCAAGTCCGGCAATCAGTGCGTTTCGACAAACACCGACCTGAAGAAAAAACAGATCACCCTGACGTACGATGGCCAGCAGTACAACGTCCCTGAAGATCTCAGAGGTTACTGAACCATGCTCACCGGCCTCAACCACCTGACCCTCGCCGTCAGTGATTTGCCCCGCAGCCTGGCGTTCTATCGCGATGTATTGGGTCTGCGCGTCGAAGCCTCGTGGGACGCCGGTGCCTATCTGTCGCTGCCGGGGCTGTGGTTGTGTCTGTCGCTGGATGCGCAGCGCACCACCGAGCCGTCTGTCGACTACACCCATTACGCGTTCAGCCTCGCCGAGGCAGATTTTCCGTTGTTTGTGCAGACGCTAAAAGCGGCGAATGTGAAGGAATGGCGCGACAACCGCAGCGAAGGTGCGTCGTTCTACTTTCTTGACCCTGATGGCCACAAGCTTGAGGTTCACGTCGGTGATCTGGCTTCGCGACTGGCAGCCTGTCGGTTGAAACCGTACACGGGCATGCGTTTTTACGACGCGTCGTGATCAGACACATTGGGCTGATATAGACTGGCCATCATTTGTACTGGCGCCAGCAGGTTTTTCATGACTCCATCGCTGCTAATGGCCGTTCTGGCCTCGGGTTTCATTTACGGCATCACGCCCGGGCCGGGCGTTCTGGCAGTGTTCGGCATTGGCGCGGCGCATGGGCGACGGGCCGGGGCCGGGTTTCTCTGTGGGCATTTGCTTGGCGATGTGGTCTGGTGCAGCACCGCGCTGATCGCCATCGTCGGTGCCCGCGAGATCGGCAGCACCGCATTCGATGTGCTGGGTGTGCTCAGCGGCTTGTACCTGTTCTGGCTTGGCTGGCGCGCAGTGCGAGCCCAGCGGCGCAGCGCTGATCAGCCGCAGGGCGCGGCGCGTCAGCCGTTCTGGCACGGCATCCTGTTCGGCCTGACCAATCCCAAGGCGTACCCGGTGGCGGTGGCGACGTTTACCGCGCTGCTGTCGAGCCGCGCCGAACTGCTCAACTGGTCGATGTTGCCGGCGCTGATCGCCCTGAGCTTTCTCGGCGGATTGCTGGCTTACGCTATCTTGATCGGCGTTGTCGGCGCCCGACGGGTGCGCACGCTGTATCAGCGCCACGAGCTGATGATCACGCGTTTGTGTGGCGTGATGTTCATCGGTTTTGCGATCAACGCACTGATGCACGCACTACCGGGATTGCTGCCGAACAAGGCTTGAAGTTGTGTGCAGGGATGCGTGAACAAAGGGTCAGGGATGGTTGAACAGTGCTGCATTGTCCGGACACCCACGCTGAACCATGGAAAGCCGAAATTCCGCGCCGTTGGCGAGTTATATGGACCTGTTGCTCGATGCCGTCTGCGCGGTGGACAGGCAGGGCCGTTTCGTTTTTGTCAGTGCTGCCTGCGAGCGTATTTTTGGTTATACGCCTGACGAGTTGATCGGCCGTTCGATGATCGAACTGGTGCATCCCGCAGACCGCCAGCGCACCTTGGCCGCCGCCCACGACATCATGAGCGGCGAACCCAAGCACAACTTTGAAAACCGTTACGTGCGCAAGGATGGCCGCATCGTCAACATCCTCTGGTCGGCGCGCTGGTCGGAGGTCGATCAGCTACGCATCGCCGTGGCCCGCGACATCACCGAGCGCAAGCAGGCGGAATCGCGTCAGGCTGCGCTGTATGCGATTTCCGAGGCGGCGCATGTCGCCGAAGACTTGCTGGCGCTGTTCAAACGCATCCACCTGATCATCGGCGAATGGCTGCCGGCGCTGAATTTCTCCGTGGCGCTGTACGACGAGCACTGTGCGCAGCTGAATTTTCCCTATCACGTCGACGATCACGAATTGCAGCCCGAGCAACCGGGCACCGTTACCGGGCGTTTGTGTGCGGAGGTCATCCGCAGCGGTCAGCCGATTCTGCTGACGCCGGACAGCCCCGACGCCTCGCCCGACTTCGCCGCGCTGGTGGCGGGGCAGGACTCACCGTGCTGGCTCGGTGTGCCGCTGAATTCGAAGAACGGCACCATCGGTGCGCTGATCGTCAAAAGCCTGCCGGGCGGTGAGCGTTATACCGAGCAGGACAAGGAACTGCTGCAATACGTCTGCGCCCAGGTCGCCACCGCCATCGAGCGCCAGCAGCTGCACGCGCGGCTCAAGCGCATGGCGCAATACGATCAACTGACCCAGTTGCCCAATCGCGGGTTGCTCAAAGACCGCCTCAAGGCTGCGCTGGCCGCTGCCCGTGAAACCTCGGGAAACATGGCGCTGCTGTATGTCGATCTGGATCGTTTCAAACAGGTCAACGACACCTTTGGCCATGCGGTCGGCGACATGCTGCTGCAAACGGTGGCGAGTCGGCTCAAGGGCTGCGTACGCGACACCGATACCGTGGCGCGCATCGGTGGCGACGAATTCGTGGTGCTGTTGCACAGCGTTCACGCCGCTGAAGACGCCGACATCGTGGCCGGAAAAATCCGCCAGGTGCTGGTGCAGCCGATGCGCCTGGACGGTCACAACCTGTACATCGAACCGAGCATCGGCGTGGCCCGTTATCCCGAACATGGCAGTGAGGAGCAACAATTGTTCCGGCATGCCGACCAAGCGATGTACGCCGCCAAACGCCTCAATCATCGGGCGGTGGATAGCTGAAACAGTGCGCGCCGTTCGTCGCGGCGCGGGCAACTTTTCTAAACCTTTGGCAGTCCGGCAATTCTCAATCTAGGCGGGCATCTGCTCGCCAACGATCAACACCAAGAGGAAGAGAATCATGCCTAATTCAAGAAACTCGAACTCGGGAAACTTCGCCAACGATCGAACCAAGGCGTCTGAAGCCGGTCGCAAAGGTGGGAAAACCACCACCACGACGGTCGACAAAGAGCCTGCGAAAACCGAAATGGGCCGCAAGCCAGCTCAGAAGTCGAAGTAGTCGGTGAGGTAGTTTTGATTGAGAGGCGGGGGCGCAAGCCCCCGCTTGAATTTGCAGAGATAGGAGGGCGCGACCATGAGCCGGATGGCCACCCAGATACGTCGTTTCAGTTTTGCCACACTGTTGGGATTGTTCGCGGGCACAGCATTCGCCCAGTCGCCTGCCGACTTCATCAACGATGCGTCCGCCAAAGGCATGGCCGACATCGAAGCCAGCCGTCTGGCGCACCAGAAATCCGAATCCAAAGAGGTCAAGGATTACACCATTGTCGTGATCAATGACCGCACCACGGCCAACCAGCATCTGGCGAAGATCGCGAAGAAACTCGATCTGCCGGTCGCGCCCCGTGAAGAAATCGCCGACAAGGCCAAGACCATGATTCCTCAGGTCAAAGACGGTGAAACCTTTGACCAGGCCTACGCCGCGAGCCAGGTGAAGGCGACCGAAGAGGCCATCCAGCAGATCCAGCAGGAAGCGCAGTCTACCGACGTGCCGGAAATCAAGGCCTTTGCCGACGAGACACTGCCAAAACTGCAAAGCCATCTGGAAATGGCGCGGGCGCTGCAAGCCAGTCGCTGACACCAACTGCCAATCAAAAGATCGCAGCCTGCGGCAGCTCCTACATAGAACGGTGTAGGAACTGCCGCAGGCTGCGATCTTTTGCTTTGTTCAACTTTACTTAGCAGTCATTCAAATCCTGCTTCGGCTTGCTCTTCTCCCCCAGCCCTTCAAGGTTGAACACCTCACTCTCGCCCAAGCTGCGGTAATGCTTGCGCAGCGCCTCGAGTTGTTTGAGATCCAGCGATTCCAGGCCGAGCATTGCGTTCTGCGCTTCCTTGTTCACCCGCAATAACTCATCAAGCTTCAGATGCAGGATGTCGGTATCACGGTTCTGCGTATTCTGGATCAGGAACACCATCAGAAAAGTGATGATCGTGGTCGAGGTGTTGATGATCAGTTGCCAGGTGTCATTGAAATCAAAAATCGGCCCACTCAAACCCCACAGAAAAATCAGGATCAATGCGCCCATGAAGGTTTTCGGGCTACCGGCCCAGAGGGCCAGGGTCTGGGAGATTTTCGCGAATTTCATTGCGATGTTCCTTATTGGGAGAGCTTGAAATTCAGACATCCGGGGCGCGATGAAAATTCTACTTACAAATGACGTCTGCCAATAATTGTGAGGGTGAAGACATCCCTTGCAATAAGCCTGTCTGGAACTGCGCGCAGCGCTGCCTGTATTGTGACGAACCGCAGGAATGTCCCGACAGGAGAACGCAATGAGTTGGTCCGCCAGACAATACGTCGCTTTCGAAGATGAACGCACCCGCCCGGCACGTGATCTGCTGGCGGCGATTCCCACGGTTCAGGCGCGATCGGTGGTCGATATCGGTTGCGGTCCGGGTAACTCCACCGAGCTGCTGGTGCAGCGTTTTGAGCAGGCCCAGGTCAGGGGGCTCGACAGTTCGCCAGACATGGTCAACGCCGCGCGCAAGCGCCTGCCGCAGTTGCAGTTCGAGGTCGCAGAAATCGATAGTTGGGCGGATCAAGGGCCGTTCGATGTGATCTTCGCCAATGCAGTGCTGCAATGGGTGCCGGATCACGCGACATTGCTGCCGGCGTTGGCGGCTAAACTTTCGGACGGTGGCAGTCTGGCGATCCAGATGCCGGATAACCTCAACGAGCCTTCCCACCGACTGATGCGTGAAGTCGCCGCCAATGGCCCATGGGCCGCCAAACTGGCTGGCGCCGCCGGGCAGCGCACCGACATGGCGAGTGCCAGCGAATACTTCTCGATGTTGCGTCCGCACTGCTCGCGGGTCGATGTGTGGCGTACTACCTATCACCATCAGTTGTCAGGTGGAGCGGCGGGGGTGGTGGAGTGGTTCAAGGGCAGTGGCTTGATTCCGTTTTTGAACCCGCTGAGCGAAGAGGAGCAGGCGCAGTATCTCCAGCAGTATCTGGCTGCAGTTGCCGAGGCGTATCCGGCGTTGCCTGATCGTTCGGTGCTGTTGCCGTTTCCGCGGCTGTTCATCGTCGCGACTCGCTGAAGCCAGCCTTCAGCCACCTGTAGTGAGGGGATTTATCCCCGATGGACTGCGCAGCAGGCCCTTTAAGCGGTTGCTACGCAACCATCGGGGATAAATCCCCTCACCACATATTGTTTGCTCAGATCAGATTAGCGCTGCACCGCCACCAACATCATCATCGGCCGTTCCCGCTCTTCAGCCAGCGCTGGTTGCGCCGCCACCTCCGCATCGCTCGGCCCCCATTCATTGACATGGCGAATGGCAAAACCCGCCGCGATCAACGAATTCAACAGCGTGCCCATCGTGCGGTGCTGCTTGATCACCCCGTCGGCCAGCCAGTGGGTCACCCGCTCGCCCTCCATCTGATAGCTGTCCAGCGGCCAGCGCTTGTGGCCATCGCTGTCGACCAGCCAGCCTGGATTGCGCGGGGCCATGAAGATCGGGTGTTCGATGGAGAACACAAAATGCGAACCCGGTTTCAACGCCGCGTACAGATGAGCGAACAGTCCGGTCAGATCCTTGATGTAGTGCAGCGCCAGCGAACTGTAGGCCAGATCGAAACTGCAGGCCGGCAAGTCGAGATGTTCAAGGTCGGCACGTTCATAGCGAATGTTCGCCGCCGCAGTGGTTTCGCGCGCGCGCTCCAGCATCTTTTCCGAGACATCCAGCCCCAGCACATTGGCGGCGCCGTGCTCACTTGCCCAGCGGCTGAACCAGCCATAGCCGCAGCCGAGGTCGACCACGTTCAAGTCGTGCATCGACGGCAGCAAGGCCTTGAGTGCCGGCCACTCCGGCGCGGCATCGAGGCCACCGATGGAGCGGTTCATCTGGCTGTAACCCTGGAAAAACTCCGGGTCGTCGTAAATATTTTGCGTCATGGGGGAAATACTCTTTTGAGTTCGGTCATCAGCGGCACAGAGGCCGCGCCATGGAGTCCCTCGAAAGTCAAAACGCGTATTCGTCGATGGCCGCGCAGGGGGAGGGTGGTGGGTGATGGGGGAAATGCTAGCGGGTCGTGGGGAAGGTGAGAATCGTCGGTGTGTTGTGGATCTGTAATGTCGGAACAGTGAGAATAAAAAAGCCCGGCAAAGGGCCGGGCTTTTTGAATATCAGTGATGTGATCAGGTCTGCTTTTCACGCGCCGCCAACATCAGATCATTCTGTTTTTTGGTGGCTTCGCTCAGCACTTCGCTGTAAACGCGCTTTTTTTCTTCCGATTTCGCATTGCGAATGAAATCTGCGAATGGACTCGTGGACTCCTTTGTGGATCCGAGTTTCATGCGGTTGCTCCGTAATTGATCCCAAGCATGGCCATCAGTTCGTGTCTCGTATGCTTCTCGGGGATATGGTAGTCAATCTTGTCGACACCAGCCTTGTAGAGGCGTCCAGAATTATCAATATGCTTCACAAGCAGATCGACATGCAGGTCTTTGCCAAACTCTAGCTTAAGCGTGTTTACCACGTCACGCGCTGCAAAGTATTGGTCGACGAAATGCTCCGGTCGAATCCTGCGTCCTTCAACTTCCTCGCGGGCTCTGACAAAGGACCAGGCCAGGCTAGGGTCTTGGTAGACGTAGAGAATTTGCACAAATCTCCCTTTGTGGAGGCACCGCTGCACATTTTTCCTTGCGATTTCGATATTCGAAAGTGTTCCATCCAACAGGAAGGATTGCTTTCGATCCAGAGCCAGATCAATCAGCTTTCCAACCAGAATCGAAACGGCGCCTTGGAAAAGCCAGGCATTGCCACCTTGATAGGCTTCAAATTCATATCTGAGTTCGTCTGGATCAATTCGCAAGATGGGCGTATCGGAGAAAAGGTTCAGCAGAGCTAATGACGCCTCCGTTTTGCCAGCGCCCGGCGACCCCGCCATGAAAACCGAAACAGGTTCTTCTTCGGGTGGATACTTGGTTTGCGCCGTGAGCCGCTTGCCAATCGCCTTCTTGTTTGATCGAGCAAACCTGATCGCATCATTCCAGATAGCCTGCTCTTCCCCCGTCATTCCAGATTTTTTGTTTTCCTGCACTGATGGAAACCCTCTTGAGTGAAAGGTGATTTACCGGCGGTGCTTCGGACTTACCGAACTGCCGCGCCTTCCAATCAGTCAAAGCCCAAGAGCGGCTCTGCTAATACCGATTGGGAAGCCCATGCATGGGGATCATCCCTTTGAGCAGGCAGCGCTTCGTCGTTAGTAACGATCAAAGCGTAAAGAGGGCTGGTGCATCTGCAATAAACGGTGTGTTGCATAATGGTTCGGTGCCGACCAAGTAGCCGACATCAAATCCCGGACACAAAAAAACCGGCCCTGTAGGCCGGTTTTTTCTGTTCCTGCATCCCCCGTCATAACACGACGTGGGACCTGATTGAGTGGAGCGGGTAGAGGGAATCGAACCCTCAACTAAAGCTTGGGAAGCTTTCGTTTTGCCACTAAACTATACCCGCTCAGAGCGGCTGACTTTGTACCAGAGTCGGGCGCAGATTTGAAGTTTTTCTTTTGCTCGCAGCGCGTTACAGCATTGAAAACGGTCATTCGCGGGCAAATCTGCAGGGCAATCAATGCTGGTTTTTCAACCCCACAGACTCGCTCGCGACGACGCTTTTTCAAATGGCCAATGCATGGTGATCCTGAACGAACGCGTAACGCGTTCGGCTCGACTGCGGTGAGGGTTTCAGGAAACCGAGCAAGGCGTTCTGGCTATCGCGGCATGCAGCCTTGTGTTCCATGTCGAGGAAGTGGCCGGTGGCCTGCAGCGTGGTGAAGGTGCTGTGCGCCACATGGTTGCCGAATATCCGGGCGTCTTCGGCGGCGGTGTATTCATCCCATTCGCCGTTGAGGAACAGCACCGGCACGTTGATCTTTTTCGCCGCATTCAAATAGCACTGGCGATCGCTGTGCAGCACGTCACTGATGTGGAAGTGCATCTGCCCGTATTCGTGCTCGGCCAGGCTGCTGACGTGGCGATAGTTGAAGCGCTTGAACAGTGACGGCAGGTGTTTGCCGATAGTGCTGTTGACCAGGTGCCCGACGCGGTCGCCGTCGCGCTGGCCGAGGTAATCGACACCGCGCTCCAGGTAATCAAGCATGTGTGCGTTGATCACCGGCGAGAACGAGCTGATCACGGCTTTCTCGATACGCCGCGGCTGATGGGCCAGGGCAACCAGGGTGGCTGCGCCGCCCCAGGAAAACGACAGCACATGTTCGGCGCCGAAGTGGTCGATCAGCTCCAGCAGGATCTGCCCTTCGACTTCCTTGGTGAGATGTTTCTCGTGACGATTGTGGATTTTCGACCGGCCCGCGTAGGGCTGGTCGTAGCAAACCACGTTGAATTGCGGGTGCAGGTTTTTCACAGTCTGTGCAAACGACGCAGTCGTGGCCATCGAGCCGTTGACCAGAATGATGGTCTTTTCTGCGGCGTCTGCGCGATAGAACTCCGTGTAAACCCGATACTGACCCTGTATATCCAGCACAGCGATTTCTGGCCTCATGTCATAAGACTCCTGGCAAGCAAGCGGGTATGCGCGCAAATAGAGATTGCACGAGCTTTGTGACAGGTAGGCATACGCCTGGAATTTGCTTGGCCCATGTCGATCCATGACTGCGGTCGACGGGTGTTGTTATTGGCGGGCAGTCTGCCGGCTGAGGCGCAACCCAGAGGGCTGACGACCGGCAAAAAGTTTCTTAGAGGTATGGTGTGACTAATCGGTCACAATTTGGCCGACGTCCTGATTCAAGCAGTGGGAAAGGGATCGCGCAAGTGCCTTTGGTAAATTGTTCGACAACTTCTGCTGAGCGGTCGCCGGCTTAGAACAAATGGATCTCTTCGGTGCGCAAAGCGCGGTACTCGCCCGGTTTTAGCGCGTTATCCAGCGACAGCGGGCCCATGGATTCGCGGTGAAGGCGCAACACTTTGTTGTTGAAGTGACCAAACATGCGCTTCACCTGATGGTAGCGACCCTCGACGATGCTCAGGCGCGCCACTCGCGGGCCGAGTACATCGAGTTGCGCCGGTTGCGTGGTCAGGTTTTCGAAGGCGAAGTAGATGCCCTCGGCAAACGTGACTGCATACTCCGGCCCGATCTCCTGTTCGGTCTCGACGTAATAGACCTTCGGCAGTTTGGTCTGCGGTTGGGTCAGCCGTCGCGACCAGCCGCCATCGTTGGTGATCAGCATCAGCCCGGTGGTGTTGAAGTCGAGGCGACCGGCGATGTGCAGGTCGTCCTTGTCCGGTTCATCGATCAGATCAAGCACGGTCGGGTGCTGCGGATCGCGAGTGGCACTGACGCACCCCGGCGGCTTGTGCAGCATGAAGTAGCGTGCCGGTTTGCCGAGTTGCAAGACTTCTTCGTCGACTTCGACGCGGCTGAATTCCAACACTTCGCTGTGCGGGTCGCTGACGACTTTTCCGTCGATCCGCACGCGCTTTTCCACCAGCAACAGGCGAACCTGCTGACGGTTGTAGCGGGGCAGGTTGCTGAGGAAACGGTCGACGCGCATGGTCAGGAATCGGCGGATAAAGGGGCGCGTATCTTACGGGATCGGCCGCACCGCTGCTTGCAGTTGCGCTTCGACCTGAGCGCAGCGCGGGCATAGGCAGGATTGATTGCGCAGCGCTGCGGGCAAGGCTTCAAGCACTGCCGGATCGATGCTCACGGCATAGCACCAGCAAGCCTGGTCGGCGGTGCGCGGGTCAGCCAGGCTGCAGTCGTTGCGCGCGCCGCAGGCCGGGCAGAGGTCGGGTTTGATGTCGGAATCAGGCATAGGACGAGTAAGGCATTTCCACGCAATTGCGGTTACGGCCAGTTTGTCTGGCCTGCTACATCGCATGATCGGCCCGAGACAGCAGGGTATGCAAGGTGTCATCAGCATGTACGGTGGTGGCACCGATGTATTCCTGGGCATTACGCAGGTCAACAGTGGGAGCGGGCTTGCTCGCGAAGGCGTCCTGTCAGTCAGTGATTCATCACTGACCCACCGCTTTCGCGAGCAAGCCCGCTCCCACAGAGGATTTTCAGTGTGACTGACACCGCTGATCTGAAGCCTTTGCGCGCCCGGCACTTGCCCCGGACCTGACAGTCAAAACTGTGTCGGCTGCGCTGTCCTGCTGCGGCCGTGGGTCTTTCAGGAGGCCGTCATGGGTATTTCAAAACTGTTACGTCGAGTGCTGCTGGGAGCGGTGCTCGGTTCAGGCCTGTCCGGGTGTTATTACTATGCCGGTCCCTACGATGCTTATCCCGCCACGTCTTATTATCCCGGCTACTACTCGCCTTATTACTACGGCGGATATTACGGACCGCGTTACTACGGCGGTGCTCATTATTACTACGGCGGCTACGGCTATCGCGGCGGTTACGGACGCGGTTATCACGGCGGCGGCTATCACGGTGGGCACCACTGATCAGCGGCTGAATGACAGTGGTTTCCAAATGAACAGGATTTCATCAATCACATGTTTCAACTTGTTACGGAAGCGCACCAGATTCGGAAAACGCTGTCAGATGTTTCGTCAGTCACCGAATAACCGACTGATGCCTGCCAGCGTCGCTGGTGTGGCTACCCGCGGTCCAGGAGGCCGCCATGTATCGACGAATTCTTCTACTTGCTGCGATGATGTTTTCCGTTGCCGGTTGCGCTCCCTACTCCTACGCAGACAGTTATTACAGCTCGGAGGTCTACACCTCACCCGCTCCGGCGTACTACAACAATGGCGGCACCTATTACAGCGGCGGCAGCACCTATTACTCGGCCCCGCGCTACTACCAGGCGGCCCCGCGTTACTACCAACCGGCTCCGCGTTACTACTCGGCGCCGCGTTACTACCAGCCAGCGCCACGCTACTACGAGAGCCGCCGCTGGCACGACAACGATCGCGGGCGCTGGGACGGGCACCGTGGTGGGGGTTGGGATCGTGACCGGGGTGGCCGTGATCATCACGGTAACCGCGGTGATCACGGCGGGCGAGGCGGTCGCTGGTAATCATCCACAAACAAAAAAGCGGCGCATTGAGCGCCGCTTTTTTTGTGCCTGCGATTTACCGGGCGTTCAGTATTGCGTCAGATCCGCCAACGGATGCCGACCTTCCCAGACCTTGTGAAAATGCGCCTCGACCACCGCGTCCGGGACGTTATTGATGTCCGGCCAATGCCAGTGCGGTTTCTGATCCTTGTCGATCAATCGCGCCCGTACCCCTTCGCTGAATTCCGGGTGCCGACAGCAATTGAGGCTCAGTGTGTATTCCATCTGAAACACTTCGGCCAGCGACAGATACCGGGCGCGGAGGATTTGTTCCCAGACCAGATGCGCGGTCAGCGGTGAGCCTTCGCTCAGGGTTTTCGCGGCGCGGGCGATCAGCGGGTCGCTGCTGTCGCGTTGCAGGCTGATGGCTTTCCAGGCACAGGTGACGTCGCTGACGTCGAGCAGTTCATCGATCTGCTGGCGCCGCGGAAGCCATTGCGCCTCGGGCATCTGCCCGACGGCTTCCTGTTGCAGGGCCTTGAACAGACTGTTGAGCTGCATGTCGGTCTGTTCCTGCCAGTTGAGTTGCAGCAGGCCTTCGATCAGCTGCGGTTGCTGCTCTTCAAGCAGGAAACGGTCGGCCAGATCCAGATCGATCGCATCGCGGCCGTTCATGTGTGCACCAGTCAGACCGAGGAACAAGCCGAGCTTGCCCGGCAACCGTGACAAAAACCAACTGGCCCCGACGTCCGGATACAGACCGATGGTGATCTCCGGCATCGCCAGGCGACTGCTCGGCGTGACGATCCGCGTGCTCGCGCCTTGCAACAGGCCCATGCCGCCGCCGAGCACGTAACCGTGGCCCCAGCAAATCAGCGGTTTGGGGTAGGTGTGCAAGCTGTAGTCCAGGCGATACTCGGCGGCGAAAAACTGCGCAGCGAGTGGCGGGACTTCACCGGGATGGGCCCGGCAGGCCTCCACCAGGCTGCGCACTTCGCCGCCGGCGCAGAACGCCTTGGCGCCGTTGCCGCGCAGCAGCACGCAGACGATTTGTGGGTCCTTGGCCCAGGTGTTCAGTTTGTCGCTCAGGGCGTTGATCATCGGCAAGGACAGCGCGTTGAGCGACTTTTCAGCATCCAGGCTGGCGATCCCGAGGCGGGCGCCGTCGGTGCCGGTGAGTTCTTCGAAGTGCAGATTCATCGTGACCTCGATCGGGAATTTGAACGATCAGTATGATCGCTGTGTGGGAAAGTGCCGGATCTGTGTCAGATCAATTGACAAGCGTGGTCGGCTTTCCTAGGGTTCGCCCCATTGTTTTTGCCGGGTATGACCATGACTGCTGACGACCGTATCAAACTCGAACCGAGCTGGAAGGAGGCACTGCGTGCTGAATTCGACCAGCCTTATATGGCAGAGTTGCGCAATTTTCTGCAGCAGGAGCGGGCGGCCGGCAAGGAAATCTACCCGCCGGGCCCGCTGATTTTCAACGCGCTGAATTCGACGCCGCTGGATAAAGTCAAAGTGGTGATCCTCGGCCAGGACCCGTACCACGGTCCGGGCCAGGCCCATGGCTTGTGCTTCTCGGTGCAACCGGGCGTGCCGGCGCCGCCGTCGCTGGTCAACATCTACAAAGAGTTGAAACGCGACCTGAACATCGATATCCCCAACCACGGCTACCTGCAGAGCTGGGCCGATCAGGGCGTGTTGATGCTCAACACCACCATGACCGTCGAGCGGGCCAATGCCAACGCGCATAAGGACAAGGGCTGGCAGTTCTTCACCGACCGGATCATTGAGGTGGTCAGCGAACGCCAGCCGCATCTGGTGTTCATGCTGTGGGGCGCGCATGCGCAGAGCAAGCAGAAGCTGATCGACGCGACCAAGCACCTGGTGCTGACGTCGGTGCATCCATCGCCGTTGTCGGCTTATCGTGGCTTCCTCGGATGCGGGCATTTCAGCCGGACCAACAAGTTTCTTGAGCAGAATGGTGAAGCGCCGATCGAGTGGCGGCTGCCGCCGATTTGATCGGCTGACCGGACCGGCCGCTTCGCGAGCAAGCCCGCTCCCACATTGGTTTTGCGGCATGCACATAACCAATGTGGGAGCGGGCTTGCTCGCGAAGAAGGCAACTCGGTATATCAGTGTTACTCGGGATTACGGTTCCAGTACTTGAACAACGGCTCCGCCAGAAACAGTACAAACAGCAGCCGCATCACCTGCATCGCCGTCACCAGCGGCACCGACAGTTGCAGGGTCTCCGCCGTCAGGCTCATCTCGGCAATCCCCCCGGGCATCATGCCCAACGTCAGCGAACGCAGATCCAGATGGGTCAGTGCACTCAAACCTAAAGCCGCCAAGGTCGCGATCAACATGGTCAGCGCCGTGCCGATCAATGTACGCCCCATGAATGACGGCGCGCGGCGGAAGAACTGTCGGTTGAAGTGACAGCCCAGGCCGCTGCCGATCAGCCACTGGCCGATCTGGCTTCCACCGTCCGGCAGGCCGATGTGCAAATCCCAGGCAATGCTCACCGTGGCACTGACCAGCAGCGGCCCGAACAGCCACGGATTGGGCTGACGCAAACGCTGCCAGAGCCAGGCGAGCAGGGCGCCCGTGGGAAACAGAATCGCCAGCCAGCGCCAATCGACGTTGCCGGCGTGGGAAATCGGTGTGCCGTCGCCCAGCAGATACTTGAACGCGGCCGGCACGCACAGCACCACCACCAGCACCCGCAGACTCTGCCCCGCCGCGACATGACTGAGCAGCGCGCCATTGCGTGCGCCGAGGTTAACCATCTCACCTGAGCCACCGGGCATGCTCGAGAAAAATGCCGTGGCACGATCCTCGCCGGTACGGCGCATCAACCACACGCCGACCACCGCCGACAGGCTGGTGACCAGGGCACCGAAGAAGATCAATCCGAAATGACTCAGCACCTGCTCCATCACCAACGGGGTGAAATGCAGGCCGATGCCGATGCCGACAATCCATTGGCCGCATTTACGCCCTCCGGGGATTTCCGTGAGTTGCCACGGGGTCAGGCAGCGCACGAGGATGATCGCCAGCAACGAGCCGACCATCCACGGCAGTGGCCAGCCGATCTGGCTGGCGATAAAACCGCCAAGCAGACCGACCAGCGGGGTGGCCCACCAGCTTCTGAGGGAGGAGCGATCAGACATCGGCGATGGCGCGTTGCGCCGCCGCACGTTTGCGCCAGATGCGCAGCAGCGGCATCAGCAACATGATCGCGGTCAGGATCCACACGCCGAAAGTGATCGGGCTCGACCAGAGGATTTCCAGCGCACCGTTGGAAATCGACAGCGCACGACGCAGGTTCTGCTCCATCAGCCCGCCGAGAATGAACCCCAGAAGCACCGGCGACAACGGGAAATCCAGTTTGCGCAGGATGTAACCGAAGATGCCGATGCCGACCATCAGGAACAGGTCGAAGGTGGTCGCATGCACCGCATACACACCGATTCCGGTGATGATCGCGATCACCGGCACCAGTGCCCAGTTCGGCACGGCGAGGATGCGGGTGAAGATGCGGATCATCGGGATATTCAGGATTACCAGCATGATGTTGGCGATGAACAACGACGCGATCAGGCCCCAGACGATGTCCGGTTGCTGTTGGAACAGCAGCGGCCCCGGGGTGATGTTGTACAGCGACAGCGCGCCGATCATCACGGCGGTGGTGCCCGAACCGGGTACGCCGAGGGTCAGCATCGGCACCAGTGCGCCGCAGGCCGAAGCGCCGATGGCGGTTTCCGGAGCGGCGAGGCCACGGGCGTCACCCTGACCGAATTTGCCGCCGGTACCGGCGATGCGTTTTTCGGTCATGTAGGCCACGGCACTGGCCAACGTCGCGCCGGCACCCGGCAACACGCCCATGATGAAACCCAGCAGGCCGCAACGTATGTTCACCACGAACACCGACGCCGCTTCCTTGAAGTTGAACATCATGCGCCCGGTGGCTTTCACCGCTTCCTGACCGCGATGGGTTTTTTCCAGCAGCAGGAGGATTTCACTGACCGAGAACAGCCCCAGCACCAGCACCACGAACTGGATGCCGTCGGTCAGGTGAATGTTGTCGCCGGTGAAGCGGTATACGCCGCTGTTGGCGTCGATGCCAACGGTCGACAGAAACAGCCCGATCAGCGCCGCAATAAAAGTCTTCAGCGGACGATCACCGGCCATGCCGCCAAGGCAGACAATCGCGAACACCATCAACACGAAGTATTCCGCCGGGCCGAAGGCAATCGCCCATTTCGCCAGTAACGGGGCGAACAGCACCATGCCGCAGGTGGCGATGAACGCACCGATGAACGAACTCCATGCTGACAGCGACAGCGCGACACCGGCCAGACCCTGACGCGCCATCGGATAGCCGTCGAGGGTGGTCATCACGGTGGAGGCTTCGCCCGGAATGTTCAGCAGGATCGAGCTGATCCGCCCGCCGTATTCGCAGCCCAGATACACCGCCGCCAGCAGAATCAGCGCCGACTCCGGTGGCAGGCCGAGGGCGAAGGCGATCGGGATCAGCAGGGCCACACCATTGATCGGACCCAGGCCCGGCAACAGCCCGACCACGGTGCCGATCAGCGTGCCGGTCAAGGCCGTGACCAGGTTGTACGGGCTCAGCGCGACGCCGAAGCCCTGACCCAAATAACCGAGAGTATCCATATCAGTTCTCCAGAACGTCGAGCAGGCCCAGCGGCAGCGGAACGTCCATCAGACGGTCGAACAGCAGGTACAGACCGATGGCCATCAATGTCGTGACCACAATGCTTGGCAACCAGCGACCGCCATACAGGCGCGCCATCGGGATGCCGATCAGGATGCTGCTGAGGATGAAGCCCAGCGGTTCGAACAGGCCGGCGAACACCAGCAGCAACAGCACGCAGATGCCGATCTTGGTCAGGGTTTGGCGATCCAGCGGCGGCTCGTCTTCGCTGTGTTTGATCGGTGCCGGGCGGAACACCATGTACAGCAGCGCCAGGCCCATCAGGCCGAGCATCAGCAGAGGAAAGGCGCGCGGGCCGACCGGTTCGTAAGAGAAAGCCGCTTGATACGGCCACGCCATCAGCGCCAGGCCGACGCAGGCCAGCAATAGCACCGAGGCGAAAATGCGTTGTAAGAGCATGGGAAACTCCTGTGCCGAGGCCTCGATGCGCGAGGCCGCAGCCGCTAGACAGAGACGATCACTGAATCAGGCCGAACTCTTTGGCCAGCACTTTGTAGTCCGCGACCTGCTTCTTCACGTAGGTGTCCAGCTCCGGGCCGGTCATGGCGAACGGGAACAGTTCACGTTGATCGCGCAGCTTGGCGAAGTCGTCCGAGGCCAGCAGTTTGTCGAAGGCGTCTTTCCACCAGGCGTAGTCTTCGTCGCTGACTTTTGGCCCGAGGTAGAAACCGCGCACCACCGGCCAGACGATGTCGTAGCCCTGCTCGCGCGCGGTCGGGATGTCTTTCATTTCCGGTTCGTCGATGCGTTTATCGGCGAACACCGCGAGCAGCCGCATGTCACCGCTCTGGATATGCGGCATGGAGTCGGAGATGTCGGTACTACCCACCTGGATGTGACCGCCGAGCAGTGCAGTAGCGATTTCGCCGCCGCCTTCGAGGGCGACGTAACGCAGGTCACGCGGGTTGATCCCGGCAGCCTTGGCGATCAGTGCGGTCTGCATCCAGTCCTGGCTGCCGACGGTGCCGCCGGAACCGATCACCACGGAGCTCGGATCTTTCTTCAAGGCTTTGACCAGATCGTCGAGGGTCTTGTAGGGCGAATCGCTCTTCACCGCGATGGCGCCGTAACTGGTGCCGACGGCGGCCAGCCAGCGCACGTTGGTCTCGTCGAAACGACCGAACTTGCCTTGCGCCAGGTTCAGCAACGAACCGCTGGACCACGCCACCAGCGTGCCGGCATCGGCCGGGCGCTGGGCGACGACCGCGTTGTACGCCACCGCACCGACACCGCCGGGCATGTAGGTCACGCGCATCGGTTTGGTCAGCAGTTTTTCATTGACCAGCGCGCTTTGCGCCAGTTTGCAGGTCAGGTCGAAACCGCCGCCGGGGGAGGCCGGGGCGATGCATTCCGGACGTTTCGGTTCGGCCATCAATTGGCCGGCGAACAGCATGACGCCAGCGGCCAGAGCAACTTTACGCAGTGATAAGTTCATCTATGTCTCCTTGGGAGTTGTTGTTATGGACGTACTGAATTACCAAAGGGCAACGCTATAGCTCACCAGCAGACGCACTTCATCGGCATCGCGAGCGGAGTAGTTGGAACGGTAGGTGGCATTACGCAGGCGTACGGCAACGTCCTTCAGGGCGCCGCTTTGTACTACATATTTGATCTCGGTGTTGCGCTCCCACTCTTTGCCTTCTTCGCCATTCTTGAGCTTGATGTTGTCACCGCTCAGGTAACGGCTCATGAACGACAAGCCAGGGATGCCGAGGCGGGCGAAGTCGAAATCGTAACGCGCCTGCCAGGAGCGTTCTTCGGCGCCGGCGAAGTCGTTGATCTGCACGAAGTTGACCAGGTACGGGTCGCTGCCATCGACATAGGGGAACGCGCTGTCGCCGGACATGTGCTGATAACCGGCGGTGAACTTGTGGCCGCTCAGGGCGTAGCTGACCAGACCGTTGAGCGAGCGGTTGTCGATCTCGCCACCACGGGCCGCGCCCTGATCGTCACTGACCGCAAAGCGCAGGTCAGTGGCGAAGGTGCCCGGGCCCATCGGCCGCGAGGCGACCAGACCGAAGAAGTGCTGGTTATAGACTTCGTCGAGCTGGGCGAAGTGGTAACTGCCGGTGATCTTGTCGGTGAACTTGTAGTCCACGCCGGCAAAATCGAAATGCTTGCCGGCCACGGTGCCAGCGAAGCGGCTGTTCTTGTTGTTGAGGGCGATGTCCTCGAAATCGGTGCTGTCGCGATCCTTGGCTTTCTCCAGACGCCCGCCGGTGAAGGTCAGGTTCTTGATCTCTTTGGAGGTCAGCAAACCACCTTCGAACGTCTGCGGCAGGATGCGCCCGTCATTCGGTTTGAGGATCGGCAGTTCGGGAATCAGGCTGCCGATTTTCAGTTCGGTGGCGGAGATTTTCACTTTGCCGGTCAGGCCGACTTTCGAGTATTCGCTCGCCGCGCGCCCGTCATCGTGGGTCGGCAACAGGCCGGTGCCGGTACGATCCGGGCTCGAATCAAGTTTGACCCCGAGCATGCCCAGCGCATCGACACCGAAGCCCACGGTGCCGTCGGTGTAACCCGATTGCAGGTTGAGCATGAAACCCTGCGCCCATTCATCACGCTTGCTTTGCTGGGCACTGGTGCCGTCGCGAAAGTCGCGGTTGAAGTACATGTTGCGGGTTTCGAAGGTGGCGGAACTGTCTTTGATGAAGTCGGCGTAGCTCAACGGTGAGAAACCGGCTAGGGCAGCGGTGCTGGCGAGGGTGGCGTGGCGCAAACGAGAAGGACGAACAGGCGTAGAAGCCTTGGTCTGCAAGGACGGCATGCGGGTGTACTCCGTTATTGTTCTTATTGGTCGAAAACGCTCGAGGCGTTTTTCGTATCGCTGTGTGGCAGCAGCGACGGCAGTCGAAACTGTCCGTGACCGGACTCTAACGGGCTAACCTTTCACTAACCTTTCAGCTGGATTTCGCGGGTTTCGGGCTTCACAGCGGCGGTTGCGGCTGTAAACTCCGCGGCAAAGAATGGCGTCGGCCATCCCTGAATGAGGTAGAGATCCATGCGTGTTCTGCTCGTCGAAGACCATTTGCAACTGGCCGAAAGCGTCGCCCAGGCGCTCAAGAGCACCGGTCTGACCGTGGACGTGTTGCACGATGGCGTGGCCGCCGACCTGGCGCTGGGCAGCGAGGAATACGCGATGGCGATCCTCGATGTCGGCCTGCCGCGCATGGACGGTTTCGAGGTGCTGGCGCGCCTGCGCGCACGTGGCAAGAACCTGCCGGTGTTGATGCTGACAGCGCGCAGCGATGTGAAGGACCGCGTACACGGCTTGAATCTCGGCGCTGACGATTACCTGGCCAAACCGTTCGAACTGACCGAGCTCGAAGCCCGGGTCAAAGCCCTGTTGCGGCGCAGTGTGCTCGGTGGCGAGCGTCAGCAGCGCTGCGGCGTGCTGGCCTACGATCTCGACACCCGGCGCTTCAGTCTCGGCGAAGAACTGCTGACTCTGACCTCCCGCGAACAAGCCGTGCTCGAAGCGTTGATCGCCCGCCCGGGCCGGGTGATGAGCAAGGAGCAACTCGCCGCACAGGTGTTCGGTCTCGACGAAGAAGCCAGCCCCGATGCCATCGAAATCTACGTGCATCGTCTGCGCAAGAAACTCGACGGCCAACCGGTGGCGATCGTGACCTTCCGTGGCCTTGGTTACTTGCTGGAAAGCCGCGATGCATAAGCCCAGCAGCCTGCGCTGGCGGTTGCTGTGGAACCTCGCGTTGTTGCTGGTGGTGTTGATGCTCGCCAGTGGTCTGAGCGCATACTGGAACGGGCGCGAAGCTGCCGACACGGCTTACGACCGAACCCTTTTGGCCTCGGCGCGAACCATTGCCGCCGGCCTGTCGCAGCGCGACGGCACGCTCAGCGCCGACGTGCCCTACGTGGCGCTGGACACCTTCGCTTACGACAGCGCCGGGCGGATTTACTACCAGGTCAACGACATTCACCAGAAGCTGATTTCCGGCTACGAAAACCTGCCCGGACCACCACCCGGTACGCCAAGAACTGACGATTATCCAGCGCTCGCGCGCTTCTATAACGCGACCTATCGCGGGCAGAACGTGCGCGTGGTCAGCCTGCTCAAAGCGGTCACCGAGCCGAACATGAATGGCATGGCGGAAATCCGTGTCGCGGAAACCGATGAGGCGCGGGTCAGCATGGCCCGCAGTCTGGCGGCCGATACGCTGCTGCGTCTGGGCATGCTCGCGATCGGCGCCCTCTTGCTGGTGTGGTTCGCGGTGAGTGCCGCGCTGCGCCCGCTGGAGCGTTTGCGCACGGCGGTGGAGGAGCGTCAGCCGGATGATTTGCGGCCGCTGCCGCTGGTGGAAGTGCAACATGAATTGTGGCCGCTGGTGCGCGCGCTCAATCACTTCACCGAACGCTTGCGCGGGCAGTTCGAGCGGCAGGCGCAGTTCATCGCCGATGCCGCCCACGAACTGCGCACGCCACTGGCGGCGTTGAAGGCGCGGCTGGAACTGGGGCTGCGTTCGTCTGAAGCGGAAACCTGGCGCAGCACGCTGGAATCCTCTGCGCAAAGCACTGATCGCCTGACCCATCTGGCCAATCAACTGCTGTCGCTGGCGCGGGTGGAAAACGGTGCCCGGGCGATTGCCGAGGGCGGCGCGCAACTGCTCGATCTGAGTCAGTTGGCCCGCGAACTGGGCATGGCCATGGCGCCGTTGGCTCATGCGCGCGGAGTCGCGCTGGCTCTGGAGGCGGATGAGCCGGTGTGGCTGCGCGGTGAGCCGACGTTGCTCAATGAGCTGCTGAGCAATCTGGTGGACAACGCGCTGGCGCATACGCCACCGGGCGGCAACGTGATTCTGCGGGTCGCGGCGCCGGCGGTGCTTGAAGTTGAAGATGACGGGCCGGGGATTCCGCTGGAGGAGCGTGATCGGGTGTTTGAACGCTTCTATCGGCGCAATCAGCAGGTCGCGGGGTCAGGGTTGGGTCTGGCGATTGTCGGAGAGATCTGCCGGGCGCATCTGGCGCAGATCACCTTGCACGATGGAGAACAGGCCGGTTTGAAGGTTCGGGTGAGTTTTATTGCTGGATAAATGTGGTGTTGGTGCGGGCCTCTTCGCGAGCAAGCCCGCTCCCACAGGGGGTCCACGCCGTACACAAATCCCCTGTGGGAGCGGGCTTGCTCGCGAAGGCCGCGCCGCGGTTCCGGATCAGTAAAACATCGTCCGCGATTCTTCCAGATCCGCGCACAACTCCTTGTTCTCCGGATCGATCCCAAGCTTCCTGAACGCCGGCACGCTGAGTGGGTCAATCCGCGCAATCGGATGATCGCTGTCCTTGTGACAATACAGACTCGCCACCTGCACCAGATCGACGTAATCGAGGTGCGCCGAGTCGCGTTTGAAATCCAGATACAGCCCCGGCAACGCCACCAGTTGCTCGGGAAATTCCCAGACCCGCAACAGCTTGTCGCCCAGCAGCGGGTGAATGTGGTCGATCACATGGTTGAGGCTGACCGGGTCTGACAGCAGTTCGTAGTGATCTTCGGCGTAGGTCAGGATCGGCAATACGCCGATCTGATGCACCAGCCCGCCCAACGCCGCCTGATCAGGTTTGAGTTGGGTGTGCCGACGGCACAGGGCGTAGCTGACGCCGGCGATCTCCAGGCTCTTGCGCCAGACTTCGCGCATCTTCTGTTCGACCACCTCGGAGCGGGCGTGGAAGATCTGTTCCATCACCAGACCGATCGCCAGGTTGCTGCTGTAGTTCACTCCCAGTCGGGTGATCGCGGTGTGCAGGTCGGTGACTTCCTGGGTCGCGCGCAGCAACGGGCTGTTGACCACTTTGATCAGGCGTGCCGACAGCGCCGTGTCGCGGCCAATCACTTTGCTCAGGTCGCTGACACTGATCTCCGGGTCTTCGGCAGCCTTGCGAATTTGCAGGGCCACTTCCGGTAATGTTGGCAGAACCAGGTCATCGTTATCGATGGCCTCAACCAAATCCTGTTGGACCTTATCCGCCAGCTCGCTCATGTAGATTCTCTAGGGTGTTGCAACAAAAGCTGCGATCAGCGCTGGATTTCGCGGTCGCGATCCAGTTCGTAGGGCAGGTCGAGCAAATGCAGGGCTGGCCCTTCGAGGTCGCCCAGGTGCAGATCACCCGCTTCGGCAGCTTCGGCCTGCAACACCGCCAGCAGTTCAATCTTTTCTGCGGCGCGGGCGGCAATCACCACTTCGCCGATGGCGCTGCTGTGGCTTGGGGCGAACAGCGGGGTGCCCGGCTCTGGCAGTTCAGTCGCGTCAAGTTCTACGCGATAGAGGCGACGCTTGAGTTTGCCCAGGTACTGCATGCGCGCGACGATTTCCTGGCCGGTGTAGCAACCTTTCTTGAAACTCACGCCACCGACGGCCTGCAGGTTGAGCATCTGTGGGATGAACAACTCGCGGGTGGTCGGCATGACCTGACCGATACCGGCGCGAATCTGCCCCAGCAGCCATTGGTTCAATTCGCCTTCAGGCAGGGCGGTGGCCAACTTGGCTTTGATGGCGTCGGCTTGATCGGCCGGTACCCAGAGTTCGGCGCGATCCGGCGAGACGCGAATAGCGATCAGGCCTGCGCTGCGCACTACGCTGTCGGTTTCGCTTGGCAGGCTCAGACCCAGGCTGGCCAACGCGGCGTCGCCGTGCTCCAGGCCAAAACGCACCCAGGCGGCGCTTTCGTCGGTCAGTTTGGACTTGGAGAACACCGCGTACTTTTTCAGATCCGCCAGTTGCGGCTCCAGCAGTTCACTGGCCATTGCCAGCAGCACGCCGTCACCTTCGAGCAGAATGCGGAAGCTCGACTGCATCCGGCCTTTTTGCGTGCAGCGCGCGCCCAGGCTGGCCTGGCTGTCGCTGAGGTAATTGATGTTGCAGGTCAATTGGCCTTGCAGGAATTTGCCGGCATCCACGCCGCGAACCGCGAGTACGCCTTCATGAGACAGGGTGCAGAAAAAAGCAGAATCGGCCATGGGTCATCGCAGGGTAAAAAAGTCTGGGGCACATCATAAGGGCGCGTTGTTGAAATGGGTAGTTGATAAAGGATCGGTGGTGCCCGACCAAAGCCGACTGTGCGACCCGCGCCGGGGCTGTATACTGCGCGCCTATTTGAGGAGGGCTCCATGGTCGAACAAGTTGAACTCAATCGCCTCTTCTGGCACAGCCGCCGCGGCATGCTGGAACTTGACGTACTGCTGGTGCCGTTCGTGAAAGAGGTCTATCCGCACCTCAACCAGGTCGATCGCGACTTGTATGTCCGTCTGCTGACCTGTGAGGATCAGGACATGTTCGGCTGGTTCATGGAGCGCAGTGAGTCCGAAGACCCTGAGCTGCAGCGCATGGTCCGGATGATCCTGGACCGTGTTCAGCCCAAGTAATACGTTCGAATGCCGCTGGCATGCCTCTCGGCAGTTGCTGGCGGCGTATCTGTTGACCCAGGCGTTCGCGCTGGGTGTGTTGTTTCTCCTGTCGATTCCACTCTGGGCCTGTCTGCTCGGGGCCTTCGCCTGTCTGCTGCACGCCGTGTGGGTGTTGCCACGGCAGATTCTGCTGACGCATCCGCAGGCTTTTTGCCGATTGCGCCGCGATGCCGATGGCTGGCAATTGTGGAATCAGGCGGGCGGCTGGCAAGCAGTCCAGCTGCGCCCTGACAGCCTGGCGTTGCCGTTGATCGTGGTGCTGCGCTTTCGTTTGCGCGGGGAGCGGCGGGTGCGCTCGATCTGTGTACCGCGAGACTCGCAGGCAGCGGATGTGCACCGACGCCTGCGAGTGCGGCTCAAGTTCAGCCGGCGTAGGTGGGCGGCACCAGAATAGTGTCGAGCGCCTCGGGCAGCAGGTTCGGGTAGTCGAGGGTGTAATGCAGACCGCGACTTTCCTTGCGCTCCATGGCAGAGCAGATCATCAGTTCGGCGACTTGCGCCAGATTACGCAGCTCGATCAGGTCGCGGCTGACTTTATAGTTGCTGTAGAACTCGTCGATCTCGTCCAGCAACAGACGCACGCGGTGCTGCGCTCGTTGCAGGCGCTTATTGGTGCGCACGATCCCCACGTAGTCCCACATGAAGCGGCGCAGCTCGTCCCAGTTGTGGGCGATGATCACGTCCTCGTCGGAATCGGTGACCTGGCTGGCGTCCCACTCGGGCAGGGCGGTTGGCGCGGTGACGTCATCCAGTTGCGCAAGAATATCCGCAGCCGCCGAGCGGGCATAAACGAAGCATTCGAGCAGCGAGTTGCTGGCCATGCGGTTGGCCCCGTGCAGGCCGGTGAAGCTGGTTTCGCCGATGGCGTACAGCCCCGGCACGTCGGTACGACCGTGCTGGTCAACCATCACGCCACCACAGGTGTAGTGCGCTGCCGGTACGACCGGAATCGGCTGCTTGGTGATGTCGATGCCGAAACCCAGGCAACGTTCGTAGACGGTCGGGAAGTGGTTTTTGATGAAGGCTTCAGGCTTGTGGCTGATGTCGAGATAGACGCAGTCGACGCCCAGCCGCTTCATTTCATGGTCGATGGCGCGGGCGACGATGTCGCGTGGCGCCAGTTCGGCACGTTTGTCGAAGCGCGGCATGAACCGTTCGCCGTTGGGCAGCTTCAGGTGCGCGCCTTCGCCACGCAAGGCTTCAGTGATCAGGAAACTCTTGGCCTGCGGGTGATACAGGCACGTAGGGTGGAACTGGTTGAATTCCAGGTTCGCCACTCGGCAGCCCGAGCGCCAGGCCATGGCGATGCCGTCACCGCAAGCGCCGTCGGGGTTACTGGTATAGAGGTAGACCTTGGCGGCGCCGCCGGACGCGAGGATCACGAAGCGTGCGCCGTAGGTGTCGACTTCGCCGGTCGCGCGATTCAGCACATAGGCGCCGAGGCAGCGCTCGCCACTCATGCCCAGACGGCGTTCGGTGATCAGATCAACGGCAACTCGCTGCTCCAGCAGTTCGATGTTGCTGCGTTCTCTGGCTTGGGCGAGGAGGGTGGTGAAAATCGCTGCGCCGGTTGCGTCGGCGGCATGGATGATGCGTCGATGGCTGTGGCCGCCTTCGCGAGTCAGGTGGAATTCGAAACCGCCGTCTTCGGTGCCGGACTGTTCGTCGCGGGTGAACGGCACGCCCTGGTCGATCAGCCACTGGATGGCTTCGCGGCTGTGCTCGACGGTAAAACGCACCGCGTCTTCATGGCACAGACCGCCGCCGGCGTTCAGGGTGTCGTCGACGTGGGATTCGACAGTATCGGTATCGTCCAGCACGGCAGCGACGCCGCCCTGGGCCCAATAAGTCGAGCCGTTGGCCAGATCACCTTTGCTCAATACGGCAATGCGCAAATGACCCGGCAAGGTCAGCGCGAGACTCAAACCGGCAGCGCCGCTGCCAATCACCAGAACATCGTGTTGAAACTGTTGGCTCATTTCAGGATTCCGCTCAAAGCGACCCGGATCGGGGGTGGCGCAGGACAGCTGGATCGGCGAGTCAAGACAGCCACACAGCCCACTAGTATATAGAGGGGTGGAGCGGCACAATAGCCGAGCTCGTATGGCATTGTGAAACTACTGTGACGACAAAAGCTTGACGTTTCGTCGGACGTTTTTTTCTGTCGTTTTGGGAAAAGGCGACTGTATCGAGGATGAAACAGGCTTTTTCAGCACGCGGTTGCTCAATGTCGCTTCAGCACGGCTATAAATAATTGGAACTTTTGCCAGAGGCCCAAGATCAATAGTCAGTTGCCAGAAGCACGGGACAGTGTCGGCTTCAATGCAGAACCTGCGATTGGGTTTTTGCCGGCGAACCGATGACAAGATTATTCGCGCAGCCGGTTTATCCCGCGCTGCGTTTTTCGTGCGTGCCAAATCAGAGCCCGCAGGAAACTTGCCTGGAGGGGGAGAACTTTTGCGAAAAGCCCGAGTCTATGTTTGCAAGTCTGGTCGTTTAGTTATGCAAGCCTCCTCCATGCTTATCGAGGAGTGTTCATGCTAACCCAGGAAGAGGATCAGCAGCTGGTCGAGCGCGTTCAGCGTGGCGACAAGCGAGCTTTCGATCTGCTGGTGCTGAAATATCAGCACAAAATTCTCGGGTTGATCGTGCGTTTCGTGCACGACACCCATGAAGCCCAGGATGTGGCTCAGGAAGCCTTTATCAAGGCCTACCGAGCGCTAGGAAACTTTCGCGGAGACAGCGCGTTCTATACGTGGCTTTACCGCATTGCCATCAACACGGCAAAGAACTATCTGGTTTCACGCGGCCGCCGGCCGCCGGATAGCGATGTAAGTTCTGAAGACGCAGAGTTCTACGACGGCGATCACGGCCTGAAGGATCTCGAATCGCCGGAACGCGCTTTGCTGCGGGATGAGATCGAAGGCACCGTCCATCGAACCATTCAGCAACTGCCAGAGGATTTACGTACGGCTTTAACTTTACGTGAATTCGATGGTCTGAGTTACGAGGACATTGCGAGCGTCATGCAGTGTCCGGTGGGTACCGTGCGCTCCCGGATTTTCCGCGCCCGGGAGGCCATCGATAAAGCCCTGCAGCCGTTGTTGCAGGAAAACTGAGACAGCGGCGACAGCCAAGAGAGGACGCCATGAGTCGTGAAGCCCTGCAGGAATCGCTGTCCGCAGTGATGGATAACGAAGCGGACGAACTGGAATTGCGTCGAGTGATCAATGCACTGGACGATGTTGAAACCCGTGAGACCTGGGCTCGTTATCAGATCGCTCGGGCAGCCATGCACAAGGATCTGCTGCTTCCGCGTCTGGACATTGCTGCGGCAGTTTCCTGCTGCGCTGGAAGACGAAACGGCTCCAGCCAAAGTATCCCGCGGCCCTTGGCGCAATCTGGGTCGTCTGGCCGTTGCGGCTTCGGTGACCGTTGCGGTACTGGCTGGTGTGCGCCTGTACAACCAGGACGAAATCGCTGGCGTCGAACTGGCCCAGCAGTCCAATCAGCCTTCGCTGGTTGCGCCTCAGGTCAAAGGCCCGGCTGTTCTGGCAGGCTACAAAGAAAGCTCGGAAACCACAGGCCCGATGGCCAATGGCGTCCTGCAAGGTCAGCCAGGCTGGCACGATCAGCGTCTGCCAGGCTATCTGCGTCAGCATGCCCAGCAAGCTGCATTGAAAGGTACTGAAAGCGCTCTGCCTTATGCGCGTGCAGCAAGCATGGAAAACCGTTAAGGAGGATCATGCGCGCCATACCTCTACTTTCGCTTCTGCTTAGCGGCTGGTTCATTGTTCCAGCCCATGCCGACGAGGCCCAGGACTGGTTGATCCGCCTGGGTCAGGCCGAGCAGCAGCAAAGCTTTCAAGGCACTTTCGTATACGAGCGTAACGGTAGTTTTTCTACCCACAATATCTGGCATCGTGTTCAGAGTGGTCAGGTCCGCGAGCGTTTACTTCAGCTCGACGGCTCGGCTCAGGAAGTCGTGCGTGTTGATGGGCATACTCAATGCGTCAGCGGCACTCTGATTGCGGGGTTGGGAGACTCTCCCAACTCGACCGCTCGTTCGCTTGATCCCCAAAAGCTGAAAAACTGGTATGAGCTTGCCGTCATCGGCAAGTCGCGCGTGGCCGGGCGTGATGCGGTCATCGTATCGTTGACGCCTCGCGACCAGCATCGTTATGGTTTCGAACTGCATCTGGATAAACAGACCGGATTGCCACTGAAGTCGTTGTTGCTCAACGATAAAGGGCAGCTACTCGAGCGTTTCCAGTTCACCAGCCTCGATACCGCTGATGTCCCGTCGGACAAAGACCTTCAAGCTGGCGCCGAGTGCAAGGCCGTCACTATTGATAGTGACAAGGCGTCTGCCGTGAAAACGGCTCAGGTCTGGCATTCCGACTGGCTGCCTCCGGGTTTCGTGCTGACCAGCAGTACTTCACACAAAGATTCCGAAACCAAAACTCAAGTCAGCAGCCTGATGTATGACGACGGGCTGGCGCGGTTTTCAGTGTTTCTTGAGCCGTTGAACGGTGCAACAGTGACCGATACCCGCACGCAGTTGGGGCCGACTGTCGCAGTTTCCCGCCGCCTCACTACGCCTGAGGGTGAGATGATGGTGACGGTGGTCGGCGAAATTCCAATCGGCACGGCCGAGAGGATTGCCCTTTCGATGCGCAACGATGGCGCTGCAACCAGCAAGCAGTGAGCTGATTTCAGTCATTTCCACTTCTTCTTCGAGACGTAGATGAAATGTTTGCTCAGCATTTTCATTTGCAAATCACCCGAAAGTTTTTTATAGGTCAGAGCCTCACGGCTCTGGCCTTGTCTGTTGTTCCCGGAACAAAAATACCGGCCCGCGGTTCCCGGTGTTCCTTGCTCCATATCGCTTAACCCTGCTCGTCGTAACGGGAGCTGTATGTCGATACTTAGCTTGAAGTCTTATCTCTCCATTTTCGCCACCGTGCTGGTGCTGGGTCAGGCTGTCCCCGCTGCCCAGGCGGCCGACCTGCCGGATTTCACCCAACTGGTTGAACAGGCCTCGCCTGCAGTGGTGAACATCAGTACCACGCAGAAGCTGCCGGACCGCAAGGTGAACCAGCAGATGCCTGACCTGGAAGGCTTGCCGCCGATGTTGCGCGAGTTCTTCGAGCGCGGCATGCCGCCTCAGCAGCGTTCGCCGCGCGGCGATCGTCAGCGTGAAGCGCAATCGCTCGGTTCGGGCTTCATCATTTCCTCCGATGGCTACATCCTGACCAACAACCATGTGATTGCCGATGCCGACGAAATCCTCGTGCGTCTGGCTGATCGCAGTGAAATGAAAGCCAAGCTGATCGGTACCGACCCTCGCTCCGACGTGGCCCTGCTGAAAATCGATGGCAAGGATCTGCCGGTGCTCAAGCTCGGCAAGTCCCAGGACCTGAAGGCGGGTCAGTGGGTCGTGGCAATCGGTTCTCCGTTCGGCTTTGACCACACTGTGACCCAAGGCATTGTCAGCGCCGTCGGCCGTAGCCTGCCGAACGAAAACTACGTGCCGTTCATCCAGACCGACGTGCCGATCAACCCGGGTAACTCCGGTGGCCCGCTGTTCAACCTGAACGGTGAAGTGGTCGGGATCAACTCGCAGATCTACACCCGTTCCGGTGGCTTCATGGGTGTGTCGTTCGCCATTCCGATCGACGTGGCGATGGACGTTTCCAATCAGCTGAAAAGCGGTGGCAAAGTCAGCCGCGGCTGGCTGGGCGTGGTCATCCAGGAAGTGAACAAGGATCTGGCCGAGTCGTTCGGTCTTGATAAGCCGGCCGGTGCGCTGGTTGCGCAGATTCAGGATGACGGTCCGGCAGCCAAGGGTGGCCTGCAAGTGGGCGACGTGATCCTGAGCATGAACGGTCAGCCGATCGTCATGTCCGCCGACCTGCCACACTTGGTCGGTGCGCTGAAAGCGGGCGCCAAGGCCAGCCTCGAAGTGATCCGTGACGGCAAACGCAAGAATGTCGAGCTGACTGTCGGTGCGATTCCGGATGAGGACAAAGAGCTGGCTGCACTGCCGAAGTCGGGTGCGGAAAGCAGCAGCAACCGCCTCGGTGTTTCGGTGGCGGAACTGACCGCTGAGCAGAAGAAAACCTACGACCTCAAGGGCGGAGTGGTGATCAAGGAAGTTCAGGACGGTCCTGCGGCTTTGATCGGTCTGCAACCGGGTGACGTGATCACTCACCTCAACAACCAGGCCATTGGCTCCACCAAAGAGTTCGCCGAGATCGCCAAGGCGCTGCCGAAGAATCGTTCGGTGTCGATGCGCGTCCTGCGTGAAGGTCGCGCGAGCTTCATCACCTTCAAACTGGCTGAATAACCCGGTTGCGGTGAAATAAAAACCGCCTCGAAAGAGGCGGTTTTTTTATGCCTGAAATTTTTATATCGCTGATGAAAACTCAGCCCATCATGTCCTTGATCATGCGCTCCTGCTCCATCAGCTCGCGCTGGCGTGCATCGATCCGCGAGGACAGCGGGAAGTTGCTGCCCGCCTTGCGCTTGGCAAAATCAAGCTGCTGGATCGCCTGACGATAATCGCCGACCAGCGCGAAGTACTCGGCGCGGGCCTGATGCAGACCAATGATGTTGCCAGAGAGGCCACGGGTTTCGGCGACCTGATACCACACGTCCGGATCGTTCGGACGGGATTTGAGCAAGCTGTCGAGGGCTTTCTCGGCGTCGGCGGTGCGATTCTGTTTCAGCAACAGATCGACCCGAACCTGATTCAGCGGGTAATTGCCCGGATATTGCGTGAGCATGCGGTCAACCCGCGTTTGCGCATCCGGCAGGCGGTTGTTGGTAATGTCCAGGTCGATCTGCGCGAGGTTGTAGATGATCTCGTTGGGTGACTTGGCCAGCAGCTGTTTGAGATTCTCCCTGGCTTCATTGAGCTGGCCGCCCTTGATCTGGGCGATCGCCAGGCCATAGCGCGCCACGTCGTTCTTCGGGTTCTCGTCCAGTTGTGCACGAAAGCGCTTGGCGCCCAGTCCCGGGGTTTCTTCGTAGATCAGCTGTACGCGGGCGCGGATCAACTGATAGCGCATGCTGTCTTCAATGCCGCCCGCTGGCGCTTGTTCTGCGCGGTTACGGGTGTCGGCGATACGCGATTCGGTCACCGGGTGAGTCAGCAGAAATTCTGGCGGCTTGGCGTCGAAGCGGTATTGGCGCATCAGACGTTCGAACATGGTCGGCATCGAGCGCGGGTCGTATCCGGCCTTTTCCAGATTGAGGATGCCGATACGGTCGGCTTCCTGCTCGTTCTGGCGCGAGAAGGTACGCTGCGACTGAATGGCTGCGGCCTGAGTACCGGCGATGGTCGCGATCCCGGCATCACCGCCACCGGCGGCGGCAATCACGATCCCGGCGAGCAGCGCCGCCATCATCGGCACCTGCATGCGCTGCGAAGCTTCGACGCCGCGCGCGAAGTGGCGCTGTGACAAGTGAGCCAGTTCGTGGGCCAGTACCGAGGCGTATTCGCCTTCAGTCTGCGCGTTGAGGAACAGGCCACCGTTGACCCCGACCACGCCACCCGGCGCCGCGAAAGCGTTGAGTTGCGGGCTGTTGATCAGAATGAATTCCAGGCGACGATCGGTCACCTGGCTGGTTTCCACCAGCTTGTAGACGCTGGATTCGACGTAGTCTTTGAGCTGCGGATCGTTGAGCTGTGCAACCTGACTGCGCAACATGGCCAGCCAGGCGCGGCCCAACTGGTATTCCTGTTGCGGAGAGACAATGGCAGAACTGGCGTCGCCAAGTGACGGCAGATCGTCGGCAAAGCCCGGTGAGGCGAGCAGGCAAGCGAGCGTCAGCAGGGTAGGGCGCAGAAATGTCATGCACAAAGCCTTAGAAGACAAAGACCTTACTGTAGCCGGACACCGGGCTTGCGACCAGATATTCTAGGCGCCTCAACCACCTGAACCGGAGTGACGCAATGACTGACGCTGTAGCCCATGACTGTGAATTGGACGCCAGTGGCCTGAATTGCCCGTTGCCGTTGCTCAAGGCCAAGATGGAACTCAACAAGCTGCCCAGCGGCGCGGTGCTCAAGGTGATCGCCACGGACGCGGGTTCGCAGCGCGACTTCCGCACCTTTGCCCGTCTGGCCGGTCATACGCTGCTGCGCGAAGAAAACGAAGCAGGCGTCTACCGTTACTGGTTGAAAAAAGCCTGAAGCCGACAGCGTAAAAGACCTAAGGATTATTGATGTTCAAAGTGTTACGCGACTGGATTCAGCGCTACTTTTCCGACGAAGAAGCGGTGGTGCTGGCGGTGCTGCTGTTTCTCGCCTTCACCGCGGTGCTCACGCTCGGTGGCATGCTCGCCCCGGTATTGGCCGGGATGGTGTTGGCGTATCTGATGCAGGGGCTGGTGCTCGCTCTTGAACGCATGCGCTTGCCTGGTGCGGCGGCGGTGGGGCTGGTGTTTGCGCTGTTCATGGGCGTGTTGCTGGTGTTCATCGTGGTGGTCTTGCCGTTGCTGTGGCATCAGTTGATCACGCTGTTCAACGAACTTCCGGGCATGCTCGCCAAATGGCAGTCGCTGCTGCTGTTGCTGCCGGAGCGCTATCCGCATCTGGTCTCTGACGAGCAGGTGCTGCAGGCCATCGAAGCGGCGCGTGGCGAAATCGGCAAGTTCGGCCAATGGGCGCTGACCTTCTCGCTGTCGAGCCTGCCGCTGCTGGTCAACATCATGATCTATCTGGTGCTGGTGCCGATTCTGGTGTTTTTCTTCCTCAAGGATCGGGCCATGATCGGCGAGTGGGTGCGCGGCTATCTGCCCCGTGAGCGAGCGCTGATCACCCGCGTGGCGCAGGAAATGAACCGGCAGATCGCCAACTACATTCGTGGCAAGGTCATCGAGATCGTGATCTGTGGCGGCGTGACCTACATCGCGTTCGTCGCGCTCGGCCTCAACTATGCGGCGCTGCTGGCGTTGCTGGTCGGGGTGTCGGTGGTGGTGCCGTACGTCGGCGCGGTGGTGGTGACCGTGCCGGTGTTGCTGATTGCGTTGTTCCAGTGGGGCTGGAGCGATCAGTTCATCTATCTGATGGCGGTCTACGGGATCATTCAGACCCTGGATGGCAACGTGCTGGTGCCGTTGCTGTTTTCCGAGGCGGTTAACCTGCACCCGGTGGCAATCATTTGTGCGGTGCTGTTGTTTGGCGGGTTGTGGGGGTTCTGGGGCGTGTTCTTCGCAATTCCGCTGGCGACGCTGTTCAAGGCCGTGCTGGATGCGTGGCCGCGCAAGGAGCCGGTTGTGGCTCCATTGCTTTAGAGCCGAGCTATTCGCTGAGGCTTATTGCCCCTTCGCGAGCAAGCTCGCTCCCACATTTGAAATGCATTCCAAATGTGGGAGCGAGCTTGCTCGCGAAGGCGTCAGTGAAAACGACGCAGAAATATCAGGCCTTGTTCAGCGCCTGAGCCGCAGTCAGCACAGCATCCACATGCCCCGGCACTTTCACGCCGCGCCATTCCTGACGCAGTACACCATTCTTGTCGATCAGGAATGTGCTGCGATCAACGCCCAGATATTCCTTGCCATACAGTTTCTTCAGCTTGATCACGTCGAACAGCTGGCAGACGGCTTCGTCCTTGTCGCTGATCAGCTCGAACGGAAATTCCTGCTTGCACTTGAAGTTCTCGTGAGACTTCAGGCTGTCGCGGGAGATACCGAAAATCTCGGTATTAGCGGCCTGGAACGCCGCGTACTGGTCACGAAAACCCTGGCCTTCGGTGGTACAGCCGGGGGTGCTGTCCTTCGGATAGAAGTAGATCACCACTTGCTTGCCCTTCAGGGCGGACAAGCTGACGGTCTGCCCGCTGGTGGCAGGTGCTTCGAAATCCGCAACCGGTTGGTCGATGACAACGGCCATGAAAGCTTCCTTACATTGGGTTTTGTGGGCGCCAAGGTTCGATCAGCGCATCCAGGTTCATCGCGTCGGCGAAGTCCAGGAACTGGTCGCGCAGCCAGCTGATCTGGGTGCCGGCCGGCAGCGTTACGGTGAACGTGGCGTTGAGCATGGTGCCGCCAGTCTGCGGGGCCTGATAGGTATCGCAGGTCAGGTTTTCCAGCTCGACGTTGTGATCCATGAAGAACTGGCACAGCTCGTTGATGATGTCCGGGCGATACGCCGAGCTGACATAAGCCACGTACGGCAGGGCCTGTGGACGATTTTCCAGGGCCGCGCTGCGTACCACGTTGACGGTGAATGCGTGGCGCTTGGCCAGGGTCGGCAGGCTGCCTTCGAGGCGGGCCAGCGCGTCCCAGCTGCCGGAGATTTCCAGCACCAGGGCGCTGCATTCGCCATGGCGAGTCAGGCGGGAGGTGACGACGGCGCAGCGATTTTCATGGCTGGCGCGGCACAGGACGTTAGTCAGCTCCATGGGGTTGGCGCCAAGGGCACTGATGACAAGGAATTGTTCGCGAACTGTGGGGGTGGACATGCAGCATTCCTAAAGCGATGAGCGGTCGGTAGGTCGATGGGCGTTGGCCGTCGGGAAGCGTCTGCGCGTGCCCGTTCAGAAAGCCCCGGGCCGTGGCTCGCAATTCGCTCCAATAAAGGCGGAGCGTGCAGCAGCGACACTGGAACGGGGCCTGGGAGGCCGAAAGGGGAGGCTGGAACCCGGCGTACAAGCTGATCTGTACCGATCAAAGTCTGAAGGGTAGCGAAAACCGACGCCAAGGGGAATGGCGGCGCAGTACTTCGCTTGTGCAAGCATCTTGGCGCCAGTACCATTACCGCTCTCTTTTTCCGGCAGGAGCGGTTTCATGATTGCGGGCAGTATGGTGGCACTGGTCACTCCCATGGATGCACAAGGGCGTCTTGACTGGGACAGCCTCAGCAAACTCGTGGACTTCCATCTCAAGAACGGCACCCATGCCATTGTCGCGGTCGGTACTACCGGCGAGTCGGCGACCCTTGATGTAGAAGAACACATCGCCGTCATCAAAGCCGTGGTCAAACAGGTAGCCGGGCGCATTCCGGTGATCGCCGGTACCGGCGCCAACTCGACCCGCGAAGCCGTCGAGCTGACCCGCAACGCCAAGGAAGCCGGCGCCGACGCCTGCCTGCTGGTAGTTCCGTACTACAACAAGCCGACCCAGGAAGGCCTGTACCAGCACTTCAAGCACATTGCCGAAGCCGTCGACATTCCACAGATTCTCTACAACGTTCCCGGCCGCACCTCCTGCGACATGCAGGCCGAGACCGTAATTCGCCTGTCCACCGTGCCGAACATCATCGGCATCAAGGAAGCCACCGGCGACCTGAAACGCGCCAAAGCCATCATCGACGGCGTGAGCAAGGACTTCATCGTGCTGTCAGGCGATGATCCGACCGCGGTCGAGCTGATCCTGCTGGGTGGCAAAGGCAACATCTCCGTAACGGCCAACGTCGCCCCGCGCGAAATGGCTGACCTGTGCGAGGCCGCGCTGAAAGGCGACGCCGAGACCGCACGGGCGATCAACGAAAAATTGATGCCGCTGCACAAGGACCTGTTCATCGAAGCCAACCCGATTCCGGTGAAGTGGGCTTTGGTTGAAATGGGCCTGATGCACGAAGGCATCCGCCTGCCGTTGACCTGGCTGAGCGCTCCTTGTCATGAAACGCTTCGCACGGCCCTGCGCCAGTGCAGCGTCCTGGTTTAATTGAGGAAGTACAACGCATGAAGCGAATGGCCGGACTTTCCGCACTTGCCTTGATTGTCTCCAGCACCAGTGGCTGCGGATGGGTCTGGGGCCCGGAAGGTTATTTCCGTGACCGTGGTAGCGATTACCTGGAAGCGCAACAGACTGCACCGATGCAACTGCCACCGAATGTCAGCACCTCCAAGCGTCTGGATCCGCTGTTGCCGATCCCGCGCAACGTGGCTGATGACACGGCGAAGGGCGAATACGTGGTACCGCGCCCGCAACCGCTGACGGCGGTTGCCGAGGCGACCGACTACTCGCTGCAGAAGAGCGGTGACTCGCGTTGGGTCGTGGCCCAGCACCCGCCGGCCGAAGTCTGGCCAGTGGCGGTACAGTTCTTCCAGGACAATGGTTTTCGGCTGGATGAACAGCGTCCGCAAACCGGCGAATTCACCACCACCTGGCAGCATTCCGACGAACTGTCCGCCGCCATGGCCAAGCGCCTGAGCGCCGCCGGTGTCGGTGCCGACAGCGAAACCCGCGTGCGGGTGCGTATCGAGCCAGGCGTGCAGCGCAACACCAGTGAAATCTACGTGGTCAGCGCCGAGCGTCCTGCCGGCAGCACCGCCGACGTCGATTTCACCAACCGTTCGGTCAACACTGGCCTGGACGCAGCGCTGGTCGACGACATGCTCGCGAGCATGAGCCGGATCTCCGAGAAGGGTGGTTCGGTGTCGATGCTGGCTTCGCGTGACTTCGATACCCCGAGCCGTGTCAGCCTCAGCGAAGACGGCAGTGGCAACCCGGTACTGAACGTCGGTCCGGACCTGGATCGTGCCTGGTCGAGCGTCGGTCGTGCGCTGGAGCAAGGTCAGTGGCGCGTTGAAGACATCAACCGCAGCCTGGGCCTGTACTACATCAACCTGGCCGAGAAAGCCGAGAAGAAAGACGACAAGCCTGGTTTCTTCAGCAGCCTGTTCGGCAGTGCGCCGACCAAGGAAGAAGTTGAAGCCCGCGCCGAGCGTTATCAGGTTCGCCTGAGCAAGGTCGGTGAGAACGTTCAGGTGACCGTAGAGAAGAACATCAATACCGTTGCGCCGGCCGATGTGGCGCGCAAAGTGTTGAGCGTGATTCAGGACAACCTGGGCTGATCACATGCGCTTTGCCGTTCTCGGCAGCGGTAGCCAAGGGAACGGCACGCTGATCGCCAGCGCTGATACCTATGTGCTGGTGGATTGTGGTTTTTCCCTGCGGGAAACCGAAAAACGCCTGTTGCGTCTGGGGGTTCACCCGGCGCAACTGAGCGCGATACTCGTAACCCACGAACATGCCGACCACGTGCATGGCGTGGGTTTGCTGTCTCGGCGCTACAATCTGCCGGTCTACCTCAGTCGCGGCACACTGCGCGGGATGCGCAAACCGATCGAACCCGCAGGCTTTCTGGCCGGCGGCGAGCAGCTGCAGATCGGCGCACTGAACATCGGGGTCATTGCCGTGGCCCATGATGCGCAGGAGCCGACCCAGTACGTATTCAGTGATAACGAGCAGCGGCGCTTCGGCCTGCTGACCGACCTGGGTTCCTATTGCGAGCGGGTGCTGGACGGCTATCGGGATCTCGATGCGTTGATGATCGAGTCCAACCACTGCCGCGACATGCTGGCCCGTGGTCACTATCCGTACTTTCTCAAGCAACGGGTGGGCGGCGAGCTGGGACATTTGAACAACCATCAGGCGGCATTCCTGGTGGCCGAGTTGGGGTGGCAGGGCTTGCAGCATCTGGTTCTGGCCCACCTGAGCAGCAAGAACAACCTGCCGCAGCTGGCCCGGCAATGTTTCGTCGACACCCTCGGGTGCGACCCGGACTGGCTGCAACTGGCCGATCAAGATTCAGGGCTCGACTGGCGCCATATCGCCTAGCCCATCTACTTAGCAAGCGGAGCCCATCATGGAAAAACGTGAAGAACTCTACCGCGGCAAAGCCAAATCGGTTTACAAGACCGACGACGCTGACCGTTTGATCCTGCTGTTTCGCAACGACACCTCGGCGTTCGACGGCAAGCGCATCGAGCAGCTCGACCGCAAAGGCATGGTGAACAACAAGTTCAACGCCTTCATCATGCAGAAACTCGAAGCGGCCGGCATTCCGACCCAATTCGACAAGCTGCTGGGCGACAACGAGTGCCTGGTGAAGAAGCTGGACATGATCCCGGTCGAGTGCGTCGTGCGTAACTACGCCGCCGGCAGCCTGGTAAAACGTCTGGGCGTCGAAGAGGGCATGAAGCTCAACCCGTACACCTTCGAACTGTTCCTCAAGGACGACGCCAAGGGCGACCCGTTCATCAACGAATCCCACGTCGTGGCATTCGGTTGGGGCACCGCCGAGCAACTGGCACGCATGAAAGAACTGTCGCTCAAGGTCAACGAAGTCCTGAGCAAACTGTTCGACGACGCAGGCCTGCTGCTGGTGGACTTCAAGCTTGAATTCGGCGTGTTCAGCGACGGCTCGATCGTCCTCGGCGACGAGTTCAGCCCGGACGGCTGCCGCCTGTGGGACAAGGACACCAAGAAGAAGATGGACAAAGACCGCTTCCGCCAGGGCCTCGGTGACGTCATCGAAGCCTACGAAGAAGTCGCCAATCGTCTGGGTGTACCGCTTTAATCGACGCAAGCATCTGATAGCACGAAGAAAATTTTCGAAAGAGGGTTTGCTTTCGGCAGAAGTGTTGTTATGATGCGCGCCGTTGGAGAGATGCCAGAGTGGCCGAATGGGACGGATTCGAAATCCGTTGTACCTTCACCGGTACCTAGGGTTCGAATCCCTATCTCTCCGCCATTATTGAACAAGACGAAGCCCCCGTAATCATTGATGATTACGGGGGCTTTTTCGTTTCTGGGCTTTCGTTTAGGGCATTTTTAGGGCAGAAAATGGCATCGAGAGGACGCTCTAAGCCCGTGTAAGCTCCAGGTAATCCGAAGGAGTGATATTGGGCTTACGCTAATGGCGAGGGCGCGCGCGACATTTCGGCGTATCAGGGAGTTATGTATGTGGGTTTGGCAGGAAGCACGAGAGCGGTGGCTGTTGGTGGCTGTAGTGGTGGTGTTCGCACTACTTTGCTTGGTAAACCTTAGGTTGCCCTTGTTGCAGTTTCTGGAAGGCGGAGCTATTGCCGCATTTCTATGTGCAGACGCAACGATCAGTGTCACCAGCGATCTGCTTGTCGGACTCATATCTGCATATGTGTTCTATGTGATTATTGAGCTGTTGCCGAGTCACCGCAAGAAGGTTGAAACCTTGCGGGTTTTGAATTTGCTGGTTGCGTCTGTAGTCGATGCATACGATAAGGCAAGCATATTTGGTCATGAGAGGTCTCTCAGCTCACTCGATTTAATTGTCCTCAAGCGTTCGAAGCTTAAATCTACTCTCGATACTCTTGATGATGGTGCTGCGTTTCTTCAACTCAAATTTGCAATGCAGACTGGACACTCTCGGTACCAAGATTTCCAGCATGCTCTCAGTCTGGCTGTAGGCTTATCCCCACAGCACGCCCTTAATTGGCTTGTGCTCACGGATAAGATCAGGCTGCTTGCCGATGAGTATGGTGTGCAGCCTGTCAATCCGAATGCAGACTACGCGACTCAAATCACATCAAACATCCAAGATGTGACTGCGTATTTTGCATATGAAAAAGAAATGGACCTGTATATGGCTGCACTCTTATTGAGGGTCACTGAGTTTTTCGAGGCGGCATTGGATTGGATGGAGTATCAAAATTTCGAGGCGGGTTGCTGAAAAATTTATGTAAGTTGTGGTTTTTCACAACCTTACTCATCAACTCTAAATCCAAGCATTTTTGAAACTATTCCCGCCATACTCTTTGTGTCTTTTGGTATCCATCTACCGTAATGCTTTCGCACCATTGTAGTGTCGGCATGTCCGAGCTGTCTGGCCACCCATTCGACAGGCACATAGCTTGAAAGCATTTGGCTGGCGAACGTATGCCGGCACTGATTGGCACCTCGGTGACGCACATCGGCTTTTTTCAGATGCGTGGTAAACCAATTGCTCAGTGTCTTACCGCTCCACATCAAGCCGCTGGAAGAGCTGCGGAAAAGAAATCTGACTTTCATCTTCTTCGATGTGATGTTGTCGCGCTGGATAACGGTGATCTCTTCGACGGGGGCTTCCCTGGCCGCAGCAACGATCTCTCGCATCAGTTCCAGTGCAGGGTCTATCAGCTCGACGACTCTCACCCGGGAGCGTTCTTTCGGGACTTTAAACTCGCCCACGACTAGCGCGCGTCGGACCTGCACCAAGCCAGCATCAAGGTCGATATCCTCCACAGCGAGTGCGATGAGCTCGGATAGCGATAGCCCGGCCCAGCAGTTGAACTCAATCATCCTGGTATCAGGTCGTCGTTCCGGATCCGCTTTGCCGATCAAATCAATCTCGGTGCGGCTGAAGGGATCGGCATGCTCAAGGTCGACGTCTGAGCCGACGTTGCTGATTCGATCCAGTGGGTTGGCTTTCAAGATACCGTCGCCGAAGGCGTCAGCCCAGACACCTCGGACGACAGTGAAGATGTCGTTTACTGTCTTTGGGGACAAGCCTTGCTTCAGCAGTTGTGCTTGAAACAGTTCGATATCGCTCTTGCTGATGTCCACGATTCGGCGTTTGCCAAATTTGTTTTCGACGTGCTTGGCCTTGCTGACATAGTTAACGACGGTGCTTGATGCTTTGAGTGCGCGCTGGACCTCCAGCCATCGATCGATACCTTCCTTCACGGTGCGCTTCAAAGATGGCCCGCCTGTTCCTGTGAACATTGCTGCCCTGGGAGAGTTGGGAAAGTGAGCCGCATAGTCGAAGCGGCCCTCTTTAATCTCTGCAAGGATTGTGCGGCGTTTGTTGTCTGCATAGGCAATTGCAGCTTTGTTTACCTTCGAGATCCCATCTAGCGGTTCCCGGCATCGCTGGCCATTGAAGATGAACCAAATGCGCAGCTGTTTGCCGTTCATCTCGACACCTGTTGGCATCTTGTCACTCATGGTTGACCTGCCATCCACTTTTCAATTGCTTCCTTGTTGTAAACCAGCACATTGGCTGGGTCTGTACGGTAGTGCTTGCCCTCCAGCCACAGCCCGCGTGAACGATACTTTCGAACAGCTTCAGTGCTGAGTCCGAACACCGGATAAAGCAGGTCTTGCCGAAACCAAGCACCGGGTGTGATCTGAAAATCGATTTTCTCTGCTGCGCTCATGCGGCCACCTCAGTGCTTACCCTTGGTAAGCTCATAAAATGCTGTTGCTGCCACTCGTGGAACTTGTCCATTGCCAATGGCTTTAAGTCGGTCCACCCGATGGGCCACCCCATCAGCCACTCGGCCCATTCCGGGTTCAGATGACCACCATCCAGTGCCATCACGGCATGATCCAGGCGATCGTTCGAACGGTCGGCCCCGGATCGGCGAGTCAGTGCGGCGGGGGAGGATCCCTTTGCCATGCTCGCCACCGGTGTTGGCCATCGTCTGGCGGGTGTCTTCTGCGATGAGCCAGATCCGGTCGCGCTGATGAGGGGCACCGAGGTCAGCTGCTCCGATAACACCCCATCGCGCGTCATACCCCATTTCGGCAAGGTCACCGAGCACCACGGCAAGTCCTCTTCCCACAAGCAATGGTGAGTTTTCCAGTTCGACGTAGCGCGGTCGTACCTCATCGGTAATTCGTGCCATTTGCCGCCACAGTCCGGAGCGGGCGCCGGCGATACCCAGGCCGGCGCCTGCAACCGAGATGTCCTGACAAGGAAATCCTCCCGAAACCACGTCAACAAGGCCTCGCCAGGGGCGTCCGTCAAAACTGCACACGTCAGACCAAATCGGGAAAGGCGGGAGCAGTCCATCGGTTTGTCGTTGCGCCAGAATCTGTGCGGCGTAGGCATCACGCTCAACGGCGCAGACGGTGCGCCAGCCGAGGAGGTGTCCGCCGAGTATTCCGCCACCAGCGCCTGCGAAAAGAGCCAGCTCATTCACGCAGCCTCCACAGTGACTTGCGCGGCGCTGGAGAGTGGTTGTCCGACTTTGTTGCCCTCAATTCCTGGTTGCAACTGCGCAGCCATCGCAAGCACCTGATCGCGCAGGGACCGGGCATCACGCTCAAGCTTCTTGCCTGTACGAAAGGCGCTGAAGGTCTCGGCGGCGATCCGCAGCATCTCGCCGATTGCGACCAGCGTCTGGTGCTCGACCACTCCGAAGACCTGACACGCTTCAAGTCGTTTGCAGGTTTGCGCCAGACGCGTGTGATCGTCCTGGATGAACTGCAGTGAGGCCTGTAGTTCGCGGATGTTTTTGGCGCTCGTAGCTCGCTGGATGTCTTCGCCCTCGAGAAGGCCTGTTTTCAAACCGTCGCTTCGGCCCATGATGTAGCCACCCCAGACGAGCAGCCCGGCTAAGGCGACTAGGACAATCAGTGCGGTAATTTGAATTGTGGTCATGTGCTGTGAACCTCAGTAGATCCCTCCGTCGGGATGCTTGGTGAGAGGCCGGCGGAGGGGGATTGCGTGTTGGTTAGCCCAGGTTGAAACTGCCGATAGTTAACTTCGCGCCGCCACCAACTTCGTGCTGCACGACTTCCTTGAATTCTTGTGCCAAGTCTTCGCGAAGCTGTTCTTCTCCAATCCAGCGCAGGCGGAGCAGGGGTTTGTCCCCGCCGGTGAGAACTGCTACACGCAGGCGGATGATCTGGACATTCAGCCCTTCATATGGCTCGACGGTGAACAGGAATTCAGCAGGCAACCCTTCTGAGGACTTGGCCTCAATCTGGTCCATCGCTGAACGAGAGGCGCTTAGGTCACCTACGATATGTTCGCTCTTGCGTGCTTGCTCGATGCTGATGGAGCGGATGGCGCTTGCGGCTTTACGCAAATCGATGGGGCTGTCATCGGCCGCGAGGGCTTGGAGATTCGATGCCCAATCCTCGATCCAGTCGCTGAGTTCTTTCTGCGCGAACTGAATGGAGGCTGCACGCTCCAGCGCCCGGAACGCAGCAGTTTTTCTCAAGTTCAGGGTGGCGGTGAAGTCGCCGTGCCCTGGTGACTTGGTGTCGCCGAGGTTGAAAATGACTGTGCACGACATTGCTTCGGCGTCCACAAAACCAGACGCTACAGCCTCGGCACTTTGCGTCATTACGTACTTGCCGAAGTCCAGCAGCGAGTGAGTGGTCAGCGCGCCGCGGAACCGGCTACGAGCGGCTTGAAATTTCTCGATGCTGTGGATCTTCTGCTCAGACGGCAAAACCAACGCTGGGGTGAAAGTATCCAGCGGCTTGGCATAGGCCAGAACGGCGGTGTCCTGAATCAACTGAATTGCTTTGGCTTCCATTGAATCGACTTCCTTTGGTGAGAGGTTTGGAATCGAACGGTTTAGGACTTCGCGTGAATCGGTGCGTCGTCGCGGTTGAATAGCTGACCGGCGCGGGGGGCTTCGGCGAACAAAGTCAGGCGACCTCCCTCATTAACGTGCATCGGGGTATCGAGGGTAGTGTCCTCGGTACGGCTCCCGCGTTTGGTAGGCACCTTGTAGGCGAGTTTGTGATTCACGGTGACTTGATGACTGTTGGCGATTTGCTTCAAGGTGAAGGTCAGGGTGACCGAGCCGACCTTGCCGTTATCAACAACTCCCGATGCCACTTCAGAAAGGGCGTGACCGATCTGATTGGCGAAGACGCCTGCGTTGAGTTCGCCGATGAATTCGGCCGTGTCCGTAGGTTTCATGTGCTGTGCCTATTGATGTGCGATTTGTTTGCCTCTGGACGGCAGAGGCGACCGTTGAAATCAAGCCGCTTGCTTTGCCGCTTGGGCATCGAGGAACTCGGCCAAGTCGTGCAGGTACACCACTCGTTGTGCGCGAGCCGACCCGTGCAAACGCTTCACGACCAGCGCGATACGACCTGCCTTGATCTCGGCCAGTAGGTAGCGGTCGGTGCGAATGTGTGCGAAGTACTGTTCCCGAACTGCTGCCAAGGTCGGGCATGGAGTCGCGAACTGACGTCGCAATTGTTCTAGTGTGTTGCTCACGCTGCGTTCTCCCCGTACCCCTCCGATGGGGGCAGCAACTTGAGGCGAATCAGCTCGGCGAGGCCTTCTTTACTTTTGCCCATGGCAGCCGCGCAGATGTTGCCCTTGGCGTCAGCCACCACGGCGCCGAATGGGAACTCAGGTGAGTTGGTCGGCGTAACGTAGGCAACTTGCCCGTCAAGGATCACGTTGTTGACGCAGCGGAATACCTCGGCCAGCTCGGTGCTTAGTACGGGCATGCTTTCCAGTAGTTGAATGGCTTCCGTCGAGGCGCCAACGAGCGTTGCGCGGCTGACTACCCCCGGGCAGTTCAAGTAGATCGGGATCAGCTTCAGGGCGCCGAGGGCTTGCGTGTAGGCATTGAGGTTGTTGGTTTTCATGCAGCGGCGTCCTTTTTGGTAATGATGATTCCTAGCTTCTTGGCCAGCCATTCGATCCCTTCTTCCTTCACCATCACCACGGAGTAATGACGGCACTTGTTGAGGGACGGAATCACCGTGCTGCGCGGATCCGAATACAGATAGCCGCGATCACGGTGCTGGCTGGCTAGATCGCCACTGCTGTTGAGAATGCCCAGCTCGCGCAACCTGGTGCGGAAGGCGCGGGGCTTGAGTCCGAGCAATGCGGCGGATTCGTCCAGGGTGCGGTTTGTCATAACGCTGCCTCAGGCCGCCGCAGCACGGGTGTGCAGGGTGTCCACAATATGGTTTAGGTTGGTGAACAACTCTTCGAACGGCCCATCATTCGGTAGCCAGATATCTCCCGGGTTGCGCACGACACCGTTTTCACTGCTGTGCTGGTTGACGGTGAGAGCTGCTATCCGCTCCATGTGAATCACCACGCCGCCACGTTTACGGATGAAGTCCGCTTCGTTTTCGAACCGCACATCGCTGACGACAAAGCCGCTTGTTTCGTCGTGGGTGCGAGCGAGTAGGTCGAGATTCTGTTCCGCAAGCAGCAGCCAGAGTTCGGGATGCACGTTGTTGCGGCCCCACTCGGTGCCAAGTGATTGCATTAACTGGCGAGGGGATCGGCCGAGCCATGGCAGCGGCAGTTCCTTCTGGGCACCGTCGAAGTCGCAAGGGCTCAAGTTGAGGATGTGCATCAGACCGTCACGCAGTGGGTCAGCGAACGCGTAAGCCTGGAATCCATGGTGGCTTACCAGATGCTGCGCGGCGGTGTCTTTACCTGAGCGGGCAACGCCAGCGATGCCAATTAAAAGAGGCTTCATGCTGCATCACCCCCGAACGGTCCGCATCCGTGAGTGATGACATTGACTTTTGCCGGTGCTAAGCGAGTGCCAGGCGCGACGATTACCAGTAGGCCGGTGCGTTTTTGAATCTCTTTTACGGCTTCTGGGTTAGTGCACGCTGATGGGTGTAGGTACACCGGGCAACGAGTGTTGTTGTGCTGTGTTGTTTGCATGTCCGTACTCTTTGGTGAGAGATTTACGATGCAAACGATACAAATACGTATTGATTCAGTCAATACGAATTTGAATTGATTTTTTCACGATGCAAAAAAAACCCGCATCGCTGCGGGCCTGTTTTGGGTTACGTATTAGAAAATTTCAAGCTTCGAAAACACTACGCCACAAATGATCGCGTCGGCCCCTAACTCAATGATCGGCTCTGGCCATGCTGGATTCAGCGGTTTCAGAAACCGGCGACTGCCCTCCATCACCAATTGCTTGAAAGTTGCTTCTTGGCTATCTATGAGCTTGGCAATTACAAGAGAACCATTCTCCGCATCTTTCGCGGGATCAACAAAGATGATGTCTCCGTCTCGAAAGGATCTACGTTCATGTTGATTGAACATGGATAGTCCACGTACTCGCAAGGCATAGCTTTGGCTGCTATGGGATGCGGCGCATGGTAGCCATATCTCCGCATCATCAAGGGTCCTAACGTCTTCAATCTCACACCATGCGCCGGCTTGAACCCAAGAGATGAGAGGGACGTAGCCTTTAATAGCTGGCCCAGGTTCAACGTTGGTCTCATTCGCAGATGGCGCGCCCTGATCAATCATCGGGTCTTTGTGTTCGCCTCCCTTCCAAAGCCAGTTGCTGCTGACCTTCAAGGCTTTGCTGATCTTCTCGATATTTTCATGGCGTGGGCTGGTTACTGCGTTCGTCACAATTCTATGAATCGTCGGTTGCGGAACGCCGGAGCGTCGGCCGAGTTCGCCTTCTGACAGCCCCAATTCCTGCATGCGTTGGGCGATGCGGTCTCCGATCACTTTTTCTCTGCCTTGATTCAAAAACGTATCGCCGAGTGTATTGAATCATTCAATACGTTTGTGTATTGTGGCGTCCAATGCGAAAGCGCATCGGTGAACGATATGACTATCCAAGAAATGCTTGCGGAGCTGCTTCGGTCTGGCTTGTCCCAGAGAGTTATTGCAGATCGCGTAGGAACAACCCAGCCGACTATCAATCGCGCCGCGAAAGGTGCAGATGTTCGGTACGTAACGGGTAAGGCAATCGAATGCCTATACACCCAAGAGAAAGAAGCGGCCGATCTTAAGTCGGCAGCTTAAAAGGTGCTGAGCTGGGGCCTCTCACCAAAGAATCCCCCAGCCCAGCTACGACGATACACAGCACATGCACATCGGTCGTGGTCGTAGGATAGGGTTTACCCTGGGCTATGGCTACACCGTAAATAGGGGATTTACGGTTATGAGTCGCACAGATCTTTTGCCGGACGCTGGTCCGGTCCTGCCTCTACGCCAAGCGATCTATCGCGCTGGTCGTGACTATAAGGGCGGAATTACCGCCCTTGCCTTTGAAATGGTGTTGGACAACGACACCCTCCAGAAGAAACTCAAGCTCGATGAAGAACGCCGCTGGCTGAATCCAGATGAGCTTGAGGAAGTGATCAGGCTGACCGCTGATCCACGCCTGCTGGACGCATTGATGCGACCAGCAGGTGCGGTTTGGTACCGGCCCGTGCCCGTACCGGCAACCCGTGACGCCTTGAAAGCGGTCGGTAAGCTACTCGGGGAAACCGGTGAATTCGTGGCCAAGATGCATGACGGCGCGGCGGACAACGTCTGGGAGCTTCATGAAGTCGTGGATCTCGAAAAGTACGGAATGGATGTGATTCGCGAAGTCCTCGGCATCATGGCGGGTGCTCGTCAGGCGATGGAGGATCGCATCAATGGCTGATGATATCGACCGCGCAAACGAGCAGGCGCAATACCTGCTTGATGTTGCTATTCATCGTAATCGCCGCGTGCCATCGAGCCGCGTAAGCGCGCAGTTCTGTGACGACTGCGATGAACCAATCCCGTTGCTACGACAGCAGAAGGTTGAAGGTTGCGAGACCTGCGTCTCTTGTCAGGAGCTGCGGGAGGCCCGGCGATGAGTGAATCGGGCAAAGGAACAGCCATCGCTACATGGGCAAAGCGTTACATCAGTACTTTTGACTTGGCACTTGTATCGATTGATCCAGGTGAAAAGGCTCCGAAAGGCCTAGGGTGGAATAAGCCCGGAGGCTATATCACCGACGCCGACACGGCCGAGGCGTTCTGGCAACGAAACCCAAATCACAACCTTGGCGTCGTGCTGGGGCCGAGCCGCGTTTGTTCATTGGATGTTGATGACGTTCAGTGGACGCGACATGTTCTGTACGAACTGTTGGGCCTGGACCTTGATGCGATGGCAGTTGTGTTCCCGACTATTGTCGGGAATCCGCTGCGATTCCGGGTGGTGTTCAAGGTCCCGGAAGGCATCGAACTCACGCGTCACTCGCTTTCATGGCCGAATGAAAAAGACCCGGATGGTTTGATTTTCAAAGGATTGATGGACAAGGCCAAGGCTGCGAAAGAGCAGGGTGATCTTGCCGCAGAAGCTGCTGCACGAACCGAAGCCGAGCCGTTCAAACGCTTCACGGTCTTTGAGCTACGTGCGGGACTGGTGCAAGACGTATTTCCACCATCAATTCATCCCGGTACCGGCAAACCTTACATCTGGAAAACCGCTCCAAGTGCTACTGACGGGCTGCCCACGCTGACCAAAGAGTTGCTTACCATTTGGCAGAATTGGGAGTTTTTTAAGCGAGATGCTGAAGCTGCGTGTCCATGGGCGATTGCGTCACCGAAGCCACCGGTCAAAGCCCCAAAGCGTCCTGCGCTCGGTGGCGGCAAACGGCCCTCGGTAATTGATGAATTCAACCGTTGTCACGATGTTGCGGAACTTCTTCGCTCCCATGGGTACATCAAGCGAGGCAATAAGTGGCTGTACCCTCAAAGCAGCACCGGTCTGCCAGGGGTGACTATCAGTGAGGGCAAGGTTTATTCGCACCACGGTGCTGATCCTCTCGCGAACGGACATCAGAACGACGCCTTTGAAGTGTTCTGCTTACTCGAGCACGGCGGCGACCAGTCGAAGGCTGTGAAGGATGCTGCGCGAATGTTGGGCATGCAACACGCCGCCCGTCCAGATCCTAATGATCTTCCCCCCACCCCATCCGGTGAATTGAGCGGGCCGACCTCCGACGAAACACGCCCGTCCAGCGAGGCCGCTCCTGCTCCTGATGGGGGGGCGGGGGAGGTCATAACGCTGGACCACATTCTGCGTCGTTTTGCGCTGGTAGAAGGCACCACGCACGTGTGGGATTGCGACCAATCGAAGGTAATGAAGAAGTCCGCCTTCGAAGCTCGTGTGGGCAAGCCACTGGCCAAAGCCTGGTTGGACGACACCGGAAAGAGACTGATTTCTGACGACCATGTTCGCGAGATCGAGCAGGCGCGCCGCATGGCTGGGAAGAAGGGCGGTGCATTCGGGATGTCTCCAACCGATCGTTACGTTTACATCGATGGCACCAAAGACGTTTGGGATCGCGAAAAGAAGCGGCGTATAGCCGAGGGCGCGGTGAAGATGGCGCTGGGTGACACTTACCCCTTGTGGCTGAACAGCAGCGAACGCCGCACCGTCGATGTTGAACACATCGTGTTTGATCCGACCATGACGAAGGATCCTGCGGTGTACATCAATACCTTTGACGGGTTGCCGCTTGAGCCAGTCAGGGATGATGCAGCGTGTGCCAACCTGCGTTGGCTGATTTCATTTCTATGTAACCACGATGAAGCTGCAACCGACTGGCTAACTCGCTGGCTGGCGTATCCGCTGCAGCACCTGGGCGCCAAGATGGATACCGCTGTGTTGATGCATTCGATAATGGAAGGTTCGGGCAAGAGCCTTTTGTTCGCTGACGCACTCGGCATGCTTTACGGCCAATACGCGGCGACTGTTGGTCAGACGCAATTGGAAAGCAGTTTCAACGCGTGGCAAAGCCGCAAATTGTGGTCCGTATTCGAAGAGGTGGTCAGTCGCGATCAGCGTTACAACCAGGTGGGCAAGATCAAGCACTTGATCACTGGTAAAACGGTGCGGATGGAGTCGAAGTTCATTAATGGCTGGGAAGAAGCCAACCATATGAATGCGGTATTTCTCAGCAACGAGATTCTTCCGTGGCCAATCAGCGACAGTGATCGACGAATGCTGGTGATGTGGCCTATGGAGACCCTGCCAGTCGCAAGGCAAAAGGCGATTGGTCGTGAACTGGAGCAGGGTGGGGTGGCGGCGCTCTACGGTTGGTTACTGTCGGTCGATCTAGGGGACTTCAACCAGCGCACGCGGCCACCATCGACCGAGGCGCGTGAGCGTTTGGTGGCCTTGAGTCGGGCCGGCTGGCAAACATTCTTGCATCTGTGGAAGTACAGCGAGCTGGGGCATGGGCTTTGGGGACCGTGTCTATCGACCGACCTCTATTCGTTATTTCTCGAATGGTGTCAGCGCAACAAAGAGCACGTGATGAGTCAGACTAAGTTCTCTCTATTCATCAGTTCTGAGGTGGATAAAACGCGGGCGATACCTTGGACTGACGGCAATAACCGTCGCTTCGGCGCGTTTTTCTTTCCTGTGGATCTGGATGCTTCCCCGCCCCCATCACTCAAGGCGGCAGAGCTGGGCAAGCAGGTGGAGAACTGGCGGGCGAAGGCCAAGCTGGCGGGCTGGCACGTAGACAGCTGGGATCACATCAAGGCGCTTGCAGCATGACTATTTTTAAAAGTGTGTTGGGTGTGTTGAGTGTGTGTCGGGTTGATTTTGAATACCTCACACAATTTGAGTGCCCGAATTACATGCCTTCGCGGGTGTTGTGTGGGGTGTGTTGGGTTTTGTGTCGCGCACGCGCATGCATGACGTTCTTTGCAACGAATTCAACGGAAGGAATTTTTTCTTATGCGAAGACTGATAAACCCAACAAACCCAACACACTCAACTCAAGTTTGATTGAAGCATTGAGTTTAAAGGGATTTATGTGTGTTGGGTTTGTGTCGGGTTGGGGTATTTCTGTGTCGGGTTGGGTTTTACGGGGGGCAGGGCAATGATTGAGGCGATGGAGTTATTGCTGAAACATTGGGGCGAGCAATGCCGACACGGCGGTGAAGCCGGAGGCATGGGTAGCCCGATGGCGACGATCATGGAATGGGGCGGTTGCGCGCCGCGAGGCACACCCGGTTCTCGGATCCTTCTCGGCGGTGGTGCGGGTCCAGATGCAATTGCGCAGGAAATTGGTGCCGCCCTTTCCGAGATCGCCCGGCAAGATGGTCGGGGCGAAAGGCTGCAACAGCTGGCAGTTATGCGTTACGGCTTTGACCCTGCACCGACATGGGCAGCGCAGATGCATGAATTGGGCTACGTCTCAAAGGCGAAGCAAACCTACTACGATCTTGTGCACCGTCTTCATGTGCGACTCTTTGAGGTGCTGACCGAGCGTAAAGATGCACGTAAGTGGCTGACCGTTGGTCGGGGTGCTTTACCTCAAAGTCTCCTCAAAGTTGCGTCAAAGTTGCGTCAAGTTGGATAACCGAAAATGCCCCCTTTTCGGTTCCGTACTCAGGGGGTAAAAAGTCTCCACGATATGGATTTTGCGCCTTGGCGCTACCCCGAGCACGTGCTGTGCACTTCGTCCTGGCGTATGCCGCGACTTTGAAAACCCTGCCCTCCGGCGGGGTTTTCTTTTTTGTGTTCGGCATGCTCCTTCACTTGAGGCACAACATGACAAATGAGCAGCAAGCGCTGGCAGAAATGCCGATCTGGTTGGTGATCGTCCTGGCTCTGATCGGCGGCGTATCCGGTGAGATGTGGCGAGCAGACAAGGATGGTGCCCGGGGCTGGGCGTTGATACGTCGGCTCGCGCTGCGATCCGGTGCCTGCATTGTCTGCGGAGTCTCGGCAATGATGCTGATGATCGCGGCGGGCATGTCGCTTTGGACGGCGGGCGCCTTGGGGTGTCTCACGGCAATGGCTGGTGCAGATGTTGCCATCGGCTTGTACGAACGCTGGGCTGCCAAGCGGCTTGGCGTGTGCGATGTCCCGCCGAATGGCGGCGGACCAGCCTGAAACCGCCGGGGACCCTGGGGTTATTCGAAGGGTACGGGGTCGGAAACCCGCGGGATCTTGCGACTGGCCGATTTTTTCACGTTGGTTGACAGAGGTTGACATAGGTTGACGGCCCTAGGTTGACAGGAGGTTTACATGACCGTTTTGAGCCGAACGGAATACGCGGCCAGCAAAGGTTGGTCTCGCCAGTACGTCGGCAAACTGGCCAAGCAAGGCCGATTGATTTACGCCTCGGATGGCAAGATCGATGTCGAAGCCACCGATCAGTATTTGGAAATGACGGGGGATCCAGCACGCAGCAATTCAGGTACCCGAATCGCACCGGTGACCACTACGTCGGGCCAGCAGCCGTGGATCGCTTCCGCGCTTCCCACTTCCGCCCCGCAAGCTGCGCCGGATTACCACCAAGCTAAAACACGCTTGGCGTTAGCGCAGGCTGAGAGGGCCGAGGCTGACCTTCAAAAGATCGCCGGTGAATTGGTTGATCGGGAAGTCGTCGACGAAGCTGCTTTTGCGAGCGGGCGCATAACTCGCGATTTGCTACTGAGCTTGCCACCCAAACTTGCCCCCGTGCTGTCAGCCATGACCAGCACTTGGGACATTGAAAAGCACCTCCTAACTGAGATCCGCCAAGCGCTTGAAGAAGCTGAGCGCCTCTCTACTGAAGACTTCAACCACGCCCTAACCCTCGGAAACTGATCCTATGGAAGCCAAACTTGCAGACGGTGCCGAGGTTTACCGGGCGGCGTACTTCCGTGGTCTGCGCCCTGAGCCTGAGCTGTGGGTCGATCAATGGGCTGACGAGTACATGCGCATACCGCGCGACACAGGTGCTGCCGAGCCAGGTCGGTACCGCACTTCCCGGACGCCATATGCTCGCGAGCCTATGCGTTGCCTGTCACCGGCACATCGCAGTAAACGTGTAGTCACGATGGTGGCTTCGCAGTTGATGAAAACCCAGATTGCGCTGAACTGGATAGGTGGGCTGATCCACATGGCGCCATCAAATATCCTGACCTTGCTGCCGAGCTTGGGCCTGGCTAAGCGGGTGTCGTCACGGATCGGAAAGACCATCAAAGCCACACCTGTTCTACGCGAGCGAATCGCGACCGGGCGTGATGCAGTCAACACGATGGACACCAAGGAGTTCGAGGGTGGCTCGCTGTACGTCACCACTGCTGGTTCTGCGGCCAACCTGTCGGAGCTGTCGGCGCGCTACATCTACGGTGATGAAATTGACCGCTGGGAAGTCGACATCGGAGAAGAGGGGGATCCCATCGAATTGGCGGAGACCCGAGCGAGTACCTTTGGTCGTAACGCCAAGTTTTATTTCTCCAGTTCGCCAACGATCAAAGGTGCTTCACGGATAGCGGATCTGTTTGAAGGTAGCGACCAACGTCACTACTACGTGCCATGCCCGGACTGCGGTCATATGCAGGTACTTGAGTGGGAGCGTCTGCATTACAGCGACGATTTCAGCACCGTGCATTACGAATGTGCTGGAGCCGAATGTGATGTGCTGATCGAGGAGCACCACAAGGGCGAAATGCTTGCTCAAGGCGAATGGCGTGCGCATGCTGAAGGCGATGGGGAGACAGTTGGATTCCACCTCAACGCTCTCTATTCACCACCCGGCTGGATGGACTGGCGCACCTTGGCCATGCAGTTCGAGAAGGCCAAAACCGCTCAAAGCAAAGGTGATCTTGAACCCATGCAGGTGTTTTACAACACCCGATTGGCCAAGGTATGGGACAGTGCGCAGGAACAGACCAAGGCTGAGGTGCTGATCGCCCGGGCGCGGCTGGAGGTCTACACCCTCGGCACGATGCCGGCCGGTGTGCTGATGCTGACCGGCGCCGTCGACGTTCAGGCTAATCGCCTGGAAATGATGGTGATGGGTTTTGGCGTCGGCATGGAGCGCTGGGTGGTCGATCACCAGGTCATCTGGGGCGATCCGGCCGACGAGCGCACCTGGGCAGTGCTGGACGAGAAACTCAAGGCTCGTTATCTGCATCCTTGCGGTGTCGGTTTGGCGATTCTCGCTGTTGGCGTCGACTCCGGCGGTCACCACACCGACGAGGTTTATCAGTTCTGCCGCGTTCGCCGCTGGCGCAATATCTTTGCCATCAAGGGCGCGAGCAAGCCGGGCCGACCGGTCATTGCTCAGCGCCCGTCCCTGGTCGACGTGACTTGGAAGGGTCAAACCGAACGCAACGGCGCCGAGCTGTGGTTCGTTGGTACTGACACCGCCAAAGACTGGATCTACAACCGCTACCCGTTCCCGGACGGACCGGGTTCGCTGCACTTTGCCAATGACCTGCCGGACGAGTTCTTCGCCCAGTGCGTCGCCGAGCGTAAGGTCGTGCGCTACATACGCGGCCACAAACGCATCGAATGGATCAAGGGCAAGGCCGAGCGCAACGAAGCGCTCGACTTGATGGTGTACTGCCTCGCGATGGCTCATTACCTCGGCATCAACCGCTACCAGGAACACGACTGGGATCGGGTGCGTCAGGCACTTGCCCAGTCCGGTCTGTTCGACGACGCGCTTGGCGTCAAATCGGTTCAGGGTGAGCGCGTTGATGGAAGCCAAACACCTGAACCTGCTGCTGTGCGACAGGCTCAAGTCGCGGCATCGCCACCACCTGCTGCGCCGGTCGTGCAGACACGCCCAGCCACACCCCCTCAACGCCGCAGTTCTACGAGCGGTTATCTGAAGAGACGCTGATATGTCCTTTACCCAGAAACACCTCGAAGCTATCGAGCGTGCGATTGCGCGTGGCGAAAAGACCGTGCGCTACAGCGACCGAACGGTGGAATACCGCGACGTCGACGAACTGCTCCGCGCACGTGAAGAAATCCGCAGTTCGCTAATCAGCGCTGCCGCTCCGCGCTCGCGTGTCGTGCGGCTCAGTCACGGAGGCAAGGGAATCTGATGTCTCGACAATTTCCGGCCCTGACGCGTAGCGGATTTTTGCTGCCATCGAACATCAAGGCCAGCTACGAAGGCGCCGGAGAGGGCCGTCGTTCGGCCAGTTGGGATGCTTCCGATAACGGCATCAACAGCATCAACACCCCGGCGCTACGCAACCTGCGAGCCCGATCGCGCGCAGCGGTGCGCAATGACCCGTATGCGGCCAACGCGATCAACAAACGCGTCAGCAACCTGATCGGCACCGGCATCACGCCGCGCCCGGAGGTGAAGGACGAAGAACTGCGCAACCTGTTGCAGGAGTTGTGGGAGGACTGGGCCGACGAGTCCGACGCTGACGGCCTATGTGACTTCTACGGTCAACAGGCGCTCGTGGCTCGCACCGTCGAAACGGCGGGCGAGTGCTTTGTCCGGCTTCGTCCGCGTGGTCTCGACGAGGGCTTGGTCGTGCCGCTGCAGTTGCAGACCCTTGCACCCGAGTTTGTACCGCACGATAAATTTGAAACCACCCGCGACGGCAACATCATCCGCGCCGGGATCGAGTTCAACCCAGCCGGCAAGCGTGTGGCCTATTGGATGTACCGCTCGCATCCGCGTGATGCGTCATCGCTCAACAGCGGCTACAACCAACTGGTACGCGTGCCGGCTACCCAGGTGCTGCACATCTTCGAACCACTGGAGCCGGGCCAGCTACGCGGCGTGCCGCGTATGTCGCCAGTCCTCAAGCGGCTGCGCAGCCTGGACAACTACGACGACGCGGTGCTGTTCCGGCAGGAGGTCTCCAATCTGTTCGCCGGCTTCATCAAGCGTCCGTCGCCGGAGATGGGGCAGGTACCTCGTGACCCGGTCACCGGCCAGTTGATCGCCACCGACCGCGACGGCTTTACGCCGATGGTCGCGCTGGAGCCCGGCACCATGCAGGAGCTGGGCGCCGGTGAGGAGGTCGAGTTCTCCAAACCACCGGACGCCGGCAACAACTACCCGGACTTCATGCGTCAGCAACTGATGGCCGCAGCAGCCGGCACCGACACACCTTACGAGATCCTCACCGGTGACATGAAAGGCATCAACGACCGGGCGCTGCGAGTGGTGCTGAACGAGTTCCGACGCCGACTCGAACAGCTGCAATTCAACGTCTACATCCACCAGCTCTGCCGGCCGGTACGCGCCGCGTGGTTAGACATGGCCGTGCTGGCTGGGGTGATTGACCTACCGGACTACGCCAGTCGCCGCCGCGAATTTCTGCGCACTCGCTGGGTGCCGCAAGGCTGGGCCTACATCCAACCAGTACAGGACGTGCAAGCGCGAATGCTGGAGGTCAACGCCGGATTCGCCTCGCGCAGTGAGATGTGCCTGCGCACAGGCTACGACGCCGAAGCCGTCGACGCGGAGAACGCGGCTGACGCCCAACGTGCCCGCACCCTGGGCCTCAATTACCGAACGCTCGTCGAGGTCGATGCACACCCTGACGACCAGGAGAAACCATGAAACCGCCGCTCCCACTACGGATCTTCAACAAACTCGACGGGCAACTGCCCGTGCAAGACAAACACTGGTACAGCCTCCGGGCTAGCGGGGAAGCCGAACAACGCACTATCGAGGTGTACGTCTATGGCGAGATCGGCACCTGGGGCATTACCGCCAATCAGTTCGTGCGCGATCTGGCCGCCCTGGATGACGGGACTTCATCGATTGTCGTGGCATTCAACAGCATCGGCGGCGATCTGTTCGACGGCCTGGCTATTCACAACGCCCTGAAGCGTTTGGGCGAGCGCTGCACCGGCCGGGTCGATGCTCTCGCGGCCAGTGCCGCGAGCGTTGCAGTCTGCGGCGCTCATCGGGTGGTGGTGGCAGAAAACGCCGCGCTGATGATTCACAACCCATGGACATATGCCTCGGGTGATGCCGAGGATATGCGCAAGGTGGCGACCGCGCTGGATCAAGCGCTGGAGCTCATCATCACGGCCTACAAGGCCAAGGCGCCAAACATCGACGAGGTCGAATTGCGGCGCCTGGTCAATGCCGAAACCTGGCTCACCGCCCGTGAAGCGGTGGCCCTCGGGTTGGCTGACGAAGTTGGCGACGGTGTGCAGATCAAGGCATGCCTGGGGCAGGGCACGGTGATGCAGAAATACCAGCACACGCCCCAGGCGCTGCTGGATCTGCTCAACGAGCCCGAGAAACCGACCGAGCCGGCAATCGACGATCCTGATCCACCAGAGCCTGGTGCGGATGCGGCGGCGCTGGCTCTGATGATCAGCAAGTCTTGTAACCAAGGCGGAATGAGCAACCTCATCGAGCCACTGCTGGCCACCACCAAGTTGGTCGATGAGGCGACCGTGAAGGTCGCCATCACTCAGGCCAAATCGATTCGCGATCTGTGCGTAGCCGCCCGGCTGCCCGAGTTTGCGGTGGAGTTTGTGCAGGCCGGACTGGATACCAGCGCCGTACGCGCGCGGCTCTTCGACAAAGTCGTCGGGAAGGGCGGAGGCTTCGAGATCGACAACAGCCTGCCACAGAACGAAGACCCGGCTCCCAAAATTCAAGCCAAACAACCCGATCCGCCGTCGATCTGGGCGGCACGTCAGGCCGCTCAATCTCAAGCCTCTAAAGGAGCAAGACCATGACCATCAAACGCGAACCGATGCATGCAGGCGAGTTCCTGCTGTCCGAGGGCGCCGGGACCATCTCGCGAGAAGCCATCAATGTTGCGGCTGGTCCGGCGCTAGAGCCGGGTCAAATCCTCGGCCTGGTGGCTACGACCAGTGAGTTCGCCCCATACAACCCGACCGCCGAAGACGGCACGGAAAACGCCGTCGCCATTCTCTACGGCCCACTCGGCGAATCGGACGTCGTTCGTCGCGGTCGCGCCGTGGTGCGGTTGGCCGAGGTCAGCGAAGCACACCTGACCGGCCTGGATCCGGCCGCCGAGAAAGCCCTCGCCACTCATTTCGTGATCGTCCGCTAAGTCGATCCTTCTTTTGTACGCATCCCGCCGTGTGCGGGATTTTTCGTTTCTGGAGAGTACCCATGGCCGATATCGCCATTTTTGACGACGAAGCTTTCAGCGTCGATTCGCTGACCGCTGCACTCAACGATCAGCCTTACTTGCCGGGGCGCATCAGCGCGCTGGGTCTGTTTCGCGAGGAAGGCATCACCACTCTGACCGTGCAGATTGAAAAGGACGGCGACACTCTGGCCCTGGTGCCGGCGGGTGAGCGTGGCACGTCCGGCCTGGTGGTCGCAGGCAGCAAGCGCAATCTGATCCCGTTCAACACCGTGCACCTGCCGGAGCGCTTCACCATCAAGGCTGACGAGATTCAAGGTATCCGCGCCTTCGGTACCCGCACTGAGCTGCAGGCTGTGCAGGACGTAGTTAATGCACGCCTGGCCAAGGCGCGGCGCCAGTTGGACGCCACGCACGAGTTCCAGCGTATGGGCGCATTGAATGGTCAGATCCTCGACGCCGATGGCTCGACGGTCCTGTTGGACCTCTATGACCGCTTCGGGGTGCAACGTCAGAAGCTGCCGATGGGGTTGGCAGATCCGAGCACTGAGCTGCGGGTTAAATGCGGTGAAGCCCTGGATATGCAGGAAGATGCGCTCGGTAGCGTGACCAGTACTGGGGCTCGCGCCTTCTGCGGTAAGAACTTCTGGAACAAGTTGATCGTTCACAAGTCGGTCAAGGAGACCTACCTCAACAGCCAGCAGGCAGCAGCCCTGCGCGGCGATGCTCGCGAAAGTTTCGAATTCGGCGGCATCATCTGGGAACGTTACCGTGGCAAGGTGGCCGGTGTGTCGTTCGTGCACGACGACAAGGCGCTGCTGATCCCAGAAGGCGTCCCGGATCTGTACATCTCGGTGTTCGCGCCGGCTGATTACATGGAAACGGTCAATACCCAAGGCATTCCGTATTACAGCATGATCGAACCGTTGCCGTTCAAGAAAGGCATGGCCGGTGAAGCCCAGTCCAATCCGCTGCACCTGTGCACACGACCACGGGCGCAGATTCTCCTGGAGCTTTAACCATGGCATTCCGGGAGTTGCTGGAAGACATCGACGACACGGTGTTCGAAACCCTCGGCGACACGGCCCGGATCGAGGGCTACGACGAACCGGTGCTCGGCATGTTCGCGGCACCGTGGATGCAACCCAAGATGGGCAGCCTCAAAACGGCGTTGCGCGAGCCGAAGTTCGAGATCCGTGTCCGTGATTCGCACGGCCTGAAAAAAGGGCTGCTGGTCACCGTTGATTTGCCGGCGTTGGATGGGGGCGGTGACTACGACCTGATGCAGCTGGAGCCGGGCGGTGACGGATTGGTCGCCTTGATCTTGAGGAAACGACCATGAGTGTCGGTAGCTACTTCAAACCCTCGGCCGGCGGCGGGATGATCTCCTTGCAGACCTCGGCGGCAGATCTGAAAGCCTTTCAGGATTTCGCCGCTCTGGTGCCCAAGGCCGCTGCTGCGGCACAGCGGCGAGCCATCAACAAAACCCTGCGCTGGCTCGCCACGCAAATCGCTCGCGCCGTTGGCCGACAGGAGCGTATTGCGGTTGCTGCTGTGCGGCAGCGGCTGCGAGCTTACCCGGTCAGCGGTGGTGCGAACAGCGGCAAGCTGTGGTTCGGCCTCAACGCCATGGAAGCCAGCCGCATCGGTCGTCCTCGGCAGAGTCGGTCCGGTGTGTCGGTGGCAGGTCGGCGCTTTCAGGGGGCGTTCTTCAAGAAGGTCTACGGCAACAGTGCGGATGTCTGGATCCGCACGGCCAGCAAGCATTTCGACGCCAGTGACTACCCCGACAGTGATGTCAGCGGGGCGGGCGGGGCCAGTTCGGGCTGGATCGCCGAACACGGCAGCCGCTTTCCTCTGGCAAAAGCCAAGGTGTCGCTGGAGCAGGCGCGGCCACACTTCGAAAGCTGGATCCGCAAGGCCGACGAACAGTTGCTGCACGTCCTGCAGCAGGAACTCAACTTTGAGCTGCAGAAGCACCTGAGGGGGAAATGACGTGACGAATCAAGTCGGCGAGCCGTTCAGTCTTGAGCAGTTGTATCAAGCCATTGAGCGGCGCATTCAGGATCACTTCCCGGGTCTGCAGGCCGTGGCCATGTGGCCGAATGACCTGGATCGCCTACCGTTGCCGGCGGTGCTGATCGAACTGGCCGAGATGGAACCAGGCCTTGACCCGGGAACGGGCGAGACCGGTTTGGCCTGTAAGTTCGAGGCGCGGGTGATCACCGATCCTATCCAGCCGGATCACCATCAGCAGGCGGTGTTTCTGGCCGGTCATCTTGGCGCGCTACTGCGCATGCAGAGCTGGGGTGTGGCGGTCGAACCGGCCGAGTTCGTGCAGGCCATGCCCGACTGGACCAAACCCGAGCTGGACGGCTACACCGTCTGGGTCGTGGTGTGGACGCAGCAGATCTACCTCGGTGACGCCGAATGGCCATGGCCGGATCAGCCACCGGGCACCTTGTTGCTGAACATCGAACCAGGCGATGGCCCATTCCGTCCGGAGGACGTGCCATGAGTGCCAGTTACGTCGCCGCGCAGCACGACCGCATGCTCGCCGGCTTGGTCAAAGACTGCTACGTGGTTGCAGTCGACCTTACCGCTTCACCACCAGCCTGCCGTGTCTCGGACGGCGAATGGGTCAGCGGCTGGGTGCGCTGGCACAGCATCGCGGCTGGTAAGGCGCGGCATTGGCGAGCGCCCAGCCTGAACGAGCAGGGCACCCTGATCAGTGCCAGCGGCGACGTGGCGCAGGGCACCTTCATTCCTGGCCTGTACGGTAACGGCGGCCCACCACCGGACAACCGCGACCATGTCGAAGTCTGGCATTTCGAGGATGGCGGGCGCTTGGTGTACGACTGGCAGGACAGCATTTACAGCATCACCCTGCCGACCGGCACGGTCGCCATCAAGGTCGGGGCGACCCAGGCCGAGGTCACCGATAACGCTGTCACGGTGAAGTCGGGAACGATCGATCTCCAAGCCACGGTGAACATCAAGGGGCCGGTCAATATTGAGGGACTGCTGCACGTCACCGGGGACATCACCAGCGACGGCGCGATTCTGGACACCACCGGCAACAGCAACCACCACAAGCACTAGCGAATCTTTCAATCCGGCCCGCCCAGCGCGGGCTTTTTAATGCCCGGAGCAATCATGACCAAACCTCAAGACGATTCAACGACGCAGGATTCTGCCGCTGTTATCCAGCCGATCTCGGCCGCCTCGTCGCTCACCTTTCGCGACACCCTGTACACCTCGCGCACGGTGATCCTTCCGGATGGTCGCACGCTTCCCGTGATCAAGAGCCTGGTCTCGGTCGAGGCGGGCGATGACGTCGCGCTGAAATACCTGAAGGCCCACCCTGAATACGAGCATTTCAAGGAGTAGAACCGATGATCGGAATGGATCGCCACACCGGGCAGCCCATCTCCGGTATCGAGCATTTACGTCAGTCGGTTGCGGACATCCTCGGCACACCGCTGCTAAGCCGTCGCGAACGGCCGGAGTACGGCAGCAAGCTGCGGCGCATGGTCGACCTGCCTATCAACGAAGGTTGGAAAAGCGCGGCGCAGGCTGAGGCCGTGCGGGCGCTCAACCAATGGGAGCCGCGACTCAAGCTTGAGCGCATCGTGGTTGTCTCCGTCCTTGGCGGCAAAATCAATTTCAAGATCAGCGGCGAATACCTCGGTGAACGCGGCACGTTGGAGGTGTGGGTATGAGTACCCTGGTAGATCTGTCTGAGCTGCCGGCGCCGGACGTGCTGGAGCCGCTGGACTTTGAGGATACCTACAGCGAAGCGCTGGGCATGTTCCGTGGGCACATGGGGCAGAACTGGACAGCTTCGCTGGAGAGCGACCCGGTGACCAAGCTGTTGGAGGTCGGCAGCTACATCAAGCTCGGCAATCGGGCGCGAGTCAACGACGCGGCCAAGGCCCAGTTGTTGGCCTATGCCACCGGCACTGATCTGGATCACCTGGCCGCCAACGTCAATCTCAAGCGTCTGGTAATCCAGGCAGCGGATCCGTTGGCCGTGCCGCCGGTTGAGGCGGTGATGGAGTCCCACGATGCATTGCGTGAACGGGTGCAACTGGCCTATGAAGGGTTGACCACGGCCGGCCCGCGCAACAGCTACATCCTGCATGCCCGCAACGCCTCGGCGCTGGTTGCTGACGCCACGGCGGAAAGCCCGGCGCCGGCCTGCGTCGACGTCACGGTGCTGGGACTGGAAGGCGACGGCACGGCTGGGCTGGAGTTGCTGGCCCTTGTCGCTGCGGCTGTGAATGACGATGACGTGCGGCCGGTGGGCGACCGCGTCACCGTGCGCGGCGCCGAGATCCTGCGGTATCGCGTCGACGCCGTGCTGCACATGAAAGGTGCCGGCCCGGAGAATGACGCGGCGCTTACGGAGGCGATCCGCCGACTGGAAGCCTGGATCAATCCCCGGCGCCGGCTGGGCGTCGAGGTGGCCCGGTCCGGTGTCGATGCGCAGCTGCATGTCGCCGGCGTCGGCCGGGTCGAGCTCAAGGATTGGCAGGATTTAAAACCCACAAAGGCGCAGGCCGCTTACTGCACGGGTTACACCGTCGTGCTGGGAGGTTGAATGCGCAGTCTCCTACCGCTCAATAGCACGCCCTTGGAACGGGGTATCGAGGCAGCCTTCGCCGAAACCACATTGATCCCGCTGCGCACGCTGTACAACCCTGACACCTGTCCGGTGCATCTGCTACCACATCTGGCCTGGGCCTGGTCGGTCGACCGCTGGGATCCTGAGTGGCCGGAACCGGTCAAGCGCGCCGCGATCAAGGCCTCGTTCTACATCCACAAGCACAAAGGCACCATCGGTGCGCTACGTCGGGTGGTCGAGCCGCTGGGCTATCTGATCGAGGTGCTGGAGTGGTGGCAGACCGTGCCGGAAGGGGTGCCGGGTACCTTCGCCTTGAAGGTCGGCGTCCTCGACACCGGCATCACCGAGGAAATGTACCTCGAACTCGAACGCTTGATCGACGACGCCAAACCGGTCAGCCGGCAACTCACCGGACTCGCCATCAGCCTCGAAACCCAAGGCAACCTGAACATCAGTGTCGCCCTGTACGAAGGCGACGTAATCGACGTGTACCCACCCGTGATGCGTGACATCGAAGTCACCGGCAGCTTTGGCGTGGTAGGGCGCGAACACTCCGTAGACACTCTGGACGTTTACCAATGATTGATGCGAACTCGCAATTTTTCGCCATCCTGACCAAGGTCGGAGAGGCGAAGCAAGCGAATGCCGATGCACTCGGTGTTCCCTGGCTGATCAGCCAAATGGGCGTTGGCGATGCTAACGGCACCGATCCCATCCCTGATCGACTGCAAACCAAACTGATCAACGAATGGCGGCGCCGGCCATTGAATCAGCTGAAGGTCGACCCGAACAATCCGGCGATCATCATCGCCGAACAGGTTATCCCGGCCGATGAGGGCGGTAAGTGGATCCGTGAGATCGGACTGTACGACTCGGACGGTGACCTGGTAGCGGTGGCCAACTGTGCGCCCAGCTTCAAGCCTCTGCTGTCGCAGGGCTCGGGCCGCACGCAGATCGTGCGGATGAACTTCGTTGTCACCAGTACCGGTAACATCACGCTCAAGATTGACCCGGCGGTGGTGCTGGCGACTCGCGAGTACGTCGACGCGAAGATTCTGGAAGAACTGTACAAGCTCGACAGCAAGCAGTCCGTGCGCGTCGCCACCACGGGTAATATCGCGTTAACGGGGTTGCAGATCGTCGACGGTGTCATGCTGGCGGCCGGTGATCGGGTATTGGCGAAAAACCAAACCTTGGCTAAAGACAATGGCATATACGTTGTGCCGGCGACGGGTGCGTGGGCCAGGGCGACGGACGCTGACAACAATGCCGAAGTGACTTCGGCACTGCTGGTGTCGGTCGAGCAAGGCGCAACCCAGGCTGATACTCGTTGGCAGTTGATCACGGACGGGGCAATCGTTCTGGGCACCACGGCGCTGACGTTTCAGAACGTGACGCAAGGCTTTGCGCCAATCAACGCTCCGGCATTGGTTAACCCGACTGCCAACACACAGCCGCAATTTGATAACTCATCGAAACTTGCCACAACCGAATTTGTGCAGCGCTCGATGGGTAGCCTCGCGGGTGTCTCGGTTTATTCAGGTTCGACCGTGCTACCCCTGAGTGATGTGGGTAAGTACATCACGATAACCGGCGCCGCAACGGTAACTCTACCGGCTACAACAACGCTGCCGTTCGGATCTAAATTCACTATCGCTGCGTCAACAACCGGCGCGGTCGCGGTGGTGGTCGCCGGTGGCGGAACCATCGCCGGTGCGAACAACACCCCGTCAGGGCCTACCATCGTCCTCGCTGCTGGGGTGATGATGGAGTTCATTGTATTTGGCAACGGAGTCTACTCGGCGGTTGGTGGCTCAGGCGCTTCGTTGCTTGCTGGTAACGGGTACCAAAAGTTCCCCTCGGGTCTGATCGAGCAGTGGGGAGCCGTGGCCGTTGCGGACAACAACGAGCAGACCGTTGTTCTTCCCGTCGCATTCCCTAACGCGATTCTCGGGGCCTTGGTCTCTGTACCCGTCGCGGCAGCAGCAGGCGCTGCTGAGTTTTCCACCGCAGGCGTGAGAAGGAACGGCAGCAGTCTCAGCACTCTTTTAGTCAACGCGAACACGGGGCCGAACGTTGCGATAACTCAGTCCGTATTTTGGCGTGTATGGGGATATTGATCGTGATCTTCTTCAGTGCGGTTGAGCTTGGCTTTTATGACAGCACCATCAATGAGGTGATTCCAGATGATGGCGTTGAGGTTTCCGATGAGCGCCGTCGCGCAATTCTGGCTGGCCAATCTGCTGGGATGGTCGTCGCTGCTGACGAGTTCGGCGACCCTATCCTAGTTGATCGGCCACCGCCTAGCGCTGAGGTGCTGGCTGCCGCTGAGCGTGTTTGGCGGGATCGACAATTGGCGGCTACTGACCTTCTGGTTGCACGCCATCGCGACGAGGTCGAGGAAGGCGGGTCGACCTCGATCACGCCGAAGCAATATGCCGAGCTGCAAGGCTACCGCCGCCTGCTGCGCGACTGGCCGCAAGGCGAGCAATTCCCCCTGGTCGATCACCGCCCACTCGCGCCGCCTTGGCTGATCGAGCAAGTCCAATAAACGCCCCGCACTGACGGGGCGTTTTGTTTCTGCCATGTGTAAAACGAACACCTTCACTGCCCCGCTCATGCGGGGCTTTGTCATTCTGGAGACTGACCTCTATGAGTTTCTTTCACGGCGTCACGACCACCTCGGTCGATACCGGCGCACGTACCATCTCCCTGCCGTCCTCGTCGATCATCGGCCTGTGCGACACCTTCACCCCTGGGCTAGTTGGCGGCGGTACCGCCAAGGCCGGCGAGCTCAAATTGATCACCACCGAGCGCGAGGCCATTGCCGCCTTCGGCGCGGGGGCTGCGATCACCAAGGCTTGCCAGGCGATCTACACCAAGGCCAAGGCGGTAATCGTCGCTATCGGTGTGCCGAAGATGGACGACCCGGCGCTGCAGACCTCGGCGATCATCGGTGGCGTCTTGGTGTCAGGTCAGCGTACTGGCCTGCAGGCGCTGCTCGATGGCAAGAGCTTGTTCAACGCCCAGCCGCGATTGCTGATCGCACCCGGTCATTCGGCCACTCAGGCGATAGCGACGGCGATGGACGGTCTCGCGCAGAAGCTGCGAGCCATCGCCATCATCGATGGACCGTGCACCACCGATGAGGCCGCCATGGCCTACGCCGATAACTTCGGCAGCCGCAACCTGTTCATGGTCGACCCTGGCGTGCAGTTCTGGGACACCGATACCAGCAAGACGGTTGATGCGCCGGGATCGGCATGGACCGCCGGCTTGTTTGCCTGGACTGACGCGACCTACGGTTTCTGGGCCTCGCCTTCGAACAAGGAGCTCACTGGCATCACCGGTACCACTCGCGCGGTCGAGTACCTGGACGGCGACGAAACCTGCCGGGCCAACCTGCTCAACAACGCCAATATCACCACGATCATTCGCGATGACGGCTACCGGCTGTGGGGCAACCGCACCCTGTCGAGCGATCCGAAATGGGCGTTCGTCACCCGTGTACGCACATTGTTCATTCTCATGGACGCGGTGCAGGCCGGCCACAAATGGGCGGTCGACCGCTCGATCACCAAGACCTACGTCAAGGACGTTACCGACGGCCTGGAAGCCTTCATGCGCGACCTGAAAAATCAGGGCGCGGTGATCAACTTCGAAGTGTTCGCCGATGAAGAACTGAACACAGCCAGCCAGATCGAGCAGGGCAAGGTGTACTGGCGAATCCGCTTCACCGACGTACCGCCGGCCGAGAACCCAAATTTTCTCTTCGAAGTCACCAACCAATGGATGACCGAAGTGCTTGAAGCCGCCTAAGGAGGCCACCTGATGAAACCTGAAGTTTTGTCCAACTGCGCGGCGTTTATCGACGGCGTGAGTTTTGCCGGCGATGTGCCGAGCGTGACCCTGCCCAAGGTCGTGCTGAAAACCGAAACCTACCGGGGCGGCGGGATGGCCGGCGAGATCGAGATCCCGGTCGGAGTGGAAAAGCTTGAATCCGGATTCACCACCAACGGCGTGCGCCGTGAGGCGCTGAAGTGGTTCGGACTGTCCGACCGCACCGCCTGCAATGCCGTATTTCGCGGCACGTTCAAGGGCCTCCAGGGCAAGGTCACCCCGGTCATCGTCACCATGCGCGGTGGCCTGAAAGAGGTCGACATGGGCGACTGGAAGGCCGGTGAGAAAGCCGAGACCAAACACAACATGGCGCTGACCTACTACAAGCTCGAAGTCGGCGGTCGATTGATTTACGAGATCGACATGGTCGGCATGGTGCTGGTGATCGACGGTGTCGACCAGCTCGCAGACGAACGTTCGGCCCTGGGCCTTTAAGGAAATCCAACCATGAAGCAAGACATGCAATCGACCACTGAAACGCCCCTGCCTAAATGGCTTCAACTGTCCGACGATGGCTTTCGGATTAGCCTCAAGTACCCAACCGAATTGTCAGGTGTGACCGTCGACACGCTGATGATGCGCGCGCCCTGCGTGCGGGATGTTCGGGCGGCACAAGCGTCGTCCAACGGTGACGCGGAGCAACGTGAAATGTCGCTGTTCGCTTCGCTGACCCAGACCCCCGAAGCAGATCTGATGGGACTGAAAATGGTCGACTACCTGCGCCTGCAGGCGGGCTATTTTCGCCTGGTCACGGACGAGTAAATGCGACGGCTCGACGTTGAAGCTTCTGGCCAAACGCATGGCCAAAGAGACCGGTTTCTCGGCGGCTGAGATCACGGCCATGCCCTTCAACGAACTGGTGTGGTGGCTCTCTGACTGAGCCACCGCTCAACACTTTCCGACGCATAAGGCACGCTCATGGCGAAGAACCTCGCGCTTGGCTTTGTCATTGGCGGCGCCGTCGATCCGACGGTAGGCAAAGCGTTCAAGGACGTCGAAAGCAAGATCAAACATCTGGATTCGGTTGGCAGCAAGGCCCGAGTCCTGCAGAACACCATCGGCGACACGATGCGTCTGCGCGATGAGTGGCGCAAGGCGCATACGACCGGCGCCGAAGGCGCCGACAAGCTACTGGCCAAGTACGAAAAGAACCTCGCGCTGCTAAAGAAACAGGGCGTTGAGGTGGGGCGGTTGAGCAAGGCTTACGCCACGATGGGGCGCGTGGCCGCCGGCGCTGAATTGAAAGCGCTGGGGCATCGGCAGATCGAGGAGGGCCGGTCCGGCCTGAAAAGCACCCTCGGTCAGGCCGGTGCACTGACCGCTGCAGCCGCCATACCGACCAAGGTCAGTGCGGACTACGGTGCGATCATTCGCGACATTGCGATCAAGGCCAACATTGCCAACTCACCGGAAGAGGCCCAGCTGTCCAAGACCGTGATCGACACGTCACGCGATACCGGCATGGCTCGCAATCAGGTGGCCGAAGTGGTCAACGCCCTGGTCGGTGCCGGCATGGAGCTGGACAAGGCGCTGGCCTACGCCCCGACGGCGGCGAAGTTTGCCATAGGCCAAGGATCGGAAGGCTCCGAAACGGCCAAGATGATCAATGCCCTGGGGCAGAACGCCAAGATCACTGACCCCAAAGTGATGGAGAAGGCATTGGAAGCCATCGCCTATCAGGGCCAGGCAGGCAGCTTCGAAGCGCTCGACATGGCCAGGTGGTTTCCTGAGCTGCTGGCCGGCATGGGCAAGCTGGGCATCACCGGCATGGACTCGGTGACGCAGTTGGGCGCCATGCTTCAGGTGCAGATGAAGACGGCCGGCGGTTCGGACGAGGCCGCGAACAACCTCAAGAATTGGATGGAAAAAATCGGTTCCGGCGAGACGGTCGACGCCTATAAAAAGGCCGGTATCGACTACAAGGGCTCGATGCAGACCGGTTTGCAAAACGGCATGTCGACACTGGAATCCAGCTTTGCCCTGGCCCAGAAATACATCCAGGCTACCGATCCGAAGCGGGCTGCCGAGATGGCCAAGGCCACAGCGGCGATCAGTAAAGAGGCCGATCCCGAGAAGGCCAAGGCCATGATGAAGTCGCTGGAAGAGGCTTTGCGCACCGGTGACCTGTTCGCTGACATGCAGGTGAAAGCAGCCCTGACCGCGTACATGCAGAACAAGGATCTGTACAACCAGCTGAAAAAGGACTCGGCCGGAGCCACCGGGATCCTCGACAAGAACTTGGCTGAACGCCGGCAGACGTCTGCACAAAAATGGTCCGAGATGGCCCAGTCCATGGACGAAGCCATGCGCAGTATCGGCGATGCGATCCGACCGGTCACCGACGCCGTGGCCGACGGCATCAACAACGTCAGCCGCAAGCTGTCGGTTTTTGCCGATGAGTTTCCACGGGTCACGCTGGGCATTGGTACGGCCGTCGCTGGACTGGTGGCGCTGAAGGGCGCCGTCAGCGCGTTCAAGGTCGGCAAGGGCCTGATGAACCTTGGGCGTGGCACCTTGATGGGCAACCCGAATATTCCGCAAAAGGTGATCGTCACCAACCTGCCAGGGGCTGGGGGTGGGCTGGATGCCGGCGACTTGGATGGCGGCGATGGCAAGAAGAGCAACGGTGGTAAGGGCGGCGGCAGCGGAGGCGGTGGGCGCGGCGGCAAGATCGCCGACGGCGTCAAGGGGCCGGCGATGCTCGCGGTCGTCGACGCCGGTTTCAAAGCCTATGACACCTACCAGAATGCCGAGACTCAGGACGAAAAGGCCGAAGGCTACGGCGAGGCAGCGGGTGGACTGGCAGGTACTTTGGCCGGCGCGGCCGCCGGTGCTGCCATCGGTACGGCGGTCCCGATTATTGGCAACATCGTCGGCGGCTTGATTGGCGGATACCTCGGTTACATGGGCGGCGATGCGGCGGGAGGTTTTCTGGGCAAAAAACTGTTCGGCACCGACGAGTCGCTCAAGCGCGTACCGGACGCCGGGCCATTGATGATGGCCAACGCCGGAAAAAGCCTGCCGCCGGTGATGGGCGACATTGCCAAGTCCTTCGATCCCAAGCCAGGCTCTGGTCCATTGGCTCCTGCAGCGATGGGCGATGTGGCCCGGTCGTTGGCAGCGCCCGCCAGTGCCCCGGTCCCGCCTGCGCTGCTGGCCGCACCAACGCCTGTCGCCAGATCTGAGGTGCCGAAGATGGAACAACGGGTCGAGATCTCGGCGCCGCTGCATATTACCGTGCAGGGCGATGCCAAGGATCCGGCGCAGATGGCGCGGGAGCTGCAGCCCTTCATCGCGCAGCAAATGCAGCAGGCCACGCAGCAGCTGCAGAACCGCCAACTGTACGACCAACCGGATGTGTAAGGAGGGCTGATGGCCTACATGGAACAACTGCAGTCAGGGCTCAAGCAACTGGCAGCAGCAGGGGAGACCGGTCGGCGTAGCCTGGACGGCATGATGGGACCGGTCAACGGCGCGATCAGCGAAATCAGCGGTGCGGCCGCGGAGCTGGAAGGCATCCCGATTGTCGGTCCGGCAATCGGGGAAAAGCTGCAGCGCGTGATGCGTGGGGTGAACGCCGCCCAGGCTAAGGTCGGGCAGGTGGTGGCCACTTACAACAAAGCTACGCGAGCTGTGTCAGAGATCGATGAGCGCATGGGCCAACTGAAGGAACAGGCTGCCCGGGCGTCGACCGCGATCAACAAGATCGCCGGCAAGGTTAGCCCGTCGCTGGGGAACATCCTGCCGACCGGATCGCTTGCCGGTGACACGACGCCGGTACCGGAAGCGGTGAAGCCATTCCCGCATCTGCTGATCGTGCAGCCCCTGGACCCCAAAGCGGTGCCGTATTACTTCAACCTGGATACCGCCGCCTTCGACGAGCTGCGGCGCTCGACTGAATACCGCTGGGCTTCGCAGGAACGCCTGACCCGGCGACCGGCGCAGCAAGCGGTGGGCATCGGTGAGGAAAAGATCACCCTTAAAGGCGCGATCTTTCCGGGGTTCAAGGGCGGCATCAAGCAACTAGATACCCTGCGCAGCCTCGGCGCTCAGCAACTGCCGCTGACGCTGACCACCGGCTATGGCGACGTGCTCGGCACCTGGTGTCTGAAGAGCGTCGATGAAGAACAGAGCGCGCTGCTGCAGGGCGGTATCCCGCGCAAGCAGGCGTTCACATTGGAGTTTGTGCGTTATGGCGATGACCTGCAGAACATCTGACGGAGATCTGCTCGATACCCTGTGTTACCACGCTTATGGGCATCTAAACGGAACGGTCGAGGCGGTGCTGGATGCTAATCAGGGCCTGGCCGACGAGCCGCAACCGTATCGCGCCGGCATCGTGATCGAGCTGCCGGATCTGCCGGCGCCCGACGAGAGTGAGGTGATGTTGTGGGGTTGAGTGCAATGTCGAGCACGATTTAGCAGGGTTTGCCCTGCCCGTCGGGCGCCGATAAGCTTGTCATTTTTGCGAATGACTAAGGCGCTCCTCATGGAAAGATCAACAGAGTTAAGGAAAGTAAAACGCAGCATTTGGGGGGAGCTCAACTACAGGCTGAACTGGATCATCTTCGGCACCATCGGTGCGATCCTCCTGGCCTTTATTCCTGTACTCGGATGGCTCCTCGCTATTGGGGTGATGGGAGCAGTGCTATTCAAGACTTTTGGTTTTCGAGAGACCCAGCTTGTCGGCAACTGCCCGGCATGCACCAAATCGCTACCGGTTGATCCTAAGAACGATGTGTTTGCCTGTCCCGTCTGCAACAGCGTTATTGCTGTGGGAGAGGACAGCCTGACCATCGTCAAGATCGACTGACCAGCAGAAAGTAGAAACCACTGAGCCCGCCTTGTGCGGGCTTTTTATTGGACGAAACAATGACCCCAATCTTTCGTGTCGTGGCCGACGGCGCCGACATCACCCAGCGGATCAATGACCGCCTCCTGCAGCTGAAAACCACAGATAAACCCGGCATGGAGTCCGACGAGTTCGAGCTGCGTATCGATGACCGCGACGGTGCGGTGGTTCTGCCCTCGCGTGGGGCCAGCATCGAGATCTACCTGGGCTACGCAGAAACCAGACTGACCCGCATCGGCCGCTACGTCGTTGATGAGATCGAGCTGTCCGGCCCGCCGGACACATTGGTGATCACCGGCAAGGCCAGCGACATGCGTGGCAGCGGCAAGACCACTCGCAGCGGCAGTTGGGAAAACGTGCCGTTGTCGCGGATCGTCGCCGACGTCGCCGCTCGCAACGGATGGCAGGCGGTCTGCCCAGTGCAGACCAAGGTGCCCCGCGCCGATCAGCTCAACGAATCGGACTTCAATTTCATCACGCGTCTGGCCAAGCAGTACGACTGCACGGCCAAGGTGGCCGATGGCAAGCTGTTGGTGATGCCACGTCAGGGCGGGGAGAGCGCATCGGGCAAAGTGCTGGGAACAGTGACTATCCATCGTCGGGACGTCAGCCGCTTTCAGTTCAGGCTTGGTGACCGCAACACCCACAAAGCCGTGTCGGCCAAGCACCAGGACAAGAAGACCGGCAAGCTCGCCGTGGTCACTCTCGACAACGACGAATCACCAGACGGCTTGCCGCCGGTGCACACCGACCGGCACATCTACCCGAACAAATCAGCCGCCGAAGCTGCTGCCCAAGCCCGCCTCACTGCATTCAATCGATCCACGGCCGGTGTCCGACTGGAGATGGAAGGTCGTACCGACCTGTTTGCTGAGCGATCGATCAACGCCCAAGGCTTCAAGGTCGGACTTGATGGCGAGTACCTGGTCGACTCCGTGGAGCAGGTGTTCACCCAGGCTGGTTGGAGCACGACGGTCGAGTGCAACGGCGGCAAGAAGGGCAAGGCGAAAGCCAAAGGCAAGAAGAAAAAGCCGGCGAAGGATCTGAAGGTTGTTCAGATCAAGCAGTAGCGCCGAAGTCCCACAACCGAGGAGAACCCCATGTCACTGACAGAGCAACAGCTCCAACGCATCATGCCCAACGCCCGCCGCCAAGCGGGCGTTTTTGTTTCTGCGCTCAATGCTGCGATGGTCCGCCGGCAGATCAATACACCGCAGCGGCAGGCTGCGTTTCTCGCCCAGGTCGGGCACGAATCCGGCGAGCTGAATTACGTGCGCGAACTGGGCGGCGACCAGTACCTGAGCAAGTATGACACCGGGACTCTGGCCGCACGGCTGGGCAACACGCCCGAGGCCGACGGCGATGGCCAGCGCTACCGTGGCCGGGGGCTGATACAGATCACCGGCCACAACAACTACCTGCGCTGCAGCTTGGCGCTGTTCGGCGACGAGCGTTTGTTGCGTACGCCTGAGTTGCTGGAGCTACCGCAGTGGGCCGCCGAGTCGGCCGCGTGGTTCTGGTGGGTTCGGGAGCTGAATGCTCTGGCGGATCGACACGAATTCGAAGCCATCACGCGAAAGATCAACGGCGGGCTGAATGGTCTGCAGGATCGCTTGCAGTTGTGGGAGCGGGCGAGGGCGGTACTATGCGCCTCGGCGAAATAATCCCGGCGCCGTATCGGTTGTTGTTCAACGCGGCGCTGCTGGCCACTCTGGCCGGCGGATCCGCTGCCATCACCTGGCAAGTCCAAGACTGGCGTTATGGCGAACAGCTCGCCGAACAGGGCCGCCTGCACACCGAAGTTCTCAATCAGATCACCCTCGCGTCGGCCGAGCAGCAGCGTGCCGAACAAGACAAACGTCTCGCGCTCGAGCAGCGCCTGGCAACCAGTGAACAAACCCATTACCGAGCTTTGAGCGATGTCCAACGTGATCAAGGTCGCCTGCGCGACCGCCTTGCCACTGCTGATCTGCGCTTGTCAGTCCTACTCGACGCCACCCCCGGCGCCGGCAACGGATCGTTGTCAGCCACCCCCGCTACCGGCGGCGTGGTTCATGGCCCCACAAGAGCCGAACTTGACCCGGCGCATGCTCAACGAATTATCGACATCACCGACGACGGCGACCGGGGGCTGATTGCCCTTGCGGCTTGTCAGGCCTACGCCAATGCGGTTTCATCTATGAATAATAATTGACACTTGCCCCTAAGGCTAACGAGGGATAGGAGTGAAGCTTAGACAGATGTTAACAACTATCTGTTTTATGGATTATTTTGAATTTCAAATCATCGTCTAGTATGTACTCGTTGCTCAGTGGTTCGTCATTGTGCGCTTTAGGACCATGTGGTTGTTCTGTTTTCTTTATTGTCGATATTAGATCTGATAATGACTTTGTGCTGGCGTGTTTTTCTAGTTTTGTCAGTTCTACGGAGTTAAAGAAATGATACCAGTTTGCATGTGCCGTGTTTTTTTGACGGGTTAAATCCTTTAAAGGATAGCTGTAATGTTTTGCTATGATGAGTCTGAATAAGTTAAGTTTCGGAAACCCTTTAGGTAACCGAAGAGAGGTTCTGACGCCGGCCTCCCCTACATGTTCAATCCATTCATTTAAGCTGGCAAGCCAACGAGTGGCTTCTTCTTTTAAACGCTTTCCTCGGATTTGTTTTGAGTGTAGGTCGTCGCCATAAAGCTCTTGGAATTTCAACTGACAAAGAAATACTGTTCCTGAAGTCTTTTCCAAGACTACTAGGTCGATGTCTGTTACTACCTTTCCATCCATCTTTATTTTAATATTTTCGAGGTACTCGAGCCCCTCAAATCCATCATTTAGAACTCGTTTTATAGCGGTTTGCATCGATTTTTCACGAGATTGTTGGTTTTTGTCGTAGTCTTTTGGGTAATGATATCGCAACGATTCAAGCAGAAGTAACATCGTGTTGCTGCCTGCACCAGTAAGAGACCTTATAAAGCCTTGATCCGTGCTTTGAATCAGATGGGGGAAAGGGGATCCGGGTTTTGCGAGTAAAGCAGTATTTTTCCGACTGCATGAAAGGACTTCAAATATGCGTTGAGTGTCCTCTATGCTAACTCCTTCGAAGTCCAAGTTGTCAGCGCCAAAAATATTGATTGCATCTCTCAAGACTTTAATAAAGCTTTCTGTTTCAGCTGATATAGTGAGTATGTTTTCTAATTTTATACTAGGGTCTTTTTTTACAAGTGCTTCAGCAAAGCGCTCATGTCGTATTGATATGGAGTTTGTGAAGTTTAACGCTATGACATAATTTTGGAGCTGGATACCCCCGAAGCGTGTCGCGTGGTTAAAGGTGTCATATCCTTCAAGAGTTCGGAGTTTGCCAAATGCAACGCTGTAAAAGTAATGATCTAGTAGTGAGTCGCCGCCGTACCCTATAAAGTGAGTGCAGAAGGGGAAGACCAATTCTTCTAGGATTTTTTCTATATCTGATTCGAGATCTTCTTCAAATATGGAATGTCGAGTGTCATTGAAATGCCTGATGGACTCTCGTCTATAGTGCTCTGCAAGTTCTCGCTCGTAGTATTCGTCATCTGGTAGCTTTGGAGGTAAGGTGATGATGAATTCTTTTCCATCTGGGCTTTCAATGTTGCAAAGGCCAGTCGAGACAGTTTGTGCAACGCGACGGCCGTGTTCTATAAAGCCCAAGCCGGCAGCAAGCTCTAGTACAGGAATTGTTATCTCTTTTTTTCGTGTAAACATGATTGTTGGCACGTCAAACGTTGGTCGTGCATCCAATGATAGTTGTATAAGACGGCCAACTCCCAGTTTCATGATGTAATATTGTTCCGTCTCATCGTAAGACGGGCTTTCCTTTCTACTTATATTGTAGTGGTACCAATCCAGCTCATTGATCGCGGATCGTATATACAGGCCTAGGTTGTCCGCCTCAAGTTTGGGGAGGAATTTTTTTTCTTGTCTATTAAGTGCTTCAAAAAAAAAGCTGAGCGTTTTATTCATTTTTAGTTTACCAGCAAATATTTTTCGTCGGTGACCAAGTCAGCAGGTGTTTCTTCAAAGCGTTATTCATTCAATGGATATCTACGACAGTCGATCATCGGAATGGAATCGGGGGAGTGTATGAGGGCTATAATCTTTTGGGGTTTCTCCGATTAACGGCTCCGGTTACCCCACCTAGCAAAAATGATCGCCTTCGGAACAGGATCGTAGATTGACCAGCTCGGCTCCTTGATTGCGCACATTACCGATGCGCCGGTCAATTTTGAACCATTCGAATGCTTTCGTTGGTTCACCTTCGAACATCGCCAGTTGTTCGGCGCGTTCTTTTTGTGTGACTGGGTCCAGCCATTCCCGAGCCAGTTCAGGCGAGAGCGCGACTGGGCGTCTGTCGTGGATATCCACCATGCCACCGGCACTATCGGCGGTGATGATAACGAACCCGTCGTGGTCACTTGGCGGATGTTTGGAGTTGGGGTACTGGCCGATGGTAGCGCAAAGGATCGGCGCCCGGTCCTTACGACGAATCAGGTAGGGCTGCTTTTTGGGTCCGCCCTCATCCAACCATTCGAACCAGTTGTTGATCGCGACAATCGCTCGATGCGGCCAGACGGCACGGAAAAACGGGCCATGCGCGACTTTCTCTACTCGAGCATTGATGGGGGCTGCACGATCTTTCGCCCAATGCGGCCGCCATCCCCAGCGGACCATATCTGCATGCAGAAATCCTTCCTCCTGGTGAAAGAGCGCAAGCTGTGTAGTGGGAGCTGCGTTGTAGCGTTCGAGCGTTAGATCCCCGATGTGGTTGACGAGAGCATTGGGCATGCTCAAGGCGGCAACGAAGTCGTGAATGCCGCCGTACTGCGAGAGTCGTCCGCACATTGCCTGCCCGCCTATCTGATATTTCCTACAAAAATTGACCGCAAGGCTTTCAGAAAGTTAACTGTATATTCGTACAGTATTGGAAGTCGTGCGTCATGAGTTACTCAATTCTAGGTCCTATCAGTGAGGGCGGCTCGCAGGTGCCGCTGTGTCTCTTCCGCGTGCCTGCCGGATTTCCGTCGCCGGCAGCGGATCACATCGAAGCGCAAATCTCGTTGGACGTAGTGCTGAACATTCGTGCGCCACACGTCTACCTGGTGTCGCTCACTGGTGAAAGCATGCAAGGTGTCGGGATCTTTGAGGGAGACCTGGCCATTGTCGATCGATCAATCGAGCCAGCACACGGACACATCGTTATTGCATTGTTGAACAATGAGCCCGTGTGCAAACGCCTGTGCATTCGCGGTAGAGAAGTTATCCTGATGTCAGAAAACCCTAAGTATCCGCCGCGATACGTCCTTGAAGGTGACGAGCTGGCGATCTGGGGTGTGATAACCAGCAGCGTGCGCAGCCATGTCTAAGCCGCTGCCGGTATTCGGCCTGATCGATTGCAACAGCTTCTACGCCAGCTGTGAACGTGTGTTCCGACCAGACCTGGCCAAAGTGCCCATCGTGGTGCTGTCGAACAACGACGGCTGCGTCATCGCCCGCAGCTACGACGCCAAGCCCTACGTGAAAATGGGTGAGCCGTACTTCCAGATCAAACACAGACTCAAGCAACACGGCATTGTCCCGTTCTCCTCGAACTACGCGCTGTACGGTGACATGAGCGAACGCGTCATGACATTGATCGAGTCAATGGTGCCGGCCGTCGAGGTCTACAGCATCGACGAAGCCTTCGTCGACCTCACCGGAATCAACGACGTGGACGGCCTCGGCCGAAAGATCCGAAGACAGGTGCTGCGCTGCACAGGCATCCCTGTCGGCGTCGGCATCGCGCACACCAAGACCCTGGCCAAGCTGGCCAATCACACTGCCAAACGCCTACAGGCGCAAACCGGTGGCGTCGTGAACATCTGCGACCCGGTCAAACGCGACTGGGTGCTACGCAACACGGACGTGGCTGAGGTCTGGGGAGTAGGGCGGCGCATGAAGCTGCATCTGGATGGAATGGGCATCAAGACTGCGATGGATCTGGTCAAGGCGGATGCCTGGATGCTACGGAAAAACTTCAGCGTGGTGATCGAGAAAACCGCCCGAGAGCTGGCTGGCATTGCGTGTCTTGAATTGGACGAGCCGGATCCGCCCAAGCAGGAGATCTGCTGCAGCCGGATGTTCGGAAAGCGCCTTACGGAGTTGGCCCCGATCAAGGAGGCCGTCGCCACTTATGTGATGCGCGCCTCGGAAAAACTGCGGGCCCAGAACTCGCTGTGTAAGAAGATCCGCGTCAGCATTCGCACCGGCATGTTTAATCCGGACGAGGCCACGTACGCAAACGGCGTCCTGATCGAACTGCCATATCCCACGGATGATGTGCGCCTGCTGACAAACGCCGCCGTTAACGCTGTCGAGCGCGTATTCCGGCCGGGATTCAAATACAGCAAGGCAGAGGTGATGCTCGTCAACCTGTGCCAGCTTGGTGAATTCACCGAGGATCTATTTGCCACCACGCAATCGGCCGAGGCGACGAAGCTGATGACGGTGCTGGATAAGATCAACGAGAGGTGGGGTAGGGGAACACTGCGGTCTGCGGGTGTGCCGATCAATCCCGATTGGGCAATGCGGCGCGAGATGATGAGTCAGAGCTATACAACCAAGCTTGATCAATTATGGAAGGTCTCTTGCAATTAGCACATTAAGCCGAAGCATCGGGAAGCCGCTTCCCCTTGTTGACCGAAGCCAAGATGACCAAGTTTCTCAGTGCTAAAGTGATGTAGTTTTTGCGGGCGTGGTCATTGGCCGATCGAAAGTCAAAGGTCGTCACCCTGCCCGCAACATACCCAGCATTATTGGTTGCGGCAGCAATGGACAAAGTCGATTGAGATGATTTCTCAGTTCACCAGCGATTTGTTGCACGGCGGTGTACGTAGCTGGTCGCTGTTCAATTGGCAGGGTAGCAGCAGCTGCTAATTCAAACGGTATCAGCCGTAAGTTACTCATGCCTTTCTCAACCGCTTCAATATGCTTTTCTTCTGCGCCATGCTCTCTCAGAAGTTTTACCACCTCTGCCGCCCACTCTGCATTGGAGGGGGAAGGTTCCCAAGAATCCTCATGAATGAGCAAAACTGCAGCTGATCTCATTACTTCTAGCACGAAAGAAGCGCAAGTGAGGCCATTGCTTCCCTTTGGAGGCGTATAGACAGAGCCGTTGAACGAGCCTTTCGAAGCAATGAAATCGATTCCATAGGAAATCTTTGGCAGCTTTCGAGAAATTGCTCGGACAACTGCTACCACTCCCTTGCTTGCGGCTGGGGGTAGGGCCAGAGGAATGGCTACCCCGCACTTAGGGTGGGGGAGATCCGATACGAATAGCTTGTGATGCCACCCGAGTTCCATCAGCTTGGGCTTGTTACCTTTCTCGTTGAACAAAATTCCAAGATGCCCCCCGCCCAAGTCACTATGGAAAAGGGCAAGCGCGATCCCGTGCTCGGGTAAGACAACATCGTTTACGCTGCCGAATACCATTTATAGGCTCTTAACCATTCCATAGAGTGCATCGTCAGGATCAACGCCTTGATCTGACAAAGCGTGACGGGCGACGTCGAGAGCCTCGTTCCAGCCAGAGATTTCGTCACGCCATGCATAAGTCGCGCGCAGTAGTGTTGCCAGATGTTCTCCATGAATCTGTAAGCCGATGAGATCCTTAGTAGGAATAATCTCAGGGCCGAATTCAGCAACTGCCTCGAGCGCAGCCTCTGCGGTCACAGTTAAACTGTCGATGTCCGAAAGGTTGTTCTCGGAGGACACCAGAGTCCGCAGCTTATTGTAAGTCGATACCTCCTGCGCGGACCTGACGTATCCCTTGAGGGTCGTGTCAGCTCCGGAATAGAAGCTACCTACCATAAAGGCTACTTCTCGAAACTGGCGTAGGGTTTGGCTCAGTTCCGGCATGCCGAAAGCATGGCTGAGATCCACTTTGGTCCGATAGCGCTGCTGAGTTTCCCGGCTAGAAATCTCCGGAAACCAGGTATTACTGAGGGATGAGTGCATCATGCAGCTTCTCCGTAATTGCGCGTCGGAACAGGGCCCCTGCATTGCTATGCAGAGTTTCCAGCAGAGCTTCTAACTCCTCAGAAGACTCCATAATATTGCTGGATTCATCTGTTCCATCAGCCTCATGAAAAAAATCAGCGTCTATCAAGAATGCCCTAGCGCCATCAGCCATAGAGGTTAGTAGTGAAGTCTGCAGAAGCAGCTTGCACTCATCGAGGCGTATAAGCGACTGGGACACCTGACTTTCAATCGAATCTTCGTCAAAGTCATCTTCGTCCAACAAAGCGTTTCGGGCAAGGGGGCCCAAGAGAAACGGCTTGATAAGCTCATTCCAAGGCGTTCCATCAAGGCCTAACACTGAGCGTTCAATGACATCTTTGTACCGAAGACCTATACGCGTTACACGCAGCTTTTCAACTTCTTGATTTAAATAGGAAACTGCCCTCAACAACTCAGGAGCATATGAATCCCAGCTCTGATAAGTCGTAGAAGTGTATGCGATAAATTCTGGACCGATGGAAACCTTCGAGGTCCCGTCAGTTTTGGAATAGTGACGAATCGTAGAGCCAGTGCTTGTCCGGGGAACAGGTGGAGAACCGTCCTCAGCTGCTTCCAGTACGACGTTGAATGAAACTTCGTCGTTCCGTTGGCTGTAACCACTCTCACTGAAGCAGTGCTGAAGCTGCTCAAGCGAGGCATCGGAGATTTCCAAAGGCTGAAACCGAATCTGGCACACAACCTCTGCCAGAGGGTTTTTCCCGTAGATAACTCGGTCGGTCGAGGCAATTTTCATGAAGAATCAAGCGCTTCCTAAAAGAGAGTATGCTCCCGTAGCTTTCAACTATTAACCGCTACAGGGGGGCTGAATAGTAGAAACGGATACATTCACCGGCGACTATAGACTCACAGGGGAGTTTTTGCACGGGATTGCCCGAATCCGTAAGGGATCAAGGAGGGCGAATCCATAGCTCCTCGTAGAGTGAATCTTTGCCTGGTAGGCTCCGTTTACCATGTCGAAATCGGCATAAGGTACCGGGAGTATCAAAGTGCTGCCTGTTTGCAGGCGACGGCGCAGATCGAAAAATTCCTGATGCCATTTCGTTTTCAAACTGTATATGCATACAGTACTTTGGGCAAGGAAAACGATCGTGGTACGTGCCCTCCTCAAATAAAGCCCTCGGCGAACATCGCCGGTCCACTCACGCTATCAGCCCCATTTTTTCCCAGAGCATTGAAGCGACGTTGTGTACGCGGTTTAGGGCAAAATTAGGGCAGGCTCAGGGCCGGTATAGGCCTCCAGATGCCATCGCAAAAGTGTAAAAGCATTGCTGCCGCTGGCCTCAAGCGGTCCACAAGGAGACGGGAAGGGGTTCGAATCCCTATCTCTCCGCCATATATAGAAAAAGCCCCGTAGCTGAGAAGCTACGGGGCTTTTTTGTTTCTGCTCGCTTGAGTAATCAGCAAATCCTGTCGCCGGAACCCGAGGTTGAAAACTCGATAATCGGATGTGACTCGATTGATGCCGGTTCGTACGTAACTCTCGGAGTCTACCTACAGCTCTATTTCCAATCACTCCTTATCCTGACCTATGTGCCCAATATTGACCGGATTCGGATAAAAAGACGCCGTTTTCAAGCTTGGAGGGTGGCGTTGTCCGCTTGTTCAAGGGGGCGCTTCATGGATCAGCGATATGAATCGCGATTGTCAATTTTTCCTGCGCGGTATCATGGTGTAATACTATGAACAACAAACAACTCGGTACGCTCGCAGCTATATTTTCACGACCCACACCCGCCACGTTGGAATGGGCGCGCATCGAGTCTCTGTTCAATGCGGTCGGGGCCAGAACCGTGGAAGGCAATGGTTCGCGAGTTCGGTTTGAATTAAGAGGTGTGGTTGCTACGTTCCACCGACCTCACCCGGATAAAGAAGCAAAGCCCTATCAGGTTCGTGATGCTCGGGCTTTTCTTGAACAAGCAGGAGTCACTCCATGAACGTGATGAATTACAACGGGTATGCGGCCCGAATTGAATACAGTGATGAAGACGGTCTTTTTGTTGGTCATATCGCTGGGATCAAGGACGTTGTAGGTTTTCATGGCGAATCTGTAAAAGAGCTTCGGTCAGCGTTCGAAGAGGCTGTTACTGACTATCTGGAGACTTGCGCAAAACTGGGCCGTGCTCCTCAAAAGCCTTATTCGGGCAATCTCAGTCTGCGTTTGGCGCCAGCTCTTCATGCGACTGTTGCCGTAAAAGCGCAATTGGCTCAAAAAAGCATTAATCAGTGGGTTGCGGATGTTCTTGACCGAGAGGCCCATGCCTAGCTTGATTCTGGTCTGGAGGTTGTACGTCGTTCCCGAACAGAGCAAATAGCCCCGTAGCTGAGAAGCTACGGGGCTTTTTTGTATCTGCGAGTTTTACCAAACACCCGCCTCAGCCACTCACGGCTGCGGATGCCCGAGCTTCTGTTTGATCAGGTCATACACTTCCTTGTGCGTCGAGTTGCGCAGGGTGTTGTCCTTGCAAGCCGAGGCCAGGAAGGTTTTCACTTCGTCCTTGGCGTGCGGATAGAGGCTGGCGACGTAGTCGGCTTCGTGTGTTTGGGTGCAGTTGAAGTGCTTGTCGTCTTTCGCTTTGTCTCTAGCCATGGTGCGGCTCCTTTTGAGTTTGAACGTCATTTGGCAAAACAGGGCTGGATGGCCCCGTACGCTGAACAGCGTAGGGGCGCAAAAGTGCTTTGCCAGTGCTTCAGACGAAAAAGGAAGAGGCTGTAGGACGCGGCGCCATCAGATTTCCTTCACCGGCGTCTCCCCCTGCACACCCTTGATCAACTCGATCACGTGTAAACAATCGGCCTTGTTCACATACGACTCGCCACTGGCAATCGTCTCGTGGTTCCCCGCCCGCAGTCTCCAGCGCCATTGGCCTTTGCCGGTGCTCGGGGTGCCTCGGGATTGCCTGTAGATCTCGAAATACATTCGGTTCGCTCCTTGCGATGGTGTTTGCGACAACCTGTGTGGCGCATCGTCGCAAGCCTAGCGGAGCGAGTTTTTTTCGCTATCGGGTATTTGTTTCCAATCGTTGGCAGATGTTTCTGAAGAGTGCGGGCTAGAGCGCACGCATCGGCGTCTGGATTGGCCAGAATGTCGCCCTTTGCACCTTGCAAGGCTATCGACGCTACTGCTTAATACGGGACGGCTCATGGCGTTGAAAATGCTTCGACGACCGACAAACACTATAAAAAGAGCACTCCATTGACTGAGCATGGAACGGCACAGGCCACACGGGTCACGTTATCGCTGGTTGTCCCGGTTTTTAACGAGGAGGACAGTCTCGACGCGTTCATTCTGCGCATCGATGAAGTCTTCCAGCACCAAGCCTCAATTGCTTTGGAGCTGGTGTTCATCAATGACGGCAGCACTGATGCCACACTTGAGCGGCTGCTGGATCGTCAGCGGCACGACTCGCGGCTGCGCATCGTCGATCTGAGCCGTAACTTCGGCAAAGAGGCGGCGTTGTCTGCGGGATTGCAAATCGCCAATGGGCAGATTGTGGTGCCTATCGATGCCGATCTGCAGGACCCACCCGAAGTCATTCTGCAAATGATCGAGCGATGGCGCGAGGGCTATGAAGTGGTGCTCGGTCATCGCGTTAGCCGCCGCAGCGACACCTGGGCCAAGCAGACGTCGGCGCATTGGTTTTACCGCCTGCACAACAAGATCGCCGAGCAACCGCTGCCGGAAAACGTCGGCGATTTCCGCCTGATGGACCGTTGTGTAGTCGATGCCTTGCTGACTTTGCCCGAGTCCCGGCGCTTCATGAAGGGCCTGTTCGCCTGGGTCGGTTTTCGGACTACCCACGTTGATTACGAGCGGCCCGAGCGCGTGGCGGGGCAGAGCAAATTCAACGGCTGGCGGCTGTGGAATTTTGCCCTGGAAGGCATCACCAGTTTCAGTACCGAACCGTTACGGATCTGGACTTACATCGGCGCCGCGGTGTCGCTGGTGTCCTTCGCCTTTGCCATTTTTATCGTGTTGCGCACGCTGATCCACGGCGTCGACATGCCCGGTTATGCCTCGCTGATGGTGGCCGTGACGTTCCTCGGTGGCCTGCAATTGATTGGCATCGGCGTACTCGGCGAGTACCTCGGCCGCACTTATATCGAATCCAAACGCCGGCCGGTTTTTCTGGTGCGTCGCGTCTACGACCCCAAGGACTGAAACATGGATCTCAAGGAAACCGATATCCTCGGCGACAGCATCGGTGAGCATTGGTATTACTGCTCCAAAGCGGCGGCGACTCGTCGTCTGCTCGGTGATGTACCGATTACGCGGATTCTCGACGTGGGCGCCGGCTCGGGTTTCTTCTCCCATCACCTGCTGACTCAAACCGATGCGCGCGAAGCGTGGTGCGTCGACATCAGTTACCCCGCCGATTCCGATACGACCACCGTCGGCAAACCGGTGCATTACCGCCGCGATATCGACGCCATCGACGCTGATCTGGTGCTGCTCATGGATGTGCTGGAGCATGTCGACGATGACCTCGGTCTACTCAAGGCTTACGTTGACAAGGTGCCGTCCGGCAGCCGTTTCCTGATGACCGTGCCGGCGTTTCAGTTCCTGTGGAGCGGTCACGACGACTTCCTCGAACACAAGCGCCGCTACACCCTGCCGCAGTTTGAAACCCTGGCCCGTGATGCCGGTTTGAGCGTGCAGCGCGGTGCCTACTATTTCGGCGCGGTGTTTCCGATCGCGGCGGCGTTGCGTTTGCTGCCCAAAGGGCCGCAGGCCGCAGCGCCGCAGTCTCAGCTCAAACGCCATCATCCCTTGGTCAACGGCGTGCTCAAGACGTTGTGCAGCCTCGAACTGCCGCTGATGAGCCACAACCGTCTGGCCGGGCTGAGCGTGTTCGTGCTGGCGCAAAAACCGTGACTTCAGTTGAAAGGAAAACGCTGATCCAGCGCGGTCTGCGCTTTGCCATGACCGGTCTGTTCGTCACCGCGCTGCATGCGCTGGTGGCTGTGCTGTTCATCAATTTCGTTGCGCCGCAACCGCCGCTGGCCAACGGAGTGGCGTTTGCCGTGGCAACGGTGGTGTCCTACTTGATCAATACCACTTGGAGTTTCTCGGCTCGGTTGCACGGCAGAACGTTGCTGCGATTTCTATTGGTATCGGCGTGCGGTTTTCTGTTGGCGATGTTTGTCGCGTGGGCCGCGCAGGTGGCCGGGTTGAATTATCTGTTGGGCATTGTCGCGGTGGCGCTGACGATTCCGGCATTCACGTTTGTCTTGCACAACTTCTGGACGTATCGATGAAGCTCTCCGCAACACATCGGGCGACTGCGCTGCTGCCCGTGCTCTTGGGAATTCTGGCGTTTTTCATTGTGGTCGGCCCACGTGCCTTGAACCCGATGAACATTGCATGGCTGGGCGACGGCGACCCCGCCACGCACTATCAGGGTTGGGTTTTTTTTCGTCATTCGCCCTGGACGTTTCCACTGGGGCTTAACCCGAGCTATGGGCTGGAGTTGGGTAACGGGATAATTTTCTCGGATTCCAATCCGTTGTTCGCCTTTATCTTCAAACCGTTCTCAGCCCTGTTGCCTGAACCCTTCCAGTATTTCGGCCTGTGGCTACTGACGTGTTTCATTCTGCAGAGCTGGTTTGCCTGGAAGCTGATTGGCCTGTTCAGTCGCGACGTGGCGTTGCGTTTGCTTGGTGCAGGAATGTTTTTGTTCATTCCGGCGATGATCGTCCGCATGAGCGTACATCTGTCCCTCGCTGGGCATTTTCTGTTGCTGGCAGGGTTATATCTGGCATTGCGCCCCTTTACGCCGAAACGCCGCCTCGCCTGGGGCGCGCTGCTGGCGGCGGCTGCGCTGGTGCACGCTTATTTGCTGGCGATGGTTGCGTTGATCTGGCTTGCCGACCTTGCCGCCAAAACCCTTCAGCGGCGCCAGACGCCGGGTAAGGCCTTGATCGAGTTGATCGGTCTGTTTCTGCTGGTCAGTGTCTGCTGCTGGCAGGCGGGTTATTTCAGCATAGGCGACAGCGGTCTGGCGTTGATGGGGTATGGCCTGTTCCGGGCGAATGTGCTGACCTTTTTCGATGCGGGTGTCTGGTCCTATACCTTGCAGGACATGCCGGGTGTACTGGGCGACGGCGACGGGTTCGCATTTCTGGGCCTGGGCGTGATCTGCCTGGGGATCTTTGCCTTGGTGCCGGTGCTGCAAGGGACGACTGACCTGGGAGCCAAGGCTCGCCGTTACCCGTTGGTTTTGCTCGCGCTGGCAGGGCTGGCGATATTCGCCGTTTCCAACAATATCGGCGTAGGGCCATTCGAATTCAGGATTCCGCTGCCGGATGCGGTGGTTGCCGTGGCCACGATTTTTCGTGGCTCGGGGCGAATGATCTGGCCGCTCATGTACATGGCCATTTTTGCGATCCTTTATGTGGTGATTCGCGGGCACTCCTCGCGCGTGGCGTTGATGCTGCTGAGTGTGGCGCTGGTGGTTCAGGTGGCAGACACGCGCGCCGGCTGGGCGGTGTCGCGCGGTTTCTTCATGGCCACGCCGTCGCCCACATGGAAGACGCCATTGGTCGACCCGTTCTGGGAGCAGGCGGCGAAGCGTTATCAGGCAGTGCGCTGGCTGCGACCGGAGAATTATCCGGAACAGTGGATGACCCTGGCCGACTACTCAGGTCGCCATCACTTGCCGACCAACGCGGTCTACCTTGGGCGCGTCAGTACGGTTGCCACTGAAGCCGCTCAAGCGGTGTCGGATCGAATGGTCAGTTCTGGAAACTATGCAGCCGATACCCTGTACGTGCTCAGTAACCGTACTGTGCTGGAAGCAGCTCTGACCTTGAATCGCGACACCGATGTGCTCGCCAGAATTGACGGGTTGAACGTGTTGGCGCCGGGCTGGAAGCGTTGCGCCGACTGCCTGCCGATATCGGCCCCGGACCCATTGACGCTGATCCCGCCACTCAAGTCGGGCGAGAGAGTCGTGTTCAATCCCAGCAGTCTGGCGACGTTTTTCCTCGGTAAAGGGTGGGCGAACAATGAACCGTGGGGCACCTGGTCCGAGGGGAATGAGTCGCAAATTGCCCTGCGGCCGACTGCTCGGGTGCACTCGTTCTTGCTGGAAACCACTGCGCTGCTGGCCCCTTCACACACCGAGCAAGCAGTGGAAATTTTCGTCAACGATGTACGCGTGCTGTCCACCCGGCTGGTCAAGCCTGAAGCGAATCGCCTGAATGTCGAGTTGCCGGTCGAAGTGCAGCAGCGTGTCGAGCAACAAGGTGTGCTGAATATTCGTTTCAAATACGCCAACGCTATCAGCCCGGGGGAATTGGGCATGGGCAAGGACATGCGCAAGCTGGCGATCGGGATACAGGCGTTGACGGTGAATTGAGCCGGTGTTGTTCCTTTCGCCCATAGACGCTGTCCATGGGCCTTTCTAAACTGCCCGCAGACCGGGGAGTAGGGGCAATGGATGAATCGAAATGAATTACGCAAGGCCGACATCAATCTGATGGTGGTGTTCGAGACCTTGATGCTCGAACGCAACGTGACCCGGGCGGCGGAGAAGCTGTTTCTCGGCCAGCCGACCATCAGTTCGGCGCTCAATCGCTTGCGCGCGATGTTCAACGATCCGCTGTTCATTCGCGTCGGCCATCGCATGGAGCCGACTGCCCGGGCCGAAGAGCTGTTCAAGTACCTGTCGCCGGCCCTTGACTCGCTGTCGGTGGCGCTGAGCCTGACTCACGATTTCGACCCGGCCGTGAGCAACATGACGTTCCGGATCGGCCTGTCCGATGACGTCGAATTCGGCCTGCTGCCACCGTTGCTGCGGGCGCTGCGTCAGGAAGCACCCAGCGTAGTGTTCGTGGTGCAACACGTCGACTACTGGCGCATCCCCGACCTGCTGGCCGCCGGCGACATCACCGTCGGCATCAGTCAGACCCGGGGCCTGCCGGCCAATGCCAAGCGCAAACTGCTGCGGCATATCCAGCCAAGCATTCTGCGCGCCGACGCCTCGGATTCGCCGCTGACCCTCGATGAATACTGTTCGCGCCCACACGTACTGGTGTCGCACACCGCCAACATCAGCGGCTATGCCGATGAGTGGCTGGCGGAAATCGGCCGCACCCGGCATGTGGTGTTGTCGGTGCCGCAATACAGTGCGCTGCCGGCATTGCTGGCCGGCACCGACCTGATCGCCAGCCTGCCGGACTACACCGCCGAAGCCATGGCTGCCTCCGGGCTGTTGTTCAAGGAACCGTTTCCGTTCAAGACGCCGATGCTGGATCTGTCGATGGTCTGGCTCAGCCACGTCGATAGCGACCCGGCCGAGCGCTGGCTGCGGTCGCGGCTTGAGGCGTTCATGAGTGAGCGGCCACTGACCGCGCCCTGAATCCCACCACAAATCTCCCCTGTAGGAGTGAGCCTGCTCGCGATGAGGGTGTGTCAGCCGACATTGATGTTGTCTGACACGACTCCATCGCGAGCAGGCTCACTCCTACAAGGGTTTGCGTTCGTCTGGTCGGGCTGCTTTGCTCAATGGCAATGATCCCGGCTGGAGACTTGTCCGATGAGCATTTCCCGTTCGTTGCTGCGTGGGCGCGGCAGTCTCGACAGTGGCAAGGTCGGCATGGTCGAGTTGTTTTTCGATCTGGTGTTCGTGTTTGCCGTGACTCAGCTCTCGCATTCGTTGCTCGCGCAGTTGTCGATTCTGGGCGCGGTGCAGGTGGCGCTGTTGATGGTCGCGGTGTGGTGGGTGTGGATTTTCACTTCGTGGATCACTAACTGGCTCGACCCGGAAAAATTGCCGATCCGTCTCGGCCTGTTCGGACTGATGATCGCCGGTCTGTTGCTGTCGTCCTCGATCCCCAAGGCTTTCACCGAGCGCGGGCTGATGTTTGCCTCGGCGTTCGTGTTCATGCAGGTCGGGCGCACGCTGTTTGCGATCTGGGCGGTGCGTGGCGAATCGCTGAGCATGACCCGCAACTTCCAGCGAATTCTGGCGTGGTTGATGTGCTCCGGCGTGTTCTGGATCGTCGGAGCCTTTCTTGACGGGCAACAACGTCTGCTGTGTTGGGCGCTGGCGCTGCTGATCGAGCTGATCTCGCCTTCGCTGTATTTCTGGGTGCCGGGGCTGGGGCGTTCGTCGTTGAGCGACTGGAACGTCGAAGGCAATCACATGGCCGAGCGCTGCGCGCTGTTCGTGATCATCGCCCTGGGCGAATCGTTGCTGGTGACCGGTGCGACGTTCGCTGAACTGACGCTGAGCGCCACCGGAGTCATGGCGTTTCTGGTGGCGGTGCTGGGCAGCATCGGCATGTGGTGGGTGTACTTCGACAGCGGCGCCGAGCGCGCGCATCACCGCATCGCGCATTCGAGCGATCCCGGGCGCCAGGCGCGCATCGCCTACACCTACCTGCACGTGCTGATTGTTGCCGGGGTGATTGTCAGTGCGGTGGCCGACGAACTGGTGCTGGTGCATCCGGATCACGCCAGTGACGCCGGGATCCTGGTGATCGTGGGCGGGCCATGGCTGTTTCTGTTGGGCAATGCGCTGTTCAAGTGGGTCATGTCCGACCGACCGCTGCCGCCGTTGTCGCATCTGGCGGGGCTGGTGTTGCTCATGCTGGCGCTGCCATTGGCGTTGAATCACTGGTTTTCGGCGCTGGTGCTCGGGGCGCTGACCACGGCGATCGTGGTGCTGGTGGCGCTGTGGGAAAGCCTGGCATTGCGTCAGGCGTCGGCCTCGATAACCTCGGAAAAAGCCGCAGGAGAGTAGGGCAGCGCTGTGGTATATGTACGACCTTTCTGCCGACTGACTGGAGCACCCCATGCCACACCTGCACATGGAATACACCGCCAACCTGCCGCAGTTGAACGCTGATGTGGCGTTGATCCGGCTCAACAACGCCATGGTGGGTTCCGGTCAGTTCGCTGCGGAGTTTGATATCAAAAGCCGGGCGGTGAAGGTCGAGACCTTCAAGGTCGGTACCGGCATCGGCGAGCGCGCTTTCGTCCATGTGAAGCTGGCGCTGCTCAGCGGTCGTTCGCCGCAGATCAAGAAGCAGCTCTCGGACAGCCTGCTGGCGGTGTTGCAGGATCTGTGCGAATGGCCGGCCGGGGTCGAAGTGCAGTTGTGTGTGGAGTTGCTCGATATCGACCGCGATTCCTACACCAAGACCGCCATCGGCATGTAGGACTCAGGCCGCTTCCAGCTCACTGCACACCTTGATCACCTGCTCGCGCAGCCAGACGTTGGCGCTGTCCTGATCGGCGTTCTGGCTCCATTGCATGTCGAGGGTGAACCCCGGCAGGCCGTTCGGCGCCTCGCAGTGATTGAACACCGCGTCGTTGGTCAGCAGACGCTGGATGCGCCGGGGCAGGGTGAGGATGAAATCGGTGCCGGTGATCATCTTCAATGCCGCGCTGTAGCTGTTGGAACGCGCGACGATCTGCCGTTTCTGCGCCTGACGCGCCAGCCAGCCATCGACCATGTTGGTGGTGGAAGTCCACGGTGTCGGGAACACATGGCGCCGCTCGGTGAAGGCCTGCAGGCTCAGGCGCGGTTCCAGCGGCGTGGCGCGTTTGTCGAAGACACAGACCAGATCGTCCTCCAGCAGCATCCGCGATTTCAGGTCGGTGTGGCTGCGGTGGAAGTTGGGGCCGAAACAGATCACCAGATCAAGGCTGCCGTCGCGCAGTTCGTCGGCGGGCACATCGGTCTCGAACTTGTGCATGTTGACCACCACCGGCAAATCGTCGAAGTCGAAACGCTTCAACAGCCGTGGCAACACCAGTTGCTCGAAATATTCCGGGGCGCAGATATTGAAGGTCACCGCTTGCCGGGTCGGATCGAAGGCCGGGGCGCCGGCGTGGCACAGGTTGATGCTTTCGAGGATCTTCTGCACATGGCCGTACATGGTGCCGGCCTTGTAGGTGGGGCGCATGCCCGTGCGGGTATTGATGAACAACTCGTCTTCGAAACTGGTGCGCAATTTTTTCAGGCAGTAGCTGACAGTGGACTGGCTGACGCACAGCATCTCCGAGACATCCGTGACGCTGCTTTGCTCATACACGGCGATAAACACCATGAGGTCCTGCATGTCGAGCTTTCGAAGCAAGTTACTGTTCAGCATCCGTTCCGTCCCGCTGTGCTCCTTGCGCTGAATCCGCGCAAACGTGTGCGCATGATCGTAGCGGAACGATGGTGCCAGGACAAAGCCCTGTAGGACGTTTCAATGTCGCCAGTGGGACAGAAACTTTTAGCAACACGACGTCGGCAAATAAACCGCAAAAAGATGGCAACAGGCCTCTAGCCCAGCGGCGGCATTCGGCTTCAACGGATGTGTCGGGCGTACAGCCGAGGGTCGAAGCGCAGCACTATCAGCAGCATCACCATCATCACTGCGGTCAGCGACCACCAGGCCCATTCGAAGCTGCCGAGACGGTCGCGGATGATTCCGGCCAGCAGCGGCGAAAGCCCGGCGATCAAGTAGCCGATGCCTTGCACGAACGCGGTCAGGCTGCCGGCGCGCTGCGGGTTGTCGAGGTGATCGAGGGAGACAATAAGGCTCATCGGAAACAAGCCGCCAATCCCCAGCCCCAACAGGCACGGCCACAGCAGGCTGAGGTGTTGCGGGCTGAGGATCAATCCGCAGAAACCGGCAATGATCAGCAACAGCAACGTAGCCAGAATCAGGCGACGATCACGGCTGCGGTTGGCGATGGCCGGCGTCAGCAACCCGGAAATCACCTCCATGGCCGTCAGAAAACCCAACAGCAGGCCGGCGTGCTGTTCGCTCCAGCCTTGTTCCACGTAGTACGGCGCCAGCCAGGCGAGTACGCAGGTGTAGGACGCCGTGCCGAGGCCGAAGAAGAAGGCCAGCAGCCAAGCGCGGGAGCTACGCGTGAAGGACTCTTTTCCTACAGGCGTGTTCTGGATGGATGACGGGATCGACTGTGTCCACCAGACCAACAACGCGAGCAAGGCCAGTGCCGCCCAGATTGCCAGCCCGATGCGCCAGCTGCCGGTCTGCCCCAGCACCAGCGGCGAAAATGAGGCGGCCAGCGCGGCGCCGCCCATGATCGAGGTGACATACAGGCCCATGCACAGCGCCACATGGTCGGGGAAGCGTGACTTGATCAGCACCGGCATCAGCGCCTGAATCAGGGCGATACCCATCCCGGCCAGCACCGCGCTGCCAATCAACTGCGGTGCCGAATCGAGCACCAGCCGCGACAGCGTCGCCAGGCCGATGATCAACAATGACAGGATCACCGTGCGTTGCTCGCCCAGCCGCCGGCTGATGCCGATACCGAAAAACATCGCCAGCCCCATCGCCATCACCGGCAGCATGGTCAGCAGCGATGCCACGCTGAAACTCAGCGGGATATCGCCACGAATTGCCGACAGCAACGGCCCGACGGCGGCCATGGATGGGCGCAGATTGAGTGCGACGAGAATGATCCCGAACATCAGCCAGGCAACGGGGCGAGCGGGGGCGCGGACGTGTTCCATCGGCAGACTCTGGATTGCGGAGGCTGTCGATTAGGCGGCGCGCAGCACTTATCGGCAAATCAGATTTCCCGAGCATTATTTAAAAATTAAATATGGCTCTCCTACATGGGGAGGTTCGGATTCCTCTTGCTGATCACGCTGTAAGACTATTCTTTCTTTCTGGCAGGACATTTCGTTACAGCTCTGGCCCAGCGCAGGCGCGTAAAACGCCGGCGGCGATATATACTGCGCGCCATTCTTCAAGGGAGAGCCGTGTGGCCATCGATATTCACTGGATTCGCGACAACGAAAGCCTCGCGCAGTTTTGCGCCGAGTGGCAGCAACTGCCGTTCGTTGCCCTCGACACCGAATTCATGCGGGTCGACACCTTCTACCCGATTGCCGGTTTACTGCAGGTCGGCGACGGCAAACGCGCCTACCTGATCGATCCGCTGAGCATCGACGCCTGGCAACCGCTGGCGGCGTTGCTGGAAAACCCGGCGGTGCTCAAAGTCCTGCACGCCTGCAGCGAAGACCTCGAAGTGCTGCTGCGTCTGACCGGCAGCCTGCCGGCGCCGTTGTTCGACACGCAACTGGCGGCGGCCTACCTGAACCTCGGGTTCTCGATGGGCTATTCGCGGCTGGTGCAGGAAGTGCTGGGCATTGAGTTGCCGAAGGGCGAAACCCGTTCCGACTGGTTGCAGCGTCCACTTTCCGACACACAAATCAGCTACGCCGCTGAAGACGCAGTGCATCTGGCGGAAGTTTTCGTACAGCTGCGGCCGAAACTGTCCGACGACAAATTCGCCTGGGTGCTGGAGGACGGCGCCGAACTGGTCGCCAACCTGCGCCGCGAGACCGACCCGTACGAGGTCTACCGCGAAGCCAAACTGGCGTGGAAACTGTCCCGTGCGCAACTGGCGGTGCTGCGTGAGTTGTGCGCCTGGCGTGAAAAAGAAGCCCGCGCCCGTGATCTGCCGCGCAACCGCATCGTCCGTGAGCACTCGCTGTGGCCGCTGGCCCGCACGCAGCCGGACAACCTCGCCGCGCTGGGCAAGATCGAAGACATGCACCCGCGTACCGTGCGTCAGGACGGCCAATTTCTGCTTGATCTGATCAAGCGCTCTGGCAGTGTGGGGCCTGATCAATGGCCGCCGGCGGTGCCGGAACCATTGCCGGTCGAAGCGGCTGCGCTGATCAAGCAACTGCGCGCCCTCGGCCAGGTCGAAGCCGAACGCCTGGGCATCGCCCCGGAACTGATGCTGCGCAAGAAAACCCTCGAAGCGCTGGTTAAAAGTGGCTTCCCCGAGGGTCCTTATCAATTGCCTGAGTCGCTGCGTGGCTGGCGCCGCGAACTCATGGGCCAGAAGCTGCTCGACAGCCTGGCCACCGCCGGAGAACAGCCTTGAAACGTATTTGCTCCATTTATCAAAGCTCCAAGCGAAGCGGGATGTACCTTTATGTGCTCAAGAGCGATGCTCTGGAGCGTGTGCCGGAACCCCTGATGCTGGCGTTCGGCAAGCCGAAACATGCCTTCGATCTGGTGCTGTCGCCTGAGCGCAAGCTGGCCAGCGAGGACATCGTCGTGGTCCTGGAAAACCTCGACAAGCAGGGCTATCACCTGCAGATGCCACCGGCCGAGGACGAGTACATCGAACACCTGCCCGAAGAATTGCTGCGACGCAACGACCCGGTCTGATCTGCGAGGCCCTGTTCTGGGCCTCTTGCCACCCTGGAACTGATTTTACGGCGACGACCGCCACGAAGGAGCGCGACTCCTTCGGCGGTTGCCTGCACGGTTTGCGAAAGGTTTGAAGATGCGCGTTCTGATTGCTGAACACGACCACGCGGTGTACGCCCGGCTGCTGCGTCAGGCGGCCCCCGAGCTTGAAGTACTGACCAGTGGCGACTCCGCCGAACTGGCCCGGCAGGCGGCCGATTGCCCGGTGTGGCTGGGGCAGCCGGATCTGCTGGCGACCCTGCTGCGTCAGGGCCATCAGCCGCAATGGCTGCAATCGACCTGGGCCGGCATCACGCCGCTGCTCGCTGACGGCTTGCGCCGCGATTATCGTCTGACCCGCGCGGTGGGGATCTTCGGTCAGGTGATGGCCGAATACGTGCTGACCTACATGCTCGGTCACGAGCGTGAAGTGCTGGCGCGCCTGGTCAGCCAGGTCGAGCGCAAGTGGGACAATCGCACCGGCCAGAGTCTGGTCGGGCGCAAGGTGCTGATCGTCGGCACCGGCGATATCGGCCAGAGCGTGGCGCAGTTCCTGTTGCCGTTCGGCGTCGAGTTGTACGGCATCGCCAGCAGCGCGCGCGAGCAGGCGCCGTTCGTCGAAGTCGGCTCGATGGCGGATCTGCCACGGCTGGTGGGCGCGGTCGATTACGTGGTCAATCTGCTGCCGAATACCGAGCACACCCACGACATTTACGACGCGGCGCTGTTCAAGCAATTCAAGCCGACCGGGTTGTTCATCAACGTCGGGCGCGGCGTGGCAGTGGTTGATGCGGATCTGGTGGAAGCCCTGAAGGAAGGGCATCTGGCGGGCGCGGTGATCGACGTCTGCCGTCAGGAGCCGTTGCCGCAACGCCATCCGTTCTGGACCGCCTGGGGCCTGCTGCTGACCGGGCACAGCTCGGCACCAACGTCACCGGCGTTGATGGTGCAGTTGTTTGTCGAGAACCTGAAGGCGTATCAAGCGGGAGAAGCGTTGCGCGGGGAAGTGGATTTCAACCGCGGATATTAAATCCACCGCGATACCTGTAGGAGTGAGCCTGCTCGCGATGGCGTAGTGTCAGTCGACATTGATGTTGTCTGACACTACGCCATCGCGAGCAGGCTCACTCCTACAGTGGTTTTTGCATGGTGGCTTAGAGGGTGAAGTTGCCTTCTGCGGCCAACTCGCTCAGCGGGCGACGCGGGCTCGGCACTTCACGGGCCTGCAGGTACTCGGCCAGAGTTGCCTTGTCACCCAGCTTGCCGACAGCCACCGCCGCATGCAGCGCATAACCTTCAGGAATATTCAGCTCCTTGCGGGCCAGCTCCTGATCGAAACCGGCCATGCCGTGGGTGTGCCAGCCGCTGATGCTCGCTTGCAGCGCCAGGTGGCCCCAGGCCGAGCCGGTGTCGAAGGTGTGCCACAGCGCCGGGGACTCTTCGCTGGCGCCGGGGGCGGTGAAGGTGGTTTTCGAAATCACGATCACCAGCGCCGAAGCGTGTTGCGCCCAGCTGCGGTTGAATTCATTCAGCAGGCCCAGGAAGCGCTCCCAGTTCGGCGTGTCACGGCGCGCATACAGAAAGCGCCATGGCTGCGAGTTGTAGGCCGACGGCGCCCAGCGTGCGGCTTCGAAAAAGCTCAGCAGGGTTTCTTCCGGGATCGCTTCGCCGGTGAAGGCGCGGGGCGACCAGCGCTCGGTGAACTGCGGGTGAATGGCGTAATCGGCGACGCGAGGGTTGGCACTCATCGAAAGATTCCTTGCTGTGTTTGAGTCATGAATTCGTGGCAAAACCCTACTGGGCGGCGATTCGGCTGACAAGCGCGATTTACCGACAGTCGCCAGCGCTTGGCCCGCAAGGCCTTGGGCACTAGACTGGCGGCCTTTTCACCACCTGATGTTGATGCTTGAACCATGGCCGCCATAGTCGAACCGTTCTGGAAACGCAAAACCCTCGAGCAACTGGATCACGAGGAATGGGAATCGCTGTGCGACGGCTGCGGTCTGTGCTGCCTGCAGAAACTCGAAGATGAAGAAGACAACAGCGTCTATTACACGCGCATCGCCTGCAAACTGCTGGACCTGAAAACCTGCCAGTGCAGCGACTACCCGAATCGCATCAAGTTTGTCCCGGACTGTATCCAGCTCACTCCTGGCCAGGCCGAAGAATTCAAATGGCTACCGCCGACTTGCGGTTATCGTCTGGTCAGTGAAGGCAAGGATCTGCCGCTGTGGCACCACCTGGTGTGCGGCGATCGTGACGCCGTGCACCACGAACGGATTTCCCAGTCCGGGCGCATGCTCGCCGAAGGCAGCGTGCCGGAGGACGACTGGGAAGATCACCTGATTTTCCGCGCTGGTTAAGCACCAAGGGTTTCCAGGATTCAACAAGGAGTGTGTATGGCTGGGGGATTGCTGCGGGCATCGCTGATCGGCCTGCTGGCGCTAAGCGCACCAGTGTGGGCGGCGAAAAAAGTCGACCTCGATTACCACGTACGCTTGTTGCCGCAAAGCGATCAGGCCGAAGTGCGCCTGACCCTGGCCAAAGGCGAAGCGGTGCGCAGTCTCGACTTTGACCTCGGTGACGGCAGCCATTACAGCGACTTCAAGGCCGACGGCCAGTGGCAACTGACCCCGGGCAAACAGACCCGGGGCCTCTGGCGCCCGATCGGCGACAAGCCCAGCCTGACTTATCGCGTCAGTATCAGCCACGGCCGCAAGAGCGGCAGCTTCGACACGCGCATGACCCCGAGCTGGGCGCTGCTGCGTGGTGATGATCTGGTGCCGCCGGCCAGGCTCGATCAGCAGGATGGCATCGAGCTGGTGTCGCGTCTGCAATTCGAACTGCCCAATGGCTGGCAAAGCGTTGAAACCGCCTGGCCGCGCATCGGCAAGAACAAATTCCGCATCGACAACCCGTCACGCCTGTTCGACCGCCCGACCGGCTGGATGCTCGCCGGTCACCTCGGCAGCCGCCGCACGCGCCTGGGCGAAACCGAAGTCACCGTGGCCTCACCGCAAGGGCAGGGCATGCGGCGCATGGATGTGCTGACTTTGCTGACGTTCGTCTGGCCGCAGGTGCAAGCGGTCTATCCCCGGCATCCGAAGAAACTGCTGATTGTCGGCGCCAACGACCCGATGTGGCGCGGCAGCCTCGGTGCGCATGAGTCCATTTACCTGAACACGCGTTTGCCGCTGGTCAGCGAGAGCGGCAGCAGTGCGCTGGTGCGCGAGCTGGCGCAGGTGTTCGGGCGCATCAATGACGAACAGCGCAGCGACTGGATCAGCGAAGGCTTTGCCGAGTACTACGCGATCGAACTGGTGCGGCGTGCCGGGGGCATGAGCGATGAGCGCTATCAGGCGTTGCAGGCGAAGTTGACCAAGGACAGTCAGAAAGTCACGACCCTGCGCGGCGAACAGATCAGTGCGGCGCAGCTTGCAAAAGCGGTGATTGTCTTGCAGGAACTGGATCGCGAGATTCGCTTGAAGACGCGCAACAAACGTTCGCTGGATGATGTGTTGCGCGGGGCGATGCATCTGGGGACGGTGAGTACCAAGGAGTTTGTGCAACTGGCCGAGAGTGTTCTGGGCGAGTCTTCCAAAGTCCTCGATAGCGCATTGCTTCAGTAATACCGCTTTCGCGAGCAAGCCCGCTCCCACATTTGATCGCATTCCAACTGACGGAACCCGGTTCAATGTGGGAGCGGGCTTGCTCGCGAAGAGGCCAGAAGCCTCACCGAAAATTCAGGCTCAAACCCCGGCCTTCGGCGATTTCACCGAATCATTGCCAGTCACCGTGGCCGTGCTGGTCGCCGCCTCGGCATTGGCCTTGAGCTTGCTCAATTCTTCCCCGGCCCGTTCGATCTTCGCCCGGACGTTGTTCATGTCCTCACGGCTTTTCTCCAGCAGGCTTTTCACCGAGCTGTGCCCGGTGATGCCACGGGCCATCGCCACGCCGCCAATCGCCACCTGAATCAGACCGAACACGCCGCCACGGCGCAGGCCCTTGCCGACCATGATCACGCCACCGGCCAGCGAGCCGATGCGCTCCCAGCCTTGTACGTTCTGCTCGGTCGGGCTCTGGAACGGGGTGGAATCGATACGTTGGACGCGTTTGAGTTCGGTCATGATCTGTCTCCCAGGCAATGTGCAATAGATAGATAAGCTGACTGCCGCAGCGGCCGGCTCGTTCCATCGGATGTGCGACGTTTCAGCGGAATTTCGGCCCGGAGCGGGTATTCAGGCCCTTGGCCATGCGGTCGTAGAGCACGACGTTGACCGTGGCTGCCAGATTCATGCAGCCGGTGGTCGGGATGTACACGACGTCTTCGCACCAGTCGCGGATCTCTTTATCCAGCGAGCCGTCTTCCGGGCCGAAGATGTACAGCGCACGATCCGGGTGGGTGTATTCGGGCAACGGGCGGGCGCCCTCGACCAGTTCCACGGCGACCGGGACGCAGTTGAGCGGGAGGATCTTTTTCAGGTCGTCGATGCCGATCAGCGGGATGTCGTAGTGCACGCGCTTGGTGTCGGTGACGAAATCGGCGGCGCGTTCATAACGCTTGCCGGTGTAGAACACCGACGCCACGCCGTAACAGCCTGCGGCGCGCATCACCGAACCGACGTTCTCCGGTGATTTGGGGTTGTACAAACCAATGCAGCTGTAACGTTTGTCTGCCACGAGCGGGGTGCCTTCGGGAAAAAGAGGGAGATTATACGGGGATTGGGCGGTTGTGGTCAGACCTGGGATTATCGGTGCCCGAACGGCCGCCTTCGCGAGCAAGCTCGCTCCCACAGTGGTTTTGTGTATGACACCGATCCAGTGTGGGAGCGAGCTTGCTCGCGAAGGGGCCAGTCGGGCCAATGAAGAACTTTAATCTTCTTTTTTCATCAACCCGGCGAGGGCAGCAAACGGGTTATGCGTGGCCTTGGCGATTTTTGGTGTGCTCAGCGAGCCGTCGCCGAAATATTGCTGGTCGGTGTAGCGCGAGTGTTCGTTGTCGTGGCAGTACAGGCACAACAGCTCCCAGTTCGAGCCGTCCTGCGGGTTGTTGTCGTGGTTGTGGTCGCGGTGGTGCACGGTCAATTCGCTCAGACGCTTGCCGGAAAACTCACGGGCGCAGCGGCCGCAGACGTGCGGGTACATCTTCAGGGCCTTGTCGCGGTAGCCCATTTCCTTGTCGCGCTGGTTGTCGGCAAGGATGCGATCGAGCTTCGACGTGTTGGTCGGGGTGGACGAACTCATGGGTTCACCTTTGTAAAAAGACTAATGACGGTTATGTGCAGAGTTTAGCTCAGCCCTTGAGCTTCTCGGCAATCCAGATCGTGTGGCGGGTGCCCTTGTTGCCGTGGGCGAAGACCTGGACTTCTTCGGCCTTGAACCCGGCCTTCTTCAATTTGTCGGAAAACTGCCGGTCAGCGCTGGCCGACCACACCGCCAGCACACCTTTGGGCCGCAGGGCCTTGGCGCAGGCGTTGAGGCCAGCGGCGGAGTACAGCCAGCTGTTGGCCTTTTGGGTCAGGCCTTCGGGGCCGTTGTCGACGTCGAGCATGATCGCGTCGAAGCCGTTCGGCTCGCTTTGCAGGACCTTGGCCACGTCGTCCTGACGGATCACTGTGCGCGGGTCGAGCAATGGTCGTCCGGACTTTTCACCGAGCGGCCCGCGATTCCACTCGACCACGCCGGGCACCAGTTCGGCGACCACCACCTCGGCACCCTTGCCCAGATGTTTGAGCGCCGAGGCAAGGGTGAAACCCATGCCCAAACCGCCGATCAGCACCCGTGAATTCGGCCGGCCGGCGACCTTGCGGCAAGGGATTTCGGCCAGCGCATCTTCCGAACCGTGCATGCGCGTGTTCATCAATTGCCCGCCGTCGCCACCCTGGATCTTGATGACGAAATCCTCGCCATACTCGAACAGGCACAGGGCGCCACCGTTGTCAGGGATCGGCGTGGTGTCGAGCAGAACGAAACGTTTCATGGAAATCTCTACAAGGGGGAAGGCAAGCAGGCCCGTTGGGAGTAGCCTGAGCGCAGACTAAAGGCCAAACGGAGCCCTTGATGAAGCGCACCATTCTAACGGTCATTGCCCTGGCCGCGCTCTCGATTACTGCAGTGCAGGCGCAGCAGACCATTCCGGTCAGCCCGACGCCGCAACCCGGCTCGCCGGGAACCGCCACGCCGACCCCGTATCCGCAAATTACCCCGATCAGCGCACCGAAGGTCGGTGCCGGCAGTGGTAGCCCGCCGCTGGTGCCGATCGAAATGCCCAGCCCGCCGAGCAAGGATCAACCGGTGCCGGGCATCGAGCCGAGCGGCACCAAGGTCAAATCCCCCGGCGGTTAAACCTGTTGCGCCGCCAGTTGGCCGTCGGCCATGCGCAAACGTTTGGAGAGTGACACGGCAAGGGCGCGGATGATTTTCGCGGCGATCTTCGGCGCGTCGTTGAGCATTTTTTCCAGCGAGTCCTTGCCCAGGTTGAGCAACTGACAGTTGCTCGCCGCGACGCAGGTCGCCGAACGGCGCTCACCATCCAGCACGGCCATTTCACCAAACGCCCGCCCGCTGCGCAGGGTGGCCATGGTGATGACCTGGCCGTCGGGGCCAGTCTTTTGCACCGCGACCTGGCCGGTGTGGAGGATGCACATGAAACTGCCGGCATCGCCCTCACGGAAAATCGCTTCGCCCTCCGCCACGGTGCTGATGCTGAAGTAGCCCGAGGCCGCGGCGAAGTCCGCCAGTTGCAATTGATCGAACAGGCCACAATCCATCAGCCAGTCGCGAATTTCGTTGTTCAGCAGGGTGGGTTCTGACATGTCATTGCGGTCTTTATTGTTTTCACGGTTTTCAGGCACTACACGAACCCCTGTGGGAGCGGGCTTGCTCGCGAATGCGGTGGTTCAGTCAATATCAGTGTCGACTGACCCACCGCATTCGCGAGCAAGCCCGCTCCCACAATGGGGTTTGTGGTGTATCGACCACCGGGGTCTGGAGTTAAGACCCAAGTGACCGACGGAGTTCCTCAGGCCAGGCCCAAAACCTTGAACACAAATGCATATTCGAGCGCTACGTCACGTAATCCCTGATAACGCCCGCTCATCCCGCCATGCCCGGCGCCGAGTTCGGTCTTGAGCAGCAGCAGGTTGTCGTCGGTCTTGGTCGCGCGCAGTTTCGCCACCCATTTGGCCGATTCCCAGTACTGCACGCGGCTGTCGTTGTAGCCGGCGATGACCAGGGTTGCCGGATAATTCTGCGCGGTGACGTTTTCGTACGGTGCGTAGGCCTTGATCCGCTCGTAGACCTCCGGCTCTTCGGGGTTGCCCCACTCGTCGTACTCAGTGACGGTCAGCGGCAAGTCCGGGTCGAGCATGGTGTTGAGCACGTCGACGAACGGCACTTCGGCAATCGCCACGCCGAACAGATCCGGACGTTGATTGAGCACCGCGCCAATCAACAAGCCGCCAGCACTGCCGCCGCTGATCGCCAGTTTCTCGGCGGTGGTGATGCCGTTGAGGATCAGGAATTCGGCGCAGGCAATAAAGTCGCTGAAGGTATTGTGTTTGTGTTCCTGTTTGCCGGCGCGGTACCACGCTTCGCCCAACTCGCCGCCGCCACGTACGTGGGCGATGGCGAAAGCCATGCCGCGATCCAGCAGGCTCAGGCGTGCGTGGGAGAACCACGGATCGAGGCTGGAACCGTAGGCGCCATAACCGTACAGATACAGCGGCACCGGTTTGCCGACCATTTCGCGTTTCATTACCAGACTGATCGGCACCTGCGTACCGTCCGGCGCCGTGGCCCACAGGCGTTGGCTGACGTAGGCGTCGGCGTCGAACGGGCCGAGCACCGGGGTTTCTTTCAGCACGGTTTGCTCGCCGCTGGCCAGCAGCAATTGGCGCACCTGTGCCGGACGATTCAGCGCCTCGTAACGCAGACGGATGCAGTCGCTCTCGAACTCCAGGCTGTTCTGCACATAGAGGCTGTAAGCCGCGTCCGGCAATTGCACGCGATACGGCGTCAGGCCTTGCGGATGAACTTCGATGATCGGCAGACCGCCTTCGCGCAGGCTCAGGGTCATGGCCGCGGTGTTCAGCGTCACGCCGTCGAGCATCACCGTGTCGCTGTGCGGGATCAGGTTCTGCCAGTCGGCTTCGCTCGGTACCACACCGGTGTCCGGCGCCTGATACAGGGCGAAATTGATGCCGTCACGGTTGGTGCGGATGAACCAGGTCCACACGCCATCCAGCGCGCCGTGATCGACATCGTATTCGTGATCCTCGACCCGTGGCGCCAGGCAAGTGAAGGGCAGGTGCGGCTGATGCGCGTCCAGCGCCCAGACTTCGCTGGTGGTCTTGCTGCCCAGGGTCAGCAGCAATTGCTGCTCGGAACTGGAGCGGTAGCAATGCAGGAAGAAACGCCCGTCCGGCTCGTGGAACACCTCTTCGGCGGCGGTGCCGTCGAGGCGATAGCGAAACAGTTTGTGCGGGCGATGGGTGTCGTCGAGCACACCGAAGAACAGCGTCAGGCTGTCGTTGGCCCAGGTCATGCTGCCGTCGCAGTCCTGAAATTCCAGTTCACTGACCTTGTCATTGGCCAGCTCCTTGACGAACAGTGTGTAGATCTCGTCGCCCGAGGCGTCGACGCTGTAGGCCAGACGCTGGTGATCCGGGCTGATGCTGAACGCGCCGAGCGAGAAGAAGCCGCCGTTGGCCAAAACGTTCGGGTCGAGCAGCAGTTGCTCGCGGCTTTCGTCGAGGGTCAGGCTGTCATCGGCCGGACGCGGGCAACGGTAATGGCGGGCGTACTCGTCACCCGCCGTGGTGCGCGTGTAATACAGATACGGGCCCCAAGGCGAGGGCAGGGACAGGTCGGTTTCGAGGATCCGGCCCTTGATCTCCTCGAACAGGCTCTCGCGCAGGCCGACCTGATCGGCGGTCTGTGCTTCCTGATAGGCATTTTCGGCCTTGAGGTAGTCGAGCACCGCGTCGGTGTCGCGTTCCTGCAGCCAGGCATACGGGTCGGCACCGGCAGCCTTGCGGGCGATCGGGGCGCGGAGGACGTGGGCGGATTCGGGCATGGAAGGCTCTCGGACAATGTTCGGAATAAAGGTTTTCGCGGATCGTGAAACCGCCGCAGCACCTGTGGGAGCGGGCTTGCTCGCGAAGGCGTCCTGTCAGTAAAGACTTATTTGGCTGACACACTGCTTTCGCGAGCAAGCCCGCTCCCACAATGATTGCGGCAGGCCGTCTGGCATTGGGACAAGCCTGACAGGCGAAAAGTCGTTACTATAAGCGCCTCTTTGCCTGCCTTGCCATGGACACCATGACCGAGAACGACTATCTGATCGCCTGGGGCCTCTACGCCTTTGCTGCTGTGGGCTGCCTGTTGGTATGGATGCGCCTGACCCGCTGGATGTGGCGCTGGCTGCGCGAGCCGCTGCGGGTGCTGATGGCAGTGTTGCTGTTCAGCCCGACCATCATTGACCCGGTGAAAGCCAAGGTTGCACCGTCGATCGCCATCACCGCGCTGGACCTGGCCTTCAAGGTCGGCAACAACGCCTGGCGGGCGATTTCCGATCTGTTCATGTACGGCATGATTGCGTTCGGCATCTACCTGATTTTCGTGCTGATCCGCTTCCCGATCGAACGCGCCTCGCGCGCCCGCCGCGAGCAGGCCGAGGCGGCCAAAGCGGCGGCGCGTGCCGATGATCGCGACGACGATCAGCCGTTCGGCGCTGCCGGTGATGACCGTTACGGTCGCCCGCCATTGCCGAACAATCCGCAGCGCATGCGCGTCGAGCCGCGCCTGTAATCACGAGAGTCAGCACATGTGTGAACTACTGGGCATGAGTGCCAACGTGCCGACCGATATCGTGTTCAGCTTCACCGGCCTGATGCAGCGCGGCGGGCGTACCGGCCCGCACCGCGACGGCTGGGGTATCGCCTTCTATGAAGGCCGCGGCTTGCGTCTGTTTCAGGATCCGGCCGCGAGCAGTGAGTCGGAAGTCGCCAACCTGGTGCAGCGCTATCCGATCAAGAGCGAAGTGGTCATCGGCCACATTCGTCAGGCCAACGTCGGCAAGGTCTGCCTGTCCAACACTCACCCGTTTGTGCGCGAACTGTGGGGGCGCAACTGGTGTTTTGCGCACAACGGCCAGCTCGCCGATTTCACCCCGATCAAGAGTTTCTACCGCCCGGTGGGCGATACCGACAGCGAAGCGGCGTTCTGCGATTTGCTCAACCGCGTGCGTGCAGCATTCCCGGAACCGGTCGATATAGAAGTGCTGCTGCCGGATCTGGTCGCTGCATGTGCCGAATACCGCAGCAAAGGCGTGTTCAACTGCCTGCTCAGCGACGGCGACTGGCTGTTCTGCTATTGCTCGACCAAACTGGCACAGATCACCCGGCGCGCACCGTTCGGCCCGGCGCGGCTCAAGGATGTCGATGTGATCGTCGATTTCCAGGCGGAAACCACGCCCAACGACGTGGTCACGGTGATCGCCACCGAGCCTTTGACCGAAAACGAAACCTGGACCCGTTACGAACCGGGCCAATGGAGCCTGTGGCGACGCGGCGAATGCGTCAGCCAGGGCACGACCGAATAAAGGATCTCTCCCCGATGTTGCTCAGTTATCTACGGCTGGTGTTGTTTGCGGCGGGCCTGTTGATCGGTGTCCAGGTGCCGGGTTTCATCAACGATTACGCCAAACGCGTCGAAGCTCATCTGATCGAAGCGCAGACCGGTCTGCGCGGTTTTCAGGGCACCGCCGAGCAGTTCTTCAAGGGCGACTTGCAGGCGCTGGTCGCGCATTACCGCGCCAGTGATGACCCGGTATTTCGCAGCGATGCCGACAGCCTGAGCACCTTGCTCAACCGCCAGACAGCGCTGGATAAACAGTTCCAGGCGATGCAGGGCCCGTGGTACATCCGCTTCCTGCAAGTGGTGCTGGCCGCCGACCCGGACATTCGCAAGGAAACCTGGAACGGCTACAGCTACCAGATCCTGCTGACTCCGGAAGCGATGATCTGGGGCATGAGCGGCGCGTTGCTGCTGTCGTTCGGCATCGAGTGCCTGATTCGTCTGATTGACTGGGTGGTGCTCGGCGGCCGGCGTTTGCGCCAGAGCCGGCCGATTGAAGACCGCGACGTGCGCGGCTTGTAAGGCTGGCCAAATTCCGTGGCGAGGGGATTTATCCTCGATGGGGCGCGAAGCGGCCCTCAATGGTGTGTCAGATCAACCTGATTGCTCAGGTTTCAGGACTGCTGCGCAGCCCATCGGGGATAAATCCCCTCACCACAGGTGTGATTACTGAGTGAGGGTGATGTAGTTTTCACCGACCTTGCGCGCATACCCCGCCAGCACCTGCTGACACAACGTCACCATCTCCTCGACCCACTCCACGCCAACTCGCCACGACACCACCACCTGCAGATTCGGCGGTCGCAGGTCGATGTCGAGCAAAGTCAGTTCACCCCGCGCCAGTTCCTCGGCCACCAGCACCGGCGGCAGCACGCCAATCCCAAAACCATCGCGCAACAGCCGGGTGATCGCCGACACCGAATTCACGCAGTTCAGGCGCGGCGCCAACACACCGTTGGCCTGCATCAATGCCAGCAGATCCTGATGCGGTCGGGAGTTCTTCGAGTAGGTGATGATCCGCTCCTGCGCGAGTTCGCCGAGGTCAGCGTACTCGCGGTTGTAGATCGAATTGCTCGCAACGATCCAGCCCAGCGGATGGCTGGCCAGCTCAAGGCTGCGCACACTTTCGTGGCGCACCAGATCGGTTTGCAGAATGATGTCGAGAAAGCCTTTTTGCAGCTGATCGCAGAGGTTCAGCGAGGTATCCGCCACCAGCTCGATTTCCACCCGCGGATACAGATCGGTCATCTGCGCCACCAACGGGCTGAGCCAGGTGTGGATCACCGTGTCCATTACGCCGATGCGCACCCGCCCGACCTTGCTCGAACGGGTTTCGATCGATTGCTTGAGCGCCGACATGGTGTCGAGCATCTGCTCGGCATAATCCAGCACTTTCAGGCCTTCGGGCGTCAGGCTGACGCCGCGTGAATCGCGCAGAAACAGCTTCACCCCCAGCTCGCCTTCGAGCACCGCGATGCGGCTGGAAATCGACGCCTGGGTAGTGAACAGCTTGTCGGCGGTCAGGCGAAAACTCTTCAGCCGGGCGACCCAGACAAAGGTCTCGAGAAACTTCAGGTTCATGGCAACGGCTCGGGTGACAAATTTTTCTTATGCCTAAGGCGGGTTTTTATTCGTTGGACGCAGCAGGGCCGGGCGACGAAAAATCGGCGCATCCGGTTCCCACGATAGGCGTCGTCGGAACTTCGAACAAGACCAATAAAAGCCTGCGGAGACTTGCCATGCGTGCGCCCGACACCCTCGACCTCCCCAAGAACACGGCCCGCCCCGGACCGTTCGACTGGTATCGCAACATCAATCAGCAAGAGCGTCGCACCTTCTGGAGCTGCAAGATCGGCTATGGCCTGGACGGCATGGACACGCAGATGCTCAGCTTCGTGGTGCCGACCCTGATCGCCATGTGGGGCATCACCACCGGACAGGCCGGGCTGATTCACACCAGCACCCTGATCGCTTCGGCCATTGGTGGCTGGGTGGCGGGGATTCTCTCCGACCGCATCGGCCGCGTGCGCACCCTGCAACTGACGGTGCTGTGGTTCGCTTTCTTCACGTTCCTCTGCGGTTTCGCGCAGAACTACGAACAGCTGCTGATCGCCCGCACCCTGATGGGCTTCGGTTTTGGCGGCGAATGGACGGCCGGCGCGGTGCTGATCGGTGAAGTGATCCGCGCCAAGGATCGCGGCAAAGCGGTGGGCATGGTGCAGAGCGGTTGGGCCTTGGGCTGGGGATTGACGGCGATTCTCTATGCGCTGCTGTTCTCGGTGTTGCCGCCGGAAGATGCCTGGCGTGCGCTGTTCATTCTCGGCATCGTCCCGGCAATTTTCGTGATCTTCGTGCGGCGGCTCGTGAAAGACCCGGAAATCTATCGCGAAGCCAAGGCTGCACAAACTCCGCAGAATCCGGCGAAGTTCTACGAGATCTTTGCCCCCGGCATGCTGTTCACCACGTTCCGTGCGTCGCTGCTGACCACTGGTGCACTCGGCGGTTACTACGCGATCACTTCGTGGCTTCCAACCTTCCTCAAGAACGAACGCGGTTTGAGCGTGCTCGGCACTGGCGGATATCTGGCCATGGTGATTGTCGGCTCCTACGTCGGCTATGTGATCAGTGCTTATCTGACCGATCTGCTCGGGCGTAAAAAGAATTTCATCCTGTTCGCGGTCGGCTCGTTCACCATCGTTCTGCTGTACACGCAAATGCCGGTGAGCAACAGGGTGATGCTGTGGCTGGGCTTTCCGCTGGGCTTCTTCGCCTCAGGGATTTTCAGCGGCATGGGCGCGTTTCTCACCGAGCTGTTTCCAACGCGGATTCGTGGCTCGGGGCAGGGCTTCTGCTACAACATCGGTCGGGCGCTGGCGGCTTTGTTTCCGCTGTTGATCGGCTTGCTCAGCCAGAAGGTGCCGTTGAGCGTTGGGATCGGCGCGTTTGCTGCGGTGTCCTACGGCGTGGTGATTCTCGCCGCACTGAGCCTGCCGGAGACCCGTGGCAAGCAACTGGATGCGCAGTAACTGATAACCTGCCGGGCAAGCGTCCTACAGATAAAAAGACCAGAAGCTACAGGAGTGTTCACCGTGAGCCGCCTGCTATTGAATTGCGACATCGGCGAGAGTTTCGGCAGCTGGACCATGGGTCTGGACGCCGAGGTCATGCCCTTCATCGACTGCGCCAACGTGGCCTGCGGCTTCCATGCCGGTGACCCGAGCATCATGCGCAAGACCGTCAGCCTGGCCCTGAGCCACGGCGTGCAGATCGGCGCGCACCCGGCCTATCAGGATCTGGTCGGTTTCGGCCGGCGCTCCATGGCCTATTCCGCCCAGGAACTGCAAGACATCCTGCATTACCAGATCGGCGCGCTCGACGGCATTTGCCGCGCGCAGGGCGGGCGGGTCAGTTACGTCAAACCTCACGGCGCGATGTACAACGACATGATGGCCAACCCGGCGCAATTGCGGGCGGTGATTGAGGCCGTTGCCGCCTACGATCGCAGCTTGCCGTTGATGCTGATGGCCACCCGCGACAACTCGGCGGCGCAGCAACTCGGTGACGAATACGGCGTGACCCTGTGGTTCGAAGCCTTCGCCGACCGCGCCTACGACAGTGCAGGTCGACTGGTTTCGCGGCAACTGCCGGGTGCGGTGCATCACGAAGCAGAAAAAATCATCGAACAGGCCCTGACCATGGCCCGTGGCGGCGACCTCGTCGCCAGTGACGGCAGCACGCTGCACCTGCAGGCCAACACCTTGTGCGTGCATGGCGACAACGCCAGTTCGGTGGCCGCTGTGCAGCGCATTCGCGAGGCCCTGAATCAGCAGAGCGCGCCATGAGTCCACGGATTGAAGTGGTGGCCCTCGACTGCCTGATGCTGCGCCTGTTCGATGAAATTGCCGAATCCAACATGCCGTGGATGCTCGCCGCCAGTGAGCGCTTGCGCGCGGTGTTTGGCGCGCAGTTGATCGACTTGGTGCCGTCCTACACCACGTTGATGGTGCATTACGACCTGACGGTACTGAATCCGAATCAGGCCCGTGAATTGATCGCTGAAGCGTTGATCGATCTGTCGCCGAACGCTCGAACCAGCGGCCAGTGCCATGTGTTGCCGGTCTGGTACGACCTGAGTGTCGGCCCCGAACTGAACCTGCTGGCGCAGCGCAGCGGGTTGGCAGTGGAAGAGGTGATCCGCCGTCACAGCGCGCGTGAATATCAGGTGTTCGCCCTTGGCTTTGCACCGGGATTCGCCTTCATGGGGCTGGTGGAAGAAATCCTCGCGGCGCCACGCCTGGACACCCCACGCAAGAAAGTCGCGGCTGGCAGCGTCGGGATTGCCGAGCGGCAGACAGCGGCTTATCCGGTGGTGTCCCCCGGCGGTTGGAACCTGATCGGCCGCACCCCGGCGAAACTGTTCGACCGCCATCGCGACGGCTATAGCCTGATGCAACCCGGCGACACCGTGCGTTTCGAAGCGGTGAGCCACGCCGAGTTCGTCAACCTGGGCGGCGATGACACGCCACTGGAGGCGCTGGCATGAGCCGACTGACGATTGAAGCCAGTACACCGCTGTGCCTGTTGCAAGACGCCGGGCGTTTTGGCGTGCGCCATTTGGGCGTGACCCAGGGCGGTGCCGCGGATTGGAGTTCGATGAGTTGGAGCAATTGGTTGCTCGGCAATGCGCTGGATCTGCCGGTGATCGAAATCACCCTCGGCGGGTTTGCCGTGGTGGCGCAGGAAGATTGCCTGCTGGCGCTGGCCGGCGCTGATCTTGGTGCGCAGATCGATGGGCAGGCGCTGGCGCCGTGGCGCAGTTTCAAACTGGGCAAAGGGCAAACATTGAAGTTTACCCAACCGCTGCTCGGCGCCCGGGCTTATCTGGCGGCGCCCGGTGGTTTCGATGCGCCGCAGGTGCTGGGCAGCAGTGCCACGGTGGTACGCGAAGAACTCGGTGGTCTTGATGGTATGGGGTTACCGCTGACCAAGGGCGCGATGTTGAGTTATCGCGGTGCGGTTCTGCAGGTGCGTGAAGTGCCGCTGGCGCATCGACCTGATCTGCGCCTCAACGCGCCGCTGGATCTGGTGCTTGGCGCACAGATCGGCCAGTTCAGCGGACAGAGTCTGTTCGATGTGTTCAACAGTCCGTGGACGCTGGACAGTCGCGCTGATCGCATGGGCATTCGGTTGCTGGGCAAGGCGTTGCAGTATCAGGGCCGGCCGATGATTTCCGAGGGTATTCCGCTGGGTGCGGTGCAGGTGCCGCCGGATGGACAGCCGATTGTGCTGCTCAATGATCGGCAGACGATTGGTGGCTATCCGCGCTTGGGAGCGTTGACGCCGTTGGCGCTGGCGCGACTGGCGCAGTGTCTGCCGGGGGCGCAGGTGCGGTTGAGGCCGGTGGTGCAGGACGTGGCGCACCGCGAGCATGTCGAGTATTTGCGGCGCTTTCGAAATAGCTGAGAGCTTCGCGAGCAAGCCCGCTCCCACAGGGGAATGCATTCCAAATGTGGGAGCGGGCTTGCTCGCGAAGGGGCCATCACGGCTAACGAAGATTATTTCGACAGAAACCGCATCCCTTCCTCAAGACCGCGAAGGGTCAGCGGATACATCTGATCCTCGATCAAATCGCGCACGATATTGGTCGACGAGGTGTAGCCCCAGGTGTCCTTCGGATAAGGATTGATCCAGATAAGCTTCTTGTACTTCTCCATGAACCGCTGCATCCACAGGTAGCCCGGCTCTTCGTTCCAGTGCTCGACGCTGCCGCCGGCCTGGGTAATTTCGTAGGGCGCCATGGCGGCGTCACCGATGAAGATCACTTTGTAGTCGGCGCCATACTTGTGCAGCAGATCCTGCGTCGAGAAACGCTCGGACGTGCGGCGCATGTTGTTCTTCCACACCGACTCATAAATGAAGTTATGGAAGTAGAAGTACTCCAGATGCTTGAACTCGGTCTTGCAGGCCGAGAACAGTTCCTCGCAGATCTTCACATGCGCGTCCATCGAGCCGCCGATGTCGAACAGCAGCAACAGCTTCACCGTGTTGCGCCGCTCCGGGCGCATCTGGATATTCAGCAGGCCGGCGTCCTTGGCGGTGTGGTCGATGGTGCCGTCGATGTCCAGCTCTTCAGCCGCACCCTGACGGGCGAATTTGCGCAGGCGACGCAGGGCGACCTTGATGTTGCGCGTGCCCAGTTCCACCGAATCGTCGAGGTTCTTGTACTCGCGCTGATCCCAGACCTTGACCGCTTTGCCCTGACGCTTGCCGGCGTCGCCGACCCGAATGCCTTCCGGGTTGAAGCCGCCGGAACCGAACGGGCTGGTGCCGCCGGTGCCGATCCATTTGTTGCCGCCGGCGTGACGTTCCTTCTGTTCTTCCAAACGCTTCTTGAACTCTTCAATCAGCTTGTCGAGACCAACCAGGGACTGGATCTGCGCGCGTTCCTCGTCGGTCAGCGAACGCTCGAATTCCTTGCGCAACCAGTCTTCGGGAATCAGCGCCTGCAAGTGATCGTCGAGCTTTTCCAGGCCATTGAAGTAGGCGCCGAACGCACGGTCGAACTTGTCGAAATGCCGTTCGTCCTTGACCAGAATCGCCCGCGACAAGTAGTAGAACTCGTCCATGTCGGCGAAGGTCACGCGCTGTTTCAGCGCGTTGATCAGGTCGAGCAGCTCGCGCACCGACACCGGCACCTTGGCTGCACGCATTTCATTGAACAGGTTGAGCAACATGGCATCAGCCTCTTAGCGAGAACCGCGACGGCTCATGAACGCCAGGCGCTCAAGCAACTGCACGTCCTGTTCGTTCTTCACCAGCGCACCGGCCAATGGCGGAATGGCCTTGGTCGGATCGCGCTCGCGCAGCACCGCTTCGCCGATGTTGTCGGCCATCAACAGCTTCAGCCAGTCGACCAGTTCCGAGGTCGACGGCTTCTTCTTCAGGCCCGGCACCTTGCGCACGTCGAAGAACACGTCCAGCGCTTCGCTGACCAGATCCTTCTTGATGTCCGGGTAGTGCACGTCGACGATTTTCTGCAGAGTGTTACGGTCGGGGAAGGCGATGTAGTGGAAGAAGCAGCGGCGCAGGAAGGCGTCCGGCAGCTCTTTCTCGTTGTTCGAGGTAATGATGATGATCGGGCGCTTCTTGGCCTTGATGGTCTCGTCGATCTCGTAAACGTAGAACTCCATCTTGTCGAGTTCTTGCAGCAAGTCGTTGGGGAACTCGATGTCGGCCTTGTCGATTTCGTCGATCAGCAGAATCACCCGTTCTTCGGACTCGAAAGCCTCCCAGAGCTTGCCCTTCTTCAGGTAGTTGCGCACGTCGTGGACTTTTTCGTTGCCCAGTTGCGAGTCGCGCAGACGGCTAACCGCATCGTACTCGTACAGGCCCTGATGGGCCTTGGTGGTGGACTTGATGTGCCAGGTGATCAGCTTGGCGCCGAACGATTCGGCCAACTGCTCAGCGAGCATGGTCTTGCCGGTGCCGGGTTCGCCCTTGACCAGCAGTGGCCGCTCCAGGGTGATGGCGGCATTGACCGCCAGCTTCAGGTCATCGGTGGCGACGTAGGCCTGGGTGCCTTCGAACTTCATCTGCTAATCCTCGAACGGTAACGCCGACCTGCACGGGCAGGGCGGGGGCGAAAAAATCGGATGCCCCGACTATAACGCGCAGCCCGGTCGACTGTGAACGCAGACGGCTTATTCAGTCTCTGAATGGAGCGTCACATGTTGACTCGGTTTCGGCCAGAGGCCAGTATTCAGGTATCGCCGATTTGGCGATAGCCTGTCGGGCATGACGACTAAATACCGATTTCGCGACAAATACCGCATTCAGTGACGTGAGAAGGATCACCCGCCACCCCATGTCCACTTGATCGGTGGCGGAGTGGACGTGATGCTGAGCCTTGAAACCGTCGAAGTCATGACGGGCAAGGCACCGCCGCTGATTATCAAGGAAGCGCTGGCTTGGGTTGCGGCTCATCAAGTGCAACTGCTGGAGGACTGGAAACGATGTTACCCATGAAAAGGCCTCGTCTGACGGCTGTGCAGGCACTGTCAGGTTTTCGATTGAAACTGACCTTTATTGATGGTCAGGATCTGACCCTTGACCTGAGCCGAGACATCCACGCTTATCCAGGTCTGCAACCATTGCTTGATCCCGAAGTGTTTGCGGCTGCGACCCTTGACGACAATGGCTGGACGGTCGAATGGCTTGAGCCCGATATACAGATTGGCGCAGACACGCTTTATATGGATGCGCTGGCCCAAAACACTGTCGATGAAAACACTCGGATTTTCATCGATTGGCGTGCACGTACCGGACTCTCACTGAATCAGGCAGCCGAGGCGCTGGGTGTCAGTGCCCGCAGCATCAGCCGATACAGTAATGGGCGGGAGGCGGTGCCAAGGTCATTAGCCTTGGCTTGTCTTGGTTGGGACTCATTGCAGCAAAAGTCCACGCTGGCGGCTGAAGAATCTGGTCGATATGTCGTTAATCGTAAGAACTAGCCCGCATCCGGCTTAGGCCGCTCATACCGCGCATTGAATGCCTGAATGAAGCCATTGCGCAAAATCTGCAAAAACGCTTCGAATGCGCTGATATTTTGCTGATGCACGTTGCCACTGAGTTCGACCTTGGTGGCGAACTGATTCTTGGCCTGGTTCTTCAGCACGGTTTCCGTGCCGCCGACGATGGCCTCCCAGACTGAGCGGAAGATGCTCTTGTCCTTGTTCTCCACGTCCTGCTGCCAGTTGAACACTTCGACGTCGCGCAGCAGCGGTTTGATGTAGCCAGTGACCTGGGCTTTTTTCGCCTGGGCTTCGATGACCACGTCGCCGTGGCCGGCGTTGAAGTCGAACTTGCCGTAGGCCGAGGCGAAGTCGTTCATGCGCTTGAGTTCGATGTCGCGGGCGCGCAGGCGGAACTGGAAGTCCTCGAAATTGCTCAGCGGATCGAAAGTGGCCGTGGTTTCCAGTGGTGCGTGGCCGAGCAGCTTGGCCTTGCCTTCGAAGCGGGCATCGCGCTTGCCCTGTTTGTCGACCACGTTGGTCAGGTTGTAGATGCTCGCCTCGACGTTGCTGGCGTTCATGTTGACCGGCGGTTTGGAGTTGAAATTGCGGAAAGTGATCTTGCCGTCGTGGATCTGCACCTCGTCGAGAGTGATCGGCAGCAACTTGCCCAGTTGCGCCCGCCAGTCGGTGCCTTTACCAGTCTGCGAGTTCTGCTTGTTGGGGCCGCCATCGACGAAGTTGATCTCGGGATTGAAGAATTGCACCTGCGCCACCACGGCATGGTCGTACCACAGCGAATGCCAGCTGACCGCCAGATCGATCACGGGCGCGTTGACGAACGGCACCGGCACCTTGCCGTCGACCTTGACGATCTTCAGGCCGTTGATCCGGTAGGCGCCGCGCCACAGGGCCAGATCGACGTCGGTGACCTGGCCGCGGTAGTCACCCATGTCGGCCAGTTTGCCGTTCAGGTAATCGCGCACCACGTAGGGCAGGGCGATGTGCAGGGCGATCAGCAGCACAACCACGACGGCAAAAATCCCTATTGGCCAGCTATAACGACGCTTCATGGCAACAATTCCCGAACGATGTAAGCGATTGACTGTGGCGCGGCGCAGACGTTCGACCCGACTGGACTGCGCCCGGCAACAGGCATACCTTGAAAGGCTGAATTCAACGCTGCATAAGGACCCAGCCATGAGCCGTATTTTCGCTGACAACGCCCATTCCATCGGCAACACGCCGCTGGTGCAGATCAACCGTATCGCGCCGCGTGGCGTGACCATTCTGGCCAAGATCGAGGGGCGCAACCCCGGTTATTCGGTCAAGTGCCGGATCGGCGCGAACATGATCTGGGACGCCGAAAGCAGCGGCAAACTCAAGCCGGGCATGACCATCGTCGAGCCGACGTCGGGCAATACCGGCATCGGTCTGGCCTTCGTTGCCGCCGCCCGTGGTTACAAATTGATGCTGACCATGCCGGCATCAATGAGCATCGAGCGGCGCAAGGTGCTCAAGGCCCTCGGCGCAGAGCTGGTCCTGACCGAACCGGCCAAGGGCATGAAAGGCGCGATCGAGAAGGCTGCCGAAATTGTTGCCAGCGACACTGGCAAATACTTCATGCCGTCGCAGTTCGATAACCCGGCCAACCCGGCGATCCACGAAAAAACCACCGGCCCGGAAATCTGGAACGACACCGATGGCGCCGTCGATGTGCTGGTGGCTGGCGTCGGGACCGGCGGAACCATCACCGGCGTTTCGCGGTATATCAAGAATACCCAGGGCAAACCGATTCTGTCGGTGGCAGTGGAGCCGGTGTCTTCGCCGGTCATCAGCCAGGCGCTGGCGGGTGAAGAGATCAAGCCGAGCCCACACAAGATTCAGGGGATTGGCGCGGGTTTCGTGCCGAAGAACCTCGATCTGTCGATGGTCGACCGGGTGGAGCAGGTCACTGACGACGAGTCCAAGGCCATGGCGCTGCGCCTGATGCAGGAAGAAGGGATTTTGTGCGGTATCTCTTGCGGCGCGGCCATGGCCGTGGCAGTGCGTTTAGCCGAGAAGCCTGAAATGCAGGGCAAGACCATCGTGGTGATTTTGCCGGACTCCGGTGAGCGCTATCTGTCGAGCATGCTGTTCAGCGATCTGTTCACCGAGCAGGAGAATCAGCAGTAGTCGAATTGACTCAGATCAGCCAGGGTTCAGGATCGTTATGCTAATAAATGCTTTGTTGCGCAATTCTTAACACTGAATCTTGGGTTCAGCGGGTTTTTCCCGAGGCCGGTAGTGTTTATCATGGCCGGCTGCCATGCCGGGTAATGGGCATTGCGCAGCGTTGTCTTTATTCAAGGAGTCGTTGATGACCTTTTCGTTAGCCGCCAAGGTGTTGGTGTTGCTGCTGTTTGTGGGCAGCATCCTCTATGTGCATTTGCGCGGCAAGGCGCGTCTGCCGGTACTGCGTCAGTTCGTCAACCACTCGGCGCTGTTCGCCCCGTACAACGCGCTGATGTACCTGTTCTCCGGCGTTCCCTCCAAACCGTATCTGGATCGCAGCAAGTTTCCGGAGCTGGATGTGTTGCGCGATAACTGGGAAACCATTCGCGACGAAGCCATGCACCTGTTCGACGAGGGCTACATCCGCGCCGCCGAGAAGAACAATGACGCCGGTTTCGGCTCGTTCTTCAAGAAGGGCTGGAAACGTTTCTACCTCAAGTGGTACGACAAACCGCTGCCGTCGGCCGAAACCCTGTGCCCGAAGACCGTGGCGCTGGTCAGTGCGATCCCTAACGTCAAAGGCGCGATGTTCGCGCTGTTGCCGGGTGGCAGCCATCTGAACCCGCACCGTGACCCGTTTGCCGGCTCGCTGCGTTATCACTTGGGCCTGTCGACACCGAACTCCGACGATTGCCGGATCTTCGTTGATGGTCAGGTCTACGCCTGGCGTGACGGTGAAGACGTGATGTTCGATGAGACCTACGTGCACTGGGTCAAGAACGAGACCGAACAGACCCGCGTCATCCTGTTCTGCGATGTCGAACGCCCGCTGAGCAACCGCCTGATGACCCGCATCAATCGCGCCATCAGCGCCTGGCTGGGCCGCGCCACCGCGCCGCAGAACCTTGATGATGAACGTGTCGGCGGCATCAACCAGGCCTACGCCTGGAGCAAGAACTTCAGCGACCGGTTCAGCGGCGTGGTCAAACAGTGGAAACGCCGCAATCCCAAGGCCTACCGCATCCTGCGTCCGGTATTGGCAGTGGTAGTGTTGACGTTGCTGGGGTATTGGCTGTTTGGTTGAAGCCGGATGTTGAAATGAAAAAACCGCTCCTTGTGAGCGGTTTTTTATTGTCTGTGAGTCAGCGGCGCCCGGCGAGAACGTTGGGTTCGTCTTCAATGCCTGTAATCAGTAACTGCAGAAAGCGCTGCTGATTGGCTGATAGCCCGGATGACACAATCTTTTCTTCTGTTTTGATTGATCTTTTCTTAGCGGGGGATTTCTTGACTGATTTGCGCATGCTCCCTCCCTCATTGATCATTACTTGAACTGTTTTCACGATACTTTACTCTCCACTGCTAGGACAAGACGACCTTCCAAATCAAATTTGAAGCCGAGCTTTGTATAAACAGGAATTGCGCCCTGCATTGGCTCCTGGACTTCAATGAACTTGCTGCCGACTATTTGGGCGAACTCATCGATGACCATCATCGCCAAGGTCCCGATACGATTTTTCAGCGGGTGAGAATCTCCGGGTCGCCCTTCCAATCGTACGATTCGAATACGTTGGCGGCTTTTGTTCGGATTGACGAAGCACAGTCCGCAGAGCTGTTCTTCGAACCAGATCGCGATATCCAGGGACAGGGGTTCTCGTGATTTCCATGCGGCAACCTCTCGCCAGCAAAAAAGTGGATTCTCCCAGAGCTCGAACGCGCTCAGTGCTATGGCGTCGATGGGTTCGAAGCGTACTTTCGACAAGTCTTGCCGCGCTGGTAGCTGCAATAGAGCTTTGGCGATGCTTGCCTGTTTCCTGGCCTGCGACTTGTACAACTGATACCGCAAATTCGTCCGTTCCCTTGGCATGTGATCCCGAGCATTCCCTGTCTCCCCATCAATGGGCCTATCCGTTGCTCTTCAGCCTAATCACCTCGCGGCCAACTGTCCCTGCTGGCCCTTTGTCCAAATCATTGCAATCCATGTCCCACGCTGGTTATAGTCGGCGCTCGTGAATCATCTGATTCACTCTCCAAACCCTTCAAAAAAGATCAGCCCCAATGCCTGCATCCCTCATCAACGCGGTAGTCGATTCAGCGGTCAACGCTGGCGTCGTGCCGTGCGGGAATCAGCAGCCTGGGCAGATCAGTCATTACCCTCCACCTGTCAGTAGCACGCCGGTGTGCGCCGTCGTATCACCGCCGGGCGTTGGCGTTTCGGGCTGATCGGCATTCTCTGCTGACCCCTGCGCTCGCCAGAAAACCTACTGAATTTCAGCCTCGGCTGAGTTGGCTATTTGCCTGACTACAGGTGGTATTCATGTTTGTCCTTTCGAAAAAATCCGCGCTCACGGCGACGTCCACGAGCCTGTTCGTTCTACTGTGGAGCAGCGGGGCAATCTTCTCCAAATGGGGCCTGGCCCATGCGTCACCCTTTGCCTTTCTGCTGATGCGCTTTGTGATCGCGCTGTGCGGGCTGTTGCTGTTGACGCCGCTGCTCAAGTTGAAGCTGCCCAAGGGCGGTCGGCCGATGCTGTTTGCGATTGCAACGGGCGTGGTGTTGTTGGGGGCGTATCAGATTTTCTATCTGCTGGCCCTGAACACCAGAGTCACGCCGGGGGTGATGGCGACCATCATGGGCGTACAGCCGATCCTCACTGTCGTGTTGATAGAGCGGCAGCGCTCGGCGAGCCGGATGTTCGGCCTCGCGCTGGGGCTGGCCGGGCTGATCATGGTGGTTTATCAGGGGATCGGACTGGCGGGGATGTCCTGGGCAGGGATGCTGTTCGGTCTGTTGGCGCTGGCGAGCATGACGGTGGGCTCGATCATGCAGAAGCGCATCACCGACAATCCCCTCGGCACATTGCCGGTGCAGTATCTGGCCGGGCTGTTGTTGTGCGGGATATTTGTGCCATTTCAGCCGTTCCACTTTGAACAGAGCACGGGTTTCATCGTGCCGGTGTTGTGGATGGGACTGGTGGTGTCGGTGTTGGCGACACTGTTGCTCTATCGCCTGATCGCCCGGGGCAATCTGGTGAATGTCACCAGTCTGTTCTATCTGGTACCGGCGGTGACGGCGGTGATGGATTACCTGATTTTCGGCAATCGTCTGGCGGCGTTGAGTGTGCTGGGGATGCTGTTGATCATCGTCGGGCTGGCGTTTGTGTTCCGTAAAACTGCTTGAAAACCTTCAGGCCAACCCGGGCATTTTCAGTGTCTGGGCCGGCCTCTTCGCGAGCAAGCCCGCTCCCACCATTGGAATGCATTCCTCCTGTGGGAGCGGGCTTGCTCGCGAAGACTGACTTGTTAACGCCGCAAATCAGCGGACGGTTACGGCAGCGGGCTTCACCACCGCCGGCTTCAACACCAGCCACAACGCCAGCGCAATCAACACCCCGCCATACAGGTGCGCCATCGACAGCGGTTCATCCAGCAACAATGCGCCCCACAACACGCCGAACGCCGGAATCATGAAGGTCACGGTCATCGATTTGACCGGGCCGATGGAGCTGAGCAGGCGGAAATAGATGATGTAGGCGAACGCCGTGCAGCCCAGACCCAGGCCCAGCAGCGACAGCCAGACATTCCACCCACCCCAGCTTGCCGGAGGGGCGGTGATCACGCTGTAGCCGAACAGTGGCAACAGAAACAGCGAGGCGCCGAGCATGCTGCCCACGGCCGAGAGACGACTGTCGAGCCCGCCGCTGTGATCCAGCCAGCGCCGCGTGAGGAACCCGGCGAAGCCGTAGCAAGTGGTAGCGAGCAGGCAGGCGAGGGCGCCCATCAGCAATTGCAGATCGAACGCGACCGGACCTGCGCGCGTCAGCACGCCGACACCGAACAAGCCGAGAAACACCCCGGTCAGTTTCGCGACAGTGAGTTTTTCGCTGAAAAACAGCCCGCCAATCAACACGCCCATCAACGGCGTGGTGGCGTTGAAGATTGCCGAGTAACCGGCCGGCAACACTTGCGCCGCCACCGAATACAACGTCGCCGGAATCCCCGAGTTGATAACGCCCAGCAACATCACCGTTTTCAGTTTGCCCTTGAAATCCCAGCTGATGCGCATCAGCCCGAGAATCACCAGCAGACCGACGGCAGCAATCGACACCCGAAAGAACGCGGTCGGAATGGTGCCGATCACCGGCGCAATAATGCGCATGAACAGGAAGCTCGCGCCCCAGATGGCTGCCAGCGACAGCATGCGGAAAATATCGACAGCGCTCACGATGGCACTCCTTCCTTGATCGGGACGAGAGTGTTGCCGAGCGCCCTGTCGATGGCAACCGTCAATCGGGCATTTAATTTTTCATTCAGAGCACGAAGCGCGTCACCAGGCCGTTGAGGTCGATCGCCAGGCGCGACAGTTCCTGACTGGCAGCGGAGGTCTGGGTAGCGCCGGCGGCGGTCTGGGTCGAGAGATCGCGGATGGTCACCAGATTCTGATCAACCTCGCGCGCCACCAGCGCTTGCTGCTCGGCCGCGCTGGCGATCACCAGGTTGCGCTGGTTGATCTGCGAGATCGACGCGGTGATTTTCTCCAGTGCCTGACCGGCACTGTTGGCCCGGCGCAACGTGTGGCTGGCCTGCTCGGCACTGCTTTGCAAGGCGCCGACGGTGGCGCCGGTGCCTTGCTGGATGCTGCTGATCATCAGCTCGATTTCTTCGGTGGAGTTCTGCGTGCGTTGCGCCAGCGAACGCACTTCATCGGCGACCACCGCAAAACCGCGTCCGGCCTCACCCGCGCGCGCCGCTTCGATGGCGGCGTTGAGGGCCAGCAGGTTGGTTTGCCCGGCGATGCCGCGAATCACCTCGAGCACCTTGCTGATGTCCTGAGCCTGAGTGGCGAGGCCTTCGGCCTGCTCCGACGCACCGAGCACCGCGCTGACCAGTTCCTGAATCGAGCTGATGGTCTCGCTGACCTGCACATGCCCGTGTTTGCTGTCCTCGTTCGAGGCTTCGGAGGCCTCGGCGCTGGACACTGCGTTGGCCGCAACTTCATCCACCGCCGTGCTCATCTCGGTGACGGCGGTGGCGGCCTGTTCGATCTGATCGTTCTGCTGCTGCAGGCCACGGGTGCTTTGCTCCATCACCGAGCTCATTTCTTCGGCGGCGGAGGCCAGTTGCTGCGCCGATTCGCTGATGCCCCGGATGGTCGAGCGCAGGTTGTTCTGCATCTCGGCGAGGGCGCTGAGCAACTGCGCCGCCTCATCGCTACCGTGATCGGCAATCTGGCCGCTGAGGTCGCCGGCGGCAATTTTTTGCGCGACGGACAGGGCTTGATTGATCGGTGCGGTGATGCTGCGGGTCAGCAGCCAGGCCAGCAGCAGGGTGGCGATCAGGGCGACAACGATGATGGTCGCGACAATCCACAGCGCCTGCTGATAAACCCCGGCAGCAGCCTCGGCGGCGCTGTCGGCGCCTTGCTGGTTGACGCTGATCATCTGCTCCAGCGCCTTGTCGAGGATCCGGCCCTGTGGCGCCAGTTCATTGTTCAGACGGGCATAGGCCTGTTCACTTTGCCCGGCGTCGATCTGAGCGATGATCTGGTCCAGGATGCTCATGTACTTGGCGACGTCGCTATTCAACCCGTCGAGCATCGCCCGTTCCGCATCGCTGGCCAGTAGAGCGGTGTGGTCCTTCAGGCGCTTCGACAATTCTTCGCGCTGCACCTTGATGAGGCCTTTGCTTGTGTCGCGTACCGCCGGCTGGGTGCTGGTGATCAGGCGCAGGGATTCGAGGCGGATGTTGGCGATGTTCGCCGCCGCATCGTGAATGCTCTCGATGCTGGGCATCCACGATTCCTCGATCACCGTTGCGCTCTCACGCAGATTTTTCATCTGGCCCAGGCCGAACAGGCCGACCACCACCAGCAGGGCGGCCAATACGGCAAAACTCAAACTGGCGCGCAAACCGATGCGCAGATTGCGGATAGACATCAATGTGCTCCTTGATCTATGAGGAAGAGGTCGTCCTCGTGGGCCGAGGATCTTGTTGTGAGGCGGGTACTGGCGGGCTGTATATCAAAGTGCCACTATTTTGGTAAGACCAATCTGTGAGCAGTTCTTCTCTTTCATCGACAGGCGGGAACGCAGCGGTAAAACCGCGAGCCAGAGCGGTGGGGCAGGGATTGGATCCGAATCCCAGGGAATTCGCGGGCTGGCGCGGGGCGGCAGGCGAGACTGAGAGGGCGGTTAATTGACCGAACGGTCGACTCAAAAAACTTTGATAAAAACTGTGTCGCTGTACAACCCTGCCGCGCTTTTGGCAGAAATTGCACTTCTCCTGCGCATGCATCCGTGGCTAAGCTCAGGCACAGATTTCCACTTGCACGCCGAGGTCTCCTCTATGCCGCAGCAATGGCCAGCCACCGACATCGCCCGCATGATCCTCGATGGCTTTGACGATTACCGCGAGCATTTCCGGCGGATCACCGACGGTGCGCGCGAGCGCTTCGAGCAGGCGCGCTGGCAGGAGACGCAGACCGCGTCGGCAGCGCGGATCAATCTCTACGAAGAAAAGGTCGGCGAAACCATCGCCCGCCTGCGCGAGCATTTCGACGACGAGACGCTGATGAATGTCGGCAGTTGGCCGCTGGTGAAAAGCGCTTACATCAGTGTCATCGACCTGCGTTTCGACGATGAACTGTCCGAGACCTGGTACAACTCGATTTTCTGCGGGCTGTTCAGTCACGACCTGATCAGCGACGGCTGCATGTTCATCCACACCACTCGGCCGAGCCTGCGCCGCGCCCGGGCCGCACAAACCCGCACCTACAAGCCGCAGGGCCAATTGTCATCAATGCTCGCCAGCATCTTTGCCGACTACCGCTTCAGCGAGGATTACGCCGATTTGCCCGGCGACCTGCAGCGCCTCGAGTCGCAACTGCGCGAGAATTTGCCGGACTGGGTGTGCAAGGATCCGGAGCTGAGCGTCGAGTTGTTTTCCTCGGTGTTGTACCGCAACAAGGGCGCGTATCTGGTCGGGCGTATCTACACCCGCGACGAGCAGTGGCCGCTGGTGATTCCATTGCTGCACCGCGAGGGCCGCGGGATTCAGATCGACGCGTTGATCACCGACGAAGCCGACGTGTCGATCATCTTCTCCTTCACCCGTTCGTATTTCATGGTCGATGTGCCGGTGCCGGCGGAGTTCATCGGTTTCCTGCGGCGTATCCTGCCGGGTAAGCACATCGCTGAGCTGTACACCTCGATCGGTTTCTACAAGCACGGCAAATCCGAGTTCTACCGGGCGCTGATCAATCACCTGGCCAACACCGACGACCAGTTCATCATGGCCCCCGGCGTGCGCGGCATGGTCATGAGCGTGTTTACCCTGCCGGGCTTCAACACCGTGTTCAAGATCATCAAGGACCGTTTCTCACCGTCGAAAAACGTCGACCGGGCGACGGTGATCGAAAAATATCGTCTGGTGAAAAGTGTCGACCGGGTCGGGCGCATGGCCGATACCCAGGAGTTCGCCGACTTCCGTTTTCCGCTGAGCAAGTTTGATCCGGCGTGCCTGGAAGAACTGCTGGAAGTCGCGCCGTCGACGGTCTCGGTCGAAGGCGATACGGTGCTGATCCGCCACTGCTGGACCGAGCGCCGGATGACCCCGCTCAACCTCTATCTGGAAAACGCCAATGAAGCGCAGGTGCGCGAGGCGCTGGAGGACTACGGCCTGGCGATCAAGCAACTGGCGGCGGCCAACATCTTTCCCGGCGACATGTTGCTGAAGAACTTCGGCGTCACTCGTCACGGCCGAGTGGTGTTCTACGACTACGACGAGATCTGCTTCCTGACCGAAGCGAACTTCCGCCACATCCCCGCGCCGCGCACCCCCGAGGACGAAATGGCCTCCGAACCGTGGTACTCGATCGGGCCGCTGGATGTGTTCCCGGAAGAGTTTCCGCCTTTCCTGTTCGCCGATGCCGGGCAGCGCAAACTGTTCGATCAACTGCATGGCGAGTTGTATAACGCCGATTACTGGAAGGGTTTGCAAGAGGCGATTCGCGCCGGCAAAGTCATCGACGTCTTCCCTTACCGCCGCAAAGGTCTGGATAACGAATGACTCCCAGGTAAACACATTGTGGCGAGGGGATTTATCCCCGATGGGGTGCGAAGCACCCCCCAAAACCATTCAACTCAGACGCTTCAGAGCGACTTTCATATCCAGTCGGCGACTGCTGCGCAGCCGATCGGGGATAAATCCCCTCGCCACAAAAGCACCTCGCAGTCGTGTTCAGTGACGCAAATCTGCGACAATCGCCCCCCTGCATAAACAGACGACCGAATTGCGTACCCGATGACCGACGAATCGCCCTCCATCGACAAACTGCTGAAAAACCTCGATCACGCCATGCTCGCCGACCGTCACCGGCTGCGGCGGCAGTTGCTCGAGCTGCGCAAGAAACCCGACGAGGCCAAACTGGCCCAGTGGGTGGCGCGCATGCAGGCGTCCTGTGATCAGGTGCTGGCGCGCCGTGCCAGCCTGCCAGTGATTCGTTACGACGACAGCCTGCCGATCGCCGCCAAGCGCGACGAAATCAAGGCAGCGCTGGAGAAGCATCAGGTGCTGATCATTGCCGGCGAAACCGGCTCGGGTAAAACCACCCAGTTGCCGAAAATCTGCCTGGAAATCGGTCGCGGCCAGCATGGCTTGATCGGCCACACCCAGCCACGCCGAATCGCTGCGCGCAGTGTCGCCAGCCGGGTCGCCGAAGAACTCGGCACACCGCTCGGTTCGCTGGTTGGCTATCAGGTGCGCTTCGAGGATCAGAGCGATGCCAACACCCTGATCAAACTGATGACTGACGGCATCCTGCTGGCGGAAACCCAGAACGACCGCTACCTCGAGCGCTACGACACGATCATCGTCGACGAAGCCCACGAGCGCAGCCTGAACATCGACTTCTTGCTCGGTTACCTGAAAACCCTGCTGCCGCGTCGTCCGGATCTGAAGGTCATCATCACCTCGGCGACCATCGATCTGGAGCGCTTCTCCAAGCATTTCGACGATGCGCCGATCGTCGAGGTGTCCGGTCGCACCTTCCCGGTAGACACCTGGTATCGCCCGCTGACCCTGGAGCAGGATGAAGAGGGCAACCGTGTCGAAGACGACCTGACCGTGGATCAGGCGATCCTCGCCACCCTCGACGAAATTGCCGCCTACGAGCGCAGCGAACGCCGCAGTCCCGGCGATGTGCTGGTGTTCCTGCCCGGCGAGCGCGAGATCCGCGATGCCGCCGACATGCTGCGCAAGGCCCAGCTCAAACACACGGAAATCCTGCCGCTGTACGCGCGCCTGTCGCCGGCCGAACAGCAGCGGATTTTCCAGTCGCATCCGGGGCGGCGCGTGGTGCTGGCGACCAACGTTGCCGAGACCTCGCTGACCGTGCCGGGCATCCGTTACGTGATCGACAGCGGCACCGCGCGCATCAGTCGCTACAGCTATCGCGCCAAGGTCCAGCGCCTGCCGATCGAAGCGATTTCCCAGGCCAGCGCCAATCAGCGTAAGGGTCGTTGCGGCCGGGTCGAGCCGGGGATCTGCGTGCGCCTGTACAGCGAAGAAGACTTCCTCGGTCGCCCGGAATTCACCGATCCGGAAATTCTGCGTACCAACCTTGCTGCCGTGATCTTGCAGATGCTGCACCTGCGCCTCGGTGAGATCACCGCGTTCCCGTTCATCGAGCCGCCGGACGGCAAGGCGATCAGCGACGGTTTCAACCTGCTGCAAGAGCTCTCGGCGGTGGATCGCAACAGCCAGCTGACTCCGCTCGGTCGCCAACTGGCGCGTCTGCCGGTGGACCCGCGCATGGGCCGCATGTTGCTGGAAGCGGCAAAACTCGGCAGCTTGCAGGAAGTGCTGATCGTCGCCAGCGCCATGTCGATTCAGGACCCGCGCGAGCGTCCGCCGGAGCGTCAGCAAGCAGCCGATCAGGCCCACGCACAATGGAAAGACAGCGATTCGGACTTCGCCGGACTGGTCAATCTGTGGCGCGGTTTTGAAGAGCAACGCCAGGCGCTGACCGCCAGCCCGCTGCGCAACTGGTGCCGGAAGAATTTCCTCAATTATCTGCGTCTGCGCGAGTGGCGTGATTCCCATCGCCAGTTGAGTCTGATCTGCCGCGACATGCAGTTGAGCCTCAATAAAGAGCCGGCGGATTACCCGAAACTGCACAAAGCGGTATTGGTCGGTCTGCTCAGCCAGATCGGCCAGAAAACCGAGGACGGCGATTACCTCGGCGCCCGGCAGCGGCGCTTCTGGATTCATCCGTCGTCGGGCATCGGCAAGAAACGTCCGCAGTGGCTGATGACTGCCGAACTGGTGGAAACCACCAAGCTTTACGCGCGCATGGTCGCCAAGATCGATGCCGACTGGATCGAGCCGCTGGCCGGGCACCTGATCAAGAAAAACCATTTCGAACCGCACTGGGAGAAGAAGCGCGGCCAGGTCGTGGCCTACGAGCAGATCACCCTGTTCGGGCTGATCGTGGTGGGTCGCCGCCCGGTGCATTACGGCCCGGTGGATCCGCTGGTCTCGCGTGAGCTGTTTATCCGCGAAGGTCTGGTGCGTGGCGAGATTCAGTCGAAAGCCAAGTGCCTGACCGCCAACAAGCAGTTGCTCGAACAGCTCGACGAGCTGGAAGCCAAGGCTCGGCGCCGCGACATTCTCGCTGACGAAGAAACCCTGTACGCGTTCTACGATGCGCGCTTGCCGGCGGAGATTCATCAGACCGCGACCTTCGACAGCTGGTATCGGGTCAACAGCCAGAAAGACCCGCAATTGCTGATCATGCGCGAAGAAGACGTGCTGGCCCGCGAGGCCAGTGAGGTCACCGCGCGCGACTACCCGGACACGCTGCACATCGGTGATCTGGAACTGGCGCTCAGTTATCACTTCGAACCCAATCACCCGCGCGACGGCGTGACCCTGCGCGTGCCGGCACCGCTGCTGCCGATGCTGCCACCGGAACGTCTGGAATGGCTGGTGCCGGGGCTGATCGAGGCCAAGTGCATTGCGCTGGTGCGCAATCTGCCGAAAGCCTTGCGCAAGAACTTCGTGCCGGTGCCGGATTTCATCAAGGCGGCGTTGCAGCGCATGACCTTCGCTGAAGGCTCATTGCCGCAAGCGCTCGGTCGCGAGTTGCTGCGCATGACCGGTGCGCGCGTCAGCGATGAAGCATGGGCGGAAGCCGCGCAGCAGGTCGAAAGCCATCTGCGGATGAACCTGGAAATCGTCGACGGCCAGGGCAAGTTCCTCGGCGAGGGCCGCGACCTGGCCGAGCTGACCGCGCGTTTTGCCGAAGCCAGCCAGGCGGCTTTGGCCGTGCCGCAGAGTGCGAAAAGTCAGCAACCGGTGGAGGCCAAGGTCTTCGCCCCGGTGGCGGAAAAGACCCAGCAGAAGATTGCCGGATTGTCGATGACGGTCTATCCGGCGCTGGTGGAAGAGGGCGGCACGGTCAAGGAAGGGCGGTTCTCGACCCCGGCCGAAGCTGAGTTCCAGCATCGCCGCGCCTTGCAACGGCTGCTGCTGCAGCAACTGGCGGAGCCGGCGAAGTTCCTGCGCAGCAAACTGCCGGGTATCACCGAGTTGGGCCTGCTCTATCGCGAGCTGGGCCGAGTGGATGCGCTGGTCGAAGACATTCTGCTGGCCAGCCTCGACAGCTGCATCCTGGAAGGCGAAGACCCGCTGCCGCGTGACGGCGCCGGGCTCGCCGCATTGGCCGAGCGCAAACGCGGCAGCTGGACCGAACATGCCGAGCGCGTGGCGCGCCTGACGCTGGAGATCCTCAAGCTGTGGCACGGTCTGCAAAAGCGCTTCAAGGGCAAGATCGACCTGGCTCAGGCCGTGGCGCTTAACGACATCAAGCAACAGCTCAGCCATCTGGTGTATCCGGGTTTCGTCCGGGAAACACCGATGCAATGGCTCAAAGAGTTGCCGCGTTATCTGAAGGCGGTCGAGCAGCGTTTCGAGAAACTCGGTGCGCAAGTGCAGAAGGATCGCGTCTGGAGCGGTGAACTGGCCGGCCTCTGGGCGCAATACCAGACACGCGCGGCGAAGCATGCCCAGGAAGGCAAACGCGATCCGCAGCTTGAACTGTACCGTTGGTGGCTGGAGGAATACCGCGTGTCGCTGTTCGCCCAGCAGTTGGGGACGAAAGCGCCGATCTCGGACAAACGGCTGAGCAAGCAGTGGAGTCAGGTCGAGGCCTGACAGTGAGCCTTACACAATCCCTTGTAGGAGTGAGCCTGCTCGCGATTGCGGTGTGTCAGTCACCGTAATACTGACTGACACACCGCAATCGCGAGCAGGCTCACTCCTACAGGGAAATGGGGTGGTGCTTGAGAAAGGCGCCAAAACCTTGGGTTTATGGCAAACTTCGCGACCATAAACGCCGGTTTCGTGACCCAGAGCCTTCGGCCGGGTCACGTGGCGGAATAAAGCGATGCCAGGTCAGCGTCCCCGGACGGGAACAGACCCTTTGTGTGTTGGTACGTCGGTGCCAGCGCTTTCTGCCTGAACAGATTAGAGAAACGACCATGCATAACGTCGTCATCAGCGGCACCGGCCTGTACACCCCGGCCAACAGCATCTCCAACGAAGAGCTGGTGCAGTCTTTCAATACCTACGTCGCGCAGTTCAACGCCGACAATGCCGACGCCATCGCCAGCGGTGAAGTCCAGGCGCTGACCGAATCCAGTGCTGCATTCATCGAAAAAGCCTCGGGCATCAAGAGCCGCTTTGTCATGGACAAGGACGGCATCCTTGATCCTGCGCGCATGGCCCCGCGCCTGCCGGAGCGTTCCAACGACGAATGGTCTGTGCTGTGCCAGATGGCCATCGGCGCCGCTGAACAGGCGCTGCAACGTGCCGGCAAGACCGCCGCCGACATCGACGGCGTGATCGTCGCCTGCTCCAATCTGCAGCGCGCCTACCCGGCCATCGCCATCGAAGTCCAGGAAGCACTGGGCATTCAGGGTTTCGGTTTCGACATGAACGTGGCCTGCTCCTCGGCGACCTTCGGCATTCAGGCCGCGGCCAACAGCGTGCAACTGGGCCAGGCCCGGGCGATCCTGATGGTCAACCCGGAAGTCTGCACCGGTCACCTGAACTTCCGTGACCGCGACAGCCACTTCATCTTCGGTGACGCCGCGACGGCGGTGATCATCGAACGCGCTGACCTGGCGACGTCCAAGTACCAGTTCGACGTGGTCAGCACCAAACTGCTGACCAAGTTCTCCAACAACATCCGCAACAACTTCGGCTTCCTCAACCGCGCCGCGGAAGAGGGCATCGGCGCCCGCGACAAGCTGTTCGTGCAGGAAGGCCGCAAGGTGTTCAAGGACGTCTGCCCGATGGTCGCCGAGCTGATCGGTGAGCACCTGGAGGAGAACCAACTCAACGTCGGCGACGTCAAGCGCTTCTGGCTGCACCAGGCCAACCTGAGCATGAACCACCTGATCGTGCGCAAGCTGTTGGGCCGTGAAGCCACTGAAGAAGAAGCGCCGGTGATTCTCGACACCTACGCCAACACCAGCTCTGCCGGCTCGGTGATTGCCTTCCACAAATATCAGGACGATCTGGCCGCCGGTTCGCTGGCCGTGCTGAGCTCGTTCGGCGCCGGTTACTCGATCGGCAGCGTGATTCTGCGCAAGCGCTGAGTGCGCCTGAAAAGATCGCAGCCTGCGGCAGCTCCTACACTGATCTCTGTGGGAGCTGCCGCAGGCTGCGATCTTTTGCTTTCGACCATCTGAAAACGAGGCGTGCATGGCCGCAACCGACGACACCCAACTGCTCGAACGTCTGCTCGCGGGTGAGCAAAAGGCTTTCAAGGAGCTGGTCAGCACCTACCAGAGCGCCATGCGCGCCGTGGCTTACGCGATTGTCGGCCAGCGCCATGTCGAAGAAGTGGTGCAGGACGCCTGGCTTTCGGTGGTGCGCCATATCGGCAGCTTCGAGGGTCGTTCCAGTCTCAAGACCTGGCTGCTGACCATCACCGCCAACTCGGCCAAGAGCCGCTACAAACAAAACCGCCGCGAAGTATTGATGGATGATCTGCCGTCACCCCACGGCACCATCGATGACGACCGTTTTTCGCCCGGTGACGGCCATTGGCTGGTGGCGCCATTCGCCTGGCATCAGGACACCCCGGAAGCCTTGCTTACCGAAAGTGAATTGCGTGATTGCCTTGAGCACACCTTGCTCAGCCTGTCGGAACTGCAAAGCAGCGTGTTGCTGCTGCGCGAACGTCAGGGTCTGGAACTGGAAGAGATCTGTAATCTTCTGGAGATCTCGCTCTCCAATGTCCGTGTGCTGCTGCATCGGGCGCGGCTGAAAGTCTTCGCCACGGTGGAGCATTTTGAGGAGACCGGCGAATGCTGACCTGCAAGGAACAAGTAGCGCGCTCCAGCGATTATCTCGATGGCCAATTGAGCTTTCGCGAGAAACTGCTGGTGCGCCATCACCTGATGTTCTGCCCGAACTGTCGGCGGTTCATTCGTCAGATGCGTTTGATGCAGGCCACGTTGAAGGCGATGCCGGAGAAGCCGCAAGAGGGTGTGGATGCGCTGGCTGAGCGTCTGGCCGAGCAACGCCGTAAGGAAAAATAGAATCTCACTTGTAGGAGCTGCCGAAGGCTGCGATCTTTTGATCCTCAAAAACAAGATCAAAAGATCGCAACCTCCGGCAGCTCCTACTGGTTTTTTTGCTTCCTGCAGAAATAGCCCGACGCGGACGAAACGAACGGATGATGGGGATCGTCCCGCCCACGTCAGGCTATAGGGTGACGCGTTTTAGAACTTGGCTTCGGCATCCAATTGCAGCGTATTGATGTCGGAGTCGGTCTTCTTCAGGCTGGCGTTGGTGTAGTCCGAGTTGGCCATGAAGTAGGTGGCACCCAGGGTGAAGTTCTTGTCCAGCTCGTAGCTGACTTTCAGCTTGCTGCCGCGCGAACCGGTGTAGCCGTTGGCGAAGTCGGAGTCGGTGAAGGCACCGACCACCGCGTTACGCTGTACGTCGCGGTAGTTGTAGTCGATCCCGAAGCCATAAACCTTGGTTTTCACGCCGGCCAGCCAGCCAGTGTCCTGGTCGTTGCTGGCGTCTTTGTTGTTGACGTACTGACCGTAGATCGACAGCGGTACTGGCAGGTTGGCGATGTCCAGTTGACCAAAACCTTCATACAGTTTGAAGGTTTCGTTCGGGCTGTTGCCGTTGACGGCCAAGGCACATGGCGCAGTGACGGTGCCGGTGGTCGGGCAGGCGCTGTCCTTGTCATTGTCGTAGGAATAGAGGCTGCCACCCAGGGTCAGTTTCAGGCTGTCGGTCAGTGCGAAGCGACCGCCCAACTGGCCAGCGTACAGACGCAGGTCGTGCTTGAACTGCACGCCTTCGCCGTCGACGTTGTCCTTGAGGGTGTAGTGGCCGGCGCTACCGAACAGCTCGGTGCTGCCGTTCAACGGATACTTGTAGGTGACGGCCAGACCTTCCGGGTTGATGTCGCTGTCCCAGATGATGTCGCCCATGCTCACCCACGGCTGGTTCATTTTACCGGCGATCAGGTGCAGGTTCTTGATTGCGTCAGGGTGGTAGTCGACGTAACCCTGGTCGAGCCAGATCTGCTTCTTGTCGAAGTAGTTGTTCAGGTCCTGGTTGGTGGAGCGGGCGTCGTCGCTGCTGCCGGTGGCGATACGGATACCGGTGTCCACCTGCGGGTTGATTTCGGTGTAGGCACCCAGACGGGCACGAATGCGCTGACGGTCCTGGTCCTTGCTGTTCGGCACGCCATCGTTCTTGACGGTCTCCTGACGGAAACGCACGTCGCCCTTGAACTGGGTCTTGGCGGCCCAGGCGAGTTTCTGGTCGAAGGAGCTCAGCTCATTGGTTTTCTTCGCGGTCGCCGCGATCTGCTCGTTGGTCTCTTGCTGCGCCTGCTGCGCGATTTGCTGAGCCTTCTGATCCTTGGCCAGTTCAGTTTGCAGTTCTACGTACTGCGCCTGGGAAATGGAACCGTTAGCCTTGAGCATGTCGAGCAGTTTGGCGTCGACTGCAGCACTGGCCGGAACGCTCATGGCCAGCAACAGGCCACCGCACAGGGCCGCCGCAGTTTTCGTGGAAGCAAGACGCATAGCAATCTCCGAAGATGAGAGGGATGGCAGAACCATCCGGGGCACACCGACGCGCACGTCGGAAAACAGTGTCCGGGTAGAACCCGGCGCTCTAAAAACAGGAGCGAGTATCGCGATGGTTTATGACAGAGCAGTGGCTAAGTGATGTCATGTCGATGACGATACAAAGTTGTCCTGAACTATTGATCTAGAGCGCTGTCGTCCGATTGCTCGTGTGCAAAGGGCAGCGATAAGCGATACTCGCGGGGCTTTGAAGCCCGGAAGTGGAGAGTCAGTTGATGCCGTTGCAACGCCTGCAAAGCCTGTCAGAAATCGCCCCTGCGACCTGGGATGCACTGGTGCCCGAGAACCAGCCGTTTTTGCGGCACGCCTTTCTCTCGGCCCTTGAAGACAGCGGCAGCGTTGGCCCGCATACGGGGTGGCAAGCCGAGCATCTGCTGCACGTCGAAGACGATCGGCTGATCGCGGCGTTGCCCAGTTACCGCAAGTGGCATTCCTACGGCGAGTACGTGTTCGATCACGGCTGGGCCGATGCCTGCGCCCGGGCCGGCATCGATTACTACCCCAAACTGCTGACGGCGGTGCCGTTCAGTCCGGTCAGCGGGCCACGCTTGCTGGCCGCCCGGGTCGAAGACGGTTTCGAACTGCTCAAGAGCCTGCCGGGTTATCTGGAAATCGAAGAGCTTTCCAGCGCGCACATCAATTTCACCGACCCGTTCACCGATGCCGCCATGGCCGAGCAGCCGGGCTGGCTGCAACGTATCGGCTGTCAGTATCACTGGCAGAATCGCGGTTACCGGGACTTCCAGGATTTTCTCGACGCGCTCAGTTCGCGCAAGCGCAAGCAAATGCGTAAAGAGCGCGAGCAAGTGGCGGGGCAGGGCTTCGAGTTCGAATGGCTGGAAGGGCGTGAGCTGGACGAGGCGCAATGGGATTTTGTCTACGCCTGCTATGCCAACACCTACGCCGTGCGCCGCCAGGCGCCGTACCTGACGCGCGAGTTTTTCAGTCTGCTGGCTGCGCGGATGCCGGAGGCGATTCGGGTGGTGCTGGCCAAACAGGGTTCACGTCCGGTGGCGATGGCCTTCAGTCTGGTCGGAGGCGACAGCTTCTATGGACGCTATTGGGGATGTCTGGCCGAGTTTGACCGGCTGCATTTCGAGACGTGTTTCTATCAGGGCATGGACTATGCGATTGCCCAGGGGTATCAGCGCTTTGATGCCGGCGCTCAGGGCGAGCACAAGCTGATTCGCGGCTTTGAACCGGTGATCACCCACTCGTGGCACTACCTGCGTCATCCCGGTCTGAAAGCCGCAGTTAAAGACTTCCTGCAACAGGAACGTGCTGGCGTCCTTGCGTACGCCGAAGAAGCGAAAACCGCCTTGCCCTATCGCCAGACATAGATCCTTTGTAGGAGTGAGCCTGCTCGCGATAGCGATCTGTCAGAGCCATTGATGTTGACTGACACACCGCTATCGCGAGCAGGCTCACTCCTACAAAGAGATCTCAGGCACCCCTCAGGTTTCTTCTTTGCCCAACCAGCGATAAATCCCGCCACCGACCACCGCACCAATCAGCGGCGCGACCCAGAACATCCACAACTGCGCGATCGCCCAGCCGCCGACCATCAGCGCCGGCCCGGTGCTACGAGCCGGGTTGACCGAAGTGTTGGTGACCGGAATCGAGATCAGGTGAATCAGCGTCAGCCCCAGGCCGATGGCAATCGGTGCGAGGCCCGCCGGGGCGCGTTTGTCGGTGGCGCCGAGGATGATGATCACGAACATCCCGGTCATCACCAGCTCGGTGACAAAGCCTGCCGCCATCGAGTATTTGCCGGGCGAGTGCTCGCCGTACCCATTGGACGCCAGACCTGCTGCGATGTCGAAACCCTCCTTGCCGCTGGCGATGTAGTAGAGCAGCGCGGCGGCGAGTATCCCGCCGAGCACCTGGGCGATGATGTAGGCGGGTAGCTCTTTTGCTGGAAACCGTCCGCCGACCACCAACCCGACCGATACCGCCGGATTGAGATGACATCCGCTGATGTGGCCGATGGCGAACGCCATGGTCAGCACCGTCAGACCAAACGCCAGGGCCACCCCCAGCACCCCGATGCCCAGAGGCGAAGACGCGGCGAGCACCGCACTGCCACAACCACCCAGAACCAGCCAGAACGTACCCAACAACTCAGTAACTGAACGTTTGAACAGAGACATGAGAGAGTCCTTGATAGCCCATGCTATCGAGACTGTATTGCGTTGTGCTTCCCAGCAGATTTACGACAGGTTCCGTGCTGGAACCTTGGCTGAGTACAGCACGCTTTGGATGGATTTCCAGCAGCCATGAAAAAACCGCCAGAGCCCGTGGTTAGAGGGCTGTGGCGGTTCTCAATATATTGTGGGAGGGGGCTTGCTCCCGAATGCGGTGTGTCAGACAAATGTTCGGTACTGACACCCCGCTTTCGGGAGCAAGCCCCCTCCCACATTGGAGTTGTATTGATTCAATGATCAATCGATCCCGACAAATCCCCCGGTCTGGTGCGCCCACAACCGCGCATACAATCCGCGATGCGCCAGCAGTTCGGCGTGGGTACCGCTCTCGGCGATCTTGCCGTTTTCCAGCACTACCAGCCGATCCATGCGAGCGATGGTCGAGAGACGGTGAGCAATGGCGATCACGGTTTTGCCTTGCATCAGGGTTTCCAGGCTTTCCTGGATCGCCGCTTCGACTTCCGAGTCGAGTGCCGAGGTTGCTTCGTCCATGATCAGGATCGGCGCGTCCTTGAGCAGCACCCGGGCAATCGCAATGCGCTGGCGCTGACCGCCGGACAGTTTCACCCCGCGTTCGCCGACGTGCGCGTCGAAACCGGTACGGCCCTCAGCGTCCGACAGCAGCGGAATGAACTCGTCGGCGCGGGCCTTGTGCACCGCGTCCCAGAGTTCGGCGTCGGTGGCGTCAGGCTTGCCATACAGCAAGTTGTCGCGGATCGAGCGGTGCAGCAGGGAGGTGTCCTGCGTGATCATGCCGATGCGTGCGCGCAGGCTTTCCTGGCCGACTTCGGCGATGTTCTGCCCATCGATCAGGATGCGTCCGCCCTCTACGTCATACAGGCGCAGCAGCAGGTTGACCAAGGTCGATTTACCGGCGCCGGACGGCCCGATCAGGCCGATTTTCTCGCCGGGTTTAATGGTCAGGTTGAGGTCGCCGATGATGCCTTTCTTCTTGCCGTAGTGAAAATCCACGTGCTCGAAACGCACTTCGCCACGAGCCACGGCCAGCGGTTTGGCCTGCTCGCGATCAGTGACGCTGACCGGTTGCGAGATGGTCTGCAGACCATCCTGCACCATGCCGATGTTTTCGAAGATGCCGGTGACTACCCACATGATCCAGCCGGACATATTGACGATACGAATCACCAGACCGGTGGCCAGGGCGATCGCGCCGACGGTGATCAGCGACTGCGTCCACAGCCACAGCGCCAGCGCGGTGGTGCCAACGATCAGCAGGCCGTTCATGGTGGTGATCGCCACGTCCATGCTGGTCACCACGCGGCCGGCCATCTGCGCCTTGACCGTCTGTTCTTCGATGGCTTCCTTGGCGTAGTGCTGTTCGAAATTGGTGTGGGCGAACAGCTTGAGGGTGGCGATGTTGGTGTAGCCGTCGACGATTCGTCCCATCAGTTTCGAGCGCGCGTCGGAAGCTTCCACCGAACGCTCTTTCACCCGTGGCACGAAGTAATACAGCGCACCGATGTAGGCGACGATCCACGTCAGCAGCGGAATCATCAGGCGCCAGTCGGCTTCGGCGAACAGCACCAGCGAACTGATCGCGTAGATCACCACGTGCCACAGCGCATCCACCGCTTGCACCGCCGAGTCACGCAGCGAGTTGCCGGTCTGCATGATGCGTTGGGCGATGCGCCCGGCGAAGTCGTTCTGGAAAAAATTCAGGCTCTGCTTGAGCACGTAACTGTGGTTCTGCCAGCGGATCATGCTGGTCATCCCCGGGCTCAGGGTCTGGTGCACCAGCAGGTCGTGCAGGCCGAAAAAGATCGGCCGCAGCACCAGGGCGACCACCACCATCCACGTCAGTTCGAGGGCGTGGTCGCTGAAGAAATTCGGGTTGGGCGTGCCCTGGGCCAGGTCGATGATGCGGCTCAGGTAGCTGAACAGCGCCACTTCGATCAACGCGGCAAACAGGCCGACGACGAGCAGGGCGGCAAAACTCGGCCAGACCTGCTTGAGGTAATAGGTATAGAAGGGCCAGACACGATCCGGAGGGGAGGCCGTGGGGGCGTCGCGGAATATGTCGATCAGTTGTTCGAAACGGCGATAGAGCATCAGATAACCGCCCGGATGCCGGGCTCTCCTTTTATCGGTGTGAGCGGCGTGGCTTCAGGCCAGCGCCGCTCGAAACGCCCTGTACAGCTTAGTCGATGACTTTGGCCGACTTGATGATCACAGGGTCGACAGGCACGTTTTGCATGCCCTGTTTGGTGGTGGTTTGCGAGTTGACGATGATGTCGACCACGTCCATGCCTTTGACCACTTTGGCGAATACCGCGTAACCGGCATCACGGCCCGGATCGAGGAAGGCGTTGTCGGCGACGTTGATGAAGAACTGGCTGGTGGCCGAATCAGGGTTGGAGGTACGGGCCATCGACAAAGTGCCGCGAACGTTATGCAGACCGTTGCTGGCTTCGTTCTTGATCGGCGCCTTGGTTTCTTTCTGCTGCATCTGTGGCGTGAAACCGCCGCCCTGAGCCATGAAGCCCGGGATCACGCGGTGGAAAATGGTGTTGGTGTAAAAACCGCTGTTGACGTAATCCAGAAAGTTTTTGGTACTGATTGGCGCCTTGACCGGGTCCAGTTCGATTTCGATCTGGCCGTTGGTAGTGTCCAGCAGCACGTGCGGTGCTTTGGCCGGGGTGGCAGCCATCAGGTTGGCAGCAAACAGCACGGTGCCGGCGGCGAGGGCGAGTTTTTTCAGCATGGGTCAGTGATCCTGAGATTGAATGTCGGCTGCGGCGAGAAACTCCAGCAGCGTTTGGTTGAAGTGTTCGGGTTGATCGAGCGGGGTGGCGTGGCGCGAGTCGGCGATGACCACCAGCCGCGCATCGGGCAGCAGTTTTACATAGGTTTCTTTCAGTGCTACCGGCGTGTAGTCACGGTCGGCAGTCACGATGAGGGTTGGACAGGTCACCCGGGAAAGTCGTTCCTGGACGCCCCAGCCAACAATCGCATCGAAGCTGGCGAGATAAGCACGTTTGTCGTTTTTTGCCCAGCGTTCGGCCATTTTCTGCCGCAGATCAGCCTGCTCGGGTTTCGGGAACAGTTTGCCGCCTAATGCCTTGCCAATGGTCGCGAGGCTGAGCACGCGCATCAGGCTCCAGCGCTTGAACCACTGCCAGTAATCGTCGCGGCTGCGCAGTTTGACCTCGGGGGCGCTGTTGACGATGGTCAGGCTTTTCAGCATTTGCGGCTGATCGACGCCGAACTGAAAGCCGATCATCCCGCCCATCGACAGCCCGACGTAATGCACCGGGCCGAGTTTCAGGTGTTCGATCAACGCCAGCAGATCGGCGCTGAACCCGGCGATGCTGTAGCGCTCGCGAGGTTTGTCGGAGCGACCGTGACCACGTATATCCGGAACGATCACCCGGTAGTGCGCCGACAGCGCCGGGATCTGCATTTCCCAGTCCAGGGTGCTCGAACCCAGTCCGTGAACCAGTAGCAACGGGGTGCCGTGGCCATATTCCTCGTAGTGCAGGTTGCAACCTTCATGTTCGAAATAGGCCATCGGTGAACTCCGTGTCAGGCTTGCTCGGGGGCGGCGAACGGTGCGTCAAGCGGCAAAGTGTCGAAGGTACGCAACAGTTCGATGAGGATTTGTGTGGCCGGGCCCAGCGGTTTGTCCTTGTTCGAATACAGATAGAAGCTCGGGTTGCGGCTGCCACCCTGATCCAACGGTAGCAGCTTGAGCGTGCCTTCCTTCAATTCCCGTTCGATCATGTGCCGTGGCAGCCAGGCAAAGCCCAGGCCGCTGCTGACGAACGTGGCAGCCGTGGCGAGGCTGCCGACGGTCCAGCGCTGTTCGGCGCCGAGCCAGCCGACGTCGCGTGGTTGCTGGCGGCCGGAGTCGCGAATCACCACCTGCATCTGGGTTTCCAGGTCCTGGAAGCTCAGTTCGCGGTTGAGCCGATGCAGCGCGTGATCAGGGTGGGCGACCGCGACAAATTCGACGTCGCTCAATTCCGCGCCGAGGTAGCCGGGGATGCTCAGGCCGGTGATTGCCAGATCGGCCACGCCCTCGAGCAAGACCTCCTCGACCCCCGACAACACCTCCTCGCGCAGACGCACGCGGCAGCCGCGACTCTGCGGCATGAATGCGGTCAGCGCGCGCACGATGCGTGCGCTCGGGTAAGCCGCATCGACCACCAGCCGCACCTCGGCTTCCCAACCTTGCTCCATGTGGTGGGCGAGGTCTTCCAGTTGGCTGGCCTGTTTCACCAGTTGTCGCGAGCGGCGCAGCAGCACACCGCCGGCTTCGGTGAGCACCGCTTTACGACCGTCAATGCGCAGCAACGGCACGCCGAGCTGGTCCTGCATGCGGGCGACGGTGTAACTCACCGAAGATTGCGAACGGTGCAAAACCTCGGCGGCCTGGGCGAAACCACCGTGGTCGACCACGGCCTGCAATGTTCGCCATTGATCAAGGGTCACGCGGGGCGCTTTCATCAATAGCTCCTCTTGTCCTAAGCTGGCCGTCCCTCATGGAGACTGGCGAATGAAAAAATTCTGTTGTGTGGTGCTCGCGTTGCTGCCGCTGACTGCGTTTGCTTACCCGATCGATGTGCAGAAGAACCTCAATGGCTTGAAGATCGACTACGAGACCTTCGACACCGACAAAGACATCGGCTCCATCCGGGTCGCCAACTACGGTGATGTCGACGCGACCTGCAAAGTCGTTTTCAACAATGGTCCGGAAGCACCGCGTACGCGCAACATCGAAGTCCCGGCCCGCAAGCATACGAATGCCACGGCCAAGTTCTCCCGCGAGATCATCAGGCTGCGCATCGATTTGAGCTGCAGCCCGAAATAACACCGTCAATCCCTTGTGGGAGCGAGCTTGCTCGCGAATTGGCCGTTTCAGTCGACATCATTGTTGAATGACACACCGCTTTCGCGAGCAAGCTCGCTCCCACAGGCGGCAAGTGCATCTAAACGAATTATTCGATGCTTTGCAGCAATTATTTGCGCTTTTTCATCGATACGACCCTGTTTAACCTTCACTCCATCGACCTACAACATTCTCGGATGGAGACTACACACCATGTCCCGCGTTCTGATCATCGAAAGCAGCGCCCGCCAGCAAGATTCGGTTTCCCGTCAACTGACCCAGACCTTCATTGGTCAGTGGAAAGCGGCGCATCCCAACGATCAGATCACCGTGCGTGACCTCGCCGTGAATCCCGTTCCACACCTGGACGCCAACCTGCTGGGCGGCTGGATGAAGCCTGCCGAGCAGCGCAACGCCAGCGAACAATCGTCGCTGGAGCGCTCCAACGAATTGACCGACGAGCTGCTCGCTGCCGACGTACTGGTGATGGCTGCGCCGATGTACAACTTCGCGATCCCGAGCACCCTCAAGGCCTGGCTCGACCACGTGCTGCGTGCCGGCGTGACCTTCAAGTACACCGAAACCGGCCCGCAAGGCCTGCTCAGCGGCAAACGTGCCTACGTGCTGACCGCTCGCGGCGGCATCTACGCCGGCGGCCCGGCCGACCATCAGGAACCGTACCTGCGTCAGGTCATGGGTTTCATCGGCATCCACGACGTGACCTTCATTCACGCCGAAGGCATGAACCTGGGCGGCGACTTCCAGGAGAAGGGCCTGAATCAGGCCAACGCCAAACTGTCCCAGGTCGCTTGATATGTTAATCGCCAGATAATCGCCGCTTGTTTAAGTGACCTGGCGCAACCCCTTCAAGGCTCTACGCGCATCGAACCTCCCTTTGCACTTGTTGCTCCTGAGTGCTGTAGCCCGATTGAACGCTTTAGCGAGATCGGGCTTTTTTTTGCCTGGGATTATCTGAGCAACGTGTAACCCCTGTGGGAGCGGGCTTGCTCGCGAAGGCGGTGTGTCAGTCAACTATTCGTCGACTGACACGATGCCTTCGCGAGCAAGCTCGCTCCCACAGGGTTCAGTGTTGCCTGAGGTTCGCGGTCTGGCGCAAAAACCGCTATCGTCGCCGCCATTCGAAACAGAGGCGACCATGGGCTATCTACTTTTTGTCACGCTGATCCAGGCGTTTTCCTTCAGTCTGATCGGCGAATACCTCGCCGGGCATGTCGACAGCTACTTTGCAGTGCTGGTGCGCGTGGTGCTCGCCGGGCTGGTGTTCATTCCGTTGACCCGCTGGCGCTCGGTGGAACCGGCGTTCATGCGCGGCATGCTGCTGATCGGCGCGTTGCAGTTCGGCATCACCTACGTTTGCCTGTACCTGAGCTTCCGTGTACTGACGGTGCCGGAGGTGTTGCTGTTCACGATCCTCACGCCGCTGCACGTGACGCTGATCGAAGATGCGCTGAACCGCCGCTTCAATCCGTGGGCGCTGGTGGCCGCGTTGGTAGCGGTGGGCGGTGCGGCGGTGATTCGTTTTGACCGGATCAACCCGGATTTCTTCATGGGCTTTTTGCTGCTGCAACTGGCCAACTTCACCTACGCCGCAGGGCAGGTGCTGTACAAGCATCTGGTGGCAAAACACCCGAGTGATCTGCCGCACTACCGACGTTTCGGCTTCTTCTATCTCGGCGCGTTGGCGGTGGTGTTGCCGGCGTTTCTGCTGTTCGGCAAGTCCAACTTCCTGCCCGAAGCGCCGTTGCAATGGGGCGTGTTGCTGTTCCTCGGTCTGGTCTCGACGGCGCTGGGGATGTACTGGTGGAACAAGGGCGCGTGCATGGTCAACGGCGGCACGCTGGCGGTGATGAACAACCTGCATGTGCCAGTGGGCTTGCTGCTGAATCTGCTGATCTGGAATCAGCATGAGGAACTGGGACGGTTGTTGCTGGGCGGGAGTGTGATTCTGGCGGCGGTGTGGATCAGCCGGTTGGGCATCCGCAAAACTCAAGCCACCGCATAACCCCTGTGGGAGCGGGCTTGCTCGCGAAAGCGGTGTGTCATTCAACGATTATGTTGACTGACCTGACGCCTTCGCGAGCAAGCCCGCTCCCACAGTTTTGATCTGTGGGGTTATAGGAGGTGTTTTTGTGGTTCTGGTATGTGCGCTGAGCCGAGTACAGCCGGCAACAACCCCGAACGCAAATCCCCGCCACTCGGCTGCTGATACAGGCTCAAACCGAACTCCGGCAGCACCGCCAGCAGATAATCGAAAATATCCCCCTGAATCCGCTCGTAATCGGCCCACACCGTGGTGGTCGTGAAGCAGTAGATTTCCAGCGGAATTCCCTGCGCCGTGGTCTGCATCTGCCGCACCATGCAGGTCATGTTCGGCTGCACCTCCGGGTGACTCTTCAAATACGCCAGCGCATAAGCGCGGAAGGTGCCGATGTTGGTCATGCGCCGGCGGTTGGCCGACATCGCGGCGACGTTGCCCTGCGCCTCGTTCCAAGCCTTGAGCTCGGCTTTCTTGCGGCCCATGTAGCCGGTCAGCAGGTGCACCTGGGAGAGCTTTTCTTCCTCATCGTCACGAATGAAGCGCACGCCGCTGGCGTCGATGAACAGGCTGCGCTTGATCCGCCGCCCGCCAGACTGCTGCATGCCGCGCCAGTTGCGGAACGATTCGGACATCAGGCGCCAGGTCGGGATCGAAACGATGGTCTTGTCGAAGTTCTGCACCTTGACCGTGTGCAAGGTGATGTCGACCACATCGCCATCGGCGCCGACTTGCGGCATCTCGATCCAGTCGCCGACCCGCAGCATGTCGTTGCTGGTCAGCTGTACGCTGGCGACGAACGACAGCAGGGTGTCCTTGTAGACCAACAGAATCACCGCCGACATCGCACCCAGACCGGAGAGCAGCAACAGCGGCGAACGGTCGATGAGGGTGGCGACGATGATGATCGCACCAAACACGTACAAGACCATTTTCGCCAGTTGCACATAGCCCTTGATCGAGCGGGTGCGGGCGTGTTCGGTGCGGGCGTAGATGTCCAGCAGCGCATTGAGCAGGGCGCTGACCGATAGCAGCAGGAACAGGATGGTGAAGGACAGCGCCACGTTGCCGAGGAAAGTCATCGCGGTTTTGCTCAGTTCCGGCACCAGGTGCAGGCCGAACTGGATCACCAGCGACGGGGTCATCTGCGCCAGACGTTGAAACACCTTGTTGTGGCGAAAGTCGTTGATCCAGTGCAGGGCCGGCTGGCGCCCGAGCATGCGGCTGGCATGCAGGATCAGATAGCGTGCCACTCGTCCGAGGACCAGCGCGATCACCAATAGCAGCATCAGCGCCAGGCCGGATTGCAGGAACGGGTGCTGTTCGAGGGCACCCCAGAGGTCTTGGGCGTTGAGCCAGAGCTGTTTGAAATCCATGTGAGCAACGATTCTTCTGTAAGACGCGATGGGCGATTAGAGCATTTAAGACGCTGTGTATTACCGTTGGAGACAAATCGAGCAACAAAAAAGCCACTGATTACGCCCGTTTGTATAAAGAAACTCGGCCTGAGCGCTCGAAACCGGTAACCTATGCAGCTGTTTTTTTGCATATCTTCGAGGTAGCACCCGTGTTTTCCCAATTCGCCCTGCACGAACGCCTGCTCAAAGCCGTGGCCGAGCTGAAATTTGTCGAGCCAACGCCTGTGCAAGCAGCGGCCATTCCGCTGGCGCTCCAGGGGCGTGACCTGCGGGTGACGGCGCAAACCGGTAGCGGCAAGACCGCCGCTTTTGTCCTGCCGATCCTCAACCGCCTGATCGGCCCGGCGAAGATCCGCGTCAGCATCAAGACCCTGATCCTGCTGCCGACCCGCGAACTGGCCCAGCAGACCCTGAAAGAAGTTGAACGCTTCTCGCAGTTCACCTTCATCAAGTCCGGCCTGATCACCGGCGGTGAAGACTTCAAGGTGCAGGCCGCGATGCTGCGCAAGGTGCCGGACATCCTGATCGGTACGCCGGGCCGGATGATCGAGCAACTCAACGCCGGCAACCTCGACCTGAAAGAAGTCGAAGTGCTGGTGCTCGACGAAGCCGACCGTATGCTCGACATGGGCTTCGCCGAAGACGTGCAACGTCTGGTCGACGAATGCCCGAACCGTCAGCAGACCATGCTGTTCTCCGCCACCACCGGTGGTTCCGGCCTGCGCGAGATGATCGCCAAGGTGCTGAACAACCCTGAGCACCTGCAGCTCAACGCGGTCAGCCAACTGAACTCGACCACCCGTCAGCAGATCATCACTGCCGACCACAACCAGCACAAAGAACAGATCGTCAACTGGCTGCTGGCCAACGAGACCTACCAGAAGGCCATCGTCTTCACCAACACCCGGGCCATGGCCGACCGCATCTACGGCCGCCTCGTGGCTCAGGAATACAAGGCGTTCGTGCTGCACGGCGAGAAAGACCAGAAGGATCGCAAACTGGCGATCGACCGTCTGAAGCAGGGCGGCGTGAAGATTCTGGTCGCTACCGACGTCGCGGCCCGTGGTCTGGACGTTGATGGCCTGGATCTGGTGATCAACTTCGACATGCCGCGCAGCGGCGACGAATACGTGCACCGCATCGGTCGTACCGGTCGCGCCGGCAACGACGGTCTGGCGATCTCGCTGATCTGCCACGGCGACTGGAACCTGATGTCGAGCATCGAGCGCTACCTGAAGCAGAGCTTCGAGCGCCGCACCATCAAGGAAGTCAAAGGCACCTACGGCGGGCCGAAGAAGGTCAAGGCCTCGGGCAAAGCCGTCGGCGTGAAGAAGAAAAAGACCGACGCCAAGGGCGACAAGAAGAAAACCGCCGCCAAGACCCCGACCAAGCGCAAGAGCGCCAACCGTCCGAAGCCGGATTCTCTGGTGAGCAGCGACGGCATGGCCCCGCTCAAGCGCCGCAAGCCGGCCGAGCCAGCGGCTGAGTAAGGCGTTTTCGCAGGCAATAAAAAACCCGGACAGTGTCCGGGTTTTTTTATGCGCAGGGTTTGTCAGCTCCCCAACTGTCCGCTGGTGTCTGCGTCAAAGCGCTGTTTTGCGCGATCTGCCGCCGGTTTGAGCTGCGCGAGCAACGCGGCTTCGCTGTACAGCTGCGAGTTCCCGAGCTCTTTCGGCGTTGGCTCGATCGGGATCAGTACATCTTCACCGTCAGCGTGCAGCCAGATCGCCACGACGTGCAGTGCCGAGACAAACAGCACCCGCAGTTCAACGCTCTTGCCCTGCAATTGCGGCGCCTGTTCCGCCAGTTTCAACGCGCCCACGGTGTCGGCGGCCCGGGTGCCGTGGTTCAGCGAAGCGAACTCGACATGGCCACGCACCTCGGCCAGTTGCGCATCGGCAATGCTTACGCCGTCGGCAAACACCAGGTAATGCCAGTCGCCGATACGTGCGTCTTTCAGACCCTTGCCTTGGCTCAGGTCGTCGAGTGTCAGCGAGTAGCCGCGATAGGCTTCGCTGAGGCTGACTTTGGCCGGTGTCGCGTTGGCGAACTGGCGGTTGATGCCGAAGCCCTGGTTTTGCAGCGCGGCTTGCAGCACCGGACGCAAAGTCTGTACGCCGTTGGAAGGCGCCTTTGGATAAGTCAGTTGCATGATGTCGCCCTCCTAGTTTTTCGCGGTGAAGTAAGTGTGAGTCCAGTTGCCGCCGCCGTTGTACGAACCGGGGAATGAATTCAGCGCTCGGGTCGAGTAACCGTAGATCGAGTCGGCGATCAGCACGTAGTTGCCGTTGGTGCCGTAGATCGCCAGGAAGTGCGCACCGCCACCATACCAGGCACAACGCAGGCCGACCGGGCGGCCCATGTTGATCTGGTTCTGAATGGCCGACATCTGCAGCGAACCCTGATTCATCCCGTTATAGCTGCGGGTGGTCTGCAGGGCCGAATCCAGATAGCCGTAGACGTTGCACGGCCCCGGCTGATTGCAGCAATTGCGGTCGAGCTGAGTGCTGGCGACGCCGCACTGAGTCCATGACCCGGTGCCGTAGTAGTTGCCGACCGAAGCGGAAACGGCGGCCCAGCACCAGTTGGTCTGAGTCTGTTTCTGCATCGTGAAGTTAAGGTTGGCAGCGGCCAGTGCCGCCGTTTGCGCAGTGGCTTCAACCTCGACCAGTTGCGGGTCGATCAGGTGGCCAACAAGGCATCTTGGCAGGCTCTCGCCGGTGAACGATATTGCTTGAGTGGTTAACATTTTTTCAGTCCTCCATGAATGAAAACAAGCGTCCAGCTTGTGATTGTGTTGCGGTATTGCCGAGCGATCGGTGGGTAACGGTTTTCATCTGCGATGAACGGTGCCGATCTCCTTGCTCGATGTAACCTTAGTCAGGATATGCGTTTGTGCAAGAAAATAAATGCACAAGTGCATTTTTAAGATCAAAAGATCGCAGCCTGCGGCAGCTCCTAAAGGGTCTGGTGTAGGAGCTGCCGCAGGCTGCGATCTTTTGATCTTGCTTTTAGCTGTCGGCTTTTTTCTCAGCCGAGTCCAGTTCCTTCAAGCGCTGATCAATCAACTGGCACTTGTCCGGCAGATCGGCGCTGGCCGTGCCCAAGTCCATCTTCTGCAACTCGGCATTGATTTCCTTGGCCTTGGCCGGATTCTGTTCGGTGAGCTTGGCCACTTCCTTGGCCAGTTGTTCGCGTTTGGCGGTGGCCTCTTCTGGTGTGCAGGCCCAGACCGGCAGGGCGCAGGCTAGGGTGGCGGCGAGGGTGAGCTTGAGCAGGGTTTTCATGGGGGCAGGCCTCCGTTCCGGGTAGGGCGGGTTGATCGGTGGAGGGTTTCGGGCGGTGAAAAGTTCAGTTCCAGTGTTTTTACCAGTCCATTTAGAGTGACCGAACGGTCGCGATCTTCCCCTGAAAAGCAGACCTCTTGAGGAAAGCCACGGGTTAGAGCGGTTGTTGTAAAAGACGCTGTACGACTTATTGACGCCAGAATGATGGCAATCTACCATCGCGCCATCAAATTGATATCAAATTGTGATTTCGAGGGATCGAACAAACTATTCGCCAGCGGTTCTGCGATCGTTTTTGCCACGCTTTGGACGTTCTGACCGAGGCGCGCATTTATCCCCCCTTTTTGCTTGTTCTCTCACTTGGCCCCGTGTTTTGGCCAGGCGGGGATCGCTTTGCCTGTTGATTACCCAGAACTCACTCGCCTGTCGCAACGAGAGCTCAAACATGGACGTTCGCCAATACGCCTTCCTCGCTGGTCAGCCTTCTGCTGACGTGAAAACCCGTGAGTCGTTTCTGGGCATGCCCAAGCGCGGGCTGGCGTTCCTGCTGGCGAACGTCATGTTCTGGCAACCGATGTGGGCGCAGGCCGACGGCATTGTCGTGGCCAACCCGAATACCGGGCTGGATCGGGCCGGCAATGGCGTGCCGATCATCAACATCGCCACGCCCAACGGCAGCGGGCTGTCGCATAACCAGTTCCACGATTACAACGTCGGCGCGCAGGGCGTCATCCTCAACAACAGCTCGACGCAAACCTCGAACACCCAGTTGGCCGGGCACATCATCGGCAACCCGAACCTGAAAAACAGCGGCTCGGCGCAAGCCATTCTCAACGAAGTCATCAGCGGCAACCCAAGCCAGTTGCGCGGTTACACCGAAGTGGCGGGGCAGTCGGCGCGAGTGATTGTCGCCAACCCGTATGGCATCACCTGTAATGGTTGCGGCTTCATCAACGCGCCGCGCGTGACGCTGACCACCGGCAAACCGGTGCTGGATGGCGCGGGGCGGCTGGATCGTTTTCAGGTTGATCAGGGTTCTGTGGCCATTGAAGGCGCCGGGCTTAACGCGACCAACGTCGACCGCTTCGAAATCATCACCCGTAGCGCGAAGATCAATGCCGAAATCCAGGCGCAGAACCTGACCATCGTTGCCGGGCGCAACGACGTTAACGCACAGACCTTGAACGTCACGGCCCGCGCCGATGACGGCAGCGCCAAACCGCAACTGGCGATTGACTCCTCGGCGCTGGGCGGGATGTATGCCGGGGCGATCAAACTGGTCGGCACCGAGGCCGGGGTCGGCGTGAAGCTCGACGGTAAACTGATCGCCAGCGGTGGCGATATTCAGCTTGATGCCAATGGTCAATTGAGCCTGGTTGATACCTCGGCCACTGGCGCGGTCAACGTCAAGGCGGCCAGCCTTGATGCGCGCGGCCCAGTCTATGCCGGCACGACATTGAACGTGCAGACCCAAGGCAATCTGACCAACCGCCAGACCCTGGCTGCCCGCGACAGTATCAACCTCAGTGCCAGCGGTCAGCTGACCAACGCCGGAGTCATCGAGGCCGGGGTCAACGCCGACGGCAGCCGTAACGCCAACGGTGATCTGAGCCTGAGTGCGCAAAACCTCGACAACACTGGCAAAAGCCTCATCGCCGGCCGCAATCTGACAGTCAGCACTGCGCAAACCCTGAGCAACCAGGGCGGCACCCTCAGCGGACAAACCACGGCGATCACGGCGGGCACCCTGGACAACCGCAATAGCGGGCGCGTACTGAGCGGCGGCACGATGAACCTGAATGCCGCTCAAGTGCTGAACAACAAAGGCGTGATCAACAGCCAGACCAGACTGACCGGCAACATCGGTCAATTGATCAACCGCAATGGCGAACTCAGCGGCCAGACCGACGCAGTGCTGACGGTCACTTCGCTGGATAACGTCGCCGGCGTGATGACCGCCGGGCAGTTGCTCGACATCACCGCCCTCAGTGCGATCAACAACAGCAACGGCGGCCGGATCGGCGCCAGACAAGCGCTGACCCTGCGCGCACAGCAATTCGACAATAGCCAGCAAGGCCAGTTGACCAGTGAAGGCACGCTGACCACGCGCATCAGCGATCGCCTGGACAACCAGAACAAAGGCCTGATCCAGGCCAACGCAGCGATGGACCTGCAAGCCACGCGCCTGGATAACCGCGTCGGCAAGATTTCCAGCCTCAACACCCTGACGGTTACCAGCGCCAATACGGACAACCGCAGTGGCACGATTCGCGCTGATCAGGCGGCGAAACTGTTGATCGGTGAACTGGATAACGGCGACAAGGGCCGCGTTGAAAGCAAGACCACACTGACGTTCGAGGGCAACACGCTGGACAACCGCAATGGCGGTCTGCTCACCTCGACCGGTTTGCTGAGCCTCAAGGCCAACAATGTCACCAACGATGGCGGACGGATTTCCGGCAAGGGCGATGTCGACGCCAACATCGACAGCCTGAACCAGCAGGGCGGTGAACTGGTTGCCGAAGGCAACCTGTTGCTGACCGGCAAGACGCTGCAGAACCATCAGGACGGTCTCGTCGGCTCGCTCAAGACCCTGACGGTCAACGTCGACCAGATCGACAACCGCGGCGGCTCGCTCTCCAGCCAGCAGGACCTGCACATCAACGGGTCGCGCCTGGACAACAGCGAGGGCGGCAAGGTGTTGTCCGACACCACGCTGGAGGCGAAAGTCGCGCAGATCATCAACGCCAGCAACGGCCTGATTTTCAGCAAGGGCGCGAGCACGCTGAGCGGCATCGGTTTGAGCAACGTCGCCGGGCGGATCGTCAGCCAGAAAACACTGGGGCTGACCTTCGGCGAGGCCGTGGATAACCAGCAAGGCCTGATCAGCAGTGAAGGGCAGATGACCCTCAACCTCGGCAGTCTCGACAATCGTCTGGGCAAACTGTCGAGTATCGAATCGATGGCGCTCACCAGCGGCGGCGCTGTATTGAACCAGGGCGGTTTGCTCGCCTCGCAAAAGGGCCTGACATTTACCAGTGGCAGCCTCGACAACAGCGACACCGGCATCATCAGCGCCAAGGCCGATTCGACGCTGACCACTGGCGAATTCAAGAACCTGCGCGGCGGCAGTCTCGCCACCGATGGCACGCTATTGCTCACCGCCACCCACCTGGATAACTCGGGCGGGACCATCGGCAGTCAGCAGAACCTGGACGTATCGGTCACTTCGCTGGAGCAGGACGGCGGCGAGCTGTTCAGCAACGCCGATCTGACCGTTGACATGCACAACGGTCTGCTCGACAACCAGCGCGGTAACATTCATGCGCCGGGTCAATTGCTGTTCAAGAACCTCAATGAGGTGAACAACAGCGCTGGTGAGATTTCCGGCGCGAAAGCCTGGAGCGTCAACGCGCAAAGCCTGAACAACGATGGCGGCAAACTGCTGAGCAACGAAAAGCTCACGCTGATTGTTGAGCGTGCCCTGAGCAACATCAAAGGCGTGATCGCCTCAGCAGGCATCGAAGCGCGCAGCGCCAGCCTGGACAATACCCATGGCGAAATCCGTGGTCGCGGCGACGTTGATTTGAGCGTCACCGGTCTGTTCGATAACCAGGACGGCGTGGTCATTGCCGACAACGGCCTGACGCTCAAAGCCGCGTCTCTGGATAATCGCCAGGAAGGTCTGGTGGGCGCGACAAAAGCGCTGAACCTCACCGTTGACCGTATCGACAACCGCAGCGGCGAACTGTCGAGCAAGGCCGATGTGAGCCTGATCGGCGCCTGGCTCGACAACAGCGACAGCGGTTACATGCTCGCCGGCGGCAATCTGGCGCTGACGGTTAATGACGTCATCAACCGCAACAAGGGGCTGCTGTCCGGTGACAGCGGCTTGACCCTGACGGGCAAGACCCTGGAAAACAGCGGACGTCTGACCAGCCAGAAAGATATCGCAATCAACCTCTCTGCGGGGCTGAACAACGGGCAGGGCAGTGTCGTCGGTGAAGGGGCTCTGGCGATCAACGCCGACAGCCTCGACAACAAGGCCGGCACGGTCTCCAGCGCTAAAGCGCTGACCATCGACACCCGTGGCGCTGTCAGTAACCAGGGCGGCAAACTGCTGACCGACAGCGACCTCACGCTCAACAGCAGCGCGCTGGATAATCAGCAAAAAGGCGCGATCAGTGGCAAAGGCAAACTGAGCATCACCACCGGCGACCTCAACAACAGCCAGGCCAGCATTTACTCCGCCGATCAATTGCACATCGCGGCCGGCCAGGTGACCAACACCGCCGGCAGTCTCGGCGCGGCCAATTCGCTGGTGGCCAATGTTCGTGGTCTCGATCAACAGGGCGGCAGGCTGTTCAGCAGCAATGCTGATGTCAGCGTCGATCTGAACGGCGGCGCGTTGAACAACCAGGGCGGCGTCATCAGTGCACCGGGTCAGTTGTTGTTGAAGAATCTGGCTGACGTAAACAACCGTGGCGGCGAGATTTCCAGCGAGCAGGCTTTCGAACTGCTCGCCAAGTCATTGGATAACAGCGGCGGCCAACTGCTGAGCAATCAGAAACTCACCCTGCAGATCGACAACGCGCTGACCTCGATCAAAGGCAAGATCGCGGCGGCGGCGCTGCAGGTTCGCGCGGCGAGTCTGGATAACAGCGGCGAAGGTGTTTTGCTCAGTGACAGCGATATCGACGTCAAGGTCGATGGCCTGCTGAACAACCAGAACAAGGGCAGCATCAAGGCCGCGCAACAACTGACCCTCAACAGCACCGGCCTGAATAATCAGGGCGGCACGCTGGTGGGTGTTGCGGGCGTGGCGATCGATCTGGGCGCCACCGCACAGGATCTGAATAACCAGGACGGCCTGATCAGCAGCAAGGGTTTGCTAAGCATCGCCCACCTGCGTGACCTCAATAACCAGAACGGCGTGATCAACAGCAAAGGCGTGTTGAGCATCGATACGCTGCGCAATCTGAATAACCAGAAGGGCGAGATTTCCAGCGTCAACAGCTTCAGTTTGAAAGGCAACAGCCTGGACAACCGTGGCGGCAACCTGATCAGCAACGATCAACTGACTCTGACCGCTGCCGAGCTGAAAAACCAGGGTGGTCTGGTCTCCGGCTGGAACGGCGTGAGCGTCACCGGCGGCACCCTCGACAACAGTCAGCAAGGCAGTGTTTCCAGTCTGCTCGGCAACACCAGCATCGACCTCAGTGGTGCGCTCACCAACCACAGCAAAGGTGGCGTGGGCGCGAAGGGCGAAGTGAGTATCAAAGCGGCCAGCCTCGATAACAGCAACGGCACGGTCAGCAGTGGCGGCAAACAGACGCTGGCCCTGACTGGCGGCACGCTCAGCAATGCTTCCGGCGGCTTGATCGAGAGCGGTGACGCGCTGGACGTCCGCGCCGCATCGCTGGACAACAGCGGCGGCAGAGTCACTGCGAAAAAAGCCCTGACCTTCACCGGCACGCACCTGAACAACAGCAATGGCAGCCTCGTTGGCGATGACAGCGTCAGCCTCGACCTGCTCGGTGCCCTGACCAACGTCAATGGTGCGCTGGGCAGCAGCGGCCCACTGCTGATCAAGCGTTCCGCCAGTGTCGACAACCGCGGCGGGCAACTGATCAGCCAGACCTTGCTGAACCTGGTCACCAGCGGTGATCTGAACAACAGCCAAAGCGGCACCGTGTCGGCCAACAGCCAACTGGATCTCACCGCTGGCGGCACTCTGCACAACGACACCGATGGCCTGATCTCCAGCCGCGATGCCGGGGTGAACCTCACCGCTGCGGCGCTGAACAACGCCAAGGGCGCTGTGCAAAGCATGACAGCACTGACCGTGAATGCGGGCAGCGGCGCCATCGACAACCAGGGCGGCAAGATCATCGCCCAGAACGGCGACCTGACCCTCACCGCCGCCAGCCTCGACAGCCGTGGCGGTGTGCTGTCGAGCCTCAAGGGTTTGCTGCAGACCCGCCTGACCGGTGTGTTGCGCAACGGCCAGGGCGGCAAGATCGAAGGCAGCCGCCTCGACCTGCGCGCACTCGGTGGTATCTACAGCGACGGCGGGCGTATCGCCGCCAACAGCGGTGACATCCTGCTCGATGCCGGTGTCGGCACGCTCGACAACAGCGGCGGCGGGATCTACGCCCGGGGGCAGGTGAAAGCCACCGCCGGCTCGATGAGCAACAACGCCGGCCAGATCAGCGGCAATGGCATCGACCTGGGCGTCAACGGCAACCTCAGCAACCGCAGCGGCCTGATCGAAAGCGCCGGCACACTAGCGATTCGTGCTGCCAACCTCGATAACCAGGGCGGCAAACTGCGCGCGCTGGGCGCTGGCGGCAAAACCGATTTCCAGATCGGCAGCCAATTCGATAACCGCAACGGTCTGGTGGAAACCGCCAACAACGACTTCAATCTCGCCACGCCGAGCCTGCTCAATGCCGGCGGCTCGATCACCCATGTCGGCGTCGGCGAATTCGGCATCTCGACCGCCAACGTCATGAACGCCGGCGGCTCGCTGGTGACCCTTGGCGGCCTGACGCTGAACGCGGACAGCTGGACCAACAGCAGTGTGATTCAGGCTGGGCGGTTGACCGTCAATGTCGGCAATTTTGTGCAGACTGCGAGCGGCCAGTTGCTTGCTTCCAATCAGTTGATTGGACGTGGCGGCAGTTGGAACAATGACGGATTGATTGCCAGCAGTGGCAATTTCGATATCCAGTTGAGCGGCACTTATGGCGGCAACGGTCGGCTCAGCAGTGTAGGCAATCTTGGCCTCACCGCGTCCGGAATCGAACTGAGCAGCGCGGCCAGCATCACCGGTGCGACGACCGCCACGATCACCAGTCGCGGCAACCTGACCAACCTGGGCCGACTGACGTCGGCAGACAGCCTGACCGTCAATGCCGCAGCGCTGACCAACAACGGGACGCTGGGCAGCGCCGGCTATCTGCGCGTCAACACCGATTCACTGCTTAACCAGAACGGGCTGATTTTCAGTGGCGGCGACATGGCCTTGCGCGTCGGCACGCTGACCAACCGCTACGCCGACATCTATGGCATCGGCAACATCAGCATTGCCCGGGACGACAGCAACGGCTGGAGTTCGTCGATCAACAACGTTTCAGCGACCATTGAAAGCGTGGGTGATCTGAGTCTGGCGGCGGATCACATCGAGAATCGCAAGGATGTGTTTGAAGTGGCTGCCGGGGGCGGGCTGATCTCCGGGGCGATTGGTGTTCGGTGCGAAACCTGTACTTCGTTCTCCAACATTTTTTACGAGACTCGCCTGCCGAGCCACATGGTGTGGATTGAAAAATACCACTCAACCATTGTTCAGGATTCGGCTTCCGGCACGCTGACGGCCGGGCGAAACCTTACTGGGAATGGTCGGGAGTTCATCAATAACGCCTCTGTCGTAAGCGCCGGGCGTGACATGACAATCAACGTGCAGAACTTCACGAACCAGGGAGCGACTGTCGGGGACTACACCGTCAGTCGCTGGTTCGCCGCGCCAGGTCGGCATGACGTGTTTTTCTGGAGGGACGTACTCGCCTATAACGCTGCCAATGATCCGGACTATGACTCAGGAAAAATGGGGGTCTCGGACGGCAAAATCAAAATGATCCCGAACCTCCACACTTGGGACATGAACAACGTCGAAACGTTGACTACGGTCGGCGGGCGTCATACCGGTAGCGAGGCCGCCAACTTCTTCCTGTTTGGGTCGATCCTTCTAGACTACGACGGGAAATTGCCTTTCCCTGCACCGAGCTACGACAGCGGCGTGCGCACGGAGGCGCCGGCTGCGGTCAAGAACGCAGCGTTCTCCAAAGTCACCACTATTGAAAGCAGCCCGACGGCCAATGCCAACGCAGTCGTTCAGGCCGGCGGCACCGTCTATATCAACGCGACCAACAAACTGGACAACGGCGTCGTTCGCAACGGTAACGCCGCTGCCGGCGGAGCGTCTCGCCTGGGCTCCACGCAACTGGCGGGTCAAGTCACCCCGACAGTCATCCGTATCAACGCCCAGCTTCCTCCAGACCTCGCCCAACAACAGGTCAACCCACTGGCCTTGCCGGGCTTCACCCTGCCGACCGGCGACAACGGTCTGTTCCGCCTCAGCCGCAAGGACGGCAGCGAGCAAACGCTCGTAGCCGGCAAGGACTGGACGATCGGCTCCATCACGGCCGCACCCTCGACACATGCGGGCGGCATGCCGGTCAGGCATGCAACAGACCTCCAGTTCGATAAAAACGATCCAGTCTCGGTGAAGAATCGTGAGCTGGCATTGGCCAGCCGTCCTTCGCTGAATCTCAACGACAAGACGGCTGTCATCAACGTCAATGCCGCTGCCGGTGACGGGCCGGTTGGTGTGCTGATGCCCCCTCGTGGCAACGTTTCTTTCGACGTTCCACGCGTGCAGGCCCTACCCGATACCAGCGTGCGCTCCAACCCGCACAAATATCTGATCGAAACCAACCCGGCGCTGACCAACCTCAAGCAGTTCATGAGCTCGGACTATCTGTTGGGCAAGCTCGGCTACGACCCCGACACCAGCGCCAAGCGCCTGGGCGACGGACTGTTTGAACAACGCATGGTGCAGCAGGCCGTGGTGGCCCGCACCGGCCAGCGCTTCATCGACGGACAGACCTCCGACGAAGGCATGTTCAAGTACCTGATGAACAACGCCATCGCCAGCAAGGATCAGCTCAACCTGTCGGTGGGCGTCACCCTGACCGCGCAACAAGTGGCGGCACTGACCCACGACATCGTCTGGCTCGAAGAGCACGAAGTGAACGGTGAGAAAGTGCTGGTGCCGGTGTTGTACCTGGCCCAGGCCAACAACCGCCTGGCGCCTAACGGTGCATTGATCCAGGGCGGTGACGTGACCCTGATCGCCGGTGGCGACCTGAATAACGCCGGTACGCTGCGAGCCTCCAACAACCTGTCGGCCGAAGCCGGTAACAACCTTACCAACACCGGTCTGATCGAAGCGGGCGAGCGCCTGACACTCAAGGCCGGCAACGACATCATCAACAAATCCGGCGGCATCATTTCCGGCAAGGACGTCAGCCTCACAGCCACCAACGGCAGCGTGATCAACCAGCGTGACGTGACCAGTGTCGATGTCAATCGCGGTGGCAACGTGTTCCACCGCGACTACCTGGACAACGCCGCGCGAATCGAAGCGGCCAATGATCTTACGGTCAAGTCCGGCAAAGACATCAACAACATCGGCGGCGTGCTGAAAAGCGGTGGGGACATGACTCTCGATGCCGATCGCGATGTGAACATCACTTCAGTGCAGGATCGCAGCACCAATGCGCGGGGCGGCAGCTACCTCGATCAGACAATTACCCAGCATGGGGCTGAAGTGACATCAGGGCGCGATCTGTCGATCAGTGCCGATCGGGATGTGGCGGTTGTGGCCAGTCGGCTGGATGCCAAGCGGGATCTCGCTGCAACCGCAGGCCATGACATTGTCATCACTTCGGCCGCCGACGAGAGTGACTACGTATCGCGCAGCAAGAAGCGCGCGAACGAAACCCACAGCATCACTCAACAAGCATCCTTACTGAACGCCGGACGCGATATCGCGCTGAACGCGGGTAACGATCTGGGCATCATCGCCAGTCGGATCAAGGCTACGGAAGATGTCAGCCTCGATGCGGTGCAGGACATTACTGTTGCCTCCGCAAAGGACGAGAGTTCGTCCTATTACTACAAGAAGAAAAACGGCTCGTTCGGGCGCAGCAAGACGACCGAGCGCCAAAGCTATGAAAGCGAGAACGTCGCTTCGGTGATCGAGGCGGGCCACGACCTGACCGTCAACACCTCGAAGGACAACGATGGCGCTGTCACTCTCGATGGTGGACGCAACGTAACCATCATTGGCAGCCAATTGAAAGCTGGCAATGATCTGGTAGTGGGGGCGACTAAAGACGTGTCCGTGCTTTCTGCCACTGAAGAGGCGGGCAACTACAGTAAGAAAACCAAGACCGGTCTGTTCGGCATGTCCAGCAGCGGAAAGAGCCAGCTGCAGACCACCGTCACCCAGATTGGCAGCGAACTCAATGCTGGCCACGACGCCGTGGTGCTGGCTGGACGCGACGTGCGTCTGAACGCCAGCCAGATCAATGCCGATAACGATGCCGAGCTGCACGCGGGGCTGGTGGACAAGGAAGGCGACATCACCCTGTCGTCAGCCGACGATCAGGCCTACAGCCGAGCCGAGGAGTACAAGAAAAAACTGGGCCTGTCGCTCAAGGACACCATCGGTCTATTCGCGGGTACGCCGGGTGCAGGAGCTGACATCACCCTCAATGCATCGCACAAAAACGGGCGCGAGGTCATCAGCTCCAACAGTGTCGGTAGTCAGGTCAATGCCGGTCACGATGCAATTCTCGACGCAGCCCGTGACATCAACATCATCGGCAGCGGCATCAGTGCCGATAACAACGCTTCGCTTGACGCCGGACGCGATGTCAACGTTGTCGCGTCGATCGATAAACAACGCAGCAATGAGTGGAAAACCGATAAGAGCTACGGCATCAAACAGACCATCGACAACAATGGATTCACTACGTTTGTCGGTAACGAGACGATCAAACACGGTGTCGACAGCAGTGGCTACACCGCTGCCGGTAGCTCCATCGATGCCGGGATGAACCTCAATGTAAATGCCGGTCGTGACATCAACCAGCAAGGCTCCGATTTTACGGCGGGAAACAACATCCGGCTCAAGGCCGACCGCGACATCAATATCGATGCCAAGGAAGAAGCCAGCGAAGTCACCATTCGTGACAGCGTGAAACGCAACGGGACGACCACGACGGTTGCCTACAACATCGGCAATACCATTGACGGCCTCAAAGGCACGGGCAAGGGTGAGGACGGGGTCAGCAAGGGCTCCAGCGTGCTGAAGTCGGTCGACACCCTGGATCAATTCTTCAGCGGGCCGAAGTTTGACGGACATGCCGGTGCTTCTAGCGTCAGTTCCAGCAGCACGCAGACTTCGGTGACTCAACGTCCGTCGACATTGTCGGCGGGAGGCGACATTACCGTTGATGCAGGGAACAACGTCAATGTGAGTGGCAGCCAGTTCAATGCCGGTCGCGACATCAACGTCAAGGGCAAAGACATCCGGTTCGATGTGGCTCACGGTTCCGAGAACACCGAGGATCATTCGACCCAAAGCAAAGGTGGCGTGAAAGGCGGCACCACCGGCGGCTTCAAACTCGGTGTAGGGGTCAGCAACGCCGGTAACGTAGGCGAGTCCGCGCAGGGGAATTCGACGACCGCTCAGTTGAATGCTGGCGGCAGCATCAATCTGGATGCAAAAAACGATCTGACACTGGTGGGTACCCAGGTCACCGCAGAGCGTGACATCAAGCTCAAGGCCGGTAACGACCTGAACATTCTGTCTTCACAGAATGCCTACAGCAGCTCGAATGATCGACGCAGTTGGGGGGCCGAGGGCGGCATCATCTTTGGCCAGCAAGGTTTCGGCATCTATGGCTCGGCGAATGTGGGGATCGGTGACCTCAACCGTGAGGGTGTCAAGCAGCAGGAAGCCTATCTGTATGCCGGCAACAAGTTGAGTTTCGAGAGCAAGGGTGACACCAACATTGCGGGCGCCACGCTGCGTGGTGATGAAGTCATCGGCGATGTCGGTCGAAACCTCACCGTAACGTCGGTCCCGAACACCGGCAAGGTCAGCGGAAAAGAACTCGACTTGAGTATTACCGGCTCTTTCTATGGAGCGAGCGGTTCCGTTGGCTATGGCAAAACCACCGGTAAAACCAATTGGGTCGAAAACCAGACGGTCATCAATGGCAAGAGCAATGTCGACATCCGCACACAGGACCACACCCAGTTGGACGGTGCGGTCATCACGGCTGATAACGGCAACCTGAAGCTCGACACCGGAACCCTCGGCTATCGCAACATCACCGGCAAGGACAACGAGCACGGTTACTACCTCAATGTCAGCGGCAGTTATAGCCCGGGCGGTGACGCCCAAGCCGATAAGCCCAACAAGGGCATGGAGGGGGACGCCAAGAAAAGCTGGGCGGTGGAAGGCTACAAATACGACAAAGATCGTGAGCAAACCCTCAATGCCACCGTCGGCGCGGGCCAGATCATCGTACGCAACGACAAGGTCACCGGACAGGATTCCACGGCCGGGCTGAATCGGGATGTGAATAAGGCTTACGAGGTCACCAAGGATGAAGAGCATCGTACGGATCTGTATGTCAGCAGTAGTTCAATTGATGCAGTAAGACACCCTGTTGCAACGCTCGATAAGTGGGAAAAGAGCGTTACTGACTTTACCAAGAATCAAAAGGATCAAGCAGCTCAGATAGCCCTGATTTTGGGCTCCATAGATAATGTCTGGAATGATATTCAGGCACAGCACGTAAATGCCGATGATGTTTCGAAAAATTTCATTGAGAAGTTTGGAGAGAAGCGCGCGCTCACGATAACCAAGAACCTGGTTCGTGCCGGACTTGACCCAGAGTTACTGGAAACCCTTGATCCTAAAATTGTTCAGGCTCTAGTCGATTTTGAGGCTCAAGCCGCAGCCTACGATGGCAAGTTGAAAGACTGCATCGAAAACAAAACGTGCAAGGTAAATCAACAGGATAACTGGAGGCTGGGAGAGGTTCTTGAAATCGGTGAAACGGGCATCAGTAACCTTCCTCGAAATGCGGGTGAGGCACTACTTGCCCCGGTTGTAACGGCGTTGACACTAGCGGGCAAGATTCCCCCAGAACAGCTTATGGCCATCTCACTATCGATGCAGGCTTTGATGGGCCCGTTCAAGCTAGTCGTGAGTGTTACGGCGAGCGCGCTTAAAGGCTTGGTCAAAGAGCAATACGATGAGGCTATGGAGACCGCGGCTATCAAGTTGGCGGCCGCCGTGACCGGTCGCGAACTGGAATACATGAAGTACCTTCACCAGAGTGATAAGACGAATCCTGACTCTGCGCTGAAGGGAGATCCCTATGTGATGGCCACCAAGTTCCTCCTTGGTGCTGTTTTGGATGGGGTCACAGGCTTTGGCATCAAGACTGGTGGAAGAATTCTGGGTGTAAGTGGCAGCCCAGGACCCAGTAAGCCGCGAGTAGAAATCGATAAAGGGCCATCATTACCTGTCATTCCGGGTCGAGTGAAATCACGCGTCAACCTGAAAAATTCCGGCATGGATCATTTGATTTCTCGCCACCTTTCAGGTAAGTCGAATGCTAGCCAATTCTCTATCAGCGAAAAGGAGATTCGTACGCTTCTACAGAGCAAAACAGTAATAAATACGCCTATTACGAGAATTGTTGAAAGTAAGCAGGGCGACCGATATGTACGAGAAGTCAATGTTGGTAGAGAGATTGGGACAGATAAATTCAATGATGGTAAAAGCACATCTATAATGACCGTAATGACCGACAAATTTGGGAACTTGGTTACAGCGTTTCCGGGAGTGCTTGAATGATTTTTGATGAGGAAATTAAAAGGGAGCTGCTAGGGTCCAAGGAGGCACTGTTTTCCGGGGAGGAAAACTCTGCACTGTTGAGGATAATGCAGGAGAAGTTTCCAGAAGTTAATGTTGCGTTCATCTTGGACTGGGTTCCCGAACAGGCTGAGGATATTTATTGGGTGCTTATTGATGTCGGTCGGGTAGCAATTATTGAAGTTCCGCGTTCAGCCAAAACAATGCCGGGTGGCCCTTTGGTCGAAGTGCGGTCGATTGAAAGTTATAATGATAAGAAATTATCGAAAAGGGCGCGAAGGAAGTTGAAGGTTGCCCTTGATCTTATTTGTTTAGAGGTGTGAATTACATTTTTTCAGAAAAAGGTAGGAAAAGAGGATGGATTCTGAGAGATCCCCACAAGCCTACTGAAAAGGGGACGGATTTATAATAAATCTGAGAATCATCTGGCCGGCCTCCCCACGTCGCGGAGGTGGCGCAAAATTCAACGTAAATGGGGACAGACCACGTTTAGAAAGTACTGCGAAAACGTAGTCTGTCCCCCGTTTTACGCTTCTTTCTTCAGAGAGGGCGGGGGATGCTTCTGCAGTCATTGAGTACAGCAACGATGTTTATTAAGTTTGATAAGTTGATAGATTTATTTGCTGATGAGGAGCATCCAAGGGACTATTGGTCTGACGTCGCCATTGTCAGCGCCTCCGAGATGCTGGATCGCTTCTCTGATACTGATTGGCTGGAACTCTTCTCGGTTGTAGACAGCAGGAGCGATTTTTGGGTGTTACGGGTGTGTGAAATGTTGGGGGATTCCCCGGATAAAAGAGCACTGGCCTTATTGCTTAAGGTGACTTCACGTAATGGCAGTGTAATTTACGCCGCATTGGAATCGATCAGATCAATGATCAGTCTCGGGCTCGACGTGTCGGCGTATGCAGATCAGATCAACGCGGCGAATGAGCGTGGTAAGCATACGACGGGCAGAGTGGGTTTACTTCCGGTTCTCCATTGAAAGTTCGGTCTGTCGTGTCCCGAATAATGAAAGACCCTTTCCGCAGGAAATAGAGTGATTACTGAAGACTTTGAAATCGTCAAAGCAATTTTTCAGCTGGTTGAAGGCGGAATTGTTCACGGTTATGACGCCTTTCGATACAGCGTTGAGTGGGGTGGTAACTATATGGAGGAAGACCTCGCCGTTGAAAAAAATGGTTCAGAAATCTGGGACGCTGAGACTGATTTCAACCATTCGAAAATCTATGCGCTTGTAGAAAAATTACACGCGAATGCGGTTGCTCGCGGCGAGCCATGGATATCCTTTGTTCTGTCTTATCGCGAAGGCGAACAAGTCAAAACGAAATTCGACTACTAAACGATGATGCGTATTCCAGGCATCCAGGATGCAGCGGGCGGTATTGCCGGCCGCTGCCTTTCCTTTGATTTGCTGATTATCTCTGGTGGCAGCAACTCGAGGCTTTTTCATTTTCATACCGATCATGATGCCGCACCCACTCCATGATCTCGTCCTCATTCCTGCCCTTGGGCGTGAGGTCAAGGTAGTTGTAGGCGCCGACCAGCATGTCCAGACCGCGGGCATAAGTTGAGTAGGTGTGGAAAATGTCGCCCTTTGCATCACGATAAAACACGCTCAGGCCGGGCATTTCTTCCTCGGCACTGTCAGTCTTTTCGTAGTTGTACGTAGCCTTACCTGCAGCAACATCTTCAGCGCGGGCGCAAACACCAGAGTCGTAGTTGAAATCGGAACCGTCTGACGACACCCAGTCGAATTTCCAGCCCATACGCCGCTTGAAGGCCTGGAACTGTTCAAACGGGGCGTGGGAGACCGCGACCATTGCGATGTCGTGATGCGCCAGGTGCAGATTGGCGCCGTCGATGTGGTCGGACAGGAACGAGCAGCCCTGACACCCTTCTTCCCAGTCCTTGGCGAACATGAAGTGGTAAACGATCAATTGACTGTGTTGGCCGAACAGGTCGGCCAGTTTCAGCTCGCCGTGCGGGCCGTGGAAGCGGTAGTCCTTGTCGACTTTGACCCAGGGCAATGCGCGGCGTTTGGCGCTCAAGCGGTCGCGCTCACGGGTGAAGGCCTTTTCGTCGGCCAGATGCTGTTTGCGCGCAGCGAGCCATTCTTCGCGCGATACCACCGGATGATTCTCGACGTTCATGATGATTTCTCCTGCGGGGGTTGAAACCGTCTTTGTCAGACTAGTCGTTTAACCCTCGATCAATTCGACAGACCGCCGGTCGGTCGCTGCGGAAAATGCCGCTGAACGGCTGCGATGCGTCCGGGTCACAACCTATGACAGCGCCCCAAATCACGCGCACCGGAGGTTGAATCAGGATGACGACTTATAACTGGGATTTGATTGAACGCTTGCTGCATGAAGTGCAGAACAGTGCAGGCGAAAGTTTCGCGCCGCGAAAATATGCCGAGGACTATGCGGCGCAGAAAGCCAGTGCAGGCGAGCCGATCGAGAATCTGGATCACCTGAAAACGGTGGCCTGCGAATATGAAGGCTTGTTGCTTGATCGTGGATTTATCGAACCGCGCCCTGATCATATGGGCAGTACCGGCAGCAATTTCATTCTGACGCCACGCGGATCAAGCCTGCTGAGCCTGATCGACAGCAGCATTCCCGGAAATGATCATCCGCGGCAGGTGCTGGACGAGCAGGAAGATGCGCTGGATGAGGCGACGTTTGATGAGCTGGCTTCAAAGGCGCAGATTGCCTGACAGGCCTTTTGTGGGAGCGGGCTTGCTCGCGAATGCGCTGTATCAGGCACATAGATGGTGAATGATCCACTGCATTCGCGAGCAAGCCCGCTCCCACATTGGATTGGCATCCTACTAAGGTTTCTGTGCAGCTTTCAGGCACTTCAGGTCATTGAAGTCTTTACGCACCCCTTCGATTTTCTTCAGCAACCGCTGACGCTGCTGCGGCGTACTTTCGGCCATCAAATCCACCGCCAGCGAGCGCGCTTGCGCTTCGGTGTTGGCGTAAGCCTTCTGGTAATCCGTTGTCCATAAACGCTCGCGGTTGACCAGAAGTGTCTCGATTCGTTGTGGGAATTCGGCACTTTTACGCTGGGCAACGGCGTTACTGAACTGCTGCTGCCAATGTGCGCGGTTGGCGATCCATTGAGTGTTCTGATCGCCCAGCGCGGTCGACCAGGCCATCACTCGTTGTTCCTGAGTGGCGCTCAACGGGCCAAGCCAATCGGTCAGGCGCTTGTCCATGCGCGCGCCGCGCTCGGCGATCTGCTGCGCCAGTGGCGGTTTGACGTATTCCTTTTCCCGTTTGCGCAGATCCTTGGCAAACGCATCGTTCATCTCGGCGACTTGCTTGTCGTCCAGCCCTTGCAGCAGCTCGATGGCCGACGGTGTGATCTGCCGTGCAGTTTCGGCAATGGCTTTTTTCGCTTCCTCGGTTCGTGCTTGCAGCGCAGCGTCGGTCACCTGATTGCTTTCGACCATTGCCTGCAAGCGATCCAGCCAGTCGAGGTAGCCCGGCAATTGCGTGGTGCAGTGCCAGTTCAGGTGCTCCTTGAGGCGATCGTTGAACCAGTCTTTTTGCTCGCTGGTCATGTCCAGATAGTCGCCAAGCGTCCATGGAATGATCACGTCGAGATTGCGGTAGGCCAGGCCGACGCGGCTGCAGGCGCCGAGGGCGAGGGTGAAGATCAGCAGGGTGGCGAGGTGTTTGAACCAGCGAGACATGAGCGAATCCTTGCGAGAGCCTGACGTCTGATTCTCATGTGAACGCAGGAAGCTCCCGGCAGTTCAGCCGATCAATAGAACGCGCGTTCGGCCTTGAGCGTCACCAGGCCGTCACACTGACTGTTGTGTCCCGAGTACGCCGAGCATTCGCTGCCGCTGAGGTTGGAATTGCTGTAGATCAGATCGAGATCGACGCCCATGAACGGTCGGGAAAACTTCACCGACCAATCGGTAAAACTGCTGACATAACCACCGTCCACCGACACCGGCGTGTTCAGTTGGTGGGTGGTGTATTTCATGCTGATCCCGATGCCGAACGGCTGATTGCCGCCGAGGTCGGCGAACAGCGTGTTGTTCTGTTTGTCCGGGTCGTTGCTGACGGCCACACCGAAGCGGCTGCCGAGCAGGGTCAGGCCGCCGAACAGCTCCTGGCTGTCGAGGGTGTCTACTTTGGGATAGCTGTAATGGATCATCCCGACTTCGTAGCCGAGGGTCTGATCGAAAGGTTGTTTGAAACCGACGTAGGAGTCGATTTCCAGATTCTTGCCCGGGGTCAGGCCCATGCTCGGTGCATACTGGCCGACATACAGGCCGCTGTCGTGGCTGAGATCGAGGCCACCGTGGAACGAGCCGACTGCCGCCGGTTTGACCAGCCCTTGGGCCATGCTGCGGCTGGGCGTGGTGCCGAGTTTGAGGTCGAAGTCGCCGAGCTCGCGCTGGAAAATCTGCGCGTGCGCCGATGAGCAGGCCATAAGGCCCACAAACAATAAACAGAAAGTTGATTTGAGCATGCGTCACTCCATGAACAGCGAGGGCAGGGCTTGGCCTGCTGAAACGCTTGATCCAGACGCGTGCAAGGATACCGGCGAATGCTCGGCAATGATGGCCGTTCGTCGATTTTCAAAGGATTTGATTAAACAGAAGGAGGGTGTAACGCGGGTGCCAGTCCAGACGCTTCGAAGCTCAAAGCGTCTCAGGACGGGTGTATTACCGGGTGTTACTTCTTGCCCAGGCTGATCTGCTTGGACGGACCGAACGTCTGGCCGCTGACGCCTTTGGCAATTTGCTGGATTTCGCCGCCGGACTTGAGGAACGCTGCGATCTGATCGTTGATCGATTCGCTGGTTTCAACGGCTGGAGCTGGCTTTGCTTTGCTGGTGGATGCTTTTACACGCATGGCGGCCATTAACCTGTAGAAAAGTAACTCGGCCAGGCATCGTACAGGAATAACTTGACAATTGCTTGATAAATATCCCCGGGAATAACTGAGCGCGTGGGTGGATTATTCTCGATTAAACAATCGGAATATTCCCCTAAGCCACTGTTTTAAATAAAAACATTTATTCTTCATTGGCGCAAATGTCCGCCGTGAAACGGCACAGCAGGCTTCGCGCTGGCCTGACGAATGGCAAGCCGCCTGCGCAAACCAAGGAAAATCAAGGCTTCCGCAGATTTTCTGCGGCAGGCTGCTTGCCCAGCGAACGAGACCGGCAAAACCGGGTAGAATGCCGCCCACGCAATGAGGGTTTTGGAAAATGGCTTTAGTCGGGCGTTACAACAGTTTGCAAGTGGTTAAACACACTAACTTCGGTTTATATCTGGACGGCGGTGCCGACGGCGAAATTCTTTTGCCCAACCGTTATATCCCTAAAGATATTCCCAGCGAAGATGAAGACTGGCTCAACGTTTTTATTTATCTGGACAGCGATGACAAACTTATCGCTACCACTGAAAAACCAAAAGTTCAGGTCGGCGAGTTTGCCAGTCTGAAAGTTGTTGAAATCAACAGCATCGGTGTGTTCCTCGACTGGGGCTTGCCGAAGGATCTGTTGCTGCCGTATTCCGAAGAGAAGCGGCAGATGACCGCTGGTGAATATTGCGTGGTGCACGTCTATCTCGACAAACACACCCGCCGCATCACCGCCACCGCACGTCTGGATCGCTATCTCGACAAGACCCCGGCCAACTACAGCGCCGGGCAGGAAGTTGATCTGCTGGTGGCCGAAGCCACCGACATGGGCTTCAAGGCGATCATCAACAACAAGCACTGGGGCTTGATCCACAAGAATGAGATCTTCAAGTTCATGCGTTCCGGCATGCGCGAGAAGGGTTTCATCAAGGAAGTGCGCGCCGACGGCAAGATCAGCCTCAGCCTGCAACCGGTTGGCCAGGAAGCGGCGAGCAGCCTGAGCTCGAAGATCCTCGCCAAGTTGCGCGAAAACAATGGCACGCTGGCCGTCAGCGACAAGAGCGATCCGGCGTTGATCAGCAGTCTGTTCGGTGTCAGCAAGGGCAACTTCAAGAAGGCCATCGGTTCGCTGTACAAGGAAGGCAAGATCGTCATTCATGCCGATCGCATTGAACTAACCTGAGCCTTGCGGGGCCCATGTTGCATGGGGTCACTTGAGGTCGGGTAAATGAAAAAGCCGTTGCTTGCTTATATCGCCACTCTGCTGGCGTTTCTGTTGCTCGACGGTATCTGGCTCGGCGTGCTGATGGCGCCAACCTACCGCGAACTGCTCGGTTCGCTGATGCTCGAAAAACCGCTGCTGGTTCCGGCAGCGGTTTTTTATTGTCTGTATGTTTTTGGCTGCGTGCTGTTTGTGGTCTTGCCGGCACAGAGCTGGCAACGTGCGGCAAAGATGGGCGCGCTGCTGGGGCTGGTGGCGTATGGCACGTATGACCTGACCAATTGGGCGACATTGCGCGGGTGGTCGGTGCAGGTGAGTTTGATGGATTGGGCTTGGGGAGCGTTTGCCACGGCTGTTGCCTGCTCGGTCGGTTTCCTGGTTGCGAAGCGATTTGTGAGGTCAGCTGCATAATCCTGGTTGTCTGGGCAGACGCCTTCGCGAGCAAGCTCGCTCCCACAGGGGAAGTGCGGTCAACTGTGGGAGCGGGCTTGCTCGCGAATGGCGGCGCAGCCGACAACCATTCACCGCTGACGTTACTGACGCAGACAAAGTCTTTTTCAGACGGCTTTTTTTGCCCGAGTGATTGATAATCCCCGACACAGATTTTTGACCAGTGGACGGCTGCCATGTTGTGTGTGTTTGAGGTGTTGCGGTGAGTGTCGAGCGGCGCAATGCCGATGGGTTTGCCTTGCAGGTGATGATCGGCCTCTGCCTGATCTGGGGCGTGCAGCAAGTGATGATCAAGTGGGCCGCGCCCGACATCGCGCCGGTGATGCAGGCGGCCGGGCGTTCGGGGATTTCCGCGTTGCTGGTGGGTTTGCTGCTGTGCTGGAAGGGCGGCTGGGATCAGGTCGGCAACACCTGGCGTGGAGGGCTGCTGGCCGGTGCGCTGTTCGGTCTGGAGTTCTTCTTCATCGCCGAAGGTCTGCAACTGACTACCGCCGCGCACATGTCGGTGTTCCTCTACACCGCGCCGATTTTCACCGCGCTCGGCGTGCATTTTCTGTTGGCCAGTGAACGCCTGCGGCCTTTGCAATGGCTGGGAATTCTGCTCGCCTTCGTCGGTATCGCCATTGCCTTCGCCGGCGGCGTGTCGTGGGATAACCTCGACCGGCGCATGCTGCTGGGCGATGCGTTCGGGGTCATTGCCGGTGCCTGCTGGGGCGCGACCACTGTGGTGGTGCGCGCTTCGCGGCTATCGGAAGCGCCGGTGACCTTGACCTTGTTTTATCAATTGATCGTCGGCTTCGTCGGCCTGCTGTTGATCGCGCTGTTCAGCGGCCAGATCACTCACGTCAGCCTGACCAGCGTGGCGGTGGCCAGCGTGCTGTTCCAGGGCCTGGTGGTGTCGTTCTTCAGTTACCTGACCTGGTTCTGGCTGCTGCGCCGCTATCTGGCGGCCAATCTGGCGGTGTTTTCGTTCATGACGCCGTTGTTCGGCGTCACGTTCGGCGTGGTGCTGCTTGGTGAAGAGTTGAGCGTGAACTTCGTCATCGGCGCGGTGCTGGTGTTGCTTGGCATTACCTTTGTCAGCGCTGAGCAGTGGGTGCGTCGGCGTTTGCGCAAAGCCCTCGGCCAGCACTGACCGATTGCAGCGCAAGCCCGCCGGCAATCAGCAGACCGCTGCCGGCAATGATCAGCGCCGGTTGCAGACCACCGCTGAAATGGCTGCTCAGCGCCGCCAGTAACGGGCCGCTGAGCTGGCCGACGGCGAAGCATGCGGTCAGCAGTCCGGCGTTGCGCTGAGTTGTGTGCGGCGCCAGTTCTCGCGAACGTTGCATCACCAGTTGCATGCAGGCCAGGAACGGCATGCCGCACAACACCACCCCCAGCGCCAAGCCATAACCACTGCCCAACAGACAGGCGAAGACCCCGAGCGCCTGCAACCACAGGGTGGCGGTCAGCCAGTGCCGTGTGGTGTTCGGATCATGGCGACGCAGGCTCACCAACAGCACGCCAATCGCCGCACCAAGACCGAAGCACGGCCAGAACAGGTCGGCCTGCCATTGCCCGTGAAATTGCGCGTTGGCCATTTGCGAGAGAAACGTGGCCGGGATGATGTAACCCACGCCATATAACGCATACACCGCCGCCAGTCGCGGGATGCCGCGATTCGAATGGTTGACGTTGAGGGTGGCGACCGGTGTGTGCACGCCCGGTTGCGGCAGGATCCGCACGATCCCCAGCAACATCACCAGCGCCACGGCGGCATAGATCAGCCACAAGGTGGCAGAGGTCTGATTCAGCAGATGTGAGAACAGTGCCAGCAGCCCGGTCAGAAAAATTCCCAGTCCGGGACCGGCGAATACCAGTGCCCCCAACCGTGGCCGGCCTGCCGCCGCTGCCAGTGGTTGACTCAGCGCCGTAATCATCACCAGCACCCAGGCACTCGCCACCCCGGTGCCGAAGCGCAGCAGCAAATGCGCCCAGAAGCCGTTGGCCCAGAACGATGCCAGGGTCAGCAGCACACACAGCCACAAACCGCCATGCAACCGGCGCTGAACTTGCTGCGGACGGTGGGCGAACATCGCGTCCACCGCGCCCAGCAGGTAACCGAGGTAGTTGGCCGCAGCAATCAGACCGGCGGCCGTCAGGTCGACCTGGCCTTCGCTGAGCAGGTGTGGCAATTGCGGGGTGAGGGCGAAACGCCCGATGCCCATGGCCATCATCAGGGCGACGAAACAGGCGGATAAGCGAATCAGTGGCGACATGGTCGGGATTCCTTTGAAGGAGCAATGACCGTCAGGCTAGAAGCGATTGACTTTCTTTAAAATTGAATAATAGTGAGTAACTTGTTCTGTTATGGAGAAAGGTCGTGGAGTTCAGCCAGTTGCGGATCTTTCAGGCAGTCGCCGAGGAAGGTTCGATCACCCGCGCAGCAGAACGCCTGCACCGAGTGCCGTCCAACCTGTCGACCCGGCTCAAACAGCTGGAAGAGCAATTGGGCGTCGAACTTTTCGTTCGTGAGCGTCAGCGTTTGCAGTTATCACCTGCGGGAAAAGTCCTGCTGGACTACACCGGCAAGCTGTTCGCCCTGCGCGATCAGGCCAGTGCGGCGGTGATGGGCGGGCAGCCGGCCGGGGATTTTGTCCTCGGCACGCTGTACAGCACCGCGGCGATCCATTTGCCGGCGTTGCTGGCGCGCTATCACAAGCAATACCCGGCGGTGAATCTGCAAGTGCAGTCCGGACCCAGCGGCGAATTGCTCGAAGGCCTGGTCTCCGGGCGCCTCGATGCGGCGCTGGTGGACGGCCCGCCGCAACTCGCCGGGATCGACGGCGTGCCGCTGTGCGACGAGCGTCTGGTGCTGATCAGCGAAGCCGATCATCCGCCGATCCGCAGCGCCAAGGAGGTCGAGGGCAGGGCGGTATTCACCTTTCGTCATGGTTGCGCCTACCGCGCGCGGCTGGAGGCGTGGTTCGTTCACTATCAGGCGGCGATGGGACGGGCGATGGAGATCGAGTCGTATCAGGGCATGCTCGCCTGCGTGATTGCCGGCAGCGGTGTGGCATTGATGTCGGAGTCGATGCTCGCCAGTCTGCCGGGGCGCGAGAGCGTTGCAGTGCACCCGTTGGCCGAACCGTTTGCCAGTGCGACAACATGGCTCATGTGGCGCAAGGGCATGGTCGGGGCCAACCTCAATGCCTGGATTGAACAGCAGCAAGCGCTCTATTCCGTGGCATCGAGTGAAACCCGGCAGACGGCGTGAACCAACCAACCGTAATTCTGTTCAATTCAGTAACAGATCATTGCGGATTTGACCGAGCATTGCGTAGGACTTCGGACTATTATCAGTGCGAAGCGGCCTCAGAATTCCGGCCGCTCAGCACTACCCTGAAGGGGGCATGACGATGAAAGAGAAAATTCAGAACTGGCTGCACGATTTGGGTGTTGCCCTCGGCTTGATCGAACCGCCTCTGCAACCTGTTCCGATCCGCACCGATGACGAACAGCGCCGGCGTCAGCCTCGCCGGCGGTAGTGCCTGATTAAAGATCAAAAGATCGCAGCCTTCGGCAGCTCCTACAGAGAAAAGTGTGGGAGCTGCCGAAGGCTGCGATCTTTTGCTTTTGTAGCGAGGGGATTTAGCGAAACGTCGCACCGCCCCGATGGGCTGCGAAGCAGTCCAAAAAAACTATTCAATTTGGTTTAACCCGCGAGATTACGATTACTGGCTTCAGGGCTGCTGCGCAACCCATCGGGGCGGTGCGACGTTTCGCTAAATCCCCTCGCCACAGGGCGCTCCAGCAACACGAGTGCTGTATTTATAACCCTTCTCCGTGTCGCCCGATCTCCAGCAGAAATCGACTCAGGTCATTCGCGGTCTTCGCGGTCTTGAGTATGTGATCCTCTTCGGCCGTGAACGCCGTCAGTCCGAACTCATCTTCCAGATGAAATATCAGATCTTCGATATCTGCCTTCTCCAGCCCTAACTGCACCAGACTGGTGTCGTCGTTGAATTCGCGGGATTCCAGCAGGCGCCGAATGTATCGGTGCACGGCAGCACGCACGGCAGCTCTTCTCATGGCAGATGATTTCGTTGTTGTTTTGACTGATTACAGCAGGCCTCAAGCGTGTCGACGCAACCATTCGTCAATCATCGAACGCAAATGCCCGCCGGAAAAACTGCCGAAATGCCCGCCATGCACGGTGCGGATCGGCAGCGCCTGCAAGCGTCGCAGACTGGCGGCGTAATCCTGCAGATTGGAGTGGTAGGCGTCCTCGATCAACGGCCCGTCGTAAATGATGTCGCCGCTGAATAACGTTTCGGTGGCCGCCTCATACAGGCTGATGCCACCCGGCGAATGCCCCGGCGTGTGCAGCACTTGCAGGGTGCGGTTGCCCAGATCCAGCACATCGCCATCCTCGACAAACCCGGTGGCCGGCGCGGCCTTCACCCGGTATTCGGCGTAGCACAGCGGGCAGTCCGGGTGCGCCTCGAACATGTCGTCGCCGACGAAGGCCCGGCTCAGGTCGTTCTCGCCGTCCGGCGCGGCGAGGATGTCGGCCTCGGCAGGATGCACCAGGCGCTCGGCGAATTCGTGATGCCCGGCAATGTGGTCGAAGTGGCAATGACTGGCCACCGCCACCAATGGCCGCTCGGTAATCCACGGTAACTGCTCGCGCAGGCTGACCAGCCCCGAGCCGCTGTCGAGCAACAAGTCTTTGTCGCGCCCCTGCACGTGCCACAAATTGCAGCGGTAGAACGGGCGGATATACGGCTCATGGATCAACCGGATGCCGTCGCTCAAGTGCTGAACTTCGAACCACTGATCGCGCGAAACGATCTTCATAAGCCATTTTCTCCAGACGTAAAAAAACGGGTGTGGCAACCGACGCCACACCCGTCGAAGAAAGCATCAAGTCGTTACATCAGAGCTTAGATCGCACTCGCCACCGTCGCCGGGCGAGGGGAGACCAGGCTGACCACCACAAAACTCACCAGCCCCACAGCCAGGCTGTAGTAGATCGGCGTGTTGGCATCCAGACCATCCTTGAACATGAACAGCAGCGCGGTAGCAAAGCCCAGGCCCATGCTGGCGATGGCGCCGGCGGTGGTCGCACGTTTCCAGAAGATCGCACCGATCAGCGGAATCAGCATGCCGCCCACCAGCAGGTTGTAGGCCAGGGTCAGGGCGCTGATCACGTCATTCACCACCAGCGCGATACCCAGCACCACGACACCGGTGAGCAAGGTGAACAGGCGGTTGATCGCCAGGCTCGACTGTTTGCCGCCACGCAGTTTCGGCAGCAGGTCTTCAGTCAGGGTGGTGGCGGCGGCGAGCAGGCCGGCGCTGGCGGTGGACATCATCGCCGCCAGAGCAGCAGCGATCACCAGACCACGGATGCCGTCCGGCAGCGACAGTTTGACGATGGCGGCGAAGGCGTTGTTGACGTTGTCCAGATCCGGGATCAGTACGTGCGCGGCCATGCCGATCAGCGCGCAGGCCAGGCCGTAGAGGATGCAGTAGATACCGGCGATGCTGCCGGCGTACTGGGCGACTTTGGCGGTCTTGACGGTGAACACCCGTTGCCAGATGTCCTGACCGATGAGGATGCCGAAGAAGTAGATCATGAAGTAGGTGATGATCGTGTCCCAACCGATGGTGGTGAAGTTGAACGCCGCTGCCGGCAGCTTCAGCACCAGTTCGTCCCAGCCGCCGACGCGGTACAGGCAGATCGGCAACAGGATGAACATCAGGCCCACGGTCTTGATGATGAACTGGACGATGTCGGTCAGGGTCAGCGACCACATGCCGCCGATCGCCGAGTAGATCACCACCACGCCACCGCCGAGCAGCACCGAGATCCAGAATGGCAGGCCGAACAGCACTTGCAGCACGGTGCCGATCGCCAGGATCGAGGTCACGCCGATCATCAGCGCGTAGGCCAGCATGATCGCCGCGCTCGCCGAGCGGGCCATCGGGTTATAGCGTTTTTCCAGCACCTGGGTAACGGTGTAGATCTTCAGTTTCAGCAGCGGTTTGGCGAGAAACAGGTTCAGCGCGACGATGCCGCAACCCAGCGCCGCACACAGCCAGAAACCGGAGATGCCATGCACGTAACCCAGGCGTACGGTGCCGACGGTGGACGCGCCACCCAGTACGGTCGCGGCCATGGTGCCCATGTACAGGCTTGGGCCCAGGTTACGCCCGGCGACCAGAAAGTCCTCGTTGGTCTTGGCCTTGCGCATGCCGTAGTAGCCGAGCAACAGCATGCCGGCGGCGTAGATGAGGACGACGAATAAATCCAAAGCCATGATGGCGTGTCTCCGATTGTCTTTTTTATGGTGAGGCTGAATTCGATTTGCCCTTGTGGGAGCGGGCTTGCTCGCGAATGCTTTGGGTCAGTCACATCAATGTTGGATGTGCCGCCGTCTTCGCGAGCAAGCCCGCTCCCACAGGGGATTTGCGTCAGGCGGCCTGACGCAGTTCAGGTGTTTCTGCGGCTTTGCGGCGGGCATCCTTGGGCTCGAACACCTCCCGCGGTTCCGGGAACAGGCTCAGCAGCGTCAGGTACACCACCGAAGCCAGGCCCAGGGTCACCGGCAAACTGATGTCGATGCCGCCGGCCATTTCACCCAACGGGCCGACGAACTGCCCCGGCAAATTGACGAAGCACAAACCGACCGCCGCGCTCGGGATCCATGCGCCCAGACCACGCCAGTTCCAGCCGTGATTGAACCAGTAGCGTCCGCCTTGCTCGCCGCGAGTGAACACCTGCAGGTCGTCCGGGCAGTAGAAGCCGCGACGCACCAGCAGGCCGATGATCATGATCACCATCCACGGGGTGGTGCAGGTGATGATCAGCACGGCGAAGGTCGACACGCTCTGCACCAGGTTCGCCGCGAAGCGTCCGATGAAGATGAAGGCAATCGACAGCACGCCGATCAGCAGCGTCGCTTTCACGCGTGACAGCACCCGTGGGAACACACTGGACATGTCCAGCCCGGTGCCATACAGCGAGGTGGTGCCGGTGGACATGCCGCCGATCACCGCAATCAGGCACACCGGCAGGAAGAACCAGCTCGGCGATACCGCCAGCAGGCCGCCGACATAGTTGTTCGCCGCGATGTAGTCCGGCGCCTTGATCGCGACGATGGTCGCGGTGCTCAGGCCGAACAGGAACGGGATGAACGTGGCGATCTGCGACAGCACCACAGCGGCCATGATCCGCTGCTTGGAGGTGTCACGCGGAATGTAGCGCGACCAGTCGCCGAGGAACGCACCGAACGAGATCGGGTTGCTCATCGCGACCAGCGCCGCGCCGATGAACGCCGCCCAGAAGCCCGGTTGACCGAGGTTTACCGTGCCGGCGTAGTTGACGTCGAAAGGACCGGCGAAGGCGAAGATGCCCAGCAGGAACAACAGGCTGGCGCTCCACACCGCGATCTTGTTCACCCACAGCAGAAAGCGGAAGCCGTAGATGCACACGGTCAGCACCAGAATCGCGAACAGGCCGTAGGCCAGGCCCAGGGTCAGGTCGGTTTCCGGCAGACCGATCAGGCGTTTCGCACCCCCGATCAACGCATCGCCCGAACTCCACACCGAGAGCGAGAAGAATGCGATGGCGGTCAACAGCGACAGGAACGAACCGACGATCCGCCCGTGCACGCCGAAGTGAGCACCCGAGGACACGGCATTGTTGGTGCCGTTGAGCGGGCCGAACAGGCCCATCGGGGCGAGGATCAGCGAGCCGAGCAGCACGCCCGACACAATCGCCCAGACACCGGCCTGAAACGACAGACCGAACAGCACCGGGAAACTGCCGAGCACGGCGGTGGCAAAGGTATTGGAACCACCGAAGATCATCCGGAACAAATCCGTCGGGCCTGCGGTACGTTCGTGGTCCGGGATCTGTTCGACCCCGTGGGTTTCAATTTGCGTAAGGCTTTGGTCGTTGTTGTTGTTATTCATGATCTGCTCCGATCATAAAGGCGCGCCTCATCGTGTGTGAGGCGTCACCTGTTTGGCTAAGGGGATGGCAGCCCTTCCGGCATTGCGGACAAATGTTCGTGGCAGGCCAGCCAATGGCCTTGTTGTTCTAGGCTCGACGCTTGTTTCTTGAAAACAATCGTCTCGCGCTCCTGGCTGAAATGTTGCTCCCCTTGCATGCGCAGCTCGGTGGCCACGTCATGGATAAACACCGCCACGTCACCTTGCAGGCTGACGAAGGCGTTGCTCGAAGTGCACGACAGCACTTCAAAGCCATCCTCGGCGCGCCAGCTGTCCCACAAAGCCTGGTAGGCATCGCGCGACAGCAGCGGCTGTTCGAGGGTGTAAAACACGAAGCTTGCGTCGGCGCTGAACGCGCCGAAATAAGCCTCGCGATCGTTACGAGCGAAGGCGGACACCAGATCGGCAGCCGCTTGCAATACCTGCTCACGTTCGTTCATGGCCGAACCCTCAGCGGTGAACCACGCCAGGCAGTACGCAGAGCATTTCGTACAGCAGGTTGGCGGCCAGCAGCGAGGTGTTGCCGGTGGTGTCGTAAGCCGGCGAGACTTCTACCAGATCGCAGCCGATCAGGTCGAGGCCCTGGCAGCCGCGTACGATTTCAATCGCCTGAATGGTCGTCAGACCACCGATTTCCGGGGTGCCGGTGCCTGGTGCCCAGGCCGGGTCGATACCGTCGATGTCGAAGCTCAGGTACACCGGGCCGCCGCCGACTTTCTCGCGCACTTCGGCCATCAGCGGCGCCAGCGATTTGTGCCAGCACTCTTCGGCCTGCACCACGCGGAAACCCTGATCGCGGCTCCAGTTGAAGTCGTCAGCGGTGTAACCCTGCGCGCGCAAACCAATCTGCACCACGCGGTCGCAGTCCAGAAGACCTTCTTCGACGGCGCGACGGAAGGTCGTGCCGTGAGCGATCTTCTCGCCGAACATGTGATCGTTGACGTCAGCGTGGGCATCGATGTGCACCAGACCGACCTTGCCGTGCTTTTTATGGATGGCACGTAGGATCGGCAGGGTGATGGTGTGGTCGCCACCCAGGGTCATCGGGATCACGTTGTGCTCGAGGATGTTGTCGTAGGCTTCTTCGATGATGCGCACGGCGTCGAGCAGGTTGAAGGTGTTGATCGCCACGTCACCGATGTCGGCGACCGACAGCGAGTCGAACGGCGCGGCGCCGGTGGCCATGTTGTACGGGCGGATCATCACCGATTCGGTGCGGATGTCGCGCGGCCCGAAGCGGGTGCCGGGGCGCAGCGAAGTACCGATGTCCAGTGGCACGCCAACGAAGGCAGCGTCCAGGCCGGCAGCGGTCGGTACATGGGGAAGTCGGAGCATGGTGGCGATGCCGCCGAAGCGCGGCATTTCGTTGCCGCCCAGTGGTTGGTGAAGAATCTTGTCCACGGGTAGGGCCTCATCGTCTTTGTTTTATTTATGTCGGCGCACCGTTGAGCACAGGTTCGGACGCCGCTGTGGGGCCGATTCTGCGAAATGTAGTGGCGGGGAAGAATCGCTACGGGCAAAAACTTAGTTCAGATTTTTCTAAACTAATGAGGGCGGGCGGATTAGACTCTGCGGTTTCGGGATTCATGCCTGGCTGAACATTGCTGCCCTCACCCCAACCCTCTCCCGGAGGGAGAGGGGGCCGACAGAGTTGTCAGCGGAATCTGCATCGACCTGAAAAATCGAGTCGAACTCAGGATTTGAAAGCCCTGGAGATCAGCTCCCTCTCCCTCGGGGAGAGGGCTGGGGTGAGGGGTGCAACAGACAACGCAGTTCCAAAGCCCGGAGTAGACATGGCCAACGCTTTACCCGACCTGAAACTATTGCGCATCTTCGTCAGCGTGGTTCGCCATCAGGGTTTTGCCAATGCGCAGCAGGAACTCAACCTGTCGACCTCGGCGATCAGCACTTACATGAGCCAGCTCGAAGCGGCGCTCGGTCTGGTGCTGTGCCATCGCGGACGCGGTGGATTCAGCCTGACCAGCAAGGGCGAGCTGTTCCATCAGGAAACCCTGCGCCTGCTCGCCGAACTCGAAGGTTTCGAGCAATACGCCGCGGCGCTCAAGGGCGAACTGCGCGGTACGCTCAACCTCGGGGTGATCGACTCCACCGTCAGCGACAAGGCCTTGCCGTTCGCCGAGGCCATTGGCGCCTACAGTCAGGAACACCCGGCGGTGCATTTGCATCTGTCGGTGATGAGCCCGTACGAACTGCAACTCGGCGTGCAGGACAATCGACTCGATCTTGCCATCGGTGCGTTTTCCACGCGCATGAGCGGTCTGGTGTACATGCCGCTGTACCGCGAGCAGCACTGGCTGTATTGCAGCAGCCGGCACCCGCTGTTCAACGAACGGCGGATCCCCGAGCAGGTCATCACCCAGCAACGCATGGTCGGCCGTGGTTACTGGAGCCAGGCAGAGCTGGCCCGCCACGGTTTCAAGCACAGCGCGGCGACCGTGGAAAGTATGGAAGCGCAGCTGATTCTGGTGCTGTCCGGCGCTTACATCGGTTACTTGCCAGAACACTACGCCCAAGCCTGGGCCGACAAGGGCGACCTGCGCGTGTTGCTGCCGGCGACCTTCGGTTATCAGGCGCCGTTTTCGATGATCATGCGCCGTGGCCGCAGCCGAGAGCCGCTGATCCAGACCTTCCGTGATTTGCTCAAAGCACAGCTCAATCAGGCTTAAGAACGATGTCCAGACCGCAATGCCCGCGCTGCCTGCGCCCACAAACCCATTGCCTGTGCCCGCTGATCCCGAGCCTCGATAGCCGCACCCGGGTGTTGCTGTTGCAGCATCCGAGCGAGGTCAATCACGCGCTCAACACCGCGCGACTGGCAGCGCTGGGTTTGACCAATGCCGAGTTGATTGTCGGTGAAGTGTTCGAGGATCTGCCGACGCTGCTCAATCGGCCGGGGTATCAGGCGCGGTTGCTGTTTCCCGCTGACGATGCGCAGCCGCTGCAGGCTTACCGCGAATCCGCTGAACCGTTGTTGCTGGTGGTGCCGGACGGCACCTGGCGCAAGGCGCGCAAGATGCTCCACCTCAATCCGCTATTGGCAGCGTTGCCACGGGTGACGCTGGCGCAGGGCGGGGTGTCGCGCTACCGGTTGCGCAAGGCACCGGGGCCGGGGGCGTTGTCGACCATCGAGGCGATTGTGCAGGCGCTGGAAACTCTGGAAGCGCCGACCACGTTTGCGCCGTTGCTCAAACCGTTCGAGGCGTTGATCGAGGGGCAGATTGCGGCGATGGGGGAGGAGGTTTTTCAGCGTAATCATTCAAAATAATGGGTGTTGGTGCGGGCCTCTTCGCGAGCAAGCCCGCTCCCACAGGGGAATGCATTCCAACTGTGGGAGCGGGCTTGCTCGCGAAGGCGCCGGATCAATCAGCGCCAATCTCAACAGTGCCCACATTAGGGTTCTTCCAGCAGGAATGCGATCACTTGTGGGAGCGGGCTTGCTCGCGAAGGCGTCGGATCAATCACCGCAAATCTCAACAATGCCTACCGCTCGCGCATCGCCTCGGTCCGGGCTTTGAGCACTGGTTTGAGCAGATAATCCAGCACACTTTTCTCCCCGGTAATAATGTCCACCGTCGCCACCATCCCCGGGATGATCAGCAGCGGTTTCACGTCCCCGCCCAAGTGGTTTTTATCGGTGCGCACCTGAATCAGGTAGAAGCTGTTGCCCTTGTCATCGGTGATGGTGTCGGCGCCGATCAGTTCCAGTTTTGCGCTCAGGCCGCCGTATATCGTGTAGTCATAAGCGCTGAACTTGACCATGGCTTTCTGGCCCGGATGGAGGAACGCGACGTCTTGCGGACGGACCTTGGCTTCGATCAGCAGGTTGTCTTCCAGCGGCACGATTTCCACCATGTCGCTGCCCGGCTGTACCACGCCGCCGATGGTGTTGACCTTGAGTTGCTTGATCACCCCGTGCACCGGCGAAGTCACGGTGGTACGGCTGACGCGGTCGTCGATGGCGATGCTCGACGCGGTGATTTTCGACAGGTCGGTGCGTTTCTGATTGAGGTCCTTGGCGGCGTCGGAGCGGAAGGTCTGTTCCGATTCGTCGATCTTGCTCTTGATCTCGTTGATTGCCGATTCCGCCCTTGGGATGGCCAGGGTCGTCGCGTTCAGCGAGCCGCGAATTTCCACCGCGCTGCGTTTCAGTCGCAGGATCTCCACCGGCGACACCGCACCCGTGCCGACCAGCGGCGCGGACATGTTCATCTCTTGCTGCAGCAGCGCCAGGCTGGAACTGTACTGGCCTTGCTTGGAGCGGAATTCCGCCAGCTCCTGAGTCTTCTGCCGCAGCTGTTCGGTGAGGGTGCGTTGTTCGCTGGCCAGACGCCGTTGGCGCTGGTCGTACAGCGCGCGCTCGTCTTCGGCGACCTGTGGCGCTTTGGCGATCACCTCGTCAGACAGTTTGAACGGACGGCCCTCGGCTTCGGCGGAAAGGCGTTCGACTTGCGCGGTCAGGGCGTAACGATCGGCCTCACTCTCACCCTTGTTCGACAGGAAGCGTGTGTCATCCAGGCGCAGCAGCTTGTCGCCCTTGTTCACCATCTGCCCTTCACGGACAAAAATCTCGGTGACGATCCCGCCCTCCAGGTTCTGGATCACCTGGACCTTGCTTGACGGAATCGCCTTGCCTTCGCCCATGGTCACTTCTTCCAGCACGGCGAACTTGGCCCAGACCAGCGCACTGATCAGCAACGCCGCCGCCAGCCACACGGTGATCCGCGACCAGCGCGGCGAATCCTGCAGCGAAGCGCCGGCGGTTTCCGGCATGAACTCGGCTTCGGCGCTTTTGCCGAAACTGTCGAAGTAGCCGCGTGATTTGCTATCTGAAGATGCAGCCATGGGGCGATACCCCTCAGTTAAGAAACATCAAACCGCACAACCCATGCGTCGCCCGTAACACTTACTTGTGGTGAGGGGATTCATCCCCGATAGGGTGCGAAGCGCCCTCAGAGTATTTGGGGCTGCTGCGCAGCCCATCGGGGATAAATCCCCTCGCCACAGGTTTTGTGAGAGCCATAAGTTATGTGCACGCATCTAAACCGCCGCCGAGCCGACGCGGCCCTTGCGCAGTGCATCGATGACCGCTTCTTTCGGGCCGTCGGCGACGACCCGGCCGTTGTCCAGTACCAGCAACCGGTCCACCAGGCTCAGCATCGAGGTGCGGTGAGTGACCAAGAGCAGCGTCTTGCCTTGCACCCAGCCGTGGAGTTTCTGGCGCAGCAGGTCTTCGCTGCTGTTGTCCATGGCGCTGGTGGGTTCGTCGAGCAGCATGATCGGTGGGTCGAGCAGCAATGCCCGAGCGAGTAAAACGGCCTGACGCTGGCCGCCGGAAAGTAGCTGGCCGCGCTCGCCCACTGGCCGGTCGAACCCTTGCGGATGCTGGCGGGCCAGCTCGGTGACGCCGGTCAGCTCGGCGACTTCGAGCATGCGCGAATCGCTGATGTAGCGGGCGCCGAGGGTCAGGTTGTCGCGCAGGCTGCCGGCCAAAAGCGGCAGGTCGTGGGCGACATAACCGATCTGCTGGCGCAGGTCGGCTACATCCAGTTGCCGCAGGTCGAGACCGTCGAGCAGCAACTGGCCTTCCTCGGGTTCATAGAAGCCCATCACCAGCCGCGCCAGGGTGCTTTTGCCCGAGCCGCTGCGGCCGATGATGCCGATCCGCTCGCCGGGTTTCATGCTGAAGCTGACGTTGCTCAGCGCCGGCGCGTTCTGGCCGTTGTAGTGAAAGGTCACGCCGCTGACGTCCAGCGCACCTTGCAGTTGCGTGCGTTCCAGCGGTCGCTGTTTGCCGTCGCGTTCCTGGGGCAGGCCCATGAGTGCGTCGGTGCTTTTCATGGTCAGTTGCGCTTGCTGGTAGCGGGTGATCAGCCCGGCGATCTGCCCCAGCGGCGCGAGCACCCGGCTGCCGAGCATGTAGCTGGCCACCAGCGCACCGACGCTGAGGTTGCCGGCGATGATGCTGTAGACCCCGGCGACGATCGTCGCCATCCCCGAGAACTGCTGGATGAACAGCGTGCCGTTGGTCGCCAGTGCCGAGAGGTTGCGCGCGTGGCTGTCGAGGCGGGTGAGGGCGCCATGGGTGCTTTCCCATTTGTGCTGGCGCTCGCTTTCGGCGCTGCAGGCCTTGAGGGTTTCCAGGCCGCCGAGGGTTTCGATCAGCAACGCCTGTCGTTCGGCACCCAGGCTCAGGCTTTTCTGCACGGTGTCACGCAGGCGCACCTGAATCGCCAGAGCAAATATGATCGTGATTGGAAACGCCAGCAGCGGAATCACCACCAGCCAGCCACCGAGCAGACCGATCACCACCAGCATCAACACCACGAAGGGCAGGTCGATCAGGCTGGTCAGGGTCACCGCCGTGAGGAATTCGCGCAGGCCCTGAAAGTCATGAATGCTCTGGGCGAAACCGCCGATGGTTGCCGGCCGCGCCTTCATCGCCATGCCGGTGATGCGCTCGAACAACGTCGCGGAAAGGATCACATCGGTTTTCTTCCCGGCGGTGTCCAGCAGGTGCGCGCGCACCACCCGCAGCACCAGTTCGAAACCGGTGCCGATCAGCAGGCCGATCGCCAACACCCACAGGGTCGACGTGGCCTGATTCGGCACCACGCGGTCGTAGGTCTGCATGACGAACAGCGGCACCATCAGGCCCAGCAGGTTGATCAGGAAACTGGCGAGGATCGCGTCGCTGTACAGCCATTTCGACAGCTTCAGGGTGTCGCGAAACCAGGCATGCACGCGCGGCACCAGCGGTGAACGCAAGTCTTCGAGTTCGTGGCGCGGACGGGCGAACAAGGCCTGGCCGCTGTAGTGTTCGGCGAGTTCTTCGCGCTCGACCCATTGCTCGCCGCCATCGGCTTCGCTGGGCAGGATCAGCGCCTTGCCGTCGTCGGCGAAACGCCGCAGGACGGCGGTGCGCCCATCCTTGAGCAGCAACAGAATCGGCAGATTCAGCGCGGAAATATCTTTCAGTTCGCGGCGCAACAAGCGCGCCTGCAAACCGGCCCGCGCCGCTGCACGGGGCAGCAGATCCAGGCTCAGACGTTGCTTGTTCAGGGGCAGCCCGGCACTCAGGCTGGCGCGGCTGACCGTCGCGCCGTGGAGTTTGCAGAGGATCAGCAGACCGTCGAGTAACGGGTCATCGAAGCTCAGCCGCGGATCGATCCCGGAGTGTCCGCCTTCGGCCATGCTGGTCATATTGATCGCCCCTGTAATGACTGGTCCAACCTGTGGCGAGGGGATTTATCCCCGATGGCTGCGCAGCAGCCCCATGGAACTCATTGCTGCTCAAATCTTTGGGGTGACTGCGCAACCCAGCGGGAGCAAGCTCCCTCGCCACAAAGGGTCGTGGGACTTACTTCAGCTCAGGCAGGCGTGCTTCGTTTTTGACTTCGGTCGCCGCAATCGCATCCGCCGGCAGCACCACCCTCTGTTTGCTCAGCAACTGGCCCATGTTCGCCAGCACGCGGTACATCGAATATTCCTCGGTGTAGCGGATTTCGGTGTAGCGACGGTTGGCGTTGTAAAGCTCGTTTTCACTGTCGAGCAAGTCGAGCAGGGTGCGTTGGCCGAGGCCGAACTGATCCTGATACGCCGCGCGCACACGCTTGGTGGTCTCGGCGTATTCGCGGGCGGTCGGGGTCTGCTTGTTCGCGTTGACCATGGCGTTCCAGGCCAGGTGAATGTTCTCGTTCAACTGACGCAGGGCATTGTTGCGGATGTCCATCGCCTGATTGATCTGGTGCGCATCGGAGGCCAGACGAGCCTTGTCGCTGCCGCCACGGAACAGGTTGTAATTCATGATCACGCCGACGCGCCATTCGTTGTCGTGGCCTTCATCGCCCTGCACGTTGTTGTTCGCACCCACTGCGGCCTCGGCATCGAAACGTGGGTAGAACGGCGACTTGGCAACTTCATACTGGCTCTCGGCCGACTGCACGTCCGCCTGCGCGGATTTCAGGTACGGGTTGTTTTCGACCATGCTCTGCTGGGCTTCCGGCAGGCTGGCAGGAACCTCGCCGCGGGTCGACGGTGGCGCTTCCAGTTCATCGGGCATGCGCCCGACCACGGCGTAGAAATTCGATTCGGCGTCGGCCAGATCGACTTCGGCGGTGTCGAGGTTGTTCTGCGCCAGCGCCTTACGGGCGACCGACTGATCGGAGTCGGCGGTGCTGCCGATGCCGCGCTGGGTGCGCAGGCCGATCTGATCGTTGACGCGCAAGTGCGCTTGCAGGTTGTTCCGGGCCAGGGTCACCAGTTCACGGCGCTTGAGCACTTCGAGGTAGACCTCGATGGTACGCAACGCCAGATCCTGAGCGGTGCCTTGCGCGTAATAGGCGCGCGAGTTGGAAACGCCCTTGGTGCGCTCGACCTCGTTGGCGGTGTTGAAGCCGTCGAAGATCATCTGCCGCAGGCGCAGTTCCGACTGGGTGTAATTGAGGATTTCGGTGTGGTGATTACCGAAAGCCCGGGTATTGGTGTTGTCGCTGTAACCGCGCCCGTAAGCGGCATTCAGATCGACGGACGGATAGAAGCCACCCTTGGCCACTTTCACTTGTTCATCGGCGGACAGTTTGGCGTCCACGCGCGAGGCGAGGTCCGGGTGGGTGGCGATGGTGCTTTGAATCGCTTCGGTCAGATTCATGGCCTGGGCTTGGGAAGTGCAAGCCATGGCCAGCAAAACCGCGCTGCAGAGGGGGGTTAAAACGCGCATGGGGTGCATCTCCCTGATCCTGATGGTGCGTTACTGTCGCCAAATATTTGACGATAATTTGAGGTGTAAGCGTTTCACTCTTGTAACAACAGAGCTAAGAACATCCTGAAGCGTAGCTAAGAAAAAATTTTCATAAGGCTTATGCCGAAAAAAACTTATGCGCTTGGCGAAAACCGGCACATTGTTCAGGGCGAAAGCCTTTGTTTCATGCGCTTTAGGGAGCACAAAAAGGCTTGAGGAAAGTTCCATTCACTTTGCGACATACGGCGAAGTACTGCTGAAGGGGAGGGACGCGTAGCGGCAGATGAGCGACAGATTTTTGTCACTCGGGTGATTCACCACCGTTACGTAGCGTTAGTGGGTGTGCTGCATCGATCAGGACGCGGAAGTGCTTGAAAGCACTGAAGTTTCCTCGTTTGCGCAACCTGCGAAACGAACTGTCGAGGTGCGAGCGTCGCCCCGACAACCCGATTGAGCCATGGGCTGCTTCGCGAACCAGTGCCGACGGTGGTCGGCAGCGGAGGAATTTCACATGGCAACGCTCATCGGGATCGTCACTAAAGTCATTGGTCAGGTTTTTGCGCAGGGCACCGACGGCACGCGCCGCGCCCTGGTCGAGGGCGACCGCTTGTTTGCCGGCGATCAAGTGATCACCGGCGCAGAAGGTGCCATCGCCATTCATCTGCAAAATGGCCACGAGTTGACCCTGGGCCGCGACAGCAGCATGACCATGTCCGGACAACTGCTGGCCAATCAGGCAGTGCATGTCGATTCCCCTGAAGCGCTGACCCCCAGCGAAGCACAACTGACTGACGTCGAGCAGATTCAGAAAGCCATCGCTGCCGGTGAAGACCCGACCAAAGCGGCAGAGGCCACCGCCGCCGGCCCGAATGCACCGGGCGGCGCGCCAGGTGAGTTGGGTGGCGGCCACAGTTTTGTCCTGCTGACGGAAGTCGGTGGGCGCGTGGATCCGGTGATCGGCTTCCCGACCGCCGGTTTCAACGGTATTCCCGAGTTTCCCGAAGAGCGCCATAACGCAGTCATCGACAATGGCGACAACACGCCGATCGTACCGCCGCCGGTCAACAACCTGGTGACCCTCAGTGGCCTCGCCGTGCCTGGCGGTGAGCTGACCCTCAACGAAGCCAACCTGCCTGCCGGCTCCTCGGCGAACCCCGGCGCGCTGACCCAGAGCGGCAGCTTCACGGTGGCGGCGCCGGACGGTCTGAGCAGCCTGAACATCGGCGGTATCAACGTGATCAGCGCTGGCGTGGCAGCCGGTTTCCCGCAGTCGATCACCACACAACTGGGCAACACCCTGACCATCACCGGGTATAACGCCAGCACCGGCGTGGTCAGCTACAGCTACACCCTCAACGGCAACGATGCCCATCCGGCCGGTGACGGCGCCAACAGCCTCAGTGAACATTTCACCGTGACCGCAAGCGACAGCAATGGCGACAGCGCCACCGGCTCGCTCGACGTCAACATCATTGATGACGTGCCCAAAGCGGCGAATGACAGCAACGCCAACACCGCCTCGGAAACCCAGTTGACCTTGACCGGCAATGTCCTGACCAACGACGTGCAAGGTGCCGACCGTGTGCCCACCGGGCCGGTCACTGCCGGCACTTTCACCGGCACTTTCGGCACGTTGGTGTTGAATGCCAATGGCACGTACACCTACACCCTCAACACCAGCGACGCGGATTTCAAAGCGCTGCACGGTGGCGGCAATGGCACCGAGACTTTCACCTACACCCTCACCGATTCGGACGGCGATACCAGCACTGCGAATCTGGTTTTGCAGATTCACAACAACGACGATCCGGTGGTGATCAACGGCTTGAACGTTGAGGGTGGCGAGCTGACGGTTTATGAAAAAAACCTCGGCACTGGCAGCGAGCCGGATGCCAATGCGCTGACCCAGAGTGGCACCTTCACCATCACCGCACTCGATGGCGTCACCACGCTGACCGTCGGTGGCATTGCCGTGGTCACCAACGGTGTGGCCGCGAGCTTCCCGCAATCGGTGACTACACCGCTGGGCAGCACGCTGACCATCACCGGTTTCAATGCCACCACCGGGGTGGTGAGTTACAGCTACACCCTCGATCACAATGACGCGCATCCGACGGGCAACGGCGCCAATACCTTGCCTGAGCAATTTGCCGTAACGGTGGTGGACGACAACGGCACCACTGCCAATGCGACCCTCGACGTTAATGTGGTCGACGACCTGCCAAAAGCGGTGAATGATTCCAACGCCAACACCGCGTCGGAAACCAACCTGATCCTCAGCGGCAACGTGCTGACCAACGACGTGCAGGGCGCTGACCGTGTACCGACCGGCCCAGTCACCGCCGGGACTTTCACCGGCACCTACGGCACCCTCGAACTGCACACCGACGGCACTTACACCTACACGCTGAACACCAACGACGCCGACTTCAAAAACCTGCACGGCGGCGGCAACGGCACCGAGAATTTCACCTACACCATCACCGATTCTGACGGCGATACCAGCACCGCCAACCTCGTTTTGCAGATCCACAACAACGACGATCCGGTGGTCATCAGTGGCCTCGACGTGAACGGCGGCGAGCTGACGGTTTACGAAAAAAACCTCAGCACCGGTAGCACTCCGGATGCCAACGCGCTGACACAAAGCGGCACCTTCACCATCACCGCTTTGGACGGTGTTACCACGCTGACAGTGGGTGGCATCGCTGTCGTGACGAATGGCGTGGCGGCAGGCTTCCCACAATCGGTCACTACACCGTTGGGCAGCACGTTGACTATTACTGGTTTCAACGCAGCAACCGGAGTGGTCAGCTACAGCTACACCCTCGATCACAACGATGCGCATCCGACTGCCAATGGCGCCAACTCGCTTTCCGAACAGTTCGGCGTCACGGTGGTCGACGACAATGGCACTACCGCCAACGCAACGCTTGATGTGAATGTGGTCGATGATCTGCCCAAGGCGGTGGATGACAGCAACACTGGCACCGCGTCAGAAACCAATCTGACCCTCACCGGCAACGTGCTGACCAACGACGTGCAAGGCGCCGACCGCGTACCGACCGGCCCAGTGACTGCCGGGACTTTCACCGGCACCTACGGCACCCTCGAACTGCACACCGACGGCACCTACACCTACACGCTGAACACCACCGACGCCGACTTCAAAAACCTGCACGGTGGCGGCAATGGCACCGAAACCTTCACCTACACCATCACCGATTCTGACGGCGATACCAGTACCGCCAATCTCGTTTTGCAGATCCACAACAACGACGATCCCGTGGTCATCAGTGGCCTCGACGTGAACGGCGGCGAGCTGACGGTTTACGAAAAAAACCTCAGCACCGGCAGTGCGCCTGATGCCAATGCACTGACCCAAAGCGGCACGTTCACCATTACTGCACTGGACGGCGTCACTACGCTGACCGTCGGCGGTATTGCCGTGGTGACCAATGGCGTGGCCGCAGGTTTTCCACAGTCGGTCACCACGCCGCTGGGCAGTACGCTCACCGTCACCGCTTTCAACGCGGCCACCGGTGTTGTCAGCTACAGCTACACCCTCGACCACAACGACGCCCACCCAACCGCCAACGGCGCCAACAATCTGCCTGAACAGTTCGCCGTCACCGTAGTGGACGACAACGGCACCACCGCTAACGCAACCCTCGATGTGAACATCATCGATGACCTGCCAAAAGCCGTGAACGACAGCAACGCCAACACCGCGTCGGAAAGTCAGTTGACCCTGACCGGCAACGTCCTCACCAACGACGTGCAGGGCGCCGACCGCGTACCCACCGGCCCGGTCACCGCCGGTACGTTCACTGGCACCTATGGCACGCTGGAACTGCACACCGACGGCACCTACACCTACACGCTGAACACCAACGACGCCGACTTCAAAAACCTGCACGGCGGCGGCAATGGCACCGAGAATTTCACCTACACCATCACTGACTCGGACGGCGATACCAGCACTGCCAACCTCGTCCTGCAGATCCACAACAACGACGATCCGGTGACCCTCAACGGTCTCGACGTGAATGGCGGCGAACTCACCGTCTACGAAAAAAACCTCAGCGACGGCACCAGTCCCGATACTCCGGCGCTGACCCAGAGCGGTACCTTCACCGTGACCGCGCTCGACGGTCTGCAAACCCTGACCGTGGGCGGCATCAACGTCGTCACCGGTGGTGTGGCCGCAGGCTTCCCGCAATCAACCGTCACGCCGTTGGGCAGCACGCTGACCATCACCGGCTACAACCCGGCGACCGGCGTGGTCAGCTACAGCTACACCCTGGTCGATAACGAAACCCATCCGAACGGCAACGGCGCCAACAGCATCACCGAGAACTTCAACGTGGTGGCGACTGACACTGACGGCAGCACCGCCAGCGGCCAGATCAACGTCAACATCATCGATGACCTGCCGAGCGCGCACGCCGATGCCGCGTCGGTGGCGGAGGGCGGCACCGTCAGCGGCAACGTGCTCGACAATGACATCGGCGGCGCCGACGGCCCGGCGGTGACCGGCGCGGTGGTCGGTGTGCGCGCCGGCTCCGACACCTCGACCTCGGCCATTGGCGGCCTCAACAGCAACATCAATGGCACCTACGGTTACCTGACCCTCGATGCCAACGGCAACGCGGTCTATCACAGCAACCCCAATGCCGTGAACGGCCCCGGTGCGGTGGATGTGTTCACCTACACCGTGCGCGATTCCGATGGCGATGAAAGCACCACCACCATCACCATCGATGTCGCCAACAGCAAGCTGTATGCGACCAGCGACACCGACGTCACCGTCTACGAAAAAGCCCTCGACCTGACCAAGGACGGCGCCGATCTGGCCCCGGGTACGGTCATCGGCAGCGATCCGACCAACACTGGCGAAACCGCGTCCGGCACGCTGGTCGGTTCGGTCACCGGTGCGGTCGGCGCCATCAGCTATGCGCTGGTCGGCAGTGCCACCGGCAACTACGGGCAGATCGTGCTCAACCCCAACGGCACTTACACCTACACCCTGACCTCGCCCGCGACCACCACACCGCATGCCGACGACGGGGCCAATACCCTGACTGAAACCTTCACCTATCAGGCCACCGATTCGCTGGGCAATGTGGTCACCAGCACCATCGTCGTCAGCATCGTCGATGACGTGCCCAAAGCCCTCAACGACAGCAACGCCACCAGTGCCTCGGAAACCCAGCTGACCCTGACCGGCAACGTGCTGACTAACGACGTGCAAGGCGCGGACGTGGTCGCCACCGGACCGAATGCCGGGCCGATCACTGCCGGTACGTTCACCGGGACTTACGGCACGCTGGTGCTCAATGCCAACGGCACTTACACCTACACGCTTAACCCGGCTGACGCCGATTTCAAGGCTCTGCACGGCGGTGGAAACGGTACCGAAACATTCACCTACACGCTCACCGATGCCGACGGCGATACCAGCACCGCCAATCTGGTGCTGAACATCCACAACAACGACGATCCGGTGGTGCTCAACGGCCTCGACGTCAATGGCGGCGAACTCACCGTCTACGAGAAAAACCTCAGTGACGGCACCAGCCCCGATACTCCGGCGCTGACCCAGAGCGGTACGTTCACCGTCACGGCCCTGGATGGCCTGCAAACCCTCACTGTCGGTGGCATCGCCGTCGTGACCAACGGGGTCGCCGCAGGCTTCCCGCAATCGGTGGTGTCGCCGCTGGGCAGTACGTTCACCGTCACCGGTTACAACCCGGCGACCGGCGTGGTCAGTTACAGCTACACCCTGGTGGACAACGAAAACCACCCGACCGGCAACGGCGCCAACAGCCTCACCGAAAACTTCAACGTGGTCGCGACTGACACCGACGGCAGCACCGCCAGCGGCCAGATCAACGTCAACATCATCGATGACCTGCCGACCGCCAAGGCCGACACCGGCTCGGTGGCGGAGGGCGGCACGGTCAACCTCAGCGTGCTCGGCAACGACGTCACTGGCGCCGATGGCGCAGCGGCAGGCGGGGCAGTGGTCGGCGTGCGCGCCGGCAGCAATACCGCGACCTCGGCGATCGGCGGCCTCAACAGCAACATCAATGGCACCTACGGTTACCTGACCCTCGATGCAGCGGGCAACGCCATTTACCACAGCAACCCGAATTCGGTGAGCCCGCCGGGCGCCACTGACACGTTCACCTACACCATCCGCGATGGCGACGGTGACGAAAGCACCACCACCATCACCATCAACGTTGCCGACAGCAAACTGATTGCGTCGGTCGATCAGGACGTGACGGTCTACGAAAAAGCCCTCGACCTGACCAAGGACGGCCAGGACCTGGCCCCCGGCACGGTCACCGGCAGCGACCCGACCAACACCGGCGAAACCGCCACCGGCACACTGGTCGGTGCGGTCACCGGCGGCAGCGGGGCGCTCACCTACACCCTGGTCGGCAGCGCCACCGGCACTTACGGGCAGATCCAGCTCAACGCCGACGGCACTTACACTTACACCCTGACCTCGGCACCGAAAACCACGCCGAACGCCAACGACGGCGCCAACACCCTGAGCGAAAGTTTTACCTACAAAGCCACCGATGCGCTGGGCAACAGCACCACCAGCACGATTGTGGTCAACATCGTCGATGACGTGCCCAAAGCCGTGGCGTCGGATCGTTCGGTGGCGGCGGTGGAGATCGATTCCAACCTGCTGATCGTCCTCGACATCTCCGGCAGCATGGTCGACCCGTCCGGCGTGCCGGGCCTGTCGCGACTGGATCTGGCGAAACAGGCGATCAGTGCCTTGCTCGACAAATACGACGACCTCGGCGATGTGAAGGTGCAACTCGTCACCTTCAGCAGCAGCGCCACCGACAGGACCTCGGTGTGGGTTGACGTGGCCACCGCCAAGTCGCTGCTCGCCGGTCTCACGGCGGGTGGCGGTACCAACTACGACGCGGCCGTGGCAACGATGCAGACCGCGTTCAACACCTCGGGCAAACTCACCGGGGCGCAGAACATCGGCTACTTCTTCTCCGACGGTAAACCGACCACTGGCCAGGAAATCGGCACCGCCGATGAGACCGCACTCAAAGCCTTCCTCGATGCCAACAACATCAAGAACTACGCGATCGGTCTGGGCAGCGGCGTGAGCAACGCCAACCTCGATCCGCTGGCCTATGACGGCATCAGCCACACCAACACCAACGCGGTGGTGGTCACCGATCTCAATCAGCTCAACTCGGTGCTGTCGGGCACTGTGGAAGGTGCGCCGGTCACCGGTTCGCTGCTGGGCGAGGGCGGTACGTTCGGCGCCGATGGCGGTTTCATCAAATCCATCGTGGTCGACGGCACCACCTACACCTATGACCCGCGCGCCAACAGCGGCCAGGGTTCGTTGACCGCATCCGGCGGCACCAACCACGGCACGTTCAACACCGTGAACAACACGATCAGCATCGCCACCAACAACAGCGGCACGCTGGTGATCAACCTCGACACCGGTGACTACAGCTACACCTCGCAGAAAACCACAACCACGGTGATCACCGAGAACATCGGTTTCACCCTCAGCGACAACGACGGCGACCTCGCCAGCTCGACGCTGACCGTGAAAGTGATCCCCAACTCGCCACCGGTGGCGACGGACGACCACGTCATCACCAACGTGCTGTCGAGCAACATCACGGTGCCGGGCGAACTGTTGCTGGCCAACGACACCGATCCGGACGGCGACACGCTCAACGCTTCGCCGACTAGCTTCAACACCGGATGGGTGGCCAAGGGCGCGGACTTCACCGGCACTGGCGCGATCAACTTCGCCGGCACCGGCAACACTGCCGCCAACCAGAACCTGGCCGACGTACGCGCTGCGTTCGCCGCCAACACCGCAGCGATGACCGCCGTGCTGGTGGTCAGCGGTTACCTCGGTGCGGTGACCAGCGCCAATGCCAACGATGAAGACCTGATCACCGTCAAACTGAAACAGGGCGAAACGCTGAATCTGGATCACAACCTCGCGGCCGGCCACGTCACCATGGAGTACTCGGTCAACGGCGGCGCGTTCGTCAGCATCGCCGACGGCGGCACCATCACTGCCGGTGCCGATGGCACCTACCAGATCCACGTGACCAACATCAGCAACACCAGCGGCAGCAATCCGACGGCAGCGGAAAACTATCAACTGACCATGACGGTCAACTACGCCGGCGCCCACGACGTGACGCCGGACTTCCACGGCACCTACACCGCCAATGACAACCATGGCGGCAGCGACACGGCCAACGTCAGCATCACCTATCAGGATGGCCACACCCTCACCGGCACGGCCGGGGATGACATTCTGGTGGCGGGCACCGGCAACAACATCCTCAATGGCGGCGACGGCAACGACGTACTGACCGCCGGTTCCGGCAACAACGAGATGCACGGCGGTGCGGGCAACGACTTGCTCTACAGCGGCCCGGGCAACGACATTCTCGACGGCGGCACCGGCATCGACACGGTCAGCTATGCCCACGCCACCGCCGGGGTCACGGTCAACCTCGGCCTGCTCGGTGCGCAAAACACCCTCGGCGCCGGCACCGACACGATCAGCAACATCGAAAATCTGGTCGGCTCGAACTTCAACGACACCCTGACCGGCGACAACAATAACAACGTGATCAACGGCGGCCTGGGTAACGACATCCTCAACGGTGGCGGCGGCGATGACCTGCTGATCGGCGGCATGGGCAACAACACCCTGACTGGCGGGGCAGGCGCGGACACCTTCCAGTACCTCAAGGGCAACAGTGGCCACGACACCATCACCGATTTCACCCCCGGCACCGACAAGCTCGACCTGTCGCAACTGCTGCAAGGTGAAAACGGCACCACCGCGTCGCTCGACGATTACCTGCACTTCACCGTTACCGGCAGCGGCGCCTCGGTGCTCACCAGCATCGACGTCAGCGCGCTGGCCGGCGCCACGCCGAACCAGACCATCGACCTGGCCGGCGTCAACCTCGCCAGCCACTACGGCGTGACCCCGGGAGCGGGCGGGGTGGTGGCCGGCGGGCACGACACGGCGACGATCATCAGCGGCATGCTCAATGATCATTCGCTGAAAGTGGACACGGTGTGATCAAGGCCTGAAACGACAAAACCCGCCGCCCCGAGCCGTCGGGACGGCGGGTTTTGTCTGTCTGGAGAACTGCGTTGCCAGTGAGTCAGCCTTCGCGAGCAAGCTCGCTCCCACATTGGATTTAGGGTACTCAGCATTTGTGAACAACAAGGCTACCCTGTGGGAGCGGGCTTGCTCGCGAAAGCGGCCTCCCAACTGATCAATCCCCAACTGAATGCACTCAGTCAAATGGTGGGAGCTGGCTTGCCAGCGATGGCGGCCTCCCAGCCGACCAACCTCCCACCTGAATGCACGCATTCCAACTGTGGGAGCGAGCCTGCTCGCGAAAGCGGCCTCCCAGCCGACCAATCCCCAACTGAATGCACTCGGTCAAATTGTGGGAGCTGGCTTGCCAGCGATGGCGGCCTACCAGCCGACCAATCCCCACCTGAATGCACGCATTCCAACTGTGGGAGCGGGCTTGCTCGCGAAAGCGGCCTCCCAGCCGACCAACCTCCCACCTGAATGCACGCATTCCAACTGTGGGAGCGAGCCTGCTCGCGAAAGCGGCTCCCAGCCGACCAATCCCCAACTGAATGTACACACTCCAACTGTGGGAGCTGGCTTGCCAACGATGGCGGCCTCCCAGCCGACCAACCTCCCACCTGAATGCACGCATTCCAACTGTGGGAGCGAGCTTGCTCGCGAAAGCGGCCTCCCAGCTGACCAATCCCCAACTGAATGCACTCGGTCAAATTGTGGGAGCTGGCTTGCCAGCGATGGCGGCCTACCAGACAAAATCAAAACAACAGAGCAAACCCCGCAAATAAACATCACCCCGCAACCGCGTTTAAAGTACACGAACCGTTACGCCATACCGGCTACAACGCCTTGCGCCGTTACCTACGCGTACGCCAGAATCCGCCGGCTTACACGGCTATGGGGCGGGCTATATCGTATCCCTGTCACTGAAAATCAGTGATCGGGTTTGGTAGCCCGTTTCATTACAGTCGTGCGCCACATTACAGATCCGTTTTTGGGACTCTGCTTTATGGTGGCCATGCGTGGGGCTCCTTCGGGAGCGCCGGGTTTACTGTTTTGACCGGTCTACCAACCCACAAATGGCCGCCACCCTTCGTTTGGTAGCGAGAGTGACGGCTCCTCACTTATTCAAAACAGCGAGTCACCTATGTTCAAAGCCACACCCAACCCCCCGGACACCTCGATCCCGTACGACCCAGCCCTCGACCCGCAGAAGATAAAAGCGGCCACCGACCGCGCCATCAACTTCTACCTCAACCCCGGCGCACTGAAGATCTCGATCCCTTCAACCTCGTCATGCAAGGCGAACAGAATCTTCCTCATCGACCCCACCGTGGACGAAGAAACTTTGCTCGTCGAAGCCTGCGAATCACTGGCCGCCGCCAGCGACATGGCCCGCGATATCGGCGACGTCGTCGACCAGCCACAGCGCCGGGCCATGCTGATGCTGCATCAGGTGATCATGCTCAGTGAACTGATGGTCAACCGGGTACTGGACGGCCGCCGCGTGCCGAACTAATCACCCGGTCCCCTGTAGGAGCTGCCGAAGGCTGCGATCTTTTGATCTTGTTTTTTAAAAGCAACCTCAAAAGATCGTCCGAACGCGGCCCGAACCTTCGGCAGCTCCTACAGGGAGTCATTCTTCCAAAGTACCTTGATCGGAGTTCCAGCTGATGTCCGAAACCCCACCCAATCCGCCGGCCACAGACTCGGTATCACCCTACGAATCCCTCAACTCCAGAAAACTCCACGAAGCCGCCGAACGCGCCCTCGACCATTACCTCGCACCCGCGCAAATCATGGCAACGCCATACACCCCCAGCAGTATGTTCATGGTCAACCCGCAAACCGACACCGAATCCCTGCTGGCCAACGCCTGCGAGTCCCTGGCCTCGGCCACGGTCATGCTCGGCGATTTCGCCGGAACGCTGGAGGGGCCGAGTCGTAATACGGTGTTGGGCATTGCGCAAGTGGTGATGCTGGGGGAGTTGGCGGTGAATCAGGTGCTGGATAACGTGGTGCCCAAGGAATAGGCGTTGACAGTTCTGGCCTCTTCGCGAGCAAGCCCGCTCCCACAGTGAATCTGCGTTGGTCACTGGTTAAGTGCCCGGCACAGATCCATGGTAGGCGTGAAGTTACTCACTATTGCCATTAGATTAATCCGTCTCCTTAACCCGCCCCATTCCAGATCATTTTTCGGAGTCCAAGAATTTGCCTGCACATATTTTTTGTAGTGGAGGTAAGTACTGGGATAAAGCTGTGCTCGGGACAATTAATTGGGGTAACACTTTCGTGGGAAAGCGTTACCCCTGCCAATAACCTTCTGTGTTTACTTCAGTTCATTGAAAACACACCAGCTTTAGGAGTAACTGCTAAGCCCCTCCCCATCAAGGAGAGGCGCTTAGCGTGGATTACCGTTTTTCGTGTCAGTGATGCAAAAGTGATTTCCTCTGATCTAAAGCATCGGGGGCATCTGTTCTTCACCAAATTGTAGGCAACAGAAGCCTTTAACTTCTGTAAGCAATTTCATATATAAGAAACATCTCCATAGCGCCTATCCCCTCCAAAATCGTCATCACAAATTTGATAGCGTTGAACGCTTGGCCGTTTTGTGGAGCGACGTCCCTCTCAAACCGTTCAAGACTGACGCCTTCGAAGAAGAGTATTGAGGAGACCACATCATTACTCTGTAGAAACTCAATCTGGATGCGGTGACGCCTAAGACTCTGAAACTCTCCCTTGATTGTCGCACTCTTGGCGTTCCCTTGTTTCAGTGCTACGGCATACCCAAATGCGGCTGGAGCAATTTGGCTGCTGATCTGCATCCAAAGAGTTCGGTTTTCTGTCACTTTGACCCAACGAAAATCCCGCCCTATGTCTGTAAATACCGTTAGTTTGGTGTGCGTCCCTTCGAGGGTTTCCCCTGGGTTTGTGACCCATTTTTCTTTTGGATATGAACCAAAGTTTTCGACGAGGTCAACGAGATCGACCACGTTCACTATCCACTCTCCCGACTCCGTTCCGCTGCCATACAACGCCTTGGCTTTGAACACATGCTTCGTACGCGTCAGTCCGGTCAGTTCAACCGTCCATATGCCATTTCCATTGGCCTCGACCCTTTTGCCAGTGGAGCTGTTACCGTCGAAAATTTCCACCTCAAGATACTTGGTCGCCGTCCCCCTCAGACGAATAGTGGTGTCAACAGTGCTTCCATCATTGCTGATTGGCTGCCCTTTGGAATCCTCCGCACCGGTGATGGCCGGCACGACCCCATTCAACACGGTCAGGCGCCAGGTATTCGACGGCGGGTTATTTGCGTATTGACCAATGGCTTTGAAGGTATGCAACACGTCCAGTGATAACCCGCTCACGGTACGGGTCAAGATGGAGTTGCTCTCTGCCTTGGCTTTGCCTTTGGAAACCGTACCGAGGAAAACTTCCACCTCCTTGCCGGCCGGCGCGGAGCCCTCGAGCGTGATACTGGTGTGCACGGTATAACCGTTATCGGGGATGTTCCATTTGCTTTCGTCTTGCACTGAGGTGATCGTGGGTGCAGCAGCTGCCACCACGTTCACCGCCCACTCCCCCGACTCCGTCCCGCTGCCATACAAGGCCTTGGCTTTGAACACATGCTTCCTACGTGTCAGCCCGGTCAGTTCAACCGTCCATATGCCATTTCCATTGGCCTCGACCCTTTTGCCAGTGGAGTTGTTACCGTCGAAAATTTCCACCTCAAGATACTTGGTCGCCGTCCCCCTCAGACGAATAGTGGTGTCAACAGTGCTTCCATCATTGCTGATTGGCTGCCCTTTGGAATCCTCCGCACCGGTGATGGCCGGCACGACCCCATTCAACACGGTCAGGCGCCAGGTATTCGACGGCGGGTTATTTGCGTATTGACCAATGGCCTTGAAAGTATGCAGCACGTCCAGCAATAACCCGCTCACGGTACGGGTCCAGATGGAGTTGCTCTCTGCCTTGGCTTTGCCTTTGGAAACCGTACCGAGGAAAACTTCCACCTCTTTGCCGGCCGGCGCGGAGCCAGTGAATGTGACGCTGGTGTGCACGGTGTAACCGTTTTCGCGGATGTTCCAGTTGCTCTCGTCTTTTACTGATGTGATGGCCGGTGTGTCGGCAGCCACCACTACGATGACCCGCGGAGCCGATTCAACCCCACCGCCATACTGGGCAGTAGCGGTGAAACTATGGGTGTCGGCACTCAGCCCCGTCACCAGGAACTCCCAGTCACCACTCTGTGGATCGACGTCGGCTGTACCTTTGACGGTGGTGCCGTCCTTGATCTGGACTTTCTGGCCTTTAGCCCCTTTGCCTTTAAGCGTGATCGAGGTGTCAACGGTCGTGGCGCCCGGGAGAATTTCTTCCCCTTTGGAGTTTTCCACCCGAGTGATAGTTGGTGCGGTAGGAGCGGTCACGACCACGACCCACGGATCCGATACCTGCTCATTGCCGTACTGGGCAGTGGCGGTGAAACTATGGGAGACAAGGGACAGCCCCGTCACCGGGAACTCCCAGTCACCACTCTGTGGATCGATGTCGGCAATGCCTATCTCGATATTGCCATCCTTGATCAGGACTTTCTGGCCTTTAGCCCCTTTCCCTTTAAGCGTGATAGAAGTGTCAACGGTCGTGGCGCCCGGGAGAATTTCTTCCCCTTTGGAGTCTTCCACACGGGTAATTTCTGGCCGCACATCCTCAACCGCTTTGATCGTGTAAGTGCGCACGGGGAAGGGCACCGCCTCGCTTTCATTCGTGCTCTTGTTGAACGTCGTTTTGCACTCGATGGTCAAGTCACTGCCATCTTTCAGGTTTTTCATTGCTGCTTGAGTGAGTCCGCGATTTTGGTAGCCCCTATCGATCAACGGCTGAGTGACAGGATCCCCAGGTGCAATATCGTTGATGTACGGAGTGTCGTTGGCATTGGTTCCGGTCAGACGCATCCACATACGCTGACCGGTAGCTATCAACGGCCAGACATCTATGCGAGCGACTGCGTTGGCAGTCAGATTAGCCACATTGAATTCCGGGCCTTCGCCATCGTTGTCGGCTTCCATGATCACCGGCGATTTCAAGCTTGAGTCCGGCAAGGTGCCAACATTCAACAACAGCGGCAACGAGGTCCGGGGCACACCGTTGCGGGTGACGGTTTTGCCCAGGTTGAATGCCAGCACGGTGACCGGCAGTTCGATTGTCAGCGTGGTTTCACTGATGGGTCTGGCCGGGGTGGTGTGCGAGCCGCCGGCGGCCGTGCCGGGTGCGCCGGTCCAGGTCACGCTGAGCAGATCGCTGAGCAGCAAGTCTTGCGAATCGATGTTGACGGTCAGGGCTTCCACGGCCTTGATCGGCTGCAAGGTAGTGCCATCGGCCTCGGCCTGCTGAACCTTCGGCCGGGTCAGCAGCACGGCTTCGCCGACAGTGAAATTCAACGTCCGCGAGTAGCTGACACGTTCCGGCGTGGCGCCTGCCGCCACCCTGAGGATTTCATACATCGCGTCCACAGTGCCGCCGCGATTGGGTTCGATGTGGGTCTGGACGAAGGTCGGGTTCAGGGTGAAATCGATGGCTCTACCGGCATTGAGCGAATTGATCGGCACCGAGTCGCTGGTCTTGCCGGTTTTCGAACCGCGCCAGGTATAGGTGACCTTGTCACCCGCTTTGGTGGGTTCGGCGGCAGCCGGGGCGGTCAGTTTGCTCGAACCGCCGGGCAGGTCGTCGGGTTCGAGTGTTCCGCCGGCCTCACCGAGGACGATGGGCGCGACCAGTTCCAGCAGCGGTTCACCCACCCGCAACAGAGCATGGTGCAGTGACTCGCGCTGAATGATGCCTCCATCGCTGCCCTCGGCCATCAGCACGTAGAACAAATCCAGCGTACCGCCCTCGATAGCTTTGAGGTGTTTGCCTTCGACGATGATCGGGATCGGTTCTTTGTCGTCGATATCGCCCTTGCTAAGGGTGTGCCAGTCCAGTTCCGGGTCGTAGACGCTGAAATCCTGGCGGGTGCCGACCCAGCGCAGAACGATGACCATGCCCTCCTGCATCATCGGATCGAAGGGGATGAAGGCGGTGGTGTTAACCAGATCAGGGTCAAGTGCCCCTTGTTGCGCATCCACGGCAATCGGCGCGAGCAGGCGTCGGGTTGCTCCGATGATACGGACGAAGCGCCCCTTGGAGGGGCGATCATCAGACCCGCTGCGTTCCACGCGATAACTGAACACGGCCTGGGTTTGGGCCAGCAAACGTATGTCGGCGCTTGGCAGGGCCAATTCGTAGATGTTGCCCACGCTGGTGAGTGGCTCGCCGCGGACTTCAACGTTGATTGGTTCGCCGTCCAGCGTGGTGCCCTTGCCCAGGCCGATGATCACATCACCGATCCGGAATTCAGGCGCATCGACCGCCACTTGCAAGGTCAGCGGCGCAGCTCCCAGTTTGTCCATGTCCACAACGCTATTGAAGGCCTCTTTGACCATGGGAGGCGACAGGCGCGTGTTGCCGGTATCGACGGCAATCTCTACTGCGGCGCACCAGTCTTCGGAACGGTTGTCGACAATGTCGTGTACTTCAAAGGCTACGGCCAGGCTGTCGGTATCGCCGGCTTCGAGGATGGTGGCCTTGTCGACATGGATGACCAGTGGATGGCCTTGCGGGTCATCGATGTGATCCTGGGTCACCCGTGGCGAATACAAAAACCAGCCGCCCCAGGTCAACTTGCAGTGGTCACCCACGGCCATGTTGGGGTAGGGCAACAGGCTGCTGCTGCCGGGTTTGGCCTTGATGATGATGTCGAGGCCGGTTTCGGCGGTTGCCTTGTCCACGCCATCGTTGATGATCCGCGGATCGATGTACATGTTCAGCTCGGAATGCCCCGGGGCACTGCCGTTTTCATCCTTGCCGCCGGGTTGCTCGAGTTTGACGAAGATATCGACCGGAGGCAGCGAAGTTTCCGGAGACTGGCTGAATACCTTGACCCGATATTGCAGCGTATAGGCCCCGGTCGCGAACTTCCGGGGCGGGACATACAGGGTGACACGCTCGCCGACATCCTCTGGCTTGACGATGGTGGTCTGGTCGACCTGAACACCGTCGAGCAGCAGCTCGATGTGGTCACCTAAACCCATAAGTTGCCAAGGTGGACAATAGACTTTCAGCCCCTTGTCGGGCGCCAGCAACTGCGCGGCGGCAATATTGATCCCCCACACCCCCCCATCCAGGGCCGGCTGCGTACGGTCGGGTATTTCCAGTTGCCGCAGAGTCTCGGGGGGCGGGAGGCGAGGGGGCTGAATAGGCATGCTGAAGACTCCAGGGCGTGGGAAGCAAAGGCTCTGGGTTATTTAGGGGCAGGTGGCGAGCGTTGGCTACTGTCAGAAATTACAGGTGAGGAGGTATTTGCGATGAACGGTCGTGAGGCGGGGTTTGCATGCCTGAAACTGCTTCCCAGTAGGCGTTGCCGCAGGGTAGTCGACTCTGCGGTGAACCCCAACCTATGGCGAGGGAGTCTGCTCCCGCTGGGTCGCGCGGCGAGTTCATCCCCCATTCTGCTCAACAAAAATGCAGCCTCACGCTGAGCTGACTGTTCAGTTATTTCCAGCGACTTCCCGACAAACGGTAAGCAAACCTAGTATTTCTGACAGTAGTCAGCTTTTTCCGCCAGGCATCTAATTGGGTCACAAACGTTCCACGCCATCGTCAGTCAACGGCCCGTTTTATCTTCACGACTGCCCTGCGCGAGAACACTGTCCGCTCAATTGCCGTGGAGTTTCGCAATGGTGCCCCCAGAAGAGTCGTCGATGGATCCGCAACACGCACGCGGCGATGACGAACCAAGTCTTGTGGTTATTCCAGAACCGATTGTTCCGGATATCCTGAAAGACGAAGAGGGTAATGAGAGCCCGGACGGGCTATTACCTCGCGATGTATTGAGTCGCGATTTGAAAATCACGATTCCGGCGTGGGACTTCTCGACAGAGCCGGAATTCGTAAAAGACGTCGTGTTGGTGGGCTTCAGGCGACGGGGGCTTCCCTTTGATGACGACACGGCGGGGGTGTTCCCGTTCGATATTCCCATTGATCCGGGTGACAAGATTGTTTCGGTGCCTCAAAGGGACCTGGCATCTGGCGTTTACGACCTGTCGTACAAGCTCAAGATTGGTGGCAACGACGCGGAATCGCTGAAAAAAACCATCACCGTCGATAGAGTGCCGCCGGATGACGGCCAGGAACCGGCGATGCTGGAACTGCTGGATCTTGTGGGCGACATCACCGATGACTATTTGGACGAGCACGGTCAGGTTCGTTTCAAAGTACGCCTCTATCTGGACGTGAAGGCCCGTGACCGGGCGATTTATTACTGGACGGACACCAACACGCCACCGGACTTCGAAACCGAAATCCGCGAGCAGGCGTTCAGTCAGTTGGATATCGATAACGATCAACTTATCATCACCGTCTACGCAGACGAAATTCGCCTGCGCGGTCATGGGCAGCGATACATCTATTATCGCTTGCGCGACTGGGCCGGAAACCGTGGACCGCGCTCGCGGCCGCTGCCTGTGTTCGTCGATCTGACCCCAGGGGTGCCCATTCACAAGCCTCCGCGCATCCCCCTGTCGGACAGAGGCTTGATCGATCGTCAGCACGCCCGGGAGGGGGCGGTCAACCAAGGGGCGGTAACGGTCGAAATCGATGCCTATGACAATCCGTTGAGCGGCGATCAGGTACTGCTGGACTGGGATGGCACTGTTCTGCCGCCGCAGTATGTCGACCCGGCCAACTTTCCTTGCGTGATCCCTGTGCCGTGGAGTGCGCTCACAGCCAAGGGGCTGGGTCCGGTGAATGCTCGTGTCACTTACCGCGTGCGCACAAGGGGCGTCGATAGCAAACCATCAATGGAAACCCTGGTATCGGTGAACCTGACGGTGGCAGGCCAGGATCACGCGAATGCGCCGGCGTTGTTGAACCCCAAGCTTGCCTTGCTGGAGATCTACGGCGCCAAATCCAAGGTGCTGAACACATTGCTTACCGAAGATTTCGGCGAGGACGCCGACGGCTTCCTGACATTGTTCGACGCACCTGAACGAGGACACACGATCGAAGTTTATTGGGGGAGCATCAGTACGCCCGTGGCGAGATACATCGTCCAGACCGGTGACGTTGCCGGCAAGAGAGTGCCGTTCAATATTCCATGGTCGGTCATTGACCAGGACCGGCTGAACCCGGCGTTGCCGGTTCATTACACCACCAGCAATGGCGTCAACCAGCAGTTGGCGCCATTCACGCCCGTCAAGGTGTCGATCATCATTATCGAAGGTCTCCAAGAGCCTTCGTTCCCTGACGCTGGCATCAGTGGGACGCTTGACTGCTGTGCGAAACCGCGTCTCTGGGAGCGGGTGCGCGTGAGGATTGAAGGCAACCCGGTGTTTGACGAGAAGGACATCGTGACTTTGTTCTGGCAGGGATGCGCGGGACCGAATGGCACCACGCCCATTCCCAAGGCCGCGGAACGGTTCTCGACCACCTTGAGTGCGGATCAGGCAAGAAACGGTTTTGAAGTGCATGTGACCGATTACGAAAGATTGATAGCGCCGATGCAAAACCGGGGTTCGGCGTTATGTCATTACACCTTGAAAAAGTTTACGGGTGGACGGGGTGTTTCAAAAAAAGATTTCGTGATTATCAATCGAACCATGGCCAGTGGTGCAGTGTGCTCACCCACTAATGAAACCTGTACGGAACCGTAACGGGTAATTGATTAATTAAAGTGCATTAGCCGTTTTTAGTCGGGACAGTCACGAGTATTTATTCGTGGCTGACAGAGAGTGTTGTGCCCGCATTTTGGGCGTTAGTTGATTGACAAAATTCCGGGCAGATAAAGCCCGTTTCTGAAGGAGCTGAAAAATGGCAAGTCCGAAACCATTGACGCCCGCTGAACAAAGTCGGGTCGATTATCTGAAAGTTCGCCGTGCTGTTACAAAAGCTGATGCACCCGTCATCAAAGTGCATCCAGATAACCCATTTCTAAGCGATACGTCGGATGATGAAGCCAATCAGATTCCGCTGAGCCAGCAGGGAAAGCCTTTCAAGTGTCTGGTTCCGAGACCTGCTGAGGCTGACGACCCGAAGATGATACCGGGCTTCATTCATCTGACGTTTGACGGAAGTCCGATAGTCTCTACTCGATACGATTATGTTACGCCGCTGAACCCCGATATTCTTGAAATCGACATGACGTTTCCTGTCGGATACACCGATAGGCCGGGGACACATGAGTTGGGATACTTTATCGATCAAGGCGGTAATGAGAGCAACTCTGTTCCGTTGAAGTGCAATGTTGATAGAACTCCTCCGCACCCGTTTTTTCCGGTTACTCTTCCGCAGGAAGTGATAGATGAAGGTATTACCAAAAAATATCTGGACGACATTGGTTTCGTAGCTATTAAGATTCCTGATTATGGAGATATGAGGATTGGCGATTTTATAGAGGTGTTATATGGGGACTCGATACCGTTGGCAGAGGTTGTCGATTCGATCACCCGGATTGATACCACCACTGAGATCGAGCTTGAACTTACCGCTGACCAAGTATTCAAGAAAGGTGAAGGGGATCACGCGCTTTTTTTCAGAGTCACCGACCGTAAGGGAAACCCAAGTGCTATTTCTCCATCAGTCCCCGTTACGGTCGTTCTGACAGACCCACCCGAGGGGCTGGTGGAGCTTAGTATTCCGCTGTTTGACGGTGTCGGTGACGGTCTGGTCGATCTGGCGGATGCGCAAAACCCTTTGGGCGTTAGAATCTTTAACGAATACACCAACTACTTGCCGGGAGATGAGTTGGTGGTGACCTACGACGGCATTCTGCAGATGGCGAAGACCATCAGCGGGTTCCCGGTTTACGTCGATATTTCATTCAAAGACGTGTTCAACAACGACCCTGGTGTAAAAACTGTAGCGGCCCGCTACCAAATCAAACGCGGCAGCACCTATTACCCGCCAACTCCGATTTCCAAAGATGTTGTCGTTGATTTGCGAAAGCCCGGTCTGCCGATTGATCCGGAAAATCCAGACCCGACCAATCCAATTCTGGCGTTGGTGACGGTTCAGGGTGATTCCGGAGGCGTAGTCAATACGTTGCGAGAAGCCGACAAAGATGGGGACGTTACTGTTACGGTCAATACCTATGCCGACGCCAAGGAAAATGACACCGTTCAACTTGAATATGCGGGCCAGCTTGTTTCTGAGGCGGATGGTGGCCTCGTTACGATTCCAAACACTATTCCCACATCGCTTGAGTGGAAAGTAAAGTGGGACGTTATTGCGGCGGCAGGTAACGGTGATCCAACGCACCCGATGGCTTACGTCATCGGTCATTCGCTGAACGACAACGTAGATATTTCAAAACCTCGGAATGTGGATGTGGAGATTCAAGTGGACACTGTCCCTGATCCGGCATTTTTACACCTTGATCCTAACTATACTGACTGGCTGAACTGCAAAGCCTTGCGTCTGGATCCCATCGAGGGTGTGGTGGTCGAGGTGCAGGTCCCGGGCGGGGAATTGGCACTGGCGAATCAAGAGCTGACATTCACCTATCAGGGTTATACCGACGACGGCGGTGCAAACCCCAAACCCGGGACAGACAAGGAGGTGCTCTACACACCGACAGATCAGGAGGCCGCGGCCGGCTTCATTGTGAAGATCCCATACGCGCCCTTGCTCGCGACTCTGAATGCGTGGGGTAGCGTCGGTTATACGGCTGTCATTAACGGGCGCGACGTTCCCTCCAAAGAGCATCTGGTCAAGGTGTACCTGGTCAATCCGGGTGATGGCGGAACTTGCCCGTTGCCTACCTGATTCAATGCGTTTCAAAGGAAACACGGGAGGCCGCTACGCCTCCCGTGTCCTCGCTGAAACGGTTGCTGAAACAGGCGGATCATTCCTCGAGCGGGAAAGGACTTTTCCGTCCGGAGCTAGGACTTCTCCTACATTTTTGCTTGACCCGGATAGGTATTGTTCGCGCCTTACAGTCTTTTGGCGTTTCTTCTGAAAGATGTGAGGTGACGAACATTCAGGAAGCCACGTCATGAACAAAAACCATGTTTCGCTGCAAAAAAATGCTGCGGCAGGACTCTTTAAAATGCTGGTCGTGCTGCCAGCATTTTTTTCTACCGGCGGGCATTCTTTTGCCGCCGTTATTGTCGATAACGGCAATACGCTGAATATCGATGCAAGCACACCACAGAGCGATTATCTGGTACGCAACGCAAGTGTGCTGAACATCGCGGGGGCCAGCACCCAGAGTCTGTCTGTCACGTCCGGATCAACGTTGAATATCAACGGCGCAACGGTCAATGCCGACAGTGGGCTGGTGGGTATCCGCATAACCGGCAGCACGGGTGATCTCACTCGCGCCATCGTGACCAGTGACTTTATGGGGCTGGCGGTCAATCGGTCTATCGGCTCGACCCTTAGCTCCAAGGTCACTGCAACCGACAGTCAATTCAAGGGTGGGGAAATCGGTGCTCAGGTCACCGGCTTGAGCACGCTCACGCTCATCAACAGTCAGGTGACGGGCACAGGGGCTGACAGTACCGGCCTGAACATATTGGGGGGGGATGTACGCGCCTCCGCAAACACGGTTATCAGCGGCGACAAGACCGGGGTGACTATGGGCAGGGATCCCTCGGGCCTGGGCAACAATTCACTGCGGCTCGACAACGCCAGTGTGGAAGGCCGCACCGGTGATGCGATTCTTGTGGACAAGGGCATCAATGCCACCCTTGAGGTGTTGAACCAGTCTTCCCTGACGGGGGGCAACGGCAACGTGCTGACGGTGCAGGGCGCTTCCACCGCGGGCATGTCTGTCAGCGACAGCACGCTGCAAGGCAACGTCAACGTCACCGGCAACAGTACCGCCAATCTCACCTTCGATCAGGGCAACATGAAGGGCGATGTGCTGGTCGAAAACGGTTCGACTGCCAACGTCACCCTGCAGAACAACTCGCAACTGACCGGCCGTCTCGACAAGGTCAACGGCGTGACCGTCAACAGCGGTTCTAGCTGGACCCTGACAGGCGCTGACACTGTAGGAACACTCGCCATGAATGGCGGGACGGTGCGCTTTGGTGCGCAGGATGTGCCTGATACGTTCTACCAGTTGAACGTCGGCACGCTGGCCGGCTCGCCGGATGGTTCCAGTACGTTCGAAATGAAGGGCAATTTCGCCACCGGTCAGCACGACTTCCTCAATGTCACGGGTGTAGCCAGCGGGCAATTCGGATTACTGGTGGCCGCTTCCGGTCTGGACGCGCTGAGCCCGCAGCAGTTGACCCTGGTGCACACCGCCGCCGGCGACGCGCAATTTGCCCTGAGAGGCGGGCATGTCGATCTGGGTACCTGGTCTTATAAACTTGATCGGCGAGAAGTGGGGGAGGGCGGAACGGAATGGTTTCTCGACCCGACCACCAAGACCATCAGCCCCGGGGCGAAATCGGTGCTGGCGCTGTTCAACGCTCCGGTGACACTGTTGGATGCCGAGGCGGGAACATTGCGCAGCCGCATGGGCGAGTTGCGTTTCAATGGGGGTGACACCGGCCTGTGGATGCGCACCTACGGCAACAAGTACACCATCAGCGCCGCTTCCGGCGTGGGTTATCAGCAGACCCAGCAAGGGCTTTCTCTGGGGGCGGATACGCACCTGGGCGACAGTCTGTGGGTGGCCGGGATCATGGGCGGCTACAGCCATACCAACCTGGACGTCGCACAGGGGACTTCGGGTACGGTTGACAGCTACTATCTGGGCCCTTACGTGACCTGGATGAACAAACAGAGCGGTTACTACTTTGATGCGCTGCTCAAGTTCAACCGCTTTCAGAGCGATACGAAAGTCGGCATGAGCGATGGCACCCGCGCCAAGGGCAGTTATGACAGCTCCGGTGTCAGCGCTTCGGCGGAGTTCGGTCGCCAGATCAAACTGGAGGATGGCTACTTCATCGAGCCGTACGGCAAACTGTCGACGGCGGTGATTCAGGGGCGCAACTTTGATCTGGACAATGGCATGGAGGCCGACGGCGATCGCAGCCGCTCGGTGCTGGGTGAAGCGGGCACCACTGTGGGCCGCAATTTCAACATGGGCAATGGCATGGTCGCCCAGCCTTATGTGCGCGTTGCGGTGCAGCACGAGTTCATCAATAACAACCGCGTGACGGTCAACGCTGATAATCAGTTCAACAACGACCTGTCTGGCACCCGTGGTGTGCTGGGAGCAGGCGTTGCAGTGGCATTGACCAAGGACCTGCAGGTGTATGCCGGTTACGACTACAGCCATGGCAAGTACATCAAGAAGCCGTATGACTTGAATGTCGGAGCGCGCTGGACCTGGTAAGCAGCCTCATGATGTGAATACCTGAAAACGCCTCGCACCTGCGGGGCGTTTTTTTGTGCTGGCCTGCCGGGCAACCCGCTGTCCGGGCCGGCGGGTTGACCTGAAACCTGCGACTCAGGTGAATCGCAACACGTTGATTTCCTGATGCCCGGACTCATGCGTGCCCCGCCAGTGCGGCCCGTCACGGGACACCTGGTAGAACAGATTCAGTGCACCGTTCTCCAGCACCCGCAGATGTTTTCCCGGCACGTACAAGGTCACGAGAGGATTTTCCACGTCCTCCGGGCTGACGATGTGCCGAGCCTCATACAAGTAGGGAATGCCATTGGCCTTGGTGCCCAGCCAGGCCATGTTGACGATATCGTCCGTGGTCATGCCCGGGTACTGAATGTTCACGGTGGCCGATGTGATATCGGCGCTCACCGTATTGCCCGCGGCTTCGCTTAGGACCGGCGCGGGGATCCGGCCTTCCACGCTGGCGAGTTCGTGCCTGGAGGGGAGCGCAGAGCCGTCGTCCTTTTTGTAGCGCACATACGATGCGTCTGCAGTTCCCCTGGCAATCGCCCGAACCTGCGCATTCGGAATCTGAAATATGAGGATGCTGGGGAAGCTTTCCACCCTCTGGGATTGTCGGTTGGGCAACGGAGCACCGGTGGGTGGTGTGCCTACCCAGGTCATGGTGACGGTGTCACCCACCTCGAAATCGCTGGTGGAGGCGCGAACATGTACGTTGACATCGCGATTGTTCAATTTGTCGAGATCGATAATGCCGTTGACTGACTCCTGGATAATCGGCTCACCCAACTGCCGGATTCTGGACATGACTTTGACTGGGGTCCTCAGCGACCACTTCTCGGAGTGGTTGAATACCTCGTCATGGATCCCGTAATGCACCACCTGCGCGTCGCCGTCGCCACCGGCCACAATATCGTCCTTGTGTGCGGTGATCTCGATATGTGCCGTGCCGGCTGCTTCATCGGCGCTGACGGTATGAGGTGGCAAGAAGGCATTGCCCCATTGCACCTGGATAACGTCGCGCACGGCGATGTTCGGGTAGCGAGGAATACCCATCGGCACACCCGCGGCTGCCGAAACCGCATCCACACCGTTAACGATGACGTCGCGCGGCAGCTGCACGATGTGCAATTTTGCATGTCCGGGCAAATGGGGGTCATCGTCTTTGCCGCCCGGCAGATCCAGCTTCACCAGTATTCGCAAGGGCGTGGCGGGCTCGTCGGGGATGGTGCTGCCTGCGCGGGTCAGTACGTAGTAGACCTCGTCGACCCAGCCGGGAAGGATGTTCGTCACAGGCAGGAAGAAAAACACCGGTTGGTTGCTGCCGTCTTCGTCATCCTGCAGAACCCGGGTAAAGATCTTGTGGTCCTTGCCCCAATAGATATCGAGCGTGTCACCTTTGCGCATGGGTTCGGCGTAGGCATCGACGGCGCAGAACAAACCGTCGGGATACCGGTAGTAGGTTTTGCAGTTGATACCGCCGTCCCCATCGACGATCGGCTCTATCATGGCCGAAATCCGCAAGGGACGCAGTTTCAGGCCCGGAATTTCAGTCTGCAAGCGTGGAAACAGGAAGGAGTGAAAGTGCGTCATGACGAAAAACCTCGGCGAAGGACAGGTGGCTCTGCGAGGAAGGCGTTGATTGATTGGGCCTGATATGGCGAGTATTGCCTACTGTCAGAAATAACAGGTAAGAGGTTTTTTCCGACGAGCGGTCAGTGGCAGGGCACTTGGATAACTGGCTCGAAACACACGAAACAGACAGCTTGAGGCGCTGTATCGGGAGTAAATGCAGATGTAGCGGGGGCGGCGGTATTCAGGATTTATCCAAAGTCTTTTGCCGAAGGATGTACACCGTCACCAACACCGCGCTGGTCAACATGAACCCCCGTGCCCACGGCAGCGGCACCAGGTAGCACGAGAACAGAATGCTCGCCCACATCAGCCCGATCGCGTAGACCTTGCCCTTGAGCGGAATGCCGTTGCCGTCGAGGTAGTCGCGGATCCATGGCCCGAGCTTCGGGTGCTCGACCAGCCATTGATAGAAACGCGGAGAGCTGCGCGCGAAACAGGCGGCCGCCAGCAAAAGGAAAGGGGTGGTGGGCAGAACCGGCAGGAAAATCCCGATCACCCCCAATGCCACGCTGAGCCAGCCGACGGCCAGCAGGAAGTAGCGCAACATCAGGGAGCGGTTGCCTATGGGGTTGTCCATAGGCCGGATCTTAGTGGTGACGTGGCTTGAGGATCGCCGGTTTTTCGTCTGGCGCCTGGCACAGCAGGTACAGCGCGGTCAGGGCTTCCGGGATCTGCACGATCATGTCGTCCATCAGGTTGGCGTCCTTGGCGATGTCTTCGAACTCTGGCTGCTCGTCGAACAAGCCCGAACCGACCATGATCGGCAGGAGCATTTCGCTGACTTCTTCTTCAGCGGTTTCGAACCAGGCCGCTTCACGCAGGAATACGCCTTCCATGAAGCCGATGCACCAGCCGCGCAGTTCGGAGTCGTCCGGCTCGTCGCCCAGGTCCAGGTCGCACGGCAGTTCGAATTCTTCGTCGGACGCCAGTTGACGGGCGATGTGTGCCTTGAGACCAATCAGCGTGGCTTCGATTTCTTCGCGCTGGGCTTCGCTGCTGTAATGCGGCTCTTCGGCGAACAGGGCGTCGATCCACTCACGCTCCGGTACGTCTTCTGCACAGATTGACAGGGCGGTCAGGTAACCGTGGGCGGCCACGTAATCCAGCGCCTCTTCGTGCAGCTCGTCGGCGTCGAGAAAGACTTGCAGGCGGGTTAGTTGCTCAGCGAAGGACATTACGGGGCTACCTTGGGGGAATAAACAATGCGGGAATTCTAGGCCTTCTTGAGCGCTCAAGCCAGCCGCACGGCAGATTTGCCGCAATTACAGGCAACACGAATATCCCTGTGGGAGCGGGCTTGCTCGCGAATACGGCGTATCAGACACTTTTGCATCGACCGGCACGCCGCCTTCGCGAGCAAGCCCGCTCCCACAGGGTTTTCGTGTTGGCGGCTAGCGGAGTCTTATCAGCGGCACCCTGTGCCGGGGAACGCTCGGGTATACTGCCGCGTTTTGCGCTCCCTGCTCGTATTGCGGTGGTCTGGCAATGCGCTCTTACGTTTTGTTTAAGCAGCTGTGGCTGTCCTGAACCAGCCTGTGCAGGGATGTTTCGGTAGATTTTTGGAGTTTTTATGCTCGAACAGGCTCAACGCGTCCTCAAGGACATCTTCGGCTACGACAGTTTCCGTGGCCGTCAGGGTGCAATCATTGAGCGCGTGGCCAGCGGCGGTGATGCGCTGGTGCTGATGCCTACCGGTGGCGGCAAGTCCTTGTGCTTCCAGGTCCCGGCGCTGCTGCGCGAGGGCTTGGCGGTGGTGGTGTCGCCGTTGATCGCCTTGATGGACGATCAGGTCGCTACCCTCGAAGAGCTGGGCGTGGCCGCCGCGGCGCTGAATTCCACGTTGAGTGCCGAACAGCAGCGCGATCTGGCGGCGCGGATCAAACGCGGTGAAGTGAAGATGCTCTATCTGGCGCCCGAGCGTCTGGTGCAGCCGCGCATGCTGTCGTTCCTGCAAGGCTTGAACATCGCCCTGTTCGCCATCGACGAAGCGCACTGCGTGTCGCAATGGGGCCATGATTTCCGCCCGGAATACCTGCAACTGGGCCAGTTGGCGGAAATGTTCCCCGACGTACCGCGCATCGCCCTGACTGCCACCGCCGACAAGCGTACCCGCGAAGAAATCGTCACCCGCCTACACCTGCAGAACGCCGAGCGTTTCCTGTCGAGCTTCGACCGCCCGAACATCTTCTACCGCATCGTGCCCAAGGAACAGCCGCGCAAGCAGTTGCTCGCGTTCCTTGCCGAGCGGCGCAGCGATGCCGGCATCGTCTACTGCCTGTCGCGCAAGAAGGTCGAGGAAGTCGCCGCGTTCCTCAGCGAGCAGGGCTTCCCGGCGCTGCCGTATCACGCCGGTCTGCCCAATGATCTGCGCGCCTACCACCAGAAACGCTTCCTCAACGAGGAAGGCCTGATCATGGTCGCCACCGTGGCGTTCGGCATGGGCATCGACAAGCCCAACGTGCGTTTCGTCGCGCACCTCGATCTGCCGAAATCCCTGGAAGCCTATTACCAGGAAACCGGGCGCGGCGGCCGTGATGGCCTGCCGGCGGATGCGTGGATGGCGTACGGTCTGCAAGACGTGGTGATGCTCAAGCAGATGCTGCAGAACTCCGAGGGCGACGAGCGCCACAAGCGTCTGGAGCAGCACAAACTCGATGCGATGCTCTCGCTCTGCGAAGAAACCCGCTGCCGCCGGCAGACGCTGTTGGCGTATTTCGACGAAGACATGCCCGAGCCGTGCGGCCACTGCGACAACTGCGTCGACGGCGTGCAGACCTGGGACGCCACCGAGCCGGCGCGCCAGGCACTGTCGGCAATCTATCGCACCGGCCAGCGCTATGGCGTCGGCCATCTGGTGGACGGTTGCTGGGCAAGGACAACGAGAAGGTCCGCAGCTTTGGCCATCAGCACCTGTCGGTGTACGGCGTCGGCAAGGCGCTGAGCGAGAGCGAATGGCGCTCGTTGTTCCGGCAACTGGTGGCGCGTGGTCTGGCCGACGTCGATCATGAAGGCTACGGTGGCCTGCGCCTGAGCGATACCTGCCGGCCATTGCTCAAGGGCGAAGTGAGCCTGGAGCTGCGCCGCGACCTCAAGCCGCAAGTCACCGCCAAGACCGCCAGCAAGAGTCCGGCCAGTCAGCTGGTGCGTGGCGAAGAGCGCGAACAGTGGGAAGCCTTGCGTGCACTGCGGCGCAAACTCGCCGAAGAGCATGGCGTGCCACCGTACGTCATCTTCCCCCGATTCGACCCTGCTGGAAATGCTCCGCAGCCAGCCGACCTCGCTGGCCGACATGGCGCGGGTCAGCGGTGTTGGTGCGCGCAAGCTGGAACGTTACGGCGAAGCCTTCCTGGAAGTGCTCGGCGGCGAGGCCGAGGCGCCGAAAGTGGTGGCCGATGTGCGTCACGAACTGATCACCCTTGCCCGCGCCGGCATGACCCCGATGCAGATCGCCGGGCAGTTGCAGTGCTCGGAAAAGAACGTCTACACGATGCTCGCCGAGGCCATTGGCAAACAGCAGTTGTCGCTGGAGCAGGCGCTCGATTTGCCTGAAGAACTGATGGGCGAAGTGCAAGACGCGTTCCTCGACGGCGAGGGCGAGTTGCCGTCGGTCGCCGAGGTGGCCGAGCTGTTCGCCGGTCGGGTTCCGGAAGGTGTTCTTTACTGCGTAAGGGCTGCGCTGCAATCGGAATTCGAAATGTAAGAGGGCGATTGCGCCAACCGTCAGGCAGTTGTAACGATTCAGTACAGGTCGGCTCTTGCCTATAGCCAAATGTCATGCTTAGCTGACTAATAATTAGTTTTTCTCTATTTATCAGTCTACTCATGAGTGTTTTATGCCGTTAACCGATCAACACCGCTTTGGCATGCAACTGGCCCAGATGTCCCGTGGCTGGCGTGCCGAACTGGACCGCCGGCTGGCCGGTCTGGGTTTGTCCCAGGCCCGCTGGCTGGTGCTGCTGCATCTGGCGCGTTTCGAAGACGCGCCGACCCAACGTGAGCTGGCGCAAAGCGTCGGTGTCGAAGGGCCGACCCTCGCGCGCTTGCTCGACAGCCTGGAAGGCCAGGGCCTGGTGCAACGTCAGTCAGTGATGGAAGACCGTCGGGCGAAAAAAATCGTCCTCTGCGCCCCGGCGCTGCCGCTGATCGAACAAATCGAAACCATTGCCACGCAACTGCGCCACGAATTGTTCGAAGGCGTCGACGAGGCGGATCTGAAGGTGTGCATGCGCGTTCACGGGCACATTCTGGCCAACCTGGAAAAATCTTGAGGCATAACCGCGTGCCGGTTTTTTGAGGGATCGCGCTGAGCAGACTATAAGAACTACTGGGCAATATCGTGTTCGTACCGGATGTGCGAACGCATAGAAACCGGTTTTGCTTATTTAAGGGATGCTCATGCACGCAAGTCGGCACGTGGTACTGCGCGGTGGCGCCAGATGGCTGCTGGTCGCTGGTGTATTCAGCTATTCGACCTGGTCGATGGCACTGGGGCTGGGCGACATTACCGTCCACTCGGGCCTCAATCAGCCGCTCAAGGCCGACATCGCGCTGGTGGATGCCGCTGGCCTCAGTGCCAGCGACCTCTCGGCCAGCCTGGCCACAGCGGATGAATTCGGCCGGGCCGGAGTCGAGCGGGTGTTTTTCCTCAATGACCTAAAGTTCACCCCGATCCTGCATGGCGATCGCCAGATGATCCGGGTGACCTCGCGCAAACCGGTCAATGAACCCTTTCTGAATTTTCTGGTGCAGCTCGATCAGCCCAATGGCCGCCTGCTGCGCGAGTACACGCTGCTGATCGATCCGCCCGGATCGCCAAGCATCGTGCCGGCCACCGACGAGCCCGATCCACGCCCGCAATCCTCTGAATTCCCCACCGTCGAGCCCGCCACGGCGGCGCCTCAGGCTGCTCAGGGCAAGCGCGACGCCGCCCCTTCAGCGCCACCCCCTCCGGCGACGGCGGCGCCAGCCAACGATGCCGTGGCCGAGCAATTGGCGGCCAGCGCGTTACTCAATCAGCAGCTGCAAAAGACCGTCGAGGAACTCAACACAAAACTGCAGGCGCAGGATATCCAGCTAGCCGACGGCAAAAAGCAGATCAGTGATCTGCAAACGCGTTTGAGCGAACTGCAACAGCCGCCGGCACCGGCCCTCACGCCGCCAACTCCCGCGCCAGTCACCACTGCGCCTGAAGCTGCCGACGATGGTCTCAACTGGCCGCTGCTCGGTGGCTTGCTGATGCTGCTGGGATTATTGGGTGCCGGGCTGTTCGTACGACGTCGGCGGCAACTGGTGGAGGGCGCGGCGCCACTGGCAGCTCTGCCGGCAGATCGGCAAACAGATCCTGAAGACCCGCCAACCACTCAATCGGCGAGCATCCGCGCAGCCACCGAACACCGTGAAGAACCGGCGGCCGGCGATGTGCTGGAGGCGGTGGGGATCTATCTGGCTTATGGTCGTTTGAGTGAGGCGGTCGGGTTGTTGCGCAATGCCATGGACAAGGAGCCCGAGCGCACCGAATTGGGTGTGCAATTGCTCGAAGTGCTGGGGCGGCAGGGCGACAGCGCTGCTTATGAACAACAGGAACACCGCCTGCGTGATGCCGGGGTGGATCCTCAGCAACTGGCTGCGATCCGAGAGCGGCATTCAAAATTGACCGGCGCTGCGCCGATAACCCCGGTGCTGCCAATTGCCGCCGCCGCAGCGGTGGCGCCTGCGCCACCGGCGGCCGAGGATGATTTCGAGTTGAATCTGGGTGAGCTGTCGATGGCGTCCAGTTGGGATCTTGAAGACAGTCGTTCGACACCTGAGCAGCCCGTAGAGCGGACTGCATCGAACTCCGATCTCGAGATCCTGCCGCCGGACTTCGAGCTGCCCGAAACGGTGGCCAGCGAAGAGGCGGAGCTGGAGTGGATCCCCGAACCGGACGCGCAGCCGCTGGACGATGACTTTCTTAACGAATTCGGCGACCCGGGCGAGTTGCTGGCGCTGGAGCCGCTGGATCTAGCGGCGACTGAGCCGGAACACGGCTCGGAGAAACTCGAACAGGCACAGACCTGCATTGATGATGGGGATATCGACAGCGCGATTGCCTTGCTCAATGAGTTGCTCAAGGAAGGGGATGAACCCCTCAGGCAAACGGCACGGACGTTACTCGCGGGTATTCGCTGATAGTTGAGTCACCGGAATTGTGCGGTGACCGGACTATCGCCTTCGCGAGCAAGCCCGCTCCCACAGTTGGAATGCGTTCCAGTGTGGGAGCGGGCTTGCTCGCGAAGGCGGCCTGGCAGGCAATATAGATCCACCTGAATGATCAGAACGTCTGCCCCAGATTCAAATAAACCGCCTGCTCATTCGCATCATTCAAGCCATACGTGAAATTCAACGGCCCCAACGGCGTATCGAAGCCGATGAACACACTGGCGGCATTGATGTAGCCACTGTCGAATTCATTGTCGTTGTTCCACGCCCGGCCACGTTCCAGCGAAGCTCCGGCATACAGCGGGAAGTCCAGCGGCAGATAGGAACGCGGCGTCAACCGGCGGTAATACACCGCGCGCATCAGGCTGACGTTTTGCCCGGAAATAGAATCCTCGCGAAAGCCTGATAACTGCCGCGCACCACCGAGCAGGAAGCTCGACGTCACCACATTGGCATCGTCCAGCGTTCGGCCATAACGGCCGCCGAGAATCAGTGTATCCGGGCCATGGCTCATGGCTTTATCGAGCTTGAATTCCCACTGCCGGTAGCGCGTGTCCGAGCCGAGGCCCGGTTCGAATTGCATCAGGGTCAGGCTGACGTCCTTGCCCTCGTGGGGGAAGTAGACGTTGTCCAGCGAGTCGAACGAGTACTTCAGCGAGTAGAACCCTTCAGTGAAGTTTTCTCTCGGCAGGTCCTGATCGCCGATGCGCACATCCGCTTTACCCCAGGCCTCGCCGACCCCGAAGCGGATTTCACCGTTATTGCCGATCTGCCGGCCGAAATTGAGGCCGAAACCGTAGCGTTCGACGCGATATTGGGCGATCGGGTCGTTGTCGAGCACCGCATCGACGTTCTGCGCTTCAAACGCAGCATACGGGGCGACGAAGTAGCGCGAGCCGACGTCCAGCGGCTGATAGAACTCGGTGTAGAGCTCCTGTTTGTCGCCGATTTGTGCGCGGGTCAGCCATTCCGCGCCGAGGCGGTTGATGCCGTTGATGCGGTAGCTGGCGCCGAGATTGAAGGCGCTGTCACCGCGCATGTCGTCTGACAGGTTCAGGCCGACCCGCAGGTAATCGGTGCCGCTGCGTTTGCCCCGGGCGCTGATCACTAGCGTGTGATCCTGGCCCTTGTGCACTACGCGGTACTGCACCTGTTCGAAGTAATCCAGGCCGTACAGCGTGCCCATGTCCGAGTGCAGTCGGCCCAGATCCAGCGGCTCGCCGATCGGCTGACGGATGTAATAGCGAATCACCTCATCGCCGACTTTCGAGTCGTTCTCGACCCTGATCGCGGTGATGATCGGCGTGCGCTGGCCTGGGGCGCGGGCCGCATTGAGTTCGGCGTCTTGAGATTGCTGAGGTTTGAGCTGAGCGAGGCGGGCGTCGAGAATCCGCGTGGCGCGGTAACCGGCGTCAATCATCTCCTGGGCCTTGCCGAAATCGGTGACGCCGAATGCCGCCAGCGCCGGCTGGATCAGCACGTCGGTGGGTTTGAGGGCGGCCAGTTGTTCTTCGGAGTTGCGCCGGGTCATCAGGGTGATCGACTGGTTCAGCACATCGACCACGGTGGTCAGTTGTTTGCGGTTGCGCAGTGGCGTACCGATGTCGACCACGATTGCCACGTCGACGCCCATCTCCCGCGCGACGTCGAGCGGGATGTTGTCAGTCATGCCACCGTCCACCAGCAGCCGTCCGTCCAGTTCGACCGGGGCAAACACCGCTGGAATCGACATGCTGGCGCGGATCACCTGCGGCAGGTGGCCTTTGCGGAACACCACTTTTTCGCCGTTGGCGATGTCGGTGGCGACGGCGCGGAACGGGATCGGCAGCTTGTCGAAGTCGCGGGTGTCACTGGTGTGCGCCAACAGGCTCTCCAGCATCAGCGCCAGGTTCTGGCCCTGAATCACCCCCAGTGGCAGGCCGAGGCTGCCATCATCGCGAAAACTCAGTTGCTGTTTCACCAGAAAATCGCGGTCGTCCTGCTTGCGGCGAAACGGCACGTCCTCGCGTGGCGGCGCGTCGGACAGCGCCTGCTGCCAGTCGATGTTCAGCGCGAGCTTTTCCAGTTCATCGATCTTGTAGCCCGAGGCATACAGGCCACCAACCACCGCGCCCATGCTGGTACCGGCAATCGCGTCAATCTTGATGCCTTGCTCCTCAAGTGCCTTGAGCACGCCGATGTGCGCCAGGCCACGGGCGGCGCCACCGGACAGCACCAGGCCGACTTTCGGGCGGGGCGCTTCGGCGGCATGCACGGTGACATTAGCAAAGAGGGGCAGAAAGCCAAGCAGCAGGCAGAACAGCAAACGGCGCATGGTGAGTCTCGGGGCAAGCGATAAAGCCGGCTATTATAGCGGCGCCCTCTGTCTCAGGAGTTTCAGCGAACATGTCTGCTGCAAAACCGGAAATCGTCATCACTTATTGCACCCAATGCCAGTGGCTGCTGCGCGCCGCGTGGCTGGCGCAGGAGCTGCTCAGCACCTTCGGCGACGACCTCGGCAAGGTGTCGCTGGTGCCGGGCACCGGCGGGGTGTTTCACATCAGCTGCGACGACGTGCAGATCTGGGAGCGCAAGGCCGACGGTGGTTTTCCCGAGGCCAAGGTGCTCAAGCAGCGGGTGCGCGATCAGATCGACCCTGAGCGCGACCTCGGCCACAACGACCGCACTCAGTGAGACGCGGCTTCGGCGGCGACGGTTTTCTTGTCGGCGCTGCCTGACATCCGCGCCGAGACCACGATGGCGATAATGATCAGCGCGCCACCGATCAGCATGCGCACGGTGGGGTTTTCATCGAACAGCAGCCAGGCGATGGTGATGCCGTAGACCGGCTCCATGGCGAACACCACGGCGGCGGTGCGCGCCTTGATCACCGCGAGGCTGGCGACGAACAGGCTGTGCGCGACCCCGGTGCAGAACACCCCGAGCAGCCCGATCCACAGCCAGTCCAGCGCGCGCACTTCGCTCAGTTGCGGCGCAGCCACCGGCAGCAGACACAGCGCCACCACCACGTTCTGGCACAGCGCGGCCTGCACCGCCGGGATGCGTCCGGAGCTGGCGCGGTTGGTCAGCGAGAGCAGGGCGAACAGCAAGCCCGACAGCACCGCCCAGAGCAACCCGGTGGTGGCGCCGCTGGCCAGATCGAACGCCGGGGTCACCAGCACCAGACCGACGCTGACCAGCACCACCAGCACGATTTCATTGGCGCGGATGCGTTCGCGGAAAATCAGCCCTTCGAGAATCACGGTGAACGCCGGGAAGCTGGCAAAACCCAAGGTCGCGATGGCGACGCCAGCGACCTTCACCGCGATGAAAAAACTCACCCAGTGCCCGGCCAGCAACACGCCGCTGAGCGCCAGGCGCCGCCAGTCGACCGCCTGCAGTTTCTGCCAGCCGTGCTGACTGGCGAAGCGGGCGAAAAAGGCCAGGGCGAGCACGGCAAACGCCGCACGCCCGAAGACGATCACCGCCGGCGAGGCGGCCGCGAGTTTGCCGAACACACCGGTCAAGCCGAACATCAGAGCGCCAATGTGCAGGGCGCCGAGGGCGGTACGCGGAGTCATTGCAATCCTTAATCCGAACACGGTTTCAATGTTGCCCATTGAAACGTGTTGCGGCGCAGAAGTCTGTCGGCGAACTAGCGTTTTTTGTCGCAGGAGTCGCGGCGCAATTGTCCCGGTGAGGCGCCGAACTCGCGCAGCACCGCCGCCGCGAACGCGCTCTGCGAACTGTAGCCGACCCGACTGGCGATCTCGCCGATCGGCAGCGCCGTCTCGCGCAGCAGGCAGACTGCCTTGTGCAGCCGTCGGCTGCGAATGTATTCCATCGGCGTTTGTCCGCATTCAGCCATGAACCGCGCATGCAGGCGGGCGCTGGACAAGCCGGCGATCTGCGCCAGATCGGCCACCTGCAGCGGGTAGGCGGCGTATTGTTCGATGTGCGTATCCAGCGCTGCGTAGGGCAGGCGCCGCGCCGAATGTTCGGCAGGTCTGGCGTGATTCAGGCTGGCCAGCAGCAACACCGCGCCTTGCTGCGCGATCAGCGGATCGCTGACCGGGCTGTGCGCCAGCCAGTGGACCAATTGGCTTTGCCCGGCATCAAGCGACAATCGCGCAGGCTGGTCGAGCAAGCGCTGACTGGCGTCGGCGTGCTCGCCCAGCGAATCGTTCAGCCATGGCCCGTCGGGTACGTCCAGCACCAGACAACGGCTGCCATCCGGGCTGCCGCAGGCGTGATGCGCGCCGCCGGGGACGACCACGAAACTCTGCTGGCGCACCTGGCTGCCCTGACCCTCGACTTCGAAATCCAGCGCGCCGGACAGCCCGAACACCAGTTGCGCGTGGTCGTGGCTGTGGACGATCAGGTCGTGGGTGTATTGGCGCAGAGTGAGGATCGGGCGCATGGAAGAAGTCTCCGAAGTGAGCGCCAGTCTACACCGGGGCGACGGGCTTGCGCGCTGTCACACGACTGACGCCTGTCTGTCATGGTCGATTCACCCGGCACGTGCACAGTGGCGAAAACATCGCAGAGGGTTGCCCATGACCAGCGCCGAGCTCGCCAAACCCAGCCGCAAACAACGGGTGCGTACCTTGTGGATTTCCGACGTGCACCTGGGCACGCGGGATTGCCAGGCCGAGCACTTGTCGCAATTTCTCAAGGGCTACCACGCCGACAAGATCTATCTGGTCGGTGACATCATCGACGGCTGGAAGCTGCGCGGTGGCATGTACTGGCCGCAGGCGCACACCAACGTGATCCGTCGCCTGCTGACCATGAGCAAGCGCGGCACCGAGGTGATCTACGTCACCGGCAACCACGACGAATTCCTGCGCCGTTATTCGAAGCTGATCCTCGGCAACATCCAGTTGGTCGACGAGGCCGTTCACGTCACGGCGGATGGCCGGCACCTGCTGGTGATCCATGGAGACCAGTTCGACGTGATCACCCGCTACCACCGCTGGCTGGCCTTCCTCGGCGACTCGGCCTACGAATTCACCCTGACCCTCAACCGCTGGCTCAATCACTGGCGAGCGCGTTATGGCTACGGCTACTGGTCGTTGTCGGCGTACCTGAAACACAAGGTGAAGACGGCAGTGAGCTTCATCAGCGACTTCGAAGAAGCCATCGCCCACGAATGCGTGAAGCGCGAATTGCACGGCGTGGTCTGCGGGCACATTCACCATGCCGAGATCCGCAAGGTCGGCGAGGTGGACTACCTCAATTGCGGCGATTGGGTGGAATCGTGCACAGCATTGATCGAGCACTGGGATGGCACGATCGAGCTGTATCGCCTGGCGGATGCACAGGCGCGGGAGGCACAGCTCAAGGCCGCCAAGGTTGCCGAGATTGCCTAGACCCCAGATATCTCCTGTGGGAGGGGGCTTGCTCCCGAATGCGGTGTATCAGTAAGTACATGTTTGTCTGACACACCGCCTTCGGGAGCAAGCCCCCTCCCACATTGATCTGTGGTGTTCTCAGGCCGGGCTGTGTTCTTCCATCGCCGCCTTGTAGATCGAGTGCTTCGGCTGGGCAAACAACCGCTCCATCATCGGCTCGAAGAAGCTCAGCGGCAGGGTTTCATAGGCCGGGTCGAACGCCGCCGCATCGTACCTGGCGCAAAATTCCGCCGTGGCCTGATACTGCGGATGCGCGGCGAATTGCTCGCGCAGATGCCGATCCATGCCCAGGTGATGGAAGAAGTAATAACCCTGAAAGATCCCGTGCTTCTCGACCATCCACAGATTCTCGGCACTGACGAACGGTTTGAGAATCGCCGCCGCGATGTCCGGGTGGTTGTAGGAGCCGAGGGTGTCGCCAATATCATGCAGCAGCGCACAGACCACGTATTCCTCGTCACGCCCGTCGCGATAGGCGCGGGTTGCGGTTTGCAGCGAATGGGTCAGGCGATCCACCGGGAAGCCGCCGAAATCGCCTTCGAGCAACTTCAGGTGCGCGATGATCCGCGACGGCAATTGCCGAGCGTAGGCGCTGAAGTCCGCGGCGATGATCGCCCAGTCTTCCTGTGTGCCGTCTTTCATGTGGGTGAAGCGGGCATTGGCGTTCATCGGCAAGCCTCCAGGTGTGTCGGGTTCAGAACGCCACGCGGCCGAGGATCATGTCGCGGTACATGACGAAATCGCCGAGCAGGCTGTACAGCGGATGCTGGAAAGTCGCCGGACGGTTCTTTTCAAAGAAGAAATGGCCGACCCAGGCGAAGCTGTAACCGGCCAGCGGCAGGGCCAGCAACAGCAGCCAAGCGCCTTTGGCGATGGTCATGGCCAGAATGAAAATCACCAGCGTGGTGCCGATGAAATGCAATCGTCGGCAGGTACTGTTGGCGTGTTCGCTGAGGTAATACGGGTAGAAGTCGGCGAAAGTGTTGAATTGCTTGATGTTTTCCACGACTGCGATCTCTGTGGTTATTGTTCTGACGGCAAGTTGTTCGGCGGGTAGCTTATTTGAGTCTAGAGTGAACACTGGCATCAGCCAGTGACAATGGGCGCCACTTTAGTATCCTTCGCAAATCGGGTCGTAACATGCGATCCATCATGTAAAAGAATAACGCCATGAGCGAACGAACGACTTCTGCAAGCTGGGCGATGGGGATTGTCAAAGCATTGGAGATGGACGGCCTGGATTGCCGGGTACTGTTCAAGCAACTGGGGCTCGATTACGCGGCCCTGGATGATCCGGATGCGCGCTTCCCGCAAGATTCCATGACCCGCCTCTGGCAACGGGCGGTCGAGCTGTCCGGCAACCCGGCGATCGGCCTGAACATGGGCAAGGTGGTACGCCCGGCGTCGTTCCACGTTGCCGGCTATGCCTTGATGTCGAGCAACACCCTGGCCGAAGGCTTTCAACGCCTGGTGCGTTATCAGCGGATTATCGCCGAGAGCGCCGACCTGAGTTTTCGTCTGCTCGAAGAAGGCTATGCGCTGATTCTGACGGTGCATGGCGATCACCTGCCGCCAACCCGGCAGAGCGCCGAAGCCTCGCTGGCCTGTGCGCTTGGCCTGTGCGGCTGGTTGACCGGACGCACCCTGCACCCGGTCAAAGTGCTGTTTCAGGGTGACGAACCCGCAGACCTGCAACCCTACCGACAAGCCTTCCACGCGCCGCTGATGTTCAACGCGCCGTACGATGCGCTGATTTTCGAACGCGCCGACATGGAAGCACCGCTGCCCACCGCCAACGAAGCCATGGCGCTGCTGCACGACCGGTTTGCCGGGGAATACCTGGCGCGATTCTCTGAAAGCCGCGTGACCCACAAGGCGCGCCAGGTGTTATGCCGTTTACTGCCTCAGGGCGAACCCAAGCGCGATACCGTGGCGCAGACCCTGCATCTGTCGCAGCGCACCTTGCAGCGCCGTTTGCAGGAGGAGGGCACCAGTTTTCAGCAGTTGCTCGACGACACCCGCCGCGAACTGGCCGAGCAGTATCTGGCGCAGCCGAACATGACCTTGCTGGAGATTGCCTATCTGCTGGGGTTTGCCGATCCGAGCAACTTCTTCCGCGCGTTTCGCCGCTGGTTCGACACCACGCCCGGCGATTACCGGGCGCGGCTGTTGCAGGCGCCGGTCAGTGACGCCAAAAGGCCGGAATACACAGCACAAACACCGTAATGATCTCCAGTCGGCCGAGCAGCATGCCGAATGACAGAATCCACTTCGCGGCATCCGGCAAGGTGGCAAAGTTGCCCGCCGGGCCGATGGTCTCGCCCAGGCCCGGGCCGACGCCGGACACGGTGCTGGCAGCGCCGGTCAACGCGGTCATCCAGTCGACGCCGAGCAGCGACAGCAGCAGGGCGATCACGCAGATGGTGATGGCGAAGAAGAACGAAAAGGTCAGGATCGAACGCACGATCTCTTCGTCGAGTCGGTGACCGTTGTACTTCTGCTTGATCACCGCGCGCGGGTGAATCAGCTGGTTAAGGTTGGCCTTGAGCAGGATGTAGGCGACCTGGAAACGGAAGATCTTGATCCCGCCCGCCGTCGAGCCGGAGCAGCCGCCGACAAAGCCCAGATAGAAAAACAGCATCAGCGAAAAGTTGCCCCACAGGCTGTAGTCGCCGAGGGCAAAACCGGTGGTGGTGACCACCGACGTTACGTTCAGCGCCACGTGCCGCAGCGCTTCCAGCCAGTGCAGCTTGGTGGTCCACCAATACCAGGTGCCGAGCACCAGCCAGGTCACCAGCAACATGCCGAGCAAACCCTGCACTTGCTGATCCTTGATCAGTGCCCGACGGTTGCCGCGCATGGTCGCCACATACAGGGTGAACGGCAGGCTGCCGAGGATCATGATTACCACCGCGACCCAGTGCACCGCCGGTTGCGTCCACTTCGCCAGGGACTGGTCGGAGGTCGAGAAACCGCCGGTGGAAATCGCCGACATCGCGTGGTTGATCGCATCGAACGGGCTCATCCCGGCCCACCAGAACGCCAGGCTGCCGAGGATAGTGATACCGACGTAGGCTGCCACAATCAGGCGCGCCACCATGTGCGAGCGCGGCATGACCTTTTCCGAGCGGTCGGACGATTCGGTCTGGAACAGGCGCATGCCACCGATGCGCAGCAACGGCAGAATCGCCACCGCCATGCCGATGAAGCCGATGCCGCCGAGCCAGTGCAGCAGCGAGCGCCACATCAGGATCCCCGGGGACATGGTGTCGAGCCCGCTGAGCACGGTCGAGCCGGTGGCGGTGATGCCGGACATGCTTTCGAAGAACGAATCGGTGTAGCTGATGTGCTGGGTCAGCAAAAACGGCAGCGCAGCGAAAATACACACCACCAGCCAACTGCTGACGGTCAGCAGGTACATGTCGCGCGGGCGCAGGTGAATGTGCTCGGGGCGGCCGGGGATCACCAGTGCGAGGCCGGCGAGGAAAGTGATCATGCTCGCCCAGAGGAACGACGGCAGATCGCCGGTGCGCTCGAAAATCACCAGGGTGGCCATGGGTACAACCATGGCGATGGCCAGGGTGATCAGGAAGATGCCGATGATGAAACCAATGATCCGTAAGGTCGGCAACGCCATGAAGTCCGCTCGGGCTGATGTAGGAAGGGCGCCATTCTACCCGTGGGGCAGGGCATGTAAACCGGCACCCTGTTGCCGGATACCGCTAGAATAGCCGCACATTTTTCTCAGGAGGTGGCCGATGCAGGCTCTCGACGCTTTGCTCAACCGTGTTTCCGTTCCACGCCTGGTCGAACCGGCCCCTACCGCCGAGCAGCGCGAAGCCCTGTTTGGCGCAGCCCTGCGCGCACCGGATCACGGCCACTTGCAGCCGTACCGTTTCCTCACCGTCGAAGGCGCGGCACGTGAGCAAATGGGCGAGTTGCTGGCCGAAGCGGCGCAGATGCAGGAAGGCGAAGTCACTGAAGCGATGATCGACAAGGCGCGCAACGGCCCGCTGCGGGCGCCGCTGGTGGTCGTGGTGATCGCGAAACTGCAGGATCACGTCAAGTATCCGAAGGCCGAGCAGTTGTTGGCGGCGGGGTGTGCGGCTCACGGGATTCTGCTGGCGGCGTATGCGCAGGGGATCGGGGCGGTGTGGCGCACCGGTGATCTGGCTTATTCGGCGCACGTGGCCAAGGGGCTGGGCCTGGCTGATGACGAGCAGGTAATTGCCTTCCTGTACCTCGGCACGCCGCAGAAAGAGCCGCGTGTGGCGGAGAAGGTTGATCTGACTGAATTCGTCAGCGCCTGGCCTTCCAAGGCCTGAACATCAAAAGCCCCTCACCCTAACCCTCTCCCGGAGGGAGAGGGGATTGATTGGGGAATGCGCCAGGGATGCGCCGAGCGGAGCGATCTTCACTGAATCCATATCGACACGGTTTGCCAGGTCGATGCACTTCGCATAACAACTCGGTCGGCTCCCTCTCCCGGAGGGAGAGGGGATTGATTGGGGAATGCGCCAGGGATGCGCCGAGCGGAGCGATCTTCACTGAATCCATATCGACACGGTTTGCCAGGTCGATGCACTTCGCATAACAACTCGGTCGGCTCCCTCTCCCCAAGGGAGAGGGGATTGATTGGCATGCTCCAGGGATGCGCCGGGCGGAGCGATCTTCACTGAATCCATATCGACACGGTTTGCCAGGTCGATACACTTCGCATAACACCTCGGTCGGCTCCCTCTCCCCAAGGGAGAGGGGATTGATTGGCATGCTCCAGGGATGCGCCGGGCGGAGCGATCTTCACTGAATCCATAATCGACACGGTTTGCCAGGTCGATGCACTTCGCATAACACCTCGGTCGGCTCCCTCTCCCGGAGGGAGAGGGGATTGATTGGGGAATGCGCCAGGGATGCGCCGAGCGGAGCGATCTTCACTGAATCCATATCGACACGGTTTGCCAGGTCAATGCACTTCGTATAACACCTCGGTCGGCTCCCTCTCCCTCCGGGAGAGGGCTGGGGTGAGGGGCTTTTAAGGCTGGACAATTGCCCCTGGCACCAACGGCAATTCCAGGCTGGCGACAAACCCGCCCTCAGGATGATTGGCCAGCAGCAGACTCCCGCCATGCCGCTCCGCCGCGCGCTTGGCAATCGCCAGGCCCAGACCATGCCCGGCCGCCGTCTGCCCCGGCGCCCGGTAGAACGGCTCGCCCAACTGGCTCAGATGCTCGGCCTGCACGCCCGGCCCGTGGTCGCGCACACTCACCACAATTCGTTCGCCCTGACGTGTGGCCTGCAATTCGATTGCCTGATCCACCGGGTTGAAGCGTTGGGCGTTGCGCAGCAGGTTGTCTACGGCGCGCTCGATCATGGTCGGCCAGCCGGTCAGCGTCAGTTGTGGTTCGGCATCCAGGCGCACGGTCTGCTCCGGCGAGCCAAGTTGCGCGTCTTTCTGCAAGGTGCCGAGCAGGGCGTTCAGGTCTACCGCTTCGGCACTGGCGTTGTCGGCATCGACCCGTGCCAGCACCAGAATCTCGCTGATCAGTGCTTCCAGCCGATCACATTCGCGGGTCAGGCGTGGCCAGAGCTTTTCCCGTTCTTCCGGGTTGGCCCGTTCCGCCAGTGCCAGCGCAATCCGCAGTCGCGCCAAAGGTGAGCGCAGTTCGTGGGACACATCGCGCAGCAACTGGCGCTGACTGCCGATCAGGCTTTGCAGGCGCGCGCCCATGCGGTTGAAGTCGTTGGCCAGCACGCCGAACTCATCGCGACGGTTGGCCAGTTTCGCCAGGCTGTTCTGCTGATAGGTGGTCTGCCCCAGATCATGCACCGCGCCGCGCAAACGGCTGAGCGGGCGGGTGATGGAGAAGGTCACCAGCAGGCTGAACAGGGTCAGCACCACCAGCGCAATGCCCAGCGCACTCAGCGGCCAGAGCAGGCTTTCGCGGTGCCAGGCGTCGAGCTCCGGGTGCGGGATGCGGAAGATGAACAGATAGGTGTCGCCGGTTTTTTCGCTGGTGAATTCGTCGGTCAGGCGCCGCCAGGGCAGGCGTCGGTCATCGTTGTTCTGCCGGGCTTCGAAGGCGGCGGCGCGACGCGGGAAGGTGCCACGCACCACCGGGTCGCCGCTTTCGTTCAGCACCTGCACATCGATGTGATATTGGCGTTTGCGCTGTTCGAGGATGTCCTGCGCGGCGTCTTCGCCCTGGGCTTCGTAGGTTTGCGTCCATTCGGCGGCCAGGGTGTTGAGGCCGGGATGGCGGCTGAGGATCCACGCGTCCTGGTTGAGCATGTGCCCGAGCAGAATCGACAGCCCCGCCACCAGAGCAATGGCCAGCCAGAAGCTCGCGAGAATACGCCAGAACAATGAACGCACAGAAAATCCTCAATCAAACAAAAAACTCAACAATGTGGGAACGGGCTTGCTCGCGAATGCGGTGTGTCAGTCAACATTACTTTGTCTGATACACCGCATTCGCGAGCAAGCCCGCTCCCACATTTGGATTGAGTGGCAACAGAACCGACGGCGCTTAGCCGTCGGATCCGAGGTTATCGCATTATTGCGCTTTTTGCGGTTGTTGCGCTTTCCACGCTTTGAACTCGGCCCATTCGGCGCGGCGTTCAGCCTGTTTCTTCTGGATCTCGTCGAATTTCTTCTGTTGATCCGGTTTCAGCAGGTTGCGTACGTCAGCTTCGGCTTTCTTGTGGTTGGCGGCCATCTCGTCTTTCATGGCTTTCTGGTCGGCCGGCGAGAGTTTTTCCAGGTACTTCTCGACTACCTGGCGACGCTCATGCATCTGCTCGCCCATAATCTTGCGGATCTGATCACGTTGTTCACGGGACAGGTCGAGTTGGCTGTACGGGCCTTTGCCGTGCTCACCGTGCATCTGACCGCCGTGGCGTGGGCCGTCGAGCGGGCCACCCATCGGGCCACCATCCTGTGGCATGGCCATGGCGACGGTTGGCAGAGCGGCAGCGAACATCAGAGCGATAAGAGTCTTGCGCATGGTGTATCTCCTTGTCTCGTTCCCGGTACGTTCCGGATGAGTTCAGATTACGGAGATCAAGGTCAGCGGCGGTCAGCGCTGCGTAAAGCTTGGGTAAAGACGCTTCGTACCCTGCCTGACAAATATCACTGGCACTGCGCCTGTGGCGAGGGAGCAAGCTCCCTCGCCACATATAGCATTCAGGCAGGTATTTCCCGATTTACAGGCTGTAGTAGTAACCGCGGCTGCGCAGGGCGACGATTCGCGGGCGACCGTCGGGGTGGGGGCCGATCTTCTTGCGCAGGTTGCTGACGTGCATGTCGAGGCTGCGGTCGTACAGGGTCAGTTTGCGGCCGAGGGCCAGTTGCGCCAATTCCTGTTTGTCCAGCGGCTCGCCGGGCTGCTTGAGCAGGGCTTCGAGCAAACGACTTTCGGAAACGGTGAGAGTCAGTTCTTTCTCGTCGATGCTGACCACGCCACGCACCGGGCTGAAGCTCAGGTCGCCGAGTTCGAGCTGGGTCGACACGGCAGCCGGGTGACTGCGGCGCAGCACGGCGCGCAGGCGCGCGGTGAGTTCACGCGGATCGCAGGGTTTGGCCAGGTAATCGTCGGCGCCCAGCTCCAGACCGAGGATACGATCCAGCGGTTCGCCCCGGGCCGAGAGCATCAGCACTGGCAAATCGGCGTGTTCGCTGCGCAATTGCTTGAGCAGTTCCAGACCGCTGCCGTCGGGCAGCATCACGTCCAGCACCACCGCTGCCGGGGCAGATTCGGCCAACGCTTTGCGCGCGCTCTGGCCATCGTGGCAGGCGCGTACCTGGAAGCCTTCCTGGCTCAACCAGCTACTCAGGAGTTCGCACAACTCCTGGTCATCATCAATCAGTAACAGCTCGCTCATGACTCACTCAATTTAGCCATTGCCGACGTTTTCGGCTTGCTCCACTGGCAAAGATACCGCACAGCAGCGCCAATAGCGCTACCCCGGCGCCGGTGACGAACCATTGCTGCTGTTCGGTCAACAGACGCGGCAATGGACTGGCCTGGGCTTCCTTGAGTTGCAGCTTCAGGCGCTGGTTCTCCTGACGCAACCGGGCAAGCTGGGCGCTTTCGCGGGTGTTATCGGCATTTTGCAGTTGTTTGCTCAGTTCTTCCCGCTGCTGCTCGCTGGCCTTCAGGCGCTGCTGCAGTTCGGTAATCTGACTGCCGGCACTTAACGACAATGGCGTGGAGCTGCCGCTTTCGGTGGTTTCCTCACCATGGGCGGGCGCCATGATCGACAACGTGACCCACATCAGACACAACGGACCTTTGCGCATTGCGATTCCTGCTTGCAAATGGATATTGGGCAGGTTGTCGGCAGGCAAACGAGAATAATGAGCGATTGAGAGTGGGGAGAAGCGGGAAGGTTCAGTGCTTGGAGTGGGTTGAGTGTGGCGAGAGAGCTGTTGTGGTGAGGGGATTCAGCGAAACGTCGCACCGCCCCGATGGACTGCGAAGCAGACCTGAAATGGGAGCATGCGGTGTGTCAGGCACACCGCATTGGATGGCTTTGGGTTGCTGCGCAACCATCGGGGATAAATCCCCTCGCCACAGAGTCCCTCGATATTCCTTGGTTACGGCAAAACTTGCTTGAACGGCTTGACGATCACGTTGGCGTACACGCCGGCGGCGATGTACGGATCGGCGTCGGCCCAGGCCTGGGCGGCGCTCAGGGAGTCGAATTCGGCGACGATCAGGCTGCCGGTGAAACCCGCAGCGCCCGGATCATTGCTGTCGACCGCCGGGTGCGGGCCGGCCAGTACGATACGGCCTTCGCCCTTGAGCACTTGCAGGCGTTCGAGGTGGGCCGGGCGCGCGGCGAGGCGGGCTTCGAGCGAGTTGGCGACGTCGGTGGCAATGATTGCGTAAAGCATGTCAGTCCTCGGTTTTTGGCGTTGTGGTATCGGCGTCATGCAGATGGCGGGACAGGTAGATGCCCTGACCGACCAGGAACAGCACGGTCATGCCCAGGCTGCCGAACACCTTGAAGTCGACCCAGATGCTCTGGAAGGTGAACGCCACGAACAGGTTCGCAGCCCCGCAGAACAGGAAAAAGGCGATCCAGGCGATGTTCAGGCGGGTCCAGACCGGATCCGGCAGGGTCAGCGCGTGGCCCATGATGCGTTTGATCAGCAGGCGGTCACCGATGAAGTGGCTGCCGATGAAGGCCAGGGCGAACAGCCAGTTGACCACCGGAGCTTTCCATTTGAGGAAGGTCTCGCTGTGGAAGGCCAGGGTCAGGCTGCCGAACACCAGGCAGGCGATCAGGGTCAGCCATTGGCTCTTTTCCAGCTTGCGCTGTTTGATGAACAACGCGCCGTAGACCACCAGAGAGCTGATGATCAGCATCGCCGTGGCGCTGTAAATACCGCCTACAGTGACCTCGTGGCCGGCGATATCGACAACCCGTGGATCAAGTTTGTAAACGATGAAGAACAGCAGAAGCGGGATGAAATCGATGAATTGTTTCACAGTGAGAGCCAGAAGCTGGATGTGGCGGCATAATAACAAACATATGGGCGCGCGATAGCGCCAGCTGATTTGAGGTTACAACTCCCCGTGAATGTTGATTTGCACTGCCACAGCACGGCCTCCGATGGCGCCCTGGCGCCGGCGGTTCTGGTTGCGCGTGCGTTCGAAAACGGCGTGCGAGTCCTGGCGTTGACCGATCACGACACCCTCGAAGGCCTCGCCGAAGCGCGCAGCGCCGCCGAAGAACTGGGCATGCAACTGGTCAATGGCGTCGAACTGTCCTGCACCTGGGGCGGCGCGACCATCCACGTGCTGGGCTACGGTTTCGACGTCAACGCCGCGCCACTGGTCGAGGCGATCGCCCGATTGCACGATGGCCGCTGGCTGCGGTCGGAAGAAATAAGCCGCAAGCTCGGCCTCAAAGGTATGCCCGGTGCCCTCGACGGCGCCCGGCAGATCCAGCAGGAGCTGGGCGACAGCGGCAACGCCCCGGCCCGTCCGCATTTTGCCGACTGGATGGTGCGTGAAGGTTTTGTAAAGGATCGCGCCGAGGCGTTCCGCAAATGGCTCGGCGCTGGCAAGCTGGGTGACGTCAAGCAACACTGGCCGACGCTGGAAGACACCGTCGCCACCCTGCGCGCCGCCGGAGCGTGGGTCAGTCTGGCGCATCCATGGCACTACGATTTCACCCGCAGCAAGCGCCGAAAGCTGATTGCCGACTATATTCAAGCGGGCGGGCATGCAATCGAAGTGGTCAATGGCCATCAGCCCGCGGAACAGGTCGGCAGCCTGGCAATCCTTGCCCGCGAGTTCGGTCTGCTGGTCAGCGCCGGCAGTGATTTCCATGGCCCTGGAGGCTGGTCCGAGATTGGCCAGTACCGGCCGGTTCCCGAGGACCTTCCACCCCTGTGGTGTCGGTTCAAACATGACACAGATATTGCCGCCGTCTGAACAGGTAGAAAACGTGAGTCAATTTTTCCAGATCCATCCGGAAAACCCGCAAGCGCGCCTGATCAAACAGGCAGTCGAGATCATCCGCAAGGGCGGGGTGGTGATTTATCCCACGGACTCTTCCTACGCCATCGGTTGCCAGATCGGCGACAAGACCGCGATCGAGCGCGTGCGCCGTCTGCGTCAGCTCGACGAGAAGCACAACTTTGCGCTGATCTGCAGCGACCTGTCGCAACTGGGCAACTACGCCAAGATCGACACCGGCACCTTCCGCATTCTCAAGGCGCATCTGCCGGGGCCTTACACCTTTATTCTCAACGCCACCCGCGAAGTGCCGCGCCTGTTGCTGCATCCGAAGAAACGCACCATCGGCCTGCGGGTGCCGAGCCATCCGATTGCCCTGGCGTTGCTGGCCGAACTTGGCGAGCCGCTGATGAGCGTGACCCTGATCATGCCCGGCGATGAAGATCCGCTGAGCGACCCGTACGAAATGCGCCAATTGCTGGAACACCAGGTGGACCTGATCATCGACGGCGGTTTCGGCGGGATCAAGGCGTCCACCGTGATTGACCTGACCGGCGACGACCCGGAAGTGATCCGCGTCGGTTGCGGCGACCCCGCGCCGTTCATGGTCGAGGCCTGAATGTCCGCAGTGGAAACCGTTGTCGATCCCCAGGCCGGCGCCCAGCAGGAACTGCCGTTTGCCATGGTCTATGGCCAGGCGGTCACGGAAATGCCGCTGGACCTGTACATCCCGCCGGATGCGCTGGAAGTGTTTCTCGAAGCCTTCGAAGGCCCGCTCGACTTGCTGCTGTACCTGATCCGCAAACAGAACATCAACATCCTCGACATCCCCGTGGCGGAAATCACCCGCCAGTACATGGGCTATGTCGAATTGATGCAGTCGGTGCGTCTGGAGCTGGCCGCCGAGTATCTGGTGATGGCGGCGATGCTGGCCGAGATCAAGTCGCGGATGCTCCTGCCGCGCGCCGAAACCGTCGAAGACGAAGAGGATGACCCGCGCGCCGAACTGATCCGTCGCCTGCAGGAATACGAGCGCTTCAAGGCTGCCGCCGAAGGCATCGATGGCCTGAGCCGGGTCGGTCGCGATGTGGTCGTGCCCAAGCTCGACGCCCCGGAAGCCCGGGCGCGCAAGCTGTTGCCGGATGTCGCGCTGGAAGAGATTCTGATGTCCATGGCCGAAGTGCTGCGCCGGGGCGATATGTTCGAGAGCCACCAGGTCAGCCGCGAGGCACTGTCGACCCGCGAGCGCATGAGCGATGTGCTGGAACGGCTCAAGGGCGGCGGCTTTGTGCCGTTCGTCGAGCTGTTCACCGCCGAGGAAGGTCGCCTCGGCGTGGTGGTGACCTTTATGGCAATCCTTGAGCTGGTCAAGGAATCCTTGGTCGAGCTGGTGCAGAATGAGCCGTTCGCCGCGATCCACGTGCGAGCCCGAGCCGAATAACGAGTCGAAACATGAACCTGACTGAACCCCGCGAGCTGGCGCCCCTGCTTGAAGCCTTTCTGTTGGCCTCGGGAAAGCCGCAATCGCTTGAACGCCTTTTCGAACTGTTCGAAGAAGGCGAGCGCCCTGAACCGCCGGTCTTCAAGAAAGCCCTGAGCCTGCTGGCCAAGTCCTGCGAAGGCCGCGCGTTCGAGCTCAAGGAAGTCGCCTCCGGCTACCGCTTGCAGATCCGCGAGAAGTTTTCACCGTGGGTCGGCCGTCTGTGGGAAGAGCGTCCGCAGCGTTACTCCCGCGCGCTGCTGGAAACCATGGCGCTGATTGCCTATCGCCAGCCGATCACCCGCGGCGAGATTGAAGACGTGCGGGGTGTGGCGGTCAATACCAACATCGTCAAGACGCTGATCGAGCGCGAGTGGATCCGCATCGTCGGTTACCGCGACGTGCCGGGCAAGCCGGCGATGTTCGCCACTACCAAGGCGTTTCTCGATCACTTCAACCTGAAGAACCTCGAAGACCTGCCACCGCTGGCTGAGCTGCGCGAGATGGAAACCGAGCCGGTCCTCGATTTTGACGACGCACCGGTACCGCAGGGCCTGCAGGAACAGGCCGACGCCAGCGCCGAATCGGAAGAACCGAAGGAAGAAACCAGTTTCCACACGCTGTTGCTGGAGCTGGACAGCATGGAGGAGGGGATCAAGACCGACTTCGACGATCTGTTGCGCGATGCTGCGGATGGTGAAGCGTCGACGACTGAGCCGGAAGCCGAGACCGTCGAGCCGGCGATTGACGTTGAACTTGAGGCCGAGCCTGAAGCCGAACCGGAAGAGGATGTGCTGGGCGTTGCCGAGGCCCGGGAAAAACTCCTGGCCGCCGTCGCCGCCCTCGAACAACCGGTGCCAGAACCTGAACCCGAGCTGAGCGAAGAAGAAGCCGAAGCCCGTGCGCTGGCCGAAGCCATCGAGGCCGAACGCCGCGAATTTGAAGACTGATCCGGTTTTCAAGATCACTGGTCAACCCCTGTGGGAGCGGGCTTGCTCGCGAATGCGGTGTGTCAGATATGCATGCATTGCCTGATACAGCGCATTCGCGAGCAAGCCCGCTCCCACAGGGGCAAGTGTTGTTCTGGAGTATTCGATGAGTTCCACCAAAGACCCGTGCATCAGCCTCTGCAAGTTCAGCGACGACATCTGTCTCGGCTGTGGCCGCAGCAAGCGCGAGATCCGTGTCTGGAAGAAACTCGACAAAGACGACAAGCGTACGGTGCTGGCCGAAGCCGCGCTGCGCCTGATCAAGCTCGGTGGCGCCGGTCGGCGGAAAAAGAAATAACTGGCGATCGATCAGCTAGTCTCTGATGCGCGATGGCGCACATCCGCGTATGATTCGCGACCCTTCGGCGATCCCTTCGCCCGAAAACCAGATTTCAATGCTTCAGGCGCCGCCTGAACAGACCACACCGGGAGGTGCCCAGATGAGTGACATCAATCAGCAAGACGACCAGGAAATCGGCCCAGCAGGCGAAAAACTGCAGAAAGTCCTCGCCCGTATCGGCGTTGGCTCGCGCCGTGACGTCGAAGCCTGGATCAGCCAGGGCCGGATCAAGGTCAATGGCAAAGACGCCACCCTCGGCCTGCGCGTCGACATGCACGACGCCATCACCATCGATGGCAAGGTGATCAAGCGCGAAGAGGCTGCCGAGTCGGTACGCCGCGTGATCATGTACAACAAGCCCGATGGCGAGATCTGCACCCGTGACGACCCGGAAGGCCGCCCGACCGTGTTCGACAAGCTGCCGCGCCCGAAAGAAGGCCGCTGGATCAACATCGGTCGTCTCGACATCAACACCACCGGTCTGCTGATGTTCACCACCGACGGTGAACTGGCCAACCGCCTAATGCACCCATCCTACGAAATGGACCGTGAGTACGCCGTGCGTGTACGCGGTGAAGTCGACGATGAAATGATCGAGCGCCTGAAGGCTGGCGTGGTGCTGGAAGACGGCCCGGCGCGTTTCACCGACATTCAACAGGCACCGGGTGGCGAAGGCTTCAACCACTGGTATCACTGCGTGGTGATGGAAGGCCGTAACCGTGAGGTTCGTCGTCTGTGGGAATCCCAAGGGCTGGTGGTCAGCCGTCTGAAGCGCGTGCGTTTCGGTCCGGTGTTCCTCAACTCTGATCTGCCGATGGGCCGCTGGCGCGAAATGAGCCAGTACGAAGTCGATGTACTGAGTGCTGAAGTCGGCCTGACGCCAGTAGCGATGCCGCAACTCAACGCCAAGAGCAAGGACAAGCTGGAACGTATGCAGCGCAAATCGTCGCGGCCGATGGCCAAGACCGAGCGCGTGCGTACCCTGCGTCCAGCCGCTGGTGCGCCGACCGGTCCGCGTCCGAGCCGTGAGCCGCAGATCGAAGGCGAGCGTCCGGGTCGCAAGCCGGCTGCACGTCCGGATGGCGAGCGCGCTCCGCGTGGTCGTACCGAGCGTGGCGAAGGTCGTGCGCCGGCCGGTCGCGGTACGCCGGTGGCGGATCGTCCTGCCGACACCACCAACAAGCGTCCGGCCAAGCCTGCACCGAAGCGTCCGGGGATCAAGCTGGTCGACGGCGACAAGCCGTCGGGCAAGCGTCGTGGTGCTCCGGCCGGTTCCGGTCAGCGTCCGGGTTTCGGGCGCAAGAAGCCGGAGTGATCGGCTTTAGCGTCTGAATGAAAAACGCCAACCGCAGGGTTGGCGTTTTTTTTCGTCTGGCGGAAGGTATGTAGCGTCTGAGCGGGCCTCTTCGCGGGCAAGCCCGCTCCCACAGTGGATCTGCGTCGTACACAAATCCTACTGTGGGAGCGGGCTTGGTCGCGAAGAGGCCAGTGGCTTCAATAAAGAAAAATCAGGCTAGAACACAAACCGCCCATCAAACACTGGCTTGTCATCCAGCGCCAACACCCCGCCAGAGAAGATCAGGTCCAGGTGATGACTGCCCTTGGCCCCACCACCCAGCCCCAGATGCAACCCACAGTGCCGCTCTTCGAACCCGGCATTGCGCGCATACAGATCTTTTACCCCTTCGTTGGTGCCAATCCCCAGTTCCTCGATGCGCCGGTTCGACGGGTTGGCGTCCAGGTATTTGTTGAAATCATGCTCCAGCCCCGGCACGTCGGTGGCGATGCGGCTGATGGTCGAATTCTCGATCCACAGTTCCAGTGGCGACTCCAGCACGCCGTACTTGCGCGCAAACGGGATGGTGCTGAGGAACGTGCCCTTGAATTTCACATGGCCGTTGATGGCTTCGCTGTGGGTGGCGATTTCGCCGGGGGCCAGGTCGAAGTTGCCGACACCGTTGATGTCGGTCCACTTCTTGATGCTGCTCAGCGGCGTTTCAAACCAGGAGCCGTGGTCGTCCTTGAAGCTCAGCGTCGTCGCTTGGGACATGCGCTGGATCAAGTGGCTGTTGAGCCCGGCGATGCGCTGCGGGGTGACGCTGAAAGTGTCGTAGAAATAGTCGCCGTAATCCTTGAACAGCAGCGACTTCTTCCAGTTTTCCGCCATCACGCCCTGCAGGGCGCGAACGAACTCCGGGCCGTCGGGGCGCGGGTTGGGCAGGGTGGAAGAGTCGTAGAAGAAAATGTACAGATCGCTGTCGGCGATAGCTGCAGTCAGCGTTGCGGTGCTTTCCAAGTCCAGGCGACGGGCACTGAACGTGAAGCGGGGATGATCGCCGGCCTGTTCGGCGATGGCGCCGGTCAGGGCTTCGTAATCGGCGGTGTGGCCGAGCAGTACCTTCGCCGAATCGAGACCGGCAAGGGCAGGGTGATGTTCGAGGTAGTAAAGGAAATGCGAGATCGCGCGGGGCTTATCCATGAGTCCTCCCTGACTGACCGTGAAGAAAGCGGCAGGCACGACCGGCCGGATCGTGCCTGCCCGGGGATGTCTTACAGAGGCCACATCGCCGTGCCGAACGGAACCACCGCGTCGGCTTGCATCATTTCCACGGCCGCCTCATGGGTCGGTGCTTCGAACCATTCGTCCAGTTGCAGTTCGGTGTCCAGGTCTTTTTCCAGTGCTTGCATGGTCGATCTCCTAGATGACTTTCACGGGTATGACTGGCCGGTCGAGTTGGCCGGCAAGACGTGAAGAACCTAGTTCAGGGTGTTTTGTAATGCAAAAAATTATTTATTTAAAATTTAAATAAACTTTTTATTCTGTTTTTAAGCGGCGGATTTCTTATTTGAAAACAAAAAACTAAGCGGCAACTTTCATTAGCAAGCTTGCTACCGTCAATTTGCAGACGTCCTACAGAATTTTCCGAAATGGAAAATCTGCGTTACGCGTCGTAAAGAAAAATTTACGAAAATCCCGATGAAGCCCAGTGGATTTACCCCCTTGCCTACGCTGTAAGGAAAACCTGCCGAAGCCCGGCTGCAAAGGCGTCGCGCAGGGCTCTGGCGCGCTTGTTTCAGCGCTGTTTGCAGGCTGAGATGCGCCTCATGCCTGTCGTGCAGGTGCATAACAAGAAGGAGGCGCAATGAACGCCGTGATCGATCTCCACTTCTCTGCGCGGGACGTTTTTTTCCTCGTCCCCGTCGATGGCCAGCAAAGGCCTGACTCAATTTTTGCAGCCGCCCGAGTGTCTCGAGGCGGACCCACGCAATCCCGGCAAGCGCCACGCTGATCCAGCGGGGTCTGGCAGCAGGGGGTTAGCGGTGTACAATGCGCCGCGTTTTAACTGTGACCCTCTGCGTAATCGCGCAAACCTCAAGGTTATCCGCCTTGTTCACTCCGCCACGTCACAAGCGTGTCGGGTTCGATTTCGTCACAGATAAAAACAAACAGGTGACGCATGACCGTTGTAAAAACGCTGAATTCCTGGTGCTTGCGCTGGGGTTTGATCGGGGTTGTCTGAAATCGCAACCTTGCAGCAACGTCTACTGAACATCATCAAACCTTGCGTGAGACCTTTTTCATGAGTGGACAACCCTCGCAATCAGGCGAGCTGAAACGCGGCCTGAAAAATCGCCATATTCAACTGATCGCCCTCGGTGGCGCGATCGGTACCGGATTGTTCCTCGGCTCGGCCGGGGTCCTGAAATCCGCCGGCCCGTCGATGATCCTCGGCTACGCCATCTGCGGCTTCATCGCCTTCATGATCATGCGCCAGCTCGGCGAGATGATCGTCGAAGAGCCGGTGGCCGGTTCCTTCAGTCATTTCGCGCACAAGTACTGGGGCGGTTTTGCCGGTTTCCTGTCGGGCTGGAACTGCTGGATTCTGTACATTCTGGTGGGCATGTCGGAGCTGACTGCAGTCGGCAAATACATCCATTACTGGGCGCCGGACATCCCGACCTGGGTCACCGCCGCCGCCTTCTTCGTGCTGATCAACGCGATCAACCTGGCCAACGTCAAAGTCTTCGGGGAGGCCGAATTCTGGTTCGCGATCATCAAAGTCGTGGCGATCGTCGGCATGATTGCGCTGGGCAGCTACCTGCTGGTCAGCGGCCATGGCGGCCCACAGGCCTCGGTCAGTAACCTGTGGTCGCACGGCGGGTTCTTTCCCAACGGCGTCAGCGGCCTGGTGATGGCCATGGCGATCATCATGTTCTCCTTCGGTGGCCTGGAAATGCTCGGTTTCACTGCAGCCGAAGCGGACAAGCCGAAAACCGTGATCCCGAAAGCGATCAACCAGGTGATCTACCGCATCCTGATTTTCTACATCGGCGCCCTGGTGATCCTGCTGTCGCTGACTCCTTGGGACAGCCTGCTGGCAACCCTCAACGCGTCCGGCGATTCGTACAGCGGCAGCCCGTTCGTGCAGGTGTTCTCGATGCTCGGTAGCAACACTGCCGCGCACATCCTCAACTTCGTGGTGCTGACCGCAGCGCTGTCGGTGTACAACAGCGGCACCTACTGCAACAGCCGCATGCTGCTGGGCATGGCCGAGCAGGGCGATGCGCCGAAAGGTCTGGCGAAGATCGACAAGCGCGGCGTGCCGGTGCGTTCGATCCTCGCGTCCGCGGCTGTCACGCTGGTGGCGGTGCTGCTCAACTATCTGATCCCGCAGCAGGCGCTGGAACTGCTGATGTCGCTGGTGGTTGCATCGCTGGTGATCAACTGGGCGATGATCAGCTTCTCGCACTTCAAGTTCCGTCAGCACATGAACAAGACGCAGCAGACACCACTGTTCAAGGCGCTGTGGTACCCGTACGGCAACTACATCTGCCTGGCGTTCGTGGTGTTCATCCTTGGCGTGATGCTGCTGATCCCGGGCATCCAGATCTCGGTGTATGCGATTCCGGTGTGGGTCGTGTTCATGTGGGTCTGCTACGTGATCAAGAACAAGCGTGGAGCGCAGCAGGCGCTGCACGCGGCGGGTTCTGCCGCGAAGTAAGCCAGACGCAGAAAGTGAGAAACCCGGCCAATGTGCCGGGTTTTTTATTGGTCGTCAGACGTATTCGGCGATGGGATGGGCTGTGCAGAACGCTTCGGTCTGCAACCGGAATTGCTCGCGCAAGGCCGGTTCCAGCAGGTAATCCTGCTCGCTGATCGGTCTCACACTGTCGAGGATCCGGCAGATCAGATCGACGATCTGGCGACATCCCTGCGGATCGATTCTGCGCTGCGCGATGGAGCCCGTGCCGATGCGCAGACCGCTGGTAATGAGTGAAGGGCGTGTCTCGCCCGGTACACGATATTTGTCCACGATAATTGCGCAACGCTCCAGCGCCGACTCGGCAATAGCGCCGGTGATGCCGCCACGCAACCGAATCAATACCGTATGGTTCTCACTGCCCCCGCCGACGACTTCGTAGTCGTGAGCCTGAAAGGCGCTGGCGAACTCGTCAGCCGTGCTGCGAATCCGCCCCATGCTTCTGTCGAACTCCGTGGACTTTGCGTAAGCCAGAGCCGCCGCCTTCGCGGCGATCATGTTGACGGCAGGCGCGCCCTGCATTCGCGGATAAACGGCCTGGTCGAGGGCGCGGCTGAATGTCGTCCTCAAGCCGGGCACCTTGGTGTTCGCCGCTTGACCCGAAAGGATCAGACCGCCGCGCGGGCCCATGAGTTGTTTGTGGGTGCAGGTGGTGGTGACGTGTGCGACGTCGATCGGACTGGGATGCCGCCCTGTGGCAACCAGTCCGGCGATATGCGAAATATCGGCGAGCAGGATGGCGCCGGCTTCATCGGCAATCTCGCGAAATCGTTGGAAATCGATGACCCGTGAGTACGCCGTCGCGCCGCACATGATGATGCGTGGGCGATGGGCGAGCGCCAGTTTGCGCACCTGGTCGTAATCGATGACCCCCGCTGAAGTCGTGCCGTACCGAATCGCCTTGTAGTAAATGCCGGCGAATGAGGTGGAACTGCCATGGGTATGATGGCCGCCGTATTTGACGCCCATTCCCAGCAAGGTATCGCCTGGTTCGAGCAGGGCGGTCAGCACGTGGTAATTGGCGTTTGATGCCGAATGCGATTGCACGCTTGCGTACTGGGCATCGAACAGTTCCCGCGCTCTGCGGATGGCAAGCGCTTCGACCAGATCGACGTTTTCGCACCCGCCGCCGTAACGTCTGCCGGGCAACCCCTCGGCCGTCACATTGACCAGTGCCGAAGCGGAGGCGGCCAGGGTCATGGGCCTGACGGCGCAAGAGGAGGAGACCAGCGACAGCACCTGGTGCTGACGGGCAACTTCCGCGTCGAGGATCCCTGCCAGTTCGGCGTCTTGCGCCCACAGATCCGCCAGGCCCCGTTGCAGCAGATCAGCCTGGTTCATGAGCGGTTCGGTATGGACTGCCATTGTCTGTATTCCTTCCCTGTGTGCAGCGCGCTGCGAACGAGCGCGACTTCCTTGGTTTTACCGGAGGGTGCGTGCGTTTCTGCCCTTGACCGACCGGATACAGCGGATTCCTTGTTTTCGCGGCAGTGCGCGCAAACTAATCTCTGTATCGACGACCCGTTTTCTGCTGACTGCGGTCGCTGCCGACAGCCCGGTTGCCCGTCGCATCATAGGTTTTTCACGGCGGAACACCAGAAAATTAATCAGAAAAATGAACATTGTTCAAATAAAATGATTCTTTTCTCCGGGCCTCAGGGTGTAAAACTGCAGGCGGGAAGGATCGCTATTCACGAGATTCTGCTGGCCGATAAGCAGAACTGACGGGTCAGTACAGAATTCGAATTGTTCTTTTTGGTTCACGCCAGCGGTGTTGTTGACACTATGTTTATGCCGAAATCAGGGAGGGGGAATGCTATGATCTGCCGCGGCTCTAATACCCGTATAACTATTTCCTAGTGGGCCTGTTGAGTCCCTGAATGATGATTCGAGGGGTATTTTCATATTGCCTTTATAAAAGACGGTAAGCATTCCATGCACAGAAGAGAACGATCGGAGAATCTGAAGAACAATATCAAGTACCTGATAAAGAGTCGTGGGGAAACGCAGCTGTCGTTATGTAATTCCAGTGGACTGACCCGAACCACGATCTACAACATTCTTGAAGGTAAAGTGGTCAACGTACAGCAGTCCACTGTGCGCAAGATTTCCGACTTTTTCGGAGTGTCCTACGAAGAGATAGAGACGATCTCGTTTGAAGAAAAGGAAATCATCGACAGCAGCATCTCGCCGCAGGGCAACATGAACCCGGCGGCAGTGCCTGTCATCAAGGAAAGTCTGCTTGTGCAGAATCTGGATAAGCGAATCGGCGAGTTGGCGACGATTTTTCCACTGACTTACTATTTTGGAACGTCCTTCAATTTGATAGGCGTCCTGCTGGAAAATGAAGTCAGTGGCATGAATGAACCGGGCGACCTGCTGATCGTGCAGAAGGGCGCGGCAAGTATCGACAAGGAAAAACTGGTGTATGACAAAGTCAGCAAAAGGTTATTCATAACGACTGATGTTGATCTTGCGCTGGAGAGTGTTTGTGTGATCGGGGATATAATCGAGGAACGATTTAATGGATTGCAGCGTTGAAAGGGAAAACACCAAATATAAGTTGTTGGGGTTCGAAAACGGAAAAAGCCTGGCGGTGATCATGGTCATTGCGACAGGCAAGATAATTAAAATAAAGCTGAGTGAAGTGTTGAATAGTGAGATTATGGATAATCTGAACAAGATAGAAGTAAAGAATCTGTACAAGAAATTCTACTCCCAGGGAGGGTCGCTTACCGCTTATGAAATAAATGATCGCCACGAGAGTTCCTGGATGATTTATATCATTCTGAACCTGATGCTGTTCACGCTTTATATTTTTACCAGCATTGCGGCGACCAAGCCTATCTATCTGGAATATTTTGATATTGTCGTAACGCCGGGTACTTTCCTGTATCCGCTGACGTTTTTGATCGTCGACTTGCTGAATGAAACCTTCGGCCTCCGGTTGGCGCGCAAGGCGATACTCTTCGCGTTCATCAGTAATGCGGCCATTATCATTTTGCTGGCCATGACTACGTACCTTCCCGGGCTACCCGGGTGGAAACTCGACGGGCCTTACAATGATGTGATCAGTCAGTTGTCGTCGGTGCTGGTAGCTTCGTCTGTATCGTTTCTGGTGTCGGAAAATATAAACTCTTATCTGTTGTGCAAAATCAAAGAACTGACCAACTCCCGATTTCTCTTCTTGCGGGTGTTTCTGAGTACTTTGTTTGCGGTGATAATCGACAGTTTTCTTTTCTGCTACATCGCCTTTTACGGGACGATGGAGAACAGCGCGATACTCAGCATGATTTACGTCCAGATCGCGATAAAGGTCGGTTTTGCGTTCTTCAATATCATGCCGGCATACGGTGCCAGGTCATTGTTCAAGAGGTATCTGACGGGTAGTCAGGCTTGATGGATTAAATAATGCGCTCACTCGAAATTTACAAGTGAGCGCATTTTTATATGCTGGGTGCTTTATTGCAGATTCAGCTTCGTTTTCAAGCTGTTCATCACCTCATCCTTGTTTTCCAAAAACTCATTGAGGCCTTTTGCGCGAAGATTGCAAGCGTCGCAATTTGCACATCCGCTACCGGTTATGCCGTTGTAGCAGGTCAGTGTCTGGTGGCGAACCAAATCAAGCTGATGGTGATGATCGGCCAATGCCCAGGTTTCCGCCTTGTTCAGCCACATCAGCGGAGTATCAAGTTTCAATGGGTAATCCATGCCCAGCTCAAGGGCTTTGTTCAGTGCCTTGACGAACTCGTCCCGGCAATCCGGGTAGCCCGAGAAGTCCGTTTCGCAAACCCCGGTGATGACCGTTCTGGCTTGTACCTGATAGGCGTAAATAGAGGCGAGGGTCAAAAACAGGATGTTTCTTCCCGGTACAAAGGTGCTCGGCAGACTTTCGCCAGAACTATTAACCGTCGGAACCGGGATGTTGTCGCGAGTCAGGCTGCTGATGGCCAGCTCATTCAGCAAAGATACATCCATCACTTTATGCACGGTCACGCCGAGCTGTTTGGCCAGTTGCTGCGCGACTTCGATTTCCGCGCGATGACGCTGACCATAGTCAAACGTGATGCAATGAATTTCGTCATAGTGGCTCAGTGCATGGATCAAACAGGTCGTCGAGTCCTGTCCGCCACTAAAAACGATAACTGCTTTATTGCTCATGCTTATGCTTCCTGCATTGAACTGGTAAATTTTCGCTGGGGATCATAACGCGAAACGATTGATGCAAGAAGTTGCGCATGGCCGCAGGAGACCTGCTTTGTGGCTAATCGCGGTATCCTGCACGCTCTGAATTCGGACTTTTTTCCATGCTGGAGATTTCCAACAACGTGCATTTGCCGGATGCCGAGATCGAACTGACGTACATCCGCGCGCAAGGCGCCGGTGGGCAGAACGTCAACAAGGTCTCCAGCGCCGTGCACCTGCGCTTCGACATTCCGGCCTCGTCCTTGCCCGAGTTCTACAAGGAACGGCTGCTGGCGCTGCGTGACAGTCGCATCACCAGCGATGGCGTGCTGATCATCAAGGCTCAGCAGTACCGCACGCAGGAAGCCAACCGGACCGATGCGCTGGAGCGCCTGACCGAGTTGATCCTCAGCGCCACCAAGGTTGAAAAGAAACGCCGCCCGACCAAACCAACCCTCGGCTCGAAGAAGCGCCGGCTCGAATCCAAGACCAAGCGCGGCAGCATCAAGGCTGGGCGCGGCAAGGTGGATTTTTAAGAATTGGCGTCTTGAAATTGTTCCATTTCAGCAGGCGCGAGCAATGTATCCATTACGCGCCACTCAATTTAAATCAATTTCCGGATATCGAACGACTCTCTTATTACTAATTGGTCTACCTGACTGTCATATCTGACAGGTGTGCCGGATTCCTGTTACACGTTTACTGAGCTTTCTTTTTATTGATTGAGCAAAAGCAAATGAGTAACTTAAATGTTGTGCGTGGTACTCCTGATACTGATTTTGGTGTGCGCGGTGAGGTCGTTTTATATGGAAAAGAACATCAGAGACTTCAATCTCGGGTCGTCACTCTTCTCTCAGAACCGAACAGGATTCTTTGCGCAGCAACTGACGAGGAGCGGCAAGAGATTTACCTGTGCATGCTTGATGAGGAAGGAGGTATCGACGAGAGTTTCGGAAAAGCGGGTAGTGTTTTTTTCAAACTCTCGGAGTTTTTTCCTGGGTGGGATTTGCCGCAGCCCTATAGCGTGAAGTTTGATAGTGTTCATGGCAAGTATGTGTTGGGGTTCTTCGCTCGTAAAGACGGCTTTAATCGTGCTACCGGTCTGGCTCGATTCGATTTGAATGGGGGACTTGATGAAGGGTTTGGTAGCAAAGGAGTCATGTTGTGGAGTCTGGATGCGAAAGAGGTTGTTCCTGCAAGTTCAGATGTTCCAAAGGTGAAGCAACCTCTGGCGGATAAGGGGCGCGACTACCACGGAACTATGGAATTATTGGACGATGGCGGCGTTTTGCTTCTGACCACGCTTGATGAAAGAGGACTTTTCGATAGTGCGATCCTGGTCAAGTTAAAAAATAACGGTAGTTTGGACGGAGCGTTCGGTAATGGTGGGTACCGATTGGTTTTTCGAGGTCCGTCTGTTTTAGTCATAGGACAGGATATGTTTCGCCAAGACGATGGTTATATTGTCGCCGCTTCAGAGGGCCTGCGTGATAAACGTTGGTTTGTTGGCCGGTATGATGCCCGTGGTGATCTTGACGCCAGTTTTGGGGTCGGAGGATATTATGATGGAGCACCTTCGGTTAAAAACTTCATTCTGAAACGCGACGATCGTTCTCAGTTTTATATTATAGGTACTTCGGATAATGGAGCTCGGCAGTATCTGTTTCTCCAGCTTCAACGTCGCGGGCTCAAAGGCGAGGAAGATCCACTTTTTGGCAAACAAGGGTGGGGAGGATTTATCACTGATGATTTCAGCGATATCTATATGACGAAAGCAGCACTCTATAATTTGAAATCAACCGTTGTGGTAGCAGGTTATGCTTATTTGCGTGTTGGGTCGGATAGTCAGGCATTTATTGCCAGTCTTGAACAAGACATGGGTTGGGACGAGGGGTTTGGTAATGTTGGAAAGGTTGTATTTCAAAAAGACCAGATTATTCACGATCTCGCTGTTCAGGAAGATCGAAAAATTGTGTTTGTATCCAGTAAAAATAGAGAGAACGGTAGTTTCGCCATTTTCCGTTTGCATGGTTAGCGTATAGAAGCCGCAGTTGTTTATTGGCCATTCGGAACCAATGAATGGCCAATATTGGGCGATCAATGAAAGTGGTGTTTTGGTGTAATGCGGTACAAATACACACTCAGGATCAGGCCGCTCAGTGAGGCAATGGCGGCAAACAGAAAGATCGAAGCAAAGCCGAAACCGGCCGCAATTGCCCCCGCCAATGGTCCGGTGATCCCCAGCGACAAATCGATGAACAACGAATACGCGCCGACCGCCGCACCACGGCTGGAGGCTGGCACCAGGTTCACCGCTTCCACGCCCAGCGCCGGGAATACCAGCGAGAAGCCGAAACCGCTCAACGCCGCCCCGGCCAGCGCCCAATGCGCATCCGGCGCCAGCCACAGCAGTAATAGGCCGAGGGTTTCCACCGAGAGGCAGGCGATCGCTACGCGGAAGCCGCCGAGGCGGTTGATCAGGTTGCCGAACAGCAGTCGCGCGCCGATGAAGCTGGCGCCGAACAGGCTCAGGCACAGCACCGCGTTGTCCCAGTGCCGGGTGGCGTAATACAGGGTGATGAAGGTGGCGATGGTGCCGAACCCGATCGAGCCCAGCGCCAGGCCGCAGCCGTGGGGGAACACGCGACCGAGCACATGCATGAACGGCAAGCGCTCGCCGGCGACAATCGGCGCCGCGGTTTTCGGCCAGGCCAGCAGCAGGCCCAGCGCTGCCAGCAGAATGATGCTGACGCCCATGCTCCACAATCCCAGCTGGCCGACCAGCCAGACCCCGAACGGCGCGCCGACCGCGAGCGCGCCGTAACTGGCGATGCCGTTCCAAGAGATGACTTTGGCGGTGTTCGCCGCGCCAACGCGGCCGATGCCCCAGCCGATCGAACCGGAGCCCACCAGACTTTCCGCGCTGCCCAGCACCAGACGGCCGATCAACAGGCTGATCAGGCTGAGCATCGGCAGGTTCGGTGTCCACGCCGAAATCAGCATGAACACGCCGCTCAAGCCGCAACCGGCCAGCCCGATCATCACTGCGCGTTTACTGCCCTGGTTGTCGATGATCTTGCCGGCGTACGGACGGCTGAGCAGGGTGGCGAGGTATTGCACGCTGATCACCAGCCCGGCGATCACCGCGCCAAAGCCAAGATCGCTGTGGACGTAACCCGGCAGCACGGCGAGCGGAATGCCGATGTTCAGGTAGCCGATGAAGGTGAAGAGGACGATGGACACGACTTGCAGCGTGACCGCCAGGGGGCGCTGGGGTTGTGGCATAGAGGACGACATGAGAAACGATCCACGGCAAAGCAGGATTAGATAGGCTGCTTATGATACCGGCGCGCACGCGTCAGGGGCGGGGAAAAGTAAAACTATTTGCCGGGAGGGTGGAATCACGGTTTGGCCGGGGCGACCAGTTGCGTGGTGACGAGGGCGGCGAGGGCGTTTTCTTCGCTGCCGAAACGGGCGAGCAGGGCGGCCTGTTTTTCCGGGGAGAGACGGTTCCAGATCTCGATCATTTTCTCGGTGGCGCCGATCAGGACGGCAGCTTGGCTTTCAGAGAATTCGTCGGTCATGGCGGGCTCGGTTTCAGGCAGTGTGGAAAGCGCATCTTAGCGCTTTCCACACGGTCTGTACGGCGGGTTTTTACTCTTCGCTGTCGGCCTGGCGGCTCTCAACGGCTTCTTTCGGCTCGGGCTGCTGGGCGCCGGCTTGTTGCGTGGTCGTCTGCTCAGGTACGTGCAGGCTTGGGAAGGGGAGATTAGGAATCTCGTGCATGGTTGCGCTCCTCGCTAAGTCTGTTGATAGATCTGGTAGATCCGCGCTTCTTGAAAGCCTGCGCAGGATACAGCAGGAAAAATGACAATCAGACTTTTAATTGAAAATAATGCGACAGATGGCCGCAGGGGAGGGCGTATTCCAAGTGTGGGTGTGAATGAACCTGTGGCGAGGGGATTTATCCCCGATCGGCTGCGAAGCAGTCGTAAAACAATTGCACGCGCCATGTCAGACATTTCGCGATTGCAGTGTTGGGGCCGCTTCGCTGCCCATCGGGGATAAATCCCCTCACCACAGGGCTCACTCCTACAAGGGGGGGGGGCGCGGGCTTATTTGCAGGCGTTGGCGATGGCCTCGGCCAGCAATGCCAGGCGCGTGGCGTCGATCCCGGCGACGTTGGCCCGACCCGAGCTGACCATGTACACGCTGTGCTGCTCACGCAGTTGCTTGACCTGCTCCGGCGACAGCCCGGTGTAGGAGAACATTCCGCGTTGCACGCCAATGTGCGCAAAGCGCTCGCGCAGACCGTGCGGTTCCAGTGCTTCGACCAGACCGCTGCGCAATTGGGCGATGCGCAAGCGCATGGCTTCCACTTCATCGGCCCAGCGCGCTTTCAGCTCCGGGTCGGCGAGGATGGTCGCCACCACGGCCGCGCCGTGATCCGGTGGCGTCGACCACAGGTTGCGGGCGATGTTGGCCAGTTGGCTGCGGATGTCGATCAGCTTGTCGGCGGTTTTCGCGCAGACAATCAGCGCGCCGGTACGGTCGCGGTACAGGCCGAAGTTCTTCGAGCAGGAGCTGGTGATCAGCAGCTCTGGCACCTCGGCGGCGAACAGTCGGGTCGACCACGCGTCCTGTTCCAGTCCGTCGCCAAAGCCCTGGTAGGCAAAGTCGATCAGCGGCAGCAGGTCACGGCGGCGCACGACGTCGAGCACACGCTGCCAGTCGTCATGGTTCAGGTCGAAACCGGTCGGGTTGTGGCAGCAGGCATGCAGCAGCACCACGTCGCCGTGCGGCACTTCGTTAAGCACGGCGAGCATCGCATCGACGTCGAGGCGGTTGTCGCTGCCCACGTACGGGTAGTGACTGACCTTGACCCCGGCCGCAGCGAAGATCGTTTCGTGGATCGGCCAGGTCGGGTTGCTCAGCCACACGCCTTTGCCCGGCAGGCACTGGGCGATGAAGTCGGCTGCCAGACGCAGGGCACCGGTGCCGCCCGGCGTCTGGGTGGCGCCGGCGCGCTGTTCGGTGATCAGCTTCGAGTCGGCGCCAAGCACCAGCTCATTGATGACTTTGCCGAACAGCGGATTGCCGTGCCCGCCGATGTAGGTCTTGGTGTCCTGGCTTTCGACCAGTCGCGCCTCGGCGATTTTCACCGCTTCGGGGATCGGCGTCAGGCCCTGGGCATCCTTGTAGACGCCAACGCCGAGGTCAAATTTGCGCGGGTTAGTGTCCTGCGCATAGGCCTCCATCAAACCGAGGATCGGGTCGCCGGGTACCCGGCCGATGGCGTCAAAGTGCATTACTTGCGTCCTTCTGCGGTCTTGGCCACTTCGTCAGTGCGCGCGGCCATGATGAAGTCGTTGCGGTGCAGGCCCTTGATCGAGTGGCTCCACCAGGTCACGGTGACTTTGCCCCACTCGGTCAGCAGGCCCGGGTGGTGACCTTCGGCCTCGGAGATCTCGCCTACGGCGTTGGTGAACGCCAGCGCATGCTTGAAGTTCTTGAACAGGAAGACTTTCTCCAGTTGCATGATGCTGTCGCGTACTTCGATGTTCCAGTCAGGGATCTGCTTGATCAGGATCGGCAGTTCTTCGTCGCTGACTTGTGGCGCATCGGCGCGGCAGGCTTCGCAGTGGGCTTGGTTCAAAGTGGACATGGTGTGATTCCTGAAATCGAGTGTGTTTTTTTTATAGAAGCTATCGGCCCGTCAATGCCGTCACGCTAAACCAAAGTGACGGCGACTGACAGACTCAATTCTCAGCAAAAGTCGCGGATCACGCGGCTTTCGGTTTTGGCGGAAACTTCGGTGCGTGCAAACCCAGCTGCATGCCTTGGCGAACCATGGCCATGATGTCTTCATGGGCGACATCGAACAGGCGCTTGAGGTTCGGCAGGACAAAGTACAGCGGCTGCAGAATGTCGATGCGATACGGTGTGCGCATGGCTTCCAGCGGATCGAAGGCCTGATGCTCGGGCTCGTCCGACAGCGAGTAAACGGTCTCCTTCGGCGAGGACAGGATGCCGCCGCCGTAGATGCGTTTGCCTTGCGGGGTGTCGACCAGGCCGAACTCGATGGTCATCCAGTACAGGCGCGCCAGGTACACGCGCTCTTCCTTGGTGGCCTGCAGGCCGAGCTTGCCGTAGGTGTGAGTGAATTCGGCGAACCACGGGTTGGTCAGCAGCGGGCAGTGGCCGAAGATCTCATGAAAAATGTCCGGCTCTTGCAGGTAGTCCAGTTCTTCGCGGGTGCGAATGAACGTGGCCACCGGAAACTGTTTGCTGGCGAGCAATTCGAAGAAGGTCTGGAAGGGGATCAGTGCCGGGACGCGGGCAACCTGCCAACCGGTGGTCTCACCGAGCACCTTGTTGATCTCGCCCAGCTGCGGAATGCGGTCGTGGGGCAGACCGAGTTTTTCGATACCGTCCAGGTACTCCTGGCACGCCCGACCCTCGATCACTTTCAACTGGCGGGTGATCAGCGTGTTCCACACCGCATGCTCTTCGGCGGGGTAGTCGATAAAACCTTGCGCATCGGGCTCGCGGGCCACGTATTGCGTCTGCTTCATACTGCTCTCCTGCTAGGGGAATTCGTTCTTGTTATGTCCAGCGATGGACTGAGAATTACCCGAGAGTGCGGTGGCGTGCAGCAGGTTGAGTGCGTTCCTAGTAGGAACAATCGCCGTATTTCGTAAATAAATCGTTACGCTTTGACTGATATCACGCATTTGCGGTGATTTGCAGGTTTGAAAAGGGCTGTGGCTGTCACATAATCTTGACAACTATCTGCGTGCCTCGACAGAAAAGTCAGGCAAAACCGCAGCGCAAATCTCTTGTGGGAGCGGGCTTGCTCGCGAAAGCGGTGTGTCAGCTGAATGAATGGCGACTGACACACCGTCTTCGCGAGCAAGCCCGCTCCCACAGGGATTGTGTTCAACCCCTCATCCTTGTCGGGCCTCCTTTTATGCGTATCAAAGTCCACTGCCAAAACCGCATCGGCATCCTGCGCGACATCCTCAACCTGCTGGTGGAGTACGGGATCAACGTTGCACGCGGCGAGGTCGGCGGCGAGCACGGCAATGCGATCTACCTGCACTGCCCGAATCTGATCAACATCCAGTTTCAGGCGCTGCGACCGAAGTTCGAGGCGATTGCCGGGGTGTTTGGCGTCAAGCGCGTCGGGTTGATGCCCAGCGAGCGTCGGCACATGGAGTTGAACGCGTTGCTTGGCGCGCTGGAATTCCCGGTGCTGTCGATCGACATGGGCGGCTCGATCGTTGCGGCCAACCGCGCGGCGGCGCAGTTGCTCGGAGTGCGCGTGGATGAAGTGCCGGGGATTCCGCTGTCGCGCTATGCCGAGGATTTCGACCTGCCGGAACTGGTGCGCGCCAACAAATCGCGAATCAACGGCATGCGCGTCAAGGTCAAGGGCGACATCTTTCTCGCCGACATCGCGCCGCTGCAATCGGAGCACGACGACAGCGAAGCCATGGCCGGTGCGGTACTGACCTTGCACCGCGCCGACCGCGTCGGTGAGCGCATCTATAACGTGCGCAAACAGGAATTGCGTGGCTTCGACAGTATCTTCCAGAGCTCGAAAGTGATGGCCGCTGTCGTGCGTGAAGCGCGGCGCATGGCGCCGCTGGATGCGCCGCTATTGATCGAAGGCGAAACCGGCACCGGCAAAGAATTGCTGGCCCGTGCCTGTCACCTCGCCAGTCCGCGTGGGCAGTCGCCGCTGATGGCGCTCAACTGTGCAGGGCTGCCAGAGTCGATGGCCGAGACCGAACTGTTCGGCTACGGCCCCGGTGCCTTTGAGGGCGCGCGCGCCGAAGGCAAGCTCGGCCTGCTGGAACTGACGGCGGGCGGTACGCTGTTCCTCGATGGCGTCGGTGAAATGAGCCCGCGCTTGCAAGTGAAGTTGCTGCGCTTTCTGCAGGACGGCTGTTTCCGCCGGGTCGGCAGTGATGAAGAGGTGTATCTGGATGTGCGGGTGATCTGCGCCACTCAGGTCGACTTGTCCGAGCTGTGCGCGCGCGGCGAGTTTCGTCAGGATCTGTATCACCGCTTGAACGTGTTGTCGCTGCACATCCCGCCACTGCGCGAATGCCTCGACGGCTTGACTCCGCTGGTCGAGCACTTCCTCGATCAGGCCAGCCGCCAGATCGGTTGTTCGCTGCCGAAACTGGCGCCGGCAGCAATGGATCGCCTCAGTCATTATCACTGGCCGGGCAACGTGCGGCAGCTGGAGAACGTGCTGTTCCAGGCGGTTTCACTGTGCGAGGGCGGCACGGTCAAGGTCGAACACATTCGCCTGCCGGATTACGGCGTGCGTCAGCCGCTTGGCGATTTCTCGCTGGAGGGCGGGCTGGACGAGATCGTCGGGCGTTTTGAGAAAGCCGTACTGGAGCGGCTGTACTCCGAACACCCGAGCAGTCGGCAACTGGGTAAGCGGTTGGGGGTTTCGCATACCACCATCGCTAATAAGCTCCGCCAATACGAAGTTGGTAAAGACCCCGAGAGTTAACAGCAACACTGTGGTGAAAAGAGCTTTTGTGGTGAGGGGATTCATCCCCGAAGGGTGGCGAAGCCGCCCCAAACCAGCGAATGCGGTTCATCTGTTACACCATCATGTATGGATTGGGGGGCTGCTGCGCAGCCCATCGGGGATAAATCCCCTCACCACAGGTTTTATTTCCATCTGCAACAATCGGGATTGCCGCCCAGCGGCATAACACCGCCGGTTTTTCGACTTCGATACATTTCCAATTTCCCCGCAAAACCCCGCAAGTCCTTTGTTTACCGGGTCGCAAGCCGCCAGAAAAAAGTTGGTCTGCAAATTGCTTATGGCTCAGCAGTACAGCGGTGGGCGGCAAACGTCCGGCATGCAGAGGAAAGAGTGTGGACAAGTACCTTTATGTGGCAATGACCGGCGCCAGTCAGAACGCACTGGCGCAAAAGGCCCATGCCAACAACCTGGCGAACATCTCCACCAATGGTTTTCAGCGCGACCTGGAGCAGGCGCGTTCGATGCCGGTGTTCGGTGACAGCTTTCCGGCGCGTGCGTTTGCCATGAGCGAACGGCCCGCCACCGACTTCACCGCCGGTTCGCTGGTGCAGACCGGGCGTGACCTCGACGTCGCCGTGACCGGCAACGGTTTTATTGCCGTGCAGAACCCTAACGGTGGCGAAAGCTACGTGCGCACCGGCAGCCTGAACATCGACGCCCTCGGCGTATTGCGCGCCGGCAACGGCATGCCGGTACTCGGCAATGGCGGTCCGATCGCCGTGCCGCCGGAGCAGCAGGTCGAAGTCGGTGAAGACGGCACCATCAGTATTCGTGCGATGGGCGAAGGCCCGCGCGTCATGGCGGAAGTCGACCGGATCAAACTGGTCAACCCGGACATCAAGAACCTCAACAAAGGCCTCGACGGCTCGATCTACACCAAGGATGGCCAGCCTGCGCCGGCCGATGCCAACGTCAAACTGGTGTCGGGTTTCCTTGAGTCGAGCAACGTCAACGCCGTGGAAGAAATGACCTCGGTGCTGGCCCTGGCCAAGCAGTTCGAGTTGCACGTCAAGATGATGAACACCGCCAAAGACGACGACCAGGCCATGGCTCGGGTCTTGCAGATCAGCTAATTATCAGAACGTCGCGCCGTAAAACAGGCGCACGAGGAGAATCGAATGCTTCCGGCTCTATGGGTTGCCAAAACCGGTCTGTCCGCCCAGGACACCAACCTGACCACCATTTCCAACAACCTGGCGAACGTCTCGACCACGGGTTTCAAACGTGACCGTGCCGAGTTCCAGGACCTGCTGTACCAGATCAAGCGTCAGCCAGGCGCCCAGTCGACCCAGGACAGCGAACTGCCGTCGGGTCTGCAACTGGGTACCGGTGTGCGCATCGTCGGCACCCAGAAAAACTTCACCGCCGGCAGCCTGCAAACCACCGAGCAGCCGCTGGACATGGCCATCGACGGTCGCGGTTTCTTCCAGATCCTGCAGCCGGACGGCACCACGTCCTATACCCGTGACGGTACTTTCCACCTCGACTCCAACGGCCAGATCGTCAACGCCAGCGGTTTCGCCCTGGAGCCGGCCATCGTCATCCCGAACAACGCGCAGAGCTTCACCGTCGGCACCGACGGCACCGTGTCGATCACAGTGCCAGGCAACCCGGCCGCTCAGGTGATCGGCAACCTGCAAACCGCCGACTTCATCAATCCGGCCGGTCTGCAAGCAGTGGGCAACAACCTGTTCCTGGAAACCGCTGCTTCCGGCGCGCCGCAAATCGGCACCCCGGGCCTGAACGGTTTCGGTACCACGCTGCAGAACACCCTGGAAGGTTCCAACGTCAGCACCGTTGAAGAGATGGTCAACATGATCACCACTCAGCGCGCCTACGAGATGAACTCCAAGGTGATCTCCACCGCCGACCAGATGCTCTCGTTCGTAACGCAGAATCTGTAATCAAGTCTATGGGGCGACCTGAGGTCGCCAGCAACACCGTGAGGTAGGGTCATGAAACGCTTCGTATCTGTTCTGGCATTGGGTGGGGTCGTCTCGCTCGCGGGCTGCGTCGCACCGACGCCCAAGCCCAATGACCCTTATTACGCTCCGGTGTTGCCACGCACGCCATTGCCGTCTGCGGCCAACAACGGCTCGATCTATCAGGCCGGCTTCGAGCAGAACCTGTACAGCGACCGCAAGGCATTCCGGGTCGGTGACATCATCACCATCACCCTGAACGAGAAGACTCAGGCCAGCAAAAACGCCAACTCGCAAGTGGCCAAGAACAGCAAGACCGGCATCGGCCTGACTTCGCTGTTCGGCGGCAGTGGCACCACCAACAACCCATTGGGTGGCAATGACCTGAGCCTCGACGTCGGCTACAGCGGCGACCGCGCGACCAAGGGCGACAGCAAGGCGGCGCAGGGCAACACCCTGACCGGTTCGATCACCGTGACCGTGGCCGACGTGTTGCCCAACGGCATCATCGCCGTGCGTGGCGAGAAGTGGATGACCCTCAACACCGGCGACGAGCTGGTGCGGATCGCAGGTCTGGTGCGTGCCGATGACATCGCCACCGACAACACCGTGTCGTCGACCCGTGTCGCCGATGCGCGCATCACCTACTCGGGCACCGGTTCGTTTGCCGATGCGAGTCAGCCAGGCTGGTTCGACCGTTTCTTCCTCAGCCCGCTGTTCCCTTTCTAGGTGGCGACTTTGAATTTCAAGAGCCTCATGCTGGCTGCGGCCCTGTTGTCCGCAGCCTTTGGTGCCCACGCCGAGCGGCTGAAAGATATCGCCAGCATTTCCGGCGTGCGTTCCAACCAGTTGATCGGTTACGGCCTGGTGGTCGGGCTTAACGGCACCGGTGACCAGACGACGCAGACCCCGTTCACCCTGCAGACCTTCAACAACATGCTCTCGCAGTTCGGCATCAAGGTGCCGCCGGGATCGGGCAACGTGCAGTTGAAAAACGTCGCGGCGGTGTCGGTGAGTGCCGATCTGCCGGCGTTCGCCAAACCGGGTCAGCAGGTCGACATCACCGTTTCTTCGATCGGTAACTCCAAGAGCCTGCGCGGCGGCACCCTGTTGCTGACCCCGCTCAAGGGTATCGACGGCAACGTCTACGCCATCGCTCAGGGCAACCTGGTGGTCGGTGGTTTCGATGCCGAAGGTCGCGACGGTTCGAAGATCACCGTCAACGTTCCGTCGGCCGGTCGTATTCCGGGTGGTGCTTCGGTGGAGCGTTCGGTACCGAGCGGTTTCAACCAGGGCAACAGCCTGACGCTGAACCTCAACCGTTCCGACTTCACCACGGCCAAGCGTATCGTCGACAAGATCAACGACATGCTCGGCCCTGGCGTGGCGCAAGCCATCGACGGCGGCTCGATCCGTGTGACGGCGCCGCTCGATCCGAGCCAGCGCGTCGACTATCTGTCGATCCTCGAAAACCTTGAAGTCGATCCGGGTCAGGCGGTGGCGAAAGTCATCATCAACTCGCGCACCGGCACCATCGTCATCGGCCAGAACGTGAAAGTCTCGCCGGCCGCCGTGACCCACGGCAGCCTGACCGTGACCATCACCGAAGACCCGATCGTCAGCCAGCCGGGCCCGCTGTCCAATGGGCAGACGGCCGTCGTGCCACGTTCGCGGGTCAATGCTCAGCAGGAAGCCAAGCCGATGTTCAAGTTCGGCCCGGGCACCACCCTCGACGAGATCGTGCGGGCGGTGAACCAGGTTGGCGCGGCACCGGGTGACCTGATGGCCATTCTCGAAGCACTGAAGCAGGCCGGCGCGTTGCAAGCCGACCTGATCGTGATCTGAGGACGGCGACCATGGATATGCGCAAAGGCAGTCTGGTGGGCACGGGCGATTCGGGTTCGTACTCCGACCTCAATCGTCTGAACCAGCTCAAGGTCGGCGACAAAAACAGCGATGCGAACATGCGCAAAGTGGCGCAGGAATTCGAATCGCTGTTCCTTGGCGAAATGCTCAAGTCGATGCGTTCGGCCACTGAGGCATTGGGTAAAGACAACCCGATGAACACCCCGGCGGCCAAGCAATATCAGGAAATGTACGACCAGCAACTGGCGGTGTCGCTGTCCCGCGAGGGCGGTGGGATCGGGCTGGCCGACGTGCTGATGAAGCAGATGTCGAGGAATAAACCGCTGGCACCGGGTGAGGCTGCAGCCGCGTCCGCCGCCAAGCAAGAGGCGGCGAAAGCCGCTGCGGTGCAGACCCCGATTGCCGCCGGCACCACCGCCACCAATGGGCCGTTATCACGGCTCAATGGCGAGCGTCCGTTGTGGGCCTCGCGTTCCGGGCGTGTGGCTACTACCGAAGCCTCGCACAGCAATGACATGGCAATGATCAACAAGCGTCGTCTGGCATTGCCGCCGAAACTGGCCGATCGTTTGCTCGCCGGTCTGGTGCCGTCCGCCACGCCGACCGCCACCAATGCCTTGCCACAACGTGCCGTGACCACGGCCGCCACCGGCGCCGGCCCGCTGTACAACGGCGACTGGCTGAGCCGTGCCGAAGACGCCAAGGCGTCCGGCGGGCAGATGCAGATTTACGGTCGGGCGATGGCGCAGATTCCGCTGGCGCCGGCCAAGCGCGCCTTCAGCTCCGCCGACGAATTCGTCAACACCATGCTGCCGATGGCCAAAGAAGCCGCCGCGCGTATTGGCGTCGATCCGCGTTATCTGGTGGCGCAAGCCGCACTGGAAACCGGCTGGGGCAAATCGGTCATGCGTGCCCAGGATGGCAGCAGCAGTCACAACCTGTTCGGCATCAAGGCCAGCAGCAACTGGACCGGCGATTCGGCCCGGGCAATCACCAGCGAGTTCCGCAACGGGCAGATGGTCAAGGAGACGGCGCAGTTCCGTTCCTATGCCTCGTACAAGGACAGTTTCCACGATCTGGTGACTTTGCTGCAGACCAACAATCGCTATCAAGATGTGGTGAAGTCGGCCGATAACCCAGAACAGTTTGTACGCGAGTTGCAAAAGGCCGGTTACGCGACCGACCCGAACTACGCGACGAAGATTTCGCAGATAGCCAAGCAGATGAACAGTTTCGAAAACTACGCTGCGGCCGGCGTTTCAACGACGCCTCTATAAACACACGGTAAGGTTTGAATCATGAGTTTGCTCAATATCGGGATGTCGGGGTTGTCCGCGAGTTCTTCCTCTCTCGCGACCACAGGTAACAACATTGCCAACGTCGACACCGCCGGTTATTCACGCCAGCAAACCGTGCAGAGCACCAAGTCCTCGCAGCAGTTCGGCAACGTCTTCATCGGTACGGGGACGACCCTGGCCGATGTGCGCCGGGTCTACAACTCTTACCTCGAAAACCAGCTGCATACCGCCACCTCGCTCAATAGCGAAGCGGCTGCGTACGGTGCCCAGGCCACTGCGCTGGATGCCTCGATGTCCGATACCAACACCGGCCTGACCGGTGTGCTGCAGAAGTTCTTTACTTCGATGCAGGGCGTGGCGACCTCGGCCACTGATGACACCTCCCGTCAGTCGGTGCTGACCGGTGCGCAGGCCCTGACCAGCCGTTTCAATGCGCTGGCCAAACAGCTGAACGATCAGAACACCACGATCAATGGCAACCTGGGCGACATGACGTCCCAGGTCAACAAGCTGGCGACTTCGATTGCCAACCTGAACCAGAAGATCGGCGAGATTTCCACCAGCGGCGGCCAGCCGAACGATCTGCTCGACAGCCGTAACGAAGCGGTGCGCCAGCTCTCCGAGCTGACCGGTGCACAGGTCGTCGAGCGTGGCACCAGTTTTGACGTGTACATCGGCACCGGCCAGCCGCTGGTGATCGGCAACACCACCAACACCCTGAGCACCGTGCCGAGCAAGGACGATCCGACGCGCATGGCGATTCAGCTGGACCGCGGCTCAAGCGTGATCGATATCACGTCGGCCATGAGCGGTGGCGAAATCGGTGGCCTGCTGACCTATCGCAAAGAAGTGCTCGACCCTTCGCTCAATGAGTTGGGGCGTGTCGCGCTGGTGGTGGCCGATCAGGTCAACAGCCAACAAGCCCAGGGTATCGACAAGAACGGTGACTTCGGCGCCGCGATCTTCAACAACATCAACAGTGCCGCGCTGGTCAGCCAGCGCAGCATTGCGCAGTCGACCAATAGCGCCGGCTCGGGCAACCTCGATGTCACCATCAAGGACACCGGCAAGCTGACCACCAGCGATTATCAGGTGACCTTCACCAGCGCCACCAACTATTCGGTCAAGCGCTCCGATGGCACCGACATGGGCTCGTTCAGCACCACGACCACGCCACCGCCGGTGATCGACGGCTTCACCCTGGCCCTCAACGGCGGCGCCCTGAGCGCTGGCGACACCTTCAAGGTGACACCGACCCGTAACGCGGCAAGCACTATTCAGACGGTACTGACCGATCCGAAGAAAATCGCTGCGGCAGCACCGCTGACCGGCGTGGCCAGTGCCAACAACTCCGGTACCTACACCCAGCCGACGCTGACCGATTCGTTCAACATCTACAACCCGGCGTCGCAGACCGAGTTGCAGAATGCGCTCAAATATTCGACGCCGGTCAAATTGGTGTTTGGTGCGGTCGCCAGCGGCAGCCAGTCGTACAACATGGTTGACGCCAAGGGCAACACCATCGGTTCGGGCACCATCGTGCCGGTGCCGGGGCAGGCCAAACACCTTGAACCTCAAGGTCGGCATGGTCGACTCCACCGGTGCTCCGGTGATGGACACCACGGTCACGCCGAACGTGCAGAAGACCTTCACCGTACAGACCACCGTGGGCGCGACGCCGAAGTCCGGCGAAACCTTCACCATCAACCTGACCGGCGCGGCGTCTTCGGATAACCGCAACGCACAGACACTGGTTGGCCTGCAGACCAAGCAGACCGTGGACACCGGCAGCGGCAGCAAGGGCATCAGCCTGACCGACGCCTACAACAAACTGGTGACCAACGTCGGTACCAAGGCTGCACAGAGCAAGTCCGACAATGACGCCACCTCGGTGATCCTCGATCAGGCCAAGGGCGCGCGCGACTCGTTGTCCCAGGTCAACCTCGATGAAGAGACCGGCAACCTGGTCAAGTATCAGCAGTACTACACAGCGTCTTCGCAGATCATCAAAGCTGCGCAGGAAACTTTCGCCACGCTGATCAACAGTCTTTAAGGAGTCGTAATTCATGCGCATTTCCACCGCCCAGTATTACGCGACGCAAGCTGCTCAATATCAGCGCAACTACAGCAAGACGGTCGCGACCGCCAACGAAGCGAGCAGCCTGCAGCGCATCAACACCGCTGCCGACGATCCGATCGGCGCCGGTCGCCTGCTCAAGCTGGGTCAGCAAAGTGCGATGCTCGACCAGTATCAGGGCAACATCGACACCACCAAGAGCTCGCTGACCGTGCAGGAGTCGACGTTGAACTCCATCACCACGGCTCTGCAGCGCGCCAAGGAAATCGGCCTGGCCGCCAACAACGGTATCGCTACCGACGACAACCGCAAGGCGTACGCGGCGGAACTGAGCCAGATCCAGCAACAAGTGCTGGGCCTGATGAACTCCAAGGATGCCAACGGCAACTACCTGTTCTCCGGTTCCAAGACCGATACCGCGCCGTACTCGCAAAACGTCGACGGCACCTATACCTATAACGGTGACCAGACCCAGATCAACCTGGGCATTGGCGACGGTATGTCGGTCGCGACCAATACCACCGGTTGGGACGCCTTCCAGCAGACCATCAACACCAGCCGCACCCAGACCACCATGACCGCTCCGGCGCTGGATGACGGTCGTGTGGTGCTGTCCAACGGTACGGTCGGCACCGCAGCGACCTACAACGCCAAGTTCACGGCGGGCCAGCCATACACCGTGGATTTCATCAGCAGCACGCAGTTGAAAATCACCGATGCCCTGGGCAACGACGTGACGTCCGAGGCCAGCCAGAACGGCCTGATCAGCAACAGCAATGGTGCCAACCAGACCGTCAGCTTCCGTGGCGTCGACATGAAGTTGAACATCAACCTCAAGGCCGGCGACACCAACCCGGATGCGGTCATCGCCGGTCACAGCTTCCAGCTGTCGGCCACACCTGACTCGTTCACTACCGCGCGCAGCCCGGGCAACCCGTCGACGGCGGTCATCACCGGCTCCAGCGTGACCAACCAGGCGGCGTACAGCGCGGCCTTCCCGTCGGGCGGCGGTGCGGTGCTGAAGTTCACCAGCGCCACCGATTTCGACCTGTACGCGGCCCCTGTGACCGCTGACAGCAAACCGGTGTCGTCGGGCACCATGGTCGGCAGCAACGCCACGGCCGCCGGTGTGACCTTCGCCATTGGCGGTACGCCGGGTGCGGGCGATCAGTTCTCGATTCAGTCCAACAACCACCAGACCCAGAACGTGCTCGACACCCTGGGGCAGATGGTCACGGCGCTGAACATGCCGGTCGATGGTGATCCGGTAGCCAAGCAGAAATTCCAGGGGGCCATGGAGTCGGCGCTGGGCAACATCGACAGCGCCTCCAACCAGATTGGCGCTGCGGTGACCTCGATCGGTGCGCGCGGTCAGTCGCTGGATGACCAGGACACCACCAACCAGAGCCTGATCCAGGCCAACACCACGACCCAGGGTTCGATCCGTGATTCGGATCCGGCCGAGGTGATGACCCGCCTGACGTTGCAGCAGACCATGCTGCAAGCCTCGCAACTGGCGTTCAGCAAGATCAGTCAGTTGGGTCTGTTCAACAAGATCTGACATTGGACGGGCGCGCAGGCGCCCGTTTGTCTCGTCCTTCAGTTAATGTTTTTTTGCGGTTTCATGGGCTCGCTTTACCGAGCGGGCTCGTACCGCCTGTGAGCCCGCCGTGAATCCACTTCCTCTCGTCAGTCTGGTCATTCCCGCCTTCAATCCGCGCTTCTTCGAGCGGACCTTGAACAGTGCGGTGAGCCAGACTTATGGCCAACTCGAAATCATCGTTTGCGACGACAGCCGCGGCAGCGAGATTGAAGCCATCGTTGCGGCGGTAGTCGAGCAGTCCGGCGTCGCCGTGCGTTACGTGCGCAATCCGCGCACCCTGGGCATGGTCGGCAATCTCAAGGCCTGCCTGGAACAGGCGCAGGGCCAATTGGTCAAATTTCTGTGCGACGACGACCATCTCTATGCCGCCTGTGTTGAACAGCAAGCGCAGGAAATGGTGCGTGAGGAAGTCCGGCTGGTGCTGGCTCAGCGTCTGTTCTGGGACGCTGACGACATCATTCTTCCGGCACGTCTGGAAAACACTTCGCTGTCTCCGCTCAGTGGCTTGTTCAAGGGCGACGACCTGCTGGGCATCTTTGAAAAGTTTCCGGTCAATGTGCTGGGTGGGTTCACCAATGCGCTGTTTCGCCGGGAAGATCTTGTCGAGTTGCTGCCGGCGTTGACCCAGGAAGGCCACTGCTTTGTGGCAACCCTGGATTTCGCGCTGTTCGTCTGTCTGATGCGGCGCGGCAATGTGGCGGTGTCCAACAATGTGCTGAGTGCCGAGCGACTGTACCCGGAGCGCCTGTGCGCCCAGCAGGCGATGAAAGATGCGGTTGAAGTCGAGCGCGAGTGGATTCTGCAAATGCTCAAGGCGCGCAGCGGCGAATCTGCGCCTGCGCCGGGTTGGGTTCGCTACATCCCGCTGACCAAGGCTGATGAGACACCCCGGGTCTGGGAAGAGCTGCCTCTGAGCCGCACCCTGGGTACCAAACAAAGTCGCCAGGAGTGGTGTGTCGGCATCGACAGCTGGAGTTTTGCCGAGCTTTATGCGCAATGGCTGGAGTGCCGGGTGCTCACCGAGGGGCAGCGCAAGTTGCTGCCGGAGACCCTGGCTGGCTGGTCGCATCAGCCGCGCATCGTCCCGATCGTCATCGATCGCGACGGCAGTCGCGAGGGTGTCGAGCGCACGCTGGAGGCGCTTGCCGCACAGGATTATCTGCCGGAGTTGATTCTGGTGCTGTCCGCTGCCTGTTCCGAGGCCGAGCTCGATGGTCGGGTGTTCCGCATGCCGTTGCAGGACGACGGACTGGAGCAGATCAATGCATTGTTACCGCAACTGGAAGGGGCCGACTGGTTCTACCTGTTGCAGGCCGGCGATCGTCCGGTGGTGCCGGCGTTGTTGATCATGGCCGAGCGCATCGCCCATTCTCCGGCGCTGACGTGTCTGTACAGCGATGAAGGCAGCCTGCGCAACGGCGAATCGGCAGAGCCTGCGTTCAAACCGGATTTCAACCTCGACCTGCTGCGCAGTTACCCGTACGTCGGGCGCGCGCTGGCGTTCAAGCGCGAACGCTTTCTGGCGCTGGGCGGATTCGCGGCGACGTTCGCCGAACTGGCCCCCCACGACGTGCTGTGGCGCATGGTCGAGAGTGATGGTACGCAGGTGGTCGGGCATGTCGCCGAAGTTCTGGTGCAATCGCCCTTCGATCTGTCCGCCTGGCTCGCCGCTCCGGCGGTCATCGAGCAGAATCCGCGTGTACTCGAGGCCCATCTGCAGCGCCTGGGGATTGCCCACGAAATCCGCCGTGGCAGTTCCGGGTTGCTCAATCGTGTCGACTATCGCCATGCCCGGCGTCCGCTGGTGTCGATCATTATTGTGACCAAGGACCAGACGGCTGCCTTGCAGCGCTGCGTCGAGACGCTGTTGGAGAAGACCGCTTACTCCGAGTACGAGTTGTTGCTGGTCGACAATGGCAGTGAAAGCCACGAGGCGCGGGCCTGGCTGGACGGTATGGCGCAACTGGGCGGCGAGCGGATTCGTGTCCTGAACTACCCGCAGCAGGGCAACGCAGCGGCGCTGCATAATTTTGCGGTAGGGCAGGCGCGTGGTGAATACGTGCTGCTGCTCAATTCGTTTGCGGTAATCACCCAGGCCGACTGGCTCGACGAACTGCTCAATCATGCACAGCGTCCGGAAGTCGGCGTGGTCGGCGCCAAGCTGTTCAATCCTGATGGGTGCGTGCTGCACGCGGGTCTGATTCTTGGTCTGCAAGGTGCAGTGGGTTTGCCGTTCTATGGTCAGTCGTTACAGTCGGATGGTTACATGTTCCGGCTGCAAGCGGTCCATGACCTGAGTGCCGTCGGTGGCGATTGCCTGATGGTGCGCAAGGCGGTTTACGAGTCTGTCGCCGGTCTCGATGAGCAAGCGCTGAAACAGGCGCTGAATGTCGTGGATCTGTGCCTGCGGATCGGTCAGGAAGGATACCTGGTGGTGTGGACCCCTTATGCCTTGCTGGCACTGGGCGCACGCCCCAGTGTTCAGGCGACGGCAGAAGAGGAGCAATTGCAGCTTCAGGAGCAGGAAACCTTCTACCAGCGCTGGTTGCCGCGCATTGCCCGTGATCCGGCCTTCAACGTCAATTTGTCGTTGCAGGGTGTCGGTGCGACGAGCTTCAGCCTGGAACCGGGCCTGCGTACCGGCTGGAGTGCATTTTCCCGGGCGCAGTTGCCGAACGTGCTTGCCGTGCCGATCAACGCCTCGGCCATCGGTCACTACCGCATGAGCCAGCCGCTGATCGAACTGGAAGCGGCCAACCGCGCTGAAGGGCGGATTTGCTATGGACTGCCGTCGATCATTGATATCGAGCGTCAGTCCCCGGACGTGATTGTGCTGCAGGGGCGTTATTCGCAGGGGGCCATTGATGAGATTCCGCCACTGAAGAAATTCAGTCATGCCCGGCGCATCTTTGAGCTTGATGACTATGTGATCGACGTTCCTCATCGCAATGCGCATATTCGCAACATGCCCAATAAACAGGAAATGGAGCGGATGGTGCGCAGTGCGATCAGCCTGTGTGATCGGGTGGTTGTATCGACCCAGCCACTGGCCAATGCGTTGTCGGACATGCACCACGACATTCGCGTCGTCCCCAACATGCTCGCACGCAACTTGTGGACTGACTTGCGCAGCCAGCGCCGCACTTCGAAAAAACCACGGGTCGGCTGGGGCGGTGGGACCAGTCACCACGGCGACCTGGCGGTGATCGCCGATGTTGTGCGTGAGCTGGCCAACGAAGTCGACTGGGTGTTCTTCGGCATGTGTCCGGATGATCTGCGTCCGTACATGCATGAATTCCACGGGGTAATTCCGTTGGAAGTGTACCCGGCCAAACTGGCAAGCCTGAATCTCGATCTGGCGCTGGCGCCACTGGAATTCCACATCTTCAACGACTGCAAGAGCAACCTGCGTCTGCTGGAGTACGGCGCCTGCGGTTACCCGGTGATCTGCACCGATACCGAGGCCTATCGCGGCTACCTGCCGTGCACCCGGGTCAAGACCAACAGCACCGATGAATGGCTGCAGGCGATCCGCATGCACCTGGCCGACCCGGATGCCAGCTACCGCATGGGGGATCAGTTGCGTGAGGTGGTGTTGCGTGACTACGTGTTGCGTGGCGACAACTTGCGTTACTGGGAGAATGGCTGGCTGGCGGATTGATCGAATCGCGTACGGACCTCTGAGAAACAGGCGACTTTCGAGTCGCCTGTTTTTTTTTGCGTGGCGAAAAGTTTTGTATCAAGCCCGATACTTTTTTTGGCGGCGGGCTCAAGCATCGGGATTTTTCTGTCGATACATTTCCATGCGCTCAATTGGCACGGTCAGCGAAGACCTGTCCGGCCAGCGTCTGAGGTGACCGATTTCCGGATTCGACAACAACGCAAGGAAGAAGCAAATGGCAGTAGTAAATGGAACGAGTGAAGCGGATGTCCTGTCGGGCACCGAGGGCAATGACGAACTCCATGGACTGGAGTCCGACGATCAACTGCTGGCCAGTGCGGGATCCGACCTGCTCGACGGTGGTGAAGGTTTTGACACGGCGAACTATTACGCAATGGGGTCGGGAGTCAGCGTCGAGTTTGGCACCGGTGCGGCAACGGTCGCAGGGTCTGACGGTAAGGTCGATACGCTGGTGTCGGTGGAGAAGGTGGCCGGCAGTTACCACAACGACACGTTTACCGTTTCCGTGGGTGGGGTGACGCTGGACGGCAGCGGCGGTGATGATCTGTACATCGTCGACGCCGAAGGCGTGACCCTCGTTGAAGAAAACTACGGTGGCTACGACGAACTGCGCACCAGCCTCAACACGATCAAGATGGATCCGTTCATCGAGAAGCTGACCTTTACCGGTACCGGCGATTTCAAGGGTTACGGCAACGCCAGTGACAACGAGATCGTTGGCGGTGCGGGCAATGACTGGCTGTGGGGTGGTGCCGGTGCCGACCACTTCGTCGGTGGCGATGGTTACGATACCGTCAGCTACACCGACAGCCTTGAAGGTGTTCGGGTTCTGGACTTTGCCAACTACGATGGCTTGACCATTGCCTATGGCGATACGTTCACCGGCATCGAGGCAATCCAGGGATCGAATTTCGATGACGAGGTGTACCTGCTCGATAACGCCATGACCGTGGATGGCGCCGATGGTTATGACACCGTGAGCTATCGTCAATCCTGGGATGGCGTCAGCATCGACATCGGCCAGCGTGCCGGTGCTGCGGGTGTCACGTTGCTGAACGTGGAGAAGGTCATCGGCACATCGTTCGCTGACCAATTCACGGCCAACATCGCGGGCGTGACGCTGGAAGGTGGAATGGGCGACGATGTGTACACCATCAACAGCACCGGTGTCAGCATCGTCGAGACAGACCTCTTTGGTGGCATCGACCATGTGTACACCAGCCTGTCGTCGCTGCACATGGACCCCTTCATTGAAAAAATGACGTATACCGGCACCGCAGACTTCACGGGCTACGGCAATGACGGGGACAACGTCATCGCTTCGGGCGCCGGCAACGACGTCCTGTTCGGCGGCGCGGGTGGCGATCGCTTCGAAGGCGGAGCCGGTGTCGACACCGTCAGCTACGAAGACAGCACTGAGGGTTTGAGTGTCTCTCTCGGCTGGGGCCCGCAGAGCGGGATCGCTCTTTACGACACGTACATCGACATCGAAAACCTGCGTGGCAGCCATTTCAATGATGTGCTGCAAGGTGATTGGGGCGACAACATTCTGGAGGGCGGTGCGGGCGACGATTTCATTCAGGGTGGCGCAGGTGCGGACATTCTTTATGGAGGCCTGGCATCCGGTCTGGATGGCGAGGCGCCACAGAACGATACGCTGATTGGTGGCGATGGTGATGACACCTATGTGGTGAATGCCCCAGGCCTGGTATCCATTCAGGATATGGCGAGCAGCTACAACGACACCCTGATCATGAACACCATTGCCAACCTCAGTCAGTTGAGCGTCACGCGCGTCGGCGACGATGCCTACCTGCACGGCGCCAATGACGGTAGCAGCGGTGTGCCGGCCAATGGCGTGAAACTGGTGGACTGGTATGTGGGTGGGTATAACAACATCGAACATCTGCAGACCGCTGACGGCCAGTCCTACGACCTGCCTGCCACGATCGATGGATTCGCGATGTTTGGCTGATCCGTCCGGTTCATTGAAGTAGCTTGATCAAAGGGATGATTCCGGCAACGGACTCATCCCTTTTTCATGCCTTGAATTCCCGCCGACGCAGCGCTCGCGGAGCTGGCGCGTTTCCTGCAAGTCCCCCTCAAATCGCCATAAAACGAGCGCTCGCGGTCATCGCAGCGGCGCCGCAGGCGGCAAAAGGGTTAGCCAGACGGCCCGCATCGCTCAACCAAGCCATGCGCAGCCCGGTGACGAACGAGAGGGGAGACGATGAAGGCAGTTATTTTGGCGGGTGGCCTCGGCACGCGCATCAGTGAAGAGTCGCACCTCAAGCCAAAGCCCATGATCGAGATCGGCGGCAAGCCAATTCTCTGGCACATCATGAAGCAGTATTCCGCTCACGGAATCCACGACTTCGTGATTTGCCTGGGCTACAAGGGCTATGCGATCAAAGACTTCTTCGCCAACTACTTCCTGCACACCTCCGACGTCACGTTCGACATGCGCAACAACCGCATGGACGTGCACCAGAACTACAGCGAGCCGTGGAGCGTCACCCTGATCGATACCGGCGAGGAAACCATGACCGGTGGCCGTCTGCTGCGTGCCGGCCGTTACCTCAAGGATGAAGAGGCGTTCTGCTTCACCTACGGCGACGGCGTTTCCGACATCAACATTGCTCAACTCGTCGATTACCACAAAGCCCACGGTCGCCTTGCCACCGTCACCGCGGTGCAGCCGCCGGGACGTTACGGTGCCCTTGAGCGCCAGGGCGATCAGGTACTGGGTTTCACCGAAAAACCGCGCGGCGACGGTGGCTGGATCAACGGTGGCTTCTTCGTGCTGTCACCCAAAGTCCTGTCCTACATCGCTGGCGATGAAACCACCTGGGAAGCCGAGCCGCTGGCGCGTCTGGCAGAGGATGAACAGCTGAACGCCTTCGAACACGAAGGCTTCTGGCATCCGATGGACACCCTGCGCGACAAGAACCACCTCGAAGCGCTGTGGCAGAGCGGGGAGGCCCCATGGAAGCAATGGGCCTGAGTGCGGATTTCTGGCGCGGCAAACGCGTACTGGTCACCGGTCACACCGGTTTCAAAGGCAGCTGGCTGAGCCTGTGGCTGCAAAGCCTCGGCGCGCAAGTCAGCGGTTTTTCGCTGGATCCGTCGACCGAACCGAGCCTGTATGAACTGGCGCGGGTTCACGAAGAGATCAACGATCAACGCGGTGATCTGCGCGATCTCGGCGCGTTGCTGGAGATCATTGCCGACACCGAGCCGGAGATCGTTCTGCACCTGGCCGCGCAGCCACTGGTGCGTGAAGGCTATCGCGACCCGCTGGGCACTTATTCCAGCAACGTCATGGGCACGCTGAACCTGCTCGAAGCAATCCGTCAGGTCGGTTGCGTGCGCGCCTGCGTGCTGGTGACCACCGACAAGGTCTACGCCAACAAGGAATGGCTGTGGCCGTACCGCGAGGACGAAGCCCTCGGCGGGCACGATCCTTACAGCAGCAGCAAGGCCTGCTGCGAACTGTTGGCGCAGTCTTATGCGGCGTCGTTTTTCCCGGCTGACAAGTACGCCGAGCACGGCCTGGCACTGGCTACCGCGCGCGCTGGTAACGTCTTGGGTGGCGGTGACTTCGCCCCTGAACGCCTGATTCCCGACGTTCTCAAGGCCTGGACTGCCGACGAGCCGGTGACCCTGCGTTACCCGCAAGCCGTGCGCCCGTGGCAGCACGCGCTGGAACCGCTGGCCGGTTACCTGCAACTGGCGGCGGGGCTCTACGAACAAGGCCCGGAATACGCCGGGGCGTGGAACTTCGGCCCGGGCGAGGCGGACATGTGCAGCGTCGGCGAAGTGGTCGAGCTGCTCGCCAGTCGCTGGCCACAGGCACGTGGTCTGCGCATCGAAAAAAGCGAATTGCACGAGGCCGGTCTGTTGCGTCTGGACAGCAGTCGCGCCCGTCAGGTACTCGGCTGGCAGCCACGCTGGACCTTGCAGCAATGCCTGACCCAGACCCTCGACTGGCATCTGGCGTGGCAGAACGGCGATGACATGCGCAACGTCACTCTCGGCCAACTGAACCTGTACCGAGGCGCGCTGTGAGCGAGTTTTCCTTGAAACCGTTGCCGCTGGCCGGGCCGTTCAGCGTCCAGCACAGACGCTTCGAAGATCAGCGCGGGCATTTCGCCCGGCTGTTCTGCGAAGGCAGCCTGAGCGCGTTCGGCAGCGAATTTCATATCCGCCAGATCAACCATTCCTGCACCCGCGACAAGGGCAGTGTGCGCGGTCTGCATTACCAGAATGCCAATGCGCCGGAAGCCAAGCTGATCACCTGCCTGCGCGGTGAAGTGTGGGACGTGGCGGTGGATCTGCGTCCTGACTCCGAGACCTTTCTGCACTGGCACGCCGAGCACCTCAAGGCTGGCGATGGTCGCAGCCTGTTGATTCCGGCCGGTTTTGCTCACGGCTTCCAGACCCTGACCGCCGACGCCGAACTGCTTTACCTGCACAGCGCCGATTACGCGCCGGAGCATGAGGGCGGCTTGTCGGTGAACGATCCACGGCTGGCGATCGCCTGGCCGTTGCCTGTCAATAATTTGTCAGCGCGTGATTCCAGCCATCCTGCGCTCGATCAACACTTTGCCGGAGTGCGTCTATGAACTGCCGTGGGTGCGCCGCACCGCTGAGCCTGCCGCTGATCGACCTCGGCACCTCGCCACCGTCCAACGCCTACGTGCATGCCGAGCGCCTGGAGCAGGCCGAACAGTGGGTGCCGCTCAAGGTCGCCGTGTGCCAGCAGTGCTGGCTGGTGCAGACCGAGGACTACACCCGCGCCGACAGCCTGTTCGACGCCGAGTATGCCTATTTCAGTTCGTTCTCCAGCACCTGGCTGGCCCACGCCGAGCGTTATGTCGCCGAGATGGTCGAGCGCTTTGCTCTGAGCGCCGACAGTCGTGTGGTCGAAATCGCCGCCAACGACGGTTACCTGCTGCAGTACGTCGCTGCTCGCGGCATTCCGTGTCTGGGTGTCGAGCCGACCCGCAGCACCGCGCAAGCGGCGCGGGAAAAGGGTCTGCAGATTCGTGAAGTGTTCTTCGGTCGCGACAGCGCTGCGCAGCTCCACAGCGAAGGCTGGGGCGCCGACCTGATGGCCGCCAACAACGTGCTCGCGCATGTGCCGGACATCAATGATTTCCTGGGTGGTTTCGCCACGCTGCTCAAGCCGACCGGCGTCGCCACTTTCGAATTTCCGCAACTGCTGACGCTGATGGCTGGCGCGCAGTTCGACACGCTGTACCACGAGCACTATTCCTACCTGTCGCTGACCGCCGTGCAGACCTTGTGCGAGCGCAATGGTCTGGAAGTGTTCGACGTCAGTCAGTTGAGCACTCACGGCGGTTCGCTGCGGGTGTTCGTGCAACGCCAGGACGGTGAGCGTCGTGCGGTGCAGCCGGCGGTGCAGCAACAGTTGCAGGCCGAGCTCGCTGCCGGGGTGAAAACCCCTGAGTACTACGCGACCCTCGCGCCGGCTGCCGAACGCATCAAGCATGAACTGCTGCGCTTCCTGTTGCAGGCCAAGGCCGACGGCAAGTGTGTGGTCGGTTACGGCGCGGCGGCCAAGGGCAACACTTTGCTCAACTACGCCGGGGTCAAACCGGATCTGCTGGCGTGGGTGGCCGATGCCAACCCGCACAAGCAGGGCAAGTTTTTGCCGGGCAGTCGTATTCCAATTGTCGCGCCGGCGCAGATCGACATCGAAAAACCGGACTACGTGCTGGTGCTGCCGTGGAACCTGCTGCACGAAGTCAGTCAGCAACTGGCGCAAGTGCGTCAGTGGGACGGGCGCTTCGTGATCGCCGTGCCTGAGATGAAAGTCCTGTGAAAGTCCTGGTCACCGGGGCCACGGGCTTCGTCGGTCGGCATCTGGTCGCGGCGTTGCTCGCCCGTGGCTGCGCGGTACGTGCGGTGGCGCGTAATGTCGAGACTGCGGCGAGCATGCCGTGGATCAACCACGTCGAATTCGTCGCGACGGATATTCACGCGGTGGATCTCGACATTGCGGCGCTCACCGACGGTATTGACGTCCTCGCGCACCTGGCCTGGCCGGGGTTGCCGAACTATCGGGCGCTGTTTCATTTCGAGCACAACCTGATGGCCGACTACCGCTTTATCAAAGGCGCGGTCGAGGCGGGTGTGGCGCAAGTATTGGTGACCGGCACCTGCTTCGAGTACGGCATGCAAAGCGGCCCGCTCGACGAAAGTGTCGAGCCGCAGCCGAGCAATCCTTACGGTCTGGCCAAACACACGCTGCAGCTGTTTTTGCAAAATCTGCAGCAGGAAAAACCGTTCACCTTGCAGTGGGCGCGTCTGTTCTATCTGCATGGCGAAGGGCAGAACCCCAACAGTCTGCTGGCAGCGCTGGACCGGGCGATCGATGCCGGGGAGGCGTCGTTCAACATGTCTGGCGGCGAGCAACTGCGCGACTTTTTGCCGATCGCCAGCGCCGCCGATTACCTCGCCACGATCGTCCATCAGCGCGATTTCAACGGCGTGATCAATTGCGCCAGTGGCCAACCGGTATCGGTGCGCGCACTGGTTGAACAACGGCTGCGCGAGCGCGGTGCGGCACTGAATCTGAACCTCGGCCATTACCCTTATCCGAGCCATGAACCGATGGCGTTCTGGGCCGTGACCGAGCGTTTGCAACAGCTACTGGGAGAGCCGCAATGAGGCACGAGTTGTATCGGGTCACCGACCTGCCGGTGTTGCAGAACCGCACCTTCGCCGACCCGGAGTCGGCAAAGGCGTCGGCCAGCGCCGACATGCTGCTGGTGCAGGATGAGCGCAGCGGCCTGATCTTCAACGCCGCGTTCGACGCCGACAAGCTCAGCTATGACGCTGACTATCAAAACGAGCAGGCCCATTCGGGCCAGTTCCAGAAGCACCTGAGCGACGTCGAAGGCATCATCGCCAAACACTTCAAGGGCCAGGAGCTGATCGAAGTCGGCTGCGGCAAGGGTTACTTCCTTGAGTTGCTCAAGGGCCTCGGTTATTCGATCACCGGGATCGATCCGGCCTACGAAGGTGAAAACGCCGACGTGATCAAGGCGCCGTTCACCCGTGGTCTTGGCCTGGCAGCTGACGCCATTGTCCTGCGCCATGTGCTGGAACACATCGAAGACCCGGTGAGCTTTCTGGCGGTGATCGCCGAAGCCAATCAGGGCGGGCAGATCTACATCGAGGTGCCATGCTTCGACTGGATCCTCGAGCACAAAGCGTGGTTCGACCTGTTCTACGAGCACGTCAATTATTTCCGCCTCGATGACCTGCGCCGGATGTTCGGCACCGTGCACGAGGCCGGCCACCTGTTTGGCGGCCAATACCTGTACATCGTCGCCGACCTGTCGACATTGCGCCTGACTCCGCAGCAACCGGTGCCACGCCTGACGCTGCCGGACGGTTTCACCGCCAGCCTCGAGCGCGCGGTGCAGATCATTCAGTCCGCACCCGAGCAGGGTTCGGCGATCTGGGGCGCATCGTCCAAAGGCGTGATCTATTCGCTGTTCCTGCAACGCGCGGGTGTCGCGGTGGATCGTGTGGTGGATATCAACCCGGCCAAACAGGGGCGTTATCTGCCGCTGAGCGGCGCGCGGGTGTCCTCGCCGCAAGAGGCGATGGATGCGCTGCCCGAAGGCGCCCACCTGTTTGTGATGAATTCCAATTACCTCGAAGAAATCAAGCGGATGACCGGTGGACGCTACGTCTATCACGCCGTCGATAGCGCTTCGTTCCAGTGACCATTGAGACTTTGAACATGACCGACAACAGCATCAACCAAGCTTTTGAAGCCGAGTGCCGCGAGCAGATCGCCCAGCAGGGCGACGACCAGAAACTGACTGGCCTGGCCCGTGATTTCTTCAACGAATCGGCCAAACACAAATACAGCTACCACTTCTCGTGGATGGGCCGCCCGATCATCCAGTTGCCACAAGACATGATGGCGATGCAGGAGATCATCTGGCAGGTCAAGCCGGATCTGGTCATCGAGTGCGGCATCGCCCACGGCGGTTCGATCATCTACTACGCCTCCCTGCTGGAACTGCAAGGTCACGGTGAAGTGCTGGGCATCGACCTCGACATCCGCCCGCACAACCGTGAAGCGATCGAAAGCCACCCGATGGCCAAGCGCATCAAGATGATCGAAGGTTCGAGCATCGACCCGGCCATCGCTGCTCAGGTGCAGGCGGCGGCTAAGGGCAAGAAGGTCATTCTGGTCCTCGACTCCAACCACACCCACGACCACGTGCTCGAAGAGCTGCGCCTGTATGCGCCGCTGGTCTCGGTCGACAGCTACTGCGTGGTGATGGACACCGTGGTTGAAGACATGCCGGCCGATTTCTTCCCGGATCGCCCATGGGGCCCGGGCGACAACCCGAAAACCGCGGTGTGGAAGTACCTGGAAGAGAACCAGGACTTCGAGATCGACCAGCAGTTGCAGAACAAGCTGCTCATCACCGTGGCGCCGGACGGCTATCTGCGTCGCGTTCGTTAATTCGCACCATCACCAAAGCGTTATCTCGGCGAGTCGCCGGTTGTGGAGAGAAGTTATGCAAGGCAAGTACAGTTCTGAACTGGCGCTACCGCTCAACGAGCTGTTGACCGTGGTGCTGATTACTCACAATCGGCCGGCGTTCCTGCGTCGGGCGGTGAAGTATTACAGCAGCTTGCCCTGCCGGATCATGGTGCTGGACTCCACACCCGAGCGGCCGGAGGGGGATTTTTCCGCCGTCGATTACCATCACGTGCCGCAATTCGCCTACTGGGGCATGCAGGCCAAACTGGCGTACGGTGTAGAGCGACTGACCACGCCGTACATGGTGCTGGCGGCTGACGACGATTTCATCCTGCACGATTCGCTGGCCGAGTCCGTCGGTTTCCTTCAGGCGAATCCGGACTATGGCATGTGCCATGGCTATTGCCTGATGTACCTGACGCTGTCGGGTGGTGTGAGCTATTACCGTCGCGACAAGAAAGTCCAGGAAGACTATGCGTCCGAGCGGGCTCAGGATCGGGTTATCGACTACATGAGTCAGTACATCCCGCCGTTTTATGCGGTAACCCGTACTGACCTGATGAAAACCTGGCACTCGGCATTGCCGGCGGGGACCAATTTCCAGTGGCAGGAAATCGGCCACGTGTACTTCCTGCTGGCGAGTGCCAAGGCGCGGATTCTGCCGATGCCCTATGTGGTGCGCGAGATCAACTACGGCAATTCCGAGCACAGCACCGAGGTGTATCACTCGTTGACTTACGTCGACGCCAAATCGGTCGCCGAGCGAGAAGCGTTCGCTGAATTCCTCGCGTCGCTGCCGACCGGCATCAAGGATCTTGATGCGCAGCAGGGCAAGGCGTTTGCCCTGCAGAGCTTCGAGGCGATGGTCGACAGCCTGCAAAGCGGCCGGGCACTTACGGCAGAACTGATTATCCAGTCCACCTGGAATCAGTCGCTCAAGAGGCCTGACCGGCGGTTCGGGCCTTTGCAGTACGTCGAGATGCCGTTTTATAACCAGCCATTTTTCGATCGTCTCGAACAGTTCGAATTCATGCTGCACGCCATGCCCGCCGGGCGCATTCAACTGCGGGACCTGGAGGGTGTGTGGACTCGTCAGGCGCACTTGCTGCAGGCGCGCAACAACGATACCCCGGAAAGTGTTCTGGATCGCTTGTGGCAGGCGCACGACCTCAATGCGTTCAACCGCACCGTGGTCAAGCGTCTGGCGCAACAGTTGGAACTGGCCGGCGAGGACAAAGAGGCGCAGAACATGCGCGACTGGAATGCTCGTCTCGAAGCGTTGACGGTGGAAGACCATCATCAGGTGTTCGACCAGACGCAGTCCGGCCGACTGCTCAAGTGGCTGGATTCGCGTCAGGCCGATGGTGCTCAGTTGGCATCGATTGCCGAGCACCTGTCGGTCAACGGCGGTGGCCCGCAGTTCGGCATCTTCCTGCTGGATCTGGACGATGACATCGACAAGTTGCAGGTCAGCCTCGACAGCCTGCTCGAAGGCCAATGCAAGGCGTTCAGAATTGTCGTGTTCACCACCGGCGAAGCGCCGGCGGCCACCACGGCGCAGAACACTTTGCACTTTGTCCGGGTTACGCCGGCCAACCTGGTCGATAAACTCAATCAGAGTGCCCGTCAGTCGCCGTGCGACTGGGTGCTGCTGGCCGAGGCGGGCGACGAGTTCACCGCCAGTGGTTTGTTGCGCGCCAGCCTGGAGTTGATGTCCGCAGGCGATTGCCGTGCTGTTTCCACCGACGAGATTCAGCGCGGGGAGAAGGGCGCGCTGATGGATGTGTTCCGTCCCGGCTTCAACCTCGACCTGCTCTTGAGCCTGCCGGGCCTGATGGCGCGACACTGGCTGGTGCGGCGTGACGCTTTGATCGAGGTAGGCGGCTACCGCGCCGATTTCAACAAGGCGCTGGAATTTGACGTGCTGCTGCGCATCATCGAAGAGCACGGTTTGAACAGCCTGGCCCACCTCGACGAGCCGCTGCTGATCACCGAAGCCGCGTCGCTGGAAGAAAACGCGCATGAGCGTCTGGCGCTGTTGCGCCACCTGGGCAATCGCGGCTACAAGGCCAAGGTCACCTCGGCGGTGCCGGGCATTTATCAGATCGATTACCACCACAGTGATCGTCCTCTGGTATCGATCGTGATTCCGGCCGGCGATGACCTGCCCGCCCTGCAACGCTGTCTCGAAGGGGTGCAACTGCGCACCCGTTATCACCATTACGAGATCCTGATCGCTACCACGGCCACGCAATCGGCCCAGGTCAATGACTGGCTGGGTACGTACCAGCATCCGAAAGTCCAGGTGCTGCGTGCCGATCAATCGCTGAGCGTACCGGCATTGCTCAACGCCGCCAGCCGCCAGGCGCAGGGCGAATACCTGGTATTGCTTGCGGCCGACGCGGAAGTGGTCAACCCGAACTGGCTGGACTCGCTGCTCAACCATGCCCTGCGTCCGGAAATTGGCGTGGTTGGGCCGAAGCTGGTCGATCGCGACGGCAAAGTCAGCCAGGCCGGGCTGATCCTTGGTATGCATGGCGGGGTGGGTTCGGCGTTCGTCGGTGAGAAACATGATGCCGACGGCTATCTGTACCGGTTGTCGGTGGAGCAGAACTGCTCGGCGGTATCGAGCGTGTGCCTGATGGTGCGCAAAGAACTGTTTGAAGCATTGGGTGGTCTGGACGACAGCACATTCGGCGACGCTTTCAACGATGTCGATCTGTGTCTGAAAGCCGCTCAGGCCGGTTACCTCACGGTATGGACGCCGTCGGTGCAGGTCCTGCATCAGGGCGCGATTGCCCAGGCACCCCAGGCACTGGCAGCGCTACAGGAAAAATGGGCCGCCGCGTTCGCTCAGGATCAGGCGTACAACGCCAACCTGAGCCTGAGCGGCAAAGGGTATGGTCTGAACGACAGTGCGTCGCTGGACTGGTTGCAGTTACTCGCTTGAGTCCGTCGGACAAGGAACAGGAATCAGCACATGTTCAACGGTAAATCGATCTTCATCTCCGGCGGCACCGGCTCGTTCGGGCGCAAATTCATCGCCCGTCTGCTTGAGCAATACCAGCCCAAGCGCGTGGTGGTGTTCTCCCGCGATGAACTCAAGCAATACGAAATGCAGCAGACGTTCAACGCGCCGTGCATGCGTTACTTTCTCGGTGACGTGCGCGACGCCGATCGTCTGCGGCAGGCCATGCGCGGCATCGACTACGTGGTGCATGCTGCGGCGCTCAAGCAGGTGCCAGCGGCGGAGTACAACCCCACCGAGTGCATCCGCACCAACGTCAATGGCGCGGAGAACATCATCGCCGCCGCCATCGACAATGGCGTGAAGAAAGTCGTCGCGCTGTCCACCGACAAAGCGGCCAGCCCGATCAACCTGTACGGTGCGACCAAGCTGCTCTCGGACAAGTTGTTCGTCGCCGCCAACAACATTGCCGGCGAACAACAAACGCGTTTTGCCGTGGTGCGCTACGGCAACGTGGCGGGCTCGCGGGGTTCGGTGGTGCCGTTCTTCAGCAAGCTGATTGCCGACGGTGCGCAGGAGCTGCCGATCACCGACGAGCGCATGACGCGCTTCTGGATCACCCTCGATCACGGCGTGCAGTTTGTCCTCGACAGCTTTGCGCGGATGCACGGCGGCGAAGTGTTCGTGCCGAAGATCCCGTCGATTCGCATCGTCGATCTGGCGCGGGGCATGGCCGAGCATCTGCCGCACAAGAACGTCGGTATTCGTCCCGGGGAAAAACTGCATGAACTGATGGTGCCGCTGGACGATGCGCGGATGACCCTGGAGTTCGCAGACCACTACACCATTCAGCCGTCGATCCGCTTCACCAGCGTCGATGTCGATTTCTCCATCGACAAGCTCGGCGAACATGGGCGGCCGGTGAGTGAAGATTTCGAATACCGCTCCGATACCAACCCGCACTACCTCTCGGTCGGGCAGATCGCCGAGCTGCACGCGAAGCTCTCGGCATGATTCCCTACGGTCGGCAGAGCGTTGATCAGGCGGACATCGATGCAGTGGTCGAGGTTTTGCAATCGGACTGGCTGACCCAAGGCCCGACCATCGAGCGCTTCGAGCAGGCAATGGCCGAGCGTTGCCAGGCTGACTTCGCCGTGGCGGTGTGCAACGCCACCGCGGCGCTGCACATCGCCTGCCTCGCTGCCGGCCTTGGCCCGGGTGATCGCTTGTGGACCACGCCGAACACTTTTCTGGCCTCAGCCAACTGCGGGCGCTATTGCGGCGCCGACGTGGATTTCGTCGACATCGATCCGCTGACCTGGAACCTCGATGCATTCGCCCTCGCCGCGAAGCTCGATCAGGCCGAGCAGGACGGCACGCTGCCGAAAGTGTTGGTGGCGGTGGCGTTCTCCGGGCAGAGCTGTGACCTGCGCAAGATTGCCGAACTGGCCGAGCGCTACAACTTCACCGTGATCGAAGACGCCTCGCACGCGGTGGGCGCCAGCTACGCCGGGCGCCCGGTGGGTTGCGGGGACTTTGCGGCGATGACCGTGTTCAGTTTCCACCCGGTGAAGATCATCACCAGTGCCGAAGGTGGCATGGTCCTGACCAATCGCCCGCAACTGGCCGAGCGTCTGCAACGCCTGCGCAGCCACGGCATGACCCGCGATCCGCAGCAGATGAACGAACCCAGCCACGGCCCGTGGTATTACCAGCAGATCGAGCTGGGCTTCAATTACCGGATCACCGAGTTGCAGGCGGCGCTGGGTCTGTCGCAACTGGCCAAACTGGACGGGTTTATCGCCCGTCGCCGCGAACTGGCGGCGCGTTATGACCGGTTGCTGGCCTACCTGCCACTGAGCTTGCCCAGCGCGCAGCCGGAGGCAGAATCGGCGTGGCACCTGTACGTGGTGCGCCTGCAGACCGAGCGCATCGGCCTGACCCACCGTCAGGTGTTCGAAGGCTTGCGTGCCGCCGGCATCGGCGTGAACCTGCACTATATTCCCGTGCATTTGCAGCCGTACTATCGCGACCTGGGTTTTGCCGAAGGCGACTTCCCCGAAGCCGAGCGTTATTACGCCGAGGCGATCAGCCTGCCGCTGTACCCGTTGCTCAGTGAAGAGCAGCAGGATCATGTGGTCGAGCAATTGCGCCGGCTGACCGAATAAATCCCGCTGCGGCGGCGAATGAGACTGTGCAATGCGTGATCTGAGTGAGCAGGAAAAATTCTGGCAGGGCGATTTCGGCAACCAGTACGTCGATCGCAACGTCGGTCAGCCGCTGGTGGCGGCCAATCTGGCGTTGTTCGCCAAGGCCCTGAGTCGCGCCGGGCGCATCGACAGTGTGGTTGAGCTGGGCACCAATGCCGGCAACAACCTGCAGGCGCTGCGTCAACTGCTGCCGCAAAGTGAGTTGTTCGGCGTTGAGATCAATGAAAGCGCCTGTGCTCAGGCGCGGGCACTGGGCATCGCGCAGATCTGGCACGGCTCGCTGTTCGATTTTCCCCGCGAGCGCAGCTACGACCTGACCCTGAGCAAAGGCGTGCTGATCCATCTGGCGCCGGAGCTGCTGCCGACCGCCTATGCGCAGTTGTATGCGTTAAGCCAGCGCTACATCCTGATCGCCGAATACTACAATCCGGCACCGGTGGAAGTGTCCTATCGCGGCAACAGCGGCAAGCTGTTCAAGCGCGATTTCGCCGGGGAAATGCTCGATCGTTATGCCGATCTGCACTTGCTCGATTACGGCTTTGGTTATCACCGTGACCCACAATTCCCGGTGGATGACATCACTTGGTTTCTGCTGGAAAAACGTCCTTGAACAGCGTCGCAATCATCCCGGCCCGTGGCGGCAGCAAGCGCATCCCGCGCAAGAATCTGTTGCCGTTCGATGGCGTGCCGATGATTGTCCGCTCGATCCATACGGCGCTCGACAGTGGCTTGTTTGAACAGGTCGTGGTCAGTACCGATGACGCCGACATTGCCGAGCTGGCGCTGGCCCATGGCGCGCAAGTGCCGTTCCTGCGCCCGGCTGAACTGGCGGATGATTTCACCGGCACCGCTGCGGTGATCGTGCATGCCTTGCAGCAACTGCCAGCCTTCGATTACGCCTGCTGCGTGTACGCCACGGCGCCGTTGTTGCAGGCGCGCTTCCTGCGGCAAGGATTTGAGCTGTTGCAGCAGCACCCGGACAAAGCCTTTGCGTTCTCCGTGTGCAGCTTTGGTTTCCCGGTGCAGCGGGCGCTGACGCTGGACGGGCAGGGCGCATTGACCGCGTTGTACCCGGAATTTCGCAACACCCGCTCGCAGGATCTGCCTGAAGCTTTTCAGGACGCCGGCCAGTTTTACTGGGGCCGTCGCGAGGCGTGGCTGCGCGGTGACGTGTTGTATTCAAGCGCCAGCCTGCCGGTGATTCTGCCGCGGCATCTGGTGCAGGACATCGACACGCTGGAAGACTGGAAGCGCGCCGAATACCTCTACGCCGCGCTCAAGGCCGGCGGAGAGCTGCAATGAGAGTGCTGATCCGAGCCGACGCTTCGCCGACCATCGGCAGTGGCCACATCGCCCGTTGTCTGACGCTGGCGCGAGTGCTGCGCAAGCAAGGCAGTCATGTCGCCTTTGCCTGCCGCCGGTTACCGGGGCATCGGCTTGATGCCTTGGCTGCCGAAGGTTTCGAGACCTTCGCCTTGCCGGACGCCTACCCCGACGAAGACCCGCAGCAAGACATTGAATCGATGCTGCCGTGGCAGGCGGACGTTGAGGCGCTGGATGCCTTGCTGGCAGGTCACGCCGCATTCGACTGGATCATCGCCGACCACTACGGCCTCGATCATCATTGGCAAACCGCTGTCCGTCGTTGGGCGCCACGGATTGCGGCGGTGGACGATCTCGCCACCCGCCGTTACAGCGTTGATCTGCTGCTCAATCAGAACCTGTCCGGTCTCTGCGCAAACTATGCGCCGCTGCTGCCCGAAGACTGCCGCACCTTGCTCGGTCCGCGCTACGCCATGCTGCGCGAGGAGTTCGTCTGTCCGGCCATTGCGATCAAGCCCAAGGCGCACCGGGTGCTGGTGAATTTCGGTGGTTTCGATGCGGCGATGCAGACCCATCACGCGATGCTGGCGCTGCAGGACTTCGCAGAGCTGGAAGTGGATTTCGTCGCCGGTGCAGACAATCCTGCGTGGGCGCAAATGCAGGCACTGGCCGCAACACGGCCGCATTGGCGCCTGCACAGTTTCGTCAGCGATTTCCAACAACGCATGACCGAAGCCGATCTGTTTATCGGCGCCGGCGGCGGCACCAGTTGGGAGCGTGCAGCCCTCGGCCTGCCGACCCTCTGCATCGCGGTATCGAACAATCAGCAGGCCAACGGCGAAGTCATGGCGGCGGCGGGGGCGCATGTGTTCATGGGCGCCCGCGAGCAGGTCAGCGTCGAACAACTGCGCGACGCCATCGGTTTTGTCGTCGACAATTTTTATCTGCGCCAGAGCCTGGCCGAGCGTTCGCGGCAACTGGTCGATGGGCGCGGTGCATTACGCGTGGCGGCGGCGCTGGCCGGTGCGGTGCTCAAACTGCGCCCGGCGACCCTCGATGATGCGCAGTTGCTGTTCGACGGGCGCAATGCCGAGGCTGTGCGGCGCTGGTCACTGGACACGGCTGCAATCGAATGGCCGCAGCACCTGAACTGGCTGAATGCGAGCCTGCGCAATCCGCAGTGTCTGCTGTTGATTGCGCAGGCCGATGACGGCGCGGTCGGCGTCTTGCGTTATGACCTGCGCGGCTTTGAAGCCGAAGTGTCGCTGTATCTGCTGGAAGGACGGCTCGGTCTCGGCTGGGGCAGGGCGCTGCTGGCGCGAGGCGAGGCGTTCGTCCGCGAGCACTGGCCGCAGATGACCGTTATCACCGCTCAGGTGCTGCCGGGCAATCGCCCCTCTTTGAATGTGTTTCGTGACGCCGGATTCACCCAGAGTGCCTGCGCGTTCACCAAGGTTTTGAAGGATCACCGCGATGAGTAGTTTCAAGATTGGCGAGCGTCTGATCGGTGCCGATGCGCCGCCGTTCATCATTGCCGAGATGAGCGGCAACCATAACCAGTCGCTGGAGGTGGCCCTGCAGATTGTCGAGGCCGCCGCCAAGGCCGGCGCGCATGCCTTGAAGTTGCAGACCTACACCGCGCAAACCATGACTCTGGATCTGGCCGAGGGCGAGTTTTTCATCAAGGACCCGAACAGCCTGTGGGCCGGCACTTCGCTGTTCGACCTGTATGAGAAAGCTCATACCCCATGGGAGTGGCACGCGCCGATTTTTGCCCGGGCCAAAGAGCTGGGCATGCTCGCGTTCTCGACGCCGTTCGATGACACGGCGGTGGACTTTCTCGAAAGCCTCGATGTGCCGGCGTACAAGATCGCCAGTTTCGAAAACACCGATCTGCCATTGATCCGCCGTGTGGCGGCGACCGGCAAACCGCTGATCATCTCCACCGGCATGGCCAGCATCGCCGAGCTCGACGAAACCGTGCGCGCCGCCCGCGAGGCAGGGTGCAAGGATCTGGTGCTGCTCAAATGCACCAGCACTTACCCGGCAACCCCGCTCAACAGCAATCTGCGCACGATCCCGCATCTGCGTGAGCTGTTCGGTTGCGAGGTAGGTCTTTCCGATCACTCCATGGGCGTTGGCGTGTCCGTGGCCGCTGTGGCACTCGGGGCGACGGTGGTGGAGAAACACTTCACCCTCGACCGTTCGGCGGGCGGGGTCGATGCCAGTTTCTCGCTGGAGCCGGCGGAACTGGCCAGCCTGGTGGTGGAAACCGAACGCGCCTGGCAGGCCATGGGCCAAGTGCATTACGGCGTCACCGAGGCCGAGCGCAAGTCGCTGGTCTATCGCCGTTCGCTGTACGTCACTGCCGACATGGCGGCCGGTGAAGCCTTTTCCGGGGACAATCTGCGCGCCATTCGCCCAGGTCTCGGTCTGCCGCCCAAGCACACCGAGGCCGTCCTCGGTCGCCGCGCTCGTCAGGCGATCAAACGTGGCACGCCGCTGGACTGGTCGTTGGTCGAATAACCCGATCTGCAACCGATTCGGCAAAATAGCGTGACCTGCGAGTCATAACGCGCATCTTCACTGTATTGTATTGACCGGGGAGATGGCGCCTGGCCGTGTAATCGGTTCCAGTGATAGCCCTTTGCGCTCCCCGTGGCTGCCCGTTGTGGCGGCCGTTTTCTGTTTGTCGGCGCCCCTCGAATCCTTGCGAGCGGTGGTTTTGGGCTGTTTTTTATTGGGAAGCCGTAATGATTGGCATAAAAAGCATTGCGAGCTACGTTCCTGTAGCCGGCGTGGACAATTACGCACAAGGTGCAAAATTCGAGAAGGATGAAGAATTCATCCTCGGCAAAATCGGTTCGGCCTTCCTGCCGCGCAAAGACGCTGAACAGGAAACCTCCGATCTGTGCGTGGAAGCGGCCAATGCGCTGTTTGCCAGCAACCCTGAACTGAAGCGTGAATCGATCGACGCGCTGATCGTCGTCACCCAGAACGGTGACGAAGAAGGTCTGCCGCACACCGCTGCCATCGTCCAGGACAAACTCGGTCTGCCGACTAATGTCGCGGCATTCGATATTTCCCTGGGCTGCTCCGGTTACGTCTACGGCATCTACGCGATCAAGGGCTTCATGGAAGCCGCCGGTCTGAAGAACGGCCTGCTGATCACCGCTGACCCGTATTCGAAAATCGTCGACCCCGAAGACCGCAACACCACCATGCTCTTCGGCGATGCCGCCACCGCGACCTGGATGGGCGAAGATCCTTCATGGGCGCTGGGCAAGGCCAAGTTCGGCACCGACGGTTCCGGCGCACCGCACCTGAAAGTCACCGATGGCGTGTTCTTCATGAACGGCCGTCAGGTGTTCAACTTCGCGCTGCTCAAAGTCCCGGCGCACTTGCACGAATTGCTCGACGATTCCGGCCTCAAGGCTGACGACATCGACGCCTTCTGCATTCACCAGGGCAGTGCGGCGATTGTCGATGCCGTGGCCCGACGTTTCGAAGGCGAGCCGGAGAAGTTCATCAAGGACATGGTCGAGACCGGCAATACCGTGTCGTCGAGCATTCCGTTGCTGCTGGAAAAACACGTACTCGATTCCGACTGGCAGCGCATTGCCCTGAGCGGTTTCGGTGTCGGTCTGTCGTGGGGCTCGGCGATCATCTATCGTCCTTGAGTCGGTCAAAAACGGCGGATACAAAAATAGCGTTCAAGGTTACCCTTGAGCGCTATTTTTTTTGCCTGAATGGAGCGCTAGGCGGCATGAGCGAGTTTTTCCAACCCAACGCCCAGATCATCCAGCAACGCTGGCCGGCGTTGTTCGAGCGGCTGATGGCGGAAGACACCTCAGTCGTTCAAGCCGAACTGGTGCAGGGCTTGGGCTCGACGCTCAGTGTCAATGGCATTCAACTGACCAGTCGCCACGACCGCATCCATGAAGCCCGCATCCAGGCGGCCAGCCTGGCGGAAAAATCGCAGTTGCATGTCTACGGCACTGGCCTCGGCGATTTGCCAACGGTGCTGCTGGAGCGCGCTGGCCTTGAGCGGTTGTACGTGCATATCCTCAATGGCGCGGTGTTCGCGCTGGTGCTGCAACTGCTCGATCAGCGCCCGTGGCTGGAAGATCCGCGTGTGCAGCTGTTCTATGCCGGTGATCTGTCAGACATCTGCACACCGTTTTTCGCCCTGCCGGCCGAGATGCTGCTGGCTGATGACTTCAACGCGAAGATCCGCGATCGGCTGGTCAGCGAAGTGCACCTGAGCTTCAACAATCGTGAGTTCGATCCACATTTGCCGTTCATTCAACAGCGTTTGCAGGACTGCCTGCCGGTGTTGCTGGGCGATGATGATGTGGCGCAGTTGTTCGGCACGGCCAGTGGCCGGGAAATCTATGTGATCGGCACCGGGCCGACGCTGGAAGGGCATTTCCAGCGTCTGGCGGCGGTGCATGCGCAGGCTGAACGTCCATTGTTGATGTGCGTCGATACCGCTTACCGGCCACTGCGCGAACACGGCATCGTCCCGGATCTGGTGGTCACCATCGATCAGCGCATCAGCTTCCGGCATTTGCCGTTCGAGGACTCCGCTGGCATCCCGCTGGTGTATCTGCCTATGAGCGATCCTGCGGTGCTGACCGCCTGGAAAGGCAAGCGCTATGGCGGTTACTCGGCCAGCCCGGTGTACGCCGCGTTGCGTGAGCAATATCCGCGCGGACAACTGCATGTCGGTGGCAGCGTGATTCATCCGGCGGTGGACCTGGCGGTGAAGATGGGGGCCGCGCGCATTACCCTGTTCGGCGCCGACTTCGCCTTCCCGATGAACAAGACCCATGCTGGCTGGAATGACGGTGATCTGGGGCCGGGGGTCGATCAGGCGCGGCATTGGGTGCAGGACGGTCATGGCCGGCGGGTCAGCACCCAACTGAACTTTCGCGGCTATCTGTGTGTGCTGGAGCGCTATATCGCCGCGCATCCGCAGGTGCAGTTTTTCAACAGCAGTCGCGCGGGCGCACTGATCGCCGGGACGCAGTTCAATCAGGAGTTTGTGCAATGACAACGATTGAGCAGTGCGTCGACGAGTGCCGCCACTGCGCCGGGCTGTTTCGTCTAGGGCGTGATGTCGAGGCGGCGCTGGATATGGTCGATGTGTTCGAGGGCGCGCAGCAGTTGCTGATCGCTGCGTCTGCACCGATTCAGCAGGACTGGTCCTTTGTACTCACGCACATGCTCGACTGTCAGGAGCGTCAGGACTGGTTGGGGCTGGCGGACTGGATGGAGTACGAGTTGATCGAAGTGTTGCAAAAAGCACGATCGGCAAACTGACCGACCGCGCTGGCCCGCGGCTTTGCGTGCGGGTCGGTTTTATGGCGTCATTTTTTCGCAGGTGGGAGGGCGCTAAGCCCTTGTTTTCTCGGGGGTGGCAGGGTGATGGCAAATTTTTTTCAAAAAGCCCTCAAGCAACTTGCCAACCCGACGATAACTATTACGAAGGTTCTCTAGGCCATTCCAGGCGGTTGCCAGGGCCGGAAGCCGCAGTACCCAACCAACGAGGAATTCGTCATGGCTTTAACAGTAAACACCAACACCACGTCGCTGAACGTTCAAAAGAACCTGAACCGCGCTTCCGACGCTCTGTCGACTTCGATGCAGCGCCTGTCTTCCGGCCTGAAAATCAACAGCGCAAAAGACGACGCTGCTGGCCTGCAGATCTCGAACCGTATGTCTTCGCAGATCCGTGGTAACACCCAAGCCATCCAGAACGCCAACGACGGTATCTCCGTTGCTCAGACCGCTGAAGGCGCTCTGCAAGCTTCGACCGACATCCTGCAGCGTATGCGTGAACTGGCTGTTAAAGCACGTAACGGCACCAACGGCACTGCTGACCAGACCGCAACCAACGCTGAATTCGCTCAGATGTCTGACGAAATCACCCGTATCTCGGCTGCTACCAACCTGAACGGCAAAAACCTGCTGGACGGTTCGGCTGGTACTGTGACCCTGCAAGTTGGCGCAAACACCGGTTCGGCTAACCACATCGACCTGGTACTGAGCTCCAAGTTCGACGCCGTCAGCCTGTCCGTAGGTAGCGGTACTGTAGTTCTGACTGGTACCACCGGTACTGGCGCTGGTTCTGCTTCGCAGAACATCGACAACGCGATCACTGCAATCGACGCCGCTATCGCTGCAATCGGTGCAACTCGTGCCAGCCTGGGTGCTTCGCAAAACCGTCTGACCAGCACCATCCAGAACTTGCAGAACATCACCGAGAACACCACTGCTGCACAAGGTCGCGTACAAGATACCGACTTCGCCGCAGAGACTGCTAACCTGACCAAGCAGCAAACCCTGCAACAGGCTTCGACCTCTGTTCTGGCTCAAGCCAACCAACTGCCTTCCGCTGTACTGAAGCTGCTTCAGTAATTTCGGAATGAGTTTGGGCGGGAGGGTGCGCTGGTCGCGCTCTCTCGCTTTTTTACGTTAGGAGGTGATGAGCATGGACATGAGCGTAAAGCTTAACGTGTCTTATCCGGCTCCCAAGCCAGTGACGCCTGTTGCTGATAAGCCGTCGGAGACGCCAAAAGTTGCACCGGTCGACGCTCCGGTCGCTGACAGGAAAAGTCAGCAAACGGATGACGCCAAGTTGAAACTGGCGGTGCAAGAGATCGAGAAGTTCGTTCAATCGATCAAGCGTAACCTGGAGTTCTCGATCGACGAGCACTCTGGCAAGGTCATCGTCAAGGTGATCGCAAGCGAGACGGGTGAGGTCGTACGCCAGATCCCCTCCGCAGAAGCACTCAAGCTCGCAGACAGCCTCGCCAACGCAAGCCATGTGTTGTTCGACGCCAAAGTCTGATAGCTGGCATGAATAGTGTTTGTCTTTCTTGAATGACGCCTGGATGGGTCAAAAGTCTGGCAACAATCTGAAGGGAGATGCACATGGCAAGTCCAATTCTACCGGGTTCCGGACTGGGTTCCGGCCTGGACATCGGCGCGATCGTGACCGCGCTGGTCAACGCCGACAAGTCGCCGAAGCAGACGCAGATCGATTCCGCGACCAAAACCAATACCCTGAAGATTTCCGGTGTCGGCACGTTGAAGAGTGCGCTGACCGCGTACCAGACGGCGATGACCAACCTGGGCAGCAAGACCAACCCGGCGTTTGCCGGCTTCACGGCGACCTCGAGCAACACAGCGATTCTCGGCGCCACCTCCGATAACACCGCGGTGTCGGGGACTTACAACGTTGTTGTCAATCAATTGGCCACTGGCTCGAAAGTCGCCAGCGCTTCTTTCGCCGGCGGTGCTGCCAGTGCCATTCCGAGTGGTACCCTGAAAATCAGTCAGAATGGCACTGATTACAATGTCACGATCCCGGCCAATGCGACCTTGCAGAGCACCCGTGACGCAATCAACACGGCTCAGGGCTCAAATGGTATTTCTGCCAACATCGTGACCGACAGCAGTGGCGCTTCGCGCCTGGTGATCAGCTCGAACAAGACGGGCGCCGGTACCGACCTCTCTGTCAGCGGGATTGCCGGTCTGGAGATCGACGGTACTCAGCCGATGGGTACCAATCCGGCGGCAGGCGCCTCTGGCAACGTCAATGGCCCTGCACAAGACGCCAAGGTGACCATTGACGGCCTGCAGGTTTCCAGCAAGAGCAATACGGTCAGTGGTGCAATCAGCGGCCTGACCCTGAATCTGACCACTGTCAGTCCTCTCGTTGGTGGCGTTGCCACGCCGACCGTTGTCAGCGTCGATACCAACACCAAGGGGCTGCAGGCGTCGGTTCAGGCGTTTGTTGACGCCTACAACACCCTGAAGACCACCATCGACACGCTTTCCAAGGCTACGCCTGATGAAGACGGCAAACTGACGGTGCAGGCGGCGTTTACCGGTGACTCGTTGCCGCGTTCGCTGATCGCCGACATCCGTGGCCAGTTGACTGCTCCTGGTGCTGGTGCAAAGGGTTCTTTGTCCTATCTGTCGGAGATCGGTGTGATGACCGACCGCAACACCGGCAACCTGACGTTTGATACTGCTGCGTTCACCAAAACCATGGCTCAGCCCGGCAAGGCTGGCCAGGTGCAGCAGATGTTCACCGGGACCGACGACACCAACGGTCTGCTGGCACGCATGAACAAGGCGGTGGATCCGTATCTGAAGGCGCCTGCCGGTAGCGCCCCTACTGCCGTAGGCCTGCTTGATCAGCGCATGTCCATCCTGAACAACAACACCCGGAACCTGACCAGTCAGCAACTGGCGCTGGATCTGCGTGTTGCCAACCTGACCAAGACGTTGACGGCCAAGTACAACGCCATGGACTTGCTGGTAGGGCAGATGAAGGCGACTGCGAGCAACATCACGTCGTTCTTCAGCTCGCTGAACGCTCAGCAGTCCGCGAAGTAACCCGCAAGAACGACAAAAACCCGGCTACGCTTTATCGGCGTGCGCCGGGTTTTTGTCTTTTGATCTAAAGTTCTGTGATTCGTTGGCGATACACTGGTTATACGAGTCATTGTGGCAATGAGGTAGAACATGAACCCAATGTTAGCCCTTCGGCAATATCAGAAAGTCGGCGCGCACGCCCAGACATCCGAGGCGAGCCCGCACCGTCTGGTGCAAATGCTGATGGAAGGCGGGTTGGCCCGCATCGCTCAGGCCAAGGGTGCCATCGAGCGCAAGGATATTCCTGGCAAGTGCACCTCGATCAGCAAGGCCATTGGCATTGTCAGCGGGCTGCGCGAAGGTCTGGATCTGGAAAAGTGTGCCGATGAACTGGCCGATCTGGACGGGCTGTACATCTACATGATGAAGCGTCTCGCCGAGGCCAACATCAACAGCGATCCGCGCATTCTCGATGAGGTCGCCGGCTTGCTGAGCACGGTCAAAGAAGGCTGGGATGCCATCGCCCCCGAGCCTGCTCCGCAGTTTTAAAGGAGAGCACCATGAGTCTTTTATTGCAGCGAATCGCCGACACCCGTGAAGCGCTGGTCAGTGCGCTGGCCGAACGCAACTGGGAAGCCATTGGCGAGCTGGATCTGGCTTGCCGTTCCTGCATGGAAGACGTCATGGCCGAGGCCTCGCTGGATGAGGAGGCCTTGCGCAGTAACCTTGAGGAATTGCTCCATGTCTACAAGGAGCTACTTGAGGCGGCCATGGGTGAGCGCCAGGCGATAGCTAACGAGATGTCGCAGATCACCCAAGCGCAAAAGGCGGCAAAGGTTTACCATCTGTTTGGTTAATTAACCCCCAGTTAATCCAGACATGTGCGCCATAAATTTGACTGTGCACGGTTTTTTGACTTAACTAGTGGCTGTTTTCAGATTTCAGGCGTCTACAGGCACAAGGTGTCCTGCAAGCGTCTCGCTTGCCCCATTTTTCGGGCATTGAGTTGACTAGGGAAGTTGCTATTGCATGTGGCGTGAAACCAAAATTCTGCTGATCGATGACGATAGCGTCCGCCGCCGCGACCTGGCGGTGATTTTAAATTTTCTCGGCGAAGAAAATTTACCCTGCGGCAGCCATGACTGGCAGCAGGCTGTCGGCTCTTTGTCATCGAGTCGTGAAGTCATCTGTGTACTGATCGGGACGGTAAATGCTCCGGGTGCACTTTTGGGCTTGTTAAAGACACTCTCGACGTGGGATGAGTTCCTTCCGGTTTTGCTGATGGGCGATAATTCTTCCGTCGACCTGCCGGAAGACCAGCGCCGCCGGGTGCTTTCGACCCTGGAAATGCCGCCCAGCTACAGCAAACTGCTCGACTCCCTGCACCGTGCCCAGGTCTATCGCGAGATGTACGACCAGGCCCGCGAGCGTGGCCGTCATCGCGAACCGAATCTGTTCCGCAGCCTTGTCGGCACCAGCCGGGCGATTCAGCACGTCCGTCAGATGATGCAGCAAGTGGCCGATACCGACGCCAGCGTGCTGATCCTCGGCGAGTCCGGCACCGGCAAGGAAGTGGTTGCGCGCAACCTGCATTACCACTCCAAGCGTCGCGACGCGCCATTTGTGCCAGTCAACTGCGGGGCGATCCCGGCAGAGCTGCTGGAAAGCGAACTGTTTGGCCACGAGAAGGGCGCCTTCACCGGTGCGATCACCAGCCGTGCCGGGCGTTTCGAACTGGCCAACGGCGGTACGCTGTTCCTCGACGAAATCGGCGATATGCCGCTGCCGATGCAGGTCAAGCTGCTGCGCGTGCTGCAGGAGCGCACCTTCGAGCGCGTGGGCAGCAACAAGACCCAGAGCGTCGACGTGCGCATCATTGCCGCGACCCACAAGAATCTCGAAAGCATGATCGAGATCGGCACCTTCCGCGAAGACCTCTACTATCGCCTGAACGTGTTCCCGATCGAGATGGCGCCGCTGCGTGAGCGCGTCGAAGACATCCCGCTGTTGATGAACGAACTGATCTCGCGCATGGAACACGAAAAGCGCGGTTCGATCCGTTTCAACTCGGCGGCGATCATGTCGCTGTGCCGTCACGGCTGGCCGGGCAACGTCCGTGAGCTGGCCAACCTGGTCGAGCGCATGGCGATCATGCATCCGTACGGGGTGATCGGCGTGGTCGAGTTGCCGAAGAAATTCCGCTACGTCGACGACGAAGACGAGCAGATGGTCGACAGCCTGCGCAGCGATCTCGAAGAGCGCGTGGCGATCAACGGTCATACGCCGGACTTCACCGCCAACGCGATGCTGCCGCCGGAAGGCCTGGACCTCAAGGACTACCTCGGCGGTCTGGAGCAGGGCCTGATCCAGCAGGCGCTGGACGACGCCAATGGCATCGTCGCGCGTGCCGCCGAACGCCTGCGCATTCGTCGCACCACGCTGGTGGAGAAGATGCGCAAGTACGGCATGAGCCGGCGCGAAGGAGACGAACAGGCGGATGATTGACGCCTGTTTTTCAACGCCTTCATTTATAAGCAGTTTTTTTTAGGCACGGGTATTGCTACATCCCTCGCAACGTTCCGTTTAACTGACGGTCAGCCAAGCGAGAGAACACAATGCCCCACGCCCAGATGTCATCTGCCTCCCATGCCGAGGGGCAACCGTCGTCCGTAGAGCAGGCGAGCCGTCAGGGTCTGGAGCACGCGTTCGCGCTGTTCAATCAGATGTCCAGTCAACTGACCGATTCCTACAGCATGCTTGAAGCCCGGGTTACCGAGCTCAAGGGCGAGCTGGCGGTGGTCAGTGCCCAGCGCATGCAGGAGCTGGCCGAAAAAGAACGCTTGGCCAACCGTCTGCAAAACCTCCTCGATCTGTTGCCCGGTGGCGTCATCGTGATCGACGGCCACGGCATGGTGCGCGAAGCCAACCCGGCGGCGATCGATTTGTTGGGGCTGCCGCTGGAAGGCGAGTTGTGGCGCCACGTCATCGCCCGTTGCTTCGCCCCGCGTGAAGACGACGGTCATGAAATTTCTCTGAAAAACGGTCGACGCCTGTCGATTGCCACCCGCTCGCTGGATGCCGAGCCGGGGCAGTTGGTGCTGCTCAACGACCTGACAGAAACCCGCCACCTTCAAGATCAACTGGCGCGCCACGAGCGTCTGTCGTCGCTGGGACGGATGGTCGCCTCGCTGGCCCATCAGATCCGCACACCGTTATCCGCCGCTTTGCTCTACGCCAGTCATTTGACTGAGCAGGAATTACCGGTCGCCACCCAGCAGCGTTTCGCTGGCCGCCTCAAAGAGCGCCTGCATGAGCTGGAGCATCAGGTGCGCGACATGTTGGTGTTCGCCCGTGGCGAGCTGCCGCTGACTGATCGCATCACCCCCAATGCCTTGATGCAATCGCTGCAGGCGGCGGCGCTGACCCATGTGCAGGATCTGCCCATTCGCTGGCAGTGCGACAGTCATGTCGGCGAATTGCTGTGCAACCGCGACACGCTGGTCGGGGCGATTCTCAATCTGATCGAAAACGCGATTCAGGCCAGCGATGGCAACGTGCGCCTTAAAGTGCACTGCTACACCCGCGACAACAGCCTGCGCCTGTGTGTCAGCGACAGCGGCAGCGGCATTGATCCGCTGGTGCTCGAGCGTCTCGGCGAACCGTTTTTCACCACCAAAGTCACCGGCACCGGGCTGGGCCTGACCGTGGTCAAGGCAGTGGCGCGGGCACATCAGGGAGAATTGCAGCTGCGCTCGCGAGTCGGGCGCGGCACGTGCGCGCAGGTGATCCTGCCGCTGTTTTCCGCTGTACACGGAGCTGAGTGAACGTCATGGGCATCAAGGTTTTGCTGGTCGAGGATGACCGCTCGTTGCGCGAAGCGCTGGCCGATACGCTGTTGCTGGCGGGCCACGACTACCATGCAGTCGGCAGCGCCGAAGAGGCGTTGCAGGCGGTCGAGCGCGAAGCGTTCAGTCTGGTGGTCAGCGACGTCAACATGCCCGGCATGGATGGCCATCAACTGCTCGGTTTGCTGCGTGCCCGGCAGCCGCAATTGCCGGTGTTGCTGATGACTGCGCACGGCGCGGTCGAGCGTGCGGTCGATGCGATGCGTCAGGGCGCGGCGGATTACCTGGTCAAGCCGTTCGAACCCAAGGCGTTGCTGGATCTGGTGTCGCGGCATGCTCTGGGCTGCATCAGTGTGACGGAGGGTGAAGGTCCGGTGGCGGTCGAGCCGGCCAGTGCGCAGTTGCTCGAACTGGCGGCGCGGGTGGCACGCAGTGATTCCACGGTGCTGATCTCCGGCGAGTCCGGCACCGGCAAGGAAGTGTTGGCGCGTTATATTCACCAGCATTCCCATCGTGCCAATCAGCCGTTCATCGCGATCAACTGCGCGGCGATTCCCGACAACATGCTCGAGGCCACGCTGTTCGGTCACGAGAAGGGCTCGTTCACCGGCGCCATTGCGGCGCAGGCCGGCAAGTTCGAACAGGCCGATGGCGGCACCATTCTGCTCGACGAAATTTCCGAAATGCCCCTGGGCCTGCAAGCCAAGTTGCTGCGGGTGCTGCAAGAGCGTGAAGTCGAGCGCGTGGGGGCGCGCAAACCGATCACCCTGGACATCCGCGTGGTCGCCACCACCAACCGGGATCTGGCGGGCGAAGTGGCGGCGGGGCGTTTCCGTGAAGACTTGTTCTACCGCTTGTCGGTTTTTCCCCTGGCCTGGCGTCCACTTCGCGAGCGCACTGCCGATATCTTGCCGCTGGCCGAGCGGTTGCTGAACAAACACGTCAATAAAATGAAGCATGCGGCGGCGAAACTTTCGCCAGAAGCCCAGGCTTGCCTGACCCACTACCCGTGGCCGGGCAACGTGCGTGAGCTGGATAACGCGATTCAACGCGCGCTGATTCTGCAGCAGGGCGGTTTGATCCAGCCGCAGGATTTCTGCCTGACCGGCGCAGTGACCTACACCGCGGCGCCGGTGCAACCGCTGGTGCGCGAGATCGAAGTCGAGGCTGAATCCGCCGGGGCGCTGGGCGATGACCTGCGGCGCCGGGAGTTCCAGATGATCATCGACACCCTGCGCACCGAGCGTGGCCGGCGCAAGGAGGCTGCGGAAAAGCTCGGTATCAGCCCGCGTACCCTGCGCTACAAACTGGCGCAGATGCGTGATGCCGGGATGGACGTCGAAGGTTATCTGTTCGCTACCTGAAAGTTGACGCGAATAACGGTGGGAGGGGGCTTGCTCCCGAAGAGGTCAGGTCTGTCACATCATTGTTGAATGACACGCCGCCTTCGGGAGCAAGCCCCCTCCCACAGTTGTTTTGCGGTGATCCCGACATAGCGCACAGACCACAGCGGCATTTATGAAACAAGACCAGCCGAGCTGGCACCCTTGTTGCTAACACCTGTGTACCCGCCGAGTGAGTGTCAAAAAATTGCGGGCCGCCCAAGAGAGTAGACCATGAGCCAAGGTATTGAATTCAATCGGTTGATGATGTACATGAAGGCCATGAAAATGGACGCCATGGCCACGCCGAAATCGACTGCCGCCGTCCCTGAACTGGCAGGCAGCAGCTTTTCCGACATGCTCGGTCAGGCCATCAACAAAGTCAGCGATACCCAGCAGGCGTCGACTCAGTTGGCCAACGCATTTGAAATCGGCAAGAGCGGCGTCGATCTGACGGACGTGATGATCGCCTCGCAGAAAGCCAGCGTGTCGTTCCAGGCTCTGACCCAGGTGCGCAACAAACTGGTTCAGGCATATCAAGACATCATGCAGATGCCGGTTTAAGGACGAGATTGAGTCATGGCAGAAGCAGTCGCCGATAACGTTCCGGCCAAGGCCACCCCGATAGACGGCAAACCGCCGCTGTTCGGCCTGTCCTTCCTGGAAAACCTCTCCGAGATGACCATGCTGCGTCAGGTGGGCCTGTTGGTCGGCCTGGCTGCGAGCGTGGCGATTGGCTTTGCCGTGGTGCTGTGGTCGCAGCAGCCGGATTACCGTCCGTTGTACGGCAGCCTTGCCGGCATGGACGCCAAGCAGGTCATGGACACCCTGGCCTCCGCCGACATCCCTTACACCGTCGAGCCGAACTCCGGCGCCTTGCTGGTCAAGGCTGACGACCTGTCCCGTGCGCGGATGAAACTCGCGGCCGCTGGTGTCACTCCCAGCGACGGCAACATCGGTTTCGAAATCCTCGACAAGGAACAGGGTCTGGGCACCAGCCAGTTCATGGAAGCGACCCGTTACCGTCGCGGCCTCGAAGGCGAACTGGCGCGCACCATCTCCAGCCTGAACAACGTCAAGGGCGCTCGCGTGCACCTGGCGATTCCGAAAAGTTCGGTGTTCGTGCGTGATGAACGCAAGCCAAGCGCTTCGGTACTGGTCGAGCTGTACTCCGGGCGTTCGCTGGAGCCGGGTCAGGTGGTGGCGATCATCAACCTGGTGGCGACCTCCGTGCCTGAGCTGAGCAAATCGCAGATCACCGTCGTCGATCAGAAGGGCAACCTGCTCTCCGATCAGGCGGAAAACTCCGAAATGACCATGGCCGGCAAGCAGTTCGATTACAGCCGCCGCATGGAAAGCATGCTCACTCAGCGCGTGCACAACATTCTGCAACCGGTACTGGGCAACGATCGCTACAAGGCTGAAGTCTCGGCCGACATCGATTTCAGTGCCGTCGAATCCACCGCCGAGCAATTCAACCCGGACCAACCGGCGTTGCGCAGCGAGCAGTCGGTCAACGAACAACGCACCGCCAGCAATGGTCCGCAAGGCGTGCCGGGTGCCCTGAGCAACCAGCCGCCGGCGCCGGCTTCGGCCCCGCAAACCACCGGTGGCGCCCAAGGCTCTACCGGTATGATTCAACCCGGTCAGCCACTGGTCGATGCCAACGGTCAGCAGATCATGGACCCGGCCACTGGCCAGCCGATGCTCGCGCCTTACCCGGCGGACAAGCGTCAACAATCCACCAAGAACTTCGAGCTCGACCGTTCCATCAGCCACACCAAACAGCAGCAGGGTCGCCTGAATCGTCTGTCGGTGTCGGTGGTGGTCGACGATCAGGTCAAGGTCAATGCGGCCAACGGCGAAACCACCCGCGCGCCGTGGAGCGCCGATGAACTGGCGCGTTTCACCCGTCTGGTGCAGGACGCGGTCGGCTTCGATGCCAGCCGTGGCGACAGCGTCAGCGTGATCAACATGCCGTTCTCCGCCGAACGCGGTGAAGTGGTTGCCGATATTCCGTTCTACTCCCAGCCATGGTTCTGGGACATCGTCAAACAAGTGCTGGGTGTGTTGTTCATCCTGGTGCTGGTGTTTGGTGTGCTGCGTCCGGTGTTGAACAACATCACCGGCGGCGGCAAAGGCAAGGAGCTGGCCGGTCTGGGCAGCGACGTGGAACTCGGTGGCATGGGCGGCCTGGACGGCGACCTGGCCAACGACCGCGTGAGCCTCGGTGGTCCGCAGAGCATTCTGTTGCCGAGCCCGAGTGAGGGTTACGACGCACAACTGAATGCAATCAAGAGCTTGGTGGCCGAGGATCCGGGTCGCGTGGCTCAGGTCGTGAAAGAGTGGATTAACGCAGATGAGTGATAACCGAGCCGCAACCGTCAAACTGAACAAGGTCGACAAAGCCGCGATTCTGCTGCTGTCCCTGGGTTCGACCGATGCCGCGCAAGTGCTGCGCCACATGGGCCCGAAAGAGGTTCAGCGGGTCGGTGTGGCCATGGCCCAGATGGGCAACGTCCATCGCGAGCAGGTCGAGCAGGTCATGAGCGAGTTCGTCGACATCGTCGGCGACCAGACCAGCCTCGGCGTCGGCTCCGACGACTACGTGCGCAAAATGCTCACCCAGGCGCTGGGTGAAGACAAGGCCAACGGCCTGATCGACCGCATCCTGCTCGGTGGCAACACCAGCGGCCTCGACAGCCTGAAATGGATGGAGCCGCGCGCCGTTGCCGACGTGATCCGTTACGAACACCCGCAGATCCAGGCGATCGTGGTGGCGTACCTCGATCCGGATCAGGCCGGTGAAGTACTGGGCAACTTTGACCACAAGGTGCGTCTGGACATCATCCTGCGCGTCTCGTCGTTGAATACCGTGCAACCGGCGGCGCTGAAAGAGCTGAACCAGATTCTCGAGAAGCAGTTCTCCGGCAACTCGAACGCCTCGCGCACCACCCTGGGTGGCATCAAGCGTGCGGCGGACATCATGAACTTCCTCGACAGCTCGATCGAAGGCCAGCTCATGGACTCGATCCGCGAAGTCGACGAAGACCTGTCCGGTCAGATCGAAGACCTCATGTTCGTGTTCAACAACCTCGCCGACGTCGACGACCGCGGCATCCAGGCGCTGTTGCGCGAAGTGTCCTCCGACGTGCTGGTGCTGGCCCTCAAGGGCTCGGACGAAGGCGTCAAAGAAAAGATCTTCAAGAACATGTCCAAGCGTGCGGCCGAACTGTTGCGCGACGACCTCGAAGCCAAAGGCCCGGTGCGCGTCAGCGACGTGGAAACCGCGCAGAAAGAAATCCTCACCATTGCCCGTCGCATGGCCGAAGCCGGCGAAATCGTGCTCGGTGGCAAGGGCGGCGAGGAAATGATCTAAGCCCATGGACAAGCATGACGAGTCAGTGACGGATCTGATCCGCGCCCGCGATGTCCGTGGTTTCGAATCCTGGGCGCTGCCCAGCTTCGATCCGCCAAAACCGGAACCCGAGCCGGAACCGGAGCCCGAACCGCCGGAAATGGAAGAAGTGCCGCTGGAAGAAGTCCAGCCACTGACCCTGGAAGAACTCGAAAGCATCCGTCAGGAGGCTTACAACGAGGGCTTTGGCATCGGCGAGAAGGAAGGTTTTCACAGCGCCACGCTCAAGGTGCGTCAGGAAGCCGAAGTGGCGCTGGCGGCGAAACTGGCCAGCCTCGAGCAACTGATGACCCATCTGTTCGAGCCGATTGCCGAGCAAGACACGCAGATCGAAAAGTCGCTGGTCGACCTCGTGCAACACATCACCAGACAGGTGATCAAGCGCGAATTGGCCATCGATTCCAGCCAGATCGAACACGTCATGCGCGACGCGCTCAAGCTGCTGCCGTTGGGCGTGGACAACGTGCGTCTGTACGTCAATCCGCAGGACTTCGAACAGGCCAAGGCCTTGCGCGAGCGTCATGAGGAATCCTGGCGCATCGTCGAAGACGACTCGCTGCTGCCGGGCGGTTGCCGGGTTGAAACCGAGCACAGCCGCATCGACGCCAGCATCGAGACCCGCGTGACTCAGGTCATGGCCAAGCTGTTCGACCAGTTGCACGAACAGGCTCTGCACCCGGCCGCGCCGGACCTGAGCCTGGACATTCCTGAAGAAAGCCAACTGACGGCTGCGCCTGAAGAGCCGCTCGCGGACACCCCCGATGCGCCTTGAACGCACCAGTTTCGCCAAGCGCCTCAGCACCTATGCCGAAGCCACTGAAATCGCCGGCGCGCCGATTCTCGAAGGCCGCCTGCTGCGCATGGTCGGCCTCACCCTCGAAGCCGAAGGCCTGCGCGCCGCCATGGGCACGCGCTGCCTGGTCATCAATGACGACAGCTATCACCCTTCCCAGGTGGAAGCGGAAGTCATGGGTTTTTCCGGCAGCAAAGTCTTTCTGATGCCGGTCGGCAGCGTCGCCGGCATCGCCCCGGGCGCCCGCGTGGTGCCGCTGGCCGAAACCGGGCGCCTGCCGATGGGCATGAGCATGCTCGGTCGCGTACTCGACGGCGCCGGACGCGCGCTGGACGGCAAGGGCGGGATGAAGGCTGAAGACTGGGTGCCGATGGACGGCCCGACGATCAACCCGCTCAATCGCGACCCGATCCACGAACCGCTGGACGTCGGCATCCGTTGCATCAACGGTCTGCTGACGGTCGGGCGTGGTCAGCGTCTGGGCCTGTTCGCCGGTACCGGTGTCGGTAAATCGGTGCTGCTGGGCATGATGACCCGCTTCACTGAGGCTGACATCATCGTCGTTGGTCTGATCGGTGAGCGGGGTCGAGAAGTTAAAGAGTTCATCGAGCACATCCTCGGTGAAGAAGGCCTCAAGCGTTCGGTGGTGGTCGCCTCGCCAGCGGACGATGCGCCGCTGATGCGTCTGCGCGCGGCGATGTACTGCACGCGCATCGCCGAGTATTTCCGCGACAAGGGCAAGAACGTCCTGTTGCTGATGGATTCGCTGACCCGTTTCGCCCAGGCCCAGCGGGAAATCGCTCTGGCCATCGGCGAGCCGCCAGCGACCAAGGGCTATCCGCCCTCGGTGTTCGCCAAACTGCCGAAACTGGTGGAGCGCGCCGGTAACGCGGAGAAGGGCGGGGGTTCGATCACTGCGTTCTACACCGTATTGTCCGAAGGCGATGACCAGCAGGACCCGATTGCCGACTCGGCGCGGGGCGTGCTCGACGGCCACATCGTGTTGTCCCGGCGTCTGGCCGAGGAAGGGCACTACCCGGCCATCGACATCGAAGCGTCGATCAGCCGGGTGATGCCGGCCGTGGTCTCGGCGGAGCACATGCAGCGCGCGCAGTACTTCAAGCAGCTGTGGTCGCGCTATCAGCAGAGCCGCGATCTGATCAGCGTCGGCGCTTACGTCGCCGGTGGCGACCGCGAGACCGATCTGGCGATCTCGCTGCAACCGCAACTGACCCGCTACCAGCGGCAGGGCCTCAACGACAAGATCAACATGGGCGAGAGCCAGGCTTACCTCGAAACCCTGTTCGCGCCTGCGGCGGGCGGGTAACCGGCCATGGCCGTGAGCCGAGCTGCGCGTCTGGCACCGGTGGTGGAAATGGCCGAACAGGCCGAGAAAACCGCCGTGCAACGCCTGGGTTACTTTCAAGGCCAGGTCAAAGTCGCTGAAAGCAAACTCGCCGACCTCGACGCCTTTCGTCTGGATTATCAGGAACAGTGGATCGTGCGCGGCAGCGACGGGGTTTCCGGGCAATGGCTGCTGGGTTATCACGGCTTCCTCGCGCAACTGGACACCGCGATCGACCAGCAGCGCCAGAGTCTGGTCTGGCACCAGAACAACCTGATCAAGGCGCGGGACGCCTGGCAGCAGGCGTTTGCCAAGGTCGAAGGCTTGCGCAAACTGGTGCAGCGCTACCGCGAAGAGGCGCAACGCCTCGAAGACAAGCGTGAGCAGAAGCTGCTGGACGAGTTGTCGCAGCGCTTGCCGCGGCACGATCCGTATTAACGTGCCGCAGCAGTAGTGCTAGAGGATGGTCTGAGTCATTTGTCCAATATTGTGAAGCTGAAGCCTTTGGAACGACCCAGGAGTTTGGAGTCACGGATCACTTCGAAGAACATACATATTTGTTTGCCCACAAACTCCCATTCCGCGACGTCAGTGATGGGTTTAGCGTAATCCGGCCGATCACTAAGGTTTATTTGCCAGATTCTATGGGTCTCAACGTCGTCGGCCACAAGGTAAAACGTAAGTTCGTCGCCTGCTTTACCTGGGTAGGTCGCCTTTACGCCGGATTTACCCCTTAGGTATTCATCATGAGTGATGATGGTTGGTGACGCGGTGTTATGCAGGGACGGTTTTCCAAAACGTTCAAAATGCGGGTCCATGATGCAGTCCTTTGACCTGAGCGCAGCGAAATTGCTGCCACTTGATTAAGGGCTATGCTTCTTTCCTCGGTCTACTGTCAGATCTGACAGTGGCGACAAGCGGCAGTCGCGGAGTGGCTGCAGGGCATAGCTTCTCCTGCGCAAACGGGTACCGCGCTACCGCGAAGAGGCGCAGCGCCTCGAAGACAAGCGCGAGCAGAAGCTGCTGGACCAGTTGTCGCAGCGCCTGCCGCGACACAACCCTTTTCAAATTGCCCAAAAACTCCCTGTGGGAGCGGGCTTGCTCGCGAAGGCGTCGTGTCAGTCAACACCTCAGTCAACTGACCGATTGCCTTCGCGAGCAAGCCCGCTCCCACATTTGCTTCTGCGCTGAGCCTTGCCCCAACCCTGTCCAGGTGCTAAACCTTGTACACGTTCGTCAATGACAAGGAAGCCAGTCAATGTCAGTCGTTACAGAAGTCTCTCCGGATGGTCAAAAACTGACGATTTCGGTCAAGGGGCGGTTCGATTTTGGGCGCCATCAGGAATTTCGCGAGTCCTATGAGCGGCTTAACAGAAAACCTGACTCCATCGTGGTTGATCTGAAAGATGCCACCTACCTCGACAGCTCCGCGCTGGGCATGCTGCTTCTGCTGCGCGATCATGCCGGCGGCGACGACTCGGATGTACGCGTGATCAACAGCAACTCCGACGTGCGCAAGATTCTCGCCATCTCCAACTTCGACAAACTGTTCGACATCAGTTGACAGCCATGCAGGCGCAAGAGCCGCTGACGATCCTGATCGCCGAAGACAGTGCCGCCGACCGGTTACTGTTGTCGACCATCGTCCGCCGTCAGGGGCATGAAGTGCTGACCGCCGCCAATGGCGCCGAAGCGCTGGAGGTGTTCAAGCGTCAGCCACCGCATCTGGTGCTGATGGACGCGATGATGCCGGTGATGGACGGCTTCGAAGCGGCGCAGCAGATCAAGGCGCTGGCGGGGGAAACCCTGGTGCCGATCATCTTTCTGACTTCGCTGACCGAAAGTGAAGCGCTTGCCCGTTGTCTGGAAGCAGGTGGCGACGACTTTCTGGCGAAGCCTTACAACCAGGTGATCCTCGCCGCCAAAATCAAGGCGATGGATCGCTTGCGCCGCTTGCAGGCCACGGTGCTGCAACAGCGTGACCTGATCGCCAGACATCACGATTACCTGCTCAACGAACAGCGCGTAGCCAAAGCCGTTTTCGACAAGGTCGCGCATTCGGGTTGTCTGAGTGCACCGAATATTCGTTATCTGCAATCGCCCTATGCGTTGTTCAACGGCGACCTGCTGCTGGCGGCCTATACCCCGGCCGGCGACATGCATGTGCTGCTCGGTGATTTCACCGGCCACGGCTTGCCGGCAGCGGTGGGGGCGATGCCGCTCGCCGAAGTGTTTTACGGCATGACCGCCAAGGGCTACGGCCTGGCTGAAACCCTGCGCGAGATGAACGCCAAGCTCAAGCGCATCCTGCCGGTGGACATGTTCTGCTGCGCGACCATGCTTTGTCTGAGTTTTCAGCGGCGTTCGGTAGAGGTGTGGAACGGCGGCATGCCTGACGGTTATCTGCATCGGATTGCCACCGGCGAACGTGTGCCGCTGGCGGCGCGCCATTTGCCGCTGGGGGTGCTCAGTCCGCAAGCGTTTGATGATCGCACCGAAGTACAGACCATGGCCGTGGGTGACCGGGTGTTCCTGCTTTCGGACGGGGTGATCGATACCACTGACGCCGACGACCGGTTGTTCGGTGTCGAGCGTTTGCAGCAACTGTTTGCCGCCAATCGTGAGCCGGACAACCTGTTCGCCGAGATCGAGCAGGCCTTGCACGCCTTTCGCGGCGAGCCCCGCGACGATGTGAGCATGGTCGAGATCAGCTTGCTGGAGGCGGCGCAGGTGATGCCGTCGGCGCCGGTGTATTCCGACAGCGGCCAGTCGTGCCCGCTGGACTGGTCGGTAAGCTTCGAGTTTCGCGGGGCGACGCTCAGGCGCTTCAATCCTTTGCCGTATCTGCTGCAGTTGTTGCAGGAAGTGCACGGTTTGCGCACCCAAGGCGGGGCGATCTACAGCGTGCTCGCCGAGCTGTACTCCAACGCGCTGGAGCACGGTGTTCTTGGCCTGGATTCCAGCCTGAAGCGTGATGCCAGTGGCTTCGCTCGTTACTATGAACAGCGCAACGAGCGGCTCGAAGCCCTGCAGGACGGTTACGTGCGCGTGCATCTGCAGGTCAAGCCGCAAGGTGCCGGTGGTTGTCTGGTGATCCGCGTCGAGGACAGCGGCAAGGGTTTTGACGTGGCGCGGGTGATGGAGCGGCCGCTGGACGGTGTCCGTCTGTCGGGGCGCGGGGTCAGCCTGATCCGGCAGTTGGGGCATAACGCCAGTTGGTCGGACGAAGGTCGCAGTGCTTGCGTGGAGTTTTTCTGGGAGGGTTGAGGCATAATTCGCCGATTCTTGATCAAGGAGTGAACAAGTGACTGACACACATATTGATCGCGAGGCGCTGAGCGTACTGCGCGAAGTCATGGAGGAGGGTTATCCGGAGCTTCTGGATACCTTTCTGGCCGATTCCGAAAGTCGCTTGGCTGAGCTGCAGAACACGGCGGATGCCAAGGCTTTGTCTGAAGTTGCCCACAGCTTCAAGGGCAGCGCCAGCAACATGGGGGCTGTCCGGTTGGCGGCGCTCTGCCAGGAGCTGGAATCGGAAGCCAAAAATAAAAGCCCCTCGGACATTGCCAGGCTGGTGGCTGACATTAGTGGCGAGTTCGCCGATGTCCGCCCTGTCTACGAAGACGAACGCCAGCACGCCCTGACCCATTGAACCCTGCTGTCCGGCGCTTTTCGCAAGCGCCGGACAAAACTGGCCCGACACTTGCAATAATCCCCGTCAACTGTACCTACGATCCCAGTGCAGCGGAGACCGTGTCATGCCTGCGACCCCCAATGTTCTTCTTCAATCTGCCGCCCAGGCCAAGGCGCAAGCCGCCGCCGCGAAAACGCCGGTCATGGCCGCAGACACCGGGGACAAGGCCTCAAGCTTCGCTCAGGTGTTCGCCGATCAAGGCCCGAAAAAGACTCTTGCGAACTCTGACAGTTCGTTGAAACCGGCGCGCGACAAGGTTGCCGACAACAGCGACAAGAAAGATTTCGCCAAGGATAAGTCTGCCGCCACGCAACAGACCGTTGCCGATAGCGGCAATGCCTTGCCTGCCGACAAGACCGCGTCGACCACCTCCGATGATCAGGCCGCCGCTGACAAGGCCGCCGCCGATGCTGCTGCCGACAGCGCGCAGACGCCAGTGGCCGACACCACCCCGGTGGATCCGGCGCTGGATCCGGCACTGGCGCAAACCGTGCAGCCGCTGGTGACCGCGCCGGTGGTGGCAGCGCCAGTCGCTGCAACACCGGAACCGGCCAAAACCGAAACGCCGGTCGTGGCCGCCACTTTGGCGCCAGCCGTGGTCAAAGATCCGGCGGCATCAACCGATAGCGCGTTCGACCCGGCGGCCGATCCACTCGACTCGTTGCCGGCGCTGCGTATGGCGATGGAGCAGGGCGGGCACATTTCCGCCAGCAGCCAGGCCCAACCCAAAGCTACACCGGCCCAGGCTCAGGCCGACGGTGAATTGACTGCGGCGCAGAACTTCGCTGCCGGCATGGCGAGCATGCTCGACGTGCAGGCCGACAAGGACAGCACCAGTCAGAATGGTGAAAAGGCCTTCAGCGGCCTGATAGACGATGGCCTGAAAGATCTGAAGGCTGCTACCAGCGACACCCGTGTCGATGATTTCGCCAACCGTCTGGCGGCGCTGACTCAGGCGGCCACTCCGAAAACCGCGAACGCGGTGCCGGTGAATCAACCGATCGCCATGCATCAGAGCGGCTGGACCGAAGAAATCGTCAACCGCGTCATGTACCTGTCCAGCGCCAACCTGAAGGCGGCGGATATTCAATTGCAGCCGGCGGAACTCGGGCGTCTGGATATTCGGGTCAACATGGTTCCGGACCAGCAGACCCAGGTGACCTTCATGAGCGCGCACCCAAGCGTGCGCGAAGCGCTCGACGGTCAGATGCATCGCTTGCGTGACATGTTCACCCAGCAGGGCATGGGCCAGGTCGATGTCAATGTCTCCGACCAGAGCCGTGGCTGGCAGGGTCAGCAGGGGCAGGAACAGGCGCAGCAGGGCCAGAGTGGTCGCACCAGCGCTGCGGGTGGTCGACTGGATTCGGCGGAAGAAGAGCTGACGCCGGCGGCGGTGGCTGAAGCCGCTGCGCAAACCACCAGCGTCATTGGCAGCAGCGCCGTCGACTATTACGCCTGAGCAAAATCAAGTGCCCCTCACCCTAGCCCTCTCCCACAGGGAGAGGGGACCGATTGGGGGATGCTCGCGAAGTACGCCGACCGGATACTTGCGCTGTGAATCCATAATCGACTCGGTCTTTCAGGTCGATGTTTGACGCCTGACACCTCGGTCAGCCCCCTCTCCCTCCGGTACATACACTCCCACAGGGGAGGGGACCGATTGGGGGATGCTCGCGAAGTACGCCGACCGGATACTTGCGCTGTGAATCCATAATCGACTCGGTCTTTCAGGTCGATGTTTGACGCCTGACACCTCGGTCAGCCCTCTCCCTCCGGTACATACACTCCCACAGGGAGAGGGGACCGATTGGGGGATGCTCGCGAAGTACGCCGACCGGATACTTGCGCTGTGAATCCATAATCGACTCGGTCTTTCAGGTCGATGTTTGACGCCTGACACCTCGGTCAGCCCCCTCTCCCTCCGGTACATACACTCCCACAGGGAGAGGGGACCGATTGGGGGATGCTCGCGAAGTACGCCGACCGGATACTTGCGCTGTGAATCCATAATCGACTCGGTCTTCAGGTCGATGTTTGACGCCTGACACCTCGGTCAGCCCCCTCTCCCTCCGGTACATACACTCCCACAGGGAGAGGGAACCGATTGGGGGATGCTCGCGAAGTACGCCGACCGGATACTTGCGCTGTGAATCCATATTCGACTCGGTCTTTCAGGTCGATGTTTGACGCCTGACACCTCAGTCAGCCCCCTCTCCCTCCGGGAGAGGGCTGGGGTGAGGGTGGCTTTTGACTTTAGCGTTACCTCCGACACTTCTGGCATAACACTTGCTCTTGCCTTGCCGTGCGACTGTGAAAACCCGATTAGTGACGGATTATTGGCATGGCGAAGAGCGAAGCAGCAGCTGTAAAAGACCCCGCGACCAAAGGCAAACTCAAGATGATCATCCTGATCGTGGTGGCTCTGCTGCTGGCGATCGGTGTGTCCGTGGGCGCGACCTGGTACTTCATGCACAGCGCTCAGAGCAAGCCTGCCGCAGCGGCCGAGGCCGCGCCGGTCGGCAAGCAGCCGGCGATCTTCGAGCCGATGGCGCCGGCGTTTGTCGCCAACTACAACCAGAACGGCCGTCAGCGCTACATGCAGGTGAGCATCACCATGCTGGCGCGTAACCAGGCCGATCTGGAGGCGCTCAAAGTGCACATGCCGGTGATCCGCAACAACCTGGTGATGCTCTTCTCCGGTCAGGATTTTGCCACCTTGGCGACTCCGGTCGGCCAGGAGATGTTGCGCCAGAAGGCTACCGCCAGCGTCCAGGAAGTGGCGCAGAAAGAGCTGGGCAAAGTGGTGATCGAACAGTTGCTTTTCACTAATTTCGTACTGCAGTAGGAACACGACATGGCCGTGCAGGATCTGCTGTCCCAGGATGAAATCGACGCGCTGTTGCATGGCGTCGACGATGGTCTGGTACAGACCGATAACGCTGCCGAACCCGGCAGTGTCAAAAGCTACGACCTGACCAGCCAGGATCGCATCGTCCGTGGACGCATGCCGACTCTGGAGATGATCAACGAGCGTTTTGCCCGTTACACCCGCATCAGCATGTTCAACATGCTGCGCCGCTCGGCAGACGTTGCCGTCGGTGGCGTCCAGGTGATGAAGTTCGGCGAATACGTGCACTCGCTGTACGTGCCGACCAGCCTCAACCTGGTCAAGATCAAACCGTTGCGCGGCACCGCGCTGTTCATCCTCGACGCCAAACTGGTGTTCAAGCTGGTGGACAACTTCTTCGGCGGCGACGGCCGTCACGCCAAGATCGAGGGGCGTGAATTCACCCCGACCGAACTGCGTGTGGTGCGCATGGTGCTGGAGCAGGCGTTCGTCGATCTGAAGGAAGCCTGGCAGGCGATCATGGAAGTCAATTTCGAGTACATCAACTCGGAAGTGAACCCGGCCATGGCCAACATCGTTGGCCCGAGCGAAGCAATCGTGGTCTCCACCTTCCACATCGAACTCGATGGCGGTGGCGGTGACCTGCACGTAACCATGCCGTACTCGATGATCGAGCCGGTGCGTGAAATGCTCGATGCCGGTTTCCAGTCGGACCTCGACGATCAGGACGAGCGCTGGGTCAACGCCCTGCGTCAGGACGTGCTCGATGTCGACGTGCCGATCGGCGCCACCGTGGCCCGCCGCCAGTTGAAGCTGCGCGACATCCTGCACATGCAGCCCGGGGACGTGATCCCGGTCGAGATGCCGGAAGACATGATCATGCGCGCCAACGGCGTACCGGCCTTCAAGGTCAAGATGGGCTCGCACAAAGGCAACCTCGCGTTGCAGGTGATCGAGCCGATCGAGCGTCGCTGAAGCGGCGCTTTTCCCCCACGCATTTAACTGAATTGTTGCCCGCCGAGGACAAATGATGAACGACGAAATGAACGCCCAGGACGATCAGGCACTGGCCGACGAATGGGCTGCGGCCCTGGAAGAGACCGGTGATGGCAGCCAGGCCGACATCGACGCGCTGCTGGCCGCCGACGCTGGCGCTGCAAGCTCCAACCGTCTGCCGATGGAAGAGTTCGGCAGCGTACCGAAGAACAACGATCCGGTGACCCTGGACGGTCCGAACCTGGACGTGATCCTCGACATCCCGGTGTCGATCTCGATGGAAGTGGGCAGCACCGACATCAACATCCGCAACCTGCTGCAACTGAACCAGGGTTCGGTGATCGAGCTCGATCGTCTGGCCGGCGAGCCGCTGGACGTGCTGGTCAACGGCACGCTGATCGCGCACGGTGAAGTGGTGGTGGTCAACGAGAAGTTCGGCATCCGCCTGACCGACGTGATCAGCCCAAGCGAACGCATCAAGAAGCTGCGCTGAGTGAAACGGTTTCTCTGGGCTTTGCTGGCACTGCCATTGAGCGTGCTGGCCGCCGAGCCGTCGACGGCGACCACCGTGCCTGCTGCCACCGCGCCGATGGTCAGCAGCGGAGTGGCCGGGCAACTGACGCAACTGGTGTTCGGTCTGTTGCTGGTGCTGGGCTTGATCTTCTTCCTCGCCTGGCTGCTGCGCCGGGTGCAGCAATCGGGGCCAGCAGGCAAGGGCCAGGTGATCGAGCTGATCGGCTCCCGCGCACTCGGTCCGCGTGACAGGTTGATGCTGGTGCAGGTCGGCAACGAGCAGATTCTGCTCGGCTTGAGCCCTGGCACCATCACCGCGCTGCACGTGCTCAAGGAGCCGGTGCCAGTGCCGAGCAGCAGCGAAAAAGCGACCCCGGAATTTGCCCAGCATCTGCTGAAGATTCTCGGCAAGGATCAGAAGGATAAGAAGTAATGGGTGCGCTACGCATCGTCTTGACGCTGGCCCTGATGCTGGCCGCGCCGCTGGCGTTCGCCGCCGATCCGTTGTCAATTCCGGCGATCACGCTGGGCACCAACGCCGACGGCGCGCAGGAATACTCGGTCAGCCTGCAGATCCTGCTGATCATGACCGCCCTGAGCTTTATTCCGGCGGCCGTGATCCTGATGACCAGTTTCACCCGGATCATCATCGTCTTCTCGATCCTGCGTCAGGCCCTCGGTCTGCAGCAGACACCGTCGAACCAGATCCTCACCGGCATGGCCCTGTTCCTCACCATGTTCATCATGGCCCCGGTGTTCGACCGGGTGAACAACGATGCGCTGCAGCCGTACCTGGCGGAAAAACTCACCGCCCAGCAAGCGGTGGAAAAGGCCCAGGTACCGATCAAGGACTTCATGCTCGCCCAGACCCGCACCAGCGATCTGGAGCTGTTCATGCGTCTGTCCAAGCGCACGGACATCGCCACGCCGGATCAGGCGCCACTGACCATTCTGGTGCCGGCGTTTGTCACTTCCGAGCTTAAAACCGCCTTCCAGATCGGTTTCATGATTTTCATCCCGTTCCTGATCATCGACCTGGTCGTGGCCAGTGTGCTGATGGCGATGGGTATGATGATGCTCTCGCCACTGATCATTTCGCTGCCGTTCAAGATCATGCTGTTCGTACTGGTGGATGGCTGGGCGCTGATCATCGGCACCCTGGCCAGCAGTTTCGGAGGTGTTTCGCCATGACGCCGGAAGTCGCGGTCGATATCTTTCGTGAAGCACTGTGGCTGACCACCTTGATGGTCGCGATTCTGGTGGTGCCGAGCCTGTTGGTCGGTTTGCTGGTGGCGATGTTTCAGGCGGCGACGCAGATCAACGAACAGACCCTGAGCTTCCTGCCGCGTCTGCTGGTGATGCTGGTGACCCTGATCGTCGCCGGTCCGTGGATCGTGCAGACGTTCATGGAATACATCATTCAGTTGTACAAAAACATTCCGATGGTCATCGGCTAAGCCATGCAATCGCTGCTTCAACTGACCGACACCCAGATCAGTACCTGGGTGGCGTCGTTCATGTTGCCACTGTTTCGCGTCGCCTCGATGCTGATGGTCATGCCGGTGTTCGGCACCACGTTGGTGTCGCGGCGGATACGCCTGTATTTCGCCGTGGCCATCACCGTATGCATTGCCCCGGGGCTGCCGCCGATGCCGGACGTCAGTCCGCTTGCTCTCAGTGGCTGGTTACTGATTGCCGAGCAGATTCTGGTGGGTGCGGTGCTGGGGTTTTCCCTGCAACTGTTTTTTCAGGCGTTTGCCGTGGCCGGGCAGATTGTCGCGATCCAGATGGGCATGGGTTTCGCCTCGATGGTCGACCCGGCCAACGGTGTCTCGGTGGCAGTGATCGGCCAGTTCTTCACCATGCTGGTGACCTTGCTGTTCCTGTCGATGAACGGCCATCTGGTGGTCTTCGAAGTACTCACCGAAAGCTTCACCACGCTGCCGGTCGGCGGCGGCTTGATGACCGCGCAATACTGGGAGCTGGCCGGCAAGCTAGGCTGGGTTCTCGGGGCGGCGTTGTTGCTGGTGCTGCCGGCGGTCACTGCGCTGCTGGTGGTCAACATCGCCTTCGGCGTGATGACCCGCGCCGCGCCGCAGCTGAACATTTTCTCCATCGGTTTCCCGCTGACTTTGGTGCTGGGCCTGTTCATCGTCTGGGTCGGTCTGGCGGATATCCTCAATCAGTATCAACCGCTGGCCTCCGAGGCCTTGCAGTTGTTACGCGAACTGGCACGGGCGCGCTGAGCCATGGCAGAGAGCGAAAGCGGTCAGGACAAAACAGAAGACCCCACGGACAAACGGAAAAAGGACTCTCGTGAGAAGGGCGAGATTGCCCGTTCCAAAGAGCTCAACACCCTCGCCGTGATGATGGCCGGTGCCGGTGCTTTGCTGGTGTTCGGCGGCATGCTGGCCGAAGACCTGATGGAGCTGATGCGTCTGAACTTCACCCTCTCGCGCGAGGTGGTCATGGATCAGGGGGCCATGGGCAGGTTCCTGTTGCAGTCAGGCCAGATGGCGCTGTTGGCGATCCAGCCGATCATGATCACCCTGTTGCTGGCGGCGTTGATCGGGCCGATCTCCCTCGGTGGCTGGCTGTTTGCGGCGGGCTCCATGGCGCCCAAATTCAGCCGGATGAACCCGGCCGCGGGCCTGAAGCGGATGTTCTCGTTCAAGGCTGTGGTCGAGTTGCTCAAGGCGCTGGCCAAATTTCTGATCACCCTGGGGGTGGCGTTGGTGGTGTTGTCGGCGGATGTCGATGATTTCTTGCGGATCGCCCACGAGCCGCTCGAAATGGCGATCATTCACAGCGTCACGCTGGTCGGCTGGAGTACCTTGTGGCTGGCCTGCGGCCTGATCATCATCGCCGCGGTCGACGTGCCGGTGCAGCTCTGGGAAGCGCACAAAAAACTGCTGATGACCAAGCAGGAAGTGCGCGACGAGCACAAGGATCAGGAAGGCCGGCCAGAGGTCAAGCAGCGCATCCGCCAGACCCAGCGCGAGATGTCGCAGCGGCGGATGATGGCGGCGATTCCCGACGCCGACGTGGTCATCACCAACCCGACCCACTACGCCGTCGCGCTCAAGTACGACTCGGAGAAGGGCGGCGCGCCAGTGCTGCTGGCCAAGGGCAGCGACTTCCTCGCGCTGAAGATCCGCGAAATCGCCGTCGCCAACAACGTCATGCTCCTCGAATCGCCGGGGCTGGCGCGCTCGATCTACTACTCCACCGAACTCGAGCAGGAAATCCCCGGCGGCCTGTACCTGGCGGTCGCCCAGGTGCTGGCCTACGTCTACCAGATCCGCCAGTACCGCGCCGGCAAGGGCAAGCGCCCGGATCCGCTGAAGGACGATCTGCCGATTCCGCCGGATCTGCGGCGCGATTCCTGACTTGACAGTAACGCAATAAAAAACCGCCATCCCGATTGAACGGGGTGGCGGTTTTTTTATGCCTGACCCAAAGATATTTCAGCTCCTGCCGCGGTCATTGTGGTGAGGGGATTCATCCCCGATGGGCTGCACAGCGGCCCCAGACTTCAATCTTTCAGAAATACCGCGAGCTCAGGTTTTACGACTGATGCGCAGCCGAGCGGGAGCAAGCTCCCTCGCCACAGGTTCTTGCCTGCCTTCTTAGCCCGGCGATTCCAGATTATCCAGCGCTCGATTCACCGCCAGCTCCCCCGCCTGACCCAATGAAACGTCGGCTCCTGCCGCGGTCATTGTGGTGAGGGGATTTATCCCCGATGGGCTGCACAGCGGCCCCAGACTTCAATCTTTCAGAAATACCGCGAGTTCAGGGTTTACGGCTGCTGCGCAACCGATCGGGGATGAATCCCCTCGCCACAGGTTCTTGCCTGCCTTCTTAGCCCGGCGATTCCAGATTATCCAGCGCTCGATTCACCGCCAGCTCCCCCGCCTGACCCAATGAAACGTCGGCTCCTGCCGCAGTCACTGTGGCGAGGGAGCTTGCTCCCGCTGGGCTGCGCAGCAGACCCAAATCCTGTCACTGCAAATTTTCAGAAATACCGCGAGTTCAGGTTTTACGACTGCTGCGCAGCCGATCGGGGATGAATCCCCTCGCCACAGGTTCTTGCCTGCCTTCTTAGCCCGGCAACTGCAGATTATCCAGCGCCCGATTCACCGCCAGCTCCCCCGCCTGAACCAATGAAACGTCGGCTCCTGCCGCAGTCACTGTGGCGAGGGAGCTTGCTCCCGCTGGGCTGCGCAGCAGACCCAAATCCTGTCACTGCAAATTTTCAGAAATACCGCGAGTTCAGGGTTTACGGCTGCTGCGCAACCGATCGGGGATGAATCCCCTCGCCACAGGTTCTTGCCTGCCTTCTTAGCCCGGCGATTCCAGATTATCCAGCGCTCGATTCACCGCCAGCTCCCCCGCCTGACCCAATGAAACGTCGGCTCCTGCCGCAGTCACTGTGGCGAGGGAGCTTGCTCCCGCTGGGTTGCGCAGCAGACCCAAGTCCTGTCACTGCAAATTTTCAGAAATACCGCGAGTTCAGGGTTTACGGCTGCTGCGCAACCGATCGGGGATGAATCCCCTCGCCACAGGTTCTTGCCTGCGTTCTTAGCCCGGCAACTGCAGATTATCCAGCGCCCGATTCACCGCCAGCTCGCCGAGCATGATCAGTTGCGCGATGCCCAGCAGCGTCCTGCGCTGCGACGCCGGTATGAGGTGGGCGAAATCATTGGCGATGGTTCTGGCCGACGCGAGTGTTTCGCAAGCATCGGCCAGCAGTTCTTCGTTTTTGAAGTCGGCGGTAACGGCGTACATCGAGCGGGTTTCAAGCGCCCCAATTGAGGCGCTTACAGAAATCAGTTGAACATAAAGTTATCGAAAATTACTTGTTCTTCGCCTCCGTTATAAAATTCAATGTAATTGATGTTTGCCGCGGAAAAAATTAACTGTGAAATACCTGCGCTGCTGATTAGTGGTCTTTCGTCTATATATCCGTCTGGGCCATAGAACAGGATTTTTCCGAGGGTGGCTTGAACGTCTGCGTAGTAAAAGCTTAATTTTTGCACGGGGGCTTTGAGCTCTATCCTGAATTTAGTTACAGCGCTCTCGTTAATTAACACGTTTCCTTCTATCGCCCCTGAAGCGCTATCCCTATTAAATGTGACGATTTTTAGTGATCCTGTTGAGCTTTGATTAATGATGCTTATCGCACCAGTATCTAAAGTTTCCAATGGCCCTATAAGTTGAGGGGGGACATTATCAAAGTTTTCATCTCTCTGGGTGCCTCTAAGGCTATAGATTCGTCGTGGGCAGGCTGTCGCGGTCAACTCACTGGCTATTCCGTCAAGATTTACTTTCACGCTGATCGTCAGCTCAGTTCCGTCCTTCAGTTCTTTTAACCACTCAATCGGAGCCGCCAGGGACAATCCATCCGGCGAATCATTGGGCTCTCCCGACCTGACGTCGTTGGTTATCGGCTCGCCGTTCTTGTCAAAGCCTCTACAGGTTGCCCAGATCGGTTGTCCTGGTTCGAACAACGGCCATCTTTCCGCGAGAATCCGTGCGTCTGTTGTGAGGTCTTGAACGCTCAACTCTTTACTGGTGTTGCCGTCGATATTAGGTGTAGGAAGGCGCGGGTCTTCATCGATAATTTTCAGCAGTCTCACCTTGATCGCGTCTGATTGGCCAGCGTGGCCACCGTTGCGATACAAGTTCCCGCGCAGCTCGATCACCGTTCCATGTCGCGTCGCTAGGAATGCGGGGCTCAACAGTGTGTTCACTCGCTTGTTGCTGTTGAATTCCACCAACGGAAACGGCGGCCAACCTGCCGGTGGATTGTCTTCTTCCAGGCATGCCTGGTCGCCGCTCAATGCTTCTGGGTATTCGATGCGCACCGTCACCCCGTCCGGGTAGGCCAGGACATCAATCGGATCTTTGGCCGGTGCTACAAGGAACGGTGGCGGCAGCTCCCCCAGCGCCGTCCCGATACGCAACGTCAACTCATGAGAATGCCCCAGTGTCTCGCCCGCCCGCTGAATGCTGTAATCGGCAACCACCGTACCGTTCAGGTTGGCGGTCACGTATTTTTTCTCAACGGTAATTCGCACAGGCCGGCCAGCGGTAGCGGGGATCAGGTCGACATGACTACTGATGCTGCCGCCGCTGGCGGAGCCGCGCCAACGGTAATTCACGCGATCCTTGTCGCGGGTGCCGAGGTACGGCACCACCAGCGTGGCACCGGTGGGTGGCACGTTGTCCGGATCGAGCACGTCGTTGGCATCTGCGCCCTCGACTTCCGGCCGGTCGAACGTCGGCAGGGCGACGCCGACCTGCATCATGAACGGCAGCGACTCGCGAACGCTCAACAGCCCCGTTTCGCTGTTGGTGACGACGTAATAGACCTTGACGTTCAGGCCGTTGAAACGCTGGATTTCGGCATTGCTCACGCTGCGCAGGACGGGCTGATTGTCCGCTACGTTGCCGACCGGGCGGGGATCTTCGTAATAAACGGTGTCGTTACCGGGCGCCTGGGCCCACCAGATCAGGTTGAGCAGGTCGCTGCTGTTGCGACCGGGGTACCAAGGGATCTGCACAGTCGCCCAAGGCGTTTCGGGTGGCAACGTTCCGCCCGGTGCCTCGTCGACGGTGGGGGCGACTAACTGGCTGATGTCGCCAATCACGGTGACGCTGGCATTTTTTGAGCGGCGGTCGCTTTCATCGCTGCGACGGCGCACATAGCCGACCGAGGCTGCGCCTTTGGCAATGGCTTTGACGGCGGCGTTGGGGATGGGGAAATCGAGTTGTAAGGGCACGTACGACACCTCTTTCTCCAGCGGCCCGACGATGATCTGCGAGCCTTGCGCCGGGGTGCCGATCCAGGTCAGGAGCACCTTGTCGCCCACCGCAAAATCGTCCTTGGTGATGTACACGCGGGCGTTCACATCGTCATCCCCGAGCTGGTCGAGGTCGATGCTGTCGGTTGGAATGCCGTTGACCAGCACCTGCGGTTCGTCCAGCCGATTGCCCCCTAGATCCACCAACAGATAATGCGTCGCCGACCACGGCGCGCGTTCGTCCGGGAAGTTACCGCAGCGGTCAATGACCTGATAAGCCACCGCGACACGATCACCGTCCCCGGCATCGTCAATAACGGCGCGGCTGAAGACAACCTCGATCGGGTTTCTGATCGGGTCCTGGGCCTGTTCCGGCGTAACGACATGCACCTCTTGCTGGCTGCCCCAGCGGGCGAGAATGCGGTCGTATCGGGTGAGGTTGCGGTAAGGCACGATGTGCATCGTCACCCCGCTGGGCGGCAGGTTTTCATCGACCTCGTCATGAGAGAGGGAGAACTTGAGATCGGAGTGGCCGTCATCGCCGGGAATGTCGTCGTAATCGCCGGGACGCGTGAGTTTGACCAGCAGGGTCATGACCGGTAACGAGTCCTCCGGGGCCTGGTTCTTGCGCGTGATCCGGTAGAACACTGGCGTGGCATCCCCCTCAAGTACCTGGCCCTTGGCAATGGTGAAAACCAGGTCCTGGTTGAGCTCGGCATCGTGCTCTAAGGTCTTGCTCCAGACCGCGGCGCTGTCATTGTCCCAGAACACCTCGGCCAGATCGCCAATGGACATGGTCAGCCAGGCGGGGATGATGCCTTGCAGATCGCCTTCCACGGCTCTGATGGGTATGCCGCCGTCATAGTGTTCGGCAGGGCTGAGGTTGACCAGTGCCGGAAGATACGGAGGTCTGAGGGCTTGAGGGGTTTGCTTGCTGGACATCTGGCGAACTCCGGTCGGGGGGCTGGGTGACGGAGTTATTGAGCGCGCGTTGGAGGAATTAGGCACCTGTCAGATCTGACAGGTGCTGGCGGGTTTCCGACAAGTGGTCATGTGGGCTGAAGGAAAGAGGCGACAAACCGCCGCCCGGTTAAATGAGGTGGCGGTTTTTTAAGCCTGAAGACATGTGTCGGCTGTGAGGCCGCTTTCGCGAGCAAGCCCGCTCCCACAGGGATTGGGGTCGATCACAAACCTGTGCTACACGCCGAACCTGTGGGAGCGGGCTTGCCCGCGAAGACGTCAGCAGCCACAACGCCTTACTCAGGGCTTGTCACAAGTCCCTGTTACTTCGGCAACTCCAGATTATCCAACGCCCGATTCACCGCCAGCTCGCCGAGCATGATCAATTGCGCGATGCCCAGCAGCGTCCTGCGCTGGGACGCCGGTATGAGGTGGGCGAAATCATTGGCGATGGTTCTGGCTGAGGCGAGTGTTTCGCAGGCATCGGCCAGCAGTTCTTCGTTTTTGAAGTCTGCGGTCACGGCGTACATCGAACGGGTTTTGCGTTGAATGGGCGTGGCGCCGGGCGAGCAGAGGTAGTGGTCGAGGGCGCGGTCGGCGGCTTCGTGGAGCTTTTTTGAATCGAGGGATTCGTAGGGGGAGGTGGCGTCGGATTCAGGTGGGTTGGGTGTTGGTTTGATCATGGTGAAGCTCCTAGAGTCGGCGGAGCTGCCACATTTCGCTGCGATACGAAAGGGAGGTGGCAGCCATACGCGGGTCGCAGACCGGGACTCTAGAACCGGCAGACCCAAAGGTCTCCCACGTACAGCCGCCATAAAACGAGGACGGAAGTTGTGCGTCTAGAAATCAGCGGGCTGCGAGACCCGATCGCTGATTCGTCAGCGACCGACCCACAATAGAACCCGACCCCAAGGCGCACAAGCCGGCGGATTCTGGCGTAGCTGTAGGCAATGGCGCAAGGATGTGTAGCCCGCAAGGCGTGTCTGGAGGTGTCTATTAAACGCCATCGTTTAAAAGTGCTGCTCATGATTCTGTGGTGTCGCGGATGGCCTCTTCGCGAGCAAGCCCGCTCCCACAGGGGATCTGTGTGATACCTACAATCTGTGTTCATTGCGGCGCGATTCCTGATAAATCAAAAGACCGCGGCCCTCCGCTTGTCTGAAAAAGACCTCTACCTGTTAGTTCTGACAGTGGACACAAAGGGCATTCAGCTATTCCATGTTCCTTGGCAGGTTTCACGGGCAATTCGCCTTCTGACCTGTCTTTAACATTCGCCAAGGAGAAGGTCATGCAAGAGAACTACAAAAAGCTTGAAGGAATGAGGTTCGAGTTCGTTTCCGGGTCGGTGGCGAAAGAGTCTGATCATATCGCTTGCACGTTCACTTTTAAGGCGATGTTGGACTTCACGCATTTCGTGCACATGAGCAATGCGTATGTGCCGGGCTATCTCGATTCGTATATCAATGCGATCAAGCCAAGGTTGGACGGGGTAGCCCACCATAGTCTCTACAACCGATTCAATAGTGCCGCTGGCAACATTGGTACTGTTGAAGAGTTGGTCAGAGTTTTCTCTTCGCCCAACAACTACTCCGATACATGGAGTAGCAATGGCACCGGCCTACTGGCGCGTTATCACAAACCACAATTTCACATGGTCGGTGATCAGTTACAGGTCACGGGTGGGCAGGACTTTCGATGGGAGGTCGAGCCGGAGGTCGAACGGAAGATCGAGCCGCAGGATGTGCCGGACATTTACTTTGTCTGGGCACTGATTGTGTTGAAGGCATACCCCGAAGATCCTTTTCATCAGCCTGAGGAAATCGTGACTTTGGGCGATTCTGAGGAGGCGCTTGTCGACGTGGGAGGGAAGCCGATCCGTAAGGGTACGCGCTATCTGGTGGGCCGCGATTTGCGTCTTGGTGAGATTAATCCAGAGCAAATTTTGACTGCCGGGTATCCGTGAGTGCGCGGTTTTTTCTGATTTTTTCACCCGCCTCTAATGGTGATAGCCGTCCTGCGTCTGTTTAGCGGTCGGCTCCATGGCGCCCGGCTGCAGGCAAGACAATTCCCCGAAAAAAACCTCAATTTCAATCCCCGGCAAAAGTTGGAAGGCTTCTTGCAGTAGCCGCCGTGCGCCTGCTTTGGGCGTCAAAAGTTTGCTTTAAAGAAACGGGGAAAACCGGTGGATCGCTCTCAGTTATTCAACACTGCTCGCTCGAATGTTGCCGACCTCAGTCGAGGCAATCTGGGCGTGCCGTTGTTGCTGCTGGTCATGCTGGCGATGATGATGTTGCCGGTGCCGCCGTTCCTGCTGGACGTGTTTTTCACCTTCAACATCGCCCTGTCGATCGTCGTCCTGCTGGTCTGCGTGTATGCGCTGCGGCCGCTGGATTTCGCGGTGTTCCCGACCATTCTGCTGGTGGCGACGCTGCTGCGGCTGGCGTTGAACGTGGCCTCGACGCGGGTGGTGATGCTCCACGGTCAGGACGGCCACGCCGCTGCCGGTAAGGTGATTCAGGCCTTCGGTGAGGTGGTGATCGGCGGTAACTACGTGGTCGGTATCGTGGTGTTCGCGATCCTGATGATCATCAACTTCGTCGTGGTGACCAAGGGTGCCGGGCGGATTTCCGAGGTGAGCGCACGCTTCACCCTTGATGCGATGCCCGGCAAGCAAATGGCGATCGACGCCGACCTCAACGCCGGGCTGATCGACCAGAACCAGGCCAAGGCGCGCCGTTCCGAAGTCGCTCAGGAAGCCGAGTTCTACGGTTCCATGGACGGTGCCAGCAAGTTCGTTCGCGGTGACGCCATCGCCGGCCTGCTGATTCTGTTCATCAACCTCATCGGCGGTATGGCCGTCGGTATCTTCCAGCACAACATGACCTTCGCCGACGCGGGCAAGGTTTACGCCTTGCTGACCATCGGTGACGGTTTGGTGGCGCAATTGCCATCACTGTTGTTATCGACAGCGGCAGCGATCATGGTGACCCGTGCTTCCGGTTCGGAAGACATGGGCAAGCAGATCAATCGGCAGATGTTCGCCTCGCCCAAAGCCCTGGCGGTGGCCGCTGGTTTGATGGCGGTCATGGGTCTCGTCCCGGGCATGCCGCACTTCTCGTTCCTGAGCATGGCCGCGCTGGCGGCCGGTGGCGCGTATCTGTTCTGGAAAAAGCAGAACGTTGCCAAGGTGCAGGCGCTGCAAGAGGTTCAGCGTCAGCAGGAACTGTTGCCGTCGCCGGCCCGCGCCATGGAAACCAAGGAGCTGGGCTGGGATGACGTGACGCCGATCGACATGATCGGCCTGGAAGTCGGTTACCGCCTGATCCCGCTGGTGGATCGCAATCAGGGCGGGCAATTGCTGGCGCGGATCAAGGGCGTGCGCAAGAAGCTCTCGCAGGATCTGGGCTTCCTGATGCCGACCGTGCACATTCGCGACAACCTCGATCTGGCGCCGAGCGCCTATCGCCTGACCCTGATGGGCGTGATCCTGGCCGAAGCCGAGATCTACCCGGATCGCGAACTGGCGATCAACCCCGGGCAGGTCTACGGCACGCTCAACGGCATTACCGCCAAAGATCCGGCTTTCGGCCTGGAGGCGGTGTGGATCGAAGTCAGCCAGCGCGCCCAGGCGCAATCGCTCGGTTACACCGTGGTCGACGCCAGTACCGTGGTCGCGACCCACTTGAACCAGATTCTGTACAAGCACTCCAGCGAGCTGATCGGCCACGAGGAAGTGCAGCAACTCATGCAATTGCTGGCCAAAAGCTCGCCGAAACTGGCTGAAGAGCTGGTGCCGGGTGTGGTTTCGCTGTCGCAGTTGCTCAAAGTGCTGCAGGCGTTGCTCGCCGAACACGTGCCGGTACGCGATATCCGCAGCATAGCCGAGGCTATCGCCAACAACGCCGCCAAGAGTCAAGATACCGCCGCCTTGGTCGCCGCAGTACGCGTCGGCGTATCCCGCGCTATCGTCCAAAGCATTGTAGGCACTGACTCCGAGCTGCCTGTGATCACCTTGGAACCAAGGTTGGAACAAATATTGCTCAATAGTCTGCAGAAGGCAGGACAAGGCTCTGAAGAGGGCGTTCTGCTGGAGCCAAGCATGGCCGAGAAGCTGCAGCGTTCGCTTATCGAAGCGGCGCAGCGCCAGGAAATGCAAGGTCAACCGGTGATCCTGTTGGTAGCAGGCCCGATCCGCGCGATGCTCTCGCGCTTCGGTCGCCTCGCAGTTCCAGGGCTGCACGTGCTGGCCTATCAGGAAATTCCGGACAACAAGCAAGTGACCATCGTTGCGACAGTAGGGCCCAACGGCTGAGGTAGTGGTTTATGCAAGTTAAGCGTTTTTTCGCCGCCGATATGCGTCAGGCCATGAAGCTGGTTCGTGATGAGCTGGGCGCTGATGCCGCCATCATTGGCAACCGCCGCATTGCCGGCGGCGTCGAGCTGACGGCGGCGCTGGATTACAAATTGTCGGCGCTGGCGCCACGGGTTCCGAACATGGAACTCGAGGACGAGCTGCGCAAGACCCAGTCGCGCATCGTGACCGCCCAGGCCGAACTGAGCCTGCGTGGCGAAGCCGACGGCAACACCAATCGCCAGTTGTTCGCCGGGCTGCCGTTGACGGCTGGCCTGCCGCTGACCGCTGCCGAGCCGTTGAGCGAACCGACTTACGCCGCCCCGGCGCGTCCAGCGCCAGCGCCTGCACAGTCGTCCGCCGGCATCGATCCGCGTGCGCTGGATTCGATGCGTTTTGAATTGAACAGTCTGCGCGAACTGATGGAAGTGCAGCTCGGCACGCTGGCCTGGAATCAGCTGCAAGGCAGCCGTCCGGCGCAAGCCAATCTGTATCGTCGTCTGCAGCGCATCGGTCTGTCCGGGCCGTTGTCGCGCGATCTGCTGGCGATGATCACCGATATTGAAGAACCACGTCAGGCCTGGCGCATGCTGCTCGCGCATCTGGCGCGAATGATTGCCGTACCGGAAGTCGAGCCGCTGGAAGAGGGCGGGGTGATTGCCATGGTCGGCCCGGCCGGCATGGGCAAAACCACCACCCTGGCCAAACTCGCTGCGCGCTACGTGCTCAAGTACGGCGCGCAGAATGTCGCGCTGGTCAGCATGGACAGTTTCCGTATCGGCGCCCAGGAACAACTGAAGACCCTGGGCCGCATTCTCAATGTGCCGGTGACCCACGTCGATCCGGGCCAGTCGCTGGTGCAGGCACTGGATCCATTGCTGCGCAAGCGCGTGGTGCTGATCGATACCGCCGGCTTGCAGGCCAGCGATCCGGCCTTGCGCATGCAGCTGGAAAGTCTGGCCGGGCGTGGCATCCGTTCAAAAAATTATCTGGTGCTGGCAACCACCAGCCAGAAACAGGTTCTAACCGCCGCGTACCACAGTTACAAGCGTTGCGGGCTAGCCGGCTGCATCCTGACTAAACTGGATGAGACGGCCAGCCTTGGCGAAGTGTTGAGCCTGGCGATCAGTCATGAACTGCCGGTCGCGTACCTGACCGATGGCCCACGGATTCCGGATGATCTGCATCTGCCGCGCCGTCATCAACTGGTCAGCCGCGCCGTCAGCGTGCAAATGCAGGAAGAACCCAGCGAAGAAGCCATGGCTGACATGTTCGCTGATATCTACCACAGCCCGACCAAGCAGGTTGGCTGAGGTAATGAACCGTTTTTGTACCTACATCGATGGTCTGCCATGCATTGTTCCGGTTGAGAACGCGCAGCCAGTAATGTGGCCTCCGTCTATGCAAGACAAGGTAAAGAAATAACATGGGCAGCATGCATCCCGTACAGGTGATCGCGGTGACCGGCGGCAAAGGTGGCGTCGGCAAGACTAACGTGTCAGTGAACTTGTCTCTGGCGCTGGCAGAGCTTGGCCGTCGGGTCATGCTGCTGGACGCCGATCTGGGGCTGGCGAACGTCGACGTTCTGCTGGGACTGACCCCCAAACGTACTCTGGCCGATGTGATCGAAGGCCGCTGTGAGCTGCGCGACGTGCTGTTGCAGGGCCCCGGCGGGATCCGCATCGTGCCGGCCGCTTCCGGCACCCAAAGCATGGTGCACCTGAGCCCGGCGCAACATGCCGGTCTGATTCAGGCCTTCAGCGACATCGGCGACAACCTCGATGTGCTGGTGATCGACACCGCTGCGGGTATCGGTGACTCGGTAGTCAGTTTTGTCCGCGCCGCCCAGGAAGTGTTGCTGGTGGTCTGCGACGAGCCGACCTCGATCACCGACGCCTACGCGCTGATCAAACTGCTTAACCGCGACTACGGCATGAACCGCTTCCGCGTGCTGGCCAACATGGCGCAGAGCCCGCAGGAAGGGCGCAACCTGTTCGCCAAGTTGACCAAGGTCACGGATCGCTTCCTCGACGTCGCCTTACAATACGTCGGCGCCGTGCCGTACGACGAAAGCGTGCGCAAGGCAGTGCAGAAGCAGCGAGCGGTCTATGAAGCCTTTCCGCGTTCCAAGTGCGCTCTGGCGTTCAAGGCGATCGCGCAGAAGGTCGATACCTGGCCGCTGCCTGCCAACCCGCGCGGCCACCTTGAGTTTTTCGTCGAGCGCCTCGTGCAGCAAACAGCAGGGCCTGTGTTATGACCGCGAGCGGTATGAACTACTACAAGAAGTCGGCACGTGACGCGCAGTACGAGTTGATCGAGCGTTACGCGCCACTGGTCAAGCGCATTGCCTATCACTTGCTGGCGCGCTTGCCGGCGAGTGTGCAGGTTGAAGACCTGATTCAGGCCGGGATGATCGGCCTGCTCGAAGTCTCGACCAAATATGACGCCAGCAAAGGCGCAAGTTTCGAAACGTACGCGGGCATCCGGATCCGCGGCGCGATGCTCGATGAAGTGCGCAAAGGGGATTGGGCACCGCGCTCGGTTCACCGCAATACCCGTATGGTCAGCGATGCCATTCGCTCAATTGAAGCTAAAACCGGCCGTGACGCTAAAGATCACGAGGTTGCGGCCGAACTCCAATTGAGTCTCGACGATTACTACGGGATTTTGAATGACACCCTGGGCAGCCGGCTGTTCAGTTTCGACGACCTGTTGCAGGACGGCGAACACGAAGGGCTGCACGAGGATGGCGCCAGTGCTCATCTTGAGCCGTCACGCGATCTGGAAGATGAACGCTTTCAGGCGGCGCTGGCGGACGCGATTGCCAATTTGCCGGAGCGTGAGCGACTGGTGTTGGCGCTGTACTACGACGAAGAGCTGAACCTCAAGGAGATCGGTGAAGTCCTTGGCGTCAGTGAATCGCGGGTCAGCCAGTTACACAGCCAGTGCGCGGCCCGTTTGCGGGGGCGTTTGGGGGAGTGGCGAGCGCGCTGAAGGCAGTGTGGGGACACTGCGAACGAGGCTGGTGCGGTGAGAACGGCACCGGTCTTGCTCTGTTGTGCTCCAGACAGTCTTCGAGTGCTGCGCCGATTGATTGAAGTGGCGCGTCCAGGTGCTGGGCGCGTTTAAGACTGCTTGGAGGTCGAATTGAACAAAGACATGAAAATCCTCATCGTTGATGACTTCTCAACGATGCGGCGGATCATCAAGAACCTGCTGCGCGATCTCGGGTTCACCAACACCGTCGAGGCCGACGATGGCACTACCGCCATTCCGGTACTCAACAGCGGCAGCATCGACTTTCTGGTAACGGACTGGAACATGCCGGGCATGACCGGTATCGACTTGCTGCGCCACGTGCGTGCCGATGAAAAACTCAAGCATCTGCCGGTGCTGATGGTGACCGCTGAAGCCAAGCGCGAGCAAATCATCGAGGCCGCTCAGGCCGGTGTGAACGGCTACGTGGTCAAACCTTTCACGGCTCAGGCGTTGAAAGACAAAATCGAGAAGATTTTCGAACGCATCGGCTGATGACGCGCGGGGGAGCTATGGAGCATAACGAATCTTCACAGGGCGATTTCGAGTCGACCCTGAAAAAACACGCGGTCGAACTGGTCGAGAGCCTTGAAAAAGGCAGGTTCGGCGACGCTGTGCAACTGATCCATGAGCTCAATCAGACCCGTGACCGCGGCCTGTATCAGGAAGTGGGCAAGCTCACACGCGAACTGCACAGTGCGATCGTCAATTTCCAGATCGATCCGCACATGCCGCAGGCCGAGGAAGTGTCGCAAATCACCGACGCCACCGAACGCCTGGGCTATGTGGTCAAGCTGACCGAAGCCGCGGCCAACCGCACCATGGATCTGGTGGAAAGCGCCACCCCGGTGGTCAATGGCCTGGCTGAAGAAGCCCAGGCGCTGAGCACCGATTGGGGCCGCTTCATGCGTCGTGAAGTCGGAGCTGAAGAGTTCCGCGAGCTGGCGCGCCGGGTCGACGGTTTTCTGTCACGCAGCAGCACGGACAACCGTGCGGTGTCGAGCAACCTCAACGACATCCTGCTGGCTCAGGATTACCAGGACCTCACCGGTCAAGTGATCAAGCGTGTGACCCAACTGGTCACCGAAGTCGAAAGCAATTTGCTCAAACTCGTCCTCATGGCCAGTCAGGTTGACCGCTTTGCGGGCATCGAACACGACCGTGCCGCGATGCTTGCAGAAAAAGATCCACAAAAACATCTCTCGCAGGGTGAAGGTCCGCAGATTCATGCCGATAAACGAGAAGACGTTGTGTCCGGTCAGGACGATGTGGACGATTTGTTATCCAGCCTCGGATTCTAGAGTTTTGGAATTTTAGGTTTTTTGGGTTTTTAGACCTGTAGGAGCACCCCATTAATGAGCTTCGGCGCCGATGAAGAGATCCTTCAGGATTTCCTGGTTGAGGCCGGCGAGATTCTTGAGCAACTGTCCGAGCAACTGGTCGAGCTGGAAAGCCGCCCGGATGACGCAGATCTGCTCAACGCAATTTTTCGCGGTTTCCACACTGTAAAAGGGGGCGCCGGCTTCCTTCAGCTCAATGAGCTGGTGGAGTGCTGTCACATCGCCGAAAACGTGTTCGACATCCTGCGCAAGGGTGAGCGTCGCGTTGATGCAGAACTGATGGACGTGGTGCTTGAAGCACTGGACGCGGTGAACAGCATGTTCAGCGAAGTCCGTGAGCGTGCACCGATCACTGCTGCAACCCCGGAACTGCTGGCTGCGCTGGCGCGTCTGGCCGAACCGCAATCGGCGGACGAAGCTCCGGCTTCGCCAGTGGCCGAGATGATCGAAGAGCTGGTTGTCGAAGGCGATTCCGGCGACATCACCGATAACGAATTTGAACAGCTGCTGGATTCGCTGAACGCCGTCAAGGCTGAAGCCGAAGCCCCGGCCGCTGCTGCACCTGCGCCAACTGCCGATACGGCAGCGAGCGATGAAATTACCGACGCTGAATTCGAGTCGTTGCTCGATCAGTTGCACGGCAAGGGCCAGTTCGCGCCAGACGCCGTCGCACCGACAGCGGCCGCTCCGGCGGCACCGGCTGCCGGTGACAGCTCGGACATCACCGACGACGAATTCGAAGCACTGCTCGATCAGTTGCATGGCAAGGGCAACTTTGCCGTGGAAGCGCTGGAGTCGGCGATCGCCTCGGCACCGGTTGCGCCTGCCGCACCGGCGGCCGCCGCTGCCGGCAGCGATCTGATCAGCGATCACGAATTCGAATCGCTGCTCGACGAGTTGCATGGCAAAGGCAAGTTCACCGACGTTGGCGCCGCTGCTGCGGGCACCGCGTCGACTGTGGCCGCGCCTGCCGCCAAGGCTGCTGCCGCTCCGGCCGCTGTGCCTAAGGCAGCGCCCAAGCCTGAGCCGAAAGCCGAAGCGCCAAAACCGGCCGCCGCTGCTGCACCGGCGCCGGCCCGTGCTGCCGCTGCTCCGCCGCCGGAAAAACCGGCGAGCGAAGCCGAGACCACCGTGCGGGTCGATACCGCGCGTCTCGACGAAATCATGAACATGGTCGGCGAGCTGGTGCTGGTGCGTAACCGTCTGGTGCGCCTGGGTCTCAACAGCGGCGACGAAGCCATGTCCAAGGCCGTGTCGAACCTCGACGTGGTCACGGCTGACTTGCAGACCGCGGTGATGAAGACCCGGATGCAGCCGATCAAGAAGGTCTTCGGGCGCTTCCCGCGTCTGGTTCGCGACCTCGCGCGTCAGCTGAAGAAAGAGATCAATCTGGAACTGGTGGGTGAAGAAACCGACCTCGACAAAAACCTTGTCGAGGCCCTGGCCGACCCGTTGGTCCACTTGGTGCGTAACGCGGTCGACCACGGCATCGAATCGCCGGAAGAACGCGAAGCTTCGGGCAAGGCCCGTGGCGGTCGCGTGGTACTGGCCGCCGAGCAGGAAGGCGATCACATCCTGTTGTCGATCTCCGACGACGGCAAGGGCATGGACCCGAACGTGCTGCGTTCGATCGCGGTAAAACGCGGTGTGATGGACAAGGACGCGGCCGATCGCCTGAGCGATACCGAGTGCTACAACCTGATTTTCGCCCCGGGTTTCTCGACCAAGACCGAGATCTCCGACGTGTCCGGCCGCGGTGTCGGCATGGACGTGGTGAAAACCAAGATTTCCCAGCTCAACGGTTCGATCAACATCTACTCGACCAAGGGCCAGGGCTCGAAGATCGTCATCAAGGTGCCGCTGACGCTTGCGATCATGCCGACCCTGATGGTGATGCTCGGCAATCAGGCGTTTGCGTTCCCGTTGGTCAACGTCAACGAAATCTTCCACCTCGACCTGTCGACCACCAACGTGGTGGATGGCCAGGAAGTGGTGATCGTGCGGGACAAGGCGCTGCCATTGTTCTACCTCAAGCGCTGGCTGGTCAGCTCCGCCGCTCACGAAGAGCAGCGCGAAGGCCATGTGGTGATCCTTTCGGTGGGCACCCAGCGGATCGGCTTCGTCGTCGATCAACTGGTCGGCCAGGAAGAAGTGGTCATCAAGCCATTGGGCAAAATGCTGCAGGGCACTCCGGGCATGTCCGGCGCCACCATCACCGGTGACGGCCGCATCGCGCTGATCCTTGATGTTCCAAGCATGCTCAAGCGTTACGCGACGAAGCGTATTTGAATCCGGGGCAGCGGGGCGACGACGTCCCGCTGCACCTAATGGAGTGTTTATGGCAGTCAAAGTCCTGGTGGTGGACGATTCGGGTTTTTTCCGCCGCCGCGTCTCGGAAATTCTTTCAGCGGATCCGAGCATCCAGGTGGTCGGTACGGCCACCAACGGTAAAGAGGCGATCGATCAGGCCCTGGCCCTCAAGCCGGACGTGATCACCATGGACTACGAGATGCCGATGATGGATGGCATCACGGCGGTGCGGCACATCATGCAGCGCTGCCCGACTCCGGTGTTGATGTTCTCCTCGCTGACGCACGAAGGCGCCCGGGTTACCCTGGATGCGCTGGACGCCGGTGCGGTGGATTTCCTGCCGAAGAATTTCGAAGACATCTCGCGCAACCCCGAGAAGGTCAAGCAACTGCTGTGCGAGAAGGTCCACAGCATCTCGCGCAGCAATCGTCGTTTCAGTGCCTACAGTGCGCCGGCTCCGGCCGCTGCACCGACGCCTGCGCCAGCCCCGGCGGCCTCGAGTTTCAGCAGCCACAGCGCTGCTGCTCCGACGCGTCCGGCGCCGGCTCCAGCACCTGCGCGTGCGCCAGCCGCCAGCGCGTCGTCGCCGGCACCGAAACGCAAAGCCTACAAACTGGTTGCCATCGGGACTTCGACCGGCGGCCCGGTTGCCCTGCAACGGGTGCTGACCCAATTGCCGGCGAACTTCCCGGCGCCGATCGTGCTGATCCAGCACATGCCGGCGGCGTTCACCAAGGCGTTTGCCGAGCGCCTGGACAAGCTGTGCCGCATCAGCGTGAAAGAGGCCGAGGATGGCGACATCCTGCGTCCGGGCCTGGCGCTGCTGGCGCCGGGTGGCAAGCAGATGATGATCGACGGCCGTGGCGCGGTGAAAATCCTGCCGGGCGACGAGCGTCTGAATTACAAGCCGTGCGTGGACATCACCTTCGGTTCCGCAGCCAAGTCCTACGGTGACAAAGTTCTGGCGGTGGTCCTCACCGGCATGGGCGCCGACGGCCGTGAAGGCGCGCGTCTGCTCAAGCAGGGCGGCAGCTCGGTATGGGCGCAAGACGAAGCCAGTTGCGTGATCTACGGCATGCCGATGGCCATCGTCAAAGCCGATCTGGCTGACGCGGTTTACGGCCTGGACGACATCGGCAAGCACATCGTCGAGGCGTGTATCTGATGGATGTTCTAAGCCTTATCGGGATCATCATGGCGTTCGTCGCCATCATCGGCGGCAACTACCTTGAAGGCGGCCACCTCGGCGCGCTGGCCAACGGCCCGGCGGCGCTGATCGTTCTCGGTGGCACCATCGGTGCCGCGTTGCTGCAGTCGCCGATGAGCGCCTTCAAGCGCGCCATGCAGATTCTCGCCTGGATCCTGTTTCCGCCACGTGTGGATCTGGCTGGCGGCATCGACCGCGTGGTCAACTGGAGCCTCACCGCGCGCAAGGAAGGCCTGCTCGGCCTGGAAGGCGTCGCCGATGCCGAACCGGACAACTACTCGCGCAAGGGCCTGCAACTGCTGGTCGATGGCGCCGAGCCGGAAGCGATTCGCAGCATCCTCGAAGTGGACTTCTACACCCAGGAAGCGCGCGACATCGAGGCTGCCAAAGTTTTCGAAAGCATGGGCGGCTACGCGCCGACCATCGGCATCATCGGTGCGGTGATGGGCCTGATTCATGTGATGGGCAACCTCGCTGATCCGACGCAGTTGGGTAGCGGCATTGCCGTGGCATTCGTCGCGACCATTTACGGCGTGGCCAGTGCCAACCTGGTGTTGCTGCCCGTGGCGGCCAAGCTCAAGTCAATCGCATTGCGGCAGTCGCGTTATCGCGAAATGTTGCTGGAAGGTATTTTGTCGATCGCCGAAGGTGAAAACCCACGCTCCATCGAGTTGAAGCTGCAAGGCTTCATGGATTAAGGGAATAACCTCATGGCTCGTCGCAGACATCAGGAAGAACACGTCAATCACGAGCGCTGGCTCGTGTCGTACGCTGACTTCATCACGTTGTTGTTCGCTTTCTTCGTGGTGATGTATTCCATCTCGTCGATCAACGAAGGCAAGTACAAAGTCATTTCCGAGGCGCTGATCGGGGTTTTCACCGACTCCGATCGTTCGCTCAAACCGATCCCGATCGGTGATGAACGGCCGAAAACCGTGACCCCGGCCAAGCCGCTGGTCAAGGACAGCGAGCAGGTTGACGCCGGTATCGCCGGGGCCAGCGATCCGCTGAAAAGCATTGCCGATGACATCAGTGCCGCGTTCGGCGACTTGATCGCTTCCAACCAGATGACCGTGCGCGGCAACGAGTTGTGGGTCGAGATCGAACTGAATTCCAGCCTGTTGTTCGGCAGTGGCGACGCAATGCCGAGCGACATCGCATTCAACATCATCGACAAGGTCGCGGCGATCCTCAAACCGTTCGACAACCCGATCCACGTCGAAGGCTTCACCGACGATCAGCCGATCCGCACCGCGCAGTACCCGACCAACTGGGAGCTGTCCTCGGCGCGTTCGGCGAGCATCGTGCGGATGCTGGCGATGCAGGGCGTGAACCCTGGCCGTCTGGCCTCGGTCGGTTACGGTGAGTTTCAGCCGGTGGCCAACAATGCCACCGCCGAAGGCCGGGCGAAGAATCGTCGTGTGGTGCTGGTGGTGTCGCGCAACCTCGATGTGCGCCGCAGTCTGACCGGTACCGGTACCGCCAATGCGCAACCGGACGCGGCATTGAAGCGCGCTGGCACACAAACTGCACCGTCCCCGGTCAAGACGCCGGGACGCGAGAGTGCCGTCAATTCTCCGTCGCCCGCATTAATACGCTGAGCTATGTCTCGGTCGAGCATCTCGACCGGGAGGAACGAACCGAATGAGAGTCTGGGCAGTCGCCAATCAAAAGGGTGGTGTCGGTAAAACCACATCTTCCATCGCTTTAGCCGGATTGCTGGCGGAGGCGGGCAAGCGCGTGGTTGTGGTCGATCTCGACCCGCACGGCTCGATGACCAGCTATTTCGGCTACGACCCCGACAGCCTGGAACACAGCAACTACGACCTGTTTTTGCACAAGGGCAGCGTGCCGCAAGGCTTGCCCGGGCAGTTGCTGCTGTCGACCAGCGACGAACGCATTTCCCTGTTGCCGTCGAGTACCGCACTCGCCACCCTCGAGCGCCAGTCGCCGGGGCAGAGTGGCCTGGGCCTGGTGATCGCCAAGAGTCTGGCGCAGCTGTGGCAGGACTTCGATTACGCGATCATCGACAGCCCGCCGTTGCTCGGCGTGCTGATGGTCAACGCTCTGGCCGCGAGCCAGCAACTGGTGATCCCGGTGCAGACCGAGCACCTGGCCGTCAAAGGTCTGGAGCGCATGGTCAACACCCTGGCGATGATCAACCGCTCGCGCAAACAGGCGCTGCCGTTCAGCATCGTGCCGACCCTGTTCGACCGCCGCACCCAAGCATCGCTGGGCACCTTGCGCGTGCTGCGTGACAAATTCCCGGAAGAGATCTGGCAGGGTTACATCCCGGTCGATACCCGTCTGCGCGACGCCAGCCGGGCCGGGGTCACGCCTTCGCAGTTCGACGGCAAGAGTCGTGGCGTGCTGGCGTACCGCGCGCTGCTCAAGCATCTGCTGGCGCAACAACTTGTTCCGCAGGTGGCTTGAGCATGAATCGGCCGATCAAACTGACGTCGCGTCCGCAACTGGCGTTGCAGTCCTATCTGGACAGCTTGCTGCAGGAGATCCCTGACGAGTTGCCGCCAGTGGAAGTGCAGGTCGAGGCGCCGGTAGAGGTGGTCGAAAGTGCTGCGGCGCTGGACGAGTTTCAGGCTGCGGTACTGGAAGAGCAGGCGCGTGATGCGCAGAAAGCCGCCAAACCTGTCGCCCCGGTTGTCGCGCCTGCCGCCGCACCGCTAGCCAAGGCTCCAGTGGCGTTGATCGAAGAAGCCGAGCCACCACGCGCGCCGGTTTCGACACTCGCACCTTTGCTGCAAACCCAATTGCTGAAAACCGCGCCGGAACCGGTCGTGGCCGAACCGGCGCCGGTGGCACCGGCACCCGTCGAACAGACGCTGGTGCCGCCAGTGGTGGAAGTGCACCTGCCACCGAGCAACACGCCGCCCCCGGTGGAAACCGATGGCCGTCCGGCCTGGGCCTCGGAAGCCTTCGAATGCCTGTTGTTCGATGTTGCCGGGCTGACGCTGGCGGTACCGCTGGTGTGCCTCGGTTCGATCTATTCGCTGGCCGGCCACGAGTTGACGCCGCTGTTCGGGCAGCCGGAATGGTTCCTCGGGATTCTGCCGAGCCAGGCCGGCAACCTGAAAGTCCTGGACACGGCGCGTTGGGTCATGCCGGATCGCTATCGCGATGACTTCCGTCAGGGCCTGCAGTACGTGATTTCGGTACAAGGTTACGAATGGGGCCTGGCGGTGCATCAGGTCAGCCGTTCGTTGCGTCTGGATCCGAATGAAATCAAATGGAGAAGTCACCGGGGTCAGCGGCCATGGCTCGCCGGCACGGTGATCGAGCACATGTGTGCATTACTTGATGTAGCCGCGCTGGCCGAGTTGATCGCCAGCGGCGGGGCAAAGCACTTGGGCGGCCACAAGCCGCTACATAAATCGACATAGCAGCCGACATAACAGTCAGGCGAAGGCATTTTTCAATGCCTCCACACAGAACACACACCGCCCAGTGCGGTTTTTTCGAGGGGTCAGGGTATGAGTAGTCAGGCGACGAATGCAAAAGGTTCTGAAGATCCGATCCTGCAATGGGTGACCTTCAAGCTGGACAACGAAACCTACGGCATCAACGTGATGCGCGTTCAGGAAGTCCTGCGTTACACCGAAATCGCGCCGGTACCGGGTGCGCCAAGCTACGTGCTGGGCATCATCAACCTGCGCGGTAACGTGGTCACCGTGATCGACACCCGTCAGCGCTTCGGCCTGAACAGCGGCGAGATCAGCGACAACACCCGTATCGTCATCATCGAAGCCGACAAGCAAGTGGTCGGGATCATGGTCGACAGCGTGGCCGAAGTGGTTTACCTGCGTCAGTCGGAAATCGAGACCGCGCCAAACGTCGGCAACGAAGAGTCGGCCAAGTTCATCCAGGGCGTGTGCAACAAGAACAACGAGTTGCTGATCCTGGTCGAGCTGGACAAGATGATGAGCGAAGAAGAATGGTCGGAACTGGAGAGCATCTGATTGATTCTCGAGGTTGCGGTCATTGTCCTGTTCCTTTTCTGGGCAGGCACGCTGGCAATGTTTCTGGCGTACATCAAGGCGCAGCGGGTGATCGCTGCGCAACAGGCTCAGGGCGACGCGCTGCGTGATCAGCGCATCAAGGACCTGGCCAAGCGTGTCGACGACTATCAGAACGGCAACGTGCGCATGGGCGAAGCCCTGCACGAGCTGCGCTCGGTCGTCGGTCCGTTGCCGGACAAGATTGTCGCGCTGGAACAGCGCGACCCGTCGAGCCTGTCGTTCGCTCAGGCGGCGAAACTGGTGGGGATGGGCGCGAGCGTCGATGAGCTGACCCAGTCCTGCGGCTTGACCCAGGCTGAGGCGGAGTTGATGCGCAAGCTGCACAGAAGCTGATATGCGTAGAGGCATGTCATTTGAATAAGAATCGCCGGTCATGCCGGCGATTTTTTTTGCGCTCGATTTTGTTGCCTGATTCGCCCATGGCCGTCTGTCTGAACTGTTATTTCTGACAGTAGAGAATTTCGCTCATCGCTCCTCACACTGCTCGTGACTCGCGATAGTCCCGTCGGCTTTTCAGGCAGACGCGTCTGATCGCCAATTCACCGATCCAGCCAATCGTGGAGTGGGTATGCATTTACCAGCCAGAATCGAGCGCGTGAAAAAAGTAGGGTTACCCGGTGTTGCCGCCTTGCGGCTGGCAATCGTGCTGCTCCTGACGGCTTGTCAGGCTCAGGTCAGCAGGCTTGCTCCAGAAGCCAATATTGCCGACCGGCAAAATTGTCACGGTGTCCACCTGGTCAATGTCGTTGCGCATATGGACGACGATCTGCTGTTTATTGATCCGCGGATTTCGCAAGTTCTGGCTGCCGGCGGCTGTGTGACCAGTATCTTCATGAACGGTGGCAGTTCTGGCGCCGGCTTCGACTATGTGCTGAAGCGCGAAAGCGCGTCGAGAAAAGCCTATGAAAAAATGCTGGGTTTTGCGACCGGATGGACGCCTAACCTGATATTCACTGATTCAGCCATTGTGATGAGCGTCAAGGCCAATGAGCGACCTGGATTGAAGCTCATATATTTGCGTGTGCCGGGAGGGGACGTTCGTGGTGGAGATGTGCCGCTGGCCGATTTGCTCGACCTCGATAAAACTGTTCGGAGTTGGCCCTATCTGGACTCGGCTTCAGGTCCGGTAAACCTCTACAGTCGAACATCTTTCGTGCAGCTCTTGACCGAACTGATCGTCAATGAAGGAGCCACCCGGGTGTATGCACTCAATCCGGACACCGTTGCGTACACGGAGCATCCTGACCATATTTATTCGGCACGTTTGACGCGCCTGGCCTTGCGCGGGATCAGTGCAGATATCCCGGTGATTTATCACGAGACCTATCCCTCGGCGGCCGTCGCTCCTAACGTGGACCCGGCAGCGGTGCAGGCGAAACGGCATGTTGTCGCCAGTTACTTTCATTTTGAAGGGGCTGAGTCAGTCAGCAGTGCGTACAGTGAAGCCACCTGGAATGGCAATTGGGTGGCGCGACTGAATTTCACGCTCAGCCATGCTCACGCTGACGGGCCACTGGTCAATATCCCTTTCAGACCGCTAGTCAATTTCCAGACGCAACAGTGCCTGGTTGCCAATGGATTGGGGCAGCAGGTGACACTGGATGGATGTGAGCCAGACGCTGACCAGCGCTGGGCGTTTGTGCCCTCCGACATTGCAGTCGGCGCGAGCAGGGGAGTTGCACTGCTGAAAACAGCCTCTGGCCATTGCATAGCGCGTCAGAATGGCCAATTGATCGAACGCGCATGTGAAAGCAATGAGCCCTCTCAACACTGGACTCCGTGGGATTTCGGGAAAATCTATGTTCCCGGAGTGCAGGGGCAATGCCTGGACGGAGTACAGCCGAGCTTGATAGCGGATTGCAGGGAGTTTGCGGGTTCTACGTTGTGGGTGCGCAGCATCGATAACATCGACAGCAATGATTCGATGGAAGTGGCGCTGACGGGGGATGTCATCGGTGACGGGACGAACCGGACGGTACAAGTGCAGCGCCGGCAGGATGGTCCAGGTGTCGATATTTGGGTCACGTCGCTGGACGCAGACGCGATTGCATCCGAGAAATGGTATGAGGACAGACGTCCATTTGATCCAGACTCTTTTGATTCCGGGTGTGCTACAGCCCTTTGCTACGACACTACGCGCTATTTGCTGGCGGATTTCACAGGCGACGGCAAGGCTGATCTGATGGCGATATCGCCCGGAAACGCTGACGAAACCATTTTCAGGCTATTGAAGAATGAAGGCGGGCATTTTGCTGATCCGGTTATCTGGCGTTCGGTTCCGCAAGGGCATGCCTACCGGCAAGCTCAGCAATATCTGGCTGGCGACTTCAGAGGCGTCGGCAAGCAAGATGTGTTGATCGTGCAAACTCTGAATAACACAGTGTCCGATTTCTGGCTGATGGAGAATAAAGGGGCGAGTCTGGGCGTTCCTGCTCACTGGGGAGATGCCCGAAAAAACCCATTGCCGGCCCACTTCTACAGCGTCAGGCTGGACAACGATGGCAAGGATGATGTGCTCGCTGTCGATTCAAGTGCACAGTTCTTGAAGCTGCTCACCTACAGGAGCAGCGGCCGTTCTCTGGATTTTGAGAAAGCCTTGGAGTTGCCCGGCTTCTATTCTGCGCGTTCAAAGACCGCAGTGCTGGATTCGCCGATTACCAAACTGACCGATGTATGGGTGCTGCACGCTCGATCAGACGGTAGTGATATCAATTTCTGGAAAGTCGCAAATCTTGGCGGCGGAGAGTTCGAAGAGCCTTCGTCTCCGGCTTTCGAGACGAGCGTGCTTAATTGGGCTGACGTGCGGCCTTATGGGCTGGGGACGGGCAGGCAGATCCTGCTTCCCTATCGCGTCAACGATCCCGTGCATGAGTATTACTGGCGAATCGGGAAAATCGGCTTCAAGGCACTGAATCTGTCCGAGCAAGGTAGGCCCGTCGGGATCAAGGATTATGGACGTTCACCACGGTTTGAATGGGCGAACCTGCAGTGGCGAGCGCGCTTGAATTGAATGTCGAGCGAGGACGCGTGCACTTGAGCCTGTATTCGGCGCGGCCTAGTAATCAGCCCCGCGTTCGGTAACGTCCTTCTCGACCATCGGCGCATCCGGATCCTGCCCCTCGGGGAATTTCCCCTTCAGATTCCACGCGAACGCGATGATCTCGGCGATCGTGCGGTACAGCTCCTCGGGGATGCTGTCGCCCAGTTCCATTCGCGCCAACAGCCGCACCAGCTCGGCGTTTTCATAGATCGGCACTTCGCAGTCGCGGGCGATGCGCAGGATTTCTTCGGCCAGTTCCTCGTCGCCCTTGGCGGTGAGGGTCGGGGCGTGGTTGCCGTCGTATTTGAGGGCGATGGCCTGGCGTGGAGCAGTGGAATCGTTCATGCGGTTTCGTCGACCCAGCGTTGTTCGAGGCGGGTTTGGTTGCCTTGCGGCGGGGTGCCGAGGTGGCAATCGAGATCGCCGACATTCAGGCCGCGATCGAGCAGGCGCTGACGCAGCGCGAACAGATTGGTTTCGATCAGGTCGGCGGTGTACGGGCGTTCGGCCCAGAGCTGACTCGACAGGCTGCCAGCAATCAACTGCGCCTGAATCTGCATCGGCCCCAACGGCTCCATGTCGAACGCCAGGTCGACGCGCCACAGCTGCTGTTTGGGTTCGCGTTCGTCACGGCGTTCGTTGGGTTGCGGTTCTCTTTCCGGCGCTTCTTCGCGCTGAAACTTGACCTGCAACGGCACGATGTCCTGCAGGTTGCGCATGGGGATTTCCAGCTGCCAGGTGCTGAGCAGACGGCCGTCATCGGTGACACCGGTCTGTTCCAGGCTCGACAGCTGATGGCTTTGCAGACGCGACACGGCGGCTGCAGCGAGACGCAGCAGATGTTCCAGATCGCCTTCGCCGTCGAGGCTTTGCAGCAGACGGTCGGGCAGGGGGAAACTGCTCGGCACGGGTTTGGCGCTGACCTGACCGAGAGTGCCGAGGGCGTTGCGCACGAAACTTGGCAGCGCCTGCGCCAGCGTGTTGGCAGCGATGATCGCGTTGAAACTGGCATTGCCCGGTGCGCCCGGCGACAGTTGCGCGATCAGCTTGAACAGATCGGCTTTCATGTCCGGGGCCAGCGCCGGATTCTGTCCGGTCAGCAATTTGGCTTCGAGGAAGGCGCCGCTGTTGGCCAGGGCCAGCGCCACGCCTTTGGCGGTGCTCATTTGCTGCACATCGGGCAGGTTGGCGAGCAGGCGCGTGACGGCAGCGCGCAGATCCTGCGAGGTCTGATCGTCGTCGCTCGGCAGGTTTTGCAGAGCATTGAGCAAACCGTCCAGCGAACCTTGGCGGCTCTGCTGGCCGAGCAGTTGCTGGCTTACCGCCAATTGCTCCTGGCGGCTGCTCAGTGGCACGAACTTGAGGGTTTGCGAGTCTTCGACCAGTGCCGAGAGCAGGGTGCCGATGCGCAGTGGCGTCGGGCTGTCGATGTCCAGTGTGGCGCCACTTTGCGCGGTGTTGAGCAGGCTCACCAGCGAGCGGTACACCGTCGGCTGTCCCGGCACTTGCGGCAGTGTCTGCGAGGTCAGCACCTTGCCTTGCAGCAGCGTGCCGACCGGCAACTGCGCGGTGTCGATGCGGGTGAGGGCGGCGACGCTGCTGGCAATCGCCTGTTGCACGGTGATCGCCAGATTGCCCGCCGATGGCTGAGTGACGGCCAGGTTGGTGCCGGTCGGCAACGGCAGGTTGCTGCTGGCTTGCACGGTGGTCTGCCGGCCGCCGTCGACGGTCACCTTGAGCAGCAGTTGAAAGGTCTGATCCGCCTGCTTGAGTGACAACACCTCGGCCTGGGCGCTTTGCCCGGCGCCGATCAGGCCTTCGACCGGGGTCAGCAGCTTGAGCAACTCACCGCTCATCACCAGCGGACGCGCGTTCGCCGGGGTGGTGGGCGGGAGCGGGAGGATGTTCATTTCGCCTGTCATACGCGGACACAACCTGAGGAAATTGCGCTCTTGGGAGTAAGGCACGGCATGTATAATGCCGCGCGTCTTGCGCTTCGTTCAGAAAACATAGCAATTGTTTGATCCAGCTCTCTGCTTCGCACCGTCATTGCATTTATCCTGCATCTCTTTAACGGCCGCGCCAGAGCCGACTTGAACCGTATAAGGCCCGTGATCCCTTGACCAGTCCTGTCCTGCAAACCGTTGCCCTTGCCTGTGAGCGAGACCTGCGGCTGCTCTTCGAAAATCTCGAATTAAGACTGGCCAGTGGCGATATGGTGCAGATCAGCGGTCCCAACGGCAGCGGCAAGACCAGCCTGCTGCGTCTGTTGTCCGGGTTGATGCAGCCGACCAGCGGTCAAGTGCTGCTCAACGGCCAGCCCTTGATTGCACAACCGAGCGAACTGGCGCGCAACCTGTTGTGGATCGGCCACGCTGCCGGGATCAAGGACCTGCTGACCCCGGAAGAGAACCTGTCCTGGCTCTGCGCCCTGCATCGGCCGGCCGGGCGCGAGGCGATCTGGCAGGCACTGGCAGCCGTAGGATTGCGCGGATTCGAAGATGTTCCCTGCCACACCCTGTCCGCCGGTCAGCAACGCCGCGTGGCGCTGGCGCGGCTGTATCTGGACAGCCCGCCGCTGTGGATTCTCGACGAGCCGTTCACCGCGCTCGACAAACAGGGCGTGGCGCAGCTTGAAGAACACTTGGCCGGGCACTGCGAGCGCGGCGGTCTGGTGGTTCTGACCACGCACCACACACTGAGCCGGATGCCGGCCGGTTATCGCGATATCGATCTGGGGAACTGGGCAGTATGAGTGTGTTCGGCCTGCTGGTTGCCCGTGAGTCCCGTTTGCTGTTTCGTCGCCCGGCGGAACTGGCCAATCCGCTGATTTTCTTCGCCATCGTCATCGCCTTGTTCCCGCTGGCCGTCGGCCCGGAAACTCAAGTCTTGCAAAACCTGTCCCCGGGGTTAGTCTGGGTGGCCGCGCTGTTGTCGGTCCTGCTGTCGCTGGACGGATTGTTTCGCAGTGATTTCGAAGATGGCTCCCTGGAACAGTGGGTCCTTTCGCCGCACCCGCTGCCCCTACTGGTGCTGGCCAAGGTGCTGGCACACTGGTTGTTCTCGGGACTGGCACTGGTTCTGCTCTCGCCGTTGCTGGCGTTGATGCTCGGTTTGCCGGTCGCCTGCCTGCCGGTGTTGCTGTTGTCGTTGCTGCTGGGTACACCGGTTCTGAGCTTGCTCGGTGCGGTGGGCGCGGCGCTGACGGTTGGTTTGAAACGCGGCGGCCTGTTGCTGGCGTTGCTGATTCTGCCGTTGTACATCCCGGTGTTGATCCTTGGCAGTGGCGCCTTGCAGGCCGCCTTGCAAGGCATGCCGGCGACCGGGTATCTGCTGTGGCTGGGTAGCCTGACCGCCCTGGCGATCACCCTGACACCTTTTGCAATAGCTGCTGGCCTGAAGATCAGCGTCGGCGAATAATGAGGTCTGGTTAAAATTTAACCAGCGAAGACCCTGAGACTGCTCACACCGATGAGCGGCACCCGTGATGGAAACAGTATGAACTGGACCTGGTTTCACAAGCTCGGCTCGCCCAAGTGGTTCTACGGCATCAGCAGCAGGTTTCTGCCGTGGCTGAGCATTGCCGCGTTGCTGCTGATCAGCGTTGGCGTCGTCTGGGGCCTGGCCTTCGCACCGCCGGATTATCAGCAGGGCAACAGCTTCCGCATCATCTATATTCACGTGCCTGCGGCGATGCTGGCGCAGTCGATCTACGTGATGCTAGCGGTATGCGGCGTGGTCGGGCTGGTGTGGAAAATGAAACTGGCCGACGTCGCCCTGCAATGCGCGGCGCCGATCGGCGCGTGGATGACTGCCGTGGCGCTGGTTACCGGCGCGATCTGGGGCAAGCCGACCTGGGGCTCGTGGTGGGTCTGGGACGCACGACTGACGTCGATGCTGATTCTGCTGTTCCTGTATTTCGGGGTGATTGCGCTGGGCAACGCCATCAGCAACCGCGACAGCGCCGCCAAGGCCTGCGCGGTGCTGGCGATCGTCGGGGTGATCAACATCCCGATCATCAAGTACTCGGTGGAGTGGTGGAACACCCTGCACCAGGGCGCAACCTTCACCCTCACGGAAAAACCGGCAATGCCCGCTGAAATGTGGCTGCCGCTGCTGCTGACGGTGCTGGGGTTCTACTGCTTCTTCGGCGCCGTGCTGTTGCTGCGCATGCGCCTTGAAGTGCTCAAGCGCGAAGCCCGCGCCAGTTGGGTGAAAGAAGAAGTGCAGAACAGTCTGGAGGCCGCGCGATGAGTTTTGCTTCATTCGGCGACTTCCTCGCCATGGGCCACCATGGCCTGTATGTGTGGTCGGCCTACGGTATCTGTCTGGCGGTGCTGATCCTCAACGTGGTCGCACCGATCGCGGCCCGCAAGCGCTATCTGCAACAAGAGGCGCGTCGTCTGCGCCGGGAGAACGGCAAGTGAATCCGCTGCGCAAAAAACGTCTGACCCTCATTCTGGCGATCCTGGTCGGGGTCGGCGCTGCCGTCGGCCTGGCCCTCAGCGCCCTGCAGGAAAACATCAACCTGTTTTACACACCGACCCAGATCGCCAACGGTGAAGCGCCGCACGACACGCGCATCCGCGCTGGCGGCATGGTCGAGAAGGGCTCGCTGCAGCGTTCGCCGGACTCGCTGGACGTCAAATTCGTCGTCACCGACTTCAACAAAGCCGTGACCATCACCTACCGCGGGATCCTCCCGGATCTGTTCCGCGAAGGGCAGGGCATCGTCGCTCTGGGCAAACTCAACGCCGACGGCGTGGTGGTGGCCGATGAAGTTCTGGCCAAGCACGACGAGAAGTACATGCCGCCGGAAGTGACCAAAGCGCTGAAAGACAGTGGTCAATCGGCACCGACCCCAGCGAAGGAGGGTTGATTGATGACTTCTGCACTGTTTATTCCCGAGCTCGGCCATCTGGCGATGATTCTGGCGCTGTGTTTTGCGCTGGTGCAGGCCGTGGTGCCGTTGCTCGGCGCGTGGCGCGGCGACCGTCTGTGGATGGGCCTGGCCCAGCCGGCAGCGTGGGGTCAGTTTGCGTTCCTGCTGTTTGCCTTCGGATGCCTGACCTACGCGTTCATGACCGACGATTTCTCGGTCGGGTACGTGGCGATGAACTCCAACAGCGCCTTGCCGTGGTACTACAAGTTCAGCGCGGTGTGGGGCGCCCACGAAGGTTCGCTGCTGCTGTGGGCGTTGATCCTCGGTGGCTGGACCTTCGCCGTGTCGGTGTTCTCCCGGCAATTGCCGCAAGTCATGCTCGCCCGCGTACTGGCGGTGATGGGCATGATCAGCACCGGTTTCCTGTTGTTTCTGATCCTCACCTCCAACCCGTTCTCGCGGATCCTGCCGCAGATTCCGGCCGACGGTCGTGACCTCAATCCGCTGCTGCAAGACATCGGCCTGATTGTGCATCCGCCGATGCTCTACATGGGGTACGTCGGCTTCTCGGTGGCGTTCGCCTTCGCCATCGCTGCACTGCTCGGTGGTCGTCTCGACGCCGCTTGGGCACGCTGGTCGCGGCCGTGGACGATTGTCGCCTGGGCCTTCCTCGGCATCGGCATCACCCTCGGTTCGTGGTGGGCTTACTACGAACTCGGCTGGGGCGGCTGGTGGTTCTGGGACCCGGTGGAAAACGCCTCGTTCATGCCATGGCTGGTCGGCACCGCGCTGATTCACTCGCTGGCGGTCACGGAAAAACGTGGCGTGTTCAAGAGCTGGACGGTGTTGCTGGCGATTGCCGCATTTTCGTTGAGCCTGCTCGGTACGTTCCTCGTGCGCTCCGGCGTGCTGACTTCGGTGCACGCGTTTGCCTCCGATCCTGAACGCGGTGTGTTCATCCTGATCTTCCTGCTGTTCGTGGTCGGCGGTTCGCTGACGCTGTTTGCGTTGCGCGCTCCGGTGGTCAAGAGCCAGGTCGGCTTCAACCTGTGGTCGCGGGAAACCCTGCTGCTGGGCAACAACCTGGTGCTGGTGGTGGCCGCGTCGATGATTCTGCTCGGCACGCTGTATCCGCTGATTCTTGATGCGATCAGCGGCGCCAAGCTGTCGGTTGGCCCACCGTACTTCAACGCGTTGTTCATCCCGTTGATGGCGTTGTTGATGGTGGTGATGGCGGTCGGCGTGATCGTCCGTTGGAAGGACACCCCGGTGAAGTGGCTGGCGAACATGCTGACCCCGGTGTTGCTCGGCAGTGTCGCATTGGCCGTGGTGGCTGGTGTCGCTTACGGCGATTTCAACTGGGCGGTGATCGCGACGTTCCTGCTTGCCGCGTGGGTGTTGCTCGCCGGTGTGCGCGACATCTTCGACAAGACTCGCCACAAGGGCCTGATCAAGGGCCTGCCAACCCTGACCCGCAGCTACTGGGGCATGCAGATCGCTCACCTCGGCATCGCCGTATGCGCCCTCGGTGTGGTGCTGTCGAGTCAGAACAGTGCCGAACGCGACCTGCGTCTGGCGCCGGGCGAGTCGATGGATCTGGCCGGTTATCACTTCATCTTCGAAGGTGCCAAACACTTCGAAGGGCCGAACTTCACCTCCGACAAGGGCACCATCCGGGTGATCCGCGACGGCAAGGAAGTCAGCGTGCTGCACCCGGAAAAACGCCTGTACACCGTGCAGAGTTCGATGATGACCGAGGCCGGGATCGACGCCGGTTTCACTCGCGATCTCTACGTCGCATTGGGCGAGCCGCTGGAAAACGGCGCGTGGGCGGTGCGGGTTCACGTCAAACCGTTCGTGCGCTGGATCTGGTTCGGCGGTCTGCTGACCGGTCTGGGCGGATTGCTGGCGGCGCTGGATCGGCGTTATCGAGTCAAGGTCAAAGCCAAGGTGCGTGAAGCCCTCGGCCTGCAAGGAGCGGCTGCATGAGACGTTGGTTGATGCTGGTACCCCTGGCGATTTTCCTGCTGGTGGCGGTGTTTCTTTATCGCGGTCTGTACCTCGATCCGGCGGAACTGCCGTCGGCGATGATCAACAAGCCCTTCCCGGAATTCAGCCTGCCGAATGTGCAGGGCGACAAGACCCTGACCAAGGCCGACATCCTCGGCAAACCGGCACTGGTCAACGTCTGGGGCACCTGGTGCATTTCCTGCCGGGTCGAGCACCCGGTGCTGAACAAACTGGCCGAGCGTGGTGTGGTGATCTACGGCATCAACTACAAGGACACCAACGCCGATGCGTTGAAGTGGCTGGCCGAATTCCACAACCCGTACCTGCTGGATATCCGTGACGACGAAGGCTCGCTGGGCCTGAACCTCGGCGTGTACGGCGCGCCGGAAACCTTCTTCATCGACGCCAAGGGCATCATCCGCGACAAGTACGTCGGGGTGATCGACGAGCAGGTCTGGCGCGAAAAACTCGCGGCCAAGTATCAGGCGCTGGTCGATGAGGCCAAGCCATGAAGCGTTTCATTGCTGCCGTGGTCTTGGGCTTGAGTCTGGCCGGTGTGGCGCATGCCGCGATCGACACCTACGAGTTCGCCAAAGAAGGCGATCGCGAGCGCTTTCGTGAACTGACCAAGGAACTGCGCTGCCCCAAGTGCCAGAACCAGGACATCGCCGACTCCAACGCGCCGATTGCCGCCGACCTGCGCAAAGAGATTTTCCGCATGCTCGGCGAGGGCAAGGACAATCAGCAGATCATCGATTTCATGGTCGATCGCTACGGTGATTTCGTCCGTTACAAACCGGCGCTCAATGCCAAGACTGCACTGCTGTGGTTTGGCCCGGCCGGCCTGTTGTTCGGTGGTCTGGTGGTGATCGCAGTGATCGTTCGCCGGCGTCGCGCACAGCGCACCGAGACTCCGCCATCGCTGTCCACCGAAGAGCGTCAGCGCCTCGACCAACTGTTGGATAAAAACCAAGAATGATTGATTTCTGGCTTGCCGCAGGGCTGTTGCTTCTGGTCGCCCTGAGTTTTCTGCTGATTCCGGTTTTGCGTGGCCGTCGCGCCCAGCGTGAAGAGGATCGAACTGCCCTGAACGTGGCGCTGTATCAGGAACGCGTGGCCGAGCTGCAAGCGCAGCAGGCTGAAGGCGTACTCGATGCGGCGCAAATGGACAGCGGCCGTGCCGAAGCGGCGCGTGAGCTGCTCGCCGATACCGAAGGCGTTGCCGCACCGCGTGTGTCGAAACTGGGCAAGCCGTTGCCGCTGCTGGCGGCGGTGTTGGTGCCGGTGTTGGGCCTGGGTCTGTACCTGCATTTCGGTGCTGCCGATAAAGTCGAACTGACCCGCGAATTCGCCCAGGCGCCGCAGTCGATGGAAGAGATGACCCGGCGTCTGGAGCGTGCTGTTGCGGCGCAACCGGATTCCGCCGAAGGCTTGTACTTCCTTGGTCGTACCTACATGGCCCAGGATCGTCCGGCAGATGCGGCGAAGATGTTCGAACGCGCCGCCAACCTGGCCGGTCGCCAGCCGGAACTGCTCGGCCAGTGGGCACAGGCGCAGTATTTTGCCGACGGTAAAAAGTGGTCGGACAAGATCCAGACCCTGACCGATGAAGCGCTGAAAGCCGATCCGAAAGAAGTCACCAGCCTCGGCCTGCTCGGCATCGCCGCGTTCGAGGGCGAGCGTTATCAGCAGGCAATCGACTATTGGAACCGGTTGCTGGCGCAGTTGCCAGAGGGCGACAACTCCCGCGCCGCCTTGCAGGGCGGGATCGAGCGAGCCACCGAGCGTCTGCAAGCCAGTGGCGGCAAGGTCGCGGCCGCGCCAGCAGCCAAGGTTGCCGCGCTGCTCAAGGTGCGCGTCGATCTGGCCAGCGAACTCAAAGGCAAGGTGCAACCGGGCGACAGCGTGTTCATCTTCGCCCGCGCCGTTTCCGGCCCACCGGCACCGCTGGCGGCCAAGCGTCTGACCGTGGCCGATCTGCCGGTCACTGTCGAACTGGGCGATGCCGACGCCATGATGCCGCAGTTGAAACTGTCGAACTTTCCTGAAGTCCAACTGGTTGCACGCATCTCTCGCGCCGGTCAGCCAACCGCCGGGGAGTGGGTAGGTCGCAGCGGCCCGCTGGCCAGCAGCACCACCGCGCCGCAAACACTGACCATCGACAGCCCGGACCAATAACCCCGGAACCCACAGGAAAGCACCGCCATGCACAGCCTCGCACGCATCTCCGTCATCACATTGGCCTTGAGCATGAGCGCATGTGCGGTGCACCGACCGGAACCGACCACCAACCTGCCGCCGATCCCGCCGTCACAACCGAGCCCGACCCCGTCGACCTCGCCGACCCCGGGCAAAAGCATCCCGGCCAAACCGTCCAAGCCAGTCCCACGCACCTCAGCCAGCTTCGCCCCACCACCGGGCGGCAACAGCCACTGGGACCAGAAGCTCGGCGTCTACGTCCTCGACGACCAGCCCAACACCTTCTACCGCCAGCGCACCTACTTCCGCTGGAACAACGGCTGGACTCGCTCCGTCAGCCCCAACGGCCCTTGGGAAGACACCGATATCCACGGCGTACCGCCGGGATTGGGCAAACAGTTCGGGCAGTGATGAAAAAACGGCGATCTTTGGATCGCCGTTTTTTTGTGTGTTGCCGGGCATTGATGATGTCCCTGTAGGAGCTGGCGAAGCCTGCGATCTTTTGATTAGCTGTTTTTCACAATCCGCTGGTCAACAACCCCTGCACATAATCCACAAACACCCGCGCCTTCGCACTGACCATCCGCCCCGTGGGAAACACCGCCCACAAGTCCTGATCCGGCAATACCCAGTCACTCATCACCGCCCTGACCGCACCGCTTGCCAGCTCCGGAGCGAACATCCATTGCGAGGCGATGGTCAGGCCCTGATCGGCCAGCACGGCTGCACGCAAACCCTCGGCGGCGCTGACCCGCAGGCGGCCGGTGAGGGTTTGCGTCTGTTGTTCGCTGCCCTGAGTGAAGGTCCAGGTGGCGCCGCCGCTGAGGTTGTAGACGATGCCTTGGTGCTGATCCAAATCGGCAGGGCAGCTCGGTTCGCCGTGACGATCGAAGTAGGCCGGGCTGCCGAGCACCACGCGGCGGCAGTCGGCGATCTTGCGCGCGGTGAGGCTGGAGTCGCTGAGCGGGCCCATGCGCAGGGCGACGTCGATGCCTTCTTCGACCAGATTGATGTTGCGGTCATCGAGCATCAGATCGATGTTCAGCTGTGGATGCTGCTCGAGAAACGGCCCCAGCTGCGGCACGACGTGCAGGCGACCGAAAGTCACCGCCGCGCTGATCCGCAGGTTGCCGCTTAAACCGCTGGCGCTGCCACGGGCGGCGTTATCGGCTTCGTTGGCTTCATCAATGGCACGCCTGGCCCGTTCGAAAAACGCGAGTCCGGCTTCGGTCGGGGTCAGGCCGCGAGTCGAGCAGCAACAGGCTGACCGCCAGGCGTTTTTCCAACTGAGCGATGGTTTTCGACACGGCGGGCTGGCCGATATTCAGGCGTCGGGCGGCGGCGGCGGAAAAGGAGCCGGTTTCGACCACGTAGACGAAGGTTTCCATGGCGGCGAGGCGGTCCATCAGTCTTCCTGCAAATCTGAAAGTTGTCGTAGTCCCCTTGTGGGAGCGGGCTTGCTCGCGAAAGCGGTCTGACATTCAGCACATGTATTGGCTGATCCAACGCCTTCGCGAGCAAGCCCGCTCCAACAGGGAATAGGGTGCTGAGTGTAATCCGCGTCCATTCAATCACATGCGGTAAAACAACCAAACGTCGTCCTGCAGATTTATGTGCTTGAGTAAAGATAACTCTAGAGTTACTTTTATTCGGCCGAAGCAAGGAGGCGCCAGGTGCAAAGCAGGCTATTGATCAAGGAGCTGGAGGAGGCAGGCTGGACGCTGGATCGAGTCATCGGCAGTCATCACATCTTCACGCATCGTTACAACCCGTACACCATTCCCGTTCCTCACCCTAAAAAGGATTTGCCGCTGGGGACGGTCAAAAGCATCAGGAGGCGTGCCGGGTTGTACCACCCGCCAGCCAGCTACAAGGGAGATCCATAATGCAATATCCGATCTGCATCGAATGGGGTGACGACAACACCGCCATCGGTATTCAGATACCTGACATTCCCGGCGCCGTCACGGCCGGGGACACTTTCGAGGACGCCTATAACGCAGCCGTTGAAGTCGCCCATCTCATGTTGCAGGAGATGGCGGCGGACGGGGAATCGATTCCGATGCCGACGTCGGCAGCGGCCCATCGCAATAATCCGGAGTTTGCCGACATGGGCTGGGGGATGCTCGAGCTGGATATCTCGCCGTACATGGGCAAGACCGAGAAGGTCAACGTGACGTTGCCAGGCTATGTGATCCAGCGCATCGATCGCTATGTGCGTGAACACAATGTCAAAAGCCGCTCTTCGTTTCTGGCAGATGCGGCGATGGAGAAGCTGGTTCGGTATTAAGCGTCATCGCTCTCACAGGCCCAGTGAGCAACCTGTGGGAGCGAGCTTGCTCGACATCTTACGCCGTTGCCAAAGCACCACGCTGCGACGCACTCAGGAACCGCAACAACGCCAGCAGCGGGAACGCGCTACCGACAATCACGATCCACAACCAGCCGCCATGCTCATATACCGCACTGGCGACCGACGAGCCGAAAGCGCCGCCGATGAAGATGCTGGTCATGTACAGCGCGTTGAGGCGACCACGGCTTTTGGCGTCCAGCGAGTAGACCGCGCGCTGGCCGAGAACCATGTTCATCTGCACGCAGAAGTCCAGTACCACGCCGGTCACCGCGAGGCCGATGACGCTGTAGGCCGGGTGAATGAAGGCCGGCAGGAAGCTCAGGCTGGCGAACAGCATGGCCAGCAGCGAAGCGATGCGGGTGTGGCCGGCGTCAGCCAGGCGTCCGCTGATCGGCGCGGCGATGGCACCGATGGCACCGACCAGCGCGAAGATCGCAATCTCGCTTTGCGACAGACCGTGGTTGCGCGCCAGTTCCAGTGGCACCGCTGTCCAGAACAGGCTGAAGGTGGCGAACATGCAGCCCTGATAAAACGCCCGCTGACGCAGCACCGGTTGCTGGCGCAGCAGGGTCCACAGCGAGCCGAGCAACTGGCCGTAGGAAGCGCTGTGATCCGGTTGACGCTTGGGCACGGTCAACGCCAGCACCACGCTGATCGCGGCCATCAACGCCGCGGCAATCATGAACATCGCACGCCAGCCGAAATGGTCAGCCACTACGCTCGACACCGGCCGCGCCAGCAGAATGCCCAACAGCAGGCCGCCCATGATCCCGCCGACCACCCGGCCACGGGATTCTTCCGGCGCCAGATGCGCGGCCAGCGGAATCAGGATCTGCACCGACACCGAACTGAAGCCCACCAGCAACGAGATCAGCAGGAACACGTTCGGCTGACTGGTGAACGCCGCGCCGAGCAGGCTGGCAATCGCCACCACCGTGGTGATGATCATCAACCGGCGGTTTTCCAGCAGGTCGCCCAGCGGCACCAGGAAGAACAGGCCCAGCGCATAACCGATCTGCGTCAGCGAGACGATGAAGCTGGCCATGGTGTCGGAAAGACCGATGTCCGGCGCGATCAGGCCGATGATCGGTTGCGCGTAGTAGATGTTGGCGACGATCGCGCCGCAGCAGAAGGCGAACAGCAGCACCATGCCTCGGGTCATTGCGTGAGTTGTGGCGTTCATAAGGTTTCTCGATCCAGCGAAAGGGAATGCGGTGAGGCTAAGGGACGCACCGACGCGGCGGTAGAAGCCTTGTATCGATATCAGTTATTCCGTTGCGGAATGATTGGCTTCAGCGGCGGTGTCGTCCATCGGCGAACCTTGCGTCCAGCCGGGGAGGGTCGATGATACATTCACTTACATGTTCTTCGATAGCGTGCTTATGTTTACCGCTGCGCTTTTACTGTTCATCAACGGAGGATTGCCATGTTGCGTCAGCTGCTGCGTCACACCACCACGATTGCCTTGATTGGCCTGCTCAGTGCCACTGCGGTGCAGGCCGCCGATGCCCCGGGCATGCGTCTCGGCGTGCGCGGTGAGATCACCGGGGTCAGCGCCGATTCGCTGAAAGTCCACGTCAACAGCGGCGAGAATGTGGTGATCCGGTTGACTGCGGACACCAAGGTGCGTGCCGTCACGCTGGCGAATATCGAAGACATCAAACCCGGCAGCTACATTGGCTCGGCCGCCATGCCGCAGGAAGATGGCACCCTCAAGGCAATGGAAGTGCACGTATTCCCGCCGGAACTGGCCGGCAGCGGTGACGGTCATCGGCCATTCGACTTGGCCAAGGGCAGCAGCATGACCAATGGCAGTGTCGGTGATCTGGTGGTCAGCAATGGCCGGGTGCTGACGGTCAATTACAAGGGCGGACAGCAGAAGATCCTGGTGCCGGAGGACGTGCCGATCGTCAACCTGATGCCGGGGGATCGGAGTTTGCTGAAGGTGGGGGTGAAGATCGTCACTTTTGTCACGCAAAGTGCGGACGGCACGCTGACCGCGCAATCGATCTCGGCGGGCAAGGATGGTGTGAAACCACCGATGTGAAGTCGATTTGATCGTAAATTGGAATGCTTTAAACGAACCATGGGTAACGGCGCTTTCTCCAATTTCATCATGGTTTTACCGTACGTGCGTATGAAAAATCCTGTATCACTGTGGCTGAATGGTTGGAGAGAGCGTAGGAATATTTGCTTTTCTAAGCAGAATTTCTTGTCAAGGTGGAAAACCATTTATTACATATGAGGTTTTTCGAGAATCTTGGGGTTGGCGAGGAAACGAAAAAAAACTAAAGTGTTTTGAGTGAATTATTAGGGAAATTACTCGATGGCTCCGAAAGCGGTACCAACGAAAAAAGCAAAGAATTCTCCTTCTGAAAAGGGTCAAGAGACCGAGCTTAAGGGACCTGCACTCAATTTGCCCGAAGGATCATCCCAAGAAATTGAACCCTCGCGATTATTACTTGATCCGCACAATCTCAGGCTTTTAGAACGGGTGGGGGATATTTATAAGATCCTGGATGTAAAGCTTTTTGGTCAGCCAGCTATTCAGGATAAGCTTTATGGGGTTGTGAATGGAGAGCCACGTTTTGATATAGAGTCTCTCGCAACTTCAATAGAAAATAACGGTTTTTTGAAGCATGAAAGGTTAATTGTTGCAAAGTACGATGGCGACAAGTTTTTGGTGCTTGAGGGGAATCGTAGGGTTACCGCGGTACGTAGACTTTTCAATGACTCAGGGCCAAATCATGAAAAGCTTCGTCCACAAGTTAGAGAGTCACTTAGAACACTTCCTTGTTTTGTTTTGGAAGGTCCCGTTATAGATGGTAGCGCGAAGCAACTTGAGAAGTATCGACGCGCTTCTGAAATATATATCGGTATGCGCCATTTGATGGGGGCGAAAAGTTGGGAGCCAGCGAGCCGCTATGAATTTCAGTCTCGACTGATTTTTGAAGATGGCTGGAGTGTGGCACAGGTTGCTGATCGCTTTGGACGTAAAAAATCGGAAGTGCTGCGCGATCTGAAAGCGCACGTGTTGTATAAAGATTTTCTGGCTTTTGAAAAGAGATCTTCAGTAAAACACACATTGACCTATAACGCATTCTCAGAGGCGGCAAGAGCACCTGCGATATCTAGGTGGTTAGGCTGGTCTGAAAAAGACATGAGCTATGTTAATAGCGCTAGTGAAGATGTGTTTTTTCACTATCTATTGAACAAGCTGGCTGTGGAGACAAATAATCTCGAAGATCAAGAGGATAGTGGCGGTACAGAAGTTTCGGCAGAGATGGCAGTTCGTCGTCTTCGTGAAATGTTGAAGCTCGAAGACAGTTCGGTATTAGAAGCTTTAGCTGATCGTGACTTTCGGTCGGCGGAAATATTTTTTGAGGAGAGGAAAGAAGGAGAGCTTTCCAAGAAAATCGCAATGTTCATCAGGACATTGAAGAGGACTCCTACGGATGATTTAATAGAGTCGCCTGAAACTAAACAAAAACTCGAAGAATTGAAGGGCCAGGTTACAAGAATGTTAGCGGTGATCAATGCTTTGTCGGAGGTGCAGTCACAACTCCAAGGTTCATTGTCAGAGGTAAACAATGGCGCTGACTGAGGCAGAGATTTCCGTTGTCGTTAAAGCAGCAAAAAAATTGGCTATCGATGCACCAGAAGTTTCAGTTGAAAGTTTTTACGGAAGTGAGCTTAACCTGAGTCCGGTGCAGTTGGCGGCAGCGTTTCCCGATCCTGATCCCGGCGGAGAAGTGGCAATTGCAGTCAGTCATCTTTCTCTCGCGCGTGAGCAAATATTGCGAGATAAGTGTGAGGTTGCAGAGTTTGTAGTTTACTCGGGGGTTAATGGTAATAGTGTTATTTCCGGGCTCTGTACTTATCTTTCTAGGGTGCAATTGTCTAGTTCGTATCCTTCTGATTTTTTAGAGCGTATAAAAAAACATAAGAATATAAGGGCGGCACTGCTTAATATTGATAAGGGGCATGATCTCGAGGTCGTTGCGGCAGCCATTCTATCTGAAGCTTGTTTTTTTGGGGCTGCCACGAAGGGGTCTGGAGACCAAGGTGTGGATGCGATTGCCTGGAATCATCTCGTGGATATTGAGGAAGCTTTTTCGCATGGAACAGTAGGGGGAGGGTTGGTTAGAGCCGGTCAAAAGGTAATGATTGTCGCATCCTCCAAGGCTGCCATTAATAGCAATTTTGATAATCCAAAGGTTATTAATCCTGCTCATATTAGGGAGTTGATTGGCGGGTGGCTGATTCAAAGAAGTGAAAGTGGGAATTGGCGGGAGTTTGGTATTCAGATGTTGACGCCGCTTCAGTTGGTTCTAGTAACAACGTACCGTCTTAGTCCCGCTTCTAAAGATGAGTGTCAGAAGTTGGGTGTACAGGTTTGGGGTATTGCTGAGTTAATCTATTTAATTTGCAGATATGCACCATCGTCAGTCTTTCAGCGAGGTGGGAAGTTTGTTTTTTCTCCAGCTAAATTTAATGAGTGGTGGCAGGCTAAGTCGCATTCGCGAGTTAGCCCTTAATTAGGAGCAAGGCGACCTTTTCAGGTCGCCTTTTTCGTTTTGCTCAAGCCTTACTGGCCGGTATAGATCTGATCAAAGATCCCGCCATCATTGAAGTGGGTCTTCTGCACCGAACGCCAGTCACCGAAGGTCTTTTCAACCGACAGGAAGTCGACTTTCGGGAAACGGTCGGTGTACTTCGCCAGCACTGCCGGATCCCGTGGACGCAGGTAGTTGGCGGCGGCGATTTCCTGACCTTCTGGCGACCACAGATATTTCAGGTATTCATCGGCGGCGGCGCGGGTGCCTTTTTTGTCGACCACTTTGTCGACCACCGACACCGGTGGTTCGGCCTCGGCGGAGACGCTTGGGTAGATCACTTCGAATTGATCGCGACCGAACTCGCGAGCGATCATCTCGGCTTCGTTCTCGAAGGTCACCAGCACGTCGCCGATCTGGTTGGTCATGAACGTGGTGGTCGCGGCGCGGCCACCGGTATCGAGCACCGGCGCCTGCTTGAACAGTTTGCCGACGAAGTCCTTGGCCTTGTTCTCGTCACCGCCATTTTTCAGCACGTAGCCCCAGGCCGAGAGGTAGGTGTAGCGGCCGTTGCCCGAAGTTTTCGGGTTCGGCACGATCACTTGCACGCCGTCCTTGAGCAGGTCCGGCCAGTCTTTCAGGGCTTTCGGGTTGCCTTTGCGGACGATGAACACGGTGGCCGAGGTGAACGGTGCGCTGTTGTTCGGCAGGCGGCTGACCCAGTTTTCCGGCACCAGTTTGCCGTTGTCGGCGAGGGCGTTGATGTCGGTCGCCATGTTCATGGTGATGACGTCAGCCGGCAGGCCGTCGATCACCGAACGCGCCTGCTTGCTCGAACCGCCGAAGGACATTTGCACGGTGATGTTTTCGTTGTGCTCGGCCTGCCAGTGTTTCTGGAACGCAGTGTTGTAATCCTTGTAGAAATCGCGCATCACGTCATACGAGACGTTGAGCAGGGTCGGTGCGGCTTGAGCCACGCTGCCAAAGGCAAGACCGGCGGCGAGAAGTGAGGCGCCAAAGAGTTTTTTCACTGCGCATTCCTTGTTGTGTCGGTGATAACGGTCGGGGGTGATACCGTTTTGCCAGCGACTATAGCCGGGCTGGCATAGTCATTTAAAGATTAAAAAGCTCTGTGCTTATTCCACTTTCTTAAACAGCTGACTGCCGCACCGCGAGCAAAACGCTGCGTTCTGTTCATGGCTGTTTTTCTTGCACACCGGGCAGTCATGTTGCAGCTGTTCGCCGCGCATGGCGTTGGCCAGTTCTGCAGTGAAAATCCCGGTGGGCACGGCGATGATCGAGTAACCGGTGATCATCACCAGCGAAGAAATTACCTGACCCAGCGGGGTCTTCGGCACGATGTCGCCGAAGCCGACGGTGGTCAACGTCACGATAGCCCAATAGATGCCTTTGGGGATGCTGGTGAAGCCATGTTCCGGGCCTTCGATCACGTACATCAGGGTGCCGAACACCGTCACCAGGGTGCAGACGCTGACCAGAAACACCACGATCTTCTGCTTGCTGCCACGCAGCGCCGACATCAAATAGTTGGCTTGCTTGAGGTACGGGCTGAGCTTGAGCACCCGGAAGATCCGCAGCATCCGAATGATGCGGATGATCAGCAGGTACTGCGCATCGCTGTAATACAGCGCGAGGATCCCCGGCACGATCGCCAGCAGATCCACCAGTCCGTAGAAACTGAAGGCGTAGCGCAACGGTTTCGGTGAGCAATACAGGCGCAGGATGTATTCACCGAGAAAAATGACGGTGAAACCCCACTCGATGTAGGCCAGCACATCGGCGTAGTTCTGGTGAATGCTGTCGATGCTGTCGAGCATCACCACCACCAGGCTGGCAAGGATGATCAACAGCAAGGTGCCGTCGAAGCGCCGCCCGGCGAGGGTGTCGCTCTGGAAAATCATCACGTAAAGCCGTTCGCGCCAACTGTTGCTGCTGTCCATGGATAACGCCTGAATTGAAGATCAGCGCAGCCTAGGTTGATTGTCCCCCTGTGCGCAAGGCGTGGCGTCGACGGCCGCTTTACCGAGCATCTGGATCCCGGCGCGGATCAGCCAGCCGGCGAGGATGAACGGCGCGGTCAGCATCGCCAGACCGAGAGCGGCGAACAGCGGGGTGACCAGCAGCGCAAGGACGATGCCCAGCAGCGGCAGCCACGGTTGCTGGCGCTGCGCACTGAAGGCGAGGGCGGCGAGCACCGCGTTGTAACTGCCCAGTCCCAGCAATGCCGCGCCGGTTTCGTGGTGCAACAGACTGGACGCAAGGCCGATGGCTGACGCGAACAATGCCCAGCAAAAGGCGCGGCGATCAGCGATCAACAAGCCAATGCCGATCAATGCGCCGGCCAGCGGATGCTCGAGGAACATCACCTGACCCAATCCACGCAGTCCTGCGGCGAGCAGGTTCAGCGTGTTCATCTCGATGTGCGCCGTCGGCGCGGATGGCTCGGCGAACAGCAGCAGGATCCAGCCGATGGCCACGAATGGCGAGGTGTAAGCCGGTATCGATCGACTGCGGTACACGTGTTTGAGCCACTGCTGAGTGACCATCGCACTGAGGCCGCCAGCCGCCAGAATCAGCGGCGGCAGCAGCGGTGACCAGGGGAAATACAGACTCAGTAACAAGCCGAGCAGCACGCCGTTGTAGCTGAACAAACCGGCCTGACGATCAGCCTTGGCATAGTTACGTCGCTGTGCAGTGAGCAATCCAGCGACCGCCCCGAGCAGCGCGCCGGCAAACAGCACCGGCGCAGTGAGCAGGATCGCCAGCAGGCACAACAGGCCGCATAGCGGGTGGCGCTGAAGGAATATCTGACTGAAACCGTTGAGCAAAGCCTCGGCCCAGTCGGGGCAGTGGGTGTTGAAATGATTGGCAGGCATGTTGAAAAAATCTGGGCAGTTGGAAAATCAAAAGGTCTTGCTTACCTGTGGTGAGGGGATTTATCCCCGATGGGCTGCGAAGCGGCCCCCAATCGGGGAGTGCGGTTTTTCTGTGAAAACCGTCACTCTCTTGAAAGCGGTGACTGCTGCGCAGTCAATCGGGGATGAATCCCCTCACCACAGGGTTCAGTCGCAATCGTCAGATCAATGTTTCGATCCGCAGTGAGTTAGTCGATCCCGGCTGCCCGAACGGCACCCCGGCAGTGATCAGCAACGTATCGCCACGCTCGGCCATGCCTTGCGCCTGAGCGATTTCCAGCGCGGTCGAACACACTTCATCGACCTGACGCAGGCGATCGTTGACCACCGAGTGAATGCCCCACGCCACGCTCAAACGCCGCGCGGTCTGCAGGTTCGGCGTCAGGTTGAGGATCGGCGCTTTCGGCCGTTCCCGCGCCGCACGTAATGTCGAGGCGCCGGATTCGCTGTAGTTGACCAGCACCGCCACCGGCAGCACGTTGCTGATGCGGCGGATCGCGCAACTGATCGCATCGGACACCGTCGCTTCGGCTTTCGGTCGGCTGACGTCGAGCTGCGTCTGATAGTCCGGACCGTTCTCAACCTGACGAATGATCTTGCTCATCATCTGCACCGCTTCCAGCGGGTATTCACCGGATGCGGTTTCCGCCGAAAGCATCACCGCATCCGCACCTTCGGCCACAGCGTTGGCCACGTCAGTGACTTCAGCGCGGGTCGGCGCCGGAGAGAAGCGCATCGACTCGAGCATCTGCGTCGCCACCACCACCGGTTTGCCGAGTTCGCGGCAGGTTGTGATGATGTTTTTCTGGATCTGCGGCACGCTTTCCGCCGGCACTTCGACACCGAGGTCACCGCGCGCCACCATGATCGCGTCGCTCAGTTCGGCGATTTCGCGCAGTTGTTCAACTGCTGACGGCTTCTCGATTTTCGCCATCAGGAACGCCTTGTCGCCGATCAGTTCGCGGGCCTCGAGAATGTCTTGCGGACGTTGCACGAACGACAGCGCCACCCAGTCCACACCCAGCTCCAGACCGAAGCTCAGATCGCGGCGATCCTTGGCGGTCAGCGGGCTCAAATCGAGCACCGCCTGCGGCACGTTCACGCCTTTGCGGTCCGACAGTTCGCCACCGTTGAGCACGGTGGTGTCGATCGCGTCGGAGTATTTGCTGACCACGCGCAGGCGCAGTTTGCCGTCATCCAGCAGCAGATCCATGCCGGCTTCCAGCGCGGCGATAATCTCCCGGTGCGGCAGGTTCACCCGGCGTTCATCGCCCGGCGTAGCGTCCAGATCGAGGCGGAACGCCTGACCACGATGCAGCTGTACCTTGCCGTCGGCGAACTTGCCGACGCGCAGTTTCGGCCCCTGCAAATCCATCAGAATGCCCAGCGGATAGTTGAGCTGGCGCTCGACTTCGCGGATCCACTGATAGCGCTTGGCGTGGTCGGCGTGATCGCCGTGACTGAAGTTCAGGCGGAAGATGTTGACCCCGGCCTCGACCAGTTCACGGATGTCTTCGATGCCATCGACGGCAGGCCCGAGGGTGGCGAGGATTTTGACCTTTTTATCAGGCGTCATGATTTGCAGTTCTCAAGGATCAGGATGGCGCGGAAGTCGTTGACGTTGGTGCGGGTCGGCTCGGTGACGATCAGCGCATCGAGCGCCTCGAAGTAGCCGTAACCGTTGTTGTTATCCAGCTCGTCGCTGGCGCTCAGGCCCAGAGCGGCGGCGCGGGCGTAGCTGTCCGGGGTCATGATCGCGCCGGCGTTGTCTTCCGAGCCGTCGATGCCGTCGGTGTCACCGGCCAGCGCATAAACGCCGGGCTGGCCCTTGAGGCTGTCGGTCAGGCTCAGGAGAAATTCGGCGTTGCGTCCGCCACGGCCATTGCCGCGCACGGTCACGGTAGTTTCGCCGCCGGACAGAATCACGCACGGCGCTGCCAGTGGCTGCCCGTGATTGATGATCTGCCGGGCGATGCCGGCGTGGACCTTCGCCACTTCGCGGGATTCACCTTCGAGGTCGCCAAGGATCAGCGTGCTGAAACCGGCCTGGCGGCATTTCACTGCCGCTGCATCCAGCGATTGCTGCGGGCGGGCGATCAACTGGAAATGGCTGCGAGCGAGGCTCGGATCACCGGGTTTGACCGTTTCCGATTCCGGGCTTTGCAGCCAGTTGCGCACCGTCGCCGGGACTTCAATGTTGTAGCGCTTGAGGATCGCCAGCGCTTCGGCCGAAGTGCTCGGGTCGGCCACGGTCGGGCCGGAAGCGATCACCGTGGCGAGGTCGCCCGGTACATCGGAAATTGCGTAGGTGTAGACGGTGGCAGGCCAGCAAGCCTTGCCGAGGCGGCCGCCCTTGATCGCCGAGAGGTGCTTGCGCACGCAGTTCATCTCGCCGATGGTCGCGCCGGATTTGAGCAGGGCTTTGTTGATCGACTGCTTGTCGGCCAGGGTGATGCCTTCGGCTGGCAGCGCGAGCAGGGCAGAACCGCCGCCGGAGAGCAGGAAGATCACGCGGTCGTCTTCAGTCAGATTGCTGACCAGTTCCAGCACGCGTTTGGCCACGGCCAGACCGGCAGCGTCCGGTACCGGATGCGCGGCTTCGACCACTTCGATTTTTTCGCACGGAGCGCCGTGACCGTAACGGGTCACCACCAGACCGGATACTTCACCCTGCCAGCAGCGCTCGACCACCTGCGCCATGGCAGCTGCGGCTTTGCCGGCACCGATGACGATCACCCGACCCGTGCGATCGGCAGGCAGATGGGCTTCGAGGACTTGGTTCGGATGGGCCGCGTCGATGGCTGTGGCAAACAGCTCGCGCAGCAGTTGTTGCGGATCGACCGACATGGCGGGCTCCCGGAATTCTTGTTATTCGAAAGGGCAACTCGGATCCATTGTGGGAGCGGGCTTGCTCGCGAAGGCGGTGGGTCAGTCAATCTCCATGTCGACTGAAACGCCCTCTTCGCGAGCAAGCCCGCTCCCACATGGAAAGTGGGGCAAAGGCTTTATTTTTTGTCGCGAATCGAGAAGTTGGCCATGTGTTCCAGACCCTTGATCAGCGCCGAGTGGTCCCAGTTGCTGCCACCGATGGCCGCGCAGGTGCTGAACACTTGCTGGGCGTTGGCGGTGTTCGGCAGATTGATGTTCAGCTCCTTGGCGCCTTGCAGGGCCAGGTTCAGGTCCTTCTGGTGCAGGCTGATACGGAAGCCCGGATCGAAGGTGCCTTTGATCATGCGCTCGCCGTGCACTTCGAGGATCTTCGACGAAGCGAAACCGCCCATCAGCGCTTCACGCACCTTGGCTGGATCGGCGCCGTTTTTCGAGGCGAACAGCAGCGCTTCAGCCACGGCCTGGATGTTCAGCGCGACGATGATCTGGTTGGCCACTTTGGCGGTCTGACCGTCACCATTGCCGCCGACTAGGGTGATGTTCTTGCCCATGGCCTGGAACAGCGGCAGGGCGCGTTCGAAGGCATCGGCGTCGCCACCGACCATGATGCTCAGGGTCGCAGCCTTGGCGCCGACTTCACCACCGGATACCGGGGCGTCGAGGTATTGCGCGCCTTTCTCGTTGATCTTCTTGGCGAAGGCCTTGGTGGCGGTCGGCGAGATCGAGCTCATGTCGATCACGACTTTGCCTTTGCCGATGCCGGCAGCAACGCCGTCGGCGCGGAACAGCACGTCGTCGACCTGTGGGGTGTCCGGGACCATGACGATGATGAATTCAGCTTCCTGCGCCACTTCGCGCGGGTTGGCCAGGGCGACCGCGCCAGCGGCCACCAGGTCGGCTGGAGCGGCGTCGTGGTGCGCCGACAGGAACAGGCTGTGACCGGCTTTCTGCAGGTTCGAAGCCATTGGGTGGCCCATGATGCCGGTGCCGATAAATCCGATTTTAGCCATGAGAAAATCCTCTTGTTTTTGTCTTGCTCAAGCGAAATAGGGGGTGTTGCCTTGGGTGGGAGCGGGCTTGCTCGCGAATGCGGTGGAACATTCAATATCCGTGTTGACTGAACCACCGCATTCGCGAGCAAGCCCGCTCCCACAAGGGTTTTGCAGTGCTCTTAAATTGCGTTGTGGCTCTTGAGCCAGCCGAGACCGGCCTCGGTGGTGGTCAGCGGCTTGTATTCGCAGCCAACCCAACCCTGATAACCGATGCGATCCAGGTGTTCGAACAGGAAGCGGTAGTTGATCTCACCGGTGCCCGGCTCGTTGCGCCCCGGGTTGTCCGCGAGCTGCACGTGGTTGATCTCGCCCAGGTGCGATTGCAGGGTGCGGGCCAGATCGCCTTCCATGATTTGCATGTGATAGATGTCGTATTGCAGGAACAGATTGGCGCTGCCGACCTGCTCGCGAATCGACAGGGCTTGCGCCGTGTTGTTCAGGTAGAAACCCGGGATGTCGCGGGTGTTGATCGCTTCCATCACCAGTTTGATACCCGCCGCCTGCAGCTTGTCGGCTGCATATTTGAGGTTGGCGACGAAGGTTTTTTCCACGGTGGCATCGTCCACGCCTTGCGGACGAATACCGGCCAGGCAGTTGACCTGGGTGTTGCCCAGCACTTGCGCGTAGGCAATCGCCAGATCGACCCCGGCGCGGAACTCTTCAACGCGATCCGGCAGACACGCGATACCGCGCTCGCCCTTGGCCCAGTCACCGGCCGGCAGGTTGAACAGCACTTGGGTCAGACCGTTGGCATCGAGCTTTGCCTTGATTTCGGCGGAGCTGAAGTCGTACGGGAACAGGTATTCCACGCCACTGAAACCGGCCTTGGCGGCGGCGTCGAAACGGGCAAGGAAATCCTGTTCGGTGAACAGCATGGACAGGTTGGCAGCGAAACGCGGCATGGTGGTCTCCTAAAACGGTTTTGACGCGGGTGGTCAGACTAAACCCAATCAGTCCCCTCTCCAGGGGGAGAGGGTTAGGGTGAGGGGGGAATCAGGGTTGGCCCCAAATTCCCCGAACGACACAAAATCGCTCCCTCACCCCAGCCCTCTCCCGGAGGGAGAGGGAGCCAGTTACGTTCAGTCGAGCAACGAAATCGCCGTTGGCGCGTCGTTGCCGACCAGTGCCAGGTCTTCGAATTCGTTGACGGCGTTGATCTCGGTGCCCATGGAGATGTTGGTCACACGCTCCAGGATGATCTCGACAATCACCGGTACCTTGAACTCTTCGATCATCTGTTCGGCCTTGCGCAGGGCAGGGGCGATTTCCGATGGTTCGAACACCCGCAGGGCTTTACAGCCGAGGCCTTCGGCGACTGCGATGTGGTCGACACCGTAACCGTTGAGTTCCGGCGCGTTCAGGTTATCGAAGGACAGCTGCACGCAGTAGTCCATTTCGAACCCGCGCTGGGCCTGACGGATCAGCCCCAGGTACGAGTTGTTCACCACGACGTGGATGTAAGGCAGTTTGAACTGAGCGCCGACCGCCAGCTCCTCGATCATGAACTGGAAGTCATAGTCCCCCGACAGGGCCACGACTTTCCGGCTCGGATCGGCCTTGACCACGCCCAGCGCTGCCGGAATGGTCCAGCCCAACGGGCCGGCCTGACCGCAGTTGATCCAGTGACGCGGCTTGTAGACGTGCAGGAACTGCGCGCCGGCAATCTGCGACAGACCAATGGTGCTGACGTAGCAGGTGTCCTTGCCGAACACCTGGTTCATTTCTTCGTAAACGCGTTGCGGCTTGACCGGCACGTTGTCGAAGTGAGTCTTGCGGTGCAGGCTGGCTTTGCGTTGCTGGCAATCCTGCAGCCAGGCGCTACGGTTTTTCAGCTTGCCGGCGGCTTGCCATTCACGGGCGACTTCGATGAACACGGTCAGCGCGGCAGCGGCGTCGGAGACGATGCCCAGATCCGGAGTGAACACGCGGCCGATCTGCGTGCCTTCGATGTCAACGTGAATGAACTTGCGGCCTTCGGTGTAGACGTCGACCGAACCGGTGTGACGGTTGGCCCAACGGTTACCGATGCCCAGCACTACGTCGGATTTCAGCAACGTGGCGTTGCCGTAACGGTGCGAGGTCTGCAGACCGACCATGCCGACCATCAGCGGGTGATCATCGGGAATGGTGCCCCAGCCCATCAGGGTCGGGATCACCGGAATACCGGTCAGCTCGGCGAACTCCACCAGCAGATCGCTGGCGTCGGCGTTGATGATGCCGCCACCGGCCACCAGCAATGGACGCTCGGCTTGATCAAGCAGGGCCAGAGCCTTCTCGACCTGAATGCGGGTCGCGGTTGGCTTGGCCAGCGGCAATGGCTGGTAGGCGTCGATGTCGAATTCGATTTCAGCCATCTGCACGTCGAACGGCAGGTCGATCAGCACCGGGCCTGGACGGCCGGAACGCATTTCGTAAAAGGCTTTCTGGAATGCGTAAGGCACCTGGCCCGGCTCCAGAACCGTGGTCGCCCACTTGGTGACGGGCTTGACGATGCTGGTGATGTCGACTGCCTGGAAGTCTTCCTTGTGCATACGGGCGCGGGGTGCCTGGCCGGTGATGCAGAGGATCGGAATCGAGTCGGCCGAGGCGCTGTAGAGCCCGGTGACCATGTCGGTACCGGCCGGGCCGGACGTACCGATGCACACGCCGATGTTGCCGGCCTTGGTGCGGGTGTAACCCTCGGCCATGTGTGACGCGCCTTCGACGTGACGAGCGAGGACGTGATCGATGCCACCGACTTTTTGCAGGGCGGAGTACAGCGGGTTGATCGCAGCACCCGGAATGCCAAAAGCGGTATCAACCCCTTCACGGCGCATCACCAGAACGGCGGCTTCGATTGCTCTCATTTTGCTCATGGTTTTGTGCCTCTTTACGTTTTGTAATTGTATACAAGTGGCTTTGCGCAGAGTGTATTCACGGCGGACGGCGCAGGTCAATCCATTTTCTCAAGCGTCTGTTTCATTTGTCGGAAGCCGGTTTTGCTGTGGCTTTTCGTCGCATGTGGCGCCTTTCGAGAATTATTGTATACAAAAAAATAATTCATTGTGTTCTATTTGTGGCATCGGTCTGCGGCACTTGAGCGCAGCCCCACGACTTTCCCAATAACAAAATGAGGACGGCACCATGAGCGCTTTAACCTTGAAAGTCGCAGTCAACCTGGTCAACGAAGCCATCAGCACCGGGCGCGGGATCAACGCCGCGCCGCTGACCATCGCGGTACTCGATACCGGCGGCCACCTGATCACCCTGCAACGCGAAGACGGCGCCAGCCTGCTGCGCCCGAACATCGCCATCGGCAAAGCCTGGGGCGCCATCGCCCTGGGCAAGGGCTCACGCCTGCTGGCGCTGGACGCCCAACAACGCCCGGCCTTCATCGCCGCACTCAACAGCATGGGCCAGGGCAGTGTCGTCCCGGCCCCGGGCGGGGTGTTGATCCGTGATCAGGCGGGGAATGTGCTGGGGGCGATTGGGATTAGCGGCGATCTGTCGGATATTGATGAGCAGGTGGCGATCAAAGCGGTAGAGGCGCTGGATTTGAGGGCGGATGCGGGGGTGGCTGCTTGAATCTGCGTTGATTGATTAACCGCTATCGCGAGCAGGCTCACTCCTACAAGGGATCCTGGTTGGACACAAAATGTCTGAACACCACAAACCCCTGTAGGAGTGAGCCTGCTCGCGATAGCTCTCTCCCAGAAACATCCAGCCAAGAGTCTGTACCATCAACTTGAGCACGCAGAACTAGTCTTCTCATGAGCTGATCATGGGAGGCAAAGGAATGCCTGATCTACCCGCTGCACACCGATTGCGAGCCGGTCGCTATGCCGAGCCCAATCGAATCTACCTACTGACGACCAACACTCTTGATCGCAAACCGATCTTTGCCGATTTTGCTTTGGGCCGATTGGTGGTTCATCAATTTCGGCGTGCACAAGATCTCGGCTTGGCGAACTCACTGGCGTGGGTGGTAATGCCAGATCATTTTCATTGGTTAATCGAATTGCAGAGCGGGTCTTTGAGCGAACTGATGCAAAAGACCAAGTCGCTAAGTACCAAAGCGGTGAATCAGGCTACCGGTAGAAATGTTGGCCTCTGGCAAAGAGGGTTTCATGACCGGGCACTGCGGCGGGAGGAGGATTTAGTGAAGATGGCAAGGTATGTCGTCGCCAACCCATTGCGGGCTGGACTGGTGGAGAGGCTTGGAGACTATCCGCTGTGGGATGCGATTTGGGTTTGAGCCGAAACCGTGTCGCCTCGATCGCGAGCAGGCTCACTCCTACATTTGGAATGCGTTTCCCTGTGGGAGCGAGCTTGCTCGCGAAGCAGTCACCGCGGTCTATCAGTCCGGCTCACACCCCTTCAACACCAACCGGATAATCGTTTGCGCCGCCGCTTCATAATCCGCCTCGTCCAGCTTGTCCTTGCCGGTTACAGCAGAGATCTGCCAGTCGAAGTCGGCGTAGGTCTGGGTCGCGGCCCAGATGCTGAACATCAGGTGGTTGGGGTCGATCGGGGCGATCTGGCCGCGGTCGATCCAGCTCTGGATGCAGTCGATGTTGTGCTTGGCCTGGCTGTTGAGCTGCTCGACCAGGTCGGCGCTCAGGTGCGGGGCGCCGTGCATGATTTCGCTGGCGAACACTTTGGAGGCGAAGGGCAGGTCGCGGGAGATGCGGATCTTCGAGCGGATGTAGCCGCTGAGCACTTCGCTCGGTACGCCGTCCGGGTTGAACGGGGTCGAAGCCTGCAGGATCGGCACGATGATGCTTTCCAGGACCTCGCGGTAGAGGTTTTCCTTGGATTTGAAGTAGTAATAAACGTTGGGCTTGGGCAATCCTGCCTTGGCGGCGATGTCGCTGGTTTTGGTCGCAGCGAAGCCCTTGTCGGCAAATTCCTCACTGGCGGCACGCAGGATCAGTTCTTTGTTGCGCTCGCGGATTGTGCTCATAAACCCGGTGGTTCCTTGCCTGTTCTGGCGGTTGCGCATGGTAGCACCGGCCTCGCGCATGGCTCAAGAATGCCCCGTGTGGCCCGCAGTCGCGGTATGCTGCGCGGCATTATTCACATAAGGAAACAAGATTCATGGCAGGAAGCAGTTTGCTGGTGCTGATCGACGATATTGCCACCGTTCTGGATGATGTGGCGTTGATGAGCAAAATGGCCGCGAAGAAGACCGCCGGCGTACTCGGCGATGACTTGGCGCTCAATGCCCAGCAAGTCTCCGGCGTGCGCGCCGAGCGGGAAATTCCGGTGGTCTGGGCGGTCGCCAAGGGCTCGTTTCTCAACAAGCTGATCCTGGTGCCCTCGGCCCTGGCGATCAGTGCGTTCGTGCCGTGGCTGGTGACGCCGCTGTTGATGGTCGGCGGCGCGTACCTGTGTTTCGAAGGTTTCGAGAAGCTCGCGCACAAGTTCCTGCACAGCAAGGCCGAAGATGATGCCGACCACGCGCAATTGAGCGCGGCGGTGGCCGAGCCGACCACCGATCTGGTGGCTTACGAGAAGGACAAGATCAAAGGCGCGATCCGCACTGACTTCATCCTCTCGGCGGAAATCATCGCCATCACACTTGGCACCGTGGCCGACGCTTCGCTGACCCAGCAAGTGATCGTCATGTCGGGCATCGCCATCGTCATGACCGTGGGGGTTTATGGCCTGGTGGCCGGCATCGTCAAACTCGACGATCTAGGCCTGTGGCTGACCCAGAAATCGGGTGCGGCAGCAAAAAACATCGGCAATGCAATCCTGCGCGCCGCCCCGTACATGATGAAAGGCCTGTCGGTGATCGGCACGGCGGCGATGTTCCTCGTCGGTGGCGGCATCCTTACCCACGGCGTTCCTGTGCTGCATCACTGGATTGAAAGTGTCGGTGTGGCGGCCGGTAGCGCCGGGTTCGCAGTCCCTGTGCTGCTCAATGGCGTGGCGGGGATCATCGCGGGCGCGGCAGTGCTGGCGGTGGTTTCGGTGGTCGGCAAGATCTGGCGCGCGATCAAAGGATAAACACATCACTCCTGTGGGAGCGGGCTTGCTCGCGAATGCGGTGTGTCAGTCGAAGAATATGCTGGCTGATTCACCGCATTCGCGAGCAAGCCCGCTCCCACAGTTTGATCCAGGTTGTGCCATGAAAAAGGGCCATTCGACTCGCATCGAATGGCCCTTTTTTGTTGTCGCTGAGGTTACTCGGCAATCTGCAACTTGCGCGACTCGGTGTAGACGTAACGCACTTTCTCGTACTCGAACGGCGAGTTCATCTGGCCGTAGCGGAAGTTGGTCTGGTAGCGCTTGTCGACCGCGCGCAGGGACCAGATTTCCGGGTGGTTGGAGCTGACTTCCGACACATTCAGGTAGTTGATTGCCGATTCGGCGGTGTAGTCCACGGCGAGGCCGGCGGTGTCGCGAATGTTCGACGGGCCGAGGATCGGCAACACGAAGTAGGCACCGCCCGGTACGCCGTAGAAGCCCAGGGTCTGACCGAAGTCTTCGCTCTGGCGCGGCAGGCCCATGGCAGTGGCCGGGTCCCACAGACCGGCAATGCCGATAGTGGTGTTGAGCAACAGGCGCGCGGTGGTTTCCATCGAGCGCTTGCCCTTGAACTGCAGCAGGCTGTTGACCAGGTTCGGCACGTCGCCAAGGTTGTTGAAGAAGTTGCTCACCCCGGTGCGCAGGAAGCTTGGCGTCACGTAGCGATAGCCGTCGACCACCGGCAGGAACACCCATTGGTCGAAGCGGTAGTTGAAGTGGTAGACGCGGCGGTTCCACGACTCCAGCGGGTCATAGACGTTGAGTGCGTTGAGCGTCGAGCGCTCGAACTCACGCTGGTCCAGACCCGGGTTGAACTTGAGTTTGGACAGCGGCTCCTTGAAGCCATCGCTGTCGACCACCACCGGCGCGTTGGCTTTGCTGTTGTCGGCCTGGGCCACGCCTGCACTGAGGAGCGCTGCAATCAGCAGGAGATATTTAGCCACGGAAAAACTCCAGCATGGCGTCGCTGTTGACGCGGTAGTTAAGGTTGCCGCAATGGCCGCCCAGTGGGTAAACGGTCAGGCGATCGCCAAAGGTCTTGCGCAGGAAACCGAGGTCGCCAGGGCCGAGGATCACGTCATCAGCATTGTGCATGACGGCGATTTTCGGGCTGTCGTGCAGGTAATCCTTGAGTGCGTACAGGCTGACCTGATCGATCAGTTGCAGCAGGCTGCCGCCGTCAGTGCGCGCGCGCCACATCGGGATCACTTGTTCGGTCAGGTAGCAGTCGAAGTCGCATTGCAGCGCGCGCTTGAGGAACGGCGTGAGGCTGGTGCCTTCGGTGATCGGGAATTTCGGCGGGGTGATCAGGCCACGACGGTTGATCAGGTCGGAGGTGAAGGCAATGTCGGCCGCCGAGAAACGGAACGAAGTGCCAATCAGCATCGCCATCTGTTCGTTGGTCAGGTGCTGCTTCGACTGCTGGAAGTCGTAGAGCAGGGCGTCATTGAGGTCGATGTAGCCTTTCTGCTGGAAGTAGCGGGTCAGCTTGTTCAGCACCAGTTCATAGAAGGTGGTGCTGTTGTTGATGCCCTTCACCTCGGTCTGTACCAGCTTGTCGAGGTTGCTGATCGAGGTGTAGAGGTTGACCGGCGGGTTGAGCAGCAGGACTTTCTTGAAGTTGAAGCTGCGTCGGGTCTCGTCCAGATGCGCGACGAACGCGGCATCCAGCGCGCCGAGGCTGTAGCCGCTGAGGTAGTACTCGGTGACCGGCAGTTTCGGATGCTGCGCACGCACGGCCTGCATCACCCGGTACATGTCTTCGGCGTCTTCCTTGGTGATGCCCGGGGTGGCGAAGCGTGAAGCGGCGCTGATGAAGTCGAAGCTGGTGGGCGACGACAACTGCACAACGTGGTAGCCGGCCTTGTAGTAGAGCTTCTTCAGGTATTCGTTGAGCGTGCTGTCATAGCGCGCACCGGTGCCGGCGATCAGGAAGATCAGCGGCGCCGGTTTGTCCTGCTCGGCGATGCGGTAGGTGAGTTTTTTCACCGCCCAGAAATTGTCCGGGAGGATGAAGGCCCGTTCCGGGCGCAGGGTGATGCTGTGGTCGGACTGATTGATCTCGTCGTTCGACGGCAACTCCGGGCGCAGGTCCGGTGGCGTGGTGGCGATGGTCGCCTCGAACGGGTTGGTCAGGGGATAGCCATAACTGGCGGCATCGATATCCACCGCCAGTGCGGACGCACTCAGAATAAGGCCGCTGAACAGCGCGGCGAAGCGCAAGGAACGGAGCATGACTGGATCCCTTAAAGGAAGGTGCCGAATGAAGTTCGCAGGCTATGACCACCGGGCTTGCGCCAAAGTGCCATGCCTCGGCACCAAACAGGCAGAATTCGGAGTAATAGTAGCTGGACGATACACTTTGCAAGGCGCGGATGACCAGTTAACAGTTGTTAGTGCTTGCCAATGCGTGCGGGCAGATTAAGCTGGCCGCCGATTTCGTTGATTGGAGAGATTCATGTCCCGCCGCTTGCCCGTGATTCTGTTGCTCGTGCTGTTGCCGCTGTGGCTGGCCGCCAGTTATGGCGCGCGTTATGGCTTCATGGAGGACGGACAGTGGGTTGGCATCTGCGTCGATGAAGCGAGCCGTTGGGAATGCTCGGTGCGTTCGAACCTGGGGCTGATGATCCACTTCAAGGTGTTGGGCTGGACCGCGCTGGGTGCGGCGCTGCTGGGTTTTGTGTTGCCCGGGCGGGCAGGGTGGTGGCTGGCGGTGCTGGCGCTGGTGTTCGGGTTGCCGGCGCTGGCGTTGTACAACACGACGCTGGCGGTGTTTGCGCTGGTGATTGCCGGGTTGCGGTTGGTCCGGGAATCCCGTAGCGCCTAAGAGTCAGCCTTCGCGAGCAAGCCCGCTCCCACATTCGATTGCATTCCAACTGGAGGAACCCGATTAAATGTGGGAGCGGGCTTGCTCGCGAACGGGCCAGACTGGCCTCGGGAGATCAGCCTTTGCGAACCCGCAGGCAGCGCCAAAGTGCCGCCACCATCAAACCACTGACCAGCGCCCAGCCCCACGCCTGCTGATTCAACAATCCTTCTTCATACAGCTGCGGCGCAATGCCGGCGCCGATGATAAAGGTCAGCAGGGCGATTTCCCGGCGTGGCACGCTGACCGGACGGCACACGAAAACCAGCGCCGGCAGGATGAACGCCATGCTGGCGAAACTGCGATAACGCGCGTCGAACACCATCTCCAGCATCATCACCGCCGCCGCAAAGCCGGCCACGGCAACCAGCCATCCAGCACGCCGTTCCAGCAGATGGAACGCCCGTTCACGCCAACCCTGACGGTTGCTCAAGGTCAGCGCGGCATGCGCCAGCACCAACAGATTCAACGCTGTCAGCAAGCCGACCCACAGCCATTCGCTGGCAAACCGCGTGGTCACTCGCGCCAGATCGCCCCAGGCGCCGATAGAGCAGGCTGCAACTGCCGCAAGCAGGGGCAGAACCAACGCCGATTGCGTGGTGCGAACCCGGCCGCCGAGTAGCAGCGTGCCGAGGAAAATCAGCCCGCCGACGCCCAGCCATTCCTTCCAGTACGGCACGTTGGTCACCGGTCCGGCGAGCACGCCCTTGTCCTGGCGGTCGGCATCAAACAGGCCCCAATAGCCGCCCACCGCACCTTCGCTGCCACGTTTCCATGGCTGGTCGAACGCCTCGATCAGGTTGTAATGCCAGCCTTCCTTCTCGGCCATCGCGACAAAGCCACGAATGAACTTGGCCTCGTTGACCCGGCTCGGCAGGGCGGTCTCGCGCTGGCGACCTTCGCTGGGCCAGCCGGTCTCGCCGATCATCACGTCCTTGGGCGCGAACTTGTTGCCGAACACCTGACGCACATCCGCCACATGTTGCAGGGCGACGTCGATGTTCGACGGATCATCTTCCCAGTACGGCAGCAAGTGAATGGTCAGGAAGTCAACTGCCGGCGCAATTTCCGGGTGCTTGAGCCAGAACTCCCAGACATCGGCATAGGTGACGGGTTGCTTGACCTGGCTTTTGACCTTGTTGATCAGTCTGGCCAGTTGCGCGCCGGTGACTTCCTTGCGCAGCAGCGCTTCGTTGCCGACGATCACCGCGCTGACCACATCCGGGTTGGCGTTGGCCGAAGCAATCAGCAGGTCGACTTCTTTCTCGGTGTCCGCCGGGTTGCTGTTGACCCAGGCGCCGATCATCAACTTCAGACCGTGCTTGCGCGCCAGTTGCGGCAGGGCTTCGAGGCCGGTCATCGAGTAGGTGCGGATGCATTCGAAGCGCGTCGCCAGCAGGGCGAGGTCGGCGTCCATGCGCTCCGGGCGCAGCTTGAACGGCACGTCGAACGGCGACTGGTCCTTGTCGAATGGCGTGTAGGAGGCGCATTGCAACTTGTGCGTCGGGGTCGCGGCGTCCGGCAGGATCACCGGTTTGCCGAGGCCGTACCAGAAGCCGCCAAGGGCAAACAGGCCGAGCAGGCAGGCGAAGAGATAAGGAACAAACGGGAAGCGGGAAGTCGCGGACATGGTCAGGCCGAGTGGCTGCAAAGCGACGCATGTTACCTGCATTTATCCGCGGGTTGGTGGCCTGCATGATTTGCACATGCAAAGTTCGGGCGGATTGTCTGGCGCCAATTATTCAGAGGCGATTAATGGCCTTCTGATGTCGTTTCTCGCTGTATTGAGGTCGCTGACAGAGCAGGTCGCTGCGGGCGTCAGGCCGATGATCGAAAGCGTCAGTACTCCACTGGCATTCGAGCGAGTTTGCGGTCAGGCGTGATGGGGGCGCTGTGCACCATAACAATACGTTGACGATGCCCGGCATCCGTCGGGCGCAGCATTTCGGGGAAGTAAACGATGAAGATGCGACGACTTTTAGGCGCAGGTGCCGCTCTGGTACTTGCGATGAGTTCCACATTCGCCAGCGCTGAAAAACAGACCCTGAACATCGGTTACGTTGACGGCTGGTCCGACAGCGTCGCGACCACTCACGTAGCGGCCGAGGTGATCAAGCAGAAACTCGGCTACGACGTGAAGCTGCAAGCCGTCGCCACCGGGATCATGTGGCAGGGCGTGGCCACCGGCAAACTCGACGCGATGCTCTCGGCATGGCTGCCGGTGACCCACGGCGAGTACTGGACGAAGAACAAGGATCTGGTCGTCGATTACGGCCCGAACTTCAAGGACGCGAAAATCGGCCTGATCGTGCCGGAGTACGTCAAGGCGAAATCGATCGAAGACCTCAAGACCGATGACTCCTTCAAGAACCGCATCGTCGGCATCGACGCCGGTTCAGGCGTGATGCTCAAAACCGATCAGGCGATCAAGGATTACGGCCTGGACAAATATACGCTCAAGGCCAGTTCCGGCGCCGGCATGATTGCCGAGCTGACCCGTGCGGAGAAGAAGAACGAATCGATTGCCGTCACCGGTTGGGTGCCGCACTGGATGTTCGCCAAGTGGAAACTGCGCTTCCTCGACGACCCGAAAGGCGTGTATGGCGCGGCTGAAACCGTGAACAGCATCGGCAGCAAAGAGCTCGCGACCAAGGCTCCGGAAGTCGCCAAGTTCCTGAAAAACTTCCAGTGGGCGTCGAAAGACGAGATCGGCGAAGTCATGCTGGCCATCCAGGACGGCGCCAAGCCTGAAGCGGCGGCCAAGGATTGGGTCGCCAAGCACCCGGATCGCGTGGCTGACTGGACCAAATAAAAGTACCAACAACGCCTGACCCCTGTGGGAGCGAGCTTGCTCGCGAAAGCGGTGTAACAGTTGACAGAAATGTTGGCTGACACGACGCCTTCGCGAGCAAGCTCGCTCCCACATTTGTTTCCAGCGACAAGTCCCGTCTTGCAGGGTTTACGGCTGTCTCAAAGCCTCTTTCCAATTCTTTCGGCTAATTAGCGTCCGAAAATTGGCGAAAACGTCATGTCGTTCTAATACTAAGGTCGTCTGGAACCCGTTCCGCAGCCGCATACAGTGGATACGTTCCAACAATAATCTGTGCTGCGAGGATAAAAACAATGAACGACAGCATTTACCTCTCGATTCAAAACAGCCCGCGCTTCAAGGAGCTGGTGCGAAAAAGAGAAAAATTCGCCTGGATACTCTCGGCGATCATGCTCGGGCTGTACTCCGGATTCATCCTGCTGATCGCATACGGGCCGCAAGTGCTCGGGGCGAAACTCAGCCCCGGGTCGTCGATTACCTGGGGTATTCCGATTGGTGTCGGCCTGATTGTCTCGGCCTTCATCCTGACCGCGATCTACGTACGGCGCGCCAACGGCGAGTTTGACGACCTGAACAATGCGATTCTCAAGGAGGCTCAGCAATGATCCGGCGTCTACTGGCTCTTTTGAGCATCGCAGCGTTCGCGCCAGCCGTCTGGGCCGCTGACGCCTTGACCGGCGAAGTCCACAAACAACCGCTCAACGTTTCCGCGATCGCCATGTTCGTGGTGTTCGTCGGCGCCACCTTGTGCATCACCTACTGGGCGTCCAAGCGCAACAAGTCGGCCGCCGACTACTATGCAGCGGGCGGCAAGATCACCGGGTTCCAGAACGGTCTGGCGATTGCCGGTGACTACATGTCGGCGGCGTCCTTCCTGGGGATTTCCGCGCTGGTGTTCACCTCCGGCTACGACGGCCTGATCTACTCGATCGGCTTCCTGGTGGGCTGGCCGATCATTCTGTTCCTGATCGCCGAGCGCCTGCGTAACCTGGGTAAATACACCTTTGCCGACGTGGCGTCCTACCGCCTCGGGCAAACCCAGATCCGCACCCTGTCTGCCTGCGGTTCGCTGGTAGTGGTGGCGTTCTACCTGATCGCGCAAATGGTTGGTGCCGGCAAGCTGATCCAGCTGCTGTTCGGTCTCGACTACTACGTCGCGGTGATTCTGGTCGGTATCCTGATGTGCATGTACGTGCTGTTCGGCGGCATGCTGGCGACCACCTGGGTGCAGATCATCAAGGCGGTGCTGTTGCTGTCCGGTGCCTCGTTCATGGCGCTGATGGTGATGAAGCACGTCAACTTCGACTTCAACATGCTGTTCTCCGAGGCGATCAAGGTTCACCCGAAAGGTGAAGCGATCATGAGCCCGGGCGGTTTGGTGAAAGATCCGATTTCGGCGTTCTCCCTGGGTCTGGCATTGATGTTCGGTACTGCCGGCCTGCCGCACATCCTGATGCGTTTCTTTACCGTGAGTGATGCGAAAGAAGCGCGCAAGAGTGTGCTGTACGCCACCGGCTTCATTGGTTACTTCTACATTCTGACCTTCATCATCGGCTTCGGCGCGATCCTGCTGGTCAGCACCAACCCGGCCTTCAAGGATGCGGCGGGCGCTCTGCTCGGCGGCAACAACATGGCGGCGGTGCACCTGGCTGACGCGGTGGGTGGCAGCATCTTCCTCGGCTTCATCTCGGCGGTGGCGTTCGCGACCATTCTGGCGGTGGTGGCGGGTCTGACCCTAGCCGGTGCTTCGGCGGTGTCGCACGACCTGTATGCCAGCGTGATCAAGAAGGGCAAGGCCAACGACAAGGATGAGATTCGCGTGTCGAAGATCACCACCATCGCCCTGGGCGTGCTGGCGATCGGTCTGGGTATCCTGTTCGAGAGCCAGAACATCGCGTTCATGGTCGGCCTGGCGTTCTCCATCGCGGCGAGCTGCAACTTCCCGGTGCTGTTGCTTTCGATGTACTGGAAGAAACTGACCACCCGCGGCGCGATGGTCGGTGGCTGGCTGGGGCTGGTGAGTGCGGTGGGGCTGATGATCCTTGGCCCGACCATCTGGGTGCAGATTCTGCATCATGAGAAGGCGATCTTCCCGTACGAGTATCCGGCGTTGTTCTCAATGGTGATCGCGTTCATCGGGATCTGGTTCTTCTCGATTACCGACAAGTCGGCGGCGGCCGAGAACGAGCGTGCGCTGTTCTTCCCGCAGTTTGTGCGTTCGCAGACTGGCCTTGGGGCGAGCGGGGCGGTTTCGCACTAAGTTCTGGTTACGTGGTTTGAGTGAAATGCCCTGGTTGAGAGATCGGGGCATTTTTTTTGTGGGCGGTTATCGGGCTGGAATTGTGTGCATATCCGTTGCTGCGGTCACGGCCTCCTATGGTTCCGCCCTTACGGCGGGTCACTTTTGGCAAACGCCCCAAAAGTAACCAAAAGGTCTGTGCCCTGACGTTCGGCCCTCGCTTAGGCTCGGGTTCCTTCGCTCCGGGATTCATCCGGGGGGCAGCGCCTACGGTTTGCTTCGCTGCACCTCCTCTCGCTGTGTTTGGCTGCGCCAAACGGTCGCTGCGCTCCCACCCCCGGATCAATCCCTCCACTCAGCCTGCCGACGGGCCCTCAGATCAAAAGCGGTACTCGAGCTAACGCTCATTGTGTTGAGTGGTGGAAAAGCATGCGGTCGGCTTGTGTTCTGTGTTGGATCTACCCCTCACCCCAGCCCTCTCCCAAGGGAGAGGGAGCCGATTTTTGAGCCTTTCAGAACCTGAGTTCGACTGGGTGTTTCACGTCGGCGTAACTCTCCCAAACACCGCGATCAGTCCCCTCTCCCTCCGGGAGAGGGCTAGGGTGAGGGGCTCTTGATCTGGTTTTTGATCTGGCTTTGGCTTTTGATCTTTTGCCCCTTCGGCAGGCCGAGCGAAGGTGTTCACCCGGGGGGTTAGGCGCGCAGCGCCATGCGGCGAAGCCGCATACATCGAGAGGAGGTGCAGCGAAGCAAACCGGAGGCGATGCCCCCGGATGGACACCGTAGCGAGGGAACACTGAGCCTCAGCGAAGTGCCGTACGCCGGGGCAAGACTTTTTGGTTACTTTTGAGGCGTTTGTCAAAAGTGACCCGCCGTAAGGGCGGAACCATAGGAGGCCGTTACCGCAGCAACGGATATACACCCAAAACCCCAAAACCCAGTCGGCCCACAGGCCGCTGCGACCAGACAAACAAAAACGGCCTCTATATAAGAGGCCGTTCCCGATACAACTTCAAGACGTTATCGCAAGACAAGCCTTATTTGCGGTCTTCCAGCTTGGTGATATCACGCGACTCGTAGCCAGTGTACAACTGGCGCGGACGGCCAATCTTGTACGGGCTGGAGAGCATTTCTTTCCAGTGCGAAATCCAGCCCACAGTACGCGCCAGAGCGAAGATCACGGTGAACATGCTGGTTGGAATGCCGATCGCCTTGAGGATGATCCCCGAGTAGAAGTCGACGTTCGGGTACAGCGAGCGCTCGATGAAGTACGGGTCGGTCAGCGCGATCTCTTCCAGGCGCATGGCCAGTTCGAGTTGCGGATCGTTGTTGATGCCCAGTTCTTTCAGCACTTCGTCGCAGGTCTGCTTCATGACAGTCGCGCGAGGGTCGCGGTTCTTGTAAACGCGGTGACCGAAGCCCATCAGTTTGAACGGATCGTTCTTGTCCTTGGCCTTGGCGATGAACTTGTCGATGTTGGACACATCGCCAATCTCGTCAAGCATGGTCAGAACGGCTTCGTTCGCACCGCCGTGGGCAGGGCCCCACAGTGCGGCGATACCGGCGGCGATACAGGCGAACGGGTTGGCACCCGAGGAACCTGCCAGGCGCACGGTGGACGTCGATGCGTTCTGCTCGTGGTCGGCGTGGAGGATGAAGATCCGATCCATGGCCTTGGCGAGTACCGGGCTGATCGGTTTGATCTCGCACGGGGTGTTGAACATCATGTGCAGGAAGTTTTCCGCGTACGTCAGGTCGTTGCGCGGGTACATCATGGGTTGGCCCATGGAGTACTTGTAAACCATCGCTGCCAGGGTTGGCATCTTGGCAACCAGACGGATCGCGGAGATTTCGCGATGCTGCGGGTTATTGATGTCCAGGGAGTCGTGGTAGAAGGCCGAGAGGGCGCCGACTACGCCGCACATGACGGCCATCGGGTGGGCGTCGCGACGGAAGCCGTTGAAGAAGGTTTTCAGCTGCTCGTGAACCATGGTGTGGTTTTTCACGGTGCTGACGAACTGGGCCTTCTGTTCTGCAGTCGGCAATTCGCCGTTGAGCAGCAGGTAGCAGGTTTCCAGGTAGTCCGACTTTTCAGCCAGCTGTTCGATCGGGTAGCCGCGGTGCAACAGAATGCCGTTGTCGCCGTCGATATAGGTGATCTTCGATTCGCACGAGGCGGTCGACATGAAACCCGGGTCGAAAGTGAAGCGGCCCGTGGCCGTCAGGCCCCGAACATCGATTACATCGGGACCAACGGTGCCGGTTAAAATGGGCAGCTCGACGGGGGCTGCGCCCTCGATGATCAACTGCGCTTTTTTGTCAGCCATGTGGCCTCCTATTTATGCTTGAACCATCAGACAGACCCCCCACGCAGGGCCCGCACCACTATAGTGAGATAAATTCGAATGTCAATTTGCCTAAAGTCTTGCTCCAGAAGGCTTTAAGCGCACTTTTTCCTCGAAATTGACTGCCATTTACGCCTTTTATGCGACTTGTGCAATCAGCTATTGGGGGTAGGTGATTGCGTTGTCATTAGTAGCCTAACTGTCTATACTCGGCCACCGACCGCCAAGGGCTTTTGGGCTTGCTTTCATTGGGGGTCGCATCCCTGGGTGGTGGTTACCTGACCAGTGCACTCCCCAACAACTTTGCCCTGATTGTTAGGGGCTCTTCAGTGTGAAAAAAAAGCCGTGAAAAGCCAACGACCTGTAAACCTAGACCTAAGGACCATCAAACTCCCAGTCACTGCTTACACGTCCATTCTTCACCGTATCTCCGGTGTCATCCTCTTCGTGTGCCTTGCCATCATGCTTTACGCATTGGACAAGTCGCTGAGCTCCGAGGAAGGCTTCGGTCAGGTGAAAGCGTGTCTGACCAGTCCGCTAGCCAAGCTAGTGATTTGGGGCATCCTGTCCGCTCTGCTGTATCACCTGGTTGCCGGTGTGCGCCATTTGATCATGGACATGGGCATCGGTGAGACGCTGGAAGGCGGCAAGCTGGGCTCGAAAATCGTTATCGCCGTTTCCGTGGTGGTAATCGTTCTGGCAGGAGTCTGGATATGGTAACTAACGTCACGAACCTCTCGCGTTCGGGCCTCTATGACTGGATGGCGCAACGTGTGTCGGCGGTCGTTCTCGCGGCTTACTTCATTTTTCTGATCGGATACGTCGTGGCCCACCCAGGCCTCGAGTACGCCCAGTGGCATGAACTGTTCGCCCACAACGGGATGCGTATTTTCAGCCTCCTGGCCCTTGTTGCTCTCGGCGCTCACGCCTGGGTCGGCATGTGGACCATCGCGACTGACTACCTGACGCCAATGGCGTTCGGCAAGTCCGCGACGGCTATACGTTTCCTTTTCCAGGCAGTATGCGGCGTTGCAATGTTCGCTTACTTCGTCTGGGGTGTGCAGATTCTCTGGGGTATCTGAGTCATGGCTAACATTCCAACGATTTCTTTCGACGCCATCATTATTGGTGGTGGCGGTGCCGGCATGCGCGCTGCGCTGCAGCTGGCGCAGGGCGGTCACAAGACTGCGGTGATCACCAAGGTTTTCCCGACCCGTTCGCACACTGTATCCGCCCAGGGCGGCATCACCTGCGCGATCGCGTCCGCTGACCCGAACGATGACTGGCGCTGGCACATGTACGATACCGTCAAGGGTTCCGACTACATCGGTGACCAGGACGCTATCGAATACATGTGTCAGGAAGGCCCGGCTGCCGTTTTCGAGCTGGACCACATGGGTCTGCCGTTCTCGCGTACCGAGCAAGGCCGTATCTACCAGCGTCCGTTCGGTGGTCAGTCCAAGGACTACGGTAAGGGCGGCCAGGCTGCCCGTACTTGCGCAGCGTCCGACCGTACCGGTCACGCACTGCTGCACACCCTTTATCAGGGCAACCTGAAAGCCGGTACCACGTTCCTGAACGAGTACTACGCGGTCGACCTGGTGAAAAACCAGGAAGGCGAGTTTGTCGGTGTGATCGCGATCTGCATCGAAACCGGCGAAACTTCGTACATTCGCGCCAAGGCCACCGTACTGGCTACTGGCGGTGCTGGCCGTATCTACGCCTCCACCACCAACGCCCTGATCAACACCGGTGACGGCGTTGGCATGGCGCTGCGTGCTGGCGTGCCGGTACAAGACATCGAAATGTGGCAGTTCCACCCGACCGGCATCGCCGGCGCCGGTGTACTGGTGACCGAAGGTTGCCGTGGTGAAGGTGGTTACCTGATCAACAAGCACGGCGAGCGTTTCATGGAGCGTTATGCTCCGAACGCGAAAGACCTCGCTGGTCGTGACGTGGTTGCCCGCTCGATGGTTAAAGAAATCATCGCCGGCAACGGTTGCGGTCCGAATGGCGACCACGTAATGCTCAAACTCGACCACTTGGGCGAGGAAGTGCTGCACAGCCGTCTGCCAGGTATCTGCGAACTGTCGAAGACTTTCGCACACGTTGACCCGGTGGTTGCTCCGGTTCCGGTTGTTCCGACCTGCCACTACATGATGGGCGGCGTTGCCACCAACATTCATGGTCAGGCGATCACCCAGAACGCCGAAGGCGTGGATCAGATCATTCCTGGTCTGTTCGCCGTAGGTGAAGTGGCTTGCGTATCGGTACACGGTGCCAACCGTCTGGGCGGCAACTCGCTGCTCGACCTGGTGGTATTCGGCCGCGCTGCCGGCCTGCACCTGGAAAAGGCGCTGACCGACGGCATCGAATACGACGACGCTACCGAAGCCGACATCGAAGCTGCCCTGTCGCGTTTGAATGCGCTGAACGGCCGTACCGATGGCGAAGACGTGGCTACCCTGCGTCGCGAGCTGCAAAGCTGCATGCAGAACTACTTCGGTGTATTCCGCACTGGCGAATACATGCAGAAGGGTATCGCTCAGCTGGCCGATCTGCGCAAGCGCATCGCCAACGTGAAGATCAACGACAAGTCGCAAGCGTTCAACACCGCGCGTATCGAAGCTCTGGAACTGCAAAACCTGCTGGAAGTGGCTGAAGCTACCGCCATCGCGGCCGAAGTACGTAAAGAGTCCCGCGGCGCTCACGCCCGTGAAGACTTCGAAGACCGTGACGACGAAAACTGGCTGTGCCACACCCTGTACTTCCCGGGTGAGAAACGCGTCGCCAAGCGTGCCGTAAACTTCTCGCCGAAGACTGTTCCGACTTTCGAACCTAAAGTCCGGACTTATTAAGGGTGATCGCCATGTTGCAAGTCAGTGTTTATCGCTACAACCCTGATCAGGACGCTGCGCCGTTCATGCAGGAATTCCAGGTCGATACCGGTGGTAAAGACCTGATGGTGCTGGACGTGCTGGCCCTGATCAAAGAGCAGGACGAGGGTTTCTCCTATCGTCGCTCTTGCCGTGAAGGCGTCTGCGGCTCCGACGGCATGAACATCAACGGCAAGAACGGCCTGGCGTGCATCACGCCGCTGTCCGCTGTCGTAAAAGGCAACAAGTTGATCGTTCGTCCGCTGCCAGGTTTGCCGGTTATCCGTGACCTGGTTGTCGATATGAGCATCTTCTACAAGCAATACGAGAAGGTTAAGCCTTACCTGCAGAACGACACGCCGGCTCCGGCCATCGAGCGTCTGCAGTCCCCAGAAGAGCGTGAAAAGCTCGACGGTCTGTACGAGTGCATCCTGTGCGCCTGCTGCTCGACCTCGTGCCCGTCCTTCTGGTGGAACCCGGACAAGTTCCTGGGCCCGGCTGCCCTGCTGCAAGCGTATCGCTTCCTGGCAGACAGCCGTGACACCAAGACTTCCGAGCGTCTGGCTTCGCTCGATGATCCGTTCAGCGTCTTCCGCTGCCGGGGCATCATGAACTGCGTCAACGTATGTCCGAAAGGCCTGAACCCGACTAAGGCCATCGGTCACATCCGTAACATGTTGCTTTCGAGCGGCGTGTGATTCAGCTGCTGTAACCGTAGAACCGCTGTAACGAAGAGGCTGTGGCGCGGGCTTCAACCCGCGTCATGGCTATAACCAGAGCAGTAGCCACAAGCTGCAGCTCTTATTTTGAAGAAATGAGACAAGCAGGGGCATCCGGGCTGGTACCCGGACTATCAGCGTGATCCTAAGTGGCTTGTTTTGGTCGCTGCATTCGGACTTCTGCAAGTTTGCTCGGTATTGACGCCGATGGTGTTCCCCTAACCGAGGGTGACCAAGCATGCAAGAAAGCGTGATGCAGCGCATGTGGAACAGCGCCTACCTTTCAGGTGGAAACGCTGCCTATGTGGAAGAGCTTTATGAGCTCTACCTGCACGACCCTAACGCTGTGCCAGAAGAGTGGCGCACCTACTTTCAGAAGCTGCCTGCCGACGGCAGCTCTGCCACTGATGTTTCGCACTCCACAATTCGCGATCATTTCGTGCTGCTGGCAAAGAACCAGCGCCGCGCCCAACCGGTTTCCGCCGGGAGCGTGAGCAGTGAGCACGAGAAGAAGCAAGTTGAAGTGCTGCGATTGATCCAGGCCTACCGTATGCGTGGCCACCAGGCAGCCCAGCTTGACCCGCTGGGGCTGTGGCAGCGTCCTGCACCTGCAGACCTGTCGATCAATCATTACGGCTTGACCAATGCCGATCTTGATACGACCTTCCGTGCCGGCGACCTGTTCATCGGCAAAGAGGAAGCGAGCCTACGCGAAATTCACGAAGCGTTGCAGCAGACATATTGCCGCACCATCGGCGCTGAATTTACGCACATCACCGATTCCGAGCAGCGCCAGTGGTTCCAGCAGCGTCTGGAAAGCGTGCGTGGTCGTCCGACGTACTCCGCCGACATCAAGAGCCACCTGCTCGAGCGCGTGACTGCCGGTGAAGGCCTGGAAAAATACCTGGGCACCAAATACCCGGGCACCAAGCGTTTCGGTCTGGAAGGCGGCGAAAGCCTGATTCCGATGCTCGACGAGCTGATCCAGCGTTCCGGTTCCTACGGCACCAAGGAAGTCGTCATCGGCATGGCCCACCGTGGCCGTCTGAACGTGCTGGTCAACACCTTCGGCAAGAACCCGCGCGAGCTGTTCGACGAGTTCGAAGAAGAAGAAGGTCGAGCTGGGTTCCGGTGACGTCAAATACCACCAGGGCTTCTCGTCCAACGTGATGACCACCGGCGGTGAAGTTCACCTGGCCATGGCGTTCAACCCGTCCCCACCTGGAAATCGTTTCCCCGGTGGTAGAAGGTTCGGTTCGCGCCCGTCAGGATCGTCGTAACGACCCGACCGGTGAGAAGGTGCTGCCGATCTCCATCCACGGTGACGCTGCATTCGCAGGTCAGGGCGTGGTCATGGAAACCTTCCAGATGTCGCAGACCCGCGGTTTCAAGACCGGCGGTACCGTGCACATCGTGATCAACAACCAGGTCGGTTTCACCATCAGCAACCCGCTGGACTCGCGTTCCACCGAGTACGCCACCGACGTTGCGAAGATGATCCAGGCGCCGATCCTCCATGTGAATGGTGATGATCCGGAAGCCGTGCTGTTCGTGACCCAGTTGGCCATCGATTACCGCATGCAGTTCAAGCGTGACGTGGTGATCGACCTGGTCTGCTACCGTCGTCGCGGCCACAACGAGGCCGACGAGCCAAGCGGCACCCAGCCGCTGATGTATCAGCAGATCACCAAGCAGCGCACCACTCGTGAGCTGTACGCTGATCGTCTGACTCAGGCCGGTGTACTGGACGCTGAACGTGTTCAGGCCAAGGTCGACGAGTACCGCAATGCGCTGGACAACGGTCTGCACGTAGTGAAATCGCTGGTCAAAGAGCCGAACAAAGAGCTGTTCGTGGACTGGCGTCCGTATCTGGGCCACGCCTGGACTGCGCGTCACGACACCCGTTTCGATCTGAAGACCCTGCAGGAACTGTCCGCCAAGCTGCTGGAAATTCCGGAAGGCTTCGTGGTTCAGCGTCAGGTCGCGAAGATCTACGAAGACCGTCAGAAGATGCAAGCCGGCGGCCTGCCGATCAACTGGGGTTACGCCGAAACCATGGCGTACGCGACCCTGGCGTTCGAAGGTCACCCGATCCGCATGACCGGTCAGGACATCGGCCGCGGTACGTTCTCGCACCGTCACGCTGTGCTGCACAACCAGAAAGACGCGGGCACCTACATTCCGCTGCAGAACCTGTACGACGGTCAGCCACGCTTTGACCTGTACGACTCGTTCCTCTCGGAAGAAGCGGTATTGGCCTTCGAATATGGTTACTCGACCACCACGCCAAACGCGCTGGTGATCTGGGAAGCCCAGTTCGGCGACTTCGCCAACGGTGCACAGGTTGTTATCGACCAGTTCATCACCAGCGGCGAACACAAGTGGGGCCGTCTCTGCGGTCTGACCATGCTGTTGCCACACGGCTACGAAGGTCAGGGCCCTGAGCACAGCTCGGCTCGTCTTGAGCGTTACCTGCAGCTGTGCGCCGAGCACAACATTCAGGTGTGCATGCCGACCACCCCGGCCCAGATCTACCACTTGCTGCGTCGTCAGGTAATTCGCCCGCTGCGCAAACCTCTGGTAGTGCTGACGCCGAAGTCGCTGCTGCGCCACAAGCTGGCCGTCTCGACCCTGGAAGATCTGGCTGAAGGTTCGTTCCAGACCGTGATTCCGGAAATCGATGCCCTGGACCCGAAAAAGGTCGAGCGCGTTGTTCTGTGTAGCGGCAAGGTCTACTACGACCTGCTGGAAAAACGTCGTGCCGAAGGCCGTGACGATATCGCCATCGTGCGTATCGAGCAGCTGTATCCATTCCCTGAGGACGACTTGAAAGAAGTCCTGGCGCCTTACACCAACGTCAAGCATGCCGTCTGGTGTCAGGAAGAGCCGATGAACCAGGGCGCCTGGTACTGCAGCCAGCATCACCTGCGTCGCAGCATCGGTAACCTCGACAAGTCTCTCGTACTCGAGTACGCGGGCCGTGAGGCTTCTGCTGCCCCAGCTTGTGGTTACGCATCGATGCACGCCGAGCAGCAGGAAAAACTGCTGCAAGACGCGTTTACCGTTTAACGCCTTCGCGCACCTGAAACCGAATTTAAGGAACCACAGATAATGGCTATCGAGATCAAAGCCCCCACTTTCCCGGAATCGGTTGCCGATGGCACCGTTGCCACCTGGCACAAAAAACCGGGCGACGCCGTCAAGCGTGACGACCTGATCGTCGACATCGAAACCGACAAAGTCGTACTGGAAGTGCTGGCTACCGCCGACGGCGTGCTGGGCGCAATCGTCAAAAACGAAGGCGACACCGTTCTGTCCGACGAAGTCCTGGGCTCCATCGAAGCGGGCGGCGCTGCTGCCGCTGCTCCAGCCGCCGCTGCTGCTCCGGCCGCTGCTGCCGCTGCCCCGGCTGCTGCCGAAGGCGAAGACGATCCTGTTGCTGCTCCGGCTGCGCGCAAGCTGGCTGAAGAGAACGGCATCAACATCGCTTCCGTTGCCGGCACCGGCAAGGGTGGTCGTGTGACCAAGGAAGACGTGGTCGCTGCTGTAGCCGCGAAGAAAGCCGCTCCGGCTGCTGCTCCTGCAAAAGCCGCTGCTCCAGCCGCTGCTGCTCCGGTATTCGCTGCCGGTGATCGCGTTGAGAAGCGCGTACCGATGACCCGTCTGCGTGCCAAGGTTGCCGAGCGTCTGGTTGAAGCCCAGTCGAACATGGCAATGCTGACCACTTTCAACGAAGTCGACATGACCGAAGTCATGGCTCTGCGTTCGAAGTACAAGGACCTGTTCGAGAAGTCCCACAACGGCGTACGCCTGGGCTTCATGTCGTTCTTCGTCAAGGCTGCCACCGAAGCGCTGAAACGCTTCCCGGCGGTCAACGCTTCGATCGACGGTGCGGACATCGTTTACCACGGCTACGCCGACATCGGTGTTGCCGTTTCCAGCGACCGTGGTCTGGTCGTTCCGGTTCTGCGTAACGCCGAGCTGATGAGCCTGGCTGAAATCGAAGGCGGCATCGCCACGTTCGGCAAGAAAGCCCGTGACGGCAAACTGTCGATGGAAGAGATGACCGGCGGTACCTTCACCATCACCAACGGTGGTACCTTCGGTTCGATGATGTCGACTCCGATCGTCAACCCGCCGCAGGCAGCGATTCTGGGCATGCACAACATCATCCAGCGTCCTATGGCCATCAACGGTCAGGTCGTGATCCGTCCGATGATGTACCTGGCACTGTCCTACGATCACCGTCTGATCGATGGCAAAGAAGCTGTAACCTTCCTGGTGACCATCAAGAACCTGCTGGAAGATCCGGCTCGTCTGTTGCTGGATATCTGATAGAAGCAGCCATGCGCTGCGGGTGGCGTACCGTCGGCAACGGCGGTACGGCCCGCAGCGCGCGGCTTGAAGCTTTTCGCTAAAGAGGATTTTTTGAATGTCGCAGAAATTTGACGTAGTAGTGATCGGTGCCGGCCCTGGCGGCTATGTAGCTGCCATCAAGGCCGCGCAGCTGGGTCTCACCACTGCCTGCATCGAGAAGTACACCGACGCTGAAGGCAAACAGGCCCTCGGCGGTACTTGCCTGAACGTCGGCTGCATTCCGTCCAAGGCGCTGCTGGACAGCTCCTGGAAGTACAAGGAAGCCAAAGAGAGCTTCAACGTTCACGGTATCTCGACCGGCGAAGTCAAAATGGACGTCGCTGCGATGGTTGGCCGTAAGGCTGGCATCGTCAAGAACCTGACTGGCGGCGTTGCCACCCTGTTCAAGGCTAACGGCGTTACCTCGATCCAGGGCCACGGCAAGCTGCTGGCTGGCAAGAAAGTCGAAGTCACCAAGCCGGACGGTTCGGTTGAAGTCATCGAAGCCGAAAACGTCATCCTGGCTCCAGGTTCGCGTCCGATCGACATTCCGCCGGCTCCGGTCGATCAGAAAGTCATCGTCGATTCGACTGGCGCTCTGGAATTCCAATCCGTACCTAAGCGTCTGGGCGTGATCGGCGCTGGCGTGATCGGTCTGGAACTGGGTTCGGTGTGGTCGCGTCTGGGTTCCGAAGTGGTTGTCCTCGAAGCACTGGACACCTTCCTGATGGCAGCGGACACCGCTGTTTCCAAGGAAGCGCTGAAAACCCTGACCAAGCAAGGTCTGGACATCCAACTGGGCGCTCGCGTAACCGGTTCGAAAGTGAACGGCGACGAAGTCGTGGTTAACTACACCGATGCCAACGGCGAACAGTCCATCACTTTCGACAAGCTGATCGTAGCCGTTGGTCGCCGTCCGGTGACCACTGATCTGCTGGCTGCCGACAGCGGCGTGACCCTGGACGAGCGCGGTTTCGTGCACGTTGACGATCACTGCGCCACCACCGTACCGGGCGTCTACGCCATCGGTGACGTGGTGCGCGGCATGATGCTGGCGCACAAGGCCTCGGAAGAGGGCATCATGGTTGTCGAGCGCATCAAGGGCCACAAAGCCCAGATGAACTATGACCTGATCCCTTCGGTTATTTATACTCACCCGGAAATCGCGTGGGTTGGCAAAACCGAGCAGGCCTTGAAAGCCGAAGGCGTTGAAGTTAACGTCGGCACCTTCCCGTTCGCCGCTTCCGGCCGTGCCATGGCCGCCAACGATACCGGTGGTTTCGTCAAGGTCATCGCTGATGCCAAGACTGACCGCGTATTGGGCGTGCACGTAATTGGCCCGAGCGCTGCAGAACTGGTTCAGCAGGGCGCGATCGGTATGGAATTCGGTACCAGCGCTGAAGACCTGGGCATGATGGTTTTCTCCCATCCGACCCTGTCTGAAGCCTTGCACGAAGCTGCTCTGGCTGTGAATGGCGGCGCCATCCACATTGCCAACCGCAAGAAGCGTTAAGACACAATAAGAAACCACGGCGGTAACGGCCCGTCGTGAGCCTTGCGAGCAAGTCTCACCGCGGAATGTCCGCTGGACGCAGTCTTGCGTAGCTGCACCGGGTATCCGGAAAGGCTACGCAAGCAGCAGTCACAGGTGGCGCGGCACTCATCAAGAGCGCAGCGCCGAATGCGCAGTACCTAACGAAGACGGTAAAAAGCATGAATCTTCACGAGTATCAGGGTAAGCAGCTGTTCGCTGAATACGGCCTGCCAGTTTCCACTGGTTACGCAGTAGACACCCCGGAAGCAGCAGCAGAAGCTTGCGACAAAATCGGCGGCAGCGAGTGGGTTGTCAAAGCCCAGGTCCACGCCGGTGGTCGCGGTAAAGCGGGCGGCGTCAAGCTGGTTCGCAACAAAGAAGACGCCAAGGCCTTCGCACAGCAGTGGCTGGGCAAGCGTCTGGTGACTTACCAGACTGACGCCAATGGTCAGCCAGTCACCAAGATCCTGGTTGAATCGTGCACTGATATCGCTAAAGAGCTGTACCTGGGCGCTGTCGTTGACCGTTCGAGCCGTCGCATCGTGTTCATGGCTTCCACCGAAGGTGGCGTGGACATCGAGAAAATCGCTCACGACACTCCAGAAAAAATTCTGAAAGCCACTATCGATCCACTGGTTGGCGCTCAGCCATTCCAGGGTCGCGAGCTGGCGTTCCAACTGGGTCTGGAAGGCAAGCAAGTTGCCCAGTTCGCCAAGATCTTCGTTGGTCTGGCCAAACTGTTCCAGGATCACGATCTGGCCCTGCTGGAAGTGAACCCGCTGGTGATCAAGGCTGACGGCGATCTGCACTGCCTGGACGCCAAGATCAACATCGACGCCAACGCCATGTACCGTCAGCCTAAGCTGAAGACTTTCCACGATCCGTCGCAAGACGATCCGCGCGAAGCGCACGCTGCCAAGTTCGAACTGAACTACGTAGCCCTGGAAGGCAACATCGGCTGCATGGTCAACGGTGCCGGCCTGGCCATGGGTACCATGGACATCGTCAACCTGCACGGCGGCAAGCCAGCCAACTTCCTCGACGTAGGTGGTGGTGCTACCAAAGAGCGCGTGACCGAAGCCTTCAAGATCATCCTGTCCGACACCAACGTCGCTGCAGTACTGGTCAACATCTTCGGCGGCATCGTTCGCTGCGACATGATTGCCGAAGGCATCATCGGCGCCGTGAAAGAAGTCGGCGTGAAAATCCCGGTTGTTGTTCGCCTTGAAGGCAACAACGCTGAGCTGGGCGCTAAAGTACTGGCAGAAAGCGGTTTGAACATCATCGCTGCTACCAGCCTGACCGACGCTGCTCAACAAGTTGTCAAAGCTGCGGAGGGCAAATAATGAGCGTCCTGATCAATAAAGACACCAAAGTTATCTGCCAGGGTATTACCGGTTCGCAAGGTAGTTTCCACACCCAGCAAGCAATCGAATACGGCACCAAGATGGTTGGCGGCGTAACTCCGGGCAAAGGCGGCACCGAGCACCTGGGTCTGCCAGTGTTCAACACCGTCAAAGACGCAGTTGCTGCCACTGGCGCTACCGCCAGCGTGATCTACGTTCCGGCTCCTTTCTGCAAGGACTCGATCCTGGAAGCTGCTTTCGGCGGCATCAAGCTGATCGTCTGCATCACCGAAGGCATTCCTACCCTGGACATGCTGGACGCCAAAGTTAAGTGCGACGAGCTGGGTGTTACCCTGATCGGCCCTAACTGCCCAGGCGTGATCACCCCAGGCGAATGCAAGATCGGCATCATGCCAGGTCACATTCACTTGCCAGGCAAGGTCGGTATCGTTTCGCGTTCCGGCACCCTGACCTACGAAGCTGTGAAGCAGACCACTGACGCCGGTTTCGGTCAGTCGACTTGCGTCGGCATCGGTGGTGACCCGATCCCGGGTTCGAACTTCATCGACATCCTGAAGCTGTTCCAGGAAGACCCGAAGACCGAAGCGATCGTGATGATCGGCGAGATCGGCGGTTCGGCTGAAGAAGAAGCGGCTGCCTACATCAAGGCACACGTGACCAAGCCGGTTGTTTCCTACATCGCTGGTGTGACTGCTCCTCCGGGCAAGCGCATGGGCCATGCTGGCGCAATCATCTCTGGCGGCAAAGGCACTGCAGACGAGAAATTCGCTGCGCTGCAAGACGCAGGCGTAAAAACCGTGCGTTCGCTGGCAGACATCGGCAAGGCCCTGGCCGAGCTGACCGGTTGGGCTGTCAAGTAAGCCTCGTGCTTGACTGACGCTTCACCAGACAAAGGCCACCTTCGGGTGGCCTTTGTTGTTTCTGGCATCTGGGTATTTGAGTGGATTCTTGTGGCGAGGGAGCTTGCTCCCGCTGGGCTGCGAAGCGGCCCGAATAATCTTCGGATTCATGCGGGTTTTCGGGATTTGCGCCTGCTGCGCAGTCGAGCGGGAGCAAGCTCCCTCGCCACAAAGTACTGAGTGTGAAAAATAGATGCGTAAACGCGACACAGATACGTCGTGTATCGGATAGTTCGCCCTCAAACAGTGCGTTTGTCAGACAAATTCGTTAGGCTAGCAGCCATTTTTGCGTCTGCCGCCCACAAGGCATGCAACGCGCTAAACGGGTCAGTCTTATACGGACTGACAGCATTTCCCTAACCCCACAGGGAAATCCCCCTCTAAATTCCGATTCAGTAGTGTGGTATTTCCTTAATGAAAGTTTTGAAAGGTCAGGACATCCTGGCACTGGGCTTTATGACATTTGCCCTGTTCGTCGGGGCCGGCAACATCATTTTCCCGCCTATCGTCGGCCTGCAGTCCGGACCTAATGTCTGGATGGCGGCGTTGGGCTTTTTGATCACGGCCGTCGGTCTGCCAGTGGTCACCGTCGTCGCCCTGGCCAAGGTCGGTGGTGCGATGGATGCGCTGAGCAGCCCGATCGGCAAGATCGCCGGTGGTGTGCTCGCCGCGGCATGCTACCTGGCGGTCGGCCCGCTGTTCGCCACCCCGCGGACCGCGACCGTGTCGTTCGAAGTGGGTCTGGCGCCGCTGACCGGCGAAAGCCCGCTGGCGCTGTTCCTCTACAGCTCGGTGTACTTCCTGCTGGTGTTCTTCATCTCGCTGTATCCGGGCCGTCTGCTCGATACCGTGGGGCGTTTTCTCGCGCCATTGAAGATCATCGCCCTGGCGGTACTCGGCATCGCCGCGTTCGCCTTGCCGGCCGGTGATATCGGTCAGGCCACACCTGAATACGTCGCGGCACCGTTCTCCCAAGGCTTCATCAATGGTTACCTGACCATGGATACCCTCGGCGCGCTGGTGTTCGGTATCGTCATCGTCAACGCGATCCGCTCCCGTGGCGTCGAGTCGCCTGCGCTGATCACCCGTTACGCGATCATTGCCGGCCTCATCGCCGGTGTCGGTCTGGCGCTGGTGTACATCAGCCTGTTCCGCCTCGGCTCCGGCAGCCACGAAGTCGCGGTCGGTGCCACTAACGGCGCGGCGGTGCTGCATGCTTACGTGCAACACACCTTCGGTTCGCTGGGCAGCGGTTTCCTCGCGGTGCTGATCTCGCTGGCGTGCCTGGTGACCGCGGTCGGTCTGACCTGCGCCTGCGCTGAATACTTCAGCCGCGTGCTGCCGCTGTCCTACAAGACCCTGGTGATCATCCTCGCCGCGTTCTCGCTGCTGGTGTCCAACCTGGGCCTGACCAAGCTGATCGCGTTCTCGATCCCGGTGCTGACCGCGATCTACCCGCCGTGCATCGTTCTGGTGGCTCTGAGCTTCTGCAAGGACTTCTGGCATGAACACGGGCGGATCCTCGGCCCGGTCATGCTGGTGTCGTTCCTGTTCGGCACCATCGACGCGCTCAAGGGCGCCGGTCTGGCCGACTGGATGCCGTCGCAGCTGTCGCACCTGCCGCTGAGCGAGCAGGGTCTGGCGTGGCTGGTGCCATGCGTGATGACCCTGGTGGTCGCCGTGGTCTGTGATCGCCTGCTGGGCAAGCGCAGCGAAGCCGTTGCCTGACGTTGTCTGACCCGCCACAAACGGGTCTTCAGCGCTTAAACAGAAATGCCCCGTATCAATCGATACGGGGCATTTTTTATGGGCGTCTGGCAGTGTCTTTTTCCGCGAGCTAACGTCGAAGCACTGCACAGATTTTATGTAGGAGTGAGCCTGCTCGCGTTGGCGTCGTACCTGTCGGATCAATGCCGGGTGTGCCAGCGAATCGCGAGCAGGCTCACTCCTACAGGTAATGCATCCACACTTCACAGGAAAACGAATGTCGTTCATCCAAGCCAATCTGATCCACCTGCTGGCCGCGCTCTGGTTTGTCATTTGCTGGGGCGGCTACACCCGTTATGCGTCGTGGAAGGCCCGCGACACCGCGTGCCTCGCCAGCGTGCTGCACCTGTATCGCGAAGACTGGATGCGCCGCATGCTGCTGCGTGACAACCGTATTGCCGACGCCAGCGTGATCGGTAATCTGGAGCGTAACGCCTCGTTCTTCGCCTCCAGCACTCTGATCATCCTCGCCGGCATTCTCACCGTGCTCGGTGCGTCCGAACGCGCCGTGTCGCTGCTGGCGGATATCCCGATGGTGCAGCAGGCGTCGCAGGGCATGTCGGAGATCAAGTTGCTGTGTCTGGCGCTGGTGTTCGTCTATGCGTTCTTCACCTTCAGTTGGTGCATGCGTCAGTACAACTTTGCTGCGGTGCTGGTCGGTTCCGCGCCGATGATCGGTGAGCGTCAGGTCTCGGAGCAGGAGCGCAAGGCGTTCGCACTGCGGGCGGCGCGGGTGATTTCGATGGCGGCGAACCAGTTCAACTTCGGTCTGCGCTCTTATTACTTCGGCATGAGCATGCTGGCGTGGTTTGTCAGCCCGTGGCTGTTCATGTTGATGAGTGCCGGGGTGGTCATCGTGTTGTACCGCCGCGAGTTTCATTCCGACGTGCTGGATGTGATGGTCTATACCCCTACAGAGGCACCATTGCCCGAAACCAATAAAGAGGCTGCTTGATGAGTATTCCGTTCTGGTGTGTGTTTATCAGTGCACTGTTGATTTACATCGCGCGCATGCCGGTGGGCAAGGCCATGAAAGAGCAGGGTGGTTACAACAACCATCTACCGCGCCAACAGCAGGCGCAACTCACTGGCTATGGCGCGCGGGCGCTGGCGGCGCACCAGAACTGCATCGAAGCGTTCATCCTGTTCGCCGTGGGTGTGCTGATGGCGCACACCACGCAAACCCAAGGCTGGTTGATTGATGCGCTGGCGATCATCTTTGTGATCGCGCGAATTCTTTACGTGTGGTTATACCTGGCGGATAAACCATCCCTGCGCAGCCTGGTGTGGCTGGTCGGCCTGATCTGCAGTTTGTTGCTGATGATTAGTCCGACTTTTAGAACCGTATTGCTCTAAGAAAGCCTCTAAGCCAAGACTGACAAAAAATCACAGGCAAAAGAAAACCCGCACTTGGCGGGTTTTCTTTTACTGCATCAAGTCGCAATTATTGCTTCTTGGCAGCTTCTTCCCGAGCAGCTTGATTCGATTCAGCCTGAGCTTTGGCAGCTTCGGCGTTTTCTTTTGCTGCGTCGTTCACTTTATCCTGAGCTTTGTTCATGTCTTGCTGAGCTTGCTCAGCATGTTGGTTTGCATCTTGAGCTTTGTCCTCGGATTTTTTATCGCAGGCAGCGAGACCGAGGGAAGCGGTCAACATCAAGGCAATAGCTAAAGTCTTACGCATGGGGTGTTTCTCCTTATGGAAAATAACTACTGGCCTTAAGAGCGCAGCGCCAAAGGTTAAGTTCCTCATTTCCTTCAGATATATAAGTTTGTTTTTTAGTGGAACTTTTGCGGTATTTCCTACTACTGGCACAAGGCTCTAACGAGAGTAATTATCAAATGGCTGAAAACCCCGTTTTTGAGCGCGCGACACGATTTCTTTCGGCCCTGCGCCATTGTCAGGTGCTCGGTTTGACGGTACACAGCGCCAGCAGCGAAGGGCTGACGGTGAGGTTGCCGTACAGCGCGCAAATCGTCGGCAATCCACAGACCGGGGTCATCCACGGCGGTGCCATTACTTCGCTGATGGACACCGCGTGCGGCATGTCCACGTTGTGCGTGCTGGCGGAGTTCGAAGTCTGCCCGACCCTGGACCTGCGTATCGACTACATGCACGCCGCCGAGCCGAACAAGGACGTCTATGGCTTTGCCCAGTGTTACCGGGTCACCACCGATGTGATCTTCGCCCGCGGCTTTGCCTATCAGGATGATCCGCAGCAACCGATCGCCCATGTCGTCGGCACATTCATGCGCATGGGCAAGGGCCTGAAGGGCACTCACGGGTTTGGCGGCACGATCAAAGGAGAGCTCTCATGAGCGATGACTGGAAGCAACAATTGCTGCTGGCCCACGCCCAGGGCGATTACGCACCGCTGCTGGGGATGATTCCCTACGCCGGGCTGATCGGCGTCGAATGCTCGCGAGTCGGTGATGAATTGCTGTTCAAGCTGCCGGCGAATAAGGACAACATTGGTAACCCTTTATTGCCAGCCATTCACGGCGGGGTGATCGCCGGGTTCATGGAGCTGGCGGCCGCGTTGCATCTGCTGATCTTCACCGGGGCGCCCGGGGTGCCGAAGATCATCGACTTCTCTCTGGATTACCTGCGCGCCGGGCAGTTTCGCGACACCTGGGCCAAGTGTCAGGTCTGTCGCCAGGGCCGGCGCGTGGCCAACGTCGCCATCACGGCCTGGCAAAGCACCGAGAGCGAACCGATTGCCACCGCCCGTGCACATTTCAAAATTGATGAGCCCTTGAAATCCTGAACGCTGCCCCCAACTCAGTGAACAACCCGCCGCCGACCCTCAAGGTCGCGGCCACTGCCATCTGATTGGAGTTTGATGACCATGAGTGTGGAAACTCAAAAGGAAACCCTGGGCTTCCAGACCGAGGTAAAGCAGCTGCTGCACCTCATGATCCATTCGCTGTATTCCAACAAGGAAATCTTCCTTCGCGAATTGATCTCGAACGCCTCTGACGCTGTCGACAAGCTGCGCTTCGAAGCCCTGGCCAAGCCTGAGTTGCTCGAAGGTGGCGCTGAACTGAAAATCCGTGTGAGCTTCGACAAGGACGCCAAGACCGTCACCCTCGAAGACAACGGTATCGGCATGAACCGTGACGATGTGATCACCCACCTGGGGACCATCGCCAAGTCGGGCACCGCCGATTTCATGAAGAATCTCTCGGGCGATCAGAAGAAAGATTCTCACCTGATCGGCCAGTTCGGTGTCGGCTTCTACTCGGCGTTCATCGTTGCCGACCAGGTTGATGTGTATTCCCGTCGCGCCGGCACTCCAGCCAGCGAAGGCGTGCACTGGTCGTCGAAAGGCGAGGGCGAATTCGAAGTCGCCACCATCGACAAGCCAGAACGCGGCACCCGCATCGTCCTGCACCTGAAATCCGCTGAAGACGAATTCGCCGACGGCTGGCGTCTGCGCAACATCATCAAGAAATACTCCGACCACATCGCGCTGCCGATCGAGCTGCCGAAAGAAGTCACTGCCGCTGAAGGCGAAGAGAAGCCTGCCGTTGAATGGGAAACCGTCAACCGCGCCAGCGCCCTGTGGACCCGTCCGCGCACTGAAGTGAAGGACGAGGAATACCAGGAGTTCTACAAGCACATCGCTCACGACTTCGAAAACCCGCTGGCCTGGAGCCACAACAAGGTCGAAGGCAAGCTCGAGTACAGCTCGCTGCTGTACGTGCCGGCCCGTGCGCCGTTCGATCTGTACCAGCGTGAAGCGCCGAAAGGCCTGAAGCTGTACGTGCAGCGCGTGTTCGTGATGGATCAGGCCGAGTCGTTCCTGCCGCTGTACCTGCGCTTCATCAAGGGTGTGGTCGATTCCAACGACCTGTCGCTGAACGTGTCGCGGGAAATCCTGCAGAAAGACCCGATCATCGACTCGATGAAGTCGGCGCTGACCAAGCGCGTGCTGGACATGCTGGAAAAACTGGCGAAGAACGAGCCTGAGCAATACAAGGGCTTCTGGAAAAACTTCGGTCAGGTCATGAAAGAAGGCCCGGCAGAAGATTTCGCCAACAAAGAGAAAATTGCCGGTCTGCTGCGTTTCGCATCGACCCAAGGCGAGGACGGCGAGCAAGTTGTCGGTCTGGCTGACTACCTGGCGCGCGCCAAGGAAGGTCAGGACAAGATCTACTACCTCACCGGCGAAACCTACGCGCAGGTCAAGAACAGCCCGCACCTGGAAGTCTTCCGCAAGAAAGGCATCGAAGTGCTGCTGCTGACCGATCGCATCGACGAGTGGCTGATGAGCTACCTCAGCGAATTCGACGGCAAGACCTTTGTCGACGTGGCACGCGGTGATCTTGATCTGGGCAACCTGGACTCGGAAGAGGACAAGAAAGCTGCAGAAGAAGTCGCCAAGTCCAAAGAAGGTCTGGTCGAGCGCCTGAAAACCGCGCTGGGCGACTCCGTTGCCGAGGTTCGCGTCTCTCACCGTCTGACCGATTCGCCAGCCATTCTGGCCATCGGCGAACAGGACCTGGGCCTGCAAATGCGCCAGATCCTCGAAGCCAGCGGGCAGAAAGTGCCGGAGTCGAAGCCGATTTTCGAATTCAACCCGAGCCACCCGCTGATCGAGAAACTCGACGGCGAGCAGAACGAAGGGCGTTTTGGCGACCTGTCGCACATCCTCTTCGATCAGGCCGCTCTGGCGGCTGGCGAAAGCTTGAAAGACCCGGCCGCGTACGTGACCCGTCTGAACAAGCTGCTGGTTGAGCTGTCAGCCTAATCACGATGTAGAAAAACCCGCTTCGGCGGGTTTTTTCATTCTGGTGTTTAACTAATCAGGAGTCAGAAATGAGCCAAGTTACTGTACGTTCCGTGGTCTATCAGCTGGATGGCCAGCCCTATGAAGGTCGTCTGGCGTTCGACACCGAGCACAAGGGCGCGCGCCCGGGCCTGCTGATGGCGCCGAACTGGATGGGTGTCAGCGCCGGTGCGGAGGAGATCGCCAAGTCGGTCGCGGCCAAGGGCTACGTGGTGTTGATTGCTGACGTGTATGGCCAGGCAGTACGTCCGCAGAACGCTGACGAGGCCGGCGCGGCGATGATGCCGCTGAAGAACGACCGCGCACTGCTGCGTAAGCGCATGCAGGCAGCGTTCGAGCAGTTGCAGCAGCAGGGTGAGGCGGCGGTTGATACCTCAAAACTGGCGGTGTTCGGTTTCTGCTTCGGTGGTTGCTGTGCACTGGACCTGGCGCGCACCGGTGCACCAGTGAAGGCGGCGGTGTCGTTCCACGGTACGCTGGACTCGCCGAATCCGGCGGACGCAAAGAACATCAAGGGCTCGGTGCTGGTACTGCACGGTGCCTCCGACCCGCTGGTGCCGAAGGAGCAATTGCCGGCGTTCGAAGATGAAATGAACGCGGCGAAGGTCGATTGGCAGTTGCTCAGCTACGGCGGTGCGGTGCATTCGTTTACCGATCCGCATGCCAATGTGCCGGGCAAGATGATGTACGACGCGAAGACCGCCAAGCGTGCGTTCAAGTCGATGCATGATTTGCTGGATGAAGTGTTCAAAGCCTGAAGCCTGGAAAGCTAAAAGCCCCCTCACCCTAACCCTCTCCCAAAGGGAGAGGGGACTGATCGGGGGATGCTCAAGGATTACGCCGACCTGAAAGTGCCTTAGTGAATCCATAATCGCCAGGATTTTTCAGGTCGATGTATGACGCCAGATACCTCGGTCGGCTCCCTCTCCCACCGGGAGAGGGCTGGGGTGAGGGTAAAGACTTAACGCGGCAATTCAATCCGCTCCACTTCCCCCGGCACCGTCGGCCAATCCCCGGCCGCCCACTTGTGCCGTGCCTCATCGATCGCCGCCGGATCGCTCGCGACAAAATTCCAGTTGATCCGCCGAGGCCCGTCCAGCGGCGCGCCGCCAAACACCACCGCGTGTACATCACCCTCGGCAAACAGGCTCATCTGTTCCCCGGCCGGCAACACCGCCAGCGCATGGGGTTCGAGGGGCTCGCCATTCAACTGCGCATCGCCACTCAGCACATAAATCGCGCGTTCTTCGTGCTCGGTCGGGATCAGCAAAGTGGTTGCGGTCTGCATCTTTACTTCGGCGTACAGCGTAGGAGAAAGCACCGGCACCGGCGATTCCAGGCAAAAGCCTGACCCGGCGATCATCCGGATCTGCACACCAAGGTTATCGCTGACCGGCAAGGTTGCCGCCGGGTGATGGCTGTAATGTCCCGGACCTTGCTCGTGATCCTTGGGCGAGGCCAGCCAGATCTGCAAGCCGTGCATGGTGAAGCTTTGCTCCCACAGCGGCTCGGGCGTGCGCTCGACGTGGGCAATCGCACTGCCCGCGGTCATCCAGCTGACATCGCCAGCACTGACCACCTGATCGGAGCCGAGGCTGTCCTTGTGCTGGATCTGTCCTTCAAACAGGTAGGTCAGGGTCGACAGACCAATGTGCGGATGCTGTCGGATGTTCATGCCTTTGCCCGTCGGATAAACCGTTTCGAGCATGTGGTCGAAAAACACGAAAGGCCCGATGCTGCGGCATTTGGCTGACGGCAGCGGGCGCAGGATCGGCTGGCCTTCGACGTCTTCGGCGCGCGGGCGGATGATCAGTGGTTGCGTATCCATGGTGCATTCCAGGCTGAGCGGGTGATGCCAGAAGCATAACCCGCCGCTGGCAAGAGGGTGATTACTGGCTGTCGAAGCCTTGTGGGGCGTGGGTTTCGATGCTGACGTCGCTGGTAGTCATCAGTTTGTGGATCGGGCAGCGATCAGCCACGCGCAGTAACTCTTCACGCTGGGCATCGTTGAGGACGCCCTTGAGGGTAAGCGTCACGTGCAGGGCGTATTTGCCTTTCTGCTCTTCGCTGTTGTCGCGTTTGACCTCGACACCCACGCCGGTCAGCGGGATGTCTTTCTTCTTTGCGTACATCTTCAGGGTCAGTGCCTTGCAGGCACCGAGCGCGGCGTCGAAGTAGTCGTGTGGCTCGGGGGCCGAGCCCTCGCCGCCGGCAGACTTCGGCACGTCGGCAAACAATTCGTAGTCATCGATCTGTACGGTGTGACGAAAACCTTCGGCGGAGACGGTATTGACGGTAACAGTCATGGCAACCTCACTGGCAGTAGGAAAAAGTCGTTCGATCAAAAAAGGACCTTGCAGTTATAGAGCATTCCTACAGAGCCGCGTTCCACTTTCCTGCAGGATGAACCCTTGTGATCGGCTCAGGGTCTAGGCTATGCCTACCTGCCGGAGATTACTTGTGTCCTTGTTTCGTTTGAGTCTTGCCTGCCTGCTGGCATTCGCCGGTAGCGCCAGCGCCCGCGATTACACCTACAGCGATGCGCACTTGCACTACGTGGATTTTTTCCAGGAAACCGCCGGCATGGCGAAATTGCTCACGGCCATGCAGGACAATTCCATCGACCATGTGATGATTTCCGGTATTCCCGTGGCGAAGAAGTGGCACGAGGACGAACCCAAGCGTCCGCGCTATTACGCCGGCGATGATGCCGATGCCTACTGGTACAGCGCCACCGATGTGATCGTTGCCGATGCCGTGCAAAAGCTGACTTCGGAGCAGCGACTGCACTTCCATCCGTTCCTTTCAGGCTTCAACCCCAATGACAAGAACTCCGCCGCGCACATCCAGCGCATGCTCGATCTGTATCCGGGGCTGTGGCAGGGCATTGGTGAAGTGTTCACCCGCCATGATGACTTGACGGCGTTGACCGCCGGCGACACGCCACGGGCCAATAACGAGGCGATGAAGCGGATTTATCACCTGGCTGCCGAAAACGATCTGCCAGTGATGCTGCATTCCAACATCACCTCCAAGCGTGAGAAAAATCCGCTGTACTTGAAGGAAATCGAAGAACCCCTGCGTAATCACCCGCACACCCGGTTCATCTGGGCGCACGCCGGCACCAGCGCGGAAATTCATCGGCACCAGACGCAACTGGATTTTCTCCTGCCCACGGTGAGTCGGATGCTTGAGGCTTATCCGAATCTGTACATCGATCTGTCGTGGAGCATGCTCACACCGTACCTGCTGGACGAGCAGGGCAAGCCGCGTGCGGAATGGCTGGCCTTGGTCGAGAAATATCCTGAGCGCTTCATGCTGGGTTCGGATGTTGTAGGTCGATTCAACAAACTCGGTCAGGAAATGCGCAGCTTCACGCCGTTCCTTGATGCATTGCCCGAAGACGTTGCACGTAAAGTCGCCCGGGATAACTTCCTGGCGATATTGCCGCGAACAGCGGCAAAGTCCGGGAAACCGCGCTGAATCGTTAATGCCGAGGGTTCGAAGTATCAAGGCCTTTTGATATCACCTTTTGGTCTTACGCAAATTTTCGCCGGGCCGATACCTTCTAAAGCAACCAGCTGCAGGGTTGATGCAGCGCTTTTGGAAGGAACCAGAGTCATGAGCATCCGTAGTCTCAATATCGCGCCGCGAGCCGGCCTGGGTTTTGGTGTGTTGGCGCTGATGGTGTTTGCCCTGGGGGCGTTCGCCCTGCTGCAAATGGCGAACATGCGCGCCCAGTCTGATGAGGTCGACAACAACTGGCTGCCGAGCGTGATGGCGGTCGGCGAGATGAGTCAGGACATGTTGCGTCTGCGTGCGCTGACCATGCGCCTGCTGCTCAATCGTGACCCGCAGGCGCTGGCGCAGAATGTCGCCAAGCTCAATGACCTGCGCGGTGTGTTGAGCGAAGCCCAACAACGCTATGACGTGTTGATCGTGCTGCCCGAAGAGCGCAAGTTGTTCGACCGCTTCAAGGTTGCCGAGCACCAGTATCTGGAGTTTCAGGCGCAGGTCATGCAGTTGTCCGCACAGAATCGGGTGGAGGAGGCGGCGGCGATTCTCAACGGTGAAATGAGCCCGTTGGCCGACGACATGGCGGTCACCCTGAAAGAGCTGGTCGAGCTGAACAAGCACAATGCCAATCTTGCCACCGAAGCCGCGCGCCTGGTTTTCATCAATTCGCGGGTGTGGGTCGGGGTGATGATTGGCATCACCGCGCTGATCACCATCGGTCTGGCGTTGTTGCTGACCCGCAGCATCGTCCTGCCGCTGGCGCAATCACTCGGCGTGGCGGAAGTGGTGGCTGGTGGAGATCTGACTGGCGATATCAGTATCTCCGGCAAAGACGAACCGGCGCGGCTGCTGCAGGCGCTGAAAAGCATGCAGCACAACCTGCGCGACACCATCCGGCAGATTTCCGAGTCGTCCAGCCAGTTGGCGTCGGCCTCGGAGGAACTGAGTTGCGTCACCGAGGACGCCACGCGCGGGCTGCACCAGCAAAGCCTGGAGATCGAGCAGGCCGCCACGGCGGTCAATCAGATGACCGCTGCCGTGGAAGAGGTCGCGAGCAACGCCGTGGCGACTTCCGAGGCGTCGCGCGAGTCTGACCGGATTGCCCAGCACGGTCGCGAGCAGGTCAATCAGACGGTGACTTCGATCCAGTCCCTGGCTGACGATGTCACGTCCAATGCCACGCAGGTCGAGGATCTGGCGCAGAAGGTTCACGGCATCAGCAAAGTGCTCGACGTGATCCGCTCGATTGCCGAGCAGACCAATCTGCTGGCACTGAACGCAGCGATTGAGGCGGCGCGGGCCGGGGATGCCGGGCGTGGCTTCGCGGTGGTGGCCGATGAGGTGCGGGCGCTGGCCCATCGCACCCAGCAATCGACCCAGGAAATCGAGCAGATGATCGGTGGCATCCAGCAGGGTACCGATTCGGCGGTCAGTTCGATGCAACAGAGCAGCGTCCGCGCCAATTCGACCCTGGAGCTGGCCAAGGCTGCGGGGTCGGCGCTGGAGGAAATCGCCTCGGCATTCACCTTGATCAATGAACGCAACCTTGTGATCGCCAGCGCCTCGGAAGAGCAGGCGGCGGTGGCGCGGGAGGTGGACCGCAACCTGATGAACATCCGCGATCTGGCGATGCAGACGTCGGCGGGGGCAAATCAGACCAGTGCGGCAAGCCAGGAGTTGTCGCGGCTGGCGGTGGATTTGAACAATATGGTGGCCAGATTTTCGGTCTGAGCTGACCCTTGACGATTGCACTCACCCCCTGTGGGAGCGGGCTTGCTCGCGAAGGTGTTGTATCAGATACATCTTCGTTAGCTGGCAGGCCGCCTTCGCGAGCAAGCCCGCTCCCACAGTATTTGTGTGTCGCCTGGGAATCGCAGGCACAAAAAAGCCCCGCATCTGCGGGGCTTTCGGTGTAGCGGCGGATCAGCTGCCTTTAACGGTTTTGCCGTTGACCGTGCCGTCCTGGAGCATGATGTTGTACTCCTTGCCGTCGGTTTCAACCTGTTGCAGGCGGACCAGCAGGTAATCCCAGTCCTTGGCGAACCACAGCACAGTGATGCGCTTGCTTTGTGTCGGGTCACGCACGCGCTCGACCTTGATTGCATCGATCTTGCCGGCCTTGGTGTCGACTTTCTCGGCACCCAGTACACGGAAGTCATAGGTGTCGACTTCACCGTCATCGACCACCTGATAGCTCATGGTCTTTTTGCCGGAGGCGACGTCGTGCTGCAGCGCCAGTTGATAGGTCGACTTGTCGACCATGCCACGGTTCAGCGGGATCTTTACCGCGTCGCCCCGGTCAGTGCCGGTGACCATCTTGCTGTTCCAGTCGAAGTCCAGATCAGCCTTTTTTGCTTTGCCCAGACCACCACGTTCGAAGTGGTAGGACTGTGGCAGCAGGGTGTCCTTGTCCAGGGTCAGCGTGCTTTCTTCGGTCAGGCTGGCGATCATCATCGACGCCTTGAAGCTGAGTTTCCAGACGCCGTTGGCTTCCTTGGTCAGGCTGCGTTCGGCGGTGCCGCTCATGGGCAACTGTTTCCAGTCGGCGGTGTAGCTGGCGGAGAACGGTTGAAGGTCTGCCGCCTGCGCGAAAGGCAGGGCGAACAGAGCGCAAGCGAAGAGCAGGGCGCGACGCATAAAATCTCCTAGTGTCGAATCAAGTGGCCGCTGGCCGCGAGTAACTGGCCATCCAGTAAAGCACCTTGCTTACCGAGTGCCAGTCGGCCTTCGGCAAACCAGCGTACAGCCATCGGGTAGATCAGGTGTTCCTGGACATGCACTCGCTGCGCAAGTGTCTGCGGCGTGTCGTGCAACTCTACCGGTATTACTGCCTGTACGACCAGTGGTCCACCATCGAGTTCCTCGGTGACGAAGTGCACGGAGCAGCCGTGTTCCGCATCGCCGGCCTCGAGCGCGCGCTGATGAGTGTGTAACCCTTTGTATTTGGGCAGCAGGGACGGGTGGATATTGAGCAGGCGACCCTGGTAGTGGCGCACGAAATCAGCGCTGAGAATGCGCATGAAGCCGGCCAGTACCACGAGTTTCGGTTTGAATTCGTCGATCAGTTCGATCAGGGCAGCATCGAAGGCCTCGCGACCTTCGAACGCCTTGTGATCCAGCGAGCGGGTGGCGATACCCGCGTCACTGGCGCGTTGCAGGCCGTAGGCGTCGGCGCGGTTGGAAATCACCGCAGCGATGCGGACCGGGCTGTCGCCGGTCCGCGTGCTGTCGATCAGAGCCTGCAAGTTACTGCCGGTGCCGGACAACAGCACCACGACATCACAGGTTGCGGACATTAATGAGCCTTAAGGTTCTGCAGATCAACCTGGGCAGCGCCTTCGGCAGCGGCAGCGATCTGGCCGATGACCCAAGGCTGTTCGCCGGCGTCACGCAGGGTGTTCAGGGCCACTTCAACGTGCTCCTGAGCCACGCAGATCACCATGCCCACGCCGCAGTTCAGTACGCGGTGCATTTCGGTCTCGTCGACGTTGCCTTTCTCTTGCAGCCAGTCGAAGACCGCCGGGCGAGTCCAGCTGGCCACGTCAACCACGCCCTGAGCGCCTTTTGGCAGAACGCGCGGAATGTTGTCCAGCAGGCCGCCACCGGTGATGTGGGCCATGGCTTTGACCGCGCCGGTGTCTTTGATCAGCTTGAGCAGCGGCTTCACGTAGATGCGGGTCGGGGCCATCAGCAGTTCGGTCAGTGGCTTGCCGTCGAGCTGAACGGTTTCAATGTCGGCACCCGACACTTCGATGATCTTGCGGATCAGCGAGTAGCCGTTGGAGTGCGGGCCGGAGGATGGCAGGGCGATCAGTGCATCACCGGTGGCGACTTTCGAGCCGTCGATGATTTCGGCTTTTTCCACGACGCCGACGCAGAAACCGGCCAGGTCGTAGTCTTCGCCTTCGTACATGCCAGGCATTTCAGCGGTTTCGCCGCCGACCAGCGAGCAGCCAGCCAGTTCGCAGCCTGCACCGATACCGGTGACCACGGTGGCAGCTACGTCGACGTTCAGCTTGCCGGTGGCGTAGTAGTCGAGGAAGAACAGCGGTTCTGCGCCGCACACCACCAGATCGTTGACGCACATGGCGACCAGGTCCTGGCCGATGCTGTCGTGCTTGTTCAGGTTCAGCGCCAGGCGCAGCTTGGTGCCGACGCCATCAGTACCGGAAACCAGCACCGGCTGTTTGTAACCGGCCGGGATCTCGCAGAGGGCGCCGAAACCGCCCAGGCCGCCCATGACTTCCGGGCGCGCAGTGCGCTTGGCGACGCTCTTGATGCGTTCGACCAATGCTTCACCGGCGTCGATGTCTACACCGGCGTCCTTGTAGCTCAGGGAGGGTTGCTTGCTCATGATCCAGGCCTTTAGGGGAGGGGATTCAGGGGTAACGACCGAGTTCAGCGGGAACATCGAAATCGAGAGGGCGATGGCCTTACGCGAATTTCGGGGTGCCCGGCTGTTGCCGGTCTGCGAAGGCGCGCGATTTTATCAGGCTTGAGGGGCAGCGGCCATCCTCGCGCCGACGGGCAGGGGCATAATCGACTGAAATTTTTTGCAATTGTGCCGGGCGGCTGCCTGTATAAGGTGTGCCGATTAACCGTCTATCGTTATCACTGTGCAAAAACTTACCGCTAGCGTGTGAATGTTTTGCGATGGCAGATTGTCACAGCCTTGCTTAACCGGTTCACGCGGCCTGTTCCAGCCGCTCCTGTCGACGGGAATTTTCCATGCGTTTTTGTAAATTGTTGGTTGTGGGTTGTTTGTCGTTGGTCAGCCTGGCGAGTCATGCCGAAAACCTCAAGGGTCTCTATCAAGTGCGCCAGCCGGTCAGCAGCCAAGCGCCGGAGGAGCGTGATCGCGCCACTCAGGCGGCACTGGATACGCTGGTGTTGCGCCTGACCGGTGACCCCAAGGCTCCGCAGAATCCGGGGTTGGCGGCGATTCGCAAGGATCCGCAGCAGATCATCAGTCAGTTCGGTTTCGATGCCGGGCCGCCGGAGGTGCTCAAGGTCGATTTCGATCCGGCCACCACCGAGCAGGCGCTGCGTCGCGCCGGGCTGTCATTGTGGGGGGCGAGTCGGCCGTCGATTCTGAGCTGGTGGCTGAACGATTCGACTGAAGGTTCGAGCCTGGTCGGCGACGGTCAGGCAGCGGCTGCACCATTGCGTTCTGCGGCTCAGCATCGCGGCTTGCCGCTGCGTCTGCCGCTGGCGGATCTGAGTGAGCAACTGGTGGCTACCGCGCCAGTGCTGGATGGCACCGATCCCGCGCCATTAAGCGGCGCTTCGGAGCGTTACGGCGCGGATGCGTTGCTGGCGGTGCATGCGCACGAAGAGAGCGGGCAGTGGCAGGCCAAGTGGCATCTGTGGCTGGGCGATCAGAAAGAGGCCGGCAGTGTGCAGGGCGCCGATCAGGCTGCCGTGGCCGATGCGGTGATGCTGGCGGTGGCCGAGCGTCTGGCGCCGCGCTTTGTCGCCAAGCCTGGTGCTTCGGGCCAACAGACCCTGGAAGTGCAGGGCATGAATCTTGAGCATTACGCCACGCTGCTGCGGTTACTCGAACCGTTCGGTGTGCGTCTGCAAAGTGTCGATGGTGATCGCATCGTGTATCGGGTCAACGGCAGTGCCGATCAGTTGCGCGCGCAGTTGTCGCTGGCGAAGTTGCAGGAGTTGCCGGCCGAAGCACCGACGCCAGTGGCAGCGCCGCAGCCAGCGGTGGCAGGTGCAGCGCCTGTTGCGGCTCCAGCGCCTGCACCGGTAGCACCTTCGTTGCGGTTTCGCTGGTAAGTCTTTCCTTATATAGAAGCAGTGGGAGTGGTAAATGGCCGATACGCGGCGTTGGTTCTGGCTCGGTGGGGTAGTCCTGCTTTGCGCATTTGTCTGGTTGCTGCATCCGATCCTCACGCCGTTTCTGGTGGCGTTGCTGCTGGCGTATCTGTTCGATCCGCTGGTGGATCGGCTGGAGAAACTCGGTTTGTCGCGAACCTGGGGTGTGATCGCGGTGTTCGCCTTGTTCACTCTGATCGTCACCACGTTGCTGTTGGTGCTGGTGCCGATGCTTGCCAAGCAGTTGGTGCGTTTGTATGAGTTGGCGCCGCAAATGCTTGACTGGCTGCAGCACACGGCGCTGCCGTGGGCGCAATCGAAGCTGGGCCTGTCTGACGGCTTCTGGAAGTTCGACAAGGTCAAGGCGGCGATCAGCGAACACATGGGGCAGACCACTGACATCGTCGGTGTGGTGCTGAGTCAGGCGACGGCCTCGAGTCTGGCGCTGATCGGCTGGCTGGCGAATCTGGTGCTGATCCCAGTGGTGAGTTTTTATCTGCTGCGCGACTGGGACGTGATGATGGCCAAGATCCGCAGCCTGTTGCCGCGTGATCGTGAAGAAACCATCGTCTCGCTCGCCGGTGAGTGCCACGAAGTGCTCGGCGCTTTCGTGCGCGGGCAACTGCTGGTGATGCTGGCGCTGGGCGTGATCTACGCAGCGGGCCTGATGATTGTTGGTCTGGAACTGGGGCTGTTGATCGGCCTGATCGCAGGCCTCGCGGCAATCGTGCCGTACATGGGTTTTGTGATCGGTATTGGCGCGGCGCTGATTGCCGGGCTGTTCCAGTTCGGTGGCGACCTGTACCCGATGATCGGCATCGTTGCGGTGTTCATGGTCGGGCAGGCGCTGGAAGGCATGGTGCTGACGCCGCTGCTGGTCGGCGACCGGATCGGCCTGCATCCGGTGGCGGTGATCTTCGCGATCCTGGCCGGCGGCGAGCTGTTCGGCTTTACCGGTGTGCTGCTGGCATTGCCGGTGGCGGCGGTGATCATGGTGCTGGTGCGTCACGTGCACGATTTGTACAAGGACTCGGATATTTACAGCGGGGCAGATGATCCCGAGTTGTAATCCGATCACGGGCGGCCCGGCATTGTGCCGGGTTGGCCCGTGTTTTGCGGCGGGGTGTTTCGATACCGCGTCAGAGAAACTGTCATAAAACCAGCGTGTTAACGCAAACCTTTGATTTTGCTTGGGGTCTGTCGCATTGTGCGCTCAGCTTCACGGGTATAAACTTCGCAAACTTTACACAGAGGCCACTAACGGTTCCTTGAGAACTGTTCAGTCAGCATGAAACCGATTCAGCTGCCCCTAGGTGTGCGTCTGCGTGACGACGCCACCTTCATCAACTACTACCCAGGCGCCAATGCCGCTGCACTCGGCTATGTCGAGCGCCTATGCGAAGCCGACGCCGGCTGGACCGAAAGCCTCATCTACCTGTGGGGCAAGCATGGGGTAGGGCGTACGCATCTTTTGCAGGCGGCATGTCTGCGTTTCGAGCAGATGGGTGAACCGGCGGTGTATCTGCCGCTGGCCGAGCTGATGGATCGTGGTATCGAAATCCTCGACAACCTTGAGCAGTACGAACTGGTCTGCCTGGATGACTTGCAGGTGATTGCCGGCAAGCCGGAGTGGGAAGAGGCGATGTTTCATCTGTTCAACCGCCTGCGTGACAGCGGTCGACGTTTGCTGATTGCCGCTTCAACCTCGCCGCGCGAGCTGCCGGTGAAGCTGGCTGACCTCAAATCGCGCCTGACCCTGGCGCTGATCTTCCAGATGCGTCCGCTCTCCGATGAAGACAAATTGCGTGCCCTGCAATTGCGCGCGTCGCGTCGCGGTCTGCATCTGACCGATGAAGTCGGACACTTTATTCTGACTCGCGGCACCCGCAGCATGAGTGCATTGTTCGACCTGCTCGAACAGCTGGATCAGGCCTCGTTGCAGGCGCAACGCAAGTTGACGATTCCGTTCCTGAAAGAGACCCTCGGTTGGTAGCCAGCCCTTGAAATACGAGGCTTTCAGCACGTTTCGACATATTTCAGGCGCCAGAAAATTCGCGTTTCCGCAACGTATGCAGACCGCGTATCGAGTCAAATGGGCTTAAGCGCTTAGATGTAAACGAGAAACCGGGAAGTCACAAAAAGATCGATTGAATTTGCAAATGAGGCCGATAGCGGGCATAGTCTCGGCTTCTTTACAACTTCAGCCACGGTCGTGCCCATGCTAAATCGCTTCGCACCCCTCGTGCCTCTCGCACTCGTCACCCTGTTGTTCGGTTGCGCTGCTCATTCTCCAGTTCAAGAGCAGCCTCAGCAGGTTAAAAATTCTGCCACTGCCCAGTCTTCCGTTATTTACCAGGAAGAGCTGGACACCGAAAAAGAACTCTCGGACTTCAACAAGAAGCCGTACGAGCTCCCGGTTCTGGCCGACAGTATCCTTGAACGCGGCATGTCCCTGATCGGTACCCGTTACCGTTTCGGCGGTACCTCTGAAGCCGGCTTCGACTGCAGCGGTTTCATCGGTTATCTGTTCCGCGAAGAAGCCGGCATGAATCTGCCGCGCTCCACCCGTGAAATGATCAACGTCGATGCGCCTCTGGTCTCGCGCGGCAACCTTGAGCCGGGCGATCTGCTGTTCTTCGCCACCAATGGTCGTCGCGGTCGTGTAAGCCACGCCGGGATCTACCTGGGTGACAATCAGTTCATCCACTCCAGCAGTCGTCGCAGCGGCGGTGTTCGCATCGACAGCCTGGGTGACAGCTACTGGAGCAAGACCTTCATCGAAGCCAAGCGCGCCCTCGCGATGGCTCCGACCGTGGTCACCGCTCGCAAGTAATTCCCCCGTTGTCGCCACGTCCGTGGCGACAAAAACGGTGCCCGGCAAGGGAGTAGACCTAGACTTTACAAGGTGAAGTTAAAGTCTTACTTGAAGTTTGCCGCGTAGCCGCTAGAATCCTGTATCTATATTGATGGCAAACCGCCTGCGTGCTCCGCAGGCGGTTTTGTTTCTGTCCATTCGGCAGAGAAAGCCGCAGCCAGATCAGGATGTTCTGCTTATGACGATGTCGGCCCGCCTCACAGTGATTTTCTTCGCAGCGCTGCTCAGCGCCTGCGCCAGCCGCACTCCGCCGCCTGCTCCCGTGGTACGCGCCCCGGTGGTGTTCGGGCCTTCCCAGGCTTTTTCGCCGGCTGCTGAAGACGTGCTGTTTCGCGCGCTGGGCCTGGTTGGCACACCTTATCGCTGGGGCGGCAACACACCGGATTCCGGGTTCGATTGCAGTGGCCTGATCGGTTTCGTCTACCGCGATGCTGCCGGTATCTCTTTGCCGCGTTCGACGCGCGAGATGATCGTGATGCAGGCGCCGAATGTCGGCAAAGAGGGTTTGCAGACCGGCGACCTGATCTTCTTCGCCACCAATGGCGGCTCGCAGGTCAGTCATGCGGGGATCTACGTCGGGGAAGGGCGCTTCGTGCACGCGCCGGCCACCGGCGGCACGGTGAAGCTGGACAGTCTGTCGAAGGCGTACTGGCAGAAGGCGTACCTGAGTGCCAAGCGGGTGTTGCAGCCGGAGCATCTGGCGCATAACCCGTAAACGCTGAAAATCTAAATGTGGGAGCGGGCTTGCTCGCGAATGCGGTGTGTCATTCACCCATGATGTTGAATGACCTGACGCTTTCGCGAGCAAGCCCGCTCCCACATTTGTTATGTGTCGGGCCCTGATTTATTTAGCGGCCGACACCCGCCAAACCTTGTTCCCCACATCATCCGCCACCAGCAAACCACCTTGCTGGTCGATCACCACGCCTACCGGGCGACCCAAAGCGTTCTCGTCCTTGTCGAGGAAACCGGTCAGCACATCCACCGGTGCTCCATTCGGCTTGCCGGCCGCGAACGGTACGAAAATCACTTTATAACCACTGTGCGGTTTGCGGTTCCACGAGCCGTGTTGACCGATGAACGCGCCTTCCTTGAACTGCGCCGGCAGGCTGTTGCCTTCGGCGAAGGTCAGGCCCAGCGAGGCAGTGTGCGGGCCGACGGCGTAGTCCGGGGCGATAGCTTTGGCCACCAGATCCGGATTCTGCGGTTTTACTCGCACATCCACGTGTTGACCGTAATAGCTGAATGGCCAGCCGTAAAAACCGCCGTCCTTGACCGAGGTGATGTAGTCCGGCACCAAGTCGCTGCCGATCTCGTCACGCTCATTGACCGCTGTCCACAGCGCGCCTGTCGTGGGCTCCCACGCCAGGCCGTTGGGGTTGCGGATGCCCGAGGCGAAGATCCGGTGGTTGCCGGTGGCGCGATCGACTTCCCAGATCGCGGCGCGACCTTCTTCTTTATCCAGACCATTCTCGCCGACGTTGCTGTTCGAGCCGACAGTGACGTACAGCTTACTGCCGTCATTGCTGGCGATGACGTTTTTGGTCCAGTGATGGTTCAGCGTGCCGCCCGGCAGATCGGTGACTTTGATCGGCTGGGTCTTGATCTCGGTCGCGCCGGATTCGTAGTGGAAGCGCAGCAGGCGATCGGTGTCAGCGACGTACAAATCGTTACCGACCAGGGTCATGCCAAACGGCGAATTGAGATTTTGAAGAAACACCGTGCGGGTCTCGGCCACGCCGTCGTGGTCGGCGTCGCGCAACAGGGTGATGCGGTTCGGGCTCGGCACACCAGCGCCGGCCTTGCCCATGACTTTCTTCATCACCCAGCCACGAATGCCGCTGCTGTCGTCAGGCTTGGGCGGAGCGTTGGTTTCCGCCACCAGCACGTCACCGTTGGGCAGCACGTAGAGCCAGCGCGGATGATCGAGGCCTTCGGCGAATGCTGCGACTTGCGTACCGGCTACGGCGGTCGGTTTACCGCCTGCAGGCCAGCCGACCGCCGGGGCGATGTTCACCGTCGGGATCAGGGTTTTGTTTGGTTCAGGCAGCTTCGGCGACGGACCGGTGCCGTCAGAAACTTGCAGGCTGGAGGATTCACCGCAGGCGGCGAGCCCTCCGGCGAGGGCGATGACGAGAGCGAGTTGGGTTTTGCGCATTACTGATCTTCCCTATGAATGCATGCCTAATCATAGAGGAGTGCGCGCACCCGATGGTTCAACCGCTCAACCACGGGCCTCTTTGAACAGCACGGCGATGCCTGGGTGATAGTTACCCGCTTCGCTGCGCAACTTGCGGTAGGCGTAGGGGAAATACCAGGCCACTGCGCAGCAGTGTTCCTTTTGCAGGTCGTCGACCATGTCCTGCAACTCTTCGGGGCTGGCGCTGTGTTGGGCTTTTTGCGGGGCGACGAACAGGCAACCGAGCTTGAGGTCGCTGGCAAAACTGATGCGTTTGGCGTCGCTGGTGATGTCCAGCAGGGCCTGGGTCAGATTGAGGTTGTTGACCCGTGGCCAGCGCTGGGTGGCCTGAAGGTAGGCGCGGTCTTCGGCGCCGGCGATGAACAGATCGGCGCGGGCATTACGCTCGCCATCCTCGTTCTGCTTTCGGGTCGAGGTATCACAAAGGGTCACCAGCTCGGCCATCCAGGCTGCCGCGGAGAGCAAGCCGAGATTGGCTTTCTCGTCATGCCAGTAAGGGGTGTCGTTGTCGCCGCGAATGGCGTTGTAGCGGTCGATACAGTCAAACCAGCGTTCAAGCATCGGGCGCAGGAATTCCAGGCGCGGGTTGCTGATGATCATGCCTTGCATCGTCATCATCCTTATTGTTGTGATGTGCTTTTCAATCAAAAGCATGGCTCTTTGATATCACTTGTCTCAGTGTGGCACAAGATTGGCGTCAGATAATTGATCGACGGCAGTTATTCGCCCGACGGCCCCCTCTTTAATTGACGCTCCACCCCCAACCCTCTAACCTTCGCGGCTTGTTTCAGGTGCTCTGTGACGCATGTCGACAGAGTGAAACAGGGAAGCCGGTGAGGGTTGTCTTCAGGCGAAGAACGATCACGATCCCGGCGCTGCCCCCGCAACGGTAAATGAGTGAAAACTGCGCCTTGAGCCACTGTGTCGACAGACGCGGGAAGGCGCGCAGTCAGGCGATGCGCCGCTCATGAGCCCGGAGACCGGCCTGATCCATCCAGCGGCATCACGGTGGGCGATGCCAGGCTTTTTGCCGTCTATTCTTGTGCCTGCCCGCCGTTATCCAGCCTCAACGGAGAGCTCCCCCATGACCGATTCCCCCGAGCGCGACGAACGCCATCTGGCGCGTATGCAGCGCAAAAAAGCCGTGATCGACGAACGCATCGCCAATTCGCCTGACGAGTGCGGCCTGGTGCTGGTGTTGACCGGCAATGGCAAAGGCAAAAGCAGCTCGGCGTTCGGCATGCTCGCCCGCGCCATGGGCCACGGCATGCAGTGCGGCGTGGTGCAGTTCATCAAAGGTCGCAACAGCACGGGCGAAGAACTGTTCTTCCGCCGCTTCCCCGAGCAAGTGCGCTTTCACGTGATGGGCGAGGGCTTCACCTGGGAAACCCAGGACCGCCAACGTGACATCGCCGCCGCCGAAGCCGCCTGGGCCGTGTCCCGCGAGCTGCTGCGTGATCCGTCGATCGGCCTGGTGGTGCTGGACGAACTGAACATCGCCCTCAAGCACGGCTACCTCGATCTGGATCGAGTGCTCAGCGACCTGCAGGCGCGTCCGCCGATGCAACACGTAATCGTCACCGGTCGTGCGGCCAAGCCGGAAATGATCGAGATGGGCGATACCGTTACCGAAATGGGCATGCTCAAACACGCCTTCCAGGCCGGCATCAAAGCGCAGAAAGGCGTCGAACTTTGAATCAACCACGTCACTGCCCGGCGGTACTCATCGCTGCGCCGGCCTCCGGTCAGGGCAAGACCACCGTCACCGCCGCGCTCGCGCGCTTGCATCGCAACCAGGGGCGCAAGGTGCGCGTGTTCAAGTGCGGCCCGGACTTCCTCGACCCGATGATTCTCGAGCGCGCCAGCGGTGCGCCGGTGTATCAACTGGACATGTGGATGGTCGGCGAGCAGGAAAGCCGCCGTCTGTTATGGGAAGCCGCCGCCGAAGCCGATCTGATCCTGATCGAAGGCGTGATGGGCCTGTTCGACGGCACGCCGTCCAGCGCCGATCTGGCGCGGCATTTTGGCGTACCGGTGCTCGGCGTGATCGACGGCACCGCCATGGCCCAGACCTTTGGTGCCTTGGCGCTGGGGCTGGCGCGTTATCAGCCGGACCTGCCGTTTGCCGGCGTGCTGGCCAACCGTGTCGGCACTTTGCGTCATGCGCAATTGCTCGAAGGCAGCCTCACCGAAGGTTTGCGCTGGTACGGCGCATTGTCCCGGGAAACCGGGATCGAGTTGCCGAGCCGCCATCTCGGTCTGGTGCAGGCCAGTGAACTGAATGATCTGGATCTGCGTCTCGACGCCGCCGCCGAAGCCTTGGCCAGCAGTTGCGAGGTAGCGCTGCCACCGGCCGTGGAATTCGCCGCGCCTGAAATGATCAGCGCTGAACCGCTGCTCGACGGCGTGCGCATTGCTGTCGCTCGCGATGAGGCCTTTGCCTTCACCTACGGCGCCAGTCTCGACCTGCTACGGGCGATGGGCGCCGAGTTGAGTTTCTTCTCGCCGATCCGCGATACGCAATTGCCCGAGACCGACAGTCTGTATCTGCCCGGCGGTTATCCGGAATTGCACCATGTCGCGCTGGCGCAAAACACCGCGATGCTCGATGCGATCCGTGCGCACCACGCCGCTGGTAAACCGCTGCTCGCCGAATGCGGCGGCATGCTCTATCTGCTCGACGCGTTGACCGATGTCGACGGCAATCGCGCCGAACTGGTCGGCCTGCTGCGCGGTGAGGCGGTGATGCAAAAACGTCTGGCGGCACTGGCACTGCAAGCGGTGGATCTGCCGGAGGGCTCGCTGCGTGGGCACACCTATCACCATTCCCTGACCAGCACCGAGCTGACGCCGATTGCCCGGGGCCTGAGCCCGAACGGCGGGCGTGGGGCCGAGGCGGTTTATCGGGAAGGGCGGATGACGGCGTCGTACGTGCATTTCTACTTTCCGTCGAATCCGACGGCGATTGCTGCATTGTTTGCGCCAGACCTCAAGGCCGCCTTCGCGAGCAAGCTCGCTCCCACATTGGATCACCTAACCCCTGTGGGAGCGGGCTTGCTCGCGAAGAGGCCATGAGCGACAACGCATACACTGAGGCCGAGCGCACAGCGATCTATAAAGCCATCGCCGAACGCCGCGACATGCGCCACTTCACCGGCGGTACGGTCGAACCGGAGCTGCTGCGCCGTCTGCTCGAAGCCGCGCATCAGGCGCCCAGCGTCGGTCTGATGCAGCCATGGCGTTTCATCCGCATCAGCGACCGCGCCTTGCGTGGGCAGATCCAGAACCTCGTCGAAGAAGAGCGCATCCGCACCGCCGAAGCTCTCGGCGAGCGCAGCGATGAGTTCATGAAGCTCAAGGTTGAAGGCATAAACGACTGTGCCGAAGTGTTGGTCGCAGCTCTGATGGACGATCGCGAAAAACACATTTTCGGCCGTCGCACGCTGCCGGAAATGGACATGGCCTCGCTGTCCTGCGCGATTCAGAACCTGTGGCTGGCGTCCCGTGCCGAAGGACTGGGCATGGGCTGGGTGTCGCTGTTCGAACCGCAGGCACTAGCCGATCTGCTGCAGTTGCCGGCCGGGGCCAAGCCGCTGGCAGTGTTGTGCCTGGGGCCGGTCAAGGAATTCTATCCGGCGCCGATGCTGGTACTCGAAGGGTGGGCGCAGTCGCGCCTGCTCAATGAGTTGCTGTACGAAAATTATTGGGGAGTGAGTCAATGAGTGTGGCGTTGTTGAGTGTCGCCGCAGTCGCGCTGGATGCGCTGCTGGGTGAACCGAAACGCTGGCATCCGCTGGTGGCGTTCGGCAACTTTGCCGGGCGCATCGAGCGCCGTTTCAATGCGGGCGGGCGCGGCTGGCGCAGTCACGGGGTCACCGCGTGGGTGATCGCGGTGCTGCCGCTGACCTTGCTCGCCACCGCGTTTTCCTGGGCACCGTACGTGGGCTGGATCGTCGAGATTCTGGCGCTGTATTGCGCCCTCGGCATGCGCAGCCTCGGTGAGCATGTCGCGCCGGTAGCCGCCGCCTTGCGCGCCGATGATCTGGAAGAAGCGCGCAAGCGTGTCGGCTATCTGGTCAGCCGCCAGACCAGCGAACTGGACAGCACCGCTGTTGCGCGCGCGGCCACCGAGTCGGTACTGGAGAACGGCAGTGACGCGGTGTTCGCCGCGTTGTTCTGGTTTGTCGTGGCCGGTGCGCCGGGCGTGGTGCTCTATCGCCTGAGCAATACGCTCGACGCGATGTGGGGCTATCGCAACGAACGCTTCGAGCGCTTCGGCTGGTGCGCGGCAAAAATCGACGACGTGCTCAACTATATTCCGGCCCGGCTGGTGGCGCTGACCTACGCGCTGCTGGGCAACACCCGGCTCGCCTGGAAATGCTGGCGCAGCCAGGGCCCGCAATGGGACAGCCCGAATGCCGGTCCGGTGATGGCGGCCGGTGCCGGTGCGTTGAATGTCGAACTGGGCGGGCCGGCGATCTATCACGGCGAACTGCATGAGCGTCCGCAACTGGGCGAAGGTGCGCCGGCGGATGCCGATTCGATTGATCGCGGCTGGCAATTGGTCCAGCGCGGGGTATGGTTATGGCTGCTGATTCTCTGCGTGGGGGCTGAATTCTATGCTTGAGCACGGTGGCCGGCTGCGCAAGGCTGCACTCGATTACGGGATTGCCGAGGCCGACTGGCTCGACTTGTCCAGCGGCCTCGCGCCGTGGCCGTTTGCGGTGCCGGAGATTCCGCTGCGCGCCTGGGCACGCTTGCCGGAAACCGACGACGGGCTGGAGCAGGCCGCGTGCGATTACTACGGCGCTTCGCAGGTGCTGCCGGTGGCCGGTTCGCAGATGGCGATCCAATTGCTGCCGCGTTTGCGCCGCGCCGGCAAGGTCGGTGTGTTGTCGCCGTGTTATGCCGAGCACGCCGAAGCCTGGCGTCGCAGTGGTTACATCGTGCGCGAAGTGCTGGAGCAGGAAGTCGAGTTCTTTCTCGACAGCCTCGACGTGCTGGTGGTGGTCAATCCGAACAACCCCACGGGTCTGAGCCTGACCCCGGCGCGGCTGCTCGACTGGCACGCGCGGCTGGCTCAACGCGGCGGCTGGCTGGTGGTCGATGAAGCGTTCATGGACAACACGCCGCAGCTGAGTCTGGCGTCGCATACCCATCACGTTGGCCTGATCGTATTGCGCTCGTTCGGCAAGTTTTTCGGTCTGGCCGGGGTGCGTCTTGGCTTTGTGCTGGCCGAACGCAAATTGCTCAGATTGCTCGCGGAACAGGTCGGGCCCTGGGCGGTGAGCGGGCCGACGCGGGTGCTCGGTCAGGCTTGCCTGCAAGACACCGAAGCGCACACCCGGCAACGCATTCGCAGCGATGAAGCCAGTGAGCGCCTCGCGTTGTTGCTGGAGCGCTATGGCTTCAAACCTCAGGGCGGTTGCGCGTTGTTTCAGTGGCGGATCACCGAGCACGCGCCTGCGCTGCACGAGTTCATGGCCCGACGCGGCATCCTCCTGCGCATCTTCACCCATAACAGCAGCCTGCGTTTTGGCCTGCCTGCCAACGCCGCTGAAGAAGCGCGTCTCGAACAGGCGCTGCAAGCCTTTGCCAAGGAATCGAAATGACCACGCTGATGGTGCAAGGCACCACGTCCGACGCCGGTAAAAGCACGCTGGTGACGGCGCTGTGCCGCTGGGCCACCCGTCAGGGCGTGGCGGTGGTGCCGTTCAAACCGCAGAACATGGCGCTCAACAGCGCGGTGACCGCCGACGGCGGCGAGATCGGCCGGGCTCAAGCGGTGCAGGCGCAAGCCGCGCATCTCGAACCGCACACCGACATGAACCCGGTGTTGCTCAAGCCCAACAGCGACACCGGCGCGCAGGTAATCATCCATGGCCGTGCGGTCACCAGCATGAACGCGGTGGCGTATCACGACTACAAAGCCATCGCCATGCAAGCGGTGCTCGCGTCGCACCAGCGACTCAGCGCGGCATATCCGCTGGTGATGGTCGAAGGCGCTGGCTCGCCGGCCGAGATCAACCTGCGTGCCGGTGACATCGCCAACATGGGCTTTGCTGAAGCGGTGGATTGCCCGGTGCTGCTGATCGCCGACATCAATCGCGGCGGCGTTTTCGCGCATCTGGTCGGCACGCTGGAGTTGCTTTCGCCGAGCGAACAGGCACGGGTCAAAGGTTTCATCATCAATCGTTTTCGCGGTGACATCGCCTTGCTCCAACCGGGCCTCGACTGGCTGGAACAGCGCACCGGCAAACCGGTGGTGGGCGTGCTGCCATACGTGATGGACCTGCATCTGGAGGCCGAGGACGGCATCGACCAGCGCCAGACCGGCAAGGCCGAGCAAGTGCTGAAAGTGGTGGTGCCGGTGCTGCCGCGCATCAGCAACCACACCGATTTCGATCCGCTGCGTTTGCATCCGCAAGTGGACCTGCAATTCATCGGCCCGGGGCAGGCGATTCCTGCTGCCGACCTGATCATCCTGCCGGGCTCGAAAAGCGTGCGCAGCGACCTCGCGTATCTGCGCGCCAACGGCTGGGACGCGGCGATTAATCGGCACTTGCGCTATGGCGGCAAGTTGCTGGGGATCTGCGGCGGTCTGCAAATGCTCGGCGAGCAAGTGCACGATCCGCTGGGCCTCGAAGGCGCGCCGGGTTCCAGTGCCGGCCTCGGTTTGCTGGCGTTCGAAACCACGCTGGAAGCCGAGAAGCAGTTGCGCAATGTCCGTGGGCATCTGGCGCTGGAAAACGCCGAGGTCAGTGGCTATGAAATCCATGCGGGCGTGACGCTGGGGCCGGCGCTGGAGAATGCGGCGGTGCATCTGGATGACGGTCGTTGCGACGGCGCGCAGAGTCTGGACGGGCAGGTGTTCGGCACTTATCTGCACGGCTTGTTTGAATCACCGCAAGCCAGTGCCGCGTTGCTGCGCTGGGCCGGGTTGAGCGATGTGCAGGAGGTGGATTACCACGGCTTGCGCGAGCGCGATATCGAGCGGTTGGCGGATCTGGTAGAGCAGCATCTGGATACCGATTTGTTGCGTCAGCTTTGCGGAATCTAGGTTGGCTGTCCCGGCCTCTTCGCGAGCAAGCCCGCTCCCACTTTGGAACGCATTCCCATGTGGGAGCGGGCTTGCTCGCGAAGGGGGCGGTTGCCTCAACACTTAATTTTCAGGATGTCCCCATGCTCCAACTGATCCTCGGCGGCGCCCGCTCCGGCAAAAGTCGCCTGGCGGAAAAACTCGCCAGCGACAGCCATCTGGCGGTCACTTACATCGCCACCAGCCAGCCGCTGGACGGTGAGATGAACGAACGCGTCGCCCATCACCGCGCCCGACGTCCGGCCGAATGGGCGTTGATCGAAGAACCGCTGGAGCTGGCCCGCGTCCTGCGTGAAAACGCCAGTGCCGAGCGTTGCCTGCTGGTGGATTGCCTGACCCTGTGGCTGACCAATCTGCTGATGCTCGATGACGCCACGCGGCTCGCCGCCGAGCGTGAAGCCCTGCTGGACTGCCTGGCGTCATTGCCGGGGGAAATCATTTTTGTCAGCAACGAGACCGGAATGGGTGTCGTGCCGCTGGGCGAATTGACTCGCCGCTACGTCGATGAAGCCGGTTGGCTGCATCAAGCTCTGGCCGAGCGTTGTCAGCGAGTCGTCCTGACCGTCGCCGGCCTGCCCCTGACCCTGAAAGGACCTGCGTTATGACTCAAGCGTGGTGGTTGAACCCGTGCCAATCCGTGAATGCCGAGATCGTTGAACAGGCGGCGGCGCGCCAACTGCAACTGACCAAACCGGCCGGCTCCCTCGGTCGCCTCGAAAGCGTGGCGGTGCAACTGGCCGGATTGCAGGGACAGATCAAGCCGACCCTTAAGCAAGTCTGGATCGCGATTTTCGCTGGTGATCACGGGGTGGTCGCGGAAGGCGTTTCGGCATTCCCGCAGGAAGTCACTGGGCAGATGTTGCTCAACTTCGTCAGCGGCGGCGCGGCGATCAGCGTGCTGGCGCGGCAGCTCGATGCACAGCTGGAAGTGGTCGATCTGGGCACCGTGACACCGACGTTGAATCTGCCGGGCGTGCGTCATCTGAACATCGGCCCTGGCACGGCGAATTTCGCCAAGGGCGCGGCGATGACCCAGGCACAGGGCGAACTTGCCTTGCAGGCCGGTCGTGACAGCGTGCTGCGCGCCAAAGCCGTTGGTACAGAGTTGTTCATCGGTGGCGAAATGGGCATCGGCAACACCACTGCCGCCAGTGCGCTGGCGTGTGCCTTGCTCGATTGCCCGGTGGTGCACCTGACCGGTCCCGGTACCGGGTTGAATGCCGAGGGCGTCAGCCATAAAGCGCAAGTGATCGAGCGCGCACTGGCGCTGCACGCGGCGCAACGTGGCGATGCGCTGCAAACCCTGTTCAACCTCGGCGGTTTTGAAATCGCCGCACTGGTCGGCGCGTACCTGGCCAGTGCGCAGGAAGGCGTTGCGGTGCTGGTCGATGGTTTTATCTGCACGGTCGCTGCGTTGGTGGCGGTGCGGCTGAACCCGGCCTGCCGCGAGTGGTTGCTGTTCGGTCACCGTGGCGCCGAGCCGGGCCATCGCCATGTGCTGGAAACCCTTAACGCCGAACCGTTGCTGGAGCTCGGCCTGCGTTTGGGCGAGGGCAGCGGGGCGGCATTGGCCGTGCCGCTGTTGCGTCTGGCCTGTGACCTGCACGGGCAGATGGCGACGTTCGCCGAAGCCGCGGTGGCGGATCGTCCGGCATGACCTTGCGTCTGGACCTGCTGCGCCACGGTGAGACTGAACTGGGCGGCGGTTTGCGCGGCAGTCTCGATGATGCGCTCACCGAAAAGGGTTGGGCACAGATGCGTGCCGCCGTGGTCGCGGGCGGGCCGTGGGACCGGCTGATCAGCTCCCCGCTGCAGCGTTGTGCGCGGTTTGCCGCCGAACTGGGCGAGCAATTGGCTCTGCCGGTGCAGTTGGACAAGGATCTGCAAGAACTGCATTTCGGTGCCTGGGAGGGCCAGAGCGCAGCGGCGTTGATGGAGACTGATGCCGAGGCGCTGGGGTTGTTCTGGGCCGATCCATATACCTTCACGCCGCCACAGGGTGAACCGGTCAGCGATTTTGCGGCTCGCGTGCTGGGCGCGGTTGCGCGGTTGCATCAGGCCTATGCCGGTGAACGCGTTTTGTTGATCAGTCATGGCGGCGTGATGCGTCTGTTGCTGGCGCAGGCGCGAGGTTTGCCGCGTGAGCAGTTGCTCAATGTCGAAGTCGCGCATGCTTCGCTGTTTGCGCTCAGCGTCGAAGCCGATGGCGTGCTCAAGGAAGGTCACTGAGATGCTGCCACTGTGGATCGCCCTGCAATTTCTCAGCAGTTTGCCGATTCGTCTGCCGGGTATGCCGGAGCCGCAACAGCTCGGGCGTTCGCTGCTGTTTTATCCGCTGGTGGGGTTGCTGTTCGGGGTGATCCTCTGGGTATTCAACCTGGCGTTGGCCGGTGCGCCGTTGTTGTTGCATGCGGCGCTGTTGCTGACGGTGTGGGTGCTGCTCAGCGGCGCGCTGCACCTCGACGGACTGGCCGACAGCGCCGATGCCTGGCTCGGTGGTTTCGGTGATCGCAAGCGCACGCTGACGATCATGAAGGATCCGCGCAGCGGGCCGATCGCGGTGGTGACGCTGGTGTTGGTGTTGCTGCTGAAGTTCTGCGCGTTGCTGGCGCTGATCGAGCAGGGGCATGCGCTGATGTTGCTCATCGTGCCGTTGCTCGGGCGTGCGGCGCTGCTGGGACTGTTTCTGACCACACCGTATGTGCGCGCGGGTGGGTTGGGGCAGGCGTTGGCTGATCATTTGCCGCGCCGGGCCGGTTGGTGGGTGCTTGGAGCGAGTGCGCTGGCCTGCTTGCTGATTGCCGGGGTGAAAGCGATTGTTGCGCTGGTTGTCGCGTTGGTCGGGTTTGTCTGGCTGCGGCACGTGATGATGCGGCGGTTGGGCGGGACTACGGGCGATACGGCGGGGGCGTTGCTGGAATTGCTGGAGATGGTGGTGTTGGTTGGGGTGGTGTTGGTCTGAGCCATATATGTAACCGTGCTGGCCCCTTCGCGAGCAAGCTCGCTCCCACATTTGGAATGCATTCCCCTGTGGGAGCGGGCTTGCTCGCGAAGGCGACCCGTCAGGCGCCGGAAATGTTCTTGAATCACTACATGTAACTTGATTTAACACAGTCGCGGGTATATACACGCATCATGCTTCCTTCTCAGTGTTTGTGCACCAACCTGCGTCGCGCCGCTCGTGGCGTCAGCAGGCATTACGACGGCGCTCTCGACGGCTTCGGGATCAACGTTGCCCAGTATTCTTTGCTGTGCAACCTGCAGCGTCTGGATCAACCGAGCATCTCGGAACTGGCCGAAGCCATGGGTCTGGATCGCAGCACCCTGGGGCGCAACCTGCGGGTGCTCGAAGGCGAGGGCCTGGTGGCGCTGGCCGAGGGCGAGGACATGCGCAATCGCATCGTCCGGCTCACCGAAACCGGTGCACAACGCCTCGCGGCGGCGCTGGCGGCCTGGGAAGCGGCGCAACAGCGATTGATCGATCGTCTGGGCGCCGAGAAGCGTGAAACCTTGCTGCGACTGTTGGATGAACTGGCCTGAAGGCCGGTTTTTCCGGTTTTAAGCGGGTATATACCCGCGAACGGAGAATAACAATGACATCGATGTGGCGTACGTGCGGTTGGGTGTTGCTGGGAAGTGCGCTGATTCTGGCGTTGTCATTGGGCGTGCGGCACGGCTTCGGTCTGTTCCTCTCGCCGATGAGTGCGCAGTTCGGCTGGGGGCGCGAAGTGTTTGCCTTCGCCATCGCCTTGCAGAACCTGATCTGGGGTTTGGCGCAGCCGTTCACTGGCGCCCTGGCTGACCGTTTCGGGGCGGCGAAAGTGGTGCTGGTCGGCGGCGTGCTGTATGCCGCGGGCCTGGTGTGCATGGGGCTGTCCGATTCGGCACTGACCCTGTCGCTGAGTGCCGGTCTGTTGATCGGTATTGGCCTGTCCGGTACGTCGTTCTCGGTGATTCTCGGCGTGGTCGGTCGTGCGGTGCCGCCGGAAAAACGCAGCATGGGCATGGGCATCGCCAGTGCCGCCGGCTCATTTGGCCAGTTTGCGATGTTGCCGGGCACGCTGGGTTTGATCGGCTGGCTCGGCTGGTCGGCGGCGCTGTTGGTACTCGGTTTGCTGGTGGCGATGATTGTGCCGTTGGTGAGCATGCTCAAGGACAAGCCGCTGCCGGTGTTCGGTCATGAGCAGACCCTGTCTGAAGCGCTGCGCGAAGCCTGCTCGCATTCGGGTTTCTGGTTGTTGGCGTTCGGCTTTTTCGTCTGCGGCTTTCAGGTGGTGTTCATTGGCGTGCATCTGCCGGCCTATCTGGTTGATCAGCATCTGCCGGCAACCGTCGGCACCACAGTGCTGGCGCTGATCGGTCTGTTCAATATCTTCGGCACTTACACCGCCGGCTGGCTCGGCGGGCGCATGTCCAAACCGCGTCTGCTGACCGCTTTGTACCTGCTGCGTGCGGTGGTGATCGTGCTGTTTCTGTGGCTGCCGGTGACGACGACCTCGGCGTACCTGTTCGGCATGGCCATGGGCTTCCTCTGGCTGTCGACGGTGCCGTTGACCAACGGCACGGTGGCGACCTTGTTTGGCGTGCGTAACCTGTCCATGCTCGGCGGTATCGTGTTCCTCTTTCATCAACTCGGCTCGTTCCTCGGCGGCTGGCTGGGTGGGGTGGTGTATGACCGTACCGGGAGTTATGACTTGATCTGGCAAGTGGCGATTCTCTTGAGCCTGCTGGCGGCTGCGCTGAACTGGCCGGTGCGCGAGCGTCCGGTGGCGCGTCTGCAACCGGCTGTCGGCGCCGTATGAAGCGTTCCTGGCCGCGAATCGCCTTCATCGCACTCGGCGCGCTGTTGCTGGCGCTGGTGTGGTGGGGCTGGCATCAGGGCGGGCTGGCGTTGATGCAGTTGGGCATGGGTGCTTGCTTGTAGGCTTGGAGGGCGAGTAACGTCGATGTCTGATAACCGCATCAAGGATGCCGACATGTTCATGCGCTGGTGTGCTGTACCCGCGTTGTTGATGGCGTTGACCGGACTGGCCCAGGCCGCTGACTGTCCGGAGGCGCTGCAAGGTTCGTTGCCCAAGTTGCGCGCCAAGGAATCCGTCGATCTGTGCCAGCGCTACGCCGGCAAGCCGCTGGTGGTGGTCAATACCGCCAGTTTCTGTGGCTTCGCCCCACAGTTCGAGGGCCTCGAAGCGCTCAATCAGCACTACAAGGCGCAAGGCCTGGAAATGCTCGGCGTACCGTCCAATGACTTCAAGCAGGAGTCCAAGGACAGCGCCGAAACCGCCAAGGTCTGCTACGCCAATTACGGCGTGACCTTCACCATGACCGAGCCGCAGAAAGTCCGTGGCGACGATGCTACTCACCTGTTCAAGGTGCTGGCCGAGCAGAGCAGCGCGCCGAAGTGGAATTTCTACAAGTACGTGATTGATCGTCAGGGCAAGGTGATCGCGAATTTCTCCAGTCTGACCAAACCGGATGATCCGGAGTTTATTGCGGCGGTTGAAAAGGCCATCGCCTCAAAACCGCTCAACTGATAACACACGCTTTTTGTGGGAGCGGGCTTGCTCGCGAAGGCTGCGGATCATTCAGCACTTGTTCTGGATGTCAGACCGCATTCGCGAGCCAGCCCGCTCCCACATTTGATCTGTGGTATTTGAATAGGCACAAAAAAGCCCCGCTTTCTGTAAAGAGAGCGGGGCTTTTCTGTGGGCGAGGGTTTAGCCTCGCCGTGCAGCATCAGAAGCGGTAAGTAGCGCCAACACCGAAACCGTTTGCCGAGTTTTCATACTTGGCATCGTAGGTCTGGCCACGATCGTTCTGGTTGTGGATCTTGACCGACTCTTCCTTCAGGTACGAGTAAGCCACGTCGATGGTCAGGTCTTCGGTCGGGCTCCAGCCGGCACCGATGCTGAAGATCGTGCGGTCGCCAGTAGGAATGCGTGGCGAACGGTCGACGTTGTTGGTCGGCGACTGATCGAAGGTCAGACCGGTACGCAGTACCCATTCCTTGTTCAGTTGGTACGAAGTACCCACGGCGTAAGCCCAGGAGTCGTGCCAGTTCTGGTCTTCGGTGATCTCGCCAAACTGACCGGCCAGCAGCGGCTGTACGCCCGAGTTTTCAACGGTGATCTTCTTCAACTGGCTCCAGCGGGTCCAGGTCGAACCGGCATAGACGTTCCAGCGGTCGTTGATCGCTTGAGTAACCGAGAAGTCCACGGATTCAGGGGTGGTGATCTTCAGCGAAGCGTCGTACTTCTGGCTGGCACCCAGACCGACTGCAGCCAGTGCGCCGTAGTTGACCTTGGTGTTGCCTTCGAGCTTGTAGTCGACTTTCGAGTGGTAGGTCAGACCCAGGCGAGTGGTGTCGGTGGCCTGTACCAGTACGCCGATGTTGTAGCCCAGCGCGGTGTCGTCACCCTTGATCTTGACCTTGCCGTCCGGCGCCAGCTGAGTCACCGAGAGGTTGGACTCGAGGGTGCCGTCGATGCGGTTGATGGTCGGGCCGAAACCGATCGACACCACGTCGTTGAACTTGTAGCTGACGGTCGGCTGGAAGGTGATGACCTGGACTTCGGACTTGCTGCCGAAGTAACGGCCGGCAAAGCCTTTTTCGTAATCGGTAATCAGGCCGAACGGCACGTACACGCCGAGGCCGAATGCCCAATGCTCGTCGATCGGTTTGACGTAGAAGCCCATAGGTACGGAGGTGAAGGGCACCATGTCGCCTTTGTTGCTGCCGCCGTTAGGGCTGGAGCTGGCGTCGCTGATATCGGTCTTGGCATCGAGGAATGCAACACCGCCGGTGACTTGTTCGCGCGTGATGCGCGACATGCCGGCAGGGTTGCCATAAACAGTGCTTGCGTCGTCGGCAGAAGAGGATCGCCCAGCGTAACCAGTGCCCATCCCGCTGATGCTGTGTTCGTTGATGGCAAAGCCAGCTGCGAAGATCTGGGTGGATGCCATGGTAACGGCGAGGCTAAGGGTGGTTTTGAGCATGACTTTTTTCATTATTAGAACTCCTGGTGATCACCGGGGCGAAAATTACCAACATTTTCGTCCCAGCGCTATAGTCCGTATGGCTTGAGTTAGAGCGGTTTTGTAGGACAATCCGACCAGATTCGCGACCTGTTGAGCGATCTTCTGAAACTCGCCAGTCAACACGCGACCTGATTCACCGGTGAAACACAGGTTTGCCAGGCGTAGGTGAAGTCGCGCAGACGACCTTGCGGCTGGAAGGTCTGACGCCAGATTCGCGCCATGCCCAGCAGATCGTCCGGGGCGGGGAGGGTGGTGTGTTGTTCTTCTACCAGCAGCCAGGCGATGGCGGTGGCGTAACGCAGGTTGACGGTCAATTCCAGGTGCGGGCCGCTCAAAAAAGCATGTTGGCTGGCGAGGCCGCGAACCAGGCTCGCACGCTCCGGATCGAGTGCCAGATAGTGATCCCAAAGGGCCTGGTGGCGGTGCTCGGCAATCCGGTAGAGGCCGTGGCCACGGCGGTCATGCAGGGCGGAACCGAGGGCGGACTGGCTGGCGGCAATGCCCAGCAGCAGGGATTCGGCAGTTGCGCAGTGGCGTCCCAGATAAATCAGTGTGGGACGGATCACATAGCGGCACAGTTCGCTGGCAGCGATACCCATAAAACCCTCGGATCTTGTAATTGGGCGGCGATACCTGAAGGGGCCTTGGCAGCGGTGGATCGACTCAGGCTCGCCGAAAGCGGATCAAGCCGCTTGAGTTGAAGTGTAGTGTCATATTCGCGACGTAAAGGCCTGTTTTTAAAATATTTCCGGCAGCGAGCCACAGGCGTTATATCCGAAGGTGCTTAGGCCTGAAGGGCTAAAAGCGAAATATCGGGCAATAAAAAACCCCGCATTTTGTGCGGGGCTTTTGCTTTTGCAGCCTTTTCGGCTCTCAGGCAATCAATGCCTGACGCGTACGATCAATAATGGCCTGCAGCGGTTCGGCGCTGGAGTATTGATCGGGGTACAGACGCTCGCTGTGGCGAGCGATCCCGTGTTCATTGACCACGGTGAAGCTGAAGCAGCCTTTGCGAGCGGCCATGATCAGGCAGTTCATTGGGGCAAAAGCGTTGGTTAGGGTGCGAATGGCATCCTGAGTCTGGATTTGAGTAGACATAGTTATTAGGTGTTCCTACAAATGACACGGATAAGAACCGTGCAACGTTAAAACGTTCCAGTAATGTCGACCACCATTGGTCGAACAAAGAACCCGACTGGAACAAAGCAGCCAGTTTGAAGCGCTTATAAGTTGGCGCGCTTGGGCTGGCAGGTAGGTACTTAGGAGGACAGGCAACACATCGAGGGCAAAGGTTCTGGGCCCGGGGTGAAGATCCTGATCAATTTGCAGGCTGGTTCGGTCAGAGTAAGTGGTCTTCGCAACACCCTTTGCATTCATTCAAAGGCAGTGTCGGCGCAAGATTTACCTGGAAACCATCGAGGGGTCGTTCCCGCTTTTTTCGGTGAAGGGCTTCTGGGAAGAAGATTGACCGTGGGGATGTGTTCGACCGGAATTGACTTTCAGCTTGGTACTAACGCCGCGGATAGTAACGGAACGTCCTGGGCAATGCAACCCGGCGGCAAAAAAAGATTTCGGTCGGTGGCGCGGATCACGGGGGACAGGGCTGGCCCCTTCGCGAGCAGGCTCGCTCCCACGGGAGAACGGGGCCGATTGTAGGAGCGAGCCTGCTCGCGAAGAAACCATCCGTCGCCACAAAAGCGTGCAGCCATGCCCAGCGCCAACCCGCTTATCCCCAGTCCGAGGCGCAAAACGGGCCAAAAAAGCGCATCGATATAACCGGGTAACAGGTACTTGTGCACATTAGTTGCGCAGACGGTAACCTTGCTGTCATATCAATCCTGACCCCGATGGCTGCCTGTATCAAAAGTTTAAGTCAATGAAAAATATCGTCTTTTTTTGTTGGTGAAAAAATCGTCAGTTTGACTGCGAGCCCCATTCCACAAGGCTTTGCGGAGGTTCGGGAGCGGTTGTCCACTGAGTTATCCACAGCTTCTGTGGATTGTCCCTAGCGCTTGCTCTAGGACGGGCGTGCCGGGTTTTTTTCGACTTTACCTGTACGAAAAAGAGAGTAGAGTGGCGCGCCTTCCGATCTGTCCCACAGTGTTTTATGAAGTTTCGCTCAGTATCAGACTCTGTTACCTCCGAACACCCTCGTGTTACCCCTCCCAAGCGATTTTCCGTGCGTGTGGCCGAATGGCTGCTCGACAGCCCGCGCCTGGGCGATAGCCGTAATGCCAAGCATCTGGCGGGACGTCTGCTCAAGCAACCGGCGCGCGAAGGCGTGGTCGCCGCGCAAAGTCGTCTCGGCCAATTGATGTGCCGCGAGTGCGGCAATGCCCGTGATCGGCGCATCGGGCAGGATCTGCTGCGCCAGGCCGCCCGCGCCGGCGACCGTCGTGCACAACGGGAACTCGGTCTGCTCGAAGACTGAGCTGTCCAACGCCCCACGCCTTGGTTAACCTTCAGGCTTTATCGAATCGGCAGGAGTGGCTATGGCTATGGACTTGACCAGCGTGTTGCTGGGTCTGGCGGGCGCGGGATTGCCGCTGCTGGCGCTGGCCTGGCAACTGCAACGGCGGGCCAGTGATCGGCAAGCCGAGGTCGCCTTGCTCGAAGAGCGTCTGGCCATGGCGCAACTGGCGCAGGACGGGCTCAACGCCCAACTTGAGGCCAGCCGCGATGAAATCGTCGACCTCGGCCAGGCCAATGCCGCCAAGCAGGCGGAGCTGGCGGCCCTGCGCCGCGAAGTCGAGCTGCTGCAGATCGAGCGCGATGATGCCCGTGACGCTTCCCACGCCTGGAACATCGAGCGTGCCAACAAAGAGGCCGAATTGCGGCGTCTCGACGCACAGGCCGCGTCGCTCAACGCCGAACTGCGCGAGCAACAGGAAAGCCATCAACAACGCCTCAACGACCTGCAAGGCTCGCGCGATGAGCTGCGCGCGCAGTTCGCCGAGCTGGCGGGGAAGATCTTCGATGAGCGTGAACAGCGCTTTGCCGAAACCAGTCAACAGCGCCTCGGGCAGTTGCTCGATCCGCTGAAAGAACGCATCCAATCCTTCGAAAAACGCGTGGAAGAAAGCTATCAGGCCGAAGCCCGCGAACGCTTCTCGCTGGCCAAGGAGCTGGAGCGTCTGCAAGCGCTGAATCTGCGCCTGAGCGACGAAGCGACCAACCTGACCCGCGCCCTCAAAGGCCAGAAGACCCAAGGCAACTGGGGTGAGCTGATTCTTGAGCGGGTGCTGGAGCACGCGGGTCTGGAGAAGGGCCGCGAGTACCAGACTCAGGTCAACCTCAAGGGGCCGGACGGCGAGCGCTTCCAGCCGGATGTGATCATTTACCTGCCGGGCGACAAGCAGGTGGTGGTCGACTCCAAGGTCAGCCTCACTGCCTATCAGCAGTACGTTGCCGCCGAAGATGACACCCTCGGCCAGGTCGCGATCAAGCAGCACGTGCTGTCCCTGCGCAGCCACGTCAAAGGCCTCGCCGGCAAGGATTACAAGCGTCTGGAAGGCCTGCACAGCCTCGATTTCGTCTTGCTGTTCGTGCCGATCGAAGCGGCGTTTTCGGCCGCATTGCAGGCCGAGCCGGCGTTGTTCCAGGAAGCGTTCGACCGCAACATCGTGATCGTCAGTCCGACCACGTTGTTGGCGACGTTACGGGTGATCGACAGCCTGTGGAAGCAGGAGCGGCAAAGCCAGAACGCGCGGGAAATCGCCGAGCGTGCCGGCTGGCTGTACGACAAATTCGTGCTGTTCATTCAGGATCTGGACGAAGTCGGCAATCGCCTGCAACAGCTGGACAAGGCCTACAGCTCGGCGCGCAACAAACTCACGGAAGGGCGCGGCAACCTGGTCAGCCGCAGTGAGCAGCTCAAATTGCTCGGCGCGCGGGCCAGCAAGAGTTTGCCGGCGGATCTGCTGGAGCGGGCGATGACCGATGTCGATGGGCTGGTCGAAATCCCGGAATAACCCGAAGAGCTTCGCGAGCAGGCTCGCTCCCACAGTGAAATGCATTCCAAAGGTGGGAGCGGGCTTGCTCGCGAAGGCGTCAGCGGTAGCGCTGCAACACTCAAGTCAAACGGTTACAGCGGCACATACCGACTCAGCAACGCCCGCAACGCCGCCGGTTTCACCGGTTTGGCCAGATAATCCAGCCCTGCCGCATGCACCTGCGCCACCGTCTCCGGGCGGCCATCGGCGCTGATCACCACCCCCGGCACCGGCTCGCCTAACGTGGTGCGCAGCCACGCCATCAGCTCGGTTCCGGTATCGCCGTGGTCGAGGTGATAGTCGACCAGTGCCAGTTGCGGTCGTACGCCATCGTTGAGCAGCGCCGCGCATTCCTCGCGATTGCGCGCCGTCCACACCTGACAGCCCCAACGGCTCAGCAGGCTGTTCATGCCAATCAGAATGCTGTCTTCATTGTCGATGCACAGCACCTGCGCGCCGCTGAGCAACTTGCCGTTCAACTCCACCGCGGCGTTCTGCGGCAGTGATTGCGCCCGGGCCAGCGGTACGCTGACACTGAACACGCTGCCGCGCCCCGGCCACGAGCGTACGCGCAGGGTGTGGCCGAGCACGCGACATAAACCGTCGGCAATCGCCAGGCCCAGCCCAAGACCTTTTTCGGCGCGGGTCTGATGGCTATCGAGGCGCTTGAACTCCTCGAAAATCACTTGTTGTTTGTCTTCCGGAATCCCCGGTCCGCGATCCCACACTTCCAGACACAGTTCACTGCCGCGACGGCGTACGCCCAGCAGCACCGGGCCCTTGGCGTAGCGGAACGCGTTGGTGAGGAAGTTCTGCAAGATCCGTCGCAGCAGCTTGATGTCGCTGTCGATGCGCAACTGGCTGCCGCGCACACGGAACTTCAGGCCTTGTTCCTGGGCCAGCGCCTTGAATTCGGCGCCGAGCGTGTCGAACAGCTCATTGAGCGCGAACGACTTGCGATCCGGGTTGATCTTGCCGTTTTCCAGGCGGGAAATATCCAGCAGGTCGCTGATCAGGTCTTCCGCCGAACGCAGCGAACTGTCGAGGTGTTGCACCAGTTTCTGCGCCTCGCTGCTCAAACCGTCGTCCTGATGGGAGAGAGCGGCAGAGAACAACCGGGCGGCGTTCAGCGGCTGCATCAGGTCGTGGCTGACGGCGGCGAGGAAGCGGGTTTTCGACTGGTTCGCCGCCTCGGCATGGCCCTTGGCTTCGGTCAGCGCGACGTTGAGCTGTGACAACTCCTGCGTGCGCTCGCTGACCCGTTGCTCCAGACCTTCGTTGGCCTCAGTCAGCGCCTGCTCGGCTTCGCGGAACGCGGTGATGTCGGTGAAACTCATGACGAAACCGCCGCCGGGCATCGGGTTGCCGATCAGCTCGATCACCCGGCCATTGGGGAACAGGCGTTCGGACGTGTGCGCACGGCCCTGACGCATCCAGTGCAGGCGCCGGGCGACGTGGACTTCCGCTTCGCCGGGGCCGCACAGGCCACGTTCGGCGTTGTAGCGAATGATGTCGGCAATCGGCCGGCCGACGCTGATCAAACCGTCCGGGTAGTTGAACAACTCCAGATAGCGGCGGTTCCAGGCCACCAGCTTCAGCGACTGGTCGACCACGCTGATGCCCTGGGTAATGTTTTCGATCGCGCCTTGCAGCAACGCGCGGTTGAACTGCAGGACTTCCGAGGCTTCGTCGGCGATGCGCACCACGTCCTCGAGCTGCATTTCCCGCCCCTCAATCGCCGCTTTTACCACCGCCCGTGTTGAAGAAGCGCCGAGCACGCCGGCCAGCAAGCGTTCGGTGTGGGCGATCCATTCGCCGTCGGCGTTCTGGTTCGGGTTGAAGCCCTTGCCCTGCCGGTAGGCGAAACGAATGAAGCTCTGCCGCGCACGTTCTTCACCGACAAAGCGCGCCGCCAGCTGCAGCAAATCGTCGATCTGCACCGCGAGCATCGAGCGTGCACTCGGCCGGGCGCTGATTTCCTGACCGATGAAGCGCCCGGCCTGCCAGTGTTCCGAGACCCGTGTGCGCGACAGCACCGAGACCCAGGCGAACAGGGTGAAGTTGCCCGCCAGCGACAGCACTACGCCTTGGGTCAGCGGGGTGATCGGCAGGTTCAGCGGGTTGCTGTGCAGCCACGCCAGCCCGGGGAAAGTGCTCAGCGACCAGCCGAGACTGTGGGCGGCAATCGGCAGGATCAGCGTGTAGAACCAGAGGAACGTGCCGGCGGCCAGACCGGCGAACACCCCACGGCGGTTAGCCTGTTTCCAGTACAGCGCGCCGAGCATCGCCGGGGCCAATTGGGTGACGGCAGCGAAGGCGATCTGGCCGATGGTCGCCAGACTCGCGGTGGAGCCGAGCAAACGGTAGCTGACGTAGGCCAGCAACAGAATCAGCACGATGCTCACGCGGCGCACCGAGAGCATCCACTGACGGAACACTTCGAACGGGCGCTCGGCGTTGTTACGGCGCAGCAACCACGGCAAGAGCATGTCGTTGGAAACCATGGTCGACAGCGCTACGCTGGCCACGATCACCATGCCGGTGGCGGCCGACGCGCCGCCGATGAACGCCAGCAACGCCAGGGCCGGATGGGCCTGGGCCAGCGGCAGGCTGATCACGAACGAGTCGGGCAGTACGTGGCTCGGCAGCATCATCTGCCCGGCGAGGGCGATCGGCACCACGAACAGCGCGGCCAGCGCCAGATAAGCCGGGAACACCCACTTGGCCAGACGCAGGTCCTGCGGGTCGATGTTCTCCACCACGGTGACGTGAAACTGCCGCGGCAGGCAAATGATCGCCATCATCGCCACCCCGGTCTGCACCACCATCGATGGCCAGTTAATCGTTTCCTTCCAGTATTCCTCGAGGCGCGGCGCGAGCATCGCCTGATTGAACAGGTCGTCAAAACCGTCGTACAGCCCGTAGGTCACGAACGCGCCAACGGCAAGAAAGGCGAACAGCTTGACCAGCGATTCAAACGCAATCGCCAGCACCATGCCGCGGTGGTGCTCGGTGGCATCGAGGTTGCGCGTACCGAAGACGATGGTGAACAGCGCCAGTACCAGCGAGACGATCAGCGCGGTGTCCTGGGCGCGGGTGCCCATGGCGTCGGCCCCGGCGCCGATCAGCAGGTTCACGCCGAGCACGATGCCTTTGAGTTGCAGGGCGATGTAGGGCAGGACGCCAACCAGACAGATCAGCGCCACCACCACCGCCAGCGATTGTGATTTGCCGTAGCGCGCGGCGATGAAGTCGGCGATGGAGGTGATGTTCTCCTGTTTGCTGATCATCACCATTTTCTGCAGGACCCACGGCGCGCCCAGCAGCAACAGGATCGGCCCGAGGTAGATCGGCAGGAATGACCACAGCTGTTCGGCGGCTTGGCCGACGGCGCCGAAGAACGTCCAACTGGTGCAATAAACCGCCAGTGACAGGCTGTACACCCACGCGCGCATCCGCGGCGGCAACGGTGTGCTGCGACGGTCGCCGTAGAAGGCGATGGCGAACATGATGGCCATATAGGCCAGGGCGACGGCGGCGATCAGCCCGGTGGACAGCGACATGCAACACTCCCGACAAAAGACTCCCCGGCAGTCCTGCCCGGGCGGACAGTCTCGCATGAGTATGGCGGTTAGTCAGTGTCGACCAAGGTCGTGGCGTGGCGGGGTGTCGCAGGTTTGAAACCGGGTGGTTTTATGGTGACTCATCAGGCCCCATCGCGAGCAGGCTCACTCCTACAGGTGGAACGCATTCCAATTGTAGGAGTGAGCCTGCTCGCGATAGCGTCAGTCCTGTTTCAACGCCATATCGATCAACCGATGCAGCTCATCCACCTCCAGCGCCGCCGCCGAAAACAGAATCCGGAACACCACCGGCGCCACCACCAGATTGATCAAATGATCAACGCTCGGCGCTGCCTCATCCGGGTAGCGGTCAAGGATGGTCTGCAACTGCGCGCCAAGGATCGTCACGCAATAACCCGGCGTGGCACTGGCCTGCACGTCGCGCATCATGTGGCGCCCAGGCTCCGAACTCATTTCGTCCAGATACTGTTCGGCCCAGGCGCGGATATCACCGCGCAGGTCACCGGTCACCGCCGGTTCGCTGTCAGGGCGCATGCGGGCGAGGGCGACGTCGGCGAGCAACGCCGCCAGATCACCCCAGCGTCGATAGATCGTCGACGGCGTGACCCCGGCGCGCGCCGCGATTTGCGGGACGGTCACGCTGCTGCGCTCCTGTTCTTGCAGAAGCGCGCGGACTGCCGAATGAATCGACTCTTGCACCCGGGCACTGCGCCCGCCCGGGCGTAAACCTTCTTTAATAGCCATGCGCCAGACCTTAACACAAAGAATTTGCTTTAAGCCAAAGCCGAGAGCACACTCCGCAAAAGCAAAAAATTAGCTTTTGCGGAGTGTGCCCATGACCAGCCTTGCTTCCAACCGTGGCAGCCTGATTTTTCTGGCGATCACCTTGTTGAGTTTTCTCGCCGCCTCCACGGCGCCGACGCCGCTGTATCACCTGTATCAGGATCAACTGCACTTCTCGGCAGCGGTGCTGACCCTGATTTTCGGCGTGTATGCGCTGAGTCTGCTGGCGGCGCTGCTGACGGTCGGATCGCTGTCCGATCACCTGGGACGTAAACCGGTGATTTTCACCGCGGTGCTGCTCAATGCGCTGGCGATGCTGCTGTTCATCCACGCCGACAGCGTCGCCTGGCTGATCAGCGCCCGCGTGCTGCAAGGTTTTGCCACCGGCATGGCCACCGCTGTTCTGAGCGCGACGCTGCTCGACACCGACCGTCAGCAAGGGCCGTTGATCAACAGCGTCGCACCGTTGCTCGGTATGGCGCTGGGCAGCATGGGCTGTGGTTTGCTGGCCGAGTTCGCCCCGGCGCCGTTGCAATTGACCTACTGGCTGCTGCTGGCGCTGTTTGTGTTGCAGGCGGTGTACGTCTGGCGTCTGCCGGAAAGCGTCACTCCACAAGCAGGGGCCTGGGCTTCGCTGCGGCCAACCCTGCATGTGCCGGTTCAGGCGCGTTCGACCTTATGGCGTGTGCTACCGCTGAACACCGCAACCTGGGCCCTCGGCGGCTTTTTTGCCTCGCTGGCGCCGTCGCTGGTGCGCACCGCCACGGGCTCGACGTCGAACCTGATCGGCGGCGCGACTGTCTCGGCGTTGACCGTGACCGGGGCGCTGATGATTTTCACTTTGCGCAATCGTCCCGCCGGCAAAGCCCTGCAAATCGGCGCCAGTCTGCTGCCTATCGGCGTGCTGCTGATTTTGCTCGGCGTGCACAGCGCCAGTCTGGCGCTGTTTTTCCTCGGCACACTGGTTGCCGGTTGCGGCTTTGGCTCGGGTTTCCTCGGCGCGGTGCGCAGCCTGGTGCCGTTGGCCCTGCCGCATGAACGGGCCGGTTTGATGTCGGCGTACTACGCGCTGAGTTATCTGGCGTTCTGTTTGCCGGCGTTGCTGGCTGGGCATTTGACTATCAGCTTTGGTTTGCTGGCGACTACTGACTGTTACGGCTTGGCATTGGTGGTTCTCTCAGTAAGCGGTCTGATTCTGATCTCGCGTCAACCTCTGGTCTCGCGCATTAACCTCAATCCTTCCGCGGGTGAATAATTGTTTGATGGCAAAACGCCTGTTCACTACCATGCGAACCATTATTCGCAGTGAAATGATTTGAGTGAACGAGAATGGATGAAATCGGCGAATTGCTGGGACGCTTGCAGAATGGCAAGGGTGGATTACGTCCTGCTGAGAAGCGCTTGCTGGATTGCTTCAAGCGGGGAGTGATTGCCACCATCACTGACGAGCTCCCCGTCTCGTCGACTGCGGAGAATGTTGTACGAGCAACTTTCCTGCGCGCTCTGATCCTGACGTATTCCAAAGGAGCATTTCTTGGGGAGAATCTTTACCTGCAAGGTGCCTTTATCGAAGGGCCACTTTTTTTAGCGGGCATTTGCGTGACCACCCCGGTCACTTTTAAGAATTGTTTGTTTGAACGGGACCTCAATGTCCGAGGCGCCAGCTTTGAACGTATGCTCAAATTTGAAGGTTGCTCGCTCAAATCTTTTTTAGGTGAACGAATTGTTGTCAATGACAGCCTGGTCTTTTCATCAACTTCTACCAATGGTCTTGTCGAACTCGGCTCGGCCCGAATTGCCGCCAGGCTGGTTTGTTTAGGTTCACAATTTGATGGTGGGGGGGAGTCGTGCCTGGATGCCTCTTTTGCCGAAATACGTACGGGTGTTTATCTTAATGGCGGCTTTTCTGCAAAGGGCTTGGTACGTTTCAGGTCTGCCGTAATTGGCGGGCAATTCAATTGCGTAAATGCAAGTTTTACTGTTGATGACGAACAGTCTCTCGACTTGGATTTTGCTTGTATCAATGGTCCTGTCTTTCTCCGGGACGGCTTTACTTCGAAAGGCACTGTTAATTTGCTGGGTGCAAGGATCTCGGGCCAGTTGAGCTGTAGGCGTTCGAAATTTTTTGCGATTGGAAATGCACATGCGATGACCGCTGAGCGCGCTTTTATCAGAGGTAACGCGCTTTTCAGTCAAGACTGTGAAATCCAGGGGCGACTGCAACTAGCTGGTTTGGAGGTCGAAGGAAATGTTGAGTTTGATGGCGCTGCCATGCAGGAGCTACGAGCAAATGAGATGAGAGTGAAAGGGAGGCTCGATTTGCGCGACCTCAAGTCCGCTCCCAAGCAAATCTCGTTTTTAGGAACCAGCGTCGCGACCATCAATGACGATCTTGCTTCATGGGGAGAGCGCCCGATTCTCAATGGTTTTATCTACGACTCTGTGGATGTGCATAAACCGATGCCAGTCAGTGAGCGCATGACATGGTTGAAAAAGCAGAAAGCCTGTCTGGAAAAAGACGAGACGTCACCGATGACATTCAAAGAGCATTTTCGTCCTCAGCCCTGGCGCCAATTGCAGCAAGTACTTGAATCTACTGGCCATACCGAAGAAGCCAAAGAGGTGGGTATTGAGTATGAGCAGTGCTTGCGTGAATCTGGTCGCATTGGTCAGTCACCGAGTACCTGGTCCCCGTCTTTTCGAAAGCTTTACGCCGCCTCCGCGAAGTTCTTGCACTTTCTTTATGGTTATCTGACTGGCTTCGGCTACCGTCCGATGCTACTGCTGCCATGGTTCGCACTGGTTTGGGGATTTTGCACATTGGTCTACTGGAGTGCCGCCAGTTTCGGAGTATTTGCTCCCAGTAATCCCCTGATTTTTCAAAACGAAGCTTATGACACCTGTCGTCCGGACCGGGAGCAGGTGTGGCTCAAAAAGAGTAGTTATCGCACGCCGGCAGAGCTGCCAGATGCGTTCAAGGGATCGGGTAATTGGTATTTATGTGAGAAGCTGCGTGAAGAATATACCGGGTTCAGTCCGATCGCATTCTCACTAGATCTACTACTGCCTCTGGTTGACCTGCACCAGGAAAATGACTGGGCTCCACTGATTGAAACACCAAAAGCCAATCCGGTTTTTGAGTTTTTTAGCTTCTTTATCAGTGGCAAGCGTTGGGTCCGATTTGTGATGTGGTGCGAGATTCTTGCTGGATGGGGCTTCAGCCTGCTGTTTGTCGCTGTGGTTTCTGGTTTGGCACGTCGCAAGGAATAGGACATCGATGAAGATTATCCGCAGCAAGTCGTTCACCGCCGAGCGTGCCTGGGGTGCGCTGGACATTGCCAACATGAACGGCATCACCACGCGCCTGCACTGGACTGATCAGCCTTACAAATGGCACGTCAACGATGGTGAGGAAGTGTTTGTGGTGCTCGATGGTCAGGTGCAGATGCGTTATCGCGAACAGGGTGAAGAAAAGCAGGCGCTGCTTGAGGTCGGGGACATCTTCTACGCCTCAGTCGGTACCGAGCACGTGGCGCATCCGCAGGGCGCGGCGCGGATTCTGGTGATCGAAAGCGAAGGCAGTGTTTGACTGCTTATCTGTAAAGTAGATAACAGATAGAGAAATTACCCGTTATATAGATATTCGATTCGGTTCTACCATGGGCTCAACCTCACCTGAGGACAGGAGTTCATGATGACTTGCCCCAACACCGCCAAACCCGGCATCAAGCCGTTCAGCCAGCTTCAGCATCCACGTGAAGTGATCCGTCAATTCACCCCGAACTGGTTCGCCGCGACCATGGGCACCGGCGTGCTGGCCCTGGCGCTGGCGCAATTACCGGTGGCGATTCCCGGGCTGCACGTGGTGGCCGAGGGTTTGTGGCTGTTCAACATTCTGTTGTTCACCTTGTTTACCTTCGCCTATGCCGCGCGCTGGATTTTATTCTTCGATGAAGCGCGGCGGATCTTCGGTCACTCCACTGTTTCGATGTTCTTCGGCTCCATTCCCATGGGTTTGGCGACCATCATTAACGGCTTTCTGCTGTTCGGTCTGCCACGCTGGGGCGAGGGCGTAATTCATCTTGCCGAAGTGCTGTGGTGGCTCGACGTGGCGATGTCGCTGGCCTGCGGTGTGTTGATCCCTTACATGATGTTTACCCGCCAGGAACACAGCATCGACCAGATGACCGCGGTCTGGCTGTTGCCGGTGGTGGCGGCGGAAGTGGCGGCGGCCAGCGGCGGCTTGCTCGCTCCGCATCTGGCTGATGCCCACGCGCAACTGGTGGTGCTGACCACCAGCTACGTGCTCTGGGCATTTTCCCTGCCGGTGGCGTTCAGCATTCTGACTATCCTGTTGCTGCGCATGGCCCTGCATAAACTGCCTCACGAAAACATGGCCGCCTCAAGCTGGCTGGCCCTCGGCCCGATCGGCACTGGTGCGTTGGGCATGTTGCTGCTGGGCGCTGATGCACCAGCGATCTTCGCCGCCAACGGCCTGCCGGGCATCGGTGAAATCGCTGCTGGCGTGGGGCTGGTCGCCGGTATCACCCTGTGGGGCTTCGGCTTGTGGTGGATGTTGATGGCGCTGCTGATCACCGCGCGTTACCTGCGTGACGGCATCCCGTTCAACCTCGGCTGGTGGGGTTTTACCTTCCCGCTGGGCGTGTATTCGCTGGCGACCCTCAAGCTCGCCAGCACGCTGAACCTGGGTTTTTTCAGCGTGGTCGGCTGCATGCTGGTGAGCCTGCTGGCGGTGATGTGGCTGATCGTCGGTAAACGCACCGTGCAAGGCGCGTGGCGCGGTGAGCTGTTTGTCTCACCTTGTATTGCAGGGTTGAAGAAATATCCTGAAAAGTTTAGGTAAGGTGTGGCCTGGATCGCCGATCGAGATTCCAATAAGCAGATCCAGGCCATTCTCTACCGACCTCAGGGAAACACGGAAGATGAGTCACCCCTCACAGTTCAACCTGCTTCGCACTCGGCGCTTTCTGCCGTTTTTCATCACGCAGTCGCTGGGCGCGTTCAACGACAACGTGTTCAAGCAATCGCTGATCCTCGCCATTCTGTATCGGCTGACCATCGAAGGTGACCGTTCGATCTGGGTCAACCTGTGCGCGCTGCTGTTTATCCTGCCGTTCTTTCTGTTTTCGGCGTTGGCCGGGCAGTTCGGGGAAAAATTCGCCAAGGACGCGTTGATCCGTCTGATCAAACTCGCGGAAATCGCGATCATGGCCGTAGGATCGATCGGTTTCCTGTTCGATCACCTGTCGCTGATGCTGGTGGCGCTGTTTGCCATGGGCACGCATTCGGCGCTGTTCGGGCCGGTGAAGTATTCGATCCTGCCGCAGGCGTTGCGCGAGGATGAACTGGTCGGCGGCAACGGGCTGGTGGAGATGGGCACGTTCCTGGCGATCCTTGCCGGGACCATCGGCGCCGGCATCATCATGTCCTCGACGCACTACGCGCCGCTGGTTTCGACCGCGATTGTCGGGATTGCAGTGCTGGGATATCTCGCCAGTCGCAGCATTCCGCGCGCGGCGGCGGCATCGCCGGAAATGCGCCTGAACTGGAACATCTTCAGCCAGTCCTGGGCCACGCTGAAACTCGGTCTGGGCCAGACGCCTGCGGTGTCGCGTTCGATTGTCGGCAACTCGTGGTTCTGGTTTGTCGGGGCGATTTACCTGACGCAGATCCCGGCCTACGCCAAGGAATGGATGCACGGCGACGAAACCGTGGTGACGCTGATTCTCACGGTGTTTTCAGTAGGCATTGCGCTGGGTTCGATGCTTTGCGAGAAACTCTCCGGGCGCAAGGTCGAGATCGGTCTGGTGCCGTTCGGTTCGTTCGGCCTGACCGTGTTTGGCCTGCTGCTGTGGTGGCATTCCGGTGGAATCCCGGAAAGCGTCAACGGCCACAGCTGGACCGAAGTGCTGGGCTTTGCGCATACCTGGGCGGTGCTGGTCGACATTCTCGGCCTCGGCATTTTTGGCGGTTTCTATATCGTGCCGCTGTACGCGTTGATCCAGTCGCGCACCGCCGAGAACGAGCGGGCGCGGGTGATTGCCGCCAACAACATTCTCAACGCTCTGTTCATGGTGGTGTCGGCGATCGTTTCGATCGTGTTGCTGAGTGTGGTCAAACTGTCGATTCCGCAATTGTTCCTGGTGGTGTCGCTGCTGAACATCGGCGTCAACGCCTACATCTTCAAGATCGTCCCCGAGTTCAGCATGCGTTTCATGATCTGGCTGCTCAGCCATTCCATGTACCGCGTCGAGCACCGCAACCTCGAGGCGATCCCGGACGAGGGCGCGGCGCTGTTGGTGTGCAACCACGTGTCGTTCGTCGATGCGCTACTGATTGGCGGTGCGGTGCGTCGGCCGATTCGCTTTGTCATGTACTACAAAATCTACAACCTGCCGGTGCTGAACTTTATCTTCCGCACGGCGGGGACGATTCCGATTGCCGGACGCAACGAAGACATCCAGATCTACGAAAAAGCCTTCACCCGGATTGCCCAGTATCTGAAGGACGGTGAGCTGGTGTGCATCTTCCCGGAAGGCAAGTTGACCACTGACGGCGAGATCAATGAGTTCAAGGGCGGGCTGACGCGGATTCTCGAAGAAACCCCGGTGCCGGTGATTCCGCTGGCGTTGCAAGGGTTGTGGGGGAGTTTCTTCAGCCGCGATCCGAACAAGGGGCTGTTCAAGCGGTTGTGGTCGCGGGTGACGTTGGTGGCGGGTTCGGCGGTGGCGGTGGAAACTGCGGAACCGGCGAAATTGCAGGGGTTGGTGGGGGCGTTGCGCGGGACTGTCAGGTAGTTGTCACCTGATATGGCCCTATCGCGAGCAGGCTCACTCCTACATTTGAAGCGCGTACCCCTTGTAGGAGTGAGCCTGCTCGCGATAGAGGCCAGTGGCCTAAGCGCTGACCTTGAGACCAATCAACCCGGTAATGATCAACGCCACACTGGCCAGCCGAATCAATGCCATCGACTCGCCAAACAGAATGATCCCGGCAATCACCGTGCCCACGGCACCGACTCCGGTCCAGATCGCATAAGCCGTACCCAGCGGCAATTCCTTCATTGCCAGACCCAGCAGGCCAAGGCTGATGGCCATGGCCGCAACGGTCAGGACGGTGGGGAGCGGGCGGGTGAAGCCGTCGGTGTATTTCAGGCCGACGGCCCAGCCGACTTCGAACAGGCCGGCGAAAAACAGAATGATCCAGGACATAAGAGACCTCCATCGATTGACGGGGCCGTCCCCAGATTGATAACTCGATCGAGCCGCAGGGTCGTCCCCGCGTAGCGCAACAGTCTGCCGAGCATTAATCCGGGGATCAAGTTTCCCGGTCAGTTGGCTGGCTGCTGCGCTAGCGCCTCACGGTCTTCTTTCTCGCTCATGCGCCGGAAGTACGTCGAGAGCAACGCCCCGGAAATGTTGTGCCAGACGCTGAACAACGCGCTCGGCACCGCGGCCAGCGGCGAGAAGTGCGCACTGGCCAAGGCCGCGCCCAACCCCGAGTTCTGCATGCCGACTTCCAGCGCCAGCGACTTGCGCTGCGCCAGTGGCAACTTGAACAGGCGTCCAGTGAAGTAACCCAGCAAGTAGCCGAAGCTGTTGTGCAGCATCACCACGGCCATGATCAGCAGACCGGATTCGGCGATTTTCGCCTGACTGGCGGCCACCACGGCGGTGACGATGATCACGATGCTGACCACCGACACCAGTGGCAACACGTCCACCGCGTGGCGCACCTTGTCGCCGAGCACGCGTTGCGCGACCACGCCGAGCACGATCGGCAGCAGCACCACTTGCAGAATCGACCAGAACAATTCCATGAACGAAACCGGCAACCACGCCGAAGCCAGCAGCCAGATCAGCGCCGGGGTCAGCAACGGGGCGAGGAGGGTGGTGACGGCAGCAATCGCCACCGACAGCGCCAGATCGCCGCGGGCCAGCCAGGTCATGACGTTGGAAGAGGTGCCGCTTGGGCAGCAGCCGACCAGAATCACCCCGACCGCGATTTCCGGCGGCAGGTGGAAGATCTGGCAGAGCAACCACGCCACGCCGGGCATGATCACGAAATGTGCGACCACGCCCAGAGCCACGCGCCACGGATGGCGGGCGACGGCAGCGAAGTCACCGAGTTTGAGGGTCAGGCCCATGCCGAACATCACCAGCCCCAGCAGCGGCACGATCGCGCCCTTGAGGCCGAGAAACCACGCCGGTTGCAGGAACGCGATCACGGCGAAAATCAGAACCCAGTAAGCGAAAGTGTTGCCGACAAAGCGGCTCAGTGCAGCCAGTGCGCGCATGGCCTGTTCCTTATTATTAGTTACACCACAAAACCAATTGTGGGAGCGGGCTTGCTCGCGAAAGCGGCGGGTCAGCCAAGTTAATGTTGAATGACACACCGCTTTCGCGAGCAAGCCTGCTCCCACATTGGGATTTCACAAGGGTTTTAGATCCCCTGCGGAGTCTCTTCACCGCCCAACGCTTCCACCAGCGCCGGCAGGAAGTCGCCGAAGGTCAGCATCATCAGGGTGAAGCTGGCGTCCAGTTGGCCTAGGGCCTCGTCGCCACCGTCCTGTTCCGCCTGATCCTGCAGCAGGTCTTCGAACTTCAGGCGTTTGACGGTCATCTTGTCATCGAGCATGAACGACAGTTTGTCCTGCCAGGCCAGCGACAACTGAGTCACGACTTTACCGGTGCTCAGGTGCAGCTGGATTTCTTCGCTGGTCAGGTCCTGACGCTTGCAACGCACGATGCCGCCGTCTTCGTGGGTATCGCGCAGCTCGCATTCGTCCAGTACGAAGAAGTCCGGGGCGGCTTGCTGGGTGGTGACCCATTCGGTCATCACGGCCGTCGGTGCGGTTTTCACGGTCAGTGGACGCACGGGCAGGGTGCCGAGCACTTCACGCATTGTGGAAAGCAGGTCTTCGGCACGTTTCGGGCTGGCCGAGTTGACCAGGATCAGGCCCTGTTTCGGCGCGATGGCGGCGAAGGTCGACGAGCGACGGATAAAGGCGCGCGGCAGGAACGCCTGGATGATTTCATCCTTGATCTGATCGCGTTCCTTCTTATAGACCTTGCGCATCTGCTCGGCTTCGATCTCTTCGACCTTCTCCTTGACCGCATCGCGCACGACGCTGCCCGGCAGAATGCGTTCTTCTTTACGCGCAGCGATCAGCAGGAAGTCACCGCTGACGTGCACCAGTGGCGCATCTTCGCCTTTGCCGAACGGCGCGACGAAACCGTAGGTGGTCAACTCCTGGCTTGCACATGGACGCGCCAGTTTGGTGGCCAGTGCAGTTTCCAGCGCCTCGGCATCGACAGGCAGGTCTTGGGTCAGGCGATAGATAAGCAGGTTTTTGAACCACATGGGGTGAGTCTCTCCTTTATACAAAGGGGGGCATTATTGTCTTCGCCGGGTCATAGGCCAACCCTTCTCTAAGCCTTTGGAAGGCCTGAGAAAATTAATTAAAAAAGTGCTTGCCAGAGGTTGGGTCGCTCCGTAGAATGCGCGCCACACCGAAGCGAAGGGTGATTAGCTCAGCTGGGAGAGCGTCTGCCTTACAAGCAGAATGTCGGCGGTTCGATCCCGTCATCACCCACCATTCGTTTCAAGTGTTTAGCGCAGCGGTAGTTCAGTCGGTTAGAATACCGGCCTGTCACGCCGGGGGTCGCGGGTTCGAGTCCCGTCCGCTGCGCCATATTCGGTAACCTGGACCACTGAACGCCAGGTCACCACGGAAAAACCCGCTGAAGCGGGTTTTTTTCTGTCTCAAGTTTGTACCTTGTTCCATCGGGTTTGTGTCGTTTCACCGGTTTTCAGATTTTTTTGAAAAAAACTTCAATTAAATCAACACATTACGAAAACTTGTGGCATAATGCTCCCCGTAACGAAGCGAAGGGTGATTAGCTCAGCTGGGAGAGCGTCTGCCTTACAAGCAGAATGTCGGCGGTTCGATCCCGTCATCACCCACCATTCGTTTCAAGCGTTTCGCGCAGCGGTAGTTCAGTCGGTTAGAATACCGGCCTGTCACGCCGGGGGTCGCGGGTTCGAGTCCCGTCCGCTGCGCCATATTCGGTCACCTGGACCCACTGAACGCCAGGTCACCACAGAAAGCCCGCCTAGTGCGGGCTTTTTGCTGTCTGCGATTTGCGAATTTCTGCAATGCCTGTGTGGCGAGGGGATTTATCCCCGATGGCCTGCGCAGCAGGCCGAAAGTCTTCAAGCTGGGGCTGCTTCGCATCCCATCGGGGATAAATCCCCTCACCACAAATCATCTCCTCGTCTTCTCACTGTTCGGCATTGCGACTGTGCCGATAATCGCTCACCGCCTCATACACCGCTTTGCGCAAGCGGTTGATCCCGCCAATCGGTCGGTGCGCCTCGATACCAAACCACGGATTGAACGACAGGTTGTCGCACGCCAGATTCAATGCCGGCGTGTCAAAGTCCTGCGCAGGCAGGGTGATTCGCGCCACACTTTCGAACGGTGAATCCTGCTCGCGCCACTCGATGCTGGTGTCCTCGATTGGCATGTACTTGTTCGCGTCCTGGCGCTGAATCTGCAGCACAAAACACGCTGGCACCCGATCCGTCGACAGTTGCTGGTTCAAGGCGCTGCGCAGGAAATTCGGCAGGTCGTGGTTTTGTGGGGGCAGGGCATACGCCGGGCAATTGTCCGGATCCGGCGCGACTCGAAACTTCACATTTGCCTCCCCGAATTTGTAGGGCGATACCGAAAAGTACGTGGTCGCCGTCGGGCTGTTCGGTGGCGGCGCCAGGGTCGCCAAGGCGATGAACAGGTGGCGGATCTGCCAGTTGCGCGGATCCCAGCCAGGAAAGAACGCCATCATCTTTTTGCCGTCAGCCTGAGCCGCCACATTCTGACGATACTCGGCGACATCGCTGACAAAGAAATTCGGGTGGCTGAACATCACGAAGTTTTGCTCGCGGCGTTGCTGACGGTCGCCGAGCAATGGTTTGCCGGGCACATCGAGCAGTTTGATTGCCATGCCCCGGGCATCGCGGATGCTGTCGAACTGCGGGTAGGCGTTGCCATTGGACAGGCGAATCATCGCCTGCCAGGTTTTGCCTGGTTCGGTGAAAACACCTTGGCGCAGCGCTGGTGTCAGTTCCGGCAGCACCGTCACTTCGGCTTTCACGCAACCATGGGCCTTGGCATGCGCGTCGCGCAGATAACGGGTGCCTTCACGGTGTTGATCGACGATGCGTACGGCGGTCTGGATCACGTCCTGGGTCATCGCCGCTTCACCGGCGGGAACCTGTTCCTGCGCTGACACCGGGCCTCTGTGTTGCCAGACGAACCATGCGCTCGCGATGGCCCAGCCCAGCAGGCCGATAATCAGCAATGTCAGTAGGGCTTTGCCCAGCAGGCGCCCCAGCCACATCCAGACGCGGGCGAACATCGACGGTCTTTTATACGGGTCGATCCTCATGGCAATTGCGGCTCCAGTGGTCCGCCCAGTACTTTCAGGTATTCCAGCAAGGCCCAGCGCTCCTCTGGTTGCAGCAGTCGGCCGATGACCCCACTGCCGCGCTCGCCGGCGCGGAATTCATGACCGCTGTTGTGGTTGCCGCTAATCCGCGTGTCGAACAGGAAACCATTGGTAAAGGCTTCGGTGCGATACCCCAGATGGCGCGGGTCGTATTCGAACGAACCTTTATAGAACGTCGTGGCGCGCTCATCCTGCGGTGACAGCAGTTGATAAAGGCTCGGTACTGAACCGTTGTGCAGAAACGGCGCGGTGGCCCAGATACCGGCCAACGGCCTGGCCTTGTAGGCGACCTTTTCGCGTACGCCGATCGGCAGTCCGAAGCCGTCGAGTTGGGGTTTTTCCTGCGGGGTGACGCCGGCCTCGCGATAGGCGCGGTTCTCGACGAACGCGGTGACGTAGGCCAGGCCCTTGGCCACCGAGAGCTGGCTCAAATCCAGTGGTTCGGTGGGCGTCGGATGCAACTTCACATCCATCTGCTCCAACTCCTTCAGGTCCCATTGCAGCGGCGTCAGGTCGAAACGGTGGTTGGCTATGTTGGTCGCCGCATTCGGATCGGTACCGATTACCTCCACCGGCAGCAGGTGCAAATGCTGCACCCAGCGTTCGCCCTCCTGGGTCTTGCGCGGCACGTGGCAACCGGCGCAGTTCTCGGCAAACAGCGCGCGGCCCTTGGCAGCCAGTGGTTTGTCCACCGCACCCAAGACATCTTCCGGCCAGGCGGGTGGTTGCAGGTGTTGCAGGGTTTCTTCGATTTTGTGCAGATCACGCACGCGGACACTGGAGGCGTAACGGGCATCGCCCTGCAGCGGCTGGCCATTGCTGTCGAAGAAATTCAACGTGGCGCCGACACCCAGTGCCTCCCCGATGTTGCGCGCCATCGGTTGCTGCGCCGAACCGTTCCACTGCACCCAGTCGAACGTCCACATGTCCCACAGTTGCGGGTAGTCCACCGGTGCGTTGGCCACGCGGTAGTTAGCGGGGGAGATCGCGTCGCCGAAGGTGGCGTTGGCGATGCGGCCGAATGCGTCGGTGCGGCCCGGGCCTTCTTCGGTAGGGTAGAGGCCGCGATGCGTGTCGTTCCAGGCGACTTTGAGGAAGATGTTCAGCGATTGCTTGAAGTCTTTGCGCAGTTGCTCGTGGCGTGTCTCGTAGTCATCGCCCAGAACATTTTTGGCGAAACGCTCGAATTTCCACGGGTTGTAGTAAGTCGCGGCCAGACTCGCGACCAAGGCTTGTCCGAAACTGCCACCGCGCAATGTAGGAACGCTGGAAGGCAAGACATGCTGCGCCGAACCACCGTCAATTCGCACGGCCTGGCCCTTGAAGCGCAATTCGCCAGTGTGGCAGGCGGCGCAGGTGATATCGAGATAATGCTCGGTGCCACCGGGATTCGCGTGGCGGGCGAAGCCGACCGGCAGATTGCCGGGGTTGTTCGGCGTGGCTTTCTGCTGTGGATCAACCAGAAAACCGAAGCGTGCGAGGTATTCCGGGGACGCGAAACGCTGCTGAGAGAAGGGCAGTTCCAGCGCCTCGAACCATTCATAGCGCAGGCCTTTGACCTGTGTGCCCTGCGGCGTGAAGTAGTAGGTCTGGCGTTCCTCCTCGCTCCACTGCTGCAGGTAATGCACCTGTTGGGCGGGGGTATAGAAGGGCAGTTTCGGGTTGGCGACGTAGTACAGAATCACTGCCAGAGCCAGGCCCAGCAGCACAATGATCAGTGCCAGCACACGGTATAAGAGGCGCAAGATAAACATCCTTGTCGAGTTGTTGCCTTGTTATGCCTCAGCTGTTGCAGGTGCGGCAAGTGGCCATTACGCCAGCTGTCGTAGGAAGTCCCGTCAGTCCTTGTCAGCTCCAGATGACAGAAGCTTCATCGTCCCTTGGCCCGAATGCGTTTTAATCCCTGAACTTATCGGACATTTCCTGCTCTCATGCCGGTAGCCATTGGTCGTGGCGGCCTGATAAGCTCGCGGCTTTACTCGATTGCCCTTTCGGCGCATGAACAAGGAAATAGCATGAAACAGCATCGGTTGGCGGCGGCGGTAGCCCTGGTTAGCCTGGTCCTCGCGGGTTGTGATTCGCAGACCAGCGTAGAGCTGAAAACCCCGGCGCAAAAAGCTTCCTACGGTATCGGCCTGAACATGGGCAAGAGCCTTGCTCAGGAAGGCATGGATGATCTGGACTCCAAAGCGGTAGCCCAGGGCATCGAAGATGCCGTCGGCAAGAAAGAACAGAAGCTGAAAGACGAAGAACTGGTCGAAGCCTTCGCCGCGCTGCAAAAGCGTGCTGAAGAGCGCATGGCCAAGATGAGCGAAGAGTCGGCAGCCGCCGGCAAGAAATTCCTCGAAGAAAACGGCAAGAAGCCTGGTGTCACCACCACCGCTTCCGGTCTGCAGTACGAAGTGGTCAAGAAAGCCGACGGCCCACAGCCCAAGCCTACCGACGTCGTGACCGTTCACTACACCGGCAAGCTGACCAACGGCACCGTGTTCGACAGCTCTGTTGAACGTGGCAGCCCGATCGATCTGCCGGTCAGCGGTGTGATCCCGGGTTGGGTTGAAGGTCTGCAACTGATGCACGTTGGCGAGAAGTACAAACTGTACATCCCTAGCGATCTGGCTTACGGCGCGCAATCGCCAAGCCCGGCAATCCCGGCCAACTCGGTTCTGGTCTTCGACTTGGAACTGCTGGCCATCAAGGATCCAGCCAAAGAAGACGCCGCCGCCAAGTAATCGGCTGTAGCTTCGAAGACAACGCCTCGCATATGCGGGGCGTTGTTGCATCTGGACGATGCTGGCGGTAAACAGAGCGAACGGATGGCGCTTACAGCAGTCCTAGAGATTGAGGCTGCCAGCGCTAGACGCCCTGAGCCGCCAAGTCAATGAAATATTGGGGTTTTTTATGTGAGTAAAAAACGCCCGATCTGAGCGCGGCCCTTATAAAACGGGGCTTTCAGCGCTGAAATGCAGCTCTGTTCACAAGGTTATCCACAATTTGTGTGGATAACATTTCAACGGGAGAAATAGATGAAAGCGCCGTGGAATTTCGCCCGATTTCTGCCCCTCGCCGGTCGATTGCTGGCGCGTGGGCGTCTGCCGACCCTGTTGTTCGCGGTGGCGAGCAAAGGAGCGGCGCAAGGCAATCGCCTTGGCAAACTCAAGGAAGATCTGCGTTTGCTCCAGGCACTGTGTCTTGCATACTGGCGTGGCGAATACCGAGCGATCAGCCCGAAAGCCATCGTCTCGGTGGTGGCGGGCCTGATGTACTTCCTCAGCCCGGTGGATGCGATTCCGGATTTCATCCCGGTGTTCGGCATGCTCGATGACATCGCCGTTCTGGCTTGGCTGATGAAAACCCTCGACGATGAGCTCAATGCTTTTCGGCTCTGGCGCAACCGCCAGCAGCCGGAAAAACTCGCGGTGGTCGAGCGCCTGCCTGATACTCCCGAGCAACTTCAGCTTCAGGGCCCGAAAAAGCCCTGATTCACTTCGCCTGCAGACAGATAGATACCCCCCGCGACCTTGGCCGCTGTTAGGATTACACTTCTAGGGAAAAGTGCCGACTCGCTAAGTGTTGTTGTCCTACGGGGTAGTCATGGATATTCAGATAATTGCACGCGATGGCGAACCCGAGTATGCGGTTCTGCCATGGGTCCAGTATCAGGCTCTACTGAAAGCAGCAGGCATCAACGAAACACCGCCGCAGCAGGCGCCAGCGCCGGCCGCCGCAACGCCGGACCCGATTCTTCCAGGTCTGGATCAACTACGCAGTTTGCGCGAAGGGAAGGGCATCGCCATTGAGGCGCTGGCCCGCACGGTAGGCATCAGCCCGTCTTATCTGGCCATGATCGAAAGCGGCGAGCGTCAACCTGACGCCGCGATTCGTCGCAGCCTGGCCTGGGAACTGACGGTGCCGGGTTGGAGGGATGAATCGTGAGCGTACGCATCAGTCGTCAACATTGGGACGGATTGCTCGGGGAGCTGGATCAGGCGCGCAGGCAGCGCCATCTGTTGACCTATCGAGCCTTGCTCGAACGTTTGCAACTGCCGACGCCGGCGATGCAGACGCTGACCGCGGCACTTGAGCATCTGGCCGCGCTGGACGCCAAGGCTGAACAGCCGTTGCGCAGTTCGCTGGTGATCAGCCAGGGTGCCAGCCGTTTGCCACGTACCGGTTTCTTTGAGTGTGTCGAGCGTCTGGGGCGCTTTTCCGGGCCCTCTGATGGCGTTGCTGCTGCCTCCTGGCATGCGTCGGAAGTGGTCAGGGTGTTCGAATACGAGTACCCGGAATCGGCGGAGGCCTGAGTGTTCTTACGACTCAAGGCGTCGGCCAGTTACTGGTTGGCCCGCAGGCTGTTTCACTGGTCATGGTTTGTGCGCCAGCCCAGAGGCTGGCGCTGGCTCGAAGGGCAGTTTGCGCGCATGGCCAATCTTGGCGATGTCGGCGCGCAGAGCTTTTATGGGCACATTCTGACGTTTCGCGGGGTTGGCCTGGGTGCCCGCGAAGAGGGTGTGCGGCTGTTGCGTCTGGCGGCGCTTGCCGGTGATCGCAAAGCGGCTTATCAGGTCGGCGTGATCAGCTTGGCCGGTACGCCGAGCAAAGCGCCGGATCCGGCCGAAGCGGCGCGCTGGTGGACGTTGGCCGCCAAGGCCGGTCACCCGTTGGCCGAGCTCAAACTCAAAGAATTGAGCGCTCGGGATTAAACCCGGTAAATCATTTTGTATCGCTCGATAAACGTGGCGTGAGGGAAACCTCACGCCACGTTTGCGTTTATCGCTATACGTTTTGTAGTAATCGGTCTTTTGCAGATTAGTCCTACAGTAAACGCCTACTCGCCTGACTTCTTTCCTGCTTGATCCCCCGCAAAGTCCCCGCGCCTAATTTTTGCGCGAGGGAACGCTCATGTTTGACCCGGTTTTTCATTCCACCCCGCATCGTCGCGTGCGCTGATGGAAGCCGTCAGCCGCATCGAGCAGGAACTCGACAGCTTCCCCGACACCCTCGACCTCTATCGCCAACAACTTGAGCATTGGTTGAGTCGCGCGGCCGACCAGGTCAGCCACGCGGCGGACCTGCCGTCGCTGATGGGCATGGAGCGGGTTATCCGCTTTGGTGATCGCGTCACCGCGGTCAGCACGGGCGACAGTGAGTTTGCCACCGGCGTCGTGCAGTGCCCGAAAAGCGGGGTGCTGGCGATCGAGAGCAAATTCGAGTCGGTGTACGACATTCCGCTGGGCGACATCGTGGTGGATGTGGTGGCGGTGGGTGATGGCCAAACTTTCCCCGTCGCACTTGATGCGCAAGGCCGGGGAACATTCGCCGGTACGCCAGGCAAGTTCTATCGCGTGCAGGTGCACAGCGACGTTATCCCGGAGCAGATCGGGGCGCTGTTCCAGTCCTACGACGGCTTGACCGGCGAGCTGGATGGCTGGTTGCGCAGCGAGTGGCAGGGGTTCAAGCCGCAGTGGTCGCAGTCGGTGGCGACGGCGGCGGGCAACGGCATGCTCGCCGGGAGCTGGGCGGCGATCGAGGGGGTGTGGGACAGCATCGGCATGCTGTCGGAGATTCTCAAGGATCCAGGCGCATTTGCCGAGCGGCTGGGAAGCGGCGCGGCTGATCTGATTCATCTCGCAGAAGCAGCTCCGGATGTCATGCAGAAACTGCAGTTGCTGGTCAGTGATGAAGCGGCGCTGTGTTTGCTGTTGCGTGCGGCGAGTCTCTGGCTGGAGATGCTGCCGCCCAGCCAGATCGCCGGCAAAACCGCTGAAACGGCGTCGATGATGATCGTGCAGGTGCTGATCGATGTGCTGATCGGCGTTGTGTTGACATTCGTCGGGGCTGGCGCCGGGATCGCTTATCTCACGCTACGCCTGGCGGATCGCGCCGCCCAGTTGCTCTCGGTTGTGAAACGCCTGGTCAAGGCGATGTTCGGCATCGTCAACACGTTCATCCATTACGTCGATCAATACAAAACTGTCGCCGCGCGGGGTACCGCCGCCGGGGTGAAAAAGGGCCGCATGCAATTGCGCTGGGATGCGAAGCGCAATGCCGCCCTGAAGAAAAACGAGCACCACGATAACGCTCCCGATCAAGCGAAAAACCCCAACGGCGACAGCGCCGATTGCGCACCGCTGACCTGCACCAACGGCTGTCCGGTGTCGATGGTTACCGGCGAGGAATTGCTGACCCTGACCGACGGCACGCTCGATGGTTTGCTGCCGTTCGAGTTCACCCGGTTGTACCGCACCAGCGCGGTGGAGATCGATGTCGGGCTGGGGTTTGGCTGGAGTCATTCGCTGGCGCATCGGCTGGAGTTCGATGGCGAGGCGGTGATCTGGGTCGATCACGAAAATCGCCGCACGCGGTTTCCGTTGCCCAGTGTGGAGCGGCCGGCGATTCACAACAGTCTGTCGCGGGCGGCGATTTTTCTCGGCGATGAGCCGGAGGAACTGATCCTCGCGCTGGCCGGGGATGCGGCGCGGTTTTATCACTTTCGTGCCGGGCGGTTGGTGGCGGTCAGTGATGCGCATGGCAATCGTCTGAGCGTTTCTCGCGATCATCAGCAGCGGATTTTCCGCCTGGACAATGGCGCGGGCCGCTCGCTGCTGTTGCGCTATGACCGGGCGCATCTGGTCGCGGTTGATTACCAGGTGCTTGAGGCTGATGGCTGGCGCACCGAGCAAACGCTGGTCAGTTATTGCTACGACGCCCGTCAGCGGTTGTTGGCTGCGACCAACGCGGTCGGTGACAGCGAGCGTTACGACTACGACGATCAGCACGTCATCCTGCAGCGGCAACTGACCGGCGGCGCGAGTTTCTTCTGGGAATGGGAACGCTCGGGCAAGTCGGCGCGTTGCGTGCGGCACTGGGCGTCGTTCGCGCAGATGGACACCCGTTACGTCTGGGCCGATGACGGCAGCGTCGCGGTGCACTACGTCGATGGCAGCGAAGAAACCTACGTCCACGACGACAGCGCACGGCTGGTGCGCAAGGTCGAGGCCGATGGCGGTGAGCACCTCAAGGCTTATGACGATCAGGGCCGGCTGATCGCCGAGCAGGATCCGCTGGGCGCGGTCACCGAATACCGTTACGACGACGTCGGACGGCTGATCGCGCTGCTGCCGCCGGACGACGAGCCAACGTCCTACGAATACCGCAACGGTTTCCTGCACAGCCGTTCTCGCGGCGAGGCGGTGTGGACGTTTCGGCGCAACGCCGAGGGCGATGTCACCGAGGCGGTCGATCCTGACGGCCAGGTCACCCATTACTACTACGACACGCGCGGGCAGTTACTGTCGATCCGCTACCCGGACACCAGCCGGCACAAGTTGTCGTGGAACGACCTCGGGCAACTGATCGAGGAAACCCTGCCCGACGGTGGTGTGCGGCGCTTTTCCTACGACGCGCTGGGGCGACGGACGACCACTTGCGACGAACACGGCGCGATCACCCGCCAGCAGTGGGACGCTGTTGGCCGACTAATTCAGACGACCTTTCCTACGGGCGCTACCCGTGCCTACAGCTATGGCGCTTACGGCCAAGTCACTGCCGAGCGCGACGAACTCGGGCGCATCACCCGCTACGAGTATGACGACGACCTGCATCGGGTCTCGCGCAAGATCAACCCCGACGGCACGCGGGTGCAGTACCGCTACGACCATGCGCAACTGCTGCTCACGGAAATCGAGAACGAGTCCGGGGAAAAGTACCGGCTGGACTACACGCCGAGCGGATTGATCCGACAGGAAACCGGCTTCGACGGCCGGCGCACCGCTTACGCCTACGACCGCAACGGGCACCTGCTGGAGAAGACCGAGTTCGGTGATGACGGCTCGACGCTGGTCACCGTCTACGCGCGTGATGCGGCCGGGCGCTTGCTGCTGAAAACCCTGCCGGACGGGGTTGAGGTGGCTTACACCTATGACCGACTGGGCCGTTTGACCGGGGTCGATGACGGTCAAAAGCATCCACTGGCCTTTGAATATGACCGGCAGGACCGGCTGATCACCGAGCATCAGGGCTGGGGCACCCTGCGTTATGTCTACGACGCTTGCGGCCAGCTCAAGCGCCAGCGTCTGCCGGACAACAGCAAGCTCGACTATCACTACGCCAAGGGCGGCGCGCTGACCGCCATCGACCTCAATGGCACGCGGCTGACCAGTCACGTCTACCTGTCCGGTCGCGAACAACAACGCCAGCAAGGCCTGCTGCGCAGCGATTATGCCTACGACGATCAGGGACGTTTACTCGCCCACGCTGTAGGTCATCAGCACGACTCGCTGTATCGCCGGGATTATGCCTACAGCGCCAACGGCAACCTCGAGCACATTGCCGACAGCCGCCACGGCCAGCGCACCTATGGCTATGACGCCCTCGACCGCTTGATCCGCGTCCGTCACTCGCGCGACGAACTGCCGGAATCCTTCGCCCACGACCCGGCCGGCAACCTGCTGATGCAGGATCGTCCCGGCCCGACGCGGATCAAGGGCAACCGCCTGCTGATGCAGGGCGACCGGCACTACGACTACGACGCCTTCGGCAACCTGATCCGCGAACGCCGTGGCCGCGACCAGCAACTCGTCACCGAGTACCGCTACGACTGCCAGCACCGCCTGATCGGCCTGACCCGCGCCGACGGCCAAACCGCGACCTACCAATACGACGCCTTCGGCCGGCGCATCCGCAAAACCGTCGACGGCCAGACCACCGAGTTCTCTTCTGGCAAGGCGACCACCTCGTCGCCGAAAGCGGCCCTAACCACCACCGCAGCTACGTCTACGAACCCGGCACCTTCCGCCCACTGGCGCTGCTCGACGGCAAAGGTCCGAAAAAGGCCTGCCCGTTCTACTACCAACTCGACCACCTCGGCACCCCGCAGGAACTGACCGACTACAGCGGCGAAATCGTCTGGTCGGCGCAATACGACGCCTACGGCAAGGTGTCGGCGATCACCCTCGCGGGCGAGGACTACCTGGACCAGCCGCTGCGGTTTCAGGGGCAGTATTTCGATGCGGAAAGTGGGCTGCATTACAACCGGCATCGGTATTACGACCCGAGGTTGGGCAGGTATCTGACGCCGGATCCGGTGAAGTTGGGCTGGAGGACTAAACCAATACCAGTACGTGCCGAATCCGACGGGGTGGGTGGATCCGTTGGGGTTGAATGCCAATTGTCCGCCGCCGAATAAGCCGGGTTGTACGGTGCCGGGTGGGGTGGGCGGTTCGGCTGTTGATGAAGGCGAGTCACAGCTGCCGCGAATCACAGCGCAGGAACGGCGGGCGAAGATTGATGAGTTGGCAGAGGCGAATGCGAAGAGGCGAGTGAATGAATACGAGTCTTTATACCAAATGCATACTGTCGCTAAACATAATCCGGAAATTCCGGATCACGCGCTCAAGCAAAGATCCATTGATGGCAGTCATCCCACAATAAGTGGAGCACGGGAGAGGGTAAATTCGAGCTCTCAGTTCAAGAGTTGGCGGCTACAGCTCCACGCTATCAATGACGCTGTTTCCAGAATGAACCGAAACCCTCCTGCTCCTACAGGATTTACATCACAGGGGGACCCGGTGGTGAGGAAAGAGATGCCGAATGGTGGCAGAGGATATAAGCCAAATAGAAGAGATCAACAAAATCCACGATATGTAGATGAGTTGAATTATTCTGAAGTGCGGTTTCGCAGACAAAATATTAATAGCCCTTACACAGCTTTCCCGGATTAGGAGTGTTTTATGTTGATGTCGCCAGGAGTGAATCTTCCGTTTACTCCCCAGCTTTCTTATTGGCTTGGTGGGATAGGAACCTATGATCTGGAGGAAACATTGGGGGTGGCCCTATCTATTTACGACCCCAATGACGCATTCGATAGAGAGGTTGTTATAAAAAAGTATATTTTTGATGGTTTTTTTGGATATACGTATCGACATAAATTTTTGATGGTTAAAATTCTTGAAGAAGCTTTGAATTCGCCATGTTTTGATTTTTCAAAATTATTTGAAGATGACTATGACTCCAATACATGCGTTGCGTGGGATGAAACGATGGTAGACGATCCGCGTGGATTTTTTGAAGATATATATAGATTGGCAGTTGAGCAATGGAATGAGGAACTAAAAAAAGCAAGTGCGGAGAATCAGTCGACTTGGTAGGTCGAAGGTAAGACCGCTCCCACAGGGATCGTATCGTGTGGGGAATCAGCGTTGGCCAATCAGTTGCGGCAGTTGAAGGTCGGGGGCAGCGAGACTATCAATCACATGCACGCTATATCCCGGAACATTCTTCGCATGATGCTTCGCCTGCGAAGCCATTTCCGCGAGTTGGCTGGCATCCAGTTCTGCGCAGGCCTCGGGTTGTAGGTGGACTACGCCGATCGATAACGAGAGCAACGGGAACTCCTGCCGCACACCCTGGCGATTCGGCGCGATGAAGCAGCCGGCTTCAAGATGCTCAGGGCGATAGAAGCGGCGGCATTGGCTCTGGAAGTCGTCGAGCAGTTGGTTGAGGCGTTTGCGCCAGTCTTCCGGGCCGAGTACCAGCAGGAAGTCGTCGCCCGCCGATGTGGCCGACGAAGTCGCGGGACGGGTCGACGCGTTCGTTCAGACATTGCGCCAGGCACAGCAGGACTTCGTCGCCACGGCCGTAGCCGTAGATGTCGTTGAAGGGTTTGAAGCTGTCGATGTCGACGTAGCAGATGATCGATTCGCGGCCCTGTTGCAGCAGGCGGGTCAGGCATTGCTGGATCGGCACGTTGCCGGGTAGCAGGGTCAGCGGGTTGGCGTAGCGCGCCTGCTGGATTTTCAGTTCGGTGATCAGTTTGAGCACGTCGATCACCCGGCCAAGGCCCAGATAACCGCCGTTGAGGGTGATGATGAAATCTTCTTCGATGCGCTGCCGGGCGCGGCTGGTGATCAGGCGGCTGACCTGTTGCAGCGACTGGCTCATTTCCACAGCGAGGAAGTCGTCGTTCATCAGGCGGCTGATTGGCTTGCGGGCGAACAGGTCGGTGGCAAACGGCTTGAGCAAGGCGTCGGACAACGAATGGCGATGGACGATGCCGCACGGCTGGCCCTGTTCGTCGAGCACCGCCAGTGAGTTCAGATTGGCCTGGCGGCGGAAGGCTTCCAGCACCGTGGCGGTCGGTGTGTCACGATGCACCGCCGGTTGCTCGTTGAGCAGGGCGCTGAGGTCGCTGCCTTCGTCGTTCAACGCCACGGTGCTGCTGTCGTGTTTCGGCATCAGGGCCCGGGCATCGCGGGGTGGATGCTCCTGAGGGCGAGCGAGCAGGTAACCCTGCACCAGATCGACGCCCATCTCGGTCAGCACCGCCAGTTCCTCTGGCAACTCGATCCCCTCGGCAATCACCTGTGCCCGTGACGCCTTGGCGATTTGCAGGATCGAGCCGACGAACTCGCGTTTCAATGCGTCCTGATGGATGCCGTCGATGAAGTGGCGGTCGATTTTCACATAGTCCGGACGCAGCTCCGACCACAGGCGCAAGCTCGAATAACCGGCACCTAGGTCATCCAGCGCAATCGAAAAGCCCATCGCCCGATAGTGATGCAGGGCAGTTTGCAGCAACTGGAAATCGTCGATCGGCGTCTGTTCGGTGAGTTCGATCACCACTTGACTCGGTGGGATGCCGAAGTCTTGCAGCAGTTGCAAGGTCCGCCCCGGTTGGTGCGCGGCTTCGAGCAGGGATTCCGGCGAGACGTTGAGGAACAGCTTGCCCGGCAGTTGCTGCTCGTTGAAACGACGGCAGGCAGACTGGCGGCAGGCAATTTCCAGTTCGCTCAGGCGGCCGACCTGACGCGCCACCGCGAACAGCGCGATAGGCGAGTGCAGAGGGCTGTTGGACGGACCGCGAGTGAGAGCTTCGTAGCCGAGAATACGACGCTCGGAGAGACAGATGATCGGCTGGAACAGGCTGTGCAAACCGCTTTGAGTCAGGATCGAGCTCAAGGCACTCAGCTGTTCGGTCGTGGTCATGGCAATCTCTGGCGATAAAAAAAGGACTGGGAGCGCTCTTGCTTGAAGAGGCGCTCCCAGTCCTTTATTTCACGACAGAATGATGACTGTTTGATGACGCTCCGGGGAGCGTCACCACTAAATTGCCATCATCTTACTTCTTGGCCACCTGATTGCTCAGCTTCAGGTAATCCAGCAGCACGCGCCCGGTTTCGCTCAGGTAGGCGTCGTCTTCCGGTTTGACCTTGTCCGGCTCAGCTGCAGCCAGCGCGTCTTCATCTTCTTTCTTCAGCTCTTTGAGCGGTTCTTCGCCTTTGGCTTTGCGACGGATGTTTTCCATCGCCAGTTGCTTGGCATCGATGTCCGCATGCTGGGCACGGCGGTCGGCTTCGTTGAGGCTGACGGTTTTTTCTTCCATCAGCTTCTGCGCCAGGGCCAGCTTGTCACGGATGAACACGAACTCGGCGTCTTTGGCGCTGCGTGCGTCATGCTCGGACTTGAGCTGCGCCAGGTACGGCTTGAACGGATCGGAGGCCGGCTTGATCGCTGCCTTGATGGTGTCCCACGGCATGGCTTCCGGCAGGGCACTTTCGCCGATTTCCTTGGTGTCGATGATCGACGGGTAGTCGATGTCCGGCAGTACGCCCTGATGCTGGGTGCTCTGCCCGGAAACCCGGTAGAACTTGGCCAGGGTCAGTTTCAGTTCGCCATGGTTCAGCGGCTGAATGGTCTGCACGGTGCCTTTGCCGAAGGTCTGGCCACCGATGATCAATGCGCGATGGTAGTCCTGCATGGCGCCGGCGAAAATCTCCGAAGCCGAGGCGGACAGGCGGTTGACCAGCAGAGCCATCGGGCCTTTGTAGAACGCGCCCGGGTTTTCATCTTCCAGTACATCGACGCGGCCATCGGCGTTACGCACGAGTACGGTCGGGCCCTTGTCGATGAACAGGCTGGTCAGCTCGGTGGCTTCCTGCAGAGAACCGCCGCCGTTGTTGCGCAGGTCGATGACCACGCCGTCGACTTTCTCTTTCTGCAGTTCGGTCAGCAGTTTCTTGACGTCACGGGTGGTGCTCTTGTAGTCCGGATCACCGGCACGGAACGCCTTGAAGTCGAGGTAGAAGGCCGGGATCTCGATGATGCCGAGCTTGTAGTCCTTGCCGTCCTGTTTCAGGTTCAGCACGGATTTTTTCACCGCCTGGTCTTCAAGCTTCACCGCTTCACGAGTGATCGGCACGATCTTGCTGGTCTGGTCGTTCGGCGCATTGCTGGCCGGAATCACTTCCAGGCGCACCACGGTGCCTTTCGGGCCGCGGATCAGCTTGACCACTTCGTCCAGGCGCCAGCCCACCACGTCAACCATCTCTTTGTTGCCCTGGGCAACGCCGATGATCTTGTCGGCCGGTGCAACCTGCTTGGTCTTGTCGGCCGGGCCTGCCGGCACCAGGCGCACGACTTTCACTTGATCGTTGTCGCTCTGCAACACGGCGCCGATGCCCTCGAGGGACAGGCTCATGTTGATGTCGAAGTTCTCCGCGTTATCCGGCGACAGATAGTTGGTGTGCGGGTCGTAGGACATGGCGAAGGTGTTGATGTACGCCTGGAAGATGTCTTCCGCGCGAGTCTGGTCCAGGCGCGCCAACTGGTTCTTGTAGCGCTTGGTCAGGGTTTCCTGGATCTGCTTGGAATCCTTGCCGGCGATCTTCTGCCGCAGCACTTCGTCCTTGACGCGTTTGCGCCACAGGTCGTCGAGTTCAGCGGTGGATTTGAGCCAAGGGGCGTCCTTGCGATCGATCAGCAAGGTTTCCTTGGTGGTGAAGTCCATCTTGTCGACGCCCTTGTTCAGCTCCGCAATGGCGAAGTCCAGGCGCGCCTTGACGCGGTCCAGATAGCGCTTGTAGATGGTGAACCCGGCGTTGAGGTCGCCGCTTTTGAGGAAGTCGTCGAACTGGGTCTTCCACTTGTCGAATTCGGCGATGTCGCTGGCCATGAAGTAGCTGCGCGACGGGTCCAGCAGCTTGATGTAGCTGTCGTAGATGATCACCGAGCGCGCATCGTCGAGCGGCGGCTTGCTGTAGTGGTGACGCTTGAGCAACTCGACGACGTTGAGGCTGGCGATCACTTCGTCGCGATCCGGCTGCAACTTGTCCCAGCTGTTGGCTGCGAATGTAGTGCCCGACACCGGCAACAAGCCGATACCGATGAAAAGAGCGAGGGCGGTGCTGGGGAGCAAATGCTTCATGCTGATTCGACGCGGGGACAATTGATAACGCATATTAGGCCGTCTTTGAAGTCGCCGGTTCTACGAGAGCCGGTCGCATAATGCAAAAAGCCCGGCGCTACAGCTTCGGGCTCAGTCCAGACTCACTATGGAGGCACTGTGAAGGCATTGCAAGGCGTTGAAGGTCAAGTGGCATGGCTTGAAGAGCCGAGTCCGGCATGTGATGTAGGACAAGTGCGCATTCGCGTGGCGGCTGCGGGCCTCAATCGCGCCGATTTATTACAGAAAGCCGGGCTTTATCCACCGCCGCCGGGCGCCAGTCAGGTGCTCGGTCTGGAGTGTTCCGGGGTGATCAGCGAAGTCGGCGCCGGCTCGTCCTGGCAGGTCGGCGACCGGGTCTGCGCCTTGCTGGCCGGGGGCGGAATGGCCGAGGAGGTGGTGGTCGACGGACGGCACGTGCTGCCGGTGCCCGAGGGCGTTTCGTTGATCGAGGCCGCGGCATTACCCGAGGTTTATGCAACGGTCTGGCTCAACGTGTTTCAACTGGCGGCGCTGAAACCCGGGGAGAAGGTTCTCCTGCACGCCGGGGCCAGTGGAATTGGTTCAGCCGCCATTCAGCTATGCAAGGCGTTCGGCAATCCCTGTTGGGTCAGCGTCGGGTCGGCTGAGCGATTGGCCTACTGTGAGGCGCTGGGAGCCCAGGGCGGCGTGGTGCGCACCGATGATCTGGAAAGCCTGCGCGACTTCGGGCCGTTTGACGTGATCCTTGATCCGGTCGGCGGCAACTATGCGGCACTGAACCTCAAGCTGACGGCGCTGGACGGACGCTGGGTACTGATCGGCCTGATGGGCGGACGTGAGGCCAAACTGGACCTGGCACAGGTACTGGCCAAGCGCGTGCAGTTGCTCGGTTCGACGTTGCGCAGTCGCGACGATCAGTTCAAGGCCGACCTGTTCAGCGATTTGAGCCAGCATGTGTGGCCGCTGTTTGCCGAAGGGCGGTTGAGTCCGCAACTGGCAAAAGCCTTCCCGGTGAAAGACGCCGAAGCGGCGTTTGCCGAGCTGGCGAGCAACAAAGTTGCCGGCAAACTGGTGCTGGTGGTCGACGAAAGCCTGACCTGAAAACACCGAAAAACCTGTGGGAGCGGGCTTGTTCGCGAAGGCGGTGAATCAGACAAGAATTTATCGACTGACACTCCGCCTTCGCGAGCAAGCCCGCTCCCACATTTGGATCTATGTTTAGCCGGATTTTTCGGCAAGCTCTCTTGCCACAGTTAAGCGTCCATATTTGGATCTTTGGTTATTTCCAGAGATGGATCGGCCAGCCTGCTTTTTCGGCGTGCTCCAGCAGGACCGGATCCGGATTCACCACATGCGGGAAATCCACCTTCAGCAGCAACGGCAAATCGTTGCGTGAGTCGGAGTAGAAACTCGCGCCTTCCAGATTCTCTTCCTCGGCGTCCAGCCATTCCAGCAGGCGGGTGATCTTGCCTTCGCGGTAGGTCAGCGTGCCGACGGTCTGGCCAGTGTAAACGCCGTGCGCAACGTCCAGTTCGATGCCGAGAATTTCGTCGATGCCCAGGCGCTCGGCGATCGGTTTGACCAGGTGCGTGCCGGAAGCCGAGATCACCAGAATCCGGTCGCCGGCCTTGCGGTGGGCGGCGATGGTTTTGGTCGCGTCGCTGAAGATGATCGGTTCGATGAAGTCTTCCACCCATGGGCCGACCAGGTGTTCGACCTCTTCCGGGGTGCGCCCGATCATCGGTTCGAGGCTGAATTCCATGTACTCTTCCATGCGCAATTTGCCATGGCTGTAGGCGTCCATCAGCTCGTTGTTCTTGCGCATGAACGACTCGGGATCGACCCAGCCCAGGCGCCCCATCTGCTCGCTCCAGAGGGTGGCGCAGTCGCCGTGGATCAGGGTTTCGTCCAGATCAAAAATTGCCAGGGCCATCAGTGCAGTTCTCTCTTCAACGTCAGCAAAGTCATCAGGCTACCTCACACAGGGCCGTCGGATCGATGGAAAGCGCCAGACGCTGACCGTCGGGATGCAGATCCGCCGCCGAGCGGTTGAGCACGTCCACCACCAGTTCCACGCCACGCGCCTCGACTCGATAGCGGATCACGTTACCGAGCAGGCTGTGGCTGCGGATCTGTGCATCGAGTTCGCCATTGAGGCTCAGCTCGATGGCTTCCGGGCGAATCGCGATGCGGTGGTTGATCGGCCGTTGCAGCAGTTTCGAGGCGCTCTCGGCGTCGAGCAGGTTGTAGTTGCCGATGAAGCCTGCGGCGAATATGTCCACTGGTGCGGTGTAGAGGGTTTCGGCATCGCCGCTCTGCACGATCTTCCCTTGGTTCATCAGGAAAATCCGGTCGGACATGGTCAGCGCTTCTTCCTGATCGTGGGTGACGAAAATCGTGGTCAGGCCGAGTTCGCGCTGGATCTGCCGGATCTGCTCGCGCAGGTGTTTGCGGATACGCGCATCCAGCGCCGACAGCGGTTCATCCAGCAGTAACAGGCGTGGACGGGTCACCAGCGAGCGGGCGAGGGCCACGCGTTGACACTGGCCGCCGGAGAGCTGATGCGGATAGCGGCTGGCGAAGTCGTTGAGCTCAACCAGTTTCAGCACCTCGGCGACACGCTTGTGGCTGTCGTCCGAGTTGACTTTTTGCATGCGCAGGCCGAAGGCGACGTTCTGTTCGACGGTCATGTTGGGGAACAGCGCGTAGCTCTGGAAGACCATGCCGATCCCGCGTTTCTGCGGACTCAGCGGCACGATGTCGACGCCATCAAGCAGGATCTTGCCGCCATCCACCGGCGTCAGCCCGGCTATGCAGCGCAGCAGCGTGGACTTGCCGCAACCCGATGGGCCGAGGAGGGTGACGAATTCACCCTTGTTGATCTCGCAGTTGATGTCGCTGAACACGGTCGTGCCCGCGTAGTTTTTCTGCAGGTGTTGGACGCTGACATAGCTCATTCGCTTTTGTCCTTGTTCAAGATGTTGGCGATCCAGGTCAGGACCAGCACGAAAAAGAAGTACGAGATCACCAGCGCACTGGTGAAGTGGCCGCTGCTGTTGCGCATGTTGTTCAGGTACACCTGCAGGGTTTCGTAGCGCGTGCCAACGAGGATGTTGGCGAACACGAACTCACCGAACAGGAACGAGAACGACAGCAGCAACGCGACCATCAGGCCCTTGCGCAGGTTCGGCAGCACCACCAGAAATGCCGCCTGAAAGGTGCTGGCGCCGAGCAGTTGCGCGGCGTCCATCAGGTCGCGCAGGTTGATCGCCTGCAGGTTGTTGGTGATCGCCCGGTACATGAACGGCAGCGCCACGGTGAAGTAGCAACCGATCAGAATCCACGGTGTGCCTACCATCGCCAGCGGCCCGGAACCGTACAGTTGCAACAGACCCACCGACGACACCACCGGCGGCACCGCGAAGGGCAGCAGGATCAGGATGTTCATCAGCGCATCGAGTTTCGGGAAGTGGTAATGCACCACGAACAGCAGCGGCAGGATCAGCACCACCGACAGCACCAGCGCGCCGACGCACACCAGCAGCGACTGGCCGAAGGCATGCAGGAAGCGCGGGTCGCTCCACAACTGGAGGTACCACTTGAAGGTGAAACCGCTGGGCAGGATGGTCGCCGACCAACTGCTGGCAATCGAGTAGATCAGCGTGCCCACCAGCGGCAGCAGCAGAATCGCGAACAGCAGATAAACCACGACGCGGTGGTAGACGCCGGCCGGGCCGGATTCAGCGCGAGACATGGTAGCTCCTCTTCAACAGCAGTTGATGCACGACGGTGACGATGGTCATCAACGCCACCAGCACCACGGCCAGGGCACTGGCGAGATTCGGATCGAGGGAAATATCCCCGGAAACCATTGCCGCGATGCGGATCGGCAGCACGTTGAAGTTGCCGGTGGTCAAGGCGTACACCGTGGCGTAGGCGCCGAGGGCGTTGGCCAGCAGGATCACGAACGTGCCGAGCAGTGCCGGGGTCAGCACCGGCAGACCGATGTGGCGCCAGAACTGCCAGCCGTTGGCGCCGAGCAGCGCGGCGGATTCGCGCCAGTCTTCACGCAAGGCGTCGAACGCCGGGTACAGCAGCAGCACGCCGAGGGGAATCTGGAAGTAGGTGTAGAGGATGATCAGACCGGTTTTCGAGTACAGGTTGAAGTCCTGAATGATCCCGGCCTGCTTGAGCATGATCGTGATGCTGCCGTTGAAACCGAGCAGGATGATGAACGCGAACGCCAGCGGCACCCCCGCGAAGTTGCTGGTCATGTTGGCGAAGGCATGCACGAAGTTGCGCAGTTTCGAGTCGACCCGGCGCAACGAATACGCACCGAGCACGGCGATGATGATGCCGAATACGCTCGACCAGAAACTGATCTCCAGGCTGTACTGAATCGCCTGCAGATAGAACTTCGAACTGAAGATCTTGCTGAAATTGGCGAAGCCCCAGCCGAACTCCTCCGATTGCAGGCTGTTGATCATCACCCAGACCAGCGGGGCGATTTCGAACACGATAAAGAACAGCGCGAACGGCACCAGACACAGGGCCGCCAGCCATTTGCCGCGAGTCATGGCATTCACTTGAGCAGCTCCCGGCACACAGGTTTGTCGTGAGGGACGCCGAGCAGTTCGCAGACGGTGCCGCAGATCTCGGTCTGCTTCGGCGCGGCGTCAGCATTCAGGCTGAAGGCGTTGCCGAGGACGAACAGCGGCACCTGGCGCTCTTCCGGTAGCAAGCCGTTGTGCGAGCGGTCGTTGTTCATGCCGTGATCGGCAGTCACCAGCACCTGATAACCCGCGTCGAGCCAGCCTTGCAGGTAGTCGGCGAGGATGATGTCCGCCGAGCGTGCGCTGTTGCGGTATTGCGCGGAATCGAGGCCGTGCTTGTGGCCGGCGTCGTCGATGTTCATCGGGTGGATCAGCAGGAAGTTCGGCGCATGGCGCAGGCGCAGGTGTTCCGCGTCGGCGAACAGGTGCGAATCCGGGTAGTGATCGTTCCAGTAGAAATGCCCGTGCTGGATCGGTAACGCTGGATCGTCGGTATGCCGGTCGCGGGCCGCTAGGAACGGTGAGCGGTTGTACAACTCGCTGACCCAGTGATAAGCCGCTGCGGCGGTTTTCAGGCCGGCGTCGCGGGCGTAGTGATAGATGCTGCGCTGATTGGACAGGCGCGCAACGTTGTTGTGGACGATGCCGCTGTCGATCGGCGGCACGCCGGTAAGGATGCATTCGTAAAGCGGTCGGGACAGGGCCGGCAACTCGCACTCCAACTGATAGAGCGCGGCGCGTCCTGCGCCAACGTAAGCCTGCAGATGCCCCATGGCGTGACGCGCGACCTCGTAATTGAGACCGTCGAGCACGACAAGGATGACGTTGTGCTTCATAGGGGCAAAAACTCCGCGAAAACAGGAAATTTCAGATTCAACCTGGATCCCCTGTGGGAGCGGGCTTGCTCGCGAAGGCGGAGTGTCAGTCAATAGATGCTTGACTGATCCACCGCATTCGCGAGCAAGCCCGCTCCCACATTTGGATCTCCAATGGATCCAGCAGTGGGGATTTACAGGATTACTTCATCTCTACGATGACTTCTTCGTTCCACTTCTGCGGCAGGGCCTTGGAGGTTTTTTCCCAGGCGTCGGCGTCCTTGATCGGCGTGACCTTCTTGTACTGCTCGTTCGGCAGCAGCTTGGCCTTCACGTCTTCCGGCAGTTGCAGGTGTTCGGCGCGGATCGGACGAGCATTGCCGCGGGCGAGGTTGGTCTGGCCGGCGTCGCTGAAGATGTATTCGCGGGTCAGCTTGGCGGCGTTCGGGTTTTTCGCGTACTTGTTGATGATGGTGGTGTAGCCGGAAATCACCGAGCCATCCGACGGGATCAGCACCACGTAGTCATCCGGGTTGGCCATCTTGGCCTTGTAGCTCAGGCCGTTGAAGTCCCAGACCACGCCGACTTCGATTTCGCCTTTTTCCATGGTGGCGATGGTCGGGTTGGCCATCGACAGTCGACCTTGCTTGGCGATGTCTGCAAACAGCAGCAGGGCCGGCTGGATGTTCTTCTCGTCGCCACCGTTGGCCAGGGCAGCGGCCAGTACGCCGTTGGCGGCTTGCGCGGCGGTGCTCACGTCACCGATGGAAACCTTGTATTTGCCGCCCTTGAGGTCGGCCCATTTGGTTGGAACTTCGGAGCCGTGCAGCAGCTTCTTGTTGACGATGAAGGCGATGGTGCCGGTGTAGGCCAGTGCCCAGTTGCCGTCCTTGTCCTTGGCCCAGTCCGGGACTTGATCCCAGGTGCTTGGTTTGTACGGTTGCACCACGCCCTGCTTGACCGCGATCGGGCCGAAGGCCGCGCCGACGTCGCCGATGTCGGCAGTGGCGTTGTCTTTTTCGGCGGCGAACTTGGCGATTTCCTGGGCCGAGCTCATGTCGGTGTCGATGTGTTTCAGGCCATAGGTCTTGGCCAGGTCTTCCCAGGTGCCTTTCCAGTTGGCCCAGTCATCGGGCATGCCGACGCTGTTGACGGCGCCTTCCGCTTTCGCAGCGGCTTCGAGGGTTTTCAGGTCGGTACCCGCCGCCATGGCGGAGGTGCACATTGCAATGGTCGAGCCTAACAGTGTTGCCAGGAAAAGCTGTTTCATTCCGAAGCTCCTTGGTCGTGTTCAACGCTGCGATTGCGGTTTGTGTTGGTCTAGGTCAGCAATACCTGAGCCAATTTAAGGGGGCTGGATGACACTTTGATGTCGGCGGTCGCCCGGCAGGCCTTTTATTGGCCCGGTTTCGGCGCTTGCCCGGTAAGCGTAGACCAAGGTCAAAGCCCCGGCGGACAAGGCACTTGGCCGATGTATTGCAAGTCATGAGGGCGACCGTCGGGCGGGTTTGTCATCTCTCGGTCATCTGCACTGCCTAGGCTTGCAATACAAGGAAACGGCTTGCAGGCCGTACGGTTTTTGCCCCGAAACAGTGCTGGTCTAGTCCAGATAGGTAACGTTGATGCGCGATGAGGCAACAAAAGCGGTGACAGCGATTGGTCAGGTGCTGCAGGAGCAACTTGATCACGGCCTGCTCGCGCCTGGGAGCAAGTTGCCGGCCGAGCGCAAGCTCAGTGAGTTGTTCGGCACCACGCGCATTACGGTGCGTGAGGCCTTGTTGCAGTTGGAGGCGCAGGGGCAGATCTATCGCGAGGAGCGCCGTGGCTGGTTCGTTTCGCCGCCACGTCTGGCGTACAACCTGATGCAGCGCAGTCATTTTCACGCGATGGTCAGTGCGCAGGGGCGGGTGCCGTCGACCGAGGTGATTTCGGCGCGGTTGCAGCCGGCGTCGGTGGCGGTTTGTGCGTTGTTGCAGTTGCCTGCTTTGTCGAGCGTGATTCAGATTTGCCGGTCGCGGCGGATTGACGGGCGGCTGGTTTTGTATGTGGAGCACTATCTGAATCCGCAGTATTTTCCGGGGATTCTGGGATTTGATTTGAATCAGTCGATGACCGAGTTGTATGCGCGGCATTACGATTTGCACTATGGGCGGGTGCGGTTCGAGATTGTGCCGACGTCGTTGTCGGTGGATGCGGCGGCGGCTTTGCGGGTTTCTGTCGGGAGTCCGGGGTTACGGATTGCTCGGGTCAATTATGATCAGCATGAGCGGTTGATTGATTGTGATCTGGAGTTTTGGCGGCATGATGCGATTCACGTTGGTGTAGATGTTGTTTGACCTTGGCGGCCTTTGGGCCGACCAGGTTCTTGGGGTTTTGGGTTTATATCCGTTGCTTCGGGTGTTGCCACTGGCGGTTTCGCTTTTACAGCGAGTCCCTTTGGCAAACGCCCCAAAGGAACCAAAGGTCTGTGCCCTGACGTTCGGCCCGCTCGCTAAAGCTCGGGGTTCCTTCGCTCCGGGATCGATCCGGGCGCATCGCCTCCGGTTTGCTTCGCTGCACCTCCTCTCGATGTGTTCGACTTCGTCGAACGGTCGCTTCGCTCCCACCCCCGGATCAATCCCTCCGCTCAGCCTGCCGACGGGCCGGTGAGTCAAGATCAAGAGCTTTCGGCGAGCTGACACTCGGCCATTGAGTGGTGAAGAGCCTGCGGTCGGCTTTTGCTTTGCTGTAGGGGTGAGCCTGCTCGCGATGGCGGCCTGAAAGCCGACCAATCACCAACTGCCTGCACTCAATCCAACTGTGGCAGCTGGCCTGCCAGTGGTGGTGACCTCCCAGCCGACCAACTCCAACAGCCCCCACCCAATACCACTGTGGGAGCTGGCTTGCCAGCGATGGCGGCCTGACAGCCGACCAATCTCCAACTGCCTGCACCCAATCCCACTGTGGGAGCTGGCTTGCCGGCGATGGCGGCCTGACAGCCGACCAATCTCTAACTGCCTGCACCCAATCTCTCTGTGGGAGCTGGCCTGCCAGTGATGGTGACCTCCCAGCCGACCAATCTCCAACTGCCTGCACCCAATCCCACTGTGGGAGTGAGCTTGCTCGCGAAGGCGGCCTGACAGCCGACCAATCTCCAACAGCCCACACCCAATCCACTGTGGGAGCGGGCTTGCTCGCGAAGTCGCCCGCACAATCACCCCATCTCTATCTGGCCAGCTGAGCATTCCCATACAAATAATCCGTCGCCAACGACGCCATCGTCCTCACCCCAACCACCAGCGCCGACTCATCCACAAAGAATCCCGGATTGTGATTCGGCGCCGCCTTACTCATGTCCTGATCCCGTGGCGTCACCCCCAGAAACACAAACAGCCCGGGCACTTCCTTGGCAAAGAACGAGAAGTCTTCCGCGCCGCCCACCAGCGGTGCATTGACCACGTCATCCTTGGCGGCCCATTTCAACGTCGGCAGCATTTTTTCCGTCAGTGCCGGGTTGTTGATCGTGGGGTCGTATTTTTCGATGATGGTCACGTCGGCTTTCGCGCCGCCGCTTTCGGCGATTTTTTCGATGGTCTGGCGTACGTCGGCGTGGAGTTTCTGGCGGATGCCGTAGTCGTAGGAGCGGATGGTGCCGCTCATGTCCACGGACTCGGGAATGATGTTGTAGCGGGTGCCGCCGTTGATGGTGCCGATGCTGACCACCGACGGGTAGGACGAAATGTCGGTGCGGCGGCTGACCACGGTTTGCAGGCCGACGATGGTTTGTGCGCCGACGGTGATCGGGTCGATGCCGTCCCACGGGCGGCCGGCGTGGGTCTGTTTGCCGAGGATTTTGATGCGCAGGTCGTCGGAGCTGGCCAGAGTGGCGCCGGGGCGGTAGGCGATCTGGCCGGCGGGGACGCCGGCCCAGACGTGGAGGCCGAAGACGGCGTCGGGTTTGGGGGATTTCATCACGCCTTCCTGCACCATCATTTTCGCGCCCCAGGTGTTTTTGCCGTCGGGGATGAAGTCGCTCGGGCCTTCTTCGGCGGGCTGGAAATAGAACACCACGGTGCCGGGCAGGGTGTCGCGCATGCCCGTAAGAATTTTCGCCGTGCTCAGCAGGATCGCGGTGTGGGCGTCGTGGCCGCAGGCGTGCATCACGTCGACTTCTTTGTCCAGATAAGTGCCTTTGGCTTTCGAGGCGAAAGGCAGGTCGGCGACTTCCTTGACCGGCAACGCGTCCATGTCGGCGCGCAAGGCCACGGTCGGGCCGGGCAGGGCGCCCTTGAGGATGGCAACCACGCCGGTGCGGGCGACGTTGGTTTTGACTTCCAGACCCATGGCCTTCAGTTGTCTGGCGACCAGTTCCGCGGTGCGTTTCTCGGTGTTGCCCAGTTCCGGATGCGCGTGGATGTCGCGGCGGGTTTCCAGCAGTTGCGGTTCAAGTGCCTTGGCTTGCGTGGCGATCTGTTCGCGGGTGCTGTCCAGGGTGGCGGCGCTGGCGGTGCCGGCCAGCAGAGTGAGCAGAACGGACTGGGCGATACGTGTCAGCTGCATCGGGTGTCTCCATGGTTATTGTTTTTCTGGCTTCCCTGCCTGTGACCCGAGTGTGTGCGCGAAGTGCTATTCCTTCGGCTGGCCACCGCCGGCAGTGATGACCTGCACGCTCATGCGTGGCGTCGCCAGATCGAGTCCGGCTTCGTCCAGATGGCGTTTGAGCGACAGGTTGAACGCTCGGGAAACTTCCCATTGTTTGATCGGTGCAGTCTTGAACCGCGCGCGCAGGATCGCGCTGCCGGATTCGAAACTTTCCACGCCCTGGATCTCCAGCGGCGACCAGATGTTGCGCCGTTGCAGTGGGTCGGTACGCATTTTCTGGCCGACTTCGCGCATCAGTTTGATCGCGTCGTCGATTTCCATGTTGTACGGCACCGCCACGCGGAAGATCGCGTAGCCGAATTCCCGCGAGTAGTTCTTGATGCTTTTGATTTCGCTGAACGGGATGGTGTGGACGATGCCATCGATGTCGCGCAGGCGCACGGTGCGGATGGTCAGGCCTTCGACGGTGCCGAGGTGGCCGCCGACGTCGACGTAGTCATCAATGGCCAGCGAGTCTTCGATGATGATGAACAGACCGGTGATCAGGTCCGCCACCAGCGACTGCGCACCGAAACCGATGGCCAGACCGATCACACCGGCACCGGCCAGCAGTGGCGTGACGTTCATGCCCATGTTCGCCAGGGCGACGATCAGCGCGATGATGAAAATCGCCACGAACAGCACGTTGCGGATCAGCGGCATCATCGTCTGCGCGCGGGCATTCGCCAGGCCTTTGCGCGAGCGGGTGAGGGCGTGGTGCACGGCGGTGTCGGCGAGGATCCAGATCAGCCAGGAGAAAATCAGCGTGCCGATCAGGCTGAACAGTTTGACGCTGACGTCATGCCCTTCGCCCTCGGCAAAGCCGATCAGCGACTTGCCCCACACGCGCAGGCCGAGCTCGATGAAGATCAGCCACACCAGCAGGTGGGCGAGGGTGTAGAAGAAGCTTTTCAGGCGCTCCGAGTACAACGCATGGCGCTTCGGCCCGCGTTGCGGTTTGAGTGAATGACGGCGCACGAGGCCGTTGATCACCATGCACATCACCAGCAGCACCGTGCAGATCAGCGACTGACGCAGGGCGGTGCTGGTGTCGCCGGCGGAGACGAAGGTGGCGAACAGCGAGATGCCGACCAGCACCAGCGCCGGCACGTACCAGAAGGTGCCGAGGATATCGATGGTGTCGCTGAGGGCGCGGCGGGTCAGGCGGCGGGACAACGGCTGGTTGCGGATCAGGTGCGCGATCGGCCGGCGGAAACGCAGGATGAACAACCCGGTGAACAGCGCCGCGAGCACGTTGGTGATGGTCGCGGTGGTGTGCGCCAGGTGCACGCCGAGGCCTTCGACCAGGCGCGGGTCACTCAGCGCTTCACCGAATGCGGCGAAGCTGCCGATCAGCCACAACGGACGGAAGGCCTGATGCCGCAGGATGTACAGCGCCCGGTGCCGGTGCGGGCCGTCGAGCAGCGAGAAGGCGATCACGCAGATCGCCGAGAAACAGGTGCCGACCACCAGCGCATAAGCCAGCACCATCGCCAGGCTTTTACCCAATGACGACGGCAGCGCGTAGCTCATGTAAACGGTGATGACCAACGCAATCAACCACGGTCCGAGCTTGCGCAGGGCGAAGCGCAGCATGTCGAGGGCCTTGGGGTGTTGCGGCAGTTCTTCGGTCAGGCCGAAGCGCATGCGCACCCGGTGACCGAGCCAGATCAGCGCGGCGGCGAGCAGGCTCCAGACCATCAGGATCACCGCGAAGCCGAAGATGATCGGCAGCCATTCGCTGGCCGGCAACATCAGGTTGTCGAGTTCGTCCCTGGCCAGATCGAACTCGTCGGACCAGCGGGTCAGCGGGCTGTCGTCACCGGAGAACTGTTTCTCGAAGCTGGCCAGGGTGCCGCCGATCAGGCCCAGCACGCCTTCTTCCGGTGAAGCCTGGGCTTTCTTGGTGGCGTCGCGCAGCTTTTTCAGATCGCTCAGCAATTGTGCACGTTGCTTGTCGTTTTCCAGCGACTTGATGACTTCATCCAGCGACTGGCCCAGCGGCTCTTGCGCCTCCGGCTGCGTCTTGGTGGTGTTGAGCAGGCCCGGCAACCCGACCGCCTGGGCAGGGGCCAGCGGCAGCAGCGTCATCAGGCAGACAAGGAACAGGCAGGGCAGAGCAAACAGACGAGCGAACACTAGGCGGTCAACCTCGCAAAGGGGCGAATTGAGCGAGTGTACGAGGCAGCCAGAATCAATGCGAGCCGGGCGCGGATTTATTCGTTGAGTTTGGCGAGGATCTTGTAGACCACGGTCGCCAGGATCATCAGCATGCCGACCCACATGGCAAACACACCGGCGTTCTTGTCGCGGAAGTTGAAACCGATCGCCAGCAGGATCATCCCGGACAGTATCGGAATGAGCATGGCGTGGAAGGAGGACATCGAAATCATGGTGACTGCCTTGTCGAAGGGAATGATTTAAGTCTAGGTCGCTTTCTGCAGCGAGGAGTGATGTGTATCAGGAATGATTCGGTTCTACGATGAATCTTTGTTGTCTGCACGAGCGCTTTCGCGAGCAAGCCCGCTCCCACAGGTTGAAATGCATTCCAATGTGGGAGCGGGCTTGCTCGCGAAGCTTTTCAGCTTTTAAGGCAACTCGCGGCTGGCGTAGAACGCGCTCAGCACTTTGACCAGGTGCGCCAGATCGTGGCTGCCGCACAGTTCGCGGATCGAGTGCATGGCGAAGGTCGGCAGGCCGATGTCGACGGTGCGCACGCCCAGGTGGCTGGCGGTGATCGGGCCGATGGTCGAGCCGCAGCCCATGTCGCTGCGCACCACGAAGCTCTGCACCGGTACTTCTTCGGCCATGCACAGGTGGCGGAAGAACCCGGCGGTTTCGCTGTTGGTGGCGTAGCGCTGGTTGCTGTTGACCTTGATCACCGGGCCGGCGTTGAGTTTCGGACCGTGGTTGGCGTCGTGCTTCTCGGCGTAATTGGGGTGCACGCCGTGGGCGTTGTCGGCCGAGACCAGCAGCGATTTCTGGATGGTGCGGACGAACTCGTCACCTTCCGGCAGCAGGCGGCGCAGGGTCTGTTCGAGCATCGGGCCATCGGCACCGCACGCCGAGCAGGAGCCGACTTCTTCGTGGTCGTTGCACACCAGCACGCAGGTTTCTTCGGTGTCGGCGGTGAGCAGGGCTTGCAGGCCTGCGTAGCACGACAGCAGGTTGTCCAGGCGCGCACCGGCGATGAAGTCGCCATGCAGGCCGATGACCGCCGCGCTCTGGGTGTCGTAGAAACTCAGCTCGTAATCCAGCACCACATCGGCGTTCAGGCCATGTTCGCGGGCCAGTTGATCAGTCAGTACGGCGCGGAAGTCGACGCGTTCGTCGCCGGCGAATTGCGCGAGGATCGGCGGCAGCTCGGTCTGCGCGTTGATCGCCCAGCCCTGATTGGCTTCACGGTTCAGGTGAATCGCCAGGTTGGGAATGATCGCGATCGGCGCCTTGAAGTCGATCAGTTGGCTTTCGACCTTGCCGTCGCGACGGAAGGTGACGCGCCCGGCCAGCGACAGGTCGCGGTCAAACCACGGCGCCAGCAGCGCGCCGCCGTAGACTTCAACGCCCAGTTGCCAGAAGCCCTGACGTTGCAGTTCCGGTTGCGGCTTGACCCGCAGACACGGGCTGTCGGTGTGGGCGCCGACCAGACGGATCCCGTCGTGCAGCGGCGAGTTGCGGCCCATTTTGATCGCGACAATCGAGGAGTCGTTACGGGTGACGTAATAGCGGCCGTTGGCCTCGGTGGTCCACGGCTCGCGCTCGTCGAGGCGCACGTAACCGGCGGCCTCCAGACGCTGAACAAGGCTGGCGGTGGCGTGGAACGGGGTAGGGGAGGCCTTGAGGAAGTCGATCAGGCCTTGGTTCAACTCTTCGCGCATAAGAAGCTCCAGACAGCAATGGGCGCGAGTTTAACGCATCGGCCCGGGAATTGAATCCGGGCAGGATCGGGGTGGGAGCGGGCTTGCTCGCGAAAGCGGTGGGTCAGATGCAGATTTTTGGATGACACACCGCTTTCGCGAGCAAGCCCGCTCCCACAGGGAGTAATGTGGATCAGCGGGCGGCTACGCGTTTTTTCAAATAGTTCATGATGACTTTTTCATCTTCCGGTTTATCCGGACGCGGCAGCTGTTGCGGCCAGGACTTCTGGCTCAGCAGTTTTTTCTGCTGGCTCTCGTCCCAACGCAGAATTTCCCGCGAGGCGCATTCCCACCATTCGTGTCGGCAAACGCTGTAGTACGGATCTTCCGGCGCAGCGCTGCCGTACAGCAGATCACGACCGACCTTGCGCAGGGCACCTTTCTGGTGGCGCAGCTTCCATTTGATTTTCAATCGGCGCCAGGCCGAGGGGAACGGCTTGACCCGTGGCACATCGCTGCACAGATCCACCAGGCGCTGGCTGAACTGCTCGCCGTGCTGGGAGAAGAAGTACGTCTGCATCGCGTGGAAGAAACGTTTTTCCGCGAAGTAGTGGTAGACGTGTTTGCGCGCTTCCACCACCTGACGCTCGCGCATGGCATACGACAGGGCGATCTGTTCGATGGTGTGGATTTCGAAGCCGCCGAGTGTCCACTCATCAATCAGGCGGATCGACTCTTCGAACAGCGCTGAGTCGCTGTCGGTCACGCCGCACAAGCCGCTGTTGTAGAGCTTGAAACCGTTATCCGGCGTCACGCCGTGGCTGCGCAGGTCGCGACCGAGTTTTTGATAGTCGGGACGCTGGTGCACATCTTTCCAGTCGTACTCGAAGCGATCCATCACCGAGCGGTTCGGCTCGATGAATTTGAACAGTTGGCTCGGGTGGCGGGTGAACAGGGTGTCGGTGTCGACGAACAGGGTTTTTTCCGCCCACTGCATGCCCGCGGCGATGGCGCAGGCCTTGCGGCGGTGGTGATAGCCGTGGGTGCCTTGCCAGCGGGTCAGAGTCGCTTCATCCAGCAACACCGTGTCGACCGGCCAGCCCGCATAGTCGTCGGGGCGATCAGTGAGAATGCGGATCGCCGGTCGCTCGCCGTTTTTAGCCTGGGACAGCGCGGTCAGGATGCTGAACTTGGCTTCGCGCCGGTACACATCCTGATTGCCGTAAACCAGGTAAAGCAGTTGATGACGAACTTTCGTGAGGGGGGTTACCAGGGAATCGATACAACTCATCCGAAAACAGAATCCTTGTCCAAAAGAAAACAGCGCCGCCACTCAGGCAGCGCTTAAAACGGTGCCGGGCATTCGAAGCGCAAACGCTCGCCGGTTTGCGGGTGGGTGAAGCTCAGCATGCTGGCGTGCAGGCACAGACGCGGCCAGGCCGCCAAGGCCTGCTCATGGGCGTACAGCCCGTCGCCCAGCAGCGGGTGACCGATGGACAGCATGTGCACACGCAACTGGTGCGAGCGACCGGTGATCGGCGTCAGTTCGACGCGGCACCAGTCGCCGCAACGTTCCAGTACGCGCCAGAAGGTCAGCGCATGCTTGCCGAATTCGTGGTCGACCACGTGCCGCGGTTTGGTCGGCGGATCGTAGCGCAGCGGCAGGTCGATGCTGCCACTGTCCAGCTCCGGCTGACCCCAGCAGAGCGCAGTGTAGGCTTTCTCTGTTTCACGATCGTGAAACTGCCGCGACAGTTCGCGGTGAGTATCCGCGTCACGGGCCAGCAGAATGATGCCGGAGGTTTCCCAGTCCAGGCGATGGACGATGCGCGCTTCCGGGTAGCCGTTTTCCTGCAGGCGGGTGATCAGGCAGTCCTTGTTGTCGTCGGCGCGACCGGGCACCGAGAGCAGCAACGTCGGTTTGTCGACCACCAGTACGGCGGCGTCCTGATGGATGATGCGGATGTTGGACAACGGCATTAAAACAGCCTCGTAACAAATGCCAACGGCGGCTCAGGGCCATTCCGCGATGGGAATGGCCCTGAGCCGCCGTCGTTCCTGCCGGATCGACTCAGCGATCGGGCAGGGTGATGTTGAGTTCCAGAATCGAGCAACTGCCCTGGCTTTCCAGTGCAACATGTACGTCGTCGTTGCCGATGTTGACGTACTTGCGGATCACGTCGACCAGTTCCTTCTGCAAGGCTGGCAGGTAATCCGGCGTGCTGCGCTGGCCGCGCTCATGCGCCACGATGATCTGTAGACGCTCTTTCGCTACCGAGGCGGTACTTGGCTTTTTGTTGGCACGAAAGAAGTCAAAAAGGTTCATTACCTACCTCCAAACAGGCGCTCGAAGAATCCCTTCTTCGTAACATCGAGGAAACGATGTTCTTTTTCTTTGCCCAGCAGACGATCAACGGCATCGCTGTACGCCTGACCGGCATCGCTCTGGTCGTCGAGAATCACTGGAACGCCCGAGTTGGAAGCCTTCAGGACCGCCTGCGACTCAGGGATGACGCCCAGCAGGGTCACGGCCAGGATTTCCTTCACGTCTTCGACGCCCAGCATCTCGCCATCGCTGACGCGCTGCGGGTTGTAACGGGTCAGCAGGAGGTGTTCCTTGATCGGGTCTTCGCCTTTTTCGGCGCGACGCGATTTGCTGGCCAGCAGGCCGAGCATGCGGTCGGAGTCACGTACCGAGGACACTTCCGGGTTGGTCACGATGATCGCTTCGTCGGCGAAATACATGGCCAGGTGCGCACCTTTCTCGATGCCCGCCGGGGAGTCGCAGACCACGAAGTCGAAGTCTTCCTTCAACTGCATCAGGACTTTTTCCACGCCTTCCTGGGTCAGCGCGTCTTTGTCGCGGGTCTGGCTGGCGGCCAGCACGTAGAGATTTTCCAGGCGCTTGTCTTTGATCAGGGCCTGCTGCAGGTTGGCTTCGCCGTTGACCACGTTGACGAAGTCGTACACCACGCGACGCTCGCAACCCATGATCAGGTCGAGGTTACGCAGGCCCACGTCGAAGTCGACGATCACTGTTTTATGGCCGCGCAGAGCGAGGCCGGTACCGATAGCGGCGCTGGTGGTGGTCTTACCCACACCACCCTTGCCGGATGTAACCACGAGAATCTTGGCCAAGGTGTTTCACCCCTAAGGAAGAAGGACTTTTTAGCCCCTGAAAAACATCTCTTGAAAACTACTGCAGTCGGACAGCCTTGGCTGGAATTCGGCGCAAGTCGCAATTGCCGGGGGCAAACGCTGCTTGTTCCTTTTTCCTACTTCGTTTGAGCCGTTTTCGCTACGTTTTAGAGATGCTTGGAAAATGCGGCAGTATCCGTTAAAGCCGAATGATGTTCAACACGTCGGCCGACAGGCTGACCTGGACGCCGGAGCCCCACAGTGGATCGCGGCGCAAATCTTCGGAAACCTTGTAATGCCCGGCGATGGAGATCAGTTCAGCGCTCAATTGCTGACAGAAAATCCGGGCCTTGGTGTCGCCTTTGACGCCGGCCAGTGCGCGACCGCGCATCGGGCCGTATACATGGATGTTGCCATCGGCCAGAAGTTCCGCCCCCGGACTGACCGAGGACACCACCACCAGATCGCCACCCTGGGCATATATCTGTTGGCCACCACGTACTGGCGTGGTGATGACGCGGGTCGGTTTGACCGTCGGCTCCGGCGGCTTTTCCGGCTTCTTTTTGACTTCCGGTTCCGGCGCTTCCAGCGGTCGCTCGCGGGCGCCGGACGGCGGCAGCACCGGGATGTCGATGGCGATGGCGGCAGCGATGTCTTCGATACGGCTGGCGCGGATCGCCAGGGTGCGCAGACCATGCTGGCGGCATACGCGCATCAGGCCGGGCAGATCGACCGCGCCTTCGCCGGGCGGCAGTTTGTCCAGCGCCAGGACCAGCGGTGCATTGCTGAAGAAATTCGGCGCCTGGGCGACTTTGGCGGCCAGTTGCCGATCAAGGCTGTCGAGGTCGTTGCGGGACAGTTCCAGCACCGTGATGGCCAGCATGCTGCCCTTCAACTGGAACACGGGATCTCGGTCTGGCGATTCGTTTTGGCTCATATCGGCATACAACGGCTTGTCACTAAAAGTGCCGAGACTTATAACGAGAACGCCCGCGAGCCGCAAGCCGGGTCGAACGATGTAGAATGCGCGGCCACTGAATTTACGGAAGCTTTAATGGATCGCCCGCGTTTTCGAAGAGCCTTTCTTTCTCCCCGCTTCTGGCCGCTCTGGTGCGGTCTGGGGCTGTTGTGGCTGGTCGTGCAGTTGCCGTATGCGGTTTTACTGACGATCGGTCGTGTGCTGGGCGCATTGATGTATCGCGTGGCCAGCGACCGGCGGCGTATCGCCAAGCGCAATCTCGAGCTGTGCTTCCCGGAAAAATCCGCCGCCGAGCGTAAACGCTTGCTCAAGGAAAACTTCGCCTCCACCGGCATCGCTTTTTTTGAAATGGCGATGAGTTGGTGGTGGTCCCGTGAGCGTCTGGCCAAACTGGCCCACGTCGAAGGCCTGGAGCATCTGCAAAACGCCCAGCGCGAAGGCAAGGGCGTGATCCTTATGGCCGCGCACTTCACCACCCTGGAAATCGGCGCCGCGTTGCTCGGCCAGCAGCACACCATCGATGGCATGTACCGCGAGCACAAAAACCCGTTGTTCGACTTCGTCCAGCGTCGGGGCCGTGAGCGGCACAATCTCGATTCGCTGGCGGTGGAGCGTGACGACGTGCGTGGCATGCTCAAGTTGCTGCGTTCGGGCCGGGCGATCTGGTACGCACCGGATCAGGATTACGGCGCCAAGCAAAGCATCTTCGTGCCGCTGTTCGGCATTCAGGCTGCGACCGTGACCGCGACCACCAAATTCGCCCGCTTGGGTAAAGCGCTGGTGGTGCCGTTTACTCAGGAGCGTCTGGCGGATGGCAGCGGTTACAAACTGGTGATCCACCCGCCGCTGGAAGACTTCCCGGGTGAAACCGAAGAGGCCGACTGCCTCCGCATCAACCAGTGGGTGGAAAGTGCGCTGCGCGCCTGCCCTGAGCAATACTTGTGGGCGCACCGCCGCTTCAAGAGCCGTCCACCGGGCGAGCCGAAGCTTTACCCGAAACGGCGCGGCTGATTCACTCACCCTTTCAAGCACCATGGAGCGTTGCGATGAGCCCAGCGGAACCGGTCACAGGTTTGATTCTTTCCGGCGGCGGGGCTCGGGCGGCGTATCAGGTGGGGGTACTGGCGGCGATTGCCGAATTGCTGCCGCTGGGCGCGGACAATCCGTTTCCGGTGATCGTCGGCACTTCGGCCGGGGCGATCAACGCGGTCAGCCTCGCCAGTGGTGCCACCGATTTTCGCGCCGCCATCGAACGCCTCACACTGTTCTGGCAGGGCTTTCGCAGCCATCGGGTGCTGCGCAGCGACTGGCCGGGGGTGATCCGTCAGGCCAGTCGCTTTGTCAGTCACAGCCTGCTCGGCATCGGTCGGCAACTGCCGGTGGCGCTGCTCAACAGTTCGCCGCTGCGCGACCTGCTCAATGAAAAACTGCACATGCCCGGGATCGCCGAATCCATCGCGCGCAAGCAATTGCATGCGGTGGCGGTGACCGCGTTCGGCTACGAATCGGGGCAGGCGGTGACCTTCTATCAGGGCGGCGGCACGATCGATGCGTGGTTGCGCCATCGGCGGATCGGCGTGCCGGCGCAATTGTCGGTGGATCACCTGCTCGCCAGTTCGGCGATCCCGTTGCTGTTTGCCCCGGTGAAAATCGGTGAGGAATATTTCGGCGACGGCGCGGTACGCCAGTCGGCACCGATCAGCCCGGCGCTGCACCTGGGCGCGAGTCGGGTGCTGGTGGTGGGCGTCAGCGGCAACCCGCGCGGGTTTGATCCGCAGCAGCCGCTGGAGCGCGCCTACACCGGTCAGCAGCCAACGCTGGCGCAGATCGGCGGGCACATGCTCAACAGCACGTTCATTGACAGTCTGGAGAGCGACATCGAGTTGCTGCAGCGTCTGAACCAGTTCAGCCACCTGATGCCCGAGGGCGTGCCGACTCGTGAGTTGGGCGTGGCGCCAGTGGAAGTGCTGGTGATTGCGCCGAGTCAGCCGATCGACGAGATCGCGGCGCGGCATCGGCAGGAGTTGCCGGCGGCATTGCGCCTGTTCTTACGCGGCCCGGGGGCGACCAAGACCAGTGGGGCAGGGGTGCTGAGTTATCTGTTGTTCGAGGCGGGGTATTGCAGCGAGCTGATCGATCTGGGACGGCGCGATGCGTTGGCCAAGCGTGAGGAGTTGTGCCGGTTTCTGGGGATCACCGAGGCGGTCGCGCCCACACCTGATATTTGTGCTGAAGCCATTCGCGAGCAAGCTCGCTCCCACATTGGTTCTGTGTTGGTCACAAAACCAGTGTGGGAGCGGGCTTGCTCGCGAAGGCGTCCTTGCAGACGCCACTGATACCAGGATCAGAAGTGGAACTTCACCAGGAAGCTGGTCACGTTCTGATTGGTGGTGAACGCACGGGTGTCGTCGATCCCGTACTTGTCTTTCCAGTAGTCGTATTCAACACCGACGTACAGCTGCTTCTCGCCGAAATTCAGCGCCTTGCCCAGGTCGTATTTGACCTGTGGGTTGAAGTGCAGGTTGGCGTGGTATTCGCCTTTGCTGTTGACGTCGTTGTCGACCACCCAGTCCATGAAACCGTCGATCAGGATGTTCGAGTCGCCAACCGGAATGGTGTAGGACCAGACCGGGGTGATCTGCCAGACGTTGTCACCGGCGCGCGAGCCTTCGGTGTGGCGCTGGTAGAAGTTCAGCTGGAAGTAGTCGAAGCCTGGAATCGCCAGGTCAAAACCCGGGCCGATCAGGTACGACTCGACGTCGCCTTCACCGAACTCGTAAGTCATCGCCAGCAGCACATCCTTGACCGGACCGAATTCGATCTTCTGGTCGAGGATCTTGCCCAGCGACAGGCGTGGGCTGAATTCGCCATAGTAAGTGTTGTTGCCGACGCCGCCATCCGGCTTGCCGTTGTAGAAGATCTTGTCGACGAACAGGAAGTTGTCCCCGTACTTCCAGGCATCGGCGTGCTCGAAGGTGACGGTCTGCTGGATCGCCGGGTTGACCTTGAAGTCTTTGCCGTAGAGGTAGGTCAGGCTGTTGTTCTGCCATTGCAGCAGGCCGTCGGCCATGGCCTCGCCGCCGGCCAGCATCGATCCCGCGAGCATCAGGCTGGTGCACATACGTTTCATTCGGTTGCTCCCAAAGTAGGTGTTCCACGTTTATTTTTTTAAGATCGGCGCTCTGGTGTGGCGCCTTTTTTCGTCGCTGCAAAAGTCATCCGATCGGTCAGCTTCGCTGGTGATAGCAAGAGCTGGGCCAACGCTTTCGAAAAGCAAAAAAACGCCCGTTCGGCTGCTGAAAAACAGTCGATTGCGCGTGTTTTCGGGATGCCTCGGTACTGACCGGGGCCGGGATAAGTTGGCTTGTCGGTCAGGAATTAAATCCGGGCTTTTTTTTAGACCGAATTCAAGAGGCCGCGGAGAATACTGACTCCTCGGCCAGCTCTCAAGTGCCCCGCAACAGAGCACCGACGACAGGTATGGGGCACGGTTGCGGGCCATCTCAGAAGTGCACCTTCACCAGCAGGCTGGCGGTGTTCTGGTTGGTGTCGAGGTTGTGGCTGCTTTCGACGCCGTATTTGTTCTTCCAGTAGCTGTATTCGGTGCCGACATACAGCTGCTTCTGGCTCCAGCCGAGGGCTTTGCCGAGGTCGTATTTGATCTGCGGATTGATGTGCAGGTTGGCGTGGTAGGTGCCGCGCGAGTTCTGGTCGTTGTCGACGACCCAGTCCAGATAGCCGTCGATCAACAGGTCGGAGTTGCCCAGCGGCACGCTGTACGACCAGCCCGGGGTGATCTGCCAGACGCCGTCGCCGGGGCGCGGGCCTTCGGTGTGGCGACGGAAGATGTTCAGGGTCACGTAGTTGAAGCCGGGCACCTTGAGGTCGAAGCCGGGGCCGATCAGGTAGGCCTCGCTATCGCCTTCGCCGTACTCGTAGGTCATCGCCAGCAGGACGTCCTTGATCGGGCCAAACTCGATTTTCTGGTCGAAGATCTTGCCGAACGAGAAGCGCGGGGTGAATTCGCCGTAGAAGGTGTGCGGGCCTTTATTACGATCTTCCTGGCCGTTGTAGAAGATCTTGTCGATGAACAGGAAGTTGTCGCCGTACTTCCACTTGTCGGCGTGCTCGAACGTCACCGTCTGCTGGATCGACGGGTTGATCGCGAAGTTCTTGCCGTACAGGTAGCTCAGGCTGTTGGTCTGCCACAGCAGTAAATCGCCGGCCATGGCCTGACTCGCGGCCAGCAGGCCGCTACTCAACAGAACGCTGGTTTGCGTGCGAATCATCGGTTGCTCCCTCTTGTTTTTATTTTTAAGGCGCAGAGCTGTTTCCCTTTGTAGGAGTGAGCCTGCTCGCGATGGCGTTCTTTCAGTCAACTCAAGTGTTGAATGTCATACCGCTATCGCGAGCAGGCTCACTCCTACAGGGTTAAATCGGTTGCTGTTAATGCTGATGTGCGTGGCAGTCGTTGATCGCTGCGCGTTCGGCGCCGCCGAGGATGTTGAACAGCAGATTCAACGTCAGCGCGCTGAGCGTGGCCATGGCGATGCCACTGTGGGTGATCGGGCTCATCCACAGCGGCAGATGCGCAAAGAACTCCGGACGCACCACCGGGATCAGGCCCATGCCGATGCTCACCGCCACCAGCAGTTGATTACGCCGGTCGCCGATGTCGGCTTCTTGCAGGATCTTGATGCCGGTGGCAGCAACCATGCCGAACATCGCGATCGCCGCACCGCCCAACACCGCCGGCGGAATCGACGCCACCAGGAATGCGGCTTTCGGCAGCAGGCTCAGCACGATCAGCAGACCACCGGCAACGATTGTCACCGAGCGGCAACGCACGCCGGTCATCTGCACCAGGCCGATGTTCTGCGCGAACGAGGAGTGGGTGAAGGTGTTGAAGAAACCGGCGACGAACGAGGCGCCGGCATCGCACAGCAGGCCGCGACGCAGCATCCGCGGGCAGACTTCCTGACCGGTGATCTTGCCCAGCGCAAGGAACATCCCGGTGGACTCGACGAAAATGATCACCACCACCAGACACATCGACAGGATCGGCGCCAGTTCGAATTTCGGCATGCCGAAGTGCAGCGGGGTGACGAACTGAACCCATGGCGCGTTGGCCATGCCGCTCAGGTCGACCATGCCGATGGCGCCGCACAGCACGTAACCGATGCACATGCCGATCAGCACGGAAATATTGACCCAGAAGCCGCGCATGAAGCGGTGGATCAGCAGAATGGTCGCCAGTACCAGAGCGGCGATGGCCAGATAAATCGGTGAGCCGAATTGCGCCGCGGCGGCACCGCCACCGGCCCAGTTCACGGCCACGGGGAACAGCGACAAACCGATCGAGGTGATGACCGTGCCGGTCACCAAAGGCGGGAAGAAGCGCACGACCTTGGACATGAACGGCGCGATGAGCATGCCGAAGAACCCGGCGGCGATGGTCGCGCCGAAGATCCCTTGCAGACCGATACCGGGCATGCCGGCCATGGCGACCATGCTGCCGACGGCGGCGAAACTGGCGCCCATCATCACCGGCATGCGGATGCCCATCGGGCCGATACCCAGCGACTGGACGATGGTGGCGATACCGGCGACCAGCAGGTCGGCGTTGATCAGGAAGGCAATTTCTTCACGACTCAGGCCAGCGGCCTGTCCGATGATCAACGGCACCGCGATGGCACCGCCGTACATCAGCAGAACATGTTGCAAACCGACCAGGATCAGTTGCAAAAGGGGCAAACGCTGAATGGCGGGTGCGTCGGGGATGCGCGCTTTGGACAGCTCGGACATGCAACACCTCGGATCTTTTTTATTCTTGTGATTGAACAGCTGCCGGGTGGCTCACAGCTGTCCTTTTGCATCATTCGTATATGTGGCAAAAAGCTTGTTGTGGTGAGGAAACCATTTGTTATGAGGAGATTTATTGTGGCGAGGGGATTTATCCCCGATGGGCTACGAAGTAGCCCCAAAAACCTGCAATCGCAATACATCAGGCAGATGGCAATTACAGGTATTGCGACGGCTGCGCCGCCGATCGGGGATAAATCCCCTCACCACAGGTAGATCCTCAAGCACAGGTAAATCCCTTCACCCCAAAAGCCTGCTTTTACACAGGCTTTTGTCTGGCTCAGTTGGTCTGGGCTCCCTGGGCGATCCATGCACCGATCAGGTCACGTTCCTGCTGGGTCATCTGCGTGATGTTGCCCAGTGGCATGATCTGCGTGGTGATGGCTTGCGCCTGGATCCGCGCCGCGTTCTGGCGGATCTGCTCGGGGGTGTCGAACATCACACCGGCGGGCGCCGCGCTGAACAACGGGCTGGTCGGTTTGGCCGAATGGCAGACCGCGCAGCGTTCCTGGATCACGTTGTGCACCTTGTCGAACGCAGGGCCTGCGTTGGACGCTTGCGCCGGTGCTGCTGCAGGGGCTGCTGGCGCTGCAGGTGCCGCCGTTTCAGCCGGTTTCGCGCCACCGCCCAGTGCCGTTTCCGGCAGCGGTTGGTACTCGATTTTCGCGGGTGCCTTGGCCACGTCCGGTGCGGTCGGCATCGGCGCAGGGCCGGTGACGTACGCCAGGGTGATCATGCCCACCGCTGCCACCGGCAGGGTCCAGGCAAACTTGTGGCTGTCGTGACGGGTGTTGAAGTAGTGACGCACCAACACCGCCAGCACCGCGATCCCGGCCAGAATCAACCAGTTGTACTGGCTGCCGTAAGTGCTCGGGAAGTGGTTGCTGATCATGATGAACAGCACCGGCAGGGTGAAGTAGTTGTTGTGACGCGACCGCAGCAGGCCTTTGGCCGGCAGCGCCGGGTCCGGTGTACGGTTCTCGGCGATCGCTGCGACCAGTGCACGCTGTGCCGGCATGATGATGCGGAACACGTTGCCGACCATGATGGTGCCGATGATCGCGCCGACGTGCAGGTATGCACCGCGACCGCTGAACACCTTGCTGAAGCCATACGCCGCGCCAATGATCAGCACGAACAGGATGAAGCCGAGCAGGGCGGGTTTCTTGCCAAGGGCCGAATCGCAGAGGAAGTCGTAGATGAACCAGCCGGCGATCAGCGAACCGATGCCGATGGCCACGCCTTCAGGGCCGGTCAGGCCGCTGCCGGGTGCCACGAGGTAGAGCACGGGATTGGAGTAGAACACCACGCACAGCAGCGCGATCCCCGACATCCAGGTGAAGTAGGCTTCCCATTTGAACCAGTGCAGGTTCTCCGGCATCGACGGTGGGGCCAGTTTGTATTTTTCCAGGTGATAGATACCGCCGCCGTGGATTGCCCACAGATCACCGGCCAGACCGGTTTTCGGGTTGACGCGGTTGAGGTTGTTCTCCAGCCAGACGAAGTAGAACGACGCGCCGATCCAGGCCACGCCAGTGATCATGTGAACCCAGCGCACGCTCAGGTTCAGCCATTCCAGCAGATGTGCTTCCACAGTCTTTACCTCTCGCCTGTCACCCTTGTTGTCGGGTGATCAGACCTTCTCTTATTGGTGGGGGGCGAGGATCAAACGCTCATCCTCTTTGAAAAAATGCTCATCGCAGTTATTGCCTGTGCCACTGCGATCAACCACCAGGAAGTCATCCCGCTTTTCGATCGTCAGCACCGGGTGGTGCCAGACGCCGCGATGGTAATTGATGCCCTGCCTGCCGTTGGTGACGAAGGCGCGGACCAAGCCTGATACAGGTACATCGCCAAGTGGCGCGACCACGATCAGAAAGGGGTTGCCGAGCAGCGGAATGAAAGCCTGGCTGCCCAGCGGATGGCGTTCCAGCATGCTCACGGTCAGCGGCATGTCCTGCGCGTCGGCGCGGAAGATGCTGATGATCGCGTTGTCCTCAGGCGTAGCGGTTTCGACCGTCGCCAGTTTGTGGAAGCGCATGGTCGAACCGTTGTTGATCATGAAGTGGTCGCTGCCGTCGGTTTCGATCACGTCACCGAAGGGGGCGAAGGCTTCTTTGGTCAGCGGTTCAATCGTTAGTGTGCGCATGCTGTTCTTCTTATCCGAATTCTGTGTTGTTTGATCTGACGCTTTCGCGAGCAAGCTCGCTCCCACAGGAATTGCGATCAATGCGGGAGCGAGCTTGCTCGCGAATGGTCGCGCCGCTTACTTCGCTACCTTGCCGAGAACGCGCAGGCGGCTCACACCACCGTCCGGGAACACATTCAGGCGGATGTGGGTGATCGGGCCCAGTGCCTTGATCTGCTCGACGAAGGTGTGTTCGGCGTGCATTTCCAGCTTCTGGCTCGGCAGCAGTTCACGCCAGAACAGCGACTGGGTTTCGATCTGGCTGTCGGTGCCGCCCTTGACGAACGCGCCCTGGATCGAGCAGGTGTCCGGGTAGTTGCCCTTGAAGTGCAGGGTGTCGACGATGATTTTTTCGATCTCGCCCGGGTGGCCCAGCGCGACGATCACCCAGTCATTGCCCGGGGTGCGACGACGTGCGGTTTCCCAGCCGTCGCCCATGTTGATGCCACGGCCCGGGTTGAGGATATTGCTCATGCGACCGAAGTGTTCGTCGGAGCAGGCGAGGGCGCGGCCACCGTTGAGGGCTGCTGCCAGGTCAACCTGTTCGTTGTCCCCAACAGCCGACCAGTCGCGGAACGGAATGCCGTACACGCGCAGACGGGCCACACCGCCATCCGGGTAGATGTTGAAGCGCAGGTGGCTGAAGGCTTGGTCGTGGCTGATTTCGTGGTAGTGGTGGCTGTTGCCCTGCAGCTCGACGGCCGACAGCACTTCAGTCCACTGGGTGTTTTCGTCCGGCTCGCCCGAGGCCAGGAAGCACGCTTCCAGCGAGGCCGATGGCGGGAAGTTGCCGGTGAAGAATGAGGTGTCGATGTCCACGCCTTTGATCGAACCCGGTACGCCCAGACGGATCACCGCGCTGTCGTAGCCTTCAAAGCGCTTGCGGCGCGATTCCCAGCCGTCCATCCACTTGCCGTTGTCGTCGAACACCCCCTCCTTCCACACGGCCGGGGTCGGCTGAAACAGACGATTGGCGTCTGCGAACCAGTCATCGGTGACCGAGATGATTTTGGTGCCCAGACGGGCATCGGCCAGGTTGACGAACTTCTCGAAAGGTACGGCGTAAGCTTTCATTCTTCTTGTCTGCCTTTAATAAGTTGGCTGGGGATGCTTGCAAGGCCCTGGGTGCTCTCCGCGTTTGATGCACTCGGGCCAGGCTTCGCTAGAGAGTCAGTAAACGGAACAGGGCGATCTTGTTGATCTCCGCCAGCGCGCATTTGAATTCGGTGTCGACCGAGTTGTGAATGCGCGTTTCGAACGCCGCGAGGATCTGATGCCGGTTGCTGCCTTTTACCGCCATGATGAAGGGAAACTTGAACTTGGCCTTGTAGGCGTCGTTCAGCTCGGTGAAGCGCTGAAACTCTTCGGCCGTGCATTGGTGAATACCGGCGCCCGCCTGTTCATTGGTGCTGGCTTCGGTCAGTTGGCCCTGGACGGCAGCTTTGCCGGCCAGGTCCGGGTGAGCATTGATCAGTGCCAGTTGACTGGCGTGATCGGCGCTCAACAAGATGTCGCTCATGCGCTGGTGCAGGGTTTCGATCTCGTCGATCGAGGCGTCCACGCCCAGGTCGTAGGCCTTTTCGGCCACCCATGGCGAATGTTCGTAGATGTCGGCGAAGGCTTTGACGAAAGCGTCGCGGCTCAGGCTCGACGGTTGCAGGGTTTGAAAGCGGCTCATTGGGCGGCCCCTTGGTACGGGTGGGTTTCGTGCCAGTGACGCGCGATGTCGACGCGACGGCTGAACCACACCTGTTCATGACTTTTGGCGTATTCGATGAAGCGCTTGAGCGAGGCCAGACGCGCCGGACGGCCGATCAACCGGCAGTGCAGACCGATCGAAAGCATCTTCGGCGCTTCGGCGCCCTCGGCGTACAGTACGTCGAACGCGTCTTTGAGGTATTCGAAGAAATCGTCGCCCTTGTTGAAGCCCTGCACCTGGGTAAAGCGCATGTCGTTGGTGTCGAGGGTGTACGGGATCACCAGGTGCGGTTTGCCGGTCGGGTTGTTCGGTTCCCAGTAGGGCAGGTCGTCGTCGTAGGTGTCGCAGTCGTAGAGGAAACCGCCTTCTTCCATCACCAGGCGCCGGGTATTCGGGCCGGTGCGGCCGGTGTACCAGCCCAGTGGGCGTTCGCCGGTGAGTTCGGTGAGGATGCGGATCGCTTCGAGCATGTGCTCGCGCTCCTGCGCCTCGTCCATGTACTGGTAGTCGATCCAACGGTAGCCGTGGCTGCAGATCTCGTGACCGGCTTCAACCATCGCGCGGATCACGTCCGGGTGGCGCTGGGCGGCCATGGCTACGGCGAAGATGGTCAGTGGAATGTCGAATTCCTTGAACAGTTTCAGAATCCGCCATACGCCGGCGCGGCTGCCATACTCGTAAAGCGATTCCATGCTCATGTTGCGCGCGCCTTGTAGCGGCTGGGCAGCAACCATCTCGGAGAGGAAGGCTTCGGATTCTTTGTCGCCGTGCAGGATGTTACGTTCGCCGCCTTCTTCGTAATTGAGCACGAAGGACAGGGCGATGCGCGCGTTGCCCGGCCAGTGTGGGTGAGGAGGGTTACTGCCGTAACCGATCAGGTCGCGTGGGTAGTCAGCGCTCACTGCAGTCTTCCTTCTTATTCGTTGACAGGTTTGTGTAACGGCCTGCACAGGCTGGCGTCACAGCGATGGGCTGATTGTATACAACTTTATTCGCAATTTGTAAGCCTGAATTTTCGCATTTTTCACCGACTGTCATCTTTTGCTGTTAATGGCGTAAACCTGCAAGAAACCTGCCTGATCAGTCAGCTAATGGTTGTGAGGTTCAATAGCCAGGCGCTTGAGGGGCAGATCAGGGGCAAACGCCCGAATGGCGGGGATGAGGTGAAAAATGTCGTTTTTATTGTGTACAATTTTTTTGAAAAGTGTCTTAATCAGTCGCTCGCCGCAACTTTTCGTGCTCCGAATCGGTGCGGTCTCCTTTTTACCTGACTTCGGGAGGCGCGAAGTCTGACTGCTCTTTGCGGCCAGGCGCGCAGAATCAATGGGACGTTTGACAACACATGTTTTGGACGCTGCACACGGTTGCCCGGGCAGCTCGATCAAGGTCGAGCTGTACCGCGTTGAAGGTTCGCACCTGGAATTGGTCGCCAGTGCGATTACCAACAGCGATGGCCGGGTCGATGCGCCGCTGCTGCAAGGCGATGACTACCGCACCGGGGTCTATCAGGTGCAGTTCCACGCCGGCGATTACTACCGCGCCCGTGGCGTGCAACTGCCGGAACCGGCGTTCCTCGACGTGGTGGTGCTGCGTTTCGGCATCTCTGCCGAGCAGGATCATTACCACGTACCCCTGCTGATCTCGCCTTACAGCTATTCCACCTATCGGGGCAGCTGACCCCCAAGCAGCTGCCCCCACCGGGAAGCGACTGCGCATATAGCTTCTTTGGTCTTTCGCCCGCTCACACTGCGGGCTTTTTTTCGCTTGGAGGAAAGTGCTGTCTGGTCTGACGCCTTCGCGAGCAAGCCCGCTCCCACAAGGGAATGCATTCCAAATGTGGGAGCGGGCTTGCTCGCGAAGCTTTTGCTGTCAGCGGCTCAACAGCGACGCAGCACCGGCACCACTGAACAGTCCGGCACTCACCCGGTTGAACCAGCTCTGTCCCTTGCCGCTGCGCAGATAGCGCGCCGCGCCATGTGCACCCAGCCCGTAAGCCAGTTTGCAGCACAGATCCAGCACCACCCAAGTCGCGATCATGATCAGCAATTGCGGGAGGAACGGCTGTTGCGCGCTAAGGAACTGCGGCAGAAACGCGGCGAAAAACAGAATGTCCTTCGGATTGCTCGCGCCCAAGACAAACGCGCGGCCGAACAGTGTGCGGAAACGCGGCACCGGCGCGGCTTGCGGTACTTCGGCGCCTACCGCTGGCTGACGCGATTGCTGCCAGCTCTGCCAGGCGAGGTAGAACAGGTACAGCGCGCCGACGATTTTCAGGGTGCTGAACAGTTGTTCCGAGGCCAGCAGCAGGGCGCCCAGCCCCAGCGCCGACGCACTGAGCAGGCAGATCGAAGCGATCACGCCGCCGAGAAATGCCGGGTAAGAGCGGCGCAAGCCGTAGTTCAGACTGTTGCTGATCATCAGCAATGACAGCGGCCCCGGAATCAGGATCACCACCAGTGCAGCGCCGCTGAACAGCAGCCAGGTTTCCAGACTCATCACTTTGCTCCTTTTTTTGTTGTACTCAAGAATGTGCAAAAGCCCCACCCGCGAGGGTGAGGCTGGTTTGACGCTTGAACCGCGTGACGCTTACAAGAAGATGAACTTGGCGATGAAGATCGCGCAGAGCACCCACAGGCTGACGGAAATTTCCTTGTACTTGCCGGTACCGGCCTTCAACGCCACGTAGGTGATGAAGCCCAGCGCAATGCCGTCGGCGACCGAGAAGGTCAGCGGCATCATGATCGCTGTGACGATTGCCGGAATGGCGTCAGTAGCTTCATCCCATTCGATGTGGGCCATGCCGCCCATCATCAGCATCGCGACATAAATCAGCGCGCCGGCGGTGGCGTAAGCCGGAATCATCCCGGCCAGCGGTGCGAAAAACATCGCCGCTATAAATAGCACACCCACGGTGACTGCGGTAAGACCAGTCCGACCACCAGCCGCTACACCCGCGGCACTTTCCACATAGCTTGTTACCGGAGGGACACCGACTACCGCGCCGAAGACGCTGGAGGCGCTGTCGGCTTTCATCGCCCGGGAAAGGTTTTCGATACGCCCGTCAGCGTTGACCAGATTGGCGCGCTGAGCCACGCCCATCAGGGTGCCCGCGGTGTCGAACATGTGCACGAAGAGGAAAGCCAGGACCACGCTGATCATGCTGACGTTGAACACACCGGCGATGTTCATGGCCATGAACGTAGGCGCCAGGCTCGGCGGAGTCGACATGATGCCTGAGTAGTGCACGATGCCCAGGCCCCAACCGGCCAAGGTCACGGTGATGATGCTGATGAGGATCGCGCCAAAGACTTTGTGGTAGCTGAGGATCGCGATCATCAGGAAGCAGATCGCCGCCAGCAGCGGGCCGGGTTCACGCAGGGAGCCGAGTTTGATCAGGGTGGCCGGGCTGTCGACGACAATGCCAGCGGTTTTCAGACCGATCAGCCCGAGGAACAGGCCGACGCCAGCGCCCATCGCAAAGCGCAGGCTGACCGGGATGCTGTTGAGCAGCCATTCGCGAATCCGCGAGAAGGTCAGGATCATGAACAGCACACCGGAAACAAACACCGCACCGAGCGCGGTTTCCCAGTTGTAGCCCATGGTGCCGACTACGGTGTAAGTGAAGAAGGCGTTGAGGCCCATGCCCGGTGCCAGGCACACTGGCCAGTTGGCGTACAGGCCCATCAGCAGGCAGCCGAGCGCGGCGGCGATGCAGGTGGCGACGAAGGCTGCACCGTGATCGATCCCGGCATCGGCCATGATGTTCGGGTTGACGAAGATGATGTAAGCCATGGTGATGAAGGTTGTCAGACCGGCAATCAGCTCGGTCTTCACCGTGGTGCCATGCAAGCTGAGTTTGAAGATGCGCTCCAGCACGCCTGTGCGTAAGGGCGGCGAGAGTTCCAGCGTCGATGCTTCGGATTTGCGGCTTTCCACAGCGAGTACTCCTCAAGAGTTTTATTGTTATTTCCAGGGCCGGACCCATGAGGGGTGGCAGCAGCCCTTTGAGGCATACGCGAATTTGTTGACCATGCGGTCAGGAACTCGCACGCAGTGGATTATGCTTTTGTGTACAAATAAAGCAAATATTGTTTTTGGTTTTGTTTACGAAAGGTCAGGCGATAGGGATATATCGCTTGTTCTGGCCCCTTCGGGAGCAAGCCCCCTCCCACAGGGTTCTGCTGGTTACCCATGATTAGGGTCCACTGGATCCACTGTGGGAGGGGGCTTGCTCCCGAAGAGGCCAGTCCAGTCAATCAAGATGTGACTGAGTGCTCCCAAGCGCCATATTCACCGACAACCACCCATTCACCGCCGCCTCCCCAGCCTCAGCAAACACCCGCTCGAGCAATTTCACCTGCTCGCGCCGCAACGCCTGCTCAAACTTCTCACCTTCAGTAGTCAGCTCCAGCAGGCGCTTACGCTTGTCTGCCTCCGACGCCACGCTTTCCACAAGGTGCATTTCCTGCAACTGGCGCAGCGGCATGTTCAGCGCCTGTTTGCTGACGCCGAGCAATCCCAGCAATTCCTTCACACTCAAATTCGGATAACGCGCGATGAAGAACACAATCCGCTGATGCACCCGGGACAGGCCGCGGCGCTCGAGCATTTCATCAGCCTTGGCGGTGAACGCCTGATAGCCGAAGAAAAACGCTTCCATCGCCTGTTGCTGGCTGGCGGGGTTTTTAAGGTCAAGCATGTTGACGTACTCGCTCAAGCTGTCGTAGTTTCAGTCAACCAGTTTGACTCATTTTTCCCAGGCCTCGCTACCGGTGACTCCCATGGCTTTTTCCGAACGTGTTTCGCGCCTTAAAAGTTCTCTGATCCGTGAAATCCTCGCCGCCGCCCAGCGCCCGGAGGTGATGTCGTTCGCCGGTGGCCTTCCCGCCGAAGCCATGCTGCCGAAAGTCGAATGGTCCGAGATGCCGCTGGCGCTTGGTCAGTACGGCATGAGCGAGGGCGAGCCGGCGCTGCGTGAAGCGCTGGCGGCGCAGGCGCGAGCGTTGGGGCTGGAGTGCACGGCGAGTCAGGTGCTGGTGGTCAGCGGTTCCCAGCAGACCCTGGATCTGGCCGCCAAGTTATACATCGACAAAGGCACCGAAATCCTGCTGGAGGCGCCGACCTACCTTGCCGCGTTGCAGATCTTCCAGCTGTTCGGCGCCGATTGCCTGACCGTGCCGCAAGAATCCGACGGCCCCAATCTCGCGCAACTGCGCAGTCGGTTGGAACAGCATCGCCCGGCGTTCATCTACCTGATCCCGACGTTCCAGAACCCCTCCGCCGTGCGCTACAGCGAAGCCAAGCGCGCCGCCGTCGCCGCATTGCTCGATGAATTCGGCGTGACCCTGATCGAAGACGAGCCGTACCGCGAATTGACGTTCGATGGCGGCAGCGCCAAACCGATTGCCGGGCGTTTGCAGAAAGCCAGCTGGATCTACACCGGCACCGTGTCGAAAACCTTGCTGCCGGGTTTGCGCGTCGGCTACCTGATCGCCAGCCCGGACCTGTTCCCGCATTTGCTCAAACTCAAGCAATCGGCAGATCTGCACACTAACCGCATCGGCCAGTGGCAGGCACTGCAATGGATCGGCACGGAAAAATATCAGCAGCACCTGAGCGAACTGCGCGGTTTCTACCGGCAGCGCCGCGATGCGTTTCAAGCGGCGCTGGAAACGCACTTTTCCGATCTGGCGCACTGGAACATGCCGCAGGGCGGGCTGTTCTTCTGGCTGACGCTGAAGCAACCGCTGGATACACGGACGTTGCTCAACGAGGCGTTGGCCAATGACGTGGCGTTCATGCCGGGCGAGCCGTTCTTTCCCGAACCGGATAAAAACCTCGGGCATCTGCGTTTGAATTTCAGTCACATCGACCCGGCGCGACTGGATGAAGGGTTGAAGCGGTTGGCGGCGGTGGTGAGGCAGGCGCAACTAGACAAAGCAGCCTGAAAAAAATAAACCGGCTCGAGGGCCGGTTTATTTTTGTCTGGGATTTATGATGCCCTCAAGTGCCTCATCGCGAGCAGGCTCACTCCTACAGGAGAACGCATTCCAATTGTAGGAGTGAGCCTGCTCGCGATAGGGCCTTCAAATGCACCCAAAAAGACTCAGACCGCCGCGAAACGCTTATCCAGATAATCAATAATTACCTTGGACTCGTACATCCAGGTCGTCTGCCCATTCTCTTCAATGCGCAGGCACGGCACTTTGATCTTGCCGCCCTGGTCCAGCAGCGTCTGGCGATCCTGTTCGTTGTTCTTCGCGTCCTTCAGTGCGACCGGCACATTCAGGCGACGCAGCGTACGGCGGGTTTTCACGCAGAACGGGCAGGCGTGGAACTGATACAGGGTCAGGCCTTTGGCGGCGGCGTTGACTTGCGCCTGTACCTCGGCCGGGCGCTGTTTCTTGCCTGGGCGGGTGATGAAGTCAATGAAGATGATCAGTTGGCCAAGGCCGACACGAAGCGCTTTTACGAACACGTTGAAAGCCTCACGGTGCAAAGAGAGAAGGGCGCGCAGCTTACCCGATTTTTCACAGGCGAAAAAAAACCGGCGATCAACGCCGGTTTTTTTCTGCAGCCGATTACTTGATCAGGCTGAGGAACTCGCTGCGAGTCGCCGCGTTTTCGCGGAACTCACCGAGCATCACCGAAGTGATCATCGACGAATTCTGCTTCTCGACACCGCGCATCATCATGCACATGTGCTTGGCCTCGATCACCACGGCCACGCCCAGCGCACCGGTGACTTGCATCACCGCATCGGCGATCTGCCGGCTGAGGTTTTCCTGGATCTGCAGGCGGCGGGCGTACATGTCGACGATCCGCGCGACCTTCGACAGGCCCAGCACTTTGCCGCTCGGGATGTACGCAACGTGCGCCTTGCCGATGAACGGCAGCAGGTGGTGTTCGCACAACGAGTACAGCTCGATGTCCTTGACCAGCACCATTTCGCTGTTGTCGGAGCTGAACAGGGCACCATTGGTGACCTCTTCGAGCGTCTGTTCATAACCGCGGCAGAGGTACTGCATGGCTTTGGCGGCACGCTTTGGCGTGTCGAGCAGGCCCTCGCGGGACACGTCCTCGCCCAGTTGGCCGAGAATCGCGGTGTAATTCTGTTCCAGGGACATGAAACTACCTGTGGGGATTTTCGCAAAGGGCAAGGGTACGGTGGCGGACACAACCCTGCAAGTTCGGTGTAACGCGATTATTCGTCGCGGCCTTCCATCATGGTGCGTTTGAGCATCACGTACACCGCACCGGCACCGCCGTGTTTCGCCTGGCACGAGGTGAAACCGAGCACTTGCGGATGCTGACGCAGCCAAGTGTTGACGTGGCTTTTGATCATCGGCCGCTTGCCGTCCAGGCGCACGGCCTTGCCGTGGGTGACGCGCACGCAGCGGATTTCGAATTTGGTCGCTTCGGCGAGAAAGGCCCAGAGGGTCTCGCGGGCTTTTTCGACGTTCATGCCGTGCAGGTCGAGGCTGCCTTCGAACGGGATCTGGCCGATCTTGAGCTTGCGCATCTGGCTTTCCTGCACCCCGTCGCGGGCCCACATCAACTCGTCTTCGGGGCCGACGTCGATCACGAACTGATCGGACAGGCCATCCACGGTGGTGGTGTCGGTGCGCACGGTGGCGGACTGGCGCAGTTTGGCGATCTGCGCGCGGTCAGCCTTGGGTTTGCCGGTGTCGGCGCGGTCGTGCTTGATCGGCTTGACGCCTTGGATCGCACTTTTGAACAGGGAAAAATCGTCGTCTTGCATGTCAGCCTCCGCGAAGGGCGGCCAGTTTACCCAAGTCGAAACAAAACGGCCCGGCAAAAAGCCAGGCCGTGGAGTCAGTCGTGTTTTTTCATCAGGTGCGGGGACATGTTCAGCTCCCGCGATTGCCGGGCGCGCCGCCGGCATCGACGCCACAGGGCCACGCCGAAATACAGGAACAACAAGCCGACCGCGAGAATGATCGCCGAACCCGTCGGCGTGGCATTCAAGTCGCCGAGCGCCGGCGGGCGCCCCAGCAGGCTGGCGGCACCGGCCATCGCCAGCAGCACACCGAACGTCGCCAGAATGGCGGCGATCGCTGCGCCGAATCGAAAACGCCAGTTGCTTTGGCCTTTGGGCCGCAAGCGGCGTGCGTCAAATCCATCGGATAACTTCATTCCGACCTTCCTCAATGGGTATCGGCCCTTCGACCGGGAGTTGACCGGGTTGTTCCTGAGGCTAAGGCAATTGAAGCAAATGCGAGGCTTTTGCGGATGAGCGGCGTGCTGAGCCGCTCATCAGAGCAGATCAGATCAGATCTTGAGTCAGGGCAAGGGTGGCGAAGTTGTCGGCCATGATCGCCATTTCCGCTTCCTGCACCACGGCGGCGCTGAGCACGCGGCCCTTGAACGGCAGGTCACGGGTGGCGCAGGCGTCTTCGACCAGGGTGCAACGGAAGCCCAGGTTCTTCGCCGCGCGCACGGTGGTGCTGACGCTGGAGTGGCTCATGAAACCGCAGACGATCAGGTCCAGCGAGCCAAGATTCTGCAAACGGTCGAGCAGTTCGGTGCCGTGGAACGCGCTCGGCAGCAGTTTGCCGATGATGGTTTCGTCACCTTGTGGCTCAAGGCCGGGGATGAATTCGCCGCGTTCGCCCTGCGGGTCGAACAGGCCACCGACGGTGCCGAGATGACGCACGTGCACGATCGGCCGACCGGCTGCACGGGCCGCGGCGACCAGTTGTTTGATGTTCGCGACGGCCGCGTCCATGCCGCTCAGGGCCAGCGGGCCACTGAGGTACTCTTTCTGGGCATCGATGATGACCACGGTGGCATGGCTCAGTGTGGCCGCTGCGTAACCGCGGCCGCTGAGTTGAAACATCGTTTTTGGAACGGACATTCGGGGCTCCTTGGGGTGGGGCTTTTGCGGCATTGTCCTCTGGCTGAGCGGTTCTGTGAACCGCTACCATCGCAGGCAGCGTCGTTACTGGCCTGCAGCCTTGTCAAGTTACACGTTCTGTTCAATAGCTGATGGAAAAAACAGAAAAGTCCTACTGTCGGCCGCGAATGTTTCCCGCGTCGTCGTGACGCGTTTTGGCTGGTAGAATCCCCAGTCGTTTTTTCTGGAGTTCTGCCCCGTGATCACTTCCCGACTTCGTACCCTGCGCGACCATATCCGTTGGGCCGTCAGCCGCTTCCATGGGGAGGATCTGTTTTTCGGCCATGGCACCGACAACGCCTGGGATGAAGCCCGGCAGTTGGTGCTCGGTGCCTTGCACCTGCCGTGGGAGATCGCCGACAGCTACCTCGACTGTGCGCTGGAAGACGACGAGCTGGTCAACCTGCAACGCCTGCTCAAGCGCCGCATCGAAGAGCGCATCCCGACGGCGTACCTGCTGGGCGAGGCGTGGTTCTGCGGCATGTCGTTCATCGTTGATGAGCGCGTGCTGATCCCGCGTTCGCCGATTGGCGAGCTGATCGAAAACCGCTTCGCACCGTGGATCGGCGACGAGCCGGCACGCATCCTCGACCTGTGCACCGGCTCGGGCTGCATCGGTATCGCCTGCGCCTACGAGTTCCAGAACGCTGAAGTGGTGCTGGCGGACCTGTCGTTCGAAGCGCTGGAAGTGGCCAACCAGAACATCGAGCGCCATGGCGTCGATGAGCGTGTGTACACCGTGCAGGGCGATGGTTTCGATGGCCTGCCGGGGCAGCGTTTCGACCTGATCGTGTCGAACCCGCCGTACGTTGATGCCGAAGATTTCGCCGACATGCCGGACGAATACCAGCACGAACCGGAGCTGGGCCTGGCCTGCGGAGATGACGGTCTGAACCTGGTACGGCGGATGCTCGCCGAAGCGGCAGATCACCTGACCGAGAAGGGGCTATTGATCGTTGAGGTGGGCAACAGCCAGGTGCACGTCGAAGCGCTGTACCCGGAAGTCGATTTTGCTTGGCTCGAATTCGAGCGCGGCGGGCATGGTGTGTTCATGCTGACGGCGGAGCAGTGCCGCGATCATCAGGCCTTGTTCGCTTCCCGCGTCTGACCTGACTGACTTTTGTGGCGAGGGAGCTTGCTCCCGCTGGTCTGCGAAGCAGACCCAAAATATGCAATGACGGTGCACCAGACATACCGCATGTGCATGTTTTACGACTGCTTCGCAGTCGAGCGGGAGCAAGCTCCCTCGCCACAGGTCAACGCTGATTTCAGCGGTGCGTAGCAATCCAGATCAACAATCCTGCCTGAAACACCGCAAACGCAACCAGACAGGTAATGGTAAAGCGCAATCCAGCGTCTTCACGCTTGAACTTGCTGACCTTGTCTTCCTGCTTCTTCAGCTTCACTTCCTGCTCGGCGAGGTTCTGCTCGGCCTGTTGCAGCATCTGCGCTGCTTCGAGAATCTCGACGATCTGCAGCTTCTCGCTGTTCCAGTCGCCCAACAGGTCACCGACCTGCACCTCTTTGACGCTGCCCTTCAAATGCTGGGCGTCGGCGTACAACACGTCAAAACCATGCACACGCAAGAAGTGATCGCGACGCAGACGGGTGTCTTCGTTCAGCGCATCCTTGTTGTTCAGGTCCATGCCGTCGACCGTGTAGGCGGGCCAGCGTTTTTTCGCCCAATTGATGCCTTGTGCAGCCATGAAACGACCTATACCACGGTTCAACGGTTCGATCTGCAAACCGCTGTCGGGGCCGAAGTGCACACGTTTGCTGGTGTGATCGACCCAAACGTCGAGGTGGTTCTGCTCTTTGCGCACGCGCTGACCGGGCAGTTTGATCGCCATGCGCATCAGGCTGTGTTCTTTGCTGTTGCGCTCGGCATAGCCGAATTCGACAAAGCGCAACGGCCGGCCCCCGGTGTGACGGTCAGTCTGCAGCGGGGCCAGACGGAGCATCTTGTGGTGCTCGACGCTGACGTCCGCCCATGGCAGCTCGACCGCTGGCGGTGCGTCTTTTTCAGCGGTGGTGTCGGGTGAAGTCGGGGTATCAGTCATAACGGCGAGATCCTGTCCAAGCTCTGCTTGTCGCCAGCCGATACGCTGGCGACAAAGGCTTATCGGCCGCTTTTTGCAGGACTAGAGGGTAAACGCCGTTTAACGGGTGTGAAGTCCGTCAATAAACTCGATGAGTTTGCCACCCAATTCCGCCGCCAGGGGCAAATTCGGATCCTTGTACGAGGCCAATTGCCGCTTCACATCGGCGGGGACGATGCGCATGACGTGGTTCATGCCTTCGATCACCACCAGTTCGGCGTCGGGTTTGGCGGCTTTCAGCGCCTGCGCATCGCCGACGCCGACCTGCATGTCGTTGCTGCCCTGGACGATCAGCGCCGGCATCTTCAGTTGTGCAAAGGCCTTGGCCGGGTCCTGGCGAAACAGCGAAATCAGGTACGGCTGCACGCTCGGGCGGAAGATCGGTTGCAACGGCGCCGGCACGTCGGCATCGGTGTGACCGGCCTTGAGGCTGTCGAGAATCTGGTTGCTGCGCAACATCAACGGTGGCGGCAGGCTGCGCGCCAGTTGTTCGCGGATTACCTGATCCACCGGGCGGGCGCTGCCGGACAGCGAAATCAGCGCAGCGGCGTCGGCACGCGGGGCGGCGAGGGTGGCAATCAGTGCACCTTCGCTGTGACCGAGCAGAATCAACGGGCCGAAGCGCGGGTCGTTTTTTAGCTTCTGGCTCCAGGCCACGGCGTCGTCGACGTAGCCTTCCACCGACAGATTGCGCTCGTCAGGTGTGGCCGGCCGGCTCGCAGCCACCCCGCGCTTGTCGTAGCGCACGCTGGCGATGTTGTGTTTGGCCAGCACCCAGGCCAGCCGCTTGAGGCTGTCATTGCGCCCGCCATCGGGGTTATTGCCGTCACGATCTGTAGGACCGGAGCCGGCAAGGATCAGGACAACCGGCACTGGGTTGTCGGATTTTGGCAGCAACAGCGAGCCGAAAAGTTCACCGCTCCCGGTATCCAGAGAGATCGGGCGCTGCAGGACAGTCGCGTGGGCAAAACCGGTAAACAGGGTAAGACTCAAGATCAGAACTCGCAGCATCATCACGCCATCATTCGCCAAGGTGCCGGTTGGACTCACCAACACCACTAAGGTTCGAGGATGAACTACTCGGTTAGCCTGCGTATACTGGCGCGCATCACGAATTCGGGTTTGATTTCACGGAGCGTCCTGCATGTCCGGCAATACCTACGGCAAGTTGTTCACTGTCACCACCGCTGGCGAGAGCCATGGTCCGGCGTTGGTCGCCATTGTCGACGGCTGCCCGCCGGGCCTGGAGATCTTCCTCGAAGACCTGCAGCGCGACCTCGATCGGCGCAAGCCAGGCACCAGCCGCCACACCACCCAGCGTCAGGAAGCCGATGAAGTCGAAATCCTTTCCGGCGTGTTCGAGGGCCGCACCACCGGTTGCTCGATCGGCCTGCTGATCCGCAACACCGACCAGAAGTCCAAGGACTACTCGGCGATCAAGGATCTGTTCCGCCCGGCGCACGCCGACTACACCTACCACCACAAATACGGCGAGCGCGACTACCGTGGTGGCGGTCGCAGCTCGGCGCGGGAAACCGCGATGCGTGTGGCGGCAGGTGCGATTGCCAAAAAGTATCTGGCCAGCCAGGGCATCGTCATCCGTGGCTACATGAGCCAGCTCGGCCCGATCGAAATCCCGTTCAAGACCTGGGATTCGGTGGAACAGAACGCGTTCTTCAGCCCGGATCCGGACAAGGTCCCGGAACTGGAAGCCTACATGGACCAGTTGCGCCGCGATCAGGACTCGGTCGGGGCGAAGATCACTGTAGTCGCCGAAGGCGTGATGCCGGGCCTCGGCGAGCCGATTTTCGACCGCCTCGACGCTGAACTGGCGCATGCGCTGATGAGCATCAACGCGGTGAAAGGCGTGGAAATCGGCGCCGGTTTCGCCTGCGTCGCCCAGCGCGGCACCGAGCATCGCGATGAACTGACCCCGCAAGGTTTCCTCAGCAACAACGCTGGCGGCATCCTCGGCGGCATTTCGTCCGGTCAGCCGATCGTCGCGCATCTGGCGCTCAAGCCAACGTCGAGCATCACCACTCCGGGCCGTTCGATCGACATCCACGGCAATCCGGTCGACGTGATCACCAAGGGCCGTCACGACCCGTGCGTCGGCATCCGCGCCACGCCGATTGCCGAAGCGATGATGGCCATCGTGCTGATGGATCACCTGCTGCGTCATCGTGGGCAGAACGCCGACGTGCGCGTCAGCACCCCGGTGCTGGGTCAGCTTTGATGGTTGATCGCCAAGCCGTCGCGGTCTGACCGTGGCGGCGCTCCCGTACTGGCGGCTGTCCAGTTTCTATCTGTTCTATTTCGCCTTGCTCGGCTCGACAGCGCCGTTTCTGGCGCTGTACTTCGATCATCTCGGCTTCAGCCCTGCGCGCATCGGCGAGCTGGTGGCGATCCCGATGCTGATGCGCTGTGTGGCGCCGAACATCTGGGGCTGGCTCGGCGACTACACCGGCAAACGCCTGGCCATCGTGCGCTTCGGTGCGGTGTGTACGCTGCTGACGTTCTCGCTGATTTTCGTCAGCAAGACCTACGCCTGGCTGGCGATGGTCATGGCGTTGCACGCGTTCTTCTGGCACGCGGTGCTGCCGCAGTTCGAAGTCATCACCCTCGCGCACTTGCAGGGGCAAACCTCGCGCTACAGCCAGATTCGCCTGTGGGGCTCGATCGGTTTCATCATCACCGTGGTCGCGCTGGGCCGTTTGTTCGAATGGCTGAGCCTCGACATCTACCCGGCGGCGCTGGTGCTGATCATGGCCGGCATCGTCCTCAGCAGCCTGTGGGTGCCGAACGCGCAGCCACCGCAAGGTAATCGGCCGAGCGGGGAGGGCTTTCTCAAGCAGCTGCGCAGCCCCGGTGTGCTGGCGTTTTACGCCTGTGTCGCGCTGATGCAGATGAGCCACGGCCCGTATTACACGTTTCTGACCTTGCACCTTGAACGCCTCGGTTACACACGCGGCACAATCGGCATGCTCTGGGCCGTGGGCGTGGTCGCCGAGGTGCTGATGTTCATGGCCATGAGCCGGATTCTCGCGCGGTTTTCCCTGCGCCGCGTGCTGATGGCGAGTTTTCTGCTGGCGGCGCTGCGCTGGTTGCTGCTAGGTTCGTTCGCCGAATTCCTCTGGGTACTGTTGTTGGCCCAGGTGCTGCACGCGGCGACCTTCGGCAGCTTTCATGCGGCTGCCATCGCGTTCGTGCAACGTAGCTTCGGTGCGCGTCAGCAAGGTCAGGGTCAGGCGCTGTACGCGGCGCTGGCCGGCACCGGTGGCGCGCTGGGCGCGTTGTATTCCGGTTACAGCTGGAATGCCCTCGGTGCGACATTGACCTTTAGTATTGCCAGTCTCGCGGCGCTCGCTGCTGCCGTTATCATTGCCACACGTATGCAAGAGGACAGGCCATGAGCCTTACGCGTGAACAGCTCGCCCAGCAGATCGTCGACGCCGGGCGTTTTCTTTATGGTCGCGGCTGGTCGCCGGCCACCAGCAGCAATTACTCGACGCGTCTGTCGCCGAGCGAAGCGCTGCTGACCGTGTCCGGCAAGCACAAGGGCCAATTGGGCCTGGACGACGTGCTCGCCACGGATTTGTCCGGCAACAGCCTGGAACCGGGCAAAAAGCCCTCAGCCGAAACCCTGCTCCACACTCAGCTCTACAGCTGGCGCGCGGAAATCGGTGCGGTGCTGCACACCCACTCGGTGAACGCCACAGTGCTGTCGCGCCTGACGCCGCAAGACTTCATCGAGTTCGAAGACTACGAGCTGCAAAAAGCCTTCAGCGGCATCTCCACCCACGAATCGCGGGTGCGCGTGCCGATCTTCGACAACGATCAGGACATTGCGCGCCTTGCCGCCAAGGTGCAGCCTTGGCTCGACGCCCATCCCGATTGCGTCGGTTATCTGATTCGCGGCCACGGCCTCTACACCTGGGGCGCGCAGATGAGCGATGCCCTGCGGCAGATCGAGGCCTTCGAATTTCTGTTTGAATGCGAGTTGAAAACCCGCAGCGTCATGAACCGCCAAGGCTGACTTCACCCGAAGCCGCCCATTTGCCTGATGAAATGCACTGCCCGACCGGTCTGCAAGAACCGGACGGCAAGGCCGATACCGAGGAATTGCCCATGAGCAGCCTGTCCGTCTATCACGTATCCAGCCCCGAGATTCCGAACAAGGTGCTGACCCATTTCGAAGACATCGCCTCGACGCTCGCCGAGCAGGGCGTGCGCTTCGACCGCTGGCAAGCCGCCGCGAAGATCCAGCCCGGCGCCAGCCAGGAAGAGGTGATCAGCGCCTATCAGGAGCAGATCGACAAGCTGATGACCGAGCGCGGTTACATCACCGTCGATGTGATCAGCCTCAACAGCGATCACCCGCAAAAAGCCGAACTGCGCGCCAAGTTCCTTGAAGAACACCGCCATGGCGAAGACGAAGTGCGCTTTTTCGTTGCCGGTCGTGGCCTGTTTACCCTGCACATCGACGATTATGTCTACGCGGTGTTGTGCGAGAAGAACGACCTGATCTCGGTGCCGGCCGGTACCAAGCACTGGTTCGACATGGGCGAGCACCCGCACTTCGTGGCGATTCGCCTGTTCAACAACCCGGAAGGCTGGGTCGCGAATTTCACCGGCGAAGACATCGCCGGGCGCTTCCCGCGTCTGGAGGACTGAGCCGATGTCGATCAAAGCCATTGTCACTGACATTGAAGGCACCACCAGCGCGGTGAGTTTCGTTTTTGATGTGCTGTTCCCGTATGCGGCCAAACACCTGCCGGATTTTGTTCGGCAGAACGCCGAACGTGCCGATGTGGCTGAGCAACTCGACGCCGTGCGCCGCGACAGCAATGCACCGCAGGCCGATGTTGAACGGGTTGTTGAAATTCTCTTGAGCTGGATCGAGGAAGATCGCAAAGCCACGCCGCTCAAAGCCTTGCAAGGCATGGTCTGGGCGCAGGGTTACCACGCCGGGCAGTTGAAGGGCCACGTGTACCCGGATGCCGTTGAAGCGCTCAAGCGCTGGCATCAGGCCGGTTATCAACTGTTTGTGTATTCGTCGGGTTCGATCCAGGCGCAGAAGCTGATCTTCGGCTGCTCCGAGGCGGGGGATCTGACACCGCTGTTCAGCGGGTATTTCGATACCACGTCGGGGCCCAAGCGTGAGGCGCAGTCTTACACCAACATTCAACAGGCGATTGGTGTCGAACCGCAGGACATTCTGTTTCTGTCCGACATCGTTGAGGAGCTGGATGCCGCTCAATCGGCAGGCCTGCAGACCTGCGGCCTGGCGCGCGAGGGGGGGGAGCTGGGAAGCCATATCACCGTCGACAGCTTCACCGGCATCGAACCCGAAGCCTTTTAACCACCCTCGATCCAATGTGGGAGCGGGCTTGCTCGCGAAAGCGGTGTGTCAGCCAAATATTTTTGACTGACACACCGCTTTCGCGAGCAAGCCCGCTCCCGCACGGAGTTTTGCATCAGCCAAAAAACAGGCCGGACAGTGAAAGCTGCCCGGCCTGTTTTTGTTTAAAGCTGTTTAAAGCTTCGAATCAATTACAGCGAGTGATACGTCGGCAGGGCAAAACGCTGCTGGCTTTGCAGCATCGCAATCTGCGGCAGCTCACTGGCTTCTTCCGCCAGGTCACGACGGATCGCGCTGATCGCCCACGACAGTTGGTCGGCGTTGTGCATTTGCTGATACGTCAGGGCGCGCTTGAATACTTTGCCTTCACTGCTGCGCAGCGTCAGCAGGATCCCGCCATCGGGACGTGGCGCAGTGGTGACGTTGAAGTTGGAGAACAGCGAGGTAAATTTTTCTTGGATCAGGCTCATGTCTTTCAGCTCCGTATGCACTTGAATGGCAAGCATGCAGAGGAGGTTGCAGCGATTGTGCCAGCACACGAAAAAATAAAAATGCTTATAAATCAATAAGTTAAAAATCGTGAAATTTGCATTCGTCGTGCAATCTGCATGAATGGCCATCGTGCATCCTGCATTTTGCGGGATTCTCATGAGTTGAACGGAACCAAACGGCAAAGTCGCAATCACCGCCGCCAGGCGTGACAGGGCGGATACAAAACATTGCAAAAACCGCGTGTACAGCCCGCGAAGCGCTGACGTATTTTCGATCTCGACCTTGCCCACAACGCAGGTCATGCCCACAGCCCGAACAATAAAAAAACCGGCCGACCAGGCCGACCGGGGAGCTGCCATGCGTCACGCGTCGAGCGACACGATTACCTGGAGCATGATGCTCCGCAAACTGCCGACGATCGCCAAAGCCATCCCGCGGGTGGTCAAGGGCATGAAAGTCGCCAACGTCACGGATCCGACCCAAACGTGTGGCCTCGGCTGGACCTTCGAGCAAGCAACGCTGCGCAATCCAGAGGGGCAGGCGATCTTGCAGGACGACGTCTTGCTGACCTATGCGCAGGTCAACCAGTGGGCCAACCGCATCGCCCACTATCTGAGCGCGCAGGGCATCGGCAAGGGCGACGTGGTCGCGGTGTTCATCGAAAATCGTCCCGAGCTGCTGGTGACCATTCTGGCGCTGGCCAAACTCGGCGCGGTCAGTGCGCTGCTCAATACTTCGCAAACCCGCGACACACTGATTCACAGCGTAAATCTGGTGGCACCGGTGGCGATTGTCCTCGGTGAGGAATTGCAGCCGGCGTTTGCCGCGATCCGCGAGCAGGTGTCGATCCCGGCGCAGCGCACCTGGTTTATCGCCGACCGTGACACCTATAGCCACCCAGGCATTGCGCCCGAGGGCTACGTCAATCTGATCAGTGCCAGTGCTGACGCCTGCACTGAAAACCCGCCCAGCAGCGGCGAAGTGTTCTTCAACGACCCGTGCTTTTACATCTACACCTCCGGCACCACCGGCCTGCCCAAGGCCGGGGTGTTCAAGCACGGCCGCTGGATGCGCAGCTCGGCCAGCTTCGGCATGATCGCCCTGAACATGACGCCCGACGATGTCGTCTATTGCACCTTGCCGCTGTACCACGCCACCGGCCTTTGTGTGTGCTGGGGCTCGGCGATCAATGGCGCTTCCGGGTTCGCGATCCGTCGCAAGTTCAGCGCCAGTCAGTTCTGGCCGGACGTGCGTCGCTACAACGCGACCACCCTCGGCTATGTCGGCGAATTGTGCCGTTATCTGGTCGATCAACCGCCCAGCGCCGATGACAGCCGTCACGCGGTGCGCAAGATGATCGGCAACGGCTTGCGTCCCGGCGCCTGGGCCGAGTTCAAAACCCGGTTTGCCGTCGAGCACATCTGCGAGCTGTACGCGGCGAGCGACGGCAATATCGGCTTCAGCAATATCCTCAACTTCGACAACACCATCGGTTTCTCGCTGATGGCCTGGGAGCTGGTGGCGTACGACCACGACAGCGGGCAGCCGTTGCGCAGCGCCGACGGCTTCATGCGCAAGGTCGGCAAGGGCGAACAGGGCTTGCTGCTGGCACGGATCGACGAAAAAGCCCCGCTGGACGGTTACACCGACCCACAGAAAACCGCCAAGGTGGTGTTGCACGATGTGTTCAGCAAGGGCGACCGTTTCTTCAACACCGGCGACCTGCTGCGCAATATTGGCTTCGGCCACGCGCAGTTCGTCGATCGACTCGGCGACACCTATCGCTGGAAGGGCGAAAACGTCTCGACCACTGAAGTGGAAAACCTGTTGCTGCAGCATCCGCATATCTCTGAGGCCGTCGCCTACGGCGTCGAAGTGAGCAACACCAACGGTCGTGCCGGCATGGCCGCAATCACGCCCGCCGAGTCACTGGCGACCCTGGATTTCGCCGAATTGCTCGCATTCGCCCGCCAGCGCATGCCGGCCTACGCGGTGCCGCTGTTCCTGCGGGTGAAGGTGAAAATGGAAACCACCGGGACCTTCAAATACCAGAAGACCCGGCTGAAAAACGAGGGTTTCGACCCCGGCCAGACGGGCGACGACCCGATCTACGCGTGGCTGCCTGGCACCCAGACTTACGTGCAAGTGACGGACGAAATTCTGGCCGATATTCATCAAGGCAAATACCGCTATTGAGATTGGCTATGGCCTGACTTGAGAAAAAGGGGGTGACAGCTATCGTCGCGCTCGGGAAACTGTCGGCTTTGCGAATAACCGAAAGTGGAGTTGCCCTATGTCTGACCAGAGCCGCCAGATGACCCCTGAAGAAGCTGCCGAATTCACCGAGCAGGTTTTCAACAAGGCGCGCGAAGGTGATGCGCTGATGCTCGATCGGCTGATCAGCGCCGGTTTGCCGGTGAACCTGAAAAACAGCAAGGGCGACACCCTGCTGATGCTCGCCAGTTACTATGGCCACGTCGACGCGGTGCAGGTGCTGCTCAAGCACAAGGCCGACCCGGAGCTGCGTAACGGCAACGGCCAGAGCCCGATTGCCGGCGCCGCGTTCAAGGGCGATCTGGCGGTGGTCAAGGCACTGGTGGAAGCGGGCGCCGAGATCGAAGGCTCGTCGTTCGATGGCCGCACCGCGCTGATGATGGCGGCGATGTTCAACCGCGTTGAAATCGTTGATTACCTGATCAGTAAGGGCGCCGACCCGCAAGCCAAGGATGCCAATGGCGTCACCGCGCTGGACGCGGCCCGCACCATGGGCGCGGTCGATACCACGGCACAGCTGGAAAAACTGCTGGCCTGAGGACTGTCGAGATTCTGTGGCGAGGGAGCTTGCTCCCGCTCCAGTGCGCAGCGCTGGTAAAAATGGTGAATTCACTGTTTGGGGGCCGCTTCGCGCCCCAGCGGGAGCAAGCTCCCTCGCCACAGATGTTCTGTGTGCAGCCTGAGGTTGCAATGCGTTATCCTCCGCGCCCTCAAATTCAACCTTCCACAGGATCCGCCCTCATGAAAGCCGCACTCGTTGAACTCATCAGCAAAATCAGCTCCGGCTGCATGGGCGAGGACGAGATCCTGAACGTGGCGGACGAAGCGGCGCAGGCCTACGCCGATGCCGACGCCTTTCTGGCAGCCAACCCGGACATCAACTACGACGACACCTTCCCGATCCCGCTGGGCGAGTGGGTGGTGGTCGGCAGTCTGCCGGAAACCGTGCTGTTCCAGGCTGACACCTACGTCGATCTGTTCGCGCAGATCGTCGCCTCGTTTGGCCCGGGCGTGGATTTCAACCTCAAGCCCAAGCAACTGGCCAAGACCGAAGCGCTGACCGCACTCAACCGCATCCAGGTGCAGATGAGCAGCCTGAACAAGGAAAACGGCGGTTACACGCTGATGAACTTCAGCCAGTTACTCGACGATGAGCTGCAAGTGGTGCTGGTTTACGGCAACGACGTGCCGCGAGTGCTGGAGCTGTGCGCCGAAGTCGGCATCGCGGCCGCGCCTTCGCTGGAAGCGCTGAAGGTCGCCGTTCACGTCTGAACGCAATAAAAGGGAACCCTGCGCGCGACCGTCTATCCTAAAAGTGCATGCCACTATTCTGGAGCGACACCATGGGTTCCACGTTCAACGGTCTGATTGGTCTGATCATTCTTGCCCTCGATATCTGGGCGATCATCAACGTACTGAAAAGCGGCGCCGAGACCGGGATGAAAATCCTCTGGGTTCTGCTGATCATCCTCCTGCCAGTACTGGGCCTGATCATCTGGGCGATCGCCGGGCCACGGGGCAATGTGCGGGTCTGACGCTTTCCCGAAAACACGCTGATCCCCTGTGGGAGCGGGCTTGCTCGCGAAGGCGATTGTTCAGTCGAAACACAGGTTGAATGACACTCCGCTTTCGCGAGCAAGCCCGCTCCCACATTGGTCTTGTGGTAGCTCCAGAGTGTGCCCTGTCGGAGGAAGGTTCGACCTGTCATCTTCGGCAACGTAGAATGCGCGCCTTTCCCGGGCAATCGTCCCCCACGATTGGCGCCCGCGCATTCATCGGAGCACTTGACCATGACCGTAACCAAAACCAGCGAATACCTGGAAACCCTCTACGAAGGCTACGGCCAGCGTTTTCGCATGGAAAAACTGCTGCACGAAGTGCGCACCGAACACCAGCACCTGGTGATTTTCCAGAACCCGCGCATGGGCCGGGTGATGGCGCTGGACGGCGTGATCCAGACCACCGAAGCCGATGAATTCATCTACCACGAAATGCTCACCCACGTGCCGATCCTCGCCCACGGCACCGCCAAGCGCGTGCTGATCATCGGCGGCGGCGACGGTGGCATGCTGCGCGAAGTGACCAAGCACGCCAGCGTCGAGCACATCACCATGGTCGAGATCGACGGCACCGTGGTCGACATGTGCAAGGAATTCCTGCCGAACCACTCCAAGGGCGCCTACGACGATCCACGGCTGAACCTGGTGATCGACGACGGCATGCGTTTCGTCGCCACCACCACGGAAAAATTCGACGTGATCATCTCCGACTCCACCGACCCGATCGGCCCGGGCGAAGTGCTGTTCTCGGAGAACTTCTATCAGGCGTGCCATCGTTGCCTGAGCGAAGGCGGGATCCTCGTGACCCAGAACGGCACGCCGTTCATGCAGATCGACGAAGTCAAAACCACTGCCGGTCGCCTGCGCAGCCTGTTCCCGGACTGGCACTTCTATCAGGCGGCCGTGCCGACCTACATTGGCGGTTCGATGACCTTTGCCTGGGGCTCGACCAACCCGGCCTACCGCAAACTGAGCCGTGAAACCCTGCAACAGCGCTTCATCGGCAGCGGCATCGTCACCCGCTATTACAACCCGGAAATCCACATCGGCGCATTCGCGCTGCCGCAGTACGTGCTGCAGGCGATCAACAAGCCGAGCAACGACTGACGCACTATTCCCGGATCGGTGATAGATCCCCTGTGGTGAGGGGATTTATCCCCGACCGGCTGCGCAGCAGTCGTAAAATCGGCAGACGCGTTGGAACTGACACTATGCGTTCGCTGAATTCAGGGACGCTTCGCGCCCATCGGGGATGAATCCCCTCGCCACACAAGCCTGTTTCCCCATCGGTTAATTTTTTTTCATGTTCGTCCGCTGCAATCCTTTTGAACGATCAATCTCGCCAAAAGTCGAGATAGTAGTAAGCCCATTTGCGGGTTTGATCGAGGAGGCACCGATGCAAAAGTGGAAAGTCACTTTCGTGGACGATCATGGTGAAATTGTCGATGAGGTGTTCGAGCGCGCGGAATGCCCCAGCGACGACGAGGCTGCACGCCTGATCAAGGAACGGCTCCTGCCGGTGGCCGCCGAACTGGATATGAACGATCTTGAAGGGCGCACCACCGATGCTGGCGTGAAAAGCCTGAAAACCCAGAACAGCATCGAAATCCGCAGTATCACGCCAATCTGAAATTCTTCCTGTCACTTGAAGCACCAGGCCTTGGCAGCAGCTCTATCTTGGGGCTACTCTGCAAGCGAGATCAGCGAAACAATCGCTAAGGTCTGGTCTTGTCAGCTACATGCTTGTTTCCCGCGTGCAACCACGTTGCCGAAGTACTTTGGCCTGTAAGGCCCGGGGCGGGAATACGGAAAGTCTATCCATCTATCCGAGGGGGACGATTCATGAGCACAGCCTATCAAGAAGACATCAGCAGCAATGTTCTGCGCCGCATGAAAGAAGGCGGTTTCGACTTTTCCCGGTTCCATCCCATCGAGTTCTACGCCATTTTCCCGGACGAGGAGCGGGCGCGCAGGGCGGCAGGCAAATTTCGTGGTGAATCCATCAATGCCCAGGTCAGTGCGCGCGACGATGGCGCCTGGTCGCTGGAACTGAGCAAAGTGATGTACGCAACCTATGACGACATTGGCGATTTCGAGCAAGGTTTCTCTGCCGTGGTCGAGCCGCTGGGCGGCATCATCGAGGGCTGGGGCGTCAAGCAGGAGGTGCGTAACCGCCATCGTCTGAACTGATCTCTGGTTTCAGGTATTGAGCAACGGCTGACCTTCGGGTTGGCCGTTGTCGTTTCTGGCCGCCGAATAGCCCGTGGCAAAACCCTGAAACAAGAATCCCGGGCAAAAAAAAGCCACCGGAGAGGGTGGCTAAAGGGAAGACCGATAAGGAGAGGAAACCGGTCAGGGTTACGGCCTGCGGGGACTGCGCGGGCAGTCCGGATCAGTGGAGCTGAAGTCTTCACCGGGGAAGTTTTCAGCGGATGCGCCGATTATCCGCAGCTCGGTGCGAGCGGTGAAATCAACTCTGACTATGCTGGTGATAGGCGATGCAATGCGTCGCAATGAGGCGGGGGCAATCGGCTTGGGGCATTTGCCGCACAGGAATGGTGCGGTGCTTGCGGCGTGATTATCCAACCGATTGAAATCAAAGCGTTTATGCCGATGGCACGGGCCTTGCGAAGGCCTGTAGGTCCGGGTGACAAGGAGTACGGCATGATCCGCACCTATTTTGATGAAATGTACGATGCCGGCGGCCAGGTCCGCCCGCATTACCGGGAGTTCGCCCGCTGGCTGGCCGACACGCCTGACGAGTTGCTGGCACAACGGCGACGCGAGGCCGATCTGCTGTTCCACCGGGCCGGGATCACGTTCACGCTCTATGGCGACGAGCAGGGCACCGAGCGCCTGATTCCGTTCGACACCATCCCGCGCAGCATTCCCGCCAGCGAGTGGCGGATCGTCGAGCGCGGCTGCATCCAGCGGGTCAAGGCGTTGAACATGTTCCTCGCCGACCTTTATCACGAGCAGCGCATCATCAAGGCCGGGATTATCCCTGCCGAACAGGTGCTGGCCAACGAGCAGTACCAGTTGGCGATGCAGGGCCTGGATCTGCACCGCGACATCTATTCGCACATCTCCGGCGTCGACCTTGTGCGCGACGGCGATGGCACTTACTACGTGCTCGAAGACAACCTGCGTACTCCGAGCGGCGTCAGCTACATGCTCGAAGACCGCAAAATGATGATGCGTCTGTTCCCGGAGCTGTTCGCCGCCCAGCGCATCGCGCCCATCGACCACTACCCGAATCTGTTGCTCGACACCCTGAAAAGCTCCAGCCCGATCGACGACCCGAGCGTGGTGGTACTGACGCCGGGGCGCTTCAACAGTGCGTTCTTCGAACACGCTTTCCTGGCGCGGGAAATGGGCGTTGAACTGGTGGAGGGCGCCGACCTGTTTGTGCGTGACGACAAGGTCTTCATGCGCACCACCGACGGGCCGAAAGCGGTGGACGTGATTTATCGCCGTCTCGATGACGCGTTCCTCGATCCGCTGGCGTTCAACCCCGATTCGATGCTCGGTGTACCGGGACTGTTGTCGTCGTATCGCTCGGGCAACGTGGTGCTGGCCAATGCCATCGGTACCGGGGTGGCGGATGACAAATCGGTGTACCCGTTTGTCACCGAGATGATCCGTTTCTACCTCGATGAAGAACCGATCCTGAAGAACGTGCCGACCTGGCAGTGCCGCAACCCCTCGGAACTTTCCCACGTACTGGCCAATCTTCCGGATCTGGTGGTCAAGGAAACCCAGGGCTCCGGCGGTTACGGAATGCTGGTGGGGCCGGCGTCAACCACGGCGCAGATCGATGCGTTCCGTGAGCGGATCAAGGCCAAGCCCCACGCGTACATTGCGCAGCCGACATTGTCGCTGTCGACCTGTCCGACCTTTGTCGAAAACGGCATTGCGCCGCGTCATATCGACCTGCGTCCGTTTGTATTGTCTGGCCGCGAAACCCGGGTCGTGCCCGGCGGTTTGACCCGTGTCGCCCTGCGTGAAGGCTCCCTGGTGGTGAATTCCTCCCAGGGCGGCGGCACCAAGGACACCTGGGTGGTCGAGGATTGAAGGAAGCTTGCCATGTTAAGTAGAACTGCCTCGGATCTGTACTGGATGTCGCGTTACCTGGAGCGGGCGGAAAACCTCGCGCGGATGCTCGATATCAGCTATTCGCTGTCGCTGATGCCGCAGGACGGTCGCGGCGACGGTTTGCACGAACTGGCGATGCCGCTGTTGATCACCGGCACCCTCGACGATTATCTGGAGCGTCACGGCGAACTGCATGCCGAACGCCTGCTGCATTTCTTCGCCCTGGACGCGGCCAACCCGGCGAGCATCTACAGTTGCCTCGGCGCGGCGCGGGCCAGTGCGCATGCGGTGCGCGGGCGTATCACCGCGGACATGTGGGAGAACATCAACGCTACCTGGCTGGAGATTCGCGGCATTGCCGAGCAGGGCCTCAGTCGTTACGGCATGAGCCGTTTCTGCGAGTGGATCAAGGAGCGCTCGCACCTGTTCCGTGGCGCGTCCTACGGCACGATCATGCGCAACGATGCGTTCCGTTTCATTCGTCTGGGGACGTTCATCGAGCGTGCGGATAACACGCTGCGCCTGCTCGATGCGCGCTATGAAATGGCCGGCGATCAGGCCGAGGCCGTCAGTGACGGTACGGCGCACGCCTATTACCAGTGGAGTGCACTGTTGCGAGCGCTGTCATCGTTCGAGGCCTACACCGAGATCTACCGCGACGCCCCCGGCGCCCGGCATGTCGCCGAGCTGCTGCTGTTGCGCGCCGATGTGCCGCGCTCGTTGCGCGCCTGCACCGAGGAAATCGACCAGATCCTCGCCCAGTTGCCCGGCGCGAATGGCCGTCCGGCACAACGCCTTGCCGCCGAAATGGACGCGCGTCTGCGCTACACCGGCATCAACGAAATCCTCGCCGAAGGCCTGCACGCCTGGCTCACCGAATTCATCCCGCTGGTGCGCCAGCTGGGCAACGCGATTCACAGTTCATACCTGGAGGCTGCATGAGACTTTCCATTAGCCACGAGACCACCTATCACTATGAAGATCAGGTGCGGGCGAGCATCCAGTATCTGCGCCTGACCCCGCACGACAGCGAGCGTCAGCACGTGTTGAGCTGGCAGCTCGACCTGCCGCGTCCGGTGCGCGCCCAGCTCGATCCGTTCGGCAATATCCTGCACGTGCTGACCATGGATGAGCCGCACGAAGCGATCATCATCGGCGCCCGCGGCCAGGTCGATATCGACGAATTGCGTGAGGCCGAGCATGAGAGCCAGTCGGCGCTGCCGTTCCTGCGTTTCACCCGGCTGACCGAGGCCGACGAAGGGCTACGGGCGTTTGCCGACAAATCCTGTAAGCAGCGGCGCGATCGCACCGCGCTGATCGACCTGATGCACGGTTTGAACCAGCACATCAGCTATACGCCGGGTTCGACTGAAGTCGACACCAGCGCCGCCGAAGCCTTTGCCGGGCGCGCCGGGGTTTGTCAGGATCACACCCATGCGTTTCTCGCCTGTGCACGCAGCCTGGGGATTCCGTCGCGTTATGTGTCGGGTTATCTGTACAGCGAGGACGCCGAGCATCTGGCCAGTCACGCCTGGGCCGAAGCGTGGCTGGATGACGCCTGGTACAGCTTTGATGTGACCAACCAGTTGGCCCGACCGGAGCGGCATCTGAAACTGGCGGTGGGCCTGGATTATCTGGATGCCTGCCCGGTGCGCGGCATGCGCCGGGGCGGTGGTTGTGAGCAGATGCATGCGAAGGTGTTCGTGTCGCCGACGCCGGTTATTTCCGTGCAACAACAGTAGATCCGGGATACCGCTATCGCTGGCAAGCCAGCTCCCACAGGATTACCGCGAATTCAGAGTCAGCGCTAACCTGTGGGAGCTGGCTTGCCAGCGAAGAGGCCGGTGATATCACCGCAACGCTTATGGTTTAACCTTGCGCCCAGCCATGTGTTGCAAATAGCCGATCAACAACTGCAAATCCCTCTCCGGCAACACCTCTGCCGAAAACCCCGGCATCTTCGCCTGAGGCCACTGGCGCAAGCTCTGTGGATCGCGAATGTAGCGCTTGAGGAAATCGGCGCCGAAATACTCGGTCGGGTTGTACGGAATATTCAAGTCCGGCCCGAACTGCGCATCCCCCGCACCGTTCAACCGGTGGCAGGCCAGGCAGTTCTTCTGAAACAGCGCAAAACCCTGATTCACCGGGTCATCCGCTTTCAGCTTGGGATCCGGCAACAGCGCCGGGAAGCGCTCGGCCACCGGCGCCATGCGCTTGATGCTCGCCACTTGGAACGGCCATTGCTCAGGGCTGATGTTGCCGGCCTGCGGGTCAGTCCATACCAGATAGAACGGCCCGGCGCTGTGTTTACCCTCGGACAGCGGCGGCCACGGCTGCGTCGGGTCCTCGATCGCCAGCCAGGCCTGCGCGCCTTTGCTGTTGAGCAGCGGTGCAGCACTCAATTCTGCGGCAAAACCGTCCAGCGCCACGGCTTGCAAGTGATCGTCGGGCTTGATGCCGGTGAGCAGCGCCGCCACGGGCACGGCTCGATAAGTCATGTCCTTCTTGTAGGACACATCGTTCTTGATGGTCAGAGTTTGTGCTTGCGGATGCTTGAGCATCTCTTCGGTCTGCCAGGTGCGACTGTTCGCGCCCAGCTCCAGCGTGAGCTGCGCCGCAGACAAGGGCATGCTCAGCAGCAAGGCCCAGAACACAATGAGCGTTTTCAAATGATCGCCGTCCCTGTCGTGGAAGTGCGCAAAGGTTCGCACAGCCACGCTGGCCCGGGTAGCGGGCCAGTCACATTTTGTCTGGCGATAGCGGACGCCTGCCGCTTGAGTCAGCCAATCACCTTGGTCAGATTGGGCAAAATCAACAGCAGCGTGGTGGCGAAAAGAATGAGTCCTGCTTGACGAACTTTCGGTTGTTTGAACATGGCTTGACCGCCTTTATTGTTATTTCCTGATGTCTGCCTGCATATCCATGACGGCAAACGCTGCACTTCCTGTTGAAGAACGTCGGCCCCGGCAAAACCCGACGACCCTGACGTACATTTACTACCTTAGAGCCCGCGTCACGCTTGGCTTAGATCCATTTCATATGTATTTGCTGCCGTTGGCGATAAAAACGGCATGAGGCTTATTGCCAGCTTCTTCGCCGCCCGCTGGCTAGACAACTCGCTGACCTGAACCGGTTCACCTGAGGGTGGATGACCGTCCGTCTGAGCGTGCACGTCAACGTCATTGAGCGCTGTGGTCATTGAATCCATGGGCGCTCGGGACAACAGTGACACTACGAAATTCACTCACCGCACAGGTTCGAGGACGTCATGACCCAAGCTTTGATTTTCGATGCGTTACGCACGCCCCGCGGCAAAGGCAAGGCCGATGGCGCGCTGCACAGCGTCAAACCGGTGAATCTGGTCGCCGGGTTGTTGACCGCACTGCAAAGCCGTACCGCGCTGGACACCAGTCAGGTCGATGATGTGGTGCTCGGCTGCGTCACGCCGATCGGCGATCAAGGCTCGGACATCGCCAAAACCGCAGTGCAGGTAGCCGACTGGGATGTCAGCGTCGCGGGTGTGCAGATCAACCGCTTCTGCGCCTCGGGCCTGGAGGCAGTGAACCTCGGCGCGATGAAGGTGCGTTCGGGCTTCGAGGATCTGGTGGTGGTCGGTGGCGTCGAGTCGATGTCGCGGGTGCCGATGGGCAGCGACGGCGGCGCCTGGGCACTGGATCCGCAAACCAATCTGCACAGCCACTTCACCCCGCAGGGCGTTGGTGCGGACCTGATCGCCACCCTTGAGGGCTTCGGCCGTGAGGATGTCGATGCCTACGCGTTGCACTCGCAGCAAAAAGCTGCACGGGCGCGGGCCGACGGCTCGTTCAACAAGTCGCTGGTGCCGGTGCAGGATCAGAACGGCATCATCCTGCTCGATCACGACGAATTCATTCGCGCCGAGTCGACGATGGAAGGCCTCGGCAAACTCAAGCCAAGTTTCGAAATGATCGGCCAGATGGGGTTTGATGCCACCGCGCTGCGGGTTTACAGCCACGTCGAGCGGATCAACCACGTGCACACGCCGGGCAACAGCTCCGGGATCGTTGACGGTGCGGCGCTGATGTTGATCGGCTCCGAAGCCAAGGGTCGTGCACTGGGCCTGCAACCGCGGGCCCGGATCGTCGCCACAGCGGTCACCAGCACTGACCCGACCATCATGCTCACCGGCCCGGCACCGGCCACCCGCAAGGCCTTGGCCAAGGCGGGTTTGCGCGTGGAAGACATCGACCTGTTCGAGGTCAATGAGGCATTTGCCTCGGTGGTGCTCAAGTTCATCAAGGACATGGCGGTGGACCCGGACAAGGTCAACGTCAACGGCGGCTCGATCGCCATGGGCCACCCGCTGGGCGCGACCGGTTGCGCGATCCTCGGCACCTTGCTCGATGAACTGGAAACCCGGCGCCTGCGCTACGGCCTGGCGACGCTGTGCGTCGGCGGCGGCATGGGCATTGCCACCATCATCGAACGCCTCTGAGCCCCGAATTCAAGGAAACCTTGTTATGAGCGAAGCCATTCGTTACGAAAAAGGCCAGGACGCCATCGTCGTGTTGACCATCGACATGCCGGGCCAGAGCGCCAACACCATGAACGCCGTGTACCGCCAGGCCATGGGCGCCTGCGTTGCGCGGCTAGTGGCGGAAAAAGACAGCATCGCCGGGGTGATCATCACCTCGGCGAAGAAAACCTTCTTTGCCGGCGGCGACCTCAATGAGCTGATCAAGGTCGGCAAACCCGAGGCCAAAGCGTTCTATGACATGGTGCTGAGCCTCAAGGGGCAGTTGCGCACCCTGGAAACCCTCGGCAAACCGGTGGTCGCGGCGATCAACGGCGCCGCGCTCGGCGGTGGCTGGGAAATCTGTCTGGCCTGCCATCACCGGGTGGCGCTGGACGATTCGATGGTGCAACTCGGTCTGCCGGAAGTGACGCTGGGCCTGCTGCCGGGCGGCGGCGGGGTGGTGCGCATGGTGCGTATGCTCGGCATCGAAAAAGCCTTGCCGTACTTGCTCGAAGGCAAAAAGGTGCGCCCGCAACAGGCATTGCAGGCCGGTCTGATCGATGAACTGGCGGCGGATCGTGACGAGTTGCTGGCCAAGGCGCGCGCCTGGATTGTCGCCAACCCGGGCGCGGTGCAGCGTTGGGACGTGAAGGGTTATCAGATCCCCGGCGGCACACCGTCGAATCCGAAAGTCGCGCAGATGCTGGCGATAGCGCCGTCGATCCTGCGCAGCAAGACTCAGGGCACGCTGCCGGCGCCAGAGAAGATTCTGTGTGCGGCGGTGGAAGGCGCGCAGGTTGATTTCGACACCGCGCACCTGATCGAAACCCGCTATTTCACCGAACTGACCACCGGGCAGATCTCGAAAAACCTGATCGGCACCTTCTGGTTCCAGCTCAACGAGATCAACGCCGGCAGTTCGCGGCCGCAGGGTTTTGCGCCATATGTCACGCGCAAGGTCGGTGTGCTCGGTGCGGGCATGATGGGCGCCGGGATCGCCTTCGTCAGTGCCTCGGCTGGTATCGATGTGGTGCTCAAGGACATCAACCTGGCGGCGGCCGAGAAGGGCAAGGCCCATTCGGCGGCGCTGCTGGACAAGAAAGTCGCCCGTGGCCAGATGACGGCCGAAAAGCGCGAAGCGTTGCTGGCGCGGATTCACATCACTGAAAATGATGCGGATCTGGCGGGTTGTGATCTGATCATCGAGGCGGTGTTCGAGGATCGCGAACTCAAGGCCAAGGTCTCGTCGGCAGCGCAAAAGATTGTCGGTGCTGACGCGGTGATGGCCTCCAACACTTCGACCTTGCCGATCACCGGGCTGGCGACCGCAGTACCCGATCAGAGTAAGTTCATCGGTCTGCACTTCTTCAGCCCGGTGGACAAAATGCCGCTGGTGGAAATCATCAAAGGTGCGCAGACCAGTGCTGAAACCCTGGCGCGCGGTTTCGACTTCGTCCTGCAAATCAAGAAAACCCCGATCGTGGTCAATGACAGTCGCGGCTTCTTTACCTCGCGGGTGTTTGGCACCTTCACCAATGAAGGCATCGCCATGCTCGGCGAGGGCGTGAGCGCGCCGATGATCGAGACCGAAGCGCGCAAGGGCGGGATGCCGGTCGGGCCGCTGGCGATCTCCGACGAAGTTTCCCTCAGCCTGATGAGCCATATCCGTCAGCAAACGACCAAGGACCTGCAAGCGGAAGGGAAACCGCTGATAGAACACCCGGCCTTCGCCGTGATTGACTTGCTGCTCAACGAATACAAGCGCCCGGGCAAAGCCGCTGGCGGTGGTTTCTACGATTACCCGGCGGGTGGTCAGAAACATCTGTGGCCGGAGTTGAAGACGCGCTTCGAGAAGGCCGACGGGCAGATTTCGCCGAAGGATGTGCGTGATCGTCTGCTGTTCGTGCAAGCCCTGGAAACCGTGCGCTGCGTGGAGGAGGGCGTGCTCACCTCGACAGTGGATGCCAACGTCGGCTCGATCTTCGGCATCGGATTTGCGCCTTGGACCGGCGGCGCCTTGCAGTTCATTAATCAGTACGGGGTACAGGACTTCGTCGCACGCGCGCAGTATCTGGCCGAGCAGTACGGCGAGCGCTTTGCGCCACCGGCCCTGTTGCTGGAAAAAGCTGCGAGAGGCGAGCTGTTTTAAGTGATCGGGTGAACGCTGCGGGGCTTGCCTTGCCGGGGTGTTTCAAGGCAGGCTCTGGGGTGTTCATTATTCCCATCACGTGTCAGGTATTTTTTATGTCGCTACGCATCTGCATTCTGGAAACCGACATCCTGCGTCCGGAACTGGTCGATCAATATCAGGGTTACGGGCAGATGTTTCAGCGCCTGTTCTCGCAGCAACCGATTGCCGCCGAGTTCACCGTGTACAACGTGATGCAGGGCGAATACCCCAGCGACGACCTGACCTTCGATGCGTACCTGATCACCGGCAGCAAGGCCGATTCGTTCGGCACCGACCCGTGGATCCAGACCCTCAAGCAATACCTGCTGACCCGCTACGAGCGTGGCGACAAGCTGCTCGGCGTGTGCTTCGGCCATCAATTGCTGGCGCTGCTGCTAGGTGGCAAGAGCGAGCGCGCCAGCCAAGGCTGGGGCGTCGGCACCCACAACTACAAACTGGCGGCCAAGGCGCCGTGGATGAGCCCGGTGCGAGAAGAGCTGACGCTGCTGATCAGCCACCAGGATCAGGTCACTGCGCTGCCGGAAAACGCCACGGTCATCGCTTCCAGCGATTTCTGCCCGTTTGCCGCGTACCACATCAACGATCAGGTGCTGTGCTTCCAGGGCCACCCGGAATTCATTCACGACTATTCGCGGGCGCTGCTGGATCTGCGCCAGGAAGCGCTGGGTTCGCAGATCTACTCGAAAGGCGTGGCCAGCCTGGAGCAGGAGCACCATGGCACCACCGTGGCGGAATGGATGATGCGGTTTGTGGCGCACAAGCCTGAGGCTGCTTGATAGCAGATCAAAAGATCGCAGCCTGCGGCAGTTCCTACATCGGGGTGGTTACACCCTGTAGGAGCTGCCGCAGGCTGCGATCTTTTGCTTTTGCTTCCCTACAACCACCCCGACCTCTTGAAACTCGCCCACAAACTCACACACCCCACCGTAATAAACCCCAACACAGCGAAATAGCCGTAGTGCCAGCTCAGCTCCGGCATGTTCTGGAAGTTCATCCCGTAAATCCCCGCCACCGCCGTCGGGAATGCCAGAATCGCCGCCCACGCGGCAAACTTGCGTTGCACCACACTCTGCCGCGACGCTTCCAGCAACACACCGACCTCGATGGTCTGGCTGGCGATGTCCGCCAGCGTAGTCAGGTCTTCCATCTGCCGCGTGACGTGAATCTGCACATCGCGGAAGTACGGGCGCATGTTCTTGTCGATGAACGGGAAGCTCAGCTTCTGCAGCTCCTCGCCAATCTCCACCATCGGCGCTGCATAGCGGCGCAGGCGCAACACGTCGCGGCGCAGACCGTGGAGTTTCTGAATGTCATGCTCGTTCAACGCACTGCACAGCACGTTGCGCTCCAGTTCATCGATCTCGGCATGAATCGCTTCGCCCACCGGTTGGTAGTTTTCGATGACGAAATCCAGCAGCGCATACAGGACGAAATCTTCGCCGTGCTCCAGCAACAGCGGCCGCGCCTCACAGCGTTGGCGGACATGCGCGTAGGACGCCGAGTGGCCGTTGCGGGCGGTGATGATGTAGCCCTTGCCGGCGAAGATGTGTGTTTCGATGAACTGCAAGATCCCATGTTCGCGGATTGGCGAGTAGGTGACGATAAACAAGGCGTCACCAAAGGTTTCCAGCTTCGGCCGGCTGTGTTTTTCCAGGGCGTCTTCAATGGCCAGTTCGTGCAGGTTGAACTGGCGCTGCAGATTGGCCAGCTCCTGAGCGTCCGGCTCTTCCAGGCCGATCCAGACAAAATGTCCGGTTTTTGCGGCCCAGGCGGCACCTTCGTCAAGCGTGATATTGGTGACTTTCTTACCGGCGCTGTAAACCGCAGCAGCAACAACTCGACCCATGGTAGTGGTTCACTTCTTCTTGGCAGATGGCAGGGAATACAAGGCTTCAGCTTAGCTGTGTCGCTGCTTGAGAGTCAGTGAAATCTGTACAGTTCACCCGGCAAAAGAAAACCCGCACAAGGCGGGTTTTTTTCACGCAGCTTGCAGCTGCTGATCCATCGCGGCGATGCATTCGCGCATCTGCTCGCGGCACTGGGACATGAGCATGGGCATGTCATCCATGGTCAGCCCGGCTGTAGGAATCGCCGGCAGCGAGCGTATGAGAATTTTCCCGCTGCGCCAGCGGTTCAGGCGCATGTGCTTGATGTAGCTGCTGACGCACACCGGCATGATCGGCACACCGGCGGCGATCGCCATCTGGAACGCGCCTTTCTTGAACGGCAGCAGTTCTTCACCGAGGTTGCGCGTGCCTTCCGGGAATACCCAGATCGACGTGTCTTCGTGCTGCAAGGTGTGGGTGGTGGTGAGCATCGACTTGCGCGCCTTGTGCGCGTTGCCACGATCAATCAACACGTTGCCCGCGAGCCAGAACAGTTGCCCGAACAGCGGCACCCATTTCAGGCTTTTCTTGCCGATGCACACGGTCCGCCGGGGCACCACGTTGCCGAACACGAACAGGTCGTAGTTGGACTGATGGTTGGCAACGATCACGCAGCTATCGGGCTTATTCATCAACGGACCGACGTCGGCCTTCACCCGCAAACGCAGGATGCACATGGCCGGAAGGGCGTAGAGGCGGGCGCACAGTCGGCTGTTGTCCGGATTGAACGGACGGCACAGCCCGAGGATCACCCCCAACACGCCGGCCAGAATAAAGTGCAGGCCCATCAATAACATACGAAACACAAACAGCATTTTCAGGCCCCACCGGGACAAAAGGTGGCGCAGTGTACGGATGTGCACTGTTTTCGGCAATTGCTGCTATAGAGTCCGGAGATAGGCGATGTTTAAGCGCATGTTTCCAAGTTGATCGTCAGACGCGTCCTAGAGCTGTCGGCGGATGATCAACCGATCGCGCAAGAAAAGCCCGACACGACGGTCGGGCTTTTCTTCGGCTCGGGAAGCGTGGGCTCAGCCCAGGTGCTCCTGATCCTGGATGATCGCGTTGTCGAGGGCTTCGAGCAGCGCCTTGCGCACTTTGAGCTTGGTGTTCTTGTGCGCGTTCATGTTGATCTTCTTCAACTGACGCGCCGCTGCCAGGGCTGCGGCTTGCAGCTCTTCGGCAGCCACCACCTTGTCGAGGAAACCGGCATCCACCGCGCTTTTCGGATCAAACATCTCGCCGTTGATCACCGAACGGTGGAACGCCGAGCGGCGCAGGCGATCACGCGCCAGCTCGATGCCGGCGTGGTGCATGGTCATGCCGATCTGCACTTCGTTCAGACCGATGCTGAACGGGCCGTCGACACCGATGCGGTAGTCGGCGGACAGCAGCAGGAATGCACCTTTGGCCACGGCGTGGCCTGGGCAGGCAACGATCACCGGAAACGGGTGGGACAGCAGGCGACGGGCGAGTGTCGAACCCGCAGTCACCAGCGCCACGGCTTCTTTAGGCCCGGCGGTCATCACCTTCAAGTCATAGCCGCCCGACAGAATCCCCGGCTGACCGGTAATGATCACGATGGCACGATCAGTCTTCGCCTGATCCAGCGCCGCGTTGAACGCCGCAATCACGTCCGGGGAAATGGCATTGACCTTGCCGTTGTTCAAGGTCAGGGTCGCGATACCGTCTTCGAGGTGGTAGGCAATCAACTCACTCATGACGCTATTCCTTGTAAGAAAGATGGGCAGACGTTACCCACCGCCGTAGGCCAGGTAAAGCACTGTGACTGACTCGCCGGTCACCGTTTCCGGCCGCGCCCGGCGTAGCACACCGTTCTGCTTCTATATAGAAGGGCGGCCGTCACCAGAGATTGGCCGGTTTGCCATCGCCCAAGGTGGGGCGAAACGCCTTTTTGTCTTAACCGCATGAAAATTCTGAAAAAAAGTTTGCCATCAGAAAAGCTTTCGACTACATTAGCGCGCCTCGACAGACAGAACATGTTTGAAGAGATACGGTGAAGTGTCCGAGTGGCTTAAGGAGCACGCCTGGAAAGTGTGTATACAGGAAACTGTATCGAGAGTTCGAATCTCTCCTTCACCGCCAAATTTGAAACGACTAAACCCCTGAAAACGTTAAGGTTTTCAGGGGTTTTGTGTTTTCAGGGGAGTAAAAAAGGCCTATATGGGAACATCCATGGGAATACGGGCTGCTTCCTACCTGCAGGATGACGCGCTAAGGGGCCTATTTTTGGTGATAGTGGTTGTGCTCGTTGTTCATTCGTATCCGGGAAACGGATACTCAGCATCCTCAGCCGTAATGGCAAAATAGCATCCATAAGCTAGCCTGCCTCCTTGGGCATTTCGCCTAACAGGAGCGATTACATGGGTGTGTTTTTTATTGGCTACGATTTGATCAAGCCCGGGAAAGATTATTCAAAGATCGTTCCCGCGATTCAGAAGACCTTCCCGAATTACTGGCATTGCTTAGATTCAACATGGCTGGTTAAGACCGATCATACCGCTAAACAAATTGCGGATTATTTGCTCCAGTTCATTGACGGCAATGACCGGCTCCTGGTGGCGCCTATGTCTAAGGGAGCTGCTTGGACTGTCAGCTTCAATAAAGGCTGCCAAGACTGGCTTAAGGCAAACATGTGATAAAAAACCTGAGTACCTGCTCTAAATTCGGAGAGGGTGCTCAGGCGTCTTATATTTTGAGCGCATTTTGGAGCATGGCTATAACGTCCGGCCCATCCTCGTTAATCCATATTCCATAGTGCTGCCGGATCATATTCGCGCTGGTGTGGCCCATCTGTTCCGCAATCCAGTCAACCGATGCCACGCCGGTAGTCAGCAACTGGCTGGCATAGGTATGGCGGCACTGGCCCGGCCCACGATATCGAACGCCGGCCGCATTTAAGTGCGCTTTGAAGAACCTGTCCCTCACGACAAAGTCGCTGACGTGCGGCAGGCCGCTCTTGGTGTTGAGGAATACGAAGTGCAGCTTGTGTTTGCGGACTGTCTTGTTGTCCCGCTCAACAACGTCGACGGTGTCCACCGTTTTGAGCTGGTTGATCACATCCAGTTTGCGAAGGGCGTCCCACGCCAACAAACGCACCTTGCGCGTAGAGCGCCGAGTCTTCGTCACGCGATTGGCCCCCGCACCTTTGACCTGCGGAAAGTCACCGTTCCTTGTTTCAGATCGACGTCCTCCCACGCCAGCGCGATGGTCTCCGACACCCGTGGGCCTGCCCAAATCATGAACTGAACCATCAGCAGTTCCTGGGTGCGGTTGGTGCGTGTTTCGAGAATCTGCTCTATCTCCGCCCTGGTGAATGGATCCGGTGCGTCTGGATCGGGCAGACGCACGAATAACCCTCAGTCGGATCGTGCGCGACCTTCTGCCGTGTGCGGTAGAGTCTGAACACCTGGCGCACATTGCAGATGATGTCGCGGATGGTCTTGTTCTTCAGGCGCTTCGACAGCGGCCCCTGAATCCAGTCTTGCAGGTCCAGGTGGTAAATCTGATCGATTTGAATGTCATCCCAACGCGGCCGCCCGTGGACCTTTGCCTTGTTTTTGTACCCGAAAGAAGTCGCGGCCACGCTGTTGTTTTAGATGGTCAGCCCAGCTCCTAGTTAGTGCCCCGAAACTGTTCACAGCGAGCTTGGTCGACTCGGGAAAATGCCGGCGGTGCTGCCGGACGAGTTCCAGTTGTTATTCCCAATCTGCTTAGCAATCAAGTCAATCGAAGCACCGCACTTGGGTATGCAATTGGCTGGTATAGGTATGCGGGCACTGACCATGCAACCAGGTTCGCGAAAGGATGAAGAGGATTTTTAGTCAGCCAGTCTTTTTCATTTACGTAAGGCAGATCTGGCACCAGACAGGACCATGATTCGCAGGAGAGCACCAGCTCGTTTGAACACACTAAATATGTTGTTTGAGTTATGAATTTCTAGAGCATGAATGAGGCGACGAACGGTTTGTTTTCTACAGAGCTGAATCGTAATACCTGTCAAGTTTTACAGTATACAAATTTCTCCGTGCAGCGCCTTATCTGTGGGGACGGCGTAATTAAGCTTTTATATCACTTGTAAGGAGATCAATATGTCAGAGAGAAATGTCAAGGGGGTTGTTAAATCATTTTCGGAGATTGGCATCGTTTGGGGAAGTCCAGCGCAAAAATTTGCCATTATCAGTCCGGATGATGGGAGTAAGGATGTTGCCATCGCTATAGGAGAAAATTTTGATTGGAATACCGGAAAGCAATACCTTTCCGTTGGAGACAAAGTTAGTTATCTCGTAATGGATGGTCCATCGGGAAGAGAGCTTACAGGGATGCTAAAGAAAATATAATCTGTGCAGTTGAGTTCACGATTGCTATAAAAACTGACTGCGTGAGGTTGCAAATAAACGAACTGTACGATGAATGAGTTGAGTGTTCGCTACCTCTAATCTCAAGTATTGCCCAAGTGCTGAGCCGCCTATGAGGCGGCTTTTTACTAGCTAAATTTTAATGTGTAATATTTTAAAATTCCTACTTAGAAAAGTGACATCTCGCCCTATGAGTTGCACATTGTAGGACTTGTGCTGACACCAGGATTGGTGTGAACGAGCTGACTGAGGGACGCGGAGGGCGATAGAACGAGTTGGGGACTGGCGTGCTACAAAGGGGCGAGTCGGGCTTTTGCACTTGCACGCTCCGCCTTCGTCCTGCCTTTAGAATAATTCGACGTACAGGTTACACAGGAAGGGTTCGGCCTGATTCGCCATAGCGCATTACAATCGTCGCTTTATCCGTAGAAAAAAGGACTGTTCCCATGATCATCTCCACCACCCACGCCATCGAAGGCCGACAGATCACCGCGTACCTGGACATTGTCAGCGCGGAGTCGGTGCAGGGCGTCAACGTGATCCGTGACATGTTTGCCGGCATGCGCGATTTTTTCGGTGGGCGCTCGCAGACGCTGGAGCGTGCGTTGAAAGAGGCGCGGGTTCAGGCGACGGACGAGATCAAGGAACGGGCGCGGGCGTTGCAGGCGGATGCGGTGGTCGGGCTGGATTTCGAGATCAGCATGCCGGCGGGCAAGGGTGGCATGGTTGCGGTGTTCGCGACGGGTACGGCGGTCAAGTTGCGTTGATGCAGTCGCGGTGTTCAAGCGAGCCCATTCAGATGATGAATGGGCTTTTTGCTTTTCTGCTTTCGATCAGCCCTGTGGCTTGAGGATGACAAGCCCGTGGGCGTCATAGGTCAGGGGCGTATCGATTGCGACCATCGGCGGGGTGCCGGTGGAGGGCGTCGGATCGGCCGGCTGACTCGGGTGGTAGATAACGCCAGGGGTCAGAACCGGTTTGTCCGGGTAGGTGATGGTGATGTCGCCTGAAGCGAGCTTTTCCTTGAATTTTTCACCGGCGGCTTTGCCGGCAGCGATTTGTTCGTCCGTGAGTTTTACGACAGGCATTTCCGGGAATCCGTTGATTTTCATATTCTCTCCTTGAGATTCATTTGTATGAAAAAGGGCAACGGCCTGTGGTCGGGAATCTTTAGCGTTGTGAGATCAACGGTTGGTTCGGATGTTGAGCAGGTGTAGGCCATTCGTCGGGCATCGGTCTAGCTGAACCACAAGTCCGGTAATGACCGGCTAGTCTCAAAAGCCTTGGAGGTCGATATTTTTTCAGGCAAAAGGGCTTTGCCGGTGTCGATCTATTGCAAAGGGGAGAGGCTATGACTGACCCGTATATCGAAGACGATGGAGCCGAATTTTCATTCAACAACTGTGTCCGTTGCGGCCAGACGGAGTACCAATCGGGCTTTGGCGAGGATCCGGTGCAGACCGGCAAGATCAAGTCCACGGCACCCAAGGGGCCGAAAGCCAAATTCCTTCCAAAGGTCTCGGCCCGCTCAAGAAAATAAAGTGAGACCGAACGACCCCGTCTATGAACGGGGTTTTTTATGCCTGCTGTTTATGAAAAGGAAATCTCCTACAAACTCTTGGACGGGGTTGGTGTTTTTCACAAACTTTTCACGTCCACGGACGTAGGGTGAAGCCATCCGTTAGAAAGCAAGTCTCCAGCCCGTCTCCCCAGCGGGCTTTTTTTTGCCTGCGATAAAACCTTTGGCGAAATCGCTGTCCAATCGGCGCCAAGTGCGCGGCGGCAGCTGATTTGTCTGGACTTCAGCGCGTCGGCAGCTTTCAATCTCGGCCCCTTTTGATCTCCCTATTTTTGAGGTTTTCGTCATGCGTCTAACATTGCCTGCTCTGGTTCTGGGGCTTCTGGTTGCTCAAGGTGCGGTCGCCGGTGAGGGTACTGCTGCACTCGGCGGCGGTCTGGGTGGCGTGCTGGGTAACGTGGTCGGCCAGAAGATGGGCGGCAGCACTGGCGCAGCGATTGGTGCCGGTGTTGCAGGCGCGGCGGGCAGTGCGATGGCTGCCGGCAAGGGCAGCCGCACCAAAGCGGCTATTGGTGGTGGTGTTGGCGCGGCCGGTGGTTCGGTGATCGGCAACAGCCTGGGCGGCCGGAATGGTGCAACCATTGGCGCCGGTCTTGGTGGCGCTGCGGGTGGTGCCGTCGGCGCTAACCTGTCCAAAGGTCACAAGCGTCACTGATATCGAACGTTTGTTTGTCAGAAAAAGCCCGGCTCGATGTCGGGCTTTTTCATGGCTGAACGTTTTCTCGAAAAGTGTCTCCAATCTGACATAGGCCCTATGGGCATACCCTCCCGATTCGGGAACTGTGAGGTTCAAATGCGCTTGTCATTGTCTGCACTGTTTTTCGGATTATTCATCGCTCAAGGTGCGATGGCCGCCGGAGATGGCAGCGCCGCCGTCGGTGGCGGTTTGGGCGGTGTACTCGGTAACGTGGTCGGTGGCCAGCTCGGTGGCAGCACTGGTGCCGCGGTTGGCGCAGGCGTCGGCGGTGCGGCGGGCAGCGCGGTCGGGGCGAATAAACACAATCGCACCGAAGCCGCCATTGGCGGTGGTCTCGGCGCTGCCGGCGGCTCGGTGGTCGGCAACAGCTTGGGCGGCTCCACCGGTTCGGCCATTGGTGCCGGTTTGGGCGGCGCAGCGGGTGGTGCGGTGGGCAACAACCTGGGTGACGACGGTGGCAGAGCTCATTCCGGTGGTGGTCACAAGCACAACAAGTACAAACATAAAAACCGCCATCACTGATTGAATATTCGAAAACCAACCCGGCCTGGCGCCGGGTTTTTCGTTTCTGGCGGCCGGACACTGGAACGATTGGCTGTAAGGCTTTTCGAACGTTATACAACCCACCAGACGTAGAGGTTTGCCATGACGCCCGAAACCGAAGGCAAGGAAGAAAAAGGCCCGAGTGGTCTGCCGTTTATCAATGATCCGGGGAACGAGGATCCGGGGTCGCTGATGGATGATGCGACGGTGCCGTTGAATGATGCGGATGAGGCAGATATGGAGTATGAGGAGGATGAGGATGAGCAGTGAGGGGGAGTAAGGTGGATTGAAAATTTGGATTTGTTTTTAAGGGCCTGAGTGAACAGGCCCTTTTCGTGGTCATGTTTAATCGGTTTCTTTTGAGTCAGCCCATACATACAGGTTACTGAAGGCTGACATTTTTTTGATTTTTTTTAAATTAAGATATTCTTCCAGTTCTTTTTTAATGATTTTTTCATCGCAATATTTCCTATGTTTAGATGGTCTTTCGCGGGCAAAATTGTATAGGCGCCAAGTATCAAACCCATTAATTTCACCGTTTGGGCCATAGTCAAAATCTACGCTTCCTGTCGATAGATTGATGCGGCAGCCAACACCATGCAATTCATATTTAACGCCTCGAGTGACTCTTCCTCGTCGCTTTATTGTCTTGGTGTACCAGAGCCGTCGAATGTCACGAGTGCCAAATTTGCGCTCAAATATCAGCGTGCTGGACTCTACCATGGAGATAAAGTCATTTATCAGGATGTCCAAAGCTTCATTTTGATCGCTCATCTTCTTCTCCGGTGCTCCAACCTGTCCAGGCCCACATTGTTTGCTGATTCCAATACATCTTCAATACTTCTTAGAGCTCCGTTATACGTTTTTAGATCTGTTATGAGTTTGATTGTCACATTGGTCGAAGTATGTCGTGCAGCTGCTGCGCGATGGTGTCCGTCCAAGATATATAGGTTGCCGTCATGTTCTATTACGGTGATGGGATCGGTTGGGCCGTATCCGTTGCGCATTTTATTTTTATAATCTTCGACTGTCCTGGTTGAGGTTTTTCCCTCTATTGTATGTACACGCTTCAAAGTTTTCGGATCTATATTGTGAGCAATGGTCGGTAGTTTCGGCTCACCCTCGTCAACCTTAGCCCCGCCAATCCCACCCGGTACTTCACACCCAGGCTTATTCGGCGGCGGGCAGTTGGAGTTCAACCCCAACGGATCCACCCACCCCGTCGGATTCGGCGTGTACTGGTATTGGTTGAGTCCTCCAGCCAACTTCACCGGATCCGGCGTCAGATACCGCCCCAACCTCGGGTCGTAATACCGGTGCCGGTTGTAATGCAGCCCACTCTCCGCATCGAAATACTGCCCTTGAAACCGCAGCGGCTGGTCCAGGTAGTCCTCGCCCGCGAGGGTGATCGCCGACACCTTGCCGTAGGCGTCGTACTGCGCCGACCAGACGATTTCGCCGCTGTAGTCGGTGAGTTCCTGCGGGGTGCCGAGGTGGTCGAGTTGGTAGTAGAACGGGCAGGCCTTTTTCGGACCTTTGCCGTCGAGCAGCGCCAGTGGGCGGAAGGTGCCGGGTTCGTAGACGTAGCTGCGGTGGTGGTTAGGGCCGCTTTCGGCGACGAGGTGGTCGCCTTGCCAGAAGAACTCGGTGGTCTGGCCGTCGACGGTTTTGCGAATGCGCCGGCCGAAGGCGTCGTATTGGTAGGTCGCGGTTTGGCCGTCGGCGCGGGTCAGGCCGATCAGGCGGTGCTGGCAGTCGTAGCGGTACTCGGTGACGAGTTGCTGGTCGCGGCCACGGCGTTCGCGGATCAGGTTGCCGAAGGCGTCGTAGTCGTAATGGCGGTCGCCCTGCATCAGCAGGCGATTACCCTTGATCCGGGTCGGGCCGGGACGATCCTGCATCAGCAGGTTGCCGGCCGGGTCGTGGGCGAAGGATTCCGGCAGTTCGTCGCGCGAGTGACGGACGCGGATCAAGCGGTCGAGGGCGTCATAGCCATAGGTGCGCTGGCCGTGGCGGCTGTCGGCAATGTGCTCGAGGTTGCCGTTGGCGCTGTAGGCATAATCCCGGCGATACAGCGAGTCGTGCTGATGACCTACAGCGTGGGCGAGTAAACGTCCCTGATCGTCGTAGGCATAATCGCTGCGCAGCAGGCCTTGCTGGCGTTGTTGTTCGCGACCGGACAGGTAGACGTGACTGGTCAGCCGTGCCATTGAGGTCGATGGCGGTCAGCGCGCCGCCCTTGGCGTAGTGATAGTCGAGCTTGCTGTTGTCCGGCAGACGCTGGCGCTTGAGCTGGCCGCAAGCGTCGTAGACATAACGCAGGGTGCCCCAGCCCTGATGCTCGGTGATCAGCCGGTCCTGCCGGTCATATTCAAAGGCCAGTGGATGCTTTTGACCGTCATCGACCCCGGTCAAACGGCCCAGTCGGTCATAGGTGTAAGCCACCTCAACCCCGTCCGGCAGGGTTTTCAGCAGCAAGCGCCCGGCCGCATCACGCGCGTAGACGGTGACCAGCGTCGAGCCGTCATCACCGAACTCGTTCTTTTCCAGCAGGTGCCCGTTGCGGTCGTAGGCGTAAGCGGTGCGCCGGCCGTCGAAGCCAGTTTCCTGTCGGATCAATCCGGTTGGCGTGTAGTCCAGGCGATACTTTTCCCCGGACTCGTTCTCGATTTCCGTCAGCAGCAGTTGCGCATGGTCGTAGCGGTACTGCACCCGCGTGCCGTCGGGATTGATCTTGCGCGAGACCCGGTGCAGGTCGTCGTCATACTCGTAGCGGGTGAGGTGCCCGAGTTCGTCGCGCTCGGCAGTGACCTGGCCGTAGGCGCCGTAGCTGTAGGCACGGGTGGCGCCCGTAGGAAAGGTCGTCTGAATTAGTCGGCCAACAGCGTCCCACTGCTGGCGGGTGATCGCGCCGTGTTCGTCGCAAGTGGTCGTCCGTCGCCCCAGCGCGTCGTAGGAAAAGCGCCGCACACCACCGTCGGGCAGGGTTTCCTCGATCAGTTGCCCGAGGTCGTTCCACGACAACTTGTGCCGGCTGCTGTCCGGGTAGCGGATCGACAGCAACTGCCCGCGCGTGTCGTAGTAGTAATGGGTGACCTGACCGTCAGGATCGACCGCCTCGGTGACATCGCCCTCGGCGTTGCGCCGAAACGTCCACACCGCTTCACCGCGAGAACGGCTGTGCAGGAATCCGTTGCGGTACTCGTAGGACGTTGGCTCATCGTCCGGCGGAAGCAGCGCGATCAGCCGTCCGACGTCGTCGTAGCGGTATTCGGTGACCGCGCCCAGCGGATCCTGCTCGGCGATCAGTCGACCCTGATCGTCATAAGCCTTGAGGTGCTCACCGCCATCGGCCGCGACCTTGCGCACCAGCCGTGCGCTGTCGTCGTGGACGTAGGTTTCTTCGCTGCCATCGACGTAGTGCACCGCGACGCTGCCGTCATCGGCCCAGACGTAACGGGTGTCCATCTGCGCGAACGACGCCCAGTGCCGCACGCAACGCGCCGACTTGCCCGAGCGTTCCCATTCCCAGAAGAAACTCGCGCCGCCGGTCAGTTGCCGCTGCAGGATGACGTGCTGATCGTCGTAGTCGTAACGCTCACTGTCACCGACCGCATTGGTCGCGGCCAACAACCGCTGACGCGCGTCGTAGCAATAACTGACCAGCGTTTGCTCGGTGCGCCAGCCATCAACCTCAAGCACCTGGTAATCAACCGCCACCAGATGCGCCCGGTCGTAGCGCAACAACAGCGACCGCCCGGCCCCGTTATCCAGGCGCTGCACACGCTCGGAAAAATCGCGATGCACCGTCAGACGATTGCCATACGCATCACTGACCGCCACCAGCCGCCCGGCACGAAAGTGATAAAACCGCGCCGTATCCCCGGCCAGCGCGAGGATCAGTTCCTCCGGCTCATCGCCGAGAAAAATCGCCGCCCGCGACAGGCTGTTGTGAATCCCCGGGCGCTCAACGCTGGGCAACGGAAAACGCGTGCGGCGGTTCTCGTGATCGACCCAGATCACCGCCTCGCCATCAAACTCCAGCCGATGCGCCAGCGAATGGCTCCAGGCAAACCCCAGCCCGACATCGATCTCCACCGCGCTGGTGCGGTACAACCGGGTGAACTCGAACGGCAGCAAACCATCGAGCGTGCCGTCGGTCAGGGTCAGCAGTTCTTCGCCGGTAACCATCGACACCGGACAGCCGTTGGTGCAGGTCAGCGGCGCGCAATCGGCGCTGTCGCCGTTGGGGTTTTTGGCCTGGTTCGAAGCATCGTCGCGGGGTTCGTGACGCTCCATCCGGGTGGTGTTCCGCGACTTTTCCCGCGCCATCGGCGCCGGATTCGGCACACTCAGCACGACCGAGTCGGCCTGGCGAATGTTCAGAGGGATCGCTGGTGTCGGCTTCAAAGACACATTGCGTGCATTGACCATCAATGGCTTCAACGCGCCCGCATGCTTGTTCAGATCCGCAGGGGAAGTCAGTTCGCTCAGGCGCAAGGCCGATGCGGCCAGCCATTGCCGAGCCCGGGGCGACTTGATCTTGCTCAGCACCTTGCTGCTCAGTCGCACGGGCACGCCAACGCCGCCGGAAACGCGCATCAGCAAAAAGCTGATCAACAACTCGACCCGGACTTCGGCCACTACTTCTGCCAGATACTGCGGCGGCAGCATCTTCAGCCAACTGGTGAACGCTGCCAGATGGATAAACAGCAACGGCTCGTCACTGAGGATCAGCAAGCCATTGGCGATGGCCTCGCCGGAGGCGTCGAGCAGCGCTTGCAGCTCGACATCGCTCAGGTACTGCAGGAGTTTTTCGCTGTTGGCCTGCAGGTCGGCGAGCAGGGCAAACAGCTGTTTAACGTCATCCCAGATGTCGTGCAGGGCTTTCTCGAAACCGCGCCAGTCGGCCTGTTGCAACTGCTGGTAACGATCAGCCAAACCGGCGCCGGAAAACTCCGCCCACAGCGGCTGAAACCCATCCCACTCCTGGCGAAGCCAGACCTCCAGCCCGTCCAGAATCTCTTCATAGGAGGCATACAGCGCTTGGATATGGGCGCTGGACACATCAGGAAAGAAGGTGATGCGATAACGCTGGCCCCGGTCGCAGTCGCGCACTTCCAGAATGCCGCTCGGGCCGATGGTATGGCGCAGCGGTTCACCGAAACTCAATACACCGCCGATTTCGCCGATCACCGGTTCCAGCATCACCGGGGTATCGCCGATCGGTACGAACCGCGCCGCCTCGAACAGGTGCACCAAGGTCAACGGGCCGCTGGCGGGGCACATGACCACCGGGGTCTGGATCGGCTGGCGGGATTTGACCGGAGCGCTGAGGTGCACGTCGTCGCCGACCTTGAACACCTGCTCGACATCCAGTGCCGTACCCGTCCAGAGCTGCTCGGCCCAGGCCTCGTAGTTGTTCAGGCACAGGCGGAACTCGCGGATCAGCGTTTCGAAGTCCGGGTGTTGCGGGTTCAGGGCGGCAACCACCAGCAGGCCGATGCTGTTGTTCAGGGCCAGGAGCCGATCGGTTTGGAACATTCGCAAGCACTCGCGCACATGAAAGAGGTGCGCGGACTTTGCGGGGGATCAACATGGAAAGAAGTCGGGAAAGTAGGCGTTATCTGTAGGGCATTTCGCTAAATGTCAGCGAGTCATTCCACCGCCCGTAAACATTGCCCGTTGCTCAATGTCCGCTGGCCTCGCTATGCTGCTGAACCCATTAATCAGATCCGCGTAGCGGCGCCGTTTGGGCCGCCCGGGATGTTTTTGATAACGGATCCGATGATGAATGCACCGATGAAGACGTTTGGCCCGATCAAGGCCGTGATTTTCGACATGGACGGTTTGCTGCTGGACACCGAAGGCATCTACACCGAGGTCACCTCGCTCATCGCCGAGCGTTACGGGCGGACCTTCGACTGGAGCATCAAACAGAACATCATCGGTCGCGGGGCCAATGATCTGGCGAACTACGTGGTGCAGGCGCTGGATCTGCCGATCAGCGCCGAAGAGTTTCTGCTGATCCGCGAACCACTGATGCGTGAACGCTTTCCCAAGGCCCAGGCCATGCCGGGCGCGGAGGAGCTGATTCGTCACCTCAAGGCGCACAACATTCCGATCGCCGTGGGCACGAGTTCGTCGCGGCAGTCGTTCGGCCAGAAAACCACCTTGCACCGCGACTGGTTTGCCCTGTTCGATTTCATCGTCACCGCCGACGACCCGGAAGTTGGCGCAGCAAAACCGGCGCCGGACATCTTTCTCACCGCCGCCCGGCGTCTGGGTGTAGCGCCTGAAGACTGTCTGGTCTTCGAGGATTCGCCGTTTGGCGTCACCGCCGCGAAAGCGGCGGGAATGACTGCCATTGCGATTCCCGACGCGGCCATGGCCGATGAAAAATACGCGCATGCCGACGGGATTCTGCGCACGCTCAAGGCGTTCACCCCGAGTGCCTGCGGTTTGCCGGCGCTGGAATGGGCTTGATCAGCCAATAAGCGCCGATAAAAAAACGCCGCCCTCTGTAAGGAGGCGCGGCGTTTTTTGTATCCGGGATTCAGCGCAATCAGGCGCCAAAACCACCGTCGATGGTCAGGCTGGCACCGGTGATGTAACCGGCTTCCGGGCCGACCAGATAAGCGACGAAACCGGCGATTTCATCGGCGGTGCCGTAACGACCGACGGCCATCAGCGGGATCAGGCTCTCGGCGAAATCGCCATGGGCCGGGTTCATGTCAGTGTCGACCGGGCCGGGCTGCACGTTGTTGATGGTGATGCCGCGCGGGCCCAGATCACGGGCCAGGCCTTTGGTCAGGCCGACCAGTGCCGATTTGCTCATCGCGTACACCCCGCCACCGCCGAAGGGCATGCGGTCGGCGTTGGTGCTGCCGATGTTGACGATGCGCGAGCCTTCGCCCATGTGTCTGGCGGCTTCCTGAGACGCGATGAACACGCTGCGCACGTTGATCGCCAGGGTCTGGTCGAAGTCTTCCAGTTTGAAGTCTTCCAGCGGCGCGATGGCCAGGACGCCGGCGTTGTTCACCAGAATATCCAGGCGGCCAAAGGCTTCGACGGTGGCGCTGACAGCATTGCGGATTGCGGCTTCATCGGCGCTGTCGGCCTTGATCGCCAAGGCTTTGCCCCCGCTGGCGGTGATGCTGTTCTGCAACTCTTCGGCCTTGGCGGTGGAGCTGACGTAGGTGAATGCGACAGCGGCGCCTTCGGCGGCCAGGCGTTTGACGATGGCGGCGCCGATACCACGGGAACCGCCTTGAATCAGAGCGACTTTGCCGCTGAGGTGTTGAGTGGTCATGTTCGATCTCCAGAAAATTCAAGGCGGGGTGCCTTGTTGTTGGAGCCGAGTATCGGCCTCGCATCGACAACCGTGTAGACCATGATTGCTATAGTCTGTGTAAACCAGAAGTTTATAGTGGCGATCATGGAAACTTTCAGCAGCATCGAATGCTTCGTGCGCAGCGCCGAAGTCGGCAGCTTTGCCGAAGCCGCCCGGCGCTTGAGCCTGACCCCGGCCGCCGTCGGCAAGAGTGTGGCGAAGCTCGAGGTGCGGCTCGGTGTACGGCTGTTCCAGCGTAGTACACGCAGCCTGACCCTGACCGAGGCCGGTCAGCTGTTTTTGAGTCAGGTCAGTGGCAGTCTGACGACGATTCAGAATGCGGTGGCCAATCTGGCGAGTGTGGAAGGGCTGCCGGCGGGGACGTTGAAAGTCAGCATGGGCACGGTATTCGGGCGCTTGTACATCGTGCCATTGCTGCAAGAATTTTTACGTCGGTTTCCGGCGATCAACCCTGACTGGCATTTTGATAACCGTCAGGTCGATTTGATTGGGCAGGGTTTCGATGCGGCGATTGGCGGCGGCTTTGAATTGCCCCAAGGCGTGGTCGCACGCAGATTGGCACCCGCGCATCGTGTGTTGGTCGCATCTGCTGACTATCTGCAAAAGCAAGAAGCCATCGCCGAACCGGATGACCTGCAACGTCACGATGGCATCCTGATTCGTTCGCCGCAAACCGGTCGAGTGCGCTCCTGGCAGTTGATCAGTGGCCGCAGTCAGCTCTGTCAGCCCTTGAGCCTCAAGACGCGAATGACCATGAGCGACTCCGAAGCCGCCTGCGCCACGGCAGCGCAAGGTCTGGGGATCGCACTGGTCAGCATGCCGTTTGCCGTGGGTTACCTCGAGGCGGGCACGTTGCAGCGGGTGCTGCCGGACTGGTACATCGATGACGGCAATATTTCGATCTATTACGCCGAGCATAAATTATTGCCGGGCAAGACTCGGGCGTTTGTCGATTTTGTGATTGAGCAGTTTGCGCAGCAGGGGTTGGCTCGGCGGTTCAGTGCTTTCTGAGCAAGACGTGGCACCGAGTTGACCCATTCGCGAGCAAGCCCGCTCCCACATTGGATCTGTGGCGTTCACAAATCCAATGTGGGAGCGGGCTTGCTCGCGAAGGATACGACTCGGTATTCGTCTGTGAACTCAGCGAGCAAACCGCTCCGCCCAGCCAATGATCTGCTTCGGCCGTGGCGTCGCGTAAGTCCGCACCTTGGACGTCGACAACCCCAGCCGCACCAGCGATTCAGCAATGGTCACCGCCGCCGTCACGCCATCCACCACCGGCACCCCGGTGCGGCGACGAATCTGTTCATCCAGCCCGGCCATGCCGCCGCAGCCCAGACAGATCACTTCGGCCTTGTCCTGGGTCACCGCCAGTTCCGCCTGCTGCACGATGGCTTCCAGTGCGCGCTGTGGTTCGTGCTCCAACTCCAGCACCGCAAGACCACTGGCCCGCACCGAGGCACAGCGATCCCACAGGCCCGAGAGTTTCAGTCGATCCTCGATCAGCGGCACGGTGCGATCCAGCGTGGTCACCACCGAATAGGCGTGACCGAGAAACATCGCGGTACTGGCGGCGGCGTCGGTGATGTCCACCACTGGCACGTTGAGCAGTTCCTGCAAACCTTCGCGACCATGCTCGCCGTAACCGGCCTGAATCACCGCGTCGAACGGTTGGTCGTAGGACATCACCCGGTCCATCACGGCGATGGCCGCCAGGTAACTTTCGAAATTGCCTTCCACCGAGTCGGCGCCGAAGAACGGTGTCAGGCCGACGATCTCCGTACCGGGAGACGCGACGGCCTGCGCCGAGCGGGCGATGGCCTGGGTGATGGATTCGGTGGTGTTGACGTTGACCACAAGAATACGCATGGGAAGTCCTTATTGCGGGCAGTTCAGCGGCCCAAACCCGGGCCGCAAGGAAGTTAATGGCTGACGTTGTCGACGGCGATCGATTCGCCACTGACGTCGGCGTAGTGCGGCTGACGTTTGGCGATGATCAGGTAGAGCATCGCGGCAATGCCGGCGCCCACCAGCCAGGAGAACGGCGAGATGCTGTGGAAGCCCGGCACCAGCGCCAGAACGATGGCGATCAGCGCTGCCGGAATGAACGCCGCCACGGCGCGGAAATTCACTCCACGGCTGTAGTAATAGGCGCCGTTGGGGTCTTCGCTGTACAGCTGCGGGACGTTGATCCGGCCTCTGCGGATCAGCCAGTAGTCGACCATGATCACCCCGTACAGCGGGCCGAGCAGGGCGCCGAGGCCGGAGAGGAAGTACACGATCACCAGCGGGCTGTTGTAGAGGTTCCACGGCAGGATCAGCACGGCGATGGTCGCGCTGATCAGCCCGGCGCGGCGGAAGGTCAGGTACTTCGGCGCCAGGTTGCTGAGGACGAAGGCCGGGGCGACGAAGTTGGCCATGATGTTCACCGCCACGGTGACGATCAGGAACGCCAGGCAACCGAGCACCAGAAAGAACGTATTGGGAATCGAGGCGATGATTTCGGTCGGGCTTTCGATGATCCGTCCGTTGATCTGAAATTGCGCACCGCAGAGCAGGACGGTGATAGCGGCGAACACCAGAATGTTCACCGGCAGGCCCCAGAAATTGCCGACCTTGATGGTCTTGCGGCACGGCGAAGAACGCGCAAAGTCACAGAAATTCAGGATCAGCGTGCCGTAGATCGCCAGCCACAAGGCGCCGCCGGCAAAGATGTTGCGCCACATTTCGCCACCGCTCAGCGGTTCGCGGATCGACCAGGCAATGGTCGCGTTGGCCTGGGTGTACATCCACGCGGCGAGGGCGGCGACGGTCAGCAGAATCACCGGGCCGGCAAAAGCCTCGTAACGGCGAACCATTTCCATGCCGTAGGCGAGAATCGCCAGCTGCACGAACCAGATCGCTACGAAGCACACCCAGCCCAGCGTCGACAGGCCGAGAATCGAGTTGTGGTCGTAATCGGCGAAACCGGGGTGAATCGCCGTCAGCAGCACGCGAAACACCACCGACGCCAGATACGTCTGAATGCCGAACCAGGCGATGGCGATCACCGCGCGAATCAACGCCGGAATCTGCGCGCCGTGGATGCCGAAACTGATCCGGCTGATCACCGGAAACGGCACCCCGGTTTTCTGCCCCATGTAGCCGGACAGGTTCATGAAGAAGTACACCAGCGCCGCGCCGATCCCCAGCGACAGCAGAATCTGCCAGCCCCCCAGGCCCAACGCATACAGCCCGATGGCGAACGAGTAGTTGGCGATGTTGTGCACATCGTTGGTCCACAGGGCGAAGATGCTGTATTTGCCCCAGCGCCGACCTTCGGCGCGGGTCGGTGCCAGGTCGCTGTTGTGCAGGCGCGGGCTGAGTTGTAACGGTTGGGCCAGACCCGCGTCGGGCAATGGCTGGTCGAGGGCAGAGGCGGGCAGATTCAGCGCGATGTTGTTGGAGAGACTTGTACGCATTCCGGCAGGCTCCTGATGGGCGGGGCCGCGATGACTGTGCATGAGCTCAGTGCTCGACAAATCTTCGTCGCGGCCAGCAGACATCACTGGTTACGGGGCATCTGCAGCCTGTACGGGATAGGGCGCTTCAGGCTTGCGGATCGAAAGTGTGGATTGATGTTTTGCAGTTTTGTATACAAAACATGTATGCACCAAAGCCAGATCTGTGCCAGTCAGCGATCTATGCAGCGATGCGCTCATTTCGAAAAGTTATCGATGAGCGCTAAGTGTTTGAAAATAATTGGTTATAAATTGACCGATTGAACAGGTATTTATTTTTTGCGAGGGATTTTGCGCAGGTGGCAGAACGCAGGGGAATTCAGCAGGGATGTAACTTTTCAGGGCGTGAAAGCAAAAAGTGCACACATAAATGGCACCGATGGTGACATTCGTGTGTACACATTTTTTTCATGGCACCACGAAGCAAATGTGGGAGCGGGCTTGCTCGCGAAGGCATCTTCCCAGTCAACAAATTCGCTGACTGACAGACCGCTTTCGCGAGCAAGCCCGCTTCCACAGGGGGAGACATCATTGGGGCGAGATTTACGCCTTGCTGATGATATTCCCCGCATGCAGCCCGCACTCTTTCTGCGTCGCTTCTTCCCACCACCAGCGGCCTTCGCGCTCGTGCTGGTTCGGCAGCACCGGGCGGGTGCACGGTTCGCAGCCGATGCTGATGAAGCCGCGTTCATGCAGGCTGTTGTACGGCAGTTCGAGCATGCGGATGTAACCCCAGATCTCTTCGCTGGTCATCTGCGCCAGCGGGTTGAACTTGTACAGGGTGCGTTCGGGCGTGGAAAACGCGGTGTCGATTTCCAGCACCGCCACGGCGCTGCGGGTGCCCGGGCTCTGATCGCGGCGCTGGCCGGTGGCCCAGGCTTTGACGCCGGACAGTTTGCGGCGCAGCGGTTCGATCTTGCGGATGCCGCAGCATTCGCCATGGCCGTCCTTATAGAAGCTGAACAGGCCTTTTTCCTTCACGAACGGTTCCAGCTTCGTGTAGTCCGGCGACACCAGTTCGATATCGATCTTGTAGTGCTCGCGCACCTGATCGATGAAGCGATAGGTTTCCGGGTGCAGGCGGCCGGTGTCGAGGCTGAACACCTTGACGTTCTTGTTCAGCTTCCAGGCCATGTCCACCAGCACCACATCCTCGGCACCACTGAAAGATATCCACAGCTCGTCACCGAACTCGGCGAACGCGAGTTTCAGGATGTCCTGGGCGGATTTGTTGGCATAGGTCGTGGCGAGTTCCACGACATCGAACGTTGGGCTCATCAGGGCGGCTTCCTACAGGTCGGTGGCGCTGGGCGCTCTATATGGCGGCGATGGTAACAAAAAGCGGCGGAGTAGGGTGTGCCCGCTGCGTTGCGCGGTGGCGGGGGAGTCGCTAGAGTTCGGGCTCGCTCGACTCAATAATCACTACAAACGGGAGTGTCTTGTGGAAATTGCTTGCCTGGATCTTGAAGGGGTACTGGTGCCGGAAATCTGGATCGCCTTCGCCGAAAAAACCGGAATCGAATCCCTCAAGGCCACCACCCGGGACATTCCCGATTACGACGTGCTGATGCAGCAGCGCCTGCGCATCCTCGACGAGCACGGCCTGAAGCTCTCGGACATCCAGGAAGTGATCGCCACCCTCAAGCCGCTGGACGGCGCGGTGGAGTTCGTCGACTGGCTGCGCGAGCGCTTTCAGGTGGTGATTCTCTCGGACACTTTCTACGAATTCTCCCAGCCGCTGATGCGGCAACTGGGCTTCCCGACCTTGCTCTGCCATCGCCTGATCACGGACGACAGCGGGCGAGTGACCAGCTATCAATTGCGTCAGAAAGATCCCAAGCGTCAGTCGGTGCTGGCGTTCAAAAGCCTGTACTACCGGGTAATTGCGGCGGGAGATTCGTATAACGACACGAGCATGCTGGGCGAGGCGGACGCGGGGATTCTGTTTCATGCGCCGGACAACGTGATTCGCGAGTTCCCGCAGTTTCCGGCGGTGCATACGTTTGTCGAGTTGAAGCAGGAATTCCTCAAAGCCTCAAACCGGGATTTGAGTTTGTAATTACAACATTGTGGCGAGGGAGCTTGCTCCCGCTCGGCTGCGCAGCAGTCGTAAGATTTTGGGGAGCGCTTCGCACTCCAGCGGGAGCAAGCTCCCTCGCCACAAAAAGTTATAGGTTTTGCAGGGTATCGAGGAGGATTCTGACCTTGGTAATCGACTCCTGATACTCCGCCTGCCAGTCCGAATCGGCCACGATCCCGCCACCACCCCAGCAGCACACCTGCCCATCCTTGACCAACAGACTGCGAATCGCGATGGAGCTGTCCATCTCGCCGCGTACGTCCAGGTACAGCAACGAACCGCAATACAAACCGCGCCGGGTCGGTTCCAGTTCATCGATGATCTGCATCGCACGGATCTTCGGTGCGCCGGTGATCGAGCCGCCGGGGAAACTGCCGGCAATCAGATCCAGCGCATCGCGATCCTCGGCCAGTTCACCGGTCACGCTGCTGACCAGGTGATGCACGTTGGGATAGCTTTCCAGGCTGAACAGCTCCGGCACCCGCACCGAGCCGATGCGGCAGGTACGGCCGAGGTCGTTGCGCAGCAGGTCGACGATCATCAGGTTTTCCGCGCGATCCTTGGGGCTGGCCAGCAGTTCGGCGGCGTTGGCGGCGTCTTCGGCCGGCGTCAGTCCACGCGGGCGGGTGCCCTTGATCGGGCGGGTTTCCACCTGGCGCTGGCTGACTTTGACGAAGCGCTCCGGCGACAGGCTCAACACCGCGTCGCCGTCGGGCAGGCTCTGGAAACCGGAAAACGGCGTCGGGCAGGCCTCGCGCAACGCGCAATAGGCCAGCCACGGATCGCCCTGACACGGTGCGCGGAAACGCTGGGCGAAGTTGACCTGATAGCAGTCGCCGGCCTGGATGTATTGATGAATGCGTTCCAGCGCCTGGCGATAGTCATCGGCCGACAGATCGGCGGTCATCGGCGTGTCCAGCTTGAACGGCGTCAGCGGCGCTGAAGTCGGTTGGCTGAACAGCGCGATCAGCCGTTGCCGCTCGCTGTCGGCCAGTGACGGGTGAAACACCAGTTGGCTGGTGGCGGTCTGGTGATCGCTGATCAGCGCCCAGTCGTACAGGCCGAACCGCGCGTCGGGCAATTGCAGATCATCCCGGGCCTGGCTCGGCAGGTGTTCCAGATGCCGGCCAAAGTCGTAGCTCAGGTAGCCGATCAGGCCGCCGGCGAATGGCAGGTCATATTCGCCAGGCAACTGCGCCTCGCCCAGACGGCTCAGATTATCGCGCAGGCGTTGCAGGAAAACGCTGCCGCTTTCGTCGGGCAACACCGCCAGTTGTTCCAGCGGCCAGGCGCTGAGCAGATCATAACGGCCACGGTCGGCGCTCGGCCGGCCGCTGTCGAGCAGCACGGCGCCGGGTGCATGGCGGATGGCCGCGAAGTAGTCGGCGGGGTTGGCGCGGTAGGGCAGCGGGTGTACGGAACAGGTCAACATGGGCGGGGCAGATCGGCCATCGAGGCGGGGTGGGGATTGTAGTCCTCTCGGCTGCCAGATCAAAATCAAAAGCTACCCCCTCACCCCAGCCCTCTCCCCCAAGGGGGCGAGGGGGAAAGGGGGCGGATCTTCATGCTTTTCAAGTTCTGAGTTCGACTCGAACTTGCAGGTCGATGTACTTCGAGCATCCAACACGGTCAGTCCCCTCTCCCTCCGGGAGAGGGCTAGGGTGAGGGGCTCTTCAGCTTTTCAGCTTCAGCCCTCGACCGCCGGAATATGCCCAAACATCTCCTGAGTAAACGCCACCCGTTCTTCAACTGACTCCGTCACCCCACGCGCCTTCAGCTCTTCCAGATGCGCCTCGACCGCGTGCGTACGCTGGGTCAGCCCGCAATCGTTGGCAATCTGGATATTCAGCCCCGGCCGCGCATTCAGCTCGAGAATCAGCGGACCTTTCTCCTGGTCCAGCACCATGTCCACACCGATGTAACCCAGCCCGCAAAGCTCATAACAGCCAGCCGCGAGCTTCATGAAGCCGTCCCAGTAGGGCAGTTGCACGCCGTCCACCGCGTTGGTGGTGTCGGGGTGTTTGTTGATGATGTTGTTCAGCCAGGTGCCGCGCAGGGTCAGGCCGGTGGCGAGATCGACACCGACGCCGATGGCGCCCTGGTGCAGGTTGGCCTTGCCGCCGGACTGACGGGTCGGCAGGCGCAGCATGGCCATCACCGGATAGCCCATCAGCACGATGATGCGGATGTCCGGCACGCCTTCGTAGCTGATGCTCTTGAAGATCTGGTCCGGAGTCACCCGGTATTCGATCAGTGCGCGGTCGCGGTGACCGCCCAGCGAATACAGGCCGGTGAGGATGCTCGAGATGTGGTGTTCGAGTTCTTCATGGGCAAGGATCTTGCCCGAGACCGTGCGATAGCGGCCCTCGAAGCGGTCGGCGATGACGATGATGCCGTCACCGCCGGCGCCCTGGGCGGGCTTGATCACGAAGTCGTTGTGCCCGCCGATGATCGCGTCGAGCTTGTCGATTTCCTTCTCCGTGGAGATCACGCCGTACAGCTCCGGCACGTGAATGCCGGCAGCGATGGCGCGCTCCTTGGTGATGATCTTGTCATCGACGATCGGGTACAGGCTGCGCTTGTTGTATTTGAGCACGTAGTCGGCGTTACGCCGATTGATGCCCATGATGCCCCGCGCCTCCAGCGCCTTCCAGGTCTTCCAGAAACCGAACATCAGGCGTCAGCCTTCTTCAGGAAAGCCTTGAAGCGCACCAGTTCGGTCAGGCGGTAGCCGCGATAGCGACCCATCGCCAGCATGAAGCCGACCAGAATCAGCAGGATCGCCGGGAAGGTGAACACGAAGTACACCAGCTCCGGCACGGTCATGATCAGGTGTGCCAGCGAGGCGGCGAACAGGGTGCCGATCGCCACTTTCATGGCATGGCTGGCGCCGCGTTCTTCCCAGGTGATCGACAGGCGTTCGATGGTCATGGTCAGAATCACCATCGGGAACAGCGCCACCGACAAACCGCGCTCCAGGCCGAGTTTATGGCTGAACAGACTGATGGCGGCAATCAGCACCACCACAAAGGTCAACACCACCGACAGGCGCGGCAGCATCTGCAGCTTCAAATGTTCCAGATACGAGCGTAATGACAGGCCCAGCGCCGTGATCACGGTAAATAGCAGGATGCCGAAGCCCAGTTGCGTTTCGCGGAAGGCCAGGGCGATCAGCACCGGGGTAAAGGTGCCGAGGGTCTGCAGGCCGATCAGGTTGCGCAGGATCAGGATCACCAGCACGCCGATCGGGATCATCACCATGATCATGAACGTTTGCTGGGTCTGCAGCGGCAGGCCGTACAGCGAGTATTCGAGGAAGTTGGCGTCGGTGTTTTCGTCGGTCAGCTTGGCCAGACGAATCGCGTTCATCTCGCTGTTGTTCAGGCTGAAGGTCACGTTGGCTTTCTTCGCGCCCTCGATGGTGATCAGGTTTTCATCACCGGTCCACCACAGCAGGCGGTCGGTCGGCAGGCCTTGTTCGCCGGTTTCCGGGTTGAAGTACAGCCAGTCGTTGCCGTTGAAACTGCGCAGCCACAGTTCCGGGGTTTGCGGTTGATCGGCGACGAGGCGGATGGTGTGGACTTTTTCCACCGGCACGTGAGCGATCGACAGCAGCAGTTCGACGATCTTCGCCTTATGCGGCGTCGACGGGTCGCCGGCCAGCAGCAGTTTGACGTTGTCATCGTTGGCGTTGTTGACGCGTTTGATCGCTTCGCCGATGAAGGTTTCGACGTCGGCCGAGTGCTGGCGGATCGGCGCGAGCAGGGCTTCGGCGGCGATTTTTTCCGGGCCTTCGATGGCGATGCTGTCGCGGAAGGTCGGGCCTTTGATCTTGGATTTTTCCGCGGTGTAGCGCTTGGTCAGCACCAGACGGTAATAAAGGGTCTGGTTGCCCTTGGCCCGGCGCGCCGACCAGGTGACCTTGCGGTTGCCGTCGACACGGTTGACCGCCACGCCGTAATTATTGGAGATAAAGCTTTCGTTGAGGCTGACGTAATCGCGGCTCAGGGGCGGCACGAACATCTGGACCTTCACCGGGTCCTTGGTGCTGGCGACGAACTCGACTTTGGCGTCGATGTTCCACAAGTCGTCGGTAGCGTCTTCGGTCACCGGGATGCCGAGCACGAAAATCTGATAGGCCGTAACCGAAACGCCCAGGAGCACCAGAATGGTGATCAGGATTTTCAGGTGGAAGGTTAGAGAACGCATGGAAATTACTCGGCGGTATGAGCGGCGATGGTGCAGGCAGGTTTGCCGGCAGCGTATTTAAGACTGGGGTCGACCAGCGCGTCGAAGCGTTTCAGCGCTTCGGAGCCGATCAAAAGCGGGTATTGGAACGCACTTCGGTCGGTCAGGTTCACTTCGATGCTGCGCAACGCCGTGCCCATGCAGATATCCAGCTCGATCACCGGGCGCGCGGTGTACTTTTTACCTTCTTCCGGGTCGTAGTCGCCGGCGCGGCGTTTGATCTTGCTGACCCGGGCCAGCGGCCGCTCGATCGGGTGCGAATGCGCCGCGTCGATCGCCAGGTAGAAACGCACCCAGGACTCGCCGTTGCGTTTGAAGCGTTTGATGTCGCGGGCACTCAGTGAGGCGGTCTTGGCGCCAGTGTCGAGTTTGGCCGCGACTTGCAGATTGATGCCGTCAAGCGATGCGTATTCGTTGAGGCCGTACACGGTTTTTTCCCCCGCCGCGGCGAGGCCGGGCAGGCAAAACAGCGCAAAAAATGTGGGGAAGGGCTTGAGTCTCATAAATCCTGGTGCGCAGCGTTCCGTTTTCGGTTCAGGTGCCTGGCAATACTGCGCAAGTTCCTTCGTGTGCCTATCAGCTTTTTATGACAAGCCGTACAAATGGCCAGCAAATGCGGGCGGCATTCTAGCACGGTGGTTTTATGGCGCCAGCGCCCGCACCGGTCTATAACCCTTGGGGTAGCCAAGGAGGGTTATTAGACGATTGTCGACAATGTGTATTTATCCTTTGACTGATGTGGGCGAATTGGCTAGTTTTTGCCGCATTGGATTTAAAGGTGTCGACAATCATGCTGGATCAACTCGATCCCCCGGTCATCAGCGGCGAGGATTCCGAGACGCTCTCGGAAAACGTCTTCCGGCGCATCCAGGCGGCCATCGTCAAAGGCGAGATCGCCCCAGGCAGCAAGATCTCCGAACCCGAGCTGGCGCGCACTTATGGCATCAGTCGCGGGCCGCTGCGCGAGGCCATTCATCGGCTTGAAGGTCAGCGACTGTTGGTGCGCGTACCGCATGTCGGCGCGCGGGTGGTGTCGCTCAGCCACGCCGAATTGCTCGAACTCTACGAAATCCGCGAATCCCTTGAAGGCATGGCCTGCCGGCTGGCGGCCGAGCGCATGAGCGTCGAAGAAATCGACGAACTGCGCCGGGTGCTGGAAACCCACGAGCGCGACGCGGCGTTCCAGGCTGGCGTCGGCTATTACCAGCAGGAAGGCGATTTCGACTTTCACTACCGGATCATCCAGGGCAGCGGCAATCGCACGCTGACGCAAATGCTTTGCGGCGAGCTGTACCAACTGGTGCGCATGTACCGCATCCAGTTTTCCACCACGCCCAACCGCCCGCGTCAGGCCTTCGCCGAACACCACCGGATTCTCGATGCCATCGCCGACCGTGACGGTGAACTCGCGGAATTGTTGATGCGCCGTCACATCGGCGCCTCGAAACGCAACATCGCCCGTCATTACCAGGACGGCGCCGACAATAAGACAGCCACTGAACGAGGTGAGTCATGAGTTCCAAGCAGAACACTCCAGGCCAGCGTTTCCGCGATGCGGTCGCCAGCGAGCATCCATTGCAGGTGGTCGGCGCGATCAACGCCAACCACGCGCTGCTGGCCAAGCGTGCCGGTTTCAAGGCGATCTACCTGTCCGGTGGCGGGGTGGCCGCAGGCTCGCTCGGCGTGCCGGACCTGGGCATCACCGGCCTGGATGACGTGCTGACCGACGTGCGGCGCATCACTGACGTCTGCGACCTGCCGCTGCTGGTGGACGTCGACACCGGTTTCGGCTCGTCGGCGTTCAACGTGGCGCGCACCGTGAAGTCGATGATCAAGTTCGGCGCGGCGGCGATTCACATCGAGGACCAGGTCGGCGCCAAGCGTTGCGGCCACCGTCCGAACAAGGAAATCGTCAGCCAGCAGGAAATGGTCGACCGCATCAAAGCCGCCGTCGATGCCCGTACCGACGACAGCTTCGTGATCATGGCGCGTACTGACGCGCTGGCGGTGGAAGGTCTGGAGTCGGCACTGGATCGCGCCGCGGCGTGCATCGAGGCCGGCGCCGACATGATCTTCCCGGAAGCCATCACCGAGCTGGAGATGTACAAGCTGTTCGCCAACCGGGTAAAGGCGCCGATCCTCGCCAACATCACCGAGTTCGGCTCGACACCGCTGTACACCACCGAGCAGCTTGCAGGGGCGGATGTGTCGCTGGTGCTGTACCCGTTGTCGGCGTTCCGCGCGATGAACAAGGCAGCGGAAAACGTCTACACCGCGATCCGCCGCGACGGCACCCAGCAGAATGTCATCGACACCATGCAGACGCGCATGGAGCTTTACGATCGCATCGATTACCACACGTTCGAGCAGAAGCTCGATGCGTTGTTTGCACAGAAGAAAGGCTGAATTAAACCCTGTGGGAGCGGGCTTGCTCGCGAAGACGGACTGATATCCAACATTGATGTCGACTGATCCAGCGCTTTCGCGAGCAAGCCCGCTCCCACACGTTTCCCCTACAAATTCAAGAAGATTGGAGACAGCAATGGCCGAAGCAAAAGTACTCAGTGGCGCCGGGCTCCGTGGCCAGGTTGCCGGGCAAACCGCACTGTCCACCGTGGGCCAGGCCGGTGCCGGGCTGACCTATCGCGGCTACGACGTGCGTGAACTGGCAGCAGACGCGCAGTTCGAAGAAGTGGCTTACCTGCTGCTGTACGGTGAGCTGCCGACCCAGGCACAACTTGACGCCTACCAGCAAAAGCTGAGCAAGCTGCGCGACCTGCCGCAAGCACTGAAAGAAGTGCTCGAACGCATCCCCGCTGACGCCCATCCGATGGACGTGATGCGCACCGGTTGCTCGTTCCTCGGCAACCTCGAGCCGGAGAAAGACTTCTCCGAACAGCGCGACAAGACTGACCGTCTGCTGGCCGCATTCCCGGCGATCATGTGCTACTGGTATCGCTTCAGCCACGACGGCAAGCGCATCAACTGCGTCAGCGACGAACCTACGATTGGCGGCCACTTCCTGCACCTGCTGCACGACAAGAAGCCGAGCGAACTGCACGTCAAAGTGATGAACGTGTCGCTGATCCTTTACGCCGAGCACGAATTCAACGCCTCGACGTTTACCGCTCGCGTTTGCGCATCGACCCTGTCCGACCTGTATTCCTGCGTCACGGCGGCTATCGGTTCGCTGCGTGGCCCGCTGCATGGCGGCGCCAACGAGGCGGCAATGGAAATGATCGAGCGCTTCTCGTCGCCGCAAGAGGCGATCAAAGGCACCCTCGGCATGCTCGAGCGCAAGGACAAGATCATGGGCTTCGGCCACGCGATCTATAAGGACAGCGATCCGCGTAACGAGGTGATCAAGGGCTGGTCGAAAAAACTCGCCGACGAAGTCGGTGACAAGGTGCTGTTCCCGGTCTCCGAAGCCATCGACAAGACCATGTGGGAGCAGAAAAAACTGTTCCCCAACGCCGACTTCTACCATGCCTCGGCGTACCACTTCATGGGCATCCCGACCAAGCTGTTCACGCCGATCTTCGTCTGCTCGCGCCTGACCGGCTGGGCCGCGCACGTGTTCGAACAGCGCGCCAACAACCGCATCATCCGTCCAAGCGCCGAGTACATCGGCGTTGAGCAGCGCAAGTTCGTGCCAATCGAACGTCGCTGAATGGTGAGCTGACCCGATCCTTGAAGCCACCACAAATCCCTGTAGGAGTGAGCCTGCTCGCGATGACGGACTGACATTCACCATTGATGTCGACTGATCTACCGCTATCGCGAGCAGGCTCACTCCTACAAGGGACGGTGTGAATCTTGAGTCGGGCGTCTGCCCACCCTTTGAAACTACCGTGACCCGAGTCCTGACCCGATGAACACAGCATTCCGCAAAAACCTGCCCGGCAGTTCCCTGGATTATTTCGACGTCCGTGCGGCGGTCGAGGCGATTCAGCCCGGCAGCTACGACACCCTGCCGTACACCTCCCGCGTGCTGGCGGAAAACCTCGTGCGTCGCTGCGACCCGGCCACGCTCAGCGATTCGCTGAAACAACTGATCGAGCGCAAACGCGACCTCGACTTCCCGTGGTTCCCGGCACGCGTGGTGTGCCACGACATTCTCGGCCAGACCGCACTGGTCGACCTCGCCGGCCTGCGTGACGCGATCGCCCTGCAGGGCGGTGACCCGGCGCAGGTCAACCCGGTGGTGCCGACGCAACTGATCGTCGACCACTCGCTGGCGGTGGAAGCGGGCGGTTTCGACAAGCAGGCGTTCGAGAAGAACCGCGCCATCGAAGACCGGCGCAACGAAGACCGTTTCCACTTCATCAACTGGACCAAAAAGGCCTTCAAAAACGTCGACGTGATCCCGCCGGGCAACGGCATCATGCACCAGATCAACCTGGAGAAAATGTCTCCGGTGATCCAGGTGCGCGACGGTGTGGCGTTCCCCGACACCTGTGTCGGCACCGACAGCCACACCCCGCACGTCGATGCGCTGGGCGTGATCGCCATCGGCGTCGGTGGCCTCGAAGCCGAGAGCGTGATGCTCGGTCGCGCCTCGTGGATGCGCCTGCCGGAGAGCGTCGGCGTCGAACTGACCGGCAAGCTGCAACCCGGCATCACCGCCACCGACATGGTGCTGGCGCTGACCGAATACCTGCGCAAACAGAAAGTCGTCGGCGCCTGGCTGGAGTTCTTTGGCGAAGGCGCGTCCGCGCTGACCCTCGGCGACCGCGCAACCATCTCCAACATGGCCCCGGAATACGGCGCCACCGCAGCGATGTTCTACATCGACCAGCAGACCATCGACTACCTGAAACTCACCGGTCGCGAAGACCAGCAAGTGCAACTGGTCGAGCAGTACGCCAAACTCAACGGCCTGTGGGCCGACAGCCTGAAAGGCGCGCAATACGAGCGTGGCCTGACTTTCGATCTGTCGTCGGTGGTGCGCAACATGGCCGGCCCGAGCAATCCGCACGCCCGTGTGGCGGTAGCGGATCTGGCGGCCAAAGGTATCTCCGGGCAGTGGGATGACGTGCCGGGGCAAATGCCCGACGGCGCGGTGATCATCGCCGCCATCACCAGCTGCACCAACACCAGCAACCCGCGCAACGTGATCGCCGCCGGCCTCTTGGCGCGTAATGCCAACAAGCTTGGCCTGACCCGCAAGCCGTGGGTCAAATCCTCGCTGGCACCGGGTTCAAAAACCGTGGCGCTGTACCTCGATGAAGGGGGGCTGACCACCGAGCTGGAGCAACTTGGTTTCGGCGTCGTCGCGTTTGCCTGCACCACCTGCAACGGCATGTCCGGCGCCCTCGATCCGGTGATCCAGCAAGAGATCATCGACCGCGATCTGTATGCGACGGCCGTGCTTTCCGGCAACCGTAACTTCGACGGCCGCATCCACCCGTACGCCAAGCAGGCGTTCCTCGCCTCGCCGCCGCTGGTGGTCGCGTACGCCATCGCCGGGACCATCCGTTTCGACATCGAGAAAGATGTGCTGGGCGTGGTCGACGGCAAGGAAATCCGCCTGAAAGACATCTGGCCGAGCGACGAAGAAATCGACGCGGTGGTGAAGTCGTCGGTGAAGCCGGAGCAGTTCCGGCAGGTCTACATTCCGATGTTCGCCATTCACGAAGACACCGGCCCGAAAGTCACGCCGCTGTACGACTGGCGCGAGATGAGCACCTACATCCGCCGTCCGCCGTACTGGGAAGGTGCGCTGGCCGGCGCGCGGCCGCTGAAGGGCATGCGCCCGCTGGCGGTGCTGCCGGACAACATCACCACCGATCACCTGTCGCCCTCGAACGCGATCATGCTCGACAGCGCCGCCGGCGAATACCTGGCGAAAATGGGTCTGCCGGAAGAAGACTTCAACTCGTACGCCACGCACCGTGGCGACCACTTGACCGCGCAACGCGCGACCTTCGCCAACCCGAAACTGTTCAACGAAATGGTTCAGGAAAACGGCAAGGTCAAACAGGGTTCGCTGGCCCGCGTCGAGCCGGAAGGCAAGGTGATGCGCATGTGGGAAGCCATCGAAACCTACATGGAGCGCAAGCAGCCGCTGATCATCATTGCCGGTGCCGACTACGGTCAGGGTTCGTCCCGCGACTGGGCGGCGAAGGGCGTGCGGCTGGCGGGTGTCGAAGCGATCGTCGCCGAAGGTTTCGAGCGTATCCACCGCACCAATCTGGTGGGCATGGGCGTATTGCCGCTGGAGTTCAAACCGGGCACCGACCGTCACACGCTGGCCATCGACGGCAGCGAAACCTACGACGTGATCGGCGCCCGCACCCCGCGCGCCGACCTGACGCTGGTGATCCACCGCAAGAACGGCGAGCGCGTTGAAGTGCCGGTGACCTGCCGCCTCGACACCGCTGAAGAAGTGTCGATCTACGAGGCCGGCGGCGTGTTGCAGCGCTTCGCCCAGGACTTCCTCGAAGAGTCGGCTGTTGCCGTTTAAATCACGTAGTGCGAGCGCGGGTCGGTTGACCCGCGTTTGCGGATAAGGAGCACCATGGCTCACGCAGCTCATTTCGCACCGCAGATCAAAATCCCCGCCACATACATGCGCGGCGGCACCAGCAAAGGCGTGTTCTTCAGCCTCAAGGATCTGCCCGAAGCCGCGCAGGTTCCCGGCCCCGCCCGCGATGCCTTGCTGCTGCGGGTGATCGGCAGCCCCGACCCGTACGACAAGCAGATCGACGGCATGGGTGGTGCCACGTCGAGCACCAGCAAAACCGTGATCCTGTCGAAAAGCAGCAAGGCCGATCACGACGTCGATTACCTGTTCGGTCAGGTCTCCATCGACAAGCCGTTCGTGGACTGGAGCGGCAATTGCGGCAACCTCTCGGCAGCGGTCGGTTCGTTCGCCATCAGCAACGGTCTGGTGGAGGCCCGCCGCATTCCGCACAACGGCGTGGCGGTGGTGCGCGTGTGGCAGGCCAACATCGGCAAGACCATCATCGCCCACGTGCCGATCACCAACGGCGAGGTGCAGGAAACCGGTGATTTCGAACTCGACGGCGTGACCTTTCCGGCCGCCGAAGTGCAACTGGAGTTCATGGACCCGGCAGCGGAAGAAGAGGGCGGCGGCGGTTCGATGTTCCCCACCGGTAACCTGATCGACGAGCTGGAAGTGCCGGGTGTCGGCACGTTCCAGGCGACCATGATCAACGCCGGGATTCCGACGATTTTCGTCAACGCCGCAGACATCGGCTACACCGGCACCGAGCTGCAAAGCGCGATCAACAGCGACCCGAAAGCCCTGCAGATGTTCGAAACCATCCGCGCCTACGGTGCATTGCGCATGGGGCTGATTTCGAATCTGGACGAAGCGGCCAAGCGACAGCACACGCCGAAAGTCGCGTTCGTCGCCAAGCCTGCGGATTACATCGCGTCCAGCGGCAAGGCGATCGCTGCCGCTGATGTGGATTTGCTGGTGCGTGCGTTGTCGATGGGCAAATTGCACCACGCGATGATGGGCACGGCGGCGGTGGCAATCGGCACGGCGGCGGCGATTTCCGGGACTTTGGTGAATCTCGCGGCGGGCGGTGTCGAGCGCAACGCGGTGCGCTTCGGCCATCCGTCCGGGACGCTGCGCGTAGGCGCCGAGGCCAGTCTGGAAAACGGTGAGTGGGTCGTGAAAAAGGCCATCATGAGCCGCAGTGCGCGCGTCCTCATGGAAGGTTTCGTCCGTATCCCTGGCGACTCTTTCTGATCCAGTATCGATGCCCTCACCCCAGCCCTCTCCCGGAGGGAGAGGGAGCAGACCGAGTTGTAATTGGATGTCCTGCGACCTGAAGCATCTTGGCGATTATGGATTCACGGGAGAGCTTTCAGGTCGACGTATGTGTTGAATATCACCCTAGCCCTCTCCCGGAGGGAGAGGGAGCAGACCGAGTTGTAATTGGATGTCCTGCGACCTGAAGCATCTTGGCGATTATGGATTCACGGGAGAGCTTTCAGGTCGACGTATGTGTTGAATATCACCCTAGCCTCTCCCGGAGGGAGAGGGAGCAGACCGAGTTGTAATTGGATGTCCTGCGACCTGAAGCATCTTGGCGATTATGGATTCACGGAAGAGCTTTCAGGTCGACGTATGTGTTGAATATCACCCGGTCGGTTCCCTCTCCCTCCGGGAGAGGGCTAGGGTGAGGGAAACAATCCACTGACGAAACATCACAAAGCAGACACCACGATCTGCTCTGAACAAAAAACCAACCAGCCCCTGAGGAAGACCACCCCACTCATCATTCCCCACCAGGAGAACCGCAATGAGCGCCAACGTCGACCAGAACAACCGCCCCGACTACGACCGTGTCCTGCAGGACATCGCCGATTACGTCCTCACCTTCAACGTCGAATCTGCCGAAGCCCTCGACACCGCCCGCAACTGCCTGATGGATACCCTCGGCTGTGGCCTGCTGGCGTTGCGTTTTCCCGAATGCACCAAGCACCTTGGCCCCATCGTCGAGGGCACCGTCGTGCCGTTCGGGGCGCGGGTGCCGGGCACTTCCTATCGCCTCGACCCGGTGAAAGCCGCGTGGGACATCGGCTGCGTCGTGCGCTGGCTCGATTACAACGACACCTGGCTCGCCGCCGAGTGGGGGCATCCGTCGGACAACCTCGGCGGAATTCTCGCGGTGGCCGATCACCTGTCGCAAAAGCGCGTTGCCAATGGTGAGAAGCCGCTGACGATTCGCGATGTACTTGAAGCGATGATCATGGCCCACGAAATTCAAGGCGTGATCGCTCTGGAAAACTCGTTCAACCGCGTCGGCCTAGACCACGTGCTGCTGGTGAAAGTCGCTTCGACCGCCGTCACCGCCAAACTGAGGGGGGGCAATCGCGAGCAACTGCTGTCGGCGTTGTCCCATGCCTTCGCCGATGGTCAGGCGCTGCGCACCTATCGCCATGCGCCGAACGCCGGATCGCGTAAATCCTGGGCGGCGGGTGATGCGACCAGCCGCGGAGTGCGTCTGGCCGACATTGCCCTGCGTGGCGAGATGGGTATTCCCGGGGTGTTGACGGCCAGGCAGTGGGGCTTCTACGACGTATCGTTCAGCCATACCAATAACGATCTGGCGCTCAAGCCCGAAGGCAAACGTGCCTTCAGTTTCTCGCGGCCCTACGGCAGTTACGTGATGGAAAACGTGCTGTTCAAGATCAGCTTCCCCGCCGAATTCCATGCGCAAACGGCCTGCGAAGCAGCGGTGACCTTGCATCCGTTGGTGCGCAACCGCTTGCATGAAATCGACCGCATCGTCATCACCACCCATGAGTCGGCGATTCGCATCATCTCCAAGGTCGGGCCGCTGGCCAACGCCGCCGACCGCGACCACTGCCTCCAATACATGACCGCCGTGCCGCTGGCATTCGGCAATCTGCTGGCCGAGCAATACGAGGACGATTTCCACGCCGCGCACCCGATCATCGATGTGCTGCGCGAGAAGATGGTCATCGTCGAAGACCCGCGTTTCACCCGCGAGTATCTGGAGGCCGACAAGCGCTCGATTGCCAACGCGGTGCAGGTGTTTTTCAAGGACGGATCGAGCACCGAGAACGTGGTGGTGGAATACCCGATCGGCCACCGTCGCCGCCGCGCCGAGGGCATCCCGTTGCTGGAGGACAAGTTCAAGGCCAACCTGGCGACGCGTTTCACCGGCCAGCGCAGCAACGAGATCTTCACCCTGTGCAAGGATCAGCAAGCGCTCGAAGCCACGCCGGTCAATCGCTTCGTCGACCTGTTCGTGATCTAGGCCAACGCCAGAGGTGTCGCGGGCTACAGGCTGCCCTCGACATCCTCCAGGCTGAAGGTTTCGGTGTGGTCGTCGTAGGAGAAAATCTCCGCATAACGACCCCAGGCGATCACCACTTCCAGGGTTCTCTCGACGAACGCTTCGGTCAGCGAGTCCTGCAGTTCCTGCTCGAAACGTACCCGTGGCGCGCGGTGACCATTGCGCTCCAGCAGTACCTGACGGATGCGCGCGGCCAGCGGCACGTGGCGAATCAGGTGCTCGGCAAACAGGGTTTTGCGCTCCTGGGTGCCGTAGTCGGCGAACAGTTTGCCGGCGTCGGTCAGGGTGATGTCGGCGCCTTTGAGTTCAGCGAAACCGAGGTGCTCGATCATCTCGGCCACGGGGAACAGGTCATCGACTTCCAGCAGACGCCGTTCGGCCACGGTGGGCAGGCCGGCGTGGCCGTTGTAGGGTTCGGCGGCGATGGTTTCGATCAGACCGGCCATCAGGTTGGTCGAGACCTCAGGCAGCGGACTGCTCATTTTCAGCTCGGGTTTGCCGGCGCTGGCATCGGCGCTGCGCCGGTCAGTCATCTGCGCGTAAATGTCGTCGACCATCTGCCGGAAAGCCGGATCCAGGCGGTTGCGTGGATGGGCGAACGGCACTTTGATTTCCGCCACCACCCGTCCCGGGTTGGACGACAACACCAGAATGCGGTCGCACATCAGCACCGCTTCTTCGATGTTGTGGGTGACGATCAGGATCGATTTGATCGGCAGTTGCTTGCCGCTCCACAGGTCCAGCAGATCCGTGCGCAGGGTTTCGGCGGTCAGTACGTCCAGTGCCGAAAAGGGTTCGTCCATCAGCAACAGGGTCGGGTTGACCACCAGCGCACGCGCGAAGCCCACGCGCTGGCGCATGCCGCCGGACAACTCGCGCGGGTAGGCGTTTTCGAAACCGTCGAGGCCGATCAGGTCGATCGCCGCCAGCGCCCGTTTACGCGCAGCCTTGCGTTCGACCTGCAAGGCTTGCAGGCCGGCCTCGACGTTTTCCAGCACCGTCAGCCACGGGAACAGGGCGAAGGTCTGGAACACCATCGCCACACCTTCGGCCGGGCCGTGCAGCGGCTGGCCGTTGTACAGGACATCGCCCGATGACGGTTCGATCAGGCCGGCAATGATCCGCAGCAAGGTGGATTTGCCGGAGCCGGAGCGGCCGAGCATGCCGACGATCTCGCCTTCGCGCAGGGTCAGATCGACCCCGCTGAGCACTTGCAGTTCTTCCTTGCCCTTGCCAAACACCCGGTTCACATCGCTGAGCGAGTAGATTTCGGGGCTGGCGGCGGTTTGTCCGGTATAGGTATTCATCGCAGCGAGTCCCATCAGTTCAGGCGCAGTTTGTTTTCGGCCACGGCGTACATCGGTCGCCAGACCAGACGATTGAAGGCCACGACAAAGATCGCCATGACCACCACGCCGAGGGTGATTTTCGGAAAATCTCCGGCGGCGGTGGTCTGGGCGATATAGGCCCCGAGACCGTGGGCAACGACTTTGTCCTGCCCCCAGGAGACGAATTCGGAAACGATGCTGGCGTTCCACGCACCGCCCGAGGCGGTAATGGCGCCGGTCACGTAGTACGGGAAAATGCCCGGCAGCATGACTTTGCGCCACCACAACCAGCCGCGAATGCGGAAGTTGGCGGCGGCCTCTTTGTAGTCATTGGGGAAGGCGCTGGCTCCGGCGATCACGTTGAACAGGATGTACCACTGCGTGCCGAGCACGATCAGCGGGCTGAGCCAGATGTCCGGGTTCAACTGGTAGCGCAGGATCACGATGACGAATACCGGGAACAGCAAGTTCGCCGGAAATGCCGCGAGGAACTGCGCCAGCGGCTGGATCTTTTCCGCCAGCGCCGGACGCAGGCCGATCATCACTCCCAGCGGCACCCAGATCAGCGAAGCAATGAGAATCAGACCGGCCACTCGCAGCAAGGTGAAGAACCCCAGCAGCAATACATGGCCGACCTCGGCGAGCGTCACTTCTGTGCCGACATACAGGACGATGTGATAAAGCGCATAAGCCGTGAGCAGCGCGATCAATGTGCCCCAGATCCAGTCGATCATTTTCGCTCTGCTCGGGTTGTCCGCGCTGAGGGTGTGGCGCGCCGCGCGCGGCAGGTTCAAGCGCATGTTGCCCAGCCGGCTGATGGCGCGGCTGAACGGGCGCAGCAGGCGCTGGATCAAGCGGGTGCGCTGGATCAGGTTCAGTACCCAGGATTCGGGCGCGGCGGTCTGCGAGGCGGTGTTTTCCATGCGGAACTTGTCGGCCCGGGCCACCAGCGGGCGGAACAGGAACTGGTCGTAGATCAGGATCACCACGATCATCGTCAGGATCACGTAACCCACCGCGTGCAGGTCTTTCTGCGCGATGGCCATGGCCAGATACGAGCCGATACCCGGCAGGGTGATGGTCTGGTCCCCCACCGTGATTGCTTCCGACGCCACCACGAAGAACCAGCCGCCGGACATGCTCATCATCATGTTCCACACCAGCCCGGGCATGGCGAAAGGCACGTCGAGTTTCCAGAAACTCTGCCAGCCGGACAGTTGCAGGTTGGTCGACACCTCCACCAGATCCCGCGGCAGCATGCGCAGCGACTGATAGAAGCTGAAGGTCATGTTCCACGCCTGACTGGTGAAAATCGCAAAGATCGCAGCGAATTCCGCCCCGAGTACCCGGCCGGGAAACATCAGCAAAAAGAAGGTCACGGTGAACGAGATGTAGCCCAGCACCGGCACCGATTGCAGGATGTCCAGCACCGGCACCAGCAGTTTTTCGGCGCGACGGCTTTTCGCGGCCAGGGTGCCGTAAAGCAGGGTGAACACCAGCGCCGCGACCATCGCCGCGAGCATGCGCAGGGTGGTCCGCATGGCGTATTCCGGCAGGTTGCCCGGATCGAGGGAAATCACTTCGCTCTGCAAGGTGGCGATTGGCGCCCAGGTTTCCCGGGCGGTGATCGAGAAAAACAGCAAGAAGCCGATCACCAGCGGCATGGCGATCAGGTCCCAGCGATTGGGCAGCAAGCGCCGGGTCGTGGCCGGGATGTAGTGACGGAACACTTTCTTCATACGCAGTGATTCCAGCGGTGTCCAAGGGGGCGCGGCAGTCTGAGCGTAGCTTCTGTCTGCACGACCCACCGAGTGAGCGGATGCTCGTTCTTCAGGTTCAAGTGGGAGGTGAATGTTGCGGGCCCGCTGAATTCATCAGGCCAGGAGGGCTGGCGCATCCGGTTTGGGAACCGGATGCGCTGCTTGCGCGGATTGTATATTTCCAGATGTTACAAAGACGTAAAGACCGTGTCTGTTTTGAGTGAAGAAACTTTCATCCGGTAAATGCCCGTCCGCCTACGCGAAACGCAGGATTACCCGGCGATTGTTGCGGCTTTTCTTCTCGATTTTTTCGCAATACACCCGGCCGATTTCCCGGGTGTTGTGCACATGGGTGCCGCCACAGGGCTGGATGTCGACGCCGCTGACCTCGACCATGCGCAAGTCACCCTGAATGACGGGCGGCTTGACCGTCTTGCTGCCGGTCCTCTCCAGCAAGGCGGGGTACTCGGCGGCCGGCATCGACAGGGTATTGACCGTGCAGGCCTGTTCGATCAGCGTGTTGAGGTCGCGGGTGATGCTGTCCTTGTCGAGGGTCATTTCCGGCAGATCGAAATCCAGTCGGCCCTTGTCGGCGCTGATGCTGCACCCGGTGACTGGCGCATTGATCAGCGCACCGAGCAGATGCAGGCAGGTATGCATCTTCATGTGCTGATAGCGCCGCTCCCAGTCGAGACTGGCGTTGATCAATGCGCCGGTACACAACTGCGGCGGGCACTCCTGCACCTGATGCCAGATGATCGACGGCAGCAGGGGATCGCGCACCGTCCCGGTGACTTCGATCCGCGTGCCATCCACCAGACTGAAATGCCCGGTGTCACCCGGTTGCCCGCCACCGGTTGGGTAGAAAAGGGTGTGTTCCAGCACGACGGCCTGATCGACCACTGCGATGACTCGGGCACCAAAGGCGCGCCGGTAGGGTTCGCTGTTAAACAGGCTGAGGGTTTCCATGGTGTGTACCGACATTTGAACCTCCGATGTTCAAAGTTGAGTGGTGTGTGAGCCCTTGTGCTCACCTCGGGTCGTGGGCTTTCAGCGTTTGAGCGGTAGCTTGGTGATCGCGAAACCGGCGAGCAGGATTGCCGAGTACAGCATCAGGTCCCGCGAGATCGGCGTGCCTTCGTACCAGGCGCCGATGAGCAGGGCGAATACCGGGAAGATAATGAACACGAACGACAACAGCACCGGGCTGAGGCGTTTGAGCAGGATGAAATACACGATAAAGCCGCCCACTGACGCCACCAGTCCGAGGTACAGCAGAGCGCCCCATGAGCGCGCGGTCACGTCCTTGAATACCGGTGCTTCCACGTTCAAGCCGACAATAAATAACATCAGCCCGGCGATGCCGATCGGCAGGGTGTTGTAGGTGATCACGCTGATCGCGCTGCCGTGCTTTTTGGTCACCACGTAGCACAGCGCATGCAGGATCGCCGCGCACAGAATCGCCAGTACGCCGAGCCATTCCGCCTGATCCAGATGCAGGCCCTGGCTGCGAATGATCATGAACAGACTGGCGAAACCGATGGCGATACCGAGCATCTGTGTGGGGAGGATTTTCTCGCGCAGAAACAGCGCGGAAAAAATCAGGATAAATACCGGCATGCAACTGAACAGCAGCGCTGTCAGACCGGACGAAACGTGCATCTCGCCGTAGTTGAGCAGGTAGTACGGCAGGCTGAAGTACGACAGCGTGACGAACACGAAAAACCAGCGACTCTGTCGCGGGAACAACAGCGGTTCCCTGCGCAGTGCGGCGAAGCTCAGGAACAGCGGAAAGGCGATCACAAAGCGCAGGCCCGCGGCGGTCAGTGGCGGCACGCTTTCCACGGCAATCCTGATCCCCAGCCACGTAGTGCCCCAGCTCAGGCAGACGATCAGAAACGTGCTGGTGAGCAATCCGGCGAGCCACGGTTTGCTGGCGTTCAACGGTGCGCTGATGGCAGTCGACATGCTTGGTGCTCCGCATTGACCTGGTAGTTGAAAAGGGGCTATCCCTGATTGAACCTGTTTTCAGCACGCTATTCGGGGCGACAATGACTGTCAAAGTAAGTATTGCCATGGTGTCAATCCTCCGCGACGGCCTCGCCAACGGGGTGGGGGTAAAGTACAAGCGCCTGGCGGATGCGGTGCAGCAGGCCATCGCCGAAGGCGTGATTGCGGCGGGAGCGAAATTGCCGCCGCACCGGCTGTTGGCCGATAGCCTGGGCGTGACCATCGGCACCATCAGTCGCGCCTATGGCGAACTGGAGCGGGTCGGTCTGGTGGTGGCCCGGGTCGGCGATGGCACTTATGTGCGTGAGCGCGGGATGGAGCGGCCGCAGGACAAGGGCTTTCGCAATGTCAGCGATGAGCCGCGCGCCTGTTTCGACATGAGCCGCAATCAGCCGATCCCCGGGCAGGAAGCGGCATTCATGAGCCAGACCCTGCACAGCCTCGCCAGTGATCCGCGCGGCTTGCAGCAGTTGACCGGTTACACCGTCGAAAGCGGTTTGCTGCGGCATCGGCAGGCGGGGGCGCGCTGGTTGAGTCATGGCGCGTTTCAGCCGCACGCCGATCAGGTGTTGTGCGTCAATGGCGGCCAGCATGGCTTGCTGTGCGCCTTGATGGGCGGTGCTCAAGGCCGGCGATACGCTGGTTACCGAGCATCTGACCTATCCAGGCCTGATCAGCGTCGCGCGCCAGTTGGGGATCAAACTCATCGGTGTCGCAATGGATGACGAAGGGCTGCTGCCGGCAGCGCTGGACGACGTCTGCCGGCAGCACCGTGTCTCGGCGCTGTACTGCACGCCGACGATTCAGAACCCGACGGCAGCAGTCATGTCCGTGCCGCGGCGCGAAGCGATTGCCGACATCTGTCGCCAACACAATCTGCTGATTTTCGAGGACGACGCACATGCGGTGCTGGCCCGCCAGCGACCGTTGCCGCTGAGCCATTTCGCCGCCGAGCGCGCGGTGTTGATCGGCAGTCTGAGCAAGGCCGTTTCAGCCGGTCTGCGGGTCGGTTATCTGCATGCACCGCAAGCGCTGATCGGGCGCCTGAGTGCGGCCATTCGCGGCACCTGCTGGATGGCTAATCCGCTGGCGATGGAGTTGGCGAGCCGCTGGATCGACAACGGCATGGCCGAGCGTTTGCTGGATGAGCAGATCAGCGAGATCGGCCGGCGCAAGGCGCTGGTCGCACCGGTGTTGGCGGGGTTCAATTACAAGGCGGATGCGCATAGCCCGCACTTCTGGATTGAGGTGCCGGAGCTGTGGCGGGCCTCGCAGATTGCTGCGGAACTCAAGGAAAACAATTATCTGGTGGCCACCGCCGAGGCCTTTGCGGTCGGGCATGCGGCGGTGCCGCAGTTCATTCGAGCGAGTGTGTGCAATGCGGTGGGGGATGACCGATTGTTGCTGGGCGGGTTCGAGGCTCTGGCGCGGGCATTAACGGAAACCGTGTAATCGTTCTTCGCGAGCAAGCCCGCTCCCACATGCGATCGCATTCCAGCTGGAGGAGCTCGATCAACCTGTGGGCGCGGGCTTGCTCGAAGGCGTCAGAACAGACGCCACAAATCTATTTGAACCGCCGCTCCACGCCTTTCTCCACCAGAATCTTCGCCGAAATCTCTTCCACCGAAAAATGCGTGGAGTTGATGTGCGGGATGTTCTCGCGGCGGAACAGGTTTTCCACTTCGCGCACTTCGAATTCGCACTGGGCGTAGCTCGAATAACGGCTGTTGGGCTTGCGCTCGTTGCGGATCGCGGTGAGGCGGTCGGGGTCGATGGTCAGGCCGAACAGCTTGTGCTGATGGGCGCGCAGGGCGGTCGGCAGGGTCAGGCGTTCCATGTCGTCTTCGGTCAGCGGATAGTTGGCCGCGCGGATACCGAATTGCATTGCCATGTACAGACACGTCGGCGTCTTACCACAACGCGACACGCCCACTAGTATCAGGTCGGCCTTGTCGTAATAGTGGGTGCGCGCGCCGTCGTCGTTGTCGAGGGCGAAGTTCACCGCCTCGATGCGCTCCATGTAATTGGAGTTGTGGCCGATCGAGTGCGACTTGCCGACGGTGTAGGAAGAATGCTCGGTCAGTTCCTGTTCGAGCGGGGCGAGGAACGTCGAGAAAATGTCGATCATGAAACCATTGGAGGTTGCGAGAATCTCACGGATGTCCTGATTGACGATGGTGTCGAAGATGATCGGACGGAAGCCGTCGGTTTCGGCGGCTTTGTTGATTTGTTGTACCATGGCCCGCGCTTTGTCCGCGTTGTCGATATACGGCCGCGTGAGCTTGGTGAAGGTAATGTTTTCGAACTGCGCCAGAAGGCTTTGACCCAGGGTTTCGGCGGTAATGCCGGTGCCATCGGAGATAAAGAAAGCAGATCGTTTCATTTGCACCTTGGGCCTTAAGCTAAAGAGTATTTCTGGATATGATAGGCGCGATTTGCCGGCCGCCATTGGCCCGCATTCTCACTTATTTTCCAGGTCCAGGCCATACAGCCGGCCAACGCTCCCCCGAGCCGCCGGTTTCTGAGCTTTTCCAACACAGTTAGTGGAGAGATCACCTTGGTAGAGTACGTAGTTTCCCTCGATAAGCTCGGCAAACACGATGTTGAGCATGTGGGGGGCAAGAACGCATCCCTGGGCGAGATGATCAGCAACCTGGCGGGTGCCGGTGTGTCGGTCCCCGGCGGCTTTGCCACCACCGCGCAGGCCTATCGCGACTTTCTCGAACTGAGCGGCCTCAACGATCAGATCCACAAGGCTCTCGACGCCCTGGACGTCGATGACGTCAATGCACTGGCCAAGACCGGTGCGCAGATCCGTCAATGGATCATGGACGCCGAATTCCCTGAAAAACTCAATACCGAGATCCGCACCGCGTTCGCCGCGCTGTCGGCCGGTAACCCTGACGTGGCCGTGGCCGTGCGTTCTTCCGCCACCGCCGAAGACTTGCCGGACGCCTCGTTCGCCGGTCAGCAGGAAACCTTCCTGAACATCCGTGGTGTGGAAAACGTTATCCGCGCCGCCAAAGAGGTGTTCGCTTCGCTGTTCAACGACCGGGCGATTTCCTACCGCGTGCACCAGGGCTTCGACCACAAACTGGTCGCCCTGTCGGCTGGCGTGCAGCGCATGGTGCGTTCGGAAACCGGTACCGCCGGCGTGATGTTCACCCTCGATACCGAATCCGGTTTCCGTGACGTGGTGTTCATCACCGGCGCCTACGGTCTGGGCGAAACCGTTGTTCAAGGCGCGGTCAACCCCGACGAATTCTATGTACACAAAGGCACCCTGGAAGCCGGTCGCCCGGCGATCCTGCGCCGCAACCTCGGCAGCAAAGCCATCAAGATGATCTACGGCGACGAGGCCAAGGCCGGTCGTTCGGTGAAGACCGTCGATGTCGACAAGGCCGAACGCGCGCGTTTCTGCCTGACCGACGCCGAAGTCAGCGAGCTGGCCAAGCAGGCGATGATCATCGAGAAGCACTACGGCTGCCCGATGGACATCGAGTGGGCCAAAGACGGTGACGACGGCAAGCTGTACATCGTGCAGGCCCGTCCGGAAACCGTGAAAAGCCGCACCCAGGCCAACGTCATGGAACGTTACCTGTTGAAAGAAACCGGCACCGTGCTGGTGGAAGGTCGTGCCATCGGCCAGCGCATTGGCGCCGGCAAAGTGCGGATCATCAAGGACGTCTCGGAAATGGACAAAGTCCAGGCCGGCGACGTGCTGGTCTCCGACATGACCGACCCGGACTGGGAGCCGGTGATGAAGCGCGCCAGCGCCATCGTCACCAACCGTGGCGGCCGTACCTGCCACGCGGCGATCATCGCCCGTGAACTGGGGATTCCAGCGGTCGTGGGCTGCGGCAACGCCACCCAACTGTTGAAAGATGGCCAGGGCGTAACCGTGTCCTGCGCCGAAGGCGACACCGGTTACATCTTCGAAGGCGAGCTGGGCTTCGACGTCAAGAAGAACTCCGTGGACGCCATGCCGGAGTTGCCGTTCAAGATCATGATGAACGTCGGCAACCCGGACCGCGCCTTCGATTTCGCGCAGCTGCCGAACGCCGGTGTCGGCCTGGCCCGTCTGGAATTCATCATCAACCGCATGATCGGCGTCCACCCGAAAGCGCTGTTGAACTACGACGGCCTGCCGCAGGAAATCAAGGACAGCGTCGACAAGCGCATCGCCGGTTACAACGATCCGGTCGGTTTCTACGTCGAAAAACTGGTGGAAGGCATCAGCACCCTCGCGGCAGCGTTCTGGCCGAAGAAGGTCATCGTGCGTCTGTCGGACTTCAAGTCCAACGAATACGCGAACCTGATCGGCGGCAAGCTGTACGAGCCGGAAGAAGAAAACCCGATGCTCGGCTTCCGTGGCGCTTCACGTTACATCAGCGAATCGTTCCGTGACTGCTTCGAACTCGAATGCCGCGCGTTGAAACGCGTGCGCAACGAGATGGGCCTGACCAACGTCGAAATCATGGTGCCGTTCGTTCGTACCCTCGGCGAAGCCAGTCAGGTAGTCGATCTGCTCGCCGAAAACGGCCTGGCCCGTGGCGACAACGGCCTGCGCGTGATCATGATGTGCGAACTGCCATCCAACGCGATCCTGGCTGAAGAATTCCTCGAGTTCTTCGACGGTTTCTCGATCGGTTCCAACGACCTGACTCAGCTGACACTGGGCCTGGACCGTGACTCCGGGATCATCGCGCACCTGTTCGACGAGCGTAATCCGGCGGTCAAGAAGCTGTTGGCCAACGCGATTGCCGCGTGCAACAAGGCCGGCAAATACATCGGCATCTGCGGTCAGGGCCCTTCGGACCACCCGGATCTGGCCAAGTGGCTGATGGAGCAGGGCATCGAAAGCGTGTCGCTGAACCCGGACTCCGTGCTGGAAACCTGGTTCTTCCTCGCCGAAGGTCAGGCGCAGGCTTGATCCATATGTGAACGGCCATCCACGCCTGTGGGAGCGGGCTTGCTCGCGAAGACGGAATGAGATCCGCCACAAATGTTGGCTGATACACCGCTTTCGCGAGCAAGCCCGCTCCCACAAAGGTCGGGGGCTTTGAGATTGAAGTAGGGCGGGCTCCTGTAGATGCCGCCCTTTTTTGTGCAAGAGCATTATGCAAAGCAGCAGCAACCTGTTTCCTGTCGCCCTGATCAGCGCCGAACGTCGCGGTGATCTGAGCGAAGATGTGTATCGACTCAAACCCGGCAACAGTCCCGACTGGTCCGTGGAAATCGCCGTGACCCGCTTGGGCATGGCCGACGACACGACACCACGCGGCGTGCCGGTGATTTTGTTGCACGGCAGTTTTTCCAATCGGCGCTTCTGGTTTTCCCCCAAGGGCCTCGGGTTGGGTGCGTACCTGACCCGTCTGGGCTTCGACGTGTGGATCCCGGAGATGCGCGGTCACGGCCTGTCGCAGCGCAACGAGGACTACCGGCGCAACCGCGTGGCCGACTACGCCCGTTACGATCTGCCGGCGATTGCCGCGTTCGTGCGTGAGCAGAGCGGGCAGGTGCCGCACTGGATCGGCCATTCGCTGGGCGGCATCACGCTGGCGGCGGCGCTGGGTGGCGAATACCTCGGCGAGCCGGCCGTGGCCTCGGCGGCGTTTTTCGGCACGCAGGTCAGCCGCACGTACTGGCCCCTGAAGATTCCGCCGGTGGAGTGGAGCGGGCGCTTCATTCTCAAGCGTTTCGCGCAGTTGTCCGGCTCACGCCTCAAGCGCGGCCCGGAAGACGAGCCGATCGGGCTGGCGCTGGAGAGCATGCGCTGGTACGGCTTGTTCGGGCGTTTTGGCGACAAGGACAAGGACTGGTGGGCCGGCCTGGCCGAGGTTCAGGTGCCGGTGCTGGCAGTGACCGCGGCGGGCGATCATCAGGATCCGGCGTGGGCCTGTCGCAAACTGTTCGAGCAGATCGGCTCCGAGCACAAACAGTTCGTCAATCTGGGGCGCGAGCAGGGTTTCAGCGACAACTTCGGGCATGTCGAGATGTTGGTGAGCAAGGCGGCGCAGGCCGAGGTCTGGCCGCTGGTGGCACGCTGGTTGAACGATCAGCAGACGCCGTTGCTCGGCGACAAGCCGGATCTTGCCGCTGCGGTCTGAGTCCGGGGCTCTGAAAAGGGCATTTCGTTCAGGTCGGCTTGCGGCTAAGATATGACGCATTGTGCGGTTCTGGTCATATTTGGTGGCTGTTTAGCTATTACGTTTCAGCGTTTGTTCAGGTTCGTTCAGCGACCATTGCATGAACTAAGGTAAACAGCGACCGCCGGGACTCGTTTCAAAAGAGTGCGACATCCTTGATCGTCTTCCTTTTTACAGGAGTTTTTCGATGAACCATTACCTCACGCCTGACCTGTGCGACGCCTATCCGGAGCTGGTGCAGGTGCTGGAACCGATGTTCAGCAATTTCGGCGGCCGTGATTCCTTCGGCGGCGAAATCGTGACCATCAAATGTTTCGAAGATAACTCGCTGGTCAAAGAGCAAGCCGAACTCAAGGGTAACGGCAAGGTGCTGGTGGTCGATGGCGGCGGTTCGCTGCGGCGCGCGCTGCTGGGCGACATGATCGCCGAGAAAGCCGCGAAAAACGGCTGGGAAGGGATGGTCATCTACGGTTGTATCCGTGACGTCGACGTTATTGCCCAGACCGATCTCGGCGTTCAGGCGTTGGCCAGCCATCCGATGAAAACCGAAAAGCGCGGTATCGGCGATCTCAACGTACCGGTGACTTTCGCCGGCGTGACGTTCCACCCGGGCCACTACATCTATGCGGACAACAACGGCGTGATCGTTTCGCCAAGTCCGCTGCAGATGCCTGAATAAGTTTTTCGACAAAGGGATGCGGATGTTCGAGGAAGAAAACGCGCAGTGGGGGCTGGTGCATGCCCTGGTGCTGGACGGTAAAGGCGGTGCGCGTTCGATTGCCCGGACTGAGCTCGACGATCTGCAGCTGCAGGCCCATGAGAGCCTGTGGCTGCATTGGGATCGCAGCCATCCGCAAACCCAGACCTGGCTGCGCAAATCCAGCGGCCTGAATGAATTTGCCTGCGACCTGCTGCTGGAAGAGAACACCCGGCCACGCCTGTTGCCGTTGCCGGATGCCGAACTTCTGCTGTTTCTGCGCGGGGTCAACCTCAACCCCGGCGCCGAGCCGGAAGACATGGTCTCGGTGCGGATTTTCGCGTCGGCGCAACGGGTCATCTCGCTGCGTTTGCGTCCGCTGCGTGCCACCGATGAGCTGCTGGCGCTGCTAAGCGAAGGCAAAGGCCCGAAAACCTCATCTGAACTGATCCTGTATCTGGCGCAATTCCTTACCAACAAGGTGCAGGATCTGGTCACCTGCCTGTCGGAACTGGTCGATGAAGAGGAAGAAAAACTGGATGCCGACGAACGGTATACCCCCGAGCATGGCTCGATTTTGCACATCCGCCGCCGGGCGGCCGGACTGAAGCGTTTTCTGGCACCGCAGCGGGATATTTTCGGACAACTGACCCGGATAAAACTGCCGTGGTTTGTCGACGATGACGCTGACTACTGGAACGAATTGAACAACAGCCTGACGCGCTATCTCGAAGAGCTGGAATTGACCCGAGAGCGCATGGGGCTTGTGCTGGAGGCCGAAGACCGGCGTTTGAACGTGCGCATGAATCGCACGATGTACCGCTTCGGCATCATCACCTGCATCTTTTTGCCGATGAGTTTTCTCACCGGCCTGCTGGGCATCAATGTGGGCGGCATTCCGTTCTCGAGCAGCCCTTATGGTTTCCTGATTGCCTGTCTGACGGTGCTGGCGATGGCCTTCGGTCAATGGTGGTTATTCCGCCGTTTGCGCTGGGTGTGAAGATGCAACATGTGACCCGACCAAATTTGCCCGCGTCTTTCACAGACATCACGAGAGGTGCGTATGCACGATCCGTTTGAACAGTCTTTGCGCGACATGCTCAACGCCTCGCCGTCCAGCCGTGACGACGACGCATGCCTGGGTCGCGTACTCAAAACCGCCAACCGCCTGGTGGGCGCCGGTGATCTGTTCAGCCTGCTGGGCCGCTGGCTGCCCGCGCTGATGATCGCCCTGAATAACGGATCGGCCCACGTCTCGCCGGTTTCCCGTCTTCGTAAAACTACTGCACGCACTGCTGATAAGGCTGATTGAATATGGAACTTGATCTCTGGACTCAGAGCCTCGTCACTGCAATGACTGCGTTGTGGACCAAAGTCGCCAACTTCATCCCGAACCTGTTCGGCGCACTGGTGGTGCTGCTGTTGGGTTTCGTGGTGGCCAAGCTGCTCGATACCTTGCTGTCCAAATTGCTCGCCAAACCGGGCCTTGATCGCCTGATGGGCGGCACCGGCCTGACCAAGTTGATGTCGCGGGCCGGCCTGCAAGTGCCGATCTCAACCTTGATCGGGAAGATTGTTTACTGGTTCGTTCTGCTGATTTTCCTGGTTTCTGCAGCAGAGTCCCTTGGACTTGAGCGAGTTTCAGCTACGCTGGACATGCTGGCCTTGTATTTGCCGAAGGTTTTCGGCGCCGCGCTGGTGTTGCTGGTGGGTGTTTTGCTCGCGCAATTGGCCAACGGCCTGGTGCGCGGAGCGGCAGAAGGCGTAGGGCTGGACTACGCTTCGGGTTTGGGCCGAATCGCCCAGGGGCTGGTGATCATCATCAGTATCTCGGTCGCGATCAGCCAGCTCGAGGTCAAGACTGACCTGCTGAACCATGTGATTGTCATCGTATTGATTACCGTTGGTCTGGCCGTTGCGCTGGCCATGGGTTTGGGAAGCCGGGAAATTGCCGGTCAGATTCTTGCGGGAATCTATGTGCGTGAGTTGTATCAGGTTGGGCAACAAGTGCGTGTTGGCGAGGTCGAAGGCCAGATCGAAGAGATCGGCACGGTTAAAACCACATTGCTGACCGATGAGGGTGAGCTAGTCTCACTCTCCAATCGGATCCTGCTGGAACAGCATGTGAGTAGCCGCTAACCCGGCAAACCCTGCTAATGTATGCCGCCGCAAAATGCCCTGAGAGGGGTGCGGCGGACATTGACCTGACTGTCGGCACGACTTGTTTTGAATAAAGCCCAAACGCTATCCACGCGCTATGACCCCCGTGAGCTCTCTGATGAGGAGTTGGTCGCGCGCTCGCATACCGAGCTGTTTCACGTGACGCGCGCCTATGAAGAGCTGATGCGGCGTTACCAGCGAACATTATTTAACGTTTGTGCGAGATATCTTGGGAACGATCGCGACGCAGACGATGTCTGTCAGGAAGTGATGCTTAAGGTGTTGTACGGCCTGAAGAACTTCGAGGGGAAATCGAAGTTCAAAACCTGGCTCTACAGCATCACGTATAACGAATGCATCACGCAGTATCGGAAGGAACGGCGAAAGCGTCGCTTGATGGACGCCTTGAGTCTGGACCCGCTGGAAGAAGCGTCGGAAGAAAAGGCGCCGAAACCCGAGGAGAAGGGCGGACTCGATCGCTGGCTGGTGTATGTGAACCCGATTGACCGTGAAATTCTGGTGCTACGATTTGTCGCAGAGCTGGAGTTTCAGGAGATCGCAGACATCATGCACATGGGTTTGAGTGCGACAAAAATGCGGTACAAACGTGCTCTAGACAAATTGCGTGAGAAATTTGCAGGCATTGCTGAAACTTAGTTCAGCGCAAATATCTCTTACGTGTAGGCAAGTTCTGATAGACTTGCCGCCGAGTTGTCCCCCGGTTTGCGGGACTGCTTCACAATCACCAGATGGGGATTTAACGGATGAAACTGAAAAACACCTTGGGCTTGGCCATTGGTTCTCTTATTGCCGCTACTTCGTTCGGCGCACTGGCACAAGGCCAAGGCGCAGTTGAAGGCGAGATCAACTACAAGAAGCAGTACAACGACAGCATTGATCATGTCGAAGACGGCTTCAACCCAGGCGCCAAAATCGGTTACTTCCTGACCGACGACGTCTCGATCAACTTCGGCTGGGATCGTAACAACCACACCCGTTCGAACGACGGTACCGGTAGCCAGAAACTGCGCGGTGACAACTTCGGTCTGACCGCTCAGTACCACTTCAACAACGCTGGCGACGCTCTGCGTCCTTACGTTGAAGGTGGTGTTAAGCACGGCAACCTGACCAACGTAGCTGCTGACGGCCACACCGGTCGCGACCAGTCGACTTTCCTGACTGCTGGCGCTGGCGTTAAGTACTACTTCGCTGAAAACTTCTTCGCCCGTGCTGGCGTAGAAGCTGACTACAAACTGGACAACGGCCGTTGGGACTACGCTCCATCGGTTGGTCTGGGTGTGAACTTCGGTGGCGGCGGCAAGCCAGCTGCTGCTCCAGTTCCAGCTCCGGCTGAAGTCTGCTCCGACAGCGACAACGATGGCGTTTGCGACAACGTTGACAAGTGCCCGGACACCCCAGCCAACGTAACTGTTGACGCTGATGGCTGCCCAGCAGTTGCTGAAGTTGTTCGTGTAGAGCTGGACGTGAAGTTCGACTTCGACAAGTCGGTCGTCAAGCCAAACAGCTACGCTGACATCAAGAACCTGGCTGACTTCATGAAGCAGTACCCAGCCACTCACACCACTGTTGAAGGTCACACTGACTCCGTCGGTCCTGACGCTTACAACCAGAAACTGTCCGAGCGTCGTGCAAACGCCGTTAAGCAGGTTCTGACCCAGCAGTACGGTGTTGAGTCGTCCCGCGTTCAGTCGATCGGCTACGGCGAATCCCGCCCAGTTGCTGACAACAAAACCGAAGCTGGCCGTGCTGTTAACCGTCGCGTAGAAGCGCAGGTTGAAGCTCAAGCTAAGTAATTAGCTGCCGCTACGAGAAAAGCCCGGCTCAGGCCGGGCTTTTCTTTGCCTGCGATTTGGCTTTACAGGGCGTACACAGTTCCCTTGCGGGAGCTGCCGGAGACTGCGATCCTTTGCTCTGCAATGGCAGCCACTGCGCCGATGACGAGTATGGCCGGGCTCTTGAGCTCAAACCGGCAGGCGTCGTCACTCATGCTCATCAGATCAGTGCGGCACTCACGCTGCTCTGGCAGAGAGGCATTCTCGATCATCGCCACCGGCGTATCTGCCGCCATCCCGCCGGCCAATAGCTGATCGCGAATCTCGCCAAGCTTGGCCACCCCCATGTAAATCACCAGTGTCGTCCCACCTCGCGCCAACGCCTGCCAGTTCAATTGACTGTCGTCCTGGGTGTGCGCGGTCACCAGCGTCACCCCGCGCGCCACACCGCGCAACGTCAGCGGAATATCGCATTGCGTCGCGCCGGCGAGTCCGGCGGTAATACCGTTGACCAACTCGACCTCAATCCCACGTTCGCGTAACCACTGCGCCTCTTCGCCGCCACGACCGAAAATGCACGGGTCACCGCCCTTGAGCCGCACCACGCAGTTGCCTTGGCGCGCATAACGCAACATCAGCCGATGGATGAACGCCTGCGGTGTCGAGCGACAGCCGCCGCGTTTGCCCACGGCAATGATTCGCGCGGTGGGGCAATGCTCCAGCACCGCGGCATTGACCAGATCGTCAATCAACACCACCTGCGCTTCACGCAATGCGCGCACCGCTTTGAGCGTCAGCAGTTCGGGATCACCGGGACCTGCACCCACCAGCCAGACTTTTGCATTCATGGTGTTTTCCTTATCAGCTGGATACCGGCTGCAGATCGGCCGCCAGCAATCGTTTGATTTCCGGGACGCACGAACCGCATTGCGTGCCGCATCCCAGTTGTCGTTTGAGGCCTTGCAGATCGAGACCCTGGCGAATCCCGGCACACACCGCGCTGTGGCTGACGTTTTGGCAGTTGCATAGGGTTTTTCCCGGATTGGCCTGCAAACCGGCACTGCCCGGCGGCGCACTCATCGGCGCCAGCAGCCAGCGTCGCAGTTGTTCATCGGCGCGGCCCTCCAGCCATAGCCCCTGCAGCCAATGCCGGGCCAGGGTTTCGCCGGCCAGGCGGATCGCGGTGATGCGGCCGTTTTCGATGCGTACCCGTTTGCCGATGGCGCGACGCGGGTCGTCGTAGGCCAGCACCGGCCCGTCGAGCAGCGCCAGACACTGATCGATATCGCGCAGCAGTTGCGGCTCCGGCGCCGTGACGCTGGCAGCGCGTATCAGCAGCGCGGGCCGTTCACGTCCGGCAAGGCTGAGGCTGACGTAGGAAAACGCCTCACACAGGGGTCGTAGTGTCTCGAAATGCCGTTGAACATCGCCCTCGATGAGTGCGAAGAGCTGCCATGGCAGATTCACCGGTTCCAGACGCACGCCGCTGTGCTTGAGTTCGGGCTGCTTCGACAGCGGGTCGAAGGCCGCCAGGGTCAGGCTGTTTACTCCGCCCTTGAGAAAGCGCTCGCCCCAGTGCATCGGCAAAAAAGCCTGACCCGGACGCACGCCGTCGTCGCTGCCGACAGCCACAATCACCGCACCGCGTCGACTCTTCAGATTGACCAGATCTCCCGGCTGCAAACGATGACGGCGCATTTCGTCCGGATGCAGGCTCAACAGCGCTTCGCTGACATGCCCGAACAATTGCGCTGCGGTGCCGGTGCGGCTCATACCGTGCCATTGATCGCGCAGACGGCCGGTGATCAGGGTCAGCGGAAACCGTGCATCGCGTTGTTCTTTGGCCGCGCGATAAGGATCGGCAACAAACTGCGCACGACCGTTGGCCGTGGGAAAAATCCCGTCGCCATACAAACGCGCGGTGCCTTTTCGGGCCCCGGTGGGGAAGGGCCACTGCTGCGGTCCCAGTTCATCGATCAATTGATGGCTGATGCCCGACAGGTCCAGATCGCGTCCACGGGTCAGTTGCTTGTATTCGTCGAACAACTGCGCCGGATGCTCGAAAGCAAACAGGCTTGGTTGTTGCGGACGCAGACGTTGCTCCAGCCGTTGTGCGAAATCCACGGTGATCGCCCAGTCCGGCCGCGCTTCACCGGGTGGGAGAATGGCCTGGCGCACGTGGGAAATGCGCCGTTCGGAGTTGGTCACCGAGCCTTCCTTTTCGCCCCAACTGGCAGCGGGTAACAACAGGTCGGCGAAGGCGGCGGTTTCGGTGGTGCGGAAGGCTTCTTGCAACACCACGAACGGGCAGGCCTGCAGCGCCTCGCGAACCGCGTGTTGATCGGGCATGGACTGTGCGGGGTTGGTGCAGGCAATCCACAGCGCCTTGATCTGGCCGCTGCGCATCCGCTCGAACAGCTCGATGGCGCTCAGTCCAATGTTTTCAGGCAGTTGATCGACGCCCCAATAGGCTGCCACTTCGGCGCGGTGTTCGGGGTTGGCTGCCTCCCGGTGACCGGGCAGCAAATTGGACAGGCTGCCGGTTTCCCGCCCGCCCATGGCATTTGGCTGACCGGTCAGCGAGAAAGGTCCTGCGCCTGGCCGGCCGATCTGCCCGGTGGCCAGGTGCAGATTGATCAGCGCGCTGTTTTTCGCGCTGCCAGCGGTGGACTGATTCAGGCCCATGCACCACAGCGACAGGAAACTTGGCGCCGTGCCCACCCATTCCGCGCACTGCTGCAATTGCTCGACACTGATCCCGCACAGTTGCGCGACCATTTGCGGGGTGTAATCGCGCACCCGATTTTTCAGTTCAGGCAAACCGTCGGTGTGCGCCCTGATGAAGTCGCGGTCGATCCAGTCTTCCCACAGCAGCAGATGCAAAATCCCATGGAACAGAGCGACATCGGTGCCGGGCAAAATTGCCAGATGCAGGTCCGCCAGCTCACAGGTGTCGGTGCGTCGGGGGTCGATGACGATGACCTTCATCTGCGGTCGGCGCGATTTTGCCTCTTCAAGGCGTCGGAAAAGAACCGGGTGGGCGTAGGCCATGTTACTGCCGGCGATCATCACGCAATCGCTGAGCTCCAGATCTTCATAGCTGCACGGCGGCGCATCGGCGCCGAGGCTGCGCTTGTAACCGACCACTGCCGACGACATGCACAGCCGGGAATTGCTGTCGATGTTGTTGGTCCCGACTAGCGCTCGCGCCAATTTGTTGAAGGCGTAATAGTCTTCGGTCAGCAACTGTCCGGAGATGTAAAACGCCACGCTGTCCGGGCCGTGTTCGGCGATGGTCTCGGCAAAGACCTGGGTCGCGTGATCCAGCGCCGTATTCCAGTCGCAGCGACTGCGCGCCAGGCCTTTGCCCAGACGCAGCTCCGGGTACAGCGCCCGGGCGGCCAGATCGCCGGTCAGGTGCAGGGTCGAGCCTTTGCTGCACAATTTGCCGAAGTTGGCCGGATGCGCCGGATCGCCGCTGACGCCGAGAATGCGCTCGCCGTCATGCTCGATCAGCACGCCGCAGCCGACGCCGCAGTAGCAGCAGGTCGAGGCGGTCGTCTGGCGGTTCATCAGACCGCATCCCGCAGTGCCAACTGCACGCGGCCGTTTTCGACCCGGGCCGGATGATGGTGCGCGCAGCCGATGTCCGGGGCCTGAGCCTCGCCGGTTTGCAGGTCGATCTGCCAGTTGTGCAGCGGGCAGGCCACGCGTTTTCCGTAGATCAAACCTTGTGACAGCGGCCCGCCCTTGTGCGGGCAGCGGTCGTCGAGGGCGAAAACTTCGTCGTCGCTTGTACGAAAAATCGCGATGTCGCCTTTCGGCCCGGCAATGATCCGCGAACCGAGGGCGTTGATCTCTTCCAGGGCACAGATATCGAGCCAATTCATGCCGGCACCTCCAGGTTTTTCACGGGGATCACCTCGAATTCTTTCTTCAGTTGCGGCTGCGCCAGACGCTCTTTCCACGGGTCCTGTTCGAACGACAGGGAGAACTGCAGACGCTCGTTCAGGGCCTTGCGCCGCTCCGGATCTTCAAGCACGGCCTGCTTGATGTGCTCCATGCCGACCCGTTGCAGGTAGTGCACGGTGCGTTCGAGGTAAAAGGCTTCTTCGCGATACAGCTGCAGGAACGCGCCGTTGTATTCACGAACTTCCTCGGCGGTTTTCAGCTTGACGAAGAACTCGGCGACTTCGGTCTTGATCCCGCCGTTGCCGCCGATGTACATCTCCCAGCCGGAGTCGACACCGATGATTCCTACGTCCTTGATCCCCGCTTCCGAGCAGTTGCGTGGGCATCCGGAGACAGCGAGTTTCACCTTGTGCGGCGACCACATGTTGAACAGGTCGTGCTCAAGCTCGATACCCAACTGCGTCGAGTTCTGCGTGCCAAAGCGGCAGAACTCGCTGCCGACGCAGGTTTTCACGGTGCGGATGGATTTGCCGTAGGCGTGGCCGGACGGCATGTCGAGGTCTTTCCAGACGCCCGGCAAGTCCTGCTTCTTGATCCCCAGCAGGTCGATGCGCTGACCGCCGGTGACCTTGACCATCGGTACGTTGTATTTGTCGGCCACGTCGGCGATGCGGCGCAGTTCCGAAGGGTTGGTCACGCCGCCCCACATCCGTGGCACCACCGAATAGGTGCCGTCCTTCTGAATGTTGGCGTGGGCGCGTTCGTTGATCAGGCGCGATTGCGGATCGTCCCTGGCTTCGCCGGGCCAGGTGGAAATCAGGTAATAGTTCAGCGCCGGCCGGCAGGTGGCACAGCCATTCGGGGTGCGCCAGTTGAGGTAGCTCATGGTGTCGGCGATGGTCAGCAGATGCTGTTCGCGGATCGCCTGGCGGATCTGCCCGTGGTTGAGGTCGCTGCAACCGCAGATGGCTTTTTCGCTTTTCGGTTTGACGTCCGCCGCGCCGCCGACGGTGTTGATCAGGATCTGCTCGACCAGCCCGGCGCAGGAGCCGCAGGAACTGGCAGCCTTGGTGTGCTTCTTCACGTCATCGACGCTGAACAGGCCGTGTTCCTGAATCGCCTTGACGATGGTGCCTTTGCACACGCCGTTGCAGCCGCAGACTTCGGCAGTGTCGGCCATGCTCATGGCTTTGTCCTGGCCCTGATGTCCTACGTCGCCGATAGAATTTTCACCAAACATCAGGTGATCGCGGATCTCGCCGATGGCGTGATTCTCACGAATCTGTCGGAAATACCAACCGCCATCTGCCGTATCGCCGTACAGACAGGCGCCGACCAGCACGTCATCCTTGATCACCAGTTTTTTGTACACGCCGCCGATCGGGTCGGAGAGGGTGATGGTTTCGGTGCCTTCGCCGCCCATGAAATCACCGGCGGAAAACAGGTCGATGCCGGTGACTTTCAATTTGGTCGAGGTCACCGAGCCCTGATAGCGGGCGAAACCCAGTTGTGCGAGGTGATTGGCGCAGACCTTGGCCTGTTCGAACAGCGGCGCCACCAGGCCATAGGCGATGCCACGATGGCTGGCGCATTCGCCGATGGCATAGATGCGCGGATCGTAGGTCTGCAGGGTGTCGTTGACCAGAATCCCGCGGTTGCAGGGGATGCCGGCGCGTTCCGCCAGTTCGGTATTGGGGCGGATGCCGGCGGCCATCACCACCAGATCGGCGGGGATGATCTCGCCGTTCTTGAACTGTACCGAGCCGACCCGGCCGTTGCCTGCGTCGTGCAGGGCTTGGGTCTGCTCGCACAGACGAAAGTGCAGGCCACGGGCTTCGAGCGCCGTTTGCAGCAGTTGGCCGCTGGTCTTGTCCAGCTGTCGCTCCAGCAGCCATTCGCCGATGTGCACCACGGTGACGTGCATGCCGCGCAGCATCAGGCCGTTGGCGGCTTCGAGGCCGAGCAGGCCGCCGCCGATGACCACCGCGTGCTTGTGGGTTTTGGCGGTGTCGATCATCGCCTGGGTGTCGGCGATGTCGCGGTAGCCGATCACACCCTGCAAGGTATTGCCCGGAATCGGCAGGATGAACGGCGTCGAGCCGGTGGCGATCAGCAGGCGATCATATTCAGCCTCGGTGCCGTCCTCGGCGATCACCCGGCGTTTGACCCGGTCGATCTGCACCACCTTGCGGTTGAGCAGCAACTTGATGTGGTTTTCCAGGTACCAGTCGAGGTCGTTGAGCACGATCTCTTCGAAGGTCTGTTCACCGGCCAGCACCGGCGACAGCAGGATGCGGTTGTAGTTGGTGTGCGGTTCGGCACCGAAGACCGTGATGTCGTACAGCTCGTTGCTCAACTTGAGCAGTTCTTCCAGGGTGCGAACCCCGGCCATGCCATTGCCGATCATCACCAGTTTGAGTTTTTTCATCAGGTTCTCCGGGGAGCGGTGGCTGGCCTCTTGTGGGCAGTCAGGCCGTGCTCGACAAATGTTGCGCAAACAAAAAAAGGCGTCCCGCTAGTTGCCTAGCGAGGACGCCTTTGTCCTGGTCCCGTTCTCTCGGGAAGCCCGGCCTTCGTCGTTGAAGGCTGGGCTTTATGTATGGTGAAACGGGTAATGCAGCGGTTGTGCCAAGTGGGAGAATGGCGTGTTTATTAGGCGGAAGCGGTTATAGACGGGGATTTTTTGCACCGAATCGACGCGGGTTGCTCGTTCGCGGGGCATTCAGGCAGAAAGAATTGTTGTGATTGGGCTGGCCTCTTCGCGAGCAAGCCCGCTCCCACAGTGGAACCGAGTCGTTCACAAATCCCCTGTGGGAGCGGGCTTGCTCGCGAAGGGCGCGAAGCGGTATCAGCGGTGAAACAACACCACCAGCAGCACCAGATTCCCCAGCAAAGCCAGCAATGCTACCGTCCGCCAGACCGTCAACGGCTCACGCTCCAGCAAAGGCCTGGGTCGCACACTCAAACTGCGCCGCTCCCCTTGTTCCAGCACCAGCAACCATTCCTCAGCCGTTTCGAAGCGCTGTTGCGGATCCGCCGCCACGCCACGCTCCAGACTCTGCGCAATCCATTCCGGCACGTCCGGGCGGTAGCGACCGGCACTCACCGGCAGGCCGAATCGCGGCCGCTGGAAAGCTTCGACCTCGCCATAGGGGAAATGCCCGGTCAGCAGGAAAAACAGGGTCACGCCCACCGCGTACAGATCCTGTTGCGCACTCGGTGGCTCGCCGCGAAAGGCTTCCGGGGCGATGAAGCTGGGCGTTCCCGGCAGCGTTGACGGTGCGTCAGCGGACAGACCGGGGCAGTACGCCAGACCAAAATCCAGCAGACGTAACTCTCCATCGTCACCCAGATGCAGGTTTTCCGGCTTGATGTCGCGGTGCAGAATCTGCCGCCGATGCAGCAGGCCTACCGCCCGCAGCAAGCGCTCGGCAATGTCCTGCCACTGCGCCAACGGCAACGGGTTGTTGTTTTGAAACAGCTGCGCCAAGGTCATCCCGGAATATTCGCGCATCACGTAGTACAAATGCTGACGCTGAGTGCCGGCATGGATTTCAGGAAAATGCCGCCCGGCGACACGCTTGAGGAACCATTCTTCCGACAGCAAGGCTTGCCCGGCCTGGGGATCATCGGCCAGCCGCGCCGGCAGGGTTTTCAACAACCAGCCCCGAGCTTGGCCATCCAGCACTCGATACAGTAGCGATTGCTGGCTCTGAGCGACAACGCCCTGCACCTGCCAGCCTTCGAACATCTGCCCGGTTTTCAGCGCTGGCGGCAGCGGCCACTGCTGTAAGTGAATCAGCGCATCGCCGATGTTCGCTTCGCCGAGCGCATCGACCCGCACCAGCAGCGCACTGGCATTATCCTGACTGCCGGCCAGATGCGCAGCGTTGACCAACGTGTGTGCGGCGCTATCGAGATCCGGCTGATCGCGCAGAATCGCCGCGATTGCGGTATCGCCCAGAGACGACCACACGCCATCGCTGAGCAGCACGAAACATTCGCCCTCGCGTAAGTCACCGTCGAGAAAATCCAGCACCAGATGCTGATCCAGCCCCAGCGCGCGTTTGAGCACGTGCTGCATGCCCGGCTGCTCCCAGACATGATCCTGCGAAATCCGCTGCAAAGCGTCGGCCTGCCAGCGATAGACCCGGCAATCGCCGACGTGGGCCAGGGTGAAACGCCGACCGCGCAGGACCAGTGCGCTGACCGTGGTCAGCAGCGGTTGCCCGCCGCGATTGGCCTGCAACCAGCGATTTTGTGCGAGCAGCAGGCGATCCAGCGCCTGCGCCACGCTCCAGGTTTGCGGCGTGGCGTAGTAGTCCAGCGCCAGTGCCTGCAGGGTCGAGCGTGCGGCCAGGCCGCCGTCGGCGCATTGGCTTACGCCGTCGGCAATGGCGACCAGATAGCCTTTGCTGGCGGCCAGCGCCGGGGCGGGCGTCACCAGGCGCATTGCGTCCTGATTTTCCGCGCGCGGGCCGGTGGCGCTGGCCTGGGCAAAGCTCAGTTGCAGGGGCATGAAGGCTTCAGACCCGCGCAGCGGTCACTGCGGCCGAACCCCAGGTGGTTCTCCAGCGACGTTTGACCCCGTGCAGACCGAACCACGCCAACACGCCGAGGCTGGCGAACAACCACAGCGCCAGTTGATAGCTACCGGTGCTTTGCTTGATCGCGCCCATGCCGGCCGCCAGGGCAAAACCACCAATGCCACCGGCCATGCCGATAAGCCCGGTCATCACGCCGATCTCCAGGCGAAAACGTTGCGGCACCAACTGGAACACCGCGCCGTTGCCGGCACCGAGACCGAGCATGGTGCAGACGAACAGCGCCAGTGCGGCGTAGGAGCTGGGCAGGTTGAAACCGACAGCGGCGATGCAGATTGCCGCCACGGTGTACATCGCCAACAAGGTGCGGATGCCACCGAAGCGATCCGCCAACGCACCGCCGAGCGGACGCATCAGGCTGCCACCGAACACGCAGGCAGCGGTGTAGTAACCCGCCGTGACAGGACTCAGGCCGTATTGGTCGTTGAAGTAGCCGGGCAGGGCGCTGGCCAGGCCGATGAAGCCGCCGAAGGTCACGCTGTAGAAAAACATGAACCACCAACTGTCGCGGTCGCCAAGGGCCTTGAAGTAGTCGGCCATGGCTTTGGCCTTGGGCCGCTGCGGGGCGTTTTTTGCCAGCCAGGCGAACAGCACCAGCGTCAGGATCAATGGAATCAGGGCGAAACCGAACACGTTGCTCCAGCCGAACGCCGCAGCCAGCACCGGGGCGATCAGCGCGGCGAACACGGTGCCGGAGTTACCGGCGCCGGCGATGCCCATGGCCTTGCCCTGATGCTGCGGTGGATACCACTGCGAAGCCAGCGGCAGGGCCACGGCAAACGAAGCACCGGCCATGCCGAGGAACAGTCCCAGAATCAGCGCCTGTTCATAACTGTGGATGCCGAGTTTCCATGCGCCGAACAGCGCGCAGATCACGATCACCTGACCGATCAGGCCAGCGGTTTTCGGCGACAGACGATCGGCCAGCATGCCCATCACAAAGCGCAGCACCGCGCCGGCGAGAATCGGTGTCGCCACCACCAGACCACGTTGTTGTGTGGTCAAGTGCAGGTCGGCGGCGATCTGCACCGCCAACGGGCCGAGCAGGTACCAGACCATGAAACTCAGGTCGAAATACAGGAACGCTGCGAACAGGGTCGGGGTGTGGCCGGATTTCCAGAAGCTTGAATTCATCGCGCACCTCAGCTGAAAAGAATCTCGAAAGGAGTCACAGCAGGTGGCGCGCCGCCACGGCCGCACCACCGGCCCCGGGCTGTGGGGCCAAAACGCAAAAACGCCGCTACCTGGTTCGCCGATGTGGGCGAGCGGGGTGAGCGACGTCTTTGTCGTGGGTGGGGCAACCGCCGTTGGTTACCTGTGCGGAATACTTAGCCAGATTTGTGCCAACACTTGAAAGATCAAAAGCCCCTCACCCTAACCCTCTCCCATAGGGAGAGGGGACTGATCGAGTTGTTCCAACGAATTCAGCGACGTGAACGACCGAGTCGATTACGAATTCACCCAACATCGTTCAGGTCGGCATATCACTGCGCTATCGCCCAATCAGTCCCCTCTCCCATAGGGAGAGGGGACTGATCGAGTTGTTCCAACGAATTCAGCGACGTGAACGACCGAGTCGATTATGAATTCACCCAACATCGTTCAGGTCGGCATATCATTGCGCTATCCCCCAATCAGTCCCCTCTCCCATAGGGAGAGGGGACTGATCGAGTTGTTCCAACGAGTTCAGCGACGTGAATGACCGAGTCGATTATGAATTCACCCAACATCGTTCAGGTCGGCATATCATTGCGCTATCCCCCAATCAGTCCCCTCTCCCATAGGGAGAGGGGACTGATCGAGTTGTTCCAACGAGTTCAGCGACGTGAATGACCGAGTCGATTATGAATTCACCCAACATCGTTCAGGTCGGCATATCATTGCGCTATCCCCCAATCAGTTCCCTCTCCCTCTGGGAGAGGGTTAGGGTGAGGGGCTTTTCAAGCGCTCAGCGGTTTTCAGCCAAGCAACTCACTCATGGCAATGATCTGCTCCGCCACCTGAATCAGCTTCTGCTGGCGACTCATGGCCTGGCGGCGCATCAGGGTGTAGGCCTCTTCCTCGTTGCAGTCCTTCATTTTCATCAGCAGCCCTTTGGCCAGTTCAATGCGTTTGCGCTCCGCCAGTTGCTGGTCGCGGGCCAGCAGTTGCGCGCGCAAGGCCTGATCGCTTTCGAAGCGCGCCATGGCCACATCGAGAATCGGCTGGAGGCGCTGGGCGTGAATGCCCTCGACGATGTAGGCACTGACCCCGGACTTGATCGCCTGACGCATCACCCCCGGGTCATGTTCGTCGGTGAACATCACGATCGGCCGGGGCTGGTCGCGGCTGACCAGCACTACTTGCTCCATGACATCGCGGCTCGGCGACTCGGTATCGATCAGGATCACGTCCGGGCGCACTGTTTCGACGCGGGCCGGCAGGTCGATGGTCAGACCGGACTCATCGATGACCTCGAAACCGGCCTCGGTCAGCGCGGCCTTCAGGCGCCCGACTTTTTTCGCGGTGTCGTTGATCAGCAGAATGCGCAGCATATTGGCGGCCTCCTGTCAGCGGCGGGCGAGCAGAGGAGCGGCGTCGCTCAGGGCGTGCAGCTTGAAACTGCGGGCGTAACCAGCCGGATCGCTGCCGTCCCAGACTTTGCCATCGAGCAACTGGCTACTGCGCATTTCCTTGCCCCACGCGGCGACACCGACGGCGGTGGCCGCTTCGCGATAGATATCCAATTGTTGGACCTGGCGGGCCACCGCGAGGTAGTCGGGATCCTCGCGCAACAGGCCCCAGCGGCGAAATTGGGTCATGAACCACATGCCATCGGACAGGTACGGCAGATTCACCTCGCCGTTGCCGTGAAAGCGCAAGGCGTGCGGGTCCTGCCAGCGATTGCCGAGGCCATCGGCGTAATCACCGAGAAAACGCGGCTCGATGCAGGACAGTGGAGCGTCGAGATACTCCGGGGCGCTCAGCAACTGCGCGGTGCTGCGGCGGTTTTCCGGGTTTTGCTCGATGAAGCGGCTGGCTTCGAGGATCGCCATCACCAGCGCCCGGGCGGTGTTGGGGTATTGCTCGACGAACGCGCGGGTGCAGCCAAGGACTTTTTCCGGGTGGTCAGGCCAGATGCTCTGGCTGGTAGCGAGGGTGAACCCCAGATCCTGTTGCACGGCGCTGGCCGCCCACGGCTCACCGACGCAGAAGCCATCGATACGCCCGGCTTGCAGGTGAGCGACCATTTGCGGCGGCGGCACCACCACGCTGTCGACGTCCTGCAACGGATGAATGCCCTGACTCGCCAGCCAGTAATACAGCCACATCGCATGGGTGCCGGTGGGAAAGGTCTGGGCGAAGGTCAGTTTTGCGCGGGTTTGGTGCGCCTGCCGATCCAGCGCTTCAGGACTGGTCACGCCCAGTTGCTGCAACCCGTGGGACAGGTTGAGGCTCTGGCCGTTCTGGTTCAGCCCCATCAGCACCGCCATGTCGCTCGGGGCGACGCCGCCGATGCCCAGGTGCACCGCGTAAATCAGCCCGTACAGGCTGTGGGCCACATCCAGTTCGCCGCTGACCAGTTTGTCGCGCAAGGTCGCCCAGGACGCCTGGCGCTTGAGGTTGATCGTCAGGCCGTAGGGCTGGGCAAAGCCCTGTGTTGCGGCCACGACCACCGAGGCGCAATCGCTCAGGGCCATGAAGCCGAGGTTGATCACACGCTTTTCCGGGGCATCACTGCCGTTGACCCAGGCCAGCGGCCCTACGGACGAATCACTCATATAAAGCCACCTTCAAAAAAAACGCCGTCCCAGGCTTTGCCCAGGCAAAACCTCCGAACGACGCCATTGTTCGTGCCCGCACGCCGCCATTGGCCTGTGGGCTGATACCCCTGAAAGTGCAAGGCATATGCCAGTCAGGCTGATTTACCTGTGTGCCTCGCGCCGGGGGACGTTGCCCGGCTATAATCGCCGCCTCTTTTCGCCGCCCGAGTCATCGCCGCCCATGTACACCCTGGCCCGTCAGCTGTTGTTCAAACTTTCCCCGGAAACCTCCCACGATCTGTCGCTGGATCTGATCGGCGCGGGTGGGCGTTTGGGCCTCAACGGCATGCTGTGCAAGAAGCCGGCGAACGTGCCGGTGACGGTCATGGGCCTGGACTTCCCGAACCCGGTGGGTCTGGCGGCTGGTCTGGACAAGAACGGCGCGGCCATCGACGGTTTCTCGCAACTGGGTTTCGGTTTTGTCGAAATCGGCACCGTGACCCCGCGTCCGCAGCCGGGCAACCCGAAACCACGGATCTTCCGCCTGCCGGAGGCCGAGGCGATCATCAACCGCATGGGCTTTAACAACCTCGGTGTGGATAACCTGCTGGCGCGGGTCGCGGCGGCCAAATACAAGGGCGTGCTGGGGATCAACATCGGCAAGAACTTCGACACTCCGGTCGAGCGCGCGGTGGACGACTATCTGATTTGCCTGGACAAGGTGTATGCCCACGCCAGCTATGTCACGGTCAACGTCAGCTCGCCGAACACCCCGGGCCTGCGCAGTCTGCAGTTCGGTGATTCGCTCAAGCAGTTGCTGGCGGATCTGGCCACGCGCCGCGCCGAACTGGCCCTGCGCCACGGCAAGCACGTACCGCTGGCGATCAAGATCGCTCCGGACATGACCGACGAAGAAACGGCGCAGGTGGCTCAGGCACTGATCGAAACCGGAATGGACGCAGTGATCGCCACCAACACCACCCTGAGTCGCGTCGGCGTCGAAGGCATGGAGCACGGTGACGAGGCGGGCGGTCTGTCCGGCGCTCCCGTGCGTGAGAAGAGCACGCATACCGTGAAGGTATTGGCTGGTGAGCTGGGTGGTCGGTTGCCGATCATCGCGGCCGGTGGCATCACCGAAGGCAAGCATGCGGCCGAGAAGATCACCGCGGGTGCGAGTCTGGTGCAGATTTACTCGGGCTTCATCTATAAGGGCCCGGCGCTGATTCGTGAATCGGTGGACGCGATCGCTGCCTTACGCTGATCCCATTGTGGGAGCGGGCTTGCTCGCGAAAGCGCTGTTTCAGTCAACATTTGCGGTGGCTGACACGACGCTTTCGCGAGCAAGCCCGCTCCCACAGGTTATGTGTGCAGTTCAAATGATTTGCGGGCATAAAAAAGGGCTCCTCGAAGGAGCCCCTGGGCCGTAGCCCGCCGTCCGGGAAGGACGTGCATGGTAAGTCGCTAAAAATTCAGATTGTCGTGTTGCAATAAGTGCCCTGTGTCAGCCGACGGCGTGAAGTTCGTTGAGTCTGTGGATCCCCGCAGTGCCGGTCATACCGTCCCAGTTGTCGCCGCGTCCTTCTCGCCAGCCGTTGATCCAGGCTTGGCGTACCGACGGTAGAGTAAATGGGCAAAGCTCGCGGGATTTGCCACCAACGCCATATTGATATCCGCGCAAAAATGCTCTTTCCAACGGATCACGCTTAAGTCTTCTCATAGGGTGTTTCCCTCACTTGTTGACTGTTTTCGTCGCGTTGACCTCAACCGAGGTCTGGCAGAAAAAACTCTGCCGTTGGGCGGCTCGCTGCCGGCGTGGCGAGCCAAGGTGTTGACGCCGTTGCGACGTCAACCTGTGGTCAGTTCTAACCAATGAGTCACACCGAGGGAATGATCGTTTTGTCATAAGGACGTAACGAAAATAGTGCTACAGCCATAAGTAACGACGGGTTTCATGAACGTTTTTTCAGCAAACCCCGGTATGATCGGCCCCGCACTGGATGATGGGGTTAATCCTTTAGTGAGAATGACCCACGTTTACGCTGGGGTAATATTCGACGAAGGGTTGCTTTGAGTCATTTTGTTTCATCAACTTTAATACCTGTCCTTGCATCTAAGCTCTTTTAACCCGAGCAGCGGGGATGGAACGGCACACCTTCGTGCCACGCGGGCGCTCTTTTAGAAAAGCGCCTGATTGAAAACCGGATCGGCAATGCGTTGCCGGTTCACTAGCCAAAGGCTCTGGAAATACCATGTCCGACCGTTTCGAACTCTTCCTCACTTGCCCCAAAGGCCTTGAAGGCCTGCTCATCGAGGAAGCCGTCGGGCTTGGCCTTGAAGACGCCCGCGAGCACACCTCCGCCGTGCGTGGCATGGCGACCATGGAAACCGCTTATCGCCTGTGCCTGTGGTCGCGTCTGGCCAACCGGGTGCTGCTGGTGCTCAAGCGCTTCCCGATGAAAGACGCCGAAGACCTGTACCACGGCGTGCTTGACGTCGAGTGGCAGGATCACATGCTCGCCGACGGCACCCTGGCCGTCGAATTCAGTGGCCACGGCTCGGGCATCGACAACACCCACTTCGGTGCGCTGAAAGTCAAAGACGCCATCGTCGACAAACTGCGTACCCCGCAAGGCGACCGTCCGTCGATCGACAAGCTCAACCCGGATCTGCGTATTCACCTGCGCCTGGATCGCGGCGAAGCGATCCTGTCCCTCGACCTTTCCGGCCACAGCCTGCACCAGCGTGGCTACCGCCTGCAGCAGGGCGCGGCACCGCTGAAGGAAAACCTCGCGGCAGCGATCCTGATCCGTTCCGGCTGGCCGCGCATTGCGGCCGAAGGCGGCGCGCTGGCTGACCCGATGTGCGGTGTCGGTACGTTCCTCGTCGAAGCCGGGATGATCGCCGCCGACATGGCGCCGAACCTGCGCCGCGAGCAGTGGGGCTTTACCGCATGGCTCGGCCACGTTCCGGCGCTGTGGAAAAAACTCCATGAAGAAGCGGTCGAACGCGCCGCTGCCGGTCTGGCCAAGCCGCCGCTTTGGATTCGTGGTTACGAAGCCGACCCGCGCCTGATTCAACCGGGCCGCAACAACGTCGAGCGCGCCGGTCTGAGCGAGTGGATCAAGATCTATCAGGGCGAAGTCGCGACCTTCGAGCCGCGTCCGGACCAGAACCAGAAAGGTCTGGTGATCTGCAACCCGCCGTATGGCGAGCGTCTGGGCGACGAAGCCAGCCTGCTTTACCTCTATCAGAACCTTGGCGAGCGCCTGCGGCAGGCCTGCCTGAACTGGGAAGCGGCGGTGTTCACCGGCGCCCCGGATCTGGGCAAGCGCATGGGCATTCGCAGCCACAAACAGTATTCGTTCTGGAACGGCGCGCTGCCGTGCAAACTGTTGCTGATCAAGGTGCTGCCGGACCAGTTCGTCACCGGCGAGCGGCGTACTCCGGAACAGCGTCAGGCCGAGCGCGAGCAAGCAGCCTACGATCAGACCCCGAACGAGCCGCAGGAGCGCAAGTTCAACAAGAACGGCAACCCGATCAAACCGACGCCAGCCCCGGCGCCAGTGATCGAGCAGCCGCGCCTGAGCGAAGGCGGGCAGATGTTTGCCAATCGCCTGCAGAAAAATCTCAAGGCGATGAGCAAGTGGGTCAAGCGCGAAGGCATCGACTGCTACCGCGTCTACGATGCCGACATGCCGGAATACGCCATGGCCATCGACCTGTACCACGACTGGGTGCACGTGCAGGAATACGCCGCGCCGAAGTCGATCGATCCGGAAAAGGCCTCGGCGCGCATGTTCGACGCCTTGGCGGCGATCCCGCAGGCGCTGAACGTCGACAAGAGCCGCGTGGTGGTCAAGCGCCGCGAGCGTCAGAGCGGCACCAAGCAATACGAGCGTCAGGCGGCGCAGGGCAAGTTCAATGAGGTCAGCGAAGGCGGCGTCAAGCTGCTGGTGAACCTCACCGACTATCTCGACACCGGGCTGTTCCTCGATCACCGGCCAATGCGCATGCGCATTCAGAAAGAGGCGGCCGGTAAGCGCTTCCTCAATCTGTTCTGCTACACCGCGACCGCCAGTGTGCATGCGGCCAAGGGCGGTGCCCGCAGCACCACCAGCGTCGACCTGTCGAAGACTTACCTCGACTGGGCGCGGCGCAACCTGTCGCTAAACGGCTTCTCCGACAAGAACCGTCTGGAGCAGGGCGACGTGATGGCGTGGCTGGAAAGCAGCCGCGACGAGTACGACCTGATCTTCATCGACCCGCCGACCTTCTCCAACTCCAAGCGCATGGAAGGCATCTTCGACGTGCAGCGTGATCAGGTGCAGTTGATCGACCTGGCCATGGCACGTCTAGCCCCGGGTGGCGTGCTGTACTTCTCCAACAACTTCCGCAAGTTCCAGCTGGAGGAGAACCTGGCCGAACGTTACGCGGTCGAGGAAATCAGCGCGCAGACCATCGATCCGGATTTTGCGCGTAACACCAAGATCCACCGCGCCTGGAAAATCACGGCTCGTTGACGCTCGGTCTGGTTGGATCCACAGAGCCTTGATTTTTAAAGGCTCTTGGATCCGATCAGCGCTAGCCAAATTAATGGCTAATAGCTATAACTCAACTCATGGCCAATGGGGTTTTCCCCCCGAAACAATGGCGTCGTGAGTTGCCCCTATGTCGTTGCACCCCGTGCGCCCAAAGATTCTGGGTTTTATCAGCGAAGACGTCTCGGCCTGGCTGGTCGCGCTGCTGGTATTGCTCGCCGGCGGGATTCTCACGGGGCTGCTCGCCTGGGCCACCCTCAATCAGTTTCACCATCAACTGCGCCAACGCTTCCAGCTGCTGGCCAATGAGCGTTACAGCCGCATCGAAGAACGTTTCCAGGATCAGGAACAGCGTCTCGACGGCCTGCGCCGTTTCTTCGCCAACTCCGATTCGGTCTCACGCAACGAATTCGACGGCTATGCCAAACCGCTTCTATTACGCACCCAGGCCTATTCCTATGCGCCGCGGGTCAGCCGTGCCGAACGCCCGGCGGTCTAACAAGCCGTGCGTAACGAAGGCTTCAGTACCTTCACCTTTCGTGAACTGAACGCTGACGATCAGTTGCAGACCGCCGCTGATCGCCCCGAATACGTACCGGTGATCTACACCCAGAGCCTCAGTCGCTTGCCCACGCCGCTGGGTTACGACTTGCTGGCGCAACCGCTGCGCCGGGCGACGCTGGAACGCGCCGACCGCACCGGGCACATGGTGGTGTCGCAGCCATTGCATCTGGTGGGGATTGATCCGGCGTATGCCCGGGGCGTCTTGCTGCTGGCGCCGGTCACTCGTGAAGGGGCGCCGAAAGGGCCGCCGCAAGGCTATGTGATGGCGGTGATCAGCATGCAGCAGTTGCTGGCCGACGGACTGCCGGAGGAGCACCAGGATTTCCTCAATGTACGCATTCTCGACCTGTCCACCGATGAACAGCATGAAGTGCTCTACGAGTCCGCCAACCAGGCCGGGGCCAGTGATCTGTCCGCCACACGTCTGTTGCGCATGGCCGACCATGACTATCAAGTGGATATGCAGCCCAGCGAAGCGTTTCTGCAGGCCAACCATTCGTCAATCAGCAGCCTGGTGGTGCTGGGGGCGCTGCTGAGTCTGTTGCTCAGCGCACTGCTTTACGTGCTGGTCAGTCAACGCCAGCGCGCCTTGCGCATGGTCGAACTGCGCACCCAGGAACTGCACGCCCGCGAGCAGGAATTGCGCGGCACCCACGGTCAGTTGCGTGGCGTGCTGAATGCCGCAACCCAGGTGGCAATCATCGCCACCGACCTGCGCGGGGTGATCAACACCTTCAACCCCGGCGCCGAACAGATGCTCGGCTACAGCAGCGCTGATGTGGTCGGCCACATGACTCTGGAGAACCTGCATCTGCCGCGAGAGCTGGCCGCGCGTTCGGCGGAGTTGAGTGCGCGTTACGGCAAGAGCATTCCGACCTGCCACGCGATGCTGGTCGAGGGCGGCGAGGTCGGCGGTCATGAGGCGCGCGAATGGACGCTGGTGCGCAGCGACGGCAGTCATCTGCCGGTGAACATGCTTGCCACCCCGGTGCTCGATGAGCAGGGTTTGTGGGTCGGGCATCTGGCGATCTGCATCGACATCACCGAGCGCAAGCGCGTGCACGAAGCGCTGGCGGCGCGCGATGTATTGCTGAAAAAGCTCAGCGCCCACGTGCCCGGCGGCATCTATCAATTCAAGATGGAGTTCGACGGGCGCTTCAGCGTGATCTATGCCAGCGATGGCATCCGCGAGATCTACGAGCTGGAGCCGGACGTGCTGCTGCTCAATGCCGAGGCGATTTTCACCCGCATCCATCCACAAGACGTCTCGCGAGTGCGCAGCTCGATCCGTGCTTCGGCAGACAGCCTCAGCCCATGGCGCGAGGAATACCGTGTGCAGTTGCCCGAGCGCGGCCTGCGCTGGGTGCGCGGCGAGGCAACGCCGGAAGAGCTGCCGGGCGGCGGCGTGCTGTGGCACGGCTACATCTCGGACATTTCCGACTTGAAACGGGTGGAAGAGGAATTGCGGGCGCTGTCGGTCACCGACTCGCTGACCGGCATCCACAACCGCCGCTACTTCCAGGAACGCCTGACCACCGAAATGGCCCGGGTCGAGCGCGGCGGCGGTGAGCTGTCGGTGATCATGCTCGACATCGACCACTTCAAACGCATCAACGACCAGTACGGCCATGCCGTGGGCGACCGGGTGCTGCAGGCGGTGTGCGAGCGCATCGGCCATCGTTTACGGCGGACTGATGTGTTCTGTCGCCTCGGTGGTGAAGAGTTCATGGTGCTGTGCCCAGACATCGACGGCGAGCATGCGTACATGCTGGCGGTGGAGTTGTGGCAAGGCCTGCGCAGTGCGCCGGTGGATGTGGTCGGGGTGGTGACGGCCAGTTTCGGCATCGCCAGCTGGCGCCCGGGGGAGGGCGCGGATGCGTTGCTGCTGCGCGCGGATTCGGGGGTGTATGCGGCGAAGCAGGGCGGGCGCGATCGGGTCGAGCAAATGAGCTGAGCCTTGGCACGATCTACCTGTGGGAGCGGGCTTGCTCGCGAAAGCGGTGTGTCAGCCAGCAAAAATACTGACTGATCTGACGCCTTCGCGAGCAAGCCCGCTCCCACATGAGAGCGGCTGTGTTTTTACAGGGCCGAAGCGGTCTGCGGCAGGCGCGGCTGCTTGTACAGATCCAGCAGCACCTGATCCAGCACCGACGACGCGCCGAACGTGGCCTTGTCGTTGAGGATCGCCACCACCGCCCAGGTGTTGCCGTTGACGTCGCGGCTGAAGCCGGCGATGGCGCGCACGGTGTTCAGGGTGCCGGTCTTGACGTGGGCCTCGCCGCGCATCGCGGTGGTCTTCAGGCGTTTGCGCATGGTGCCGTCGGTGCCGGCAATCGGCAGCGAGCTGATGTACTCGGCGGCGTACGGGCTGTGCCAGGCGGCTTGCAGCATGTTGGCCATCTCGCGGGCGCTGACGCGTTCGGCGCGCGACAGCCCGGAGCCGTTCTCCATCACCAGGTGCGGCGCGGTGATGCCTTTCTTCGCCAGCCACTGGCGAACCACGCGTTGCGCAGCCTTGGCGTCATCACCGTCGGCTTCGTTGCGGTACTTCTGACCGAGGCTCAGGAACAGCTGCTGAGCCATGGTGTTGTTACTGTATTTGTTGATGTCGCGGATGATTTCCGCCAGATCCGGTGAGTACGCGCGGGCCAGCAGCTTGGCGCTGCTCGGGGTCGCGGCGAGGCGATCCTTGCCCTGGATGCTGCCGCCCAGTTCTTTCCAGATCGCGCGCACGGCACCGGCGGTGTAGGTCGCGTGGTCAAGCAGCGACAGATAAGTCTGCGAGCTGCAGCCTTCGCCCAATTGACCGGCGACGGTCACGGTCACGCTGCCGTCAGCCTGGGTTACCGGGTTGTAGCGAACGCCACCGGTGCACTGCTTGGAGTTGAGCGCCTTGACCGTGTTTTCGATGCGCACGCTGGCAATCGGCGGCTCCACCGAGATCAGTACTCGGCCCCCGTCATTGCGCGCGACGAAGCGCAGGGCCTTGAGGTTGACCAGCAGCGAGTCGGGTTTGACCAGGAACGGCTTGTTCTCGTCATTGCCGTCGTCGTTGAACTCGGGCAGTTGCGGCTGGATGAAGAAGCTGCGGTCGAGGATCAGATCGCCGGTGACCTGGGTCACGCCGTTGGCGCGCAGGTCGCGCATCAGCAGCCAGAGTTTTTCCATGTTCAGCTTCGGATCGCCGCCACCCTTGAGGTACAGGTTGCCGTTGAGGATGCCGCCGCTCAGATCGCCATCGGTGTAGAACTCGGTTTTCCACTGATGGTTGGGGCCGAGCATTTCCAGCGAGGCGTAGGTGGTGACCAGTTTCATGGTCGAGGCCGGGTTGACCGAGACGTCGGCGTTATACACGGTCGGATTGCCCGGGCCGTCGAGCGGAATCATCACCAGCGACAGCGCGGTCGGCTGCAGCTTGCTGGCCTTGAGGGCTTTTTCGACGTTAGGGGTGAGGGCGGTATTGATAGTGGCAGCGGCAACCGGCAGGGCCAGGGGCAGAAGAAGGCCGGCGAGAAAGAGAGGACGCAACGATTTGATCATATGAAATAAAACCCTGCAGAAGAGGGGAAAAATAACGAGGGCATGGATGAAAAAGCCCTCAGTGGTCATGAAAGTGTCGGCATTATGCCCCAAGGTGTAACAGCTTGTGCCTTGCCCGGGGCGGCCATTTCGTTATTTTTTTTACAGGCGGTCGGCCACCGTACCCAGAGAGTCGGGCAATTGACCGCTTAAACTGGTAAAGTACCGGCCGTTATTACTTAAGAGGATTGTTCCAATGGCGACTAACCGTTCCCAGCGTCTGCGCAAAAAACTGTGCGTTGATGAATTCCAAGAGCTGGGTTTCGAACTGAACCTGGACTTCAAAGAAGACTTGTCCGAAGAAGCCATTGACGCTTTCCTCGAAGCATTCATCAAAGAAGCCATGGAAGCCAACGGTCTGGGTTATGTTGGCGGCGATGACTTCGGTCTGGTTTGCCTGCAGAAGCGTGGCTCGGTCAACGAAGAGCAGCGCGCTGCCGTTGAAGCCTGGCTGAAAAACCGTAGCGAACTGACCAGCATGACCGTCAGCCCGCTGCTGGACGTCTGGTATCCGGAAAAGCCGATCAACGCGGCCAAGTGATACTGAAAAAAACGGCGACCTGAGGGTCGCCGTTTTTTTATGCCTGGGTTTTGCGCCAATTGAGGATCAGCAAGGTCAGTACCCCCGCGACAATCCCCCAGAACGCCGAGCCGATGGAAAACAGCGTCAGCCCCGACGCCGTGACCATGAAGGTGATCAGCGCCGCCTCGCGTTCCTTGACCTCGGTCATGGCGATGCTCAGGCCATTGATGATCGAGCCGAACAGCGCCAGCGCGGCAATCGACAGCACCAGTTCTTTTGGCAACGCGGCAAACAGCGCCGCCAACGTAGCGCCGAATACGCCGGCAATCCCGTAAAAAATCCCGCACCAGACGGCGGCGGTGTAGCGTTTGTTGCGATCCTCATGGGCGTGCGGCCCGGTACAGATCGCCGCGCTGATCGCCGCGAGGTTGATGCCGTGGGAGCCGAATGGCGCCAGCAACAGCGAGGCGATGCCGGTGGTGGTGATCAGCGGCGAGGCCGGCACGTTGTAGCCGTCGGCGCGCAGTACGGCGATGCCGGGCATGTTCTGCGAAGTCATCGCCACCACGAACAACGGAATGCCGATGCTGATGGTCGCGGCCAGCGAGAAGTGCGGGGTGGTCCAGACTGGCGTCGCCAGTTCCAGATGGAAACCGCTGAAATCCAGCAGACCCATGAAACCTGACAGCGCAGTGCCGATCAGTAGCGCAGCCAGTACCGCGTAACGCGGTGACAGGCGTTTGACCAGCAGATAAGTGAAGAACATCCCCAGCACCAGCCCGGTGCGGTGTTGCGCGGCGACGAAGATTTCGCTGCCGATCTTGAACAGAATCCCCGCCAGCAACGCTGCCGCCAGCGACGCCGGGATCTTCTTCACCAAGCGTTCGAAGCTGCCGGTCAGGCCGCAAATCGTCACCAGTACTGCGCAGGTGATGTAGGCACCGATGGCCTCGCCGTAGCTGACGCCACCGAGGCTGGTGATCAACAACGCCGCGCCGGGCGTCGACCAGGCGATGGTGATTGGCGTGCGATAGCGCAGCGACAGGCCGATCGAGCACACCGCCATACCGATCGAGATCGCCCAGATCCACGAGGAAATCTGCCCGCTGCTCAAACCCGCCGCTTGCCCGGCCTGGAACATCAGCACCAGCGAACTGGTGTAGCCGGTCATCATTGCAATGAACCCGGCAACGATCGCTGAGGGCGAAGTGTCGGCGAGAGGGCGCAGGCGGGTGTAGGTGGCGTCGTTCATGACGGCGGTGTTCCTTATACAGATGAAGATCCCCGCAATTACCCATGAATCCCTGGGGGAGCGGGCTTGCTCGCGAAAGCGCTGGGCCAGTAAAAGCAGATGTCGCCTGACACACCGCCCTCGCGAGCAAGCCCGCTCCCACAGGAGAGTTGTGTTCTGGCTGCGGATTATGCGATCAAGCCTAAACTCAATCGTAACGGATCGTTGCAATACAGCCGTGGTCACAAACAGCCATACAGTCGTGTTGCCACCATCCATTGTGTACAATCGCGCTGTTTTTTACGCGATACTTGCCAGCGACCTACTGTGCCGTATTACAGTCACGGTCTATTCGCCGCAGTTCTCCCGACTCGAGTGCCCATGAACGAACAGTTGCAACCCCTCAAGAAACAACCGCGAGCAGGCAAAGCCGGCCGCAGCGGAACCCAGGACGATATTGTCTATGCGCATATCTTCGAGGCCATCCTCGAACAGCGTCTGGCGCCCGGCACAAAATTGAGCGAAGAAGCGCTGGGGGAAATCTTCGGGGTCAGCCGCACCATCATTCGCCGCGCGCTGTCGCGTCTGGCCCATGAAGGCGTGGTGCTGTTGCGGCCGAACCGTGGCGCGGTCGTCGCCAGCCCGAGCGTTGAAGAAGCGCGTCAGGTGTTCATGGCCCGCCGTCTGGTGGAGCGCGCGATCACCGAACTGGCCGTGCAGCACGCCACCGCCGAGCAGATCGCCGAACTGCGTCAGATGGTCAACGACGAGCGCGACAGTTTCTCCCGTGGCGATCGCGGCGCCGGTATCCGTCTGTCGGGCGAATTCCATCTGAAACTGGCCGAAGCGGCGAAGAACGCGCCACTGATCAGCTTCCAGCGCAGTCTGGTCTCGCAGACCTCGCTGATCATCGCCCAGTATGAAAGCGGCAACCGCTCGCATTGCTCCTACGACGAGCACACTCAGTTGATCGACGCCATCGAAGCGCGCAACGGTGAGTTGGCGGTGGACCTGATGATGCATCACATGGACCACATCGACAGCAAGCTCAACCTCGATGAGGAAAGTGCGTCGGATGATTTGCATGCAGTGTTCTCGCATCTGTTGCAGACCAAAAAAACTGGGCGCCCGGCGGCCAAGCTTTGAGCTGACACCGAGTCGCGGCCTTCGCGAGCAAGCCCGCTCCCACATTGGATCTTCAGTGAATATAAAATTTGGCATCGACTGAGATCCCCTGTGGGAGCGGGCTTGCTCGCGAATACGGTCTGATAGGCAACAAAAATCCCCCGGGGCTAACACCGCCGGGGGATTTTTTATGCCTCGGGAAAACTCAGCGCTGATGCACCAAAGCCCCCGCCGCATACGTCTGCTGCACCGTGCGGTCATCCCCCAGTGTCATCAGCACAAACAACGTCTCGGCAATGTTGTTGGCCTGTTTCAGGCGATAGCTGAGCAGTGGCGTGGCGTTGTAATCCAGCACCAGGAAGTCGGCGTCTGAACCCGGTTGCAGGTTGCCGATCTTGTCTTCCAGACGCAGTGCCCGCGCACCGCCCAGGGTCGCCAGGTACAGCGACTTGAACGGGCTCAACCGCGCGCCCTGCAGTTGCATGACTTTGTAGGCTTCGTTCAGGGTTTGCAGCAGCGAGAAACTGGTGCCGCCGCCGACGTCAGTGCCGAGACCGACGTTGAGCTTGTGCTTCTCGGCCATCGGCAGGTTGAACAGGCCGCTGCCGAGGAAGAAGTTCGAGGTCGGGCAGAACGAGATTGCCGAGCCGGTTTCTGCCAGTCGCGCGCATTCGTCGTCACACAGGTGCACGCCGTGGGCGAACACCGAGCGCTCGCCGAGCAGTTGGTAGTGATCGTAAACGTCCAGATAGCCCTTGCGCTCCGGGAACAGTTCCTTGACCCACTCGATTTCCTTGAGGTTCTCGCTGATGTGGGTCTGCATGTACAGATCCGGGTATTCGGTCAGCAGTTGGCCGGCGAGGGTCAGTTGCTCCGGGGTGCTGGTCGGCGCAAAGCGCGGGGTGACCGCGTAGTGCAGGCGGCCCTTGCCGTGCCAGCGTTCGATCAGCGCCTTGCTCTCGACGTAGCTCGATTCGGCGGTGTCGGTCAGATAGTCCGGCGCGTTGCGGTCCATCATCACCTTGCCGGCGATCATCCGCAGGTCGAGCTTCTCGGCCGCCTCGAAGAATGAGTTCACCGACTGCGGGTGCACGCTGCCGAATACCAGCGCGGTGGTGGTGCCGTTGCGCAGCAGTTCCTTGATGAATATATCGGCCACGTCGTCGGCGTGGGCCTTGTCACCGAACTGGCTTTCGCACGGGAAGGTGTAGGTGTTGAGCCAATCCAGCAGTTGCTCGCCGTAGGCCCCGACCATGCCGGTTTGCGGCAGGTGGATGTGGGTGTCGATGAAGCCCGGGGTGATCAGCGCGTCCTGATAGTGGGTGATCTCGATGTCCGCCGGCAGGGTCGGCAGCAGTTCGCTGGCGTGGCCGAGGGCGCTGATCTTGCCGCCATCGACCACCAGCAGGCCGTCCTCGAAATATTCGTAGGAGGCTTCGATCCCGACTTCGGCGGGGTCGGCGATGCTGTGCAGGATGGCGGCGCGGTAGGCTTTGCGAGTCAGAGGCATGAGGGTTCTCTAATCAGTTTGAGGCTTTGAGTTTGGCGGCCTGACTGCGCCGCGAAACCGGCAGCAGTCTGGCAATCGGTTCGGCGCTGGCGCTGTGCTGGCCGAAATTGGCGTTATAGGTGGCGATGATTTCGCCGGCGATGGAGATGGCGATTTCCACAGGCAGTTTGCCTTTGACTTCGCCAATGCCCATCGGGCAGCGCATGCGTTGCACGACGCCGCTGTCGAAACCGCGATCACGCAGGCGATGTTCGAACTTGGCCCGTTTGGTCTTCGAACCGATCAGGCCGAAGTAAGCGAAGTCGTTGCGCTTGAGGATCGCGGCAGTGAGTTCCAGGTCGAGCTGATGGTTGTGGGTCATGACGATGCAGTAGCTGCCGGCGGGCAGGTCGTCGATTTCATCCACAGGCTCTTCGGCGACGATTTTACGCACGCCGTGGGGGATCTGTTCGGGGAATTCCTCTTCCCGCGAATCGATCCAGCGCACCCGGCACGGCAGGCTGGCGAGCAACGGTACCAGCGCGCGGCCGACATGCCCGGCGCCGAACACAGCGATCTGCGCCTGCACCTGGCCCATCGGTTCGAACAGCAACACGGTGGCGCCACCGCAGCACTGGCCGAGGCTGGCGCCGAGGCTGAAGCGCTCCAGATGGGTGTCCTGCTTGCCGCTGGCGAGCATCTCGCGGGCGATCTGCATGGCTTTGTATTCCAGATGCCCGCCACCGATGGTGTCGAAGGTCTGTTTCGCGCTGACGACCATCTTCGAGCCGGCGTTGCGCGGGGTCGAGCCGAGTTCTTCAATGATCGTCACCAGAACACAGGGTTCGCCCTGGTTCTGCAGGTCGGCGAGGGCGTCGATCCAATTGTACATATGTCACCCCTACAACATCGTTGTCTGTTCGCGCCTATTCGCGAGCAAGCTCGCTCCTACATTTGGAATGCGTTCCCCTGTAGGAGTGAGCCTGCTCGCGATAGCCGCACCTCGGTCCTAGAGCGGAGCCAACTCGGTTTCAGCTTCGACCGCTTTCACCGTCTTGAGCTGGCGCATCTGCTCACAGCCCCACAACACCCGCTCCGGGGTCGCAGGCGCATCGATCTGCGGCTGATGCTTATAGTCACCGAGGCTCGCCACCGCGTCCTTGATCGCGCACCACGCGGCAATCCCGAGCATGAACGGCGGCTCACCCACAGCCTTGGAATGGAACACCGTGTCTTCCGGGTTCTTGCGGTTTTCCACCAGTTTCACCCGCAGGTCCAGCGGCATGTCTGCCACGGCCGGGATCTTGTAGCTGGCCGGGCCGTTGGTCATCAGCTTGCCCTTGTTGTTCCAGACCAGCTCCTCCATGGTCAGCCAGCCCATGCCCTGGACGAAACCGCCCTCGACCTGACCGATGTCGATCGCCGGGTTCAGCGAGGCGCCGACGTCGTGGAGGATGTCGGTACGCAGCATCTTGTACTCGCCGGTCAGGGTGTCGACGATCACTTCGCAGCACGCCGCGCCAAAGGCGAAGTAGTAGAACGGCCGACCACGGGCCTGGCTGCGGTCGTAGTAGATTTTCGGGGTCTTGTAGAAGCCGGTGCTCGACAGCGAGACCTGATTGAAATACGCCAGTTGGATCAGCGCTTCGAAGGTCATGATGTGGTCACGCACGCGCACATGGCCGTTGTGGAATTCCACGTCTTCTTCGCTGACCTTGTAGTGCCGCGCGGCGAATTCCACCAGACGCTGCTTGATGATCTCGGCGGCGTTCTGCGCGGCCTTGCCGTTGAGGTCAGCGCCGCTGGAGGCCGCAGTCGGCGAGGTGTTCGGCACTTTGTCGGTGTTGGTCGCGGTGATCTGCACCCGATCCATTTCCACCTGGAACACTTCGGCCACCACCTGCGCGACTTTGGTGTTGAGGCCCTGGCCCATTTCCGTGCCGCCGTGGTTCAGGTGGATGCTGCCGTCGGTGTAGACGTGGATCAGCGCGCCGGCCTGATTGAGGAAACTGGCGGTGAAGGAAATGCCGAATTTCACCGGGGTCAGCGCCAGGCCTTTTTTCAGGATCGGGCTGTTGGCGTTGTAGCGACGGATCGCTTCGCGGCGCTCGGCGTACTGGCTGCTTTCTTCCAGTTCGGCGGTCATTTCCTCGAGCATGTTGTGCTCGACGGTCTGGTAGTAGTGGGTGACGTTGCGCTCGGTCTTGCCGTAGTAGTTGGCCTTGCGCACCGCCAGCGGATCGAGGTTGAGGTGACGGGCAATCGCGTCCATCACTTCTTCGATGGCGACCATCCCTTGCGGGCCGCCGAAACCACGGTAGGCAGTGTTCGACGCGGTGTTGGTCTTGCAGCGGTGACCATTGATGGTCGCGTCCCCGAGGTAGTACGAGTTGTCCGAGTGGAACATCGCCCGGTCAACGATCGACGCCGACAGGTCCGGCGAACAGCCGCAGTTGCCGGCCAGGTCCATGGCGATGCCGTGCAGGCGCCCGCTGCTGTCGAAGCCAACGTCGTACTCGACATAGAACGGGTGGCGCTTGCCGGTCATCAGCATGTCTTCGACCCGTGGCAGGCGCATCTTGGTCGGCTGCCCGGTGAGGTGCGCGATCACCGCGCACAGGCACGCCGGGCTGGCGGCCTGGGTTTCCTTGCCGCCGAAACCACCGCCCATGCGGCGCATGTCGACGACGATCTTGTTCATCGACACGTCGAGCACTTCGGCCACCAGCTTCTGCACTTCAGTGGGGTTCTGCGTCGAGCAGTAGACGATCATGCCGCCGTCTTCGGTGGGCATTACCGAGGAGATCTGGGTTTCCAGATAAAAGTGTTCCTGGCCGCCGATGTGCAGCGTGCCCTGAATGCGGTGTTCGGCGGTGGCCAGGGCCGAAGCCGAATCGCCGCGCTGATGGGTGTGGCTGTCGAGCACGAAGTGGCGTTTGCGCAGGGCTTCGACCACATCCAGCACCGGCTCGAGATCTTCGTACTCGATGATCGCCGCCATCGCCGCTTTGCGTGCGGTTTCCAGGTCTTTCGCGGCCACGGCCAGCACCGGTTGCCCGACGAACTGCACGTCATCGATGGCCAGCAGCGGATCGCCCGGCAGCAGCGGGCCGATGTCTTTCAGGCCCGGCACGTCTTCGTGGGTGATCGCAATGCGCACGCCTTCGAAGGCGTAGCAGGGGTTGGTGTCGATGCTGATGATTTTCGCGTGGGCGCGGTCCGACAGCCGTGCGTACACGTGCAGCTGATTGGGGAATTCCAGACGATCATCGATGTACTGCGCTTCACCGGACACATGCTTGGCGGCGCTGTCGTGCTTGACGCTGCGGCCGACGCCGGTGGTCAGGTCCTTGGCGAACAGTTCCGCCAGTTCGGCTTGAGTCTTCTCTACGGCGTGATGGTTAGACATAAGCGGTCACCCGAGTCTCGATGTGCGGTGTTTGCAGTTCGATGAAGTATTTGCGCAGCAGGTTCTGTGCACTGAGCAGGCGATATTCCTTGCTGGCGCGGAAGTCCGAGAGCGGCGTGAAGTCTTCGGCCAGTGCGGCGCAGGCGCGTTCGATCACGGCGTTTTTGAACGGCTGACCGAGCAGTACGGCTTCGCAGTGGGCGGCGCGTTTCGGGATCGCGGCCATGCCGCCGAATGCCATGCGCGCGTCGGTGATCACGCCGTTTTCCACGCGCAGGTTGAACGCGGCGCAGACGGCGGAGATGTCATCGTCCAGACGCTTGGAGACTTTGTAGGCGCGGAAGCGCTGTTCGGCGGTGGCACGCGGGACGATGATTTTCTCGATGAACTCGCTTTCCTGACGGGCGGTGACCTTGTAGTCGATGAAGTAATCTTCCAGGTTCAGCGTGCGCCGGGTTTCGCCTTTGCACAGCACCACTTGCGCGCCGAGGGCGATCAGCAGCGGTGGCGAGTCACCGATCGGCGAGGCGTTGCCGATGTTGCCGCCGAGGGTGCCTTGGTTGCGGATCTGCAGCGAGGCGAAGCGGTGCAGCAGTTCGCCGAAGTCCGGGTACTCGGCAGTCAGCGCTTCGTAGCAGTCGGAGAGGGCGGTGGCGGCGCCGATTTCGATACGGTCGTCGAAGGTTTCGATGCGCTTCATTTCGGCGACGTTGCCGACGTAGATCATCACCGGCAGGGTGCGATGGAACTGGGTGACTTCCAGCGCCAGATCGGTGCCGCCGGCCAGCAGCCGCGCTTGTGGGTAAGCGTCATACAGATCGGCCAGATCGGCGACGGTCAGCGGCACCAGGCAGCGCTTGTCGCCGCTGTTGAGTTCGCCGATATCGGTCGGGGCAATGGCTTTGAGGCGGGCGATGGTTTCGGCTTCGCGGGCATCGAACTGGTCCGGTTGCTTGCCACAGCAGGATTGCTCGGCGGCGGCGAGGATCGGCCGGTAGCCGGTGCAGCGGCAGAGGTTGCCGGCCAGCGCTTCGTGCGCCTTGGCCTGATCCGGTGCATCGCTGTTCTTTTGCAGGGCGAACAGCGACATGACGAAACCGGGGGTGCAGAAGCCGCACTGTGAGCCGTGGCACTCGACCATGGCTTTCTGCACGCTGTGCAGTTCGCCCTGGTGCTTGAGGTCTTCGACGCTGATCAGTTGTTTGCCGTGCAGCGACGAAACAAAGGTCAGGCACGAGTTGAGGCTGCGATAGCGAATGTGTTCGCGGCCGGCGTCATCCGTTTGCAACTCGCCGACCACTACGGTGCAGGCGCCACAGTCGCCGCTGGCGCAGCCTTCTTTGGTGCCGGATTTGCCCACGTGTTCGCGCAGGTAATTGAGCACGGTCAGATTCGGGTCCAGGGCGTGCTCGCTACGGAGTTCCTGGTTAAGTAAAAACTGGATCACGGAAGGCCTCGCAGACTCATTATTGTTGTTAACCGACTTGAGCCGAATTTAGCAGGTCTGACTTTTCGGTCAATGGTTTTCTGACTTAAAGGTCAGGAAAAACGGTTTTGTCGATTAACGCGTGCTCTATTGAGTATTGACCCTGAGCGGATCCACTGCTTTTTTGCTTGAATCGTGCCAAAAAGCGCCGTGCGGGCACTCCGCCATGCACCTGCATTTGCGCTACACTGCGCCGCTTGTGCAGATCGAAGAGTTTGAAGGACAACCATGACGTTCAAGGCGCCGGACAGCCTCGCCGAGCAAATTGCTCACCACCTCGCCGAACGCATCATTCGCGGCGAAATGAAGCCGGGAGAGCGCATTCAGGAACAGAAGGTCACGCTGGCCCTCAATGTCAGCCGCGGATCGGTCCGCGAAGCCCTGCTGATCCTCGAACGCCGTCACCTGATCGCGATCCTGCCGCGACGTGGCGCCCATGTCACCGAACTCACCGCGCACAAGGTGCAGAGCCTGTGCACGCTGATGAGCGAGCTGTACATCCTGCTCGGCAATGCGGTCGCCAATGGCTGGCAGATCCAGGCCGACATGGCGCCGTTCGTGCAGATCCAGCAGCGCCTGACCGCCAGCTACGAGCGTCAGGACATCCGCACCTTCGTCGACGACAGCTTCGCCGTGATGCGCGCTGCGTACCCGTTTGCCAACAACCCGTACCTGCAAGAGACCGTCGAGAACCTGCAGCCGGCCATGAGCCGTGCCTATTTCCTCGCCCTCGAACAGCGCAAGGCCGAAATGAGCGAGTTTCTCGAACTGTTCGAACGCCTGCTGGCCGCTGTGCTCGCCCGTGATTTGCCGCAGATCCGCATCGTGCTGACGGCTTACGCCCAGCGCAGCTGCGATCTGGTGGTCTCCGCCCTGACGGTTGCCTGAGCGTGCGGCTGAAGTGCATCAAACTGGCGGGGTTCAAGTCCTTCGTCGACCCGACCACGGTGAACTTCCCCAGTAACATGGCGGCGGTCGTCGGGCCGAACGGTTGCGGCAAGTCGAACATTATCGACGCCGTACGCTGGGTGATGGGCGAGAGTTCGGCGAAGAACCTGCGTGGCGAGTCGATGACCGACGTCATCTTCAACGGCTCGACCAGCCGCAAACCGGTGAGCCAGGCGAGCATCGAACTGGTGTTCGACAACTCCGACGGCACCCTGGTCGGCGAGTACGCGGCTTACGCCGAGATCTCCATTCGCCGCAAAGTCACCCGCGACAGCCAGAACAGCTATTTCCTCAACGGCGCCAAGTGCCGTCGTCGCGACATTACCGACATCTTCCTCGGCACCGGCCTCGGCCCGCGCAGCTACTCGATCATCGAGCAGGGGATGATCTCCAAGCTGATCGAAGCCAAACCGGAAGACCTGCGCAACTTCATCGAAGAGGCGGCGGGCATCTCCAAGTACAAGGAGCGTCGGCGCGAAACCGAAAACCGCATCCGCCGCACCCACGAAAACCTTGCGCGTCTGACCGACCTGCGTGAAGAACTCGAGCGCCAGCTCGAACGCTTGCACCGGCAGGCCGAGTCCGCCAAGAAGTATCAGGAATACAAGAGCGAAGAGCGCCAGCTCAAGGCGCAACTGTCGGCCCTGCGCTGGCAGGATCTGAACGATCAGGTCGGCCAGCGCGAGTCGATCATCGGCACCCAGGAAGTCAGTTTCGAAGCGCTGGTCGCCGAGCAGCGCAATGCCGATGCGGCTATCGAGCGGCTGCGCGACGGGCACCATGAACTGTCCGAGCGCTTCAATCTGGTGCAGGGCCGCTTCTATTCGGTCGGCGGCGACATCGCCCGGGTCGAGCAGAGCATCCAGCACGGCCAGCAGCGCTTGCGCCAGTTGCAGGACGATCTGAAAGAAGCCGAGCGCGCGCGTCTGGAAACCGAATCGCACCTGGGCCACGACCGCACGCTGCTGCTGACCCTCGGCGAAGAGCTGGACATGCTCACCCCCGAGCAGGAAGTCACCAGCGCCGCTGCCGAAGAAGCCGCCGCTGCGCTGGAAGAAGCCGAGCTGACCATGCACGGCTGGCAAGAGCAGTGGGACACCTTCAACCTGACCGCCGCCGAACCACGGCGTCAGGCTGAGGTGCAGCAGTCACGGATCCAGCAGCTGGAAACCAGCATGGAGCGTCTTGCCGATCGGCAAAAGCGTCTCGCCGAAGAGCGCGATCTGCTTTCCGCCGACCCGGAAGACGCGGCGATCATGGCGCTCAACGAGCAGCTCGCCGAATCCGAGGCGACCCTCGAAGATTTGCAGACCAGCGAAGAAGCGCAGGTCGAAAAACTGGAACAACTGCGTCAGGAATTGCAGCAGGCACTGACCGCGCAGCAGCAGGCGCAGGGCGATTTGCAGCGCCTCAACGGGCGACTGGCGTCGCTGGAAGCCTTGCAGCAAGCCGCGCTCGACCCGGGCACCGGCACCGCCGAATGGCTGAAGGAACACAACCTCGCCGAACGGCCGCGTCTCGCCGAAGGCTTGAAGGTCGAGGCCGGTTGGGAGCTGGCGGTGGAAACCGTGCTCGGCGCCGATCTGCAAGCGGTGCTGGTGGACGACTTCAACGGCTTCGATCTGTCCGGTTTCACCCAAGGCGATCTGCGCCTGCTCAGCCCCGCCAGCGATGGTGTGCGAGTGGCGGGCAGCCTGCTGGATAAAGTCGAGGCGCAGATCGATCTGTCGCCGTGGCTCGGCCAGGTCAAACCGGTCGACAGCCTTGAACAGGCGTTGGCCCTGCGCGGCCAGTTGAGTGCCGGGCAGAGCCTGATCAGTCGCGACGGTTACTGGGTTGGTCGACACTTCCTGCGGGTGCGTCGCGCCAGTGAAGCCGAGAGCGGCATGCTTGCCCGTGGCCAGGAAATCGAGACGCTGCAGGTCGAACGCGAAGAGCGCGAAGCCACGGTCGAAGCCATGGAAACCCGTCTGCAAACCCTGCGGGCGCAACAGCGGCAGCAGGAAAACGGCCGCGAACACTTGCGCCGTTTGCTGCAGGACGAAGCCCGCTCCCAAGGTGAATTGAAAGCCCAGTTGTCCGCCGGTAAAGCCAAGGCTGAACAGCTGACGCTGCGCCGCACCCGACTCGATGAGGAGCTGATCGAACTCGGCGAGCAACGCGAACTGGAACACGAGCAGATCGGCGAAGCGCGCATGCAATTGCAGGAAGCGCTCGACGCCATGGCGCTGGATACCGAGCAGCGCGAGTTGCTGCTGGCTCAGCGTGACAGCCTGCGAGAACGCCTTGATCGCGTGCGCCAGGAAGCCCGCCAGCACAAGGATCACGCCCATCAACTGGCGGTGCGTCTCGGCTCGTTGCGCGCGCAGCACGATTCCACGCGTCAGGCGTTGGAACGTCTGGAGATGCAGGCCGAGCGCCTGACCGAAAAACGCGAACAGTTGAGTCTGAATCTGGAGGAGGGCGAGGCACCGCTGGAAGAGCTGCGCCTGAAACTCGAAGAGCTGCTCGACAAACGCATGACCGTCGACGAAGAACTGAAGACTGCGCAGATTGCGCTGGAAGACGCCGACCGCGAATTGCGCGAGGCGGAAAAGCGCCGGACCCAGGCCGAGCAGCAATCGCAACTGATCCGTGGCCAGCTCGAACAGCAGCGCATGGAATGGCAAGCGCTGACCGTGCGGCGCAAGGCGTTGCAGGATCAATTGCTCGAAGACGGCTACGATCTCAATGGCGTGCTCGCGACCTTGACGCCTGAGGCCAGTGAACGCGCCGCCGAAGAAGAACTCGAACGAATCAATGCGCGGATTCAGCGCCTGGGTGCGATCAACCTCGCGGCCATCGACGAATACACGCAACAATCCGAGCGTAAACGTTATCTGGATGCGCAGGACGCCGATCTGGTCGAGGCATTGGAGACCCTGGAAAACGTCATTCGCAAGATCGACAAGGAAACCCGTAACCGCTTCAAGGATACCTTTGATCAGATCAATGGCGGATTACAGGCGCTTTTCCCGAAAGTTTTCGGTGGTGGCAGCGCGTATTTGGAACTGACGGGCGAAGATCTACTCGATACAGGGGTGACGATCATGGCGCGGCCGCCAGGAAAGAAGAACAGCACCATCCATTTGCTCTCCGGCGGGGAAAAAGCCCTGACCGCGCTGGCACTGGTTTTTGCGATCTTCAAATTGAATCCGGCGCCGTTCTGCATGCTCGATGAAGTTGACGCGCCACTGGATGACGCTAACGTTGGACGCTACGCACGATTGGTTAAAGAGATGTCGCAGACCGTGCAGTTCATCTATATCACCCACAACAAGATCGCCATGGAAATGGCCGATCAACTGATGGGTGTGACGATGCACGAGCCGGGTTGTTCGCGACTGGTTGCAGTGGATGTCGAGGAGGCGATGGCGATGGTGGACGCCTGAGTCAGCGTGGTGTCGGAAGGGTATGAGTAGTCTGTAGGACTTTTTTACCGACTTCGACTTGCTGGCCAATCGACATATTCGCGCAAGCCAATGTGACAGACGGTGTAAAGTTGTCTTTGGTCGTGCTAGTTTAATGTCAATTTTTCGTATACGTGGGCAAAACGCCTGTCAGAACATAGAGTTGGCGCCACGTTTTAAAGCGGTTTGCACAATGTAAACCCCTTATTTTTCAGCATTTTTTATAGAGGCACGGGATTACATGGAAATCGGTCTGCGCGAGTGGCTGATCGTCATCGGCATCATTGTGATAGCCGGTATTCTTTTCGATGGCTGGCGCCGTATGCGCGGCGGCAAGGGAAAACTGAAATTCCGTCTTGACCGAAGTCTGTCCAACCTGCCGGACGAGGACACCAGCGCCGAGCTGTTGGGCCCGGCCCGCGTGCTGGATACGCACAAAGAGCCGCAACTGGACGAACACGATCTGCCGTCGGTGAGCATGCCGGCCCGCGAAGCACGCGAGCCTCGCGAATCCGGTTCGAAACGTGGCAAGCGCGGCAGCAATGGTCCGGCCCAGGGCGACCTGAACCTCGATCTGGATCTGGACGGCGGTCCGAGCTTCAGCAGCCGTGATGATGACTTCGTCGACGACAGCAAGCCTGCGCCAGCGGTGGCCGACAAGGATCAGCCGCAAGCCGAAGAAGTCCTGGTGATCAGCGTGATCTGCCGCGACGCCGCCGGCTTCAAAGGCCCGGCCCTGCTGCAGAACATTCTCGAAAGCGGTCTGCGTTTTGGCGAGATGGATATTTTCCACCGCCACGAAAGCATGGCCGGCAACGGTGAAGTGCTGTTCTCCATGGCCAATGCGGTCAAGCCGGGCATCTTCGATCTGGACGACATCGACCATTTCAGCACCCCGGCGGTGAGCTTCTTCCTCGGCCTGCCAGGCCCGCGTCATCCGAAGCAGGCCTTCGACGTGATGGTGGCGGCAGCACGCAAGCTGTCGCAGGAACTGAACGGCGAGCTGAAAGACGACCAGCGCAGCGTGCTGACCGCACAGACTATCGAGCACTACCGTCAGCGCATCGTCGAATTCGAACGCCGCGCCCTGACCCAGAAGCGCTAAGGCCAGAGCGCAGTTGTGGCGAGGGAGCTTGCTCCCGCTCGGTGGCGAAGCCGCCGTAAATCCTGCAACCTGGTTGTGCCTGATGCAACACGGTGGATGGTATTGGGCTGCTTCGCAGCCCAGCGGGAGCAAGCTCCCTCGCCACAATGTCCATAGCCTTGAGCTATTGTGATTTAGAAGATTGAGCAGCCTCGGCTGCTCTTTTGCTTTATGAGAGAACACCCATGACCGCCGCCAAAAACCGCATTCTAGAGCTGCGCGCTGAACTCGATCAGCACAACTACCGTTACCACGTCCTCGACGAGCCGAGCATTCCGGACGCCGAGTACGATCGGTTGTTCCACGAGCTCAAGGCACTGGAAGCGGCCAATCCGGAACTGATCACCAGCGACTCGCCGACCCAGCGTGTCGGCAGCGTGGCACTGACCGCGTTCACCCAGGTGCGTCACGAAGTGCCAATGCTCAGCCTCGGCAACGCCTTCGAAGAAACCGACATGCGCGAGTTCGACCGCCGGGTGACCGAAGGTCTGGATCTGCCGGCCGGTGATCTGTTCGGTGGCGGCGCGGCGGTGGAATACAGCTGCGAGCCGAAACTCGATGGCCTGGCGGTCAGCCTGCTGTATCAGGACGGCGTGCTGGTGCGCGGCGCCACCCGTGGCGACGGCACCACCGGTGAAGACATCAGCGTCAACGTGCGCACCGTGCGCAACATCCCGTTGAAGCTGCACGGCTCAGGCTGGCCGGCGACCCTCGAAGTGCGCGGGGAAGTGTTCATGTCCAAGGCCGGTTTCGAGCGCCTCAACGCCTCGCAACTGGAAGTCGGCGGCAAGACCTTCGCCAACCCGCGCAACGCCGCTGCCGGCAGCCTGCGTCAGCTGGATTCGAAGATCACCGCCAATCGCCCGCTTGAATTCTGCTGCTACGGCATCGGTCAGGTCTCCCACGATATCTCCGATACTCACATCGGCAACCTCAAGCAATTGCAGAAGTGGGGCATGCCGATCAGCCACGAGCTGAAGCTGGCCAAAGGCATCGGCGAGTGCCTGGATTACTACCGCGACATCGGTGAGCGGCGTAACGCGCTGGCCTACGAAATCGACGGTGTGGTGTTCAAGGTCAACAGCATCGCCGATCAGCGCGAGCTGGGCTTCCGGGCCCGCGAACCGCGCTGGGCGATTGCGCACAAATTCCCGGCGATGGAAGAACTCACCGAACTGCTCGACGTGGAATTCCAGGTCGGTCGCACCGGCGCGGTCACTCCGGTGGCGCGGTTGAAACCGGTCAAGGTCGCCGGCGTCACCGTCGCCAACGCGACCCTGCACAACATGGATGAAGTGGCGCGCCTGGGCCTGATGATCGGCGACACGGTGATCATCCGTCGCGCCGGTGACGTGATCCCGCAGGTGGTGCAAGTGGTCACCGAACGTCGCCCGGAGAATGCTCGTCCTGTAGCGATTCCAGAGAATTGCCCGGTCTGCGGCTCCCATGTCGAGCGCACGCAACTGGTCAAGCGCAGCAAAGGCAAGGAAACCATCAGTGAAGGTGCGGTGTACCGCTGCGTCGGCCGTCTGGCCTGTGGCGCGCAACTTAAGCAGGCGATCATTCATTTCGTCTCGCGCCGGGCGATGGATATCGAAGGCCTTGGCGACAAGAGCGTCGAGCAACTGGTCGATGAAGGTCTGGTCAGCTCGCCGGCCGATCTGTATGCGCTGAAGTTCGACGACATTGTCGATCTGGAGGGCTTTGCCGAGGTCTCCAGCAACAAGCTGCTGGCAGCCATCGAAGACAGCAAGCAACCGGGTCTGGCGCGCTTCATTTACGCCCTCGGCATTCCCGATGTCGGCGAGGAGACGGCCAAGGTCTTGGCGCGCTCGCTGGGGTCGCTGGAGCGCGTGCAGCAGGCGTTGCCGCAAGTGTTGACCTACCTGCCGGACATCGGCCTGGAAGTGGCGCACGAGATTCACAGCTTCTTTGAGGATGCGCACAACCAGCAAGTGATCACCGAGTTGTTGGGGCATGGCCTGCAGATTCAGGATCAGGGTGAACTCGGCGCTGAATTTGCCGCCAGCACCACGCTCGGCGGCTTGCTCGACAAACTGCACATCCCTTCGGTTGGGCCGGGCGGTGCGCAGAAACTGGCGGACAAATTCGGTTCGCTGCAAGCGGTGATGGATGCCGACTGGCTGGACATGCGCCAGGCGTTGCCGGAGAAGCAGGCCAATTCTGTTCGCGAGTTTTTTGCTGTGCCCGAGCATCGGCTGATCGCCGAGGCCGCCGAGAAACAGCTGCGGGATTTCGGCATGCACTGGCTGAGCGAGAAGAAAGTCGTCGAAGGCCTGCCGCTGTCCGGCGAGACCTGGGTGCTGACCGGCAAGGTCGAATTGATGAGCCGTGATGTGGCCAAAGAACACCTGGAAAGCCTCGGCGCCAAGGTCGCCGGCTCGGTATCGGCGAAAACTCATTGTGTGGTCGCAGGGCCGGGTGCTGGCTCGAAGCTGACCAAGGCCAATGAACTGGGGGTGAAGGTGATGGATGAAGAGGCGTTTATCGCGTTCCTCAAAACCCATGGCATTTCTGCCTGATAGGGCTCAAACCTGTAGTGAGGGGATTTATCCCCGACCGGCTGCGCAGCAGTCGTAAAGCCTGAGCACACGGTTTGTCTGATTCAACCGAGTTTTAGGATTTGGGGCTGCTTCGCAACCCATCGGGGCGGTGCGACGTTTCGCTAAATCCCCTCACCACAAGGGTGGTATCGGCCAATAGCCGTGGAGTATTCGGAACGATGTCGGCTCGGCAATGATCTAGTCTTGGCAAGCCCCAGGGAGAGATCGCCATGTACCGCTTTTTCGAGCAGCTCAGTTCTCGCATCGTCGCGCCGTTCATGGGCGAATCTTCACGCAACAGCAAAATCTGGCCGTGCCGCTGCGGCCAGTCGCTGTTCTTTCGCAACAGTCAGTGCCTGGCTTGCAGCGCCTTGTTGGGCTATCAGCCTGAAGAAAGTCGCCTGACCTCGCTGCAACCGGGGCCGCACGACGGCAGTTGGACACTCGATGCCGATCCCGACGCCGGACTGTTTCGTCGCTGCGCCAACCTCGACACGCCCGCCGCGTGCAACTGGCTGCTGCCGGATAACGGCCACGACAGCCTGTGCATCGCCTGCAGCCTCAACCGCACCATCCCCGACCTCTCAGTGCCGGAAAACCCCGAACGCTGGCGCAAAGTCGAAATCGCCAAGCGCCGGCTGGTGGCGCAACTGATCACCCTCGGCCTGCCGGTCATCCCGAAAACCGTGGATGAGGCCACCGGTCTGGCCTTCGACTTCATCGGCGTCGACCTCGAAGGCAACGCGCCAATGACCGGCCACGCCAACGGTCTGATCACCCTCGATATCAAAGAAGCCGACGACGCCCATCGCGAGCAGGTGCGGGCGGCAATGCATGAACCCTATCGCACGCTGCTCGGGCATTTCCGGCATGAGGTCGGGCATTATTATTGGGATCGTTTGATCGCCAACGGCCCGTGGCTCGAAGCTTTTCGCAACCTGTTCGGCGACGAGCGCGCCAGTTACGCCGAAGCGCTCGACCGTCATTATCAACAGGGCGCACCGCTGGACTGGCCGCAACACTACGTCAGCGCCTACGCGACCATGCACCCATGGGAAGATTGGGCCGAAACCTGGGCGCATTACCTGCACATGATGGATGCGGTGGATACCGCGCTGGGTTTCGGCATGAGCGCGCGGGAAATGGACTTCGACTACCAGCCGTTTCCGCCGAGCACCCTGTATGACCCGGAGCACCCCGGCGGCGCGGCGTTCCTGTCGTTCGTCAATGCGTGGATCGAACTGGCGGGCATGCTCAACGAGCTGTCACGCAGCATGGGGCAGCCGGATTTCTACCCGTTCGTGCTGCCGGCGGCGGCGATTGCCAAGCTGCACTTCATCCATCTGGTGATCCAGCAGGCGGGCGGCAAGGCGGACGAGGTGTTGCAGGCGCAATAGCAAGTGCTTGAAGCCCTTCATATTTTTTATCTGAAACCAACGGTTGTAACTTCGCTTCAGATAGGTACAATGGCGCGGCTCGCCGACAGGTGAGTGTCGTTATGGTGACCCCATCGGTCCCCCCGCAACGATTACCCGTGAACCTGGTCAGAGCCGGAAGGCAGCAGCCACAGCGGGAACATTGTGTGCCGGGGTGTGGCTGGTGGGGTTACCACCTTAACGAACGAAGAACGCTTCAACAGAACTGCATGGGTTTCGCCCACTGCGGTTTTTTTATGCCCGCGATTTGGGCTTTCACACCAGCCCCTGTGGGAGCGAGCCTGCTCGCGAAGGCTGCCCCCCGATGCCTGTTCAGCCACCAAGGTTGAACAGTGGCATACTCCACCGTCTTGCTGCGCGCGTCGTTGACAAGTTCGCGCCCTGGCTACGAGGTTGTATGCACCCGGAACATCACGATTTATCCACCGCCGTGTACTTGCCCGTGACGGATGAGACCTGCGCCAGCCTGTTGCAGCCCGATGGCGCAAAAAACCTCGGCGAGTTGACGGATGCGCAGCTGGCCGCCGTGCTGGTCATCCAGAATCTGGCTCAGGCCACCGAAAAGGATCTCACCGCCGCAGCAGCGGAGAAGGTGCTGGCGCGCCTGATCGCCTGGGCGGTCGATGGCGGGGCAGGGCTGCTGTCCGAGGCGCAACGGCTGTTCGACCCGCGCCAGTTGTACTTCGGCCTGAACGCCATCAGGGGATTGAACCTGCGATTGCTGTTGGCCGAAGAGGTGTCGGCGCAGGATTACCTGCTGCCCGATGGCAAGTGGGATGACGAGTTCAAGACGCGCCACCACGCGATCAACAATCCGTTCAGCCAGCAGATGATCAGCCCCGCGCACCGCGAGCGCTGGCTCAGCGCCGCGCAGGACAAACTGGTCAGAACCTTCCGCGCCAACCTCGATGAAGACCTGCACGTGCAAGGCTATGCCGGGATCGGCAAGAGCCACCTGGTCGGTGCCTTGACCGAGTGCCTGGACCCCGGGAAAACCCTGTTGCTGGCACGCACCCCGGAAAAACTCGCGACCCTGTGCCAGCGCATGGGCGTTGCCAGTGAACGCAAGCCCGGCATCACCTTCGAGGCGTTCGCACGCGGGCTGATTTATGGGCGCAAGCCGCAGCCGGCAAGCGCCGCTGGCCGAGTCGCGAGCAAGCAGAGTCTGGCGCAGGAGCTGAACATCCTCGGCTTTCGCGAGCATGACGCGCAAAGGACTCTCAACGTCTGTCTGGAAACCCTCGAGCGCTATTGCCACTCCCGGGATTACAGCCTGTCGGCGCATCATCTGCCGTATTTCAAACTGTCCTTGTCCAGCCTTGAGTCCAAGGTGCTGCTGGAATATTCAAGCCGCGTGTGGACTTACCTTGAGGCCAACCCGGCGTGGGGCCGGCAGAGCGGCTTTGAAGCCTTGTTGCTGATCAAGCGGGCAAGCCTTGCGGGCTGCGTGGTGCCGCCGCGTTATACCCACGTGCTGATTGACGAGAGTCAGGACATTCCCGCCTCGCTGCTGCAGATTATCGAGCGCGGCCGGCAGGTGCTGATCACGCTTGGGGATGAGTATCAGCATGCCGAGCGCGATCTGGTGAAAAGAAAGCGTGAAGTGCGCCAGAGCGATATCACCTATTCGGTGCGCTCGGGGCGCAACGTCGAACGTCTGGTCAATCCGCTGATTTCCCGGCACTCGGAAAAGAGCAAGGTGCCGTTCGAAGGCGCGCGTGAAGCTGACGTCGGCATCGAGTTTTATCCGCAGGGCTTTGTCCCGCCCGAAGGTTGCGTGGTGCTGACCGCGTCCCCTTGGGACACCATGAAGTGGGCCATGCAGCTGCACGATGCCAATTGCCTGTTCAGCTTTGCCGACATGAAAGCCCAGCGCGACCTCGAGCACTTCATGATCACCGCCATCGAACTGTTCAGGGTCGACTTCTACAGTGCCGAACACAGCGAGAAGGGCCCGCATCGCTATTTCAGCGATCTGCCCAAGTGGCAGCAGGTGCGCGATGCCAACCAGTTCGACGAGGCGTTTCTGTGGGTCGAGGCCGAACTGGAGAAGGGCTTCAAGGTCGCTGACCTGACCCGGCTCAATCGGATGATCGGCAGCCCCGGCAAAAGCTGCCTGCTGATGCTGGCGCAAGAGGCGGGCGGCATGGAGTTCGACCGCGTTCTGCTGACGCCCGAGCTGCTGACCAACGTGCAGTTCAAGGACGCCTACGCGTTCGATCAGCGGATCTGCGCCGTGTACATCGCCATCTCCCGCGCCCGGCAGCAGCTTTATCTGCCGTACGACGTGGTCGAGTGGATCGAATTTCACGACTACCAGAAATTCCGTGAGTCGCACGGCTACTGAATAATTCTCTGTCGGAAATGTCCCCCTGTGGGAGCGGGCTTGCTCGCGAAGGCGGTGTGCCAGTTAACGAATCAGGTGACTGACACAACGCCTTCGCGAGCAAGCCCGCTCCCACAATGGGTTATGGGGTGGCTTCAGCGGACCCGGTATACAACCGGATGATGTCATCAATCTCCCCCGACATTTTCATCCGCAACAACGTGCGCAGGATCCGCTGCACTGGCACCTGAGGGTCATTCCTCACGTAGCAGCCCACATGCTGCTCCTGCAGCACCGCGACGCCGTGCAGTTGCTGCCCGGGCAGCAGGCGCTGATTGAACCAGTCCAGTGTCCATTGATTGCTCACCGCATAGCGGTAGCGGCCGGCCAGGAGTTTTTCCAGCACTTGTTCCTGATTACGCGCGTCCTCGCGTTGCAGGCGATCGGCGTCGAACAGCGGTTGCAGGGTCGGATAGGTATAGCCGAGCACGGTGCCGATCGATTGGCGGGGCAGGTCGGCAGGGTCGACGCGGGGCGGCTGAGCGTCGCGGCTGATCAGCAAATCGCGCTGGAACAGCAGCGGAAGGCTCCAGATATAGTCCCCGGACTGATTCGGCAGCCACGATTGTGCGGCATAGCAGCGCACGTCGACTTCGCCGTGCTCCATGGCGTTCTGCACCCGGGCGCGCGGCAGGACGTGGAATTCGGCCGGCACGCCGACCTGCGTCGCAAGGCTGAGCATGATGTCGTGGAGGATGCCCTGGGTCGGGCGGCCGTGGTCGATCTGCACCATCGGCATCGCCCAGCTGTCGGCCACGACAAAGCGCAGCGGCGGTTCGGACGCGCTCACGCTCAGACTGATCCCCAACAAAGCTCCCAAGGCCCAACGCATACATGCTCCGATGAGTCCCGATCACGAGCGAAATTTCCCCGCCAACAGCAGCTTAGCCAGATTAGACGAGCACACCGGATGCAATTTTGCCCTTGCTCCGCTAGCATTAGCCGCTTCAGCTTCCTTCGTTGCGACGGTTTTCGATGAGTTATCAGGTTCTTGCACGTAAATGGCGTCCGCGCTCGTTCCGCGAAATGGTCGGCCAGACCCATGTGCTCAAGGCTCTGATCAATGCCTTGGACAGCCAGCGGCTGCACCACGCGTACCTGTTCACCGGTACCCGCGGGGTCGGTAAGACCACCATTGCGCGGATCATTGCCAAATGCCTGAACTGTGAGACAGGTATCACTTCGAGCCCCTGCGGCGAGTGTTCGGTATGCCGCGAGATCGATGAAGGGCGCTTCGTCGACCTGATCGAGATCGACGCCGCGAGCCGGACCAAGGTCGAAGACACCCGCGAGCTGCTCGACAACGTGCAGTACGCGCCGAGCCGCGGGCGCTTCAAGGTCTACCTGATCGACGAAGTGCACATGCTCTCCAGCCATTCCTTCAATGCGCTGCTGAAAACCCTCGAAGAGCCGCCGCCGTACGTCAAGTTCATCCTGGCGACGACGGATCCGCAGAAACTTCCGGCAACGATTTTGTCGCGTTGCCTGCAGTTCTCGCTGAAGAACATGACGCCCGAGCGTGTGGTCGAGCATCTGACCCACGTGCTCGGCGCCGAAAACGTGCCGTTCGAGGACGACGCGCTGTGGTTGCTGGGCCGCGCCGCTGACGGCTCGATGCGTGACGCCATGAGCCTGACCGACCAGGCCATCGCCTTCGGTGAAGGCAAGGTATTGGCCGCCGACGTGCGGGCGATGCTCGGCACGCTGGATCACGGTCAGGTCTTCGACGTGCTCCACGCGCTGATCGAAGGCGACGCCAAGGCGTTGCTCGAAGCCGTGCGCCATCTGGCCGAGCAAGGCCCGGACTGGAACGGCGTGCTCTCGGAAATTCTCAACGTGCTGCACCGCGTCGCCATCGCCCAGGCCTTGCCTGAAGGTGTCGACAACGGTCATGGCGACCGTGACCGCGTATTGGCATTGGCTCAGGCGCTGCCGGCCGAAGACGTGCAGTTCTATTACCAGATGGGCCTGATCGGTCGCCGCGACTTGCCGCTGGCGCCGGATCCCCGTGGTGGCTTTGAAATGGTCCTGCTGCGGATGCTGGCCTTCCGGCCGGCGGATACGACGGACGCCCCGAGGCAACCGCTAAAGCCAGTGGGGATCAGCCAGGCCACAGTTGATTCCGCAAATTCAGTGGCTGCCGCGCCCAAGCCTGCGCCGGTAGTCGCTGCGGCTGTTGCGCCTGCACCGGTTGTTGTTCCAGCACCAACGCCGGCTCCAGAGCCAGCGCCTGTGGTGGCCCATGCGCCAGAACCGGAACCAGAGCCAGTCGCCGCCGAAGCGGTGGTCGACCTGCCATGGAACGATCCGGTCGAACCCGAGCCGGAACCCGAGCCGGTGCAGCAACCAGCCGTCGAGCCGGTGCTGGAAACCGCCAGCGAGCAGCCCGAGTTGCCGCCGATGCCGCTGCCGACCCCGGACAGCGTGGTGCCGGATGCACCGGAGTGGGCCGCTGCGCCGATTCCCGAGCCGTCGGTCGCCGACGTCGATGCCGCCACTCCAGGCATGGACCTCGACGACGAGCCGCCGCTGGACGAAGACTACATCGAGCCGGACATGGATTCGGCCTACAGCTACCTCGACGACCTGGCCAGCGAACACACCGCCGAGCCGGCCCCGGAACCCGAGCCGGAGCCTGCCGCAGCGCCGGCCACCGGTCTGGCGTTGCAATGGCTGGAGCTGTTCCCGCAACTGCCGATCTCCGGCATGACCGGCAGCATCGCCGCCAACTGCACGCTGATCGCGGTCGATGGCGACCATTGGCTGATGCACCTGGACCCGGCGCACAGCGCGCTGTTCAACGCCACGCAACAGCGGCGCCTGAACGATGCGTTGAACCAGTTCCACGGTCGCACGCTGACCCTGACCATCGAGTTGATCAAGCCCGAGCAGGAAACCCCGGCGCAGGCCGCGTCCCGTCGCCGGGCCAACCGTCAGCGCGAGGCGGAGGAATCGATCCACGGGGATCCGTTCATCCAGCAGATGGTCCAGCAGTTCGGTGCAGTGGTGCGACACGATACTATTGAACCTGTCGACGCCTTGGTCGCCCAAGGCTAATAACTGAGGGCGTCCGGCCTCGCTGGCCGGGCGCTGTTTTGATCCAAGTACTTTTGAGGTGATTCCCATGATGAAAGGTGGCATGGCCGGCCTGATGAAGCAGGCGCAGCAGATGCAGGAAAAAATGGCCAAGATGCAGGAAGAACTGGCCAACGCCGAAGTCACCGGCAAGGCCGGTGGCGATATGGTCACCGTGGTGATGACCGGTCGTCACGACGTGAAAAGCGTCAGCATCGACCCAAGCCTGGTTGAAGGCCTGAGCGAAGACGACAAGGAAATGCTCGAAGCCGTTGTCGCCGCGGCCGTCAACGACGCCGTGCGCAAGATCGAAGCCAACAGCCAGGAAAAAATGGGCAGCATGACCGCCGGCATGAACCTGCCAGCAGGTATGAAACTGCCATTCTGATTCGCCTTTGCGGGTTGGATGAGCTACACAAAATGCCAGGCATTGCGCTTGGCATTTTTGTTTCTGCCTGATCGTTATGTGTTGGCGGGGCTGACGCCTTCGCGAGCAAGCCCGCTCCCACATGTTGAAATGCATTCCCCTGTGGGAGCGGGCTTGCTCGCGAAGGCGTCGACTCGGACCAACTGAAGAAACATCGAACCCACCACCGCCGCCAAAGGTCTGCTCCCTATACCCCCGAATTCCCCATTCACAGGAGACGCTGACATGTCCGACCCTCTGACCCTCAACCAACGCTTCGTCCTCGCTTCACGTCCGGTGGGCGCGCCGACTCCGGAAAACTTCCGTCTGGAGCGCGAAGCGTTGCCGGATCTCGAAGACGGCCAGGTGTTGCTGAAAACCCTGTACCTGTCGCTGGACCCTTACATGCGCGGGCGCATGAGCGATGCACCGTCCTACGCCGCGCCGGTACAAATCGGCGAAGTGATGACCGGTGGCGCTGTCAGCCGTGTCGAGAATTCCCGTCATCCGAAATTCCACCAGGGCGATCTGGTGGTCGGCCTCACCGGCTGGCAAAGCCACAGCATCAGCGACGGGCGCAACATCATGCCGATTCCGTCCGGTCTGCCGAGCCCGTCGATGGCGCTCGGTGTACTGGGCATGCCGGGGATGACCGCGTACATGGGGCTGATCGACATCGGTCAGCCGAAAGAAGGCGAGACCCTGGTGGTGGCTGCAGCGTCCGGTGCGGTCGGTTCAGTGGTCGGTCAGGTGGCGAAGATCAAGGGCCTGCGCGCCGTGGGTGTGGCCGGTGGTGCCGACAAATGCAAATACGTGGTCGAGGAACTGGGGTTTGATGCCTGCATCGATCACAGGGCGCCGGACTTTGCCGAACAACTGGCCAAGGCTTGCCCGAATGGCATCGACATCTATTACGAGAACGTCGGCGGGCATGTGTTCGATGCCGTGGTGCCGCTGCTCAACCCCAAGGCGCGGATCCCGCTGTGCGGGCTGATCGCCGGTTACAACGCCACTGAAGCGCCGCAAGGTCCGGATCGTCTGCCGATGCTGCAACGCACCCTGCTGACCAAGCGTGTACGGATTCAGGGCTTCATCGTGTTTGACGACTACGGCGACCGCCAGCCTGAGTTCATCAGCCATATGGTGCCGTGGGTGCGCGACGGCAAGGTCAAATTCCGCGAAGACGTGGTGGAAGGTCTGGAGCAGGCGCCCGAGGCGTTCATCGGTCTGCTGGAGGGGCGCAACTTCGGCAAACTGGTGGTGAAGGTCGCCCAGGACTGAGCATTTGACGCTGGCCAGAGGCGCGGGTATAAACCGCGTCTCGTTGTTTTGTCGGACTTTTTACCCATGAGCTTCAGCCCTTTGATTCGCCAACTGATCGACGCCCTGCGCACTTTGCCGGGCGTGGGTCAGAAAACCGCCCAGCGCATGGCGTTGCAGTTGCTCGAGCGTGATCGCAGCGGCGGCACGCGCCTGGCCCAGGCCTTGAGCCAGGCCATGGAAGGGGTGGGGCACTGCCGTCAGTGCCGCACGCTGACCGAAGACGATCTGTGCCCGCAGTGCGCCGACACGCGCCGCGACGACACGCTGCTGTGCGTGGTGGAAGGGCCGATGGACGTGTATGCGGTGGAGCAAACGGGTTTCCGTGGGCGCTACTTCGTGCTCAAGGGCCACCTGTCGCCGCTCGACGGTCTGGGGCCGGAAGCTATCGGTATTCCGCAGCTGATGGCGCGTATTGAAGAGGCGGGCACCTTTACCGAAGTCATCCTCGCCACCAACCCGACGGTGGAAGGTGAAGCTACTGCGCATTACATCGCTCAACTTCTGGCCAACAAAGGCTTGATCGCCTCGCGGATTGCCCACGGTGTGCCGTTGGGTGGGGAGCTGGAGTTGGTGGATGGCGGGACACTGGCGCATTCGTTTGCCGGGCGTAAGCCGATTTCCCTCTAAGTCATAGGGTGTCTGAACAGACGCCTTCGCGAGCAAGCCCGCTCCCACAGTTGATCGAGTTCATTCAGATTGAATGCGGTCGAATGTGGGAGCGGGCTTGCTCGCGAATGGCGCACCTCGGTCTGACTGATTCACACAAACCTATTGAAAACCAAGCAAGCGCTCGGTTAACGTCGGCCAACCCTTCGATGGAGTTCGCCGATGCCTGCTTTCCAGGAATACTTCGACCCCAGCCACCAAATGGTCCGCGACAGCGTCAAACGTTTCGTCGAGCGCGAGATCCTGCCGGACATCGATGCGTGGGAAGAAGCCGAAAGCTTTCCCCGTGAGCTGTACCAGAAGGCCGGGGCGGCGGGGATTCTTGGCATCGGTTATCCCGAAGCGCTGGGTGGCAGCCACGAAGGTGATGTGTTCGCCAAGGTTGCCGCCAGCGAAGAACTGATGCGCTGCGGCTCCGGTGGTCTGGTCGCGGGCCTCGGTTCGCTGGATATCGGCCTGCCACCGATCGTCAAATGGGCCCGGCCCGAGGTGCGCGAGCGCGTCGTGCCGCAAGTGCTCAGCGGCGAGAAAATCAGCGCCCTGGCGGTCACCGAGCCCGGCGGCGGCTCCGACGTCGCCAACCTTCAGACCCGCGCCGTGCGTGACGGCGAATTCTACCGGGTCAGCGGCAGCAAAACCTTTATCACCAGCGGCGTGCGTGCCGATTTCTACACCGTTGCGGTGCGCACCGGAGCGCCGGGTTTCGGCGGCATCAGTCTGTTGCTGATCGAGAAGGGCACCCCAGGCTTCACGGTAGGCCGCCAGCTAAAGAAAATGGGCTGGTGGGCCTCGGACACCGCTGAGCTGTTCTTCGACGATTGCAGGGTGCCCGTGGGCAATCTGATCGGCGCGGAGAACATGGGCTTCGCCTGCATCATGGGCAATTTCCAGAGTGAACGGCTGGCGCTGGCACTGATGGCCAACATGACCTCGCAGCTCGCGCTCGAAGAGGCGCTGAAGTGGGCGCGCGAGCGTGAGGCGTTCGGCAAACCCATCGGCAAGTTCCAGGTGATCAAGCATCGGCTGGCCGAAATGGCCACGGCGCTGGAAGTATCGCGCGAGTTCACCTACCGCCAGGCGGCGAAAATGGCGGCGGGGCAGAGCGTGATCAAGGAGATTTCCATGGCCAAGAACGTTGCCACGGACACCTCGGACCGGATTACCACCGAGGCAGTGCAGATTCTTGGTGGCCTGGGTTACATGCGCGAAAGTCTGGTGGAGCGGCTGTATCGGGATAACCGCATTCTGTCGATTGGCGGCGGGACGCGGGAGGTGATGAACGAGATCATCAGCAAGCAGATGGGGCTTTAGGTTCTGCGGTGAGGCTGCAGGCCCCTTCGCGAGCAAGCCCGCTCCCACATTGGATCTGTGGCGTTCACAAATCCTCTGTGGGAGCGGGCTTGCTCGCGAAGGCGCCAGTACAGACGCCGCTTACTTGTCAGTCAAAGCAAACTGCGTCAGACAGAAAGTAGGAATCCCCATATCTTCCAGGCGCTGCGAACCCCCCAGCTCCGGCAGATCGATAATCGCCGCCGCCTCATGCACCCGCGCGCCCATGCGGCGGATCAGGTTGGCCGCGGCGATCAGCGTGCCACCGGTGGCAATCAGGTCATCGAACATCACCACCGAATCGCCTTCGCACAGGCTGTCGGCGTGTACTTCGAGGAACGCTTCACCGTATTCGGTCGCATAACCCTCGGCCAACACGTCCGCCGGCAGTTTTCCCTGCTTGCGGAACAGCACCAGCGGCTTGTTCAGTTGGTAGGCCAGCACCGAACCGATCAGGAAACCGCGCGCATCCATCGCGCCGATGTGGGTGAAATCGGCTTCCACATAACGGTGGGCGAAGCTGTCCATCACCAGGCGCAGGGCCTTGGGCGACTGGAACAGCGGGGTGATGTCGCGAAAGATCACGCCCGGTTTCGGGAAGTCGATCACGGGGCGGATCAGGGATTTGATGTCGAAGGAGTCGAAGACCATCGTCGAGGTGTCCTGGCAGGGCTGCAAACGGCGCAGTATACCCGCGGCTGAAACGCTTCGCTCAACCGCGGATCGAGATCAGCCTTCGAGCGAGCCGCCGGCCAGGGCGCAGAGCTGGATCGGGTCGAGGATGTGGATCTCTTTGCCCTCGGCGGCGATCAGTTCGTTCTGCTGGAAGCGGGTGAATACCCGTGACACGGTTTCCACCGCCAGGCCCAGATAATTGCCGATTTCATTACGCGACATGCTCAAGCGGAACTGGTTGGCCGAGAACCCGCGAGCACGGAAGCGGGCCGATAGGTTGACCAGGAACGTGGCGATGCGCTCGTCGGCGGTTTTTTTCGACAGCAACAGCATCATTTGCTGGTCGTCACGGATCTCGCGGCTCATCACCCGCATCAACTGACGGCGCAGCTGCGGCAGTTGCAGGGCCAGTTCATCAAGGCGTTCGAAAGGAATTTCACAGACCGAGGTGGTCTCCAGGGCCTGGGCCGACACCGGGTGTTTCTCGGTGTCCATGCCGGACAGGCCGACCAGTTCGCTCGGCAGGTGGAAACCGGTCAGCTGTTCTTCGCCGCTGTCGCTCAGGCTGAAGGTCTTCAGCGCGCCGGAGCGTACTGCATAAACGGAATCGAAGGTGTCGCCCTGACGGAACAGGAACTCACCCTTTTTCAACGGGCGGCCACGTTTAACGATTTCGTCCAGCGCATCCATGTCTTCCAGATTCAGAGAAAGTGGCAGGCAGAGAGGGGCCAGGCTGCAATCCTTGCAATGGGCCTGGTTGTGAGCGCGCAGTTTGACTGGCTCGGACATTTCTTAAATCCTTGTGGGAAAACACACATAAGACGTAAGGGTAACCCACGGGGGGACATTCAGGCCAGCCTGTGGCGAGTTTGTCCCGCGGGCGTAAAGCCGCAGGGCAAGTGGCCGATAAAGGGGTATCACCACGCATGCAAGGAATCGCTTCGATGGCCGCCATTGACACGCTGAACCCCGGTAATAGCGGCGTTGCGTCTGTGCCGAGCACCGCCAGGACGGGCACCGACAGCGAGCAGAATGCCGCCTCTGCGCCGTTGACAACCCCGACCTTGGTCGAGGGCGTCAAAGTGTCGCTGTCCGGCGCCTCCATCGAAAAATCCTTCAGCGTCAGTGGTGAGAACAGCGACATCGAAGACAGCGGCTTGCCCGAGAACGTCCAGCAGTTGCTGAAGATGATCCGCAAACTGCAAAAAGAGATCGCCGAGAAGAAAGCCCGGATGGCGGCCGTCATGTCCGACAGAACACTGACCAACGAAGCCAAGGTCAATATGCTCGCCGCGCTGCGCGGTGCCATCGCCGCCCTGAATACCGGGCTGATCAGCGCCAATCTGGCCCTGTCCAAAGTCATGGATCAGTCCGGCCTCACCTCCGAGCAGAACCTCAAACTCGGCTCACTGCTGACGAAAAACTAGATCACCCGCGAGAAGCGCTGGCGGTTCTGCTGTTCCAGATACGCGTCGAACACCATGCACACCGAACGCACCAGCAGACGCCCGGCCGGCAACACCTCGATGCGCTCGCGTTCCAGCGTGATCAATCCATCGTTGGCCATGCCTTGCAGTTGCGGCCACAGCTCGCCGAAATAGCCCTGAAAATCGATGTTGAACGCTTGCTCGATTTCGGCGAATTCCAGGCTGAAATTGCAGATCAGTTGCTGGATCACCGCACGCCGCAGGCGATCGTCGGCATTGCACACCAGGCCACGGCTGGTTGCCAGTTGCGCGGCGGCGAGGGTGTTCTGGTACTGGTTCAGATCGCTGTTGTTCTGGCAGTAGAGGTCGCCGATCTGGCTGATCGCCGACACCCCAAGACCAATCAGGTCGCAATGGCCGTGAGTGGTGTAGCCCTGAAAGTTGCGCTGCAGGGTCTGTTCTTCCTGAGCGATTGCCAGCTCATCGTCGGGCAGCGCGAAGTGGTCCATGCCGATGTAGCGGTAGCCGGCGGCGGTCAGTTGTTCGATGGTGCGCTGGAGCATTTCCAGTTTTTGCGCAGGGCTTGGCAGTTCGTGGCTGTTGATCCGCCGCTGCGGCATGAAGCGCTCCGGCAAGTGCGCGTAGTTGAACACCGAGAGCCGGTCCGGTTGCAGGCTGATGACTTCCTCGACAGTGCGCGCGAAGTTTTCCGGGGTCTGCTTGGGCAGGCCATAGATCAAGTCGATGTTGATCGAGCGAAATTGCAGGGTGCGCGCCGCGTCGATGACTGCGCGGGTCTCCTCAAGGCTTTGCAGGCGATTGACCGCGCGCTGTACCGCCGGATCAAGGTCTTGCAGGCCGATGCTGACCCGATTGAAGCCGAGTTCGCGCAGCAGGCCCATGGTCGACCAGTCGGCCTCGCGTGGGTCGATCTCGATGCCGTAGTCGCCGGAATCGTCATCCAGCAGATTGAAGTGTTTGCGCAGATGCGCCATCAGCTGACGCAGTTCGTCATGGCTGAGAAAGGTCGGGGTGCCGCCGCCGAAGTGCAATTGCTCGACTTTCTGCGCCGGCTCCAGATGGCAGGCGATCAACTGGATTTCCTGCTCCAGGCGCTGCAGATACGGCTGTGCCCGCCCGCGATCCTTGGTGATGACTTTGTTGCAGGCGCAGTAGTAGCAAATGTTCGCGCAGAACGGCACGTGCACATAAAGAGACAACGGGCGCAGCGCCTTGCGGCTGTCGCGCAGGGCATGGAACAGGTCGAAGGTGCCGACCTGGCTGTTGAATTGCACGGCCGTCGGATACGAGGTGTAGCGCGGCCCCGCCAGGTCGTAGCGGCGGATCAGATCAGTGTCCCAACGAATGGCGTCGAGCATGCGGGCATTCCCCCGGATAGGCTGGCAGTGTGGCGAGTCTATCGGGGTGCGGCGACGGGGCTGTTGATTTGCATCAAGAGCATAAGAGCAAAAGATCGCAGCCTGCGGCAGCTCCTGCATTTGGAATCTGTTCCCCTGTAGGAGCTGCCGAAGGCTGCGATCTTTCGCTGTTAATGGCCCATCAGCCAATGCTGATGCGGCCCCGGCAATGTCCAGATCCCGAACACAATCACCAACAACCCCCCAGCCATGCGCACACTGCGTTTACGCAGCAACGCCGTGACCCGCTCGGCCGCCAGCCCGGTCGCCAGCAGCACCGGCCATGTGCCCAGCCCGAACGCCAGCATCAACAGCGCACTGTCCAGCGCATTGCCCTGGCTCGCCGACCACAGCAGCGTGCTGTAAACAAGTCCGCACGGCAGCCAGCCCCATAGCGCGCCGAGCAATAACGCACGGGGCAGTGTCGACACCGGCAGCAATCGATTGGCCACCGGCTGAATGTAACGCCACAAACCACGACCAAGACTTTCGATGCGGGTCAGGCCGCTCCACCAGCCGGCCAGATACAGGCCCATGGCGATCAGCAGCAGTCCGGCGAGGATGCGCATGACCATCGCCGCCGGGCTGTTCGCCACCGCCCAACCGGCGAGGCCGATCAGCAAACCGGCGGTCGCGTAACTGAGGATCCGTCCGAGGTTGTACGCCAGCAGCAGACGAAAGCGTCGGCTGCGCTGCTCCTTGGGAATCGCCAGGGTCAGCGCGCCCATCAGGCCGCCGCACATCCCCAGGCAGTGACCGCCGCCGAGCAGGCCGAGGATCAGCGCGGAAACCAGCAGCGGCGCCAGCTCAAGCATGGGGTGGCGCCTTGTCCTGCGGTTTGTCGGCTTTGGCTTCGTCCACCGCGGCGGTGTGGTTCGGGTCCTGATCGTCGAACAGGATGCTGTGGGCCGGGCCGTCGAGGTCGTCGTACTGTCCGCTGTCCACCGCCCAGAAAAAGATGTACACGGCGATGGCCACGATCAGCAGGGCGGCCGGGATCATCACGTAAAGAGCTGGCATCGGTACTCCAGGCCCGCGCGGCTCAGGCCGGCAACGGGCGGGTTTCTGGGCGGGTGCCGGCGACCGGCGCGCTCGGCAGGCGAGTCAGGCGCAGGGCGTTGAGCACCACGGTCAACGAACTGATCGACATGCCGACCGCAGCCCACACCGGGGTGATCCAGCCGAGGGCGGCGAACGGCAACATGAGGCCATTGTACAGCGCCGCCCACAGCAGGTTCTCGATGATTACCCGACGGGTTCTGCGCGCTAAGGTAAAGGCTTGCACCAGCGCGTCGAGGCGGTTGGACAGCAGCACCGCGTCGGCGCTGGTTTTCGCCAGATCGGTGGCCGAACCCATGGCCACGCTGATGTCGGCAGCAGCCAGCACCGGCACGTCGTTCACACCATCGCCGAGCATCAAGACCTTGCGTCCTTCTTGATGAAGCTGTTGCAGCACCTGCAATTTGTCGTCCGGACGCAGACCGCCACGGGCCTCGTCGATACCCAGTTCGGCGGCGACGCTGGCGACCATCGGCGAGCTGTCGCCGGACAACAGCAGCGTGCGCCAGCCACGGGCCTTGCAGGCGGCGAGCAGGGCGGGCGCATCGTCGCGCAGGCGGTCGTCGAGAACGAACCACGCCAGCGCTGCCGAGTCATCGCCGAGCAGCAGCCACTGACCCGGTTCATCCGGCATCGCCGGCAGCGGCGAACCGCTGAGGGCGCAGACAAATTCTGCCTGACCGATGCGCAAACGCTGTGTGCCAACTAGCCCTTCGAGGCCAAGTCCCGGCGTGCTGTGCACTTCTTCAGCCGCCAGTGGCGCACGACCGAAGGCGCGGGCAATCGGGTGTTCCGAACGATTTTCCAACGCGGCGGCAAGGCTCAGGCACTGGTCGCTGTTCAGCGTGCCCAGTGGACGGATCGAACGCAAAACCAGCCGCCCCTCGGTGAGGGTGCCGGTCTTGTCGAAGATCACCGTGTCAATCTGGTTCAGGCCTTCCAGTACATGGCCGCGCGTCAGCAACAGGCCGAGTTTGTGCAGGGTGCCAGTGGCGGCGGTCAACGCCGTCGGGGTTGCCAGCGACAGCGCGCAAGGGCAGGTCGCCACCAGCATCGCCAGCACGATCCAGAACGCCCGCGACGAATCCAGCTGCCACCACAACAGGCCGATCGCTGCGGCCGCAATCAGCGACAACAGCAGAAACCATTGCGCAGCGCGGTCGGCGATTTCTGCCAGTCGCGGTTTCTCGGCCTGGGCGCGATCAAGCAGACGGACGATGGCCGACAGGCGCGTGTCCTGACCCAGCGCCAGAACCTCGACGGTGAGCGCGCCTTCGACATTCAGCGTGCCAGCGGTGACCGCATCGCCCAGCGTGCGCGGTTGCGGCAGGTATTCGCCGGTCAGCAGCGATTCGTCGATGCTCGACTGGCCGTCGAGGATCTTGCCGTCCGCCGGCAGGATCGAACCCGGTTGCACCAGCACCCTGTCACCCAGGCGCAATTCGCTGAGCAGGATGCGTTCGCTCTGGCCGTCGGCGTCGAGGCGCAGGCACGAGGCTGGCAACAGGTTCACAAGCTGCGCGGTGGCCGCGGCGGTGCGCTCGCGGGCGCGTCGCTCCAGATAGCGCCCGGCGAGGAGAAAAAGCGCGAACATCCCGACCGCATCGAAATACAGCTCACCGACGCCGGTGATCGAGGTCCAGATCCCGGCAATGTAGGCGCTGCCGATCGCCAGCGACACCGAGACGTCCATGGTCAGGTGGCGGGTGCGCAGATCGCGCATCGCGCCTTTGAAGAACGGCGCGCAGCTGTAGAACACGATCGGTGTGGTCAGGAACAGTGCGACCCAGCGCAGGATCGTGTGCAGTTCGGGGCTGAGGTCGATGTTGAATTCCGGCCAGGTCGCCATGGTCGCCATCATTGCCTGAAACCACAGCAGCCCGGCGACACCGAGTTGACGCAACGCGAGACGGTTTTCGCTGGCCAGTTGCTCGCTGGCGCGGTCGGCCTGATAGGGGTGGGCGGCGTAACCGATGTGGCGCAGCTCGGCGAGGATCTGGCTCAGCGGCAATTGCCCGTCGGCCCATTGCACATGCAAGCGATGGTTGGACAGATTGAGCCGCGCCTCGGCCACTGCCGGCAGGCTGCGCAGGTGTTTCTCGATCAGCCAGCCGCAGGCGGCGCAACTGATGCCTTCCATCAACAGGGTGGTTTCGGCGAGTTCGCCCGCGTGACGGACGAAGGGTTGTTGCACGTCGGCGCGGTCGTACAGCGCCAGTTCATCGGTCAATTGCACCGGCAAGGCTTCGGGGTTGGCCGAGGCTTCGCTGCGATGCTGGTAATAGCTTTCCAGGCCACCGGCGACGATGGCTTCGGCCACGGCCTGACAGCCGGGGCAGCAGAACTCGCGGGACTCCCCGAGCACGACGGCGGTGAAGCGGCTGCCCGACGGGACGGGCAGAGCGCAGTGGTAGCAGGGGAGTGGGGTGGTCATGGCATCGTTGAGGGGGTAAGCCCTTGCATTGGGGTTGTCCGCTTGCCCTCACCCCAGCCCTCTCCCGGGAGGGAGAGGGAGCCGATTGATGGAGGCCGGAAAAGAGGTGCATCCACGGATATCGTCACTGCCATACACAAGGCATGCGAGCCCCTCACCCTAACCCTCTCCCTCCGGGAGAGGGTTAGGGTGAGGGGCTTCTGCAGTTTATTTATTTATCCAGGTCTTCGGCGCCCTGCAGCGGTTCGTCACCGAGCAGCAGCAGATCCTTGTCGTGGCTGACCTGTTCCTCTTCGAACATGCGCCACACGTGGTCGTCCTGCGTGCCCAGCAATTCGACAAAACGCCGGCCTTCGACCTTGTCGCCCAACTGACCGATGTAACGGCCGGCTTCGGTTTCGCTGCGGGTCAGGACGATCTTGCGATCCTTCTCCGGCTGGGTCGGCGAGATCAGGTTCAGTTCCAGGGTTTTCGGCTGGCTGTCACCGCTCAGGCGCAGGTCGACCTCGCCGGTGAGTTCATCCAGATGGACGTTGGCGCGCATCTTCAGATCCTGCGCCAGCAGTTCACGGTCCAGCGAGCGGTTGATGCCTTTGCCGGCCTCGTAGTAGTTGTCGTTGACCAGGTTGTCCGGGTTGTTCACCGCGATGGTCACCATCGACAGGGTCAAGGTCACCGAACAGGCCAGAATTCCGATGATGATCCACGGCCAAAGGTGCTTGTACCAAGGACTGGCGGCGTTTGCTGCGGGCATGTTCAGTTCTCTCAACGGGTTTGTGGGCCGATGAATCGGCTCTTGGCTTCAACGTGGACGCTATCATCGTCGGCATCCTTGAGGATGAATTTCACCTCGTTGGTGCTCGACGGCAATTGTTCCGGTGCGCTCGACAACTCCACCGGCATGCTGAAGATTTCGCCGGCCGGCACCTTGATCTCGCGTTTGCCTTGCAGGCGCAGATCCGGCAGACCGGCGGCTTCCAGCACGTAGGTGTGGTCGCGCTGATCCTTGTTCATGATCTTCAGGCTGTAGACGTTTTCGATCCGGCCTTCGGCGTTTTCGCGGTACAGCACGCGGTCCTTGCTGACGTCGAAACCGACCAGCGAGCGCATGAAGAACGCGGTCACCAGCAGGCTGATCATCGCCAGCAGCACCACCGCGTAGCCAATCAGGCGTGGCCGCAGTTTATGGGTTTTCTGGCCGGAGAGGTTGTGTTCGGTGGTGTAGCTGATGAGGCCGCGCGGGTAGTCCATCTTGTCCATGATCGCGTCGCAGGCGTCGATACACGCGGCGCAACCGATGCACTCGATCTGCAGGCCGTCACGGATGTCGATACCGGTCGGGCACACCTGAACGCACATGGTGCAATCGATGCAGTCGCCCAGACCCATGGCCTTGTAGTCGACACCTTTCTTGCGCGGGCCACGGCTTTCGCCGCGACGCGGGTCGTAGGAAACAATCAGGGTGTCCTTGTCGAACATCACGCTCTGGAAACGTGCGTAGGGGCACATGTAGATGCACACCTGCTCGCGCAGCCAGCCGGCGTTGCCGTAGGTGGCGAGGGTGAAGAAACCGACCCAGAAATACGACCAGCCATCGGCCTGGCCGGTGAAGAATTCAAACACCAGTTCGCGGATTGGCGAGAAGTAGCCGACGAAGGTCATGCCGGTGACGAAGCCGATCAGCAGCCACAATGAATGCTTGGCGAGCTTGCGCAGAAATTTGTTGCCGGTCATCGGCGCTTTATCGAGCTTGATCCGCTGGTTGCGGTCGCCTTCGGTGACCTTCTCGCACCACATGAAAATCCACGTCCACACGCTTTGCGGACAGGTGTAGCCGCACCAGATGCGGCCGGCGTAAACGGTGATGAAGAACAGGCCGAACGCCGCAATGATCAGCAGCCCCGACAGCAGGATGAAGTCCTGCGGCCAGAAGGTCGCACCAAAGATGAAGAACTTGCGTTCCGGCAGGTTCCACCACACCGCCTGATGCCCGCCCCAGTTCAGCCAAACCGTACCGAAATACAACAGGAACAGCGCGGCGCCGCCGATCATCCGCAGATTGCGGAACAGGCCGGTGAAAGCACGGGTGTAGATTTTTTCTCGAGAGGCGTAAAGATCGACGCTGTTGTTCGCGTTTTTGCTCGGTGGTGTGACGTCGTGTACCGGAATCTGGTTGCTCATCATTGCATCCCACGGCAGTGGACAAATGCCTCGGTCGATACGTGCCGACCGCGGTCAGAAAGGGGTGTCGCAGTGGCGCAATGATACGCCTGTCGCTCTAACTCAAGGGTGCGACCTTTGGTCGCGTTGGGGAAAAAGCATTATTGGTGTAGCGAATGCAGAAAAGCCTGATGCAGATCAATTGACTTGTTGAGTATGGACGGTTTTGGAGTGGCGGCTAATTCAATGTTCCCATGGGTTGATCAGGGCGACGCCGCTCGAGCGGAAATCACCGACATTGCGGGTGACCACCGTGAGTCCATGCACCAGGGCCGTGGCAGCGATCAATGCATCGCTTTCATTGGCCTGGTCGGGTACATGCAGGCTGGCACAACGCAGTGCCACCGCGGCATCAACCGGCAGGATTCGGGCTTCGAATGCCGGAATGACGTGACGCGTCAGCCAACTGCGCAACAGCTTTCCTTGAGCAGGATCACGCCGTTCCATTCGCAGTACTCCGGTTTCCAGTTCTTTCAAAGTAATGGCGGAAATGTACAGGCGCGGGGCGATGACGCCTTTGGCCCAACTGACCACATTGGCATCGGCCTGCGGCTTGCGAAGTTCGGAAATCACATTGGTGTCGAGTAAATACATCAGGACAGATCCACGGGACGATGAATGATGACTGCGCGCTCGGTTTCGAAATCGATGTCGGCAGCCTCCGGCATGACCAACAAATCGACAATGCTCGTGTTTGCGCCGCTCAGTTTCTGATATTCCTCAATGCTCAACAGGACATGAGAGGCCTTGCCACGGTCGGTGATGATCACTGGACCCAGACGCGCAGCCTTTTTGGCGCTGCTGGTGTCCTGATTGAATTCACGGCTGGAGATGGTGGTGATTGCCATCATGGTTGACCTCTCGCAATACAGATGTAGCAACGTTACTACTTCGCCTTGGGGGCGGCAATCGAGGAAGACAGGACTCAGCCGTCCGTTGGTCGGTCCGTGGCAGACATCAGTCGAGCCAGCCTCGCACAAGGCGCAGACCGGCTCGGATTGATTCAGACGTGGCGTCAAGACTCAGGGAAGTCTGCCGCCGCCCAGGCTCTCGAGACTGCCGGTATTTCTGTGGGGCTTTGTGGTGCTTCTGGAGTCGGGTTGCAACGGATTACCCAGTGTCACGGCAATCGATTCCACGGGGTGGTTCGATGGATCGATTGCCTGATCGTTGTCTATGAGTTTCTGATCAACCGGGAGAGGGTTTTTGCTGTCATTCAACATAGCGGCTTCATCCTTGAAGTGGCTCCGATGAGGGTCAACGGGCTGTGGACGACCCTACAGAGCATAGCGAATCGAGTCCATCAGGCATGTGTCTCAAAGTATTAATTTCGAAGGTGATTTTAATATTCTGGAAATATCATTAGTTAATTAATAGGTTTTGTTTTCTTGTTTTTTTCGAATAGCTTATTGGCTGTTCTGCAGCGTGCTAGTTGCATGTTCATGTTTTGAAATTTAACGGAATAATGGAGTGTTATGAAAATCAAGGAAGTTAAAAAGCTCTTCGCTTGTTTGTGTCTGGTGTCCCTGACTTCTCTCGCCAGTGCCAATGAAGGTATGCCGCAGCACATGGTATTTGCATCAGACCCGCAATACCCGTGGACAGAAAAGTCGGACAGTGGCGAGGATGAATCGAGCGCGGATTTCGAAAAACGCGCGAAATGGCTGGTGGAAACCCAGTTCGCGAGCATTGCCCAGTTCCGTACCGAGATGGGCGGGCAGGCTGCCGTGCCATTGATGATCAACGGTGACATGACCGCGTTTGGCCACGGCTGGCAGCGCTCTTTCATCGGTTCGATGCTGAAGAAACACTTTGGCGATCACGTGCTCTACGGATTGGGCAATCACGACTACCAGAACAACGTGAATGACTGTTTCAGTGAAAGTTGCGCAGCGGGCAGTATTGTTGATTACCGTGATCATCATGTCGGTAAAGTCGATGAATTTGATCTGGAAGTCACCGGCAGCTTTGTGAATAAACACTATCTGGGTAGTCTGGCTTATTCAAAGAATATGGGTGAAGTGCATCTGGTGCAGTTGAACAATGAACCCACTTATGCGGTGAAGATTTCTCACGCGTTGAATCCGACCACATTCGATATCACGGCGTCGCTGGACTGGCTGGAAAATGATTTGCGAATAGCGCGAGCGCAGGGCTACGCGATCATTATCAACATGCACAAGCCCTATGAGTGGAAAGGCAGTTGGGATCAAGAGAAGCGCTTTCGCGAAATGATTGAAAAGTATCAGGTGACGGCGATGTTCGCCGGCCACTTCCACGACGAGGGTGGTAGCCAGACCTATATGGGGAGCGTGCCGATGTTTCTCAGCGGTTCAGCTTCTCAGCAGACGTACCTGACCGCCACTTTTTCCAAGGATCGCAAGCAATTGGAGGTGAGTCTGGTCGAGGACAATCAGTGGCGCAAACGTACGCCGGTGGCCACCGTGCCGGTGAAGTCGATCTGGGCCAGTAACCCATAAAAAATCCCCCGCCAGAGCACTGGCGGGGGATTCTTCATTACATCAAGCCCTGGCCTTATTGCGCCTCGGCCTCCGGCGCTTTTTCACCGTGGGACAGGCTGTAAACGTAAGCCGCCAGCAGGTGGACCTTGTCGTTGCCTTGCAGTTGTTCCTGCGCAGGCATCTGGCCCTGACGGCCGTAACGGATGGTCTGCTGCAGTTGCGCGAAGCTCGAACCGTAGATGAACGCGGCCGGGTGGGTCAGGTTAGGCGCGCCCATCGCCGGGGTGCCTTTGCCTTCCGGACCGTGGCAGGCCACGCAGTTGGCGGCGAACAGTTTCTGGCCGTTGGCCGGGTCAGCCTTGGTGCCTTCCGGCAGTTTGCGGCCATCGAGCTGGGTCACCACGAAGGCTGCGACATCGGCTACGCCTTGTTCGCCAATGACTTCGGCCCAGGCCGGCATCACCGCGTGTCGACCGCCCATGATGGTGGTCTTGATGGTTTCCGGCTCGCCGCCCCAGCGCCAGTCGGCGTCGGTCAGGTTCGGGAAGCCATAGGCGCCCTTGGCGTCGGAACCGTGGCATACCGAACAGTTGGAGGCGAACAGACGGCCGCCCATCTTCAGTGCTTGCGGATCCTTGGCCACTTCCTCGATCGGCATCGCCGCGAACTTGGCGAAGATCGGACCGAACTTGGCGTCCGAGCGGGCCATTTCCTTTTCCCACTCATGCACGCCGGTCCAGCCGGTCTGGCCGTTGGCGAACGCGGTCTGCTTGTCGTTATCGAGGTAGTTGTAGCCCGGCAGCAGGCCTTTCCAGTTGCCCAGACCCGGGTACAGCACCAGATAACCCAGGGCGAACACGATGGTGCCCACGAACAGCATGAACCACCATTTCGGCAGTGGGTTGTCGTACTCCTCGATCCCGTCGAAGGAGTGGCCGACCGTTTCGTCCGTCTGTTCGCTGCGCTGGCCCTTGCGGGTCGACAGCAGCAGCCAGGTCAGGGCGAAGATCGTACCGAGACTGAGGACTGTGACGTACAGACTCCAGAATGTAGTCATTCTTTGTTACTCCTAGAAGCTTGCTCGACGTGCTTGATGGCTTCGGGATCATCCGCAAAAGGCAGCAAGGTTGCGTCTTCAAACTCCGACTTGCGCTTGGGGCTGAATACCCACAACGCCAAACCGATGAAGGCCACCATCACGACGACGGTGCCCAGGCCGCGAATCATCCCGATATCCATGAAGAATCACCGTTTGCTTTTGATGATGGTGCCCAGGCCCTGAAGGTAGGCCACCAGCGCGTCCATTTCGGTTTTGCCCTTCACGGCATCTTTTGCACCGGCGATGTCTTCGTCGGTGTAAGGGACGCCGAGCGTGCGCAACACTTCCATTTTCTTGGCCGTGTCTTTGCCGTCGAGCTTGTTTTCCACGAGGAACGGGTAAGCCGGCATTTTCGACTCAGGCACCACGTTGCGCGGGTTGTACAGGTGCGCACGCTGCCAGTCATCGGAGTAACGACCGCCGACACGGGCCAGGTCCGGACCGGTACGCTTGGAACCCCACAGGAACGGGTGATCCCAGACGCTTTCACCGGCAACCGAGTAGTGGCCGTAGCGTTCGGTTTCGGCACGGAACGGACGGATCATCTGCGAGTGGCAGCCGACACAACCGTTGGCGATGTAAACGTCGCGGCCTTCCAGTTCAAGGGCGGTGCGCGGCTTCATGCCTTCGACCGGCTTGTTGGTGACGTCCTGGAAAAACAGCGGAACGATTTGGGTCAGGCCACCGACGCTGACGGCGATGACCATGAAGAAGGCCAGCAGGCCAATATTCTTCTCGACAGCTTCATGCTTCATCAGTGAGCTCCAACTACGGCGATCTTGGCGGCGGCTTCAGCTTCAGCCGGGTCCGAGGCGCGAACGGTGCGCCACACGTTGTAGGCCATCAGGAACATGCCGCTGGCGAAGAACGCACCGCCCAGGGCACGAACGATGTAGCCAGGGTGGCTGGCCTGCAGCGCTTCAACGAACGAGTAGGTGAGGGTGCCGTCATCGTTGATTGCACGCCACATCAGGCCCTGAGTGATGCCGTTGACCCACATCGAGGCGATGTACAGCACGGTACCGATGGTCGCGAGCCAGAAGTGCGCGTTGATCAGGCCGACGCTGTGCATCTGCGCACGACCGAACAGTTTCGGGATCATGTGGTAGATCGCGCCGATCGAAATCATTGCCACCCAACCCAAAGCGCCGGCGTGGACGTGGCCGATGGTCCAGTCGGTGTAGTGCGAGAGCGAGTTGACGGTCTTGATCGCCATCATCGGACCTTCGAAGGTCGACATGCCGTAGAACGCCAGCGACACCACGAGGAAGCGCAGGATCGGGTCGGTGCGCAGCTTATGCCAGGCGCCCGACAGGGTCATCATGCCGTTGATCATGCCGCCCCAGCTTGGCGCCAGCAGGATGATCGACATCGCCATGCCCAGCGATTGTGCCCAATCCGGCAGTGCGGTGTAGTGCAGGTGGTGCGGGCCGGCCCAGATGTACAGGGTGATCAGCGCCCAGAAGTGCACGATCGACAGGCGATACGAGTAGATCGGACGTTCGGCCTGCTTCGGCACGAAGTAGTACATCATCCCGAGGAAGCCGGTGGTCAGGAAGAAGCCCACGGCGTTGTGGCCGTACCACCACTGGATCATCGCGTCGGTCGCACCCGCGTAGGCCGAGTAGGACTTGAACAAGCTCACCGGCAGCGAGGCGTGGTTGACGATGTGCAGCATCGCGGTCACGACGATGAACGCGCCGTAAAACCAGTTACCCACGTAGATGTGCTTGGTCTTGCGCTTGGTGATGGTGCCGAAGAACACCAGACCGTAGGTGACCCAGACAATGGCCAGCAAAATGGCGAGAGGCCATTCCAGTTCCGCGTATTCCTTGGTGGTGGTGTAACCCAGCGGCAAGGTAATGATCGCGCCGACGATGACCGCTTGCCATCCCCAGAAGGTGAAGGCCGCAAGGCTGTCGGAAATCAGTCGCGTCTGGCAGGTTCGCTGCACGACATAGTAGGAAGTGGCAAACAGTGCACAACCACCGAAGGCGAAAATCACCAGGTTTGTGTGCAACGGGCGCAGGCGTCCAAAGCTCGTCCACGGCAGACCGAAGTTCAACTCCGGCCAGACCAGTTGCGAGGCGATGAAGACACCGAGCCCCATGCCAAGGATCCCCCAGACCACCGTCATGATGGCGAACTGGCGGACTACCTTATAGTTATAAGCAGTCGGACTGATTGCTGTGCTCATTCTAAGGTTCCACGGTTTGGGTGTTTTATTAGGATTAAAATCGGCCGCAAGTATGCAGAGAGCAGGGGGTCATTGCAACGCGCCATGACCTGGGTCAATGCTTTCCAACGCTGATTCTGCGGCCTTTCCATACGCCGCGTAAGGTCAAAATTGGCCTCGGACAAAATGTCGCAGCGGACGAAAAAAGCGAGGGGATCAGGTCGCTTGTAACGGGGTGTGTTCAAACGCTCAGTTCGGGTGACGGACGGTAAATGGCACGACAGCCGGTATCTACCGGCGTTTGCGGCCACATCAGTCAGCCGGTTCGAAGAACACAGCAGTCAGCGTTGACCTGGAACCAGCACAAGCCAGTCCGCATCGAGCAAGCGTAGACCCGAATCCGGGGAACCGAAAGGAGAGGGTGTGACGGGGTGCGACAATGCGTCGCAAAGGGGCGGGATGCTGCCGCACCGAGAATGGTGCGGCAGAGGTGTGTGCAATGATTAATGTTTGTTGTCTTCAGTAATCAGTTTTTCTGTATTCAATCCATGGCTCAGGCTGTACACATAAGCTGCGAGCAGTTGCACTTTATCGTTGCCCAACAGTTCGTTCTGTGCCGGCATGTGGCCCTGGCGACCGTGGCGGATGGTCTGCTCAAGCTGCGTCAGACTCGTGCCATAAATAAATCCGGCCGGGTGCGTCAGATTCGGCGCACCCATGGCTTCAGTGCCGTGGCCGGTTGCCCCATGACAGGCTACGCAGGTGGTGCTGAACGCTTGCTGTCCGGCCTGCAGGTCAGCCTTGCTGTCGGCTGGCAGCGGCAGGCCGGCCAGTTCGTGACGCACATATGCGGCGACGTTCTTCACACCCGTCTCGCCGAGCACTTCGCCCCAGGCCGGCATCGCCGCCATCCGCCCACCCATGATGGTGGTCTTGATGGTCTCGGCGTCGCCGCCCCAGCGCCAGTCCTTGTCGGCCAGGTTAGGGAAGCCGAAAGCGCCTTTGGCGTCGGAGCCGTGGCACACCGAGCAGTTGGAGGCGAACAACCGGCCACCCATTTTCAGCGCCTGCGGATCCTTCGCCACTTCTTCCACCGGCATGGCGGCGAATTTGGCGAAGATCGGCCCGAACTTGGCGTCAGCCTTGTTCATTTCCTTTTCCCACTCGTGGACGCCGGTCCAGCCGTCTTCGTAGCCGGGCAGAATGCCTTTCCAGTTGCCCAGGCCCGGATACAGGATCAGATAGCCCACGGAAAACACCAGCGTGCCGGCAAACAGCATGAACCACCACTGCGGCAGCGGGTTGTCGTACTCCTCGATGCCGTCGAAGCTGTGGCCCATGGTCTGGTCGACGCTGCCCTTGGTCTCGCCCCGGCGGATGCCGATCAGCAGCCAGGTCAGGCCGATCAGGCTGCCGATGGTCAGTACGCAGATCCACGTACTCCAGAAGGTGGTCATGGCCGGGTACTCCTTGGTTCAGGTGCTTGGGTAATGTCGGGTTGCGGTTCGTCGGCAAACGGCAGCAGGCGCGCTTCGGCGAACTCCGGCGTGCGCTTGCGGTTGAACACCCAGATCGTCAGGCCGACGAAGGCCACGAACACCACGACGGTGCCGAGGCCGCGAATCAGGCCTGCACTCATTTCAATGATCATCTTGCTCACCTCTTGCTCTTGATCGCAGTGCCAAGCACTTGCAGGTAGGAGACGAGGGCGTCCATTTCGGTCTTGCCCTTGAGGCTGGCGACCGCGCCGCTGATGTCATCGTCGGTGTACGGCACGCCGAGGGTGCGCATGGTCTTGAGCTTGGTTTCGATGTGGCTGCTGTCGACCGCTTGCGTCACCAGCCACGGGTAGGCCGGCATTTTCGACTCCGGTACCACGTTGCGCGGGTTGTACAGGTGCGCGCGGTGCCAGTCGTCCGAGTAACGCGCGCCGACCCGGGCCAGGTCTGGCCCGGTACGCTTGGAACCCCACAGGAACGGGTGATCCCATACGCTCTCACCGGCCACCGAGTAGTGCCCGTAGCGTTCGGTTTCGGCGCGGAACGGCCGGATCATCTGCGAGTGGCAACCGACGCAGCCTTCGCGGATGTAGATATCGCGGCCTTCCAGTTGCAGCGCGGTGTAGGGCTTCATGCCTTCCACCGGTTTGTTGGTGACGTCCTGGAAGAACAGCGGGACGATCTGGGTCAGGCCGCCGATGCTCACGGCGAACACCATCAGCAGCATCAACAGGCCGACGTTCTTTTCAATCGTTTCGTGTTTCATGGCGGACTCCTCAGGCCATCTGCGCGGCAGCAACGACGTCAGCAGGCTGCGAGGCCCGCACGGTGCGCCAGGTGTTGTAAGCCATCAGGAACATGCCGCTGAGGAAGATCGCCCCACCCACCAGACGCACGATGAAGCCTGGGTGGCTGGCCACCAGGGTTTCGACGAAGGAGTAGGTCAGCGTGCCGTCCTCGTTGACTGCGCGCCACATCAGGCCCTGGGCGATGCCGTTGACCCACATCGAGGCGATGTAGAGCACGGTGCCGATGGTCGCGAGCCAGAAGTGCGCGTTGATCAGGCCGATGCTGTGCATCTGCTCTTTGCCGAAGACTTTCGGGATCATGTGGTACAGCGCGCCGATCGAGATCATCGCCACCCAGCCGAGTGCGCCGGCGTGTACGTGGCCGATGGTCCAGTCGGTGTAGTGGGAGAGGGCGTTGACCGTCTTGATCGCCATCATCGGACCTTCGAAGGTCGACATGCCGTAGAACGCCAGTGAGACCACGAGGAAGCGCAGGATCGGGTCGCTGCGCAACTTATGCCACGCGCCCGAGAGGGTCATCATGCCGTTGATCATGCCGCCCCAGCTCGGTGCCAGCAGGATCAGCGACATCACCATGCCCAGCGACTGCGCCCAGTCCGGCAGTGCGGTGTAGTGCAGGTGGTGCGGGCCGGCCCAGATGTACAGGGTGATCAGCGCCCAGAAGTGCACGATCGACAGGCGATACGAATACACCGGACGTTCGGCCTGTTTCGGCACGAAGTAGTACATCATCCCGAGGAAACCGGCGGTGAGGAAAAAGCCCACGGCGTTGTGGCCGTACCACCATTGCACCATCGCGTCGGTCGCACCGGCGTACACCGAGTAGGACTTGGTCAGGCTCACCGGCAACTCAAGGTTGTTGACGATGTGCAGAATCGCCACGGTGATGATGAACGCGCCGAAGAACCAGTTGCCGACGTAGATGTGCTTGGTCTTGCGCTGCATGATCGTGCCGAAGAACACGATGGCGTAGGCGACCCAGACGATGGTGATCAGGATGTCGATCGGCCATTCCAGCTCGGCGTATTCCTTGGAACTGGTGTAACCCAGTGGCAGGCTGATCGCTGCCAATAGAATCACAAGCTGCCAGCCCCAGAAGCAGAATGCGGCGATTTTCGGCGCGAACAATTGCGTCTGGCAGGTGCGTTGTACCGAGTAGAACGAACTGGCGAACAGCGCACAGCCACCGAAGGCGAAGATCACCGCGTTGGTGTGCAGCGGGCGCAGACGGCCGAAACTGGTCCAGGGCAAATTGAAGTTGAGTTCGGGCCAGACCAATTGGGCCGCGAGAAAAACCCCGAGCCCCATGCCGACGATGCCCCACACCACCGTCATAATGGCGAATTGGCGGACCACCTTGTAGTTGTAGGCGGTACTGATAGAAGTGTTCATGGTTCCCCATCCACGGTTCAGCCGAAGTGAGCGCGCGCGGAAAACGCCGCGAATCCTTCGCCTGGAGTTATAGGCAGACTAAAAGCGAGGCAAGCATGGACAAACAGCACAAGGCCAGTATTGACGGGGATCAATGGGCGCAGTGCGTGCGGGATCATGGGTGGCTTTGGGATGCCGCGTCGGGCGAGGCTTCGGCGACTCTGATCCTGGCGCATGGGGCGGGGGCGCCGATGGACAGTGAGTGGATGGCGGATATGGCTGGGCGCCTTGCTGGATTGGGCGTGAACGTGTTGCGGTTTGAGTTTCCTTACATGGCGCAGCGGCGGGTGGATGGCAGTAAACGGCCGCCTAATCCGGCGCCGAAACTGCTTGAGTGCTGGCGCGAAGTGTTCGCTGAAGTGCGACGTCATGTCGCTGGGACTTTGGCCATCGGTGGTAAGTCCATGGGCGGGCGGATGGCCAGTCTTTTGGCTGACGAGTTGGGCGCCGATGCGCTTGTCTGTCTTGGATATCCGTTTTATGCGGTTGGGAAACCTGAGAAACCGCGGGTTGAGCATTTGGCTTCTTTGCGGACTCGGACTTTGATTGTTCAGGGGGAGCGGGATGCTCTCGGAAATCGGGACGCTGTCGAGGCTTACGATCTATCGCCGAGTATTGAGGTGTTTTGGTTGGCCTCTGGGGATCATGATTTGAAGCCGTTGAAGGTTTCCGGGTTTACGCATGAGCAGCATTTGGCTGCCGCCGGGCAGAAGGTGGCTGCGTTTCTTCAGTGTTGACCGAGCCGAGCTGAAATTTTGAAACTCATGAAGATCGGCTCCCTTTCCCCCCTCGCCCCCTTGGGGGAGAGGGCTGGGGTGAGGGGGTAGATCTTGAACGTTGCACACTTTTCGAACTGTGTGCATATCCGTTGCTGCGGTAACGGCTACTTAGGGTTCCGCCCTTACGGCGGGTCACTTTTTACAAACGCCTAAAAAGTAACCAAAAACGCTTGCTCCTACGTCCGGCCCGCTCGCTAAAGCTCGGGGTCCCTTCGCTCCGGGATCCATCCGGGCGCAGCGCCTACGGTTTGCTTCGCTGCACCTCCTCTCGCTGTGTTTGGCTGCGCCAAACGGTCGCTGCGCTCCCACCCCCGGATCAATCCCTCCGCTCAGCCTTCCGATGTCGCCTGTGGATCAAGATCAAGAGCGACAGCCGAGCTTGCGCTCATCCTGTTGAGTGGTGAGGAGCAAGAGCGGTGCGCGTTCTGCTCTTGCTTTTGTGTGGGAACCCGCCTGCTGGCGAAGGCGGCCTGACAGCCGACCATTCTCTTACTGATGTACCCGGCCCTACTGTGGGAGCGAGCCTGCTCGCGAAAGCTGTCTTCCGCGCGCCATCCATTTCAAACAGGCAATAAAACCCCGGAGGCTTTCGCTAACCAGTTTTTCACGATCAAAGGATCGCATCCTGCGGCAGCTCCAAGGAGTCATTCTTTCAAATTACATTGAAGGGGTACTCCTCCGGAGTTGCAGCGAGCACCCCTGCCAGAGTTAGCCAGCATCCGACGGTCTCAGTCTCGTCATGGTGAAAGTCCCCTTGGGATTCAGACGATAGCGATGGCTTTTGAACACGGCCTCGAATGATCCCGTAGCGATATCCGTTTCAGCATCATATTTAACGCTGAGGATCGCCGAGTCGGCGTCCACTGAAGCCATTCCGATAAATCCCGGCGGCGCAGGGATCCAATGGCTGTGGACAAATGTCAGCCCGTTGTCGAAGTTATAGACGCCTGTGAGTGACTCATCGGATTGGTAGGGCAGAGTCATGGAGAACGAAAAATAGCTTTCATCGTCGAAATTTCCTGTTCCACCACTGATGGACCAATACCGCTCGCCCAAGAACTCGTCCTGATAGAAAGATCTGAATTTCGCTGTTTTCCGTTTACCGCCCAATCTCCATTGAAACCTGTCATCACTGACGAGTGGTTTTTTCGGGAGAAACATAACGTGAGTGGTCATTGTTAAACCTGCCTTTTCAATTAAGAGGAGGTGTTACAACCGACTGCAATTACGGTTTCTCTTGATATCCGCTCGAACAGGTGTGCGTCTACTGTCAGATCTGACAGCTAGGCAACCAGCCTTACATGTGCTGGTCAGCTAATAACGTTGCCGAGACTGCGTGAATATCCGTTGCCGCGGTAACGGCCACTTAAGGTTTCGCCCTTACGACGACTCACTTTTTTGACAAACACCTCAAAAGTAAGCAAAAAAACGCTTGCTCCAACGTTCGGCCCGCTCGCTGGAGCTCGGGGTTCCTTCGCTCCGGGATCGATCCGGGGGGCAGCGCCTACGGTTTGCTTCGCTGCACCTCCTCTCGATCGCCGAGGCTTGCGAATCGTTGTCGTCGGCCAAAGTCAAGGCTGGCAATATCGCCAACTCAATCGGTGGCCCGGAGGGCAATCCGCTGCTGGCGCTGCAACAGCCGATCATGTTGAACGAGCTGTTGGTTAATCGATTGCTGTACAAACTGCGGTTGCCTCAATAATTCCGCTGGCCGTTATGGCCTCTTCGCGAGCAAGCTCGCTCCCACATTGGTTCTGCGTACACAGGACTAAATGTGGGAGCGAGCTTGCTCGCGAATGCGGTCTGCCAGACACCACCAGTTTCAGACTGGCAACAAAAAGCCCGGACGCTTTAGCTGTCCGGGCTTACAGGTCAAAAGATCGCAGCCTTCGGCAGCTCCTACAGGTGATCGGTGTAGGAGCTGCCGAAAGCTGCGATCTTTTGATTTACTTTGTGGTGGATAGCCTGCCAGTGATCACATATTTATCGAACACTTTCTGCCCATCACGCGCGGCGTGCCGAACATCCAGGAATGTCAGTTCATCACGAACTTTCTGTTTGTGGGGTTTTCGCGTGGGGTATGGATTCATGCTGGCCGATCTGCGTGATTGAGTAGCGACCGGCAAGCGATAGAACTTGGCTGCACCAAGCACCAGTCGGCGCATTCTGGCGCAGTTGTAGGCAGTGTCTGCGTTGCTTGAGTGAGATCGTCGTTGGCAGAGAAGGCGTCTTCGCGAGCAAGCTCGCTCCCACAGGTGATTGTCGTCGTGCGCAGAACTGTGACTCAACGCAGTGCCAATGTGGGAGCGAGCTTGCTCGCGAATGCGGTCTGCCAAGCACCATCAATTTCAGACTGGCAATAAAAAGCCCGGACGCTTTCGCTGTCTGGGCTTTTAAGATTAAAAGATCGCAGCCTGCGGCAGCTCCTACAGGTGATCGGTGTAGGAGATGCCGCAGGCTGCGATCTTTTACTTTTAGCGGTTAAACCGCTCCACCAACGAATACTGAGTATTCGCAGTCTTGGTCAGCTCTTCACTCAGCAACGCCGAGTTATGCGCCTGTTCCGAGGTCTGGTCTGCCAACTCCGAAATGTTGCTGATGTTGCGGCTGATTTCTTCAGCCACGGCACTTTGCTCTTCGGTGGCGGCAGCGATCTGGGTGGTCATGTCGGTGATGTTGGCCACCGCTTCGCTGATGCCGACCAGTGCCTGATCCGCTTCCAGTACCCGCGCCACACCTTCTTCGGCCTGGCGATGGCCGGCTTCCATGGTTTGCACGGCGCTGGACGCGGTCTGCTGCAGCTTGGCGATCAGGGCATGGATCTGGCCGGTGGATTCGCTGGTGCGTTGCGCCAGTTGGCGGACTTCGTCAGCGACTACGGCAAAGCCACGGCCCATTTCGCCGGCACGTGCGGCTTCGATGGCGGCGTTGAGGGCGAGCAGGTTGGTCTGGTCGGCGATGCCTTTGATCACGTCGACCACGCCGCCGATTTCGTCGCTGTCCTTGGCCAGTTGGGTGACCGTCAGGCCGGTTTCACCGACCACCACCGACAGGCGCTGGATGGCTTCGCGGGTTTCCCCGGCGATGTCGCGGCCACGACCGGTCAGGCGATTGGCTTCCTGGGTGGCGTCAGCGGTGCGCTGCACGTGGCTCGCCACTTCCTGGGTGGTCGCAGCCATCTGGTTGACGGCGGTGGCGACCTGTTCGGTTTCCACGCGCTGACGTTCCAGACCGCTGGAGCTGTTGTGCGCCAGGGCGTCGGACTGTTTCGCTTGATCGGTCAGGTGCTCGGCGGTGTCCTGCAGACGGGTCAGGCAGGTTTTCAGGCGCGCTTCCTGGCTGAGGATCGACATTTCCAGACGCGCCTGCGCGCCACGGCTGTCGGTGTACATCTGCGCGATCAGCGGGTCGGAAGTGGTCTGCTCGGCCAGACGCAGCAGGCGCTTGAGCCCGCGTTGCTGCCATTGCAGACCCATCAGGCCCAGCGGCACCGAGAGGCCCGCTGCCAGGGCGAAGCCCCAGTGCGAGTTCAGGGTTGCGCCGATCACGAAGCTCAGTTGGCTCACCAGAATGAACGGCAGCCAGTCCTGCAGCACCGGCAGCCATTTGTCGCTGGAAGGGATCGCCGACTTGCCTTGGTTGATGCGTTGGTAGAGCGCTTCGGCACGGCGGATCTGTTCGGCGGTGGGTTTGATCCGCACCGACTCGTAACCGACCACCTGATTGCCGTCGAACACCGGTGTCACGTAGGCGTTCACCCAGTAGTGGTCACCGGATTTGCAGCGATTCTTGACAATGCCCATCCATGGCAAGCCTTGTTTCAGTGTGCCCCACATGTGCGAAAACACCGCAGCCGGGACGTCGGGGTGACGAACCAGGTTGTGCGGCGCACGGATCAGCTCTTCACGCGAAAACCCGCTGATTTCGACGAAAGCGTCGTTGCAGTAGGTGATCACGCCTTTGGCGTCGGTTGTGGAAATCAACCGCTGCTGAGCCGGGAAAGTCCGTTCGCGTTGTGTAATGGGCTGGTTATTACGCATGGTTTTTCAATCCGCAAGGCTTTGAAAGGTTGTCGGCGCTGTCAGGAAATTATTGAAGTTTTTTTTTCAGATATAAGTACGGCGTCGCAAAACCGCTCTTGCTTCAACCGGCCAGCATCGGATAGGTGAACAGCGCAAAATGCAGCAGGTTCAGCCCGAAATGCGTGGCGATCGCCGCCGCAAGGCCACCGAAACGGTAGGCCAGACCATAGCCGACACCCGCCAGACCCGCCAGCAACACCCAGTGCCAACCCGCGCCCAGATGCGCCAGGGCAAAGATCAGCGACGCCAGCAGCAGAGCGAGGTTGTCGCCGTGGGGCAGGTGTTTGAACAGTCGGCTCAAACCGCCCTGTATATAGCCGCGAAACAGCGCTTCCTCGACCAGCGTCACCAACAGCAGATTGTTCAGCAGCCACAGCCATGCCTGATCAGGCCACTTCGGCGCCCAGGCAATCATGCCGAACAACAGTGCGCCGCCCAGCGCCAGGACGGCGCTCAAGGTCAGGGCGAGGACGCTGGCGTACTCCGTCGGACGCAGCGAGCGTGCCGCGACAATCCACGGGCAGGCGAGCAACAGCCAGAAGCCGATCAAGGGTTTGTCCAGATTCAGGTACATCGCAAACGGCACGGCGTCGTCGGTGAAACGCAGCGGGGCGATGGCCCGGCCGTTGGCGAATCCCGGCAACCAGTGCAGCGCCAGCGACAGGGCGAGGAAGATGAACACGGCATGCCCCAACAGGCGCGCCACCGGCACCTGCTGTTGGCGCACGGCGAAACCGGTCAACAGCAATAGTCCCACGGAGATCAGCGCGAGCCAGCCGAGTTGGCCAAAGCTCAACGCCAATCCATAACCGAGGCTGAGAAGTGCCAGATAGAGCCATGGCAACGCCTTCATCGAAAGTCCTTGTGCAGAATTTTGTGGAAGGGCTTTCTACACGGGTGAGGGCGTGGGGACAAGTAAAGCTGTGGCGGGATGCGGGGACAGGCTCCCAACCTTAGGCTATCCACAAAACCCATTGTGGGAGCGGGCTTGCTCGCGAATGCGGTGTGTCAGGCGATAAAAATCTCGACGGATACACCGCATTCGCGAGCAAGCCCGCTCCCACAGTAGATCTGTGTGTGGCTGAGGAATCAGCGCAGATCGAGCTTCGCCGCCGCGCGCTCGGTGATTTCCGTGCGCAGTTTCAACGAAGGCGCTGCACGGTGCCGAGCCTCATCGACGACAGCACTCGGCGCCGTCTGCGGGCTGCCCGATTCAAACGGCGGTGCCGGCGCATATTCCAGTTGCAGCTGAATCAACTGCGCCGCCTCAACTCCCACCAGTTCGGCGGCCAGCACCAGTGCAAAGTCGATGCCTGCGGTAATGCCGCCACCGGTAAACAGATTGCCGTCGCGTACCACCCGGTCCTGCACCGCAATCGCGCCGAGTTTCGGCAGCAGTTCGTGATAGGCCCAGTGGGTGGTCGCACGTTTGCCTTTCAGCAGTCCCGCCGCGCCCAGCACCAGCGAACCGGTGCACACCGACGTCACATACCTGGCCTGCGCTGCCTGGCGTTTGATGAACCCCAGCGTCTGCTCATCTTCCATCAGCGGCCCGACCCCGGCGCCGCCGGGAATGCAGATCACATCCAGATCCGGGCAGTCGTCGAAGGTGGTGGTCGGTTTCAACAGCAGGCCGGTGCTGGCGGTGATCGGCACCAGATCTTTCCAGATCAGATGCACCTGCACGTTCGGCAGCGAGGCCAGTACGTCATAGGGACCGGTCAGGTCGAGTTGCTGCACCTGCGGAAACAACAGAAAACCGATCTGCAACGTCATGGGGTTTTTCTCCATTTGAGGGGTGGACGGCTTCACTGTAGGCGCGTAGGTTCTGGCGTATACGCCAATAACCCCACGAATTACGCCAAATGCCCAAAGCCATTCACGTACTCGCGTTCGCCAACATGCAGATCCTCGACGTCACCGGCCCGCTGCAAGTGTTCGCCTCGGCCAATGACATCGCCCGTCAGCGCGGCTTGCCGGTACCGTATGCGCCGTCGGTGATTGCTCGCGAGGGCGGGGCCGTGATGTCCTCGGCGGGGCTGGCGGTGCTCGCCGAACCGTTGCCGCAAGACGCCAGCGACACGCTGATTATCGCTGGTGGTTGGGGGATCTATCCGGCATCCGAAGATGAGTCGCTGGTGGATTGGGTACGCGAGCACGCAGCGAAATGTCGACGCGTCGCCTCGGTGTGTACGGGGGCATTTCTACTGGCGGCGAGCGGCTGGCTCGACGGACGTCGCGTGGTCACCCACTGGACCCGTTGCGAACAACTGGCGCAGCAGCATCCGAAGCTGCAGGTCGAAGCCAATCCGATCTTCATCAACGACGGCCCGGTCTGGACTTCGGCAGGCGTTACCGCCGGCATCGATCTGGCAATGGCAATGGTCGAGGAAGATCTGGGCAGTGATATTGCTCTCGACGTCGCCCGGCATCTGGTGGTGTTCCTCAAACGCCCCGGCGGGCAATCGCAATTCAGCGTGACCTTGGCCCTGCAGAATCAGGGCAATCGCTTTGATGAACTGCACGCCTGGATCGCCGAAAACCTCACCTGCGACCTCGGCGTCCCGACCCTGGCCGAACAGGCCGGCATGAGCGAACGCAGTTTCGTCCGCCACTACCGCGCCGACACCGGCCAGACCCCGGCCCGCGCCATCGAACTGATCCGCGTCGAAACCGCCCGCCGTTTGCTCAGTGATACCGGGTTGCCGGTGAAACGGATTGCGGCCAACTGCGGGTTTGGCAGTGAGGAGACGTTGCGCCGCAGTTTCCTGCGGGCGATCGGGGTGACGCCGCAGGCGTACCGGGAGCGGTTTTCGGTCAGTGTTGGCGAAGCAGAGTCAGCGATGCCCTTAGGGGCAATTACCCGAACAGAACCTTCTGCCAATGATCTTCGCTGATGATCGCAATCGGCACGCCGCTGTCTCTCAGCTCAACGGCTTTCTTGATCTTGGTGCCGTAAGAGCTGTGAAGCCACTGATCATTGCCAATGCTGCCCACTACCAAATAGTGAATCCTTTTGCTGACGGAACCACCAATAAGGCCGCCGCGTTCGAGGATCTGCGACTCACATTATTTACGTGGCCCATAGGCCATGACGCCTGTAAACAGGAAGACCCGATCAATCAGGCATAACTGCGGGGCAGGGTGGTCGAGAGGAAGGCTGGCCGGAGTGGTAAACGTTGGTGTTTGTGTTGGTGCGACTGGCAGCCCGGTGAACTGATGCAGCATTTCCAACAGCTCCGCAGACTCGTCGGCGTCTAGAACTCCATCACTGAGCATGTCGGCAAGACGTCTGTAAAGGATGTTCACAACCGGATCATCCAGGTGCACCAAATGGGTTTCAATCCAGGTTCTGAGAAACTCGGCTTCTTGCTGGTTGATCGTGCCGTCTGCGGCAAGCCCGGCGGCGATGCCGATGAGAGCATCGACCGAGCGCCGCTCGATTCTTGCCTGGTGAAAGAACACGCTGCTCTTAAATTCCTGATGCAAATCGACCATCGTTGCTTCTCCTTAAGCCTCGGCTTCCGCCACCTGATTGAAATACTTCGTCCGATCCGGGGTAAACGTTACCCGCATCTTCGTCCGCGAGCAGGTCAGCGAACGCTCTTCACCCAGATCAATATCCAGATCCTCGCCACGCAACCCCTGCCACTGCGCCAAGTATTTCAGCGAGCCGTATTTCTCGTTTTTCTTCAGGCTGCGGCTCACGCCACCTTTCCAGCCGAGCACCGGCAGTTCGCCGGCGAGGCATTGGTGGGCAAGGTCGGGGAAGCGGGTGGCGCGCTGGCGGCCGATTTCCCAGCACTTGATCAGGCCTTTGTCGGCGGCTTCCCACAGTTGGGTGCGGGTCAGGCCGCTGCGCAGGGGCGTGGCGATGGGGCGGTGGACGTGCTGGGTCATTCTGGTTCCTTGAATTCGGGTTTTATTGGACAGCTCCGCTGTGCCCGTTGCGGTGGATGGTAGGGGGGGATGTAACAGCTGGCAACAGGGTATTTCAGGGTGTAAGTGCAGGTTGCGGGGGAGGGATTTGCCAGGGTGTTGTTTAGAAGAAGCAGGAACAAACTACCCAAACTGTGGTGAGGGGATTTATCCCTGATCGGCTGCGCAGCAGGCGCAAAGCCAAGCAACGCGGTGCTGTTGACGAAATGCACCGGAAAAATCAGGACTGCTGCGCCGCCCGTCGGGGATAAATCCCCTCACCACAGGGGATCTGATTCTGTTTATTTCTGTGTAGGGGTTAGCCCGGCGCAGCGCGCTTATGCGGCATATTTCCTACAAACACTGGCGAAATTACGGCTGCCAAACACTCTTTTCCCCACTCAAACGCCGATCCAGAAAACTCGCCGCACTGATCAGCGCCAGATGCGTCAGCGCTTGCGGGGTGTTGCCCAGATGGCGGCCCTTGCTGTCGAACTCTTCGGCATACAGGCCCAGTGGGTTCGCGTAGCGCAGCAGTTGTTCGAACTCCAGATGCGCCTTTTCCACCTGACCGGCGCGGGCCAAGCATTCGACGTACCAGAATGAGCAGGCGGCAAAGGCGCCTTCGGTGCCGGTCAAACCGTCGATGTTGGCGTCATCGTTGCGATAGCGATAAACCATGCCGTCGCGTACCAGAGTCTTTTCGATCGCTTCAAGGGTCGACAGCCAGCGTGGATCCTTGGCGCTGACGAAGCGCACCAGCGGCATCAGCAGCATCGAACCGTCGAGCGCGGTGCCGCCCTTGTACTGGACGAAATGCCCGCGCTCCTCATCCCAGAAGTTGTCCCAGATGTCGGCATAGATCGCCTGCCGGGTCTGATCCCACTGGACGAACGGCGCCGGCAGCGAGCGTTTCGAGGCCAGGCGAATCGCCCGGTCCAAGGCCACCCAGCACATCAGTCGCGAGTGCAGGAAGTGATGCTGCTCACCGCGCATTTCCCAAATGCCGACATCGGTTGTCTGCCAGGTCTCACACACCTGATCGACCACTTCGCGCACGTGTTTCCAGCCTTGATGGGAAATCGCGTCGCCGTACTTGTTGACCAGGTACACCGCGTCCATCAGTTCGCCAAAGATATCGAGCTGAATCTGATCGTACGCGCCATTGCCGATGCGCACCGGTTGCGCGCCACCATGACCGGAAAGGTGGGAGAGTTCGGTTTCCGGCAGCTCCTGGCGACCGTCGATCGCATAGAGGATGTTGAGTTTGGTCGAATTTCCCTGACAATCGCTGACCCGCCCACGCAGCCAGCCCATGTAAGCGTTGGCCTCATCGACAAAACCCAGGCGCATGAACGCGTAGACGGTGAACGAAGCGTCGCGGATCCAGGTGTAGCGATAGTCCCAGTTGCGCTCGCCGCCGGGGGTTTCCGGCAGGCCGAAGGTGGCGGCGGCGAGGATCGCGCCGTGCTTGCGCGAGGTCAGCAACTTCAGCGCCAGTGCCGAGCGATTGACCATCTCACGCCAGCGCCCGCGGTAGTTGGACTGCCCGACCCAGTCGCGCCAGAACTTCAGCGTGCGCTCCAGGCACATTTTCGCGCCGTCATCCTTGAAGCGCGGATCGTCGGCGCCACCGAGGACGAATTCGGCGTGCTGATCCTGTTTCAAACTGAACGCGGCAACGGCCGATTCGCCATCGATGTGCAACGCTTGATCCGCCACCAGCCGCAGCGATGGCTGGCCCTCCGCACTGAAAATCACCGATTGTTGATCCATCTGCGCCCGGGTGTCGGCACGCGCGTAGTCATGGCGCACCGCGCAACGCATGTGAAACGTCGCTTCACCGCTGACCACCCGCACCCGGCGCATCAGCAACGGCAGGTCATCGACACTGTCGCCGATCGGCAGCAGGTCGGTGATTTCCACCACGGCCTGTTCGCTGAGCCAGCGCGTTTGCAGAACGTTGGTGTCCGGCAGGTAGATCTGTTCGCGTCGGGCATCGGGCAAGTCCGGGGCGAGCTGGAAAATCCCTGCCTCGGGCGTGTCGAGCAGCGAACAGAAGATCGACGGGCTGTCGAATTCCGGCCAGCAGAAAAAATCCACGCTGCCCTTGTCGTTGACCAGTGCCGCACTGCGCAGATCACCGATGATGCCGTGGGCGTCGATCGGGCTTTGTCGTTCAGGATGATGCTCAGCCATTGCCACGAAACTCCGGATAAAGACTCATGCCGCCGTCGATGAACAGGGTGGTGCCGACGATGTAGTCAGCGGCGTCGGAAGCGAGAAACACCACCGCGTTAGCGATGTCCTCGACATCGCCGATGCGACCGTAAGGGATCAGCTCCAGCAGCTTCTCACCGGCCGCGCCTTCGGTGGCTTCCTGATTGATTGCCGTGCGAATCGCCCCCGGCGCGATGCCGTTGATACGGATGCGCTGCTGGCTGACTTCCTGGGCGAGGGTCTGCATCAACTGATCGACGCCGCCCTTGGACGCCGCATAGTTGACATGCCCGGCCCACGGAATGCGCTGATGCACCGAGCTCATGTGAATGATCTTGCCGGCCGCGCGGGACACGCCTTCACGCACGCCCTGGCGATTGAAAATCCGCAGCGCGGCGCGAGCGCAGAGGAACTGGCCGGTGAGGTTGACGCCGATCACCGTGTTCCAGTCTTCGAGGGTCATGTCCACCGCCGGCGCATCCTTTTGCATGCCGGAATTGGCCACCAGAATGTCCAGCGCGCCAAAGGCCTCGAGGGTCTCGGCGAACAACCGTTCGACCTCGTCTTCCTTGGACACATCGGCGCCGATGGCCAGTGCCTGACCGCCGTCGGCGATGATTTGCTGCGCCAGTGCCTCGGCAGGTTCGGCCTGACGGTTGTAATTGATCACGACGGCTGCGCCGGCAGCGGCCAGCGCTTTTGCGGCAGCGTGGCCGATGCCGGAGCTGGCGCCGGTGACCAGTGCTACTTGGCGGGCGAGGGAAATCTGCATGCTCGAAATGCCTGGGTTAAGGGCTCAGTCAGCTGACCCATGGCGAGCTGCGAGAGTTCATCCGCATGCATGAAAAGATCGACACGTTCAGACGTGATAGCGGCCACTGTGCCGGTGCCATTCAAGACTGCCGGAGACCCAGCTTTTTATGCCGGTCAGAAAACGCTGCAGCAGCGGCGATGCATCCGGCAGCACGGCTTGTTCCGCCGCTTCATACAGGTGCACGATTTCGTCATGAACGTGCGCGCACTTGATCATCGCTTGTCGGGGCGTGCAATTGTGTTCGCGAGCCAGTAACTGCGGCAGATTGAAATCGCCGATTGCGGCCTGATTTTCCTTGTGTGCGGAATACAGATCGTTGGCGACGATTGTGGCGCTGGCGGCCAGCGTGGTCACGCGCCGCACGGCAGGGGCGCTGTAGATGTGTGCTGGCAGTTCGTATCCACCGATCACGTCGATCAATGACATGCAGGGTAAAAAGCTGTTGGTCTGGCGTTGAGCGAGGTATTCCCAGATGGGTGGGGTCAATCCTTCCAGGCGCCAGGCCGCTTCGGCAGTCATGGTGACAAACATGGCGATGATTTCGTGGCGTACCCTGGCCACTTGTACGGAAGATGCGAATGCCTGAACGCGGTCCATATAGGCGCGAAGCGCAACCAGTACCGGGTCACTGTTCAGTGCATGATCAAGACCGCAACGAAAGCGAGAGGGCAGGTGCGCCGGCTCCAGTGCGGCCAGCGCCAGCGAAAGTCGGGGCCCTACCAGGCGCGGTTCGGAGCCGGTTCGCTCGTCATCACAGTAGTAATCATCCACGGCAAACAGGGCGGCGATGCACTGTGCCGAAAGCAGCAGGCGATCGGGATCGTGAGTGTCGGTATGGCAAAGCATGGCGAAGCGACCGAACCCCATGGCGCGGACCTTTTCGAGTTGTCCCGCAAATATGCCGACTTCCTTGATCCATGGCATAAGCCGATCTTCGACGGCCTCGGCCAGCGCCGTATCAACCCGAAACGGCGCCGGACAATACAACGGCGGGACGGCCCAGGGTGATCTTGCCTTTTTCCCAAAAGCATCAGGCATTGATCGTGCCGCTGACGCATCGTGGGCGGCCTCGAACCATTGCCTTACACCCCCTATCCCGAACTGCTCGAACATCCGGCGAAACCAGATCGTGAACTGCTCGGGTGCCTGTTCGATCCGTTCGGTGATCTCCTCCAGCGACAGCCACTCCCAACTTTCGACTTCCTCGGGATTGGCTACCGGATCGAGCTGGCTGAGGCCGGCAAACACGTGGTCAAATTCATGCTCGATCAGTTCATTGGACATTTGCTCGTAATAGAGCATCGAGGCGACTTTTTGCAGTTTGCACGTCGTGCCCATTTCCTCCTGCAGTCGACGCAGGGCAGCGGCGGCCGTGCGTTCGCCGGGGCGAGGATGCCCGCAGCACGTGTTGGTCCATAATCCGCCGGAATGATATTTGCCCAACGCGCGTTGTTGCATCAGCATCCGACCTTGTGAGTCAAAGAGCAGAATCGAAAATGCGCGATGGCGCAGTCCCTGGTGATGCACTTTCATCTTTGAGGCTACACCGGTCTGGCGATCCTTGGGCGATACCAGAATAAGCTGTTCTTCCATGGCAAGGCTCCTTGGCGCGTGCGCTATGGGATAGTGCTCAAGAGCAGTTGCCCGTTCATTCAGGAGCGGTACGCCATTGAGTCAAAGCCTCATGAGAACTGCAATCGCATGAAAAGGCACCTGTAAAACCTGACAGGTGTGCGCGATTTTCGACGATTGGTTATGTGATTCCAGACGTCGGCGGCAATGCCATTGGTCTTGGGGAGCGATCCTGGGAGAGTGCCTGGAATCGCAAGGTGTCGAGTTTCGCGCCTTCACATTCCACCAACAATTCCCCGCTTCCACGCTCATCAACCTTTATGGCAACTTGGCGGCCCCTGATGAGGCTGTACCCATGGCAAACCCCTACCGCGAATTATTCACCGCCCCCGGCGCCCGGGCTTTTGTACTGGCCGGGATGATCGCGCGCATGCCGATTTCCATGACCGGCATCGGCGTGATCACCATGCTCTCGCAGCTCAAGGGCGGGTACGCGCTGGCCGGTGCGGTGGCGGCGACTTTTGCCCTGGCCACGGCTTTTTGTGCGCCGCAGGTGTCGCGGCTGGTGGATCGTTTCGGCCAGGGTAAAGTGCTGCCGCTATCGGCGTTGATCGGTGGTGGGGCGCTGTTGATGTTGCTGCTGTGCACGCGTTTGCAGGCGCCGACCTGGACCCTGTTCATCTTCGCCGCGCTGGCCGGCTGCATGCCGAGCATGTCGGCGATGGTGCGCGCGCGCTGGACCGAGATCTATCGCGGCCAGCCGCAATTGCAGACCGCCTATGCGCTGGAATCGGTACTCGATGAGGTCTGTTTCATCGTTGGCCCGCCACTGTCAGTGGGTTTGTGCGTGGTGGCGTTTCCCGAGGCCGGGCCGTTGGCCGCGCTGTTGGCGCTGGCGATCGGGGTGACGGCGTTTGTCGCCCAGCGCAGCACCGAGCCGGCGGTGCATCCGCAGGAATCACAGCATCAGGGTTCGATCATTCGCTCGACCGACGTGCAATGGCTGCTGGCGTTGATGCTTGCCATGGGCGTCATCGTCGGTGTGGTCGATGTGGTCAGCGTCGCGTTCGCCCAGCAGCAGGGCCAACCGGCGTCGGCGAGCATCGTGTTGTCGGTGTACGCCATCGGTTCGTGTCTGGCCGGTATCGCGTTTGGCGCGATGCGTTCGAAACTGCCGTTGCCGCGGCTGTTTCTCTACGGTGGGGTGGCGACGGCGGTGACCACGCTGCCGCTGTTGCTGGCGAGCAATATTTTCGGTTTGTCGCTGGCGGTGTTTGTCGCGGGATTGTTCTTCTCGCCGACGCTGATTGTGGCGATGGCGTTGATCGAACGCATCGTGCCGCCGGCGAAACTGACTGAAGGCCTGACCTGGCTGGTGACGGGGCTGAGTATCGGCGTGGCGATCGGCGCCGCCGGCTCGGGCGCGTTGGTGGATGCGTTTGGCGCCCGCAGCGGATTCTGGCTGGCGATTATGGCGGGGGCGGTGGTGTTGGCGTCGGCGTTTCAGAGTTATAGGCACCTGAAATAACCCGGCCATCGCGGGCTGTTGTGGTGAGGGGATTTATCCCCGATGGGCCGCGAAGCAGCCCCAAATCCAGCCAGCTCTTTCCTTCAGAAGAAGCGTGCCGGGTGAGTTTGCGACTGCTGCGCAGTCGATCGGGGATAAATCCCCTCGCCACAGAGTTATCCACACAGACAGCGGATGGGTTACCAACCCCGCCCCGAATTCACCCAGAAATTCACCGACAGTGACGTCGACACCGACTCCACCTGATGGAACCAGCCCTCCGGCAGAAACAGCAGATCCCCGGCCTCCAGCGTCACGCGCAGGAACGTCACATCGCGTGCTGCGGGAAAGCGCTCATAGTCCGGTGCGTCGGGGTTGAAGTCGCAGCCGTCCAGGCCACCCTTTGGCGCTGTCGACCAGGTGCCCAGTGCTTCGCGGTGATGCGGGGCGGCGAGGGTGAACTGCTTCTGGCCCCAGACCTGCGCGAACAGGTTGTCGGTGTCGTCGCGGTGCAGCGGCGTCAGCGTGCCTTTGGGGCCGATCCAGATGCGTGGCGGGATGAACAGCGAAGCATCGAAGTAGGGCGGGTACTTGATCTGCTGCAGCAATTGCGCCGGCAGGATGTTGTTGCCCATGTAGGCCGGTGGTTCGCCGTCAGCCCGTTTGACTGCCGGTTGGTCCAGCGAGGCAATGAACTCGGCCATCGACGTCGAGCGGAAATCACGTTCGGTGGAAAAGGTTTTCTTCACGTAATCGCCGTGGCGGGTGATGCCCTGCAGTTCGGCGAAATGCACCAGTGATTCCTCGCGACTGAGCTTGAACAGCGGCCAGTCCTGCAAGGCATTGCTGATCACCACCGGGATGCCGTTGGGCAAGTATCTGCTTTTGAATTCGCTGACCGACAATTCATCGCGCGCATGGCGCTCGATGCGGGTCTGCACCGGCAGCCCGGCGGTGAGTTGTTCGCTGAAGCGTGGCGGGGTCGGGTAGCGCTTGTTCATGTCGACCTTTTGCGCCACTGCGCCACCGTGCATCGCATGCTCGATGATCTGCGGCAGCAGCGTCGCCAGGCCCATGTTGCCGCCGATTTTCAGGCGTCCGCTGGCGAACAGTTCTTCGACATTGACTCGGCCGCCCATGATCCCGAGAAAATCGCTCTCGGCGACTTCAATGGTCACGTCGGGGCTGGGATGGCGTCCGGGCGCGGTGCGGCTGCTGGCCTTGACCTCCGACCAGTAGGCCTGCTGCGGGCCAAACACGAATTGGAAAACGCCTTCGATGCCGACGGCACCGGCGTTGGCGAACAACTTGCCCAGGATGCTCTGCAGGTCCACGGTGAATCCTCGTTATTGGTTTTGGCCTGAACAGTTAACGAGCGCCTGTTGGCGCAATTTACCGGCGCGCGACTAATTTGCCGGGGGCGTAATCCGTTTATCTCTACAGACAAAATTTTTCGAGGAAAGCCGGGTGAACAAGCTGACCCTGCTGTGCCTGCCGTACTCCGGCGCCAGCGCCATGGTCTACAGCCGATGGCGGCCAAAACTGCCGCAATGGCTGCAACTGCAACCGGTGGAACTGCCGGGGCGCGGTGCACGTTTCGACGAGCCGCTGCACACGGATATGCGGGCGCTGGCGATGCAACTGGCCAAGGAATTGCGGCCGAATCTCAAAGCGCCGTATGCGTTGTTCGGCCATAGCCTGGGCGCGCTGCTGGCCTGCGAAATCGCTCACGCGCTGCGCGCATTGGGCTGTCCAGAACCGGTGGCGCTGTTTGCCTCGGGCACGGCGGCGCCGACGATGCGCGCCGATTACGATCGCGGTTTTGCCGAGCCGAAAACCGACGCCGAGCTGATCGATCAATTGCGCACGCTCAACGGCACCAGCGAAGAAGTGCTGGCCAATGCCGAACTGATGAGCCTGACCCTGCCGATCCTGCGCGCCGACTTTCTGCTCTGCGGCAAATTCGAGCCGTTGTCGCGGCCGTTGCTCAACTGCCCGGTGCACGTGCTGGGCGGCAAGGCGGATCGCGCGACCACCGAACAACTGATCGGCTGGAGCAAGGAAACCCGCGGCAGCTTTTCGGTGGACATGCTCGCCGGCGGGCACTTTTTCATTCATGAGCATGAAGCCAAAGTGCTCAAGGTGATCAAGGATCAGCTGGAAGGGCATCATCGCCGGCATATCATGGCCGCAATCGCCTGAGCAGCGCATCACTCAATGTGGGAGCGGGCTTGCTCGCGAAAGCGGTATTTCAGTTATTGCATCGTTGACTGACACACCGCTTTCGCGAGCAAGCCCGCTCCCACATTTGATTTGTGTTTATGAAAAAAGCCGCCCTACCTCCCGCCTGACAGTTGTTCTCATTCGCTAATTTTTCCGGTCTGCATTCGTTTTATAGGGACGACGTGCCTTTGTGCTTCCTGCCTACTGATCCGGATGCTGAGAAATGAATGCTGAAGACTCCTTGAAACTTGCTCGCCGGTTTATCGGGTTGCCCCTGGAAAAGCGCCAGATGTTCCTCGCGGCCCTGCACAAGGAGGGCGTGGATTTCGCGCGGTTCCCGATACCGGCCGGCATCGCAGCCGAGGATCGTCAGGCGCTGTCTTACGCGCAGCGCCGCATGTGGTTCCTGTGGCAACTCGACCCGCAGAGCGGCGCCTACAACCTGCCCGGTGCGGTGCGGCTCAATGGTCGACTGAACCAGTCGGCGCTGGAGCAAGCTTTCGCCAGTCTGGTGGAGCGCCACGAAACCCTGCGTACGGTGTTCCAGCGCCAGGCCGATGACAGCCTGCTGCAAGTGCCAGCCACCGCGCCGCTGCTGATTACCCGGGAGGACTTCAGCGCACTGCCGGCCGGTGAGCGCGAGCAGGCGGTGAACCGTGCCGCCGAACAGCAGTCGGTGTTGCCATTTGATCTGGCGGTCGGCCCCTTGCTGCGGGTGACCTTGCTCAAGCTTGCCGAGCAGGAACACGTGCTGCTGCTGACCCTGCACCACATCGTCTCCGATGGCTGGTCGATGAACGTGTTGATCGACGAATTCATCCGTTGCTACGACGCGTTCGACGCCGGTCAGACGCCGCAATTGCCGCCATTGCCGATTCAGTACAGCGACTATGCGCTGTGGCAACGCCGCTGGCTGGAAGCCGGTGAGCAAGCACGCCAACTCGACTATTGGCAGGCGCAACTGGGCGACGAACACCCGGTGCTGGAGCTGCCACTGGATCATTCGCGCCCGGCGATGCCGAGCTATCGCGGCACTCGTTACGAGTTTGCGGTCGACGGCCAACTCGCCGAGCAACTGCGCAGCGCTGCGCAACAGCATCAAGTCACTATATTCATGTTCCTGCTCGGCGCCTTCAATGCGCTGCTGCACCGTTACACCGGGCAGACCGACCTGCGGGTCGGCGTGCCGATCGCCAACCGTAATCGCGGCGAGATCGAGGGGCTGATCGGCTTCTTCGTCAACACCCAGGTGCTGCGCACGCAGCTGCACGGCCAGACTCGGGTCGATGAACTGTTGCGGGCGGTCAAGGAAACCGCGCTCGGTGCCCAGGCGCATCAGGATCTGCCGTTCGAGCAACTGGTCGAAGCGCTGAAGCTGGAACGCAGCCTCAGCCACACGCCGCTGTTCCAGGTGATGTACAACCATCAGCCGCACGTCGCCGATATCGCCACCATTAGCACCGCATCCGGCCTGCAACTCGACAGCCTCGACTGGCAGAGCCGCACCACCCAATTCGACCTGACGCTGGACACCTGGGAGAAGGGCGGCAAGCTGCACGCCGCGCTGACCTACGCCAGCGACCTGTTCGATGCACCGACCATCGAACGCATGGCGCGGCACTGGCTGCGCCTGCTGACGGCGATGGTCGCTGATCCGTCGCAGCGCATCGGTGAGTTGCCGCTGCTGGAGGCTGACGAGCAGCGCACGTTGGTGCACGACTGGAACAACATCCACGCGCGATACCCGAGCGACACGCCGATTCACCAGTTGATCGAAGCACAGGTCGCGCGCACGCCGCAGGCACCGGCACTGGTATTCGGCGAACAGACCCTGAGTTATGCCGAACTGGATGGCCGGGCCAATCGTCTGGCGCATCTGTTGCGCGAACAGGGTGTGCAGGCGGACAGCCTGGTCGGCGTCTGTGCCCTGCGTTCGGTGGAAATGGTCGTCGCGCTGCTGGCGATTCTCAAGGCCGGCGGCGCCTACGTGCCGCTGGATCCGGAGTACCCGCAGGAGCGCCTGGCCTACATGATCGAGGACAGCGGCATCACTTTGCTGCTGACGCAACAGGCGCTGCTGGCAACGCTGCCGACTGACGGCGTAAACGTCATCACTCTGGATCAGCCAGGACTGCTCGACCGCTACAGCGACAGCCGTCCCGACGTCAGCGTCGATCCGCTGAACCTGGCCTACGTGATTTACACCTCGGGCTCCACCGGTAAACCGAAGGGCGCCGGCAACAGCCACGCGGCGCTGGTCAACCGTTTGTGCTGGATGCAGGACGCCTATGCGCTGGACGCCAGCGATTCGGTGCTGCAGAAAACCCCGTTCAGTTTCGACGTATCGGTGTGGGAGTTCTTCTGGCCGCTGCTGACCGGCGCGCGGCTGGTGGTGGCCGCGCCAGGTGCGCACCGTGATCCGCTGCAATTGATCGATAGCATCAACCGTCACGGCATCAGCACGCTGCACTTTGTGCCGTCGATGTTGCAGGCGTTCATCCATGAGGCCGGCGTGGAAAGCTGCAGCGGTCTCAAGCGGATTGTCTGCAGCGGTGAAGCGTTGCCGCTGGATGCGCAACTGCAAGTCTTCGCCAAACTGCCGAACGCGAGCCTCTACAACTTGTACGGCCCGACCGAAGCGGCCATCGACGTCACCCACTGGACCTGTGTCGATGAAGGCGCGGACAGCGTGCCGATCGGCCGGCCGATCGCCAACCTGCGCACCCATGTCCTCGATGCCGAATTGCTGCCGGTGCCGAGCGGTGTCGCCGGTGAACTGTATCTGGGCGGCGCCGGGCTGGCGCGCAGTTATCACCAGCGTCCGGCGCTGACGGCCGAACGTTTTGTGCCGTGCCCGTTCCATGACGGCGCGCGCCTGTACCGCACCGGTGACCGTGTGCGGCAGCGTGCCGACGGCGTGATCGAATACCTCGGGCGTCTCGACCATCAGGTTAAGTTGCGCGGTTTGCGCATCGAGTTGGGCGAAATCGAGACCCGCCTTATGCAGCACTCGCTGATACGTGAGGCGGTGGTGCTGGTGCAGGGCGGCAAGCATCTGGTGGCTTATCTGGTGCTGGAAAACCCGCAGGCAGACGAGCAGTGGCAACAAGAGGTCAAGGCGTGGCTGCTCGGCAGTCTGCCGGAGTTCATGGTGCCGACCTACCTGATCACCCTCGACAAATTGCCGGTCACCGCCAACGGCAAGCTCGACCGCAAGGCCTTGCCACAACCGGATGCCGCGCCGCAACAGGCATTCGTGGCGCCACAGGACGCCATGCAAAAAGCCCTCGCGGCGATCTGGGAAGCTGTGCTCGGCCTCGACCGCGTCGGCCTCGAAGACAACTTCTTCGAGCTGGGCGGCGATTCGATCATCTCGATTCAAGTGGTCAGCCGTGCGCGACAGGCCGGGATCCGCATCAGCCCGCGTGACCTGTTCCAGTACCAGACGGTGCGCAGTCTGGCGCTGGTCGCGAGCCACGATCATCTGTCTTCGGTGGATCAGGGGCCGGTGACCGGCGATGCCGTGCTCGGGCCGATCCAGCAGGATTTCTTCAGCCGCGCGATGCCGGTGCGCGAGCACTGGAACCAGTCGTTGCTGCTGACCCCGCGTGAGGCATTGAACGCACAATGGCTCGATGCGGCGCTGACCCACCTGATCAATCACCACGACGCCTTGCGCCTGCGTTTTGTCGAAGGCAGCGAAGGCTGGCAGCAAAGCCACGGCCCGCTGCTGACGGGCGCTGAGCTGTGGCAACGCGATGCCGAATCTGCCGAACAGTTGCAGGCGCTATGCAACGAAGCTCAGCGCAGCCTCGACCTGCAAAACGGCCCGCTGCTGCGCGCGTTGCTGGTGACGATGGCCGACGGCTCGCAACGACTGGCACTGATCATTCATCACCTGGCGGTCGATGGCGTTTCCTGGCGGGTGCTGCTGGAAGATCTGCAGCAGGCTTACGAGCAACTGGCGGCGGGTGGCGGCATTCAGTTGCCGGCCAAGACCAGCGCGTTCCAGAGCTGGACGGCGCGTCTGGCGCAGGAAGCGTCGCGTTTCGATGAGCAATTGAGTTATTGGAAAGCCCAGCATCAGGGCGCCGAAGATCTGCCGTGCGACCGCCCGGATGGCAGCCTGAAAAATTTGCATGGCGAGAAAATCGAATGGCGCCTCGACGCCGAGCGCACCCGCCAGTTGCTGCAACAGGCGCCCGCCGCCTATCGCACCCAGGTCAACGATCTGTTGCTCACCGCACTGGCGCGCACCATCAGCCGCTGGAGCCAGCAGCCGGGCACGTTGATCGAACTGGAAGGGCATGGCCGCGAAGACCTGTTCGATGACATTGACCTGACCCGCACCGTGGGCTGGTTCACCAGTCTGTTCGCGGTCAACCTGACCGCCAGCGCTGATCTCGACGGCTCGATCAAGGCGATCAAGGAGCAACTGCGCGCGGTGCCGGACAAAGGTCTGGGTTACGGCGTGCTACGGCATCTGGCCGCGCCGTCGGTGCGCGCCGAACTGGCCGCGCTGCCGCAACCGCGCATCACCTTCAACTACCTCGGCCAGTTCGACCGCCAGTTCGACGAAGCGGCGCTGTTCGTGCCGGCTGTTGAAACCAGCGGCGTGGCGCAGGATCTGTCGGCGCCTCTGGGCAACTGGCTGACTGTGGAAGGTCAGGTGTATGGCGGCGAACTGTCGATGAGCTGGGGCTTCAGCCGCGAGATGTTCGACAGCGCCACGGTGCAGCAACTGGTCGATCAATACGCCAGCGAATTGCAGGCGTTGATCGAACATTGCTGCACGCTACCCATTGCGCAAGCGACGCCATCGGACTTCCCGTTGGCTCGGGTGACCCAGGCGCAACTGGATGCGCTGCCGGTGCCGGCCGGTGAGCTCGATGATGTCTATCCGCTGTCGCCGATGCAGCAGGGTTTGCTGTTCCACACCCTCTACGAGCAAGCGGCGGGGGAATACATCAATCAATTGCGCGTGGATGTGCAAGGCGTTGACCCTGAGCGTTTCCGCGCCGCGTGGCAGGCCACCGTCGATGCGCAGGACATTCTGCGCAGCGGTTTCGTCTGGCAGGGCGAACTGGCGCAACCGCTGCAGATCGTCCATAAGCAGGTGCAGTTGCCGTTCAGCATTCTCGACTGGCGCGAGCGCGACGATCAGCCGGCAGCCCTTGCGGCGCTGGCCGATGCCGAACGTCAGCAAGGATTCGATTTGAGCCATGCACCGTTGCTGCGTCTGGTGCTGGTGCAGACCGCTGCCGAGCAATGGCACCTGATCTACACCCATCACCACATCCTGATGGACGGCTGGAGCAACTCGCAGTTGCTCGGCGAAGTGTTGCAGCGCTACAGCGGTCGCACCCCGGCCCATGGCGGCGGACGGTATCGCGATTACATCGCCTGGCTGCAGCGTCAGGACGCGCAACTCAGTCAGGACTTCTGGAGCGCTCAGTTGGCTACGCTGCAAGAGCCGACCCGACTGGCCCGCGCCGCTACCGGCGGCGAGCGCGCCAGCGGCCATGGCGACCATTACCTGACGCTGGACGTGCCGCGCACTCAGGCGCTGGAAGCGTTTGCCCGCCAGCAGAAAGTCACCGTCAACACCCTGGTGCAAGCCGCGTGGCTGCTGTTGCTGCAGCGCTACACCGGTCACGAAGCGGTGGCGTTCGGTGCGACCGTGGCCGGGCGTCCGGCGGATTTGCCGGGCATCGAGCAACAGGTCGGCCTGTTCATCAACACCCTGCCGGTGATCGGCGCGCCGCGTCCGGACCAAAGCGTTGGTCAATGGCTGCAAGCGGTGCAGGCGCAGAACCTCAGCCTGCGCGACTTCGAACACACGCCGCTGGCGGACATCCAGCGCTGGGCCGGGCAGGGCGGTGAAGCGCTGTTCGACAACATTCTGGTGTTCGAAAACTACCCGGTCGCCCAGGCGCTGAGCCAGGCCGGGCAAGGCCTGACATTCGGTGAGGTCGGCAACCTGGAGCAGACCCACTACGCCCTGAGCGTGGCGGTCACCCTCGGACAGCAACTGGCGCTGCACTACAGTTTCGACCGCAGCCAGTTTGCCGGTGAAGTGATCGAAGGCATCAGTGCCCATCTGTTGCAATTGCTTGAGCAGTTTGCGCTGTCGGCCGAACGCAACCTTGGCGAAATCGCTCTGGCCAGCGCTGACGAGCATGCCCGCCAGCAAGCCGAAAACCAGCCGCAGCCTTACCCGGTGGACATCGCTGTGCATCAGCGCATTGCTGCGCTGGCGGCCGAGCGCCCGCAGCGCACTGCAGTGATTTTCAACGGTCAGCACTTCAGTTATGGCGAGATCGAGCAGCGTGCCAATCAACTGGCTCACGCACTGATCGCCCGTGGTGTCGGCGCCGAGATCCGGGTCGGCGTGGCCCTGCCACGCAGCGAGGCGGTAATCGTCGCGCTGCTGGCGGTGCTCAAGGCCGGCGGTGCCTATGTGCCGCTGGACACCAGTTACCCGCGTGAACGCCTGGCCTATCTGATTGAAGATTCTGGGCTGGCGCTGCTGATCAGCGATTCGTCGGTGTCGGCGCAGTTGCCGGTCGGCGAGTCGGTGCCATTGCTGGAGCTGGATCGTCTCGACCTGCGCCAGTTGCCGATCACGGCGCCACAGGTGCCAGTCGATCCGCACAACCTCGCGTACGTGATCTACACCTCCGGTTCCACCGGTAATCCGAAAGGCGTCAGCGTTGCCCATGGCCCACTGGCGATGCATTGCCAGGCCATCGGTCAGCGCTACGAAATGCGCGACAGCGACTGCGAATTCCACTTCATGTCGTTCGCCTTCGACGGCGCCCACGAACGCTGGCTGACCAGCCTGACCCACGGGGCTTCGCTGCTGATTCGCGACGACACGCTGTGGACGCCGGAGCAGACCTACAACGCGATGATCGAACACCGCGTGAGCGTGGTTGCGTTCCCGCCGGTGTACCTGCAACAACTGGCCGAACACGCCGAGCGTGTCGGCAACCCGCCGAAGGTGCGGATCTATTGCTTCGGCGGCGATGCGGTGCCAAACGCCAGTTTCGAACGGGTCAAACGCGCCCTCGATCCGGACTACATCATCAACGGCTACGGCCCGACCGAAACCGTGGTCACGCCATTGATCTGGAAGGCTGGCCGTGAAGAGTCATGCGGTGCCGCTTACGCGCCGATCGGCAGCCGGATCGGCGACCGCAGCGCCTACGTGCTCGACGCCGATCTGAACCTGCTGCCACAAGGCATGGCCGGTGAGCTGTACCTCGGTGGTACCGGGTTGGCGCGGGGTTATCTGAACCGTCCGGGGCTGACCGCCGAGCGTTTTGTCGCCGATCCGTTCAGCGCCCATGGCGGCTTGCTGTATCGCACCGGTGACCTGGTGCGCCAGCGTGTCGACGGCACGTTCGACTATCTGGATCGCATCGACAATCAGGTGAAGATTCGCGGTTTCCGTATCGAACTGGGCGAAGTCGAAGCGGCGCTGCAAGCCCTCGACGGCGTGCGCGAAGCGGTGGTCGTGGCGCAGGAAGGCAGCGCCGGCAGTGGCAAGCGGCTGGTGGCCTACGTGGTCGGCGATTCAGCGAGTGCCGAGTTCACCGACCACCTGCGCGCGCAGCTCAAGGCCAGCCTGCCGGCGCACATGGTGCCGGCGTATGTCCTGCGTCTTGAGCGCATGCCGCTGACGCCGAACGGCAAGCTCGATCGCAAGAACCTGCCAAAACCGGACGTCAGCCAACTGCAACAAACCTATGTCGCGCCACAGACGGCGCTGGAGCAGCAACTGGCGGCGATCTGGCAAGACGTGCTCAAGCTTGAGCAAGTGGGTGTCAGCGACAACTTCTTCGAACTGGGCGGCGACTCGATCATCTCGATTCAGGTGGTCAGCCGGGCGCGGCAGGCCGGGATTCGCTTCAGCCCCAAAGACCTGTTCCAGCACCAGACCATTCAGGCCCTCGCTACAGTCGCGCAGACCGGCGAAGCCGTGCAGCCCATCGATCAGCGTGCGCAAACCGGCGAAACCGCGCTGCTGCCGATTCATCAAACATTCTTTGCCGAAGCGATTCCCGACCGTCACCACTGGAACCAGTCAGTGATGCTCAAGCCGACGCAGGCACTGGACGCTCAGGTACTGGAGCAAGCCCTGGATGCGTTGGTGGTGCAGCACGACAGTTTGCGTCTGGACTTTGTCGAGCAGGCCGCGGGTTGGTCGGCGCACTACCGCGACGTCGCCACGCAAGCGGGGGAAACCATTCTCTGGCAAGTCGAGGTCGCTGATCTCGCCGCCCTTGAGGCACTGGGCGACAAGGCCCAGCGCAGTCTGCAACTGAGCGGCGGTTCGCTGATCCGCGCGGTGCTGGCGAACCTGGCTGATGGCAGTCAGCGCCTGCTGCTGATCGTCCATCACCTGGTGGTCGATGGCGTGTCGTGGCGGATTCTGTTTGAAGACCTGCAAAACGCTTATCGCCAGCTCCTCGCAGGTAAGCCTGTGCAATTGCCGGCGAAAACCAGCGCAGTCAAAGCTTGGGCGGCAGCGTTGCAGGACTACGCCCAAACCCCGGCGTTGCAGGCCGAGCTGGGCTTCTGGCAGCAGCAGTTGCAGGGCGCTTCGGCGGCTTTGCCTTACGACCATCCGAACGGTGGGCAGCAACACGATCAGGCGCTGATCCTGCGCAGCAAACTCGATCAGACCCTGACCCGTCAGCTGTTGCAGGAAGCTCCGGCGGCTTATCGCACCCAGGTCAACGACCTGTTGCTGACCGCGCTGGCGCGGGTGCTGGTGCGCTGGACCGGTGACGACAATGCGTTGGTATTGCTTGAGGGCCATGGTCGCGAAGACCTGTTCGAACACATCGATCTGACCCGCACCGTGGGCTGGTTCACCAGCGTATTCCCGGCACGCCTGGCACCGGCCGCCGAACTCGGCGCGTCGCTCAAGCAGATCAAGGAACAGCTGCGGGCGATCCCCCACAAAGGCATCGGCTTCGGCGCACTCGCGCACCTTGGTGATGAGCCGGCGCGTGCCACCCTGCAAGCCTTGCCGGCGCCGCGCCTGACCTTCAACTACCTCGGCCAGTTCGACGGCAGCTTCGACGCTGCCAGCGATGCCCTGTTCGTGCCGACCAGCGAGTCCGGCGGCGCAGAGGTCAATCTGCAAGGGCCGCTGGGCAATCCGCTGGCGCTTAACAGCAAGGTGTTCGGCGGTGAGCTGGACCTGAGCTGGACCTACAGCGGCGCGATGTTCGACACCGCCACCATCCAGCGTCTGGCCGACGACTATGTGCATGAACTGACCGCGCTGATCGGCCACTGCTGCGACACTGCCAACCGTGGCGTGACGCCGTCGGACTTCCCGCTGGCGCAACTGTCGCAAGCGCAACTGGATGCGCTGGTGCTGGAGCCGCAAGGCATCGACGACATCTATCCGCTGTCGCCGATGCAGCAGGGCATGCTGTTCCACACCTTGCTCGAACACGGCAATGGCGACTACATCAACCAGATGCGCCTGGACGTCGACGGTGTCGATCCGCAACGCTTCCGCGCGGCGTGGCAGGCGGCGGTGGATGCGCATGACATCCTGCGCAGCGGTTTCTTCTGGCAAGGCGATCTGCCGCAACCGGTGCAAGTGGTGCAGCGTCAGGTCGAGGTGCCGTTCAGCGTGCTCGACTGGCATGGCAGGACTGATCTGGAGGCAGCGCTGCAAACCCTCGCCGATGAGGAGCGCGCCCTGGGTCTGGACCTGAGCTGTGCGCCGCTGATGCGCCTGGTGCTGGTGCGCACTGCAGCCGAGCGTTATCACCTGATCTACACCAACCATCACATCCTGATGGACGGCTGGAGCAGCGCGCAGTTGCTCGGCGAAGTGTTGCAGCACTACAGCGGCGAAGCGGTCGCCCGTGGCGCGGGTCGCTACCGCGATTACATCGCCTGGCTGCAACGTCAGGATGGCGCGGCGGCGCAAGCCTACTGGTTGGCGACGCTGGGCAATCTGCAGGAACCGACGCGCCTGGCCAATGCCATCGCGCGGCCGCAGGCCGGTTTGCCGAGCGTGGGTTACGGCGATCATTACCAGGTGCTGGACGCTGAGCTGAGCCAGCGCCTGGGCGAGTTTGCCCGGGCCGCGAAAGTCACCGTCAACACCGTGGTGCAAGCGGCGTGGCTGCTGCTGTTGCAGCGCTACACCGGCAAGGATTGCGTGGCGTTCGGCGCCACCGTCGCCGGGCGCCCGGCGGACCTGCCGGGTGCCGAAGCGCAGATCGGCCTGTTCATCAACACGCTGCCGGTGATCGCTGCGCCGTCCGCGCAGCAGAGCGTGATCGCCTGGCTGCAAGCGGTGCAGGCGCAGAACCTCGCCTCGCGCGAGTTCGAACACACGCCGCTGGCGGATATTCAGCGCTGGGCCGGGCAGGGCGGTGACGCGCTGTTCGACAGCCTGATGGTGTTCGAGAACTACCCGATCGGCGAAGCACTGGAACGCGGTGCGCCGCAAGGTCTGCGCTTCGGCACGGTGGCCAATCAGGAGCAGACCAACTATCCGCTGACCCTGCTGGTGAACATGGGCGCGCAACTGTCGGTGCATTTCAGTTATCAGCGCGACAGCTTCGCGGCGGCCAGCGTGGCGCAGTTGGGCGCGCATCTGCAGCGTCTGCTGAGCCAGATGGCGGATGCCGGTGAGCGCACGCTCAGCGAGCTGGACCTGATCGAACACCGCCCGCTAGTGAGCACCGACTTCTCCACCGAGCAGTGCATCCATCAAGCCATCGCCAATCAGGTGGCGGCGACCCCGGATGCCTTGGCGGTGACCTTCGCCAATACGAAGTTGAGCTACGGTGAATTGGATGCGCAGGCCAATCGTCTGGCGCACAAGCTGCTTGAGCTGGGTGTCGGCCCGGAAGTGCGCGTGGGCGTGGCGATGCCGCGTTCGGAGCAATTGCTGATTGCCTTGCTTGCGGTGCTCAAGGCTGGCGGTGCGTATGTGCCGCTGGACCCGGATTACCCGGCGGATCGCGTGGCCTACATGCTCGAAGACAGCCGCGCGCGGGTGTTGCTCTCCGAACAGGCGGTTGCCGCGACCCTGAGCGTGCCGGGCGATACCCAAGTGCTGCTGATGGATCAGGTTTCGCTAAGCGGCTATTCGGCTGTTGCACCACAGACTGCGGTGCAGCCGGATAACCTCGCCTACGTGATCTACACCTCCGGTTCCACCGGCAAACCAAAAGGCGTGGCGATTGCCCATCGCAACGTCATGGCGCTGATCGACTGGTCGGCCAAGGTCTATAGCCGCGACGACATTCAAGGCGTACTGGCCTCGACGTCGGTGTGCTTCGACCTGTCGGTGTGGGAACTGTTTGTCACCCTGGCCAACGGTGGTTCGCTGATCATCGCGCGTAATGCCTTGGAGCTGGCGCAACTGCCGGCCCGCGATCAGGTGCGCCTGATCAACACCGTGCCATCGGCGATCGCCGCGCTGCAACGTGCCGGGCAGATTCCGCCAAGCGTGCGCATCATCAACCTGGCGGGTGAGCCGCTGAAACAAGCGCTGGTGGAGGCGTTGTATCAGCAGTCGACGGTCGAGCACGTCTACGACCTTTACGGCCCGTCGGAAGACACCACCTATTCGACCTGGACCCGCCGCAGTGCTGGCGGTCAGGCACGGATCGGGCGCGCGCTTGAGCACAGCGCCAGTCATCTGCTGGATGCCGATCTGCACGCAGTGCCGCAAGGCGTTTCGGCCGAGCTGTACCTGTCCGGCGCCGGCATCACGCGCGGTTATCTGGGGCGTGCGGCGATGACCGCCGAGCGCTTCGTGCCGAATCCTTTCGTCGACAACGGCGAGCGCATGTACCGCACCGGCGACCTGATTCGTCAGCGCGAGGAGGGCGAACTGGAGTACATGGGCCGGATCGACCATCAGGTGAAAATTCGTGGATTCCGCATCGAACTGGGGGAGATCGAGGCGCGATTGCTCGCGCAACCGGCAGTCACTGAGGCGGCGGTGCTGGCCGTCGAAAGCGACACCGGCGCGCAACTGGTGGCGTATGTGATCGCCCCGTCACTGGAGATGCACGACGGGGACGCGCAGCGGCAACTGCGCGAGGGACTAAAGACTGGCCTCAAGTCTTCGTTACCTGACTACATGATTCCCGCGCACCTGCTGTTCCTTGAGCAGTTGCCACTGACCCCCAACGGCAAACTCGACCGCAAGGCCCTGCCGGCGGTCGATGCCAGCCAGATGCAGGCCGCGTATGTCGCGCCGCACAGTGAGCTTGAGCAGCAGGTCGCGGCGATCTGGCAGCAAGTGCTCGAAGTGCAACGCATCGGCTTGAACGATCACTTCTTCGAACTCGGCGGGCACTCGCTGCTGGCGGTCAACGTGGTGTCGCGCATGGCCCTTGAACTGGGCCTGACGCTGACCCCGCAACTGTTATTCCAGCACCCCGTCCTGAGCGATTTTGTCGCTCGACTCGATACAGGAGGCGGGGCAATCAACGAACAGAAACTGAGCAAGCTGGAAGCCCTGCTTGACGATATGGAGGAAGTCTGATGGACAAGAGTGTTGCTTTGAGGGTAGCCAAGCGCTTTATCACTCTGCCGCTGGACAAACGTAAGCTGTACCTGGAAAAGATGCTCGAAGAGGGCGTCTCTCCGGCCAACCTGCCGATCCCGGAAACACGTTCCGGGTTTGCGGCGATTCCTCTGTCGTACGCTCAGGAACGTCAACTGTTCCTCTGGCAAATGGACCCGCACAGCACCGCGTATCACATCCCCAGCGCCCTGCGCCTCAAGGGGCGGCTGGATGTGGCGGCGCTGGAGCGCAGCTTCAACGCCGTGGCGGCGCGCCACGAAAGCCTGCGCACCACTTTCGCCGAACAGGGTGAAAGCTTTTGCCAGGTGATTCACCCGCAGCTGCCGCTGAGCATCAGCCTGACGCCATTGCCGGAGGGCCTCGATGCCGCCGGGGAAGACGCCGCGATCAAGGCCTTCGTCGAGAGCGAAACCGCACGCCCGTTCAATTTGCAGCAGGGCCCGCTGCTGCGGGTGGCGCTGCTCGAAGTGGCACCGGACGACCATGTGCTGGTGCTGATCCAGCACCACATCATCTCCGATGGCTGGTCGATCAAAGTCCTGGTCAACGAGTTGATTCAGCATTACGCCGCCGACACCGCCGGGCAGCCGCTGAGCCTGCCGGAGCTGGAAGTGCAATACGCCGACTACGCGATCTGGCAGCGCCACTGGCTGGAAGCGGGCGAGCGCGAGCGCCAGTTGGCCTACTGGGTCAAGACCCTGGGCGGCGAGCAGCCGGTGCTGGAGCTGCCGATCGATTTCCCGCGTCCGGCCGTGCAAAGCCTGCGCGGTGCGCGGCTGGAGCTGAACCTGCCGGCCGACCTCGGTGACGCCCTCAAACAGCTGGCGCAGCGCGAAGACGCAAGCCTGTTCATGCTGTTGCTGGCGTCGTTCCAGGCGTTGCTGCATCGCTACAGCGGTCAGGCGCAGATTCGCGTCGGGGTGCCGACCGCCAACCGCAACCGGGTTGAAACCGAAGGCCTGATCGGCTTCTTCGTCAACACGCAGGTGCTGAGTGCCGAGGTCAGCGGGCAACTGCCGTTCAACCAGTTGCTGGCTCAGGTCAAGCAGGCGGCGATGGCCGCGCAGGCGCATCAGGATCTGCCGTTCGAGCAACTGATCGAAGCCCTGCAACCGGAGCGCAGCCTGAGCCACAGCCCGGTGTTCCAGGTGATGTTCAACCACCAGACCAGCCGTGATCAGGGCCGCAACGCGGCGCAGTTGCCGCAGCTGAGTGTCGAGGATGTGCAGTGGGAAGGGCGCACCGCGCAGTTCGACCTGACGCTGAATACCTACGAGTCCAGCGACGGCTTTGCCGCCGAGCTGACCTACGCCACCGATCTGTTCAAAGCTGAAACCGTCGAGCGTCTGGCGCGTCATTGGCAGAACCTGCTGCGCGGCATCGTCGCCGCACCGAGCCAGCGCGTCGGCGAATTGCCGTTGCTGGAAAGTGCCGAGCACGGCGTGCTGTTGCAGGACTGGTTGCGCAGCGCCGACCGCAGCGCGCAAGCCGAATGCGTGCAGCAGGATTTCTCCCGGCGTGCGCAGCAAACGCCGCAGGCCACGGCCCTGATCATCGGCGAAGACGTGCTGAGCTACGGCGAGCTGGATGCCCGCTCGAGTCAACTGGCGCACAAGCTGATCGAGGCCGGCGTCGGCCCGGATCAACTGGTTGGCATCGCCGTCGAGCGCAGCGCGGAAATGATCGTCGGCCTGCTGGCGATCCTCAAGGCTGGCGGTGCTTATGTGCCGCTGGACCCGGCGTATCCGCAGGATCGCCTGGCCTACATGATTGAAGACAGCGGCCTGCAATTGCTGCTGACCCAAAGCCATTTGCAGACGCAGCTGCCGATCCCGCCGGGCGTGCAAGCGCTGTTGCTGGATCAACCACACGAGTGGCTGGCGGCTTATCCACAGACCGCGCCGGACGTGGCAGTCAATGGCGAGCATCTGGCCTACACGATCTACACCTCCGGTTCCACCGGCAAACCGAAAGGCGTGATGGTGCGCCACGCGGCGCTGAGCAATTTTGTCGCGAGCATGATCGAACAGCCGGGTATTTGTGCCGTCGATCGCATGCTGTCGCTGACCACCTTCTCGTTCGATATTTTCGGCCTGGAAATCTATGGCCCTTTGCTGGCCGGCGCCTGTGTGGTGCTGACCGGCAAGGATGTGCATCAAGACCCGCAAGCGGTGCTCGAACTGATCGAGCGTCACGCCGTGACGGCGCTGCAAGCCACGCCTTCGACCTGGCGCATGCTGCTGGACAATGAACAGGCGCTAATCCTGGCGGGCCGCACGTTCCTCTGTGGCGGTGAAGCGCTGCCGCAGGAACTGGCGCAACGCATGCTCGCACTGACGCCGAGCGTGTGGAACCTCTACGGCCCGACCGAAACCACTATCTGGTCGGCGCAGCACGCCTTGAGTGCGGACAGCAGCCGTCCATTCCTCGGCACGCCGATCGACAACACCGCGTTGTACATCCTCGGCAGCGACCTTGAGCTCAATCCGCTCGGCGCCCCGGGGGAATTGCTGATCGGCGGCGACGGCCTCGCTCGTGGTTACTTCCAGCGCCCGAGCCTGACTGCCGAACGCTTTGTCCCTGATCCCTTTTCGAAAACCGGCGCGCGTCTGTACCGCACCGGCGACCTGACCCGTTACCGCGCCGAAGGCGTGATCGAGTACATCGGGCGGATCGACCATCAGGTGAAAATCCGTGGTTTCCGGATTGAACTCGGCGAGATCGAAGCGCGTTTGCTCGCCCTCGATAGCGTGCGCGAAACCGTGGTAGTCGCTCAGGACGGCCCGAACGGCCCGCAACTGGTCGGCTATGTGGTGCCGACCGCCGACGATATTGCTGAAGTCGAACTGCGCGCCGCATTGAAAGCCAGCCTCAAGGCCGAGCTGCCGGAATACATGGTGCCGGCGCACCTGCTGTTCCTCGCGCAACTGCCGCTGACGCCGAACGGCAAAGTCGACCGCAAAGCCTTGCCGGCACCTGACGCCAGCCACTTGCAATCAACTTACATCGTCCCGCAGACCGCCACTCAGCACAGCGTTGCCGAAATCTGGCAGGCGGTGCTCAAGCTTGATCGCGTAGGCCTGAGTGACAACTTCTTCGAACTGGGCGGCCACTCGTTGCTGGTCACGCAAGTGGTCTCGCGCGTACGTCAGGCGCTGAACGTTCAAGTGCCGCTGCGCACGTTGTTCGAACACAGCACGCTGGAAGACTTTGTCGCCGCGCTGGGTGTCGATCAGGCGCATCGGGAGCCGCCGATTGTTGCCTTGCCACGCCAGCAACCGCTGGCGCTGTCCTATGCCCAGGAGCGTCAATGGTTCCTCTGGCAACTGGAACCGACCAGCACCGCTTATCACGTGCCGGCGGCGCTGCGTCTGCGCGGTGAGCTGGATCTGCCGGCGTTGCAGCGCAGCTTCGACGCGCTGATCGAGCGCCACGAATCGCTGCGCACCTGCTTCGTCGAGCAGCAGGGGCAGACCCTGCAAGTGATCCAGGCTCACGGCACGCTCGATCTGCAGGTGCAGGACGTGGCGGCGGATCTCGACGAGGCGGCGCTGCAAGCGCTGGTCGCCGCCGAAACCCTGCACCTGTTCAATCTGCAGCAAGGCCCGTTGCTGCGGGTCAAACTGCTGCGTCTGGCCGCCGATGACCACGCGCTGGTCATCACCCTGCATCACATCGTCTCCGATGGCTGGTCGATGAATGTCATGGTCGATGAGCTGGTGGCGTTGTATGCCGCCTACAGCCAGGGCCAGAGCGTGCAATTGCCGGTGCTGCCGGTGCAATACGCCGACTACGCCGTGTGGCAGAAACAGTGGATGGACGCCGGTGAACGCGAGCGTCAATTGAGCTACTGGACCGCACAACTCGGCGATGGTGATCAACCGCTGCTGGAGTTGCCGACCGACCGTCCGCGTCCAGCCGAGCAGAGCTATCGTGGCGCCCGTCGCGATATCCCGCTGAGCCTCGAACTGGCCACCGCGCTCAAGCAACTGGCGCAGCGCGAGAACGTCACGCTGTTTGCGCTGTTGCTGGCGTCGTTCCAGACCTTGCTGCATCGCTACAGCGGTCAGGCCGATATCCGCGTCGGAGTGCCGGTGGCCAACCGCAACCGGGTCGAGACCGAAGGCCTGATCGGTTTCTTCGTCAACACCCAGGTACTCAAGGCCGAGTTCGACAGTCAGCAGACGTTCCGCAGCCTGCTGCAACAAGTGAAAAACACCGTGCTGGGTGCGCAGGCGCATCAGGATCTGCCGTTTGAACAATTGGTCGACGCGCTGCAACCGGAGCGCAGCCTCAGCCACAGCCCGCTGTTCCAGGTGATGCACAACCACCAGAGCCAGGTGCGTCAGGCGCAGGGCGCCACGCGGCTGCCAAACCTGGCGATTGAAGGCTTGCCGTGGGCGTCCAGTACTGCGCAGTTCGACCTGACCCTGAACACCTTTGAATCGAGCGACAACGTCTGGGCCGAGCTGACCTATGCCACCGATCTGTTCGACGTCGAAACCATCGAACGCCTGGCGCAACACTGGACCCGTCTGCTGCAAGGCATCGTTGCCGACAGCGCTCAGCGCATTGCCGAACTGCCGCTGCATGACGCCGCCGAACGCGCGGCGACCTTGCAGCAGTGGAACCCGGCCATCCGCGATTTCCCGAGCGAACAGTGCCTGCATCAACGGATCGAACAACAAGCCGCCCGCGCCCCGCAAGCGATTGCCGTGAGCTGTGCCGGGCAGTCCCTGAGCTACGGCGAGCTGAACAGTCGCGCCAACCAGTTGGCCCACAAGCTGATTGCCAGCGGTGTCGGCCCGGACGTGCGCGTCGGTCTGGCGGTGGAGCGCAGCCTCGACATGCTGGTCGGCCTGCTGGCGATCCTCAAGGCCGGCGGTGCTTATGTGCCGTTGGACCCGACGTATCCGGAAGAACGCCTGAGCTACATGATCGGCGACAGCGGCATCGCCTTGCTGCTGACCCAGAGTCATCTGCTGGGGCATCTGCCAGTACCGGATTCGCTGAGCAGCCTGATGCTCGATCAGGAGCGTGACGGTCTGGAAGGCTACAGCGACAGCAATCCGCAGGTGCGCATGAGTCCGGACAACCTGGCTTACGTAATCTACACCTCCGGCTCCACCGGGCAGCCGAAGGGCACGTTGCTGGCCCATCGCAACGTGCTGCGCCTGTTCGAAGCCACTGATGCGTGGTTCGATTTCGGCGCCACAGATGTCTGGAGCCTGTTCCATTCCTACGCCTTCGACTTCTCGGTGTGGGAGATTTTCGGGGCGCTGCTGTACGGCGGCAAACTGCTGGTGGTGCCTTACGAGGTCAGCCGCTCGCCGGAAGATTTCTTCGCCTTGCTCTGCCGCGAAGGCATCACCGTGCTCAATCAGACGCCGTCGGCGTTCAAGCAATTGATGCAAGTGGCCTGCGCCCCCGAACACGCGGCGCAAGCACTGGCGCTGCGTTACGTGGTGTTCGGCGGCGAGGCGCTGGAGGTCAAGAGCCTGCGTCCATGGTTCGAGCGTTTCGGCGATCAGGCACCGCAACTGATCAACATGTACGGCATCACCGAAACCACCGTGCACGTGACCTACCGGCCGATTTCGCTGGCCGACTTGCAGCGTGACGCCAGCAGCCCGATCGGCGAACCGATTCCCGACCTGTCCTGGTACTTGCTCGACGGAGATCTGAACCCGGTCGCCAAAGGTTGCATCGGTGAGTTGTACGTCGGTCGTGCCGGCCTGGCTCGCGGTTACCTGAACCGTGCGGATCTGACCAGTCTGCGCTTCATTCCCGACCCGTTCGCCGCCGATGGCGGGCGTCTGTACCGTACCGGTGACCTGGCGCGCTACCGCGCCGACGGCGTGATCGAATACATCGGCCGGATCGACCATCAGGTGAAGATTCGCGGGTTCCGTATCGAACTCGGCGAGATCGAAGCGCAGTTGCTGGAACAGGCTGCGGTGCGCCAGGCCGTGGTGCTGGCGCAGCCGGGCCTCAGTGGTCAGCAACTGGTGGCGTATCTGGTGCCAGGCGACGCCGCGCTGCTCGACGCGAGCCCGGTCGAACAGGCGCTGTGGCGTGACAGCGTGCGCGCCGAACTCAAGGCCAATCTGCCGGATCACATGGTCCCGGCGCACCTGTTGCTGCTGGCGCAATTGCCGTTGACCGCCAACGGCAAACTCAACCGCAATGCCTTGCCGTCACCGGACGCCAGTCAGGCGCAGCAGACCTATCAGGCGCCGCAAAGCGCGATGGAGCAGGGACTGGCCGCGATCTGGCAGGACGTGCTGAAGCTGCCGCAAGTCGGCATCAACGATAATTTCTTCGAATTGGGCGGCGACTCGATCATCTCGATTCAGGTGGTCAGCCGCGCCCGTCAGGCCGGCATTCGCCTCAATCCCAAAGACCTGTTCCAGCACCAGACCGTGCAGCGTCTGGCGCTGGTCGCGCAGTGGGGTGGCGACGAATCGACGATTGATCAGCAAGCCGCGAGCGGTGCGGCGTTGCTGCTGCCGATCCAGCAGCAATTCTTCGCCGACGAGATCCCACAGCGTCACCACTGGAACCAGTCGGTGCTGCTGCAACCGCGGCAGACGCTGGACGCTGAAAAAATCGAGCAAGTGTTGCGCGCACTGGTCGCTCATCACGATGCCTTGCGCCTGAGCTTCACTCAGCACGATGGCGTGTGGCAGGCCGAGCACCGCGCGGTCGAAGCGCTGCCGCAGAACCTGCTCTGGCAGGAACACGTCGCGGATGCCGCCGGTCTTGAAGCCTTGGGTAACCGCGCCCAGCGCAGTCTCGATCTGCAACACGGGCCGTTGCTGCGTGCGGTGCTGGCGAATCTGGCCGATGGCACGCAGCGTCTGCAGTTGGTGATTCATCACTTGGCGGTGGACGGCGTGTCGTGGCGGATTCTGCTGGAAGACCTGCAAAACGCTTATCAGCAATTGCTGAATGATCAGCCGTTGAGCCTGCCGTCCCGGACCAGCGCCTTCAAGGACTGGGGCGAGCATTTGCAGCGTTACGCCAACAGCCCGGCGTTGCAGGCCGAACTGGATTATTGGCAGGCCTGCCTGAGCGATGTAAGTACCGATCTGCCGTGCAAACGCGTTGACGCCAGTCAGGACAATCGTCTGGCCCAGACCGTACAAACCCGGCTCGGCACCGAGCTGACCCGCCAACTGCTGCAAGAGGCCCCGGCGGCGTACCGCACTCAGGTCAACGATCTGTTGCTGACGGCGCTGGCGCGGGTCATTGGACGCTGGAGCGGGCAGGCGTCGACGCTGATCCAGCTCGAAGGCCATGGCCGCGAAGAACTGTTCAACGGTGTTGATCTGACCCGCACGGTGGGCTGGTTCACCAGCCTGTTCCCGGTGCGCCTGACACCGGCAGACACGCTTGGCGAGTCGATCAAGCAGATCAAGGAACAACTGCGCTCGATCCCCAACAAGGGCATCGGTTTCGGCGCCTTGCGTTACCTCGGTGATGCCCGCGCGCAGCAGAGCTTGCAGGCCTTGCCGAGCCCGCGCATCACCTTCAACTACCTTGGGCAGTTCGACGGCAGTTTCGCTGGCGACGAGGCTGCGCTGTTCGTGCCGTCGCCGGACAACGCCGGCCTCGACCAGAGCCCGGAGGCGCCGCTGGGCAACTGGTTGACCCTCAACGGTCAGGTGTATGGCGGCGAGCTGCGGGTGGGCTGGACGTTCAGTAGTGAGCGCTTCGACAGCGCGGTGATCGAAGCCCTGGCCGCAGATTACGCCGCAGAACTCGCAGCGTTGATCGGCCATTGCCTGACCCCGGACGTCGAAGGCCTGACCCCGTCGGACTTCCCGTTGGCCGGCCTGACGCAGGCGCAGCTCGACCAGTTCCCGCTGGCGCCGCGCCAGGTCGCCGATGTGTATCCGCTGTCGGCGATGCAGCAGGGCATGTTGTTCCACAGCCTCTACGAGCAGGCCACCGGCGATTACATCAACCAGGTCCGGCTCGATGTCGAAGGCCTCGATCCGCAACGCTTTCAGCAGGCCTGGCAAGCGGCGGTGGACAACCACGACATCCTGCGCAGCAGCTTTGTCTGGCAGGGTGAACTGGCGCGTCCGGTGCAGGTGGTGCACAAGCAACTGGACATGCCGTTCCGCGTCCTCGACTGGCGTGATCGCGACGATTGTCAGAGCGATCTGAATGCGTTGGCCGCAGCCGAACAGGCGCAAGGTTTCGACTTGAGCCAAGGGCCGCTGTTGCGCATGGTCGTGGTGCGGCTGGACGAGCAGCGCTGCCACTTGATCTACACCAACCATCACATCCTGATGGACGGCTGGAGCAACTCGCAGTTGCTCGGCGAAGTCCTGCAGCGCTACAGCGGGGTTGCCCAGCCGCCATTGGCCGGGCGTTACCGCGATTACATCGAATGGCTGCAGCGTCAGGACGTGCAGGCCAGCGAGCGTTACTGGACCGCGCAACTGGCTGACCTGCAAGCGCCGACCATGCTGGCGCAAGCGTTGCAGGCGCAGCGCGGCGATGCACCGCGCGACGGCCACGGAGAACATTTCTGCGTGCTCGACGCTGAGCAGACGCGGCGTCTGGGCGAGTTCGCGCGCCAGCAGAAAGTCACCCTCAACACGCTGATTCAGGCGGCATGGCTGCTGCTGTTGCAGCGCCTGACCGGCCAGCCGTGTGTGGCGTTCGGCGCGACGGTAGCGGGGCGTCCGGCCGAGCTCAAAGGGGTCGAGCAGCAGATCGGCCTGTTCATCAACACCTTGCCGGTCATCGCCAGCCCGCAGTCGCCATCGAGCGTTGGCGAATGGTTGCAGAGCGTGCAGGCGCAGAACCTGGCCTTGCGCGAACATGAGCACACTCCGCTGTTCGACATTCAGCGTTGGGCCGAGCGCAACGGTGAGGCGCTGTTCGACAACATTCTGGTGTTCGAGAACTACCCGGTGTCCGAGGCGCTGGCGCAGGGCGCACCGCAAGAACTGCGCTTCGGTGAAATCCACAATCATGAGCAGACCAACTACCCGCTGACGCTGCTGGTGCACTTGAGCGACGAGTTGTCGATGCACTTCAGCTACCAGTGCGAAAGCTTTGCCGCACACAGCGTGGTGCAACTGGCCGGATATCTGCAGCGTTTGCTCGGGCAGATGAGCGAGTCGGGGGAGCGTTCGCTCAGTGAACTGAACCTGATCGAGCACAGCCCGCAGGTGAGTACCGACTTCTCCACCGATCTGTGCATCCATCAAGCCATCGCCCGTCAAGTGGCGGCGACCCCGGATGCCTTGGCGGTTACCTTCGCCCATACGCAACTGACCTACGCCGAGCTGGACGCGAAGGCCAATCGTCTGGCGCACAAACTGCTTGAGCTGGGTGTCGGCCCGGAAGTACGCGTGGGCGTGGCGATGCCGCGTTCCGAGCAGTTGCTGATTGCCTTGCTCGCGGTGCTCAAGGCCGGTGGCGCTTACGTGCCGCTGGACCCGGACTACCCGGCGGATCGCGTGGCCTACATGCTCGAAGACAGTCGGGCGCGGGTGTTGCTCACCGAGCAGGCCGTTGCGAAGACCCTGAGCGTGCCGAGCGATACCCAAGTGCTGCTGTTGGATCAGCTGTCGCTGAGCGGTTATCCGAGCAGCGCGCCGCAAACATCGGTGGCTCCGGACAACCTCGCCTACGTGATCTACACCTCCGGTTCCACCGGCAAGCCGAAAGGCGTGGCGATTGCCCATCGCAACGTCATGGCGCTGATCGACTGGTCGGGCAAGGTCTACAGCCGTGATGACATTCAAGGCGTGCTGGCCTCGACTTCGGTGTGCTTCGACCTGTCGGTGTGGGAGCTGTTTGTCACCCTCGCCAACGGCGGCTCGCTGATCATCGCCCGTAATGCCTTGGAGCTGCCGCAACTGCCGGCCCGCGATCAGGTACGCCTGATCAACACTGTGCCGTCGGCAATTGCTGCGCTGCAGCGTGCCGGGCAGATTCCGCCGAGCGTGCGCATTATCAACCTGGCGGGTGAACCGCTGAAACAAGCGCTGGTGGAGGCGCTGTATCAGCAGTCGACGGCCGAGCACGTTTACGACCTGTATGGCCCGTCGGAAGACACCACTTATTCGACCTGGACCCGCCGCAGCGCTGGCGGTCAGGCACGGATTGGTCGCGCGCTCGATTACAGTGCCAGCCATCTGCTGGATGCCGATCTGCACGCGGTGCCGCAAGGCGTTTCGGCCGAGCTGTACCTGTCCGGCGCCGGCATCACGCGCGGTTATCTGGGGCGTGCGGCGATGACGGCCGAGCGCTTCGTGCCGAATCCTTTCGACGGCAACGGCGAGCGCATGTACCGCACCGGCGACCTGATTCGTCAGCGCGAGGAGGGCGAGCTGGAGTACATGGGCCGGATCGACCATCAGGTGAAAATTCGCGGCTTGCGTATCGAGCTGGGCGAAATCGAAGCGCGTCTGCTGGCGCATGCCGCCGTGCGTGAAGCGGTGGTCGTGGCCAGCGAAGTGTCGGGCAGTCAGCAACTGATTGCCTATCTGGTGCCGAGCGATCCGGCGATCATCGAGGCCAGCGCCGAGCAACAGGCCGCACTGCAGCAAACCCTCGGCAACTGGCTGGGCGCGACCCTGCCGGATTACATGGTGCCGAGCCACCGCCTGTGGCTGGCGCAGCTGCCGCTGACCCCCAACGGCAAGATCGATCGCAAGCGCCTGCCAGCACTGGAGCTGAGTGCCGCGCAGTTGCATGTCGAACCGGTGAATGCCACCGAGCAAATGTTGGTGGAGATTTGGAAAGAAGTGCTGGGCCTTGAGCAGGTCAGCACCCATGACAGTTTCTTTGCCTTGGGCGGCGATTCGATCATCTCGATTCAGGTGGTCAGTCGCGCCCGTCAGCAAGGGCTGGAGTTGAGCCCGAAAGACCTGTTCCAACAACCGACCATTCAACAATTGGCCCTGTGCGTGCAGGCTGCCGAAGGGCATGTGGCGCCGGAGCCGGCGCTGATCGACCTGCCGCTGCACGGCTTGAGCGAGGCGCAAGTGGCGCAACTGCCACTGCCGGCGGGGCAACTCGACGGGCTCTATCGCTTGTCGCCGATGCAGCAGGGCATGCTGTTCCTCGGATTGAATTCGCCGGAATCGGACCTGTACGTCAACCAGTTGAGCGTTCCGGTGCAGGGTCTTGAGCCGCTGCGTCTGCAAGCCGCGTGGGAAACCGTCAGCCGTCGCCACGACATTCTGCGCACCGGTTTCCTCTGGCAGGACATGGCCGAGCCGCTGCAATTCGTCCTCGCCGATCCGCAGTTGCCGTTCAGTCTGCTCGACTGGCGTGAGCAGGATCATTCGGCCGAAGCCTTGCAAGGCCTGGCGGATGCCGAGCGGGCCAAGGGCTTCGACCTTGACCAGCCACCGCTGCAGCGGCTGACGCTGGTGCAAGTCGGCGAGCACAGCTATCAACTGATCTGGACTTACCATCACATTTTGATCGACGGCTGGAGCAGTTCGCAGTTGATCGGTGAAGTGCTGAGCCAGTATTCCGGACGACCACTGGCCGACGCGGTGCCGTACCGCGGTTACATCAACTGGCTGCAGCAGCAGGACGCGAATGCCAGCGAAGGTTTCTGGCGTCAGCACCTGAGCCTGCTCGACGAGCCGACCTATCTGGCGGACGCGGTGACGCGCACCGGCAGCGGTCGCGGTCACCAGGCGCTGTACAGCCGTTTGGGCGCAACCCGCACCGAGCAGTTGAAAGCCTTTGCCCAGTCGCAGCAGATCACCCTCAACACCTTGGTGCAGGGCGCATGGCTGGTGCTGCTCAGCCGGTACAGCGGCCAGCGTTGCGTGGCGTTCGGTGCGACGGTGGCGGGGCGTCCGGCGAGCCTGCCGGCCTCGGAATCGATCCTCGGCCTGTTCATCAACACCTTGCCGGTGATCAAGGACGTGCCGGCCGAGCAGGCCGTGGGTGCCTGGTTGCGCGAGTTGCAGGATTTCAACCTGGAGATGCGCGAGCGCGAATATACCCCGCTGACCGACGTCCAGCGTTGGGGCGGGCGTGCCGGGCAGTCGCTGTTCGACAGCATCATCGTGTTCGAGAACCACCCGATCGATCAGGCGCTGCGCGAGTGGCGCGATGATTCGCTGAAGTTTGGCGAAATCAATAACTCAGGCCTGACCAACTTCCCGATGGACCTGATGGTCACTCTCGAAGACGGGCTGGTGATCGAGTACATGTTCCTGCGCGAACATTTTGATCTGGCGACCGTGGAAGGCATCCGCAGCAACATGGAAGGCCTGCTCACGGCCCTGGTTCAGGACGCCGGGCAGGCGCTGGGACGCATCGGTCTGCCGACCGGGCAAGTCGCGCCCACGCCGGACGTTGTCGCGCACCCGCAGACCACGCTGGTGCACCAGCGCATTGCCGGGTGGGCCGCGCAACGTGCCGAACAAACCGCAGTGATCTTCAATGAGCAAGCCTTCAGCTACGGCCAGATCGAAGCGCGGGCCAATCGTCTGGCGCATGCGCTGATCGCCGAAGGTGTAGGCCCGGAAGTGCGGGTCGGTGTGGCCCTGCCACGCAGCGAAAACATGATCGTCGCGTTGTTGGCGGTGCTCAAGGCCGGTGGCGCCTATGTGCCGCTGGACGCAACCTATCCCCGCGAGCGCTTGAGTTATCTGATGCACGATTCGGGCATCGCCTTGCTGCTCAGCGATTCGAGTCTGCGTCAGGTGCTGCCGACCCAGGCCAACCTGCATGTGCTGGAACTCGATCAGCTGGACCTGCGCGCTCAGCCGCCGTCGGCACCGCAGGTGGCGGTGCAGCCGGGCAACCTGGCCTACGTGATCTACACCTCCGGCTCCACCGGTCAGCCGAAAGGTGTCGGCGTGGCGCACGGGCCGCTGGCGATGCACTGCCAGGCGATCGGCCAGCGTTACGAAATGAGCGCGGCCGATTGCGAGTTGCACTTCATGTCGTTCGCCTTCGACGGCGCGCATGAGCGCTGGCTGACCACCCTGACGCACGGCGCGCGTTTGCTGATTCGCGACGACAGCCTGTGGACGGCCGAACAAACCTACGACGCCCTGCATCAGTATGGGGTGACCGTGGCCGCGTTCCCGCCGGTGTACCTGCAGCAACTGGCCGAGCATGCCGAACAGCACGGCAATCCGCCGCCGGTACGGATCTACTGCTTCGGCGGGGATGCGGTGCCGGTGGCGAGTTTCGAACTGGCCAAACGAGCGCTGCAACCGCAGTACATCATCAACGGCTATGGCCCGACTGAAACGGTGGTCACGCCGCTGATCTGGAAGGCCGCGGTCGACGATCAATGCGGCGCGGCCTATGCGCCGATCGGCAGCGTGGTCGGCGAGCGCAGCGGTTATGTGCTCGACAGCGATCTCAACCCGCTGCCGGCCGGCATTGCCGGTGAGTTGTACTTGGGTGGCGCGTTGGCTCGCGGTTATCTGGGGCGTGCCGGTGGCACCGCCGAACGTTTCGTTGCCAACCCGTTCAGTGCCGACGGCAGTCGCCTGTACCGCACTGGCGACCTGGTGCGCCAGCGTGCCGACGGCACCGTTGATTACCTCGGGCGGATCGACCATCAGGTGAAGATCCGTGGTTTCCGCATCGAGCTGGGTGAAATCGAAGCGCGCCTCAAGCAGCAGCCGGGCGTGCGTGACGCTGCCGTGGTGGCCCGCGAGGGTGTCAGCGGCAAGCAACTGCTCGGCTATGTACTGGCCGCTGCCGAGACGCCGGCCGACGGATTGGGCGAACGTCTGCGCGAGCAACTCAAGGTCAGCCTGCCGGATTACATGGTGCCGGCACACCTGATGGTGCTTGAGCGCATGCCGCTGACGCCGAACGGCAAACTTGACCGCAAGGCCCTGCCGAATCCGGACGCCGAACAGCGCCTGGCCTACGTCGAGCCGCGCACCGAGCTGGAAAAAGCCCTGGCGAAGATCTGGCAGGAGGTGCTGAAAATCGAACGGGTCGGGCTCAGCGACAACTTCTTCGAACTGGGTGGCGACTCGATCCTCAGCCTGCAAGTGGTGGCCCGCAGCCGTGTGCTCAAGGCTCAGGGCCTGAGCCTGAAACTGCGCGATCTGATGCAGAAACCGAGCATCGGCGAACTGGTAGCGAGCGTTCAGGGCACGGCGGAAAAAGCCTCCGGGTTGCTGGCGATGAACGCCGAGGTCAAGGGCGTGGCGCCGTTGTTCTGCCTGCATGCCGGCTTCGGCACGGTGTTCGACTACGAGCCGCTGGCGCGGCGCCTGAGCGGTCAACGCCAACTGTTGGCGATTCAGTCGCGGATGCTGCTGGATCCGGCGTTCAACGACACCTCGCTGCAGGAAATGGCCAGTGATTACCTGGCGCAGATTCGCCAGAAACAGCCGCAGGGGCCGTATCACCTGCTGGGCTGGTCGCTGGGCGGAACGCTGGCGATGTTGATCGCCGCGCAACTGGAGCAGGCCGGGCAACAGGTCAAGTTTGTCGGGCTGGTCGACAGCTTCGTGCCGTCGGCGGCGGTTGACGTCGGGGCGGTCGATGACTGGCAAGCCGACCTGCGCGATTTCCTGCAGGTGACGCTGCCGGACGCCGCTTCGGACTTGTCTATCGACGGTGAGGAAACGCCGCACAACCTGCGCGCGCTGTTCCAGCGTGCCATGAGCGCCGAGCGCGGGGCGTCGACTTATGTGGCGCTGGGTGCCGAAGAACTGGCGCAGGTGTTCAGCGTGGCGCGCCGGCTCAAGCAGTTGTCGCTCAAGCTTGAGCGCTGTGCGCCGCTGACCGTCGACCCGACGTGCTGGTGGAGCTTGGGTCGCGAAGCCGAGGCACTGGAGCTGGCGGCGCAACTCGACCAGCCGGGCATGGGCGGTGAATGGCTGGATTGCGGGCACTTCCAGATCCCGCGCGATGAAACTTTCCTGTCCGAGGCTGAAGAAATGCTCGGCCAGATCGTTGAATCAGTAGTCATGTCCTGAAACCTGCTGTGAAACCCAAGCAAAACCGATCGGGCGCTGATGGCGCCCGATCGGTTTGGAGATTTGAATGTCATTGAATCCTGATATCGCCGCATTTCTGCAACTGGTCGGCAACGGCCGGGCCAGTGGCAAACGCGTCGGCATGCATGAGCTGACCCCGAGCGAGGCCCGTGAACAATTCGATCAGTCATCGTTGCTGATGGACGCCGGCGGTGAAGAACTGGTCGTGGTGGATGAGCTGCAATTGCCGGTGCGTGACGGTGCACTGTTGAACGCACGGATCTACAGTAACCATGCGTTGCAGGCGGGTGCCGGTCGTCCGGCACTGTTGTATTTCCATGGCGGCGGCTATGTGGTTGGCAGCCTCGACTCGCATGATTCGCTGTGCCGCGCGCTGGCCTTGCTGGCGGATTGTGTGGTGCTGTCGGTGGCGTATCGACTGGCACCGGAACATCGTTTCCCGACAGCGGCCGACGACGCCCGCGATGCCTGGGACTGGCTGGTGGCGAGTGCTGCTGATCTGGGCATCGACACGGCGCGGCTGGCGATTGCCGGTGACAGCGTTGGTGGGAGCCTGGCCACGGTGCTGGCTGCGCAACTGACGGATGCCGCTGTGCAGCCGCGTTTGCAGGTGCTGATTTATCCGGTCACCGATGCCAGTCGCAGCACGCCTTCGATCGAGCGTTTCGCCGAAGGTTATCTGCTGGAGAAGGCTTCGCTGCAGTGGTTCTACGCGCACTATCAGCGTGATGCCAGCGATCGTCTTGATCCGCGTTTCTCGCCGTTGCTCGGCGAAGTTCCGGCCGATGTCGCGCCGGTGTTGATGGTGTTGGCCGAGTGTGATCCGTTGCATGATGAGGGGGTGGCGTATGCCCGGCATTTGCAGGCGGCGGGGGTTGTTGTGGATTTGCAGGTGTACTCGGGCATGACCCATGACTTTATGCGGATGGGGGCGATTGTTGATGAGGCTGAAGAGGCGCTGGGGTTGATTGCTGGGCGCTTGGTAGAGGTGTTTACTTTGGCTTAATGGGGTGGGGGGGTGAATATCCGTTGCTGCGGTAACGGCCGCCTAGGGTTTCGCCCTTACGGCGACTCACTTTTTTTACAAACGCCTAAAAAAAGTAAGCAAAAAAACGCTTGCTCCTACGTTCGGCCCGCTCGCTGGGGCTCGGGGTCCCTTCGCTCCGGGCTCCATCCGGGCGCAGCGCCTCCGGTTTGCTTCGCTGCACCTCCTCTCGCTGTGTTTGGCTGCGCCAAACGGTCGCTGCGCTCCCACCCCCGGATGAATCCCTCCACTCAGCCTTCCGACGTCGCCTTACAGATCAAGATCAAAAGCAGGCGAGCTGACACTCGGCCTATTGAGTGGTGCAGAGCGGGTGTTCGGATTTGGTTTTGTGGTGGATTTGCCCCTCATCGGAACGCCGCCCGCCCAGCCCTCTCCCGAGGGAGAGGGAGCCAATTCGTGAGCCTTTCAGAACCTGAGTTCGACTCGGTATTTCATGTCTGCGTAGCTCCCCCAAACACCTCGATCAGTCCCCTCTCCCTCCGGGAGAGGGCTAGGGTGAGGGGCTTTTGATGTGGTTTTTGATCTTGCTTTGGCTTTTGATTTTTTGCCCCTTCGGCAGGCCGAGCGAAGGTGTTCACCCGGGGGTTAGGCGCGCAGCGCCATGCGGCGGAGCCGCATACATCGAGAGGAGGTGCAGCGAAGCAAACCGGAGGCGATGCCCCCGGATGGACACCGTAGCGAGGGAACACTGAGCCTAAGCGAAGTGCCGTACGCCGGGGCAAAGCCTTTTGGGTTACCTTTTCGGCGTCTGGAAAAGGTGACTCGCTGTAAGAGCGAAACCGCCAGCGGCAGCACCCGAAAAAACGGATATACACCCAACCCCCCAAGAGCCTGGTCGGCCCAAAGGCCGCCAAGTCCCCCAAAAAAAACGCCAGCAAATGCCGGCGTTTCAGTGAGCGCTAAACGTATTACCAGTTATAGGTCACGTCAGCAGTCATGGTGCGGCCTTCGCCGTAGTAGCAATCGAGGGTACCGTTGCACGCGGCCACGTACTTCTCGTCAGTGAGGTTTTGCAGGTTGGCTTGCAGCTTCACGCCTTTGACATGCAGCGGCGATTTCTCCAGGTCGTAAGAGACCATGGCGTCATACACGGTATAGGACGGAATCTGGAACGAGTCCGACTCGTAATCCGAACCGTAGCTGCTGCGCACGTAACGGGCGCCCAGACCCATGCCGAAACCGGCGAGGGCGGTGGAAATGTCGAAGTCATAGTTGACCCACGCGGAGGCGGTCAGCGGTGGACGCATGGCCAGAGTGCGACCTTCGCGACCGTCGTTGTCTTTCTCCCACTTGGTCTGGTTACGCGACACCGCCGCCAGCACGCGCAGGTTGCGGGTGACGTTGACCTTGCCTTCCAGCTCGATACCGCGCGAACGCACGGAGCCGCTCTGGGTGCTGAAGCCCGGGTTGTTGAGGTCGGTGGTGAGCATATTGTCCTGGTCGATCTGGTACGCCGACAGCTGGATGAAGCCGTCGATGGCCTTCGGCTCGTACTTGACGCCGACTTCGTACTGCTTGCCGGTGGTCGGTTCGAAGGCGCCGCCGCTCATGTCGGTACCGGTTTGCGGCAGGAACGATTCGGCGTAGCTGACGTACGGCGTGATGCCGTTGTCGAACTCGTAGCCCAGGCCGGCACGCCCGGTGAACTTCTCGTCCTTCTGATTGCTGTGGCCGCCGCTCAGCGGTTGCTTGTTGTCGGTTTCGGCGAAGTCATAACGACCGCCGAGGGTCAGGAACCACTGGTTCCAGCGCAGTTGATCCTGAGCGTACAGGCCGGTCTGGGTGATGGTGTTGTCCCATTTGTACGGCTGACGGAAATTGATCTGGCTGCCATACACCGGGTTGTACAGATCCAGACCTGGAGCGGTGCGGTCGTACAGGCCGAGGAATTTCGAATTGTAGTGGTAGTAGTCCACACCCAGCAGCACGGTGTGCTCGACGTCGGCGGTGTGGAACTTGGCCTGGGCAATGTTATCGATGCCGTAGACCTTGTTGTGCTGCGACCAGTCCACCGCATAACGGCTCTGGTAGCTGCCGTCGTTGAGGCCGGTAACCGGGTTGGTCGGGAACGCATAACCGTGCAGCGGCGCCACGTACTGGTCGTTGATGTCGGCGTAACGCGCGTTCTGCTTCAGGGTCCAGACGTCATTGAGTTCGTGGGCGATCTCGTAACCGACCACGAACTGCTCGCGGTGGTACTTGTTCACGTCCGGCTCGCCGAGGAACAGGCTGCGGCTGATGCGCCCGGCCTGGCTGCGATGTACGGTGCCGTTGGCGGGCAGGCCCTGGGCTTCCGGTACATCGTGGTCTTTCTGGTACTGACCGAACACGGTGATGGTGGTCTGGTCGTTGGGCAGCCAGGTCAGGCTTGGCGCCAGCAGCATGCGGTTCTGGCTGGCGTAGTCGATGGCCGAGCCGCTGTCGTTGATCACACCGGTCAGGCGATAGAGGAATTCGCCTTGATCGTCGATCGGGCCGCCGAGGTCGAAGGCACCGTACTTGCGGTCATAGCTGCCGCCACCGAGCTTCACTTCGTGCAGCGGGGTCGCGGTCGGACGCTTGCTGACCATGTTGACGATACCGCCCGGCTGGTTCTGGCCGTACAGCACCGAGGCCGGACCCTTGAGCACTTCGACGCGCTCCAGGGTGTACGGGTCGATCTGCAGCGAACCGCCGGTGCTGCCGCCGCCGTAAGGCATGTGCAGGCCGTCGAGGTACAGCGGAGTAGGGGAGAAGCCACGGGACGTCGGTTCGTCGAAGATCTTCACTCGATCCGAGAAACCGCCGCCGGTCATGCCGGGCGTGTATTGCAGGGCCTCGGTGACGGTCTTCGAGCCGCGCATCTTGATTTCGTCTTGAGTGACGACGTTGATGGTCTGCGGGATTTCCTTGAGCGACGAATCGGTCTTCGAACCGGTGGCGCTGCGCTTGGCGACGATACCGTCGACCGGGCCCCAGGCCGATTCGGCGGTGGCGGAAATGCTGGTCGGGGCCAGATCGAGGCTGGCGCCGCCGCTGCTGCGTGAACGCAAGGCGACGTTGTTGCCTTCGACGCTGTAGGCGATGTTGGTGCCTTGCAGCAGTTGCGCGATGGCGGCGGTCGGTTCCAGGTTGCCACTGACCGCGCTGCTGCGCAGGCCGCTGACTTCATCCGGGCTGTAAAGCACTTGGAGGTTGGTCTGGCGACCGAATTCCTGCAAGGCGCTCCCCAGCGACTGTGCAGGAATATTGATCGCCACGGCGGCGGCCTGGGCCTGGCCGATCATCGGCACAGTCAGGGCCATGGCGCAGAACGCGGGCAAGGTGCAACGGAAGGAGCGGCGGATCAGCAGAGCCTTGGCGAGCGGGTGGAGTCCGTGCGGTGCGGGCATTGTTCTTCTACTCTTCAAAGTGTTGACTGAGAACTATTTCTATTAACTGTTAGTAAGACGTTGAGCCTTCCGAAAACCGGAAAACTCAACGCAAATTTTTTACAAAATTTTCACAGTCAGGCGGGTTGCAGCTCAGTGACCACTTTGCCGGCGCTCATGCGCACCAGTTGATCGGCGACATCGAAGTAACGATCGTCGTGGGAAATGACGATGATGGTCTTGCCCAAACGCTTCAGGTCCGGCAGCAGCTCGGTGTAGAAAATCCGCCGGAAGGTCGGGTCCTGATCGGCGGCCCACTCATCGAACACCAGCACCGGACGCTCTTCCAGCCAGGCGTTGATCAGGGCCAGACGCTTGCGCTGGCCGGTGGACAGGTCGGTGGTGGTGAACGAGCCGTCACGCACGCTGACCTTGTGCGCAATTTCCAGGCGCTCCAGGTATTGGTTGGCGTCTTCCGGGATATGCGTATCGCCCTGGACCACGTCGTCGAACAGGTAATAGTCGGCGAAGATCGTGGTGAACAACTGGCGGTAATCGTCGCGGTTGGCGGCATCGACGAGCTGCTGGTTGAGGCGGATTTCGCCTTGCTGCGGCGCGTACAGGCCCAGCAGCAACTTGATCAGCGTGGTCTTGCCGCAGCCGTTTTCGCCGACGATGAAAATGATATCGCCCTGTTCGATTTTCAGGTTCACCGGCCCCAGCCGGAACGGCTTGGCGCCTTCTACCGTCGGGAAGCTGTACGAGACATCGGTCAGCTCCAGGCTGTGCACCGGGGTCTTTTGATGGCCCTGATCACTGAGCAGCAGGTGCGGCTCGGGCGAGGAGAATTGCTCGGACAGATCGGCGATCCGGCGGAACGCGATTTGCGCACGACTGACGATCGGCAGGGTGCCAATGATGTGTTCCAGCGGCCCTTTCATGTACAGCAGCACCAGCACGAAGCCGCTCATCACCGCTTTGTCGGCGCTCGGCCACAGCGATTGCAGGCCCAGCGCCAAGCCGATCACCACGAAGAACAGCATCGAACCCAAGGTCTTGGCGACCACGAAAATGTTCACCGAACGCACCTGCGTGTCGCAGATTTTGTCGGCCGTGCCTTCGATGCCCGAGACGAACATGCGATGCCGGCGCGGGCGATGGATGCGCAGTTCCTTGGCGCCCTCGGCGACTGCGTGATAGTGCTTCTGCAACTCGTCTTCGTAGTCGCGGGCCTTGAGGAAACCCTGCATGCCACGCCCGCGCGCAATGTACTGAATGACCGTGCCGATCAGGATCGCCACGGCCATCATCAGGAACATCGGCCACGACAACATCGCCAGGTAGCCCATGCAACCGAGGGTCACGGTCAGGGAAATCGCCAGCGGCGCAAAGGCGAAAGCGAAGTCGCTGATGGTGTCGACATCGTGGGTCAGCACCGGAATCAGCCGATGGCTGCGATAGCGCTCGATCTGCTCGATCGGCGCCGAAAGGACTTTCTCGCCCAGCTCTTTGCGCAATTTGGCGATGATGTGCTGGCCGACGAAATTGGTGCCGATGTCGGAAAAGATCGAGCTGGTCAGCGCCAGCAGGCACAGGCCGGCAAACACCGCGACCATCGTGCTGGTCAGTGCGCCCTCGGCGTGCAGCACGTTGTTGATGGTCGCCAGCAGCGCGGTGACGCTCAGGCCACCGACCATGCCGAGCAGGATCGACACGCTGACGATCAGTCGAAAGGGTTTGAGCAGGGCGAACAATTCATTGATCACCCCGCGTGTTGGTTTGCTCATGGAGGTTCCCTGCTTGAAGGAGCGGCGAACACCGGCACTGCTCGGGCGGTTCGCCTGGATGACGTAGAGGGGCGGTGGGCGCGCCATGGAGGATCGCGCCCACCTGTAGAACGACTGGCAGGACGGCTAATTTAGCCGGGCGATGGCGTTACAGATCACGGGCGACCCGGAAGCCGATCCAGTCGCCACGGGTGTCGGTGTAGGTGGCGTTGCGGTTGCCCGAACGCGAGAACACCGGTGCCTCGCCCCAGTCGTTGCCACGGATGCGCCGCACGTCGCACTTGCCGCTTAACCAGGCACTGCCATCGCTTGGCGCGCCGACGTAGTTCTCGTTGTAGCAATCGGCGGTCCACTCATAAATATTGCCGTGCATGTCGTAGACGCCGAAGGCATTGGCCGGGAAGCTGCCGGCCGGCGCGGTGAAGTTGTAGCCATCGGCGGCGCCATAGGTGTTGGCGTGTTTGGCGATGCTGTATTCCTTGCCTTCATCGAACGGGAAGGGGGAACGGCCCCGTGCTGCCGGCGCGGGCGGCGTATTCACGCAGCGACTCGCTGACCAGCCGGTATTGCTGGCCGGTCTTCTTCGACAGCCAGGCCACGTAAGCTTCGACCTCCGGGAAATCCATGCACACCGCCGGGTGCTTGTCGGTGTACTGCTTGCGCGGGTCGCTGCCCTGATAATCCGGGATCCCGGCCTTGCAGGCGCGACCGGGGCGAGTGTCGCCGTCGGGCATTTTGTAGCCGCTGTCCTTGAGGTAGGCGTCCCACTCGCCGCGCAGAATCTGGAAACGGCTGATCGCCAGCGGTTTGGCAAACGTCACCGGGTGCAGCGGCCCTTCATCCGGCTCGCGGCCGACCTCATCCTCCGGGGTGCCCATGGTGAACGTGCCGGTGGGCAGCACGACCATTTCCGGGCAGTCCTTGCAGTCCTTGAACACCTTGCCCGGCGCAGGCGGGGTGGCGGCCTGCGCGGCGCCCGGCAGCAGGCCGGCGGCGAGGGCGGTGAGCATCAGCGCCGGCAGCGCCTTCAAGGAAAATCGACGCAGTTCACTGTTCATTGCGAGTCTCGCTAAAAGAAAAAAGGGAGCGTCCGGGTCAAAGGGCCTGGTCGAGCACGGCCAGCAAGCGGTCGATTTGCTCTTCGTCGTTGAGCAGCCCCGGTGCGGTGCGGATCACCGGGCCGACGTCGCGGTGCACGGCATCGGCCACCACGCGGTTGGCCATCAGGTGCGCGGCGATCTTGTCGCTGTCCTTGCCCTTGACCCGGAAGAAGGTGAAACCGGCGGACAGCTCAGGGCTCAGTGGCGTCACCAGTTCGATCTGCGGCCGTTGCTGCAGGCGTTGTTTCAGGTAGCTGTTGAGCGCGTGAATGCGCGCCTCGACCTCGGCCTTGCCCAGCTCAAGATGCAATTTGAACGCTTCGTCCAGCGCCCAGCGGTGCTCGAACGAGTGATAGCCGCCGGGCGTCATGGTGGTGGAAAACGCCGTGGCTTCAGAGAACGTCGGAATGATCGGGGTGACGTATCTGACCTCGGCGAAGCGGCTGCAGACGATGCCGGTGCCACGTGGGCCGAACATCCACTTGTGGGTGCCGGCGATGAAGAAGTCGCAGTTCATCTGCGCGAAGTTCAGGTTGTCCACGCCGAAGCCATGCACCCCGTCGACCACGTAAACGATGCGGTCAGCGTCGCTGCGACCGCGGTTGTGCTGGTCGACGATGGCGCCGATTTCACCGATGGGCAGTTTCATGCCGCTGCCCGAATGCACCCAGCACATGCCCAGCACCCGGGTTTCGGGGCAGATGGCGCCGTCGATCGCGGCAAGGATTTCTGCTTTGCTGGCGCTGTACGAATCCTTGAACAGACGAATTTTGCGCACCCGGGTGCCGTCGCGTTCGCTACGCAGGGCGAGGATGGTGTGGGTCGCGTAGTGCTCGTGCTCGGTGGTGAGGATTTCCTGATCGGGGCGCACGTGCACGCCGCCGTAGATCGTCGCCAGACCTTCGGTGGTGCTGCCGGTCAGGGCGATCTGTTTGGCGTCGGCTTGCAGGTAGCGTCCGGCCCAGACCCGCACGTTCTCCTCGCGCTGTTCGATCACGCCGAGGTCCCAATCCATGGCCAGGCCGGGATTTTTGTCGAGGGCGGCGCGGTGCCGCTCAATCGCCTCGCGCACCGGTTTCGGGTGCGAGGTAATCAGGAAATTGGAGAAGTGCAGATACGCCGGATCCTGATCGAACAGCTGCTGCAACCGCGCCCACTTGTTGCCGGTCGCGGGCGCGGCGTTCGCGGCACCGGCGACATTCGGCAGGCTCGCGCCCAGTGGCAGAGCCGCCGCGAGAATCCCCGCCTGCTTCAAGAACTCACGACGATTGCTCATGGCTGGGCAGTTCCGGGCGCGGCGGCCAGTGCCGGTTTCGCGGCTTTCTCGACCTGATCCCAGACCCGCAGGAAGTTGCCGCCCCAGAGCTTGGCGATGTCCGCTTCGGAGTAACCGCGTGAGATCAGCTCGGCGGTGACGTTGCGAATTTCGCCGACGTTCTCGAAGCCTTTGACGCCGCCACCTTCGTTGAAGTCGGAGCTGATGCCGACATGGTCGATGCCGATCTTGCGCACCGCGTAATCGATGGCATCGCCCAGATCCTTGAGGCTGGCTTTCGGCTCTTCTTCGAGGATGCCGTACAGGCGGCTGGCGTACTGGCCAAACTTCTGCTCGGACCACGCGGCAATGATCGGGTCGCCCGGCATCAACGCCATCGCCAGGTTCGGCAGCGGCGGCAGGTCGAAGTCCTTGCGCATCTCGTTGAGCTTGTCCTGGGTTTGTTGGGTGAGCGGACGCAGGTACTGCGAGAACGCGACGATCTGCACCACGCCGCCGCTGTTTTTGATCAGCTGCATTTCCTTGTCGCTGAGGTTGCGCGGAATGTCGACCATCGCACGTGGCGCCGAATGCGAGGCTACCAGCGGCGTGCGGCTGAGCTGCGCGACTTGTTCGAGGGCTTTGGTCGACATTTGCGAGACGTCGATGATCACGCCCAGATCGTTGAGGCGCTTGACCGCCTGCTTGCCCAGATCCGAGAGGCCGTCGAGGGCGTCCGGCGAATCATTGAGAAATGGCAGCGGCCGCGACGAATCCGCCCAGTCGTTGTTGCCGATGTAGCTGAAGCCGAACATGCGCATGCCGCGCGCGGTCCACAGGTCCAGCAGGTTGAGGTCGTGGCCCAGCGGATAGGCGTTGAGCATGCTGATGAAAATCGCGAATTTGCCTTCGCCGTGCAGGCGCCGGAAGTCGTCGGGGGTGTAGGCGATGGCCACCTGATTGGGGTAGTCGCGAACCATCCCGGAGATGATCTTGAAGCGGATTTCCTGCTGATTGCGCGCCTCGTCGACGAAGCCAGGGGTCGGCTTGTGCGGGGCGTTGGGGCCGTTCCACATTTCCGGCCAGCCGAAGATGGTCAGCGCGGCGCCGGACAGGCGCCCGCGGTTGGCCTTGGCGAGGTCGAACTGGCCGTCGCCGTCCTTGTCGGCTTCGTGGCCGTCGGTGCCGAAATTTTGCGTCAGGCTGACATGGCTGTCGAAAGAGAGCATGCGTTCGTGCAGCTCATCGGCCTGCTTCATGACTTTGGCCGGGTAGCCGAGGTCGTCCTTGAACCAGTGATGCCACACGGCAAAGCCTGCGCCGGCGCTGATCGCCAGGGCCAACGGCAGGCCGATGAATAGAGCCTTTTTCGAACGTGGTTTTGTCATTGCCATCTCAGTCAGGTTCGCCATCGAGGTGCAGGCGCGGGGGCCTTCGCTATCTGGGAAGAACGAGTGGTTGGCGGCAAAATTTAAGCCTGACACTGTGGCGAGGGGATTTATCCCCGATCGAGGGCGAAGCGCTCGCAAGGCCTGCGAGCGCCGTCCCTTCTGGTGTCGCCGCCAGCGTCGGATGGGAGTTGCTTCGCAACTCATCGGGGATGAATCCCCTCGCCACGGGTCATCATCGCCGGGCACGTTAAATTTGCCGGGGCAACAAACGTTCTAGCTTGGATAAAGCCTGCTTCATGGCTGACACAGGTAGGGCAATGAAGATTTCTCGACGATGGTTCATGGCGGGCCTGGCGCTGACCGGCGCTGCCGTGCCTGCGGCGTATTTCGGGCATCGTGAATGGACGAAGCCGGACCCGACGATCACCCCGGGCGAAGCGTCTTTCGACGTCGCCGACATGGCCGGGCAGCGCCTGGCGAATGCGTTGCGCGGGGTGTGGGATATCCGTTTCGAAGGTGCCGATGCCGGCCTCGAGGGCTTGCCGCTCAAGGGGCTGCAAGTGTTTCTCGACATCGGCCAGAAGGGACGCGGCGTGTGCGGTTTTCTCGACACGCCCGAGCGCCTGCGCTCCGCTGAAACACCGCGTTATCGAATTCTGGGCGACCTCGCGAAAGCCGATGCGGCGAAGCTGAGCTGGCGCCTGATCGGCGCTGACGGTCAGATCAGCTATGAGCTGGAGATGATCCTCGATGAGGTCTGGGCCGACTTCGGCAATGCCGGCAGTGGCACCCTCAGCGGCAAGGCCTTGCGCCTGGACCGGTCGCTGGCCTTGCCGGCGCAGGACAATCGCTTCGTCGCCGTCAAGCGGCTGTTTCCCGAAGCGCGCGAGCGCACGCCGCTCAACCCGACGTTGCTGGCGTGGCTTATCTCTCCCGAGCATCGCCTGTTTCACCAGTTGTGGCATGCGACCCGGGACAAGTGGCACAAACTGCCCGAGGACAAACGCGAAGCCTTGCGCGGCATTGGCTGGCAGCCCGGCCCGCGCGACAAGGAGCGCGATGCCCGTGGTCCGCGCAAGGATCGCAATGGCTCGGGTGTGGACTTTTTCTTCATGCACCGGCACATGCTCGGGACGGCGCGCTCGATGCAGGATCTGCCGTCCTGGGCGTTTTTCCCGCTGCCGCAGCCGGAGCTGATCCGCGACCGCGTCGGCTTCGCCCGCTATTTCGACAACCACGACGGCACGGCCTTGCCGCCGACCTGGACGGCGGCGGGTGATGACGAATTCAGTCAGTGGGTCAGTGACATCAAGACTGCCGAAACCTACGAAAGCAACTTCCAGGTCTGGGAGTCGCAGTACCGCGATCCGGCGTATCTGGCCCGGCTCACCCTCGGCCAGTTCGGCTCCGAAGTCGAGCTGGGCCTGCATGACTGGCTGCACATGCGCTGGGCCTCCGTGCCACGCGATCCGTCCAACGGTCAGCCGGTGCCGTTTGCCCGCGATCCGGCGGACTTCGCCGCACGTTGGTACAACGCCGAAAACGACTTCCTCGGCGATCCGTTTTCATCCCACGTCAACCCGACGTTCTGGCATTTCCATGGCTGGATCGATGATCGCATCGAGGACTGGTTCCGCGCCCATGAGCGTTTCCATCCGGGCGAAGTCACGCGGCTGCAGGTCAATGGCGTGCCATGGTTTGCCCCGGGGCGCTGGGTCGAGGTCGACGACCCGTGGCTCGGGCCGATCACCCATGGCTGCAGCACCACGCCGGGTTTGCAGATGGGCAAGTCGGTGGAGATGGATCCGGAAACCATGAAGCTGGCGCTGCGCATCACCTTCATCACCGACGAGGAAAAACTCGCCGGCCTGTTCCGCCGCGTGCCGCAACGGCCATGGTATGCGCGCAATCTGAAGCCTAAAACCAGCCCGACTTGAGGGCTGCGTTATCGTTCTTCGCGAGCAAGCCCGCTCCCACAGGTTCAGGTGTCAGCCCACAATGTCCGGACTGACCCCGGACACCCTGTAGGAGTGAGCCTGCTCGCGATAGCGCCCGACCAGTCGACATTCAATTGCCTGAGCCACCGCCATCGCGAGCTGGCTGACTCCTGCATGAGAACGCATTCCTGCTGATGGAACACGATCAAGTTTGGGAGCGAGCTTGCTCGCGAAGGCGATCTGTCAGTCGCCGCAATTACAAGGTCTGCCACCCGCCACCAAGCGCCTTGTACAGCGCAATGCTCGCCTGCATCCGCGCCAGGCGCAGTTGCACGTTCTGATCCTGCGCTGCGTACAAGGTGCGCTGGGTTTCGAGGACAGTCAGCAAGTCTTCGGCGCCGGCCTGGTAACGGCTCTGGGCGATGTCGAACGCGGTCTGCGCCTGATTCAGTTCTTCGTTCTGCCACAACCGCTGCTCATCCAGGCGACGAATGCTATTGAGCGCTTTTTCCACATCGGCGAAACCGTTGATGATTGCGCCACGGTAAGTTTCCAGCAGCTCTTGTTGGCGCGCAGAGGCCTTGTCGCGTTCCGCGCCGAGGCGACCGTTATTGAAAATCGGTCCGACCAGTCCGGCGGTCAGGTTGTAGAAAGGGCTGCGGATCAAATCGTCGAACTGATTGGCGCCCGAGCCGAGTTGGGCGGTCAGGGTCAGTGCCGGCAACATGGCTGCGCGAGCGACTTTGACGTCAGCTTCGGCGGCGGCCAGTTGGGCTTCGGCGCGTGCGATGTCCGGACGATGCGTGAGCAACTCGCTGGGCACGCCGGCGGCGATGTCTGGCCATTGCAGGTGCTCGAAGGACTCTGTCGCCGACAGTTGCTGCACCGGTCGGCCGAGGAGGGCGGCGAGGCTGATCAGCGCGTCCTGGGCTTGCTGTTGCACGCGCGGCAATTGCCATTGCTGGGCGGCGACCAGGCTCTTCTGTTGCGCCAGCTCCAGCGCGGTGGCTGAGCCTGAATCAAACCGCGTCTGCACCAGTTTCAGCACGCTTTGCGCGTTGGCCAGATTGAGTTCGGCGATGCGGCTCTGCTCGCGTAGCGACAAGGTTTGCGCATACGTGCTGGCAACGCCGCTGAGCAATGTCAGTTCGACCGTCGCCCGGTCGAATTCGCTGGCCTGCAGGGCGAACTGCGCACTGTCGCGCGAGGCGCGTTTGCCGCCCCAGAAATCGATTTCGTAAGTGGCGCTCAGGTTGGTATCGAAATAGTCCACAGCCTTGTTGCTGCTGTTGGCATCGAGTTGGCTGTAGCCATTGCCGCGCAGCAGTTTCTGCCGATTGGCATTCAGGCCGGCCTTGACCTCCGGCAACTGAGAGCCGCCAGCGATGACAGTGCCTGCCTGCGCTTGACGCACTCGAGCGACGGCGGCCGCGAGGTCGAAACTGCCGACGCGAGCCTGTTCGATCAGACGATCCAGTTCCGGGCTGCCAAATTGCGTCCACCACTGCGGGCTATTGCGGGCAACGCTGGCGCCATGGGGCGACTGCCAGGCAGCAGGCGCCTGCACACCGCTGTCCGGGCGTTGAACGGGACTGCCGCAGGCACTGAGGATCAGGCACACGGTCAACAGGCTGAGGCGCGGTTTCATAAATCGATCATTCACTGGTAAGGGCTGTGACCGGGTCGAGCCGGGCAGCTTTGCGGGCAGGCATGAAGCCGAAGACAACACCGGTGACCAGGGCGCAGCCGAAGGCGCCGAGTACCGCCATCAAGGAAAAGGCCACGGCCACTTCGCTGAGGATCAGCACGCCGCCGACAATCAAGGCCAGGGCGATCCCGGCAATGCCGCCGACCACCGAGAGCATCACCGCTTCGGTGAGGAACTGCCGGAGGATGTCGCGCTGGCGGGCGCCGGTGGCCATGCGAATGCCGATCTCGCGAGTCCGCTCGCGCACGGTCATGAGCATGATGTTCATCACGCCGATGCCGCCGACCAGCAGCGAGATCGCGGCAATCGAACCGAGCATCAGCGACAGGGTGTTCTGGGTGCGGGCCTCGGCCTGGATCATCGCGGCGTTGTTGGTCAGTTCGAAATCCTTCTTGCCGTTGTGCAGGCGCAGCATCAGTTGCTCGATGGCCTGCTCGGTGTCCTTGACCTTGCGCGCGTCGGCGGCGGCAATGGCCACGTATTCCGGATTGCGCGTGCCGAACAGCCGCACGCTGGCCGCCGAATAGGGGATGGCGATGCGGTTATCACTGTCGGAGTCGCCGGAGCTGGCGCCCTTTTCGGCGAGCACGCCGACTACCTGGAACGGCACATTCTCGATCAGGATGAATTGGCCGATCGGGTTCGGCACATCCTTGAGCAGTTTGCTGCGGACTTTGTGGCCGATCACCGCGACGGCTGCAGCGTTCTGCTCATCGGCCTCGGTGAAGTAATTGCCTTGCACCACCGGCCAGTTGAAGATCGCCGGGAAGTTGGTGTCGTTGCCGCCGACGTAACTCAGGTGGTCGGCATTGCCGTAACGTACGCCGGCCTCGGCGCCGTTGACCGGCATGATCCGCTGCACTTGCGGCAGGCTGGCCAGCGCGTGCACATCGTCGAGGGTGATGATCCCCGGCGGCGTGCGCGGGTTGGGCGCCGAGCCGCTGAGGTAAATAATGTTCGAACCGAAGGCGCCCATCTGCGCCATCACCTGGCGTTTGCTGCCTTCACCAACCGCCAGCATCACCACCACCGATGCCACGCCGATGATGATCCCGAGCAGGGTCAGCGCTGTGCGAAAGCGGTTGATCCACATCACCCGCCACGCGGCATGCAGGGCATCGACCAGTTCGCCTTTCCAGGCGCCGGTGGCTTCCGCGCCGTCGGCCAGACGCTGGCGCAGATCCACCGCTTGCAGGGCGCCGGGGTTGGCGCTGGTCTGGGCGTGGGGATTGTCGCGGGCGCTGTCGCTGATGATCAGGCCGTCGCGGATTTCGATGATGCGTTTGGCCCGGGCCGCGACTTCGCGGTCGTGGGTGATGAGGATCACTACGTGGCCCTGGCTCGCCAGCTCATCGAGCAGCGTCATCACTTCTTTGCCGCTGTGGCTGTCGAGGGCGCCGGTGGGTTCGTCGGCGAGGATGATGTGGCCGCCGTTCATCAACGCCCGGGCAATCGACACCCGTTGCTGTTGGCCACCGGACAACTGATGCGGGCGGTTGCCGGTGCGCGAGGCCAGACCGAGGCGGTCGAGCAGGGCGGCGGCGCGGGCGTGACGCTCGGCGGCCGGGGTACCGGCATAGATCGCCGGCATCTCGACGTTTTCCTGGGCCGAGCCGGACGGAATCAGGTGATAGCCCTGGAACACAAATCCAAAGGCTTCGCGGCGCAGCCAGGCCAGCTCGTCGCTGTCGAGGCCGGCGACGTTTTCTCCGGCGAAGCGGTACTCGCCGGAGGTCGGGCGGTCGAGGCAGCCGAGGATATTCATCAGGGTCGATTTGCCGGAGCCGGAAGCGCCGACAATCGCCACGAATTCACCGGCGTGGATCGACAGGTCGATGCCGCGCAGCACGTGAACTTGCGGAGCGTCACCGCCGCCGTAGGATTTGCGAATGTCCTGCAGATCGATCAGAGGCGTTTGCATTCAGCCTCCGCTGCCGTCGACCGGGCCGATCAGCAGATGATCGCCTTCGTTGAGGCCGTCGACAATCTGCACCTTGAGCCGGTCGCTGATGCCGGTGTGTACCTCGCGTTGCTGGATGTCGCCGTTGGCCGCCACCACCTGCGCAGTTTGCAGGTTGGCCGTGGTGCTGCCCTGCAACGCGGCGACCGGCGCGGTGAGCACGCCTTTGGCCTGATTGGCGACGAAAAACACCTGGGTGGTCATCTCGGCCATCAAGGCGTTGTCGGCGTTATCGACGTCGAGCAAAACCGTGTACAGCACAACGCGGGCGCTGCCGCTTTTGCTGCTGCTGGCCGGGCTGCCGCCGCCCTGGCTGGTCTGATCCAGCGGCTTGGGCGGCACCGGCAGGATCTGCCGCACGGTGCTGCTCCAGCGCCGCTGACCGCCGCTGAGGGTGGTGAAGTAGGCGGTCATGCCCGGTTTGACGTGGCCGATGTCGGCCTCGGAAACCTCGGCCCACACGGTCATCGGTGACAGCTTGGCGATGCGCAGGATCAGCGGCGTCTGCTGTTGCGCGTTGAGGGTCTGGCCTTCGCGGGCGTCGAGGGCAACCACGGTGCCGGCCATCGGCGCGTAGATCCGCGTGTAGCCGAGTTCAGCCTGATCGCTGCGCAGGCTCGCTTCAGCCTGGCGGATCTGTGCCTGGAACATGTCGACGCGGGCCTGAGTGGCTTTCAATTCTGCACGGGCGGTCTGCACGTCTTCTTCACGGGTGGCGCCGCCGGCGGCGAGATGCTGCTGCCGCTGATACTTCTGCCGCGCCAGTTCATGCTGGGCGCGCTGCTCCTGCAATTGCGCCTTGAGGTTTTCGATGGAGAAGCGCCCGGCGTCGAGTTTGGCCTGCTGCGTGGACGGATCGATTTCCACCAGCAGTTGACCTTCCTTGACCACGTCACCGACTTCGACGTGGATTTTCTGGATTTGCCCGGAGGCCTGCGCACCGACATCGACATAACGGCGCGGTTGCAGGGTGCCCAGCGCGGTGACGCTGCTCTCGATGTCGCCACGGCTGACTTGCACGGTGGCGAAGCGCTCGCGGCCCGGCGGCATGATTTGCCACGCGGCGTAGGCAACAACAGGAATCAGACAAAGGACTGCGAGCAGGGCGCGTCGAGCGGGGCGGGGACGTTTCATGCAGGGTTCCGGCCAGTGGAATTCGGCCCGTCGTCCGGCTGCACGCCACAGCGCGCAGCCGTTGAACGCTGTCGCAGGGCGCGACAGACACGGGGAGCTGTCCTGTAAACGATGAATACGCGGGGGAATTTAAGCGAAGACACAGGATGTTACAGGTATGGAACGGCACTATTTAGCGGGCAACGACAAACGCCACTTTAAATCTATATGAGAATTACTATAAATTACGCACCTCAGTTGCCACTATCTTGCTACCCGTGTTCGCGGGCCGTCGATCAGTGTGCTCAAGGATCGAATCCGCATCGAAGCGGCCGGGAGTCATGTTGGAAAACTACTATCGCGAGCTGGTGTGTTTCCTGAACGCCAAGCTCGGCAACCGTCAGGTCGCCGAAGATGTGGTGCATGACGCTTATGTGCGGGTTCTGGAACGCTCCAGCGACACGCCCATCGAGCAGCCCCGGGCCTTTCTTTATCGCACTGCGTTGAATCTGGTGATCGACGATCATCGGCGCAACGCCTTGCGCCAGGTCGAGCCACTGGAAGTGCTCGACAGCGAAGAGCGCTATTTCACCCCGTCGCCCCATGGCACTCTCGATCACGGCCAGCGTCTGGAGATGCTCCAGCGTGCACTGGCGGAATTGTCGCCGCTGTGCCGCGACAGTTTTCTGCTGCGCAAGATCGAAGGCCTGTCGCACCCGCAGATTGCCGAACAGCTGGGAATTTCCAAGGCACTGGTGGAAAAACACATCGTCAATGCGATGAAGCATTGCCGTCTGCGCATCAAGCAATGGGATGCCCATTGAGCCGCCATCGCTAAATTTTATTTCACTGTCCTCGTTCCTACTCAACAGACGACCTGCTGTCCTGCTCAAGGCCAGTCGGGTCACTTAGGCTCTCCTTTCCCCTTGTTGAGGGGTTCATCCAGAGGACACTGGAAATGACTCAGGCAATTGCATCGCCCATCGTTCACGACCTGATCGGCGTCGGTTTCGGCCCTTCGAACCTGGCGCTGGCCATCGCTCTGCAAGAGCGCGGCCCGACCCACGGCGAGCTGGATGTGCTGTTCCTCGACAAGCAGGCCAACTACAGCTGGCACGGCAACACCCTGTCGACCCAAAGCGAATTGCAGATTTCCTTCCTCAAGGATCTGGTGACCCTGCGCAACCCGACCAGCCCGTACTCGTTCGTCAATTACCTGAAGGCTCACGGCCGTCTGGTGGACTTCATCAACCTCGGCACCTTCTACCCGTGCCGCATGGAGTACAACGACTACCTGCGCTGGGTTGCCGGGCAGTTCACCGAGCAGAGCCGCTATGGCGAAGAAGTGCTGACCATCGAACCGGTGCTGCACAACCATCAGGTTGAAGCATTGCGCGTGATCTCCCGCGACAGCGAAGGCCAGCAGTTGGTGCGCACTGCGCGTTCGGTGGTGGTCAGCGCCGGCGGCACACCGCGTATTCCGGAGGCGTTCAAGGCGCTGAAGGGTGACAGCCGCGTGTTCCACCACTCGCAGTATCTGTCGCAGATGGCCAAACAGCCGTGTGTGAACAACCAACCGATGAGCATCGCGATCATCGGCGGCGGGCAGAGCGCGGCGGAAGCCTTTATCGATCTGAACGATTCGTTCCCGTCGGTGCAGGTCGACATGATCCTGCGCGGTTCGGCCCTCAAGCCTGCGGATGACAGCCCGTTCGTCAACGAAGTGTTCTCGCCGGAGTTCACCGATCTGGTGTTCCAGCAAAACAGCGCCGAGCGTGAGCGCCTGGTCAACGAGTACCACAACACCAACTACTCAGTGGTCGACATCGACCTGATCGAACGCATCTACGGCATCTTCTATCGCCAGAAAGTCTCGGGCATCGCCCGTCATGCGTTCCGTACCCTGACCACCGTCGAGAGCGCCACGGCCACCGAACGCGGCATCGAACTGGCGGTGCGCAACAACGCCACCGGCGAAGTCACCGTGCGTATCTATGACGCCGTGGTCCTGGCCACCGGTTACGAGCGGCAGATGCACCGCAAACTGTTGGCACCGCTGGAAGAATACCTCGGTGATTTCGAGGTCGATCGCAACTACAAACTGATCACCGACGAACGCTGCAAGGCCGGCCTGTACATGCAGGGCTTCTGCCAGGCCAGCCATGGCCTGAGTGATACATTGCTGTCGGTGTTGCCGGTGCGTGCCGACGAGATTGCCGGTTCGCTGTATGAGCATGGCAAGAACCGTGGGCATCGTTCGGTAGCGGATCTGTTGTTGGCGACGGCCAGCTGAGTTTTGCGTCGTCTGTAATACCGCTATCGCGAGCAGGCTCACTCCTACAATGTTCTGTGCACGCAGGACAACTGTAGGAGTGAGCCTGCTCGCGATAGGGCCATCAGAAATGCTGAAAATCCGAAACCTGAACCCTTCCTGAACATCCCCGACACACCTTCTTACACGGGTTTACTCATCCATCATCGAGGCGTAAGCTTCGCGCGTTTTCATCAATAGCGGAGACCCACAGTGGGTACTTGTTCGAGTGACAGTTGTCGGCCGGTCTCGGTAACCGGCAGATTCTCGGCAAGATAACGCGCAGCCTTTCTCTGCCGTTGTCTCGCCGTAAAGCGAGCAGCGGCATCCCGATCATGGTCAGTTGAGACCATGTCCCGACGTCCTTCTCATCGACACTGAAAGTATGTGATTTCGACCGTGTGGTCGCGATCGCAAACCTATCGACACGCCTGTCCTTTGTGATCGGCGCGCCAAGCCTTGCCGTGCCGGATTTTCCGGCGTACGAGGCGCGGTCGTACCTGCTCGACGGTTTCCCGGCTGACCATAGGGGCAACAGCCATGAAACTTACGCTCAAGGAATTTTTCGCAGGCTTCCTGCGCACACGCCACATCGCCCGGCACTTCCGCCGTCTGGCGCTGCTGGAATCGATCACCGACACCACGGTCAGCCGTGAAGTCCCGCCCACCCTGGCCAACACCCTGGTCGATGCAGCCCATCGCGACAGCGGTGAACTGCTGTCGTCACTGGGTACTCACACCGACGGCCTGACCGATTTTGAAGTCGACGCCCTGCGTGCGCAGTACGGCCTCAACGAAGTCGAACACGAGCAGCCGCTGCCATGGTGGACCCATCTGTGGCACTGCTACAAAAACCCGTTCAACCTGCTGCTGACCCTGTTGGCGGTGATTTCGTGGCTGACCGAAGACCTGAAAGCCGCCACGGTGATTTTCTCCATGGTGGTGCTGTCGACGCTGCTGCGCTTCTGGCAGGAAAGCAAATCCAACCAGGCCGCCGACGCGCTCAAGGCGATGGTCAGCAACACCGCCACGGTGATGCGCCGCGACGAGCCGCGCATCGAACTGCCGATCAAGCAGCTGGTGCCGGGCGACCTGATCGTGCTGTCCGCCGGCGACATGATTCCCGCCGACTGCCGGGTGCTCAGCGCCAAGGACCTGTTCGTCAGCCAGGCGGCGATGACCGGTGAATCGATGCCGGTGGAAAAATTCGCCCGTCAGGCCGACCGCGACACGCGCAATCCGCTGGAGCTGGAGAACATTCTGTTCATGGGCACCAACGTGGTGTCCGGCACGGCGGTGGCGGTGATTCTCACCACGGGCAACAGCACCTATTTCGGCGCGTTGGCACAGCGTGTGGGCGCAACTGACCCCGCGGTGACCTCGTTCCAGCTGGGCGTGAACAAAGTCAGCTGGCTGCTGATCCGCTTCATGTTCGTCATGGCGCCGCTGGTGCTGTTCATCAACGGTTTCACCAAGGGCGACTGGACCGAAGCGCTGCTGTTCGCGCTGTCGATTGCCGTGGGCCTGACCCCGGAAATGCTGCCGATGATCGTCACCTCGACCCTGGCCAAAGGTGCGGTGTTCCTGTCGCGCAAAAAGGTCATCGTCAAGCGTCTGGACGCGATCCAGAACTTCGGCGCGATGGACGTGCTGTGCACCGACAAGACCGGCACCCTGACCCAGGACAAGATCTTCCTCGCGCGCAATGTCGACGTCTGGGGTGAAGACTCCGATGACGTGCTGGAAAAGGCCTACCTCAACAGCTATTACCAGACCGGGCTGAAAAACCTGCTCGACGTGGCGGTGCTGGAACATGTGGAAATTCACCGTGAACTGAAAGTCGGCACGGCATTTCGCAAGGTCGATGAGATTCCGTTCGACTTCAATCGCCGGCGCATGTCGGTGGTGGTCGAAGGTCAGGGCCAGCCGCATCAATTGATCTGCAAAGGCGCAGTGGAAGAAGTGCTGGCGGTGTGCACCCGCGTGCAGCACGGCGACGTCGAAGAAGCCTTGAGCGATGAATTGCTGACCCGGATTCGTCAGGTCACCGCAGCATTCAACGCTGAAGGCTTGCGCGTGGTGGCGGTGGCTGCCCGCTCGATGCCGGAAGGTCGCGACACTTACAGCCTGGCGGATGAGCAGGAACTGACGCTGATCGGTTACGTGGCATTCCTCGATCCACCGAAGGAAAGCACCGCGCCGGCGCTCAAGGCTTTGGCCGAGCACGGTGTGGCGGTCAAAGTGCTGACCGGTGACAACGAACTGGTGACCGCGAAGATTTGCCGCGAAGTCGGTCTGGCCCAACAGGGCTTGCTGATGGGTAACGATGTCGAGCGCATGAGCGACGCCGAGCTGGCCGTAGCGGTAGAAAAAACCAACGTGTTCGCCAAGCTGACGCCGTCGCACAAAGAGCGCATCGTGCGCATCCTCAAGGGCAACGGGCATGTGGTCGGCTTCATGGGCGACGGCATCAACGACGCCCCGGCGCTGCGCACCGCCGACATCGGAATCTCGGTGGACAGCGCGGTGGACATCGCCAAGGAAGCCGCTGACATCATCCTCCTGGAAAAGAGCCTGATGGTGCTGGAAGAGGGCGTACTCGAGGGGCGTCGCACCTTCGCCAACATGCTCAAGTACATCAAGATGACCGCCAGCTCGAATTTCGGCAACGTGTTCTCGGTGCTGGTGGCCAGTGCGTTCATTCCGTTCCTGCCGATGCTGCCGATGCACCTGCTGGTACAGAACCTGCTCTACGACATTTCGCAGATCGCCATTCCGTTCGACAACGTCGACCAGGAGATGCTGAAGAAGCCGCAACGCTGGCAGCCGGCGGATGTCGGGCGCTTCATGCTGTTCTTCGGGCCGATCAGTTCGATCTTTGACATCCTGACGTTCGCCTTGATGTGGTATGTGTTCGATGCCAACACCCCGGATCACCAGACCCTGTTCCAGTCCGGCTGGTTCGTGGTGGGGTTGCTGACCCAGACGCTGATCGTGCACATGATCCGCACGCCGAAGATTCCGTTCCTGCAAAGCCGTGCAGCCATGCCGTTGCTGGTGATGACCGGGATCATCATGGCGGTCGGGATCTTCCTGCCGATGGGGCCGCTGGCCAACTACTTCAAATTGCAGGCACTGCCGTCGATGTACTTCGTGTTCCTGCCGATGATCCTGCTGGCGTACATGGCGCTGACCCAGGCGGTGAAAGGCTTCTACATCCGCCGGTTCGGCTGGCAGTAACAACAGGACAACGCTGTTCCCTCTGTAGGAGTGAGCCTGCTCGCGATAGCAATCTGTCAGTCAAAATTTCAACGACTGACACACCGCTATCGCGAGCAGGCTCACTCCTACAGGGGATTCGGATGTTTTCAAGGACAAGACTATGCAAGCCATCAACAACCTCAACCTGACTTCTTTGCTCGACACGCTGGTCAGCCTCAGCGCAGCGTTCATCCTCGGTGGCCTGATCGGTTTCGAGCGTCAGTACCGGCAACGCACCGCCGGTCTGCGCACCAACGTGCTGGTGGCGGTCGGCGCGGCGATTTTCGTCGACATGGCCAACCGTCTCGGCGGTGCTGAAGGCGCGGTGCGGGTGGTCGCCTACGTGGTCTCCGGCATCGGCTTTCTCGGTGCCGGGGTGATCATGCGCGAAGAGGGCAACGTCCGTGGCCTCAACACCGCCGCGACTCTGTGGACTTCCGCCGCCGTTGGCGCCTGCGCCGGTGCCGACCTGCTGGCCGAGGCGGTGCTCGGCACGCTGTTCATCCTCGCCGCCAACACCTTGCTGCGGCCGATCGTCAACAACATCAACCGCCAGCCACTGGACGTGGTCTCGGCCGAAGTCACCAACATTGTCTATGTCATCGCCCGGCGCTCACAGCAGAAAGCCGTGTTCGCCCTGCTCGAAGCCGAGCTGGAACGCAGCAATTACCCGGCCAGCGATGTCGATGTACACGCCTTCGGTGCCGACGAAATCGAGATCGAAGCGACGCTGGCGACGACTTCGGTCGACGGCGATGAACTCGATGCGCTGGTAGCGCGGATTTCGACTTCAGCGCTGGTGGTGCAGGCGTTCTGGAGTCCGAGTACCACGGAATAAGGCAACAACCTCGAGCCGCCACTCGGCGTGGCTCATGAGTGCGGATGAATGACCGGTTTTTTAGGAAAAGTCCTACAGAACTGCTCCTGAGGCTTGCGTAGTCTTGGCGCACCCGTCCACCTCCACGAGATCGAGCATGATCAATAAAACCCTGCGCATCCTGATTGCCGATCCGCAGCATTTTCACCGGATGAAAATCGAGCGCCTGTTCAATGGCCTTGAATACTTCCGCATCGCTCCGGTACAGAGTCTGCTTGAGCTGCTGACCCTGGTGGAGTACGGCTGTGAACCCTTCGATGCGGTGGTTATCAACGCCGAGCTGGCGGCCGGATCGCTGGACCTGCCGGGGTTTTTCCTCAACAACCCGCATGTGCGCCACGCGCTGATCTATAACGAGCCCTCGGCACCTGCGCTGACGCCCGCAGGCTTCGCTCAGGAAAACCTGCAGATCAGCCCCGTCGCCTTGCCCAATGCGGCCGCGATCAAGCACCTGATGGCGCGGGTCGACGTTGCCCCGGTGTGTGCAGCTAATGCCTGGAACCCGGCGCCAGCCTTGCAACGCCGGGCTTGAGCACGAATTACGTTTTTGCGCAACTGTCAGATCTGACAGGTAGATACAACTGGCTTCCCGTGTAACAGTTCTTGCGCAGCCACCCCGGCGGAACAGCCGCTACCGGTGGCGCCATCGTTTTGTTTTTGCCCTGGGAGCGGTCATGAAGTCAGCGCTGATCGTCGACGATCATCCGGTGGTGCGGGCTGCCGTGAAACTTGTGCTCGAAGCCGAAAGGTTCAGGGTGATTCATGAAGCGTCGAGCGCCAGCGAAGCCCTGGAGCTTAGCCGTGAGCACAAACCGGAACTGGTGATACTCGATCTCAAGTTGCCGGGGGTGGGTGGACTGGAAGCGCTGGAGCGGCTCAAGGCCAACGACCCCGAATGCAGGGTGCTGATTTTTACTTCTCAGGATCCGCTGCACTATCAGGATCGCTGTCTGCGTAGTGGCGCCATGGGTTACGTGGCTAAAACCAACCAGTTGCTGCAATTGCACAAGGCTGTCCAGGCGCTGATGTCGGGCTACTCCTATTTTGCTGCACTGCCTGATAGCGGCTCTGTGTCGACCCCGTCGCACCGCAGCGAAAAACAGCTGATCGACGAGCTCTCCAACCGAGAACTGAACATTCTCGTGCAGTTGGCTCTGGGTAAGCCCAACAAGAAAATCGCCGCTGAAATGTTCCTCAGCCACAAGACCGTCAGCACCTACAAAACCCGCTTGATAAAAAAGCTGGGTCTGCACTCAAAGTCAGCGGTGTACTTGCGCGAATTCGCCAAGCGCAACGATTTGATCTGAGTAGCACAGTGAATCTGCGACGCTGGTGGTGCGTGCTCTGGTTGAGCATCACGGCCACCTGCTGGGCCAGTGAGTCGCCGCAGCCTCTGGAGTTGTTGAGCCAGGCAGCACTGGAGAACATTCAGGTCCCGCTCGACCCCCAGGATCAACAGTGGCTACGCCGCCATCCGACGTTGCGCATGGGGATTTCCGGGCCCGATTATCCACCGTTCGAGATCACGCGGAATCGGCAGGAGCTGGAAGGTCTCACCGCCGACTATGCCGAGTTGCTGGCGCAACTGCTCGGGGTTCGGATCGAGGTGCAACGCTACGCAAACCGCGACGCGGTGATGAGCGCACTCAAGCGCGGCGAACTCGATCTGCTGGGCACCTCGAACAATTTCGAGCTGGCCGATCCAGATTTCATCTTGTCGCGCCCCTATGCCGAAGACCAACCGATGCTGGTGACCCGGCTCGACGAAACGTTACCGGCCGACCTGGCAGGCAAACGCATCGCCATGGTCGAGGACTACCTGCCGCTGACCAGCGTGCAGGCGTTCTACCCCGACGCGAAGGTGCAGCGTTACTCCTCGGCAATGGATGCGCTGGGTGCGGTGGCGTTTGGTGTCGATGACGGCTATCTCGGCGATCTGATCAGTGCCAATTACCTGATCAACACCAATTACCGCAATGACCTGCAACTGGCCGGGCCGTCGGGGCTGGATGCCAATCCCTTCGGTTTCGCCCTGCTGCGCAGTGACGTACGCCTCAAACGCATTATCGACAAGGCGCTGGCGGCGATTCCCATGGAGCGTCGTCAACTGATCGAGCAGCGCTGGAGCGCAGGGCGCGCGCAAATGGCCGCGCAGTCGCAGGTGCGCCTCAGTGCCAGCGAGCAGCAGTGGCTGGAGCAACATCCGCGGGTGCGGGTCGGCGTGATCGAAGACTTCGCACCGCTGACGTTTTTTGATGCCGACGGACGATTCAACGGGCTGTCGGCGCAGTTGCTCAACCTGATCAGTCAGCGTACCGGGCTGCAATTCGAGGTGGTTCGGGGGCGTTCGCTGGACCGTCAGATCGAACAGCTCAAGGCCGGTGAGCTCGACGTGCTGCCGGTGGTGACCCCGAGCAGCGAACGGGAAACCGAGCTGCAATTCACCCGTGCCTACCTGAACAATCCGTTTGTGCTGGTCAGCGCGACGACGGCCGGCAGCCCGCGCAGCCTCGCCGATCTGCCGGGCAAGCGGCTGGCGATTTATCGCGGTCATCCATTGCACGACTTTATTCTGCAGCAGGTGCCCGGGATTCGCCTGGTGGAGGTGCGCAGCCCGGCCGAGGGCATGGAGCAGATCGCCAAAGGCCAGGCCGACGTGACCGTCAGCTCACTGCTGGTGGCGCGGTTTCTGATCGCCCGCCATTACCGCGAGCGCCTGCGCATCACCAACACGATCGGCGATCAGCCGGCACGCATTGCCCTGGCGACCGCAGCGCAGGATACGGCGCTGCACACGATTCTGAACAAGGCGTTGCTGAGCATCGCGCCGCAGCAGATGGACGAACTGGTCGAGCGCTGGAGCCATGACGTGGTCGTGGAAGAGAGCTACTGGCAGCGTCATCGCCGCGAAATCCTGCTGGCGTTTGCCGGTGCGGCAGGGATGCTGTTGCTGGCCTTGGCCTGGATCGGTTTTCAGCGCTCGCAGCTGCGTCAGCGTCAGCAGTGGCTGCAACAGTTGCAGCAGGCCAAGGATGCCGCCGACGACGCCAATCGGGCCAAGACTACGTTTCTGGCGACCATGAGCCATGAAATCCGCACCCCCATGAATGCCCTGATCGGCATGCTCGAAATGGCCCTCAAGCGTGCCGAGGAGGGCGTCACCGACAAGCTGGCAATCGAGGTCGCGTCCGCTGCCGGCCAGCAATTACTGGCGTTGATCGGTGATATTCTCGATATCGCACGTATCGAGTCCGGGCATTTGTCCCTCGCGCCGCAGCGGGCCAATCTGCGCGAACAAGTGATCGCGGTGTGCCGCGTATTCGAAGGGCTGGCGCGGGAGAAACGCCTGCTGTGGCAGGTCGAACTGGATGCGCACAGTGACGTCGACGTCATGCTCGACCCGACACGCTTCAAGCAAGTGCTGTCAAACCTGTTGAGCAACGCGATCAAGTTCACCGAGCACGGGCAGGTCAGTCTGCAACTGTCGGTAACCAGGACAGCGCTTGGCCAGTTGGCCGTGAAACTAGCGATTGCAGACAGCGGAATCGGCATCAGTGCCGATGACCGCAAACGCCTGTTCAGTCCGTTCGTCCAGGCCGCTAACCAGGGCCAGTCAGCGCGTAGCGGCTCGGGACTGGGCCTGGTGATCAGCCGTAACCTCTGCGAAATGATGGGCGGCACACTGCGCCTGGACAGCGAGCCGGGGCATGGAACGCGGGTTGAGGTAAACCTGCAGTTGCCGCTGTTGACCGCGCTCGAACCCGAGACGGCAGGCCCGCAAGTGGCGGACACGCCAGCGCGTTCGCTGAGCGTGCTGGTGGTGGACGATCATCCGGTCAACCGCTTGCTCCTGTGCCGGCAACTGAGTGAACTGGGCCACGCTACGGTCGATGTCGAGGATGGTGAGCTGGGCTTGCAGCGCTGGCGAACACAGGCTTTCGATGTGCTGATCACCGATTGCAACATGCCCCGGCGCAACGGTTACGAACTCGCTCGGACACTTCGTGAAGAAGAGGCGGCGAGCGGTCGGGCACGCTGCCTGATCCTCGGCTTCACTGCCAACGCGCAGGTCGAGGAGAAAGTCCGTTGTCTTGAGGCCGGCATGGACGATTGTCTGTTCAAGCCAATTCGCTTGCACGATCTGCAACAGGCATTGAAGGCGGCCAGTCGCGGTGACGGTGACCAGCTGTCGGACCCGGCACCGCCGTTGCCCGAGATCGACCTGAGCGCGCTTGAGCAGATGGCCGGGGACAATCCTGCGGTGATGCAGCGCCTGCGCGAACAAGTGTTGCGCAGTCTGCACGACGATCTGCAACAGCTGGACGCTGCGCGCCAGCCACAGGATCTGAGCGAATTAAGCACCCTGGCGCATCACATCAAGGGCGGTGCGCAAATGGTCGGTGCGGCGCGAGTGGCGGCGGCGTGCAGCGATCTCGAACAGGCGTGTCGCGACGCCGAAACCCTGACTGTCCACCGCTCGGTGGACACGCTGCGCAGGGCCATGCACGACCTCGCGCAGCGGCTTCAGGACTGAGCGATCAATCCCACTGCGGGGCAATGCCTTTCGGGCTGGTCAGACGATGGCCGCGCTCCAGACCGGCGATCAGCGCTATGTCGGATTCGCTCAGGGTCAGCGTGGTGGCGCCGAGGTTACTCTGCAGGTTGGCGCGTTTGGTCGACGATGGAATCACCGCGTAACCCGACTGCATCGCCCAGGCCAGGGTGACTTGCGCCGGGGTCGCTTGCAGGCGTTCAGCGATCTGCTGAATCACCGGATCCTTCAGCACTTCGCCATAGGCAAGGGTCATGTAGGAGGTGATCTGGATGCCTTGGCTGCGGGCGAACTCGACCACTTTGCGATTTTGCAGGTACGGGTGCAGCTCGATCTGGTTGGTGGCGATGTTTTCCGCGCCGACCGCTGCGATGGCTTGTTGCATCAAGTCGATGGTGAAGTTGGACACCCCGATCTGCCGGGTCAGGCCCAGACGCTTGGCTTCGAGCAGCGCGCCCATGAATTCGGCGACCGGCACCTGATCTTCCGGCGACGGCCAGTGGATCAGCGTCAGGTCGAGGTAGTCGGTCTGCAATTTCTGCAGGCTTTCCTTGAGGCTGTCGATGAGACGATCCTTGGCGAAGTTGGCGATCCAGATCTTGCTGGTGATGAACAACTCTTCGCGAGCAATGCCGCTGGCGGCGATGGCCTGGCCGACCTCGGCTTCGTTCTCGTAGATCTGCGCGGTGTCGATGGCGCGGTAACCGAGTTCAAGGCCGGTGCGCACCGAATCGATGACCACCTGACCTTGCAGGCGAAACGTACCCAGACCAAAAGCGGGAACAGACATTGATGACTCCAGGGTTGCAGTGGGAATGGGCAGGAGTATCCGCGTCTGCGTGCTTGGGAAAAACCGCTGCTGGGGCAAAGCACTGTTGAGCAGAAGTCATGAATCTTTCCCGATAGTTGTGTTGTCCGGACTGGCACCTTCGCGAGCAAGCCCGCTCCCGCAAGGATCGAGACTCAACGGTGGGACTGTTCTATAAATGGAACACTAAAGCCGGTTTTTGCCGTCTAGTGCTCAAAACGCTATGGATTTAAGCTTAATCCATTGCGTCACCCACCTTTTCTGGAGGCAACCATGAAAAACATCATCGGTATCTACACCAGCCCTCGCGGCCATTGGGTCGGCGATGGTTTCCCGGTGCGCACCCTGTTTTCCTACGACAACCTGGGCAAACACATCAGCCCGTTCCTGCTGCTCGATCACGCAGGCCCGGCCGAATTCACCCCGACCACCGAGCGCCGTGGCGTCGGCCAGCACCCGCACCGTGGTTTTGAAACGGTGACCATCGTCTACGACGGCGAAGTGCAGCACCGCGACTCCACCGGCAGCGGCGGCACCATCGGCCCCGGCGATGTGCAGTGGATGACCGCCGCGTCCGGGATCCTCCACGAGGAGTTCCACTCGGATGATTTCGCCAGAACCGGCGGCAAGCTGGAAATGGTGCAGCTGTGGGTCAACCTGCCGGCCAAGGACAAAATGGCTGCGCCTGGCTACCAGACCATTCTCGACGGCGATATTCCGAATATCGCGCTGAAGGACGACGCCGGCCGGCTGCGGCTGATTGCCGGTGAGTTCGAGGGGCATAAAGGCCCGTCGCACACCTTCACGCCGATCGACGTCTGGGACCTGCGGCTGAACGCCGGCAAATTGCTGACGCTCGATCTGCACGAGGGACGCAACACCGCGCTGGTGCTGTTGAAAGGTTCGGTGCAGATCAACGGTGCGCAAACCGCGGGTGTCGGGCAGTTGGTGCTGTTCGAGCGCGACGGTCGTCAGTTGACCCTTGTGGCCAGTGAAGACGCAGTGGTGTTGCTGCTCAGCGGCGAGCCAATCGACGAACCAATTGTCGGCCATGGCCCGTTCGTGATGAACACCGAGCAGGAAATTCATCAGGCATTCGCCGACTTCCAGTCGGGACGTTTTGGCCAAATGCACGGGTAAATTTCACCCCTGTGGGAGCGGGCTTGCTCGCGAAAGCGCAGTGCCAGTCAATGCATGTCTGACTGATCCACCGCCTTCGCGAGCAGGCTCGCTTCCACAGGGGCTTTCCGGTGTTTTTGCGCTGGTGTTCTGCCTCTGAAATCAATTACTCCTACACTTGCCCAATCTGTGCGATCTTCTCGCGACCGGGCCCTGTCGGAGTGCTTTGATGTTGTCTTTTTTGACCGAACATCCGTTGTTTTGCGCGTTGATCCTGATCCTCCTCGATCTCGGGCTGTGGCGCCTGATCAGCTCCCGTGGCAGCGAGTGGAAGCTGCTGGTGCGGGTACTGATTTTCAGCCTGTTCAGCGTGCTGTTGTTCAACGAAGGCCTGAATCCGATGGAGCCGGCGCCGTGGGCCGACAACGTGCCGCTGCACCTGGCGGCGACCGGGTTGCAGATCGGCTGGTGGCTGTTCGGCGCGCGCACCCTGACCGTGCTGATCGGCGCGGTGATGATGCAGCGGGTCGGCCACACCGGACGGCTGTTGCAGGATCTGCTCGGTGCGGTGATTTTCCTGATCGCGATTATCGCGGCCCTGGCCTACGTGCTGGATCTGCCGGTCAAAGGTGTGTTGGCGACGTCCGGGGCCTTGGCGATCATCGTCGGTCTGGCGTTGCAGAGCACCCTCAGCGATGTGTTTTCCGGGATCGTGCTCAACACCACCAAGCCCTATCAGATCGATGACTGGATTTCGATCGATGGCACCGAAGGCCGGGTCATCGACATCGACTGGCGCGCCACGCGTCTGCAGACCAGTCAGGGCAGCATGGCGGTGATTCCCAACTCGCTGGCGGCCAAGGCCAAGATCATCAACTTCAGCCGTCCGAGCAACATGTTCGGGGTGGCCGTCAGTGTCCAGGTCAGCCCGCATGCCCGGCCCAATACGGTGATCGATGCGCTGGAGCGGGCGATGCAGGGCTGCCGCCCGCTGCTGGACAATCCCTCGCCAAGTGTCGCGCTGAAAAGCTCCAGCAGCGCCGGCGCGGAATATGAAATCAGCGGTTTTGTCTCGTCGATGGATCAGAAGCGCTCAGTGCGCAATCAGCTGTTCGATCTGGCTTACCGGCATCTGCAGGCATCCGGGATCAATCTGTTGTCGAGTGTCGAACCGATCGTCGCCGGCAACCTCTCGCGGCCGCGGGCGCTGCTCGACAGTTCGCCGATTTTCTCCACGCTGCGCCAGGAAGAGAAAGACACCTTCAGCCAGAACATGACCCTGCAAACCTTCCGTGCCGGCGAGACGATCCTCGACGCCGGGGAGGTCAGCGATCATTTGTTCATCATCGAATCGGGCGTGGTCAGCGTGACCTTGACTCGCCATGGCAGCCCGTTCGAATCCGGGCGCATGGGGCCGGGGGAGGTGATCGGCGAGGCCGGCATCCTCTCCGATTCGTCGGTGCCGGCGACCTTTGCGGCGAAAACCTTCTGTGCGCTGTACCGCATCGAGAAGACCTACCTGAAGCCGTGCCTGGATGCCCGACACGACATCAATGAGGCGATGAAGGCCTTGCTCGATTATCGCCTGCACAAGGCCCAGAGCCTGACCCAGGACGTGCCGACCGTGGTGGCGAAAACCGGGTTCCTGCACTGGTTGCGCAATCGGGTGTGACAGGGTGGTCTACTCGTCTTCCGGGAGATTGGCTATTTGTCCGGGGCAAGTGCGGGACTACCTTAGTCACACATTCACTGGCCCCGGAAACTCAATCATGAAAGCTCGTACCGATTTCTACACCGCCTCCCCAGACGCCCTGAAAGCGATGATCGCCCTGGAAACCGCGGTCTCGAAACTGCCGCTGGAAAAGACCCTGGTCGAACTGGTCAAGCTGCGCGCTTCGCAGATCAACGGCTGCGCCTTCTGCATCGACATGCACACCGCTGACGCGATCAAGGGCGGCGAAACCCCGCGTCGACTGTTCGCCGTCACCGCGTGGCGTGAAGCGCCGTTCTTCACCGAGCGCGAACGCGCTGCGCTGCTGTGGACCGAATCGCTGACCCAACTGAGCCTGACCCACGCCCCGGACGAAGACTACGACATCGTCGCGGCGCAATTCACGCCCAAGGAAATGGTCGACCTGAGCGTGGCAATCAGCACCATCAACAGCTGGAACCGTCTGGCGGTGGGCTTCCGCAAAACCCCACAGCTCTGACAGTTCACGGTCGAAAACTGTGGGAGCGGGCTTGCTCGCGAAGGCGTCGTGTCAGTCACTTTAGTGGTTATCTGACACACCGCCTTCGTCGGATCGCCGCCCGGAGCAAGCCCGCTCCCACAGTGAAAAGTGCAAAACTTCAGAAGGGTGATCAATGCGCATCCGCACTCGGCGCGGCCGGTGGTTGCACCTTGCGCATCAAGGGCACCATCGCCGTGGCAATGATGAAGCACAGCATGATCATCAAAAAGGTATCGCCGTAGGTCTGGGTCTGCGCCTCGCGGTAGGTCAGCAGCCACAGTTGACGCAGGCCTGCGGTGACGCCGACGTCACCACTCTGACCCAGTGTCGCCAGGTTGCCACCGACCTGCGCCAGCCACTGATTCATCGCCTCGTTGCTGCTGTTCAAATGCTCGGCCAAGCGGGTGAAGTGCAGGTTGGTGCGGTCATTGAGAATGGTCGCGCACGCAGCAATGCCGATCGCTCCGCCCAGATTGCGCATCAGGTTGAACAGCCCCGAAGCGTGCTTCAAGCGCGCCGGTGCCAAGCCCCCCAAGGTCAGCGTCACCGCCGGCGGCACCGCCAGTTGCTGGGCGATCCCGCGCAGCGCTTGCGGTAGCATCAACTGGCCGGAACCCCAGTCATGGGTGATCGGACTGAACTCCCACATCGACACGGCAAACAGGCCCAGGCCGATCATCATGATCCAGCGCAGATCCATGCGATTGGCGAGAAAGGCATACAGCGGAATCGCCATGATCTGGAACACCCCGGTGGAAAAAACCGCCAGACCAATGTCCAGCGCGCTGTAACCACGCACCCGGCCGAGAAACAGCGGCGTCAGGTAAATCGTTGCGAACAGACCAATCCCGGTGACAAAGGAAAAGAAGCAGCCCAAGGCAAAGTTTCGATCCTTGAGCGCGCGCAGATCGACGATCGGATTGGCCACGTGCAAGGTGCGCCCGATAAAGGCCAGCCCCGCCAGACCGCTGATCCATGCCGTGGTCAGAATCGTTTGATCGCTGAACCAGTTCCAGCGCGGGCCTTCTTCGAGGGTGTATTCCAGGCAGCCGAGAAACAGCGCGAGAAACACCATGCTCAGGTAGTCCGCGCCCTTGAGCAGCGCCAGTTCCGGCTGGTCGATCTTCACCAGCATCGGCACGGCCACCGCGACAAAAATCCCCGGCACCAGGTTGATGTAGAACAGCCAGTGCCACGATGAAATGTCGGTGATCCAGCCGCCGATCACCGGCCCCAACGTCGGCGCCAGAGACGCCACCGCACCGATGGTTGCGGCGGCAATCACCCGTTGTTTGCCGCTGAAGAAAAAGAACGCGGTGGTGAACACCAGCGGAATCATCGAGCCGCCGAGAAAGCCTTGCAGTGCACGAAAGGCGATCATGCTCTGGATGTTCCAGGCCACGCCGCAAAGCAGACTGGCCAGGGTGAAGCCGACCGCCGAGGCGCAGAACAGCCAGCGTGTGGAGAACACCCGCGACAGCCAGCCCGACAGCGGGATCACAATGATTTCGGCGATCAGGTAACTGGTCTGCACCCAGGCGGTTTCGTCGGTGCCGGCCGAGAGCCCACCGCCGATGTCGCGCAGCGAGGCTGAGACGATCTGGATGTCCAGCAGCGCGATGAACATGCCGATGCACATCGTGGCGAAGGCGAACACTTTGGTCGCAGTGGCCATGTCGGCGGCGTTGAACGGTTGCGCCGGGGCGGCGAGGGCGGTGCTCATGGCGCGATAGCCACGCCGCTGGTTTCGGCTTGTGCGCGGGTGTCGACTTCAGCGGTCACCGACAGCCCCGGCCGCAGATGCCCGAGTACGCCGTCGGCTGGATCGAGGAGGATTCGCACCGGAACCCGCTGGACGATTTTGGTGAAGTTACCGGTGGCGTTCTCCGGCGGAAGCACGCTGAATTGCGAGCCGGTAGCCGGGGCGAGGCTGTCGAGGCGGCCGTGGAATTCTTGGCCGGAGAGCACGTCGGCACGGATGCTCACCCGTTGCCCGGGTTTCATCCGCGCCAGTTGATCCTCCTTGAAATTGGCATCGACCCACAGACCGCTGGCCGGCACCACCGACAGCTGTTGCGAACCCGCCTGGGCATAGGCGCCGACCCGCGCGCGGCGGTTGCCGATCACGCCGTCAACCGGCGCGCGCAGCTCGGTGTAGCCGAGATTCAATTGCGCCAGATCACGCTCGGCGCGGGCTTGTTGCAGGGCGGCGCGGGCCTGTTGTTTCTGGGTGTCGATCACCGCCAGTTGGCGCTGGGCGGCGAGCAATTCAGCCTGGGCGCGAGCGCTCAGGGCTTGCGCGGTCTTGAAAGTCGCGTCGGCACGCTGGGCACTTTCCACCGACACGGCATTGGTGCTGACCAGACGTTTGTAACGCGCATTGTCATCCCGCGAGCGGGCGGTTTCGGCACCGGCGGCATCGATGCCGGCGCGGGCTTGGCCGATCACCGCTTGCTGCAGTTGTTCAGTGGCGTCGAGGTTGGCCAGCAGCGCCTCCTCGGCGGCAACGGCGCCCTCGGCTTTGGCGAGGCTGGCGCGATAGTCACGTGCGTCGAGGCGGATCAGCACGTCGCCGGCCTTGACCGATTGGTTGTCGCTGACCAGCACTTCTTCGATGTAACCGGCGACCTTCGGCCCGATCACCGTCACGTCGCCACCGATGTAGGCATCGTCAGTCTCTTCAAGAAAACGCCCGGTGCCCCACCAATGACTGGCGTAAACGCCGACCACGACCAGCGCGACCAGGCCAGAGCCGGTCAGCAGCAGGCGTTTGCGCAGTGGCGGTTTGGCGGGGGTGACCGGGGCAGACAGGTCTGGCTCAAGGGTGGGCATGCTGGTCATTGCGTAATCCTGCAGAAACGGACTGTTATTACGGGTGTAATATGACGCAAGTAATATTTTGTGACAATTATGTTTTTGTGCCAATCGTCAGTTGCTTATCCGGCCTCGGGGTTTGGAGCGGTTTCGACAAACGACAGCGCCCGTAATACGGGGCCAAATCTTCGAGAACTCGATGAAAGCCCTCGGGGAACCCCTGAGGGACTGACGTTGAACACAGCAAAATCAAATGTTTAAGAAATGTAAGCGTTGTAGGAAGCGTCTTGCATTTGTGTAGGAAGGCTCTGACTATCACTCGCATTGATGAGGTGGCATTACGCTACTTTATGATTGCAAGGATGTTGCGTGCCGTATTTGCTTTGCGCTGTTTTCCGTCGTCGTTCCACGCTTTGCCCGCTGTTGTCGGCCTTTGTGTTGAGTGTGTGTGCCTCCTCGATTCAAGCGGCTGATCCTGTTGCGCCGGGCCAGGAAGTGCTGCGCCAGCAGCAACAGCAACAGCGCGATCTGCAACAACTGCAAATGGAACAACGCAAGCGCCAACTGGAGCGCGGTGCGTTCGGCCCGGCACCGGTCACCCCGGCGATCCCGCAAACCGTCACCCCCGATGAGCGCTGCTGGCCGCTAAGTGGCACGCGTATCGGTGGCGTCACGCTGATCGACAGCGCCAAGCTCAACGCCCGGATCAAACCGCTGCTGGCGCCGTGCATGGGCGTCGGCCAGATCAACCATCTGCTGGCGACCATCACCGCGAGCTACGTCGAGCAGGGCTACATCGCCAGCCGCCCGTACCTGTTGAGCGCGCCGGCGGCGGGGCAGTCGCTGGACATCATGATCGACGAGGGCTACATCGAGTCCATCGAACTGGCCGATCAGAGCCTCCCCGTTTCGCTGGGCGGCGCGTTCCCGCATATGCTCGGCCAGCCGCTGAACCTGCGCGATCTGGAGCAGGGCCTGGATCAATTGAACCGCTTGCGCTCGATCGACCTGACCGCCGACATCGCCCCCGGCAGCCAGCCCGGCGCGTCGCGAATCATCCTGCGCTCGCGCACCTCCGGGCAGTCGCGCTGGGCGTTGGGCCTGGGCATGGACAACCTTGGCAGCGCCAGCACCGGGCGTGATCGCGACAGCGTCAGCCTGAACTTCGACAGCCCGCTGCAACTCAACGATCTGTTGAGCCTCAGTGCCAGCGACACGTTGAATCAGGGCGACCGCTACAGTCGCAACGCCAGCCTGTATTACGCGATTCCCTACGGCTACTGGACCTACAGCGCGTTCGCCAGCCACGCCGAATACCGCGCGCCGTTCAAGCTGCCGAGTGCGACCTTGTACAGCACCGGCCTCACCGATCAACTGAGCCTGCGCGCCGACCGCGTGTTGTGGCGCGACCAGAGCCGTCAGCTCAGCGCAAACCTGCAACTGGCACACAAGGACGTCGACAGCTATCTGGAAAATGTCCGTCTGGGCATTCAAAGCCCGACCCTGACCGTGGCCGAAGCCGGACTCAATCTGTTCTGGCTCGACCGTGCGGTGTGGAACCTCGACTTCACCTATTCGCAAGGCCTGCGCTGGCTGGGCGCTGATGACGACGCCAATCATGCGGTCAACAATTTGCCCAAAGCGCAGTTTCGCAAGTACCGCGCTGGCCTCAGCCAATGGCGCAACGGCCAGTTCGGCGCGCAAGCGTGGCAGTGGCAGAGCCAGCTCAATCTGCAATACAGCCCCGACCCGTTACCGGCCATCGAACAGTTGCTCGGCACCGATGATTCGGCGGTGCGCGGCTATCGGGTCAGCAGCGCATCCGGCGCCAGCGGCGCGATCTGGCGCAACACCTTGCGTCTGCCGCTGCGTAGCGATTGGCCGGTGCAGATCACCCCGCGGGTGGGCCTGGACAACGGCTGGCTCAAGGCCGACCACGGCGCCCAGGGCCAGCGCCTGAGCGGCGCCAGCGTCGGGCTGAATCTGGGCTGGAAGAATCTGCAAGTGGACGTCGATTACCAACGCGCCCTCAACACCCCCAGCGGTTTGCAGCACGAGCCAGAGACCTGGCTGATGCGCGTGGGGTTGCAGATATGAGCACCAGCGAGACTCATCAAGCAGTGAACAAACCGCCGTCGGATCTGAGCGCGACAGCCACGGCCAAGACCAAATCGCGTGCCGTGATGCCGTACTTACATGGAGACGTTTTTATGCCAGCACACACCTTTGCATTCCATCTTTCTCCTCGGGGCAAACTGCGCTGGGCGATCGCCAGCCTGTTCTTCGCCGTGCACCTGCCCAGCGCCATCGCCGGCGGTGTGGTGGTCGCTCCCGGCCCCGGCGGCACCGCGCAACTGCAGACCCAGGGCGGCGTGCCCATCGTCAACATCGTCGCGCCCAACGGCTCGGGCCTGTCGCACAACCAGTTCCTCGACTACAACGTCGACCGTCAGGGCTTGGTGCTGAACAACGCCTTGCAGGCCGGGCAATCGCAGCTCGCCGGGCAACTGGCAGCCAACCCGCAACTGCAGGGCCAGGCGGCGAGCGTGATCCTCAACGAGGTGATCAGCCGCAACCCTTCGGCCATCAACGGCGCCCAGGAAATCTTCGGCCGCGCCGCCGATTACGTGCTGGCCAACCCCAACGGCATTTCGGTGAACGGCGGCAGTTTCATCAACACGCCTAACGCCAGTCTGCTGGTCGGTCGTCCGGAGTTGAACGACGGCAAACTGCAAGCCTTGAACACCCGCGACGCCAGCGGTCAGTTGCAGATCCAGAGTGGCGGCCTGCGTAACGCCGAGGGTTCGGTCAATCTGATCGCCCCGCGTATCGACAGCCAGGGCCGCATCGATGCCCGCGATCAGTTGAACCTCACCGTCGGGCGCAATCAGGTCGATTACGCCAGCGGTCAGGTCAAAGCCGTGGACCCGGCGGGCAATACCCAGGATCAGCGCATCGACGCCAGCCTGTTCGGCGCGATGCAGGCCGGGCGCATCAACATCGTCAGCACCGCCGAAGGCGCGGGCGTGCGTGTGGGGGCGGTGCAAGTGGCCGGGCGTGACGGCGTGCAGATCCGTTCCGCTGGCGATCTCAGCGTCAGCGGTGAAGCCATCCCCAACAGCCTCGAAGTGACGCGTGCCAGCATTCGCAGCAGTCAGGGGGATGTCGGCCTGCACAGCGGCAACGACCTGACGCTGGCCGCCACCGATGTCAGTGGTCGCGACGTCAACGTCAATGCCAAGCGCAACCTGACCCTGAGCACCGTAGAAAGCCGCAAGCTTCAGGAAAAACGCGAGAACTGGAGCAACAGCACCATCGGCATCACTTGGGAAACCTACGACCGGACCCAGACCGACAGTGAAACTCGCCAGCACGGCAGCCAGATCGTCGCCAGCCGCGACGTCAAGCTGACCTCCGGCAAAGACACCGAACTCAAAGCGGCCAAGGTTGAAGCGGCGAAAAATCTCGATGTGCAGAGTGGCGGCGATCTGCGCCTGACCGCGGCCACCGAAAGCCACACCCAGACTGATCAGGGCAACCATCGCAAGCATCTGTGGAAGGCCGACTGGAACAACAGCAGCGAAGAACAGCGCAGCATCGGCAGTCAGTTGAAGGGCGGCAATATCGCTCTGCAAACCGCCGCGTTGCTGCGCGCCGAAGGTGCCGAACTGAACAGTGCCGGCGATGTGAAACTGGCGGGCAAGCAAGTGGACGTCACCACCGCCACGCGCACCAGTCGCAGTAATAACAACAGTTACTCCGGCGACCTGGTTGGCGGCGGATTCTTCGGCAAGACCGGTGATGCCGACAAGGGCCAGACCCGGCATCAGGGCAGCAAAATCAATGCGGCCGGCAAACTGATCGTCAAGGCTGACGACGTGCGCATCAGCGGCAGCCAGGTCCGTGGCGGCACCGAGGCCAGCGTGATCAGCGATCAGGGTTCGCTGGTGATCGATGGTGTGCAGGACACTTCGCACAGCAACAACCACGACAAGGACAGCAAATTCTTCGGTATCACCAAGGACGAGTCGCGGCAGAATTCCAGGGACAGCACCACGGTGCGCAGCGAGCTGGTTTCCGACAGCAATCTCAAGCTCAAAAGCGCCAAGGACATCGAAGTGGCCGGCTCTACGGTCAAGGCTGGTGGCGTGCTGACGGCGGACGCAGCGGGTGATGTGAACGTGCATTCCACGCAGAACAGCCACGACAGCAGCTCGACCACCGAGACCCGTGGCTTCGATGCCTACGCCAAAGAGCAAACGCCGGAGCAATACCGCGCCGGGGTGCACTACGAAGACAAGCAGCAGACCGTCACCCGTAACGACGTCAACCAGCAAGGCTCCAGTCTCAGCGGCACCACCGTGCAAGTGAAGGCCGGCGGCGATCTGACAATCAAGGGCGGTGAAGTCAAATCCACGGCCGGCGACACCACGCTGAGCGGCAAGAACGTGTCGTTGCTGGCCGAACAGGACAGCCACAAAACCTCATCCGACACCTCCAGCACCGGCGGTGGTTTCTACTACACCGGCGGCCTCGACCGCGCTGGCAGTGGCGTCGACTTTGCCCACAGCACCACGCAAGACAGCAGCGGCAAAACCACCGCGCAAACCACCCACGTGCAAAGCAGCGGCAGCCTGAACATCAATGCCGACAAACTGCTGACCGAAGGCGCGCAGGTCAAGGCTGGCAACGGTCTGAACGTCGCGGCCAACGAGGTCGACAACCGCGCCGCCAGCAACACCGAAAGCAGCACTCACAACCAGAGCAAGTGGTCGGCGGACATCGGCGCCAACGTCGAGTACAAGGACATCGCCCGCCCGATTGCCGGTGCGGTCAAGGATGTGCTCAACGGCAAGGTGCCGGACAAGGAAGCCCTGAGCAATCTCGGCCAGCCGAACGTCGGCCTCGACGTGGCGATCGGTCACGGCAGCGCCGACAAGACCGAGCAGAGCAGCAACGCTGTGGTCAGCCGTTTCGACGGCGGCAGTGTCGACGTGAAAACCGCCGGCAACCTGCACGACCAGGGCACCCAGTACAGTGCGAGCAACGGCATGGTCAACATCAGCGCTGACAAACTGGTTGCCGATGCCGCGAGCAACACTCACAGCAGCACCGATAACTCGGTGGACGCCAAGGTCGACGTGCGCGTCTACACCAAGACCGGCGAGGACGTGAACGTCGCCGGCAGCGGCGCGGGTGGCAACAGCTACAGCAGCAAGGACAGCAGCACCGCAGTGGTCGGCGGTTTTGCCGGCAGCCAAGGCGTGAACATCAAGGTGGGCGGTGATGCGCAGTTCGCTGGCAGCCGTTTCGACGGCGGGCAGGGCGGTGTGAACATCAAGACCGGCGGCGATCTGGCGCTGAATCAGGCTACCGACCGCCAGAGCAGCAGCGACTCCAGCCTGCGCGGCAACGGCTCGCTGACGGTCGGCACCTTGCCGGGCACCGACGGCACCAACGTCGACCTCGGCGCTGGCTTCCAGCTTGATCACACCGGCAAGCAGACCAATGACACCCAGGCTCACGTGGCGAGCATCAGCGGCAACGGCCCGGTGCAACTGAGCAGCGGTGGCAATCAGGTTCAGCAAGGCACGCAGATCGACAGCGTCGGCGGCATTGAGCTGCACGCTGACGGCAAACTCGATCTGCAAGCGGCCGTTGATACCCACACCGCGACTGGCAGCAATCTCGGCGGCGGCTTGAAGGGCGGCGGCAGCAAATCCAGCAGCGAGAAGAGTCGCGATCAGGGCGGTAATCTGAGCGGTAACTTCAACATTGGTCGGGTCAACGAAAACTCGCAAACCCTGACCGGTGGCCAGCTCAACAGCCAGAGCAACGTCGCCTTGAGCGGTGACGCGGTGCACCTGCAAGGCACGCAAGTCAGCGCGCCGAACGTCAGCATCGATGCGCAGAAGGGCGGTTTGGTTCAGGAATCGGCGCAGTCCACCGAGAGCCGCAACAACTGGAACGTCGCGCTGAATGCCGGCGGCAACCTGAGCAGCAAGACCCCGACCGCAGCCGATGAAAAGGCCAGCAGTGACCACGGCTTCAACGCCGGGGCCAAGGTCGGCGTCGATTACCTGCAAGGCACCACCCAGCAAAACAGCCAGATCAAGGCTGACAGCGTGGTACTCAATAGCGCAGGCGATGCACAACTGTCTGGCGCGCGGATCGACGCGAACACTGTCGGCGGCAAGGTTGCCGGTAATCTGACCGTCGAAAGCCGTCAGGACTCGAAGACGCAGGCCAAGGTCGATGTTGATCTGGGCCTGACGGCGAAGAAAAATCCACCGAGCGACAAGGAAAAGCTCGCCGGCACTGACTACAAACCAACGTTGAAAGCGCAGGGCGAATACGCGCACAAGGACAGCGTGGCGCAGGCGTCCGGCATCAGTGGCAATCAGGGCGTGAATCTTGCGGTGGGCGGCGCAACGCAGCTGACTGGCGCGCGGATTTCATCGCCTGAGGGCAAGGTGGATCTGGGCGGTTCGAAGGTCAGTAGCAGCGATCTGGTCAACCGTAACTACGGGGTAAAAGCCGGACTGGATCTGCCGCAGAAAACCGAGGAGAACGCACCGAAGGTGTCGTTCGATAACGGCAATCTGAAAGTCGGTCCGGTGACCCTGAGCGGCAATCTGGACAGCCAGACCCTACAGGCCGGGATCGACGAAAAAGGCTGAGCAGCACCGCTGTAAAAACTGTGGGAGCGGGCTTGCTCGCGAAGGCGGTGGTTCAGTCGATAAATTAGCTGACTGAATTGACGCTTTCGCGAGCAAGCCCGCTCCCACATTGGTTTTCTGTCTCGACCCGATCTGGCGGTCAGCTCGAAGCCTTCGCCTTACCCGCACTCATCAGCACGACCACCGCCAGCAGCGCGGACAAAATCGAACCCAGCAACACACCCACCTTCACCGAGTCGACCAGATGCGGCGCGCCCGGGAAGGCCAGTGCGCCAATGAACAGGCTCATGGTGAAGCCGATCCCGCAGAGCAGGGCGACGCCGTACAGTTGCAGCCAGTTCGCGCCTTGCGGCAGTTGCGCCAGGCCGCTGCGAATCGCCAGGGCGCCGAGGCCGAGGATGCCGATCTGCTTGCCGAACAACAGCCCCAGCGCGACGCCCAGCGGCACCGGCTCAAGCAGGTTGCTCGGAGAAATGCCGGTCAGCGACACACCCGCGTTGGCGAAGCCGAAAATCGGCACCACGGCGAACGCCACCCACGGATGCATTTTTTCTTCGAGGTAGAGCAGCGGCGAGTTGTGCTCGTCTTCGGGATTTCCCAGCGGAATGCACAGGGCCAGAATCACCCCGGCGAGGGTCGCGTGGATCCCCGATTGCAGCATGAAGAACCACAGGAAGGCGCCGGCGATCAGGTATGGCCAAAGCTTTCTGACACCGCAGCGGTTGAGGATTACCAGCAGTGCAATCACCGCCAACGAGGCCAGCAGCATGCTCACCGACAGGCCGCTGGTGTAGAAAATCGCGATGATCACCACTGCGCCCAGGTCATCGAGGATGGCCAGCGCCGAGAGGAAGATTTTCAACGAGACGGGCACTCGTTTGCCCAGCAGCGACAGCACGCCCAAGGCGAAAGCAATGTCGGTGGCGGCGGGGATCGCCCAACCGCTCAGGGTCTGCGGATTGCCCCAGTTGATCGCGACGTAGATCAGGGCCGGGACCAGCATCCCGCCCAGCGCGGCGAAGCCCGGCAGCGCGCGCTGACCCCAGGTCGACAACTGACCGGCGAGCATTTCGCGCTTGATCTCCAGGCCCACCAGCATGAAGAAGATCGCCATCAGGCCATCATTCACCCAATGCTCGATCGACAGACCGGCGATCTTGATGTGCAAGGTCAAGAAATACGTGGCCGCCCAAGGCGAGTTGGCGACCAGCAGCGCGGCCAGGGCAGCGGCCATCAGAATCAGGCCACCGGCGGACTCGGCGGCGAAAAATCGCGAGAGAAAGGCCAGGGCAGAAGGCGACTCCTGACGGGCAGCCTGCAGGCGTGACGGATCGTGGCTCATAGGCACAGCAACTCCGCGCGGCGGCCCGACCTGCGCTGAATTAAACCTGCCCTGCCGCGTTGTTGCGGTGGCACCCGGGCGGCATTTTACACAATAGGCGGGACGGCTGCGAAAAACTCGACGACGTGGGTCGCTGCCCGGCAATTTCTCGATACGTGGAAATTGGCTTCCTGATGTGTGCTTAGCTGTGCGTCGTCCGTTTCAGCCTCTGCTCTATAAAAATGAAAACAACCCTCGTCACCTTATTCGCTTTGTTATCAGTCATTCAGACCTCCCTGTCCGTTGCGGAAAATGCCAACGGCAAAAATCTTTATGTCCAGCGCTGTGCTGTGTGCCACGGCGCCGATATCAAGGCAACCGGGCCATTGGCCAAAAAAAGCAATCCGCCAACGCCTGACCTGACAACAGCCACCTTCAAGAAACGCCTTAAGGATTATCCGGGCGTCATCGTGTCCTCGATCATCCTTCGTCCCAATGGAAACCTGATTCCAAAAACCTTGCAGGACAACGGCGTGAAGATCGCGCCGCACGCCTGGAGCGTTCAGGATTTTCGCGATCTGCATCAATACATGAGTGAGGTGATTGCAAAAGCACGATGACCTGGAGATGAACGGCGGATCGGGTCTCCAAGGAATGAATTGCCGGCCTTAATAGGAAGCATTACTATTCACGCCTCTTTCCCCAGCACGCTGTCATGAACCCCATGCTGCCCCGCAGACCCGGCTTTTTCGAGCATTACGAAGAGTTGATCGGCACCTGGACCCGGCGTCTGCGCAACCGCGCGCAGGCCGAGGATCTGGCGCACGACACCTTTGTGCGGGTGCTCGAATCCGATTCGGCAGCGGTGCAGCAGCCACGGGCGTATCTGCACCAGACCGCACGCAACATCGCGGTCGATGGTTATCGGCGTGAGGATCGGCGGGAAGCCATGGAGTCGCAGGCGATCGATCACAGTGTGTCGTCAACCGGGGACCCGGAGCATTACATGCAGGCGATCCAGCTGGCCGACTCCATCGAACGGGCGCTGCAGGAGCTGCCGCTCAACTGCCGGAAGATTTTCGTCTGGCAGAAGATCGAAGGGCTGACCCAGGCGGAAATCGCTGAGCGCCTGGGGCTGTCCAGAAATATGGTCGAAAAGTATATGATCCGCACCCTGCGCCACTTGCGCGATCGTCTCGACGGCATGCAGTCATGAGCGGCCGCCGCGTTTCATCCCCAGCCCGACAGGACATTCCATGATGGATACCCGTGATTGCGCGTGCGGGCAAACAACGGTGCGCGATGAGGCGGCACGCTGGTTTGTGCGTTTGCAGGAACCGCTGATCAGTGCCGACGAACAGCAGCGCTTCGACGTATGGCTGAACCAGCATCCGCAACACCGTGACGAATTCCAGTTGCTGCAAGGCCTGTGGACGGCGGCCGATCTGCTGCCGGCGCCACGTCTCAAGTCCCTCGTCGAAACCCCGCCAGCCCGTCGCGAACGTCGCCCGCTGCTGCGCTATGCCGTGGCCGCCAGTGTGCTGGCGGTGGCGCTCGGCCTCGGTCTGTTCAGCGGTCTGAATCACCCCGACGGCTACAGCGCCGAGTTCGCGACGGCGCTGGGTGAGCGCAAGCATGTGGCGCTGCCGGACGGATCGGTGATCGACCTGAACAGCCGCAGCCGTCTGCAGGTGCGTTTTGAGAAGGATCGGCGGCTGATCGAATTGAGTGAAGGCGAGGCGATGTTCAGCGTTCAGCACGACACGGCGCGGCCGTTCGTGGTCGAGGCCGGCAGTGGCAAGGTCACGGTCACCGGCACGCGTTTCGATGTGCGCCGCGATGTCACGCAAACCCGGATCGCGGTGGAACAGGGCACGGTCAAGGTGCAGGGGCGCAATGCGCTGGACGACCAATTCATCAACCTGACCGCCGGCCTCGGCACCCATGTCGATGCCGAAGGCAAAGTCGCTGCCGCCTACGCGGTCAAGCCTGCGGAACTGACGGCGTGGCGCAGCGGCAAACTGGTGTTCAACAACGCCAGCCTCGGCGAAGTGGCGGCGGAAGTTTCGCGTTATCGCGACAAGCCACTGACGGTCAGCAACCCCGCCGTGGCCAGTCTGCGCCTGACCAGCGTGTTCAAAACCGACAACACCGACGCCTTGCTCAAGGCCCTGCCAAACATCCTGCCGGTGGCCGTTCGCACCCTGGCCGATGGCAGTCAGGAAATAATTTCAAAATAACATTCAGGTTTTTTTCGAGTTCATCGTCTTCCTGTTCAACTGCAACTGGTTTGCATTAACAGACGCACACTCTTGCGCTCCACAGGACTACGTTCGACGTGAAAAACACCTCAACCAACAACAAAAAATCCCCTTGGTTACCGCTGGCCCTGACGCTGGCGGTCAATGCTGCGATGCCGCTGGCCTATGCCGCCGAGGCCATTCACATCCGCGCCCAGCCGTTGGGCCAGGCCCTGAGCGAGCTGGGCCAGCAAACCTCGCTGCAGGTGTTTTTCAGCCCGGATCTGGTCGCCGGCAAACAGGCTCCGGCGGTCGATGGCGACATTTCTCCCGAGCAGGCGTTGCGCCAATTGTTGCAGGGCAGCGGCCTGGACTATCAGATCAACGAAGGCTCGGTGACCCTGGCCCCGGCCGCAACTGCCGCCAGCAATGGCCCACTGGAACTGGGCGTGACCGACATCAAAGTGGTCGGCGACTGGCTCGGCGACGCCGATGCCGCCGTGGTGCAGAACCACCCGGGCGCACGCACGGTGATCCGCCGCGAAGCCATGGTCGAGCAGGGCGCGATGAACGTCAGTGACGTGCTCAAGCGCGTGCCGGGCGTACAGGTGCAGGACTCCAACGGCACCGGCGGCAGCGACATCGCGCTGAACGTCGGCGTGCGTGGCCTGACTTCGCGCCTGTCGCCACGCTCCACGGTGCTGATCGATGGCGTGCCGGCCGCGTTCGCGCCGTACGGTCAGCCACAACTGTCGATGGCGCCGATCTCCTCGGGCAATCTCGACAGCATCGACGTGGTACGCGGCGCCGGTTCCGTGCGTTACGGCCCGCAAAACGTCGGCGGGGTGATCAACTTCGTCACCCGCGCCATTCCGGAAAAAGCCACCGGGGAAATCGGCACCACCCTGGAAACCACCCGGTACGGCGGCTGGAAGCACATCGACACGGCGTTTCTCGGCGGCACCGCCGACAACGGCATGGGCGTGGCGCTGTTGTATTCCGGGGTCAATGGCAACGGTTACCGCGAGCGCAACAACGGTAACGACATCGACGACGTGCTGCTCAAGACCCATTGGGCGCCGACCGATCAGGACGATTTCAGCCTCAACTTCCATTACTACGACGCCAGCGCCGACATGCCCGGCGGCCTGACGCAGAAGCAGTACGACGACAAACCGTATGATTCGGTGCGCGATTACGACAACTTCAGCGGTCGGCGCAAAGACGTGTCGTTCAAGTGGATCCGGCAGATCGACGAGCGCACCCAGGCAGAAATCCTCACCTACTACACCGACAGCTTTCGCGGCAGCACCATCGCCGCCCGCGACCAGAAAACCCTCAGCTCGTACCCGCGTTCCTACTACACCCTCGGTGTCGAACCGCGTGTGTCGCGGGTGTTTGACGTCGGCCCGACCACGCAGGAAGTCAGCGTCGGTTATCGCTACCTGAAAGAGGCGATGCACGAACAGTCGAGCCGTCTGGCGCTGGTCAATAATCAGCCGGTGGTCACCCCGACGTCCGACGGCCATGTGTTTCAGGACCGCACCGGCGGCACCGAGGCCAACTCGGTGTACGTCGACAACAAGATCGACGTCGGCAACTGGACCATCACCCCGGGCATTCGCTTCGAACACATCAGCACTGACTGGCATGACCGCGCCGTGCTCGACACCGCAGGCAAACGCGTGCCGGAGAAAAACCGCAGCATCGAAAGCAACGAACCGCTGCCAGCGCTGAGCGTGATGTATCACCTGTCGGACGCGTGGAAACTGTTCGCCAACTACGAAACCTCGTTCGGCAGCCTGCAGTATTTCCAGCTCGGCCAGGGCGGCTCGGGCGACCAGACCGCCAACGGCCTGGAGCCGGAAAAAGCCAAGACTTACGAGATCGGTACGCGCTACAACGATGACGTGTGGGGTGGGGAAGTGACGTTGTTCTACATCGACTTCGATGACGAACTGCAATACATCAGCAACGATGTCGGCTGGACCAACCTCGGCGCGACCAAGCACCAGGGCATCGAAGCGTCGGTGCACTACGACATGGCAGCGCTCGATCCGCGTCTCGATGGTCTGACCGCCAACGCCGGTTTCACCTACACCCGTGCGACTTACGAAGGCGAGATTCCGGGCTTCAAGGGCCGTGATCTGCCGTTCTATTCGCGGCAGGTGGCGACCGTAGGCTTGCGTTACGACGTCAATCGCTGGACCTACAACATCGATGGTTTCGCCCAATCGAAACAACGCTCGCCGGGCACCGGGGTCAACGCCGATGGCAGCTTCAACGGCAACTACATCACCGAAGGCACGGCCGACGGGCAGTACGGCGACATCCCGGGTTACGTGACCTGGAACGTGCGCGGCGGGTATGACTTCGGGCCGCAAGTGTCGAATCTGAAACTGGGTGCCGGGGTGAAAAACGTCTTCGACAAGCAGTACTTCACCCGCTCCAGCGACAACAATTCGGGGATGTATGTCGGTGCGCCGCGTACGTTCTTCGTGCAGGCCAGTGTAGGTTTCTAAGGCGCTGTTGTGGCTGAATCGGTTTCACACGGTTCAGCCACAAAAAGCCTGAAGCTATTGAGGGATCAGAAACTCGATGGTCGGCCCGGGATTCCCGGCCAGGTCTGCGCCTTTGAGGCAGACGTTCTTTCGGCCATTGGCAATGGAAACATGGAACACGCCTGTGGAGGGTGATACGCGTTGAAATCCCTGCCCGTCATTGCAATTGATGCTCCCTGGCTGGCCGTACTTATATTGAAATCGGGCGGGATCCAGATCCGGTGAAACCGGAAATACCCTGATGTCGTATTCGTCGCCACCTACCGCTTCGACCTTATAGGCAGGCTTCAGCGGTGCGGGCGCGTCCATCATCCAGCGCCAGTAGACGCTGGGTGTTCTTCCGGCCCATTGCTTGGGTACGTCCGTAGGCCGCTGTTGGCCAATCAGGCAGAGAAAGTACAAGCCTGAGCCGTCTTTAAGTTCATGACTCAATTGATTATCGGCGTCCGGTGCAGCCGTTCGCACTTGGCTATAGCCATCAAGGTTCTGACATTCGTCCAGAGTGCGCGTAAAGCGATAGCGGTAGTAAGGCGCGGTTGTGGTGAACGTTTGCAGCCATCGCCAAGGCACGACTTGTCCATGTTCGTCGCGCTCGACCTTAATGTAACCGCTGTTTTTCGGCGAACCAGGAAACGACCAGTTCTCTCCAAGCGGGCAACCGCCCAGACGTGGATTGAAATGCCCCTTGGCGAAACAGGCGCCCAGTCCATCGGTTGTGGAGGCGTAGTTGGTGTCGCTGCGTTTATCGACCTGTCCCCTCGCGACTTCGCAGGGCGCGCCTTTTTTGCAGCGATCGCGCTCACTCCCGCGAGTGGTGGTGCCCAGCACACCCACAACTTCATTGGTGTAACGCGCAAGCAATGGCGAGCCTGAAAGCCCACTGACAACATCGAGGCAACGGTTGCTTGGTTGTCCGACCCAACGCCATGGGCCTTCAATGATCGCTGCCGAGTGTTCCTGCTTGCAGGCCATGCGCTGAATGAAACCGCTCATGGGCGCGCCGGTGATCAGAATATTGTCTTCGGCGACCAGCGGGGTCTGCGCCAATTTCAACGGCTGGATACCGTCTCTGATCAACTGTTCGAGAGGCTGTTGAAGTTCAACGATAGAGAGGTCTTGACCGCGTAGCGTGCTCCAGACAATGCGACTGACGCTGTAGGAATGGCTTTGCGGTTGCGTGTCAAAAAAATAATTGAACGTCACCCGACCCTTTGCCGGTTGATTGACGATGATCTCGTTATTAGCTATCTCCGGGTGTGTGCAGTGTCCGGAGGTCAGTACGTAGGCGGGTTGCGACACTGTACCGGGTTCTCGTGTGTCAATGAGCGTGCCGGAGCAGGTCATGCCGCCTTCAACTTCAACACGGCCAATGGCTTGCCAATGCGCATAGTTCCCGCTGGCATTGGCCAGCCGCTCAGCAGGCGCAAAATTGGCAGTGCCTTCGCCCCAGTCGTATCGATTAACGGAAGCGCATCCCTGGAGAATAGTGATTAGCGCAATAACTGATCCTGTTCCAATGTTCATGCCGGATTTCCTTTCCTCCTGAGCTGGAAATCAACCCTATGATTGGGGGCAGGGCTTGTCTACTGTCAAACCTGACAGGTACCGCGCCAATGTTCAGACTTTCAAGGTCTTGCCGCCGATGGCCACCGCCACCAACAACACCGCCATCAAGCCAAACGCAAAACTCAAACTGCTGGCATGCGCGACAAAACCGATCACCGCCGGCCCCGCCAGAATCCCTGCGTAACCCAGCGTGGTGATTGCCGGCACCGCAATGCTTTCCGGCATCACCGTCTGCTTGCCCACCGCCGTATACAGCACCGGCACGATGTTCGAACAGCCCGCGCCGACCAGCGCATACCCCAGCAGCGCGGCTTCCCAGCTCGGGGCGAAGGTCGCCAGAAACAGGCCTGCCGCTGCCAGCAGCCCGCCAAACAGAATGATCCGCGTAGCCCCGACACTGCGCACGATCCGGTCACCCAGCAGGCGTCCCACCGTCATGGTCAGGGCAAATGCGGCGTAACCCAAGCCCGCATACGCCGTGTCGATCCCGCGTTCCTGTGCGAGGAACACCGCGCTCCAGTCGAGCGCCGCGCCTTCGGTGAGGAACACGATGAAACACATCCCGCCGATGAACAGCACGATACCGTGGGGAATGGCGAATGCCGGGCCCGAGCTTTCACTGCCGTACGGCAGCATGTGCGGCACCGCTTTGACCAGCGCGCCGATCAACACCGCCACCACCACCAGCATCGCCGCCAGTGGCGTCAGGCCGAGGCCGAGGAGGGCGCTGACACCGGCCGCGCCGACAATCCCGCCGAGGCTGAACAGGCCATGAAACCCCGACATCATATTCTTGCCACTGGCCCGCTCGACGATCACCGCTTGCAGGTTGACGGTCGAATCCACCGTGCCCAACCCGGCGCCGAACATGAACAGCGTGGCGATCAGCGCCGGTATCGACGACACTGTCGCCAGCAACGGCAGCGCCGCGCAAATCAGCAGGGTGCCGCCGGTGGCGACTTTGCGGCAGCCGAAGCGCGTGGCGAGAATCCCCGCCAGTGGCATCGCCAGAATCGAGCCGACCCCCAGGCACAGCAGCAGAAGGCCCAACGTGCCTTCATCGAGTCCGGCGCGGGCCTTGGCGTACGGCACCAGCGGCGCCCACGCGGCAATGCCCAGGCCGGCGATGAAAAAAGCGATGCGTGTGGACACCTGTTGCAGGCGTCCGGGGACGAAGGTGTCTTGGGGGTTGAGGCTGGTCATATCGATCCTTGGCAAAAAACGTCGCGTCCCCGAATGACAGTGATAGCGCGTCGAGGTTCGATCGCAGGTCACGGGGGAGTGCAGCCGACATCCTAACCTGTGGGAGCGAGCTTGCTCGCGAATGCGGTATATCAGCCAATGAATATGGCGACTGATACGCAGCCTTCGCGAGCAAGCTCGCTCCCACATTGGATGACCGGTGTTCACAAATGCCCGTTCTGTGCAGAACCCTGTGGCAGCGGGCTTGCCCGCGATTGCGGTGGTTCAGGCGATGAATATGGCGACTGACACGCCGCTTTCGCGAGCAAGCTCGCTCCCACATTGGATGACCGGTGTTCACAAATGCCCGTTCTGTGCAGAACCCTGTGGGAGCGGGCTTGCCCGCGATTGCGGTGGTTCAGGCGATGAATATGGCGACTGACACGCCGCTTTCGCGAGCAAGCTCGCTCTCACATTGGATGACCGGTGTTCACAAATGCCCGTTCTGTGCAGAACCCTGTGGGAGCGGGCTTGCTCGCGAAGGCGGTGGCTCAGGCAATGACCAGGGCGCCTGATACTGCGCCATCGAGAGCAGGCTCACTCCTACAGGGGATCGCGGTTTACAGTGATGGCTTCGACAAGGTGAGTGAGGCCGGTGATGACGCAGTTCTACGATGCGCGGGGCAATATTTACGGGGTGGTTTCGCCTGAGGCGCTTCGCGAGGCGGGGATCGATCTGCCGAACGATGCCGCGCAGTGTGCTGTGTCGAGACCGGCATGGAGTGGCGCAGCCATTGCGCTGTACTGCGAATGGCCCGAGGGCCAGCGTCCGGCGGGGAGCAAATCGCACCGCAGCGATGGTCTGTTGATCGGCCCGTTTCAGTCGGCAGCGCCGTTCGACGTGCTGATCGTCAATACCGACGGCACCTTGGCCGAGCGCAGCGGCAATGGCCTGACGATTTTTTCCCAGTCGTTGCTGGAGCAGGGGCTGATGCCGGCGGAAGGGGCGTCGCTGCGAGTGCATCACGACAAGGGCGACGCAGTGGAAACTTCGGTGAAACCGGCTGCAGTCGAAGGCGTTCACGGCTTCTGGCTGGATCTCGGTCAACCGGGCTTCGGGCCTTCAGCGGTGGCCGCTCAAGATGTTGAAAGCCGCGAGTTCAATGATCGTCAGGTGAGTCACGTAACACCCTTGGCACAGCTCGATCCCGCGTGGCAGCACAGCCAGTTCGTGCGCATCGGCAATCCGCATTGCGTGACCTTGCTCACCGACGTTGCCGTGTTGCCGAGCAACTCACAAATGCGCGAATCGCCCTGGTCTGAAGGCCTGACCCGAATCGCCTACGCGATGCCGACCGGCGCCGGCCAGCCATGGCCGGCGGGCATCAATCTGCAATGGGCCGCGCTTGAGTCAGCGCAGCGCATCGTCGCCCGAGTATTCGAGCGTGGCGAAGGGCCGACAGCGTCCTCCGGCACCAGCGCCAGTGCGGTGGCGTGTGCCGCATGGGCGGTGGGTTGGGTGGCGAGCGGCGAAGTGCACGTCGTCATGCCGGGCGGGACGGCGCCGGTGTTGCTCGAAGAAGAGCAGGGCGAATTGGTGCGGGTCAGGCTGTTTGGTACGGCTCGATTGATCGACTGAAGCGGCAATCGCCTCCGCTGGCAAGCCAGCTCCCACAGAGTTATATGGTGAACACAAATCACGCGTTCACTGCTGGATACTGTGGGAGCTGGCTTGCCAGCGATGAGGCCATCAGCCTGACAAAAGTTTCAGATTTGTCCGCCGCTGAACGCCACCACCGGCATCTGCCGCTGCATCAGCACCTTGCCGCCACGAATCGAATACAGCGGCAGGCCCTGGCTGCGGATCACTTCGTAGTCGCTGTCCGCCGACAGAATCAGCAGGTTCGCCGGGCGCCCCTCTACCAGGCCATAACGCTCGCCCAGGTGCATGGCCTTGGCACTGTTGTCGGTGACCAGATCCAACGCGTTCTGCAGGTTGCGGTAACCGAGCATGTGGCAGATGTGCAACCCGGCTTCCAGCACCCGCAGGATGTTGCCGTTGCCCAGCGGATACCAAGGATCGACGATCGAGTCCTGGCCGAAACACACGTTCATCCCGGCCTCAAGCAATTCATTCACGCGAGTCACGCCACGGCGTTTCGGGAAGTTGTCGAAGCGCCCCTGCAGGTGAATGCTTTCGGTCGGGCACGAGACGAAACTGATCCCGGAATGCCCGAGCAGGCGGAATAGTTTGGCGCAGTAGGCATTGTCGTAAGAACCCATTGCCGTGGTGTGGCTGGCGGTGACCCGCGCACCCATGTCGCGGCTGCGCGCCTCTTCGGCGAGCACCTCAAGAAAGCGCGAGTGCGGGTCGTCGGTCTCGTCGCAATGCACATCGACCAGGCACCCGGTGCGCTCGGCCAGATCCATCAGAAACTTCACTGAACTGACGCCCTGATCACGGGTGTACTCGAAATGCGGAATGCCGCCGACCACGTCGGCGCCCATGCGAATCGCTTCTTCCATCAGCTCGCGACCGTTGCGGTACGACTCGATGCCTTCCTGGGGGAACGCGACGATTTGCAGATCGATCAGGTGCCGGGATTCTTCGCGCACTTCGAGCATCGCCTTGAGCGCGGTGAGTTGCGGATCGGTGACGTCGACGTGGGTGCGCACGTGCTGGATGCCGTGTGCGGCCAGGGCCTGGATGGTCTTTTTCGCGCGGGTCTTGGTGTCTTCTTCGGTGATGGTGACTTTGCGCTCACCCCAGCACTCGATGCCCTCGAACAGCGTGCCGCTCATGTTCCAGCGCGGCTCGCCAGCGGTCAGCGTGGCGTCGAGGTGGATGTGCGGCTCGACGAAGGGCGGCACCACCAGATTGCCGCCGGCGTCGAGGTCGCCGGGGTTGAGGGTCGGGGCTTCGGTCTGGCGGCCGATGCTGCGGATCAGGCCGTCTTCCAGGTGCAATTCGTGCAAACCGTCCTGGTTGCGCAGTCGGGCGTTGATGATGTGCATCAGGCGAATCCTTCTTATAGGTCTGGTAGTGGCGCACTGGCGCGACGGGCGCCGAGCAGGCTGGTGACGATGACATACGTTAGCGCGGCGGCGGCAATCCCTACCAGCGGCGCGACCCAGGGCGAGTGGAACGCAGTGAGCGTGCCGACCGCGTAAGCCCCCAGCCCCGGCCAGTTGAACGCCGGCAGCCGTGCGTCGGCCAGACGTGGATAGCGCCCGCGCCAGCGGAAGAAAAAGTCGGCCATGATCACCCCGCCAATCGGCGGAATCACCGTACCGAGCAGAATCAGGTACGGCACCAGCATGTCGTACATGCCCAGCAGGGCGAGCAGGGTGCCGATCACCGCGCCGGCCAGGGTCACGGTTTTGCGCCGCCCGGTGCGCAGCAGGTTGCAGCCGGCGACGGCGAAGTTGTAGATGGTGTTGTCCTGGGTGCTCCAGATATTCAGTAGCAGCATGGCCATTGCGGCCATGGCGAAACCTTGCAGCAGCAACACTTCAACCACGTCGGGCTGCTGATAGACGATTGCGCCGTAGGCACCGATCAGCACCATCAAGCCATTGCCGATGAAAAATCCGATCAGGCTCGCCAGCACGGCAACCCGTGCCGAGCGCGAGAAGCGTGTCCAGTTGGTCGCCTGGGTCGCGCCGCTGACGAAGGTGCCGAACACCAGCGTGATCGCGGTCGACCAGTCCAGCGAACCCGTAGGCACCACGCTGAGCAAACCATCGAGGCCACCGACTTTTACCGTCGCGACCCACATCGACAGCATCAGCAGCAACATCATCGCCGGCACTGCGATGTACGACAGGATCTCCAGGCCGCGATAACCGACATACGCCGTGGCGCAGAACACCAGGCCGAACAGCACCATCAGGCCGAGCACCGTGCCTTGCTCCAGATCGAAGTATTTGCCGAGCACCACGGCGGCGGTCGCAGTGCCCCAGGCGTACCAGCCGATCTGGGTGAAACCGAGGATCAGGTCGCTGAGCTTGCTGCCGACTTCGCCAAAACAGAACCGCCCCATCAGCACCGAATTAAGCCCGCTCTTGAAGGCGATATAACCGAGGCCTGCCGCATACAGACCGAGCAGCAGGTTACCGACGATGATCACCGCCAGCATCTCGCCAAAACTGAACGCCACTCCGAGCTTGCCGCCGGCGAACATGGTTGCGGTGAAAAACGTGAAACCAAGCAACACCATGGCGGTCGAGGCCAGGCCTTTTCGCGCATGCATCGGGACTTCGCTGAGGGGGTAGTCGTTGCCGGGATCGTTCTGCGTCATGGGGCGTTCCTTGCTGGATTGGGGAGACGCGAAGCAAGTTGCAGTGGTCGTGCCAAAGACCGTTATGCGGATTATGTATAGCCGAGTCAGGGATTTCGGCGCGAAAGCAGTGCACCAGAACACATACAGGCCCAATGTGGGAGCGGGCTTGCTCGCGAATGCGCCCGGTCAGCCAATGCAGATGGCGACTGATACACGGCTTTCGCGAGCAAGCCCGCTCCCACAGTTTTGAACTGTGTGGGGGGGGCAGATGTCGGGGATGTCGCGGTAAGCCAAAAAGCACAGGCATAAAAAAACAGCCTCGGGGGCTGTTCTCTATTTTCCTGACAAAACATCAATCCTTTGTAGGAGTGAGCCTGCTCGCGATGGCATCGGCACATCTGAAATCAATGTGTCTGACAAACCGCTATCGCGAGCAGGCTCACTCCTACAGGGGGGATTGTGTTGGATCATTCACCGCGATAGATGCAACCGCTGGTGCAGGTCTCGTGAATGCGGATCGCGCTGAGTTCCGGCAGCAGGGGCTTCATTTCATTCCAGATGAATTTGGCCAGGACTTCGCTGGTCGGGTTTTCCAGACCGGGAATGTCGTTCAGGTAGTTGTGGTCCAGACGCTCGTACAACGGCTTGAAAATCGCCTTGATCTCCGAGAAGTCGCGGATCCAGCCGGTGTGCGGATCGAGGTCGCCGCTCAGGTGCAGCGCCACTTTGAACGAGTGACCGTGCAGGCGTCCGCACTTGTGGCCGTCCGGTACGTGCGGCAGGCGGTGGGCGGATTCGAAAGTAAACTCTTTGAAAATTTCCACAGTATTTTCGGCTCTGTTCAGGTGGCGTTCGCCGCAGCGATTCGGGCAGGCGGCGAGTTTACCAGCTTGTGTTTGGCGATGCGGGAAAACACTGACTAAAGGGTCAGCAAGCGTTCGGCGAGGCGACCGTTGGCCGCCAGTTCGAGAAACTCGTCGCCGAGACGGCGGCTTTCGTCCATCGCCGCGTGCCAGTATTTCTGCCGACTCGGCGCATCGCCCATGAAGCGCTTGAAGTCGTTACGGTCGGGAAGTTTGCCGTAGGGCAGGCGCGCCAGATATTCCTTCGATGGTGCGAGCAACAGCACGTCCTGCAAGCGCTCCACCGAGGCACGGCGCCACGGCAGGGTCTTGTCGAACCAGCCGGGAATCACCCGGTCGGTGAAGTGCGGATAGAGCACGATGCCGTCGCCGCTGTAGGGCAGGTCGAGGTGATAGTCGAGCAGCCCGCCGTCGCGGAACGTGCCGGTACCGGCGCCCGGCAGGTCGCGCACGCCTTCCATGACCATCGGGATCGATCCCGAGGCCAGCAGCGCCTGGCGCAGATTGCCGGCGTCGAGGGCGACGAAGCGCGACGGAAAGTCATTCAGCGCATTCAACGGCGGGGCAAGGCGCGGGTCGTGAATGATCAGGCGTTCGAAGTGCCGCGACAGCCGCGCGCGACCGCGCAGGTTATCGGCAATCACCGAGCCCAGCGCCAGACCGAGGCGGCCACGATGATCGTCGGCCAGGCGTCCGTGGCTTTTCACCACCATGATGTTCAGGCGGTAGTCGGCGTTGTTGAGGATGCTGGCGTCGCGGCCGTCGAGCAGGTCATTGAGCATGCGCTGCGAGCTCTGGCTGATCTCGGCCATGGTCACGCCTTTGTTGAAGTTCTGCTCGGCGTACAACTGACCGAGGCGGCGGATGCCTTCAGCGGCGTCCGGCAGACAGGCGCTGGCGAAGCGCCAGGAACCGACCGACGCGCCGATCAGCGAGCGCTCACGCGGCGCGCTCGGCAGCCACTCACCGAACAACGCCAGATCCAGCCCTTGAATCCCCAATGCCTTCGGCCCGCCGGCCGCACCGGGCAGGGTGCCGACGTCAGCGGCGTTCAGGCCTTGGGCACGAATGCGCGCCATGGCCCGTGGGCCGGCCTTGAGGGTAAGGGCAGGGAACTTGATGTGGATGGCTGTCATACCGGTCTCGATCGTTAGCAAGCTTTGGATTATAGGCGCACTACTTGACCCTGTGGGAGCGGGCTTGCTCGCGAAAGCGGTGTATCAGTCGCCATCATTACTGCTGACCCACCGCATTCGCGAGCAAGCCCGCTCCCACAGGGTTTTGCATGAATCTGCAAATGAGGTTGGTGTCAGGGGCAATGATGGCAATTCAGTTTCAGTTAAGTTCGCACCGCTATGGTGCCGACCGTAGCTGCACATAAAAACACGGAGACACCCATGAAAACCCTGACTGCCCTGTCCATTGCCTCGATCATCGGCCTGACCGCCAGCCTCGCCCACGCCCGCGATCTTGGCCCCGATGAAGCCCTGCGCCTGCGCGACGCTGGTACTATCGTCTCCTTCGAGAAGCTCAACGCCACGGCGCTGGCCAGACACCCGGGCTCGACCATCACCGAAACCGAGCTGGAAGAGGAGTACGGCAAGTATGTCTACCAGGTCGAAATGCGTGATCCGCAAGGGCTGGAGTGGGATCTGGAATTAGACGCGGTCACTGGGCAGGTTCTCAAGGATCATCAGGATACGTAATGAAGGTTAATGTTCGCGCCACCAGCCGCACGGCGTTGGCGCTTGTAATTGTTTGCTCGGCGGCGATGGCCCGCGACCTCGATCAGGACGAAGCGCTGAAGCTGCGTCAGCAGGGCGTGATCCTGCCGCTGGAGCAGGTGCTGCAACAGGCGCTGGATCGCTATCCGGGGGCCAAACTGCTGGAGGTCGAGCTGGAGGAAAAGCACGACGTTTATGTTTATGAAGTCGAGCTGCTGACGGTCGAGGGCGTGGCGCGCGAGCTGCACCTGAAAGCCGATACCGGCCAATTACTCAAAGACAAGGAAGATTGACCGATGCGTTTGCTTCTGGTGGAAGACCACGTGCCGCTCGCCGACGAACTGATCGCCGGCCTGCAGCGCCAAGGCTACGCGGTGGACTGGCTGGCGGACGGACGCGATGCGGTCTATCAGGGTAGCAGCGAGCCCTATGACCTGATCATTCTCGACCTCGGCCTGCCCGGCGTTCCCGGGCTGGAGGTGCTGGCGCAATGGCGTGCCGGTGGCCTGTCGACCCCGGTGCTGATCCTCACCGCCCGCGATTCCTGGGCCGAGCGCATCGAAGGCCTGAAGGCCGGCGCCGACGATTACCTGACCAAACCGTTTCATCCCGAAGAGCTGCATTTGCGGGTGCAGTCGTTGCTGCGCCGCTCCAAGGGCCAGGCCAATCAGCCAACGCTCAAGGCGGCCGGCCTGCATCTGGATGAAGGTCGCCAGTGCGTGATCCGCGACGGCAGCGAGATTCAGCTGACTGCCGCCGAATTCCGTCTGCTGCGTTATTTCATGCTGCACCCGGAACAGATCCTGTCGAAAACCCACCTCGCCGAGCACCTCTACGACGGCGAAACCGAGCGCGATTCCAACGTCCTCGAAGTTCACGTCAACCACCTGCGGCGCAAGCTGGGTAAAGCGGTGATCGAAACCCGTCGCGGCCAGGGTTACCTGTTCGGCGGGCAAGCTTCGTGAGGTCGATCCAGCGCCGTTTGAGCCTGGGCTTGATCAGTGTGATGGTGATCGTCGGTCTGGTGCTGGCGCAAACCAGTCTGTGGTTGTTCGAAGTCGGGTTGCAGCGTTATCTCGAGGCCGGTCTGCGCAACGACAGCGAAAGCCTGCTGGTCGCGCTGGTGCGTGGCCCGCAAGGTTTGCAACTGGATGAGCGGCATCTGTCACCGGCCTATCAGCGACCGTTTTCCGGGCATTACTTCCGCATCGATTTTGCCGACAGCCACTGGCGCTCGCGTTCGCTGTGGGATCAGGATCTGCCGCTGCTGGAGCACCCGGGTTTGCACAGCAACCTGCAACTGGGCCCGGACGGTCAGCAGTTGCTGGTATTGCGCTCGGACTATCGACGTCTGGGGCAGTCGATCTCGATCAGCATCGCCCAGGATTACACCCCGGTGCGCGAGAGTTTCCAGCGCATGCGCCAGATCGGCCTCGGGCTGGGCCTGGCCGGTTTGCTGCTGATTCTGCTGCTGCAACGGCTGACGGTGCGTCGCGCGTTGAAGCCGCTGGAACGGGCGCGCGAGCAGATCGCCCAGTTGCAGCAGGGCCAGCGCTCGCAACTGGACGATCAGGTGCCGGTCGAGCTGGAGCCGCTGGTGGCGCAGATCAACCATTTGCTGGCGCACACCGAGGACAGCCTCAAGCGTTCACGCAATGCGCTGGGCAATCTGGGACATGCGCTGAAGACGCCGTTGGCGGTGCTTTTGAGTCTGGCGTCGAGCGAAAAACTCGATGCCCACCCGGAGCTGCGCAAGATCCTCAAGGAACAGTTGGAGCAGGTGCAACAGCGGCTCAATCGCGAGCTTAATCGCGCGCGGTTGTCAGGTGATGCGCTGCCCGGTGCGCTGTTTGATTGCGATGCGGAACTGCCGGGATTGCTGGCAACGCTGAACATGATCCACGGCGAGCATCTGGCGTTGAGTTACGTCGCGCCGCCGGGGCTGCAACTGCCGTGGGACCGCGAGGACTTGCTGGAACTGCTCGGCAACTTGCTGGACAACGCCTGCAAATGGGCGGATGCCGAGGTGCGCCTGAGTGTGATCGAACGTACTGACGGTTACGCCCTGAGCGTTGAAGATGACGGCCCGGGAATTCCTGAAGAGCAACGCACTCAGGTGTTCAGCCGTGGCACGCGGCTCGATGAGCAGACTGACGGGCATGGTCTGGGGCTGGGGATTGTGCGCGATATTGTCGAGACGTGGGGCGGGTTGCTGGTGCTGGGCGAGAGTGAGTGGGGCGGGCTGAAGGTGGTGATCGAGTTGCCTAAACGCTAACCCCTGCCTGCCAAAGAACTGTAGGAGTGAGCCTGCTCGCGATTGCGCCGATACATTCGAAATCAATGTGTCTGACAAACCGCTATCGCGAGCAGGCTCACTCCTACAGGGACGGTGATGGTTTTCAGACCCGGAACTGATCCATCAGACTCTGCTGCTGATTCGCCAGGCTGTTCAGCGACTGGCTCACCCGCGCCGACTCATTGGCCTGTCCGGACAGCGATTCGGTCACGTCACGAATGGTCGCCACGTTGTTGTTGATCTCCTCGGCCACCGCGCTCTGTTCTTCCGCCGCGCTGGCGATCTGCAGGTTCATGTCGCTGATCACCGTCACTGCATCGCCGATCTGGCGCAGTGCGGTCACCGCTTGCCCGACCTGTTCGACACTGCCCTGCGCCTGACGATGGCTGTTGCCCATCGACCCGACCACATCCTGGGTGCCGGTCTGCAATTGCTCGATGACCTGACGGGTTTCTTCCACCGACTCTTGGGTGCGACGGGCGAGGTTGCGCACTTCGTCGGCGACCACGGCAAAACCACGCCCGGCTTCACCGGCGCGAGCGGCCTCGATCGCCGCGTTGAGCGCCAGCAGGTTGGTCTGTTCGGCGATGGCGCGGATGGTTTCCAGCACGGTGCCGATCTTTTCGCTGTTGGCAGCCAGGCCTTCGACCTGAACCATCGCCGCGCTCATGTCGGCGGCGAGGGTGTCGATGCTCGCGGTGGTGCGGTCGATCACGGTCAGGCCCTGACGGGTGGCGCGGTCGGCGTCCTTGGCGGCTTCGGCGGCTTGCGCGGCGCTGCGTGCGACGTCCTGCGCGGTGGCGCTCATTTCGTGGGAGGCGGTGGCGACCTGATCGACCTGACGGTATTGCTGCTCCATGCCGGCGCTGGTCTGGGTGGCGATGGCCGAAGACTGGTCGGCGGTGTTGCGTGCGTCCTGCACCGAGCGTTTCACTTCGGCGATGATCGGCTGCAGCTTGTCGAGGAACTTGTTGAACCAGCCAGCCAGTTGACCGAGTTCATCCTGCTTGTCATAGGCCAGACGCCGGGTCAGATCACCTTCACCACTGGCGATGTCTTCGAGCATGTGGGCCACGCCGAGGATCGGTTTGGTCACGCTGCGCGCCATCAGCCACACCAGCAGCAGGCCGACCAATGCCGCCAGCACGCCGAGGCTCAGCTCGATCAGGGTGCCGGAGTTGTTGCTCGCATCCAGTTGCTGCTTGAGCGCTTCGGCGCGGCTGACCAGCACCTTTTCCGGCACGTCGAGCAACACGCCCCACGACGGCCCACCGGGGATCGGCTGGAACGGCGACAGCACTTTCAACTGGCCGTTGCTGTGCAGGCTGCTGACGCTGCTGCTGGCCGCGAGCTGACGCAGCAGTTCAGCGCCGCTGACGGTGTCCACGGCATCCAGACGCTTGCTCAGCTTGCTGGCGTCCGGGCTGTAGCCGGCGAGCAGGCCGGTGGGGCTGATGATGCTCACGGCGGTCTGGCCGTCGTAGAGTTTTTTGCTCGCGCCCTGGCTGATCGCCTGCAGGCTGTTGAGATTGATGTCCACCGACAGCGAGGCGATGACTTTGCCGTTGACCATCAGCGGGAAGACGATGCTGGTCATCAGCACGTTCTGACCGTCGATCACATAGAAGTACGGTTCGATCACGCACGGTTTGAGCGTGGTGCGCGGGCAGGTGAACCAGGCGTTGGCCGCCTGACCGCTGGGGCCGGTGCTGGTGTCGGCCATGTCGCTTTCCGGCAGGGCCATCGAGGTGACTTTGCCGGGCGTCGGCTGCGACCAGTACAGGGCGAAGCGGCCCTTGTCGTTGCTGCCCAGCTCGGCCTGACCGGCGAACAGTTCATCCTTGCCATCCAGCGCGTTGGCTTCGAACACCAGCGACAGACCGAGCAGATCCGGGTTGGCTTGCAGGGCGGACTTGACCTGGCGGGTCATGTCTTCGCGCAGGTCGAAGGCGTCGAGGAAGCGCTTCTCGGCCTGTTCGCGCAGGAACAGCACCTGCCGCGAGAAACCGTGACCGTATTGATAGGCGTCCATGAACTGCTGGCGAATCCCGGCCGCCTGCACCTCACCCTGCGACTCAATGCGCGCCTGGGCCGACTCGGTCAGCATCTCCATGCTCGAAGCCTTCACCAGCTCGGAGCTGTGCTCCATGCGATACAGCGAAAGACCCACCAGCAGGGTCACGATGCCCGCCAGGCACAGGCCGGCGAGCAGGGTGATTTTCCATTGAATGGAAAGTTGTCTGAGCGACATGGAGACGTCCTTATTCGATAAATATCTGAGACTTTGCACTGTAACGGCCGCGTTTCGGCTTTCTTTATTGTTCAAGCGCAATATGACCAATTGCCGCATGCTGGCGATCAGATACCTGTGGTGAGGGGATTTATCCCCGATGGGGGGGGCGAAGCCGCCCTCACAATCGTTCAGAGAAATTGCATAGTCAGGTTTGGCGACTGCTGCGCAGCCGATCGGGGATAAATCCCCTCGCCACACGGTTCTCCATTGCCCGTTACATTTCAGTTCAGCCGCTCGCTTTGACACCGCCGCCACTCTGCGGCACAGTGCGCGCCCTTCTAATAAGACCCTCTTTGCAAATCCGCCGGTTAACCGTTGGCGGACTCATCCTGTCTGGCGGTGATGATCTCATCGCAGTGTTTTTGAGGTAGTGAAATGAATGCAGTGATTGCTGCGGTCGGCGTCATGCTGATCCTCAGCCTGTCCCGTGTGCACGTGGTGATAGCCCTGATCGTCGGTGCGCTGGTCGGTGGCCTGACCGGTGGTCTGGGCATTGACGCCACGCTCAAGGCGTTCAACAGCGGCCTGGGTGGCGGGGCGACGGTGGCGTTGTCCTACGCGTTGCTCGGCGCTTTCGCCGTGGCGATTGCCAAGTCCGGCCTGGCCCATGCGCTGGCCGACAAGGCCCTGGCGATGGTCGATCGTCAGCATTCGACCGGCGGCGGCAGCGTCAAGTGGCTGCTGATCGGCCTGCTGTGGGTGGTGGCGATTGCCTCGCAGAACATCCTGCCGATCCACATTGCGTTCATCCCGCTGCTGGTGCCGCCACTGCTCTATGTACTGACCAAGTTGCAGCTCGATCGCCGGTTGATCGCCTGCGTCATGACCTTCGGCCTGATCACCCCGTACATGGTGTTCCCGGTGGGGTTCGGCAACATTTTCCTCAACCAGATCCTGCTGGCCAACGTCAGCAAGGCCGGGGTCGATATCAGCCAGATCAACGTCATGCACGCCATGGCGATTCCGGCGCTGGGCATGGTCTTCGGCCTGTTGCTGGCGGTGTTTTTCAGCTATCGCAAGAAGCGCGTTTACGATCTGCAGAAGATCGAACAAGTCGAGCAAGTCAGCGTGGCGTACAACCCGAAGACCATCGCCATTGCCGGTCTGGCGATTGCCGCCGCGTTCATCATTCAGTTGCTGCTGGATTCGATGATTATCGGCGCACTGGCCGGGTTCCTGATTTTCTCGGCCTCGGGCATCGTCAAGTGGCGTGAGACCGACGACCTGTTCACCGAAGGCATGAAGATGATGGCGATGATCGGCTTCATCATGATCTCCGCCTCGGGTTTTGCCGAAGTGCTCAAGGCCACCGGCGAAGTGCGCTCGCTGGTGGAAAGCGCGGCGGCGTGGATCGATCACAGTCAGGCGATCGGCGCGCTGTTGATGCTGCTGGTGGGCCTGATGGTGACCATCGGTATCGGCTCGTCGTTCTCCACGGTGCCGATTCTGGCGGCGATTTTCGTGCCGCTGTGCGTGCAGCTGGGCTTCAGCCCGATGGCCATCGTGTGCATCGTCGGCACCGCCGGGGCGCTGGGCGACACCGGCTCGCCGGCCTCGGACTCGACGCTGGGCCCGACCTCCGGTCTGAATGTCGATGGCCAGCATCACCACATCTGGGACACCGTGGTCCCGACCTTCCTGCACTACAACCTGCCGCTGCTGGCGTTCGGTTGGGTGGCCGCGATGGTCCTCTAAACCCGCCAATCCTCTGTGGGAGCGGGCTTGCTCGCGAAAGCGGTGTATCAGAAACATAAATGTTGACTGACACGACGCCTTCGCGAGCAAGCCCGCTCCCACAGAGGAATGCGGTGAACCCCCGCTCAACTTTTGCTTTCGCGTGCCGTTAACGCCTTTAACCACGCCAATAAAACCAAAAGAGTGAGCCCCCCCATGCGCTTGAGTCTCAAGGCCAAAGTCCTGTCCCTTGCCGTCCTGCCGGTGCTGCTCTTTGCGCTGGTCATCAGCCTGACCACGCTGTTTATCCTCCAGCAACAGGCGCACACCGAAGTCGAACAGACCCGCGAGCGCCTGCTCGCCGACGCCAAGGCCACGCTGCAAAGTTACGTCGCTGTGGCCATGACCACGATCAAACCGCTGTACGACGCAGCCGCCCCCGGTGACAACGCGGCGCGGGCGCAGGCGATCAAGCTGCTGTCGGGCATCCGCTACGGCAAGGACGGCTACTTCTTCGGCTACGACTCCGAGACCGTGCGCCTGTTCAAGGCCAACGACCCCGAAGGCGTGGGCAAAAGCTTCAAGGACAACCGCGACCCGAATGGCGTCTACGTCAACCTCGGCCTGGTGAAAGTGGCGAAGGAAGGCACCCACTATTTGCAATACAGCTCGCCGCTGCCGGGCAATGCCAGCGTGCTGGTGCCGAAACTCGGCTACACCGAGTACCTGGCGAAGTGGGATATGGCGGTCGGTACCTCGGTCAACCTCGACGGCATTGAAGCGCAAGTGGCAGTGGTCGAGGCGCAAGTGCAGGAGCGCATGCAAGGCGTGATCCTCAGCATCGTCGGCGTGGCGGTGCTGGTGCTGCTGGTGATTGCCATCGCGGGGATGCTGCTGGCCAACACCATTCTGCGCCCGTTGAACCTGATGAAAGCCAACCTCGACGACATCGCGGCGGGCGAGGGCGATCTCACGCGCCGGTTGAACATCACCAGCCAGGACGAACTCGGCGAACTGGCCGGCTCGTTCAACCGCTTCGTCGACAAGATCCACGGTCTGGTGCGGCAGATCACCGAGATGACCACGCAACTCACCGGCCTGGTGACCCAGGTGTCGGATCAGGCCCAGCGTTCCGATCAGGCGATGGAGCGTCAGCGCCACGAGACCGATCAGGTCGCCACGGCGATCAACGAGATGTCCGCCGCTGCCCAGGAAGTCGCCAAGAGCGCGCAGAACGCTGCGGTCGCCGCGCAGCAGACCGACGAAGAAGGCCAGAGCGCCAAACGCGTGGTGGCCGGCAGCATCAAACAGATTCATGCGCTGGTGGATGACATTCGCAGCAGCGGCGTGTCGCTCGACAGCCTGCAGCAGGACGTGTCTTCGATTGTCGGCGTGCTTGGGGTGATCCGTTCGATTGCCGAGCAGACCAACCTCTTGGCGCTGAACGCGGCGATTGAAGCGGCGCGTGCCGGGGAGGCCGGGCGCGGTTTTGCGGTGGTGGCGGACGAAGTGCGGGCACTGGCCAGCCGCACGCAGATCAGCACCCAGGAAATTCAGGGCATGATCGATCGTCTGCAAGCGGGTACCCAGTCGGCGGTCGAGGCGATGCGCCGTTCCAGTGAAGCGGGCGATGGTACTTCGGCGCAGGCCAATCAGGCCGGGGCGTCGCTGGATGCCATGGCTGACCTGATCGCGACGATCAACTCGATGAACGCGCAGATCGCCAGCGCGGCCGAGGAACAAACGGCGGTGGCCGAAGAGATCAACCGCAGCGTGCATCAGATCGCGGTGGCGGTAGACAGCGTGGCGGATGAGACCCAGTTGGGCGCGCAGACTTCGCGCAGTCTGGCAGAGCTTGGGCAGCGGTTGGGCAAGCTGGTGGGCCAGTTCCGCATCTGATAATTGTGTGAATCTTCAAGCGGGCCCTCACCCTAGCCCTCTCCCGGAGGGAGAGGGAACCGACCGCAGCGTCTCGCGTCATACATCGACCTGAAAAAACCAGTCGATTATGGATTCAAAGCCGATCGCTCACGTCAGCGTATCTCTTGACTATCCCCCGATCAGTCCCCTCTCCCCCCGGGAGAGGGCTAGGGTGAGGGGCTTTTGATTTTCAGCTTCAAGGTCTGTCCCAGTACGGCACTTCACCAAAGCACTCGACAAAGAAATCAATTACCGTCCGCACCTTCACCGACAACCTTCGACTCCCCGGCCACAGCACTGCGATCTGCTGCGGCTCCAGGCTGTTCGACACCTGATACTCGCGCAACACCGGCACCAGCGTGCCTTCGCGCACCGCTTCACCAATCAACCAGGACGGAAACATCACCAGCCCCAAGCCTTGTTCGGCGGCCTGGGTGAGGGTGTCGGCGTGGTTGCCAGTGATCGGGCCTTTGACCGAGTAAGGCGTCCAGTCGTCCTGATCCTGACGGAAAAACCAGCGTTGCTGACCGGTCGCACCTTTGTAGGCCAGGCACTGGTGTTGCGCGAGTTCGTCGGGATGCTGCGGCGTGCCGTGACGCTTCAGGTAAGCCGGGCTGGCCGCGACCTGAAAGCGGTGCGGCGCCAGAATCCGCGCCTGCATGCTCGAGTCGTGCAGCGGGCCGATGCGGAACAGCAGGTCGGCGCCTTCCTGCAACGGGTCGACGTAATGGTCGGTCTGCTGGATGTCCAGTTGCAGCTTCGGATAGCGCGCGCACAACTGACCGAGCCACGGCGTCAGATGCCGTTGGCCGAACACCACCGGCGCGTTGATCCGCACCAGCCCGGTGGGTTCGCTTTGCTGCTCCTGCAACGCCTGCTCGGCCTCTTCCAGTTGCACCAGCACCAGCCGCGCATGGTGGCCGAGCATGCGCCCGGCCTCGGTCGGCGTCACGGCGCGGGTGTGGCGGTAGAGCAATTGCTGGTTCAGCGCCTGCTCCATCAACTGGATCTGCCGTGAAATTGAAGAGGGCGCCACGCCCTCGCGCCGGGCGACTTCGGAAAAACTGCCGTGGTCGAGCACTGCCACAAACAGCCTCAGCGCCTTGAATCCCAGTTCGTTCAGCCCATGCATAGATCGTCCTGCTGTGCGAGTTGCGCAAAAGTGTTGTCCGGATGCTCCCATTTATCGCACAGCTGCGCCAGCCGATAATCCGCGCCATCGTTTACTTGCGTGGGTTTTGGATGATGCAGACATTGGATGAAGTGAGTGTGGCGGCGCCGGCGACCCGGTCGTGGTTGCGCCTGTTGTTGCTGCCGCTGGTGATTCTGGCTGGCATGGGCCTGTCGGTGGAGGCCGGGTTACTGGGGCCGCTGGGGCAGCAGGTCGGGCATCTGTGGGCGACCTTGAGCATCTTCGGCGTGGGTTCGGCGATTCTGTTTTTGCTGCTGTTGTTCGCCGGCCCGCAGAAAGGCCCGGCGCTGACCGATCTGCCGCGCTGGCAATTGATCGGCGGCTTTCTCGGGCCGATGTACGTGGTAGTGCTGACCCTGGCGACGCCGCATATCGGGATCGCGATGACGATGATCGCGATCCTGTCCGGGCAGGTCGGCAAGAGTGTGCTGATCGACCATTTCGGCTGGTTCGGCGCGACGCGCAAGAAGGTCAATGCCGAGCGCTGGCTGGCGTTGGGGTTGATAGTGGTGGCACTGGTTCTGATTGCGCGGGGTTGAGAATATGAGTCTGGTTATTTTGTTGGCAGTGGTGGTGTTGGCTGGCGCGGTGTTGAGTGTCCAGGCGGCGATCAATGGGCGCCTTGGTGAAAGCGTCGGGGTGTTGCGCAGCAGTTTGCTGACGTTTTTCGTCGGGGCGGTGGTCACCGGGTTGTTGATTGTGTTTTTTGAGCCGGCGCATGCGGTGAGTTTGCTCGATGTGCCGAAGTGGCAGGTCTGCGGGGCGCTGTTTGGCGTGGTTTACATGATGGTCATGGTTGGCGCGGTGCCTGTTGTGGGGACTGCGGTGGCGACTGTTGCGGTGATTGTTGGTCAACTTGGGATGGGGATGTTGATCGACAATTTTGGCTGGCTGGGGAATCCGGCGATCGAGCTTTCGTCCTCGCGGGTGTTGGCGATGGTGTGTCTGGGGTTGGCTTTGGTTTTTATGTATCGGAGTAGTGTTCGTCGTTCTGATTGAGATTGGGTGTATATCCGTTGCTGCGGTAACGGCCACTTAGGGTGGGAGTGTCATAAATTTTGTGTTCGGGCATAACATGTCGCAGAGGTGCATGTATGCCGACCAAAAAGAGACCGGCCCGAGAGGCCCAGCGTGACCTTCCTTCCATTCCCCAAGAGCTGATCGACCAGTTCGTCAGCGGCCCGATGAGTGCCGACGCTATTCAGGATGCCGCGATGGCGTTTAAGAAAGCGCTGATCGAGCGAGCCCTTGGCGCCGAGATGGGGCACCACCTTGGTTATCCTCAGGGCGCGGAGCGCCCTGAGGATTCGAGTAATCAGCGTAATGGCAGAAGCAGCAAGACCGTGCTGACCGAAGACGGCCCGTTGCGTCTGGATATTCCCAGAGACTGCGACGGCAGTTTCGCCCCGATCCTGATCCCCAAGCACGAGCGCCGTTTCACGGGTTTCGACGACAAAATCATCGCCATGTATGCCCGTGGCATGAGCGTTCGCGAGATTCGTGCTTTCCTCTCGGAACAGTACGGCACAGATGTCTCTCATGACTTCATCAGCTCCGTCACCGATGCGGTTCTGGAGGAAGTCAGTACCTGGCAGCAACGCCCGCTTGAGCCCATGTATCCGGTCATTTTCTTCGATGCTCTGCGGGTCAAGATCCGTGACGAAGGCGTGGTTCGCAATAAGGCCATCTACTTGGCTCTGGGCGTGCTGCCGGATGGGACCCGAGATATTTTGGGGATCTGGATCGAGAACACTGAAGGTGCCAAGTTCTGGATGAAGGTCTTCAATGACCTCAAAACCCGGGGCGTCGAAGACGTGCTGATCGCGGTAACTGACGGGCTCAAAGGTATGCCGGAGGCTTTGAGTGCGGTGTTTCCAGAGACAACGCTGCAGACATGCATCGTCCATTTGATCCGCAACAGCCTTGATTACGCGGCGTGGGACAAGCGCCGTGAACTGGCCAAGGCCCTTAAGCCGATTTATCAAGCTCTCAATGCCGATGTCGCCGAACAGGCTCTGGACGCCTTCGAAGCGGGGCCGTGGGGCAAGCAGTATCCGACGATAGCGGCGGCTTGGAGACGCGCCTGGGAGCGGGTTATCCCATTTTTCGTGTTCCCACCCGCGATACGCAAAGTGATCTACACCACCAACGCGATCGAAAGCATCAATTCGCAGTTACGCAAGATCATCAAGACAAGAGGCCACTTTCCAACCGATGAGGCGGCGACAAAACTGATCTGGCTGGCGCTGAAAAACATCACCGCCAACTGGGGCAGCGCCGCCCATGACTGGAAAAGCGCCATGAATCAGTTTGCGGTTTTATATGGAGACCGATTCATCAGGCCGAACTGGTGAAATGAAGGCCTGCCTGACGGCAGGCCATTACCGGCCCGCACACAAAAAATCTGACACTCTCCTTAGGGTTTCGCCCTTACGGCGACTCACTTTTTTTACAAACGCCTAAAAAAAGTAAGCAAAAAAACGCTTGCTCCTACGTTCGGCCCGCTCGCTGGGGCTCGGGTCCCTTCGCTCCGGGCTCCATCCGGGCGCAGCGCCTCCGGTTTGCTTCGCTGCACCTCCTCTCGCTGTGTTTGGCTGCGCCAAACGGTCGCTGCGCTCCCACCCCCGGATGAATCCCTCCACTCAGCCTTCCGACGTCGCCCGTGGATCAAGATCAAAAGCTGCAGCCGAGCTTGCGCTCATCCTGTTGAGTGGTGGAAAAGCATGCGGTCGGCTTGTGTTCTGTGTTGGATCTACCCCTCACCCCAGCCCTCTCCCGAGGGAGAGGGAGCCGATTTTTGAGCCTTTCAGAACCTGAGTTCGACTGGGTGTTTCACGTCGGCGCACCTCTCCCAAACACCGCGATCAGTTCCCTCTCCCTCCGGGAGAGGGCTAGGGTGAGGGGCTCTTGATCTGGCTTTTGATGTGGCTTTGGCTTTTGATCTTTTGCCCCTTCGGCAGGCCGAGCGAAGGTGTTCATCCGGGGGGTAGGCGCGCAGCGCCATGCGGCGGAGCCGCATCCATCGAGAGGAGGTGCAGCGAAGCAAACCGGAGGCGATGCCCCCGGATGGACACCGTAGCGAGGGAACACTGAGCCTAAGCGAAGTGCCGTACGCCGGGGCAAAGCCTTTTGGGTTACCTTTTCGGCGTTTGGAAAAGGTGACTCGCTGTAAGAGCGAAACCATAGGAGGCCGTTACCGCAGCAACGGATATACACCCAATCCCCCCAAAAAACCCAGATCAAAAGATCGTCCGAACGCGGCCCGAGCCTTCGTCAGCTCCTACACTGGTATTTACGGCTTATCCCAAAAGCCCAGACAACCACCAAAAAAAGGAGTCTGCCCCCATGCCCGATAGAAAATGCGACTGCCCCAACTGCAAATGCACGATCAAGGAAGGCGACCACGCCTACGCCGTGCACGGCAAACACTATTGCTGTGAAGCCTGCGCTCACCACCACAAGGGCGGTGAAGAGTGTTCAAGCAAAGGCTGCCATTGCGCCCACCCCAAATAACCGCGCGCAAAAAAAGTGGAGCCTAATCAGGCTCCACTTGCAGTTTCAGGCTTTCATCATCCAGCCGTTCGGTACGGCGCACCGTGCCTTGCAGTCGTCGCCCGTCAACCCTGACCACCACGGTTTTCGCCTGGTCGAGGTCTTCCGGTAACGGCGCCGGCACACGCAGGGCGAAGCTATACGGGTCGTCTTCGACAGCCTCAAGACCCACCCGACAGTCCACGCTTTTGGTGATACGTCCGAACAGGGTGTCCAGTCCGTAATCCAGATGCGCCGGGCTGAAGATGCTGGTCATTGTGTACGCCCCCAAAGAGTCCCCATCGCCTGACGAGAGTCTAGCTCGCCGGTCGCCATGTGACGTTTTCCACGCCGAATTTCTCCGCCATCGGTTTGCTGGTCTTTTGCACTTTTTCCCGGCCGAAACGCGGGATGCGACCCACACCGGCGTCGCAGCTTGCCCAGTGCCACGCCTCGGCGTTGTCCATTCTGTCCGAGCGGATAATGAACGACTTAGGCGTGCCGTGAAGGGTGTAATCGATGACAAACAGTTTTGCGTTGTTCATAAAGCCCGTAATCCTCCCTGTGGTATTAGAAGGATCGCGGCGCGTCGGGAAAATTCACTCGGATTGTCCGACGGTATCTATCGTTGTCGACGCTGTGACCGACTGGTTACCATGCGCCTTCCGCCAACCCCAATGAATGCTCGCCATGGCCCTCGCCGCACCCCCCGATCTCACGGATACCGATGTGCCGGTGCAACCGCTGGCGCGTACCTATCCGCGTGGTTTGTTCATCGAGCCGCACGAGCATGTCTGGGGGCAGTTGCTGTATGCGATGAGCGGGGTGATGTGGGTCGAAACCCCGCATGAGGCGCTGGTGGTGCCGCCGCAGCGGGCGGTGTGGTTGCCGCCCGGGGTGCCGCATGGAATTCGCGTGGTCTCGGACTTGCAAATGCGCAATATCTACCTGCGCCCGGTGCTGGCGGCAACGCTGGATCCGACGGTGCAGGTGATCGAGGTCGGTGGGCTGTTGCGTGAGTTGATCGTCGGGCTGGTGGAGCAGGGCGACAGCGGTGAGCCGGCTTATTACGACGCCTTGGTCGGGCTGGCGTTGCTGGAGCTCAAGCGTGCCCGGCGCTCACAATTGAAGATCCCGCTGCCGGACGATTCCGACCGGCGCCTGATGAATCTGTGCCAGGCGGTGATGGCGGCACCGTCGCTGGACATTCCGTTCGAACAGCACGCGGAAAACGCCGGGGCGAGTGTGCGCACGCTGGCGCGGTTGTTCAAGGAAGGCCTGGGCATGGGCTTCGCCGAATGGCGGCGGCAGGTGCAACTGGCGACGGCGGTGGCCGAGTTGATTCAGGGCGTGCCGGTGAGTGCGATTGCTCGGGAGCTGGGGTATTCGCCGAGCAGTTTCAGTGACATGTTCCGGCGCGAGCTGGGCGTGGCGCCTTCGCAATTTACGGCCACCTGAACGCAATCCCTGTGGGAGCGGGCTTGCTCGCGAAAGCGGTTTGTCTGTGAAGGATAAAGTGACTGACCCGCCGCCTTCGCGAGCAAGCCCGCTCCCACAGGGGATGGTAGTGAACGCGGGGAGTTGGCCGAAATTCAGAAGTCCTTGGCCGACACCTCTGCCGATCCTTCCCTAGACTTTGCCCATTCCTTTCACGCGGCGGAGTTTCCCCCATGAACTACCTGATTTCGCTGGCCATCGGTCTCGGTGTCGGCCTGCTCTATGGCGCGCTGGATTTTCGTTCCCCGGCACCTCCGGCCATCGCGCTGGTGGGGCTGCTGGGCATGCTCGCGGGTGAGCAGCTGTGGCCGATGGGCCGGCAACTGGTCGCCGGTTGGCTGTCCTGAATTCCTTTTTCCCTTTGATGGATGTCCTCATGAAAGCACTGCAATTCGATAAAACCGGCGATCTGTCTTCCCTGCATTTCGTCGACGTACCGACCCCGCTGCCCGGCGCTGATGAAGTGCTGGTCGAGATCAAGGCGGCCGGTCTTAACCCCAGCGATGTGAAGAACGTGCTCGGGCGATTTCCGTACACCACGTTGCCACGGATTCCCGGGCGCGATTTCGCCGGTGTCGTGGTCGAAGGCCCGCAGGCGTTGCTCGGTCAGGAAGTCTGGGGCACCGGGCGTGAACTGGGCTTTTTCGCCGATGGCTCGCACGCGCAGTTCGTCAAACTGCCGGCCAATGGCGTGGCGCACAAACCGTCGCACTTGAGTTTCGCCCAGGCCGCCAGCCTCGGCGTGCCGTACACCACGGCGTGGGATGCGCTGGAGCGTAGCTTGGTGACGGCTGAAACCCGTTTGCTGGTGATCGGTGGCGGCGCGGTGGCCACGGCGGCATTGGCGTTGGCCAAGGTGCGCGGTGCGCAGATCCTCGCGGCAGCGCGGCGGCCGGAGCAGGTCAAGGAGTTGCAGGCGCAGGGCTTCCAGACGATTCAGCTGGATAAACCCGAAGACCTCGGCGCGCAGGTCAGCGCGGTGTACAGCGGTGGCGCTGACGTGATCTTCGACACCACCGGCTTCTGGCTGCCGGCCTCGGTGGCGGCACTGGCAGCGTTCGGCCGCATCGCGATCATCGCCGCACCGGTCGACGGCCATGTGCAGTTGCCGGCGCTGGTGTTGTACCGCAAGGGCGGTTCGGTGGTCGGGATCAACTCGCTGCTGTACGGCGTGCAAGCCTGTGCGGCGATGCTCGAGCAGTTTGGGCGGTTCTTTGATGAGGATCTGTTGCCGTTGCCGCAGGGGTTGGTGGAGGTGCCGCTGGCGGAGGGGTTGCAGCGCTATGCGGAGGTGAATCAGGGCAGTGGCGACAAGGTCATCCTGATTCCCTGACACCGCAAAACAACTGTGGGAGCGGGCTTGCTCGCGAAAGCGGTGTGTCAGCGAAGCAAGTATTGGCTGATACACCGCATTCGCGAGCAAGCCCGCTCCCACATTTTTACCGTGTTGTACTCAGGATTGCGGAACGCCGTTTTCCCACGCTGACCAGTGTTTCAGAATGTCCTGCACCAGCGGATTGCCCGCGCGGTAGAGGTTTTCCAGCGCCGGCACGAACCCGCCCTGATCGGCGTATTTCAGCAGATTATCCACTTCACTGCCGCCCGGTGCCGGCCGATCAAAGTCAGAGCCGGCACGCACCACGGCCAGACGCTGCACATCCACCAGACCTTCGCGACTGGCACGCAGCAGCGCTTCATAGGTGGAGTTGTCTTCCTGTTGTGTGGTGCAGTATTCACCCTTGTTATCGGTCAGCAGTTTGGTCCAGACCTCGGCGCGTTCGCTCAGGCGTGTACCGGAGAACCAGGTGTTGCCCGCCAGCGTGTCGCAGCGCGTGACCACGGGCGGCTGATTGGCCGGGGCCGACGGGTATTTCCGGCGCCACGCCGCCGACTCCTTGCTCTCGCTCAGTTCGACCTTGTGGCTCAGGGCGAAGGCTTTGGCCTGCAGTGTCGGGTTGAGTTCGAAGACTTCGGTCTTGTAGTCCAACGGCGGTTTTTCGTTCGGGCCTTTGGTGTTGATGCCGAGGTAACCGGTCGGCCAGCTCGCCGGCACATCGCGCGAATCCAGCTCCCATTGGGTACCGAATTCCACCAGGTAATGCGCCCACGCCGCAGTGCCGATGGTCCCGTGCTTCGGGCTGATGCCGGCGATACCCGCGATCAGGAAGTAGCTTTTGCGCAGATCGAATTTCGGCGACAGGGCCAGGGCCAGGGTCGAGGCGGCAGCGTTGGTCTGGCCCATGCCGGTGGTCAGCAGACACACCTGCTGGCTGTTGCAGCGAATGCTCGGGTACTCGGCGGACAGCCCCGGCACGCGGATTTCCTGCTTGAGGTCGAGGCGCTCGATCCAGTTCTGCGCCTCGGGGGCGAACATGGTGATCAGCACCACTTTCGGCTGGATCGGCGCTTCAGCCGCCCACGCCGTGGAAGAGAGCAGGGCCGCAGCGGCCAAGGTCAGACGCGTCATTGCTTGCATGAAAATCTCCTTGATTCAGAACTGGTAGCCAATGCCGGCGTAGTAACCCCAACCGTTGGAGCGCGCGCGGAAATTGCCGTCGCCGAAGTTCAGCTCGCTGCCGTCTTCCCAGTTGCCGCCGTTGTGGAAGTAGCGACCGACCAGGGTGAAGCGCAAGTGGGTGAATGAGTACAGCAACACGTTGGTCGCCACTGTGGCGTTGGCGGTGCGCGCCGGGTTGTCCTTGTGGATGTCGGAGCCGAAATCGAAGTTGGTGAAGCCGATGTAGGTCAGCGACGCGCCGTTGCTGAATTTGTCGATGGGCACGATGTACTTGAGCTGCGCGCGGTAGCCGTCCCATGAATACTCATTGCTCGCGCCGTAGTTTTCCCACTGGTAGCGCCCGTACAGGTTGGCCGACAGGTTGACCCGCGAATGGGTGTCGATGTCGGTGCCGAAGCCGCTGTACAGGGTGTTGGCGCGGTTCTCTTTACGGCTGCCGTGATCGTAGATCCAGTCGAACGCCACATACCATTCCTTGAACGGGCCGATGGCCAGGCTGCGGCCGGCGAGGTAGTCGATGGAGATGCGCGGCTCGTGTTCCATGAACACCGGTGAGCCGTGATCCCACACGCCTTTGTCGTGGCTGTTGCCGATGTTGAAGATCTTCGGAATGTCGACGTAGCCGTACAGCTCGAACGGACCCTTGCGCCCGAAGTACTCGTATTCCAGGTAGATATCGTCGGCCGGTTGCGGCCCGAAGCTGATGTCCTTGCTGCCGATCAGTGTCAGGTCCTGGTTGTACCAGTCCGACAGGTAAGCGCCTTTTTTCGGCGGGGCAGCTTCCGGGCTGAGGGCCTCGCCCTGAGCGGACTCTTCGGGCAGCGCCGGTTGCGCCAACGCGCTGTGGCTGAGAACTCCGGTAACGCCGGTCAGTAGCAGGGAAACAGCAAACGTGCGCGCAAATGGGGCGCGAAGACGGGAAGCAGCGTGCATTCAAAGTCCTTTTTTTGCGGATCGAGGCCCGGATTCTGCGGGTCTGTACGGTTTTGTTACGAAAAAGCCGTTATAGGCAGGTCGCAAACGTTTGCACAAGGCGTACCAGTTTTCCAGATACACCCATTTCCCCTTGTGGGAGCGGGCTTGCTCGCGAAGGCGTCGGGTCAGCTGACACATCCTTCTCAGATACACCGCTTTCGCGAGCAAGCCCGCTCCCACAGGGTTAGTCAGGTGTCGCCAAACCCAGTGTTTACTGACCGAAACCCGCGTTCTAGACGGTCCTAGTATTAAAGTATTAACACCATTTAATCAGTGCCCCATTGCGGGGCGTCTACTAGCTTGTCAGCCAAGACGCGGTTTTGTGATGACCGTCGCAGTCTTGATTCGCGTGTGGAATAAGCACGTCTCCCACGCCTTCAAGGAAGAATTTGGCCACGACAAGGAGTAGCCCGTGGAAGCAAGGTTTGGTGTCGCCCTCGTTTCGCGTTTTTCCCCACTTTCCCTTGCTGTGCACCTGAGCGTCGCCGGACTGTTGTTCGGCGGCGTCAGCGAGCAGGCGCTCGCGACCTGCTCGGCGGCAGGTTCGACGATTACCTGTTCGGGCGTCCCGACGCTGCCGCTGTTTCTCAATGACTACAGCAGTGCCACCAGCGGCCTGACGGTCAACGTCACCAACGGAGCGCAGATGAACGCCACCCTGGGCGGCAAGGTGCTCAACCTGACCGGGGCCAACATCAACCTGAACAACTCCGGCACCCTCGACCCGGCCTTGCTGGGCCTGGTGTCGATCCTCAGTGGCGGTGCGTTCATCGGTACCGGCGCGACCAGCACGGTGAGCATCGTCAACAACGCCACCGGGCTGATTCGCGGCACCGGCATGTTGCTCGGGCTCAACCTGACCAGCATCGACGGGCTGGGGATTGCCGTGAACAACTCGGTGTCGGGCACCACGACCATCACCAACGACGGCACCATCACCTCCACCGGGCTGTCGGTCGGCGGCATCACCCTGGCCGATACCCCGGTGGTCGGGGTGTATGGCGGTTCGCAAGTCAACATGACCAACAGTGCCAGCGGCACCATCAATGGCCGGATTGCGTTCGAAACGTCAGTGGCGGGCAACACCTTCACCAACGCCGGCAACATCACCGGCGGTGTGTCGATGGGGGCGGGCAGCACCAACACCTTCTACGCGATCACCGGTTCCAGCGTTAACGTCGGCGACGGTGTGCAAGTCTCCGTCGGCCTCGGTGGCCTGATCGGCATCAACCTGACCTTCGCCCCGACCGGGACGATCGATGGCGGCGCGGCCGGCACCAACACGCTGATCCTGCAAAACCCGATCGGCCTTGGCGGCGGCACCACCGGGACGGGCACGGCGTCCAGCGCCACCTACGTCAACTTCAACAACCTGACCCTCAACAGCGGCACCTGGACCTTGCAGGGGCCGTTGGTCAGCGGTGCGACCACCCTCAATGGCGGTGTCGCGCAGTTTAACGACAACGCGGCGTTCGGCAGCGGCGTGCTGACGTCCAACGGCGGGATCCTCCAGGCCAGCAATGCCGGTTTGACGCTGGCCAACCAGATCAACCTGGGCGCCGGCGGCCTGACCCTGCAGGGCATCAACGGCACGACCCTCAACGGTGTGATTTCCGGCACAGGCGGCCTGACCAAGATCGGCAGCGGCCAGCTCAACCTCAACGGCATCAACACTTACACCGGCAACACCGTGCTCAATGGCGGTGTGGTGCTGGTGGGCAACAACCAGTCGTTCAGTACCGGTGGCATCACGGTTGGCGGCTCTTCGAGCATTTCAGCGACGGCACCGATTTCACTGGCTAACGCGATCACGCTCAACAGCACCCTCACCGCAACCGGCACCGGTGCGTTGACCTTGGGCGGGGTAATCAGCGGCGCCGCCAACCTGACCAAGACCGGCAGCGGCAGCCTGACCCTCAACGGCATCAACACCTACACCGGGATCACCAGTCTCAGTGCCGGGGCCTTGCGCGTCGGCAACAACAACGCACTGGGTACCGGTGTGCTCAACACCAGCAACGGCACCAGCCTCGACAGCACCGGCAACGTGACACTGGGCAACAACGTCGGCATCACCGGTGCGCTGAACGTGCTCGGCAGCAATGCCCTGACCCTGGGCGGCATCGTCTCCGGCACCGGTGCGATCACCAAGAGCGGCAGCGCCAGCCTGACCCTGACCGGCAACAACACCAACAGCGGCACCACCGCACTCAATGGCGGCAGCTTGCTCGTTGGCAGCAACACCGCCCTCGGCACGGGCGCATTGAACGCGGCGGCCGGCACCACGCTGGATGCGACCGCCGCCGTGACGTTAGCCAATGCCGTCGCGCTGGCAGGCGGGCTGACCATCGGTGGCACTCAGGCGCTTGGTTTGAGTGGTGTCATCAGCGGCGCCGGCAACCTGATCAAGGGCGGCACTGCGAACCTGACCCTCAGCGGCAACAACACGTTCTCCGGTGGCACCGCGCTGAATAATGGCACGCTGATCGTCGGCTCCAACACCGCGCTGGGCACCGGCGCACTGACCACGGCGGCGGGCACCACCCTCGACGCCAGCACCACCGTGGCGCTGAGCAACGCGGTCGCCCTCGGCGGCAACCTGAACATCGCCGGCAACGCCAATCTGACTCTCGGCGGCATAGTCAGCGGCAGTGGCGGGCTGACCAAGAACGGCGCGGCCAACCTGATTCTCAACGGCGCCAACACCTTCAGTGGCGGAACCACGCTGAATGCCGGCACCCTGACCGTTGGCAACGCCGCCGCATTGGGCAGCGGCGACCTGACCGTCGCGAACGCCGCGACCCTCGACAGCAACACCTCGGTCATCCTCAACAACAACGTCGCCCTCAACGGCAACCTGGCCATCGGCGGCAGCAACGGCATGATCCTCGGCGGCGTGCTAAGCGGCGCCAGCCAGTTGATCAAGAACGGCACGGCCAACCTGACCCTCAACGGCGCCAACACCTTCACCGGTGGCACCGCGCTCAACGCCGGCAGCCTGACCGTCGGCAACGGCGCGGCACTCGGCACCGGCACGTTGACCGTGGGCGGTGCGGGCGCAACGCTTAACAGCAGCGCCAACGTGACGCTGAACAACGCGATTGCCCTGAACGCCAACCTGACTGCCGGCGGTGCCAACCCGCTGACCCTCGGCGGCGTGATCAGCGGCAGCAGCAACCTGATCAAGACTGGCGCTTCGACCCTGACCCTCACCGGCGCCAATACCTACACCGGCTCTACGTCGCTGAACGCCGGGACACTGATCGTCGGCTCCAACACCGCGCTCGGCACCGGCGTGCTCAACGCTGGCAACAACACCACGCTGGACGCCAGCACCGCGACCAGCCTGGCGAACAACGTCAACCTCGGCGGCAACGTGACAATCGGCGGCAGCAACGCGCTGACCCTCGCAGGCGTGGTCTCCGGGGTCGGTGGTCTGACCAAAAGCGGCCCGGCCGACCTGATCCTCAACGGCGCCAACACTTACTTCGGCAACACCGCTCTCAACGTCGGCAAGCTGATTGTCGGCAGCAATACCGCGCTCGGCAGCGGCGCATTGAACGCGGCGGCCGGCACCACGCTGGACACCAACACCGCCGTCACGCTGGGCAACCAGGTCAACCTGGCCGGTGCGATGAACATCGGTGGCAGCGCAGACCTGACCCTCACCGGCACTGTCGCCGGAGCCGGCAGCCTGGTGAAAAACGGCGCGGCCAATCTGAACCTCAACGGCACCAACACCTACGCCGGCGGCACCACGCTGAACGCCGGTACGGTGACCGCCGGCAACAGTTCGGCGCTCGGCACCGGTGCGTTGACCGTTGGCGGCGCGGCAACGCTCGACAGCAGTTCGCCGCTGGTCAGCCTGGCCAACGCGGTCGTGCTCAATGCGGCGCTGAGCGTCGGCGGCACCCAGGACCTGACCCTCGGCGGCGTGATCAGCGGCGCCGGCCAACTGGTCAAGAACGGTAGCGCCAACCTGACCGTCAACGGCACCAACACCTTCAGCGGTGGCAGCACGCTCAACGCGGGTACGCTGACACTGGGCTCGGCCGCTGCGTTGGGCAGTGGCGGCCTGACCGTCGGTGGCGCTTCGACGCTGGACACCAGCACCGGCATGAGCGTCGGCAACAACATCACCCTCAACGCCGGCCTGACCCTGGCCGGCAGCAACACCCTGAACCTCAGCGGCGTGATCGATGGCGCCGGCAGCCTGACCAAGGACGGCTTTGGCGATCTGACGCTCAGCGGCAACAACACCTTCACTGGTGCGCTGAACATCGCCTCCGGCAGCGTCACCACCGTGAGCAGCGGGGCGCTGGGCAACACCTCCGGCGCCAACATCAGCGCCGGTGCCAATCTCTATCTCAACAGCAGCGCCAGCCTCAACGGCTTGAGCGGCAGCGGCAGTGTGCAGATCGCCGGCGGCAATACCTTGACCGTGGGGGGGCTGAGCAACACCAGCACCTTTGACGGTGACCTCGGTGGCAGCGGTGCGCTGACCAAAGTCGGTACCGGGACGCTGAACCTCACCGGCAGCAACGGCCTTACCGGCAACACCAATGTCAACGGCGGTACGCTGAATCTCACCGGTTCGCTGGCCAGCACCCAGCTCAATATCAACAACGGCGCCACGCTCACAGGTACCGGTTCGGCGCTTGGCTTCATCACCATTAACAGCGGCGGTCATCTGGCGTTGTCCTCGGGCAACACCTTGTCCACCTCGTCGCTGATTCTCACTGCCAACAGCAATGTCGACGCGAGCCTCGCCACGCCATCGACCTCCTCGCTGATGAACATCGGCGGCAACCTGACCCTCGACGGTAATCTCAACGTCACCGATGCCGGCGGCTTTGGCGTCGGTGTCTATCGCTTGTTCAACTACATCGGCGCACTGACCGACAACGGCCTGACCGTGGCCGGTGTGCCGGTGGGTTATGGCCTCGGTGACATCCTTGTGCAGACCCTTGGCAATCAGGTGAACCTGGTGGTGTCGGCACCGAACACCAACCTGCGTTTCTGGGACGGCAGCCAGACCATCCCGAACGGTAATGTGGACGGCGGCACCGGTACATGGACTGCCGGCGGCACCAACTGGACCAATTCCAACGGCACGCTGAACCAGACCTGGGCCGGCGATTTTGCGGTGTTCCAGGGCACGGCCGGCACAGTGTCGGTCAACGGCACGCAACTGTTCACCGGGATGCAATTCCTCACCGATGGCTACAACGTGGTCAACGGCACGTCGGGTCTGCTGACCGCCGTCAATGGCACCGGCGGCACCACGGCGATGCGGGTCGATCCGGGCGTGACCGCCACGGTCGGCGTGGACATCAATGGCAGCGGCATCCTCAACAAACTCGATGCCGGCACCCTGGTACTCAACGGTGCCAACAGCTACACCGGCGGCACGCAACTGGACGGCGGCAAGATCATCGTCGGCAGCAACACCGCGCTGGGCAGCGGCACGCTGACCGCCAACGCTGGCACACAACTCGATAGCAACACAGCGGTCACTTTGGCGAACGCGGCAACGCTCAATGGCAATCTGACGGTGGTCGGCAGTAATGCGCTGACCCTCAACGGCGTGATCGGCGGGACTGGTGGCCTGATCAAAAATGGCGCGGCCAGCCTGACCCTTGGCGGCAACAACGCCTTCCTCGGGCCGGTGGCGTTGAATGCGGGCGGCTTGATTCTGGCGTCGAACAGCGCGCTGGGCTCGGCCACTCTGAACGCGGCGAGCGGCACCACACTGGATGCCAGCGGCGCCTTTACGGCGGGTAACGCGATCAATCTGGCGGGCAACCTTGGTGTTGTCGGCAGCAACGATCTGACACTGAGCGGCGCGATCAATGGCGCCGGCAGCCTGACCAAGAATGGCGCGGCCAACCTGATCCTGAGCGGGGCTAACAATTTCCTCGGCGGCGTCACTCTCAACGCCGGCACACTGACCACCGGCAGCAACGGCGCACTCGGTCTGGGCAACCTGACCGTGGCCGGTGCCTCGGCGCTGGACAGCAACACCTCGGTGTCGCTGGGCAACAACGTGGTGCTCAATGCCAATCTGACCAATACCGGCAGCAGCGACGTAGCGCTCAGCGGCGTGGTCAGCGGCACCGGCGGTCTGATCAAGAACGGCGCGTCCAACCTGACCCTCAACGGCATTAACACTTACAGCGGCGGCACCACACTGAACGCCGGCACCGTGACCCTCGGCACCTCGGCGGGCCTGGGCTCCGGCGCGGTGACCGTGGCGGGCGCTTCGACCCTCGACACCACCGCGCCGCTGGTGCTGGCGAACAACGTCAACGTCAATGCCAACCTGAGCGTGGCTGGCAACAACAACCTGACGCTCGGTGGCGTGATCGCCGGGGCGGGCACCCTGACCAAGAATGGTCTGGCCGACCTGACGCTGTCCGGCAACAACACCTTCAGCGGCACCTTTGATGTGCAATCTGGCAGCCTCACGACACTGGGCAACTCGGCACTGGGCAGCAATGCCGGAGTCAATCTCGGCGCTGCGGCGACGCTGAACCTCGGCGGCTCCAGCAGTCTCGCCAGCCTGACCGGTAGCGGTACAGCGCTGATCGGTGGCGGCAACACCCTGAGCATCGGCGGCAACAACGCCAGCAGCATTTTTGACGGCGTGCTCACCGGCACCGGCGAATTGAACAAGCTCGGCACCGGAACCCTGACCCTGACCGGCCTCAACAGCCTGACCGGCAACACCACGGTCAACGCCGGCACCTTGAACGTCAGTGGCTCGCTGGACAGCGCCAGCGTACTGGTCAACAGCGGCGGCACCCTGACCGGCGGCGGCTCGCTCGGCGGGGCGGTAACCGTGGCGGATGGCGGTCATCTGGCCGGCGCCACCGGCAGCACCCTGTCGGTCAACTCGCTGGTGCTCAACGCCAACTCCAACTTCGATGTCGGCCTTGGCGCGCCGGTCTCCGGTGGTGGGAACGCACTGGTGAATGTTGGCGGCAACCTGACCCTCGACGGCACCCTTAACGTCAGCGACATCGGCGGTTTCGGCAGCGGTGTGTACCGGTTGATCAACTACACCGGCGGCCTGACCGACAACGGCATGCTGATCGGCACGGTGCCGGGCAGCGTCACCCCGGGCGATCTGACTCTGCAAACCGCGCTGGCCAACCAGATCAATTTGCTGGTCACTGCACCGGGCGTCACCGTGCAGTTCTGGGACGGCAACCAACTGGTGGCCAACGGTTCGGTGGATGGCGGCAGCGGCACCTGGGGTACCGGCACCACCAACTGGACCGATGTGAACGGCACCACCAACCAGGCCTGGACCAACAGCTTCGCAGTGTTCCAGGGCACGGCGGGCACCGTGACCGTCAACGGCGCGCAAACCATCACCGGCATGCAGTTCGTCACCGACGGCTACAGCCTGCAGAACGGCACGGCCGGTGCGCTGAACCTGGTCAACGGTTCGTTGGGTAACGCCACGGTGCGAGTCGATCCGAACGCCACCGCGACCGTCGGCGTTGCGCTTAACGGCAGCGGCACCCTCGGCAAATACGACACCGGCACGCTGGTGCTCAACGCCGCCAACGGTTACACCGGCGGCACCGCGCTCAATGGCGGCAAGATCGTGGTCGGCAACAACGCAGCGCTCGGCAGCGGTGTGTTGACCGCTGCGGACGGCACCGCGCTGGACAGCAACGCGGCCGTCACGCTGGGCAACGATGTGGTGGTGAACGGTGGCCTGACTGTCGCAGGCAGCAACGCCTTGACCCTCGACGGTGTAGTCAGTGGGGCGGGCAGCCTGATCAAGTCTGGCGCTTCGAGCCTGACCCTCAACGGCAGCAACACCTACAGCGGTGGTACTCAGCTCGCTGGCGGTACGCTGGTGCTGGGCAACAACAGCGCAATCAGCAGCGGTGCACTGAGCGTGACCGGCAACGGCAGCCTCGACAGCACCTCGGCGCTGCAACTGGCCAACGCGATCAATCTGGGGTCGCAACTGACCCTGGCCGGCAACCAGAACACCACGCTGCTCGGCGCCATCACCGGCACCGGCAGTCTGGTGAAAAACGGCAACGGTGACCTCGTGCTTAGCGGCGCCAACACCTACAGCGGCGGCACCACGCTGAACGCTGGCACTACCACCGGCGACACCAGCAGCCTGCAAGGCGCCATCGTCAACAACGCGGCGCTGACCTTCGCGCAGAACGCCGACGGCAGCTACACCGGCAACTTGACGGGCGCCGGCACGCTGAACAAAACCGGCACCGGCCAATTGCTCCTGACCGGCAACAACACCTTCACCGGTGATACCTCGGTGCAGGCCGGCAACCTGATCGTTAACGGCGTGCTCAACAGTGCCAACGTCAACGTCGCCAGTGGTGCGAAAGTCGGTGGCAGCGGGCAACTGGGCGGCAACGTGCAACTGGCCAGCGGTGCGACGCTGACCGGTGGCGGCACGGCTACACCGTTGTCGGTCGGCTCGCTGGCGCTGTCCTCGGGCACCAACCTGGACTTCAGCCTCGGCTCGGCCGCCAGCTCCACCACGGTGGTCAACGTCGCCGGTAACCTGACCCTCGACGGCACGCTGAATATCAGCAACGCCGGCGGTTTCGGCACCGGGGTCTATCAACTGTTCCGCTACGGTGGCAGCCTGACCGACAACGGGCTGGTCTACGGCAGCCTGCCGGTGTCGGCGGCCAACCTGACCCTGCAAACCGCGATCGCCAATCAGGTCAACCTGTTGGTACAAGGCACGCCGGGTGAGGTGCAGTTCTGGAACGGCGGCACTACCAACCCTGATGGCAGCATCGGTGGCGGCAGTGGCGTGTGGGGCCCGGGCACCAACTGGACCGATCCGAGCGGTACGCAGGCGCTGGCGTCCAATGGTCAATTCGCAGTGTTTGGTGGCCAGGCCGGTACCGTCACTGTGCAGGGCAATCAGAACTTCACCGGTCTGCAGTTCCTCACCGGCGGCTACAGCCTGGTGCCGGGCGCTGGCGGTACGCTGACGCCAGTCAACGGTGCGGACGGCAGCCTGGCGCCGGTGCGGGTCAATGCCGGGGCCAGTGCTGAAATCGACGTGCCGCTGATCGGCACCGGCGGCATCGAGAAACTCGATTCCGGCACCCTCGTGCTGACTGGCGCCAATACCTACAGCGGTGGCACCACCGTCAGTGGCGGTACGCTGATCGGTAACACCACGAGTCTGCAAGGCAACATCACCGACAACGCCACGCTGGTGTTCCAGCAAAACACCGATGGCCAGTTCAATGGTGTGCTCAACGGCACCGGCGCGCTGTTCAAACGCGGCGTGAGTCGCCTGTTGATGGTCGGCAATCAACCGTTCAGCGGTACCGTTTCGGTCGATCAAGGCCTGCTGCAAGTCGGCAGCCGTGCGGCCCGGGCTTCGTTGGGCGCACAAGTCATGGTCGCCAACGGCGCAGGCCTGAGCGGTAACGGCAGCGTCGGTTCGGTGGTCAACCACGGTGTGGTGGCTTCCGGTGGCGCTGACGGCACCTTGAGCGTGGCCGGCAACCTGACCAACAGCAGCGATGGTGTGCTGGCGCTGACCGTCAGCTCGCCAACCGCGACACCGTTGGCGGTGGGTGGTACGGCGGCATTGGGCGGCGGTCTGGTGGTCAACAGCCTGGCGCCGTTCACCGGCAACACCACTTACTCGCTGATCACTGCGGGCGGTGGGGTGACCGGCACCTTCAGTGCCACAGATCTGCCGCAGTACGCGTTCCTCGACAGCTCGCTGATCTACGGTGCCGATTCGGTGACCCTGGCCGTGAGCCGCAACGGCAACTCGTTCGCCGACGTCGCTGCCACGGGCAACCAGCGCGGCACCGCCACGGCACTATCCAATAACGGAGCGGCCGGTGCGGCGTTGCAGAACCAGATCGTCAACCTCAGCGTCGCCGGTGCGCGCAATGCGTTCGACAGCCTGTCGGGTGAAATCCACGCCAGCACCGCCAGCGCCATGCTGGAGGACTCGCGCTTCATCCGCGAGGCGGTCAATGACCGCATGCGCCAGCCATCGTGCAGCGCGGCGGATGATCCACGCAGACCCCTGGCCCCGAGCGACACGCAACTGAGCAGCAACGGTTGCCACGGGGAAATGGTCGGCTGGATCCGGGCCATTGGTGCCTGGGGCGACATGGGCGGCGACAGCAACACGGCGAAAGTCGATCGCAACCTCGGCGGTTTCATGCTCGGCACCGACAAGGCGCTGGATGACACCTGGCGTGCCGGGATGGCGGCCGGCTACACCCGCAGCAACCTCAACGCGCATGATCGCAACTCGGATGCCAAGGTCGACAGCTACCACCTGGCCGGTTATCTGAACTCGCAATTCGATGCATTGGCGGTGCGCCTCGGCGCGGCTTACAGCTGGCACAGCATCGAGACCAAACGCGATGTCAGCGTCGGTACTTACAACGATCGCCTGAAGGCCGATTACGACGCGCGCAGTGCGCAGGTGTTCGGTGAAGTGGGTTACGCGATCAACGCCGGCGGTGTTGCCATCGAACCGTTCGCCGGGCTGGCCTACGTCAATTACAACAGCGACACCGGCAAGGAAAAAGGGGGAGTGGGGCGCCTGAAGGCCGACGCCGATCAGGACATCACCTACTCGACCCTCGGTGTGCGCATCGGCAAGTTGGTGACCCTGGCCAACGGCAGCCAACTGACGCCACGCGCGGCCATCGGCTGGCGGCATGCCTACGGCGACACCAAACCTGACGCCGACCTGACCTTCATCGACGGCGGCGCCTCGTTCAGCACCCAGGGCGTACCCATCGCCAAGGACAGCGCATTGCTCGAAGCCGGCATCGACTTCCAGGTCACCCCGACCGGCAAGCTGGGCATCGGCTACTCGGGCCAGGTGTCGAGCGACAACAACGACAGCGCGTTCAACATCAGCTTCAGTCAAAGCTTCTGAATCATGGTCGAAGTACTTTAGCCGCCCGAAAGGGCGGTTTTTTTTGCACAATCGAAAGTCTTTGTGGCGAGTGATTTATGCACTGAGGTGGGAACGAGATGGATCTGTCGAAGCATTTGTTACATCTGGAAAACCGCCTGCTGTCGCGCGCCGTGCGCGAGGATGCCGCTGAACTGGCGCGACTGATCGCGGACGACTTTGTCGAATTCGGCGCCAGCGGCGGCATCTGGAATAAATCCGATGTACTGGAAGCATTACCGCAGCAAGTGTTCGCACAACGTACCGTCAGTCAGTTCACGCTCAAGCAATTGTCGGAAGATTCGGCTCTGGTGACGTATCACTGCCATACCGTAGCTGGCGGCCAGCGGGTGCCGGCGGACAGTCTGCGCAGTTCGGTATGGCGGCGGCAGGGTGAGCAGTGGCAGTTGGTTTTTCATCAGGGCACCTTTTGTGCCCGGCCGTGAATCGTGGTGACCCGTCGATAGCTTTCGCGAGCAAGCCCGCTCCCACACTGGATCTTCAGTGAACACAGGATTTGTGGATGACAGCGATCCCCTGTGGGAGCGGGCTTGCTCGCGAAGGGGCCGTGACATTCAGCGCAAAAATCAGCCGGCCCGCGCTCTGCTAGAATCCGCCCCATCAACTGCCAGAGACTCTCCCATGAGCGAGCCGATTCGCCTGACCCAATACAGCCACGGTGCCGGTTGTGGCTGCAAGATTTCCCCGCAGGTGCTGGAAGTGATTCTGGCCGGCAGCGGTGCGCAGAACCTTGACCCGAAACTGTGGGTCGGCAATGCCTCGCGTGATGATGCGGCGGTGTACGAGATCGACGCCGAGCGCGGTGTGGTGTCGACCACCGACTTCTTCATGCCGATTGTCGACGATCCGTTCGACTTCGGCCGGATCGCTGCGACCAATGCGATCAGCGACATCTATGCGATGGGCGGCGATCCGTTGATGGCGATTGCGATCCTCGGCTGGCCGGTGAATGTGCTGGCGCCGGAAGTGGCGCGGGAAGTGATTCGCGGCGGGCGCGCGGTGTGTGACGCCGCCGGCATTCCGCTAGCCGGTGGGCATTCGATCGATGCGCCGGAGCCGATTTTCGGCCTGGCCGTGACCGGTCTGGTGGAAAAGCGCCACATGAAGCGCAACGACACCGCCACCGCCGGTTGCCTGCTGTACCTGACCAAGCCGTTGGGCATCGGCATCCTCACCACCGCCGAGAAGAAAGGCAAATTGCGTTCCAGCGACATTGGCGTGGCCCGTGACTGGATGTGCACCCTGAACAAACCCGGCAGCCGTTTTGGCAAACTGGCCGGCGTCACCGCGATGACCGACGTTACCGGTTTCGGCCTGCTCGGGCATCTGGTGGAAATGGCCGACGGCAGCCACCTGACCGCACGTATCGGCTACAACCACGTGCCGCGTCTGGACAGCGTCGAGTACTACCTCGAACAGGGCTGTGTGCCCGGTGGCACCTTGCGTAACTTTGACAGCTATTCGAGCAAGCTCGGCCGTCTGCAGGAGTTGCACAAGCGCGTGCTGTGCGACCCGCAGACCAGCGGCGGTCTGTTGATTGCAGTTACACCGGAAGGCAACGCCGAATTCCTCGCCGTGGCTGCCGAACTGGGCCTGAACCTGGCGCCGATCGGCGAGCTGGTCGAGCGACAGACCCACGCAGTCGAGGTGAACTGATGTCACGCGACTGCACCGATTACCGCGATATTTTCCTCAACGACCGGCCGATGATGGATGCCCGTGCGCCGATCGAGTTTGCCCACGGCGCGTTTCCGGGCGTGGTCAACCTGCCGCTGATGAACGACCGCGAGCGCGAGCAGGTGGGCACCTGCTACAAGCAGCATGGGCAACAAGCCGCCATCGCCCTGGGTGAGCGGCTGGTGTCTGCCGAAGTGCGGGAGCAGCGCATTCAAGGCTGGGTCGAGTTTGCCCGGGCACACCCCGACGGCTATCTGTATTGCTTTCGCGGCGGCTTGCGTTCGCAGATCGTCCAGCAATGGATCAAGGAGCAGGGCGGCATCGATTACCCGCGTGTCGGCGGTGGCTATAAGGCGATGCGTACGTTCCTGCTGGAGACGATCGATCAGGCCGTGGCCGAGTGCGATATGGTGCTGCTGGGCGGCATGACCGGCACCGGCAAGACCGAACTGTTGGTGCAGTTGAGTAATGGTCTGGATCTGGAAGGCCACGCCAATCATCGGGGTTCGAGTTTCGGCAAGCGCGCCACCGGCCAACCGACCAACATCGATTTTGAAAACCGTCTGGCCGTTGATGTGCTGAAAAAACGCGCCGGCGGGATCCAGCAGTTTGTGCTGGAAGACGAGAGCCGGGTAGTCGGCAGTTGTGCCTTGCCATTGCCGCTGTACCGAGGCATGCAAGTGGCGCCGATGGTCTGGCTCGAAGACAGCCTGGAGCAGCGGGTCGAGCGGATTCTGCAGGATTACGTGATCAACCTGCACGCCGAGTTTGTCGCGGTGCATGGCGAGCAGGGCTTTGCGCTGTATGCCGAGCGGCTGATTGCGAGTTTGAACAATATCCAGCGCCGGCTGGGCGGCGAACGCCATCAGCGGATGTTCCTGCAGATGGAAGAGGCCTTGGCGGAGCAGGCGCGCAGCGGTTCGGTCGAGCAGTTCCGTGACTGGATCAGCGTGTTGCTGCGCGAATATTACGACCCGATGTATGCGTTCCAGCGTGAGAAGAAGGGCGGGCGGATCGAGTTTGCCGGCGAGCGCGGGGCGGTGCTGGAGTATTTGCGTGAGCGGGTGAATCAGCGGGTTTGAGGGTGCTCTTGCGGGCCTCTTCGCGAGCAAGCCCGCTCCCACATTGGGTCTCCACTGGGCAGAAATTTCTGCCTGACGCAGATCCCCTGTGGGAGCGAGCTTGCTCGCGAAGGGGCCGGGTCAGGCCACACAACACTCAAGTCGGGCAAGTCACCTTGCCGTTATCCAGCCCCTGCTTGTAGCTGTGGCTCTGCAGACTGGCCTTGCCGTTGTGCCAAGTCAGGGTCAGCACGTACAGCGAATCGAAATCGCCTGACGCCCAGTCGTCGGTGATGGTCTGCTTCTCGCCGACGGCCTTGCCCGCGACTTTGTTGATCAGTTCCGGCAAATAGCCGTGCGACCATGCGGTGTAGATCGTCGCGTTGTGGTACTTGTCCTCGGTCAGCTCGCGCGCCAGATCACTGGTGTCGTTGGCGGAGAACTCGATGTTCACCGGCAGGCCGAGCTTGATCGCGGCGGGGCTGATGGTCATCAACGGACGGATGTAGCTGTAGGAATTGTCCAGTTCGCCTTCCTCGACATTGCGCGTCGGGTTGGCGGCGAACACGTAATCGGCCTTGCCGAATTTTTCCGGCAGCAGGGTCGACAGCTCGATCGCCCGGTTCAGACCCTGACAGTTGAGCTGGCCGAGACCGCCCTCGGGTTTTTCCGCGTGGCGCAGGAAGATCAGCGTCTGCGTACCGTCCACCGGTTGCGCGCGAATCTGGCTCGATTCGAGCGACAAGGTCAGCGCACTGACTGCCAGCAGGGAGGGCAGGGCCACATAGGCGCGATGTTTGAAGCGTTTGGCGAAACTCATGAGGTTCGTCATTGAATATAGGATTCTTCAGCAAATTCGGTTGGGGCTGACCAACCCTTACACCGCGGGCTCCCAGCACCGGGTGTTGTCCATGTCGTGTCGTACTTCCCTTGCAAAGACATAGCTCAGAGTCCACTGAGGCCGCTTGGTTCGATCCTGGCTTCTGCACACTAGCTGCAGAATGTTACGGTTCCTGGATTATGATCAGCGCTTTCCATGTGACTGGATGTTTCCCATGACCGATCTGTCCGCGTTCCCCATCACCCAGAAATGGCCGGCGCAGTACCCCGACTGGATTCAACTCTATTCCCTGCCGACCCCCAACGGCGTCAAGGTCTCGATCATGCTCGAAGAGATCGGCCTGCCCTACGAGCCGCACCGCGTGGGTTTCGACACGCAAGACCAGATGTCCCCGGAATTTCTGTCGCTGAACCCCAACAACAAGATTCCGGCGATCCTCGACCCCCACGGCCCGCAAGACCAGCCGCTGCCGCTGTTCGAATCCGGCGCAATCCTGATCTATCTCGCCGACAAGAGCGGCCAGTTGCTCGCCCAGGAAGGTGCGCTGCGTTACGAGACGATTCAGTGGCTGATGTTCCAGATGGGCGGTATCGGCCCGATGTTCGGCCAGCTCGGCTTCTTCAACAAATTCGCCGGCAAGGACTACGAGGACAAGCGTCCGCGTGATCGCTATGTCGAGGAGAGCAGACGCCTGCTCAGCGTGCTCGACAAACGTCTGGAAGGTCGCGACTGGATCATGGGCGAGCGCTACACCATCGCCGACATCGCCACGTTTCCGTGGGTGCGTAACCTGATCGGGTTCTATGAGGCGGGGGATCTAGTGGGCATCAGCAACTTCCCGAACGTGACCCGGGTGCTGGAGCGCTTTCTGGCTCGCCCGGCTGTGGTGCGCGGGTTGACCATTCCTTCCTGAGGCCACACATAACCCTGTGGGAGCGGGCTTGCTCGCGAAGGCGTCGTGTCAGTCAACACGTTTTTTCTGATACACCTCCTTCGCGAGCAAGCCCGCTCCCACAGGAATAGTGATGACGCCCGCAGATTATTGCGTCCTCGGTAACGCACTGTTGATTGATCCAGGTTTGTACCTGCGCCCACCGAAGGCATAAGCTTCGCCCCCTACGACTTTCGTCTCATCTTCCGATTTCAGGAACGCCCCATGTCCAGCCAGTTCCCCGAAGCACGTCCCCGCCGTCTGCGCCGCAATGCGAGCCTGCGCAGCCTGTTCCAGGAAACCGAGTTCAGCCTGAATGATCTGGTGCTGCCGATTTTCGTCGAAGAAGAGATCGACGACTTCGTGCCGATCAAGAGCATGCCGGGGGTGATGCGCATTCCCGAGCGCAAGCTGGCCAGTGAAATCGAGCGTTATGCCCGTGCCGGGATCAAATCGGTAATGACCTTTGGCGTGTCCCATCACCTGGACGCCAACGGCAGCGACACCTGGCGCGAAGAGGGACTGGTCTCGCGCATGTCGCGGATTGCCAAGGACGCCGTGCCGGAAATGATCGTGATGTCCGACACCTGCTTCTGCGAATACACCGATCACGGCCACTGCGGCGTGATGCACAACCACGAAGTCGACAACGACCAGACCCTGATCAACCTTGGTAAACAGGCGGTGGCCGCGGCGCGTGCCGGTGCTGACGTGATCGCCCCGTCGGCGGCGATGGACGGCCAGGTGCGGGCGATTCGCCAAGCGCTGGACGCCGCCGGTTTCACCCAGATTCCGATCATGGCCTACTCGACCAAATTCGCCTCGGCGCTGTACGGCCCGTTCCGCGAGGCCGGCGGCAGCGCGCTGAAGGGTGATCGCAAAAGTTATCAGATGAACCCGATGAACCGCCGCGAAGCCCTGCGCGAATCGCTGCTCGACGAGCAGGAAGGCGCTGATGCGCTGATGGTCAAACCGGCCGGTGCGTATCTCGACATCATCCGCGACATTCGTGAAGCCTCGAACCTGCCGCTGTCGGCGTATCAGGTCAGCGGCGAATACGCGATGATCAAGTTCGGCGCGCAGGCCGGTGCAATCGACGAGGATCGCGTGGTGCGCGAAAGCCTGGGCGCGATCAAGCGCGCGGGGGCGGATCTGATCTTCACCTACTTTGCGATGGATCTGGCATTGGCCGGGATCTGACGAATACCGCAGAACCCCCTGTGGGAGCGGGCTTGCTCGCGAATGCGGTGTATCAGCAACGAATAGGTTGACTGACACGACGCCTTCGCGAGCAAGCCCGCTCCCACATTGGGACTGTGTAGAGTCAGGGGCAGTGGAAGTAGGGTCGGATCCCGTGATCCCGAAAGTACCGCTCGATCACCTTCGGATCCGCGCTGTTATCGGCAATCGCCACATAGGTATCCGGGCGCAGCAGATAAAACCCGTTACGCCCCAACCCCGCCGTTTCAAACGCCGGCCGCCAGTCGAACACGTGCAGCGGCAGATGGTGTTCATTGCACCAGGCGATCATCTCGTCGCTGGTGTCGCCGTACACATGCACCTGCCAGCAGGGCTGGCGCAGTGGCTCGAAATTATCCCCCTCACCATCATGCGCCCACGGCAAGCGGTCGCCGCCGTGGACGTGGCCGGCCGTGCCCTGGCTCAGCGGCATGCCGCGGTAGTTGAGGGTGACCTGTGAGACGGTGCGAAAGAGGAATTCGCGGCTGGCCTCGAACGTGGCCATTTTCGGGATCAGAAACGGTGCCAGACGCGTGCGCAGCAAATCGGCGATGCGCCCCTCGGCGGTGACGAAACTGAACACCTTGTCGGTGGTCGACACCAGCCGCCGGGCGAAGGCGATGCGCTCGGTTTCGTAAGTGTCGAGCAGCTTCGCCGTGGCGCTGCCGTTGAGCACGGCGGCGAGTTTCCAGGCCAGGTTGATCGCATCGCCAATGCCGGTGTTCATGCCCTGGCCGCCGGCAGGGCTGTGCACATGCGCGGCGTCGCCGAGGAGAAACGCCCGACCGCTGCGAAAGTGCTCGGCCACGCGGTGATGCACGCGGTAGGTGGAGAACCAGTTGACCTCGTCGATGTGCACTTTCAGGTGCTCGATGGCGCGGCTGCTGACGTCGGCAAATTGCAGGGTTTCGGCGCGGTCGGCACGTTCGTCACGCACGGTGCCGATCAGTCGGGCGCGGCCTTCACCGGCCAGCGGGAACACCGCGAGAAAATCCGCTTCGTCCAGATCCAGATGCAGCTCGCCATTCAGCGCCGGGCCGCTGGCCTGCACATCCGCCACGTAGAAAATCTGCTGATAGGTGCCGCCCGGGAACCCGGTATCGAGGGTTTTGCGCACCACCGAGCGCGCGCCGTCGCAGCCTGCCAGAAAGCACGCCTGACAGATTTCCTGCTGCCCGTCCGGTAAGCGCAGATGCGCGCTGAGGCCGTCGCCGGTTTCTTCGAAACTCTCCAGTTCGGTGTTGCGCTCAACCACTACGTCGTAGTCTTCGAGGCGTTCGAGCAGCAGCCGTTCGTGCAGGTCCTGGGGAAAGATTTCGATGAACGAGTAGGGCGTCAGGCCTTCGCCGATGCGCTGCAACGGCAAATGCGCGACCGGTTTGCCCTTGACCCAGAAATTCGCCGCCGCGACCTTGTGGCCGTTGCGCACCACGGTGTCGGCCAGGTCCAGCTGGCGATACAACTCCAGGGTGCGCGCCTGCACCGCCAGTGCTCGTGAGGTGGTGCCGGGCGCGGAGGTCTTGTCGATGATGCGCACGCGCACGCCCAGTTTGCTCAGCCACAGGGCCAGCACCAGACCGGTCGGGCCGGCACCGATGATCAGTACGTCGCTGCGCTTCATGGGCCTGTCCTCTGTTTGCTGTGGAGCAAGTATGGATCAGATGGGAAGGGTGGCCAGTTGATCGGTCAGACGGAAAAAGGCCCCGCAGCGGTGGGGCTGTGGGGCCTTTTTTCGGGTGTTTGGCAGGAGATTTGGTGACAGTGAAATTTGCCCCCTCACCCCAGCCCTCTCCCCCAAAGGGGGCGAGGGGGAAAGGGAGCCGATTTGGGTGCCTTTCAAAACCTTAGTTCGACTCGGTGGCACACGTCGGCGTGACTCGAAAGAACACCGCGGTCAGTCCCCTCTCCCTACGGGAGAGGGCTAGGGTGAGGGGCTTTTGAGGGTGAGGGCTTCTCAGCTTTAAAAATCGATAGTGCCCGACAACTTCGCCACCCGCGGCTCACCCTGGGTCAGATAACCGCCCTGAGCCGACTCCCAGTATTTCTTGTTGGCCAGGTTTTCCACGCCCAAACGCAGGGTCACGTCTTTCTGCGACACCTTGAACGCGTAACGCGCACCCGCATCGAAGCGGTTCCAGGTCGGCAGGCTGAGGTTGTTGGCCGCGTCGGCGTACTGGCCGCCGGTACGCAGCATCCGCGCATTCAGCGCCACGCCTTGCAGGCCCGGTACATCCCAATCGGCGCCGGCGTTGAACTGGAAGCTCGGCACGCCAATGGCACGGTTGCCGTCGTTGGCGCCGTTCTGGGTGTTGCGCAGTTCGGTGTCCATCAGCGTCAGGCCGCTGATCAGGCGCAGGCCATTGATCGGCTCGCCGAACACGTTCATCTCTACGCCTTTGTTGATCTGCTCGCCTTCACGCACGTAAGTGCAGGTGGTGGCGCTGTTGATTTCACAGTAGCCATCGCTCGGCTGCTCGATGCGATAGACGCCCAGGCTCGCGCCGTAAGTGCCCATGTCGACCTTGACCCCGGCCTCGGTCTGCTTGGAGCGGGCCGGTGCGTAGACTTCGTTGCCGTTGGTCACGCGCAAGCCGCCGGTGCTGGCTGGCGAGGTCGGCCCCTGGGCCAGGCCTTCGATGTGGTTGGCGTAGAACGACACGTGTTCCCACGGCTTGAACACGATGCCGTAGACCGGCGTGGTGATCGATTCGTCGTAGCTCGACTTGCGGCTGCCGCTGCCGTAACTGGCGTAGTTGTAGCCTTGCACCACCAGTTGCTGGCGACGCAGGCCAGCGGTGATCAGCAGGCGATCATCGAAGAAACCGAGGGTGTCGGAGAGCGCGAGGCTGCGGTTGAAGGTCTTGCCGACGATGCCCGGGTCATTGAGATCGCCGCCGGAAAAATTGCCGACCGGCGACGGCGTTTCCACCGGGTGGTAGATGTTGTTGGCGTACTTGGTCAGGTCGAAATCATAGGCACTGCGCTGTTCGGCCCACAGACCGCTGAGGCCGAAATTGAGCTTGTGGCTGACGGCGCCGGTGTTGAACTTGCCGTTGAGACCGGCCATCAGGCTGGTGTTGTCCTCATCGTGGGGGATGAACGAGCCGGTGGTGTAGGAGGCGCCGTTGTTGCCCACCAGCGTGGTCGAATTGTAGCGCCCGACCTCGCGGGTGTGCTTGGCGCCGCCAGCGACGTACGCGGTCCAGTTGTCGTTCAGGTCGTACTCGGCGCGGAGCATGCCGAAGGTGTCTTCGATGTCGGTGTAACCCCACTTCGGCGCGTAATTCGTGTCTGCCGACGGCGCGTCCGGAATGTGCGTGGCAGTGCCGAGGTTGACCGAGTTGCGGCCACCGTTGACGCGTTCTTTCTGGTAGGCGAAGTCGCCGGAAATACGCAGCGCGTCACCACGATAGTCGAGGCCGATGCTGAACAGTTTCGAGCGCTGGTTTTCGTGATCGATGCCGGTGTCGCCTTCGCGCTGCGACAGGTTGATCCGCGCGCCGAAGCGGTTGTCTTCGCCGAAACGCTGGCCGATATCGAAGTGCTGACCGATGCGACCTTCGCTGTTGATGTCGGTGGTGTAGCGGCGCAGCGGCTCGTCGCCGGCACGCTTGGGCTGCAGGTTGACGCCGCCACCGATGCCGGAGCCGGTCGGGGTCACGCCGTTGATGAAAGCGTTGGGACCTTTGAACACTTCCACGCGCTCCAGGGCGTCAGTGGAAATGATCTGCCGCGGCAGCACGCCGTACAGGCCGTTATAGGAAATGTCGTCGCCGTTGAGCGGCAAGCCGCGGATCATGAACACCTGCGCCTGGTTGGAGAAGCCCGAGGCCTGACGCACCGACGAATCATTGAGCAACACGTCGGCAACGTTTTCCGCTTGCTGGTCCTGAATCAGCTGTTCGGTGTACGACGCGGCGCTGAACGGCACGTCCATCATGTCCTGATTGCCGAGCACGCCGAGCTGACCACCACGGGCGACCTGACCACCGGCATAGACCGGGGGCAGGGCGTTGGGCGTCGGTGCCTGGGCGTTGATGTTGACGTTGTCGAGCACCAGCTCCTTGCCGTTTTCGTCGGCAGCGTGAGCGGTGACAGTCAGGGAGCACAGCAGGGCAAGAAGCGTCGGGCGAAACGGGACGGCGAGTCGAGCTGAAACGGGCATGTCGATACCTGGAGGCGTGCGGCTGGTGAGAAAATTAGAACGGCGCGGGGAACTCCTTGCGCAAATACGACTCCAGGCGCAAATGATAGGAGTTCGCAGTAACGTTTTGCAATCAGTTTATCTTGCTGAATTTCCCGATCCGAATGGAAACCTGTAGTGAGGGGATTTATCCCCGATGGCGCGCGGAGCGGGTCGCTTTGATATTGGAAGGCTGCTGCGAAGTCCATCGGGGATAAATCACCTCACCACTAAGGTCACAGTCCTAGCCTGCGTCACCCCTTTGATCGTATGGTGAACCCGCCTCAATGCACGCCAAGGAGCGCCATGCACACCCCTCGATTACTCGTTACCCTCGCCGCGCTGCTGGTGCTCGCCGGTTGCGCCGGCCAGCGCAGTCAGGAGCCTGTTCCGCGTGCGCCGGCTGAAGTGAAGGCCGAAATAGTGCGGCTGATGCCGGCCAAAGTGCCCGACCGTCAAGGCTGGGCCACCGACATCTACGCCGCGTTCGCCGCGCAGAACATCAGCCCGACCACGCAGAATCTGTGTTCGGTGCTGGCCGTGGCCGAGCAGGAATCCACCTTCCAGGTAGACCCCACGGTGCCGGGCCTGGGCAAGATCGCCCGCGACGAAATCGACCGTCGTGCCGCCAAAGTGCATATCCCCGGTCTGTTGGTCAGCGCCGCGCTGCAAGTGCGCTCCACCAGCGGCAAGACCTACAGCGAACGCTTGAACGCGGCACGCAGTGAAAAAGAACTCAGCGCCATTTTTGACGATTTCATCGGCAGGGTGCCGATGGGCCGCACCTTGTTCGGCGGCTTCAACCCGGTGCACACCGCCGGACCGATGCAGGTCAGCATCGAATTCGCCGAGCAGTACGCCAAGGAGTATCCGTACCCGGTAGACGGCACGATCCGCCACGAAGTGTTCACCCGCCGTGGCGGCATGTACTTCGGCATCGCCCATTTACTTGGCTACCCGGTGAGTTACCGCGAGCCGCTGTACCGCTTCGCCGACTTCAATGCCGGCTGGTACGCCAGCCGCAATGCCGCGTTCCAGAACGCCGTCAGCCGAGCTTCGGGCATCCCGTTGGCGCTGGATGGCGACTTGATTCGCTACGACTCGATCATGCCTGGCACCACCGAACTGGCGGTGCGCACCCTCGGCAAGTCGCTGGGCATGCGCAACCCGACCATTCGCGATCAACTGGAGAAGGGTAAGACCCTGGAATTCGAAGAAACCAAACTCTACCAGCGCGTGTTCGAACTGGCCGAGAAGGCTGAAGGCAAGACCTTGCCACGCGCGGTGTTGCCGGGGATCGTTTTGCAGAGCCCGAAAATCACCCGCAAGCTGACCACGGCGTGGTTCGCCAAACGCGTGGATGAGCGCTACAAGCGCTGCATGGCCAAGGCCGGTTGACGCCGGTTCAAAGCACTTTGACGGCTCGGCCAATGGCCTGAATCGGCCCGGTCGGTTTACCGATCGGCGAGCCATTGGCGCCTTCCAGCGTCAGCTCGAACAGCTGATTCGGTTGCAGCGGCGGCAATTTATCCAGCGGCACCGAGAGCGTCTGCCCCGGTTTGACCAGCCCCAGCGACACCGGCCCTTGCCAGCCGTCAGCCTTGGTCCAGAACTCCAGCGCCTTGTCCGCCGGCACTTCGACCACGCCCAGCGGGATCAACTGGATTTCACGCGGATTGCTGGCCTGAATCACCCAGCCTGGCGCCTTGTCCTGCGGCGCGACCAGCACCACCAGATAGTTCGGCTTCGGCGGGGTCTGGGTCAGCAGGATCGAGCCCAAAACCAATGTGGCGGCCAAGCCGGCCGCACTCAAGCCGCGCCACAGCGGCAGCAGATTCCACCACGAGGTTGACGGCGCAGCCGGCGCTTTTTGCGCGAACCGCTCGACACTGCGCTCGATGCGCGGCCACAAGTGCGGCGAAGGCTGCTGCGTGCCGGCAAATTCGGTCAGGTCGAGCAAGCGTCGCTCCCAGGCATCCACCGCCGCTTGCAGCTCGGGCTCGTGGGGCAAGCGCCGTTGCAGTGCTTCGCGCTCCGGCGCCGACAGGGTGCCGAGCACGTATTCACTGGCCAGTTCATCACGTTCCTGCGCCGATTCAGTGGTCATCCCATGCACTCCCGCAAAGCGTTGAGGCTGCGTTTGATCCAGGCTTTGACCGTGCCCAGCGGCGTGTCCAGGCGCGCGGAAATCTGTGCATGACTGTAGCCGTCGACATAGGCGTGGAGAATGCAGCTTCGCCGCTGCGGGTCGAGTTGTTCCAGACAACGATGGATCCGCGCCGAATGGCCCTGCACATCGAAGGCGTCCTCGTCAGGCACGGCATCGTGTTCTTCGTTGAACGGCGTCTCCCGGCTTTGATCACGCAGCTGGTTCAACGCCAGATGCCGGGTCACGCTGAACATCCAGCCGCGCGCTGAACCGCGCGCCGGATCAAATTGCGCCGCACCGTTCCAGATCTTGATAAACGCCTCATGCACGATGTCTTCGGCCAGCGCCGCGTCACGTATCAGTCGTTTTGCAACGCCGAGCAGGCGCGGGCCTTCCTGCACGTACAAATCGCGCAGGGCCGACTGCTCGCCGCGGGCACAGGCAGCGAGACGGGCTTCGTAATCAAACAGCGGTTCAGGCAAAGACATGGGGTGCAATCTAGCTCACATTCTTCAAACATCCAGACAACACAGTCTTCTACTGTGGGAGCGAGCCTTTGTGGTGAGGGGATTCATCCCCGACCGGCTGCACAGCAGCCGTAACCGTTGGTTGCGGTGAATGCCTGACTCCGCAGTTGCCGGATTTTGGGGCGCTTCGCGCCCCATCGGGGATGAATCCCCTCGCCACAAGTTCGCTCCCATAGGGACATCAAGGAACTAGTTCGCCGCCCAGAAAATGTAGTCGGCCTGATACTTCACCACTTCCTGCTTGCCCTTGTTCGCCGCTGTGCATTCACTGCCCGGCGCCACGCCGCCCTTGAGCGCGACACGCTGGATATAACTCACGCCGCTCATCGCGCCTTTGCGTTCAGCCGGGTTGGCCTTGACCAGTTGATAGGGCAGGTTGCCCGGGCTCGACGGAGCGACGGCCAATTGCGTGCCGGTGACTTTCGAACCGTCCTTGGCCTGCCAGGTGGCGGGCGGGCCGAAGTAGGTGCCGACCTGCTTGCCGCTGCGATCATTGAGCACCGCTTTAGGGCCGACGAAGGTCCATTCGGTCTGCCCGGCGGCATTGGGCTTGTCGCGGCATTCGTAAGTGATCTCGCCGACGCCGGTGGTTTCCATCGCGATCTTGTGGCCTTCCGGGACTTTGATCGCATCGGGGTAGCTGCTTTGGGCGAAGGTTGTCGAGGACAGGGCGAGCAAACCGGTGAGGCCAATCAGTTGAGTGATGTTCATCAGTGTTATCTCCGAAAGGGGTAGACCGCTGACAGCCGAAGAGGGCTGTTACAGGGACTACCCGTGGCGGAGGCGTTTGGATGCAGTGCCTGAAAAATATTTTTCAAACCCCACCAATCCCCCCTGTGGGAGCGGGCTTGCTCGCGAAGGCGTCCTGTCAGTCGATATTCATGTCACAGGCATATCGCATTCGCGAGCAAGCCCGCTCCCACAGGGACTTGCGTCGGGCTTGAGGCCGGAGGCTTTCAGCAGTTCCTGGGTGTAGGGGTGGGCTGGCGCAGCAAAAATCTCCCGCGACGAACCCTGTTCCACCACCTTGCCATCCTTGATCACCAGCAAGTCATGCGCCAGCGCATGCACCACCGCCAGGTCATGGCTGATGAACAGATAGGTCAGCCCATGCTTGATCTGCAGTTGCCGCAACAGCTCCACCACTTGTTTCTGCACCGTGCGATCCAGCGCCGAGGTTGGTTCGTCGAGCAGGATCAGCGCCGGCTCCAGCACCAGCGCGCGGGCGATGGAGATGCGCTGACGCTGGCCGCCGGAAAATTCGTGGGGGTAGCGATGACGGCTCTTGGGGTCAAGGCCGACTTCTTCGAGTACGCGAATCACTGCTGCTTCGCGCTCGGCCTCGGTGCCGATGCCGTGGGTCAGCAAGCCTTCGGCAATGATCTGCTGCACCGACATCCTTGGACTCAGGCTGCCGAACGGATCCTGGAACACCACCTGAATCTGTCGCCGCAAGGGGCGCATCAAGCGTTGATTGAGCAGGCTCAGCTGCTTGTTGCCGAAGCGGATATCGCCCTCGGATTCCACCAGCCGCAGGATCGCCTGACCCAGCGTCGATTTGCCCGAACCGGACTCGCCGACAATCCCCAGGGTCTTGCCGCGTTGCAGGCGGAAACTGACTCCGTCCACCGCTTTGATGTACGCCTGCGAACGACTGAACAAGCCCTTGGGCAGTGGAAACCAGACCTTCAGATCATCGACTTCCAGCAGGTTGTGCTGGTACGGACTCGGCACCGGCGCACCGCTCGGTTCAGCCTCGATCAGCAAGCGGCTGTAAGGGTGCTGCGGCGCGCGAAACAGCGTCTCGCAGTCAGCCTGTTCGACGACTTCACCGTGACGCATCACGCACACCCGTTGCGCGATGCGCCGCACCAGATTCAGATCGTGACTGATCAGCAGCATCGACATGCCGAGCCGCTGCTGCAACTCGATCAACAGTTCGAAAATTTTCTGCTGCACGGTCACGTCCAGCGCCGTGGTCGGCTCATCGGCGATCAGCAGTTCCGGTTCGTTGGCCAGTGCCATCGCAATCATCACCCGTTGCCGCTGACCGCCGGAGAGCTGATGCGGATAGGCTTTCAAACGCTGCAACGGCTCGCGAATGCCCACCAGTTCCAGCAGCTCCAACGTGCGCTCACGGGCGGCGCGGCCCTTGAGGCCCTTGTGAATCTCCAGCACTTCACTGACCTGTCGCTCCACGGTGTGCAGAGGATTGAGCGAGGTCATCGGCTCCTGGAAAATCATCGCAATCCGGTTGCCGCGCAAACCGCGCATCTGCTGCTCGCTGGCGTGCAGCAAGTTCACCCCGTCATAAGCGATCGAACCGCTGCTGCTGACGGTTTTGCCCGGCAACAGGCGCAAAATCGAATGCGCCGTCACCGACTTGCCCGAGCCGGACTCACCGACCAGCGCCAGGCATTCGCCACGCCGAATATCGAGGTCCAGACCGTGCACCACTTCCTGCCCGGCGAAGGCGACACGCAGGTCGCGGATTTCAATCAGGTTGTCGCTCATGTCAGCTCCTCGGATCAAGATCGTGGATCAAACGCATCACGGCAAGCCTCGCCGATGAACACCAACAACGACAGAATCAGCGCCAAGGCAAAAAATGCCGTCAGCCCCAGCCATGGCGCTTGCAGATTGCGCTTGGCCTGGCCGATCAGTTCGCCCAGCGAAGCGGTCCCGGCGGGCATGCCGAAACCGAGGAAATCCAGCGCGGTGAGGGTGGCGATGGCGCCGGTCAGAATGAACGGCAGGTAGGTCAGGGTGGAGGTCATCGCATTGGGCAGGATGTGCCGCAGCATCAGTTCACTGTCGGTCAGCCCCAGCGCCCGCGCGGCTTTGACGTATTCCAGATTGCGTCCACGCAGGAACTCGGCGCGCACCACGTCCACCAATGCCAGCCAGGAAAACAGCGCCATGATCCCCAGCAACCACCAGAAACTCGGCGAGACAAACCCGGACAAGATGATCAGCAGATACAGCACCGGCAGCCCCGACCAGATCTCCAGCACCCGTTGCCCAAGCAAATCCACCCAACCGCCGTAATAACCCTGTAACGCCCCGGCAACGATGCCGACCAACGCACTGATGCCGGTGAGGATCAGCGCAAACAGAATCGAAATTCGTGTGCCGAAAATCACCCGTGCCAATACGTCCCGCGCCTGATCGTCGGTGCCCAGCCAATTGCTCGAAGAGGGTGGGCTGGGTGCCGGTTCAGTCAGGTCGTAATTGACCGTGTCGTAGCTGAACGGGATCGGCGGAAACAGCATCCAGCCGCCCTGATCCTCGATCAGCCCGTGCACGTAAGCGCTGGCGTAATCCGGCTGGAACGGCAGTTCGCCGCCGAAATCGGTTTCCAGGTATTCGCTGAGGATCGGGAAGTAGTAGGCGCCGTGGTAGCGGATCACCAACGGTTTGTCGTTGGCAATCAGTTCGCCGCCGAGGCAGATCAGGCACAGCCCGAGGAACAGCCACAACGACCAGCGCCCACGGCGATTGGCCTTGAACTGCGCGACCCGGCGCTGACCCAGAGGAGAAAGTGTGAACATCAGGCAGTCCTCGCCGAGAAGTCGATGCGCGGGTCGAGCAGGGTGTAGCAGAGATCACCGATCAGCTTGATCAACAGGCCGAACAGGGTGAACAGAAACAGCGCGCCGAACACCACCGGATAGTCACGCGACACCGCCGCCTCGTAACTCATGCGCCCGAGGCCGTCGAGGTTGAAGATGGTTTCGATCAGCAAGGAACCGGCGAAAAACACCTCGATCAGCGCCGAGGGCACCCCGGCCACCACCAGCAGCATCGCGTTGCGAAACACGTGGCCGTAGAGCACGCGGCGTTCGGTCAGACCCTTGGCCCGCGCGGTGATCACGTACTGGCGGCTGATCTCGTTGAGGAAGCTGTTTTTGGTGAGGATGGTCAGGGTGGCGAAACCGCCGATCACCAGTGCTGTAACCGGCAACACCAGGTGCCAGAGGTAGTCGCCGACCTTGCCCAAGGTGCTGAGGCTGTCGAAGTTATCCGACACCAGCCCCTGCACCGGGAACCAGTTGACGTAGCTGCCGCCGGCGAACACCACGATCAGCAGCATCGCAAACAGAAACGCCGGCATCGCGTAGCCAATGATGATCGCGGTGCTGCTCCAGACATCGAACGCACTGCCGTTGCTGATCGCTTTGCGGATGCCCAGCGGGATTGAAATCAGGTAGGTGATCAGCGTTGCCCACAGGCCGAGCGACAGCGACACCGGCAGTTTCTGCACGATCAGATCGGTGACCTTGGCGCCGCGAAAGAAACTGCTGCCCAGATCCAGCTGGGCGTAGTTTTTCAGCATCAGCCACAAGCGTTCGTGCATCGGCTTGTCGAAGCCGTAGTGGTGTTTGATTTCCTCGATCAGCGCCGGATCGAGGCCCCGGCTGCTGCGCCCGGCACCGCCAACCGCGGCGACTTCGCCACCACCGCCCATGCCGTGCCCGCTGAAACCTTGCAGGCGGGCAATGGCTTGCTCCACCGGGCCGCCCGGTGCGGCCTGCACAATCACGAAGTTGACCACCAGAATGCACAGCAGCGTGGGGATGATCAGCAGCAAACGTCGACTCAGATAACGCAGCATGTCACTGGCCCCCCGCGAGCTGGGTGTGCATCTGTTGCGTGGTCAACGGCTTGGCCGAGACCTCCCACCAAGTGTTGAGGCCTTCGTCGTACGCCGGTTGCACCGGCGGCATGCCGAAGCGGTTCTGATACACCGTCGGCGTGCCCTTGGAGTAGTAGTTGGGAATCATGTAGTAACCCCATTGCAGCACCCGGTCGAGGGCGCGGGCGTAATGCACCATGGCGTCGCGGGTGTCAGCCTCGACCAGCCCGTCGATCAGCTGATCGACCGCCGGGTTGGCCAGCACCATCGAGTTCGAACTGCCGACTTGCGTGGCACTTTGCGAGGCGTACAGGCTGTACAGCTCGCGTCCGGGGGAGACGATCGGATCGCCACTGCGCGGGAAACTGGTGACGATCATGTCGTAGTCGCGGGCGTTGAGCCGATTGACGTATTGCGCCGAGTCGATCCGCCGTAGATTGAGGGTGATGCCGATCTGCGCGAGGGTGCGTTTGAACGGCAGCAGCATGCGATCAAAACCGCCCTGACCGTCGAGGAAGGTGAACTCCAGAGGCTCACCGGCGGCGTTGACCAGTCGGCTGTGTTGCGGCGTCCAGCCGGCCTCGGCGAGCAGCTTCAGAGCTTGCAGCTGCTTGTCGCGGATGTAGCCGCTGCCGTCGGTTTTCGGCGCCTGATACACCGTGGTGAACACCTCGTCGGGAATCTGTCCGCGCAGCGGTTCGAGAATCTTCAATTCTTCGGCGTCGGGCAGGGCGGTGGCGGCCATTTCACTCTTGGGCCAGAAACTGTTCTGGCGCACGTAGAAGCCGCGCATCATCTGCTTGTTGGTCCATTCGAAATCCCACAGCAGGCTGATCGCCTGACGCACGCGGCGATCCTGGAAGATCGGGTTTTGCAGGTTGAACACGAAGCCTTGGGCGGCGGTGGGTTTTTCCGGAGCGAGGATCGCCTGCTGCAAGCGACCGTCACGCAGCGCCGGACTGTCGTAACCCACCACATAACCGGACGAGGAAAACTCGCGGTTGTAGTCGAAAGCCCCGGCCTGCAACAGTTGCCGGGCGACGTCGGTGTCGCCATAGAAATTCACCGTGAGCGTGTCGAAGTTGTACATCCCGCGACTGACCGGCAGGTCTTTGCCCCACCAGTCCGGGTCGCGCTGGAAACTGATGCTGCGCCCGGCATCGACCTTGCTCACGCGGTACGGGCCGCTGCCCAGCGGTGGCTCGAAGCCGCCGCCGTTGGCGAAATCGCGAGTTTTCCACCAGTGTTCGGGCACCACGCGCAGGGTCGCCAGGTCCAGCGCCAGGGTGCGGTTGAGGTTGTTCTTGAAAGTGAAACGCACCTGCCGTGGGCCTTCGATCAGCACGTCCTGCACGTCGGCGTATTGCTGGCGATAACTGAGGCTGCCCTTGGTCATCAGCAGGTTGAAGGTGTAGCGCACGTCCTCGGCGGTGATCGGCGTGCCATCGGCGAAGCGAGCCTTGGGGTTCAGAGTGAAGCGCACCCAGAGGCCATCGGGATCGCGTTCCATCTGTTGCGCGACCAGACCGTAAACGGTGTACGGCTCGTCGAGCGAACGGAACGCCAGTGGCGCATACACCCAGTCGTTGACCTGCACCACGGAAATGCCCTGATCGGCATACGGAGTGATGTAGTTGTACTGGCCGATTTCCATCGACGCACGACTGAGTGAACCGCCCTTGGGCGCGTGCGGATCGACGAAATCGAAATGCTCGAAACCCGCCGGATACTTCGGAGCCTCGCCGTATACCGTCAGTGCGTAGCTGCCGGCGGCCATTGCCGGCACGGCGGCGCAGAGCAAAACGCCGCCGAGCAGCAGGCCTGCCATGTTGCGCATGAATCTCATGAAGTTTTTCCTCTAAGCCCGAAAACTCACTGGCAACGCTGAAAACTGTGGGAGTGCCCTGTGGTGAGGGGATTTATCCCCGACCGGCTGCGAAGCAGTCGCAAACCCATTGCATGCGGTGATTCTGGTCATCCGCAGTTCAGGTTTTGGGGGCGCTTCGCACCCCATCGGGGATGAATCCCCTCACCACAAAAGCTCAGTCACACAAAGGATGTGTCCAGCCCTGGGGTCAGAAGTGATACGTCATGCGCGCAAACAGCGTGCGGCCCAGCGGGTCGGTGTAGCGCGGGTCATAGCCGCTCTGGAAGTTGTAGGCCTGGTTGGTGAAAGGCGGGTTGCGGTCGAACATGTTCTTCATCCCCGCATCCACGTCCAGCACCTTGTTGAAGGTGTAGCCGGCCGACAGGTCCCACACCGAATACGACGCCACGCGCGCATGGGTATCGCGGTCGTAGTCGTTGTAACCGGTGGTGAAGCGGTTGGTCAGCGACGCGCGAGCCGCGCCGAAGGTCCAGCTGCCGGTGAGGTTGTGTTTCCAGCGCGCGATCACCCCGTCCCCTTCGAAGTCGCCGACCTTGTCGGTAAACGGACCCTTGATGGTGCTCTGGAAGTCGTAACTGTCGACGTAGGTGCCTTGCAGCCCCAGACCGAACTGGCCGTAAGGGGTGTTCGGGAAGCGGTAATCCAGCGACACATCGACACCGTTGGTTTCGACGATGCCGAGGTTGGCGTTGCCGGTGACGATGTAGTTGAGCGTGCCGTCGGCGTTGCGCACGAAGCGATCCGGGTAGCTGCCGGCCTGATCGAACACGGTGGATTCAGGGAACGGCTGGATCTGGTTGGAAATGTGAATCCACCAGAAATCCAGACCCACCGACAGGTTGCTGACCGGCTGATAGACGAAGCCCAGCGTCACGTTGCGCGCCTTCTCCGGAGCCAGATCTTCATTGCCGCCGATCTGATTGAGGAACTGCTGGCCGCAATCGCGCCCGCCGTTGCCGCCCGGTTGCACCACGCCACCGGTACACAGCACCGGGTCGTTGTAGTAGCCCTGGGTGTAGGTGATGCTGCGCGGCGAATACAGCTCGTAGAGCGATGGTGCACGGAACCCTTCGCTGTACGCGCCGCGCACCACCAGCTCCTTGAGCGGCTGATAACGGAACGAATATTTCGGGTTGGTGGTGCTGCCGAAGTCGCTGTATTTGTCGTGACGCACGGCGGCGGACAGTTCGAGGCTGTCGAGCACCGGCACGTTGATTTCGGCGTACGCGGCTTTCACGCTGCGGTCACCTTCGACGCTGCCGGCCGGGTCGATGCCGAGGCTCTGGATATCACCGGCAAACTGTTCGAAGTCCTGGTGGAATTTCTCTTTGCGGTACTCTCCACCCAGCGCCAGACCGGCGGGGCCGGCACCGAACCAGTCACCGATCTCGCGGCTGATCCGCCCGTCGAAACCGGCCACGCGGCCGACAGCCGTGGAGTAGGCGCCGTGGTACATGGCCTGGTCGATGTACTGCTGACCGGCGGCGGATTGCGGGCCAAACGGGTTGAGCAGACCGCTGGCCAGACCGTTGATCATCGCCTGATCGCTGACATATCCACTGGTGACGCTGGAGACGATTTTGTTCTGGTTGTACGAGGCGCCGACGTTGTAATCCCAGCCGCCGACCAGACCATCGAAGCTCAGCAGAAAGCGCTGACTGGTGTTCTGGTCTTTCGATTCACGCGGGCCGGCAGCAGTCTCGCGCCAGTTCACATCGACCGGTTGCGTCGGGTCGAGGGCGAAGCCGGTCGGGCCGGGGGTGATGCCGTTGCCGGGGTAGTAGGGCGATGACGAATCCAGGCTCAAACCGGTGAGCGGGGCCGGGCCGACCGCCGTGGCGTTGTTGTTGCGCGACCAGAAGTATTCGAGGTTGACGTTGTGGTCATCCGCCAGCTTGCCGGTGGTCTTGCCGAAGAACGACGTCTTTTCGGTTTGCGGAATCAGGTCGATGTATTCGCGGGTGCTGAAGCGGCACAGGCCATCGCGCGCCACCAGGTTCGGCCCGTTGCAATTGCTATTGGCCAACGGGTTGGTGGCGTTGCCGTTCTGGCTGTAGTTGCCGGGGAACGCGGTGCCGGAGGTCTGGTCCAGGCCACGGCCGGGCACATAGTCGCGGGCGAAGGAGCGGTCGTTGGCGTCGAGGTTCTGCTGCTTGTTGTAGTTGAACACGCCGAGGACGTTGAAGCGGTCTTGCTCCAGATCGCCGTAGCCCCAACTGGCGCTCATGTCTTTGGTGGCACCGCCGCCGCTGTGGGTCGGGGTTTCGCCACCGAGGGTGAGCTGGCCGTCGGTCATGGATTTCTTGGTGATGAAGTTGATCACGCCGCCGATGGCGTCGGTGCCGTACAGGGCTGATGCGCCGTCGCGCAGAACCTCCACGCGCTCGATCGCGGCAAACGGGATCATGTTCAGATCCACCGCGCCGCCGGCCGAGTTGGTGCCCGACAAGGCGTTGTTCGCCAGGCGTCGACCGTTGAGCAGCACCAGCGTCTTGTTCGCGCCGATGCCGCGCATGTCGGCAAACGAAGCGCCACCGGTGGCGGCGCCGACCGAGCCGGCGCTGTTGTTGATCGACTGGCTGCCGGTGATCCGCTGCACCAGTTCGGCGGTGGTGGTCACGCCCTGTTTGCGCAACTCATCGGCCTTGAGAATGGTGATCGGCACCGCCGTTTCCGCATCTACCCGGCGAATCGCCGAACCCGTCACTTCCACCCGTTGCAGTTGCGTGGTCGGCGCCACCACCGCTGTCGCAGCGGGCACGGCGGCGTTGTCATCCTCGGCGGCTTGCACAGTCCCGGCGCCCATCCCCATGGCCACCAGATACAACGGAACAAAACGGTGGCGAGAGATCGTTGCCACCAAAGGTTTGAGCGTGAAGCGTGGAGTGTTCATCAGCATGGTTATTTCCGACTTTTTAGACGTTATCGAATTGGCCTTGTGAGCCCCTCATTGCTCCGCTATCGGTGATACCGCGTGCGGAAAACCACTTTCTTCAAGCAAGCCGATCCCCTCCGAACACGCGTTGCGTTTTTTCGGTCGGCTGATTGCGACGGGATGCTTCAGCGGTGTCGGGCGCGCTTCTCAACGCGCGCCCGGCACCGCACTCAGTGGGTGGTCATCACCGAAATCTTGCTGATGCCCGAGCGCTCGATGGACGCCATGGCCTTGGCCACCTGGCCGTAATTGACGTTGGCGTCGGCCTGCAGCTGCACGCGTACTTCGGCGTCCTTGGCCTTGACCTCCTTGAGGCTGGCCTCCAGCGATTCCGGCGCCAGTTCGGTTTTCGCCAGGTAGAACTTGCCGTCCTGATCGACGCTGACCACCACCGGGTCTTTCTTTTCGGCGGGAGCGACGGCGTCGGTTTTCGGCAGATTGACCTTGATCGCATTGGTCATCAGCGGCGCGGTGACGATGAACACCACCAGCAGCACGAGCATCACATCCACCAGCGGCGTGACGTTCATTTCGCTGAGCACTTCATCGCTGTCTTGGGTGGAAAAGGACATCAGCTGGCCTCCCGCACGGCGGCTGTGGTTTTGCTGGCGATGGCCTGGCGGCTGATGGAGAACGCACTGCGCGAGGCGAGGGCGTCGAAGTCGTGGGCGAAGTCATCCATGTCTGCCGAAGCGAGTTTCAGGCGGCGCAGGAAGAAGTTGTAAATCAGCACCGCCGGGACCGCGACGGCGATCCCCACGCCAGTGGCGATCAGTGCATGACCGATGGGGCCGGCGACCGCTTCAAGGCTGGCCGAACCGGTTTCGCCGATGCTTTGCAGGGCTTCCATGATCCCCCACACGGTACCGAACAGGCCAATGAACGGCGCGGTGCTGCCGATACTGGCGAGAATCGCCTGACCGTTTTCCAGCGAGCGGCGTTCTTTCTGGATCTGCTGGCGCAGGTTGCGCTCCAGGCGATCGGAACGGTTGATGGTGTGCGCCAGTTGTTGCGTGGTGCGCGGCGATTCTTCCACCAGCAAAGCTTCGAAGCCGCTGCTGGCGATGCGCGCCAGCGAGCCCGGGTACTGACTGGCGTGTTCGGCGGCAGTAAGCAGATCCGGTGCGCCCCAGAAGGCTTTGCTGAACTGTTTGTTCTGGGCTTTCTGGCGCAGGTATTGCGCCGACTTGACCAGCAGGATCGCCCAGCTGACCACGGAAAACAGCACCAGGCCCCAGAGCACACCGGGGACAATCATCGAAGACAGTGAATTGTTCATCGCTACACCTCGCTTGCATTAAGTCGGTTGTGAGTTCGTTGGGTTGTGCCGTTATTGCGGCAATTTGAAATCGATGGTCTGGGTGGCGAAGCCGTCAATCGGCGTGTCACCGCGTTTGGCCGGAATGAACTTCCAGTTCTTTACCGCCGCGACGGCGGCGTCATCCAGTTGCGGCTTGCCGCTGGACTTGGTCACTGTCACCGAGCCGGCGCGACCGTTGGCCAGCACCTGAATGCGCAGCACCACGCTGCCTTCCCAATTGCGCCGCAGCGCCAGCGACGGATATTCCGGCGGCGGGTTGCCAAGGCTGGCGAGACCGGAAATCGCTGCCGATTCCTTGATCGGGCCAGGCGCGGCGGCCGGGGCCAGTGGCGCGCTCGGTGTCGCCGGCGCAGCGGGAGCGGCCGGTTGTGCCGGGGCGGGCGGAGCTTTCGGCGGCTCGACTTTCTTCACCGGTTTGGGCTTCTCGAGCGGTTTCGGTTTTTCGATCGGCTTGGGTTTCTCTACCGGTTTTGGCGGTGGCTTGACCGCGTCTTCGTCTTCCACCGGTTGTTCCGGTTCCGGAGGTGGAGGGGGCGGCGGTGGCGGTGGCGGTTCCGGTGTGGGCGGTGCCGGCGGCGTCGGGCTGCTCAACTCGACGGTCATTTCCGGAATCTGCGGCGGAGTCGGCAGTGGCTCGGGCCGGGTCTGCTGGAAAAACCACCAGGCGCCGCCGTGTATCAGCGCCGATACCGCCACCAGCAACAGCATTTGCTGTTTGTTCAACCCGCCGGGTTGCGAGGTATTGGCCGTGAAGGCTGGCCTGTCCGGTGACAGCGGGATTGGCGCTTCCCGTAACGACCCCGGCAGGGTTCTGTGCTTTACCGCATCGTTCATTAAAGCTCCCTCGGGTTGATGAAGGGCAATAAGGTGCCGTCCGAACATAGGGGTGATGTTCGAGTGGGTGGGTGTAACTTTCTTCAAGGTGTACGCAGGCCGATAGTTGAACTATCTATAGAACAGGGCTTGCTTACAGTTACTGGCTTAGAGCCATCGACTTCGAGTGTTCATTGGCCATTCCCTGGTTGTTCTTCTATCGCTTGAGATCAGTGTTGGTGTCTCATGCTTGTGCTTTTTGCATGTAGCAACCGCTGTGCCAGATGTTGCCGAAATGTATAGGTCTTATTTCATCAGTGTTACCCATGTCGCATTTATATAAGTTTTGCCTTGGTCGTGTATTTCTCCGGCCAACAGTTTCCCGAAACTCCATTGAGTGGAGTTTTTTCAGAGGCGAGTCAGGCTCTACGCGGTATCACGCTGATCGGCGGGATAGAGCGGCGGCTTGGCTAACGGCCCGGGCACTTGCTGGTGCGCGGCGGACTGATTTGGTGCGGGTCTGTGTTTTAGCGGGTCACGGCGTATGTTCCTTGTTCTTGTTTAAATGAAATCAATGTTTCCAGTGCTGAATAATCCAACTCACTGGAGCCGTTTTGGTGCACTTGCAAAGTCGCTGAAAGTTATTGTCCGACAATCCCGCCTGCGTTCATTTAATACGGCGCAGGTCCAGGAATTTTTGCAGTTGTATTTAAAAAATAAATAGCACGCCGTTGTCGGCGAAGCGTCATCGCCAATCACGGTGTGTGGTCATGGAGTCAGGTAATAAAGTAGAGGCACTGGCCGCCGGGACTGTTCGAATGAACTCGGCGTTGTGGATAAACAAGCAAGCAGAGGCTGATGCGGCAGAGCGTTTGAAGATTCACGCGGTGAACTCCTTGTTGCCAGCTCGGATACGCGAACTTTTGGTTCGGTATCGCACCTTACAAGAACGCGGATAGCGTTCGATGATTGCTCTTGGTGCGGGATGGGCACCGCCAGCGCTGTTTTGCGAGGTTTGAATTCGCAAGTCGCCAATGCATGGGAAAAACGTGCCAAAGCGGATACACCCGCTATAAATAGGGCTACACAGATCTGTCGAGATCGAGGAGGGGGCATGTATCAACTGTACGGACATCGCAATTCAGGTGCCGCAGCCATCGAGGCAGCGCTGGAGTTATGCCAGATCGCCTATCGCTTTATCGATATCGAAGCCTCAAGCGAAGCCGCCGAGGCACTGGCGCGCCTCAATCCACTGAAGCAGGTGCCGACCCTGCAATTGCCCGATGGCAGTGCGATCACCGAGAGTGTGGCGATTCTGATTCATCTGGGCCTGAGTTTTCCCGAGTCCGGTCTGTTGCCGGCCAAGGCGGCTGATCGCGATCAGGCGATTCGCGGCATGGTCTACATCGCCAGCAGTTGCTATGCAGCCATCGGCGTCATCGATTACCCCGAGCGCTGGCTGGTGATGCCCGACGAAGCCTCACGGCAGAACCTGATGGCCGGCGCGCGGGAGCGTTTGCACTGGAGCTGGGAAGTGTTTGCCGATCAGTTTTCCGCCGAGTTGTACCTGGACGACGAAACGCCCGGCGCGCTGGACGTGCTGGCGGCCGTGGTGACGCGTTGGGCGGGCAGTCGCGAGCACTTGAGCCAGACCCGTCCGGGGTTTTATGCGTGGTTGCAGCGTATTGACAGGCATCCGGTGCTGGCGCCGGTGTTTGCCCGGCATTGGCCGTCCTGAACACCCGGTAAACCAAAATGTAGGAGTGAACTCTGTGGTGAGGGGATTTATCCCCGATGGACTGCGAAGCGGTCCCGGCTTTTCTGGGGGTGCTTCGCGCCCCATCGGGGATAAATCCCCTCGCCACAGGGCTCACTTCTGTAAGTGGGAAGGGTCTATTCCCCGCGAATGTACTGTTCCAGCTGCTTGATCAGTTCCGCCTGCTCGGCAATTGCCTCTTTCACCAGGTCGCCGATCGACAGCAGACCGATCAGCTTGCCGTTCTCCACCACCGGCAAATGGCGCAGGCGTTTGTCAGACATGATGCCCAGGCAGGTGTCGACGGTCTGGTGGGTGTCCACGGTGATGACGTCCTTGACCATGATGTCGCGCACGGGTGTGCCCACCGACGAGCGCCCGTGCAGTACCAGTTTGCGTGCGTAATCACGCTCACTGATGATGCCGACCACTTTGTCATCTTCCATCACCACCAAGGCCCCGACGTTTTTCTCGGCCATTTTCATCAGCGCTTCGAGCACCATGTGACCGGGATCGATATGGTGCACTTCCTGATTTTTCTGATCTTTGAGCTTGAGCAGTTGGGCGACGGTCTTCATGGCGGTTACTCAGGTGTTGTCGTTGTTACTCAAGCATCGTAGACCCTTGTACGCAGGGCAAGGTGGCAAAGCGGCAGATAGCACGCAAAAAACGTCATTTTCCGAAAATACCTACCCCTGAGCCTGTGCAAAGGGAAACCTTGTGGTGAGGGGATTTATCCCCGATGGGCTGCGAAGTAGCCCCAAACTCATGAAGCCGGATTTTTCTGACATATATCACTGGATGGCTTTGGGCCTGCTACGCAGGCCATCGGGGATAAATCCCCTCACCACAGGGAATGGGGTTATCCCTTGAAGGGCAGCGTAGAATGCCCCTCTGATTCAATTCCTGAGGTTGCAGTGGTGGATTTACAGCAGGGCTTCGTCCTGACCCGGCATTGGCGCGATACCCCGGCCGGCACCGAAGTCGAATTCTGGCTGGCGACCGACGCCGGGCCGCGCCGTGTGCGCCTGGCGCCGCAAACGTCGGTAGCGTTTATCCCCGCCGAACAGCGTGAAGCAGCCGAACGCCTGCTGCACGATGAAAAGAACGTCGAACTGCGCCCGCTGGCCCTGCAGGATTTCGAACATCGCCCGGTGCTCGGACTGTATTGCCAGCAACACGGCCAGTTGATGCGCCTGGAAACCGCGCTGTCCCGCGCCGGTGTCGATGTCTTCGAAGCCGACGTGCGTCCGCCCGAGCGCTACCTGATGGAGCGCTTCATCACTGCACCGGTGTTGTTCGGCGGTAGCGCCGACGCTGACGGCGTATTGCTCAACGCTCAACTCAAACCTGATCCGAAATACCGACCGCAACTACGGCTGGTCTCGCTGGATATCGAAACCACCGAAACCGGCGAGCTGTATTCCATCGCCCTCGAAGGCTGCGGCCAGCGTCAGGTGTACATGCTCGGCGCGCCCAACGGTGACGCGAGCATCATCGACTTCGACCTCGAATACTGCGACTCACGTACGCTGATCCTGAAAAAGCTCAACGACTGGTTCGCCCTCCACGACCCCGACGCGATCATCGGCTGGAACGTCGTGCAGTTCGACCTGCGCATCCTTCACGAACACGCGCGGCGCCTCGGTGTGCCGCTGAAAATCGGCCGTGGCGGTGAGGAGATGCAGTGGCGCGAACACGGCAGCCGCACGCATTACTTTGCCTCGGCAGCGGGGCGCTTGATCATCGACGGCATCGAATCGCTGCGTTCAGCGACCTGGAGTTTTCCCTCGTTCAGCCTGGAGAACGTCGCGCAGACCCTGCTCGGCGAGGGCAAGGCGATCGACAACCCGTACCAGCGCATGGATGAAATCAACCGCATGTTCGCCGAGGACAAACCGGCGCTGGCCAAGTACAACCTCAAGGACTGTGAGCTGGTGACGCGGATCTTCGCCAAGACCGAACTGCTGACGTTTCTCCTCGAACGCGCCAGCGTTACCGGCCTGCCGGCGGATCGCAGCGGCGGCTCGGTGGCGGCGTTCACCCATTTGTACATGCCGCTGATGCACCGTCAGGGTTTCGTTGCGCCGAACCTGGGGACCAATCCGCCACAGGCCAGCCCCGGCGGCTTCGTCATGGATTCACAACCGGGGCTGTACGAGTCGGTGCTGGTGCTCGATTACAAGAGCCTGTACCCGTCGATCATCCGCACCTTTCTGATCGACCCGGTAGGCCTGATCGAAGGCTTGCAGCACCCGGACGATGCCGACTCGGTGCCGGGGTTTCGCGGTGCACGTTTCTCGCGCACACGGCATTGCCTGCCGTCGATTGTCGCGCGGGTCGCCGAGGGCCGCGAGACCGCCAAGCGCGAGCACAACGCACCGCTGTCGCAAGCGCTGAAAATCATCATGAACGCCTTCTACGGCGTGCTCGGCTCCAGTGGTTGCCGATTTTTCGATACGCGTCTGGCATCGTCGATTACCTTGCGCGGCCACGAGATCATGCTGCGCACCCGTCAGCTGATCGAAGCGCAGGGCCACGCGGTGATCTATGGCGACACCGATTCGACCTTCGTCTGGCTGCGTCGCGCGCACGGTCAGGAGGAAGCGGCACAGATCGGTCAGGCGCTGGTCAAGCACGTCAACGACTGGTGGCGCGAGCACGTGCGTGAGGAATACGGCCTGCAAAGTGCTCTCGAATTGCAGTACGAAACCCACTACAAACGTTTTCTGATGCCGACCATTCGCGGTGCCGAGGAGGGCAGCAAAAAGCGCTACGCCGGACTGGTGACGCGCGCCGATGGCAGTGACGAAATGGTCTACAAGGGCCTGGAAACCGTGCGCACCGACTGGTCGCTGCTGGCCCGGCAGTTCCAGCAGGAACTCTACGAGCGGATCTTCCAGCGCAAGCCGTATCAGGATTACGTGCGCGATTACGTACGCAAGACCCTGGCCGGCGAATTCGATGAACGACTGGTCTACCGCAAACGCCTGCGCCGCACCCTCGACGACTACGAACGCAACGTGCCGCCGCATGTGCGTGCAGCGCGGCTGGCCGACGATTACAACGCGCAGCAGGGTCGCCCGCGGCAGTACCAGAACGGCGGCTGGATCAGTTACGTGATCACCCTGGCCGGGCCGGAACCGCTGGAAGTACGCCGCGCCGCGATCGACTACGACCACTACATCACCCGCCAGCTGCAACCGGTGGCGGACGCGATTCTGCCGTTTGTCGACGACGATTTCTCAACCCTGATCGGGGGGCAACTGGGCCTGTTTTGAGTCCAGCAGCTGCAGGGTCCATTCATCGAGGATGCCGTGGAAGTATCGCTCCAGCGCCTGAGCGAACGGGCAATCTTCGGCGCTGAACTGCGCAAACAGGGTCATTGAAGAGTGGAATTTCAGGTCGTCGGGGTGGCCGAAAATCTCGGCAATCGAGCGCTGGCGGATGTTCAGTACCAACTGCGTGCAGATGCGCAGCCGCGCACCGAGCAGGTCGTGGGTCAGATAGGCCCGCGCTTCTTCGGCGGATTGAATGGCGTAACGCCGGGACATCTCGCTACCGCCCAGCCCGGCGAACTGCGGAAACACAAACCACATCCAGTGGCTGCGCTTGCGCCCCTCACCGAGTTCACGCTGAACCCGTTCGAACACCGGGTCCTGCGCCTGGACGAAACGCTGCAGATTGAACGGGTCGTACTGATCAGTGCTTCTCATGACGAAGCCCTCGCCAGCGCCCAGCGACTCAGACCATCGCCAGCCGCTGCTTGCGTTGTGGCGCTTTGAATACCCGATCCAGCGCCGCCAGATCCCCGGCATCCAGTTGCAACTGCGCCGCTTGTGCATTGAGTTGCACGTGTTCCGGTCGCACAGCCTTGGGAATCGCAATCACACCATCCTGACGCAGAATCCACGCCAGTGAAACCTGTGCCGGGGTCACGTTGTGACGAGCGGCAATCTGCTTGAGCACCGGTTCGGCGAGCATCGCGCCGCCCTGGCCGATCGGGCAGTACGCCATCAACGGCATACGCTGTTGTTGGCACCATGGCAGCAAGTCGAATTCGACGCCGCGCTCTTCCAGGTTGTACAGCACCTGATTGGTGGCGCAGGCAGGATTGGCCAGCTCTTCGAGGTCATCGACGTCGAAATTCGACACGCCCCAACGGCAGATCTTGCCGTCCTCGCGCAGGCGTTCGAAGGCTTCGACGGTTTCTTCCAGCGGATACTGGCCGCGCCAATGCAGCAGATAGAGGTCGATGTAATCGGTGTCGAGCCGGCGCAGACTGCGCTCGCAGGCTTGCGGGATGCCTGTGCGGCTGGCGTTGTGCGGGTAGACCTTGCTCACCAGAAACACCTGATCACGCAGACCGGCGATGGCTTCGCCGACCACGCTTTCGGCACCGCCCTCGGCGTACATTTCTGCGGTGTCGATAAGGGACATGCCCAACTCGATACCTTGTCGCAGCGCGGACACTTCACGCTTGTGCGCCGAGCGATCTTCGCCCATGCGCCAGGTGCCCTGGCCGATCACTGGAACCTGCACGCCTGCCAGTTCAAGGGTACGCATTCAAACCTCCTGTGCTGATGGTCATACCTTAGTGGGCAGCAGGATAGCGCAGGGGTTCCAATGGAGGTCGATGAACCTGTGGCGAGGGGATTTATCCCCGATGGGCGCGCAGCGCCCCCAAGAAGCAGGGTTGCTGCGCAACCCATCGGGGATAAATCCCCTCACCACAAGGCAAGTGTTATTTAGCGGAGAACTTCAACACCACGTTATGGCTGTAAGTCTGCCCCGGATCGAGACGCGTGCTCGGGAAGTTCGGCTGATTCGGCGCATCCGGATAGTGCTGCGTCTCCAGGGTAAACGCACCCCAGTGCGGATAGACCTTGCCGCCCTTGCCCTTGACCGTGCCGTCGAGGAAGTTACTGGTGTAGAACTGCACACCAGGCTCGCTGGTGAACAACTGCAAATGCCGCCCTGACTGCGGATCGCTGACCTCGGCGGCGACTTTGTTCACATCACCTTTGCTATCCAGCACCCAGTTGAAATCGAAGCCACCCTGTTTCGGCTCGGCGAATTTCAGCTGTGGGTGATCGGCCTTGATGTGCGTACCAATGGCGGTGGGTTTGGTGAAGTCCATTGGTGTGCCGGCCACTGGCGCCAGTTCGCCGGTCGGGATCAACTTGTCGGTGACCGGGGTGTAACGGCTGGCGTGCAAGGTGGCCACCTGCTTGAGAATGTCGCCATTGCCGGCGCCGGCGAGGTTGAAGTAGCTGTGGTTGGTCAGGTTGAGCACGGTCGGTTTATCGGTGCTGGCCTTATAGTCGATGCGCAACTCGTTGCTGTCGGTCAGGCGGTAGGTCACTTCGGTGGTGAGGTTGCCGGGGAAGCCCATTTCACCGTCTGCCGACAGATAGGTGAGGGTCACGCCGACGGAATCCTTGTCCTTGGTTTCCTGCGCTTTCCAGACCTTCTTGTCGAAGCCCTGAGTACCGCCGTGCAAAGCGTTGGACTTGTCGTTCTGCGGCACCTGATAGCGCTTGCCGTCGAGTTCGAACGCGCCGTCCGCGAGGCGATTGCCGAAACGGCCGATGGTCGCGCCGAAATACGCTGTGCCTTTCTGGTAACCCTGAACATCGTCGAAACCCAGCACCACATCGGCTGCTTTGCCGTGTTTGTCCGGCACCAGCAGTGATTGCAGGGTGGCGCCGTAGGTGATGACGGTCGCCTGCATGCCGTGGCTGTTGCGCAGGATGTATTGCTCGACGGGCGTGCCGTCATTGGTTTTGCCAAAGGCTTTGTGTTCGGCGCTGAGGCCGGCCGCGTTGGCGGAGAGGGTGGCGATCATCAGGGACATTCCGAGGCCGGAGAGCAGGTGACGTGATTGAAGCATGGTTGACCTTCCTTTTTGTTGTTGTTTTCAAAACAGGGTAATAGTCATGCTAATTGTGGGTTGAGTCAGAATTTATAGCCGGTTAAAGGTTTAGTGCAAATATAAAGTCATACTAAATAGTTGCCGAAGGTCGGGAAATCGTGCCAGCGCTGCACTTTTCCGGATTCGGCGGCTCTATCCATGGCCAGGATGCGGCGACGCCCGCCGCACAGAAATGTGCCCGTTCGAGAATTCATGCCGAGAGTTTTTCACCCGATCGCCCGATTTTTTCGCCGCCCGTGCCTGCTGCTGGCCTGTCTGTCATCGCTGTTTGTCAGCGGTTGCACGCACCAGACCGGCAACGGTTTCATCGCTCAGATGCGTGACGGTCAACCGCAGGAATTCCTGCAGACCAGCGTCGACCGTATGGCCACGTTGGCGATGCGCGACAACCTCAACAGTCTTTATCGGTTGATGGGCAAGCTGTATTTGCGCAACCCGGAAGAGCTGCGCAAATCGGGATTCCTCGACATCAACACCGCGGTGAAACAGGTGCGCCTGGCAGTCGAGCAGCAACAACCGTTGCCGGTGCTGGGCGGGCGCAAGGATCTGGCGGCGCTCAGCTATGCGATGAGTCCGGAGTTTCTCGGGGATCGGGTCGGCGCCTTCATCTATGCCATCGGCAGCATGCTGGTCACCGCCCACGGCAATCGCATCGAGTTCTACATGACCGATGCAATCAACCCGACCTTCGTCCACAACGCCGCGCGCAACATCGAGAAAGCCACGTGGATTCTGGCCCAGCGCCAGAACAAGGAAGGCCAGCCGCTGCTGTTCTCCAATGAAATCTCGGAGGAGGGCAGCAACCTGAGTTTCGCCACCGAGTTCGGCAAGATCGTCGCGCGGCTCGACCTGCTGGCGCAGATGCTTGATGAGCGCTACCGGCGCATCGGCCTGAACTACGCGCAGAGCCTGCTGTTCCTGAATTTCCTTCCGGTGCAGTAAGTGCGGAGATCCAATGTGGGAGCGAGCCTGCTCGCGAAAGCGATCTACCAGGCGCTGAATCTCTGATAGATCCACCGCATTCGCGAGCAGGCTCGCTCCCACATTGATCAAATTGTGCGTGGGATTTTTGTATACAATCCATCGCTACTATTGATCCAAAGGGAGCTGCACCTGTCATGACCGACTCCGCAAGCACCGACTTCAACCGTATCGACCGCGCTACCCGCACAGAAAAACTGCCCTATGCCGCGTTGCTGGCCTTCGCCATGACCGGCTTCATCGCCATCCTCACCGAGACCCTGCCGGCCGGGCTGCTTCCGCAGATCGGCGCCGGGCTTGGGGTCAGCGAAGTGCTCGCCGGGCAACTGGTGACGCTGTATGCGCTGGGCTCGATTGTCGCGGCGATTCCGCTGACCGTCGCCACCCGGGGCTGGCCACGGCGGCGGGTACTGCTGATGACGGTCGGTGGCTTCCTAGTGTTCAACACCGTGACTACGTTTTCCAGCCATTACGGCTTGACCTTGGCGTCGCGGTTCCTGGCCGGGATGGCGGCAGGCCTGTCGTGGGGAATCATGGCCGGCTACGCCCGTGGCATCGTGCCGGTGCACCAGCAGGGACGGGCGTTGGCAATCGCCATGCTCGGCACCCCGGTGGCGCTGTCGCTGGGCACCCCGGCGGGAACCTGGCTGGGCAACCTGATCGGTTGGCGCGCTTCGTTCGGGATCATGTCGGCGCTGGCGTTGGTGCTGGCGGCGTGGATTGTGCTGGCGGTGCCGGACCGTCCGGGCCAGGCCAGCGCCGAACGCCTGCCGTTGCTGCAATCGCTGCGTCTGCCGGGCGTACGGCCGGTGCTGTTCGTGGTGCTGACCTGGATGCTTGGGCACAACATTCTCTACACCTACATCGCGCCATTCCTGATGCAGGCCGGGCTGGCCGAGCGCGTCGATCTGGTGCTGCTGGTGTTCGGCCTGTGTTCGCTGATCGGGATCTGGATCATCGGCCTGCTGGTGGACCGCTGGTTGCGCTGGCTGACGCTAATCAGCCTCGTGCTGTTTGCCGTGACCGCACTGGTGCTGGCGCTGATATCCCCGTCACCGTGGCTGATCTACACCTGCATGGCCGTGTGGGGCCTGTCGTTTGGCGGCTCGGCGACGTTGCTGCTGACGGCTGCAGCGGATTCGGCTGGCGAGCATGTGGACGTGGTGCAGGCGATGCTCACCACCTCCTGGAACGTGGCGATTGCCGGCGGCGGTCTGTTTGGCGGGCTGCTGCTGGATCGGGCGGGGGCGATGTCGTTTCCGTGGGCGTTGTTGGTCCTGTCGCTGATTGCGTTGGCGACGGTGTGGATCAACCGTCATCACAGTTTCAAACCGGGCCGGCGCGTGCATTGATCTACCTGGCACCATGAACCCCTGTGGGAGCGGGCTTGCTCGCGAAAAGGGCGTGTCAGTCGATATCTACGTGAATGACACACCGCCTTCGCGAGCAAGCCCGCTCCCACTCAGATAAAGGCGGTGTGGCTGGAAGGCATAACGATAGACCGCATCGATATATGTGGTTATATGAAAAATCGCTATGCTGCGGGCCAGATTTTTCCTGTCGTTTTTCTGGACGTCTTAATGGAATTGGCAAATTTCGGCCTGGTGATTGCCGGGCTGGTGGTGGGTTTTATTGTCGGCATGACCGGTGTCGGCGGCGGTTCGTTGATGACGCCGATCCTGCTGTGGTTCGGCATCAACCCGGCAACAGCGGTGGGCACCGACCTGTTGTACGCGGCCATTACCAAATCCAGTGGCGTGCTGGTGCACAAAAAAAACAACAACATCGACTGGGCGATCACCGGCTGGCTGACCCTCGGCAGCGTGCCGGCAGTCGCCATGACCCTGTGGTTTCTCAGCACCCTGCACACCGCGCCCGAAGCGATGAACGCGATCATCAAACAGGCCTTGGGCTTCGTGCTGTTCGCCACGGCGCTGGCGATTCTGTTCAAGAAGCGCCTGCTCGAATTCGCCCACAAACGCGCGGGCGGCAACTACAACCCGAGCGGCACGCGCCTGAATGTGATGACGGTGATCACCGGGCTGATCCTCGGCACCATGGTCGCCCTGACCTCGATCGGCGCCGGCGCCCTTGGCACAGTCGCGTTGTTCATCCTCTATCCGCTGCTGCCCACCCGGCGCCTGGTCGGCACCGAAATCGCCCACGCCGTGCCGCTGACCCTGGTTGCAGGTCTGGGCCACGCGAGCATGGGTAACATGGACTGGGGCGTGCTGGGCTTTCTGCTGATGGGTTCGCTGCCGGGCATCTGGCTGGGCAGCCACCTGACCGGGCGCATTTCCGATGAGTTGCTGCGCCCGTGCCTGGCGACCATGTTGCTGTTGATCGGCTATAAGCTGGCGTTCTGATGTAGGGGCTGCCGCAGGCTGCGATCTTTTGATCTTCGTTTTTACGATCAGGATCAAAAGATCGCAGCCTGCGGCAGCTCCTACACTGGGGTATGAAGGATGTTGAATTTCATGACGGTCACCGGCAAATCCTCGTAGACCAGATCCTCGACCACCTCCCAACCCAACCGCGCATACAGTGCTTGCGCCGCATCGGTGTACAGATACAACTCAGTCACTCCCAGCGTCGCCGCCTCGGCGACGATCCTGTTGACCAGCTGCGAAGCAACCCCGCGTCCACGCACCTCGGCCTTCACATAAACCCCGGCCAGCCAAGGCGTCAGCTCGGGACGGATCTTCATGTCGCTGTCGATCAACAGCGCGCCGCCGAGCAATCTGCCATCTTCCATGGCCACCACCACGCTGGGAACCGCACCCTTGCCGCAGGCCGCGCGCATCCGCTCGGTGCGGGCTTCAAGGGTATCGCCGTCACGGAATTCGCCCCATTCCTTGAAATTGAGTTCGGCGAGTTCCTCAATCAAATGCGGGTGATCGCACAGGTAGTCGATGTGCATGGGTTGAACTCCATTTCGTGGGCAGAATGACCACCCTAATGCGCTCACAAAAGGTAATCAAATCCGCGTCACGATTACGCCGATGCAGTTGCGCAATGACGCGGCTGACCTAAGCTTCTGACAAGGCGAAACATATTTGCCGGGCACGACCCCGGAACAATCGCCGCGATGCGCAATCATTAGAGCGTGGATATCAAAAGGAGATGCGCATGCTCATCAGGTCACTGACCCTGACACTCTTGCTGGCGATTGCCGGCCCCTTGTTCGCCGCTGACAATGACTCGCCCATAGCCGGGGATATGGGACGGGCCCGACCGTTGATCGTGATCGCCCAAAGCACCGTCGACCCGGTGTGGGTGGGGTTGAAAAAGTCGCTGGAAGATCCGGCGAACAAGAAGGGCGTCGCCGACCGCAACATCAAGGTCTACACCATCCTCAATATGGCCGGACAACTCGATGGCAAGGATCTCGGCCAGCAAGACACCATGGCTTTGCTGCGGTCGCTGAAACTCGGTGCCGGCGCGTATCCTAAAGTGTTCCTGCTGGGCAAGGACGGCGAGACCAAACTGTCGGCCTCGGGCGATGAAGCGAAATCGGTGGACCTGAAGAAAATCTTCGACACGGTTGACGCGCTGCCGGCCAGCGAAAAGGAAATCAGCGCACCGACGGTCGCTGAAACCAAGGCCACCGCCGCCGAACCGGCAGCCAAGAAAGGCGAGAAGGGCGCCAAGGCGAGTAAACCGGCGAAACCGAGCAAGCCACCGGAAATGCCGGATGATTGATTGAGGCAGGCTCTGAATAAAAAATGGCGAACGTCTTAAACGATCGCCATTTTTTTGTCCGCGGGAATGGCCACGATACTTTGAACATCAGGGCAGGAGCTGACGGATGACATTGACCAGAATCGGAGAAAAAGCCGCAAGCTGGCCATTCTTGGGAGTCAGCATGTCATCAAGGAGAATGCCCAGAAGCTCTTCATCTTCAAGGTCATCGGGTTGCATGCCTCCTGTAAAGATCAACTGATCAACCAGTTGTTTCCGTGCCCCTATGAGTCCGCGATTGCTTTCTTCGGTATGACCGAGATTCAAAATTTCCAGAGCTGAATTTGCGCGTTCAGTTTTGCCGGTCACTCTGCCGGACAGATAAAACTTCAATTCCGACTCGCATTCCTCCATCAAGGGCGTCAGATCTAGTGGGCGCGTGCCTCGATGATGTCCACATTGATTCTGGCGCTGGCAACTGGCGACGATGTTGGTGAACTCCAAGGTGCGATTGGGAGCTTTATCCTGGGCCTCAACGTGCTCGTTATGTGAGTTGTCGCCTGCAATGGTCTGGCAGCAATAGGCGCAAAGGCTGAACTGTTCCGTTATACAGGCCGTGCGCACGCTCACGCGTTCTTCGCCGGGCAGGTCCCGGTAACGTAATGTTGTGTTGGCGCGTTTCCATCTGATGAGTTGTTCCGGCTCGGTTCCCTTGGTGATCTTACGCACGGCGCAGCTCCAGCTTGCGCAGCAACAGCGCTGCTTTCGCCAGTTCGATATGACCGTCTGGAAGTTCTTCTGCCAGTTCGGCGAATAGCTTCTGGGCAGTTTCCAGATCACCGTCCTGCAGGCGTTCGAGCAGCGCGTTCAAGCGTTTTTGAACGTCACTGTTGCGGATATCGGTGTCCATGACTTCCAGCAGCACCTGATTGGCATCAAGTCCGTACAGGCCGTTGTGTTCGTGGAGTTCACCGTCATTGAGCACGTAAACCAGCACATCCTTGGCGTCGCTGATGACCAGTGGCGAGTGGGTGGTCAGTACGAACTGACAGTTGGGGAAGGTTTCGCTCAGTTGGCGGATCAGACTGCGTTGCCATTTCGGGTGCAGGTGCAGATCCACTTCGTCGATCAGCACGATGCCGTCCCCGTGGAGCGGGTTGTCCAGCGACTGGTTCATCATTGCCAGGCGGCGGGCGATATCACCGACCAGCGCCATCATCGACTTCTCGCCTTGCGAGAGTTGGGCGACGTTGAGGGTGACGCCGTCCTTGTCGATAGCCATGTGTAGACGCGGCTTGCGTTGCACGCGCAGGTTGGTGAAGCCGGGCATGAAAGCGGCGATGGCGGAGCGGACGGCGGTCAGTTGGCGGTCGCGGGAAGAAGCTTTCAGTTTGGATAGAGTTTTCCAAACGTCGCTGTCAGTACCGAACTTTTTGGAGATTTCCAACAATGCGCTTGTGGATACTCCAGTCTCGTTTTCACTATCTTCACGTTCACGAAACCATTCGAAAAAGCGCCGGAAGTCGACGCCTCGATTCAAAGAGTTGTCGTACCCATCCAACTGATCAAAGGTGTGTTTGGTTTTTATTTTAAGTGGTATTTCCAAAACCGAACGCTCGACGGGGTAGTAAGCGATCAGTGGAAGAGACGCCTTATCATTGGCAGTCAGTTGATTGCGATAGTGGTCTGCCAAGCGAGTTGCATCCGCTAACGTGCTGTGCATGGAGTGTTTTCTACCCTGCCTCCCGCGGCCAATACCCCAAACAAAAAGGCTATTGTCACCATCGGAGTCCGAAGGGAGGGGCGTTGTAGACGATTCGTCAATTACAGAGACCAACACTAATGCTGCGTTAGCTCCATTCTGAATGTCTTCCTCAGCCAGATGATTGCCATTGCCTTTCTCGTTACGAACTCTTGCGACCAGCCAACTCAGCGAGTTTGCTAAGGATTTAAGAAGAGTGGTTTTCCCGGCGCCATTGTTCCCAACCAGTACGGTTACGTTAGAAGGGTGTTCTTGGGTAGGCGCCAGTCGAACGTTAACATCGGCGAACCGACCGACATTCGTGAGCCTCAATCTGTAGATTTCCATTACAACGCCCTTCGAGGGTCAGTCGGTTAAAAAGCTTTGGCGCGCATTATGTCATCCCCGGCCACGGATTGATTCGATGGAGTGTAGATACTCCATTTCACCCGGTCACCCATGAAAATAGTTGCCGCATATTCCCACCAGAATGAGCTGCGCAACACCCTTCAAATTCCTCGGATATTTCCTTCAAAGCGCGGCGGCGTTGGTGAGCTGGTGGCTTGGGTCGAACGCCGATAACCTCTTCGGGCCGCTGCAAAATCAGCGGCCGGATGTGGAAGTCCGTTTGCAGACTCATTCACCAAGCTCCGTTATGCGCATGGCGACATCTTTTATGTCAACATCGCGACCTTACGGTGGCTGTACGCGGGAGCGCTTTTGAGTGCGCCGGGTTAGGGTGATTGGCTCGGTCTTCCACACCTGCGTGCAGCTGCCACCCTCATGTGGAAGTGAGATGGGTAGCGTTTTCAGCAATCCCCATTGGAGTTTCACCCATGAAGAAAACGGATGTCGAATCACCTGAAATTTCCACCAGTTCAAGCAAACCCCGCTATATCCCCATCACCGGCATCGACTGCCCGATCCCCTGTCTCCTGATCGACCGCGAAGCCCCGGTAGACGTACTCCACGGCACCGCCGCCTACCGATTACGAAGCGTGACTCAACTGCTGGAAACCCTTTCCCTCAGCGACGGCATCGGTCATGACTCATTACTGCTGCAGGACTTCGCCCGGGTGCTGGCAATCCCTCTGCGCGACAGCTGCGACCTGATGGATGTGCTGGGCTGGAAGCTACAGGCGTAGTTTCAAACCCTCAAACCAAAATGGGCGACCCTCTCAGGTCGCCCATTTTTTATGGCGTGATCACCGGGTCAACTCCCCCAGAATCTTGTGCGCAATCTTCACCCGCTCTCCATTCGGGTAGTTGCGGTTCGCCAGAATGACGATCCCGACTTTCTTCGACGGTACGAATGCGACATACGCGCCGAAGCCACCGGTGGAACCGGTCTTGTTCAGCAGCACGTTCGCCGGTTCCGGCTGTGGCGGGTTGAGCCATTTGACCTTGTGCGCTTCCATGGCCATCGGCGTCGAGTTGCCGTCCAGCAGGCGGTCGAGGCTGATCGGGTAGGTGTAGCGTTCCCAGCCCAGGCCCTGGGTCATGTCGCCGACGGTGTAGTAGCCGGTGTGGGTGAGGGCGATGGCTTTTTGCACGGGTGATTCGAGTTTGGCGGTGTCGAGGTTGGCCTGGACATATTGCAGCAGATCCGCGGCGCTGGTTTTTACGCCGTAGGCTTCGGAGTCGAGGGCGCCGGGGCTGACTCGAATCGGTTTGTTGTTCTTGTCATAGCCTTGGGCGTAGAGCTTTTGTTCAGACGCCGGCACCGACAGGAAGGTGTGCTTGAGCCCGAGTTTCGGCAGCAGGGTTTCAGTCATGACCTGATTGAACGGTTGGCCAAGGCTTTTCGCCGCCAGATAGCCGAACAGGCCGATGCTCGGGTTGGAATACAGGCGATGGCTGCCGACCGGAAAAGTCGATTTCCACTGTTGGTAATAGCCGAGCATCTTGTCGGAAGAATCCGCAGCATCCGGGAATTGCAATGGCAGGCCGCCGGCGCTGTAAGTGCCCAGTTGCAGCAGGCTGATGTGGTCAAAAGCGCTGCCTTTCAGCTCGGGCCAGTGCTGGCTGGCCTTGTCGGAGAATTCCAGTTTGCCGCTGGCCTGGGCGTAGGCGGCGAGGGTTGCGGTGAAGGTTTTGCTCACCGAGCCGATTTCGAACAGGGTGTTTTCACTCACCGGTTGCCCGGTGCTTTTGTCGGCGACACCGTAGTTAAAGTAGTGCACCTTGCCATCGACGGTCACGGCCACGGCCAGCCCCGCAATGTCCTGTTGCTGCATGACCGGGGTCACGGCGGCCTTGACCAGCGCCTGCAACTGATCGTCGGTTTGCTGGGCAGCCATGCACGCGGTGGCAGCGAAAATCAGGCCGAAAGCGCTGCGAGAAATGACTTTGCTCGGATTGATGAATGACATAAATGAACCACTCTCCATGAGTGTTGAGGGTGTTATCCCGCTAGACTGCGGGCAATTGCAATGTTGGGCAGCTGATCAGCGCCGACAATTTAGGCAGTCTGGCACTCGTCGACAAACGATGATATTTCGGATGAGCCATTAGAAAAATTTGGGACTGGGCATGATTCGACCTCTACTGCCGCTCAATGCACTGCGCGCGTTCGAAGCCTCGGCGCGTCATCTGAGCTTTACCCGTGCCGCCGTGGAGTTATGCGTGACTCAGGCGGCGGTGAGCCATCAGGTGAAAAGCCTCGAAGCGCAACTCAACGTCACCCTGTTCAAACGCCTGCCCCGCGGGCTGATGCTGACCAGTGAAGGCGAGACCCTGTTGCCGGTTTTGACCACGTCGTTCGATCATATCGCGCAGATGCTCGAGCGGCTGGCCGGCGGTCAGTATCGGGAAATGTTGACCGTGGGTGCCGTCGGAACCTTTGCGGTCGGTTGGTTGCTGCCACGGCTGCCAGACTTCCAGGCGAAACATCCGCTCATAGATTTGCGGCTGTCGACTCACAACAACCGGGTCGACGTCGCCGCCGAGGGGCTGGATTACGCGATTCGTTTTGGCGCCGGAGCGTGGCACGGCATCGAGGCAACGCGTCTGCTGGATGCGCCACTGTCGGTGTTGTGCGTGCCGGAAATTGCCCGGCAGTTGCATACCCCGGGCGATCTGCTGCAACAGCGCTTGCTGCGTTCCTATCGCACCGATGAATGGCCGGAGTGGTTTCACGCCGCCGGCCTGGCGACCCACGCGGCGCCGCCGCAAAGCATTGTGTTCGATTCGTCTCTGGCGATGATGGAAGCGGCGCTGCAGGGCAGCGGGGTGGCCTTGGCGCCACCGCTGATGTTCGCCCGGCAACTGGCGGCGGACGTGATTCGTCAGCCGTTTGCGATTGAAATCACCACCGGCAGTTATTGGCTGACGCGCTTGCAGTCAAGGCCGGAGACGGCGGCGATGACGGCGTTCAAGCAGTGGCTGGTACAAAACTCTGCCTGACACAAATCCCCTCCTGTGGGAGCGGGCTTGCTCGCGAAGGCGGTGTGTCAGTCAACTCAAATATTGACTGATGCACCGCCTTCGCGAGCAAGCCCGCTCCCACAGGGACGGCAGTGGACTGCAGATCAGAATTCAGCGCACCAGACACGGCCGCTTGTTATCGAACGTCCACCCCGGTATCAAAAACTGCATCGCCACGCTGTCATCCCGCGCGCCGAGACCCATGCCTTTGTACAGTTCGTGGGCCTTGGCCAGCTGATCTATGTCCAGCTCCACCCCCAGCCCAGGTTTCTGCGGCACTTGCACGCAACCGTCGACAATTTGCAGCGGTGCCTTGGTCAGACGCTGGCCGTCCTGCCAGATCCAGTGCGTGTCGATGGCGGTGATGTCGCCCGGTGCCGCTGCCGCGACATGGGTAAACATCGCCAGTGAGATATCGAAGTGGTTGTTGGAGTGTGAGCCCCAGGTCAGGCCCCACTCATGGCACAACTGCGCGACACGTACCGAGCCTTGCATGGTCCAGAAGTGCGGGTCGGCCAACGGAATGTCCACCGACTGCAACTGAATGGCGTGGCCCATCTCGCGCCAGTCGGTGGCGATCATGTTGGTCGCCGTCTTCAGTCCGGTTGCGCGGCGGAACTCGGCCATGACTTCGCGCCCCGAGTAACCGTTTTCCGCACCGCACGGGTCTTCGGCGTAAGCCAGCACCTTATGTTGATCGCGGCACAGGCGGATCGCTTCTTTCAGTGACCAGGCGCCGTTCGGATCAAGCGTGATACGCGCCTCGGGAAAGCGTTCGGCCAGTGCCGTCACGGCTTCGATTTCCGCGTCGCCGCTAAGCACGCCGCCTTTGAGTTTGAAGTCCTGGAAACCGTATTTCGCCTGGGCCGCTTCAGCCAGGCGCACCACCGCTTCGGCGCTCATGGCCTTCTCGTGACGCACGCGGAACCAGTCGTTATCGGCGTCCGGTTCGCTGCGGTAGGCGAGGTTGGTCTCGCGTTGATCGCCGACATAAAACAGATAACCGAGCATCTTCACTTGATCGCGCTGCTGCCCCTCACCGAGCAGCGCCGCGACCGGTACGTCGAGGTGTTGCCCGAGCAAGTCGAGCAGGGCGGCTTCGAGTCCGGTGACCGCGTGGATGGTGATGCGCAGGTCGAACGTCTGCAGGCCACGGCCGCCGGCATCACGCTCGGCGAAGGTCTGGCGCACCTGATTGAGGATCTTCTGATAGTTGCCGATTGTGCTGCCGAGCACCAGGCTGCGGGCGTCCTCCAGCGTCTGCCGGATGCGCTCGCCACCGGGCACTTCACCGACGCCAGTGTGGCCGGCGTTGTCCTTGAGAATGACGATATTGCGGGTGAAAAACGGCCCGTGGGCGCCGCTCAGGTTGAGCAGCATGCCGTCGTGGCCGGCCACGGGAATCACCTGCATGTCAGTGATGATTGGCGCTTTGGCAGTGTCGTGTGCGGTCATGTTTTTATCCTTGTCAGCATCTTTAAAAAGGAAGTCATGCGTGCTTTGGCGCGGCCTCGGCCACGGCGAGGTCAGCAGCGGGTTTCGGGGTGGTACGTGCAGCGAAGACGATGATCGCGGCGATGATCGAAGTCGCGGCCAGGCCATAGAGGCCGCCCTGAATCGAACCAGTGTGTTCTTCGAGCAGGCCGAAGGTGGTCGGCGCGACGAAGCCGCCGAGGTTGCCCACCGAGTTGATCAGTGCGATCACTGCCGCGGCGATCCGTGCATCCAGATAGGCCTGCGGAATCGGCCAAAACAACGATGAGGCGGACTTGAAGCCCAGCGCGGCAAAACAGATCGCGACAAAGGCGAAGATCGGCCCGCCGGTGGTGGACATGAACATCCCCGCCGCGGCGATCAACAACGCGGTGGCGACCCAGGCCTGCTGGTGCTTCCACTTGGCCGAGAAGGCGGCGAAGGCGTACATGCCGACGATCGACAGCAACCATGGAATCGAGTTGAACAGCCCGACCTGGAAGTCACTCATCTCGCCCATTTTCTTGATGATGCTCGGCAGCCAGAACGTCGCGGCGTAGATCGTCAGCTGGATAAAAAAGTAGATCAGGCAAAACAGGATGATCTGCCGGTCCTTGAGCAGTTTGCCCATCGACGGGCGGATCGGCGTCGCGGCTTCGCGGGCCTTCTGTTCATCATCGATGGCGCTGACCAGTGCGTCCTGTTCGGCGCGGGTCAGCCATTTTGCGTCGTGGGGTTTGGCGTCGAGCCAGAACCACACGAACACACACAGCCCCACGGAAAACATGCCCTCGATGAAGTACATCCATTGCCAGCCGTGCAGGCCCAGGCCATTGATCTGCAAAAGCAGGCCGGACAACGGGCCGGAGATCAGCGAGGCGACCGCTGAGCCGCTGAGGAAAATCGCGATTGCCTTGCCGCGTTCGGCGCCGGGTAGCCAGCGCGTGAAGTAGTAGATCACCCCGGGAAAGAACCCGGCTTCGGCCACGCCGAGCAGAAAGCGCAGGATGTAAAAGTGCGTTTCGTTCTGGATGAACGCCATGCCGGCGGCGACCAGGCCCCAGGTGAGCATGATGCGGGTGAGCCAGATACGCGCGCCGACTTTCTGCAAAAGCATGTTGGATGGCACTTCGAACAGCGCGTAACCGATGAAGAACAGCCCGGCGCCGAAGCCGTAGGCGGCAGCCCCGATGCCCAGATCCTGTTCCATGTGAGTGCGGACGAAACCGATGTTCACCCGGTCAATGTAATTGACAATGAACATGATCACGAAGAGCGGCAGGACGTGGCGTTTCACTTTCGAGATGGCGGACGCGAGTGTCGAATCGACGCCCTCGTTCATCCCGGAGACGGAGGTTTTCACTTGGTTTTCTCCCACTGATTATTTTTATGCGGGGTAGGGCTGGATGCTGCGTTGTTGATAGACATCATACAACTTGGATTTTTTGTCCTACAAGTGGGGTGGAGCGATTAAATTTGTCTGGTGAACAGATTTTTTATTTCTTTTTGGGATTTGTCCCCGTTTTCATTGGTTCAAATCGCACCCATCAGACGTGCATTTCGGTTCGCGATCCAAATTTTCAAACAGGGCGTAGGGCTTGGTTGTTGCGGTTTTTTTCGTTTTATTGAATGTTGTCATACAAGTTGCTGGCTGTTTCAGCGCTAAAATCGATCTCGTCAGCCACCGCGCAGTGCTACGATCGACAAGCCCCGATGACCGGAACCGATCATGCAAGAAGACCTCGACGCCCCTGCGCCCAAACGTGCACACAACCTCGCACACGATCTGGTGGAGAAACTCACCCAGAGCATCCTGCTTGGCCAGTTGTCGCCCGGCGACAAGCTGCCGTCGGAGAACGCCATCGTTCAGGAGCACGGCGTCAGTCGCACGGTGGTGCGCGAAGCGATTTCCAAGTTGCAGGCCTCGGGCCTGGTCGAGACGCGGCACGGCATCGGCAGTTTTGTCATCGAGCGCGCTGCCGAGCAGGGCTTGCGCCTGAATGTCGACACCGCTCTCGGGGTGCGCAGCATTCTGGAATTGCGCATGGGCCTGGAGACGCAGGCTGCGGCGTTGGCCGCGTCACGTCGCAGCGAGCAGCAATTGCTGCAAATGCGTCAGGCGCTGGATGACTATCAGCGTTTGCTGGACAGCAATGACAGTTGTGTCGAGGCTGATCGACGTTTTCATCTGCTTATTGCCGAAGCCACCGGCAACGTCTGCTTCAGCGAAATCATGCAGCACCTGGGCAGCGCGATGATTCCACGTCAGCGGCTCAATGCCGCCGAGCGTGGCGCGGCGGATCTGAGCAAGCTGGGGCAGTTGGCCCATCTGGAGCACGAAGCGATCCTGAATGCGATCAAGCGGCAGGATCCGGACGCGGCGCGCGCGGCCATGTGGCTGCACCTGACCAACAGCCGCGACCGTTTCAGTTCTCAAGGCTGATTGCCGTTGGTCTGCTCGATAGCACCGCCTGCAGATGCACGCTTCCAAGCTGTATGGCCCGGGTTCTCCGGACCTCCTTGGTGAGGTGTGTCATGGCTAATGATTTGCTGTTTCAGGGTGGTGTGCTGCCGACCGATCCAACCCGTCCGGTGCCCGGCACGGATGAGCCGACACTGGCCGATCACGATGCGCCGCCGGGCATGAGCCCGGGGCGCGATCCGTTGAGTGATGCCGATCGGCCGGAAGACTGGAAGGACCCGGCGGCGGACGATGATGTGCCGCCAGCGGATGAGCCGACGCCATTGTCGGATGACAGGCGCTGAGGCTAACCCGGCATGAGATATTTATAGTCTGCGCCGGCCCTTTCGCGAGCAAGCTCGCTCCCACAGGTAGAACGCATCCCCCTGTAGGAGTGAGCCTGCTCGCGATGGGGTCATAGCCTCAGTAAAAACCTCGATCAGACCTCAATCGGTCGACCCTCCACCCGCCGCTCCAGATTCAACGCCAGCACACTGATCAGCACCACCGCCGACCCCACCAGCACCATCAGCGTCGGTCGCTCGCCCAATCCCAGTGAAGCAATCCCCATCGCCGTCGGTGGTATCAGGTACAACGTCATCGTCGCCCGGCTCAAGTCCACATGCTTGAGCACAAAGCCCCAGGCCAGATAGGCCAGTGCACTGGGAAATACCCCCAGTGCCAGCACTGCCCACTGCACTCGCAGCGGCGCTTTCACCACCGCCGCACCCAGCCCCGGCAGATAAATCAGCAACAGCAGCGTCCCCGACCACACCGCATAACAGGCCAGACTGAAGCCGTCATAACGCCGGGCGTGATGTTTTTGCAGGGCGAAGTAAATGCTCCATGACAGCGCCGCCAGCAGAATCAGCAAGCCATGCGCGTCGATCTGCCCCATGCCCCGATCGGCGCTGACCACGATCACCACCCCGACCAGTCCCAGCAACACGCAGCCCCAACGCCAGACACTGACCTGATCCTTGAACACGTAACGCGCCAGCAGCGTACTGAACAGCGGGCTCGACTGTGCCAGTACGCTGGAGGCGCCGGCACTGACGCTTTGCTGGCCGATGTTCAGCGCCACGTGATGCAGGCTGACGGCAAAAAATCCCAGGGCGAACAACAGCGGCACATCGCGCGGTTGCGGCAGGCGAATGCCCTTGAACGCCGCAATCACGGCCATGAACAACGACGCCAGCAGAAACCGCAGCAACGCCAGATGCCCGGGGTCGTAGGCTTGCAGGCCGATGTGAATGCCGGTCGGCGAATAGGCCCAGCAACCGACCACGAAGGCCATGGCCAGAATGATTTTCAAGGGAGAAGGAGACGGCATGATCGGCGCACCGCAAGGGTTGATGCGCCGAGTATCCGGGCGGCCAGAAAGTCTCCACAACTGACTTATACTGCGCTGAATGTTCACTTTGAGTGATGAGTATGGAGCTGGCGCAGATCCGCATGTTCAAGACCGTGGCTGACGAGGGCAGCATTGCCCGCGCCGCTGAAAAGCTGTTTTGCGTGCCGTCGAACATCACCGCACGGATCAAGGCGTTGGAAGCTGAACTCGGTGTGGCGCTGTTTCTGCGCGAAGGGCGCGGGCTGCGGATCAGCTCGGCGGGGCAGACGTTCCTGGCGTATGCCGAGCGGATTCTGGCGCTGACCGCCGAAGCCAAGCGCGCGGTGGATCCCGCCGCCGAACCGTCCGGCCCGCTGCGTATCGGCGCGATCGAGTCCTCGGCCACCGGGCGTTTGCCCCGACTGTTGGCCAAGTTTCACCAGCGCTATCCGCAGGTGGCGCTGGAATTGACCACTGGCACCTGGGGCCAATTACTCGACGACACCGTCAGCCATCGCCTCGACGGTGCGATCGTCGCGGTGGACGTCGAGCGAGCGCAACTGAAACGCACGCCGATGTACCGCGAAGAATTGCTACTGATTGCCTCGACATCATTCGGCCCGGTGCGCGACATCCACGATCTGCAGGACAAAACCGTGTTCATGTGGCCGCAGGGCTGCCCGTATCGGGCGGCGCTGGAGCACTGGCTTTTGCGTCAGGGGCAGGCGCTGCCGATTGTCAGCTTGGCCAGTTACGGGGCGATTGTCGGTTGCGTGAGTGCTGGCGCCGGCGTGGCCTTGGTGCCTAAAGGCGTGTTCGAGCAATACGCCAAAGGCGCTGGATGCGTGGGCTATGAGTTTCCCGAACTGACGGCGATCGACAACCTGTTTTACTGGCACGAAAACGCCGGGGTACACCCGGCGCGTGAGGCGTTCGTGGCGATGTTGCGTGAAGAATTCCTCTGATCACATCCAACGCGCACCTGTAGGAGCTGCCGCAGGCTGCGATCTTTTGATCTAGTTTTTCAAAAATAAAGTCAAAAGATCGCAGCCTGCGGCAGCTCCTACAGGGGAGGGGGTCAAGGAGTCAGGTCGCGCATCAGCAGGCCAAAGCGCAAATCCACCGCATCCGGAATCGGCAGGTACACCGTGTGCCCATCCCCCGGCGCAACCTCGATCGCTTCACCCTTGGCACTCTGCAACTGGTGCAGATCGAAGTGGAAATTGCCCTTGGGTGTCATCAGTTCCAGATGATCGCCCAAGGCAAAACGGTTCTTCACTTTGACCTCGGCCAACCGGTCGCGGCGCTCGCCGGTCAGTTCGCCGACGAACTGCTGACGCTCTGACACCGAGCTGCCGTTCTGATAATTCTGGTATTCGTCATGTACATGGCGACGCAGGAAACCTTCGGTGTAGCCGCGCTGGGCCAGTGATTCCAGATCGGTCATCAGACTGCGGTCGAACTCGCGCCCGGCCATCGCATCGTCGATTGCCCGGCGATAGACCTGAGTGGTGCGTGCGCAATAGAAGTGCGATTTGGTCCGGCCCTCGATCTTCAACGAATGCACGCCCATGCGCGTCAGGCGTTCGACGTGCTGCACCGCGCGCAGATCCTTGGCGTTCATGATGTAGGTGCCGTGCTCGTCTTCAAATGCCGGCATCAACTCATCGGGGCGATTGGCTTCCTGCAGCAGAAATACCTGATCGGTCGGCGCGCCGATGCCCAGGGTTGGCTCCGGCTGGAAGGTCTGCACGATCTCGCCGAGCTGGTTTTCCGTGGCTTGCTGCGCCGAATACTTCCACCGGCAAGCGTTGGTGCAGGTGCCCTGATTGGCGTCGCGCTTGTTCATGTAGCCCGACAGCAGGCAGCGCCCGGAGTAGGCCATGCACAGTGCGCCATGAACGAACACTTCCAGTTCCATGCCTGGTACCTGTTCACGGATTTCACCGATTTCTTCCAGCGACAGCTCCCGCGACAGGATGATCCGGCTCAGGCCTTGTTGCTGCCAGAATTCGACGCTCGCCCAGTTCACCGTGTTGGCCTGCACCGAAAGGTGGATCGGCATCTGCGGGAAATGCCGGCGCACCAGCATGATCAGGCCCGGGTCGGACATGATCAGCGCATCCGGCGCCATCTCGATCACTGGCGCCAGATCCTTGAGGAAGGTCTTCAGTTTGGCGTTGTGCGGGGCGATGTTGACCACCACGTAGAAGCGCTTGCCCTGTGCCTGCGCTTCGCGAATGCCGAGGGCGAGGTTGGCGTGGTCGAACTCGTTGTTGCGCACCCGCAGGCTGTAACGCGGCTGGCCGGCGTAGACCGCATCGGCACCGTAGGCGAAGGCATAGCGCATGTTCTTCAGGGTGCCGGCAGGGGCGAGCAATTCCGGGGCGGCGAGGGGGAGGTCTGGCTTCATGGCGGCATCGGTCGCAAAAGCGCGGCAGGGTAGTGCAGTGGCAAGTGCGGTTTATTGATCTGGATCTACGTTTGAGTGCGTGGACTTTATCTGTGCAGAAAGGGCACAGATCATGTGCCGGTTTCACTGTGTTCGGTGCGGCGGTGGCTGCTTAAGATTCGCTTGTCAAATCAACCGAGGCAGGACTTTCCCATGCAGAATTTTACTCGCCGCTTTCTCACCGCTTGTGCATTTTCCGGTGTAATGGCCAGCACCGCAGCGATGGCCGACAACCACCCGACCATTCGGGCAATGTCCGGCGCGACACCGGCTGATCATTTGCCAGCGGGCAAATCCGCACTGGTGGTGATCGATTTCCAGAATGAATATTTCAGCGGCCGGATGCCGATCCCGGACGGTGCCGCGGCCCTGGCGAAAACCCGTGAGCTGATCACTTTCGCTGACAGTCACAAGATCCCGGTGTATCACGTGCAGCACGTCGCACCGGCCGGTTCGCCGGTATTTGCCATCGATGGCCAGACCGTCAAATTTCACCCGGACATGCAGCCGCGCCCGCAAGACGTGGTGCTGCAAAAGAGCACCGTCAGCGTGTTCGCCAGCACCGACCTTGACCAGCAATTGAAAAAGGCCGGCATCCAGACCCTGATCATTTCCGGCCTGATGACCCACGCCTGCGTGGCGGGTGCCGCACGGGACGCCGCGCCTTTGGGTTACAACGTGATTGTCGCGTCCGATGCCTCGGCGACCCGCGCCATCACCCGCGCCAACGGCGTGTCTATCGACAAGGATTCGCTGCACAAAGCCGCGTTGGCGGAAGTCGAAGACACCTTCGGCGATGTGTTGAGCACTGCGCAGATCGTCAAACTGCCGGTGCGCTGATTAGCCGGGCTGCATCGTCCAGGCAATCTATGCTCCATGAACAAAGATGGCACTCGCGCGCGCCCCGGCTGACTAAGGTTCGGGGCGTGCGAGACGCCTGACTGACATGGATCGGACATGAACGAAAAAACCCTGCAATTCAAATCCCTCACCGTGCTGTTGCTGTTGGTGACGGTCGCCTTCATCTGGATTCTGCTGCCGTTCTACGGCGCGGTGTTCTGGGCGGTGATTCTCGGCATTCTGTTTGCGCCGATGCAGCGCAAGTTACAGCTCAAATTTGGCTGGCGGCGCAACCTGACAGCGCTCTGCACTCTGGGCATCTGCCTGGTGATCGCGATTCTGCCGGTGATCATCCTCAGCATCCTGTTGGTCCAGGAAGGCGCGACGGTTTACAACAACATCGAAAGCGGCCAGCTGGACATCGGTGCCTATCTGGCACAGTTCAAACACAGCTTGCCGCCGTATTTTCAGCATTTGCTCGATCGCTTCGGCATGGGCGAACTCAACGGTCTGCGCGAGAAAATCGTCAAGGCGTCGATGCAGGGCAGTCAGGTGCTGGCCAGTCAGGCGTTCAGTTTCGGTCAAGGCACATTCGAGTTCGTGGTCAGCTTCGGCATCATGCTGTACCTGCTGTTTTTCTTTCTGCGCGATGGCGCCGAGCTGGTGCGCAAGGTACGCACCGCGGTGCCGTTGGAAGAGAGCCACAAACGCCGTTTGCAGTTGAAGTTCAATCGGGTAGTACGCGCGACGGTCAAGGGCAACCTGGTGGTGGCGGTCACTCAGGGCGCATTGGGTGGGGCGATTTTCTGGTTTCTCGACATTCCCAGCGCGTTGCTGTGGGCGGTGCTGATGGGCTTTCTGTCGCTGTTGCCGGCGGTGGGTGCGGGGATCGTCTGGGCGCCGGTGGCGGTGTACTTCCTGCTCAGTGGGATGATCTGGCAGGGCGTGGTGCTGGGGCTGTTCGGGGTGTTTGTGATTGGCTTGGTGGACAACGTGCTGCGCCCGATCCTGGTCGGCAAGGACACGCGCATGCCGGATTACATGATCCTCATCTCGACCCTCGGCGGCCTCGCGGTGTTTGGCCTCAACGGTTTCGTGATCGGGCCGCTGATCGCAGCGCTGTTCATGTCCAGTTGGGCGTTGTTCATCGAGACCAAACCGAAAGTCCAGTTGCCTTAAGCGTGGAATGGGCCGCTGACGATTTTCTGTGACAGGGCCTGTGCGGCGGGCAGTGAAGTGAGCGGGCCGCTGATCGGCTCGCCATCGCGCACCAGATACCAGCAGGCGAGCAATCCCGACGCTCTGAGCGATGCGGGAACAGCGCTACCGACTACCGACATGATTTGAACCTGAGCCATGACAAGTACCTCCATCAATCTGTGGAGCTACCTTAGGGATTCGCTGCGCTCAGGGACAATCAACGCTTTCGATAGTGGTCATTGATCACAGTGAGGGCTGCATCAGTCGACAACCTGGTCGAGCATGTGCACCACTTCGCGCTCATTGAGCAGGCCCTTGTGCACGAGATTCTCCGCCAGCAGCGAAAGAAACTTGGCGCAGCGGTGGCCTTCCAGGTGTTTCAGTTCAGTCAGCGCGCTGTACACCTTGCTTGAAGTGCACAGGCCGACGATGCGGTGCGGATTTTGAGTAGGCATGGGTCGTCCTTGTTTTTATCAACCTGTTGTTTACGGACGGATTCAGATTGCGGTTCCGTCATGACAAATAGATGACCGTTCTGTGTTTTGCCCCCGACGGTCAAGTCCATCATGCCGACTTTAGCTGCCGGGACTGTCCTCACAGCGACCTTGGCGAGATTTTTTCAGACTTGGCCCGACCGACGGTCATAAAAAAGCCCCGCTATAAAGCGGGGCTTGTTGGTTGCGATTACCAGCGCGGGCCACCGTAGTAGCCGTGTGGCCGGCCGTAGTAGCCGCGTGGTGGGCCGTAGTAGACCGGGCCAGGCACGTAGACCGGTTGTTGCACATAGACCGGCGCCGGCTGGTAGTAGACCGGTGGCGGAGGCTGTTGCACATAAACCGGTGCCGGTTGAGCGTAAACAGGCTGTTGCACGTAGACCGGCCGGTCCTGGTTGATCAACGCGGAGCCGATGATGGCCGAGCCGACGATCGCACCAAACACTGCCGGACCCTGCCAGCCACCGCCGTGGGCTTCTGCCTGACCTGTGATAGCGAATGCACCAATCAACAAGGCCACGATGGGGAGTTTACGAATCATGATAATTCCTCGGTTCTTCGACCCGGCGTCCGGGCCTGCACCAGGCCCAAAGTTGTCGCGGGGATACTTCTATGACAGCGAAATTCTGAAAATCAGCACAGCCGCTGGGTAAATTTTGTGTAAGGTCTGTACCGGCTTCTTTACCGGTCGGTCAAAGGGGCTCGCAGCCCGTTGCAGACAGGCGCCTATGATCGTCCAGAACCCGATGGAATGGCTAACTCCGTCCATCCGAAAGTCCGTTTTGAAGGAGAAGTTTCATGCAGATGAATCCCAACAAAGACACCCAGCTGTGCATGTCCCTGTCAGGGCGCCCCGGGAACTTCGGTCTGCGGTTTCATAACCATTTGTATGAGCAGTTGGGCCTGAACTTCTATTACAAGGCGTTCAGCAGTCAGGATCTGCCGGGGGCTGTTGGCGGGATTCGTGCGTTGGGGATTCGCGGTTGCGGTGTGTCGATGCCGTTCAAGGAAGCGTGCATTGCGCTGGTCGATGAACTGGATGCGTCGGCGGCGGCGATCCAGTCGATCAACACCATCGTCAACACCAACGGCCACCTCAAGGCCTACAACACCGACTACATCGCCATCGCGCAATTGCTGGAAACCCACGCGGTGCCGAAGGATTCGACGTTCGCCCTGCGCGGCAGCGGCGGCATGGCCAAAGCGGTGGCCAGTGCCTTGCGCGATGGTGGCTACAAGAATGGCTTGATCGTTGCGCGTAACGAGCGCGCCGGACGGGCACTGGCGGACTCGCTGGGCTATCGCTGGCAGGCGGAGCTCGGCGAAGAGCGGCCGCAGATGCTGATCAACGTCACCCCGGTGGGCATGGACGGCGGGCCGGAGGCCGGGCAACTGGCGTTCGAGCCTGAAGTGATCCAGGCCGCCGACACGGTATTCGATGTGGTAGCGATTCCGTCCGAGACGCCGCTGATCGTGCGTGGGCGGGCTGAGGGCAAGAAGGTGATTACCGGGCTGGAAGTGATTGCGATCCAGGCGCTGGAGCAGTTTGTGCTGTACACCGGGGTGCGGCCAAATGAAGAGCAGTTTGCGGCGGCGGTGGCATTTGCTCGCAGCTGATCATTGAGTTTTGCGCTGATCCATCGGGCCTCTTCGCGAGCAAGCCCGCTCCCACAGGTATCAGGTTGCAACACAACCAGGTGAGCAACCACAAATCCTGTGGGAGCGGGCTTGCTCGCGAAGGCCGCGACTCGGTTGTTAGTCGGTTGCCTATACTGCGGCCTCAGCAAGCCCAGACTTGCCCCTCATAAAAAACCTGACCGAGGCCCGCCATGCACCCACCCATCCTCAACCTGCACCAGGTCGAACTCGAATCCCTGCCCGAAGCCCTTGCTCCGGAGGGCGAAACCGCTGGCCGCTATCAACAACGCATGGCGCGCATCGGCCAGCAGCTTGGTGCGCAGAAACTCGGCTATCGGTTGTACGCCTTGCCGCCAGGCATGCGCGGCAGTCCGTTTCACAGCCATCGGGTCAATGAAGAGATGTTCTATGTGGTGGCCGGGAAGGGCGAAGTGCGGCTGGGGGCCGAACGCTTTCCGATCCGCGCGGGCGACGTGATCGCCTGCCCGCCGGGCGGCCCGGAAACGGCGCATCAGATCATCAACACCAGCGACGCGGAACTGCGTTACCTGGCGGTCAGCACCCAGCAGCAACCGGATATCTGTGAATACCCGGACTCCAACAAATACGCGGTGATGGACAACTTCAAAGTCGATGACCAAGGCAATGCGTCAGGCTTCGTTGCCGTGGCGCGGCAGGCGGATGGTGTGGATTACTGGGATGGTGAATAAATAGAGATCTTCGGCTTGGTGCAGACCCTGTGGGAGCGGGCTTGCTCGCGAATGCGGTGTGTCATTCACAGTGATTCGACTGACACAGCCCCTTCGCGAGCAAGCCCGCTCCCACCATAGGATTGGGGGTGATTATTCGAGGCGCGCCAGGCGCTCTTCCAGTGCGGCAATCCGTGCTTCCAGCTCTTCGATTCTCTCCACGGAAACGCCGCTGGTCGAGCGTTCCCCAGGATTCTGCCGCGACGCCAGGATCGCCTCGATATCTGCCGGATCGCCCAGCGCATGGGTGTAGCGGTCTTCGCGCTGACCGGCCTGACGTGGAATCAACACCGCCAGTCCGCGCGCGATCAGGCGTTCAAGCTGATGCACCACTTGCTCGGCATCTTCGAAGTCGTGCATGCGGCCGCTGCGGGTCAGCAGCTCATTCACCGTCTGCGGGCCACGCAGGAACATCAATCCGCTGAGAATCACTTGGGCCGGCACCAGCTCCAGTGCCTTGTCGAGCTTGTGCTCCCAGCGATCGGCGCGACTGCCCATGACCAGTTTGGCGTAACCGTGGCTTTCCAGCGCCCGCAGGCTCTGGCCAACCTGGCCTTGAGTCAGGTTCATCACCGGTTCACGGCTGGTTTTCTGATTGCAGGCCAGCACCAGTGCATTGAGGGTCAGCGGGTAGGTTTCCGGGCTGGTGGCCTGTTTTTCGATCAACGAACCCAGAATGCGGATTTCCGTGGCGTTGAGCCGTGGTTCGTCGGTGGTGGTTGCAAGTTCGGTGGTCATCGCGCGTTCCCTCTGCAGTCGAAGGCGCCTAGCCTAATCCTTGGCTAACAAAAGGCAAGCCGTGTGGTCATCAAGCATGGCTATAATCGCCTCCACGTTCCACCCAGCCACTACACGAGACTGCCATGACCATTTCCCTGTACGCCGCATCCGTCCCGGTTTTTCAACAAATGCTCAACGCCCTGAGCGATGTCCTGAAAAAGGCTGAAGCCCACGCCACCGAGAAAAACATCGACCCGAACGCCTTCCTGCAAGCGCGCCTGTACCCGGACATGTTCCCGTTGGTACGTCAGGTGCAGATCGCCGTCGACTTCGCCAAGGGCGTTACTTCGCGTCTGGCTGAAGTCGAAATCCCGAAATATGACGACACCGAAACCACCTTCGCCGAGCTGCAGGCGCTGATCGCCAAGGTCCTGGCCTACATCGGCGAGATCAAGCCGGAGCAGATCAACGGCAAGGAAGGCATCGAGATCGTGACCCGTCCGGGCACGCCGAAGGAGAAGCGCTTCAGCGGCCAGGCTTACCTGCTGAGCTACGGTCTGCCGCAGTTCTTCTTCCACGTCACCACCACCTACGCGCTGCTGCGTCACAACGGTGTTGAAGTGGGTAAACGCGATTACATGGGCGCGTACTAAATCGTTAGAAGCCCTCACCCTAGCCCTCTCCCAGGGGGAGAGGGGACTGATCGCGTTGTTTGTTCGAGATACGCCGACTTGATCTATCGAGTCGAACTCAAGACTTGAATGCGACAAAGATCGGCTCCCTTTCCCCCTCGCCCCTTGGGGGGAGAGGGTTGGGGTGAGGGGGGAAAGATCTCGGCCACAAAAAAGCCCGCCAGGGTTCACACCTTGGCGGGCTTTTCATTGCAGCAATTGTTACGCAGTGCGCTGGGCTTTCGCCTCTTCACCCAGGCACGCCGCGGCGGTAAACAGCACATCGGTGGACGAATTCAACGCCGTCTCCGCCGAGTCCTGCAACACCCCAATGATGAAACCGACCGCCACCACCTGCATGGCAATCTCGCTCGGGATACCGAACAGGCTGCACGCCAGCGGAATCAGCAGCAGCGAGCCGCCGGCCACGCCCGAGGCGCCACAGGCGCAGATCGCCGCGACGACGCTGAGCAGAGTCGCGGTTGGAATGTCCACGGCAATCCCCAGCGTGTGCACCGCGGCCAGGGTCAATACGGTGATGGTGATCGCCGCGCCGGCCATGTTGATGGTTGCCCCCAGCGGGATCGATACCGAGTAGGTGTCTTCGTGCAGGCCCAGGCGCTTGCTCAGTTCCAGGTTGACCGGAATGTTCGCCGCCGAGCTGCGGGTGAAGAACGCGGTGATGCCGCTTTCGCGCAGGCACTTGAGGGTCAGCGGGTACGGGTTGCGACGGAGTTTCCAGAACACGATCAGCGGGTTCATCACCAGCGCGACGAACAGCATGCAGCCCAGCAGCACGCCCAGTAGATGCGCGTAACCGATCAGTGCGCCGAAGCCCGAGGTCGCGAGCGTCGAGGCCACCAGACCGAAAATGCCCAGGGGGGCGAAACGAATCACCACGCGCACGATCAGCGTCACGCCGTTGGACAGATCGCCGAGCACTTCGCGGGTGGTGTCACCGGCGTGGCGAATGGCAACGCCCATGCCGATCGCCCAGGCGAGAATGCCGATGAAGTTGGCGTTCATCAGGGCGCTGACCGGATTATCGACCACGCTCAACAGCAGACTTTGCAGCACCTCGGCGATGCCGCCTGGCGCGGTGACTGACACGTTGTCGGTGGATAACACCAGATGCGAGGGAAACGCCATGCTGGCGACAACCGCCACCACCGCCGCAGCGAATGTGCCGAGCAGATAAAGAAACAGGATCGGCCGGATGTGGGTTTCCTGGCCGTGCTTGTGGTTGGCAATCGACGCCATCACCAGCACGAACACCAGAATCGGGGCCACGGCTTTCAGTGCCGAGACGAACACTTTGCCGATGAACGCCGAGCCTTTCGCCGCTTCCGGGGCGAACAGCGCCAGAGCGATACCGGCAATCAGGCCGATCAGGATCTGCGTGACCAGGCTGAGGTTTTTCAGGCGTTGCAATAGAGAAGGGGATGAAGCGGTCATAACGGCATCTCTGATTTTTTATAGGGTGCAAGGTTGCGTGAAACCGGTGATACATCGGGGGGCAGGTCACCGGCACGAACCGAAAGGGCTGACGCGCCATCAACGCTGTTAAACAGGCCGCTGAATAGGGTGTACGTTTTTCAGGGCGCGGACTTTATCACAGCGTAGGCGTTATCCTTCAGGCCTGTGACGATCTGCCACCGGATTGATCGGCAAGTCGGCAGGTTTGTGCAAGTCAGCCCGGAAACACTCTGTTAAGATTCGCCATCCTCATTTTCATAGTCTGCCAGCGGGCCTCTTGGTCATCGCTGGTGTCGTCGTTTTGCTGGAGTTGCTCATGCTGTTGCCCATTCTTCTGTTGTCCGCCGCCGGATTCACGGTGCTGACCACGGAATTCGTCATCGTCGGCCTGTTGCCGGCCATTGCCCGCGACCTGGCGGTAACCATTCCGCAGGCCGGTTTGCTGGTGACTCTATTCGCTTTCACGGTGGCGATGTTCGGTCCATTTTTGACCGCGTATTTCGCCCGGTTCGAGCGGCGCAAGTTGTTCATCACGATTTTGATCATGTTCGGCCTGGCCAACACCGTTGCGGCGCTGGCGCCGAACATCTGGGTCATGGCCATCGCCCGGTTGATCCCGGCGCTCGGCCTGCCGGTGTTCTGGGCCTTGGCCAGTGAGACGGCGGTGGACATCGTCGGCCCGGATCACGCCGGCCGCGCGATTGCCAAGATCGGCTTCGGCATTGTTTGCGCGACGGTGTTCGGCATTCCGGTGGGCACCTTGATTTCCGATGCGTTCGGCTGGCGCAGTGCATTCGCGATTCTGGCGGTGATCGCTTTCGCCAAGGCCTTGCTGCTGTTTGTTTACCTGCCGAAAACCAGTCTGCATCAGCATCAGGTCAGTTTCGCCTCGCAGTTCAAGATCCTGCGCAACCCGCTGATGATCGGCCATGTCGTATTGTCGATCCTGGTGTTCAGCGGCATGTTCACCGCTTACACCTATCTGGCCGACATTCTTGAACGGCTGGCCGGGTTCAACGGCACGGTGGTCGGCTGGTGCCTGATGGGCTTCGGTGCGGTCGGGCTGATCGGCAACTCACTGGGCGGTCGCGCGGTGGATCGTCATCCACTGGGCGCCTCGGTGTTGTTCTGCGCGTTCATGATTGCCGGCATGGTCTCGCTGGTGCCGAATATTCACTCGACGGTGGGGCTGGCGGTGGCCATGGGCATCTGGGGCATCACCCAGGCTGCGTTGTTCCTGGTCAGCCATGTACGCCTGATGAAGGCCGCACCGGAAGCGCCAGCCTTTGCCGCCTCGCTGAATATCGCCGGGGCCAACCTCGGGATCGGCCTCGGAGCGATGATCGGCGGGCGGGTGATCGACAGTGCCGGCCTGGGTTTTCTGGGGTTCGCCGCTGCCGGGTTCATTCTGTTGTCGGTGTTCCTCGCCATGGTGCTGATGACGCTCAAACCGCGCGAAGCGTGCGCCCAGGCGTCATAACGCGGTAAACAGCTCGCGTCGGGCACCTTCGGTAATCGCAACGATGCCGGGGTGCTTGACCTTGCGCTCCACCGAAATGGCATAGAACGACTCGGTCACCGCATCGGTCTGGCCAATCACTTCGACGCCGTACTGGCGTTTGACTTCATCGGCAATCACGCTCGGACCGATGAAGATCCCGCTGCCCGATTGGCCGAAGGCCTGCATCAGGGCGCTGTCATCGAACTCCCCGACGATTCGCGGCTGGATCTGCTGCTCGGCAAACCAGCGCTGCAAACGGCTGCGCACCACGGTTTCCGCACCGGGAATCAACAGCGGTGCGCCGTTGAGGCTGCGCGGGAAATCCTGCCCGTATTGCGCTGCCAACTTCGTGGTGGCGAAGAAACTGATCCCGCATTCGCCGAGCTTTTGGCTGTAGCCCTTGATGTCGAGGTGCGACGGCATCGGGCTGTCGGAAATCACCAGATCCAGGCGCTGGATCGCCAGATCCGCGAGCAGGCGTTCGAGTTTGTCTTCGCGGCAGGTGATGCGCAGTGGCTCGTGCAACTCCATGGTCGGCGCAATCAGGCGGTAGACGATGGACTTGGGCACCACGTCCGCCACGCCGACGCGGAACAGGATCTGCTGCTCGTTGGGCTGGGCGCGCAGCATCAGCTCCAGTTCGCCGCCTAACTGGAACATCTGCTCGGCATAGGGCAGGGCCTGACGCCCGGCTTCGGTCAGCTCCAGCTGACGGCCGACCCGTTGAAACAGTTCGATGCCGTAGGTTTGTTCGAGCAGCGAGATCTGCCCGCTGATGGTTTGTGGCGTGAGGTTAAGTTGCTCGCAGGCACGCACGATGCTGCCGGTCTTGGCGACCACCCAGAAGTAATGCAGTTGTCGGTAGTTGAGCATCGAGCAATGGCCTCTGACTGGATTGCGCAGTGTTCGTTAAAACCGAAGTATAGCCGCTAAAAATACGAATTTTCCTGAAGTGTTTGTCTCCCTAGAATGCCCAGCCATCGACGGGTGGTCTGTGACCCTGTCTGTTCATTCGAAGGAAGTCCCATGAAATACACAATTCCAGCGTTGATGTTTACGTCTTTACTGCTTATGGCCGGTTGCGATCAGGCCGAGAAAAGCGCCCAGCAGTTGATGGGCAAGGCCGCCGAAAGCGCCAAACAGGCGATCGACGACACGCACAAGGCTGCTGAACAAGCACTCAGCGACGCCACCGGCGGCCTGATCGAGAAAAAAGAAACACCGGAAAAAGACGCGGAAAAATCCGAATCTTCCTCCAAGACCATCTAAACCGTCTTACACAGAGTCAGGACTGACCCATGGAATATCTGTTAGAACTCGCCGCCAGCCCCGCCGCCTGGGTTGCTTTGGCCACACTGGTGGTGATGGAAATCGTGCTCGGCATCGATAACCTGATCTTTATTTCGATCCTGACCAACAAACTGCCCGTGCAGCATCGGCAGAAGGCGCGGCGCATCGGTATTGGCATGGCGCTGATTCTGCGTCTGGCTCTGTTGAGCACCATCGCCTTCATCGTGCAGTTGACTGCCCCTGTGATCGAAATCATGGGCCAGGCGTTCTCTTGGAAGGACATGATCCTGATTGCCGGTGGTCTGTTCCTGGTGTGGAAAGCCACGACCGAGATCCATCACAGCATGGACCCGGCACCGGAAGACCCGAAATCCGCGACATCGACCGTGACCTTGGGTTTTGCGGCTGCGATCGGTCAGATCCTGATGCTGGACATGGTGTTCTCGATCGACAGCATCATTACTGCGGTGGGCATGACTGAGCACTTGCCGATCATGGTGATCGCAGTGGTGGTCTCGGTAATGGTGATGCTGTTCGCGGCTGAACCGCTGGCCAAATTCATCAACGACAACCCGACGGTGGTGATGCTGGCGCTGGGCTTCCTGATCATGATCGGCATGACGCTGATCGCCGAAGGCTTCGGCGCCCACGTACCGAAAGGTTATGTGTACGCGGCCATGGCGTTCTCGGCAGCGATTGAGGTGCTGAACATGATGTCGCGTCGGGCTAAGCAGAAGAAACTGGCGCAGCAGGCGTAAGCGCTGACCAGCCAAAAGCCCCCTGAGCGCCAAGCGTTCAGGGGGCTTTTTTATGGGCGGAACGTTTGCAGTATCAACGTTTGCAGTATCAACGTTTGCAGTATCAATGTGCGGTCGCGTGCCGTGCGTTGTGCTTTTGCGGTTTTTCGACCGCCACAGGTGGCTGCGGGTGATGGTGGCGCCGCGAAATTCGCAGCACGCCCCACAACATGGCAGTGGCCACGGCCAGCCAGCCGGCGATCAGCATTACGATAGTCATGGTCAGGCTCATCAGTGCCTCCTCTTTGCCCTGCATCGGGCACACACTTTTTCAGTTCGCTCTGTTTCAGTGACAGTCTAGACAATGGGGTGTTTCAGACTATTGACCAAAGGTCGGTGATGACCAATCAGTTCGCTCTATGCAAACGATCGGTCTGCGGTTTAAGGCTATACCGCAGGCGTGCGTCGCCCTATGATCGCAGGCGTTGCCGGAACACGATGACCGGCGTCTGACGAGAGTGATGATGGTGCAGGTATTTTCTCGATTGCGAGGGGCGTTGCTGGTGGCCGGTTGCGCGGCGGTGTTGGCAGGGTGTGCGGGCAGTGTCGCGCCGCAGGTCAAGCGTCTGCCGGAACGGGTCGAACTCAGCGGCACGTTCTATCGCGGCGAAGCCAATCAAAGTGGTCCGCAAGTGCTGGCCAGCCTGTTGTCGCAGCAAGGCATCATGATCACCCCGGGCTTGCTGGAAAAACCGTTGCATCTGCCGGGGGCACAGGATCAGTTGCAGCAGAATCTGCAGAACCTGGCCCGTGATTACGGCATGGTGGTCTACCCGCTGGACAAGAACCTGCCTGCCTTGTTGACTCAGGTGGCGGCCGGTTATCCGGTAATGGTACGTTTCAGTGAGGGCTCGGCGTTCTGGGCTGAACCGCGTTACGCGATCCTTTCCGGTTACGACCGGCTGAAACAGAAGGTGCTGTTGCGCGCCGGGATGAATCGCCGCGAACTGATGAGTTTCAGTTCCTTTGAATCCGCCTTCGAAAAATCCGGCGGCTGGGCGGTACTGATCCAGAAACCGTCGCAGATTCCTGCCGAAGTCGACCGCCAGCGCTGGCTCAAGGCTGCGGACGAGCTGGCGCAAGCCGGCCAGGAACGTGAAGCGGCGCAAGCCAGAAAGGCCTTGGCCACACATTAACCTTCCGTTCGTCATCTGCCGGGCACCCCTCACGCCCGGCACGCCTCTTAACGATAGAACCCGAATTCGCGGGTGAGTCAGGAGGCAAGCATGGCAGATTCCCCATCCCCGAAAGGCCCGCACTCGAGCGAGCATTCTTCCGGTCATGATCTGGGTTTCGATCCGGATTCACCGGATCTCGACGATCCGCAGGTTGATCCGGTCGGCCCCGCCAAGGCGCCAAAAGACGTGGAGCCTGGCGAAGACAGCAAGCGTCCGGCCAAGCCCTATGATCCGTTGGCTGATCTGAAACCATGAAGTGAGGTGCGTATGAGTACCGATTCCAGCTTCGACGATAAAAAACCGGACAGCGTGCCGACCACGCCTGAGGACGACGTGGACCCTGTGCTGGATCCGGACAGCCCGCTGCGCGATCCGCTGGCGCGACCTAATGTGCTGACGCCAGATCCGAGCGCTGGTGACGGCATTCCGGACGACGACAAAATGCCGTTACCCAATGATTGAATAACGGGTATTTAACCACTGGCTGAATACCTCTGTGGCGAGGGAGCTTGCTCCCGCTGGACTGCGCAGCAGGCCTTTTCTGTTAAAAAAGAAGGTCCTCTACGTGCCCCAGCGGGAGCAAGCTCCCTCGTCACAGTTGGAGATTTCTAATTACTTGGAGGCTTCGACCACGCCGCTCTGGCGCGACTTGAGGTTTTTCTCGGCCTTGTATTGCTGCGCAACTGCCGGGACGCTGGCGCTACGACCGGTTTCCATCCAGCTGCGGATACGGCTGGCATCGGCAAAATGCGTGTACTTGCCGAACGCATCGAGAATCACCAGGGCAACCGGGCGGTTGCTCATTCGCGTCACCAGCACCAGGCAATGACCCGCCGGGTTGGTGAAGCCGGTTTTGGTGATCTTGATGTCCCAGTCAGCCTTGTTCACCAGGTGATCGGTGTTGCGGAAACCCAGGGTGTAATTGGGCTTGCGGAACGCTACGGTTTTTTCCTTGGTGGTGGTCAGCTCGCTGAGGATCGGATGCTTGCTAGCGGCCACCAGCAGTTTGCTCAAGTCGCGGGCGGTGGACACGTTGCGTTCCGACAACCCGGTCGGCTCGACATAGTGCGTATTGGTCATGCCCAGCGCTTTGGCCTTGGCGTTCATTGCGGCGATGAACGCGGCGTAACCGCCTGGATAGTGATGCGCGAGGCTGGCGGCAGCACGGTTCTCCGAGGACATCAGGGCAATCAGCAGCATCTCGCGACGCGGCAGTTCGCTCTTCAGTTTGACTCGGGAGAACACGCCTTTCATTTCCGGCGTATGGCTGATGTCGACGTCGATCCATTCGTCCATGTTCTGGTGCGCTTCAACCACCACCAGTCCGGTCATCAGTTTGCTCACAGAAGCGATCGGTACGATCACATCCGGATTGCTCGAATAGATGACTTTATTGGTCTGCAAATCCATAAGCAGGGCGCTGCCGGAGGCGATCTTCAGTTGTGAAGCGTCGCGTGGCGCGGCGGTAGTTTCTGCGGCGTTGACCGTTGGCGTGACGAATGTGCCTGAAAAAGCAAAAACCAGGCTCAGGATCGAAAGACGAATTTTCACGCGGGCGAACTCATAAAGGTTGGATATTCCGTTAGTTTGTAACGGGTTATTTCTTCAAAGCGTCGCATTCTAGGAGTATGGCTGAAGATCTGTCGATGGTTGTTTGAATGACCTGAAAATCTCGTGAAAAGGCCTGTAAAAAGAGGGGTTTCCGGCGAACGGTTAGTGTTTTTTCTCAGATACGAAAAACCCCGCACAAGGCGGGGTTCTTTTATTGCGGAAAAACGTCTCAGGCGTGCAGGGTTTCTGCCGCGTAGAGGGTGTTTTCCAGCAGGCAGGCACGGGTCATCGGGCCAACGCCGCCGGGGACCGGAGTGATCCAGCCGGCGCGGGGCAGGGCGGTTTCATACACCACGTCACCGACCAGCTTGCCGTCGTCCTGACGGTTGATGCCGACGTCGATCACGATCGCGCCTTCCTTGATCCACTCACCCTTGACCAGTCCCGGCTTGCCGGCGGCGACCACCACCAGGTCAGCGCGACCGACGTGGCCGGCCAGGTCCTTGGTGAAGCGGTGGGTGACGGTCACGGTGCAACCGGCCAGCAGCAGTTCCATCGCCATCGGACGACCGACGATGTTCGACGCACCCACCACCACCGCATCCAGACCATAAAGGTCCACGCCGGTGCTTTCCAGCAAGGTCATGATGCCTTTTGGGGTGCACGGACGCAGCAACGGAATGCGCTGGGCCAGGCGACCGACGTTATAAGGATGGAAGCCATCGACGTCTTTGTCCGGGCGAATGCGCTCCAGCAGTTTGGAGGCGTCCAGGTGCTCGGGCAGCGGCAGTTGCAGCAGCACGCCGTCGATGGCCGGGTCGTCGTTGAGGCGATCGATCAGATCGGTCAGCGCTTCTTGAGTGGTTTCGGAAGGCAGGTCGTAGGCTTGAGAGAGGAAGCCGACCTCTTCACAGTCTTTACGCTTGTGCGAGACATAAACCTGAGAGGCAGGATCGCTGCCGACCAGGATCACCGCGAGGCCGGGAGTGCGCAGGCCTTGCTGGCGACGCTCGGCAACTCGTTGGGCGATCTGCTGGCGCAGGCTGGCGGCGATCGATTTGCCGTCGATTAGTTGTGCAGTCATTGCGCGTGATTAACCATCGAGAGGGGAAAAAAAGAGAACGCATTCTCGCATGTCAGGCGGTGAGGGCAAAGGCGCTTGGTCAGCAAATTCCCCTAACTCCTTTAATTAAATGAATTTTTTTCAAAAAGGATTTGACGACCTTGGGAGCGCTCTATACTATTCGTCGCACTTGTCGGGCACAGCCTAGCACTGGTTAAGAAGGTTGAGCGGAATTAGCGTTCTGCGAAGCTGGAAAGCATTTAGTTTGTAGTCCTCCAAGAGTACAGATTAATAAGGCGCCCGTAGCTCAGCTGGATAGAGCATCCGCCTTCTAAGCGGATGGTCGCAGGTTCGAGTCCTGCCGGGTGCGCCATTAGGCAGCTTTGGCACAAGTAGCGCGATATGGTGGGCGTAGCTCAGTTGGTAGAGCACGGGATTGTGACTCCCGTTGTCGTGGGTTCGATCCCCATCGTCCACCCCATATTTCGAAAGGCGTCAGATGTAACAGTCTGGCGCCTTTGCTTTAAAAAGCTTCATCTGCGGATGTGGTGGAATTGGTAGACACACTGGATTTAGGTTCCAGCGCCGCGAGGCGTAAGAGTTCGAGTCTCTTCATCCGCACCAATTAAAGCTTCATTCATGCCGCAGGTCTGATGAAGTTCAGCAAAGAAGTTGAATGGCTTTTTTGTGACGCAATATGGTGGGCGTAGCTCAGTTGGTAGAGCACGGGATTGTGACTCCCGTTGTCGTGGGTTCGATCCCCATCGTCCACCCCATATTTCGAAAGGCGCCAGATTTAACAGTCTGGCGCCTTTTTTGTTTTACGGCTGGTGGTTTGTCGCGCAGCGTTTCGGGTCGAAGGGCAGGGCGTTTCGTCGTGTTCAGGGGCTTGCTGTCAGTGTGCCGACCGCCGGCCATGTTCGCGGGATCAGCCGTCAGGGAGATGGCTCGCAGTCTCTTCTATATATAGAAGCGGTTGAAGCAGAGCCTTGGCGTGATGGTCTTTATTCGTCTTCGAGGTGGAGTGCATTGCTGCATTCACACCTATAAATGGCCTGCTGTTTTTTTACCCGTTTTCAGTAGGGTGACTTCTTGAGTTTGACCCACTAGAATGCATGCCCTTGATTCTGGGGTCGGAAACGGCCGGCTAACGTCTGTGCAACGAGGAATATCCATGCAAGTTTCTGTTGAAAATACTACTGCTCTTGAGCGCCGCATGAGCGTCACCGTGCCGGCTGAGCGCATTGAGAGCCAGGTCAACAAGCGTCTGCAGCAGACTGCCCAAAAGGCCAAGATTGCTGGCTTCCGTCCAGGCAAAGTGCCAATGAGCGAAATCAAGCGCCGTTTCGGTGCTGACGCTCGTCAGGAAGCTGTTGGTGATGTCATCCAGTCCTCCTTCTACGAAGCCGTGGTTGAGCAGAAGCTGAACCCTGCCGGTTCGCCTTCGATCGAGCCGAAGTCGCTGGAAGCTGGCAAAGACCTGGAATACGTTGCCGTATTCGAAGTGTTCCCTGAGTTCACCGTTGCCGGTTTCGACGGCATCACTGTCGAGCGCCTGAGCGCTGAAGTGGCTGACGCCGATCTGGACAAGATGCTGGACATCCTGCGCAAGCAGAACACCCGTTTTGAAGTGGCCGATCGTGCCGCTCAGAACGAAGACCAGCTGAACATCGATTTCGTTGGCAAGGTTGACGGCGAAGCCTTCGCTGGCGGCTCGGCCAAAGGCACTCAGCTGGTGCTGGGTTCCGGTCGCATGATCCCGGGCTTCGAAGAAGGCCTGGTGGGCGCTAAAGCGGGCGAAGAGCGCGTTCTGAACCTGACCTTCCCTGAGGACTATCAGAACCTGGACCTGGCCGGCAAAACCGCCGAGTTCACCGTGACTGTAAACACCGTTTCCGAGCCTAAGCTGCCAGAGCTGAACGAAGAGTTCTTCGCTCAATTCGGCATCAAGGAAAGCGGCATCGACGGTTTCCGCACCGAAGTTCGCAAGAACATGGAGCGTGAGCTGCGTCAGGCCATCAAGTCCAAGGTAAAAAATCAGGTAATGGACGGTCTGCTGGCCACCAACCCGATCGAAGTGCCGAAGGCTCTGCTGTCCAACGAAGTTGACCGTCTGCGTGTGCAGGCGGTTCAGCAGTTCGGTGGCAACATCAAGCCTGACCAACTGCCGGCCGAGCTGTTCGAAGAGCAAGCCAAGCGCCGTGTAGTGCTGGGTCTGATCGTGGCCGAAGTGGTCAAGCAATTCGACCTGAAGCCTGACGAAGCCCGCGTTCGCGAAATGATTCAGGAAATGGCTTCGGCTTACCAGGAACCTGAGCAGGTCGTGTCCTGGTACTACAAGAACGAGCAGCAACTGAACGAAGTTCGTTCGGTTGTGCTGGAAGAACAAGTTGTGGATACTGTTCTGCAGAAAGCTAGCGTGACCGACAAATCGGTCTCTTACGAAGAAGCGGTCAAGCCGGTAGAAGCTCCAAAAGCCGACTGATTGTTTTTGCGTTAAGAAGTACACACATAAGCCAGCCTTCGAGCTGGCTTATGCGTATTCAAGACATAACTATTTGGGAGTGACTGCAGAGCATGTTCCGTAATTCGTATATTCAGCAGAACTCTGATATCCAGGCCGCTGGCGGCCTGGTCCCGATGGTTGTCGAGCAATCTGCTCGTGGCGAGCGCGCCTATGACATCTACTCGCGCCTTCTGAAGGAGCGCGTCATTTTTCTGGTGGGTCCTGTAGAGGACTACATGGCCAACCTGATCTGTGCGCAATTGCTGTTCCTTGAAGCGGAAAACCCGGACAAGGACATCCATCTCTATATCAACTCCCCGGGCGGTTCGGTGACAGCGGGCATGTCGATCTACGACACCATGCAGTTCATCAAGCCAAACGTCTCGACGACGTGCATTGGTCAGGCGTGCAGCATGGGTGCATTCCTGCTGACGGCCGGTGCTCCAGGCAAGCGTTTCTGCCTGCCGAACTCGCGTGTGATGATTCACCAGCCACTGGGCGGTTTCCAGGGCCAGGCCTCGGATATCGAAATCCATGCCAAGGAAATCCTTTTCATTCGCGAGCGTCTGAACACGCTGATGGCCAAGCACAGCGGTCGTACGCTTGAAGAAATCGAGCGTGACACCAACCGCGACAACTTCATGAGTGCAGAAGCTGCGAAGGAATACGGCCTGATCGACGAAGTCATCAACCAGCGTCCTGCGTAAAATAAGCAGCTCAAAATAAGGTGGGTCGGCAGGTCCGACCACCAGCGGGCTTGAAAAAGCCCGCAATAGCCTTCATCTTGTGTTGCAAGCCTATCGGATTTGGATCGAACGAATGACTGACACCCGCAACGGCGAGGACAACGGCAAGCTGCTCTATTGCTCCTTCTGTGGCAAAAGCCAGCATGAAGTGCGCAAATTGATTGCCGGCCCCTCGGTCTTTATCTGCGACGAGTGCGTCGACCTGTGCAATGACATCATCCGCGAGGAGGTGCAGGAAGCACAGGCCGAAAGCAGCGCGCATAAATTGCCTTCGCCTAAAGAAATCAGCGGCATCCTTGACCAGTATGTAATCGGTCAGGAGCGTGCGAAAAAGGTTCTGGCCGTAGCGGTGTACAACCACTACAAGCGCCTGAATCAGCGTGACAAGAAGGCTGACGACGTCGAACTCGGCAAGAGCAACATCCTGCTGATCGGCCCGACAGGCTCCGGTAAAACCCTGCTGGCCGAAACACTGGCCCGCCTGCTGAACGTTCCGTTCACCATCGCTGACGCAACCACCCTCACTGAGGCAGGTTACGTAGGTGAAGATGTCGAGAACATCATTCAGAAATTGCTGCAAAAGTGCGATTACGACGTGGAAAAGGCCCAGATGGGCATTGTCTATATCGACGAAATCGACAAGATTTCCCGCAAGTCCGACAACCCGTCGATCACCCGCGATGTTTCTGGTGAAGGCGTGCAGCAGGCCTTGCTCAAGTTGATCGAAGGCACGGTCGCTTCCGTTCCACCGCAAGGTGGTCGCAAGCATCCGCAGCAGGAATTCCTGCAGGTCGACACCCGTAACATCCTGTTCATCTGCGGTGGTGCGTTCTCTGGTCTGGAAAAGGTTATCCAAAACCGTTCCACCAAGGGCGGCATCGGTTTCAACGCAGAAGTGCGCAGCAAGGAAGAAGGCAAGAAAGTTGGTGAATCCCTGCGTGAAGTCGAGCCTGACGATCTGGTCAAGTTCGGTCTGATCCCGGAATTTGTCGGTCGTCTGCCGGTTCTTGCGACGCTGGACGAGCTCGACGAGGCTGCGTTGATGCAGATCCTCACCGAGCCGAAAAATGCTCTGACCAAACAGTATGCCAAGCTGTTCGAGATGGAAGGCGTGGATCTGGAGTTCCGGACCGACGCACTGAAATCGGTCGCCAAGCGTGCCCTGGAACGTAAAACCGGTGCCCGTGGCCTGCGGTCGATTCTCGAAGGTGTGCTGCTCGACACGATGTACGAAATCCCTTCGCAGTCTGAGGTGAGCAAAGTCGTCATCGATGAAAGCGTGATTGAAGGCAAGTCCAAGCCACTGTATATCTACGAAAACAGTGAGCCGACGGCCAAGGCAGCGCCGGACGCGTAAGCGTCCACACTGCCGGAACAAAGAAGGGGCCTTCGGGCCTCTTTTTTTTTATGTCGTTTTTTACATCCGCTTTGCGCTTGTTTTTTTTCAAGGCAGCCCCCATCTTGGTTTCAAGTTTAATTCCATCTGATTACGGCCATATGGCCGCCGTAGAGGCGAAATCATGAAGACAACCATCGAATTGCCTCTCCTGCCATTGCGTGATGTCGTGGTTTATCCGCACATGGTTATCCCGCTGTTCGTGGGGCGCGAGAAATCCATCGAAGCCCTCGAGGCCGCGATGACGGGCGACAAGCAGATCCTGCTGCTGGCCCAGAGAAACCCGGCTGACGATGATCCCGGTGAAGACGCTCTCTATCGCGTAGGTACTATCGCCACTGTGTTGCAGTTGCTGAAGCTGCCGGACGGCACCGTCAAGGTTCTGGTCGAAGGTGAGCAGCGCGGTGCTGTAGAGCGCTTCAGCGAAGTCGACGGGCATTGCCGCGCCGAAGTCTCGCTGATCGACGAAGTCGACGCCGCCGAGCGCGAATCCGAAGTGTTCGTGCGCAGCCTGCTGTCGCAGTTCGAACAATACGTGCAGTTGGGCAAGAAGGTCCCGGCTGAGGTCCTGTCGTCGCTCAACAGCATTGATGAGCCGGGTCGTCTGGTCGACACCATGGCCGCGCACATGGCGCTGAAGATCGAGCAGAAACAGGAAATCCTCGAAATAATCGATCTGTCGGCCCGGGTCGAGCACGTGCTCGCCTTGCTGGATGCCGAAATCGATCTGCTGCAAGTTGAAAAACGCATTCGCGGCCGCGTCAAAAAGCAAATGGAGCGCAGCCAGCGCGAGTACTACCTGAATGAGCAGATGAAGGCCATTCAGAAAGAGCTGGGCGACGGTGACGAAGGTCACAATGAAATCGAAGAGCTGAAAAAGCGCATCGATGCTGCCGGCCTGCCGAAAGATGCCTTGGCCAAAGCCACCGCCGAGCTGAACAAGCTCAAGCAAATGTCGCCGATGTCCGCTGAAGCCACCGTGGTGCGCTCCTACATCGACTGGCTGGTGCAGGTGCCGTGGAAGGCGCAAAGCAAGGTACGCCTCGACCTGGCGCGTGCTGAAGACATTCTCGACGCCGATCACTACGGTCTCGAAGAGGTCAAGGAGCGCATCCTTGAATACCTCGCCGTGCAGAAGCGCGTGAAGAAGATCCGTGGCCCGGTGCTGTGCCTGGTGGGTCCTCCTGGCGTGGGTAAGACCTCGCTGGCAGAGTCGATTGCCCACGCCACCAACCGTAAATTTGTGCGTATGGCCCTCGGTGGCGTGCGTGATGAAGCGGAAATTCGTGGTCATCGTCGGACTTACATTGGTTCGATGCCAGGAAGATTGATTCAAAAGATGACAAAAGTGGGTGTGCGCAACCCGCTGTTCCTGCTCGATGAAATCGACAAAATGGGCAGCGACATGCGTGGCGACCCGGCGTCGGCGTTGCTGGAAGTGCTCGATCCGGAGCAGAACCACAACTTCAACGATCACTATCTGGAAGTCGATTACGACCTGTCCGATGTGATGTTCCTGTGCACCTCGAACTCGATGAACATCCCGCCGGCATTGCTGGACCGGATGGAAGTCATTCGTCTGCCGGGCTACACCGAAGACGAAAAGATCAACATCGCCGTAAAGTACCTGTCGCCCAAGCAGATTGCCGCTAATGGTCTGAAGAAGGGTGAGCTGGAATTCGACGAGGAAGCGATCCGCGACATCATCCGTTACTACACCCGTGAAGCCGGTGTGCGTGGCCTCGAACGTCAGATAGCCAAAGTCTGCCGCAAGGCCGTGAAAGAACATGCGCTGGAAAAACGCTTCTCGGTAAAAGTGACAGCTGACCTGCTGGAGCATTTCCTCGGCGTGCGTAAATTCCGCTACGGTCTGGCAGAGCAACAGGATCAGATCGGTCAGGTGACTGGCCTGGCGTGGACGCAGGTGGGCGGTGAATTGCTGACCATCGAAGCGGCTGTGGTGCCGGGTAAAGGTCAGCTGATCAAGACCGGTTCGCTGGGCGATGTAATGGTCGAATCGATCACTGCGGCGCTGACCGTTGTGCGCAGCCGTGCCAAAAGCCTGGGCATTCCGCTGGACTTCCATGAGAAGCGCGACACCCACATTCACATGCCGGAAGGGGCGACCCCGAAGGACGGTCCGAGCGCTGGTGTAGGCATGTGCACGGCACTGGTTTCGGCATTGACCGGGATTCCGGTGCGCGCCGATGTCGCCATGACCGGCGAAATTACCCTGCGTGGCCAAGTGTTGGCAATTGGTGGTCTGAAGGAAAAACTGCTCGCGGCTCACCGTGGCGGAATCAAGATTGTGATTATTCCGGAAGAGAACGTGCGCGATCTGAAGGAGATTCCTGACAATATCAAGCAGGATCTGCAGATTAAACCGGTTAAATGGATTGACGAGGTCCTGCAAATTGCGCTGCAATACGCGCCGGAGCCCTTGCCGGATGTGGCTCCGGAGATAGTTTCCAAGGACGAAAAACGTGAGTCTGATTCAAAGGAAAGAATTAGCACGCATTAATACGTTTTTGCCTGGGGGGCTTCCTTGACAGCTTTTTAGAGCCCTTGTTATAAAGCGGCTCTTAAGTGTCTGTAGGCCATTCAGCACTCGTTTTTGCTTTCACCAAAAAACTTAGAATCATCTCAAAATAGATATAAGGGGACTTAGAGTGAACAAGTCGGAACTGATTGATGCTATCGCTGCATCCGCTGATATCCCGAAAGCTGCTGCTGGCCGTGCGCTGGACGCTGTAATCGAATCCGTCACTGGCGCTCTCAAGGCTGGCGACTCCGTTGTTCTGGTTGGTTTCGGCACTTTCTCCGTGACTGATCGTCCAGCTCGCGTTGGTCGTAACCCACAGACCGGCAAGACGCTGCAAATCGCTGCTGCTAAAAAGCCAGGTTTCAAAGCCGGTAAAGCACTGAAAGAAGCTGTTAACTAAGTTAGTTTGTTTCAGGTTTTTACCCATCCGGGTCGGGGTCATGCCTGACTTGGCAGCGGAGCGGTAGAGCAGGTCGCTGGAACAGCCGCCTGTAACGCCGGGATCGAGGGTTCGAGCCCTGTCCGCTCCGCCAGTTACGAGAAGGCGCATCCTCGGATGCGCCTTTCTTCTATCCGGATTCTACCCACGCTCCACGGTTGCCTAATTTTTGAAGTTCAACCGTTTCTGGGGGACGCATGCTGCAGAATATCAGGGACAATTCACAAGGCTGGATTGCCAAGACCATTATCGGGGTCATCGTTGCACTGATGGCTCTGACCGGTTTCGATGCCATTTTCAAGGCCACGACGCACACCAACGATGCGGCCAAGGTCAATGGTGAAGAAATCAGCCAGAACGAGCTGAGCCAGGCCGTTGACATGCAACGCCGTCAGCTGATGCAACAACTGGGCAAGGACTTCGATGCTTCCTTGCTTGACGAAAAAATGCTCCGCGAATCGGCCCTCAAGGGCCTGATCGATCGCAAGCTGCTGCTGCAAGGCGCAGAACAATCGAAATTCGCTTTCTCCGAAGGTGCACTGGATCAGGTGATCCTGCAGACCCCTGAATTCCAGGTGGACGGCAAGTTCAGCTCCGAGCGCTTCGACCAGGTGATTCGTCAACTGGGCTACACCCGCATGCAATTCCGCCAGATGCTGGCTCAGGAAATGCTGATCGGTCAGTTGCGCGCCGGTGTTGCCGGTAGCGGCTTCGTCACCGACGCCGAAGTGCTGGCATTTGCCCGTCTGGAAAAACAGACCCGCGATTTCGCTTCGCTGAACGTCAAGGCCGACCCGGCCGCGGTCAAGCTGACCGACGATGAGGTCAAGGCTTACTACGACGAGCACGCCAAGGAGTTCATGACCCCTGAGCAAGTGGTCGTCGATTATGTCGAGCTGAAGAAGTCTTCGTTCTTCGACCAGGTTGCGGTCAAGGATGAAGACCTGCAGGCGGCGTATCAGAAAGAGATCGCCAACCTGTCGGAACAGCGTCGTGCGGCGCACATCCTGATCGAAGTCAACGACAAGACCACCGACGCTCAGGCCAAGGCGAAGATCGAAGAGGTCCAGGCGCGTCTGGCCAAGGGCGAGAAATTCGAAGCGCTGGCCAAGGAGTTCTCGCAGGATCCGGGCTCGGCCAACAATGGCGGTGACCTCGGTTTCGCCGGTCCTGGCGTCTATGACCCAGCTTTCGAAAAAGCCCTGTACTCGCTGAACAAGGACCAGGTGTCCGAGCCGGTGCGTACCGACTTCGGTTTCCACCTGATCAAGCTGCTGGGTGTTGAAGCGCCGGAAGTTCCGACCCTGGCCAGCCTGAAAGACAAGTTGACCCGCGAGCTGAAGACTCAACAGGTCGAGCAGCGTTTTGTCGAGGCGACCAAGCAACTGGAAGACTCGGCGTTCGAAGCGTCTGACCTGGCCCAGCCTGCGGCGGATCTGAAACTGACTGTGCACACCTCCAAGCCATTCGGCCGTGAAGGTGGCGAAGGCATCGCCGCCAACCGCGCGGTGGTGACGGCTGCGTTCAGTCAGGAAGTGCTGGAAGAAAACGCCAACAGCACCGGTATCGAGCTGGACCCGGAAACCGTGGTCGTGCTGCGCGCCAAGGAACATCTGAAGCCTGAGCAGTTGCCACTCGAAGCGGTGAACACGGCGATCCGTGCCCAACTGACCAAAGAGCACGCCAGCGCTGCGGCCAAGACCAAGGCTGACCAGTTGATTGCTGGTCTGCGCGATGGCAAGACTGCACTGGACAAGGCGGTTGACGGCCAGAACTGGAAGGTTGTGACGGCGGCGACCCGTGCTCAGGAAGGGGTTGACCCGACTGTGCTGCAGGCGTTGTTCCGCATGCCGAAACCGGCAGCCAAGGGCAAGCCGACGTTCAGCAGCGTGACCTTGCAGGACGGTAGTCTGATGATTGTGCGTCTGGACGGTGTGAATGAAGCAGTAGCGCCGACTGATGAAGAGAAGGCGCAGTACCGTCGTTTCCTGGCTTCGCGTGAAGGTCAGCAGGATTTTGCGGCGTTCCGTAAGCAGTTGGAGAGTCAGGCGGACATCAAGCGGTATTGATGGTTGACTGAGTGGTAACTGGAAAGCCCCGATCTTATGGTCGGGGCTTTTTTTATGGTTGAGATTTGGGTGTATATCCGTTGCTTCGGGTGCTGCCGCTGGCGGTTTCGCTCTTACAGCGAGTCACCTTTTCCAGACGCCGAAAAGGTAACCCAAAAGGCTTGGCCCCGGCGTTCGGCCCTCGCCGTGGCTCGGGTTCCTTCGTTACGGGATTCATCCGGGGGCATCGCCTCCGGTTTGCTTCGCTGCACCTCCTCTCGATGTGTTTGGCTTCGCCAAACGTCGCTGCGCTCCTTCCCCCGGATAAACCCCTCCACTCAGCCTGCCGATGGGGCCGGCACGGCAAGATCAAGAGCTTTCGGCGAGCTGACACTCGGCCATTTGAGTGGTGAAGAGCATGCGTTCGGCTTTTGCGCTACTGTGGGAGCTGGCCTGCCGGCGATGGCGGCCTACGAGCCGGCCTGTCTCTAACTGACTATCCGCAGATCAATTGTGGGAGCTGGCTTGCCAGCGAAGACGGCCGACTAGCCGCCCGGCCTCTCACAGACAAACATCCCAATCACACAAACCCATAGCCCCTCGCCCTCAGCACCGCACTCAAGGTCAAAACCAGCAACCCCACAACAATCCACGGAAAACCCCCAACCCCCAGACTCCCCAGCAGCAAACCACCCGCCAAACCACCCCCGGCAATTCCGACATTCCACAGGGTCACCAGCATCGATTGCGCCGTATCGGCAGCCTCTCCAGCGGTTTTCGCCGAGGCAGTCTGCAGCAGCGAAGGCATCGCACCAAACGCCAGTCCCCACACGGCGACGGCGAGGTAGACCACGGTCGCCGATTCTCGCCACAGGCCCAAGGCGATGGCGGAGAGCATGAACAGCAGCGTGCTGATCAGCATCAGTTCGCGCAGCCAGTGATCGATCAGGCTGCCGACGATCCACAGGCTCAGCACTGAGGCCAGGCCGAACACCAGCAGCACCCGGTCGATATCGCTGGCCAGTCCCGACGGTTGCAGGAATGGCGCGATGTAGGTGTACAGCAGGTTGTGGGCGATCACGTAGGTCAAGGTCACGAACAACACCGAGCGTACGCCGGGCAGGGTGAAGACCTGATGTAGGGGCAGGCGTTTTCCTGCGTGTTCTCCGGCAAAGTCCGGCACTTGCCAGCGCACCCAGATCACCAGCAACAGCGTCAGCGCAGTCATGATGGCGAAGCTCAGGCGCCAGCCGACCAGCGTGCCGAGCAGTGTTCCCGCCGGGATGCCCAGCGACAGCGCCAGCGGCGCGCCGAGCATGGCGACGGTGATCGCCCGGCCTTGCAGGTGTGGGGCAACCATGCGGCTGGCGTAGCTTGCCAGCAACGCCCACAGCAGCCCGGCAAATATCCCGGCGAGCAAGCGTGCGGTCAAAGTCAGCCAGTACCATTCCGACACGGCGGTGATGCTGTTGGCGATGGCGAAGCCGCCGATGGCTGACAGCAGCAATGGCCGACGACGCCAGCTGCGGGTGACGATGGTCAGCGGGATGGCGGCGAGCATCGAGCCAATCGCGTACAGGGTGACCAGTTGCCCGATCAGTGCCTGGGAGACATTCAGCCCCGCGCTCATTTGTGGCAGCAGGCCGGCGGGCATGGCTTCGGTCAGCACCGTGATGAAACCGGCGGTGGCCAGGGCCAGCAGGGCGCCGAGGGGCAATCGTTCGCGGGTGTCGACTGGCTGGGTGAGGGCCGAGGTCAGTTGTGCGTCGTTCATGAGTCAGCGTCCATGTGCCGAAGTGGGTGAAGGCCATAGGCTAGGGCGCTGCGCATTGGAGAAAAATGGGTTACGGTTCCGAACATATCGGACATGGATGTCGTGAATCGGAGGTGTGGAATGGACAGTCTGGGCAGTATTTCGGTGTTTGTTCAAGTCGCCGAGACCCGCAGTTTTACCGAGGCTGGGCGGCTGCAGGGCGTGTCGTCTTCAGCGGTGGGCAAAAGTATCGCCCGGCTGGAGGCGCGATTGGGCGTGCGGCTGTTTCATCGCACTACCCGCAGCATCACCCTGACCAGCGAGGGCGCGCTGTTCCTCGCACGCTGTCGCAAAATTCTTGCCGAGGTGGAAGCCGCCGAGTTCGAACTTTGCGATTCCGCCTCCCAGCCCCATGGCAAACTGCGCATCAGCCTGCCGCAGGTGCACGGCCTGGTAATGCCGGTGATGAATGAGTTCATGGCGCTGTACCCGCAGATCGAGCTGGATCTGGACCTGACTGATCGCATGGTCGACGTGGTTGAGGAGGGCTTTGATGCGGTGATTCGTACCGGTCAACCACGTGATTCACGGCTGATGGCGCGGCCCTTGGGCGAGTTTCACATGGTGCTGGTGGCGAGCCCGTTGTATCTGCGGGAGCACGGCGTGCCGCAAATTCCCGCCGATCTGGCGGAGCACGCCTGCTTGCGGCACACCTTTCATGCCACTGGCAAGCTGGAGCCATGGCCATTGATTGGCGAGGAGGGCGCGCCGGAGCCGAGCTTGCCGACGCGGCTGGTCACTACCTCCATCGAAGCCGTCCATCATGCGGCGCTGGCAGGGATGGGTATCGCCTGCCTGCCGGATTTCATGACCCATGAGGATGTGGCGCAGGGGCGCTTGCAGCGAGTGCTGGATGCCTATATGCAGCACACCGGTCAGTTCTGGGTATTGTGGCCCTCCAGTCGCCATGCCACCGCCAAATTGCGCGTCTTCATCGATCACTTGTCGCTGCGACTTTTTCCGGCAATCAAGGGTCAATAGGGTTGTAACGGCTTTAAGACACAATCCATGCGCCGCAGGGCCACGTTCTGTTGCACAATACGCCCCGGACTGTTTTTCCTCAGGATGTTCAATGTTGATTTCAACTCCCATGCGTGTCGTTGGGTTGGCGCTGTTGTTGACCGCTGTTGCTGGCTGTTCGAAGGACAAGCCGATCTATGAGCATGAGAACTTCGATGATTCCGGCACGTTCTCGCGCAATTATCCGGTGGCCGACACCGCGAGTTGCGAGGCGGCCCGTCGTGCGTTGCTCAGCCAGGGCTACATCATCACCAGCAGTGACCCGAAACTGATCAGTGGCCACAAAAGCTTCCAGCAAACCGGTGAAACCCACATGGAGATCAGCTTCAATGTGGTGTGTACCGAAGATGGCAGCTCCAAGCACCATGCCACGGTGTTCGCCAATGCCCTGCAGGATCGCTATGCGCTGAAGAAGACCAACAACTCCGCCAGTCTCGGGGTTGGCGTATTGGGTTCGGTGTCGATGCCGATCGGCTCATCCGACGATTCGATGGTCAAGGTGGCCAGTGAGACCGTGACCTCGCAGAAGTTCTACGAGCGGTTCTTCACGCTGGTTGAGTTGTTCCTGCCAGCCGATGCGAAGAAAGCCGCGCACATCGAAGAAAAACCCAAGACCGATCTCGGTGTGCCTGAGCCCAAGCCTGCCGCTGTAGCGCCGGTTACACCTGCACCGGCGGTGGAGGCAACGCCTGCACCGCCGCCAGCCGGGATTGTCGAGCCTGCCCAAAACATGACGCCGGCAGCCCCGGCAGCGACCCCGGCCCCCGCTCCGGTTGCGCCGACGCCAACGGGTTCTGAGCCAGTGGTGCCGCCGGCCGAGTCAGCGCCGATCACCCCGGCACCGAGTGCAGAGCCTGCACCGGCTACCGAAACGATCACGCCGCCGGCCAACCCGACCAATATCCCGCCGCCATCGGAGCCGATTCCGGCGATGCAGTAACACACACACATCCCATGTGGGAGCGGGCTTGCTCGCGAAAGCGGAGTATCAGTCAATGTATATGTTGATTGACACTGCGCTTTCGCGAGCAAGCCCGCTCCCACATTTGTTTTGTGGTGTACTCAAATCTCGTTACATTCCCCCGACAAAAATCCTGCGATAAATTCCTGACCACCTGCTACGTTTTATTCATGAAGGCGGGATGTCACTTTTCCTTCATACGGGCACGATAGGCTCGAGGCACTGGTCAGTTGATCGGGCTATTTTCAAACGGGCAGCAGGGGGATCACACGATGGACGACTATCAAGAAGAACTGCTCGAATACCAGGCGTATGAACTGGATCAGCCAGAGCCGGCCGAAGACGCCACCGAGTTGTAAGGTGTCAGGCGGTTTTGCGGTGACTGCGGCGAAACTCGCCGGGGGTCTGGCCGCTCCAGCGCTTGAAGGCGCGTTGAAACGCCTCGGCTGAAGCAAAGCCCAGCAGGTAGGCGATCTCGCCGAACGCCAGTTCGGTGTCGCGGATGTAGGTCATCGCCAGATCACGGCGGGTGTCATTGAGGATCGCGCGAAACTGCGTGCCTTCCTCGGCCAGTTTGCGCCGCAAGGTCCAGGTCGGCAGCTTCAGGCGCGCCGCCACTTCTTCCAGGTCGGGTTCCCGGCCACCATTGAGCAACGGCCCCAGCAGTTGAGTGATGCGTTCACGCAGGCTGCGGGTGCGGGTCAATTGCTCCAGTTCCCGTTCACACAATTGCAGCAGATGCCGCCAGGTACTCGGACAGTGCTCGGGATTACGCTGTGCGAGGCTGTTCAGGTTCAGGCGCAATTGATTGCGCTCAGCGCCGAACTGGATCGGGCAGTCGCCCAGCGCGTTGTAGGCGTCGCGGTAGTCCGGCGCGTCAAATTCGATCTCGATGCGCTCGGCGCGCAGTGGCTCGCGACCGACGCTGGACAGTTGATGCAACCAGCCGGCGATAATCGAATCCACTACAAAACGGTTATAGGCGTTGTACGGGCTGATCGAATAGAAGCGCAGCCACGCGCCATGAGCGTCTTCGTGAAAACTCGACTGCCCGCGATAGTTGGAGCCGTACAGCGGCTCGAAGCGGATCAGACAACGGGCGGCCTCGCGCACGGTCGGCGCCTGCGCGGCAGTGACCCCGGCGAGTCCGGCCTGACTCAAGCGGCTGAGCTGACCCATGCGCAAGCCCAGTGCCGGATCGCCGGTCAACTGAATCGCGCTGTGCCCCAGACGCATGTAGCGCGGAATCGACAACCGCGCGCCGGCCTCGGCCAGTCGCGCAGCATCCAGCCCATATTGTTCGAGCAGCGGTTGCGGATCGGCACCTTGGCTGCGCACGGCATCAGCGAGGCTGTGCACGAAACCTACCGACAGATCCCCCAGACGCATCGGCAGCGGCTTCATGGCTTACAACCAGATGTTCAGCAGACGCGCGCCACGGGCTTCGCCATCGGCGAATTGCTGGCCGTTGCTGCTGAGGAAGCTTTGCCCCGAACCGGGCTTGTCCCAGAACTGGCCGCGCAGGAACACGCTCATGCCGGCGATCGCACGGCTGCTCGGTGGCTGTGCGGTCAGTGTCAGGCGATGCCAGGCCTGACCTTCACTGATTTCTCCGGGCTTGAGGCTGACCGACCCCGGTGTACTCGAACCCTTATAGCCGGCCCACGGCTGATTCCAGGCGTCGTGGCCGACGACGAAGGCCGGCACCGCCACCAGTTGCGCGCCTTGCTCGTCGAGTCGGCGATAGTTGTCGGGGTACCAGCTGTCGCTGCCGATCAGCACACCCAGACGCCCGGCCGGGGTCTCGATCACGTTGATTGCATGCTCGTCTTCGCTATTGATCACGTCGCGCTGTTCGAAGATCGGGTGCATTTGCCGCTGGGGCTGGCCCAACGGCACGCCATCACGGCCGAACACCACGCTGCTGTTGAACAGCGCGCCGCTGCCGGGCTTGAGTTGGCCATCACGAATGCTCGGTTCGGGCAGGACGATGGAACCGGCCACCAGTGTGACGTGGAATTCCTTGGCCAGACCACCGAATAACGTCTGGTAATCCTTGGCCATGGCTTTGGACTTCATGCGCAGGTGCGCGTCGTCGAGGCGATTTTCGCCCTTGGCAGTGAGCCAGGCGCGGGCGAACAGCAACGGATTGCTCGCCGCCAGCCAGTTCATCGCTTCGACCAGGGTCGGCGCCTGATACAGCTCGTCTTTCTCGCCGCTGATCATCAGCCAGGTGCCGACATGCTCGGGCAGTACCACCACGGTTTTTTCGTTGAGCAGCCCCTGATCCTGTGCCTGCTGCAGATAAGCTGCGAGTTTGCGGTGCAGGCGCTCCGGGCTTTGGTAGTCGGTGGGAAACAGTTCCGGCTGGATGCCCAGCAGATTACCGCGGTCGGCGGGCGTGCCCTGATCGACCGCCAGTTTGATGCGCAGGTCCGACAGGTAATGCCCCGCCGGCCGGTCCGCCGCCCACATGGCGTAGGTGGTCAGGGCGGCAACGATGGCCATGGAGAAAAACAGATACAGAAGTTTGCGCATGAAAACCAACAACAGCCGGGTACAGGGTGTGGCGACTAGGGTAGGGCGCATGCCTGCGCTTGCCAAGGGGCGCTGCGCATTTGGATCAATAAGTTGTCAGTTTCGGTCATTGAGTGACAGCAGTGCGACTCTTAGTCTGTCGAACATGACTGACGGGGGACGCAGAGCTCCCGCAATTTCCGTGATCGCACGTTGTGGAGTTACCGATGACCGCCGCTCATTACCCGCACCTGTTGGCCCCGCTGGACCTGGGATTCACCACGCTGCGCAACCGCACCCTGATGGGCTCGATGCACACCGGCCTTGAAGAGAAACCGGGTGGCTTCGAACGCATGGCCGCGTACTTCGCCGAGCGTGCCCGTGGCGGTGTCGGCCTGATGGTCACTGGCGGTATCGGCCCGAACGACGAGGGCGGCGTGTACTCCGGCGCAGCCAAACTGACCACCGAGGAAGAAGCGCTCAAGCACCGCATCGTCACTCGCGCAGTGCACGAGGCGGGCGGCAAGATCTGCATGCAGATCCTCCACGCCGGGCGTTATGCCTACAGCCCGAAACAGGTCGCGCCGAGTGCGATTCAGGCGCCGATCAACCCGTTCAAGCCCAAAGAGCTGGACGAGGAGGGCATCGAGAAACAGATCAGCGATTTCGTCACCTGCTCGGTACTGGCGCAGAGCGCCGAGTATGACGGTGTGGAAATCATGGGCTCGGAAGGTTATTTCATTAACCAGTTCCTCGCTGCGCACACCAACCACCGCACCGACCGCTGGGGCGGCAGCTATGAAAACCGTATGCGCCTGCCGGTGGAAATCGTCCGCCGCGTGCGCGAAGCAGTCGGCCCGAACTTCATCATCATTTTCCGTTTGTCGATGCTTGATCTGGTCGAGGGCGGCAGCAGCAGGGAAGAGATCGTGACCCTGGCCAAAGCCATCGAGCAGGCCGGCGCGACCCTCATCAACACCGGCATCGGCTGGCACGAAGCGCGGATCCCGACCATCGCCACCAAGGTGCCGCGCGCGGCGTTCAGCAAGGTCACCGCCAAATTGCGTGGTTCGGTGAACATTCCGCTGATCACCACCAACCGCATCAACACCCCGGAAATCGCCGAGCAGATTCTCGCTGAAGGCGATGCCGACATGGTCTCGATGGCACGGCCGTTCCTCGCCGATCCGGACTTCGTCAACAAAGCTGCAGAAGGCCGCGCTGACGAAATCAACACCTGCATCGGTTGCAACCAGGCGTGCCTCGATCACACCTTCGGCGGCAAGCTCACCAGTTGCCTGGTCAACCCGCGTGCCTGCCATGAAACCGAGCTCAACTATCTGCCGGTGCAACAGATCAAGAAGATCGCCGTGGTCGGTGCCGGCCCTGCCGGTCTGTCCGCTGCGACCGTGGCCGCCGAGCGCGGGCATCAGGTGACCTTGTTCGATTCCGCCAGCGAAATTGGCGGCCAGTTCAACATCGCCAAGCGTGTGCCGGGCAAGGAAGAATTCTTCGAAACCCTGCGCTACTTCAAGCGCAAGCTGCAGACCACGAATGTCGAGGTGTGCCTGAACACCCGTGTCGACGTGGCGAAGCTGGTCGAGGGCGGTTACGACGAAATCATCCTCGCCACCGGCATCGCGCCGCGTGTGCCGGCGATTCCGGGCGTGGAGAATGCCAAGGTGCTGAGCTACCTGGACGTGATCCTCGAGCGCAAACCGGTGGGCAAGCGCGTCGCGGTGATTGGCGCGGGCGGCATCGGTTTCGATGTCTCGGAATTCCTTGTGCACGAAGGCGTGGCCACCAGTCTGGATCGCACCGCGTTCTGGAAAGAGTGGGGCATCGACACCCATCTGGAAGCCCGTGGTGGCGTGGCCGGGATCAAAGCAGCGCCGCACGCGCCGGCTCGCGAAGTGTTCCTGTTGCAGCGCAAGAAAACCAAGGTCGGTGATGGTCTGGGCAAGACCACTGGCTGGATTCACCGCACCGGTCTGAAGAACAAGCAGGTACAGATGCTCAACAGCGTCGAATACCTGAAAATCGACGACGAAGGCCTGCACATCCGCATCGGCGAAACCGGCGAGCCGCAAGTGCTGGCGGTGGACAACATCGTGATCTGCGCCGGCCAGGATCCACTGCGCGATCTGCAGGAAGGTCTGGTCGCGGCGGGGCAGAATGTGCACTTGATCGGCGGCGCCGATGTGGCGGCGGAGCTGGATGCCAAGCGCGCGATCAACCAGGGTTCGCGTCTGGCTGCTGAACTCTAAGCCCCACAAATCTCCAATGTGGGAGCGGGCTTGCTCGCGAAGGCGTCGTGTCAGTTGACCTATGCAATGACTGACAGACCGCATTCGCGAGCAAGCCCGCTCCCACAGTAGATTTGTGGTGTTCGCAGAATTTATGCATGCCGCGGAGCCTGTAGGAGTGAGCCTGCTCGCGATGGCGTCCTGTGAGCGACTAGAATGCCGGCTCTGCCTCGAATGATCAGTCGCCCATGCTTCTTCCCCCCGCCAACTGGCTACCCCAAGCCCCCCTCGAATTGCTTCAACTCGACTGGCTCACCAACGCCGGAATCGAGGTCGCCATCCTGCGCCTCGACCAGATCGACCCGCTGATCAGCGGCAACAAATGGTTCAAACTCACCGAACACCTCAAGGCTGCCGACCGCGCCGGCGCGCAGGGCATCATCAGCCTGGGTGGTGCGCATTCCAATCATCTGCATGCGCTGGCGGCGGCTGGTAAGCGTCTGGGTTTCGAAACCGTTGGGCTGTTGCGTGGCCATCCACAGCAGACGCCCACGGTTGAGGACCTGCAGGCGTTCGGCATGCAACTGCACTGGCTCGGTTACGGTGGCTATCGGGCGCGGCATGAGCCCGGATTCTGGGAGCCTTGGCAGGCGCAGTTCCCGAATCTGCACGCAGTGCCAGAGGGTGGCGGCGGATTGGCCGGTGCCTTGGGCTGCAAAGCGCTCAAGGAGCAGGTCAACACGCAACTGAACAATCTGGGCTGGAGCGATTTCCACGGCTGGTGGCTGGCCTGCGGCACCGGGACGACCCTGGCGGGGCTGGTGCTCGCCGAGGCGGGTGCACATCCGGTGTACGGCGCTCTGGCGGTGCCCGAGGATCATGGCGTGGCACCGCAGGTTGAGGCGATTGTTCGGGAGACGGATATGGCAATGACGAATTACGCATTGTTCGATGCGAGTCGGGGTGGTTTCGCCAAGGTCGATCCGGTGTTGCTTGAGTTCATCGAGAGCACTGAGCGCAGTAGCGGCGTTCCGCTGGAGCCGCTGTACACCGGCAAGGCGTTATTGGCGCTGAAGCAGCAGGTTGAAGCGGGCAGGTTCGAGCACGGCACGCGGCTGATCTTCGTGCATACCGGTGGCTTGCAGGGGCGCCGCGGATTCACCAGGATTTAGCGTGAATGGTTTTGTAGCGAGGGGATTCATCCCCGATGGGCGGCGCAGCAGCCCTTTCTTTCAGGGCCGCTACGCGCCCCATCGGGGATGAATCCCCTCACCACAAGGCATGGACAAAACTGGGCCTCAGCGTTCCGCGCGCTTGGGCATCATCCGCAGCAACGTGTTATCGCCCACCACATAATGGTGATACAGCCCCGCCAGCGCATGCAGACCGATCAGCCAGTAGCCGATGTTGCCGATCAACACGTGCCAGTGCTCCACCTGCTTGGCGAATGCCTTGTCTTCATGAACCAGCAACGGCAGATCGAAACCGTAGAACATCACCTGATGCCCCTCGGCGCTGGTAATCAGCCAGCCAAGAATCGGCATGCTGATCATGAACAGGTACAACAACCAGTGCATCACCCGCGCCAGCAGGGTTTGCCACTGCGGCGAGGCCGGGAAGATTTTCGGTGCCGGGCCGATGCTGCGCGCTACGAGGCGAAACCACACCAGCACGAACACGGTCAGGCCGAGCATGTAGTGCACTTCGCGGATCAGCGAGCGGCCGCCACTGCCTTTGGGAAAAATCCCGCGCAACTCCATGCTGGCATACACCAGGATCAACAGGACCAGCATCAGCCAGTGCAGCAGCACGGACACGGTGCTGTAGCGGGATTCGGAACTTGTCCACGGCATACGGTGTTTCCTCACAGATCAGGGTCGCCACGTGCCGTTCTTGTGCGACGGCATGCTTTAACTGTAATCCGCTTTGGCGGATTTGCCTGAGGCTGATCGGAGTTTCACTGCGCTGACTCAAGGCTTCAGCCATAAAAAAACGCCAGCGTCGCGAAGACCCTGGCGTTTTTTGTTGTTTTGACAAAAGAAGCAATCAGCTCGATTGCGGCATTTCACCGTTGGCCAGACGCTTGTTGATGTCGGCAATCACTTCCGGCAGGTCGCTGATGGTGTCGATCATGTAATGCGGGCGCGAATCGGCGAACAGCGCGTGGATGCGTTTGCGTTCGCTGGCCAGTTCGTCGCTGCCCAGCGCCCGGTAGCCGGCGTAATCCAAGCCCAGCGCGTTGCCCGAGCAGATCAGCGCCACGGTCCACATCCCGGCGCGACGGCCTTCGAGGATGCCCGGCACGGTGTCGTCGATCTTCACGCAGGCCGCGACATCATCGATGCCCAACGCAATCACGTTGGCCAGGGCCTGGGCCGGCCATGGGCGACCGTTCGGCACTTCGTCGGTAGCGACCACGTGGTCGGCAACGTAGCCGTTAGTGGCAGCGAGGGCCACGACCTTGTCCATTACCAGTTTCGGGTAGCCGGAGCAGGAACCGATCTTGATCCCTTGCTGGCGCAGGTTGGCGATGGTTTCCAGTGCGCCGGGAATCAGCGCCGAGTGCTCGGCGATCTTCTCGATCTGCAGCGGCATGAAGCGGTTGTAGATCGCGGTCACGTCATCGTCGGTCGGGGTGCGGCCGAACGCTTTGCGATAACGCTCAGCGACCTGCGGTTGGTCGCACAGGGTACGAATGTGGTCCCACTTGCCCATGCCCATCGGGCCACGGGCCTCTTCGATGGACACCTGCACATCGAATTCGGCGAAGGCTTCGACGAAGATCTGCGTTGGCGCGAACGAGCCGAAATCGACCACGGTGCCGGCCCAGTCGAGGATGGCGGCTTGCAGTTTGCTTGGGTTGGTGTAGTTCATGGCAATCAATTCCTGAGTTGGCAATACGGTTCAAAACTGTGGGAGCGGGCTTGCTCGCGAATGCGGCGGCACATTCAACATTGATGGCGGCTGACACTCCGCCTTCGCGAGCAAGCCCGCTCCCACAGGGGATTAGTGGTGTTTCAGATATCGAGGACTTCCATCTCGCGCAGCACTTCACCCACTGCCGCCACGGCCTGGCGCATTTCGTCCGGGTTGACGTGGCCGATGCAGCCGACGCGGAAGGTTTCGACCTGGGTCAGTTTGCCGGGGTAGAGGATGTAACCCTTGGCCTTGACCCGTTCGTAGAAGTCCTTGAACTGGTAACGCGGGTCTTGCGGGGCATGGAAGGTGGCGATGATCGGGGCCTGGATCGCTGCCGGCAGGAAGCTGCGCAGCCCGAGCTTGCCCATCTCTTCCATCAACGCCTGACAGTTGGCGGCGTAGCGCGCATGCCGCGCGGGCAGGCCACCTTCTTCGTTGTATTGCAGCAGCGCTTCGTGCAGCGCCGCGACCACGTGGGTCGGCGGGGTGAAGCGCCACTGGCCGGTCTTCTGCATATACGTGTGCTGGTCATACAGGTCCATCGCCAGCGAGTGCGAATTGCCGGCCGCTGCTGCCAGCGATTCCTTGCGGGCGAAAACGAAACCCATCCCCGGCACGCCTTCCAGGCACTTGCCGGAAGCGGCGATCAGCGCATCGAACGGCACTTTTTGCGCGTCCACCGGCAGTGCGCCGAACGAGCTCATGGCATCGATGATCAGGCGTTTGCCGTGTTGCGCGACGACCTCGGCGATTTCCGGCAACGGGTTGAGAATGCCGGTGCTGGTTTCGCAATGAATCAGCGCGACGTGGCTGATGTCGCCGTCGGCACGCAGCAGACGATCGACGTCGGCAGCGGTGGTCGGTTCATCTTCGGCGGTTTCGAAGGTGCTGAACGAGCGGCCGAGCACTTCGCAGATCTTCGCCAGACGCTTGCCGTAGGCACCGTTGATCAGCACGAGGATTTTGCCGTCACGCGGTACCAAGGTGCCGATGGCGGCTTCGACAGCGAAGGTGCCGCTGCCCTGCAATGGCACGCAGTGGTGAGTGGCGGCGCCATTGAGGATCGCCAGCAATTGCTCGCAGAGGCTGGCGGTCAGTTGATTGAAGCGGTCATCCCATGACCCCCAGTCGATCATCATTGCCTGGCGGGTGCGGGCCGACGTGGTCAACGGGCCGGGAGTGAGCAGGATGGGTGCGGCAGTACTCATTCGTGTGTCCTCGCGATAGCGCTGTGGGATGAAGCTACGGGGCATACGTTGCAATTCGGCGGTCTATCAATCAAATTGTTTGTTGTTATGCCAGCCATCAGTGAGGGTTATTCATGAATCTGTTCCAGCTGCGCGCCTTCGACGCCGTGGCCCGGGAAGGCAGCTTTACCCGCGCGGCGGCGCGCCTGTTCATCAGTCAGCCGGCGGTCACCGGACACATCAAGGCGCTGGAGGAGCACTACCAGATCACCTTGTTGCGTCGCACCGCACGCCGGGTGGAACTGACCGAGGAGGGCACCAAACTGGCGGCGATTACCCGCGCGATGTTCGGTTTGGCCGAAGAAGCGCAAACCCTGCTCGAAGCCAATCGTCAGTTGCTCACCGGGCGCCTCGAAGTGGCGGCGGACGGTCCGCACATGGTCATGCCGATGCTCGCCAGCCTGCGTGCGCGCTATCCTGGAATCACGGTGAACCTGCGTCTGGGCAATGCGCAGGAAACCCTCGCCGCGCTGTTGTCCGAGCATGCCGACGTGGCGGTGCTGACCGAGGTCGAACCGCGCAAGGGCCTGCATCTGCAAGCGTTGAGCGAATCGCGGATCTGTGCGCTGGTGCCGGCGGCGCATGCGTGGGCGCAGCGTGCCGGCGAAGTGAAGCTCAAGGAGCTGGATCAGGTGATCATGGTGCTGCGCGAGCCGAGTTCGATCACCCGCCGTACCTTTGATCAGGCGTGTGCGCAGGCGGCGGTGAATCCGCGGGTGCTGCTGGAACTGGACAGCCGTGAGGCGGTGACCGAAGCGGTGGCGGCGGAGCTGGGGGTGGGCGTGGTGTCGTCGGTGGAGGTCAGCCATGACCCGAGGGTGGTGGCGATTCCGATTGTCGGCGACGGGTTGGTCAATCGGCACATGATTGGCTGCATGGAGCGGCGGCGGGAGTTGCGCCTGATTCAGGCGTTCTTCGATCTGGCGACAGTCTGACAATTCGCGTCGCCTCATTCGCGAGCAAGCTCGCTCCCACAGGTATTGTGGCGTGTACATAATGTGTGAACGACCGAGAACCCTGTGGGAGCGAGCTTGCTCGCGAAGGGGCCAGACCGGTTTACCCAAGACTCTCGCGAACCATATCGAGAAATGTCGCCACCACCCGCCGCGAACTCTGCTCGCGCAAGCACACCAGCGTCTCGGTCAACCGCCGGGTGCAATCGGTGATCGGCAACGCACACACCCGCGAATCCGCGCCAAACTCCGCCGCTGATACCACCCCCACACCGATCCCCACCACCACCGCCTCGCGCGCGGCTTCCCGACCCTCGACCTGGATTGCCGGGCGAATGCGAAAACCGGCGCGGGCCATTTCTTCTTCCAGAGTCTGGCGGGTCACCGAGCCGTGCTCGCGCAGCACCAGTGGCGTGTCGTCGAGATCGGCCAGACAGATCGACTCGCGCTCGGCCCACGGGTGATGGCGCGAAACGAACGCCACCATCGGGTCGTTACGCAGCGGCACGCACAGCAGACGTTCATCAGTGACATCGCGCCCGAGCAGCGCCAGATCGGCCTGATAGTTGAACAGGCGAAACAGCGATTCATCGGTGTTACCGGTCTCGATCTTCACGCTGATCCCCGGATACCGCTCGCAGAACCGCGCGATTTGCGGCAGCACGTGTATCGGTGCGTCCACTGCGAGAATCAGGCTGCCAGTCTGCAACGCCTGGGATTCCTGCAGCAGTTCCTGGGCTTCAGCCTCGATCACAAACAGCCGCTGAGTAATCGCCAGCAGCCGCTCACCGAGATCGGTCAGGCGCACCGAACGCTTGTTGCGATGGAACAGCAACACACCAAAACGCTCTTCGAGTTTGCGCACCTGGTCGGAAATTGCCGGTTGCGTGAGAAAAAGCCGTTCAGCGGCTTTGGTAAAGCTTCCATGGACGGCCACGGCGTGGAAGGCTTTGAGCTGGGCGTGGGACACCGACATGCAGCCTCCAGTAACAAGCTGAGCTTATGTGTGAAATACGATAAATCGATTTTATTTATTAAACAGTAATTGCTTTGATCCGCTCACGCCAGCGCTGACTGTCCGCTCGGGCAGCAGCGTCGGCGATGAGCCTGTGCGTGCAACAACAGGACTCATCTGACCGCTATCGCCATCAGGGATGGGGCGCTGGCGCAGTGCTCAACAATAAAAAACACAGGCGTTTACTTAACGATTCTGCCGGCACACTCACACCCTGAGGTCAGAACCACAATGAACAAGCACATCGGCACCATTGCGCGTTGGCGCATGCAGATTTTCGCTGTCACCTGGCTCGCGTACGCCGCTTTCTATTTCACCCGCAAAGCGTTTTCGGTGGCCAAACTGGGCATCGCCGAAGACCCGACCTTCATGCTCGACAAGATGGCCATGGCCAACCTCGATGCGATCTATCTCTGGCGGCCTACGCCATCGGCCAATTCACTTGGGGCATGCTTGCCGACCGTTTCGGCCCGAGGGTCGTGGTGCTTGGCGGGCTGCTGATTTCCGCTGGTGCGGCATTGGTGATGGGCAGTTTCGCGACCTTGCCGATCTTCGCCACTTGCATGCTGATCCAGGGGCTGGCGCAGTCCACCGGCTGGTCGGGATTGTGTAAAAACCTTGGGAGTTTCTTCCCGGCGCAGCAGCGTGGGCGGGTGCTCGGATTGTGGAGCTCCTGCTACGCGTTTGGCGGTCTGGTGGCCTCGCCGTTTGCCGGCTGGTGGGCGTATACGCTGATGGGCACCTGGCACGCGGCGTTCATTTCCAGCGCGGCAGTGGTCGCGGTGGTGGCGCTGTTGTTCTTCATTTTTCAGCGCAACAAACCCGAAGATGTCGGCCTGCCGGCGGTAGAGCCAGAGCCGGAACTCAGTGCCGCGGAAACCGAAGCCAACAGCAAGCTCAGCGTCTGGGAGCCGTTGAAGGAAATCCTGCGCAACCGCACGGTGCTGGTGCTGGGCCTGGCGTATTTCATGTTGAAACCGGCGCGTTACGCGATTCTGTTGTGGGGCCCGGTGATCGTCTTTGAGCAGATGCCAAGTGTCGGCAAGGTCGGCGCGGCGATCATTCCCACCTCGTTCGAACTGGCCGGGTTGCTCGGGCCGATCATGATCGGTCTGGCCTCGGACAAACTGTTCGGCGCCCGGCGCATGCCAGCCTGCGTCCTCAGCCTGCTGGCGCTGACCGTAACCCTGGCGCTGTTCATGGGAGCCTTGCACACCGGCAGCGTGATGCTGGTGGTGGCGCTGCTGTTTGTCATGGGCCTGACCCTGTACGGGCCGGATTCGATGATCAGCGGCGCGGCCGCCATTGACTTCGGCAAGGCCAAGGCCGGTGCCACGGCAGCCGGTTTCGTCAACGGTTGCGGCTCGGTCGGCGCGGTGCTCGGCGGATTACTGCCAGGTTACTTCGATTCGGTGACGGTGTTCATCGTCTTCGCCGGCTGCGCATTGTTCTCGGCGCTGGTGCTGATTCCGCACTGGAACAGCCGCCCGGTCGGGGTGATGGAACCGCGCGCGGCCATTCCCAATTGCCCACTGACCATCAAACCCCTGCGTAACTGAAAACCCTTGCCCTGCGGCCTGCTGCGGCGCTCGCGGCAGGCTGTGTCGTGGCCATCTGACTGGAGAATCCCATGCGACCGTTTTGGCTCGAACAGGCCTTGCAGGCCGATCCATCCGCGACGTGTCCGTCGCTGCAAGGCGAAGTGCGCAGCGACGTGTGCATCGTCGGCGGCGGCTACACCGGGTTGTGGACGGCGATCATGCTCAAGCAGCAGAACCCGGAACTCGACGTATTGCTGATCGAAGCCGACATCTGCGGCGCCGGTGCCAGTGGGCGCAACGGTGGGTGTGCGTTGTCGTGGTCGGCCAAGTATTTCACCCTCGAGCGCCTGTTCGGTGTCGAGGAGGCAGTGCGTCTGGTCAAGGAATCCGAGCGCAGCATCCACGCCATCGGCGAGTTCTGCGAACAGTACGGCGTCGATGCCGATTACCGCCTCGACGGCACGCTGTACACCGCCACCAACAAGGCGCAGGTCGGTTCGACCGACGCCGTGATCGCGGCGCTGGAGCGTAACGGCATCAACTCGTTCACGCAGCGCCCGGTGGCCGATGTGCAGCGCATGGCCGGTTCCAGCAAGCATCTGGAGGGCTGGTTCTCGCCAGCGGCGGCCAGTGTGCAGCCGGGCAAACTGGTACGCGGGCTGCGTCGGGTGGCGTTGCAACTGGGCGTGAAGATCCACGAGAACACGGCGATGACCGGCCTGGAGGAGGGCCGTCCGGCGCGTATTCACACCGCTGGGGGCTGCGTAATAGCCGACCGCGTGGTACTGGCGATGAACGCGTGGATGGCCCGCGCTTTTCCGCAGTTCGAACGCAGCGTGGCGATTGTCTCCAGTGACATGCTGATCACCGAGCCGCGCCCGGATCTGCTGCAGGAAATCGGTTTGACCAGCGGTGTCACGGTGCTCGATTCGCGGATTTTCGTGCACTACTACCACAACACGCCGGACGGCCGGATCATGCTTGGCAAGGGTGGTAACACGTTTGCGTATGGTGGGCGGATGTTGCCGGTGTTCGATCAGCCATCGCCCTATGCGGATTTGCTCAAGCGCAGTCTCGGCGACTTCTTCCCGGCGTTTGCCGATGTAAAGATCGACGCAACGTGGAACGGGCCGTCGGATCGATCGGTCACCGGGTTGCCGTTTTTCGGGCAGATGAGTGCCAGTGGCAATGTGTTTTATGGCTTTGGTTATTCCGGCAGTGGCGTCGGGCCGTGTCACATGGGCGGGCAGATTCTTGCCTCGTTGGTGCAGGGGCTCGATAACCCCTGGACTCGTTCGCCGTTGGTGAACGGGCCGCTGGGGTATTTTCCGCCGGAGCCGATTCGGTATCTGGGGTCGTTGATGGTGCGTAATGCGATTCGGCGCAAGGAGCGGGCTGAGGATCATGGGCGGCGGCCGCGGCATCTGGATGTGCGGTTGGCGAGGTTTGCGGCGGCGGCGGGGAAGGCTGACAAGGGGTGAATGGGGGCTTTGATTTATGGGGGCATATCCGTTGCTGCGGTAACGGCTGCTTAGGGTTCCGCCCTTACGGCGGGTCACTTTTGCAGACGCCCAAAAGTAACCAAAAGGCTGGGCCCCGGCGTACGGCCCTCGCTTAGGCTCGGGTTCCTTCGCTCCGGGGTTCATCCGGGGGGCAGCGCCTCCGGTTTGCTTCGCTGCACCTCCTCTCGATGTGTTCGACTTCGTCGAACGGTCGCTGCGCTCCCACCCCCGGATAAACCCCTCCACTCAGCCTGCCGATGGGGCCGGCACGGCAAGATCAAGAGCTTTCGGCGAGCTCACACTCGGCCATTTGAGTGGTGAAAAGCATGCGCTTGGCTTTAGCTCCCTGTGGGAGCTGGCCTGCCAGCGAAGGCGGCCTACGAGCCGACCAGCCTCCAACTGCCCGCACCCAATCCAACTGTGAGAGCTGGCTTGCCAGCGATAGCAATCTCCCAGCCGACCAATCTCCAACAGCCCACACCCAATCCACTGTGGGAGCGGGCTTGCTCGCGAAGGCGGCCTGCGAGCCGACCCACCTCCAACAGCCCACACCCAATCCAACTGTGAGAGCTGGCTTGCCAGCGATAGCAATCTCCCAGCCGACCAATCTCCAACAACCCACACCCAATCCACTGTGGGAGCGAGCTTGCTCGCGAAGGCGGCCTCCCAGCCGACCCAGCTCCAACAGCCCGCACCCAATCCAACTGTGAGAGCTGGCTTGCCAGCGATAGCAATCTCCCAGCCGACCAATCTCCAACAGCTCACACCCAATCCACTGTGGGAGCGGGCTTGCTCGCGAAGGCGGCCTGCGAGCCGACCCACCTCCAACAGCCCACACCCAATCCAACTGTGGGAGCTGGCTTGCCAGCGATAGCGACCTCACAACCACCCAGTTTCTTCCAGGTGTACTCAATGCCAATGTCTGCGGCGCTTAGGGATCGGCACCGTGCAGCAGCCAATCGAGCAACAGGCTGCTGTCGCGCGGTGGTGGTGTTTCACTCGGTGGCGCAGGGCGTGGGTTGGCGAGGCACAGAATCGGTCGATCCGGGTCGCTGTCGAGGAAGCTGACCCACACCTCACTGCCGGCGCGGGGCAACTGGTGGGTGGCGAGCCGGCCGGCGCCGGTCAGTGCGATTGGCAGCCACAGGCATGCAGACTCAGTTGTCTGCGCCGGCCAGAGGTTGACGCCGATGCGCCCGCGATCATCCAGTTGCGCGGGCTGGCCGGGCGATCCCAGCACTTGTGCCAGATGGTAGCCGCCGATGTTCGGGCGCGGCTGTGCCAATGGCGGGCGAAAATCGCTTGACCAGGGCAGGGCAGTGAAGTCGTTTCGATAGCGATGCACATCAGTGGTCGGGTCGAGGATCGAGGGGTGCTGGCCCTGGTGATGCAGTTCGGTGATCAGCCATTGTTCATTGAAGGTATTGATCGGATGCTCGCTGATCTGTAACAGATGCCCGCTGCGCAACGCGCTGCAATCGCAGTTGCCCCGGATCGAGCGCGACTGACAGCGCTGGCGCTGCAGATGGCGACGGCTGCGTTGTTCGGCGTGACGCTGTTCGCCCGACAGGTTCTGCGGTGCGAGTGCGGGCAAGGGATGGTTGGCCGCGTCGGTGGCGATGGCCTCCTGCCCGCGGTTGCGAATGCCGTGCGCAGCCATCACCGGTGGCGCGTCATGGCGCTGAAACAGCGTGCTGACGCGCGGTGATGGTGTGTCGTCGGTGATGCCAAACGGCACCGGCAACGGTTCCTGCGGCAGGCTGAGGTTGTCATCGGCAAACACCAGCACATGCCCGTTCGGGTGATGCTCGAAGTGATAGTGGATGCCTTCCTCCTCACACAGCCGTTGCACGAAGGCCAGGTCACTTTCTTCGTACTGGATGCAAAAGGGCCGCGGCGGGTATTGGCCGACGCTCATTTCGATCCGGTAACTGTCCGCCGGCAACTCATGCTCGCCGAGCAATTGCGCGAGGATCGTCGGCACGCTCGTTTGCACGAAGACCCGGCGCCGGGGCGGCTGGTCCAGACTCAGCAGCAGCGGGACGAGGATCAGCCGGTAGCCGATGCGGTGGCTGGCGCGATGCTCGCAACTGACGCTGTGGATCAGACCGTGGATCCCGTGATCGGCGCCCAGGCGCAGGAACGCCGGTTGGCGCAGCAGACTGCCTGGGGGCAACGCCGGTGCCAGACCGATCATTTCAATCTCGAAGCGAAACGGCTGATTGAGTGCTTCCTTGCCACTGAAACGCAAGACCGGCAGGCACAGCGGGCCGTCGATCAGGGTCAGGGTGAACGGGCTTTCCTTATCATTGAGCATTCGTACGGGCTCTGTGGGCAATACGGACGGCAGAGGGTACGAAAACGCGAGCACGAATGGTCATGGCTGGTGGGCTTTTCAGAATCGCCCTACAAGTCGTGGTGACGATGTCGATTCAACAATGATTTTTTTGGTCGATTGCCGACTTTAGGCCGTATAAACTTGGCGCCACGCGTCGGCCAATAGATGTCTCGGCGCCACAGATCAAGAGAGTGAGTAATGGGCGCACAGTGGAAGGTTAAACACAAAGAAGCGGCAGCCAACGCCAAGGGCAAGATCTTCGGCAAACTGGTGAAAGAAATCACCATCGCTGCCCGCAACGGTGCCGATACCGCCACCAACGCACACCTGCGTCTGGTGGTCGAGCAGGCCAAGAAAGCTTCGATGCCCAAGGAAACCCTGGACCGCGCCATCAAGAAAGGCGCCGGCCTGCTGGGCGAAACCGTGCAGTACCACCGCGTGACGTACGAAGGTTTCGCGCCGCATCAGGTTCCGTTGATCGTCGAGTGCGTCACCGACAACATCAACCGCACCGTCGCGGAAATCCGCGTGGCGTTCCGCAAGGGTCAACTGGGCGCTTCCGGTTCGGTGGCCTGGGACTTCAACCACGTCGGCATGATCGAAGCGTCGCCGGACACCCCGGACGCCGATCCGGAAATGGCCGCGATCGAGGCCGGAGCCCAGGACTTCGAGCCGGGCGAAGAGGGCGCGACCCTGTTCCTGACCGATCCGACCGACCTCGACGCCGTGCAGAAAGCCCTGCCTGAGCAAGGCTTCACGGTGCTGTCGGCCAAACTCGGCTACCAGCCGAAGAACCCGGTCAGCGGCCTGAGCGCCGAGCAGATGGCTGAAGTTGAAGCGTTCCTCGAAGGCCTCGACAACCACGACGACGTGCAGGACATGTTTGTCGGTCTGGCGGGCTGATTTGCTGCAAAGATAAACTGTGGCGAGGGAGCTTGCTCCCGCTCGGCTGCGCGGCAGTCGTTGTTTTTGGGACGGCTTTGCCGTCCAGCGGGAGCAAGCTCCCTCGCCACAGGATTTGCGTCAGTTACAGCGTTTCCAGCATCTCAATCACTTCGCCAAACCCCGGCCGCGCCAGCACGTCCGGCTGACAGCAACGCTGTTCCAGCGCCTCCAGCACCTCGCGCTGTTCATCGCTCAACCCCGAGTCGACGCGCGCCAGCAATTCCCCGAGCAGAACCCCGAACGCCCGCACTTCGATGCGTTGCAGTGCCCGGGTTTCCAGGTTGTCGGTGGTGGCATGGAACGACGCCGCGCCGAAATCCCCGAGCAAGCAATCGCCCTGATCGTTCAGCAGAATGTTGTGGCCGTAGAGGTCGCCGTGGGTGATGCCCTGTTGATGCAAGTGCTCGGCCGCCGAAGCGATGCCCTTGGCAATGTTCAGCGCCACTTCGGCACTGAAGCGGCAGTCCTCGGCATACACATCCCGCGAGCAGCTCGCCAGGCTCGGCAATGCCGCCAGGTTGCGAAAGCTTGGGTCGATCAGTTGCATCACCAGCCCCTGTTGGCCATCGGGATGCCCGTGAATACGGCCTTCCACGCGGATCAGGTTCGGGTGCAGGCCGGCGGTAATGCAGGCATTCATTTCGTGCAGCGGCGAACCGTCGCTGGTCATTTCACCTTTATAGAGCTTCACCGCGACCGGCACCTGCGAGCCGTCGGCGCGCTGCCACTGCGCCCGGGAAATCACCCCCGAGGCGCCTTCGCCCAGGCGCTGTTCCAGACGCAGCGCCGACCAGTCGATCAGCGGCGTGGCTTCCAGCGCGGTGGCATCGGCTTCGGTTTCCAGCGGATTGCCGGCATACGCCAGCCAGGTCAGGCTCGGCAGGGTCAGCAGCCACTGCGGCAGTTCACGCATCTGGTTGGCGGCGATGCGGATCAGCTCCAGGCGATGGCACTGGCTCATTGAAGCGGGCAGCGCTTGCAGGCGATTACCGGCCAGCAGCAGTTTTTGCAGGTGGGGGCGCTCACCCAGTTCGACGGGCAGGCTTTCGATGCAGTTGTCGGTCAGGATCAACCAGCGCAGCAGCGGCGGCAGTGCTGCGCCCGGCACGTGGCTGATGCGGTTGGCCTTGAAGCCGATCATCGTCAGCGCCGCACATTTTCCGACGCACTCCGGCACCTCGGTGAAGCGGTTGTCCGAGCAGAACAGAATGCGCATCCTGGTCAGGCGATGCAGGTCGTCGGGCAGACTGCTCAAGGCGTTGCCGCTGAGATTGAGCACCTCCAGCGTATCGGCCAGTTCGAAAATCTCCCGGGGGAACTCGGTCAGGCCGCAAGACAGATCCAGCCGGGTAATGCCCGACAACTCGCCGGCGCGCAATTGAGCAAGGGTGTGCATGGGGATGTTCACTATCAAAGGAAAGAAGCGCCGGGCGCTCGGAATGGGCGACATGATAACGGCAAAGCCGGGATTTGCACTGAAGAACACTCTGATCCACTGTGGGAGCGAGCTTGCTCGCGAAGGCGTCCTGTCAGTCAGTGATTCGTCACTGACACTCCGCTTTCGCGAGCAAGCCCGCTCCCACAGGGGATCCGAGGGATCAGTGGGTTTCCTGCAACTGCCCCAGGCGACTGCGGGTGCGCGCCAGATCGATGGCATTGCCGCCAAGGGCCTCGCGCAGTGGCAAGCGGCTGAGCAGGGTCAGGTGCTTGTCCTGGTCGTAGAGCACGTCGATCAGGTTGATGAAGCGCTGTTGTGCGGCGATCGAGCACTCACCGAGTTCCGGCAGGTCGTCGATGATCCACTGGTCGAAACGCCGACACAGCTCCAGATAATCCATCACCGCTGTCGGTTGCTCGCACACGTCGCTGAAGGTGAAAGCGACCCGGCTGCCATCGCACAGGCGCGCCTGAACGTGTCGGCTGCCCACCGGCAACGCAATGGCCGGGGCACCTTCGGGCGGCAGGTTCAGCGCCTGGCGCTGGGTTGCGGTGGCTGGCCACACATAGTGGCCCTGCGTGAAAACCTGATGCGCATGGTTGCTCGCCTGGCTGCGGTAATCGTGCGGGCCGCCGACCTCCATCACTTGCATTCGGGCGTTGATCAATTCGATCACCGGTTTGAAGCGCGCATGATAGAGCGGGTTGGGCAGCAAGCCTTCCGGCGGATAGTTGGAAGTCACCAGCAGCAGAATCCCGCGCTGGAACAAGGCCTTGAACAGGCGGGTGATGAGCATCGCATCGCCGATGTCATGCACATGAAATTCGTCGAAACACAGTACCTGGCAATCGGCTAACAGCTCGTCGAGGGCGACGCCGAGAGCGTCGTCCTGTTCGCGATGGTTAAACATGCCCTGATGCAACCGGGCAAAGAATTCATGGAAATGCACGCGCTGTTTCTGCGCGGTCGGCAGTGCCTGGAAAAAACCGTCGAGCAGCCAGCTCTTGCCGCGTCCGACCGCGCCATGCAGGTACAGGCTCGGCGGCATTTGCGGCTTGGCGCCGAACAACAGGCTGGCCTGCTGCGCCATGCAATCGATCACCCGCTGTTGGCTGTGGCTGAGGGTGTAACCCTGACTATGGGCCTTGTGCCGGAAATAGTCGCGGATCGACTGGGCATTCGCGTCATGCCCGGCATGCGCGGGCCGGCCCTTGGCGAACCAGCGGCGCAGCGCCGACCAGCGCAGGGTCAGTGGCGATCGTTTGGGCGCTCGAGAGGGCACAGTGCAGTCACTCCGTGTTCATCAGACCCGCGCCCGGGAGCGCGGCGCCGTAGTGTAACCAGAGGCTGCGCCCGGCTTCCATCGCGGCTCGTCGACAGTGGGCGATCACTGAACAGATTTGTGCGGGGCGTACAGCTATTTTCAGCGATGTAATTCGCCGTGTTGCCAAACTTTCGAAACATATCCCGGCAGATCCATGGATCCAATCGACTGGCGGATTCGTCGTCCGTTGCTACCCTGAAACACAGTAACGTCATCCAGGATGTTCCCTCACAAGGAATGGGACAGTGATTGTACGTGTGGTGATGGGCCTGCTCGGGGTGCTTGGGGCCTCGGTGCATGCGGCGGATCTTCAGGTCGAAGTCCGCGTTGACGTGCAGCGTGGCTGCCAGTTGATCGGCCAGCAGCGCGAGGCGGGTATCGAACAATTGGGCGTGCTGGATTTCGGCAGTATTGCGCGTCTCGACGACCCGGCCGGGCCACTGGGTGCGGCGCTGACCAACCAACGGTTGCCACGTCTGGAATGCAACCCTGACACGCCGTATCAACTGCGGGTCGACGGTGGCCTGCATGGTGGCGTTGGCGAGGTTCGCTACATGGCGGGGGCGGCGGGGAGCCAGCCGATTCCATATCGGCTGTATCAGGACGCGGCGCGCCGGGTGCCGCTGGTGGTGAACGTGCCAGTCAGCGGCCGGGTGCCGGACACCGGCACGGTGGAGCTGCCGCTGTACGCGCGGATCGAGCGTCTGGCGCAGGTGCCGCAGGTCAGCCGCTATTCGGATCTGGTGAAAGTCACCGTGACCTGGTGAGTGCAGGATTTCAGGCAATCCGCTGGAGGCGGGTTGCGCAGGGAAGGGGCGTTCAATGCTGAACGCAAGGTACGCAGGCATCCTGAAGGAGTAGGACGGACGCAATGACAGGCAAGCACTGGATGGTTATCGCCACGGGTACGTTGCTGTTGCTCGCTGACGACGCACAGGCGGCGATCAGTGGGCAGATCAATGCGCGGCTGATCCTGATCGCCGGGTGCGAAGTCACCAACAGCGCCACCCCGGCGATCCCGGTGAGCAATCTGGGCACCCTCGATTTCGGTCAGCAGGGGCCGACCTGGAACGCGCCGATCAAGGCCAGTCTCGACGGCGACAGCAGCGGCAAGCTGAACGTCGCCTGCAATCCCTCGGTCACCGGTTTCACCGTCACCATCGACGGCGGCAGCCACGGTGACGGCACCACCCGCCGCCTGAGCAACGGGCGCCAGACCCTGCCTTATCAACTCTTTCTGGATGCCTCCGGCAGCCAGCGCTACAGCATTGGCCAACAACACAATTTCGCTGTCACCAGCGGTGCGCAGATACCGATTCCGGTGTTTGGCACGGTGGTGGCGAATACCCGCGCGGTTCCGGCAGGTGTCTACACCGACACGCTGACGGTGACGCTCGACTGGTAACCCCGTAGAGGACGGACACCATGCGCAAGTTTGCATCAAGGATAGGTTTGTCGTTGCTCGGCCTGACGCTGGTTTCCAGTGCCCACGCCGCCACCACGGTCACCGGCCAGATCACCGCCAGCCTGACCCTGATCAGCAGCTGTCAGGTCAACGGTGCCGGCGGCTCCACCGGGCTGAACTTCGGTGCCTTGAACTTCGGCACCGCCAACAGCCTGTTCACCACCGCCAGCGGGCAGGTACTGGGCGGTGGCGGCGGGGCGCTGTCGATTCTCTGCTCCAGCGGCACGACCCCGGTGGTCAAAGTGCGCGCCGGTGCTCACGACGGACAGTCGCCGGGCGGCGCTCGTGCGTTGTATGACGGTGTCGCCAACTACGTGCCGTACGACTTCTACACCGATGCCGGGCATTCGCAGCTGCTGCCGATCGACGGCACGATCAATCTGGCGACCAGCACTGGCGTGGCGCAGACGGTGAATATCTACGGTCAGGCGGTGGGCAAGGCCGGGCTGCCGGCAGGGACTTACACCGACACCGTCGCTGTTGAACTGACGTTCTGATGCCATGCGCCGCCAAGGCTGTGCCGCGCTGCTCCTGCTCTGTGCGGGCAGTGTGCCGCTGCCGCTGGGGGCGGCGACCAGCCAGAGCTTTCAGGTCAGCGCGACCATCACGCCGGGGTGTCTGGTAGTCGGCGGGGTGTCGAATTACGGCGGACTGAATTTCGGTTCGAGTTCGGCCCTCGCGACCGGCACGGTGCAAGTGGCATTGACCGGCGGCGTGCAGTTGCAATGCACGCCGGGGGTGGCAGTGAACATGACGGTCGATGGCGGCCAGTACAACAGCAGCGGTCGCCACATGCAGATCAACAGCGGCAGTGCGCGGGTGGCGTATGCGCTGTTCCGCGATGCGGCTTACAGCCAGAGCCTGGGCATCGGCCAGAGCGTGGCGGTGGCCTATAGCGATGCGAACAACATCAGCCTGCCGATTTACGGTCAGGTGCAATTGCCGGGCAATCAGCCCGGGGGGACGTACAGCGACGTGTTGCAGGTGCAGCTGTCGTGGTAAAGCGAAATTTGAATGGCCGACAAGGAGCAGGTTCATGGGGGCAGTTACGTCTGGGCATTCGTTGTTGCAGGGCGCGTTGCTGGCACTGGTCATGCTCGGGGCCGGCCATGCGCAGGCCGCCAGTTCGGTGTTGATCTGGCCGATCGATCCGGTGCTGGAAGCCGATCAACAGGCCAGTGCGTTGTGGCTGGAAAACCGTGGCACGGAAACCGCCAACCTGCAGATCCGTGTGTTCGGCTGGAGCCAGAGCGGCTTTGAGGAGCAATACCAGAACCAGCGCGACGTGATCGGCAGCCCACCGGTGGCGAAGATCGAACCGGGGCAAAAACAACTGGTGCGCCTGACCCGGACCAAGGATGTGCCGCCGGGGCAGGAACTGGCCTACCGGATCATCATCGACGAAATCCCTTCCGCCCAGCCGCCGGCTGCCGAGGGCGGCAAGACCGCGGCCGCGATCCGCTTTCAGATGCGCTATTCGGTGCCCTTGTTTGCCTACGGCGCGGGGCTGTGGAGCAAGGAAGACAGCACCCGCCCGCGTGACCCCAAAGGTATCGGTGTGCCGCAGCTGAGCTGGCGCACGGTGGCGGTGGACGGTCGACCGTATATCGAAGTGCGCAATCAGGGCGCTGTGCATGCGCGGCTGACCGACGTGGCGATCAAAGAGGGTGGACAGAGCAAGCCATTAGCCGAGGGGTTGCTGGGTTATGTGCTGCCTGGCGCGGTGATGCGCTGGCCGGCACCTGGAGCGTTGGCGAGTGAGTCGGCGTTGCGAGTGCGAGTCAATGGCGGGGTCCAGGTGCAGAGCATTGCGCCGGGACGCTGAAAAGGGAGCCATGCCGAGTGGACTTTTGTGGCGAGGGAGCTTGCTCCCGCTGGGTTGCGAAGCAGCCCCAAGCCATGTCAGGCAGTTCGCTTAAACAGTTCTGACGACGGCTGCGCCGCCGAGCGGGAGCAAGCTCCCTCGCCACAATGAATGCATCGTGTCGTCAAAATTCCACAGAAAGATATCTGGCTTTGGCAAGAGTGGCATCAGGAGGATCGAGTCCATTGACGGACGTAAAGCGTGTATGAGCCCGGGATGGGCTCGTCGTATTCAGCGTCCGTTGTGGCTCATGACCGGCGCGTGGTGCCTGATGTTCGTGCAACCATCCCAGGCCGGCGAACTGCCGCCACCGCCCAGCGGCATGGAGGCCGTGAGTGATGCACAGTTGTTTCTGGAGTTGGTGGTCAATCAGATGAACACCGGGCGGGTGGTGGCGGTGCAGCAACGTGACGGGCATCTGTTTTTGCCGGCCAGCGTATTGGCTGAAACCGGGATGAAACTGCCGGGCAATCCTGGTGCTGAAGTTGATCTCGACGGCCTGCCTGGACTGCACAGCGAATACGACAGTGTCGGCCAGCGCCTGCTGCTGGTGGTGCCACCGCAGTGGCTGCCGGATCAGTTCATCGGTAATCGCGAGAACTATCCGCGCACCCCGGCGCTGAGCAGTTTCGGCGCGTTGTTCAACTATGACCTGTACCTCAACGACACCGACGATGCCGGCACTTATCTGGCGGCGTGGAACGAGGTGCGGCTGTTCGATAGCTGGGGCACGTTGTCCAACACCGGGCAGTACCGGCGTACCTTGTCCGGCGATTCGGTCAGCACACTGGGCAACGGCTACCTGCGCTACGACACCACCTGGCGTTACTCCGACGACGAGCGAATGCTCACCTACGAGGGCGGGGACGTGATCAGCGACGCCTTGCCGTGGAGCAACTCGGTGCGTCTGGGCGGTGTGCAGTTCTCGCGGGACTTTGCCGTGCGTCCGGATCTGGTCACCTATCCGTTGCCGCAGTTCGCCGGTGAGGCCGCTGTGCCGTCGTCGGTGGATCTGTTCATCAACGGCTACAAGTCGAGCAGCACCGACCTGCAACCGGGTCCGTATACCCTGACCAACATTCCTTTCATCAACGGCGCCGGTGAGGCCGTGGTGGTGACCACCGATGCGCTGGGGCGGCAGGTGTCGACCACGGTGCCGTTCTATGTCACCAGCAGTCTGCTGCAAAAAGGCCTGAGTGATTTCTCGGTGGCGGCCGGTACGTTGCGCCGCGATTACGGTTTGAAGGACTTCAGCTATGGCCCTGGCATGACCTCCGGCAGCCTGCGCTACGGTGTCAGCGACAGCTTCACCCTGGAAAGCCACGCCGAAGCGGCTGACTCGCTGACCCTCGGCGGGATCGGCGGCAATTGGCGTCTGGGCAATTTCGGCGTACTCAACAGCGCCATCAGTCAGAGCCGATTCGACGGCGACGGCGGCGAGCAGGTGAGTCTCGGTTATCAGTACAGCAGCCAGCGCTACAGTTTTTCCTGGCAGCGCCTGCAACGCCGCGATCAGTACGCCGACCTCAGCGTGATCGACAGCCCTTACATCAGCCTCAGCCGGCGCAGCGAGCAAGCGACCCTGAGCGTCAACCTCGAGCGCTGGGGCAGCCTCGGTGCCGGTTATTTCGATGTGCGCGCGGCGGACGATTCGCGCACGCGTCTGCTCAACCTGAGCTGGAGCAAACCGCTATGGCGCAACAGCAGCTTCTATCTGTCGGCCAACCGCGAGATCGGCGACAGCAACTGGGCAGTGCAGGCGCAACTGGTGATCCCGTTCGATCTGCGCGGCAGCCTGGCGATCAGTAGCGAGCGCAGTAAGACCGGGCAGAGTCAGCAGCGGGTCAATTACAGCCGCTCGGTGCCGACCGAGGGCGGGGAGGGTTTCAATCTGGGTTACGCCAAGGGTGATGGCCCCGATTATCGTCAGGCTGATGTGACCTGGCGTCTGCAATCGGTGCAGTTGCAGGCCGGTGTCTACGGCACGTCCGACGCCGAGACCCGTTGGGCCGATGCCAGTGGCTCGCTGGTGTGGATGGACCGCCAGGTGTTCGCCGCCAATCGCATCGACGACGCGTTTGTGGTGGTCAGCACCGAGGGTTTCGCCGATATTCCGGTGCGCTACGAAAACCAGCAGGTCGGTCAGACCGATAAAAACGGCCACTTGCTGGTGCCGTGGAGCAGCGCGTACTACCGCGGCAAATACGAAATCGATCCGCTGAATCTGCCGGCCAACGTGCGCAGCCCCAACGTCGAACAACGCATCGCCGTGCGCCGTGGCAGCGGCTATTTGCTGGAGTTTCCTCTGACCCGGGTGATCGCCGCGAGCATCGTGCTGGTAGATGCGCAGCAACGCGAACTGCCATTGGGCGCCGGCGTGCTGCACGAGCAGAGTGGGGCGCGCACGGTGGTCGGCTGGGACGGGCTGGTCTATTTGGAAAACCTGCAGGCGCAGAACTCGTTGCAGGTGACGCTGGCCGACGGCAAAACCTGCAAGACGCAATTCGAAGTGGATATGCGGCAAAGCCAGGTGCCGCTGATCGGCCCGTTGGTGTGCCAATGAGCGCGGCGCGGATTTGCCTGTGTCTGGCGTTGCTGCTGCCGGGGATGGCGCAGGCCTTGTGTTCGGTGGTCAGCACCACGCCGGCGGCGTTCGGTTCGATCAGTTCGATTGCCGTGCGCACCACGACGCAGCCCAGTTCCACGCTCAATGCCGGGTTGAGTTGTACCGGTTCGCTGTTGTCATTGCTGACCAGCAACGACCATTTCTACGCCACCATTACCTCGACCCAGAGCGGCTTGCTCGGGCCGACCGGTGACGTCATCGGCTACACGATCTACGCCAACAAACAGCACCAGCTACCCGGTCACCCGTGGCACCGCCTTCGACTTCGCCCGCAACGGCATCATCGATGCTTTGGGGCTGCTCAACGGCACCACCCCGAAAACCGTGCCGCTGTACTTGGGCACGACCATTGGCAGTAACGTCGCCGCCGGGGTGGGTTTATACGGAAACCCTGAGCATTTTCTGGAACTGGAATTACTGCTCCGGGATCGGTATCGGCAGTGTTTGTCTGGGGCGCGACATCAATAGCGGTACCGCGACGTTGACGGTGAACCTGACCGTGTCCAACGACTGCACGATTACTGCGCCGAACATTGCCTTTGGCAGTGCACCGGTAATCAGTGCCTTTACCCCGGTGACCGGGCAGACCATCAATCTGGCCTGCACCAAGGGCAGTGCTTACACCGTCGGTTTGAGCGACGGACAGAACCCGGTCAGTGTCGGCGGTCGGCGGCGGATGATTTCCGGAAGTAATTATCTGGCCTACGATATCTTCAAAAGCGCTGGCACCACCCGGTGGGGCAGTGTCGGCAGCGCACGCCGGTCGAGCACCGATGCCGAGGTGAATCCGGGGAATGGGCTGGGCACCGGAAGTCAGATCTTCAACTACAACGCGAAGATCTACACCGATCAGACCACACCGCCGGCGGGGACTTACCTGGACAATGTGGTGCTCGACGTAGGGTTCTGACTCATACGATGACCCCTGTGGGAGCGGGCTTGCTCGCGAATACGGTGTGTCATTCAACAATGATGGTGGCTGATCTAGCGCTTTCGCGAGCAAGCCCGCTCCCACAGGGGGATTGGCGCAGTTTTCACAATGGCAGTGACTGCCTCAATTGCTGCACCGCCGGCGAATCCGTCGGGCTGACCATCGCATAGTTGTACCCGCCACCGGACCAGTAATCGGCCTGCAGATCGCCGTCGCTGCGACTGCCGCGTGGCAGGAAGGTGTTTTCAGGTCCCGGTGGTCGCACATAGAAACTGACCTTGTGGCCGCTGCGATCCTCATACACCACCATCGCCGCCGGGCCTTCATCGGTGCTGAGCAGGCGGCCACTGACCGGTTCGAAACCGGCGGATTTCAGATCCGGCAAGCGACTGGCCTGGGTGAAATAACGGTCGAGCCAATGCTGCATGTCGCCGTCAGTGTCGACCTTGTAGTCCGCCGGTAATATCCCTTGCTGGGCGATCAAACGATAGGCTTGCAAGGCATCGGTCATGGGTAGCGTGGAAGAGCGCACGAGGGTCATTTCCCGCGCCTGCCAGCCACTGAAACCGCCGATGCCGACCGCGATCAGCAGCACCGCCGCGCTGACCAGGTGGCGCCGCGAATGACGCTTGAGGCGCTGGCGAATCAGCGCGGGGTCGAGCTCCGGATTGGCCGGTTGCTGCAAGGCACCGCCCAGGGCTGCGCGCAACAACTGGGCGTCGTGCTGCCAGGCGCGCACCTGCGCGGCGGCTTCCGGGAGAGTGGCCAGCCAGGTGTCGACCAGACGCCGGTCGGCTTCGTTGAGTTGGTGATCGACGTACGCGTGCAGGTCGCGCTCGCTGGGGGGCATGCTGATCATTTGAGTATCCGCAAAGAAGGGCTGCTGATTTCGCCGTCGCTGAGTTGGCGCAAGGCTTGGCGGGCGCGGCACAGGCGCGACATCACCGTGCCTGTGGGGATGTCGAGGATTTCGGCGACTTCCTTGTAGCTCAGGCCTTCGACCGAGACCATCAGCAACAGCGCGCGTTGTTCGGTGGGCAGGCGATCGAAGGCTTGCAGGGTCGATTGGGCGATCACGGTGCGCTCGACCGAGGGTTCGGCGTCGTCGCGACCGGTGAAGAATTCGAGCATCCGCGCATAACGACGCGAGCGCCGATGGGCGTCGAGAAATTGCCGATAGAGAATCGCGAACAGCCACGCGCGCACATCACCCTCGGCGCGTTTCGCACCCCAGCCGGACAGGGCCCGCTCGAGGCTGGCCTGCACCAGATCGTCGGCGCTACTGCTGTTGCGGGTCAATGACACGGCAAAGCGGCGCAATCTGGGAATGATTTCTCTCAACTGTTCGTCGAATTCGCTCATGAATTTCTGCTAGTCACTACGCTGTGGACTAGGGAGACGTCTGCCGTTCGAGGTTATTCCACGTTCGGAAAAATAAATACCGGGCCATGGAATAAATCCCGCTGGGGCGCGTCTTGCTGATTCTTCCTACTTGTGGCCGATGGCCCTGGAGTTATTCATGGTTGATCGCACTTCACCGCCGGGCAGGCCGTCGCGCCCGCCCTTGAGTGCCGCGAGCACAGTGTTGCGCCTGACGGCGATTGCCGTGGTGGTTGCCGCAGTGGCCGGGGCGTTTGCCTACGTGCACGGTAACCTTGACCCACAACGTCTGACGCCCAAGGCGCTGGTCGATGTGCTGGAGAAAAACAACGGCGTGCATCCCGGGTTTCGGCGTAACCACGCCAAGGGCGTGTGCGTGATCGGGCATTTCGAGAGCAGTGGCGAGGCGCGGGCGTTTTCTTCGGCGCAGGTGTTCAACGAGGCGCAAACCCCGGTGGTCGGGCGTTTCGCATTGCCGGCGGGGAATCCCTACGCCCCGGACAGCAGCGTGCCGATCCGCAGCCTGGCGCTGCGTTTCACCCAGGCCAACGGTCAGCAATGGCGCACCGGGATGAACAGCATGCCGGTGTTCCCGGTCGGCACTCCAGAGGCGTTCTATCAATTGCAGCAGGCGCAGTCGCCGGACCCGGCCACACGGGTAAACCGGATCCGTCGAAAGTGCCGGCATTCTTCGCCGCGCACCCGGAAGCCGTGCCGTTTCTGACGTGGGTGAAGACCGCCAAACCGTCGGCCAGCTATGCCACTGAAACCTACAACAGCATCAATGCGTTCTATCTGGTCAACGCCAGCGGGCAGAAGCAGGCGGTGCGCTGGAGTGTCACGCCATTGGCGCGCGATGCCGCCGGAGCCTCGGCGCCGGAGGGTGCGGATTTTCTCGAGAAGGATCTGGTGCAGCGTCTGGCCGAGGGGCCGTTGCGCTGGCAGCTGAATATCACCCTGGCCAACCCCGGGTGATCCGGTGAACGATGCCAGTAAAACCTGGCCCGAGGGCCGCAAGGTGATCAACGCCGGCACGCTGGTGCTGGAGAAGACTCAGCCGCAGCTCAGCGGCGAATGCCGCGACATCAACTACGATCCGCTGGTGCTGCCAGCCGGGATCGAAGGCTCCGACGACCCGCTGCTCGCGGCGCGTTCCGCCGGTTACGCCGATTCCTATCTACGGCGAACCAGTGAAGTCAGCCAATTGCCCGCCGCCAGACAGGAGGCTCGCCCATGAGCACGCAACCGACTCATTTCGCGCTGTTGGCGCGGCTGCTGCACTGGCTGATGGCGCTGATGATCATCGCCATGTTGTTCATTGGCGCCGGCATGGTCACTTCGGTTTCACAGCGGCATGAATGGCTGATTCATCTGCACAAACCGCTGGGGATTGCGATTCTGCTGCTGGTGGTCGTGCGTCTGTTGGTGCGGTTTTCCACTCGACAGCCGCCGCTGCCGGCCGATCTGCCGTGCTGGCAGGTGATGGCGGCCAAGGCTTCGCATGTGTTGTTGTACGCGTTGATGCTGGTGCTGCCGCTGCTCGGTTGGGCGATGATCAGTGCGTCCGGGGAGCCGGTGATGCTCAGCAATACCTTGCAGTTGCCGTCGATCCTGCCGGCCGATGCGCAAGTGTTTGCCCTGCTGCGCAAGGCGCATGGCTATCTGGCGTACCTGTTGTTCCTCACCGTGCTGTTGCACCTGGCAGCGGCGCTGTTCCATGGTTGGGTGCGCCGCGACGAGGTGCTCGACAGCATGTTGCGCGGTCGCGATCGCGATTAACCCGCTTGTGTGGCGCACCGCTGCGGTGCGCCACTTCTCAGGGTCAGCCACCAATAACCCAGCGCCAATGCGTTGATAACGGCGCCAAGCAGACACACGCCGGTCCAGCCGGCCCAGGCGTACATCGCCGTCGAGGTAATCGAACCCAATGCACTGCCGATCGAATAGAACAGCATGTAGCCGGCGGTGAGGCGGCTTTGCGCTTCAGGGCGCACGCTGTAGATCATGCTCTGGCTGGTGACGTGCACGGCCTGCAAGCCCAGATCGAGGGTGATCACGCCGAGCAACAGCGCCCACAGCGAGGACTGGGTGAGGGCGATCGGCAGCCACGAGGCGAGCATCAGCAGCAGCGACAGACCGCTGACCCATTGGCCCAGGCCGCGATCAGCCAGATGCCCGGCGCGCGCGGCGGCAAGTGCACCGGCGGCGCCGGCCAACCCGAACAGGCCGATTTCACTGTGCGACAGCGACAGTGGCGGGGCGGCCAGCGGCAGCACCATCGGCGTCCACAGCACCATGGCGCTGGCGAAGGTCAGCAACGCGAGGATTGCCCGTTGGCGCAGCACCGGCTCTTGCCGGAACAGACTGAACACCGAAGCGATCAGCGCGCCGTAACGGCTCGCCGGCTGCGAGACTTCATCCTTGGGCAATACGCGCAACAGCAGCAGCGCCATCAGCAGCGTCAGCCCCGCCGACAGCAGATAGATCGCCCGCCAACCGGCCAGATCAGCCATGGCCCCGGCAATGGTGCGCGCGAGCAGAATGCCGACGACGATGCCGCTGGTGACGACGCCGACCACCCGACCGCGTTGCGCCGGGACGGCTAATGTCGCGGCGTACGCCACCAGCACTTGCGTCACCACGGCGAGCAAACCGGTCAGCGTCATGCCGAGCAGCAACCACACACTGTTGGGCGCCAGCGCGATCATCAACAGTGTGGCGGCCGAGAGCAGGGTCTGGGTGACGATCAGTCGCCGTCGGTTGAGCAGGTCGCCGAGTGGCACCAGCAATACCAGACCGATGCCATAGCCGATCTGCGTCAGGGTAATGACGATGCCGATGGTTGCCGGTGACATGGCGAAGGCATCGGCCATGGCGTCCAGCAGCGGCTGCGCGTAATACACGTTGCCCACCGCCAGTCCACAGGCAATGGCGAACAGCAGCACCACACTGCTTTTGAGGGGTTGAGATTGCATGCCCTGATTCCTTTTTGGGTTTTAAATTAAAACCAGAATCAAAGTAGATAGTTTGGTTTTAATTTGCAACCTGATTGGAGGTGGCATTTTATTGCGCAAAAAAAAGATCGCAGCCACAGCTGCGATCTTTGGGTGGAGCGGGGGAGGGATCAACGCAGAGTGTCGACCATGTCTGCGATGGTGGTCAGCACGTCCTTGCCCAACTGTTTCGAGCGCTTGCCCGACCAGCCCGTTTTTTTGTCCGGATGGTCGTCGTGATCCTTGAACGGCATTTCCAGGGTCAGCGCCAGGCAGTCGTATTGCTGCCCGACCGCGTTGCAGGCCAAGGTCATGTTGGCCTGGCCCGGTTCGTCGCGGGTGTAGCCGTATTTGGTCTGGAAGTCTTTGGTGGTGTGCTTGAGGTGCGTGCGGAAATGCTCTTCGAGCTTCTCGATGCGCGGCGTGTAACCCGGGTTGCCTTCACAACCGGCGGTGAACACGTGGGGAATTTCTTCATCACCGTGTACGTCGAGGAACAGATCGACGCCGTACTTTTCCATCTGCTGCTGTACGAAAAGTACCTCGGGGCTGACTTCCTGACTGGCGCTCTGCCAGGCGCGGTTCAGGTCCTGGCCCATGGCGTTGGTACGCAGATGGCCGTGGAAGGCGCCGTCCGGGTTCATGTTCGGCACCAGATACAGATCCGCGCTGGCCAGCAGCTTGTTCAACACCGGGTCGTCGTGGCGTTCCAGGCGTTCGATCACACCCTCCATGAACCATTCGGCCATGTGCTCACCCGGGTGCTGTTGCGCGATGATCCAGATTTTGCGCTGGCCTTCGGCGCCCCTGCCCTTGCGCAGCAGTTGAATGTCACGACCTTCGACGCTTTTGCCGGTAGCCAGCAACTCGGTGCCGGCCTTGCTCAGCGCTTGCTCGATCAGCCAGTCGTGACGACCTCGGCTGTAGGGTTCGAAGTAGGCGAACCAGGCGTGGGTCTGCTCGGCTTCGAGGCAGAAGCGCAGGCTGTCGCCTTCGAAACTGGTAGGAATACGAAACCAATTCACATGGTCGTAGGACGCAACAGCCTGATAGCCAGTCCAGGCCTTGTTGTAAGAGGATTGACTGGCGTTGACCAGGCGAAACCAGTGTTCCTGATGAACATGCAGGCCGCTGGCCTTGAAGTGGAACCACTGAAAATGCGCGCTGCGGGTATCCGGGCGAATGGCCAGAACCGGGTTGAGCGGGTTGGAGATGTCGATGACTTGGATGTTGCCGCTGTCGAAGTTGGCGCTGATGTCGAACGAAGATTTGGCCACGGTCATAATCGGTTCCTGAATATGATTTTTATGGCGGCTACTTTACACGCAAGACAGGGCTGAAACCGAGGGAAATTGCGGGTTGCGTGGGGGGCGTCTTCCATGACGCGCAAGCAGCTTAGAGAGTGTGCGATTGATTCTCAAGTGCTAATTGTCATTAGTTTGCCCCAATCGGGCCGGGCTTTGCTTGCCAAGCGATATTCTTTTGATATTATCCGCGCCATCGAATTTGCAGCACCCAAAGACTTCATTAGCCTGAAGCCATAAGCCCGAAAAACGGGCAAAAAAAGACCCGGCAAAAAGCCGGGTCAAAAACCGTGATTAGCCTGATGAGGAGATAGTCCAGAAGACCGACCTAAGGTCTCTGGTCCATCGACTGATCTCGCGACCAGCTGCTTGCAATAATAATCATTATCATTTGCAAGTCAAATGTTTTTATCTGCGCGATCGGAAAATTCTTTCCTGTCCGTCCGCTTCCCATGTTCGTCAGAGCTGTTCGCCATCAATTGAATGGTCGACCATCGCTCGCGCCATATCCACCATATGCACCACCGAAAATGCCAGGTCGCGGCTCGCGCCCTGCAGGTTTTCGGCTGCCTTGAAGGCGGTGGCGGCTGCGCAGCGCAACAGATCCGACGCGTGCACGAGGGCCTCTTCGCCGCTGAGATGGCGTTTCACATTGAAAAATCGCTCCTCGACCTCGGGTTCTGAAACAGCTGGTTTCAAGTAATAGTCCAGTGCTCGCTGCGCTGCTGCATTGCCTTGAGGGGAGGTGAACGTGGTGTCCATTTGCAGATCGGGCAAGTCTTTGCTGCTGATATTCATGGTGAAGGGTCACTCCTTGTTCGATTGAAAGTCCGTGCTTCCAGCATAGTACGATGCGTAGTTGTGACCAGAATTTAAATACTACAATATGTGTTTTGCCGGCCGAAGGCGGGGCAAGTAAGGTGCCGCACATGGATAAATGGATTGAGTTGGTCAAGGCCAAAATGAGTGAACTCAAAATCACTCAAACAGAGCTCGGAGAGCGCGTCGGCATGTCCCAGGGCGGGATCGGCCATTGGCTGAACAAACGTCGCGAGCCGGGTATTACGGAAATGAACCGCGTATTGCAGGCGCTGGGGATGGACTTCCTGGAAGTGGTGCTGGTGATTCGCGAGCCGCAGGAGACCGACGATGACGAGATGCCGCTGGCGCAGAAGTACAACCCGTATTTCCGCTATCCGGTCAGCGATTGGCACACGCCGTGCGAATCGCGTGAGAGTGCAACCGCCGCTTACGCCCCGTCACATGACAAGCAGCGCTTCGAACTGACGGATTATCACGCCCGTGGCGCAGCGTTCTGGCTGACCGTGACGGGAAATTCGATGACCGCACCTTCAGGTCAGAGCATCGCCGAAGGCATGCTGATCCTGGTGGACCCGGAGGTGGAGGCGCTGCCCGGCAAACTGGTGATCGCCCAGTGGCAGGGCTGCGATGAAGCGATCTTTCGCAAGCTCGACGAAGAGGGCGGCCAGCGTTATCTGGTACCGCTCAATCCGACCTGGCCCAAAGCCCTGTTCACCGATGAGTGTCGAATCATCGGCGTGGTGGTTCAGGCCACGGCGCGTTTCTAGTCCGATCGATCCTCGCTCGGCGTAGGATCGATCTCCCATTTACTCGGCTTCCAGTTCCACCAAAGCGCTGCCTTCGCCGACCATTTCGCCTTCCTGGCAATACAGCGCTTTGATCACTCCCGCATGGGGCGCGCGAATGCTGTGCTCCATCTTCATCGCCTCCAGCACCACCAGTTGCGCACCGGCCTCGACCGATTGCCCGGCCTCCACCAACACCCGCACGATGCTGCCGTTCATGGGCGCAGTCAGACCGCCCTGATGGCTGTGGCTGGCGTCGACGGCGCTGATCGGGTCATACGCCTGAATGCGCCGCAACTCGCCGTCCCATTGCAGGTACAGCGAATCGCCCTGGCGAATTGCCCGCAGGACACGGCGTACGCCATCGTGCTCGACCACCAGTGCTTCACCGGACAGTGTGGCGTTGCCTGAGCTATTCAGCGTCAGCGCCCGATCCTGGCCCTCGCAGCTCAAATGCAAAGTGACTTCTGCCGGCAGACCGGCGCGCAAACCACTGTTCAAGGCCCACGGCGACTCCGGATCATCCGCCCGAACAGTACCCGGCAAACTCTGCGCGAAAGCCTGTGCTGCGGTCTGCCAGAACTCATCGCTCAGCTCACCCGGAGCGGGCAGCAGCGTTTCCTGATAACGCGGAATAAACCCGGTATCCAGCTCCGCGGCGGCAAACGCGGGATGCGCGATGATCCGCCGCAGGAAGTTGATGTTGGTCTTCAAGCCGCCAATCGCGAACTCATCAAGCATGCTCAACAGCCGTAGGCGCGCCTGTTCGCGATCCTCGCCCCAGGCGATCAGCTTACCGAGCATCGGGTCGTAGAACGGCGAAATTTCATCGCCTTCTGCAACCCCGCTGTCCACCCGACGCCCAGGTCCTCCTGCCGATTCACGGTACAAATCCAGGCGACCGGTAGCCGGAAGGAAATCATTCGACGGATCTTCGGCATACAGGCGCACTTCAATCGCATGGCCATTGAGCGGCACCTGATCCTGGGTGATCGGCAGCGCTTCACCGCGCGCCACAAGAATCTGCCACGCCACCAGATCGAGGCCAGTGATCGCTTCGGTGACCGGGTGCTCGACCTGCAAGCGCGTGTTCATCTCCATGAAGAAGAATTCGCCACGCGCATCGAGCAGAAACTCGACGGTGCCGGCACCGACGTAACCGATCGCCTGCGCCGAACGCACGGCCGCTTCGCCCATGGCGCGGCGCAGTTCCGGGGTCAGGCCCGGGGCCGGGGCTTCTTCGACGACCTTCTGGTGCCGGCGCTGGATCGAGCAATCACGCTCGTTGAGGTACAGGCAGTTGCCATGCTGATCGGCGAACACCTGAATTTCCACATGGCGTGGTTTGAGCAGGTATTTCTCCACCAGCATCCGCGAATCGCCGAACGACGACTGCGCCTCACGCTGCGCCGAGGCCAGCGCTTCGGCCAGTTGGCTGACGTCCTCAACCACTTTCATACCTTTGCCGCCGCCACCGGCCGTGGCCTTGAGCAGCACCGGATAGCCAATGCGTGCGCAGGCATCGCGGAAGGTTTCGAGATCCTGCGCCTCGCCGTGATAGCCCGGCACCAGCGGCACACCGGCGGTTTCCATCAGCGCCTTGGCTGCGGATTTGCTGCCCATCGCGTCGATGGCCGAAGCGGGCGGGCCGAGGAAAATCAGCCCGGCCTGTTCAATGGCACGGGCGAAGCCGGCATTCTCCGACAGGAAACCGTAACCCGGGTGAATCGCCTGCGCGCCGCTGGCCTTGGCCGCTGCGATCAGTTTGTCGATTTGCAGATAGCTGTCGGCGGCTTTGCTGCCCCCGAGATCAACGCGGATATCCGCCTCCCGGCTGTGCCGCGCTTCGCGGTCGGTGGCACTGTGCACGGCGACGGTGGTCAGGCCCAGCGCCTTGGCGGTACGCATGACCCGGCAAGCGATTTCGCCACGGTTGGCCACCAGCAGGGTGGTGAGAACAGGTGCGCTCATCAACGCGGCTCCTTAGTGGTGGTTGCGGCTTGCCAGCTTGGCGCACGTTTTTGCAGAAAGGCGCGCAAGCCTTCCTGGCCTTCAGGGCTGACGCGGATGCGCGCGATGGCGTTTTCGGTGTAGCGGCGCAGCGCCGGGGTCAGCGCGCCGTTACCGACTTCGCGCAACAGATCCTTGCTGGCGCGCATCGCGGCCGGACTGTTGAGCAGCAGGTTGTCGATCCATTGCTCGACGGCTTGATCAAGCTCGGCGGCCGGGTAGCTGTCGGACAACAAACCGATTTCTCGCGCACGCTGCCCGCCGAAGCGCTCGGCAGTCAGCGCATAACGACGCGCGGCACGTTCGCCGATGGCCTGCACCACGAACGGACTGATCACCGCCGGTGCCAGGCCGATGCGCACTTCCGACAGACAGAATTGCGCGTCATCGGCGCCAATCGCCATGTCGCAGCAACTGATCAGCCCCAGCGCGCCGCCGAACGCCGCGCCCTGCACCACGGCCACGGTCGGGATTTTCAGCTTGGCGAGGTTGTACATCAGCTCCGCCAGTTCGCGGGCATCGTCCAGATTGGTGTGATAATCGAGCTCGGCCGATTGCTGCATCCACGCCAGATCGGCGCCGGCGCTGAAATGCTTGCCACGCCCGCGCACCAACAGGAAACGCAGGCTGGCGTCGCTGGCAACCTTGTCCAGTGCGAGGATCAGTTCGCGGATCATTTCGGCGTTGAACGCGTTGTTCTTTTCCGCACGGTTGAGCCACAGGGTGGCGAAACCCCGTGGGTCGTTGTGCAGTTCGAGGGTGTTGAAGTCGCTCATATTCTTCCGTCTCCACGGTTTCTGTGGGAGCGGGCTTGCTCGCGAAGACGGTCTGTCAGTTGCGGATACGTCGACTGATACACCGCTTTCGCGAGCAAGCCCGCTTTCGCGAGCAAGCCCGCTCCCACAAAAAAGCATCACATCCGGAACACGCCGAAGCGGCTCGGTTCGATAGGCGCGTTCAACGACGCGGACAAGGCCAGGGCCAGCACATCGCGGGTCTGCGCCGGGTCGATGACGCCGTCGTCCCACAGGCGTGCGCTGGAGTAGTAGGGGTGACCCTGCTCTTCGTACTGGTCGAGGATCGGTTGCTTGATCTCGGCTTCCTGCGCGGCGCTGAAGGTCTGGCCGCTGCGTTCGGCCTGCTCGCGCTTGACTTGCACCAACACGCCCGCAGCCTGCTCTGCGCCCATCACGCCGATGCGCGCATTCGGCCACATCCACAGGAAACGCGGATCGTAAGCGCGCCCGCACATGCCGTAGTTACCGGCGCCGAAGCTACCGCCGATGATCACGGTGAATTTCGGCACTTTGGCGCAGGCCACGGCGGTCACCAGTTTCGCGCCGTGCTTGGCGATGCCGCCGGCCTCGTATTTCTGGCCGACCATGAACCCGGTGATGTTCTGCAGGAACAGCAGCGGAATGCCGCGCTGGCAGGCCAGCTCGATGAAGTGCGCGCCTTTTTGCGCGGCTTCGGCGAAGAGGATGCCGTTGTTGGCGAGGATCGCGATCGGGTAGCCATGCAGGTGCGCAAAACCGCAGACCAGCGTGGTGCCGAACAGCGCCTTGAATTCATCGAACACCGAACCGTCGACCAGCCGCGCAATCACTTCGCGCACGTCGAATGGCTGTTTGGCGTCGGCCGAAACCACGCCATATAACTCGTCGCTGGCGTACAGCGGCGCAATCGGCGTGCGCTGCTGCACTTCGCCGAGCTTGCGCCAGTTGAGGTTGGCGACGCTGCGGCGGGCGAGGGCGAGGGCGTGTTCGTCGCTCTCGGCGTAATGGTCGGCCACGCCGGAAATCTTGCAGTGCACGTCGGCACCGCCGAGGTCTTCTGCGCTGACCACTTCACCGGTCGCGGCTTTCACCAGCGGTGGGCCGGCGAGGAAGATCGTCGCCTGATTGCGCACCATGATTGCTTCGTCCGCCATCGCCGGCACATAGGCACCGCCTGCGGTGCAGGAGCCCATGACCACGGCGATCTGCGGAATGCCCATCGCGCTCATGTTGGCCTGGTTGAAGAAGATCCGGCCAAAGTGCTCGCGATCCGGGAACACCTCGTCCTGACGCGGCAGATTGGCGCCGCCCGAGTCCACCAGATAGATGCACGGCAGGCGGTTCTGCTGGGCGATGGTCTGCGCGCGCAGGTGTTTTTTCACGGTCAGCGGGTAGTACGAGCCACCTTTCACCGTCGCGTCGTTGGCGACGATCATGCACTCGACGCCTTCGACCCGGCCGATCCCGGCAATCACCCCGGCGGCTGGCACGTCTTCGCCGTACACGGCGTGGGCGGCGAGCTGGCTGATCTCGAGAAACGGCGAGCCCGGATCGAGCAGGCGGTTGATGCGTTCGCGCGGCAGCAACTTGCCCCGCGAGGTGTGACGTTCCTGGGCTTTCGCGCCGCCGCCCTGCGCCACTTGGGCGAGCAGGGTGTGCAGCGCGTCGACCTGTTCAAGCATCGCCGCGCTGTTGGCGGCGAACTCCGCTGAGCGGGGGTTGAGCTGGGTATGCAGGATAGCCATGTGCAGCTCCGTTTAGCGGGTTTCGTTGAACAGTTCGCGGCCGATCAGCATGCGCCGGATCTCACTGGTGCCGGCGCCGATTTCGTACAGCTTGGCGTCACGCAGCAGACGTCCGGCCGGGAATTCGTTGATGTAGCCGTTGCCGCCAAGAATCTGGATCGCGTCGAGGGCCATTTGCGTGGCGCGCTCGGCGGTGTAGAGGATCACCCCGGCGGCGTCCTTGCGCGTGGTTTCGCCACGCTCGCAGGCCTGAGCGACTGCATACAGGTAGGCGCGGCTGGCGTTGAGCTGGGTGTACATGTCGGCGACTTTGCCCTGGATCAGCTGGAATTCGCCGATGCTCTGGCCGAACTGCTTGCGATCGTGGATGTACGGCACGATCAGGTCCATGCACGACTGCATGATCCCGGTCGGACCGCCGGACAGTACGACGCGCTCGTAATCGAGGCCGCTCATCAGCACTTTCACGCCACCGTTGAGCACACCGAGGATGTTTTCTTCCGGCACTTCGACGTCATCGAAGAACAGCTCGCAGGTGTTGGAACCGCGCATGCCGAGCTTGTCGAACTTGTTGCTGCGGCTGAAGCCTTTCCAGTCGCGCTCGACGATGAACGCGGTGATGCCGTGCGGGCCTTTTTCCAGGTCGGTCTTGGCGTAGATCACGTAGGTGTTGGCGTCAGGGCCGTTGGTGATCCAGGTCTTGCTGCCATTGAGCACGAAGCGGTCGCCGCGTTTGTCGGCGCGCAGTTTCATCGAGACCACGTCGGAACCGGCGTTCGGCTCGCTCATGGCGAGTGCACCAACGTGTTCGCCGCTGATCAGCTTCGGCAGGTATTTGGATTTCTGTTCGTGGTTGCCGTTGCGGTTGATCTGGTTGACGCAGAGATTGGAGTGCGCGCCGTAGGACAGCGCCACGGAAGCCGAGCCGCGGCTGATTTCTTCCATCGCCACCACGTGCGCCAGGTAACCCAGGCCCGCGCCGCCGTACTCTTCCGGCACGGTGATGCCGAGCAGGCCCATGTCACCGAATTTGCGCCACATGTCGGCCGGGAACAGGTTGTCGCGGTCGATCTGCGCGGCGCGTGGGGCGATCTGATCGGCGACGAAGGACTGAACCTGATCGCGCAGCATGTCGATGGTTTCACCGAGGGCGAAGTTCAGGGATGGGTAGCTCATGGGTCACCTTTTGGCTTTTTTGTAGGGTGGGGAGGGCGGTCGAACGGCTCTCACCTTTACGTTAACGTAAGCCTGTGACGAATGGCTGTCAATCACCCTTTACGTTAACGTCAACATAGGCGAGAGTAGGACCAGTTCAGGATTGAAGCGGAGTGCTTTTGGTGGGAGCGGGCTTGCTCGCGAATGCAGTGTGTCAGCCTATACATCTGGCGACTGATCCTCCCCATTCGCGAGCAAGCCCGCTCCCACCCGAAGCAAAATCCCGGTAAACCCACTAATAAAGACAATAGGGGTCATCATGGATCAACCCAGTGCAAACCCGCAGCGCAGCTATACCCGAGGCTCCCAGGACAAAGCCTTGCTGGCGATGACCATCGGGCAGAAGTTCGATCAGACTGTCGCGCAACACCCACACGGCGAGGCGCTGGTCGTAAGGCATCAGCAGTTGCGTTATACCTGGCAGCAACTGGCCGATAGCGTCGACCTGCACGCCAGAGCCTTGCTGGCGCTGGGTTTGCAGGCGGGAGATCGGCTCGGTATCTGGGCGCCGAACTGTGCACAGTGGTGCATCACGCAAATCGCCACGGCGAAGCTCGGCGTGATCCTGGTCAACATCAACCCGGCCTACCGCAGCTCCGAACTGGAATACGTGCTCAAGCAGTCCGGTTGCCAGTGGCTGGTGTGCGCCGGCGCTTTCAAGTCCTCCAACTACCACGCCATGCTGCAAGGGCTGGTACCGGAACTCGCAGAGCAATCCATCGGCCATTTGTGCAGCGAACGTCTGGCGGATTTGCGCGGGGTGATCAGCCTCGACGCACAGCCACCGTCGGGCTTCCTGCCGTGGTCGCAACTGGCCGATCTGGCGAGCAGAGTTTCGCCCGAACAACTGCGTGAACGCAGCGACAGTCTGCACTTCGATCAACCGGTGAACATCCAGTACACCTCCGGCACCACCGGTTTCCCCAAGGGCGCGACCCTCAGTCACTACAACATCCTCAACAACGGTTACATGGTCGGCGAAAGCATCGGCCTGACCCCGAGCGACCGCCTGGTGATCCCCGTGCCGCTGTATCACTGCTTCGGCATGGTCATGGGCAACCTCGGCTGCATCACCCACGCCAGCACCATGATTTATCCCAACGACGCGTTCGACCCGCTGCTGACCCTGCAAACTGTCGCCGAAGAACAAGCCACCGGCCTGTACGGTGTGCCAACCATGTTCATCGCCATGCTCGATCAGCCGCAGCGGGCCGAGTTCGACTTGTCGACCCTGCGCACCGGGATCATGGCCGGCGCCACTTGCCCGATCGAGGTAATGCGCCGGGTCATCAGCGAGATGCACATGAGCGAAGTGCAGATTGCCTACGGCATGACCGAGACCAGTCCGGTGTCGCTGCAGACCGGGCCGAACGATGAGCTGGAACTGCGCGTCACCACCGTCGGCCGCACCCAGCCGCAACTGGAAAGCAAAATCATCGACGAGGCGGGCAACCTGGTGCCGCGCGGCACCATCGGTGAGCTGTGCACCCGCGGTTACAGTGTGATGCTCGGTTACTGGAGCAACCCGCAAGCCACGGCCGAAGCCATCGACGAGGCCGGCTGGATGCACACCGGCGATCTGGCGAGCATGAACGATGAGGGTTACGTGAACATCGCCGGGCGCAACAAGGACATGATCATCCGTGGTGGCGAGAACGTTTATCCGCGTGAGCTGGAAGAGTTTTTCTTCACCCACCCGGCGGTGGCGGACGTACAAGTGATCGGCATTCCGTGCTCGCGTTACGGCGAGGAGATTGTCGCCTGGATCAAGTTCCATCCCGGCCACCATGCCACCGAACAAGAGCTGCAAGCGTGGTGCAAGGAACGCATCGCGCACTTCAAGACGCCGCGTTACTTCAAGTTCGTCGAAGAGTTCCCGATGACGGTGACGGGGAAGATCCAGAAATTCCGGATGCGCGAGATCAGTATCGAGGAGCTCCGCGAAAAGCAGGCCTGACACAATCAAATGTGGGAGCGGGCTTGCTCGCGAATGCGGTGTATCAGATACAAATTTGTCGCCTGACACTCAGCATTCGCGAGCAAGCCCGCTCCCACAGGGAATCTGTGATGTTTTCAGGAATCACAGAAAGCACAAAGGGGAGCCGAAGCTCCCCTTTAATTTTGTCGTCGCGTGCTCTTTTTTATTATTGAGGGGCGGTCTGTTGTTGTTTTTGGCAACCGTGGCCCTTTACCGCTGTTTTTGGCGACCCCCATCCGGGGTCAAGAGCAAACGTATTTTTTTGAGCGCTGATCTGCTTTCTCGTTAAACGATCCAACCGATTCGGGAGCTACCTGAAGGTAGTTTTATTGTTCTCTGCCCGGTTGCGGGTCACTCCTGAGAGCACCCTGAAAAGCACACCTTCTCCAAAAAAATCTGTTAGCTGCGTCTCTGCCGTGTTGTTTTTGTTATGTCAGAGTCGGTACGTCTTATTTTTATTGGTTTGCTGCTTTTTATTCTTGTTATGCCATAGAGATAGCAGAAGCCGTGCCAACTTTTTAAATCCCTTGTAAATCAATGCCTTGAGATTTTTGAAGGATTTTTCCTTCAGGGCAAACCAGACAATTTGTTTCCGTGTTACTCGACTACGCCCACGTTTCGGACACAGCGGTAACACCTTCGCCCTCACTGGGCGTTACGGGCCTTGGCCACACGCGAACCGCTCGGGCGACCGAGCACCGCGCTGATCTGCTGACCCGCCGCAATCAGGGCGTCGAGGTCGATACCGGTCTCGATGCCCAGGCCGTTGAGCAGGTACACCACGTCTTCGGTGGCGACGTTACCGCTCGCGCCTTTGGCGTACGGGCAGCCGCCGAGGCCGGCGATAGAGCTGTCGAACACCGCGATGCCTTCCAGCAGGCTGGCATAGATGTTGGCCATCGCCTGGCCGTAGGTGTCGTGGAAGTGCCCGGCGAGTTTTTCCCGTGGCACTTGCGCCGACACCACTTCGAACAACCGCCGGGTCGCGCCGGCGGTGCCGGTGCCGATGGTGTCGCCGAGGGACACTTCGTAGCAGCCCATCGCATACAACTCGCGGGCGACCATCGCCACTTGTTCCGGTGCGACCTCGCCTTCATAAGGGCAACCGAGCACGCAGGACACGTAACCGCGCACGGTAACGCCGTGCTGTTTCGCGGCCTCCATGATCGGTGCGAAGCGCGCCAGGCTTTCGCTGATCGAGCAGTTGATGTTGCGCTGCGAGAACGCCTCGGACGCCGCAGCGAACACCGCGACTTCTTTCACGCCGGCAGCCAGCGCATCTTCAAATCCGCGCAGGTTCGGCGCCAGTGCGCCGTAGGTCACACCGGGTTTGCGCTGGATCTGCGCAAACACTTCGGCGGATCCGGCCATCTGCGGCACCCATTTCGGCGAGACAAAACTGCCGACTTCGATATAACCAAGGCCGGCGGCGCTCAGGGCGTCGACCAGTTGCACCTTGTCAGCCACGCTGATCGGTTGGGCTTCGTTCTGCAGGCCATCGCGCGGGCCGACTTCGATCAGGCGTACTTGGGAGGGGAGGGACATGGGTTGACCTGCTCTTCTGGATTCGAGGAGATCCCCTGTAGGAGTGAGCCTGCTCGCGATAGCGGTGAGTCAGTTAATATTTGCTCGACTGACACACCGCTATCGCGAGCAGGCTCACTCCTACAAGGGATTTGTGTTGTTTACTAGCTCGCCTGCTGGCCCTTGAGCGTCTGCTCCAACGCCTGCACGCAGCGCTCTTCAGCGGTGTCGAGTTCCAGCTTCATCTGTTCGATGTCGAGCAACTGCTGCTCAAGCTGTTCGCGGCGTTCGCTGATTTTCGCCAGCATGCTGTTGAGCTGTTTGGTGTTACCGCTGGACGGGTCGTAGAGTTCGATCAATTCGCGGCATTCGGCCAACGAAAAGCCGATGCGCTTGCCACGCAGGATCAGCTTCAGGCTGACCTTGTCGCGCGGCGAGTAGATGCGTTCCTGGCCACGGCGCTCAGGGCTGAGCAGGCCTTGTTCTTCATAAAAGCGGATCGCCCGGGTGGTGATGTCCAGCTCGCGGGCGAGGTCGGAAATGCTGTAGGTCTGGCTGCTCATGAAAGCGCTCGGAAAAAGGTCTTGGCGCTAAGCTAATGGCGAGTTGACGTTTACGTCAAGAAGGATGATCTGCGGTGTTCTTGTGGGCCTCATCGCGAGCAGGCTCACTCCTACAATTGAAACGCGGTCGTATGTAGGAGTGAGCCTGCTCGCGATGCCAGCGACTCGGTGCAAAGACTTACACCTTGTCCAGCTTCTTCTCCTGCGCTGCCACCTGCTGGCACAACTCGATGATCTGCTCGCGCATCCAGCGATTTGCTGGGTCCTGGTCGGTGCTTTCATGCCAGTACAGGTGAGTCTCCAGCGGCGGCACGTCGTTGACTGGCAGGTTGAACGCATGCAGGTCATTACGCCGGGCAAAGCGCTCGGGTACCGTCATCACCATGTCGGTCTGCTGCATGACCTGCGACGCCATCAGATAATGCTGCGAGCGCAGGGCGATCTTGCGCTGAATGCCCATTTTGCCCAGCGCCAGATCCACATAGCCCAGCCCGCTGCGGCGACTGGATATATGGATGTGGGTCAGCGACAGATAGTCATCCAGCGACAGTTTCTCCTTGCCCGCCAGCGGATGGCCCTTGCGCATCGCACAGACGTAACGGTCTTCCATCAGCTTGACGTGGCGCACCTGCGGGTCGGTGTTGAGCGGGGCATCGACGGCAAAATCCAGGCGTCCGGCAGCCAGTTCCTTGGTGGTCTCGCGGCGTTTGGACAGAAAGCTCTCGATGATCACCGTCGGCGCCAGACGCCGCAAACGCTGGAACAGCGGCGGCAGAATCACTGCCTCAGTGAGGTCGGTCATGCTGATGCGATAAGTCTTCACCGCTTGGGCCGGGTTGAAAATCCGGCTCTCCTGCACCGACACCCGCAGCAACGACAGCGCGTTGCGCACCGGGCCGATGATGTTCTGTGCCATCGGCGTCGGCACCATGCCCTGCGCGGTGCGCACGAACAGCGGATCGTTGAAGGTCTCGCGCAACCGCGCCAACGCGTTGGACACCGCCGGCTGGGTAATCCCGACAATCTGCCCGGCGCGGGTCAGGTTGGCTTCGGTGTAGATCGCGTCGAAGACGATGAAAAGGTTGAGGTCGACCTTACTCAGATTCATAACGCGGCTTCTCTTGTTCTAGGGGCTGACGATCAGCGGATCATATATCGGTGATGAATGTTTATACACGCCGAGAATAGGCTAGGTAAATTATCAGCGCTGTTCTAGCATCGATTGCATGATCTGAACAACCTCTGCCTAAAGAAGGTAATTGCTCATGGATTTCGCTTATTCGCCCAAGGTGCAAGAACTGCGTGAGCGCGTGACCGCGTTCATGGACACTTACGTTTACCCGGCCGAAGCCGTGTTCGAACGCCAGGTTGCCGAGGGTGATCGCTGGCAGCCGACCGCGATCATGGAAGAGCTCAAAGCCAAGGCCAAGGCCGAAGGGCTGTGGAATCTGTTCCTGCCTGAGTCGGAACTCGGCGCTGGCCTGACCAACCTTGAATATGCACCGCTGGCAGAAATCATGGGCCGTTCGCTGTTGGGGCCGGAGCCGTTCAACTGCTCGGCGCCGGACACCGGCAACATGGAAGTGCTGGTGCGCTACGCCAACGAAGAGCAGAAACAGCGCTGGCTCGAACCGCTGCTGCGCGGCGAGATCCGCTCGGCGTTCGCCATGACCGAGCCGGACGTGGCCTCGTCCGACGCCACCAACATGGCCGCCCGCGCCGTGCATGATGGCGATGAATGGGTGATCAACGGCAAGAAATGGTGGACTTCCGGCGCCTGCGATCCGCGCTGCAAGATTCTGATCTTCATGGGCCTGAGCAACCCTGACGCACCGCGCCATGCGCAGCACTCGATGATCCTGGTGCCGGTCGACACCCCCGGGGTGAAAATCGTCCGCCCGCTGCCGGTATTCGGCTACGACGATGCACCGCACGGCCACGCCGAAGTGCTGTTCGACAACGTGCGCGTGCCTTACGAAAACGTCCTGCTCGGCGAAGGTCGCGGCTTCGAAATAGCTCAGGGTCGCCTAGGTCCAGGGCGGATTCACCACTGCATGCGCTCGATCGGCATGGCTGAACGTGCGTTGGAATTGATGTGCAAGCGCTCGGTGAGTCGCACCGCGTTTGGCAAGCCGTTGGCGCGTCTGGGCGGTAATGTCGACAAGATCGCCGACTCGCGGATGGAAATCGACATGGCCCGTCTGCTGACCCTGAAAGCGGCGTACATGATGGACACCGTCGGCAACAAAGTGGCGAAGAGCGAGATCGCGCAGATCAAGGTCGTCGCGCCGAACGTGGCGCTGCGGGTGATCGACCGGGCGATCCAGATCCACGGCGGGGCCGGGGTCTCCAACGATTTTCCGCTGGCCTACATGTACGCCATGCAGCGCACCCTGCGCCTGGCTGACGGCCCGGACGAAGTGCACCGCGCGGCGATCGGCAAGTTCGAGATCGGCAAGTATGTGCCGAAGGAAATGCTGCGCAGCGGTCATTAAGACCGCGTCGCCGGCTTCGCGAGCAAGCCCGCTCCCACATTCGACCGCATCCCGACTAGAAGAATGCGATCAAAAGTGGGAGCGGGCTTGCTCGCGAAGGGGCCCATGCATCCAGCACACCTGCATCAGATTCAGTACACCCAAACCTCAACCCGCCGATTCTTGATCCTGCCTTCATCCGCACTGTTCGCCGCCACCGGCATCAACGCGCCAAACCCGCGCACTTCGCGCATCACCACGCCGTTCTTCACCAATTCACGGCGCACCGCCATCGCCCGCAGCTTTGACAGCAGGTCGGCGCGGGCCGGATCGTCTTTCTCGTCGCCAAACCCCACCAGCGTCACCGCGCGCTCGGTCTTGTCATGGCGCTGTATATAGTCGAGCACCCGCGCCAGATCCTGCCGCGCCTTGTTGTCGAGGCTGGCGCTGCCTTCTTCGAAACGGAAATTCACCGTCAGACGCTGGGCATGGCGGCTGAGGGATTGATAACCCTCGGGCATCAGCGCATTCGGTGTCACGGTCATCGCGTGCACGGTCTGGCTGATGAAGCCGTTGGCCGCAACAATCTTCTGGCCCTGTGGGCTTTGCGCAAACGCCACCAGTGCCGATGCCCACGGATTCTGGTTGCCCGGCGGCAGATAAAAGAACAGGCGCCGCGACAGCGGATAGTCCTCAGTGGCAATCAGGCTGTTGAGCGGCAACATCGATTGCGATGCGCCGTCGGCAATCGCCACGGCTTTGGCCTGACGCACATACGGCAGACCGATGAAACCGATACCCTGCGGATCACTGCTCACCGCGTCGGACAATTGCTCGCTGGATTCGAAGCGTTTCGCACTGGAACTCAGACTTTTCCCACGCCGACCCAGCACCAGTTCCTTGAACGTGTCGTAAGTGCCGGACTGATCATCCCGCGCATATAAATGAATCGCGCCGCCGCGACCGCCGAGGTCTTCCCAGGTTTTCACCTCACCGCTGAAGACCCGCGCCAGTTGCTCTGTGTCCAGTTGCTGCAGTGGGTTGCCGGGGTGAAGGATGATCGCCAGGCCGTCGATGGCAATCACCTGCTCGGCGGCGGCGCTTTTCAGATCGCCGAGCGCTTGCAGGCTGAGCAGTTCGCTGTCCTTGATCGGTCGGGAGGAGGCGGCGAGGTCGGCACTGGCGCTTTTCAGCGAAGTGAAACCGGTGCTGGAACCGTGGGCGGCGACTTCCACCACCACCCGTTTGCCTTGGGCAGTCTGGCCGACGATGTGTTGTTCGTTGGCGGTGTCGGGGTTCTCGCGGTGAATTTTCAGCAGGCCCTGGTCCTGCAGAAAGCCTTCAACCAACGCCGGGCCAAGATCGGCGCCAATGGTGTTGGAACCCTGAATGCGCAATGCCGGGCCATTTTCAGGGATGGGCAGGGTGGCGGCACTGACCGTCAGCCATGCACTCGACAGAAAAGCGAACAGAACACGCAGGGTCATGCCGGCACCGAATCAGGCCAAGGGGATTGCCGGGGAGATTAAGTCAGGCGCATGACCAAAACATGACAGGGATCCAATGTAGGAGTGAGCCTGTGGTGAGGGGATTTATCCCCGATGGTTGGCGAAGCCGACCCAAAATCTTCATTTCGATCTATTAGAGACGACTGGGGCCGCTTCGCAGCCCATCGGGGATAAATCCCCTCACCACAGGCTCACTCCTACAGGGAGAAGCGTTGTGAATCAGCTCAACTCAAGCCAGATCGGCGCATGATCCGACGGTTTTTCCATGCCGCGCAGTTCATAGTCCACGCCCGCATCCTTGACCCTTGGCAGCAAACCATGGGACGCCAGGATCACGTCAATCCGCAGCCCGCGCTTCGGTTCGTCTTCAAAACCACGGCTGCGATAGTCGAACCAGCTGAACATGTCGGTCACGTCCGGGTTCAAGTGGCGATAGCTGTCGGTCAGGCCCCAGTTTTTCAGGCGGGCCATCCACTCGCGCTCTTCCGGCAGGAAGCTGCATTTGCCAGTTTTCAACCAGCGCTTCATGTTGTCCGGGCCGATGCCGATGTCGCAGTCCTCCGGGGAAATGTTCACATCGCCCATCACCACCAGCGGCTGTTCGTTGTGGAACTGGCTTTCCAGCAGGGTTTGCAGGTCGCTGTAGAAGCGTTGTTTGGCCGGGAATTTGGTCGGGTGGTCGCGGCTTTCGCCCTGCGGGAAGTAGCCGTTCATGATGGTCACCGGCACGCCATTGGCGTCGGCGAAGGTGCCCCAGATAAAGCGGCGCTGCGCGTCTTCTTCATCGCTGGCGAAGCCTTTGTGGATCGCGATCGGTTCTTTGCGCGAAAGCAGGGCGACGCCGTAATGGCCTTTCTGACCGTGGAAATAAACGTGATAGCCCAGCGCACGCACTTCTTCCAGCGGGAACTGGTCGTCGTGAACCTTGGTTTCCTGCAGGCCGATCACGTCCGGCTGATGCTTTTCGATCAGCGCTGCCAGCTGATGCGGACGGGCGCGCAGTCCGTTGATGTTGAAGGAAACAATCTTCATGGTCGGCAGTCCTGGCAAAAGGGCGATGCTAGCTGACATGTGGGATGGGGGCCAGTGTGGGGTGGGAGAAATCATTTTTGTCTGTGGGATGTGGGTTGCCCGAGCTGACGCCATCGCGAGCAGGCTCACTCCTACAATTTGGAATGCGTACCCCTGTAGGAGTGAGCCTGCTCGCGATTGACGGCCGCCCGGTCGATGAAGAGTCTGGCTTGGTCTATACCTGTGGGGAACTGCGCCACCCGCAAAAGGTTCGTACCATCAAGAGCGCAGTCATTTGAGCCGCGCCCCGGGGGAGAATCACCGTCATGCCTGAAACCCAGACCGCCATCGCCGACATCCACATGCTCGACCGCGGTTACTCGCGCGAAGCCCGATCGCTGCTGTATCAGGCCTATCGCCACGAGCCGACCTTCGGTTACTTGTTCGAGGCCGAGCGGCCGGGTTACGAGCAGCGCGTGCGGGCCACGGTGCGGGAACTGGTCAAACAGCACTTTCTGCAGGATCAGCCGGCCATCGGCCTGTTGGTCAACGACCGGCTGATCGGCATCGCCCTGATCGCGCCGCCGCAGCGTCGCCTGGGCATCACCGAAAGTTGGGCATGGCGCCTGCGCATGGTGCTCAGCACCGGATTCCGCTGCACCCGGCGTTATCTGGAATACCACGATGCGGTGGCCGCCTGCGTGCCCAGCGACTCCGTGCACATGCTGCCGCTGCTGGGGATTCATCCGCAGTTTCAGGGCAAACACTTCGGCGAGCAGTTGCTGACCGCCGTGCATAACTGGTGCGCAGTGGACGAAACCTCGCAAGGCGTGGTGCTCGACACCGGCAACCCGCGCTACCTGGAATTCTACAAACGTCAGGGTTATGAGGAGATCGGCGAAGTGGCCGTCGGCCCGGTGCGCGAGCACGTGTTTTTCCACGCCAATCCGCAGGTGTTACAAACTGCAACGGCTTAGCCATAGAACTTTTTCGGAAATTTCCTGTTCTATCACGCTCCCAAGCCCGTGATAGCATCCGCGCCTATGAAGTTTCCAGGAAGATTTACCAGTGGCGTGCTCATGCTGTTAACCAGCTGCGCGGCGCTGGCGCAAAGTGAATTGGACGTGCGGATCAAACCGTCCAACGATGAACTCAAGGCCAATATAGAAGGTTATATCGGCAGCCTTGGCGATCGTGACGAACAAGCCTTGCTGCGCTTCAGTCGCGGGGCCGAGGAGCAGGCGCGCAAAGCCGCGCAGGCCTTGGGTTATTACCAGCCGCAGATCGACAGTGACGTGAAGGGCGGCGAAAAACCGCGCCTGGTGCTGAACATCGATCCCGGCGAACCGATTCGTCTGCGCAACGTCACCATCCGCGTCGATGGGCCTGCCGCCTCCCTCAAATCCTTTCGTGTGCCGAGCAGTGACACGCTCAAGTCCGGCGCCGTGCTCAACCATGGGCGTTATGAAGACGCCAAACGCCTGATCCAGAACCAGGCCTCGCGCTTCGGCTTTTTCAGTGGCCATTTCACCAGCCAGAAACTTTTGGTCGACCCGCGTGCCGGGGTGGCCGACGTTGAATTGATCTACGACAGCGGCCCGCGTTATGCGCTGGGCAAAGTCAGTTTCGAGGGCGATACGCCGTTCGACGAAGACCTGCTGCAACGCATGGTGCCGTTCAAGGCTGGCGATCCGTATGACTCCGAGCTGATCGCCGAACTCAACCGCGACCTGCAATCGAGTGGCTATTTCGAAGGCGTGCGCGTCGATGCGGCGCCGACGGCGGCGAAAAACGACGTGATCCCGGTTGACGTCAAACTCGACACCCGCAAGCCACGCACCATGGGCCTGGGCCTCGGTTATTCGACCGACGTCGGCCCGCGGATCAAGGCCAACTGGACGCGCCACTGGGTCAACCCGCAGGGCGACAGTTACGGCTGGGAAGCCGAGTTGTCGGCGCCACGGCAGAACGTCGGATTGTTCTATGACATCCCGCTTGACCCGCCGCTGACCGACAAACTGCGCTGGGCCGGTGGTTATCAATACGAAGACATCGACGGCTCGGACACCCTGAGCAAGCTGCTGACGTTTGGCCCGGAATGGCACAGCAAGTTGCCCAGCGGCTGGCAGCGAGTGATCTCGCTGAAATGGCAGCGCGAAGAATATGAACTCGGCGACGACTCCGGCCTGAGTACCTTGCTGATGCCCGGCATCAGTTACTCGTACCTGAAAAGCGACAACCGCATCGACCCGCACAACGGCTATCGCCTGACCTTTGAAAGCAAGGTGGCGAAGGAGGGCCTCGGTTCGGACAACAACCTCTTATATGGCACAGCGTTGATCAAAGGCCTGACCACGGTGTTCGACAACCACCGCTTCCTCGGTCGGGTGCAGGTCGGCGGCAGCGCCACCAATGGTTACAACTCGGTACCGCCGTCCCTGCGTTTCTTCGCCGGTGGCGATCAGAGCGTGCGCGGTTACGACTACCAAAGTCTGTCCCCGGAGAACTCCAAGGGCGACCGTATTGGCGGACGCTACATGGTCGCCGGCAGCGTCGAGTACCAGTATTCGATTGCCGAGAAGTGGCGGGTCGCGACCTTCGTCGACCAGGGCAACTCCTTCAACAAACTCGAACTGCCGAACCTCAAGACCGGGGTCGGTATCGGTGTGCGCTGGGTCTCGCCGGTGGGGCCGATCCGCCTCGACCTGGCCCACGCGCTGGACGACGACGGCGGCATCCGGCTGCACTTTTCCATGGGGCCTGAGCTGTGAAGCGTGGTTTGAAAATTACCGCTCTGGCGCTGTTGGCGCTGGTGTTATTGATCGTACTGAGCATCAGCGCGGTACTCGGGACGCAGGCCGGCAGCCGTTGGGCGCTGAGCCTGGTGCCGGGTTTGAGCGTGGAGAATTTCCAGGGCCGTCTCGGTGGCCAATGGAGCGCCGATCATCTGCTGTGGCAGCAGGACAGCAGTCGCGTCGAGCTGAACAAGGCAATCTTCGCCTGGTCACCGCTGTGCCTGACCCGCATGACTTTGTGCATCGAACAGCTCAAGGCCGATCAGGTCATTCTGCAATTCCCGCCGAGTGAAGAAACCACTGAAAGCGGCCCGATCAAACTGCCGGATCTGCAACTGCCGGTGGCCATCGAACTCGGCGACGTACAAGTCGGCAGCCTGCTGTTCAACGGCAGCGAGCAGCTCAAGGGCCTGCAACTGGCGGCACACTGGACCGCCCAGGGCATGCAGATCGACAGCGTGAAACTGCAGCGCGACGACCTCAGCCTGAACCTCTCCGGCCTGCTGCAACCGACCGGCAACTGGCCGCTGAACATCGCCGGTGACCTGAGCCTGCCGTCCCCAGGCACTGGCCCATGGACGCTGGCGTTGAAAGTCGACGGCGATCTGCTGAAAACCCTCAACCTGCACGCCGACAGCCACGGTTACCTCGACGGCCAGTTGAGCGGCGAACTGCAACCGCTGGCGGAAAACCTGCCGGCCAAGGTGCGTATCACCTCCGAGGCATTCAAACCAAGCGCCGATCTGCCGGACACTCTGCAACTCAATCAACTGGTTTTGACCGGCGAAGGTGACTTGAAAAACGGTTACCAGTTAAACGGCAATGCCACGCTGCCCGCCGATAAAGGCCCGGTGGCGCTGCTGCTCAAAGGCAAGGTCGATGCCAGCGGCGCGCAGATCGCCGGCCTCGACCTGACGGCCAACGATAAGCAAAGCCTCAAGCTCACCGGCAGCGTTGACTGGAGCAAGGGCCTCACGGCTCAGGCCAACATCAACTGGCAGGATTTCCCGTGGCATCGGCTGTATAACGAAATCGACGAGCCGCAAGTCGCCTTGCGCACTTTCACTGGCGAAGTCTCCTACACCGACGGTCAGTACCTCGGTAACTTCGCCGCCGACCTCGATGGACCGGCGGGGGCGTTCAGCCTGAGCAGTCCGTTCAGCGGCAGCCTGAAACAGATCGCCTTGCCGCAATTGAAAATGGAAGCCGGGCAGGGCAAGGCCGAAGGCCATGTCAACGTGCAGTTCGCCGATGGCATCGCCTGGGACACTGCGCTGGATCTCTCTGCGTTGAACCCGGCGTACTGGGTTGCGCAGCTGCCGGGCACCCTGGCCGGCCCGTTGCGCAGCAAAGGCGAAATGAAGAACGAACGCCTGAGCCTCACCGCCGATCTCGACCTCAAAGGCAAATTGCGTGGGCAACCGGCGATCCTGCAAGCCAAGGCTGACGGCGCGGGTGAGCAGTGGAACCTGAATGCCCTGCACATCCGCCTCGGCGATAACAGCATCAGCGGCAAAGGCAGCCTGCAACAGAAACTCACCGGCCAGATCGACATCAAACTGACGCGTCTGGCCCAGCTCTGGCCGCAGCTGCGGGGGCAGGTCACGGGTCAGGTCAACGTTGCCGGTACGCTGAAAGCACCGCAAGGCAAACTTGATCTGCAAGGTTCGCAACTGGCGTTCCAGGACAATCGCCTGCAAAGCCTCAACCTCGACGCCACGCTCGACAGTGCGCAACGAGCGAAGATCGATCTCAAAGGCAGTGGCATTCAGGCCGGCGATACCAATCTTGGCGTATTGACCGCCAGCGCGCAGGGCGACATCAAGAGCCAGAAACTCAACCTCGACCTGCTCGGGCCGAAGTTGAAACTGGCCCTCGGCCTGGACGGCAATCTGGACAAGGGTAACTGGCGCGGTCGTTTGGCCAGCGGCGATATTCAGGCCGGCGGCCAGGACTGGAAACTGCAGAGCCCGGCCAAACTCGAACGCCTCGCCGACGGCAAGATCAACTTCGGCGCGCATTGCTGGATGTCCGGTAATGCCAGCCTGTGCGGTGAAGATCAGCGCCTGCTGCCGGAGCCGAAACTGCGTTACCACCTCAAGCAGTTCCCGATTGAAAGCCTCGCACAATGGCTACCGAAAGACTTCGCCTGGCAGGGCAAGCTCAACGCCGACCTGCAACTGGACCTGCCAGCCAGCGGCCCCAACGGCGTGGTCAGCGTCGACGCCAGCGGCGGCACCTTGCGCATGAAGGAAAAGGATCAGTGGCTGGACTTCCCGTACCAGACCCTGAAGCTCACCAGCAAACTCACACCGAAGCGCGTGGACACCGAACTCAACTTCGTCGGCGGCAAGCTCGGCGAATTGATGGTGCAGGCACAGCTCAATCCGTTGCCGAAAAACAAACCGCTGAGTGGTTCTTTCCGTCTCAGCGGGCTGGACCTTTCGGTGGCGCGGCCGTTTGTGCCGATGGTCGAGAAACTGACCGGGCGCCTCAACGGCAGCGGCACGATATCCGGCGGACTGCTGGCGCCGCTGGTCAACGGCACGGTGAAGCTCAGTGACGGCGAAGTCTCCGGCGCCGAGCTGCCGATGGAACTCAAAGACCTGCAACTGCAGGCGGTGATTGCCGGTGAATCGGTGCGTCTGGACGGCGGCTGGAAGAGTGGCAAGAGCGGGCAGGGCAGCCTGAACGGTAACGTCGCCTGGGGCCAGGCGCTGGTGGTCGATCTGGCGCTCAAGGGCACGCAATTGCCGGTCACCGTTGAACCGTACGCCAAGCTTGAAGTGGCGCCGGACCTGAAAATTTCCATGGCCGGCGATGAGCTGAAGATTGCCGGCAAGGTACAGGTGCCGCGAGGCGAAATCACCGTGCGTGAACTGCCGCCATCGACGGTAAAGGTTTCCGACGACACGATCATCGTCGGCGCGCAGACCGAAGAGGGCAAACCACCGCTGGCGATGAAAATGGACATCGACGTGGTGGTCGGCGAAGACAAACTGAGCTTCGCCGGGTTCGGCCTGACCGCCAACCTGCAAGGTCACGTGCACATCGGCGACAACATGGACACCCGTGGCGAGCTGTGGCTCAACGACGGCCGTTACCGCGCCTATGGCCAGCGCCTGAACGTGCGTCGTGCGCGGCTGCTGTTTGCCGGCCCGATCGATCAGCCGTATCTGGACATCGAAGCGATCCGCCAGACCGACGACGTGATTGCCGGTATCCGCCTGAGCGGCAGCGCCGAGCAACCGACCACGCAAATCTTCTCTGAACCGGCGATGAGTCAGGAGCAGGCGTTGTCGTATCTGGTGCTCGGGCGTCCGCTGAGCACCAACGGCGAAGACAACAACATGCTCGCGCAAGCGGCGCTGGGCCTGGGCTTGATGGGCAGTTCCGGGGTCACCAGCGGCCTGGCCAAAGATCTTGGGATTCAGGACTTCCAGCTCGATACCCAGGGCAGCGGCAACACCACCAGCGTGGTCGCCAGCGGCAACATCTCCGAGAAACTCAGTCTGCGTTATGGCGTCGGCGTGTTCGAGCCAGCCAACACCATCGCGCTGCGTTACAAGCTGAGCAAGAAGGTATATGTCGAAGCCGCCAGCGGTGTCGCCAGTTCGCTGGATATCTTCTACAAGCGCGATTTCTGAGAACGTGGCCAATAGCCGGGTCGTGACGCTGCGATCCGGTTTTTCCAGGATGTATTAGACTCACCGAACCCTCAAAACCTTGCCGGTTGCGCCTATGGTCCGCTTGAGTATGGTCTTGCTCGGTAATGACTTTGTCCGTAACCGTTGGTCGACGCTGGCGCTGACCGGCATTGTCTGGGGCGCGGCCGGGGTGGCGATCTTCATCGATGCGCTGGACGGTGTGCTGTATTTTCCGCTGCATGTCTTTGGCTATCTGCTGTTACTCGAGGCCCTGATTATCCTGCTGGTGCCAGCACCGCAGACCGGCACCGCCGCCGCTTTGCGCAAGGCGCGCGGTCTGGCGTTCCTGCTGCTTGGGCTGCTGATCGTCGACCGGCAACATGTCGCCAGCCTGATTCTGGCAGTGCTGTTCGGTGTGGCGTTTCTGCTCGATGGCGGCTTTCGGCTGGCGGCGGCGGTGGTGGTGCGCTTTGTCGGTTGGCGATTGTCGCTGCTCACCGGATTGTTCGAAATCACCTTTGGCCTGTTCATCCTCGAACCGTATCCGACGTTGTATAAGGGCACGGTGCCTTTCTGCATTGGCATGAGCATCTTTCTTTCGGGCTGCGCGTTGTTGCGCCAGTCACTGCGCTTCAAACACCAGCCACCGTTGGCGAGTCCGGCCTCGGTCGGTGGGCCGGCCCCCAGCACAGCGCTGGTGATCCATGTCTGGACCCCCAGCGGCACCGTCGATGACACTCTGGTGCGCAACCGTCTGCTCAACCGCTATATCGCAGCGGTCGACATCAACGGCGTGATCTCCGCCGGCCACGCGGCGCTGGAATGTGGCCCGGAGATTTACATCAGCCATTACCCGCTGGACGACATCGATCGTTCGGCGGGGGATTTCGTGCGCTTGCTGCGGGCGACGCCGAACAACGATGTCGCCGGGCGGTTTCTGCCTGACTATGCGGGGGAGGTGGCCGACTGGTGCCCGTCTTCGGTTCAGGTCAGTTTTGCTCACTATGACGCCCGGCGGTTGCAGGCGTTCTGGGCTGAGTATCGGCAGAACAGCACATACAATCTCACCAGCCGCAACTGCTCGAGTGCCGTCGCCCACAGCCTCGAAGCAGCCCTTGAAGGGGCGATGAATCGCGGGCATTCGAGCATGCTCGATTTCGCCAGAGTGATACTCAGCCCCGAGTTCTGGGTGGCGGCGCAGGTGCGTAAACGCGCCGAAGTGATGGCCTGGACGCCCGGTCTGGTGCTCGATTATGCACGGGCGTTGCATGCCGCCATCGAGCCGGCACCGCCGGGCTGGCACAGCATGTATGCGGTGATCAAACGCGCTTGCGGTTATGCGCTGACGGCCTTGCGCGGGCGCGAAGTGCATCCCCTCCAGCCGCCATCTGTGCATCCTTCCGACAAATCCTGACCGACGTTACACCCAGTCGCTGCCTTCGCGAGCAAGCTCGCTCCCACATTGATCCATGTATGCATGAGATCCCTGTGGGAGCGAGCTTGCTCGCGAAAGCGTCAGTGCGGGCAACACAAAAACCCAGTCCACTGGTCAACTAATTACAAAGCAACCTAACTATTACGTTGACATTCGCTGCCTAGGCAGTAACATCTCGACATACATTCACTGCCTAGGCAGTTATTAGGTGAGCACATGAAGCATTTCACCCCGGACGAATTCAAACATTGCCATCTCGGCCTGTTGCTCGGCCGTGCCGCGCTGCTCAAGGACCGGATCATCGACACCCACATGGAACCCCACGGCATCACAGCCGCGCAATTCAAGGTGTTGATCATCATGGCCCAGTTCGGCGTCGACACCCCGGCCGAGCTGTGCCGGCATTTGTCGCTGGACAGCGGTTCGATGACACGCATGCTCGATCGTCTGGAGCAGAAAGGCTTCCTTGTTCGCCAACGCAGCGAAGGCGATCGCCGTCAGGTGCAGCTCAAGCTCACCGAGCAGGGCCAGCAACTGGCCGATCGCCTGCCGCACATCGGCGCCGATGCGATGAATGAACTGGCCGGTGCCGTCACTACGGACGAGTTGAAGACCCTGGAATACATCCTCAAGAAAATCCTGCTGGCAGCCGGTGACCCGATCACTATCCAGCGGTTAGGTGAACACAATGAGCGGTAAAACCTTGCGCACCAGCCTGACCCTGGTGCTGTCGGCGATGATCCTCGCCGGCTGCGCCAATTACAGCGGCCTCGACACTCAAGGCAAAAGCCTGGATGCGAAAAGCCTCAACGCCAGCCAGTCCCTCAACGGCGTGACCCTGTCGCCGGCCGCGTGGCCAAAAAGCGACTGGTGGACCAGCCTCGGCGACCCGCAACTCGACGGGCTGATCCGCGAAGCGCTGCACGACAGCCCGGACATGCAGATCGCCGAAGCCCGCGCGCATCAGGCCAGCGCCGCCGCGTATGCCGCCGATGCCGAACGCTATCCGACCCTCGACGCCAGCGCCGGCATCAGCCGTTCGCGCCTGGCCAAGGATCAGGACCCGCGAGGGCAGGGCGATGCCTACGCCACCGTGCGTAACGTCAGCGCCGGTTTCAATTACAACTTCGACCTGTGGGGCGGCCAGCGTGATGCCTGGGAAGCTGCACTCGGTCAGGCTCGCGCTGCCGAAGTCGACCGTCAGGCCGCGCAATTGACCCTCGCCGCCGACGTGGCCCGGGCCTACAGCGATCTGGGTCAGGCGCATATCGTTTACGACCTGGCCAACGACGATCTGAAACGCACCAAACAGATGCTCGATCTGAGCCAGCGCCGCTTGAGTGCCGGGATCGACAGCCAGTACCAGTTCCAGCAAACCCAAAGCCTTGAGGCCAGTTCCGAAGCCAGCCTGATCGACGCTGAAAAACGTCTGAACAGCGCGAAAATCGCCCTGGCCGTACTGCTCGGTAAAGGCCCGGATCGCGGCAACGAAATTGCTCGACCGAAAGTTCTGCAAGCCAGCGCCGTGGCGGTGCCGTCGGTATTGCCGGCGGAACTGCTCGGCCGGCGTCCGGATCTGGTCGCTGCGCGCTGGCGCGTTGAGGCCGCGAGCAAGGACATCGACTCGGCGAAAACCCGCTTCTATCCCAACTTGAACCTCACGGCTTCGGCCGGTGCCGAATCCTTGTTGGGTGACGCGATGTTCGGGTCGGCCAGTCGTTTCTTCAGCATCGCCCCGACCATTTCGGTGCCGATCTTCGACGGCGGGCGCCTGCGCGCCAACCTCGATGCGCGCGACGCCGATTACGATCTGGCGGTGGCGCAGTACAACAAAAGTCTGGTGAAAGCCCTCGGTGATGTCAGCGATACGATCAATCAGTTGCGTGACATCGGCCGGCAGATCGGCGCGCAGCAACACGCCACCGAGATTGCTCAGGATTCTTACAACACCGTCGTCCAGCGTTACGGTTCCGGCATCGGCAACTACCTGGACGTGCTCAGCATCGAGCAGCAATTGCTGCAGGCCCAGCGTCAGCTGGCCAACCTCAATGCCGAGCAGATCGACCTGTCGATTCAACTGATGCAAGCGCTGGGCGGCGGCTTTCAGGGTGAAACCCTGACCGCAGCCAACACCACCCCAGCCACGTCGCACAACTAATTCAGGTATTTGTCATGGCCACTGCCGAAAACACTCAAACTCAAGACAACACCCCCGACACCGGTAATCCACGCAAACGCAAATTCATGCTGCTGGTGCTGGCCGTCGTGGTCCTGCTCGCCGGGGCCGGCGTCTGGGCGTATCACGAATTCATCGGGCGCTTCAACGAAAGCACCGACGACGCCTACGTCAACGGCAACGTCGTGGAGATCACCCCGCTGGTCACTGGCACCGTGGTCAGCATTGGCGCTGACGATGGTGATCTGGTTCACGAAGGTCAGGTGCTGATCAACTTTGACCCGAACGACGCTGAAGTCGGCCTGCAAAGTGCCCAGGCGAAACTGGCGCGTACCGTGCGTCAGGTGCGCGGCCTGTACAGCAACGTCGATGGCATGAAAGCCCAGGTCAACGCGCAACAGGCTGAGGTGCAGAAGGCTCAGGACAACTACAACCGCCGGAAAAACCTCGCTGCTGGCGGGGCGATTTCCCAGGAAGAACTGTCCCACGCCCGCGACGACCTGACCTCGGCGCAAAACGCCCTGGCCAACGCCAAGCAGCAACTGAAAACCACCAGCGCGCTGGTCGATGACACCGTGGTTTCGTCGCACCCGGACGTGATGTCCGCCGCAGCGGATCTGCGTCAGGCGTACCTGACCAACGCCCGCAGCACCCTGATCGCGCCAGTCACCGGTTACGTCGCCAAGCGCACCGTGCAGCTCGGTCAGCGCGTACAGCCGGGCACCGCGCTGATGGCGGTGATTCCGCTGGATCAACTGTGGATCGATGCCAACTTCAAGGAAACCCAATTGCGTGACATGCGCATCGGCCAACCGGTGGACATCGAGTCCGACATCTACGGCAGCAGCGTGAAGTACAGCGGCACCGTCGACAGCCTCGGCGCCGGTACCGGCAGCGCGTTCGCCCTGTTGCCGGCGCAGAACGCCACCGGCAACTGGATCAAGATCGTGCAGCGCGTGCCGGTGCGGATTCACATCAACGCCGAAGAACTGGCCAAGCACCCGCTGCGGGTCGGCCTGTCGACCAACGTTGAAGTGAACCTGCATGACCAGAGCGGTCCGGTGCTGGCCCAGCAACCACCGCAAAAGGCCTCGTTCAGCACCAACGTCTACGACCGCCAACTGGCCGAAGCCGACGCGATGATTGCGCAACTGATCCACGACAACAGCGCTGCGGTGAGCAAGACCGCGCAACGCTGAATCTTCCCCCTGTGGGAACAGGTTCTCAAGGTGATGAGATTTACTGTGGTGAGGGGATTTATCCCCGATGGACTGCGCAGCAGGCCCGGCTTTTCTGAATCAAAGGAGGGGCCGCTTCGCGACCCATCGGGGATAAATCCCCTCACCACAGATGAACTTCCTCATCACAAGGGCCTGTTCCTTATGGGCAACTGCTTCTTTAACAGACGCAGCGTCAACCCGGTTTCATAGGATTCACAATGAGCAATAACGCCTCTTTCACGCCGCCCAGCCTGTTGCTCAGCACCATCGGCCTGTCGCTGGCGACGTTCATGCAAGTGCTCGACACCACCATCGCCAACGTGGCGCTGCCGACCATCTCCGGCAACCTCGGGGTGAGTTCGGAGCAGGGCACCTGGGTGATCACCTCGTTTGCCGTGAGCAACGCCATCGCGCTGCCGCTGACCGGTTGGCTCAGTCGGCGTTTCGGCGAGGTGAAGCTGTTTCTCTGGGCCACCATTCTGTTCGTGCTGGCCTCGTTCCTCTGCGGTATCTCCACCTCGATGCCGGAATTGATAGGCTTCCGCGTGCTGCAAGGCCTGGTGGCCGGGCCGCTGTACCCGATGACGCAAACCCTGTTGATTGCCGTGTATCCCCCCGCGAGGCGCGGCATGGCCCTGGCGTTGCTGGCGATGGTCACGGTGGTCGCGCCGATTGCCGGGCCCATCCTTGGTGGCTGGATCACTGACAGCTACAGCTGGCCGTGGATCTTCTTCATCAACGTACCGATCGGCATCTTTGCGGTGATGGTGGTGCGCTCGCAACTGGCCAAGCGCCCGGTGGAAACCAGTCGCCAACCGATGGACTACGTCGGGCTGATCACGTTGATCATCGGCGTCGGCGCGTTGCAGGTGATCCTCGACAAGGGCAATGACCTGGACTGGTTCGAGTCGAACTTCATCATCATCGGCGCGGCGATTTCGGTGATCGCCTTGGCAGTGTTCGTCATCTGGGAAATGACCGACCAGCATCCGGTGGTGAACCTGCGGTTGTTCGCCTACCGCAACTTCCGCATCGGCACGCTGGTGCTGGTCCTTGGATACGCCGGTTTCTTCGGCATCAACCTGATCCTGCCGCAGTGGCTGCAAACCCAGATGGGTTACACCGCGACCTGGGCCGGTCTGGCGGTGGCGCCGATCGGGATTCTGCCGGTGTTGCTGTCGCCGTTTGTCGGCAAGTACGCGAACAAGTTCGACCTGCGCCTGCTGGCTGGTCTGGCGTTCCTGGCGATTGGCCTGAGCTGCTTCATGCGCGCCGAGTTCACCAACGAGGTGGACTTCCAGCACATCGCTCTGGTGCAGCTGTTCATGGGTATCGGCGTGGCGCTGTTCTTCATGCCGACCCTGAGCATCCTGATGTCCGACCTGCCGCCAAGCCAGATCGCCGACGGCGCAGGCCTGGCAACCTTCCTGCGCACCTTGGGCGGCAGCTTTGCGGCATCGTTGACCACGTGGATCTGGATCCGCCGCGCCGATCAGCATCATGCGTACATGAGCGAAAGCATCAGTACCTTCGAACCGGCGACCCGCGAGACCTTGAACCATTTAGGCGGCGCGAGCCAATCGGCGTACGCGCAGATGGATCAGATCCTCACCAGTCAGGCGTACATGCTCTCCACCGTGGATTACTTCACGCTGCTGGGCTGGGGCTTCATGGGGCTGATTCTGATTGTGTGGCTGGCGAAGCCGCCGTTTGCGGCGAAGGCCGGGCCTGCTGCTTCAGGACACTAAGGTCAAAAGCCCCTCACCCTAACCCTCTCCCGGAGGGAGAGGGGACTGACTGAGGGTTTCTTTCGAGGTCCGCCGACCTGAGCCACCGAGTTGAACTCAGGTTTTGAATAGCATGAAGATCGGCTCCCTTTCCCCCTCGCCCCCCTGGGGGAGAGGGCTGGGGTGAGGGGGGGCGATCTTCAGCCGTGCGGCAGGGCCGGCGGCGGAGCAAAGTCGAACGGTGCCAGGGCATACCCGTTCTCATCCACCTGCAACGCCCAACCCTGACGATCCCAGTCCCCCAGCACAATCCGCTTCGCCGCCTGCTCGCCGAGTTGCAGCTTGTGGATCGCCGGACGATGGGTATGCCCGTGAATCAGGGTTTTCACCGCGTATTGCTGCATGATCCGCGGAATTTCCTCAGGCGTGACATCAACAATGTCATTGGCCTTCATCCGCGTCTGCGCGCGGCTTTCGCTGCGCAGCTTGCGCGCCAGTTTGTGGCGGGTGCTCAGCGGCAGGTGGCGCAGGATGAACAGGGTGATCGGGTTACGCAGGTAGCGGCGCAGCTTCATGTAGGCTTCGTCGCGGGTGCACAGGCTGTCGCCGTGCATCAGCAGCACCGGCTCGCCGTAAAACTGCACGACACTCGGGTCCTTCAACAGGGTGCAGCCGGCTGCTTTGCAGAAGGCCTTGCCGAGCAGGAAGTCGCGATTGCCGTGCATGAGAAAGATCGCCGTGCCGCTGTCGCTCAGTTCGCGCAGGGCCAGGCAGATGGAGCGCTGGAAGGGCGTCATGGCATCGTCGCCAATCCACGCCTCGAAAAAGTCGCCGAGGATGTACAACGCACTCGCCGAGCGGGCGCGTCCGGCGAGCAAATCCAGAAACGCCCGGGTAATGTCCGGGCGCTCCTCTTCCAGATGCAAGTCTGAAATCAGCAATATCACGCTTCGATGATCTCGGCTTTCTCGATGATCACGTCGTCTTTCGGCACGTCCTGGTGACCGGCCTTGGAAGTGGTGGCCACGCCTTCGATCTTGTCGACCACGTCGGTACCGGCAACGACTTTACCGAACACGGCGTAACCCCAGCCCTGAGCGGTCTTGGCAGTGTGGTTGAGGAAGCTGTTGTTGGTGGCGTTGATAAAGAACTGCGCCGAGGCCGAGTGCGGGTCCATGGTGCGGGCCATGGCCAGGGTGTACTTCTCGTTCTTCAGGCCGTTGTCGGCTTCGTTCTGGATGCTGGCGCGCTTGTCTTTCTTTTCCTGCATGCCAGGCTGGAAACCGCCGCCCTGGATCATGAAACCCTTGATCACACGGTGAAAGACTACGTTTTCGTAGTGACCGGCCTTAACGTATTCAAGGAAGTTGGCAACGGTGATCGGCGCTTTTTCAGCGTCCAGTTCGATGACGATGTCGCCGTAGTTGGTGGTCAGTTTGACTTGAGTCATGATCGGTGCTCTTTTTCAATGAAGCGTTTTATAAGGAATTCGTGGGTATTGGGACATTTGCGCCCTATACCGGTTCAGCCCATCGGCCAAGGTGCGCAGTTTAGCGTGACAGGCGCGAATTTCGAGGCTGTTTTTCATATCCCGGCGATTAAATGCGCTCCTTTATAGGCCGCACTCTGTCAGGCCCTTGACAGCATCGGCTATGATAGCGGCTTTGTTTTGTCTGGCCCCCTTTGCGGCCGCGCACATGTAAGTCAAGGATCCTATGAGCAAGCCCACTGTCGACCCTACCTCGAATGCCAAGTCCGGCCCTGCCGTGCCGGTCAATTTCCTGCGGCCGATCATCCAGGCAGACCTGGACTCGGGCAAGCACACCCAGATCGTCACCCGTTTTCCGCCTGAGCCCAACGGCTACCTGCACATCGGCCACGCCAAGTCGATCTGCGTGAACTTCGGCCTGGCCCAGGAGTTCGGCGGCGTCACGCACCTGCGTTTCGACGACACTAACCCGGCCAAGGAAGACCAGGAATACATCGACGCGATCGAATCCGACGTCAAATGGCTGGGCTTCGAGTGGTCCGGCGAAGTGCGCTACGCCTCGCAGTATTTCGACCAGTTGCACGATTGGGCCATCGAGCTGATCAAGGCCGGCAAGGCCTACGTCGACGACCTGACCCCGGAGCAGGCCAAGGAATACCGTGGCAGCCTGACTGAGCCAGGCAAGAACAGCCCGTTCCGCGACCGTTCGGTGGAAGAGAACCTCGACTGGTTTGCGCGCATGCGCGCCGGTGAGTTCCCGGACGGTGCCCGCGTGCTGCGCGCGAAGATCGACATGGCCTCGCCGAACATGAACCTGCGCGATCCGATCATGTACCGCATCCGCCACGCCCATCACCATCAGACCGGTGACAAGTGGTGCATCTACCCGAACTATGACTTCACCCACGGTCAGTCGGACGCCATCGAAGGCATCACCCACTCGATCTGCACCCTGGAATTCGAAAGCCATCGTCCGCTGTACGAGTGGTTCCTGGAAAACCTGCCGGTGCCGGCCAACCCGCGCCAGTACGAATTCAGCCGTCTGAACCTGAACTACACCATCACCAGCAAGCGCAAGCTCAAGCAACTGGTCGATGAAAAGCACGTCAATGGCTGGGACGACCCGCGCATGTCGACGCTGTCCGGCTTCCGTCGCCGTGGCTACACGCCGGCGTCGATCCGTAACTTCTGCGACATGATCGGCACCAACCGTTCCGATGGCGTGGTCGATTTCGGCATGCTCGAGTTCAGCATCCGTCAGGATCTGGACGCGAACGCGCCGCGCGCCATGTGCGTGCTGCGTCCGTTGAAAGTCGTGATCACCAATTACCCGGAAGGTCAGGTCGAAAACCTCGAACTGCCGCGTCATCCGCAGAAAGAAGAACTCGGCGTGCGCCAGCTGCCGTTCGCCCGTGAAATCTACATCGACCGCGATGACTTCATGGAAGAACCACCAAAGGGCTACAAGCGCCTGGAGCCGAACGGCGAAGTGCGTCTGCGTGGCAGCTACGTGATCCGTGCCGACGAAGCGATCAAGGACGCCGACGGCAACATCGTCGAGCTGCGTTGCTCGTACGACCCGGACACCCTGGGCAAGAACCCTGAAGGCCGCAAGGTCAAAGGCGTGATCCACTGGGTGCCGGCGGCTGCCAGCATCGAGTGCGAAGTGCGTCTGTACGATCGCCTGTTCCGTTCTCCGAATCCGGAGAAGGCCGAAGACAGCGCGAGTTTCCTCGACAACATCAACCCTGACTCACTGCAAGTGCTGACCGGTTGTCGTGCTGAGCCATCGCTTGGCAATGCACAGCCGGAAGACCGTTTCCAGTTCGAGCGCGAAGGCTACTTCGTCGCCGACATCAAGGACTCGAAACCAGGTCAGCCGGTATTCAACCGTACCGTGACCCTGCGTGATTCGTGGGGCCAGTGATTTAGCGTCAAGGAAATATAAAGTGCTGACGATCTACAACACGCTCACCAAGAGCAAAGAAGTCTTCAAGCCGCTGGATGGCAACAAGGTGCGCATGTACGTGTGCGGCATGACCGTGTACGACTACTGCCACCTCGGCCACGGCCGCAGCATGGTCGCGTTCGACCTGGTGACCCGCTGGTTGCGCTTCAGCGGTTACGACCTGACCTACGTGCGCAACATCACCGACATCGACGACAAGATCATCAATCGTGCCCGCGAGAACGGTGAGTCGTTCGAAGCGCTGACCGAGCGCATGATCGCGGCGATGCACGAAGACGAAGCGCGCCTGAACATCAAGAAGCCGGACATGGAACCGCGCGCCACGGATCACATTCCGGGCATGCACGCGATGATCCAGACCCTGATCGACAAGGGCTTCGCTTACGCCCCGGGCAATGGCGACGTGTACTACCGCGTCGCCAAGTTCATGGGCTACGGCAAGCTGTCGCGCAAGAAGATCGAAGACCTGCGCATCGGTGCGCGCATCGAAGTCGACGAGTCGAAAGAAGATCCGCTGGACTTCGTCCTGTGGAAAGCCGCCAAGCCGGGCGAGCCGAGCTGGGAATCGCCGTGGGGCGCCGGGCGTCCGGGCTGGCACATCGAGTGCTCGGTGATGTCTACCTGCTGCCTCGGTGAGACCTTCGACATCCATGGCGGCGGCAGCGACCTCGAGTTCCCGCACCATGAAAACGAAATCGCCCAGAGCGAAGCGGCCACCGGCAAGACCTACGCCAACGCGTGGATGCATTGCGGCATGATCCGTATCAATGGCGAGAAGATGTCCAAGTCCTTGAACAACTTCTTCACCATTCGCGATGTGCTCGACAAGTACCACCCGGAAGTCGTGCGTTACCTGCTGGTGTCGAGCCACTACCGCAGCGCGATCAACTACTCGGAAGACAACCTCAAGGACGCCAAGGGCGCACTCGAGCGTTTCTACCACGCGTTGAAAGGCCTGCCGAGCGTTGCTCCGGCCGGCGGCGAAGCCTTCGTCGAGCGTTTCACCACGGTGATGAACGACGACTTCGGCACGCCGGAAGCCTGCGCGGTGCTGTTTGAGATGGTTCGCGAGATCAACCGTCTGCGCGAGAGCGATCTCGACGCGGCGGCCGGTCTGGCGGCGCGCCTCAAAGAACTGGCCAGCGTGCTGGGTGTGTTGCAGCTCGAAGCCGATGACTTCCTGCAGGCCGGCGCCGAAGGGCGTGTCGATGCCGCTGAAGTCGAGGCGCTGATCGCTGCGCGTCTGGCGGCACGTGCCGGCAAGGACTGGGCCGAATCCGACCGCATCCGCGACCAGCTCACCGCCATGGGCGTGGTGCTGGAAGACGGCAAGGGTGGCACGACCTGGCGTCTGGCTGACTGATTGCCTGATCCGCGTTAAAACAAAACCCGCCGAGTGCGGGTTTTGTTTTTTCTGGCGGGGCCTTAGCTCAAGGCCCCGGTGCTGACCGCGACGATCAGGAAAATCCCCAGCACCGCGCGGTAGATGACGAATGGCCAGGTGGAGAATTTCTCCAGAAAACGCATCAGGCCCCAGATCGCGAAGAACGCCGAGATGCTGGCAATCACCAGACCGAAAATCAGGTGTCCCCAAACGGCTGCTGGAAGGTCGGCGTGGAACAACACCCACAACTCTTTCAAACCGGCGAGGGCGATGGCCGGCAGCCCGAGCAGGAACGAGAACCGCGCCGCTTCTTCACGCTTGAAGTTGAGAAACAACGCCGCCGTCAGCGTTGAGCCGGAGCGCGACACCCCAGGAATCAGCGCGCCAATCTGTGCGATGCCGACGATCAGCGCGTCGCGCAGACGCATTTCGTCCACGCTGCGCCGATGGCGGCAGGTGAGTTCGGCAGCCGCCAGCAGCACCGCCATGACCACGCAGGAAATCCCGATCACCATCAGGCCGCGAAGGGGCGAGTTGCAGGCGTTGAGTGTCGATGACAAAGCTATACCGGCGATGCCGATGGGGATGGTCGCCAGCACGATGGCCACCGCGAGGATGAACCAGCGATTGTTGAAATCCCGTTGGCGCACCGCATCGACGCTGCCGCCGACCACTTGCCGGACATCGCGCCAGAAATAACTGACCACCGCCGCCAGTGCCGCCAATTGCATCGCTGCAGAAAACGCCGAGCCGGGATCCGGCCAGCCGAGCAGGGCCGGGACGATGCGCATATGCGCGGTGGAGGAAACGGGCAGCAACTCGGTGATGCCTTGAATGATGCCGAGGAAGCCGATCTGCAGGTAGTCCAGCGAAGCGAAGCCGATATCGAGGCCGGTGGAACAGATGTTGGTCAAAGCACTTATCCTGTGAAAATCAGGAGGAGGGAGGTGTCTGAATCAATGGCATGGCGAAAAACTGAAACATTTCGTCACAGTCTAGTCGGTTCGGTCAATGAGGGCGGATTGATAGTTGTGGGGTGACTGGGCTGGCGCCTTCGCGAGCAAGCCCGCTCCCACATTGGATTTTTGTCATGTCTGATTTTTGTGTACGACACGGATCCCCTGTGGGAGCGGGCTTGCTCGCGAAGAGGCCGGTTCAGCCACCCCGTCACTCAGCCTGACGCAAGCGCTTGTAAAGGGTATTGCGACTAACCCCCAACCGCCGCGCCAGATGCGAAATATTCCCCCCGGCTGCTTTCAACTCCCGGTTCAACGCTTCCACATCATTCAGATCCAGCCCCAGCGGCTGCACGCTCTCCACCGGCTCCATCTCCAGATCGACAAAAAAATCATCCGGCAGATGCTCCGGCCGCACCGGTTGTTCCTCGGCCATCGCCAGCGCTACCTGCATCACGCTGCTGACCTGACGCAGATTACCCGGCCACGGGTGCCGCTCGAACAGCTCCAGCACTTCGCGGCTGAGCCCGGCCCATTGCGTCGGTTCGCGATGCTGCTCCCACAGGCGTTTGAACAGCGCCTCTTTATCACTGCGCTCTCTGAGCGGCGGCAGTTCCAGTGTCAAACCGCCAATTCGGTAGTACAAGTCCTCACGAAATCGGCCCAATTGCACTTGTTCGCGCAAAGAGCGGTTGGTCGCCGAGATGATCCGCAGATCCACCGCGAACAACTCGCTGCTGCCCACCGGTTGCACGCAGCGCTCCTGCAACACCCGCAACAACCGCGCCTGAGTCGGCAACGGCATGTCGCCGATTTCGTCGAGGAACAGGGTGCCTTTGTCGGCTTTGCGGATCAGGCCGATGCTGCCTTTCTGGTTGGCGCCGGTGAACGCGCCTTTTTCATAGCCGAACAGTTCTGATTCCACCAGTTCGGCGGGGATCGCCGCGCAGTTGACGGCGATAAATGCCTGTTTGCTTCTCGAACTGGCCTGGTGCAGGGCTTTGACGAAGACTTCCTTGCCGACTCCGGTTTCGCCGTGGATCAGCAGCGGAATGTCTTTTTCCAGCAGGCGTTCGGCCTGACGCACGGCTTTTTCCACCCGGCTGTCACCGAAGTGCAGGGTGCTGAGGCTGATGGCGCCCGCGGGTTTGAGCGACGTTTCGGCGCTTTTCGGTTCAGCAAATACTTGAGGCTGAACCGCTGCCTGTTGCGGTCGCTTCAACAAACACTGAAAACGGTTGCGCCCGGAGGTCTGCAGGGCGAACGGCAAGCCGTCGGGCTGATTCAACAGCTCCAGCAGCGACACGTTGAACAGGCTCTCGACACTGACCCGCGACAGGCGCACGCCGAGCAGATTGTCCGCCCGGCGATTAGCCGACAGCACCTGCCCGCTCTCATCGAAAATCAACAAACCGGCCCACTGACTGTCGAGGTTGTTCAACCCGGTGTTGAAGGTCAGTTGAAAGTGCTGGCCATGGAACAGGTTGAGGATCAGCCGGTTCTCCACGGTCTGGCTCATCATCTTGACCATGCCCAGCGTGTGCGAGGGCGGCAGGTAGCTGTCGCTGGACACGTCGAGCACGGCGATAACCTTGCGCTCGGCATCGAAAATCGGTGCGGCGGAGCCGGTCATGAAGCGGTTGGCTTTGAGAAAGTGTTCATCGTGCTCGATGTGCACCGCTTGCTCGCAGGCCAGCGCGGTGCCGATCGCATTGGTGCCACTGCAGCGTTCCATCCAGCTCGCCCCGGCGCTAAACCCTCGGGCCAGGTTCGGCTCGATAAAGCGCTGAGTGCCCCACGAGGTCAGCACCTGACCCTGATGGTCGGCGAGCATGATCAGGCAATTGGAGTTGCTGAGGATGTTCTCGTAATACGGCAGCACTTCCTGATGGGTGGTTTGCACCAGCGCGTGGTGACGGTCGAGCAGCTGCGCGATGCCGGCGGCGGGCAATTGATCGAAGGCCGGTGTGCTTTGGTGGTCAAGGCCGAAGGCGCGGCAACGTTGCCAGGAGGTCTGGACAATCGCGTCGTGGGACAGCGGCGGGGCAGGTGCGGCCATGGTGGTGGGCCTCTGAAGGGCATTTTATTGTTGTTATGGCACTGCTTTCAAAACCAACACAGATCAAAACTGTGGGAGCGGGCTTGCTCGCGAAAGCGGTATATCAGACACATTTACATCGACTGACACACCGCATTCGCGAGCAAGCCCGCTCCCACATTGGATTTTCATCGTTCACAGAATTTGGGCAAAAATCGTTCATAGAGTGTTGTTCACTATTGTTCATTGTCAATCGCCCAGCTGTTCAAATGTGTTCAGCAATGAACGCCTGATCCCCGCGTTTTCAGCCCTTTTCACGACAAATCAACCACTTGCCATTTCTGGCACGAATGTCGCTCTGCTGCACAGGTCGCTTGACTCCAATAATAAAAAGGCCGAGCCATGTCACTCACCCTGGAGCACGTCAGCCGCACCGTCGAGGGCCAGACCTGGATCGACGATGCCTGCCTGAAATTCGAACCCGGATCTTTCAACGTTCTGCTCGGCCGCACGCTGTCCGGCAAGACCAGCCTGATGCGCCTGATGGCAGGCCTGGACAAGCCCGACAGCGGCCGGATCCTGATGAACGGCGTCGACGTCACCCAGCGCCCGGTGCGCCTGCGCAACGTGTCGATGGTTTATCAGCAGTTCATCAATTACCCGACCATGACCGTGTTCGAGAACATCGCCTCGCCGCTGCGTCAGGCCGGTGTTTCCAAAGAAATCATCCATAGCAAAGTGCTGGAAACCGCGAAGATGCTGCGCATCGAGAAGTTCCTGCAGCGCTATCCGCTGGAGCTGTCCGGCGGCCAACAGCAGCGCACGGCGATGGCCCGGGCGTTGGTCAAGGACGCCGAGTTGATCCTGTTCGACGAGCCGCTGGTCAACCTTGATTACAAGCTGCGCGAAGAACTGCGCCAGGAAATGCGCGAGCTGTTCAAGCTGCGCCACACCATTGCGATCTACGCCACCACCGAACCCAACGAAGCGTTGGCGCTGGGCGGCACCACGACGATTCTGCACGAGGGCCGGGTGATCCAGAGCGGCCCATCGACCTCGGTCTACCACCAGCCGCAAACCGTGCTGGCGGCGGAGTTGTTCTCCGAGCCGCCGATCAACCTGATGCCCGGGCGCATCGCCGGCAACGAAGTCAGCTTCGCCAACTTCGTGCACTTCCCGTTGAACGTCGACCTGCGCCCGGTGGGTGAGGGCGAGTTCCGCTTTGGCGTGCGCCCCAGCCATATCTCGCTGGTGCCGAGCAACGATGACGATCTGGAGCTGGCGGTTACCGTCGAAGTGGCGGAGATCAGCGGCTCGGAAACCTTCCTGCACGTGCGCAACGAGCATTTCCTGCTGGTGCTGCACCTGCCGGGGGTTCACGAATACGACGTCGATGCGCCGATCCGCATCTACATCCCGACCCACAAACTGTTCGTGTTCGATGCGCAGGGCCGTCTGGTGCAGGCACCGGGTCAACGTGTCGCGAGGGTTGCCTGATGGCCGAAATCCGTTTGCAGCACCTCGCCCACAGCTACAGCAAGCAGCCGAGCGGGCCTGACGATTACGCGATCCGCGAGATGGATCACATTTGGGAGCAGGGCGGCGCGTATGCCTTGCTCGGCCCTTCGGGTTGCGGCAAGTCGACCTTGCTCAACATCATTTCCGGCCTGCTCAGCCCCTCGCAAGGGCATGTGCTGTTCGATGGCAAAGCGGTCAACGACCTGACCCCGGAGAAGCGCAACATCGCTCAGGTGTTCCAGTTCCCGGTGGTCTACGACACCATGACCGTGTTCGACAACCTGGCCTTCCCCCTGCGCAATCAGGGCATGGCCGAGGCGAAAGTGCACAGCAAGGTGCAGGAAATTGCCGAAGTCCTCGACCTGCAAAACTTGCTGAGCAAGAAGGCGCGTAACCTCACTGCCGACGAAAAACAGAAAGTCTCCATGGGCCGTGGCCTGGTGCGTGACGACGTCTCGGCGATTCTCTTCGACGAGCCGCTGACGGTGATCGACCCGCACCTGAAGTGGAAACTGCGGCGCAAGCTCAAGCAGATCCACGAGCAGTTCAACATCACCATGGTCTACGTCACCCACGATCAGCTCGAAGCTTCGACCTTCGCCGACAAGATCGCGGTGATGTACGGCGGACAGATCGTGCAGTTCGGCACGCCACGGGAATTGTTCGAGCGGCCGACTCACACCTTTGTCGGCTACTTCATCGGCAGCCCGGGGATGAATCTGATCGAGGTGCAGCCGCAGCCGGGCGGGGTCGGTTTCGCCTCGACGCACTTGCCGTTGTCCGACGCCTTGCAACGGCATATCGAACACGGTCAGTGGAAAAATCTGAAGGTCGGCATCCGCCCCGAATTCATTCACGTCTGGGACGAGCCGTTTGACGAGGCGATGCAGGCGCGGGTGGTTCACGTCGAAGACCTCGGCACCTACAAGATCCTCACCCTCGACCTCGATGGCGCGCCGCTGAAGGTGCGTCTGGCCGAAGACAAACCGGTGCCGCAGGGCACGGCGTATATCAGTTTTCCGGCGCAGTGGCTGATGGTCTATGCCGATGAGTTTCTGCTCGAAGCCGACGACGAGGTGCAGCCATGAACAAGGTGCAGAACAACAAGGCCTGGTGGCTGGTGTTGCCGGTATTTCTGCTGGTGGCGTTCAGCGCGGTGATCCCGATGATGACCGTGGTCAACTACTCGGTACAGGACATCTTCGACCAGTCCAGCCGCTACTTTGTCGGCGCCGACTGGTACAAGCAGGTGCTGCTCGACCCGCGTCTGCATGACTCGCTGCTGCGCCAATTCATCTACTCGGCCTGCGTGCTGCTGATCGAAATTCCGTTGGGTATCGCCGTCGCCCTGACCATGCCGACCAAGGGCCGCTGGTCGTCGGTGGTGCTGATCATCCTGGCGATTCCGCTGCTGATCCCATGGAACGTGGTGGGCACCATCTGGCAGATTTTCGGGCGTGCCGACATTGGTCTGCTGGGGTCGAGCCTGAATGCGCTGGGCATCAGTTACAACTACGCGGCCAACACCATGGACGCCTGGGTGACGGTGCTGGTGATGGACGTCTGGCACTGGACTTCGCTGGTGGCGCTGCTGTGTTTTTCCGGGCTGCGGGCGATTCCCGACGTGTATTACCAGGCGGCGCGGATCGACCGCGCCTCGGCGTGGGCAGTGTTCCGCCATATTCAGTTGCCGAAGCTGAAGAGCGTGCTGCTGATCGCGGTGATGCTGCGCTTCATGGACAGTTTCATGATCTACACCGAGCCGTTCGTGCTCACCGGCGGCGGGCCGGGCAATGCCACGACCTTCTTGAGTCAGACGTTGACGCAGATGGCGGTCGGTCAATTCGATCTGGGGCCGGCGGCGGCGTTTTCGCTGGTGTACTTCCTGATCATCCTGCTGGTCTCGTGGCTGTTCTACACCGCCATGACCCATTCCGACGCCAACCGCTGAGGGCCCGGCCATGAGCAAGAGAAAGCTGATTCCGCTGCTGGTGTACATCCTGTTTCTGCTGGTGCCGATCTACTGGCTGCTGAACATGTCGTTCAAGAGCAACACCGAAATTCTCGGCGGGTTGACCCTGTTCCCCCAGGATTTCACCTGGCACAACTACAAGGTGATTTTCACCGATCCGAGCTGGTACACCGGTTATCTCAATTCGCTGTATTACGTCAGCCTGAACACGGTGATCTCGCTGAGTGTGGCGCTGCCGGCGGCCTATGCGTTTTCGCGCTATCGCTTCCTCGGCGACAAGCACCTGTTCTTCTGGCTGCTGACCAACCGCATGGCGCCACCGGCGGTGTTTCTGTTGCCGTTCTTCCAGCTGTATTCGTCGATTGGGCTGTTCGACACGCACATCGCCGTGGCGCTAGCGCACTGCCTGTTCAACGTGCCGCTGGCGGTGTGGATTCTTGAAGGCTTCATGTCCGGGGTGCCCAAGGAAATCGACGAAACCGCGTACATCGACGGCTACAGCTTTCCCAAGTTCTTCGTGAAGATTTTCATCCCGCTGATCGGCTCGGGCATCGGCGTCACGGCGTTCTTCTGCTTCATGTTTTCCTGGGTCGAACTGCTGCTGGCGCGCACGCTGACTTCGGTCAACGCCAAGCCGATTGCCGCGGTGATGACGCGCACGGTTTCCGCTTCGGGCATCGACTGGGGCGTGCTGGCGGCGGCGGGGGTGCTGACCATCCTGCCGGGCATGCTGGTGATCTGGTTTGTTCGCAACCACGTGGCCAAGGGCTTTGCCCTCGGTCGGGTCTGAGGAACGCATGATGGAATGGATGAGCTGGACCACCCCCACGGCGGGGTTCTTTATCGCCATCGGCCTGTTGCTGGTGGGCATGACCACCTGGGAATTGCGCTCGCCGAGCATCCTGCGACGCGGTTTTCTGCCGATTGCCACCACCCGTGGCGATCGCTTGTTCATCGGTCTTCTCGGCAGCGCCTACCTGCATCTGCTGGTAATCGGCGTCACCGACTGGAGCATCTGGGTAGCGTCCGCGCTGTCTCTGGTGTGGCTGTTGGTTGTGATGCGCTGGGGCTAGTCGAGTCGCTCGGCAATCGTGCTCCGTAACTCAAACTGGAGGTCTCTATGTTCGACAAAAACAATAAGCTGCGACATAGCATTTCATTGGCAGCCTTGCTGGCACTCAGCGGTTTGAGCGCATCTGCCTGGGCCGATGCCTACGAAGACGCTGCGAAAAAATGGATCGGCAGTGAATTCAAGCCGTCGACCCTGACGGCCGATCAGCAACTCGAAGAATTGAAGTGGTTCATCAAGGCCGCCGAGCCGTTTCGCGGCATGGAAATCAAAGTGGTTTCCGAGACCCTGACCACCCACGAATACGAGTCCAAGGTGCTGGCCAAGGCGTTCACCGAAATCACCGGGATCAAGCTCACCCACGACCTGCTGCAAGAAGGCGATGTGGTGGAAAAAATGCAGACGGTGATGCAGTCGGACAAGAACATCTACGACGGCTGGGTCAACGACTCGGACCTGATCGGTACGCACTTTCGCTACGGCAAGACCGAATCGATCACCGACCTGATGGCCAACGAAGGCAAGAACTTCACCTCGCCGACCCTCGACATCAAGGACTTCATCGGCATCTCGTTCACTACCGCGCCGGACGGCAAGATCTATCAACTGCCCGACCAACAGTTCGCCAACCTGTACTGGTTCCGCGCCGACTGGTTCGAACGCGCCGATCTGAAAGCCAAGTTCAAGGAAAAGTACGGCTACGAATTGGGCGTGCCGGTGAACTGGTCGGCCTATGAAGACATCGCCAAATTCTTCAGCGAAGACGTCAAGGAGATCGACGGCAAACGCGTCTACGGACACATGGACTACGGTAAGAAAGACCCGTCGCTGGGCTGGCGTTTCACCGATGCCTGGTTTTCCATGGCCGGTGGCGGCGACAAGGGCCTGCCCAACGGCTTGCCGGTGGACGAGTGGGGGATTCGCGTCGAGGACTGCCACCCGGTCGGCTCCAGCGTGACCCGCGGCGGCGACACCAACGGCCCCGCGGCGGTGTTCGCCACGCAGAAATACGTCGACTGGCTCAAGGCCTACGCGCCACCGGAAGCGGCGGGCATGACCTTCTCCGAGTCCGGCCCGGTGCCGTCGCAAGGCAACATCGCCCAGCAGATCTTCTGGTACACCGCGTTCACCGCCGACATGACCAAACCGGGCCTGCCGGTGGTCAACGCCGACGGCACGCCGAAATGGCGCATGGCGCCGTCGCCGCGCGGGCCGTATTGGGAAGAGGGCATGAAGCTCGGGTATCAGGACGTGGGTTCGTGGACATTCATGAAATCCACCCCTGAGAAACAGAAGTTGGCGGCGTGGCTGTACGCGCAGTTCGTCACTTCGAAAACCGTGTCGCTGAAGAAAACCATCGTCGGCCTGACGCCGATCCGCGAGTCGGACATCAACTCGCAGGCGATGACCGATCTGGCGCCGAAACTCGGTGGCCTGGTCGAGTTCTACCGCAGCCCGGCCCGCGTGCAATGGACCCCGACCGGCACCAACGTGCCGGACTATCCGCGCCTGGCGCAATTGTGGTGGAGCCACATCGCCGAAGCGGCCAGCGGCGAGAAGACTCCGCAACAGGCGCTGGACGGCCTGGCCAAGGATCAGGACGCAATCATGACCCGCCTCGAACGCTCCAAGGCGCAAGCAGTATGCGCCCCGAAAATGAACCCGGAACGCGACGCGCAATACTGGTTCGACCAACCGGGCGCACCAAAACCAAAACTGGCCAACGAGAAGCCGCAGGGCGAGACCGTGAGCTACAACGAACTGCTGAAATCGTGGGCGGATGCGCGTAAGTGATGGTTGATGTGTGAAAAGCAAAACGGCACCGTGAGGTGCCGTTTTTTTTGTTGCCTGATCTACCGCTTTCGCGAGCAAGCCACGCTCCCACAGGGTTCTGTGTTGCTCACACAATCTGGGCACACCACAAACTCTTGTGGGAGCTGGCTTGCCAGCGATAGCGGTGTGTCAAATAACAAGGATGTGACTGACCTGCCGCCATCGCTTGCAGGCAAGCTCCCACAGGTTTTGTGACGCCTGCAAAGTCCGGGTTCACCGCGATTCACTGTAGGAGTGAGCCTGCTCGCGATAGCGGAGTGTCAGACAACAAAAATGTGACTGACCCGCCGCCATCGCTGGCAAGCCAGCTCCCACAGGTTTTGTATTGCCATCAAAATTCGGGTTCACCGCGATTCATTGTAGGAGTGAGCCTGCTCGCGATAGCGCTGTGTCAGACGAAAAATATCGCCTGAGCCGCCGCCATCGCTGGCAAGCCAGCTCCCACAGGTTTTGTATTGCCATCAAAGTCCGGGTTCACCGCGACTCACTGTGGGAGCTTGCCTGCAAGCGATGGGGCCATGGGTGTCGCCGCAGGAAAACCGAGGCGGAATACGGTCATGACACCTGGCAAGCTCTTCACCTCCGCTACCCCCTGATGCAGGCTCATGATCGAGCGCACGATCGCCAGCCCCAGCCCGGTGCTGCCCTGTGAGCGCGAGCGGGCGCTGTCGACGCGATAGAAGCGGTCGAACAGGTGCGGCAGGTGTTGCGCCTCGATGCCGGCGCCGGGATTGCTCACCAGCAGTGAAGCCTGCGTCGCGCCTTGCTCGATCAGCAAGGTGATGGTTTTACCGTTCGGGCAATGGCGCAGCGCGTTGGACAGCAGATTGGAAATCGCCCGCTGGATCATCAGCCGATCGCCTAACACCGATGCGCTGCCAACAACATTCAAATGAATCTGCTTGTCCTGCGCCGCCAGCGAAAACATCTCCGCAACCTTCGCCGCTTCCGCCTCCAGCGCCACCGATTCAAACGGCGCCAGTGCCGACGGATGACTGACCTGCGCCAAAAACAGCATGTCGGAAACAATCCGCGCCACGCGCTCCAGCTCCTCGGTGCACGACACCAGAACGTCCTGGTATTCCTCGCTCGTGCGCTCGCGCGACAGCGTCACCTGCGCCTTGCCCATCAGGTTGTTGATCGGCGTGCGCAGTTCATGCGCCAGGTCATCGGAGAACTGTGACAACTGCTGCACCCCGGCATCGAGGCGATGCAGCATGAAGTTGATGCCCTGCGCCAGTTCGCTCAACTCCTGCGGCATGTTCACCACCGACAGCCGATGATCCAGGTCCTGCGTCGAGACCATCGCCGCCACTTTGCGAAACTCGCGCAGCGGCGCCAATCCACGCTGCACCGCGCCCCACGCCGTCAGGCCGATGAACACCAGCAACAGCGGCAAGGCAATCAGCGTCGAGCGCAGATAGGCGCTGAGCAGCGCCTGATCGTGCGCGTTGTCCATCGACAGCAGCACCGGCACGCTGCTGCCGTCCTTGAGCCGAATCAGCTTCGACGCGGTAAGGAACTTCGCACCCTCGTCATCGATGCTGTCGCTATAGGCCAACTGCTCGGTAGTGCCTCGTACTGCGCGCAATTCGGCGCGCGGATCCTTCAGTCCCGAGCCGGATTTGAGCAGCGGCGTACGCAGGTTCGAGCGGTCATAAATCGTCAGCGTCAGGTTGTCGTGGCCCATGACCTGATCGAGCAGAATGTGCGGCTTGCCACTGACCTCATTGGCGTCGACATACAGCGACAGGCTGTGCTCCACCTGCGCCATCTTCTTTTGCAGGCTGTCGCGCGACAGCGCATTCAGCTCATGGGTCAGGGCGAAATAGGCGAGGATCGCCAGGAATACCACCAACAGCGCGCCGAGAATACTTACCGTCAGACCGAGGCGCATCGACAGGCTGGCCGGCTTCATTCCCGCGCCTCCAGCACATAGCCGACACCGCGCAGGGTGTGGATCAGCTTGTTGTCGAACGGATCATCGATCTTCGCCCGCAAGCGGCGGATCGATACTTCGACCACGTTGGTGTCGCAGTCGAAATTCATGTCCCACACCAGCGAAATGATCTGCGTACGGGTCAGCACCTCGCCGGACTGGCGCATCAACAAGTGCAGCAGGGCGAATTCCTTGGTGGTCAGGTCGATGCGCTGCGCACCCCGAAATGCCCGATGGCGGCCCGGATCCAGTTCCAGATCGGCGACTTTCAACACCTGTGGCACTGGGATGTTTTCACTGCGGCGCATCAAGGTGCGGACCCGCGCCAGCAGTTCGGGAAACTCGAACGGCTTGACCAGGTAGTCGTCGGCGCCCAGGTCCAGACCGCGAATCTTGTCCGCCAGCCGCCCGCGCGCGGTGAGCATCATCACCCGCGTCGAGTGGGTGCGGCGCAGTTGTTCCAGCACGCCCCAACCGTCCAGTTCCGGCAAGTTCACGTCGAGAATGATCAGGTCATACGCCTGCTGTTGCGCCAGATGCAATCCATCGGCACCGGTGGCGGCGTGGTCAACGATATAACCACTTTCGGTCAAACCCTGATGCAAGTATTCGGCAGCTTTAAGCTCGTCCTCGACGACAAGGATTCGCATGATCTATCACCACTTTTATTTAAGGGATATCTAATTAAGGCAACCCCTCACCCTAACCCTCTCCCCGAGGGAGAGGGGACTGAATGCGGGATATTTCAGAACTACGCCAACGTGAAAAACTTTACTGAATCCATAATCGACTTGATGTAACAGGTCGATAAAAAACCCGAGACACTTCGGTCGGCCCCCTCTCCCCCCGGGAGAGGGCTGGGGTGAGGGGATGTCCGCAACGATAAAGGTTGTAGCGGCTACAGGGTCAACAACCCAATGCTTTAAACCGGGGCTGTGCGACAGTCCGCCGCAGCGCGGACCACGTGATTCTCGTAAGTTTGATTCCGACAAGTACTGTTCAGCAGTTAACTACCGAGTATTTGTTTCTATGTATTGCGGCAAAGCCGTTTGCACTTCGCATCGTAAAACAAAACAACTTTGCTGAACCGTGGATAACGGATTTGTAATGTTCCAGTCACCTTGTCGATAAGTTCAAAACCCTAACGTGGCGGCATCGAAAAATCCTGAATTAAAGGAAGCCCTCCATTGCCCGGTTTAATTGAACTGACGGCGCGATCACGCCTGAACAAAACCGCCAGCGGCCTCTTGTTGCTGGCGTGCAGCAGCCTGGCCAGCGCATCGACCCTGACACTGGATCAGGCGCTGCAAAGTGCCTTCGCCGACAACCCCGATCTCGCTGCTGCGCAATGGGAAATCGGTATTGCCGAGGGCGATCGCCAGCAGGCCGGGCTGATCCCCAATCCCGAGGTGTCGTGGGAGGCCGAAGACACCCGGCGCAACTCGCGCACCACCACGGTGATGCTCAGCCAGCCGATTGAGCTGGGCGGCAAACGCGCAGCGCGGATCGATGTTGCCAGCCGGGCGCAGGACGCTGCCGGTATCGAACTGGAGCGCAAGCGCAATGCCTTGCGCGCCGATGTGATTCAGGCGTTCAACAGCGCGCAAACCGCGCAGCAACGCTTGCAGCTGTCGCGCCAGTCACTGCAACTGGCCGAGCACGGTGTGCGCGTTGCTCAGGGGCGGATCGAGGCCGGTAAATCGTCGCCGGTCGAAGGCACGCGGGCGCAAGTGCAGCTCTCGGAAGTGCGCCTGGAGGTGAGCCGCGCCGAGCGCGATCAGGCCAACGCCTATCAGCAACTGGCGCAGGTCATGGGCGCACCGTTGCCGACTTCGACCAACGTGCAACCCGGCACACAGAACCTCGCCACGCTGCCGCCGCCCGGCCGTTTGCTTGAGCGTCTGAACCAGACTGCCGAGCTGCGTCTGGCGAAGCTGCAGATCGATCAGCGCGAAGCCTCGTTGGGCCTGGAAAAGTCCCAGCGCATTCCCGACCTGACCGTGAGCATCGGCAGCCAGTACAGCGAAACCGAGCGTGAGCGAGTCAACGTGGTCGGGCTGTCGATGCCGATTCCGCTGTTCAACCGCAATCAGGGCAACGTGCTCGCCGCCGCACGGCGCAGCGATCAGGCGCGGGATCTGCGCAACGCCACCGAGCTGCGTTTGCGCACCGAAGTCCAGACCAGCCTTGAGCAATGGCAGACCGCCAACGGCGAAGTCAACGCGTTCAACCAGACCATCCTGCCCGCCGCACAAAGCGCAGTGGACAGCGCCACGCGCGGTTTCGAAATGGGCAAGTTCGGTTTCCTCGACGTACTCGATGCCCAACGCACCCTGATCGCTGCGCGCAGCCAATACATCCAGGCCGTCAGCGAGGCGACCGACGCCCGCGTGCGCCTCGAACGGATCTACGGCGACCTCAGCGTCAGCCCTTGAATTTCACTTTTCAGACAACTGCGCGATGGCACGGCGCAGAGGAGTTTCCATGGATAAAAAACTGATGGTGGTCGCGGTGGCGACCTTGGCGCTGGGCATTGGCCTCGGTTCGATGTGGCCGGCCAATTCAAATATCGACGCGCATGCTGATGAGGCCTCCGAACACGCCGATCACGCCGAGGAGGGCGCTGCCGCCGAAGGCGAACATGCCGAACAAGGCCACATCGAATTGAGCGCCGAGCAGATCGCCGCCGCAGGCATTCAACTGGCCGAGGCGCGGGCGCAAAGCATCAGTCTCGGCTTGTCGTTTCCCGGCGAAGTGCGCTTCGACGAGGACCGCACGGCACACGTCGTGCCGCGCGTGCCGGGGGTGGTCGAGTCGGTGGCGGTCAACCTCGGGCAACCGGTGAAAAAGGGCCAGTTGCTAGCGGTGATCGCCAGTCAGCAAATCTCCGATCAGCGCAGTGAACAGGCCGCCGCGCAACGTCGCTTGGCGTTGGCGCGCACCACCTACGAACGCGAAAAAAAGCTCTGGCAGGACAAGATCTCCGCCGAGCAGGATTTCCTCCAGGCCAGGCAGGCGCTGGAAGAAGCGGTAATCGCCATGAACAACGCCCGACAGAAAATCAGCGTGCTCAGCGGCAGCGTGGTCGCCACCGGCGGCAATCGCTACGAACTGCGCGCACCGTTCGACGGTGTGGTGGTGGAAAAACACCTGACGCCGGGGGAGGTGGTCGATGAGACCACCGCGGCTTTCACCCTCTCGGATCTGTCGCGGGTGTGGGTCACGTTCGGTGTCTCGCCCAAGGATCTGTCCAAAGTGCAGGTGGGCAAACCGGTGACTGTCAGCGCGCCTGAGTTAAAGGCCGAAGTGACCGGCAGCGTGGCGTACGTCGGCAGCCTGCTCGGCGAACAGACCCGCACCGCGACCGTGCGCGTGACCGTGGAAAACCCTAAAGGCTCGTGGCGCCCGGGGCTGTTCGTCACCGCGCGGGTCGCCACCGAGAGCCGCCAGGCCAAAGTCGCCGTGCCGGAAACCGCGATCCAGACCGTCGAGGACAAACCCACGGTGTTCGTGCGTACCGACGACGGCTTCAAGGCGCAGGCGGTGGAACTGGGCAGCCGTGCCGCCGGCCACGTGGAAGTCACTCAAGGGCTGGAACCGGGCGTGCAAGTCGCCAGCGCCGGCAGCTTCGTCCTCAAGTCGGAGCTGGGCAAAGCCTCAGCCGAGCACAGTCATTAATTCTGGAAGGTCACCATGTTCGAACGCCTGATCCAGTTTGCCATCGAGCAGCGCATCATCGTGCTGCTCGCCGTTCTGCTCATGGCCGGCCTCGGCGTCGCCAGTTATCAAAAGCTGCCGATCGACGCCGTGCCCGACATCACCAACGTCCAGGTGCAGATCAACACCGGCGCCGCCGGGTTCTCGCCGCTGGAAACCGAGCAGCGCATCACTTTCCCGATTGAAACCGCGATGGCCGGTTTGCCGGCGCTGGAGCAGACCCGTTCGCTGTCGCGCTCCGGGTTGTCGCAGGTTACGGTGATCTTCAAGGACGGCACCGACCTGTTTTTCGCTCGCCAACTGGTCAACGAGCGTCTGCAGATCGCCAGGGAGCAATTGCCCGAAGGCGCGGAAGCGGTGATGGGGCCGATTTCCACCGGTCTCGGTGAGATCTTTTTATGGACGGTGGAAGCCCAGGAGGGCGCGTTGAAGGACGACGGCACAACCTACACGCCGACCGATCTGCGGGTGATTCAGGACTGGATCATCAAGCCGCAATTGCGCAACGTACCGGGCGTCGCCGAGATCAACACCATCGGTGGGTTTGCCAAGGATTATCAGATCGCGCCGGACCCGAAACGCCTCGCCGCGTACAAGCTCACGCTCACCGATCTGATCACCGCGCTGGAGCGCAACAACGCCAACGTCGGCGCCGGGTATATCGAGCGCAGCGGCGAGCAATTGCTGATCCGCGCGCCGGGGCAAGTGGCGAGCACCGAGGACATCGCCAACATCGTCATGGCCAATGTCGACGGCACGCCGATCCGGGTGAAGAACGTCGCCACGGTGGAAATCGGCCGCGAACTGCGCAGCGGTGCGGCCACCGAAAACGGTCGCGAAGTGGTGCTGGGTACGGTGTTCATGCTGATCGGCGAAAACAGCCGCACCGTTTCGCAAGCGGTGGCCAGCAAGCTGGAACAGATCAATAAATCCCTGCCGCAAGGCGTGATCGCCGTGCCGGTCTATGACCGCACGCACCTGGTCGACAAAGCCATCGCCACAGTGAAAAAGAACCTGATCGAAGGCGCGATTCTGGTGATCGCGATTCTGTTCCTGTTCCTCGGCAACATCCGCGCCGCGCTGATCACGGCAATGGTGATTCCGCTGTCGATGCTGTTCACCTTCACCGGGATGTTCAGCAACAAGGTCAGTGCCAACCTGATGAGCCTCGGCGCGCTGGACTTCGGGATCATCGTCGACGGCGCGGTGGTGATCGTCGAAAACACCCTGCGTCGTCTGGCGCATGCGCAGCAGCATCACGGCCGTTTGTTGACCCGCGCCGAGCGTTTCAAGGAGGTCTTTGCCGCGGCGAAGGAGGCGCGCCGACCGCTGATTTTCGGCCAGTTGATCATCATGGTGGTGTACCTGCCGATCTTCGCCCTGAGCGGCGTCGAAGGGAAAATGTTCCACCCGATGGCGTTCACCGTGGTCATCGCTTTGCTCGGTGCGATGCTGCTGTCGGTGACCTTTGTGCCGGCAGCGATTGCGCTGTTCGTCACCGGCAAGGTCAAGGAAGAAGAGGGCGTGGTGATGCGCGGTGCACGTCGGGTGTATGCGCCGGCGCTGGCCTGGGTCATGGCCCATCGCACGGTGGCCGTGGGGCGCGGCGTTGGGCGTGATCGTGCTCAGCGGCGTGCTCACCAGCCGCATGGGCAGCGAGTTTGTACCGAGCCTCAGTGAGGGGGATTTTGCCCTGCAAGCGCTGCGCGTGCCGGGCACCAGCCTGACGCAATCGGTGGACATGCAGCAGCGGCTGGAAACGCTGATCCTGGCCAAAGTGCCGGAGGTTGAAAGGGTGTTCGCCCGCACCGGTACGGCGGAAATCGCCTCCGATCCGATGCCGCCGAACATCTCTGACAGCTACGTGATGCTCAAACCGAAGGATCAATGGCCAGACCCGAACAAGTCCCGCGAAACACTGATGGCCGAGTTGCAACAAGCCGCCGCGACGTTGCCGGGTAGCAACTATGAACTGTCGCAGCCGATCCAGTTGCGCTTCAACGAACTGATCTCCGGTGTGCGCAGCGATGTTGCGGTGAAGGTGTTTGGCGATGACATGGACGTGCTCAACGCCACGGCGGCGAAGATCGCGGCGGCGATGCAGAAGGTCAATGGCGCCTCTGAAGTGAAGGTCGAGCAGACCACCGGGCTGCCGGTGCTGACCATCAACATCGATCGCGACAAGGCGGCGCGTTATGGCCTCAACGTTGGCGATGTGCAGGACACCATCGCCGTCGCAGTGGGGGGACGGCAGGCTGGCACTTTGTACGAGGGTGATCGGCGCTTCGACATGGTGGTGCGCTTGTCCGACGCGATGCGCAAGGACATCGACGGCTTGTCGGCGTTGCTGATTCCGGTGCCGGCGCTGAGCGGTGCGGCGAATCAGGTCGGGTTTATCGCGCTGAAAGACGTCGCCAGCCTCGATCTGGTGCTCGGGCCGAATCAGGTCAGCCGCGAAAACGGCAAGCGCCTGGTGATCGTCAGCGCCAACGTGCGCGGGCGCGATATCGGCTCGTTCGTCAGCGAGGCCGGTGCGCTGATCGAGCGCGAGGTGCAGGTGCCGGCCGGTTACTGGACCAGTTGGGGCGGGCAGTTCGAGCAACTGCAGTCGGCGGCCAAGCGCTTGCAGATCGTGGTGCCGGTGGCGTTGCTGCTGGTGTTCGGATTGCTGTTCATGATGTTCAACAATCTGAAGGACGGCTTGCTGGTGTTTACCGGGATTCCGTTTGCCTTGACCGGCGGGGTGATGGCGCTGTGGCTGCGGGATATTCCGTTGTCGATTTCGGCGGGTGTCGGGTTTATTGCGTTGTCCGGTGTGGCGGTGTTGAACGGCTTGGTGATGATTGCGTTTATTCGTAATTTGCGCGAGGAAGGGCGTTCTCTATCCGATGCGATCCACGAAGGTGCGCTGACGCGTTTGCGGCCGGTGTTGATGACCGCGCTGGTGGCGTCGTTAGGCTTTATCCCGATGGCGCTGGCGACCGGCACGGGTGCGGAAGTGCAGCGCCCGTTGGCGACGGTGGTGATCGGCGGAATCCTGTCCTCGACCATTCTCACGCTGCTGATATTGCCCGCGCTGTACCAGATCGCCCATCGCCGGGATGAGGACACCGTACCGTCTGAGTAGGTGATCTCCTGTGGGAGCGGGCTTGCTCGCGAAGAGGCCGTGTCAGTCGACATCAATGTTGGATGACACACCGCTTTCGCGAGCAAGCCCGCTCCCACATGGGTTCCGTGCACTGATCCGGCAGATAACGGATATGTAATTCCCCCGCCACCGTCACGAAAGGTGCGCCTTGTTACCTTGATCCCGTCAGCTACTTAAACGAGGAATCAACCATGAAATTCGCCCAACTGAGCACCTTCGCAGCCGCCCTGATGCTGTCGTCCCTGGCCATGGCCGAAGGCGGCGGTGACCGCACGTTCGACCGGATGATGACCGCCAATGATCGCGCCGTGGAGCTGTTCGTGACCAAGGAACAGGCCCGCGACCCGGTCGTCGTCAACGAGAAGAAAGACGACAAGACCAAAGACCTGTAAGCCCGGCGCACTGGAACAAGCCCGTTGTCGTGTGCCGATGCCGGGCTTTTTTACGGAGGAGTAAACATGCAGTTGATCAAATGGATGACCTTCGCCGGCGTCATGGCGATGTCGGTAAATGCACTGGCTGAAGGCGGCGGCGATCGCACTTTCGAACGTGCTTTCAGCGCCAACGCCAAAGCCATGGAGCAATACGCAGCCGAGCGCGGCACAGCGGCGCCGGTGGTCAAGGAATACGAATACGGCATGAAGCTCGACGTGGTGAAAATCGTCAGCGTGGTGAAGCCGCAGCCTGCCTGCTCGGTGGTGCCTACCGCTATGACCTACGAAGACTCGCAAGGGCAACTCAACACCCTCAGATACAGCGTGGCCGGCGTGTGCCGCAACAGTGGTGGCTAACCAACACCTGATCCCCGGAGCTGCATTTAAAAGTTGTGTGGGAAAAGCAGAACCTTCCCACAATGTTTTCAGGTTGTCCTTCGTATGTCAGCTCTCTAGCCTGTGTGTTCAAGGAGGGTTACTTGGTCGGCAAAGGCTCGACATCCACAACGGCCGGGAGCGGAGACGCTTCCTGGTTCAACTTGCGTCGGGCAATCTCGGCGCCGCGCAGACGCAGAGGCGTTTCGATAAAGCGGTAGTTGAGTTCGCTCAGCAGCACCAGCAGACCCACCGACGTCAGTAACAGCTCAAGGGTGAAACGCCCATCCAGCGGCACGCCTTGGTTGGCGGCAACACGCGTCCAGACCTCTGTACTCAGGTGGTTGGTGAACACGTGGATCACGTAGAGCCCATACGACCGTGAGCCAAGCCATTGCATGAGACCGCGCATGAACGCCGGGCAGTAGATATAGCCCTTCTGATAACTCGCCAGCCAGACAATCAATACCGCGACCATCGCGACGATGCCGACAGCAATGGGCATGGCAATCAGCTGGATGGCGACAGAACCCAGCATGTATAGCAGGAACAGCGTGCAAAGCAGCGGTTTGATCGTCCCCTGACCCAGACCGACCGGTTCTATCTGCCGATAGAGGCGGGTACGGGTGAACAGGCACAGGAGAATTCCCCAGAGCATTGCATCCAGACGGAAGTGCGTGAGGATGCTCGCGGGTTGGCCGTAAGGATTTCTGTCGATACCGAACTGCAACGCAATCAGTGCGAACAGGGCAATGATCCGCCAACGCGGGGCCGTGACAAACAGCAGAAAAAAAGGAAATACGAAGTAAAACTGCTCTTCGAGCGCCAGGCTCCAGTATTGAGGGCTAGGGCCCAGCAGCGAGTTGTAATGCATCGCCAGGTTGCCGCTGAAGGTCGCGACGGCGGTGAAACTGCGCAAATTGTCGTACCACGAACCAAAGGCATTCGATTGGTTGAAAATAACGGAAAACAACAGCGGAATGAGTATCCAGAGCCATGCTGTGGGCAGCAGACGATAGGCGCGGCGCAGCCAGAAACATGCAGTTGCCAGACCGGACTGACCTTGGGCGCGCTGTTGGTCGAAATGGTCCAGATAGGCCTTGCTGACCACGAAACCGGAAATGCAGAAGAACAGGTCGACACCGGTCCAGGGCATGAAAATCGAGAATATTCTCAGCAGCGTATCGGTATGGAACGGCAGCATCATGGTGACATGGCACAAGAAGGTCATGGCCACAGCAGCCCCTCGCAAGTACTCGATTTCCAGGTTCTTACGGCTACTCATCGGTCCCTCGTTATTCTTGTTGGTCAGCGCAGGCGAAGATGGCAGGTGGCTTGCGGTTCGGTCAAGAAAACGATGAGTTTATTCAGCGCAAAAAAAGGCGCCCCGAAGGACGCCAAAAAATTCACCTCTGACCAAAGGAGCAAGGAGCTTCTAAAGGTGAATGGTATTGCTCGGGAAACTCAGAGAATCGCCAGCGGGTACTCGACGATCACCCGCACTTCATCCAGGTCTGACTCGAACGCCGTGGCGCGGGTGGTGGCCTGGCGCAAACGCAGCGACAGGTCTTTCATCGAACCGCTCTGCACCACGTATTTGACTTCGATGTCGCGCTCCCAGCGCTTCTGGTCGGTCAGCGGATTGCCTTCGGCATCGCGGCGCATGTACACGGCGTTGGCGTTGGAATAGTCGGCGTCGGTGCCACGTGCGTAACGGGTCATGAACGACAGACCGGGTACGCCGTAAGTGCTCATGTCGAGGTCGTAGCGCACCATCCACGAACGTTCCTTCGGCGAGTTGAAGTCGCTGTACTGGATCGAGTTATCGAGGAAGATCGAGTCGGACTGGCGCAGGTAATCGAAGTCGTCGTTGCCGTTGTTGCGCTGATGGGAGAGGGCGACGGAATGGGCGCCGAGCTTCACGCCGACGCGGCCGCTCCAGATGTTGTTGTCGAATTGGCCGAGCAGTTGCTTGCCTTCGTCGACCGCCTTGTAATAGTTCAGGCCGCCGAACAACGACAACTCGTCCGACAGTGGATAGGTCCAGGCGGTGCCGGCGTAATACTGGTTCCAGGTGTCCTTGAGGCGACTGGAATACAGGCTGAAACTGAGGTTCTTGTTAAGCACGTAGTCGCCGCCGCCATAAGCGATCCACGGCGAATTGACCGGGCCGGCGTAGAACGTGGCGAAATTTTCGCGCATGTCGCTGGACACCGGTTGGCTCATCGCATGCAAACGACCGCCCTGAATCGACAGACCGTCGATGCTGGTGTTGGTCGCCGTCACACCGCGAAAGCTTTCCGGCAGCAGGCGCGAATCACCTGCGGCCACCACCGGGTTGGCCGGGAACACATCACCGACCTTGACCACGGTATCGAAGGCCCGCACTTTGGCGGCGCCACCGATCTTGGTGTATTCATCCCGCGCCTGGCCGTCACGGTTGACCGGCAGCACATCGAACGAACTGCGCCCGCCGTTGCGGCCGTCACCGGTGTCGAGTTTCAAGCCGAGCATGGCAAATGCGTCGACACCGACCCCGACGGTGCCTTGGGTGAAACCGGATTCGAACTTGCTGATCACCGCATGCGCCCAGGCTTCGGAATAACCGTTGCCGGTGGGGCTGGACTGGCCGTTGCGATGATCACGATTGAAGTAGAAGTTGCGGTTGAGCACCGTCAGGCTGCTGCCTTCGACAAAGCCTTCGGGCTTGTCTTCTGCAAACACCATGGACGGCCCGGAGCCGACCACCACCGCTAAAGCGGCCATCGACATTTTTGTATTGTTAACCATCAAACACTCCTTGGGTTCGGCAGAACGGGAACGTGCGTCGGCGTGGTTTTATTGTTCGACGGGGCAGGGCCCGCCGGCATTGGTCGCCGGGTCACATCGTTGCAAGCTGCGGATAACGCCAAGGTGAGGGGGGAATTACAATTTCGTCATGTGGCTGGAATCAAAACCCCGTGTCAGGTCAGGGCTGCGAGTTGTTCGATTGTCTGTGGAAAACGCTCGACCAGACGGATCAGGGTTGTGGCCTGAGCATTGGGCGTAGCTCGTCCTTGCTCCCAGTTCTCGAGCGTTCGCGTATTGGTGCGTAGATACATCGCGAAAACTGACCGGGAAAGATTAAGTTGCTGACGGATGGCTATCACTTCCTCAGCAGTGATCGGCATCAGTTTTGGCAGCTGAACCTTATGGGTACGCAAGGTGATTTTGCCTTGGCGTTCATCGGCCAGTGCTTCCAGTCCATCCATCAGTTCGGAAAAAATGTCACGTTTCATAGTGGCTTCTCGCGTTGAGTTCTCTATCCAGTGTTTTTCTGAAAAGCTTTTTCTGGGCAGGCGTCAAATCGTCCTGCTCGTTTTTGTTGAAGACGGTAAAGAGCCAGAACTGATCGAAGCCTGACCACCAGTAATAAATCACTCGTAATCCGCTGCGCTTGCCTTTCCCTCTTCGTTGGTCGCTGAAGCGAATTTTACGAAGCCCGCCTGTGTCCTCGATGAGATCGCCCGCTTCCGGATTTTTCAGCAACTCCAATTGAAAGCTGCGAAACAGATCGTCATCCAGATAGTCGTCTCGGTGCTTCTGAAACACAGGCAATTCGATAAATAGAGCATCCATGTTCTGTACGCTACCTACGTATAGTGTTGTCTCGATAATCGAATCGGTCAAGGCCTTCAGGCCGTCCTTTTCGTCCCTTTTTGAACGGTAGACGCCGGTCGTAAAAACACCTGTAGGACGAATCGGCGAGTGTGGTGAGAACATTCGATTGAGTAGAGAGGAGGCTTCACAATTGACATGTCGGAACAATCCACAGCACTATCCCCCCATGACTACCCGACTTCGAATGACAATGATGTGCTCCTCCATGACCGCTTCCGGCGGGCCATAAGGTCATACGTGTTTGTCATTTGACGTGTACCCAAAGCCCCGCCAGAAATGGACGGGGCTTTTTCATGCTCCGTCCGCACATACCTCAAGGAGAGAGAAATGTTCGACATCAGAAGAGCTACCCCGGACGATGCGCAGATCGCGTTCGACATTCGGCGACTGGCCATCCGGCACCAATGCATCGGTGCCTACAGCCAGCAGCAAATGCTCGACTGGACCAAAGGAGCGGCCGAAGACGGCTACGACACGCTGATGGAAAAGCATTTCTATCTGGTCTGCACTGAGGGTGAACCTGTAGCAACTGGAATGCTTGATCTGGAGCAGCATGAAATCGGCGCAATCTTCATCCGCCCGGATTTCATGCAGCGTGGGCTGGGCAAGCGTGTTCTGTTCTTTCTCGAAGATCTGGCGCGGGAGCTGGGGCTGGCAGAGGTGTGTCTGGACGCGACATTGAACGCTGTCGATTTTTACCGGCGCTGCGGTTACATTGGGGAGGGGAGTGCAATTTATCAATCGCCTTCTGGTCTGCAACTGGCGTGCGTGCCGATGGTGAAGAAACTGTGATGCCATTGGGGCGAGGGAGCTTGCTCCCGCTGGACTGCGTAGCGGGCCCCGCTTCTCAGTTGAACAGCGGGGCCGCTTCGCGTCCTGACGGGAGCAAGCTCCCTCGCCACAGGTTATTTGTTGCTACATGGAATCTGTAAAACAAAAACGGCACCCGAAGGTGCCGTTTTCACTTGTAGCCAGCCGAGCAATCAGCCCGCCAGACCCGCCTGCTGAACCAGAGTCAGCAATGGCTGCGGGTACACACCGAGGAAGAACGCGACCAGGGCGATGGCCAACAGCATCACGCCGCCTGCCTTCTGTTCCCAGTGCAGTTGGGCGTCGTGGCGGCGCAGGTTCGGTTCGATCAGGTACAGGGTGACCATCACGCGCAGGTAGTAGAACACGCCGATGGCGCTGCCCAGTACCAGCGAACCGACCAGCCACCATTGGTGCGACTCGACACCGGTGGCGATGATGTAGAACTTGCCGATGAAGCCAGCGGTCAGCGGAATACCGGCCAGGGACAGCATCATCACGGTCAGCACGGCGGTCAGGTACGGACGGCGCCAGAACAGGCCGCGGTACTCGTACAGCGCGTCGGCGTCACGGCCGTTGTACGGCGAGGACATCAGGGTGATCACGCCGAAGGCGCCAAGGCTGGTGATCACATAAGTCACCAGATACACGCCGATGGCTTCCACCGCCAGACCCTTGCTCGCCACCCAGGGCAATCAGCAGGTAGCCGAAGTGCGCGATGGACGAGTAACCGAGCAGACGCTTGAGGTTGCTCTGGGTCAGGGCCAGCAGGTTACCGAACAGGATCGAGGCGACGGCGATCACGCTCAGTACGTCGCTCAGCACGCCGCTGCTCTGGCAGCAGGGGAGATCTGGAACAGACGCACCATCACCGCGAACACGGCAACCTTCGACGCCGTGGCGAGGAACGCGGCGACTGGCGCCGGAGCACCTTCGTACACGTCCGGGGTCCACAGGTGGAACGGTACCAACGACAGCTTGAATGCCAGACCGATCAGCATCATGCCCAGACCCAACTGCGCCAGCGAGCTCGGCAGGTTGGTGGTAGCCAGTGCCTGACCGATACCGTTGAAGCTCAGGGTGCCGGCGTCAGCGTAGAGCAGGGCCATGCCGAACAACAGGAACGCGGAACCGGCCGCCGACAGCACCATGTACTTGATGCCGGCTTCCAGCGAACGCTTGTTGAAGAAGGCGTAAGCCACCAGACCGTAGACCGGCACCGACAGCAGTTCCAGACCGATGAACAAACCGGCCAGGTGCTGCGCGCTGACCAGAACCAGACCACCGGCGGCGGCCATCAGGATCAGCAGGTACAGTTCTTCACGGTTGCCCGGGTAACCCGAACCGCCATCGCCGAGGTAGGCGTGGGCGAGGGTCACACAGGCGAGGGTGGCGACCAGGATCAGCGCCATGTACAGGCAGGCGAAGGTGTCGACTTGCAGCAAAGGAGTCACAGCCAGAGGCGCGACTTTCAGGGCTGGCAGGATCGACAGCAGGGCCAGGTTCAGACCGGCGACCGAGATCAGGAAGGTCTGCGAGTGGTTGCGGCGCCAGGCGATTGCCAGCATCACCACGATAATGGTGAGGCTGGTGATCAACAGTGGCGCAAGCGCAATAAAGTGTTGAATCGTGAATTCCATAGCGCTCTTACCGGGCCGAAGCGAGTTGAGTGAAGGCGGTGCCGAGCCACTGCTGCACGCCATGCATCGTGGCGGCGGAAGTGTCGAGGAACGGTTGCGGGTAGACGCCGAGGTAAATCAGCAGCACCGCAAGGCCCAGCACCATGATCAGTTCGCGACCGTCCATGCCGTGCAGGATCGAATCCGATTTCGACGGACCGAAGTAGGCACGGTGGATCATGATCAGCGAGTAGACCGAACCGAACACCAGACCGGAGGTGGCAATCGCGGTGATCCATGGCGCACTGGCGAACGTACCGATCAGGATCAGGAACTCGCCGACGAAGTTACCGGTACCCGGCAGACCCAGCGAGGCGGCGGCGAAGAACAGGCTGATCGCCGGCAGGTAAGCGATACGCGACCACAGACCGCCCATCTCACGCATGTCACGGGTGTGCAGACGCTCGTACAGCTGACCGCTGAGGATAAACAGTGCCGCGGCCGACAGACCGTGCGCCAGCATCTGGATCACTGCACCTTGCAGCGCCAGTTGGCTGCCGGAGTAGATGCCGATCAACACGAAGCCCATGTGGGAAACGGACGAGAAGGCGATCAGACGCTTGATGTCGGTTTGCGCGAACGCGAGGAACGCACCGTAGAAGATCCCGATCAGACCGAGGGTCATGGCGATCGGCGCGAACTCGGCCGAAGCATTCGGGAACAGCGGCAGGGCGAAACGCAGCAGACCGTAGGCCGCGGTTTTCAGCAGGATACCGGCGAGGTCGACGGAACCGGCAGTCGGCGCCTGGGCGTGCGCGTCAGGCAACCACGAGTGGAACGGTACGACTGGCAGCTTGACCGCGAAGGCGATGAAGAAGCCGAGCATCAGAATGTACTCGGTGGTCATCGACATCTTGGTCTTCAACAGGTCGGCGTAGTTGAAGGTAATCACGCCAGTGTTGTTGAAGTTGACCAGCACCAGACCGAGGATCGCCACCAGCATGATCAGGCCGGAAGCCTGAGTGAAGATGAAGAACTTGGTTGCTGCGTAGATCCGGGTTTTCTTGCCGTCCGAAGAACTGTGACCCCAGAGCGCGATGAGGAAGTACATCGGCACCAGCATCATTTCCCAGAAGAAGAAGAACATGAACAGGTCGAGGGCGAGGAACACGCCGACCACGCCGCCCAGGATCCACATCAGGTTCAGGTGGAAGAAGCCAACGTGACGTTGAATCTCTTTCCACGAGCAGAGTACCGAGAGGATACCCAGCAGGCCGGTCAGCAGGATCATCAACAGCGACAGGCCGTCGAGGGCCAGGTGCACGTTGATGCCGAAGCGCTGGATCCAGACGTGCTTGAACTCGAGCGCCCAGGTCGGATCGGCGCCAGGCGCCGGAGCAAATGAATAGTCACCGTGGGCCCACAGCCAGAGGCCGAGGGCGAGTTCCAGGGTCATGGTCAACAGCGCAATCCAGCGGGGGAGGGTAGCGCCGAAGCGCTCACCCATCCAGCACAGCAGGCCGCCGATGAAGGGGATCAGGATTAGCCAAGGCAGAATCATGACGGGCTCGTTTCCTTTCGCAAATTCGCAAGGTTCATATCAGACCGCTACCAGCACGATGGCGCCGATTACCAGCACGGCACCAGCAGCCATCGAGGCGGCATACCAACGCAGTTGACCGGTCTCGGTGCGGCTCAGGGCGGTGTGACCGCCTTTGGCCATACGCGGGATCAGACCGATGGTCTGGTCGAGCGGGTCTCTGCGCAGTACATGGCTGATCGCAAGGTACGGCTTGACGAACAGTTTGTCGTAGATCCAGTCGAAGCCCCAGGCAGCGAACCACCAGGCTGAAAGGAAACGGCCGACGCCGCTGTTGGCGATCGCGGTCACGAAGCGACGCTTGCCGAGGAACAGCAGGGCCGCCAGCAGGATACCGGCCAGGGCGATGGCGCCCGAAGCGATTTCCAGACTGTGCTTGGCTTCACCACCGGCATGGCCAACGCTCTCAGGCAGTACGCCGTGCAGCGGTGGAACGATCATGGCGCCGACGAACGTCGACAGTACGATCAGCACCGACAGTGGCAGCCAGTGAGAGATGCCGTGACCGGCGTGGGCTTCGGTCTTGGCTTCACCGTGGAACGTGATGAAGATCAGGCGGAAGGTGTACAGCGAAGTCATGAACGCACCGACCAGACCGGCGTAAAGCAGACCGTGGTTGCCGCTGGCGAACGCTTCCCAAAGGATTTCGTCCTTGGAGTAGAAACCGGCGGTGACCAGTGGCAGGGCGGCCAGTGCAGCACCACCGACGATGAAGCTGGCGTAGGCCAGTGGCAGCTTTTTCCACAGACCGCCCATCTTGAAGATGTTCTGCTCGTGGTGGCAGGCAACGATCACCGCGCCGGAGGCAAGGAACAGCAGGGCCTTGAAGAAGGCGTGGGTCATCAGGTGGAAAATCGCGCCATCCCAGGCACCCACGCCCAGCGCCAGGAACATGTAGCCGATCTGGCTCATGGTCGAGTAGGCGAGGATACGTTTGATGTCGGTCTGTACCAGTGCGGCGAAACCGGCCAGTACCAGAGTCACACCACCGACGATGCCGACCAGGTGCAGGATTTCCGGCGCCAGGGTGAACAGACCGTGGGTACGGGCAATCAGGTAGACACCGGCAGTTACCATGGTTGCAGCGTGGATCAGTGCCGACACCGGGGTCGGACCGGCCATCGCGTCCGCGAGCCAGGTTTGCAGTGGCAGTTGCGCCGATTTACCGACCGCGCCACCCAGCAGCATCAGAGTCGCCAGGGTGATCCAGAAGTCACCGACCTGGAATTTCTGTGGTGCCAGCACCAGCAGTTCCTGGATGTTCAGCGTGCCCACTTGCTGGAACAGGATGAACAGGCCGATGGCCATGAACACGTCGCCGATCCGGGTCACGATGAAGGCCTTGAGTGCGGCGTTACCGTTGTTGCGGTTGCTGTAGTAGAAACCGATCAACAGGTACGAGCACAGGCCCACGCCTTCCCAGCCGAAGTACAGGAACAACAGGTTATCGCCGAGTACCAGGAACAGCATGCTGGCGATAAACAGGTTGGTGTACGAGAAGAAGCGCGAGTAGCCCGCTTCGCCGCGCATGTACCAGGACGCGAACAGGTGGATCAGGAAACCCACGCCCACCACCACGCCGAGCATGGTGATCGACAGGCCATCGATGTAGAGGGCGAAGTCAGGCTTGAAGCCTTCGACCGCCATCCACTTCCACAGCACCAGGGTGTAGTGACCGCCCTCGGGCGGCGCGACGTTGAATTGCCAGATGACGTAGGCGGCAACAATCGCCGACAAGCCAATGGAACCCACGCCGATCAGCGCCGAGAGGTTTTCCGACCAGCGTCCACGGGAGAACGACAGCAGCAGGAAACCGATCAGAGGGAATACAAAAGTCAGAAAGATTAGGTTCATCCGCGCATCTCACTGGCAGCGTCGATATCGAGCGTGTGGAAGCGGCGATACAGTTGCAGCAGGATCGCCAGGCCAATACTGGCCTCGGCGGCTGCCAGGCTGATCACCAGGATGAACATGATCTGTCCATCCGGTTGCGCCCAGCGGGCGCCCGCAACGATGAAGGCCAGGGCAGAGGCGTTCATCATCACTTCCAGACTCATCAACACGAACAAAATGTTGCGGCGGACCATCAGGCCGACCAGACCAAGGCAGAACAGGATGCCGGCAACGGCCAATCCATGTTCGAGAGGGATAGCAGGCATGTCTTACTCCTTCGCCTCGTTACGGCCCAAATGGAACGCCGTGACGGCTGCGGCGAGCAGCAGCATCGAGGCGAGTTCGACCACCAGCAGATACGGACCGAACAGGCTGACGCCCACGGCTTTTGCATCGACGGTGGTGTGGCCGATGGCCTGGCCGCTCTGGTGAGCGAACAGCACATACAGCAGTTCGGCCAGCAGCAGGGCGGCGAGAATCACCGGCCCGGCCCAGATACCGGGCTTGAGCCAGGTGCGTTCCTGTTGAACCGAGGCCGGGCCCAGGTTCAGCATCATCACCACGAACACGAACAGCACCATGATGGCGCCGGCGTAGGCGATCACTTCCAGCACGCCGGCGAACGGTGCGCCGAGTGCGAAGAAGGTCATGGCCACGGCGATCAACGAGATGATCAGGTAGAGCAGGGCGTGCACAGGGTTGGTGTTGGTGACCACACGAAGCGTGGACACCACCGCGATACCCGATGCGAAATAGAAAGCGAATTCCATCGTTCTTCCTTAAGGCAGCAAGCTCTTCACGTTGATCGGTTCGGCTTCGTTCTGCGCAGAGCCTTTCGGCTTGCCAGCGATTGCCATACCTGCAACACGATAGAAGTTGTAATCAGGGTTTTTGCCGGGGCCGGAGATCAAAAGATCTTCTTTCTCGTACACCAGGTCCTGACGTTTGAACTCGGCCATCTCGAAATCCGGAGTCAGCTGGATTGCGGTGGTCGGACAGGCTTCCTCGCAGAGACCGCAGAAAATGCAGCGCGAGAAGTTGATACGGAAGAAGTCCGGGTACCAGCGACCGTCTTCGGTTTCAGCTTTCTGCAGCGAGATGCAACCTACCGGGCAAGCCACGGCGCACAGGTTGCAGGCTACGCAACGCTCTTCGCCATCGGGGTCACGGGTCAGGACGATGCGACCACGGTAGCGTGGCGGCAGGTAGACCGGCTCTTCCGGGTATTGCAGGGTGTCGCGCTTGCGGAAGCCATGGCCGAAGACCATGACCAGGCTGCGCAACTGGGTACCGGTACCCTTAACGATGTCGCCAATATATTTGAACATGGGTCAAATCCTCACTGAACCGCAACCGCAGGTGTGTTCCACAACACAACCGCAGCGGTTATCAGCAAATTGATCAGGGTCAGTGGCAGGCAGAATTTCCAGCTGAAATCCATCACCTGGTCATAACGCGGACGCGGGATGGAAGCGCGCAGCAGGATGAACAGCATGATGAAGAACGCGGTCTTCAGTGCGAACCAGACGAAGGACAGTTGCGGCAGGATGCCGAACGGACCGTGCCAGCCACCGAAGAACAGGGTGACCAGCAGCGCCGAGATCAGGATGATGCCGATGTATTCACCGACGAAGAACATGCCCCATTTCATACCGGCGTATTCAATGTGGTAACCGTCTGCCAGTTCCTGTTCCGCTTCCGGCTGGTCGAACGGGTGACGGTGAGTCACGGCGACGCCAGCGATGAAGAAGGTACAGAAGCCGAAGAACTGCGGAATGATGAACCACAGGTTCTGCGCCTGGTACTCGACGATGTCGCGCATGTTGAACGAGCCGACCTGCACCACGATGCCCATCAGGGCCAGGCCCATGAACACTTCGTAGGACACGGTCTGCGCCGAAGCACGCAAGCTGCCGAGCAGGGCGAACTTGTTGTTGCTCGACCAGCCGGCGAACAGCACCGCGTAGACCGACAGACCGGCCATGGCGAAGAAGAACAGCAGGCCGATGTTCAGATCCGCGACGCCCCAGGTCGGGGTGATCGGGATGATCGCAAAGGCGATCAGCAAGGCGGACATGGCCACCACCGGTGCCAGGGTGAAAATCACCTTGTCGGCAAACGGCGGAGTCCAGTCTTCCTTGAAGAACATCTTCAGCATGTCGGCGGCGATCTGGAACATGCCGAACGGGCCAACGCGGTTCGGACCGTAACGGTCCTGCCACCAGCCCAGCAGGCGACGTTCGACAAAGCTGAGCAACGCGCCCGCGACCACGACGGCCAGCAGAATCACGATGGCTTTGATGACCGTCAGGATCACATCGATCACTTCAGGGGTGAACCAGGTCATTGCGCTGCCTCCTGCAGACCGTCGACGGACAGGCCGGCGAATGCCGGTGGAATGCCGGCGATGCCCGCAGGCAAGGCCACCAGACCAGCGCCCAGTTCTTCATTGATGCGCAGCGGCAGACGCAGGGTCTGGCCGGCCACGTTCAGGCTCAGCAGAGCACCGTCGTTGACGCCCAGGCGATCCGCTTCGGATTTGGCCAGCGCCACGTACGGAGCCGGGATGCGTTCCTGTACCGGTGCGGCTTTCGACGAGTTTTCGTCGCTGCCGAACAGGTGGTAGAACGGCACGGCCTGCCAGGTACCCGGTGCCGGGTTGAATGCGCGCGGAGCAGCGGCGAACCAGTTCAGCGAATCGCCGGTGCTTTCGATCAGGCGGGTGCCCGGGTCGCCAGCACGCAGGTGACCACCGACTTCATCCTGGAACTTGTTCCAGGCTTGCGGCGAGTTCCAGCCCGGCGACCAGGCGAACGGCACTTGCTGACGCGGTTCGGCCGAGCCCGAGTAACCTTCCATGGAGAAGGCGAACGCGGTGTCTTTGTCTTGCGGGGTGCGCGGTTCGTGAACGCTGATGTCGGCGCGCATCGCGGTGCGACCGGAATAACGCAGCGGCTCACGCGCCAGTTTCAGACCCTTGATGCGGAACGCGGCAGACGGCGCGGCGTCGACGATACGCGCCAGTTGCTCGGTGCTCGACGCCACGGCAGCGGTGACGTGGTCGAGTTGCGTCCAGTCGATCGGCTGGTTCAGCAGGGTCGAGCGCAGGGCGTGCAGCCAGCGCCAGCCTTCGTGAACCAGGATGCTCGCATCCATGTATTGCGGATCGAAAACCTGGAAGAAGCGCTGGGCGCGGCCTTCCTGGCTGACCAGCGTACCGTCGCCTTCAGCGAAGCTTGCCGCTGGCAGCACCAGTTGCGCGCGGTCGGTGGTGGCGGTTTTCTGGTGGTCGGCAACGATCACGGCTTTCGCAGCGTTCAGCGCGGCATCGACCTTGGCTTTCGAGGTGCGGGTGTACAGATCGTTTTCCAGCACGACGATGGCGTCGGCCTTGCCGTCGATCACGGCTTGCAGCGCCGCGTCGACCGATTCGCCACCGAGCATGGCCAGGCCAAGGCTGTTGGCTTCCGGCACGATCAGGCTGATCGAACCGTTCTTCTCGCGCAGCTTCAGGGCTTTGGCGATGTTCGCCGCCGCTTCGATCAAGGCTTTGGAACCCAGCGAAGTACCGGCGATGATCAGCGGACGTTTGGCCGCGAGCAGGGCGTCGGCAATGCGCTTGGCCAGTTCCAGTGCTTCAGCATCCAGACCTTCAACGGCCGGTGCGCTGGCATCCAGTGCGTGGGCCACAGCGAAGCCGATGCGCGCCAGATCGTCCGGAGCGGCGTGAACGCACTCTTCCGCGATGTCGTCGAGCTTGGTTTCCGCCAGGCTGGCGATGAACAGCGGGTTCAGTTCGTGCTGACCGATGTTCTTCACCGCGGCGTCGAGCCACGGCTGAACGCGCATGGCCTCGGCCATGTCTTCAGCTTTGCCCTTGACCGACTGACGCAGGGACAGCGCCATACGGGCGGCGGTCTGGGTCAGGTCTTCACCGAGGACGAACACGGCGTCGTGGTCTTCGATGTCGCGCATGTTCGGCACTGGCAGCGGGCTGTCTTTGAGCACTTGCAGGACCAGACGGATGCGCTCCAGTTCGGAGGCTTCGATACCGGAGTAGAAATGCTCGGCGCCGACCAGTTCACGCAGCGCGTAGTTGCTTTCGAGGCTGGCACGCGGCGAACCGATACCGACGATATTGCGCCCGCGCAGCAGATCGGCTGCCTTGTCCAGCGCCTGATCCAGGCCCAGCTTGGTGCCGTCGGCCAGCAGTGGCTGACGTGGACGGTCGGTGCGGTTGACGTAGCCATAACCGAAACGGCCACGGTCGCACAGGAAGTACTGGTTCACCGAACCGTTGAAACGGTTTTCGATGCGACGCAGTTCGCCGTAACGCTCGCCCGGGGAAATGTTGCAACCGCTGGAGCAGCCATGGCAGATGCTCGGCGAGAACTGCATGTCCCATTTACGGTTGTAGCGCTCGGAGTGAGTCTTGTCGGTGAACACACCGGTCGGGCAGACCTCGGTGAGGTTGCCGGAGAACTCGCTTTCGAGGGTGCCGTCTTCAACGCGACCGAAGTACACGTTGTCGTGGGCGCCGAACACACCGAGGTCGGTGCCGCCGGCGTAGTCCTTGTAGAAACGCACGCAGCGGTAGCAGGCGATGCAGCGGTTCATTTCGTGGGAAATGAACGGGCCCAGTTGCTGGTTCTGGTGGGTGCGTTTGGTGAATCGATAACGGCGCTCGTTGTGGCCGGTCATCACCGTCATGTCTTGCAGGTGGCAGTGACCGCCTTCTTCGCACACAGGGCAGTCGTGCGGGTGGTTGGTCATCAGCCATTCGACAACACTGGCGCGGAACGCCTTGGATTCTTCATCGTCGATGGAGATCCAGGTGTTGTCGGTGGCAGGGGTCATGCAGGACATGACGATGCGACCACGGGTGTCGTTCTCGTCGGTGTACTGCTTGACCGCGCACTGGCGGCAGGCCCCAACGCTACCAAGCGCGGGGTGCCAGCAGAAATAAGGGATGTCGAGGCCCAGCGACAGACATGCCTGTAACAGGTTGTCTGCCCCGTCGACTTCGAGCGCTTTGCCGTCTACGTGGATAGTGGCCATGGTTCAAAGGTCTTCGTTGGCCCGGTGTCAGCGGGCGTGGCTAATGGAATCTTGTTATCCGTCCGAATCCAGTCAGCCCCGAAAGGCGTCATCGGACGAAAGGCGAAGGGCACGGACCCTTCGCCTTTTTAAGCGTTTACGCGCCGATTACGATCGGCCTTGCCAGAGGCGGGACGGCGGCGCTTGCAGGCGCGATACCGGCTTCGAACTCTGGACGGAAGTATTTGATGGCACTGCCCAGCGGCTCCACGGCACCCGGTGCGTGAGCACAGAAGGTCTTGCCTGGGCCGAGGAAGCCGACCAGACCCAGCAGGGTCTCGATGTCGCCTGGCTGACCACGGCCTTCTTCGATGGCCATCAAGAGCTTGACGCTCCATGGCAGGCCATCACGGCACGGGGTGCAGAAGCCGCAGGATTCGCGAGCGAAGAACTGCTCCATGTTGCGCAGCAAGGAGACCATGTTGACGCTGTCGTCCACCGCCATCGCCAGGCCGGTACCCATCCGGGTGCCCACTTTGGCGATGCCGCCGGCGTACATCTGTGCGTCGAGGTGTTCCGGCAACAGGAAACCGGTACCGGCGCCACCTGGCTGCCAAGCCTTGAGCTTGTAACCGTCGCGCATGCCGCCGGCGTAGTCTTCGAACAGCTCGCGACCGGTGACGCCGAATGGCAGCTCCCACAGCCCCGGATTCTTGACCTTGCCGGAGAAGCCCATGAGCTTGGTGCCCATGTCTTCGCTGCCTTCGCGGGCCAACGATTTGTACCAGTCAACGCCGTCGGCAATGATCGCCGGCACGTTGCACAGGGTTTCCACGTTGTTCACGCAGGTCGGCTTGCCCCACACGCCGACGGCGGCAGGGAAGGGCGGCTTGGAGCGCGGGTTGGCGCGGCGGCCTTCGAGGGAGTTGATCAGTGCGGTTTCTTCACCGCAGATGTAACGCCCGGCGCCGGTGTGGACGAACAGTTCGAAATCGAAACCGCTGCCCAGAATGTTCTTGCCCAGCAGGCCCGCAGCCTTGGCTTCTTCCACGGCACGATTCAAGTGCTTGGCGGCGGTGGTGTACTCGCCACGCAGGAAGATGTAGCCACGGTAGGTTTTCAGCGCGCGGGCACTGATCAGCATGCCTTCGATCAGCAGATGGGGCAGTTGCTCCATCAGCATGCGGTCTTTCCAGGTGTTCGGCTCCATTTCATCCGCGTTGCACAGCAGGTAGCGGATGTTGATGGATTCGTCCTTGGGCATCAGGCCCCACTTCACGCCAGTGGGGAAGCCTGCACCGCCGCGACCTTTGAGGCCGGCGTCTTTCACGGTCTGGACGATGTCGTCCTGGGCCATGTCGGCGAAGGCCTTGCGCGCAGCGGCGTAACCGTTCTTGGCCTGGTATTCGTCGAGCCACACGGCTTCGCCGTCGTCACGCAGACGCCAGGTCAGCGGGTGAGTCTCGGCCGAACGCTTGATGCGGTTGGCGGGACCGAAAGATGTCAGGGTCATACGTAGCCCTCGAGCAGTTTGGCCACGCCGGCAGGCTGCACGTCGCCAAAGGTGTCGTCGTCGATCATCAACGCCGGTGCCTTGTCGCAGTTGCCGAGGCAGCAGACAGGCAGCAGGGTGAAACGACCGTCGGCGGTGGTCTGACCCAGGCCGATGCCCAGATTGTTCTGGATTTCGCTGACCACCGACTCGTGGCCGCCGATGTAGCAGACCATGCTGTCGCAGACGCGAATGATGTGACGGCCGACCGGCTGACGGAAGATCTGGCTGTAGAACGTCGCCACGCCTTCAACGTCGCTGGCCGGGATGCCGAGGATCTCGCCGATCGCGTACAGGGCGCCATCCGGCACCCAGCCGCGTTCCTTCTGAACGATCTTCAGGGCTTCGATCGACGCCGCGCGCGGGTCTTCGTAGTGATGCAGCTCGTGCTCGATGGCCGAGCGCTCGGTTTCACTCAAGGTGAAACGGTCTGTCTGGATAAGCGTGCTGTTCATGCTTAGCGGTCCACGTCGGCCATAACGAAGTCGATACTACCCAGGTACGCAATCAAGTCCGCGACCATGCTGCCTTTGATCACCGAAGGGATCTGTTGCAGGTGCGGGAAGCTCGGAGTGCGGATCCGGGTACGGTAGCTCATGGTGCCGCCGTCGCTCGTCAGGTAATAACTGTTGATGCCCTTGGTCGCTTCGATCATCTGGAAGGATTCGTTGGCCGGCATGACCGGACCCCACGAAACTTGCAGGAAGTGCGTGATCAGGGTTTCGATGTGCTGCAGCGTGCGTTCTTTCGGCGGCGGCGTGGTCAGCGGGTGATCCGCCTTGTACGGGCCTTCCGGCATGTTGCGCATGCACTGGTCGATGATCTTGATGCTCTGGCGCATCTCTTCGACGCGGACCATGCAGCGATCGTAGGCATCGCCATTGGCGGCCAGCGGTACTTCGAACTCGAAGTTCTCGTAGCCGGAGTATGGGCGCGCTTTACGCAGGTCGAAGTCGCAACCGGTCGAACGCAGGCCGGCACCGGTGACGCCCCATTCCAGGGCTTCTTTGGTGTTGTACTGCGCGACGCCGATGGTCCGGCCTTTGAGGATGCTGTTCTGCAGGGCAGCCTTGGTGTATTCGTCGAGGCGCTTCGGCAGCCATTCAACGAAGTCTTTCACCAGTTTGTCCCAGCCGCGCGGCAGGTCGTGGGCGACGCCACCGATGCGGTACCAGGCCGGATGCAGACGGAAACCGGTAATGGCTTCGATCACCGTGTACGCCTTCTGGCGGTCGGTGAAGGTGAAGAACACCGGGGTCATGGCGCCGACGTCCTGGATGTAGGTCCCCAGGAACAGCAAGTGGCTGGTGATCCGGAAGAACTCGGCCATCATGATGCGGATGACGTCGACCTTCTCCGGGACCTTGATGCCGGCCAGCTTCTCGACCGAGAGCACGTACGGCAGGTTGTTCATCACGCCGCCGAGGTAGTCGATGCGGTCGGTGTACGGGATGAAGCTGTGCCAGGACTGACGCTCGGCCATCTTCTCGGCACCACGGTGGTGGTAACCGATGTCCGGTACGCAGTCGACGATTTCTTCGCCATCGAGTTGCAGAATGATGCGGAACGCGCCGTGCGCCGAAGGGTGGTTCGGGCCCAGGTTGAGGAACATGTAGTCCTCGTTGGCCCCGGAACGCTTCATGCCCCAGTCTTCAGGACGGAAGCGCGCGGCTTCTTCCTCAAGCTGCTGCTTGGCGAGGTTGAGGCTGAACGGATCGAATTCGGTGGCGCGCGCCGGGAAGTCCTTGCGCAGCGGGTGACCTTCCCAGGTCGGCGGCATCATGATGCGCGACAGGTGCGGGTGGCCTTTGAAGTCGATGCCGAACATGTCCCAGACTTCACGCTCGTACCAGTTGGCGTTCGGCCAGATGCTGGTGACGGTCGGCAAGCTCAGGTCGCTTTCGGACAAGGCGACTTTGATCATCACGTCACTATTACGCTCAAGCGACATGAGGTGATAGAACACGGTGAAGTCGGCGCCCGATGGCAGCCCTTGACGCTTGGTGCGCAGACGCTCGTCCACGCCGTGCAAGTCATAGAGCATGACGTACGGCTTGGGCAGGTTGCGCAGGAAGGTCAGGACTTCGACAAGTCTGGCGCGCGCCACCCACAGCACCGGCATGCCGGTGCGGGTCGACTGAGCGGTGAACGCTTCGGCGCCAAAACGGTTGTTCAATTCGACGACCACATCCTGGTCGTCTGCCTTATAAGGCGGGATGTACAGAGCGCTGCCTGTAGTCATGGTTATTTTTTCGCTTTCGGTCAACGTAAAGAATGAAGCCAGCTTCTCGTTTCTTTGTAAGAACAGACTGGATCAGACTTCGTCAGGGCTGCGCAGGTTGGTGACTGCGATTCGCTGTTCGCGGCGCTGTTCCTTTTGCGAAGGCATGTCGGCGCGATAAACGCCTTGGTCGCCAACGACCCAGGAAAGCGGACGACGCTCCTGTCCAATCGATTCCTGCAACAGCATCAAGCCTTGAAGGAATGCTTCTGGACGAGGCGGGCAGCCAGGTACGTAGACGTCCACGGGCAGGAACTTGTCCACCCCTTGAACCACGGAGTAGATGTCGTACATGCCACCGGAGTTGGCGCACGAACCCATGGAGATAACCCACTTCGGCTCGAGCATCTGCTCGTAGAGACGCTGAATGATCGGCGCCATCTTGATGAAGCAGGTACCGGCGATAACCATGAAGTCGGCCTGACGCGGTGATGCCCGGATCACTTCGGCGCCAAAGCGCGCGATGTCGTGGGGCGCCGTGAAGGCGGTGGTCATTTCCACGTAGCAGCACGAAAGGCCGAAGTTGTACGGCCACAGGGAGTTTTTACGCCCCCAGTTGACCGCGCCACTCAGCACGTCTTCGAGCTTGCCCATGAAAATGTTTTTGTGAACTTGATCCTCTAACGGATCGGAAACGGTTTCCCGTTCGCCAATCGGATACTGCTCGTTAGGAGCATCGGGGTCGATTCTGGTGAGATTGTATTGCATTGCCAAAGCCTCATTGTTTCAGCTTCGCCTGCCGCTTGCGACGAGCTTCCGGAGCCCAGTCAAGGGCGCCCACTCGGAACAGGTAGACAAGACCTGCCAACAGAATTGCTATGAAAACGAGAGCTTCGACGAATCCGGTCCAGCCGCTTTCGCGGACGGACACAGACCATGCAAAGAGAAAGAGGGCTTCGATATCGAAGATCACGAACAGCATCGCGACCAGATAGAATTTGGCTGAGAGCCGCAAGCGGGCGCCACCGGTAGGTAGCATGCCGGACTCGAACGGTTCGTTTTTGCTGCGGCCCCAGGCTTTTGACCCGAGGAGGCTGGAGACGCCGAGCATGAAGGCACACAGGCCGACTACACCCAGAAGGAAAATGGCAAAGCCCCAGTTGTGGGCCATGAGTCCTGTCGCTTCGGGCATGCTGGTAATCCTTAACAGAGAGCAAAGGTCTCTGAGCTTGATAAAGAAATAAGGCAGTGACGATATGTCGCAGCAATCAATCGCGCTGATTTTATGGCTAAACACCCGGCAAGTAAAATTCCTATAGCGAAATTATTTATTGGAATAAGGACATAGCGCACCTCCAATGCCCTGTAGCCCATGCAGTGCGGGCATTAGCCGGGTTTCCGCGAATTATGTTTTGTAGGAAATGTAACGAACATAGTTGCTGCTAAATGATAATTGATATCGTTTGGGGTGGTTTTGTAACTGTTTAGCGGTGCAGTAAACAGAAAGTTGTCTTATATGCCTGTTACTGCAAGTAGCGGTGGCGCCAGTTTTAGCTGATTTTTCTGGCGTTCGTACCGCTCTGGATCAATGTTTTTGTCCGAGCGACGTCGATCCCTGTAGGAGTGAGCCTGCTCGCGATAGCGGTGGGTCATTCATACATGTGCTAGCTGACAAACCGCTATCGCGAGCAGGCTCACTCCCACAGGGGTTTTGTGGTGTTTGGGGAATCGGCGCGCAAAAAAAAACGCCCCGAACCAGTCGGGGCGTCAGTCTTGCGGCTTTGCGGTTAGCTTTCTATACGATCCGCAAAGGCCGTTTGCTCAGCGAAGCCGAATCAGTGGAACTGTTCTTCTTCGGTCGAACCGGTCAGCGCGGTCACCGAGGACGAGCCACCCTGAATCACGGTGGTCATGTCGTCGAAGTAGCCGGTGCCCACTTCCTGCTGGTGAGCCACGAAGGTGTAACCCTTGGCGGCGTCAGCGAATTCCTGCTCTTGCAGCTTCACGTAGGCAGTCATGTCGTTGCGGGCGTAGTCGTGCGCCAGGTTGAACATGCTGTGCCACATGTTGTGAATGCCGGCCAGGGTGATGAACTGGTGCTTGTAGCCCATGGCGGACAGTTCGCGCTGGAACTTGGCGATGGTCGCGTCGTCCAGGTTTTTCTTCCAGTTGAAGGAAGGCGAGCAGTTGTACGACAGCAGTTGGTCCGGGTATTCCTTCTTGATCGCTTCAGCGAAGCGACGGGCTTCTTCCAGATCCGGTTTGGCGGTTTCGCACCAGATCAGGTCGGCGTACGGTGCGTAGGCCAGGCCACGGGCAATCGCCTGATCCAGACCGGCACGTACCTTGTAGAAGCCTTCCTGAGTACGCTCGCCTGTCACGAACGGCTGGTCGTACGGATCGCAGTCCGAAGTCAGCAGGTCAGCCGCGTTGGCGTCGGTACGCGCCAGGATGATGGTCGGCGTGCCGGCAACGTCAGCCGCCAGACGAGCAGCGGTCAGCTTCTGTACGGCTTCCTGAGTAGGAACCAGTACCTTGCCGCCCATGTGGCCGCATTTTTTCACGGAAGCCAGTTGGTCTTCGAAGTGAACGCCGGCGGCGCCTGCTTCGATCATGCTCTTCATCAGCTCGTAGGCGTTCAGCACGCCGCCGAAACCGGCTTCAGCGTCAGCCACGATTGGTGCGAAGTAGTCGATGTAGCCTTCGTCGCCCGGATTCTTGCCGGCTTTCCACTGGATCTGGTCGGCACGACGGAACGAGTTGTTGATGCGCTTGACCACGGTTGGCACCGAGTCCACCGGGTACAGCGACTGGTCCGGGTACATCGATTCTGCGGAGTTGTTGTCCGCAGCCACTTGCCAGCCCGACAGGTAGATCGCCTGGATACCGGCCTTGACCTGCTGAACAGCCTGGCCACCGGTCAGGGCGCCCATGCAGTTGACGAAATCTTTCTCTGGGCGGAAGGACGGCTTGGCACCCTGGGTCACCAGGTTCCACAGCTTCTCGGCGCCCATTTTCGCAAAGGTGTGCTCAGGTTGAACCGAGCCACGCAGACGGACGACGTCAGCAGCGGAATAAGTGCGAGTCACGCCTTTCCAGCGCGGGTTTTCAGCCCAGTCTTTTTCAAGGGCTGCAATTTGCTGTTCGCGTGTCAGTGCCATGGAGATAAACCTCGTCGCGTCTTTATGAAAAGTTGTTCTGCGGTGGAAAATTCCTGCGCTCGCTGACCAGAAGCTTAGGTGGTCAAGTCGGATTCGGCGGGGGAGGCGACGGGATGAACGATGGGCTCGAGGGGAAGTGAGCAGGTAGTGGCGGACTGCGGGCGCATTCGGGCGTCGTGGGCCTTTATACGGTCTACAGCGTGAAGCCGGGTTACCTAATTACGCTTCCGTCCCTCGGGACAACTTCGTTCCAGTCGGCAACCTCGTCAAACACACCTTGTGGGCGGTACAGACACGAAGCGGTTCGCGGGGTAGGTGCGAACATCGCTTCGAAGGCCCTTGCCAGGGCCTCTGATTAGCGGGAGCGAGGCCATCATGCCTTCGCTTTTTTAACCCGTCAAACGTTTTGTAGTGCTTTTTTTCAAGCACTACATCTTTCGTCTAATACGACTAATCAGTCAGTTTTCGGTGCTTTAGTCCAGGGCGTCGACTTTGACCCGTAAAGTCATGTCATCTCGGCCTTGAGTCGAGTAGCTGCGGGTCAGGCCCTGTTTGTCGGCCTGAGTCTGGCGATTTACGCCGGCGAGGGTGATCCATTCGCCCAGGCGTCCGCTGACCGTTGTGTCGGTACTTTGCACGTTCACTACATCGGGACGTTCCTGGCTCATGCGGTCACGGTTGGTACTGATTGCCAGGTGAACGATGTCGCCGGTGACGCTGGCGGTGACGTAGAAGCCTTGAGTGACGTTGCGGTATTGGGTCTGGCTACTGTAGTCGCCGTAGGAGTTGGTCTGGCTGCTGGTGATCGGCACACTTTGGCCGACCTGGATCAGCGCCGGCGCGCCCTCGCTGGCCTGAATCTGCTGGATGCCGCCGTCACGGCTGGCGGTGCTGTAGTTGATGATCCGGGTCTGTTGGTCGCCAGTGTTCTGCTGGTTGTTTTCGTTGGTGTCGACCGTGATCAGCAGGCGCTTGGGCGCAGTGTCAAGCTGGGTGATCAGCGCTTTGAGTTCCTGAATCTTGTCCGGCTCGGCCTTGATGATCAGTTGGTTGCCATAGGCGCTGACCTGGCCATCCTTGCCGATAAAGTCTTGCGCCATCGGCAACATGTCGGCGCTGGTGCGGTAGTTGAGAGGCACGATTTCTGTGGCTGCCATCACCGAAAAACTGCAACCGAGCAGCAGGGTGGTGAGCAGGGTGCGTAGGGACATGTCCGTTATCTCCGCTTTCGAAAGGCTTGATATTGCCAGTTTGTCGGCTCGGGGTGGGGCAAGTTGAATCGTAGACAGCAAAACGCCCCTGCATCGGTTGATGTCGGGGCGTTTTGTGGTGTTCTTGCTGGCCTCTTCGCGAGCAAGCTCGCTCCCACATTGAATCTCTGTCTGACACACAATCTGTGTCTGCTGCAGATCAACTGTGGGAGCGAGCTTGCTCGCGAAAGCCGCGCCGCGGTCTCAGGCCGAATGGCGAACCATATCGACATGCGGAATCCCGGCTTCGAGGAATTCCTCGCTGACCAGGCTGAAGCCCAGGCGCTCATAGAACGCCGTGGCCTGTACCTGGGCGCTGAGCATCTGCTGCTGCAGGCCGCGGGCTTCGGCTTCAGCGATGACCGCTTGCATCAGCGCATCGCCTACCTTCATGCCGCGCCAGTCCTTCAGCACCGAAACCCGGCCAATGTGTCCGTCGGGCAGCAGGCGGGCGGTGCCGATCGGAAAGTCGCCTTCGAACGCCAGAAAATGCACGGCGGTCGCGTCATCGGCGTCCCATTCAAGCTCGGGTGGCACCGATTGTTCGGCGATGAACACCGTTTCACGAATGCGCCGGATCTCGGCGTTGTCCTTTTGCCAGTCTGCGACACGTACGCGAATCTTATTCATCGGCAAATCCCAGGCTGCCTTGTTTGACCAGTTCGCACAGCAGGCCGCGACCGTCTTCGTCGTTCAGCCACTCGCCGAGGTTGTCGACGTGCAGCGCATCGGCGGCGCAGATCATCTTCAGCAGCTCGCGCAGCTTGCCCGGCAGGTAACGGCTCTGGCCACTGGCGAACAGCAGCAGGTCGTCATCGACTTCCGACCAGGCCAGACGCGCGCTCGGGTTGCGGATCAGCACTGCGCCGTCCTGCAGCGCGTTGAGGAAGTCATCTTCTTCAACGTCTTCCGGGCCGACCACCAGTTCCGGGTAGCGCGGCTCGGTCATGTACTGGCCGAACCAGGTCAGCAGCAGGCGCTCGTCGCTCATGTGCTCGGCGAGCAGGCTTTTCAGGCGGCCGAGTGCGTCGTGCTGGATCTGATTCGGATCATCGCTGACCGGTTTCGCATCGGCGTCGGTGTAGCGTTCTTCGTCAGTCAGGAACTGGCTGAGGAAGTCGGTGAAGTGGGTCAGTACTTCCGAGGCGCTCGGGGCGCGGAAGCCGACCGAGTAGGTCATGCAGTTGTCCACGGCGACACCGCAGTGGGCCAGGCGCGGCGGCAGGTAGAGCATGTCGCCCGGTTCAAGCACCCACTCTTCGGTCTCGTGGAATTCGGCGAGAATGCGCAGATCCGCGTGTTGCAGCAGCGGGCTCTCGGAGTCGCACATCTGGCCGATCTTCCAGTTGCGCTGGCCGTGGCCTTGCAGCAGGAACACGTCGTAATTGTCGAAGTGCGGGCCGACGCTGCCACCCCCGGGGCGGCGAAGCTGATCATCACGTCATCGACGCGCCAGCTCGGCAGGAAGCGGAAGTTTTCCAGCAGTTCGCTGACTTCCGGGACGAATTGGTCAACGGCCTGAACGAGCAGAGTCCACTCTTTTTTCTGGCAGCTTGCTGAATTCGTCTTCGGCGAACGGGCCGCGACGCAGCTCCCACGGACGCTCGCCGTGCTCGATCACCAGGCGCGACTCGACCTCTTCTTCCAGGGCCAGGCCGGCGAGTTCGTCGGCGTCGATCGGGCTTTCGAAGTCAGGAATGGCCTGACGGATCAGCAGCGGCTTTTTCTGCCAGTAATCGCGCATGAATTCGCGCGCCGTGAGACCGCCCAGAAGTTGAAGAGGAGTATCAGGATTCATGTGTAACCTATTGAAAAAAAGCATTTTTCAGACGGGAATAAAAACGCCCGGCGCGGCCGGGCGTCTCAAACGGGTCAAGCGGTGAATCAGATGCGTTTGGCTTGCGCTACAGCGTTACCGATGTAGTTGGCCGGGGTCAGCTGTTTCAGCTCGGCTTTCGCTTCGGCTGGCATGTCCAGGCCGTCGATGAAAGTCTGCAGCGCTTCCGGGCTGATGCCCTTGCCGCGGGTCAGTTCTTTGAGCTTTTCGTACGGGTTTTCGATGTTGTAGCGGCGCATCACGGTCTGGATCGGCTCGGCCAATACTTCCCAGCAAGCGTCCAGATCGGCAGCGATCTTGTCGGCGTTCAGCTCAAGCTTGCTGATGCCTTTGAGGCTGGCTTCGTAGGCGATCACGCTGTGAGCGAAGCCCACACCGAGGTTGCGCAGTACGGTGGAGTCGGTCAGGTCGCGCTGCCAGCGGGAAATTGGCAGTTTGCTCGCCAGGTGCTGGAACAGTGCATTGGCGATGCCCAGGTTGCCTTCGGAGTTTTCGAAGTCGATCGGGTTGACCTTGTGTGGCATGGTCGACGAACCGATTTCGCCAGCGATGGTGCGCTGTTTGAAATAACCCAGGGAGATGTAGCCCCAGATGTCACGGTCGAAGTCGATCAGGATGGTGTTGAAGCGCGCGATCGCGTCGAACAGCTCGGCGATGTAGTCATGCGGTTCGATCTGCGTGGTGTACGGGTTGAAGCCCAGGCCCAGTTCGTCTTCGATGAAGGCGCGGGCGTTGGCTTCCCAGTCGATCTGCGGGTAGGCCGACAGGTGCGCGTTGTAGTTGCCTACGGCGCCGTTGATCTTGCCCAGCAGCGGCACGGCAGCGACTTGAGCGATCTGACGCTCGAGACGGTAAACCACGTTCGCCAGCTCTTTACCCAGAGTAGTCGGGGAGGCCGGTTGGCCGTGGGTGCGCGACAGCATCGGCACGTCGGCGAAACGGATCGCCAGTTCGCGGATGGCGTTGGCAGTCTGGCGCATCAGCGGCAGCATCACGTCGTCACGGCCTTCGCGCAGCATCAGGGCGTGGGACATTGTTGATGTCTTCGCTCGCTGGTGCAGGCAAAGTGGATGAACTCGCTGACCTTGGCCAGCTCCGGCAGCTTGGCCGCCTGCTCCTTGAGCAGGTATTCGATCGCCTTGACGTCGTGGTTGGTGGTGCGCTCGATCTCTTTGACGCGCTCGGCGTGCTCCAGCGAGAAGTTTTCAGCCAGTTCATTGAGAACGGCGTTGGCCTCGGCGGAGAAGGCTGGCACTTCCGGGATACCGGCGTGGGCGGCCAGGCGCTGGAGCCAGCGCACTTCAACCAGGACGCGGGCACGGATCAGGCCGTACTCGCTGAAAATCGGGCGCAGGGCCTGGGTTTTGCCGGCGTAGCGGCCGTCAACAGGGGAAACCGCAGTGAGCGAAGAGAGCTGCATGGGGTGTTCTCGGACAGTCGGGCAACGAAATGGGGCGCGTATCATACATGAAAAAATCCGCCGGTCCGTTGCCAACTGACCGGCGTATTACGCGCTACAGACTACAAAACTTTTATTGCGCGACGATTTACTCGCTGCGCATCAACGGATACAGCTCTTTGAGCAGCTTGCGCCGGCTGATCACCAACTGCCAGCGGTGGCCGCCGAGCTGTCGCCACAGGCGTGCCGAACGGATGCCGGCCAGCAGCAGGGCGCGGATCTTCGAGGCGTTGCTCGGTTGCTGCAGGTTGCGCATGTCGCCATGCACCTGAATCCGCTGGCGCAGCGTGCTCAGGGTGTCCTGATACAGCGCACCGCAGGCGGCGATCACGTTTTCGTGGGCCGGGCCGAAGTGTTCGACCTGCGACTGGATCTGCGGCAGGCGTTTGCCAATGGTGTCGAGCATGTCGTCACGTTTGGCCAGTTGGCGTTCCAGGCCGAGCATCGACAGGGCATAGCGCAGCGGTTCGCGTTGCAGGGTGCTCGGGTCGCGCTCGAGGGCGCCGATCAATGCCCGATAACCCTCGCGCAGATTGAGGTCGTCGCCGCCGTACACGTCCAGTGTGTCCTTCGGGTCGCGTACCAGCAGGCTGCCGAGCATGCAGCTCAGGCCGGCCTCGCTGGTCTGGCCGGTCTTGGCGATGCGGTCGACCAGCACCGCGGCGAGGAACACGCCGCCCAGCGCCGTCAGTTGCTCCTGAGTCGGGCTCATGCCTGGCCGCTCCACGGCTCGGCAACCTCGATCACGCCGCCACCGAGGCAGATTTCACCGTCATAGAACACCACGGACTGACCCGGGGTTACCGCGCGTTGCGGTTCGTCGAACACGGCGCGGTAGCCGTTTTCGGTTTTTTCCAGGGTGCAAGCCTGATCGCTCTGGCGATAACGCACTTTGGCGGTCAGGCGCAGCGGCTGGCTCAGGTCGATCGGATTGACCCAGTAGATTTCCGAAGCGAGCAGGGCGCTGGAGAACAGCCACGGATGGTTGTTGCCCTGGCCGACGATCAGCTCGTTGCTGTCCAGATCCTTGCGCAGCACGTACCACGGCTCGTCGCCCGCGTCTTTCAGGCCGCCGATACCCAGGCCCTGACGCTGACCGATGGTGTGGTACATCAAGCCGTGGTGACGGCCGATGACTTCGCCTTCGGTGGTCTTGATCTCGCCCGGTTGTGCCGGCAGGTATTGCTTGAGGAAGTCGCTGAAACGTCGCTCACCGATGAAGCAGATCCCGGTGGAATCCTTCTTCTTGGCGGTCGCCAGCTCGTATTTCTCGGCAATGGCGCGCACTTCGGGCTTTTCCAGTTCACCGACCGGGAACAGGGTCTTGGCGATCTGTTCGCCGCCGACAGCGTGCAGGAAGTAGCTCTGGTCCTTGTTCGGATCGAGGCCCTTGAGCAGTTCGGTACGACCATCGATGTCGCGACGGCGCACGTAGTGGCCGGTGGCGATCAGGTCGGCGCCAAGCATCATGGCGTAGTCGAGGAACGCTTTGAACTTGATCTCGCGGTTGCACAGGATGTCCGGGTTCGGCGTGCGACCGGCCTTGTATTCGGCCAGGAAGTGCTCGAACACGTTGTCCCAGTACTCGGCGGCGAAGTTGGCGGTGTGCAGCTTGATGCCGATCTTGTCGCACACGGCCTGGGCATCCGCCAGGTCGTCCATGGCGGTGCAGTATTCCGTTCCGTCGTCTTCTTCCCAGTTCTTCATGAACAGGCCTTCCACCTCGTAACCCTGCTCGATCAGCAGGAGAGCGGAAACGGAAGAGTCCACGCCGCCGGACATGCCGACAATGACGCGCTTCTTGGATGTGTCAGAAGGGGCTGGATCACGCATAGGGATTCAATGAGTGTCTTGAAAAAGGACGCGATTCTAGCAGGCTCACGGCCCTCAAGGCTAAAGAGAAGGGCGGATCAGTTCGAGACTGAAGTGATGACCGGCCAGATAGTCGTCGATGCAGCGGATGATCAGCTCGCTGCGCCAGTTGTCGCGCTGGGCGATTAATTCGCTGCGGGTCAACCACTTGGCGCCGACGATGCCATCGTCGAGTTGATAGTCCGGGTGGTGTTTCACCGCTTTGGCGCTGAAGCACACGCGTTGATAAGTCACGCCGTTGCTCGGCGCGGTATACAGATAAATGCCGATCACGCCGGTGGGTTCGACGTCCCAGCCGGTTTCCTCAAGGGTTTCGCGGATGGCGGCGTCGATCAGGGTCTCGTTCGGGTCCAGATGACCGGCCGGCTGGTTGAGCACGTTACGCCCGGCCTTGTGTTCTTCGACCATCAGGAAGCGACCGTTGTCTTCGACGATGGTGGCAACGGTGATGTGGGGGAGCCATTCCATAAATCTTCCTCCTCAATCTATTGGTTAAACCCCAATCCCCTGTGGGAGCGGGCTTGCTCGCGAAAGCGGTGGGTCAGTCAATGACGATGTTGAATGATAAACCGCATTCGCGAGCAAGCCCGCTCCCACAGGGGGTTCGTGTTGTATTCGGAAACAGAAACCCCGGCACTGGGCCGGGGCTTCTTTGCAGCATTACAAGCTTAAACCAGCGCAGCAATCGCCGCGTTGAAGGTTGCGCTTGGGCGCATGGCCTTGCTGATCAGCTCGGCGTCGGCGTGGTAGTAACCACCGATGTCCACTGGCTTGCCCTGCACGGCGTTGAGCTCTGCAACGATGGTCGCCTCGTTCTCGGTCAGGGTTTTGGCCAGAGTCGCGAACTGCGCTTGCAGTGCAGTGTCTTCGGTCTGGGCGGCCAGGGCCTGAGCCCAGTACAGCGCCAGGTAGAAGTGGCTGCCGCGGTTGTCGATGTTGCCGACCTTGCGCGATGGCGACTTGTTGTTGTCGAGGAACTGACCGGTGGCCTGATCCAGGGTTTTCGACAGAACCAGCGCTTTCGGGTTGTTGTAGTTCACACCCAAATGCTCGAGGGAGGCTGCCAGAGCCAGGAATTCGCCCAGCGAATCCCAGCGCAGGAAGTTCTCTTCAACCAGTTGCTGCACGTGCTTCGGCGCCGAACCGCCGGCGCCGGTTTCGAACAGGCCACCGCCGTTCATCAGCGGCACGATCGACAGCATCTTGGCGCTGGTGCCCAGTTCCATGATCGGGAACAGGTCGGTCAGGTAGTCGCGCAGTACGTTGCCGGTCACCGAGATGGTGTCCTTGCCTTCGCGGGTGCGCTGCAGGGTGTACTTCATGGCATCGACCGGCGCCATGATCTGGATGTCCAGACCGCTGGTGTCGTGATCCTTCAGGTAAGCCTGAACCTTCTCGATCACTACACCGTCGTGGGCGCGCATCGGGTCCAGCCAGAAGATCGCCGGGGTGCTGCTGGCGCGAGCACGGTTGACAGCCAGTTTGACCCAGTCCTGGATCGGCGCGTCTTTGGTCTGGCACATGCGGAAGATGTCGCCGGCTTCGACAGTCTGTTCCATCAGCAGGTTGCCCTTGCTGTCGGTGACGCGAACCACGCCGTCAGCCTTGATCTGGAAGGTCTTGTCGTGCGAGCCGTACTCTTCGGCTTTCTTCGCCATCAGGCCAACGTTTGGCACGCTGCCCATGGTGGTCGGATCGAACGCGCCATTGGCTTTGCAATCTTCGATCACAGCCTGGTAGATGGTTGCGTAGCAACGATCCGGGATTACAGCCTTGGTGTCGTGCAGCTGACCGTCGGTGCCCCACATCTTGCCGGAGTCGCGGATCATCGCTGGCATCGAGGCGTCGACGATGACGTCGCTCGGCACGTGCAGGTTGGTGATGCCCTTGTCGGAGTTGACCATCGCCAGCGATGGGCGAGCAGCGTAGACCGCCGCGATGTCAGCTTCGATCTGTGCTTGCTGCTCGGCCGGCAGGGCCTTGATGCGCGCGTACAGATCGCCAATGCCGTTGTTCAGGTTGAAGCCGATCTGGGCCAGCACGTCAGCGTGCTTGGTCAGGGCGTCTTTATAGAACTCGGCAACGATCTGGCCGAACATGATCGGGTCGGAGACCTTCATCATGGTCGCTTTCAGGTGAACCGAGAGCAGCACGCCCTGGGCCTTGGCGCTTTCGATTTCAGCGGCGATGAACGCGCGCAGGGCGTTTTTGCTCATCACGGCGCAGTCGAGGATCTCGCCGGCCTGAACGCTGGTTTTTTCTTTCAGGACGGTTGCGGTGCCGTCTTTGGCGATCAGCTCGATTTTCACAGCGTCAGCGGCGTCGATCAGGGCAGCTTTTTCGCTGCCGTAGAAATCGCCGGTGCTCATGTGAGCGACGTGGGATTTGGAGTCTTTGGCCCAGGCGCCCATTTTGTGCGGGTGCTTGCGAGCGTAGTTTTTTACCGACAGCGGAGCGCGGCGGTCGGAGTTGCCTTCACGCAGAACCGGGTTCACGGCGCTGCCCTTGACCTTGTCGTAACGCGCCTTGGCTTCTTTTTCGGCGTCGTTGGTCACGGTTTCCGGGTAGTCCGGCAGGTTGTAACCCTGGGCTTGCAGCTCTTTGATCGCCGCTTGCAGCTGAGGCACCGAAGCACTGATGTTCGGCAGCTTGATGATGTTGGCTTCAGGCGTAACGGCCAGGTCGCCCAGTTCGGCGAGGTGGTCGGCTACGGCTTTGTCGCCCAGTTGCTCGGGGAAGCTGGCCAGGATGCGTGCTGCAAGAGAGATATCGCGGGTTTCCACGGCGATATCGGCCGAGGCGGTGTAAGCCTCGATGATCGGCAGCAGGGAATAGGTGGCGAGGGCTGGAGCTTCGTCGGTGAAGGTATAGATGATCTTCGAGCGGGTGGGCATATTCGGATTAACTCTCTCTTCTTTGCTAAAGCGTGCGCAGAAACTCGAGGGGCGCCGGGTAAGCGCGTTCGTTCAAAGTCATCCATGAACCGAATGTCGAGATTCTTCGCGGTGATGTTGGGTGCATCAGTAGAGCGTCAAGCAGTCGGACTGCGGTAACAACCCGACCAATCAGGCGGAAAGTCTCGTGCTAGAGAGGCCAGCCGTCGTGACCCTTTGGTCAGCGGGCGGCATTATACATAGGTAGCTGGCAATCTGCCGATGGTTCATATGCAACGATTCTCGTCCATTGGTCTAAAGGTCGCAGGGGCGGGTGGGGCGTAGAGTCGCTGCGAATGCTTGAGTTTGGCGCTTTTCCCTTTGCTTTCAGGCTTGTACGAAACCAGATGTGCCCGCGCCGTGAACAGAGGGTTTGCGTGTTGATTTAACTGGGTTACGCTCGAACCAAGCCAGATGTTCAATCCAAACAATGGAGTTCAGCATGGGTTACAAGAAGATTCAGGTTCCAGCCGTCGGCGACAAAATCACCGTCAATGCAGACCATTCTCTCAATGTTCCTGATAACCCGATCATCCCCTTCATCGAAGGTGACGGCATTGGCGTCGACGTCAGTCCGGTGATGATCAAAGTGGTTGATGCTGCCGTGGCCAAGGCCTACGGGGGCAAGCGCAAGATTTCCTGGATGGAGGTTTATGCTGGCGAAAAAGCGACTCAAGTCTATGACCAGGACACCTGGCTGCCCCAGGAAACCCTGGACGCCGTCAAGGATTACGTGGTCTCTATCAAGGGCCCGCTGACCACCCCGGTCGGTGGTGGCATCCGCTCCCTCAACGTGGCCCTGCGCCAGCAACTCGACCTTTATGTCTGCCTGCGTCCCGTAGTGTGGTTCGAAGGTGTGCCGAGCCCGGTGAAAAAGCCTGGCGACGTCGACATGGTGATTTTCCGCGAGAACTCGGAAGACATTTATGCCGGTATCGAATGGAAGGCCGGCTCCCCTGAGGCCACCAAGGTCATCAAGTTTCTGAAAGAAGAAATGGGCGTCACCAAGATCCGTTTCGACCAGGATTGCGGTATCGGCATCAAGCCTGTTTCCAAGGAAGGCACCAAACGTCTGGTGCGCAAGGCCCTGCAATACGTGGTGGACAACGACCGCAAGTCGCTGACCATCGTGCACAAGGGCAACATCATGAAATTCACCGAAGGTGCCTTCAAGGACTGGGGCTACGAGGTGGCGAAGGAAGAATTCGGCGCCGAGCTGCTCGATGGCGGCCCATGGATGAAATTCAAGAACCCGAAAACCGGCCGTGAAGTCATCGTCAAGGACGCCATCGCCGACGCCATGCTTCAGCAGATCCTGCTGCGTCCAGCCGAGTACGACGTAATCGCCACGCTGAACCTCAACGGTGACTACCTCTCCGACGCCCTGGCGGCGGAAGTGGGCGGTATCGGTATCGCGCCGGGCGCCAACCTGTCCGACACCGTGGCCATGTTTGAGGCGACCCACGGTACCGCGCCGAAGTACGCCGGCAAGGACCAGGTCAACCCGGGTTCGGTGATTCTGTCGGCCGAGATGATGTTGCGTCATCTGGGCTGGACCGAAGCAGCGGATCTCATCATCAAGGGCACTAACGGCGCCATCAAGGCCAAGACCGTGACCTATGACTTCGAACGTCTGATGGAAGGCGCCACGCTGGTGTCTTCTTCGGGCTTTGGTGAGGCGATCATCAAGCACATGTAAATCGTGCAGGTACAAAAAAACCGCCTTCGGGCGGTTTTTTCATGACTGGGTGACGGTTGAGTCAGCCTGATACCGTTTCTGTATGAGGGGCATGCATAGCCGCTTCGCCTGCCACGGTTGCCGCTTTGATCTTTACCGCGTGCAGGCCTTTGGGCCCCTGGACGATGTCGAAACTGACGATCTGCCCGGCCTTGAGAGTTTTATACCCGTCCATCTCAATGGCCGAGTAGTGGGCAAAGAAATCGACCTCTTTGCCGTCCTCGTCACGTCCTTCCCGGGCATCGGTGTTGATGAAGCCGAATCCCTTGGCATTGTTGAACCACTTGACCTTGCCGACAGCCATGCTCAAATCCCTCTGCAACAGACTCCATCGCTGGAGTATCATCCAGGACATCCGCAATCTAATCCGTTAAAAGGATTGACTCCGCGGATCTTTTTTACCCACTGTGGGCTCTATTGGTTGTAACACCGTTTTCCCGATAGTCAAGGTGACCGGGCAGTCGGAGTTGAAAAGGTGTACAGCCGCCCCCACCACTGTATTTGCACAACTGACGAACCTTTCTTTCCATGCATGCAATCAGCCAGATTCGACTAACATTCAATCAGGATCGCCCGCTTCTCCAAAAGGATCATCCAGAGGAGCACGACGACGATTCGGCAGGCGTTGCTGTTCAGGAAGCAAAGCCTGCGTTACAGGCGCCGCCGATGTACAAGGTGGTTTTGTTCAACGATGACTACACACCGATGGATTTCGTCGTCGAAGTGCTCGAGGTGTTTTTTAACCTGAATCGCGAGCTGGCGACCAAGGTCATGCTGGCCGTTCACACAGAAGGACGGGCAGTATGTGGAGTGTTTACCCGCGACATCGCCGAGACAAAGGCCATGCAGGTCAACCAGTACGCCAGGGAAAGCCAGCATCCGCTACTCTGTGAAATCGAGAAGGACGGTTAATCGCCGACCACTTGGGTATGAGGTGAAGCTATGTTAAACCGCGAGCTCGAAGTCACCCTCAATCTTGCCTTCAAGGAGGCTCGTTCGAAGCGTCATGAATTCATGACCGTCGAACACCTGCTGCTGGCCCTATTGGACAATGAGGCTGCCGCCACCGTATTGCGTGCCTGCGGCGCAAACCTCGACAAACTCAAGCACGACCTGCAGGAGTTCATCGACTCCACCACGCCATTGATCCCCGTCCACGACGAAGATCGCGAAACCCAGCCAACCCTGGGCTTCCAGCGTGTACTGCAACGTGCTGTCTTTCATGTGCAGAGCTCGGGCAAACGCGAAGTAACCGGCGCCAACGTGCTGGTTGCAATCTTCAGTGAGCAAGAGAGTCAGGCCGTATTCCTGCTGAAACAGCAGAGCGTTGCGCGCATTGATGTCGTCAATTACATCGCCCACGGCATTTCCAAAGTGCCAGGGCACGGCGATCACTCTGAAGGTGAACAAGATATGCAGGACGACGAGGGCGGTGAGTCTTCTTCTTCAGGCAATCCGCTGGATGCTTATGCCAGCAATCTCAACGAACTCGCGCGCCAGGGTCGGATCGACCCGCTGGTCGGCCGCGAGATGGAAGTCGAGCGTGTCGCGCAGATTCTCGCGCGTCGGCGCAAGAACAATCCGTTGCTGGTCGGCGAGGCAGGTGTGGGTAAAACCGCGATTGCCGAAGGCCTGGCCAAGCGCATTGTCGACAACCAGGTGCCGGATCTGCTGGCCAACAGCGTCGTCTATTCGCTCGACCTCGGTGCACTGCTCGCAGGCACCAAGTATCGCGGTGATTTCGAGAAGCGCTTCAAGGCGCTGCTCAATGAACTGAAAAAACGTCCGCAGGCGATCCTGTTCATCGACGAGATTCACACCATCATCGGTGCGGGTGCTGCGTCCGGTGGCGTGATGGATGCCTCGAACCTGCTCAAGCCGCTGCTGTCGTCTGGCGACATTCGCTGCATCGGCTCGACCACGTTCCAGGAATTCCGCGGAATCTTCGAGAAGGATCGTGCGCTGGCACGACGCTTCCAGAAGGTCGATGTTGTCGAGCCGTCGGTGGAAGACACCATCGGTATCCTGCGCGGCCTGAAAGGGCGCTTCGAACAGCACCACAACATCGAATACAGCGATGAGTCGTTGCGCGCCGCTGCCGAGCTGGCATCGCGCTACATCAATGACCGGCATATGCCGGACAAGGCCATCGACGTGATCGACGAGGCGGGTGCCTATCAGCGCCTGCAGCCGGTCGAGATGCGCGTCAAGCGCATCGAAGTGCCGCAGGTTGAAGACATTGTGGCGAAGATCGCGCGGATTCCGCCAAAACACGTCACCAGCTCCGACAAGGAATTGCTGCGTAACCTGGAGCGCGACCTGAAGCTGACGGTGTTTGGTCAGGATGCGGCGATCGATTCGCTGTCGACCGCTATCAAACTGTCCCGTGCCGGGCTCAAGTCGCCGGACAAGCCAGTCGGCTCGTTCCTGTTCGCAGGTCCTACCGGTGTCGGTAAAACCGAGGCCGCGCGGCAACTGGCCAAGGCGTTGGGTATCGAACTGGTGCGCTTCGACATGTCCGAGTACATGGAGCGCCACACCGTATCGCGTCTGATCGGTGCGCCTCCGGGCTATGTCGGCTTTGATCAGGGCGGTCTGTTGACCGAAGCGATCACCAAGCAACCGCACTGCGTATTGCTGCTCGATGAAATCGAGAAGGCGCATCCGGAAGTCTTCAACCTGCTGCTGCAGGTGATGGACCACGGCACGCTCACCGACAACAACGGGCGCAAGGCGGATTTCCGCAACGTGATCGTGATCATGACCACCAACGCCGGTGCCGAAACCGCGGCGCGTGCTTCGATCGGTTTCACCCATCAGGACCACTCGTCTGATGCGATGGAAGTGATCAAGAAGAGCTTCACGCCGGAATTCCGTAACCGTCTGGACACCATTATCCAGTTTGGTCGCCTCAGCCATGAGGTCATCAAAAGCGTGGTGGACAAGTTCCTTACCGAACTGCAGGCGCAGCTGGAAGACAAGCGTGTGTTGCTGGAGGTTACCGATGCGGCGCGCAGTTGGCTGGCGGCCGGTGGTTATGACTCGGCGATGGGCGCACGTCCGATGGCGCGTCTGATCCAGGACAAGATCAAGCGTCCGCTGGCGGAGGAGATTCTGTTTGGCGAGCTGGCCGAGCATGGCGGTGTGGTGCACATCGACATCAAGGATGGTGAGTTGACGTTTGACTTCGAAACCACGGCGGAGATGGCCTGACGGTTGTTGGTCTGTTGTAAAGCGAAAGGCGCCTTCGGGCGCCTTTTTTGTTGTCTGGGGTTTTTGGGTGTATATCCGTTGCTGCGGTAACGGCCGCCTAGGGTTCCGCCCTGACGGCGGGTCACTTTTGGCAAACGCCCCAAAAGTAACCAAAAGGGCTTTACCCTGACGTTCGGCCCTCGCTTAGGCTCGGGTTCCTTCGCTGCGTGATTCATCTGGGGGGCAGCGCCTACGGTTTGCTTCGCTGCACCTCCTCTCGCTGTGTTTGGCTGCGCCAAACGGTCGCTGCGCTCCCACCCCGGATAAATCCCTCCACTCAGCCTGCCGACGGGCCCTCAGATCAAAAGCTTTACTCGAGCTAACGCTCATTGTGTTGAGTGGGGCGGCTTCGCCGCAGGGTTGCACGCTCTCTGAATTGTAGGAGCCAGCCTGCTGGCGATGGCGGCCTGACAGCCGACCAATCTCTTGCTGATGCACCCGGCCCAATTGTGGGAGCTGGCCTGCCAGCGATGGCGGCCGACCAGTCTGCCAATCTCCAACTGCCTACCCCAATCCACTGTGGGAGCGGGCTTGCTCGCGAAGGCGGCCTGTCAGCCGACCAATTTCTAACTGAATGCATCCAGTGCCATGCAGGAACTGCCGAAGGCTGTGATCTTTTGATCTGCTTTGGCTTTGGCTTTGGCTTTGGCTTTGGCTTTTGATGTGGCTTTTGATCTTCAGCCCCTTCGGCAGGCCGAGCGAAGGTGTCCATCAGGGGGGTGGGCGCGCAGCGCCATGCGGCGAAGCCGCATCCATCGAGAGGAGGTGCAGCGAAGCAAACCGGAGGCGATGCCCCCTGATGGGCACCGTAGCGAGGGAACACTGAGCCTCAGCGAAGTGCCGTACGCCGGGGGAAGCCTTTTTGGTTACTTTTTCGGCGTTTGGAAAAAGTGACCCGCCGTAAGGGCGGAACCGTAATCAGCAACCCCCGCAGCAACGGATATGCTCACAAGCCCAAACCCAAACCCAAATCGCAGACAAACAAAAACGCCCGGCAAAGCCGGGCGTCTTGTATTGACTTGATTAACGAGCGCGGTAAGTAATGCGCCCTTTGCTCAAGTCATAGGGCGTCAGCTCGACGCGCACTTTGTCACCGGTAAGAATACGAATGTAGTTCTTGCGCATCTTGCCGGAGATATGCGCGGTTACGACGTGCCCATTTTCCAACTCCACACGAAACATGGTGTTGGGCAGGGTGTCGACGACAGTGCCTTCCATTTCGAAGCTGTCTTCTTTCGACATGCAGTAAAGCCCTCGGTGTCCAATGAATGGCCCGGTGCAACTGCGCCAGGCAAAAGCGGCGTGCATTGTGCCCGAAAAAGGGGGTTTAAGCCAAGGGGTTTACGGCTTGCGATCAGTTAAGAATCACCCAGCGCTGATTAATCAGCAATTCAATGGGGCGATACTGGGTCTTGTAGTTCATCTTTTTGCAGTTCTTGATCCAGTAACCGAGATACACCGCCTCTAGCCCCAGGCGCTGGCTTTCGGTGATTTGCCACAGGATTGCGAAACGCCCCAGGCTGCGGCGTTCCTCGTCAGGTTCGTAGAAGGTATAGACCGCTGACAAGCCATTGGGCAGCAGATCGGTCACCGCGACGGCGAGTAACCGTCCGTCGAGACGAAATTCATAAAAGCGCGAGAAGGGCAGATCGCGCACCAGAAAGGTCGAGAACTGGTCCCGGCTCGGCGGGTACATATCGCCGTCGGCGTGTCGCTGCTCGATATAGCGCTGATACAGATCGAAATATTCTTCGCTGAAGTGCGGTTTTACCGGGCGTACCTGCAGATCGGCATTGCGTTTGAAAATGCGTTTCTGCTGGCGGTTGGGCAGGAACTGCGCCACCGGGATGCGTGCAGGCACGCACGCATTGCAATTCTGGCAATGGGGCCGATACAGATGATCGCCGCTGCGACGAAAACCCATTTCCGACAGGTCTGCGTAGACGTGCACATCCATGGGCTGACTCGGATCGAGAAACAGCGTCGTCGCCTGCTCCTCGGGCAGATAACTGCAGGAATGAGGTTGAGTGGCATAGAACTTCAAGCGCGCCAACTCGGTCATGATCAACCCTCGGGATAAGCTGGTGAATTAAGTGTAAGCCACGCGCGCAAAAGTCGCTCAGCAAACCCAGGTGGCACGACTCGGTTGATCCAGGTGGCGAGCCAGATAGTCGGCGAATTCGTGGCGGGGGATCGCGCGGGCGCCGAGGCTGTGCAGATGATCGGTCGGCATCTGGCAGTCAATCAGAACGAATCCAGCGTCTTTCAAATGCTGCACCAGCGTGGCAAAGCCGAATTTGGAGGCGTTGTCGGCGCGGCTGAACATCGATTCGCCGAAAAACAGCTGACCCATCGCCAGGCCATACAGGCCGCCGACCAGTTGGCCCTGATCCCAGACCTCGACCGAGTGGGCGAAGCCGCGGCGGTGCAGTTCGAGGTAGGCGTCCTGCATGGCTTCGGTGATCCAGGTGCCGTCGGCGTAATCCCTGGGGGCGGCGCAGGCACGAATCACGGCGTCGAAATTCTGATCGAAGGTCACCTGGTAGCGTTGCTTGCGCAGCAATTTGCCGAGGCTGCGCGAGACATGCAGTTCGTCGGGAAACAGCACGGTGCGTGGGTCCGGCGACCACCAGAGGATCGGCTGGCCTTCGGAGAACCACGGAAAACAGCCGTGCCGGTAAGCCTGCACCAGCCGATCGGCGGACAGATCGCCACCGGCAGCCAGCAATCCATTGGGATCGCGCATGGCCTTTTCCAGGGGCGGGAAGGTCAGGGAATTGCGTTGTAACCAAGTCAGCATGGCGTCCAGGCTTGCAGAAGGGGAGGGCAGTGGGGGCATCAGGCCCGCGATAAAGTGTGCCGTTAAATGACAGGAATGTCGTCCAGATACTTCTCCGCGTCCAGTGCCGCCATGCAGCCGGCGCCGGCCGAGGTCACGGCCTGGCGGTAGACGTGGTCGGCCACATCGCCGGCAGCGAAGACGCCGGGGATCTCCGTGGAGGTGGCGTCGCCGTCGCTGCCGCCCTTGACCAGCAGGTAGCCGTCGCGCATTGGCAACTGACCCTGAAACAGGTCGGTGTTGGGTTTGTGGCCGATGGCGATGAACACGCCAGCCAGTGGCAGTTCGCGGGTCTGCCCGGTATGGCTGTCACGCAGGCGCGCACCGGTCACGCCGCTGGCATCGCCCAGCACTTCGTCCAGATTCTGGTTCCAGTGCAGGCGAACGTTGCCGTTGGCGGCTTTTTCGAACAGTTTGTCCTGAAGGATTTTCTCCGAGCGCAATTTGTCGCGGCGATGGATCAAATGCACCTCTTTGGCGATGTTCGACAGGTACAGCGCCTCCTCGACAGCGGTATTGCCGCCGCCCACCACGGCGACCACCTGATTGCGATAGAAGAAGCCGTCACAGGTCGCGCACGCCGAAACCCCTTTGCCGGCGAAGGCTTCTTCCGAAGGTAGACCCAGATACTGCGCCGAGGCGCCGGTGGCGATAATCAGCGCGTCGCAGGTGTAAGTGCCGCTGTCGCCGATGAGTTCGAACGGGCGCTGCTGCAACTTGGCGGTGTGGATGTGGTCGTAAACGATCTCTGTGGCAAAGCGCTCGGCGTGTTTTTGCATGCGCTCCATCAGCACCGGACCGGTCAGGCCTTCGACGTCGCCAGGCCAGTTGTCGACTTCGACGGTGGTGGTGAGCTGACCACCGGCCTGCAGTCCGGTAATCACCACCGGTTTGAGGTTGGCACGGGCGGCGTACACGGCGGCGCTGTAACCGGCAGGGCCGGAGCCGAGAATGATCAGGCGTGAATGCTTCGCTGCGTTCATCAAATACACCTCATAAGCCTTTGTCACAAAAGACAATGCATGCTCAAATTGAAACGCAGTATTTGTGCGCTTGGCTATGCTCAGCTATGGGTTGAAGCATGGCATCAGCCGCACAAACCCGTACAATGCCGGGCTGTTACAGAATATTTGTAGAGCGCTGTGTTTATGGCTGTGTTTATAAAAGCTGCGGCACAGTGTTAAAAGTAGTCTCAGATGCGCCGGTTCACTTTTTTACCTGCCTGGATTGGGCAGTTTTTTATCGACATTCAATAGATGGACGCGCCCCGGGCGCAGGAAAAGAAGCGTTTTGAAGAAATCCACCGCAGCACCAAAAACAGTCGTTCCGCTCTGGCGCCAGCAATTGCACTACCGGCTCAAGGAAGGTGCATTGATCGCCATCGGAGCCTTGTGCCTGTTCCTGATGATGGCCTTGCTGACCTACGGCAAGGACGATCCGGGCTGGAGCCACAACAGCAAGATCGACGATGTGCAGAATTTCGGCGGCCCCGCCGGTTCTTACAGCGCCGACATCCTGTTCATGGTGCTGGGTTACTTCGCGTACATCTTCCCGCTGCTGCTGGCGGTCAAGGCGTATCAGATCTTCCGTCAACGCCACGAGCCGTGGCAGTGGAGCGGCTGGCTGTTCTCCTGGCGCCTGATTGGTCTGGTGTTTCTGGTGCTGTCGGGCGCCGCGCTGGCGCATATCCATTTTCATGCGGCCACCGGCCTGCCGGCGGGCGCCGGCGGGGCGCTGGGCGAAAGTCTCGGTGATCTGGCGCGTAACGCGCTGAATATCCAGGGCAGCACGCTGCTGTTCATTGCACTGTTCCTGTTCGGCCTGACCGTATTCACTGACCTGTCGTGGTTCAAGGTGATGGACGTCACCGGCAAGATCACCCTCGACCTGTTCGAACTGTTCCAGGGCGCGATCAACCGCTGGTGGTCGGCGCGTACCGAGCGTAAGCAACTGGTTGCGCAGCTGCGTGAAGTCGATGATCGCGTCCACGACGTGGTGGCGCCGACCGTTACCGACAAGCGTGAACAGGCCAAGGTCAAGGAGCGCCTCATCGAGCGCGAACAGGCCCTGAGCAAGCACATGTCCGATCGCGAGAAGCAGGTGCCGCCGGTTATCGCCCCGGCTCCGGTCAAGGCGCCCGAGCCAAGCAAGCGTGTGCAGAAAGAGAAACAGGTGCCGTTGTTCGTCGACAGCGCCGTGGAAGGCACCTTGCCGCCGATCTCGATCCTCGATCCTGCGGAAAAGAAACAACTCAACTATTCGCCGGAATCCCTGGCAGCAGTCGGCCACTTGCTGGAGATCAAGCTCAAGGAATTCGGCGTCGAAGTCACCGTGGACTCGATCCACCCGGGCCCGGTGATTACCCGTTACGAAATCCAGCCTGCAGCCGGCGTCAAAGTCAGCCGCATCGCCAACCTGGCGAAAGACCTTGCACGTTCGCTGGCCGTGACCAGTGTGCGGGTGGTCGAGGTGATTCCGGGCAAGACCACGGTCGGTATCGAGATCCCCAACGAAGACCGGCAGATCGTGCGTTTCTCCGAAGTGCTGTCGACCCCCGAGTACGACAACTTCAAGTCGCCGGTCACCCTGGCCCTGGGCCACGACATCGGCGGCAAACCGGTCATCACCGACCTGGCGAAGATGCCGCACCTGCTGGTCGCCGGTACCACTGGCTCCGGTAAGTCGGTGGGCGTGAACGCGATGATCCTGTCGATCCTGTTCAAATCCGGGCCGGACGACGCCAAACTGATCATGATCGACCCGAAAATGCTCGAGCTGTCGATCTACGAAGGCATTCCGCACCTGCTGTGTCCGGTAGTGACCGACATGAAAGACGCTGCCAACGCCCTGCGCTGGAGCGTTGCCGAGATGGAACGTCGCTACAAGCTGATGGCGAAGATGGGCGTGCGTAACCTGTCCGGCTTCAACGCCAAGGTCAAGGAAGCGCAGGATGCCGGCGAGCCGTTGAGCGATCCGTTGTACAAGCGCGAAAGCATTCACGACGAAGCGCCGCTGCTGCAGAAGCTGCCGACCATCGTCGTGGTGGTCGACGAATTCGCCGACATGATGATGATCGTCGGCAAGAAGGTTGAAGAACTGATTGCGCGTATCGCACAGAAAGCGCGTGCCGCCGGTATTCACCTGATCCTCGCGACCCAGCGACCTTCGGTGGACGTGATCACCGGTCTGATCAAGGCCAACATTCCGACGCGTATGGCGTTCCAGGTGTCGAGCAAGATCGACTCGCGGACCATCATCGACCAGGGTGGCGCCGAACAACTGCTCGGTCACGGTGACATGCTCTACATGCCACCGGGCACCAGCCTGCCGATCCGGGTGCACGGCGCGTTCGTTTCCGACGATGAAGTGCACCGCGTGGTCGAAGCCTGGAAACTGCGTGGCGCACCGGAATACAACGATGACATCCTCAACGGTGTCGAAGAGGCGGGCAGCGGTTTCGAAGGCAGCAGCGGGTGGCGGTGACGGTGATGATCCGGAAGCCGACGCGCTGTATGACGAAGCCGTACAGTTCGTCCTGGAAAGCCGCCGGGCGTCGATTTCCGCGGTACAGCGCAAGCTGAAGATTGGTTACAACCGCGCTGCGCGCATGATCGAAGCCATGGAAATGGCCGGGGTCGTCACCTCAATGAACACCAACGGTTCGCGTGAAGTTCTGGCCCCGGGCCCGGTTCGCGACTGATTGCAAAAGCAAAGGGCGGGACAATGATGTGCCGCCGCTCTCCCAACGAGTATTCAAGAGGACTCCCATGCGTCTTATCCGCATGCTGTTGCCAGTACTGGCGCTGACCACGTTCACGGCCCACGCCGACGACAAGGACGTGGCGCGTCTGACCCAATTGCTGGAAACATCGAAAACCCTGACCGCGAACTTCTCGCAGCTGACCCTCGACGGCAGCGGCACGCAGTTGCAGGAAACTCGCGGCGATATGGTTCTGCAGCGTCCGGGTCTGTTCTACTGGCACACCGAAGCGCCAAACGAGCAGACCATGGTCTCCGATGGCAAGAAAGTCACCCTGTGGGACCCGGATCTGGAGCAGGCAACCATCAAGAAGCTCGACGAGCGTCTGACCCAGACCCCGGCGCTGCTGCTGTCCGGTGACGTGTCGAAGATCAGCCAGAGCTTCGAGATCAGCGCGAAAGAGGCAGGTGGCGTGATCGACTTCACCCTCAAGCCGAAGACCAAGGACACCCTGTTCGACAGCCTGCGCCTGTCGTTCCGCAACGGCCTGGTCAATGACATGCAACTGATCGACAGCGTTGGTCAGCGCACCAACATCCTGTTCACCGGGGTCAAGGCCAACGAAGCGGTGTCGGCGTCGAAGTTCAAGTTCGACATCCCGAAGGGTGCTGACGTTATCCAGGAATAAACCCCAACCCCCTGTGGGAGCGGGCTTGCTCGCGAATGCGATCTGTCATTCAACATTTAAGGTGACTGATACACCGCTTTCGCGAGCAAGCCCGCTCCCACAGGGGTAAATGATCGGTCTCAAGATCTGATAGAGGTTTCAACGCTACGTGATGGATATGTTTCGCAGTGCACCGATTGCCCAGCCACTGGCCGCGCGTTTGCGTGCGACCAATCTGGATGAGTATGTTGGTCAGGAGCACGTGCTCGCTCGCGGCAAGCCTCTGCGTGAGGCGCTGGAGCAGGGTGCCCTGCATTCGATGATCTTCTGGGGGCCGCCGGGCGTGGGCAAGACCACCCTGGCGCGATTGCTCGCGGAAGTCTCGGATGCGCACTTCGAAACGGTCTCGGCGGTGCTTGCCGGGGTCAAGGAGATCCGTCAGGCCGTTGAAATCGCCAAACAGCAGGCCGGCCAGTACGGCAAGCGCACGATCCTGTTCGTCGATGAAGTGCACCGCTTCAACAAATCGCAGCAGGATGCGTTTCTGCCGTATGTTGAGGACGGCACGCTGATTTTCATCGGTGCCACCACCGAAAATCCTTCGTTTGAATTGAACAACGCGCTGTTGTCGCGGGCCCGCGTCTATGTGCTGAAAAGCCTCGATGAGACGGCGCTGCGCAAACTGGTGCATCGCGCGCTCACCGAAGAGCGCGGGCTGGGCAAGCGCAACCTGACCCTCAGTGATGAAGGCTTCCAGATGCTGCTGTCGGCCGCCGATGGCGATGGCCGGCGCCTGCTCAATCTGCTGGAGAACGCCTCGGATCTGGCCGAAGACAACAGCGAGATGGGCACCGAGCTGCTGCAAAGCCTGCTCGGCGACACCCGACGGCGCTTCGACAAGGGCGGCGAAGCGTTCTACGACCAGATCTCCGCGCTGCACAAATCGGTACGCGGCTCCAACCCCGACGGCGCGCTGTACTGGTTCGCGCGGATGATCGACGGCGGCTGCGATCCGTTGTACCTGGCGCGGCGCGTGGTGCGCATGGCCAGCGAAGACATTGGCAACGCCGACCCACGCGCCCTGAGCTTGTGCCTGGCGGCGTGGGAGGTGCAGGAGCGCCTCGGCAGCCCGGAAGGCGAATTGGCGGTGGCTCAGGCCATCACCTATCTGGCCTGCGCGCCAAAAAGCAACGCGGTGTATATGGGTTTCAAGACTGCACTGCGCGCCGCTGCCGAATACGGTTCGCTGGAAGTGCCGCTGCACTTGCGCAATGCACCGACCAAGCTGATGAAACAATTGGGCTATGGCGACGAATACCGCTACGCCCACGACGAACCGGATGCCTATGCCGCCGGCGAAGATTATTTCCCGGAAGAGCTCGAGCCGATCCCGTTCTATCAACCGGTGCCCCGTGGCCTGGAATTGAAGATCGGCGAGAAGCTCAACCACCTCGCCCAACTCGACCGTTTAAGCCCAAGACAGCGGAGAAAATAGTGCTTCCATTGATCGTTGCGGTCTCCGTCGGCGGGATTGCCGGCACCCTGTTGCGCTTCGCCACCGGCAATTGGGTCAACGCCAATTGGCCGCGGCACTTCTATACCGCGACGCTGGCCGTTAATATCGTGGGCTGTCTGCTGATTGGCGTGTTGTACGGCCTGTTTTTGATACGCCCGGAGGTGCCGATCGAGGTGCGTGCCGGGTTGATGGTCGGCTTCCTCGGGGGGCTGACGACTTTTTCATCCTTTTCACTGGATACGGTGCGCCTGCTGGAAAGCGGGCAAGTGCCGCTGGCCCTGGGCTACGCGGCGATCAGCGTATTCGGCGGGCTGCTCGCGACGTGGGCCGGCCTGTCCCTGACCAAACTTTGATAACGAGAAACCGACATGCTCGATTCCAAACTGTTACGTAGCAACCTTCAGGACGTAGCGGACCGCCTGGCTTCCCGTGGCTTTGCCCTGGATACCGCGCGCATCGAAGCGCTGGAAGAACAGCGCAAGACCGTCCAGACCCGCACCGAAGCACTGCAGGCTGAGCGTAACGCGCGTTCCAAATCCATCGGTCAGGCCAAGCAGCGCGGCGAAGACATCGCGCCGCTGATGGCGGACGTCGAGCGCATGGCGGGCGAGCTGAGTGCCGGTAAAGTCGAGCTGGACGCGATCCAGACCGAGCTGGACTCGATTCTGCTGGGTATCCCCAACCTGCCGCACGAATCGGTACCGGTCGGCAAAGACGAAGACGATAACGTTGAAGTGCGCCGCTGGGGCACGCCGACTGCTTTCTATTTCGAAGTGAAAGACCATGTCGCGCTGGGCGAGAAGTTCGGCTGGCTGGACTTTGAAACCGCCGCCAAGCTGTCCGGCGCCCGTTTTGCTCTGCTGCGCGGTCCGATCGCCCGTCTGCACCGCGCTCTGGCGCAGTTCATGATCAACCTGCACGTCAACGAGCACGGCTACGAAGAGGCCTACACGCCTTATCTGGTCCAGGCCCCGGCGCTGCAAGGCACCGGTCAGCTGCCGAAGTTCGAAGAAGACCTGTTCAAGATCGCTCGCGAAGGCGAAGCCGATCTGTACCTGATCCCGACCGCCGAAGTGTCGCTGACCAACATTGTGGCCGGTGAAATCGTCGACTCGAAACTGCTGCCGATCAAGTTCGTCGCCCACACCCCTTGCTTCCGCAGCGAAGCCGGTGCGTCGGGTCGCGACACCCGCGGCATGATCCGTCAGCACCAGTTCGACAAGGTTGAAATGGTCCAGATCGTCGAGCCGTCGACTTCGATGGAAGCGCTGGAAGGCCTGACCGCCAACGCCGAAAAAGTCCTGCAACTGCTGGGTCTGCCTTACCGCACCCTGGCGCTGTGCACCGGCGACATGGGCTTCAGTGCCGTGAAAACCTACGACCTCGAAGTGTGGATTCCGAGCCAGGACAAGTACCGCGAAATTTCGTCGTGCTCCAACTGCGGCGACTTCCAGGCCCGCCGCATGCAGGCGCGTTTCCGCAACCCGGAAACCGGCAAGCCTGAGCTGGTACACACTCTCAACGGTTCGGGTCTGGCGGTCGGTCGTACGCTGGTGGCGGTGCTGGAAAACTACCAGCAGGCCGACGGTTCGATCCGCGTGCCGGACGTACTGAAGCCGTACATGGGTGGCCTCGAGGTCATCGGCTAAATGAAATATCTGCCGCTGTTTCACAACCTGCGCGGCAGTCGTGTGTTGGTGGTCGGTGGGGGGGAAATTGCCTTGCGCAAATCCCGCCTGCTGGCCGATGCCGGTGCGCTGCTGCGGGTGGTCGCACCTGAAATCGAAGCGCAACTGCGCGAACTGGTTGCCGCCAGCGGTGGCGAGTGTCTGTTGCGTGGTTACGTGGAAGCGGATCTGGACGGTTGCGGGCTGATCATCGCCGCCACCGACGACGAAACGCTGAATGCGCAGGTCTCCAGCGATGCCCATCGGCGTTGCGTGCCGGTCAACGTGGTCGATGCGCCGCAGCTGTGCAGCGTGATCTTCCCGGCGATCGTCGATCGCTCGCCGCTGATCATCGCGGTGTCCAGCGGCGGCGATGCGCCAGTGCTGGCGCGGCTGATTCGCGCCAAGATCGAAACCTGGATTCCTTCGACCTACGGCCAACTGGCCGGTCTTGCCGCGCGTTTCCGCAATCAGGTGAAAAACCTGTTTCCGGATGTGCAGCAGCGCCGTGGTTTCTGGGAAGACGTGTTTCAGGGCCCGATTGCCGACCGGCAACTGGCCGGGCAGGGCACTGAGGCCGAGCGGCTGTTGCAGGCCAAGATTGATGGCGAAGCGACTGTTACTACCGGCGAGGTGTATCTGGTGGGGGCAGGGCCGGGTGATCCGGATCTGCTGACCTTCCGCGCCTTGCGCCTGATGCAGCAAGCCGACGTAGTGCTGTACGACCGCTTGGTCGCTCCGGCGATTCTTGAGCTGTGCCGTCGCGATGCCGAGCGCGTCTATGTCGGCAAGCGTCGCTCTGATCATGCGGTGCCACAGGATCAGATCAACCAGCAACTGGTGGATCTGGCCAAGGCCGGCAAACGCGTGGTGCGCTTGAAGGGCGGCGACCCGTTCATCTTCGGTCGCGGCGGTGAAGAGATCGAAGAGCTGGCAGCCCACGGGATTCCGTTCCAGGTGGTGCCGGGGATCACGGCGGCCAGCGGTTGCGCGGCGTATGCCGGGATTCCGCTGACCCATCGCGATTACGCGCAGTCGGTGCGCTTCGTCACCGGCCACCTGAAGGACGGCTCCACCGATCTGCCGTGGGCCGACCTCGTCGCCCCGGCGCAGACGCTGGTGTTCTACATGGGCCTGGTGGGCTTGCCGGTGATCTGCGAGCAGTTGATCAAGCACGGCCGCAGCGCGGATACCCCGGCGGCGTTGATCCAGCAGGGCACCACAGTCAATCAGCGAGTCTTCACCGGCACGCTGGCCGACCTGCCGCGTCTGGTGGCGGAGCATGAAGTGCATGCGCCGACGCTGGTGATCGTGGGGGAAGTGGTGCAGCTGCGCGAGAAGCTGGCGTGGTTCGAAGGGGCTCAGGCGCAGGTCTGAAAACCGAGTTGCCCTCATTCGCGAGCAAGCCCGCTCCCACATTGGATCTGTGTCATGCACAAATCCAATGTGGGAGCGGGCTTGCTCGCGAAGAGGCCCTCAAAAACACCGAATCAATTAACCCCGCCGCCAAACTCCTTTCCCGCTCAGCCGCTCCCGATCATGAGCGATGGTGAAATCCTGCTTCGGCCCCTTCGGCACAATCCCCGTCGGATTGATGGTCTTGTGGCTACCGTAGTAGTGGTTTTTGATGTGCTGAAAATCCACCGTCTCGCCAATCCCCGGCCACTGATACAGCTCTCGCAGCCAGTTCGACAGGTTCGGGTAATCGGCAATCCGCCGCAGATTGCACTTGAAGTGCCCGTGGTACACCGCATCGAAGCGAATCAGCGTGGTGAACAGTCGCACATCGGCCTCGGTCAGGTATTCCCCCGTCAGATAGCGATTGGCGCCCAGCACCCGTTCCAAGTGATCCAGCTCGGCAAACACCTCATCGAACGCCTCTTCATAAGCCTGTTGCGAGGTGGCAAAGCCGGCGCGATACACACCGTTGTTCACCGCCGGATAAATCCGTTCGTTCAGTGCATCAATCTCGCCGCGTAACGGTGCCGGGTAGAAGTCCAGTTCGTTACCGGTCAGGCCATCGAACGCGCTGTTGAACATGCGGATGATTTCCGCCGACTCATTGCTGACAATGCGCTTGAGCTTTTTGTCCCACAGCACCGGCACAGTGACACGGCCGGTGTAGTCCGGGGTGTCGGCGGTGTAGCGCTGATGCATGAAGTCGAAGTGGTCGAGCTTGTCGCCGGTCGAGCCAAGGGTCTGGTCGAAGGTCCAGCCGTTTTCCAGCATCAGCCAGCTGACCACGGACACGTCGATCAGGCTTTCCAGACCTTTGAGCTTGCGCAGGATCAGCGTGCGGTGTGCCCACGGGCAGGCGAGGGAAACGTAAAGGTGATAGCGCCCGGCTTCGGCGGCGAAACCGCCTTCACCGCTCGACCCTGCCTGGCCGTCAGTGGTGACCCAGTGACGGCGCTGCGCCTGTTCGCGCTGGAACGCGCCGTCCTTGCTGCTTTCGTACCACTTGTCCTGCCAGTGGCCGTCGACGAGTAAACCCATGATCAAGACTCCTGAATCCAATAAGCGTTGGAGCCGAGTCTATTCCGATGAGTTCGAACAAAAAGCGCAAAGATCGGGCGTCGATGATCGGTTAAATCGATTTGTTACGCGCCGCCCAGTATTGCTCGGCGGTTTCGAACGCCTGCTCGCGACTTTGACCGAGACCGCGCAGGGCCAAGGCCATGGTCGAAATCAGGGCCATTTGCGGATAGCTGTCGACCACCTCGCCGCGCCACACAGCCTTGAGATGTTCGACGTCCAGCGAGGCCGGTTTGACGTGGCGCTGGCTCGACAGCTGCGGCCATTCCTCGTCCCAGCTCTCGCCGCCCCTGGTGCCGTAAAGATGGCTGTCGGCATCCGGGTTGATCTCGATTTCGCCGCCATCGCCCTTGACCACGATCGCCGTGTCGCCGAGCAGACCGCTGGCCTCGCGATGCACCGCTTGATAGCCCGGGTGGAAAATACTTTGCAGGCCACAACGGGCGCGCAGTGGATTGAGGATGCGTGCCAGCGAGTGAATCGGCGAGCGCAGGCCCATGGTGTTGCGCAGGTCGATCATCTTCTGCAACTGTGGCGCCCAGTCGATCAGCGGCATGAACGCCAGACCGCCGTGGTCCAGCGCGCTGCCGACTTGCTGCCAGGTGCGGCACAGCGGGATGTTCAGCTCGCCAAGCAGTTGTTCGGTGTACAGACGTCCGGCGGTGTGCGCGCCGCCGCCGTGCATGAAAATCCGCACGCCGTTTTGCGCCAGGCACTTGGCCGACAGCAGGTACCACGGCAGATGGCGTTTCTTGCCGGCATAGGTCGGCCAGTCCAGATCGACATTCAGCGTTGGCGCTGACAGGCGCTCGCGCAAGGCTTCGGTGAAACCGGCCATTTCCTCCGCGCTTTCTTCCTTGTGCCGAAGCAGCATCAGAAAGGCGCCGAGCTGGGTGTCTTCGACTTTGTCGTCGAGCACCATGCCCATGGCTTCCCGGGCTTCTTCACGGGTCAGGTCGCGGGCGCCACGTTTGCCCTTGCCGAGGATCCGTACGAATGGTGCGAACGGGTGTTCGGCGGGCGTTTCGAGGGTCAGCGCTGGAAAGTCGGTCATAAGCAATTCGTCGGTTTGGGCAGGCCCGCCAGTTTCGCGGCGAGTTTGGCAGGGGTGCCTTTGAACAGTCGGTTCAGGTGCAGGCTGTTGCCTTTGTCCGGGCCGAGTTTGAGTGCGGTGTATTTGATCAGCGGGCGAGTAGCCGGCGACAGCTGGAATTCTGCATAGAAGCTGCGCAGCAGATCGAGGACTTCCCAGTGTTCGGGGGTCAGGTCGATGTCTTCAGTAGCGGCGAGGGCGCTGGCAACGTCATGAGACCAGTCGTCGAGGTCGACCAGAAAGCCGTCCTTGTCCAGTTCGATGGCGCGGGCGCCGACAGTCATCGAGTTCATAGCCAGCTGTTGACCTTGTCGTGGTGGATCGACAGTTCGACGAAGGCCGGGTAATCGATGGCTTCGGCCCAGTCGGGAGCAACGATGGCGCGGGCCTGCAGGTCTTCGGCGAGGGCGAATAGCTTGACCCGGCGCTCGTTCAGCGTGGCGAATGGCGCAGTGCCCGGTTGCAGGGCGTAGACCGCGTCGCCGGATAACACTAAGGCGTCGGCAGCGCCGATCACGCGCAGGCAACTGCTCAGGCGATCATCGCCGAACGGGGAATGAGACAACACATGCAAAGTCGACATCAGAGGGTGATCACCTGGTCGTAACGGTCAATAAGGGCGGTGATTTCGCTGGCGCCGAGCGGCTGCGCTTCGTCCAGCGACAGCGTGCTCAGGCCACGGGCGCTGGCGCTGTCGGTGCAGTAGAACAGTTCTTCAACGCCGAACATCGGCAGCGCCTGCAGGTTGGCGCTGAGGTCTTTCTGTTGCAGGGCCTTGGCGTTCTGCCCGGCGGCCAGTTGCAATACGCCATCGTCGAGAAACAGCAGGCCGATCGGCAGATCGAACGCGCCGCCGGCCAGAACGACGTCCAGCGCTTCGCGGGCGCCGGGGCCGGACCATGGCGACTGGCGGCTGATGATCAACAGGGATTTGGCCATTTCACGCGCCTCCGAAACAGATCAGTCGATCGGCGTCCTGCACCGCGTCGTGCAACTGGCCGAGGCCGGACAACTCCCACGGCGCGCTGACCGCGACTGCATCACGCTGGTAGCGTTTGGCTTCTTCGTCATTCAGCACGCCACGGCGCAGGGCGGCGGCGATGCACACCACGCCGTCCAGTTGCTGCTCGCTGATGAACGCGCGCCACTGTTTGGGCAGGTCCAGTTCGTCCTGCGGGGTGACCACCGCGTCGGAGGCGTTGTACACGCCGTCCTGATAAAAAAACAGCCGGACAATCTCATGCCCGCCGGCCAGCGCAGCCTGCGCAAACAGCAGGGCACGGCGCGAGGAGGGCGCATGGGCGGCGGAAAACAGCGCAATGGCGAACTTCATGACGGACTCGATCAGCAAAACTGCGGCCATGATAAAGCTTTATGAAGGCAGCCGCGAAACCAAGTGAAGCACATGCCCTCTGTGGGAGCGGGCTTGCTCGCGAAGGCGTTGGGTCATTCGACACATCTTTGACTGATGCACCGCTTTCGCGAGCAAGCCCGCTCCCACAGGATCGTATTTCAGCGCGGCATATAGCCCAGTTGCCAGCGCCGCGGAATGCTCAGGGACAGCACGCCCAGCACCGCCGCCAGCAAGCCGCTGGCGAACAATGCCCGAAGTCCGAAATGATGTTCCAGCACTGCGCCGAGTATCGCGCCGATGAACATCCCGCTCCACGGCACCAGTTGCACCCGCCAGCCATTACGGCGTTCGCCGAGCATCCAGCGCCCCAGTCCACGGCCGAACCGCGACAGCGCTCCGGTCACGTACGTCAGGCCCACTGGCAGGCCATTCACTTCCTCGACCGCCGCGTTGAGCATGCCCATCGCGATGATCGCCGCCAGCAGCGCCGGCAGTTGCGTGTCGTACGGCCATGCCGCCGCCAGGCAAAGCAGGGTGGCGATGCACAGCAACAAGGGCAATGTGCGCCGACCACCGAGGCGCCCGATCACGATCCCCAAGGCATTACCGATCACGAAGGTGACGACGAGGATGATCAGGCGCAAAGTCAGTCCGAGGTCGCCGTCACTGATCGCCACCGCCAGCCGCGTGGTATTACCGCTCATGAAAGAAACGAAATCGCCGCTGGCCATGAAGCCGATCGCGTCGGTCATGCCCGCCAGCACTGACAGGCTGGCCACCAGCGCCAGACCGATGCGCCCGCGCCATTTCTGCCGATGCAGATGCCCGGAGGTGGCGCGGTGAGTCGAAGTGGAGGGCAGCATCGGCGACGATATCCTTCAGCGGCGTTTACGGTTCCAGCCCATACAGATCGCAGTAATCCTTCCAGCTCATGTGGGCCATTTCCGCTACCTCGCGATGCACCTCCATGCGCTGGGCCTGATACTCCTCGGGCGTAGCGGCCGTCAGGAGCAAGGTCAGTTCCCAGGCGAACAGCCCCTGTTCTTCAGCTTCGGCCTCGAAGGCTTCGTGCAGACGTTCTTCACGATATTGCGCAGCGGTTTCACCCTTGGCCTGGGCCAGCAGCGGATTGAGATGATCGAGGGTTTCGCGCAATTCGGGGCGCGCGTCGAGAAACAATTTCAGGGCTTGTTCATGTCGCTGGTCGGTGGGCGCCATGTGTGTTCCTTGTGAGGCTGATGACCTTAGGGTGCCGGAGCGGCTGTCGCATGTCGCGCTATAAATGCAGTAAAGCAGAACGATTTTGCCTGTTGCGGTGATACAGTCCGCTTTTTTCTGAATGAGCGAATGCAATGCGAATTCTGATGGTAGCGCTGGCCGCGACCGTGCTGGCTGGTTGCGCGGGTTCGGTGATGGACGATTCTCGCACCAAAGCCCCGTACAAGGTTCTGACCTCGGACAAGCCGGAGAAAGTTGTCGCTCAGTGCGTACAGTTCGGCTGGCAGGACGAAGCAGTGTTTGGCGTGGACGCCGGAGCGTATCTGCAACCGGGCAAGAAGGGTGGCTCGACGGTGTACACCCGTTCCGCAGAGTCATTTGTCGACGTGACCAGCGATGCGTCGGGAACCGTGCTCAACTACTACGCGCAGAAGGATGATTTTGTTGCCAAACGCCGGTTGGCGGCGTTGGCGACCTGCCTCTGATCATGCGTTGAAGCGGCTGCCGTTATCGCCAGCAGGCTGGCTCCCACACTGGATTTGTGTTTGCCACCGATCCTGTAGGAGTGAGCCTGCTCGCGATGAGGCCAATGAATTCAACCGATCAAGCGCTTCTGGAAATAATGCCGGCTATGCCCCGGCGGGTAATCAACGATCTCGCCAAACTGGCTGAATCCCAGCTTCTTGTAAAACTCCGGCGCCTGAAAATCGAAGGTGTCCAGCCAGATGCCCAGGCAGTTCTTCTCCTTGGCCAGATTTTCCGCCATGGCCATCAGTTCCGAGCCGATGCGTTGGCCGCGACCCTGTTCCGGGACGCACAGCAACTCGATGTACATCCACTGGAAGATCACCCGGCCGTACAAACCGCCGAGAATCGTGCCCTGTTCATCGCGCACCAGCAGGGCGAAAGGTTCAGATGTGGAACCACCGGTCCGGGCGTCGTTATACGCAATCAAAGGCTCGAGAATGGCTTTGCGCTGTTCTTCCGTAGGGTTCTGCGACAGCTCGATTCGCAACGTCATGTGCAACTTCCTTGTGAGATGAACCGCCAGCCTATCCTGCCCGGGGAGCGTCTTCCAAGTCCTTCCTCATCCCTTTGGAACCGCCGCTGTCGCGCCGGGGTCTAGCTTTTACAGCGTCATTCCGAACGCGGTTGATGAGGATCCCCCATGAATATTTTCGAAGCCCTTCGCGAAAGCCACGACCGCCAGCGCAGTTACGCCAAAGCCCTGGTCGAAACCAGCGGCGACACCCCGGAGCGGGTTGAAGCCTATAAACAACTGAAAGCCGAGCTGCAGGCCCACGAAACCGCCGAAGAGCGCCACTTCTACATCCCGCTGATGGAGTTCGACAACGGTGTTGACCTCAGTCGCCACGCCATCTCCGAGCACCATGAAATGGACGAGATGATGGAAGAGCTGGACGAGACCGAGATGTCCAGCCCGGCGTGGCTGGCAACGGCGAAGAAGCTCTCCGACAAAGTCCATCACCATCTCAAGGAAGAAGAGCAGAAGTTCTTCCAGATGGCCGGAAAATTGCTCGATGACAAGCAAAAGGAACAGCTCGCTGGCCAGTACGAAAAGGAGTACCAGGCGCAACTGCCATGAGTACTGAATGCCAGTTTTTGCAGTGTCGGCGTGTAGGCCTTTGGCCATGCGTTGGGTGGGTCTTGTCGTAATTGACTGTATATTCATCCAGTGTTTTCGGCGTTTTTGACTTGAGACGCCGATTGACTGCGACAAAACCGCCGATGGACAAAAAAACCACCTCCGTTAGCTTGAAGGCCTCTCCTCGGACAGGAGAGTTCTTAAATCAACGGAGTGAAAAACATGAATCAACCACAAGCTCAAACCCAACTGCGACACGGTCGCGTCACCTCCCCAGCCAGCCGCGGTGCGGTAGCCATCGAGCAAGGATTGCTCGGTGCCTGGCAGGTCAACGAAATGGAAGGCGGCAAGAACTTCCCGGCGCTGACGGCAGGACCTTTTCCTGCTCCCTATGGCAGCGACAGTGACAGTGTCACGCCGCCCGCCGACGGTTACATCCTCAGCGGTGGCAAGACCGATGCCCGTGACTGCGTGAACTTCACCGACGAGGAAATGAGCAAAAAGCTCAATCGTCCGTTCAGCTGGCCACTGCTCAGTGTCACCCCGGGCCAGACACTGGAAGTGAAGTGGGAATACACCGCGCCACACACCACCCGTGGTTATCGCTGGCTGATCACCAAGGATGGCTGGGATCCGAAACAGCGTATTTCCCGTGCACAACTCGAAGCGCAGCCTTTCGCCGAAGACTTCTACACTCAAGTGCCGTATTACAGCTATCCGGGGGAATTGAAGGCCAAGGTCAATCATTCGGTGAAATTGCCGGCCACCAAAAAGGGCCGTCACGTCATCGTGCTGATGTGGATCGTCGCCAACACCGGCAACGCGTTCTATCAGGCGTTCGACGTCGACTTCAAATAACGGCGTTACGCTCAACTCACAGGTTCTGAAGGATTAGAACATGTCAAATATCGACTTCACGCTAGTGCAAAACCAGGCGGCCGACGCGGCCTCGCTGATGCCGAGCATCGCCGGCAAAAAAATACTCATGGGCTTCTGGCACAACTGGCCGGCGGGTCCAAGTGACGGCTATCGTCAGGGCCGCTTCGCCGAAATAGCTCTGGAAGCGGTGCCCAAGGAGTACAACGTGGTCGCGGTGGCGTTCATGAAGGGCAGCGGGATTCCAACCTTCAAGCCGTACAACGTCTCCGATGCCGAGTTCCGGCGTCAGGTCGGCGTGCTCAACAGCCAGGGGCGGGCGGTGCTCTTGTCCCTGGGTGGCGCCGATGCGCACATCGAGTTGCGGGCCGGACAGGAACAACCACTGGCCAATGAGATTATCCGTCTGGTGGAAACCTACGGCTTCGATGGGCTGGACATCGATCTTGAACAGAGCGCGATTGATTTCGCCGCCAACAAGACCGTGCTGCCGGCCGCGCTGAAACTGGTCAAGGATCACTACGCAGGCCAGGGCAAGCACTTCATCATCAGCATGGCCCCGGAGTTTCCGTACCTGACCACCAATGGCAAATACGTCGGTTACCTGCAGGCACTTGAAGGCTATTACGACTTCATCGCGCCGCAGTTCTACAACCAGGGCGGCGACGGGGTCTGGGTGCCGGAAGCCAATAATGGCAATGGTGCATGGATCGCGCAGAACAACGATGCGCTGAAAGAGGACTTCCTCTATTACCTGACCGAAAGTCTGGTGACCGGCACCCGGGGCTTCACCAAAATCCCGGCGGACAAATTCGTCATCGGCCTGCCGGCCAACGTCGATGCGGCTGCCACCGGTTACGTGATCGACAGCACCGCCGTCGGCAATGCGCTCAAACGTCTGGCGATCAAAGGGCTGCCGATCAAGGGCCTGATGACCTGGTCGGTAAACTGGGACAACGGCGTCAGCAAGGATCGCGTGCCGTATGGCTGGGAATTCAGTCGGCGTTATGGACCGCTGATTCACGGAGCGAAAACAGCGGCACAGGAAACGGATGACACGTTGTCGCGCGTCGCCCGTTAGCAGCAATTAAAGAGCCCGGTAGCGCTGCCGGGCTTTTTTGCGTGGGCCAGGCAAACAATGCTCGGGTGTGAGTCATAGCGGAGCGGGTTGCTTATCCGATTGGGACGCGCTCGATACATTGAGTGAATGACTGGACGAGATCCAGCAAGCAGGCAGCCGCCTGATTGATCTGCGTATCGGTAAGCGCCGCGTAGCCAATCAGCACGCCGGGTTTGACCGCGTGACTGCTGGTGAATGCGGATACCGGTTGCAGGCAAAGATTGAAGAGGGCAGCCCGTGCGCAGAATTCTCTTTCATCAATGTCTGTGGGTAACCAGAGCACAAAATGTAATCCGGATTGCTCGCCGGAAATCTGCAGATCAGGGTTTTCTCGCAGCTTTGAGATCAGCAAATCGCGTCGATGTTGATACGTCTGTCGCGAGATGCGCAAATGCCGTACATATTTTCCGGTGCAGAGAAACTGGTTGAGTGCGAGCTGACCCAGTATGCCTGGCGTCTGGCCGGTGTCTTCGATGAGGTTGATGACTTTCTTCTGTAAATGTTTGGGAATGACCATGAAGCCCAGACGAAAGTTGCTGAACAGGGTTTTATTGAAGCTGCCGCAGAAAATCACCCGGTCGTTTGTATCTATTGATTTGATGGCGGGCAGGGGAGCACTGCCATAGTTGTATTCGCTGTCGTAGTCGTCCTCGATGATGATCGCATTGGCTGCGGTCGCCGAGGCCAGCAGAGCCTTGCGGCGTGCCATGCTCATGCAGACACCCAAAGGAGCCTGGTGAGAGGGCGTGACATAAATGGCCTGAACCGGACTGGCGGGTGACAACGCTTCAACGATCAGACCTGCATCGTCCACTGGAATATCGATGATTGTGTTGCCGGAACAATTGAATATCCGCCGGGCCCAGTAATAGCCGGGATCTTCCATGGCAACGACGGCCTCTTTTCCCAATACCCGGCTGATGAGGTCGAGACAGTGCCTGATGCCGTGGGTAATCACGATGTCCTGAGGTGAGCAGTCAATTCCCCGGTAGATCTGGATATGGTCGCAAATGGACTTGCGCAAGTTCTCGTCACCGCCGAGTGACGAGGCCGATACTGCGGTGGCGAGGTCTTTGGCGGAAGGTGTGCATAACGACTTTACATCTTTTTCTTCGAGCAATCCCGGATCGGCCAGTCTGGCAATAAACGGTACATACGGCTGTAAATAAGTAATGGGAGCAGGTGAATCGGATGACCGGTGAGTATCAAGTTCGACTTGCAGTTCCTTAGTTCTGGCGGCGGCGATCAGATTATCCGGCAATGTTGCGCAGACTACCGAGCCGGCACCTCGCTTGCGAATGATGAAACCTTCTTCGCGCAATTGATCGAAAACAGTTTCCAGGGTCCCTCGGGAAACTCCCCATCTTTGCGCAAGCGTACGCGTGGAGGGCAGCGCTTCGCCGGATTGGAGCCGACCGGAGCTGATCAGGTGTTCAAGGAAACGGCACAAAAGCTGATGTTTGGTGGACAGCGAATGTTCGGTCAATTCGAACGGCAAGACTAGGTCGAGGCCAACTGGCCGCTTACCTCTGGTCATAGTGGTACACACCAAAATCCATTTAATGGATCTTCATCTTAGCGCGGCATACAAATACGCTCAACGCCGCTCAAGCTAACGCGTTGAGGGGTGGCGCGCGAGTCATTGGGGTCAAGAGAAACTGGATTGGTATAGGGATATCGTCGGCAATGACTGCTTTTGAAAAACTGTCAACACTCAATAAGACTAATCATCGCGAGCCGCAACTAAAGATTGCGATAGTCGGAGGGGGTGCAACAGCGATTAGTGTAATTGATGCGTTGCAGCGCGACGTTAAGCTGAAAAATATGGATGTTGCAATTACCCTCTATGAGCCTGACAAGAAAATAGGTCCAGGTCGCGCTTATCAAAACGATGGTGATTATGGATTGATTAATCGCCAAGCCCGCTTCATGTCCGTGAAAAGTGACGATCCCCGGCACTTTGTAGGATGGGTCACTCATAAATATGGAAGTGCACTGGCGCAACTTGATTTCTTGCCCCGTCACTATTTTGGTGAGTACCTGTCCGATTGTTTTGCCGAGCAAGTGGCGCTGGCGCGCGACCTCAAGCGGCCGATTCGGGTGATCGGGCAAAAGGTCACCAGCCTGACAATGCACGATGACAAAGCAGTCGTCGGTGTCGAAAACGGGCCGCAACAAGTGTTCGACCGGGTGATTCTGTGCATCGGTACCGCTGAACCGGCGGATATCTTCTCGTTGGCCTGCTCCCAAAACTACATCGGCAATCCGTATCCGATGTGGACCAAGTTTTCCGCGATTGGCGGCGACGATCAGGTGGCGATCATTGGTTCCAGCCTCTCCGCTGTCGATGCAGTCCTGGCCCTGAATGCCCAGGGACACCGCGGCAAGATCGTCATGCTGTCGCGCAATGCGCTGCTGCCAGCGGTGCGCATGCCGCATCACGACTTCACTTACAAGGTCATCACCCGCGAACGCATCGAAGAGCTGCGTGATGAAGCGGGGATGATCTCCTGGTCGAAATGGCTTGGCCTGATCACCTTCGAACTGACAGCCCAAGGCGTGGATCTGGAGAAGCTCAAGGCTGAACTGGCGCCAGGTCAACTGCCGTTCGAGCGGCTGGAGCGCCATCTTCAGGCGTCGGCCCGCGGCGAAAAGTGGCTGTCCATCCTGATTGATATTGCCAACGACTACGTCGAGCTGGCCTGGGACAGCCTGAGTGCGGGCGATCGCAGTTATTACATGGCCAACTATCACTCGATTTTCATGAGCCTGTGCAACCCGATGCCTCCGGCAACGGCCAACAAGTTGCGCAACATGCTCGAATCCGGGCACCTCGTGATTCGTCCTGGCCTGAAGGGCGTGGAACTGAGTCCCGGAGGCGGTTTCGTCCTGAATTACCAGGCAGGCGCCTGTCATGCCGACTGGGTCATCAACGCCACGCGATCTGAAACCGGTGGTGTCGGGCAGACCGGTACCGAGCTGGTGTCTTCGATGGTCAACAATGGCGTCGCTCAGCACCATCCGTTTGGTGGACTGCACGTGTCATTCGGCTCGCACAAGGTCATCGACCGCAGTGGCAAGGCCAGCGACGCTATTTATGCCTTGGGCCAACTGGCTGCCGGTAACCATTACTACACCAGTTCACTGGCCATGATCACACGTCAGATCGATCGGGTTCTGCCGCATTTGCTGACGACTGATCAATACCTCAAGGAGCTTTCTGCGTGAAATCCAGCCGCCCCGGAATCCTGTTACCTGCAGCGTTGTTGTCGGCCGTAATCGTGCCGCAGCTTGGACTCGGCCTGATGACGCCCACCGTTGCAAAACTGGCGGAGGAGTTTCGAGTCCCCCATGAGGCGATTCAGGAAACGTTTGTTGTTTACATGATCGGGTATGCGTTGTCCGTGGTATTGGCGGGGATTCTTGCCGATCGTATCGGAGCCCGTCGCGTACAGATTTCGGGGTTACTGATTTGTGCTGCCGGGTGCCTGCTTGCAGCGTTCTCGGACTCCTTTTACCTGTTTGCGGTTGCGCGTTTCATGCAGGCCCTCGGAGGGTGTGTAGGGACCGTAACCACCAGGCTGATCGTGAAATCCGATTATCCGGAAAGCAAACGCCTGCGAATTCTCACCACCCTTGCCTCGGCGATAGCGCTCACGCCGTGTATCGCACCGTTGCTCGGCGGCATGTTGTTACCTTCGCTGGGATGGCGCTGGATGATGGGCGGCGTGGGGATGTTCAATCTCGCGGCATTGGTGCTTTTCTGGCAGGTCGACACCTCTCCGGGGGCATCGGATTCGACGGGGCGCAGCATCATTGCCGTTTATGCCGCCAACTTCAGAAATGCGGATTATCTGGCTTATGCCGCCGGCATCAGTCTGGTGTGGATGAGTTACTTCGTGTTCCTGTCCTGTTCGACTTATGCGTTGCAGACGGAACTGGGCATGTCCAGCCTGGGTTACGGCGCGGTGATCTCCCTGTGCGCCGTCGGTTATGTGATTGGCAGTACGTTGGCGCGAGCATTGAGCGCCAGGTGGGCGTTGAACGAGATCCTGCTGCTTGGAAGCAGGGTAGGCATGGCCGGGTGCATGTTGCTGGGCATTCTGCTGTCGGTGTTTGGCAGTGTGCTGCCGGCGCTGCTGATTCCGATGGTGTTCATTCTGTTGTCGGTCGGGATGGTGATTCCCGCGACTCAGGCCGGGCTATTGAAGAGTGTCAGTCGCGATATCGGTATCTCCTCCGGGCAGTTTTTCTTTTTCCAGATGGCGGCGGGGGCCGGTTACGGTTTGCTGGTCAGTTCCTTTTCCGAACTGGGCGTTCGTGGCCTGGCACTGTTTATCGCCATTCCGATTGTCGTGTTGTTCGTTTTCCTGAATATGTCGCGGGCACTGTCGAAGTCCCCGGAAGAACAGTTGAAGGCAGTCTCTCGGACCTGAGTTTGCTGTTGCTGCGACCCTGATAAAAAAAACAAGGATGTGTAGTCGTGCAGTATCTGAAATCGCTGAAGTTGAACAGTGTGTGTTATGACATTCGTGGCCCGGCACTGGAGCAGGCCAGAAAGATGGAGGAGGACGGCCAGCGCATTCTCAAGTTGAATATCGGCAATCCCGCGCCCTTCGGTTTCGAGGCGCCCGACGAGATACTCCAGGATGTGATCCGTAATTTGCCGACGGCGCAAGGTTACAGTGACTCCAAAGGCTTGTTCAGCGCCCGCAAGGCCGTCATGCAGTACTGTCAGCAGAAGCAGATCGAGGGCGTCGGCGTCGACGATATCTACCTGGGCAATGGCGTCTCCGAGCTCATTGTGATGTCACTGCAGGCGCTGCTGAACAACCGCGACGAAGTGCTGGTGCCTGCTCCGGATTATCCGTTGTGGACCGCCGCGGTGAGTCTTGCCGGGGGCAATGCGGTGCACTACAGGTGCGACGAGCAGCAGGACTGGTGGCCGGACCTCGATGACATACGGGCCAAAATCACCCCCAACACCCGAGCGCTGGTGATCATCAACCCCAACAATCCCACCGGTGCGGTGTATCCGCGAGACGTGCTGCTGGGAATGCTGGAGATCGCGCGCCAGCACAATCTGGTGGTGTTCTCCGACGAGATCTACGACAAGATTCTCTACGACGAAGCTGTGCACATCAGCACCGCCTCGCTGGCGCCGGACCTGCTGTGCCTGACCTTCAACGGGTTGTCCAAGTCGTACCGGGTGGCCGGTTTCCGCTCCGGCTGGCTGGTGATTTCCGGGCCGAAGCAGCATGCCGCCGGCTACATCGAAGGCATCGACATGCTGGCGAACATGCGCCTGTGCGCCAACGTTCCGGCCCAGCATGCGATCCAGACCGCGCTGGGGGGTTACCAGAGTATCAATGACCTGGTCTTGCCTCAGGGGCGCCTGCTCGAACAGCGCAACCGGGTGCATGAACTGCTCAACGCTATTCCCGGCGTCAGTTGCGTCAAGCCGATGGGCGCGCTGTACGCATTTCCAAGGATCGATCCGAAAATTTGCCCGATCAAGGATGACGAGAAGTTTGTCCTCGAACTGCTGATGTCGGAAAGGCTGCTGGTGGTTCAGGGAACCGCGTTCAACTGGCCCGCGCCCGACCATTTCCGCGTGGTCACGTTGCCGGCATTGCCGGACATCGAAGACGCGATGGCGCGGATTCATCGATTCATCAGCAGCAGGTCAGTCAACAACCTGAGCGTTCGTCGAGTGGCGAATAACGCCCGGGACCTGTGGCCGGTCTTCTGATTCCAGACGCAGATCAAGTAAGCAAGTTGTCATGCCAGACGTAAGTTCGTGGCAGGTGTGACAGCGCAAAGTGCCAGACGGCTGGATGCCACACTCGGCCATCTCTCTAAGTTGTGCAGCATAAAGGAATGAGTATGCGGAACTTTGATGCGCAGGTTTCTTATCGGGTCATGCTTTCTCAGGATGAGGTTAATCATCATGGGGCCGATTGGGAGAAAGAGGCCTTGAATGAACTGGAAGAGCGACTTGGAGCAGGGTCCGACTTTCCCTGCATCTTTTCCAAGAATGCATTCAAGAAGTCTTCGATCAAGTTTGTATTTGTCGACACTTTGGATGCTCAAGGGCTGGCGAAACTGGCTGAAGGCTTGAAAGAGTATGTAACGCTTTCCAGAACATGGAGTGGTTCAATCGAGGACGCTTATCCGCTCATCGTGTTCTTTTCAACCGATGCGATATCGGCGAGTACCGCGCAGGAGTATCAGGCCGCCGGGTGGGGCGTGCTGCAGAGCCTGCACTGGCTGGATGAAAGCCCGTGGCCGGACAGCGTCGATGTCGACCCGGAGTCACCGTTCTGGTCGATGTGCTTCGCGGGAATGCAACTGTTTGTGAATATGAGTTCTCCCGCACACAAACTTCGCAAGAGCAGAAACCTCGGGTCGAGATTTGCGTTAGTCATTAATCCGCGTGAACGCTTCGATGTATTTGCCGGCGATACCGTGGGCGGACGTAATGTTCGCGCCAATATACGCAAACGCATCCTTAAATATGATTCGGTACCCCACGCCTTGCAATTGGGCGGCTTCGGCTCTGACGCCAAAGAGTGGTGGCAATACGGTTTGATTGAAGAAAATGCAGAGCGCACGGATGTTTGCCCGTTCAAACATTCCAGCCATGAAAATAAAGAGGAAGCCTGATGTTCAAGTTGATTGTATCCAACGGCAGAGTGGCAGACCGCACGGCATTTACCCGTATCGGCGCGTTGAAGGCCGCGTCGGCACTTGAAGCAAAGTACGGTGTAGCGCCGCTGTATATCGGTGACGGCAGCTGCGAGCCGGCGGCGGATGACTGGACAGTCAGTCTGCCGGCAGGACGTGAGCAGATCGATTCGCTGCATCGCGCCGTGGCCTGTGCGGTAGAGGAGCAGCAACTCACAGTGGTCATCAACGGCACCTGCCCGGCCAGCCTGGGCAGCGTACCTGCGGTTGCCAGGCATTACCCGGACCTTTGTCTGGTGTGGGTCGATGCCCATGGTGACTTCAATATTCCGACGACCACTGACACGGGCTACCTGGGCGGGATGGTGGTGTCTGCCTTATGTGGCCTCTGGGACAGCGGCTGTGGCGCCGGTGTGCGTGCGGAGAACGTTATTCTGGTCGGCGCGCGTGACATCGACGGGCAAGAGCAGCGTCTGCTGAGCGCCAATAATGTGCGCACGCTTTCTCCGCAGCAGGCCACCGCCGAAGCGGTGCGCAGCGCGATCGGCCAATCGAAGGTCTGGGTGCACATCGATTGGGACTCTCTTGAGCCTGGCTACGTGCCCGCCGACTACGCAGTGCCTGACGGTCTGCTGCCGCAACAGCTCGCGGCGATCCTGGGAGCGATTCCGCTGGAGCAGATCGTCGGCCTGGAAATCGCCGAGTTCAACGCCTCCTGCGATGCGGCGACGGCACAGCGTGCGACCCAGTGCATCATCGATATCGTTGACCCGCTCCTGTCCAAAGCGTGTCTTGAGGCGAGTGTGTGCCATGCATAAGCCGCCTGCTGCTGCCCGGCTGCGTTTCAGCAAGATGCACGGTGCGGGCAATGACATGATCATTCTCGATCTGCGTGATGCGCAGGATCCGTCGCGCGAATTGTGCAAGTACCTGGCTAACCGCCATAAAGGTATCGGCGCCGATATGGTTCTGGGCGTCAAGGCGGCGCGCAATCCATCGTCCGTGGCCTCGTTCGATATCTGGACGGCGCAGGGCGAGTCCTCCCGGCAATGCGGCAACGGCGCGCGGTGTGTCGCCGCATGGCTGGTTCGGGCAGGCCTGACGGAGGCGTCCGAGTTCACCCTCGACAGTCCCTCCGGTACCCACCGGGTCCGGGTCATGGAGGACGGCAACTATCAGATCAGCATGGGCGCACCGAATTTCTCGCCCGCCGCCATCCCGGTGTTCGGCTTCGACCAGGCGCAGTCGGCTTATCAACTCGAACTCGCCGGGCAACACCTGGCGTGTGCGGCGGTATCGATGGGCAACCCGCATGCGGTGATCGAAGCCGAGCGTGATCAGTATGAGATTCCAACTGTCGGCAGTGCCCTGCAAAACTCCGGGTATTTCTCTCCTGACGTCAACGTCGGGTTTGTACAGCTGCAATCGCGCAACAGGATAAAACTCAAGGTCTACGAATTCGGCGCAGGCGAGACGCTGGCCTGCGGCAGCGGTGCCTGCGCGGCGGTCGCGGTGCTGGCGCGGGCCGGGCGGGTCGACCGCTCGGTCGATGTCGAACTGCCCGGCGGAACCCTTGAAGTGACATGGGAGAGTGACTTGTCCGCGATGTACCTCTCCGGCCCTGCTGAATTCGTATTTGATGGAGAACTCGCTCATGCCGTTGTATGAAAGCATTCTGGACACGATCGGCCGTACGCCAATCGTCAAGCTGCAAAGGCTCGCCCCGGAACACGTCAGCATTTATGTGAAGGTCGAGTCGTTCAACCCCGGCGGTTCGGTCAAGGACCGGCTGGCGCTGGCGGTGGTACTCGACGCCGAAGCCAGAGGCCTGTTGAAGCCTGGCGATACGATCGCCGAATGCACCTCCGGCAACGTCGGCATTGCGTTGGCGATGGTTGCCGCGGCACGCGGCTATAACTTCGTGGCGATCATGTCCGACAGTTACTCGATCGAACGGCGCAAGCTGATTCGTGCCTATGGCGGCAAGGTTCTGCTGTTTCCTGCTCACCTGGGCAGCAGCGGCGGCAACCAGATTGCCGATGAACTGGCGCAGAAGTTTGGCTGGTTCAGATCGCGACAATTCGATAACCCGGCCAACCCTTCCTATCACCGCGAAACCACCGCCACCGAAATCCTCGGTGATTTTGCCGGTAAACGCCTGGACTACTTTGTCACCGGTTTCGGCACCAGCGGCACACTGACCGGCGTTGGCCAGATGCTGCGAGTCGCGCGACCTGCGGTGCAGATCGTTGCCGCAGAACCGGAAAATGCTGCGTTGCTGTCGGGCGGCACCTGGGGCGTGCACCAGATTCAGGGACTCGCGCCCAACTTCACGCCGACCATCATGGACAAGACCGTCATCGACAAAGTCCTGACCGTGAACGAGTACGAAGCACGTGACACTTCGCAGCGCCTGGCCAGGGAAGAGGGGATCTTCGTCGGCATTTCTTCGGGCGCTTCGGTCGCCGCAGCGTTGAAGGTTGCCGAGACCGCAGCGGCCGGTTCGGTGCTGCTGGCCATGTTGCCGGATACCGGTGAACGTTATCTCTCGACGTTCCTGATGGACGGCATCGCCGAAGGTTCCGACGATGACTGGTTGCAGTCGCTCGAGCCGTAACAGGCAACCGGTTACTTGGCGAAGCAGGCGCTCTAAGGGATTAGCATCATGGTGGAAACTCTTCCGGCAGCAGATTACATCGAGTTCGCGCGCCCGTTTCCAATGCATCGTGGAGGTGTACTGGAAGATTTCAGGCTGACGTATGAGACGTTCGGGCAACTGAATGATCGTCGCGACAACATCGTCCTGGTGCTGCCCGGCATGTCCGCCAACAGCCACGTCTGCAGTGTCGCCCGCGATCCTGAGGCGGGCTGGTGGGAGGACTTCGCCGGTTCTGGCAAGCCGATCGATACAGACCGCTGGTATGTGATCTGTTTCAACTATCTGGGGGGTTGCAAGGGCTCGACGGGGCCGCTGTCCACCGAGCGGGCGAGTGGCAGGCCTTACCAGTCGCGCTTTCCCGAGCTGAGCATCGAAGACATCGTCGACACGATCGTCATGGCCGTGAAAGCGCTGGGCATGGCGCAAGTGACCTGCCTGATCGGCGCTTCGATGGGGGGCATGTGTGCGCTGGCCCTGTTGACCCGGCATCCGGGGTTTGTCCGGCATCACATCAACCTGTGCGGCGCGGCCAGTTCGCTTCCCGTGTCCACGGCCTTGCGTTCATTGCAGCGGGAAGCCATTCGCAGTGATCCGCTGTGGGCCGGTGGCGAGTATTCGCCGGATGCGCGCCCGATCCACGGCATGACGCTAGCCCGCAAGATCGGCCTGTTGAGTTATCGCTCCGGCGCGCAATTGAATCGCCGTTTCAGCCGCAGCGATCAGGCGGCGGGGAAATCCGCCGGCATGACCCACGACTTTGAAGTCGAGGATTATCTGCAGGCCAATGCCTGGCGATTCGCACGGGATTTCGACCCTAACAGTTATCTGCAGCTAAGCCGCGCGATTGATCTTTATGCCTGTCTGACGCCGCCGCAGGGCGGTTTTCAGACTGCCGGGCTGGAGCAGGTTCTGGTGGTCGGCGTCGAGAGCGACACGCTGTTTCCTGTTGCGCAACAGCAGCACATCGCTCAAGGGCTCGAGCAGGATGGTGCCGAGGTGACCTTTGTCCGGCTCGATTGCCCGGACGGCCACGACGCCTTTCTGACCGATCTGCGGGCGTTCGGGCCGCTGCTGGAACATTTCATGAATCGTATTGGTTCCGTCCTTCCTGCGGGCAGGGCGGAGCGTTGTCTGGAGTTGCACGATGAACGATTTTGACAAGGTTGCATTGGTGACCGGTGCCAACCGTGGCATCGGTTTCGAGGTGGCGCGACAACTGGCCGCCGAGGGCGTGACGGTGGTGCTCAGTGGCAGGAATTATCAGGCTGTCGCTCAGGCGGCCGACGAATTGGTCGACATGGGCCTGAAGGCGTTCCCGTGCCTGCTGGATGTCACGGATGAAGACAGCATCGCCTCGGCGGTCAAATTGCTGGAGGCGAAGTTCGGCCGACTGGATATCCTGATCAATAACGCTGCGATCCGTATCGAATCCTACGGGTTGAACCCTTCGCAACAACCACTTCAACAGTGGCGCCAGACGTTTGAAACCAACCTGTTCGGCATGGTCGCGGTGACCCAGCATTGTCTGCCGCTGATTCGTCAATCTGCGGCCGGACGCATCGTCAACGTATCCAGTCTGCTGGCATCGCTCACCACCCATACGGACGTCGATTCTTACGCCTATTCACCGATGTTCAAATCCTTGCCGGGCTACAGCGCCAGTAAAAGCGGGGTGAATTCGTGGACGGTTCATCTGGCTTACGAGCTTCGCGACACGCCCGTCAAGGTCAATGCCGTGCACCCCGGTTACACCAAAACCGGCATGAATGACGGCGCCGGTGATCTCGATGTGCAGGAAGGCGCGCGGACCAGTGTCGCTCTGGCATTGATCGGTGCCGATGGCCCCACGGGCACTTACCGCCATCAGGACCGCGTGATTCCCTGGTGAGTCGTCGCTGTTTTTCTGCTTCCAACTGTTCAGTAGAAAGGATTCTTCATGATTAAGCTTGCACTCGTCACCGATAAGCCGAACCTGCACATTGACTACGACATGCCGCCATTGCTTGAAGCCTGCAAGCAACTGTCGATCAACGCCGATGTGTGCTTCTGGGACGATCCGTCAATCGATTGGGCGGCGTATACCGCCGTATTGATCCGTTCACCGTGGGACTGCATTGAAAGCCTCGACGAATTCTTTGCCTGGTGCGACAAGGTGCATGCACTGACCTGCCTGTTGAACGTGCCGTCCGTGGCCCGGTGGGGCTTGAACAAGTTGTACCTGAAGGACATTGCTGCGCGCGGCGTGCCGATTATTCCGAGTGTGTTCCTGGCGCCCGACGACGCTCCCGAGGGTTATCTGGCTGACTTCCTCGACGCGAACACCGACAGCCACGAATTTGTCGTCAAACCGACGATCGGCTCGTATTCGCGCGGAGTGAAAAGATTTGTCCGCGGCGGTTCCCAGGCCGCGCTGGCGCACATTCGCGCGCTGCAAAAGCGCGGTTCGCACGTGATCATCCAGCCGTACATCACCACCATCGACACTTACGGCGAGACGGACCTGACCTTCTTCGATAACACCTTCAGCCATTCCATCCGCAAGGGCGCCATGCTCATGGCGGACGGTACGGTGAATGTGCCGACCCCCGAATTTCGCCAGCCGCGCGAGGCGGATGCCGAGGAGCAGGCGGTGGCGCTATCGGCGCTGGTGGCTTCTGCCGAGGTGCTCGGGCTTGAGCTGCCGTTGCTCTACGGCCGGGTCGACGTGATCCGCGACTATGACGGTCGGCCGATGATCATGGAAATGGAGATTTGCGAGCCTTCGCTTAACCTGCCGTTTCGCGCCGACAGTGCGATGAACCTGATCAAAGGCGTGCTCAAGCGCATCGACCGGCACCTGGTCGATCTCTGACACCCTCCGCGAACACCAGTAAACAGGCCCGACAGCATTGCCGGGCTTTTTTTGTGCGCGCGATTATTCGACTATGGGCGTTTTCCGATGGCACAAGGAACAGGCGTCATGACCAAGACAGCCGAGCGGGTCAACATTGTCGATACTCAGGTGTTGTCCCACGACTGGTATCTGTTGCAGAAAATCACCTTCGACTATCTGCGCAACAACGGTGACTGGCAGCGGCAGACTCGCGAAGTCTACGACCGTGGCAATGGCGCGGCGATTCTGTTGTTCAACCGCGAAAAGCGCACGGTGGTGCTGACCCGCCAATTTCGCTTGCCGGTGTTCGTCAACGGCCACGACGGCTTGTTGATCGAAGTGGCGGCGGGGCTGCTGGAAGGTGCGGCGCCGGAACAGCGGATCCGCGACGAGGCCGAAGAGGAAACCGGTTACCGCGTGCATGAGGTGAAGAAGGTCTTCGAGGCCTACATGAGCCCCGGCTCGGTGACCGAGAAGCTGCACTTTTTTATCGCCGAATACGACGCGAAGTCGAAGGTCAGCGAGGGCGGCGGCCTGGAAGAGGAAACCGAAGAACTGGAAGTGCTGGAGTGGCGCTTCGATGAGGCACTGGCGGCGTTTCAGCGCGGCGAGATCTGCGACGCCAAGACCATCATGCTGCTGCAATACGCGGCGATGAATAACCTTTTCGACAGCTGATTCAACGCCAATCCATTGTGGCGAGGGAGCTTGCTCCCGCTGGGCTGCGCAGCGGCCCCAGGTTTTTGCCCGTGCTGCGCACTGGAGCGGGAGCAAGCGCCCTCGCTACACAATGGCATTTACGGGGTTAAAACAGGTCCCCTGTTCTACCGACATCAGACCAGTCCCCGCCCTCCAGCGTCAGCAACCGCTCCTTGGCCTCAAGCCCACCCGCAAACCCGGTCAACTTCCCCGACGCGCCGATCACCCGATGACACGGCGCCACAATCGAGATCGGGTTACGCCCGTTCGCCGCGCCCACCGCACGCACCGCCGTCGGGTTGCCGATCTGCTCGGCGATCTGGCTGTAAGTGCGCGTCTCGCCAAAGGGGATAGTCAGCAGCGCCGCCCAGACCTTCATCTGAAATTCGGTGCCGACAAAATCCAGTTCCAGGTCGAAGCGATCACGCTTGCCGGCAAAATATTCCTCAAGCTGCTGCGCGGTTCGCTGCAGCAGCGGATTGTCCGGCGCTTCGCTCATCGGACCGAGGCGCACCCGGCCCGGTTTGTCGTTTTCCCAGAGGATGGCCGCCAGTCGTGAGCCGTTCGCAACCAGCTTCAATTCGCCGACCGGTGAGGGCAGGGTGATGAACGTGTACGACATGGGCAGAACTCCGGATCGGTACGGCGAGAGCGCCCAGCATACTGCCTGAGCGGGGAGGCGCAAATCGTAATAGCGACCATACTGCTTGGTGCTTTTGCAGCGTTCCCCTCTGTTCTGCACAGAACCCGAAAACAAAAAAGAGATCGACTCATGAAGTACGAACCTTTGGCCAAAACGCTGATTGCGACGTCACTGGCACTGAGCTGCCTCATGGCCCACGCCGCTTCCGTAGCACCGGTTGCCGCCGAAAACGGCATGGTGGTCACCGCTCAACACCTGGCCTCGCATGTCGGTGTCGATGTGTTGAAAAACGGCGGTAACGCGGTGGATGCGGCGGTCGCTGTGGGCTATGCGCTGGCGGTGGTGTATCCCGCCGCAGGCAACCTCGGCGGTGGCGGTTTCATGACCATTCAACTGGCGGACGGGCGCAAGACGTTCCTCGACTTCCGCGAAAAAGCCCCGCTGGCGGCGACGGCCAACATGTACCTGGACAAGGACGGCAACGTCGTCCCGGATCTGAGCACTCGTGGTCACCTCGCCGTGGCGGTGCCGGGCACCGTGTCGGGCATGGAGCTGGCGCTGAGCAAGTACGGCACCAAACCGCGCAAGGACATGATCGCCCCGGCGATCAAACTGGCGGAAGACGGCTTCGAGCTGGAGCAGGGCGACGTCGATCTGTTGGACTACGCCACCGATGTGTTCAAAAAGGACATGCGTGATTCCGGCTCGATCTTCCTGCACAACGGCGAGCCGATGCAGGTCGGGCAGAAGCTGGTGCAGAAGGATCTGGCGAAGACCCTGCGCACCATTTCCGAAAAAGGCGCTGACGGTTTCTATAAAGGCTGGGTGGCCGACGCCATCGTTACGTCCAGTCAGGCCAACAAGGGCATCATCACCCAGGCCGACCTCGACAAATACAAGACCCGCGAACTGGCCCCGGTGGAGTGCGATTACCGTGGCTACCATGTGGTCTCGGCGCCACCGCCAAGCTCCGGCGGGGTGGTGATCTGCGAGATCATGAACATTCTTGAAGGCTATCCGATGAAGGATCTGGGCTTCCATTCGGCCCAAGGCATGCACTACCAGATCGAAGCGATGCGTCACGCTTACGTGGACCGCAACAGCTATCTGGGTGACCCGGATTTTGTGAAGAACCCGATCGAGCATCTGCTGGACAAGAACTACGCGACCAAGCTGCGCAACGCGATCCAGCCGCAGAAGGCCGGGATCTCCGCCGAGCTGAAACCCGGCGTCGCCCCGCATGAGGGCAACAACACCACGCACTATTCGATCGTCGACAAGTGGGGCAACGCAGTGTCGGTGACCTACACCCTCAACGACTGGTTCGGCGCCGGGGTGATGGCGAGCAAGACCGGGGTGATCCTAAACGACGAGATGGACGACTTCACCTCCAAGGTCGGTGTGCCGAACATGTACGGTCTGGTGCAGGGCGAGGCCAATGCCATCGCTCCGGGCAAAACCCCGCTGTCGTCGATGAGCCCGACCATCGTCACCAAGGACGGCAAAGTGGTGATGGTGGTTGGTACGCCGGGTGGCAGTCGGATCATCACCGCGACCTTGCTGACCATGCTCAACGTCATCGACTACGGCATGGGCCTGCAGGAAGCGGTCGACGCGCCACGCTTCCACCAGCAATGGATGCCCGAGCAGACCAACCTCGAAGACTACGCCGCCAGTCCCGACACGAAGAAAATCCTCGAAAGCTGGGGCCACAAGTTCGCCGGGCCGCAGGATGCCAACCACATCGCCGCGATCTTGGTCGGCGCGCCGTCGCTGGGCGGTAAACCGGTGGGCAAAAACCGTTTCTACGGAGCTAACGATCCACGGCGCAATACCGGGTTGTCGCTGGGTTATTAAGAGGCGTAAAAACGGGGTGGGCTCAGGTCCGCCCCTGTTTCAAGGATCGATCAAGGAAGACTCATCATGTCTACTGCATTGCTGATCATCGACGTCCAACAGGCTCTCTGCTCAGGCGAGTATCAGTGCTTCGACATCCACCGTGTGATCGACACCATTAACCAGCTCAGCACGCGTGCGCGTGAGGCGGGTGTGCCGGTAGTGCTGATTCAGCATGAGGAAAAGGACAGCCCGCTGGCCCATGGGGCCGAAGGCTGGCAACTCGCCGACGGCCTGCTGACGACGGAGCAAGACCTGCGCGTACGCAAAACCACCCCGGATTCGTTCTATCAGACCGAGCTGGGCAAACTGCTGCCCAGCGAAGACTTCGAACGCCTGATCATTTGCGGCCTGCAGACCGACTACTGCGTCAACGCCACCGTGCGCCAGGCTCATCAGTTGGGTTACGACGTGGTGCTTGTGGCAGACGCCCATTCCACCCTCGACAACGGCACCATGAGCGCCGAAGACATCATCGCCGAACACAACAAGGACCTGGCGCACCTGACGGGCGCCACGGCCCGGGTCGACGTCAAACCCGCAGCCGAGATCACTTTCTAAAACCAGCGCATACCCCTGTGGGAGCGGGCTTGCTCGCGAAAACGGTGGGTCTGTGATGCATGTGTTGGCTGACCCGACGCCTTCGCGAGCAAGCCCGCTCCCACAATGATTGATGGTGTTCACGGATTCCCATGTCCAGCACAAATCCCCTGTGGGAGCGGGCTTGCTCGCGAAAACGGTGTGTCTGTGATGCATGTGTTGGCTGACCCCACGCCTTCGCGAGCAAGCCCACTCCCACAATGATTGAAGGAGTTCACAGATTCCTTGCCCAGCACAAATCCCCTGTGGGAGCGGGCTTGCTCGCGAAAACGGTGGGTCTGTGACGCATGTGTTGGCTGACCCGACGCCTTCGCGAGCAAGCCCACTCCCACAATGATTGAAGGTGTTCACCAATTCCCACGTCCAGCACAAATCCCCTGTGGGAGCGAGCTTGCTCGCGAAAGCGGTGGGCCTGTGAAGCATGTGTTGGCTGACCCGACGCCTTCGCGAGCAAGCCCACTCCCACAATGATTGGTGGTGTTCACAGATTCCTTGCCCAGCACAAATCCCCTGTGGGAGCGGGCTTGCTCGCGAAAGCGGTGGGTCTGTGATGCATGTGTTGGCTGACCCGACGCCTTCGCGAGCAAGCCCACTCCCACAATGATTGATGGTGTTTACAGATTCCCACGTCCGGCACAAATCCCCTGTGGGAGCGAGCTTGCTCGCGAAATCGGTGGGCCTGTGAAGCATGTATTGGCTGACCCGACGCCTTCGCGGGCAAGCCCACTCCCACAATGATTGAAGGTGTTCACAGATTCCTTGCCCAGCACAAATCCCCTGTGGGAGCGGGCTTGCTCGCGAAATCGGTGGGCCTGTGACGCATGTGTTGGCTGACCCGACGCCTTCGCGGGCAAGCCCACTCCCACAATGATTGAAGGTGTTCACAGATTCCTTGCCCAGCACAAATCCCCTGTGGGAGCGGGCTTGCTCGCGAAAACGGTGGGTCTGTGACGCATGTGTTGGCTGATCCGACGCCTTCGCGAGCGAGCCCGCTCCCACAATGATTGAAGGTGTTCACCAATTCCCATGTCCAGCATGAGTTCCCTGTGGCGAGCGAGCTTGCTCGCGCCGGCTGCGTAGCAGCCCTCACACTTCAAGTCGCAAACAGAACCCCACGAATCGCCCCAACCCGCGGGGCCACGACGCCCTCCAGCACCATCCGCGTAATCGTCTGCGCCGCCGTCTGATAATCCTCATCCTGCGGCACTGCGCGCCCGGTGATGCAGCCCATCTGCCAGCCAATATTGGTGTAGGTGCGGGTCGCCGACCAGATGAACAGCATCAGGCGTTCCGGGTCCACCGGGGCCAGCAGGCCGCGCTCGATCCAGCTGCGCAGGCACTCGACGTTGCGTCGGGCTTCGGCGTGCAACAGGTCGCGGCATTCGTCTGGCAACTGGCGCCCGCCGAGCAGCAGCTCGCCGCTGAATACCCTGGCAATCGCCGGGTGTTCGCGGGCGATGCGGATGCGTGCGGCGATGTAGGCGCGCAGGCCGATCAGCGGGTCATCGCTTTCGCGCAACGCCGCCGAGGCTTCCAGCAGCGGTTCGACAAATCCCAGGAGGACTTTCGAGTACAGGTTTTCCTTGGTCTGGAAGTAGTAATACAGGTTGGCCTTGGGCACGCCGGCACGGGCGGCGATGTCGCGGGTCTGGGTCGCGTCGAAGCCGTTGGCGGCGAACTCTTCGCTGGCGGCGGCGAGGATCAGTTGCTCGTTGCGTACGCGGATGGCGCTCATGGGAACACGGTGTGAATAGAAGGCATGGGCAGATACGGGCAATTTCGGTTTCGCAATATACAAAACTATATAGCGGAGAAGCCAGCTAACTGTTCCACTTGCGACAGGGCTGAGCGGATATTTTTGTGTAAATTTCCCGATTCAGTCTTTCCTCAAGCGAGCGCTCTCTCTAGAATCCGCCCGGCCTTCGCAATGGAGGCTCTTTGATATCATTTGGCTCGGTTCACATAGGGAAGACAACATGCAATTCGGGAAAATCCTGGCGCTGGGCCTGGTGCTTGCGCTCGGTGGTTGTGCCAGTTTCACCAAAGACGAAGTGGCGCCGGTCAAACTGCCATCGATGGCCAGCTATGCCAACAAACCCAATGTCTATGTGGACTTCGACTTCTATCAGGGCGAGCCGAAAAGCGCTTCGGCCGTAGAAGTGCCGCAGGCGCGTGATCAGCTCAAGCCTGAGCTGCAAAAGATTCTGACCGATTCGGGCCTGTTCGGCCGTGTCACCTTGGACGAGTTCCAGAAGCAACCGGGCGACTACAGCCTGCGTCTGAAAATGTACAACCATCCGCCGAATGCCGGTTCGATGGTGCTGGGCTTCATCAGTGGTTTCAGCCTGGGGGTGATCCCGGCATACGGCACCGATCAGTACACCATGAGTCTCGAAGCGGTGGACGGAACGGGTCAGGCCCTGACCACCGCGAGCAACCATGATGCGGTCGGTACCTGGATCGGCATCTGGTTCATTCCGCTGATGGGCAACACTCCGAAGGCTGCGGTCAACGACACCTTCGCCCGTCAGGTCAACGCGCTGCTCAAGCAGATGATCGACAACAACAACCTGAAATACTCGGCACTCGAGCCCCGTACTCCACGGGCCTGATGGCAAAAAAAAAGAGCCGCAATCGCGGCTCTTTTTTCGCCCTTACTTCAGGGCCTGGATGAACTGAGGATCGCTGTACAGTTCTTTCAGCAAGTCACGCAGCATCGGGTTGTAGGCGTTGACCGCATTTGGAATCGCAATGAAACCGAAGAAGCTGCTGCTCCACTGGCTGCTGACATGCTTGGTCGCGTCGTAAACCACATTCTGGCCATTGAGCAGGGTGAAGCGTGCCGCGAGTTGGCCTTCGCCTGTGCCCATGCCGGCCGACAGGTTGTTCTTCACCACCAGCACTTTCAACTGACGCTGAGCCTGCGGATCAAGCAGACCGGCCTTGCGCAGTTCTTCGGTGATCGCGTCCTGGATATGCGCCGGGATGCTGCCGGATGGCGAGCGCACCGGGTTGGCCCGCACAGTCAGCGAACCTTCACCGGATTCGGCAGTTACCTGAGGATTGCTGATCGCCTGCAGCGGCGGAGTCTGCTTGAGCTTCTGAACGTTTTCGAAGCTCGGCTCATAGCGAGTCATGGTCATGCCACAACCTTGCAGCAGCACTGCCAGCATCGGGATCAACAACAGAGACTTTTTCACGGCGTTTCCTTGCGTGAGGAATAAGGGGGGCGAATTATGGGCAGAGTGCCATCATTGGGCAACCGACTTCATCGTGAAGCGCTCAGAGCTTCAACAAATTCTCGATCTGCGCCAGTTCCCAGGTACTGAGCAGATTCACCGGGTCGGTGCCGTAACGGCTGTTGAATTGCCATTCGCGGCCATCCGGGCAGCGGCACTGTTCACAGTGATGCAAGCGCCCACCCTCAAAATCCAGCAACAAGCGCCAGCCCTCGATATCGACCGTAACCAGTCCGGTATCAGCGGGCGTCTCGGATCTATTGAACATCAGCACGCCCAGCGCAGCCTCGCGCAAGCGCTGGCAAACGTCGCGGGCGGTCAGCAATGCAGTCATGGTCGTACTCAATGGGCAGAAGCGCGTCAGGATAAATCGCGCGTCGACGGGTGTCAGCGATCACTGGCCCGATTCCGAACTATTCCGTAACATCCGCACCCCTCATTTTCGCGAACATCCGCGGCCACCCTCGTTGGCCGCTCAGTCAGGTAAGCCATGAAACCGAAACGTCTGCGCGCCGATGTCCTGGCCGGACTCACCACCTCGTTTGCCCTGTTGCCCGAATGCATTGCGTTCGCGCTGGTGGCGCATCTCAATCCGCTGATGGGCCTGTACGGCGCCTTCATCATTTGTACGCTGACCGCGTTGTTCGGTGGCCGGCCGGGAATGGTCTCCGGGGCGGCGGGTTCGATGGCGGTGGTGATCGTCGCGCTGGTGGTGCAGCACGGCGTGCAGTACTTGCTGGCGACGGTGTTGCTCGGCGGTTTGATCATGATGGCGTTCGGCTTGTTGCGCCTGGGCAAACTGGTGCGCATGGTGCCGCATCCGGTGATGCTCGGTTTCGTCAACGGCCTGGCAATCATCATTGCACTGGCGCAACTGGAGCATTTCAAGAGCGGTGAACATTGGCTCAGCGGCACGCCGCTGTACCTGATGACCGGGCTGGTGCTGCTGACCATGGCCATCGTCTACATCCTGCCGCGCCTGACCCGCGCAGTGCCGCCGGCATTGGTGGCGATCCTCGGCGTGGGCCTGCTGGTCTACCTGTTCGGTCTGCCGACCCGCACCCTTGGCGACATGGCGCACATCGCCGGCGGTCTGCCGACTTTCGCGCTGCCGGACATCCCGTGGACGCTGGAAACCCTGCGCATCATCGCCCCGTACGCGATTCTGATGGCGCTGGTCGGTCTGCTGGAAACCCTGCTGACCCTGAACCTCACCGACGAAATCACCGAAACCCGCGGCTACCCGGATCGCGAGTGCGTGGCGCTGGGCGCGGCGAACGTGGTCTCGGGCGCGTTCGGTGGCATGGGCGGTTGCGCGATGATCGGCCAGACCGTGATCAACCTCAGCTCCGGCGGCCGCGGGCGTTTGTCCGGGGTGGTGGCGGGGGTGCTGATTCTGCTGTTCATCCTGTTTCTGTCGCCGCTGATCGAGTGTATTCCGCTGGCGGCACTGGTAGGGGTGATGTTCGTGGTCTCGCAGCAGACCTTCGCCTGGGCTTCGTTGCGGGTGTTGAACAAAGTGCCGCTCAACGATGTACTGGTGATCATCGCCGTGACCACTATCACCGTGTTCACCGACCTGGCCACGGCCGTGCTCTGCGGGATCATCATCGCCGCGCTGAATTTCGCCTGGCAGCAGGCCCGCGAGTTGTACGCCGATGAGCATCTTGAAGCCGACGGCAGCAAACTCTACCGCCTGCACGGCACGCTGTTTTTCGCCTCGACCACGCCGTTCCTCAACCAGTTCGACCCGGCCAATGACCCAGTACGAGTGACCCTCGATTGCCGGCATTTGAGCTTCGTCGATTACTCGGCGATTGCCGCGTTGAAGACCCTGCGCGAGCGTTACGAAAAGGCGGGCAAGGAGCTGCAGGTGTTTCATCTCTCCGAGCGCTGCAAGAAGCTGTTGAAACGCGCCGGCGTCGAACACCACTGAGTGCAGTTGTGGGCGCGGCTTGCTCGCGAAGGCGGTATGTCGGTGAAACGGTATCGACTGCCACTACGCCTTCGAGCAAGCCCGCTCCCACAGAGGCGATGCCAAAGATCACTATCGGGAGAACTTCTTCGCCCCGGCCACACAAAGAATCACGCCCACCGTCACCACCAGCATGCCGATGCTGACTTGCTCATGCAGCAACGTCGCTGCCAGCGCCAGGCCGAAAAACGGTTGCAGCAACTGCAGTTGACCAACCGCGGCAATCCCGCCCTGGGCCAGGCCGCGATACCAGAACACGAACGCGATCAGCATGCTGAACAGCGAAACGTAGCCCAGACAGACCCATGCCGACACGCTGATGCCGCTGAAGGATGGTGGGGCCAGCCACAGGCTCGCAATTGCCATCGGGGGCAGCGACAAGACCAGCGCCCAACAGATCACCTGCCAGCCACCCAGGGTGCGCGACAGTTTTGCGCCTTCGGCATAACCCAGACCGCAGACCAGAATCGAGGCGAGCATCAGCAGGTCACCGGTGGGCGAGGCGGACAATCCCTGTGACAAGGCGAACCCCACCACCAGAGCACTGCCGAGGATCGAGAAGAACCAGAATACCGGGCGCGGACGCTCGCCACCGCGCAAGACGCCAAACAGCGCAGTGGCCAATGGCAGCAAGCCGACAAAGACGATCGAATGTGCCGATGTCACGTGCTGCAATGCCAACGCCGTCAGCAGCGGGAAACCGAGCACGACGCCCAATGCCACGATCAACAACGAAAACCACTGATCTCTGGACGGTCGCCGCTCACGGAACAACCACAACAGGGCAACGGCCAGGACGCCGGCAATGGCGGCGCGCGCGACGGTGAGAAACACCGGGTCAAACTCCAGCACGGCCAGGCGCGTCGCCGGCAGCGAGCCGCTGAAGCACACCACGCCAATAAAGCCGTTGATCCAGCCGCTGGTTTTTTCCAGTGCCGGGTTGCTCACGTTTGAAGTCCGTTCCATACGATTCACACTCATTGTGGGTTGCTTTGAGAGAATCCTATGATTGAGAATCAGGACAATCAAAAAATTGTCATGGATACATCCCGACATGTCCCGCTCTCGCTACAAGACCCTCGTCGACACTTACGCCGCCGACATTCGCACCGGACGTCTGGCGCCCGGCACCCGTCTGCCGACGCACCGGCAACTGGCCACGCAGGAAGGGCTGGCGCTGGTCACGGCCTCGCGGGTGTACGCCGAACTCGAAGCCATGGGGCTGGTCAGCGGCGAAACCGGGCGCGGCACCTTCGTGCGCGAAACCTCGTTGTCGCCGGGGCAGGGCATCGACCAGAAAGACGTGGCCGTCGGCATGATCGACCTGAATTTCAACTACCCGTCCTTGCCCGGTCAGACGCAATTGTTGCGCACCGCACTGCGCCAGTTGGCGTTGTCGGGAGATCTGGAAGCGTTGTTGCGCTATCAGCCCCATGCCGGCCGGGCCCACGAACGGGCTTCGGTCGCGCGCCATTTGCTCAGTCGCGGTGTCAGCGTCGACGCCGAACAAGTGCTGCTGGTCAACGGCGCCCAGCAGGGGCTGGCGGTGACGCTGATGGCGTTGCTCAAGCCCGGCGATGTGATCGCCGCCGATGCGCTGACCTATTCCGGGTTCAAAGTGCTGGCCGAGGCGTTGCATCTGGAAGTGGTGGCGATCCCGGTCAACGAGCAGGGGCCGGATCTGGCCGCGCTGGAAAAACTCTGCCGCAGTCGCTCGGTGCGTGCGGTGTACAGCATGCCGACCCTGCACAACCCGCTTGGTTGGGTGATGCCTATCGAGCAGCGCGAAGAATTGGCTGCCATCGCGCGGCGGCATGATCTGACCCTTATCGAAGACGCGGCCTACGCTTTTCTGGTGGAAGACCCGCCGCGTCCTCTGATCGACCTGGCGCCTGAGCGCACGGTCTACGTTTCGGGCCTTTCGAAGAACATCGCCACCGGCCTGCGCGTCGGTTTCATTGCTGCGCCTGCGGCCCACGTTCCGGCACTGGAGCGGGTGATTCGCGCAACCACCTGGAACACCCCGGGACTGATGACCGCGATCGTCTGCGGCTGGCTCGACGACGGCACCGTGATCGAACTGGAAGCGCAAAAACGCCACGATGCTCAGGCGCGCCAGGCACTGGCTGCCGAGTTGCTCAAAGGGTTGCCATGCGTCGCCCATCCGAACTCGTATTTCCTGTGGCTGCCCTTGCCGGAAGACGTGCGTGCCGATCAGATTGTGGTGGAGCTGATGCAGAAGCAGATTTCGGTCACCACGGCCGAGCCGTTCGCCGTATCGGCGCATGTGCCGCATGCGATTCGACTGGCCCTGGGTTCGGTGGAAATGGATGTGTTGCGGCAGGCCTTGACCACCGTCAGGAAGGTCATCGCCGCTTACCTGTAAAACAAGGCCCGAGGGACAGATGTTACCCTTGCGCAGCCAGATTCAAGCCGTTCCGGAACCCTAGATGAAAAACACCGTTGCACTCTTGCTTGCCTTGACCGCCACCGCCGTACTGTTCAGCTCGACTACCCGCGCCGCAGGCGATCCGCAGGCCGGCGAAAAGATCTTCCCGCGCCTGTGCGGCGGCTGCCACCAGGTTGGCCCGGATGCGCGCCCGGGGTTCGGCCCGCAACTCAACGGCATCATCGGTCGAGCGGCCGGCACCTCGGCCAATTACGTGTATTCCGAGGCGATGAAAAACTCGGGCAAGACCTGGGACCGCGAAACACTGACGGCGTATCTGAAAGATCCAAAGGGCGTGGTGCCGGGCACACGAATGATTTTCTGGGGGCTGAGTGACGAGGAGAAGATCGATAATTTGCTGGCGTATCTGCAGCAGTTCTCCAATTAAAGATTTTGCTCGGCCGGCCCGGCAAACCAGGCCAACGGCATTTGCGAAGTCAAAGAGGGCTGATCAAGCCACCTGATTACGGCCCGCCGCTTTCGCCAGATACAGCTGCTGGTCGGCACGTTTGATCAGCATCGTGTGGCTGTTGTCCGCCGGGTCGGCCAGCGCGACGCCAATGCTCACCGTGACCTGTCCGATCTCGGGAAAGTGCGCCTGGGCCACGGCGACACGGATCTTTTCGGCGACCACCTCTGGAGTATCAGGCTGGGCGACTTCCGGCAGCAGTACGGCGAATTCCTCGCCGCCATAACGGGCGACGAAGTCTGTGGCGCGCACGCTGACCTGAATGAGCTGCGCCAATTGCTGCAACACGTCGTCGCCAATCGCGTGGCCGTAGGTGTCGTTGATACGCTTGAAGTGATCGGCGTCGATCAGCAGCAGGGCAAACGGTCGCCCGGTGCGGCGGAACAGCAGACTGTATTCGCTGAGTTTTTCATCGAAGCGGCGACGGTTGTAGACGCCGGTCAGGGCGTCGTGGGTCGCCAGGTTCAACAGGTCGGCATTGGCCTGCATCAGTGCCGCGGTGCGCTGGGCGACGGTGGCTTCCAGCGAGGCGTTGGCTTCCTGCAGTTCGCGCTCCTTGGCCAGCAGCGACCGGGTCATGGCGTCGATCGACTGCCCAAGCTGGGCGATTTCCCGCACCGGGTGCTGCAGCGGGAAGTGTGCGCCGGGCTGCTGGTCCTGCACCTGTTTGGCCGAGTGCGCGAGTTGCTCGATCGGCCGGCTCAGATACTGCGCCAGATAGTACGCCACCAGCCCGAATGCCACGGCGGCGGCCACACCCAGCAGCAACAATTTATAGAGCAGCAGGCGCGCCGGCTCCAGAGCGGTGTCCAGTGGCTGGCGCACGGCAATCGACCAGGACAACGCCGTACTCGAAGGCGTCGGTACGGTGACCATGCTGGTCAGGTAACCGTTGCCGACCGACCAGCCCGGCGACTTCGAATCATTCACCGCCAGTTGCTGGCCCATCAGGGCTTCCGGGTACAGCACCTTGCCGTCGTGATCGATGATCAGCGCTTCGATATCCGGCGACGCATTTTTATGCGAGAACGCTGCCGATTCGACGATACGCGTCACCCAGCTCCAGTGCGCATGCGCGCCCAGCACGCCAATCACCTGGCCGTCGGCGTTGCGGATCGGGGCGGCGAAGTCGATGAAACGCAGCGGTTCGCCGTTGGGCGTTCCCGGCAGCAGTTTGGCCAGCAACACCGCTTCGTGCGGGTCACCGGTGTACTCACCCCGCAGGCCAGCCTGGAACCATGGTCGTTGCTGCACCGATTGCCCGACCAGCAAATTATTGACCGCTTGATGCACATGGCCCTCGGCATCGGTCACGCCCATCCACGCATACTCGGCCCGGGCCTGGGTGCGCAGTTGCATCGATTTGAGAATCGCCGGGTTGTCGAGGTCGCCGCGTTCCAGATGCGGCGCACGGCTGAGCAGGTAGACCTCCAGCTGGCGCTCGCGTAATTGGTCACCGAGCAACGTTGCCGCAGAACGCGCGGTATTGAGCAGTGAATTGCCGCTGACCTGTTTCATCTGTTCGGTGGCGATATGCCCGACATAGAAGCCGACGATTGCCAGGGTCAGCAGGGACAAACCGGCGAACCAGAGGGTCAGGTGACTTCGCAGACTGGCTTTGAGCATGGGCAGGCAAATTCTGTTTGGACGTTGTGGCCGCATGGTATGCGCATTAAGCGTCGGGCTGCCAGTCGGTCGCTTCGGATAAGCACCGTCGGAAGTTTCGCCAATGCCCTACAAGGCAAGATCCTTTCTGACGCGGGTTGTTGAAAAGAACCACGCCAGCAAACGACGAAATGCAAAAGCCCGGCTGATCAGGCCGGGCTTCTTTGACTGCTTTAGAGCCGTTGTTTTATGCATTGCGGCTTTCGATCAGACGATCCGAACCACCTTCAGCGACACGGCGTTCTTGCAGACGATCCGAACCACCTTCAGCGACGCGGCGTTCCTGCAGACGATCCGAACCACCTTCAGCGACGCGGCGTTCCTGCAGACGATCCGAACCACCTTCAGCGACACGGCGTTCCTGCAGACGATCCGAGCCACCTTCAGCGACACGGCGTTCTTGCAGACGATCCGAACCACCTTCAGCGACGCGGCGCTCCAGCAGACGATCCGAGCCACCTTCAGCGACACGGCGCTCCAGCAAACGATCAGAACCACCTTCAGCCAGACGGCTTTCAATCAACTTGTCCGAGCCGCCTTCAGCGACCAAGGTGTGAACGGGTGTTGCTGCAAAAGCGTTGACTGCAAGAACCGAGAAAGCGATGCCGAGGATGGTTTGGCGTTTCATGATCGTGTGCTCCGGGGTGTATTGGGTTGGTATGGAGCTGATGTTACGCCGCGGATTTTTTATGAGAACTTCATTGGCGTGATGGTGACTATCGACGCCAGCGATGTATGCCGCAAGTCCGGATTCAGAGCTTCTGCGCCCGAATGCATAGTTCTCCGGTGGCGCGGGTCAGGGCCAGATCATGCAGTGCGTCGTGTGTCAGGCCCTGCCGGGCCTTGGCCAGCCAGACCGGGCAATTCGGGTCGCGGCGATGCGGCGCGAAGTCGGCGTACTGGCGCAGCAGGCGGGTTTGCAGCTCGTCCAGGCGCGGACGAATCTGCCCGGCCAGATCCGGTCGCGGGGTGTCCGGCGCCGCACCAGCCGCCTGCCATTGCGCGAGCAATCCGTACTGCACCAGTTTGTTTGCCTCCATTTGTGCAGCGATCAACTGGGCGACTTCTTCGGGGTCGAGCTGGTGTTCGGTCGCCAGGGTGCGGGCATTGGCGATGACCTGGGCTTCGCGCGGGCTGTCCTGAATCGGCTTGCCACTGTCCCATTTTGTCAGGGCGACGAGGTCGCCGATGTTCAGGCGTTCGTTCAAGGTTGTCAGCAACGGACGCAACGATTCGGAGGAAACAGGGGCCTCGGCGGCGCCGGCAGCGTGGCTGAACAGAACCAGCAGGGAACAGGTCAGAGCATTTCGCAACGGAGTCATGGGCAGGCGCGTTCCACAAAAAATAGTGCCGACATTTAAGCCTTGAGCAGAGGCGATGTCGACCGACTTTATCCCGCCCATCTAGCGTAATATCCCTCGCATCTCCCACCCCGAGAACGATCCTCAATGCAAACCCCCAGCACCATCAAACCGCTCTGGCAAACCTACCTGCTGTTCCTTGCGCCGATGGTGTTGTCCAACTTCCTGCAATCGATGTCGGGCACGGTCAACAGCATTTACATTGGGCAGATGCTCGGTACGCAAGCGCTGGCGGCGGTGTCGGGGATGTTTCCGGTGATCTTTTTCTTTATCGCGCTGGTGATCGGCCTGGGCGCGGGCGCCGGGGTGTTGATCGGCCAGGCGTGGGGCGCGCGCGAGGCACACATGGTCAAGGCGATCGCCGGGGCAACGCTGTTGCTGGGGGTGTTGATCGGTTTGCTGGCGGCGGTACTCGGCAGCGTGTTTGCGCGTCAGGCATTGCAAGGGTTAGGAACGCCGGCGGATGTACTGGACGACGCAGTGGCGTATGCGCATGTGATGATGTGGATTCTGCCGTCGATGCTGGTGTTTGTGCTGTTCACGCAATTGCTGCGCGGAGTCAGCGACACCGTGTCGCCACTGTTGGCGCTGATCGTGTCGACCTCGGTCGGGCTGGCGCTGACCCCGGCGTTGATTCGCGGCTGGTTCGGTCTGCCACAGTTGGGCATTCAGAGTGCCGCCTTCGCCGGTCTGGCCGGTAACCTGTCGGCCATGACGTGGCTGGCGTGGCGGCTGATTCGCAAGGACCATCCGCTGGCGCCGGACCGCGAGTTCTTCGCGGCACTGCGGCTGGACGCGGCGATTCTCGGCAAGGTGCTGCGCATCGGCCTGCCGACCGGGGTGCAGATGATCGTGTTGTCGCTGTCGGAGCTGGTGATTCTGGCGCTGGTCAACCAGCACGGCTCGCAGGCGACAGCGGCCTATGGCGCGGTGACGCAGATCGTCAACTACGTACAGTTTCCGGCGCTGTCGATTGCCATCACCGCCTCGATCCTTGGCGCCCAGGCCATTGGTGCCGGGCAACTGCAACGCCTGGCAGCGATCCTGCGCACCGGGCTGTTGATCAACGTGTGCCTGACCGGCGGTTTGATTGTGCTCGGTTACCTGTTGTCGCACTGGTTGCTGGGACTGTTCCTGACCGAAGATTCGACCCGGGCGATGGCTGAGCACTTGCTGCACATCATGTTGTGGAGCCTGTTGGTGTTCGGCTTCCAGGCGATCATCGGCGGCATCATGCGCGCCAGCGGAACGGTGCTGGTGCCGGTGATTATTGCGATTGTCTGCGTGGTCGGCGTGCAGTTGCCGGCAGCTTACTGGCTGGACGGTCAGTACGGTTTGCAGGGCGTTTGGATGGCGTTCCCGGTGGCGTATCTGGGCATGCTGGTGTTGCAGACGCTGTATTACAAACTGGTCTGGCAGCATCAGAAGATCGAGCGGCTGGTCTGAGCCCGAGCCACATCGGCAGACAAATGACATGGCGCATTCGCCGGTTGTTTGCTTAAGTCAGTCGAGGCCTCGAAGGTTTGCCCTGTCCGGAGAATCCCATGCGTGCCCGATTCACCGCTGCGGCACTGTTTGCCTGCCTGTGCGTCACGAGCGCGGCGCAGGCTGCTGAATACAACCGCGTCAACACCACCGCCAGCCAGATCAGTTTCACCTACAGCCAGATGGGCTCGCTGATGTACGGCACCTTCGGCAAGTTCGACGCGACACTGCAGTTCGACAGCGACAACCTCGCCGGCGCCCACACCACATTGCACATCGACCTCAACAGCATCGACGCCGGCAGCACCGACGCCAACACCGAACTGGTGAAACCGGCGTGGTTCGATACGCAGCGCTTTCCCGTGGCGGTGTTCGAGTCCAGCCGTTTTACCCGGGTCACGGGCAATCATTATCTGATCGCCGGCCAGCTCACCCTCAAGGGCATCACCCGCGAGGTGCAGGTGCCGGTCGAGCTGAAACCGGACAGTTCGATCGGCATTTTCGACGGTGAGCTGGTGCTCAAGCGTGACCAGTTCGGACTCGGGGCGGGGGAGTGGACGGACACTGTGGTGTCCAACGACATCGCGATCAAGTTCAAGGTGGTGGCGCCACAGCAGTGACGCCAGCCGCTCAGGTCAGTAGGCGCGCCAGTGTCCCGGTGCCCAGCGCCACTCACGTCCATCCCAACGATAGTGACCGGCGACCCAGTGATAACCGGGCGCTGGCATGACCGGCACGACTTCCACCGGCGGCGGTGGCCGATGCGGCCGTACCGGTTCGACAATGCAGCCCGACAGGGTGATCGCGACCAGTGAGGCGGCGAGCAGGGTTTTCAGGTTTCGCGACATGGTGGTCTTCCCGGTAGATAAGTTGTTGTTGCCGAGCGGGTTCAACGGGCCCAGTGGCCTTCGACCCAGTACCAGTTAGGACCGCGCGCCTGCCAGTGACCTGGTCGCCAGTGCGCGCCGTACCTCACCGGTTGCCAATGACCGGGCATCCACACGTAGCCGCGTCCTTCCCAGCGCCAATGGCCCTGATCCCAGACATAACCGGGGCGCGGCCCGGGCATCACTTCCATGCGCATCGGCGGCGGTGCCTGCTGAATGTAAACCGGGGGTTGTGCAAACACCGGGGTGCTGGCCAGCGCTGCCAGGGTCAGCGGCACCAGCAACAAGGCTTGCCGCCATTTGAACAGAGAACGCAAAACGTTCATGTGAACTCCTCAAGGCCTGCGTTAAAAAAGTGAACGCAGCTGAAGAATTGGACGCTAAATCGGCGAAAGATCCGAGCCTTGGCAGATGAAATTTTCTTCAGGTCAACCGTCAGCTTGCTTCGGTATTTCCTGCGACGGTGGCAGGCGTCGGGACACGGTATGATGTCGCGGTTTTCCGCCGGAGTTCAGTTGTCATGCCACGCATCACCCACTACCAATCCCCATGCCCCGAAAGCGTCAACAGCCAGATTCTGCAACTGGTGGTCGATTACCTGACCGACATCAGCGCGGTCGGTCTTGGCCCGAGCAATCTGCTGTACAACGTCTATCAGTACGCGGTCGGCTATGAGGTGCATCTGTATCTGGAGGCGCTGAATGGCGAGAAGGGCACTGAGGTGGAATTGCTGGTGGCGACGGCCGAGGACGACCCGGAGCGGGTCACCGGTTTCCTCTTGTACCTGCCGGTGCAAGGCGATTGGGAAGCGTGCAGCGTCGCCTACATGGCCGTGCGCGAAGGCTATCGGCGCCAGGGCGTGGCACGGGCGATGATCGGCGAGATGGTCAGCCGTTATCCGCATGCCGAACTGACCTGCAGCGTCGGCAAGGTGCCGTACTTCGAGGCGCTGGGTTTCGAGGTGATCGGCGCGCGCGAAACCCAAGTGTTGATGAGCACCCGGCATTACCGCAGCAATGGCCTGCGCGGTTTCATCGACACCACACCGATCTATCGCTCGCTGGAAGTGCAGCAGATCCACACCTACCTGCTGCAGAAAAACGGCAAGCGCGCGATGCTCGATGCCGAAAAACAGCGCGACCGGCATCTGGATCAAACTACCCGTCACGTCGAAGAATTTGTCCGTCAGCGCCTGACGCTGCACTGAGTCCTGAGTCCGGCGCAAAAAACGGACAAAAAAAGAGCCTCAAGGCTCTTTGATGGGGAGAAGTAGAGCCCATGAGGCTCAAGCTGCGCATGAAACAGGGAACAGGCTTGATTTGGGGTTCAGAACACCCGTTCCCTACGCAGTCGCTCAGGAGTGAAGCGCCTGCGTACCTTCATCATGGGAACGCGCGGGGGCCGACTCAAGTACCGCTAGTCGCACGGGCGGCGGCCCGTTCCACCATCGCGATGATGGTCGCGAACAATTCGTCCTTCGCTTGCCCGGCACTGATTTCAGCACTGGCGGCAGCATTCGACAACGCCTCGGCGGCACCGAGCATCGCGCGCAAACCGGCCTGGGTGATTTCCCCGCCAGCAGCCAGCGGTTGCAGCACACTGCGGCACTTTTCGAGGAAGATTGCCTCGTAGTCGCGCTTGATCTTTTCCAGCTCCGGCGTGCTGCCCAGCGCGGCAATCACCCCCGGAATCTCATTGCCCTGCAATAACACGCAATCGACGTACGCCGTGGCGATCACCGTCGCGGTGTCGATCAGCGTTGGCGGGCACTGGTCGATCGCTGCATCCATCACCGCAGTCTGGCGAGTATCGAAGTCGCGATACAGCGCCGCGAGCAAGCCCGAGCGAGTGGTGAAGTGGTCGTAGACCACCGGTTTGGTCACTCCGGCCTTGTCCGCCAGGTAACCCAGGGTCAGGGCATCGGTGCCCTCGGCCCGAATGATCTGCCAGGCGACGTCGAGCAACTGGCGATTGCGATCTTCGCGCGACAGGCGACGTCGCGGCTGGGCAGGGGAATCGGGTTCGGTCATTTCTATGGTTGACATCGCTTATATACCAAACGTAACTTACTGTTCGTAACTTACCAAGAGTATATAGCCCTTGGTCAGCGCAAACTTACAGGAGAATGACCATGCACGCATTGATTGTTGTGGCGCATCACGAACCGCGTTCGCTGACCCACAGCGTGGCAACGCAGATTGCCGAGGGCTTGACCCGCGCCAACCCTGCCAATACCCGGGAAATCGCCGATCTTTACGCCGAGGGATTTCAGCCGGTGTTCGGCGCAGCGGATTTCGCCGTGCATCACCGTGAGGCGCGGCCGCCAGCCGACGTATTGGCGGAACAGGCACGGATTGATCGGGCCGACGCTCTGGTGCTGGTGTTCCCGGTGTACTGGTGGTCGATGCCGGCGTTGCTCAAGGGTTGGATTGATCGGGTGTTCAGCAACGGCTGGGCGTTTGATTTCGCTGGCGACCTCAAGCATGTGAAGAAGCTGCAGCGCCTGCGCGTGCATCTGGTCGGGCTTGCGGGGGCCGACGAACGCGCCTACGAACGCCACGGTTATGGCCCGGCGATGAAGGCGCAGATCGAACACGGGATTTTCGATTACAGCGGGGCGACGGTGGTCAGCTCGACGCTGATGGTGGAGTCGGAGGTGCGTGATCCGCAGGAGCATCTGCAAACGGCGCGACATATCGGCGCCCAGATGTTCACCTGAACCTCACCTCCTGCAGCAGCTGCCGAAGGCTGCGATCTTTTGATTTATGAAAGCAAGGTCAAAAGATCGCAGCGTGCCGCAGCTCCTACAGGTCAGCGGGCGCCGGGCCAGCCGGCCTTGGCGAGGGCGGCGAGCAGAGTTTCCTTATCCAGCCCAGGCACTGCATGCCCGTTGCCCTCGGTGCTCTCGCTGGCGAGCAGGGCGTTGATGATCGCTTCTTCGACCGCTTCGGTGGCGGCGAGGAACAGCTCGCTGATGTGGTCGTTGTTGACCATGCGCAAGCCGTCGCAGGTTGGCGCGCCTTTGCCCTCGTAGGCGGCGGGCGGCACGTGATCGTTGCCGGTGGCGAAGGCGATGAAGATGTCGCCGCTGTGGTCTTCGTTACCGCCGCCGCTGCGCGCCAGACCGAGGCTGGCGCGCTGTGCCAGGCGCGTGCATTGATGCGGCAGCAGCGGTGCGTCGGTGGCCAGGCAGACCACGATCGAACCCATGCCTGGATGCGGCAGCGAAGCCCGCAGGAACGGCGAATCTACCTGCTCCATGTAGCGGCCCACCGGATAACCGTCTACCCGCAACTCACTGCGAATGCCGTGGTTGGCCTGCACGATCGCCCCCACGGTCCAACCGCCCTGAGCGCTGCTCAACCGGCGTGACGCGCTGCCGATGCCGCCCTTGAATTCATGGCAGATCATGCCGCTGCCGCCACCAACGGCGCCTTCTTCTACTGCGCCGTCATGCGCTGAGCTCAGCGCCTCGGCGACATGCTCGGGTTTGACGTGAAAACCATTGATGTCATTGAGCAAGCCATCGAAAGTTTCCAGCACCACCGGCATGTTCCAGTAGAGGCGCCCGTCGTCCGGTTGCTGCTGACGATCCAGCGCAATCAACGCATCGCGCACCACGCCAAGACTGTGGGTGTTGGTGAAGGCGATGGGACTGGTCAGCAGCCCGGCCTCGCGAATCCACTCAAGGCCGGTGGCATCGCCATTGCCATTGAGCACATGCACCCCGGCGAAACACGGTTGCTGGTTGGTCGAGCCGCGACGCGGTTCGATCACCGTGACGCCGGTGCAGATGTCACGTCCGCTGTCGCTGCGGCCACGCACGTTACTGTGGCCGACGCGCACGCCGGGGACGTCGGTGATGGCATTGAGCGGGCCGGGTTGCAGTTGGCCGATGCGGATGTTGAGGTCACGGGCACGGGATTTCATGGTTTGTCTCTCTATAACAAGGCAGAAATGAATGAGCGGGGCTGAACACAAAACCCTGTGGGAGCGCGGCTTGCCCGCGAAGGCGGTGTGTCATTCAAAGGAGATGTTGACTGACCCGACGCATTCGCGAGCAAGCTCGCTCCCACAGGGAAATGTGTTGGGGTTACTGGCCGTTCTTGACCTTGCTCCACACCCGCGTGCGCACGCGTTCGGTGGCTTTCGGCAGCGGTTCCAGGGTGTACAAGGTGGCCATCGCCGCCGCCGACGGATACACCGCCGGGTTATCCCGCGTGGCCTCGGCCACCAGTGGCGTCGCGGCGCGGTTGCCGTTGGGGTACGACAGGTGATCACTGACCGGCGCGATCACTTCCGGGCGCAGCAGGTAGTCGATAAACGCCAGACCCTGAGCGCGGTTCGGCGCATCCTTGAGCAGCACCAGCGTATCGAACCACACCGGCGCGCCTTCCTTGGGCAGGCTGTAGGCGATCTTCACGCCGTTGTTCGCCTGTTCGGCGTTGGTTTTGGCTTCGAGCATTGCGCCGGACCAGCCGACCGCTACGCAGATGTTGCCGTTGGACAGGTCACTGATGAATTTCGACGAGTTGAAGTAGGCAATGTGCGGGCGCAATTTGAGCAGCAGCGCTTCGGCTTTCTGATAGTCCTCGGGGTTGGTGCTGTTGGGCGGCAAGCCCAAGTAGTGCAGGGCGACCGGGAGCATCTCCGACGGCGAATCAAGCATCGCCACCCCGCACTGGCCAAGCTTGGCGAGGTTCTCTTCCTTGAACACCAGATCCCACGAATCCAGCGGCGCCTTGTCGCCGAGTGCGGCGCGCACTTTGTCGACGTTGTAGCCGATGCCGTTGGTGCCCCACAGATAAGGCACGGCGTATTGATTGCCGGGATCGTTGTTGGCCAGTTTGCTCAGCAGATCGCTGTCCAGATTGTTCCAGCCCGGCAGTTGATCGCGAGGCAGCGGCGCGAGGGCGCCGGCCTTGATCAGCGTCGGCAGGCTGAAGTTGCTCGCCACCACCACGTCGTAACCGCTGCGGCTGGTCAGCAGTTTGCCTTCGAGCACTTCGGCGCTGTCGAAGGTGTCGTAAACCGGTTGAATGCCGCTGTCGCGCTTGAAGTCAGCCAACGTCGTGGGGCCGATGTAGTCGTACCAGTTGTAGACGTGCACGCTCGGCGCATCGGCGGCACTGGCGACGGATGCGACGCCAAAACAGGCGAGCAGGCCAAGGTTGATGCCCCGGTTGATATAGCCACGACGACAACGCATGATGCGGCACTCCTGGCCTGCGGCAGGCCGGTGATTGACAGGAGTGCTCAGCCTATCGGGGCGGGCACGCCTGACCCATTCCCATCATGGGTTACTCAAAAGGGGTAGAGCGTGGACGCGTTGTTGCAGGAGTTGCCGGTGCACCAAAGTCTGGCGCGGGTGTTTGCCGCCGTCGGCCAGGACGCTTTCTGGCGCGCGTTGGTCGACACGCTGCGCCTGCTGGTGCCGCTGGACAACGCGCTGGTGGCGTTGATGAAGGCGGGGCAGGCACCGCAATTGCTGATCGACTTCGACAGCAAGGGCCGCGCCGACGAGCAGGAAGAACTGGCTAGCTACACCGCTGGCATGTACCTGCTCGATCCGTTCTACCAAACCGCCTCGACCGGCATCGCCGACGGCCTGCATAGCCTGGCCTCGGTGGCGCCGGACCAGTTTCTGCACAGCGAGTATTACCAGAGCTACTTTCGCTCGGTGGTCGGTGAGGACGAGTTGCAGTTCATGATCAACATCGAGGGCGGCGTGCTTGGCCTGTCACTCGGACGCTCGACGGCTTTCGATCTGGCCGAACAGGGTCGTCTGCTGTGCGTGCGCGACTGGGTGCTGGCGGCGATGCGCCGACACGTGCAGCTGTTGCCGCCACAAGGGACCGGCACCGAGCCGGTGGCGGGGGATCTGGCAACGCTGCTCGATCGCTTAGATGCGCGCCTGACCACCCGTGAAGTCGACACCGCGCGGCTGATTCTGCAGGGCTTTTCCAGCAAGGCCATCGCCCAGCAGATGGGCATCTCGCCGGAGACGGTGAAAGTGCATCGGCGCAATCTCTATCACAAGCTCAATGTGAACGGGCATGGCGAGCTGTTTGCGCTGGTGTTGCGCCCACCCACCCCCTGACCCACCACAAATTCCTGTGGGAGCTGGCTTGCCAGCGATGACGGCCTACCCGCCGACCAACTCCCACCTGAATGCACGCAATCCAACTGTGGGAGCGGGCTTGCTCGCGAAAGCGGCCTCAAAGTCGACCAATCCCTGACTGAATACACTCGGTCAAATTGTGGGAGCTGGCTTGCCAGCGATGGCGGCCTACAAGACGATCACCCTCCCACTGAATGCACTCATTCCAACTGTGGGAGCGAGCTTGCTCGCGAAAGCGGCTTGCCAGACAACATCAAAACAACAGAGCAAACCCCGCACATAAACATAACCCCGCAACCACGTTTAAAGTACACGAACCGTTACGCCATACCGGCTACAACGCCTTGCGCCGTTACCTACGCGTACGCCAGAATCCGCCGGCTTACACGGCTATGCGACGGGCTTATCGTTTCCCTGTCACTGAAAATCAGTGATCGGGTTTGGTAGCCCGTCTGTAATAGCTGTATGGCAACACCTTTGCAGTCCCTTTGTGGGGCTCGTTTTTATGGTGGTCATGCGTGGGGCTCACTCGTGAGCGCCGGGTTCCTATTGCAGCCGGTCTACCAACCCGCGTATGGCCACCACCCCTCGTTTGGTAGCGAGAGTGATGGCTCCTGAATAACTGCAATAGGAGTACATCCATGTTCAAAGCCACACCCAATCCCCCGGACACTTCGATCCCATACGACCCAGCCCTCGACCCGCAGAAGATAAAAGCGGCAACCGACCGCGCCATCAACTTCTACCTCAACCCCGGCGCCCTGAAGATCTCGATCCCTTCAACCTCGTAATGCAAGGCGAACAGAATCTTCCTCATCGACCCCACCGTGGACGAAGAAACCTTGCTCGTCGAAGCCTGCGAATCCCTGGCCGCCGCCAGCGACATGGCCCGCGACATCGGCGACTCCGTCGACAACCCACAGCGCCGGGCCATGCTGATGCTGCATCAGGTGATCATGCTCAGTGAACTGATGGTCAACCGGGTACTCGATGGCCGCCGCGTGCCGAACTAACTGCCCGGTCCCCCTGGAGGAGCTGCCGCAGACTGCGATCTTTTGATTTTGTTTTTCAAGATCAAGATCAATAGATCGCAGCCTGCGGCAGCTCCTACAGTGAGTAATCCTTTCAAAGTGCCCCGATCGGAGTTCCAGCTGATGTCCGAAACCTCAACCAATCCGCCAATCACAGACCCGCTATCTCCCTACGAATCCCTCAACTCCAGAAAACTCCACGAAGCCGCCGAACGCGCCCTCGACCATTACCTCGCGCCCGCGAACATCATGGCAACGCCGTACACCCCCAGCAGCATGTTCCTGGTCAACCCACAAACCGACACCGAATCCCTGCTGGCCAACGCCTGCGAATCCCTGGCCTTCGGCCACGGTCATGCTCGGTGATTTCGCCGGCACGCTGGAGGGGCCGAGTCGTAATACGGTGTTGGGCATTGCGCAGGTGGTGATGCTGGGGGAGTTGGCGGTGAATCAGGTGCTGGATAATGTTGTGCCCAAGGAATAGGTGCTGACAGTTCTGGCCTCTTCGCGAGCAGGCTCGCTCCTACAGTGGATCTGCGTTGGTCACGGGTTAAGTGCCCGGCAAAGATCCCTTGTAGGCGTGAGTCTATTAAATAAATTCGTCCCCTTCTCCCGCCTTATTCCAGATTGTTTTTCGCAGGCCAAGAATTGGCCTGCATATGTTTTGAGTAATGTAGGTGAGTATTCGGATACAGCTGTGCTCGGGTTAATTGATCGGGGTAACACTATCGTGGGAAATCGTTACCCCGGCCAATAACCTCCTGGGTTCACTTCAGTTCATTGAAAACACACCAGCTTTAGGCGAAAGTGCTAAGCACCTCCCCACCAAGGAGAGGTGCCTAGCGTGGATTACCCGTTTTCGGGCAGTGATGCTCTTGGAGAGGTCACGGGAACTGTTTAGCTTTTGAATGTGACCCTGCCGATGTCAATCCAATGCGCGGATTCATTCCCAAAATTCGTAGTCACCACGAACTTGAGTGTATCGAACGCTTGGCCATTGTCTGGGGCGACGTCCCGTTCATAATATTCTTCAGGTGGCTTACCCTCGTAATACAACATTGAGAACACCACAAAATTGTTCCGTAGAAACTCAAGCTGGACGCGGATAGAAAGAGTTATGGAAAAGATGCCGTAGATTGTTGCGCTCTTGGCACTCCCTTGTTTCAATCCTAAGGAGTACGCAAGTGTGGCTGAACTATCCGCGCCGTGCATACTGCCCCGAAACCACGGTGTCGAACCCATGTCGGTCACCAAAACGCCCTGGTGCCGCATCCCCCCTGTATTTGTATTCAACGTTACTTTGGTGTGCGTCCCCTCGAGAGATCCCCCTGGATTTGAAATCAGTACTTCTTTTGGATATGACTTAAAGTCTTCGACGAGGTCAACGAAATCGACCACGTTCACTATCCACTCTCCCGACTCCATCCCGCTGCCATACAACGCCTTGGCTTTGAACACATGCTTCGTACGCGTCAGTCCGGTCAGTTCAACCGTCCATATTCCATCTGCATTGGCCTCGACCCTTTTGCCTGTGGAGCTGTTACCGTCGAAAATTTCCACCTCAAGATGCTTGGTCGCCGTCCCCCTCAGACGAACAGTGGTGTCACCGGTGCTTCCATCATTGCTGATTGGCTGCCCGTTGGAATCTTCCGCACCGGTGATCGCCGGCCGGACCCCATTCAATACGGTCAGGCGCCAGGGATTCGACGGCGGGTTATTTGCGTATTGACCAATGGCCGTGAAAGTATGCAACACGTCCAACGACAACCCGCTAACGGGACGGCTCCAGATGGAGTTGCTTTCTGCCTTGGCCTTGCCTTTGGAGACCGCACCGAGAAAAACTTCCACCTCCTGGCCGGCCGGCGCAGAGCCAGTGAGCGTGATGCTGGTGTGCACGGTGTAACCGTTTTCGCGGATGTTCCAGTTGCTCTCGTCTTTTACTGATGTGATGGCCGGTGTGTCGGCAGCCACCACGACCACGATCCGCGGAAGCGATACCTCCTCATTACCATACCGCGCAGTAGCGGTGAAACTATGGGTGTCGGCGCTCAGCCCCGTCACCGGGAACTCCCAGTCACCACTCTGTGGATCGATGTCGGCAATGCCTATCTCGATATTGCCATCCTTGATCAGGACTTTCTGACCTTTAGCGCCTTTCCCTTCAAGCTTGATCGAGGTGTCAACGGTCGTGGCGCCCGGGAGAATTTCTTCCCCTTTGGAGTTTTCCACCCGAGTGATAGTTGGCGCGGTAGGAGCGGTCACGACCACGACCCACTGATCCGATATCTGCCCATTGCCGTACTGGGCAGTGGCGGTGAAACTATGGGAGACAAGGGCCAGCCCCGTCACCGGAAACTCCCAGTCACCACTCTGTGGATCGACGTCGGCAATGCCTATCTCGATGTTGCCGTCTTTGATCAGGACTTTCTGACCTTTAGCCCCTTTCCCTTCAAGCTTGATCGAAGTGTCAACGGTCGTGGCGCCCGGGAGAATCTCATTCCCTTTGGAGTCTTTCGATCCGGTAATTTCTGGCCGAACATCCTCAAACGCTTTGATCATGTAGGTGCGCACAGGGAAGTCCACTGCCTCGCTCTCATTCGTGTTCTTGCCGAACGCGGCCTTGAACTCCATGGTCAGCGGGCTGCCATCCTTGAGGTTTCTCAAGCCTTCAAGGGCGATGCTCCGCTCGTAATAACCTTGATTGAGCCACTGGGCGCTGACCATTGAGCCTGGTGCCGTATGGATCTGCAGGGTGTAGTCGCTGCCATCAGCGTTCGTCCCTTTCAGACGCAGCCAGACATATTGGCCTGTGGCAATCAACGGCCAGACGCCCATGCGATAGGTGGCATTGGTGGTCAGATTCCCTACGTTGAACTCCGGGCCTTCGCCGTTGTTGTCCGCGTCCTTGATGATCGGTTTGAGCAGTTCATTCTGCGGCATGCTCAACACAGTCAAATCAAAGACGAGGGACGGCAGCGGCTTGCCGTCGCGGATGACGACGTAGGACACCTTCACATCTTTGTTCAGGTTGAACGCGACCACACTATTTGGAATCGCAAACTCCCGGTTGCTGCCCAGCGGCCGAGGAACAGAGGTGTGCGAACCGCCTGCGGGCGTACCCTGTGCGCCAGTCCAGGTGGTGATGATTTCATCAGTTGGCAGCAACGCGCTGTTGTCCGGCACCACGATGGTCAAGGTGTCCCTGACCAGCAGCGGGTTGAGTGCGCTGTCGCCGTTGTTCTCCTTGATCGAGGGGGCGAGCAGTTCCAGCGCGACGCCCACGGTGAACACCAATGGATTCGAAAGGCTGGTCTCATCTGTGGCATGGCGCCAGAGCTGGTAGCGGACGGTGATCTTGCTGCCGCGGTTCGGTTCGATGTGCTGGGCGACGAAGGCGGCGTCCAGGTTGATGACCCAGTCTTGTTGGGCGGTTACGGCATTGAATGTGCGGGACCCGGGTTCCTCGCCGGAGATGTCGCCCACCCACTTCCAGGTGGCCTCGTCGTTGGCTACCCATGGCTTCACCACAGGCCTGGGGATGGTCAGTCTACTGGTACCGCCGGGCAGTGTGGCCGGGTCGAGGAAGCCGTTCGCCACCCCGAGGACAATGGGGGCGTCCAGCTCGAATTTCGGTTCACCCACATTGAGCAATTTCGTGTGCAGCGACTCGCGTCTGAGGATCTCGTCGCCTTCGGCTATCAGCAGGTCGTACCACCCCTTCAGGGTTCCGCCGTCAAGGAGCTTGAGGTTGTAGTCATCGACGGTGATGACGAAACCTTCGGGATTCTCGACTTCATCCTCCTCCGGAATGTGCCACTCCAACTCAGGCAGGAAGGTGCTGCCGTCCGGACTTTTACCCAACAGGAACAGCTCAATGCCCATGCCGTACTCGATGGCCGGATCGAACGGAATGCGGACGTTGATGGGGGTCTTCGTGGGATCGATGAAGTCACCCTCGGCTTCTTCGATGATCGGTGCGGCCAGGCGGTGGGCTGCGCCGGTGACTTGTACAAATTGCCCTTTTGAGCGTAACGGGTCACTGCTGCCGCTGCGTTCCAGCCGATAGAAGAAACTGACCTGGGTATTGACCAGTTTGCGCACGGCCGCAATGGACAGCTTGAACTCGTAGTTATGCGGGATATTGTCGACAGTCTGGGGCAGGGCGGTGACTTCGACTTTTTCGCCCTCCAGGGTGGTGCCGAGCATGGTCAAGTGAATGATGTCATCCATCTCGAAGTCTGGCCGTGTGGCCGTGACATGCACCGTGATGTCGTTATCGCCCTGTTTATCGGCGTCGAGTTCATTATTGACAGCCTCCTGAACAATCGGTGCGGCCAGCAGGTCGATGCCGGTGGTGACGACGATGCGGGTTGCCTTGCACCAGTCTTCCGATTCATTGCCGACGATATCGCGCACTTTGAAGGTGACCGCCAGACCGAAGAGGTCGGTGTCACCAGCCTCTTTAATAGTGGCTTTGGAGACCGTGATTAATATCGGGTTTGCCGCTGGATCGTTGATCTGCTCCTGGGTCACCGGTGTGGAATACTCAAAAAAGCCGCCCCAACTGAGATGAATGACGTCGCCCTGCGCGATGTCGGGGTAAGGCAAGCCGCTGCCGGACTCGGACCTGATGACAATCGGCACCCCCGCGCTTCGGCAACGTCTTTGTCCACACCGCCGTTGACGATTTCCGGGGGAATGTACATGTACAGGTTGGAGTGACCAGGGCCCGGGTCGATGTCCTGGCCACCGGGGAGTTCCAGTTTGACGAAGAGGTTGAGGGGCTTGTCCGGACGCTCTTCTTTTTGATTGGGCTGTTTGATTTCGTAGGTGAGTTCGTAAGGACCTGTCTGCAGATGACGAGGAGCCACCCACAAGAGGGTCGGTTGTTTGAGCTCGGTCTGGTCAATGATGGGACGCCCGTCGACCTCACGGTCATTGAGCAGCAGCTTGACGGTATCGCCGACAGCCTTGGTGGCCCAGACGGGGATGACGACCAGCAGGCCGAGGTCGGGAAAAGTGAACACCGCCGCCCGGTTGATCCCCCACTGACCGGAAGGCAGGAGGCGCCCGAGCACTATCGGGTCCAGCAATGAATGGGGGGCAGAGATTTTCTTCTTGGGCTGAACGAGCATGGACGGAACTCCAAGCGAACTGTCGGGAGACAAAGGGCATGGAGTTATTCAGCGCTGAAGATGACGGCTCTGGCTACTGTCAGAAATTACAGGTGAGGAGGTATTTGCGATGAACGGTCGGGGGGCGCTGAGGTGATTGCGGGTGGGCAGGACAGCGCGGCAATCATCAGCAGCGTGCTCAATGATCATTCGTTGAAGACGGGGACGGTTTGATCTCGGCCTGAACGACAAAACCCGCCGCCCCGGTTGATCGGGGCGGCGGGTTTTGTCCTTCTGAAGAAATGGGTTGCCGGTGAGTCAGCCTTCGCGAGCAGGCTCACTCCTACAGGGATGAGCGGGGTTCGCGGGATGTCGGGTCAGTCGAGGCGTTTGAAGACGAGCGCCTTCAGGCCGCTCTCAGGATCAATATCCGGAAACTCAGGCGGATTCTCCAGCCGCTGCTCAAAGCGCAAGCTTGGCGCCTCTTGCGTCACGCCATCGATCAAAAAATCCGAACCAAATGACGGATCATTCATGCACGCCAGCACCGTGCCGTGCGCCGTGAGCAGTTCCGGCAGGCGGCGCAGCACGCGCTGGTAATCCTTGGTCAGCAGAAAGCTGCCTTTCTGGAACGACGGCGGGTCGATGATGACCAGGTCGTACGGGCCGCTGTTGATCACCTTGCCCCAGGACTTGAACAGGTCGTGGCCAAGGAAACTCACCTTGCTCAGGTCATGCCCGTTCAGCCGGTGATTGTCACGACCGCGGCTCAGCGCGGCGCGGGACATGTCGAGGTTGACCACATGGCTGGCGCCGCCTTCGATCGCTGCCACGGAAAACCCGCAGGTGTAGGCGAACAGGTTCAGCACCCGTTTGCCCGCCGCTTGTTCACGCACCCAGTTGCGCCCGTAGCGCATGTCGAGAAAAAGCCCGGCGTTTTGCTTGCGGCCCAGGTCGACGCGGTAGTGCAAGCCGCCCTCGACGATGCTCATCTCCTCGATTTCATTGCCCAGCAGCCATTCGGCGGTGCTCTGCGGCAAATACCGATGTTGCACCAGCAAGGTGTGGGCGCCGGACTGTTGCCATTCTGCCGAGGTGCTGATGTCGAGCAACAAGTGTTTGAGCGCTTCGAGCTGCTCGGGCACAGGTTCTTTGAACAGCGAGACCAGCACCACGCCTTGCAGCCAGTCCACCGTCACTTGCTCCAGCCCCGGCCAGCAACGCCCGCGCCCATGGAACAGGCGGCGGGTTTCGCTCGGTGCCGCGGCGAGTGCAGGCAGCAGATGGGCGCGGAGGGTGGCGAGGGCTTCAGGGTTCATCAGTCACGGTCGGCAAGCAAAAGGGCCGGCATTTTAACCACAAAAACCGCTTGGCGAACGCCCGTTGCCGAACGCTGATCAGGACTGTTAAGAAAAGACCTGTATCAAAAATGAATTTATGCAGGGCGCGCTGCTCATACCTGATAAGCAGCGGAAACAAGCCGCTAAATCGTTAATGCAATTCAGGGAGTGCCAGTTCATGAGTCCAACACCGACGGCGAGCGAGCACCTTCCTGACGGGTTGATTCTGGTGGTTGAGGACGACCCGTTGATTCTGGAGTTTCTCTGCGAAATTCTTCAGGAGGAAGGTTTCAAGGTCGAGCCGCAAACCAGCGCGGATGCCGCCAAGCTGTATCTGGAAGAGCACGCGCCGGAAGTCGCGCTGCTGCTCACCGACATCACCATGCCCGGTGAAATCAACGGGGCGGGGCTGGCCAATCTGGTCGGCGAGCGCTGGCCGGACAAACCGGTAATGGTCATGTCCGGTTATGAAACCCCCGAGACTTCCGGGGTCAAGCATCCGGTGGCGTTCATCAAAAAGCCGTGGGCCATCGGCCAGTTGCTGGATTGTGTCGATAGCGCGTTCAAGTCCAAGGCGCCACGCTTGCATTGAAGCGCCGGGTCGAATCGCCGGGCAAAAATGCTACATTGCCCGGCCAATCCGCCCAGTTCTGTCAAAGGATGCGACCTTTTGTCTGCTCACGATAACGTCTTCGACCGCGCGTTCGGCGCGTTCCTGTTCGACATGGACGGCACCGTCCTCAATTCCATCGCCGCTGCCGAGCGCGTCTGGGCCGCGTGGGCCGAGCGCCACGGGGTTGATGTCGAGCGTTTCCTGCCGACCATCCACGGTGCTCGCGCCATCGACACCATCCGCCGGCTGAACCTGCCGGGAGTGGACGCCGAGGCGCAAGCGGCGTTCATCGCGCAGGCGGAAATCGATGATGTCGAAGGGATTGTGCAGATACCTGGGGCCGCGGCGTTTCTCGAAGCCTTGCCAAGTGAGCGCTGGGCGATGGTGACGTCGGCGCCACGGGATCTTGCGTTGCGGCGGATGGCCGCGGCGGGGATTTCCGAGCCTGCGGTGATGATTACGGCGGAGGATGTGGCGGCTGGCAAGCCTGATCCGGCGGGTTATCGTCTGGCGGCAAAGCGCCTAGGGCCTGAGGTTGGCGACTGCCTGATTTTCGAAGATGCCACCGTCGGCATCCAGGCTGCTGAAGCGGCAGGTGCAGCGCTGATGATCATCACCACGACGCACCAGCATCCCCTCGAAACCCGCCACGCGACTATCGACAGTTATGAGCCGCTGAGCGTTGTCGTCGATAGCCAAGGTCAACTGCACCTGCAAAAGGCCTGACACTACAAAGTCCCATGTGGGAGCGGGCTTGCTCGCGAATGCGGTCTTTCAGTTGCATGCGATGTCGACTGATTCAGCGCATTCGCGAGCAAGCCCGCTCCCACATTCGATCAATGTCGGGCCGTAAATGTTGCCCGCTATCCAACACTGCAGGAGCCGGTTCAGTCTGCTGGTGATGGCGTCAGTAAACCCTCGGCAACAATCGCCAGCTACGCGCGCAATAAGCCTCGTACTCTGCACCAAACTGCCCGCGCAGCAGCGCCTCTTCCGAGTGAATACGTGCGATCAGTGGAATCAGCGTCAGCGCCGCCAGAATCAACCCGACACTGGAACGAAACGCCAGCGCCCAGCCCACGGCGTTGACCACCAGCCCCAGATAGCTCGGATTGCGCAGGCGTGTGTAAATGCCGTCGGTGACCAGCCGATGCCCCGGCTGAATCGCCACCAGGCCGCTGAACCGACGGCCCAGCACAAACACCGGCCACAGCCGCAGCGTGCCACCGACGATAAACAACAGCGCGCCGAGCCAGCGCACGCCTTCAGCGCCGAAGGTCCAGAAGTCGATGCGATCGCAGTACGCCGGGAGAAATCCGCTGACCAGACCGATCACGCCGAACGCCGGAATCACCCAGCGATTGGCGCGGTCCTCGCGCTCGCCCGAGCTCATGTTTACATCGGTGAACAGCGACGCCACCACCATCAGCACCGTGGCCAGCGCCACCAGCACCAGCGCCCCATGCGAAAAGAACACCGCCGGCCCACCAATGCCCCACACCGCAAGGCCCAGGTAGGCGAGGGTGGCGAGCACCGCAACCACGGTCATTTGCGCAGACATTTTCATGGTCATCTCTTGAAAAGCGGCTGATCCTTTCAGTGTAGGACGCCGCTGAACCCGTGAAGGCGTCGGGTCAGTGACCATTGATGCCGGATGTCCCGGCCCCTTCGTGAGCAAGCCCACTCCCACCCTTGATCCCCGCCAGCCCGAGAATCTCCATCCACCGACAATCCCCAGTGGGAGCGGGCTTGCTCGCGAAGGCGTCAGGTCAGTCACCATTGATGCCGGATGTCCCGGCCCCTTCGTGAGCAAGCCCACTCCCATCCTTGATCATGGCCAGCCCGAGAGCCTCCATCGACCGACAATCCCCAGTGGGAGCGGGCTTGCTCGCGTAGGCGTCGGATCGGTCGTGACCAGTCTTTGGTCGGCAACGCCTTCATCCGGCCAACATCGCGTCTACGCTGATTCATTCCTTCTATTTGTCCGTGTATTGCCCATCAAAGAGGTGAACCCATGAAAATCGACTTGAGTGGAAAACTGGCCATCGTCAGCGGCAGCACGGGTGGCATTGGTCTGGGCATCAGTCAGTCACTGGCCGAGGCCGGAGCCACGGTTGTGGTGATCGGGCGTGAAACGGCCAAGGTCGAGCAAGCGCTGGCGAGCATTCGCCAGCAGGTGCCGGGTGCGCAACTGCGCGGTCTGACGGCCGATCTGGGCACTGCCGAAGGTGCGGAAAAACTGTTCGCCGCTGAACCGCGCGCAGACATTCTGGTGAACAACCTCGGCATTTTCGACGCCGTGGATTTCTTTGACACCCCGGACAGCGAGTGGACACGTTTCTACGAGGTCAACGTGATTTCCGGCGTGCGCCTGTCGCGGCATTACGTGCCGGCGATGGTCGAGCAGGGCTGGGGACGGGTGATTTTCCTGTCCTCGGAATCCGGCGTGGCGACCCCGGCCGACATGCTTAATTACGGCGTGACCAAAAGCGCCAACCTTGCGGTGTCCCATGGCCTGGCCAAGCGTCTGGCGGGCACCGGTGTGACGGTCAATGCGATCCTGCCGGGGCCGACGTTTACCGGTGGCGTGGAACACATGCTCAAGGATGCTGCCGCCGAGTCCGGCCGTAATCTGCGTGAAGAGGCTGATGCGTTTGTGCGCAGAGCGCGGCCGACGTCGATCATCCAGCGGGTGGCCGATGTTGCCGAGGTGGCGCATCTGGTCACGTACATCGCTTCGCCGTTTTCCTCCGCCACCACTGGCGCGGCCTTGCGCGTGGATGGCGGTGTAGTCGACAGTATGGCGATCTGAACCGCGAAGACTCTGGAGAAGCGTTTATTTATGGCAACTGCATCAGCAACCATCGACATCCCGGCTTCGGCCGATCAGGTCTGGCAATTGATCGGCGGCTTCAACACGCTGCCGGACTGGCTGCCGTTGATTCCCAAGAGTGAACTGAGCGAAGGCGGACGCGTGCGCACCCTGCAAACCGCCGATGGCGCGGTGGTGATCGAGCGTCTGCAAGCGTTCGACAACGCTGCCAGGACCTACAGCTACTCGATCGAACAGGCACCGTTCCCGGCGACTGACTATCTGGCGACGATCAAGGTTGAAGCTCAGGGGCAGGGCGCTCGAGTGACGTGGTCGGGACGCTTCAACGCCAAGGGCGTGAGCGATGAGGAAGTGGTGGCGCTGTTCACCGGCATCTATCAGGGTGGCCTTGAGGCGCTGCGGGCCAATTACCCAGCCTGATTGAACACCACAAAAACCTTTGTAGGAGTGAGCCTGCTCGCGATAGCGGTCGATCATTCAACAATTATGTTGGCTGACCCACCGATATCGCGAGCAGGCTCACTCCTACAATGCAGCGCGGTGATTCTCAGGACTGCGAAATCAAACTCTGCCGACAATCCAGCACCAGCTGCGCACCGCCCAGCTCACTGCTGCCCACCTCAAGATTGAAGCCATGCAGGCTGACAATCGCCGCGACAATCGATAGACCCAGGCCAAAGCCACTCTGCGGTTGCCCGCCCTCGGCACGATAGAAACGCTGAAACACCGCCTCACGCTCGGCTTCGGGAATCCCCGGTCCGGAGTCGTGGACTTCAATCCGCGTGTGCCCGCCGTCATTCACACCACGCAAAATCACCGTACCGCCTGCCGGAGTGAACTTGATCGAGTTGCTCAACAGATTGGCCAGCGCCTCGAACAACAACGCCCGGTCGCCATTGAGCGGTGGCAGGGTTTCCGGCATGTTCAGTACGAACAGCAGTTCGCCTTCCTCGGCCAGTGGCAGATAAAACTCATGCAGTTCTTCCAGCAGTTGCACCGGATCGAGCTCGACAAAACCTGAGCGGCGCTGACGATCTTCCAATTCGGAAATCCGCAGCAACCCGCGAAACCGCGCCATCAGCGTGTCCGCCTCGGCCAGCACCAGGTCCAGTTGCGCCGCCTCCTGTGAGCCTTCACCCGCCTGCTGTTGCATGCGATACAACTGCGCGCGCAAACGCGTCAGCGGCGTGCGCAAATCGTGGGCGATGTTGTCGCACACGCCTTTGACTTCATGCATCAGCCGTTCGATGCGATCGAGCATGGCGTTGACGATGGCGGCGAGCATGTCCAGTTCGTCGCGGCGGTTGGACAGCGGCAAACGGTGGGTCAGGTCGCCAGCGACAATCGCCTGGGCGCTGTCCTGAATCGCGCGGATGCGGCGCATTGGTCGGCGGCGCAGCAGATGCCAACCGGCAATCCCCGGCAGAATCGTCAGTGATACCCCCCAGAACAACGCGTGCAGAATGATCCGCGTCACGGCGAACAACGAACCGTTATCGCGCAACAACACCAGCCAGCGACCGTCGCGGGTCTGGGTTGCCACCGCGTCGCAGCTGTCGGCGGGCAGGGTCGGGTCATCGGAATCGGCGCAGTCATCCAGGGTGTGGATCTTGCCATCCAGCGGCAGGCCTTCGGGCAGTTGCTGCAAGGCACCGCCGAGGTAAACGCCCTGGGCGTCGAACAGGCCATAGGCGTCGATGCCGCGGATGTCAAAGGTCATGCTGGCGGCGAGCGCTTCTTCCAGTTGTTCACCGCGAAAGTGCGAAAACAGATGCTGACGTTGCATCAGCGAATGCTTGGCGAGGTTATCGAGATAGCTGGAGACCTCGAAATACATGACCCCCATGAGGATCGCGCTCCAGGCCACGAACAGCGAACTGTACAGCGCCAGCAGTCGACTGCTGGAGGAGCGCCAGCCGTCAGACGGGTTCGGCAATGACATAACCCGAGCCCCGTACCGTGCGAATCAGCGGAACATTGCCCGCCGCGTCGATCTTCTTGCGCAGACGACCGATGTGTACGTCGATCAGATTGGTGCCCGGGTCGAAGTGATAACCCCAGACTTCTTCGAAAATCATCATCCGCGACAGGATCTGCCCGCTGTTGCGCATGAGGAATTCCAGCAGCTTGTATTCGGTGGGCAGCAGCGTCAGCACCTGCCCGGCGCGGCGTGCTTCGTGGCTGATCAAGTCCAGTTCGAGGTCGGCAACCTGCAACGTGGTGGCCTGGGTGGCAACGCTGTTCTGCCGGCGCAGCAGCACTTCCACGCGTGCGGCCATCTCGTCGGTGGCGAACGGTTTGGTCAGGTAATCATCGCCGCCGGCGCGCAAGCCGCGCACGCGCTCATCGACATCGGAGAGGGCGCTGATCATCAGAATCGGCGTGGCCACGCCCATGGTGCGCAGGGTGGTGACGATCGCCAGGCCATCGAGTTCCGGCAGCATGCGGTCGAGGGTGATCAGGTCGTAGTTGCCGCTGACGGCGCGGTCCAGGCCCTCGCGGCCATTGTCGACCCAATCCACTTGCAGGCCGTGGCTGCTGAGTTCGGCAACGATTTCACGGGCAGTCACGGCGTCGTCTTCGATGGTCAAAATACGCGTCATAGGGCAGGCCTTGATCGGTTCAAACGGAATGGCAGCATTTTGCCAAGTATTTTGCGTCGCGCTTTAAATTAACTTTCATGTATAGCCTGTCACAAACGTCAATTCGGGGCGCTTCGCGGCGTTGGCGTCAATGCATAAAACCCGCTGCTTTCCGTCCATTGTTGCAAATTGCAATGAATGTAGAAGTTCAGTCTTTTTAAATCGTTGAAATTGAAAGATTTATTTCGTGCTCTCGACTGGCACGGTCGCTGCAATTCATCTCGTGACGAGTTGTAACACCATTTTTCATGCCTGGAGCACTACAACAATGAATAGATCCTCTGATGGGTTTTATCCTGCCTTCGAAGGAGAGTCGAGCAACGTGTCAGGCGTGTCCTGGGGCGCGATTTTCGCGGGCGCAGCGGCGGCCGCAGCACTGTCGATGATTTTAGTGCTGCTTGGCTTCGGTTTGGGATTCTCTGCCGTTTCACCTTGGGCCGGGGAGGGCATCAGCGCCAAGGGTCTGGGGATTTCGACGATTGTCTGGCTAGCGGCGACGCAAATCATCGCCTCCGGTCTGGGTGGCTACATCGCCGGTCGGCTGCGGGTGAAGTGGGCCAACATGCACGGGGATGAAGTGTATTTTCGTGATACTGCCCATGGCTTCCTCGCCTGGTGTGTGGCCACGCTGGTCACCGCAGTATTGGTAGTCGGCTCGGTCAGCAGTGTGATCAGTGGCGGTGTGCAGGCCGGTGCCAGTGTCGCCGGTGGCGCAGCGGCTGCCGCGACTCAGGCTGCCGGTAGCGCAGCGGCCAACACTGACAGCAATCAGTACGGTTACTACATCGACAATCTGTTCCGCGATGACCGTCCAGCGTCGGTCAGTGATGATGCCGCCCATGGCGCCGTAGCGCGGATCTTCGCCCAGAGCCTGGCCAACGGCCAACTCAGTCCGGAAGACCGTACCTACCTCGCGCAACTGGTCGCACAACGAACCAATCTGAGTCAGGCCGACGCCGAGAAGCGTGTCGATGAAGTGTATGCCCGCACTCAGAAGGCCATCGCCGACGCCAAAGTCAAAGCCCAACAGGCTGCCGACACCGCTGCGAAAGTTGCTGCCTGGACCTCGCTGTGGATGTTCATCGCGTTGCTGGCCGGTGCGTTCTTCGCCAGTCTCGCCGCCACCTTCGGCGGTCGTCGCCGGGATGCGGTTGAGTACGTTGAAGTCGAGACCTACGCCACCACGACCACTCTGCCTCCAGTCCGTTAACAAGGAGAATCACCATGCGCTCTCTATTACTGTTTTTCCTCGGTGTGCCAATCCCGATCATCATCCTGATCGCCCTGTTCGTACACTGATTCCAATGCTCCATTGAGGCCTATGCCTCGGCCGCTTTCACTTCACGGTGAAAGCGGCTTTTTGCTTTCTGGCGTGCACCATTCGTCTTCTTCAACCGAATCGTTGAACAATCCGACCGCTTTCACTGGCCTGGATCAATATTCGCGTTTGTAACTTCCCCTAACGTAAATGTTCCAGGCCTTCGCTGAGGTTTGAACTACAGTGCTTCACGCGCACTTTGCTGCGCTGACGAAGTACCCGCGAGCCCGCCTGTAATCGAACAATTAAACGGGCCGCACGGTGTAGAGCAGCAAGGAGCTGACGCAATACCTTCCCCCTGAACCTTTTCACGGATGAACTTCGTAATGCACTGCCTAGAACGCACTTTCGATATCCAGCCCCTGACCCAGGCGGATATGACCGTCCACATCAATGGTCAACCGGTGACGGCGGCCATTGGCGAAACCGTCCTGAGCGTTATCCAGTCCCTTGGCGTGCGCCAGGTCGCACGCAACGATCACAACCAGATCAGCGGCGCCTACTGCGGCATGGGCGTGTGCCAGTGCTGCCTGGTGAAGATCAACGGCCGCCACAAGCGCCGTGCCTGCCAGACCGTGGTGCGCGACGGCATGCAGATCGAAACCCAGGTCAACCGCATCAACGAGCAGGAGGTCGTATGAGCCTGCAACCGGTGATCGTAGGCGGTGGTCCGGCGGGGATGGCGGCGGCCATCGAGCTGGCGCGTCATGGGGTGCGCTGCACCTTGCTCGAAGAGGCCTCGCGTCTTGGTGGCGTGGTCTATCGCGGGCCGCTGCGCGACGGCGTGCAACTGGATTATCTGGGGCCGCGCTATTCCGAAGCCCTGAGCAAACTGCACGGTGATTTCCAGGAACAGTCCGGGTTGATCGACGTGCGCCTCAATCATCGCGTGGTCGGCGCCGAAGGCACCCGCGCGCTGGTGGTGCTCGACGGCGACGAGCAACTGCACGAGATCGAATATCCGCAATTGCTGCTGGCCGCCGGCTGCCACGAACGCAGCGTGCCGTTTCCCGGCTGGACCCTGCCGGGGGTGATCATGCTCGGCGGCCTGCAACTGCAAATCAAAAGTGGCGTGGTCAAGCCGCAGGGGCCGGTGGTCATCGCCGGGACCGGGCCGTTGCTGCCATTGGTGGCAACGCAGCTGCACGCGTCCGGCGTCAAGGTCGCGGGCGTGTACGAAGCCTGCGCCTTCGGCAAGATCGCCCGCGAAAGCCTGGCGTTGCTGAACAAGCCGCAGCTGTTCCTCGACGGTTTGAGCATGCTTGCTTACCTTAAACTGCACGGCATCCCGATGAACTACGGCTGGGGCGTGGTCGAAGCCCACGGCGACGGCGAGCTGAAAAGCGTCACCGTGGCACCTTACTCGGCCACCTGGGAGCCGGACCTGACGCGCATCGAGCGCTTCGAAGCGCAGACCCTGGCGGTCGGTTACGGCTTCATTCCGCGCACCCAGCTCAGTCAGCAGATGGGCCTCGATCACGGTTTCAGCGACGACGGTTACCTGCGCGCCAATTCGAACAACTGGCAGCAAAGCAACGAGCCGCACGTGCATCTGGCCGGTGACATGGGCGGGATTCGCGGCGGTGAAGCGGCGATGCTCGCCGGCAAGATCGCCGCGACCTCGATCCTGCTGCAACGCGGGGTGATCGAAGAAGAGCTGGCGCGGGTTCGCCGCGATCGTTATCTGGGCAAACTCAAATCCATCGTGCGCTTCCGTGCGGCCGTCGACCGTTACACCGAACGCGGTGTCGGCCAGACCGCTTTGCCGGCCGCCGACACCGTGATCTGCCGCTGCGAACACGCCACCCGCGCGGACATCGATCTGGCGCTGGAGCAGGGCGTGCAGGACATCGCCAGCCTGAAGATGCGCACTCGCGTCAGCATGGGCGATTGTCAGGGACGGATGTGCGTCGGCTATTGCAGCGACCGCTTGCGTCAGGCCACCGGGCGCAAGGACGTCGGCTGGCTGCGTCCGCGCTTCCCGATTGATCCGATCCCTTTTTCCGCGTTCCAGTCCGTCGGCACGGAGGCCGCATCCCATGAGTAAGTTCTATGACGTGATCATTGCCGGCGGCGGCGTGATCGGGGCGTCCTGCGCCTATCAATTGTCCAAGCGCCAGGGCCTCAAGGTGGCGGTGATCGACGCCAAGCGCCCGGGCAACGCGACCCGCGCTTCGGCCGGAGGTTTGTGGGCCATCGGCGAGTCGGTGGGGCTGGGCTGCGGGGTGATTTTCTTCCGCATGATGTCGGCCAACCGCAAGCGCGAAACCCAGGGCGCGGCGGTCGCGGTGGACGCCAGCACGCCGCACATCCTGCCGGAGTCGTTCTTCGATTTCGCCTTGCAGTCCAACGCGCTGTACCCGGCGTTGCACCGCGAGCTTAAAGACAAGCACGGGATGGATTTCAAGTTCGAAAAGACCGGGCTGAAGTTCGTCATCTATGACGACGAAGACCGCCTCTACGCCGAGCACATCGTCAGTTGCATTCCGCATCTGGCCGATCAGGTACGCTGGCTCGATCAGGCGGCGCTGCGTGAAGCGGAACCGAGCGTCAGCCATGAGGCCCGTGGCGCGCTGGAGTTTCTTTGCGATCACCAGGTCAGCCCGTTCCGTCTCGCCGACGCCTACATGGAAGGCGCGCGGCAGAATGGCGTCGACATCTTCGTCAACACCAACGTCACCGGTGTCTTGCACCACGGCAGCCGCGTGACTGGCGTGCAGACGGCCGAGGAGGGCGTGTTCCACTGCAAGACCCTGATCAACGCCGCTGGTGCCTGGGCGGCGGACTTGAGTGAGTGGGCGACGGGGATTCGTATCCCGGTGAAACCGGTCAAGGGCCAGATTCTGCTGACCGAACGCATGCCGAAGATCCTCAACGGCTGCCTGACCACCAGCGACTGCTATGTGGCACAGAAGGACAACGGCGAGATCCTGATCGGCAGCACCACCGAAGACAAAGGCTTCGACGTCACCACCACCTACCCGGAAATCGCCGGACTGGTGCAGGGCGCGGTGCGGTGCCTGCCGGAACTCAAGGACGTCAATCTAAAGCGCACCTGGGCCGGATTGCGTCCGGGCTCGCCGGATGAGCTGCCGATCCTCGGGCCGATGCGTGGGGTGGAGGGTTACCTGAATGCCTGCGGACACTTCCGCACCGGTATTCTGACCTCAGCGATCACCGGCGTGCTGCTGGACAAACTGGTCAATCAGGAAGCGCTGCCGCTGGATATCACACCGTTCCTGGCGGATCGGTTTGAGACTGTACCGGTCAAGCAAGAGCGTGAATTGGAAATGGCCTGAGCCCATCCACAATCCCTGTAGGAGTGAGCCTGCTCGCGATGGCGGTGTGTCAGTAACAGAGATGGCTACTGATAGATTGCAATCGCGAGCAGGCTCACTCCTACAATTGGAATTGTGGTGAATTCAGGCCTTGCGCGCTTCCTCTTCCAGTTGATCCGACTCGAACAACCGCGCCAGTTCCGCCCGGGCTTCCTGGGCGGTCTGCAGGACTTTGGCCGCGTCGTCGTAGACCGCGTGCTGGGCTTCCAGCACCTGTTCGTCATGGTGTTTGAAACGCTTGATCCGCGCATCGGCCTGGGCCTGGGTCAGACCGAGGCCGACCAGGGTACGGCGGCTCATTTCCAGGCTGGAGTAATAGGTCTCGCGAATCGCTTCGGCACCGACATCGACCAGGCGGTGCACGTGCTGACGGTTACGTGCGCGAGCGATGATCTTCATGTGCGGATACAGCTTGCGCACGATCTCGGCGGTCTTGATGTTGGTCTCCGGATCATCCGTGGCAATCACGAAATACTCCGCCTCGCCAACCTTCGCCGCATTGAGGATTTCCGGGCGCATCGGGTCGCCGTAGAACACCGGCACGCCGCCAAAACTGCGCGACAGTTCGATGGTTTCCACCGAGGTGTCCAGCGCCACGAACTTGATGTTCTGCGCCCGCAGAATCCGCGCCACGATCTGGCCCATCCGGCCCATGCCGGCAATCACCACGCGCGGTGCCTCGGTGTCGATTTCGCGGAATTTCTCCGGCACCTCCACTGGCTGCACTTTCGGGCTGACCAAACGTGCACATATCAACAGCAGCAACGGCGTTAACGCCATCGACAAGGTGATGGTCAGCACCAGCAAGTCATACAGGCGCGGTTCGAACAGACCCTGATCGCGCCCGATCTTGAACACCACAAAGGCAAATTCACCGCCGGCGGCGAGCACGATACCCAAGCGAATCGCACTGACTTTGGTCAGCCCACCGGCCAGACGCCCGACCACAAACAGCAGCGGCAACTTCAAGCCGATCAGCAGCAGCGTCAGGCCCAGCACGGTGATCGGCGCACTCAGCAGCAGACTCAGGTTGGCGCCCATGCCGACGCTGATGAAAAACAGCCCGAGCAGCAGGCCTTTGAACGGCTCGATCTGCGCTTCCAGTTCATGGCGATACTCCGAGTCCGCCAGCAGCAGGCCGGCGAGGAAAGCCCCGAGCGCCATCGACACGCCGACCAGATCCATCAGCCACGCCGTACCGATCACCACCAGCAAGGCGGTGGCGGTGGAGACCTCCGGCAGACCGGTTTTCGCCACTACGCGAAATACCGGGCGTAGCAGATAACGTCCACCGACTACCACCACGGCGATCCCGCCGAGCACTTGCAAACCGTGGTTCAGGCTTTCCGCGTTGCTGCTGGCGTGGGCGCTGCCGGCGAGCATCGGCACCAGCGCGATCAACGGGATCGCGGCGATGTCCTGAAACAGCAAAATCGCAAACGCCAGTCGCCCATGCGGGCTGGTCAGCTCCTTGCGCTCGGCCAGGCTTTGCAGGCCGAATGCGGTGGACGACAGCGCCAGGCCAAGACCGAGCACAATCGCACTGTTCAGCGGCTGACCGAACACGTACAACGCCAGCACGCCGATCACCGCCGCCGTCAGCAGCACCTGCGCCAGACCCACGCCGAACACCGACTTGCGCATTACCCACAAGCGACGGGGTGACAGCTCAAGGCCGATGATGAACAACAGCAACACCACGCCCAGTTCGGAAATATGCGCAACGCTCTGCGGATTGCCGATCAGGCCGAGCACCGACGGGCCGATGATCACCCCCGCCAACAGATAACCGAGCACCGCGCCCAGTTGCAGACGCTTGGCCAGTGGCACGGTGAGCACGGCTGCGAAGAGAAACACGACAGCGGCTTGTAACAGGTTGCCTTCATGGGGCATGGGTTGACTCCTGACAGCGGTACGGCGGGGGGGACAAGGATAAAGGCTGCGCCGCTCGTCAATCCACCACAAAACCCTGTGGGAGCGGGCTTGCTCGCGAAAGCGCTGGTTCAGTCGATGTTGATGGCGACTGTGACACCGCATTCGCGAGCAAGCCCGCTCCCACTAGGGCGATATCATCAAATCTGTAATAAATTGCATCATTTGGTTACATTGATAGCCTTCACGAATCAATCTTTTCGAGTCCGCCATGGCCATCAACTTCGACCTCAACGACCTGCAAGCCTTTCGCGCCGTGGTCGAGCAGGGCAGTTTCCGCAAGGCCGCCGACACCGTGCGCCTGTCACAACCGGCCCTGAGCCGACGCATCGAGAAGCTTGAAGACGCCCTCGGCGTAAAGCTGTTCGAGCGCACCACGCGCAAAGTCAGCCTGACCCAGGCCGGGCGTGGCTTCATGCCCAGCGTCGAGCGTTTGCTGGATGATCTGGACGTGGCGCTGCTGGGCATCAGTGAAGTCGCATCGACCCGACTCGGTCATGTCACCGTGGCTTGCGTACCCTCGGCGGCGTACTACTTCATGCCGCGGGTGGTCGCTCGCTATCACCAGCAGTTTCCGCGGATCAAGGTCAAAGTCCTCGACTCCAGCGCCCACGACGTGTTGAGCGCAGTGGTCAACGGCGAGGCGGATTTCGGTTTGAGTTTTCTGGGCACGCAGGATGCCAAAGTCGATTTCGAACCGCTTGTGCAGGAGTGCTATGTCGTCGCTTGCCGGCGCGATCACCCTTTGGCCGGACGCAGCAGCGTGACCTGGGACGAGTTCTATCAGCAGGATTACATCTCGCTGGACAAGACGTCCGGCAACCGTTTCCTGCTCGATCAGGCCTTGAGCAGCGTGGTGCCGCAGCGCCCGAGCATCTGCGAGACGCGGCATGTGACGACGATGATTGGTCTGGTGGAGGCGGGGCTGGGGGTGGCGGCGGTGCCGCTGATGGCGATGCCCGGGCCGGATCATCCGATCCTGACGCGGGTGCCGCTGACCGATCCGCAAGTGATGCGCAGTGTCGGCATCCTCAAGCGCCGGGGTCGCACGTTGACCCCGGCAGCATTGGAACTGGAGCGGCTGGTAGTGGAAATGAAAGTCCAGCCGCCAACGCTTAGCGCTTGACCGAATCCAGCCCGGTGGCTTGCACGTCAGCCTGGGCGGCAGGCGCGGCAAGATAGTCGAGCAGGGCCTTGGCCTCTTTTGGATGCTGTGCGCCGACCGGGATGCCGGCGGCGAAGCGCGTCACCGACTGCACCGACTCCGGAATCTTGCCGACAAACGTCACCCCCGGCACCGGCAGCAATTCGCTGACCTGCTGGAAGCCCAGTTGGTAATCGCCGGTGGCAACCACCGAACCGACCGGGACTTTCGGGACCATCTTCGCTTTCGGTTTCAGTTGATCCTCGACACCGAGTTTGTTGAACAACTCCTTCTCGATGTACACGCCGCTGGCGCTGTCGGAGTAGGCCACCGATTTTGCGTCGAGCAGGGTTTTCTTCAGGCTTTCGACGCTGCTGATGTCCGGCTTCGGCGCGCCTTCACGCACCACCAGACCGATCCGTGAATCCGCCAGTTCGACCCGCGAGGCCGGGTCGACCTTGCCCTGTTTGATCAGGTCATCGAGGGCGTAGCCGACCATGATCACCACGTCGGCGTGCTCACCGCGAGCGAGGCGATTAGGGATGGCTTCCGGCGCCTTGCCCATCGACGGGCCGAGTTGGGTGTCGAGGGTGTTGCCGGTGGCGGCCGCGAATTTCGGGCCGAGGATTTTGTAGGCGGCGGTGAAGCCGCCCGACGTCATCACATTCAGCTGTTCAGCATGGGCCAGGGCGCTGAAAGCGAAGAGGGCGATGGCGCTGAGATTGATCAGTTTTTTCAAGGTGATTGCTCCTTATGCGGCAACCGGTTGCAAACGGCCGCCTGCGCGGCGATAGAGGTACAACGTGGCGCACAACGCGCACAGTGCGCCGACGCTCATCCAGTAACCCGGCGCCGCTTTGTCGCCGGTGTACTGGATCAGGAAGGTCGACATCGCCGGGGTGAAACCGCCGAAAATCGCGGTCGCCAGGCTGTAGGCGAGGGAGAAACCGGCTACTCGCACTTCCACCGGCATGATCTCGGTCAGCGCCGGAATCATCGCGCCGTTGTACATGCCGTAGATGAACGACAGCCACAGCAGCGACAGCAACATATGGCTGAAGCTCGGCGCCTGCACCAGGTACGACAGCGCCGGATAGGTGGTGGCCAGTGCCAGCAGCGCCATGGCGATCAGCACCGGGCGCCGGCCGATACGGTCGGACAACATGCCGCCAATCGGCAGCCAGAAGAAGTTCGACACGCCCACCAGCAAGGTCACCAGCAACGCATCGGAAGTGCTCAGGTGCAGCACGGTCTTGCCGAAGGTCGGCGCGTACACGGTGATCAGGTAGAACGCGGTGGTGGTCAGCGCGACCATCAGCATGCCGCCCAGCACCACGCCCCAGTTCTGGCCAAGCGTGCGGAACACTTCCTTCATGCTCGGGCGGTGTTTGCGTGCGGCGAACTCTTCGGTTTCTGCCAGGTTACGGCGCAGGAAAAAGATGAAGGGCACGATCATGCAACCGACGAAAAACGGAATGCGCCAGCCCCAATCGGCAATCACGTCTGGCGCCATCCACGCGTTCAACGCATAGCCCAAGGCTGCCGCGACGATGATCGCCACTTGCTGACTGGCCGACTGCCAGGCAGTGAAAAAGCCCTTGCGGCCAGGGGTGGCGATTTCCGACAAGTACACCGAAACACCGCCCAGTTCCGCACCGGCGGAGAAGCCTTGCAATAGCCGTCCGACCAGCACCAGCGCTGGCGCAAACAGACCAATGGTCTCGTATCCGGGCACCAGCACAATCAGGATCGTGCCGCTGGCCATGATCGACAGGGTGACGATCAACCCTTTGCGCCGACCGACGTCATCGATGTACGCACCCAGCACGATGGCGCCCAGCGGACGCATCAGAAAGCCTGCGCCGAATACGGCAAAGGTCATCATCAGGGAAGCGAACTCACTGCTCGCCGGGAAGAACACCGCCGCGATCTGCGTGGCGTAGAAGCCGAACAGAAAGAAGTCGAACTGTTCGAGGAAGTTGCCCGAGGTGACCCGGAAAATGGCGCCGGCCCGCGAGCCGCCGTGTGGGATTGAGGCTGTCATAGAAAAATCTCCACCGCTTTTATGACGTGCGCGACGTGGAAGCGGCGCACGGTTGTTATTGCGGCGGATGGTCGCGCAGCTGTAACAGGATGTTAATTGCATTGTTGGCATGGATTGATGCACCAAGCGGATCAATCCTGAAAACACCGTCTAACCTGTGGGAGCGAGCTTGCTCGCGAAAGCGGTGGTTCAGGCGGAAAAGTGTTGAATGTGCCGGCCTCTTCGCGAGCAAGCCCGCTCCCACAAGTTTCCGGATTGACTGCAAACCTTGCTCCCACCAACTGCTCTGTGGGAGCGAGCTTGCTCGCGAAGGCGTTGTGTCAGATAAAGCGAGTGCTGGAAGTGCCGCCCGGTTAGTCTGCACTCCCATTCATGCTCGTTCCCGTGTCGGGCTCTGTGATCAGAAAGGGTGGCAGCGGGCAGTCGAGCAGATCCGCCACCGCACGAAACAACTCGGCTTCCGCCACAGTGATTACCCCGTCATGCATCACACAGCGGGTCATCGCATTGAGCAGGGCAGGCCGTTCTTCTGGCATCAAGTGGCGCAGGCGTTTGATTGCGGCTTCGAGCCCTTGCAGATCCTCAAGTTCGACCGGTAATTCCGACGGTCGCTCGAATGGCAATCCCTCCCAGGCAAAGTGCAGCGCCTGCAACGCCACTTGCTGATTCTGCTGACCGGCGCGCGCCATCGCATTCAGCAGCACCAGCAGTTGTTCGGCGCACTGGAACAAGCCGAACTTGAACTGAACCGCTGGCGCGCCCTCGACATTGCGTTCGACTATGCGTAGCAGTGTCCACTCCAGTAGCTCGGTTTCGTTATCGGCGTCAATCAGCAGGTTCATGTTCTGCTTCATCGTCGCGAAAGGTTTCTTGCCAAGGCGCTTAAGGCTGGGAATCAGAAGATCCAGCAACGGCAGGCGCAGGCCCGGATTGAGTAGTGACAAATGCTCGCGCATGGCATTGAGGATGTTGAACAGCGTGCGGTCGAGGCTCGACTCTCCAGCAGAGATAATTGCAGTGCCCGCAGCGAGTCGGAGCGTGACAACAACAGGCCGTATACCAAAGCTTGCGCGCTGTCGGTGCTGCGTGCCGCAAGTTTGAGCTTTAGCTTTTGTGGAATTTTCTCCAGCACCCGGCGCGCTTCGATCAGATGTTCGGCGCGTGGCGCACCGATAGCGGCCACGGATGCCTGCACGGCGTTCATGTCGTACACCACGGACATCGCTGTGTCCGGCACGCCGCTGAAGGCATCCGGGACCGGCAACACGGCTCTGGCCACCATTGAGTCCTGCGGCGGCGCGGCAATTTTCACGAACGTGCCATCCCAACTGGCATCGATGCGACGAATACGCTCGCTCAAATCCGGATGACTGGACATCAAGTCAAAGCTTGAAGTACCCGAACCGAAATACAGATGGCTGAACTCGGCGGCGCGCGCCGCGTTGATCTTCGCGCCCAACGCGTAGCCGCCGATCTTCTTCAATGCACCGGCAATGCTATTTGGGTCGCGGGTGTACTGCACCGCTGTTGCATCGGCAAGGAATTCGCGCTGCCGGCTGACCGCCGCCTTGATGAGATTGCCGAACACAGTCCCGCCATACCCGACGATGCACAGCACGGTGCCAAACATCACGGTGAGGATGGCCGGTTGAGTGCGATTGACTGGGGAGCGACGCACGTCATCCATGCCGCGCAAAATGAAGCTGCCAGTCAGGCCGATCACTAGGATGCCGTGGACGACGGCGACCAGGCGAGTGTTCAAACGCATGTCACCGTTGTAGATGTGACTGAACTCGTGGGCGATTACGCCTTGCAGTTCATCACGCGACAGTAGGGTGATCGCTCCCTGCGTCACACCGATGACCGCGTCTTGCGCGGTAAAACCTGCGGCGAATGCGTTGATGCCCAAATCCGGTAGCAGGTACACCGAAGGCACGACGGTGCCCGACGCCAGGGCCATTTCCTCGACCACATTGACCAGGCGCTGCTCTTCCAGAGTTTGCGCGCTGTGATTGATCAGACGTCCGCCCAGCCGACGTGCGATCACTTTGCCGCCGGCCGATAATTCGGCGTATTTGACCAGGCCGCCGACCAGCACAATGCTTGTCACCACCACCGAAACGGCGGTGAACATTTCCCAGCTTAACTCAAGGTCCATGACCGTATTGCCGTCGCCGTCGGAAACCGGCAGCGTCATCAGCAAGCACGACATGAGGATCAGACTGAGTACAGCGAGGCCCATCAAAATAACGAGCAGCACCGAGCGGCGCTTGGCCTGGCGCTGTTGCTGGAAGAAATTCATCGTAAAGTCCGGAAGATGTCGGGTGCGCCTGTCGTATCGTGTTCAGGGGGGCTGGCGGTTACTGCGCGGACGACGCAGTAAGCTGGCCGTCCCATTGTGGATCGATACGCCGGATACGTACGCTCAGATCGGGATGGGTAGCAAACATGCGACTCAGCGTGGTCGAGACGCCTGTGCTGAAGTACAAATGACTGTACTCACCGGCCCGGGCAGCGCTGATTGACGAACCTTGAGCGCCGATTTTTTTCAGGGCGCTGACGAGTGCCTGAGGGTTGCGAGTGAATTGCACCGCACTGGCATCGGCCAGGAACTCGCGCTGGCGGCTCACGCCGGCCTTGACCAGATTGCCAAAAAAATTGCCGATGCAACCGGCCAGACACAGCAAAAAGCCAGCGAATAACGCCAGCAGCATCAAGCGCACGTCGCGCTTTCCACCCTTGAGCAGGCTTGCCATCAACAGACCGCCGGAAAGCCCTAGCACCAGAAGGCCGTGTACCACTGCCACGAGTTGCGTGTTCAGGCGCATATCGCCATTGAAAATGTGGCTGAACTCATGGGCGATCACCCCTTGCAGCTCTTCGCGAGTCAGTTGGGTGACTGCGCCCTGGGTTACGCCGATGACCGCGTCCTCAGGTGTAAACCCCGCGGCGAAGGCGTTGATACTTTGATCCGGTAACAGGTACACCGCTGGCATTACGCTGCCAGAGGCGATAGCCATTTCCTCGACAACGTTCATCAGCCGTTTTTCGCCCGGCGTCATCGCAAATCCGTTGAGCCAACGCCCGCCAAGCTTCTCGGCCACCACTTTGCCGCCCGCCCGTAACTCCCGGTATTTCAGGAGGCCGCCGATCACCACGATGCCGCCGACGATTGTTGCGATAACGCCCAGCGCCATAAAGGCATCCAGCAGACTTCCGGTTCCGCTCAGATAATCCTCAAAACCACTGAAGACGAAAGGCAGGCTCGTCAGACCGATCAACATGACAATGGACAGGATCATCATGTTGATCAGGCGCGCGGTCTGGTTTTTCGCCTGGCGTTGTTGTTCGAAAAAGTTCATCGGGCCTTCCGTGGGCAAGGGGGTTAGAAAGAAACTTTGGGAGCCGTCTTGATCGCCAGAGTGTCGGCAAATTTGAGCGGTGCCGCATCATCGCGATGGCCGAAGCTGGGGGCTAGCAACACTGTCGGAAAACTCTGCTTGAGGGTGTTGTAGGTCATCACCGCATCGTTGTAAGCCTGGCGGGCAAAACTCACTCTGTTTTCAGTACTGCTCAATTCTTCACTCAACTGCAGCATGTTCTGCGAGGCCTTGAGATCGGGATAAGCCTCCAGCGTGACATTCAGACGATCCACGGCAGTATTGAGCGCGCTGTCGGCCTGACCCAGATGTTCGATGTTTTGCGCGTTCCCCGGTTGTGCCTGCGCGGCCTCAAGTACGGCCACCGCGGCATTGCGTGCCGCGATCACGGCTTCAAGGGTTTCGCGCTCGTGGGCCAGAGCGCCCTTGGCAATGGCAACCAGATTGGGAATCAGGTCGTAGCGACGCTTGAGCTGGACTTCGACTTGCGCGAAGGCGTTCTTGATTTCGTTGCGGCGTGCGACCAGCGAGTTGAATGCGCGAACCGCGTAGAGGGCGCAAAGACCGAGCAAAACCAGATTGACGACAAGATAGGTGTTCACGGTGATGTCCTTATTCACTCGGCGGGATTTTACGCGCGGCATATTAGCGCAAAAGCATGCAGTTGAGCCCGGATCCTGTGGGAGTGAGCCTGCGCGCGAAGGCTGCCTGTCTGCCAACTACAATCCCCCAGCCAGCCCAGGCAAAAAAACAAGGAATGATTCCAGTCCTCCGCAGTCGGAGTTCAGGTATCACACATCCGAAGGAGGTTCACCGATGAACACCAAAACCCTAATCGCCAGCCTGGCCCTCGTTGCCGGCATTGCCGGGATCAGTCCACTTGTTCAAGCGGCGCAAACCTCGAACGAACCTGCCGTCCAGTCGCCGACCAGCGACCGTGAGTTGAAGGTCAACGACCGGGCCCCAGACGTTTATCAGCGCAGCGACAAAGCGTTGAAAAACTGGAAACAGAAAGGCTTGAAAGCCCCGGTCGATCAGGCGCAGTGGGTGCAGATCAATGACAAGTACGTGATGGTCATGATCACCAATGGCACCATCGTTGAGATGCAGCCTGTCGAGCGTTAATCACCGGACTCAAAGGCCCTGCGCATGCATCCGTGCAGGGCTCTCGCCCCCCAAACGATACTGATTATTCCCACTGCGCTTGGCCTCATACATCGCCAGATCGGCAATGTGCAGCAGCCGATCCATGGTTGGCGCATGGTCCGGAAACACCGCGACCCCAAGGCTGGTACCGACATGGCGCTGGTCGTTGCCGATGCAGATCGGTGGGGACAGTTCGATGAAAATTTTCTGACAGATGCTGCGGGCTTCGTCCTGCAGGTTGAGGCTCGGGGCCAGGCCTTGCAGAATCACCACGAATTCGTCGCCGCCAATCCGCGCGACGGTGTCGGTGGCGCGCAGGATGCGTTTCAGACGAGTCGCAGTGGTGATCAGCACGCGGTCGCCGGCGGCATGACCGTAGTGGTCATTGATCGCCTTGAAACCGTTGAGATCGATAAACACCAGTGCCACCCGGGTCAGGCTGCGGCGCGCCTGTTCCAGTGCTTCGGATAAACGCTCCTCGAGCACCAGACGATTGGGCAGACCGGTCAACGGGTCGAAGTGGGCGAGGTGCTGGAGGTAACTCGCCGAGGCTTTCTCCTCGGTAATGTCGCGCACCACGCCCATCATTTTGATGACGGCGTCGTGGTCGTTGCGCACCACATTACCAGTCTCGCGGAGCCAGCGAATCGTGCCGTCGGGCCAGACCACGCGGTATTCCTCATCGTGGTTTTCACCGGTCTCCAGGCAACGCAATTCACCGTCGCGCACTCTGACGCGGTCGTCCGGGTGCACGCAGGAGCAGAACAGCGCATAAGACGGCGTGATCTCGCCGATCTTGAACCCGAACATGCCATAGATCGCGTCTGACCAGTACAGCCGATCGGTGTCGACTTCCCAATCCCAAGTGCCGATCCGCGCAAAATATTGGCTGCGTTTGAAACGCTCGGCGTCACCGTCCTGATGGATGTTCTGCCGTTCGGCGGCGCGGGTCAGCAACTCGCGGTATTCGTCCAGTTGCTTGCGCAAACCGCGCGCTCGCCAGATCAAGACGACGATCAATCCAATCATGACAACGCCAAGGGCAAGGCTGATCCAGAGGTAAGTCATTCGGGAACTGCCAGCATGAAGAATCGATCCGTGAAGTAATGGCGGTTGGCTATCTTAATGGGTTGTCAGTCACTTCGGATACAGCGCCAATTTTCGTCAATGAGTTGCGAACAGCCGACATTTCTGGGAAAACGGCGGCCAGTTGAGCAATAGAGTGAATGTCATGAATGATGAACTGCAGGTAATCGATCTTCAGGTGGGCGAGGGCAAGGCTGCCGTCAAAGGCGCGCTCATCACCACCCACTACACCGGCTGGCTGGAAGACGGCAGCGAGTTCGACTCTTCCCACAGCCGAGGCAAACCTTTTCAGTGCGTGATTGGAACGGGCCGGGTGATCAAGGGTTGGGATCAGGGGCTGATGGGGATGCAAGTGGGCGGCAAGCGCAAACTGCTGGTGCCGGCGCATCTGGGCTATGGCGAGCGGACGATGGGCAAGATTCCGCCACATTCGAATCTGGTGTTCGAGATTGAGTTGTTGGAGGTTTTGACGCGGGACGATTGAGGCGAATAAACGCCGATCAATCAGTGTCCATGCAACCTGTGGCGAGGGGATTTATCCCCGATGGACTGCGCAGCAGGCCTTGTTGGGGCATTGCTCCGCGATCCATCAAGCCCTCGCCATTTTTACTCAGGCAACCATCGCAATCTCGGTCAACGTGTCAGCCACTGTCCTTTCAAGTGACGGAAACCGCCGTTTCACCCGCTGCAGCGCGGGCAGCACAGCCTCCATCTCAAGCTCATCGAGTTTCCCGAGAGCGGCCACTGCCGAGGCCACAATTGTTTCTAGCTTGCTGTCATTCCTTAAAGCCTGGTAGGCCTTGAGCTGCACGCCATTCCTTCACTGTTCGTGTTACACCTTCGGCAGAGTTGTCCGCCCCGGGTTCCGGGTGGAAAATCAGGTCGTAGCCATCTGGATGCCCCGCAAGTCGACTGAACTTTTCAAGCAACTCGCCAAGCTCTTCGTCCGTGCCTCCTTTGTTAACGACACGTATATTTTTGATAAAGGCAATGAATTCGGCTTCGGTAAAGTCAGAAATATTTTCCATGCTGTGCCTATTTCCTTCTGTGAAGATCAATGTGATTTCGTGGGGTGTTAACCCTTAAGTTATCCACGTCATAGACCGCGCCGCCATCTTTAATTAGCTCGACATGGTGTATTTCATAGGTAACCCGTTTGCCTACCGAGTCTCTGAATCGAACAGTAGGGGCGTTACCAGTTAGCACACGCGCCTGATCGTCCGCACTCAGTTGGCTAAATAGCTCAGGATCGTTGCTAACTGCTCTCCAGAACGCACCTCTGAAAGTATCGAAGCTTTTAAAGGTTTGTCCTCTTAATGAATCCGCTATTCGGGTAGGGATAGGTGCACCTAGCCCTGTTGTAGCGCCAGCAAGCCATATACCAGAGACATCCTCGCCGCGACCCGTGACAACGCCCGGTGAGTAGCGAGCGCTGATGACAATGTATAGCGGCTGTATGCCAGAATCCGCCGGGAACACGAGGATGAAGTCTTTGTACTCGGGCGGATAGATCGGGTTGACGATGATGCTATCCGCTTTTTCGGACGGCGGATAAATCCAGATCTGCGGGGCTTGAGGTGCACCCTCTAACGGTGGGATGCCTGACGTGCTGGACGGGTCAACGGCTGGTGTCCAGATCAGGGTCACACCATCGCCAAAGTCCGCCACTTGTTGAGAACCTTGCTCCACAAATTGCACAACCGGAATCATCTCCCAGTCAGTGCGGTTCTGGGTGTTGTACCCATACCCTTTCAGAGTGCCATCTGCTTGCTGTTCTACGTGAATCCGAACCCGTGTGCGGCCTTCCTTTAACGCCTTCAGTTGCTCTTCGGAGTACAAGCTGCTGTCTCCGAGATTACCGGGCACCATCAGCCCGATAGCGCCCAGTAAAGAGCCAAGAACTACGCCAGCAGTAACTATTCCAGCTCCCGCACCCGCAGCTCCCGCAGCACCTGCACTCGTTGCAGCATTCCCGCCAGCAACAGCAACTCCGGCAGTACACAGGCCACCACAAGACGCACCAGCAGCCGCAGCACCACCTAATAGAAGGCTGCCCAGTGCAGTTGGTAGAGCGTTACCACTGATTTTCTTGAGCGGGATGTTCCCGTCTGCATCCGTTTCATTGCCGCCGAGAATGGCAAACTCGCCGTAGTTAGCCACCTTCTCGACGGGGACGAATCCGGCTGGATTCTTGTGGTCGATCACGCCGTCTGGAAGATCGCAGCTCTTGGCGAACACACACCCCAAGCTATTTGGCTTGGCTTCCTCTTTGGGGGGAAGGTCTTTGTAATCAGCCCAACGCTGGGCGTGCATATCAACAGGCTCAACGCCGCTGTAGCGGTAGCCCTTTGGTGGGTTGGGTACATAGCCAGACATGCAGCTTCCTTTCTTCCTTTCTTCCTTGGTGAGTTCCAGCCGAAGCTGGGGCAGCATTGACGTTATCCAGAAGTGAACGCGGTGGCTGTAGGACTAATCCCAAAAGCCTTGCAGATGGTTCCCTGTATTTCGTGTCGTTTGCTGAGGGGCGAAGGATAAACTCTTGGGGAAAGCGTTTGAATGGTGGCCACTAGCTATAAAGTGGTGGATTTCGCGACTGTATTCTCTGCTAACCTCCAGTGCTTGGGATTCTTTTAATCAGAAAATACAGGCGTAAGAATGAGTAAAGTCATCAAGTGGATTGGTGTAGGTGTTCTGGTTCTGGTTGTCGCTGCAATTGCAGCCAACAAGATAGAGCAAACTAGTATCGCAACTTCAACCACAGGTTACACACGTGAGGGTGCTGTAATGCAAGTTACTATATGCAAGGCTTGGATTTATAACTGCTCGCGTAAAGTTGATTACAATGTTCAGAATCTTGATGCCTGTCTTTTTGTCGCTGCAATAGCTCAGCAAGGGTTGCAACGTCTTGCTTCCCCTTGGTATGAAACAAAGAACGCCGAGTGTGTAGCCGTTAGTGTCAAATGAACGGCCTGATTGGTTTATATAACAATGTTTTGAAAAGCTGCCTGATCATGATGCAAAAGCCCCGTTTCCGGGGCTTCCTCGTCTCAGTGAAGAGTTCCACCGTTGAGGTTCATCTCCAGCCATTTGTTCACGTCCGAGTCCCCGTGACCGACAGTCGCATCGATCTGGGAAACGTACAGGCTTTCGTCATGCTCGATGAAGGGTTTAAGTCGCTTGAAAATTTCCTTGGGAGTGCAGTCCGTCTGAATTGCGAAAACCGAAGGCGTAAGCCGAGTAGCTGAGAATTTGTAGATCTCAGCGATCAGCTGTTGACGTTTGGTGCCCAATTTACCTGCGTTGCAGGTGATAAGCAGAGTCGGCATGGCCGTAATCCCCATTGGTACAACATTAGGTTGTCGTTCCTGAGGAGACCAACGGGCCGAATCAATGGTTGCTAAACACATTCATCTTTGGCTCAATGATCAACCGTCAGGGCCGACGATTCATTTCGGTTTTAGGTTCTGGATTGGTGCGGGTGGATACGGTCTCGGTCGCCACAACTAAAGCCGTATTCACCTGCAAGCTTTCTTCCTTTCCCTGCCTCTATACGAGGCCCGATAGTCACCAAAAACCCCATATGTAGGGATGTTGCTTGGCGCTGGCTACAAGATAATGCGTTTTTGCGGGGCTTACAACGTACTGTCTGTGGATAACCCTGTGCTTAAATTGTGTAAGAAACCAAGAATTCCCGTGTAGGCCGCGAACCTGCTGAGCTGCACCGTTTGTCACTGTTTTTCAGTCGGAAAAGATGGTTTAGAGGATTTTTGCGGGCGCGAACCCTATCACAAGAAATTGACGCTCAGGGGCGGCATTTGCTCATTCCCCACATCACCTCTTTCATAATCACCGTAGGCATACCCGAGTGTCGGTTTGCTGTCCCGGTCGGCTTCATAGCGCTCGCTCAAGCATCGGGTGATCCTCTCGTGTTCAACCTTCAGTCCTGACAATTCGGCCACGCTCCCCTGGTACATCACGATCAACCCTGCAATGTCCTTATGGCTTTCAGCAAGTCGCGTTGACACGTTGTCAGCTCAGCTTCCAGTAGTAAGTTGTAGCGCTGGAGCATTTCCGTGTGCGTCGGCATTCCCAGCTCGAACCCCGTTTCATCGATCAACCCATCATCCACCATGCCCACGAAGTCGTCACTCATGCCGCTAACTCTTGCACTGTGTGTGCGTACAGTATGTGTGCCTTCAAGCGGCTTCAAGGGTTGTGTCGCTTGGGTGTGCCACATCGGTTCGTTTTCAGAGGAATGACTCTGTTAACATCCGCGAAATCGGGCGGGTACGGGAGTTCACATGCAGACGAGCGACGCAGCGCAGAGGTCGAGACTGAAGAAAATTCTGGGGTGGACAGGCGGCACCCTCGCGGCTTGGATCGCTACGAAAATCTTCGATAACTATTACGATGTTTCACTTTTCGGCTCCGCATCTACAGCTGTAGGTACTGGGTTGGCAAACACGTGGAGCTTGTTGGAGCAGTCTTTCCCCATTCAGCTTTGGATGCTTGTTGGCCTGACTATCTGTGTCTTGCTTCTTATCGGGGTTGGGCTTTGGGGCATCAACGATGCGAACCGAGCTTTAGAGGATGCTGAGAAAGAACTAAACACCGCTTATGCGAAGATTGCAGAGTTGAAAGCTCCGGCGTTGCTCCCTCTGACTACTGTGCAGGATAGGGTGATAGGGACTATTGCCATCTATGGTAGTGCAGGCAAGACGTGCCCAACGACGGCGATTCCGACTCACACCGGTCTTACGTTCTTGCAGACGGATGGCGCGTTAGATGTGCTTGAAGCAAGGGAAATGATTTCGTTCGAATACTCTGCATCCGGGAAATTCGTGGTCTTAACCGCCGTTGGCCGTGCGTACGTGCTGCATCCGGACTTCGATATCGCCGCCGCCACAGCCAAGTAACAATCGCCTGCGGCATCTGAGCCAAGCCCGTTTCGTTCGGGGTCATATCCGAAAAGGCTGGGATCAGGGGCTGATGGGCATGCAAGTGGGCGGCAAGCGCAAACTGCTGGTGCCGGCGCATCTGGGGTATGGCGAGCGGACGATGGGCAAGATTCCGCCGAATTCGAATCTGGTGTTTGAGATCGAGTTGCTGGAGGTTTTGACGCGGGACGATTGAGGCGAATAAACGCCGATCAATCAGTGTCCATGCAACCTGTGGCGAAGGGATTTATCCCCGATGGACTGCGCAGCAGGCCTTGTTGGGGCATTGCTCCGCGATCCATCAAGCCCTCGCCATTTTTACTCAGGCAACCATCGCAATCTCGCCCAACGTTTCTGCCACCGTCCGTTCCAGTGCAGGAAAACGGCGTTTCACCCGCTGCAGCGCTGGCAGCACAGCCTCCATTTCAAGCCCATCAAGTTTCCCTAGAGCGTTCACGGCCGAGGCCACAATTGTTTCCTGCTCGCTTTCAAACAACACCAGGCATGCGTTCTGCGCCCAGCGGCGATCCCGTTCGTTGAGGCCCATGGCGACTAATGCGGCGACGACGTGGGCATCTGTTTTATTGGCCATGTGAAATTCTCCTTTGCGTCGTTTTTCTTGTGGCGAGGGAGCTTGCTCCCGCTGGGTTGCGAAGCGACCCCAAGCCCCATCGATCCGGTTCGGATCCGGATTTTCGACTGCTGTGCAGTCGAGCGGGAGCAAGCTCCCTCGCCACGGGGACGCTTTTTCAATTGCTGATCGGGGGCTCGAGGTTGTCGAGGGCGCGGTTGACGGCGAGTTCGCCTAGCATCACCACTTGCTGGATGCCGAGCACGGTGTTGCGGTAGGGCGTGTCGAGCAGGCTGGCGAAGTCGCTGAGCATGATGCTGGCCGAGGCCATGGATTCGCAGGCGTGGGCCAGCAGTTCTTCGTTGTCCATGTTCGGGGCGACGACAAACATGTGGCTGGGTTTGCGCTCGGGCGGGGCTTGCGGTTTCAGGTAGTGATCGAGGGCGCGTTCGGCGGCTTCGTGGAGTTTTCTGGAATTGGGGTCGGAGTAGGGGGATGTTGATTCCGGGTCAGGTATTGCGTCCGCTTCAGGCGGATTTGGCGTCACTTTAAACATTTGCTGGGTAACCTCAATGAGGCTGACACGCACTTGCGACTAAACAATAGGTGGCAGCTGTACGCAGGTTAGTCGACCAGTACCCAAGCATTACTGGCGCGCCCGAAGGCGCCCTGCGCACAGCCGCCATTGAGCGCAGGCGTAGAGATGCCTGACTGAATAACAGCTTGCGAACTTGAGATAACACCGAGCGACTAAACCCGATCACTGATCATTCAGTGACGCGAGCCAAGTTACCGATGCCCCCCAAACCGCACAAGCCGGCGGATTCTGGCGCAGTTGTAGGCAAAGGCGCAAGGCGATGTAGCCTCTTGGATGATGCCGAAATGATGCTGCATTTTTCAGGCTGCGATCGCCAGCAGGCTGGCTCCTACAGGGGAATCTGCTTACGGCGCGGAACCCGAGCACCCACCGGAAAAATGTAGGAGTGAGCCTGCTCGCGAAGGGGCCGGTACATCCAGCATCTTTGTTTCCAGACACACCGCTATCGCGAGCAGGCTCACTCCTACAACGGGAGTGAGGTCGCTTTCCGCATCCCGTTCATCCTTTGAACACTCACCGAGCTTGCGATTGCCCAAGCCTTCGGCGACTATGCGCGCCACATAGGGGTAGGGGGTATAGGTATGTCGCACATTCATGAACACAAGGACGATCTGCTCAACCGTGTACGACGCATTGCCGGCCAGGTACAGGCCGTCGAGAAAGCGCTCGAGGGCGATGCCGATTGCGCCAAGACCTTGCATCTGGTGGCGGCGATTCGCGGGGCGGTCAACGGGTTGATGGAGCAGTTCATTGAGGCCCACACCCGTGAGCACGTGGCGCATCCCGATCTCACCGATGAACAGCGCGCTCAGGGCGCCGAAGATCTGTTGCAAGCCATCCGCCGTTATTCCAAATAGAGCATCCGTATCATGAGCCTGACCCCAAGTGCTGAGCGTTTCAGCCACGATCACCAATTCCTCGGCGCGTCTCACGACGAAAACGCCCGCCGCACCCTGTGGGTGGTGGCACTGACATTTGTGATGATGATCGGCGAGATCGCCGCCGGTTATCTCACCGGCTCCATGGCCCTGCTGGCCGACGGTTTCCACATGGCGACCCATGCCGGGGCGTTGGGCATTGCTGCTGCGGCCTATGGTTTCGCCCGGCGCAACGCCAACAACCGCCGCTACAGTTTCGGCACCGGCAAGGTCGGCGATCTGGCCGGTTTTGCTTCAGCCATGGTGCTGGGGCTGGTGTCGCTGGGCATTGCCGGCGAGTCGATTTTTCGCTTGTTTGAACCAACTACCGTGGCGTTCGGCGAAGCGACCCTGATCGCGATTGTCGGGTTGGGCGTAAACATCCTCAGCGCCTTCCTGCTGATTGGCCATCACGGCCACGACCATGGCCATCAGCATGATCACGCGCACGGCCACGATCATCATCACCATCACGACAACAATCTGCGTTCAGCCTATGTCCATGTACTGGCCGATGCCCTGACCTCGGTGCTGGCGATTGCCGCGTTGCTGGCCGGGCGTTACCTCGGTTGGGTGTGGCTGGACCCGGCGATGGGAATTGTCGGCTCCATTGTCATCGCGAAATGGGCTTACAACCTGATGCGCGACAGCGCTGCGGTGCTGCTCGACACCACCGACGAACCGGTTGCCGCAGAGATTCGCGAACTGCTGGAAACCTCGGACAACGTGCGCATCAGCGACCTGCATGTCTGGCAGGTCGGCCCGCAGGCGCGGGCGGCGATTGTCAGTGTGGTCGCGGCGGCGGGCGTGACAGCGGAGGCGATCCGCGAGCGGCTGGCGCCGGTGCATGAGCTGTCGCACCTGACCATTGAGCTGCGCAGCGCTTAAGGCTGCATTGCGCTGAACAGTGGAATCCGCCCATTGAGCGATGGGCGGTAATGCCACGTCAGTTGTTGCAGATTCATACCCTGATCAAGGATTTCTCTGACAGTCGCAGCGGCAATGCTCAACGCCAGCGTCTGCCCCGGACACTGATGCCGGCCGCTGCCAAAGCTGAAACTGCGCCGGTCAGGACGATCCAGCAGAAACCGCTCGGGCTCTGCATTCAACAAAGGGTCGCGGTTGGCCGAGGCCAGCAGCACCAGAATCACCTCACCGGCCTCAAGCCGCACGCCATTGATCTCGCAAGTCTGCGCGACAAAGCGCCGAGTGTTCTGCACTGGCGGATCAAAGCGCTGAACCTCGGCCAACAGTGCGTCCACTGAGGCATGGCGCAATTCGGGCTGACGTCGCAGCGCAATCAGTGCATTGCCGATCAGTCCCGCACTGGCCTCGAGCGTCTGCGAACAGAGGCCGATCAGGTTGGCAATCATGGTCTCCTCATCGCCATCAAATCGCTGCCCGACGGCCTTGAGCAAATCGCTAGGAGGTTCGGCCAGCAACTCGACGAAGTAACCGCGCAATTGCTCCGCCGCCGCATGCGCCGCCGCCAGTTGCAGGTCATTGCTCAGCGGCGACAGGCAGGCGACGAAGTCCGCGGTCAGATCACTGATCGCCCGGCCCTGCGCCGGGGTGAAGCCGAGCAGCGCCGCGACCACGCACACCGGGCCGCGAAACATCGCCTTATTTAAGCCGTCGGCGTCCGCTGTAATCAGACGCGCGGCCACCAGTGCGCGTACCTGCTCGTCATCTATCAACTGCAGTGACGGCTCGATTGCCGCACGCGGACAGCGCTGACGTTCGCCATCGTTCATCCGCATCAACTGCCCGAACACCTTGCCGGCCAGCCCCGAGGCAATCGCCTTGGGCACCGGTTCCTGCAACGGTCGCACCCGACAATCGGCATGCGTCAGCACCGCACGCACCGCTCGGGCGCTGCTGGCGACCCACAGCTTCAATCCATGATCAAAGGTCAGTCCGCCCTCGGCGCGCAGTTTGGCGTAGTAGGGGTAGGGATCGGCATGCGTCGCAGCGATGATCGGGTCCATGGTTCACAGCCTTGTGGTCGGGAAAGTGATGCGAGTATCTTCAGTTCGCAGCGACGACGATTCGTCGGGGAGCGAAATATGCACGCAGAACATCAAGACATCGGCGTTTCGCAGGTGGCGGCCGCCATCGCCGAACCGGCACGCACGAAAATTCTCTGCTCGCTGATGGACGGCCACGCCCGCACCAGCACTGAATTAGCGGCCGTGGCGGAAGTCAGCGCCTCCACCGCCAGTGCACATCTGGCCAAGCTCAAGGATCTGGCACTGGTGCGCCTGCACGTGCAGGGCCGCCATCGTTATTACAGCCTCGCCGATCAGCGGGTGGCTCAGGCGCTGGAAGCGTTGATGGTGATCGGACAGAACGCCGCGCCGGGCTTCAAGCCGCACACCCCGGATCGCCTGCAATTCGCCCGCACCTGCTACGACCACATGGCTGGGACGCTCGCGGTGTTGCTCCACGACCGTTTGCTCGAGGCGGGGTGGCTGGTGGAAACCGATGAGCGGGTTTATCGCTTGAGCGGCACCGGCGACGCGTTGTTTGCGAGCTTGGGAATTGAGGTGCAGGACTTGAGTACCTTGCGCCGCAAGTTTGCTTGCCCGTGCCTGGACTGGAGCATGCGCCGGCCGCATCTGGGCGGATCGTTGGGCGCGGCGTTGTTGCAGATGGCGTTGAAACGCAAGTGGGTGACGCAGGATCTTGATAGTCGAGCGTTGGCGCTCACCGTGGCGGGGCGAAAGGAAATGGGTAAGCGGTTTGGTCTTGAGTTGCCTTTAGACGCGAAGATCAAAAGATCGCAGCCTGCGGCAGCTCCTACAGTAATCGCGTACACCCGATAAATCTCGACCCTGCCCAATCCATGTAGGAGCTGCCGAAGGCTGCGATCCTTTGATCTTGAGCTTCTGCCCGACGAGGTGCGCTTCTGGCACCTTGTAACCCCGTGCTCGGACCTATACTGTATATCCACACAGTAAAGAGCCCGCGCCATGCAAATCATCGACAAGCTCAGCATTCTCGCCGACGCCGCCAAGTACGACGCCTCCTGCGCCAGCAGCGGTGCGCCCAAGCGCAGCTCCGAAGGCAAGAGCGGGTTGGGCTCGACCGATGGCATGGGCATCTGCCACAGCTACACGCCGGACGGCCGTTGCGTGTCGCTGCTGAAAATCCTCCTGACCAATTTCTGTCTCTACGACTGCCAGTATTGCGTCAACCGCCGCTCCAGCGATGTGCCGCGCGCACGCTTCACCCCCGAGGAAGTGGTCACGCTGACCCTGGATTTCTATCGGCGTAACTGCGTCAGCGGGCTGTTTCTCAGTTCGGGGATCATCCGTTCGGCGGACTACACCATGGAACAACTGGTGCGCGTGGCGAAGCTGTTGCGCGAGCAGCACGAGTTTCGCGGCTACATTCACCTCAAGACCATTCCCGAGGCCGATCCGGCATTGATCGAAGAGGCCGGGCGTTATGCCGATCGCCTCAGCGTCAACATTGAACTGCCCACTGATGCCAGCCTGCAAACCCTGGCGCCGGAGAAGCAGATCGGTTCGATCAAGCAGGCAATGAACACCATTTACACCGGCGTACAAACGGTGCTCAACGAACCGCGTTCGGCAAAATTCGCTCCCGCCGGGCAGAGCACGCAAATGATCGTCGGCGCGGATGACACCGACGACAGCACGATCCTGCACAGCGCCCAGTCGCTGTATGGCAACTACCGCTTGCGGCGCGTCTACTATTCGGCCTTCAGCCCGATTCCCTATAGCCCGAAAAGCGTGCCATTGGCCGCACCACCGCTGATGCGCGAACATCGTTTGTATCAAGCCGATTTCCTCTTGCGCAGCTACGGCTACAGCGCCGATGAGTTGCTCAAGGGCCCGGGTAATCTGGCGCTGGATATCGATCCGAAACTGGCTTGGGCGCTGCAGAATCGCGAGGTGTTTCCGCTGGACCTGAACCGCGCCGAGCCGTCGCTGATCGCACGAATCCCCGGCATCGGCCTGCGTACAACCGAACGTCTGGTGCAATTGCGCCAGCAACGGCGCATCCGCTACGAAGATGTGGCGCGCATGCGTTGTGTGCTGGCCAAGGCCAAGCCGTTCATCATCACCAGCGACTACCACCCGCAACAGGCCGAAGTCACCAGTCATATGCTTTACCAGCAACTGCGCGACCGGCCGCAGCCGCAGCAGATGGGGTTGTGGGGATGATCAATCTCGATTGCGACGACCTGTTCGACACCTGGCGCCAGCAGGCACGCTGGCTGCTCAGCCATGAAGTCGACCCGAGTCTGGTGAGTTGGGCGTCGGAAGGGGTGAGCGATCTGTTTGCCAGTGACGTTTCGGTGCCCGAGGGGCAGGGGCCGTTTCAGGCACGCATCCCCCGCGCACTGCTCGACACCCTGGAGCAAGCCGCGCGCTACCGGGGCGACCAGCGCTGGAGTCTGTTGTATGAAGTGCTGTGGCGAGTCAGCCATGGCGATCGCACGGCGATGATGGCCGGCGACAAGCTTGGCAGCGAGTTGCAGCGGCGGATCAAGCAGGTGCAGCGCGAAGCCCACCATTTGCATGCGTTCGTGCGTTTCATCGAACGCCCGCAGGATCAGCCAGGCCCGCAATACGTCGCGTGGCACGAACCGGCCCACGACATCCTGCACAGTGCCAGCGAACATTTCATCGGACGCATGGGCCGGCATCGCTGGTTGATCGCCACGCCGCGTGACGGGGTTTATTACGACGGTGAACAGTTGATTCATCAGCGCCAGTGCCCGGTGGAATGGCAGCAACTGGCGCAGAACGTCGATGATCCGCACGGCGAGTTATGGCTGACGTACTACAGCCACATCTTCAACCCGGCGCGATTGAACGAGAAGGTCATGCAAGGGCATTTGCCGATGCGGTTCTGGAAGAATCTGCCGGAAGGGGAGTTGATTCCCGGGCTGATTACCCAGGCGCGCACGGGCAAACAGCAAAATGGTCAGGCCAGCGGGATAGCCGCGCGAGCCGGCAAGCGAATTGCCTTGAAACAGAATGAGCCTGAGCAGGTCGATCAGCGGGTTGCCGATGCCATCAGCAGACCAAAACCGGCAAAGGTCACGCCCGAGACTTTTGCCGCCAGCCAGGATCCTTTCGGGCTCGACAGCCAGCCTTTGGCCGCATTGGCGAGCAGGGCGTAGCTGCCGTGCACCAGAATTACCAGCACCGCGTAAGAGGCCACCAGTTTGAAGAACTGCGGGTAAAAAACCTGTTCAGTGTCGATGAACTGCGGGAATACGGCCAGAAAGAAGAAGATCGCTTTCGGATTGAGAAACTGCAGGGACGCGGCTTCGAGAAAACGGTAGCCCGGACGAGAAGGGCGAACCTGCTGCAGGCTACGGAAACGATCTGAACGCCAGCTCTTGAAGCCCAAGTACAACAGGTATGCAGCTCCGGCGTATTTCAGCACGGTAAACGCCTCGGCCGAGGCGCTGAGGATCAAGCCGACGCTGGTGGCGCTGAGGGCAGCCACCACGAAAGCGCCCGAGGCGATGCCCAGAATGCCGGGTACTGCGCCGGTCCAGCCCAGGCGCACGGCGTTGGACAGGGTCAGCACCACGCCCGGGCCGGGGCTCAAAATGGTCAGGGCGGCGAACAGTACAAAGAGTCCGTAACTGTGCATGATGTTGCTCCGTCGATTCGCGTATCTGCGTGCGGGCAGATTGGCGTGGAGGCGACGCGCTGACAAACGCTTTAAATGCAGTGCATATGTGACTAAATTAGACCCATGAAAAATTCACTTCCCCCGCTCAATGCGGTTCGCGCCTTCGCTGTGGCTGCTCGTCATCAGAGTTTCAGCCTGGCGGCCGACGAGCTGCATGTCAGCCATAGTGCGGTCAGCCGCCACGTCAAATTGCTTGAAGAACATCTGGGCGTTTTGTTGTTTGAACGGCGCATCAGGCAGTCGCTGCTGACGCCGGCGGGTGAGCTTTTTTATCAGCAAGTCAGCGCCGGTCTGGCGCAGATTGCCGACGCCGCTGCCGAGTTGAGGCGACAGGCAGCGCGGCCGACGATCACGATCAATGTCCGGCCGTCCTTCGCCCTGTTATGGCTGACGCCTCGTTTGGCGGACTTTTCGGTGCAGCATCCGCACATCGACACCCAGGTCGTCACGCAGACTCAATCGCCGGATCCGGCCCGCGACGATTTCGACATTGTCATCCGCCGGGGCCGTGACGATTGGGCGCCGACGCTGGAGGCGCACGCGTTGTTCGAGGATGAATTGGTCATGGTCGCGGCGCCGGCATTGATTGAGCGACTGCCACTGACAAATCTCGCCGGCCTCAGTGCGCATACCTTGCTGACCGTCAGGGCGCGGCGTGAAGACTGGCACCACTGGGCCATGCATTTTGGCCAGAGCCAGAGCAGTAGCCAGGTGATCCGCCAGTTTGATTACATGCACCGGGTGCTGGAAGCGGCCGTGGCGGGCGAGGGCATCGCGCTGTGTCCGACTACTTTGCTCGGCACGCATTTGTCGAGTGGTCGCCTGATCTGTCCGTTGCCGGATCTGCGCATGCCGCTGCCACGCTATTACTACGGCGTTGCCCCGCAAGCGTCGGCGCACACCAAAGTGTTGATTGAGTGGCTACAGCAACAGCGCCCATGAAAAAGCCCCCATCGATCAGTCGATGGGGGCTTTTGTGCATCAGCAGCCGTCAGATCAAACCTTGACGATCCAGCCTGCTGGCGCTTCGATGTCGCCGGTCTGCACGCCGGTCAGCTCTTTGTAGAGCTTCTGGGTGACCGGGCCGACTTCGGTTTCGCTGTGGAACACGTGCAGGTGGTCGTTGTAACTGATCCCGCCGATCGGGGTGATCACCGCCGCGGTACCGCAGGCGCCGGCTTCCTTGAAGTCCGACAGCTTGTCGATCAGCACGTCGCCTTCAATCACTTCTAGACCCAGACGGGTTTTCGCCAGTTCGATCAGCGACAGACGGGTGATGCCTGGCAGGACCGACGGCGAGTTCGGGGTGATGAACTTGTTGTCGTGGGTGATCCCGAAGAAGTTGGCCGAACCGACTTCCTCGATCTTCTTGTGAGTCAGCGGATCCAGGTAGATGGCGTCAGCGAAGTGCGCTTTCTTGGCCTGGGAGCCCGGCATCAGGCTGGCGGCATAGTTGCCACCGACCTTGGCCGCACCAGTGCCTTGTGGGGCGGCGCGGTCGAAGCTGGAGATCTGGAAGTTGTGCGGAGTCAGGCCACCCTTGAAGTAGGCGCCGACCGGGATCGCGAATACCGAGAAGATGAACTCCGGCGCGGTACGCACGCCGATGTTGTCACCCACGCCGATCACGAACGGACGCAGGTACAGCGCGCCGCCGGTGCCGTATGGCGGGATGAAGCGCTCGTTGGCGCGAACCACTTCCTTGCACGCTTCGATGAACTGCTCGGTCGACACGTGCGGCATCAGCAGGCGAGCGCAGCTGCGTTGCATGCGCGCGGCGTTCTGGTCAGGACGGAACAGGTTGATCGAGCCGTCCTTGCAACGATAAGCCTTCAGGCCTTCGAAGCACTGCTGGCCATAGTGAAGGGCAGTCGAGCCTTCGCTGATGTGCAGCACGTTGTCTTCGGTCAGGGTGCCTTTGTCCCACTCGCCATTGCGAAAGTACGACAGATAGCGTTTGTCGGTCTTGATGTAGTCAAAACCCAGCTTGTCCCAATTGATGCTTTCGTTACCCATGACACCCTCTATCACTGAACAACCGTCGAAACGGTTCAAGGCTTCTGACGTTTTTTTGGATGGGCACAACAATACTTCATTCTTGCGCGGTTTCGCAGCCCGGACTATCGGATGACAGGCAGATAAATCGTGTCGGCCTCAAGAATTCGCGAGCAAGCCCGCTCCCACAGGGGGAATGCATTTCCCTGAAGAAGCCGCTCCCACATTTTGGAATACATTTCCCTGTGGGAGCGGGCTTGCTCGCGAAGAGGCCACCACTGCCACCATCCATCACAGATGCAACGCATGCCCCAACGCCCGCAACGCCGCTTCCTGCACCGCTTCACCCAGGGTCGGATGCGCATGAATGGTGCCGCCGATGTCTTCGAGGCGCGCACCCATTTCCAGGCTTTGCGCGAACGCGGTCGACAACTCGGAAACGCCTGCCCCGACCGCCTGCCAGCCGACAATCACATGATTGTCGCGCCGCGCGACCACCCGCACGAAGCCGCTTTTTGATTCCAGGGTCATCGCCCGGCCATTGGCAGCGAACGGGAAGCTGGAAACGATGCAATCCAGCCCGGCAGCCTTGGCTTCGTCCGGGGTCTGGCCGACCACCACCAGTTCCGGGTCGGTAAAGCACACGGCGGCGATGGCGGTCGGGTTGAATTCGCGGGATTTGCCGCTGATCAGTTCGGCAACCATTTCGCCCTGAGCCATGGCGCGATGGGCGAGCATCGGCTCGCCGCTGAGGTCGCCGATGGCGTAGACGTTGCGCATGCTGGTCTGGCAGCGGCTGTCTATCTTGATCGCCGAGCCGTTCATGTCCAGGTTCAGCGCTTCAAGGTTCCAGCCCTGCGTATTCGGCTTGCGACCGACCGCCACCAGCACCTGATCGGTTTCCAGATTGAGGGTGTCGCCGTTCGGGTCACGCACCTGCAAGGTGCCGTCGAAACCCAGCACGCTGTGCTTGAGATAGAGCTTCACGCCCAGTTGCTTCAGTGCTTCGTGGACCGGTTGGGTCAGCTCGGCATCGTAGGCCGGCAGGATACGATCCTGCGCCTCGACCACACTGACCTCGGCGCCGAGCTTGCGGTAAGCAATGCCCAGCTCCAGACCGATGTAACCGCCGCCGACCACCACCAGACGTTTGGGCACGGACTTCGGTGCCAGCGCTTCGGTGGAGGAGATGATCGGCCCGCCGATTGGCAGGATCGGCAGGTTGACGCTGGTCGAACCGGTGGCCAGCACCAGATGTTCGCACTGGATCCGCGTATCGCCGACTTCCACGGTTTTGCCGTCGATGACTTTGGCCCAGCCATTGATGACCTGGACCTTGTTCTTTTTCAGCAGTGCGGCGACGCCGGTGGTCAGGCGATCGACGATGCCGTCCTTCCACTCGACGCTCTTGCTGATGTCGAGGGTTGGCGCCGAGACGCTGATGCCCAGCGCCGAATGCTGGCTGTGATGGCGGGTCTGGTGGAACTGCTCGGCCACGTGAATCAACGCTTTGGACGGAATGCAGCCGATGTTCAGGCAAGTGCCACCCAGCGATTGGCCTTCGACCAGAATCGTCGAAATGCCCAGTTGCCCGGCGCGAATCGCCGTGACGTAACCGCCGGGGCCGCCGCCGATAATCAGCAGCGTGGTGTTCAAGGTTTGCATTGCATCACTCCACAAACAGGGTTGCGGGTTGTTCGATCAAGCCACGAATGGCCTGGATGAAGAGCGCCGCGTCCATGCCGTCGACCACGCGGTGATCGAAGGAGCTGGAGAGGTTCATCATCTTGCGGATCACCACCTGGCCTTTGACGACCATTGGCCGTTCGACGATTTTGTTCACGCCGACGATCGCCACTTCCGGCAGGTTCAGCACCGGGGTGCTGACGATGCCGCCCAGCGCACCGAGGCTGGTGAGGGTGATGGTCGAGCCGGATAATTCGTCGCGGCTGGCCTTGCCATTGCGTGCGGCATTGGCCAGACGCGAGATTTCCGCGGCGCTGTCCCACAGGCTGCGCGCTTCGGCGTGACGCACCACCGGCACCATCAGGCCGACATCGCTTTGCGTGGCGACACCGACATGCACTGCGCCGAGGCGGGTGATGACCTGGGCTTCGTCGTCGTAACGGGCGTTCATCTGCGGGAAGTCACGCAGGGCGACGACCAGTGCGCGGACCAGGAACGGCAGCAAGGTCAACTTGCCCCGGGTGGCACCGTGTTTTTCATTCAGATGCGCGCGCAGTTCTTCGATGGCGGTGACGTCGATTTCCTCGACGTAGCTGAAGTGCGCGGCACGCTGAGTGGCGTCCTGCATGCGCTGGGCGATCTTGCGGCGCATGCCGATCACTTGAATCTGTTCTTCATCGTGACGCTGGGCGTACGCGGCGGTTGCCGGTGCCGAAGCGTTTGATTGACCCTGGGCCAAATAAGCGTCGAGGTCTTCGTGCAGCACACGACCGGCCGGGCCGGTGCCGCGTACCAGACGCAGCTGAATGCCCAGATCCAGCGCATGTTTGCGCACGGCCGGCGAAGCCAGCGGACGTTCATCAGCCTCGCGGGCAACCATCGGGCCTTGGCAAACCGGTGCGGAACGCGGTGCAGCAGCGGCGGCAGGTTTGCTCTCGACTGCGGCTTCAACTTTCGACGCAGCAGGTGCCTCTTTCGTAGCAACCGGTGCTGATGCGGCGGATTCCTTCAGGTTTCCGGCGCCTTCAACTTCGATGCTGATCAGCACACTGCCGACCGCCATCACTTCACCCGGCTGACCGCCGAGCGCAATCACCTTGCCGTGGACCGGCGATGGAATATCGACCATTGCCTTGTCGGTCATCACGTCCGCCAACACTTGATCTTCAACCACCAGGTCGCCGACCTTGACGTGCCACTGCGACAGTTCTACTTCTGCGATGCCTTCGCCGATGTCCGGCATCTTGATAACGTGCGTGCCCATTCAGACCTCCATGACCCGTTTCAACGCCGCGCCCACTCGGGACGGCCCTGGGAAATACGCCCACTCTTGCGCGTGCGGGTAGGGGGTGTCCCAACCGGTGACGCGTTCGATCGGCGCTTCCAGGTGATGGAAGCAATGCTCTTGCACCAGCGCCACCAGTTCGGCGCCGAAACCGCAGGTACGGGTGGCTTCGTGCACCACCACGCAGCGGCCGGTTTTCTTCACCGACTTGACGATGGTTTCCAGGTCCAGCGGCCACAGGCTGCGCAGGTCGATGACTTCAGCGTCAACGCCGGATTCTTCGGCGGCCACTTGCGACACGTACACGGTGGTGCCGTAGGTCAGCACAGTCACGTCTTTGCCCGGACGGGTGATGGCGGCAACGTCCAGCGGCACGGTGTAGTAACCGTCCGGCACCTGGGCTTGCGGGTGTTTCGACCACGGGGTTACGGGGCGGTCGTGGTGGCCGTCGAACGGGCCGTTGTACAGGCGTTTCGGCTCTAGGAAGATCACCGGGTCATCGTTTTCGATGGAGGCGATCAGCAGGCCCTTGGCGTCGTACGGGTTGGATGGCATGACGGTGCGCAGGCCGCAGACTTGAGTGAACATCGCCTCAATGCTCTGGCTGTGGGTCTGGCCGCCGTAGATCCCGCCGCCGCACGGCATGCGCAGGGTCATCGGCGCGGTGAACTCGCCGGCCGAGCGATAACGCAGGCGCGCCGCTTCGGAAATGATCTGGTCGGAAGCGGGGTAAACGTAGTCGGCGAACTGAATCTCGGCCACCGGGCGCAGGCCGTAAGCGCCCATGCCCACCGCAACACCGACAATGCCGCTTTCGGAGATCGGCGCGTCGAATACCCGCGAGGTGCCGTACTTGGTCTGCAGGCCTTCGGTGCAACGGAACACGCCGCCGAAGTAGCCGACGTCCTGACCGAACACCACCACATTGTCGTCACGCTCAAGCATCACATCCATGGCCGAGCGCAGGGCCTGGATCATGGTCATGGTGGTCGTGGTCATGGCGGTTTCCAACTGAATATTGTTGTTGTGATCGTTCATGTCAGATCCCCAACTGCTGACGCTGGCGCTTCAAGTGCTCCGGCATCTCTTTGTAGACGTCTTCGAACATGGTTGCGGCGCTTGGAATCTGGCCGCCGGCGAGGGTGCCGTACTGTTCGGCCTGTTTCTGCGCGGCAATCACTTCAGCTTCGAGCTCGGCGCTGACGGCGGCGTGCTCTTCTTCCGACCAGTGGCCGACCTTGATCAGGTGCTGTTTCAGGCGGGAAATCGGGTCGCCCAGTGGGAAGTGGCTCCAGTCATCGGCAGGACGGTATTTCGACGGATCGTCGGAGGTCGAGTGCGGGCCGGCGCGGTAGGTGACCCATTCGATCATGGTCGGGCCGAGGTTGCGCCGGGCGCGTTCGGCAGCCCAGGCGGAAGCGGCGTAGACCGCGTAGAAGTCGTTGCCATCGACCCGCAACGAGGCGATGCCGCAACCGACGCCGCGTCCGGCGAAAGTGGTGGCTTCACCGCCGGCAATGGCCTGGAAGGTCGAGATCGCCCACTGGTTGTTGACCACGTTGAGGATCACCGGCGCGCGGTAAACGTGAGCGAAGGTGAGGGCGGTGTGGAAGTCCGATTCGGCGGTGGCGCCGTCACCGATCCAGGCCGAGGCGATTTTCGTGTCGCCCTTGATCGCCGAGGCCATGCCCCAGCCGACGGCCTGAATGAATTGAGTCGCGAGGTTGCCGGAGATGGTGAAGAAACCGGCGTCCTTGACCGAGTACATGATCGGCAACTGCCGGCCCTTGAGCGGATCGCGCTCGTTGGACAGCAACTGGCAGATCAGGTCGACCAGCGGCACTTCGCGGGCCATCAGGATGCTTTGCTGGCGGTAGGTCGGAAAGCACATGTCGTCGATGTTCAAGGCCAGGGCCTGGGCGCTGCCGATGGCTTCTTCGCCAAGGCTCTGCATGTAGAACGACATTTTTTTCTGGCGCTGGGCGACCACCATGCGGTTATCGTAGATCCGCGTCTTGAGCATGGCGCGCATGCCCTTGCGCAGGATCTCGACCGGCACGTTTTCAGCCCAGGGGCCGAGGGCGTTGCCCTGATCATCGAGCACCCGAATCAGCCCACGCGCCAGGTCGGCGGTGTCGGCGGGTTCGACGTCGATGGAAGGTTTGCGCACCGTGCCGGCATCGGTCAGATGCAGGTAGGAGAAGTCGGTTTTGCAGCCTGGGCGGCCCGAGGGTTCAGGGACGTGCAGACGCAGCGGTTCATACGCTTGGGTCATGGCTTCTACGCTCGATCTTGTGAATTTCTTGTAGTGAGCTGGCAATCATTCTTGGGTGAAAGAAATCTTGTCCTACAACAATCATAGGCCCGGGCCAGAAGAATATTTCTCTCTGTTTCGTTGCGCTGGAGACGATTTGCAGATAGAAATTCTGCATAAACATAAAAAACAGGTGGTTTTGTCTCATGCGCAAACTGGACCGTACCGACATCGGCATTCTCAACAGCCTTCAGGAGAATGCGCGCATCACTAACGCCGACCTCGCGCGCTCGGTGAATCTGTCGCCGACGCCGTGTTTCAACCGGGTCAAGGCGATGGAGGAGTTAGGGCTGATTCGCGAGCAGGTGACGCTGCTCGATGCCGATCTGCTGGGCCTGCATGTGAACGTGTTCATTCACGTCAGCCTGGAGAAACAGGTCGAGGAGGCGTTGCAGCATTTCGAAGAGGCGATCTCCGACCGCCCCGAGGTGATGGAGTGCTACCTGATGGCCGGCGACCCGGACTATCTGATCCGGGTGCTGGTGCCGACGATTCAGGCGCTGGAGAGGTTCATGATGGACTTTCTGACCAAGGTGCCGGGGGTGGCGAATATCCGCTCGAGTTTTGCCTTGAAGCAGGTGCGCTACAAGACGGCGTTGCCGTTGCCGGCGAATGGTTTGACGCTGGGCACTTAAAGCTGGTTGATCGGCACTTTCAGATAAACCACACCATTGTCTTCGGCCGCCGGAAAATTCCCCGCCCGCACATTCACCTGAATCGCCGGCAGCAACAGCGTCGGCATGCCCAACCCGGCATCGCGCTTGGTACGCATCTCGACAAACGCCGCTTCATCAATCCCGTCATGCACATGAATATTGCTCTTGCGCTGTTCACCGACGGTGGTCTGGCACTGCGCGGCGCGGCCTTCCGGCGGGTAGTCGTGGCAGACGTAGAGTTTGACGCTGGCGGGGAAGGCCAGCAGTTTGTGGATCGAGTTGAACAGTTGATGGGCGTTGCCGCCGGGGAAGTCGCAGCGGGCGGTGCCGACATCGGGCATGAACAGCGTGTCGCCGACCAGAATCTGTTCGCCGTCGATCAGGTAAGCCATGTCCGCCGGGGTGTGGCCGGGGACGTGCAGGGCGGTGGCCTTGAGGTTGCCGATCATGAACGACTCGTTCGGCGCGAACAGGTGATCGAACTGCGAGCCGTCGACGCAGAATTCCGGTTCCAGGTTGAACAGCGCCTTGAACACGTTCTGCACCTTGCTGATGGACTGGCCGATCGCAATCTTGCCGCCCAGTTCGCGGCGCAAGTACGGCGCAGCGGACAGGTGGTCGGCGTGAGCGTGGGTTTCCAGTAGCCATTGCACCTGCAAGCGGTGTTCTCGGACGAAGGTGATGATTTTGTCGGCCTGCGTGGTGCAGGTGCGTCCGGCGGCGCCGTCGTAATCGAGTACCGGATCGACGATTGCACACTGCCCGCCATCGGCTTCATAGACCACGTAGCTGTAGGTCGAGGAGGCGGGGTCGAGGAAAGCTTCAATCTGCGCGGGCATGGACACCAACCTGAATCAGGGAAATGGGTTGCAACACTTTATCTAAAAACATAATGTTCGCAGCTTAAGTGACGTTGAAGGCATCGTGCAAATGCAATCCAGTCTGACCGAATGTGAAGTCGCCCAATTGCGGGCGTCCGCCTCCAAGGCCTGCGCGCTCAAGGCGCTGGCCAATGAGGATCGCCTGTTGATCCTGTGCCAGCTGACCCAGGGCGAGCGCAATGTCGGCGAGCTGGAAAAAATGACCGGCGTGCGCCAGCCGACCCTGTCCCAGCAACTGGGCATCCTGCGCGATGAAGGGCTGGTGGCGACTCGTCGTGAAGGCAAATACATCTTTTACGGTCTGGCCAGTCCTGAAGTGATTCAGGTGAGATGAAGACCCTGTCCGGGTTGTATTGCGGAGCGGTGCTGAAAAGCCTGGGCCATCAATAAATGTCAGCCACCACACAATCTCTGTAGGAGTGAGCCTGCTCGCGATAGCGGTGTATCAGCCAACATCTTCATAGACTGACATACCGCTATCGCGAGCAGGCTCACTCCTACAATGGATTTGTGCGATGGCCAAGAAATCCTTGCATGCAGCAATAAGGAACAAGCAATGAACGATCAACACTGGGGCCCATCCATCAGTGCCGATATCGTGGTCATCGGCGGCGGCACCGCCGGCATCGGCTTCGTCGCCAGTCTGCTCAAGCGTGATCCCACTCTTAAAGTCACTGTGATCGAGCCAAGCGTCCAGCACTACTACCAACCGGCGTGGACGCTGGTCGGCGGTGGCGCCTACGACGTCAAGGACACCGTGCGGCCGATGAGCAAAGTGATGCCGCGTCAGGCCACCTGGATTCAGGCGGCGGTGACCGGTATCGATCCCGATCTGCGCCAGTTGACCCTCAACGATCAGCGCACCGTCACTTACCAGAACCTGATCGTCTGCCCCGGCCTGCGGCTGGCCTGGGAGAAGATCGAAGGCCTGCAGGAAAGCCTCGGCCAGCATGGCGTGACCTCCAACTACAGCTATCAGCACTCGCAGTACACCTGGGATCAGGTGCAGAAACTGCGCGGCGGCAAGGCGTTGTTCACTCAGCCGGCGATGCCGATCAAATGCGCCGGCGCGCCGCAAAAGGCGTTGTACCTGTCGTGCGATCACTGGCGCAAAACCGGCGTGCTGAACAACATTGACGTCGAATTCAACCTGGCCGGCGCGGCGCTGTTTGGCGTCGCGACCTTCGTCCCACCGCTGATGAAGTACATCGAAAAGTACAACGCGCAACTGGCCTTCAACTCCAACCTGGTCAAGGTCGACGGCCCGGCGAAAACCGCGTGGTTCGAGATCAAGGACGCCGACGGCAACCTCACCACACAGGCGAAAACCTTCGATCTGCTGCACGTGGTGCCGCCGCAAGTCTCGCCGGATTTCATCGCCCAGAGCCCGCTGGCCGACGCTGCCGGCTGGTGCGAAGTCAATCCACACAGCCTGCAGCATCCGCGTTACCCCGAGGTGTTCGGCCTCGGTGATATCTGCGGCACCAGCAATGCGAAAACCGCTGCGGCGGTGCGCAAGCAGATTGTGGTGGTCGCGGAAAATCTGCTGGCCGTGCGCAAGCAACAACCGCTGCCACTGAAGTACGACGGCTACGGTTCGTGCCCGCTGACGGTGGAGAAGGGCAAGGTGATCCTCGCCGAGTTCGGTTACGGCGGAAAGTTGCTGCCGACCTTCGCCCTCGATGCGACCGTGCCGCGCCGCTCGGCGTGGTTCCTCAAGGCGACGCTGCTGCCGTGGTTCTACTGGAACGGCATGCTCAAGGGCCGCGAGTGGCTGACCGGTTTGTCCAAAGTCGACTGAGAACTCCCTATGTTGCTGGCAAGTCTGTTTGGCGTGTTGATGGGGCTGATTCTCGGACTGACCGGGGCGGGCGGTGGGATTCTCGCGGTGCCGGCATTGGTGCTTGGTCTCGGCTGGAGCATGACTCAGGCCGCGCCCGTGGCGTTGTTCGCCGTCGGCAGTGCGGCGGCAGTGGGCGCGATCGACGGTTTGCGCCATGGGCTGGTGCGCTACCGCGCGGCGCTGCTGATCGCCGCGCTTGGCGCGGTATTTTCGCCACTGGGCATCTATTTTGCGCACCAGTTGCCGGAGAAGATCCTGATGATCCTCTTCAGCCTGCTGATGGTCATGGTGGCCTGGCGCATGCTGCGCCGCGAGCGTGCGCAAACGGGGCCGAGCGACCACGGCCACGCCAGTTGGGGGCAGAAAAACTGCATGCTCAATGAGCAGACCGGGCGTTTCGACTGGACCGCCAAATGCACCGCGACCCTCGCGGCGCTGGGTGCGGTGACCGGCGTGGTCTCGGGCTTGCTCGGCGTTGGCGGTGGCTTCCTGATCGTGCCGGCGTTCAAGCAACTGACCGATGTGCAAATGCGCGGGATTGTCGCGACGTCGCTGATGGTGATCAGCCTGATTTCGGCGATTGGCGTGATCGGCTCGTTTCACGCGGGCGTGCGGATTGATGCTCAGGGCGCGGCGTTTATCGTGGCCAGCATCGTCGGCATGATCATCGGCCGCAAACTGTGCGCGCGGGTGCCAGCGCGGACGTTGCAGGTGGGGTTTGCCAGCGTGTGTCTGGTGGTGGCGGGGTATATGTTGTTGCGTGCCTGAATGTTGGCAGATCAAAAGATCGCAGCCTTCGGCAGCTCCTACAGGAAGCGCATTCCCATGCAGGAGCTGTCGAGTGAAACGAGGCTGCGATCTTTCAGGCTGTTACAACACCAGATGCGGTAGCCACAGGGAAATGGCGGGGATGTAAGTGACCAGCATCAACACCAGAAACAGCACCGCATAAAACGGCAGCAGCGCCTTCACGGTGCTTTCGATACTGACCTTGCCCACCGCCGAACCGACAAACAGCACCGCACCCACCGGCGGTGTTATCAGCCCGATCCCGAGGTTGACCAGCATGATCATGCCGAACTGCACTGGATCGACACCGATGCCGAGAATCACCGGCATCAGGATCGGCGTCAGAATCAGGATCAGCGGCGCCATGTCCATCACCGTGCCGAGCAACAGCAGCATGACGTTGATGCACATCAGGATCACGTAGCGGTTGTCCGACAGGGTCAGGAACAGCGTGGTGATTTTCGCCGGAATCTGCATCAGGGTCATGATGTAGCCGAAGCTTGCGGCGAAACCGATCAGGATCATCACGATGGAAATGGTGCGTACCGTGCGGTGCATCAGTTTCGGCAGTTCACGCCACTTGTAATCGCGGTAGATGAACATGGTCACGAAAAACGACCACAACACGGCGATGGCCGCCGATTCCGTGGCGGTGAAAATCCCCGAGAGGATGCCGCCGAGGATGATCACCATCGCCATCAGGCCCCAGAGGGCTTCGCCGACGATTTTCAGCGCCTGGCGCATCGGGATCACTTCACCCTTGGGGTAGTTGCGCTTTTTCGCGAAGATCAGGCACAGCACCATCAGGCAGGCGCTCATCATCAAGCCCGGCACGATGCCGGCCATGAACAGCGAGGCAATCGAAACCGTACCACCGGCGGCCAGGGAGTAGAGCACCGAGTTATGGCTGGGTGGCGTGAGCAGGGCTTGCACCGAGCCGCTGACGGTCACTGCGGTGGAGAAATCCCGTGGATAGCCTTTGCGTTCCATTTCCGGAATCAGCACCGAACCCACCGACGCGGTGTCGGCCACCGAGGAACCGGAGATCGCGCCGAAGAAGGTCGAGGCGACAATGTTGACCAGCGACAGGCCTCCGCGCACAAAACCCACCAGCACCCCGGCACACGCCACCAAACGCCGGGACATGCCGCCCTCGGCCATGATCGCGCCGGCCAGGACGAAGAACGGAATGGCCAGCAGCGAGAACTTGTTCACCCCCGACGCGACCTGGATCATCACTGCCTGGAACGGGATGTCGATCCACCACGCACCGATCAGCGCGGCGGCGCCCAGCGCATAGGCGACCGGCATGCCGATCAGGATCAATACGATAAAACTGCCCAGCAGAATCAGAGCGTCCATTAAGCGCCACCTTCACTTTCTTCAACCAGATCGAACTGCACGACCCGCCGTTTGCTCTGGTCACCGAGCAAGAGTTTTTCCAGGACGAAAACCAGCGTCAGCAAGCCGCCCACGGGAATCGGCAGATAGGTCACGCCAACCCGCAGATCGGGGAGGGCCGCCATGAACTGGTTCCAGGTGGACAGGCACAACTTGGCGCCCCAGATGGTCATGAAAATGCAGATCGACGCCATGAGCAGTTGCGAGAATATCGCCGCCGCAGATCTCAGCCGGGGTGGCATGCGGTCGGTGAGCATGGCCACGGCCATGTGCGCACCGGCGCGGTAACTGGCGGCGGCACCGATGAAGGTGAACACCATCATCAGCAGGATCGCCGTGGGCTCTGGCCAGCTCGAACCGGTGCCCAGCACGTAGCGGGCGAAGACGCCCCAGGGAATCATCAGGGAAATCGCCAGGACGGAAAGGCCGGCGACCCAGATGCACGTCATGTAGATCTTGTCGTTGATACGCAGCAGTAGATTCTTCATCGGGTTCCACCGTAACCGGGCGCGCCTGTGTCATCAGGTGCGCCGGGCCTGGTTAATGAGGACGGAGCGGGAGGCGTTACTGCACGGCTTCGATTTTCTTGATCAGGTCGGCGTACTTCGCACCGTACTTTTCCCGCACCGGTGCGGTGGCGTCGTAGAAGGGTTTCTTGTCGACCTGGATGAACTCGACGCCAGCGGCCTTGAGTTTTTCTTCGCTGGCAGCGGACTTCTTGTCCCACAGCACACGCTCTTCAGCCTGGGCAGCCTTGGCGGCGTTCTTGACCAGCGCCTGTTGATCCGGGGTGAGTTTTTCCCAGGTGATTTTCGACATCACAATCGGCTCTGGCAGGATCAAGTGACCGGTCAGGCTGTAGAACTTGGCGTTCTGGAAGTGGTTGTGTTCGAGCAGGGTCGGCGGGTTGTTTTCCGCGCCGTCGATCACGCCGGTTTGCAAGGCGCTGAAGATTTCCCCGGTGTCCATGGCGATACCGTTTCCGCCCATGGCGTTCATCATGTCGATGAACATCGGGTTGCCCTGGACACGAATCTTCATGCCCTTGAGGTCTTCGAGCTTGCGCACCGGTTTCTTGGTGTAGACGTTGCGCGTGCCGCCGTCCATCCAGGCCAGCGCCACGAGGCCGAATTCGGAGTTGGTGATTTTGTCGAGGATCTCGTCGCCCACTGCGCCGTCGATGACGTTACGCATGTGTTGATGGTCGCGGAAGATGAACGGCATGTTGAACACGTTCACATCCGGCACTACCGGGCCGACGATACCCAGGCTGACGCGAGACAGCTGTACCGCGCCGACTTGCATCTGCTCGATGACTTCCTTTTCTGAGCCCAGCACACCCCCGGGAAAGTATTGGAAGGTCAGCTCGCCGTTGGTTTCCCGGGTCAGGGTCTTGCCCATGTTTTCTTCGGCTACCACGGTGGGATAACCGGCGGGATGGATGTCAGCGAATTTGAGTTGCAGGGCCTGGGCGGCGCCAGTGAAGGTGAACATCAGCGGGAGTGCAGCGGCCAGCAAGGTGCGTTTGAAGTTCATGGGGGGGAGTCTCCAGTCTTGTTATTGTTGTGTTCAAGGCGCAGCGGTGCAGCAGAGGCGGGTGTTACAGGGAATCGTCGAACAGCGGTTCTTCCAGGCCTTTGACCCCGGGGTTGAGGGCGAACACGCCGCCGGCCAGGGATTGCGGATCGCGGTCGTCGCCGGGGCGAATCGAGGTCACGAAGAGGGTGTCCATGCGGCTGCCGCCGAAGGCACACATCGTCGGTTTCTTCACCGGCACTTCCAGCGAGAAATCGAGGCGGCCGTCCGGGGCAAAACGGTGAATCAGTCCGGCGTCGTTGGCGCAGATCCAGTAGCAGCCTTCGGCATCCACGGCAGCGCCATCCGGCCGGCCGGGGAAGTGGTGCATGTCAACAAAGATCCGCCGATTCGATGGTGTGCCGGTCTCGGTGTCGTAATCGAAGGCCCAGATCAATTGCACGTGCGGATGTGAATCGGACAGGTACATCGTCTTGCCGTCAGGGCTGAAGCCGAGGCCGTTGGGCACGATGAAGCCGTCGAGTTGCGCTTCGATCACACCAGACTGCCCGGCGCCGTAGCGGTAGAGCCGGCCTTCGGACGCGTTCAGGCCCATGTTCAGCACCATGCTGCCAGCCCAGAAACGGCCCTGGCGGTCGCAGCGACCGTCGTTGAGGCGCATGTCTTCTCGGCTGTGCTCGACGGTGGCGAGCCATTCGCTGTCGAGGCTGCCGTCGCTGTGCGGGTGCAGATGAAAAAAGCCGCTCTCCATGCCGGCAACCCAGCCGCCACCGCTGTGACGGGCGATGCAGGCGAGCATTTCAGGGGTTTTCCAGGCCTGCACATGGCCGGTGTCAGCGTTCCAGCGTTGCAGTCCGCCGTTGGGAATATCGACCCAATACAGCGCGTTTTCCTGCGGCACCCAGACCGGGCTTTCGCCCACGGCGTTGCGCGCATCGACGATCAATTCGGCTTGCATACTCATTCCTTTGCGTCGTTGGCAGAGTGTTCAGTCGCCGAAGGGGCCGGCCGCGACGAACGCGCCGCCCTGATAGATCCGCGCCGGGTCATCGGCGGCGGGCATAGGCTGCGCTTCGACTTTTTCGCGGAACACTTCGGAGCTGTCCCTGGCCTCAAAACCGAGGTGACTGGCGAAGCGGTTGTCCCACCAGACGTCCTTGTTGGCGGACATGCCATAGACCACGGTATGGCCAACGTTTGGCGTGTACAGCGCGCGCTCGAGCAATTGGGTGAGGTCGTCGAAGCTCAGCCAGGTGTGCATCATTCGGCGGTTCTGCGGCTCGGGAAATGAGGAGCCGATGCGGATGCTGACCGTCTCGATGCCGTAGCGATCGAAGTAGAAACTGGCCATGTCTTCGCCGTAGGACTTGGACAATCCGTAGTAGCCGTCGGGGCGGCGGGCGCAGCTGGCATCGAGCGGCTCGTCCTGTTTGTAGAAGCCGATGACGTGGTTGGAACTGGCGAAGATCACTCGCTTCACACCATGGCGGCGTGCAGCTTCGTAGATGTGAAATACGCCGCAAATGTTGGCGCCGAGGATTTCTTCGAAGGGCCGCTCCACGGAGACACCGCCGAAATGCAGGATCGCGTCGACGCCTTCGACCAGTTGGTGCACTGCCTGTTTGTCGGCAAGGTCGCAGGGGACGATTTCTTCGCGATCATCAATGGCTGGGGCGAGAGCCGCGATGTCCGACAGGCGCAGGACATGGGCATAAGGGCGCATACGTTCGCGCAGGACTTTGCCCAGGCCACCGGCAGCGCCGGTCAGCAGCAGACGGTTGAACGGGGCGCGGGGAGTAGAGGTAGACGTCATGGCAATCCCTTACACGTTGTTATTAGGTTTGTTGTAGGTTGTCGTATGACTGCGCTGAAGTATCGGTAGGGTTTCCGGAACTTGTCAACGCGACTTTTGGGGTAAATGACGGAAGGGGCTCATTCACTTTTCAATCACCGCGACGCCTTCGTTGCAATGCAATCCCCCTATGGGAGCGGGCTTGCTCGCGAAAGCGGTGTGTCATTAAAAGGTAAATTGACTGACCCGACGCATTCGCGAGCAAGCTCGCTCCCACAGGGAAACCCGGTGTGAGGACTGGCTTTACAACAACGAAATCGGGTAGCTGACAAAGATCCGGTTCTCATCGAACTCATTGGTGCTGAAGTCCCGGCGTATCGTCGCGTTGCGCCATCTCACGTTGAGGTTTTTCAGCGGCCCGCTCTGCACGGTGTATCCCAGTTCCGACTCGCGACCCCATTCCTTGCCGTCGGTAATCGTCCCGGTATGCACGTTATCGCCGCTGATGTAGCGGTTCATCAGGGTCAGGCCGGGAATCCCGAGGGCGACGAAGTTGTAGTCATGACGCAACTGCCAGGAGCGCTCTTTGGCGTTGTCATAACTGGCGTTGTAGCTGTCGTTGGCCAGGGTGCCGCCGCTGGTGCCGTTGACCCGCATCCACGCGTCGTCGCCGCTGAGTTTTTGCAGGCCGACATAGAAGGTGTTGCCGCCGTAGCGGGCCGACAGCATGGCGAACGCGGTCTTGTTATCGAGGTCGCCGGCCTGGGCGCTGCCGTCTTCCTTGCCGGTGAAGAAACCGAGGTTGGCGCCCAGCGTCCAGTCACCTAGCGGCTGGCTGTGGCTGAGGTTGAAATACTGCTGCTGGTAGATGTCGCTGAGTTCGGCGTACCACACGCCGACCAGGGTGCGCTTGTCGTTGAAGGTGTATTCGCCGCCGCCGAAGTTGAAACGGTCGGAGGTGAAGGCGCCGCGGCCGTTCATCGACATGTCTTCCATGCTGGCGTCGTTGCGCGGGCTGTTGCCACGGAACTGCCCACCGTAGAGGGTCAGGCCGTTGATTTCGGTGGAGGTGATCTGGCCACCGCGAAAGGTCTGCGGCAACGAGCGGCCATCGTCCGAGCGCAGGATCGGCAGCACCGGCATCCATTCGCCAACCTTCAATTCGGTCTTCGACACCTTGGCCTTCAGCGCCACGCCGAGGCGACCGAAGTTGTCCGCCGGACGCCCGTCATCGTGAATCGGCAACAGTTGCGTACCGCCGGTGCCCTTGCCGCCATCGAGTTTTTGCGAATACATCCCCAGCACATCGAGACCGAAGCCGACGGTGCCTTGGGTGAAGCCGGATTTGGCATCAAGGATGAAGTTTTGCGTCCACTCTTCAGCCTTGCCCTGCGGGTAGTTCGGGTTGACGAAGTTGCGATTGAAGTAGGCGTTGCGCAGGTTCAGCGTGGCTTTGCTGTCTTCGAGGAAGCCTTCGGCGTCTGCGCTCATCGGCAAAACCAGGGCGAGGCTGCTGCAGCCGATCAAACTCAGGGTGGAACACGGGCGGGGGAAGGAAATACGGGACGTGCGAACGGAATTGCAGACGAGTGTGCTCACTGTGACGCTCCCTGTTGTTGTTTTTATTATTTGTCATACGTCGTCGTACAACATGGTTGCGGATAGTTGCGAGGTTTTCCGCAAAAGTCAACAGGGCTTGTTACGATTGTTTTGCGCGATTTGGCAGCCCTCCAAATGCTGCGAAGAGGGCTGTTTTCGGCGGGTTTACCGGTTATAGAGCGCCTCTGTGTTGTCGATCAGCGGGTTTTTCTCGGTCAGGACGATCCGGGCGATCTGGTCCTTGCGCATGAATGTCACTTTCGGATGGGACTGCGCATAGCGGATAAAACGTTCCATCGCCTCGACCATCGCCGGGGTGCCGCCGATGCGGTCGTGCAGACTCACCGACATCATCCGCCGCTTGCTCGCGCCTTCCGCGTACAGACGATCAAATTCCAGCACCAATTGCTAATAGAACTGCTCGGCGGAGAAATGCCGACCCTCAATCAACACGATGTCGTTGTTGCGCAAGGTATACGGCACCACGGCGAATTTGCGCCCACGGACCATGGTCACGAACGGTTCGTCGCGGCTGACATCATCGATGTGGTAGGTGAAATTCAGGTCTTGCAGGACCTTCAGCGTGTTGGGGCTGCGCCGCAGCCAGTTGGCGTTGTAGCCCACCGAGCGCTGGCCGGTGAGTTTTTCCACCGCGTTGACACCGTCGCCGATGAACTGTTTTTCCTGGTCGTAACTCATGTTGTAGGAATCGGCCCAACGCATGCCGTGGGCTGCCAGTTCGTGGCCGCGCTCGGCAATCGCTTTCGCCAGTTCCGGGTGCTTGAGCGCCGCTTCGCCGACCACATGCGAGGTGACCTTGATCCCGGTGCGATCCCACAGGTCGAGCATCCGCCACAGGCCTTCCTTGTAGCCATAATCAAACCAGGTCTGCGCCGGCAGATCCGGGTAGCCCTTGGGCAATGGGCTGCCGGAAAACGGACTTTCCGCACCTTCGGGCTGGCCGCCGGTTTCGAACTGCATCGACACCGAAATCACCAGTTGCGAGCCGTCCGGCCACGGGCGTTCCTGGGCGAAGGCGAGGGCGGGCAGCAACAGGGCGGCAGCCAGAAGGTTTTTCAGCAGGCGTGGGGAGCGTTGCCGGTGGGGCGTGGTCATAACGGGCACCTTGCAGGTTGAGAAGGGCTGCAAGGGTGGCAGTTGCCCGCCGCGGGAAAAATCCGTTGCGGGCGAGAGGACCTTTAAACAGAATTTACGAATCCACCGCGAACCCTGTGGGAGCGGGCGTGCCCGCGATAACGGTCTGCCAGTCAGCCTGTTGCCGAGCCGACTGCCGTCATCGCCGGCAAGCCAGCTCCCACAGGATTGTGGGTTTGCCGCAAGATTTGCGGCAAACTCCCGGCAACACAAGCACAAGGCCTTTCAATGGATCGATACGCCCCGCGCGACTGGCAGCCTCACGAGAAGCCCAGCCTGCCCGGTTCCCCCTCGACGCCGCTGCACTCCAACCCCAAGCGCCTGGCCTATGCGCTGGTCGGGCTGCTGGTGGCGGTGACCGGTGGTTTGGGTAACTCGCTGGTGGTCGCCAACCTGCCTTACCTGCAAGGCGCGCTGGGCGCGACCACGGCGGAGATGGCCTGGCTGCCGGCTGCGTACGTGATGACCAACGTGTCGATGAACCTGCTGCTGGTGAAGTTTCGCCAGCAGTTTGGCCTGCGTGCATTCACCGAAGTGTTTCTGGTGCTGTATGCGCTAGTGACGTTCGGTCATCTGTTCGTCAACGACTTGAGCTCGGCCATCGCGGTGCGGGCGGCGCACGGCATGGTCGGTGCGGCGCTGAGTTCGCTGGGTCTGTATTACATGGTTCAGGCGTTTCCGGCCAAATGGCGGTTGAAGGCGCTGGTGCTGGGCCTCGGCGCCTCGCAACTGGCGCTGCCGCTGGCGCGTCTGTTCTCCGAAGACTTGCTGCAGATTGCCGAATGGCGCGGCCTGTACCTGTTCGAATTGGGCATGGCCTTGCTGTCGCTGGGCTGCGTGCTGCTGCTCAAGTTGCCGCCCGGTGATCGCTTCAAAACCTTCGAGCCGCTGGACTTTCTGACCTTCGCCATTCTCGCCAGCGGCGTGGCGCTGCTCTGCGCGGTGTTGTCGCTGGGGCGGATCGACTGGTGGCTGGAAGCCAACTGGATCGGCTACGCGCTGGCGGCCTCGATTGCCCTGATCCTCGCCGGCCTGGCGATCGAGCACAATCGCAGTAACCCGATGCTGATGACCCGCTGGCTCGGCAGCGGCACGATGATCCGCCTGGCGCTGGCGGTGACCCTGATCCGCATGGTCACCTCGGAACAGTCCACCGGCGCCGTCGGTTTCATGCAGAACCTCAACATGGGTTATGAGCAGTTGCACAGCCTGTATGTGGTGATGCTGATCGGCAGCGTCGCCGGGCTGGCGACCAGCGCACTGACCATCGACCCCAAGCACCTGCTGATGCCGCTGATCATCTCGCTGGCGCTGATGGCTACCGGTTCGGTGATGGACAGTTTTTCCAATAACCTGACCCGCCCGCAAAACCTGTATTTCAGCCAGTTTCTGCTGGCCTTCGGCAGCACGTTTTTTCTGGGACCGACCATGGTGTTCGGCACCCGCAACGTGCTGACCAATCCGCGCAATCTGGTGAGTTTTTCGGTGTTGTTCGGGATCTGCAACAACCTCGGCGGCTTGCTCGGCGCGGCGTTGTTGGGCACGTTCCAGATCGTGCGCGAGAAATTCCATTCCAGTCACCTGGTCGAGCATCTGACGTTGTCCGATCCGCTGGTGGCTGCTCGTGTGCAGAGCGGCGGGTCGGCTTACGGTTCCTTGCTGGCCGACCCGAGCCTGCGCAATCTGGCCGGGATTCGCAGCCTGGCGAATGCCGCGACTCGCGAAGCCAACGTGCTGGCCTATAACGATGTATTCATGCTGATCGCCGTGATTGCGGTGCTGACCATGATCTGGCTGTCTATTCGTGCGCTGTGGCTGATGAGCACCACCAAAGCCGTCGACCCCGCGCCTTCCGTACCTCCTAGCGGTGCTTCCAATTCATGACCGAACCGACCACCACAACCACCAATGCCATCGCCGCCACCCCGGAAGGCGTGGCACCGCCGTCATCACCGAACACCGAGCCGCGCTCGTTGCGGGTGCGGATCATCTCGTCACTGGGCTTTGCCGCGATTGCCATCGTCGGTGTGCTGATCGTGCTCTACGCCTGGCAGTTGCCGCCGTTCAGCAGTGCGGTCGAAACCACTGAAAACGCCCTGGTGCGTGGCCAGGTGACGATCATCGGCCCGCAGCTCAGCGGTTACGTGTTCGAGGTGCCGGTGCAGGACTTCCAGTACGTGAAGGCCGGCGACCTGCTGGTGCGCCTGGACGACCGGATTTATCAGCAGCGCCTCGACCAGTCGCTGGCGCAACTGGCGGTGCAGAAAGCCGCGCTGGCCAACGTGGTGCAGCAACGCAACAGCGCCGAAGCGACGATCAAACTGCGTCAGGCGGTGGTGGCCGACAGCGAGGCGCAGTTGCGCAAAAGCGAGGCGGATCTGCGGCGTAACAAGGAGCTGGTGGGAGACGGCTCGGTGTCGAAACGCGAGATGGACGTGGCGCTCGCCGCCAACGCGCAAGGCATCGCCGCCGTGGCGCAGGCCAAGGCCAATCTGGAAATCGCCCGGCAGGATCTGCAAACGGTGATCGTCAATCGCGGCTCGCTGGAAGCCGCGGTGGCCAGCGCGGAAGCAGCGGTGCAACTGGCGCGGATCGACTTGTCGAATACGCGCATCGTCGCCCCGCGCGACGGCCAGCTCGGGCAGATCGGCGTGCGCCTGGGCGCTTACGTCAACTCCGGCGCGCAGTTGATGGCGTTGGTGCCGAACCAGAAATGGGTGATCGCCAACATGAAGGAAACCCAGATGAACAACGTGCGTGTCGGGCAGCCGGTGCGCTTCACCGTCGATGCGCTGAACCACCGCAAGTTCACCGGCCATGTGCAGCACATTTCGCCCGGCACCGGTTCGGAATTTGCCCTGTTGCAGGCCGACAACGCCACCGGCAACTTCGTGAAAATCGCTCAGCGCGTGCCGGTGCGGATCACCATTGATGAGGGGCAGCAGGAAGAGGAGCGCTTGCGCCCGGGGATGTCGGTGGTGGTCAGCATCGACACCGCAGCGGGCGACACACAACCGCATTGACCTGCGCAGATCAAAAATGTGGGAGCGGGCTTGCTCGCGAAAGCGGTGTGTCAGGCGATATTTTCGTATCTGATACACAGCCTTCGCGAGCAAGCCCGCTCCCACAGTCTGATTGGGTTTATCCAGCAATCATCGGCGGCAGGGTACCGAGCAGGGAGACGGCCGCCACCGCACCCATCCCCAACAACCACTCCAGCACCACACTGCGTTTGAGCGCGCCCATTCGTTGCTCGCAATCGTCAATCCGCAAGCGATTGAACAGCGCCAGCGCGAGCATGCCCAGCACCAGCAAGGCCTTGATCAGCAGAATCAAGGCAAACCCTGCAAACAGCGGCGTCGGCCACCATCGCCCGGTCAGCACGCGCACGTTGATCAACCCGGTAATCAGCAGCCCGCCAACGATCGCATAACCGACACCGCTGAAGCGTTGCAGGATCCGCCCCATCGCTGTGCTCGGCTGACGCAGGATCAACACCAACAGCAACAAGCCGCCCAGCCATGCAGCGACGCAAGTCAGATGAACGATCTGGTTGAGGATCAGCAGTTGCCCGCTGAGGCCGTCGAGCATCGCGCCGTGACCGACCGGCGCCAGGGTCGCCAAGAGCAGCGCACTCAAGCCCAGGCGCAGCAGCACATTCGAACGCCACGGCGTGAACAGCAGTGCCAGCAACAGCGCGTTGATCAGCAGATGCCAGCGCCAGACCTGGCCGAAAAAGGTGTTGCCGAGCACCACGCCAACAGTGTCCGGATCGAACGCTGCCGCCGCCGAACCGGCCATGCTCGCGGTGATCAACAGTGCCCAGGTGACACCGCTGAGCAGCGCAATCGCGGTCAGCCAGCGCGCCATTTGCGCCAGATGCCGATCCAGTGTCGGCACTGGCGTCTTGAGCAGCAACGGCCGGAACAGCCAGGCGCCGAACAGCATCAACACCGCGCTGAAATGCACAAAGCGGCACAGCACCAGCGCTTCACTCATGAATTACTGGCCAACCTTGAACTGGTAGGCGCCTTCGCTCTTGTGTGTGTCGACCGACACCGCGTGCCATTCGACTTTGTATTCACCGGCGCCGAGAGGTGCGGCGGGGGTGACGATCAGGGTTTTCTTGTCGCCTTCGGTGGTCAGCGGTTTGATTGCGACCGGGGCGCCGTCGTGGGTCAGGCTGACTTTGGTGAAACTGGCTTCGACGCCTTCAGAAAAGGTCAGGCGCAGATCGGCCGGCGTGGCGACGGTGCTGTCGGCGGCCGGGGTGGCACTTTTCAGGTGGGCGTGGGCGAAAACCGAAGATGCGGCGAACAGCGAAGCGAGCAGGGCAGTGGTGGTCAGGACGTTCTTGAACAGCATCGCGGATACCTCTGAGGCAGGACAAAGAAGCGCCAGTTTAGCCATGCGCCGGCCTTCATACGAAGTTTTGTTTGCAGCGGTCGCCCCGAGGCCAGAGCGGATGCTAGTCTTCAACAACGTCGTTGTCAGGGAGCCCTCATGGGCAATCACAAGATCGAGATCCGTCGCAGTAACGTCGAGAAAATCCTGCTCGCGGCGGAAAAAGTCTTCGCCGAAAAAGGTTTCGGCGGCACCGCCATGGCCGACATCGCCGCCGAAGTGCAACTGCCGCGCTCCAATCTGCATTACTACTTTTCCACCAAGAGCGAACTGTACAGCGCGGTGCTGTTCGACCTGCTGGAAGTGTGGAAGCAGGACGCACTGTGCTTCGAGATGTTCGATGACCCACGGGTGGTGCTCAGCAGCTACATCCGCGCCAAGATGAACCACTCACGCAGCCGGCCGTACGGCTCGAAAGTCTGGGCCAACGAGATCATCCACGGCGCCCCGACCTTGGGTGAAGCGCTGGATCTGAGCCTGTATGACTGGGCGAAAATGAAGGAAGCGAAGATCCGCCAGTGGGTCGAGGACAAGCGGATTCTGCCGGTGGAGCCGTCGAGCCTGCTGTACATGATCTGGGCCTCAACCCAGCATTACGCCGACTTCGACCATCAGGTGAATATTCTCAACGAGCATCAGCCGCTGTCGGACATGCAGTTCGAACGGGCGGTGCAGACGGTGACCAGTGTGATCTTGCGCGGGATCGGGTTGGAGCCCTGAAGCAAAAGCTGACCCTCACCCCAGCCCTCTCCCGGAGGGAGAGGGGGGCGACCGAGGTGTCTTGCGAGTTACATCGACCTGAAAAATCCAGTCGAATATGGACTCAAAAAGCCGTCCGAGCATGTGCATGCATCGATTTTGGATTCAAAGCCGTCCGTGCCTGTGCATGTATCGATTTTGGATTCAAAGTAAATCGCTCAAGTCGGTGGATTTCTGAAATATCCCCCAATCAGTCCCCTCTCCCTTTGGGAGAGGGTTAGGGTGAGGGGGCTGTTGGATCAGCCGGCGATCTAGACGGCAACGTGGTAAGGATTCCTCGGATCATGATTCCAGTCCAGAAACGGCTTGCCGGTCTCCATCGGCACCATCTCGATACAGTCCGCCACCGGACAAGTGATCTGGCACAAGTTACACCCCACACACTCCTCATCGATCACTTCATATTTATGCGTGCCGTCGGCCTGTTTCAAGCTGCTGATCGCCTGGTGTGAAGTGTCTTCGCAAGCAATGTGGCAGCGCCCGCAACCGATGCACGCGTCCTGGTCGATCCTGGCGATTACCTGGTAGTTGATGTCGAGGTACTTCCAGTCGGTGGTATTGCCCACTGCGCGCCCGGAGAACTCGGCGATGTTGGCGTAGCCTTGGCTGTCCATCCAGCGCGACAGACCGTCCTTCATCTCCTCGACAATCCGGAAACCGTGGAGCATCGCCGCCGTGCACACCTGCACCGCGCCACTGCCCAGCGCGATGAACTCCGCCGCGTCACGCCAACTGCCGATGCCGCCAATGCCGCAGATCGGCAGGCCCTGGGTCTGTGGATCACGGGCGATTTCGGCGACCATGTTCAGCGCGATCGGTTTGACGGCCGAGCCGCAGTAACCGCCGTGGGTGCTTTTGCTGCCGACGGTGGGCAGGGCGACCATGTGTTCCAGGTCGACGCTGGTGATCGAGTTGATGGTGTTGATCAGCGACACCGCATCGGCGCCCCCGCGATGGGCAGCACGGGCGGCGACGCGGATGTCGGTGATGTTCGGTGTCAGCTTGACGATCACCGGTAGCGAGCAATAGGTCTTGCACCAGCGCGTCACCTGCTCGACGTACTCCGGCACCTGACCCACCGCTGCGCCCATGCCACGCTCGGGCATACCGTGCGGGCAACCGAAATTCAGCTCGATGCCGTCGGCACCGGTGGCTTCCACCAGCGGCAGGATGTGTTTCCACGATTCCTCGACGCACGGCACCATCAGCGAGACGATCAGCGCACGGTCCGGCCAGTCCTTCTTGACCTGTGTGATCTCGCGCAGGTTGATTTCCAGCGAGCGGTCGGTGATCAGTTCGATGTTGTTGATGCCCAGCACCTCGCGGTTGTTGCCGTAGTGTGCCGAGTAGCGCGAGGAGACGTTGACCGCTGCCGGGTCCTCGCCGAGGGTTTTCCAGACCACGCCACCCCAGCCGGCCTCGAAGGCGCGGACCACGTTGTAGGCCTTGTCGGTCGGTGGCGCGGAGGCCAGCCAGAACGGATTGGGCGCTTTGATACCGGCGAAGACTATCGAGAGATCGGCCATTTACGCAGCCTCCACGTTGAGCATCAGTTGCGCGTTGATCGCCTCGGCGGCGAGTTTGCCATGCTGCACCGCTTGCACGGTGAGGTCCTGATCGAGGCTGGTGCAGTCGCCGCCGGCATACACGCCGGGAATGCTCGTGCGCAGGTTGTCATCGACCTGAATCCGTTCGCCCTGACGCTTGAGTTCACGGGCCAGCGGGTCGGCGAGGGCGCTGCTGTCGAAGGCCTGGCCGATGGCTTTGAAGATCGCGTCGGCGGCCAGCTCGAAAGTTTCGCCAGTGGTTTGCAGGCGACCGTCGACCAGTTGTGTACGGGCGAAGCGCATGCCGCGCACCTTGCCTTGCGCGTCGAGCAGCACTTCCTCCGGTTGTGCCCAGGTCAGCAGGCGCACCTGATTGGCTTTGGCGATGTCTTGTTCGTGACCGGTGGCGCCCATGTCCGCCGCGCCCCGGCGATATACCAGATTCACGTCACGCGCTCCGAGGCGGGCCATTTGCACGGCCATGTCGATCGCGGTGTTGCCGGCGCCGAGGACGATGCAGCGTTCGGCCAGTGGCAGTTGCGTCAGGTCATCGGCCTGGCGCAGTTCGCGGATGTAGTCGGTGGCGGCGAGCAGGCCGGGCGCGTCTTCGTGGGCCAGACCGAGCTGTTTGCTGGCGTTGAGGCCGAGGCCGAGGAACACCGCGTCGAACTGCTGATGCAGCTCGCTGAGGGTCAGATTCTCGCCGAGTTTCTGTCCGTGGCGGATTTCGATGCCGCCGATCTGCAGGAGAAAATCCAGCTCTTTCTGCGCATAGTCATCGACCAGTTTGTACTTGGCGATCCCGTATTCATTGAGGCCGCCAGCCTTCTCCCGTGCTTCGAAAATCACCACGTCATGCCCGTGCATCGCACTGCGGTGGGCGCAGGACAAACCCGCTGGCCCGGCGCCGACCACGGCGATGCGCTTGCCGGTGCTCGCCGCACGCTGGAACGGGTGCTCGGTGAAGTGCGCGTTGTCCACGGCGTAGCGTTGCAACAGGCCGATCAGCACTGGCGCGCATTCCTGGGCGTTGTTGCGCACGCAGGCTTGCTGGCAGAGGATTTCCGTCGGGCAGACCCGGGCGCAACTGCCGCCGAGGATGTTCGCCGAGAGAATTTTTTGCGCCGCACCGGGCACGTTGTCCTGATGGATGTTGCGGATGAACGACGGAATATCGATCTCGCTTGGGCACGCGTTGACGCATGGCGCGTCGTAGCAATACAGGCAGCGCGAGGCTTCCAGATGCGCCTGCCGGGCGTTGAGCGGTGGCGCCAGATCGGTGAAATGACCGGCGAGGGCGGCCGCGCTTTCGTGCGGGTGCGGGAGATGGTTCAGGGTCTCGATCACGGTTTTTTGCCTCACGGTTATTGAGGTTCTCTGCCTCTGATGGGCAGTGGTTTTTTTGTTGTCTGGACGGGCCCCTTCGCGAGCAAGCTCGCTCCCACATTTGGAATGAGTACACCCTGTGGGAGCGAGCTTGCTCGCGAAGGCCGAAGGCCTGGATTTCAGCGTTTCACCGCAGTCGGCTTTTGTAATTCAGCCCGCTTGTTCAGCAAATCAAACACTGCCGGATACGCCGGCCGTTCGATGTACCGCCCGGCCCCGCGCTCGGCGCGCAGGTCGCCGTCGGCCCAGACCACTTTGCCTTGGCTGACGGTATGGCTCGGTACGCCGCGCACGGTCTTGCCTTCGAAGATGTTGAAGTCCACCTGCTGATGGTGGGTCTTGGCGGAGATGGTGCGGGTGCCTTGCGGGTCCCACAGCACCAGGTCGGCATCGGCGCCGACGCGGATCGTGCCTTTGCGCGGGTAGAGGTTGAAGATTTTCGCGGTGTTGGTGGAGGTGAGGGCGACGAAGTCCTGCATCGACAAACGTCCGCTGTTGACCCCTTCATCCCACAGCACCGCCATGCGGTCTTCGATGCCGGCGGTGCCATTGGGGATCTTGCTGAAGTCGTCGCGTCCGGCGGCTTTTTGCTCGGCGCAGAAGCAGCAATGGTCGGTGGCGGTGGTGTGCAGATTGCCGCTTTGCAGACCGTGCCACAGCGCTTCCTGATGGCCGCGCGGGCGGAACGGCGGGCTCATCACGTAACCGGCGGCGGTCTGCCAGTCCGGGTGCTGGTAGACGCTGTCGTCGAGCAGCAGATGCCCGGCCAGCACCTCGCCGTACACCGGTTGACCCTTGCTGCGGGCGTAGGTGATTTCGTCCAGCGCTTCCTTGGTGGAAACGTGCACCAGATACAACGGCGTGCCGATGGTCTCGGCAATACGGATCGCCCGGCTCGCCGCTTCGCCTTCCACCTGCGATGGCCGCGACAGTGGATGCGCTTCCGGCCCGGTAATGCCTTGGGCCATCAACTTGCGTTGCAGGTGATAGACCAGCTCACCGTTTTCCGCGTGCACGGTCGGCACGGCGCCGAGTTCCAGGCAGCGTTCAAAACTTGCCACCAGCGTGTCGTCGGCGGCCATGATCGCGTTCTTGTAGGCCATGAAATGCTTGAAGCTGTTGATCCCGTGATGGCTGACCAGCTCGGCCATTTCCTCACGCACTTGCTCGCTCCACCAGGTGATCGCGACGTGGAAGCCATAGTCCGATGCCGACTTCTCGGCCCAGCCGCGCCACTGATGAAACGCTTCCATCAACGACTGCTGTGGATTGGGAATCACGAAGTCGATGATCGAGGTAGTGCCGCCGGCCAGACCTGCAGCGGTGCCGCTGTAGAAGTCTTCGCTGGCCACGGTGCCCATGAAAGGCAGTTGCATGTGAGTGTGTGGGTCGATGCCGCCGGGCATCAGGTATTGGCCGCTGCCGTCGAGCACTTCGGCGCCGGCGGGAACATCCAGGTTCTGACCAATGGCTTTGATCACGCCGTCGGCGCAATAGACGTCGGCGCGATAACTTTCATCATGGGTAACAACGGTGGCGCCACGGATCAACAGAGACATTCCGAGTTCCTCGCAGGCATGACCGACTTGTGCCGGTTCTAAATGTTTTATTGATGTACAACGCTGATCGGCGTATTCCTGTCAGCGCTGTCAGGAATAGAAGCTAGTCGCAGTTTTGAAATTGATCAAGATTATTTTTTATAAGCTTATGACTGTTTTAAGTGTATGAAAAATAACTATAAAAAACCTAAATCACCAAAATGGTGAGGCTGTTCACCATTTTGACGCACTTGACAGGATGGAAATATGAGCAAGATTTCCTATGTGAAATCAGCCGCTTGAAGTTGAGCTGCGGCTGATTGCCCATGATGAAAAAAAGAGCAGTGCACCAGATTGAGTCCTGACAGTTCGAACAACTTGGCAAACGTTTGGCCTGAGCGTGCAGACAAGTTATCGCGGACTCTTTCGGTGAATAATTAAAACCGAGCAATATCAGAAAGTTGCAATGTGTTTGAACCACGGCCCTACCGTTAAGCGGGGCACCCGGCACGTTTATTGATGCCGCCGCTGACACCATGGCCGGTACACGAAAGTTGTCAGTTCCTCCGGCCATCGTCCGGCTCGCACCCCGTGTGCAGCCGCCTGATGAGCAAAAAAATAATCAGAAGAACAGTGGAGCGGCCATGCAACAGAACAGATCGCAAGTGACCGAGCGCGACGGCTTGTTCGAACTCGAAGCCGGCAGTGACGTCCTCGACAGTCCCCGTTACAACCACGACATGGCACCGACCAAGGTGCGCGAACGAACCTGGAATAAATGGCACATCACCGCGCTGTGGGTCGGCATGTCGGTGTGCGTGCCGACTTACACCCTCGGCGGCGTACTTACCGCGTATTTCGGCCTGACCGTCGGCGAAGCGCTGATGGCGATTCTGCTGGCCAACGTCATCGTGCTGATCCCGTTGACCCTCAATGCTTTCCCCGGCACCAAGTACGGCATTCCATTCCCGGTGCTGCTGCGCTCGTCGTTCGGCGTGCTTGGCTCCAACGTGCCGTGCCTGATTCGTGCGCTGGTGGCGTGTGGCTGGTTCGGCATTCAGACCATGTTCGGCGGGCTGGCGATTCACCTGTTTCTCGGCTCGATCTTCGACGGCTGGAAGTCACTCGGTGGAACAGGGGAGGTGATCGGCTTCATGATCTTCTGGTCGCTGAATCTGTGGGTGGTGATCCGCGGGGCCGAGTCGATCAAGTGGCTTGAAACCCTGTCCGCGCCGTTGCTGGTGGCGGTCGGCATCGGCCTGCTGATGTGGGCGATGCCCAATGTGTCGATGACCGAGCTGCTGGCGATTCCACCCAAGCGTCCTGAGGGCGCGAGCGTGGTCAGTTACTTCGCCGCCGGGCTGACGGCGATGGTCGGCTTCTGGGCCACGCTGTCGCTGAACATTCCTGACTTCAGCCGTTACGCCAAGAGCCAGAAGGACCAGATCCTCGGGCAGATTTTCGGTCTGCCGCTGACCATGTTCCTGTTCGCTTCGCTGGGTGTGGTGATGACTGCCGCGTCGGTGAAACTGGTCGGCGTGACGGTGTCCGACCCGGTGAGCCTGATCGGCCATATCCAGAGCCCGCTGTGGGTGGCGGTGGCCATGGCACTGATCATCATCGCCACGCTGTCGACCAATACCGCAGCGAATATTGTCTCGCCGACCAACGACTTCCAGAACATCGCGCCCAAGGTGATCAACCGCACCAAAGCGGTGTTGCTCACGGGCTTCGTCGGGTTGGCGTTGATGGCCCACGAGTTGCTGAAAAAGCTCGGGCTGATCGTTTCCGATGTCAGCCTGGAAACCGTGTATTCCAACTGGCTGCTGGGCTATTCGAGCCTGCTCGGGCCGATCGCCGGGATCATGGTGGTGGACTATTTCCTGATCAAGAAACAGCAGCTGGACCTGGCCGGGCTTTATCGCGACGACGTGTATCCGGCGTGGAACTGGGCCGGGTTTACCGCATTTGGCGTGCCGGTGGTGCTGACCTTGCTGTCGCTGGGCAGCGATGCGTTCAGTTGGTTTTACAGCTACGGCTGGTTTACCGGTTCGGCGCTGGGTGGGGTGATTTATTACGGGTTGTGTTCGATGCGAAGCAGCCCCTCTGTTGTGAAATCTTCGGTGTGAGGAATGGCCCCTTCGCGAGCAAGCCCGCTCCCACAGGGTGAACGCATTCCAAATGTGGGAGCGGGCTTGCTCGCGAAGACGGCCTCAAATACACACAAGAACTGCCTGTAGAAACTCATAAAAAAACTGCCTGAGGAGATCAACATGAACGCAGCCGTAGACGTTCTGCAATCCACCCATCAGCACATCAACCGCGACCGCCTCTGGGCCTCGCTCATGGAACTGGCCAAGCTCGGTGCCACGGTCAAGGGCGGGGTCTGTCGTCTGGCCCTGACCGACCTCGACCGTCAGGCTCGTGACCTGTTCGTGCAGTGGTGCAAGGACGCCGGGTGCAGCGTCACGGTGGATGAAGTCGGCAACATCTTCGCCCGCCGTCCCGGGCGCAATCCGAACCTGCCGCCGGTGATGACCGGCAGCCACATCGACACCCAGCCCACCGGCGGCAAGTTCGACGGCTGTTTCGGCGTGCTCGCCGGCGTCGAAGTGCTGCGCACCCTCAATGACCTCGGCGTAGAAACCGAAGCGCCGCTGGAAGTGGTGGTCTGGACCAACGAAGAAGGCTCGCGCTTTGCTCCGTGCATGATGGGTTCCGGCGTGTTCGCCGAGAAATTCACCCTTGAAGAAACTCTGGCCAAGGTCGATGCCGACGGCGTCACCGTCGGCCAAGCCCTGAATGCCATCGGCTATGCCGGGTCACGCAAGGTCAGCGGACATAAGGTCGGTGCCTATTTCGAGGCACACATCGAGCAAGGCCCGATCCTCGAAGACGAACAGAAAACCATCGGCGTGGTACTCGGCGCTCTCGGGCAGAAGTGGTTCGACCTGAAACTGCGCGGCGTAGAAGCCCACGCCGGGCCCACGCCGATGCACCTGCGCAAGGACGCGCTGGTCGGCGCCTCGGTCATCGTTGGTGCGGTCAACCGCGCCGCCCTCGGCCATCAACCCCACGCCTGCGGCACGGTCGGTTGCCTGCAAGCCTACCCCGGCTCGCGCAACGTCATCCCCGGCGAAGTGCGCATGACCCTCGACTTCCGGCATCTGCAACCGGAGCGGCTGGACTCAATGATCGCCGAGGTGAAGCAGGTCATCGACGCCACCTGCGAGGAACACGGCCTGACCTATGAGCTGACCCCGACTGCAGACTTTCCGCCGCTGTACTTCGAAAAGGGCTGCGTCGAGGCGGTACGCGGCGCGGCAAAAGGCCTTGGACTGTCGCACATGGACATCGTCAGCGGCGCCGGGCATGACGCGATCTTCCTCGCCGAACTCGGTCCTGCGGGGATGATTTTCGTACCGTGCGAAGGCGGGATCAGCCACAACGAAATCGAGAATGCCGCGCCGGAAGATCTGGCGGCCGGGTGTGCGGTGTTGTTGCGGGCGATGCTGGCGGCTTCGGCGATGGTGGCGGAGGGGCAGCGCGCGGCCTGAAAACGCGGCGTGACCTGTGGGAGCTGGCTCGCCAGCGATGGCGGTGGACCAGTCGACACTGGATTAACTGAAAGTCCGTCATCGCTGGCAAGCCAGCTCCCACAGGTTTTTGTTCAGTTGAGTAAAGTGATCAGCCGGGCCGGTCATTCTTGCCCGCTGTGCCCTGGCGTCGGTCGGGGCCGTTGGGGTTGCCGACATCCAGCAACCGTCGTTCGACCAAAACATTCTCCAGCGCCTGACGCTCGACCGGCGCCATTTGGTGTTCGCGCTTTTTCAGCTCCAGCAGAATCGGGCTGGACCAGGTGCGATAAGTCTGTTCGATGTTGCGACGCGACGTCATCAGTCTCTCCTTGATCAAGAGCCCGGTGGATCTGGCAGGGGCTCAATCCGATGAGGGAATAACCTTAGTCGAGAATCCTCGAGTCCGCGAATGTGGCGTTGTTCCCTGTAGGAGTGAGCCTGCTCGCGATAGCGGTGTGTCAGTAGCGCAAATGTCAGCTGACACACCGCTATCGCGAGCAGGCTCACTCCTACAGGTTTTGCATTGCATGCGGATCCGCGGTCAATCGTCGATATTCATCATCGCCTGCACACCTTCCCACGCCTCGGCGCGCATCCGCTCAATATCCAGCCCCGGAATCACGCCGTTATCGACCACGATCCGGCCGCCCACCAGGCTGTACTTCACCGTGATCGGTTCCCCCGCGACCACCGGTGCAACCGCGCAATCGTGGAAGCCGAAGAACCGTGGATGATCAAGGCTGTAGATCACCAGATCCGCCGCTTGCCCGACCTCCAGCGTACCGACCGCGCCCAGTCCCAATACCTGCGCGCCGCCCGCCGTGCCCCAGTGGATCACGTCTTCGGCAGTGGTCGCCGAGGCGCCCTGTTCGGCGCGGTGGATCAGCCACGCGGTGTTGGCTTCGCCGACCATGCTTCCGGATTCGTTGGACGCGACGCCGTCGACGCCGAGGGAGATCGGTACGCCGGCCTCATACATTTGCGGAACCGGCGCGACGCCGCTGCCCAGGCGCGCGTTGCTCACCGGGCAATGCGAGATGCCGCTGCCGGTCTGGGCGAGCATGCGGATTTCGCCGGGTTGCAGGTGCACGGCGTGGGCGAACCACACGTCGGGGCCGAGCCATTCGTGTTCGGCGACGAACTCCACCGGCAGGCAGTTGTATTTCTCGCGGCAGAAATTCACGTAGTTCTGCGTTTCCGACAGGTGCGTGTGCAGGCGCAAACCGAGGCCGCGCGCGGTGTGCGCCAGTTCGCGCAGCAGGGTCGGCGGCAGCGAAAAGGTCGGTGTGGTTGGCGCGACGACCACCCGGCGCAGGGCATCCGGGGTGTCCTGGTGATACAGCGATTTCAGTCGCTCGATATCGCCGACCATTTGTTCGAGGCTTTCCGGTTGCAGCGCGGTTTTCGAGAAACCCGGGTGCGCGCTGGCGGATTCCAGCGCGCCACCGCGACACAGCACAAAGCGCAGGCCGAATTCGTCCGCCAGATCGAACAGCAAATCCCCGGTCTCGGTGCTGCCGTGGGCGTGGTAGAGATAATGATGATCGGCGCAGGTCGTCACCCCGGACAACAGCAACTCGACCATGCCCAGACGGGCGGCGATCCTTGCCAATTGCGGGGTAAAGCGGTTCAACCTTGGGTAGGGCACGCTCGCCAGCCAGCCTTGCAGATCCTGATTCAAACCTTCGGGCACGGCTTTGAGCAGGTTCTGGAACAGGTGATGGTGGGTGTTGATCCAGCCCGGATAGACCACGCAGTTGCGTGCATCGATCACGCGCTCGCCGGGTTGCGCTTGAAGGTCGGCGGCCATTTCGGCGATGCGGCCGTTGACCACGCGAATGTCCACCGCCCCGGCCCGGGCACGCGGGCCGCGCAGGCCGGTCATCACCGCTACGGGGTTTTTGATCAGGATGTTTTGAAGTCGAGTCATGGGCAGGCTCCAGTCAGAGAATGTGCGAGGCGGATTTGCCGGGTGTGGTGTCTGGCACGCTGACGCCGTTGAGCGCCGCGTTGAGCAGCACCGACACCAGGCAGGCGATGACCACGCTGCTGTGCAGGAACGGCTGTGACCACTCGGGCATTTGTTTGAACAGGGTCGGGGCGAGCACCGGTACCAGCGCGGCGGCGATGGTGAAACCGACGATCAATACGTTGTAGCGATTGCGCTCGTAATCGACCTTGGCCAGGGTCTGAATCCCCGCCGCCGCGACCACGCCGAACATCGCAATGCCGGCACCGCCCAGCGCTGCGGTCGGCATCGACGCGATGATCGCCCCAGCCTTGGGCACTAGCGCAATCGAACACATCAACAGGCCACTGACGGCGACCACCCAGCGGCTGCGCACGCCGGTCAGGATCACCAGACCGACGTTTTCCATGAAGGCAATGAACGGAAACGCGGCGAACATCCCGGCGATGGTGCTGGCCAGGCCATTGGCGCGCAGGCCATTGACCACTTGCTGGTCTTCCACCGGTTTGTCGACGATGTCGCCGATGGCCACGAACAGCCCCATCGACTCGACCATCTGCACGATCATCACCACCACCATGGTCGCGATGGGGATCAGGCTGAAAGTCGGCAAGCCGAAGTAGAACGGGTAGGGCACGGTCAGCCAGGGCGCCTCTTCGACACTGTGGAAATTGCCCATGCCCAGACCGTAGGCCAGACCGGCGCCGATCAGCATCCCCACCAGCACCGCCATGTTGCGCAGCAGCGGACTGCCATAGCGATTGACCAGCAGAATGGTCAGCAGCACCACCACCGCCACCGCGAGAAATGCCGGGGCGCCGAAGTTGCTCGCGTTGCGCCCGCCACCGACCCATTCATAGGCGATCGGGAACAGCTGCAAGCCGATCACCGTGACGATGCAGCCGGTGACCACCGGCGGAAAAAACCGCCGTAATCGGCCCACAAACGGCGCCATCAGCAGGGTGAAAATCCCGGCGCCGATCACCGCGCCGCAGACTCCCGCAAACCCCACGTCGGGGTTGCTGCCGATGGCAATCACCGGACCGACGCTGCTGAACGCCACGCCTTGCAGAATCGGCAGACGCACGCCGAATTTCCAGAAACCGACGGTTTGCAAAAGGGTGGCGATGCCGGAGCAGAACAGCGTGGTACTGATCAGCACCACGGTATCGGCATGGGACATTTTCAGAGCACTGGCGACAATCAACGGCACGGCGATGGCGCCGATGTACGAGACGGCCATGTGTTGCAGGCCGAGGGTGAGCATCTGTCGCACCGGCAAAACGCGGTCGACGGGGTGCACGGTGGAGGAAGGAGTGGCTGACGACATGGAATCACCTCTGGCTGTTTTTATGCGGTAGAGAGGGGTATTCGTCTGATGCCGCGTAGCGCCAGAACACGGTGTAACCCTGTGGGAGCGGGCTTGCTCGCGAAAGCGTTGTGTCAGTCGACATCACTGTGCAATGACCCACCGCATTCGCGAGCAAGCCCGCTCCCACATGTTCTGCGCCAGGCGAAAGAACATCAGTCATTCGTGCTGCGAAGCCGCCATCCACCGGCTCCGATGCCTTGTTCAGCCTGCCAGGCAGGCGGCAAAGCCCTGGTTCAGCGCCGCGCGGTCCAGGTCGCGGCCGATGAACACGATCTTGCTCGAACGAGGCTCCGTGCCCCATGCGGTCGAGGCGCGAAACTCCACCAGGCTGTGCACGCCTTGCAGCACGTAGCGCTGGTCTTCGTTGGCCACGGCGAGCACGCCCTTCATGCGGTACAGGTTGTCGGCCTGAGACGAGCGCAGCTCGCTGATCCAGCGGTGGAACGCCATCAGATTGACCGCGCCGTCGACGGCGATGCCCACCGATGACACGCTCGGATCGTGTTCGTGGTCTTCTGATTCATGGTGGTGGTCATGGTCGTGATGCTCAGGTTCCGCGCCGATTTCCATAAGCTTCTGCGTGCACTCGAACGCACCGATGCCGAGGATTTTCGTCAGGTCGATCTGCGCGTGGGTGGAGGTCACCAGATCTGCGGTGGCGTTCAAACCACGGATCTTGCCGCGCAGGATTTCCACCTCTTCAGGGCTGACCAGATCGACCTTGTTGATCACGATGCGGTCGGCGCAGACGATCTGATCCACCGCCTGATTGTCGACGCCATCCAGTTGCAGATCCTCCAGGTGCTGGGCGATGTGCTTGGCGTCGACCATGGTCACGATCGCATCGAGTTCGACTTCCTCGGCAATCGGGTCATTGATGAAAAAGCTCTGCGCCACCGGGTACGGATCGGCCAGCCCGCTGGTCTCGATGAGGATGTGATCGAGGCGCACCGGACGCGCCACCAGCTCGCGGACGATGCGCACCAGGTCCTCACGAACCTCGGCGGTGCAGCACACGCAGCCGTTGACCATTTCGTAGATCTCTTCGGTCTCCGAGCTGAGCACCAGATCGCCGTCGATGCCGACCTCGCCGAACTCGTTTTCGATCACGGCAATCTTGCGCCCGTGGTTTTCCTTGAGGATGTAGTTGAGCAGGGTGGTTTTGCCGGCACCGAGAAAACCGGTGAGGATGGTCACGGGGATTTTGGTGTTGGGGGTTGGGGCGTTGAAGGGGGTGTTCATATGCAGCTCCTTGATGGACGCGGATTTGCTTTGGGTGGGAGCGGGCTTGCTCGCGAATGCGGTGGTTCAGCCACCATCATTGTTGAATGACCCACCGCATTCGCGAGCAAGCCCGCTCCCACAGGGTTCTCGGTGTTCTTTCCAGCGGGTGGCAACGCCGGCATCGAGGCCGAACAGGTCGAGCACTCTGCCGAGGCTGTGATCGACCATCTGCGCCAGGCTCTCGGGCCGGGCGTAGAACGCCGGCACCGGCGGGGCGATGATTCCGCCCATCTCGGTCACGGCAGTCATGTTGCGCAGGTGGGCGAGGGTCAGCGGCGTTTCGCGGGCCATCAGCACCAGCGTGCGGCGTTCCTTGAGGGTGACGTCGGCGGCGCGGCCGATCAGCCCGGAAGACGTGCCGGTGGCGATCTCCGCCAGGGTGCGCATCGAACACGGCGCGACCACCATGCCCAGGCAGCGAAACGAACCGCTGGCGATCCCGGCCGCGACGTCATCGGCGCGGTGGTAGTGGCTGGCAAGCGCAGTGACATCGGCCAGTTTGTAATCGGTCTCGTGGGCCATGGTCAGCAGCGCGGCGCGGCTGATGATCAGGTGGCTTTCGATATCCAGTTCGGCGAGCAATTGCAGCAGGCGCACGCCGTAGATGAAGCCGGACGCGCCGCTGATGCCAACCACCAGCCGCTGGCGGTTCACGATGCCAGCCCTTTGAGCAGTTGCCGGGCACGTTCGAGCACGTCCTGATCGAGCTGCGCCTTGATCCCGTCGAAGCCCGAGCCACGGGTGGCGTCCAGGCCCATGCGCGAAGTGGTGCCGTTGACCGAGGACGACGGATCCAGCGGGCTGCCGGGCAAGCCGTCGATCATGAACAGATCCAGATGCGGCTGGAAATGCGTGGCCAGCGCCCACAACACTTGGCTGTCGTCAGTAATGTCGATATCGCTGTCCACCGCGATCACGCTTTTCAGATAAGGATCCCAGCCGAGCAGGGCCAGCATGATTTGCCGCGCCTCACCGTCGCGGCTCTGATCCAGTGCCACGTAGCAATGAAAATGCGTGCCGGAGTTCGGGTAATGCACGGCGGTGACGGCGGGGAAACGCGCCTTTAGCTTTTCGCTCATTTCCGCTTCGCGCGGCAGCCGGGCGAGGGTCAGATGCTCGGCGTAGCGGCCGCCCATCACGTCCACCAGCCAGGCGTCCTTGCGCCGCAACAGGGTGTCGACGCGCAGCACGTTGTTGGTCGAGCGATCCGAGGAATAACCGCTGAACTCGCCGAACGGGCCTTCCTCGGCGTAGGCCGTCGGGTCAATGGCGCCTTCGAGGACGAACTCGGCGTATGCCGGGACGCCGATGCCATAGCGCGGGGTCTTGACCAGTTCCAACGGTGCGCCGAACAAGCCGCCGGCGACGGCGCGTTCATCGCTGCCGTAGGGCAAACGCGCTGCCGCCGCGAGCATGAACAACGGATGTGCACCGACCACCATCGCCACGCGCAATTCTTCGCCGCGCTCACGGGCGGTCTGCAGCATCCGCCACAGGTGTCCGCGCGAGTGCAGGCTGGTCGCCAGGGACTGGCGCGCGTGGCGCATCGAGCGGTGGTAGCTCATGTTGGCGATGCCGGTCAGCGGGTCCTCGGCGATGATGATCGCGTTGGTGATGTACGGCCCGCGATCGCTGTCGAAATGCTTGAGCATCGGCAGCAGCGCCAGATCTACGGCTTCGCCTTCGAACACTTCATCAAGCACGGGGCCGCTTTCCACGTAGCGCGGGGCGATGGGCTGGTTGGCGCGGCGCTGGAAGGTTTCGTGCAGTTGTGCCGGGGTGACATCGAACAACCGGGCAATGCGGGTGCGGGAGGCGAACAGGTTAGTTGCCACCGGTACCTTGAGGCCGCCGACGTTGTCGCAGATCAGCAATGGATCGCGGCCCTGTGTGGCGAGGGCATCGACCAGGGCGGTGATGTCCTGATCGGCAGAAACGGGTTGGGTGATGGTCAGCACATCGTCCGGGTACTCACGGCGATAGGCGTCGATGAACACGTGAAAATCCTGAGAATCGCCGAGCGTCGAACGGGTCATGGTTTCACCTCGTAAAAAGCAGGCACGCAGGGGTGAGAGGGCGTTCGATCGAGCAGCCGTTGGCCTGCCGGTCGAGGGAACGCCGGGTCATCTTCGTGCCTGTAAAGTCGCTGTGTAACTGTCGTAACACGGCCCCAATGTGGGAGCGGGCTTGCTCGCGAATGCGGTGGATCAGCCACCTTCATTGTTGAATGACGCACCGCTTTCGCGAGCAAGCCCGCTCCCACATGGATTGTGTGTGGCTACAAGTACGTGGTGGTCAGGCGTATATCCGCCTCAACCAGATCCTTCGGCGGTGGCGTCGGTTCGATCCCGCACAACCGGGCGATGTTGTTGCCCAGGTAGTCCTCCAGATGATCCTCATCGATGCCAAGACCTTGCGGCGCCGGTGAGCACAACACCTCCAGTTCGCGCAGCCACATGCCCGGTTCGTTCGGCGGCGAGTCGGTGCCGAACACGATCTTGTTGCGCGGCAGTTCCTTGGCGAATTCGACGATCCGCGACTGGAAGCACCAACCCGATTCGCAGTACACGTTCGGCGTGTCCATCGCCATCCAGAACGCCTCGAACGAGTAGTTGCCGCCGGTCTGGATGCCGAAGTGGCCGATGATGAAATTGACCATCGGGAACTCACGGATGATCGGGTAGAACATCGTCGGAATGGTGTACGGGCCGTCGCCGGTATGGATCAGCACCACGATGTTGTACTTGGCGCAGACTTTCATTGCCGGGCGCAACCAGTCTAGCGCCCGATCCGGGCGATAGCCGTGCATGTTGGCGTGCAGCTTGAGCATCTTGAAGCCGTATTCCTTGATGTGGAATTCCAGCTCCGCCGCACCGTTTTCCGGTCCCCAGCGCGGGTTGAAGTTGAAGTTGCCGATGAAGCGATCCGGGTACTTCACACAGAGTTCGGCGACGTACGACATGTAGTCACGCACGCCCTCGCGGCCACGGCGGTTACCGTCGCGATAACCGGTGTTGCCCGGTGGCGGCTGGATGAAACCCATGTCGATGCGGCGCGGTTTGCCGTTGATCATGTACGGGCCGTCCATCAGTTTGAGCATGCGCTCGCCGGTGAACGGTTCGCCGGTGTGGCGCCAGGCCTCGTCGACCAGATTGGTGGGGTGCAGATGGGTGTCGATGATCATCGGTTCAGCTCCTGGCCAGTTGCGTGGTGACGGGGCGCTTGAGTTGCGCCTCTGCTTCGGAAACGGAACGCGGCGGCGGGGTCGGTTCGAGGCCGATCATCCGCGCGGTGTTGTTGCCCAGGTATTCCTCGAGGGTGTCTTCGTCGAGGTTCAGGCCTTGCGGCGGCTCGTGGCACAACACTTCGAGCAGGCGCAGCCACATGCCCGGTTCGTTCGGCGGGGTGTCGGTGCCGAACAGGATCTTGTGCGTCGGCAAGACCTTGGCGAACTCGACGATCCGCGATTGCAGGCACCAGCCCGATTCGCAGTAGACATTGGGCAGCTCCATCGCCCATTGCATCGGTTCGAACACGTAGACCCCGCCGGTCTGCACGCCGAAGTGGGCCATGATGAAATTCACGTTGGGGAATTCCTTGATCATCGGCACCCATTCCGACGGGATGCTGTACGGCCCGTCACCGGTGTGCAGCTTGACCGGGATGCCCAGTTCGGCGCATTTCTCGAAGCACGGGCGCACCCAGTCCAGTGCACGATCAGGCCGGTAGGCGTGCATATTGGCCTGCATCTGCACCATCTTGAAGCCGTGTTCCTTGACGTAGCGCTCGATCGCCTCGACGCCGTTTTCCACGCCGCAGCGCGGGTTGTAGACGAAGCAGCCGATGAAACGATCGGGGTAGGTCTGCACCATTTTCAGGGTGTAGGCCATGTAGGCGTCGATGGATTCGCGGCCCGAGAGTTCGCCGTCGGTCCAGGTGTAAATGGTGTTGCCCTGCGGCGGCTGGATGAAGGCTTTGTCGATCCGGCGAGGTTTGCCGTTGACCATGTACGGGCCATCCATCATCTCCAGCAAACGCTCGCCGGTGAACGGGTCACCGTCATGCCTCCAGGCGAGGTCCACGAGATCCGTGGGATAGCAGCTGATATCGATGATCATTGAAGTCGATCTCCTGATAGCGGGGAAGGGAGCCTTGCGGCTCTCGGCATCCACGCCCCGGGCTATCGGCCATTTCTATGCGCAGCACTCGCGCATTCCCTCGCCTGTTCGCATCCGGCCCGGGTGGGTGGTTGCTGAGGGCGAGTATTGGAAGGCGGGGGAGGGTTCGTACAATATTAATTGGGTGGGGTGGTGATACTTCTGGGATATGGGCCTTGGATCAAGAGCCTTGCCCTCACCCTAGCCCTCTCCCGGAGGGAGAGGGAACCTACGGAGGTGTCTATCGGTTTAAATCGACCTGAAAGATCCAGTCGATTATGGATTCACAGCTGAGCTTTCACGTCGGCGTAATTCGTCAATATTCCCCAATCGGTCCCCTCTACCTCTGGGAGAGGGAACTTACGGAGGTGTCTTTCGGTTTACATCGACCTGAAAGATCCAGTCGATTATGGATTCACAGCTGAGCTTTCACGTCGGCGTAATTCGTCAATATTCCCCAATCGGTCCCCTCTCCCTCTGGGAGAGGGCTAGGGTGAGGGCAGCGTTCTCAAGCGTACACAGAGCCAACTGTTTGATGACCTCAACCACCGGCGCCACACGCTCGGCCTGCCCATGCGGCCAAACCGCATACAGGTTGTAATGCGCAGCAATCTGCGCCTCGTTCAACGCCACCAGCCGCCCACTGCGCAACGCATCGGCGGCGAGTAAACCGCGCACCAGCCCGGCACCAACCCCGGCTTCGGCAGCCGCAATCAGGTTCGCCGCATTATCGAAAATCACCCGCGCCGCTGGCTCTACCGGGGGCATTCCGGCCGCATCCAGCCACGGTATCCACGAGCGCCGCGTATAGCCCAACAGCGGCAATTCAAGAATCTGCGCCGGGCTCAGCGGCAACTGCAAACCATAGCGCTCAAGCAGCGCCGGTGAAGCCACCGCCAGCACCCGGTCGCCGCAGATCTGCGTCATCTCGCAGTCATCCCAATCGCCATAGCCGTAACGCAACGCCAGATCCACTCGCTCGAAGCTGCTGCGATCACTGCGCGGCATCGACAGCAGCGTCACCTCGTAATCCGGCAGTCCGTCGAGCAACTCCGGCAGGCGCGGATTGAGCCAGCTCTGCGCCAGTTCACTGTCCACGTCCAGGGTCAGGCGCTGCGCCACGCTGCGGTTTTTCACCGAGGACAGGGCCCGGTCGATCTGCGCCAGCCCGTCCGCTAGCACGCTGGCAAACAACTGCCCGGCATCGGTGAGGTTGCTGCCGCCGCCCTCACGTACGAACAGCGGCTGACCGATGAAATCTTCCAGTGCGCGAATCTGCTGGCTGATCGCACTGTGCGTCAGGTCGAGCTTGCGCGCGGCACTGGAGAAACTGCCGCTGCGCGCCGCTTGGATGAACGCGCTCATGGACTGCACCGACGGGTATCGCTTGTACATGTTGTTAGTCCTGCTTACACCGGTTGGCAGAAATCGTCGCTGGCCGCGTGTTGCGTGGGCTTCCAATAATCGGTCACCAGGCCCGCACAAAGACGGGCCGCTCTTTTGGAGCCTGACAATGATCGCATTCACGGTTAACGGCGAACGACGCGAGCTGGATGAGGCGTCCCCCTCCATGCCCTTGTTATGGGTACTGCGTGATCAACTGAAACTCACCGGCACCAAATTCGGCTGCGGCATGGGCCTGTGCGGTGCCTGCACCGTGCATCTGGACGGCGTCGCGGTGCGTTCCTGCCAGTTGCCGCTGGCCGCCGTCGCGGGCCACAGCATCACCACCATCGAAGGTTTGTCGCCGAACGAAAGCCATCCGCTGCAACTGGCCTGGGTCGCCGAAGATGTGCCGCAATGCGGCTACTGTCAATCCGGGCAGATCATGTCCGCCGCCGCGCTGCTCAACACCGGCGCGGCGGTAACCGACGATTCGATCCGCAATGCGATGACCGGCAATATCTGCCGTTGCGGCACTTACGCGCGGATCAACAAAGCGATCAAGCGCGCGGCGAACGCGCCGAAGGAGGCGTGATGAGCCTGCGCGACGACACCTTGCTCGAACCGTCACGCCGGGTCTTTCTCAAGCAAGCGGCGACGGTGGCTTCGGGCCTGGCGATTGCCTTGTATCTGCCGTCCGGCAGCGCCGCCAGCGACCCGAAAGCTCCGGCGCCGGCCACCGAATTCGAGCCCAACGCCTGGGTGCGGATCTTCCCCGACGGCACAGTGAAACTGGTGGTGCACAAACACGATTCCGGCACCGGCACGCAAACGGCGTTGGCCGCGTGTGTGGCCGAAGAGCTGGATGTGAACCCGATGACCGTGCAGGTCATCACCCCGGAAGATCCGTTCTTCGACACCTACATTCACCCGGTCTGGAAAGTCTTTTCCACCGGCGGCAGCACCAGTGTGTCGCTGGAATACGAGCGCCTGCGTATGGCCGGGGCCACAGCGCGGGCGTTGTTGATCGCCGCTGCGGCGAAGCAATGGAAAGTCAGCCCCGACAGCTGCAGCACCGAAGAAGGTCGGGTGGTTCATCTGCCCAGCAAACGCAGCCTCGGCTACGGCGAACTGGTCGGCGTGGCGGCGCGTCTGCCGGCACCGGCCAGTGTCAGGCTGAAGGATCCGGCGCAGTTCAAATACATCGGCAAACTGCGGCACAAGCGCGATGCCGCGGCCAAGGTCTGCGGACGCTTCAAGTACAGCATCGACGTGCAGTTGCCGGGGATGCTGGTGGCAGTGATTCAGCGCGCGCCGGTGGTCGGGGCGAAAGTCGTCAGCGTGAATTCGGCGGCGGCATTGCAGGTGCCGGGCGTGCGCCAGGTGCTTGCAGTCCCCGGGCGCCCGGACGTGCTCGGCGGCAATCTGGAAGGCGTCGCGGTGCTGGCCGAGACGTTCTGGGCGGCGCAGCAGGGGCGCAAAGTGCTGGAGATCAAATGGAGCGATTCGCCGCTGGCCGGGTTCGACAGCGCGGAACTGGCCAAGGCCCAGGCTGCCGCTATTTCCGACCCGAACAGCCAAACCATCAAAGCCATGACGCATGGCGATGTCGGCGCGCAATGGCCGCACGCGGCGAAGCTGATCGAAGCCGATTACCGCATGCCGTACAAGGTGCAGAACCCGCTGGAACCAATCTGCATCACCGCGCACGTGCAGGACAGCGCAATCACCTATTGGGGCGGCGTGCAGGTGCCGTCGTCGGCGCTGGAAGCGGCGCAAACCGTATGCGGCATCGCCAAGGACAAGGTCACCATCAATGAGCTGGTGTCCGGCGGCAGCTTCGGCGCGCGGGAGGCCAAATACTGGTTGTTCGAGGTGGCGTATCTGGCGCAGCAGATGGGTGTGCCGGTGAAATTACTGAACAGTCGCGAAGATGAAATGCACGCACTGTTCAATCACCCGGCGACGCTGCACCGGGTCAGAGGCGCGCTGGATGCCCAAGGCAAACTCAACGCACTGCAACTGCACGCGGTGTCACCGGCCTCGCCGGAGCAGTGGGAGCCGGGCTATTTCGAACGCCCGGATCACATGGATTACAGCACCACCGAAGCGATCACCGCGTGGGACTTCGCCTACCGTCCGCCGCACCTGGAGTTGAACTGGGTCAAGCACGAAAGCCATGTGCCCAGCGGCTGGTATCGCTCGGTGAGCTTTATTCCCAATGTGTTCGCCGTCGAGAGTTTCATGGACGAACTGGCCCATGCGGCAGGCGCGGATCCGCTGGCGTTCCGTCTGGCCAACATGCAGGAGCGGCCACGGCATGTGGCGGTGCTGAAACAGGCTGCCGAACGCGCCGGATGGGGCCAGCCGTTACCGCCCGGCACTGCGTTGGGGATTGCGACCAATCAGGGTTACACCAGTTTTATCGCGGTGGTGGCGCGGGTCGCGACGGTCGATGGCAAGTCGAAAGTCGAGAAGCTGACCTGCGTGGTCGATTGCGGTCTGGCGGTGTCGCCGGGCGGGGTCGAGGAGCAGATCTACGGCGGACTGATGTGGGGCTTGGGCCATGCGTTGTTTGATCGCCTCGACATTCAACAGGGCAGGGTGGTGCAGAGCAATTTCCACGACTACCGCGTGACCCGCATGTCGGACATGCCGGCCACCGATATCGTGGTGCTGGATGGCGAGCCGGGCAAGCCCGGTGGCGTAGGCGAGTTGGGAAGTCCGTCGGTGGCGCCGGCGATTGCCAACGCCTTGTTTGCGCTGACCGGCGTGCGCCAGCGCTCAACGCCGCTGAGTCCGGGGTAAGCGCCATGGACCTGCGCCTGCTGCGGTACTTCATGGCCCTGGCCGATGAGCTGCATTTCGGTCGGGCGGCGGAGCGTTTGCACATCTGCCAGCCACCGCTGAGCCAGCAGATTCGCCTGCTGGAGGAGGAGCTGGGCACGCCGTTGTTCGAGCGCAGTCACCACCGGGTCGAACTGACAGCGGCGGGGCAGATGCTCAAGGAGCAGGCGCCGCTGGTGTTCGAACAACTGGAACGGGCGCTGGACCTGACGCGCCAGACCGGGCGCGGGCAGCTTGGCGAGCTGGAAATCGGCATGATCAGCTCGGTGATGGTCGGCGTGCTGCCCAGAGCCCTGCACCTGTTTCGCGAGCGCTATCCGCAGGTGAACTGGCGCCTGCATGAAATGACCCCGGCGGCGCAGGTCAAGGCGTTGAAGGAAAAACGTATCGACGCCTGCGTGTTTCGCGTGGGTTATGACGATCCGTTGCTGCGCAACGAGTTGTTGATCTACGAGCCGATTCATGTGGTGATGCCGGCCGATCATCCGCTGGCCAGCCGCGAGCTTCTGGCCCCGGCGGATCTGGCACAGGAACCGTTTGTCGCGCTGGAACTGAAGCAGTCGCGGTTCGCCAACTTCCTTTATCAGTGCTGCATTCAGGCCGGATTCACCCCGCAGATCCGCCAGCAGGTGATCGAGGTGCAGACCTTGCTCAGTCTGGTGCGCGCCGGTTTCGGGGTGGCGCTGCTGCCTGCTTCTATCGAGCAGTTGGCCCCGGCTGGGTTGGTGTTTCGCAAGCTGACACCGGCGCTGCCGGAGGTGCCGTTGTATGCGACTTACCGCGCTGACGATGCTTCGCCGGTGCTCAGGTTGTTTCTCGATACGTTGCGGGAGTTGGTGGAAACTTCAGATCACCATTGATCCCCTGTAGGAGTGAGCCTGCTCGCGATAGCAGTGTGTCAGTCAGAGTTGATGTGGCTGACAGACCGCTATCGCGAGCAGGCTCACTCCTACAGGGATTTGTGGTGTTGTTGAAGAGTTCGGCACGATCACGAACGCCTGCGGTCGTAATCTTCACACGCGAATTCCCTGTGGAGATCCAATGAGCCAGGAAGTCCTGACCACTGAAACCAACCGTCGCCAGCTGCAGCAGATCATCGCCGGGCTGTCCGACGGGGTGATTCTGCTGGAGCTCGATCAGAGCATCCTCTGGGCCAATGAGGCGGCGCTGGCGATGCACGGTGTCAGCCGGATCGGTGAGCTGGGCACTAATGCCGATGAGTATGCCAAGCGCTTCAGCCTGCGCTATCGCAACAATCATACGGTGCCCCCGGAACACTATCCGATCAGCCGCGCCGCACGCTGCGAAGCCTTCAACGACGTGCTGATCGAAGTGTCTGCCGTGAATGATCCCGAGCACGTCTGGGTGCACAGCGTGCGCAGCATGATCCTGACTGATCGCGAAGGGCAGCCGGAGTCACTGGTGCTGATCATGAGCGATGTCACCGATTGGGCGAACGCCGAGCAGCGCTTCGAAAAGACCTTCAATGCCAACCCGGCGCCGGCGGTGATCTGCCGCCTCAGCGATTTGCGCTACATCAAGGTCAATCCGGGGTTTCTGGAGATGACCGGTTACACCCGTGAGCAGGTGATCGGCACCTCGGCCTATGAAATCGACATCTTCGAGCAGGCCGAGCAAAAGGATCTGGCGATCCAGCGCCTGCGCGATGTGGCGACCATTCCGCAGATGCAGGCTCAATTGCGCCTGCCCGATGGCGGCAGCAAGCAAGTGATCGTCGCCGGGCAACCGTTGGTGCTCAATGATGAGGATTGCATGCTGTTTTCTTTCGTCGACATGGAGCTGCGCCACAAGGCCGAGGTGGCGCTGCGTCAGAGCGAAGAGCGCTTTGCCAAGGCGTTCCGCCTGACTCCGGTGCCGATTCTGATCTGTACCGCCGACGAACAGCAGGTGATCGATGTCAATCAGGCGTTCCTCGACACCCTGGCGTACGAGAGTGACGACGTCGTCGGCAAAACCGTGACGCAGCTGAATTTCATTGACGACGATGGTGCGCGGGCCCGACTGCTGACCGCCTTGGCGAAAAGCGGACGAGTGGATCGGGTCGATGTGCGGGTGCGCAAGAAGGACGCGGATCTGCTGGAGTGCGCGGTGTCTGCGGACACCGTGAATATTCAGGACACGCCGTGCTATCTGCTGGTGCTGATGGACATCACCGAGCGCAAGCGCACCGAGCTGGAGCTGGTGGCGGCGATTGAAGAGGTGATGAAGGATGCTTCGTGGTTCAGCCGGACGCTGATCGAAAAACTGGCCAATGTGAAGAAAGTCAACTCGCCGCAACTGCCGAGCGTGTCGTTCACTGACCTGACGGCGCGTGAGCGCGACGTGCTGGGGCTGATCTGCGAAGGCCTGGCCGACAAGGAGATCGCCGCCCGCCTGAAACTCGCGCCGAATACCGTGCGCAATCATGTGGCGACCGTGTATTCCAAGCTTGATGTACACAGTCGCAGCGAGGCGATTGTCTGGGCGCGGGAGCGTGGTCTGTTTTCTGGCGAGCGCGGCGCGAAGGGTCAGCGGTAGGTGCAAATGCACTAGCTGATGCGGTGCAAATGCAGGTTCTGGTGAGATAGGGCAGTTCTTAGTCTGTTGGGGTGCGATACGAGCCTGTTTGGCTTGGGATCGTCTCCCTTCGAAACAGCTAAAGGAACAGGCTCCATGATGAATCTTGCGCAGTTGCGCGCCAGCCTCGAACAGAGTTTTTCGCCCTTGGCGTGCGAGTGTTCAGTGGATGGGGATCATTCGCTGACGGTGAAGTTGTATCACCCGGATTCGGGGCAGGTGGATCTGGTGATCAGCGGGTTGAAGCTCAATGCGTTGCGTACGCCGGAGGCTGTGGCGGCGTTGGTTGATGAGTTGCGGTATGAGTTGGAGAGCAATTCTTTGCGGGCTGCTCGGGATCCGGATATGGCCTAGGGTTTTGGTGTTGGTTTGTTTTGGGTGTATATCCGTTGCTGCGGGTGTTGCTGATTAGGGTTCCGCCCTTACGGCGGGTCACTTTTGGCAAACGCCCGGAAGCCGGCCCAGCCAAAAGTAACCAAAAGGTCTGTGCCCTGACGTTCGGCCCTCGCTTAGGCTCGGGTTCCTTCGCTGCGGGATTCATCCGGGGGGCAGCGCCTACGGTTTGCTTCGCTGCACCTCCTCTCGCTGTGTTTGGCTGCGCCAAACGGTCGCTGCGCTCCCACCCCCGGACAAATCCCTCCACTCAGCCTGCCGACGGGCCCTCAGATCAAAAGCGGTACTCGAGCTAACGCTCATTGTGTTGAGTGGGGCGGCTTCGCCGCATGGGGGGCTCGCTCTCTGAATTGCAGGAGTCAGCCTGCTGGCGATGGCGGCCTGACAGCCGACCAATTTTTTGCTGATGCACCCGGCCCAACTGTGGGAGCGGGCTTGCTCGCGAAGGCGGCCTGACAGCTGACCCATTTCAGTCAGGAATACTCAACCCCTGTGGGAGCTGGCTTGCCAGCGATGGCGGCCTTCCAGTCAAAAAAATTCTTGTTGATGTACCCCTCCCACACAGATTTACTCCCCGCAAAATCGACAGCCAATTCTCTTATCCCCCTCCATTTCACTGGCGCTTACAGGGTGGTCGGCTATAAAGAATGAGTGGTCAGGTCTTCCGTCATGCGCGGTATTCGTGCGCGATTGCGGAAGTGGCTCTTCCATTCATCGCGGGTCGTCCTATGAATAATCCTGGGAAACGCGTGTATCTGCCGTTGTCGCTGGCTTTCTCTGTCGCGCTATTGAGCGGCTGCGCCAGTCCTCCGCCACCGCCTCCTGCTGCACCGCCACCACCGCCGGTGCGTACCTGTCAGACCCTGGAAAACACTCAGGTGTCGGGCGATATGTATGTTGACGAGCAGGTCACTCGGCATATCACCACCACCCGGTGTGTCACGCAGTAGTGCTGTAGGGGTGCTTGCCGGTGCACTTTGTCAGGCAATTACCCAAAGTCACTGTCTTACGGATAACCCCTGTGGGAGCGGGCTTGCTCGCGAATGCGGTGTGTCATTCAAGGCAATGCTGCCTGACACTCCGACTTCGCGAGCAAGCCCGCTCCCACAGGGTTGTCAGAGAGATCAGGACAGGAACCCACCGTCCACATTCAGCGAAACCCCGGTGGTGTAGCTCGATGCATCACTTGCCAGATACAGCACCGCCCCGGCCATTTCACTCGGGTCGGCCACGCGCTTGAGCGGGATCTGCGTCAGTGCCTGCTTGAGGATCGCGTCATTCTTCACCAAGGCCGAAGCGAATTTGGTGTCGGTCAGGCCCGGCAGCAAGGCGTTGCAGCGGATGCCGAATTGCGCGCATTCCTTGGCGAAGACTTTGGTCATGTTGATCACGGCGGCCTTGGTCACCGAGTAGATGCCTTGGAACACGCCCGGTGAAATCCCGTTGATCGAGGCGACGTTGATGATGCTGCCGCCACCGTTCTCGCGCATCAGCTTGCCGGCTTCAACCGACATGAAGAAGTAGCCACGGATGTTCACGTCGACAGTCTTCTGGAACGCACCCAGATCGGTGTCCAGCACGTTGCAGAACTGCGGGTTGGTCGCCGCGTTGTTCACCAGAATATCGAGGCGACCGAACTGTTCCTTGATCCCGGCGAAGACCTGGCTGATCTGTTCCATTTCACCAATGTGGCAGGCCACCGCGGTGGCCTTGCCGCCGGCGGCAATGATCGCGTCGGCGACGTGCTGGCAGCCTTCGAGCTTGCGGCTCGAGACGATCACGTGGGCGCCTTGCTGGGCCAGCAGTTTGGCGATGGCTTCACCGATGCCACGGCTGGCGCCGGAGACGAATGCGATTTTGCCGTCGAGGTCGAACAACTGAGTCTTGGACATAAAGGTTCCTTGGTGTGGGCCGTCAGAGGCTCGATTTCGCAATGACCTGCAGGCTCATGTGCTCCAGCAGTTTGTTCATGTGAATGAACTGCGCGAAGCGTTTGTCCTGGGTCTGGCCGTGGTAGAAGCGGTAGTAGATCTGCTGCACGATGCCGGCCAGACGGAACAGGCCGTAGGTGTAGTAGAAGTCGAAATTGTCGATCTGGATGCCCGAGCGTTCGGCGTAGTAATCGACGAATTCGCGGCGGGTCAGCATGCCCGGGGCGTGGCTCGGCTGGCGGCGCATCAGTTGCACCGGTGCCGGATCATCGGCCTGAATCCAGTAGGCGAGGGTGTTGCCCAGATCCATCAGCGGATCGCCGAGGGTAGTCAGTTCCCAGTCAAGCACGCCGATGATCTGCATCGGGTTGTTCGGGTCGAGGATCACGTTGTCGAAGCGATAGTCGTTGTGGACGATGCTCGAGGTCGGATGGTCGGCCGGCATCTTGTCGTTGAGCCAGGCTTTGACTTTCTCCCAGTGCGGCGCGTCCGGGGTCAGGGCTTTTTCGTAGCGCTCGCTCCAGCCCTTGATCTGGCGGGCGACGTAGCCTTCCGGCTTGCCCAGATCGCCGAGGCCGCAGGCGTTGTAGTCAACCCGGTGCAGTTCGACGAAACGGTCGATGAAGCTCTTGCACAGCGCTTCGGTTTTCGCTGCATCGAGGCCCAGTTCTGGCGGCAGGTCGGAGCGCAGGATGATGCCCTTGACCCGTTCCATCACATAGAACTCGGCACCGATCACCGACTCGTCGGTGCAGTGCACGTAGGCTTTCGGGCAGTAGGGGAAACCGTCGCGCAGTTGATTGAGGATGCGGAATTCGCGGCCCATGTCGTGGGCGGATTTGGCCTTGTGGCCGAACGGCGGCCGGCGCAGCACGAACTCCTGCTGCGGGTATTCCAGAAGGTAAGTCAGGTTCGACGCACCGCCGGGGAACTGGCTGATCTGCGGGGTGCCGGTCAGGTCCGGAATGTGCGCCTTCAAGTATGGATCGATCAGGCTGGCATCGAGTTCTTCGCCAGAGCGGATCCGGGTGGACTGGTCAGTAAGCGCCATGCTTATCCCTTCTGCTTATTTTGGAGGCCAGACATCATTGGCTAATCTAATGGCGCACTCGGGCGGCCACAAGCGCGCAGCGGTCTTATAGGTTAGCGTGTTGCAGGATAATCAGCGTTTCGAATAGGTACGGCAGCAGGGCGCTGCCGGCTCTTTTCAATGCACGCGCTGGTTGTTGAGCCTGGGGGGCAGGGCGATGGGCGTCAGCACCGGTTGCCCTGAGAAGAACGCCACGAGGTTTTTTCCCACCAGTTCCACCGTGCCTTGGGTGGCCTCGGGTGACAGGCCGGCGACGTGTGGCGTGAGAATCACATTACTCAGGGTTTTCAGCGCATCCGGCACCTTCGGTTCGTGATCGAACACGTCCAGTGCGGCGCCGGCAATCCGCCGTTGCTCAAGGGCGCTGATCAGCTCAGCGGTGGCGATCACACTGGCCCGCGCGATGTTGACGATGAAACCGTTCGGGCCAAGGGCGTCGAGCACCGGGCGAGTCACCAGATGCTGGGTGCCAATCCCGCCCGGCGTGGCGACGATCAGAAAGTCCGAGGCCCGCGCCAGTTCGGTCGGCGTCGAGCAGAACGTATAGGGCACATCACTGCGCAACTGACGGTTGTGGTAACTGATCTGCATGTCGAAACCGAGGTGAGCACGTTTGGCAATCGGCATGCCCACCGCGCCCAGGCCGAGAATGCCCAGGCGTTTATTGGCCAGCGACGGGCGCATGATCTTCGGCCATTCACCCCGGCGCACCGCCGCGTCGCAGCGCGGAATGTCGCGCACCAGCGCCAACAGCATCGCCATCGCATGATCGGCCACCGACGAGGCGTTGACCCCGGCACCATTGGTCACGGTGATCCCGCGATCGCTGGCAGCCTGCAGGTCAACGTGTTCATAACCGGCGCCGATCACGGTGATGATTTTCAGCGCCGGCAGGGCGGCGATTTCCTCAGCGGTCAGTCCCAGCGGGCCACGGGTCAGCACCGCGTCGATCCGTGCGCCGTGGCTGGCGATGGCTTGCGCACGTTCGGCAGGGGTTGGTGCGAGGATCAGATGAAAGCCCTGATGCTCGAGAATCGGCAAATAGTCATTGATGGTTTCAACCAGTACCAGAACGGTGGCGGGCATTGCGCGGCTCCTGTGATCTATGACGGTGTGGTCGCGAAAGTCTTGTCAGAGTGCTGATTCCAGAGCGGTTTGGCAATGGTGGCCGCAGCCCCGCTTCAGCCAGTGTAGGAGCTGAAACGGGGAGCGCGCGGACGCTTCGTCAGAAGCTCACGTCGGCGCTGTTGATCAGCCGTGCAAATGCTCCGCCGAGGGTGGCGTTATGGTGCTCGATGATGATGTGGGCGGGTAATGCGGGGGTGTCCATGCAAGTGTGGGCGTCGGCCACCAGCAACGGCTTGAAGCCAAGATCCGCAGCGACACGGCAGGTGGCGTCGATGCAGAACTGGGTTTTCATGCCGACCAGGTAAAGGTCGTCGATCTGATTAGCGTTGAGCTGCTGCGCCAGATCGGTGCCATGGAAGGCGTTGGGTCGGGACTTGTCGAACACGTGGTCGGACTCGGCATTCAGGTCAAGTTCCGGCAGCAATTGCCAGAAGGGGCTGCCGGCGGCAATCGGCGAACCTGTCGGGCCGGTGTGGCGTACGGCGTAGATCGGCACGTGTTGCTGGCGTGCCTGGCGGATCAGCTGCTGGATGTTGGCGAGCACGCGCTCCCCGTCATGGGGTTTTTCCGGGCCATGGAACAGACCGACCTGCATATCGATGATCAACAATGCTGCGGACATGATGTTTCTCCTTGAGGGCTGCAAAAGCCGCACGGACGGGAGAAACAACAAGGCCCCGTCCATTGCTGGCGGGGCCTTGGGTTCACTGCGCTGGATTCACCTCAGGCAGCAACACCACGACCCGCCGGTGGCGGTCGTGGTGGTACGGGTGAGGTGCAGCGGGCGAAGGTTCATGCCGCCGATCATGCTGGCGGCGGCGAAGGGCTGTCAACTGGCGTATTGAGCGATGCCGTTGCCGAACGACCAATTCTCCTTTTTGACTTCCACCAGATTGATGAACACGTCTTCCAGGCGGATGCCCAGTTGGGTGTTCAGGTTGTGCGCGATGGTCTGGTACAGGGCTTTTTTCTGCTCCAGCGTCCGGCCTTCATTGAGGGTGATCTGGATGATCACCAACCGATCGCTGCGCTGGATGCCCAGGTACTGCGGGTCGAAGATGAAATGCTCGCCGTCGTGCTCGTTGAGGATCTGGAAGTTGTCGTGCTCCGGCACGTTGATGGTGCTGCGCATGGCGGCGTAGATCTGCTCGCCGATGCGTTTGGCGAAGGTGGGGTCAGAGTGTTTTTTGATTTCGACGCGGACGAGGGGCATGGGCAGAGACTCCGTGAGGCAGGGGACTGATCTCACGCTAGAACATGTCGGCCAGATTGAAAGTGTGGGGTGATGAGCTCGCCGCTGTTTTTGTACGAGGCTACCTACGTTTTTCGCGGATTTTGCCTACGAATTTGGCGGATGCGTCTGCTACCGGAATGGTGATGAACGCGAAATCATGGAGGCACAAAGTAGCTTGGGCAGTGACTACCAACAGCCAAGGAAGGCAAATGCTTCAAAACAATCGAGAACACCTGGAACTCGAAAGGATAATGAGTGAAATACGGAAACTGGCGGCCGAGAGAAAAAAGCTTATAGCGGAAGAAAAGAAGTTGAGGTGGGATACGTATTTTTATCCGTTTGCGGTAGTCACTGGGGTGTTGACCGCAACAGCAGCCGTAGTAGGACTTTCACTCAAGGTTTAAGTGTTTGCGTTTGTACCATTCAGACCCCTCTCTAAAAAAGGAAATCACCATGAGTACATTTGACCGTCAGGCCATGATTGAACGGGCAGATCGAGAATACGATGAGGACGTTGAAAAAATGCGCATTAAAAACAAGGGCGATATGTACCCAATCTGGGGAATGCTGGTGTTCGGCCTGTTTTGCATGTCACTCGGATTCATGCTGGCTCGATCAATCTGATCAAGTCTTCCCGCTCGTATTACATTGAAACTTGCCGGAAAACGACATCTCACGTATCCGGAGCCGACAGCCATTTTCCCGAAAACGACAACCCGCTGATCTGCTCCGTACAACCATTCCTCAGCTAAGTCTTTGCTTCTGCTCATTTATCGCGGAGAATCGCGCCCCTGTTTCGGCCGGAGCATGTCTGTCGGTTTTTTCCGACGCGTCCTGACCGAGTGGCAAGTGACCGGAATGCGGAGATCCGACCGGATGAATGATCAGGCCAATAGCGTCGACGCACGCTATGAAGCGGCAGCACCAGCTGAACTGTCGAGCTGGAATCGCCATGACACCACGTGGATGTTGGGACTGTTCGGGACGGCCATTGGCGCCGGTACCCTGTTTTTGCCGATCAACGCGGGTCTGGGTGGCTTCTGGCCGCTGGTGATCCTCGCGCTGCTGGCCTTCCCGATGACATTCTTCGCTCACCGCGGCCTGACCCGCTTCGTGCTCTCCGGTCGCGAAGGCGCCGACATCACCGAGGTGGTCGAGCAGCATTTCGGCATCAAGGCCGGCGCGCTGATCACCCTGCTGTACTTCTTCGCCATCTTCCCGATCCTGCTGATCTACAGCGTCGGCCTGACCAACACGGTCGCCAGCTTCCTCGAACACCAACTGCACATCACCCCGCCACCGCGCGCGCTGCTGTCGTTCGTGCTGATCCTCGGCCTGCTGGCCGTGGTGCGTTGCGGCGAGCAGGCGATCGTCAAGGCGATGAGCCTGATGGTGTATCCGTTCATCGTCGCGTTGCTGTTCCTCGCGGTGTACCTGATTCCGCACTGGAATGGCGGCATTCTCACCACCGCTTCGCAAGTGCCGGCACCGTCGGCACTGCTGCACACACTGTGGCTGGCGATTCCGGTGATGGTGTTCTCGTTCAACCACTCGCCGATCATCTCGGCCTTCGCGGTGGACCAGAAGCGTCGTTACGGTGCCAATGCGGAGCAGCGCAGCTCGCAGATCCTCTGCCGCGCCCACCTGCTGATGGTGGTGATGGTGCTGTTCTTCGTCTTCAGTTGCGTGCTGACCCTGTCGCCGGAACAACTGGCCGAAGCCAAGGCGCAGAATCTGTCGATCCTGTCGTACCTGGCCAACCACTTCAGCAACCCGGCCATCGCCTTCGCGGCGCCGTTGATTGCCTTTGTGGCGATTTCCAAGTCGTTTCTCGGCCACTACATCGGTGCCAGCGAAGGCCTCAAGGGCCTGATCGTCAAGAGCGGCAAGCGTCCGGGCGCCAAAGCGCTGGATCGCATAGTCGCGGCGTTCATGCTGGTGGTGTGCTGGATCGTTGCAACCCTGAACCCGAGCATTCTCGGGATGATCGAGGCCGTCGGCGGTCCGGTGATTGCGGCGATCCTGTTCCTGATGCCGATGTACGCGATTCGTAAAGTACCGGCGATGGCGCGCTATCGCGGTCAGGCGTCGAACGTATTCGTTACCCTGGTCGGTCTGGTGGCCATTTCGGCGGTGATTTATTCGCTGACGGCGTAAGCCAAAGCGCCAGAGACTCAGCTACAGTGGCCGCTGTGCGTGATACGCACAGCGGCTTTTTTTCGTCTGGAGACAGTGGATTGTCGAGCGCGCCCCAATCTGTAGAGCCACCCAATCGCTGGCAGGATATCCTCGCCGGTCTGTCGATTGCCGGTCTGCTATTACCCGAAGCGGTCGCCTATTCGACCATCGCCGCACTGGCGCCCCAGGCCGGGGTGATTGCGCTGTTTGCCGGGTTGCTGTGCTATGGGTTGTTTGGCACCAGCCGCTTTGCCATTGTCTCGGCCACGTCTTCGTCAGCGGCGGTGCTGGCGGCGGCCACCGCGACCATGGCCAATGGCGACCCGCAGCTACGCGCGACGCTGGCGGTCGGGTTGGTGCTGGTCACCGGTGGGCTGTTCTTGCTGGCGGGGATCTTTCGTTTCGGCAGCGTCACTGCGTTTATCGCCAAACCGGTGCTGCGCGGCTTCGCCTTCGGCCTCGCGCTGACCATCATCCTCAAGCAGGTCGCCAGTGTGGTCGGTGTGCATCTGACCGATGCCAATCTGGTGCGCTTCGCCCCGCAACTGCTCGAACAACTGCCGCAATGGAACTGGTCGGCGGCGGCTGTCGCAGCGGTGGCGCTGGTGCTGTTGGGACTGTTCTCGCGTTTTCCACGGGTGCCTGGCGGTTTGCTGGTGGTGGTGATCGGCATTGTGGCCGGGCAATGGCTGAACCTTCCGGCGTATGGCGTGAACATGATTGGCTTGATCGACCTGAGCCTGGAGGTGCCAAGCCTGCCGGTGCTGCCGTTTGCCGACTGGCTGCGGCTGGGGGAGGTGGGGTTTGCGCTGGTGATGATTCTGTACGCCGAGTCGTACGGCTCGATCAGTTCGTTCGCCCTCAAGCACGGTGATCGTGTGACCTCCAACCGCGATCTGCTGGCGCTCGGCGCAGCGAACTTGTTGTCCGGATTGTTCCATGGCATGCCGGCGGGGGCCGGGTATTCGGCAACGTCGGCGAACGAGGCCGCTGGCGCGACTTCTCGCTGGGCCGGTGGGGTGGCGGCGCTGGTGGTGCTGGTGATCGTGCTGACGGTGCTGCCGTGGATCGCCCTGACACCGGAGCCGATTCTGGCGGCCATCGTGGTTCATGCGCTGGCGCGGGGCTTGAGTCTGCAGCCGCTGGGGCGCTATTTCGTCTGGCGCCGGGATCGGGTGCTGGTGTTGTGCGCGGTGGGGGCGGTGTTGGTGCTGGGCATTCTCGACGGCTTGCTGGTGTCGGTGGCCATCAGCGTGTTGCTGATGCTCAAACAGATGTCGGCGGCGGACATTCAGGTGCTCGGTCGGATCGACGGCGGGCATGATTTTGTCGATCTGCAGCGTCACCCAACGGCGGTGACTGAGCCGGGAGTGCTGATTGTGCGGCCCAGTGAGGCGTTGTTCTTTGCTAACGTCGAGCGAGTTCTTGGTGCAGCTTTGCACTTGATTCGTCATTCGGACGTGGCGCTGCACACGGTGATTCTCAGTCTGGAGGAAACCCCGGATCTGGACGGCACCAGCATCGAGGCGATCCAGGAGTTCTTCCTACGGGTGCATCAGGAGGGCAAGCGCCTGATTCTGGCGCGACTCAAGCATGAGGCGCTGGCGGTGCTGGAGGTGTTGCCTGAAGTGCAAGCAAATGGCGTGACGCTTAGCGGGCTGAGCGTTGATGGCGCGGTCCGGCAAGCCCTCAAACTCAACACTTAACCCCCCTGTAGGAGTGAGCCTGCTCGCGATAGCGGTGTGTCAGTCGATACAAATGTATCTGACACACCGCTATCGCGAGCAGGCTCACTCCTACAGGGGACGGTATTCCAAGGCATAAAAAAACGCCGCGCATCTCACGATGGGCGGCGTTTTCTATTGCTTTGTAACGTTAGGCTTGAACGACCGGAATCTTGGCGTTCGCAGCAGCTTCACGGAACTCGGCGATCTGGTCGAAGGACAGGTAGCGGTAGACATCGGCCGCCATGCTGTCGATCTTGCCAGCGTATTCCATGTACTCCTCGACGGTCGGCAGGCGACCCAGGATCGAAGCCACGGACGCCAGCTCGGCCGAAGCCAGGTAGACGTTCGCGCCGTCGCCCAGACGGTTCGGGAAGTTACGGGTCGAAGTCGAGACCACGGTGCTGTTCGGCTCAACGCGTGCCTGGTTACCCATGCACAGCGAGCAGCCTGGCATTTCCATGCGTGCGCCGGCCTTGCCGTAGATGCCGTAGTAGCCTTCTTCGGTCAGTTGGTGAGCGTCCATCTTGGTCGGCGGCGACAGCCACAGACGGGTTGGCAGCTGACCTTTGACCTGATCCAGCAGTTTACCGGCAGCGCGGAAGTGACCGATGTTGGTCATGCACGAACCGATGAACACTTCGTCGATCTTCTCGCCAGCCACGCTGGACAGCAGACGGGCGTCGTCCGGATCGTTCGGCGCGCACAGTACCGGCTCGCTGATGTCGGCCAGATCGATTTCGATGACTTCGGCGTATTCGGCGTCGGCATCGGCTTCCATCAGCTCAGGGTTGGCAATCCAGGCTTCCATCGCTTGCGCGCGACGTTCCAGGGTGCGTGCATCGCCGTAGCCTTCGCCGATCATCCAGCGCAGCAGGGTGATGTTGGACTGCAGGTACTCGGTGATCGACTCTTTCGACAGCTTGATGGTGCAACCGGCAGCCGAACGTTCGGCCGAGGCGTCGGACAGTTCGAACGCCTGCTCCAGGGTCAGACCTTCCAGGCCTTCGATCTCCAGGATGCGGCCGGAGAAGGCGTTTTTCTTGCCTTTCTTCTCGACGGTCAGCAGACCGTTCTGGATGGCGAAGTAAGGAATGGCATGAACCAGGTCACGCAGGGTGATGCCAGGTTTCATTTTGCCTTTGAAGCGCACCAGGATCGATTCCGGCATGTCCAGCGGCATGACACCGGTGGCAGCGGCGAACGCGACCAGACCGGAACCGGCCGGGAACGAGATGCCCATCGGGAAACGGGTGTGCGAGTCACCACCGGTACCTACGGTGTCCGGCAGCAGCATGCGGTTCAGCCACGAGTGGATGATGCCATCGCCCGGACGCAGGGAAACGCCGCCGCGGGTCATGATGAAGTCAGGCAGGGTGTGGTGGGTGGTCACGTCGATCGGCTTCGGATACGCCGCGGTGTGGCAGAAGGACTGCATCACCAGGTCAGCGGAGAAGCCCAGGCACGCCAGGTCTTTCAGTTCGTCACGGGTCATCGGACCGGTGGTGTCCTGAGAGCCCACGGTGGTCATTTTCGGTTCGCAGTAGGTGCCAGGACGAACGCCTTGGCCTTCTGCCAGACCGCACGCCTTGCCGACCATTTTCTGCGCCAGGGTGAAGCCCTTGGTGCTTTCAGCCGGTGCTTCAGGCTTCTTGAACAGATCGAATGCCGGCAGACCCAGTTCGGCGCGAGCCTTTTCGGTCAGGCCACGGCCGATGATCAGCGGAATACGACCGCCGGCACGGACTTCGTCCAGCAGCACAGGGGTCTTCATTTCGAAGGTGGTGATGACTTCGTCGGTACCGTGCTTGCAAACTTTGCCAGCGTGCGGGTACAGGTCGATCACGTCGCCCATGTTCATGTTCGACACGTCGAACTCGATTGGCAGTGCGCCGGCATCTTCCATGGTGTTGTAGAAGATCGGAGCGATTTTGCTGCCGAAGCAGAAACCGCCAGCGCGCTTGTTCGGCACGTAAGGGATGTCGTCGCCGAAGAACCACAGCACCGAGTTGGTTGCCGATTTACGCGAGGAACCGGTACCGACCACGTCACCGACGTAGGCGATCGGGAAGCCTTGACCGCGCATTTCTTCGATCTGCTTCATCGGGCCGGTCTTGCCTTGCTCGTCCGGAACGATGCCGTCACGGGCCATTTTCAGCATGGCCAGGGCGTGCAGCGGGATGTCAGGACGCGACCAGGCGTCTGGTGCCGGGGACAGGTCGTCGGTGTTGGTTTCGCCGGTGACCTTGAATACGCGCAGGCTGATCTTGTCGGCCAGGACAGGGCGTTTCTTGAACCACTCGCCGTCAGCCCAGGATTGCAGCACGGCCTTGGCGTGAACGTTGCCGTTCTTGGCTTTTTCAGCCACGTCGTGGAAGGCATCGAACATCAGCAGGGTGTGCTTGAGTTCTTCGGCAGCCACTGGCGCCAGCTCGGCGTTGTCCAGCAGTTCAACCAGAGTCACGATGTTGTAGCCGCCCTGCATGGTGCCGAGCAGTTCTACAGCGCGCTTCTTGTCCAGCAGAGGGGAGGTGACTTCGCCTTTGGCCAGGGCCGACAGGAAACCGGCTTTGACGTAAGCGGCTTCGTCCACTCCTGGTGGTACGCGATTGGTGATCAGGTCAACGAGGAAAGCTTCTTCGCCAGCCGGAGGATTCTTCAGCAGCTCGACCAGGCCTGCAGTTTGTTCGGCGTTAAGCGGCTGGGGAACGATACCCAGGGCTGCACGCTCTTCGATATGTTTGCGGTAGGCTTCAAGCACAGTTATTACCCTCATCAGTGGTCCCAAATGGGTGTCCGGGACGCTCATCCCGAAATTGCCGTACTCATGCACCGCACGACGTTGTGGGTCGTTTGGCCAGAATTACCGGCAATTCCTTACAGAAGCTGCTTTCAAAGTTTTACGCCTGCAGAACGGGGAGCTGATGAGGGTTGGCGTTGGGCTTTTCCCCGCTGGAAAAACCCTTCGCCAACACCGCTCTGAAGGAACGACTGTGCTCGTGACGCTTTGAAAACAGCTTCTAACGGACATTGGCGCCTTAAAAGGCTGGCTGATTCTACGGCAAAAAAAATTTAAAGGTAAGTCGCGCTCTATTGGACTTTGGTGGCGTTGTGCGCGGGCGAGGCAAACCGCGAGCCAGCGCTTGCCCCTGACGTTTGAGGGGTGATCAATGCCCGACAAAGGGCTAACATGCCGGCCTGTTCCGCGTTTCAGTGTTTTGCCAATTTATGCCCAATCAGACCATCAAGACCCCCTGCGTCGGCCTCTGCTCCACTGTTTACGGAGATCTGGTGTGCCGTGGCTGCAAGCGTTTCCACCACGAAGTGATCCACTGGAATGGTTACGGCGAGGAGGAAAAGCGTGCGGTGTGGTTGCGTCTGGAGCAATTGCTGTCACAAGTGATGGCGAGCAAGGTCGAGATCTTCGATCCGGCGCGCCTGCGCCAGCAGCTGGAACAGCGCAAGATCCGCTTCGTGCCGCATCAGTCGGAATATTGCTGGGCCTATCAGCTGATTGCGCGCGGGGCGCGGGTGATCATTAATCTGGAAGCCTACGGGATGGTGTTGTTGCCGGAGTTCCGCGACTGGAACCTGCCGGCGTTGCGCGATGCCATTGATCGGGAATTTTTCCTGCTGTCGGAAGCGCATTATCAGCGCTACATCGCCCCGGGCTTCCTCAAGGACGTCTTTGGCGCCTGAAGATCAAAAGCTTCGCGAGCAAGCCCGCTCCCACAGGAGATTGCATTCCAAATGTGGGAGCGGGCTTGCTCGCGAAGACTGACTTTCAAACGCCGCAGTCCTTAATGCTTCACCGCCAACTCCACCAGATGATCCTCAACCTCCTGCGGCTTGAGCACCAGCACGTCGCTTTCCAGCGCATCCAGCACCACTTCGGCGGTATTGCCGATCAGTGCGCCCGACAACCCGGTGCGCGCCACGGTGCCGATCACGGTCACTGCCGCCTGCAGCTTGTGCGCCATGAACGGAATCAGCACATCCGCCGGGCCTTCCTCGATGTGCAGGTGTTCGTCGTCCACATCGAACTCGGCCTGAAACGCCTTGCACTGTTCGCGGTATTTCGCCTCGATGGTTTCCTTGAGTTGAAAGGTCGGATCCGCTGCCGAGAGCATGGGTGACGGATGCGCCGTGATCACATGCAGATGCGCCTTGGCGAGGCTGGCAATGTCGTAGCCGTGATCAATGATCGTGGTGTGCAAATGCCGGTGTTCGCCATCGGCATTGCCCACGTCCACGGCCGCAAGAATCACCCGGTCTTTCCAGGAAGTGGATGTTTTTACCAATAGCACCGGGGTCGGGCAGTGCCGCAGCAGTTTCCAGTCCGCCGGCGTCAGCAGGGCCTTTTTCAGCGCACTGTCGGGATAGTGCTGCTTGACCACCAGCCCGCAGCCTTCGGCCTGCTGCACATCGATGATGGTTTCATGCAGGCTCTCGTTCCACGCCTGTTCGGTGGTCGCGCTGTAGCCATCCGCCAGCAGCGCGGCTTTGAGCACGCCGAGCATGCCGGCGTGGTCGTGCTTGCGGTCGCACACCAGCAGGTGCAGATGGGCCTGGGTCACGCCGGCGATCAACTTGGCGCGCTTGAGCGCCAGGCTTTCCGAATGTTCGGGTTCGATGACCACCAGAATGCTGCGAATGGCTTGCATGAGCGGAGTCTCCAGCAAAGAAAAGGCACGGCGTTGCACAACTATAGTTGCTGCTCATGCGCCTGCGACTTGATACATATCAACGCCTGCGACTGGTGGTCTGCGGGCAGGCCGGTATAATCGGCGGCCTTTGCTCGTACACCTTTTACCGTGAGCCCCATGATCCTTCCCGAAATCCACGAATTCCTTGGCTGCCGCACGCCCGACGCCTGGGTCCAGGCGGCACTGGCCGATCAGGAAACCCTGCTGATCGACCACAAGAACTGCGAGTTCAAGGCCGCCAGTACCGCGTTGAGCCTGATTGCCAAGTACCATTCCCACGTCGACCTGATCAACATGATGTCGCGTCTGGCCCGGGAAGAGCTGGTGCACCACGAACAAGTCATGCGCATCATGAAACGCCGCAAGATCGAGCTGCGCCAGTTGCACGCCGGGCGCTACGCCTCGGGCCTGCGCAAAGTGGTGCGCAGCCATGAGCCGGTGAAACTGGTGGATACCCTGGTGGTCGGCGCATTTATCGAAGCGCGCAGTTGCGAGCGTTTCGAAGCGCTGGTGCCGCATCTGGACGAAGAACTCGGCAAGTTCTATTTCGGCCTGCTGAAAAGCGAGGCGCGGCACTTCCAGGGTTATCTGAAACTGGCTTACCAGTACGGCGACGCGAAGGACATCGCTCAGGTGATCGACAAGGTGCGTGCGGCCGAGCAGGAGCTGATCGAGTCGCCGGATGAAGAATTCCGCTTTCACAGTGGTGTGCCGGCCGCGGCCTGAAACACAAACTGTTAAAAACTCTTAAGAGTATGAAATATCACCGAAAACCGGCCCCTGCGGCCGGTTTTTGCTGCCCGAAACAACGCCTCGCCGACGAATCCCGCCATACTGTCGCCCACTTCACACATGGGTTGGCAGACGGTCGTTATGGATAACCTGGGTTTTGGCAAAGTCCTGCTGGTCGAAGACGATGAGCGTCTGGCCACGTTGATTGCGCACTTTCTCGAACAACATGGCTACGAGGTGCGCGCGGTGCATCGCGGTGATCTGGCAGTGGCCGCGTTTCTCGAGTTCCAGCCCAAAGTGGTGGTGCTCGACCTGATGCTGCCGGGGCAGAGCGGCCTGCACGTGTGCCGGGAAATCCGCAGCGTGTCGGACACGCCAATTGTCATCCTTACCGCCAAGGAAGACGACCTCGACCATATTCTCGGCCTGGAATCCGGCGCCGACGACTACGTGATCAAACCGATCAAACCGCCGGTACTGCTCGCTCGGCTGCGCGCCTTGCAGCGGCGGCAGATGCCGGAAGCTGGCGTGGTCAGTGCGCTGGAGTTCGGGCGCTTGAGCATCGATCGCAGCTGTCGCGAAGTGCGTCTGGCCGGCGAGATCATCGAAATGACCACCATGGAATTCGAGCTGCTGTGGTTGCTGGCCAGCGCCGCCGGCAAGACCCTGTCCCGCGATGACATCCTCAATCGCATGCGCGGTATCGCTTTTGACGGGCTCAACCGCAGCGTCGACGTGTACATCAGCAAGTTGCGCAACAAACTCAAGGACAACCCACGCGAACCGGTGTGCATCAAGACCGTGTGGGGCAAGGGGTATCTGTTCAATCCGTTCGCGTGGGAGCTGTAGATGCTGCGGTTATTCCTCGGGCTGTTTCTGGTGATGACGGTGGGCCTGGTCCTGGCCCTGCAAACTGTCGAGCGTACGTTCGATGCCTTGCTCGACTATCAGATGCAGGACTACAACCGCGAGGCGGTGCGTGGTCAGGCCTGGACGCTGGGGGAGTTGCTGCGCAACCTCGACAGCCCGGCCCGTGAAAAACAATTGCAGGCCCTGCGCCCGCACTATGGCCTGGGGTTGACCTTGGTCGACGCCGATCAACTGGCGCTCAGCGACGAGGAAAAAGCCGAGCTTGCTCAAGGCTTGCTGGTGATCCGCGACAAATACACCCAATACATTTCAGCCATCGACGGCGGCTCGCAACTGCTCAGCATTCGCTTGCCCGCCGAACCCAGCCTGATGCCGTTCTACATTGCCGGTGCCTACTTGATGATCGCCGTGCTGATCGGCTGTGTGTTGGTTTTCTGGGTGCGTCCGCACTGGCGCGATCTGGAAAAACTGCGTCTGGCCGCCGAGCGCTTTGGCGACAACGACCTGTCGGTGCGCATTCAACTGTCCAAGCGCTCGAACATTCGCGATCTGGCTGAACACTTCAACCTGATGGCGGCGCGCATCGAGAGTTTGATCGCCAATCAGCGTGAGCTGACCAACGCGGTGTCCCACGAACTGCGCACGCCGATTGCGCGATTGTCGTTCGAACTCGACCAGCTCAAGCAACAGCCGGACGCCAGCCAGAACCGCGAACTGATCGCCGACATGTACGCCGACCTTGGCGAGCTGGAAGAAATGGTCTCCGAGCTGCTGACCTACGCCAGCCTCGAGCGCGGCGCGACGGTGATCAAGTGCGAAAACATTCAAGCGGCCAACTGGCTCGACAGCGTGGTCGGCAGCGTGGCGCTGGAGGCGGAAGCGGCGGGGGTGCAGTTGCTGATTGGTGATTGCCTGCTCGACACCGTACGCATCGAGCCGCGCTTCATGGCGCGCGCAGTGATCAATCTGCTGCGCAACGCCATTCGTTATGCCGAGCGCCGTGTCGAGGTGACGCTGGTGCGCAGCGGCGATTACTACGAAGTGCGGGTCAACGACGACGGCCCGGGTGTGCCGGTGGAAGGTCGGGAGAAAATCTTCGAGCCGTTCTCGCGGCTGGATGCCAGTCGCGACCGTCGTACCGGCGGTTTCGGCCTGGGTCTGGCGCTGGTGCGGCGGGTGTCGCAGTCTCATGGCGGGCAGGTCGAGGTCGGGGAATCAGTGTGGGGTGGGGCGTCGTTCCGGATGACCTGGGCGCATCTGGACTGATTTGTGTAGACAGGTTGGGCCCTATCGCGAGCAGGCTCACTCCTACATTTGGAATGCATTCCCTTGTAGGAGTGAGCCTGCTCGCGATAGGGCCATCAATCACAACACAACCCCCTGCTCATTTGACCAATCCCAACCGCTCATGCCACTGCGCAATCGACTCCTCGGGATACACCGCAAACTGCTTGTCCTTGGGTTTCGCATCCACCTCGACCCAGGGCGCCTTCGACCCCAGCATCAAATGCGTGTGCTGCGGCGGCACCGGCAGTGGCGTATCGATGGCCGAGGCGAATGGATGAATCAACTCCGGCCATTCCGGGCTGAACAGCCACAAGCCGCTGCCGCACTGTGAGCAGAAATGCCGCTCGGCGGTGCTGCGATGGGCACGTTTTTCACCTGCTTCCTTCATCTTCGCGTGGTAGATGCTGATGTGCTTGCGCCCCTGAACCTTGAGGCTGGCCGCATCGCCACCGAGGTTGATCGCATAGCCGCCACCGCCTTGAGTCTTGCGGCAGATCGAGCAGTAGCAGCGTTGATAGGGGTAGGGATGGGCGCTGGTCAGGCTGAAAGTGACGGCGCCGCAATGGCAGGAGCCTTCGAGGTGCATGTTGGGCCTCCGGTTGGCTGAAGTGGGTGCGGTTGAGCCTAGAAGATTTGTGGTGATCATGTTGACGCCTTCGCGAGCAAGCCCGCTCCCACAGGGGAACGCATTTCAAAGTGTGGGAGCGGGCTTGCTCGCGAAGAACGATAACGCGGTGCCACTGGACGCCTGCTCAAGGCCCGGTCAGCATGTCCCAAAAAAAGGCACCCCAACCCATGCGAAGACTCCCCTCACTGGCCGCCCTGCGAACCTTCGAATGCGCCGCCCGCCACGCGCATTTCGGCCGGGCTGCCGCCGAGTTGTGCGTCACCGACAGCGCGGTCAGCCACCAGATCCGTCAGCTCGAAGAGCAACTGGGCGTCTCGCTGTTCATCCGCGAAGGCCGGCAGATCCGCCCGACCATCGCCGCCGGACGCCTGATGCAGAGCCTGCAGCAGGCCTTCGAACTGATCGGCGAGGCCTGCGATGAACTGCGCGATCCTTCCTCGCTGGCGGTGTTGCGCCTGGCGGTCACCGCCGAGCTGGCGCAAAAGTGGCTGATGAACCGCCTCACCGATTTCTACGCACGCTATCCGCACATCACCCTGCATCTCTACGAACAGCCGATCGACGCCAGCGCGCCGGGCGAAGACATCGACCTGGCGATCACCTACGGCACCGGCCCGGTGGACAGCAGCGCCTACTTCGTACGGCCGTTGCCGGCGCTGCAATTCTTCCCGGTATGCAGCCCGGGGCTGTTCAACCAGGGCACTCTGAAAACCCCGAAAGACCTGGCGCGCCACTGCCTGCTGCATGACGATCAGGACGGCAAGACCTGGACCGCCTGGCTCACCAGTCACGCCGGCGATCTGCGCCCGCAGCGCCAGTTGTATTTCGCTCACGCCGGTCTGGCGCTGGAAGCGGCGGCGCAGGGGCAGGGTGTGGCGATGGGCGACAACCTCACCGCGCAGGAGGACTTGCTCAGCGGGCGGCTGGTGCGGCCGTTCGCATCGAGCATGACCGCGCTGGGCCAATATGCGCTGGTCTGCGAGCGGCTGCGCCTGGAGCGGCCGGCGGTGGCGCAGATGCTCGAATGGTTCAACGATCAACTGGCCGATTGATGAGTTGAATTCAACTGTTCCGCAATAATCATCGTTGGCGGGCCAGCCGTCCGCGATCGTAGCCTGTGGTCATTCCCAACCCCAAGACGAGGTTTGACCATGGCACGTTTGCTCGACTCCACCCCCAAGCGCGACGGCTTCCGTCTGCCCGGCGAATTCGAAGCCAAGTCCGGCTGCTGGCTCGGCTGGCCGGAGCGCACCGACGTGTGGCGCAACGGCGCGAAACCGGCGCAGAAAGTCTGGGTGCAGATCGTCACCGCCATCGCGCAGAGCGAACCGGTCACCGTCTGCGCCTCCGCCGCGCAATTCGCCACCGCCCGCCGCCAGTTGCCGCCGCAAGTGCGCGTGGTCGAGATGACCTGCAACGACACCTGGTTCCGCGACAGCGGTCCGTGCTTCGTGGTCAACGACCAGAACGGCGAAGTGCGCGGCGTCGACTTCGAATTCAACGCCTATGGCGGCCTCGACGGCGGGCTGTACTACCCGTGGGACAAGGACGATCAGATCGCCAGCAAGATCCTCGAAATCGAACGCTTCGACCGTTACCGCGCACCGCTGATAGCCGAACTCGGCGGCATCCAGAGCGATGGCCAGGGCAGCATCCTCACCACCGAACAGTGCCTGCTCAACCGCAATCGCAACCAGCATCTGGGCAAGGACGAGGTCACTCGACGCCTGACCGATTACCTCGGCGCCGAACAGGTGATCTGGCTGCCACGCGGCTGCAAGTTCGACGAGACCGATGGCCATGTCGATGACCTCGCCTGCTTCGTGCGCCCCGGCGAAGTGGTGCTGCAGTGGACCGACAACCGCGACGATCCGCAATGGGAAATCTATCAGGAGGCCTACGACATCCTGCGCAGCATCCGCGACAGCCGTGGTCGCGAGTTGATCGTGCATAAACTGCCGCAACCGGACGTGCTGGAGTGGACCGCTGAGGAAGCCGAAGGCCTCGATCAGCAGGACAGTACCCACACCCGTCAGGCCGGCACCCAAATCTGTGCGTCGTATATCAACTACTACGCCGGCAACAGCTCGATCGTGGTGCCGCTGTTCGGTGATCGCAACGATCAGGTGGCGCTGGCGACCCTCGCCGAACTGTTCCCGCAGCACAAGATCGTCGGCATCGAAAACTCCCGGGAAATCCTCCTCGGTGGCGGCAACGTCGCGTGCATCACCATGCCGCAATACGCCGGCACGTCTAATCGCAAGGGGGTGTGATGATGGGCCTGCACAAACTGACTCAAGCGTTATTGCTGGTGCTTGCACCCCTGTGTGTGCAGGCCGCCGACCCCGCCAGACCGGTGGTCAATCTGTATATCTGGGGCGAGTACCTGGCCCCGGATACGCTGAAGAACTTCGAGGCGCAGACCGGTATTCAGGTGGTCGCCGATCACTTCGATTCGCTGGAAACCGTGGAGACCAAACTGCTCACCGGACGCAGCGGTTATGACCTGGTACTGACCGCCGGGCAACACCTGTCGCGAGCCATCGAGAGCGGTGCGATCCAGCCGCTGGACAAGGCGCGGGTGCCGCATTTTGCCGGAGTCGGTGACGAGTTCCGCCAGCACATGGCGGTGTTCGATCCGGGCAACCGTTATGCCGGTATTTATGCTTGGGGAACCACCGGTGTGGGTTATCAGGAGCAGGCAATCAAGCAGCGTCTGCCGAACGCGCCGACCGACAGCTGGGCGATGCTGTTCGACCCGGCGGTGGTGGCGAAATTTGCCGATTGCGGGGTGAGTCTGCTCAACGACCCGAACGAAGTGTTCGCGGCGGTCATGAAGTACCTGGGCCTGGACATCAACCGGCAGAACCTTGATGACTTGAAACTCGCCGAGCAGCAACTGGCGAAGATCCGCCCGTACATTCGCTACTTCGACAACGACCTGAACATCAGCGACCTGGCCAACGGCAACACCTGCGTGGCGATGTCGTGGAACGGCAACGTGGCGATTGCAGCCGGGCAGGCGCAAGCGGCGAACAAGCCGTTCCAGCTCAGTTACCGCATCCCCAAAGAGGGCACGTTGATCTGGTTCGACGCCATGGTCATTCCCAAGGATGCGCCGCATCCGCAGGCGGGGCTGGCGTTGATGGATTACCTGATGACCCCTGAGGTGATCGCGCCGATCACCGACACCATCCACTACGCCAATGCGATCACGGCGGCGGATGGTCTGGTGGATGCATCGATCCGTAATGATCCGGGGACGTATCCGTCGGAGGCGGTGCGGGCTTCGCTGTACAGCAAGAATGACAATGGCAAGGCGTTCAATCGGGCTTTGATTCGGGCGTTCAGCAAGTTGAAATCCGGCCTCTGAAAAGCCAACCCTCACCCCAGCCCTCTCCCGGAGGGAGAGGGAGCCGACCGAGGAGTCTTGCGTAATACATTGACCTGAAAATCCTGGGCGACTATGGATTCGCAGCAGCTATTACAGGTCGGCAAACATCTCCAGTCTCCCCCAGTCAGTTCCCTCTCCTGGAAGGACAGGGAGCCAACCGGGGCGACTATGGATTCACAGCCGCTATTTCAGGTCGGCGGATATCTCCAATCTCCCCCAGTCAGTTCCCTCTCCCTCCGGGAGAGGGCTAGGGTGAGGGCAGCGGTTTTGGCACGCGCCACAAATACCACGCCGCCACCGTCCGATACGGACTCCACGCCAAGCCGATCTCGATCATCTGCCTGCGCGTCGGCTGTACCTCCAGCGCCTTCAATCGGCGATAGCCCTCGCGCACGCCAAAATCATCCGCCGGCAGAATATCCATGCGCTCCAGGCTGTAAATCAGCAGCATCTCCACGGTCCAGCGGCCAACCCCGCGCAGGCTGACCAGGCGTTCGATCAGCGCTTCATCGTCCATCGCCAGCGCGGTGGGATAATCCGGCACCACACCGTCCAGCGTTGCCCGGGCGATGCCCTGAATGGTCGCAATCTTGCCCGCCGAAAAACCGCAGCCGCGCAGTTGATCGAAGTCACTCGCGAGAATCTGTTCCGGCCGAGGAAACGTCTGCCCCGGAAACAACGCCACCAGACGACCGACAATTGCGTCCCCAGCCTTGGCGTGCAGTTGCTGATAGGCAATCGCCCGCACCAGCGATTCGTAAGGATCACGCGCCGGGTGCGGTTGATGCAGGCACTGGCCGACGGCTGCAACGTGGCGCTGCCAGTCCTCGTCGAGCGCGGCCAGAAATTCGCTGGCCGCCTGATAACGATCCGGCATGCTATTTCAGCAGTCCGTTGACTTCGCCGTAGGTCAGCGCCTTCAGGTCGTGGGTGTCGAGCTTGCCGCTGACGAGGAAGCTTTTTACCAGCGAACCCATCGCGCCGTAGAGGAACTCGGCGATCCCGGACCCGGCGCTCAGGCGCCGCACGCCCAAAGCTTGCAGCTCGGACGGCGAGGGCAGGCAGGCGAAGCCGAGCACGTTCACCGGCAGTGACGTGCCCTTGCAGATTGCCTCGATTTCATAAGCGGCGGTCACGCCAGCGGCAAACAAGCCATCGGCCCCGGCGGCCTGGTACAACGCTGAACGGTGCAGGGTTTCGGCGACGCGATCCTCGGCCGGTACCAGGCCCTTGAGGTAGACGTCAGTGCGCGCGTTGATGAACAGCTTCACACCACGCTTCTGAGCGACTTGCCGCGCCACTTCAATCTTGCGCGCCAACAGCTCCGGGGCGCCGCTGCCGTCCTCGATATTGATCCCGACCGCACCTGCGGCGAGCACCGCGTCGACCACTTCGGCCACACGGCCAAGGTCATCGGAATAACCCGCCTCGATGTCCACGCTCAGCGGCACCTGGATCACCCGCGCGATGGATTCCACGGTTGAAATCAGCCGTTCGAGGGGCAGGGTGTTGCCGTCTGGATAGCCATGCGCCCAAGCGACTGCCGCGCTGCTGGTGGCGACCGCTTGCCCACCCGCGTGCTCGACCAGCCGCGCGCCGGTGGCGTCGGCGACGTTGGTCAGGATCAGCAGACCTTCCTGGTGTAACTGGTGGAACCGAGTGTCGAGCGCGTTCATCGAAATCCCTTCTTGTGAGTGGTGCGAAGCGTCAGAAAGCCAGTGGTTGCGTGAGCTGCACCGCAGCGTTTTCCAGCCTCAGCAAAAACGCCTTGCGCGGCTGTCCACCACCATAGCCGGTCAGCGAACCGTCCGCACCGATCACCCGATGGCACGGGACCACGATCGACAGCCGATTGTGCCCATTGGCCAAGCCTACCGCGCGACTGGCGCCGGGTTTGCCCAGGCGTGAGGCGATGGCGCCGTAGGTGCTGGTCTGGCCATAAGGAATTTGCAGCAGTTGCTCCCAGACTTGCTGGTCGAACGCGCTGCCGGGCAGATGCAGCGGGACGCTGAATGCACTGCGCGTCCCGGCAAAATATTCGTTGAGTTGCTCTTCGATCTGCCGCAAAGGCGCGTTGTGTCCCGGGGCGACCACGTAGCCATGACGGCTTTGCAGCTCTTCGACTTCGCGGGTCAGCGCCGGGCGATCGAGAAACTCCAGCAACACCAGTCCGCGACGTTCGGCCATGGCGATCATCGGCCCCAGCGGCGTGGTCAGGCGGGTGAACAACAGTGGTTCACTGTTGGCCGCGCGGCCCGGGGTGATGTGGAACGACTTCTGGAACGCATCGCGAAAACCGCTGAGCGATTCATAGCCTGAGTCGAACGCCGCATGGTCAATCGAGGTGCCTTGGCGAATCCCGCCCAGCGCCATACCGAGCCGGCGCGTGCGCAGCCAGGCATGAAAGGTCATGCCGAAATGCTGCTTGAACCAGCGCCGCAGCTTCAGCGGTTCGATGCCTTCGGCCAGCAGTTGCGCATCGCTCCAGCGCATTTCCGGGTCGGCATCGACGGCGGTGAGCAGGCGCTGCACCCAGTCGGGGGCGATGGCTGCGGCGTCCAGCGGCTTGCAGCGCAGGCAGGCGCGATAACCGGCGCTCAAGCACTCATCGGCATGGGCGAAGAATTCGACGTTCTCCGGTTTCGGCTTGCGCGCCGTGCAGCTGGGGCGGCAGAAGATCCCGGTGGTTTTCACGGCCGTGAAGAACACCCCTTCGTAGGCGGTGTCGCGTTCGAGCATGGCGCGAACCATCTCGGCGTGGGGCGGCAGGAGTGCGGTTTGTATGTTCATGGGCAGAGCTTAAATCCAGGATTTCGATGGCTCCACCGAAAAATCGACAGTGAATTTTTTCGATTCTGCACCACAATCAGCGGATCGCCGATTCGCTGGAGCCAACCATGCCACCGTTCATCATTCAACACATCGATCACATCGTCCTGCGTGTCGCCGATCTGCAACGCAGTATCGAGTTCTACCGCCAGGTCTTCGGCGCCGAGGTGGTCAGGCACAACGAACCATTGGGGCTGGTGCACCTGCGCGCCGGCACCTCGATGATCGACCTCGTCGACTTGCAAGGCGAACTCGGCAAAAAGGGTGGCGCGGCGGCCGGTGCCGAGCGGCGCAACGTCGATCACTTCTGCCTGCGCATCGAGCCGTTCGATGAATCTGCGCTGACCGAGCACTTGCAGGCGCACGGTCTGACTGTGGAAAAAGCCGCCAGACGCTTCGGCGCCGAGGGCTACGGCCTGTCGTTGTATTGCTTCGACCCGGACGGCAATCAGGTCGAACTCAAAGGGCCGTCCGAAACTTAAGCCCGTTTCGCGAGCAACAACACCGAAGCCGCCGCCGACAACAGCCCTGCGCAGCAACGGTTGAAGATCCGTTTGCCGCGCGGCTCGGCGAACCAGCGGCGCATGTGCAGGCCCATCCACGCGTAGGCGCCGATGGCAATCCATTCCAGCAGCAGAAACAGCGCGCCGAGCACGGCGAATTGCGCCGGCACCGGGCGGCTCGGATCAACGAATTGCGGCAGAAACGCAGTGAACAACAGGATCGCCTTCGGATTGCCCGCCGCCACCAGAAACTCCTGACGTGCCAGCCGCCAGAACCCCACCGACGCTCCGTCCATCTGCTGCTCAGCCTCGGGGTTGGCCCGCCACAGTTGCCAGGCCAGGTAAAGCAGGTACGCCGCGCCGATGATCTTGATCGCATGGAACAGCCATTCCGAGGTCTGCAGCACCACCGACAGCCCCGCGCCGGCGAGGGCGATCATTGCGGCGAATGCAACGATTCGCCCGATACCGGCGGCGCAGGCCCGACGATAGCCATAGCGGGTGGCATTACTGACCGACAGCAGGTTGTTCGGGCCGGGGGCCATGTTCAGGGCGAAACAGGCCGGGAGAAACAGCGAGAGCGTGGCGAGATCCATGGGCTTGGGCTCCGGAAACGATGGTGCTTTTTTAGCACAGGCTGCGGGCGCCTTGACCCGTACAGTCACGCGGTGCTGTCGCGGTACAGCATCAGCAGCCCGACCATCGAGTCGAACTTTTCCGGTTGGCCGAAACTCTCAAAGGTCTGAAGGCGCTGGTTTCGTCAGAAAAATCTGTGCGCCAAGTCAGAAAAAGGCGTTTGCCGTGTAATATCCGTCCAAAGCTGCAAACACCCTGCCGGCCCCGAAGCGGCCCCACCAAGAGCGATCTACATGCAAGCAAAGGCCCGTGAAGTTTATGTGCCACCGGTGCTGCAAGATCTGCGAGCCGGCACTGCCGAACTGCACATCGCACTGGAAAAACGTCTTCCTTTTTTCTCCGATACCCTCGATTCCAACGCTTTTTTGCGGCTGATGCAGGCCTACTACGGCTTTTATCGGCCGCTGGAAAGCGCATTGCTCGACAGTGGCGTGATCCCGGTCGATTTCGATCTTGCGCCACGTCTCAAGGCACCGACCCTGTTCAATGATCTGAGGGCCCAGGGTCTGTCGGTCGAGGCTATCGCCCGTTTGCCGCTGTGTCAGGCGCTGCCCGTGATCGACTCCAACGCTGCCTGTCTGGGAGTGACGTACGTGCTGGAAGGGGCAACCCTCGGCGGGCAGATCCTGCGCCGCGAAATCGCCTCGCGGTTGAGCCTGAACGCCGACAATGGCGCGGCATTCCTCGACATTTATGGCGCCGCCACCGGCCGCCGCTGGCGCGTTTTCATTGAATACCTGGGCAGTCGATCACTGGATGCGAGCGAACGTGAAGCCGTGGTTGCGGCGGCCCGAACCACATTCAGTTGTTTCGAGCGCTGGCTCGAAAGCCGGGAGGTACTGGCATGAACCCGCAAGACCAAGAAGCCTTTGAAGAACTGCTGGCCAACTGTGCCGACGAACCGATCCGCTTTCCCGGGGCAATCCAGCCCCATGGCCTGTTGCTGACCCTGAGCGAGCCGGCGCTGGAGATCATTCAGATCAGCGCCAACGTCGAGACCCTGCTGGCACGCCCGGCGCAGGAACTGATCGGCCAGCCGCTGCACGAATTGCTGGGTGAGAAGCACGCGGTGGCCGTGCGCGAGGCGTTGCAACAACCGGTATTTGCCGATGCCGCACCGCTGCACTTTCGCCTCAACGGCACCGCGTTCGAAGGTCTGCTGCACCGGCATCAAGGCGTGTTGATTCTGGAACTGGAAATCCACGTTGAAAACTTCCAGCCGCGCAACGTCGCCGGTAACCAGACCCATCTGGGGCGCATGCTCCAGCGCTTGCAAGCGGCCACTTCGCTGCAGGCCCTGTACGACATCAGCGTCAAGGAAATCCAGGCGATGACCGGTTACGACCGGGTGCTGATCTACCGCTTCGAGGAGGAGGGCCACGGTCAGGTGATCGCCGAGGCGTCCGATCCGTCGATGGAAGTGTTCAACGGCCTGTTTTTCCCGGCCTCGGACATCCCCGAGCAGGCGCGCGAGCTGTACCGCACCAACTGGCTGCGGATCATCCCGAATGCCGATTACCAGCCGGTGCCGCTGGTGCCCAAGTTGCGCCCGGACACCCAGACCCCGCTGGACCTGAGTTTTGCCACTCTGCGTAGCGTCTCGCCGATTCATTGCCAGTACATGAAGAACATGGGCGTGCTGTCGTCGATGAGCATCTCGCTGCTCAAGGGCGACAAGCTCTGGGGCCTGATCAGCTGCGGTAATCGCCAGCCGCTGCATGTGCCGCACGAACTGCGCAGCGCGTGCCAGACCATCGGTCAGGTGCTGTCACTGCAGATCAGCGCGATGGAGGCGCTGGAGATCAGCCGCCAGCGCGAAGAGAAAGTCGAGGCGCTGGCGCTGCTCAATCAAGCGATGATCGACTCGCCGGAAAATGTCTTCGATGGTCTGGCGCAGCAGCCGCAAGTGCTGATGGCGCTGGCCGGGGCCGGGGGCATTGCGATCATCGAAGACAAGCAATTGCATCGCTACGGCAACTGCCCGGAGCCGGAAGACATTCGCGCCCTGCACAAGTGGTTGCAGGACACCGGTGAGCCGGTGTTCGCCAGCCATCATCTGGCGAGCGTTTACCCGCCAGCCGCGCAGTTTCAGCAAGTGGCCAGCGGCGTGCTTGCCATGAGCCTGCCCAAACCGGTGGACAACGGGGTGATGTGGTTCCGTCCCGAGGTCAAGGAAAACATCAACTGGAGCGGCGACCCGCGCAAACCGCTGGATCTGGAAAATTCCGACGCCGGCCTGCGTCTGCGTCCGCGTACTTCGTTCGAAATCTGGAAAGTCGAGATGGCCGGAATCTCCACCAAATGGAGTCACGGTGATCTGTTTGCGGCCAATGACCTGCGCCGTTCGGCACTGGAAAACGACCTCGCCCGTCAGGTGCGCCGTGAGCAGGAGGCAGTGCGCGCCCGTGATGAATTGGTAGCGGTGGTTTCCCACGACCTGCGCAACCCGATGACGGTGATTTCCATGCTCTGCGGCATGATGCAGAAGACCTTCAGTTCCGACGGCCCGCACACCTCGCGGCGCATCTCCACGGCTATCGACACCATGCAGCAGGCAGCTGGGCGGATGAACACGCTACTGGAAGATCTGCTCGACACCTCGAAGATCGACGCCGGGCGTTACACCATCGCCCCGCAGACCCTGGATGTCGGGCAAATGTTCGAGGAGACCCAGTCGCTGCTCGGGCCACTGGCGATGGACAAGGACATCAATATCTCGTTCGAGGCCGATCCCGACCTGAAAATCCACGCCGACCCGGAGCGCCTGTTTCAGGTGCTGTCGAACCTGATCGGCAACGCGATCAAGTTCACCCCGCGCAAAGGTTCGGTGGGCGTGTTGGCCAAGTCTGACGGCAAAGAGATCGTGTTTACCGTGCGCGATACCGGCGAAGGCATTCCCAAGGAAAACCTGGCGCGGGTGTTTGATCGCTACTGGACGGTGAAGGAGGGCAACCCGACCGGAACCGGACTGGGCTTGTACATCACGCAGGGGATTGTTGAAGCCCATGGCGGGCGGATCGAGGCCAGCAGTGAGCCGGGTGAGGGCACTGAGTTTCGGTTTACCGTGCCGGCGATGCTCTCCGGGGAATGAAGAAATCCGTGCCACGTTAAACGGGGCACGGATTTTGAGTGGTTAGCCCAGATCGCTCAACGACATGAACACGTGTTTCGGCATCGGTACAAATCGATTGTTGCGCAGTTGGCTGATCGCATACACCGCGCTGGCGGTACGACCATTGCCGTCGCCGAAGCCTTGAAAACCGGCGATGGCCGCCAGCAAGTGTTTGTCGACATGCTCATGGGCGGCATCGAGCGTCTTCAGATGTTGTTCCAGCGAAGCATAACCGCTGATGCTGCCACCATATTTTGTTGGCTGTCCTACCTCGCGCACAGACTCCGCCAGTTGAGGCACCAGTCGAGCGTGGATCTCTTTGACCACGTTCGCATCGGTGAGCGATTTATTGTTGCTCGTATACTCGCGCAGGATCGCGACAATGTGCTCCAGTTCGTTGTCGGAGGACGAACCCTTGACCATCCAGGCTCCGGCTCTCTGCGCATTGTCGGTGAAACCCTGCGGGTTGAACGCCGTTTCGGGCATCACGTCGCTGTAGGGTGGCTTGCCCAGATCCGTCTTCAAGACGCTTTGCTGATGATTCTTCAGATAGATGACTTTCCTGGATTCAAGCTCGGCCATTGATCCAAGTATTTCCGAATAGTCACCAGCTTTTGTAGTGAACTTTGTGCCGTTGAACCGGGGGCCTCTGCTTTTGGTGAAGCTGATCAGTACGTCGTTCGCCGCGGCATGACCTATTAACGATTCCAGTTGCTGGAATCCCTTTGAGGACTGAGTCGCTTCCCTCGTTGCAGCGTTGAACAGATGCTGCAGTTCTGTCGCATTGCCGCCCTTGGGTATGGAAACAACGTCCTGGCTCAGGCGTGTGACGAGCTGTTCGACTGTTTCGAGTGCATCATCCTTGAACAATGCCCGTGCATGCGCCAGCGTCGGCAACGTCATGCGAATCTCTGCTGCAGCGCCGGTCTTGCTCAGTGCCTTGACCAGGTCGTACGAGCCGCTGCTGGTACTGCTCAGCGCTCGGAGTTGTCCGGCTCCGGCCCGGATGACGGTATGGCCGAAATGGCTGAGTTTCATCACGCCTTTGCCGACCAGTCTGGCACCACCGTAAACCAGCTTCGGAACGCCATCGAGCGGATTGAACACCGACAGCGCAACGCTTGCGCCGACCTTGCTCAGGCTTAACAGTCTTGTACTGCTGCCCAGCGCCTTGCTGAACGGCCCCAGCGCTCCGGCAAAGACGAAAATGATCGCGGTCAGGTCCATCACGCAACTGAATATGGCGCCGCTGCGAAGATCCGGGTCACTGGAGGACAGGCCCCTGATGCATTGGCGGAACGGGATGACGACGTCGAGAATGGTTTCGGTGATGTTGTCCCAGTCATCAAGATTCTTCTCCAGGGCGGTTTTGTCGTAACTGATTGCATAAAACTGATCGTAATGGGTCGGCGGATTATGTTCGGCAATGATTTCGCCGATCTTGTTGAAACGTTCCGAGTTGAAACTGTGCATAGGGCTACGCGTAAAGGGTAGCGCGTCGTCAGGCTCATCGAATTCGGCAAAGCGTTCGAGAATGATGCCCGGCCTGTCTCGCAGCTCCTCGCCCAAGGGGGGCTGGCCTTCGAAGTAGGCGGTTTTTTCGATTCGCGTATGAAGATACGTCAGCGACTTGAAGTCGTTGTCGCCGTTCGGCCCTTCGGTAAACCATCCGATCTCATCGAGTGTCTGGCCGCGGACGTAGGCCTCAGCAAGAGCCGGATTATTGCGGCAAATGCCTTGCAGGGGGAATATTTCAAAACAGTAAAACTGCAATCCATACTTGCAAAACAGCAGGGTGCCGAAGCGCGCTGTTTTACGTGGATCAAAAGGCACAAAGCTGCTGTTTATCGGGGTTTGTATGGAGAATTCGCGAACGATGAATATGGCTGCCTTGCCAAATTCAAGTGCCATCCGTTCTTCCTGTGGCAGTCGTGAAAGTGTCAGGCGCATAGTGGTGTTGATGGCCGCTTTGTATTGCTTGAAGTATTCTTTTACTTTTGCCTTGTAAAGATCATTGATTGGTTCGAGTCTCAGCAGATCCGGATGTGCCTTGTAGATACTTGTGCCGGATTGCCTGTCATAGTCCTTTTTGAACAACAGGTTGCGCGTCATATAAACATCAAGTACGGAATGATAGTTGCGTTTGAATCCGTATTCGACCGGCAACGATATTTCTGTCGTCGGATCGCAATCAATGTCGTACAGCTCGGCTTTCGCCAGCTTGCGCCGACTGACCGGTGGGGTGGCGAGCGTTGTCAGTGCGGCGCTGATCGCATCGAGGTGGGCGTTGTATTGGGTGGCAGCCAGCTTGAATAGGTCTTGGGTTGGCAGTTCATTGGCATTTTCCGGTTCCAGGCCATTCAGCATCGACCAGTCCATGATGCCTTGCAGGTTCGCCCAGTCATGCAGGGTCTGCTGTTGCGCACTGGTGGGCAAAATCGCGCCCAATTCAAGCAGCTTGTCATAGGACATCTGACTGGACAGGCCCGGCGCGACGCTCTCGGCCAGACTTACCGATTTGCGCAGAATTACCCAACCAGGCGTGCCGATCTGCAGAGTCGCGGGTGTCCTGACCAGGAACTCAGGTGCAAGTCCGGCGAGGATCAGTTCCAGCGTCATGGGAACTGCATATTCCTTGATACGTCGGCGTCCGAGTGCCTGTTCCAGTCTCAGGTTGACCTCATGGGAGGTAGCCTGCACGTAACCTGGGTTATAGATATTCTGCTCGATGAAGTTCTGGTTCTTGTCTTCGCGACCCAACGACAAATCCAGCATGACCGCTGCGACCAGCAGGCGACTGCGCTGCTCTGTGCTCAGCACAGTCGCATTGGCCATGGACGGCTCGTTCAACGCTTCGAAGCAGGACTGGGCGAAAGCTTTGGCTTCTTCGGTCTCGATCAGCAGTGCCCAGGCGCGACGCGGGTATTCACGCAGGGCTGTCGGCGTCTCTTTCTTGAGCAGTGCGCCCGCCAGATAATTGATCAGCGGTTCCGCGCGCGGCTCGCCCTTGTCCATCAACTTATGGATGACCTGGTAGATAGCCGATTGCTGATCTTCGTCGATGCACAGCTCTGTTGCGCCGGTTTCGTTCGATATCCCCCAGTAGTTGCCATGCGTCGGTGGCAGCGGCAACGTCAGTTCGAGCCAGGCAATCAGGTTTTGCAAGTGGTCTGCGGTCTCGGGCAGGTTCAGTTGCTGGAACTGCAGCCAGTTGAGCAAGGGCAGACGGTCGCTTGAAGACACGATGCCACCTGTCATGACTGCACTGCTGGCCAGCAGTTGCAGGTCGGCTTTCAACGAATCAATCTCGTTGATCTGCTGGGTGATATCAATGCGCTCGATAAACGTCCCGACAGTTGTTTGGATTTCATGGACTTGAAAGATTTCGCCCTTTTTATTGACCAGTGTCCAGTTGTCATCATTGATTTCTAACGTATCGACGATTGCAACGAATTGTGGCTGACGTACCAGTTGGCGCAGGACGATGTGTGCCGAAAAATGCGCTTGATTGAATAGACTTCCCTCAAGAGTCGATATGCACAGTTGTTTGTTATTAACACGGTTGGTGGGGTAGGCATAGTTGTCGCTGGCCTTGGCCTTTTCCCACTTTTCGAGCATGGCTCTCATTGTCTGCGCAATATCACGTCGCTCAAGTTGCTCACTTGATAAAGGTGCTGGGGTAAAAAGATTGGTTGAAGTCGTCATTGGGTGTCAGTCCATCCATGGCTATATAGGTGGGTCAATAAACGGGTATAGCGAAGTTTTGTTTTCGCATGGCGACTATATCGGCGCAGTCAGGGTTTGTTCTGCAGTATTGGTTTCAATGTATGTTTCCTGTCGGTCGATACGAGGGCAATTTTGTTCAATACAGGAGGCTATGCCTTAGTTAGCCTGAGTCTCTTTCTCCCCAATCTGCGGCAGGTGCGTTATGAGTCTGATTGTGTCGATGGCGGCGTTCGCGCTAGTGGCGTCCATAACCCCGGGCCCGGTGAACATCGTCGCGCTGAGTTCCGGTGCGCAGTTCGGCTTTCGGGCCAGTCAGCGGCACGTGGCGGGAGCGACGCTGGGGTTTGTGTTGTTGCTGGTACTGATGGGCCTGGGCCTGCATGAAGTCCTGAAACTGTGGCCATTTCTGACCCGGGTGGTGCAATTGGCCGGGGTGGCGTTTCTGTTGTTCATGGCCTGGAAACTGGCTGCCGATGACGGCCAGTTGCATGCCGGCGAGGCGGGGCGGGCGCCGTCGATGTTGTACGGCGCGGTGATGCAATGGCTCAACCCGAAAGCCTGGCTGGCGTGTGTGGCAGGGATGGGCGCGTTTGTCGCCGATGGCGAGGCACGGCTGGTCTGGCAGTTCGCCGCGGTGTATCTGGTGATCTGTTATCTGTCGGTCGGTTGCTGGGTCTATGCCGGGACGTTTCTGCGTGGGTATCTGGGCAATCCGAAGGGGATGCGCCTGTTCAATCGGTTGATGGCCTTGTTGCTGGCGGCGAGCGCGGGTTATCTGCTGTTGCCGTGAGCCCGGCGCCAGGATCAGCCGCGATATTGGCCGGGAGTCGCCGCCAGATGCTGTTTGAATGCGCGCTGAAAATGCGCCTGATCGGCAAACCCTGCCTCCAGTGCGACATCAGCAATCAACTGGCCGCTGCGCAGACGTTCGCGGGCGAACTGGATGCGCTGGTTGACCACAAAGGCATGCGGGGTCATGCCGTAATGCTGTTTGAACGCACGGATCAGATACGACGGTGACAACTGCGCCGCCGTGCAGATGTCCTCCAGGCTGAGCAGGTCAGTGCAGTGTTCGCGGATGAAGTCAGCGGCGCGTTCGAGCTTGAAATTCGGCTCGCGCAACGGTGGTTCAGCCGGGTTCAAGCGTAGTTGCAGATCGCTGAAAAACTCCACCGCTGCGCTGTGTTTGCGCAGTACGTCCTGTTGCTCGTCGACGAGTGTGGCGTAAAGCCCTTGCAGGTCACGAAACAGTCGCGGGTCATCCAGATGAGTAGTGGAAAACCGCCGAAACTCAAGCTCGGCACTGAACCCCAGTTGATGCTGCAGATCCGTCAGCCACGGCGTCTCGACATACAGCATCAAGTACGACCACGGCTGATCATCGAGTGGGTTGCAGGCATGCACGTCGCCGGGATTCATCAGCACCACGGTGCCGGCGGCGACTTCGAACGTCGATTGCTCATGCACATAAATGCTCCGCCCGGCGGTGATCGCGCCAATCGAAAAATGCGCATGGGAATGGCGCGAGTAGCAGACCTCACGGCCATCGGCGATGGCCCGTGCCTCGATGAAGGGCAGGGCATCGTCGCGCCAGAAGCGAGGGGCTTTTTCAGGTTTTTTGGCGGCAGCGTGTTTCATCGTTATGGTTCCCGGCAGGCCAGAACCGGAGTGTATTAGCTCTGGCCGGCGAAGGCCCGTTCCAGTTCGGCGATGTCGAGTTTTTTCATCTTGAACATGGCCTGCATTGCCCGTTGCGACTTGCTGGTGTCGGGGTCCAGCATCATGTGCATGAACGCCACCGGCACGATCTGCCACGACACCCCGAACTTGTCCTTGAGCCAGCCGCATTGCTGGGCCTCGACCGGGCCGCCTGCCGACAGATTGCCCCAGAAGTGGTCGACCTCTTCCTGATTCTGGCAATTGACCTGAAACGAAATGGCCTCACTGAACTTGAACATCGGCCCGCCGTTGAGGCCGGTGAAGGTCTGGCCGTCGAGTTCGAAACTGACGGTCATCACCGCGCCTTCCGGCTTGCCGTGAAATTCCTGGCCAACCTTGCTGTAGTGGGTCAGGCCGGTGATTTTCGAATGATCGAAGATCGAGCAATAGAACTTCGCGGCGGCTTCGGCCTGATCATCGAACCACAGGCACGGTGTGAGTTTTTGAAAGCGTTGCATGGCAGTCATCCTCGGCAGGTTACACACGCAGGATTTACAGCGTAGTCAGTCCTTGGTCGAATGACGGTGCCGTAGATCGACAATTGCGTTGCTGGCTGACAAACCCTGTAGGAGTGAGCCTGCTCGCGAAAGCGTCGGCACATGCGGCAACGAGCCTGTCAGACACTCCGCATTCGCGAGCAAGCTCGCTCCCACAAGGGGTTCGAGTCGCCCCGGTCAGCGCCATTCGGCGATCAGCAACAGCGACTGCGGCACCGGGCTTTGCGGATGCTGCGGCTCTTGCAGGCTGACCAGTCGAAACCCGGCCATGTCCAGCGCGTTGCACCAGCTCGACAGCGTGCGGAAATACCACGGCATCGGCTGCCACTGGCCCTTGAACCCGGCGAAGGACTCTTCACGCCAGCCATCCTGATAATTGCCGGCCGCCACGGCCCACGGATGCAGGGTCTGAATGATCATGGCGCCGCCCGGAACCAGCAACGCATGCATTGCGGCGAGCAATGGAATGATGTCCTGATGCAGCAGCGAGAAGTTGGCGCAGATCAAATCGTAGTCACGGCCAATATCAATTTCGGCGTCGACCAATGCCGCATAACTGGCCACATGTACCTTGGCCGAACCGGCCTCGCGTGCAGCTTCTATCAAGGTCGCATCGCCATCGACGCCCGCCGCATCGATACCGCGATCCGCCATCGCCCGCAACATCCAGCCTTCGCCGCAACCCAGATCCAGCACGTGTTCCGGTTGGCGGCCCATGATCGCCAGCAGGATCGCCTGATCGGTGACCTGCTGACGGCTTTCGATGGCACCGCTGCGGATCGCGTCGATCCAGGCATCAGCGTTGGCGTGCCAGCTCTGTAACAAGATGGATTCAGGGGAGGGCATGGCGCTGTCTCCGGTATAAGCCGATTGTGGGCGTTCGCTTGTTGGCTGCTATGTTCAAAGGCTGAACAGAGTCTGGCAGAGGATAGACACCATGAACCCATTAACTGGCGGTTGCCTGTGCGGCGATGTGCGTTTCGAAGCATCAGGCCAACCTTACCGCGTCGGCATCTGCCACTGCCTCGACTGCCGCAAACACCACGGCGCGTTGTTTCATGCCTCGGCGATATTTCCCGAGAATGCGGTGACCGTCAGCGGCAAGACCGGCGAGTATCAAGGGCGAGTGTTCTGTCCGCGCTGTGGTTCGCCGGTACTGGCGCGTTCGGGGGATGAAATTGAAGTGAATGTCGGCTCGCTGGACGCGCCGAACCAGCTCAAGCCGACTTATGAGCTGTGGACTGTGCGGCGCGAGTCATGGTTGCCGGCGCTGCCACTGGCGCACCACTACGAACGTGATCGCGAACGCACGGGGCGCACCGAGGAATAGCAAAAAGTCCGGGCAAGCCCGAGTCCCCTGGTGGGAGCGGGCTTGCTCGCGAAAGCGGTGGTTCAGCCAACTCGATATCGACAGACCGATTGCCTTCGCGAGCAAGCCCGCTCCCACAGGATTTGTGTTGGATAGATAGAATTGTTTGCACCACCGACCTTGGTGGGAGCGAGCTTGCTCGCGAAAGCGGTGATTCAGTCAACCTGATATCGACAGACAGATAGCCTTCGCGAGCAAGCCCGTTCCTACAGGGGAGTCAGCTGACTTCGGTTATCTCAACCGCGAATAAACGCCAGCAAATCGGCATTGATCGTCGCCGCCTCAGTCGTCGGCATCCCGTGCGGAAACCCCGGATATGACTTCAGCGTGCCATTTGGCAGCAGTTTCGCCGACAAAGGCCCCGAGTTCGCATACGGTACGATCTGATCGTCCTCGCCATGCATCACCAGCACCGGCACGGTGACTTTCTTCAGGTCTTCAGTGAAATCGGTCTGCGAGAACGCAACGATCCCGTCGTAATGCGCCTTGGCGCCGCCGATCATGCCCTGACGCCACCAGTTGCCGATGATCCCCTCAGACGGCTTGGCCCCGGGGCGGTTATAGCCATAAAACGGCCCGCTGGGGATATCGCGGTAGAACTGCGCACGATTGTCCGCCAGTTGCGCCTGAAAATCGTCGAACACCGATTTCGGCAAGCCACCCGGATTGCTTTCGGTCTGCACCATCAACGGTGGCACCGCGCTGATCAACACGCCTTTGGCGACGTTGTCCTGACCATGACGGGCGATGTAGTGGATGACCTCGCCGCCGCCGGTGGAGTGGCCGACATGCACCACGTTCTTCACCCCCAGGTGCTGAACCACCGCCAGCGCATCGTCGGCGTAATGGTCCATGTCATGGCCGTCCCAGACCTGACTCGACCTTCCGTGCCCCCGGCGGTCATGGGCGATCACTCGAAAACCCTGGCCCAGGAAGAACAGCATCTGCGCATCCCAGTCATCCGAGCTGAGCGGCCAGCCGTGGTGGAAGTGGATCACCGGGGCGTCCTTCGGGCCCCAGTCCTTGTAGAAAATATCGACGCCGTCTTTGGTGGTGACAAATCCCATGTTCGCGACTCCTGAGCATTGTGATGGGTTACCGCGCTCGTCGCAGACCGGTCGTGAGGGTTCGGATAAGCGCCGTTATCAGCCAGAGGATTAAAGTCGACATTTTTGCGATAGGGCATGACCGGTGGTCGCCACGTCTGGCTTCACGCGCAAATTAGGCTTTGCTGAAAGGGATAAGCCGAGGCGCGCACAGGCTTCGATGGCCGTAACGACGCCCCTTCAGAACACCGTGAGTCTGAGGAAAATCCCCGATGCTGACCTTGAATATCAATGGCAAGGATCAGGAGCTCGATGTGCCGGCCGACATGCCGTTGCTCTGGGTCCTGCGTGACGTTGCGCACCTGACCGGTACCAAATTCGGCTGTGGCATGGCCCAGTGCGGCGCCTGCACCGTACACGTCGATGGCGCACCATTGCGTGCCTGTATCACGCCCGCCACCGCCGTGGCCAACGGGCAGAAAATTCTCACCATCGAAGGCCTTTCGACCGATGGCTCGCACCCGGTGCAGCAGGCCTGGGCCGAACTTGATGTGGTGCAGTGCGGCTACTGCCAGTCGGGGCAGATCATGTCTGCCGCCGCGCTGCTGGCGAAAATCCCCAAGCCCACCGACAACGATATCGATCAGGCGCTCTCCGGGAATATTTGCCGCTGCGGTACCTATCCGCGAATCCGCGCGGCTGTGAAACGTGCGGCCGAGTTCGGCTGATTGGGAGACAGACGATGAACAGTCCTGTATCGCGTCGCGGATTTCTCAAGGGCAGTGCCGTGCTGGGGGGCGGTCTGGTGGTGGCGTTCGTCGTGCCTGGTGCCCATCGTTTTGCTCTGGCGGCGGAGAATGAAGGCAAGGTCTTCGCGCCGAATGCGTTTTTGCGCATTGCCGCCGACAACAGCGTGACGGTGTTGCTCGGGCATTCGGAAATGGGTCAGGGCATCTGGACCGGTCTGACCATGCTGATCGCCGAAGAACTGGACGCCGACTGGTCGACGATCCGCGTCGAACACTCGCCGGCCTCAGCGGCGAATTACGGCATGCCCGCGTTTGGCGGGATGCAGATTACTGGCGGCTCGACCTCGACCTGGATGGAATTCGACCGCTACCGGCTCGCCGGGGCCACGGCGCGGCAGATGCTGGTGGAAGCGGCGGCCAAGCGCTTCAACGTCGCTGCGTCGACTATTCGCACCGAGTCCGGCGTAGTGATCGCCGGCGATAAACGCGCGACGTACGGCGAACTGGCGGACGCCGCCGGGCAACTGCCAGTGCCGGATCCAAAGTCGATCACCTTCAAGGAGGCCAAAGACTGGAAGGTCATCGGCAAGCCGACCAAGCGTCTCGACACCCCGGAGAAAATCACCGGCCGCGCCAAGTTCGGCATGGACGTGCAATTCGAGGGCTTGATGACCGCGATGGTCGCCCGTGCGCCGGTGTTCGGTGCCACGGTCAAATCCTTCGAGGGCGCCGAGGCACTGGCGGTGCCCGGTGTGCACAAAGTGGTACAGGTGCCGACCGGTGTGGCGGTGATTGCCGATCATTACTGGGCGGCGAAACTTGGTCGCGATGCGCTGAAGGTCGATTGGGATCTCGGGCCGCACGCTGACCTGAGCAGCCAGGGCCTGCTCGACAGTTTCCGCAAACTGGCAGCGACACCGGGCACTTCCGCCAGCCAGGCTGGGGATCCGAAAGGCAACTTCGACAAGGCGGCGAAGAAAATCGACGTCGAATACAGCGTGCCGTATCTGGCGCACGCACCGATGGAACCGCTGAACTGCACAGTGAAGATCAGCGCCGAAAAGTGCGAGATCTGGACCGGCACGCAATTCCAGACCCTCGATCAGATGGTCGCCGGCAAGATCACCGGACTCAAACCGGAACAGGTGGAAATTCACACCGAATTTCTTGGCGGCGGATTCGGGCGGCGGGCCAATCCGACCTCGGACTTCGTCGCCGAAGCGGTGCAAGTGGCGAAAGCCGCCGGGCTGCCGGTGAAAACCGTGTGGTCGCGCGAGGACGACATTCGCGGCGGGTATTACCGCTCGATGTTCCTGCATCAGGCACGCATCGGCCTCGACGGGCAGGGCATGCCGCTGAGCTGGCAGCATGTGCTGGTCGGCCAGTCGATCATGGCCGGCACCATGCTCGAACAGACCATGGTCAAGAACGGCATCGACGCGACTTCGGTCGAAGGCGTGGCCGACAGCCCGTATATCAAGGGCCTGGCCCATCAACAGGTCGAGCTGCATTCGCCGCAGACCGGGATCAATGTGCTGTGGCTGCGTTCGGTGGGGCACAGCCACACCGCGTTCGTCATGGAGTCGCTGATCGATGAGATGGCCACGGCGGCGGGCAAGGACCCGATCGAATATCGACGCACCTTGCTCAAGGACCATGCGCGGCATCTCGGGGTGCTGAATCTGGCGGTGGAGAAGGCCAACTGGACAGCGCCGTTGCCTGACGGGCATGCATTGGGCGTGGCGGTACACGAGTCGTTCGGCAGTTATGTGGCGCAGGTGGCCGAGGTCTCGCAGGAAAATCTGGCGATCCGCGTGCACCGCGTGGTGTGTGCGGTGGATTGCGGGATCGCGGTCAATCCGCAGAGCATCGCGGCGCAGATGGAATCGTGCATCACCTTTGGCCTGGGCATGGCGCTGCACAGCAAGCTGACGCTCAAGGACGGCGCGGTGGTGCAATCCAATTATCACGACTATCAAGTGCTGCGGCTCAACGAGATGCCGCTGGTCGAGGTGCATATCGTGCCCAGCAGCGACAAACCCGGCGGCATCGGTGAGGCCGGTGTTCCGCCCACAGCGCCGGCGGTGGCCAATGCCGTGTATGCGCTGACCGGGCAGCGCTTGCGTGAACTGCCGCTGCAACTGTCGGGGGTGTGAGATGAAACGACATCTGCTGTTGGGCACGGTGATACTGCTGGGGCTGGGCGGCTACGCCTCGGACCTGTTCGCCGATGATCAGGAAGCGCTCAAGGCGTTCGGCACGGTGCAGAAGGTGTTCCAGAGCCCGCGCTGCCAGAACTGCCACATCCCCGGCGACTCGCCGCTGCAGTTCGATGCGGGCAAACCACACGCGATGAATGTGGTGCGTGGCATGGACGGCAAGGGCGCCGCCGGTTTGCCCTGCGCCACCTGCCACGCCGAGAGCAATCCGCCGGCCAGTTATGGCCCGCATGCACCTCCGGGAGCGCCGCACTGGAGCTTGCCTCCGGCGGCGCACAAGATGGCGTGGATCGGCCTGCCGCCGGACAAGTTGTGCGCAATGATCAAGGATCGTTCGAGCAATGGCGACCGTGATTTCGCCGCGCTGATCAAACATGTCAGCGACGACAAACTGGTGTTGTGGGGATGGAATCCCGGGGCAGGGCGCACGCCGGTACCGGTACCGCATGACATTTTTGTGGCCCAGTTCAAGCTTTGGGCCGATGCTGGCGGGCCATGTCCGGTGGCGGGCGGTTGAGTGTGTGAGTCGCTGGCGAATCAAGCTACTCTAACGGTCATTGACCCTGATGGAGTGCGTGATGCTGGCCCCGATCAAACCCGCCAATGAAGCCACCCGAATTCAAGCGCTGCACGGCTTGAAGGTTCTTGATTCGGCGCCGGAGGAGCGTTTTGACCGGCTCACGCGGCTGGCCAAACGCCTGTTCAACGTGCCGATTGCGCTGGTGACGCTGGTGGACAAGGATCGGCAGTGGTTCAAGTCGTGCGTCGGCCTCGAGGTCAACGAAACCCCGCGTGATGTGTCGTTCTGTGGGCACGCGATTCTTCAGGACGAATTGCTGCTGGTGCCTGATGCCAAGCAGGACAAGCGCTTTCATGACAATCCGCTGGTCACCGGCGAGCCGAAGATTCGTTTCTACGCGGGCTACCCGCTGACCGTGCCCAACGGCAACAAAATGGGCACGTTGTGCCTGATCGACACCAAGCCGCGTGAACTCGACGACGAGGAGCGTGCCCTGTTGCGCGATCTCGCCGGCATGGCCGAGCAAGAGTTGATGGCGGTGCAGATGGCAAGCATGGACGAGCTGACGCTGCTGTCCAACCGCCGCGGCTTCAAGACCCTGGCCCAGCATGCGCTGGACGCCTGCAAACACCGGGACAAACCGGCGACGCTGCTGTTTTTCGATCTCAATGACTTCAAACAGATCAACGATCGTTACGGCCATGCCGAGGGCGACAGTGCACTGAAGACCTTTGCCGATGTGCTGCGCATCGCTTTTCGCGAGAGCGACGTGGTCGGGCGCCTGGGCGGTGACGAATTCGTGGCGCTGCTGACCGGCTCCAGTCACGTCGAAACCACAGCGATCATGGCCCGGCTCAAGGAAATCCTCGACGAGCGCAATGCGATGTTGCAGCGCGGCTACGAGATTCGCTTCAGCGTCGGCCAGATCGAATACGATCCGCAACGCCATGAAACGGTGGATCGACTGCTGGCCGATGCCGACGAGGCGATGTATGCGCACAAGCAGGCGTTGAAACGGCGCTGATTCAGGCCTCATCGCTGGCAAGCCAGCTCCCACAGTTTTATCGGCTGCTCACAAAATCCAGATACACCGCAGAACCCTGTGGGAGCGAGCTTGCTCGCGAAAGCGTCCGGCCAGGCAATATCCATGTTGAATGTGCCAGCCTCTTCGTGAGCAAGCCCACTCCCACAGGTTTGTCGGCTGCTCACAAAATCCAGATACACCGCAAAACAGTGTGGGAGCGGGCTTGCTCGCGAAAGCGTCCGCTCAGGCGATATCCATGTCGAATGTGCCGGCCTCTTCGTGAGCAAGCTCACTCCCACAGGTTTATCGGCTGCTCACAAAATCCAGATACACCGCAAAACAGTGTGGGAGCGAGCTTGCTCGCGAAAGTGTCCGGTCAGGCGATATCCATGTCGAATGTGCCGGCCTCTTCCTGAGCAAGCCCACTCCCACAGGTTTATCGGGTGCTCACAAAATCCAGATACACCGCAGAACCCTGTGGGAGCGGGCTTGCTCGCGAAAGCGTCCGCTCAGGCGATATCCATGTCGAATGTGCCGGCCTCTTCGTGAGCAAGCCCACTCCCACAGGTTTATCGGCTGCTCACAAAATCCAGATACACCGCAGAACCCTGTGGGAGCGGGCTTGCTCGCGAAAGCGTCCGCTCAGGCGATATCCATGTTGAATCTGCCGGCCTCTTCGTGAGCAAGCTCACTCCCACAGGTTTGTCGGCTGCTCACAAAATCCAGATACACCGCAGAACCCTGTGAGAGCGGGCTTGCTCGCGAAAACGTCCGGTCAGGCGATATCCATGTTGAATGTGCCGGCCTCTTCGTGAGCAAGCTCACTCCCACAGGTTTATCGGGTGCTCACAAAATCCAGATACACCGCAGAACCCTGTGGGAGCGAGCTTGCTCGCGAAAGCGTCCGGCCAGGCAATATCCATGTTGAATGTGCCAGCCTCTTCGTGAGCAAGCCCACTCCCACAGGTTTATCGGCTGCCCACAATATTCAGGCATATCGTAAAAACAGTGTGGGAGCGGGCTTGCTCGCGAAAGCGTCCGGTCAGGCGATATCCATGTTGAATGTGCCGGCCTCTTCGTGAGCAAGCCCACTCCCACAGGTTTATCCGCTGTTCACGAAAATCAGGCTCACTCCTACAGGGGATTTGGGTTGTTGAAGACATTGCAGGCACAAAAAAACCCGCCGATTGGCGGGTTTTTTATCGGCAGACCGACGAGATTACTCTTCGATGTTGCCCATGGCGGTGGTGTTGAAGCCGCCGTCCACGTACATGATTTCACCGCTGATGCCCGACGCCAGGTCGGAGCACAGGAAGGCGCCGGCGTTGCCGACTTCTTCGATGGTGACGTTGCGGCGCAGTGGGGTTTGCGCTTCGTTGGCGGCCAGCATCTTGCGGAAGTTCTTGATGCCCGAGGCTGCCAGGGTACGGATCGGGCCAGCCGATACGCAGTTGACGCGGGTGCCGTCCGGGCCCAGGGAGCCGGCCAGGTAACGTACGCCAGCTTCCAGCGAAGCCTTGGCCATGCCCATCACGTTGTAGTTCGGCATGGTGCGCTCGGCGCCCAGATACGACAGGGTCAGCAGGCTGCCGTTGCGGCCTTTCATCATTTCGCGGCCAGCCTTGGCCAGGGCCACGAAGCTGTAGGCGCTGATGTCGTGAGCGATGCGGAAACCTTCACGGGTGGTGGCTTCGGTGAAGTCGCCGTCCAGTTGGTCGCCCGGGGCGAAGCCGACGGAGTGCACGATGCAGTCCAGGCCGTCCCACTTCTTGCTCAACTCTTCGAAGACCTTGGCGATTTCTTCATCGCTGGCCACGTCGCACGGGAAGCACAGCTCAGGGCTCGAACCCCAGCCTTGAGCGAATTCCTCAACACGACCTTTCAGTTTGTCGTTCTGATAAGTGAAGGCAAGCTCAGCGCCCTCGCGATGCATGGCGGCAGCGATGCCGGATGCGATGGACAGCTTGCTGGCGACACCGACGATCAGTACGCGCTTACCGGCGAGAAAACCCATGTGTTGCTCCTCTTTCAGGTTATTGCGCAGTGGCTGGTGCCAAAAAAGCGGCTTCCAGCAACTGCTGTGTATACGGATGTTTGGGGGCGGCAAAAATATCTTGCGCAGCTCCCTGTTCGACCACTTGGCCATGCTTGACCACCATCAGCTGGTGGCTCAGCGCTTTGACGACAGCCAGGTCATGGCTGATGAACAAATACGTCAGGTTGTACTTGGCTTGCAGTGAACGCAACAGCTCCACCACTTGCCGCTGCACCGTGCGGTCGAGCGCCGAAGTCGGCTCGTCCAGCAGGATCAGCGCCGGTTTCAGCACCAAAGCCCGGGCAATGGCGATACGTTGCCGTTGCCCACCGGAAAATTCGTGAGGGTAGCGGTGCCGGGTTTCCGGATCCAGACCTACCTCCTTCAATGCCGCAATAATCGCCGCTTCCTGCTCGGCGGCGGTGCCCATCTTGTGAATCCGCAGGCCTTCGCCAACGATGTCGCTGACGCACATCCGCGGGCTCAGGCTGCCGAACGGATCCTGAAACACCACCTGCATCTCCCGACGCAACGGGCGAACCTCGTTCTGCGTCAGGCAGTCTAGCTGTTTGCCCTCAAAGCGAATCGCGCCTTTGCTGCCGATCAGCCGCAAAATTGCCAGACCGAGGGTGGATTTGCCGGAACCGCTTTCCCCCACGATCCCCAGCGTCTGTCCCTGAGGCAGGCTGAAATTGATGCCGTCCACTGCCTTGACGTAATCCACCGTGCGCTTGAGCAGGCCTTTCTTGATCGGGAACCAGACTTTGAGGTTCTCGACTTCGAGCAGCGGCGCCCCGATTTTATTGGTCGCCGGGCCTCCGCTGGGCTCCGCGCCGAGCAATTCCCGAGTGTACGGATGCTGCGGCGAACGGAACAGCTCTGCGCACGATGCCTGTTCGACGATGCAACCGCGCTGCATGACACATACGCGATGCGCAATTCTTCGCACCAGGTTCAAATCGTGACTGATCAGTAGCAGCGACATGCCCAATCGAGCCTGAAGTTCCTTGAGCAAATCGAGGATTTTCAGCTGAACGGTCACGTCCAGTGCGGTGGTTGGTTCGTCGGCGATCAGCAACTCCGGCTCGTTGGCCAGGGCCATGGCGATCATCACTCGCTGGCGCTGGCCGCCGGACAATTCATGGGGCAGGGCCTTGAGGCGCTTGTGCGGCTCGGGGATGCCAACCATCTCCAGCAGCTCCAGGGTGCGCTTGGTTGCGACTTTACCGGTCAGGCCCTTGTGGATGCCCAGCACCTCGTTGATCTGCTTCTCGATCGAATGCAGCGGGTTGAGCGAAGTCATCGGCTCCTGAAAAATCATCGCGATCCGGTTGCCACGAATATGCCGGATGGTCTTTTCGCTCAGCCCCAGCAGATTCTGCCCGGCATAGTTGATGCTGCCGGCTGGATGACGGGCCAGCGGGTAGGGCAGCAGGCGCAGGATCGAGTGCGCCGTCACCGATTTGCCCGAGCCGGACTCGCCGACCAGGGCCAGGGTTTCGCCGCGTTTGATGTCGAAGCTCACGCCCTCGACCACCCGGTGCAGCCGCTCGTTGAAGCCGAACTCGACGGCGAGGTCGCGCACTTCGATCAGATTGTCCTGATTCATTTCACTTCCTCGGGTCGAAGGCATCGCGAGCGGACTCGCCGATAAACACCAGCAAACTCAACATCAGCGCCAGCACCGCGAACGCGCTCATGCCCAGCCATGGTGCCTGCAAGTTGGATTTGCCCTGGGCCACCAGTTCACCCAGCGACGGACTGCCGGCCGGCAAGCCGAAGCCGAGGAAGTCCAGCGCAGTCAGGGTGCCGATGGCGCCGGTAAGGATGAACGGCATGAAGGTCATGGTCGAGACCATCGCGTTGGGCAGGATGTGGCGGAACATGATCGCACCGTTCTGCATGCCCAGCGCCCGTGCCGCACGCACGTATTCAAGGTTGCGGCCACGGAGGAACTCGGCGCGCACCACGTCGACCAGGCTCATCCACGAGAACAACAGCATGATCCCCAGCAGCCACCAAAAATTCGGCTGGACGAAACTGGCGAGGATGATCAGCAGGTACAGCACTGGCAAGCCCGACCAGATCTCCAGAAAGCGTTGCCCGGCCAGATCGACCCAGCCGCCATAGAAACCCTGCAGCGCGCCGGCGATCACGCCGATGATCGAGCTGAGCACGGTCAGCGTCAGGGCAAACAGTACGGAAATGCGGAAGCCGTAGATCACCCGTGCCAGCACATCGCGGCCCTGATCGTCGGTACCCAGCAGGTTGTCCGCCGAGGGCGGGGCTGGGGCCGGGACTTTCAGGTCGTAGTTGATGCTCTGGTAGCTGTAGGGGATCGGCGCCCACAACACCCACGCATCCTTGGCCTTGAGCAGTTCGCGGATGTACGGGCTCTTGTAGTTGGCTTCCAGCGGGAATTCGCCGCCGAAGGTGGTTTCCGGGTAGCGCTTGATCGCCGGGAAGTACCAGTTGTTGTCGTAATGCACCACCAGCGGCTTGTCGTTGGCGATCAGCTCGGCACCGAGGCTCAGGCCGAACAGGATCAGAAACAGCCACAGCGACCACCAGCCGCGCTTGTTGGCCTTGAACAGTTCGAACCGGCGGCGGTTGAGAGGGGACAGGTTCATCTCAATGCTCCCGGCTGGCGAAGTCGATGCGCGGATCGACCAGGGTGTAGGTGAGATCGCCGATCAGTTTCACCACCAGACCGAGCAGGGTGAAGATGAACAGAGTGCCGAACACCACCGGGTAATCGCGGTTGATCGCCGCTTCGAAACTCATCAGACCCAGACCGTCGAGGGAGAAGATCACCTCCACCAGCAACGAGCCGGTGAAGAAGATGCCGATGAACGCCGACGGGAACCCGGCAATCACCAGCAACATGGCGTTGCGGAACACGTGGCCGTAGAGCACGCGGTTGCGCGTCAGGCCCTTGGCCTTGGCGGTGACCACGTACTGCTTGTTGATCTCGTCGAGGAAGCTGTTTTTGGTCAGCAGGGTCATGGTCGCGAAGTTGCCGATCACCAGCGCGGTCACCGGCAGCGCGAGGTGCCAGAAGTAGTCGAGGATCTTGCCGCCGAGGCTCAGCTCATCGAAGTTGTTCGAGGTCAGCCCGCGTAGCGGGAACCAGTCCAGATAGCTGCCGCCGGCAAACACCACGATCAGCAGAATCGCAAAGAGGAACGCCGGAATCGCATAGCCGATGATGATCGCCGAACTGGTCCACACGTCGAAGTGGCTGCCGTGCCGCGTGGCCTTGGCGATCCCCAGCGGGATCGACACCAGGTACATGATCAGCGTGCTCCACAGCCCGAGCGAGATCGATACCGGCATCTTTTCCTTGATCAGGTCGATGACCTTGGCGTCGCGGAAAAAACTGTCGCCGAAATCCAGCTTCGCGTAGTTCTTGACCATGATCCACAGACGTTCCGGGGCCGATTTGTCGAACCCGTACATGTGCTCGATTTCCTTGATCAGCGCCGGGTCCAGACCTTGCGCGCCACGATAGGCGGAGCCGGCCACCGAGACCTCGGCACCGCCACCGGCGATGCGGCTGGTGGCGCCTTCGAAGCCTTCGAGCTTGGCGATCATCTGCTCCACCGGGCCGCCGGGCGCGGCCTGGATGATCACGAAGTTGATCAGCAGGATGCCGAACAGGGTCGGGATGATCAGTAGCAGTCGCCGAAAGATATACGCCAGCATCTGATTACTCCGTGCCCACAGGGTCGGCTTGCAGTTTGGTTTCGACTTCTATGGCGGGTTTCGCGTCAGGCTTGACCCACCAGGTGTTAATCCCGATGTCGTATTTGGGCGAGACTTTCGGGTGACCGATGTGGTTCCAGTACGCCACGCGCCAGGTCTTGATGTGCCAGTTGGGGACCACGTAGTAACCCCATTGCAGCACCCGATCCAGCGCTCGCGCATGGGCCACCAGGCTGCTGCGCGAGTCGGCGTTGATCAGGTTCTCCACCAGTTGATCGACGATCGGATCCTTCAGGCCCATGGTGTTGCGGCTGCTCGGTTTGTCGGCGGCGGCGCTCATCCAGAATTCGCGCTGCTCGTTACCCGGCGAGTTGGATTGCGGGAAGCTGCCGACCATCATGTCGAAGTCCCGCGAGCGCACGCGGTTGATGTATTGCGAAACGTCGACACGGCGGATCACCAGATCGATGCCGAGGTCGGCCAGATTGCGTTTGAACGGCAGCAGCACGCGTTCGAATTCGGTCTGCGCCAGAAGGAACTCAATGACCACCGGTTTGCCGTTGGCGTCTACCATTTTGTCGTCGACGATCTTCCAGCCGGCCTCCTGCAGCAATTGATAGGCCTCGCGCTGCTGGGCGCGGATCATGCCGCTGGCGTCGGTCTTGGGGTTCTCGAAGGCTTCGCTGAACACCTGGGCCGGCAGTTTGCTGCGAAACGGTTCGAGGATCGCCCGTTGCTCGGCGTCGGGCAGGCCGGTGGCAGCCATTTCCGAGTTCTCGAAATAGCTGCGGGTGCGGAAGTAGGCACCGTTGAACAGCTGCTTGTTGGTCCACTCGAAATCGAACAGCAGGCCGAGCGCCTGCCGCACCCGCACATCCTGAAACACCGGGCGGCGAAGGTTGAAAACGAAGCCCTGCATGCCGGTCGGGTTGCTGTTGGCGATCTGTTCCTTGATCAAGCGGCCTTCGGTGACCGCCGGGATGTTGTAAGCGTTGGCCCAGTTCTTCGCGGTCATTTCCAGCCAGTAATCGAACTGGCCGGCCTTCAGCGCTTCGACGGCGACGGTGTTGTCGCGGTAGTAATCGGTGGTCATTACGTCGAAGTTGTAGAACCCGCGATTGACCGGCAGATCCTTGCCCCAGTAATCCTTGACCCGCTCATAGCGCACCGAGCGCCCGGCTTTCACTTCGGCGACCTTGTACGGGCCGCTGCCCAGCGGGATCTCCAGATTGCTCTTGGAAAAATCACGACTGGCCCACCAGTGTTTCGGCAGCACCGGGAGCTGACCGAGGATCAGCGGTAACTCGCGATTGTTGGTGTGCTTGAACTTGAACAACACCTTGAGCGGGTCTTCGGCGATGGCCTCTTCGACATCGCTGTAGTAGCCGCGAAACAGCGGCGAGCCGTCCTTGGTCAGGGTCTGGAAGCTGAACACCACGTCTTCGGCGCGCACCGGATGGCCATCGTGAAAACGCGCTTCCGGGCGCAGGTAGAAACGTACCCAGCTGTTGTCCGGGGCTTTCTCGATCTTCGCGGCGATCAGGCCGTACTCGGTGAACGGCTCGTCGAGGCTGTGCTTGGTCAGGGTGTCGTAGATCTGCCCGATATCATCGGCCGGCACGCCTTTGCTGATGAACGGGTTGAGGCTGTCGAAGCCGCCGAACCCGGCCTGACGGAAGATCCCGCCCTTGGGCGCGTCGGGGTTCACGTAATCGAACTGCTTGAAGTCCGCCGGGTATTTCGGCGGCTCGTTGTACAGGGTCACAGCGTGTTGCGGGGCAGCAATCGCCAGCCCGGCGAACAGCAGACCGCTGGCCTGCACGAGCAGGGCGCGGATGGGCGTCATTTATTGTTCTCCGAAGATTTCAGCCACCACGCGCTCAGGCCCAGGGTGTAGGGCGGCGTGGTGACGAAGGCCAACCGGTTGCGGTAGGCCAGTCGGTGATAATTGAGGTACCAGTTGGGAATGCTGTAGTGCTGCCAGAGCAGCACGCGGTCCAGCGCCTTGCCGGCGGCGACCTGTTCGTCGCGGGTTTGCGCGGCGAGCAATTGTTCGAGCAGGTGATCGACCACCGGGTTGGCAATACCGGCGTAATTCTTGCTGCCCTTGACCCCGACCTGACTGGAATGGAAGTACTGCCATTGCTCCAGACCCGGGCTGAGGGTCTGGTTGAGGGTCATCAGGATCATGTCGAAATCGAACTGGTCCAGGCGCTGTTTGTACTGGGCGCGATCCACCGTGCGCAGGCGTGCGTCGATGCCGATGCTGTTAAGGTTCTCGATATAGGGCTGGAGGATCCGCTCAAGGTTCGGATTGACCAGCAGCAGTTCGAAGCTCAGCGGTTGCCCTGCGGTGTTTTGCAGACGCTGGCCGTTGAGTTTCCAGCCGGCCTCGGCGAGCAGCGCCAGGGCCTTGCGCATGGTCTCTCGCGGGATGCCACGGCCATCGGTTTGCGGCAGGGTGAACGGCTCGGTGAATAGCTTCGCGGGTAACTGATCTTTATACGGCTTGAGCATCAGCCATTCGTGCCCGACCGGCAGGCCGCCGGCGCTGAATTCGCTGTTGGGGTAGTAGCTGGTGGTGCGTTTGTAGGCATCGCTGAACAGTGCGCGGTTGGTCCATTCGAAGTCGAACATCAGGCCCAGCGCTTCGCGCACCTTGACGTCGCTGAAGGTTACACGCCGGGTGTTCATGAACAGGCCTTGGCTCTGCGTCGGGATCTGGTGCGGAATCTGCGCCTTGATCACTTCGCCACGGCGCACGGCCGGAAAGTTGTAGCCGTTGGCCCAGTTCTTTGCCTGATGCTCGATGTAGATGTCGAATTCGCCGGCCTTGAACGCTTCGAAGGCCACGTCGCTGTCGCGGTAGAACTCGACTTCCATGCGATCGAAGTTGTACTTGCCGCGATTGACCGGCAGATCCTTGCCCCAGTAATCCTTGACCCGCTCGAAAATCAGCTGCCGCCCCGGCGTCACCGAGGTGATGCGGTACGGGCCGCTGCCCAGCGGTGGTTCGAAGGTGGTGGCCTTGAAGTCGCGATCCTTCCAGTAATGCTGCGGCAGCACCGGCAACTCGCCGAGGCGCAGGATCAGTAACGGATTGCCCGAGCGTTTCATCACGAAACGAATGCGCTGCGGGTTGAGGATGTCGACCCGCGAGACTTCCTGCAGGGCGGTGCGGTACAGCGGGTGGCCGTCCTTGAGCAGTGTTCGGTAGGAGAACGCCACGTCGTAGGCGGTGATCTGGGTGCCGTCGTGAAAGCGCGCTTCCGGGCGCAGATTGAACACCACCCAGCTGCGATCTTCGCTGTACTCCACCGATTGCGCGATTAAGCCATAGCTCGATGCCGGCTCGTCACCGGACGGTGAATACTGGCCGGTGCCGACCATCAGCGGCTCGTTCAGCTCATTGATGCCGTACTGCAGGAAATTCGGTGTGGTAACCGGGCTGGTGCCCTTGAACGTGTATGGGTTGACCGTATCGAAGGTGCCGAACGCCATCACCCGCAACGTACCGCCCTTGGGCGCTTGCGGGTTGACCCAGTCGAAGTGGGTAAATCTGGCCGGGTACTTGAGCGTGCCGAACTGCGCATAACCGTGACTTTCGGTAATCGTCGCGCTTGCGGGTGAGCTCAAGGCCAGGCTGATCAGGAGCAGGAGGAGGGGACGCTTCAAGTCAGATCCGATCCAGGCGGCTTGGGCTTTGTGGGCCGTACAGTAACAGCTTGTCTGGACAGGAAAAAGACAGAGGTTAATGTGGGGTTAATCGGCAAGGCCAAGAGCCCCTCACCCTAACCCTCTCCCGGAGGGAGAGGGGACTGACCGAGGTGTTTATGAGAAGTACGCCGACCTGAAATATCGAGTTGAACCCAGGTTTGAAAAAAAACCCAATCTGCTCCCTTTCCCCCTCGCCCCCTTGGGGGAGAGGGTTGGGGTGAGGGGGAGAAATTTTGAGGGCGCAAACAAAATCAAGCCAGGCGCCAGGCGAAAAAAAGCCCCTGAAAGTTCAGGGGCTCTTCTGTCAGTGCGGCTGATAAACCGTGAGCATCTGCCCAGGCTTGAGGGCCTTGCCGGCACCCGGGTTCCAGCGCTTGAGATGCTGCATCTCGACGTTGAAACGCTTGGCTACCACGTACAGGGTGTCGCCACGTTTGACCTTGTACTGGGTCTGCTGCTGGTTGTCTGCCTTGCCTTTGCTCTTGCTGTTGGCGGCGATCACCGTGTTGACCCGGCCACCGCTGCGCGCCGGGGTGCGCTTGGTGTTGTCCTGCATCACCAGGGTCTGGCCGACCTTGAGGTTCTTGCCGGTCAGCTTGTTCCAGCGCTGCAGATCCTTGACTTCGACCTTGTTGGCCTTGGCGATGGAACCAAGATTGTCGCCGCGTTTGACCCGGTAGGCGCGCTTGAGCTTCGCCACTTCAGTCGGATCAGCACCGTCGAACACCGGCTTCAGCGAGCGCGGACTGATCAGCTCTTCAGGCCGCATGGTCTGCAGGCTGGCGGTCAGCAGTTGCGCCTTCGACGTCGGCACCAGCAGATGCTGCGGGCCGTCGATGGTGGTGCGCTGCTTGAAGGCCGGGTTGAGCTGGAACAGCTCGTCTTCGTCGATGTTGGCCACCGCCGCAACCTTGGACAGGTCCATGCGCTGGTTGATTTCGACGACCTGGAAATACGGTTCGTTGGCGATCGGGTTGAGGTTCACCCCGTAGGCTTCCGGGGCCAGCACCACTTGCGACAGGGCCAGCAGCTTCGGCACGTAGGCCTGGGTTTCCGCCGGCAACGACGACAGGTTCCAATAATCGGTCGGCAGGCCAAGCTTCTCATTACGCTCGATGGCGCGGCTCACCGTGCCTTCACCGGCGTTATAGGCCGCCAGGGCCAGCAGCCAGTCACCGTTGAACATGTCGTGCAGACGAGTCAGGTAGTCCATCGCGGCGGTGGTCGAGGCGGTGATATCGCGACGGCCATCATAGAAGCGGGTCTGGCGCAGGTTGTAGTAACGACCGGTGGACGGAATGAATTGCCACAGGCCCGAAGCGTCGGCCCGGGAATAGGCCATCGGGTTGTAGGCGCTCTCGATCACTGGCAGCAGGGCCAGCTCCAGTGGCATGTTGCGCTCTTCGAGACGCTCGACGATGTAATGAATGTAGAGACTGCCGCGTTCGCCGGCGTTCTCCAGAAAGGACGGGTTGCTGGCAAACCACAGGCGCTGCTGCTCGATGCGCGGGTTGACGCCCAGGCCGTCCTGCAGCTGGAAACCACCGCGCATGCGCTCCCAGATGTCCTGAGGCACCTGCGGGCTGGGCTTTTCGCTGAGCCAGATCGGTTTCTGCTTGGCTCGCGCAGCAATGTTCGGCGTATGGCTCGCTTCAGGCTGCGGAGCATGGCTGGAACAGCCCGCCAACGTGGCGGACACAGCCACCGCGATGGCTTGAGCCAGGCGGGTCAGCGTGTCTGAATTGACGGACTTACGTATGGATGACGACATTGGCTGGAAGTAAGTTCCGGGCAAAAATGTCGGGCGATTCTAGAAAGCGCACCCCCTGCGGTCAACCATTCAGAATTTTTGTACCAGCTGGTGAGTCACTTAGAAATTATCTTTCCATGCCCGCAGAGCCGCAAAAACCTCACTCGGCGCCCGGTTTTGAGCGCCTGCCCGTTCGTCCACTTTTTGTGTAACTAATGTTTCAGCGGTACGCAAAAACGGATTTGTGAGCTTTTCCAGGGCCAGGGTCGAGGGCAGGGTCATCACGCCTTTTTCCCGTTGTTGGGTGACTTTTTCCAGACGGGCGGCAATGTCCGGGTTGCTCGGTTCGACGGCCGCAGCAAACTTCAGATTGCTCAGGGTGTATTCATGGGTGCAATACACCAGCGTATCCTCGGGCAAAGCGGCGAGACGGCCGAGCGAGTGGTGCATCTGCTCCGGCGTGCCTTCGAACAGGCGTCCGCACCCGGCGGCGAACAGGGTGTCGCCGCAAAACAGCAGGCCGTGGTGGTAATAGGCAATGTGGCCGAGGGTGTGACCGGGCACCGCATAGACATCGAAGTCCCAGCCGAGCACGCTGACCTTGTCGTTGTCCTTGAGCGCCACGTCGCGCCCCGGGATGTTTTCGCTGGCCGGGCCGTAGACCTTGGCGCCGCTTGCCGCTTTCAGGCGTTCGACGCCGCCGACGTGATCGTGATGGTGATGGGTGATCAGAATGTCGCTCAACACCCAGCCCGGGTGCGCGGCCAGCCAGGCCTGCACCGGCGCGGCATCGCCCGGGTCGACCACGGCGCAACGCTGGGTGCGGTGATCCTGTAACAACCAGATGTAGTTGTCGGTGAACGCGGGCAGGGCACTGATCTGTATCATCGTCGGAATTCGCCAAGCGGAAAACATTGGCGCATCTTAGAGCTTCTAGCGGCGTTGGAGAATGACATGACCGATAAAGCGTTCGCTCAGGCCGATCCCGACTGGCTGGCGTTGATCGGCGCGGCCCGTGAATGGCTGGCCGGCCCGCTCGGGCAATTTCTGCTGGATGAAGAACGGCGCATGCTCGAAGACGAGTTGGGGCGGTTCTTCGGCGGCTATCTGGTGCATTACGGGCCGTCGGCCCAGACCCCGCCGTCGGCGCCGCAGGTGCAGCGCAACGTGCGGCTCGGCGCACCGTTGCCGGGTGTCGAGATCGTCTGCGAGGAACAGGCCTGGCCATTGAGTGAGCACGCCGCCGACGTGGTGGTATTGCAGCACGGTCTGGATTTCTGCCTGTCACCCCACGGTTTGCTGCGCGAAGCGGCGAGCAGCGTACGCCCCGGCGGACATCTGCTGATCATCGGCATCAACCCCTGGAGCACCTGGGGTTTGCGCCACGTATTTGCCCACGACGCCTTGCGCCAGGCACGCTGCATCTCGCCATCGCGGGTCGCCGACTGGCTCAATCTGCTGGGCTTTGCGCTGGAGAAACGCCGCTTCGGGTGCTATCGTCCGCCGCTCGCGTCGCCCAAGTGGCAGGCCCGACTGGCCGGCTGGGAACGCAAGGCCGGCGACTGGCAACTGTCGGGCGGTGGCTTCTATTTATTGGTCGCGCGCAAGATCGTGGTTGGCCTACGCCCGGTGCGTCAGGAGCGCCGCGAGCCGATGGGCAAGCTGATTGATTCCGCTGCCGATGGCCAAGGTCAACCGCCGTCGTATCGAACCGTAAACCTTCTTTTTTATAGTGGCCGGACTTGTTCCGGCCGCGGCCATCGTCGATCCGCGATTGACGGGGCCAGGCATTTTTCTGGATAGAGTGGCATGAGCGAAAGCGTCGATAGCGTAGAACTGTTCACCGACGGTGCCTGCAAGGGCAACCCCGGCCCGGGCGGCTGGGGCGCCTTGCTGGTGTGCAAGGGCGTCGAAAAGGAACTGTGGGGCGGCGAAGCCAATACCACCAACAACCGCATGGAACTGCTCGGCGCCATCCGTGGCCTCGAAGCCTTGAAACGGCCGTGCGAAGTGCTGCTGGTGACCGACTCGCAATACGTGATGAAGGGCATCAACGAGTGGATGGCCAACTGGAAAAAGCGCGGCTGGAAGACGGCGGCGAAAGAGCCGGTGAAAAACGCTGATCTGTGGAAAGAGCTGGACGAGCAGGTCAACCGGCACAAGGTCACCTGGAAGTGGGTGCGCGGGCACATTGGTCATCACGGTAACGAACGGGCGGACCAATTGGCCAACCGTGGGGTGGATGAAGTTCGCGGGTACAAGCAGAGCTGATTCCCTCCGTTGCACCGAGTCGTGGCCTTCGCGAGCAAGCCCGCTCCCACACTGGATCTCCTGCGTACATCAGCACTGTGTCCACCGCAGATCAATTGTGGGAGCGGGCTTGCTCGCGAATGGAGCGACTCGGTCTACCTGAAACACCCCCACCGAGCGTGTTAACATCGCCGCTTTTGCACGATTGACCCCGTTGAGAATTGAACACTGATGGCCACCAGATCCGTTGTACTCGATACCGAAACCACCGGCATGCCGGTGACCGATGGTCACCGGATCATTGAAATCGGCTGTGTCGAACTGATCGGTCGGCGCCTGACGGGCCGGCATTTTCACGTCTACCTGCAACCGGATCGCGAGAGTGACGAAGGCGCGATCGGCGTTCACGGCATCACCAACGAATTCCTCGTCGGCAAACCGCGTTTCGCCGAAGTGGCCGACGAGTTCTTCGAGTTCATCAACGGCGCGCAACTGATCATCCATAACGCGGCGTTCGACGTTGGCTTCATCAACAACGAATTTGCCTTGATGGGTCAGCACGATCGCGCTGACATCACGCAGCACTGCACCATCCTCGACACCCTGATGATGGCCCGGGAACGTCACCCGGGGCAGCGCAATAGCCTCGACGCCTTGTGCAAACGTTATGGCGTCGACAACTCCGGCCGTGAACTGCACGGCGCCTTGCTCGACTCGGAGATTCTCGCCGACGTCTACCTGACCATGACCGGTGGCCAGACCAGTCTGTCGCTGGCCGGCAACGCTTCCGACGGCAATGGCACGGGCGAGGGCGCGGACAACTCCGCCACCGAAATCCGTCGTCTGCCGGCGAGTCGTCAGCCTGCGCGGATCATTCGGGCGACGGAAGAGGAACTGGCGGCGCATATGGCGCGGCTGGAGATCATTGCCAAGTCGGCGGGCGGGCCGGCGTTGTGGACGCAGATTGCCGAGGCTGATGCTCAAGCTTGACCCCCTCTGTGGCGAGGGAGCTTGCTCCCGCTTGGCTGCGAAGCAGTCATAAAACCTGAATGCACTATTGATGCTGAACGAATACTGGGGGCCGCTTCGCGCCCCAGCGGGAGCAAGCTCCCTCGCCACAAAAGCCGAGTCAGGCTGAATGAAGCCAACTGGCCACCCTCGCCACTTTCGCTGCAACCCTCTACCCTGAGTGCATTGGCAGACTTTGATCCGCCGCCTCAGGACACTGAGCCTCATGTACAAAGATTTGAAGTTTCCGGTGTTGATCGTCCACCGCGACATCAAGGCCGACACGGTCGCCGGTGACCGTATCCGTGGCATCGCCCGGGAGTTGGAGCAGGAAGGTTTCAATATCGTTTCGGCCATCGACTACACCGAAGGGCGGTTGGTGGCCTCCACCCATCATGGTCTGGCGTGCATGCTGATCGCTGCCGAAGACGCCAGCACCAACTCGCATCTACTCCAAAACATGGCTGAACTGATCGGTCTGGCGCGAGTGCGGGCGCCGGATCTGCCGATCTTCGCGCTGGGCGAACAGGTCACCCTGGAAAACGCCCCCGCCGATGCCATGGCCGAGCTCAATCAACTGCGCGGCATTCTCTACCTGTTCGAAGACACTGTGCCGTTTCTGGCGCGGCAAGTGGCGCGGGCCGCGCGCAAGTATCTGGACGGTCTGCTGCCGCCGTTTTTCAAGGCGCTGGTGCAGCACACCGCCGACTCCAACTATTCCTGGCACACCCCCGGGCATGGCGGTGGCGTGGCTTATCACAAGAGTCCGGTGGGGCAGGCGTTTCATCAGTTCTTTGGCGAAAACACCCTGCGTTCGGACTTGTCGGTATCGGTGCCGGAACTCGGTTCGCTGCTCGATCACACCGGCCCGCTGGCTGAGGCCGAAGAGCGTGCGGCGCGCAACTTCGGCGCCGATCACACGTTTTTCGTGATCAATGGCACCTCGACCGCCAACAAGATCGTCTGGCACTCGATGGTCGGTCGGGATGATCTGGTGCTGGTCGATCGCAACTGCCACAAGTCGGTGCTGCACGCGATCATCATGACCGGCGCGATCCCGCTGTACCTGTGCCCGGAGCGCAATGAGCTGGGGATCATCGGCCCGATTCCGCTGAGCGAATTCAGCCGCGAGTCGATCCAGGCCAAGATCGACGCCAGCCCGCTGACCAAAGGCCGGGCGCCGAAAGTCAAACTGGCGGTGGTGACCAACTCGACCTACGACGGCCTGTGCTACAACGCCGAGCTGATCAAGCAGAGCCTGGGCAACAGCGTCGAAGTGCTGCATTTCGATGAGGCGTGGTACGCCTACGCGGCGTTTCACGAGTTCTTCGCCGGGCGTTATGGCATGGCCACCTCGCGCACAGAAGACAGCCCACTCGTGTTCACTACCCATTCCACGCACAAGCTGCTCGCCGCATTCAGCCAGGCCTCGATGATTCATGTGCAGGACGGCGGCGCGCGGCAACTGGACCGTGACCGTTTCAACGAAGCGTTCATGATGCACATCTCAACCTCGCCGCAGTACAGCATCATCGCTTCGCTGGATGTGGCCTCGGCCATGATGGAAGGCCCGGCCGGGCGCTCGCTGCTGCAGGAAACCTTCGATGAGGCGCTGAGTTTTCGCCGGGCGCTGGCCAATCTGCGCCAGCACATTGCGGCGGACGACTGGTGGTTCTCGATCTGGCAGCCGCCCGGCGTCGAAGGCATCGACCGGGTGCAGACTGAAGACTGGCTGCTGCAGCCGGACGCCGACTGGCACGGCTTCGGCGAAGTCAGTGACAACTATGTGCTGCTCGACCCGATCAAAGTGACCCTGGTCATGCCCGGGTTGAATGCCGGTGGCGCGCTGAGCGAGAAGGGCATCCCGGCGGCGGTGGTCAGCAAGTTCCTCTGGGAGCGCGGGCTGGTGGTGGAGAAGACCGGGCTGTATTCGTTCCTGGTGCTGTTCTCGATGGGCATCACCAAGGGCAAGTGGAGCACGCTGCTCACCGAATTGCTGGAATTCAAGCGCAGTTACGACGCCAACGTCAGTCTGGCCACTTGCCTGCCTTGCGTGGCGCAGCAAGACACCGCGCGCTATCGCGGCATGGGCCTGCGTGACCTGTGCGATCAACTGCACGCCTGTTACCGCAGCAACGCCACCGCCAAACATCTGAAGCGCATGTACACGGTACTGCCGGAAATCGCCATGAAGCCGGCCCATGCCTATGATCATCTGGTGCGCGGCGAAGTCGAGGCGGTGCCGATCGATGAGCTGGAAGGACGGATCGCGGCGGTGATGCTGGTGCCGTATCCACCGGGAATTCCGTTGATCATGCCGGGGGAGCGCTTTACCGAGGCAACCCGCTCGATCATCGACTACCTGAAGTTTGCCCGCACGTTCGATAGCAGCTTCCCCGGTTTTGTCGCTGATGTGCATGGACTGCAACATGAAGACGAGGGCAATGGACGGCAGTACACCGTCGATTGCGTCAAGGAATGAGGACTTTTCCGAGTATGCAACCGGTCATGAATCCGAAATACCCAGGGCTGTCGGTGCGCGTCGCCGACGATGGTTTCGCGGCGTACATCTGGGGCAGCGACTTCAGTTTCGAGGTCGCCGCGTACGGTGCCGCCGTCATTGGCCAACCGGTCGAGCGCTGGGCGGTGACGCCGATCGTGCCGTATCGCAAGTGCTACGGCATTGATCCTGAAGAGTTCAGCAGCTATCGCGATGCCGCCGACAGCGAGATTTTCATGGCGTATCTGGATGACGAGCCGGTCGGCCATCTGGTGATCAGCACCAACTGGAACGGCTTTGCTCACATTGATGAACTCGCGGTGCACGCACCGGCGCGCCGGCATGGTGTGGCCAAGGCGCTGCTGGATGTCGCGCAGTTCTGGAGTCGCAAGAAAAAACTGCCGGGGATCATGCTCGAGACGCAGAACAACAACCTCGGCGCCTGTCGTTTGTATGAGCGTTGTGGCTACGAGATTGGTGGTATCGACCATCTACGTTATCGCGGGATTGATCCGAACACCGCGGAAATCGCGCTGTTCTGGTACCGGCTGTTCGATAACCCGCTGGAAAACCCGCTCAGCTCGCCAGCATCGCCTCGGCTTGTTCCGTGACAATCGTCAGCAGCGTCTGAATCGCTGTGGGCGTGGCGCTGTGTCGGTAGGTCAGGGCATACAGGCTGATCGGAACCGCCGGTGACAATGGGCAGACATCCAGTCCGCTCGTCCGCGCGCCGAGGGCGGTGAACGGGTCGACGATGGCCAGGCCTTCGCCGGCCTCGACCATGCTGCGCATCATCTGATGGGTTTGTACTCGGGTCTGGATGCTCGGCGCCGGGCGCAGGGCCTGGAGTTTGTTCTCCAGCGCCGGGCTCAATGGGTCGTGGCCTTCGAGGCCAACCATTGCCTGGCCAGCCAGATCCTGCAGGGAAATGTATTTCTGCTTCGGTTGCAGCCAGCCGTGGGGCGCGAGCAGTTGCAGCTTGCCGTGGGCCAATGGCTGGCAGTGGATGTCGGGGTGTTCCGGATCGTGCAGGCTCAGGCCCAGATCGCTTTCGCGCAGCAGCAGGCTGCGGACGATGTCGCAGGTCGGAGAGCTGAGCAAGCGGCAAGGAGCGTCGGGCAACCGTCGGCGCAGCAGCGCGATACTTTGCGGCAACAGCTGTTGCGCCAGCGGCGGGGTGCCGATGATGCGCAGGGGCGGGGCGAGGTATTGCTTGAGGCTGCTGGCCAGACGCTGCACCGGCTCCAGCGCCTGATAGACATGAGCGATTTCCACCTGCAACGCCCGCGCTTCAGGCGTCGATTGCAGCCGGCCGCGTACGCTGGCGAACAGCATGAACCCCAGCTCGCTCTCGGCTTCGCGCAAACGCTCTTCGACCTCGGTCACCGGGAGCTGCAGCCATTCGGCGGCGGTGCCCAGGTGACCGGTCTGCAAGAGCGCCTGAATCACTTCGATATGACGTAAACGCATGCGTGAAGTCCATGTTCAGCAGGTGGGGTCAGTGGCTGAATCCTACCCCAAGTCTGCGCATATGACTTCTGCTCATAACGGCCAGTTATGACGCGACGGTTGTCTCAGGCTCGCGGGTCAGGGTGATACCTGACTGAACCAGGAGAAACTCGGTGTCACTGACTTTGTTGACGCGATCGCCAATGGCCAGTTTGTAAATCGGCTCCGAGCCAGTGGAACCGTCTGCCGACGGGGTGGATTCCTGGAACTCATGCACGGAATAAACGCGGCCTTCCGCATCTCTTGCATGGAACTGACCGACGAGTACTGCTGCCATCTGCTTAGAACCTCTGGAGATAAAACGCTTGATTTGCGGCTTGGTAGACCGTCATCAAGCCCTGTAAGTTTTCCTACAGGAAAAAAATAATCAGCGCGCATGAATTTCCCTTGCTCGCTGGTGAAACTGTCATCGAATCATCTATAACTACTGGCTCTTCCCACCGACAGTCGAGAGTCTTCCATGAGCAATGTCTACAACGTCGCTGTAGTCGTCGGCAGCCTGCGCAAAGCATCGATCAACCGCAAAGTCGCGCTGGCGCTGGCCCAACTGGCACCGGCGAACCTCAAACTGAAGATTGTCGAGATTGGCGACCTGCCACTCTATAACGAAGACATCGACGGCGATTCACCGCCGGCAGCCTACAGCACTTTCCGCCAGGAAGTCGGTTCTTCCGACGCGGTGCTGTTCGTCACCCCGGAATATAACCGCTCGGTGCCGGCGCCTTTGAAGAATGCGATTGACGTGGGTTCACGGCCGTATGGCAAAGCCGTCTGGAGCGGCAAACCGGGTGCGGTGATCAGCGTGTCGCCGGGGGCGATCGGCGGTTTTGGCGCCAACCAGCATTTGCGCCAGTCCTTCGTGTTTCTCGATGTGCCGTGCATGCAGCAGCCGGAAGCGTATCTGGGTGGCGCGGGTTCGGCGTTTGACGAGGCGGGCAAGTTGAGCGAGTCGGTGAAACCGTTCCTGCAGAATTTCATCAATGCGTATGGGGAATTTGTGGAACAACACAAAAAATAATCTGGTCAGAGCTGCGATAAAACAGAGATCCTGTGGGAGCGGGCTTGCTCGCGAAAGCGGTGTGTCAGACACAAAGTTGTCATCTGACACACCGCTTTCGCGAGCAAGCCCGCTCCCACGTTTGGATCTCCACTCATTGAATAATTGAAGGCTGTCGCGAATGCTCGCTGCGTCACTGATCTTCCTGCTGACCATCACCCTTGTCATCTGGCAACCCAAAGGCCTCGGGGTCGGCTGGAGCGCGACGCTCGGCGCCGTGCTGGCACTGATCTTCGGCGTCGTGCACCTGAGCGATATTCCGCTGGTGTGGCAGATCATCTGGAACGCCACCGGCACCTTCGTTGCGCTGATCATCATCAGCCTGTTGCTCGACGAAGCGGGGTTCTTCGCCTGGGCTGCGCTGCATGTAGCACGCTGGGGGCGGGGCAGTGGGCGCAAGCTGTTTGCCTTCATGGTGCTGCTCGGCGCGCTGGTGTCGGCGTTGTTCGCCAATGACGGCGCGGCGCTGATCCTCACGCCGATCGTGATTTCGATGCTGCTGGCGCTGCGCTTTTCCCCGGCGGCGACCTTGGCGTTCGTCATGGGCGCCGGCTTCATCGCCGACACCGCGAGCCTGCCGCTGGTGGTGTCGAACCTGGTCAACATCGTTTCGGCGGACTTCTTTCACATCGGCTTCAACCGCTATGCGGCGGTGATGGTGCCGGTCAACTTCGTCAGCGTGGCCGCGACGCTGGGCGTGCTGATGTGGTTTTTCCGTCGCGACATCCCTAAGGCTTACGATCCCGAACAGCTCGAACAGCCGCACACGGCGATCCACGATAAGGCCACGTTCTATGCCGGTTGGGTAGTGCTGGTGATTCTGTTGATCGGCTGCTTCTTCCTCGAACAGCTGGGCATCCCGATCAGCGCGATCTCGGCGGTCTGTGCGGCGCTGCTGCTGGGGATCGCCGCCCGTGGCCACAAGATTTCCACGCGCAAGGTGCTGAAAGAAGCGCCGTGGCAGATCGTGATTTTCTCCCTCGGCATGTATCTGGTGGTGTATGGCCTGCGCAATGCCGGGCTGACCGGGTATCTCGCTGGCTGGCTGGATGTGTTCGCCGGGTACGGCGTATGGGGCGCGGCGCTGGGCACCGGGGTGCTGACGGCGTTGTTGTCATCGATCATGAACAACTTGCCGACAGTGCTGATCGGCTTGTTGTCGATCGATGCCAGTCAGGCCAGCGGTGTGATCAAGGAAGCGATGATCTACGCCAACGTGATCGGCAGCGATCTGGGGCCGAAAATCACCCCGATCGGCAGCCTGGCGACCTTGTTGTGGCTGCATGTGCTGGCGCGCAAGGATATCCGGATTGGTTGGGGGTATTACTTCAAGGTCGGGATTGTCCTGACGGTGCCGGTGTTGTTGATTACCTTGGCGGCGTTGGCGTTGCGGTTATCCATCTAGAACGCGTTGGCCCCTTCGCGAGCAAGCCCGCTCCCACATTTTGAGCAGCATTCCAAATGTAGAAATTGGAATGCCATCCCCTTGTGGGAGCGGGCTTGCTCGCGAAAGGGCCGGTCCAGGCACTGCAGAAACTCAGGCCTGGCCCGGCACATTCGGCCAAAGATCCGCCACCAGAAACAACCGCTCCGCCTCTTCCCATTCGCCCTGCGCATTCTCGGTCAGGCGCACCAGCAGTTGCGCCGGGGCCATCGGTTCCAGGTCGTCCAGCCACATCTGCAGATGTTCAGCACTCCAGGTCTGATCCGCCGGGTAGTGTGCCGGCGCCAGCCACGCATGGCGGGGCAGGGGTTGCCAGCGCCCGGCCGGACGTTGAGCGACGAACGCCGGCCAATCCTTCTGATGCAGCCAACTGCCACGCAGGTGCTGCGGATGCGCGCCTTTCGGTGGTTCGGCCTGACCGGGCCACGGGTACAGCAGATAACCGCCCAGCCACAACTGCGCACTGAACACCTCGATATCCAGCTTCGCCAGCACCTCGCGACTTTCCGGGCGCGCCGAGATCGGCAGTTGGTGTTCGGCCAGATGCGCCAGTTTGCGGTCCAGTCGATCATGACAACCCGGCCCCAGCCATTGCGCCGGGTCGTGGCCGTCGCCTTCCTGCGGGCCGAGGTAGAGCTTGATCGCCAGTTCCAGGTGATGCACGCCGTCGCGGTCGCGCAGCAGCATGTCGAGTTCACCGAGGGTGTGGCCTTCGCGGCGGATCGGCAGGTTGGCGGCAATCAGTTCGATGCCCGGCGCATGCTCCACGGCAAACTGCCACAACCGTTCGTAATAAAGGCCCAGCCGCCGGGTACGCGCCTGCGACAGCCAGTGCAGCAAACCATAACTGTCACGATCAAGTTGCCGCAGCCAGTGCTCCAGGCGCTGCGGATCACTGACCCAGTCGCTGCCGGCCAGCGGATGGCGCTGCGGCCACGGCGTTGCGGCCAACATCGGCGGCGCGAGAATCACCCACGCCAGATCACGCACTTCGGGATGGCGTAATTGGTGTGGCAACTGAAGCAGGTCGGGAAACAGGATCATCTTGCGAGCATAGCCTTAAACACGCGCGCACCCTTGAGGCTGAAAGGATTTTGTCTATCGCGGGCTTTCGCCCATAATCGTGTTTTTCGCGTTTTCGATTGTCCGCAGAGGTCCCATGGAGCAATTTCGTAATATCGGCATCATCGGTCGCCTGGGCAGTTCCCAGGTGCTGGATACCGTCCGCCGACTGAAACGCTTTCTGCTCGATCGTCACCTGCACGTGATTCTCGAAGACACCATCGCCGAAGTCCTGCCGGGCCACGGCCTGCAAACCTCGTCGCGCAAGATGCTCGGCGAAGTCTGCGACATGGTCATCGTCGTCGGCGGTGACGGCAGCCTGCTCGGCGCCGCGCGGGCGCTGGCCAAGCACAATATTCCGGTACTCGGGATCAACCGTGGCAGCCTCGGTTTTCTCACCGACATTCGCCCCGATGAGCTGGAAGTCGAAGTGGCCAAGGTGCTCGACGGCCATTATCTGGTGGAAAACCGCTTCCTGCTGCAAGCCGAAGTGCGCCGGCATGCCGAGGCCATTGGCCAGGGCGATGCACTGAACGACGTGGTGCTGCACCCGGGCAAATCGACGCGGATGATCGAGTTCGAGCTGTACATCGACGGCCAGTTCGTCTGCAGCCAGAAGGCCGACGGCCTGATCGTCGCCACGCCGACCGGTTCCACCGCGTACGCGTTGTCCGCTGGCGGGCCGATCATGCATCCCAAGCTCGATGCCATTGTGATCGTGCCGATGTACCCCCATATGTTGTCGAGCCGGCCAATTGTGGTCGATGGCAACAGTGAGCTGAAAATCGTCGTGTCGAAAAACATGCAGATTTACCCGCAAGTCTCCTGCGACGGGCAGAACCACTTCACCTGCGCGCCGGGCGACACCATCACCGTGAGCAAGAAAGCCCAGAAGCTGCGGCTGATTCACCCGCTCGACCACAACTACTACGAAGTCTGCCGGACCAAGCTCGGCTGGGGCAGCAAGTTGGGTGGTGGAGGCGACTGATGCTCGATCCCGCGCGCAGTTATGACTTGATTGGTGACGTGCACGGATGCGCCCTGACCCTCGAACACTTGCTTGACCGTCTCGGTTATCACAAGCAGGGCGGGGTCTGGCGGCATCCATCGCGCATGGCCGTGTTCGTCGGCGACATCATCGACCGTGGCCCGCGAATCCGCGAGGCACTGCACATCGTCCACGACATGGTCGAGGCCGGGCAGGCGCTGTGCATCATGGGCAACCACGAATTCAACGCACTGGGCTGGAGCACGCCGGCGCTGCCGGGCAGCGGCAAGCAGTTCGTCCGTGAGCACACGCCGCGGCACGCGCGCCTGCTGCACGAAACCCTGACCCAGTTCGAAGACCATCCGGGCGACTGGCATGACTTCCTCAACTGGTTCTACGAGCTGCCGCTGGTGGTTGATGCCGGGCGCTTCCGTGTGGTGCACGCCTGTTGGGATGCCAGCCTGATCGAACCGTTACGCGGGCTGTTTCCCGATGCGCGCATCGACGAGCATTTTCTCCAGGCCTCGGCCGTGCCCGGCAGTTTCGCCTGCACCGTGTTCGACCGCTTGCTGCGCGGCACCGACATGCGCCTGCCGGATGGCTTGACCATGACCAGCGGCGACGGTCTGGTGCGCTCGTTCTTCCGCACCAAATTCTGGGAAGACGACCCGAAAACCTACGGCGACATCGTCTTCCAGCCGGATGCATTGCCGGAGCCGGTGGCGCAGAAGCCGCTGACCTCCAGCGAAAAAAACAATCTGCTGCGCTACGGCATTGACGAGCCGTTGCTGTTCGTCGGCCACTACTGGCGCAGCGGCAAACCGGCGCCGATCCGCCCGAACCTCGCTTGTCTCGATTACAGCGCGGTGCTCTACGGCAAACTGGTGGCCTATCGTCTGGATCAGGAAACACGTCTGGATCCGCATAAATTTGTCTGGGTCGATGTCGAGCGGCCGGAGGTGCTGCAATGAGTGCGGTAGCGGTATTGCGTCTGCCGTTGGCGGTGGATCTGAGCGGTTTCGTCAAGCTGCTGCAACGGATGCAGGTGCCGCATCGAGTCAGCGAAGAGGCGGGCGAGCAGGTGCTGTGGGCACCTTCGGAAATCAGCGAGGACGTGCGTTCGCTATACGAGCGCTTCCCGGCCGGCGACCCCGATCAGCAACTGGACATCCCGCTGGCGCCGACTTTCAAGCGTCCGAGCTTCGCCGAGCAACTCAAACACGCCAAGGCCACCGGGTTGATCCTGCTGCTGAGCCTGCTGGTCGGTGGCCTGACCTATCTGGGTGACAACCTCGACACCATTCGCTGGCTGACCTTCCTCGACTTCCGCGTGGTCGGCGAGTACATCCAGTTCACGCCGCTGGCCGACAGCCTGGCGGCGGGGCAGTGGTGGCGCCTGTTCACGCCGATGCTGCTGCACTTCGGCATCCTGCACCTGGCCATGAACGGCATGTGGTACTGGGAGCTGGGGCGGCGCATCGAGTCACGTCAGGGCAGCATCAACCTGCTCGGACTGACCCTGCTGTTCAGCCTGGTGTCGAACTACGCGCAGTTTGCCTGGAGCGGCCCGAGCCTGTTTGGCGGCTTGTCCGGCGTGCTCTACGGTTTGCTCGGCCATTGCTGGATTTTCCAGTTGCTGGCGCCGAACCCGGCGTATCGCCTGCCGCGAGGCGTGCTGGTGATGATGCTGGTGTGGCTGGTGATTTGCATGTCCGGACTGGTCTCGATGATCGGTTTCGGCCAGATCGCCAACGCCGCGCACGTCAGCGGGTTACTCATCGGATGCTTCACCGGTTTGTTGGGCGGTTTGTATAACCGCCGTAAACTGGCCGCCTGAAATTTTAAGTGAATAAAGAGCACGGAGACCCTGATGTCCTCTTTTAACGACATGATCAAGAACATCACCCCGGACATCTACGAGAGCCTGAAACTGGCCGTGGAAATCGGCAAGTGGTCCGACGGCGGCAAACTCACCGCCGAACAGCGCGAGCTGTCGCTGCAGGCGATGATCGCCTGGGAAATCCAGAACCTGCCTGAAGACCAGCGCACCGGTTACATGGGCCCGCAGGAATGTGCGTCGAAGTCGATCGAAGTACCGAACATCCTGTTCAAGTCGGATGCCATCCATTGATCGAGATTGGCCGCGGTGCAATCAGCAAAATGTCGGCGCGCCTGGACGGGCCGAATGTGCAATACGCGTTTCGTCTGGATGACGTCGAGGTCCCGGTCAACCCCATGATCGGCACCACGGTGCGTCTGGAGTACCTGGGGGCGATTCATTGCACCCATTGCGGGCGCAAGACCAAAACCAGTTTCAGTCAGGGTTACTGCTACCCGTGCATGACCAAACTGGCGCAGTGCGATCTGTGCATCATGAGCCCGGAGCGTTGTCACTTCGAGGCCGGTACCTGCCGGGAGCCTGAGTGGGGGCAGAAGTTCTGCATGACTGATCATGTGGTGTATCTGGCCAACTCGTCGGGGATCAAGGTCGGTATCACCCGCGCCACGCAGTTGCCGACCCGCTGGCTCGATCAGGGCGCGAGTCAGGCGCTGCCGATCATGCGCGTATCGACGCGCCAGCAGTCGGGCTTCGTCGAAGACCTGTTCCGCAGCCAGGTGGCCGACAAGACCAACTGGCGCGCCTTGCTCAAGGGCGATGCGGCGGCGGTGGATCTGGCCCAGGTGCGCGACCAGCTGTTTGAAAGCTGCGCCGAGGGCTTGCAAGGCCTGCAACAGCGATTCGGCCTACAGGCAATTCAGACGATTGCCGATGTAGAACCTCTCGAAATCCGCTATCCGGTCGAGCAATACCCGGCCAAAATCGTCAGCTTCAACCTGGACAAGAACCCGATTGCCGAAGGCACGCTGCTGGGAATCAAGGGTCAGTACCTGATTTTTGACACCGGCGTGATCAACATTCGTAAATACACGGCCTATCAGCTCGCCGTGCATCAATAAGGATTCCAGCATGCGCACCGAACAACCGAAGATGATTTACCTGAAGGACTATCAGGCCCCCGAGTACCTGATCGACGAGACGCACCTGACCTTCGAGCTGTTCGAGGACCACAGCCTGGTCCACGCGCAACTGGTGATGCGCCGCAACCCGGAGCGTGGCCCGGGCCTGCCGCCGCTGGTGCTCGACGGCCAGCAGCTGGAACTGCTGTCGGTAACCCTGGCCGACCAGGAACTGAGCGCCGGCGATTATCAGCTGAGCGAAAACACCCTGACCCTGCAACCGGCCAGCGCCAGCTTCACCGTCGACACCAGCGTCAGGATCCATCCGGAAACCAATACCGCGCTGGAAGGCCTGTACAAGTCCGGCACGATGTTCTGTACCCAGTGCGAAGCCGAAGGCTTCCGCAAGATCACCTATTACCTCGACCGCCCGGACGTGATGAGCAAGTTCACCACCACGGTGGTCGCCGAGCAGCACAGCTATCCGGTGCTGCTGTCCAACGGCAACCCGATTGCCTCCGGCCCGGGCGAAGACGGCCGACACTGGGCGACCTGGGAAGACCCGTTCATGAAACCGGCGTACCTGTTCGCGCTGGTGGCCGGTGATTTGTGGTGTGTCGAAGACACCTTCACCACCATGACCAATCGCAATGTTGCACTGCGCATTTACGTCGAGCCGGAAAACATCGACAAGTGCCAGCACGCGATGAACAGCCTGAAGAAGTCGATGCGCTGGGACGAAGAGGTCTACGGTCGCGAGTACGATCTGGACATCTTCATGATCGTCGCCGTCAACGACTTCAACATGGGCGCGATGGAGAACAAGGGCCTCAACATCTTCAACTCCAGCGCCGTGCTGGCCCGCGCCGAAACCGCCACCGACGCCGCGCACCAGCGGGTCGAGGCGATCGTCGCCCACGAATACTTCCACAACTGGTCGGGCAACCGCGTGACCTGCCGCGACTGGTTTCAGCTGTCGCTCAAGGAAGGCTTCACCGTGTTCCGCGACGCCGGTTTCTCCTCGGACATGAACTCGGCCACGGTCAAGCGCATCCAGGACGTGGCGTACCTGCGTACCCACCAGTTCGCCGAAGATGCCGGCCCGATGGCCCACGCGGTGCGCCCGGACAGCTTCATCGAGATTTCCAACTTCTACACCCTGACCGTGTACGAGAAAGGCTCGGAAGTGGTCGGCATGATTCACACCCTGCTGGGCGCCGAAGGCTTCCGCAAGGGCAGTGACCTGTACTTCGAACGCCATGATGGCCAGGCCGTGACCTGCGACGACTTCGTCAAGGCCATGGAAGATGCCAACGGTGTCGACCTGACCCAGTTCAAACGCTGGTACAGCCAGGCCGGGACGCCGCGTCTGGCGGTCAGCGAGTCCTACGACGCCGCAGCGAAAACCTACAGCCTGACCTTCCGCCAGAGCTGCCCGGAAACCCCGGACAAAGTGGAAAAACTGCCCTTCGTGATTCCGGTCGAACTCGGTCTGCTCGACAGCAAAGGCAACGAGATCGCGCTGCGTCTGGCCGGTGAAGCGTCGGCGCAAGGCACAACCCGCGTGATCTCGGTGACCGAGGCTGAGCAGACCTTCACCTTCGTCGACATCGCTGAACAGCCGCTGCCATCGTTGCTGCGTGGTTTCTCGGCACCGGTGAAACTGAGCTTCCCGTACAACCGTGACCAGTTGATGTTCCTGATGCAACACGACAGCGACGGCTTCAACCGCTGGGATGCCGGTCAGCAGCTGTCGGTGCAGGTCCTGCAGGAGCTGATCGCCCAGCAGCAGAAGGGCGAGAGCCTGGTGCTCGATCCGCGTCTGATCTCGGCGCTGAAAACCGTGCTGTCCGACGAGTCGCTGGATCAGGCCATGGTCGCCGAAATGCTCTCGCTGCCGAGCGAAGCGTATCTGACCGAAATCAGCGAAGTGGCGGATGTCGAGGCGATCCACACCGCTCGCGAGTTTGCCCGCAAGCAACTGGCGGACAACCTGTTCGAAGCGCTGTGGCTGCGTTATCAGGCCAACCGCGACCTGTCCAGGCAAACGCCGTATGTGGCCGAGGCCGAGCATTTCGCCCGGCGTGCGCTGCAGAACATTGCGCTGTCGTACCTGATGCTCAGCGGCAAGCCGGAAGTGTTGGCCGCGACCCTTGAGCAGTTCGAAAACAGCGACAATATGACCGAGCGTCTGACCGCGTTGGCGGTGCTGGTCAACTCGCCGTTCGAAGAGCAGAAGGCCTTGGCGCTGGCGAGCTTCGCCGAGCACTTCAAGGACAACCCGCTGGTCATGGATCAGTGGTTCAGCGTGCAGGCCGGCAGCACACTGCCGGGCGGTCTGGCGCGGGTCAAGGCGTTGATGCAGCACCCGGCGTTCAACATCAAGAACCCGAACAAGGTGCGTGCGCTGGTCGGTGCGTTTGCCGGGCAGAACCTGATCAACTTCCACGCCGCCGACGGTTCGGGCTACCGCTTCCTCGCGGATCTGGTGATCGAACTGAACGGCTTCAACCCGCAGATTGCTTCGCGGCAACTGGCGCCACTGACTCGCTGGCGTAAATACGACAGCGCCCGTCAGGCGTTGATGAAGGCTGAGCTGGAGCGGATTCGGGCTTCCGGTCAGCTGTCCAGCGACGTATATGAAGTGGTGAGCAAAAGCCTGGCGTAACGCATAACGACATGTGGGAGCGGGCTTGCTCGCGAAAGCGGTGTGTCAGACACGGAGATGTCGACTGGTATACCGCATTCGCGAGCAAGCCAGCTCCCACAGGTTTTTGCGTTTTCTGTTATTTCAGGTCGAATCGATCCAGCTCCATCACCTTGGCCCACGCCGCCACGAAGTCTTTGACGAACTGCTCTTTCGCGTCAGCACTCGCATACACCTCGGCCAGCGCACGCAGTATTGCGTTGGAACCAAACACCAGATCAACCCGCGTTGCCGTCCACTTCACGCTACCGGTTTTACGGTCGCGTCCTTCGAACTCGTCCGCCGCTGCCGACGTCGGCTTCCACTCCACACCCATGTCCAGCAGGTGGGTGAAGAAGTCGTTGCTCAGGGTTTCCGTGCGCGAGGTGAACACGCCATGCCGGCTCTGCCCGACATTCGCCCCCAATACCCGCAGACCACCGACCAGTACGGTCATTTCCGGAGCGGAGAGGGTGAGCAATTGCGCCTTGTCGATCAGCAGCGCCTCGGCCGACACGGTGTATTTGCCCTTGCTGTAGTTGCGGAAACCATCGGCAATCGGTTCGAGGAAACCAAACGACTCGACGTCGGTTTGCTCCTGAGTCGCGTCGGTGCGTCCTGGATTGAACGGCACAGAAACCGAGTGCCCGGCGTTTTTCGCCGCTTGCTCGACCCCGGCGTTACCCGCCAGCACGATCAGATCCGCCAGCGAGACTTTCTTGCCGGATGATCCGGCGTTGAACTCGTTCTGAATGCCCTCCAGGGTCTTCAGCACTTTGTCCAGTTGCTCCGGCTGGTTGGCCTGCCAGAATTTCTGCGGGGCCAGACGCAGACGTCCGCCGTTGGCGCCCCCCCGTTTGTCCGAACCACGGAATGTCGATGCCGCGGCCCAGGCGGTGGACACCAGTTGCGACACCGACAGGCCGGAAGCCAGCACTTTGCTTTTCAGCGCTGCCGCATCGTTGCTGTCGATCAGTGGGTGAGTGGCATCGGGAATCGGGTCTTGCCACAGCAGTTCTTCGTTCGGCAGTTCCGGGCCGAGGTAGCGCGACAGCGGACCCATGTCGCGGTGGATCAGTTTGTACCAGGCGCGGGCGAAGGCGTCGGCCAATTGATCAGGATTGGCCAGGAAACGGCGGGCGATCGGCTCGTAGATCGGGTCGAAACGCAGCGCCAGGTCGGAAGTGAGCATGGTCGGCGAGAGCTTTTTGCTCGGATCGTGCGCATGGGGAACAGTGCCAGCCCCGGCGCCGTTTTTTGGTTTCCACTGATGCGCACCGGCCGGGCTTTTGAACAGTTCCCACTCGAAACCGAACAGGTTTTCCAGGTAGTTGTTGCTCCACTGAGTCGGGGTCGTGGTCCAGGTGACTTCGAGGCCGCTGGTGATGGTGTCGGCGCCTTTGCCGGTGCCGAATGCGTTGCGCCAGCCGAGGCCTTGTTCTTCCAGCCCGGCCGCTTCCGGCTCAGGCCCGACATTATCGGCCGGGCCGGCGCCGTGGGTCTTGCCGAAGGCGTGACCGCCAGCGATCAGGGCCACGGTTTCTTCGTCGTTCATGGCCATGCGGCCGAAGGTTTCGCGGATATCGCGACCCGAAGTCACCGGATCCGGGTTGCCCTCGGGGCCTTCCGGGTTGACGTAGATCAGGCCCATCTGCACGGCGGCCAGCGGGTTTTCCAGATTGCGTTCGCCCTGATCGGTGCGGCTTTGCTCTTTGCCGTGCAGGTCCGGTTCGGCCACCAGCGTACCGTCACCCGGTTCCTGCATGGCCGACTTGTCTTTGCCGTAGCGACTGTCGCCGCCAAGCCATTCGCGTTCCGAACCCCAATACACGTCTTCGTCCGGTTCCCAGACATCGGGACGTCCACCGGAGAAGCCGAAGGTCTTGAAGCCCATCGACTCCAGCGCGACGTTGCCGGTGAGCACGATCAGGTCGGCCCAGGAAATATTGCGGCCGTATTTCTGTTTGATCGGCCACAGCAGTCGCCGGGCCTTGTCGAGGCTGACGTTGTCCGGCCAGCTGTTGAGCGGAGCGAAACGCTGTTGCCCGGAACCGGCGCCACCACGGCCATCGGCGGTGCGATAGGTGCCGGCGCTGTGCCAGGCCATGCGGATGAACAGCGGGCCGTAGTGGCCGAAGTCGGCCGGCCACCAGTCCTGGGAGTCGGTCATCAGCGCACGCAGGTCTTGTTTCAGGGCCTGGAAGTCCAGGCTTTTGAAGGCTTTGGCGTAGTCGAAGTCCTTGCCCAGCGGATCGGACTTGGGCGAGTGCTGGCTGAGGATCTTCAGGTTCAGTTGATTCGGCCACCAGTCACGGTTCGTCGTACCACCACCGGCGGCGTGGTTGAACGGGCATTTCGATTCGTTTGCCATGTTCGAGTCCTTATCAGGTCTTGTGCGGCCGGCTCATGCCGACTTCGGACTAGTAAGGCTAGACCCGACTTGGGCAGTCAGCTAATAGGCCGACTATTGGAGCGTGATAGGCGCAGTCTTTCGAGACCCTGGTAACGCGGGTCTATTCCATAGCTGGCTGATACTTTGCCGAAAACTGGTTTGATAACGCCGTTAATGATTTTAAATATTGAACTTTTTATTTCGAATTGGGCTAGCGGCCTGTCAGATATGACAGTAGCGCTCGAAGTAATGGCGCATTAGCTTTGTCAGCGGAAGCAACGGTCTCAAGATTTTTTGAGAGCCAATCATCACTATAAAACTATTTTGGAATGCATTCGGATGAACAAATCAATTAATACAAAAGAGCAACTTGATGCGTTGCTGCAGGAGATTGGTCGCGGCTCTAATGGTGAGTTCAGTGCATCTATTGGTGGAAGAAATTTCTTGTCGGCGACGAAGGAGAATGCGACTTTTTATATAGCAGCAAATGACTTCATGATTATTGGAGCTGATGACAACAATCGAGGGCATGTAGCTTTCTGCGTTCCAAAGAGCCTGGTTGGTGACGGACCTCATGAGGTGACGTGCTACACAGGTGACTTGAGTTGGACCGCGGCTGACAATGACAATTATCAACTTATTAAATCAGGACGGGCAAAACTGACGTTCTTGAAAAAGGAACATGCGCGAGTCGGCGTTACAGGAAAGATCTATTTTGATTTTCCTGATGGAGGGGAAATAGAGGGGGATTTTAATATCAAGCTTGTTTAGCAAACGTAAAGGGACGGATCCAGCCAATCCGTCCCTTCCCTGATTTCAACTCGATTGCACAGTCTCATCATCGGGCAACGCATCCAGCGGATCTTCCTGCCCCGGCAATTCAGTAATCACACTGAAATCCGTGACCTCGACCGCACCCAATCCATAACCCAGCAAATGAAACGAGAAAGCCTTGCGTTGCTGCGGGTTGTCGAAGCTGAAATCCATCTCCAGCGGCTGATCGGCTGTGGCGACCATCTCGGTCGGCAGGCCCAGTTGCACGTCCTGTTCGAACTCCTTGGCCTTGAGCTGAATGTACGCCGCCTGCTGCGGGTCCACCGAGCGCACGGTCAGGCGCACACGAGTGTGCGAGCCCTTGGGCATTTCCAGGTATTGCGCACCGATCAGGTTATCGGCCCAGTCATCCTTGATCTGCGCCTGTAGCGGGATGACGTTGTTGCTGCCGAACTGGTAACGCTGATTGAGCGGGGTGCGCAGCAGTGACAGGTCCAGCGCCATGGCCCGCGCGGCTATCTGTCGGGCCTGCTGGCTGCTTTCGGTACCCTTGAAGGTGGCGCGCTCGGCAATGAAACCGGCGCTTTCGTAGTAGCGACAACGGCGCGGCATGTCGCACTCGGAAAAGATTCCCTGGCCGTTGTGGTAGCGCAGTTTACCGTTGGTGTAGGACATGATTTCGCGTCCGCTGTCGTAATCGCGAAACAGCGAACGGCCGCTCAGCGCCGACGGCACCGGCAGATCGAAATAGTCGAGGATCGACGCACTCAGATCGACATGCCCATACACCCCGGCATTCAGTCGCGGCAGTTGCTCGTGTTCCGGCGCCAGCGTCAGGTTGAAGCCCCAGGACGACGCCAGACGCACGCCATCGATGCCGTGGGATTCGTCCGAAGTAATCACCACCAGCGTGTCCTTGAGCACGCCCTGGCGTTCGAGGCCGCTGAGGAACTGCTCCAGCGCATCGTCCAGATAACCGACGGCGGCCTGTTTCGGCGTCTCGTAGCGCGCCAGATAGTCTTCCGGTGCGGAGTAGGGCTGGTGGGTGCCGACGGTCAACAGGGTGAGCATCCACGGTTGCTTCTGCTTCTTCAGTTGGCCGACGTAATCCAGCGCACCTTCGAAGAACGCCTTGTCATCCTTGCCCCACGGGAACTCCAGATAGTTGGCGTTGGTGAACCATTCCAGACCATGGGTCGCATCGAAACCGATGTGCGGCATGATCTTGTCTTTGGCCATGAAACGCAGACCGGCGCCTTGCAGGTAATGAGTGCTGAAGCCGTTCTGCCGCAGTTGCGCCGGCAGGCAGGCCTGATTGCGCTCCTGCTGAGTGAGCATCTCCACGCCTTTGGGCGTGCCGTTGTTGAGCTTGTCGTAATCGCCACAAAGCATGGCGTACAGGCCGCGAATGGTCTGGTGCGTATGCAGCACGTAATCCGGGGTGTTCATGCCGCGCTCGGCCCAGCGGCTGAGATGGGGCATCAGGTCTTCCTGATAATGACTGCCGATGGCCTCGCGATTGGCGCGGATGTACGCGCCGGGGATGCCTTCCAGGGCGATGATCAGCACATTGCGCGCCTGACCCGGTGCGGCCAGCAGCTTGTGGCCATTGAGATCCAGATCGGTCAACCCGGCCATCTGTGGCGCGGGCTCTTCGACGTCACCGTCCAGCCACTCCTCGGCCTGCAACTGCAGCTCGGCGACTTGCGAGGCGAGCAACTGATGCGGCAGGTTGTACAGGCGCCACGGATCTTCCTCGCTTGGCCACTGGTTTTGCACGCCCCAGTGCGCGGCGAACAGCAGCGCCGGTGCGGCCCACACGGCACGGGGCAGGGCAGCAGCGGGCTGCGCGCGATTGGCGAAACGCGTCAGCAACCAGAGCAGCAGCGCCAGCAACAGGGCAACGCCCAGCGCCGGATGGGCAAAGCCGCCACCGGTGGAGTTTTCCACGAACTGCGGGTCAATCAGGTAATGCAGGTCGGATGGGGTCGGCAACCGGCCGACAGCGCTGACCAACTCCGCCGTCGCCACCGCCAGCAACCCCCAGAACAGCAGCAACGGCAACGCGAGCCACCACGCGCGGCGATGCAGCAACAGCACCAGCAAACTGCCAATCGCCAGGTCGGATAAATAGCCCAGCGACGACGACCAGCCCAACGCCGCGCGCAGGCACACCGGTACGATCAGCACCAACAGAATCAGGGAAAACAGGCGGGCATGCGGCTGCCGTAACCAACGCAATAAAACGCTCACAAACAAAGACCTTCCAGCCATCAAACCGTCATAAAAGTGTGCGCGATGATACCAAGGGTGGGCTGTCTGATCGCCCTTTTAAACACACGGCTGATCTGCTCTCGCAGGCACGGCGCAGGGCTTGAGGCCGTGACTGGCGTTGGTGTCAGCGCGCTGACGGCTGACGCACAGCGTGTAATCGATGGCAGATTTATTGTTTCAGGCTGTTTAAATCAGCGCATGACGGCAAACGTGAGCGTGCTATGGATATTTGATAACGGTATTTAATTTCTGTTTTTTATAGCGATAGAGTTCGGCCTTTCAGCCAATTCACCCGACTGCGAGGTTGTCATGGCCATACCGTTCAAACGTTCTGCGCTGATTCTGTTGGCCGCATCCCTGGCAGGCAGTCTGCTGTTCAGCACCGGCGCTCAGGCCGAAGGCAAGATCAGCATCGCCCAGCAATTCGGCATCGGTTATCTGATTCTCGACGTGGTTCGTGATCAGCAGTTGATCGAAAAACACGGCAAGGCGCAGGGGCTGGAGATCAAGGTCGACTGGAACAGCATCTCCGGCGCCACTGCGATGAACGAAGCGCTGCTGACCGGCGCGCTGGACGTGGTCTCCGCCGGGGTGCCGCCGATGCTCACCGTGTGGGATCGCACCCGAGGCAAACAGAACGTCAAGGCGATTGCCTCGCTCGGCTCGATGCCCAATTACCTGCTGACCAACAACCCGAACATCAAGACCCTGAAGGATTTCAGCGACAAGGATCGCATCGCCGTGCCGGCGGCGGGCGTGGGGTTCCAGTCGCGGACCCTGCAGATCGAAACGGCCAAGGAATTCGGCAATGACCAGTACAAAAAATTTGACGACATCTCGGTCAGCCTGCCGCATCCGGACGCCACGGCGGCGCTGATTGCCGGTGGTTCGGAAATCAACTCGCACTTCTCCAGTCCGCCGTTCCAGTATCAGGCGCTGCAAAACCCCAACGTGCACAAAGTGCTGAGTTCCTACGACGTGCTCGGCGGTCAGGCCACCTTCAACGTGCTCTACACCACGGAAAAATTCCACGACGAAAATCCCAGGACCTACAAGGCGTTCTACGACGCGTTGGCCGAAGCGGAAAAAATCATCAAGGCCGACAAGCCCGCCGCTGCCCAGGCGTACATACGCGTCGAACAGTCGAAGCTGCCGCTGACGCTGGTCGAGCAGATCGTCAAAGACCCGGAAATCGACTTCACGGTGGTGCCGCAGCGCACGTTCATCTATGCCGAGAAATTGCAGGAACTGGGCGTGCTGAAGAACAAGGCCGGCAGCTGGAAGGATTACTTTTTTGAAGAGGCGCATGGCGGCGCGGGTAGCTGATAACGGCTCGCCAAAGAGTTGAAGCCTGTGGTTGTTTCTGGACAGCCTTATGGCCACTCAGTAGCATTCGAGCCCAACGGACTTTCCCTTCGCACGTCGTCCGACGTGGAGTTCACAAGGAATCGACATGCGCGACACCCCCAATGGCGAACAACGAACGGTCGTGACCTTGGTCAACGGCGAGATTCATCACGAAACCCAGATCAGTTTCAGCTCGGTGTCGGTCGTCAATGGCGAAGTGCGGGTGCATACCGCTGAAGGCAATCAGATAAATGTCCAGGTACCGGGGGCGGATTTCTCATTGCGCTTTGATCTGGATGGAGTGCAGCAGATTCCAGTGGCGCAGCAGGCACCGGTTGAAACGGTGCCCGTCGACAACAACCTGAAGCTGTTCACCTGGAAAACCGTACTGATCACCCTTGGGCTGTGGACGGTGGTCAACCTGATCACTGGTTGGCTGGGATTCTTCGCGGCGGCCGGTTATCTCGGTTATCGCTGGAGTCAGGTGTTGAAGCGCAAGCAGCAGTTGGCGGCGGCGCCCGTGGAGAAAACTGCGGCGGCATCGCGCTCGGGGATGTCGAGAGAAAGCGTGCGCAATGCACTGGCCCGCAAGCGCGGCTGACATGCGCGATAAAAAAGGGGCGACCTGATCATCAATCAGGCCGCCCCTTTTTATTACCGCCAAGTCAGATCAATGCATCTTGCTGTGATCGTGGCCTTCCATGTGCGTCAGCGCACGCACTTCGGCTTTGACTTCGACGGTTTCTTTCTCGCCCTTGGCGTTTTCCACGGTCAGGGTCAGCGGTACGCTTTCGCCTTCCTTGAGCTGGCCGGTCAGGCCCATCAGCATCACGTGGTAGCCGTTCGGGTCGAAGGTGACGGCTTTGCCGGCTGGCAGGTCGACCGATTTGACCGGGCCCATGCTCATCACGTCGTTCTTCATCGACATTTCGTGGATCTGCACATCCTTGGCCACTGGCGAGGCCACGCTCAGCAGTTTGCTGTCGCTGTCCGCGGTGACGGTCATGAACGCGCCGCTGGCCGATTGGGTCGGCACGGTCGCACGCACCCAGGCATCATCGACCTTGGTCTGAGCCGAGGCTTGAAACGCCAGGCCCAGCAGGGACAGGGCGAAAACGGCGCGTTTGATGTTGTTCAAAACGGGGTGCATCAGCAGACCTCCATAACGGTGAGCAAATCTTCCGTGCACTCTTGTGCCGAAAGCGATACAGACAGACCCAGGCGCAACTGGCCGCGCGAGTCGTAGACGTAACTGGTGGATGTGTGGGAGATCGTATAGGTGTCGCCGGCCGGCACCTTCTCGAAGAACACGTCGAATTCCTTGGCGGTGGCCTGGGTTTCTTCCAGCGTGCCGTACAGTGCGACGAAGCTCGGGTCGAAGGCTTTGACGTAGGCGTCGAGGATCTGCGGCGTGTCGCGTTCCGGGTCGAGGGTGATGAAGATCACCTGCAGACGGTCGCCGTCCTTGCCCATCAGCTTCTTGATTTGCGCGGCGCGGGCGAGGGTGGTCGGGCACACCGCCGGGCATTGGGTGAAGCCGAAGAAGATCATCGGCATCATCCCGCGAAAGCTCGACAGCGTCATGGTTTCGCCGTCGGTGTTCTTCAGCTTGAAGGTGCGTCCGAGGATCTTGTCACTCAGGTCCTTGCCGTACTTGTACGACAGTTGGCCACGGGTGTCGCAGCCGGCGAGCAGGCCCAGGCCCAGCACGCCCATTCCCGCAAGCACCTTGCGGCGAGTCAACAAAGCCGTCATCTAATACCGCCTTTTGCAGCCCGTCAGTCGGCAGGACTGGCGGGGGGTTAACCGTAAAAGCGGCGCATGATACCAAACTGACGGCAGACGCCGGCCACGGATCGCCGCGCGGCGTCGGATCGGGCGACAAAAGGTGTAAGGAAAAGTGACGAGGGGCTACTGAACCCGGGCCTCATTGGCCTGCCAGCCGCCGCCCAGCGCGGTGTACAGGTTGACCTCGGCAACCAGCTGCGCAAGACGATCAGTGATCAGCCCCTGCTGTGAACTGAACAGCGAACGCTGTGCATCAAGAAACGTCAGGCTGCTGTCGACGCCATTCTGGTAACGGTGTTGCGCCAGGTTGTAGTAGTCCTGAGTGGCCTGCACCAGATCGCGCTGTGCCTGCAATTGCTGCTGATAAGTGCTGCGCGCTGCCAGGCCGTCGGCAACTTCCTGAAACGCGGTTTGAATCGATTTCTCGTATTCGGCGACCGCGACGTCTTTCTGCAATTTCGAATAATCCAGACTCGCGCGCAGGCTGCCGGCGTTGAAAATCGGCAAGTTGATTTGCGGCTGGAACGTCCATGCCCCGGAGCCGGCGCTGAACAGGCCGGACAGATCGCGGCTGGAGGTGCCGGCGCTGGCGGTCAGGCTGACACTGGGGAAAAACGCCGCGCGCGCTGCACCGATGTTGGCGTTGGCCGCTTTCAGTTTGTACTCGGCCTGGAGAATGTCCGGGCCCCGTTGCAGGAGGTCCGACGGCAACCCGGCCGGCAATTGCTGAACCAGATCGTTGGCCAGTGGTTGCGCCGGCAGTTGCTCGGGGACTGGCGCGCCAACCAGCAGTGTCAGGCTGTTGAGATCCTGCGCCACCTGACGTTTGTATCGCGCCAGATTGGCTCGCGAACTGTCGACGCTGGTTTGCGCCTGCGCCTGTTCCAGCGCCGAAGACTTGCCGGCCTCACGGTTGCGCGTGGTCAGGCGCAGACTTTGCTGATCGGCGGCCAGGGTCTGGCGCGTCAGTTCGAGCAACTCTTGATCGGCGCGCCAGGTCAGGTAGGCATTGGCGACGTTGGCCACCAGACTCAGCTCGGCACTGCGCCGCGCCTGTTCGGTCGCCAGCCAGGTTTGCAGCGCCTGCTCGCTGAGGCTGCGCACTCGGCCGAAAAAATCCAGTTCATAGGCACTGACGCCCAGATTCACCGCATAGGTCGAATTGATCATGGCTTTGCTGCGGGTCACGCTGGGCGGCATGCGCTGGCGCGACTCGCTGGCATTGGCCGATACCGCCGGCAGCAGATCGGCGCGCTGGATCCGATACTGCGCCTGGAACGCCTCGACGTTCAGCGCCGCGACCCGCAGGTCGCGATTGTTCACCAGCGCGCTTTCAATCAACTGTTGCAGCGCCGGGTCGTTGAACAGCGTGCGCCAGTCTTCATTGCGCGCTGCGGCGGGTTTCGGTGCCGGGTAAACCGCGCCTTGCGGATACTGCGCCGCGCTCGGTGAGGCAGGGCGCTGGTACTCGGGAATCAACGAACAACCGGCCAGCAGGGCGGCGAGGGACAGCAGGGAAATGCGCAGCATCGAACGCTCTCATGCAGAAAAAACACGTGCCGGGCACTGCGTCCCCACACCATCATCAAACACCGTTGAACCACGGCCGCGCGGTTATGCCCCAGCCATCCAGCGCGCCAGACCGTGCCGTCCGCTGACCCCCAGTTTGGCGGTCGCCCGTTTGAGGTAGGTCTCGACCGAACTGCTCTTGACCCGCAGCTTCTCGGCCAGTTGCGGCACGGTACCGCCGGTCAGCAGACCTAGGCAGACTTCCTTTTCCCGCGCCGACAGCACGATGCCACCCAGCGCCAGGCGTTCGTCGAACACCTGCTGCAACCGCGCCTGCTCCAGATCGGCCAAGGGCAGGCGCGGCTGTTTGGCGACAATCTGCCGACTGAGCTGCGCGTGCCGTTCGATCAGCGGCAACAGCGTGTCGGACAGGCTTTTAAGAAACGACAGCTCCGGCAAGGAAAACCCTCGTTGCGTATGCGGTCGGTAGAACGAGATGACACAGCGGCGATTAGAGGTGCGGGACACCAGATTGCACTGGTGCACGCTGTGCTGCGGATGTTGCGGCTGGAGCGACGCTTTGAGTTGAATCAGCAGGGAATCATTCATCTCGATCATCTTCTGCAACAACGGATGATCGTCCGGACTTTTCAACGGGTCCGGTGGCGGGAAGGTCTGCGGCAGTCCGGCGCTGCCCAGCGCCTTGATCTCGACCACGCTGGCCTGACGTTCGTCCAGCGTCCACTCACTGAGATCGACGCGATTGACCGGCACCAGGGTGTCGACCAACTGGAACAGGTTGCTGGCGAAATGATCGTCGCCGGTGCTGGCAATCAGTTCCCCCAGTTGCCAGTAGAAATGCGGGTTTTCCATGTTGCGAATGCTGCCGGTCAGATTCATATCCTTGTCATCCCTGGTTTCGAGTCATCACCGAGTCGTCCGCTGTTTATGCAAAAGCCGCCCACGCAATCGTCTCTCCTTGAAACTGATCTGGGGCGGGATTTAAGCCTATGGATTTGTCCTACGTCTGTAGGGGAAAACAGGGACACAAAGTGCCATCATTTCTGAAAGTTGGCGCCGGGCTTCTGACGCCGTTTGCGACAGGTGTTGCGCATCGCGTGACTGTTTGGTCACGGCAAGACCTTGAAAACCGGGGCAGTGGCGTTTTTTTGAGGTCACAACGCAGGTCGATGGCAGCGCTGGTGTGTGGCATTTTTCCTACAGGATTTTCAGTGTTTCCTCTCCGAACTTTTAGTGGGTTCCCACCCAATCAGGGGCTACAAGCGCTGACAGGCCAGCCCCCGGGGCGGGGTTGTCCGGGTTTTACGTGTCATGTCGGCATCGGGGCCGATGCTTGAATAGGCGCAAAATCACATGAGAAGGATCTTATGCCGCCTATTTCTGCCCCTGCGGTGGCCACGCCGTCCGCATCGCTCCAGACGTATCCGCTGACCGCTGCGCAGCTGGATATCTGGCTGGATCAGCTGAGTCGCGGGGATTCGCCGCTGTACAACATCGGCGGCTACCTGGACCTCAGCGGGCCGCTGGATCCGGCGCGGATGCAGGCTGCGCTGGAAGCACTGGTAGCCCGGCATGACGCGCTGCGCACGATTCTACTGCCGGGCGCCGGCGCCGATGGCCTGCCTTTGCAGCAGTTCGCCCGGTCAGTAGCGGTGCCGATGCCGATCGACGATGTGTCGGCGCACAGCGACCCGGAATCGGCGGCGCGGGCATTGGTGCAAGCACGCATCGATCAACCCTTTGTGCTGGACGGCGGCTGCCTGTTGCGCTTTCTGTGGATCCGCCTCGATGACCAGCGACACTGGCTGTCCGTGCAGGCGCATCACTTGATCGTCGATGGCTGGGGCTTCGGCGAAATGTTCAAGTCGCTGGACGAGATCTACAACGCGCTGGCGCACGGCCAACCGACACCGGTCGCGGCGCCGTCGTACATCGACTTCATCGAGGACAATGCGCGCTATCAAGCGTCGCCGCGTTATGCGCAGGATCGCGCCTACTGGCTGGACAAGTACCGACAATTGCCCGAGCCGCTGTTGCTGCCACGGCATCAGCAGAGTCTGGCCGGCCAGACCGCTCAGACGCAGGTCTACGCGCAGCCCTTGCCGGCGTTGCTGCACGAGCGCATGCAGCAGGTGGCCCGAGCGTTCGGCGCGTCGGCGTTCCATGTGTTGCTGGCGGCGCTGCATGTCTACTTCAGCCGCACCGCACAACGTGACGAATGGGTGGTTGGATTGCCGATTCTCAACCGCTCCGGCGCGCGCTTCAAATCCACGCTTGGGCTGTTCGCCCAGGTCAGTGCGGTGCGCATGGGCTTCGGTCGCCACTGCACGTTCGCTGAACTGGTCAGAGCGATCCGTGAGGAACTGCGCAAGGATTTCCGCCATCAGCGCTTCCCCGTGAGTGAGATGAACCGCGCCCTCGGCCTGCTGCGGGAGGAGCGCTCGCAGCTGTTCGAAGTCACTGTTTCCTACGAGCAGGGCACTCACGATTATCGCTACGGCGAGGCGTCGGGACGGATCATCAAGGCCTCGAACGTCGAAGAGGCCACACCGCTGGCGGTGCACTTGCTGAGCAATCTGGCCAATGACGACGCGCGGCTGTACCTGATCTACAGCGAGGCGTATTTCAACGCCGATGAAGTCCAGGCACTGGCTGAACGCTGGCTGCTGATTCTGGAGCAGGGGCTGGAAGCGGTGAACCTGGCGGTGACGGATTTCGATCTGAGCACGCCGGAAGAAACCGCGCTGCTGCAACAGTGGAATGCCACGCGGGTGGACTACCCGGCCCCGACGACCATTCAGCAGCGTGTCGAAGCGCAGGCGACGCTACGGCCGCAGGCGCTGTCGGCGGTTGAGCAAGGGCAAGGCCTGACCTATGCCGAGCTCAATCAGCGCGCCAACGCGCTGGCTCATCATCTGCTCGATCTCGGGGTGCGCCCGGATGACCGGGTGGCGATCGTTGCCCGGCGCGGCCTCGACACACTGGTCGGGCTGTTGGCGATCCTCAAGGCTGGCGCCGCTTATGTGCCGCTGGATCCGACGCATCCAGCCGAGCGCCTGAGCTACCTGCTGGAGGACAGCGCGCCCATCGCGGTGCTGACCCAGCGCGCGCTACGCGGGCATTTGCCGGCGTTGTCGGTGCCGGTGATCGAACTGGATCAGCCGAGCTGGCCCGCCGAACATGTCGGCGCGCCGAAGGTGCCGGGGCTGACCCCGGCCAACCTCGCTTATGTGATTTACACCTCCGGCTCCACCGGCCTGCCCAAGGGGGTGATGGTCGAGCACCGCACCCTGTGCAATCTGGTCGATTGGCACGCTGATGTCTTCGACCTGCATGCCGGCAGCCATACCTCAAGCCTGGCCGGTTTCGGTTTCGATGCGATGGCCTGGGAAGTCTGGCCGGCGCTGTGCGTGGGCGCGACCCTGCACCTGGCGCCGGCCAGCGAGGGCAGCGAAGACATCGATGCGCTGCTCGACTGGTGGCGTGCGCAGCCGCTGGACGTGAGCTTCTTGCCGACGCCAATCGCCGAATACGCGTTCAGCCGCCAGCTCGATCACCCGACGTTGCGCACGCTGCTGATCGGTGGCGATCGCCTGCGCCAGTTCCCGCGTCAGCCATCGTTCGAAGTGATCAACAACTACGGCCCGACCGAAGCCACCGTGGTGGCGACCTCGGGGCGCATCGACGCCGGGCAGGCGCTGCACATCGGCAAACCGGTGAGCAACGCCACGGTGTATCTGCTCGACGAGCAGCAGCAACCGGTGCCGCTGGGCGTGACGGGCGAGTTGTACGTCGGCGGGGCCGGGGTGGCGCGCGGTTACCTGAACCGCGCAGAGCTGAGCGCCGAACGCTTCCTGCGTGATCCGTTCAGTGCTGAACCGGGCGCGCGCCTGTACCGCACCGGCGACCTCGCGCGCTGGCGCGCCGACGGCAATCTGGAGTACCTGGGGCGCAACGATGATCAGGTGAAAATCCGTGGCATCCGGATCGAGCCGGGGGAGATCGAGAGCGCACTCGCCAGCCATCCAGCGGTGCGCGAAGCGGTGGTGCTGGCGCGCGACGGGCAATTGCTGGCGTGGTTCACCGAGCAGGCGCCGCTGGACATCAATGAGCTGCACGCGCAGCTGAAAACTCGCCTGAGCAGCGCCATGCTGCCGAGCGCCTATGTGCGTCTGTCGGCGCTGCCGCTGACCGCCAACGGCAAGGTCGATCGAAAGGCACTGCCGGCGCCCGGGCCGGATGATCTGATCCGCCGCGAATACGAGGCGCCGCAGGGTGAGGTCGAAATCGCCCTGGCGCAGATCTGGGCCGAAGTCCTGCAAGTCGAGCGGGTCGGGCGTCACGATCACTTCTTCGAACTCGGCGGGCATTCGTTGCTGGCGGTGATTCTGATCGAGCGCATGCGTCAGCTCGATCTGAGCAGCGACGTGCGCGTGCTGTTCAGTCAGCCGACCCTGGCGGCGCTGGCGGCTTCGGTCGGCAGCGGTCGGGAGATCGAAGTGCCGGCCAACCGCATCGCCGCCGATTGCACCCATATCACTCCGGCAATGCTGCCGCTGGTGCAACTGCAGCAGGCGGACATCGAACGGATCGTCGCCACGGTGCCGGGCGGCGCGGCTAACGTGCAGGATATTTATCCGTTGGCACCGCTGCAGGAAGGCATTCTCTACCACCACATCACCGCTGAGCAGGGCGATCCGTACCTGCTGCAATCGCAACTGGCGTTCGACAGTCTTGAGCGCGTCGAGGCTTTCGCCGCTGCACTGCGCGAGGTCATGGCGCGCCACGACATTCTGCGCACTTCGGTGCTCTGGGAAGGCCTGAACACCCCGGTGCAGGTGGTGTGGCGCGCGGCAATTCTGCCGTTGCAGGAGGTCGAGCTGGACCCGGCCGACGGCCCGATCATCGACCAGTTGCACCAGCGCTTCAGTGCCCGGCGTTATCGCCTCGACGTTAGCCAGGCGCCGCTGATGCGCCTGGTGTATGCCCGTGATCCGGCGCTGGATCGGGTGGTGGGAATTCTGCTGTTCCATCACTTGGCCATGGATCACATCGCTCTTGAAGTGATGCGCAGCGAAATGCGGGCCAGTCTGTCGGGGCAGGTCGTGGCGCTGGCGCCGCCCGTGCCGTATCGCAATTACGTGGCGCAGACGCGGCTGGGCGTCAGCGAGCAGGAACACGAGGCGTTTTTCCGCGCGCAACTGGCGGACATTGATGAGCCGACCCTGCCATTCGGCCTGCAGGAAGTGCAGGGCGACGGACGCGACATCGACGAAGCGCAGCAGGCGTTGCCGGCTGACGTCTATCAGCGCTTGCGCACCCAAGCACGACAGGCCGGAGTCAGCGTGGCGAGTCTGATTCATCTGGCGTGGGCACGGGTGCTGGCGGCGACATCCGGCCAGCAGCGTGTGGTGTTCGGCACGGTGCTGATGGGGCGCATGCAAGGCGGCGAGGGCGCTGACCGGGCCTTGGGCGTGTTCATCAACAGCTTGCCGTTGCGCATCGATGTCGATGCCGGAGTGCTCGACGCCGTGCGCGCCACCCATGCGCGGCTGACCGCGCTGCTCGGGCATGAGCACGCGTCGCTGGCACTGGCCCAGCGCTGCAGCGGCGTCGCCTCGCCGTCACCGTTGTTCAGCGCGCTGCTCAATTATCGGCACAGTGACGAGTCCGAACTGCTGGAGCCGTCCAGCCATGCCTGGAAAGGCATCGAAACCCTGGCCAACGAGGAGCGCACCAATTACCCGCTGACCATGAGCGTGGATGATTTTGGCAACGGCTTGCGCCTGACCGGCAGGGCCGTGGCGCAGATCGGCGCGCAGCGGATTTGCGGCTACATGCAAACCGCGTTGAGCGGCCTGGTACAGGCCTTGGAGCAGACTCCGCAACAACTGTTGAACCGCTTGCCGATCCTGCAAGCCGAGGAGTTGCAACGTTTGCTGATCACGTTCAACGCCACCGAGGTCGATTGTCCGCTGGACCAGCCACTGCACGCGTTGTTCGAAGCACAGGTGCGGCGTAAGCCGGACGCCATCGCGCTGCAATCCGCGCAGGGAACCCTGACTTACCTTGAGCTCAATCAGCGCGCCAATCGTCTGGCCCATCACCTGCGTGAACTCGGCGTGCAACCGGACTCGCGCGTAGCAATCTGCGTCGAGCGCGGACTGGATCTGATCGTTGGTTTGCTCGGCATCCTCAAGGCCGGCGGCGCCTATGTGCCGCTGGATCCGGACTATCCGCTGGAGCGTCTGAACTACATGTTGCAGGACAGCGCGCCGGTCGCACTGCTGGTGCATGACGCCACGCGGCAATTGCTCGGCGAGCCGGGTGTGACGCTGATCAATCTGGATCACGGCAGTTGGGAGCCGCAGCCGTCAGACAATCTGCAGGTGCCGGGCCTGAGCGCTTCGAACCTCGCTTACATGATCTACACCTCGGGCTCCACCGGGTTGCCCAAAGGGGTGATGATCGAGCATCGCAGTGCCTGCAACATGGTGCATTGGGGCTCGCAGCTCAGTCCGCCGACCGAACACGGTGCGCTGCTGCAAAAAGCGCCGTTCAGCTTCGACAGTTCGGTGTGGGAGATCTTCTGGCCGCTGTGTTCGGGGATGCGTCTGGTACTGGCGCGACCGGATGGCAACCGCGATTCGGCTTATGTGGTGCAGACCATTCGCGAGCATCAGGTCACCGTAGTCAAATTCGTTCCTGCGTTACTGCAGCAGTTCATTGAGCAGGACGGTGTCGAACAGTGCACCAGCCTGACCGATGTGCTCAACGGTGGCGGCGAACTCAGTGCAGCGCTGGCGCGCCAGGTGCGCGATCGCCTGCCGTGGGTGCGGTTGCATAACGTTTACGGGCCGACTGAAACCACGGTGGACAGCACGGGCTGGACGCTGGACCCGGAAATGCCGGTGCCGGACAACGTGGTGCCGATCGGCACAGCCTTGAGCAACACCCGCCTGTACGTGCTTGATGCGTATGGTCAACCGGTGCCGCAAGGCGTCAGCGGAGAGTTGCATATCGGCGGCGTCGGTGTGGCGCGTGGTTATCACGGCTTGCCGGAGATGCAGGCCGAGCGCTTCATCGACAGCCCGTTTGTGCCGGGGGATCGCCTGTACCGCACTGGCGATCTGGCGCGCTACAACAATCATGGGGAACTGGAATTCCTCGGCCGCAATGACTTCCAGATCAAGCTGCGGGGCTTGCGTCTGGAGCCGGGAGAAATCGAGGCGCGGTTGATCGAACATCCGGCGATTCGCCAAGCGGTAGTGATGGTCCGCGATGAGCGTCTGGTGGCCTGGTACAGCTTGCGCGCCGGCATCGACGCGCCATCGTTGGAAACCTTGCGCAGCCATGTGCTGGAGCGTTTGCCGGAGTACATGGTGCCCGGCGCGTTTGTGCGGCTCGACGCTTTGCCGCTGACACCAAACGACAAGATCGATCGCAAAGCCTTGCCGGAGCCGGGAGCCGACGCAGTCATCAATCGCCCATACGTGGCACCCGAGGGTGAAGTCGAAACCGCGCTGGCGCAGATCTGGAGCGAAGTGCTTGGCGTCGAACAGGTCGGTCGCCATGACAACTTCTTCGAACTCGGCGGGCATTCGTTGCTGGCGGTGAGTCTGGTGGCGCGCATGCGTCAGAGCGGTTTGCACACCGACGCCCGGGCGCTGTTCAGCCAGCCGACGCTGGCGGCACTGGCGCTCAGCACCACGCCCGAGGCGCAGCAAGTGTTGATCCCGCAAACCACCATCCCGAGCCTCACCCGCAAACGCCGGCTCTAGCCCGGAATTGATTGTGTAAACCAAACCCTGTGGGGGATTGCGGCGGCCGAGCCTGTGGCTTGTCCCCGCTTCCCATGTCAGCCCCGCAAGCCCCGATGTTTTAGTTTTTCCAGGCTGCGCACAGCAGGCACGGACTCGCGGCTGCGCGCTCCTTTTTCTCGTATTTACAGCAGGTTATCCCATGCATTTCAGCGAACTGATGGCTGTTCTTTCCACCCATGCGATCCGCCTTCAACAGGAAGATGAAGACCTGGTCATTCTGGGCAGCGACGACGCGCTGGACGATGCGTTGTGGGACAGCCTCAGCGAACACAAGGCGCAGTTGCTGGAACTGGTCGCGCAAAACGGTGGCGACTGGCTGAGCCCGGCGTTTCGCATCACCCCGGACATGCTGCCGCTGGTGACTCTGGATCAGCCGACCATCGATCGCCTGGTAGCCAAAGTACCCGGCGGCGCCGCCAACCTGCAGGACATTTACCCGCTGGCGCCGCTGCAGGAAGGCATGCTCTATCTGCACCTGTCGGCGCCCGCCGGTGACCCCTACGTGTCGCAAGCGCGATTCGCCTTCGACAGCCGCGAACGGCTGGAGGCTTTCGCCGAGGCGCTGCAATGGATGATCGAACGCCACGACATCCTGCGGACCTCGTTCGTCTGGGAACGCCTGGATGAACCGCTGCAAGTGGTGCAGCGTCAGGCTCGTCTGCACTGCGAAGAAATCGCCCTCGACCCGGGCGCGGATGTGTTGACGCAACTGCTGGAGCGCCACGACCCACGGTTCTTCCGCCTCGACATCCGGCAGGCGCCGCTGCTGCGTCTGGTGTACGCCATGGATCCGGCCAACGGGGCGCGTGGTCGCGCTGTTGCTGTTTCATCACCTGATCATGGACCACGTCGCGCTCGACGTGGTGCGCCGTGAAACCCGCGCGCATCTGCTGGGCCAGACCGCGCAGGTCGGGCCGCCGGTGCCGTACCGTGATCACCTGGCCAAGGCGCGCATGGGCCTGGACGAAAAATCCCATGAAGGGTTTTTCCGCGAGATGCTCGCCGACATCGACGAGCCGACCTTGCCCTGTGGTCTGCAGGATGTGCAGGGCGATGGCCAAGGCATCGAAGAAGCCTTGCTGATGCTCGACACCGATTTCAGCCGGCAACTGCGCGGCCAGGCACGTCAGCTCGGCGTCAGTGTGGCGAGCCTGATGCACCTGGCGCTGGCGCGGGTGCTCGGCCAGTTGTCCGGGCGCACGGCTGTGGTGTTCGGCACTGTGCTGCTGGGGCGGATGGAGGCGGGCGAGGGCGGCGAACAGGCGCTGGGGATGTTCATCAACACATTGCCGCTGCGCGTGGATGTCGGGCAGGACGGCGTGCGTGCCGGGGTGCTGGCCACCCATCGACGCCTGACCGCGTTGCTCGGCCATGAACAGACCTCGCTGGCCCTGGCCCAGCGTTGCAGTGCGGTGGCGGTGCCGACGCCGTTGTTCAGCGCGATCCTCAACTATCGCCACAGCAGCAGCGAAGAGATCGCCGAGGTCAGCGAACTGGCCCCCGGCGTGCAAGTGCTGGGCGCCCGCGAACGCACCAACTACCCGCTGACGATCAACATCGACGACCTCGGCGAAGACTTGCGCATCACCGCGCTGGCGGATGCGGCGCTGGGCGCGCAACGCATCGCCGCTTATCTGCACACCGCGTTGCACAGCCTGCTGCAGGCCTTGCAATCGACCCCGGATGCGCCGCTGCAACGTCTGAACATTCTGCCGGCGACCGAGCGCGATTATCTGCTGCACGGGGTCAACTCGCCGTTGCCACAGTTCCCGGAAACCCCGCTGATTCACCAGCAGTTTGAAGCCCACGCGGCGGCGCGCCCCGAGGCCACAGCGCTGCTGTTCGAGGAGCAGACGCTGAGCTATGGCGAACTCAATCGCCGCGCCAATCAGCTTGCGCATCACCTGCTGGCGCGGGGGATTCGTCCGGATCAGCGCGTGGCGATCTGCGTCGAGCGCGGCCCGCAGATGATCATCGGCCTGCTCGGTATCCTCAAGGCGGGCGCCGGTTACGTGCCGATCGACCCGGCGTATCCACTGGAGCGCATCGCTTACACCCTGGAGGACAGCGCCCCGGTGGCGGTGCTGACCCAGGCCGATACGCTGGACCGGGTTGGCGCGCTTGGCGTGCCGATCATCGATCTGGACAGCGTGCAGTTGCAGGCTGAACTCAGCAGCAATCCGCAGATTCCCGAGCTGAGCCCGAGTCATCTTGCCTACGTGATCTACACCTCGGGTTCCACCGGGCTACCCAAAGGCGTGATGGTCGAACACCGCAACGTGGTGCGACTGTTTTCGGCGACCCACGACTGGTTCAACTTCAACCCGCAAGACGTGTGGGCGCTGTTCCATTCCTTCGCCTTCGATTTCTCGGTGTGGGAAATCTGGGGTGCGCTGGCGTTTGGCGGCCAGTTGTTGCTGGTGCCGCAGGCCGTGAGCCGCTCGCCGGACGACTGCTACGCATTGCTGTGCCGTAGCGGCGTGACCGTACTCAATCAGACCCCGAGCGCCTTCCGCCAGTTGATCGCCGCGCAGGGCCGCAGCCCGTTGCAGCACTCGTTGCGCGAAGTGATTTTCGGCGGCGAAGCGCTGGAACCGGGCCTGCTCAAACCGTGGTACGCGCGGGTCGGCAATGCCGGTACGCGGCTGGTGAACATGTACGGCATCACTGAAACCACGGTGCACGTGACCTATCGCCCACTGCAGGCAGCGGACGCGCTGCTGGTCGGACGCAGCCCGATCGGCGTCGGCATCCCCGACCTGCAGCTGTACGTGCTCGACGCGCAGCGCGAACCGGTGCCGGTCGGCGTGATCGGCGAGTTGTACGTCGGCGGCGCCGGGGTTGCCCGGGGTTACCTCAATCGTGAAGCGCTGACTGCTGAACGCTTTATCGCCGACCCGTTCAGCGGCCGTGCCGAGGCGCGTCTGTACAAGACCGGTGACCTGGCGCGCTGGACCACGGACGGCAGCCTCGAATACCTCGGGCGCAACGACGATCAAGTGAAGATCCGTGGTTTCCGCATCGAACTCGGTGAAATCGAAGCTCGCCTCGCCGCCTGCGCCGGGGTGCGCGAAGCGCTGGTGATCGCCCGCGAAGACAGTCCCGGTGACAAGCGTCTGGTCGCCTACTGGCTGGCCGCCGCAGGCACTGAACCGAGCGCCGCGCAATTGCGCGACGAGTTGCTGCTGTCGCTCGCCGACTACATGGTGCCGAGCGCCTTTGTGCGCCTCGACGCCATACCGCTGACCACCAACGGCAAGCTTGATCGCAAAGCCTTGCCGCAACCGGACAGCGATGCGTTCGCCCGTCGCGGTTTCGAAGTCCCAGTGGGGGAAGTCGAAACCCTGATTGCCGGGATTTGGCAGAGCCTGCTCGGTGTCGAGCAGGTCGGGCGGCACGACAATTTCTTCGAACTCGGCGGCCATTCGCTGTTGGCGGTGAAACTGATCGAACGCATGCGCCAGCACGACTTGCAGTGCGACGTGCGCGTGCTGTTCGGCCAGCCGAGCGTTGCGGCGCTGGCGGCGACCTTGAGTCACAGTCACGCCCTACGGGTTCCAGAAAATCTGATTGCCGCCGATTGCACGCGGATCACCCCGGACATGCTGCCGCTGGCCACGCTGGATCAGGCCGCCATCGACCGCGTGGTCGCCAGTGTGCCCGGCGGCGTCGGCAATGTGCAGGATATTTACGGCCTGGCGCCGTTGCAGGCGGGGATTCTCTACCACCATCTGGCGACCAGCGCCGGGGATCCGTACGTGCTGCAGGCGCAATTCGCCTTCGCCGGTCTGGCACAGATCAAGGCTTTCGTCCGTGCGTTGAATGCGGTGATCGAGCGCCACGACATTCTGCGCACCAGCGTGGTTTGGGAAGGGCTTGAGGAGCCAGTGCAAGTGGTCTGGCGCGAGGCGCCGCTGGCGCTGGAACGGGTCGATGCCGACCTGCTTGAGGGCGATGTGCTGGAGCAGATGCAGGCGCGGTTCGATCCACGGCACTACCGCCTCGACCTGCGCCGGGCGCCGCTGATGCGTCTGGCCTACACCGAAGACCGTGAACAACAGCGCTGGGTCGGCATCCTGTTGCTGCACCACATCGTGCTCGACCACACCGCACTGGAAGTGTTGCTCGCGGAAATGAACGACAGCCTGTACCCGAGCGGCGCCGATTTGCCGATGCCGGTGCAGTACCGCAACTACGTGGCGCAGGCGCAGCAACAGGCCAATGCCCAGGCGCATGAAGCGTTCTTCCGCGACATGCTCGGCGACATCGACGAGCCGACCGTGGCCTTCGGTGTGCAGGATGTGCATGGCGATGGCAGCACGATCATTGACAGTGAGCAGGCGCTGGACGCCGGCGTGGCCGAGCGGTTGCGCGAGCAGGCGCGCCGCCTCGGCATCAGCGCGGCCAGTCTGGTGCACCAGGCCTGGGGCCAGGTGCTGGCGCAGGTTTCGGGGCGCGAAGAGGTGGTGTTCGGCACCGTGCTGCTCGGGCGCATGCAGGGCGGCGAGGGCGCCGATCGCGCACTCGGCATGTTCATCAACACCTTGCCGTTGCGGGTCAGTGTTGGCGCTACCTCGGTAGAGCAAGGCGTGCGCGCTACTCATGAGCGTCTGGCGCAATTGCTGGCGCATGAGCAGGCCTCGCTGTCGCTGGCCCAGCGTTGCAGCGGTGTTGCCGCGTCGCTGCCGCTGTTCAGCAGCTTGCTCAACTATCGTCACAGCGCGGCGGAACCGGCAGGCGTGACTTGGGACGGGATCGAGATTCTCAGCTCGCGAGCGCAGCAACTATCCGCTGGTGGTCAGCGTCGATGACCTCGGCACCGGTTTCCGCCTGAGCGTGCAAGCGGTGCCGCAAGTGGATGGCGCGCGGGTCTGCGACTACCTGCAAACCGCGCTGCACAACTTGCTGACCGCTCTGGAGCACTCGCCAGCAACGTCGCTGCGGCAGATATCGGTGCTGTCGCCGAGCGAGCGGCAGCGGGTCCTGGTCGGCTTTAACATCACCGGTCGCGACTACCCGCGCCGGCGCAAACCGTGCAGCGTTTGTTCGAGGCCCAGGCGGCCGCGCACCCCGAGGCATTGGCGGCGGTGCAAGGTGCGCAGCAGGTGAGCTATGGAGAACTCAATCAGCGGGCCAATCGTCTGGCGCATCACCTGATCGGCCTTGGCGTGCAGCCCGATGACCGGGTCGCCCTGTGTGCCCGGCGCAGCCCGGACATGCTGGTGGCGTTGCTAGCGATCCTCAAGGCCGGCGCCGGTTATGTGCCGGTCGATCCGGCGTATCCGCCGGAACGCATCGCCTACCTGTTGCAGGACTGCGCCCCGGTGGCGGTGGTGGCGCAGGCGTCGACTCGCGATCTGCTCGGTGGCGTGCCGGTCATCGATCTGGACCGCGACCTCTGGCAGCACCTGTCGGATGCCAATCCGCAGGTGCCGGCATTGACGCCGAAGCATCTGGCGTACGTGATCTACACCTCCGGCTCCACCGGCCAACCGAAAGGGGTGATGGTCGAGCATGCGACCCTGGAAAACCTCGTGCACTGGCACGCTGAAGCCTTCGACTTGCAGGCCGGCAGCCAGACTGCGAGTGTCGCCGGCTTCGGTTTCGATGCGATGGCCTGGGAAGTCTGGCCGGCACTGTGTGTCGGCGCGACCTTGCACCTTCCGCCGCCGTCGATCCGCAACGAGCACCTCGACGAGATGCTCGACTGGTGGTGCGCGCAGCCGTTGCAGGTCAGCTTCTTGCCGACGCCGGTGGCCGAATACGCGTTCAGCCGGCAATTGCAGCACCCGACCTTGCGCACGCTGCTGATCGGCGGCGACCGACTGCGTCAGTTCAGTCGCCAGCAAACCTTCGAAGTGATCAACAACTATGGCCCGACCGAAGCCACGGTGGTCGCCACCTCGGGGCCGGTCGAACTGGATCAGCCGCTGCATATCGGCCGGCCGATCGCCAACGTCAGAATCTATGTGCTGGACGCCGAGCAGCGTCCGGTGCCGGTGGGCGTGGCGGGCGAGTTGTATGTCGGTGGAGCGGGCGTGGCGCGGGGTTATCTGAATCGCCCCGAGCTGAGCGCTGCGCAGTTCCTCTTCGATCCGTTCAGCGACGAGCCGCAGGCACGCATGTACCGCACCGGCGATCAGGCGCGTTGGCTGGCCGACGGCAATATCGAGTACCTGGGGCGCAACGACGATCAGGTCAAACTGCGTGGCGTGCGTATCGAACTCGGTGAAATCGAAGCCGCGCTCGGCAGCCACGCTGCGCTGCAAGAGGCGGTGGTGCTGGTTCGCGATGGACGGCTGATTTCGTGGTTCACCGAGCGCACGGCGGTCGATATTCAACAGTTGCACTCGCATTTACAGGCTCGCTTGCCGGATGCGCTGTTGCCGGCGGCTTACGTGCGGCTGGACGCATTGCCGCTGACCGCCAACGGCAAGATCGACCGCAAGGCCTTGCCGGAACCGGAGCACGGCGCATGGCTCAGCCGCGAATATGAAGCGCCACAAGGTGCCGTGGAAAACGCGCTGGCGCAGATCTGGATCGACGTGCTGAAAGTCGAGCGGGTCGGGCGCCACGACAACTTCTTCGAATTGGGCGGGCATTCGCTGTTGGCGGTGAGCCTGATCGAACGCATGCGCCAGATCGACCTCGCGGCCGACGTTCGCGTGCTGTTCAATCAGCCGACCCTGGCCGCATTGGCCGCCGCTGTGGGCAGCGGTCGCGAAATCGAGGTGCCGGCCAACCGCATTCCGCCGAGCTGCACGCACATCACTCCGAACATGCTCAGCCTGACTGAACTCGATCAGGCCAGCATCGAGCGTATCGTCGCCACCGTGCCGGGCGGGGCCGCCAACGTGCAGGACATCTATCCGCTGGCACCGCTGCAGGAAGGCATTCTTTACCACCACTTGAGCGCCGAACAGGGCGATCCGTACCTGCTGCAATCGCGGCTGATCTTCGACAGCGTCGAGCGCCTGCGCACGTTCAGCCAAGCCTTGCAGCAGGTCATCGCGCGCCACGACATTCTGCGCACCAGTGTGGTCTGGGAAGGGCTGGCGAGTCCGCAGCAAGTGGTCTGGCGTCAGGCGCCGGTGGTGGTGCAAGCGGTGCCGCTGGATCCGGCGCAGGGCGACGTCCTCGAACAGTTGCACGCGCGGTTCGATGCCCGGCACAACCGCCTCGACCTGAGCCAGGCGCCGCTGATGCGCATCGTCTATGCCGAAGACCCGGCGCAGCAACGGGTGGTGGCGATCATCCTGTTCCAGCACTTGATTCTCGACCATACCGCCATGGAGGTGGTGGGCCAGGAAATGCGTGCTTTCATGTTCGATCAGGCTGACAGCCTCGGCACGCCGATGCCGTACCGCAACTACGTGGCGCAGGCGCGTCTGGGCGCCAGCGAGCAGGAGCACGAAACGTTCTTCCGCGACATGCTCGGCGATATCGATGAACCGACCTTGCCGTTCGGTCTGCATGACGTGCAAGGCGATGGCGGCAACATTGAAGAGGCGCAGCAAGCCGTCGATGCCGGGTTGACCCTGCGTCTGCGTGAACAGGCGCGGCAGTTGGGTGTCAGTCCGGCGAGCTTGATGCACCTGGCCTGGGCGCAGGTGGTGGGGGTGCTTGCCAACCGCCGCGACGTGGTGTTCGGCACGGTGCTGTTGGGGCGTTTGCAGGGCGGTGAGGGCGCGGATCGCACCCTCGGCGTGTTCATCAATACCTTGCCGCTGCGGGTGGATGTCAGCGAAGGCGTGCGCGCTGCGGTCAAGACTACCCACGCACGGCTGACCGCGTTGCTGGCCCATGAACACGCGCCATTGGCGCTGGCCCAGCGTTGCAGCGCGGTGTCCGGGGCGCCGCTGTTCAGCGCACTGCTCAACTACCGGCATACCGCTGCCGAAGCGCAGCCGCATGACGGTCAGGGCATCTGGGAAGGCGTGCAATTGCTTGGCGGCGAAGAGCGCAGCAACTATCCGCTGACCCTCAGCGTCGACGATCTCGGCGAAGACTTTTCCCTGTCCGTGCTGGCGTTGGCGCAGATCGGCGCGCAACGGATCTGCGGCTACATGCACACCGCGCTGGAGCATCTGGTGCACGCGCTGGAACAGGCGCCGCAACGTCCGCTCAACCGCTTGCCGATTCTTGCGGTCGAGGAATACGAGCGCTTGCTGGTCGGTTTCAACCCGACTGCGGCAGCCTACCCGCGCGGGGCGACGATTCAGGCGCTGGTGCAAGCGCAGGCCGAGCAGCAGCCGCAGGCATTGGCGGTGGTGCAGGGCACGCAGCAACTGACCTATGCGCAACTTAATCAGCAGGCCAATCGCCTGGCGCATCACTTGCTCGGCCTCGGCGTGCAGCCGGACGACCGGATTGCCGTGTGCCTGCAACGCAGCCCGCAGATGCTGGTGGCGCTGCTGGCGATTCTCAAGGCCGGCGCCGGTTACGTGCCGGTCGATCCGGCGTACCCGGCCGAACGCATCGCCTACCTGTTGCAGGACAGCGATCCGGTGGCGGTGCTGGCGCAGGGCGCAACCCGCGAGCTGCTGGGCCGGGTGCCGGTGATCGATCTGGACAACGCCCTCTGGCAACACCTGCCGGCTACCAATCCGCAACTGCCGACGCTGACCCCGGCGCATCTGGCCTACGTGATCTACACCTCGGGTTCGACCGGCCAGCCGAAAGGCGTGATGGTCGAACACGCAACCCTGGAAAACCTTGTGCACTGGCACTGTGAGGCGTTCGACCTGCGCGCCGGCAGCCACACTGCGAGCGTCGCCGGTTGCGGTTTCGACGCGATGGCCTGGGAGGTCTGGCCGGCGCTGTGTGTCGGCGCGACCCTGCACCTGCCGCCGCCGTCGATCAGCAACGAACACCTCGATGAACTGCTCGACTGGTGGCGCGCGCAGCCGTTGCAGGTAAGTTTCCTGCCGACGCCGATTGCCGAATACGCCTTCAGTCGTGAGTTGGGTCACCCGACCTTGCGCACGCTGTTGATCGGTGGCGACAAGTTGCGGCAGTTCTCGCGTGAGCAGACCTTTGACGTGATCAACAACTACGGCCCGACCGAGGCCACGGTGGTTGCGACTTCCGGTCAAATCCATGCCGGGCAATTGCTGCACATCGGCCGGCCCATCAGCAACGCCAGGGTTTACCTGCTCGATGAACAGCAACGTCCGGTGCCGGTTGGCGTGGCGGGCGAGTTGTACGTCGGTGGCGCGGGCGTGGCCCGTGGTTATCTGAACCGTCCCGAACTGACCGCCGAACGCTTCCTCGAAGACCCGTTCAGTGACGAACCGCAGGCGCGCATGTACCGCACTGGCGATCTCGCGCGCTGGCTGGCCGACGGCAATATCGAGTACCTGGGGCGTAACGACGATCAGGTCAAACTGCGCGGCGTGCGGGTGGAACTGGGTGAAATCGAAGCCGCGCTGTCCAGCCATCCGGCGGTGCAGGACGCGGTGGTGCTGGTGCGCGAGGCGCGGTTGATCGCCTGGTTTACTGCCCGCACAGCAGTCGATATCGAGGAGCTGCGCGCGCATCTGCAAGCGCGTCTGCCGCAGGCACTGGTGCCGGCAGCCTACGTCCGGCTTGAGGCGCTGCCGCTGACCGCCAACGGCAAACTCGACCGCAAGGCCTTGCCCGAACCGGATCAGGACGCCTGGCTCAGTCGCGAATACGCAGCCCCGCAAGGGCCGGTGGAAACCGCGCTGGCGCAGGTCTGGGCCGAGGTGCTGCAGGTGGAACAGGTCGGGCGGCACGACAACTTCTTTGAACTGGGCGGGCACTCGCTGCTGGCGGTGGCTCTGATCGAGCGCATGCGTCAGCTCGGCCTGAGCACTGACGTGCGCGTGCTGTTCAGCCAGCCGACCCTCGCCGCGCTGGCTGCCGCCGTCGGCAGCGGTCGCGAAGTCGCGGTGCCGGACAACCTGATTCCGTTTGGTTGCACGCATATCACTCCAGACATGCTGACCCTGCTGAAACTGGATCAGCAGAGCATCGAGCGTATCGTCGCCACGGTGCCGGGTGGTGCCGCCAATGTGCAGGACATTTATCCGCTGGCGCCGTTGCAGGAAGGCATCCTTTATCACCACTTGAGCGCCGCGCAGGGCGATCCATACCTGCTGCAATCACGCCTGGCATTCGACAGCCTTGAACGCTTGCAGGCCTTTGCCGCCGCGCTGCGTCAGGTCATGACCCGGCACGACATTCTGCGCAGCGGTGTGGTCTGGGAAGGGCTGGCGACGCCGGTGCAAGTGGTCTGGCGTGAAGCCGAGCTGCCGCTGCAGGAGGTTGCATTCGATCCGGCGGGCGGCGACGTACTCGCGCAATTGTTTGAGCGTTTCGACGCGCGGCATTACCGCATCGACCTCAGTCAGGCGCCGTTGATTCGTCTGGTGTATGCGCAAGATCCGGCCAACGACCGGGTGGTCGCCATGCTGCTGTTCCATCACATCGCCATGGATCACACGGCGCTGGAAGTGGTGCAGCAGGAACTGCAGGCGCTGCTCTTCGGTCACGGCGAAGCGCTGATACCCGCCGTGCCGTATCGCAATTACGTGGCGCAGACCCGGCTGGGTGTCAGCGAGCAGGAGCATGAAGCATTCTTCCGCGCGATGCTCGGCGAGATCGACGAGCCAACGCTGCCGTTCGGTCTGCTGGACGTGCACGGTGACGGCCATGACATCGAAGAAGTCCGTCAGCGCGTGCCCGAAGCCTTGGCGCGGCGCTTGCGCAGCCAGGCGCGGCAGTTGGGTGTGAGCGTCGCGAGCCTGTTCCATCTGGCGTTTGCCCAGGTATTGGCGGCGACTTCCGGACATGAGCGCGTGGTGTTCGGCACCGTGCTGTTGGGGCGGATGCAGGGCGGTACCGGCGCTGATCGCGGTCTGGGAATGTTCATCAACACGCTGCCGCTGCGGGTGGATTTGGGCGATGTTTCGGTGCGTGCCGGGGTGCGCGCCACCCATGCGCAACTGACCGCATTGCTCGGCCATGAACATGCGTCGTTGGCATTGGCCCAGCGTTGCAGCGGGGTGGCGGCGCCGTCGCCGCTGTTCAGCGCCATGCTCAACTACCGGCACAGCGTCAGCGCGGAACAGTTGCAAGCCAATCGCCTGGCCTGGCAAGGCATCGAAAATCTGTCCAGCGAGGAACGAACCAACTATCCGCTGAGCTTCAACGTCGATGACCTGGGTCAGGGCTTTGACCTCACGGCCATGACCCCTGCGCAGATTGGCGCGGCGCGGGTGTGTGGCTACATGCAGCAGGCGTTGGCGGGGCTGGTCGAAGCGCTGGAGCAGACACCGCAGCAGGCCCTGAATCGCCTGCCGGTGCTGGCGGATGCCGAGCGCCAGCAGTTGCTGTTCGGCCTCAATGCCACGGACGTCGATTACGACCTTGAGCAGACCATTCATGGCTTGTTCGAAGCGCAAGCGGCGCGCTCGCCGCAGGCACCCGCCGTGGTCGCGGGTGAGCAGCAACTGAGCTACGCCGAACTCAACGGCCGAGCCAATCAACTGGCGCGGCACCTGCGCGAATTGGGCGTAGGGCCGGATGCGCGGGTGGCGATCTGCGTCGAACGCGGTCTGGACATGGTGGTCGGGCTGCTGGCGATCCTCAAGGCTGGCGGCGGTTATGTGCCGCTGGACCCGGCGTATCCGCTGGAACGTCTGGCCTACATGCTGGAGGACAGCGCGCCGCTGGCGGTGCTGGTGCAGGGGTCGACGCGTTCGTTGCTCGGCGAAGTCGCCGTGCCGGTGATCGATCTGGATCAGCCGCACTGGCAGTCGCTGCCGACTGACAATCTATCGCTCGCTGAGTTGACCGCGCAGCACACTGCTTACGTGATTTACACCTCCGGTTCCACTGGCCAACCAAAAGGCGTGATCAACGAACACGCCGGGGTGGTCAACCGTTTGCTGTGGATGCAGGACGCTTATCAACTGTCGGCAGCCGATACGGTGTTGCAGAAAACCCCGTTCAGCTTCGACGTCTCGGTCTGGGAATTCTTCTGGCCGCTGATGACTGGCGCTCGATTGGTCATGGCCCGGCCCGAGGGGCACAAGGATCCGCAGTACCTCAGTGAAGTGATCGAGCGTGAAAACATCACCACGCTGCACTTTGTCCCATCGATGCTCGACGTTTTCCTCGCTCACGCCGACACCGCACGCTGCAACAGCCTGCGGCAAGTCATGTGCAGTGGCGAAGCGTTGCCGGGCAGCGTTGTGCGGCGCTTCAAACAGCAACTGCCTGGCAGTCAATTGCACAACCTCTACGGCCCGACTGAAGCGGCGGTGGACGTGACCGCGTGGAACTGCGCCGGGCCGCTGGAAAACACCCCGGACAACACACCGATCGGCAAACCGATCGCCAACACCCGCATGTACATCCTCGATGCCCAGCAACAACCGGTGCCGCACGGTGTGGTCGGCGAGCTGTACATCGGCGGCGTGCAGGTGGCGCGCGGTTATTTGAACCGTCCGCAACTGAACGCCGAACGCTTCCTCACCGATCCGTTCCAGTCCAATGGGCGGATGTACCGCACCGGCGACGTCGCCCGCTATCTGCCGGACGGCAATATCGAATACCTGGGCCGCAACGACGATCAGGTGAAGATCCGTGGCTTGCGCATCGAACTCGGCGAGATTCAGGCGCGTTTGACCCAGATCGACGGCATTCAGGAAGCCGCCGTACTGGCCCGCGAAGACGCATCCGGCGACAAGCGTCTGGTGGCGTACTACACCGGGGCACGCCTGGAAATCGACGTGCTGCGCAGCCACTTGCTGGAGCATCTGCCGGACTACATGGTGCCCGCGCTGTTCGTGCATCTCGATGCGTTGCCGCTGAGCCCCAACGGCAAACTCGACCGCAAGGCACTGCCGGCCCCGGATCAGGCCGCATTGCCGGTGCGCGAATACGAAGCCCCGGTGGGCGACGTCGAAATCACCCTCGCACGGCTCTGGGCCGAGTTGCTCAACGTCGAGCGGGTAGGGCGCCACGATCATTTCTTTGAACTGGGTGGTCACTCGCTGCTGGCGGTCAGTCTGATCGGCCGGCTGCGTCAGGAAGGCATGGAAGCCGATGTCAGGTCGCTGTTCGAACATCCGACCCTGGCCGGCTACGCCGCAATTACCGAACGAATGGAGATCGTCCTGTGAACGTGATCGAACTGTTGGCCACATTGAAGGCTAAAGATATCCAGCTGGCGGTCGCGGACGACCAATTGCGGGTCAACGGCAACAAGCAGGCGTTGAACGACCCGGCGTTGCTGGCGCTGTTGCGCGAGCACAAACCGGCGCTGATCGAGCTGATCAAGGCCGGGCAGTACTCGGCCAGCAAGCACGGCCAGGTCGAGGTGCCGGCCAATGGCATCGCCTCGGATACCACGCGCATCACCCCGGCGATGCTGACGCTGGTCGAACTCGATCAAACCACCATCGACCACCTCGTCACACAAGTCCCCGGCGGCGCCGCCAACGTGCAGGACATCTACCCGCTGGCGCCGTTGCAGGAAGGCATCCTTTATCACCACGTCAGTGGCGGAGAGGGCGATCCGTACGTCATGCAGTCGCACTTTGCCTTTGACAGCCGTGAGCGTTTTCAGGCGTTCGCCCAGGCCCTGCAAAGCGTGATCGACCGCCATGACATTCTGCGCACCGCTGTGCATTGGGCAGGGCTGGACGCGCCGGTGCAGGTGGTCTGGCGCCGGGCCGAACTGCCGGTGGAAGAAGTGACGCTGCCAGACGCCGCCAGCGATGTTCTGGCGTATCTGCATGAGCGCTTCGACGCCCGGCACTTCCGCCTCGATGTTACCCAGGCGCCGCTGATGCGTCTGGCCCACGCCTGGGATGAGGCCGGGCAACGGGTGATCGCCACGCTGTTGTTCCATCACATGGCGCTCGACCACTCGGCCCTCGACGTGGTGCGCCACGAAATGCGCGCGTGCCTCACCGGACAGAGTGAGCTGCTCGGGCGCCCGGTGCCGTTTCGCAACTACGTGGCGCAGGCGCGTCTGGGCGTCAGCGAGGCCGAGCACGAGGCGTTCTTCCGCGAGATGCTCAGCGACATCGACGAACCGACGCTGCCTTACGGCCTGCAGGACGTGCAGGGTGACGGCAGCGAAATCGTCGAACTCAGCGTGCCGGTCGCGGCGCTGTTGGGCCAGCGTCTGCGGGCGCAGGCACGGACGCTCGGCGTCAGTGTCGCCAGCCTGTTCCATCTCGGCTGGGCGCAGGTGCTGGCCGCGCTGACCGGCAAGCAGCAAGTGGTGTTCGGCACCGTGCTGATGGGCCGCATGCAGGGCGCCGAAGCGATTGACCGGGCGCTGGGGATTTTCATCAACACCTTGCCGTTGCGGGTGAACATCGACGGCCAGGATGTGCGCGCGGCAGTCAACGCCACCCACGCTCGGCTGACCACGCTGATGCGTCACGAACACGCACCGCTGGCCCTGGCTCAGCGCTGCAGTCACGTGGTGGCGCCGACGCCGCTGTTCAGCACGCTGCTCAATTATCGCCACAGTCACAACATGGCCACCGCCAGCGCCGAGACCCTCGCGGCGTGGGACGGTATCTCCACGTTGCACTCCGAAGAGCGCAGCAACTATCCGCTGACCCTGAGTGTCGATGACCTCGGTGACGCCTTCAGCCTGACCTTGCTGGCCAGCACCCAGACCGATCCGCAGCGCCTCTGCGATTACCTGCACTGCGCGCTGGAAAACCTCGTGCTCGCGCTGGAGCAGGCGCCGCAGACACCGGTCAACCAACTGCCGATCCTGCCGGCGGCGGAGCTTGCGCAGGTACTGCTCGACTTCAATGCCACCCAGGTGGATTTCCCGACTGCACAGACCATCCAGCAACGTTTCGAGGCGCAGGTGGCCGAACGGCCGGACGCGCTGGCGGCGGTGTTTGCCGATGCGCATTTGACTTACGCCGAACTCAATCAGCAGGCCAACGCCTTGGCGCAGCACCTGATCGGCTTGGGCGTGAAACCGGATGATCGCGTGGCGATCGTCGCCCGCCGTGGGCTGGACACGCTGGTGGGACTGGTGGCGATTCTCAAGGCCGGCGCCGGTTACGTGCCGATTGATCCGGCGCACCCGGCGGAGCGCTTGAACTACCTGCTCGACGACAGCGCGCCAGTCGCCGTACTGACCCAAAGTCATCTGCGCGAGCGACTGCCGGCGCTAAGCGTGCCGGTGCTTGACCTCGACCGCCGCACTTGGCCGCTGACTGCCACACAAAACCCGCAGGTAGCGGGCCTGAGCACCGCAAATCTGGCCTACGTGATCTACACCTCCGGCTCCACCGGCCTGCCCAAGGGGGTGATGGTCGAGCACCACACGCTGAGCAATCTGGTCGACTGGCACTGCACCGCGTTCGACCTGTGCGCCGGGCGTCACACCTCAAGCCTCGCCGGCTTTGGTTTCGATGCGATGGCCTGGGAAGTCTGGCCGGCGCTGTGCGTGGGCGCGTCCCTGCATCTGGCGCCGACTCACGAGGGCGGCGAAGACATCGATGCCTTGCTCGCGTGGTGGTGCGCGCAGCCGCTGGACGTGAGCTTCCTGCCGACCCCGGTGGCCGAATACGCCTTCAGCCAGAACCTCGAACACCCGACCCTGCGCACGTTGTTGATCGGCGGCGACCGCTTGCGGCAGTTCAATCGCAATCAGCATTTCGACGTGATCAACAACTACGGCCCGACCGAGGCCACGGTGGTCGCGACCTCAGGTCTGGTGCAAAGCGGCGACGCGCTGCACATCGGCAAACCGCTGAGCAATGCCACGGTGTACCTGCTCGACGAACAACAGCGCCCGGTGCCTCTTGGCGTTGCCGGCGAGCTGTACGTCGGCGGTGCCGGGGTTGCCCGTGGCTACCTGAATCGCCCGGACATGACTGCCGAGCGCTTTCTGCGCGACCCGTTCAGCCCCTTGCCGAATGCGCGGATGTACCGCACCGGCGACCTTGCACGCTGGCGCGAGGACGGCAACATCGAGTACCTGGGGCGCAACGACGATCAGGTGAAAATCCGTGGCGTGCGCATCGAATTGGGCGAGATCGAAACCTGCCTCAACCAGTTGCCGGGGATTCAGGAAGCGGTGCTGCTCGCTCGCGAAGATCAACCCGGCCAGCCGCGCCTTGTGGCGTACTTCACCGAGCAGGCGCAGGTCGAAGCGCTGCCGGTGGGCGAGTTGCGCGCGCAATTGCTCAGCCGTTTGCCGGAATACATGGTGCCGACCGCGTTCGTCAAACTCGCCGCGCTGCCGCTGACCGCCAATGGCAAGGTCGACCGCAAGGCCTTGCCGGCGCCAGATCTGGCAGCGCTGTTCACCCGCGAGTACGCAGCGCCCGAAGGCGAGGTGGAAACCGCGCTGGCGCAGATCTGGGCCGACGTGCTGCAGGTCGAGCGGGTCGGGCGTCAGGATCACTTTTTCGAACTCGGCGGGCATTCGTTGCTGGCGATGCGCATGGTCTCGCAAGTGCGCCAGCGTCTGGGTGTCGAGCTGGCGCTGAGCGATCTGTTTGCCAACGCCGAACTGGCGGCGGTCGCGGCAGTGCTGAGCGAGGCCGGACGCTGTGCGCAACCGCAGATCGTGCCGGTCCCGCGTGACGGCGCGTTGCCGCTGTCGTTCGCCCAGCAACGCCTGTGGTTCCTCGCGCAAATGGAAGGCGCCAACACCGCCTACAACATTCCCGTGGCCCTGCGGCTGCGTGGCCGTCTCGACGACGCGGCGCTGCAACGCGCGCTGGCGCGGATCGTCGCCCGCCACGAAACCCTGCGCAGCCGCTTCGCGCAATTCAACGACGAAGCGCAAGTGCTGATTGCCCCGGTGGACACCGGCCTGTTGTTGCGGGTCGAAGACCTGCGCCAGCACCCGCAACCCGACGAGACCCTGCAGGCGCTGATTCAGGGCGAAGCCTCCGGGCCGTTCGACTTGCAGGACGATCCGTTGATTCGCGGGCGACTGGTACGCCTGGCGGATGATCACCATGTGCTGTTGCTGACCCTGCACCACATCATCTCCGACGGCTGGTCGATGGGTGTTTTGACCCGCGAACTGATGGCGCTGTATCAGGCGTTCAGTCATGGCCAGCCGGATCCATTGCCGCCCCTGGCGCTGCAATACACCGACTACGCGGTGTGGCAACGGCGCTGGCTCAGCGGCGAGGTGCTGCAACGCCAGAGCGAGTACTGGCAACAGACCCTCGCTGGTGCCCCGGCACTGCTGATGCTGCCTACCGATCGGCCGCGCCCGGCGCAGCAGGACTATGCCGGCAGCAGCGTTGCCGTCGTGCTCGACGAACGCTTGAGCGCCGGGCTCAAAGCCTTGGGTCAGCGTCACGGCGTGACCCTGTACATGACGCTGATGAGTGCCTGGGCGATGTTGCTCAGCCGCTTGTCCGGGCAGGCTGAAGTGGTGATCGGTTCGCCAGTGGCCAACCGCACCCGCGCCGAGATCGAAAGCCTGATCGGCATGTTCGTCAACACCCTGGCGCTGCGCATTGACACCTCCGGCGAGCTGAGCGTCGAAGCGCTGCTGGCGCGGGTCAAGGCGCAAACCCTGCAAGCGCAGGCGCATCAGGATCTGCCGTTCGAGCAAGTGGTGGAAATCACCCGGCCCGTGCGCAGCCTGGCCCACAGCCCGTTGTTCCAGACCTTGCTCAGTTGGGATGGCCTCGAAAGCCCGGCGCTGGCCCTCGGCGAACTGACGCTGGAAGGCGTGGCCGAGCCGAGCCACTTCGCCAAGTTCGACCTGTCGCTGAGCCTCAGTGAGTCCAACGGCAGCATTCGCGGATCGCTGGAATACGCCACTGCGTTGTTTGACCAGAGCACGGTCGAGCGCTTCACCGGTTACTTCCTGCGTCTGTTGCAGTCGATGGTCGCCAACGATCAGGCGCTGCTGGAACAGGCGCCGCTGCTGGCGCCGGAAGAACAGCAGCGTTTGCTGGTCGAGTTCAATGCCACGGCGGTCGATTACAACCTTGATCAGACCATTCACGGCTTGTTCGAGTCGCAAGTGGCGCGCTCGCCGCAGGCACCCGCCGTGGTCGCGGGGGAGCAGCAACTGAGTTACGCCGAACTCAACGCCCGAGCCAATCAACTGGCGCGGCACCTGCGTGATTTGGGCGTAGGGCCGGATGCGCGGGTGGCGATCTGCGTCGAACGCGGTCTGGACATGGTGGTCGGGCTGTTGGCGATCCTTAAGGCCGGCAGCGGTTATGTGCCGCTGGACCCGGCGTATCCGCTAGAACGTCTGGCTTACATGCTGGAAGACAGCACGCCGCTGGCGGTGCTGGTGCAGGGTGCGACGCGTTCGTTGCTCGGCGAAGTCGCAGTGCCGCTGATCGACCTGGATCAGCCGCATTGGCAAGCGCTGCCGACAGACAATCTATCGCTCGCTGAACTGACTCCGCAGCACACCGCCTACGTGATCTACACCTCCGGTTCCACCGGCCAACCGAAAGGCGTGATCAACGAACATCGCGGGGTGGTCAACCGCCTGCTGTGGATGCAGGACTCCTATCAACTGACGTCGGCCGACAACGTATTGCAGAAGACCCCGTTCAGCTTCGACGTCTCGGTCTGGGAGTTCTTCTGGCCGTTGATGACTGGCGCACGTCTGGTCATGGCCCGACCTGAAGGGCACAAGGATCCGCAATACCTCAGCGAAATCATCGAACGCGAACACATCACCACGTTGCACTTTGTCCCGTCGATGCTCGATGTATTTCTCGCTCATGCTGACACCGCGCGTTGCGCCAGCCTGCGGCAAGTCATGTGCAGCGGCGAAGCGTTGCCGGGCAGCGTGGTGCGGCGTTTCAAGCAGCAACTGCCGGGCAGCCAATTGCACAACCTCTACGGCCCGACCGAAGCCGCGGTGGACGTGACCGCGTGGAATTGTGCCGGGCCGCTGGAACAAACGCCAGACAACACGCCGATCGGCAAACCGATCGCCAACACCCGGATGTACATCCTCGATGCCCAGCAGCAACCGGTGCCGCACGGCGTGGTCGGCGAGCTGTACATCGGTGGCGTGCAGGTGGCGCGTGGTTATCTGAATCGCCCGCAATTGAACGCCGAACGCTTCCTCACCGATCCGTTCCAGGCCAATGGGCGGATGTACCGCACCGGCGACGTCGCCCGCTATCTGGCGGACGGCAATATCGAATACCTGGGCCGTAACGACGACCAGGTGAAGATCCGTGGCCTGCGCATCGAACTCGGTGAAATCCAGGCACGTCTGACCCAGATCGACGGCATTCAGGAAGCCGCCGTGCTCGCCCGCGAAGATGCATCCGGCGACAAGCGTCTGGTGGCGTACTACACCGGCGCACCGCTGGAAGTCGAAACGCTGCGCAGCCATCTGCTGGAAAACTTGCCGGACTACATGGTGCCCGCACTGTTCGTGCATCTCGATGCATTGCCGCTGAGCCCCAACGGCAAACTTGACCGCAAGGCGCTGCCGGCCCCGGATCAGGCGGCGCTGACCGCCCGTGAATACGAAGCCCCGGTCGGTGAAGTGGAAACCACGCTCGCGCAGCTCTGGGCTGAATTGCTCAAGGTCGAGCGGGTAGGGCGCCACGATCATTTCTTTGAACTCGGCGGCCACTCGCTGCTGGCGGTGAATCTGGTGGCGCGGATGCGTCGTGCCGGCCTGAACGCCGACATTCGCGTGCTGTTCAACCAGCCGACCCTCGCCGCGCTGGCCGCTGCCGTGGGCGGTGAACCGGAAGCCGAAGTCCCGGCCAACCTCATCCCGGCGGACTGCATGCGCATCATCCCCGAGCTGCTGCCACTGGTGGCGCTCGACCAGCCGAGCATTGACCGCATCGTCGCCAGCATCCCCGGCGGGGTGGCCAACGTGCAGGATATTTACCCGCTGGCGCCGTTGCAGACCGGCATCCTGTTCCACCATTTGTCCGCCGCACAGGGCGATCCGTATGTGTTGCAGGCGCAGTTCGCGTTTGCCGATGAACAACGCCTGAACATCTTTACTCAAGCCTTGCAGCACGTAATCCAGCGCCACGACATCCTGCGCACTTCGTTGTTCTGGGACGGACTGCAAGACCCGGTGCAAGTGGTCTGGCGTGAGGCGCCGCTGGCGTGCGAATACCTGGAACTGCATGACGCGGACGGCGATGTACTGGAGCAATTGCGCCAACGCTTCGACGCTGCGCAATACCGCATGGCCGTCAATCAGGCGCCACTGATGCGCGTGGTGCACGCCTGGGACGCCGCCAATCAACGTGTGGTGGCGTTGCTGCTGTTCCATCACCTGGTGATGGACCACGTGGCACTGGAGGTGCTGCAACACGAAATGCAGGCGTTCCTCAGCGGCCAGCCGCAACGTCTGGCCGAGCCGGTGCCGTATCGCAATTATGTGGCGCACAGCCGTGGCGCAATCAGTGATCAGGCGCATGAAGCGTTCTTCCGCGAAATGCTCGGTGACATCAGCGAACCGAGCGCGCCGTACGGCCAGCAGAGCATTGCCGAGGGCCACGCCGCAGAAGCACGACGGGTACTCGACCTCGATCTGAGTCAGCGCGTCAGGGCCAAGGCCCGGCGTCTGGGGATCAGCGCCGCGAGCCTGATGCATCTGGCCTGGGCGCAGGTGCTGGGAAAACTCTCCGGGCGAGACGCGGTGGTGTTCGGCACCGTGTTGCTGGGGCGGTTGCAGGCGGGCGAGGGCGCCGAACGCGCGCTGGGGGTGTTCATCAACACCTTGCCGCTGCGCGTCGATCTCGGGCAACGCTCGGCGCAGGAAGCCGCGCTCGCCACCCACCAACAGTTGAACGCGCTGCTGCAACATGAGCATGCGCAATTGGCGCTGGCCCAGCGTTGCAGTGGTATGCCCGCCGGCACGCCGTTATTCAGCACGCTGTTCAACTATCGCCACAGCGCAACTGCCGGCACGCCTTCCCCGGAGGCGGCGAACGCGTGGCAAGGCATGCAGTTGCTCAATACCCAGGAGCACACCAATTACCAGTTGAGCGTGAGTGTCGATGACCTCGGCGAAGGTTTCGGCTTCACCGCACTGGCCGCTCCCGGCATTGATCCCGCACGCATCTGCGAGTACCTGCAACGGGCGGTGAGCAACCTGCTGCAGGCACTGGAACAGACACCGCAACTGAGCATTGATCAAGTGTCGATTCTGGCGCCGGACGAACGCCGGCAATTGCTGGTCGAGTTCAATGCCACCGAGCGGGAATACCCGCGTGCGCTGACCGTGCACGCATTATTCGAAAGGCAAATGGCGGCAGATCCACACGCCATCGCTGTGGTGCATGGCGGGCAAATGTCGAGTTATGCCGATTTGAATGATCGGGCCAACCGTTTGGCCCACTACCTGATCGCTCAAGGCGCAAAGCCGGGCGCTCATGTGGCGATCCTGCTGCCGCGCTCGCGGGAGCTGTTGGTCGCGCAGCTGGCGATTGCCAAGTGTGCGGCGGCTTATGTGCCGCTGGACATCAACGCGCCGAGCGAGCGCCAGGCGTTCATGCTTGAGGACAGCCGCGCCGTGGCGTTGCTGACACTCAGCAGCGAAGAGATCGACTACGCCGCGCCGCGCATCGACCTCGACCGGCTCAAGCTCAGCGGTCAGTCGACGCACAATCCGAATCTGGCGCAAAGCTCGGACGCGCTGGCGTACATCATGTACACCTCCGGTTCCACCGGTACGCCGAAGGGTGTGATGGTGCCGCACCGTGGCATCGCTCGTCTGGTGCTGAACAACGGCTACGCCGATTTCAACCCGCAGGATCGCGTGGCGTTTGCGTCCAACCCGGCGTTCGACGCCAGCACCATGGACATCTGGGGGCCGCTGCTCAACGGCGGACGCGTGGTGGTGATCGATCACCAGACCCTGCTGGATCCGAACGCATTCGGTCGCGAATTGAGCGCCAGCGGCGCGACAATCCTGTTTGTCACCACGGCGCTGTTCAACCAGTACGTGCAACTGATTCCGCAGGCCTTGAAAGGCTTGCGCATGGTTCTGTGCGGCGGTGAACGCGGCGATCCGGCAAGCTTCCGTCGCTTGCGGGCCGAGGCGCCACAGTTGCGCATCGTGCATTGCTACGGCCCGACCGAAACCACCACTTACGCCACCACGTTTGAAGTGCACGAAGTGGCGGAAAATGCCGAAAGCGTGCCAATTGGCGGGCCTATCTCCAACACCCAGGTGTATGTGCTCGACGCGCATCAGCAACCGGTGCCGATGGGCGTGACCGGCGAGTTGTACATCGGCGGGCAGGGCGTGGCCCTCGGTTACTTGAACCGTGCCGATCTGACGGCGGAAAAATTCCTGCCCGATCCGTTCAGCGACCGTCCGGGCGCGTTGCTCTACCGCACTGGCGACCTCGTGCGCTGGCTGGCGCCGGGGCAGCTCGATTGCATCGGGCGCAATGACGATCAGGTGAAAATTCGTGGTTTCCGCATCGAACTCGGTGAGATCGAAAATCGTCTGCTGAGCTATCCGGGGATCAACGAAGCGGTGGTGCTCGCCCGGCGCGATGGTCAGGAACCGCTGCGGCTGGTGGCCTACTACACCGCGCACGACGGCACGCTGGAACTGGCTGACCTGCGTGAGCATTTGCAGACGCAATTGCCGGAATACATGGTGCCGAGTGCCTGGGTGCAGCTCGATACCTTGCCGCTGAACAACAACGGCAAAGTCGATCGCAAAGCCTTGCCCGAACCGGATGCTGCGGCGTTGTTCACCCGTGAATACGTTGCGCCGCAAGGTGAACTGGAAACCGCGCTGGCGCAGATCTGGGCCGAGACCCTGCAAGTCGAACAGATCGGCCGCCATGACCACTTCTTCGAACTCGGCGGTCATTCGTTGCTGGCGATGCGCATGCTGTCGCAGGTGCGCCAGCGTCTGGGCGTCGAACTGCCCCTGAGCGAGTTGTTTGCCGATCCGCATCTCAGCGCGGTGGCCGAGGTGCTGACCCGCGCCGGGCGCAGCACGCTGCCAGAGATCGTCGCGGCCGCGCCGGATCAAGCGCTGCCGCTGTCCTTCGCCCAGCAACGCCTGTGGTTCCTCGCGCAAATGGACGGCGGCAATTCGGCGTACAACATTCCGATCGGCCTGCGCCTGCGCGGGCAGCTCGATGTCGAAGCTTTGCAGCGCGCGCTGACGCAGATCGTTGCGCGGCACGAAACGCTGCGCACCCGTTTCGTCAGCGTCGACGATCAGGCGCAGGTGACGATTGCACCGGTCGATAGCGGCCTGCTGCTGCAGGTGGAGGACCTGCGCCAGGTTCCACAGGCCGAAGCCACGGTGCAGGCACTGCTCGCGCAGGAAGCCGTGACTGCCTTTGATCTGCAGCACGATCCACTGATTCGCGGACGCCTGCTGCGTCTGGCTGACGAGCACCATGTGCTGTTGCTGACCGTGCATCACATCGTCGCTGACGGTTGGTCGATGGGTGTGCTGACCCGCGAGCTGATGGCGCTGTATCAGGCCTTCAGTCACGGTCAGCCGGATCCATTGCCACCACTGGCGCTGCAATACGGCGACTACGCCGTGTGGCAGCGGCGCTGGCTCAGCGGTGAAGTGCTGCAGCGGCAGAGCGATTACTGGCAGCAGACCCTCGACGGCGCGCCGGCCTTGCTGACCCTGCCCACCGACCGTCCGCGTCCGGCGCAGCAGGACTTTGCCGGCAGCAGCGTCGAAGTACGGCTGGATGAGCGTCTGAGTGCCGGGCTCAAAGCCTTGAGTCAGCGTCACGGCGTGACCCTGTTCATGACCCTGATGAGTGCCTGGTCGCTGCTGCTGAGTCGTCTTTCCGGGCAGTCCGACGTGGTGATCGGTTCGCCGGTGGCCAACCGCACCCGGGCCGAGATCGAAGGCCTGATCGGCATGTTCGTCAATACTCTGGCCCTGCGCATCGACACCTCGGGCGAACCGAGCGTGGCCACGCTGTTGGCGCGGGTCAAGGCGCGCACGCTGGAGGCGCAGGCGCATCAGGATCTGCCGTTCGAGCAAGTGGTGGAAATCACCCGGCCCGCGCGCAGTCTGGCGCACAGCCCGTTGTTCCAGAGCACGCTGAGCTGGGACAGCAGCGTCGGCCCGCACCTGGCGCTGGGCGATCTGCGCCTCGAAGGTGTGGCTGCGCCGGGCCGGGTGGCCAAGTTCGACCTGACTTTGACCCTGGGTGAGGTCAACGGGGTGATTCGCGGTTCGCTGGAATACGCCACGGCGTTGTTCGATCAAGCGACCGTCGAGCGTTACGTCGGCTACTTGCAGCGCCTGCTGGCGGCGATGGTCAACGATGAGCAGACAGTCCTGGAGCGGGTGCAATTGCTCGCCGAGTCTGAGCGTCAGCGCTTGCTGTACGACTTCAACGCCACGGCGCGCGAGTATCCGCAAACGCTGACCGTACACGGGATTTTCCAGCAACAGGCAGCGGCGCATCCCAAAGCGGTGGCGGCGGTGCATGGCGAGCATTCGCTGAGCTACTTTGAGCTGAACGCCCAGGCCAACCGTCTGGCGCATCACTTGATCAGCCACGGCGTGCAGCCCGGCGACCACGTGGCGATCCTGTTGCCGCGTTCGCTGGAATTGCTGGTGGCGCAACTGGCGATTGCCAAGTGCGCGGCGGCCTATGTGCCGCTGGACATCAACGCGCCAAGCGAGCGGCAGGCGTTCATGGTCGAGGACTGTCACGCGGCGGCGTTGCTGACCCTCAGCAGTGAAGTCATCGACTACGCTGCGCCACGCATCGACCTCGACCGCTTGACCCTCAGCGGCCAACCGACGCACAACCCGAATCTGGCGCAGTCCTCGGAGTCGCTGGCGTACATCATGTACACCTCCGGCTCCACCGGCACCCCGAAAGGCGTGATGGTGCCGCACCGCGCCATCGGCCGCCTGGTGCTGAACAACGGTTATGCCGATTTCAACCCGCAGGATCGCGTGGTGTTCGCCTCCAACCCGGCGTTCGACGCCAGCACCATGGACATCTGGGGGCCGCTGCTCAACGGCGGGCGCGTGGTGGTGATCGATCACCAGACCTTGCTTGATCCGAACGCGTTCGGCCATGAATTGAGCGCCTCCGGGGCGACCGTGCTGTTCGTCACCACGGCGCTGTTCAACCAGTATGTGCAGCTGATTCCGCAGGCGCTGAAAGGCTTGCGCATTCTGTTGTGTGGTGGTGAGCGTGGCGATCCGGCGGCGTTCCGTCGACTGCTGGCCGAGGCGCCCGCGCTGCGCATCGTGCATTGCTACGGTCCGACCGAAACCACCACTTACGCCACGACATTTGAAGTGCGTGAAGTGGCGGAAAACGCCGAGAGCGTGCCGATTGGCGCGCCGATCTCCAACACTCAGGTGTATGTGCTCGACACGCATCAGCAACCGGTGCCGATGGGCGTGACCGGCGAGTTGTACATCGGCGGGCAGGGCGTGGCGCTGGGTTATCTGAATCGCGCCGATCTGACCGCCGAGAAGTTTCTGTGTGATCCGTTCAGCGAGCAGCCGGGTGCGTTGCTGTATCGCACCGGCGACCTCGCACGCTGGCTGGCCCCGGGGCAGCTCGATTGCATCGGGCGCAATGACGATCAGGTGAAGATTCGCGGTTTCCGTATCGAGTTGGGCGAAATCGAAAACCGCCTGCTCAACTGCCAAGGGATCAAGGAAGCGGTGGTGCTGGCGCGCCGCGATGGTCAGGACATCACGCGTCTGGTGGCCTACTACACCGCGCACGCCGGCCGTCTGGACAGCGCGGATCTGCACGCGCAGTTGCTGGCGCGACTGCCGGAATACATGGTGCCGACCGCCTGGGTACAACTGGATGTACTGCCGTTGAACAACAACGGCAAGGTCGACCGCAAGGCGCTGCCGGCACCGACGCAGGCAGCGCTGCTCAGCCGGGTGTATGTGGCGCCGATCTCGGCGCTGGAACAACATTTGGCGCGGATCTGGGCCGGTTTGCTGCAACTCGAACAGGTCGGTCGTCACGACAACTTCTTCGAACTGGGCGGGCATTCGTTGCTGGCGATGCGCATGCTGTCGCAGGTGCGCCAGCAGTTGGGCGTCGAGCTGACACTCGCCGAGTTGTTCGCCAATCCCGAGCTGGCCGCTGTCGCCGAAGTGCTGAGCCGGGCGGGGCGCAGCACCTTGCCGGAGATTTTGCCGGCGCCCCGCGACCAGCTATTGCCGCTGTCATTCGCCCAGCAACGCCTGTGGTTCCTGGCGCAGATGGACGGCGGCAACAGCGCCTACAACATCCCGGTCGGTTTGCGCCTGCGCGGTCGACTGGATGAAGACGCGCTGCAACGGGCTCTGGCACGCATCGTCGCCCGACACGAAACCCTGCGCAGCCGCTTCAGCCAGATCGACGATCAGCCGCAGGTGCTGATTCTGCCGGCCGAGAGCGGTCTGCTGCTGACGGTAGAAGACCTGCGTCAGCACCCACAGGCTGACAATGCCTTGCGTGGTCTGATCGAGGAACAGGCCTGCGCTTCGTTCAATCTGCAGCACGATGCGCTGCTGCGCGGACGTCTTGTGCGTCTGGCCGACGACCATCATGTGCTGTTGCTGACGCTGCACCACATCATCGCCGATGGCTGGTCGATGGGCGTGCTGACCCGTGAGCTGGCGGCGTTGTATCAGGCGTTCAGCCGTGGCGAGGACGATCCGCTGCCGCCGCTGGCGCTGCAATACACCGACTACGCGGTGTGGCAACGGCGCTGGCTCAGTGGCGAGGTGCTGCAGCGTCAGAGCGATTACTGGCAGCAGACCCTGGCCGGCGCGCCAGCCCTGCTGACCCTGCCCACCGACCGTCCGCGTCCGCCACAGCAGGACTATTCCGGCAGCCGCGTCGACCTGCTGCTCGATCAACACTTGAGCGCCGGTTTGAAAGCCTTGTGTCAGCGTCGCGCGGTGACGCCGTACATGGTGATCATGAGCGCCTGGGCGATGTTGCTCAGTCGGTTGTCCGGGCACAGCGACGTGGTGATCGGCTCGCCGGTGGCCAACCGCACCCGCGCCGAGATCGAAGGCCTGATCGGCATGTTCGTCAACACCCTGGCGCTGCGCATCGACACCTCGGGTGAGCCGAGCGGCGAGGCGCTGCTGGCGCGGGTCAAGGCGCAGACTCTGGACGCTCAGGCGCATCAGGATCTGCCGTTCGAGCAAGTGGTGGACATCAGCAAACCAGTCCGCAGTCTGTCGCACAGCGCGTTGTTCCAGACCATGCTCAGTTGGGACAACAACGACGACCCGAGCCTGACCCTCGGCGACCTGACCCTGGAAGGGGTGGCCGGCGACAGCCACTTTGTGAAATTCGATCTGTCGCTGAGCCTCGGCGATTCGCCCGACGGGATTCGCGGTTCGTTGCGCTATGCCACGGCGTTGTTCGATGAGTCGACGGTGCAGCGTTTTGTCGGCTACTTCCAGCGGCTGCTGGCGGCGCTGGTCAACGATGATCAGGCGGTGCTTGCGCGAGTGCCGTTGCTGGCACCGCAGGAGCAGCAGCGTTTGCTGGTCGATTTCAATGCCAGCGCCGTTGATTGTCCGCTGGAGCAGCCGTTGCATGGCTTGTTCGAAGCGCAGGTGTGGCGCAAACCGGACGCTGTCGCGCTGCAGTCCGCGCAAGGCAACCTGACCTACCGCGAGCTCAATCAGCGCGCCAACCGCTTGGCCCAGCACCTGCGCGAACTCGGTGTGCAGCCGGATGCGCGGGTGGCGATTTGCGTCGAGCGTGGGCTGGATCTGGTAGTCGGTTTGCTCGGCATCCTCAAGGCCGGTGGTGCCTATGTGCCGCTGGACCCGAGCTACCCTGCGGAGCGCCTGGCCTACATGCTCAAGGACAGCGCGCCGACTGCGGTGCTGGTGCAGACCGCTACTCGCGGGTTGTTCGATGACGCGGTCGCCACGGTGATCGACCTTGACCGCAGTACCTGGCAGCACCTGCCGGATCACGATTCGCCAGTGCCGGGCCTCAGTGCTTCGAATCTTGCGTACATGATCTACACCTCGGGTTCTACCGGGTTGCCGAAAGGCGTGATGATCGAACACCGCAGCGCCTGCAACATGGTGCATTGGGGTTCGCAGCTCAGTCCGCCGACCGAGCACGGTGCGCTGCTGCAAAAAGCGCCGTTCAGCTTCGACAGTTCGGTGTGGGAGATCTTCTGGCCGCTGTGTTCCGGGATGCGTCTGGTATTGGCGCGACCGGACGGCAACCGCGATTCGGCGTATGTGGTGCAGACCATTCGCGAGCAGCAGGTGACGGTGGTCAAGTTCGTTCCGGCGCTGTTGCAGCAGTTCATCGAGCAGGACGGTGTCGAGCAGTGCACCAGCCTGACCGATGTGCTTAACGGTGGTGGTGAACTCAGTGCAGCGCTGGCCCGCCAGGTGCGCGATCGCCTGCCGTGGGTGCGGTTGCATAACGTTTACGGCCCGACTGAAACCACGGTGGACAGTACGGGCTGGACGCTGGAACCGGACATGCCGGTGCCGGACAACGTGGTGCCGATCGGCACAGCCTTGAGCAACACCCGTTTGTACGTGCTCGATGCGTACGCTCAACCGGTGCCGCAAGGCGTCAGCGGCGAGTTACACATCGGCGGCGTAGGCGTGGCACGTGGTTATCACAGACTGCCGGAGATGCAGGCCGAGCGCTTCATCGACAGCCCGTTTGTGGCGGGTGATCGCCTGTACCGCACGGGAGATCTGGCGCGCTACAACAACCACGGTGAACTGGAATTCCTCGGCCGCAACGACTTCCAGATCAAGCTGCGTGGCTTGCGCCTGGAGCCGGGGGAAATCGAGGCACGGCTGATCGAGCATCCGGCGATTCGCCAAGCGGTGGTGATGGTGCGTGATGAGCGTCTGGTGGCCTGGTACACCGTGCGTTCCGGCGTAGAAGCACCGAGTCTTGAGACGTTGCGCAGCCATGTGCTGGAGCGTCTGCCGGAGTACATGGTGCCGGGCGCGTTCGTGTTGCTCGACGCCTTGCCGCTGACACCAAACGACAAGATCGACCGCAAGGCCTTGCCGGAGCCGGGGGCCGATGCGGTGATCAACCGCCCATACGTGGCGCCACAGGGTGAAGTCGAAACCGCGCTGGCGCAGATCTGGGGTGAAGTCCTCGGCGTCGAACAGGTCGGTCGCCATGACAACTTCTTTGAACTGGGCGGGCATTCGTTGCTGGCGGTGAAGCTGGTCAATCTGCTGCAGCGGGCCGGGCTGCCACTGTCGCTGGCCGAGCTGTTCCAGCATCCGACCATTGAGTCTGCCGCCGCGCTGCTCAGTCAGGGCGAGGCGCTCAGTCAGCCTGACGGGCTGGTCGTGGTGCGTGCCGGGGCGCACGGTACGCCGCTGTTCCTGCTGCATGAATTCAGCGGCAGGGACGTGTACTTCCCGACGCTGGCCCAGCACATCGGTGGCGAGTTCCCGATTTACGGCCTGCCTGGCGTGACGCTCGGTCAGCCGCAATTGCGCACGCTTGAGTGCATGGCGCAGCGCATGGTCGGGATCATCCGCGCGGTACAGCCTCACGGGCCGTATCGGCTGGCGGGCTGGTCGTTCGGCGGGGTGCTGGCGCATGAGGTCGCGCAGCAATTGCTCGGCCTCGATGAGCCGGTGGATTTCATCGGCATGCTCGACAGCTATGCGCCAAACCCACTCGCCCAAGACAAAACGATGTGGAGCGGCGAGGGCCTCGACAAGCGTCAGTTGCTCGGCCATTGCCGTGGGCGTTCGCTGATGCTTGGTGCTGGAAGCGAGACGGCGCTGGCGGCGGTGCAAGCGCTGGAAGCGCAAGTCGAACAACTGGATTTCCCCGAGCTGTTCAAGCGCTGTCAGGCGCAGCAACTGACCGATCCGGAACTGGCCACGGTCAGTGCGGTGGATGCCTGGCATTACTTTGATCGCGAAGCGGCGCATCGTCTGGCGCTGGCGCATTACCGGGTCAGCCCGGCGAGCCAGCCGATCCACCTGTTCCGTGCACAGGAACTGATGGAAGGCCAGTCATTGCCGAGCTCGACGCGCGGCTGGGAAGAGCGCTTCGACATTGGCTTGCTGCGCTGCATCGACATCCCCGGCGACCACCGGACCATGATGAAGCACCCGCACATCCAAGCGCTTGGCCAGGCCATTACCCAGGCGCTGGAAACCCTGGTGACGCCGGAACCGGCGCTGTATCAACCGCTGCTGACGATTCAGACCGGGCAGCCGGGGCATGCGCCGATTTTCTGTGTGCCGGGGGCGGGTGACAGCGTCACCGGGTTCATTCACCTGACCGAGGCGATCGGCCCGGAGTGGCCGATCATCGGCCTGCAACCGCGCGGGCTGGACGGCGTCAGTGTGCCGCACAGCGCGGTCGAAGCCGCTGCCGCGTTCTACCTGCAAGCCATCGAGCAGATCCACCCGCAGGGGCCGCTGCACCTGATCGGCCATTCGTTCGGCGGCTGGGTCGCGCATGCCATGGCTGCGCAGTTGCAGGCGGCCGGGCGCGAGGTGGCTTCGCTGACCTTGATCGACAGCGAGGCACCGGGCGGTGACGGCACGGCGGGCAAGCCGTACACGGCCACTGCCGCGCTGCAACGGCTGATTGACACCCTGCAGTTATCCTGTGGCAAATCGCTGGGCATCGATCCTGCGACCTTCGCCAACGCCGAAGACACCACGCAACTGCGACTGCTGCACGACGGCATGGTGCGCGCCGGGGTGTTGTCGGAGCGCGCGGCGCCGGACGCGATGCATGGCCCGGTACGCACCTTCGCCACGGCATTGCGCACGGTCTATCAACCGCGTCTGGCCTACACCGGGCCGGTGCGGCTGGTGCTGGTCGATGACCCGACGCTGGACGAGTGGGGCAATCAGCGCGAGCAGGCGGCGATGCTCGAAGGCTGGCAGCGGCAGGTCAGCGATCTGGCGGTGTGGTACGGGCCGGGCAACCACTTCACGATTCTCAAGGCGCCCAACGTCTTCAGTTTCGCCGCGTGGTGGCATGACGGCCTGGCGCTGACGGTCGGCGAAGTGCTGTCCTGAGTGTGGTTGTTCTATCAAGACCCGGCCGCTGGCCGGGTTCATCCCTGAACGGACTTGTGGTTATTTATGGAAAAGTCGAAGTTGCGCAAAGTCGGTATGGGGTTGGCATTGGCGGCGGTGGCCGGGTTGGTGCTGTACACGGTGCAGGCACCGGCCGAAGCGCCGAAATACCAGACCGCCCCGGTCGAACGCTCGGATATCGAAAACACTGTGCTAGCTACCGGTTTGCTGGAAGGCGTCAAGCAAGTGGACGTCGGTGCCCAGGTGTCGGGGCAGTTGAAGTCGCTCAAGGTCAAGGTTGGCGACAAGGTGAAGAAGGGCCAGTGGCTGGCCGAGATCGATCCGCTGGTGCTGCAGAACACCCTGCGGCAGGCGCAGGTCGATGAGGAAAACCTGCAGGCGCAAAAGCGCGCCACGCAAGCCCAGCTCAAGCAGACCAAAGCGATTTACCAGCGCTATCAGAACCTGCAGGAAGATGCGTCGATCTCGCGTCAGGACTTCGAAACCGCGCAATCGGACTACGAGGTGCAGCAGGCCAATCTGCTGTCGCTGGATGCGCAGATCAAGAGCGCGCACATCCAGATCGACACCGCCAAGGTCAACCTCGCGTATACGCGGATCGTCGCGCCGATCGACGGCGACGTGGTCGGCATCGTCACCCAGGAAGGCCAGACCGTGATTGCTAACCAGTTGGCGCCGATCCTGCTGAAACTGGCGGATCTGGACACCATGACCATCAAGGCCCAAGTGTCGGAAGCCGACGTGATTCATATCGCGCCGGGGCAGCAGGTGTATTTCACCATTCTCGGCGAAGACAAACGCTATTACGGCAAGCTGCGCGGCACTGAGCCGGCGCCGCAGAACTTCCTCGAAACGCCGCCGGCCGGCACCCCAAAACAAAACACCGCAGTGTTCTATAACGCGCTGTTCGAGGTGCCCAATCCCGACCATCGCTTGCGCATCTCGATGACCGCGCAAGTGCGCATCGTCCTCGATACCGCGCAATCGGTGCTGACCGTGCCGGTGGCCGCGCTTGGGCCACGCAACGCCGATGGCAGCTTTCCGGTGCGGGTGCTCGATGCCAAGGGCCAGGCGCAGTCGCGCAACGTGCAGACCGGGATCAACAACAACGTCAAAGTGCAGATCAATCAGGGCCTCAGCGAAGGCGAGCGGGTGGTGATCGGTGATCCGTTGCCCGCCGTGGCGGGGGCTTGAGCATGACGCAAGCGTTGCTGCAACTGACTGGCATCACCCGCAGTTTCACTGCCGGCGACCGCGAATTTCTCGCGCTGAAGGACATCAACCTGACGATCAATGCCGGAGAAATGGTGGCGATCATCGGCGCCTCCGGTTCCGGCAAGTCAACCCTGATGAACATCCTCGGCTGCCTCGATTACGCCACCGCTGGCAGCTACAAGATCAATGGCCAGGAAACCCGCGACCTCGATGATCAGGCGCTGGCCGAGCTGCGCCGCGATTACTTCGGTTTCATCTTCCAGCGCTATCACTTGCTGCCGCACCTGAGCGCGATGCACAACGTCGAGATGCCGGCGATCTACGCCGGCATCCCCGCGCCGCAACGCCACGCCCGCGCCCGCGAGCTGCTGGCGCGTCTGGGTCTCGACGGGCACCTGACGCACCGTCCGAGTCAGCTCTCCGGCGGTCAGCAGCAGCGGGTGAGTATCGCCCGGGCCTTGATGAATGGCGGTGAAGTGATTCTCGCCGACGAACCCACCGGCGCCCTCGACACCGCCAGCGGCAAGGAAGTGATGCGCATCCTGCTGGAGCTGCACGCGGCCGGGCACACGGTGATTCTGGTGACCCACGACCCGAAAGTCGCGGCCAACGCCGAACGCATCATCGAAGTCAGCGACGGTGAAATCCTCAGCGACCGGCGCAACCAGCGCGACACCGGGCAACTGTCGGACGAAGAGGAGGTGCCGCCCAAACCACCAGCGACACGCCGTTTGGTCGCCAGCCTCGGGCTGTTCAAGGAGGCCTTCAACATGGCCTGGGTGGCGCTGATTTCGCACCGCATGCGCACCTTGCTGACCATGCTCGGGATCGTCATCGGCATCACCTCGGTGGTGTCGATTTCGGCGATCGGCGAGGGCGCGAAAAACTACGTGCTCAAGGACATTTCGGCGATCGGCAGCAACACCATCGATATCTATTCCGGCAGCAGTTTCGGCGACAAACGCGCCGCCTCGATCGAGACACTGGTGCCGGCCGACGTCACCGCGCTGAATCAGCTGTATTACGTCGACAGCGCCACCCCGGTGGTCGGCCGCAGCATGCTTTTGCGTTATCGCAACATCGACCTCGATGCGCAGATCAACGGTGTCAGTGATCAGTATTTCCAGGTGCGCGGGATCAAACTGGAGGCGGGCATCACCTTCAGCGAGAGCGATGCGCGGCGCCAGGCGCAGGTGGTGGTGATCGACTACAACACCCGGCATCGGTTGTTCGGCGAGGGTGTCGATCCGCTGGGCCAGGTGATCCTGATCGGCAACCTGCCATGCACGGTGATCGGCGTGGCGGCCGAGAACAAAAACCTGTTTGCCTCTGGCAAGACCCTCAACGTCTGGGTGCCCTATGAAACCGCCGCCGGGCGTATCCTGGGCCAACGTTTTCTCGACAGCATCAGCGTACGGATCAAGGACGGCCAGTCGAGCAAAGTGGTGGAAAATCACGTCACCCAATTGATGCTGCAACGCCACGGCATCAAGGACTTCTACACCAACAACCTCGACAGCGTGATGCAGACCGTGCAGAAAACCAGCCGCTCGCTGGCCTTGCTCCTGTCGCTGATCGCGGTGATTTCGCTGGTGGTCGGCGGCATCGGCGTGATGAACATCATGCTGGTGTCGGTCACCGAGCGTACCCGCGAGATCGGCATTCGCATGGCGGTCGGCGCACGGCAGTCGGACATCCGTCAGCAGTTTCTGGTGGAGGCGGTGATGGTCTGTCTGCTCGGCGGGGCCATCGGCATTTCCCTGTCGTATGCCATCGGCCATCTGTTTTCGCTGTTCATCAAGGAATGGGAGATGGTGTTCTCCATGGCCTCGGTGCTGACGGCGGTGATCTGCTCGACGCTGATCGGCATCGTCTTCGGCTTCGTCCCCGCGCGCAATGCATCGCGCCTGGACCCGATTGAGGCGCTGGCGCGGGACTAATTGCCGAAGCTGATTGGCCGGGCTCGTGCCTGAAGTGCACACATCGAAAGGGACGGGTGATGAACCCGTCCCTGTTTTTCGCTTTCCAACTGTGGGAGCTGGCTTGCCAGCGATGGCGGCCTACCCGCCGACCAACCTCCCACCTGAATGCACGCAATCCAACTGTGGGAGCGGGCTTGCTCGCGAAAGCGGCCTCACAGTCGACCAATCCCCAACTGAATACACTCGGTCAAATTGTGGGAGCTGGCTTGCCAGCGATGGCGGCCTACCAGCCGACCAACCTCCCACCTGAATGCACGCAATCCAACTGTGGGAGCGGGCTTGCTCGCGAAAGCGGCCTCACAGTCGACCAATCCCCAACTGAATACACTCGGTCAAATTGTGGGAGCTGGCTTGCCAGCGATGGCGGCCTACAAGACGATCACCCTCCCACTGAATGCACTCATTCCAACTGTGGGAGCGAGCTTGCTCGCGAAAGCGGCTTGCCAGACAACATCAAAACAACAGAGCAAACCCCGCACATAAACATAACCCCGCAACCACGTTTAAAGTACACGAACCGTTACGCCATAACGGCTACAACGCCTTGCGCCGTTACCTACGCGTACGCCAGAATCCGCCGGCTTACACGACTATGGGTCGGGCTATATCGTTTCCCTGTCACTGAAAATCAGTGATCGGGTTTGGTAGCCCGTTTCTAAGTGTGATGGCGACGCCATATGCAGTCCCTTTTCAGGGGGACTCGATTTTTTATGGTGGCCATGCGTGGGGCTCCTTCGGGAGCGCCGGGTTTTCCTGCTTAGACCGGTCTACCAACCCGCGTATGGCCGCCACCCTCGTTTGGTAGCGAGAGTGATGGCTCCTTACTTTTGCTAAGCAGGAGCTTCACCTATGTTCAAAGCCACACCCAACCCCCCGGACACCTCGATCCCGTACGACCCAGCCCTCGACCCGCAGAAGATAAAAGCGGCAACCGACCGCGCCATCAACTTCTACCTCAACCCCGGCGCCCTGAAGATCTCGATCCCTTCAACCTCGTCATGCAAGGCGAACAGAATCTTCCTCATCGACCCCACCGTGGACGAAGAAACCTTGCTCGTCGAAGCCTGCGAATCATTAGCCGCCGCCAGCGATATGGCCCGCGACATCGGCGACACCGTCGACAACCCACAGCGCCGGGCGATGCTGATGCTGCATCAGGTGATCATGCTCAGTGAACTGATGGTCAACCGAGTACTGGACGGCCGCCGCGTGCCGAACTAATCACCGGTCCCGTGTAGGAGCTGCCGCAGGCTGCGATCTTTTGACGTTGCTTTAAAAAACAAGATCAAAAGATCGCAGCCTGCGGCAGCTCCTACAGTGAGTAATCCTTTCAAAGTGCCCCGATCGGAGTTCCAGCTGATGCCCGAAACCTCACCCAATCCACCAATCACAGACCCGCTATCGCCGTACGAATCCCTCAACTCCAGAAAGCTCCACGAAGCCGCCGAACGCGCCCTCGACCATTACCTCGCGCCCGCGAACATCATGGCAACGCCGTACACCCCCAGCAGCATGTTCCTGGTCAACCCGCAAACCGACACCGAATCCCTGCTGGCCAACGCCTGCGAATCCCTGGCCTCGGCCACCGTCATGCTTGGTGATTTCGCCGGCACGCTAGAAGGGCCAAACCGCAATACGGTGTTGGGCATTGCGCAGGTGGTGATGCTGGGGGAGTTGGCGGTGAATCAGGCGCTGGATAGAGTCGTGCCGAAGGATTAGGCCCCCAATGTAAAAAACCGCCGTCCGGGGAGGGCGGCGGTTTTTTTCTTCAGTGGCGGACTCAGGCCGCGCTGGTGGCGGTGGACGTGTCCTCCGGCGAGTACATCCAGCGCATCAACGAATGACGGCCACTGATCCCCAGTTTGATCGCCGCGCGCTTGAGATAGCTTTCCACCGTGTTGACCTTCAACTGCAACTGTTCGGCCAGCTCCGGTGCGGTACGCCCGGCGAGCAGGCCGATGCACACTTCGGTTTCGCGATTGGACAGGCTCAGGCCCAGTTGCTGCAAACGCTCGTTGAAGCGCAGCCGCAGGTTTTCCAGGCCCTGTTGCGCGCCGTCAGCGCCGGCCGACGGGTCTTCTGTACTGGTCTGCTGAGGTTGCAGGGCGTGAATGTGTTTTTCCACCATCGGCAACAGCACCGGAGAAATGTCCTGCAACAAACTCTGCTCCTGAGCCGAGAAGTGTTGTGACTGATCGTGGCGATACACCGAGATCACATAGCGGTAGCCGTCCTTGCGCCGGGTCAGGTGCAGCTGCGAGGCATCGGCGCTGGCCGCGTCTGGCGTGTCCATCGGCTCGCTCGAGCGTGCGGCAATCTGTTCGCAGAATACCGTTTCAGCCTGCTGGGCCGAGTCTTTGCCGGTTTCCGGCGGGTTGCGATGGGCGGGGCGGCCCACCGGCTCGACGCGCATCTGGCGAATGTGTGTGGCGTCCACCGCCAGTTGTGTCTGGATCAGGTCATGCAGCATCCGCGGAAAGTGCCGGCTGCCGGTGCTCGCAATGACTTTACCGATGTGGGGAAACAGGTGTGAATTCATAAACATCATCCATGAGTTGCAGGTGAAACAGTCCCATTCCTGACCTGCGTCGAGCATGTTCCCTGGTCGACGCAAATGTCAGGATGTGGATCCTATCCTAGTACAACGTTTGAAAGACGGTTTAATGAAGGTGTTATTAGCTCATAACCTCATTCGAGCTTTTCCGGCGCCACCACCCACACACTGCATGGCATCCGGTACAGCAGGTGTTCGACGGTGCTACCGATCAGGCGGCCCATGCCCCGGTGCGCGACGCGGCCCATGACGATTACGTCAATGTCGTACGCGTCGGCGTAACTGGCCAGTACCTTGGCCGGGTCGCCCATGATCATGTGCTGGTTTTCTGCCGGAATATCGTTGCGCTCGGCCAGTTCACGAAAGGCTTCGCCCTGGGCATCGAACAGCGCCTTGGCGGCGCTGGAGGAAAAGAACGCCGAGGCATAATCGAAACCGAATTCGGCGGCGCTGATCGAGGACAGGTCGTGGGCGTAGATCACGTCCAGCTCGGCTTTACACAAACTTGCCAGTTTGCCGGCTTCGTACAGGATCCGGTCGTTCAGACCCTGGTAATGCCCATCGCGATGGAACGGGTCGACCGCCGCGACAATACGCCGTGGCAGAGCATGTTGCACATGGCTGACAAAGTGCAGCGGCACCGGGCACTCGCGCAGCAGATGCACATCCAGCGGGGTGAACATCAGGCGTGACAGCAGCGATTCGTGCTCCAGTGTCTTGATCAGCGCCGCCATCGGCTGTTCGCGCAGGTGAATGAGGATTTCCTCCAGTGGACTTTCGACCCAGACCACCTCGGTGGTGACGTGCACCCCGAGTTTGCGCAGCGGCCGAGCCTGGTCTTCGAGCCATTGGTGATGGCGCTCGACGTAGCCCAGGCGCATTTGCTCCAGCGCCTGTTCATTGACCAGCCCGGCAGTCGCCAGGCCTTCCAGATAATCGAACGCAACGATGTGCAAGGCCGCGTCAGACGCCTTGGCCAGCGCGGCGGCGCGTTCGAAAGCCGGGCTGTTTTTCATCAGGGGCGAAACCACCAGCATGAAACGCGATTGCTCAGACATGACAAATCTCCCGTGGTTGATCGCACACACGACGCGAAAAGGCGGCGCGGTGTTCGTGCCGTGAGCCTTGCGCCCATCGTGGCGCCGGCATAGCGGGCGGGATTGATATTTGTCAACGGGACGATTCGGCAGTACAGCTCATCGGACGCGCGGTATGTGGTGACCGTAATGGCCCCTTCGCGAGCAAGCCCGCTCCCACGGGGATATGCGATGTTCACGGGTTGGGTGACTGCCGGAGATCCAGTGTGGGAGCGGGCTTGCTCGCGAAAGCGGTGGGCTGATCCACGCATTGTTTGACCATTATCAACTTCGGCGCCGTGACGACGGCGCAGTCTTGAGGACATCTCAAGCTGCGACGCGCTCAGGGGAATTGACCATGGCCATGATGAAAGCGGCGATATTCGTCGAAAAGAACCGCATCGTGCTCGAAGACAAGCCGATTCCGCAAGTCGGCCCACTGGATGCGCTGGTGCGCGTCACCACCACGACCCTCTGCGGCACCGACGTGCATATCCTGCGCGGCGAATACCCGGTGGCCAAAGGGCTGACCATCGGTCATGAGCCAGTGGGCGTTATTGAGCGGCTGGGTTCGCAGGTGCGTGGTTTCGTCGAGGGACAACGGGTGATCGCCGGAGCCATTACGCCCAGCGGACAGAGTTACGCCTGTCTGTGCGGTTGCGGCTCGCAGGACGGCCCGGACACTCGCCACGGCTTCAAGGCGATTGGCGGCTGGAAGTTCGGCAACACCATCGACGGCTGCCAGGCCGAATACGTGCTGGTGCCGGACGCCCTGGCCAATCTGTGTCCGATCCCTGATGGCCTTAGCGACGAGCAGGTGCTGATGTGCCCGGACATCATGTCCACCGGGTTTTCCGGGGCGGAGCGCGGCGAGATCAATATCGGCGATACCGTCGCGGTATTTGCCCTCGGGCCGATCGGCTTGTGTGCCGTGGCGGGTGCGCGCCTCAAGGGCGCTACCACGATCATTGGCGTCGATGGCGTGCCGGAGCGCATGAGCGTCGCCCGCCGGTTGGGCGCGACCCATGTGGTCAACTTCAAGCACGGCGACGTGGTCGAGCAGATCATGGCGTTGACCGATGGCCGTGGCGTCGACGTGTCCATCGAAGCGCTGGGCACCCAGGGCACGTTCGAATCGGCATTGCGGGTGCTGCGTCCCGGTGGCCGTTTGTCGAGTCTGGGGGTGTATTCCAGCGACCTGCGCATCCCGCTCGATGCCTTTGCCGCCGGGCTGGGCGATTACAGCATCGTCTCGACCCTGTGCCCCGGTGGCAAGGAGCGCATGCGTCGCTTGATGGCGGTGGTGCAAAGCGGCGCGGTCGATTTATCGCCGCTGGTGACCCATCGCTTCAAACTCGATGACATCGAGGCGGCGTACGAGTTGTTTGCGCATCAGCGCGACGGGGTCATGAAGGTCGCGATCAGCCCTTGAACAAGGGCCTTTTTCCGACTCGACGGAGGCTTTTCGATGAACATTGATATCAGTGCAACAGCGGCGCCGCATGGCTGGATCGTGTCCCTGGACGACTGGCAGGTGAGCTTCGATCACCTCGAAGACGCGCGGGCATTCGTCAGTCGGCTCAGGGCCCGCATCGACGCCCCGCACCCCTGGCCGCAGGCCAGCGAGCGCCAAGAAGCAGGCCAGCCGGCCAGAGCGGCGGACGCCGTCGTCGGCTGAAGCCGTTGGGCTGATGGACGGGGCAGGGCGGATCGACGATGAATGAATCCCTTGGCATCACGCAGGCAGCGGCCGCCCTGGGCATCGGCATGCTCATCGGTCTTGAGCGCGAACGGCACAAGGGCAGCGGCGAACGTCGAGGCAGCGCAGGTTTGCGCACGTTTGCGATCAGCGCATTGCTCGGCTACGCCGCGATGGTGGTGGGGGCGGCGCTGTTGGTGGGCATGGTCGCGATCGGTTTGACCTTGCTGATCACCGTCGCCTATTGGCGTGGACGCGATGACGACCCCGGCGTGACCAGTGAAGTGGCGCTGATCATCGTGCTCATACTGGGCGCTTTGTGCACGCGCGCGCCCGAACTGGCGGTGGCGATTGGCGTGGTGGTGGCGGGATTGCTGACGTATCGCGAAAAGCTGCATCACTTCGCGATCACTCAGTTGAGCGAAACCGAAATGCGCGACGGCCTGGTCTTGCTGATTACCGCGCTGGTGCTGCTGCCGTTGACGCCGGATCGCTACATCGGGCCCTACGCCGCGCTCAATCTGCGCACCATCTGCACCTTGACGGTATTACTGATGCTGGTGGGAGCGGCAGGGCACATCGCCGTTCGTACGCTGGGCATTCGTTACGGCTACGTCATCAGCGCCATGGCTTCGGGTTTCGCTTCCAGCACCCTGACCATTGCGACCATGGGCCAACGGGTCGCCCGGGAGCCGAATAATCTGCGGATCCTCAGCGCGGCGGCGCTGCTGTCCAATCTGGCCACCATGATTCAGACCGGGCTGATTCTCGCCACCGTCTATCCAGCCTTGTTGCGCAGCCTGTGGCTGCCGTTAGTCTCCGGCAGCGTGGCGGCGCTGATCTACAGCGCTGGTCTGATGTTGCCCCGGTCGACCCAAGGCACTGACGAGACGCTGCCGGCGGGCGGCGCATTCAATCTGAAACTCGCCGTGATCATCGCATTGACCATGACCGCGATCACCCTGGTCTCGTCGGCCATGCTCAGTCAATTCGGCCAGGTGGGCGTGATGCTCACCGCGACCTTCAGCGGATTCGCCGATGCGCACGCGTCAACCGCTTCTATCGCCGGGCTGGCCAAGGCCGGTCTGTTACCGGTGGAAGCGATTGTCGCTCCCGCGCTGATCGCGATCAGCAGCAACTCATTGAGCAAATGCGTGGTGGCCTGGGTCAGTGGAGGCAGACGGTTTGCTGCGATTGTCATCCCCGGGCAGGTGCTGCTGACATTGGCGATGTGGGCAGGCACTTTGTGGCACTGAAACAGTGGCGGCGAAGGTTCGATGCAGAACTGATCAAGATCAACTCGCCGGCAGCAGGAGCGCGCAATCTGGATATCTGTTCACTCGATCCAGATGGCCGTCGTGCCGAGGTGCCCCATGTCGCAGACCCAACGTTTATTGTTGATTGCTCCCCCCACCATGAGCCACTCACCGGCGTTCGAGCGTGCCGCTGCGTTGGCAGTCGCCATGCAATTGCCGTTGCACATCGTCGCCTTCGATTATCTGCAGGCGCTGGCGGTGGCGGGCCTGTTCGCCCCTGAGCAAATCCGTCTGGCCCGCGACGGTTATCTGCGCACGCATCGCCAGTGGCTGGCCGAGCAGGCCACATTGCTTGAGCGCCACGGTATCGAGGTCAGCAGTGAGGTGGTCTGGGTGCAACACCCGTACGAAGAAGTCCTGCAGTTCGTCAACGAGATGCCGTTGGCGCTGATCATCAAGGATGCGCAGCAGGAGTCGGCGTTGAAGCGGGTGTTTTACACCCCGCTGGATTGGCAATTGCTGCGCGATTGCCCGGTGCCGGTGCATCTGGTCACCGATGACGCACATCCACGGCCACGCAGTGTGCTGGCGATTATCGATGTGTTGCGCAGTCAGGATCAGGATCTGCGCTTCAACGATCAGATTGTCGAAGCCGCCGTGCGCCTGGCCGAGCAGTGTGATGCCCGGCTCGAATTGCTGCATGTCTACGACTGGGCGGCGGTGTATGCCACCGACATGGGCTACGGCGCCTTACCGCTGGCCACCGGAATTTATGAAGCCTTGGGCAGCGCGCAACACGAAGCATTTGCTGCCCTGTCCGAGCGCCAAGGTGTACCGACGGCTTGCCGACATTTTGTCGAGGGGCCTCCGGTACCGAGCATTTGCGAGTTTGCCGTCGAACATCACATTGACGTGATCGTGTTGGGCACGGTGCAGCACCATGGGTTGAACAAGTTGTTGGGCACCACTGCCGAACAGATCCTGCATCGTGCGCCTTGCAGTGTGCTGGCGATCAAACCGGGACATACCTTGCAATCGTGAAAAAAAACGCCCGGTGGCGAGTCGTTTGCAGACTCGCCACCGGGCGTTTTTTTACAGCTGAAGACGGTGTATGACCTGACGGCTGTCGTCAGGATCGTGATGGGTTTCGAAGTTCAGGTTTCGCGCCAGTTCACGCATCGCTTCGTTGCCGGCGGAGTCCACCGAATACATGCGGTGAAAGCCGTTTCTGCGCGCAGCCTTGATCAGATGCTCCATCAACAGCGTCCCCAGGCCCAGATGTTGCCATTCATCTGCAACGGTCACGGCGCATTCGCATTCATGCTCGCCGATGGCGGCATAACGGCTGATGCCGATTTCGATCAGCTGGCCGTTTTCATGCACCAGGGCGATGAACGCCGTGCGCTGCTGGTTATCGATGTCCATCAATTGATCGAGCAGCGCCGTGCCGGGCTCGCTGATCTGCGCCAGAAAACGCATGTGCCGGGACTCGGGCGACAGGCGCTGGATGAAGGCGTATTCGCGCTCGCGGTCCTTTTCCACCAACGGACGGATCAACACATGACGCCCATCCTTGACGGCTTCAATCCAGTATTGCCCGGAGACTGCGGCGTAGGCGGCCACGGCCCGATCGTTGTGATCTTTGACAGTAAGCATGGGGTAATCCTCCATCCGGTTGGAAAGGCTGGCACGCGAAGACGCACCGTTCTTTCACTCTTTTCTACGCGGTTGCCGGTGGCTGGATCTGATCTGGATCAGACGCACGCGATGGCGTCGCCGATCGAGGTGTTCGGGCAGGGGGCAATTGGCTCAGCGCGCTGAGCGGTAGCAGCCGGCAACCAATTGCTTGAGACCGTCCATGTTCTGGATCCGCACGTCGCGGCCGCTGATTTCCACCAGCTCCTGATCCCGCAGGTGGGCGATGCCCCGGCAGATAGTTTCCAGGCGCAGCCCCAGATAGGAGCCGATTTCCTCGCGGCGCATTTTCAGCACGAAATCCTTTGCGGAGTAACCGCGCAGGCTCAGGCGTTGCGACAGGTTGAGCAGAAACGCCGCCAGCCGCTCATCCGAGTTCATGTTGCCCATCAGCATCAACATGCTGTGGTCGCGCACGATTTCACGGCTCAGCAACCGGTTGAGGTTGTGCTGCAGCGACGGCAGGCTTTGCGCGAGCTTTTCCAGCTGCGCAAAGTGGATCGGGCAGACCTCGCTGTCCTCCAGGGCAAAGGCGTTGCAGGCATGCTCGTCGGCGCTGATAGCGTCCAGCCCGAGCATCTCGCCGGGGATGTGAAAACCGGTAACCTGTTCACGACCGTCCACCGACAGCATGCTGGTCTTGAACGAGCCGATTCGCACCGCGTACAGCGAGCGCAGCGGATCGCCGGTGCGGTACAGCGCCGCGCCCTTTTTGACCTTGACCCGTTGCACGATCAGCGTATCCAGGCGCGCGACCTCCGCACCGTTCATCCCGATCGGCAGACACAACTCCAGTACGCTGCAGTTGGAGCAAGCAGTCTTGAGGTGCTGTGCCTGGAGAACCGGTGCTTCTGACATGGGGGAGATCACGCTGGCGGGGGTGGGTTAAGCATAGGTGTCACCCACCCGGACACCGATCTCATTCATGTCCCGGCAGCGCCAAGTGACGAACGGACACAAACCCCGACACGGGCTGACCCTGATCGACCATTGCTTGATAAAAATCAGAGCCGTCAGGGAGCGGCGCCGGATACTGGCCGAGCAAGTCGTCGATACCCGATCGACAGGGATGTCAGGCTGGCCCTTGCGCCAGTACCGCACTGCCAGGACGAGGTTCGTATGCTCAGACTCAAACGAATGTTGTTGATTGCCCCCACCGAAATGACCCGCACCCCGGCCTTCGATCGCGCGGTTGCCCTGGCCCGGGCAACCGGTGCGGCGCTGCACATAGTGGCGTTCGATTACGTGCAGGCGCTGGCGGTGGCCGGTCTGTTTGACCACGACGCGATGGCCCAGGCGCGCGAGGGCTATTTGCAGGTGCACCGCCACTGGCTGGAGCAACAGGCGCGGTTCCAGGCGGGCAGCGGCGTACAGGTCAGCAGCGAAGTGGTGTGGTCCAGGGCCACGCCGGCGCACATGCTGGAGTACATCAACGACTATCGGGCCGATCTGGTGATCAAGGATACCCATCATGTCCCGGCGCTGAATCGGGCTTTCCATCGACCGCTGGACTGGCTGTTGCTGCGCGACTGTCCGGCCCCGGTGCATCTGGTCACCGAAGCCCGTCATCCACTGCCGCTGAACATTCTCGCCGCCGTCGATCTGTCACATCTGGAGGATCTGACCCAAGGCCTCAACGAGCGCATCCTCGAACTGGCGGCAACGCTGGCAAACGCCTGTGGCGCTGCCCTGCATGTGCTCAATGTCAGCCACTGGTCAGTGCTGGGCGATGCGGCGATGAGCGTGCCGACCCTGAGTCTGGATCACAGCCTGTGCGAGGCGATCAACGACACCCAGCAAGAGGCTTTCGAGGCTCTGGCCGAGCGTTACGCCATCGAGTCTCACCGTCGACACCAGGTGACCGGGATACCACACAAGATGATCGAGCAGTTCGCCCGCCAGAACGCGTTTGACATGCTGGTGCTCGGTACCGCCTACCCGCAAGGCCCGAACTTCATCGGTGCAACCGTCGAGAGTGTACTGAACCGGGCGCCGTGCAGTTTGATGATCGCCAAACCAATGCTCGAGCCGAACTGAGTCGGAGGCTGGCAAGCCTGTGTTGTGTCGCCAGGATTGTCCGTTATGAGTTGACAGTGAAACACTTTTCAACCGATTTATCGGTTCCGGTCGTGTCAGTAATCTGTGCCCATGTTCAACGCAACGCCCACTACCTCAACCAAGAAAAGGGATTCAAACATGAGCACTGCAACCTACAACCGCCTGAACAAAGACGACGCCGTAGTCCTGCTGGTCGACCACCAGACCGGTCTGATTTCTCTGGTTCAGGACTTCTCGCCGAACGAGTTCAAGAACAACGTCCTGGCCTTGGCCGACCTGGCAAAATTCTTCAACCTGCCGACCATTCTCACCACCAGTTTCGAACAAGGCCCCAACGGCCCGCTGGTTCCGGAACTGAAAGAAATGTTCCCCGACGCGCCGTACATCGCCCGCCCAGGCCAGATCAACGCCTGGGACAACGAAGACTTCGTCAAGGCGATCAAGGCCACCGGCCGCAAGCAGATCATCATTGCCGGTGTGGTCACCGACGTCTGCGTAGCGTTCCCGACCCTGTCGGCACTGGCCGAAGGCTTCGACGTATTCGTCGTCACCGACGCCTCCGGCACCTTCAACACCACCGTCCAGCAAGCCGCCTGGAGCCGCATGACCCAGGCCGGCGCGCAAATGATGAACTGGTTCTCGGTCGCCTGTGAGCTGCACCGCGACTGGCGCAACGACATCGAAGGGCTGGGCAATCTGCTGTCGCAGCGGATTCCGAACTACCGGAACCTGATGAACAGTTACTCGGCGTTGACCGCGCAGCAAAAGTGACTGCAGCGTCGTGAACATGAAAGCCTGCCCTGAAAAGTTAATGCTGTTCACTTAAGCCCGACACTGTGACTGTAGCGAGGGAGCTTGCTCCCGCTGGGTCGCGAAGCGGCCCCAAAAGAGGGACTGCTACGCAGTCCAGCGGGAGCAAGCTCCCTCGCCACGGGTTTCAATTGAACGCAAAATTTCTTAAGTGAGCAGCATTAGCCCTGAAAAGCAGGCTTTTTTTCCGTTGTCAGCCTGCAGGCGTGCGGCCCAACTCAAACGTGATGAGGATTCGCAGGGAGGGCTTTGCAACTGATGCTCACTCAATGGGCTTTTTCTTGATGAGATAGGCGAGAGCGTCGTCGATACTGGCTTCAAACGAGAGGTGCTCGGATTCTTTGACTTCAGTGGGATCTTTGAGTTTGAGCGAGTTTTGAAGATAGCCTTCAGTCTCAAAATCGCCGAAGGGGTCGAAATTCATGCGCTCAGTTGCTTTTTGCAACGCCTTTTTTCCTGCAGGTACCTGCCTTGCAGGGCCATGATTTCTGTCTTGCTCAGAACGCCTTTTCTTTTGAGGTTGACGAGCAATTGCTCAACACCGTCCAGTTCCACGACATCACCGGCCAGGCGCGTGATCGTCACCGCCATGCAACTGAGGTTGTCACGGTCGGCGGTAACCTTGTGGGCTTTGGCGAGCAGGCGAACTTCAGTCGCGACGCTCTCTGTGGCTGATCTGGTCATTTGGAACCCCTCGTTTTCTCTCTCGGAGCATAGCACGGCGTCGTTTCCGGGGGCATGCCAGCTAATGCTCGGCTACCTGGGAAGGTACTTACAGAAAGCGGCTCATTCGTTTGCGCCGCTGCATCAGCGTTGCTACCCGTTGCGCTGACCGAACGCGCACACCAGCAGTTTTTTGATCACCGCCACCGGGTATTCCCTGACGTTTACGGCTAATCTGCGCACTCGCTGACGACAACAAGACAAAAACAGGAGTCACTGATGCAACCGATCCGTCTCGGTCTGGTGGGCTACGGCAAGATTGCCCAGGATCAACATGTTCCGGCGATCAACGCCAATCCCGGATTTCGTCTGGTGGCGGTCGCCACGCAAGGTAAACCCTGTGCCGGGGTGGAGAACTTTCACTCGTTGAGCGAGTTGCTGGAGAACGGCCCCGAGGTGGATGCGATTGCGTTTTGTACGCCGCCGCAAGGTCGATTCGCCCTGGTGCAGCAGGCGCTGGCCGCCGGCAAACATGTGTTGGTGGAAAAACCGCCGTGCGCGACGCTGGGTGAGGCGCTGGCCCTGGTCAGTCAAGCGCAGCAACAGGGTGTCAGTGCGTTGTTCGCCTGGCATTCGCGCTACGCCCCCGGTATCGAAGCCGCCCGCGACTGGCTCGCCAGCCGCACACTGCAAAGCGTGCAGATCGACTGGAAGGAAGACGTGCGCAAGTGGCATCCCGGGCAGACGTGGATCTGGCAACCCGGTGGTCTGGGCGTTTTTCGATCCGGGCATCAATGCCTTATCGATCGTCACCTATTTGCTGACGCAGCCTCTGTTTGTGAAGTCCGCCGAACTGCGCGTACCGGACAACTGCCAGTCGCCGATTGCCGCGTCGATCAAGATGTCCGACGCGCACCGGCTCGACGTGCAGGCGGAATTCGATTTCGACCACGGTCACGACGAACTCTGGAGCATCGAGATTCGCTGCGCCGAAGGGGTGCTGCGCCTGGACAACGGCGGGGCGCTGCTGAGCATCGACGGCGTGCGCCAAGTGGTGTCGGAAGAGGGCGAGTACACCGCGGTGTATCGACACTTCCGGCAACTGATTGGCGATCGGGCCAGCGACGTCGATCTGCAGCCACTGCGGCTGGTGGCTGACAGTTTCTTTGTCGGCAGCCGGGTGGCGGTCGAGCCGTTTTATGACCCGGCCCGCTGATCAGTTGAAGCGCCCCCTCACCTCGATGACTGTCGAGAAAGGTTGACGTTGGCATTAAGTTTTTGCGCAAGCAGCCGAGTCAGACCGTAGGCAATATTCAAACAGGTCCGACTCCTGCTCATCACAGGGAGAGGCGAAGGTATCAGGGAGCGCTTGATGTTCGGGTTTCGCAAATTGGCTGGGTGCGCGCTGGTGGCGGGCACTGTCGTGCTCAGTGGCTGCACTTCACTTTTCATGGGCAAGCAGTATGAGTTTCCTCGCGCGGACGAGCCTTCGGCCACTGTTCGCTTGAAATTTGGCTCTGGCACCACACTGGACGCCATCACCTTCAGCGAAAAAACCTGCTACGCGGGGTTCACCCCGCTGCCCTCTAACGGTGAATACATCGAGTCGAAAGTCGCCGTAGACAAAGAACTTGTCCTGAATTACACCAACGTGGTGGGTGGCGCGCAGTGTCAGATTCCGTTTGCCTTCACACCGCAGGCTGGCGCGACGTACCTCGTCAAAAGCGGCTTCTGGAGTGAAAACAAGCCTGGTCTCATCCCTGTCTTGAACCATGACCAATACCATTGCGGGATAGTCGTGATGAAGAAGGTTGGCGATCAGGAGAGTGTTCAACCCATCCAGCAATTGCGCATGAGGACGGGATTTCCCTGCCTCAGATTCCTGCCGTTGGAGAAGTAGCGTTTGCGTGATGACAGCGAACTTGAGCGTCAGGCCTAAGCTAATGCAAAAAGGGTATTTGTTCGTGGTTTTTAAGATCGTTTAGTTTTGTCTCACGACGAATCGAACGCATCAAACCGATAGACCCCCGATTGCCATGACGGCACACGCTGAATCGATCAAAGGCTCTTCAGGTTTGGTTCACACGGGAGTGAATCATGCCGCATACCCTCGATATCACCACGCTGCCGACGCTGGACCTTTCGTTGTTCGAAGGCACCGCGCAACAGCGTTATGAATTTCTTGAAAACCTGCGTCACGCCGCGCGTGACGTCGGCTTTTTCTATCTCACCGGCCATGGCATCGACAGCCACCTGCTCAAGCAGGTGCAGGATCACGCCCGGCAGTTCTTCGCCTTGTCCGAGCAGGAAAAGACCGCCGTCGGCATGATCAATTCGCCGCATTTTCGCGGTTACAACCGTGCCGCTTCCGAGATCACCCGTGGTCAACCCGACTGGCGTGAGCAATTCGATCTCGGCGCCGAGCGCGAAGCGTTGCCGCTGGACGCGGACAGTCCGTTGTGGGCTCGGTTGCAGGGGCCCAACCAATGGCCGGCGGCGCTGCCAGAACTGAAACCACTGCTGCTCGAATGGCAACAGGCGATGACGCGCATGGCGTTGCGTCTGCTGCGTGCCTTTGCCCAGGCGTTGTCGCTGCGGGCGGACGCGTTCGATCAGTTGTACGGCGACAAACCCAACGAACACATCAAGTTGATGCGCTATCCAGGCCAAGCCGCCAACGCGAGCCAGCAAGGCGTCGGCGCGCACAAGGATTCCGGGTTCCTGAGCTTTCTCCTGCAAGACCAGCAGGCCGGTCTGCAAGTGGAGGTCGAGGAAGGGCGCTGGATCGATGCGCTGCCCCGCGACAACACGCTGGTGGTGAACATCGGTGAACTGCTGGAGCTGGCCACCAACGGCTATCTGCGCGCCACGGTGCATCGAGTGGTGTCGCCGCCCGCAGGCAGCGAACGCTTGTCCATCGCCTTCTTCCTCGGCGCGCAACTCGATGCCGTGGTGCCGCTGTATCCGTTGCCCACCGCGCTGCTGCGCGAAGCGCGTGGCCCGGCGAGTGATCCGCTCAATCCGTTGTTTCGCGATGTCGGCTGGAACTACCTCAAGGGTCGGTTGCGTTCGCACCCCGACGTCGCCCGGCGCTTCTATGCCGACGCGCTGATGCCCGCCGCACCGGCTCGTAAAACCGCCAACGCCTGATTCATCACTCGCTCAAGGACTCCGCACATGTTGAAAAAAGCAGGTTTGACCCTGGCCGTGCTCGGCGCGCTGGTGACTTCGTTCGGCGCTCAGGCACTGGAGCCGTTGCGGGTGGCCGCCGACCCGGTACCGCACGCGCAGATTCTCGCGTACATCCAGACAATCGATCCGCAACTCAAGCTCAAGGTCATCGAGATTCCCAACGGCGTGAACTCCAACGAGCTGTTGGTGCATGGCGATGTCGATGCCAATTACTTCCAGCATCTGCCTTATCTGAAATCCCAGGAACAAGCGCTGGGGCAGAAACTCGCGGTGGCCGCCACGGTGCATATCGAGCCGCTGGGCATCTATTCGCGCCGGCACAAAAGCTTCGCCGACGTGCCGGAAAAAGGCACCGTGGCGGTTCCCAACAACGTCACCAACCTGAGCCGTGCGCTGTACCTGTTACAGGACAACGGGCTGATCAAACTCAAGCCCGGTTTCAAGGATCCGGCAGCCGATCAGGCCACACCCAAAGACATCGCCGAGAACCCGAAACAGCTGAAGATCCTTGAAATCGAATCGCCGCAAATCCCTCGGGCCCTGGACGATGTCGACCTTGCGGTGATCAACGGCAACTACGCGCTGGAAGCCGGACTGGTGCCGGCCCAGGATGCGCTGGGGCTGGAGAAGGCCGAGCACAATCCGTACGCCAACATTCTGGTGACCACGCCGACACTGCAAAACGATCCGCGCATCGCACAACTGGCCAAAGACCTGACCTCGCCGCAAGTGGCGAAATACATCACTGATAACTTCAAGGGTTCGGTGATTCCGGTGGAGGATGGCAAGCCATGATCGTCGTCGAGCAGTTGCGCAAGACCTACCCGTCGGCGCCGGCACCAGCACTGGATCAGGTGTCGCTGAGTATTCCCGACGGCGCGATCTACGGCATCCTCGGGCGCAGCGGGGCGGGCAAGTCGACCCTGTTGCGATGTCTCAATCTGCTTGAACGCCCGGACAGCGGGCGAATCCTGATCGACGGCGTGGACCTGCTGACCCTGTCGCCCAGCGACCTGCGCCGCCAGCGTCAGCGCATCGGCATGATCTTCCAGGGCTTCAATCTGCTGCATTCGCGCACCGTGTTCGACAACATCGCCGTGCCGCTGGAAATCGCCAACGTCGGCAAACCGTGGCGCCATGTGCGGGTGCGCGAACTGCTGGAACTGGTCGGTTTGACGGACAAGGCGCAAGCGTTTCCCTCGCAGTTGTCCGGTGGGCAAAAACAACGGGTGGGGATTGCCCGCGCCCTGGCAGCGGAGCCTGCGTATCTGCTGTCGGACGAAGCCACCAGTGCACTGGATCCGGAAACCACGGCGTCGATTCTTGAGCTGCTGCGCGATATCAATCGGCAACTGGGCGTGACCATCGTGCTGATCACCCATGAGCTGGAGGTGGTCAAGTCGATCTGCGATCACGCGGCGTTGATGGCGGACGGGCGTCTGGTCGAGTCCGGCCCGGTGCCGCGCTTGCTCGCCGATGCGCAATCGAGTCTCGGCACTTCGTTACGTCCGACCTGCGGCCTGCCGCTGGGCCACGACATCCCCGGGCTCAGCTTCCTCAAGCAATACGGCGTGCGGGCGGCCCAGTCATGAACCGCGCGATCAACTGGGATGAAATCCTGCAACTGCTGTTCAACGCCACCGGCGAAACCCTGTACATGGTCTTGCTTGCCGGGCTGTTCACGCTACTGATCGGTTTGCCGCTCGGGGTGTTGCTGTTTGTCAGTCGCCGCGACGGCCTGTGGCCGCTGCCACGGCTCAATGCCGCGCTGGGTTCGCTGGTCAATCTGGGGCGCTCGCTACCCTTTGTGGTGATGCTGATTGCGCTGATTCCGCTGACCCGACTGGTGGTCGGCACCACCCTCGGCAGCACCGCGGCGGTGGTGCCGATCACCATTGGCGCGTTTCCGTTTTTTGCGCGGATCGTCGAGAACGCGCTGGACGAAGTCGACAAGGGCCGGATCGAAGCGATCCTCGCCATGGGCGGCGATATCCGTCATGTGATTTTCAAAGTGCTGCTGCCCGAAGCGCTGCCGGCACTACTGGCGGGGATCACCCTGACGCTGGTGATGCTGATCGGTTTTTCATCCATGGCCGGGGTGATTGGCGGTGGCGGCCTCGGTGATCTGGCGATCCGTTACGGCTATCAGCGTTTCAACAATGAAGTGATGGTCGCCACCGTGGTGGTGCTGGTCATTCTGGTGCAGGGCGTGCAGAGCCTGGGCGACCGGCTGGTGCGTTCGCTGGCCCATCGGCGTTAAGGAATTTTATGAGTGTCGTCGTGGCCCGCGCGCCGCTGGTTCAAGTGCGTGAACTGAGCAAAACCTTCGGCTCGAACCGCGCACTGGATCGCGTCAGCCTGCAGATTCATCCCGCCGAAGTGGTGGCGTTGCTCGGTGCCAACGGTGCCGGCAAATCGACGCTGGTGAAGATTCTCGCCGGCAGCCAGCGCGCCGATGACGGCGAGATTTACATCGACGGCCAGCCCCGGCAATTCAGTTCGCCGCTGTCGGCACGCCGGGTCGGGATTGTCGCGGTGCATCAGCAGATCAACGAGGGCATTGCGCCCGGTTTGAGCGTGGCGGAAAACCTGCTGCTCGATGAGTTGTGCAAGCCTGACGCGGACTTCTGGCTCAATCGCAAACGCTTGCTGGAACGCGCCGCGAGTATCGCCGCCGGGCTGGGCCTGGAATTGCCGCTGGAGCAGCCGATTGAACACCTTGGCCTGGCCGAACGGCAGTTGGTGGTGCTGGCGCGGGCCTTTGCCCTGCAGCCGCGTCTGCTGATTCTTGATGAGCCGACCGCCGCCTTGTCGGATGCCGAGGCGCAGCGGCTGTTCGGGTTGATCGATACCCTGCGCAGCCGGGGCGTGGCGATTCTGTACATCTCCCATCGCTTGTCCGATCTGCAACGGGTGGCGGATCGCGCCATTGTCCTGCGCGATGGTCGACTGGCCGGGGAATTCAGCGCACGGCAGTTGCCGGAAGCGGTGCACGCCATGCTCGGGCAGGCGCTGGACGGGCATGTCTACACGCCCGGCAGCGTGGGCCGAAAAGTCCTTGGTGTGCGCGGTTTGCAGATTTTGCCGAGCTCCAGTCGTTTCGATTTCGACCTGCACCAAGGCGAAGTGGTGGTGCTGACCGGGCTGCTCGGCGCTGGCAAAAGCGAGATCGCCGAAGTGCTGTTCGGCTTGCGTAAAGCCGTGGCTGGCAGCCTGCAACTGGACGGCATGGACTGGCTGCCGGGTTCGCCAAGGGCGGCGATTCGCAGCGGTGTGTTTCTCGCAGCGGAGGATCGCGCCAGTCAATCGTTGGTGCCCGACTTTTCCCTGCGCCGCACCCTGACGCTGCCGTTTCTGCAGCGCTTCACCCGTGCCGGGTTCATTCGCAACCGCGCCGAAGCCGCAGCGGTCGAGGCGCAAGTCGCGGCGCTGGGGATCAAGACCGCCGGCATCGAGGTGCCGATGAGCGCGCTGTCCGGCGGCAATCAACAGAAAGTTGTGCTGGGTCGCTGGCTGCTCGGGGACGGGCGGGTGCTGATTCTCGATGAACCGTTTCAGGGTGTCGACGTGCGCGCCCGTCGCGAGATCGGCCAGTTGCTGCGCGACAGTGCCGGCGGCCGCGCGACCCTGGTGATCTGCGCCGATGTCGATGAAACCCTGGAAATCGCCGACCGCATTCTGTTGGTGCGCGATCACGCGGTGGTCGCCGAATACCCGCGCGCCGGTCTTGAACGCGCGACCCTGGTCGCTGCGCTGGCCGGCAGCGACGCTAGCGAAAATCCCTTTCATGCCACGCCAAGGAGCAGAGCGAGTGCCTGATTCGAGTTCATTGTTGTCTGCCGCTACGGCACCCGCCGAGCGCCTGCTGCAAGCGCTGATCCGCTACGGCCTGTTGTGGCTGCTGGCGCTGATCGTGGTGTTTTTCAGTGTCGCGGAGCCGGCGTTTTGGCGCGTCGGCAATCTGTTCAGCATCTTGCAGTCGGTGTCGATCGTCGCACTGCTGGCCCTTGGCGTGACCCTGACCATGGCGGTCGGCGGGCTTGATCTGTCGATTGGTGCGGTGGCGGCGATGAGCCTGATGATCGCCAGTTACGTGATGGTGGTGCTCGGTTGGGGCGCGGTGCCGGCGGTGCTGATCAGTCTGGCCGGTGGCGCACTGGTCGGGCTGCTCAATGGCTGGCTGATCGTCAAGCTGCGGGTGCCGGACATTCTCGCGACGCTGGGCAGCATGTTTCTGGTGATCGGCGTGCAACTGATTCCCACGGGCGGACGCTCGATTGCGGTGGGCATGACCTTGCCCAGTGGCGTGGAAACCGAAGGCACGTTCAGTACGGCGTTTCTCGCCCTCGGCCGCGGACGCTTGTGGGACGTGGTGCCGGTGCCGGTGTTGATCACTGCGTTGGTGGCGCTGGCGGTGTGGCTGTTTCTTGAGCGCACGCGCATCGGCCGGTTGTTTTATGCGATTGGCGGCAACGAGCAGGCAGCGCGATTGGCAGGCGCGCCAGTGCAGCGCTTCAAGTTGCTCGCTTACGTACTGTCGGCATTGCTCGCTTCGCTTGGCGGGTTGCTGTTGGCGGCACGCCTGGGTCGGGGTGATGTCAGCTCCGGCAACGGTCTGGTGCTCGACGCCCTCGGCGCGGCGCTGATCGGTTTTGCCGTGCTCGGGGCGAAGAAGCCCAATGCCTTCGGCACGTTGGTCGGCGCACTGCTGGTGGCGTCGCTGCTCAATGGCCTGACCATGCTCAACGCGCCGTATTACGCGCAGGATTTCGTCAAGGGACTGGTGCTGGTGCTGGCCCTGATGTTCACCTTCGGCCTCGCGCATCGGGCGCGCTGAGCCGGTTCATTTGTCGCTGCAAGGAAGATGTATGCACGGTTCAATCAAGCAGTTCGCACGCCATTGCCTCGCCGGCGCGGTGCTCTCGGCATTGGCTTTGAGTGCTCAGGCCAAGGCATTGCCAGGTGCTCCGGCGCCGTTCGATAAAGGTCAGGTGCAGATCGCGCTGGTCGGCTATCTGTTTTCCGGGGACTTTCCCGAGGCGTACCTGCGCGGGGTGGAGAAACAGACCGAGGCGCTGGGGGCCAATCTGCGGGTGTTCGATGCGCGGCAGCAGGCAGCGAGTCAGGGCGAGATGATCGATCAGGCGATCGACCTCGGCGTAGACGGGATCATCGTGCAACTGGGCCTGGCGGAAACCCTCAAGGGACCGATTGACCGGGCGATCGCCAAAGGCATCAAGGTGGTGGCGTTCGACGTTGACCTGAACAGCCCGCAGGTGACCCAGGTCGAGCAGGATCACCATGCACTGGCGCGACTGGCGCTGGATCAGGCGGTGAAGGACAACGGCACGCGGTTCGATGCCGGTTATGTGTACATCAGCGGCTTCACGCCGATGGAGCGCCGCGACGAGATCTGGGGTCAGGTGAAAAAGGCCAATCCGGGCATCATCGAGAAGGCGCGTTTCGGCACGCTCAACCCGCCGATTGCCAACTCGGTGGCGGATCAGGCCAGCGCGGTGTTGCGCGCCAATCCGGATATCAGCGTGATCTTCGCGCCGTTCGACGAGTTTGCCAAAGGCGCGAAGATCGCCGTCGACGAGGCCGGTCTGGGGCGCAAGGTGAAGATCTACAGCGCCGACATCTCCACCGCCGACATTCAGATCATGAAAGAACCTGACAGCGCCTGGGCGGCGACCGCCGCGGTCAATCCGCAAGTGGCGGGGGCGATCAGCGTGCGCAGTCTGGCGATGTTGATTGCCGGCGAAAATCCGGGACATCAGGTGTTGGTGCCACCGACCCTGATCACCCGTCAGCAATTGCTCGATCTGGACGTGAAAAACGTCCGCGACCTGGCGCAGAAACTCCCGGCGTTCGGTGATACCGCCAACGTGGCGCGGGCCGAGTGGATTCCTGTGGCGAACTAAATGCAGCCGTTATCACCGGGTGATGCGCTGTATGCGCGGCAGGCATCCTGACGCGCTTGGGAGTGAATATGCACAACAAAGCCATGCGCTTGCGCAACAGCCGCGCACCCAAGGCTGATCCGGCGCTCGGTCAACGCTTGCCGCCGGGGCAGGTGTTGACGGAGCGCTTCCCGATCCTCCACGAAGGCACGGTGCCGGAGTATGAGTTGGCAACCTGGTCACTGCGCCTGTTCGGCAAGGTCGGACGTGTCGTCGAGTTGAGTTTTGCTGACCTGCAAAGGTTGCCGCAGCGCGAGCTGCAATGTGACATTCATTGCGTGACACGCTGGTCGAAGTTCGACACGCAGTGGAGCGGGGTGCATCTGCAGGATCTGCTGAGCGAGTTCGGGATCCAGCCCGCTTCACGTTTTGTCATGGCCCACGCCGATCACGATTACCAGACCAACCTGTTGCTGGACGACCTGCTGCACCCGGACAGCCTGCTCGCCACCCATTACGCCGGCCAACCCTTGACCGCCCAGCACGGCTGGCCACTGCGGCTGGTGGTCGCCGGGCGCTACTTCTGGAAGAGCGCCAAATGGCTGCGCGGTCTGGAGTTTGTCGACGAAGAACAACCCGGTTTCTGGGAGCGCAACGGCTTTCACCTGCACGCCGACCCGTTTGCGGAACAACGCTTCAGTGCGCAGGCCCTGGACATCGCCGCGGATGCCTGGCTGGAAAAGGAATTCGACTAAAGGTTTGCGCATGTTTGCAGTCAACATCTCGGGTGACTGGACTGGCCCCTTCGCGAGCAAGCCCGCTCCCACATTGGATCTGCGGTGGATGAAAGCAATGTATTCACCCCGATCAACCTGTAGGAGTGAGCCTGCTCGCGATGGGGCCCGGACATTCAACTGCTTCGGTGGCTGATATACCGCTATCGCGAGCAGGCTCACTCCTACATTGGATCTGTGATGGATGATAACTATGCGTTTACCCCGATCAACCTGTAGGAGTGAGCCTGCTCGCGATGGGGCCCGGACATTCAACTAATTTGGTGGCTGATACACCGCTATCGCGAGCAGACTCACTCCTACATTGGATCTGTGGTGGATGAGAAGTCAGTGTTCACCCAGTCAGACCTGTGGGAGCGGGCTTGCTCGCGAAGGGGCCAGCCCAGTCGATATTTTCGGTGACTGAACGATAGCTATCGCGAGCAGGCTCACTCCTACAAAAGATCTTTGTCTGATCTCGAATTAGTTGGTGTTAGTTACGGCTTCAGTGTTTGTCCAGCAACACTTGTGTTGGACTAAATACAATTATTCAACCCGATCTAACCTAAGTGTTATTGGTTCTTTTACGGCAAACCTCTGCCCGTCTAGCATCGGTGTTCAAGGGGAAATAACTAACTTTGGGGATTCTGCGCTTAACCAACTCAATACGTTTAACCAGCCTTCACCACCTTCCTGCTTTCTAAAACTACAGCAGACATTGCCGTGCATTGATTGCCGAACCTTTATTGTCGGCAACGGCCGGGTATTAGCTGCGATAAAGGATCTGTCCCATGTATCAGCGTTCCCGTTCATTACTGGCCATCGCGGTTGTCGGTGCGATCTGGCAAGTTCCGGCGCAAGCCGAAGACACTTCCACGCGCGTTAACGATGACACACGGCTGGGTACCGTGCTGGTCACCGGCACCCGTGGCACTGCTCGCACGGTGCTGGATTCTCCGGTGCCGGTTGACATATTGACTGCCACCGACCTCAAGTCCACCGGCGCGGCCGACGGTGAGCTGGGTCAGGCGCTGCAAACGTTGCTGCCATCGTTCAGCATGCCGCGTCAGTCCAACTCCGGTGGCGCCGACCACGTGCGCGCCGCACAGCTGCGCGGCATGAGCCCGGATCAGGTGCTGGTGCTGGTCAACGGCAAGCGTCGTCACACTTCAGCGGTGGTCAACGACTCGTCGAAAATCGGTCGCGGTACGGCGCCGGTGGACTTCAACTCGATCCCCATCAGCGCGATCAAACGCATCGAAGTGCTGCGCGACGGCGCCGGTGCGCAGTACGGTTCCGATGCGATTGCCGGGGTGATCAACATCATCCTCGACGACGCGCCCGAGGGCGGGGAAGTGTCCACCAGCTACGGCGCGTTTCACACCCATCAGGACGCCATCGGCAGAACCACCACCGACGGCCAGAACAGCGTGACCACGGCCAAGATCGGCACGCGTCTGGGTGAAGAGGGCGGGTTCATTCGTGGCGGCACCGAGTACAAAAATCGCAACCCGACCAACCGCGCCGGTTTCGATGGCTTTGCCGATACCCCCGACCAGCGCAATTACGTGATGGGCGACGGCCTGGCGCGGGACGTCAACCTGTGGTTCAACAGCGAACTGCCGCTGGCCGGCGGCAAAGCCTACAGCTTCGGCACTTACAACCAGCGCCACACCACCGGCGCCGAATTCTATCGCTACCCCTACGAGCAGCCGCAGTTCTATCCCAACGGCTACCTGCCGCAGTCGCTGGGCGACAACAAGGACGTCTCTGCCACCGCCGGTTTCAAAGGCATGATCGGCGAAGACTGGGACTTCGACAGCAGCCTTACCCATGGCCGTAACCGCTTCGACGGATCCACCCGCCGCACCCTTAACGTCAGCCTCGGCGAGGACTCGCCGACGAAATTCGACACCGGCGATTACGAGCTGCGCCAGACCACCACCAACCTCGATTTCAGCCGCGAGCTGCGCCTCGGTGGACGCTCGTTCGTGCTGGCGCTGGGTGGTGAATACCGTTACGAAAACTACCTGACCTACGCGGGTGACGAGGCCTCCTACATTGGCTCCGGCGCTGACGGTGCCAACGGTCTGCGCCCCAGCGAAGAGTCGGACCTGGACCGCAATGTGTTCGCGACTTACGCCGAGTTGTCGGGCGATCTCACCGAGCGCTTCTTCGTCGACGCCGCCACGCGTTGGGAACATTACGATGATGCCGGCAGCAAACTCACCGGCAAGCTCAGCGGTCGCTACAAACTGACCGAGCAGTGGGCGCTGCGCGGTGCGGTGTCGAACAACTTCCGCGCGCCATCGCTGGCGCAGAGCGGTTTCCAGAACACCACCAGCAACTTCGGCGAAGGCGGCACGCTCACCGATATTCGTGTGCTCTCGGTCAACGACCCGATCGCCCGCGCGCTGGGGGCCGAGAAGCTCGATCCGGAAACCTCGAAGAACTTCAGCTTGGGGCTAACCTTCCAGCTCAACGAACGCTTCGACGCTTCGCTCGATGTGTTCCGCATCGACGTCAAGGACCGCATCACCCTGTCGCAGCGCATCGGCAGCGACGCCATGGAGCAATACATCAACGACAACTTCGGCGTGGCCGGGGGTGCATGATGTGAACTTCTTCACCAACGCCGCCGACACCAGCACCCATGGCGCCGAACTGGTGCTCAACTACCATCAGCCGCTGTACGAAGGGCAACTGGGCCTGACCACCGCGTACACCTACAACCACACCAAAGTCACCAACACCAAAGGCACACCCTCGCAACTGACGGCGTTGGGTATCGGCAACGATGCACTGGTCGGTGTCGAAGAAACCAACACCCTGACCGACGCTGCGCCCAAGGATCGTTTCGTGTTTTCCGCCAACTGGGCCAGCGAACACTGGGGCCTGCTCGGGCGTCTGACCCGTCAGGGCGAGACCACCCGGGTGTTCGATTTCGGCGACTCGCAACCGGAGCAGACCTATGGCGCGGTGTGGCAACTGGATGCCGAGGTGACCTACAAATTCACCCCGAAATTCAGCGTCGCCCTGGGCGGCAACAACCTCACCGACAACTACCCGGAGCGCTCCGGCTCGGCGATCAATTACGGCGGCAACCTGCCGTATGACGTGCTGTCGCCGATCGGCACCAACGGCGCGTACTACTACGCCAGCGCCACCTACGGCTTCTGAGCCGATCCGCCACGGATGGCGGACTTTTTGCGGAACTCTCCATGAATCACTCCAACGGCCCCAAGCGCCATCTGCCGGTGCTGCAGGCGTTGCTGATCACGCTGGGCATGGTGATCACCACCGACATCCTGAAAACCGCGCCAACCGTGGCGCTGAACGTCGGGCCTGCCTGGTTCTACTGGGTCTGGGTGCTCGGCGGCCTGGCGTCGATGGCCGGGGCGTTGTGCTTTGCCGAAATGGCCGCGGCATTTCCACATCCTGGCGGCGACTATCACTTTCTGCGCACGGCCTATGGCGAGCGCATGGGTTTCCTGTTCGCCTGGTCGCGCTTTTCGGTGATGCACACCGGCTGGATCGCCTTGTCGGCGTTCATGTTTGCCGATTACGTCAATGCCGTGGTGCCGCTCGGTCGATACGGCTCGGGGCTGTTTGCCGGCGGGGTGATCGCCGCGCTGGTGCTGCTCAATCTCACTGGCAAGCACATCGGTTTCATCACTCAGACCTTGCTGGTGGGCTTGTTGGCGCTGGGCTTTCTGAGCATCGCCAGCGCCGGGGTGTGGCTGGCGTGGCAGGGGGTTGAAGCAGCGCCAGCGAGCGTTTCGGTTGCGCCGGAAAACACCGGTATGGCCGGGTTTTCGGCGGCGATGATTTTTGTGTTTCTGGCGTTTGGCGGCTGGAGCGATGCGGCCACATTATCGGCGGAAGTGCGCGATGGGCGGCGAGGGATTTTCATCGCCATGCTCGGTGCGCTGACGCTGCTGATGGCGATTTATCTGGCGCTTAACTGGGCGTTTGTGCGAGGCCTGGGATTCGCCGGACTGGCGGCGAGCAATGCACCGGCGGTGGAACTGTTGAACCGTGCATTCGGTGCGCCGGGAGTGCTGCTGATTCTGCTGATGGTGGGCATCGCGGCCATCGCTACGATCAACTCGACCTTGCTGGTCGGCGCCCGCACCACCTATGCCGCTGCTCGCGATGTGCCGCAGTTGCGTCGTTTTGGCGAGTGGCACGAACGCGACGGCGTGCCGCGCAAGGCCTTGCTGGCGGAGGGCGCGGTGGCATTGTTGCTGGTGCTGTTCGGCAGTTTCACCCAGAGCGGCTTCAACACCATGGTCGAGTACCTGACCCCGGTGTACTGGCTATTTCTGAGCTTCAGCAGCCTGGCGTTGATCATCCTGCGCCGGCGTTTCCCTGAGGTGCCGAGGCCGGTGAGGGTGCCGTGGTATCCGCTGTTGCCGCTGCTGTTTTTCGGGCTGTGCCTGTACATGCTCTATTCGAGCGTGACGGTGGTGGGGTGGGGCGCGTTTCTGGGGATTGGCGTGTTGGTGGTCGGTGCGCTGCTGCTGGTGGGATTGAGCCGCCTAGCGTCGACGCCTCGGCAAGCTCTCGGACAGATGAACGATTAGAACGATACGTCGGCCGGTTGCGACAGACGCAGCACCGACAGATCCCCGGTAATGCGTTTGTACGCCAGTCGAATTGCCTCGATGTTGCCGGCGTTCTGCGGATTGTTCTCGTGCAGGATCACGATCACTTTGGTACTCAGCCGCTCCGGCTCCTTCGCCCCATGATCACGCCACTGCCCATAGGCATCGAACACGGTGAAACCGTCGGGAAACCGCGACGTCACTTCCTTGTCGAGAAACTCACGCCAGCGCGCCGGGCTGACCGCGCCTTCCTTGCCATCCACGGTGCCCACCGAGAAGTACAGCTCGGTGCGGATCCACTGTGCCTGTGCCGGACGCGTGGCATCACCTTGCAGGGTCGAACTGGCAGGGTCTTTGGTGTGCACCGAAACAGCAGGAGGATTGGCGCACCCGGCGACAGCGACAAACAGTGCAGCCAGTAACAGGCGTCTTTGCATGGAATATCCCTTTTTATGAGTTAGTGCAGACGCGCAATTATAAGGGGCGGGGTTAATAGCCATAAAAGATTAAAAAGTGGTTTTTTGGTTGATTAATGGAATAAGAAACCAACGAGTCCTGGATGCTCAATGTACCGCCGCCTTCGCGGGCAAGCCCGGCTCCCACAGGTTTTGTGGTGTACACAAATCCGCTGATCGAAACATCTCCCCTGTGGGAGCTGGCTTGCCAGCGAAAGCGGTGTGTCAGGCAATGAAGATGCGGGATGTACCGCCACCATCTCGGGCAAGCCCGGCTCCCACAGGTTGTGTGGTGTGCTCACGGTTGGTGATCAGCACAGATCCAATGTGGGAGCTGGCTTGCCAGCGAAAGCGGTGTGTCAGGCAATGAAGGTGCTGGATGTACCGCCGCCTTCGCGGGCAAGCCCGGCTCCCACAGGTTGTGTGGTGTGCTCACGGTTGGTGATCAGTACAGATCCAATGTGGGAGCTGGCTTGCCAGCGAAAGCGGTGTGTCAGGCAATGAAGGTGCGGGATGTACCGCCACCATCGCGGGCAAGCCCGGCTCCCACAGGTTGTGTGGTGTGCTGATCGACGCTGAGAAACGCCATCTGCAAATAGGTCGCTCAGCGCCCCTCATGCTGCTTGCGATAAGCCCCCGGTTGCACCCCCACCGACTTGGCGAACGCTCGGGTAAATGCGGCGATCGACTGATAGCCCACGGCCGCGCACACCTGTTCCACCGTGTGATTGGCCCGCAGCAACTGGCAGGCATGCCGAATGCGCAACGCCAGCAGCACTTGCCCCGGCGATTGCCCGGCCAGTTCGTTGAAGCGTTTGAAAAACGCCGAGCGCGACAGGCCGATACTCGCCGCCATGCTCTCCAGCGACCACGGCAATTGCGGTTGTTCGATCAACTGGTCCAGCAACGGCGCGAACTGCGGATTGCGCGCCAAAGCCACGAGGCCGCCGAGGCTCTGGTTGTCGGCCATCTGTTGGCGCAACACATACAAAAACAGCAGATGACTCAAGCGTTCGAGCAGCGCCGAGGAGGGCGCCGGCAAGCGTTCGCACTCTTGCAGGATCAACTCGAACAAGGCTCGCGCCGCGCTCGAAGAAGGGTCGCCCGCGCGCAGGATGATCCAGTCCGGCAGGCCTTCGATGATCAGCGACGACAGCCCGGACTTGAAATGAAAGAACCCGCAGACCAGCCCGACGCCATCCTGTGCCTGACTGTCGAGCGCGGTCATGGCCCTGCGCGGCAGCGTTTGGGCGAGGGCCGGCTCTTCGGCGCTGGAGAGGCGGTAGTTCAGATCGCGCAGCAGAAACACCGCATCTCCGGTGTTCAGCGGAATTGGCTGCTCCTGCCCGTCAATGTGCAGCCAGCAACGCCCCTGCACGATCAAGTGAAAACTGGCGCGCGCCAGTCCGTGCGTACTTGCATGCCAGCCACCGCAATAGCGGCCGATGTGAAACAGGCTCGCATCGAGTTCGAGGCTTTCTAATAACCAATCAACCAGTGGGCTGGACGAAATCATCTAATGGAAACACTCAGGAGCAAGTAATCGCTACTTTAGAATATGGATCGAAATTTTTATAACCAACAGACTGGCCGGACACTCAACAGCAGGAGTCCACTCCATGTCGCGCCTTACTCTACACACCGTGCAAAGCGCTCCCGAAGCCGCCAAACCGTTTCTGGAAAATGCGCAGAAAAACTCCGGATTCATTCCGAACCTGCTGGCCGTGCTGGCCAATGCCCCGGCCGCGCTGGAAACCTACGTTACGGTATCGGCGCTCAATGGCAAGTCCGAACTCAGCCTCGCCGAGCGCGAAGTGGTGCAACTGATTGCGGCCACCCACCATGGTTGCGATTTCTGTGTCGCAGGTCATACCGCCGTCGCGCTGAATAAGGCAAAACTGCCGCCGGAAGTGGTCAGTGCGCTGCGTGAGAAAGCCACCGTGCCCGTGGAAAAACTGGAAACCCTGGCCGCGTTTGCCCGCGAAGTGATTGCCACCCGGGGCAAGGTCAGCGACCAGACCTTCAACCAGTTCAAGGCTGCCGGCTACACCGAAGGCAATGCGCTGGAAGTGATCCTCGGCATCAGCCTGGCGACCCTGTGCAACTTCGCCAACGTGTTCGCCGACACGCCGCTCAACCCCGAGCTGGCGCCGTATCGCGCGTAATCGGCCAGCGCTTCAGGCCGCATCGTCTATGGTTGATGCGGCTGCGTACAAGGAGAGAAACGACATGCTCAATCCGGCATTGATGCAATGGCTGGAACACAACGCCCAGGCCCTGGATGCGGGCGACGGCGATCCGCAACAGGTGCTGACGCAACTGGCGCAGGCCGGGGTGCTACGGGTCGGCATCAGCCCGGCGCTGGGCGGCAGCGGTGGCCACGTCAGTGATGCTGTGGAAACCCTGGCTGCCGTCGCCAGCCATTCATTGGCGGCGGCGTTTGTGTTCTGGGGCCAACGGGCCTTTATCGAATACCTGCTGCACAGCCCCAACACTGCGCTGAGGGAAAAACTGCTGCCGGCGTTGCTCAGCGGCGAACTGGCCGGCGCCACCGGTTTGTCTAACGCGATGAAATACCTGTCGGGCATCGAGGCACTGCAAGTGCGTGCCGCCAACACCGCAGACGGCTGGACCTTGAACGGGCGCCTGCACTGGGTGACCAATCTGCGCAAAAGCGGTTTCGTGGTGGCGGCGGCAATAGAGCACGAGGAGGGCGGTTCGCCGTTCGTGCTGGCGATCGCCGATGACGCTGCCGGCGTACAACGTTCCGCCGATCTGCAACTGATGGGGCTGCAATCGAGCAACACGGCTGCGATCGATTTCGCGCAAGTGGCGGTCGGACGCGAATGGCTGCTGCATGAAGATGCGCGCAAGTTTCTGCCAGCGGTGCGCCCGGCGTTCCTCGGCTTGCAGTGCGGCATGGCGATTGGTCTGGCGCGACGGGCGCTGGCCGAGGTCGAAGGACATTTGCAGGACGGCCGTTCGATTCTGCTGGAGCCGTTGCAGGAACAACGCGAGCAACTGGCGCAGAGCGTCGATGCGCTCAAGCAGGGTCTGCACGACGGACGTTTCCTGACCCAGCCGGGCGCCTTGTTCCAGATCCGCATCGCGCTGGCCGAATCCGCTGCCAACGCCGTGCAACTGGAACTGCAATCCAGCGGCGGCAAGGCTTATCTGACCGAGCACGGCAGCGGTTTCGCCCGGCGCTGGCGCGAGTCGGCGTTCGTGCCGATTGTCACTCCGAGCCTGGTGCAACTGCGCGCCGAATTGCAGCGGCAGAAACGGGAAGCGACGGCATGACGGCGCCGGTGCTGGAGGCGCAGGGCATCAGCCTCGGCTACCCGCGAGAGCAGGGCTGGCACACCGTGCTGGAGCACTTCGACCTGCAATTGCAGCCCGGTGAAGTGGTGACCATTCTCGGCCCCAGCGGTGTCGGCAAATCCAGTCTGCTGCGAGTGCTGGCCGGTTTGCAGACGCCGCAACAGGGGCGGGTGAGCCTGCTTGGCGAGCCGCTGACCGGCGCACATCCAAGGGTGGCGGTGGCGTTTCAGGACCCGAGCCTGTTGCCGTGGCTGACTTTGGAAAAGAACGTCGCCTTCGGTCTCGACTTCGCCCGCCAGCCGCATCTCACGGCCGAGCAGCGCAAGGCGCGGATCGACCACGCCATCGCTGCGGTCGGCCTCGAACACGCGCGGTTGCAGCACCCGATGCAGTTGTCCGGCGGCATGGCCCAACGCACCGCGTTGGCCCGCTGTCTGGCGCGGCAGCCGCAGGTGCTGTTGCTCGATGAACCGTTCGGCGCGCTGGATGAAATCACCCGCGCCGACATGCAGCAGTTGCTCCTGCAATTGATCGCCGAGCACCACACCGCTGCCGTGTTGATCACCCACGACATCGACGAAGCCCTGCTGCTTTCCGAGCGGATTCTGCTACTGGGTAACAGCCCGGCGCACATCCTCGGCGAGTGGCGCATCGACCTGCCTCAGCCGCGTGCCGAGCTGGTCGAGGAACTGGGCGCGCTGCGCATCGACATCCTCAAAACCCTTCGGCGGGCGAGCCGCAACCCCCTCACTCAACCTGTGCCCGCTACGTCGGAGATTGACCATGTGCCTGGACGACTTCACTCACACACGTCGTGACTTCCTCAAACTCAGCGCGCTGCTGACTGCCGGCGGTGCGTTGCCGCTGCTCAACAGCCTCAGCGCGCGCGCCGCTGCCGAGCCGAACGCGCCAGTGCGCATCGGTTATCTACCGATCACCGACGCCACGCCGTTGCTGGTCGCACACAACAATGGCCTGTTCGAGGCCGAAGGTATTCAGGCTGAACGCCCGGTGCTGCTGCGCAGTTGGGCGCAGGTGATCGAGGCGTTCATTTCCGGACAGGTCAACGTGATTCACCTGCTGTCGCCGATGACCGTGTGGGCGCGCTACGGCAGCAAGGTGCCGGCCAAGGTCGTGGCGTGGAACCACGTCGGCGGCTCGGGTCTGACCGTGGCGCCGGGCATCACCGAGGTCAAGCAACTCGGTGGGCAATCGGTGGCGATTCCGTTCTGGTACTCGATTCATAACGTGGTGGTGCAGCAACTGTTCCGCGACCACGGACTGGTGCCGGTGAGCAAGTCGGCGAGCGCCGCGCTGGCGCCGAACGAAGTCAATCTGCTGGTGCTGCCGCCGTCGGACATGCCGCCAGCCCTGGCGAGCAAACGCATCGCCGGCTACATCGTCGCCGAGCCGTTCAACGCCCTGGCCGAGGAACTCAAGGTCGGTCGGGTACAGCGCTTTACCGGCGACGTCTGGCGCAATCACGCCTGCTGCGTGGTGTTCATGCATGAGCAGGATCTGAACAACCGTCCCGAGTGGTCGCAGAAAGTGGTCAACGCCATCGTCAAGGCGCAGGTCTGGACCCGCGACAACCGCGCCGGGGCGGCGAAACTGCTGTCCAGGGACGGCGAAAATCGCTACACGCCGCACGCGCAACCGGTGCTCGACCGGGTGCTGTCGCCGGCCACTAGCGACCGCGAGCAGTATCTGGCCAGCGGGGCGATCCAGCACAGCCACTGGGATGAGCAGCGCATCGATTTTCAGCCGTACCCGTTCCCCAGCTACACCGAAGAACTGGTCAAACGTCTGAAGGACACGCTGATCGAGGGCGACAAGGGTTTCCTTGCCAACCTCGATCCGCAGCAAACCGCCCGGGATCTGGTAGACGATCGCTTCGTGCGTAATGCCATTGCTACAGTCGGCGGGATGAAGGCATTCGGATTACCGGAAAGCTTTGATCGCAGCGAGGAGTTCAGCCTCTGATGCGTCAGCGATCTTCTTCGGCCGTTCATGGTTTGTTGGGTGTGGCGGGGCTGTTGTGCCTGTTGCTGCTGTGGTGGCTGGGCGTACACGTGTTCGGCGGCAACGACAGCCTGGCGCTGCGCTTTTCACCCGAGGCGACCCTGGCGAGCCTCGGCGAACTGCTGCTGCGCCCGGAGCTGTACGAGCATGTGCTGGTCAGCCTGAAGCGGATTCTAGTCGGTCTGCTGCTGGCGCTGCTGATCGGCGTGCCACTGGGCTTGATGATCGGCAGCTACCGGCATCTGGAAGCGGCGACCACGCCGGCGTTTCAGTTTCTGCGGATGATTTCGCCGCTGTCGTGGATGCCGGTGGTGGTGATGCTGCTGGGCGTTGGCGATCAGCCGATCTACTTCCTGCTGACCTTAGCCGCCGTGTGGCCGATCCTGCTCAACACCGTGGCCGGCGTGCGCCAGCTCGACCCGCGCTGGCTGCAACTCAGCCGCAGCCTCAGCGCCACCCGCTGGGAAACCCTGCGCAAAGTGATCCTGCCCGGCGTACTCGGCCATGTGCTGACCGGAGTGCGGCTGTCGATCGGCATTCTGTGGATCGTGCTGGTGCCGTGCGAGATGCTCGGCGTCAGCGCCGGGTTGGGCTACTTCATCCTCGATACGCGTGATCGACTGGCGTATTCGGAACTGATGGCGATGGTACTGCTGATCGGCGTACTGGGCTTTGCCCTGGATGCGTTCGCGCGCTGGCTGCATCGGCGTTGGGCGCCGGCGTGAGGCTCATCGCGAACAGGCTCGTTCCCACAATGGATTAATGACAAGCATGCATTCCGTGTTTAGCGTAGAACCCCTTGTGGGAGCGAGCCTGCTCGCGAAGGCGGAGTGTCGGTTGTCGGAGATTTTGCCTGTGCCGGCGTCTTCGCGAGCAAGCCCGCTCCCACAATGGATCAATGGCAGGCATGCATTCTGTGTTTAGCGCAGAGCCCCTGTGGGAGCGAGCTTGCTCGCGAAAGCGGAGTGTCAGTCGCCGGAGGTTTTGCCTGTGCCGGCCTCTTCGCGAGCAAGCCCGCACCCACAACGGATCAATGGCAGGCATGCATTCCGTGTTCAGCGCAGAGCCCCTGTGGGAGCGAGCTTGCTCGCGAAAGCGGAGTGTCAGTCGCCGGAGGTTTTGCCTGTGCCGGCGTCTTCGCGAGCAAGCCCGCTCCCACAATGGATCAATGGCAGGCATGCATTCTGTGTTTAGCGCAGAGCCCCTGTGGGAGCGAGCTTGCTCGCGAAAGCGGAGTGTCAGTCGCCGGAGGTTTTGCCTGTGCCGGCCTCTTCGCGAGCAAGCCCGCACCCACAACGGATCAATGGCAGGCATGCATTCTGTGTTTAGCGCAGAGCCCATGTGGGAGCGGGCTTGCTCGCGAAAGTGGTGTGTCGGTTGTCGGAGATTTTGCCTGTGCCGGCGTCTTCGCGAGCAAGCCCGCTCCCACAATGGATTAATGACAGGCATACATTCCGTGTTTAACGCAGAGCCCGCTCCCACAGGGGGGCTGTTACGGGGCGGAGGCTGGTTTCGCCAGCGCAATCCCCGCATCCCCCAACCGCTTGAGAATTTCGAACAGCAAATCACTCTTGGTCCCGCCGACAATCCGTGGGCTGCCGACGTAGCCGGTCACCGTCAAGGTGATGCCATCCGGCGACAGCTTGCTGAAGCGCACGTACGACGCCGGTTTGTCGAGGATGTTTTCGTTTTCGTGGTAGGTGTTCAGCAGCAATTCCTTGACCTGTTCGGGGTCGATGTCCAGCGGGAACATCAGCTCCAGGCTTGCCACTCCCTGGGCGCTGCCGCCGAGGGTGACGTTGCGCAGGTTCTGCGAGATCAGTTGAGAGTTGGGCACGATCACGATGGAGCGGTCGCTGAGCTGGATTTCCGTGGCGCGCACGTTGATCCGGCGGATGTCGCCCTCGACGCCGCTGATGCTGATCAGGTCGCCGACCTTCACCGGGCGTTCGGTGAGCAGGATCAGCCCGGAGACGAAGTTCTTGACGATCTCCTGCAAGCCGAAACCGATCCCCACCGAGAGCGCACTGACGATCCACGCCAGATTGGTCCAGCGCACGCCCAGCGACGACAGCGTCAGGAGGATGACCGTGGCATAACCGATGTTGGAAAACAGCGTGCTCAACGACGCGCACATGCCCGGATCCATGTCGGTCTTGGGCAGGAATTCGTTGTCGAGCCAGCGGCGCAAAGCGCGGATCAGGTAGATGCCGATCAGCAGCGCCAGTACCGCATTGATCAGATGCGCCGGGACGATGTTCAGCTTGCGCAACCCGGCGCCGCCGAGAATGCCCATGACATTGGTGGTCAATTGTCCGAACGTGGTGCCGATGCCGCCGACGAACAGGGTGATCACCGCCAGCAACAGCAGCCCGGCACGGCTGGCACCGGACAGCACAATCGAAATCTGCTCCAGCCGCCGGTCGCCCATGCCCAGGGTCTGCTTGATGGTCTTGCCGGCGGAGTAGCGCGGCGAGAACAGGTATTCGCAGGCATCCTTGACCACCTGCACCAGCAAATAGAACCCGGCCAGCACGATATAGGCCCAGACCAATTCATAGGTGACGAAGCGGGCCAGCGACACGTAGCCGGTGAGCAAGGCCAGCGCCGACACGCACATGCACACCGTGGCAATGCTGTAGATCGCCCCGGCAAACGTGCTGCCGGCCTCCGGTTCATTGGCGGTGAGCAACGCCTTGCGCACTCTGCCGACGCGCAACAGCAGCGGCACCAGAATCACGATCACCACGATGGCAATTACGCCGCGCTGGGCGATCACGATCTGGCTGCTCATGCCGGTGGCGTTGCTGACCTGCACCAGCGTTACCAGCACCAGCAGAGTGGCAGCGAGAATCCTTGGATAGGGCCGCAACGCCAGCGCCACCGAGTCGGCCATCGCCGGCAGCCGCCATGAAGGATGCTGAGTCGACAGCAGCGCGCGGCTCAACGCGGTGATCAGGACGCAGGCGTAAACGGCTTTTTCAAACTCCTCGGAAAAAGTCTGCAGCATGGGCGTCAGTGGTTCGTGGCGGGTGCAGGCGTAGAACAGCAGATGCAGGGCGATGGCCGTGGTGCCAAGGGTCGCCAGCGCCGAAGCGAACGCCAGCGCGCTGCGGCGCAGGCGCCCCTCCGGCATGCGGTGGATGCACAACCAGGTCAGCCCGCGCTCGGCGAGTCGGCGGCCGACCGTCCAGAAAGCCAGCGCCAGCAGCATCAGCACACAGGTGAAAAACCGCTGGCCGGGCGCCCAGACCGTGGTCCAGGTGAGTTTCACCTGATTGATGAAAAAATTCAGGCGCTGACGATCATCCGGCTCTGGCGACACCAATGGCGACCAGAAGTCCGGGCTCAGGATGCTGTCGGTGCGCAGCGTCAGTTCGCTTTCGAGCAGTGTGCGGCGGATGCCGGCGATTTGCGTGATCAGCTCGGCGGCGCTTTGTTTGAGCGCGGCAAGGCTTTTGAGCGTGGCGTCGACCTTGTTTTTCTGCTCGCTGAGCTGCGCCCGTTGCGCGGCGATTTCCGCCTGTTCGGCGGCAATCTGCGTATCCGGCGCCGCGCCGAGCACCCCCAGTTGCACCGCCAGTTGTGCCTGCTGCGGCAACAGAGAAGCCGACAACCGATCGATGTCCAGAATGAACGTCTGTACCCGGTCTTGCGGGCCTTCGAGCTGGTTGTAGTTGTTGGCGGCGGAAATCTGCTGCTTCAGCCCATCGAGGCGCAGTTGCAGGGCTTGCAGATCACTTTGCGAGACCTCCACCAGCGGCGCCGCAGTAGTCGCCGAAGGCGCCGGCAAATCCGCCGCCCACAACGCCGAACTGCCCGCAGCGAGCAGCAGCGCGACAAAAAACAATGACTTCAATGTGTTGCGCATGAGAGGGGCCGGTTCTCGTTGATCACACCAGCTATGAGGTTAGGTGATCGAACCGGGCACGGCGGAAAATTTCAGGTGAGCAGGGTGGACCAGTGGATCGGCCGCGCCGTGCACACCCTCAGTCTCAGCTAAGTATTGGCTCGTATCTTCCCCCCAGCGCAAGTTCAGCGCTGGACAGGAGAGGCGATCCACACATGAATCCCGCTAAAGCCGGATGGCTTAACAAAGTCCCCGAAGTGACACTGGCCTTCTGGGTGATCAAGATTCTCTCGACGACCGTGGGTGAAACCGGCGCCGACTTTCTCGCCGTGGATGCCGGTTTCGGTGCTGGCTGGACCAGCATCGGCATGGCGCTGTTACTCGGGTGCGCGCTGTTCTTTCAAATGCGTAAAACCGCGTATACGCCCTGGATCTACTGGTTGACCGTGGTGCTGGTGAGCATCGTCGGCACGCAGATCACCGACATCATGACCGACATGCTCGACATCAGCCTGTACGTCAGCACTGCGGTGTTCTCGGTGTTGCTGGCCGTTAACTTCCTGATCTGGTTCACGATGGAGAACAACCTGTCGATCCGCGAAATCAACACGCCGCGGCGCGAGCTTTTTTACTGGTCCACTGTGCTCTGCACCTTTGCCCTGGGCACTGCCGCCGGGGACCTGGCAACCGAAGCGTTGGGGTTGGGCTTCACCGTCGGTGCAGTGATATTCGGCGCGCTGATCGCGGCGACGCTGTTGGCCTGGCGGATGGGGGCCAACGTGGTGCTGACCTTCTGGATCGCCTACATCCTCACCCGTCCGTTCGGCGCCTCTCTCGGTGACTTGCTGACTCAGGCCAAGACCTACGGTGGCCTGGGCATGGGCGCCGCCTGGACCAGTGCGATCTTCCTCAGCGTCATCGTGCTGCTGGTGGCGGTCGCGCAGATCAGCCTTGGCAATCGCAAAACCCTCACTCAATAAACGTTTGGATACCCATCAAGGAATCAATATGCACGCCTTCAAAACGGCTTTTCGCCACGTCGCGATCATCTCGTCTCTGGTGCTGCTCGGCAGCCTCGCCGGCTGCTCGAAACCCGCCGACAAGCCCGCTGCCGGCACGCCGACCAGCTCTTTGAGCGCGCCGCCGCAATCGGGCTCGAAGCTGGGTGACCTGAGCGAGTTCCGCAACATCGCCGCTGACGTCAGCACGCTGGTCGAGAAAAACGACCTGCTCGGCGCCAAGACCCGGATCAAGGATCTGGAGACCTCCTGGGACTCTGCCGAAGCCGGCATCAAGCCGCGTGCCGCTGCCGACTGGCATGTACTGGACAAGGCCATTGACCGCGCGCTGGATGCTCTGCGCGCCAACTCGCCGAAGCAGGCTGACTGCAAGGCGGCCATGGACGACCTGCTCAAGGCCTTCGATTCGATGAACGGCAAGCAGTGATCGCAGCGCTGAACCGGCGGCGGACAAACGTCGGTTCAAGTGCTTCAATACAGGCGCGATGGCAATGACCGTCGCGCCTTTTTCTGTCGGAGCGCTGCATGCGGATTCTGCTGGTCGAAGATGACCTGATGATTGGCGAAGCCATCGAGGCGGCGCTCAAGGAAGCGAGCTACGCCACCGACTGGGTGAAAAACGGCCTCACCGCGCTGGCGGCGCTGGACACCCAGACCTACGATCTGGTGTTGCTCGACCTCGGCCTGCCCGGCAAGGACGGGCTCGATGTGCTGGATGCCATTCGCGCGCGCAACAACCCCGTGCCGCTGCTGATTATCACCGCCCGCGATGGCCTCGATGACCGGCTGCGTGGCCTCGATGGCGGCGCGGATGACTTCCTGCTCAAACCGTTCGCCATGGCCGAGTTGCTGGCACGCATGCGAGCGGTATTGCGCCGTCGCGGCGGTTACGCCCAATCGTTGCTGGATAACGGCGAGGTGTCGCTGAACCTGATTTCGAAACAGGCCTCCACCGCGCAAGTCGCCGATGTGCAGCTTTCCAGCCGCGAGTTTGCGCTGTTGCAGGCGCTGTTGATTCGTCCGGGGGCGATTCTCTCGCGCAGCGAGCTTGAGGACCGGATTTACGGCTGGGGCAATGAAGTGGAAAGCAACGCGGTGGAGTTTTTGATCCATTCGCTGCGGCGCAAACTGGGCAACCATGTCATCAGGAATGTCAGGGGGATGGGATGGATGGTTTCAAAAGGCGTTTGAGCGACTCGGTGCAGTCACGGCTTTCCATCACGCTGTCTCTGGCGATTCTCATTGTCGCCTTGCTCGCCGGTGCATTCGCGTTCTTCTCGGCACTCGACGAAGCGCACGAAATGCAGGACGAAAGCCTGCGTCAGGTGGCGCTGCTGTTCGATCGGCAGCACATGACCCTGGGTTATCCCGCTGCCGGGCAGGTCGTTGGCGATGACGAAGACTCGCGGATCACCGTGCAATACCTGGCCGACAGCAGCAAAGCCGTCGGCACTGATGACGCGAGCATTCCGTTGCCCTTTCCCCTGACCCTGGCCGATGGTCTGGCGACGCTGAATATCGCCGGTGAACACTATCGTGTGCTGGTCAGAACCACCTCGGCAGGCGAACGCATTGCGGTCGCGCAGGAAGCCGATGTGCGCGACAAGGAAGCCCGGGAAAGCGCCTGGCGCAGCCTGCTGCCATTTCTGATTCTGTTTCCGGTGCTGCTGTTGGTGGTGGGGGATCTGGTGCGCAAGCTGTTTCGCCCGATCGCGACGCTCTCGGCGGAAATCGATCAGCGCGACCAACAGGCGCTGCATGCGATTGATGAACAGCACTTGCCGAGCGAAATCCGGCCCTTCGTCGTGGCGATCAATCGATTGCTGCGCCGCGTTGCGCAGGCGATGGAGGCGCAACGACGGTTTATCGCCGATGCCGCCCATGAACTGCGCTCGCCGATGACGGCGCTGTCGCTGCAGGCTGAGCGATTGGCCGCTACGCCCATGTCGGCTGACACCCGGCAGAACTTTCTGCCGCTGGCTCAGGGGATCGAGCGCAGTCGCAAGCTGATCGAGCAATTGCTCGCTCTGGCCGCCGCACAATCAATCGCGCAACGCGCCGAGGCCGCCGTGTCGGTGCATGCAGTGTTCCGCCGAGTGCTGGAAGACCTGCTGCCACTGGCAGAGAACAAAGACATCGATATCGGCGTGGAGAGCGTCGAGGATGTGCAGGTCGTCATCAGCGAACTGGATCTGATCATCCTGATCAAGAACCTGGTGGATAACGCCATCCGCTATACCCCGGCGGGCGGACGAGTCGACCTCAGCGTCGAACGGACGGAGCAGGGCGCGCGCATCGAAATCAAGGACTCGGGGCCGGGCATCCGCGCCGAAGAACAGGCGCTGGTGTTCGATCCGTTTTACCGCAGCCTGGGCACCGGCGAGGCCGGGTCCGGGTTGGGGCTGTCGATTGTCAGGGCGATCGCCGAACGGACGGGGATTCGGGTGGGTTTGAGTTTTGTCGATGAAGTGGGGCGGTGTGGCTTGCGTGTTTCGCTGTGGTTGAAAGATAGGTTGTGAGAGAACCCTGCATTTAAAAAAGCGACGGTGACAGGCATGCTATGGCTCACGCCAATGTTCGGACGTCAGGGATAGTCAGCTCCATGTGGAAAGTTTTGTTGCAAAGACTCACCGGAAAAACATCCACCACTGCAAAAACCGAACGCTCAGTAGATCCAGTAGATCCAGTAGATCCACCTGAAGTATTGCCAGTGCGTGACTGGAAGTGGCTGGTCATGTCCTGGGATGGATTCCACAGGGAGGCCGGTCTACGGCAAATCCGCTCATCGCAATCGACCGAGCGGCTGGCGTCCATTATCGTGCGGCTCAACGACTGGGTGCCGCAGGTACGTGCGGCGGCCAGAGACGCTTTCGCAGACTACCTGACCCCCGAGTATGGCCCTTGGCTGATCGCCAAGACTCCCGCCATCCTTGCCCTTGAGCAGCGCCGACGCGAAGACCACGGCGTTACTATCCAAAAGCTTGAAGCGCTGCTGGCAACACCCGAATGCCTCGCGCAAACCACAGCTGCCTTCGAAACCAGCCGTGGCGCCTGTACGCGGTTGTTTTTCAGGGTACTCGCTCAGACAAAGCGCGCAGATGAGCTGGAGGCGTTTCTTGTCGCGAGCCTTCATCATGCAGATTTCAGTGTGCGGCGAGCTGCGCTCGGCAGGGCAATGGCGCTGCCTCTGGAATCGGCGCAGAAGGCCATCGCCTATGGACTCGCCAGCAACAGCAGCATTCTCAGGCGCCTGTCGTTTCTGCAAGCCATTGAGTTGCAAACGGATCGCACACGACTGATCGAAGACTTTCTGACCGACCCATCGTCTGCAGCAAGATCGACTGCACTCTGGGCCGCCAGAAAGTATGGCGTCGACCCGTTGCAGGTACTTCAAGCGCAACTGGCAGGCGAGATTCCCGCTACCAAAGCCCGTTGGCTTGGCGTACTCGGGTTGGCGCAGTCGCTTGGCATGGCGATCCCGCAAGGGTGGATGAACGCTGCCCTCAGCCAAAACAGTGGCGAGGTTCGGGCACTGGTCCTGAGCCTCGAAGGAGAGAGCAGGCCTGATTTACTGATCGCGGCGATCGCGGACCCGTCACGCCCGGTGTTCGAGGCCGGGGTACGCGGCCTGCGCCCGCAGCCATGGAAAGTGATCGAGTCAGCATTCAGCGCTCAGCTCGAGACCCTCTGGCCAGCGCTGTCCGCCTCTCGACGTCAGGCACTGCTTGAACTGATGCCCAAATGGACACAAGCCGGGTATCTGTTGCAGCAGCTGTCTCGCACACCTGCTGAACCTTCCGTGCTTGAGCAGTTGCGTGCATGGGTCTATGGCCAGACTTACTCGATTACTGACCGGGAAACATCGGAAAGCGAGCGTGCCCGAGTTGTCGCGAAACTGACTGCGCTTGAGAAGGACGGGGTATTGCCGACAGGGTCGGTTGCCAGGCTGACATGAAGGTGATGTCAGGCAGGCATGAGTGCTCGAACCCGGATAGGTTGAATCGGGGAAGGTCTGTTATGCGGTTGGATCCGGATCACGGCTGCTGGCTGTCATGGCCTGTCCACGACATTTCGATATGCGTGTCCGTCGCCCCAGTCCTGCGAAAACCCAGTCGTTCATAGAGCTTCTGCGCCAGAGTGTTCGTGCGAAAAGCGCCCAACTGCAACGGCACCTTGCGGGCAGCGGCTTCCAGTTGGAGGTTCTTCAGAATCTGCGAGCCGATGCCCTTGCCTTGATATTCGGGCGAAATAGCGATGTTCTGAACATGGATTCGGTCTTCCTTGTCGAGTATTTGCACATAGCCAACAAGCCGGCCGTCTTGTTCAATAACCGAAGTGGCTGTGCATGCGAATTCCACCGCGAAATTTGCCCGTTGCCAACTCTCATCCCAGCCCCATATTTTTTCGATGTGTTCGCGGAAGACTGCTCGATGCAAGTCGAAGAGGGTTGGCTGGTCGCTATCGGTGGCGGGGCGTAGCGTCATGCGGGTCTCTGATTTGTGCTTTTGACTTTTGCTGAGGCTAGCGGCTGCAACAACAATCGGCAATTCGGATAGATCATGGCCCGCAGCATCTGACTGCCCCACGTACACTCAAAGCGCCACCCGTTGCAGAAACCTGCTGACCTCCAGCGAATACGCCGCCGGATGCGAGAACCTGAACATATGCCCGGTTCTCGGCATGACGACTTCCTGCGCTGCCTTTATCCCCTTCAGCAGGATCCCCGAAGCCTCTTTGCCGATGAGCCTGTCTTCCTCGGGCGTAAGGATCAGCGTCGGCACGTCGATCTTTGGCAGCAGGGCGGTGGAGTCGACTTTCTCGATCGAGCGCACGCGGTTGACGTAGGCCTTGTGTGGGGTTTGCTCGATGAAGAAGGCGCGGCTCCTGGCGGTTGACCAGGGAATTTCGCCTTCCTTGTCGAACGACGAAGCCAGTTGTGCGGCGTGGAGGCGCAGGGTCGTCTGTCGATAAAACGGCCCGGGGAAGAACGGCGCCAGCGCGGCCAGCGTTTTCAGCAGGGGCGAGGTGATCGGGTTTTTGGCGAAACCGCCGGACAGCACCAGGCCCTTGAGGCCTTTTGGCTGGCGCGTTGCAACCGCGATCGAGGCGACCGCGCCGTAGGAGTCGCCCACCAGCACGTAGCATTCGAGATCTTTCACTTGATCAACGATGACGTTGGCGAGCGTTTCCAGATCAGCGACGTCGTCCGGTAAGCGCAACGTACGCATGGCGCGGTGCTGCAAGTGGCTGAGTTGGTTGAGCTGCCACGGCGCACCGGCGAAGCAAGGGACCATGACCAGCGTGGGCTCGGTTTGCATGAGAATTCCAGGGATGTTGAACGGATGTCCGCACTCTAGGAGCACCGAGGCGCGCGATCCAATGGCATTGGTGCAGCCTCTCGATGCACGAGGTCGATCATCAGTCGCCGATCAGCATTCTGGTGATCCATTCAACCGCCGGCTCGTTGGCGCGCCCGCGTGCGCGGACGACAAAGACCTCCCAGGTGGGCAGCGTCAGGGGCAATTCGAACAGGCTCAGTTGTGCGGTTTCCTGCATCTGCAAGGCGACACGTTCGGCGACCACGGCAATCGATTCCGATGCGCCAACCATGAATGGCACTGCGAGAAAACTCGGGCAGGTGACGCTAACCTTGCGGCTGCGACCGAGCTGTTCCAGCGCGTCATCGACAGCGCCCCGCGCGTCGCCCCGGGGCGAAATCAGAACGTGCGGCAGACGCGTGAAGTCATCCAGTTCCATATGCAAATGTTTGCCGCGCTTGACCAATGCCGGGTGCCCTTTGCAGGCGATGCCGACGAATCGCTCCTTGTGCGCGAGCTGGCAATCAAAGCGTTGCGGCACTTGCGCAAACGAACCCGAACCCAACACCAGGTCGATCTCGCCGGCGTCCAGTTGGCGCATCGCCGACTCGCCATCCACCGGCCCGAGTTTCAGCACCACCTCCGGCGCCGCAACCTGAATTTTCGCCAGCGCCGGGGCGATGACGGTCAGCACGGCGTGATCGGTGGCCGCTATCCGCAGTGTCGCCTGCAGACGCGCTGGATCGAACGGCCCCCGTGGGCTGGCGACCAGCCGCACCGATTCGAGCACCGCCGCCACTCTGGGCATCAGCTCGATGGCCAGCGGCGTCGGTGCCATGCCGCGAGGGTTGCGAATGAACAACTGATCATCAAACGCCGTGCGCAAACGCGACAGGGCATGGCTGGTGGCCGACTGCGACAGATGCAGGTGCTGCGCCGCACGACCGACGTGCCTTTGCGCCCAAAGCGCCTCAAGAACCACCAGAAGATTGAGGTCGAAACGCGTCAGATCCAGCGGCTTCATGAGGTGTTGGCCTTTTCATCATTCGATGTTCGCCACTTTCCTACAGCCACTGGCTGAAAGCTACAGCCCGATCTTTCCTGGCAGGCATGCAGGCGTGGTCGCCTGAGAAGGTATAGGGCGAGACGACGCGGTTGTTCAGCCGTCCTTTCCGTGGCGCGTAGCCGGTGTATCAAATGCCCGTCGATGTCGCCCGCAATGTACCCATGACAATTTTTTGATTGTGATAAGCGCCAGATTTTACGATGAGTCATCGCCCATTTAGAGACTCACCATGCACATCGCCATCCTGACCTTTGAAGGCTTCAACGAACTGGATTCGCTCATCGCGTTCAGCATTCTCAACCGGGTGAAACAGCCCGATTGGCGCGTGTCGATCGCCAGCCCGACGGAAAAGGTGCGTTCGATGAATGGCCTGGTGATCGAGGCTCAGGTGTCATTGGAGGAGGCGAGCGACGCGGACGCGGTGCTGGTGGGCAGCGGAAGTCTGACCCGGGATATCGTGGCGGATACCGAGCTGATGGCGCGGCTACGGCTCGATCCGCAGCGCCAGCTCTTGGGCGCCCAGTGCTCGGGCACGCTGATCCTGGCAAAGCTCGGCCTGCTCAATGACGTCCCAGCCTGTACCGATCTGATCACCAAGCCCTGGGTGGAGGAGGCCGGTGTGGCGGTGCTCAATCAGCCGTTCATGGCCAAGGGCAATGTCGCCACCGCTGGCGGTTGCCTGTCCTCACAATATATGGCGGCCTGGTTCATCGCCCGTCTGGCCGGTGTGGAGGCCACCCGCAACGCGTTTCATTATGTGACGCCCGTTGGCGAGAAAGAGTTCTACATCGATCGGGCGATCGCGAACATCGAGGCGTATCTGTAAAGCACGTTTAATCGACGCCTGAAGCAGCGAATCAGCTCTCACGGGTCTCAACCGGTTCGGCCGCCGCTTCGGCAGCCAGTTTCGCGCGGTCGGCCTTGCTGATGTACTTGGGCTTTTTCGGCGCGAGTTTGGCGCTGGCCTTTTTGGCCTTTTCCTTGAACAACTGCTGCAGTTTCTTTTGGCGGTTCATGTTTCTACTCGGAGAAGGGGAGCCGGGCATATGCCCATCCAGCGCGCATTAAAACCGGCTCGGAGCGATTTGGCGAGTCTGTTGCAGCGATGCAGGATCAAACGGCTCACCGGTGTCCGTCATCAGCCATTTCGCAAAGGGGTGCCGCGGCCGGGGTCAAGGCTTCGACGCTGCCAGAAAATCGCTGATCAACGCTACCACCTGCTGCTGGATCACTTCACGCGGGCGCGCATTGTCGCGATCCTGGCAAATGACGCCATCGCCCGGTGCGTCTTCCTCGAGCATCTCGATCGCGCCCGGTTTGCAGATCGACGTGAAGCTGAAGTGAGTGGCGTCGTTGATCTCGACATAACGTGTGGTAGCCGCTGGCAGGCGTTTGGCCAGATCGGCGGATTCCAGTTGCGCCGGCAGGTCTTCGGAAGGTGCGCCGGCGGCGATCACCAGCGTCGGTACTGGCAACGCCGCGAGGCTTGCGTCGGTCATTCCGCGTGACAGGCCCAGGTCCAGCGAAACGATGGCGCTGACTGGTTTGTAACGCCGGTCGGCCGCCAGGTCGGCTTTGCCTTGCGCGGTGCTGGCGGGGTTCATTTGCTTATAGACGTTGCAACTGGCGAGCTGCGCATGGGCCTTGCAGTCCTCGGCAAAACGCTCGGGGTCAAAGCGTGCACCGGCGATTTCCAGAGCCGTCCAGCCACCGAGCGAATGCCCGACGACGGCAATCCGCTGCGGCGCCACCGCGCCAAATTTTCCCGGCTGCGCCACAACGGCTTCGATGGCCCGCCGCAGATCGACCGGCCGCTGCCACAGCTGCGCCGCCGCTTGCGGACTGCGGTCGTGGGTGGTGCTGCCGGGATGGTTGACTGCCGCGACGATGTAACCCTGATCGGCCAGCGCACTTGCCAGCCACATCTGATTGCTCCAGTTGCCCCGGTAACCATGGGACAGCACCACCAGCGGATGCTCGCCGGCGGTCGGCGGCGCATCGCGCACCGCAGAGGCACTGACGAACACCGGACTGTCGTCAATCACTTGCGCGGTTGCATGGGTTGTCGCCGGGTACCAGACGACCATTTCCAGCGGCCGCTGCGGATCCGCCAGGGTTGTGCGGTGGAAGCCGATGGGGTGCGAGTCCGCGAGTGCGCTGGTGGACAGGCCAAGCAGAAGCAGGGCGCCGAGAGCTGTTTTCAAGGTTGATCTTCCATGAGTGCATTTGTTGTTTTGAGATACGGCTGCGCGCAGGTTAGTAGACCGGTTGCAAAGAAGATAGTGGATGCCTCGACTGTGCAGTGACAGGCCGAATCCGAAACAAGACCGCGCCCGTCCGGATTTGAAATACCCACCATTGCCCGCTAGAGTCGCGCCCCTTGTCCGGCCAGCAGCGCCGGCGATGGCTGGGGAAGAGGGCGGCAGTTGAACGAACACACATTGTCCATGCGTCTGGAGCGGGTGGCGGCGCATGTACCGGCCGGCGCGCGCTTGGCGGATATCGGCTCGGATCACGGCTATCTGCCGGTGGCCCTGATGCGACGTGGCGCCATCGTTGCGGCGGTGGCCGGCGAGGTGGCGCTGACGCCGTTCCATGCCGCGGTGCGCACGGTGCGCGACAACGATCTGCAGCAGCACATCAGCGTGCGTCTGGCCAGTGGCCTGGCGGCGATCGAGCCTGATGACGGAATCACCGCGATCAGCCTCTGCGGCATGGGCGGCGAGACGATTCGCGACATTCTCGACAGCGGCAAGGCGCACCTGCGCGGGCACGAACGGCTGATCCTGCAACCCAACGGCGGCGAGCAACCCCTGCGCCAATGGCTGATGGACAACGGCTACCGCATCCTCGACGAGGAAGTGCTGCAGGAAAACCGTTTCTTCTACGAAATCATCGTCGCCGAGCGCGGCGCACCACTGAGTTATAGCGCCGAACAGTTGTACTTCGGCCCGTTGCTGATGCAAGCACGCAGCCCGGCATTCCTCGCTAAATGGCAGCGTTCTTTAAGGCAGAAACAGAAAACCCTGAACAGTTTCAAACAGGCGCGCCAGGCTGTGCCCGAGGAGAGGCTGGAAGAGGTTGCGCGGCAGGTGCAGTGGATGACTGAGTTGCTGGCGTGATTTGCCGTGTTGGCTGTTGCACTCCTTCAGGTTTAAAGTCAGCTTCAAGGTTAACGTGCTGCGGAGTCGGACATGAGAATTGGTGAACTGGCAAAAATCAGCGGACTGGCGCCATCGCGTATCCGCTTCTACGAAGCGAGCGGGTTGATCACTTCAGTCGCGCGCAAAGCCAATGGTTATCGCGATTACGCCCCCGACACACAGTGGGTGTTGCATATCATCACCGGCGCGCAGGCGGCAGGTTTCTCCCTGGAGGAAATCCGTCAGTTGATGCCGATGAACGCGAGTGGCTGGCAGCATGACCAGTTGCTCAGTGGCTTGAAGCAAAAGGTCGAAGAAATCGAGGTGCTGCAGCAACGGCTGGCGCAGAACAAGGAACAACTTCAGCTCGTCATCCAGGGCATTGAAGGCAAGCCCGTGGGAGTGGCGTGCGCGGACAATGCGCAAATGCTGATAAATCGACTGCGCGAACAAGGTGTGGTGGGCGCTGCAGAGTGTCGCGATGTGGCGCGTTAAAGCGCGAATCAGCTAAAAAGGCTATTGACCTTAAAGTTGACTTCAATCTTATGGTGGCCTCATCTCCAGTTGAGGACTGCCCCATGAATGTGTTCGACCCCCTGACCTTACCCAACGGTTCGACCATCAAGAACCGCATCGCCAAAGCCGCCATGGAGGAAAACATGGCGGACGCCGACCAGGCGCCCTCTGCAGAACTGATGCGTCTGTATCAGGCATGGGCCGACGGTGGTGCCGGGCTGATCATCACCGGCAACGTGATGGTCGACGGCCGCGCCATGACCGGGCCGGGCGGCGTGGTGTTGCAGGATGATCAACAACTGGACAAGTTCAAGCGCTGGGCGCGGATTGGCCGTTCTGCCGGTGCGCAGTTCTGGTTGCAGATCAATCATCCGGGGCGCCAGATGCAGTCCAACCTCGGGCAGAAAACCTGGGCGCCGTCAGCGGTACCGCTGGACCTGGGCAAACTGTCCAAGCGTTTCGCCACGCCCCACGCCATGACCGCCAGTGTGATCAAGGACGTCATCCAGCGTTTTGCGAATACCGCACGCCTGGGTGAACAGGCGGGGTTCACCGGCGTGGAAATCCACGCCGCCCACGGCTATCTGTTGAGCCAGTTTCTCTCGCCTCTGACCAATCAACGGATGGACGAGTGGGGCGGCTCTCTGCAGAACCGCGCGCGGTTGTTGGTCGAGATCGTCAAGGCAGTCAGGGCCGTGGTTTCTGCAGAGTTTGCCGTAGCGGTCAAACTCAATTCCGCCGATTTCCAGCGCGGCGGATTCACCGCTGACGACGCGAAAAAGGTCGTTGAGCTGCTCAACGATCTGGGCGTGGATCTGGTGGAACTGTCCGGTGGCAGCTACGAAGTTCCGGCCATGCAAGGTGAGGCGCGCGATGGTCGAACTCTGGCTCGCGAGGCCTATTTCGTCGAATTTGCCCGGGACCTTCAGACCGTTGCCAAAATGCCAGTGATGGTCACCGGCGGCATCCGCCGTCGTCCGGTTGCCGAAAGCGTCGTGCACAATGGTGTGGACATGGTCGGCATCGGTACCGCATTGGCCATCGATCCGCACCTGCCGCGCGACTGGCTGCAGGGCAAGGACAACGCCCCGCAATTGCCGCCGATCACCTGGAAAAACAAGGCCATTGCGGCCTTGGCGAACATGGCGGTGGTGAAGTTTCAGCTGGGTAAACTCAGTCGGGCGAAAAAGCCTGATCCGGGTGTGTCACCGTTACGCGCGCTGATTTTGCAGCAGATCGCCATGGCGTTTCGCACCCGGCAATATCGGCGCTGGGTGGAAAAGCGTTCGGTGTGAGTCGCAAGGCATTTCAATCGTGAAGTTGGCGGACGCTCTGACGAGAGCCCGCCAACGTCAGCCAGTCAATTCGGCATCAGCACCGTATCGACCACATGAATCACGCCATTGGATTGCATGACGTCCGCGATGGTAATGGCCGCCTTGCCGCCTTTGGCGTCCTGCACCCACAGCTTGCCGTCGTGCAACATCACGGTCAGCGATTCGCCCTGGACGGTTTTCAGCATCACTTTGCCGCCGTGCATTTTGGCGTCGTCCATCAACTGTTTAGCCGTGTGAGTGCCGGCGACGACGTGGTAAGTCAGGATCTTCGTCAGGTCCGCCTTGTGTTCAGGCTTCACCAATGTATCGACCGTGCCGGCGGGCAGTTTTGCGAAGGCTTCGTTGGTGGGGGCGAAGACCGTGAACGGTCCCTTGCTGTTGAGCGTATCCACCAGCCCGGCGGCCTTGACCGCAGCGACCAGGGTCGTGTGATCCTTGGAGTTGACTGCGTTCTCGACGATGGTCTTGGTCGGATACATGGCCGCGCCGCCAACCATCACGGTATCGGCGGCAAAGCTGGATCCGGCTCCGAGGCAGAGCAGGGTGAAGCAAGCGACAGCAAGGCGTTTGATGAGCATGTGCATGGTGCGTCTCCTTGGTTCTTCGACCCTTCGAATGAGGGTGTTGAATATACGGAGCAGGGAGTGAAACGGATGCAGCATGCAGCGAAAAACCTTTTGCGGTGCGCTGAAACGGATTACCGCTAATCACGCAGGGTGGCTTCACCTGTGCGCGGGTTGGTCAGGGTCACATTCTCCAGCGCTCTGATGCGCCAAGCCTCGTTCTGCCAGATCAGCACCGCGAGAATCAGCGTATCCACCACATGCGCCCCGGCCGGATGCGCAGCACCGGCCGACAAACGACTCCAGAAATGAATGATCGCCACCCCGTCAGCAACAGGGTCGATATCGATCAGTTCATTCTCAAGAGTGGAGTCACGATAGATCGTCTGGTGAATGGGCGCGTGCAGCGCAACGATCTGCTCGACGCCCCGAACGAAGTGGCCGAAACGATTGACGAACGTCGCTTGCGGATCGAACAGAGCTCCGAGTGCCGCCATGTCGTGAGCGTTCCAGGCTGCCTGGAATGCGGCGGGAGCGTCTTCGGGGGTTTTTATCTGAGTCATGGCCGGGGCCTCGCAGATCGTTAGAATGCGCTTTTAAACATAAGAAGCTCAGTATGGATGTACAAGCGCTCGAAAGTAGCGACGTTTTATCGTTCACGTTGGATCAGGCACATCGCTGTTTCGAAATGGTCGTCAGCCTGAAGGACGGCTGCCGATGCAAACTGACGGCGTGGAATATCGATGGCGCAGAGTTGCCCATCAGTCTCGGTGCTCTGCACCTTCAAAATTCTCGCGTCCTCGGAGAGCTGGAAGGGATCAGCTTTGTTGAAAACGTTCTATTTCTCGAGGGCGATTTTGGCGATATGTCTATCGAGGCGGACACGGTTTTGGTCGAAAAGCTGATTTAGGCTTTGAGCGCAAGAGGAGGGATCGCCATCTCGATAGACGATTCCATTCAAATCTCTGTTAACACTTGGCGCAATAAATTCTGTCTGTAACCTGAGGTTCTGCCGGCGCGCTTGTTTCTAAACCTGACGCCAGCGCCTGATCAATCGTTTTTCCAAGGAGGTCCCCATGACAACAGGGCAGTGTCTTTGCGCGGCAGTACGCTTTTCCCTCTCAGTGGAACCGCGCTTTTTCTATCGCTGCCACTGCTCATTGTGTCGCAAGCAAACCGGTGTCGGGTTCAACCTCGCCACTCTGGTCAACGCTCGGGACTTTCGCTGGGATGCAGGGCAGGACTTGATTAACAGTTGGGTCAAACCCAGCGGCTACAGAAACGACTTCTGCGCACAATGCGGCTCGACCGTGCCCAACCCGCTTCGCGAATCGCCTTACGTGTGGATTCCGCTCGGACTGCTCGATGAGGATCTGAGCATGGAATGCGTTGGCGATTTCTGTGTGGACGATGCCATGTCATGGGATACGCAGCGTTCAACGCAGAGTTATCACGGGGCGGTGGAGTCACTGGCGTTTCTTCTGCAAAAACTCCGGGTCAATCCTGATTGACCCGAAGCTCGCGCTGCAATTACTTCCTTAGATACGCAAACATGTGCTGCACATAATCCGCCTTGCCCAGCGGCACACCATTTTGGCGCAGGATGTTGTAGGCACAGCACACTTTGCGCAGGAGCCTCCCCACGCATTTGCCGTAGGTTCAATGATTGGCAGCGTCGCTCAACTGTTGAAGCTCAAGTTGCCTGGCAGCACTCGCTTCGAGGGTCGCACGCTCTACATCCAGATACCGATGGATGCTTTGGAGGTTGGCAATTTTCTGTTTGATTTCGGCCATCTTCTTTTCAATCAGCTTCGCGCCGTCAGCACAGTCGATCAGCTTGTTGCGCTGCGCATCCAGAATCTCGCCTATTTCCCCCAAGGAAAATCCCATGCTTTGCGCGCGCTGGATAAAGTCCAGATCCTGCAGGGTTTGCTCGGTGTAGACACGATAGTTGTTGGTTTGCCGCAGCGGTGAGATCAGGCCGATCTGCTCGTAGTAACGCAACGTATGACGGCTGGCGCCGCTGCGAGCCTCGAGTTCGCCGATTTTCATGAAAACACCGCTTGACTGTAGAGTTGGGTCGATACTTTACGCTTGATTTCTCACCTTCAACAAGGAGCAGGGAAATGAGCGTGGAGTGCTTTGTCACGGGGGGAACCGGCTTCATCGGTCAACATTTGCTGGCGAACCTGAGTGCAAAAGGTCACACCCTTCGGGTATTGATGCGTCGCCCGGAGCGGCTGGCTGCGTTGCGCGAGCAAGTTGATAGTTTAGGCGGGTGCGCGACACGGGTATTTGCCGTGGCTGGCGATCTGGAACAGGACAATCTCGGGCTGAGCTTGGCTGATCAGGAGGTGCTGAGGCGCGCCAGCGTCATATTCCATCTGGGCGCTCACTTCGCATGGGGGCTTTCGATGGAGCAGTCTCGTGCGGTGAATGTGCAGGGGGCAAAGCGTGTGGCGCTGTTGGCGGCTGAGCAAAAAAGCCGTTTAGTGATGATCGGCGGCTACATGCTGAACAATCATGAACATCTGCAACGCATCGGCATTGATCCTCGTCAGCCGGAGTTGACGAACTGGCCCGCCGTCTACCGACGTGTCGGTGGATACGAGGCAAGCAAGCTGGAGGCGCATTTTGCGACCCAGCAGGTCATGTCCGCCAAGGGGGGTGAGATGACCGTTGTCCACCCTGCGACGGTCTGTGGCCACAGCCGCACCGGGCATATCGTCGACGGTCAGCCGCTGGTGGCGCTGATACGCAACCTGGTGCAGGGCAAGCTGACTGCAGTGCCCGGTACCGCCGAGCACTGGCTGCCACTGGTCACCGTGGATTATCTGGTCGAACTGGTGGCTGTTTGTGTTTTTGATCCTGCCATGGTGGGCGAGGAACTGCTGGCGCTTGATGATCAAACGCCAAACTTGCGAGAACTCCTGGCACAGGTGGCTAAACCTTTGGGCTTGAAGTCTCCCAAACATCACATTTCACTCCGACTGCTGAAGTGGCTACTGAGTATTCCTCCGGTCGCGTGGTTTTTGAATACAAAACCCGAAGCCCTGGACTTTATCCAGACCACTCGTTTCAACACCGCGGCGGTCGAGCAATTTGCCAACAGGCATGGAATAGCCAAACCGGATATACGTCAGGCTTTGCAGCACACGGCAACGTTCGTCAACGCGTATTGCATAGCCAAGGGCCAGGCACTCTGACTTCTCCCTTGGGCGGCGCCGTCGATACAGGGCGGCATGCTATCGAACGACAATTCAGCGACAAGGATCGTCACCGCGCAGCCTCGGATGCGCGGCAGGATCTTGTTTCGCTACTCACGGAACTGTCGCTAGACCAACGTCGGTTTTACAACGCAAACGTAGTCCCGCGAGTATTCACAAACAATGAGTAGATCGAGTGACTACTGGCCATGAACAGTCGATTGCCTTCGCGCCCGCCGAAGCACAGGTTCGGGCAGCGCTCTGGCAATGAAATGTGCCCGATGGCCTTGCCCTGCAAATTGAAAACACGCACGCCGTCGAGTTTTTCCAGGTCCGCCTTGGGATCACCATTACCGCCCCAGCCGCACCACAGGTTGCCCGCTTCGTCGCACTTGATGCCGTCAATCGCGGCATAGTCCAAGCCTTCGATGTGCTTGCGGCGTTCACCCAGGGTGCCGTCGTCTTTCACCGTAATCGCCCAGATCAAGCGATTGGGCTTGGCGCGACCTTCGACGACATACAGGGTCTTTTCATCGGGAGAAAAGCACAGGCCGTTGGGGCCGTTAAGGTCGTCGATTACCCGAGTGACTTTTTGGCTCTCACCGTCGATGCGGTACACGGCGTGGGGTTGGGTCGGGGTGACTTTGTGGCCTTCGTAGTTGTTGCCGGTCTGGAATGGCGGGTCGGTGAACCAGATCGAGCCATCACTTTTGCAGACAATGTCGTTGGGCGAGTTGAAGGGCTTGCCGTCGAAACTGTCGGCCAGCACGGTGATCGTGCCATTGTGTTCGGTGCGCGTGATGCGGCGCCCTTCGCTAGTGGTGGTGGAGCCTTCGCAAACGATCAGACGCCCTTGTCGATCCCGGCACATGCCGTTGGAGAAGTTTGAGTGTTCGCGGTACACCGTGAAGGAGTCGGTGATTTCGTCCCAGCGCATGATGCGATTATTGGGGATGTCGCTGACCAACAGATAGCGGCCATCACCGACCCACACCGGTCCTTCGGCCCAGCGCATGCCGGTGGCGAGCTTTTCAACACTGGCGTTGAAAACGCGTAGCTCCAGGAAACTGTCGTCGAGGATATGAATCAGTGGATCAGGGTAGCGCTGACTCAAGGGTTCGGCGGCATCGGAGAAGCGGGGCAGTGCGGCGCTGCCGACAGTGGCGAGCGTGGCGGAAACAGCGAGCGACTGTTTCAGGAAACTGCGGCGGGTATTGCCTTTCGCTTGATCAAGGCTTTGAGGCTTGGCGGACAGGAATGAGTCCATGTAGCGATCTCCGTGGTTTTATTTTTGTTGAGGAGACGTAGTAATACCCTGTGATAAGACATCGTACAAGATGGCATGCCGTTGCCAGCGCTGCGGGAGTGTCATAAATTTTGTGTTCGGGCATAACATGTCGCAGAGGTGCATGTATGCCGACCAAAAAGAGACCGGCCCGAGAGGCCCAGCGTGACCTTCCTTCCATTCCCCAAGAGCTGATCGACCAGTTCGTCAGCGGCCCGATGAGTGCCGACGCTATTCAGGATGCCGCGATGGCGTTTAAGAAAGCGCTGATCGAGCGAGCCCTTGGCGCCGAGATGGGGCACCACCTTGGTTATCCTCAGGGCGCGGAGCGCCCTGAGGATTCGAGTAATCAGCGTAATGGCAGAAGCAGCAAGACCGTGCTGACCGAAGACGGCCCGTTGCGTCTGGATATTCCCAGAGACCGCGACGGCAGTTTCGCCCCGATCCTGATCCCCAAGCACGAGCGCCGTTTCACGGGTTTCGACGACAAAATCATCGCCATGTATGCCCGTGGCATGAGCGTTCGCGAGATTCGTGCTTTCCTCTCGGAACAGTACGGCACAGATGTCTCTCATGACTTCATCAGCTCCGTCACCGATGCGGTTCTGGAGGAAGTCAGTACCTGGCAGCAACGCCCGCTTGAGCCCATGTATCCGGTCATTTTCTTCGATGCTCTGCGGGTCAAGATCCGTGACGAAGGCGTGGTTCGCAATAAGGCCATCTACTTGGCTCTGGGCGTGCTGCCGGATGGGACCCGAGATATTTTGGGGATCTGGATCGAGAACACTGAAGGTGCCAAGTTCTGGATGAAGGTCTTCAATGACCTCAAAACCCGGGGCGTCGAAGACGTGCTGATCGCGGTAACTGACGGGCTCAAAGGTATGCCGGAGGCTTTGAGTGCGGTGTTTCCAGAGACAACGCTGCAGACATGCATCGTCCATTTGATCCGCAACAGCCTTGATTACGCGGCGTGGGACAAGCGCCGTGAACTGGCCAAGGCCCTTAAGCCGATTTATCAAGCTCTCAATGCCGATGTCGCCGAACAGGCTCTGGACGCCTTCGAAGCGGGGCCGTGGGGCAAGCAGTATCCGACGATAGCGGCGGCTTGGAGACGCGCCTGGGAGCGGTTATCCCATTTTTCGTGTTCCCACCCGCGATACGCAAAGTGATCTACACCACCAACGCGATCGAAAGCATCAATTCGCAGTTACGCAAGATCATCAAGACAAGAGGCCACTTTCCAACCGATGAGGCGGCGACAAAACTGATCTGGCTGGCGCTGAAAAACATCACCGCCAACTGGGGCAGCGCCGCCCATGACTGGAAAAGCGCCATGAATCAGTTTGCGGTTTTATATGGAGACCGATTCATCAGGCCGAACTGGTGAAATGAAGGCCTGCCTGACGGCAGGCCATTACCGGCCCGCACACAAAAAATCTGACACTCTCAGCGCTGCATTTTATCGCGGGTGAATTACTCAAAACGCTGATTGGAATCGATCTGGCCGACACGGCGCTAACGCGGTCGCAAAGCCTCCCCCGACGATCTCCTCGGCCACCAGTCGTCCTACGACTGCCGCCAATGTCACGCCCGGATGCATGACGCAAACATAGGCACCGCTGAGGTTCGGCAGATAGCCAATGACTGGAATGCCATCGACAGGCATTGGTCTGAGGCCGACGCACGCCGTTTGCGGCTCTATGGATAGCACCCCGTGCAGTTCGTGCTGGATGACTTTGGCCGTTCTCTGTGCGATGGCTTGCGCGCTGTTTTGCGGCGCCTCATCTACGTAGTCTTCTGCAGCGAGCAACGTACCGTCAGTGTCTTGCCTGATTTCCATTTCGGGGCTGGAGATGATCGTGTTCACTCGTTGGGGTTGGGTTTTGTAACGGATGAATATTGCGGGTGAGGCGTCGATGGGCAGGGTGACGTTCAGTTGATCCACCAACAGCGGGGTGGCGGTTCCGGCTGCCAGTACGACAACGTCGGCATCGTGCTTGCCCGTCGCAGTGATCACGCCGCTGACGATACCGTCCAGAATCTGCAAACCGAGCACTGGCGTCTGGGTAAGCAGAGTCGCTCCATGCGCCTGCGCACCTGCAATCAAGGCCCGCGTTGCCTGCACGGCATCCAGCGCGCCTTCTTCGGCGGCAAAGAACGCCCGTTCTGGAGGATGTTTGAGGTTGGGTTCAAGCTCGAGAATCTGCGCGCTATATATAGAAGGCGCTTGAAACCGGCCATCGCCGTAAGACAGCGCACCGGTCCAGCGCACCTTCAGCCCCGGCAGCTCGGATTCGAGTCGGCGGTATTCTGCGATGGCCGCTGCGCGCAACGGCGCAATGCAATCCGGTCCGCCGTGCGAAGTATTGATCCAGGCGAAGGAGCGGCCCGTCACACCGGACGCAATCTCACCGGCCTCGACCATTATGACGTGTGCACCTTTCGCGGCGAGATGATACGCAACTGACGCGCCGACGATTCCCGCGCCGATGACGATGATTCGTTTACTCATATCAACCTCCGTTGTCGAGGCGCTGACGTTACTACATCGCCGCCCTTTGACGCAGGCTTGCCTGACCCGGTGATATCAGGGAAGCTGCGCCGAATCCGGTTACGGGTCAGTTGTTGAATTGTTCAGGGAAGCGTTGATGGCACTCAGGGTGTTGGTGGTTGGCGGGTATGGAAACTTTGGCAGTATCGTTTGTCGGCATCTGATCGACATGCCGGGCGTCGAACTGGCAACCTCGGGGCGCGATCCGCAGAAGCTGGAGCGCAAGGTCGCTGAGTTGGGGGCGAGCTGCGAGCGCTGGTGTGGTGATGCGATGGGCGCCGGTTTCACCGCTGCTCTGCGCGCAATGAATATTCAACTGGTGATTCACACGGGCGGCCCGTTTCAGGGGCAATCCTATGCAGTGGCCGAAAGCTGCATCGAGGCGGGCGTCAATTATTGCGATCTGGCGGACTGCCGGACGTTTGTCAATGGCATCGGCATACTCGATGCCCGAGCGAGAGAGGCCGGTGTCGTCATCCTCAGTGGTTGCAGTTCGGTGCCGACGCTGTCGTCGGCGATCATCGATGAGCAGCGCCATCACTTCAAACGCATCGACTCGATCGAGCACGGCATTTCCTCGTCAGCGAAAATGCCGGGGTTGTCGACGATCGAGGGTGTACTGGCGTATGCGGGCAAACCGATCCGCCAACTGCGCAATGGTCAAGTGCATGAGGTGATGGGCTGGGAAGACCTGACCCTGCGCAAGCTGCAGAACCTGGGTACTCGTGCGCTGGCCAATGTTGATGTGCCGGACATGGACATCTTTGCCAGCCGGTTTGGTGCGCACACGTTGAGTTTCAAGGCAGGCGCTGGCCTCAAGCTCGGCGGCGTGGCCAATTATCTGTTTGCACTGGGGATGAGGAAAGGGCTGGTGCGTGACCACAGGGTGTGGGCGGCCCGGTTGCATCGCTGGGGGACATGGTTTGAGCGTTTCGGTGATGGCAAAAGTGCGATGTATATAGATGTGCGAGGTGTCGGCTTGAACGACCAGCCGTTGTCGATGATGGCGCAACTGACCGCGCTGAATGACAAGGGGCCGGAGATCCCTAGTTGTGCTGCCGTCGCTCTGGCCGCGAAGATCGCTCGAGGTTACTTGCCCGAATCGGGGGGCCGTCCTTGTGTCGGTGAGATCAGCGTCGACGAATACATGGCAGCGATCAACGATCCGCAGAATCTTGGCCTGTCCGTGATGTTCTCTGACGGGATGCGTTGAGCATGCTTTATCTGAGCGTGAAGTACGTGCATGTCATCGCTGCGATTTTCCTCTTCGGCTTCGGCATGGGTTCCTATCTGTACCTGATCGCCGCCAGTCGCACGGCCAATCCGCAAGTGATTGCGCATGTGGCGAGAATGGTCGTGCGCTATGACGCCTGGATCACCACGCCGGCAGGCTTCATCCAGATCGCGACGGGTTATTGGCTGACAAGGCTTTCCGGGTTGCCCTTGACCAAGGACTGGGTGCTGATGTCGCTGATCCTGTTCTTTATCGTGGGCTCGCTTTGGTTGCCGGTGCTGTTGCTGCAGAAACGTTTGCTGGGGATGGCGGCGGACGCGGTGCAATGTGGCGCAAGGCTTGATGCTGATTACCGGGCTGTTTATCGGCAGTGGTTCTGGATGGGTGTTTGCGGGTTTCTCGGGATGTTCGTAATTGTTTTGATGATGGTGACGAAGATGACGCCGGGGCAGTGGCTGCAGTTGATGTAGCTGAGCATTCACATTGGCGACTTGAGAAAGCGTCGTTCGTGATCGGGGTCGGGTAACAGGCAACTGTCGTACTTGCCGAAGATCCGATAGCGATTCAGTGCCACGCGGTCGTAGGTCCAGTCTCTAAGTGCTCGTGGGAAAACTCGCAGAAGCGTGATCGGCGACCAACGAGCCGGCAGTTGTGCAATCACTTCGAAGAACGCATCGGAGCGCACCCAGTAATGCTCGTCGCGGATCACCGCCATAGTGTCGAATTCGTCCACCGGGAGACCGGCCCATGCCAGCAATGCCTGACCTTCTGGCGATTGCACTGCCGCCAGGCGCACTCGCTGTTTGTTGTCGTGGCGAATCAGAAAACGCGCCCAGCCGTTGCATAGCTTGCAGACGCCGTCGAACAGCACCACGGTCTCGCCTGGATTGAGCAGGGGCGCTGGGGTAGGGCGTATTCGGGAGCCGGGCAAGGGCCGGGATCCAGGAAGTTGGGCTGTCATTGTGAGGCATCATCCGAAGGCGTCGTTTTAGGCGATGGACCGTATGCTGCGCATCTGTTGACGGTGCGTCTATATATAAGCAGGCTTTTTCGGTGCATTGATAGAAAACTGAAATTAACGGTTGACGGCAGATTCAGGAGGTCTATAATTCGCCCCACTTCCGGCGCAGTCGAAACGGAAAACTCCTTGAGATTCAACGAGTTACGCAGTTTTCGACAGCGACTTGCTTCAGTTCATCGAAGCCTGGAAGGAGTTGAAAGAGCGGTGATGTTTGGCTCTTTTGACGGTTCGATCTTCTCGATCGAAAGCGGAAAAAAAGAGGTGTTGACAGCAGCGTGTAACGCTGTAGAATTCGCCTCCCGCTAACGAGAGATCGGAAGCGCAAGTGGTTGAAGTTGTTGAAGAAATCTTCGAAAACTTCTGAAAATAATCACTTGACAGCAAATGAGGCTGCTGTAGAATGCGCGCCTCGGTTGAGACGAAAGATCTTAACCAACCGCTCTTTAACAACTGAATCAAGCAATTCGTGTGGGTGCTTGTGGAGTCAGACTGATAGTCAACAAGATTATCAGCATCACAAGTTACTCGCGAGAAATCAAAGATGTAACCAACGATTGCTGAGCCAAGTTTAGGGTTTCTTAAAAACCCAAATGTTTGAACTGAAGAGTTTGATCATGGCTCAGATTGAACGCTGGCGGCAGGCCTAACACATGCAAGTCGAGCGGATGAAAGGAGCTTGCTCCTGGATTCAGCGGCGGACGGGTGAGTAATGCCTAGGAATCTGCCTGGTAGTGGGGGACAACGTTTCGAAAGGAACGCTAATACCGCATACGTCCTACGGGAGAAAGCAGGGGACCTTCGGGCCTTGCGCTATCAGATGAGCCTAGGTCGGATTAGCTAGTTGGTGAGGTAATGGCTCACCAAGGCGACGATCCGTAACTGGTCTGAGAGGATGATCAGTCACACTGGAACTGAGACACGGTCCAGACTCCTACGGGCAGCAGTGGGGAATATTGGACAATGGGCGAAAGCCTGATCCAGCCATGCCGCGTGTGTGAAGAAGGTCTTCGGATTGTAAAGCACTTTAAGTTGGGAGGAAGGGTTGTAGATTAATACTCTGCAATTTTGACGTTACCGACAGAATAAGCACCGGCTAACTCTGTGCCAGCAGCCGCGGTAATACAGAGGGTGCAAGCGTTAATCGGAATTACTGGGCGTAAAGCGCGCGTAGGTGGTTTGTTAAGTTGGATGTGAAATCCCCGGGCTCAACCTGGGAACTGCATCCAAAACTGGCAAGCTAGAGTATGGTAGAGGGTGGTGGAATTTCCTGTGTAGCGGTGAAATGCGTAGATATAGGAAGGAACACCAGTGGCGAAGGCGACCACCTGGACTGATACTGACACTGAGGTGCGAAAGCGTGGGGAGCAAACAGGATTAGATACCCTGGTAGTCCACGCCGTAAACGATGTCAACTAGCCGTTGGGAGCCTTGAGCTCTTAGTGGCGCAGCTAACGCATTAAGTTGACCGCCTGGGGAGTACGGCCGCAAGGTTAAAACTCAAATGAATTGACGGGGGCCCGCACAAGCGGTGGAGCATGTGGTTTAATTCGAAGCAACGCGAAGAACCTTACCAGGCCTTGACATCCAATGAACTTTCCAGAGATGGATTGGTGCCTTCGGGAACATTGAGACAGGTGCTGCATGGCTGTCGTCAGCTCGTGTCGTGAGATGTTGGGTTAAGTCCCGTAACGAGCGCAACCCTTGTCCTTAGTTACCAGCACGTTATGGTGGGCACTCTAAGGAGACTGCCGGTGACAAACCGGAGGAAGGTGGGGATGACGTCAAGTCATCATGGCCCTTACGGCCTGGGCTACACACGTGCTACAATGGTCGGTACAGAGGGTTGCCAAGCCGCGAGGTGGAGCTAATCCCACAAAACCGATCGTAGTCCGGATCGCAGTCTGCAACTCGACTGCGTGAAGTCGGAATCGCTAGTAATCGCGAATCAGAATGTCGCGGTGAATACGTTCCCGGGCCTTGTACACACCGCCCGTCACACCATGGGAGTGGGTTGCACCAGAAGTAGCTAGTCTAACCTTCGGGAGGACGGTTACCACGGTGTGATTCATGACTGGGGTGAAGTCGTAACAAGGTAGCCGTAGGGGAACCTGCGGCTGGATCACCTCCTTAATCGACGACATCAGTGCTCCATAAGTTCCCACACGAATTGCTTGATTCATTGAAGAAGACGATAGAAGCAGCTTAAGCTCCAAGCTGATAGCTCTTAGCTAATCAGTTACGCGCTCGAAATTGGGTCTGTAGCTCAGTTGGTTAGAGCGCACCCCTGATAAGGGTGAGGTCGGCAGTTCGAATCTGCCCAGACCCACCAATTTTGTATGGGGCCATAGCTCAGCTGGGAGAGCGCCTGCCTTGCACGCAGGAGGTCAGCGGTTCGATCCCGCTTGGCTCCACCATTAACTGCTTCTGCTTGTTAGAGTTTAGAAATGAATATTCGTGAATGAATATTGATTTCTAGTCTTTGATTAGATCGTTCTTTAAAAATTTGGGTATGTGATAGAAAGATAGACTGAACGTTACTTTCACTGGTAACGGATCAGGCTAAGGTAAAATTTGTGAGTGACTCTTAAGAGTTTTGCGAATTTTCGGCGAATGTCGTCTTCACAGTATAACCAGATTGCTTGGGGTTATATGGTCAAGTGAAGAAGCGCATACGGTGGATGCCTTGGCAGTCAGAGGCGATGAAAGACGTGGTAGCCTGCGAAAAGCTTCGGGGAGTCGGCAAACAGACTTTGATCCGGAGATGTCTGAATGGGGGAACCCAGCCATCATAAGATGGTTATCTTGTACTGAATACATAGGTGCAAGAGGCGAACCAGGGGAACTGAAACATCTAAGTACCCTGAGGAAAAGAAATCAACCGAGATTCCCTTAGTAGTGGCGAGCGAACGGGGACTAGCCCTTAAGTGGCTTTGAGATTAGCGGAACGCTCTGGAAAGTGCGGCCATAGTGGGTGATAGCCCTGTACGCGAAAGTCTCTTAGTCATGAAATCGAGTAGGACGGAGCACGAGAAACTTTGTCTGAATATGGGGGGACCATCCTCCAAGGCTAAATACTACTGACTGACCGATAGTGAACTAGTACCGTGAGGGAAAGGCGAAAAGAACCCCGGAGAGGGGAGTGAAATAGATCCTGAAACCGTATGCGTACAAGCAGTGGGAGCCCACTTTGTTGGGTGACTGCGTACCTTTTGTATAATGGGTCAGCGACTTATTTTCAGTGGCGAGCTTAACCGAATAGGGGAGGCGTAGCGAAAGCGAGTCTTAATAGGGCGTCTAGTCGCTGGGAATAGACCCGAAACCGGGCGATCTATCCATGGGCAGGTTGAAGGTTAGGTAACACTGACTGGAGGACCGAACCGACTACCGTTGAAAAGTTAGCGGATGACCTGTGGATCGGAGTGAAAGGCTAATCAAGCTCGGAGATAGCTGGTTCTCCTCGAAAGCTATTTAGGTAGCGCCTCATGTATCACTGTAGGGGGTAGAGCACTGTTTCGGCTAGGGGGTCATCCCGACTTACCAAACCGATGCAAACTCCGAATACCTACAAGTGCCGAGCATGGGAGACACACGGCGGGTGCTAACGTCCGTCGTGAAAAGGGAAACAACCCAGACCGTCAGCTAAGGTCCCAAAGTTATGGTTAAGTGGGAAACGATGTGGGAAGGCTTAGACAGCTAGGAGGTTGGCTTAGAAGCAGCCACCCTTTAAAGAAAGCGTAATAGCTCACTAGTCGAGTCGGCCTGCGCGGAAGATGTAACGGGGCTCAAACCATACACCGAAGCTACGGGTATCACGCAAGTGATGCGGTAGAGGAGCGTTCTGTAAGCCTGTGAAGGTGAGTTGAGAAGCTTGCTGGAGGTATCAGAAGTGCGAATGCTGACATGAGTAACGACAATGGGTGTGAAAAACACCCACGCCGAAAGACCAAGGTTTCCTGCGCAACGTTAATCGACGCAGGGTTAGTCGGTCCCTAAGGCGAGGCTGAAAAGCGTAGTCGATGGAAAACAGGTTAATATTCCTGTACTTCTGGTTATTGCGATGGAGGGACGGAGAAGGCTAGGCCAGCTTGGCGTTGGTTGTCCAAGTTTAAGGTGGTAGGCTGAGATCTTAGGTAAATCCGGGATCTTAAGGCCGAGAGCTGATGACGAGTTACCTTTTAGGTGACGAAGTGGTTGATGCCATGCTTCCAAGAAAAGCTTCTAAGCTTCAGATAACCAGGAACCGTACCCCAAACCGACACAGGTGGTTGGGTAGAGAATACCAAGGCGCTTGAGAGAACTCGGGTGAAGGAACTAGGCAAAATGGCACCGTAACTTCGGGAGAAGGTGCGCCGGTGAGGGTGAAGGACTTGCTCCGTAAGCTCATGCCGGTCGAAGATACCAGGCCGCTGCGACTGTTTATTAAAAACACAGCACTCTGCAAACACGAAAGTGGACGTATAGGGTGTGACGCCTGCCCGGTGCCGGAAGGTTAATTGATGGGGTTAGCTAACGCGAAGCTCTTGATCGAAGCCCCGGTAAACGGCGGCCGTAACTATAACGGTCCTAAGGTAGCGAAATTCCTTGTCGGGTAAGTTCCGACCTGCACGAATGGCGTAACGATGGCGGCGCTGTCTCCACCCGAGACTCAGTGAAATTGAAATCGCTGTGAAGATGCAGTGTATCCGCGGCTAGACGGAAAGACCCCGTGAACCTTTACTATAGCTTTGCACTGGACTTTGAATTTGCTTGTGTAGGATAGGTGGGAGGCTTTGAAGCGTGGACGCCAGTTCGCGTGGAGCCATCCTTGAAATACCACCCTGGCAACTTTGAGGTTCTAACTCAGGTCCGTTATCCGGATCGAGGACAGTGTATGGTGGGTAGTTTGACTGGGGCGGTCTCCTCCTAAAGAGTAACGGAGGAGTACGAAGGTGCGCTCAGACCGGTCGGAAATCGGTCGTAGAGTATAAAGGCAAAAGCGCGCTTGACTGCGAGACAGACACGTCGAGCAGGTACGAAAGTAGGTCTTAGTGATCCGGTGGTTCTGTATGGAAGGGCCATCGCTCAACGGATAAAAGGTACTCCGGGGATAACAGGCTGATACCGCCCAAGAGTTCATATCGACGGCGGTGTTTGGCACCTCGATGTCGGCTCATCACATCCTGGGGCTGAAGCCGGTCCCAAGGGTATGGCTGTTCGCCATTTAAAGTGGTACGCGAGCTGGGTTTAGAACGTCGTGAGACAGTTCGGTCCCTATCTGCCGTGGACGTTTGAGATTTGAGAGGGGCTGCTCCTAGTACGAGAGGACCGGAGTGGACGAACCTCTGGTGTTCCGGTTGTCACGCCAGTGGCATTGCCGGGTAGCTATGTTCGGGAAAGATAACCGCTGAAAGCATCTAAGCGGGAAACTTGCCTCAAGATGAGATCTCACTGGAACCTTGAGTTCCCTGAAGGGCCGTCGAAGACTACGACGTTGATAGGTTGGGTGTGTAAGCGCTGTGAGGCGTTGAGCTAACCAATACTAATTGCCCGTGAGGCTTGACCATATAACACCCCAATCTGCATGCTCGAAAGAGACCAGATTGCGGTGTGTGAAGACGCAATGAACCGAAAGTTCGCGATGCTCACAAACACCTGTATCACATACCCGATTTGCTGAAGCGAGGCCAACCGGTCACGAGTCAGTACCCGAATTTCTTGACGACCATAGAGCGTTGGAACCACCTGATCCCATCCCGAACTCAGAAGTGAAACGATGCATCGCCGATGGTAGTGTGGGGTTTCCCCATGTGAGAGTAGGTCATCGTCAAGATTAAATTCCGAAACCCCAATTGCGAAAGCAGTTGGGGTTTTGTTTTGCCCGCAGGAAAGTATTTTCCTGCCAATACAGGCCCTAACTGCTTGTTTTTGCCCTGATCTGACGCGAAATCCAAGCCCGACTGTAGGACAAAACACGACTAGCCATGGTGGTCGGAAAATGGATAAAGCCATGGGCGGACGAGGGCAGTAGATGGATTTCAACCGGTGCTGATTGTTGCCAGCGCTCAGCCAGTTCCAGCGTGTCATCGCGCAGCGGATCCAGTTCACCGGTGAACATCAACGCCGGTGGCAATCCGCTCAAGTCGCCGTACAGCGGAGACAGTGGCGCCTGCCGGCGTTCATCATCGCTCAATCCTGGAGTCAACAAGCGTAGCGCCTCGACCATTCCCGGGCCGTCGAGTACCAGCGTGTCAGCAGGTGCTGCGTGCACGCTTGGGGTGCCGGCGAGATCGTAAACGCCGTAATAGAGCAGGGCGCCGCTGACCCGCTGCAGCAGATCGGATGATGCTTTGAGCGCTAACAGGGTGGCAGCTGCCAGATGCGCGCCTGCCGATTCGCCGACAACGATTACCGGCAGGCCGACGAACTCCGTGCAATCATCGCTCAACAGCCAGCGTGCAGCGCACAGACAATCCTGCATGAGATCCTCAACTGGCGTATTGACTGCCAACCGATAGTCGACCGATACCACCGCCACGTTGCATGCCTTGACCATGCCGATATTAAGGTCGTCGTTCATCTGCGCATTGCCGATCACCCAGCCGCCACCGTGGTAATCCAGCACCACACCTTGAGCCTTTCCTTGCGGGCGGATGATTCGGACGGGTACTGAAGTGCCTTGTGAGTGGACCACAATGTTCTGCGCATGAAGATCATGCTTGAGCGTTTTATCCGCGCTGAGAATCTGACTGGCACGCAGCAATGCCTGGATCAAACGCGGCGTCAGCCGATTGCGGATGCGAAAACGCGGCAGCCAGGCGAGCTTGCGATTGAAGCGTTGCATCTGCGCCAGATCACTATCGCTGAACTCAAGCACATTCTTAGCCAAATCCTTCCTCCTCAGGTTGCAGCGCCGGCTCAATATTCCCCACCTGCGGCAATGTCTCAGGCACCGCCAGCCACAACAGCACGAACGCCACTCCGGCAATCACTGCCAGGGTGAGAAATGCCGCGTTGTAACCGGCCTCCTGCAGCACAATGCCCGCCACGCTGGCACTCAATGCTGCGCCCAAACCAAACACCGTCGAGAGAGCGCCGAGGCTGATGTTGAAGTGTCCAGTGCCCAGCGTCAGGTCTTTCACTACCACCGGGAACAGCGCACCGAAGATCCCCGCGCCGACGCCGTCGAGCATTTGCACCGCTACCAACCAGTAAGGGTCGGCGGATAACGTATAAAGCACGCCACGCAGCGGCAGAATCAGGAAGCCTGCGAGTAGCAGCGGCTTGCGTCCCCACACATCGGCTTTGGCCCCGACCAGCAAGGCGACCGGCACCATGACCAGTTGTGCGGCAACGATACAGGCCGAGGTCAGTGGCGTCGCCATCTGCAAATTGACCTGCGCCAGTTTCTGGCTCACCAGTGGCAGCATCGCTGCGTTGGCCAGGTGAAAGAGGGCGCAGCAGATGGCGAACATCAGCAGCGCCTTGTTGGTCAGCAGCACCGCCAATCCCGAAGGCGCCTTGGCGTGAGTGGCGTCGCTGGGGTCAAGGCCCCGGGCCAGATCATGGTTGATCGCGTTGGCATCGACGAAGCTCACGGCGATAACACTGCACAGCGCCATGACCGCCATCAGATAAAACACCGCCACCGGCCCGAACAGGTACGCGAATCCACCGGCCAGCAGCGCCGCGCAGGCGTTGCCGGCATGGTTGAAGGTCTCGTTGCGTCCGGTGCGTCGGGTGAACGCGCGCGGCCCGGTGATGCCCAGGGTGATCGCCGAAATGGCCGGAGCGAACACCGATGCCGCGGCGGCGCTCAGCGCTTGGGTGATCGCTACCAGACTGAAGGACGTCACGAAGGGCAACACCACGCAACTGCCGGTCACCAGTAACGCGGCAATCGCGATCACCGCTCGTTTACTGCGTGTGTTGTCGACCAGGGCCCCGGCGGGCGTCTGGGTGACAAGGGCGGCAATGCCAGCGAGGGTCATCACCAGCCCGATGCTGGCCGGCTCCCAGTGATGAACGGCCAGCAGGTAAATGGCCAGATACGGCCCGAGCCCGTCGCGCACATCGGCGAGGAAGAAATTCAGGCTGTCCAGCGAGAGGTTGTTGCGACGATCGGTATGAGTGACCACGCTGGCATCTTCAATAAACGAGGTTCGGCGAAATGCCTCAACCTCCGCTAAGTCAGTGACTTGTCGCCAGCGGATTTAGTTTCCTGGCGAATGCCGACGGCACACACTTTTTCGCTCGGCGCTCGCACCAGCAATGGCAACCCGACCAGGGTCAGACCGATACCGAGTAGCGCGCTGGCACTCAGCGGATCGTCGAACTGCATCCACGCCCACAACAATGTCACCGGTGGCGTCAGAAACAGCGCGCCACTGATGCGCTGTATGCTGAATTGCTGCAAGCACAGCCAATAAAATCCGTAGCCACCAAACGTCGAGAAGATCACCAGCCACAGCACGCCACTGACGAAATCCGCAGTGATGGGCGGGCGCAATTCACCCTCAAGGCCAGCCAGCAGCGCAAATACAGGAATCACCGCGCATACCTGAATGAACAGCGCCGTGGTGGCCGGTATTGCAATGCCCGGCCGGGCTTTCTCAAACAAGGTGGCCGCCGCCAGCGACAATACCGCCAGTAACGGCAAGCTGTAGGCCCACAACCCCGCACCGGCCCATTCGACACTCGCGGCGCTGGCCAGCAGCATGCCGATCACGCATAGCGCCACACCCAGCCATTGCCAGCCACGTGTGCGCTGGCCTGGGACGCTGCCGGCCAGCAGCACGATCGTCAGCGGCAACAGATTGGCAAACAGTGACGCAGTGCCAGGCGTGACGCCAAGTTGAATCGAGGCGGCAATCGGTCCGATGTAGCCACCCATCGCGAATAGCCCAAGCAGTGCCTGATTCCACATGTCCTTGCCGCGTAAACCACGCAAGCCGGGCCAGGCGAACGGCAGCAACAGCAATGCCGCCAATACAAAACGCCACAACGAGGCCAGGTATACGCTGCCCTGATCGGCGACGTAGCGATAGCCAATGAACCCCGAACTCCAGCTGACCACCATTGCCATCAGCAGTAAAAAACGAACAGGCATGACGTTCATCGCATGGCACCTGACAGAGGAATGAGTTCGATGATATGAATCAAGCACTGATGCATTCAAACGATACGATCCGCACCACTGATGCAGGAATTCTCAAGCATGGCCGAAGCCCTTGATATCGAACTGTTGCGCACCTTTCAGGCAATCGTGCGCTTCGGGCAATTTCTCGCCGCCGCGAGTTTCCTCAACAAGAGCCCGTCAGCGGTCAGCCTGCATGTGCGGCGTCTGGAAGCGCTGGCGGGCGGGCGCTTGCTGGAGCGCGATAACCAGACGGTCAACCTCACGCCACTGGGTCGACGCTTCGCCCTGCAGAGCGCCGATTTGCTACGCCACCACGATCAATTGCTGGCGAGTTTCAGCACGCCGCTGGCCAGCGGGCGGGTTCGCCTGGGGATTTCCGAGGAATACGCCGGCGCGGTCCTGGGCTGTACGTTGCCGCACCTGTCGGCAGATTTTCCGCACATCGAATTGGAAGTCGAAACAGGTGCCAGCGGTCGGTTGAGTGCGCGTCTGGAACGCGGGCAACTGGATCTGGCGTTGCTGGTGGTCGTCGCAGACGCGCCGCCATCGACGCGTTGCGTAAGGATGCTGGGCCTGACCCAGCCCGTGTGGGTTGCCGCGCACAATTACACGCAGGATCTCACCCGGCCGGTACCGCTGGCCTTGCACGGCAAGGGTTGTCCCTATCGCAGCGTTGCCGTGGATGCATTGAGCGAGCAGGGACGCCGGTGGCGCGCAGTGATTGTCAGCGCCGGTGCCAGCGCGCTGGAAACAGCCATCGAGGCCGGACTGGCGGTGGGCATTGTTGATCGTGCGCAAGTGCGACCCGGCCTGCGCGTGTTGAGCAGTGAGGAGGGGCTACCCGAGTTGCCGCTGCACGAGTTGCGCCTGATGCAGGCACCGGGTGAATTGAGTGAGGCGGGGGAGGTTCTGGTGCGCTTGATCGGTGACGGCTTCGTGTTGTGACGCGTTGAGCGACGGCGGCCTCCGGGCAGGGCCGCCGTCAGTCATTACATCAGTTGATGCGCGGATGCTGCTGCACCAAATCCTTGCGCTTGGCTTCCAGTTCGGCGATTTCGGCGTCGATGTCTTCGATTTTCTGCTCGATGTTGTCGTGATGTTCCTTGAGCAGTTCCTTGGCTTCCTCAAGATCCGACGCCGCCGGTGCGGCACCGCGCAGCGGTTTGTTGGCGGTCTCTTTCATGGTCACGCCGGTGATCAGGCCGACCACGGCAATCACCATCAGGTAGTAGGCCGGCATGTACAGGTTGTTGGTGCTTTCTACCAGCCAGGCCACGGCAGTCGGGGTCAGACCGGCGATCAACACCGAGACGTTGAACGCGGCGGCCAGTGCGCTGTAGCGGATGTGCGTGGGGAACATTGCCGGCAGGGTCGAGGCCATGACACCGATGAAGAAGTTCAGCAACACCGCGAGGATCAGCAAGCCGGAGAAGATCAGGCCGATCTTGCCGCTGTTGATCAGCATGAACGCCGGAATCGCCAGCAGGAACAGGCCGATGCTGCCGACCACAATGAAGGGCTTGCGGCCGATCTTATCGCTGATAAAACCGATCGCCGGCTGCACGAACAGCATGCCGACCATGATCGCGATGATGATCAGCACGCCACGGTTTTCGCTGTAGTGCAGGTTGTGCGACAGGTAGCTCGGCATGTAGGTCAGCAGCATGTAATAGGTGACGTTGGTCACCGCTACCACGCCAATGCAGGTCATCAGACTGCGCCAGTGTTTGGTCGCGACTTCCTTGAACGAGACCTTCGGCCCGCCCGCCAGACCTTCACGGTCGCCTTCTTCGAGTTTCTCGACGTGCTGTTGAAACGCCGGCGTCTCTTCCAGCGCATGCCGCAGATAGAGGCCGATCATGCCCAGCGGCAGGGCGAGGAAGAACGGCAGACGCCAGCCCCATTCGAGGAATTTCTCTTCGCCGATGATCGTCGAGATCAGCACCACCACACCGGCGCCGAGGACGAAACCGGCAATCGAGCCGAAGTCCAGCCAACTGCCAAGGAAACCGCGCTTGCGGTCGGGCGCATATTCGGCGACGAAAATCGAGGCGCCGGTGTACTCACCGCCGACCGAGAAGCCCTGAGCCATTTTCGCCAGCAACAGCAGGATCGGCGCCCAGATGCCGATCGACTCATACGACGGTATCAGGCCGATGGCGAAGGTACTCAGCGACATGATCACGATGGTCGCGGCCAGCACTTTCTGCCGCCCGTATTTGTCGCCCAGCGCACCGAAGAACAGGCCGCCCAACGGACGGATCAGGAACGGCACCGAGAAGGTCGCCAGCGCTGCGATCATCTGCACGCCAGGATCGGCGCCGGGGAAGAAGATCTTGCCCAGTGCATAGGCGACGAAGCCGTACACCCCGAAGTCGAACCATTCCATGGCGTTGCCCAGTGCGGCAGCGGTGATCGCCTTGCGCATCTTGGCGTCGTCGACAATCGTGATGTCTTTCAATCCGATGGGATTGACCTTGTTTTTCCTTGATTTCATGCGGGTCACTCATAGCTGAACGGATTCGATGCCATTGTTTTGCTGGCATGGGTTCTTTCCGTCAGATACAAGAAGACACGAAAAAATTCACTGCTCAGGGCATTTTTGTCGTTCGCACCCGCCAAGACGCAGCAGAGCCCACCCGGCGGCGATTACGCAAAAGCACAAGACGTCAGGCTGAAAACCCGGATAATGGCCGCCAATTCGTTTCTGCTCTCTGGTAAACCCGCATGGAAATCAAGGTCAACTTTCTCGACAACCTTCGACTTGAAGCCAAGTTCGACGACTTCACGGTGATCGCCGATCAGCCCATTCGCTACAAGGGCGATGGCTCGGCACCGGGGCCGTTCGACTACTTCCTGGCGTCGTCGGCCTTGTGCGCGGCTTACTTCGTGAAGCTGTACTGCGAAACGCGCAATATCCCGACCGAGAATATTCGCCTGTCGCAGAACAACATCGTCGACCCGGAAAACCGTTACAACCAGATCTTCAAGATCCAGGTCGAATTGCCAGCGGACATTTCCGAGAAGGATCGTCTGGGCATCCTGCGTTCGATTGATCGCTGCACGGTGAAGAAGGTCGTGCAGACCGGTCCCGAGTTTGTGATCGAAGAAGTCGAGAACCTCGACGCCGATGCGCAGGCCTTGCTGATGCCGCATTCGACCTCTGAAGCGGGCACCTACATTGCCGGTAAAGATCTGCCGCTGGAGCAGACCATCGCCAACATGTCGGGGATTCTCGCCGATCTGGGGATGAAGATCGAAATCGCCTCGTGGCGCAACATCGTGCCTAACGTCTGGTCGCTGCACATTCGCGATGCGCACTCGCCAATGTGCTTCACCAACGGCAAAGGCGCGACCAAAGAGGGCGCGCTGGCCTCGGCACTGGGCGAGTTCATCGAGCGCCTGAACTGCAACTTCTTCTACAACGACCAGTTCTGGGGCGAGGACATCGCCGCCGCCGAGTTCGTGCATTACCCGAACGAGCGCTGGTTCAAACCGGGCCCGAAAGACGAGCTGCCGGCAGAGATTCTCGACCCATACTGCCTGGACATTTACAACCGCGACGGCGAGCTCAAAGGCTCGCACCTGTTCGACACCAACTCCGGCAACACCCAGCGTGGCATCTGCTCGCTGCCGTTCGTGCGCCAGTCGGACGGCGAGGTGGTGTACTTCCCGTCGAACCTGATCGAAAACCTGTTCCTGAGCAACGGCATGAGCGCCGGCAACACCCTGGCTGAAGCCCAGGTGCAATGTCTGTCGGAGATCTTCGAGCGCGCGGTCAAACGCGAAATCCTCGAAGGTGAAATGGCCTTGCCCGACGTGCCGCAGGAAGTGCTGGAGAAGTACCCGAGCATTCTCGCCGGGATCAAAGGCCTGGAAGAGCAGGGCTTCCCGGTGCTGGTCAAGGACGCGTCGCTGGGCGGTGAATTCCCGGTGATGTGCGTGACCCTGATGAACCCGCGCACTGGCGGCGTGTTCGCCTCGTTCGGCGCGCACCCGAGCCTGGAAGTGGCGCTGGAACGCAGCCTGACCGAACTGCTGCAGGGCCGCAGTTTCGAAGGCTTGAACGATCTGCCGCAACCGACTTTCTCGGGCCAGGCCGTGACCGAGCCGAACAACTTTGTCGAGCACTTTATCGACTCCAGCGGTGTGGTGTCGTGGCGCTTCTTCAGTGCCAAGTCTGACTTCGAATTCGTCGAGTGGGACTTCTCGGGGCAGGGCGAAAACTCCAACGCCGAAGAAGCCGCAACGCTGTTCGGCATCCTCGAGGAAATGGGCAAAGAAGCCTACATGGCGGTCTACGACGACCTCGGCGCCAACGCTTGCCGGATCCTGGTGCCGGACTACTCGGAAATCTATCCGGTGGACGACCTGATCTGGGACAACACCAACAAGGCCCTGCAATTCCGCGCCGACATCCTCAACCTGCACAGTCTGAGCAAGGTCGGCCTGCGCAACCTTGCTCAAGGCCTGGAAAACAGCGAGCTGGATGATTACACCGACATCACCACGCTGATCGGTATCGAGTTCGACGACAACACGCCGTGGGGCAAACTAACGATTCTGGAACTGCGCCTGCTGATCTACCTCGCCCTGCAGAAATTCGAACAGGCCAAGGATCTGGTCGAAGCCTTCCTGCAATACAACGACAACACCGTCGAACGCGGCTTGTTTTATCAGGCGGTGAACGTGTGCCTGGAAATGGAACTGGACGAGGATCTGGAACTGGCCGATTACGAGGCCAACTTCCGCCGCATGTTCGGCGACGAGCGCATGGACGCGGCGATCGGTTCGGTCAAAGGCAGTGTGCGTTTCTACGGTCTGACACCGACCAGCATGAAGCTCGAAGGGCTGGATCGTCACCTGCGTCTGATCGACAGCTATAAGAAGCTGCACGCGGCACGGGCTAATGCGGCGGCGTTGAATCGCTGATAGCAGACGGTCACTTCTGCTGAGTAAACCTGTCGTGAGGGGATTTATCCCCGATGGCGCGCAAAGTGGGCCCGGCTTCTTCAACCAATAAAGAAGCGGGCCTGCTACGCAGTCCATCGGGGATAAATCCCCTCACCACAAGTGAGTATTGTGGGGACATGGAGATTCAAGGATTGAAGAGACGGTCGTGAAGTCGAAGCAGCTCAACTTTCTGGTGGCTGACGTCGAGGTGGATTACGAAGGTGTCGGCGATTTCTACGATGTTGCCGGCAGTGGCAACGTCGGTGCATTGGCCGGCGTGCTGGAAGGTTTCAAGGAGGTTTACGGCGGGTTGTAGGTTGGCGGCAAAATGACTCTCACGAATACTGCTGTGTACTTGAACGCCAACGCCATGAACCGCATGGATCAGGACGGCACACTGGACGCCAATCCCGTCTCCGCCGCAAAACCTGCGGGAACCCGCCGCTAATTCTGAGTCCACTGCACAACCCCATGTGGGAGCGAGCCTGCTCGCGAAGAGGGCGTGTCAGTCGCCATCGCTTTCGGCGCTCTCAGCGCTTGCACTGCGCCTGCACCACCTGGCAAGTGTTCGGCGTCCCTCCGGAGCGGCTCGCATAACGCATGCAGTTATTCATCGACTTCTTGCGCGCCATGCTCAAGGTATCGCCCCAGGCCAAACCGCCTTCGCCGGAAGTGGGCACGGCTTTGGCGTAGCAGTTCGAGCCGTTGGTGGCGTAGCGTTTGCTCGAACAGCCGACTGTCAGCGCCAGGGTGGTGGCGAGCAGGGTAAGTAGCACCCAGGACGAGCATTGGCGTGCGGTGATTGTGGTCATCTGGGTTCCTCGTTGGGTCATGCGCATCAATTGCCTCGCCGACAGGCGTTGGGCATTATCCAGCAATCGACAAAAGGAAGCGTCCCCAATGCGTGCACCCACACTACACCTGATGTGCGGCAAGATCGCCTCGGGCAAATCGACACTGGCCCAATTACTGGCTGAGGAGCACCGCGCGCTGGTGCTCAGTGAGGATCAGTGGCTGTCGCGGCTGTATCCGGAGCAGATCAAATCCGTGGCGGATTACCTTCGATGTGCGCGGCAGATTCGCGGCGTGCTGGGGCCGTTGGTGATCGATGTGCTTAGCGCGGGGGTGAGTGTGGTGCTGGATTTTCCGGCCAAATACCGTGGCGGATCGGCAGTGGCTGCGAGGGCTGGCGGATACTGCAAAAGTGCCGCATTGCCTGCACTATCTCGCGGTGGATGACGATACTTGCCGCGCCCGGCTACATGTACGCAATGCGCTGGCGGAGCACGAGTTTGCCGCTTCGGATGCAGAGTTAGATTTGATCACCAGCTACTTTCAGGTGCCGGAAGCAGGGCGAGGGGCTGGAGATCGTCATGCACCGCAATCGTTAGCAGGGCTAGCTCCGCAATGAACTCGGGCGGCGGTCAATCCTGAGTCCACCACATAACCCCTGTGGGAGCTGGCTTGCCAGCGAAGGGGCCGTGTCAGTGGCCATCACTTTGGCAGGCTCGCCCCAATCGCCAGCAGGCCAGTTCCCACAATGATTTCCACCGCCTGATCCACGGAGAGACTCGTGGTGTCGAGCCGAAGGATCGGCTGCGCCCAGGCTTCAAATTCGTGATTCGCCACGGAGGACTAGGTCGGTGATGTCAGGCCCGTGATGTCTGATTGCCGCTGCTCAACCCGACGACGATGCTCACGTCGATCCGAGCAAATCACTTCGATGTTGAGCAACGGCGCACCCGAGCGAGCCGCGATGTCGGCCCACGTCGCGTGCAGAAGTGGATGAAGAACTTGACCTACAAAGCCCACATCCGAACCAGGGCAAATTGCAGATCCACAGTGACGCATGTCCGGCCATCCACCCATTCATCTTCGCGAAGGCGACGTCCGGTATTGGTTTCGCGCTCGCCTTTGGCGATGACCAGGACGAACAGGCGGGTGGGGCATTCGAAAGAGCGCAACCGATCAACATCGGCCCGCACTGACCAATCGCCTTCCAGGCACTTGGCCTGCGAGACATCGCCCAGGCATTTGATTTCGGCGACCATCCTCGGCGCACCGTTGTCGTCCAATGAGTACAGGTCCGCTTTGCGTCGGTCGCCTATCGGCAGATCCGTCCAGATCTCGATCTCATCTTCGAACCAGGCTTGCAGACTGATCTGGGCTTGAATCCAATGCTCGCGGCAACTGTTGAGTTGCAGCACTTGCTCAAGATTCTTCTCCATGCCGCGAAAAGCCCGCTCGAACAAACCGAGCCATTGAGTGGTGTCCATTTCACATTTCCTGTGTCAGTCCATTTGGGGGAGGGATTATGGACGGAATCGCCTTCAACCGAAAACTCCACATTCTTCACCGAACCCTGTAGGAGTGAGCCTGCTCGCGATAGCGGTATATCGCTGACATTTACGTTGTCTGACCCACCGCTATCGCGAGCAGGCTCACTCCTACAGTGGCTCTCCGGCAGATACGGACAAAAAACGCAGCCCACGGCCCAATCACGCAGGCATTTGCGTGCGCAGTCGTTCTGTCATATTTGGTATCAGTTGATTGCAGATAGTAGCCAGCCCAATGCTAATTCCAATGAGGCTGCACTGTGTTTCAACGTCTTGTGTGTTCGCTGTCCGTTCTGAGCCTGTCCATCGCCGCTGCCCACGCCGCCGAGCCTGTGGTGCTCGACACGCCGCGCCTGCAAAGCATCGACAACTTCCGTGATGTCGCCGGCCTGACCACTGCGTATTCCACCGCCCACGACGGCACCATGCGTGGCGGCGTGTTCTACCGCTCCAACGCGATCACGCCGTCGGCAGCGGATCTGGCGACGCTCAACAGCCTGGGCATCAAAGCCGTCTACGACCTGCGCACCCCGAGCGAAATCGCCGCCACGCCGGATACGATGCTGAGCGGTGCGACCTACCAGAACATCGACATTATCGGCAGCACTACCTCGGGCGCGAACATCACCACCGTGTCGTTCAAAAGCGCCGCCGACGCCATCGCCATGATGGAGCAGACCAACCGCGCCTTCGTCAGCGACGCCGGGATGCGCGGTCAATTCGGCAAGCTGTTCAACGAACTGGCTACCACCGACGGCGCACAATTGTTCCATTGCACCGCCGGCAAGGACCGAACCGGCTGGACCGCCGCCGTGCTGCAGAGCATCGCCGGGGTCGATAACGCGACCATCATGGCCAACTACCTGGCGACCAACGACTACACCGCCGCCCGCGTCGCCGCGACTCTTAAAGCAATGCCGCCAAGCATGGCTTCGGTGTACGCGCCGCTGCTCGGCGTGCAGGCCAGTTACCTCCAGGCCGGTCTGGATGAGGTCACCGCCGAATACGGCAGCATGGACAACTACCTCAAACAAGGCCTCGGCCTGTCGCAGGAAACCATTTACGTGTTGCGCGGCAAACTGGTCGAGTACAACAGCCTGCCGGGTCAGGCGGGGTTGATCGGCAACGCTGCTGCCGGTACCGAATTGCTGCGTCAATTGCAGAACAGCAACCTGTCCGGCACCTACAGCGCCTACAACTACTACCTGCAATCGGCGATCGACGCCGGCACCCTCGGCGTTGTCGAGTCCCAGGTCGGCGGCCAGGTTCACGCCGACGCCGCCAGCTACCTGCTGCGGCAGAACGCGTTGATCGAACAAGCCGCCGCGCCTTACGCCAGCGGCACCGATCTGAAAGTCGGCCAATACCGGTTGTGGACCACCGCGCTCGCCGGTTACCTCGGTACCGACGGCTCGTCCCACGCCGAGAGCAGCAACGAACACAGCCAAGGCCTGATGGTCGGCATCACCCAGCGCTTCTCCGAACAACTCAGCGCGCGCGGCGGCTTCGGCTACAGCAAAGGCACCGTCGGCGGCGCGGGCGGCGAGGCCGATACCGATTTCACCTTCTTCAACCTCGGCGCGCGCTACGGCTTCACTAGCCTGGAACGTGGCCTGTTCGTCGACGCCAACGCCAGCGCCGGCTACGTCGATTACGACAGCAAACGCGAACTCGGTGGCGGCCTCGGCGCGGCCAAGGGCGACACTCACGGCAACCTCACCGGCGCGACGTTGGCGCTGGGTTACCGCGCACCGGTCAACGGCATGATCCTCGAACCGAGCCTCGGCGTGCGCATCAGCCACCTCGACCTCAAAGGCTTTAAAGAGAAGGGCAGCGAACTGGCACTCGACATCGACGACAACACCGCCACCCGCCGCAGCACCGTCGCCAACCTCCACGTGGCATTTGCCCCGGTGGCGATGGGCGCCTGGCAACTGGTGCCGGGCGTACGAGTCGGCTACGAACGCACCCTGGGCAACAACGACGTCAACAGCCAGGGCCACCTGCTGGGCCTCGACATCGAACAGCGCGCCGCCTTCGACAACCGCGACCAGTTCAGCGGCGGCGTCAACCTGATGGCCAGCCTCGGCGCGGTCAGCGTCGGCGCAGAAGTCGGTGCCAGCGGCGGTGGTGACAGCCACGGTTTCAGTGGCAGCCTGAAGGCCAGTTACGCGTTCTAAAGCAGGGACAACCGCGCAAGGTCAAGGACGACCACCATTCACAAAGCACCAGCAAAATATGGTGGAGCAGGGAACGGCCAACCCTGAGTCACCGCAAAAACTTGTGGGAGCGGGCTTGCTCGCGAAGAGGCCGTGTCAGTCACCATCACCTCGCCTGACCCACAGCATTCGCGAGCAAGCCCGCTCCCACATTCAGATCCCGGCCAGCCGCCAAACCTGAGCCCATCACATCAGTCGTGTCACCGACCAGCGCCAGTCTTGAGTCCACCAACTAACCCTGTGGGAGCGAGCTTGCTCGCGAAGGCGCCATGTCAGCCAACATCACCTTGGCTGACCCATCGCATTCGCGAGCAAGCCCGCTCCCACATTCAGATCCCCGCCAGCCGCCAAACCTGAGTCCAGCACATCAGCCGTGTCACCGACCAGCGCCAGTCTTGAGTCCACTGCATAACCCTGTGGGAGCGGGCTTGCTCGCGAAGGCGCCATGACAGCCAACATCACCATCAACTGATCCACCAGCATCCCCGCCGATAAACCAATCAACCCCGCCCTCTCAGATGCGCCGGACTCACCCCATACGCCTGCTGAAAATACTGACAAAACCGCCCGACATTACTGAAGCCAAAGCGCAACGCCACCTCCGTCACCGACGCCGAATGCCGCTGCCCCAGCGCCTCGAAAGCGCGCTCCAGCCGCACCTGCCGCTGATACGCCACAATCGACATCCCGACAAACCGTCGAAACCCCTCCTGCAATGCGCGCTGACTGACATTGCTCAACCGCGCCAACTCCACGCCACTCACCAGTTGCTCCGGATGCGCCTGAATAAACTCCATCGCCAACTTCACATGCCGCGGCGCCACCCTCGGTGCCGGCTGGCGCAACGCCTCGGTAAAATTGTGCGGCCACGCCTCCAGCACCGCATCGATCAACATCTCGCGCAACCGCGACGGCATCAGCGTCCCGCTGTTGAGCAACAAATCAAACTCCGTCCCCGTCGCCAGATCAATCAACGCCTTGATCCCGCCAAACGCCGCCGAGTGCAGATCCACCACCGGCTCAAATACAATCTTCTGCACAATGGGCCGCCCCAACAACGCCGCCAACCGCTCCGTCAGTTGCCCCCGATTCACCGAAATCCCGTGCTGCGCGTGATTGTCGAGAAACCGCATCGAGCGGATATCCGCCTTATCAATCGCCAACCCCACTTGCGCCACACCGACGGACTCGGTGCGGTGGTTGAACACAATCTTGCCCGCCGTGGGAATCACAAAAGTGATCTCGTCCTGCGGGTCGGGGAAGGTGACGGTGAAATCACCGTGGTAATGCATACGCCGGAAACTGACCCCGTCGTGCCGCCCGTAGACGCCGCCGATGATGATGTTGGAGGGGATCGGCGGGGTGTCGGCGTAGCGATTGCCGAAGAGCCGGGAGAAGAGGGCGCCGAAGTCTTCGGAGTGGAGGTTTTCGGAGCGGAGGATGATTTTTTGGCGGGGTGGGGCGACGGAGTACACCTTGGGGCACCTTTTGTTGGGGCTCTTAAGTAAGTGGGGAGGAGGCGCAGGGGAGGTTAGCAGGTTGGGGGTGACAGGTTTGTGACGGGAGATTGAGCCACTGGAGGCAGGTTTCCTTTCGACCAATAACCCCCAGGTATATCCAGCAGCAGTCAGATACTTCAGGTTGTTCTTGCTTAGGTTTTATCTAAGGCTTCTTAAATATCTGTTCTGTCATTTTCGTGGTTGGAATGATCAATGACTTTGTGTAATAGGTTTTATATCCATACGCGGTAATGCGTACCTTGCAGGGTATGAAAGCTTTATTGGCTAGTAGCGGTCGGACGGCTTCGTAATCATTCAGATCGAGTTGCGTCCCGTAGGGTCTAGCGTTGTAGAAAACAAGCTCTGAGGTGAAAGTGTAATTTGGTCTGGTTTGGCTGCTCGCATTCACCAGGCCTTCAGCCTTTATATTGATTGAATGCTTGGACGAAAAATCCATATCGCCGTCTAGTGAGCAGATCAGCGTTGGCGTGAGCTGATTAGAGTTCTCGAAATCATTGAATGCGCTAGCCAAATCTACTGTTGAAGTGAATTTCACAGTAAAAAGATTATTCGGTCCTAATTCGAAAGACGATAAAGTAAGGTCGGCGGGCGGGATGTTGGCTGTTTTTACACAGCCAGCGCAGAGAAGTAATGTCAGGTAAACGAAGCCGCGATATAGATTCATTGGCCGAAAATACCATTGATGGAATCAAAAATCAGATCGAGCGCTGATTTTGCTTCCTGAACAGGTTGAATGAACATCCAGTTATTCGGCTTGTCTTGTTTTATCTCTTTGCGCACATTTCAATTTCAGCTTGTGTTGACACTTTTGTGTCAATACCTAATCTGTATTTGCAATAGTCAATGATGTCCTGCCTTTGCTCGTTCGTGAGTTTTTCTACTCGACGGTAATTCCCATCGTTTGCATGGATGTTTGTAAATTTCACACGCATGCTTGGATCCTTCTTAATGAAGAAAACTCGATTGACCTCACCATCAGATACTTCGTTATAGAAGCCCACGTTCAGGATGATTAAAAGCGAGACCAATCCTGCAAATATAAAATATTTCATTCCGCGCCTGGCTTCGGTGGTGGGAGAAGTCCGGTCTTGGTGCGGATGTTTCTGACAAGCTCCATGCCAATGTTGCCGGGGCAGATTTTCCCTTCACTCACTTGGCCGGGGTACTCCCGGTGGCCGCCAAAATTCTTGATCAGAAAAACGTCTTTAAGCACTTTGATCAATCGCAGTAACGAGTCAATCTGTGCCGCAGGTATGACATTTGTTGTGCTAACCCCGAAGTACTCCAGGGTTTCCCTGCCTTTCGCAACGATGTCTCCGCCTTCCTCTGCAGTAGTCAGGTTTTCCAGAAGCACTATTCCGATCACGCCTGTGTTGAACAGGTGAACGTTCGACCCTAGAAACCTGATGTCACGGCCTTCGAGAACCGTTCCGTCGCAAGCGATCCCATAGTGGTAGCCGATATCGTCAAAGCCGTTACCCATGTGATGGGATTGAACGCCTTTCATCTGCTTGCTTCCGCCTGGAGTGCATTCGTATGAGCGCCCGGCATGATGCAGAGCAATCATTGAATAGTCCCAATCCTTTTCCATGTCAGGTTTGGCCTTGGCCGCTCCCCAACTAGAGCGTTCGGTAAAGACGCCACCTGCCTTTCGAAAGCTTTGAATGATCGCTTCGCGTGTCGCCGCACGATCATCGACTTTTACCGGGATGGGGCACATGAACTCGCCGGGTTTGATTTTTTGAGCGGTCGCTTTCGTTGAGAAATTGTCAGCCATTACTGCCCCTCCGACAGTTCGTCGAGTGTTCTTGCCGGAGCATTAAATATGACGTGCAGAGAGATTTTTGAGTCTTTCGATGGCGCCTTTACGTGAGCAACTCCATTTGCATCCGTGACGCCCGTGATTTTTACCCCGTCGATGGTTGCAACAAAATCCCTGAGTGCCAATGGCTCACCGGTCTCGCTATTGAGCACGCTGAATGATTGACCAAAGGTATTAGGCAGGACTAACGGCAGTGGAGGCGTAAACGGCGCGGGAGTATGCGAATTGCCAATGATTACGGTACCGGAGCCACTGATGACATTGTTGCCATGAGCCCCCGTGCTACCCAAGGTTGCTGCGGGCAAGCCATTGATGAGAACCGTGGAGGCGACGTCTCCGACAATTGCGCTCCCACATGCGCTCTTGTCAGTCTGTCGTGCGGCAGCCAAGCCATCGAAGAAAACGTCTGGAGACCCAGAGGCTATTGGGTTGACTCCGTGCCCTGGTAGTGGGCAGGACGTGGGATCGGTAATACGAGCGGCAGGTTTGCCCGACATCTTGAACATCCTTGTAGAAGTAACGGCAGTCGAAGTCTGGCATAGAGGCAGGCTGCAAACCATAGCAGGGCGATCTTGAGCTTTCGGAGCGAGATGTTGGGAATCTGAGAATTCGCCTATCGGTTCGTCCTGAAGGCAGATGCCTAACGCGTTCCTGTTTCTAGTTAGTCCCTCCGTGGCGACCTATTTAACGCCGCCAAGGAGGGAGCGTTCGTTATGCCGTCGGCACAACATTATCCAACGCCTGATTCACCGCCAGTTCCCCCAGCATCACCACCTGCGCAATGCCCAGCAGCGTCTTGCGAATCGGCCCCTCCACCAGCGCGGCCACATCCCCCAACATCACCGTTGCCGAACCCAGTGATTCACTGGCGTTCGCCAGCAATTCCTCGGTGGCGATTTTGGGGTTGGCCAGGAACATGGCGTTGGGTGTGTAGGGCGTGGCCATGATTTGGCTGGCGGGGTTCAGGTAGTGGTCGAGGGCGCGTTCGGCGGCTTCGCTGAGTTTTCGGGAATCGGAGGATTCGTAGGGTGAGACCGTTTCGGTTACGGGTGGGTTTGGTGTGACCTTGAACATAGTGACGCTCCATATGTGGCTAAGGGAACCATCACATTCGCTACCAAACGAGGGTGGTGGCCATTACGAAGGTTGGTAGACCGGCACACATGGAAAAACCGGCGCGCTCGAAAGCGCCCTGCGCATGGCCACCATAAAACACAGGCGCCAGAAGGGCATCTGCGTAAGGTGACGTTTTGCGCCATGTGTGAAACCGGGCTACCAAACCCGATCGCTGCTTTATCAGCGACCGACCCACGATAGAACCCGCACTCTAGGCGCACAAGCCGGCGGATTCTGGCGTAGTCGTAGGCAATGGCGCAAGGCGTTGTAGCCTTGGGGACGTAACACCGGGTGTCATATAAACAACTCTGTTTAAACGCGTCATCGCGCGCCATTGGTAGGGTCGCCCTCGGCCAGCATGTGTTTCATGTATTCGCGTTCTGGCGCGCCGGGCAGGACGCCGGTGGTGATAGCTTCGAGCACGGTGATGTGTTGTTCGTTGAAGACGCTGACTTCGGCTGTTGCGTGGCCTCGCTCGTCGATGCTGGTGATGAGCCCAGTGGCAGGTGATGGTTTCGCCGGGATAGACGGGGCGCTTGAACTGGAGGTTCATGCCGGTGGCGAGCCAGCCGATCTGGCCGCCGATTTCGGTCATCAGGCTGGCCGTGAGCAGGCCGTGGGTGATCGGCGCTTTGAATGCTCGCAGTTGCGCATAGTGCGCGTCGCAGTGGACGGGGTTGTAGTCGCGGGACAGTTGCGCGAAGTGATGGACGTCGTCGGGTGTGAAACGGCGGACGACGTTGAAGCGGTCGCCCACCTTGAGGCCTTCGGCGGCGCGTTGTCTCGGGGTTTGCATGGGGGCCTCCTGCTGCTGGCGGTTGGTTAAAAGGTGTGTTCGGGGCCGGGGAAGGTGCCGGCCTGTACGTCGTCGGCGAAGTCTCTGGCCGCCGTTTGCAGGACGCTGCGCAGGTCGGCGTACTGTTTGACGAAGCGCGGCAGACGTCCCTGGCGCAGGCCGGCCATGTCTTGCCAGACCAGCACTTGCGCGTCGCACTGATTGCCGGCGCCGATGCCCACAGTGGGGATCGCCACCGCTTGAGTGATCGCTGCGCCAACGTCGCCGGGCACCATTTCGATCAGCAGGGCGAACGCGCCGGCGGCTTCCAGCGCTTTGGCGCTGTCGATCAGGCGCTGCCCGTCTTCGCCCCGACCTTGTACACGATAGCCGCCCAATTGATGTTCCATCTGCGGGGTGAAACCGATGTGGGCCATGACCGGGATGCCCGAGACGCTGAGCTTGGCGATGTGTGGCAGCAATTCGACACCGCCCTCGATCTTCACCGCATGGGCGCCAGCCTCCTTCATGAAACGCACGGCGGTTTGCAGGCATTGTTCGGGTGAAACCTGGTACGAGCCGAAGGGCAGGTCGGCGATGACCAAGGCCCGCCGGGTTGATCGGGTGACGGCGCGCACCAGCGGGAGCAGTTCGTCGACGGTCACGGCCAAGGTCGAGTCGTTGCCAAACACGTTGTTGGACGCTGAGTCGCCGACCAGCAGGACGGGAATGCCGGCGTCCTCGAAAATTACTGCGCTGTACATGTCGTACGCGGTCAGCATCGCCCATTTGCGCCCTTCGACTTTCATCTGTTTGAGCTGCGGGATGCGCAGGCGTGTTGCCGGCTTGGTTAGGGCAGTGGTGTCGTAGGGTGAGGTGTGTTCGGTCATTGGCAGATCTCGTCAGGAGGAAGAATCAGGCGTGCAGCTGTTCGATCAGCAGCCCCAGCGCAATCGCAATCATGATCAGCCCTGAAACTCGACTGACCCTGCGTGCCGCTGCAGGCCGGGCGCGCAGTACCACCTGTGAGCCAAACCCGACCAGCAGATAGATCACCGCGCAACTGGCGGTATGCACCAGGCCGAGCGCGACCATTTGCAGCGGCACGGGCCACGGCGCGCCGGCGTCGGTGAATTGCGGCAACAGGGCGAGAAACAGCAAGAACACTTTCGGGTTGAGCCCGCTCACGCAAAGACCCTTCAAGGCCCAGCGCGCCCATGAGTCGCTGGTCTGGCTCGCTGCGGCGTGCGGAGTGGAAGGGCGGGCGAACAGATTGGCGCCCAGCCACAGCAGGTAACCGGCGCCGGCTACGGTCAGTGCTGTCAGGGCCAGCGGATGTCCGGCGATCAGCGTGCCTACCCCGGCCGCCACAATCAGCGTCGCGAGTAAGTGCCCGGACAGCAGACCGCCCACGGCGGGGAGTACGACGCGGTGCTTCAAGCCTGCGGAAATCGCGTAGGCCCAGTCGGCGCCGGGGGTGATCACAAACAGAATCGATACCGCCCAGAAAGCGGCGAATACGCTGAAGGTCATGGCGTCACCCATGGCCGTTGACGTGGCGTTGCTTTGCTCATGTTGGTTTTCCATCAATCAAGTGCCGCGCCGGTTGCAGCGGTGCGGCAGTTTTTGGTTGAGGGAGAATAAGCAAACTCGGCTAGAATATTTTTCCAAAGATGCTCGTCATGGCGCATCAGATTAGAAGGTTTTATTGCGTGGACAGAACTGATCGGAAGATTCTTGCTGAGCTGCAAAAGGATGGTCGGCTGTCGGTCACCGAACTGGCCGATCGCGTGGGCCTGAGCCTTTCACCCTGCCACCGCCGCGTGCGGGCGCTGGAAGAGTCCGGGGTGCTGCTCGGCTACCGGGCAAAACTCGACCCCGCCGCACTGGGCCTGAACTTTTCCGCGATGGTCTTCGCCACGTTGCGCGAAGGCGACCGGCAAGCGGTGGAGGCGTTCGAGGCGGCGCTGGTGGAGATTCCGCAGGTGGTGGATGCGCAACGGTTGTTCGGCGAACCGGATTATTTGCTGCACGTCATCGCTCAGGATTTGCCAGCGTTTCAGCGCCTGTATGACGAGTGCCTTTCGACTTTGCCGAATGTGCAGCGGCTGACCTCGACGCTGGTGATGAAGCGCGTGGTGCAGGATCGACCGTTGCCGTTGTAAACAGAGTGATACGATCGGGGCGTGCCTCCCACGCCACAGAGCAGAATCGTCCACCATGAAACCCAGTTTCGAAAAAATCCCCACCGAAGCCACTGCCTCCTGGACGCTGCTGAACCGGCGCCTGCCAGGGGCAATTCCGTTTGAGTGGCACCACCACCCCGAGTACGAACTGACGCTGACCTTGAACAGTCGTGGCCATCGCTATATCGGCAATGACGTCGCGGCTTACGATGACGGCGATCTGATTCTGGTCGGGCCGAATGTGCCGCATAGCTGGTCGTCGGCGGAGCGGGTCGACGCCGGGCAACCGCATGTGGCGTTGGTGATCTGGTTTTCGGCGGCGTGGGCGGAGTCGCTGGTGACGTTGTTTCCGGAGATGGGGTCGCTGCGGCAATTACTTGTGGCGGCGCGGCAGGCGTTGAGTTTCAGTGCGGCAGCGTCGCGGGAGATTCGGCCGCTGATCGAGGCGATGGTTGAGCAGGAGCCGGCCGAGCGTTTGATCGCGCTGTTGACCGTGTTGAGCAAACTGACGCGGGACGTCGATGCCAGGCGAATCCTCTCTGCGTCGGACTCGCAGGCTGGCAGCCAGATTGTTGAAGACCCGCGCATCCACCGGGTTCTGGATTATTTGCATGGTCACTACGCCCAGGCCATCAGCATTCCAGCGTTGGCCGTGATGGCGTGCGTCAGTGTGTCGGCGTTCCATCGGATGTTCCGCCGTCATACGCGCTGCACGGCGTTGGACTACATCGTACGGCTAAGAGTCGGACACGCCTGTGCGTTGTTGATGCAGGGGAATACGACGGTTTCGCTGATTGCCGACGAAGTAGGGTACTCGTCGCTGGCGCTGTTCAATCGGCAGTTCAAGGCGTTGAAGGGGCTGACGCCTTCGGAGTTTCGTCGTCAGCACGGTCATCACTTTCAGTAAGCAGCGCGCCGCTACAACGCCACAATCGTATTACTTGACGCGGCAAATCAGGCTGCCGCCGACACCATCGGAAGTGGTCCCATACCTGCACCAACAACAAGGTCTGCAGGTCCCCCGATGAGCAAATACCAGGCATTCGAGAGCGCAACGCTTCCGGAGAATTACCGCGAAAGTATCGTCAAAATGAAACGCACCTTGCGCGCGCAGATCGGCGATGTGCAGGGGCTGTTTGCCGAGGTCAGTGAGTTTATTGCCGGCGAGATTGCGTCGATCAAAGCCCAGGAGGCGCAGACCGGGTCGGGCTGGCCGGTGCTGGAGTTCGCTGACATCGCCGCTGGCACAGTGACTGCCGAGCAACTGGCGTTGATCAAGCGTCGCGGTTGCGTGGTGATCCGCAATCACTTCCCCCGCGAGCAGGTGTTGCAGTGGGACCAGGGGTTACTGGATTACCTCGACAAGAACCGGTTCGATGCGTTTTACCGTGGGCCGGCCGACCAGTTTTTCGGCAATCTTGAGGCGTCGCGGCCGGAGATTTTTCCGATCTATTGGTCGGCGGCGCAAATGCAGTTGCGCCAGCATGAGCGGATGGGCACGGCGCAGGCGTTTCTCAATCGGTTGTGGAAGACTCATTCGCACGGTCAGGACTGGTTCAATCCGGACATCAACGCGCTGTATCCGGATCGGGTACGTCGGCGTCCGCCGGGCACGCACTCGAAAGGCCTTGGCCCGCACACCGATTCCGGGGCGCTGGAGCGCTGGCTGCATCCGGCGTATTTGAAGGTCTTCGACAAAATCTACAGCAACGACTTCGCGGCCTACGACCCGTGGGATGCGGCGTTTCGTACCGAGGTGGATGAATACGCCTACAAGGACACGGTGAAGTGTTCGGCGTTTCGCACGTTTCAGGGCTGGACTGCGCTGTCGGACATGCAGGCCGATCAAGGCGTGCTGCACACCCTGCCGATCCCCACGGCGATGGCGTACCTGCTGCTGCGGCCGCTGCTCGATGACGTGCCCGAAGACGAGTTGTGTGGGGTGGCGCCGGGCAAGGTGCTGCCGGTATCGCGGCAATGGCATCCGCTGCTTATCGAGGGGCTAAGTCCGATTCCGGATGTGCAGGCCGGCGATTCGGTTTGGTGGCATTGCGATGTGATCCATAGCGTCGCGCCGGTGGAGAATCAGCAGGGCTGGGGCAACGTGATGTACGTGCCGGCGGCGCCGATGTGTGCGAAGAATCTGCGCTATGCGCGGGATGTGTTCAGGGCGTTTGAGCAGGGGGCGTCGCCGGATGATTTTCCGCGGGAGGATTATGAGCGGGCGTGGGTGGAGCGTTTTCCGGTGGAGCGTCTGAATTCGATGGGGCGTGCGGGGCTTGGGTTGGAGTAGGTGAGTTTGGGGTTTGGGGCCGATTCGCGGCCCATCGGGACGGTGCGACGTATCGCTAAACCTCTCGCCATGGGTTTTGTGTTGTCTGGTCGCTGGCGGTCGTCTCGGGTTCTTTGTTGACTGGGCTGGCGCCATCGCGAGCAGGCTCACTCCTACAGGTTTTGCGCCCGCCACAACATTCGTGAGCACTGCAAAATCCACTGTAGGAGTGAGCCTGCTCGCGAAAAGGGCACCCACGGTGTCTGGACTTATTCATCACCATTCTGGACACAGTGTTTGTCCAGCCGACCGATTTTTGCCGTGCGCTTGAACCCCTAACATCGTCTCCACTCCGTGAACAAACACGGTTCCCCACGAGACGGTGAACATCATGAAACTTGCAAAAATCGCTCTTCTTCTGGCCCTAGGCGGTATCGGCGCGCAAGCCTTTGCGGCGGATGAAACCGCACAAGTCGAGGCGTACAACTCCGCCAGCCAACTCGACATCGCTCACGTGGTGTCGATCTCCGACACTGCCAATCAGTGCGGCGCGGTGCCGGTGCAGATGACTTATGACGACTCAACCGGCGCGCAACACGTCGTGCAATACCAAGTGATGGGCAGCGGTTGCTCTAACGGTTAATGGTCGATGCCGGTGCTGGAGGGTCGACACTCCAGGTCTGCGGCACTAAGCATCAGCGAGTTGCTTGGCCCCAGCCATGTCTTCATCCGATGCCAACAGTTGCGGGATGGCGGTTTTCAGGAACTCCACCCAGGTCTTGATTTTGGCGTCGACGAATTTGCGCGACGGGTAGATCGCGAACAGGTTGTATTCCTCCAGGCGGTACTGCGGCAGTACCCGCACCAGTGTGCCTCCGACCAATCCTTCGACGGCTGATGCCAGCGGCTGAATGCCGATGCCCATGCCATTTCTGATCGCCGTGGCCATGCCGTCGGCGGTGTTGATGTGGAAAGGGGAGTCGGGGATATTCTGGGTTTCCATGCCTTGAGGCCCTTCGAACACCCAGTTGTCTGCGGGCATCACCGTGTTGACGATGCGCAGGCAGTCGTGCGCGGCGAGGTCGGCGGGTGTGGCGGGGTGGCCGTGTTTGGCCAGGTACGCCGGCGAGGCGCAGAGGATGCTGTAAGTGCTGCCCAGGCGTTGCGCGACGAAACCGGAATCCGGCAGGTCGCGGGCGAGGACGATCGACATGTCGTAGCTTTCTTCGAGCAGGTCGGGCAGGCGATTGCTCAGGGTCAGATCGAACATCACCGTGGGGTGAATCTCGCGGTAACGGGCGATTGCATTGATCACGTAGTGGTTGCCGATGGCGGCCATGGCGTGGATCTTCAGACGCCCGACCGGCAAGGTCTGGGCGGTGCCGGCTTCTTCATCGGCTTCGCGCAGGTCATCGAGGATTTTTTCGGCGCGCTGCAAATAACGCACGCCGGCTTCGGTCAGGGCGAGGCGGCGAGTGGTGCGGTTGATCAGGCGCGTGTGCAGCCGGGCTTCGAGGCTGGAGACGGCTTTGGAGACGTTGGTCGTGGTGGTGTCGAGCACGTCGGCCGCAGCGGTGAAGCTGCCGCTCTGGGCCACGGCGACGAAGCAGCGCAGGGTCTGAATAACGTCCATCGTTGTGCTTGGCTCTGTGGCTGGGATGGCCATTCTAGGGTTTGCCGTGGGTGGTGGTGCAAATGTTTGCGAATGAGGGCGGGCGCATGGCGGGTGAAGGGCTTGAAGACATTCTGGCGCCGGGGCTTTCGGTGGTGTTCTGCGGGATCAATCCGGGATTGCTCGCGGCGGCGCAGGGGCATCATTTTGCCGGGCGCAGTAATCGCTTCTGGCGCACCTTGCACTTGGCCGGGTTCACCCCGCATGAGGTGCCGGCGGAGGAGGATCGAAGCATCCTGCAATTTGGCTGCGGCTTGACGGCGGTGGTCGATCGGCCGACGGCGCGGGCGGATCAATTGGCGGCGCAAGAGTTCGCCGCTGCCGCCCAGGGCTTTGAGCAGAAAATCAGCAGCCATGCGCCGCGCTATGTGGCGTTTCTCGGCAAGTCTGCGTATGCGGCGTTGTCGGGGCAGAAGGTGGTGGCGTGGGGGCCGCAGGCAAGGACCTTCGGCGGCGCGCACGTGTGGGTGTTGCCGAACCCGAGCGGGAGGAACCTCGCGTTCAATCTTCAGCAGTTGGTCGACGCTTATCGTCAACTGCAAGTGGCGTCGTCAGCGTCGAAAATCTAAACATCACCACTGCGCAAAAAGTTGCGCAGTTGTTTCACGGATTTCACCCGAGAATCTACTTCAAACCCTTATAAACCGTGCCCTCCAGCCAAGTGCGCAAGAAGTTGCACAGTACTGCGCAACTTCTTGCGCACTTTTTTCTGTTTATCGAAATTTTAAACGCCTAAACACAAAGGCATTGCCGCCAACCCCTTGATCCATAATGGCTAGGTGATGGCTGGCACGGAGTTTGATCTCTGAGCAGGCACCCGGACAGGCAATGGTGCCTGTCGGTTGTGTATTTTCAGGGTAGAAGAGCATCCCCATGGCCTAAAACAGGGTGGGCATACATCATCGTATTCAAAATGTATGAAAACCAAGCTGGGGATCTGATCAATGCAAAAGCCTGAAGCTGTTTATCCGGACGAAGCGCAGAAAGAAATCTGTAGTAAATATGGAATGCCTGTGCAACCGCCTGAAGAGCTGGTTGCGGTTGCTATCGAATCGCTTGGCCAGTCGCCTATCTACGGCACAAGAGTGCAATTGCCTACGGACGGCAATATCAGTTGGTTCATTCACTGCGGTGAGTACTCGGCGGCGGATGATTTTTACAAGCCTGTCCATGTTCACCACCTGAGTGAAATGCTGCCCCAGACTGTGAATTATCTTTGTTTGCCCACCGGCGCAAATTTCATCATCGATACAGCTGGCTATGGAGATGTCTGGATGGCCGATTAAGAAATATTGAAGCCGTTTGACCACCGGTTCCACGTTGTAATTGATCTCGTGAATCAAGATTGGAAGATCAGAGGCTGGGTCAAAGGGCTGACAACATGAAGTCGCAATTGATCGCGTTCTCGTGGTTTGAAAATGACCTGATATCACTCTTCAATACTATTTAAAGGACTAAACATGAAAAACACCGCTGTGATCCTCGCACTGGCTGCCACTTTAGGCGCCTCTTCCCTGGCCCGTGCAGAAGCACCAGATCCCGCTACCCTGAAAAGCATGTATGACAGCGGTCGCAACATGTCGGGCCTGATCAAGCATTGCGTCGACAAGGGCTACCTGAAAGCGGATAGCACTGAAAACGCCAACAAGATGGTGGCATTCGTTGCGAATATGCCGGGCGAGTTCGACAAGGCCGATGGCGACAAGAACGAAGGTCGCGGTCGCAAGGGCGAAGTGTTGGCCGACGGTCAATACAAGAGCCTGGAAGGCAACCTGCCGCCGGATCTGAGCCTCAAGCAATGGTGCGAGCAAGCGGATCAAGGGATGCGTGAGGGGCTCAAGCAAATCGGCTTGTAAACCACATCGAAGAGAACACTTGCCATGAAATCCAAAATACCACCCATCGATGCTTCGGCACTCATCGACGCTCGAATCGCTGAACTGGACGATTGGCGCGGAGCGATCCTCGGCGAGATTCGCAAGGTCATGCACCAGGCCGATCCCGAGGTGGTGGAGGAGTGGAAGTGGCGCGGTGTTCCGGTGTGGTCACGGGGCGGGATCATTTGCACCGGGGAGACTTACAAGGCGGCGGTGAAGATGACCTTCGCCAAGGGCGCGGCGCTGGCTGATCCTGCGGGGTTGTTCAACGCCAGCCTTGAGGGCAACACCCGCCGGGCGATTGATTTTCACGAGGGCGACCCGGTCGATGAGCGGGCCTTGCAAGCGCTGATTCGCGAGGCGATTGCGCTGAATTTTTCGAAGTGAATCGTTGCGCTTGCCTTGGGTCAGAAATAACTGGCTGTTTTAAAACAAATTTTTTTGCACTCAGGGCTTCCCAGATCAAAAAAAGGTTGGTAAATTGCGGCCCATTCTCGCAGAGCTTGTTACAGAGCTTGAGATACAGGGGCGTCGCCAAGCGGTAAGGCAGCAGGTTTTGATCCTGCCATGCGTTGGTTCGAATCCAGCCGCCCCTGCCATATTCAGAAAAAACGCCAGTCCGAAAGGGCTGGCGTTTTTTTATGCGCGCGATTTGTGGCTGGGGCTGACAGTTGCCTGAGCCGGAGCGGGGGACTGATGTAAACTGCCCGCGCGAAAGTCCCGGCGCGTTGTTGGCCGGCGACCCTCAATCTCTCCAGACAAGAGACTTTCATGGCTAATCAAGACCTCAGCTTCACCCCTGATCCGGATGCAGATTCGATTTCCTCCGACGTCGTCGGTTTCAACGGCATTCTGGTTTCGACCCAGATCCCGACCCGCGCCGACGGCAGTCTGGAGCTGGGCGACATCACCCAGCAAAGCGAATGCACCCTGCAGGCGCTGAAAGTGGCGCTGGAGCGGGCCGGCAGTTCGATGGATCGCGTCATGCACTTGACCATCTACCTCACCGATATGGCCGACCGTGCGGCGTTCAACGAAGTCTACAAGCGCTTCTTCGCCAAGCCATGGCCGGTGCGCGCCGCGGTGGGCGTGGCGTCGCTGGCGGTGGAAGGCATGCGCGTGGAAGTCACCGCGATGGCTGCCAAGGCCTGACCGCCCCCTGTAGGAGTGAGCCTGCTCGCGATAGCGGTAAATCAGCCACCATCAACGTTGACTGTGCCACCATCATCGCGAGCAGGCTCACTCCTACAGGAGACTCTCGTGTCGGATTGGAGCGAGGTCATCTGCCACTTGGCAGCACAGGCGTGCCGCTCGGGCGTTTCGCGGCTACAATGCGCGCCTTAACCGTGACAGCCTGACTAAAAAAACTATGTCCTTGCCCAAGCATCATCTGGAATTGCTCAGCCCCGCCCGTGACGTGGCGATTGCCCGCGAGGCGATCCTGCACGGCGCCGATGCCGTGTACATCGGTGGCCCGAGCTTCGGCGCGCGCCACAACGCCTGCAACGAGGTGAGCGAAATCGCCGAGCTGGTGGAGTTTGCCCGCCGTTATCACGCGCGCATTTTCACCACCATCAACACCATCCTGCACGACAACGAACTGGAGCCGGCGCGCAAGCTGATCCACCAGTTGTACGACGCCGGTGTCGACGCGCTGATCGTCCAGGATCTGGGCGTGATGGAACTGGACATCCCGCCGATCGAGCTGCATGCCAGTACCCAGACTGACATCCGCACGCTGGAGCGGGCGAAGTTCCTTGATCAGGCCGGTTTCTCGCAACTGGTACTGGCCCGCGAGCTGAACCTGAAAGAAATCCGCGCCATCGCCGACGAAACCGATGCCGCCATCGAGTTCTTCATTCACGGCGCACTGTGCGTGGCGTTCTCCGGGCAGTGCAACATTTCCCACGCGCAGACCGGGCGCAGCGCCAACCGTGGCGACTGCTCGCAGGCCTGCCGTTTGCCGTACACCCTGAAAGACGAAAAGGGTGGGGTGATCGCCTACGAAAAACACCTGCTGTCGATGAAGGACAACAACCAGAGCGCCAACATTCGCGCGCTGGTCGAAGCCGGTGTGCGCTCGTTCAAGATCGAAGGTCGCTACAAGGACATGGGCTATGTGAAGAACATCACCGCCTATTACCGCCAGCGCCTTGACGACGTGCTCGAAGACCGCCCGGACCTGGCTCGCGCCTCCAGCGGCCGTACCGCGCACTTCTTCCTGCCGGACCCGGAAAAGACTTTCCACCGTGGCAGCACCGACTACTTCGTCACCGATCGCAAGATCGACATCGGCGCGTTCGATTCGCCGACCTTCACCGGTCTGCCAGTGGGCACCGTCGAGAAAGTCGGCAAGCGTGACATCCAGGTGGTGACGCAGGAACCGCTGTCCAACGGCGATGGCCTCAACGTGCTGGTCAAGCGTGAAGTCGTGGGTTTCCGCGCCAACATCGCCGAGCCAAAGGGCGAGTTCGAAGAAGACGGCGAGAAGCGCTATCGCTACCGCGTCGAGCCGAACGAAATGCCCGAAGGCCTGTACAAGCTGCGGCCGAATCATCCGCTGAACCGCAATCTCGACCACAACTGGCAACAGGCGCTGCAGAAGACCTCTGCCGAGCGTCGTATCGCATTGAGCTGGGTCGCGCGTCTGCGTGAAGAACAGCTGGAAGTGACCGCGACCAGTGAAGAGGGGATCAGTGCCAGCGTGACCCTCAACGGTCCGTTCGGTGTGGCCAACAAGCCGGAACAGGCGCTGGAGCAATTGCAGGATCTGCTCGGTCAGCTCGGTACCACCCAGTACCACGCCACCGACATCAAGCTCGATGCACCGCAGGCGTTCTTCATTCCGAACTCGCAGCTCAAGGCCTTGCGCCGTGAAGTCATCGAAGCCCTGACGGCCGCCCGTGTCGCGGCGCATCCGCGTGGCAGCCGCAAGGCTGAAACCACGCCACCGCCGGTGTACCCGGAGTCGCACCTGTCGTTCCTGGCCAACGTCTACAACCAGAAGGCGCGCGACTTCTATCACCGTCATGGCGTGAAGCTGATCGATGCGGCCTACGAGGCGCACGAAGAGGCCGGTGAAGTGCCGGTGATGATCACCAAGCACTGCCTGCGTTTCTCGTTCAACCTGTGCCCGAAACAGGCCAAGGGCGTGACCGGTGTGCGCACCAAGGTCGCGCCGATGCAGCTGATTCACGGCGACGAAGTGCTGACCCTGAAGTTCGACTGCAAGCCGTGCGAGATGCACATCATCGGCAAGATGAAAGGCCACATCCTCAACATGCCGCAACCGGGCAGCGTGGTTGGCCACATCAGCCCGGAAGACCTGCTGAAAACCATCCCGCGCGCGCCACACTGAGTGACGGGCGGGCGTGGCGCTACGGTGTCACGCCTGCTCGGGCTCTCGCTCCGCCAGCTCTTCGAGCAGGTCGGCTGACGGCACAAAGAACAGCCCCCCGGTGACTGCCGTGCTGAAGTCCAGCAAACGGTCGTAGTTGCCGACGGGTTTGCCGACAAACATGTTCTCCAGCATCTGCTCGATCGGTTCCGGCGAGCGCGCGTAACCGATGAAATAGGTGCCGAACTCGCCAACCCCCGGACGACCGAACGGCATGTTGTCGCGCAGGATCTTCTGCTCCTGACCGTCCTTGGTGATGGTGGTCAGGGCGCTGTGGGAGTTGCTCGGCTTGACCTCTTCACCGAGTTCGATGTCGGCCAGCTTGGTGCGGCCGATCACCTTCTCCTGAGCCTCGACGCTCAATGCATTCCACGCCTCCATCTTGTGCAGGTACTTCTGCACCAGCACATAACTGCCGGATTCGAACGCCGGGTCTTCGTTGCCGATCAGGGTGAAATGGCCTGCCTTGCGGCCCACCGGGTTCTCGGTTCCATCGACAAAACCGATGATGCTGCGCATGTCGAAGTAGCGGAAACCCTGCACCTCATCCACCACCGTGATCGCGCCATTGAGTGCGCTGCACAGCTGCGTTGCCAGTTCGAAACACAGGTCCATCTGATCGGCACGGATGTGCAGCAGGATGTCGCCCGGGGTCGCCACGGCACGGCGGCCCTCGACGCCGAATTCGCGGAATGGATGCAGTGAGGCCGGGCGCGGACTACCGAACAGGGCGTCCCAGGCGCTGGCGCTGAACCCGCAGACACACGACAGGTTGCCGCTGGGCACGCGTTTGCCAACCGAACGGGTGAGGGCGGCGATGTCGCCGCACCAGCCGCGCACCTGACTGGCGGCGTCGCTGCCAGGCAGCAGCGTGGCGACGATGAAAATCGCGCTGCTGGTGATCGGGTTGCAGATTGCTTGTGGCTCGGGTGTCTGGGTATCCATTGATGAAGTCATAGTCGGTTCCATATGCGCGGGGCCAAGGTCGGCGCTCAGTATGAAACCAAAAACGTTTCATCGATATCTCAGAAGCGACCGAGTCGATAGGCATCCAGTGCCGGCAAGCCGGAGTTCGCTGAGGGTGACACCAGATGCGCGACCATCTCTGCGGTAATCGCAGCTTGAGTCAGCCCCAGATGCTGATGACCGAACGCGAGCAGTACCTTGCCGTCGCAGACCTTGTCGATGATCGGCAGCGAGTCCGGCAGCGACGGACGAAAGCCCATCCACGGCGTCGCGTCTTCAGCGTTCAAATCACGGCGGAATAAGCCCTTGCTCAAACGGTGTAACTGCCAGGCGCGTTCCATAAACGGCGGGCGCTCCAGACCGGCGAACTCAACGGTGCCGGCCAGGCGCAAGCCGCCGGCCATCGGCGTCATGATGAACTTGCGCTCCAGCGACGTGACGGCGAACGGCAGGCGTCCTTGCTCATGCGGCAACATCAGGTGATAGCCGCGTTCGGTGTCCAGCGGCACGCGTTTACCGGTCAGTGCAGTGGTGAGCTTCGCCGAATGCGCGCCACAGGCGATCAGCACCTGCCGCGCGGTGAAACGTCCCTGATCGGTGATCAGCGACACGCCATGCGCCTGCAACTGGCCGCCCTGAACCTCCTGCTGGAAGAACTGCACGCCGGCCGTTTTGGCCGCGCTCACCAGTTCACATACCACCTGATACGGGTCGAGAAAATGCCCGGTGCGTGGGTAGAACAACCCGCCCTGAACCTGTTCGCTGAGCTGCGGCGCGCTTTCCCGCGCGGCGCTGGCCGACCAGAAGTCTACCGGTACCTGTTGCTGACGCATGCGCGCCTGCAAGGCTTCGACGGCGGGTCGCGATTCGGCGCGCTCGAACACCAGCAGCGAGCCGTCCTCCTTGAGCAGGTCGGGGTGGGCGATGCTGTGCAGCAGGCGCTTCCAGGCGTCGAGGCTGCTTTCGTTGAGCGCGCGCAAACCGGCCACGGTGCGCTGAAACGGCGCCGGGCGCAGGTTCAGCAGTAATCGGCTGAACCACGGCAAAGCGCGCGGCAGGTACTTCCAGTCCAGGCGCAGCGGCCCCATCGGGTCCATCAGCATTGCCGGCAGGCGCTTGAGGATCGACGCATCGGCAATCGGAAACACCTGCTCGGTGGCCAGATGCCCGGCGTTGCCGAACGAGGCGCCATGACCGGGCGGCTGCTTGTCGATGACCACCACCCGTTTACCCTGACGCGCCAGTTGCAGAGCGCAGGCGACGCCGATGATGCCGGCGCCGATCACCGCGATGTCGGCGTTGTCCGCTGTGAGGTTGTCGGGCATGTTCAGGCTTCCCTCTGGCCGTCGAGCAAGCGCCGTAATTGCAGCGAATTTGCCTGTTTCAGCGGCGGCGGCAGCAGGCTGTCGGGAAAATCCTGATAACACACCGGCCGCAGGAAGCGCAGGATCGCCGCCGTGCCGACCGAGGTGCTGCGCGAGTCCGACGTGGCCGGGAACGGCCCGCCATGCACCATCGCATCGCACACTTCGACCCCGGTCGGCCAGCCGTTGACCAGCAGACGTCCGGCCTTGCGCTCCAGTGTCGGCAACAAGGCCCGGGCTTGATCCAGATCGGCGTCATCCAGGTGCAGGGTGGCGGTCAACTGGCCTTCGAGGTGTTCGCAGATCTGACGGATTTCATCGTCGTTGGCGCACTGTACGAACAGTGATGCGGCACCAAAGATTTCACCTTGCAGGCGTGCGTCGGCGAGGAAGTCCTGCGCCTGAGTCATGAACAATTGCGTCTGGCACTGGTTCGGGCCTTCAGCCGCTAGACCGCTCGCCACGTGTTGCGCCTGCGGATGTTCGGCCAACGCGGCGACGGCGCTTGCATAGGCGCGGAAAATCCCCGGCGTGAGCATGGTCTGCGCCGGGCTGCGCTGGACCCCTTCGGCGGCGGTGGCGATGAAACTGTCCAGCGCCGGCCCTTGGTGAGCGATGACCAGCCCGGGATTGGTACAGAACTGCCCGGCACCCTGAGTCAGCGAGGCGACAAAACCCTGCGCCAACGCCTCACCGCGAGCGGCAAGCGCTGCGGGAAACAGCAGCACCGGATTGATCGAGCTCATTTCCGCGTACACCGGAATCGGCTCCGGCCGTGCCTGCGCCGCTTGGCTCAGGGCGAGGCCGCCACTGCGCGAGCCGGTGAAGCCCGCAGCCTTGATGCGCCAATCGCTGACCAACGCAATGCCCACTTCATTGCCCGAACCGAACAGCAGCGAAAACACGCCTTCAGGCAAACCGCATTTTTTCACCGCGCGAGCCAGCGCCTGGCCGACCAGTTCACTGGTGCCGGGATGTGCGCTATGCGCCTTGACGATCACCGGGCAACCGGCGGCCAATGCCGAAGCGGTGTCGCCGCCGGCCACCGAGAACGCCAGCGGAAAGTTGCTGGCGCCGAACACGGCCACTGGCCCCAGCGCGATCTGCCGCTGGCGCAAATCAGAACGTGGCAGCGGCTGGCGCTGTGGTTGTGATTGATCGACGCGAACGTCCAGCCACTCGCCAGCACGCACTGTGCGGGCAAAGGTGCGCAGTTGCCCGCAGGTGCGTCCGCGTTCGCCCTGGATACGGGCGCGTGGCAGGCCGGTTTCGGCCACGGCACGGTCGATCAGCGCATCGCCAAGGGCTTCGATCTCATTGGCGATGGTTTCGAGAAATTCGGCGCGAGCTTTGAGGGAGGTCTCGCGATAACGATCAAAGGCTTGCCACGCCAGTGCGCAGGCCTGTTCGACATGTTCTGCAGTGCCACCGGCGTAGGCCGGTTGCAGCACCGCGTCGGTGGCGGGATTGATCGCGCGGATCGCTTCTCGGCTGCCGGCAATGGCTTGGCCGCCGATCAGCATGTGGCCTGTCAGAGTCATGACGCTTCCTTGATAAAAGAGGTGAAGCCCCGGCATCACACCGGGGCAGGGACTGCGATCAGGCGAGGTTCTGTTCGGCGGACCAGTTTTTGTACCACTGGCGGAACAGCGCGTACTGGGTCTCGGCGTAACGGCGCTGGGCATCGCTCAAGGCGTCGGTTTCGTTGAAGTGCAGGGCGTACTCATGGTCGCCGTTGAGCACCATCAGGTGCTTGTAATACAGCACCAGATCGCAGCCTTCATCGAACGACGACAACACTGCCAGCGCCGCTTCCAGTTCGCGCGCCAGACGTCGGGCCTTGGCATCGCCCTTGGCCGCTTGCTTGCTCAGCGCCACCAATTGCAGCACTTCGCGGGGCAGGGCGTTGCCGATGCCGGTGATCGCGCCAGTGGCGTTGCAGTTGACGAAACCGTGCACCACTTGGGTATCGACACCGACCATCAGGGTCACGGCATCGTCCTGCGAGGTGATGTTTTCGGCGGCGTAGCGCAAGTCGGCGCCACCGCCGAACTCCTTGAAGCCGATCAGGTTCGGGTGTTCACGGCGCAGTTCGAAGAACAGCTCGGCGCGGGTGGCGAAGCCGTAGTAGGGACTGTTGTAGATCACCGCCGGCAGGTTCGGCGCGGCGTTGAGGATCGCGGCGAAGTGGGCTTTTTGCGCGGTGGCCGAAGCACCACGGGACAAGACGCGCGGAATCACCATCAGGCCATGGGCACCGACTTTCGCCGCATGTGCAGCGTGGGACACCGCTTCACGGCTGTTGACCGCGCCAGTGCCGACGATGGTCGGAACCCCGGCGGCCACCAGACGCGCTACGCCTTCCTGACGCTCAGCCTCGGTCAGCAGCGGCCAGTCGCCCATCGAGCCGCAGTAAACCACCGCGCTCATGCCGATATCGATCAGCTCGCGACCCTTGGCCACCAGGGCGTCGAAGTCGGGTTTACGCGCGGCGGTGCACGGAGTCATCAGCGCGGGAATGCAGCCAGTGAAGATGTTATCGCTCATTGTTGTAGCTCCTCGGGACATTCATTCGGATCGTTAGAAAAGCGGGGCACTCAGATGCCCCAGGCGAAAGGATCCTGCTCGTCGATCAGCAGGGTGGCGTCGGCGGTCATGTAGGCGCGGCCGGTAATGAATGGGCGTACGCGTTCGCCTTGCCATTCGAAGCGCCCTTCGAACTGGCTGCCGGTGATGCTCGCTTGCGTCCAGACCTGGCCTTCGGCGAGTTTGCCGTCGGCGGCCAGGCAGGCCAGTTTGGCGCTGGTGCCGGTGCCGCAGGGCGAGCGGTCGTAGGCCTTCCCCGGGCACATGACGAAGTTGCGGCTGTCGGCGTGGGCGTCGTCGGCAAACAGTTCGACGTGGTCGATCAGCGCGCCGTCCTCACCGTGGATGCCTTGGGCCTCCAGGGCCTTGAGCATCGCCCAGGTGTACTCGGTGAGGGCTTCGACGTTGCTCATCTGCAGGTCCTGGCTGTGTTCGGAAACCAGGAAAAACCAGTTGCCGCCCCAAGCGATATCGCCGGACACGCGACCGTAACCGGGCACATCGACCGGCACCTGTTTGCGGTAGCGCCAGGCGGGGACGTTGCCAAGGGTCACCGCGCCGTCCTCGTGCAGGGTGGCGCTGACCGGGCCGACCGGGGTGTCGATCTTGTGCACGCCCGGTTCGATCTGCCCCAGGTAATGCAGCGAGTTGACCAGGCCGATGGTGCCGTGGCCGCACATGCCGAGGTATCCGGCGTTGTTGAAGAAAATCACCCCGCAAGTGGCGTCCGGCGACACCGGCGCGCAATACAGCGCGCCGACCAGTACGTCGTTGCCACGCGGTTCCAGCAGGCAGGCGCGGCGCCATTGATCGTGGCCTTCGCGCAAGGCATCGCGCTTCTCGGCCATGCTGTTGCCGGGCAGCTCGGGGAAGCCCTTCATCACCAGACGCGTGGGTTCGCCGCCGGTATGGGAATCGATGATGTGCAGTCGTTTCATGGTTCGTCCCTTGAGTGAAGGTCAGGCGTGAGCAGGGCGCTGGCCCTGTGCCGAATGGGTGGAGGATTCAGCGGCTTCGCTTTCGTCGTCCTCGGTTTCCAGACGAATCAGGTGTGCCGGTACGCCGGTGGCCGCGCCCCAGTAGTAGATGGCCAGCGCGCAGACCGCGACGATCACGGTGTCGAACGGATGACTGAGCACGCCGATACCACCGAAACTGCCGAGCTTGGAGAGGACGATGGTCACCGCGTAGAAGCCGATCAGCCACGCTGAAGAGCGCACTTGCTGGCCGAGATTCAGGTGCGCGGTCGGTACCATGCGCCCGCACAGCAGGTAGATGACAAACATCAGGATTTGCAGGCCGAGCAACCACGACACGGTGCCCCAGCCCGACCAGTAGACGATCAGCGCGGCGATGATGAACGACAGCGGCCCGAGGACGCTCATGCCCTTGACCCGGAACGGACGCGGCATGTCCGGCGCGTTGCGGCGCAGTGCGGCCACCGTCACCGGCGCCACCGCATAGCTCAATACCAGCGCGGCAGAGACAACGTTGATCAGCGCTTCCCAAGACGGGAACGGCAGGGTCCAGAACACCGACAGGCCAAAGGTCAGCCACAGCGCCGGGCGCGGGATGCCGGATTTTTCGTCGATGCGGGTGAAAATCTTGAAGAACGTCCCGGTCTGCGCCCAGCCATAGATCACCCGTGGCGTGGCGTTCATGTAGATGTTGCCGCAGCCGCTGGGCGAGATCACCGCATCGGCCACCACCAGATACGCGAGCCAGCCGACACCCAGTGCCAGAGCGATGTCACGGTACGGCAGGGCCAGTTCCTTGGCGACGCCGGCCCAGCCATTGGCGAGCATTTCGGTCGGGATGCCGCCGAGGAAAGCGGTTTGCAGCAACACGTAAATCGCGGTGGACAGCAGCACTGACAGGATCAGCGCAATCGGGATTGTGCGTTGCGGATTCTTCACTTCACTGGCCACGGAAATGATCGGCGTCAGGCCCAGATAAGCGAAGATCACCCCGCCGGCCGACACGGCCATTTCGATGCCGGACAGACCGAACGGCGCAAAGCCATGCACTTCGAAATTGGCCGGTTTGAAGAAGGTGAACAGCACGCCGATCACCAGCAGCGGCACGATGAACTTGAACACGCTGACCAGATTGTTGGCCATGGCGAAGGTCTTCACGCTGCGGTAGTTGAGCAGGAAAAACAGGCACAACAGCCCGAACTGCACGAACCAGCCGAGCACGGTCGGGTCGCTGGAGCCGACCTTGGTCAACTCGGGAAACCACGCTGCCGCATATTGCCGCGAGGCGACCACTTCGATCGCCACCAGACTGGAAAACGCGATCAGCGTGATGAAACCCATCAGGTACCCGAGCAGCGGGCCGTGGGAGTAAACCGGGTAACGCACCACGCCACCGGCACGCGGCAACGCGGCGCCCAATTCGCAGTAGACAATGCCCAGCAGCAACACGGCGAAACCACCGAGCAGCCAGGAAAAGATCCCTGCCGGGCCGGCGATGGCCGATACGTGACTGGCGGCGAACAACCAGCCCGAACCGAAGATCGCCCCCAGTCCGATGAACGTGAGGTCTATCAATGAAAGTTGTTTCTTGAACTTGCCTTGGCCTGTCATAGCGTCGCCTTCTTGTTGGTTGTTGGAGGGGCGTGCAGTGGCGCTACAGTGAACTCATCGGGCGATGGGCGATTGATGTTTTTTGCCGGTGACGATGACGAAATCAGCACAGTGGCCAACGGCAAAGGCCCGGCTCGACAGGCTGTCGGCCATCGGGCAATCTGCGTGCAAGTGATAAAACCGAGTGGGGAGTGAGAGGTATGCCGCAGAACGCGTTTGCGATCCTGAGCCAGCAGAACGAGGCGAGTCGACCGCAGAGCCTCGACGATCTGCTCGCCAGCATGGCGCTGCTGTTGCCGATGCTCGACGTGATTCCCAACGCGGCGATCTTCATCAAGGATCTGCAGGCGCGCTATGTCATGGCCAACCAGACGCTGGTGCAGCGCTGCGGTTTGAAAGACCTGCGACCGTTACTGGGCAAGACCAGCGCCGAGGTGTTTCCGGCGCAATTGGGCCCGGGCTACACCGAGCAGGATCGGCGCGTACTGGAAGAGGGATTTGTGCTGGAAGATCAGCTGGAGCTGCATCTGTACGGCAGCCGTGAACCGGGCTGGTGCCTGACCCACAAGCGTCCGCTGTACGACCGCAACAATCGGATCATCGGCCTGGCGGGAATTTCCGTCGACTTGCAGACCGCCAGCGAAACCCATCCGGCGTATCAGCGGCTGGCGGCGGTGGACGAGTACATCCGGGCAAACTTCAATCAGCGCGTCAGCCTGAGCGAACTGACGCGCATCGCCGGGATTTCAGTGGCGCAACTGGAGCGTTACTGCAAGCGCGTGTTCCACCTCACGCCGCGGCAGATGATCCAGAAAGTGCGTCTTGAGCACGCGCATCGGCTGTTGCACGGCGACTTGCCGATCACCGAAGTGGCGCTGCAGTGCGGCTATACCGACCACAGCGCGTTCACCCGGCAGTTCAAGGCTTCGACCGGATTTACCCCGCGCCAGTACCGGCTGGCGACGGGGCAGTGAAGGAGTCGATTTGAAATGTAGACGGCGATCAAATGAGCTGAGGAGCTGCCTTTTGGATTACGTCCTCAGCGATGCGACCGAAAAAGCTTCGGGTCAAGCTGAAAAAGGGATACAGCTTGTCATTGCAAGGTATCAAATTGATACCAATCAAGCATTCTAGATCCATTTCCTGTTCAACGTGATCTATGAAAATCTCGTCCAGTTCGTCCCACCACCGACGCCGCTCTATCAATAGGAAGGGGCTGTTAAGGTTGAGTAGGTCAATAGTGTATTGAGCGCGATCTTCATCTCTTTTCTCCAAACCGTCCGCGGGGACGACGCGCCCGTCAGACAGATAAGTGAAGAAACGCCGGCAATCAGGCTGATGTGGCGAAACGAAGAGTCGCATGTCGACCGATTTCTGTTTGCCTGGAGCATGTCCACCGAAGACGACACCTGCTTGCTCGTCTTCAAGAAGGTTATTCAATAGAGGAGCTTTGTCTCCGGTGCGCAGAGCAGAAGCTGCAAGATTGGTGCAGTCAAATGTTCGCTGCGGGTTTTGTCTTTTGTTTTCGACATGCTCAATGTGATACCCAAGCTCATGCTCGTCAGCACGTAGTTCACTGTAACAGCACAATGAATACTGCTCTGACAGCAAGAACCCCATCACTTCTTGCTTATGATCAAAGCCACCCCAGCGATTGGTCGCATCTTCGGACGTTAGTGGCGGGTTTTCGTGCGATTTATCCAAATGGTAGCCGGCATACCGCCGTTGAACGATGTGTCTCATCCTTTGAGTACCTTCTGCCGAGCAATGCTGCGTTTTAGCCGCTGCATTTGGGGATGTTGCTCCCCGAGGGATAGGCTAAGTTCTCTAGCCAGCTGCAGAGCTTGCGGCTCATCGTAAAGACCTTTATCTACTAGCTCAGTCAGTCGCTGAAGGTCGGCTTTCTCGGCCACTGGCGGCTGCGGATCGACCTGCATGACACTATGCAAAATATCGCCGCTCGGTTCGCCATAGGTTCTGGCGAGGGGTTCGTTCGCCGAGACCTGACCGCTGGCGTCCCGCTCCAGCAGCCTGATATTTTCCCTCCTTACAGTGCTCAGCACTTGTGGGCTGTGCGTTGTGACAATGAACTGGATTTTCGGGAAGGCATCCTGCAGTTGCTTCAGGATTGTCTGTTGCCATCTAGGGTGCAGATGCATATCGATCTCATCGATAAGCACAACACCAGAGGTTTTCTTCACCGCATCTTTTTTATAGTACGAGTTTAATAGTGCGCAACGGCAAGCGAGATCGCCAACCAGTTCGATCATGCTGCGCACGCCGTCTCCTAGTTGAGAAAGTTTCATTTTTTCTTTCCCAAGTTTGAAAAGTATATCTTTATTACCTTTTTGAGGTAGAAGAAGTTCCCAATTGGTAACAGTGAGTATGGCTTCTTTTACCGACAGTAAAAGAAGCGCGGCAGACTCCCGATTTTCAAATGCGAGAATTAAGAAAATGAACCACTCAAATTTAAAGTAGTGAGAGTTGAGGTTGACTGCTCCGTCGTAGCCAACAAATCTGTGTGTGGTTCGAGCGGACTTTCTTGGCGTCGCGTGCTTTCTCCATAAACGATTAGTCCCATAGCATGCAACAACCGGAAGGTTAGTAGGTCGGGATTCTTCGCCTAATAATCGATCAAGATCTTCGAATGCGGCATCCATGCCTTTTTTTGTGGCCTCAAGATCTACCGAGTTTGCATGCAGCCATTTGATTTTTGAGTTTTCGCTTTTTAACTCGCAACCCACAATATCAAATGCGAATTCATCATCGAAATCTTCGTCAAAATAACCGAATCCATCACCATCAGGAAAGTTGAATATCCCTTTTACGGAACAGGGAAATTTCAATTCGCGTTCGGAAGTTTCGGTTTGGAAGCAATGTACATCGTCTAATTCTATTTTCGGGACGATTCCGTGTCGCACGTCGTCACCATAGTTTCTGACATAGGACCACAATATAAGCCTTGCTGCACTAGTAAGTGTGGTTTTGCCTAAGCCATTTATACCCGCGATTATCGTTAGCTTGGGATGCATTTCCAAGTCAAAATTTTTAAAACCTCGGAAATTTTCGAGGCGAATTTTACTGATTATCAAAAAAACGCCTCCAGGCAATTCGTCGAGGTAGCAAACGTATTTGAGTAAAAATTTGTATCATTAACTTGGCAAAGATATTTGCTGGTGTACTTAATCATGCGCATGTTGAACCCTGAGCATCCTTGAACGAGGTCTTTATATCTTTTGGGATGTTAGCATCGACGCAGATGACACGTATCGCTCTTATGTGGTTTTGTCAGTGAGGTTGGCCATCCATGAGGAAAGGCCGATCCTCAAGCCTTGACCCAGCGCTGCCGGCTCCAGGCACTCAGCGAATCCACGCCCAGCACCAGAATCAGCATCGCCAGAATCACCGTACTCGCCTGCGCTTCCTGAAACAGGCTGAGGCTGACATACAGCATCTGCCCCAAACCACCGGCACCGACGAAGCCCAGCACGCTGGCCATGCGGATGTTGTTTTCCCAGCGATACAGGCAATACGCGAGCAATTGCGGAGCGAGGTTGGGCAGGGTGCCGTAGCAGAACGCGAGCACCGGGTTGCCGCCCTGCAAACGGATCGCTTCGGCCGGTTCCGGCGGGGTGTTTTCCAGCGCTTCGGCGAACAACCGGCCGAGCACGCCGGTGGTGTGCAGGGCCAGCGCCAGGGTGCCGGCGTTCGGGCCGAGGCCGGCGGCGAGCACCATCAGTGCCGCCCACACCAGTTCCGGAATCGCCCGCAGACCGTTGAGCAGCAGGCGCGAAGCGCTTTGCAGCGGCCAGCCGAAACGTCCGGCGGCGGGCAGCGCGAGGAGGATGCCGAACACCGCCGCGAGCAGGGTGCCGAGGGCCGACATGGCCAGGGTTTCCAGCGAGCCCTTGAGGATCGCCTGCAAATGCGTGGCGCTCAGGTCCGGGCTGAGAAAGCGCTGCGCGTAGGCACCCATCTGCTTGAGGCTGGTGGCGCTGCCGAGTTCACCGAGATCGAGTTCGAGGTAACCGAACGAGGCGATAACCGCGACGCCAATGCCGACGATCAGCAACAGATTGATCAGGCGATTCATGTCAGCCTCCAGCGCAGCAGGCGGCTGAGTTGGTCGGCACCGAGCACCAGAATCAGGAACGTCAGCAACATGCTCGCCACTTCACCGCTGGCGAACATGCGCAATGACAGGTCGATCTGTTGGCCGAGGCCTCCGGCGCCGACAAATCCCATCACCACCGACGCACGAATCGCGCACTCCCAGCGATACACCGTGTACGACAGCAGCTCGGCCGCGACATTCGGCAGAATCCCGTAGGCAAACGCCGCGAGTCGTCCGCTGCCGGCCTGCATCAAGGCGTGCGCCGGGCGTTGGTCGGTGGATTCGAAAATTTCCGCGTAGACCTTGCCGAGCATGCCGCTGTAGGTGATGGCGATCGCCAGCACACCGGCTGCCGGGCCTAGGCCCACGGCACGCACAAACAGCAGTGCCCAGACGATCTCCGGCACGCTGCGCAAGAAGATCAGCAGCCCGCGTACCGGCCAGCGCAGCAAGCGCCCGACCCGACTGGGAATGCCGCCGCGGGACGCGGCGGACAACGACAGCGCGCGGCTGGCAATCAGGCTCGCCGGTACCGCCAGCAGCAGCGCCAGGGCCATGCCGGCGGTGGCGATGGCCAGTGTTTGCAGAGTGGCTTTGAACAGTAACTGAAGAAAGTCGTGGTCATGCGCCGGTGGCCAGAACCCGGAGATGAAACGACCCATTTCGGTCTGGCTGTCGCTGTGCAGCAGCACGCCAAGGTCCAGTTCGCTGAGCTGGATGCCCGGCCACAGCAGGGCAAGTGCCAGCAGGGTCAGCAGTAATCGCGGCGCGGCGGCCGGGTCGCGTGAATCGGCCCTCAGCATCGCGGGATCTGCACAATCAGCGGCGCACTGGGCGTTGTCGGGCTTTGCAATTGCTCGTTGACGTACAGCGTGTCGAGCATCTCTCGGCTGACCTGTTCGGCCGGGCTGTCGAACAGGATCTGGCCATCGCGCAAACCGATGATGCGCGGAAAGTGCGCCAGCGCCAGTTCCACTGCATGCAGGCTCGCCACCAGCGTGACGTTATGTGCCCGGGCATGCTGCGAGAGGATCGACAGGGTGTGCCCGGCGAGTACTGGGTCCATCGCCGACACCGGTTCGTCCGCCAGCAGAATCTCCGGCGCCTGATACAGCACCCGGGCAATGCCTACGCGCTGCAATTGGCCGCCGGACAATTGCTGGCAGTAAGCGAAGAGTTTGTCGCCCAGATCCAGGCGGGCGAGGGCCGCACGGGCGCCGGGAATATCCGTGGGATGCAGCAGATTCAGCAGGCTCTTGCCCAAACTCCATTGGCCGAGTTTACCGGCCAGCACCGCCGTTACCACGCGCTGGCGCGGCGGCAGCGGTGGGGCTTGATGCACCAGGCCGATGCGCGCACGCAGGCGTTGCCGTTGACGGGCCGAGAGATGCCAGGGACGTTCGCCCAGCACCTCGATTTCACCGCTGCTGGGGCGCAACGCGGTGGCCAGCAAGTTCAGCAGACTGGATTTTCCGGCGCCGGACGGGCCGATGATCGCCACCTGTTCGCCCGCGCCAATCTGCAGGTCGACGCCGCGTAGCGCATCGACCCCGTTGACGTGGTGCAGTTTGGCTTGTTTGAGGCTCAGGGTCATTTCAACAGATCGGCAGCGCGAGCAGCTTCCTCGATACCCTTGTAGTTTTCGGGCTTGGTGTCGATGAAGCGGCTGGCAGCCTGCAGATCAAGAATCTTCTTTTGCTCGGGGTTGGCCGGGTCGAGGTCAAGGAAAGCTTTCTTGATCTTCGCCGCCAGCGCCGGGTCGAGGGTGCCACGCACGGTCCAGTTGTAATCGAAGTAGGCCGGGGTGGTGGCGAACACGTGGACCTTGCTGGTGTCGACCTTGCCGGCGTCTACCAGTTTCTGCCAGACGCTGGCGTTCAGCACACCGGCATCGACCTTGCCGGCCTGGACCCAGGCGACAGTGGCGTCGTGGGCGCCGGAGTAGGCAACGCGGCTGAAATAGGCTTCAGGCTTGATGTTGTCGTTCTTCAGCATGAAGTAACGCGGCATCAGGCTGCCGGAGGTGGACGACACCGAGCCGAAGGCAAAGGTCTTGCCCTTGAGGTCGGCCAGGCTCTTGACGTTCGGGTCGGCGCTGATGAACTTGCTGGTGAACTGCGCATCCTGCTCGCGCTGCACCAGCGGGATCACCGGGGTGGTGGCGTCGGTCTTCAGGCGTGCCTGAACAAAGGTGAAGCCACCCAGCCAGGCCATGTCGAGGCGGTCGGTCGCCAGCGCTTCGACCACGGCCGGATAGTCGGCCACGGGAACGAACTGCACTTTCATGCCCAACTGCTGCTCCAGGTACGCACCGAGCGGCTCGAACTTGCGCAGCAATTCGGTCGGGGCTTCATCGGGAATCGCGCTGACCCGCAACACATCGGCGGCATGCGCCACCAGAGCAGAAAAAGACAGGGCCAGAGCAGCAGTCAGTGCCAGGGTTCGTTTGAGCATGGAAATCTCCGTTACATGAGCGTCGCATTCTAAGCGCCACCGGGCGCGGTGTCGCGCGCGGGCGCTCAATCAGGTTAGACGAAACGGCGAGGTTATACGCAGCCGCGCTTTCAAAGGCCAGCGCGGGTGCTCGGTGATGTTTTGCTCCACGTTTCTTGCCAGTGGATTGATCCGAGATGAATCGGCCGATTCAGGATCGCTCGTTGCTGTTTTGGCCGTCGCTGATGCGCTGTTGCGTGTCTTGGTCGATCAGCTCACGCAGGGTGGCGAAGACCGGGTCGGCACTGGTGTATTTCTTGCCGTAGCCCAGATTGAAACCGTAATCGAAATCCGCCGGGTTCAGCCCCTGGTTGTGTTGCAGCAGCGTCTCCAGTTTATCCAGTGCCTTGACCGCTTTGGCTTCGGCGGACTGAGCATTTTCGTAGTCGTCCCACAGCGCTAGAATTTCGCTGCGCAGCGCCTCATCGAGCGCACCGGTCAGCAGCAGAAGGTCGTTGCGTTCCTGTTCACCCTTGTCGGGGAACGCGGCCTGATTGACCGCTGGAATGTCACCATTGATGGCTTCGCCCAAATCGTGAATCACGCACATCTTCAGGACCTTGAGCAGGTCGAGGCCGGCCAGTTGATCGGCGAAGACAATCGCCATCAGGCACAGGCGCCAGCTGTGTTCGGCGGTGCTTTCGGTGCGGCCGCTGGAGGTGTGCGCGCTGCGCAGCACGTCCTTGAGTTTTTCTGCTTCGCGCAGGAATTCGAGGCGGCCTTTGATCATTTCGAGGTTCATGTGTCTGCCTGGCTGATTACGCCGAAAAGCTCAGCCTAGAACCGCAGGGGCTTGGCGTCCACGCATAAAATATGCGTTCAGAGGGTTTCCACCAGCCGCGCGGCGCTGCCGTCGGAGAGTGGAATGCGCGTCCAGCGGCATCGGCCGGCGCGGATCGGCACGAGGTCGGAGGCATTGCTGCCGGTGCTGAATTCCACGGCTGGCGGCGCCTGAACTTCGTGCCAACCGCTGGTTGCCAGCGCCGACTCTCTCAGCACAATTTCCGGCGTTGCGAAGCGCCACAGCGATTGTCCCAGCAACGTACTCAAGGGTCGGGTGAACTCGGCAGCACGCGCAGGAGAGCAGGCCAGCAGGCGATGGGTGAGGTCGCAGATCAGGTGCATCGGCCGCTGACTTTCCCCGATCAGACGCGCCAAGACCTGATCGGCGGCGCTGTCCAGGCGCGCAGTCAGCAAACGCTCCAGTTGCAGTTGCGCGGCAGGTTCCATCGCCTGCACACCGCTTTCCCAGCGGGAAATGGTCGACTGGGTGACGTTGAACAACTGCGCCGCGTGAGTCTGTTTGACGCGATGCAGCAGGCGCCAGCGTCGCAGGGCGATACCGGGCAGGGCGGGCTTCAATAACAGGTCTGACATGGCGGTTGTCGAGCAAAGGCAAGCGGGCCGGACAGTCTGAAGACTGCCGGCCCTCGGCGCAAATCCGCCGGACGATCAGGCCGTTTCGCGCAGTTTGGCAATCACCTTGATCTCGAACTGAAACCCGGCCAGCCAGGTCACGCCCACCGCAGTGATCGTCGGATACGGCGCACTGCCCCAGTACTCCGGCACCACTTCCCAGATGGTTTCGAAGGTCGATTGTGGATCGATCATGAACACCGTGACGTCCACCGCATCGGCGAAGCTGCAACCGGCGGCGTCGAGAATCGCATTGAGGTTATTGAACGCCAGGCGCACCTGGTTCTGCAGATCCGGTTCGGGCGAACCATCTTCACGGCTGCCGACTTGCCCCGAGACGAACAGAAAACCGTTGGAACGAATCGCTGGCGAATAACGATGGCGCTCGTAAAGCGCATGGCGGGCTGGCGGAAAAACGACGTCGCGCTGGGTCATGGGTGTCTCCATCATTGTTTGGTGGTTGTTGATGGAGTGACTGTAGGGGCTTGCGCAGTGGCGATAAACGCGCAAGCTTGGCGTTCACTGTTTGCAGATTCCAAACAATCCGAGGGCGCAAAGTGGACCGTTTCGATGCAATGCAGGCGTTCGCCCGGGTGGTTGAGGCGGGCAGTTTCACCAAGGCTGCCGAGACCTTGCACATGAGCAAGACCACCGTGACCCAACTGGTGCAGCAACTGGAAGCCCGGCTGCGGGTCAAGTTGCTCAACCGCACCACACGCAAGGTCAACGTCACTGCCGATGGCGCAATTTACTACGAGCGAGTGATCAAGCTGTTGGCCGATATGGACGACGCTGAAACCGGTCTGTCCGGCGCGTCGGCATTGCCCAGAGGACGCTTGCGCGTAGATGTGCCGAGCCCGCTGGCGAGGCTGATTCTGGTGCCGGCATTGCCTGAGTTTCATGCGCGTTATCCGGACATTCAGATCGACATGGGTGTCAGCGACCGCATCGTCGACATCATCGATGAGAACGTCGATTGCGTGGTGCGCGGCGGCGAATTGCTTGATCAGTCACTGATGGCGCGGCGGGTGGCCGATCTTCAGCTCGGGGTTTTCGCCGCGCCGGATTATCTGGCCCGCGCCGGCACGCCGCAGCATCCACGCGAGCTGGAGGACTCGCATCATCGGGTGGTCGGATTTCTCTGGGCCCGCACCGGCAAACCCGTGCCTTACGCCTTGCACAATGGCAGCGAACACCTGCAGATCAAGGGCCGCCACGTGCTCGCCGTCGATGACGGCAACGCTTACCTTGCGGCAGGTCTGGCCGGCATGGGTGTGCTGTGGTTGCCCAGGTACATGTCGCACGCGCATCAGGCTCGGGGCGAGTTGGTGCCGCTGTTCGAGGACTGGCAACTCGAGCCGATGCCGCTCTACGTGGCGTACCCGCCGAACCGGCATATCAGCCAAAAGCTAAGGGTATTTATCGATTGGATCGTGGCGTTGATGGCGCACCATGGTAATGGCCCGGAACTTGCTGAGCCGCGCTCCGGGACTGTCAAATAACTAACGAATAACGCCAACCATGACAGTCGCCAGCTGTGGATGCACCGCTATTCACTCAAGGAGCGTCACCCGTCATGAACATGTACATCGATATTGTCGGCGCGTGCAATTTAAGCTGCCCTTCGTGCCCGATGGGCAACTCGGAAAACGTCAACTTCAAGAAAGCCATGCAAGTCGACATGTTCCGCAAGATCGTCGAGAAGGCCCGCAACGAAGGGGTCGAGACGATCTTTCTGTACAACTGGACCGAGCCGTTGATCCACCCGCGAATCGGTGAGTTTGTCGAGATCATCAATGCCGCCGGTTTGCAGAGCGGTATCAGTTCCAACTTGAACCTGGCCAAGAACATGGAAACCGCCATGCTTGCCAACCCGTGGTTCTTCCGTATTTCGTTGTCCGGGTTTTACCAGGAGACTTACCGGCAGGGGCACGTGGGCGGCGACATTGAAGTGGTCAAAGCCAACATGATCAAACTGCATGAACTCAAGCAGCAACATGGCTTGAGTACGCGCATCGAGGTTTACTACCACCGTTATCTGGACAACATGGAAGAAGAAGGGCTGATGCGCGAATTCAGCCAGAGTCTGGGTTTCGAGTTCTCCACCGGGTATTCAGTGATGATGCCGCTGGAGAAAACGCTGGCGCTGATCGAGCGCGACCCTTCGGTGACGGCTACCGATCATGAAACCCTGAAAAGGCTGGCGCTGCCGCCCTTCGACGATCTGGTCAATCTGGTCCGTCAATATCCCAAGCAAGCGTGCTCGCTCAAGGATGACTGGCTGGTGCTCGACTGCAACGGCAATACCGTTTTGTGCTGTTCCGTTTTCAATCAGACCGAATACCAGGTCGGCAAGTATCTGGACATGCCTCTGGCGCAATTGACCGGCCTGAAGTCCACCCAGAAAAATTGCGTCGACATGTGCAATCGCTGCGCAAAAAACGGCTTGCACATCTACTCGACCCAATCCAATCGGGGGCCGCTGGAAAGTCACGCCGTCAACCGCATTATCGACTTCCAGCGGCGCACGATCATGGGGCTGTCGGTCGAAAGCGAAAAGCTTGGGCGAACCGGTGAAGTCAGTGCGGATAACTTCGACGAAGCGCAATACCTGCATATGAATCAGGACGTCAAAAACGCGATTTCCACGGGTGCGTTCACCAGCGGTTATCAGCATTACGTGCTGTTCGGTCGTCTGGAAGGCCGGCTCGGTGCGGGTTATCTCACGGTCGTCTGATCGTGCGGATCAGGTCCCGCCAGTTGGCTTGAAAGCCATTCACTGAAGCATCGCGCCATCGGGTCATTCTCGCTGTCGCGATGGGTCAGCAGCGCCCAGTTCGGGCCACGAATGGTTTGCTCCACCAAGGGCTGCAACCGCCCGTTTTCCTGCGCCTGATGGCTGAGCAACTGACTGACCAGCGCAATCCCCAGCCCTGCCGCAGCGGCATCGAGCAACAAGCCCGGATCGGAAAAATTCAGCCCCTGATCCTGTTGCCCGACATCGACGCCGGCCTCCACCGCCCAGTGGCTCCAGTCCATTTCCCGCTCACCGTGCAGGGTGGTGCGCTGCGCGGCGGGCTGCGCCAAAACGCTGGGATGACACGCCGGAAACAGGCGGTCGGCATGCAGCACCTTGAAGCTGCATTCAGCCTGGGAGCTGATGTCGTCGCGCACCGCCAGGTCGATGGTTTGCGTGGCCATGTCCGGCACTTCATCGGTGCTGAAAATCCACAGATCGACTTGCGGATGCTGGCGCCGAAAATCCGCCAGACGCGGCAGCAACCAGTGCCGGGCAAACGCCGGCGTGGTGTTGAGCACCAGTTGATTGGGCTTCTGATATTGCCCCAGACGCCGGATGCCGACCGCCAGTTGCTGCAGCATCGCCTGGGTGGTGCTGAGCAGATCGTGGCCGGCATCGGTCAGCGCGACACTGCGACCGTTGCGAAAGAACAGTGGCTGTTCGAGGTACGCCTCGAGGCTGCGGATCTGCTGGCTGATCGCCGACTGAGTGAGGCTCAACTCATCGGCCGCCTTGTGAAAACTGCCGAGGCGCGCAGCCGCTTCGAAGCCGCGCAGGGAGCTGAGCGGCGGCCAGTGCTTGAGCATATCGATAAGTTCCTCTAATCAGTTGTGCGCTAAATCCATCGTTTGTTGGTGGGGTTTTAGCTCCGTAGCATTCACCTCAAGCCAAATCACGGCAATTTCCATTGAACACAATGGCTTAATCGAGAGGTGCTTGTCATGCCGCGCAACGAGAATAACAACAACGCTTGGATGATGCCTGCTGAATGGGTGACGCATGCCGCGACCTGGATGGTCTGGCCGCACAACAAGGCGCTGTGGGAGTCAGGCTGGCGCGTGACTTTGCCGCTGGTGCAGGAGGATTTCGCCCGGGTCGCCAACGCCATCGCCCGCTTCGAACCGGTGAAAATGGTCGTCGATCCGTCGGCGCTAGCGAGCGCCAAAGCCCTGTGCGGGCCGAACATCGAGCTGATCCCGCTGGCGGTCAACGACAGCTGGTGCCGCGACTCTGGCCCGAGCTTTGTCTGCCACCCGCAACAAGGGCTGGCCGGTGTCAGCTGGCGCTTCAATGCCTGGGGCGGCAAGTCGGCGCATGAGCTGGACGAAAGCCTGGCGCGGCGCGCACTCAATCATCTGGGGCTGGAATGCTTCGGCACGCCGTTGAGCAACGAGGGCGGGGCGATTCATGTCGACGGCGAGGGCACGCTGATCACCACCGAGTCGGTGCTGCTCAACCCCAATCGCAACCCGGGCATTGGCAAGGCCGAAATGGAGGAGATTTTCAGCCGTTTGCTCGGCGTGAAGAAAACCATCTGGCTGCCGGGCGACCCGGACTACGTCACCGGCGACATGACTGACGGTCACGTTGATGGCGTCTGCGCCTTCGCCCGTCCCGGCGTGTTGCTGGTGGATGCGACCCACGACCAAAGCTCGGTGTACGCCGAAGTGGTCCGTGAAAACCGTCGTGCGCTGGAGCTGGCAACCGACGCCCAAGGCCGCCGGTTCGAGTTGATCGAACTGTTCGAAGCCAGCGAAGCGGTGGACAGCGACGCCGAAGTGTTCTGCGCCTCGTACACCAATTTCTACATCGCCAACGGCGCGATCATCATGCCGGCCTACGGCATCGAGGCCGACGAGGTGGCGGCCAAAGTGCTGGCGCAGGCGTTCCCCGGACGCGAAGTGGTGCCGGTGCGCATCAATCATCTGGCTCATGGCGGCGGCGGGGTGCATTGCATCACTCAGCAGCAACCCGCCTGGCCGGTGGAGGGTTGAGTGATGAGCCATCTGACCATCGCCACCACCCAGATGCCGTGCACCTGGGATCTGCCGCGCAACCTCGATCAGGCCGAGCAACTGGTGCGTGAGGCCGCCGAGAAGGGCGCGCAGGTGATCCTGTTGCAGGAGCTGTTCGCCACGCCGTATTTCTGCATCGAACAGAGCCACAAACATCTGGCGCTGGCCGAGGAGTATCGCGAAAGTCGCGTGCTGCAGCGTTTCGCTGCGCTGGCCAAAGAGCTGGGCGTGGTGTTGCCGCTGAGCTGGTTCGAGAGGGCCGGCAACGCCTTCTTCAATTCGTTGAGCGTGGCCGATGCCGACGGGCGCCTGTCGGGGGTGTACCGCAAAACCCACATCCCCAACGCCATCGGCTATCAGGAGAAGGAATATTTCAGCCCCGGCGATAGCGGTTTCCGTGTTTGGGACACCGCGTTCGGCCGCCTCGGCGTGGGTATCTGTTGGGATCAGTGGTTTCCCGAGACCGCGCGTTGTCTGGCGTTGATGGGCGCTGAAGTGTTGCTGTTTCCCACGGCCATCGGCTCTGAGCCGGGCTGCGCGGTGCTGGATTCGCGCGATCACTGGCAGATGACCATGCGCGGCCATGCCGCCGCCAATCTGCTGCCGGTGGTGGCGGCCAACCGGGTCGGGCGCGAAGTGGCGAGCACCGATCCGTCGCTGCAGATGAGCTTCTACGGTTCGTCGTTCATCAGCGATCACAAAGGCCAGTTGCTCGCCGAAGCCGACCGCGACAGCACGGGCGTGCTGGTGCACCGCCTCGATCTCGACGCGATGCGCGAAGAGCGCCTGAGCTGGGGCATTTACCGCGACCGCAGGCCGGACATGTACGGCGCGCTGCTCAGTCAGGATGGTCGCAATCTTCATGCACGCTGGAACGCTCAAGGGGTTTGATATGGCTGCGCATCACAAACGACTGTTCGGCGTTCTGGGCCTGGCGCTGACTTGCGTGATTCCGGCGCTGCATGCCGAGGACAAAACCCTGCGCCTGTACAACTGGGCCGATTACTTTGCCGAAGACACCCTGAGCCGCTTCACCGCCGAAACCGGGATCAAGGTGATTTACGACGTCATGGACGGCAGTGAAACCCTCGAAGCGAAAATGCTTTCTGGCGGTAGCGGCTACGACCTGATCTTCCCCGGCGACACTGTGGCCGAGCGCCTGATGCGCGCCGGCAGCCTGATGCCGCTGGACCCATCGAAGCTCACGGAGGTGGCCGACATCGAGCCCGGCTTGCAGAAACTGCGCAGCCACTACGAGCATTCCAGCCAGGCCACCGTGCCTTACACCTGGGGCACCATCGGCCTGACCTACAACGCGGCGCAGATCAAGCAACGCATGGCCGACGCGCCGGTCAACAGCCTGGACATGCTGTTCAAGCCGGAGCTGGCGGCGAAGTTCGCCGACTGTGGAATTTCGCTGATCGACTCGCCGGACGAAGTGCTGGCAGTCGTGCTCAATTATCTGGGCCGCGATCCGCGCAGCGCGAAACCGGCGGATCTGGCGGCGGCCAGTGAGCTGCTGATGAAGCTGCGGCCTTATGTGCGCAAGTTCCAGTCGCAACCGGTGACCGATCTGGTCAACGGCAACCTGTGCCTGTCGCTGGGTTACAGCGGCGACATGACCCAGGCCCAGCGCACCTCGGACAGCGCTGGCAAGACCACGAAATTTGAGTACCGCATCCCCCGCGAAGGTACCACGGTGTGGATGGACACCATGGCGATTCCGGTCGATGCGAAACACCCGGAATACGCCTACGCGTTCATCAATTTCGTGATGCGCCCGCAGAACATGGCGGCGATCAGTAACTTCACCGGTTACCCGACTTCCAACGCCAAGGCGCGGGACAGCGTCGACGCCGCGATGCGCAATAACCCGGACATCTACCTCGACGAGGCGACCTATGCTCGATTGATCCCGGGCAAGGACATCCCCCAGGCCGACATGCGCGCACGGATGCGCACCTGGACCAAATTCAAAACCGCCACTCAGCCATGATTCAACCGCCGGCGCCCGGTCGCCGGCCCTTTTCAGGAAAACCAGATATGTCGACGCGTCGTGAGTTCATCAAACAGCTATCGGTCGCTACAGGTGTCAGCGCCGCAGTCATGGGTCTCGGGCTGGCGCCGGGCAGACTACTGGCGGCCAGTGCGGGGGATTGGTTCATGCCCGACGAGGGCGACAAGCACGAGCGTGCTTTCATCGCTTTCGGCGCACAGGATGCGATCTGGGAAGATTTCACCGCCGATGTGCAGGCTGCGCTGGGCCGCATCGCCCGCACCATTGCCCGTTATGAACCGCTCACGGTGTTCTGTCGCAGCGGCGAACGCAGCCTCGCCGAAGAGTACTGCGGCACCCGCAATGTCACCTACGTAACCGCCGCGCTCGATGACATCTGGATGCGCGATATCGGCGCCAATTTTGTCATCGATGACAAAGGCGGGCTTGGCGCGGTGGACTTCAATTTCAACGGTTGGGGCAACAAGCAGCGGCACAGCAAGGATGCGAAAATCGCTGCGCGAGTGGCCGCCGATGCACAGGCGACCTACCTGCGCAGTGAACTGGTGGGCGAGGGCGGTGGTATCGAGGTCGACGGCCACGGCACCGGGATCATGACCGAAAGCAGCTGGATCAACAGCAACCGCAATCCCGGCTGGAGCAAGGCCGATGTCGAGGCTGAATTGAAGGAACGTCTGGGCCTGCGCAAAATCATCTGGCTGCCGGGGATCAAGGGCAAGGACATCACCGACGCCCACGTCGATTTCTATGCGCGGTTCGTCAGGCCCGGCGTGGTGATCGTCAACCTCGACACCGACCCGCAGTCCTACGATCACCAGGTCACGCTGGCGCACCTGGAAATTCTCAAGAAAGCCACCGACGCTGATGGTCGCCCGCTGCAGATCCACACGATTTCGCCGCCACTCAAGCCGCGCAAGAGCAAGTTCAACCAGAACAACCCGGACTTCGCTGCGGGTTACATCAACTACTTCGTGATCAACGGCGCGATCATCGCTCCGGAGTTCGGCGACAAGGAGGCGGATAAAAAGGCTTATGACCTGCTGTCGAAGCTGTACCCGCAGCGCAAAGTCGAGCTGCTGAACATCGATGCGATCGCTGCCGGCGGCGGCGGGATTCACTGCGTGACCAGTCATCAGCCGCAAGCGTGATTGACTCTTTGGCCCATCAAGCCAACTATCGGCGCATAACAACATGACCGATGGGCCAGACCTTGATCGAACGACGTCAATTCAGCGGAGGCATGAAGGGTAAAAACCTCCGCTATCTGAATGAGCAAGCCGCCGAGACCCGCATCACCCGCACCGGTTTCCTGTTGCTGGAGCACTTTTCACTGCCGGCCTTCACTCAGGCGCTGGACACCATTATCACCGCCAACCTGTTGCGCGCCGGACTGTTCAGCTCGCGCACGTTCGGGCTGGGTGAGGGTGAAGTGATCAGCGATCTGGGGCTGGTGATTCGCCCGGATGCGCGGATTGACGCCGCCAGCCTTGCGGATCTGGACTTGCTGGTGGTGTGCGGCGGCTACCGCACTGAGCTGAAGGCCAGCGAGGAGTTGAACAGCCTGCTGCGCTCGGCGGCGGAGCGCGGGGTCAGTCTGGCCGGTTTGTGGAACGGTGCGTGGTTTCTCGGCCGCGCTGGGCTCCTTGATGGCTATCGTTGTGCGATCCACCCGGAACATCGTCCGGCGCTTACGGAGATTGCCAAAGCCACTCAGGTCAGCAGCGAGCCGTATGTGATTGATCGTGATCGACTCACCGCGTCGAGTCCGTCCGGGGCGTTCCATATGGCGCTGGACTGGATCAAGGGCCTGCACGGCAAGGCGCTGGTCGAAGGCATCGAGGACATTCTGGCGTTCGAGGAGTCGCGGTACCGGCGGATCAAACCGGATGAAAACCTCTGCGTCAGCGCGCCGTTGCGCGAGGTGGTCAAACTGATGGACGCCAACCTCGAGGAGCCGCTGGAGCTGGAGCAACTGGCAGTGTATGCCGGTCGCTCGCGGCGGCAGCTGGAGCGTTTGTTCAAGGAGCAACTCGGCACCACACCGCAGCGCTATTATCTGGAATTGCGCATCACCGAAGCCCGGCGCCTGCTGCAACACACCGAGCTGTCGCAGATGGAAGTGCTGGTGGCCTGCGGTTTCGTTTCGCCGAGCCATTTCAGCAAGTGCTACAGCGCGTTTTTCGGTTATCGCCCGTCCAGGGAAAAACGCCTGGTCAAATAACCCGCGCTGTTTCTACTGCCAGCCACAGACCGACCCCTGTGGTTGGTGTCAGAACCACTGGCTTAGCACAGACTAATGTGGGAGCGGGCTTGCTCGCGAAGGCGGTGTGTCAGTCAGCATATGAATTGGCTGACACGGCCTCTTCGCGAGCAAGCCCGCTCCCACGGTTTTAATCGAGTGGTGTCAGGTCCACTGGTTTAGCGCAGGCCAATCAAGCTATAGGCCAGTGACGCTTCATCGGGCGCGCAGCAACTTGCGGTAATCCACCGGCGAAATCCCGCGGGCCTGACGGAAGGAATGGCTGAAAGAACTGGCCTGCGAGTAACCCAGCATCAGGGCGATGTTCATGATGCTGGTCTCGGTGCGGCGCAGGTAATGGTCGGCCAGTTCCATGCGCATGGTTTCCAGCACCTGATTGAAGTTTTCCCCTTCGGCGGCCAGTTTGCGCTGCAAGGTGCGCGGCGAAATCGCCAATTGTCGGGCCAGGCTTTTCAGGCTGAAATCACCGGTCGGCAATTGCTCGGTGAGCAGCGCGCGCAATCGATCTGTGACCGAAAACGCCGGATACGACAGGCACAACTGCCAGTCCGCCTCCAGCAGCATGCTGCGATGCATGCGCGGGTCGGCGCCCTGGATCCGCGTCGAGAGCGTCGACTCGGCAAACACCAGTGCATTGCAACCGGCCTCGAACTGCACCGGACAGCCAAAGAAGTGTTCATACAGCGCCGGTTCGCCCACCGCCGAATGCATCATCCGGACTTCCAGCATCGGCTGATGACTCGCGATCAACCAGCGGCCGAACGCTGCCCAGCCGACCATCAGCGCTTCCTGATGCAGGGCGCAATAGGGCTCCAGTTCACTGATACGTTGATCTTCGAGAGTCACGCGGCCGTCGCCGATGACGATTCGGGTCTGGCTGGACGGACTGTCGTAAACGATCTTGCCGAAACGCAGAATCATGTTCAGCGACTCGCCTAGTGTCGCGCTGGTCATCAGCACATAACCCAGCACGCCGTAGGTGCCCGGGCGTACGGCGGCGCCGACCAGCAGGCCGAAATGCGGCAGGTTGCTGCTGAGCGCCGCCAGTTCCAGCAAGGCACGCAGTTGGCGCATGGGAATGCGCACGATCGAGTCAGACAACTGCTCGCGTGAGAGTCCGGTCTGCTGCAAAAGCCAATCGCCATCGCAGCCGTATTGCTCGGCGACATCAAGGACGTGGTTAACGAAAGCAGCGCTGGAAGTGGCGGGTCGCATGGGGGGAGGGGAAGTCCGGTAATCCGGTGATCTTGCTTTTCCGAAAGGTGAAGAAAGCGACGTCGCCAAGGCGCGCGGCGTCAATAGACCCTACATGCGCCCGATCACCGGAATACCGGTGCCAGTGACGGCCGACGCTTGTTCCGAGATCAGAAACAGAATGACCGCCGCCAGTTGAGCGGGCGTCACCCAGCGCTGATGCTCGGCGTCGGGCATGGCTTCACGGTTTTGCGGGGTGTCGAGCACGCTCGGTAACACGGCATTGACCGTGATGCTCATGTCCTTGAGTTCTTCGGCGAGGCTTTCGGTTAGGCGCAAAACGCTGGATTTCGACGCGGCGTAAGCGCCCATGCCCAGCCCGGCCTTCGCCGCCATGCTCGATCCGATATTGACGATGCGTCCCGCCGAGGATTGCAGCAGCAATGGCAGCAAGGCTTTGCTGGCGTTCAATGCGGTTCGAAGGTTCAGCGAGTAGAGCCGATCCCAGGCCTCTATCGCACTGCCCAGCAACGGCTCCCACGCATAGCCTCCGGCGCCGTTGACCAGGGCGTCGAGGCGTCCGAAATAGCGATTGATCTGGTGGGCGACTGCCTGGCAATCGGCAAGGGAGGTCAGATCGATGCCGGACAGGACCAGTCGATTGTGGGAACTGGGCATCGCCATCGTCGCCTGATCGATCAGCACCAGATCCGCGCCCTGGGCTGCGGCCATGTCCGCCAGGGTCTCGCCGAGATTCCCCAGGGCGCCGGTAATCGCCACAACGCGCCGTGAGAGTGACTGAGTCATCAAGAGTCCTTTCCTTTTTAAGGGCGCATACTCTAATGATATCGGTGGCCCGTGGCATGCTTTTGGATGTCAACTTGTTGTGCAAAAGTGCCAAAATTTTATGCTTGGCAACACATCACGAAAGGGTCGTGAAACAGGCGTCAGAAAGTTGGCTTCAGGCGTGTGGCGCCAAGCGGATTCTGAAAGCCTGGCGATGGTTTGGTCTGGCATTCTTGTCGCTGTTTCGCCAAGCGCAAATCCTGTCCTGAAGTCTTTAGCACGCTTTTTCCGGACGACGCAGCGCAAATCGGAAGTATGTCTTTTTTGCGCGACATAATCTGTTGCTGCAGCAAGCCAGTGCTGCTTGTATCCTTGCGCGCGACAAGGACACGCGGCTGCAGTCATCGAGTCGGTCGACCCGCCGCAGGAACGGAAACCGGACTTTCCCAAAGGTAGTAATGTGAAGCGTGATACCCGCCTGGTTGTGCTTTTGTTGTTGGTGATCGGTTGTTCCCTCGGGTCACTGACGGTGTGGAAAGTATTGGCCTCTCGAGAGCGCGCACTGGAGGAAGTCAACGTTCATGGCTTGAACCTGACCCAGGCGCTGGCGACTTATTCCGAAGGGATCGTTCGCCAGAGTTCGTTGCTGCTGCTCGGGATCGTCGAACGTCTGGAAACCGAAGGCAGTGGCCCCGCGCAGATCCAGCGTCTGAGCGCACTGGTCAATCGTCAGGAACCGCTGATGCCGCAGCTCAGCGGCATCACCATCTACGACAACCAGGGCCGTTGGCTGATGTCGTCCAACCGACCGATTCCGGCCGGGGCCAACAGCAGTGATCGCGTCTACTTCACCCATCATCGTGACGACCCGAGCCGCGAGACCTTTATCGGTCCGCCGATCCAGAGCCGCTCCAATCAGGAGTGGGTGATCACCGTCAGTCGCCGTTTCAATGACGCGCACGGCGAGTTTGCCGGTGTGGTGGCGGTGACCCTGGGAATCGAAAACTTCCTGCGCCTGTTCGGCAAGATCGACGTCGGGCAGGAGGGGGCCATCGGCTTGTCCTACACCGACGGCACGTTGCTGGTGCGCTATCCCTTCCGTGAGCAGGACATGGGCCGCAATTTTTCCAAGTCGCCCATCTATGCGAAGTATCTGGTCGATCGATCCGTCGGTACCGCGTCGTTTACCTCCAGCCTCGATGGCGTCGAGCGGCTCTACGCTTTCCGCAAGAGTGACCGGCTGCCGCTGATCACCACCGTCGCCCTCGGCAAACGCGAAGCCCTTGCTGCGTGGCGCATGGAAGCCTGGCTGTCGGCAGTGGTGGTCACGGGGCTGCTGGGGCTTACCGGGCTCATCGGCTGGTTTCTGATTCTCGATATTCGCAGGCGTACCAGGGCTGAAGATCAATTGCGCGGGACGCAGCAGCAGTTGCTTTCCTCCAATCGTCAGCTTGAGTTACTGGCGATGAAGGACGCCTTGACCGGTCTGGCCAACCGGCGCTGCTTCGATGAGAGCCTCGCCATGGAAGCCCGGCGCGCACAACGTGACGGCACGACGCTGGCGCTGCTGATGATCGATATCGATTACTTCAAGCTGTTCAACGATTCGTTCGGGCATGTCGCCGGCGATGCCTGCCTGCAGAAGGTCGGGACAATCCTCGAAGGTTGTGTGCGGCGCCCGTCGGATCTGGTGGCGCGTTACGGCGGCGAGGAGCTGAGCGTGATCATGCCGGCCACCGACAGTGACGGTGCTGCAGTGGTCGCGCAGTTGATCCTCGAACGCTTGGAGCAAGCGAACATCGCACACCCGTCCAGCCCATTCGGCCGGCTGAGTGTGAGTATCGGCATCGCTACGGCCTCGGGGGCGCAACTGCAATCCTTGCAAGGGTTGATCGAGGTCGCCGATCAGGCGCTGTATAACGCCAAGACGCTGGGGCGTAACCGGTTTGTGAAGTGATCGGTGGGCGTTAATCCGATAGATCGCCGTCAGGCTGACTTTCATGCCGGGTGGGAACCCGCTGGGTGTCTTTTGATGGCGGACACCCAAACTGGCGACTGAATTGCGACGGGCTTTCGTAGCCCACTCGATGGCAGGCACTCGCCCCATCCAGCCCTTCGCCGAGCTCGCAGCCCGCGCTATCTCGGATGGTTTGTGCCAGGAAACGGACAAGATCCGCGTCACGGTGGTGTGCCCGGGCGTCGTCGAGTCCGACTGGCCGCTTCATTTATCGAGGCCGCAACGAAAACCATCCGTCGCGCCATCAGTCGCCGCCGCTGAACACTCCAGAACCGCAGCCCTCTACCGACTTACAAGTCACCCGGGGTAATGACCATGAGCGACGATGGGAAAGAGCAGGCGTTGGCCGCCTGGCGAAAATTACTGGAAGAGCCAGCGATCCGTATGGACGCCGAGGATCAATACGACGAGTTGCTGAAAATGGCCGATAGCATGGAACAGCAAAGGCTGATTACAGCAACTGAATGGCGCCAGTTGGTGCGCAAGGCCGGGGCGAGGTTCGTCCAGGCCACCGAGGGGCTTTCGGGCGGAACATAAAAATTCGCGGGGCAGGGTGCAGAGCGACGGTGTCTCCCTTACCAGGGATAACGCCGTTAATGGGAATTTGTATTAATTGCGAATAATTTTGTATAGCATGCGCGGGAGTTTTTTGGCGGATTCACCCCCTGCATTGGCCTATTCGTAAAGGTTTCCCTCTCCATGCGTCGAACCCTGCTTTCCATTTGTGTGCTGCAAGCATTGTCGCCTGCCTCATGGGCTGATCAAACGGGGGCATCACCCTCAACGCTGGAGCTGGACGCAACCGATGTCATCGGTACGGCGAATTACGAAAGGGCGGACGGCCCGGTGCAGGGTTATCGCGCGACGCGCTCGGCCAGCGCCACGCGCACCGACACCTCGATCCACGAAACTGCGCAATCGATCAGCGTGGTCTCGAAGGATGCGGTCGAAGATCTGGGCGCCACCCGATTGCAGGACGCGCTGGACTACGCCGGCGGCGTGGGGCGGGCGAACAACTTTGGTGGTCAGGGCCTGACCACGTTTACCGTGCGAGGCTTCACCACCGGCGAGTTCTATCGCAACGGTTTCCCGATCAACCGCGGCTATCCGAACATGCCGGATGCCAACACAATCGAACGCCTCGAAGTGCTGCGCGGCCCGGCCACCATGCTCTACGGTCGGGGTGATCCTGGCGGCACCTTCAACGTGGTGTCCAAGCAGCCGTTGCCTGAAAGCAGCGTCACCCTGGGCAGCCAACTCAACGATCAGGGCATGAAACGCGGCACGCTGGACGCTTCCGGCCCGCTCGACGAAGAAGGGCGTCTGGCCTATCGCTTGAACGTTGTGGGCGAGGGCGGCGACACCTTCCGCGATCATGTCGAAACCGAGCGCTACGGCATCGCACCGGTGCTCACCTGGCAGGCAACCGACGCGACCAAGCTGATTTTCGAAGGCGATTTCATGCGCAACAACGCGCCGCTGGATCGCGGCCTTACCCGTTACGCAAAACAGACGGGAACCGCTTCGCGCGACAGTTTTTTCGGTGAAAAAGACGCTGGCAAACTGCATAACGACAACAACATGGCGCAAATGCGTTTCGAGCACATGCTCAATGACGACTGGACCCTCGGCGGCGGTTTCCAGTGGCTCGACGGTTCGCTCAAGGGCAACGCAATCGAGGCCAATGGCATTGCCGATGACGGCCGCACCCTCGGGCGCAATTTCAACTACCGCAAGCTGGAGTGGACCGACAAGGATACCCAGCTCAATCTGACCGGGCATTTCGCTACCGCGGGTTTGCAGCACACGTTGCTCACCGGCATCGAGTACGAGGATTACGACTACAAGTCGATCATCCAGCGCTCCAGCGGCGCTGTCGGTGCGTACCCGATCGACATCTTCGACCCGGTCTACGGCCAGCCGCGCCCGGCGCTCACCCGCACGCCGACGCACGACAAGGAAAACCTCAAGACGTATGCCGCGTTCGTGCAGGATCAGGTGGCGTTGACCGATAAACTCAAGGTGTTGGCCGGGGCGCGTTTCGAGCGCTTCGAACATGACTACGAAACTTACGTGCCCGGTGGCAAGAGCTGGCAGGCCAGTGACAACGCGGTGACTCCGCGCATCGGCGTGACCTATGACCTGACCGAGACATTGGCGATCTATGCCGACACGGCGCGCTCTTTCAAGCCGAACACCGGCGCCAGTCGCCAGGGCGGAGGGTTCGAGCCAGAGAAGGGCAAGTCCTATGAAATGGGACTCAAGTGGGAAGCGCTGGATCAGCAGTTGAGCGTCGACGCGGCGATCTATCAGATCGAAAAACGTAACGTGCTGACCACCGACCCGGTTGACTCGACCTTCAGCGTTGCGGCCGGCGAGGTGCGCAGCCGTGGATTCGACGTCAACGTGGCCGGCAACCTGACGCCCGAATGGCGGGTGATGGGTGGCTACGCCTATGTCGATGCCGAAGTGACCAAGGACAATGTGCTGCGCTCTGGCACGCGGCTGATGAATATCCCGAAGAACAGCTTCAGCCTGCTGAACATGTATGAGTTCCAGGACGGCACCTTCAAGGGACTGGGCCTGGGCACTGGCCTCAAGTACGTCGACGAGCGCGCTGGTCAAACTGCCAACACCGCGTTTTCGATGGGCAGCTATACCGTTGTCGACTTGCTCAGCTTCTACAAGATCAATGACAAGGTGCGGCTTAATCTCGACGTGAAAAACCTCTTTGACCGAGATTATGAAGAGGGCGCATTCGGCAACGTCTATGCCTACCCGGGGGCGCCGCGAACCGTGCAGGTCGGCGTTTCCTACACCTTGTAGCAGGGTGGAGCAAAATTCTCACAGGCCACAAATGAAACAGCCCTGAATATTCAGGGCTGTTTCTTGTTTATCCGATAACGCTTGAAACGTTTTTGCTGTAGCCGCTGCCGGCCTCCGTCAGATTCGCGTAAAAGATACAGCCGATCAGTCTCGCGAACAGGCCTAACGTGTCTGCCAGATCCGGGTCATCGAAAATCACCGCCCTGGAGTCCAACGCACACAGCGCGCCCCAAAGTTGTCCGTCAGGAAGGAAAATGGGCGCGCCTGCGTAGCTTTCAATCAAATATTGCTTCACCACGGGACGTGTGGAAAACCTGCCGTCGCGACTTATCTGCGGCACGAAAAGCACCTGAGGGTCTCTGCGAAACTCGCTGCACAGCGTGGTCTCCAATTCCAGCGTGTCGCCGGAGTTGATCCCAAGTTCGATCGGATCGTAGGCGGAACAGACGATCCAGTCCGTGTCGGTGAATTTTGCGATCGCCGCGAACCGCGTCCCGGTCATGCGTGTAACAAGCTGCAGAATATTGGTTGTAGCTTCAATTTCAGCGATAGAGGAACGTTCCTCTGCGCTTAGCAACGCTCTGTCAATGGTGTCACTGAGGGGCATGCATTGTTCTCCGGTCATGATTTTTTAAGTTGGCGACTGCTAAACGCTTTTGAAACTGCCCATTTTGATACTAAACAAAATGGATTCGTTCACATCAAAGGTTCCTGATGGCTGCAATAGCGAAGCGTCATTGGCGTGTGGCTTGAGGCGCCGTTATCGGCGGCGTAGCCTTGATCTCATAAATGTTGGATGTCGCATTGAATGAAAGGTGAGGAAAGTGGAAGGCGTAGTGTTGAGCGAAAAGATGCAACGTGAAGCTGATCGGCTCCTGGCGCAGATTGTCCGGGCAGACTCGATGATCATCGCCGTGAAGGCGGGGGCTCGTGCGGATGGCTTCGTGCTTGGGCTGGAAACCAGCGAGGTTCTGCGTGCCGGCGATGCTGAAAGGCTGTACGTCATTTTTGAAGCGGCTTTGGTCGAGCGGCTGAAAACGCTTTCTCGCAGTTGAGCTGCAGAACATTTATCCGCTTGAACTAACGATTGACCGGTAAGTCAGGGTAGTTGTCTGCCACTCTGATTTTGAGGTTATCAATGCGCAACTACACCATCGAGTATCTGTTCAACGGCGAGTCCCGTATGCATCAACTCGCGTTGCAGCAGTCGAAGCTCTCCATTCACGACGCTGCCATGCATCTGCTGGAACTGCATTTTGGGGATGCTGAGAACAGTCTGATCATGCCAACAGCTGACTCGACTGCTGAAGAGATACTGGAGCAGGCCAGCCTGGTGGGTATTACGCAAATCGACGTGAAGGATGCAGGCGCTGACTGATTTCTTCTTCGCTCGCCCCCGGCCCCTGCGCGATGCCCAATCCTGCGTTGACGATACTCACGTATACACTCAGGCGAGTTGACACGCAGTCGTTCGGAAATCGGGACATCAGCATCCTTGAACCCCCAGTTGGTTCCAGTGGACAGGAGGGTATAACTGAGGCAGGCGGCGAAGGCGTCCCAGGCCATGGCCGCGCTGTTGAAGGAGATCGCTATTGGTTTGATTGCTACAAAAAAGCGAGTTTGCCTGTGAGTGGCGGCTAATGGCCGATCTGTGGGGTTCGTGGAGGGCAGAAAACGGCCAGAAGCGGACCTGCGCCACGGATTGCATAGCTCCCTCGGCAGGGCGGCGGGTGGCCTGGATCAGGTCTCCGCACCACCCAGGTGCCCATCACGTGGGTTACTCAAGCGGTGTCGCTGCAACGTGCAGCGCACACTCGCTCTCATGAAGAGCCCCATGCCGGCCGTTGCTGTAATGAAAAGTTTTTATGACGATGAATGTTGGTAGGTTCCTTGGTGGACGGGTGGATTCTGAACCGACGGGCAAATACGCTTGCATGTACGTAGAGGCTGCGCAGTGTCAGGCTTTGGATCTCTGGGATGATTTATGTCGTCAGACTCTGGGCCGGCAAGCCAATAAGTTTCAATGAAATCGCCTTCCGAAACTTGGTCGGTTACAAATCGAAGAACGTTTGCTCTATCGTCGAAAACGCTTAGTTCGATCATCATTGAGGAATCACTAGGTCGATGGGATTCCACGAAAGAGCTTGAGGCCAAAGCAGGACCAAGTATGTTAGATAGGCCCAGTTCACGAAGCTTTGAAGCCAATTCATCGAAAAATTTATTGTGGCTGATGGGATTAAACGTTGGATCATTCAGGAGATGGGTCGCAGAAAACTCCATTGGGACGTACCCCGTATCTGTAAGTATCCAGCTATTCGGGACAATTGCTTCACCTATTTCGCTGATCGATCGAGCCCTCGTGATTAGGGCAAACCCAATCTCATCTGAAAGTGTACCTTCGACCATCAATTCATGCTCAGCAATCAAGTTATGCTTGTGAAGAAGGAACCGAACCTACAGCGCATCGGTGTCGTATCAAATTGATGAAGAGTGTCGGTGTGCAGCCGAGTCTGGTGCTAAAGCATCCCGCACAGGGGATGCAGGGGGTGGTTTTGTAGTGGTGACGTCGAGGTGCGTAAGTTGTCTACTCTGACTAGCGTTTCGACCTGAGAAGGCAGTATCACTCGCAACCAAGGGCGAGTGATCGAAATGTATGTAGATGTAATGAGCCTTGTTTTCACATATAGGCATGCTGCTTGAGTCTTGAAATGACCGCTTCTGGCCGATAGCTGCCGCTCACGAACGGCGACTTTCGGCCAATAGCTGCCATTCATAATGAGCAGTAAACCACCCATTGCAGTCGGTCGCGCCCGAAGCAGTCGATCAAAATCATCTGCTCATTCACGGTTATGAGGGGGCGGAAAAAATTCAGACGCCTTGAAGGTCGATGTCTCAGCCCCTGTAGAGTAACGCTTCAACTACAACGCCAAACGCTGATGAGTGTTCGCGACGATTGGGGTAGTAGAGATGGTAGCCGGCAAAGGGTTGGCACCAATCTTCCAACACCCGCACAAGGCTACCGTCGCCAAGCTCCTTCGCCACCATGTCCTCTGGCAGGAAAGCCAAGCCACATCCCGCCACGGCCGCACGCAGAATTGGCACGCTGCTGTTGAATGTCCATTGGCCTTCGACGCGAGCTTTGAGTTCGTGGCCATCCTTTTCGAAATCCCATTGCATCAGGCTGCCGTGAGTCGGCAGGCGCAGGTTGATGCAGTTGTGTGCCGCCAGATCTCCCGGTTCCATCGGGTAAGGCCGATGCCGGAAATACTGAGGCGAGCCGACAACTGCAATACGCAAGGATGGACCGATCGGCACGGCGATCATGTCCTTGGCCACCTGTTCACCCAGGCGCACACCTGCGTCATAACGCTGCGCGACGATGTCGGAGAGGGCGTAGTCGACGGTGATTTCGACCTTGATGTCCGGGTAGTCGGGCAACACCTTCAGCAGCTTCGGCCAGAGGATATTGTTGGCTGCATGTTCGGACGCCGAGATCCGCACGTTGCCGGCCGGCGTGTCGCGAAACTCACTGACAGCAGCCAGTTCCAGTTCGATCTCATCGAAGCGCGGCGCCATCGACTGATACAAGCGCTGGCCGGCCTCGGTCGGCGAAACGCTGCGTGTGGTTCGCGTCAACAGGCGCACGCCCAGCCGAGTTTCTAGGGCGCGCATGGTGTGACTCAGCGCCGACTGCGAAACGCCCAGTTGCGCGGCAGCACGGGTAAAACTGCCTTCGCGGGTGATGACCACGAAGGCTTGCAGGTCGTTGAGATTGGGGCGGGACATTGATGAGTACCTCTCATGAGGAGCGCGTGATTATTCCATGAAAGCAGGTCGCGCACGGATGCGCGACCCTTGGCGCGCTGATCACAAGGTGCGTGCGTAAAAATCCGTCAGTTTGCCGATCGCCGCATCGACATAACGCGGCACCCAGTAGGTTTCGATGTGTGTGGCGCCATCGAGGATGAACACTTCCTTGTCAGTGGTGCCGATGGCTTTCGGGAACGCATCCTGGGTCATGTACAGGCTGTCGGCCTTGCTGCCGGCGATCATCAGCAAGGGTTGATTGATCAACTCGATATGGTCGGTGGCGTCGAAACGCATAAGGTCAATAAGGCTGCTGGTGGTGTATTTGAAGGTCGAGTTCGGGTGCGCGTGGGTTTTCCAGTAGTACTCATAACCTTGGCGATACAGTTCGAAAGGCAGTTCGGCAATCTGCTCGTCGGTGAGGTTGGCATCCCCCGAATACAACACTGCGCCCCCCGCTGCCTCTTGCGCGCGCGCTACTGATGCCTGTTGCAAACGTTGCTGAATGCTGTCCATTTGCGAGTCGTTGTAGCCGTTGCGGCGTACTCGACCCGAGTTGAATATGCTCACCGTCGCCAGGGATTTGAAGCGTTTGTCGGTTTGCGCCGCCGCCAACGAATCACCACCGCCGCCACAAATGCCGAGCAGGCCCAGGCGATTGTCATCCACACCAGCGAACTGGCTGATGAAATCGGCCATGCCGTGAATGTCTTCGATGCGATACGCCGGTTTATCGATGCTGCGCGGCTGACCACCGCTGGCGCCCTGATAGGCCGCATCGGCCGTGATGGTGATGTAGCCCTGTTCGGCGAGGCGCTGGGCATACAGACCGGCGACTTGCTCTTTTACGCCGCCATTCGGATGCGCAACCACCACGGTCGGGTAGTTCTTCTTCGCGTCGTAGTTGGCAGGAGTGTAGACGTTGGCGGCGATGTCCAGACCGTTGAGCTTATAGCTGACCGGGTGAATGTTGACCTTGCCCGGTTCGTTGCGGGTGATCGCGCCGTCGTAGGCGAGGGTGAACGGGTTCTTCTTGTAGTCGGCGGCCAAGGCTTCGCCTGCCGAGAGGCCGACCAATGCCGACATGAACGTGGCTTTGAGAGTGTTCTTCACGTGAAGCTCCTGAGCAAAAAAAGGCGGCAGTTGCAAAAGTATTTGGGTCAGTCCAGCTGTTTTTCTTTGAGGAACTGCGCGACCAGGTCAGCGATCTGCACGTTGTTCAGATCCGACATGGGGAAATGGGTATTGCCGTGAATGCCAATCTCCGGCAGGTGTATCAATCGCACATCACCGCCATGGCGATTGACCGCGTCACGCCAGAACCGGGCCATTTTCAGGCGTGCGCGCCAACTGTCCTGAGCGGGCAGATCGACTGCCTGTTCCGGGATGTTGTCGCCGTACAGGATCAGGATCGGAATGCGCGTCAGTGCCATGAATTGCTCCATCGGCACCGCTGCGCCTTGCACCGTGTCGAATGCGCTGGGAATCGGCGCCGGCACTTCACCGTCAGCAAATACGAAACTGCTGCCCGGTTCGAACGCCACGATGGCTTTGACCTTGTCGTTCTTGATCGCCGTCAACCAGCCCGGCCCGCCACCCTGAGAATGCGTAAACAGGATGCCGGGGCCGATTTTGTCGAACAGCGCCGACACACCATCGGAGACCACGCCCATGTCAAACGGCCCGGTGTTCGGCGTCATTGCCCTGAAAAACTGCTCGCGGGTCTGGGCGTCCTGTGCCACTTGCACGCCGTTGAAGTAGCGGGGCCAAAGCCCGATGCGGAACTGGTTGAACCACAGTTGTTCGTCCGGCACAGGCTTTATGGTGGTCTCGACCATGCTGCGCCCGGCATCACCACGCCGGGGCTGATCGATCAGATAGACGCCGTAGTGGCGGCGCAGAAAGATGTTCTGAAAACCCTCGCGACCATCGGCGGTGGTTTCCCAGGTCTTGGAAAACTGACCCGCGCCGTGCCACATGACGATGGGCAGCTTTCGCGCGTCCGCCGGGATTTGATAGAAGGCGTAGGCGTGGTCCCCGTGGTAGGTCTGGCCGTTGGGTGTCATCGGTTGGCGCGGGTTGAAGGTGCCCGGTGCCGTGATCATCGTTCCGCCGGCGGCGAAGCTGCCTTGTTTCTGGATCAGCAGCGGGCCTTCGGAGTGGTTCGCGCAGGCCGCCAACAGGCTCAGCAGCGTGACGCTCAGTAAATGCTTTGCAGATTTCATGTCATTTCCCCGCTGGTGCGAGCGCTAGGGTCAGCGCTGCGCTTGCCCGCTTGGCAGTCTGTGTATCGCCATGCTTTTCAAGCAGCTCGGTGACCTGGCGCAACTGTGCCGCACTCAGCCCGACGCGCAGGCTCGCCGCCATGTGCGAACGCAGTTGCGATTCCACGCCCGGGGTCGCTGCCAGCGCCCCGACTGTCGCCAGTTCGCGGCTTTGCCAGTCGAGGTTGTCGCGCTCGAAAATGTCGCCGAACAGATGGGTTTGCAGGAACCGGTTGATCACCGGAGCGAACTCGAACACCGGGCCTTTGACCGGGGCGCCGGAGATTTTCGTTTGATTCGCCATACCCGCTGCCAATAGCTCATCCCCGACCGGAATCGCCCGGTTCGGCTCACGTCCCGGCGCATCGTCAAGGCCGCGTTGTTTGCGCGCCTGCACCACGGTCATCAATTCATTCAAGGCGTTGAGGCTGCGCGGGAAGCCGACGTAGGCGTAGAGCTGCACGAGAACTTCGCGGGTTTCGCTAATGGTCAGGCCGGCATCAAGCCCTTGGTTGAGCGCCGTGTTGAGGTTGGGCATGTCGCTGGTCGCCATGAACGCCGCGATCAGTGGAATGGCTTGTTGCTGGCTCGACAAGCTGGCTGCGCTGGCGGGTGTGCTGGTCATGGTGGGCGAAGCCTCGGCTGCTTGAGTGGTGACGCTGAACATCGCCCCGACGCCAAGGCAGAGCGCCATGAGTGTAGGGAGTGCAGTGCTGTTGCGGGTGTCAGTGATCATCGTGAAGGGCTCCATCCATTGCGGGGCGCTGCGGTGTCGCTGAATCGTACGGAGGTTGGTTATGGCGATTAACCCTGATATTGCGCATGGGTTCTTGAGCCGAACTCATGAATCGACGGAGCAGTCATCGCAGAAATCCCGACGCAACCCCGCAGATTCGGGGCTTAGACGTCGACTAGCCGATTGCCCCCAACGTGCCGGCAGCGCACCTTCGACACATTCCGTAACTTCATTTACCGGCGTATTGCGCATCCGAGACCTGTTCTGCCCAAGTGACGGTCTGGCCGTCCTCGGCTTCAGCGATGGCGATGTGGGTCATGCCGTTGCTGGCCGTGGCGCCATGCCAGTGACGGGTGTTCGGTGGAATCCAGACACTGTCGCCCGGACGGATCTCCTGACGCGCGCCCCCCTCTTGCTGCACATAGCCGACGCCGGCAGTGACGATCAGCGTTTGCCCCAGCGGATGGGTGTGCCACGCCGTGCGTGCGCCCGGCTCGAAGGTCACTGTGCCGCCGCCGATGCGCGCCGGCGGTTCACCTTTGAACAGGCCATCAACGCGCACCGTGCCGGTAAAGTTTTGCGCCGCGCCCTTGACCGAGGGCTGCGCGCCGTTTGGCGTGATGCGGATTTCGCCGGCGGCCTGGGACTCTGCCGCCATCAGTGACAAAGCAACGAGTGGCGCAATCAATCGGTTCATCGGATTGGTTCTCCGGTCAGACAAGAAAAGCGGCGCCGCCCGTGGCGCCGCGTTGGGCAGACTCAGAGTCCGGTCATTTTCAGTGCCGATTCCGGCAGGCGTTCACCGTGCACCTGAATCTGCGCGATCTGCTCGTTGATCACGCGCAGATCGTCGCCGGTCAATTGCAGTTCGACCGCGCCCAGATTCTCTTGCAGTCGATGGGGTTTGGTCGTGCCAGGGATCGGCACAATCCACGGTTTTTGTGCGAGCAACCAGGCTAGCGCGACTTGCGCAGGTGTCGCGTGCTTACGCTCAGCGACGACTTTCACCACATCGACCAGCGCCAGGTTGGCCTTGCGCGCTTCGGGGGAAAAACGCGGGACGAAGTTGCGGAAGTCGCTGGCGTCGAACTGCGTGTGCTCATCGATTTGACCGGTGAGAAAACCGGCGCCCAGCGGGCTGAACGGTACGAAGCCGATCCCCAGTTCTTCCAGCACCGCCAGCAGCTCCAGTTCCGGGCCGCGCCAGAACAGCGAGTATTCGCTCTGTACCGCCGTGACCGGTTGTACCGCGTGGGCCCGGCGGATGGTTTCCACACCTGCCTCAGACAGGCCGAAATGCTTGACCTTACCCTCGGTGATCAATTCCTTGATGGTGCCGGCGACGTCTTCAATGGGCACCTGCGGATCAACGCGGTGCTGATAAAACAGGTCGATGTGATCGGTACGCAAGCGCTTCAATGACGCCTCGGCGACGGCGCGGATACGCTCCGGCCGGCTATTGGTGCCGCCGCCTCGTGCGCCGGTGATCGGGTCGATATCGAAGCCGAACTTGGTGGCGATGACGACCTGCTCGCGGATCGGCTGCAAGGCCTCGCCCAGCAGCTCTTCATTGGCGAACGGGCCATACGCTTCGGCGGTGTCGAACAAGGTGACGCCTTGCTCGTGGGCCGAACGAATCAGCTTGATCATGCTGGCTTGGTCGGCTGCCGGCCCGTAGGCCGACGTCATGCTCATGCAGCCAAGGCCCAATGCAGACACTTCCAGGCCATTGCCCAACGTGCGGTTTTTCATGATGTCACTCCGTACAGAATTCGATTAATGCGTGAGAGGGTGATCGTTCAGCCAGCCGTTCACGCGTTCCATGGTCTTGCGCTCCTGCTCACCCTCCATCACAAATCCTTCCAGCACTTTGGCCTTCGGCGCGTGCTTGACCAGCACACTGCGGCTGTTGCCCAAGCCGTAACCGCCGTGGGTGTTGAAGGGGATGAGGGTCTTGCCGGTCAGGTCGTGGGCGCTGAGGAATGCGCGCACGACCGGCGGCGCGGTTTCGCCCCAGATCGGAAAACCGAGATAGATCGTGTCGTAGTCGCTGAGGGCATGAACCTTGTTCTGCAGCTCGGGCTCGAAGCCACTGTCACGCTCCTGGCGGGCCTGCTCCACGGTTTGCAGATAGTCCTCGGGGTAAGCGTGGGCCGGACAAATCTCGAACAGATCGGCACCCAGTCCACGCTGGATCAGCCCGGCAACTACACGGGTATTGCCCGAGCGCGAAAAATACGCGACCAGAATGCGCGAGCCAGAACGCGGTGTTTCACCGGCACTCTGCGTGTCGGCAAGCGACAGCAGTGGCGCGCTGGCCAATGCGGCGATCACCGTGCGCCGCAGCGGATCGTAATCGTTACTCATCGGCCGACACGCGCCTTGAGGGATTCGGGGTAGCGCTCGCCTTCGATGCGGACTTGCCCCAGCGCAGTATCAATCGCTTTGAGTTCGGCCGCATCGAGCGTGATCTCCGCGCCGCCGAGGTTTTCTTCCAAGCGATGCAGTTTGGTCGTGCCCGGAATCGGCACAATCCACGGTGCCTGCGCGAGCAGCCAGGCCAGCGCGATCTGCGCCGGTGTCGCTTGTTTCTGCGCGGCTATCTGACGGACCAACACCACCAGCGCCTGATTGGCCTGGAGCGCCGATTGGCTGAAACGCGGGACGATGCTGCGGAAATCGTCGCTGCCGTAAGTGGTCTCAGCCGTCACCGTGCCAGTGAGAAACCCCTTCCCCAGCGGACTGAACGGCACGAAGCCAATGCCCAGATCCCAAAGCGTCGGCAGGATTTCCTGCTCGGGCTCGCGCCACCACAGTGAGTACTCGCTTTGCAGCGCTGTGATCGGCTGCACCGCATGCGCACGGCGAATGGTCTGCGCACCGGCCTCCGACAGGCCGAAGTGCTTGACCTTGCCTTCGCCAATCAAGTCCTTCACTACGCCGGCTACGTCTTCGATCGGTACGTTCGGATCGACGCGGTGCTGGTAGAGCAAGTCGATGTAGTCGGTCTTCAAACGACGCAACGAGCCCTCGACGGCTATTCGAATACGTTCGGGGCGGCTGTCCAGAGTCTGCTTTGTATTGTCGGCGCCGACGGCGAAGCCGAATTTTGTGGCGATCACGACCTGGTCGCGAACTGGCGCCAGCGCCTCGCCGACTACTTGCTCATTGATATAGGGGCCGTAGAATTCGGCGGTATCGAAGAAGGTGACGCCTCGCTCAACGGCTGAGCGGATCAGTGCGATGGCTTGTTCGGTATCCGTGGCCGGGCCATAACCATGGCTCAGACCCATGCAGCCGAGGCCGAGGGCGGATACTTCGAGTGAACTGTTGCCGAGTGTGCGTTTGTGCATGTTGATCTTCCATTGGGCATGGGAAGAACAGTAAGCGCGCTAACGACTGAGGACTAGACGGGTAAATCGGCAAAGCTTGATGAGGTTTGCTCATCAGTCCCGGAAAAGGGGAGGTGGCGACTGCCGAATGAAAGCCTGAGTCACGGTAGGCCATCACCGCTCGCACACAAAAAATCTGACACTCTCTTGACCGTCCGCTTTTGGCCGAACCCAGCCGCTCATGAGAGACCGCTTTCGGCCAAAAGCTGCCACTCAACGCGACTCGATAATTCCAACCCGAACATGCATCATCGGGCTCGCCACGATCACGTCGCGGCGTCGAAGCCATAAGTGCAGAACCTGCCGCCTGCACGAATTAGCATTTTGAAATGGAAGTCATCTCATGTTCGAGCGTAACAAACTGGTTCCGGAGTTAATGGTCACCAACCTGGATAGTAGCCTAGCTTTTTGGGTTTCTTGCTTAGGGTTTAAAATAGCTTATCAACGCCCGGAAGACGGATTTGCATACCTTGATTTGAATGGTGCTCAAGTGATGCTTGAGCAGATTGATTCGGACGCGGGACAATGGCTTGCTGCGCCGTTGATTAAGCCGTTTGGAAGGGGCATTAACCTACAGATTGATGTTGAGGCTGTCGCACCCATCATCCAAAAACTTGATCTGGCTGGATTTCCACTCTATCGAGAATGCAAAGACACCTGGTATCGGGCTGATAATGTAGAAGTAGGCCAGCGCGAATTCATCGTCCAGGATCCCGACGGTTATCTCGTAAGGTTGGTAGAGCGGTTGGGGGAGAGACCGGCTTGCTCAATCTGAAACTGAGCAAAGCCTACCGTCAGCTTTGTGCCGGTGCAGCCCTTCACGACAGACAGCAATCGGCCAAGATCCGCCAGTCGACGTCCCTTAAATAAGCGCTAAGCAAGGTAAATTTCGCGATGAAAAGCTGGATAGCTAATACGAAAATTAATGCACTGTTAGGGGCTAGCTCTCAAAAATTTGATGGCGTGAAGGTTAGGCGGATCCTTATAGAATACTGCGACAGGTATCAAAAGATTTATCCTTTTGAAATTCTGGAAGAGCCACTTGAATTTCTGAAAAACAATGTAGATTCAGGTAGTAGATATAGGGAGATGCGAGCGCTGCTTAGGGTTGCCGCTGAAGAATACTGCATTAGTTTAAACGAGATAGCCGATGCTCTTCTTGACCTGATAGACATTCGTGTCCTTACTACGGACCAAGCAAAAAAAATTATTAACCACGTTTTCGAAGCTTTTTCCTGCAATGAAAGCCCCGAAGATTTCATCCCAAGAGAGGATGCCTATTTGTGCAAAAATCTATTTGCGATTACCTCCGGCTAGCAAATGGTTGAAACCTCTAGCCTTGCTCACAATGACGGGCCCGATTGGCGTGACTAGATATTCGCCTTGGGACATTTTTGGGGCTTTGATGACTGGCCGCTATTGGCCGAAAGCCGACGGTCGCGAACGGCAGCAATCGGCCACAAGCTGACATTCTCACAGTATCTTGATAGACATCCTTGAGGCCTGAGAGGCTCTCTGAAATTGGGGACGACTCAATGCAACTCCACTCTAGGGCCGCGCTGTACTAGTCCTCTTAACTACCTGCCCAGAAGTCTGCTTGAGGTAAGGACTAAGTAGTATTGCTGCCCTCAACGAATGTGCCGCCGACATGCAACTGCTCAAGTATTTTGAGAGCCAAGAGGCCATAGACTACTTCAGGCTTGGTGTCATTTCGGGCGTACCGGATGTGGGTAACGATATGTGAGGTGCCAAAGCGTCGATTCGCCTCCGATGTTCCTTCGAGTACGCTTGCAACGATAACAGCCTCAACTAATGGTTCGTGATTACATGCCCCCTGCGGCGGGAGACACTCACAGATCGGCTCATGCTGCTCACCAACTCCTAGGCGCAGTTGCAGGAGATTATGCCGAGGCCCAGTAATACGTGAAGCGGCAAGGTACTCTCCGTGGCGGACGAAATGCATGTGATGTGGCTCTGCTGTTTGGTTAAAGGGTGCACTCTTCGCGTCAGGAACTGCGTCCGCCCCCATTCATTGTTTGAGCGTCCCGAAGGAAAAGCGAGCACGAGAGGGCGGTCGCGTAAGTTGCCCGGCTTCTGTGCGGTACGCCCGTCGCGGTGTTCGCCACTGCGACGTGGGCGAATCATGTTTCGTCGCGGACCTGCATCAGCGCGAACCCCAGCAGATTCAGACCTTGCCACAGGTTGGGGTTATTCGCGTTTACGTGATCCTGGGCGAGTCCGATGCCCCAGATGCTGTCAACCGGGCTGGCCTCAACGATGATGCGAGAACCGGTATTCTTGAGGAATGCGTTCAACTCCGGGTTTTGCGAGAACTTGGCCTGGTTGGCTCGGACGACAATTGCATACCGTTGTTGCAACCAATCGTGTTCGTTGAATCCACGCACGTTGCGGCCAAGCGCCTTGGCCGCGTTGGGCGTAGGCGCCCGTAGCACTTGAGCGCGAATGTCCTGATCGCCGAACAAGGCTGCTTTCTCTGCCATCATGAAATGTTCGGCAGTCGCGTAGCGTTGCCCGTCGACAACAAATTCGGCTTCGAACCACTGGCTGAAGCACGAAGCGCTGACTCCGTGCCTGCTTCGCTGGTGTCCCCAGAAAAAGACATAGTTCAGCTCCTCTCCAGCGTTGAAGCGGGAGCGGAGGTCTTCCAGATATTTGGAGTCGTGCAATTGGACTTCCTTCATGCTTTGTCAAAACCAAACAATGAACGCAGCCAGCCTGCCGACTTCCGTTCATAGAAGGGCGTGGTTTGCTTGAGCAAGTAATCACTAAGGCCTGAATCTGCGTCATGAACGCGGTACAGGTCAACGGGTTCGCCATCCGGAGCCAAGTCCGCGGCAACGCTGCCCGCTTCGCGCATGACCTGTTCAAAATCGCCGTCCGCTTCGATCCCGATGATCAGATGAGGCTTTTGGTCAGACGAAGCGTCATGCATCAATGCCAGAAACGCGCGCTTCACATTGCGATGTCTGGCGAGTAGTTGCTTGAGCGAATTGACCATCTTCGAGGGATATTGCGACGGCTGTCCGAGCAGTACCTGAGTGTCCTTTTCGACCGTGCGCTGCACCGGTCCCTGGCCGATCTCATCGGAGAGCAGGTAGCGCACTTCCTCGGGGAAAAATTCTTTCCCGTAAGGAGACTTCGGATTGAGGAAAAGAGGAGTGCCCAGCGTGATTTGAAACAGCGATCTGGCCGGGATCTCTATATAGGACTCCTCGCTGTTTATGGATCTTTGTAGTGTATGCAACGAAGTGAAAAACGGGATGACCGCGGAGCCGTCGGGCTTTTGCCAGTGCGCAATGCTGATGTTGCTGCCTGCCTCAAGGTTGACTTGCCCTTCGCCAGTGCCGGCGGTGCCAAGGACGTAGATTTCCGAATTCAGCAGCGTCTTGAAAAAATCAGGTCGGTGGGCGGGTTCATCCGCCGCCAGTCTGAGTGACTTTTCGAGGGTGTTTTCTTGCTGGGTATCCATGATGTCCATCGGCCGTTCCATCAATGCAGGCAAAAAGTGGGTGACAAAGAACGCGCAGTTTTTCACGCTGCTGTGAAAACAGGAAGAACTGAAGCCTGATAAATCTGCCGCATCAGGAAGGCAACACCGCGTGATGACGCCGAGCCGCGTGGAAAGAATGCTCTATCTCGTCTTCAGTTCATTTGCGCACCGTAGAAGTGGTTGAGCAGTATCAACTCAATCACAGCTACAAAAACGCACAGCACGAGAAAGCCAGGACTGAAGACGCGCTTGCGGCCGGATGAGCTTGTATCCATCCAGTTAGCGCCGGAATCGCCGGAACTCAGCAGCAGGAACATTACCCAGGCACAAGCCCAAACTTTGCCCCAGAAACCAGCATTTCTGAAAGAAGTCATCCGTGTTTTTCCGTATGCCGCTTGATTCGGCAGACCTTTATTTGCTGGTTAAGCTTGGCGGGAGGGCATTTACGCCTCCCAGAGAACGCTTCCGTGCCAAACGAGACGGCCGATTGATTTCCTCAACCCCCAGAAACGACAAAGCCCTGAATAATCAGGGCTTTGTCGTACATAAGATGGCGGAGGCGATGGGATTCGAACTCATGGACCTGTTACAGTCGACGGTTTTCAAGACCGTTGAATAGATTCAAACGGGCTGCTATATGTAGCTGTTTTTCGTTCCATTACTTTCGATTTTCAGCACCCCCACAGACCGCATTCTATAAGGGGCGCCTCTTGAGTTATGGAACGCATTTTTCGCCTATTTCGATGGCTTCGCAATGGCCCCGACGCGACGGTAAACCCGCTCGGTGATGTCGCCTTTCGTGTGCCCGAGCAACAGGCTTGCGTCGCCCACATCACTGATCTCCGACGCTGCCTTCGGTCGAATGTCGCGGAACTGGAACTCTCCGATCCTGCTGGCCAACAGTTCATCACCCTGTTCGAAAGCCTCCTGTTTTGCTTTTTCGCGCGCCGCGTCCCAGCGCTTCCTGAGCATCGTGGCCGTCATCCGCTTACCGCTCCGGTTGATGATCAGGTAACTCGAAACGTGTTGGGCATTTCGCTCTGTGATTGCTGCGATCAGCTTGCCCAGGCTGTTTGATTCCCCGCCGGTCGTGATCTGGATTCGAAGCTTCTTTTGAGTCTTGTTTTGCTGAACGGTCAGATACCCGCCTTCAACATCATCCTTCCTCATGACCAGCACGTCTGCCGGCCTCTGACCGGTCAGATATGCCAGGTCCATCGCTTCTTTCAGCTCTTGAGCTGCCTTCTTGTACACCGCCTCCCAAACCACGTCATTCGCGTAATAGTCCCTCGGCGTTTCCTTGTTCTTGCGCACACCCTGGCAGGGGTTTTCCTTCGTCGTCAGGCCCCACTCCCGGGCAATGTTGAAAATATGGGAGAGGGTAGCGATTTCGCGGTTCGCCCGAACCTTTGCCGATCGCGCATCACGATATCCGGCAATCGTCGCCGGAGTGATCGAGTCAATCGGCGCGCTGTCAAACATCGGTCGCAGCTGTTTGATCTCTGCCAAGTTGTCCTTCTGCGTGCGCGGCGCCTTCTTGGGCACCACGTCGCGGATGTACCGATCGAAGATGCCTTTCATGGTGCGCAGGTCGAGCGGCTTTTCCTTGGCTTCCAGCTCGGCCCATTTCAACCGGGCTTTGTCGAGATCCTTGCCCAGCGGTATGTCTTTTCCGAGCAGATCGCGGTAGTAGTAGGCCGTCCAGGTGGTTCCGTTCTTCCGTTTGCGGGATCGTTTGTACATCCGTGGGGGCAGGTGGTGGTGCTCGGTCTTGCGGGGGCGCATATCAGTTCACTCGCGAAAAGTCTGGCGTCCATGCCGGCGCGGCCGGTGGCGGGTTCGGGTCGGCAATGGTAGGGCTGATCATGCCCAGCTTCATGCGGGCGTACATGCGGCCAACCAGCGGGCGCTTGCCACGGCTTTCGACGAACACCCACTGGCGATCCATCAGCCAGCGGCGTTGGTAGGCCCTGGCCTTGTAGCCGGTGAGTTCGGCCAATTCCTCGTCGGAGAGGATTTCGGTTTCCATGGGATTCTCCACGCCGCCGGCGGCGGCAGAAGGTTTTAATGAAGGGTCACGCTGTCCTGCCCTGGGGCGATGGCGCGAGCCTGTTGTTCGGTGCGGAAGGACATGTGCTGGGTGATGCCGTTGCAGTCGGCGACGACCCACCAGAAGCCGCCGAAGCGGTGCGGGCCCTTGATGATCTTCGTGATGGTCATGGCGCACTTCCTTGCCCGGGTGGGCGGAGGTTACTGAGTGGCTTTCGCGATGGTTTGCTCGAAGCGCGCGGCGAGTCCGGCATTTACCTCGGCCTTCGCCTTGCTCTCTTCAGTGCCTTTGTCGCGGTGCAGCTGCTCGTATCGACGCAGGGTGGCGGCTGCCTCGCGCAGATCGGCCAGCAACTCGTCGCGCTCGGAAGTCAGCTTTAGGGCGTGCTGGCGCAGGTGGTCAGCGTCATCCATCCACTCCTGAGCCATGATCTCGAAGTGCTCGGCTGGCTTCCAAGGTGACGGGATCAGGTTCGTAATCCAGTCGGTCCACATCTCGACGCTTTCGCCACGCGCAATACGCTCGGCTTTCATCTGGTCACCGCAGTCGCGGATTTCTTTTGCCCGCCGCTCTGCATCTTCCCTGTCCATGCAGGGGTATTCTTCTCCCGGGCCTGGGCTGTGAATTGCCCAGAGCTGCAACGTAGGCTCGGCAAGGATGCCGCGCAGATCGATGATGTCACAGGCGCTAGCGCCCGATTGTTCAAGCGCCGTCAGGCTTTGCTCCGCCAACGCACGGGGCACGGTAACAACCTCGATCGCTGGGGCAGGCGGAGCGGTGAGGATCGCAATTTGTTCTTCAATTGTGAGCACGGGGATTCCTCGCCCGCCGTACACCGGCAGGCTGTTTACTAGGGGGGAGGGGTTACGCGGTGCCGAACAGGTCGAGCTGGTCGGATTCGGCTTGGAGCTCTTGCTGGCGGTTCACTTCGTGATCGATGCGTGCCCGGGCGATCGCTGCGTACTGCTCGTCGATCTCGCAGCCGATGAACTGGAAGCCTTCTCGCATTGCCGCCTTGCCGGTACTGCCGGAACCCATGAAGGGATCAAGCGCAACGCCTCCGACCGGAGTGATCAGGCGCAGCAAGTAGGCCATCAGTTCAGTCGGCTTGACGGTAGGGTGAGAGTTCCCCGTCGTCGCGGTGTTCTCGACCTTGCGCAGGGTGGTGCCGCGAGTGAACTGCGGGCCGGGGTTGGTCAGACCCTCGTGCCGATCGGTGCGACTGGTCTTGGCGCAGTAGAAGAAACGGGCGGCGCTGCCGCTGTCGCCGTGAAAGGCACCCTCGACCCTGTCGCGGCGCCCAGTGATGAGCCCAGCACTCGCTGCACTCGCCTCTGTGCCGCGAACACGCGATGCGGCGCCTGCCTCGGCAGGGAACATCGCCACCACCCCAGGGCTTCCATCGTGGATAAGGTTCGCCGGCCAGCGGCCAGCCTTGAGCGTGCCGGTGAACTGCGCGTCCTGTTTCCAGGCGCCGGTGTCGTTGACCACGTGGCCGGGCGCCATCCGCTTCTGGGTGTACTCGGCGGCTTGCGCATCGGCGCCGTGAATCCGGCAGGCGTCAATGTTCAAGGCCCCGGTGCCGTGCGTGACGACATTGGCCGCAACTGTACCGGGGAACGGCTTGCGGGCCATGCAGATGGGTTCGTGCGCTGGCTTCAGCGCGGTGCCCCATCCTTCATGCTCGCCCTTGAGGTTATGCGACTTCGGGAAGCCTGAGCCGAAAACCCACATGATCTGGTCGCGGATTTCGAACCCGGCCATTTCAATGCCTACGGCCATGTGGTGGTAGGTCCGGGCTGCGGCGAACGACAGCAGGTGACCGCCTGGCTTGAGAACGCGCAGACACTCTGTGGCCCATTCAAGCGTGAAAGCCTGAAAGGCCCGCATACCATCGGGCGTCAGGTCGTACTTGCCGGCCTCGGCCGCGATCGAGCGATGACCGCCATTCGGCCCACAAGCGCTAGCGTGTGAAGGCATGCTAGCCCGGTACGCGGCGCGGTCCTCAATGTCCTGGCCATCCCAGCTTTTGCCCATGAATCTGATGCCATAGGGCGGGTCTGTCACGACGCTGTCGACGCTGCAATCGGGCATCCGCCGCAGCAGCTCCACACAGTCGCCAATCAGGATCTGGTAACTGTTCATCGCCACGGCCCCTTGTAGATGAGGTAGGCCATGTAGAGCGGGGCGAAGATCATAGTAGGTGCGCTCCTGCTTCGAGTAGGCCGTCGCGATCTTCGCGCAGGTTGTCGCGCTCAGCCTTGAGCTGGTCGCGCTCCCTGATCAAAGCCTTGATGGCTGTTGAGATATTTCGGTGACCGAGCGTGATCGTGATGGCCTGGGCTTCGTCGAACAGCTTGACCTTCTGGTCTCGATCGTCCGCCGCCCGCGCGGCCAGTTCCTTTTCCCGAATCTTCAGGCAGCGCTTGCAGGTGACGTGACGCCAGTCATTGGTGAGCTGGTCGTCGGTCATGCTGCCATCGGTGCCGCAGTAAACGTGATCCGGCGGATCCTGATCGGCCTCGGTGCCGCCGTCCCACGAGTAAAGGTGAATCGCTCGCTTGCTCATCCGATCACCGCCTTTATGGTCAGGACCAATGGAAGCCAGAAGAAGAGGGTGCAGCCGGCCATGCAGGAAAGGATCATGGCGTCACCCGTTTGAAGTTCACGCACCAAACCCATGGGTTGGCGTCCCAGTCGCCGCCTGTGGTGTTCCAGAGCTCGGCGAAAGCTCGGTCCGGCCCATCGGATTTGCTGGTGTAGTGGTCACCGTCGTAGGTGTACATGCCGTTAACAGCTGGGTCGCTGTAGATGCCCTCGGCCAAAGCCTGTTGCTCGCTGATGTCCTTCAAGCGTTCGACGCGGACGTCGGTGATCTCCAGCAGGATGCGGCTTGCTGCCCGCGGCATGTGAATCGAAGGCTTCCATGACTCGTCATCGGTGAACTTCCCACCGCCGATGCATTTCGGAAACTCCCCGTCAGCGCGGTAGTAATAAACGCCTTCTGCGCCGCCAGGGTTGGTGCGATTGAAAGTCTCGCGGACATACAGTCGGTCGCCGGGCTTGCCGTACGGACAAGGCGCAAACTCTTCCAGCTCCTTGGCGCACTCCGCTTCAGTCGCTCCGAACACGCAGAAGCCGTAACGCGGATCGCGCTGGGCGGTTCCACTCCATCGATGGCGTTCGCCCTCAGGAATTGAGGTGTCCTCGGTTGGAATCTGAAATCCCTTCACCGGCCGCCGCGTGACCGTCTTCCGGCCTTCCAGGATGGCGCGCACCATCGGTGCCGAGAACAGGATGGGCCGTTCCTTGATTGCGGTCATGGCGTCACCTCGCGGCGTGCCCACCAGCAGACAGGGCCGTCGTCAGTATCGTGAATGGCGAGGCAGAACCAGCCTTCGCCATCAGGACGATCCGGCTCCCAGTAGCTGCAATCCGGATCGTGGGATTCGAAGTAGCGGTCGGCAATTGCTGGTTCTGCGAACTCCAGGCTGACCATGCCAACTTGAAGACCTTGCTCGGCGATCCAGGCCTTGCACTTGTCGCCGTCACCTTCGTCGAAGTCGGGCATTTCTGGGTGCTGGTACATCCCGTTTTCATCGCGCACAACCGGTGCCGGCTGAATCAGTTTTATCGTTTCCATGGGCGAGCTCGTCCTTGCCGCTATAGCGGCTGACTTTGAAGGGGGAGGGAGTTATGGCTTTGCGTGAATTTCGAGGAGGTGTTCGACTTGGTTCGACATCTGGCCGCCGTCCTGCGCGGCTTCGACAAGTTCAAGCGCCCAGTCTTCCAGCCAGTTGCGCGGAACGCCGATAATCTGGGGCGCAGGCGCATCGGGGCAGTCAAGCGGCCACGCCGTGAGAACCTTGTCCCCGTTGTACGTCAGCAGGGGCTCGCCGGTTTCTTTTTCAGTCCATTTGCCATCGGCGTCCAGCATGGCGAAAGTCAGCACGACATCGCGCTGGCCATCCCAGTTGTCGATGTGGCGCACGGCGTAGAGGCCTGGCTTGTAGGTCGGTGGCTTGCCGTCCGTGCCGAGCGCCCTGGTCGCGATATCCCTGATCACCTCAACGGAGGCGACCCGCATACTGCATCCATCTTCGGCAAAGGCTTCAGCGCGGTCGTGAATTCGCATCAGCGCGACTCTTTGCTCGGAGATCAGTTGATCCGCTGCGTTCAGCCGCTGCTGCAGGGCGTCATGCTCGGCGCGGAACTGATTGATCTCGTCCTGAGCTTGGTCAACGATCTTCTGCGCTTCGTGCACGTCGATCCAGTTGCCCATGGCCTGGTCTTCGAACTTCTGCACCGACTTACCGGATGGCGAAAGGAGGAAGGCGTAGCGCGGCAGGGAATTCAGTTTGTCCCAGAACTCGAAGCCTTCACGCGTTTGTATGTTGCGCATCATGCAATCTCCAATCAGTTGTCGGTACCGGTGTAGGTGCGCCAAGGCACCTTCACGCCGTTTACGAGGAATCCCCAGTCACCGCGCCACTTGCTGGTGATGAAGAGAGTGAAGACGCCGCCGGGGGATACCTGGTCGATGCGGTGGTATTCGCCGTGGTTGAGGCGGGCGGTGTCGCCTTTGTTGCGTCTAATCCGCAGACAGGCGCCACTCATAAACCAAACGGTCCATTTCTGATCGGGCTCGGCAACCATTCTCGCCCTGACCGAGTTCTTGAATTTCTCACTGGCCGGGCGCTGCTCCATGTACCAGCCGCGCAGGATGATTGTCCGGGCGTTCCAAGGGTGATCATGAAGATCCCGATCTTCATCCGGCCGCAGGATGTGGTGGATCCGGAACGACCACGGGCACCACCAGAACCTCGCCTTGTGCGTCACCCGGCTGTACGGGTTGAACAGCCACCAGCGGCCCATGTACATCTCGGTGCCGTCGGCGGACATGATGTGCTGGTACGGGGTGAGCTTGGCGCGGGCGATGAGCCAGTCGGCGATTGCCGGGCGCGCGAGTACCTCGGCGAGGATTCGCCAGAAGATGTTCAGCATGGATGGCGTCCTATGCCGGGGCATGCCCGGGCGGTGGAGGGTGGGTTATGCGGCGTTATTCGTTGTCGGTCGAGAGGATGGTGAATGCTGTTGCTGCCACTCGCGGAACCTGTCCATTGCCAAGGGCTTTAATTCGGTCCACCCGATGGGCCACCCCATCAGCCACTCGACCCATTCCGGGTTCAGCTGGCCACCGTCTGAAGCCATCACCGCGTGATCCAGCCGATCGTTCGATCGGTCGGCTCCGGACTTGCGTGTCAGCGCCGCCGGCGAAGACCCTTTCGCCATGCTCGCCACGGGCGTCGGCCAAGTGTGGACAGCATCCCTCAACCGAATGTGGTGGCCGCCAGCTTTCCGTTTGTGGACACTCTGCGATCCGCCGCTGCATTCCGTCGAAGTCGGCGTGGGCCATAGTCGCGCTGCCGAGACGAGACTCGGTGATCGCCGCTTGCGTTCCGACGGACAATCCCCGCGCCGGCTGTCTCCCGCTAACGGCGTTGGCAACAAGCCATATCCTGTCCCGCTGATGGGGCGCTCCGCAGTCGGATGCTGAAACAATGCACCACTGCGCGTCATACCCCATTTCGGCAAGGTCACCGAGGACCACGGCAAGTCCTCTTCCCACAAGCAGTGGTGAGTTCTCCAGGTAGACCTGTCCAGGTCGTACTTCGCCGATGATTCTCGCCATTTCACGCCAGAGCCCAGACCGGGCGCCATCGATGCCGGCGCCATTCCCGGCAGCTGATATGTCCTGACACGGGAATCCGCCAGAAACCACGTCAACAAGGCCGCGCCATGGTGTTCCGTCAAAACTGCACACGTCAGACCAAATCGGGAAAGTTGGGAGGGCTCCATCGTTTTGTCGTTGCGCCAGAACTTGTGCTGAGTAGGCATCACGCTCAACTGCGCAGACGGTGCGCCAGCCGAGGAGGTGGCCTCCGAGTATTCCGCCACCAGAGCCTGCGAAAAGAGCCAGCTCATTCATTGTTCCTCCGTGCACCAGTGGGCCTCGCCGGCTGGCGTGATAGTTGAATTCGGGATTGGTTCAGGTTCTGCGCGATCGGTGGTGCGCGAACTCGCCCTGATATTTATCTGCCGCCTCAACATAGGCGGCGTGCGCTTGCTCAGGTGTCTGGAATGAGCCGAGGTAGGTCTTCTTGCCGTTGGCGTAGATCTGCGCTTTCCAGCAGCGATCGCCTTTATGGTAAGTCGCGCCTTTCAAGCCCGAAGATCCACGTGGCGGTACGTTTGCGTTGTTTTGAGATCGCGTTGCGAGACGGAGATTTTCCCAAGCGTTATTGCTTCGCACCCCCGTCACGATGATCAACAGCAACTTCTGGCCAATCACCGGTGACCATCATCCAGGCGACGCGATGCGCGCCATAGGTTTGCCCGAGCAGCTTCAGATATACGTAGCCGTCTGGCTTTTGCGAGCCAGCAGGGTCGCCCGCTTGGCGCCGGCAATGATCGACCTTCCAAGTGAAAACACCCGAAAGCGGATCGTAGGCAATCATTTCCCTGAGCAGCCGAGTACGCCGCTCTGAATACATCTCAGGCATTTCGTCACCCTCAAGAGCGCGGTGGCAATTTGGTTCGGGTTGGGGTATTACGAATTAATGATTGAGTCGAAGGGGGTAGCAATGGGGCAGGTTACGGATCAAGAAGTAGACGACGCGATCGACGTTCTGATGCGGTTTGTTCGTGATTTCCTCGACACGAGTGCTACGAATGCGCCTGATGTCGATGAGGTCAGAGCCGCTGTCAGAGCCTTGGTAGATGCCAACCGGTTCAACCCGGAGGATTACGAGATCAAGAATTTGCTGCGTGTCAGTGAATCAAAAAAAGGCGTATCGCACGTCGAACTCCATTCTCACCTTAAGCACCTCGCCCCTTACGAAAAGGAACGGCGAGAAATGGAAAAGCACTGGGCAATTCATGGCTATCCTGAAAACGAAGATCCATTTTCGGAGTAGCATCACCTCACTGCTCAACGCCGGTCGCGGCGAACGCTTCAAGCTGCCGCGACCACTTATCTTTAATTATCAATTCCGGTCGCGACATTGCTACGAAGCGTTCCGAATCAGCCGCGGGCGCTGCCGCCAGATTGATGATGAACGTCGACACCGTCTCCTGCCATTCCTCGAAGCCGTGGCGCTCGCCGAGAATATGAAGGGCGTCATCTAAAGCTTTCGACACAATCAGCGATCGCTTCTCGGCGCCGATCCGGTCGAGCAGCGCCTTCTCCTTGGCTCGCTTGTCCTTTTGCAATTGCGCGTTGCTCTTGGCCATGGCCTACCTCTTCAATTCCGCTGGCCGGCAAGTCCAGCCAGGTCTGTCGGCGGCGCGTGGCCGCCCGGTTGGTGGTGCGCTTCATGAGTTGAACTTGAATCCGTTCTCGCTGGCGATAAGGCGGGCTCGCTTGTAGCCGATGCCAACTGACTCCGCCGCCTTGTTCAGCGAACAACCGTCCTCGGCCAGCTTTTTCAGCTTGAGCGCAAGCTTGTCCCGCTGGCTGCGAAGGCGGTCGTGATGCGGAGTGGAGGACAGCTTTGGGTCGCCACTGACACCAGCGGGGATTTGCAGAGCCTTGCCGCCGGCGCCGAAGAACTCTTCCAGCGCCCGGTTCAGGTGGTCGGTGATCTGCTCGCGCGGATCTGGCATTGGGACGCCGATCATTGCCGGTCACCCGAGAGCGTCACCTTGATACCGTCGGCCCGCGATTCCAGCTCCTGGGCATAATTGACCGCTTCCTTGTAGCTGAAACGGAAGCCACGCACCTTGCCGGTGGACAGCTCCACGATGTGGAACGCATGGTCACCCTTCGGCACGACCTGGTAGCGAATCTTCTGCACGGGAGGCTCCTTGCCGATCTTGGAATAAAACTCGGCGGTGGCGATTACGTTGCGCAGGCGCAGGGCCTGAAGTCCGTCGATGCGTTGCTGCAAGGATGGGTGCATGGCTGATCCCTCGGTGGTGGGGTTGCGTTCATTCGTCAGCACTCGGTGCCACCTGCTGGTTGCCGTTGGGCGCAGGGGAGAGTGCTGACGCAATAAACGCCGGACAAAAGAAAGCCCGGTAGCACCCGGGCTTTCGTCTTCACGTAGACCTCCCTACGTGAAGGGGGTGAAAGTGCCTCCGGTAGGAGGGCTTTGACTGAGGTTCACATGGCTGCCAATCCTCCGTACCGGGGTATCTGAAATGCAGGTGGGCGGTTATAGTCCGCAGTTTCGTCCGCATCCCGCTGCCCACTCAGTGAATGGGCAGAAGTGATGCTTTCGCTCAGGACTGTTCAAGCGAGTAACCACCAACGCCATAAGTGCGGGCCAGAACCTCGTTGATTTTCTCCAGCGAGTAAGCAATTCCGGAATGGCCGCGAGGGCCTTTGTAGATGTACATTCCGTCTTTCAATTGGTATGTGAATTTCATAGGGGATGTCCATGACATGGAAAATTGAGCCGAGCTTCGGAGTGGAAGCTTTTGTCACCGAAGATTTTCGGATTGGTTTGAAGCAGGAGCAGCCAGGTACTGATCAGACGCTGATTTTTAGCCGTGACGAGATCCCCGGACTAATTGAGATATTGAAATCAGTTTCGAAAGAGGCCGAAGAGCTTTATCAGCAAGAAGTCGCGAACGATTAGGTTTTGATCTTTTGCCTTACCCGCATCGGGGTGTGATCTGGCCGGGGCTCAACCGGCATTTGGCGGAAGGGGTAGCCCTGTAGGCGACCGGTTGGCACATCCGCTGCCCGAGGCTTGGCCTCAGATCAAACCCCGATGCGCTCTCATAGAGAGGATCGGGCAGTTAACGACAGGCTGTCGTGGCGCTGGTTGGTCAGTCGTCGTCACTGGCTTCGATCATCTTTTCGATGTCGGCAGCGACCGGTTTCTTCCAGTTTTTGATCTGCCCTGTCTCCAGATCGATGTTCAGCATCAGGTAGTCCCCGTAGTGCTCGCCCGGGAAGAAATCCGGGACGTAGCCGGTATAGGCGGCCACCTCATCGCCCTGCGCGTCGTGAAGCGTTACGCATACCTGATCACGAACCTTCATACAGGTGCGCAACTCGGTCACGTCGACCTGCACCGTCTTTTGCTGGTTGATTTGCATGCTGCTGTCTCCGTTTGATTTCCCGTCTGGCCCTGTCGCCAAGGTCAGCCAGTGAATTCTGGTTGTCATCCCGATGCACCCTGTCGCCAAGGTGCAGCAGTTATGCTTTCAGGTTTTCAGGCCCGCCGTTGCCCTCGGTCGAAGAGGGGCCGAATGCGCTCTTCATCGAACCATTCAGCCTGGAGCAGCGTGTTGTTGTTCTTCGAACATGGGGGCTGCAAACGATATTGATCGGGCCCGTTCAACTGCTGGGATCTGGCGGTGATGACGCCATAGAACCCGGTGATCTTGTCCTCTGCCTTCTGCCCGAGCTCGATCATGATTTTTCCTTTGAGTGGTTTATGCCGCGCGCTCGAGTGTTTCGGCGCGGCGAGTGATACGGATCTGGGCCATTCGAACGGTCGGTGGTCGGCGGTCGCGCCGAGCTGGTTCGACTGACTGGATATTGGCCATGGCGTTCATGGCCATCAGCGCGGCCAGGACGAAGCACATCGGCGAGATGATCTGGCGCCTCAAGGCCTCAGCGACGAGCGCTGCACGGCGCGTAACGCCGAGCTTGAACATTGCGTTGGTGAGCCGCTTCGACACGGTGGCCGGCGATATGCCGGCCTCCCGGGCTATTTCCTTTGCGGTGAGGCCGAGGGCAACCCACAAAAGGAACTGAAGCTCTCGCGGAGCCAACCCGCGTCCCAGGTGACCCTTCCATGCGCCGTTGACGATTTCGGATTCCATCGTTGTGACTCCCGGTTGATTTCCCGTCTGGCCCTGTCGCCAAGGCCAGCCAGTGAAATCTTCATTCCGGAATCCTTATTGGCTGCTGGTCAATCAGCGTTATCGAGCCGCGATCAGTGACAGCAATCCTCGCCGTCAGGCCCGGATTGAAATCCGGAAGGCGGGGGTGTGCCTTGAAATCGACGACCCTTCCTGTGCGCGTGCCCAGACCGAGATAAATCATGTCGCCTATCTGAATTTCGCTTCCGCGTTTCGTTGGCATCTCGTTTGCTCCGGTTGTTTTCCCAATGCACCCGGCCAACCAGGTGCATCAGTGAAAATTTCCGCGTCCCTTCGGCGCTACTGGCGCGGTACGGGCTCGTTCAAGTTGTTCGTCCGACCGCGACTCTGTCCGCCGGAAAACTCGATTTGGCGCTTTACGCTGCACGCCCGGGTCAGTTGCCAACCCTCTGAACCGTTGAGGCCGGTTCATCGCTGCCTTCCATCTGGCCGGTTGTTATCCGGCGATGGATAAACATTACCTGTGGGTAACGATGTCGGTCAATACCTATAGGTAATTATTTTTCTGAGGGCGAAAAAAAGCCCGCTTGAGTGCGGGCCTTTCGAAAATGAAACTGGGGTGCCGATTACAACAGAACTGAATACCAGAACACTTTGCCGATCACGATGATGTCTTTTTGAAGCATCTCGTCAGCGCTGTACTCTTCGTCAGGATGCTCGGACTGGTTATAGCTTCGCATTCTGATGCCGCCGCCAGGAACCCTGTAAAGGGTTTTAACCCTCAGCTGGCCACCGTGGTTCACGGCGTACATTTTGCCGTCGGTGATGGCGGTGCTGCCTTGATCAACTCCAACAGTGCTTCCATGAGGCAGCACCGGCTCCATGCTATTTCCGCTCACGGTGACGCATACAGCCTCGCTTGGCTGCACGTTCTGACGCCTAAGCGTTTGCTTGCCGAAACGCAATTTCTGTTGGTGCGATGGCTCTACAACTGTCTTTCCGCTCCCGGCAGACAGCTCTACTTCCTTGAGGAACGGCACGTACACCTCGTCATCATCCAACGGTGTGTCATCGTCCCACACCGAAAACTGGCCCAGGTACTGAGCGTTGCTCTCCACTTGTTTAACCGGTTGCATTCCTGGTCGGTCAAGCGAATAGCGATCAAGTCCGAGCTTCGCCTCAATGTCTCGAGCGAAGTCCTCCCCGATGTTTTTACTACCAGCAGATGACGGTGCTGTCGATAGGCATCGTGAAATGTAGTTCGCGCTCTTGCCCAAGGCATCGGCAATTCTTGCCTGCTTGCCATCGAAGCGCTGCTTCATGAGTGTCCGCAAATTTTCGCGGCGAATGTCTGAAATATCCATCCGCAAATCATCCCTCACTGTTACCAACAGGTAAATTCCCTTCGGGTATTGCTTTGAGATTACCTGCGGGTAATAATCCGAGGCATCTAAAGGGAGGCCCGCCATGCGGACAAAAAATCCTCAACTTCTTGAGTGGTTGAAAACGGCTACTGACGCTTCCGTCGCAAAGACGGGCACCAGCCGCGCATACCTGAGGCTGATTGCTTACGGGCACAAGACAGCATCTGCCGAAATTGCTGCCCGAACTGAATCAGCAACCGAAGGGAAGGTGACCCGACAGGCTCTGCGCCCGGATGACTGGAAGCAAATCTGGCCGGAGTTGGCGGTCGCCTAACCACCTCGATCCGTTGAGCCAATTATCCAGCGACAACAGGTTTAGCAGTAGTGATTCGGAATAGCTGTTAATCCATACAGTAGAAAAACAGCAGACGAAAAAAAGCCGGGCGGCAACCCGGCTTCTTTAAAACGCACAACAACTTGAGGGGCCAGTATGAACACGAACGTCACCCCCGGCAATACCCCAATTCCTACGACACGTTTTTCGATTGACCAAAACGTGTCGCGACACATGTCGTCGCGTGAAATCGCCGAGCTGATCGGTAGCTCTCACGACAACGTGCTGAAAACCATCCGCGCGCTGGTTGCGAAGGGTGTCGTTTCTTCAAACGACACCCCCTACGTGCACCCGCAGAACGGCCAGGTCTATCGCGAGTTCCTGCTATCGCAGCGCGATACCCTCGTCGTCGTGTCTGGCTACAGCGTGGAGCTGCGCGCCCGGATCATTGATCGCTGGCAGGAGCTGGAAGCGCAGGCGGGCCAGTTCCAGATCCCGGCCACTTACGCCGAGGCGCTGCAGGCTGCTGCTGATCAGGCGAAGGACAACCAAACGCTGCGCCTGGTCATCCTCGATCAGGCGCCGAAGGTTGCGGCCATCAATCGTCTGGCAGCCGCTGGCGGTGCGATCTGCATCACCGACGCCGCGAAGCACTTGCAACTGAAGCCTTCGAGGTTGTTCGCCTGGATGCAGCAGAACCGGTGGATCTTCCGCCGTCAGGGCTCCGGTCGCTGGACGGCCTACCAGCCACGAATCACCTCGGGCCACATGGTCCACAAAGTCACCGCTCTCAAGCCTGACTCAGAAACCGGCGCTGAGCGTGCCGCTTTCGATCCTCTCGTTACCCCAAAGGGCCTTGCCCGTTTGGCCGAACTGAATATCGGAGCCTCGAAGTGAGCGTTCAAGCAATGTCATGGGCGCTGTCTTTGCCCACGCAAGTTCTCAAGGATGCCAGCGCGCGGCACGTGCTGCTGTGCCTGGCCAACTACGCCGGCTCGAATGGTGCGGGTGCTTTCCCGTCGGCGACAACGCTCGCCCAAGACACCGGCCTGTCCGAGCGCACCGTCCGCTACAAGCTTGATGACCTGGAGAAGTCCGGTCTGATCAAGCAGGGCAATCAGGCGATTGCCGCTGTTCACATTGATCGCCACGACCGCCGCCCAGTCGTTTACGACCTTCAACTATTGCGGGGTGCAAATGCTGCACCCCGTTCTGATCGGGGTGCAAATGACGGCACGGGGTGCAGTTCAGAACAGAACGGGGTGCAACCTACGACAGAACGGGGTGCAGCGGCTGCACCCAATCCGTCACTTAACCATCAATTAACCGAAGAGCAGCTGCAGCAGCGCGAGATTGATGCCGCTCTCGCCGAACAGAACCGCGCTGCCATCGAGCCGCAGGATGATCGCCAACGCTTCGCCATGTTCGTCACCTGGGTTCCCAACGAGAAAGCGTTGTCGGATCAGATCGCTATCGCGGGGCTTCCGGCTGACTGCGTCCCTGACGAAGCGGTTCGCAAGTTCAAGGGCTTTCACTGCGCCAAGCCAAACACTCTCGATTCCGGCTCCGGCTGGTGCTACCGCTTGGTCCAGTGGGGTGAAGCGTGAGCGAGTGCAGGCAGCAGGCCGTGATCAAGAGCCTGATTTCAACGACACCAGCTGGGGCGATGACCTGGGAGGTCTGTGATGAAGTCCGTTTCGAATGTGCTGCAAATGTTGCCCAACGTAGCGTCGGCCGAGGTCGCGCCGGTGAAAGGCTGACCCGGGGACTGTGCAGGTAATCAACGCCTTGTTTCGCGAGCTAATGGCAATCTTCCCAGCGTGGAAGCAGGCATGGCCTGACAAAGAGGCCACCAACGCCGCTAAAGCTACGTGGACCAAGGCCTTCATGGCCGAGAAAATCACGACGATCGAGCAGATTCGCTTCGGCATCGAACGGTGCCGGAAGCTTGGTTCGGACTTCGCGCCGAGCGTTGGCAAGTTCATCAATCTGTGCCAGCCCACCCCAGAAATGCTCGGTCTTCCGCCGCTCGAAACGGCGTTTCGCGAAGCGTGCCGCAATGTTCATCCGTCGATGGCCGGACAGGCGAACTGGTCGCACGACGCGATCTGGCACACGGCCAAGGAGTCTGGCTTCGAAAGCCTGAACCGTTTGGAAACCTCGCTGGCGCGCAAGCTGTTCGAGCGGAACTACGTGATCACCGTGCGCCGCTTGATCGATGGGCTGCCGCTGCAAAAAATGCCACTGGCATTGCCCGCCCGTGTCGATGGCCGGCGCACGCCTGAGGTCGGAAACAGGGCACTGGCCGAGCTGCGCGCCATGCGTTCGAGTGGGGTTCGTCATGCCTGATCGCCGCCTCGCTGTCCCTGAGATCGAAACCTACCGTTGGGCGGTGTTCTGCTGCTCTTTCAAGTTCGACCTGAGCTCGCCACCTGATCACGCGCTCGCTCTGTTCGCCGACGAGGCCATGGCCAAACGCTACGGATCTTGGATGTGGCCGGGCACCTTTGAGGTGGTCGACGTCGTCACGGGGAAACCCGTATGCGAGTGAGTTCGAAGAAATTGCGCAACTCGGCTCGAGGCCAGGACTGCACCGTCCGTATGCCGGGCACCTGCAATCACAACACGGAAACCACTGTCCTCGCGCATCTGCCATGCGGACAAAAGGGCATGGGCATGAAGGGCTTCGACACCGTCGCGGTGTACGCCTGCAGCTCCTGTCACGACGTCATCGATGGCCGCGCCGCTGGCGAGGTCGATTGGTCCGACATGCCGCGCGCCATCGCCGAAACCCACGAAGGCCTGATCCGGGCCGGAATTCTTACCGTGAAGGGGGCTGCATGATCGACCTAACGCTGCCGTGGCCGCCAAAGGAGTTGAGTCCAAACGCGCGCGTGCATTGGAAACAAAAGCACAAGCACGCAAAGGCATACCGCCGCACCTGCGGTCTTATCGCGCTGGCGCTGGATGCGCCGCGCCTCAGCGGCAAAAAGTACTTTTGGGTCACGTTCTGTCCGCCGAATCGCAGGGCCTATGACGATGACAACCTGCTGGCCCGCTTCAAGGCCGGCCGTGACGGTGTTGCGGACGGCCTGGGCATCGACGACAAGAACTTCGTGACCACGATCAACATCGGCAAGCCGGTGCCAGGTGGCGAGGTGCGCGTGCACATCCGGGATTACCCAATTGACCCGGAGGCGAACACGCCATGAGCCAGAGCCTGCTGATCACGTTTTCAGACGCCGAGATCCGCCGGCAATCGGCCAACGTCGGTATCCGTGACATGCGCGACGCGCGGTTTCCGGGCGTCTACTTCCGTTTCCACAAGAACCGGGAGCGGGGCACGTGGTACTTGGTGTCCGGCAAGGAATGGGAAAAGATCGCCCGATTCCCGGATCTGCCGGTGAAGGGTTTGATCAACGCACTGCCGAAGATTCGCGAACGCCTGGCCGCCGATCCGAAGGCCTCTGCGTCGGCTGGCACGCTGCAGACCCTTGGCCAGTTGCTGGACTGGTTCGCCGCCCGACAGGCCGTTGACCGCAGCCTTTCGGACAAGCGCCGCTCCACGAACACCTCGATCATCAGCCTCCATTTAAAACCGCGCCTCGGCGAGCTGCTGGTGGACGATCTCGACCGGTTCACCCTGGACAAGCAGCTGATGTGGCCAATGCAGGCCGAGTTCTCTCTGTCCTACGTCCGGCTTGTGTGGGGTGTGCTGGTGGTGGCCATGCGGCAGGCCGAGAAGCTGCGCCTGATCAGCACCAACCCGATCGCCGGATTCAAGTTCACCGACTTCACCAAGGCCCGGATCCTGCCCAAACCATCGCGCCTGCGCGCCGTGCAACTCGAGGACGTGATCGAACAGCTTGCCGATGGCTTCGACCGCGCGCCGCAGGACTGCATGCTGGCGCTGATGATGCTCTGCCACGGTACGCGGGTCGGCGAAACCCGGATGGCTCGATGGCAGCACCTGACCCTGGGTGAGCAGGGCGAGTGGTTCATCCCGGCTGAGAACACGAAGACCCGTTGCGAACATCGGCTGCCACTGACGCAGCAGGTCTGCGCGCTGCTGGAGCGGTACCGGGATTGGCAGGCAGGAAAGGGCTACAAAGGCGCGTTCGTGTTCCCGGCGCGGTCGGGTGGATGCCTGAGCGATGGCCAGGCCTGCGCCGTGTTCACGCGGTTGGGCAAGGGTGAGTGGACAAGCCACGACCTGCGAAAGGTGGCGCGGACCGGCTGGACTGACCTCGGTGTGGACTTCCTCATCGGCGAGATGCTGGTGAACCACACGATGACCCGCAACGTGCAGACCTACATCCACACATCCGCCGAACTGCTCAAGCGCGAAGCCCTGAACAAGTGGCACGAATGGTTAGACGGGAAGGGCTTCAGCCTGATTCACCGCTTGACCATGACTAGAAACGGAAATTCGCAGAATGCCGCCGAGGCCTTGAATGGCGCGGCTTCTAGCCAAATCACGAAACAATAAAAGGCGAGGTTTAAAAATGGATAAAAGAACACACGGCCCCGCCTTTGTGCGCCGCCAGATCCCGCTCACCGACTGCCCATCCTGTGCCGGGAAAGGGGTGATCAAGGGCCTGTTTCATCAGCTCGACTGCATCGGTTGCCACGCTTCTGGCCTGGTGCACGCCGAAACGCTGGAGCCGCTGCCGGTGGACGATCTGATCGTTCAGCTCGGCATGCTGATCCGCCAAGAGCGGCACATTGCAACGTTGCCGCCGGCGATTGACGGGGTTGTTGCTCAGTATCAAGACGTCAACCGTCGCGGGCCGGGCGGCTCGTCTTATAAAGGGGATTGAGCATGGCCTTCACACCAACATTTAAAGAGCGCACCGCCGAGGATTTGCTTGAGCATTGGGGCCGCTGGGTCGTGCTGGGCTCTGGCGTTTCCTGCTGTGCTTCCCGCGAAAACACGATCCTCACGCCGATGATTACTGATGACGACGCGTTGTTGATTGACGGGTTGATGGGTCGCCTGCTTAAGCGCTACCCGGAATGCGGTCAGGTGCTGATGCGCTACTACACCAGCCGGGACACGTCGCTGATGGAAGTCGGCAAGAAAATGAAGTTCGGCGAAGAGAAGACGAGGCAACTCTGGAAGGCCGGAGTCGCGTGGATTGATGGTGCGCTCGATATTCGTCGTCAAGCCGCTTGACAGGCCCGGGGTCTGGCTATAGATTTCAGTTACTTTGCGGTTTTTCCGCGTGCAAAGCCCGTCTCTGAGATGGGCTTTTTGCTTTCTAGAATTCACAGAGCCTCGGCATTTGCCGGGGCTTTTTCGTTTTCGGCTCCACCACACCCATTGCTCCGAGCTGGGAGTGCTGTTGGAGCTGACTTATTTCGCACGGTACCGCCAATGACTGAAGTCTCGCGCATTGCAGACAGCACCACATTCAAGGTCGCTGTCCCGATACTGCAAACGATCCTGTCGGCTGGTGCCATTGGTGCGTTTGTTTATGTCGTTGGCTCACTTGGATCGCTTCAAGTGCAGCTCGCCGCCTACCAAACCAATCAGGCCCTGATCGGTCAGCGCGTTGACTCGTTGGAGCGATCGAGGGAGTCGACCGACAAGCTCGTCGACTCCCTCCGCGTCAGCACCCAGCGTCAGGAGTTCAAAATCGACCAGGTAGGGGAGAGCTTGAAGGCCTTCGTCCAAACAGGTAGACCCAAGTGAATCGCCTGCTGATCGTCCTCATTCTGCTCACAGGCTGTGCGCACAAGGAAACGATCCGCGAACCCCTGAAGGTTCAACGCACAACCGTGTATCGATACGTCAGCGAACAATGCCAGCCAGGCCAAGACGAGCGCCTACGTGAGGCCCTGAAAAGTGCCAAAGAGTGGAAGCGCTATGCCGAAAGCCTCGAAAAACTGCCAGCAGCGAAGTCGACCCATGAAATTAATCCCTGAATGGCGAAAGTTCTGGCGCATGACCAGTGTGCAGTTGGCAATCGCAGGCGCTGTGCTGAATGCCGCTGCGGCCGGTTGGTCTGTGTTTCAAGGCGCGGTGGATCCTCTGGTTTTCGCCGTGGTGAATATGGCTTTGAGTATCGCCGTCGCTGTGGCCAGAGTGGTTCAGCAGTCAAAGCTGCATCAGCCAAGTGATGATCCTGCTCAGCCAGAATAGGTGAAGAGCAATGGTCAAAATCGATGCCAGCACCAATTTGGAAGAGCTGTCGAAAGCGCTGCGCACGTTGGGCGCAGAACAGTTGCCGTTTGCATATGCGCTGATGGCAACTCGGTTGGCAGTGCTGGTGAAGAAGGGTGAGCTTTCGGTAATGCGGCAGCGCCTGGATCAGCCAACTGCAACCACTATGAACAGCCTCTATGTCCAGGTCGCCAAGAAGGGTAAGCCCGAGGCGCGAACATTCTTTAAGGACGCGTGGACATCGGGCGTGCCTGCTGACACCTACCTTCAGCAGGTAGTGAAGGGTGGCCGCCGGCCACACAAACGATTCGAGAAAGCGCTGATCGCAAAAGGACTCATGAAGCCAGGTCAGTACGCAATACCGGCACCTTCAGCGCTTAACCGGTTCGGCAACGTTCCCCGCGGCACGATCATGAAGATACTTTCAGGTCTTGGTGCGGCCGAAACGGTCAGCGGCGTGCAAGCCAATGCCACAGGCAGCAAACGCAGCAAGCGCAAGGGCAACGCCGACAAGTATTTCGCCGGCGATGTAGATGGTACACAGGGTATCTGGGAGAAGAGGAAGACGGCATTCGGTGATGCCGTTCGGCCCGTCTTTGTCTTCAGTGACAGCGAGCCTGGGTATCGAGTGATCATTCCGTTCTACAAGATCGCAGACAACATCGTGAAGGCGAACCGAGAGCGAGAGTTCGCCAGCGCGATGGATCAGGCGCTGTCGTCAGCCCGGGGCTGACGGGCAGGGCGGTGGGGCACCCCCCCCTTTGGGTCCTTCCCGGGACTCCAGCCCCTTGCGGGTAATTCGGGCCCCGCCCACCAAATATGTATGACCTTTTTTCAGGGGTTGGTTGTTGTTTAATCATGGCCAAAAACGAAACAACCAAACAGCGCGGCTGGTTGAACAAATCCGAGATGGCTTCGAGCCTGGGGATTTCGCCGCAAGCCTTTGACAAATGGGGAGTTGCGCCTGTCGCACGCATTGGTCGAGAGGCGTTCTACACCGTGCAGAACGTGGTCGAAAACCGCGTTGAACACGCGCAACGGAAACAGCAACCAGTGGGTGAGGGAACCGAAGGTCTCGATCCGCTGATCGAGTACAAGCTGCTCGAGGAGCGCCGCGGGTTGACCGCCGCCCAACGCATCGCCCAGGAGAAGAAGAACCAGGTGCTGGACAGGCAGCTGGTCCCGGTCCCATTCGCAACATTCGCCCTTGCCAAAATCGCCGCACAAATCGGCTCGAAACTGGACACAGTCGGCAAGACCGTCACTCGGCGTCACCCGGAGGTTGACCCTCGGATCATCGAGTCGGTCGAGCGAGAGATCGCGCTCGCTCGAAACATTGCCGCCAGCTTTGGCGAGCAACTTCCGGAATTATTAGATGAGTACGTTGAGTCCATGGCTGAATGACCTTCGCAAGTCGATCAAGCTAGGACTCCAGGCGCTTTACAAAGAACCACCGCAGACTGCCGTTGAATGGGCTGATGCCAATTTCTACATGTCGGCCGAGTCCTCCTACAACGAGGGCAAGTGGACGACTGAGCCGTTTCAGGTTGCGATCCTGAACAGCATGGGCAACGACCTGATCAACGTCGTCAACTTCATCAAGTCGGCGCGGATCGGTTACACCAAGCTGTTGATGGCGAACATCGGCTACAAGATTCAGCACAAGCGCCGCAACGTGATGATGTGGAGCCCGACTGACCCGGACGCCGAGGACATCAGCAAGAGCCACGTCAACGGCATGATCCGCGACGTTCCGGTGCTGGGCGACCTGGCTCCGTGGTTCGGGAAAAAGCACAGCGATAACACGCTGGACCAAAAGATCTTCGCCAACCGCCGCACGCTGTGGATCCGTGGCGGCAAGGCTTCGCGGAACTACCGTGAGAAATCAGCCGACGAGGTGATCTACGACGAGCTGTCGAACTTTGACGAAAGCGTCGAAGGCGAGGGTGCGCCGATCACTCTGGGCGACAAGCGACTCAATGGCGCGATCTATCCGAAATCGATTCGCGGCTCAACGCCGAAGCGCGTTGGCTCCTGCCAGATCACCAAGGCCGTTGAAGAGTCGCCATACCTGCTCAAGTTTCATATCAACTGCCCTCACTGCCGGCAGGAGCAGACGTTGAAGTGGGGCGGCAAGGATTGCGAATTTGGCCTGAAGTGGGAAAAGAATGTGCTCGGCGAAGCCGAGAAAGCTTGGTACGTGTGCGAACACACCGCTTGCGTCATATGGCACAACGAGATGGTCGAGGCCTCCAAGACTGGCCGGTGGATCTGCGACCACACCGGCATCTGGACTCGCGACGGCATGGACTGGTTTGGTGCTGACGATGAAATCATCCGCACGCCACGCTCGGTCAGCTACAGCATCTGGGCGATCTACAGCACCTGGAGTACCTGGCTCAGCCTGGTGGAAGAATGGCTGAAGATCAAAGGCGACGTCTCGAAGCTGATCACCTTCATCAACACCACTCGCGGTGAAACGTGGGACGACGACCAAGGCGAAAAGCTCGACCACGAGGTTCTGTACGGGCGGCGTGAGGTTTACCCGCAAGTCCCGGCCCTTGGCCTGGTTCTGGTCGGCGGCATCGATACCCAAGACGACCGCTTCGAGGGTCGTGTCTGGGCGTTCGGTCCGGGCGAGGAAGCCTGGCTGGTTCACCGGTTCATCCTGATGGGCGACCCGGCAAGCGAAGAGTTGCGGCGCAAGGTTGGTCTCGAACTGCACCGCCAGTTCACCCGCGTGGACGGCACCATCATGAAGGTGGAGCGCTGGACCTGGGACGCCGGCGGCCACTATGCCGACGAGGTTTATGCAGAAAGCCGCAAGCACGGCGTGCACTGGGTTGTTCCAATCCGTGGCGCGACTGTGTTTACGGCAAGCCGATCGCGAACTTCCCGCGCACAAAGAACAAGGTGCACAAGGTCTTCCTCACCGAGGTCGGTACCGACAACGCCAAGGAACTGCTCTACAGCCGGATGGGGCTCCCCGTCGATACGGCTGCCTGCCTCCCAGGCGGGCGTGTCTCAGCCAGGGGTAGTTCACCTTCCGGCCAACGACGCGATCTGCGACGAATCGGAGGTGAAGCAACTCACCTCAGAAAAGAAAAAAGCAGCCATATCCAAAGGCAAGCGCGTGATGCGCTGGGACAGCGGCGGACGCCGAAACGAGGCGCTCGACTGCTTCGTGTACGCGCTCGCCGCACTGCGAATCTGCCAGCAGCGGTTCGGGCTCGATCTCGATCTGTTGGTTGCTGCTGTAACTGGTGGCAATGAACCGGACGTAGAAGAACGGCCGCGGAAGAAATCCTCTCACTGGAATAAAAACTGATGGCCTACACGATCGAGCAATACAACGCCCTGCAGGCGGCCATCGCCGAAGGGGCGTTGTCGGTCCGCTATGCCGACAAGAGCGTCGCCTATCGATCACTCGACGAGATGATGCGAATCCTCAAGCTGATGGCCACCGAGCTTGGGCTCAACGCCTGCAATGACGGCGGGCGCCGGTACGCTGCATTCTCGAAGGGGTACTGACATGGGGATGATTGAAAATCTGTTCCCCGGTTACGCGGCCAAGCGTTCGGAAATGCGACTGAAGAAAGCGCGCACGGACATGGCGCTCAAGATGATTGAGCGCCGTTTCGAGGGTGCCGCGGGCGGTCGCCGCAATGATGGCTGGCGGGCCACCGGTGCTGATGCCAACGTTGAGAACGCGCCGGCCTTGGCCAAGCTTCGCAACCGGGCGCGGGATCAGCGCCGGAATAACCCGTTCGGAGAGCGCGGAATTACCGGCATCGCCGACAACGCCGTCGGCGCCGGCATCGTGCCTCTACCTCTGGCAAAGCGCGATCGCGATGGTCTGCGGCTGATGGATCTGTGGAAGGCCTGGGCCGAGACGACCGATTGCGATGCTGACGGCCTGGATAATTTCTACGGCCTGCAGCACATGATCATGGAGGCGGTTGCGGAGAGCGGTGAGTGCCTGGTGCGCCGGCGCCGGCGTTTCAGTTCCGATGGATTGCCAGTCCCTGTGCAGTTGCAGGTGCTGGAGGCTGACTTTCTCGACGAGTCGAAAGCGGACATCGTTGGGCTTAACCGGATCATCCAGGGCGTTGAGTTCGACGCTCTGGGGCGCCGCGTTGCGTACTGGCTGTTCGATGATCACCCTGGCGCGAACGCCGTATGGGGATCGCTTCAATCGCGCCGGGTTCCTGCCGAGGATGTGATTCACGTCTTCTTGCGCAAGCGCCCAGGCCAGGCTCGCGGCTACAGCTGGCTGGCCCCGGTCATCCAGCGCATGCGCAACTTCGACGAGATGGAAGACGCTGTGATGGAGCAGGCGAAGATCGCCTCCTGCTTTGCAGCCTTCGTCACCAAGGATGAAAACAGTGGTACACCTGGCGGTAAAAAGCCTCCACTGATTGATCGGGTCGAACCTGCAATGGTGCAGGAGCTGGGGTTTGGGGAGAGTGTTTCCTTCGGCACCCCACCGACCTTCAATGGCTACACGGCCTACTCATGGCAGCAACTGCACGCCATGGCTGTCGGGTTGGGCGTTCCATATGAGTTGCTCACCGGAGACCTCAAGGGCGTTAACTTCTCCAGCGGCCGCATGGGTTGGCTCAACTTCGCTCGGCGCGTGGACGTGTGGCAGTGGCGCATGTTGATTCCTCAGCTGTGCGATCAGGTGTGGCGGTGGTTTATGGAAGCGCAGGTGCTGCTGCCTGGCGGGGTGACCGATGACGTGAAGGCCTACTGGGTGCCGCCACGCCGCGACATGGTCGACCCAAAAGCCGAAACCGAAAACGTCATCACCCGCGTGCGCAACGGCCTGACCACATGGCCAGATGCCCTTCGCGAACTCGGCATCACGGATCCCAAGCGGCATGCCGAGCAAATCAAGAAAGCAAACGAAATGATCGACGAATACGGGTTGGTGCTGGATTGCGACCCGCGCCGAGTTGCGGCCGCCGGTTCACCGAGCCAGCCACCAACCACAGAAGAGAAACCAGACGATGCCAACTCCGAACCAGGCGACGACGAACAAGACCCATGAAACGCCGGTGCTGAGCCTGCGCGCCGCTGTGCGCGAAGGCTCGATTGATGTCGAAGCCCGTACCGTCGAGCTGACTTGGACTACTGGCGCCAAAGGGCCGAGATGGAATTGGGACGTCGGCAGCTATATGGAGGAACTGGAGGTCAGTCCAGAAGCTGTTCGAATGGACAGGCTGAACAATGGCGCTCCTCTTCTTAATAGCCACAAGTGTGATGACTTGGGTGACGTTATTGGTGTTGTTGAGCGCGCTTGGCTCGAAGGCGAGCTAGGTCACGCGCTCGTTCGATTTAGCAAGCGCAATGACGCTGAAAAAATCTTTCAAGACGTCCAAGACAAAATTCTTCGAAAAATCAGCGTCAAGTACGTCGTGCACCGGTACCAGATCACCGAAGACAGCGAAGAAAAGCTTCCGACTTACCGGGCTGTGGATTGGGAGCCGCTGGAGCTTTCGGTGGTGCCGATTGCTTTCGACGATGGCGCCAATATCCGCAGTGCCGCGACCCCGGCCGAATACACGGGCCGTCGATTCCCCACAGTTTTTGAAGTTCGGTCGGCCGTTGAGCCATCCGAAGAACCGGCCGCCGTGCCTACTATCCAAGAGGAAGATGCAATGACCGAAGAAGAGAAGCGCGCGGCAGAGGAAAAGCTTCGCCGTGAAGCCGCCGATGCCGAGCGCCTGCGCAGCCTCACCATCCGCACCATGGCGCGCAAGGCGAGTCTGGATGACGAAGCGTTCGTCGATGACCTGATCGCTCGTGCTGTCCCTGTCTCCGATGCCAGCGCAGCAATCATCGACAAGCTTGCTGAGCGGCAGGCCAAGGACCAGCCGAACACTCGCAGCAGCCAGCCGACCATGGTAACCGGTGGTCAAGATGTCACCGTTCTGAATGCCAAGCGTTCAGCAATGCAGAACGCTCTGCTGCATCGTTGTGATGCCAGCATCAAGCTGGAAGACGCCGGCCGCGAGTTCCGCGGTATGCGCCTGGTGGACATGGCGCGCGAGTTCGTGGAAATGGCCGGCGGCAATGCGCGCGGCATGACTCCACAGGAACTGGCCCGAGCTGCGCTGGGTTGCGACCGTCAGGCCGTTCGCGCTGCCGGCATGCACTCCACGAGTGACTTTCCGCTGCTGCTTGGCAGTACCGTCAATCGTACCCTCCGCGACGCTTACACCAACGCACCACAGACCTGGCGTCCGCTGGGTCGCCAGACCACCGTTCCGGATTTCCGTGCCGTGACCCGCGCCGCCCTGGGCGATATCGCTGCGCTGGAGCAGGTCAAAGAGCATGGCGAGTACAAGTACGGCACGCTGTCCGAGGACGGCGCACCGATCAAGGTCGCCAAGTTCGGCAAGATCATCGCCATCACCTGGGAAACCATCGTGAACGATGACCTGGGCGCACTGACTCGTATCCCGGCCGCTCTGGGTAATGCCGCCGCCGCTACCGAGTCGAACGTGGTGTGGGCCCTGCTGCTGGGCAATCCGAACTTCACCGACAGCGTTCCGTTCTACGACGCCGCTCACGGAAACCTTGCCGCAAGCGGCGGCGCTATCAATACCACCACTCTGGCAGCTGCTCGTGCCGCGATGCGCAAGCAAAAATCGAAGGCGGGCGAATTCCTCAATTTGTCGCCTGAGTTCCTGGTAGTTGGCCCAGACAAGGAACTGGAAGCCTTCCAGTTCACCAGTTCGGTTTATGTCCCAGCCAAGAACTCCGACATCAACGACGTTCGGAACGCATCGCTCCAAGTGATCGTGGACGCGCGCATCACTGGCAACCAGTGGTATCTGTTCTCTGCACCTGGCGGCGTAGACACGTTCGAATACGCGTACCTGGAAGGCGAGCAGGGCGTGTTCACGGAAACCCGTGAAGGCTTCGAAGTCGACGGCATGGAAATCAAAGCTCGCCTGGTATTTGGCGCAGGCTGGATCGACTACCGCGGCACCTACAAAAACCCCGGCAACTAATTGGCCGGATTTAGCCGAATCCCTAAGGGCGCCACGCGGCGCCCTTTTTGTTTTCCAGTTCCAGTCTCTGAAGGGGACCATGCATGAAAACTTTCATCCAGCACGGCGACTGCGTCACCGTCATCGCCCCGGCCGGCGGTACCGTCTCGGGCGAGCTTTACAAAGTCGGCGCGATCGTCGGCGTTGCCGCCACTACTGAAGCAGCTGGTTCGCCGGTGGTGCTGAAACTCTGCGGCGTGTTCGGCCTGACTAAAATCAGTGCGCAGGCCTGGGCTCAAGGAGATCTGATCTACATGAACACCACGAGTCGGGCACTCACGAACGTTTCTGCAACCGGCCTCGTGCTGGTTGGCATGGCTGCTGATATTGCGGCCAACCCGAGCGCGACCGGTGCTTGCCGACTCAACGGCGTTTCTGCTCCGGCGCCGGTGTAATGGGCTGGGCCTCAATGGCCCAGCGCATGCTCGGCGTTTCGATCCGCACCTTCAGCGAACCATCGGCGTCCATCGATCCTGATGGCGCCGTGTACTGGCTGACCGATGGGGTGGAGCCGGGCGTGCCCTTGGCCCAAGCCGTGTTCGATAGCGCGCACGTTACGGTAGATCCGGAAACGGGTGCGCCGATATCGAGCCAAAACCCAATCCTTGGCGTTCGCCTGGTCGATCTACCGAGCAAGCCGACGAGTCGTGACAGAGTCAGGGCGCGGGGTGAATTGTTCACGATCAACGATGTTCAGCCAGATGGTGTTGCTGGCGCGACGATCATTCTTCGGAAAGCATGACTATGGCTCACCCCCGCGAACTGATCCGCAAGAAGGCTGTTGCGTCGCTGCTGGGCGCTACCAACGCTGGGGCTAGCGTTTATGCCAGCCGCGTGCGTCCGTTTATTTCCAACAGCTGGCAGAGCGATCTTCCGGCGATCTGCGTTTTCACCATGGACGAGACCAGCGAAATCTTTAATCAGGCTCCTCGCGAGTATCGGCGCCGGGTTGAGTTGGTGGTGGAGATCCATGCCGACGGCAACGACGCATTGGATGACACGCTCGACACGCTGGCCCGGCAGGTCGAGCGACTGCTGCTGATGGACGACACACTCGGCGACACCGCCAATGATCTGCAGCTACTGCGCTCTCGAATGGTGCTGTTAGATCAGTCCGAACAGCTGACCGGAGCTTGCCGCCTCATCTTCGAGGCGGAGTACTTCGACCGCCACCCAGACGACTTATTCAGCGAAAACCTGCCCGATCTGGACACGGTCACTACCGAGTACAGCCTGGACAACGCCCAACCCAATTCGACGGATCGTGCAAAAACGATCATTGAGGACCTGAACCCATGACCACCCGAGTGCTGGTTAAACCTGTCGAGGGACGCCTGGTGCGGATCCCCGGAAACTATGAGGCGCTGCCTGTTGAGGGCAAGACGCTGGAAATCAACAGCTACTGGATTCGCAAGGCTGCGGCCGGTGATGTCGTGATCGAAACAGAACAGCCTGTAGTTCAGGCCCAAACCCCAAAAGGTGAGAAATAATGGCTATCGGATTCGACACCATTACAGGGCCTGGATCGCTTCGCAAGCCGGGCGCCTACAGCGAGATCGACAACAGCCAGGCTGTACGCGGCCCACAGTCGGTTACTTATCGACGTCTACTGATCGGTCAGAAGCTTGCTGCCGGCACCGCCATCGCAAACGTCCTGGTTCGTGTGACCAGTGCAGCGCAGGCCGATACGCTGTTCGGAGCTGGCTCAATGCTTGCCGGCATGGTGCGCGCGGCGCTGGCCATCGACACCTACACCGAGTTGCAGGTGATGCCGGTGATCGACAACGCAGCCGGCGCTGCCGCTACAGGTACTATCGTCTTCACCGGCCCTGCCACTGCTTCTGGCACCATTGAACTGCTGATTGCGGGGCGCCGCGTGTCGGTGGGTGTCATCAGTGGCGACACTGCTACCGCCATCGGCACCGCTGCTGCCGCCGCAATCACGGCTGCTGCCGACATGCCGGTGACCGCGGTTGCCGCCACCGGCACGGTTACGCTGACCAGTCGACACAAGGGCGAAGCGGGCAACAGCCTGAACGCCATGGTCAACTACTACACGGGTCAGGTTCTGCCTGCCGGAGTGGGCGTTACGTTCACCGCGTTTTCCGGTGGCTCTGGCAACCCTGCTCTGGGTAGCGCTCTGGCCGCCCTTGGTGATGAGTGGCTGCAAACGTGGGGTGTGCCGTACTCCGATTCCGCGAGTCTGGCCACCATCAAAACCGAGTTGTCCAGCCGCTTCGCCTGGAATCGCGAGATCGAGGCGCATGCTTTCGTAGCTGCGCGCGGCACTCAGGGCACGCTGGGGGCAATCGGTGATAGCCACAACAGCCAGCACCTGACGATCATCATGGCCAACGATGAACCGATGCCTGCTTATGAAAAGGCGGCAGAGACCATGGCCATTGCGGCTTATTACGCGGCCATTGACCCGGCCCGCCCGATTCAAAATCTGGCCTACACCTGGTGCCTGCCGCCAGTAGCGGCTGATCGCTTCACCAACGAAGAGCGCAACCTGCTGCTGTTTGATGGCATTGCCACCAGCAAGGTGGCCACTGACGGCACGATGCAGGTTGAGCGGCTGATCACCACCTATAAAACCAATGCCGCCGGCGGCTCCGACATCAGCTACCTCGACAGTGAAACCCTGCTCACCCTGATGTTCCTGCGCCATGACTGGCGTGACTACATCCTGCGCAAGTACCCGCGTCACAAACTGGCGAACGACGGTACGCGCTACGGCGCTGGCCAGCCTGTAGTGACTCCAGTGGTGATGAAGGCAGAGGCCATCTCGAAGTTTCGCGAGTGGGAGCGCCTGGGTCTGGTCGAGAACATGGCTGACTTCAAGGCCAACCTCATCAGCGAGCGAAACGCGAGTGACCCGAACCGGCTCGACATGTTGTTGCCGCCTGACCTGGTCAATCAGTTGCGCATCGTCGGTTCCAAAATTCAGTTCCGCCTGTAACGGCGATCGCCAGGAGATAACACATGGCAGGCAAAAACCGTATCGGGGGAACCATCGCCCTGAAGGTCAATGGCGACATCTACTTCGCCAAAGGCAGTTTCACCTACAACCTCGGCAAACCAAAACGCGAAGGCGTGGTCGGCGCCGACGTTGTTCACGGCTACAAGGAAACGCCTCAGGTTCCCTTCATTGAAGGGGAGATCACAGATCGTAACGAGCTGAGTCTCGAAGATCTGGTCACGCTTGATGAGGCGACCATCACGCTGGAACTTGCAAACGGCAAGGTTATCGCGCTGAGCGATGCCTGGTACGCGGGCGAGGGCACCGGCAACACCGAGGAAGGCAACATCGCCTGCCGATTTGAAGGCATGTCTTGTGAGGAAGTGAAGTAATGGCAAAGGAAAAAACGCTACCCCTGACTGAACCGGTCACGTTCGGCAAAGACACATTCACCGAACTGACGGTCACCCGCAAGCTGAAATACCTGCGTGGTCACGCCTTGCGCATTACCTCTGATGGTAAGGGCAACGGCGGCGCTGACATGGATTTTGCCACGCTGATTGACCTCGGCGCCAAGATGGTTGGCCATCCTCCTTCATTGCTCGACGAGCTGAGCGAGGACGATCAAGCAGCCGTCATCGGCGAGGCGCGCGATTTTTTGCTGAAGCACCTCGGGGGTGGGAAGGAGGCGTAACCGTCGTCGTCAAAGTTATGAGCGTTCAGCCATCGGAAGTCATGGAAATGGACTTCGAGGAACTGAACTGGTGGCTTGAGCGCACCGAGGAGTGGGTAGGATGGCAGACAAAGGATACTCCTTAAGCCTGATCATTAAGGCCGTCGACCGCGTGACCGCTCCGTTGCGGGGAATCTTCGGCAAGGTCAGGGCGGCTAGCGCGGGCATAACCGGAGCGCTCGATCGAGTAGGTTTGCCGGTATTCACCAATAGCCTCAAAGGGGTAGGTGGAGCGGTTGCTGGCATTGGCAAGGCCGTGGACTCGAGTGCTCGGCGCTTGCTTGGGCTCGGCGCCACCCTGGGCATTACCGGCGCAGCGTTGAACCTGTTCTTCCAAGGGTTCGCCGATGCAACCGGGGCTATCGGCGATACGGCTGAACGCACCGGAATCAGTCGTGAGCGATTCCAGGAACTGGGCTTTGCGGCGAAGCTGACGGGTTCTTCAGCGGAAACGCTGGGCGGCGCCCTGCAGAAGATGCAGATCAACGTTGGCGCGGCCACGGCCGGCTCGAAAGAACTCAAGGAAATGTTCAAGGGCCTGGGCATCAACATCAAGGATGCATCAGGCAAGCTGAAAAGCTCTGATGCACTGTTCGATACTTTCGTCGACCGAATTTCGAAGATCAAAGATCCGTCGCTGCAGGCCCAGGCTGCTGTGAAGATTTTCGGCAAGAGCGCCACTGAATTGCTGCCGCTGATCCGTGGCGGTAGCGCCGGGCTCAAGGAAATGTCCGACGAGGCTCGCCGTCTGGGGCTGGTCATTTCCGACGACGCGGTGCGGGAAGGTGAGGCGTTCGGCGATACGCTCGACACGATCCATGCCGCGCTGAGTGGCGTGGGCAATACGATCGGCAGTGCCCTCGTGCCGCAACTCAATAAGCTCGGCACTCAGCTGATTGAGACGATCGTCAAATACCGGCCTCAGATTGAAGCGTTTGCGACGTCATTCGCAGCGAATCTGCCAGGCAATATCGAGAAGATTACCGGTCTGCTCGGCGAACTTTATGACGGAGTTAAACCCGTTATAGATATTTTCGGTTCGCTCTCGGACACTTTTGGTGCTGCCAACTTGGTCTTCACTGCGCTCGGCCTGTACATCGGCGGTGGTCTGGTCATGGCTGTACTGAATCTCGCAGTGGCGCTGAAGGGGCTTGGCGTAGCAATTACCCTCACCCCGGTCGGCTGGTTCCTCGCTGCGGTCGCTGCGATCGGCGCTGCGGCGTTCATCGTTTATCGAAACTGGGACGCCATTGCCAAATTCTTTGAAGAAAAGTGGGCGAGCGTCAAAGCCGCGTTTGCGGACGGAATCATCAATGGGATTGTAAAGCTCTGGCTGGAGTACAACCCAGTCACGCTGATGATGGAGGCATTCAACGGCTTAATCAGTTACCTGACTGGATGGGACATTGCCGCGATCATTGGAGAAAAAATCTCCGGCATTGTTTCTATTTGGGCCGGTCTGAACCCGATCACGCTGATGATGGAAGCATTCAGCAACCTAATCAGATACCTGACCGGATGGGACATTGCCGCGATCATTGGAGAAAAGCTCTCCGGAATTGTTTCTATTTGGGTGGGCCTGAACCCGGTCACGCTGATGATGGATGCCTTCGCGGCACTGATTAGATATCTGACCGGTTGGGACCTAGGGGTAATCCTGGGTTCTAAAATCGCTGAAGCCGTTGCTGCCATCAAGAACGGTTTACCGGACTGGGCAAAAAAACTCCTCGGTATTGATGGTGCTGTCGTCAGTGGTGTCGCTGAAGGCACCGCTCCGGTGGCCGGAAATTATGCGGCTGATACCGATCTGGGCCGTCGTGCCGCACAGATTGGCCAGGAAGCAGCGCAGCAACTCGCGCAGCCGCCGCAGGCAGTGAAGGTGCAGGTTGACCTGAACAACGTCCCGCCGGGCTCCAAGGTGAAAACCGAGGGCAGCCAGGGCGCCACCTTCGACACCGACATCGGCTTCTCAATGATGGCCCCATAACTGGAGCTCCCCATGGCTTGGCGAGACAACTATCGCGCCGCGACCTTTCGCGGCGTGGGCTTTTTTGTGGCCACGGCAGACAGCAGTCACGGCCGGCGCCAAGCGGTACACGAAACGGCGCAGCGGGATATCCCGTACACCGAGGATCTGGGGCGTAAGTCGAGAGAGTTCGGGATTACCGGCTACTTGCTGGGAAAGGAATATGACGTCGCCCGGGAAGAGCTGATCGAGGCGTGCGAGCAGGCAGGCCCTGGTGTGCTGGTTCACCCATACCGCGGCGAACTGACCGTGGTTTGCCGGGGGCTGAACGTCAGCGAGTCGTCGGAAGAAGGCGGCAAGTGCACTATCTCGATGACGTTCCTCGAGGCGGGCGAGGCTTCGTACCCATCGGCGAAGGTCGATAGCGTCAATGCAATCAGCGAAAAGGGCAACGAAGTCACGGATGCCGCCAAGGGAAGCTTTGTCTCCGACTTCCTCACGAAAGGCTACCCGTCGTTTGTGGCTGATGCCGCGACCGCGCAAATCAAGGATTTGAGTGATTTCCTGAGTTCGCCAGAATTCATCGTTTCCAGCGATATACAGGCGGTCTCGGACTTCTACGACAGGGTCAAGAGTATCGGTTCCGATGCCTTTGATCTGATCCAGTCGCCGTTCGATTTCGCCGAAAGTGTCGTAGACGCGATCGGCAGTATCCGCTCAGCGTTCGGTGGTAGCGCTTTCAAGATGCTGACCAGTCTTTACGATCAGTATTTTTCGAGCGGTGACGGTGGTGATGTACCCGTTGTGGTGGCGAACACCACGCCGAGCAGGAAGCAGGTCGCGAAGAACTCCAGAGCCATCTCAGCGCTTGTACGGCAATCAGCTATTTCGCAGGCGGCATCTGCCGCAGTGGTCACGCAGACCACGGAAGAGGTTTCGAACGGGGGTACGAAGACCGTCTCGTCCCCGACTAAATACGACAGCTATGAATCGGCGATCGCTGTGCGAACGGAACTCGCGGATCGTCTGGATGTGGAGAGTGAATCTACGATTGATGATCTGGTGTACGTCGCGCTAACTGATTTGAGAACGGCCGTCGTACAGGCAGTACCTGATCCCGATCAGGATCTTCCTCGGCTTGCGAGGTTCTCCCCGCGCCAGACGCTGCCTTCTTTGGTTGTTGCCTACCAGCTTTATGGGGACGCCGGGCGGGCTGATGACATCGTTGCGCGCAATGATCCCCGACGGCCTGGTTTTTTGACCGGTGGTCAATCGCTTGAGGTGCTTGTAAATGGATGACCTTGAGTTGCTGGTCAATGGAATGAATTACGCCGGCTGGACCCAGGTCGGTGTTACCCGGGCCGTGGATGCTTCTTCGGGGGCGTTCACGGTGACGCTGACAGAGCGCTGGGAAGGGCAGGATGGTCGTACCGCGCAAACGGAGCCTTGGCCAATTCTGCCAGGTGACCGGTGTGAGGTCAGGTTGGGGGGGATATCGATGGTGATCGGATACGTCGATATCTTCAAGCCTTCGTTCAGTGCGAACGATCACACCATCAACATTCAGGGGCGGGACCGAACTGCTGACCTGATCGATTGCAGCGCTGTGCACACCCCGGATGAGTGGAAAAACATCGACTTGCTGCGTTTTGCCCAGATCCTGGCAAAGCCGTTTGGTGTCGGGGTGTCGGCCGACGTGCCGGTTGGTGAACCGTTTCACGTGTGCAAGCTGCAACAGGGCGAGACGGCCTTCGAGGCGCTCGAGCGATATGCACGGCAACGCCGCCTGTTGCTCATGCCTGACGGTGCCGGCGGATTGTTGATCACCCGGACGGGTAACAGACGAGCGTCGGTTGGGTTGGTGCAGGGAGAAAACATTCTCAGTGCGTCGGGGAGCATCGATCACAGTCAGCGCTACAGCAATTACCTGGTAAAGGGACAGGCGGCTTACGACCCAGCCAGTGAAGGTGAGACCGAGGCACACATTGAGGCTGGTGCCAGTGACAGTGGAGTCAAGCGCTACCGGCCAATGCTGGTCGTCGCCGAATCGGGAAGCACGAGCGGCAGCGCCCAGGAGCGCGCAACGTGGGAGGCCAATAGCCGGCTAGGGAAATCGGCCTCAGCAAGCATCACGGTGCAGGGCTGGCGGCAGAGCCCGGGCGGTCCGCTATGGGAGCCGGGCATGCTGGTGCAGGTCAAGTCTCCGTGGCTGCGGATGGATGGTCAAATGATCATCCGCCAGGTCACATACGAGCGCGGTGAGGGCGGCACCACCACCAAGCTTGACATCGTGAGCCCGCAGGCATTCTCGCCAGAACCGCCGGACTCCAAGAGAGGGGCAAAGGGGAAGACCGCCAAGAAGGGCGGCCGAAACATTTGGGCTGAGGCCATAGGGGAAGAGGACAAGAAAGATGGGTAACCCAGTTCGAGACCTCGGCAACCGAGTGATGATGATGTTCGGCCGCGGTGTTCTGCGCGGTGTAAATGACGCGAACGGTAGGCAGCAAGTGCAGGTCGAGCTTTTGAAGAACGAACTGCGTGACGGCGTTGAGCACATGCAGAACTACGGCTTCACCAGTCACCCAACCGGCGGCGATGTTGCCGTGGCATTCCTTGGTGGAAATCGAGAGCAGGGCATCGTGCTGGTAGTCGATGACCGACGCTATCGAATACCACTGGAGGCGGGGGAGGTCGCGATGTACGACGATCTCGGCAACAAATTCGAACTCCTGCGGGACATGGTCAAGGTGACCGCCGTTCAGCACGTTGAGGTGACGGCTCCGACGATCAAGCTGATCGGCGATCTTGAGGTAGTCGGCAACATCACCACCACTGGTACCGTCACCAATAACGGCAAGGACATAGGCAGCACCCACCGGCATGGCAACGTGACCGTTGGCAGTGCGAACTCAGGAGTGCCCACTTGATGGCCGACGCAGCGATGGTAATGACCGAGTTCGGCGGCGACCTGGTGCTGTTTGGGTTCGACCTTGAGCGTGATGACGGGCTCGAGACGGCCGTCATCATCAGCCTGTTCACCGATCGCCGGGCGAGTGCAGAACAAATTCCGCCTGAGTATCCGCAGGACGACCTGCGCGGGTACTGGGGTGACATCACCAATGCATCCGCTTCTGACCAGACCGGTTCGCTGCTCTGGTTGCTTGCCAGGGAAAAACAGCTTCCACAAACCTTGAGTCGCGCCGAGCAGTACTGCCGGGAGGCGCTGACCTGGATGATCGACGACCTGGTGTCGACGAGGATTGATGTCGTCGCGTCGTACATTTCGCAGGGCTGGATGCAGCTGGTGATCGATATCTACCGGCCTACCGGACAAGCGGTTCGATTCCAATACAACTACGAATGGTCGGCCCAGGCCGGCAAGAGGACAGGCTGATGCCATTTGCTCGACCGACTTTGCCCGAACTCATCGATCGGGTGACCACTGATATCAGCGGCCGCGTTACCGGGGTGCAAAGTGCGGTGCTGCGCCGCTCGCTGCTCGGGATTGTCGCGCGATCTGAGGCAGGCGCCGTCCATATGCTCTATGGATTCCTTGAGTGGGCTGCGAAACAAGCGATCATCGACACCGCCGAGAAAGAATACCTTGAGCGATGGGCCGCCATCTGGAAGGTATTTCGCAAGTCCGCCGATTATGCGACGGGGGCGGCTCTGCTCTCCGGCGCAATTGGTTCCACGGTGCTGGCCGGAACGATCCTCCAGCGGCAGGATGGTGCAGTACCGTGTTTTGGCTGACGGGATATTCACCGATACGACGTTGCAGCCGACGATCGTGGCAGTGGAGGCCGGTGCCTTGGGCGACACTCAAGCAGGCACACCGCTATTTCTACTGTCACCCGTTGCTGGTGTTCAGTCCACAGGGTCTGCCGCGAGCGATATAGAAGGAGGGCTCGATGTTGAGACGGACCCACAGCTTCTCAGTCGCTTATTGAAGCGAATCCAGGAAACCACCGCACGGCGGGGCAGAGGCCGATTATGAGCTTTGGGCGCTTGAAGTTCCGGGGGTTACCCGGGTGTGGGTTTATCCACGCCAAGTGGGCGCCGGCACCGTTACCGTTCTGTTCGTGTGCGATGGCGAGACGGACATAATCCCGACGCCGGCCAAGGTTGCGGAGGTTCAGGACTACATCGATGACAGCACCCGGCGCCCGGTTACTGCTGAGGTGTTCGTAGCTGCTCCAATAGATGATCCGCTCAACATGACCGTGAAGCTGTCGCCAAACACCGCCGCAGTTCAGGCCGCAGTTAGGGCGGAGGTCGCTGATTTGATCGTACGCGACTCGAAGCCGGGGTCTCCAATCCTGATAAGTCGACTGCGCGAGGCAGTTTCGATTGCGGCTGGCGAGGCTGACAACGCCATTGTCACCCCGACATCCGACGTCGCGCACGCCGTCGGCCACATGGCCGTACCTGGGACCATCACCTTCTCCAGCTTTTAAGGAGGCGTAATGCCGACAGCTGCCGACTACCTGGAGCAGCTGAAAACGCTGCTGCCACCCGGTCAGGCATTCCCTCGGGAAGCCGGTACCACCTTGCATGACTTGCTGGATGGCATGTCGATCGAGCTTGCTCGGGTTGATGGCCGCGGCGAATCGCTCCCCAAAGAAGCGAACCCCGCCAGTACCAACGAGCTATTGAGCGATTGGGAGCGGGTCGCTGGACTTCCCGACAAATGCTCCAGGGCGCTGGAGGAAACCCTGCAGGGCCGCAAGAACGCACTTTTAACAAAGCTCACCAGCACCGGCGGGCAATCGCCTGGCTATTTCATTGAGCTCGCCGCCTCACTTGGCTACACGGTGACGATCGAGGAGTACAGGCCTTTCAGGGCCGGCCACTCCAGCGCAGGAGACCTTCTGACCAATGGGCCATGGATTTTTACTTGGCTTATCAGGGCGCCGGAAGTCAGCGTGACGGAATTCCGAGCAGGTCTTTCAGGCGCTGGTGAGCGACTACGCACATGGGGTAATGACACCCTCGAATGCAAATTGAATCAACTCAAACCCGCACACACGATCGCGATTTTCGCGTATGGAGCATAATCAATGCACAGAATTGATGGCCCCGGGGCCACGGCCGACAACAAGTTCACGGAAGGCGATCCGGTTGGTGGTGTACAAGCGACTGTCGTTACTGAGGACTGGCTGAACGATGTTCAAGAAGAACTCATCTCGATTTTGACGGCCGCAGGAATCACACCAGCGAAAGGTACTCAGAATCAAATACTCGCGGCTTTACGCGGTAGCTCTTTGTTCCAAACTCCTGCGCTGTTTGATTTCAGTAAGCGAGTAGCAACGACTGAGTTTGTGAAAAACGCCGGCTTTCAGTTCTCCCAGACTACGCAATACATTTCGGGACCGAGGACGCTGACTGCATCGCAGGCAGGGTCCTTCATCGACCTGGCTGGCGCTTACACCGGCGATGTGACTCTGCCCGCCCTGAGCAGCGTTCCAGACGGTGCCACCTTTTACATCTGGTCGGGCGCTTCAGCCTCACTGAACGTCAATAGATCTGGAAGCGACCAGATATTCGTCAATGGTGCGGTCGTTAACTCGATCGCAATGAGCAATGGCGATACGCTCGTTATTGGTAAGTCTTCTCCTGCCGGTGCCTGGGTGGCCATGTGGGGATCCGCTCAATTCCCATATTCCGCGGTCTACGCTGGGCTGGCGCCGAAGCCAATTGCTGTGCCTGGGCGGGGTGCGTGGCAAGCAAACGTTGCTGGGGTGAACTCGGCACTGGTCGCTCCGGCAGGGGGGACGTGGTCTGTGTTTGCTTTGCCGTTTGCTTCAGGTGGTTTGTCGCAGACAGGTGTCGCGCCGATTGCAACTGTGGTAGCTGGCGGGACAACTATAACTGCGGCTGTTTCCGGTCAATATTGGTACGGTTTTTTCTGGAGGCTTCAATAATGTTCACCGATTGTTCTTATGATTCGACCGGACAAATAGTGTGTATCTACCGCGGAATGCCGTTTCAGTGCACCGAAAAGGAAACACCCGATGAGTGGATTGCATTGCAGGCCGCTATAAATAGCGGGGACGTAGTTGTCGCCAATTACGAGCCTATCCCTGTTGTGCCGCCCACTCCCGAAGAAATACTGGCGGCCAACACCGATACCTTTTCCGCCTTGAAGAGCCAGGCATCGATCGCGATGACCCCATTGCTTTTGTCTCTTCAATTGGGTGATGCGACGGCGGCCGAAACGGCATCTGCAAAAGCTTGGCAGGCTTACTCCCGTGCGCTCACGGCTGTAGATTTGACTAAATCTGAACCTTCTTGGCCATCTCTGCCATCGTAAAATTAGGCGCCTGATGTCGGCACCGCTCTGATAACATTCGCCCAATCATAAGGGGCGGATTACGTTGACAATTGCCATCGAAAAAAACTTCTCCACACGGCTGGAGTCACTGCGCGGCCTGGCCGCGATATGCGTAGCTGTCGGGCATTCTTTGATTTGGCTGAGATTCATTACTGAACCAGCTATTTGGGTGAAGTCAGTATTTGATGTGAACGGTATCCAAGCGAGTATTGCGAGGGCGCTGATCGCTGTATTCAGTGGCGCTGCTGCAGTTGACTTGTTTTTTGTTTTAAGCGGCTATGTACTCGCGCAGTCGATATCCAGAAGGAACATCGATGTCTTCGCATTAGTCGAGTACTCAGTAAGACGGTTGCTTCGTATCATACCCGCTTATTGGTTTTCGCTTGTTTTAGCGATAATTTGCATATTCGTTTTTTCTGACGGCTATGTTGCGAAAGAAGCGGGCACGGTCTGGTTCAATGGCTGGTATCGCGAGCCGGTATCAACGTCTGTGGTGATAAACAACGCTCTTCTGCAATCGCCCAGTTTGAACCCCAATTCATGGACCTTGTTGGTTGAGGTCCTCGGTTCGCTGATTCTGCCTTTCCTTCTATTGATCGGTGGGCGTGGCGGTATTGCAACCACTTTGGTGATGCTGGCGATAGCTATTGCCCTGTCCACCATCGCGCCCGGGTTCGGCTGGTCGTGGGCATACTATTTCTTTATGTTTGCGACTGGCGTTGCAACTGCCAAGCATGGAGATTCGATCACGTCTTGTCTCACCCCTACCATGATTAAAATTTTAATTTGGTTTGCTATCGTCTGTCTCTTGGCAGGCAGTGCTTTCTTTCCATTAGTTCATGTTCTTCCGCAAGATGTTTTATTTGTGATTGGATCCGCCTGTCTTGTAATGCTTTTGGGCGGCAATTCCATCAAGGGAAACATTGCGATATTGGATAATCGCTTTTCGCAATTCGTTGGGCGCGTTTCTTACAGTTTTTATTTGTTGCATTTCATGGTGCTGTATTGGACTGCGACTGCAATTCTTGAATTGTTTTCGGAGCACCTATTAACGGCATACCCGCTGGCGATCATGCTTACAGTCGCTGGGTTAACCGTCGCGGCATCGCTGCCCTTGTCGTGGGCTTCTTACAAATATGTCGAAAGGCCGTTCGTCACCCTTGGCAGATCGCTTTTCAAGCCGCGCCGCAAAAAAGCCGTTACGACGTAACTACCGAAACCCTAAGGAGTCGGCCTTCGAGCCGGCTTTTTTTGCCTGGAGAATGCCATGCCGATCACCCAGCAGCAGCTGCTGAAGATCCTACCGAACGCCCGCACCCAAGCGGGCGTTTTTGTTTCTGCTCTCAACACCGCCATGCAGCACTACCAGATCGTAGGCCCGAAGCGCGCGGCCGCGTTCATTGCGCAAATCGGCCACGAGTCCGGCCAACTGCGCTGGGTGCGCGAGATCTGGGGACCGACGGATGCGCAGCGCGGTTACGAGGGGCGCAAGGACCTGGGCAACACCGTGCCGGGTGACGGCCGAAAGTATTGCGGGCGCGGCCTGATCCAGATCACCGGGCGGTCGAACTATGCCGCGTGCGGCGAAGCGCTGGGCCTCGACTTGATCAGCCATCCCGAACTGCTAGAGCTGCCGCAGCATGCCGCGATGTCGGCGGCGTGGTTCTGGAAGCAGAAGGGATTAAACGATTTGGCCGACCGGGACGAGTTCAACACCATCACCCGGCGGATCAATGGCGGACTGAACGGATTGGCGGATCGGCTCGCGCTGTGGGAGAAGGCGCGGGCGGTGCTGGCGTGACCGTCCCGTGGAGGTTGATCGGCGTTTTGATGCTGGCGCTGACCGCCGGGGCCGGCGCCTGGCAGTTTCAGGACTGGCGTTACGGAAAGCAGTTGGCCGAGCAGGCCCGGCTGCACACCGAAACCCTGAATCAGCTGACCATGGCCGCCGCCACCGCGCAGCAGGCCGAGCAGGATAAGCGGCTGGCGCTCGAGCAGCGGCTGGCGGCCAGTGACAAAACCCACTCCGAGAAAATGACCAATGCTCAAAAAGCCCAGGCTCTTCTGCGCGATCGCCTTGCCACTTCTGATCTGCGGCTGTCAGTCCTCATCGATGCGGGTGCAGCCGGTGGCTGTTCAGTGCCTGACACCGCCGGCGCCGGCGGCGTGGATCATGCAACCGTACGAGCCCGACTTGACCCGGCGCATGCTCAACGAATTGTCGCCATCACCGACGAAGGTGACCGGGGACTGATCGCGCTGCAGGCCTGCCAGGCGTACGTGCGAGAAATCACGCGCTGATGGGGCGGATCAGGTCGGGGCCTTGGTTGCGGACATTGCCGACGGCGCGGTCGACCTTGAACCATTCGAAAGCCTCGGATGGCTCTCCCTGGTGCAGCACCATCTGCTCGGCGCGCTCTTTCGGTGTGGCCGGATCCAGCCATTCCCGAGCGAGTTCCGGCGATAGCGCGACCGGCCGCCGGTCATGAATGTCGACCATGCCGCCCGCGCTGTCGGCGGTGATGATGACAAAGCCGTCATGCTCGCCCGGGCCATGTTCTTCGTTCGGATACTGGCCGATCGCGGCGCAGAGGATTGGCGACTGGTCTCGGTGCCGGATCAGGTACGGCTGCTTCTTCGGGCCACCCTCGTCAACCCACTCGAACCAGTTGTTGATCGCAATGATCGCCCGGTGCGGCCAGATGGCGCGGAAGAATGGACCGTGGGCGACTTTCTCGACCCTGGCGTTGATCGGTGCGGCGCGATCCTTGGCCCAGTGCGGGCGCCATCCCCAGCGGACCATGTCGGCGTGCAGGAACTGACCTTCCTGATGGAAGAGGGTAAGCTGGGCTGTCGGCGCGGCGTTGTACCGCTCGAGGGGCTGCTCGCCGGTTGAGTTGATCAGGGCGTTTGGCATGCTGAGCGCCGCCACGAAGTCGTGAGTGCCGCTGTATTGGGAGAGTCGTCCGCACATTGCCAGATCCTCGCATGAGCTTTCAGCGTAGACCTGCTGGTGCTGGCTTTGTCACAAAACCTTTTCCGGAGCAGCTCTGGCAGTCTTCCCGCGTGCCAAATTGATCAAGGCACACAGGGCAGGTGCAGAACACCGCTGATTCAATGTGTGGTCGCACCTTTTCAAAAGTACGCAGATCGCGCTCTTCCTTTGCGACTTGGCCAGCATCAACCAGCGCGCGGTAAGTGTCTGGGTCGTCGATGGGGCTGTAGTCGACGCCACCGATGACCCGCTCAGTTTCGACCAACTGATATTGCTGCCCATACATGGCCAGGATCAGCCCGGAAATTTTGCCAATGTTCCTTGATAGCCCCAGGTTGAGATGTATGCCTTCTGGACCAGAGTAAACCTTCCCGTCATACGCGGATGACGCGCCTCGCGGCGTGGCAGATGCGAAGTTGAATATGGACCGGCTGATGGTGCCCAGCAGCTTTCCGTTGTCGATCTGCACGACCCTGTAGGTCGACGCACCGCGGTAATGGCCCGGCGAATTCTGCAGCTCCTCGACGGCGTGCCAGTAAGCAGCGTCTGCCACCTCGTTCATTTCGAACTGTTCAAGCTGGTCGATCAGTCCCTCTGTTTGCAGCGCCGCTGACATCTCATGAAGGGTTTCGCGGTGCCCCTCTGGGTTTTGCATGCGGAAATCTTGATCATCGAGAGTTGAGCGCCATCGCTGGAGTCGGAGGGCTTTCGCCTGGTCGAAATTCATGGGAACGGATTCACTGTACAAATGCTGTATGCATGTACAGTAATCGAGTGTCGCAAGGTGGGCGAGGGCGAGGCGACGAGCTGTAGGATTTTGGATTGGTATTCGTCGGCAGGACGCCGGGGAGGGAGTGAAAAGCGGTTAGTTATGGAACACGTCCAGAATAGTTATGGAACGCATCCTGAAGGGCGAAGATTTTTCAGAACGGCAGAAACGACAAAGCCCTGAATAATCAGGGCTTTGTCATATCAAATATGGCGGAGGCGATGGGATTCGAACTCATGGACCTGTTACAGTCGACGGTTTTCAAGACCGTTGCCTTAAACCACTCGGCCACACCTCCGTTTGCGTTGCGGGCGCCATAATACCTGAATGAAACACACTGTCAAACTCTGTGCATGGCTTGTTACAGAGCGTCTGTTATGATCTTTGCCACTGAACGTTTCAAACCAACAGGAGTGTCGCCATGCGCGAACAGGATTACGCAGTTCACAACAGCGTGCAGGCTGAGCAGCTAGAGGTTAGCCGCGTCCTGCGCAACACTTACGGTCTACTGGCGCTCACCCTCGCATTCAGCGGTGTGATGGCTTTCGTGGCCCAGCAGATGCGCGTCGGCTATCCGAACATTTTCGTGGTGCTGATCGGTTTCTACGGGCTGTTCTTCCTCACCAACAAACTCCGTGATTCTGCGTGGGGCCTGGTGTCCGCCTTTGCGCTGACCGGTTTCATGGGTTTCCTGCTCGGCCCGATCCTCAACCGTTACCTGGGCATGCAGGGCGGCGCTGAAGTGGTCAGTTCGGCATTCGCGATGACCGCGCTGGTGTTCGGTGGTCTCTCGGCCTACGTGCTGATCACCCGCAAGGACATGAGCTTCCTCGGTGGTTTCATCACCGCCGGTTTCTTCGTGTTGCTGGGTGCAACGCTGGCGAGCATGTTCTTCCAGATCAGCGGCCTGCAACTGGCGATCAGCGCCGGTTTCGTGCTGTTCTCGTCGGTGTGCATTCTGTTCCAGACCAGCGCGATCATCCACGGTGGCGAGCGCAACTACATCATGGCAACCATCAGCCTGTATGTATCGATCTACAACCTGTTCATCAGCTTGTTGCAGATCTTCGGCATCATGAGCCGCGACGACTGATCGCTGTTTGTGAATCAACAAAAAACCCGCTTCGGCGGGTTTTTTGTTGCCCGTGCGAAAACGTAGTGGCCTTTCGCCGACATTTTTTCAAGAAATCATGGCGCCTTTATGGAATTGGCCTACACCTAAGACAAGGAAGAACGGCAGGCGGTCGACAGGAGTCGGCATGCAGTAACACCTTCTACAGCCCCCGCATCCCATGTTTCTTCTTCTGTTCAAGCCCGGAGCGTCGCCCGGGTTGTCGTATTCGTTCATCCGGAAAACAGGAGGTCCTCCAAACCAGCCTACCCAGATTCAACCGTGAGTTGCTCTCGGCCCGCAAGCCGAGTCCCTGATTATCAAAAAAATAATGGAGGCCCTGGTGGTCGGACTCGATTCATGGGTCGCTGCAGGCGTTGTCCCAATCAAGGAGATCATCGATGAACCAGTCCCAAGGAAAGCGTGCCGTATTGGCTATCACGACAGCACTGTTCAGTGCCTCGACTCTTGCCGGTGTCTACCCCGATTTTGGCTATCAGCCACCCGCCAGCCAATATTCAGGCCCGTTGTTCGAACTTAGCCAGAGTTACCCGACCCAAGCTCCCCAAGGAGCGCTGCCGGATTTTTTCAAAAAACTCCCGGCCAAACCCGACAACAACTTTGAAACCTGGCGTGCCTACATGGAGGAGGTGAAGGACTATTGCCTGGAAGGCAATGTCGAGGTCGATTGGAATGTACAGAAGAACAAGCTGCGTCAGTGGTACCACATGCCTTGGCAGCACTATGGCCCGCTGGGGCGTGAAGGTATTCATGGTCTGACCAAGGAAGCGCAAATTCCGGTCAAACAACTGGCACAGACGCAGATCGCCAGCGGCCAGACCTACGCCGTGGGCATTTACAACGACATTGGCGCCTACACCATTGGCGAGGTCTGGAAAGATCCGAACAACCCGGATCCTGGCTTCACTTCGCAACCCAAAAGCTTTGCCAATGGCACCGTAGTCTGCAAGGCATTGTTTGCCGATATTGATCGCACCACCGTACCGTTCCTCGTCAACCCGGTGTTGTGGCAAGGCTATATCACTGAAACTTTCACGTCCGCAAATCGCAAGATCAAAGATGTTGCGCTCATTCAGATGGACATCGCCGTGCGTGATACCCGTATGAGCGACACAGGCTGGATTTTCGGCACCTTCCAGTACAACGGGGCTAAAACCGGCAAACCCGGTTGGGACAATCTCGTTCCGGTCGGGATCATGTGGGGTAACGATCCGAAAGAAACCGGCAATGACTTCACCAATCCGACGCCGACTGAAACCAGAATCAACCCGGCATTGCAGCAGACGGCAATCAACGCCAACACCAAAGAACTGCCGCCCACCCACCTGGGCTGGAACGGTCGCCTCAACGGGCCTGTAGACAACCCCAACAGTTCCTGCCTGAGCTGCCACGCCACGGGGGAGTCGCCACAGGTGGCGATCATGAATCCCACCTTCCAGCCCAAGGACAAAATACCGAGCCCGGGTTCTGCGGAATGGATGAAGTGGTTCCAGAATATTCCGGCGGGTCATCCGTTCACGCCAGGGACCAAGAGCACGGACTACAGTCTGCAACTGTCAGGCGGTCTGGTTAATTATTTCGAATGGAAATGTGACATGAGCGGGATCTACGCCGATGGCAAGAACGCCTGCGCCAAGGTTCAGAACCTCAAGTTGAAAATGCTCAAGACAGGCGACGACAATTCGCAGCCTCAGCAAAAAGTCATGCGTGACCCAAGCTTGCAGCAATTGCTCGAGTAAAGTGCAGCAGCCTCCAGACGTCTCGGCGTCTGGAGGTTTTCAATCAGTTGATCACGATGCTGCCATCGGCCTGTTGCTTGTAAATCGTGTAGGGCAGCAGAAACGTATCCAGCACACCTGAGACTGCTGCATCGACCACCAGGCCAAGGGAGGCGTTGTTGTAATTGAACGCGTCGACGTCATCCGGCTTTTCGGCGTGCAGCATGCAGAAGTCGTAGGTTGCACCGCTATAAATGCGCGGAACAGCGCCGCAGTAGCTCTTCTTGGTTTTCAGCTGGTCCACAGAAGCCTTGTCGCTGAGCACGACGGTCTGCACCGTCCCGCACCCGCCGAGCATCAACACCGTCAGCATCACTGCCTGAATTTTCATTACCGCCCAATCCTTTCGCCGGAAAAACCTCAATCTACGCCGAGCAGGCGCAAAAAGCACTCACGCCATCGGCGGTAACCGGCGCTTGACCGGGGTTTTCTTGACGATCGCGGTGTTGGTTTCGGCCAGCGTATTGAGGCGATCGAGCAGGGGTGTCCAGCTGTTCCATCGAACGCACATGCAATCGGGCGATGAAGCAATCTTCCCCGGTGACCTTGTCGCACTCGGTGAACTCCGGGATCGACATGATTTGCCGCTCCACCTCCTGCAATTGCCCCGGCAGTGGTCGCACCCGGACGATCGCCTGGAGCTGATAGCCGAAGCATTTGGGGTCGATCTCGACGGTATAGCCCTTGAGCACGCCGCGCTCCTCCAGGCGGCGCAGGCGTTCGGCCACGCTGGGTGAGGACAGGCCGCTGATTTGCGCCAATGCCTTGAGCGAGCGACGCGAGTCGTCCATCAAGGCGCTGATGAGGATCTGGTCGATATCGTCGGTCATGGGGCAACTCCGGTATTAGGCATTTGAGGGAAACCACCCGCGATAAAAAAGGCAGAAATCGAGTTTAGCCTGCTTTTTGCGCTGGAGGCGCTCGTGGTCGGCTTGGCATACTTTTGCCACGCTTTCGTCAAACGCTTAGGGAGATCGATGATGGACAACACAATCCGCCGTGGTTCATTGGAAATGACCGCCGCCATGCTGATTTCCGGGACCATCGGCTGGTTCGTGCTGGTGTCCGGGCAACCGGTGCTGGATGTGGTGTTCTGGCGTTGCGTGTTCGGCGCCGGCACCTTGCTGCTGATATGCGCGGCGTTCGGCTTCTTGCGTCCGGGCATTCTGACCCGCACCACGTTCCTGCTCGCGGTGCTCAGTGGGGTGGCGATTGTCGGCAACTGGGTGTTGTTGTTCGGCTCGTATTCCCGCGCCTCGATTGCCATCGGCACAGCGGTCTACAACGTGCAGCCGTTCATGCTGGTCGGTTTGGCGGCGCTGTTTCTCGGCGAGAAAATCACCTTGCAAAAGCTGTTCTGGCTGGCGATTTCCTTTCTCGGCATGCTGGCGATCGTCAGTGCCCATGGCGGGCAGGGCGAGGGCGGTAGCGAATATCTGCTGGGGATTGCGCTGGCGTTGGGGGCGGCGTTGCTCTACGCGATGGCGGCGCTGATCATCAAGCGCCTGACTGGCACGCCGCCGCATCTGATCGCGCTGATCCAGGTCTGCACCGGAGTGCTGTTGCTCGCGCCGTTCGCGCACTTCAACGGCCTGCCGCAAACCAACGGAGCCTGGGCCAGTCTGGTGACGCTGGGCATCGTCCACACCGGCCTGATGTATGTGCTGCTGTACGGCGCGATCCAGAAGCTGCCGACGGCCCTGACCGGTGCGCTGTCCTTCATCTACCCGATTGCGGCGATTTTCGTCGACTGGTTCGCCTTCGGCCATCGCCTGCAGATCCTGCAATGGATCGGGGTGGCAGCAATTCTGCTGGCCGCCGCCGGGATGCAACAGGGCTGGGGCCTGAAAGCCCGGCGCCAGCTCAAATCGGTTTGATCAGATCCTTGAACAGGCCTTTGAGCTGCTGATTGCCGGCATCCACCAGATGGTTGTCGTCAAAGTACAGCGGCACGCCGTCCATGGAGCCCATGCAATTGCCGTCGGGGCACAGGTACGGCGTCGGGTCGATCACCGTCGCGTTGCAGCGGCTGGCGGCGGCTTCGATGGTTGCGATGGCGATGCGGTTGCGCTTCTCATAGACCTGCAACGGCAAGGAAATGTCTGTGTTTTGCCGGAACAGACGCTGATTCAGATTCAAGCCCTTGTAGACGCTGAAAGGCATCTCCGGGATCGGTTTGACGATGTACACCGGATGGTTTTCCGCGATCGAGCAGACCGTGCTGACGTACTCTTCGGTATACGCTTCGGCAAACGTGGCCTGGCGCTCGGGAAAGGAAATCCGGTAGCTGTTTTCCCGGCCCGAATCCGCATACAGCGCCGCACGGCTGAACAGCACCACCGGCACGCCGGCGTACGCGGTTTTCAGTTGTTGCAGCTTTTCCTGATTGAAGCCCCGGCACTGGCTTTCGACGGTCTTGTCGTGCATGGCGAAGTGCGTCAGGGTCGGGCAACCGCCCCGTGACCATGACAGTGCCGCCTGAGGATTTTCCATCTGCACCGCCGCTGCGGTGGATTGCGCATGGCTGTCGCCGTACAGAATTACCGACACATCACCCGTGCCCAGTTTGCAATCCGCCGCCGCATAGGCATTCGGGTAGCACTCCTGCGGATACAGCTTGCTGGTGTATTCCGGCTGGCCAAGTTCGACCAGTGCCGGGCGCCAGTCGGGGTGTTGCTTGACCAGCGACGACGTCGTTGCCGACACGGCCACCACCGCTACCGTCAGTGACGCGAACTTGACCACTGTTCGAGTAGCGCTCGTACCTTTCTTCACCTTCGATTCCACCAGGTAGAACGACAGGGTGCCGAGGGCGAACGAGGCGATGATTGCGCCGATCACGTGCGGCCAGCTGCTCAACAGCCCGCACAGGTAAAGCAGTACCACCAGCGGCCAATGCCACAGGTACACCGAGTAGGAAATGCTCCCGACAAATTGCAGCGCAGGATTGCCGCTGAACATCGACCGGGTGTTGGCGTGAATCACCAGCATCGTCCCCAGCACCGGCACCAGTGCCAGGTAGCCCGGCCACAGATCCGCCTCAGAAAAAACCAGCACGCTGACGGCAATCGCCAGCAGACCGAGCCCTTCGCAAATCGCGCCGCCGCGCTGGCTCAATCGCAGGGGAAACAGAAAAACCAGGCCGCCAGCGATCATTTCCCAGGCGCGGGTGGGCAGCATGTAGAAGGCGAACGTCGGGTTGACGCGGGTCACGATGATGGACGCCAGCAGCGAAATCAGCGCCACGGCCAGCAAGGCAACGCGAGTTTTATCGGTGCCGAAGAACCGGTGCAGCCCCATGATCAGCACGGGGTAAAGCAGGTAGAACTGCCATTCGACCGACAGCGACCAGGTATGCAGCAACCAGTTTTCATGCAGCGGCGCCGCGAAGTAATTGCCGCTTTGGGCAAAGCTGAAGTTCGAGCTGAACAGCAGACTGCTCTTGATCGTACGGATGGTTTCGCGCAAGTCATCCAGCGACAGATAAAAGTAGCCGAAGATCAGCAGCGCAACGCACAGGACCAGCAGGGCGGGAATGATGCGGCGGGCGCGGGAGGCATAGAAACCGAGGAGGGAAAAGTTCTGCTGCTGCACGCCATTGACGATGATGCCGGTCATCAGGAAGCCGGAGATGACGAAGAACACGTCTACGCCGACGAATCCGCCCTCGAACCCTGGCACCTTGAAATGAAACAGCACGACCGAAAGCACGGCCAGTGCCCGCAGGGCGTTGATACTCTTCCTGAATTGCATTTATGCGTCCATGTCACATCCATTGTGCGGCGCATTGTAGTGATGATGTCAGCTTTGTTACATGGGTTTTTTCCGACGGCTCAGATGTTCCAGCGCGGTGCAGTCATCGCCAGGCGTTGGCGCAGCTCGCCAATGTTTGCGGCCAGTTGTCGGGTCAGCAACCGGTAGCCGTCCAGCGTGTTGTAGAGCGGTGTGTCGAGGCTGGCGTCCGGTAATTCCAGCGGTCGCTGCAGGTGTTGCGTGGCGCCGGACTTCAAGGCCCGGGCCATGCCGATCAGTTGCACGCGGATCACCCGGTGCTCGGCCCGCAGTGCCGATTGCAGGTGCGCCATGGCTTCAGGGTCGTTGGCATCCGGGCGTGTGTTGCCGAGGATCTCCAGAGTGCTGACGCACATGCGCAGGTTGCGTTGAATCGCGTCCAGTTCGGTCATGGAGATTTTCACTTCCTTGGACACCGAAGGCATCAGCGAGCGCAGTTGCACCATAACCGTAGTCACCCGGCCCATCAGCTTCAGATGTTCATCGGCGCTGACCGGTTGGCCGCTGATGATCCGCCCGTACAACGTGGCGCAGTCGCGCAAGGCATCGGCCAGGTTGTAGCGCCACGAATACACGGCGTACAGCGGCAGGGCGAAGGAAAATGCCAGGGCCAGGGCGATGCCGATCAGGATGTCGACCCCGCGCCATAAGCCATCGGTGATCGGGTTGTCGCCATGCCCGGCGACAATGAATACGGTGATTGCCGAGAGCAGGGCGGTGTACCCGCCCTTGCCGATCGCGTGATAGGAGAAGAACCCGCAGACCACCGCCATGGCAAAGTAGGTCAGCCACGGCAGGCCCAGCCATGCCTGTTGCGCCACCAGCAGCAGACCGACGCCGGCACCGATCAGGGTGCCGGTGGCGCGTTCGGCGGCTTTCTTGCCGATGTTGCCGTGGTGTTGCAGGCCGCCAATCACCACCAGCATGGTCACCGACCCCCACTCGCCGTGGGGCAGGTTGATGCCGGTGGTCAGCAGGATGGTCGCCAGCAGCCCCAGCGCTACCCGCACCGCGTGAATCAATCGGGCGTGCTGGTAGCGGCGGTACGGGTCCAGCAACGGACGCAGGATTCGCCGCAGCAGCGGTGGCAGTCGTTGGGTGCTGAAGGTGCTCAGTGCAAAGTCCTCGTCAGAAGATGTAATCGGTGGTCAGGAAGCTCGAATCGCGGCCGCGAATGATTTCGCTGATCAGATCCTTGTTGCTGTCCTGGAACTTGGTCGCCACCAGTGTGCGGATCGAAAACACCCGCAGGGCATCGTGTACCGACAGCGTGCCCTCGGCGGAGTTCTTGCGCCCGTTGAACGGGTAGGTGTCCGGGCCGCGCTGGCACTGGGCGTTGAGGTTGATCCGCCCGACCTGATTGGCGAAGGTATCGACCAGTCGGCCGATCGCCACCGGGTTGGTGCCGAACAGGCTCAGTTGTTGGCCGAAATCCGATTCCAGCACGTAGTCGATCACGGTATCGAGGTGACGGTACGGCACGATCGGCACCACCGGGCCGAACTGTTCTTCGTTGTACACGCGCATCTGCGGCGTCACCGGGTACAGCACGGCGGGGTAGAAGAACGATTCGCGACTCTCGCCGCCATTCGGGTTGACCACTTGTGCGCCCTTGCTCTGCGCGTCGGCCACCAGACCGTGCAGGTAGTCGACCTTGCCCGACTCCGGCAGCGGCGTCAGCGCCACGCCGCTGTCCCACGGCATGCCCGGCTTGAGGGTGGCGAGTTTGGCGTTGAATTTTTCGATGAAGGCGTCGACCACGTCCTCGTGCACAAAGAGGATCTTCAGCGCGGTGCAGCGCTGGCCGTTGAACGACAGCGAACCGGTGACCGCTTCGCTGACCGCATTGTCCAGATCGACTTCCGGCAGGACGATGCCGGGGTTCTTCGCATCCAGGCCCAGCGCGGCGCGCAAGCGGTGTGGTTTCGGGTGCAGTTTCTTCAGGTCGCTGGCGGCCTTGTTGGTGCCGATGAAGGCAAAGATGTCGATCTTGCCGCTGGCCATCAGCGCGCTGACGGTTTCGCGGCCGCTGCCGTAGATCACGTTGATCACGCCGGTCGGGAAACTGTCGCGGAACGCTTCGAGCAGCGGGCGGATCAGCAACACGCCGAGCTTGGCCGGTTTGAACACCACGGTGTTGCCCATGATCAGCGCCGGAATCAGCGTGGTGAAGGTTTCGTTCAGTGGATAGTTGTAAGGCCCCATGCACAGTGCCACGCCGAGCGGCACGCGGCGGATCTGGCCGAGAGTGTCCTGTTCCAGTTCGAAACGGCTGGAGCGGCGGTCGAGTTCTTTCAGTGCGTTGATGGTGTCGACGATGTAGTCGCAGGTGCGGTCGAACTCTTTTTCCGAGTCCTTGAGGTTCTTGCCGATCTCCCACATCAGCAGCTTGACCACGGCTTCGCGCTGCTGGCGCATCCGGCCGAGGAACGCTTCGACGTGCTGGATGCGTTCGGCCACGCGCATGGTCGGCCACAGGCCCTGACCACGATCGTAGGCGCGCACGGCGGCGTCGAGGGCGGTGAGGGCGGTGTCGGCGTCGAGCAGCGGGGTGCTGCCGAGAATCACTTGTTCATCGCCATTTTCGCCGTGCAGATACACCGGGCTGCGCACGGTGGCGAGTGGGCCGTCCCAGCGCCGCAGTTGGCCATCGACGAGGTATTCGCGTTGCTCGACCTGACCGTCGAGGCGGTATTTTTCCGGGATGTCGCTGACAGAAGGGAACAGATTGCCAAGGATGTTTGCTGTGGTCATGTCGCTACCCCGTGTTGATGTCCGTATACAGATCAAAAAGTCTTTACAGGTTATACGCCTGAATGCGCCGATATTTAAACCCGCCAATGTCACGCGAATGTCACGCAGAGATGCGGAACAGAGCTCTGACTGGTTTATGAAATCCAATGTGGGAGCGGGCTTGCTCGCGAATGCGTCCTTTCAACTGACATCCTCATGGCTGACACACCGCATTCGCGAGCAAGCCCGCTCCCACAGTTGAATGGGGTGGCCTGAACACTCTCTACTGGCCCCGGTTGGCCCCATCGTTGTCCGGCAATGCCCTCAACCCGCTGCCGTGCCTGCCTTAAGGTGTGATCACAACAAAAAGCGATGCCACCCTCGAGGATCGTTATGCGGGCAATCCCACTCACTTTACTGCTGGCGCTGATGATGACGCTGTGCGGCTGCGACGAAAAATCCGCACCGCCGGCGACCACTCACAATGCTACTCCCACCGACCCGGCACTGGCGCAGATCTACACCAACAGCTGCCAGCTGTGTCACGCCAACCCGGCTGCCAATGCGCCGCTCACTGGCGATCGTCAAGCCTGGGAACCACGCATCCGCCAGGGCGCCGACACGCTGCTCGACCACGCCATCAACGGCTACAACGGCATGCCGCCGATGGGCCAGTGTGTCGAGTGCAGCGAAGAACAATTCCTGCAACTGATCGGCTTCATGGCCGACCAGCCCCTCCCACAATAAGGGCGCGCGCATGAGTATGGATCTGACACGGCGTCAGGTGTTGCAACGGGCAAGCATCGTCGGCGCGTTCAGTGCATTGGCGGCCAATCCCGCGCTGGGACAATTGATGCGCGCCCCGCGACTGATTCCCTGGCGCAACTGGTCGGGCGGGCAGAGTTGCCTGCCGGCGGCGCGGCTGGCGCCGAAGAATCTTGATGAACTAAGTGCTGCGATTCGTCAGGCTCAGGGCAAAATCCGCCCGGTCGGTTCCGCGCATTCGTTCAGCGCACTGGTGCCCACCGACGGCACTTTGCTGTCGCTGAGCTACTTCACCGGGCTGCTCGACCACGATCCGAACACCCTGCAGGCCGAATTCGGCGCCGGTACGCCAATGTCGCGCATGGGCGTGCCGCTGAAGGACGTCGGCCAGGCCCTGCAGAACATGGCCGATATCGATTACCAGACTCTCGCCGGGGCAATTTCCACCTCGACCCACGGCACCGGGAAAACCTTTCAGTCGTACTCGGCGCATGTCTGCGGCCTGCAACTGGTGACGGCCGACGGCGAGGTGCTGGACTGCGACAGCCAGCGTCACCCTGAAGTATTCAACGCGGCTCGCGTTTCGCTCGGCGCTCTTGGCGTGGCCACCAGAATCCGTCTGCAAAATCGCCCGGCCTACCGCCTGCGCGAACGCCAGTGGATCGCCAAGACCGAAGAGCTGCTGGAAGACCTCGACAAAAACACCCGGGAAAATCAGCACTGGGAAATGCTCGTGGTCACCCATTCCGACTACGCGCTGTCCATCGCCCTCAACGAAACCAGCGACCCGGCCACGCCGCCGATTCCCCCTGAGGAGGAGGGCGGCAACGAGTTCGTGACCCTGATCGAGAAGATCGACAAATACGGCAGCGACTTCCCCGAGCTGCGCCGCACGCTGCTTAACAGCCTGCGGCATATGGCGAGTTTCGATGACCGGGTCGGCGACTCGTTCGACATCTACGCCAACGTGCGCACCGTGCGCTTCAACGAGATGGAATACTCGGTGCCCGCCGAACACGGCCCGGCCTGTCTGCGTGAAATCCTCAAGCTGATTCAGGACAAGGACCTGCGCACCTGGTTTCCCATCGAGTACCGCTACGTCAAGGCCGACGACATTCCGCTGAGCATGTTCGAGGGCCGCGACAGCTGTTCGATCTCGGTGCACCAGCATTACCAGATGGATCACCACAACTTCTTCGCCGCGGTCGAGCCGATCTTCTGGAAGTACAACGGCCGCCCGCACTGGGGCAAATTGCACACGCTCAACGCGAAGAATCTGCAACCGCTGTACCCGCGCTGGCACGAGTTTGTCGACGTCCGTCAGGCGCTGGATCCGAGCGGACGCTTTCTCAATGCGCATCTGTCGTCGATTCTGGGGGTGAGCTGATGGCGGTCAATCGACGCAATTTTCTCCTCGGCACGCTGGGTGTCGGCGCTTTGTTAGTGGGCGTGGGCGCCTGGCTGCGACCGGGTGATCGTGGCGGCCCGTACAGCGAGTATTTTCGCGCGCTGAATAAAGAATTGAAGGACAACGGCCCGATGCGCCCGGTGTTGTTGATCGATCTGGATCGCCTCGATCACAACATCGACGTGGTGGTGCAGTCGGTCAAACGCGGCGGCAAGCAATTGCGTCTGGTGGAAAAATCCCTGCCGTCGCCGGGCTTGTTGAGCTACATCGCGCAACGGGCCGGGACGCAAAAACTCATGTCGTTTCACCAGCCGTTCCTCAATCACGACGCCGTCACGTTTCCCCAGTCCGACATCCTGCTCGGCAAGCCGTTGCCGGTGCGTTCAGCCGAGCTGTTTTATCAGACTCACAAAGGCTCGTTCGATCCTTCCAGGCAACTGCAATGGCTGCTCGACGGGCCTGAGCGCTTGCAGCAATACCTCGCGCTGGCGCAGGGTCTGGGCACGCGGATGCGCATCAACATCGAGCTGGATGTCGGCCTGCATCGCGGTGGGGTCAGTGATGTGAATGTGTTGGGGCAGATGCTCACGCTCATCAGCGCCAATCCGCAGCATCTGCAGTTCGCCGGGTTCATGGGTTACGACCCGTTCGTGGGTATGGGCGTGCCGGGGATACTCGGCTCACCGGAAGAACTGTTCGCCAAGGTCATGCTGATTTATCAGCGCTGCGTGGATTTCACCCGCCAGCAGTTTCCGGCGTTGTGGAACGAAAACCTGTGCCTGAACACCGCCGGCAGCCCGAGTTACCGCATCCACGAAAACGAGAAACTGAGCACTGAGGTGTCGGTGGGCACGGCGATGCTCAAACCGACGCATTACGACCTGCCGTCGCTGGTTGACCACGTGCCGGCGACCTACATCGCCACGCCGGTACTGAAAAGCACTGGTGCGGTGAATATCCCGGCGCTGGATGACAAGTCGACGTTGTTCTCGTGGTGGGACACCAACCAGCGGCAGACTTTTTTCATCTACGGCGGCAACTGGATGGCCGAGTTCGAATCCCCGCCAGGGTTGCAGAGCAATGGGGTGTACGGGCGCAGTTCGAATCAGGAGATGGTCAACGGCTCCAACGCCGTGGGCCTGACCATCGAAGATCAAGTGTTCCTGCGCCCGACCCAGACTGAAGCCGTCCTCCTGCAATTCGGTGATCTGCTGGCGGTGCGTGGCGGCAAGATTGTCGACACCTGGCCGGTCTACACCTGACCCAAAAACACCTCAGATACCCCTGTGGGAGCGGGCTTGCTCGCGAAAGCGTCCTGTCGGTCAGCATCTATTTGACTGGCACACCGCATTCGCGAGCAAGCCCGCTCCCACAGGGTTTTGTGTTGTCTGTCAAATCCCGATCAATTTCTGTAATGAAGCTTTTATGACAAAAGTTCGGTAGCACATAGCCAGTCCGGTCATGCCTATGTAACGCGCTTGAGGGGCCCAACGGGGCGCTTTTCACAAGCCGAGGCGGGACGCCGGGAGTGAGGCAATGGGGACTATGGAACGCTACTCGAAAGTGGGCATGCAGGAACTCGATCAGCGCCTGTCGAAGATCGTCGAGGCCGCGCGCAAGAAGCCGGTTTCGGTATATCGCTACGGCGCGCCGTGGGTCTGGATCGTGTCGCAGGATGACTGGCAGGGCGCCTTGAAAGAGGTCTCCAGCTACATTCCGCCCGGCCATTCGCTGGTGTTGCTGCGCCCGCAGATTGATGACTTGCTCGACGCCCACCAAGGCCTGCTGCACGAGCTCAATGTCGAGCCGGGCATGCTCATCCCCGCGCAAACCGTCATGCACATCCTGCTCCTGCAACTGCTGTATTCGGTGCCCAGCGAGCAGCAACTTTATGAGCAACTCAATTACAACCTGCTGTTCCGCTGGTTCGTCGGTCTTGGCCTGAACCAGAAAGTCTGGAGCTTCAACGTCCTCAGTCGCGACATCGCCACGCTGCTCAACAACCCGCGTGCGGTGCAGCTCATCCAGAAAATCATCGGCGAAGTGTTCTGCGGTGCCTTGCTGCAAATGCCCGAGTTCTCGTTGAACTTCGCGCTGCTGCACACCTGGCTCGGCAAGCACAGCGGTGTCTCGACAGTCAGCAACTGACGCAACACACAAGGCGCGCAACAGCGCCAACAGGTCATCGCGAATTCAGGGGGTAGTGTGGATCAGATTTTCACGTCACGGCTGGCGCTGTGGGGCTGGCTGCTGGTGACGGCCGGCGCGCAACCGGCATTCGCCGAAGAGGCCGCCCAAGGCGCCGCGCCGCAACGTCTGGTGGACGTCAACGAATACTTCGTGCGCGGCAACACCGTGCTCGACGCCAGGGCCATCGAAGAAGCGGTGTACCCGTTTCTCGGCCCGCAAAAAGCCATGACTGACATCGAAGGCGCCCGCGATGCCCTGCAGAAGGCCTATCAGGAGCGTGGCTACCAATCGGTGTTCGTCGAGTTGCCGGAGCAATCGGTGGCGGACGGCATCGTCTATCTGCAAGTCAGCGAAACCAAGGTCGGCCGGGTGCGCGTGGTCGGCGCCAAACACTATTCGCCGCTGGACATCCGCGACAACGTCCCGGCGCTGAAAGAAGGCGAGGTGCCGGACTTCGCCAAGGTTCAGGGCGAACTGGCGCAGCTCAATAAAACCCCGGGCCGCCAGGTCATGCCGCTGGTGCGCGAAGGTCAACGCCCCGGCACCATGGACGTCGATTTGCAGGTCGAAGACCAGAACCCGTGGAGCGCCAGCGTCGGCCTCAACAACGATTACAGCGCCGACACCGAGAAGCTGCGCGCCGTGACCAGTCTCGGCTACAACAACCTCTGGCAGCTCGGCCACAGCATCAACCTGACATTCTTCACCGCGCCGCAAGACACCGACAACGCCAAGGTCTGGTCGGCTTCCTACACAGCGCCGTTGAGCGAGCGCTGGAGCGTGCAGTTCTCCGGTTATCAGTCCGACAGCAACGTCGCCACCATCGGCGGCAGTAACGTGTTGGGCAAGGGGCACTCCTACGGCGTGTCGGCGATCTACACGTTGCCGTCCAGTGGCAACTGGTCGAACTCGCTGTCGGCCGGTATCGACTTCAAGGACTTCGACGAGCGCCTGACCCTGTCCGGCGAGAGCGACAAGGTGCCGCTGAAATACGCGCCGTTCACCTTCGCCTACAACGGTTTCCGCTACACCGAAAAAAGTCAGCTTGGACTCGGCCTGAGCCTGGTCGCAGCCACCCGCAGCATTTTCGGTTACGGCAGCTCCGACGAAGACTTCGACTACAAACGCTACCGGGCCAACCCGAGTTTCGCCGTGCTCAAGGGCGACAGCAATTTCACCTGGACTTTCGACAACGACTGGCAGAGCGCGAGCAAAGGCGCGTTCCAGCTGGCGTCGGGGCCACTGGTCTCCAACGAACAGTTTTCCGCTGGCGGCGCGACCTCGGTGCGCGGCTATCTGGCGGCCGAGCGCACCGGCGATGACGGCGTGCTGCTCAGTCAGGAACTGCGCACGCCGTCGCTGGCGAAATACGCCGGCAGCTGGATGCAGGAATGGCGCTTCTACGCCTTTGCCGAAGGCGCGCAACTGTACCTGCGCGACGAACTGCCGGACCAGGACGCCAGTTACGCCCTGGCCAGCGTCGGCCTCGGCACCCGCGCCAGCCTGAGCAAATGGCTGTCCGGCAGCCTCGACTGGGGCTACCCGTTACTCGAAGGGCCGAACACCTCGAAGCAGGAGTCGCGCCTGCACTTCAACCTTCAAGCCACTTTCTAAAGGAGCACGTTCATGCAGCGCCTCATTCTTTCGTTGTTGATCTGCCTGGGCTTCGTGCTCCCGGCCACGGCGCAGGCCTGGTGGCAGGACGACTGGCATTACCGCAAACAGATCGCCGTCGACACCACGCCGCAGGGCGCCGGGATCAATCAGGCCCTGGGCCGCACTGCGCTGCTGGTGCGCCTGCACACCGGCAATTTCACCTTCGACGGGGTCAAGGAAGACGGCGCGGATTTGCGCTTCGTCGCCGCCGATGACAAGACCGTGCTCAACCACCAGATCGAAAGCTTCGATGCGCTGATGGGCATGGCGCTGATCTGGGTCGATGTGCCGAATGTCGAGGGCAGCCAGCGTCAGGACATCTGGATGTACTACGGCAATCAGAAGGCCCCGGCCACCGGCAACGGCCAGTTGACCTTCGATCCGAATTACACCGCGCTGTACCACTTCGACGGCACCACCGGCACCCCGGCCAAGGACACCACCGCTTACGGCAACACCGCACAAAGCGCCACCGGCGCGGCGATTGACGGCGTGGTCGGGCGCGCCTTGCAGTTCAGCGGCCAGCCGTTGCTGCTGCCGGCCAGCCCATCGTTGCAGCACAACGCGGGCAGCGCGTTCACCTTCAGCGTCTGGCTGCGTCTGGATCAGGCCAATGGCGAGCAACTGATCCTTGCCCGCCGCGAAGGCGCCAACAGCCTGCTGGTCGGGGTCAATCAGGGTGTGCCGTTTGTGGAGATCGACGGCCAGCGCGCCGTGGCCACTCAGCCGCTGAATCCAGGCCAATGGCAGCACGTCGCGCTGACCGCCGAAGGTTCGAAAGTCAGCTTGTACATTAACGGTCGTGAGGGCGCGTCCCTCGCTCAAGCGATGCCGGCGTTCAATTCGGTGATGGCGATTGGCGGCGATCTGACCGCTGGCCCGTTCCAACCGTTCGTGGGCGCCATCGACGAACTGCGCCTGTCGAAAGTCGCGCGTCCGGCGCCGTTGCTGCTGGCTGACGCCACCGCGCAAGGCGCCGAGTCGAAACTGGTGGCCTACGGCGTCGACGAAGAACAGTCCGGTTTCGGCTTCGGCAGCCTCGGTTTCCTGCTCAACGCGGTACCGGTGGACGCCTGGGTGATCATCGCCGTGCTGGTGCTGATGATGTTCCAGTCGTGGATCATCATGCTGCGCAAGAACCGCACCCTCAGCCGCGTGAGCAAGGCCAACGAGGATTTCCGCGAGCAGTTCGCCAAGGTCGGTACCCGTCTGGAGATGTTCGCCGACGACGCGCAACTCGCTCAGCGTCTGCAGCACTCGCCGCTGTGGCGCCTGTACTCGGTGGCGGTCAAGGAAATCCGTACTCGCCGCGAGCAGGGCGCCGATACCTCTTCGGTGTCGGCGGCAACCATCGAAGCGATCCGCTGCTCGATGGACGGCGTGCGTACCCGTGAGAACCAGGCGCTCAGCTCGAAACTTTCGACCCTGTCCAACGCCATCGCCGGCGGCCCGTACATCGGCCTGCTCGGCACCGTGCTGGGGATCATGGTGGTGTTCCTCGGCACCGCCATGGCCGGCGACGTCAATATCAACGCCATCGCGCCCGGCATGGCCGCCGCATTGCTGGCCACCGCCATGGGCCTGTTCGTCGCGATCCCGGCGCTGTTTGGCTACAACCGCCTGATCACCCGCAACAAGGAAGTCAGCGCCGACATGCGCGTGTTCGTCGACGAGTTCATCACGCGTCTGGCGGAGATGCACGGCGAGAGCCAGTTCAGTGAGTCGTCGCATCAGCGCGGTCATCACGCCAACCACTCCGTACCGGCCTGAGGAGCACTGCCATGGCGTCCGTAAATGCCTCCCACGACGATGACGAAGATGCAGCGGTGGACAGCATCAACATCACCCCGCTGGTCGACGTGCTGATGGTGGTGCTGGTGATGTTTATCCTCACCGCCACCGCGCAGGTCTCCGGGATCCAGATCAACCTGCCCAAGGCCAGCGCCTCGGTGTCGCTGTCGGAGGCCAAGACCAAAGCGATTTCGGTCAACGACGGCGGTCAGGTGTTCCTCGACGCCTACCCGGTGACCCTTGCGGAGCTGGAAGAGCGCCTGCGTATCGAGAAGGCGCAGAGCCCGGACTTCCCGGTGATCGTGCGCGGCGACGCCACGGTGCAGTACCAGAAGGTCATTGAAGTGCTGGATCTGTTGCGCCGGCTCGAACTGTCTCAGGTCGGTCTGGTGACCGGCAAACCGACGCAGGGCTGAGTGATGACCGCACAACTTCCGATCGAGCCGCTGCCGGTGAAAAGGTCGCCGATGCGCTTTGTAAAGTGGGGCGCCGGGCTGCTGCTCGGCGCGCTCGCCGCGTGGTTCCTGTGGCAGTGGGCCAATGACATGAGCGGCGTGCGCCGTGAAGCGCCGAAGGTGCCGACGATCATTCCGTTGCCGCCTCCGCCGCCGCCACCTCCGGAAAAGCCGCCGGAGCCGGAAACCCCGGTGGAAGAAAAAGTCATCGAGCCCGAACCCACGCCCGAGCCGCAAGAGGTCAAGCCCGAGGAAGAGGCGCCGCCATCGCCGGCGGACGATCTGGCCAACCCGATGCAAATGGACGGTGACGCGCAGAGTGGCAACGACGCTTTCAACATCGGCGCTGGCAAGGGTGGCGGCATGGCCGGTGCGGGTGGCGGACGCCTGGGCACCGGCACTTACAGCCAGTTCCTCGCGTTCACTTTTCAGCGCTTGCTGCGCGAGAACTCCGATCTGCGCAACCTCGCATTCTCGCTGCAGGCCGATGTGTGGCTGAGCAGCGTCGGCGAAATCACCCGGGTCGAGCTGGTCAAGTCCAGCGGCAAGCCCGAGATCGACACTCAGGTGCTGGCCGCATTGCGTAACGCGCCCCATCTGAGCGAACGGCCACCGGCCTCCATCACTTTGCCTGTGCGCCTGTCCCTGCAAGGGCGGCGTCCGGGTTAACCCACTTATTCATTGCCAAGCATTCAAGCTTTGCCAAAAGGAGTTGTGTGCAGATGATTTCCAACGTGAATCGATTGTCCCTGGCGGTCGGCATGGTCATTGCGACCCTGGTCGGTCAGGCCGCGGCAGCGCCTGCGCCCTCGGAGAACGCCACGATCAATCTGATCCGCTTGCTGGTCGAGCAGGGCATTCTGAAACAGGACAAGGCTGACGCGCTGATCGCCCAGGCGCAGAACGAAGCCGCCCAGGCCAAGCAGGCAGCGGCTTCGACAGCCGTAGCGGCCGGACCGGTGGCGGCACCGGGCGATGTGCGCGTGCAGTACGTGCCAGCGGCAGTGCGCGACCAGATCCGCGATCAGGTCAAAGCCGAAGTCATGGCCACCGCCAAGCAGGAAAACTGGGCGGCGCCCAACACCTTCCCGGACTGGGCTTCGCGCATCAGCTTCGATGGCGACATCCGCCTGCGCGACGAATCGCGCTACTACTCGGGCAGCAACAGCAACGAAATCGTCGACTTCGCCAAACTCAACAACAACGGCCCGTACGACGTGAACCCCAACAGCAGCACCAGCCTGCCGCCGTTGCTCAACACCCGTGAAGACCGCACCAACCAATTCCGCCTGCGCGCACGGCTGGGCATGAAAGCGGTGATCTCGCCGGAATGGACCGCCGGCATCCGCATCGGCACCGGCTCGGACAACAACCCGGTGTCGACCACGCAGAACCTCGGCGGCGGCTTCGCCAAGAAAGACATCTGGCTCGATCAGGGCTACCTGAACTGGAAGCCGACCGATGAGCTGACCCTGACCGGCGGGCGTTTCGCCAACCCGTTCATGTCCACCGACATGCTCTATTCCAACGACCTGAATTTCGACGGCGTGGCGGCGATTTTCGACCACAAGCTCAACCGCGACTGGGGTGTGTTCGGCACCGTCGGCGCGTTCCCGGTGGATTACACCAACGACACCACCACCAGCAACGGTTTCGACAAGGAAGAAAGCGACAACAAGTGGCTCTACGGCGCGCAGCTCGGCGCTAAGTGGGCGATCAACAGCAACAACCGCCTCAAAGGTGCGCTGGCCTACTACCGCTTCGACGACATTCAAGGCCAACGCTCCAGCCCTTGCGAACCTTGGGCCGGCGCCCCGGGCTGCGACACCGATGGCACCCGTGCGGCGTTCATGCAGAAGGGCAACAGCGTGTTCCTGCTGCGCGACATCACGCCGAACCCGGCCAACCCGACCACCACACCGCAGCCGCAGTTTGTCGGCCTGGCATCGGAGTTCAACCTGCTCGACCTGAACCTGGTGTGGGACGCCGATCTGCCAGAGGACTTCAAGCTGCGCAGCCAGGGCAACTACATCCACAACCTCGGTTACGACGAAGGCGACATGCGCAAACGCGCCGAGGGGCAGATCGTCAACAACCTCAACAGCAGCGGCGAGATCGAAAGCGGCGCCAATGCGTGGATGGTCCAGTTCACCCTCGGCAATGCGCTGGACCTGAAGAAGCAGGGCGACTGGAATATGTTCGCCGGGTACAAGTACATCCAGCCGGACGCCTTGCCCGACGGCTTCAACGATTCGTCGTTCCACCTCGGCGGCACCAACGCCAAGGGCTATTTCCTCGGCGGCAATTACGGTCTGGCGAAGAACGTCTACGCCACCGGCCGCTGGCTGAGCACCGAGGCGGTGTACGGCGCGCCGTTCGACATCGACGTCTTGCAGCTTGAGATCAACACGCGCTTCTAAGGCGCCGGGAGTACGGTCATGCACGCACGAGTTTTTCTGTTGGGGCTGAGTTTTTTCATCGCACAAGGCGCGCACGCCGAAGGCATGGAGGAGCGTCTGCGCACCCAGTTGCGCAGCACCACCCAGCAGTTGCAGACCCTGCAGAGCCAGCAGGCCCAAGCCAGCGCCGCGCAACTGGCGGCGCAGAACGAAGCCAAGGCTGCGCAGGCGCAGATCAAGCAATTGACCGCCGAACTGGCCAAGGCCAAAGGCGTCGCCGAGCAGTTGGCCGGCCAGCAGCAGAACCTGCACAACCAGGCGCAAGCGCAAGTCGCCGCCAGCAGCGAACAGGTCGGCAAGTTCAAGAAGGCCTACGACGAGTTGCTGGTCATGGCCCGTGCCAAAGAGGCAGAACGGTCTAAGCTTCAAGCGCAATTGGCTGAACGTGACACACAAGTGCAGCAATGTTCAGTCAAGAATCAGCAGATGTATGGCGTCGCCAAGCAGATCCTCAGCGCCTACGAAAACATCGATGTGGCCGAGGTGATGAAGATCCGCCAGCCCTTTGCGGGTAGTGCCCGGGTCAAGTTCGATGAGTTGGCCCAGGGGTTCGGTGACGAGCTGTACAAGACTCAATTCGACGCGCCACAAGCCGCGCTCGCACACTGATTTACCAACAAGGAAGAAGTCATGACTCAATTGATCAGCCATGTGTCCCCACAATCCCTGACCGACGTCCTGCAAGCCGCCGGTTATCGCGTCAACCAGACCGAACAGAACGGCATCGTACAGTTGCTCAGCGCCAGTCAGGGCATCGGTTATGCCGTGCGTTTCGGCAACCCGGCGGTGGAGCAGGGCAGCTACGTCGATTTCACTTTCAGCTGCGCGCTGCGGGTGCAAGGTGAGTTGCCACAGGGCGTGGCCGAACAGTGGAACGCCACCCGGCGTTTTGCGCGGTTGTCGTTGCAGGGCGAGTTTCTGGTGATGGAGATGGACGTGGTGCTGGCGGCCGGTGTGAGCCACGATCACCTGCGCGGCAATCTGGAATTGTGGGATCGCCTGTTGCAGGAGTTCATCGTCTACCTGCGTGATTTCAGCCAGGCCGCACAAGCTTCGACAGCAAAAGTCGCCACCACTGAGCAAGAGGAAGTCGCGCTGTGAAAAAGCCTGCCATGGTGATCGGCGCCGGGGCAGTGGCGCTGTTGGTGGTAGCCGTGGCGCTGGTGCTGCGACCGGGTGCTGACCCGGTTGCCGCCCAGCAATCGTCGCCGTTGGCGGCGGTTGCTGCGGGGCCTGCGGTGGCGCGGTTGGGCAATCAGCAAGTGACGCCGCAGGAGTTGCAGGCGCTGCTGGCGACCGTCCCGCCGGCGACTCGCGAGCAATTGCGCGGCAACCGTGAAGCGCTGGAGCGCTGGATTCGTGCGCGGTTGGCGGAAAAAGCCGTGTTGGAACAGGCCGACGCTCAGGGCTGGGCACAGCGTCCGGACGTGGTGCGGCAAACCCGCGCGGCCACTGAGCAGATCGTCTTTCGCGATTACCTGCGCTCGGTCAGCACGGTGCCGGCGGACTACCCGAGTGCGAGCGAGTTGCAGCAGGCGTATGACGCTGGCAAGGGCAACTGGCAGACTCCGGCGTTGTATCGGGTGAGCCAGATTTTCCTCGCGGTGCCGGATGCCCAGAGCCTGGAAGCTGTGCGCAAGCAGGCCACCGAGCTAAGCAAGAAGGCCCAGAGCACACCGGGGGATTTTGCCGCGCTGGCGACTCAGTATTCGCAGGATCGCCTGACCGCCGAACGCGGCGGCGACACCGGGCTGCAACCGTTGCAGCAACTGGTGCCGGAGGTAAGGGGTGCGGTGGCGAAATTGAAGGTCGGTGCGGTGTCCGATCCAGTGCAGAGCGCGGCCGGCTTCCATGTGATCAAACTCACTGAACAGCAACCGGCACGTACTGCGACCCTCGACGAACTGCGCGACCAATTGACTCAAGCCTTGCGTGCGCAACGTCAGGAGCAGATTGCTCAGGCGTATCTGGACGGGATGCTCAATACCGCGACGCTGAGTATCGATGGGGCTGAGCTGAACAAGGTCCTCGAAGAGAAACGCTGATGGTGATTCACCGCAGATCCCGGGTGGGAGCGGGCTTGCTCGCGAAAGCGGTGGGTCTTTCAACAAACAAGTTGGCTGGCATGGCCCCTTCGCGAGCAAGCCCGCTCCCACATTAGAACCGTGGCGTTTTCCAAAATACAAAGATCGACAGGGAGTCATCGATGTCATTCACCGAACCCGCAGGACGACAGGGTAGCCCCGACTGTCGCTGGGCACAGGGCGAGCGCGAGCCTTGGCTGGCGCAAGCCGCGACCATCGATGCCGAGGTCGCGCAATATTTTCTGGTCAGTGCCCGCTGCGGTTGCTTCATGCAGGCCGCGCGCAGCCTCAACGTGCGCTCGACCTTGCTGCGCAAGCAGTTGGCGCAGCTTGAGCAGGAACTGCAGCACTCGCTGTTCAGCTTTCAGGGCAGCGCCCTGAGCCTGACCCGCGAAGGTCAGCAGTTGCAGGCGCAATTGGTCGCGCTGGCCCACGAACGCAAACTGCCGGTGGTCGAGCAACCGTTGATCCGTCTGGCGGTAGCCGAATCGATCCTGCATGACATCCTCGGTCGCGACCTGATCGCGTTGCTGCGGCGCAATGCCAGCGTGCGCCTGGAGATCATTGCGCTGGACAGCGAGTTGGCCTTGCGCGCAGTCAGCGCCGACGTGGTGCTGTGGCTGGCTCACGGCGAAACCTCCAGCCCCGGCCCGACCTTCGCCACCAGTCAGCCGCAGGCCCTGGCGCGTCTGGATTACCTGCCGCACATCGCCAAACGCTATTCCCGCGTCACCGCGCGCCCGGCGAGTGCCGACGACCTCAGCGATTTCATGCTGGTGCAATGGCAGCACGACCGGCAGATCGACAGCTTCCGGCCGTGGAATGAACTGGTCGAACAACGTCTAGCCGGCGTGGTGCAGATGCAGTCCTATGAGCTGATGCTGGAAATGATCCGCTGCAGCGCTTGCATCGGGTTGCTGCCGGCGTACATGAGCCGTTTCGATCGCGGGCTGATTGCGCTGCCGGGGCTGTTTGACGAGCCGATGCAGTTGCAGGCATGGCTGGCGGTGAATGCTGAATCCCGGGACGTCGCCGAGGTGCAAACCCTGGTCGAACTGATCCAGCACACCTTCAACGAACGCCAGGAATGGTTCCAGACCTGATCTTCCCAACACCCCCAATCCACTGTGGGAGCGGGCTTGCTCGCGAAGGCGGTGTGTCAGGCAACAGAAGTGCTGAATTTCAGACCGTATTCGCGAGCAAGCCCGCTCCCACAGTTTGAAACCTCGCCAAATTGATAACCGGCAGTTTAGAGTGATCAGCCACACATCGATCCAGGAAGGATCCGCCATGCCCGACCACAACCCCGCCATCACCCTCGAACGCTTCAACGAATCCCATATCGAGGCCGTTACCGCGCTGTACAACGATCCGGCCGTGACCCGGCAGGTGTTGCAGATGCCGTTTCAGTCCACCGAGATCTGGCGCCAACGGCTGCTGGCGGAGAACGAGCGGATGGTCAAACTGGTGGCGCTGCATCAGGGCGCGGTGGTCGGTCATCTCGGGCTGGAAAACTATTCGCGGATTCGCCGCGCCCACGCCGGCAGCGTCGGCATGGCCGTCGCTGTGGCGTGGCAAGGCAAGGGTGTCGGGTCGAAACTGCTGGCGGCGGCGCTGGACGTCGCCGACAACTGGATGAACCTGCACCGGGTCGAACTCTCGGTGTACGCCGACAACCAGGCGGCCATCGGTCTCTACCGCAAGTTCGGCTTCGAGAACGAAGGCCTGTTTCGTGACTACGCCGTGCGCGACGGGCAATGGGTCGACACCCTGAGCATGGCCCGTCTGCGTCGTCGATAAGCCAAAAAATCCTGTGGGAGTCAGTTGCCCAGAGCGAACGCCACCGCCGACTGCGCATGCAGCTCGGTGGTGTCGAGCAGGGGCAGGGCGCTGTGTTCGGGTTTGACCAGCAGGCCGATTTCCGTGCAGCCGAGGATGATCGCCTGGGCGCCGCGCGCGGTCAGCGCTTCGATCACCCGTTGATAGATTTTGCGTGATTCGTCACTGATCACCCCGACGCACAGTTCGTCATAGATGATCCGGTGCACGTCCTTGCGTTCGGCGTCGTCCGGCACCAGTACCGTCAGACCCTGCGCAATCAGGCGCTGCTTGAGAAAATCCTGCTCCATGGTGAACGCCGTGCCGAGCAGACCGACCGTGCGCGCATCGATGGCCAATGCTGCCTGCGCCGCCGGTTCGGCGATGTGCAGGAACGGAATGCTGATCGCTGCCTGAATCTGCGCCGCTACCTTGTGCATGGTGTTGGTACACAGCACCACGCATTCGGCGCCGCCGGCCTCGAGCCTGCGCGCGGCATCCACCAGAATCGCCGCTGCGTCGTCCCAGCGCCCGGCGTGCTGGGCCTGTTCGACCGGGCCGAAGTCGACGCTGTACATCAGGATTTGCGCCGAGCGCAGCGAGCCGAGCCGGTCACGAACCTGTTGATTGATGAGACGATAATATTCCGCGCTGGATTCCCAGCTCATGCCGCCGATCAGGCCGATGGTGCGCATTGAAATTCCTCGAACAATGGCCCGTATTGGAAAAGTCGGGCTCCGGCCGAGTGTCCATCGGTTCAATGACGGATGCCAGTACAAAGCAACTGTACCGTTGATCCTGTTGCCAAGTGTCCCGGTGCCGGCGATCGAGGTTTAACGTACGCCGGCGCCTCGATCTGTCACTATCGACTATCGCAGGCTCTCCCCGAGGAACGTACCGATGAACGACGTACAACAACTGGGCGAAATGCTTCGTCACTATGCCGAGAGTGAAGCGCACAAGAAGCAATTGTTCGAAACGCAGTCACAGGCGTGGGCCAGCCGCATCACCGAGCTGTTCGGCCAGATCCAGCAATGGCTGGAACCGGTGCAGGCACCGAACCTGCTGGAGGTGAGCCGCGAGGCTTACGTCGCATTCGGGCCGAGCACGCCGGTGGAAACCTCGACCTTCAAGACGGAGAAACTGAGCATCGTGATCGCCGGCAAAGCGGTGGAGTTCGTGCCAGACGTGATGGGCAGCACCGGGCAGATTTCCCTGGCGGTGATGGGCCTGACGGCGGCGCGCTACGGCAGTATTTCGTTGGTCGGGCTGCCGAACGGCGAGTGGCAATGGCGCAAGACCAATGGCTTGAAGGATCCCGACACGTTTGTGTTTGATGCGGATTTTCTCGCGCAGCAGCTGCAGAGCCTGATCCCGCGCGATCGCGCCTAGATCTCAGGATTTGCACAAGTCCCCTGTAGGAGTGAGCCTGCTCGCGATAGCGGTATATCAGTCACCATACAGTTGGCTGAATGACCGCAATCGCGAGCAGGCTCACTCCTACAAAGGGGCGGTGGTGGGGTTACATCTCGAGGTTGATCCAGCCCGGCTTCGCCTCTTCCGGCGCCACCGCCTTCACGGTTTTGCCGGTCGCCAGCTCCACCCGCCGTGCCACCTCCGGATCATCAGCAAACGGCACCATGCTCGCATCGTCGAGGCTCTCTGAAGTCTGATGGCGCAGGCAGTACTCCACCGCCAGCCACAGAAACACCACCCCCAGCACATTCAAGAAAATATCCATCCTCTGCGGCTCCCTGCCTCAGGCGATCTGCGCCTGGCTGCGTGCCAGCGCCACGTCGGCGACCCGCACCGTGCGCCAGACGTTGTAGGCCATCAGCAGCATGCCGCTGAGGAAGAACACCCCGCCGGCAAAGCGCACGATGAACCCCGGATGACTGGCCTGCAGCGCTTCGACGAAGGAGTAGGTCAGCGTGCCGTCCTCGTTGATCGCTCGCCACATCAGGCCCTGAGTGATGCCGTTGACCCACATCGACGCGATGTACAACACCGTGCCGATGGTCGCCAGCCAGAAGTGCAGGTTGATCAGCGGCGTGCTGTACATCTGCTCGCGGCCAAAGACTTTCGGCACCATGTGATACGTCGCGCCGAAGGTGATCATCGCCACCCAGCCCAAAGCCCCGGCGTGAACGTGGCCGATGGTCCAGTCGGTGTAGTGGGAGAGAGCGTTGACCGTCTTGATCGCCATCATCGGGCCTTCGAAGGTCGACATGCCGTAGAACGCCAGCGACAGCACCAGGAAGCGCAAAATCGGGTCGGTGCGCAACTTATGCCAGGCACCGGACAAGGTCATCATGCCGTTGATCATGCCGCCCCAGCTCGGCGCCAGCAGGATCAGTGACATGGCCATGCCCAGCGACTGCGCCCAGTCCGGCAGTGCGGTGTAGTGCAAGTGGTGCGGGCCGGCCCAGATGTACAGGGTGATCAGCGCCCAGAAATGCACGATCGACAACCGATACGAATACACCGGGCGATTCACCTGTTTTGGCACGAAGTAATACATCATTCCGAGGAAGCCGGTGGTCAGGAAGAAACCCACCGCGTTATGGCCGTACCACCACTGCACCATGGCATCGGTGGCCCCGGAATACACCGGATAGGATTTGAACCAGTCCACCGGGATCGACAGGTGATTGACCACGTGCAGCATGGCGATCACCAGAATGAACGCGCCGAAGAACCAGTTGCCGACATAGATGTGTTTGGTCTTGCGCTGCACCACGGTGGTGAAAAACACGATGGCGTACGCGACCCAGACCACCGCCATCCACACCGCGCCGGAGAATTCGATCTCGGCGTATTCCTTGGTGGTGGTGTAGCCCAGCGGCAGGGTGATCAGCATGATCACGATCACCGATTGCCAGCCCCAGAAGGTGAAGGCCGCGAGCTTGTCCGAATACAGCCGCACCTGGCAGGTGCGCTGCACCGCGTAGTAACTGGCGGCGAATTGCGCGCTGCCGGCGAAACCGAAAATCACCAGGCTGGTGTGCAATGGCCGCAAGCGGCCGAAGGTGGTCCAGGGCAGGTCGAGGTTCATGTCCGGCCACACCAGTTGCGAGGCGATCCAGACCCCCATCGCCATGCCGACAACACCCCAGAAAACCGTCGCGATAACGAATTGGCGGACGACCTTGTAGTTATAAGCCTGTCCGATTGTTGCTGTGCTCATGGTCAGTTCATCCACGGTTGCAAAGTCTTGCCAGGCCACCCTGGTCTGGCACGAGCTGCACTGTAGAAACACCACTGGAAACAAAACAGGCTCAGGAATCTTTCATTTGTACGGATCAGATTCAAGTCCTGCCTGCGGCGTTCTGCCGCGCCCTGATATGGTTTTTATGACTTCAGGTGAATCTGTTGCGTGCTGCGCTGCTCGTCCATAGTCGGGGAAAATCCTGTGGGAGCGGGCTTGCTCGCTCCCACAGTTTTGATCTGGGATCAAACCTGATGGGGTAGCCGCTGCATGTATCAATACGATGATTACGACCGGGCGTTGGTGTTCGAGCGCGTTGCGCAATTTCGCGATCAGGTCGAGCGCTTCATGGCCGGAGAGTTGAGCGAGGAGGAGTTCCTGCCGCTGCGCCTGCAAAACGGCCTGTATATGCAGAAGTACGCGTACATGCTGCGGGTGGCGATTCCCTACGGCACCCTGAGTGCCGAGCAGATGCGCACGCTGGCGAGCATCGCCGCCGATTACGATCGCGGCTACGGCCACTTCACCACGCGGCAGAACCTGCAATTCAACTGGATCGAACTGGCGCAGGTGCCGGACATCCTTGAACGGCTGGCGCAGGTCAACATGCACGCGATCCAGACCTCCGGCAACTGCGTGCGCAACATCACCACCGAGGCGTTTGCCGGGGTCGCGGCGGACGAGATGATCGACCCGCGCCCGCTGGCCGAGATCTTGCGGCAATGGTCGACGATCAACCCGGAATTCCTCTTCCTGCCACGCAAGTTCAAGATCGCCATCTGCTCGGCGAAGCAGGATCGCGCGGCGATCATGATGCATGACATCGGCCTGTATCTTTATCCGGGGCGCGACGGGCAGATGCTGCTGCGGGTGATCGTCGGCGGCGGGTTGGGGCGCACGCCGATCCTCGGTCTGCAGATCCGCGAAGGTTTGCCGTGGCAGCACCTGTTGTCGTACGTTGAGGCGATCCTGCGGGTCTACAACCGCCATGGCCGGCGCGACAACAAGTACAAGGCGCGGATCAAGATTCTGGTCAAGGCGCTGGGCATCGAGGCGTTCGCCAAAGAGGTCGAGGAAGAATGGCAACACCTCAAGGACGGCCCGGCGCAGCTGACCGAGGCTGAATACGAGCGGGTCGCCAGTGCCTTCGTGCCGCCGATCTATCACACCCTGGCCGATACCGATCTGGATTTCGGCACGCATCTGGCTGAAAGCCCGGCGTTCGCCCGCTGGGTTGCGCGCAACGTGCAGCCACACAAGAAACCCGGTTACACCAGCGTGGTGCTGTCGACCAAACCCGGTTTGAGCGCACCGCCGGGTGATGTCACCGGGTTGCAGATGCTGGCGGTGGCCGACTGGTCGGAGCGCTTCGGTTTTGGCGAAATTCGCATTGCCCACGAGCAGAACATCGTCCTGCCCGATGTACGAAAGTCTGATCTGTACGAACTCTGGCAGCTTGCCTGCGAGCGCAATCTGGGCAGCGCCAACGTTGGCCTGCTGACCGACATCATTGCCTGCCCTGGCGGCGATTTCTGTGCGCTGGCCAACGCCAAGTCGATCCCGATTGCCCAGGCGATTCAGGCGCGTTTCGACAACCTCGACTACCTGCACGATCTGGGCGACATCAGCCTGAACATCTCCGGTTGCATGAACGCCTGCGGCCATCACCACATCGGCAATATCGGCATCCTCGGCGTCGATAAGAACGGCAGCGAGTGGTATCAGATCACCCTTGGCGGCGCGCAGGGCAAAAACAGCGCCTTGGGCAAAGTCATCGGCCCATCGTTCAGCGCGGCCGAAGTGCCGCAGGTGATCGAGCGGATCATCGGCACTTTTGTGCGATACCGCGAAAGCGAGGAGTTGTTTGTCGACACCGTGGCGCGCATTGGCTTGGAGCCTTTCAAGGAACGGGTCTACCCGAAAGTGCTGGAGGCGTCGGCATGAACAATCTGCTGCGTCTGGAGCAAGGTGTCGCACGCCTGATCGAGGACGACCCATGGACGCTGGTTCGCGAGCCGGAGCAGGGCAGGCCGCAAGGATTGTTGATCCTGCCGCTGGCGCACTGGCTGCAATCGCCCTCGACCCACGCGGTGTGGCTGGGGCCGGACGATGAAGTTGAAAGCGTGGTGCCGTGGCTGGCCTCGCTGCCGCTGATTGCCCTGGATTTTCCGAGCTTTCGCGACGGTCGCGCCTACAGTCAGGCGTATCTGCTCCGTAGCCGGTTTGGCTGGGCCGGTGAGCTGCGGGCGATTGGCGATGTGCTGCGCGATCAGCTCAGCCATATGCGTCAGTGCGGGTTCGACAGTTTTGCGGTACGCGAGGACAAATCGGCTGAGGATGCGCTGAAGGGACTGGCCGGCATGAGCGTGCTGTACGGCCGCTCGGTGATCGAGCCACGCCCGCTGTTTCGTAGACGCTGAATATCCATTGCTTGATAGATACTTTGTGGTGAGGGGATTTATCCCCGATGGGCTGCGAAGCAGACCTAAAATCTGCCGAAGCATTTCTTCAGCTAAAACCTGTTGGCTGGTTCTGCGGCCGCCGCGCAGCCGGTCGGGGATAAATCCCCTCATCACAATTGCCTAGCGGCCCCTTCTCTACAGGGGAAACCCTTACATCCCGCACCATTCCCGGATTTTTCCTTGGGTCGATGCTGGCCTTTTGGTAGAGTCCCCGTCGCCAGCGGGTTTTCGGCTGGACGACGGAACGAAGAAGGGAGTCTGGGTAGTGAGTGCGGGCAAAAAGATTTTGGGCCTCACGGCGTTGCTGTTGATGCTGACGCTGTGGGCCAGTTACTTCTACGTGTTCAAGGAAAACCGCGACGGCCAGTTGGGCGGCGCCGGTGAAAGCACCGCGTGGTGCGGCGCGCCGCCGTCCACCGAAGCGGCGCTGTTGGGCAAGGATCAACTGACCTTGCGCGTCACCAACAACCTGCGCGGCGAGTTCATGCTCAGTGGCTCGCTGGTGGTCTCCGAACGCACCTTCAACCGTTACGATCTGGGCCGCAACGAACTGCGTCTGCGCCTGGAACCGTTGCAGTGGTCGTACGGCGTGACGCCGATCTTCCTCGAACAGGTCAAGGTTCAGCCGCTGAGCCGCAACCTCGCGTCTCCAACGAAAAGCGCCTACGCCGAGCTTGAGCCACGGCCGATCGGCGTCCAGGGCCAGGTCACCGACTTCCCCTTCGACACCTATCGCCACGGCTACAAACCGGTGCTGTATTACCTCAAGGGCAGCGAGCGCATCGACCTGCGCTTCAAAAACATCACCACGCTGATGGAGATGTCCAACACCTTCACGCCGATCCAGAAGTACAACCGCGTCGAGTACATCAACGAGAAAAACTCGATGATCCGCGACGAGGATTACAAGGCCTACGGCCCGCACGAATGCGCGTTCAGCGTCGAGCGCAAAGGCTCGTTCAAGGTCGTGGTGCTGTTGTTCCTGCTGGTGCTGTGCCTGCCGCTGTTGCACGTGTTCTATCGTGACGAGCCGGGGATCGACTTCCTCGCCACGCTGGTGACGATTGCCGTGGTGCGGGTGCTGCTGGTGGGGCCGGTGCAGGACTTCCAGCTGTACAACATCGACTTCCTGTTCGGCGCTGCGATTCTGCTGGTGGGCTCGGTGTCGCTGATCAAGGCGATGCGCGCCAACAGCCGGCGCGAGATGGCGTTGAAGAGCGGGGCGACGTCTTCCTGGTAATACTCAGTGTTCGAGACCAACACTGACCCTGTGGGAGCGGGCTTGCTCGCGAATGCGGTACATCAGTCACCCTTGATGTTGGCTGAGGGAATGCATTCGCGAGCAAGCCCGCTCCCACAAGGGATCAGCGATTACTTCAACGCCGGATCGCTCATGTTCATTTTCTTCCAGCCTTAAGTGGTATCTGCATCTGTGGCTTAAATGAGGTTTGCCAAGCCGCGCGGGGTCTCGTATGAATTTTGTGGTTTTGCAACGCAATCGCCGCGCTTTTAGCTATACCTGTAACTCCCCCCATACGCACATTCAGGCCTTCTGACAGGAGTTACAGCATGAAGCTAGCAGTAATGATGGGCGCCCTTTGCATCGCCACCCTTGGGGTGGTGGGTTGCTCCAGCAAAACCGTCGCTCCCGATGAGTATTCCGGCTTTCTCAAGGACTACAGCCAGCTCAAGGAGGCCAAATCGCCGTCCGGCGCCGAGGTGATGCGCTGGATCGATCCGAAGGTCGACATCAGCAAGTTCACCAGCGTGTACATCGAGCCAACCCAGCTCTATCCAAAGCCGCAACCGACCGCGAAGATTTCGCAGCAGACCCTCAACGGCATCACCTCCTATTACGATCAGGCGCTCAAGCGTGAAATCAGCAAGGATCTGCCGTTGGCCAACGGCCCCGGCCCAGGAGTGATTGTGGTGCGGGCGGCGATCACTGCCGTGAGCAGCAAGACCGAAGGCCTGCACGCGTATGAAGTGATCCCGGTCGCTCTGGTCGCGGCAGCGGTCAGCACTGCCAGCGGTATCCGCGATCAGGAAACCACCCTGGCCACCGAAGCGGTGTTCCTCGACGGTGCGAGCAACAAGGTGGTGGCGCAAGTGGTGCGCAAAGGCACCGGTAAACCGTTGGAAAATGAAACTCAAGCGATGAAGGCCTCCGACGTCAAACCTGTCATCGACGGCTGGGCCAATGACATGCGTCAGATGTATGTGAAGCTCAAGTCCAAATAAGCTGGGGCCTTTGTAGGAGCAGCCGCAGGCTCGGGCCGCGATCGGACGATCTTTTGACTTTGATTTTTTAAAAGCCAGATCAAAAGATCGCAGCCTTTGGCAGCTCCTACAGGGGGCAGGGATTACAGGTTTTTCTTCGCTTGCTCGCGAACACGTTCTTCCTGCGCCCGCGCCTCAGGCGTGAATTCGGCACCGAAATCCTCGGCGGAGAATATCTGCCGTATCTCGATATCAGAGTCGCCCGGCATCGGGTTCGGGCAGCGCTTGACCCATTCGATGGCTTCTTCCTTCGATTTGACTTCCCAGATCCAGTACCCGGCCACCAGCTCCTTGGTCTCGATGAACGGGCCGTCGATGACGCTGCGCTGGGCGCCGGAGAAATGCACGCGGACGCCTTTGCTGCTCGGGTGCAGGCCATTGCCGTCGATGAGGATGCCGGCCTTGACCAGTTCTTCGTTGAAGTTGCCCATGGCGGTGATCAGTTCTTCGCTGGGCATGATGCCGGCTTCGGAGTCGACGCTGGCTTTGACAAGGATCATGAATCGCATGGTGGTTTCTCCAGGGAATGGGGTTGATTCACTGCTTAGTCGAACGGGCACCTCACGAATCGACAGAACTCCTAAGTAAATGATGCAAACTCGAGCTCCGCGAAGATCACTGTGGGAGCGAGCTTGCTCGCGAAGACGGCGGCACATTCAGCATAGCGTTGACTGGCAGATTGCTTTCGCGAGCAAGCTCGCTCCCACAGGATTTGCGGTTGTATACAATTTTTTGCGCAGGCCCCTGACAATTTTCATGCAGGGCATAGGTCGTCGGACAATTTCGTGGTTAACTTCGGCCTCTTGCATGCTCAATCACCACGTTAAGAAGGACTAAAGTCATGGCTCAAGTCACCCTCAAAGGCAACCCGGTTCAAGTCAACGGCCAGTTGCCACAAGCCGGTTCCAAGGCGCCAGCCTTTTCTCTGGTTGCCGGCAATCTGTCCGACGTTACCCTGAAAGACTTTGCCGGCAAGCGCAAAGTGCTGAACATCTTCCCAAGCGTCGACACTCCGACCTGCGCCACTTCGGTACGCAAGTTCAACGCTCAGGCCAACGAACTGGCCAACACCGTGGTGCTGTGCATCTCGGCTGACCTGCCATTCGCCCAGGCCCGCTTCTGCGGCGCCGAAGGTCTGGAAAACGTGCAGAACCTGTCGACCCTGCGCGGTGCCGAATTCATCGAAAACTACGGCGTAGCCATCGCTGACGGCCCGCTCAAAGGCCTGACCGCCCGTGCCGTGGTGGTGCTGGACGAGAACGACAACGTCCTGCACAGCGAACTGGTCAAGGAAATCGCTGAAGAGCCGAACTACGACGCAGCACTCGCCGTTCTGAAATAAGCGCTTTTACAATTGTTAACGGCCTGGCCCTGTCCAGGCCGTTTTCATTTGTGTATCAGTGTTTTGCCTCACACCTTGAAACGTAAGTTGAAGGTAAATTGCCGGTAAAGCTGCTTTGCTTAAATCCGATCAGTGCTTATCGTTCAGCCTCCCGTAAAAGAAGCCCACGCGCCCAATGGTTAATCAATCCATGCAATCGTCCCCTCGCAACTCCCGTCGCTGGCTGATCAGCCTGCTCGTCCTGTTGGTCATCGCCGTCCTGTGCTGGAAATTCTGGCCCGCCGGTTCGGCCCACAAGGAGGGCGCCGACAAGGCGGCGAGCGGCCATGCCGGACGTTCGGGGATGATGCGGCCAGGCTTCGGCGGCGCGGCCGGGCCGATTCCGGTGCGCGTGGCGCCGGCGGTCACGGGTGACTTCCCGCTGTATTACAAGGCACTGGGCACGGTGACTGCGCTCAACACCATCAACGTGCGCAGCCGGGTCGGCGGTGAACTGGTGAAGATCAATTTCGAGGAAGGGCAGATGGTCAAGGCCGGCGACCTGCTGGCAGAGATCGATCCGCGTCCGTACCAGAACGCCTTGCTCCAGGCTGAAGGCACCTTGCTGCAGAATCAGGCGCAGTTGAAAAACGCACAGGTCGACGTCGAGCGTTATCGCGGCCTGTACAAGGAAGACAGCATCGCCAAGCAGACCTTGGACACCGCCGAAGCGCTGGTCGGCCAGTACTTGGGCACGGTCAAGACCAATCAGGCGGCGGTCAACGACGCCAAGCTCAATCTCGAATTCACCAAGATCCGCGCACCGATTGCCGGTCGCGTCGGTCTGCGTCAGGTCGACGTCGGCAACCTCGTCGCCGCCAACGACACCACGTTCCTTGCGGTCATCACTCAGACCCAACCGATCAGCGTGGTCTTCACCCTGCCGGAAAACAGTCTCGAAACCGTATTGGCGCGCTACCACAGCGGCGCCAAACTGCCGGCCGAGGCATGGGATCGCGGCGATACCAAGATCCAGGCCAGCGGCGTGCTGCAAAGCCTCGACAACCAGATCGACGTCGCCACCGGCACCCTGAAATTCAAGGCCCGTTACGATAACCGCGACCAGTCGCTGTTCCCCAATCAGTTCGTCAACGTCCATCTGCTGGCCGATACCTTGAAAGGCGTGGTACTCGCACCGTCGGCGGCGATTCAGTTCGGCACCAACGGCACGTTCGTTTACGCATTGGACGGCGACAAGAAAGTCACCATCCGCCAACTGAAGATCGGCGCCAGTGACGGCACCAACACCGTGGTCACCGAAGGCCTCGCCGCGGGCGATCGCGTGGTGCTGGAAGGCACCGACCGCCTGAAAGAAGGCAGCGAAGTGGAAGTGGTCAACGACAGCAATGACGTGCCGACCACCCCGACCGGGCACCTGCAGGGCAAACCCGCCGCCAGTGCGCCGGACGCCGCCGCGGCTGACAAGGCCAAGAAGGGCGCATGAACATTTCGCGGCTGTTCATCCTCCGTCCGGTAGCCACCACCCTGAGCATGCTGGCCATTGTTCTGGCCGGCCTGATTGCTTATCGCCTGCTGCCGGTCTCGGCATTGCCGCAGGTCGATTATCCGACCATTCGCGTCATGACCCTGTATCCCGGCGCCAGTCCGGACGTGATGACCAGTGCTGTTACCGCGCCGCTCGAACGCCAGTTCGGGCAGATGCCGGGCCTGACGCAAATGGCCTCGACCAGCTCCGGCGGCGCTTCGGTGCTGACCCTGCGTTTCAGCCTCGACATCAACATGGACGTCGCCGAACAGCAGGTGCAAGCCGCGATCAACGCCGCGACCAACCTGCTGCCGACCGACCTGCCGGCGCCGCCGGTGTACAACAAGGTCAACCCGGCGGATACCCCGGTGCTGACCCTGGCGATCACCTCGAAAACCATGCTCCTGCCCAAGCTCAATGATCTGGTCGATACGCGCATGGCGCAGAAGATCGCCCAGATCAGCGGCGTCGGCATGGTCAGCATTGCCGGCGGTCAGCGGCAGGCGGTGCGGATCAAGGTCAACCCGGAAGCCCTCGCGGCGAACAGCCTGAACCTGGAAGACGTGCGCACCCTGATCGGCGCGTCCAATGTCAACCAGCCGAAAGGTAACTTCGACGGCCCGACCCGGGTCTCGATGCTCGACGCTAACGACCAACTGACATCGCCCAAGGACTACGCCAACCTGATCCTCGCCTACAAGAACGGCGCGCCGCTGCGTCTGAAGGATGTGGCGGAAATCGTCGACGGCGCGGAGAACGAACGTCTCGCCGCGTGGGCCAATCAGAATCAGGCAGTGTTGCTGAACATCCAGCGTCAACCGGGCGCCAACGTGATCGAGGTGGTCGACCGGATCAAGGCGTTGCTGCCGAGCATCACCGACAACCTGCCGGCCGGCCTTGACGTCACCGTGCTCACCGACCGCACCCAGACCATCCGCGCCTCGGTCACTGACGTGCAGCACGAACTGCTGATCGCCATTGCATTGGTGGTGATGGTGACGTTCCTGTTTCTGCGGCGTGCCAGCGCGACGATCATCCCGTCGGTTGCGGTGCCGCTGTCGCTGATCGGTACGTTTGGCGTGATGTACCTGGCCGGCTTCTCGGTCAACAACCTGACCTTGATGGCGCTGACCATCGCCACCGGTTTTGTGGTCGACGATGCGATTGTGATGCTGGAGAACATCGCGCGTTTCATTGAAGAAGGGGACAGCCCGCTGCAGGCGGCGCTCAAAGGCGCGAAGCAGATCGGCTTCACCCTGATCTCCCTGACCCTGTCACTGATTGCGGTACTGATTCCGCTGCTGTTCATGGCCGACGTGGTCGGGCGGCTGTTCCGCGAGTTCGCCATCACTCTGGCGGTGGCGATCCTTATTTCGCTGGTGGTCTCGCTGACCCTGACGCCGATGATGTGCGCGCGCTTGCTCAAGCGTGAGCCGGAGGCCCACGAACAGGGCCGCTTCTACCGGGCCAGTGGCGCGGTCATCGACTGGATGATCGCCGCGTACGGGCGCAAGTTGCAGTGGGTGCTCAAACACCAGCCGCTGACCCTGTTGGTGGCTATCGGTACGTTGGCGCTGACGGTGTTCCTTTATATGGTGGTGCCCAAGGGCTTTTTCCCGGTGCAGGACACCGGGGTGATCCAGGGCATCTCCGAAGCGCCGCAGTCGATTTCGTTCGCGGCCATGGGCGAGCGCCAGCAGGCGCTGGCCAAAGTGATTCTCGAAGATCCGGCGGTGGAGAGCCTGTCGTCCTACATCGGTGTCGACGGCGACAACGCCACGCTCAACAGCGGTCGCTTGCTGATCAACCTCAAGCCGCATGGCCAGCGTGACCTGAGCGCCACCGAGGTGATCGCGCGCCTGCAACCGCAACTGGACAAACTGGTCGGCATCCGTCTGTTCATGCAGCCGGTGCAGGATCTGACCATCGAGGATCGGGTCAGCCGCACCCAATACCAGTTCAGCATGTCCTCGCCGGATGCCGAACTGCTCAGCCAATGGAGCGGGCGTCTGGTCGAAGCCCTGGCCCAGCGTCCGGAACTGACCGACGTTGCCAGCGACTTGCAGGATAAAGGCCTGCAGGTCTATCTGGTGATCGACCGCGATGCGGCTTCGCGCCTCGGTGTCTCGGTGCAGAACATCACCGATGCGCTGTATGACGCCTTCGGTCAGCGGCAGATCTCGACCATTTACACCCAGGCCAGCCAGTACCGCGTGGTGCTGCAGGCGCAGGCCGGGGAGAAGATCGGCCCGGCGGCGCTGGACCAGATTCACGTCAAGACCACTGACGGTGCGCAGGTGCGCCTGTCGAGCCTGGCCCATGTCGAGGAGCGTCAGGCGCAACTGGCGATCACCCACATCGGCCAGTTCCCTGCGGTGATGATGTCGTTCAACCTGGCTCCCGGTGTGGCGCTGGGACATGCGGTGGATATCATCGATCAGGTGCAGAAGGACATCGGCATGCCGATTGGCGTGCAGACCCAGTTCCAGGGCGCGGCCGAAGCGTTCCAGGCGTCGCTGTCGAGCACCTTGCTGCTGATTCTGGCGGCGGTGGTGACCATGTACATCGTGCTCGGCGTGCTTTACGAAAGTTACATCCACCCGATCACCATTCTCTCGACCCTGCCGTCGGCGGCGGTCGGCGCCTTGCTCGCGTTGCTGCTCAGCGGCAATGACCTGGGGATGATCGCGATCATCGGCATCATCCTGCTTATCGGTATCGTCAAGAAGAACGCGATCATGATGATCGACTTCGCCCTCGACGCCGAACGCACCCAGGGCATGGCGCCGGAGCAGGCGATCTATCAGGCGGCGCTGCTGCGCTTCCGGCCGATTCTGATGACCACCTTGGCCGCGCTGTTCGGCGCCGTGCCGTTGATGCTCGCCACCGGTTCCGGGGCTGAGTTGCGTCAGCCACTGGGTCTGGTGATGGTCGGCGGTCTGCTGGTGAGCCAGGTGCTGACCCTGTTCACCACGCCGGTGATCTATCTGTACTTCGACCGTCTCGGTCGGCGCTTTGGCAAAACCAATGCCAAAGAGGTACCGGTATGACTGTCTGGACACATTCCCCCTGTGGGAGCGGGCTTGCTCGCGAAAGCGCTGTATCAGGCGACATGAATGTTGAATGTCAGACCGTATTCGCGAGCAAGCCCGCTCCCACAAGGGACTGGTGTGATGTTGGGGATTGCGGTCAATGAACCTGTCCGGTCCTTTCATCAAGCGCCCGGTCGCGACCATGCTCCTGAGTCTGGCGATCATGCTGCTGGGCGGTGTCAGTTTCGGTTTGTTGCCGGTGTCGCCGCTGCCGCAAATGGATTTCCCGGTGATCGTGGTCCAGGCCAGTCTGCCCGGCGCCAGTCCCGAGGTGATGGCGTCCACGGTGGCGACCCCGCTGGAGCGCTCGTTCGGGGCGATTGCCGGTGTCAACACCATGAGCAGCCGTTCCAGCCAGGGTTCGACCCGGGTCATTCTGCAATTTGACCTCGACCGTGATATCAACGGCGCGGCGCGGGAAGTGCAGGCGGCGATCAACGCTTCACGCAACCTGTTGCCGAGCGGGATGCGCAGCATGCCGACCTACAAGAAGGTCAACCCGTCGCAGGCGCCGATCATGGTGCTGTCGCTGACCTCGGATGTGCTGGAAAAAGGCCAGCTCTATGACCTGGCCTCGACCATCCTCTCCCAGAGCCTGTCCCAGGTGCAGGGTGTCGGTGAAGTGCAGATCGGCGGCAGTTCGCTGCCGGCGGTGCGCATCGAACTTGAACCGCAGGCGCTTAACCAGTACGGCGTGGCGCTCGACGATGTGCGCAAGACCATCGCCGGGGCCAACGTGCGCCGGCCCAAGGGCTCGGTCGAAGACGGCGAGCGCCTGTGGCAGATCCAGGCCAACGACCAGTTGGAGAAAGCCAAGGATTACGAGTCGCTGATCATCCATTACAAGGACGGCGCGGCCCTGCGCCTGAAGGACGTGGCCAAGGTCAGCGACGGCGTCGAAGACCGTTACAACAGCGGCTTCTTCAACGATGACGCGGCGGTACTGCTGGTGATCAACCGTCAGGCCGGTGCCAACATCATCGAGACGGTCAACGAGATCAAGGCGCAGTTGCCGGCGTTGCAAGCGGTGCTGCCGGCCAGCGTCAAACTGAACCTGGCGATGGACCGCTCGCCGGTGATCAAGGCCACGCTGCACGAAGCGGAAATGACCCTGCTGATCGCCGTGGCGCTGGTGATTCTGGTGGTGTTCCTGTTTCTCGGGAATTTCCGCGCCTCGCTGATTCCGACGCTGGCAGTGCCGGTGTCGCTGGTCGGCACCTTTGCGGTGATGTACCTCTATGGCTTCTCGCTGAACAACTTGTCGCTGATGGCGCTGATTCTGGCTACCGGACTGGTGGTGGACGATGCCATCGTGGTGCTGGAGAACATTTCCCGGCACATCGACGAAGGCGTCAAACCGATGCAGGCCGCCTACCTCGGGGCCAAGGAAGTCGGATTTACCTTGCTGTCGATGAACGTGTCGCTGGTGGCGGTGTTCCTGTCGATCCTGTTCATGGGCGGGATTGTCGAGAGCCTGTTCCGTGAGTTTTCCATCACCCTGGCAGCAGCCATCGTGGTGTCGCTGGTGGTCTCGCTGACCCTGACGCCAATGCTCTGCGCCCGCTGGCTCAAGCCGCACACGCCGGGCCAGGAAAACCGCCTGCAACGCTGGAGCCGCCGCGCCAACGACTGGATGGTCGGCAAATACGCGACCAGCCTCGACTGGGTGCTGCGCCACCGCCGCCTGACCTTGCTCAGCCTGATCATCACGGTCGGGGTCAACGTTGCGCTTTACGTGGTGGTGCCGAAGACGTTCATGCCGCAGCAGGACACCGGCCAGTTGATCGGTTTCGTCCGGGGTGACGACGGTCTGTCGTTCAGCGTGATGCAGCCGAAAATGGAAACCTTCCGCCGTGCCGTGCTCAAGGACGAAGCAGTGGAAAGCGTCGCCGGGTTCATCGGCGGCACCAACGGCACCAACAACGCGTTCATGCTGGTACGCCTGAAGCCGATCAAGGAGCGCAACCTGTCGGCGCAGAAAGTCATCGAGCGCCTGCGCAAGGAAATGCCCAAGGTGCCCGGTGCCCAGTTGATGCTGATGGCCGATCAGGATCTGCAATTCGGCGGGGGTCGCGAGCAGACCACCTCGCAATACAGCTACATCCTGCAAAGCGGGGATCTGGGGGCGTTGCGCGAGTGGTACCCGAAAGTGGTGACCGCGCTGCGCGCACTGCCCGAGCTGACCGCCATTGATGCCCGCGAGGGGCGCGGCGCGCAGCAGGTGACGTTGATTGTCGACCGTGATCAGGCCAAACGCCTCGGGGTCGACATGAACATGGTCACGGCGGTGTTGAACAATGCCTACAGCCAGCGTCAGATTTCGACGATCTACGACAGCCTCAACCAGTATCAGGTGGTGATGGAGGTCAATCCGAAATACGCGCAGGATCCGGTGACGCTCAATCAGGTGCAGGTGATTACCGCTGACGGTGCGCGGATTCCGTTGTCGACCATCGCCCATTATGAAAACAGCCTGGAAGACGACCGCGTCAGCCACGAAGGCCAGTTCGCCTCCGAAAGCATCGCGTTCGACATGGCTGAAGGCGTGACCGTGGAGCAGGGCAGTGCCGCGATCGAGCGGGCGATTGCCAAGGTCGGTCTGCCGGAAGACGTGATCGCGAAAATGGCCGGCACCGCCGATGCCTTTGCCGCCACGCAGAAGAGTCAGCCATTCATGATCCTCGGTGCGCTGCTGGCGGTGTATCTGGTGCTCGGTGTGCTGTATGAAAGCTACATTCACCCGCTGACGATTCTCTCGACCTTGCCCTCGGCCGGGGTCGGTGCGCTGTTGTCGATCTATGCGCTGGGCGGCGAGTTCAGCCTGATCTCCCTGCTCGGATTGTTCCTGCTGATCGGGGTGGTGAAGAAAAACGCGATCCTGATGATCGACCTGGCGCTGCAACTGGAACGCCATCAAGGCCTGTCGCCGCTGGAGTCGATCCGCAGCGCTTGCCTGCAACGGCTGCGGCCGATTCTGATGACCACCCTGGCGGCGATCCTCGGCGCCTTGCCGTTGCTGCTCGGCCGCGCGGAAGGCGCAGAAATGCGCCAGCCGTTGGGCCTGACCATCATCGGCGGCCTGATCTTCAGCCAGGTCCTGACCCTTTACACCACGCCTGTGGTTTACCTCTATCTCGACAAGCTGCGCCACCGCTTCAACAAGTGGCGTGGCGTGCGTACTGACGCCGCTCTGGAAACTCCGCTATGACTGACCGTTCGCTTCTCAATCTGGCCACTGCGCGCGGCTCGCGCCTGTTGAGTCTGTCACTGTGCGTGGCGATGCTCAGTGCCTGCGCTGTGGGCCCGGACTATCAGCGTCCGCAGACCGCCGAGGTCGCGCAATACAAGGAGGCCAAGGGCTGGCGTCAGGCCAATCCGAGCGATTCGCTGGCGCGCGGCGCCTGGTGGGAGTTGTACGGCGATCAGCAACTCAATGGCCTGATCGAAAAACTCAACAGTTCCAACCAGACCGTCGCGCAATCCGAAGCGCAGTTTCGTCAGGCCCAGGCCTTGGTGCGTAGCGCCCGTGGAGCGTTTTATCCCAGTGTCGACCTGAGCGTGGGCAAGACCCGCTCCAGCCAGGGCACCGGCAGCAGCAGTTCGAGCCTGAGCAGTTCCGCCAGCGGCATTCGCGACACCTACAACGCGCAGTTGGGCGTGAGTTGGGAAGCGGATATCTGGGGCAAGTTGCGCCGAGGTCTGGAAGCCAACGAGGCCAGCGCCCAGGCGAGCTTCGCCGATCTGGCCGCGATGCGCCTGAGCCAGCAGTCGGAGCTGGTGCAGAATTACTTGCAACTGCGAGTTATCGACCAGCAGAAACGCCTGCTCGAAGCCACCGTCGCGGCCTACGAAAAATCCCTGCAAATGACCCAGAACCAGTACCGCGCGGGGATTTCCGGGCGTGATGCGGTGGCGCAGGCGCAGACCCAGTTGAAAACCACCCAGGCCGATCTGGTCGACCTGATCTGGCAGCGGGCGCAGTTTGAAAATGCCATCGCCGTGCTCACCGGGCAGGCGCCGGCCGAATTCAGCATCGCTGAAACCCAGAACATTCCGAATCTGCCGCAGATTCCCCTGAGCCTGCCGTCGCAGCTACTGGAACGCCGCCCGGACATTGCCTCGGCGGAGCGTTCGGTGATCGCCGCCAACGCCAATATCGGTGTGGCCAAAGCGGCGTACTACCCCGATCTGACCTTAAGCATGAGCGGCGGCTACAGCAGCAGTACCTCGAAAAATCTTTTAACGCTGCCGAACCGTTTCTGGTCGGTCGGGCCGAAACTGGATTTGCCGATATTCGACGGTGGTATTCGTTCGGCCGAGGTTGACCGTACCGAGGCGGTGTATGACCAAACCGTTGCCAAGTACCGCCAGACCGTGCTCGACGGCTTCCGCGAAGTGGAAAACTATCTGGTGCAACTGAAGGTGTATGAAGACGAGGCGGCGGTGCGTCAGGAAGCACTGGATGCTGCACGCGACTCGCTGCGCCTGACCCAGAACCAGTACAAGGCCGGGTTGATTGCCTACATCGATGTGGTTGTGGTGCAAGCCACGGCGCTGAGCAACGAGCGGACTGTGCTGAACATTCTGCAGAACCGCTTGATCGCCAGTGTGCAATTGATTGCGGCGCTGGGTGGCGGCTGGGACGGACAACTGGCCACCGAATAGCCTGTGTAGGAGCTGCGGCACGCTGCGATCTTTTGATCTTTAAAAACAAGGTCAAAAGATCGCAGCGTGCCGCAGCTCCTACAGGTTGTGATGGTTGTTCCAGAGCCTCGCAAAACCATCAAACAAGCGTTTCATCGGGTTGATGGCAAAATGATTACTTTGTCAGTGCGTTCTTCCGCGCAATCAGTACAATCGCCGCATTTGCCCAGCCGAGAATGGACGCAGTACGGCGCGGGTGGTCGCGAGAATCTTCATGCTCATCGGTAATTATTCCTTCACCCTGGTTTTCATTTCTTTGTGTGTGGCGATCCTCGCGTCCTACACCGCGCTCGATCTGACCGGGCGCATCGCCAGCGCCCGTGGGCGCGCAGTGCATTTCTGGACGGCCGGCGGTGCACTGGCGATGGGGGTCGGCGTCTGGTCAATGCACTTCATCGGCATGTTGGCCTTCAAGCTGCCGATCGACCTGGGCTACGACATTGCGATTACCGCGCTGTCGCTGCTGATTGCCGTGCTGTCCTGCGGGTTTGCCCTGTGGCTGGTCAGCCAGCCGAAACTGCCGATTTTGCAATTGGCCTTTGGCGCTTTGGTCATGGGCGCCGGCATCAGTGCAATGCATTACACCGGCATGGCCGCGCTGCGCATGACGCCTGGCATCGATTACGACCCGACCCTGTTCGGCGCCTCATTGCTGATCGCGGTCGGGGCCTCGGCGGCGGCGTTATGGATCGCCTTCCGCCTGCGCCAGCACTCGCCTTATGTACGTCTGATTCGTGGTGGTGCGGCAGTGATCATGGGCATCGCGATTGTCGGCATGCACTACACCGGCATGGCCGCCGCGCAGTTTCCTGATGGCAGTTTCTGCGGCGCAACGCTCGACGGCCTAAAAGGCAACGGCCTCGACAATCTGGTGCTGATCACCACGCTGGCGGTGCTGTCGATCGCCTTGCTCACTTCGATTCTCGATGCGCGCCTTGAAGCGCGTACCGCCGATCTGGCGCATTCGCTGACCCTGGCCAACCGTGAACTGACGCAACTGGCGTTGCACGACACCCTGACCGGCCTGCCGAACCGCATGCTGCTGGACGACCGGATCAATCAGGCGATGAAAAAAGTCGAGGAGCAGGGCGGCTGTTTTGCGTTGATGTTTATCGATCTGGACGGTTTCAAACCGGTCAACGATGCCTTCGGCCACCACATGGGTGACCAGTTGCTGCGAGAAGTCGGGGTGCGCCTGCGCGAAGATCTGCGCAGTCAGGATACGCTCGCGCGAATTGGCGGCGACGAGTTCGTGCTGCTGGTGCGTCTGAGCGAACCCGACGATGCTCTGGGGCTGGCCGCGCGTCAGGTCGGGTTGCTCGGTCAGGCGTTCCGCGTGGCCGAGCACGACTTGCAGATTTCTGCCAGCGTCGGCATTGCCCTGTACCCGGGCAACGGCCTGAGCGCCCAGGAACTGCTGATGAATGCCGACGCGGCGATGTATCACGCCAAGGGCAGCGGCAAAAACGGTTACAGCTTCTTCGATGCTTCGATGAACAGCAACGCGCGCAAGCAGCTGCAGCTATTGCAAGATCTGCGCGCCGCGCTGGAACACAGTCAGTTCAGCCTGTATTTCCAGCCCAAATTCGACGCCATCAGTGGTCGTCCGGTCGGTGCCGAAGCGCTGCTGCGCTGGCAGCATCCGACCCAGGGCATGTTGCTGCCGGACAAGTTTATCGATCTGGCAGAGAAGACCGGTCTGATCATCGCCATCGGTGAGTGGGTGCTCAACGAAGCTTGCCGGCAGATGCGCGAATGGTACGTGCTCGGTTACACCGACTGGCGCATTGCGGTGAACCTCTCGGCCTTGCAGTTCTGCCACGCGGGGCTGGTGCAGAGCGTGGCCAAGGCGCTGGCGACCCACCATCTGCCGGCCAACAGCCTGACCCTGGAGATCACCGAAACCACGGCCATGAGCGACGCGGATGCGAGCATGAAGGTGTTGCAGGAGTTGTCCGACATGGGCGTCGACCTGTCGATCGACGACTTCGGCACCGGTTATTCGAGCCTGATGTACCTCAAGCGTTTGCCGGCCAACGAGCTGAAGATCGACCGCGGTTTTGTCCGCGATCTGGAGCACGACAGCGATGACGCGGCCATCGTCTCGGCGATTGTGGCGTTGGGGCAGGCACTCGGTTTGCGCATTGTTGCCGAGGGGGTGGAGACCGGCGTGCAGCAGGATTTTCTCACGCAGTTGGGCTGTGATTCTTTGCAGGGCTATCTGTTGGGGCATCCGATGCCGGCGGATGCGTTCATGCAGAACATTGCCCGTGGAGAGGCTTTGGCGGCAGTCTGACTGCATTCTGTGGCGAGGGAGCTTGCTCCCGCCGGGGCGCGAAGCGGCCTCGTTTTTACTCGGTTTTACTGTGTTGCCCGGCATCACGGCTGCTTCGCAGCCGAGCGGGAGCAAGCTCCCTCGCCACAAAAAACATCTCAGTCTCATGCAGGGTTTTGTCTTTGACAGAGCCCATGCAAAACCGCCCAATGGCGGTTATTCTTCAACCCGACTGTTACGTGTGCATTGGGGGGAAGGGCCAGCATGGATAAAGTCATGGTAATCACCGGTGGCGGGCGCGGAATTGGCGCCGCTACGGCGTTGTTGGCTGCCGGGCAGGGCTATCGGATCTGCATCAACTATCAGTCGGATGAACAGGCCGCGCAAAGCGTGCTGGAGCAAGTGCGGGCGCTGGGGGCGCAAGCCATTGCGGTACGCGCCGATGTCAGCATCGAAGACGAAGTGATCGCGCTGTTTCAGCGGGTCGACACCGAATTGGGGCGGGTCACCGCGCTGGTGAACAACGCCGGCACCGTCGGGCACAAGTCGCGGGTCGATGAAATGTCCGAATTCCGCATTCTCAAAATCATGAAAACCAACGTCCTGGCGCCGATCCTCTGCGCCAAGCACGCGATCCTGCGCATGTCGCCCAAGCACGGCGGGCAGGGCGGCAGCATCGTCAACGTCTCCTCGGTCGCCGCTCGCCTGGGCTCGCCCAACGAGTACGTCGACTACGCCGCGTCCAAAGGCGCACTCGACACCTTCACCATCGGTCTGTCCAAGGAAGTGGCGGGTGAGGGGATTCGGGTCAACGCGGTGCGTCCGGGCTATATCTATACCGATTTCCATGCACTGAGTGGCGATCCGGATCGGGTCAGCAAGCTTGAGTCGGCGATCCCGATGGCCCGGGGCGGACGCCCGGATGAGGTGGCGGAGGCGATTGTGTGGTTGCTGTCGGACAAGGCATCTTATGCGACCGGGACGTTTGTTGATCTGGGTGGCGGGCGCTGATCGTTGGGATTTGTGTTGCCTGATCTGGCCTCTTCGCGAGCAAGCCCGCTCCCACAGTAGACCGCATTCCATCTGGAGAAACGCGGTCTACTGTGGGAGCGGGCTTGCTCGCGAAGGCGTCATAAGCGGCAACATCTGTCTGTCAGAACGACCGCACAATCCGCCCCAACGTCTCCATCGCCTTCTCCGAATCCTCGGTCCACGGGCTGCCGTAATTCAGGCGAATGCAGTTCCTGAACCGCTGAGTCGGCGAGAAGATCGGCCCCGGCGCGATGCTGATGCCTTGCGCCAACGCCATCTGAAACAACTTCAACGAATCCATCTGCGGTGGCAGTTCCAGCCACAGGAAGTAGCCGCCCGCCGGCTGGCTGACGCGGGTCTGCGCCGGGAAATAGCGGGCAATCGCTGCGAGCATCGCGCTTTGCTGTTCTTCCAGGGCGTAGCGCAGTTTGCGCAGATGGCGGTCGTAGCCGCCGTGTTGCAGGTAGTCGGCGATGGCCGCTTGCGCCGGCATTGAGGCACAGAGCGAGGTCATCAGTTTCAGCCGTTCGATTTTCTGTGCGTAGCGCCCGGCAGCGACCCAGCCGATGCGGTAGCCGGGGGCCAGGCTCTTGGCGAACGAACCGCAGTGCATCACCAGCCCTTCGGTGTCGAACGCCTTGGCCGGTTTCGGTGCCTGCTGACCGTAATAGAGTTCGGCGTAGACATCGTCCTCGATCAGCGGCACCTGATGCCGGCGCAGCAGTTCCACCAGTTCCTGTTTCTTCGCCTCGGGCATGGTCGCGCCCATCGGATTCTGGAAACTGGTCATGCACCAGCAGGCCTTGATCGGATGGCGCTCCAGGGTCTGGGCGAGCACGCCGAGGTCGATACCGTCGCGCGGGTGCACGGGGATTTCCACGGCTTTGAGTTTCAGGCGCTCCAGCACTTGCAGGCTGGCGTAGAACGCCGGGGCTTCGATGGCCACCAGATCGCCCGGCTCGGTGACTGCTTGCAGGCACAGATTCAGCGCTTCGAGGGCGCCGTTGGTGATCAGCAGTTCTTCCATCGGCAGCATCAAGCCGCCAACCATGTAGCGCAGGGCGATCTGCCGACGCAGTTGCGGGTTGCCCGGCGACATGTCGGTGACCACCATGCGCGGGTCCATCTCCCGCGCCGCACTGGCCAGCGAACGTGACAGCCGTTGCAGCGGGAACAGGGTCGGGCTGGGGAACGCCGAGCCGAAGGGCACGGTGCTCGGGTCCTTGATCGATTCCAGCACCGAGAACACCAGTTCGCTGACGTCGACTTCGGTGGAGTCGTTGACGTGGCTGCTGATCACCGGCTCCGAGAACGGACTCGGTGCGTGAGTGTTGACGAAGTAACCGGAGCGCGGCCGTGCGCGGATCAGACCGCGACGTTCCAGCAGGTAATAGGCCTGGAACACCGTGGACGGGCTGACCCCGTAAGTCTGGCTGGCGTAGCGCACCGACGGCACCCGTTGCCCGGGGCCGAGTACGCCGGAGCGGATCAGTTCAGCGATGTCGTCGGCGAATTTTTCGTAGCGTTTCATCGGGGGCCTTGGTGCTGGTTGGATGTGTAGGGTGTCAGGGAAAGCCCCTCACCCTAGCCCTCTCCCGGAGGGAGCGGGGACTGATCGGGTTGTATGTTCGAGTTACGCCGACTTGAAAGCCCGGAGTCGAACTCGGGTTTGAAAGCCACTGAGATCTGCTCCCTTTCCCCCTCGCCCCCCGGGGGGAAAGGGCTGGGGTGAGGGGGAGGATTCTAACGGCTCAGCGATTCATCGGCGCCACAAACCTGCTTTTCGCCACGCTATAAATCTCGGGCTCGTCGCTGTCGGCGATCTTGAAGCTCAAGGTCTGCGAGCTGCTGGCCGGGCGTTCCGTGGTCATCGCCACCGATACGGGCACATCGACAATCTCTCCCGGCGCCAGGCTCAGTTCGGTCTTGCCCTGCAACTGGAAGCCATCGCCCTCCACGAGACTCAGGGTGTAGTCCTGGCGCTGTTGGGTCTTGTTGATGACCTTGAGGGTGTAGATGTTCTCGATCTGGCCCTGACCGTTCTCGCGGAACAGCCCGCGATCCTTGGTCACGTCGAGCGAGACCATCGGCCGTTCGACCAAGGCCAGTGCCAGAGCGCCGATCATCACCAGCAGCACCGCGACGTAGCCGATCAGCCGTGGCCGCAGCAAGTGGGTCTTGCCGCCCTGCAATTCGCGTTCGGAACTGTAGCGGATCAGGCCGCGCGGGTAATTCATTTTGTCCATGATCGAATCACAGGCGTCGATGCACGCTGCGCAGCCGATGCATTCCATCTGCAGGCCGTCGCGGATGTCGATGCCGGTCGGGCACACCTGCACGCACAACTGGCAATCGATGCAATCACCGAGGCCGGCTTCGGCGGGTTTCACGTCGCGTTTGCGCGGGCCACGGTTTTCGCCACGGGCGACGTCGTAGGAAATCGCCAGGGTGTCCTTGTCGAACATCACGCTCTGGAACCGCGCATACGGGCACATATGCATGCACACCGCTTCGCGCAGCCAACCGGCGTTGATGTAAGTGGCGGCGGTGAAGAACAGTACCCAGAACAGACTGACCCCGCCGATCTGCAGGGTGAACAGCTCTTCGGCCAGCGGCCGGATCGGCGTGAAGTAGCCGACAAACGTCAGCCCGGTCATCACGCTGATCGCCAGCCACAGAGTGTGCTTGGCCGCGCGCCGGGCCAGTTTGTTCAGACCCCAGGGCGCCGCTTGCAGTTTGATCCGCTGGTTGCGTTCGCCCTCGGTGACTTTTTCGCACCACATGAAGATCCACGTCCACGAGCTCTGCGGGCAGGTGTAACCGCACCAGACCCGGCCGGCGAACACGGTGATGGCGAACAGACCGAACGCAGCAATGATCAGCAGCGCCGAGAGCAAGATGAAATCCTGTGGCCAGAAGGTCGCGCCGAAGATGTGGAATTTGCTTTCGGCCAAGTCCCACAGCACGGCCTGACGACCGCCCCAGTTCAGCCACACGGTGCCGAAGAACAGCAAAAAGAGAAAGCCCGCGCCGCTGATGCGCAAGGTGCGGAACAGGCCGGTGAAACTGCGGGTGTGGATGTGATTGTCGGTGGAGCCGGCCTTCGCCTTCATCGGGCGACCAGGCACATTTTTTATGGTGGGGCTTGCTTCTACGGTTCGGACGGGGATTTGTTCGCTCATGGTCATTCGCTCATCAGCCTCCATCAGGCGGACGAACTATGAGCGCCGATCTGTTTGCATAACAGACTCAGCTATTTTAATAAAAAGCGTATCAGATGGCGTTTGGTACACATCCTGCGACAACTTGAAGCAGCCCGCAGACGCAGGCGCAAACGCCTATCGCAGGCGTCTGCGCCGGATGTTGATCCGGATCAGTCAAATCACCGAATCACTCTCGTCAGCCTTCAGGTGCTTGCGGCCATCCTTCGCACCGGCGACGGTCAGTGCATCGGCTTCTGCTTCGGTGATGTAAACGCGCCGGCCTTCAATCTCTACGAACGACATGGCTTTTTCGCTATCGGTTTTGACTTCCAGCGTGTCGCAGATACGAATTTCTTCACCATTTTCGACGGTGAAAAAACACACTTTGGATTCGGGATTGGATTCATCGATTCGAACGGGCATGAGGCTGTCCTTTTTCATGGGTACCTGAGAGGTTAGGGCGCGTGCTTTGCCAATCGTTCTGCGCAACTGATTAATGGTCGCCGCTGTCCATCCACTAACGACAAATAAGAAGGACGGAGCGATGAACGCCTGGTGGCATGAAGTGTGGGTGACGCTGCAAGCGGAGTTCGCCGACGTCGGCGATGCCTCGCAACTGACGCGCATCACCGTGCGCCTGTTGATGGCGGCGGTGCTGGGCGGAATTCTCGGTTTCGAACGCGAGCACAAGGGCAAGGCTGCCGGGGTGCGTACGCACATGCTGGTGGCGTTGGGGGCGGCGCTGTTTGTGCTGGTGCCGCAGACCTCGGGGGCTGAATCCGATGCGATGAGCCGGGTGTTGCAGGGAGTGATCGCCGGGATCGGCTTTTTGGGCGCCGGGACGATTCTGAAGAATCAGGAAGGTGACGAAGGGCACGTGAAAGGACTGACCACAGCAGCCGGGTTGTGGATGACGGCGGCGATCGGCGTGGCGGCCGGGTTGGGCAGGGAAGCGACGGCGCTGCTCAGCACTTTGCTGGCGCTGGGAATTTTCAGCGTGATGCCACGGGTGGTCAGGATGTTTGAGAAGGATGGGGAGAAAAACCAACACCTGTAACCGATCGTTCCCATGATGGTGGGAACGATCGGCTGGGTGCTTAGACGATCACCGGTGGCATCGTCGTCGGCGGCTCTTCCTTCGGCGGTGGCGTGGTGCCTGGGGGTTCCTGCTCGGGGATCGGTTGTGGCTCGGTCTCGGGCAGGGTGGGTTTGTCGATGTTCGGATCAGGCGTTTCGGCCGGGATCGGGATGTTCATCTGTAGACCTCCGTGTGGCACATGGCGTGAGAAGTGCTTAAGTGGATTGACCACCGTGTGATGAATTCGATCCGCTTTTCTGTCCAGACAAATCCCTGTGAACTTTTCCCCGCGCCGGTCGCTCGGAACCTAAGTCAGTTCAAGTCGGGGCCGGTGCCTCATTGTGAACACTGTTCCGGCACAAGAGCGTCCTTGGGGGCGTTAAGGAGAGATGCTCGATGTCTGCTGAAAAACCTTCAGAGCAGAGCTACAACCCGCACATGCCGCTGTCGCAGGCATTGCTGCTGCCGCGCATCGTGATCGAAAACACCATGCCGACCCTCGATGGCGGGCAGTTTGCCGTCAAGTCGATCGTCGAGCGTGACGTGATCGTCACCAGCAAGGTCTTTGCCGACGGCCACGACAAGCTGGCCGTGCGCATCCGCTGGCGCGCGGAGGGCGAAGAGAGCTGGCACAGCGAGGTCATGAACGAGCTGGGCAATAACAGTTGGCAGGGGCAGTTTCGTCCCGAGCGCCAGGGTCGCTATCTGTACTGCATCGAAGCGTGGATCGACCATTTCGCCAGTTTTCAGTACGAGCTGGAGAAGAAGCACAACGCCGCCGTCCCGGTGTCGCTCGAACTGCAGGAAGGGCGGCAGCATGGTGCAGCAGGCCGCCGAACGCAGCGACGGTCAGCTCAGCGAACAGCTCGCCGCCTTGCATCATGAATTGTCCGGCCTGCTCGAAACCGAGCAGGTGGCGCTGTTTCTGCACTCGCGCAGTGCGCAATTGATGTTGCAGGCCGATCACCGTGCCTATCTGAGCTTGAGTGCCGAATTCCCGGTGGATGTTGAACGGGAACTGGCCGAGTTTGCCAGTTGGTACGAGCTGTTTCCGCGCTCGATTACTGACGATCCCAAGCGTCACGGCACGTTCAACGACGTGCACTCGCGTCTGCCGATGATTCAGGACATGGGCTTCGACGTGTTGTACTTCACGCCGATCCACCCGATCGGCCGCGCCCACCGCAAGGGCCGCAACAATTCCCTGACCGCCGGCCCGGAAGATCCGGGCAGTCCGTATGCCATCGGCAGTGAGGAGGGCGGGCACGAGGCGATTCACTCGCAGCTCGGTACTCGCGAAGACTTCCGCCGGCTGGTGGCCGCCGCCGCTGAGCATGGCCTGGAAATCGCCCTCGATTTCGCCATTCAGTGTTCGCAGGATCACCCGTGGCTCAAGCAGCATCCGGGCTGGTTCAACTGGCGCCCGGACGGCACGATCAAATACGCGGAAAACCCGCCGAAGAAATACCAGGACATCGTCAATGTCGACTTCTATGCGCCGGACGCGATCCCCAGTCTGTGGGTCGAGCTGCGCGATATCGTCGTCGGCTGGGTCAACGAAGGTGTGAAAATCTTCCGCGTCGACAATCCGCACACCAAGCCGCTGCCGTTCTGGCAATGGCTGATCGCCGATGTGCGGGCGCTGCACCCGGAGGTGATTTTCCTCGCCGAGGCGTTCACCACACCGGCGATGATGGCGCGTCTGGGCAAGGTCGGTTACAGCCAGAGCTACACCTACTTCACCTGGCGCAATACCAAGTCGGAACTGGCGAGCTACTTCACCGAACTCAACGAGTCGCCGTGGCGCGAATGCTACCGGCCGAACTTCTTCGTCAACACGCCGGACATCAACCCGGCGTTCCTGCATGAGTCGGGGCGGCCGGGGTTTCTGATCCGCGCGGCGCTGGCGACCATGGGGTCGGGCCTGTGGGGCATGTATTCCGGTTATGAACTGTGCGAATCGGCGCCGGTGCCGGGCAAGGAGGAATACCTTGATTCGGAGAAGTACGAGATCCGCGTCCGCGACTTCAATGCGCCGGGCAACATCATTGCCGAAATCGCCCAGCTCAACCGCATCCGCCGGCAGAACCCGGCGCTGCACACGCACCTGGGGTTGAAAATCTACAACGCGTGGAACGACAACATTCTGTACTTCGGCAAGCGCAGCTTTGACGGCAGCAATTTCATTCTGGTGGCGGTGAGCCTCGATCCGCACAACGTGCAGGAAGCCAATTTCGAACTGCCGCTGTGGGAGATGGGCCTGCCTGACGACGCGACCACCCACGGTGAGGACTTGATGAACGGGCATCGCTGGGACTGGCATGGCAAGTATCAGTTCATGCGCATTGACCCGGCGTACCAGCCGTTCGGGATTTGGCGGATTACTGCCGCGTAAGACCTTGCTCAAAAACTTGTGGTGAGGGGATTCATCCCCGACTGGCTGCGCAGCAGCCACAAAGAACAACCGGGTAAAACTGAATAAAAGCAGGGCCGCTTCGCAGCCCGTCGGGGATGAATCCCCTCACCACAGAGCCCCTCATCACAGGGCATCCGTGTGGTCTGACAGAATTGAACAGGAGTTTCACATGGCGAAGAAACCCAAGGCAGCCACCTTTATCAAAGACCCGCTCTGGTACAAGGATGCGGTGATCTATCAAGTTCACGTCAAATCGTTTTTCGACTCAAACAACGACGGCATCGGCGACTTTCCCGGCCTGATCGCCAAACTCGACTACATCGCCGAACTCGGCGTCAACACCATCTGGCTACTGCCGTTCTACCCGTCGCCACGCCGCGACGACGGTTACGACATCGCCGAATACCGCGGTGTGCACAGCGACTACGGGACCATGGCCGACGCCAAACGCTTTATCGCCGAGGCGCACAAGCGTGGTTTGCGGGTGATCACCGAACTGGTCATCAACCACACCTCGGATCAGCACCCGTGGTTCCAGCGGGCGCGCAAGGCCAAGCCCGGTTCGGCGGCGCGCGACTTTTATGTGTGGTCGGATGACGACCAGAAATACGACGGCACCCGGATCATCTTCCTCGACACCGAAAAGTCCAACTGGACCTGGGACCCGGTCGCCGGCCAGTACTTCTGGCACCGTTTCTACTCGCACCAGCCCGACCTCAACTTCGACAACCCGCAAGTAATGAAAGCAGTGCTGTCGGTGATGCGTTACTGGCTGGACATGGGCATCGACGGCCTGCGTCTCGACGCGATTCCGTACCTGATCGAACGCGACGGCACCAACAACGAAAACCTGCCTGAGACCCACGACGTCCTCAAGCAGATCCGGGCCGAGATCGACGCGAATTACCCCGACCGCATGCTGCTGGCCGAGGCCAACCAATGGCCGGAAGACACCCAGCTGTACTTCGGCGACACCGATGCCGAGGGCGTCAATGGCGACGAATGCCACATGGCCTTTCACTTCCCGCTGATGCCGCGCATGTACATGGCGCTGGCCCAGGAAGATCGCTTCCCGATCACCGACATTCTGCGGCAAACCCCCGAGATTCCGGCCAACTGCCAGTGGGCAATTTTCCTGCGTAACCACGATGAGCTGACGCTGGAGATGGTCACCGACAAAGAGCGCGACTACCTGTGGAACTACTACGCCGCTGACCGCCGCGCGCGGATCAACCTCGGCATTCGTCGGCGTCTGGCGCCGTTGATGGAGCGTGACCGCCGCCGCGTTGAACTGCTCAACAGCCTGCTGCTGTCGATGCCCGGCACGCCGACCCTGTATTACGGCGACGAAATTGGCATGGGCGACAACATCTACCTCGGCGACCGCGACGGCGTGCGCACGCCGATGCAATGGTCGATTGACCGCAATGGCGGTTTCTCCCGCGCCGATCCGGCCAGTCTGGTGCTGCCGCCGATCATGGACCCGCAATACGGTTATCTGTCGGTCAACGTCGAAACCCAGGCCGGCGATCCGCATTCGCTGCTGAACTGGACGCGGCGCATGCTCGCTGTGCGCAAGCAGTCCAAGGCCTTCGGGCGCGGTACGCTGAAGATGCTTTCGCCGAGCAATCGACGGATTTTGGCCTACACCCGCGAGTTCACCGACGCCGACGGCAAGCACGAAATCATTCTTTGCGTGGCCAACGTCTCGCGCAGCGCGCAGGCGGCGGAACTCGATCTGTCGGCCTACGTCGGCATGGTCCCGGTGGAGATGCTCGGCGGTAATGCGTTCCCGCCGATCGGCCAGTTGAATTTCCTCCTGACCCTGGCGCCGTACGGTTTCTACTGGTTCGCCCTGGCTGCAGAAAACCAGATGCCGAGCTGGCACGTGGAGCCGGCGCAGAGCCTGCCGGACTTCACCACCCTGGTGCTGAAAAAACGCATGGAAGAACTGCTCGAAACGCCGACCCGCAACACGCTGGAGCAGAGCATTCTGCCGAGCTGGCTGCAGAACCGCCGCTGGTTCGCCGGCAAGGACGCAGCCATCGAACAGGTCAATCTGGCCTACGGCGTGCGCTTCGGCGATGCGCAGCATCCGGTGCTGCTCAGCGAGATCGAAGTCACCAGCGCCGGGCAGACCAGCCGCTATCAACTGCCGTTCGGCTTCATCGCTGAAGATCAGGTCGGGCCGGCATTGCCGCAGCAACTGGCATTGTCGCGTGTTCGTCGCGGGCGTCAGGTCGGTCTGATCACGGATGCGTTCAGCCTCGAAACGTTTGTGCACGCGGTGCTGCAAGGCATGCAGAGCAACACCGTGCTCAATTCCGAACAGGGCGAGATTCGTTTCGCGCCGACCGCGCAACTGGAAAAACTCGGCCTCGGTGCCGAATCCGAGGTGCGCTATCTGTCGGCCGAGCAATCGAACAGTTCGGTGGTGATCGGCAACAGTCTGGTGCTGAAGCTGATCCGCAAGGTCGCCTCGGGTGTTCACCCGGAACTGGAAATGAGCGCGTACCTGACCGAGGCCGGTTTCGCCAACATCTCGCCGCTGCTCGGCTCGGTGATCCGCCGCGATGGCGCTGGCGAAGACAACCTGCTGATGATCGCCCAAGGCTATCTGAGCAATCAGGGCGATGCCTGGGAATGGACGCAGAACAACCTCGAACGGGCGTTGCGTGATGAGCTGGCCGACTCGATGTCCGAGCAGGAACAGCATTACAACGCCCTCGGCGAACTGAAGGACTTTGCCGGCATGCTCGGCCAGCGTCTGGGCGAAATGCACCAGGTGCTGGCGGCGCCGAGCGACAACCCCGACTTCGCCCCGCAAACCACCAGCGCCAAGGACGCCCAAGCCACTGGCAAGGACGTCGCGGCGCAGGTCGAGCATGCGTTGAAGCTGCTCAAGCAACATCAGAGTCACTTGAGCGCGGCGGATCAGAAAATGGTCGCGCGGCTGCTCGACAACAAAAAAGTCATCCTCGGCCATGTGCAGGAACTCGCGCAGAAAGCTGTGGGCGGCTTGCGTATTCGCGTCCACGGCGACTTGCATTTGGGTCAGGTGCTGGTGATCAAGGGCGATGCCTATCTGATCGATTTCGAGGGTGAACCGGCGCGGCCGCTGCACGAACGGCGCGGCAAACACAGTCCTTACAAGGACGTCAGCGGCGTGCTGCGCTCCTTCGATTACGCGGCGGCGATGACGATCAACGTGCACAACGTCGATCACAGTCCAGAGTCGGAAGCGGCCCGGCATCGGGTTGCCGAGCGCTACCTGCGTGAGGCGCGCGAGGCATTTGTTCAGGCATATCGCCAAGCGGCAGCTAGTCTTGATCATGCCTGGCAGGATCCTGCGGGTGCCGACGCTGCGCTTGCGCTGTTCGGCCTGGAGAAGGCGGCCTATGAAGTGGCCTATGAAGCCGAAAATCGCCCCACGTGGCTGCCCGTGCCGTTGCACGGTTTGTATGGGTTATTGACGGGGCTTAAACCCTTTTCCGATCTTGGTGGAGAGTAGTCATGAGTTTCTCGAACAAGGAACAGGGTCACGCTAAAGAAGCGTTATTGCCGGCGGCGCGGGACATCGACGCCCTGGTGCGCGCTGAACACCACGACCCGTTTTCCATTCTCGGCCCGCACGGTGATGGTGCCGGTGGGCAGTTCATCCGCGATTATCTGCCGGGTGCATTGAAAGTCGAAGTGCTGGACAAGGACAGCGGTGAAGAACGCGGCGAACTGCAAGCCACCGAAACACCGGGATTGTTTGTCGGTCACTTCGATCAGGCGCGGCCGTATCTGCTGCGCACGCGTTGGGCCGGCGGCGAACAGGTCGCGGAAGATCCCTACAGCTTCGGCCAGTTGCTCGGCGAAATGGATTTGTATCTGTTCGCTGAAGGCAATCACCGTGATCTGAGCAGCTGCCTCGGCGCGCAACTGACCACCGTCGATGGCGTCGACGGTGTGCGCTTTGCCGTGTGGGCGCCGAATGCTCGCCGAGTGTCGGTGGTCGGCGATTTCAACGTGTGGGATGGTCGCCGCCATCCGATGCGCCTGCGCCATCCGTCCGGGGTCTGGGAGTTGTTCATTCCGCGCCTGCAAGCAGGGGAGTTGTACAAGTACGAAATCCTCGGCGCTCACGGCATCCTGCCGCTGAAGGCTGACCCGATGGCGCTGGCCACCAGTCTGCCGCCGGACACCGCGTCGAAAGTCGCCGCACCGCTGCAGATCAACTGGCAGGATCAGGACTGGATGAACGGCCGTCGCGAACGGCAGAAGCATTCAGCGCCGCTGTCGATCTACGAATTGCATGCCGGCTCGTGGCAGTGCGAACTGGACGATCTGGGCGAAGTCGCCCGCCATTACACCTGGCCGGAACTGGCCGAACGGCTGATCCCTTACGTCAAGGAACTGGGTTTCACCCACATCGAACTGATGCCGATCATGGAGCACCCGTTTGGCGGCTCATGGGGTTATCAGTTGCTCTCGCAATTCGCCCCGAGTGCCCGATACGGCACGCCAGAGCAGTTCGGTGAGTTCGTCGACGCCTGTCACCGCGCCGATATCGGCGTGATCCTCGACTGGGTGCCGGCGCATTTCCCCACAGATACTCACGGTCTGGCGCAGTTCGACGGCACCGCGCTGTACGAATATGGCAACCCGCTGGAAGGCTTTCACCAAGATTGGGACACGCTGATCTACAACCTCGGGCGTACCGAAGTTCACGGCTACATGTTGGCGTCGGCGCTGCACTGGTTGAAGCATTTCCATATCGACGGTCTGCGCGTCGATGCGGTGGCCTCGATGCTTTATCGCGACTATTCGCGCAAGGCCGGCGAATGGGTGCCGAACCGTCACGGCGGGCGCGAGAATCTGGAAGCGATCGATTTCCTCCGCCATTTGAATGACGTGGTCGAACTGGAAGCTCCGGGGGCGCTGGTGATCGCCGAGGAATCCACCGCATGGCCGGGCGTCAGCCAAAGCACCCAGCAGGGTGGTCTCGGTTTCGCCTACAAATGGAACATGGGCTGGATGCACGACTCGCTGCACTACATCCAGCAGGATCCGGTGTACCGCGCGCACCATCACAACGAACTGAGTTTTGGTCTGGTCTATGCCTGGTCCGAGCGCTTCATCCTGCCGATCTCCCACGACGAAGTGGTGCACGGCAAGCACTCGCTGATCGACAAGATGCCCGGCGACCGCTGGCAGAAATTCGCCAACCTGCGCGCCTATCTGAGTTTCATGTGGACCCATCCGGGCAAGAAGCTGTTGTTCATGGGTTGCGAATTCGGCCAGTGGCGCGAGTGGAATCACGATCAGCAACTGGACTGGTACCTGCTGCAATACTCGGAACACAAAGGCGTGCAGAAACTGGTCGGCGACCTCAATCGCTTGTACCGCGAAGAACCGGCGCTGCACGACCAGGACGATGCACCGCAGGGCTTCCAGTGGTTGATTGGCGATGACGCGATCAACAGCGTGTACGCGTGGCTGCGCTGGAGCAAGGACGGCAAACCGGTGCTGGTGGTGGCCAACTTCACCCCGGTGCCGCGTCAGTCGTACCGGGTCGGCGTACCGTTCGCCGGACGCTGGAACGAACTGCTCAACAGCGATGCCGACACCCTACGCCGGTTCGAATTATGGCAATGGCGGCGGGGCGTTTACCGAAGAGGTGCCGAGCCATGGCCAGTCGTTGTCGCTTGAACTGAATCTGCCGCCGCTGTGGCGGTGTTGATTCTCAAGCCGGAGGGTTGATCCGCGACCGCGTCGCTGCCATCGCGAGCAGGCTCACTCCTACATTTGGAATGCGTCTCCCTGTAGGAGTGAGCCTGCTCGCGATGGCGTCAGCTCAGAGGCCATCGCCCCTCAAGCCGAAATCACCAACGCATCCGCACCCCCAGGCTGCCAATCAACCCGTTCAAGTCATTGTCATCCACATCACTGCTGTAATCGGCGCTGACATACAGGCTGACCGCCGGCGTCACCCGCGCCACTAATCCGAGCCCTAATTCGACCGTCGATGATTTGCGGCTGCTGCTGATCTTGTCGACCTGGTCCAGGGTCACCGTGTTGCCGGTATACACCGTGTGCCAGAGGTTGGTGCGCACGTAGGGTTCCACGGGCAGACCGTTCACATCGTAGCTACCTTTGAGGCGGGCGCCGACGCGGCCGCTCCATGCCGACAGATCCGATGACGACGCATTGCCGGAGCCCGCGTACGGCGTGTCGAGGGTGATGCGCTGATTGATCAGCTGCGCCTGGGGTTCAACCACCCAGTTGCCGCCCAGGCCGATCGGATACCCACCTTCGACCGAGAAGGTCATCGCACTGCCTTCGGTGGCCTGGCGCACGCCTTGTTCGTTGCGACTGAAACCGCTGACCCGGCCACCGCTGGCCGTCAGGTCGACATGCCAGCCTTGCGCGCCAGTCAGGCGGTAATAAGCGCCGAGGCTCTGTCCTTGCAGGTTCAGAGTGTCGACGGCCGGGTCGGCGAGGGCGCGGCTGTTGATCGGGCCGCCGCTGTTAGCCTGGATCTGGTTGTATCCGCCAATCAGGCCGAGGGTCTGAGTGTGGCCGCCGGCGCTTTGCACGGTGATTACTGGCGCGCCTTTGAAGTCGCCGTTACCGGGGGTGGCAAAACCTGGTGACAGCACGTCGGTTTGCGCTTGCCGGGCGCTTTGTCCGTACAACCGGTCCCAGGCTGCCGGCGCCAGATCTTCGGTGATCAGGTCGGTGCCGCGCAAATCGGGACGTGGACTCAGGCGTTGTGGCTCGGGGGTGACAACGGTCGCCGGCAGGGTCAGAACGGGCATGTCCTGGTGATACCAGGGAGTGGTTTCATCCGCCGCAGGTCCGGCCTGCGCCTCCATGGATGAGCACAGCAGAATCGAACTCGACACTGTGCAAAACGTCACTTTGATCTCTTGTGGGGTGAATGAGCTTTTCATGGAGGTCTACCTTGCAAGCGCATGCGGGATCTCTTTTCTGGCGTCTCTCCTACCCCGAACGAGGGGCGACCGAATGGAGCGGGGCGAACCGCGGCGCTCGATTTCGCGAGTGCCGTAAGGGTCGCCCCGGTGAGTAATTCCGGGGGTAGTAAGGTAGAGATAAGAAGAGCGATGCCCATGCGTCAAGAAACTGCACGATGAGCGGTACAGCTAAATCAGGCGCTGCAAGCGTTTGTTTTTCTGCACATATCCAAGTCATTGTCTGTGCTTACAAATGCACTTCCACCGCCAGCGGCAAATGATCCGACAAGTGCGTCCACGGCTTGTTGCCGAGGATCTGCGGGTCGTGGCTGCTGGCATTGCGCAGGTAGATGCGGTCCAGGCGCAGCAGTGGAAAACGCGCAGGGTAGGTCTTGGCCGGGCGGCCGTGGTGGCGTTCGAAGGCTTCGTGCAGGTAATCGCGGCGGGCGAGGGCGGCATTGCCCTGCAGCTGCCAGTCATTGAAGTCGCCGGCAATGATGACCGGCGCATCGTCGGGCAATGATTCGAGCAACTGGCAAAGCAGCTGCAACTGCAATTGGCGGTGGCTTTCCAGCAGACTCAGGTGCACGCAGATCGCGTGGACTTCGGCGTGGCCGGGTACGTCCAGCACGCAGTGCAGCAGGCCTCTGCGCTCGGGGCCGGTGATCGACACGTCGAGGTTGCGGTATTCGCGGATCGGGTATTTCGACAGCAGCGCATTGCCATGATGACCATCGGGGTACACCGCGTTGCGCCCGTAGGCAAAGTCGCTCCACATGCTGTCGGCGAGAAATTCGTATTGCGAGGTTTGCGGCCACTCGTGGTAGCGATTGGAATGTCGCTCGTGTTCGCCCACCACCTCCTGCAGAAACACCAGATCAGCCGAGGTGCTGCGCACCGCTTCGCGCAGTTCCGGCAGGATGAAGCGCCGGTTGAGGGCGGTAAAACCCTTGTGAGTGTTGACCGTCAACACGCGCAGGCGATGGATGACGGGTGCGTCTACGGCGTGACGCTTGGGATCGCTGGACACGTTCACTCCTCTGAAAAAACGGCTTCCTGTTCATGCGACTGGTCTGTGAGCGGGCAGTTCCTTCCAGATGCCTCAGGCCGTAATACAAATCACCAGAGCCGCCAGGAAACCTGTGGGAGCGAGCCTGCTCGCGAAAGCGGCCTCACAGTCGACCAATCTCCGACTGAATGCACTCGGTCAAATGGTGGGAGCTGGCTTGCCAGCGATGACGGCCTACAAGACGATCACCCTCCCAACTGAATGCACTCATTCCAACTGTGGGAGCGGGCTTGCTCGCGAAAGCGGCCTGCCAGACAGCATCAAAACAACCGGGTAACTCTCGATACCCCCGCGCATATAAACCTAACTCCGCAACCACGTTTAAAGTACACGAACCGTTACGCCATAACGGCTACAACGCCTTGCGCCGTTACCTACGCGTACGCCAGAATCCGCCGGCTTACACGGCTATGCGTTGAGCTTATCGTTTCCCTGTCACTGGAAAACAGTGATCGGGTTTGGTAGCCCATTTCGGTACGGTCGTATGGCGTCACCTTATGCAGCCTCTTTTTGGGGCTCAGTTTTATGGTGGACATGCGTGGGGCTCATTCGTGAGCGCCGGGTTCCGTATCGACCGGTCTACCAACCCGCGCATGGCCGCCACCCATCGTTTGGTAGCGAGGGTGATGGCTCCTATTTCTCGATACGGAGTTTCATCCATGTTCAAAGCCACACCCAACCCCCCAGACACCTCAATCCCGTACGACCCAGCCCTCGACCCGCAGAAGATAAAAGCGGCAACCGACCGCGCCATCAACTTCTACCTCAACCCCGGCGCACTGAAGATCTCGATCCCTTCAACCTCGTCATGCAAGGCGAACAGAATCTTCCTCATCGACCCCACCGTGGACGAAGAAACCTTGCTCGTCGAAGCCTGCGAATCATTAGCCGCCGCCAGTGACATGGCCCGCGACATCGGCTACACCGTCGATAACCCACAGCGCCGGGCGATGCTGATGCTGCATCAGGTGATCATGCTCAGTGAACTGATGGTCAACCGGGTACTCGATGGCCGCCGCGTGCCGAACTAACTGCCCGGTCCCCCCTGTAGGAGCTGCCGAAGGCTGCGATCTTTTGATGTTGCTTTTAAAAAACAAGATCAAAAGATCGCAGCCTTCGGCAGCTCCTACAGGGAGTCATTCTTTCAAAGTACTTTGATCGGAGTTCCATCTGATGTCCGAAACCCCACCCAATCCGCCAGTCACAGACCCGCTATCACCCTACGAATCCCTCAACTCCAGAAAACTCCACGAAGCCGCCGAACGCGCCCTGGACCACTACCTGGCCCCCGCGCAAATCATGGCCACACCCTACACCCCCAGCAGCATGTTCCTGGTCAATCCACAAACCGACACCGAATCCCTGCTGGCCAACGCCTGCGAATCCCTGGCCTCAGCCACGGTGATGCTGGGCGATTTCGCCGGCACGCTGGAGGGGCCGAGTCGTAATACGGTGTTGGGCATTGCGCAGGTGGTGATGCTGGGGGAGTTGGCGGTGAATCAGGCGCTGGATAATGTTGTGCCAAAGGAATAGGCGCTGACAGTTCTGGCCTCTTCGCGAGCAAGCCCGCTCCCACAGTGGATCTGCGTTGGTCACAGGTTAAGTGTCCGGCAAAGATCCATTGCATGAGTGAGCCTGCTCGCGATTGCCATTAAATAAATCTGTCCCCTTATCACTTCTCAGCAACTAGGGTTTAAGGCGAGCAAACCCTTCTTATCAATTGAATGTGACGGTGAAGGGCGGAGTTATCTGCTTTCCTGTGGGGCCGAAAAAGTTCAGCGTATATAGTCCCGGCCCGTTGAGTTTGATACCCCATAATCCGAGTTGACGGGAACCAGGAGATTTAATGTCTAAAGTCCTGCTTTGAAGCTCAACCATGGGGCTACTTAGCGTTACTACATGAGTTCCTATGGCGAGGGATACGACCTGAAAACCCAAGCTCAAGCCGACGTAATTCGAAAATAACAATACGCTACCGTTTTGAGGAAGATACCCGGCGCCTCCTGACGGCAATTGCATCCAAAAACTGAGAACATCTTTTGCATCTATGACAACGATGAGGTACGGGGCAGAAGTCTGATCACTGCCATCTAGAACCTTCGCTGTGAAGATGTGAGTCAACGCGTCAAGCCCCAGCAAGGTGTACGACCATTCTCCGTTTTGCGAGTCTGCCAAGACCTCGCCTATGGCTGTCAGGTTATCCAGAATTTCGACTCTTTGGCCCCTGCTTGCGACCCCGGTCAGAACTATCGTTCTGTCAGCAGTATCACGGCCAGACACAATCATCTGGCCCACAGAGTCTCTTGCCGAAATGATGGTGGGCCGCACATCCTCAAACGCCTTGATCGTATAAGTACGCACCGGAAACTCCACCGCCTCACTCTCCACCGTGCTCTGACCAAGCGCCGCTTTAAACGCCAATTCCAGGCTGCTGCCATCCTGCAGAGCTTGGAGCTCATCGGCTGGAAGCGGAAAAGTGAAGAACCGGTCAGCGATCCAGTCGGGGTTGGTGAAGGCCGTCGGTGCGCTCCAGATCTCGCGTGTGTAGGCGCTGCCGTCGGCATTGGTCCCGCGCAGACGCAACCAGACGTATTGGTTGAGGGCGATCAGCGGCCAGTCACCCATGCGTACGGACGCTTGGGTCAGGTTGCCGGTATGCAGTTCCGGGCCGGCGCCGTCGTTGTCGGCCTGCTCGATGGTGGGGCTGGCCAACGCGCTCTGCGGCATTGCTTGCACCGTCAGGTCAAATTCCCGGGACGGTGTTGGATGACCATCAATGATCACGACGTAGGAGATTTTTACCTGCTTACCCAGGTTGAACGCCACCACGCTGTTGGGGATCGCAAACTCAAGCCCTTCGCTTACCGCACGCGGCACTGAGGTGTGCGACCCGCCGGCCGGTGTGCCGTCAGCGCCAGTCCAGGTGACGCTGATTGCATGGTTTGGCAGCAACGCGCTGTTGTCCGGCACCACGATGGTCAAGGTGTCCCTGACCAGCAGCGGGTTGAGTGCGCTGTCGCCGTTGTTCTCCTTGATCGAGGGGGCGAGCAGTTCCAGCGCGACGCCCACGGTGAACACCAATGGATTCGAAAGGCTGGTCTCATCTGTGGCATGGCGCCAGAGCTGGTAGCGGACGGTGATCTTGCCGCCGCGGTTCGGTTCGATGTGTTGGGCGACGAAGGCGGCGTCCAGGTTGATGACCCAGTCTTGTTGGGCGGTTACGGCATTGAATGTGCGGGACCCGGGTTCCTCGCCGGAGATGTCGCCCACCCACTTCCAGGTGGCCTCGTCGTTGGCTACCCATGGCTTCACCACAGGCCTGGGGATGGTCAGTTTACTGGTACCGCCGGGCAGTGTGGCCGGGTCGAGGAAGCCGTTCGCCACCCCGAGGACAATGGGGGCGTCCAGCTCGAATTTCGGTTCACCCACATTGAACAATTTCGTGTGCAGCGACTCCCGTCTGAGGATCTCGTCGCCTTCGGCTGTCAGCAGGTCGTACCACCCCTTCAGGGTTCCGCCGTCAAGGAGCTTGAGGTTGTAGTCATCGACGGTGATGACAAAACCTTCGGGATTCTCGACTTCATCCTCCTCCGGAATGTGCCACTCCAACTCAGGCAGGAAGGTGCTGCCGTCCGGACTTTTACCCAACAGGAACAGCTCAATGCCCATGCCGTACTCGATGGCCGGATCGAACGGAATGCGGACGTTGATGGGTGTCTTCGTGGGATCGATGAATTCTCCCTCGGCTTCTTCGATGATCGGTGCGGCCAGGCGGTGGGCTGCGCCGGTGACTTGTACAAACTGCCTTTTTGAGCCTAACGGGTCACTGCTGCCGCTGCGTTCCAGCCGATAGAAGAAACTGACCTGGGTATTGACCAGTTTACGCACGGCCGCAATGGACAGCTTGAACTCGTAGTTATGCGGGATATTGTCGACGGTCTGGGGCAGGGCGGTGACTTCGACTTTTTCGCCCTCCAGGGTGGTGCCGAGCATGGTCAAGTGAATGATGTCATCCATCTCGAAGTCTGGCCGTGTGGCCGTGACATGCACCGTGATGTCGTTATCGCCCTGTTTATCGGCGTCGAGTTCATTATTGACAGCCTCCTGAACAATCGGTGCGGCCAGCAGGTCGATGCCGGTGGTGACGACGATGCGGGTTGCCTTGCACCAGTCTTCCGATTCATTGCCGACGATGTCGCGCACTTTGAAGGTGACCGCCAGACCGAAGAGGTCGGTGTCACCAGCCCGTTCAATAGTGGCTTTGGAGACCGTGATTAATATCGGGTTTGCCGCTGGATCGTTGATCTGCTCCAGGGTCACCGGTGTGGAATACTCAAAAAAGCCGCCCCAACTGAGATGAATGACGTCGCCCTGCGCGATGTCGGGGTAAGGCAAGCCGCTGCCGGACTCGGACCTGATGACAATCGGCACCCCCGCTTCGGCAACGTCTTTGTCCACACCGCCGTTGACGATTTCCGGGGGAATGTACATGTACAGGTTGGAGTGACCAGGGCCCGGGTCGATGTCCTGGCCACCGGGGAGTTCCAGTTTGACGAAGAGGTTGAGGGGCTTGTCCGGACGCTCTTCTTTTTGATTGGGCTGTTTGATTTCGTAGGTGAGTTCGTAAGGACCTGTCTGCAGATGACGAGGAGCCACCCACAAGAGGGTCGGTTGTTTGAGCTCGGTCTGGTCAATGATGGGACGCCCGTCGACCTCACGGTCATTGAGCAGCAGCTTGACGGTATCGCCGACAGCCTTGGTGGCCCAGACGGGGATGACGACCAGCAGGCCGAGGTCGGGAAAAGTGAACACCGCCGCCCGGTTGATCCCCCACTGACCGGAAGGCAGGAGGCGCCCGAGCACTATCGGGTCCAGCAATGAATGGGGGGCAGAGATTTTCTTCTTGGGCTGAACGAGCATGGTCGGAACTCCAAGCGAACTGTCGGGAGACAAAGGGCGTGGAGTTATTCAGCGCTGAAGATGACGGCTCTGGCTACTGTCAGAAATTACAGGTAGGGACGTATTTGCGATGAACGGTCGTGAGCCATAGCCACTGGCTCGCCGCATATCAATGTGGGAGCGGGCTCGCTCGCGAATAGGCCGGCACATTCAACATCACAGGTGACTGAACCGACGCTTTCGCGAGCAAGCCCGCTCCCACAGGGGATGGGTGTGTCAGATGAAGACAATTTCGTAGGGCAGGCGCATCCGCTCGAGGATCACCGGCGGCAGCATCGGCGCGATGCCGATCGCGGGTTCGCCCTTGAGCTGGCTGGCATAGGCGTGGGTGGCGTGGCTTTTGCGCGCCACGGTCCAGGTGTCGAGGCGCAGTTTGCGTGCACGATCCCAGGGGATCAGGCTCTGCTCGCGCTCCGGCCAGTGCCAGGCCCAGACTGCCACGTCGTGATAGGTGGCTCCGGCTTGCGCTGCCGCTTTGGCACTCGCACGTCCGACCGCTTCGTGGTCGTCGTTGCCGTCGTTGCGCCAAGTGCTGAACACCACGTCGCCGGGGCGCAGATAACGTGAGATGAAACTGCTGATTTCCGTCTCGCGCTCGAGCAGCGCGTTGTCGGTGAACCCGCCGCGCACCCATTTCAGACTGTGCATCGGCAGGCCGAGCCGACGCAGGGCTTCGACGCTTTCTTGCGGACGGAACACGCTCAGGCGTTTTTCCGACCACTGTCGCGAACCGGGATGGCTGGCGCTGCCGTCAGTGATCGACAGCAGTTGCAGCGGATGGCCAAGGCTGGAGAGCAATTGCAGGAGGCCGCCACAGGTCACCACTTCATCACCCGGATGCGGGGCGACGACGACGGCGCGAGCACCGCGGGGAACGAGGCTATGGGTGTTGATGACGGGAATGTTGTCCAGCTGCGGGGCACTGTTCCAGATCTGTACCGGCGGCGGGTTTTCGTTGAGGAATAACGGTTTCATGGGTGCTACGTCCTTGTCGAGTCAGGCCCTCAGCCGAATCTGCACCGTGCAAAAGCAGGTGCGCTCGACCCGTGAAGGCGAATGGATTGCTGTGCGACGCTCCCAACCCTGGATTGCCGCGCAGCAGAGTATTGCTCATGAAAACCGGTTCGTCGCGTTACAGATCAATCTGATCCGCTTTTTTTATGTCTAACTGTACCAATTTTCGCAGGTAGTCCCCGAAACCGCCCCGGGCACGGCTGTCCAGACGGGCGCTGGTGTGCACTTGCGGACGATGGCTCCAGGCAATGTCGGCACCGAGCAACTCCAGTTGCCGCACCAGTTGCACGTCCTCATCACAGGTCAAGGGGGCGAACCCCCCGGCCCAACGATAAGCATCGGCACTGACCCCGAGATTGGCGCCGTGGATATGGCGATGCCCGTCCCGCGCCTGATAGTGGCTGTGATAGCGGATTTGCGCGCTTTCGTCGAATGTCGGATCCCAATGTTCAACGGTCACCGTGCCGCACACCGCGTCCGCACCCAGACCCAACTGCGCCACCAGCCAGTCCTCGGCCACACGGCTGTCGGCGTCGGTGCAGGAGATCCAGCGCGCGCCACGCTCCAGCAACACCTGCGCGCCGGCGGCACGGGCCTGGCCGACGTTGCGGGCGTCGATGTGCAGGCTCAGTACCGGAAAGCCGCTGACGATCTGCGCCGAGCGATCGGTGCAGCTGTCGAGCACCACCAGCACTTCGACCGGTTCGCCGGCCAGCAGCCCGTGTTTGCTGGCGCGTACGGCGGCGCTCAGGCACTGTTCGAGCAGGTCTTGCTCGTTGTGCGCGGGAATCAGAATGCCGATCATCGCAGGCCCTCCAATGCGGCCACCGAGCGCGGCTCACGGCTCCAGACTTCAAGAATGAAGTCGGCTTCCTGATGCAGCGCCAGACGCGGTAGCGGTAATTGCTCGTGAATCAGGTCATGTACCTGCCGCGCGTTGAGCGGGCAGCCATCGATGGGCGGGCGCCAGTGGCAGGCCAGCAACTGGCCGTCAGCCGTCAGGGATTCACTGATGCGGCGGATCACTTCTGTCAGATCCTGGGCATCGAGGTAGTAGCCGATTTCGCTAAATACAATCAGGTCGAATTTTTCCTCCGGCCAGTCACCGGGCAAGCGACTTTGGCGCACCTCGGCATGGTCAAACAGGCTCAATCGGGTACGCGCCAGATTCACCGCGGCACTGGCGGTGTCGCAACACAGCAGGCGGTCGCAGCGCTCGGCGAGCTCGGCGCTGAGTTCGCCATTGGCGCAACCGGGTTCGAAGATCGCCCGATAATGCGCGCGAGGCAGGGCGGCGAGGGTGATAGCGCGTTTGCGCTGTTCGTACCAGCGCTCGCGGAAGGCCCAGGGATCATCGTTAGCGCTGAATAATCCGTCGAAGTAACGATCATCGACACTCATAGGAACACCACTTCAAACGGTTGCAGCAGACGATCCAGCACGTACGGCGCCAATACCGGTTGCAGCCCGGCTTGCGGATCGCCCTCCAACTGACTGGCGAACGCATGCACCGCGTGGCGTTTGCGCGCCACTTGCTCCGGCGACAACAGAATCTTGCGCGCGCGCTGCCATGGCACTGAGGCGTCTTCGGGGGAGGCCCAGTGCCAGGTCCATACCGGCAATTCGTGGCAGGTGGCGCCGACCCGCCGCGCGGCTTCGATACTCGCGCGGCCGGCAGCTTCGTGATCGCAGTGGCCGTCCTCGCACCAGGTGCTGAACACCACGTCGCCGGGGCGCAGGTGGCGTTCGATGAACGCTACCAGCGACGGCTCATCCGCAGCGACCTGGCTATCGCTGAAACCGCCGCGCAGCCATTTCATCCGGTGCAGCGGCACGCCGAGGCGGCGCAGGGCTTCGGCTGATTCCTGCGGCCGCACCACGCTCAGACGCTCCACCGGCCAGCGCTCGGAGCCGGGGTGACTGGCGCTGCCATCGGTGACCGAGATCAACTGCAACTGACGCCCGGCGGCGGCCAGCAACTGCAACATCCCGCCGCAGCCGAGCACTTCGTCGTCCGGGTGCGGGGCGACAATCACCGCCCGCGCGCCCGGTGGCACCAGACTGAGGACATCGACGCTGTCCAGCGCCGCGAGGTGCCGGGAATGTTGCCATTGCAGCAGCGAAGTGCCTTGGTGGCCGATGATCGGATCGGGTTTGTTCACGGCATTCATAGCGTCCAGGCCTCCTCGGGGTGTTCAGCCAGCGTTTGGCCAAGGGCCGCCAGATCACGCTCGGCATGGCTCTGGCGCAGGAACACCGGCAGATCGGCGCTCAACCGGGCGAAGTGCCGATCCTTGCAGAACGGAGCGGCACCCAGCGCCCGACCGGTCTCGCGCATCACTTGTTCAGCCGATTGCTCGACCACGGCGCGGGCACGCCGGGCCAACAGTTCGGCATCGGCTTCGGGATGCGCATCGATGTGCAACGCACTGAAACGCAGCACATTGGCCGCTGCGTACAGCGCCGCATCGACCGCACCGAGGTGGGCGAGGGCATGCGGCTCCTGACGTTGCGCGCAGTGTTGACGCAGCGCCTCGGAGATCTGCCGCGCCGCGCCGTACCAGCACGCGGCAATGCCGATCCCGCCTTGCCAGAAACCCGGACGATTCAGGTAGTCGCCGGGTTCGCCGATGGCCTGGGCCTCGGCGCCGTCGAACAGCACTTCGACGCTGCCGGTGGCACCCATGCCGACCGCTTGCCAGCCCTGATCGGTGATGGTCACGCCCGGTTGATCCAGCGCCACCGCGACCAGTTGCTGACGGTCTTCGACGTCCCACGCGGTGAGCAGCGCATGGCTGAGCACCGCCGCCCCGGAACACCAGGCCTTGCGCCCGTCGAGGCGCACCATGTGCCCGGCCGGTCGCACCTGCACCCGAGCCTGCGGTGGTTCAGCCGCCCACATGCCCCAAGTGCTGCCCGGTGTGGGCGAGCCACCAAGCTGTTCGATGATCGCCAATGCGTCGGTGTGGCCTTCGTAGAGTTTGCACAAGCCCAGATCGTGTCCGCCGACTTCGGCCAGACGCTGAAAGCGCTCCAGCGTGCGGCCGCTGCCGGGCAGCGGCAACTGATCCAGACCGGCCTCGACCAGCGCCCGCAGGCAATGGCCGAGTGCGGCGGTGTCGCGATAGTCGGGCGGGCGGCGCGCCAGATAACTGTGCAGGTCCATATCAGTCTTCTTCTTCGCGTTGCAGTTCGAACAGCAGCAGCGAACGTCCGGTGACCGAATACTCATGGCCGAACTCGAAGCGTTCCTGACCGCGAATCGATGGCTGATTGGTGTCGATCATGCAGGTCCAGAAACTGCCTTCCGGCACTTCCGGCAGGCTGAAGTTGACGATGTCGTGGTGGGCGTTGACCACCAGCAGCAGCGTCGCATCGGCACCCTTGCGGCGGATCCCGGTTTCCTGTGCGCGACCATCGAGGAGCATGCCCAGGCAACGGTTGTGCGCGTCATGCCAGTGCTCTGTGGTCATCTCGGTGCCGTCCGGCGCCAGCCAGGTGACGTCCTTGACGCCGATGTCCTCGTTATATTCGCCAACCAGGAAGCGCCCGCGACGCAGGATCGGGTAAGCCATACGCAGCTTGATCAGGCGTTTGACGAATTTGAGCAGCGCCTTGCCGTCCTCGCTCAGGTCCCAGTTGACCCAGCCGATCTCGCTGTCCTGGCAATAGGCGTTGTTGTTGCCGTCCTGGGTGCGGGCAAATTCGTCGCCGGCAACGATCATCGGCGTGCCCTGCGACAGCAGCAGCGTGGCGAAGAAGTTGCGCATCTGCCGGTGGCGCAGCGCATTGATCTCCGGGTCGTCGGTCGGGCCTTCGACGCCGTGGTTCCACGACAGGTTGTTGTTGCTGCCGTCCTGGTTGTTCTCGTCGTTGGCTTCGTTGTGCTTGTCGTTGTATGACACCAGATCGTTGAGGGTGAAACCGTCATGGGCGGTGATGAAGTTCACCGACGAGTACGGCCGCCGTCCGCGCTGGTTGAACATCTCGCCGGACGCGGTCATGCGGCTGGCGAAGTCGGCAACCTGGCCGTCGTCGCCTTTCCAGAACGCGCGCACGGTGTCGCGGAATTTGTCGTTCCACTCGACCCAGCCCGGCGGAAAGTGGCCGACCTGATAGCCACCGGGGCCACAGTCCCAAGGCTCGGCGATCATTTTCACCTGGCGCAGCACCGGGTCCTGACGGCAGGCGACGAGGAAGCTGTGACGCTCGTCGAAACCGTCGTGATAGCGCCCGAGAATCGTCGCCAGATCGAAGCGGAAACCGTCGACGTGCATCTCGCTGGCCCAATAACGCAGCGAGTCGGTGACCATCTGCAGCACGCACGGGTGACTGAGGTCGAGGGTGTTGCCGGTGCCGGAATCGTTGATGTAGTAGCGCTTGTCGTCCGGCATCAGCCGGTAATACGAGGCGTTGTCGATGCCGCGCATCGACAGGGTCGGGCCTTGCTCGTTGCCCTCGGCGGTGTGGTTGTAGACCACGTCGAGGATCACTTCCAGATTGGCCTCGTGCAGGTGCGCGACCATCTCCTTGAACTCGGCGATCTTGCCGCTGGCCAGGTAGCGCGGATCCGGGGCGAAAAAGGCGATGCTGTTGTAGCCCCAGTAGTTGGTCATGCCCTTTTGCAGCAGGTGCTGGTCATTGACGAAGGCATGGATCGGCAGCAGTTCCACGCTCGACACGCCGAGTTTGCGGATGTGCTCGAGCACATCGTCGACCATCAGACCGGCAAACGTACCGCGCACGTTCTCCGGCACCGAAGGGTGACGCATGCTGATGCCGCGTACGTGGGTTTCATAAATAATGGTTTTGTCCCACGGCACGCTGACGCGGTGGTCGTTGCCCCAAGTGTGCGCCGGGTCGATGACCTTGCACTTGGGCACGAACGGCGCGCTGTCGCGTTCATCGAAACTGAGGTCGGCGTCGGGGTGGCCGATGGTGTAGCCGAACAGCGCCTCCGACCATTTCAACTCGCCGACCAGTTGTTTGGCGTACGGGTCGATCAACAGTTTGTTGTGGTTGAAGCGATGGCCGTTCGCCGGGTCATACGGGCCATACACGCGGTAGCCGTAGATCAGCCCCGGATGGGCATCGGGCAGATAGCCGTGGTAGATCTCGTCGGTGTATTCCGGCAGTTCGATGCGCTCGAGTTCGACTTCGCCGGCATCGTCGAAGATGCACAGCTCGACCTTGGTGGCGTTAGCGGAAAACAGTGCAAAGTTAACCCCCAGACCATCCCAGGTCGCACCGAGCGGGAAGGGCAGGCCTTCACGGATTCTCGAAGGTTCAGCGTGCGCTGCGGGCTCGGCTTTTTTTGGACTGGACATGATTGCTCCTGCAAAACGGGTTGGTTCGAATAACGGATCAACTGTGGGAACAGAATCTGTGGTGAGGGGATTTATCCCCGATGGGTCGCGCAGCGGCCCTGCGACTGCTTCGCAGCCGATCGGGGATAAATCCCCTCACCACAGACATCTGTCCCTGACAGGGGGTGTTTGAGGTTTCCTGAGGACGAGTTGTCCCTGTGTGGCGAGCGAACCCGCCACACGGTCATTCAGTTCAATAATCCGGGTGTGTCAGTTGGCCGGGGGCTTGCGTGGGGCGCGCGGCTTTTTCTCGGCGGCTTTTTCGCCCGGTGGAATCACTTTGGCGGCGCTGGATGGCTTGGCTTTGGCGTCCGCTGGCGCCTTGGGCTTGGCCGCCGGGGTCTTGCTTTCAGTGGCCTTGCCGGTCGCAGTCTTGCCGGCAGTTTTGCTGCCCGCAGCCTTTGGCGACTTCTTCGGCGCGAGGGCCTCGGCTTCGGCCAGTTTGCGCGCCATTTCCCAATGACGCGCTTCATGACCTTCAGGTTTGCCCTCCGATTCCCAGATCTGATAGGCAAACTCGCGGATGCGTTTATCGTCGGTACTCATCGCAATGCTCCTGAACTGAACTCGTCGTTACGTAAAGAGTTGGGTAAACAGATTGACCGGGAAATCCCCCAGCGCGGCGCTGACGTTCAGCTCCCTGTTTTTTGTGACTGCGCTGCTGTGAAAAAGTCCCTTCAGGTTTGTGTCAGAGGCGGCGAACGGTAAAACCACCCGTGTATCGCCCCAGCGCAGCGCATCCACCTGTGGCACGGCACTGTTTTCCAGCAACGTCGCGCAGCGGATCGGCACGATCACGATGGCGTAGCGGCCCTCGTGCTCACGGGCGAATGCGAGCACGTTGTGCGCCTGCTCGCCCAGCACCTCCAAGGCCTGATACGTGCCCCGGCGAAACAGCTCGGCGTGTTCGGCGCGCAGGTTCAACACCTGGGCGATCAACGCTTGCTTGATGCGCCCGTCACGCCAGTTCGCCAGCAGTTCCTCGAGCGGCGCGTGTCCGTCCAGAGCCTGCTCGCGCGCGGCGTAATCCACCGGCCGGCGGTTGTCCGGATCGACCAGGCTGAAGTCCCAGAACTCGTTGCCTTGATACAGATCCGGTACCCCCGGCACGGTCATGCGCAGCAAGGTTTGCGCCAGACTGTTAAGGGCGCCGGCTGCCGCGATGCTGTTGACGGTCTTGCTCAGCGCGGCGCGCAGCAGCTCACCTTCGTCACCGGTGAGCAGGCGTTGGGTGAACGTCTGCGCAGCGTTTTCATAGGCTTCATTCGGCGCACTCCAACTGCTTTGCAGCTTGGCTTCGCGCAGGGCTTTCTGTTGCCACTGCCAGATGCGTTCGGCGTAGTCGCTGAAACCTGACTGATCGTCATCGCTCAGTTGCAGCGGCCAACTGCCGAGCAACGCCTGATACAGGATCAGTTCATCGCCGGACGACGGCACTTGATCATCGTCGCGCAGCGGCCGGGCGAGGGCGCGCCACAACTCGACCTGCTCGGCATACCAGTGGCTGCGTTCGCTGAGCACTGCCAGTCGTGCACGGGTGTCTTCGCCACGTTTGTGGTCGTGGGTCGCAGTGGCCAGCAAATTGTCGGGAAACGCATCCAGGCGTTGCTGATTGACCGCATGGAAGTCGCTGACCGGCGCGCTGAACTGCTCGGTGTTGTAGCCGACGTCGTTGCGCGACAGCAGCACCGCCGAGCGATACAACGCGGTGTCTTCCACGGCTTTGGCCGCTGCCGGCGACGTCAGTTGCTGGAAACGCACGCAGGCGTGCTTGAGGATCTTGCGCGAGCGCCCGCGCGGCTTTTGCCGCCAGGGCGTGCCACCGAGCCAGGCCGCCACACAGTCAAGCACCGGCCAGTCGCCTTCGCCCAGCGTCTGCCGCGCGCCGTCCATGGCCTGCTGGAAGAACTGTTCATCCTGAGCCGCGCGACCCAGCGCATTGATGTAAGTGCGATACACCGGGAAATGCACGATCAGCGCCTGCAACACCCGGCGAATTGCGCCGAGAGTCAGGTCGCGGGTCATCAGGTCATCGCGGGCCACTTGCAGCAGCGCCTGGGCGACGCTTTCGAAGTCACTGGCCAGCGAGCCGTTGAGGATCTGTTGCCTCGCCAGTTGCGCTTCTTCAATGAACGCCGCCGGACGCTCGGTGCGTCGCTGCCAGAGGTCGCCGAGTACATGTTCGCCATCGGGGTCGTGTTGCAGCAACGACAGCTGATTCATGAACTCGTAACCGGTGCTGCCATCCACCGCCCAATCGGTACGCAGGGTTTCGCCGGCACCGAGAATCTTCTCGACATAGATCGGCAAGTGCCGATCCGGCGCAAGCAAGTCGAGGCGCCGCCGCAGCTTGCGGCAATAGCCACGCGGGTCAGCGAGACCGTCGATGTGGTCGATGCGCAAGCCGTCGACCAGGCCTTCGCTAATCAACTGAAAGATCTTGCCGTGAGTGGCTTCGAACACGGCCGGGCGCTCGACGCGCAGGCCACCGAGCTCGTTGATGTCGAAAAAGCGCCGCCAGTTGATGTCGTCTGCTGCGGTGCGCCAACTGGCCAAGCGGTAGCTTTGACGTTCGAGCAACTGATGCAGCTTGTCGAAGCCTTCTGCTGTCGTGGAGTCGTAATGCGCGAGACTTTCCTCGATCGCGGCGAGAATCTGCGGATCGCTTGCCAGCTCTTTCAGTTCAGCCTTGAGCGGCATCGCCAGCGCATGCGCGTCGGTCTGGTAGCTGAGGGTGCTGAAACGATCGGCCAGGGATTTCAGCGCTTCGAGCGGTTTGAGCAACTCGCCGTAGTCATTCGGGCAGATCGGGAAGTGGTGCTCGTAATGCTCGACGTGGAAGCGACCTTGCTGCGCATCGAAGCGCAGTTTCAGCGTGCCTTCCTGCAGCGCGACGCCGTAATCGCTGCCGAGAAACGGCAGCAACAATTGGCCTTCCATCAACGGGTCCGGCGAGTGCCACTGGATGTCGAAGAACTCGCCGTAAGGGCTCAGTCGGCCCCACTCCAGCAGATCGAGCCACCACGGGTTGTCACCGCCGCCGACGGCCATGTGGTTGGAGACGATGTCGAGGATCAAGCCCATGCCGTGTTCGCGCAGGGTGCTGACCAGACGCCGCAGCGCCGGTTCGCCGCCGAGTTCCGGATTGACTTGCGTCGGGTCGACCACGTCGTAGCCGTGCATCGAGCCGGCGCGGGCCGCGAGCAGCGGTGAGGCATAAATGTGGCTGATGCCGAGGCGGGCAAAGTACGGCACCAGCGGCACCGCCTGTTCCAGAGTGAAACCCTTGTGAAATTGCAGGCGCAGGGTGGCGCGCAGGGGTTGGATGAGGGTCTGGTTCATTGGTCACGCTCGGCAGCTTGCAGGCGGGCGCAGGCCAGCAGTTCCAGGCGGCGCGCGGCATCGGCGCCATCAAGCAAGGCTTCGCTGTTGCCGGGCAGGCGTCGCGACCAGTTCGGGTGGCTGTCGATGGTGCCCGGCAGGTTGGCCTGCTCGTCGATGCCCAGCGCATCTTCCAGCGGCAGCAACACCAGCGGTGCACGGGTGTGGCCGAGGAAACGCACGCTGGCATCGACCACTTGATCGGCTTCGTGGGACTCTTCGCGAAAGTTTTGCGGGTCCTGACTCAAGGCCCCGCGCAGGCCTTCGCGCTCGCGCTGGCGATGGCGGCGCCATTCGATTTCACCGTTGGCGTCGACAAATTCCAGACGCGCATTCCAGTCGATATCGCGGCCATGCCACCAACCGTTGAGCGTCGGCAGATCGTGGGTGCTGGTGGTCGCCAGCGCGTTGTCCGGCCAGTCGAGGATCGGTTTGAAATAAGTGTTGTCCTGTTCGAACAGCAGCACGCGCATGCCAAGAATCGCCCGCGCACTGAGTTTTTCCCGCAGACCGTCGGGCACGGTGCCGAGGTCTTCGCCGAGGACGATCGCCTGATGTCGATGGGACTCAAGGGTCAGCAGGCGCAGCAGATCGTCAAACGGGTAATACAGATAAGCGCCATCGGCCGGCGCCGCGCCATTGGGGATCACCCACAGGCGTTGCAGGCCCATGACATGGTCGATGCGCAGCCCGCCAGCGTGGGCGAAGTTGGCGCGCAGCATGTCGATGAACGCACGAAAGCCGTTGCGGATCAGACCTTCGGGGGAAAACGCGGAAATCCCCCAACCCTGACCGGAGCGATTGAGAATGTCTGGCGGCGCACCCACGGTGAGCGAGGCGAGCAGTTCGTCCTGAAAGCTCCAGGCCTGGCTGCCGGCGCCGTCGGCACCGACCGCAAGGTCAGCGATCAGGCCGATGCCCATGCCGGCGCTGCGCGCAGCCGTTTGCGCGCGCTCCAGGCAGCGGTGGATCAACCACTGGCAAAAGGCGAAGTAACTGATGCGTTCGGCGTATTCCTCGGCAAAGGCTTCGAGGGCGGCGCCGCGCGGGTCGTGCCAGTGTTCCGGCCATTCGCGCCAATCGAGGCTTTCGCCACGGGCAGCGCGCATTTCCTGAATGGCTTCGAAGCGGCAATGGTTTTCCAGGGCTTCGCCACCGGCATGGCGGAAACCGGCGAAGTCCGGATGCAACGGATGCTCGCCCGCGACGAAGCCGTCGTACAAGGCTTGCAGCAATTTCTGTTTGGCGTCGGCGGCGGTGGGCCAGTCGATCAGCTTCAAGTCTTCCAGTTGCCGGAATTGCTCGGCCAGACCGCTGGCGTCGATCGCATCGCGCAAGGCCCGTTCGCCAAGGATGGCGCCCGGTGCGGCATACAAGGCGTTAAGAAACAGGCGGCTGGACGGCGAATACGGGCTGTAGCGCCCGGTGTCGGCGCTGAACATCGCATGCAGCGGACTGATTGCCAGCGCATCGGCGCCACGCTCGCCAGCCACCCGCACCAGTTCTTCCAGCGCCTGAGTGTCACCAAAACCGCCATCGCCGGGGCGGCGCAGACTGTACAGTTGCGCGCTTAATCCCCAGACGCGAGGGATCGGGTTGTCTACCGCATCGCCGACGCTGAAGCAGCGTTCGGGGGCCACGGCCAGGGTGAAATATTGATCGGCGATGTGCACCTGTTGATAGCCGACCGGGATCAACCCCGGCAGTCTGGCCTCGGCATCGAGCTTGAGGTTAAGGCGTGAACCGTCTTCAAGGTGGATTTCGCAAGGCGTTTCAGGCTCGAAATAGCGGGCCAGATCAACGCTGATTCCGACATCTGCGGTCAATAGCGGCGGCAGGTGGCGATCCTGTTGCACCTGTTGCAGTTGCAGCAGGCTGGCGTCGATTTCCTGCGCGGTATTGGCTGGATGACCCAGGCCGGTGAGAACATTGCGCAGCACCGCCGGGGCGACTTTCTGCGGGCGGCCGTTGGCGTCGATCCAGTCGACGGCGAGGCCGGCGCGGCTTGCGAGTATTTCCAGTTGCGCATCGCTCATAGGCGCTCTCCATCCAGAGGTTGCAAGGGGGTTGCGGCCGTGAGGCTGACAAGCGCGCAATACGCGGGCAGTACGCCCGGTTCCGACAGGGCAACGGCGGGCGGCTGTTGAAACAGCCACACGGCGTCGGTCTGTGCAGGGTTGACCACTGGCGTATCGCTGAGGTTCAGGTCAATTCGCAGCTCACTGCCATCGCCCAGGCGCCAGCGTGCACTGACCGCACCGAAGCCGAGCATGTGCGCCCCAAGCGCCTGGGTGCCGGACAGATTGGGAATGATGTAGCGGTGGCGCAATTGCAGCAGTTGCCGGTACAGCGCGAGGGTTTCCTGCTGTTTTGCGCTGCCGCTGCCGACCAGGCGAGGCTGCGAGGCGTGGAAGGTCTGCTCGGCATTCGGATCGGGAATTTTTTCGCGTTTGTGCGGGTCGGCGAAGGCGCTGAACCCGGCGAATTCATTGCGCCGGCCTTCGCGTACCAGATCCGCCAGTTCACCGTGGTGGCTGGTGAAGAACAGGAACGGTTGCTCGGCGGCGAATTCGTCGCCCATGAACATCAGCGGAATCATCGGCGACAGCAATAACAGCACGGTGGCGGCCTGCACGGCGCGTGGATCGGCCAGTTGATGCAAGCGTTCGCCGAAGGCTCGGTTGCCGATCTGGTCGTGGTTCTGCAGGAACAGGATGAAAGCGGTGGAGGGCAGGTGTTCGCTGGGCTCGCCGCGCGGTTCGCCGTGGCGGGTGATGTGGCCCTGAAACACGAAGCCCTGGCTTAGGCAGCGCACCAGTTGTTCGGTGGGTTGCAGCGCATAGTCAGCGTAGTAGGCGTCGGTTTCGCCGGTCAGCAGCACGTGCAGGGCGTTGTGGCCGTCGTCGTTCCACTGCGCGTCGTAATCCTCTTCAAGCAGGCTCGACTGGTTGAGCTCGTTTTCGACGGTCAGCCAGACGTGGCGGCTTGGATCGATCTGCTGACGAATACGCTGCGCCAGTTCGGGCAGGAAGTCCGGGCTTTCGATGGCGTGCACCGCGTCCAGGCGCAGTCCGTCGAAGCGGTATTCGAGCACCCACATCAGCGCGTTTTCAATGAAGAAGTCCCGCACTTCACGGCGGCGGAAATCGATCGCCGCGCCCCAGGGCGTGTGCTTGTCTTCGCGGAAAAAACCTTTGGCGTAGCGTCCGAGGTAATTGCCGTCGGGGCCGAAGTGGTTGTAGACCACGTCGAGAATCACCGCCAGCCCATGGCCGTGGGCGCTGTCGATCAGGTGTTTGAGTTGTTCCGGGGTGCCATAGGAGGCTTGCGGTGCGAAAGGCAGCACGCCGTCATAACCCCAGTTGCGCGTGCCGGGAAACTGCGCCAAAGGCATCAGTTCGATGGCGGTAATGCCCAGCTCGACCAAGCGCGCCAGATGCTGCTCCACTTCGGCAAAGCCGCCGAGCGCGCCGACATGCAGCTCGTAGATCACCGCTTCGCTCCACGGCCGGCCGTGCCAGGTGGTGTGGCGCCACTGATAGGCCAGCGGATCGACCACCACGCTGTGGCCGTCAAGGTCGCCGTCCTGGGCGCGGGAGGCCGGGTCGGGCACCTCCAGTTCACCATCGATGTTGAAGCGGTAGCGGGTGCCCGCCGGGCACCGGGTCTTGATCACGAACCAGCCATCGGCCTGCGGTAACATCGGCAAGGACTGGCCGTCTTCAAGTTCGACACTGACGTAAAACGCATCCGGTGCCCACAGCGCAAACTGAGTGTGTTCGGCGTCCTGCATGATCGCGCCGTGGGGCCAGTTTTCTTGGGTCCGTAACGGCATTGTGAAAAGCTCCCTGAGTTATTTGTGGCCGGCTTTACCCAGCGCCTTGGCGACCAGTTGTTCGTAGAGTTCGGCGTAGGGTTCGACCGCTTTGCACCAGTTGAACGGCGCGGCCATCGCTCTGCAGCGCATGGCGTTGAGCAGGTCGGGGAAGGCGAATACCTTGAACGCGCGGCTCAGGGCTTCGCGGTAGCTCTCGACAGTGGACTCGTCAAAGAGGAAACCCGGTGACACCGTTCTCGATGGTGTCGGCCAGGCCGCCGGTATTGCGCGCCACGGGCAAAGAGCCGAAGCGCTGGGCGTACATCTGGCTCAGGCCGCAGGGTTCATAACGCGACGGCATCAGCAGGAAATCGCTGCCGGCGAACATGCGCCGGGCGTCGGTTTCATTGAAGCCGATGCGCACGCCGATCTGCCCGGGGAAGCGCAGCGCCAGTTCACGCATGGCCTGTTCTTCTTCCGGCTCGCCACGGCCGATGATTGCGATCTGGCCGCCGTTCTGCACGATGTATTCGGAGACGGCTTCAGTCAGGTCCAGACCTTTCTGATAAACCAGACGCGAGACCACGGCAAACAGCGGGCCGCTGGAATCGTTCAAGCCAAACAGTTCACGCACATGGGCAGCGTTGACCGCTTTGCCTTCCCAGTCGCCGATGGCGAACGGCGCGAACAGGTGTGGATCAGTGGCCGCGTCCCAGCTCTCGTCGATGCCGTTGGGGATGCCGCTGAGCAAGCCTTGCTGGGTCTTGGCGGCGAGAAAACCGTCGAGACCGCAGCCGAAATCCGGGGTGGTGATTTCCTGCGCGTAGGTGGCGCTGACCGTGGTGATGTGGCTCGAATAGGCCATGCCGGCCTTGAGGAACGACATCTTGCCGTAGAACTCCATGCCTTCCTGTTGCAGGGCGTGGGTCGGAATACCCAGCTCCGGGCACGAGCCGAGGCTGGTCACGCCTTGATAGGCGAGGTTGTGAATGGTGAACAGGGTTGGCGTGCGCTGCCCGCGCCAGTGCATATAGGCAGGGGCCAGACCGGCGGGCCAGTCATGGGCGTGCACCAGATCCGGGCACCAGTGAATTTGTGCGAGGTTGGCGGCGATGTCGGCAGCGGCCAGGCCCAGGCGGGCGAAACGAATATGGTTGTCCGGCCAGTCGCGGCCGTTGTTGGCACCGTACGGCGAGCCTTCACGCTCATACAGCTCGGGGCAGATCAGCACGTAGATCACCAGCCCGTCCGGCATGTCCATGCGCCCGATCTTGCATGGAGGCAATGCAGCATGGCCGCCGAGTTCGCCGATGATGTGGATCGGGTTTTCGCTGTGCATCACCTGCGGGTAACCGGGGATCAACACCCGCACATCGTGCAGGTGCGCCATGGCGCGGGGCAGGGCGGCGGAGACGTCGCCCAGACCGCCGGTCTTCACCAGATCGGCGATTTCCGAGGTCACGAACAACACTTTCTTCTTGTTGGGATTCTGGCTGGCGACCGGCGTCAGCGTTTTAGTGCCCGGGACGTTGATCGACCGGCTGCCGGGAAGACTCACCGTGCTCGATTCACCAACCGCCTGCTGAGCACGCTCTCCCTGAATATCCAATGCCGCACTGATCATATGAATCTCCCGTGTCGTTGATCTGATTCTTGTATCGAACAAGCTGTGGCCAAATCCTGTGGCCGGGCGCAAACGCGCCACGCATCGGTGAGCAAACGCTACCCAACACGTGCAAGCAGAATGGGTGAAGGGGCCGTTGCAAGGATTGCACCAGTCGCGTTGACCCTGCCTTTCAGATGACCCGCCGCCATCTGCAAAAGTTTCGACAATTTTTCGGGTTTGTGACTGGCCGGTTTTAATCCGCGAAAGTCAGTCTAGGCCAGATCCTAGAGCGGGCGAGAGCAAACGGGTAAATTGTTCGACAATCGGTTTGCAGGCAGCGAAATCCGTGGTGTGCAAGCAGGAACGCACCGACGAAGGGCAGGTTTTTTTGAGGGAGAGGGCTAAAACGGTGACTAGTTGGTCACGATTTTGTGCTAGTGGAGAGGCAGGGCGCACTGTTGTGGTGCGGGCAGTTTGTTGATGTGTTGTCTATTCAGGCCCCTTCGCGAGCATGCTCGCTCCCACAGTTGATTCGGGTACGACACATTTCCAATGTGGGAGCGGGCTTGCTCGCGAAGGCGTCAGTCAATTCACCGCAATCGAAACGTTGCGATCAATTCAACAGGCGCAGCGGGTTCCCGGCGGCCCACCCCTGAATATCCTCGATCATCTGCGCAAAGAACTGTTCGTAGTTCTGTCGGCTGACATACCCCACATGTGGCGTGGCCAGCACGTTGTCCAAGGTGCGGAACGGGTGCAGTTCAGGCAGCGGCTCCTGATCGAATACATCCAGCGCCGCGCCGGCGATCTTCTGTTTCTGCAACGCCTTGATCAGCGCCGCTTCATCGACGATCGGCCCGCGGGCGGTGTTGACCAGCAGCGCGGTGGGTTTCATCCAGTCCAGCGCCTGCGCATCGACCAGCCCGCGGCTGCGCTCGCTGAGCACCAGATGCACCGACAGCACGTCAGCCTGTTCGAACAGTTGCTGCTTGCTGACCCAGGTCACGCCGGCCTGCTGTGCGCGTTCAGCGGTGAGGTTTTCGCTCCAGGCAATCACGCGCATGCCAAACACCTGACCGAATTGCGCGACCTTCTGGCCGATGCTGCCCAGACCGAGAATGCCCAGGGTCTTGCCGTGCAAATCACCGCCCAGCCCTTGCTGCCAGCCGCCGGCGCGCAGGGAATTGGCTTCATTCACCAGATTGCGCGTAGCGGCCATGATCAGCGCCCAGGTCAGTTCCGGCGCCGCGTGTTTGTAGCTGTCGGTGCCGCAGACCTTGATCCCGAGCCCGGCGGCCGCCGGCATGTCCAGCGCCGCGTTACGCATGCCACCGGTGACCAGCAGCTTGAGATTGGGCAGGCGCTGCAGCAGGTCCTGATCGAAACGCGTGCGCTCGCGCATCACGCAGATCACCTGGTACTGGCCCAGACGTGCGGCCAGTGTGGCGTTGTCCGCCGGGTAGTCATGCACAAACGTCACTTCGCCAATGCTGTCGAGCACCGACCAGTCAACCACGTTCCGCGCCACGTCCTGCCAGTCATCGATCACTGCAATCTGCACCGCCATCAGCCTTACCTCATCAACGAACGGGATTGGTGTTGTTCAGCCAGCCGAGCAGGGCCTGGTGAAATTTCGCCGGTTCTTCCATCTGCGGCGCGTGGCCCATGCCGGGAAACTCCACCAGCGTCGATTGTGGAATCAGCTTGGCGACCTGCTTGCCGAGCACCTCATAGTGGCCGATTTTCGCCTTGACCTCGGGGGACGCGAGGTCCTTGCCGATGGCCGTGGTGTCGGACGTGCCGATCAACAGCAGGGTCGGCATCTTCAGGTCCTTGAACTCGTAGTACACCGGTTGGGTGAAGATCATGTCGTAGATCAGCGCCGAGTTCCACGCCACCTGGGTTTTGCCCGGGCCGTTGCTCAGGCCGGCGAGCATGTCGACCCAGCGGTCGAATTCGGGTTTCCAGCGGCCGTCATAATAGGTGTTGCGCTCGTAGTCGCGAATGCCTTGGGCGGTGACTTTGAGTTCGCGCTGATACCACTGATCCACGGTGCGGTACGGCACGCCGAGGGCCTTCCAGTCTTCCAGGCCGATCGGATTGACCAGCGCCAGTTGTTCGACCTGATCCGGGAACAGCAGCGCGTAGCGAGTGGCGAGCATGCCGCCGGTGGAATGGCCGAGCAGGGTGGCTTTCTGGATGCCCAAGGCCTTGAGCAACTGTTGGGTGTTGGTCGCCAGTTGCTGGAAGCTGTACTGGTAGTGATCGGGTTTGCTGGAGGTGCAGAAGCCGATCTGATCAGGCGCGACGACCCGGTAACCGGCCTCGCTCAAGGCCTTGATCGAACTGTCCCAGGTGGCGGCGCAAAAATTCTTGCCGTGCATCAGCACCACGGTGCGCCCGTTGGCCTTGCCGTGGGCGGCGACGTCCATGTAGCCCATCTGCAGGGATTTACCCTGGGACTGAAAGGCAAAGTGTTTGAGCGTGTAGGGGTATTGGAAACCTTGCAGCTCCGGGCCATAGGTCTGGCCATCGGCGGGTGCAGTTTCAGTGGGCGCAGCAGCGTGGGCGAACAGCGGCAGCGCAGCAGTCAGGACCAGGCCAGGCAGCCAGCGGGATAGCGTGACGGACATAAGGGCAAACTCCATGGAAATCGGCCGATGCTGGAACGCCCGGATTAGGGCGACGTTAACCACAGGCAACGCCATGGCTGGAATGTTCAACCGAGCCAGCCCAGGGTCAGCATCGCCACCACGGCGTAACGCGCAGCTTTGGCCAGCGTGACGATCAGCAGAAAGCGCCCGAGCGGCTCGCGCATGACACCGGCGATCAGGGTCAGCGGATCACCGATCACCGGCAGCCAACTCAGAAGCAGCGACCAGTGACCATAGCGCTCGTAGTGTTTGCGCGCGGTGGCCATGTGGTTCGGGCTGACGGGGAACCAGCGTCGATCCTGAAAGCGTTCGAGGCCGCGCCCCAGCCACCAGTTGACCAGCGAACCGAGGACGTTGCCCAGCGTCGCTACGCCCAGCAGGCCCCAGAGCCAGTAACGGTCGCTGGCGATCAGCCCGACCAGCAGCGCTTCGGATTGCAGCGGCAACAGCGTCGCAGCGCCGAACGCCGCCGCGAACAGCCCGACATAACCGGCAGCCATCAGCGGGCCGGGTAGTCTGCCACCACCACATCCGTGCCGTCCTTTTTCAGGCCGATCACTTGATAGGCATCGCTCATGCCGTCCATTTCCATGCCCGGTGACCCCATGGGCATGCCCGGCGCGGCGATACCCAGCAGATCGTCACGCTTGCTCAGGGCCAGCACTTGTTCCGCCGGCACATGGCCTTCAACGAACTTGCCGTTGATCAGCGCGGTATGGCACGAGCCCAAGCGCGGTGGCACGCCGTGTTGCTGCTTGAAGCTGCTCATGTCGCTTTCGACATGGTCTTCGACTTTGAAGCCGTTGGCTTCGAGGTGGCTGATCCATTTCTTGCAGCAGCCGCAATTGGCGTCGCGGTGCACTTCGATCGGGATCAGCTCGGCGGCCTGGGCCAGGGAGGACAGGAGCAGGGCGCTGAGGGCGGCCAGTCGCAGGGAGGTTCGCATGGTGGGCTCTCGACAAGGATGACGGTCAAAAAGGAAAGTATTTTGACCGGATTATCCTGCCGGGCATCAACGGAGTGTTTCAAGTTGATACAAGGCAGGCTGGCAGGATGATCATGGATCAAGCCTGACAGCCTGCTGAGCGGGAGATTACAAATCTGTCAGGCTCAACGAACCTTGAACCGCCCCATGATCGCGCTCACCCGGTTGTTGGCTTCCAGCAACTGGCGGGTGTTGAGTTCGCTGGCCTGGCCGCTGTGCACCAGTTCTTCGACCATGTGGCGGATCTGCACCATGCTGCGGTTGATCTCTTCGGTGACCGCACTCTGCTGTTCGGCAGCGGTGGCGATCTGGGTGCTGAGGCTGTTGATGTGGCTGACCGAGCCGGCCATTTCATCCAGACCGGAGTTGACCCGCGCCGTGGCGTCGGCGGCGGACTGGCAGCTGGCCTGAGTGTTTTCCATGGCGCTGACCGACGAGCTCACGCCTTGGGTCAGGCGGGTCAACATCTCGTTGATTTCCGAGGTGCTGGCCTGGGTGCGAGCGGCGAGGGCGCGGACTTCGTCGGCGACCACGGCAAAGCCGCGACCCTGTTCACCGGCCCGGGCGGCTTCGATGGCGGCGTTGAGCGCCAGCAGGTTGGTCTGCCCGGCGATTGCGCCGATCACCCCGAGAATCTCGGTGATGCGCTGCGCGTCCTGCTGCATGTTCTCGACTTTCTGGGTGGCGCTGGCCACTTCGTCGATCAAGGCCACCACGCTGTTGGTGGCTTCACCAACCACCACCCGTGAGCGATCGGCGTTTTCGTTGGCGCGCTGGGTGAACGCAGCGGTTTCAGCGGCATTCTGCGCGACGCTTTCGGCCGTCGAACTCATTTCGGTGATGGCGGTAACGGTCTGATCGGTTTCCGAAGCATGGCGCAGCAGAATCTGGCTGGTGTTGGCCGACGTACGCTGCAGGTCGTCCAGGCTCGAAGCCATGGCGCCGGTGGCCTGGGTCACTTCACCGATCATGTTTTGCAGGTAGGCAATAAAGGTGTTGACCGAGTGGCCGATGGCGCCCAGCTCGTCTTCGGCACGGATGGTGATGCGTCGGGTCAGGTCGGCATCGCCGCTGGACAGCAAGTCGATGTTGGCCTTCAGCGCTTTCATGCGCGACACCAGTTGGCGGATCGCATACACCTGCAACAGCACCAGCAGGATCACCAGCGGAATCTGCAACAGGCTCAGGCTGCTGAGCACGTCGTCACGCTGGGCGGTGAGCATTTTCGTTGGCAGGGCGGTGGCGAGGAACCACGGCGTGCCTTCGATCGGGCGCATGAAGAAGGTGCTGGCTTCGCCGTTGTTGTCGAACTCGACGCGTTGCGCCTGATCACGGTTCAGCAGGCCGGCCTTGACCTGACTGGCGAAGGTCGAACCGGCGGCCAGTTCGCTGATGTTCTTCAGTACGATCGGGCCGCTGATGCGCGAGCTGTTGCTGATGATCTTGCCGTCGGCCTCGACGATCAGCATTTCGGCGTTGAGGTCTTTTTCCTTGCGCGCCACCAGATCGTTGAAGAAGCCCAGCGTCACGTCGATGGTCGACACGCCCCACGCGGCACCGTTTTTCTGAATCGCCATGGCGCAGTTGGTGCGCGGCTCGGCACTCGCGTCATCTTTATAGGCCGCAGCCCAGGCACATTGGCCGCGCGGGGTCTGCATGCCGCCCTTATACCAGCTCTGGTCGTAATAGTTGGGCGCCGCGTCGCTGTTCCAGAAGGTATTCACCGCCAGTTTGCCCGAGGCGTCGCGGTGCCAGAACGTGCTGAACTTGTTGCGCCCGGCCTCACGCTGACCCGGCAGTGGCCAGATCCCGCCACCGAAGACTTTCAGCTCGCCGTATTGATCCACCAGGCCCGGCAACACTGTGTCGATGGCCGCGCTGTCGAGCAGGGGAATGGTCTGGGTGATGCTGCGCTGTTGCGCCTGGACTTTGTTCAGTTCGCCCTGAATCTGTTCGGCGACTTCGGCAATCCGGTTGAGCACCACCTGTTCTTCGGTATGCCGCAGCTTGGGCGCGACCAATTGGCTGATACCGACCACGGTCAGCACCGACAGCAGCAGGATGAACAGAACCAGAAATAACGTGTAGCGAGCCTGAATGGTGCGGAGTGCGGGCATGGATACCGGTCCTTGAGCTGCGATTCTTATTGTGGGGTCGAGGGAAAAACGGCGGGGTCACACCAGCGTATCGTCGGCGAACGGGGAAGCTTTAAGTACTTTGGTGCAAGAAAGTGTCGGGCTGACGGAAGGGGCGTGTCGACTCCGATACAAATGGATCGACCCTCCCGTCAGCCAGCGCAAAAAAAAGCTTCGCGAGCAATCGTCAAACTGCCATGAAACCGCGACACCGTGAGCTTCTGGCAATTTGTATCGAGAATGTACAAAAATTGTAAGCGGCTGCACTAAAAGGGTTGGTGCCACCAGTTCGCCGGTAGATACTTCCCGGCATTCAAGTAGTCCAGCAAGGGCATTTCATGGTTATTTCACAGGGAGTCTTCTCATGACGATCGGCATTGTCGGCGGCTGGGAGAGCAAGGCAGGGGTGCTGGTTCGCAATACAGGCGCGAAGAAAGAGGTCAAACAAAGCCTCAAGGTGCAGCAGATGCTCGCCAAGGTCGGCACCAATCCTAACGCGCTGAACACAGCCGAAATGGACAAGCAGGGCCTGCGCAAGAACATCAAGGGGTTCGATCCGGCGAATGTCTCGGTCAAGCAACTGAGCAATCTGAGTGTTTTTCTGCGTGAACGCGGGCTGATTTCCGACATCACCTCCTTTACATTGCTCAATGCCGGCGACAAGTTCGACCGTTTCGGCGTGACCAAAGACCCTGATGCAAAATTCAATGCGCTGGAGTATTTCGCCACCCAGCTCGACGCCATTCAGAACAATGGCCTCAATGGCAATGCCTACGGCAAGAACCTGATCCCTGAATACAAAAAGGCGATCTACGTGCTGCAGAACCTGAAAACCTACGGTGAAGGCAACGCGGCGAAACCTGTGGACCAAGGCGTCAAGTCCAAGGCCTGAGCCGGTCACCCACGGCCCACCCATTGATTGGGTGGGCCGTTTTCGTTTTTAGTCCTGATACCTTTCGCCGGCCTGCTGCGCCTGATCCTGCAGATGCTGCATGTGTGGACAGTGCAGGCTCAGCGTGGAGGCCTGGTAGCCACGATGAAACAGTGCCAGCCAGCCGTCGCTGTGGTCATCGGGGACAATCCCGGTGAAAGCGAAACCGGCATCGGCCAGTTTGCGCAGCGCGCTGGAAAACCCTTGGGCGAGTCTGAGTCTGATCGAAATCAGCCAGTGCGCCGGCAGTTGTCCCAATTGCTCGAGCAGGTTGTCATCGAGGGCCTTGAGCAGCAGGTCGTAGCGCCCGGATACGTGATCGAAGCGGATCTTCGGGCCTTTCCATGGCACGGTATGGTCGGTGGTACCAAACACCGCCTCCAGACGCGCCATCAGCTCGCGGCAATCCTGCGGCCAGGCGAGTGCCGGCAGCGGGCGCCGATGACCGTCGATGCTGCAGTGACCCACAACAATCGTCTCCCGCCCGGTTCCACCGAACGGCGAAGGCGCGTAATCGGGCAACAGACCACAGCTGTGAAACCCCAGGCCGGCGGCCATGCGCTGCGTATACGGGTGATGCGTGACCTGCTTGATCGTCACGCCTCGGCAATCCAGCGCCTGGGCATGAATCAGCAACTGCTGGCCCAACTGGGTGGCGATGTTTTGCCCGCGAGTGTCCGGGTGCACCACGGTCAGTGCCAGCTCCGCCAGTGCGGTTCGGCCAGATTGGCGAAACAACGTGGCATGCCCGCAGATATGCTCGTTTACCACCGCCACCAGCGAGTGCCAGCGACCGACACTGTGGTTCTGGCTGATCATCCAGGGCAAATACACGTGGGGTTGAGGATAATGAACGCCGTAGATTTCTTCGAACAGGCGGCTGACTGCCGGCGCATCGGCGACGCGATAGCGGCGGATGGTTGTCGTGTCCATCACGCTTGCCCCTGCTGCGGATGGTCATAAAGCCGTCGATCCACGACCCGCTGATGTTTGCCGGAGCGTGGATGACAGGTCAGTTCATCGTTCGCACAGGCGATCACGTTCAGCTCCAGCAATTGATCGGACTGCAGCTTCTCGATCAGCGGGTATTGGTCGATCAGCGCACGGCGCAGGGTTGAGCTTGCCTGGCTGATGTCAGCCGTTCGCGTGCAGGGTACCCACTTGAGGCTCAGCAGATCTTTGCTTGCTCGCTGTTCGATGAGCAGTTGCCAGCCATCGCTGGCGGCGATCTTGCGCACCAGCTCGCCGATGTCACCGGTATCCAGACTCAACACGCTCACCCGCACGCGCTGGCTGTTCATGCTGCGGCCCATCAGGGCGAACTTGCGCATCGGCGTCCCTGCCGGTTCACGCCAGCAGGCGAGGTCGCCGACCGGATAGCGGATCACCGGCATCAGGCGCCGGGTGAGATTGGTCAGGACCAGCCTGCCGTTACGGTTGCACTCTTCGATGACGGCACCGCTCACCTCATCGATGATCTCCAGCACGCTGTGCCGCTCCAGCATCCGGTGTTCGCCCAAGCTGCAATCGCGGGTGCTGACGCCGATCAGTCCGGCATCGACACTGGCGTAGCCGATAGAGGCAATGCGTGCGTTCGGGAACACCCGCTGGAGCGTTTGCAGTTGGGCGGCGAACAGGCTTTCGCCGCCGTAGAGCAGGGTTTCGACGCCCTCCAGGATCCGTGACTGGCGTTCCAGCCAGGCGGCGAATTTGAGCATTTGCGCCGGCAGACCGGCCAGCACATTGATCCGGTACGCAACGATCGACTCGGCCAGTACGGCGCTGTCGACGGCCCCGGTGAAGGGAAATTCGCTGACGGGAGTCTGGACATGGGCCAGCGCGTCGTGAAGAAAAATGAAGCTGGCATACAGGTCGCCGACGAAGAACAGATTGGCGACCCGGTCGCCGGGGTTCAGTTGCGCCGTGAGTTGGCTGCCGAAATCGCGCACCAGGGTTTGCCATTCTGCGCGGGTGAACAGCGAGAGTTTTCCTGAGCCGGTGGTGCCCCCGGTCTTGAAGACCATCGCGTCTTCCAGCGGGCCTGACAACACTGGCCATTGGTGCGGATGCTGACTGTCACGCCAGTATTGTTCAGGGTCGATCAGGGGCAGTTCGGTCAATGAGCTGATGGGTGCCGCGACATCTCTGAAGTGTTCGCGGCAATAGGCCGAATGTTGGCGGGTGTAACCGAGCAAATTGTTCAATTCAACGATCGTGTTCATGATTTTTTCTTGTATGAAGTGGCGATGGGCCGCGTGCAGATAGCTGCTGTCAGCGGCGCGTATCAATCAGTAGGGGAGTCTTGCCGCTGTGCCGGTTTCGGGCGAACTGCTCGACGGCACACTGCTCGACGTCCAGCGTGAGCAAACCGGTCTGCACCAGCGTGATCAGCGTCGAATAATTTTGCAGTCGGCGGTGGGCCTCGGCCGGCTCCAGAGGGCAGTGCAGGCGCATGCGTTCCAGGCCGTCAGGGCCGTGATCGAGGACCAGTTGAAACGGCATCTGAAGGTGCTGCTCCAGGATCGCCAGCGAAATAAAATCGGTGCCGATGCGCAGCAGGTTGCCGTGGCGTTGCAGCAGTTCGAAGCGCGGCGACGTCAGACCGCAGGCACACGGGCCGGGTAACCAGCGTCCGCTGTCGCCAATGTCATAGCGCTGCACGGACTGACCCTGACGCTCGCGGGAGGTCACCAGCAGACGACCGGATTCGCCGTCACCGACCGGCACGTCATGCTCGAAATCGACAATTTCCAGGTGCTGGATGTCGCTCATCAGATGGAAAACGCCATCTGCCGTGGCCCGGCAGGCATGGCCCAGGGGACCGGCATCAACGCTGCCGTAAATCGCCGAGCGGATCAGGCTGACGCCGCAACTTTGCAAGAGCTCGCGGGTTTGCTCACTCAGGTGTTCGCCACCGAGAAAGACCTTGGCGACGCCACCATAGCGCCGCAGTATTTGTTGTTCGTTGATAAACAACCGGTGCAGGGTGCCGGGCATGCCGATCAGCACGGTGATCCGTTGAGCCTCGATCATCTGCGCGATCTCGTGGTAATCGTCGTCCGCCGGTGCGCCCATCGGCCAGTGTCGGGCCTGCAGTTGTTCCAGCACTTTGGCAAAACTGGAAAAGCCGCCGTACAGCCCGCCGCTGAAAAACAGGTTCATGACCCTGTCCTGGGCCGGGTCCATTCCGGCTGCGAGCAAGCCATCGGCGGCCGCCTGCATCTGGCGCTGGAAGTCGTGGTAACTGAAGCCGGAAAGCACGGGTGCGCCACTGCTGCCGCCGGAGCGAAAGAACAGCTGCGCCGCTGAATCCGGCGGCTGGCGGACGAATTGTCCTTTGTCCATGATCGCCAGACCGGTCAGTGGTGGTGGGGCAGGCAGCTGATCAAGCGTGGAGTGGCTGGTCAGTATGTTCGTCGGCAGACTGACCGATACGCGTCGACTCAGGCGCTGCAGCGCATAAACACCGTCGTGGGGTTCGCCGGCGTAGCCATCGTGAATAGTCTCGATCGGGGTAATGCGCGTCACACCGGCGGCAATCAGCGTTTGCGCCAGTTCAGCGATCTGCGCCTCGGGGCACAGCAAGGCGCAGCTCTGCAGCACGTTGCGCCAGGGCAGCAACGTGGCGCTGAGCCGCTCGCGGGGCATTGGTTTGAGCAACAGGCTGCGAAACAGCGCAGAAGGTTCGAGCTGGCGATCATGGCTCCAGATCACCCGCCAGCCCGAGGCACTCCAGACCCGGCCGGTCTGCCCGGCAAAACTCTGGGCCAGCCGGGCCATTGTCGTGCAGGTGGTGATTTGCGAAGCCTCTTCAAGCGTCGGTGCAAGGGCAGGCCATTGACCAGCACGGCGCTCGAACGCGGCGGCCAGTTGTGCCCCGATTTCGTTCAGTACGCGCGCGTCGTCGCTGTCCACCAACAACCATTGCGGGCTGGAGCAGGCTTGCTGATCGAGGCGGCAGACTTCATCGACAATCGCATCGAGGACGGCGGGCGATGCGGCGTCCGGGGTCAGGTAGGCGAAGCTGATGCGGTGCCCCCAGTCGATCCAGCGACAGCCTGGCGGGATCTGCTGGCGGATGGCTTGCAGCGCGGTTTCACCACCCCACGCCGCGACACCGTTGGCGTGCCTGCACAACTGACCGATCTGTTCGGTGCGGGTCGGCAGCACCGCCACGTAACCATTGAGTTGTCCGCTCGGGTCGCATGCAACCAACGCCTGAAGCAGGCGCGCGGTGAAGCCAGCGTCACTGCTGCTGGGGCGCAGCCAGTTGACGTTGCCGCTCAGCAGACTCTCGATCACCGCACAGAACGCCAGCAGCGGCGCGTTGGCCGGAGTGATATGCACCACCAGGCCCAGCGGACTCCAGCGCTCGAAGCGTGACTGTCGATAGTCGATGCGACGCAGCGAATCGGGGCGCAAGCCCAGCTCACGATCCAGCTTGGCTTGCAGGGCGGCAGGCTGGCAGAAATCGATCAGTGCTTCGCGCTGACCGGGAGCCAGTGGCAGTTCCGTTTTTTCTTGTTGCAGACGTTCGGCGAAGGCCTTGGCAGTGGCGAGCAGCGTGCTGGTTTGCAGTGGAAGCTGTAGCCTTCGTGGCAACTCCCGCTGAAGTTGGTGCAAGGCGCTGTCGAGGCTGCACTCGGTGTGCAAGTGACCGTTGATCAGGTACATATCAGTGCCTCCCCAGCAGTTCGGACGCGGCCATGGCACAGCTCCTCGCGGCCGTGGTGCCGGCGCGGCCATGCAACTGGAACCAGTCGCTGGCCAGACCGCAGGCACAACGGGTGCCCGGATGCAGCGTGGCCAGATCGCTCATGACCACGGCATGGGCCGGGCTTGAGGAAATGTAGGGCGAGACCAGACTCAGCAGGCCGCGCTGGCCATAGGGCAAGACCGAAAAATCCACCGGACAGCGTATGTACACTTTCGCGTAGACCGGTACATGAAAGTGATGGTGGGCGCATTCGACGTAAGGCACCGCGTGTTCGACGGCGCCGTAACCGTCGCGACAGTCTTGGGTAGCGATGCCCAGTTGTTGCTGGATCCGTGCATATAAGGCTTGTCTGGGGACTTCTTCGGCGGCGCGGGTTTTCCAGCCGCCGCCGAAAAATGACAATGATCCGGCCGGCAGTTGCAGGTCCGCCACGCCGGTGGCGCGCATGCGTTGCAGGGTTTCCCAGAGAAAGGCGGGAAAGCCGAAGATGCGCACCGGCAGACCTTCTTCGGCAAAGGCCTGCAAGGCGCTGATCACTCCGAACAGATCAAACTGGTGGCCGTCACCAGTGCGACGCAGGGCGTAAACCACCCGATTGGCGGGAGCAAAACTGCACAGGAACTGATCGGTGAAGGATGTGCCCAAGGTGTTTTTCTGCTCGGGCTCATAGCCGAGCAACAGGTAGTTGCACGGGACATGCGGGGTAATCCAGCCATATTGGGCGAAAATCCGTTCGACCATGTACTGCGCGGCGCCGAGGCTGCGCGCGTCATAGCGCATGCGGCTCTTCTGCCCGCTGGTGCCTGAAGAGGTCAGTTCCAGGGCGTCCTCGCCCGTGGGACTGAGCAGCATTTGCTGCTTGAAGAAACTGGCGAAAATCGGTGGCAATTGCGACCAGTCGTCGAGCTCGTCCAGGTCATCGACAGCGATTGCATGGGCGTTCAACCAGTGGCCATAACCGGGCGTATGGCGAGCGTGAAACCGGGTGATTTCGCTCATGGCCAGATTGAACAGCCCTTTGGGGACGGCCTCCTGGCAATAGGGCTGCGGCAATGCGCAAAGCGCATCGCTGTGGGGGAACAGAGTCATCGAATATCCTTATTGATGTGTGGTGGGCGCGGCGGGTGCCGCAGAAGGCGGTAGAGCAGGGGCAGGCACAGCAGGCCGCCGAGGCCGGCGAGCAGGGAAAAGGATTGCAGGTTCGAGCCACCGCCGATGATGGCGATGAGCGAGCCGCCGCTGCCCATTACGGCAATCGACAGCATGCCGATCATGGCCGACACCAGCCCCTTGCCCGCATCGCTGGAGAACAGCGCGAGGCGGTACAGCGCGGCGTTGCTCATACCAAGCCCCAGTGCATACACGGCCAGTGCGCAAACGGCCAATGGCAGCGCAGCCGAACTCAGGGCAGCAGCGATCAGCCCCAGCAGTCCGAGGCAAAACGGCCACAGGGCCAGACCGATCACCTGGGCGAGCGTGTGCCCGACGAGCAATCGATCCAGTAGTAAATTGCCGAGGATCACCGCCGCAAACACCGGGATTTGCCACAGGCCATATTCCAGCGCAGACAGCTCCAGGCGTTGCATGAGCAGCACCGGTGCCAGTCCGATCCAGGCAATCAGCGGCAGGCTCATCAGGCCCAGTGTCAGACAGGCGCCGATGAATCGTCGGTTGCGCAGCAGCGCGAGGTAACCCAGGCCGATCTGCCTGAGCGAAAACGCCACTGGAGGCTGTCGCTGGCCGTCACGGCGCACGACGTCGATCGTTTCCGGCATCCAGGCAAACAGAGCGAGCCAGACAACCACACTCGTTACCGCCAGCCCCAGAAACATCTGTCGCCAGCTCAGCCATTCCAGCAGCAGGCTGCCGAGTAAAGGGCCGAGCAGCGGCGACAGCAGCGCCACGTTGCCCAGTAATGCCATGAGGCGCACGGCATCGGCCTCGCAGAACACTTCCTGCAGGGTCGGGTAGCTGACGGCGACCACAAAGCCCAGGCCCATGCCCTGGATCAGGCGCAACGCATTAAAGGCTTCAATGCGCTGCGTTATGACTGCGGCGCTACACGCCAGGCCGAACAGCGCACAACCGAGCAACAGCAAGCGACGCCGGCCGTAACGGTCGGAAAGGGGGCCGATCAGCCATTGCAGGCACACGCCGCCAATCAGATACAGGTTGAAGGCGTTGGCTACATGCCGGGTATCGGCGTTGAACTCGCCGGTCACCGTCAACATGGCCGGCATGATCATGTCGCTGGCCATATAGGTGAGCAGTTCAAAAGCGGTAATGGCCAGGCAGAATCCGATAATCTGCACGGGCGTCATTACGATCAAGGTTCTCTGCATAAACATCCCTGTTTCAGTAAGCGAGAAAAGTTCGCAGAGACTAGAGGCAGAGTTGTCGCGGCAGCCAATCCTTTGCTGCGACATGAAATTTCAAATACTTACAGCGTATTTACTGACCCCTGCAGGCTGATCGAAAAGGCATTTGCGAGGCACAGGCGCGCCAACAAAAATGCCCGCTGGCGGGCGGGCATGGTTGGCATTGAAAAGGCTGGTGAGGTATCCCGACCGGTATTTCAGGCGCACCGGCGGGCGAACGATCCTGTTTTATCGATGGTAATAACCGGGGCCTTCCTGATAACGATGGTGGTCGTCATGCCAGCCGCCGTGGGGGAAAATGATGCAGCCGCTCAAGGTCAGAACGGCAAGGACAGGAATCAGCCAGGTGATTCGACGGAACATTTCAAAGATCCTCATGGTTACGCCGGCATGAAGCCAAAACTCTTCATCGGCTGTAACATGAGACCGCGTTCAGCCAGGCCCATCCCCGCAACATGGTATGTGCATGGCATGCAACCGGATACAAACCGGATACATTTGAAAGTTTCAGGAACCTGCAATGACCCAGAAGCAACGTTTGAAATACTCGATCCTGATCGCCCTGTCGGTGTTGGCGATCATGCTCGGCCTGTCCTGGCTGCAAAATGCCGGGATGATCAGTCAGAAGATGTTCCAGTACATCGCCATGGGTGTGGCGGTGGTCGTGGTGGTGATCAACGGGGTGATGCGCCGCAAGGTCAAGCCCTGACGGCGATCGCGGGACGCTTCAATCGTGATTGAGCACGGCAGCAGCCTGTGGATGCAGGCTGTAACTCTTGTCCGGGTTGAAGGTGACCACCCCTTCGGCGCATAGACGCTTCAACACTTCGCGCACGCTGAGAAAGGACAACGGAATATCCAGGTCCAGCAGTTGACTGTGTACGCCGCGCACGCCCAGGCGTCGATCACTTTGTGCGGCGACCAGCAGGGCGTCGATGACTTTCAGACGAATCAGGCTGGTGCGCAGGCCGAAGCTTTTCAGCAACAGACGAATACGCTCATTGCCCTGACGCTCGGGGCTGGGGGCGAAGCTGCTCGCGCGGGAACTCATGGAAGCTCCTTGTGACGCCTGGCTACCATCCATTGGTAGTTGCGAGTTGTACATGGGGTTACTCCTTTTCAGAGCCCGATCAGGAAACGTTTTGACTGCTCTCAGTAAACAAGACGTTTCAGCACGACAAATCATGAAAGGAAATATGTAGAAATTTTGTCGGTTATTCGTTGTTTTCCCGTAATCAGTGAATTTCACCTTCCTCAATCGGGCTAAATTTTTTTTCTCGCATTCGTTTCCTGAACAGCCGTCTTGCGCCCCAGGCGCATGAATCAATTTCAGAGTGGATCCGGCGCAAGCGCCGATCCTTGTCTTGTCGTTCAGGAGCGAGTGTGATTATTTCACGACAGTTAACCGGACTGGCCCTCGCCGGTGTGTTTCTCGGACTCAGTCTGTCCGCCCATGCGTTCAGTCCCGCTGCACAAGCCAGTGCCGATATCCGCCGCACCTCCTTTGGCGTGCCGCACATCCGCGCGGAAAATGAACGCGGACTGGGTTTCGGCATTGGTTACGCCTACGCGCAGGACAACCTGTGCCTGCTGGCCAACGAGATCGTCACGGTCAATGGCCAGCGCTCGCGTTATTTCGGGCCGGAGCAGTTCACCGTCGAACAACGCGAGAATCGCGTCAGCGACCTGTTCTTCACCTGGCTCAACACTCCCGCAGCGGTGAAAGCCTTCTGGGACGCGCAACCGGCGCAGGTGCACGACCTGGTGGAAGGTTATGCCGCGGGCTATAACCGTTATCTCGCCGAACGCCGCCAGCAGGGTCTCCCGCAACAGTGCCAGGGTGAGTGGGTGCGTGATATCAGCGCCGAAGATCTGGTCAAACTCACTCGGCGCCTGCTGGTCGAGGGCGGGGTCGGACAGTTCGCCGAAGCCCTGGCTGGCGCGACGCCGCCGCAGGCCACGGCGCAGCTCGGCAGCGATGCCCGGGCCTATCAGTTGGCGGACGCGCGCCTGCAGCACTTCGCTCTGGATCGCGGCAGCAATGCCGTGGCGGTGGGCAGCGAACGCTCGTTCAACGGACGCGGCATGCTGCTGGCCAACCCGCATTTTCCATGGGTTGGCGGCATGCGCTTTTACCAGATGCACCTGACCATTCCGGGCAAACTCGACGTCATGGGCGCAGCCTTGCCGGGGTTGCCGATGATCAACATCGGTTTCAATCAGCATCTGGCCTGGACCCACACGGTGGATTCATCCAAACATTTCACCCTGTATCGTCTGCAACTCGACCCGAAAGACCCGACCCGCTACCTGCTCGACGGCAAGTCGCTGCCGTTGAACAAGCAGACGGTCACTGTGCAGGTCAAACAGGCGGACGGTCAGGTGGTGCCGGTCTCGCGCGATGTCTACAGCTCGCAGTTCGGCCCGATCGTGCAATGGCCGGGCAAACTCGACTGGGATCATCAGTACGCCTACAGCCTGCGCGACGCCAACCTGGACAATGATCGCGTGCTGACGCAGTGGTACGCGATGAACCAGGCGTCGAGCCTCAAGGCTCTGCAGGATTCGGTGCACAAGCTTCAGGGCATCCCCTGGGTCAACACCCTGGCCGTGGATGACAAGGGGCAGACGCTGTACATGAACCTGTCGGTGGTGCCGAACGTCAGCGCCGACAAACTGGCCAAGTGCAGCGACCCGCGCATCGGCTTGCAGATGATCGTGCTCGACGGTTCCAACAGCGCTTGCGCCTGGGATATCGATCCGCAAGCTGCGCAGAAGGGTATCTATGCCGCCAGCCAGCTGCCGCAACTGTTGCGCAAGGACTTCGTCCAGCATTCCAACGATTCGGCGTGGCTGGCGAACCCGGCACAACCGCTGACCGGGTTCTCGCCGCTGATCAGTCAGGACGGCCAGCCGCTGGGCCTGCGATCAAGATTTGCGCTGGAGCGCCTGAACACACTCGGCAAAAAAGGGCCGCTGGCGGTGAAGGATCTGCAACAGATGGTGATGGACGACAACGTCTATCTGGCGACTCAGGTGCTGCCTGATCTGCTGAAGTTCTGCGCTGCGGATCTGGGTGCGGACGCGGCCGCGTTGAAGCCGGTTTGTGCCAGTCTCAAGGGTTGGGATGGCCGGGCGAATCTGGATTCGGGCATTGGTCTGGTGCATTTCCAGAACATCATGCAGGCGCTGCAAGCGTCGCCGGATGTCTGGCGTGTGCCGTTCGATCCAAAAGACCCGCAACACACGCCACGCGGGTTGGCGATCGAGCAACCGGCCGTGAGCAAGGCACTGCGTGAAGCGCTGCTGGCGTCGGCTGCCACTGCGCAGAAAATGGGTCTCAAGCCTGAAACCCGCTGGGGCGATATTCAGGTGGCGAGCAGCGGCGCTCAACAAACCGCAATTCACGGCGGGCCGGGAACGCTGGGGATCTACAACGCGATCCAGAGCGTGCCGCGTGAAGACGGCAAACTCGAAGTGGTCAGCGGCACCAGCTACCTGCAAGTGGTGACCTTCGACGACAAAGGCCCGCACGCTCAAGGGTTGCTGGCGTTCTCGCTGTCGAGCGACCCTGAGTCGAAATATTCCCGGGATCAGACCGAGGCGTTTTCGAAAAAGCAGTGGAGCGTGTTGCCGTTCACTGAGCAGCAGATCGCTGCCGATCCGCAGTATCAGGTGCAAACGGTTCGCGAGGTGGCGGGCAAGGGCACCGAGGTGGTTGCGCAGTAAGTCAGGCTGAACGAAAAAGCCGCTGCTCCTTGACGGGAACAGCGGCTTTTTTGTGCCCTGAGTCAGCCATGGCCGACGGGAACCGCTTTCAGGTTTTTGGTGGCTGCCGCGGCATCGAGTTGATCACCGGATCACCCTCGGTATTGCGCGTAAGGTAGACCGGCAGCACCTTGGGCAGGGTGTTGACGAGGCCGCCGAGCTCTTTGATGTTGTAGACGCCGCCGACGCGGATCGCGCCGGTGTTGGCGTCGGCCAGTTTCAGCGGTTTGCTCAGGTAGCGATTGATCAGCGGCAAGGCTTCGTTCAGCGCCAGGTTGTCGAGCACCAGTTTGCCGCTGCGCCAGGCCAGGGCGTTATCGTTGGCGTAGGTCTGGCTGATCTGTGGCGTGTAGTCGCCATGCCGGTACTGCGCCTGCATGGCCGGCCCCAGGCGCAGACCGTCGCCGGGCAGGGCGGCGTTGCTGGTTACCAGAACCGAGCCTTCGATCAGGTTGACCCGCACCTGATCTTCGTAGAGCCAGACATTGAAGCGGGTGCCGGTCACGCGGATCTTGCCTTCGCCGGCCCTGACCACGAACGGGTGGGAGAGGTCATGGCTGACTTCGAAAAACGCCTCGCCTTTTTTCAGGGTGACCCGCCGTTCATCCTTGTAATTGCTGAAGGTCAACTCAGTATTGAGGTTGAGCTCGACCTGACTGCCATCCTTCAAGGTGACCTGACGGACATTGTCGGTGGCTGCGAAATGCTGATAGCTGTTGGGCAACCAGCCCAGATTCCAGCCACCGTACGCCGCCAGTGGCAAGGCCAGGGCGCAGACGCTCGCGGCAATTGCGTAGCGCCGCCAGGCGGGCACCGCAGCGGTCAGCGGCACATTGAGCGTTGGGGGTAGCGGCGGACGCGGCAGATGTTCGGCAACGTCCCAGATCTCCAGCATCGCTTCGTATTCGAATGCATGCAGCGGATGCGCATCGCGCCATTGCTCGAAAGCCAGACGCTCCTCGGCGGAGCAGTCTACGGCGTGCAGACGCATGCACCAGTGCGCGGCGGCATCGGTGATCGCATCGTATTCGGCTTCCGAGAGGGATTCTTGGGTCATTGACTCGTCCTGATTTGCTGCATTCTAACCTTGCGGGCGTTGCGCCGAGAACATCCGTCATGGCAATTGCCCATCAAAGTGGAACTTATTTTTCCGTCAGACGCCCAAAAACAGGACATCAGAGGAACATCATCCACAAATGGAGTGAAAAAATGATCAAAAAAACCTTAGCCGCTGCAATCGCCACCGCCGCTTTGTTCAGCGCCGGTGCCGCCATGGCTGATCGTCCCGGTGCGGGCTGGGTCACCATCGAAAAGGCTATCGAGATCGTGAAAACCAAGGCCGGTTACGTCGAAGTCTATGAAATCGAGGCCGACAATGACGGCTACTGGAAAGGCGAGGGCCGCAAGGCCGACGGTTCGGTGTATGAATTCCGCATCGATGGCGCCTCGGGCAATGTATTGCGTGACCAGAAAGACTGAGTTCACCCAGCGATGAACCATGCGCAGGCCAACCGCCTGCGCATTTTTTTTATCTCAGTTGAGCCCTCCGTGAGGTTGGGTTACCGGATCCAGCTGGCGGCCCATTTCGCAAATCAGAAAGGCGATCGAATCGGCATTGCGCAATATGGTGTCGATGCGTGGATGCGGGTTGGTCGGGCTGAGAAATGCCGTTCGCGCGTCCTCGAGATTCCTCGTCCCCGTGGTCTTGAGAACTTCCCTGCGCACATGTTCCATGCCCTCAAACTCGTCGATATCGAGCCACTCCTGAAGGTTGTCGCTCCAGCGCGAAAACAGCTCTTCACGGCGCGTGGACAGTGACAGTGCTTCGCGCTGAAATCGTGTCTGTACCTGTTTGCGGGCAGCTCCGTAACCGGTCACCGTAGCAATCAGATCAGCAAACGGGCGCCGCGCTTCCAGGGAGGCAATGTCGACGGTCTTGCTGAATTGATGGGAAAACTCGTGGATCAGCGTCGCTGCCCGTGCATGCCCGTCAACATTGAACGGTTCGGTCAGGCCTGTGTTGTACCAATCCAGCCCTTGATTGAAGAACTTTTCGGTGAAATGGACTTTCTTGAGTAAATCGCCACCCAGCACAAAGGCGATTACACCCGAGCTGCTGTGTCTGTTCGAGCCGACCACAAAGCGACTGGTGTTCAACAGGTCTTCTGTTGGATCGACCAAGGCATCACAGATCGGCACGATGGCCTGCTTCAGCTTGTCGAGAATGTCGGCATCAATCCGTTGCACGTCAAAAAAAGACTTGAGAAAAGTATCGAGGCGGGTGCCCGGCACATAGTTTCTCAGCTGCGCAAGATTGTGCAGGCTGTTGAACGCGTAATGCCGGGCCAGATCAATTGCCTCGATCAACATGCGGGCTTTCTCCGGATGGCGGGCGCGGATTTCTTCCATGCCTTGCGCTTCGATATTCAGCATGTACCGCGCCTGGCGATGGGTGGCGTAATGGTTGAGCATCGTCGACATGGCCTTGCCGAAATGCACGGTATGGCGATCCGGGTCCAGCACCAGTTGCCGGGAAGCGGTGTGTTGCAACACCGGGCCTGGCTGCTCGGCGCCTTTGATCTGCCAGACGGCTCCCGGCCGCTCCACGGGATAGACTTTGCCGGCGATAGGGGCGTAAGTCGCTTTGGTTGTCAGATCCTGATACGTGCCCTCGGCAGCATCGTGAGTCAGATCCTTCAGGGCGATAGTCGGAGCTTCGAATGTCTGCAGCGAGGTGCGCAGCGGATCGGTCGGCTTTGTCTGCGCAAGGACGGGGGCGCTCAGCGTGGTTGGCTGCAGTGGTTGCGGCGCTGCCACGGCTTGAGATTCCAGACGTGACTCCAGCGCCAGTCGCCCGAGACTGATCATCTCCGCTGCGCCGGCGACAAAGGTTTGCAGCGCACGTTTCCAGTGGTGATCCTGCAATGCTTCGGCCGAGTCCAGAAAATCCTGGTAGCTTTGCCAGAGAAACTGCACATAGGCGAGCTTGCCCGGCAGCAGGCCCCGGATCCGCTGGAAGCCTGAACTGAACAGGTGCTTCGCGGCGTCCCAATCCGCCTGCGCCGATGGCAGCGAATGGCTGCTCAGCAAGTGTGGCAACAAGGTCAGATTGTCTTCGAACAACTGCAGCAGCAAGTTGCCGTTGATCGGGGTGGTGGCCAGGGTCATCTCGCTCGTCTGGCCGCTGCTCGCCTTGAACAACGCGCCGAAGATCGAACGTTGACTTTCCGGCAAGCGGCGCAGCAGCAGGTCCTGCAGTGAGCCCGGCGTATTCAGCGCGGCGATCACTGCTGCCTCGTCCTCGAACTCACTGAATGCGTGCTCTCCATGGTAGGGCGCATAAAGCACCTGAGGGCCGGGTTTTTCCGCAGGGCCGATCAAGTACAGCCCCAGCGCCTTGATCGCGGATGCCCCGGCGGTCTTGATCAGCGCCAACGGCCGGACAATCGCATCGGCCCCTTGCACGGTCGCACGAGCGACGGCATCGGGCATGTCGAGCACCTGTGTAATCAAGTCGAAGGCTTTTGTCGACAAGCGTTGTTGCAGTTGTAACTGATGGGCATGTTGCAGCAGTTGCCAGGGTAGTTGCTGGATGAAACGCAGCTTGCGTTGTTCGGCGTCGACGTCATTCGCGGACAACACCGAGGTGATTTTATTGGCAAATGTTGTCGCAACGTTCAAGGACAACAGCAGGCTCCTGACCGCTTGTTGGTCGAGTCCGGTCGGCAGCGCCCGGTTGGTGCGCGAACTTAGGGAGAATGCAGTGTCCTGGGCAATATGCGCATGGTTCAAGGCGAAATCGGTCAGGCTCATTGCAGACCCGATCAGGCTCAGCGCGGGAGTGACGGTGATCTGTTCGGGGTCGAGATCCTGCCTGTGCAAGCGGGTGCTCAGCAGCGTCTTTAGGGTCTGCCGGATGTAATCACGCAAGGTTGGCAGCGCGTGGAGATAATCCTCATCGTCGATGACGCTGTGACGCCACTGTTCCAGCAGTTCCAGGTGCAACTGCTGATCGTCAAGCCTGGCCATTCCCAGCCAGGCAGGCAGTGAATGCTGTTTAGCGAGGGCCTGCGCCAGAGCGCTGGCGCGTTGCAGATTGGTCTCCACGACTTGCTCACTCAACGTCTTGAGGATCTGGGTTTCGCGCAGCTTTGGCCATTGGCGGCCCCGCACCTGTTCACAGCGCTGGAGAAAATGTTCGATCGTTGATTCGGTGCGATCCTGCAATACATTGCCGCTGATCAGCTGTAACCGTCCCAGTGTGTAGTGTTGGTGGAACCTCTGGTGCAGGGGTGAAAGGTTTTCCAGCAGCGCCAGGCGTTTTTGCGGATCCAGCAGCCGCTGGCTCAAAACCTGTCTGGCGTGCTCGATCGAGCGGAAGACTTCCAGGCCCAGAGCCGGGGTCCACAAAATCGCGCGTCCAGAGTGCTGCGTATCGAGGCCACCGCGTTCCGTGAGCAGGACGCAGTTGGCCAGCGGCAGCACTTCGCTCTCACCGGCGACCTGTAACGTCAATGACCAGGCATCCGGCCGAATCCCGTTGAGTGCCTTGCGGTGGCTGCGATCCGGGTGATCCGGATTGAACACGGTGTCGACCAGGGCTTGCGCATGACGGCTTAGCGTTCCGTCCAGGACTCTCAACCGTGCTTCGCCATTGATGCCGACAGACAGGGCGTGCGCCAGCTTCGCTGCGATACCTTGCAGGTAGGTACGCTGCAGCGCTGTGACGGTCAACGGCTGGGCGGTGAAGTCTGCGGCGATGGTTGGCATGATGCTGGCGAACTTGCGCACTTCGGCTGCGGCGGTGTCCGCCAGCACCCTTGAAGGCAATGGGTTGCCGGTGAGCATCGGCCGGGTGCTCCAGCGCCCGCGAGCATCCAGGGTGACAAGGCGCTCGTGGAGCATCGAGCGGATGTCCAGGGCCTTATCGAACAGTGCGCGGATATCCACGACGCCGTCGCTGTGCCGGTACAACTGCAAGGCATAGTCGATGTTCTGTCGTTGCTTGGTGTGATGATCAATTCGAGCAGTACGCTGAACATGTCTCCGGCGATCGATTTGCCGGAAACCTGCGGCCGGTCGAAACCGAGGAAGCGCTGGCGCTCTTCGAGACTCAGCAGACCATAGAGTTCGTCTTCGTGCCCGGGGCTGGCGAACTTGCCGAGCAGCATGGATTTTAGATCTGCGTAGTCCTTGAGCACCTGCAAGCCGTGCGTCGGGGTATACAGGCAGCTTTCGGAATGGCCGATCATCAGCGCGCCGGCCAGCTCCACGAAGTTTGCCTGGTGCTCCCATAAACGCACGGTTTCCACGGCCGCGCGAGGTGCCAGACTTTCACTGAAACCCAGCGACGTCAGCAGGCTGTCGAATTGGCGCTGATCGATGATGCCAGACTCGCGTTTGAGCAAAAAGTCCGCCAGCGCCTGCTGCCGAATGATCTGCGCCAATACGTCGCGCCGCGAGGCCCCATTAGCACTGGGCCCATTCCAGTAGCGCTCCATTTGCTGGTACAGCAGCACCAGCAGTTTGCCTGATGCCGTGGTGACGGCTGTCTCCCAGTGTTGCTGATCACTGGCCAGGAATGTCCGACTCGGGTGCGAAAACTCATGGGTCTGGCCAACCGGCCATCCGGTGTGGCGATAGTGCAACAGCAGCGCATCGCCAAGCGACAGCGCTTCAAGCCCGTGCCGCGAAGCGAGGTCTGCCGATGCCGGGCCGGTTGCGGTCGTGGTCGCGTACAGGTTCACGCGCGTGTGTGTCTGGTCGACGCCGCGCATCGTCGGCGTCAGAAGTTCGTCGGTAATGGTCTGAAGCAGGCTGCCAAGTTCGGGCAGTTGCATCAATTCATCAAGCATCGCTTGCGTGTTGAGCTGCTGGCAATGCTCGATGACGGCGCGTTGATCTTCGAAGATATCGCCCTCGACAAGCTGGTAGGTCACGCTGATGCCGTGCTGTTCTGCCAGTCGTTTGCGTTGGGAAAGGGCGAGGAACGCCAGCAGCCGATCATCCTCGCTGGCGCTGTTCAGACGCTGTTCCAGGTGCGCGGTCAGGGCGGTGAGGCTGGCATGTTTTTTCAGCCCGGCGAAAGGTGTGTACAACAGGATCCCGTGATCATCCGGGGTGGCACTGAGTATGAAACTGCCGGCCAGAGGCACCGCTGGCGCACCATTGGTATTGAGCAGGATGCGCTGGGCAAGCATGGGCGGGGTCTGCTGACTGCGCAGTGCGTGGGTCGCCAGTTGCACGTGGCTCAACCATTGGAAGTCCGCGCTGGACAAGTGATGGAGATTGCCGAGTTCGCGCCACGATCCGGGGGAGTTGAGGATGGGCTGGAACAGCAGGGGAGGAATGGGAGCAGGCATCATCGGGTCTCGTTCAGGGCACCGTCCGGTGCACCGGTAAATTGAGACACGAGACTAAAGACCGGATCGATAACAGAGGTGGTACATAGTTACCGCACCAGCGGCAGCGCAATGTGCTAGCCGCGACAAGCCGGCACCACAACGGTTGACAGCACCCGTACCGGGCGTGGTTAATCGCTGGGCAAGCTGTTCGTACGCTGTTGTTCCCTCCAATAATTAGTCTGGAGCTTCAGATGTCTGCGCCACACGATTCCGTGTCTTCCCCCGTTGCGTCCACACTCTCGCTCGAAGCGCTGACGCAATTGCTTGAAAAGGTTTTCCTGCGCCACGGTACGTCGGCGTCCGTCGCCCGCACTCTGGCTGCCAACTGCGCCGGTGCCGAACGCGACGGTGCGCACAGTCATGGCGTGTTCCGTATCCCCGGATATGTTTCGACCCTCAATAGCGGTTGGGTCAATGGTCAGGCTGTGCCGCAAGTCGAGGACGTAGCCTCGGGTTTCGTGCGAGTCGATGCCGACAACGGTTTCGCCCAGCCCGCGCTGGCCGCAGCCCGCTCGTTGCTGGTGGAAAAGGCGCGCAACGCCGGGATCGCGGTGTTGGCGATTCGCAATTCCCATCATTTTGCGGCGCTGTGGCCGGACGTCGAGCCGTTTGCCGAAGAAGGGCTGGTGGCGCTCAGCGTGGTCAACAGCATGACCTGCGTGGTGCCGCATGGCGCCGATCGGCCGCTGTTCGGCACCAACCCGATTGCCTTTGCCGCGCCGCGGGCCGGTGGTGCGCCGATTGTCTTTGATCTGGCGACCAGCGCCATCGCTCACGGTGATGTGCAGATCGCGGCGCGCAAGGGCGAACGTCTGCCCGCCGGAATGGGCGTGGATGGTCTTGGGCAGGCGACGCAGGATCCGAAAGCCATTCTTGAAGGCGGCGCACTGCTGCCGTTTGGCGGGCATAAGGGGTCGGCGCTGTCGATGATGGTCGAGCTGCTGGCGGCGGCGTTGACCGGGGGCAATTTCTCCTTCGAGTTCGACTGGTCGAACCATCCCGGGGCCAAGACCCCGTGGACCGGGCAGTTGCTGATCGTCATCGACCCGAGCAAGTCCGCCGGGCAGAGCTTTGCCGAGCGCAGCGAAGAACTGGTGCGGCAGATGCATGGGGTGGGGTTGAAGCGCTTGCCGGGTGATCGTCGGCATTTGCAGCGGGCCAGATCGCTGGCCGAGGGGATTGTGCTGGAGGAGCAGACGCTGGCGCAGTTGGGCGAATTGGCCGGGGAATAATTGTCAGATAACCCATGTGGCGAGGGAGCTTGCTCCCGCCGGATTGCGAAGCGATCCCCTTTTATCTGCTTGAGAATAGGGGACTGCTGCGCAGTCCAGCGGGAGCAAGCTCCCTCGCCACAGGTTTACTGCCTGATCCCACAGAATGGGATCAGGCAAATGTCACTTAACGACGACCGAGCAGCAGGCCCACCACCAGACCGAAACCGGCGGAAATCGCCACGGTCTGCCATGGATGGCCGCCAATGTAGCTCTCGGTAGCCTCGACCGCCGGTTTGGTGCGCTCACGCACGCTCGATACGGAATCCAGTGCCTGTTGCAGTTTCAGGGCGATTTGTCCGCGCAGGGTCTCGGCTTCTTCGCCCACCAGTGAGGCGCTGCTCTTGAGCAGTTTGTCGGACTCTTCGATCAAAGCCTGAAGTTCGCTGAAGGCTTGATCCTTGATTTGGTCTTCGACGGCTTGCACGCGGGATTTGCGGGCCATTGGGTGACTCCTTGCAGATGGATGAACAGTGATCAATGGAGTGTGGCGCTGACTGAAAAGTTGCACTGATTTTAGGTGCGAAAGAAAAACCTGCGCGGGAGATTTCCGCCGAGCGTGTAAGATGTCGCCATTTTACGCAGCAGGTATTTCCCCATGAGTTTCAATCTGGCCGACAAATCCCTCGCCGAGCGCGCAGCGCTGGAAGACGAGAAATCCCGTCTGTTCGAACTCTGGCAGAACAATCTGGGCAAAGCCAAAGGCGAAGCCGCGCGGTTGTTCGGCGAACGCTCCAAGCGCAAGGGCAAATGGGCCGAGTGGGTGCGCGCCGAGCTGGATGGCATGTCCCCGCCGGAATTCGCCAACATGGTGCGCAGTGAAGTCAATCGACTGATGGCAGCCAACAAGTAACACCCGCCTCAGTCCGCGTTGAAACAACCGACAATCGCCTCACGCACCTTGATCACCACCGGATCGATCTGCGTGCTGGTGCGCCAGCCCAGTTCGATCGGGTAACGCGGCAACGCCAGCGGGCAGGGCAGCAGCACCAGTCCGCTGAGCTCGGCAATGGCCTGAGCGGCATGGCGGGGGATGGTTGCCACCGCGCCGCTGCCCTTGAGCAGATGCGGCAGCGCGGCAAAGTGCGTGGTCGAGGCGCAGACCCGCGCCGGCTCAGACCCAGCGCCGCCAGCCCCTCATCGGTGATGCCGATAAAACCGCCCGAGGACACCAGAATGTGCTCGCGCGCGACGAACTCCGGCAAATCGATGCGCTGTTGGCCGGGCGCCAGACTGCCCGGATCGACCAGGCACGCATAATCCCCTTCGCCCAGCACCTGAACGACTGAGCAGACGCTCGGCGAACCCACCGGCGGTGATCGCCAGGTCGATGCTGCGCTCCATCAGGGCGCGAGCGACGATCTGGCTGTGGGTCTGGCGGAAGATCAGCCGCAGCTTGGGCGCGCTGCGAGCAATGGCTTCGATCAGGCGCCGGCCATAAGCGATTTCGAAATCATCCGACAGGCCCACGGTGACTGATCGGCCGTCATAGTGGTGGGCCGCCGGATCGACCATCGCCAGGCTCTGCCGACATTTGTTCAGCGCCTCGCTGACCACCGGTTTCAGTTGATTGGCCTTGAGCGTCGGCGCCAACCCGCGACCAGTGCGCACGAACAATTGATCGCCATACACCTCGCGTAACCGGCGCAACGCCGCGCTGACCGCCGATTGCGTCACGCCCAGACGCAGCGCCGCACGGCTGGCGCTGGACTCCTCATGCAGGGCTTCGAAGACTTTCAGCAGGTTGAGGTCGACGGTTGCGATATTCATTTGGCTCATATCATTCAGCAGTGAATCGGTGTTTATTCATGATCCCGCGCCGCCGCAGAATCGGCAACACTTGAACCCGATGGAGTGACCGCAATGCCCAAATCAATCGTCGCCGCCCTGCAGATTGGCGCCTTGCCCGGTGGCAAGGCTGAAACTCTGGAACAGATCCTGAGCTGGGAAGACGCGATCAGCGAGTCCGGCGCGGCACTGGTGGTGATGCCTGAAGCGTTGCTCGGTGGCTATCCGAAAGGTGAGGGCTTCGGCACGCAGTTGGGCTATCGCTTGCCCGAGGGGCGTGAGGCCTACGCCCGCTACTTCGCCAACGCCATTGACGTGCCGGGGGCAGAAACCGAGGCACTGGCCGGTTTGTCGGCGCGCACCGGGGCCAATCTGGTGATTGGCGTGATCGAGCGTGCCGGCAGCACGTTGTATTGCACGGCGCTGTATTTCGATCCGCAAGCGGGGCTGGTGGCCAAGCATCGCAAACTGATGCCGACCGGCACCGAACGGCTGATCTGGGGCAAGGGTGATGGCTCGACGCTGCCGGTGCTCGACACTCAGGTCGGTAAACTCGGCGCGGTGGTGTGCTGGGAAAACATGATGCCGCTGCTGCGCACGGCGATGTACGCCAAGGGCATTGAAGTCTGGTGCGCGCCGACCGTGGACGAGCGCGAGATGTGGCAGGTCAGCATGCGTCACATCGCCCACGAGGGCCGCTGCTTTGTGGTCAGCGCCTGTCAGGTGCAGGCCTCGCCGAACGAGCTGGGCGTGGAGATTGCCAACTGGCCGGCGGATCGGCCGCTGATTGCCGGCGGCAGTGTGATTGTCGGGCCGATGGGCGATGTGCTGGCCGGGCCGCTACGTGGCGAGGCCGGGTTGCTGACGGCTGAGATCGATACTGATGAGCTGGTGCGGGCGCGGTACGACTATGACGTGGTCGGCCACTATGCGCGGCCGGATGTGTTTGAGCTGAGTGTCGATGAGCGGGCCAAACCCGGCGTACGCTTCACCGCATAACTTCCGCGCCGACACAAAACCTGTAGGAGTGAGCCTGCTCGCGATGGCGTCAGATCAGCCAACACCTTTATTGACTGACGTGACGCTATCGCGAGCAGGCTCACTCCTACAGGAGACTTGTGTGTTTAGTGGGTTACCACGTCGCAGCAGTGGCCTTCGGCAAACTCAGCTTGCCACTGTCGACAAAACGCATGGTGCCGAACACGCCGCCCGCGAGTTTGCCGCGCAGCACGTAGGGCAGGTTGTCGAGGGTTTGTGTCTGGCTCAAACCCAGAGTCTGGCGCAGTACCGAGAACGCGGAAACGCTGACCGGCACGCTGACCACGGTTTCCGAGAAGCGCGGGATCGAGCCGGTCTGATCGCTGACGCCCGAGGCCAGTGGACGGCCATTGACCTCCAGATCCAGGGCGATGCCGTTGTAATCGATGGCCGTCTCATTGGGGTTCTGCACCCGCAACTTGATCGCGAAACGCACTTCCAGATCCTGGCTCGGCAACGGTTCGAGGCCGACCACGTTGATGTTCACCGGATCGCGGTTGGGAAACAGCGCGCAGGCGCTCAGGGACAACAGTAGCAGGGACAGGATGACGGCGTGGACGCGGCGCATAAACAGTCTCTCAACGAAAAAGGGCTGAACCGTTGCCGGCTCAGCCCTTTTTTCATGGCGCAGCGTCAGCGGTTCAACTGTGCGACCGCCGCGGCCGTTGCAGGTTCAGCTTTGGCCGGCAGATCGGGGTTTTCCATGACCTGCAGAATCGACGCTTCCGGATCGAAATCGTCTTCTTCCAGCTCAATGAATTCTTCCGGCAGGAAGATATTCAGCACGATAGCGCACAACGCACCGACGGTGATCGGCGATTCGAAGATGTTACGCAGCGCTTGCGGCAACTCGCGCAGCACTTCCGGCACCGCGGCGATGCCCAGGCCCATGCCCAGGGAGATCGCCACGATCAACATGTTGCGCCGATGCAGGCCGGCCTCGGCGAGGATTTTGATCCCGGCCACGGCCACGGTGCCGAACATCACCAGTTCAGCGCCGCCGAGCACCGGTTTAGGCATCAGTTGCAGCACCGCGCCGATCATCGGGAACAGCCCCAGCAGCACCAGCAGGCCGGCGATGAAGAACGCCACGTAGCGGCTGGCCACGCCAGTCAACTGGATCACGCCGTTATTCTGCGCGAACGTGACCATCGGCATGCTGTTGAACACCGCTGCCATCGCCGAGTTGAGGCCATCGGCGAGCAGACCGGATTTGATTCGGCGGATGTACAGCGGACCCTTGACCGGTTGCCGCGAGATCATCGAGTTGGCGGTCAGGTCACCGGCCGCTTCCAGCGGCGAAACCAGGAAGATCACCGCCACCGGCACGAACGCCACCCAGTCGAAATTGAAGCCGTATTTGAACGGCACCGGCACGCTGACCAGCGGCACTTCGGGCATCGAGGCGAAATCCACCGTGCCCATCAGCCAAGCGACCACGTAGCCGAGGGTCAGGCCGATGACGATCGCGCCCAGGCGCAGAAACGGCACGTCGACACGGTTCAGCACAACGATAGTGCCGATCACCAACGCCGCCAGAAACACATGGCTGGCCGCGCCCAGATCCGCCGCACCGAAGCCGCCGGCGATGTCGGTCATCGCCACTTTGATCAGCGACAGGCCCATCAAGGTGATGATGGTGCCGGTGACCACCGGGGTGATCAGCATCCGCAGTTTGCCGATGAACTGGCTCAGCACCACTTCGATGAACGCGGCGAAAAAGCACACGCCAAAGATCGTCGAGAGAATTTCATCGGTGCCGCCGCCCCGGGCCTTGACCATGAATCCGGCGCTGAGAATCACGCTGATAAAGGAAAAACTGGTGCCTTGCAGGCACAGCAGACCGGAACCAACCGGGCCGAAACGCTTGGCTTGAACGAACGTGCCGAGGCCTGAAACGAACAGCGCCATGCTGATCAGGTACGGAATTTCACTTTGCAGACCGAGGGCGCCGCCCATGATCAGGGTCGGGGTGATAATGCCGACGAAGCTCGCCAACACGTGTTGCAGCGCAGCGAAGACGGTGGCGGTGAGGTGCGGACGGTCGTTGAGGCCGTAGAGCAGATCGTTGTTGCGCGGGACTTTTTCAGAGGCGGTCATGGTGTTTTGCGCGCCGTGAGGCGGGGCCGGGTCAGAAAATGGAGGCGCAGGATGCCGGAAGAGGACGGCGAGGGCAACGAGCAAAAATTGCCTGAAAGGTCAAGAAATACGGGGTTTGAACTGGTTGCTGTTTCTGTGGTGAGGAGATTTATCCCCGATGGACTGCGTAGCAGGCCCAGCTCCTGAATACCAAAGAGCCGGGCCGCTTCGCGCCCATCGGGGATAAATTCCCTCGCTACAGGGTTATTTGCTGGCAGAAATTTTTCAGGTGAAGGCTGCGAGCAAATCCTCCTCAAACGCCTTCTGCGCATCCCCCGGCAGCTGCGCCCGGTGCCGGGCCAGATGAAACGCCACTTCGAAACTCAATTCCCCAGGCCGCAGCGCGCGCAGCAAGCCCTTGTCCTCCCAGACGCGCGCGTAGTGATCGGGCAGATAATCGACATGCTTGCCGGAAAGAATAAAAGCAAGGGTGCCCTCGACCTGCTCCGAACGCGCGGAAAAGCGCTTGTCCGGGAACGGCTCGCCCGTGCGCATGAACCGATACGGATGATCCACCCGGTCGCAGGCCCGCAACGCCGCGTCATCCGGCTCATCCACGCGGAACAGCGGATGCCCCTGCGCGCAATACAAATGCTGGGTTTCCCGGAACAGTTCGCGGTAATCGAACGCGCTCTGCACTTGAGAGAAATAACCAATGGCCAGATCCAGTCGCTGTTGCAGCAGCAGGCGCTCCATCTCGCCGGGCATCGCGCTGATCAACTCGATGCGCACCGACTCATCGCGCTCGCGAAAGCGCCGGATCGCATCTGCCACCCGCAGCAGCACCGACTGATCAACTGCCTCGGACAGGCCCAACCGCACCTCACCGATCAGCCGTCCAGCGACGCCGTTGGATTGATGCCGGAACGTCTCGATGGACTGGAACAGGGCGCGAATCGCGATCAGCAGGTGCTCACCCTTGGGCGTGAGGTTGAAACCGCCTTTGCCGCGGCTGCACAGGCGATAGCCGAGGCGGGTTTCCAATTTGGCCATTTGCTGGCTGATGCTCGACTGGCTCAGGCCCAGCTCACCTTGCGCCGCGCTGAAGCCGCCACATTCCACGACCCGCACAAACAGGCGCAGCAACTGCAAATCGAGGTCGTGAAGCTGACCGAGCATTACATTACTCCGGGATAAAGTCAGGTTAACAAACTTGATATTTCTGCAATGTATCCGACGGCGCATCCTGCCACCACTTCCTCCGGTCAGGTGTTCGTCATGGCTCCCGTGTTCAAGCTATGTTTTCCCGCGCTGTTGCTGTCCGTGGCCCTCAATGCCCAGGCGGAGGACAAAACCCTCAATCTTTACAGCTGGGCCGATTACGTGCCGGCGCAGACGCTGCAGCGTTTCGAGCAGGAGACTGGCATTCATGTGCGCTACGACACCTTCGATACGTCCGAGGTGCTGGAAACCAAACTGCTGACCGGCGGCAGCGGTTATGACGTGGTGGTGCCGTCGTCCAGCGTGCTGGCCCGGGGTTTGGCAGCGGGCGCGCTGAAGGAAATCCCGCATGAAGGCCTCCGGGGCTACGCCAATCTTGATCCCGATCTGCTGGAAAAACTCGCCGCCGTCGATCCCGGCAATCGCTACGCCGTGCCTTATACCTGGGGCACACTCGGGTTGGGGCTGAACGTCGAGGCGGTGAAAAAGCGCTTGCCGGACGTGCCGCTGAACAGCCTCGATCTGCTGTTCAAACCCGAGTACGCCAGCAAACTCAAGGACTGCGGGATTGCCGTGCTCGATTCGCCGCAGGAAGTCATTGGTCTGGCGCTGCATTACCTCGGCAAGGATCCCTACAGCACCGACAAGCATGATCTGGCCGCCGCCGAAGCCTTGTTGCAGAAACTCCAGCCGTCGGTGCTGTATGTCGCCACCGGCCGGCAGATCAACGATCTGGCCAATGGCAGTGTCTGTCTGGCGCTGACCTACAACGGCGACGTGAGCATGGCCGCCGATCAGGCGCACAAGGCCAACAAAGCCTACGAAGTCGCCTACCGGATTCCGCGCGAAGGCACGTTGATCTGGCAGGACAATCTGGCCATTCCCAAGGACGCGCCAAACCCGCAAGCGGCGCGGTCGTTCATCGAATTCATGCTGCGCCCCGAGTCGGTGGCCGAGCTGACCAATACGCTGTTTTTCGCCACCGCCAACCAGGCCGCGACGCCGCTGGTGGATGAGGCGGTGCGTAACGATCCAGACATCTATCCACCCGCCGAAATGCGCGATCGCTTGTACGCCGACCGCAGCATGAGCCTCAAGGACATGCGTCAGCGCACGCGTCTGTGGACCACTTTCCGTAGCCATCAATAACAAAAGGAGCACACCGATGGACGTGCCGATGCTCAACGACCAAGCCCTGACCCGTGACAGCCTGTACGGCACTGCCGCCGAAAGCACCTACGCCGGGATCACCAGTTTCATGCGTCGCCGCTACAGCCGTGATTTGCGCGGCGTCGACGTGGCGGTCAGCGGGGTTCCGTTCGACACCGCCACCAGCAACCGCCCGGGCGCACGCTTCGGGCCACGGGGGATTCGCGCGGCATCCACCGGGATCGCCTGGGAACGCCACTGGCCGTGGGCGTTCGATCCGTTCGATCATCTGGCGGTGATCGACTACGGCGACTGCGATTTCGATTACGGGTCGCCGCACACCATCCCGGAAAGCATCGAGGCTCACGCCGAACGCGTTCTTCAAGCTGGCAGCGCCATGCTGACGTTTGGCGGCGACCATTTCATCACCTATCCGCTGCTCAAGGCCCATGCGCGTAAACACGGCGCGCTGTCGCTGATCCACTTCGATGCGCACAGCGACACCTGGCCGGACGAGGGCGGCAAACGCGTCGATCACGGCACCATGTTCTGGCACGCGGCCAGGGAAGGGCTGGTGGATCCGGCGCGCTCGGTGCAGATCGGTTTGCGCACCACCAATGACGATCATCAGGGCTTTGCCGTGCTCGACGCCCGCCAGGTGCATCGGCGTGGCTGCGAAGCGATTGTCGAGGCGATTCGCGCGCGGGTCGGCGATCACCCGGTGTACCTGACGTTTGATATCGATTGCCTGGATCCGGCCTTTGCCCCGGGCACCGGCACTCCGGTGTGTGGCGGGTTGAGCACGCTGCAGGCGCTGGAAATCCTCGGCGGGTTGCGCGGGATCAATCTGGTGGGCATGGACGTGGTGGAAGTGGCGCCGGCCTATGACCATGCGGACGTGACGTCGCTGGCAGCGGCCACCCTGGCAATGGAAATGCTCTGCCTCTACGCCGCTCGACACAAAGTCGACCTTTAAAACACCGCAAAGCCAATGTGGGAGTGGGCTTGCTCACGAAAGCGGTGTGTCATACAACGATGCTGCTGGCTGACCTGACGCCTTCGCGAGCAAGCCCGCTCCCACAGGAGGTTGTATTCCAGGCAGTTGCTGCACGCTGTTTTGAGGTCGCGAGATATACAGTCGATCTTCGACTCCCCACAGAACCCATGTGGGAGTGGGCTTGCTCACGAATGCGGCGTGTCATTCAACGGTGATGTTGGCTGCCCCGGCCCCTTCGCGAGCAAGCCCGCTCCCACAGGAGGTTGTATTCCAGGCAGTTGCTGCACGCTGTTTTGAGGTCGCGAGATATACAGTCGATCTTCGACTCCCCACAGGGGGTTGTATTCCAGGCAGTTCCTGCACGCTGTTTTGAGGTCGCGAGATATACAGTCGATCTTCGACTCCCCACAGAACCCATGTGGGAGTGGGCTTGCTCACGAATGCGGTGTGTCATTCAACGGTGATGTTGGCTGCCCCGGCGCCTTCGCGAGCAAGCCCGCTCCCACAAAAGGGCACCTGTTTTTCAGGGACATCGTGGCATACTGCCGCGCATGACTTTCGACTCTCCTTTAAGCGCCTGGCAACACGCGATCGAGCACAAGGGGTTCATCCAGGATGAAGCCCAGGAGCATGCGGTCTGGGCGCTGCAAAAATGCCATGAAGCCTTACATACCGGTGCCCGGTCGGTCACTGGCGTGTATTTGTGGGGCCCGGTCGGGCGCGGCAAGACCTGGTTGATGGATCAGTTTTATCAGAGCCTGCGGGTGCCGGCCCGACGTCAACACTTTCATCATTTCATGGGCTGGGTGCATCAGCGCTCGTTCCAGCTCACTGGCATCGCCGATCCGTTGCGGGCGTTGGCCAAAGAGTTGGCGGCGGAAGTACGGGTGTTGTGCTTCGACGAACTGTTCGTCAACGACATCGGCGATGCGATCATTCTCGGGCGGCTGTTTCAGGTGATGTTCGACGAAGGCGTGGTGGTGGTCTGCACCTCCAACCTGCCGCCGGATGAGCTGTACGCCGACGGCTTCAACCGCGACCGGTTTGTCCCGGCGATTGCCGCGATCAAGGCGCACATGCAAGTGGTGGCGGTAAATGGTGCCGAGGATCATCGCCTGCATCCGGGCGCGGGTCAGCAGCGCTATTTTGTCGCTGCGCCGGGACAGGGCAGTGCTCTGGAGCAGGTCTTCCAGTCACTCAACGCCGGGCAGCCCGCCAGCGCCGAGCCGGTGCCCGTCGGCCATCGTGTGCTGAACGTGGTGCAAGCCGGTGCGACGGTGCTCTGGTGCCGCTATGCCGATCTCTGCGAGCAACCATTTGCCGCGATGGATTTCATCGCACTGTGCGACAACTATCGGTCTATTCTGTTGAGCGACGTGCCGAACCTCAGCGCGCAGAAACGCGAAGGGCGCATCGCTCGCGGCACCGAGGACGGCTCGGCGCAGGTGGTGGCCGGTGACCGTGAGTTGCCGCAACTGTCGGTGCACGACGACGGCGTGCGTCGCTTCATTGCTTTGGTCGACGAGTGTTACGACCGTAAGGTGCCGCTGTACATCGAGGCCCTGGTACCGATGGAGGCGCTGTACACCGAGGGTTATCTGGAATTCCCGTTCCGGCGCACCCTCAGCCGGTTGCAGGAGATGCAGCTGCAGCGTTTTGCCGAATCCTGAGCGAAGAGGGCGCGAGTATGAGCCAACCGCTGTCGCATCATTTACTGACCATGGCCTACCAGAACGCGTGGGCCAATCATCGCCTCGGCAAAGCCTGGAATCAGCTCGACGCCGCTGAGCTGGCGGCGCCGCGAACGAGCTTTTTTCCGAGTATCCGCCTCACCCTCAATCACATCCTGACGTGCGACTGGTTCTACGTCGATGCACTGGAACGCGAGTTGCGCGGTGACGACCCGCATCCTGATTGCTATGTGTTTTTCAACCATGACGAGCCGTTTACCGAGGCCGCAGCGCTGCGTGAAGAGCAGGCGCACGTCGATCGTCGACTGATCGCTTATTGCGAACAACTGCGCGATGCCGATCTGGGGCGGATCGTCACCATCGCCCGGGAAACGCCGCAGCATGACAGTCGCTTGCGTATGCTGTCGCACCTGTTCGAGCACCAGATTCATCATCGTGGGCAGGTGCACGCGATGCTCAGCGCGACCACGGTGAAACCGCCGCAACTGGATGAGTTCTTCTGCGCCGGCGAGAGCGGGTTGCGTGCTCAGGATTTTGCCGAGTTGGGCTGGACCGAAGAGCTGATCTGGGGGCGCTGAAGCCTGGAAATCAAAAGATCCGGTTGTGGCCCGCAACATCCTCGCGGTAAGGTCGAACAGCCTTTCAGGTGCGCACTTTGCACGCCGGGGCCATGATCGGGGATGGAAATGGATTCCGCAGAAATTCTTGTGCTGCAAGCCAGTTACACCAATCCACTGCACGCCGAAGCCATCGGCATCGTGCTCAATCATTACGCAGAAGATCCCATGGGCGGCGGCCATTCGCTTGACCCGGAACTGTTGCGTCGCGTGCCGGAAGAACTTGCGCGCAGGCCTCATGCGTTCAGTGTGCTGGCGTTCGTCGGTGGCGAGCCGGCAGGGCTGGTGAACTGCTTTGAAGGTTTCTCGACGTTCGCCTGCAAGCCGCTGGTCAATGTCCATGACGTGGCGGTCGTGAGCAAATTTCGCGGCCTCGGCTTGAGTCAGAAAATGCTGCGCAAGGTCGAGGAAATCTGCCGTCAGCGCGGTTGCTGCAAGATCACCCTGGAAGTGCTCGAAGGCAACGAGGTGGCACAGAACTCCTACCGCAAATTCGGCTTCGCCCCCGGCATGTTCGACCCGGAACATGGCCGTATGCTGTTCTGGATCAAGGATCTGCAGGCATAAAAAAAGGCGCCCCGGACAGGGCGCCCAACTGTCGTCTCCGAGGCCAGAGCGGAGCCATCGGAGGTCCATCGGTTGCTCGGTGAATCAGTCGCGATAAGACTCGGTGACTTGCGCGGTCTGATCGTTCGGAACCTTCAGTTCCGCTGCTTTGCTGTCGGTCGGCTGTTCGCTTGGCGCGTGGTGGACCGGGAAGTTGTCGTAGTAATGCCGCATGCGTTCGGCGCCGCCCTCGGCAAAGGCGCTGGCGGAACCGAGGGCGAGTAGCCCGGCAAGAATGGCGGTGGTGGTTTTCATGGTGCCTCCTACTGAAAAACGTCGGAGCCGTTCGTCCATGAAGCAGATCTCGGGGCACAGTGTCCCGGCGGGGAATTAACTCGGGGTTAACAGCGGTGGCGAGGGGATTTGGTGACGCATTGCGCGTCACCGAGAGAGTGGGGCCGCTTCGCGACCCATCGGGGATGAATCCCCTCACTACAGGGGTTTTGTTGGACCGGTGCGCTCAGAGCTTCCAGTCCAGGCTCAGCGTCACTGTGCGCGGGTCGCCCCAGTACACGCCGTTGTAGAAGCCGACGTTGTCGTAATACTTCTTGTCGAACAGGTTATCGACGTTCAGCGACGCCGACAGATGCCTGTCGAACTCATAGCGCGACATCAGCTTGACCACGGTGTAGGCCTCCTGGTTGATCCGCGCCGGTTCGGTGATGATCCGGCCGTTGGCGCCGCGCCCGACCGGGCGGTTAGCCGCGCCATAGACGTCGCTCTGCCAGTTCACCGCGCCACCCACGGTCAATGCGTGCCAGTTGCCCGGCAGACGATAGGCCGTGGACAGCCGCAGCATGTTCAGTGGTTGAGCGGTGTTGCTGCGCTGTTTTTCGCCGTCGACGGAATGGGTGTAGGTGTAGCCGGCGGTCATGTTCCAGCCGCTGAGAATTTCCCCGGACACTTCGGCCTCGAAGCCATTGACCTTGTTACCCTTGCCGCCGGACTTGAAAAACTCCTCGCCGCTCACCGGGTCCGGGGGGGCCGAGTTGTCACGCTCGGCGACGTTGTCCTGTTTGCTCCAGAACACTGCCGTCGCCAGGTTCAGGCGTTCGTCGAGCAGGCTGCCTTTGAGCCCGACTTCATAGTTGCTGCCGATCACCGGGTCGAGGTAATTGCGTTTGCTGTCGCGCTTACTCTGCGGTTTGAAAATGTCGGTGTAGCTGGCGTAAACCGTGTACTCCGGCGTCAGGTCGTAAAGCAGGCCGGCGTAGGGTGTCCAGATATCATTCTGGCGTTGATGGGTGGTATCGGTGCTGGTCAGTTTTTGCTGCGCATCATAGTAGTAATCGGTGCTGGATTCGTCCCAGCTGCCATAGCGGCTGCCGAGTACTGCATGCAGCTCATCGGTCAGGCTCAGACGGGTCGCGAGGTAACCGGCCTTTTGCCGAGTGATGCCTCGCGCGCCCGGCAGGCTGGTGACAGTGTCGGCGAATTTGCCGATGTCACCCATGTATTTCCAGTCGCGGATCTTGCTGTAGTCGGCGGCTTGGGGACTGTTGAAGGCGTAGGGCGAAGTCGAGCGGTTTTCCGCCTCGCCGTAGCCGAACATCATCTCGTGTTCGCGGCCGAACAGCTGGTACGGCCCTGACAGGTTGAAGTCGTACACGCTCATTTTCTGCGTGCCGAGCATGTGCCCCATGTAGGCCGTCATGCCGCTGCGGTCGGCCTCGGGAAAACCGGAGCCGCCGTAATAGACCTTGCCGTCGGTATCACTTTCGCGGTGGGTGTAGGCGGCCTTCAGCTTCCAGCCATTACCCAATTGCTGGTCCAGGGTAACGAACGCGGTCTTGTCCTTCAGCGGCCAGGAGCTCCAGGATGTCGCCATGTTGGTCGACCGTCCTAGGCCGGCCTTGCTGCCGTCGGCGTTCCAGTACGGCACCGTCCCCCAGGACGTGCCTTGCACCTGCTTGTCCTGATAGTCGTAACCGACGGCAAGCACCGTGGAGTCGGTCAGATCAGCTTCGAGAATGCCGTAGCCGACCTCGCGCTGCAGCGCGTATTTGTCGCGGAACGACTGGCTGTCGCGATAGGCCAGTACCGTACGCCCGCGCAGCCGACCATCGAAGGCCAGCGGCCCGCCGACATCGACATAGCTGTAGTAGTTGTCGTAGCTGCCGCCACTGACCCCGGCCAGTGCCTGCCACTGGGCAGTCGGGCGCTTGCGCACCATGTTGATCGTCGCTGAAGGATCACCCGCGCCGGTGGTCAGGCCGGTGGCGCCGCGTACCACTTCGATGCGGTCGTAGATGATGGTGTCCGAGTCTGACTTCATGCGCCCGAAGGTGTTGAGCATTCCGTCGATCTGGAAATTGTTGATCGGGTAACCCCGCGCCGAATAGCTGACCCGATCCGAGTCGTTGTGTTGCACGAACGATGCCGGTGGTCTGGCGCATGGCTTCGGACAAGGTACCGAGCTTGAAATCATCCATCTGCTGGCGCGTGACCACGGACACCGATTGCGGGGTTTCCTTGATCGACAGGTTCAGCCGCGTCGCGGTGCTCATCGCGCCAGTGGTGTAGGAATCAGTGTTTTCAGTGTTAACGCCGAGGCCTTCGGCGCTGACGCTGGTGGCGTCCAGTTCCAGCGCCTGGGCGGTGGATTGTGGCGCTGTTTCAGGATCGGTTTCAGCCAGCAGATCGGGACTCAACGCCATGCTGAACAAGCCGACAGTCAGGGTCATGGAACGGGTAATGGGCGCGAACATCGCAGCCGACTCCTTGTCTTCGAGGGAAAAAATCCATTGGTTCAAAGACGAGACGCAGCACGACGATTTAGTAACAAACAAGAAATATTATTATTTGGAGATATTTCCCGACTTCGCCGAGACGGGCGAAAAGCTGCTCACGGCGCTTGCCCAATAGACGGCGGCGGGTATGCTGTTGGCCTGCCGAGGAGATAGCAATGGCCTACGATTTTGACCTTTATGTGATTGGTGCCGGTTCCGGCGGTGTACGTGCAGCGCGCTTCGCCGCCGGTTTCGGCGCGAAAGTGGCGGTGGCCGAGAGCCGTTACCTGGGCGGCACCTGCGTCAACGTCGGCTGCGTGCCGAAGAAACTGCTGGTGTACGGCGCCCATTTCGCCGAAGACTTCGAACAGTCGTCCGGTTTCGGCTGGAGTCTGGGTGAAGCAAATTTCGACTGGACGACCCTGATCGCCAACAAGGACCGCGAGATCAATCGCCTCAACGGCATTTATCGCAACCTGCTGGTCAACAGCGGCGTGACCCTGCACGAAGCCCACGCGAAGATCGTCGGCCCGCACGAGGTCGAGGTCAACGGTGAGCGCTTCACCGCGAAAAACATTCTGATTGCCACGGGTGGCTGGCCGCAGATTCCGGAAATCCCGGGGCACGAACACGCGATCAGTTCCAATCAGGCGTTTTTCCTCAAAGAGCTGCCGAAGCGGGTACTGGTGGTCGGTGGTGGTTACATCGCTGTCGAGTTCGCCGGGATTTTCCACGGTCTGGGCGCGAACACTACGCTGCTGTATCGCGGTGATCTGTTCCTGCGTGGTTTCGATGGCTCGGTGCGCAAGCATCTGCAGGAAGAGCTGACCAAGCGCGGCATGGATCTGCAATTCAACGCCGACATCGCGCGCATCGACAAACAGCCTGACGGCAGCCTGAAAGCGACCCTCAAGGATGGTCGCGTGCTGGAAGCCGATTGCGTGTTCTACGCCACGGGCCGGCGTCCGATGCTGGACAACCTTGGGCTGGAAAACACCGATGTGCAGCTCACCGACAAGGGCTTCATCAAGGTCGACGAGCAATACCAGACCAGCGAGCCGTCGATTCTGGCGCTGGGTGATGTGATCGGTCGGGTGCAACTGACGCCAGTGGCACTGGCCGAAGGCATGGCGGTGGCGCGGCGCTTGTTCAAGCCTGAGCAATACCGTCCGGTGGATTACAAGATGATCCCGACCGCCGTGTTCAGTCTGCCGAACATCGGCACTGTCGGCTTGACCGAAGAAGAGGCGCGGGAAGCGGGGCATGAAGTGGTGATTTACGAGAGCCGCTTCCGCCCGATGAAGCTGACGCTGACCGAGTGTCAGGAGAAAACCCTGATGAAACTGGTGGTCGACGGCAAGACCGACAAGGTGCTCGGTTGCCACATGGTCGGTCCGGACGCGGGGGAGATTGTCCAAGGCTTGGCGATCGCGCTGAAGGCTGGCGCGACCAAGCGTGACTTCGACGACACGATCGGGGTGCACCCGACGGCCGCCGAAGAGTTCGTCACCATGCGTACGCCGGTCGGCGCTTAAGCGTCCTTCGCTTTGGCTGTGTCTGGCGCTGCCGCAACGGTAGCCGCCAGACGCAAGCTGTCCTCGAGGCTGGCCTGAGTCTTGGTCAGTTCCTTTTCCAGTGACTGATTGAGCTGCCGCTGTTCGTCGGCATCCTGTTTCAGCGTCTGACTTTCCAGCAGGGCCACGCGCAGGCGTTCCTGGAGGAGGGTGCGTTCGTTGTCGACGCGAGTGGCTTGCTCCAGCAACTGATCCTGACGCTGGTTGCTGTGCTTGAGCTGATCCTGCATCAGGCTCAGTTCGCGCTGAGTGCCACGGTTTTCCGTGAGCAGGCGTTCGTTATCGCGATGCAACTGAGTGATCTCGTCCTGACGCACCAGTGCACTTTGTTGCGCCTGGCGCAATTCCATCTGCAACTGCTGCAGCTGTCCTTCGTGACGGGCCTGCTCCTGCTCGCGCTGCTCTTTAGTGGCGTTGCGGTAGTGCTCCAGAGCATCACGGGCGTGCAGGTGTTTCTCTTCCAGCGAGCGGATCTGCTCGTCCTTGTCCTGCAGGCGCAATTCGAAATCAGCCAGCGCCTGATTGAGTCCGGCGTTGCGGGTTTGCTCGGTCTGCAGCATCGAGCGGGTTTCTTTTAGCGCTTCGGATTCCTTGGCCAGCGCCGCGCCTTGAATGTCGTGCTGTTGTTCCAGTTGCTCAAGTGCCTGGCGCACCTGCTTGAGCTCCGCTTCCAGGGTTTCGCGCTGCTCTTCGAACTGCTCGCGCGCTTGTTCGATCGGCTCTTGCGCCTGTTCTTTCAGGCGCTGGGCGAGACGCGAGACCAGTGCGGTCAGTTCGTCATTGATCGGTTCCGCGGACGCTTCGACCGGTTGGCTGCCGTCATCCAGCTCTTTCAGATAGCGATGGATCGTGGTTTTCGAACCGGTGTTGCCCAGTTCGATGCGTACTGCATCAATGCTGGGGTGTTCGCCTCGGGCCAGAATCGCTGAGCGCGCGATCTGCACCACTGCTTTGTTAACGCCACCACGGGCCATTTTAACTCCTACCATTACGTACTGTGGTACATGCCACCAAAGTACGCAGTGTACCACGCTGAAAATAAAGTTAAATGCTTGATTAATCACAGGCGGGATATACTGGTATTACCCAATGTCAGACCCCTGAATCGGTTTTTTCATCCAGCAATCAGTACGCCTGCGAGAACACTGCCCATGAGCGAGATCGATCGCTATCTGCAAGCCGCCACCCGTGACAACACCCGCCGCAGCTATCGTTCTGCGATCGAGCATTTCGAAGTGAAGTGGGGCGGCTTCCTGCCAGCGACCGCCGACAGCGTGGCGCGGTATCTGGTCGAGCATGCCGGGGTGCTGTCCATCAACACACTGAAACTGCGGCTGTCAGCGCTGGCGCAGTGGCACAACAGTCAGGGTTTTGCCGATCCGACCAAGGCGCCGGTGGTGCGCAAAGTGTTCAAAGGCATTCGCGCACTGCATCCGGCGCAGGAAAAACAGGCCGAACCGTTGCAATTGCACGATCTGCAGCAAGTGGTCGACTGGCTGGAGCAGGAAGCCAGTAGTGCCAGACAAAATGAGGATCGTCCGCAGTTGCTCAAGGCCTATCGCGATCGGGCGCTGATTTTGCTGGGCTTCTGGCGTGGCTTCCGCAGCGACGAGTTGTGCCGTCTGCAGATCGAGCATGTGCAAGCGCACGCCGGCAGCGGCATCACCCTCTACCTGCCGCGCAGCAAGGGCGACCGCGACAACCTCGGGCAGACGTATCAGGCGCCGGCGCTGCTCAAGCTGTGCCCGGTGCAGGCTTATATCGACTGGATCACCGAGGCAGCGCTGGTACGCGGCCCGGTGTTTCGCGGCGTTGACCGCTGGGGCCATCTGAGCGAGGAGGGCTTGCACGCCAACAGCATCATTCCGCTGCTGCGTCAGGCGCTGGAGCGCGCCGGCATCCCGGCCGAGCGCTACACCAGCCATTCCCTGCGCCGCGGCTTTGCCACGTGGGCGCATCAAAGCGGCTGGGATCTGAAATCGCTGATGAGTTACGTCGGCTGGAAGGATATGAAGTCAGCCATGCGCTATGTTGAAGCCAGCCCCTTTCACGGGATGGCCCGGATTACGGATAAACCGGCTTCGTCGTAGATATGGTTTTCTTCTATTAATACAGTCCGCTAATAGCGAAAACAAATCAGCAGCATCAGGTTTGCCAATGAGCCATCCGTCGAGTGAGTGGGTAGGATTCACCCATCGAATTCACAACCCTGACGGAGAGTCATCAATGCCTATCATCAACAGCCAAGTAAAACCGTTCAAAGCTACCGCATTCAAAAACGGCGACTTCGTACAAGTCTCGGACGCTGACCTGAAAGGCAAATGGTCCGTAGTGTTCTTCTACCCAGCCGACTTCACCTTCGTGTGCCCAACCGAGCTGGAAGACCTGGCCGACAACTACGCTGCGTTCCAGAAACTGGGCGTGGAAATCTACAGCGTTTCGACCGACACCCACTTTGCTCACGCTGCCTGGCACAACACCTCGCCAGCCATCGGCAAAATCGAATACACCATGATCGGCGACCCGACCCACGTCATCTCCCGCAACTTCGACGTGCTGATCGAAGAAGCTGGCCTGGCTGACCGTGGCACCTTCGTGATCAACCCTGAAGGCCAGATCAAAATCGTTGAACTGAACGATGGCGGCGTTGGCCGTGACGCTTCCGAGCTGCTGCGCAAGATCAAGGCTGCTCAATACGTTGCTGCTCACCCAGGCGAAGTTTGCCCAGCCAAGTGGAAAGAAGGCGAGGCCACTCTGGCTCCGTCCCTGGACCTGGTCGGCAAGATCTGAGTCTGTGAGACACGCAATACAGGGCGGGACTCCGCACCTACTTCAGTAAGCTGCACCGCCCATTGAAAAAGCCCGGGCGAGATTCGCTCGGGCTTTTTTTCGCCTCGAATAAAGACACAGGAGATCGCCCGTATGTTGGACGCCAATCTTAAAGCCCAGTTGAAATCGTACCTGGAACGGGTTACCCAGCCGATCGAGATCGTTGCTTCCCTCGACGACGGTGCGAAATCCCGGGAAATGCTTGACCTGCTGAAAGACGTTGCCAGTCTTTCGAGCCAAATTACTTTGATCGACAGCGGTACCGATGCCCGCAAACCGTCGTTCTCGATCAATCGTCCGGGTGCCGATATCAGCCTGCGTTTCGCCGGCATCCCGATGGGCCATGAATTCACCTCGCTGGTGCTGGCCCTGTTGCAAGTCGGCGGCCACCCATCGAAAGCCAGTGCTGAAGTCATCGAACAGATCCGCTCGCTCAAGGGCGAGTTCAGCTTCGAAACCTACTTCTCGCTGTCGTGCCAGAACTGCCCGGACGTGGTCCAGGCGCTGAACCTGATGGCTGTGTTGAACCCGAACATCCGTCACGTCGCCATCGACGGCGCGTTGTTCCAGGACGAAGTCAACGATCGCAAGATCATGGCCGTGCCGAGCATCTACCTCAACGGTGAGAACTTTGGCCAGGGCCGCATGGGCCTGGAAGAAATCCTCGCCAAACTCGACACCGGCGCCATCGAGCGTCAGGCCGAGAAAATCAGCGCCAAACAAGCCTTTGATGTGCTCGTAGTTGGAGGTGGCCCGGCCGGTGCGTCGGCCGCGATCTATGCCGCCCGTAAAGGCATTCGCACCGGTGTTGCGGCTGAGCGCTTCGGCGGTCAGGTGCTGGACACCATGGCCATCGAGAACTTCATTTCCGTGCAGGAAACCGAAGGCCCGAAACTGGCGACGGCGCTGGAAGAACACGTCAAGCAGTACGACGTCGATATCATGAACCTGCAGCGCGCCGACAAGCTGATTCCCGGCAAGAACGGCGAGTTGCACGAAGTCCACTTTGCCAGTGGTGCAACCCTGAAAGCCAAGAGCGTGATCCTGGCGACCGGCGCACGCTGGCGTGAAATGAACGTGCCGGGCGAGCAGGAATACCGTAACAAGGGCGTGGCGTACTGCCCGCACTGCGACGGCCCGCTGTTCAAAGGCAAGCGCGTGGCGGTGATCGGCGGCGGTAACTCCGGCGTGGAAGCGGCCATCGACCTGGCCGGTATCGTTGCCCACGTGACACTGCTGGAGTTCGACGTGCAACTGCGTGCCGACGCGGTGTTGCAACGCAAACTGCACAGCCTGCCAAACGTCACTGTGATCACCAGTGCGCAAACCACTGAAGTCACCGGTAATGGCGAGAAGGTCAACGGCCTGCGTTACAAGGATCGCAATACTGACGAACTGCGCAGCGTCGAGCTGGAAGGGATTTTCGTACAGATCGGTCTGCTGCCGAACACCGACTGGCTCAAAGGCACCATCGAGCTGTCGCCGCGTGGTGAAATCATCGTCGACAACCGTGGCGAGACGTCGATCCCGGGGATCTTCGCGGCCGGCGACGTGACCACTGTGCCGTACAAGCAGATCGTGATTGCAGTGGGCGAGGGCGCCAAGGCTTCCCTCAGCGCGTTCGATCACTTGATCCGTACTTCTGCGCCGGCGTAAACGGCAGTCGCTGAAACGAAAAAACCCATGAGCGATCATGGGTTTTTTTATGCCTGACACAATCCAATTGTAGGAGTGAGCCTGCTCGCGATGGCGGCTGCACATTCAAAACATCATGGCCTGACACACCGCTATCGCGAGCAGGCTCACTCCTACAGGAGAAATTTGCAGTGAGTTACAGCGGCGCAGGCTGGATGATTTCAACCCAGTAGCCATCCGGGTCCTTGATGAACGCCAGGCTTTTCATATGGCCATCAGTCAGGCGCTTCTGGAAATCACAGCCCAGCTCTTCAAAACGTGCGCACGCGGCAACGATGTCTGGCACCGAGATGCAGATGTGGCCGAAACCGCGTGGGTCGGTGTTGCCATTGTGATAGGCGAAGTCGGCGTCGTTTTCGGTGCCGTGGTTGTGGGTCAGTTCCAGAATGCCGGGGATCGACTTCATCCATTCGGTGCGGGCGGCGGCGTCGGCCGGGATCTGCGCCTTGTCGACCAGCGCGAGGAAGTACAGGCTGAATTCGGCTTCCGGGAAATCACGCTTCTCGACCAGCGAGAAACCCAGGACGCGGGTGTAGAAGTCCAGCGACTTGGTGATGTCCTTCACACGCAGCATGGTGTGGTTGAAGACGAAGTTGCGGGTTGCGCTGTCTGGAGTGGCGGTGACGCCGGGGAAAGTGTTCAGTTCGTGCAGGCTCATAGGCCCTCCGTAACAATGGGGCGAGTGAATGGGCGCAATGATACGCATGCGGGGCGGCATCGCCAAACCGAATGCGCGGCTTGCTCTGTGGGCGGCCGGGCCTCAGACTTTGCTGCTCAATCTGCGAGTGCCTCTGGTAATGATCCGACCGTTCAAAGCGCTGTTCGTTTGCCTTTTCTCATCGCTGCTTGCCGTTCCGGCGCTGGCGGATCAGCCCAGTATCACCTGGCCTGCAGGCTGGGAAGTGGAGGCGCTGCCCGATCAAGCCCCTCAGGTTTCGCGCCAGCGCGCGGTGAAAACCGACACCGACGGCAATCAGGTGATGGTGATGGAGTTGACCATGAGCCAGGTTGAGGCAGGCCATCAGGTCAATGTGCAGGGTGTCCTGCTGGAAATGCGCAAATCTATTCAGAAAGACTTCTTCCAGGGCGGCTATCAAAGCGTTTGCAACAAGATACATCCGGCAAAACTCGCCGCTCTCGATGCACTGGAGACCACCTGCACGATCACCGAAAACGGCCGTCATGTGTTGTCGCAAACATTGGTTGCTGCGGTCGCGACGGATAAGGCTTATGTACTTTCTTACGCGGGTCAGGCTGAGGTTTATACGGCGAGCGCCGAGGAAATAGTCGCAGTGAGAAACAGCTTGAAACTTTAAGCGTCTGTTTGCACCGCTACGGGTTTAGATACCCGAAGGAATTAAGCATAAAGTTTAGCGGTCGTTGCGGTTGCAACATCCCGGCGCAAAATGTTTAGCCTCACGGCTTGTGGGTGTTAAAGCAGATTGATAATTAGCGTGGCGGAAATCGTTGCTTTTGTTAGATATTGTCGAAAAAAAGCCCTGCATAGAGCAGGGCTTGTTTGTTGACGCAAGATTAACCGCGCAACCAGGAATCGACGGTGGCAGCACCGTACTGTTCTTTCCAGGCTTTCAGGCCGCGGTGATTGCCGCCCTTGGTTTCGATCAGTTCACCGGTGTGCGGGTTCTGATAGACCTTGACCACGCGAGCGCGGCGGGTTTTCGGTGCGGCAGACACTTGCAGGCCGGACTTGGACGGGTTCGGATCGAGGATGGCGATGATGTCTTTCAGGCCTTTGCCGTAGGTTTTCATCAGCCCCTGGAGCTTTTCTTCGAATTCGATTTCTTTCTTGAGCCCGGCATCGTTCTTCAGCGATTCCAACTGCTTGAGCTGTTCCTGAAGGGCCTTTTCAGCTGCACGAAATTCAGCGAGTCTGGACAATATCTTTACTCCAATAGTGTGTTTGGCTGATACCAACCGCAAACAAAGCTATAAGCCAAGAGCCTTGAAGCGACTCGGTGATAATGGCTCACCTGCCAATCTTGCACAGGCTGAAAAAATTGTAGTAGTTAATGCGCAAAGAGTAAATCCTGATCTTGTCGTCATGTAACAACAGTGGTGTTTTGTATCAATTTGGTGCGCCCGGTCGCAGCGCCGGGCTTAATTTATTTTTAGTTAATGGTGACTTAATGCATCGATGAAGTCGGCGCCAGGCATGGGTTTTCCGAACAGATAGCCCTGCAGGAAGTTGACGTGGTGTGCGGTCAGATAGTCAGCCTGAGCCTGAGTTTCTACACCTTCGGCAACAATACCCAAATCGAGCTTGGCCGACAGTTCGATAATCGTGTCCATAATATGCCGCGACAGCGCATCAATGCCGATCATCGCGACGAAACTCTGGTCGATCTTGAGAAAATCGACATTGAATGTTCGCAGGTAGCCCAGACTTGAATGACCGGTACCGAAATCGTCGATGGCGATCATCACCCCCAGCGCGTGCAACTGCTCGAACAATAGGTGCGTGACATCGGTTGGCTCAATCAGCTCGCGCTCGGTCAGCTCCAGCACCAGGTTGATACTGCCGGGGGCAAAAGCAGCGAGAAACCCGCGACAGTCTTCGACCAGTTGCAGATCCTGGCAATGGCTGGCGGTGATGTTGATGCCGATGTGGAACGGTTTGTCGAACTCCGCCGACAACGGGCCGAGCAGGGCGGCTGTCTGCTGCATCAGCGAACGAGTCATGGGCACGATCAGGCCTGAATGTTCGGCAAACGGAATGAACAGATCCGGACGCACCAGACCCTCCTTGGGGTGATTCCAGCGCATCAGCACTTCAGCGCCGGACCACTTCCGGCTGTCGCCATGCACCACCGGCTGGAAGTAGGGAATGAATTCGCCAGCCTCCAGCGCGCGCAGCATCTCATGGCTGGGCGAAGTGGCGCGCCGTTGCAGGACATGGGCGATAGCGCCCGCGATCACCCCGAAAAATATCAGCAGACTGAACAGCGGCGGGTATTCGCCGGCCATGTAGCGCCACGTTTGCCCCTGCGGGAAGCCTGCACTGACACTGAAGGCATAGCGCGAAGACGCGAGCATACTCTGCGCCACCGGTAACGGCGGCAGGGCGCCTTGATGCACCTTGCCATCGACGGACAGCCAGTTATCGCCGACCTGCAACAACAGCAGCGTCTGCCGGCCGATCAGGCGCAGGATGTTGCTCAGGTGATAACCATCGAGGGTGGTCAGCGCGCCACCGCGACCTTCGCTGAGGCGATACACCAACAGCGCGGTGTTGGGCGTGACGGGGTTGCCATTCATCAACCACAGTTTGCCCTGCGTATAGTCGCCCGGATTCACGGCCTCCTTGAACTCCCCGAACAGCGAGCTGCAATAGAGGTTGTTGTCCCACACCAGATTGGTCGAGCGTACAAAAGGTCGACGGGTCACCTGCTCACGCAAGGCCAGTTTGACGCTGTCGCAGGGCTGGCCGGCCAGGGGCAGCAGTTCGCTGGCGGCCTGGGCGGTGTTGTCGAGCATCAGTTCAAACTGGCGCAGCGCCTCCTCGGCGGTATTTTGCGTGCTCTGTTGCAAGGTGCGTTCGGCTTGCAGATACAGAATCCCTGTGCCCAAAAGCACCGGCAGCAGGCCGCAAAGCAGGGTCACAATCATCCGCACGCTACGTTTGCGGCGGGGTTTGACAGTCAAGGGCATGGACGCATCCTGTTGCGATGGAGTGAAACTCTCGAATGCAGGCTGGCAACGGCGCGCCTGTGAAAAACAGCGGAGTCAAAACGCATGATAGATGGCCGTTGCCGCTTGTGCCGCTTACAGGCGATTGATCTGCGGGGCGAGTGCGATACAGGCTCAGCTTGTTTACGTGCGCAACAAACCTCTTGCACCGATGCGAAAAAGGCGGATTTTATAGAGAGGGCAGACAACCCTATTTACGCTGTGTAGAATCGGGTTACGCATACAATAATAAACGTCTTCTGGCAGCAGAAGCCTCGCCCGCAAGAGCCTTGGGTCGACAATGAAGATATTCGGGTTTCAACTGATCTACGGTGACTTCCTCGCCCGCAGTGTGCGAGGCATCTCCTGCGCACCTCCCGCCGGTCTCAGCATTACTGACAAATAACTCTGGTTAATTGATAAGAATGATGAGGCGCCACCATGGCAGATTTATACGAAAACCCAATGGGCCTGATGGGCTTTGAGTTCATCGAGTTCGCATCGCCGACTCCTGGCACCCTGGAGCCGATCTTCGAGATCATGGGCTTCACCAAAGTCGCGACCCACCGCTCCAAGAACGTGCACCTGTACCGTCAGGGCGCGATCAACCTGATCCTCAACAACGAACCGCACAGTGTGGCCTCGTATTTCGCGGCCGAGCATGGACCGTCGGTGTGCGGCATGGCGTTCCGCGTGAAGGATTCGCAAAAGGCCTACAGCCGCGCACTGGAACTCGGTGCTCAGCCGATCCACATCGAAACCGGCCCGATGGAGCTGAATCTGCCAGCGATAAAGGGCATCGGCGGCGCGCCGCTGTACCTGATCGACCGTTTCGGCGAAGGAAGTTCGATCTATGACATCGACTTCGTGTTCATCGAGGGCGTTGATCGCAACCCGGTCGGTGCCGGTCTGAAGATCATCGACCACCTGACCCACAACGTGTACCGCGGCCGCATGGCCTACTGGGCCAACTTCTACGAGAAGCTGTTCAACTTCCGCGAGATCCGCTATTTCGACATCAAGGGCGAATACACCGGCCTGACCTCGAAAGCGATGACCGCACCGGACGGCATGATCCGCATCCCGCTGAACGAAGAGTCGTCCAAGGGCGCCGGGCAGATCGAAGAGTTCCTGATGCAGTTCAATGGCGAGGGCATTCAGCACGTGGCGTTCCTCACCGACGACCTGGTCAAGACCTGGGATCAGTTGAAGAAGATCGGCATGCGCTTCATGACCGCGCCGCCGGACACCTACTACGAAATGCTCGAAGGCCGTCTGCCGAACCACGGCGAGCCGGTGGATCAACTGCAATCGCGCGGCATCCTGCTCGACGGCTCGTCGAACCCGGACGACAAGCGCCTGCTGCTGCAGATCTTCTCGGAAACCCTGATGGGCCCGGTGTTCTTCGAATTCATCCAGCGTAAAGGCGACGATGGTTTCGGCGAGGGCAACTTCAAGGCCCTGTTCGAATCGATCGAGCGTGATCAGGTGCGTCGTGGTGTGCTCGCAACCGAGTAATCCTCCACCAGAATGAAAAAATCCCGGCTTGCAGTCATGCACAGCCGGGATTTTTTTTTGCATCAGCAAAACTGTGGGAGCGGGCTTGCTCGCGAATTCGGTCTTTCGTTCAAGGTCTTTGTTGACTGAACTGACGCTTTCGCGAGCAAGCCCCCTCCCACAGTAGTTTTGTGTTGCTTTTAAGACCTGCGTTGTCGCATCAGGTGTTTGAAGCCTTCGAAGATCAGCACCACAACGGCGAGCCAGATCGGAATGTAGGTCAGCCACTCACCCGCCTTGATGCTTTCACCGAGCAACAGCGCCACGCCGAGCAGCAACACCGGCTCGACGTAACTGAGCAAACCAAACAGGCTGAACGGCAGCAAGCGGCTGGCAATGATGTACACCACCAGCGCCGAAGCACTGATCAGACCGAGCAGCGGAATCAGCCAGAGCAAGCCCGGATACTGATCGAACACGGCGAAACCTTGCTCACCACCGCGCACGAACCAGTACGCCACCGGCAGCATCAAGGTCATGTCGACCCACAGACCGCCCAGGTTGTCGGTCTTCAGGCGTTTGCGCAGGACGAAATACAGCGGGTAACCGACCACGACCACCAGGGTCGCCCAGGAAAATCCGCCGACCCGATAGAGCTCGTTCGCCACGCCGAGAACGGCAAAGAACACCGCGATTTTCTGCAGGTACGACAGGCTGTCGCCGTACACAATGCGCCCGGTCAGTACCATCGCCAGCGGCAACAGGAAATAACCCAGCGACACATCGAGGCTGTAGCCGTTGAGCGGCGCCCACATGAACAGCCACAACTGCACGCCGAGCAAACCCGACGAAACAATCAGACCGCCAATCAGCTTTGGATAGCCCGCCACCTTGCGCAGCAACTCCAGCACCCGCCGCCATTCACCCGACACCAGCATGAACACGGTCATGCACGGCACGGTGAGCAGCATCCGCCAGCCGAAGATTTCCACGCCGCTCAACGGAGTGAGCAGCGAGGTGTAGTAATACATGACGGCAAACAGCACCGAAGCTGAAACCGATAGAGCGATACCTTTAGACAAACTGTCCTCGCGGATGGGTGATCAAACAGGGCGCGCAGGATACGTGGTTTTTGTGCTGAATATTGGCCGGGGCGGTCAATATTTTCTACATGAACCCAAAAGCCCCTCACCCTAACCCTCTCCCAGAGGGAGAGGGGACTGACCGTAGGGTCTCGCGACATTCAGCGATGTGAAAGTCCGAGTCGATTATGGATTCAACACAACAGCTTCAGGCAAAAGCGTAGCTTCAATATTCCCCGATCGGTTCCCTCTCCTCCGGGAGAGGGCTAGGGTGAGGGCGGGGGGCTCACGTCGAACGCGGTTTACGGCCCGACACAAAATGGCTCACATCGTTAAACCCCGGCGTCGAAGCATGCCCCGGCGTCACCAGCGAGTCGATAAACGCTTCATCCTCCGCCGTGATCTGCACCGCCTGCGCCTTGGTGTAAGCGTCCCACTGCTGTTCGGTACGCGGCCCGACAATCGCCGAGTTCACCGCGCTGTTGTTCAGCACCCAGGCAATCGCGAATTCGACAATCCCGACGCCACGGCCCTGGGTGTACTGCTGAATCTGCTGGGCGATGCGCAGCGATTCCACGCGCCATTCGGTTTCCAGAATGCGTTTGTCCTGACGCCCGGCGCGGCTGTTGGCGTCGGGAGTGGCGTCGGGTGCGTACTTGCCGCTGAGCACGCCGCGGGCCAGCGGGCTGTAAGGCACCACGCCGAGGCCATAGGTTTGCGCGGCGCTGATCTGCTCGGTCTCGGCCTGGCGGTTGACGATGTTGTACAGCGGCTGGCTGATCACCGGGCGGTCGATACCGAGCTTGTCAGCGATGCGAATCACCTCGGCGATGCGCCAGCCGCGATAGTTCGACAGGCCCCAGTAACGGATCTTGCCCTGACGAATCAGGTCGCCGATCGCCGACACCGTGACTTCCAGCGGCGTGTTGTGGTCTTCGCGGTGCAGGTAATAGATGTCGAGATAGTCGGTGCCAAGACGGGTCAGGCTGGCCTCCAGACCATTGAAGATGTGCTTGCGGCTCAAGCCGCTGCGGTTCGGCACGCCGTCCGCCGGGCCGAAACCGACCTTGGTTGCCAACACCCATTCGTGCCGATGGCGGGCGATCGCCTCGCCGACAATTTCTTCCGAGCGGCCGTTGGTATAGACGTCGGCAGTGTCGATGAAATTGATGCCCTGATCCCAGGCCTTGTCGATGATGCGCAGCGAGTCCTCGGCGCTGGTTTGCTCGCCAAACATCATCGTGCCGAGGGTGAGGGTGGACACCTGCAACCCCGAATGCCCCAGTGTGCGGTAGCTCATGCCGAAATCCTTTTATCGGGTGGGAAAACTCCAATCAAATACCAGAAGCATCCGACGGGGCAAAGTGAATTATCGGCCCAGTGCTGCGCAACGCGTCTGCAAAAACGCCTGCAACACCCGAACGCGTTCGGACACCTGCACCCGATGCGGGCACAGCAGATTGAACGGCACGCTCTCGCCATGCCAGTCATCAAACAGCGTCAGCAGGCGTCCGCCGCGCACATCCTCGGCGACGTCCAGCCAGGCTTTGTAGGCAATGCCATGCCCGGCCAGGGCCCAGCGCCGCGCGACTTCGCCGTCATCGCTGAAGTAGTCGCCGTGGACTTCAATTTCCAGCGTTTCGTCCTCGCGACTGAAGCGCCAGGTGTTGTAGGGCCGACCATTGCGCAGGTAGAGCAGGGCGCTGTGTTCGCGCAGTTCGCCGGGATGTTGCGGTGTGCCATGGCGGGCGAGATAGTCCGGGCTGGCGCAGGCAACACGGCGATGCGCCGGCAGAATCGGCAACGCGACCAGGGTCGAATCACTGGGCACACCAAAGCGCAGCGCGACATCCACGGTTTCGCGGAACAGATCGGCGTGCCGATCGTTGAGCAGCAATTGCAGTTGAATATTCGGGTGTTCACGTTTGAAATCGTCCAGCCACGGCAACAACACGTTGCGCCCGAAGTCCGAAGGCGCCGCCAGTTGCAGCACACCGCTGAGGCCTTCGCCGTGTTGCCTGAGCGCTTGTTCACCTTCGGCCAGTGCGCCGAGGGCAATGCGTACGCTGTCGAGATAACGCCGACCTTCTTCGGTCAGGCGCATGCTGCGGGTGGAGCGCGCGAGCAGGCGGATGCCGAGGCGGGTTTCCAGACGCTTCAGCGCGATGCTTGCGGCGGCCGGCGTCAGTTCCAGCGCGCGGGCAGCGGCGGAGATGCTGCCGGAGTCGGCCACGCGGACGAAGATCTCCAGATCGAGAATCGAGCTCATTGGTAAAAATCCTTTAAAGATTCGTGCGTTTTTGCGGGATTTTTCCGTGATTGGCAAGTTCGGGCGTTGCAATCAGTGAGCAAAAAAAGATCGCAGCCTGCGGCAGCTCCTACAGGGAAACGCGTATTTCCATGTAGGCGCTGCCGCAGGCTGCGATCTTTTGATCTTGATGCGTGATGATTAAGCCCGCAGCGTCCGCGTCATGCGCAACGCCAGCAAGCTGCCGCCGACAATCACACCCGCCAGCAGATACAACGCCGCATCGGTCGAACCGGTGCTGTCCTTGACCCAACCCACCAGGTACGGGCTGAGGAAACCGGCCATTTGCCCCATCGAGTTGATCAACGCCAGGCCACCGGCCGCCGCGCCTGCGCTCAACAGGGCAGTCGGCACTGGCCAGAACATCGGCAGACCGGTCAGCGCGCCCATGGTTGCAATGGTCAGGCCGAGGATGGCGATGGCCGGGTTGGCGGCGAAGTTCACCGCGATCAGCAGCCCGAGCGCGCCCATCAGCATCGGTACGACCAAGTGCCAGCGCCGTTCTTTGCGCAAATCCGCCGAACGCCCCACCAGCAGCATGAACACCGCCGCCAGCAGATAGGGGATCGCACTCAGCCAGCCGATCACCAGGTTGTCGCTGAAACCGAGGTTCTTGATGATCGACGGCAGCCAGAAGTTGATCGCGTACACGCCGCTCTGGATGCAGAAATAGATCAGGCCGAAGGCCCAGATTGCCGGGTTCTTGAACACCGCGAGCAGTGAGTCGGAAGTGGTTTTCGGTTTGTTCGCCAGGTCTTCGGCCTGATCGGCTTCAAGCACCGCGCGCTCGTGCGGGCTCAGCCACTTGGCATTGGCGAAGCTGTCGCTGAGCAGGAAATAGGCGAGGGCGCCGAGGATTACGGTCGGGATGCCTTGCAGCAGGAACATCCACTGCCAGCCGGCCAGTCCGCCTTGCCCGGCGGCGAAGTGATTGAGGATCCAGCCGGAGAACGGGCTGCCGAGCAGGCCCGAGACCGGGATCGCCGACATGAACAGTGCCATGATCCGCCCACGGCGGAACGTCGGGAACCACTGCGAGAGGTACAGCACCACACCCGGGAAGAACCCGGCTTCGGCCGCACCGGTGAACAGGCGCAGGGTGTAGAACTGGGTCGGGGTGGTGACGAACAACAGGCAGGTCGACAGCGTGCCCCAAGTGATCATCATCAGCGCGATCCAGCGTCGCGGGCCGAATCGGGTCAGCGCCAGGTTGCTCGGCACGCCGCACAGCACGTAGCCGATGAAGAAGATCCCGGCACCGAGGCCGTATACGGTTTCACTGAACTTCAATGCGTCGAGCATCTGCAGTTTGGCGAAGCCAACGTTGACCCGGTCGAGGTAGTTGAACAGGTAGCAGATGAAGATGAAGGGGATCAAACGCAGGGTGATGCGTTTGTAGACGGCGTTTTTACCGTCGTCGATGGTCTGGGTAGCTGCGGCGCTCTGCGACATAGCGGCTCTCTCTTTATTATGATTTTTTGCGATGCACAGGTTAACGTTGATCGCCCCGAGAGTCTCGGCCACCTGTGGCCGGATTGTCTTTGTGCCTGAGCACAGGGTTTGCCGCCAGACCCTGTGCGGGTGAACAACCGTCCGCCGCCGCTGCTTAAGGATTTTGCCGATCATGTTCGAACTCGATCACGACCTCGCTCAGGATATCGTCGACCGGGCCATGGCCATTTTGCCCTACAACGTCAACGTCATGGACAGCCAGGGCCTGATCCTTGGCAGCGGCGAGCCGGAGCGCATCAACACCCGTCACGAAGGTGCGCAACTGGTGCTGGCCAACGGGCGGGTGGTAGAGATCGATGCACAAACCGCTGTGCACTTGAAAGGTGTGCAGCCGGGGATCAACCTGCCGCTGATGCTCGATCAACGCCTGATCGGCGTGCTCGGTATTACCGGCGAACCGGAGCAACTGCGCACCTACGCCGAACTGGTGCGCATGACCGCCGAAATGCTCGTCGGTCAGCGCAACCAGCAGGCCGAGCAGCAATGGCGGCGCCAGCGTTGCGATGACCTGTTGGCGTTGCTGTTGAGCGAAGCCGGCGACTCGCCGCGACTGGTCGATGAGGCGCAGCAACTGGGGCTCAAGCCGCAGTTGACCCGGGTGCCGTATCTGTTCGAACTGGGTCTGGAGCATGGGCCGGGGCAGACCGTCGAGGCGCTGAGCGCGTGGCTGACCTCGCGCTATCCGGACAGCTGGTGCGTCAGTTCGGCCAAGTCGTCGCTGCTGTGGTGCCGACCCGCAAGTCAAACGGTTGAGCATGATCGCCTGCTGGAAAAACTCGATGGCCTCGGCTGGAACATTCTGCGCATCGCTGTGGGCGGGCAGGCGGATGGGCTGGCCGGGTTACGCCGCTGTTATCGGCGGGTTGGCGATCTGCTGGCTTATGGCCGGGAAGTGCTGCCGAATTCGCGCTTGCTGACGCTCAATCGCTATCGCTTGCCGGTGATGCTCTGGCGCCATCGCAACGATGATGCGCTGGATGAATTGCTCAAACCGTTGCGCAAAGTTATCGCCAAGGACGGCAATGGCCAGTTGCTCGCGACCCTGCGCAGTTGGTGTGAACACGACGGGCAGAGTCAGGCCTGCGCCGATGCGCTGGGCATTCATCGCAACAGCTTGCGTTATCGAATGGAGCGGATTGCTGAGTTGAGCGGGGTTGATCCGCTGAAACTCGACGGGATGCTGGCGCTATATCTCGGGGTGCAATTGCTGCCGCACATTGATCCGGGCTGATCGGATGTTTTCACCGACGCCTTCGCGAGCAAGCCCGCTCCCACATTTGGAATGCATTCCCCTGTGGGAGCGAGCTTGCTCGCGAAAGCGTCGGTACATTCGACACAGGCTTTTGTAGAAATGAACAATAAACGCCCACCGCGCTTGTGCAGCGGACAGGCGTCAATGCGCAGGCCGACTGGCAGCATGAACGGCATTGGAACTGGAGAATTCGCATGAAGATCGTCATCGCCCCCGATTCGTTCAAGGACAGCCTAAGTGCCCAAGGCGTTGCCGAGGCCATTGCGCTGGGGCTGGCGCAAGTCTGGCCGCAAGCAACACTGGTCAAATGCCCGATGGCCGACGGCGGCGAGGGCACGGTGGAATCGATTCTCGCCGCTTGCGAGGGTGAACTGCGCCGCACCCGAGTACGCGGGCCGCTGGGTGCGCCGGTCGACGCCGCGTGGGGCTGGTTGCCACACAATCACACCGCGATCATCGAAATGGCCGAGGCCAGTGGTTTGCAATTAGTGCCTACGGGGCAACGCGATGCCTGCATCACCAGCACTTTCGGCACCGGCGAACTGATTCGCGCCGCGCTGGATGCCGGCGCGCAACGGGTGATTCTGGCGATTGGCGGCAGCGCCACCAACGACGGCGGCGCCGGCGCGATGCAGGCGCTTGGGGTGAAATTGCTCGATGCGCAGGGTCAGCCATTGGTGCCGGGCGGCTTGGCGCTGGCACAACTGGCGCGACTGGACTTGAGCGAGCTTGATCCGCGTCTGGCCCACGTGCGCTTCGACATCGCCGCCGACGTCAACAACCCGCTGTGCGGCCCGCACGGCGCCTCGGCGATTTTCGGCCCGCAAAAGGGCGCTTCACCGGCACACGTGCAGCAACTGGATCAGGCGCTGGGGCATTTCGCCGAGCTCTGCGCGCAAGCGTTGGGCAAGGACGTTCGCGATGAGCCGGGCAGTGGTGCGGCGGGGGGATTGGGTTTTGCGGCCAAGGCGTTTCTCGGTGCGCAATTTCAGGCCGGCGTGGAAGTGGTTGCCGAACTGGTGGGCCTGGCCGAAGCGGTCAACGGCGCCGATCTGGTGATCACGGGAGAAGGGCGCTTCGACGCGCAGACCCTGCGCGGCAAGACCCCGTTCGGCGTGGCGCGGATTGCCAAACAGCACGGCGTGCCGGTGATCGTCATCGCCGGCACCTTGGGTGAGGGTTATCAGGAACTCTACGAGCACGGCATCGACGCCGCATTCGCCGTCACCAGCGGCCCGATGACCCTGGAGCAGGCCTGTGCCGAAGCTCCACGCTTGTTGCGCGAACGGGCGACTGACATTGCCCGCGTCTGGCAGATGGCCAAACTCAATAACTGATTGCGTGAAGATGTTGTGGCGAGGGGATTCATCCCCGATGGGTTGCGAAGCAGCCCCCCGCGTTTTTCGCAAAAAACCAGTTTTGAGATTTTGCGACTGCTGCGCAGCCGATCGGGGATAAATCCCCTCGCCACAGAGGGTTGGTGTCAGGGTGTTTCAGTGGTGAAACACCTTGAAAAATATTTTCGCTTTACACGAAATCTTCCTAAAGCCCCGCCGATACAGAGATTAGGCGCACACAGATTCCCTCGAACAGTGACGCCTGACTGGTCCCGCCCCCAAGGGCCAGTGATGACGGCAAGGACGCTCGCAGCTACCTCTATCCGAGAGTCCAACCATGTCCTTGCGTAACCTGAATATCGCGCCCCGTGCCTTCCTCGGTTTTGCCTTTATCGCCTTGCTGGTGATTGTCCTTGGTGTGTTCGCCGTCAACCGCATGTCGACCATTCGCCAGGCTTCCATCGACATGGAGACCAACCAACTGCCCAGCGTCACCTACCTTGGCGTGGTCACGGAAAACGTTCTGCGCCTGCGGATTCTGTCGTTCCGGATTCTGGTCAACCGCGACCCGGCAGGTCTGCAAGAAGCGCAAACACGCATCGGCGTGCTGGTGGACAAGGTGCGCAGTGCTCAGGCCAGTTACGCCGCGTTGCCGGCAGAGAGCGAAGAGCGTGCGTTGTATCAGACGTTCGCGACCACGCTCGACAACTACCTGCAAGCGCAAAACCAGATGATGGAGCTGTCGCGTCAGGACAAGGTCGACGAGATGCGCACCTTGATCAACACGCGGATCAAGGACGGCACCGACCAGATGGGCGAACAACTGAACAAGCTGATCGCAATCAACGCGGCGGGCGCGAAAGTCGCCTCCAATCAGGCCGGTGAGCATTACGACAGCGCCATTACCGGCATCATCGTTGTTGCCGTGGTCGCCGCGCTCGCCACGGTACTGCTGGCCCTGTTGCTGACTCGCAGCATCGTCACCCCATTGAATCGTGCCGTACAGGCTGCGCAAACCATCGCCGGCGGCAACTTGACCCAGTCCATCGAAGTCGATGGCAAGGACGAAGCCACCCAACTGCTGCAAGCCCTGTCCACGATGCAGATCAACCTGCGCAAAACCATCGAACAGATCGCCGGTTCCGCGACTCAGTTGGGCGCGGCTGCCGAAGAGCTGAGCGCGGTCACCGAAGAGGCTTCCCGTGGCCTGCAACAGCAGAACAACGAGATCGAACAAGCCGCCACCGCCGTCAACGAAATGACCGCCGCTGTGGAGGAAGTCGCACGCAACGCGGTATCGACCTCCGAAGCCTCGAACCAGTCGACCCAGGCCGCCCGTGAAGGTCGCGATCAAGTGGTGAAAACCGTCGACGCGATCCAGACCATGACTCATGACGTGCAGAGCACCGCGCAAATGATCGAAGGCCTCGCCGCGCAGGGTCGCGACATCGGCAAGGTGCTGGATGTGATCCGCGCCATCGCCGAACAGACCAACCTGCTGGCCCTCAACGCGGCGATCGAAGCAGCGCGTGCCGGTGAGGCCGGACGCGGTTTTGCGGTGGTAGCGGACGAAGTACGCGCCTTGGCCCATCGCACTGCGCAATCGACTCAGGAAATCGAAAAAATGGTCGCTGGCATCCAGAACGGTACCGGCGAAGCGGTGTCGTCGATGCAGCAAAGCAACCAGCGCACCCAGACCACTCTGGAAATGGCCCGCGCTGCGGGTGTGGCGCTGGAGCAGATCACCCAGTCGATCCATCAGATCAACGAGCGCAACCTGGTGATCGCCAGCGCTTCGGAAGAACAGGCGCAGGTCTCCCGTGAAGTTGATCGCAACCTGGTCAACATCCGTGATCTGGCCACGCAGTCCGCCGCCGGCGCGAATCAAACCAGCGCCGCAACCCATGAACTGTCGCGTCTGGCGGTGGATTTGAATGCCATGGTGGCGCGGTTTGTGATTTGAGAAATACGCAGTTGCCTGAAGTGGGCCGAACCAGATGATTGTTCGGCCCACCTCGAAGAGTCAGCGCTTCAAGACAGGTCCACTTTGACTTGCTTAAACGAAGACTGTTGCCCAAGGTTTCCTGCACGATCGCGCAGCCTGTAAAACGCGAACATCGTGCCGGAGCCTATCTCACGGATAATCGCGCCACTCAGTTTGATAACGGTAGGTGAAGTTGCGTCATGCACCGTTTTAATGATGACTGGCTCCGCCGCAAGTGAGCCAAAGTGAAATTCGATGCTGTCGCAGGCTCGCTGCTGCATATAGATGGCAATGGTTACCAGAACTTCATCATTGTGGGCGGCGAGATACTGCGGTGTGATCCCCTCACTGTCGATTTCTGGTGGAAATTGCGGAGGTTCTCCCGGATTGCCGAAGTTGGGAGCCGTTAGATCGACCGTAATCGGCGTGCTCGCGGCCATGTCTTCATTCCCGCCAATATCGAGGATGTATGAAACCTCATATACGCCTTCTTGTACCAGGTGTGCCTCAGGAATATGGGCCTCAAATGGGAAAAGCGCCGGGTCGATGGGTGTCGTAAAAGGATAGTCCGCCACCCTATTCCCGTTTAACAACAGCCTTAACAGTACGGGCACGCCTGGATCAGAAGGTGAACTATACCATTCTGGAATTAACACTTTCAGGGGAGATCCCAATGCACTCAATGGCAACAGGTTAACCTGACTGCCAGGGAAATTGGGTAGCGCATCGGGGATTTCCGGTGCGTCCAATAAGAGGGTTTTTTCATTCAGATTCGTCATCGTTTCAACACTCCGTCGTTTCGATTAGAGGGGGCCGCAGTTGTTTCCTCATGTTGATTAAGCGAGCGTTTGTGAAGCGGGGCTACTGTCAACTCTGACAGGTAGTCAGTCGACCGCTAATCGACCACAGTACGAAGTTCTTCTTTAAATTCATCCAAAGGACAAAGCGGCTGGCGCGGTTTGTGATTTGACCTAGGGTGAAGGCTGGAGACCGCGCAATCAGGAGACGTGCATGCGTTATTCAGCCTTGACCCAACGAATCGCCGGGGAGGGAGCCGCTGCCTGGCAGATTCATGACCGAGCGCTGGAGCTGCGCGCCGAGGGCGTCGATATCCTGCTGCTGAGCGTGGGGGATCCGGATTTCGATACGCCGCTGCCGATCATTCATGGCGCCATCGACAGTCTGCTGGCCGGCGATACGCATTATTCCGAAGTGCGTGGTCGCTTGGCGCTGCGCAAATTGATCGCCGCCCGCCACCAGCGGCGCAGCGGTCAGGTGGTGGATGCCGAGCACGTGATCGTGCTGCCCGGCGCGCAATGCGCGGTGTATTCGGTCGCGCAATGCCTGCTGGATCCGGGTGACGAAGTGATCGTCGCCGAGCCGATGTACGTGACCTATGAGGGTGTGTTCGGCGCGTGCGGCGCGACAGTGGTGCCGGTGCCGGTCAGGCCGGAGAATGGCTTTCGCGTTGACCCCGCCGATGTCGCCGCGCGGATCACGCCGAAGACCCGCGCGATGTTGCTCAACAGTCCGAATAATCCTTCCGGCGCGAGCCTGTCGCTGCTGATCTGGCAAGAGCTGGCGGCGCTGTGCGTGCGCCACGATTTGTGGCTGATCAGTGATGAGGTCTACAGCGATCTGCTCTACGAGGGCGAACACATCAGTCCGGCGAGCCTGCCGGGCATGGCCGAACGCACGGCAACCATCAACAGCCTGTCGAAATCCCATGCCATGACCGGTTGGCGCATCGGCTGGTCGATCGGGCCGAAGGTGCTGGCCGAGCATCTGGTGAACCTGTCGTTGAGCATGCTGTTCGGTCTGCCGGATTTCGTGCAGAAAGCAGCGGAGGTCGCGTTGGCAAGCGATCTGCCGGAGGTGACGCAGATGCGCGAGGAATATCGGTTGCGCCGCGATCTGGTGTGCGAGCGTTTGCGCGGTTGCCCGGGGTTGCAGCCGATCCGGCCCGATGGCGGGATGTTCGTGATGGTCGATGTGCGCCAGACCGGGTTTGGCGCGCAGGGGTTTGCCGAGCGCTTGCTGGAAGGTTATGGGGTCTCTGTGCTGGCTGGCGAAGTTCGGGCCGAGTGCGGCGGGGCATATTCGCATCGGGCTGGTTCTGGATCGGGTGCGGCTGGCGGATGCCTGTGCGCGGATTGCGTTGTGTGCGGTGCAACTGTTGCAGGTGCGTAGTGCCTGACAGTCTTGTGTTGTCTGAACTGGCCTCTTCGCGAGCAAGCCCGCTCCCACAGTGGATGGGTGTGTACATAATGTTATCTGTACACACACCGAACCCTGTGGGAGCGGGCTTGCTCGCGAATGCAATCTGCCATTCAGCGCATTTTTCAGCCCTGCCAAGCCACCGGATTCACCAGATTCGCCGGCTTCTCCCCAGCCAAAGCCGCCAGCAGATTGTCCACCGCACACCGCGCCATCGCCTCGCGTGTCTCATGCGTCGCCGAACCCATGTGCGGGGTTGCCACCACATTATTCAGCTGCAACAACGGCGAATCATGATTCAGCGGTTCACGCTCGAATACATCCAGCCCCGCTGCGCGAATCCGCTGGTGGCGCAACGCGTCGATCAGCGCCGCTTCATCCACCACTTTGCCGCGCGAGATATTGATGAAGATGCTCTCGGGGCGCATCAGCGCAAATTGCTCGGCGCCGATCAGGCCTTCGGTCTGCGCAGTCAGCGGCAGGGTCAGGCAGATGAAATCGGCCTCTTGCAGCAGCGCCTCAAGGCTACGGTACTGCGCGTCAAAACGCGCCTCGACCGCCGGTTTACGCGACTGACTGTGATAGAGCACCGGCATGCCAAAACCGAAATGCCCGCGCTGCGCCAGCGCTTCGCCGATGCGGCCCATGCCGATGATGCCCAAGGTCTTGCCGTGTACATCGGTGCCGAAATGCGCCGGGCCGATGTTGCGATGCCATTGGCCGCTGCGCACCATGTTCGCCAGTTCCACTACGCGCCGGGCGGTGGCGAGGATCAGCGCGAAACCGGTGTCGGCGGTGGTTTCGGTGAGCACGTCCGGGGTGTTGCTAAGGAGGATCTTGCGCCGGGTCAGGTAGTCGATGTCGTAGTTGTCGACACCCACTGAGACACTGGCGATGGCCTCAAGCTGCGGCGCCAGATCGAGCAGCGCGGCGTCGAGTTTCAGGCTGGCGCCGAGCAAGCCATGGGCGCCGGGCAGGGCGTCACGCAGCTTCATCAGGCCGTCGGCGTCGAGGCTTTCGATCAACGTCACTTCACACTGTTGCTGCAGACGCGTCATCAGCGCTGGCGACAGTTTCTTGTACAGCACGACTTGCTTTTTCATGGGCAAAAATCTCTTCAGGAATGCGCCGGCACGGGACGCGTGACTACGGCTTTGGCCACGACACGATCACTGGCGCCAGGCTTGAGAAAAATCGTCAGCACCACAGACAGCAGCAACGCGCCGCTCATCAGCAGGTACGAAGCACCGGGCGAACCGGTGGAGCTGTTCAGGTAGCCGACCAGGTACGAGCCGCCGAACGAACCGAGCGCGCCCATGCTGTTGATCAGCGCCATGGCACCGCCGGCGACGTTGGCCGGGAGGATCTCCGGAACGATGGCGAAGAACGGCCCGTACGGCGCGTACATGCAGGCGCCGGCGACCACCAGCAGCGTGTACGACCACCAGAAATGTTCCGCGCCCAAGGCGTAGGAACCGTAGAACGCAATGGAGGCGATCAGCAGTGGCGGCCATACGAAGCGTTTGCGCTTCTGCAGTTTGTCCGAGCCCCACGACACCGCGAGCATGCCGATCACTGCAGCCAGGTACGGCAGCGCCGACAGCCAGCCGGCCTCGATCATGTCCATTTGCGCGCCGGCCTTGAGGATCGACGGCAGCCACAGCACGAAGCCGTAGACGCCGATGCTCCAGCAGAAAAACTGCAGCGCCAGAATGATCACCTTCGGCGAGCGGAACGCTTCGGCGTAGTTCTTCACCGCTTTGATCCCGACCTGTTCGGCGGCGAGAGCGCTTTCCAGGTCGTGCTTTTCCTGTTCGCTCAGCCACTTGGCCTGAGCAGGACGATCATCGGCCAGCTTCCACCAGATAAACGCCCAGATCACCGCCGGCAAACCTTCGATGATGAACATCCAGCGCCAGCTGAAGTGCTGCACCAGATAGCCCGAAACCACCGACATCCACAGCATCGTTACCGGGTTGCCGAGGATCAGAAAGGTGTTGGCCCGCGAGCGTTCGGCGCGAGTGAACCAGTGGCACAGGTAAACCAGCATCGCCGGCATCACCGCGGCTTCGACCACGCCGAGCATGAAGCGAATCACGATCAGCCAGTAGGCGTTGGACACGACGCCGGTCAGGGTGGCGAGGCCGCCCCAGAAAATCAGGCTGAAGAAAATCAGCTTTTTCACGCTGTGCTTCTGCGCGTAGATCGCTCCCGGTACCTGGAAGAAAAAATAACCGAGGAAGAACAGCGCGCCGAGCAATGAAGACAGGCCCGGGGTGATCATCAGGTCGGCGGCCATGCCGGAGGCGGCGGCAAAGCCGTAGTTGGCGCGGTCGAGATACGCCAAGCTGTAGGTGATGAACACGATCGGCATGATGTACCACCAGCGGCGGGTGGCGAGGGTTGCGGTTTTCATGGTGTTGCTCCTGAGCTTGTTGTTTTTGTCGCAGCAGGTTCAATTAATGGGTTGTCTGAGCGGGCCTCATCGCGAGCAGGCTCACTCCTACAAGGGTTATGTGTTTGCCGCTGCAGCTGTGACTGGCGGAGATCCACTGTAGGAGTGAGCCTGCTCGCGATCAGCGGCCTCGAATTCAACGATGAGTTCAGACCGGGTCGGCAACCCCTCCATGTCCCCGCGACTTTGCACCGCCCGACTGCCAATCCAGTTCGCGCGTTGCACCGCCTCGGCAAAACTCTGATGCTCCAGCAGGGCACTGATCATGCCAACCGCAAAGCCATCACCCGCACCCACGGTGTCGACCACGTTGGCCACCGGCACCCCGGCGACAAACCCCTGATCCAACTGCGTGCGGTAATAAGCACCTTGCGGCCCCAACTTGATCGCCACGGCTTCGGCGCCCTGATCGAGATAAAACGCCGCGATGTCCGCCGGATCTTCGAACCCGGTCAGCAAGCGACCTTCGCTCAAACCCGGCAGTACCCAGTGGGCGAGGGCTGCGAGGCGATTTATCTCGCGGATCATCTCTTGCTCGGTGGCCCACAGGCTCGGGCGCAGATTGGGGTCGAACGACACGCTGCGCCCGGCATGACGCATGCGTGTCATCAGCTCGAACGACATTTCCCGCGCACTGGCCGACAGTGCCGGTGGAATCCCGGTGGCGTGCAGGTGGCGGGCACTGAGCAAAGTGTCGCTGATCGACTGTACGGACAGATGACTGGCCGCCGAGCCACGGCGGAAATACTCGACCTGCGGGTCGCTGCCGTCGTCGTTACGCGACTTGAACTGGAAACCGGTCGGGTGCTGGTGATCGACCGCGACGTGACTGCAATCCAGACCTTCCTTGATCAAGGTCTCGACTACAAAACGTCCGAGGGAATCGGCGCCGACCCGGCTCAGCCACGCCACATTGAAACCCAGCCGCGACAGGCCGATCGCCACATTGCTGTCGGCGCCGGCAATGCGCTTGTGAAAATGCTCGACCGCAGCCAGATCTCCGGTCTGCTCGGCGACCAGCATCGCCATGGTTTCGCCAAACGACAAAATATCGATGTCAGACATGGGCAGGCTCCAGACGCGATTGACCAAGGCGGGCGAGGGCGGCGACGTGCTCGGTGGTCAGTGCCACCAGGTCATCGCCCTGCAACGGGTATTCGGCGGCACGCATAACGCCTTGGGCCATGTGCCGCAGCAGTTGTTCCCACAAATGCAGGTCGCTGACGGCGGGCGGCACGGCGACCAGTTTGCCGTCGGCGCGGCGGGCCACGGCTTTGCAGTGCACGTAGCCGACGTGGCGTCCGAGCAGACGTGCGGCGTTGGCGGCGGACTGGTCTTGCCACTGCCAGTTGCCGATATCGAAGGTCATCTTGATCGGCAAATCATGCTGCTCCACCGCCGCGAAAAAACGCTGGAACGGCTCGATGCGGCCGCCCTGCAAGGTCTGGTCGTTTTCCACCAGCAGTTGCACCGGGCTGGCGCCGAGCAGCTGTTTCAGCGCCTGCAAATCACAGTTGTCGGTGAAGTAACCGAGCGAGACTTTCAGCCATTTCGAGCCGAATGCCTCTGCGCGTTGCAGGGCGTTGATCAGCTCGGGATTGGGCCGCGCCTGACCGGCGAGCCACAGTTCGCTAGGCGACGAATAGATGCTTTGCAGTCCCTGCGCCCGAGTGGCGGCTTGCAGTTGCTCGGGCACTTCGCGAGTCAGCAGCTCTTCGCGCCACTCGATGCGATCAGCGCCGGCGGCAGCCAGCACATCGATGAAGAAGTCTTGCCCGCGTTGGCGCACAAGCTCGGCGCCGTAGCTGGAAAGGCTGATGGAAACGGCAGGTTTATTCATTGTTATCTACCTCTGAAACCGGTTTCATTTTTGTTCAAAAAAATCTGATTGATCTTCGTCGGGCGTTCGGGCGCCATCGCGAGCAGGCTCACTCCTACATTTGGAGTGCGTTCCCCCTGTAGGAGTGAGCCTGCTCGCGATGGCGCCATAACATTCACCGCAAAGATCCTCGGGTAGACCCGCGCTCAATCAGCACCGGCGCAAAATCCACTCTGCGCGCTACCTCGACATCCCCCCGCAAACGCTTGAGCAAACACTCAAACGCCCGCGCGCCAATCTCGGCTGTGGGCTGGGCGAGGGCGGTAATTCCGCTGCCGACCAACGGGTACCAATCCAGATCATCCAGGGCAATCAGCCCGACATCCTCGAACAATCGGCAACCGATTTCGCGCAAGGCCAGGGTACAGGCCAGCGCTGCCACGCCATTGGCGCAGAACAGTGCTTTCGGCCCGGTCGCCGGTGTGTCCAAAAAGATTTGAAGATGAGTAGCGAGTGCGTCGCCGGTTTCCAGCACCGCCCCGGTCAACCCGGAGCGCTGGGCGATCTGCGTCCGAAAACTGCTGACCCGCTCGATCCGCGAACTGGTGCCGTCATAAGGCTCAGTCACCAGCAACACATCGCGATAGCCGCGCTGTTCCAGGTGCTTCAGCGCCATCTCAACAGCTTGCGGATTGTTCAGCCCGACCATGTCGCTGTCGAGGCCATCGACCTTGCGGTCCACCAGCACCAAGGGCATTTCCCGGTGCAACTCGTGGAGTTCGTCACGGTGATGGCCTAGGGTGTTCACGATCAGCCCCTCGATGTTGTACGAGCGCAACAGCGCCAGATGCTGGCGCTCCTGCTCGTCGTCGCGGTCGGTGTTGCACACCACCAGGCTGTAGCAGTGCGCACGGCAGGCGGTTTCCACCCCGTGCATCACGGCAATCGAATAAGGGTTGCGGATATCGGCCACCAGCATGCCGATCAGGCGCGTGCGCCCGCGTTTCAGGCCACGGGCCATCTGGTTCGGGCGGTAACCCAGCTCGCTGATCGCCTGCTCGATACGCAGGGCGATGGCATCGGAGAGCAGGGCGCGGTCGTCGCCGATGAAGCGCGAGACGCTGGCCTTGGATACGCCGGCGCGTTCGGCAACATCAAGCATGGTCACGCGGCTGCGCTGGGCGGCGGAGAAGTCGTTCACGGTCTGAAACCTATTATTGGATTTATTCGTTTCATGCGCCGCGATGGCGATGAAACCGGTTTCAGGAAACACCAGATGCTGACACTCCGTCAAGTAAATGCGCGTGGTACTTCAACTTGGCGCCGACGGGCGGTGCTCAGCGTTATTGAAGTATCTGCGCAATGCTCAGCCAAACAGGCCGGCAGCAATATTGATCGAAAAGCCCAGAATCGCGGTGTTGAACACAAAACCGATCAATGATTGCGCCAGGACGATCTTGCGAATATCGCGGGTAGCCACGCCGACATCGGCAGTCTGCACCGCCACGCCGATGGTGAAGGAGAAATACAGGAAGTCCCAATAATTGGGCGTGGTCAGGCCTTCAGCGAAACGCAGGGCCGGTTCCTTGCCGTCCCAGGTGTAAAACAGGCGCGCGTAGTGCACACAGAAGATCACCCCGATCACCAGCCAGGAACCTACGACGGTGACGGCGGTGAACGCGTAATGCAGAAGTTTGTGATGGGTATCCAGATCCTTGGTGCCGGCCAACTCCAGGGTGATGGCGGCCAGGCTGGCCAATGCTGCGATGCACACCACGAACAGCACCAGTCCGGCATTCTCGTCTTCGACGACGGCGATGCGTTTGACGTCCGGTGCCTTTGCCCGGGTGGCGAGCCAGAACATCAGGATCAGGTAAGTCCAGACGCCGGCGTTCCAGCCGATGAGGATTTTGCTGACGACGGAGTCGGCAGGGACCAGCAGGCCGGTGGCAAGGCCGACCAAAGCGGCGGCGGACAGGCGAGGGTGGGTGCGGGCGAGAAAGCGCATGGGGACTCGATGGGCCAGGATGTTTTTACACCTTAGCCCAGCGACGTCTCGGATGACCACTGACTTGACTGCTCAAATGACCTTGTGGGAGCGGGCTTGCTCGCGAAAGCGGTGTGTCAGCTACATGAATACTGACTGACACGACGCCTTCGCGAGCAAGCCCGCTCCCACAGGGATCAGTGGTGTTTAGTGAGGCGTTGTACGAGCTTCATCACTACCACAAAGAACAACGGCACGAAAATCACCGGATGACCACTGACGTGACTGTTCGATGACCTTGTGGGAGCGGGCTTGCTCGCGAAAGCGGTGTGTCAGCTACATGAATGCTGACTGACACGATGCCTTCGCGAGCAAGCCCGCTCCCACAGGGATCAGTGGTGTTTGCTGAAGCGTCGTACGAGCTTCATCACTACCACAAAGAACAACGGCACGAAGATCACCGCCAGCGTCGCCGTGATCATCCCGCCGATCACTCCGGTGCCGATAGCTTGCTGGCTCGCCGAACTGGCGCCAGTGGCGATGGCCAACGGCACCACGCCGAGGATGAACGCCAGCGAAGTCATGACGATCGGCCGCAGACGCAGGCGCGCGGCTTGCAACGTCGCATCGATCAGGTCATGACCTTCGTCGTACAGGCTCTTGGCGAACTCGATGATCAGGATCGCGTTCTTCGCCGAAAGACCGATGATGGTAATCAGCCCGACCTTGAAGAACACGTCGTTGGGCATGCCGCGCAAGGTCACCGCCAGCACTGCGCCGAGCACACCCAGCGGCACCACCAGCAGCACCGAAGTCGGAATCGACCAGCTCTCGTACAGCGCCGCCAGGCACAGGAACACGATCAGCAACGACAGACCGAGCAGGATCGGCGCCTGACTGCCGGACAAACGTTCCTGCAACGACAGCCCGGTCCATTCCTGACCCAGACCTTTCGGCCCCTGAGCGACCAAGCGTTCAATCTCCGCCATCGCTTCACCGGTACTGTGCCCCGGCGACGGTTCGCCGGAAATCGCAATCGCCGGATAACCGTTATAACGGGTCAGTTGCGCCGGGCCTTGCGTCCACTTGGCCTGAACGAACGCCGACAGCGGCACCATGTGCCCGGCATTGTTGCGCACGTGCATTTTCAGCAGATCATCGACCTGACTGCGCTGATTGCCTTCGGCCTGCACCACCACCCGCTGCATGCGCCCCTGATTGGGGAAGTCGTTGATGTAGGAAGAACCCACGGCGGTGGACAACATGCTGCCGATGTCTGCGAACGACACGCCCAGCGCATTGGCCTGCTTGCGGTCTACCTCCAGTTGTACCTGCGGCGCTTCGGCCAGCGCGCTTTCGCGCACGTTCATCAGCACCGGGCTTTTCTCGGCGGCGGCGAGCAGTTCAGTGCGCGCCTGCATCAATGTCGCATGACCGAGACCGCCGCGATCCTGCAGACGGAATTCGAAACCGCTCGACGTGCCGAGGCCGTCTACGGGCGGTGGCAATACCGAGAACGCCATGGCGTCCTTGATCTGGCTCAGGGCGATGTTGGCACGGTCGGCAATCGAGCTTGCCGCATCATCGCTGCTGCGCTGCGACCAATCCTTCAGCGTGGAAAAGGCCAGCGCCGCGTTCTGCCCGCTACCAGAGAAGCTGAATCCGAGAATCACCACACTGTCACTGATACCGGGCTCGCCAGCGTTATGCGCTTCAAGCTGCTCGGCGACTTGCACCGTACGGTTCTTGGTGGCCCCGGGTGGCAGTTGAATATCGGTGATGGTGTAACCCTGATCCTCAACCGGCAGGAACGAGGAGGGCAGACGCGCAAAGCACAACCCCATGCCGATCAGCAGCACGCCGTAGATCAGCAGATAACGCCCGCTGCGCTTCAGCGCGTAGCCGACCCAGCCTTGATAGCGATCGGTCAGTTGCTCGAAGCGGCGGTTGAACCAGCCGAAGAATCCGCTTTTCTCGTGGTGCTCGCCCTTGGCAATTGGCTTGAGCAGCGTGGCGCACAGTGCAGGCGTCAGCGTCAGGGCCAGAAACGCCGAGAACAGAATCGAGGTCGCCATCGACAGCGAGAACTGTCGGTAAATCACGCCCACCGAACCCTGCATGAATGCCATCGGGATGAACACCGCCACCAGCACCAGGGTAATGCCGATGATCGCCCCGGTAATCTGCTTCATCGCCTTGCGCGTCGCTTCTTTCGGCGACAGGCCTTCAGTGGCCATGATGCGCTCGACGTTTTCCACCACGACAATAGCATCGTCCACCAGAATGCCGATCGCCAGGACCATGCCGAACATGGTCAGTACGTTGATCGAGAAACCCAGCGCGAGCATGGTGGCGAAGGTGCCCATCAACGCCACCGGCACCACCAGCGTCGGGATCAGTGTGTAGCGGATGTTCTGCAGGAACAGGAACATCACCGCAAACACCAGCAGCATCGCTTCACCGAGGGTGTAGACAACCTTGGTGATCGAGACTTTGACGAACGGTGAGGTGTCGTACGGAATTTTGTATTCGACGCCGGCCGGGAAGTAGCGCGACAGCTCGTCCATCTTCGCCCGGATCAATGTGGCGGTCGCCAGCGCATTGGCCCCAGGCGCCAACTGCACGCCGACGGCGGTGGACGGCTTGCCGTTCAGGCGCGTGCCGAACTGGTATTCCTGACTGCCGACTTCGACCCGTGCCACATCGCCGATGCGCACGGTGGAGCCGTCCGGATTGGCCTTGAGCACGATGTCGGCGAACTCTTCCGGCGTCGACAACTGCCCCTTGACCAGAATGGTCGCGGTGATTTCCTGCGAGGATGGGTTGGGCAAGTCGCCAATACTGCCCGCCGAAACCTGGGCGTTTTGCGCGACGATGGCGGCGTTGACGTCAGCCGGGGTCAGGTTGAAACCGATCAGCTTCTGCGGATCGATCCAGATCCGCATCGCCCGTTCGGCGCCATACAGCTGCGCCTTGCCGACGCCGTCGATGCGTTTGATCTCGTTCATCACGTTGCGCGCCAGATAATCACTGAGCGCTACGTCATCGAGCTTGCCGTCGCTGGAGGTCAGGGTGATCAGCAGCAGGAAGCCGGCAGAGACTTTCTCCACCTGCAGGCCTTGCTGATTGACTGCCTGCGGCAGGCGCGACTCGACCACTTTGAGGCGGTTCTGCACATCGACCTGCGCCAGTTCCGGGTTAGTGCCCGGCTGGAACGTCGCTTTGATCGTCGCGCTGCCGAGGCTGCTCTGCGATTCGAAGTACAGCAGGTGATCGGCGCCGTTGAGTTCTTCTTCGATCAGGCTGACCACGCTTTCATCGACGGTCTGCGCCGAGGCGCCAGGGTACACCGCGTAGATTTCGATCTGTGGCGGCGCGACATCGGGGTACTGCGCCACCGGCAATTGCGGAATGGCCAGCGCACCGGCCAACAGGATGAACAGGGCGACAACCCAGGCGAACACCGGGCGATCGATAAAGAACTGCGGCATATGAAAGCGTCCTGCTTACTGACCAGAGGTCTGGGCAAGTGGAAGAGGGGTGTCGTCGATCTGCACTTTTTCGCCTGGACGGGCGTGTTGCAGGCCTTCGATGACAATGCGGTCGCCGGGCTTGAGGCCGCCGGTGACGATCCAGCGGTCGTTCTGCACCGCGCCCAGTTGCACCGGCTGCTGGGCGACGCGCATCTGCTCGTCGACGGTCAGCACCTGGGCGATACCCGCGCTGTCACGCTGCACCGCACGTTGCGGCACGGTGATGCCGTTCTGTACGGTGGCTTGTTGCAGACGTACACGGATGAAGCTGCCCGGCAGCAGGTCGAGATCGGGATTGGGGAACTCGCTGCGCAGAATGATCTGGCCGGTGCCCGGATCGACGCTGATGTCGCTGAACAGCAATTTACCCGGCAACGGATAGAGGCTGCCGTCATCCTGAATCAGCGTGGCCTTGACCTGATCCTGACCGACTGCCTGCAACTGCCCGGAACGGAGCGCGCGACGCAGTTCGTTGAGTTCACGGGTCGACTGAGTAAGGTCGGCGTAGATCGGGTTGAGCTGCTGAATCAGCGCCAGCGGCGTGGTTTCGTTCTGCCCGACCAGCGCACCTTCAGTGACCAATGCACGGCCGACCCGCCCGGAAATCGGCGCGGTGACGGTGGCGTAGCCGAGGTTCAGCTTCGCGCGTTCCACTGCAGCTTTATTGGCCGCCACATCGGCGGCGGTTTGCCGGGCATTGGCGCGGGCGTTGTCGTAATCCTGAGCGCTGATGGCCTTGTCGTCGATCAACTGCGCGTAGCGTTGTTCCTGCAGCCTGGCCTGGAAGGCATTGGCCTCGGCCTTGCGCAACGCGGCTTCGGCGCTATCGAGATCAGCCTTGAACGGTGCCGGGTCGATGCGAAACAGCACGTCACCCTTTTTCACGTCGCTGCCTTCACGGAAGGTCCGTTGCAACACCACCCCGGCCACTCGGGCACGCACTTCAGCGATGCGCGGGGCGGCGATACGCCCGCTCAGTTCGCTGCTGATCGACAGGGGGCGGGCCTCGATGGTCTCGATGCGCACGGTAGCTGGCGGCGCTTCTTCTTCGGCCTTCGAGGACGAATCACAGGCGCTCAGCAACAGCGCAGCGGCGATCAGGCCGAGCCCGGCCAGAAGATTTTTTGACATGTACCACCCCCAATATTGAAGCCCGCATCCTAAGGCCAGACGCCGAGGGTAGCGGTGAAGCTTTGTAGGCGCTGTGTGAAATTGTGTAAGGGTTTTACTCAGGGACGGGCGAGGGCGTATATCCTTTACGCCTTGAAATTTATTGCGACAGATAAACCGCCATCGCGAGCAGGCTCACTCCTACATTGGAACTGTGTCAGACACGAACCTTGTAGGAGTGAGCCTGCTCGCGATGAGGCCCAAACAGTCGCCACAGCACTTTCCTGGAACACCCCATGCCCAACATCCTCCTGGTCGAAGACGACACCGCCCTCGCCGAACTGATTTCCAGCTACCTGGAGCGCAACGGCTATTCCGTCAGCGTGATCGGCCGTGGTGACCACGTGCGCGAGCGGGCACGGATCAATCCGCCGGATCTGGTGATCCTCGACCTGATGCTGCCCGGTCTCGACGGCCTGCAGGTCTGCCGCTTGCTGCGGGCCGATTCGGCGACGCTGCCGATCCTGATGTTGACCGCTCGCGACGACAGTCACGATCAGGTGCTGGGCCTGGAAATGGGCGCCGACGATTACGTCACCAAACCCTGCGAGCCACGGGTTCTGCTGGCCCGGGTGCGTACGTTGCTGCGGCGCAGCAGCCTCGGTGAACCGATGACGGTCAATGACCGCATCGTCATGGGCAATCTGTGCATCGACCTGTCCGAGCGCACCGTGACCTGGCGCGAGCAACCGGTGGAACTGTCCAGCGGCGAATACAATTTGCTGGTGGTGCTGGCCCGGCATGCCGGGGAAGTGCTGAGCCGCGATCAGATCCTGCAACGCCTGCGCGGCATCGAGTTCAACGGCACCGACCGCTCGGTGGACGTGGCGATTTCCAAGCTGCGGCGCAAGTTCGACGACCATGCGGGCGAGGCGCGCAAGATCAAGACGGTATGGGGCAAGGGTTACCTGTTCAGCCGTTCCGAATGGGAATGCTGAGCTGATGTTCAGAATCCTGTTTCGCCTGTATCTGGTGACGATCGTCTCCTACAGCGCGGCGATCTATCTGGTGCCGGATCTGGTGATCATGGCGTTCCGCGAGCGCTTCATCACCTACAACCTCGACTACTCGCGCGGCCTGCAATCGCTGATCACCCGGCAGTTTCACGCGGTGCCGCAGGATCAGTGGCCGGCACTGGCGCAATCGATGGACAAGGACTTCCAGCCGCTGCACATCGCACTGGCGCGCATCGACGACGCCGGGTTCACCGCCCCCGAGCAAGTGCGCTTGCGCGCCGGGGAAAACGTGGTGCGTATCGGCGATTGGGGATGGCGCACCTTGGCGGTCACGCCGCTGAACGATGACGTTGCCGTGCAGATGGTGGTGCCGCCGGATCCGCTGGACGTCAATCTGTTGTACTGGAGCATCAACGTGCTGATCGGCGCGAGCATGCTCGCCTGCCTGCTGCTGTGGATTCGTCCGCACTGGCGCGATCTTGAACGCCTCAAGGGCGCCGCCGAACGCTTCGGCAAGGGCCACCTGAACGAGCGCACGCAGATCCCCGCCAGCTCCAACATCGGCAGCCTGGCCAACGTGTTCGATACCATGGCCGGCGATATCGAAAATCTGCTCAATCAGCAGCGCGACCTGCTGAATGCGGTGTCCCACGAATTGCGCACGCCGCTGACCCGTCTGGACTTCGGTCTGGCCCTGGCGCTGTCCGATGATTTGCCGGCGACCAGTCGCGAGCGCCTGCAAGGACTGGTCGCACACATTCGGGAACTGGATGAGCTGGTGCTGGAACTGCTGTCCTACAGCCGCCTGCAGAACCCGGCGCAGTTGCCGGAACAGGTCGAGGTTTCGCTGGATGAGTTCATCGACAGCATTCTGGGCAGTGTCGATGAAGAACTGGACTCGCCGGACATCGTCATCGACGTGCTGCTGCACGGTCAGCTCGAACGTTTCACGCTGGATCCGCGCCTGACCGCCCGGGCGATCCAGAACCTGCTGCGCAATGCCATGCGCTATTGCGAAAAACGCATTCAGATTGGCGTGCAGGTCAGCCCCGATGGTTGCGAGATCTGGGTCGACGACGATGGCATTGGCATCCCGGATGATGAGCGTGAGCGGATTTTCGAACCGTTTTATCGACTTGATCGCAGTCGTGATCGGGCTACCGGCGGCTTTGGTCTGGGCTTGGCCATCAGCCGTCGGGCGCTGGAGGCGCAGGGCGGGACCTTGACGGTTGAAAGTTCGCCGCTGGGTGGGGCGCGGTTCAGGTTGTGGTTGCCTGACATGACTTGACCCGAAACCCGTGGGAGCGGGCTTGCTCGCGAAGGCGGAGTGTCAGTCGACATAAGTTAATCTGACACACCGCTTTCGCGAGCAAGCCCGCTCCCACAGGGGGTTTGTGTTGGTCAGATCAGTTGGTTCGACTGAATCAAGCCAACCCCGGCCGTCTGCATCCGCTCCATCGCCGCTGCCAGTGACCCATCCCTGTCAATGGCACGACAGGCATCCAGCACCACGAACGCGTTGAACCCCGCCGCCCGTGCATCCAGCGCAGAAAACATTACGCAGAAATCCAGCGCCAGACCGACCATGTACACCGTGTCGATACCGCGCTCCTTCAGATAACCGGCCAGACCGGTGGTGGTGCGCCGGTCCGCCTCGAGAAACGCCGAATAGCTGTCGATGTCCGGATTACAGCCCTTGCGGATGATCAGTTGCGCGTGCGGCAGGTTCAGCTCGGGGTGAAACTCGGCGCCGGCAGTGCCTTGCACACAATGCTCCGGCCAGAGTACCTGCTCGCCGTAGGGCAACTGAATTACCTCGTAAGGCTGGTGTCCGGGGTGGCTTGAGGCAAAGGACGCGTGGCCGCTCGGGTGCCAGTCCTGGGCAATCACCACCTGTTTGAACAGGCCACCGAGGCGATTGATCAGCGGCACGATCTGATCGCCTTCGGGCACGGCCAACTGGCCGCCGGGGATGAAGTCGTTCTGCACGTCAATGACCAGCAGGGCGGTGCGGGGTGAAATCTGCATCGGGGCTTCCTCCTTGGATAATCACCCGCTCAGCATAGTGGAGCGGCACTCACGCGCCCAGCTTGTCGACCAGGTGTTTTGCCAGGTCTTCCAGCGCCGGCGCCGGGTTGTGCCCGATCAACATCCACGCATGCTCACCTTCGGTCCAGTACACCACGTTCATTTCGTGGCGCCGTTCGTGCGCCAAAGGCTGGCTGCCACTGTTGGAGCGAGTCACGCACAAGGCCAGCGGCCCGTGTTTCGCATCGAGATAGGTCAGTTGCGCAATCGGCACACCGTCGTACTCGAGCATTTGTGCACGTTTGAGTTCGGCGCCCGGTAACCTCACCAGTGCCGGCGACAGACTCAGCCCCAATCGTGCATCCACCGCACGCAGTTGCGCGCGCTGGCTGGCTTCGTCACTGGGCAGGTGATCGAGGGTTTGCGGCACATACAGTGCCATGTAGTCGCCCACCAGGGCGCGCCAGTTATGCGTTTGCTGCGTTTGCCAGGCGAGAAACAGGCGATCGGCCAACACGCCGCCCGCCAGCAGACTCGCGGCGGCCGCACCGATGAACCAGCGTCGGCTCAGGCCTGGCTGCTGAGGGGCGGGGATGGCATCGAGGCGCGCCTGCAAACGTTCCAGCGGTGCCTGTTGCGCCAGTTCGTCATAGGCATCCTTGTACGGCAGGCTGCTGCGTTCGAACCATTGCACGCGCAGGCTGAGCAACGGATCGTCGGCAATCGCGCTGTCGAGCTGGCTGCGATACGCGGGGTCCAGCTCGTCATCGAGGTAGGCCACCAGTTGTTCGTCGGAGGGCTTGTTCATGGGCGGTCACCTCCGGTGGTTTTCGGCACGGCTTGCAGGGGCGGGTATTCGGCCAGTTTCAGGCGCGCGGTGGCCAGACGGCTCATCACCGTGCCGATCGGCACCTGCAGGATCTCGGCGACTTCACGGTAGGACAGGCCTTCGACATAAGCCAGATACACGGTTTCGCGCTGGGTTTCCGGCAACGCATCGACCCGGCGGATCACCTGCGCAGCCATCACATGAGTCTGCGCGGCGTATTCGCCATCGAAGGCCAGTTGCGCGTCGGCATCGACCTGACCGGCGCCCTGACGCACCCGGCGGGCGCGCACTTCGTTGAGCCAGATCGAATGCAGGATGCTCAGCAACCAGCGATCCATGCGCGTGCCGGCGACATATTGCCCGGCACGCTCCAGCGCCCGCACGCACGTGGCCTGCACCAGATCCTCGGCCACGTGCCGATTGCGCGACAGCAGCAGGCCGTAGCGCCACAGCCGCGCCAGATGCTGTCCGAGTTCCGCTCTGAATGCCTGATCGCTGACGATGATGGCGTTCCTTTATCTATGTCAGGTTTTCGATGAATCGTTGATGGCTTCAGCCAGGTCCTGGTATTCCTCGCAGGCGGTGCCGCAAATCGATTTGATCTGCTGCAATTGCTCCTGCGCCAGGTCGACGCGGCCTTTGATCACATAGGCTTCGCCGAGGTATTCACGCACTTGCGCGTACTGCGGATCGAGTTTCACCGATTGCAGGTAATAGCCGATGCCTTCATCGGTACGCCCCAGTTTTCGCGTGGCGTAACCGCGATAGTTGAGGGCTTTGGCGGTGTTCGGTTGTTGCAGGGTGTCGAGCAGGGCCAGGGCCTCTTCGTAGCGACCGTCCTTGGCCAATCGGTAGGCATAGTCGGTGCGATCGGCATCCCGTACGGCGCTGCTGGTCTGCAGCACACATTTCTGTGATTTGCTGTCCCAGACCTGGCCTTTGGGGCAGTTGGGCTTCTGCACGGGCGCGCTTTCATCACCGTTGGCAAACGCCATCGATGCGGACAACACGGTGACCAGCAGCAACGGGGCGGCGAACATAACGGAACGGATAGTCATGGGCAAGGCTCCACAGAGGGTTATGTTTCACTTTGAACACCACAGCCCGGCATTTTATTCATTGCTTTGTCAGGCTCTGTTCAAGGTACGCGCAAATCGCGGGGTTATGCTCGACTACGCCTGCCGTCCATCCAGCGCTTTGCCATGCCCCGGCGCTGACACACGAGGAACTGCCATGAAAGATCAGGTCCATCATTCCGCTGCTGCCGGCTACAAGACTGCCGCTGACACCTACATTAAGGGCCGCCCGGACTATCCGCCGCAGGTCAGTCAGTGGCTGACCCAGACGTTGGGTCTGGACAGTCACAAGACCGTCATCGATCTGGGTGCCGGTACCGGCAAGTTCACCGGCCGGCTGGCGGCCACTGACGCGCAGGTGATCGCCGTGGAACCGGTGGCGCAGATGCTGGAAAAACTTTCCGCGGCCTGGCCGCAGGTGTTGGCGGTGAGCGGTACCGCGACCGATCTGCCTCTGCCTGACGCGTCGGTGGATGCAGTGGTCTGCGCGCAGGCGTTCCATTGGTTCGCCACCCCGGAAGCCCTGACGGAAATCGCCCGCGTACTCAAGCCTGGCGGCAGACTCGGGCTGATCTGGAACCTGCGCGATACACAGGTCAGCTGGGTGCCGAAACTCGACGCTATCGTGAATGCGCTGGAGGGGGACACGCCGCGTTACTACACCGGCCAGTGGCGTCAGGCGTTTCCGCATCCGGCGTTCGGGCCGTTGCAGTTGCAGCAGTTTCATCATGGGCACACCGGCTCGCCCGAGGACGTGATCTTCAATCGGGTGCGCTCCACCAGTTTCATTGCGGCCTTGCCGCAGGCGCAGCGCGACAAGGTTGATGAGCAGATTCGCGCGTTGATTGCCTCGGAGCCGGCGTTGCGTGGGCGGCATGTGCTGACGGTGCCTTATGAGACGGCGGCGTATGTGGCAGTGAAGGTTAGTTAGATCGGCGGTGAGCCTATCGCGGGCAAGCCACGCTCCCACAGGTCTTGGGTGGATCACAAAGTCTGTGATCAAACCTGACCCTGTGGGAGCGGGCTTGCTCGCGAAGAGGCCAGCCCTGTCACCCCATTTCTCGAAGCAGTCCCGCATTTGGCCGAACCGCCATCGTGATGCCTTGTTATAGTTCGGGCCTCATTTTCAGCCCGGTAAAGGATCACTGCCATGACTCAATACACCGCCTTCAGCGTCGAACTGGCCGACAACATCGCGCATGTGCAGATCAATCGCCCGGAAAAGATCAACTCGATGAACGCCGCGTTCTGGAGCGAGATCGTCGAGATTTTCCAGTGGATCGATGACACCGATGAAGTGCGGGTGGTGGTGCTGAGCGGCAACGGCAAACACTTTTCCTCGGGTATCGACCTGATGATGCTCGCCGGCGTCGCCAACGAACTGGGCAAGGACGTCGGCCGTAACGCGCGCCTGCTGCGGCGCAAGATTCTCACCCTGCAAGCCTCGTTCAACGCCGTCGACAACTGCCGCAAACCGGTACTGGCGGCGATTCAGGGCTACTGCCTCGGCGGTGCGATTGACCTGATTGCTGCGTGCGATATGCGCTACGCCGCCGAAGACGCGCAGTTCTCGATCAAGGAAATCGATATCGGTATGGCTGCCGATGTTGGCACTTTGCAACGGTTGCCACGGATCATCGGGGACGGCATGCTGCGTGAACTGGCTTACACCGGGCGCACTTTCGGCGCAGATGAAGCGCGCAGCATCGGTCTGGTCAATCGTGTTTACGCTGACAAGGAGCTGCTGCTCGAAGGCGTGATGGACATTGCTCGCGAGATCGCCAGCAAATCGCCAATCGCGGTCACCGGCACCAAGGAAATGATCAGCTACATGCGCGACCATCGCATCGACGACGGCCTCGAATACGTTGCCACCTGGAACGCCGCCATGTTGCAATCCACCGACTTGCGCGTGGCCATGGCCGCCCATATGAGTAAACAGAAACCCGAATTTCTGGATTGAGAAACCATGACAGCTCGCTGGACCACTGCAGTACTGGACACCGATCAACCCGGCGGCTGGGCCGTGGCGCGCAGCCCCGAAGGCTTTCTGTTCGATGACAACGGCGCGCTGTTCCCGCGGGAATGGCTCAAGCGCCAGGACTTGTCGATCCTCGCCGAACACGGCATCGGCCATCTCGATGGGGAGCCGGTGTATCTGCTGGAATTGCACCGTTCCAGCGAGGTGCCGGGCTGCAACTGGAAAGGTCTGCGGGCGTTCATGCTCGATGGCGATCACACCGTTTACAAAGTGCTGGGTTATGCCGCGCAGATCGGCACCTGGGCGCGTGAACATCGCTTCTGCGGCAACTGTGGGCAGGCGATGACGCAGGTGCCAGGCGAGCGAGCGATGTATTGCCAGCCGTGCGACCTGCGCAGTTACCCGCGGATTTCGCCGAGCATGATCGTGCTGGTGACCCGTGGCGACGAGATCCTGCTGGCGCGCTCACCGCGTTTCGTCAGCGGGGTCTACAGCACGCTGGCCGGGTTCGCCGAGCCGGGCGAGTCGGCGGAGGATTGCCTGATTCGCGAAGTACGCGAGGAAGTCAGCATCGAAGTGAAGAACATCCAGTACATGGGCAGCCAGTGCTGGCCGTTCCCGCATTCGATGATGCTCGGTTTCCATGCCGAATATGCCGGGGGCGAGATCATCTGCCAGGAAGACGAGATTGAAGACGCCCAATGGTTCAACGTGCACGACCTGCCGCCGTTGCCGGCGTCAAAATCGATTGCCCGGTACCTGATCGACGTCTACGTGGCGCGCCGCTTAGGCCACGCTGAACCAGTGTTGCCAGGCTAGGCGCACGGTCAAACCCAATACCACGGTGATGAACACCGGACGAATGAACTTGGCGCCGCCGCTGATCGCGGTGCGCGCCCCGAAGAACGCGCCGACCATCACCGACAGGCCCATGCTCAGGCCGATGATCCAGTCCACTTGCCCGGAAAACACGAACACCGACAGCGCCGCGATGTTGCTGACGAAGTTCATGCTGCGCGCCACACCGCTGGCCTTGACCAGGTCGATCGGGTAGAGCAGCAGGCTGCTGACGGTCCAGAACGCACCCGTGCCAGGGCCGGCCACGCCGTCGTAGAAACCGAGGCTGAAGCCTTGGGTCGATTGCCATTTCTTCTTGATCGGCGCGTCGCTGTCGAGCGGCGCTTTGGGCGTGCCGCCGAACAACAGATACAGGCCACAGGCGAAGACGATCACCGGCAGCATCTTGTTCAGCCATTCCGCCGGCAGGTAGTGCGCGACGATGGCACCGGTGAGCGCGCCGACCAGGGTGCCGACGATCGCGTGCATCCACTGTCGAGGGTGGAACAGTTTGCGTCGGTAGAAAGTAAAACTGGCGGTGGCCGAGCCGAACGTCGAACTCAGTTTGTTGGTGCCCAACACCAGATGCGGTGGCAGGCCGGCAGTGAGCAGCGCCGGGGTGGTCAACAGACCGCCGCCGCCAGCGATGGCGTCGATGAAACCGGCAATGAAAGCGACGAGGGCCAGAACGGCCAGGGTAGTGAGGTCAACGCTGAGTTCGAAAGGCATGGAATCGGCTTATTCGGCAGGGCGCAGAAGGGCTGCGGGGAAGGCGGTCATGTTACCTGTATCCAACTGTTGCGGCGACCCGTCTGACGCCTTCGCGAGCAAGCCCGCTCCCACATTCTGGAATGCATTCAACCTGTGGGAGCGGGCTTGCTCGCGAAGAGGTCGGCTCAGGCACCGCCTATTCAACTGTTGCCCACCCAACACCTCGACAACAAATCACCCTCCAACAATGCAACTCCATCAGCCTCAAGCCCAATAAAACCGGCCCTCTGGACGCTGGCACGCTTGCTGCTCTGTCCCATTGACCTTCCCAATGTCCCGAGGACACGCCAATGAGCAAGCAAGCCGTGAAATTCGCCTACTGGGTGCCGAACGTCAGTGGCGGCCTGGTGGTCAGCAAGATCGAGCAGCGCACCGACTGGGGCATCGACTACAACCGCAAACTCGCGCAACTCGCCGAAGCGGCGGGGTTCGAGTACGCCCTGACGCAGATCCGCTTTACCGCCGGTTACGGTGCCGAGTTCCAGCATGAGTCGGTGGCGTTCAGTCATGCGCTACTGGCGGCTACCACCAAGCTGAAGGTGATCGCGGCGATTCTGCCGGGGCCTTGGCAACCGGCGCTGGCAGCCAAGCAGTTGGCGACCATCGATCAACTCACCAACGGCCGGATTGCGGTCAATATCGTCAGCGGTTGGTTCAAGGGCGAATTCCAGGCCATCGGCGAACATTGGCTGGAACACGACGAGCGCTACCGGCGTTCCGAGGAATTCATCCGCTCGCTGCGCGGGATCTGGAGCCAGGATAACTTCAGCTTTCGCGGCGACTTCTACCGCTTCGACCATTACACCCTCAAACCGAAACCGCTCGGGCGTCCGGAAATCTTTCAGGGCGGTAGTTCCCGTGCGGCACGAGACATGGCGGCGCGGGTCTCGGACTGGTATTTCACCAACGGCAACAGCGTCGAAGGGATCAAGGCGCAGGTCGATGACATCCGGGCCAAAGCGGCAGCCAACAATCACTCGGTGAAGATCGGCGTCAACGCCTTCGTGATTGCTCGCGACACTGAAGAAGAAGCGCGTGCGGTACTGGCGCAGATCATCGACCAGGCTGACCCGGACGCGGTCAACGCTTTCGGTGACGCCGCGAAGCAGGCGGGCAGGGCGTCGCCGGAGGGTGAGGGTAACTGGGCGAAATCGACGTTCGAGGATCTGGTGCAATACAACGATGGCTTCAAGACCAACCTGATCGGCACGCCACAGCAGATTGCCGAGCGGATTGTGGCGCTGAAAGCGGTGGGGGTGGATCTGGTGTTGGCGGGGTTTCTGCACTTTCAGGAGGAGGTGGAGTATTTCGGCAAGCGGGTGTTGCCGTTGGTGCGAGAGCTGGAGGCTGAAAGGACTGCCGCAGTAGCCTGAACACCACAAAAACCTGTAGGAGTGAGCCTGCTCGCGATTGCGTATGAACAGTCAATATTCAGGCTGACTGACACACCGCTATCGCGAGCAGGCTCACTCCTACAATTGGAACTATGTGGACTTAGAGGCCTAGATCGGAGAGCCCCGGATGATCATCCGGACGCCGACCCAGCGGCCAATGGAACTTGCGCTCGCTTTCCTTGATCGGCATGTCGTTGATGCAGGCATAGCGCTGGAACATCAGCCCGTGCTCATCGAACTCCCAGTTTTCATTGCCGTAGGAACGAAACCAGTTGCCCGAATCGTCGCGCCATTCATAGGCGTAACGCACGGCAATCCGCGTGTCAGAGTAGGCCCAGAGTTCCTTGATCAGGCGGTAGTCGAGTTCCTTGGCCCATTTACGGGTCAGGAAGGCCTTGGCTTCTTCGCGGTTGTTGGCGAACTCGGCGCGGTTGCGCCATTTGGTATCCAGGGTGTAGGCCAGCGACACCTTCTCGGGATCGCGGGAGTTCCAGCCATCTTCGGCCAGACGTACTTTTTCGATAGCCGATTCACGGTTGAACGGCGGTAAAGGCGGACGCACTTGGGCAGCAGTCGACATTTTCAGTCTCCCGATCTAATTAACGATTAAACAACGGTTGAGGCTTATTTAAGGCGTTACAGGTCCAATAACTTACGCGCCATGCATTGCGCATTATCAGCGGCACTGTGATCACCCATCACAAGCGCTACGGTAATGGCGCCGTCAATCAGGATCAGCAGCTGTCTGGCCAGACGTTGCGGGTCCTCGGTGCCATGTTCGGTACACAGCTCGCACAGGTAGTCGAGCAGCTTCTGTTTATGGTCTTTGGCGACCTGGCGCACCGGGTCTTCAGGATCGCCGGTCTCGCCACTGGTATTGATGAAGGCACAGCCACGGAAGCCTTCCGAGGCGAACCAGCTTTTGAGTACGGTAAACAGGTTGAGCAGGCGGTCGGCCGGGGTTTCGGCCTGATCGACGGCGCTGCGGTACCAGTGCATCCAGCGCACATCGCGGCGTTGCAAGGCAGCGACGGTCAGCTCCTCCTTGTTGGCGAAGTAGCGGTAGATGCTTTTTCTGGAGACGCCGGCGGTTTTCACCAGAAGATCCATGCCGGTGGCCGCGATGCCACTTTTGTAGATCAACTTTTCGGTGACATCCAGAATGATGTCGCGGGTCGAGGTGTCATTGATTTCGTTCATGTGGCGAACAGTAGAACGATCGTTCTCCTTGGTCAAGCAGTTATTTTTGTGTCTGCGATACCGCTTTCGCGAGCAAGCCCGCTCCCACATTTGAAATGCGATCCACTGTGGGAGCGAGCTTGCTCGCGAAGGGGTCATTACAGACAGTAACAAGACCCGAACCGGTTGATGGTGTAAGCTCTCGGGTTCTTCGGATTCGACCCATTGCGAGCCCTATGCCGTTGCTTTTCAAACGCTCTTTGCTGCCCAAACTGCGCAGCTTTCCGCTGACTGCCGAGGCCGTGACCATTCTGTCCGGCGCCGCCGAGTTCCGTCGTTGCCTGCTGGAGAAAATCGCCGAGGCGACCCGGCGCATCTACATCGTTGCGCTGTATCTGCAGCACGACGAGGCCGGTCAGGAAATCCTCGATGCCTTGCACGCCGCCAAGCTCAAGCGCCCGGAGCTGGAGATCGTCGTGGTGGTTGACTGGCTGCGCGCCCAGCGCGGGTTGATCGGTGCCGGCAAACAGCCGGGCAACTCGGCGTGGTACCAGGAAATGACCCGCACCCATCAGAGCGAAGTGCCGGTCTACGGCGTGCCGGTGCAGACCCGCGAACTGTTCGGCGTCCTGCATCTGAAAGGCTTCGTGATCGACGATTGCGTGGTTTACAGCGGTGCAAGCCTGAATAACGTCTATCTGCACAAGTTCGACAAGTATCGTTTCGACCGCTACCACGTGCTGCACAGCCGCGAACTGGCGGATTCAATGCATCACCTGGTCAAGCACGGCCTGATCGAATCCAAGGCTGTGCATCGCCTCGACCTGCCGAACCTGCCGACTACCCGCAGCTTGCGCAACGACATCGGCGACCTGCGCAGCCGTCTCAAATATGCGGCGTACGACACCAGCGCCGGCAGCACGGCGCACACTGGCCTGTCGGTAAGTCCGTTGCTGGGCGTGGGCAAGAACAACCCGTTGAACCGGGTGATTGTCGAGCTGATCGCCAGTGCGCAACAGCAGCTGACCATCTGCACGCCGTACTTCAACCTGCCGCTGCCGATCATCCGCGAGGTCAACCGTGCGCTGGCCCGTGGGGTGAAGATCGACATCGTGGTCGGCGACAAGACGGCCAACGATTTCTACATTCCGCCGAGCGAGCCGTTCAAGGTGATTGCGGCGCTGCCGTATCTGTACGAAATCAGCCTGCGGCGTTTTGCCAAGCGGCATCAGCGCAACATCGACAGCGGCCAGTTGAACTTGCATCTGTGGCGTGACGGCGACAACAGCTATCACCTCAAGGGCATGTGGGTCGACCAGCGCTATACGCTGCTGACCGGCAACAACCTCAATCCACGGGCGTTCCGTCTCGACCTGGAAAACGCGCTGTTGATCGATGATCCGCAGGGCGAGTGGCTTGAGCCACGGGCGAAGGAACAGCAAGAGATCTTCCGCAACACCACGCGGATTGCCAGTTTCCAGAACCTGGAGACCTTGCCGGAGTACCCGGCGGGGGTGGCGAAGTTTCTCAAGCGGGTGAGTCGGGTTCGGATCGAGCGGTTGCTCTACCGGATTTTGTAACCCTTCAGATTATTCGGTGCGGTTAAACCGCTATCGCGAGCAGGCTCACTCCTACAGGGGAATGCATTCCAACTGTAGGAGTGAGCCTGCTCGCGATGGGGCACTTAAGGCCTCTACATCAATCAGTTCAGACCGAGCTTGCCACGCAATGTGGACAGGTCTTCCGCCAAGGTATTGACCGGCCCGACCAGTGCTTTGCGGTCGTTATCCTTCACTTTGTCATAAGTCTCGAAACCACCGTCCTTGGTCTTGTACTTGGCAAGGATCTTGTCCACGGTGGCGAAGTTCTTGTCGACTTTGGCAACAAACGCCTTGTCCTGTTTTTCGATCTGCGGACGGAACAGGTCGACGATTTTCTTCGCGCCGTCGATGTTGCCCTGGAAGTCATACAGGTCGGTGTGACTATAACGGTCTTCTTCACCGGAGATCTTGGTCGCGGCGACTTCTTCCAGCAGCGCGGCCGCACCACCGACGACTTTCTCCGGCGGGAAGGTCAGGCCGGCGACGCGGGTCTGCAGGTCTTTCACGTCGCTATCGAGCTTGTCAGTCAGAGCGGTCAGGCCTTCAGTGGTTTTCTCCGAGAACAGCGAGTATTCGATACGGTGAAAACCGGTGAAGTCTTCAGCCTTCACGCCTTTTTCGTGGTCGTCGACGCGCGAGTCGATGGACGCATCAAGGTCACTGAACAGCTCGGCAATCGGCTCGATCGACTCGTAGTAGACGCGGGTCGGCGCGTAGAGCTTTTGCGCGGTGGCCAGATCACCTTTCTTCACCGCATCGGTGAATTGTTTAGTGTGGCTGCCCAGTTCATCCAGTTGCACGGTGACGTAGATCTTGTAGTCCGACACCGGGCCGACCAGATCCAGTGGCGCCGTCGCGGCGAACGCCGACAGCGGGGTGTTGAGCAAACCGAGGGTCAGCAGTAACGCGAGTGGCGACTTTTTCATGGAGCGGCTCCGAGGTTTTTTATGGTTAGGCAGCTGTTTTGGGTTGGGTGGCATTGAGCAGCGAACGACCGATGAAATCCTTGTCGCCGGTGACACCCGGAAGGGTGAAGAAATAACCGCCGCCGACCGGTTTGAGGTATTCCTCAAGCGGCTCGCCGTTGAGCCGGGTCTGCACGGTGATGAAGCCTTTTTCCAGATCGGCCTGGTAGCAGATGAACAGCAAGCCCATGTCGAGCTGGCCGTTCTTGTTCACGCCGTTGGAGTAGTTGAACGGCCGGCGCAGGATCAGGTTGGCCTGGCTCGCGGCGGTGCGCGGGTTGGCCAGGCGAATGTGCGCGTCGAGCTTGGTCAGTTTGCCTTCCGGGTCTTTGCTGTAATCCGGGATTTCGGTTTCGTGATTCGCGCCCATCGGTGCGCCCGTGGTCTTGACCCGGCCGATGATGCTTTCCTGTTCCTGCAACGGTGTACGGTCCCAACGCTCGACGAAGTTGCGGATGATCCGTACAGCTTGATAGCTGCCGTGGGCCGCCCACGCCGGCTCATCGCTGCCCGGTTGCACCCACACAATCTTGTCCATCGCTCTGGTGTCGTTGGAATCGGGGTTGGCCGAGCCGTCGCGGAAACCGAGAAAGTTACGCGCCGATTGCGCCGGCACACCCGGTTTGGCCGGAGCTTGCGGCGGCACGCTGCCTTCCTGCTTCCAGCGCACCAGCAGCAGGTCCGGCAGGTTCTTGACGATGTCGCGCAAGGCGTGAATGTTGGTGTCGGCAGTGTTCGAGCAGAACTGCAGGCTCAAGTCGCCGTGGCAGCAATCGGCCTCCAGCGCATCGTTGGGGAAGCCGACCATGCGTTGCAGGCGCTTCGGTTTGGCGGCGGCCAGACCGAAGCGCTCGTCGAACAGCGATTCGCCTACCGAGACGGTGATGGTCAGGTTGTCCGGGGTCACCACCGGGCCGAGAATGCCGGAATCCGGCGGCGGCAGTTTCGGGTCGATCTGTGCCACCGGGCCGCCCTTCATCAGGAACGCGATGCGTTCGTTGAGGGTACGGAACAGCCGCTCCAGGTCTGCGCGATCACTGGCCAGTACGTCGAACGACACGAACATGCCGGCCGCCGGACGCGGGGTGACTATCCCGGTCTGTTGCACCCCATGGAAATCGTGGCGGTCTTCGGTCTTGTCGCTGCTCGGCGCTTCGGTGACTTGCGCCGGCGCTGCAGCCATGGCCGGGCAGCTCAGGGCCGAACCGGCCAGGGCGACGCCGGCGACACCCATGCCCATCAGCAGGCGGCGACGTTGCAGATCGAGGTTTTGCAATTCTTTCATCGGTATTCGTCTTCTGCTTACAGGCCGGAAAGGCCGAGGGCGGGATCGATGCCATCCAGAGCGTCAGCCAGGGCCTGAGCCTTGTCGGCGATCTGTTTGCGTTGTTCGCCACTGACCATGTCGTAAGTGGCGTAGCCGTCCTTGACCTTGAAGCTATTCAGTACGCTGTCGAAATCGCTCAGCGCCGCGTCGATTTTCGGCAGCAGATCCGGCGCTGACTTGGTCAGCATCGGCCGCAGCAGCTCGACCACTTTGTGCGCGGTTTCCAGGTTGCTGGCGAAGCCATTGAGGTCGGCGTGGCTGTAGCGTTCCTCTTCGCCGCTGGCGGCGCGCACGTCGGCCAGGGTGTTGAGGTTGCGCACCACGATGCTCACCAGTTGCTCCGGTGGCAGCGATTGCGCCAGCAGTTGCTGTTTGAGGGTGGTGACGTCGGCCAGCAGACGCTCGGCCACCGGGTTCAAGCCGTCGAGGTTGCGTTGCTGAAACAGCGCGTATTCGATCCGGTGGAAACCGACGAACGCTGGATCCTGTTCGCGTTTTTCGAAGTAATCGGCGCGGGCATTGATGCTGTTGTCCAGTTCCGCCAGGCGTTGCGCGGCTGGGGCCAGGCGCTGGTAAGCGGCACGCGCCGGCAGGTACAGCGCCTGCGCCTGACTCAGGTCGCCGCTGCTGATCGCCTGATTCAGGGCGGTCACGGCTTTGATCAGCGCGCTGCTCTGGCTCGCCAGATACACGCGGAATTCCGACAGTGGCCCAACGAAGGCGACCATCGATGGCTTGGCCTTGGCGGCAGCATCGGAAGCCGCAGTCGGCGTTACGTGCAGTACGCCACGTGGATTGCTCAGCAGACCGCAAGTGATCGCATAGTCGCCGGGCTGCAGATTGGCGTTGATCACCTGGCTCAGGCCCGGCGCGATGTTTTCGCGCTCTTCGATCACCAGCACGCCGTCGAGGATTTCCCACTCCACTGCGCGGTCGGAGCGGTTGACGATGCGGAAACTGGCGCGGCCAGCGGGAACCGTCAACTCGTTCGGATCACAGCTGTGGGCGTTGATGTTGACCACCACTTCGTCATGGTTGTGCTGACGCTTGGCCGCGGCCATTTTCGAGGCGTAGTAGAACAGGCCACCGGCGGCGATCATCACGACCACCGAACCGGCCACCGCCCAGCGCAAGGCGCGGGGAGGCGAGGCCTGAGGAGTATTAGGCTTTGACATGGAGGCCCTTATTGGCTGGAAACGGAAGACGATTTGCCGGCGGTGTCAGCGCTGGAGGCCGGCGCGGCGGGGTAGAAAAACATCACCAGCGCCAGCACCAGATAGATCAGGTACGCACCGAGAGTGCTGACGGTCGGCGCATCCTGATACCCGAACATGCCGGCCAGCACCGAACCCAGCGGGCCGTCCATCGGCAGCGTCGCGCTGAAGTCGAACAGCACGGTTTGCAGGTGATTCCACACGCCCGCTTCATGCAGGGCTTGCACCGAGTTGGCGAGGATCCCGGCGGCGACCACCAGAATGAACAACCCGGTCCACTTGAAGAACGCCGAGAGGTTCAGGCGCATGCTGCCGCTGTAGATCAGGAAACCGACGACAATCGCCAGCACCAGGCCGAGCAGGGCACCGATCGGCGCGCCCGGGCCTTCGCTCTGCTGAAATACGGCGAGCAGGAAGAACACGGTTTCCAGCCCTTCGCGAGCCACGGCGAAGAACACCATGGCGATCAGCGCGATCACCTGATGCTTTGACGAGGTCAGGGCGTGATCGAGCGAGGCTTGCAGCGAATGCTTGATCGAGCGCGCAACCTTGCGCATCCAGAACACCATCGAACTGAGAATGCCCACCGCGACCAGTCCGACAATGCCTTCGAACAACTCCTGCTGTTTCTGCGGGAATTCGGCGCTGACCAGTTCCAGGCCACCACCGACCAGCAACGCCAGGGCCGCAGCGAGAAACACGCCGATCCACACTGCCGGCATCCACTGGCCACGACCGGTCTGTTGCAGGTAGCTGGCGATGATGCCAACGATCAGCGCGGCTTCAATGCCTTCGCGCAGCATGATCAGAAAGGGAACGAGCATTGCGGCAACCACGAGTGATTTAGATAGGTGGCTAAGTTGTAACATAATGACACTCATTCCCAAATGGGGATGGTTGACATTTACCTGAACATTCGCTGAACGGCACCTATCTTGGCCTTGCTCAGATCCAATTGTGGGAGCGGGCTTGCTCGCGAAGGCGGCGCGTCAGTCGATAAGGATGTTGCTGACACATCGCCTTCGCGAGCAAGCCCGCTCCCACAGGGGATTCGTGCTGAATTCGCATCCTGCGTTAAGATGCCGGTCACTCGAAAACAACAAGGTCTGCCTCGCTCCATGTCGGAAAAAGACACCATTGCCGTTCAACTGGTGCGTGAAGCGCTGCTGCAAAGTTGTGCCCCGGGCGCGGCCACGGATGAAGTCTTGAACAAGGTCGGGATTGCTCCGGCGCTGCTGCACAGCGAGCAAGGCCGGGTGCCGGCCTCGCAATACGCGAAACTCTGGCGCTTGCTGGCCCGGCGTGGCGATGACGAGTTCTTCGGCATGGATCCACGCAAGCTCAAGTCCGGCAGCCTTGAGTTCCTTTGTCGAAGCGCCATGGCGCAACCGACCCTGGCCGTCGGCCTGAGCATGGGCCTGAATTTCCTCTCCTTGATGCTGGAAAAAATGCCCGCGCAATTGGCGCATCAGCAGAGCCTGGCGGAAATCGTCCTGCTCGAAGACGATCCCGAGCCGCGCCGGGCGTTTACCTATTTCACCTACTGGATGATCGTCCACGGCGTGGCCTGTTGGCTGGCGGGGCGGCGGATTCCGATTCTGGCGATCGAACTGCGCTGCGCCGAGCCGGATTTCTGCGACGACTACCGGGTAATGTTCTCGGAAAACCTGCGCTTCGACCGTCCGCGCACACGGATGATATTTTCTGCCGACTGTCTCGACCTGCCGATCAAGCGTACGGCCGAAGAACTGAAACGCTTTCTGGCCCATGCGCCGGCGAACATTCTGGTGAAATACCGCGACCCCGAAAGCCTCGCCAGCCGAATCAAGCAGGATCTGCGGCAGCTACCCGCGCCGAACAGTGGCCGGAGACTGAGGCGCTGGCGCAACAACTGTGCATGTCCGCCTCGACCCTGCGCCGGCGACTGTCCGAGGAGGGGCAGACCTATCAGGGGCTCAAGGACAGCGTGCGCAAGGAACTGGCAATTACCTGGCTGGCCGAACCGTCGATCAGCTTCGTCGAAATCGCGACGCGGCTGGGGTTTGCCGATGCGAGTTCGTTCTACAAGGCTTTTCGCAAGTGGTCCGGGTCGAATCCGGGGCATTACCGCACGCTGATCCTCAACGAAGCCGTCTGATCCGGATTGTCAGTCGCCTGATCGGGCCTCTTCGGGAGCAAGCCCCCTCCCACATTTGAAATGCATTCTTTCTGTGATTGCAGCCTTCCTGGTTTTCACAGGTGGAGCATTCTTTGAAATGCAATCTTCTGTGATTGCAGCTTTCACAGTGATCCCCCCTTTGCAATGCAATTCCCTTGTGGGAGGGGGCTTGCTCCCGAAGGCGCCAGTCCAGGCGGCACATCTCTGGAATCTTGGCCAAACCAATCAGCCAGATTGACAGCTTTGACCATTGCCGCCTCCGCGCCGCAGCGCGACTATCCCTGTGTTGTTTACGGTTCCCAGCCTAATAAAAACACCGAGGGATTCTGGCAATGCGCGATTACTTGTCTGCCACCGAACAGTTCAACTATCAGCACACCGTGGACGCTGCGCTCAGCGGCACGCTGGAGGCGCTCAACGCCTGCGTCGAATGTTGCGACCGCCACGCCTTGCCGGGGCGCATTGCGTTGTTCTGGGAGGGCCGCGACGGCGCGAGTGCCACGTACACCTTCAGCGAGCTGCAAGACCAAGCCGCGCGTTTCGCCAATTTCCTTCGCGAACAAGGCGTGCAAAAGGGCGACAAGGTCGCCGGTCTGCTGCCACGCAACATCGAGTTGCTCATCACCGTGTTCGCCACCTGGCGCATCGGCGCGGTGTATCAGCCGTTGTTCACCGCATTCGGCCCCAAGGCCATCGAACATCGCCTGAACAGTTCCGGCGCCAAAGTGGTAGTCACCGACGCGGTCAACCGGCCGAAGCTCGCTGAAGTCCGCGATTGCCCGACCATCGTCACCGTCGGCGGCGCCAAGGGCCAGGGCATCGTCCGTGGCGACTTCAGCTTCTGGGCCGAGCTGGCCAACTATTCCAGCGTTTGCGAGCCGGTGCTGCTGAGCGGCGAAGATCCGTTCCTGCTGATGTTCACCTCGGGCACCACCGGCCCGTCGAAAGCACTGTCGGTGCCGCTCAAGGCCATCGTCGCGTTCCAGAGCTACACCCGCGACGCGGTGGATCTGCGTCCCGAAGATTCGTTCTGGAACGTCGCCGATCCGGGCTGGGCCTACGGCATCTATTTCGGCGTCACCGGCCCTATGTCGATGGGGCACCCGATCACCTTTTACGATGGCCCGTTCACCCTCGAAAGCACCTGCCGGGTGATCAACAAATATGCCATCACCAACCTCACTGGCTCGCCGACCGCGTACCGATTGTTGATTGCCGGCGGCAACGAGTTCGCCAAGTCGATCAAGGGCAAGCTGCGCATCGTCAGCAGCGCCGGCGAGCCGCTCAATCCGGAAGTGATCCGCTGGTTCGCCGACAACCTCGGCGTAGTCATTCACGACCATTACGGCCAGACCGAACTGGGCATGGTCCTGTGCAACCACCACGGCCTGGAACACCCGATCCACCTCGGTGCCGCCGGTTTCGCCTCGCCGGGCCATCGCATCGTGGTGCTCGACGAGCACTACAACGAGCTCGGTGTCGGTCAGCCGGGCATTCTCGCCATCGACCGCACCCAGTCGCCGATGTGCTGGTTCGGCGGCTACGAGGGCGTGCCGACCAAAGCCTTCGTCGGCGATTACTACCTCAGCGGCGACACGGTGGAATGGAACCCGGACGGCAGCATCAGCTTCGTTGGGCGTAGTGATGACGTGATCACCACTTCCGGCTACCGCGTCGGCCCGTTCGACGTCGAAAGCGCGCTGATCGAACACCCGTCGGTGGTCGAAGCCGCCGTGGTCGGCAAGCCTGACCCGGAGCGCACCGAGTTGGTCAAAGCCTTCGTCGTGCTCAACCCGCAATACCGCGCCGAACCGGCGCTGGCCGAAGAGCTGCGGCAACACGTGCGCAAGCGTCTGGCCGCGCATTCGTACCCGCGTGAAATCGAATTTGTCAGCGAATTGCCGAAAACCCCAAGCGGCAAATTGCAGCGCTTTATCTTGCGCAACCAGGAAATCGCCAAGGCTCAAGAGGCCGCGGCGCACAACGTTTCAGCTTGAATCAGGAAGTCAGTCATGCAGATCGAGAACAAGGTTTTTATCGTCACCGGCGGCGCCTCCGGCCTGGGCGCGGCCAGCGCTGAATTGCTGGTCAGCGCCGGCGCCAAAGTGATGCTGGTGGATATGAACGCCGAAGCGGTAGCCGCCCAGGCCCAGCGCCTCGGCGCGCACAGCGTGGTGGCCGACATCAGCAACGAAGCCGCTGCCGAAGCGGCGGTGCAGGCGACGCTCAAAGCCTTTGGCAGCCTCAACGGTCTGGTCAACTGCGCCGGCATCGTGCGGGGTGAGAAGATCCTCGGCAAGAACGGCCCGCATGCTCTGGCCAGTTTTGCCCAAGTGATCAACGTCAACCTGATCGGCAGCTTCAACATGTTGCGACTGGCGGCTGCGGCCATCGCCGAGAGCGAAGCCAATGCCGATGGCGAGCGTGGGGTAATCATCAACACCGCCTCGGTCGCAGCGTTCGACGGCCAGATCGGTCAGGCCGCGTATTCCGCCTCCAAAGGCGCGATCGCCAGCCTGACCCTGCCGGCCGCCCGCGAACTGGCGCGCTTCGGTATCCGCGTGATGACCATCGCCCCGGGCATTTTCGAAACCCCGATGATGGCCGGTATGACCCCGGAAGTGCGCGAGTCGCTGGCCGCTGGCGTGCCGTTCCCGCCGCGTCTTGGCAAACCTGCCGAGTACGCCGCGCTGGTTCGGCATATCATCGAAAACAGCATGCTCAATGGTGAGGTGATCCGTCTCGACGGCGCCTTGCGCATGGCCGCCAAGTAAGGAGGATTTGTCATGACTATTGCCAACGATCCGATTGTTATCGTCAGCGCCGTCCGCACCCCGATGGGCGGCTTTCAGGGCGAACTGAAAAGCCTCACCGCGCCGCAACTCGGCGCCGCCGCGATCAAAGCGGCGGTTGAACGCGCCGGGGTTGCCAGCGACGCGGTTGATGAAGTGTTGTTCGGTTGCGTATTGCCGGCCGGCCTCGGTCAGGCGCCGGCGCGGCAGGCGGCACTGGGTGCCGGGCTGGATAAATCGACACGCTGCACCACCGTCAACAAAATGTGCGGCTCGGGCATGGAAACCACCATTCTCGCCCACGACATGCTGCTGGCCGGCAGCGCCGATGTGGTGATCGCCGGCGGTATGGAAAGCATGTCCAACTCGCCATACTTGCTCGACCGTGCTCGCGCCGGTTACCGCATGGGCCATGGCCGGGTGCTCGACTCGATGTTCCTCGACGGCCTCGAAGACGCCTACGACAAGGGCCGTCTGATGGGCACCTTTGCCGAAGACTGCGCCGAAACCAACGACTTCAGCCGCGAAGCCCAGGATGCGTTTGCCATCGCTTCGACCACCCGTGCCCAACAGGCGATCAACGACGGCAGCTTCAAAGCCGAGATCGTGCCGCTGACCGTGACCGTCGGCAAAGAACAGGTGCTGATCAGCAACGACGAGCAGCCGCCGAAAGCCAAACTGGACAAGGTTGCCTCGCTGAAACCGGCATTCCGCGACGGCGGCACGGTAACCGCGGCCAACTCCAGCTCGATCTCCGATGGCGCGGCGGCGCTGGTGCTGATGCGCCAGTCGCAAGCGCAGAAACTCGGACTGAAACCGCTGGCGGTGATTCACGGTCATGCGGCGTTTGCCGACACGCCGGGCCTGTTCCCGGTGGCACCGATTGGCGCGATCAAGAAACTGGTGAAGAAAACCGGTTGGGCGTTGAACGAGGTCGATCTGTTCGAAATCAACGAAGCGTTCGCCGTGGTGGCGATGGCGGCGATGACCCACCTGGAAATCCCCCACGACAAGCTCAACGTGCACGGCGGCGCCTGCGCGCTGGGCCATCCGATCGGTGCCTCGGGCGCGCGGATTCTGGTGACCTTGCTCTCGGCCCTGCGCCAGAAAAACCTGAAACGCGGGATCGCGGCGATCTGCATCGGCGGCGGCGAAGCCACGGCAATGGCCGTGGAATGCATCTACTGAGGCCAACGCCCTTTCTCCCTGTGGGAGGGGGCTTGCTCCCGAAGGCGGTGTGTCATTCAGAAATTGTCTGACTGACACGGCCAATTCGGGAGCAAGCCCCCTCCCACAATGAATAGGCGGTGCGACTTGAATTTAAGGATTCACCATGATTCCCAACGAAGACCAATCCCAGATCCGCGACATGGCCCGGCAGTTCGCCGAGGAACGGCTGAAACCGTTCGCCGCCGAGTGGGATCGCGAGCATCGTTTCCCCAAGGAAGCCATCGGCGAGATGGCCGAACTGGGCTTCTTCGGCATGCTGGTGCCGGAGCAGTGGGGCGGCTGTGACACCGGCTACCTGGCGTACGCCATGGCCCTGGAAGAAATCGCCGCCGGCGACGGCGCCTGCTCGACCATCATGAGCGTGCACAACTCGGTGGGCTGCGTGCCGATCCTCAAGTTCGGCAACGACGACCAGCGCGAGCGCTTCCTCAAACCGCTGGCCAGCGGCGCCATGCTCGGCGCCTTCGCCTTGACCGAACCGCAGGCAGGTTCCGACGCCAGCAGCCTGAAAACCCGCGCGCGCCTCGAGGGCGATCACTACGTGCTCAACGGCTGCAAACAGTTCATCACCTCCGGGCAGAACGCCGGGATCGTGATCGTGTTTGCGGTGACCGATCCGAGTGCCGGCAAACGCGGCATCACGGCGTTCATCGTGCCCACCGATTCGCCCGGCTACAAAGTCGCCCGGGTCGAAGACAAGCTCGGCCAGCACGCGTCGGACACCTGCCAGATTCTGTTTGAAGACGTGAAGGTGCCGGTCGCCAACCGCTTGGGTGAGGAGGGCGAAGGCTACAAAATCGCCCTGGCCAACCTCGAAGGCGGGCGGGTCGGCATCGCCTCGCAAGCGGTGGGCATGGCCCGCGCTGCGTTCGAAGCGGCCCGCGATTACGCCCGTGAGCGTGATACTTTCGGCAAGCCGATCATCGAGCACCAGGCCGTGGCCTTCCGCCTCGCCGATATGGCCACGCAGATCGCCGTCGCCCGGCAGATGGTGCATTACGCCGCGGCCCTGCGCGATAGCGGTCAGCCGGCGCTGGTCGAGGCTTCGATGGCCAAACTGTTCGCCTCGGAAATGGCCGAGAAGGTCTGCTCGATGGCGTTGCAGACGCTGGGCGGTTACGGTTACCTCAACGACTTCCCGCTGGAGCGCATCTACCGCGACGTGCGCGTGTGCCAGATCTACGAAGGCACCAGCGACATTCAGCGCATGGTTATTTCGCGCAATCTCTGACAAGGAATCTTGCCCATGACTTACGAAACGATTCTGCTGGAAAACCACGGCCGCGTCGGCCTGATCACCCTCAACCGCCCACAGGCGCTGAACGCCCTGAACGCGCAACTGGTCAGCGAAGTGAACCATGCCCTCGATGGTCTGGAAGCGGATGCGAACATCGGTTGCATCGTCATCACCGGTTCGAAGAAAGCCTTCGCCGCCGGCGCCGACATCAAGGAAATGGCCGAACTGACCTATCCGCAGATCTACATGGATGATCTGTTCAGCGACAGCGACCGTGTGGCCAACCGCCGTAAGCCGATCATTGCTGCGGTCAACGGTTTCGCCCTCGGTGGCGGCTGCGAACTGGCGCTGATGTGCGACTTCATCCTGGCCGGTGACAACGCCAAATTCGGTCAGCCGGAAATCAACCTCGGCGTGCTCCCGGGCATGGGCGGCACCCAGCGCCTGACCCGCGCGGTGGGTAAGGCCAAGGCCATGGAAATGTGCCTCAGCGGGCGGATGATCGATGCGGTGGAAGCCGAACGCTGCGGCATCGTTGCGCGGATCGTGCCGAGTGATGAACTGCTCGACGAGGCGCTGAAAGTCGCCGCAGTGATCGCCAGCAAGTCGTTGCCGATTGCGATGATGATCAAGGAAAGCGTCAACCGCGCCTTTGAGGTCAACCTGACTGAAGGCGTGCGCTTCGAACGCCGGGTGTTCCATGCGGCGTTTGCCACCCAGGATCAGAAGGAAGGCATGGCGGCGTTTGTGGCCAAGCGGACGCCGGAGTTTCAGGGCAAGTAATGCGCTGACCTAACTGACGCCTTCGCGAGCAAGCCCGCTCCCACATGGGATTTGTGTACGACGCAGATCTAATGTGGGAGCGGGCTTGCTCGCGAAGCTTTTGGCGTTACAACTGATAGTTCTTCAGCTCCCGCGCAATTACCATCCGCTGAATCTCGCTCGACCCCTCGTAGATCTGGGTAATCCGCGCATCGCGGTAGTACTTCTCGACCGGATAGTCCTCCAGATACCCATACCCGCCATGAATCTGAATAGCCGAAGAACAGACCTTTTCGGCCATTTCCGAGGCGAACAGTTTGGCCTGTGAGGCCTCCGACAGGCACGGTTTGCCCGCCGTGCGCAGGCGCGCCGCGTGCAGGATCATCAAGCGTGCCGCGTTGATTTGCATGTGCATGTCGGCCAGCAGGTTGGCGATGCTCTGGTGTTCGTTGATCGGCTTGCCGAACTGGATGCGATCGCGGGAATACACCAGCGCCGCTTCAAACGCCGCCCGGGCGATACCCAAAGCCTGCGCGGCGATGCCGATGCGGCCGCCTTCGAGGTTGGACAAGGCAATCGCCAGACCCTTGCCGCGCTCGCCGAGCAGATTGGCCTCGGGAATGCTGCAGTTGTTCAGGGTCACCGCGCAGGTGTCGGAGGCGCGGATGCCCATCTTGTGTTCGGTGCGATCGACGATGAAACCCGCAGTATCGGTGGGCACCAGGAACGCGGAAATGCCTTTCTTGCCCAGATCCGGATCGGTCACCGCAAACACGATCGCCAGTTTCGCCCGTTTGCCATTGCTGACGAATTGCTTGGCGCCGTTGATAACCCACTGGCCGTCGCGCAGTTCGGCGCGGGTGCGCAGGTTGTGCGCTTCGGAGCCGGCCTGCGGTTCGGTGAGGCAGAAGCAGCCAATCGTCTGGCCACTGGCGAGATCCGCCAGCCAGGTCTTTTTCTGTTCTTCGCTGCCGTAATTCAATACCGGCCCGCAGCCCACCGAGTTGTGGATGCTCATGAACGCACCGGTGGCGCCGTCGCCGGCAGAAATCTCTTCCACCGCCAGCGCATAGGCCACGTAATCGACGTAAGTGCCGCCCCATTCCTCGGGCACCACCATGCCGAGCAAACCGAGTTCGCCCATCTTCGCCACCAGTGTGTCGTCGATCCAGCCGGCCTTTTCCCAGGCTTGCGCATGCGGCGCGATTTCGCCACGGGCGAAGTCTCGGGCCATGTCGCGGATCATCACTTGTTCTTCAGTCAGTTCGAGATCGTGCATGGCTCAGCTCCCGCTCTCAGTAAAGCCGTGGAAGAAACTCGCGACATGCCCGGCGTCCAGCGCAGCGAGGGTCGGCGGGTTCCAGCGTGGTGTCTTGTCTTTGTCGATCAGCAGGGCGCGCACGCCCTCGATCAGGTCGCCGCGTGCGAACCACTGGCGATCCAGATGCAGTTCGAGGGCGAAACAGTGTTCCAAGCTCAAGTGCCGACCGCGACGGAGCATCTCCAGGGTCACGGCCATCGCCAGTGGCGAGCGGGTTTCCAGCAGATCGGCCGTGGTAGTCGCCCACTCATGGCTGTCGGCGACGGTGACTGCGCGCAGTTGCTCGACGATGCTCGGTACGTCCGGCAGGGCGAAGAAATGGTCGATGGCCGGGCGCAGTTTCTCCAGCGGCGCATCGGCGAGGGTTTGCACGCCGTTTTTCGCCAGCAGGCCCTGCAGATCCTTGAGCGGCGTGTCGCGCCATTCCAGGTGATCGAGTTGTTCGTCGAGGCTCGACAGTTTGCTGCTGTCGACAAACCAGTCCGCCAACCCGCAGTACAACGCATCGGCCGCGCGAATCTGCACGCCGCTGACGCCCAGATAGATCCCCAGTTCACCGGGAATCCGTGAGAGGAAATAGCTGCCGCCGACATCGGGGAAATACCCGATCGCCACTTCCGGCATCGCCAGCCGGCTCTTTTCGGTGACCACTCGCAGATCCGCGCCTTGGACCAGGCCCATGCCGCCGCCGAGGACAAAACCGTCCATCAAGGCCAGCACCGGTTTGCGGTAGTGATGTAGCGTCAGGTCGAGGGCGTATTCCTCGACGAAGAAATCTTCGTGCAGCGTGTCGCCGCTTTTGAAGCTGTCGTACAGCGAACGGATATCGCCACCGGCGCAGAACGCCTTCTCACCGGCACCGCGCAGCACCACGGCGTGCACGCTGGCGTCAGTCGCCCAGGCATCGAGTTGCTGCTGCAACTGACGAACCATGTCGAGGGTGATGGCGTTGAGACCGGCGGGGCGGTTGAGGGTCAGGTGACCGATGTGATTGCGAACCTCGGCCAGCACTTCGTCTGGCGTGGCATCCATGGACGGCGTCCGCGGGGATGAAGCCTGAGCAGTCATCACTAACTCCCTGCTTTTATTGTCTTTATTCGAGAAGCTCGCGCGCGAGCGTTGACGGATCGTAACAGTGCAAATTTGCCGTGTACAACCGGGATATGTGCAGGGGGAGTTTGCGTTTTTGCAGCAGGTTGAGGATTGCCTTTGTGGCGAGGGAGCTTGCTCCCGCCGGGCTGCGAAGCGGCCCGACACCGCGGGTTTACGACTGCTGCGCAGCCGAGCGGGAGCAAGCTCCCTCACCACAGAGATTCAGGTGCTTAACGGGTGAAGACTTCGCCGATGCTGCGCCGTTTGGCATGCAGCTCGCTAGCGTGGATCAGTTGCTCGAGGTCTTCGGGGGTGACGTCGATGAACGCTTCCATGTCGGCCAAGGCCAGTTTCAAATCCTCAGCGGTAATTGCCTGGCTATCGACGGGAGCCAGCAGCGGCGCAGGCTCGGCCGGGCGTTTCGGGTAGCGGATGCACGTCAGGTTGTTGTAGGCCAGCGCGCTGAGCAGCATGCAGGCGGCGGCGAGCATCACCGGTTCCATGGCTTTCCAGTCCATGGCGATGGTGGCCGGATCGGCCAGTACCAGCGTCAGCGCCAGTGCGCCGGCCGGCGGATGCAGGCAACGCAGCCAGCACATCAGGATCAGCGCCATGCCCGCCGCCAGGCAGGCGCTCCCCAAGGTGCGACCGAGGACGTGGGCCACCAGCAGCGCGACCACGCTGGCGCACAGGTAGCCGCCGATGATCGACCAGGGTTGCGCGAGTGCGCCGGAAGACACGGCAAACAGCAACACGGCCGAGGCGCCCAACGGCCCGATCAGGTGGTACGCGACCTCGATGCCGAACACCTGACTGCACGCCCAGACGCTGAACAAGGTGCCCAGCGCCATGCCGATCGCGGCGCGGCTCCATTCGGTGGGGCGGGTGTTGATGGCGGCGGGCAACCAGCGAGCGAGCATGTGAATCGGGTCCTTGCAGTAAATTCGGGGCAAAAAAAAGGACTTGTCCGTTTCGGAAAGTCCTCGAAGCGTTCCAACTATTGGGGGAGGAACGTGCACAGTGTGCCGTGCAAAGTCGATGCTGACAAATTCATATAAATGCTGCTTCAGTGCATTATTTTTGAGTTGTCGCCACGCGGCGTCCACTGACGAAACACAAATACCCACCCAGCGCCGCCAGAGCGCTCAAGGCGTAGAACATGCTTGGCGCTGGCGTGTGCATCAGCAGGAATCCGCACATCACCGGACTCAGCGCACCGCCCAGTGCCGCGAGGTTCTGCGCACCGTAGTAACTGCCGCGCAGCTCTTCGGGCGCGAGGGTGTCGACGAAGAGGAAATCCGCCGGATAGATGATCATCTCGCCGAGGGTGAAGATGAACATCGCCACGCACCAGCCGACCAGACTGTCGGCCAGGCTGAAGCCGATCAGACCGACGATGAACAACGCGGTGCCGCCGGCAATCCAGTAGCGCAGATGCTCACGTTTGAGAAAGCGCCCGATCTGGTACTGCAGCAGGATCACCGTGATCGCGTTGCAGGCGAGCAGGGCGGCCATGGTGTCGAGTGTCTGATCCTGCGTGTGGGTCACCAGCAGGTACTGCGACAGGTACAGGGTGAATCGCCCGTGAACCAGGGTGCTGAGCAGGCAACCAAAGGTGAACAGGATCATCGTGCGGTCGTTTTTCAGGATGATCAGGGTGTTCAGGAAGCTCTGCGGTTGGCTGGCCTGCGACAGCGGACTGGCCTCGCGGGACACGCCCAGCAGCAGAAAAACGCTGCCAGCGGCAATCAGCCCCGCGACGATAAACGGCGCTGAAGGCTGAACCCCGGCAATCACCACGCCGATCATCGGGCCGACAGCGTAGCCAATGTTGGTCAGCGTGTAGTTCAGCGAAAACGCCTTGACCCGCTGGCCGACCGGCAGGTTTTCACTGAGCATCGCTTTGGAACAGATCAGGAACAGCGCCGACGCCGTTTCACTGATGATCAGCACCAGCGTGACCAGGTACAGATTCTGCGCGAAGGTCAGCAGCATCAGGCCGACACCGCTGGAAAGCATGGTCAGGATCAATAGTTGGCGCTTGTCGAGTCGATCGATGATGTAGCCGCCGTACAGCGACAACAGCGTGGCACTGAACACGGCGATGCCCAACAGCAGACCGACGTCCTGCGGGTTGAGGCCCAGTTTGTTGCTGAGGAACAGGGTCAGCAGCGGACTGATCAGGGCACGGCTGATGACGATGCTCAGCGAAGTGATCATCAGTCGGCGGATCAGGCGGGAGTAGGTGGCCACGAAGAGGTCAATGTCCTTATTTCAGAATGCGCGGGCGGCGTTGTCATCCTCACCGGGTCCCGCTCAGCGGTCAACCTGACACACCGCAAATCCGTGTGGGAGCGGGCTTGCTCGCGAAGGGGCCGGCACATCCAGCATCGTTATCAGCGGGCACACCGCCTTCGCGAGCAAGCCCGCTCCCACAGAGGGGATTGGCGGTGTTATCAATAGAGGGGCAGGAGCATGGCGCAGCGTCGCTCGGCGGCAAAGCCATGCTCGATTTCTTTCTGCAGAGCATCGAGCAAATGCGCTTCGTGCTCACCGGGTGCGACTTCCACAAACCCCATCCGCTGATAAAACGGCGCATTCCACGGCACGTCGCGAAACGTGGTCAGGGTCACGGCGTGCATCTGCTCACGGCGGGCATGTTCAATCGCGGCCAGCAGCAGTTGACGGCCCACGCTCTGACCCTGAAACACCAGGCCGACGGACAGTTCCTCAATGTGCAGTTGGTTGCCAACATCCAGCGCGCGGATAAACCCTGCCAGTTGCGCCGAGGTGGTTTCGGCGACCCAGACGTAGGCATTGTCGATGGCTTGGCGGTGTTGCGCGGCGCTGGCCACGTCGGTGTCGGCAAGCCAGGCGAGGGTCGGATCTGTGCGAAACAGCTCGGCGGCCGAGCGTTCGATGGCGGGGAGGGCGGCGGCATCATTCTGCCGCGCCCGGCGTACAACAAAACTCATGGTAAAAATCCCTGTAGGAGCTGCCGCAGGCTGCGATCTTTTTCCTGAAAGCGCAAAAGATCGCAGCCTCAATCAGTTCCTACAAGGGCTTCAGATACAACAGCACGTAATCGTTCTTGTCGAAACGCCCCGTCAGCACCGGTTGCAGGCTGGCCAGCGAGGTGCCTTGCAGCGATTGCAGGTCCTTGCTGTCCATCATCAGCCAGGCCGGGGCTTTGAGGGCTTCGAGTTGCTGGACTGTTTCGGTGAACTGCGGTTGCAGATCCTGCTCGACGTTGACCATGAACTTGATCGCCTTGGCGTCTTTGCCCATGCCGTGCAGCACCAGCGGGGCCGGGTTCTGCTGCACCTGCGCGAAGGCAGCACGACTGAAGGCCTGCGTGTCGTACAGACGTCGCTCTACCGGTTCGAACACCGCGGCATACACCGTCCACAACGCCAATACCGAGCACAGCGCCAACACTTCGGCCCGCCAGCGCGGGACCATCAGGCGCGACAACGCGAGCAATTGCAGAACGCCGAGCACGACCAGCACCAGGGTGATGCCGTCCAGCTGCTCGGGAAAACGGCGCTTGGCAACCAGCAGGGCCACCATCAACAGCCCCGGTGTCACCAGCCAAATGCCTTGAATTACCCCACGCAATACGCGGAACACTCGTCCGTGCAGCACCTGAAACGGGTACGCCGCGATGATCGCCGCCATCGGCAACATCGGCAGCAGGTAACGCGCCTTCTTCGCCTGTGGAATCGACAGACCGACCATGACGATCAGCCCGGCAGCCGCGCAATATTGCACCAGACGCAACGCCGGGCCGCGCTGATGCGGTTTGCTCAGCCAGGTCGCGGCCAACGCCAGGATCGCCAGCGGATACGCCAGTGCGTAGTTGCCGATGGAGCTGGTGAAGTAATACAGCGAACCACTGACGCCCTCACTGCCGTCCATGCGCCCCATGAACTGCATGCGGATCACGTCCTGCAGGAAGGCTTCGCCACCGCTGAGTTTCGCCAGCCACAACAGCAGGCTGACACACGCTGCGAGTAACACAGAAGCGATCACGCCGAACACGAAGAGGCGTTTCCACTCACGGTTGAGCAGGTAGTAACTGCAGAGCATGCCGGTCGGTACCACCAGGCCGATAGGCCCGCGAATCCCGAAGCCCAGCAACAGCAGGACAAAGATCAGCGGCCAGCGCCGGCGCGAGCCGAAGTGGTCGTGTGCGTAGCCCAGGTAAAACACCGACAGCGCCACGGCGGCGAGCATCAGGTCTTGCGACACCGCGCGCACTTCGGTGACGAAGGTACTGGTGAGCATCAACAGCGCGATGCTGATCAGGGCCCAGCGTTGCGAATGCACCGCCAGCAACCGATACATCAACGTCACGATCACGCCGCCGGCAATGGCGCTCGGCAGCCATGCCGTCAGGGTGTTGATCGCGCCGAAGGGCAACGACAACAACCAGATGAACAGCGTCGAGAGCGCTGAATAGTCGGCGTAAGGTTGACCGTAAGTGGTCGGGAATACCGTTGGCCCGTGTCGCAACATTTCCTGGGCAAACAGTACGAACCGTGAATCGAAGCCAATGGGAGCCTGTCCGTAAACCCCGGCGATAAACAACAGCAATGCCAGCAGCCCTGCGACCAGGGACTGCCGGCGGATGACAGGCGACAACGTGATCAAGCGACGTCCGCTTTGTTAGGCCACTGTTGCAGCGGGATCGGCAGTTTGCGCGAATCGCCACGGCCGATCGGGAAGTACTTGAAGCCGTTGCGTGCCAGACGCTCGGCGTCGTACAGGTTGCGGCCGTCGAAGATCACCGGGGCTTTCAGGCGTTGCTCGATCAGGTCGAAGTCCGGCGCCTTGAACTGCTGCCATTCGGTGCAGATGATCAGCGCATCGGAACCCGCCAGCACCGATTCCGGAGTGCCCATCAGCATCAGTTTTTCTTCGTTCGGATACAGATGCTGGGTTTCCTGCATCGCTTCCGGGTCGAACGCGCGAACGCTGGCGCCAGCAGCGAACAACGAATCGAGCAGTACACGGCTCGGCGCGTCGCGCATGTCGTCGGTGTTTGGCTTGAACGCCAGGCCCCACAGGGCGAAGGTCTTGCCGCGCAGATCACCTTTGTAGAACGCATTGATGCGGTCGAACAGCTTGTGCTTCTGCCGCTCGTTGATCGCTTCGACCGCTTGCAGCAGGTCGCTGGAGCAATGCGCCTGTTCGGCACTGTGGATCAGCGCGCGCATGTCTTTCGGGAAGCACGAACCGCCGTAACCGCAGCCTGGGTAGATGAAGTGGTAACCGATGCGCGTGTCGGCACCGATGCCCTGACGCACCGACTCGATGTCGGCGCCCAGGTGTTCGGCTAGTTCAGCGATCTGGTTGATGAAGCTGATCTTGGTCGCCAGCATGCAGTTGGCGGCGTATTTGGTCAGCTCGGCGCTGCGCAGGTCCATGAACATGATGCGGTCATGGTTGCGGTTGAACGGCGAGTACAGGTCGCGCATCACATCGCGCACTTCGTCACCTTCGCAGCCGATGACGATGCGGTCCGGACGACGGCAGTCGGACACCGCCGAACCCTCCTTGAGGAATTCCGGGTTGGAGACGATATCGAACTGCAGCTCACGACCGGCCTTGTCCAGCGCGGCCTGAATGTGCGCACGCAGGGTGTCGCCGGTGCCGACCGGTACGGTGGATTTCTCCACCAGGATCAGCGGCTGCTCACGGTGGCGAGCCACGGCATCACCTACCGACAGCACGTATTTCAGATCGGCCGAGCCGTCTTCGCTGGACGGCGTACCGACGGCGATGAATGCGACGCGACCGTGTTGTACGGCGAGCTTTTCATCGGACGTGAAATGCAGGCGGCTGGAGTCCAGGCCTTCGCGTACCAGGCTCGACAGGCCCGGTTCAAAGATACTGACGTGACCCTGGCGCAGCAGTTCGACTTTCTTCTGATCGATGTCCATGCACACGACGTCGTGACCGACTTCGGCCAACACGGCGGCCTGCACCAGGCCGACATAACCGCTACCAAATACTGTGATTTTCATGGAGCACTCCTGAATTCGGGCGCACGAGACGGACGAGTGTTAATAGTGATGACCCCGAGCATGACCAGTGCCACGCCCAGCGATTTAGTGAAACTGAACGATTCGTTGAACAGCGGCAGACTGGCCGCCAGCAGGTACACCAGCGCGTAGCTGATGCTCAATAGTGAATAAGCCCGGCCCAGCGGCAGATCGCGCAATGCCGCGAGCCAGCAGAGCATCGACAGGGCGTAGGCGAAAATTGCCACCAGCACCACCGCCAGTGCCGACAGATCGACACTGCCGGCGCTCAGCGCCGTCAGCCATTGTTCCGGTTGCGGCAGGCGCGTCATGCTCCAGCGCATGCCCAGTTGAGCGCCACTGACCAGCATTACGCTGCCCAGAGCAAAACCGATTCCTCGAGCCTGGTTCATGACTGTTGCCCCAGCAAAACCACGCCGCCGATCACCAGCGCCACGCCCAGCCAATGCTGACGGTCGATGGGCTCGCGAAAGACGAAGCGGGCGATCAGGGTGATCAGCACGAAGTTGAGGCTGAGCATCGGGTAAGCGATGCCCACTTCAAGACGTTGCAACACCAGCAGCCACACCAGCAGCCCGCTGCCGAGAGAAACCAGCGCCAGCCACAACCATGGCGAACGCAGTTTGTCGACCCAGGACGAATCAACGCCGCGCCAGCTCTCCACGGCGAATTTCTGCGCGACTTGCCCCAGGCACGTCAGCAGACACGCCGTCAGTAACAGCAACCAGCTCATGACGGATCCTTGGGCAGCACCATGATCACCAGATTGCCCGATTCGTAACGGGTACCGTCCTTGGGCAGCAAGTCCAGCTCTTCGAGCTCGTCCTGGCCCTTGACGCGCATCAGCACACCGACCGATCCGCTGCGGCGCGCTTCACGTACCCATTGTTGAACGTTGTCCTTGGTGAGTCGGCGCTCGGCGCCTTCCGGGTAGGAAAGACCGTACTTGAGTTCGCCGACCGTGTTGTACAGCGCGACCTCCGGTTGTTTCATGCGCCAGGCCAGTGCCGCCGCCGCGCCCAGATCGTTGCTCAGCAGATGCGTAGCGCCGGACAGTTCAGTGACGTGATGACGGACGAACTGATCCGGGGTCTTGTTGGCCACCACCGACTTGGGCAACGCCGCCGGCAGGATCCCGGCCAGTAACAGACTGCCCAGCGCCGGTGCCGCCCAGCACTGCAACGGCAGGAACGCTTGCGCCAGGTTGGCGATGATCCAGCCGATCAGGGCGATGAACACCAGCACCAGGCTGTGCAGTTCGTGGTCGTACACCGGTTTGTTCAGTTGCAGGTAAACCAGTGCGATCAGCGTGACCACACCCAGCAGCAGGTTCAGCAGACCGTTGATCCCCAGTGCCCGACCTTGTTCCAGACGCAGGCGATCAGCCAGCGCATTACCCAGCAGCAGTGCCAATGGCAACAGGCACGGCAGAATGTAGGTCGGCAGCTTGCCGTTGCTCAGGCTGAAAAAGCCCAGCGGCAGCCACAACCACAACAACAGAAAGACCATGTTCGGCTGGGCCCGGGTTTGCCAGGCTTGCTTGAACGCGGTCGGCAACAGGCCAACCCACGGCAGGCTGAACGCCACCAGCAGCGGCAGGTAAAACCACCACGGTGCATCGTGCTGCGCATCGTCACCGGCAAAGCGGCGAATGTGTTCGTGCCAGAAGAAAAACCGCCAGTAATCCGGCTCCTGCGCGTGCACCGCCAGTGCCCACGGCAAGCTGACGATGATCGCGATGGCAATCGCCACCGGACCGAACACCAGTAGTTCACGCCAGCGTTTCTGCCAGAGCATCCACGGCAACGCGATCAGTACCGGCAGCAACCAGGCGAGAAAGCCCTTGGTCATGAAACCCATGCCGCAGGCCAGCCCCAGCAGCGCCCAGGCGCCCAGACGGTGCCCGGTGCTTTTGCTGTCAAGCGCAAACCACAGCGCCACCAGGCTCAGGTTGACCCAGAAGGTGAATTGCGGATCGAGGTTGGCGTACCCGGCCTGACCGGCGACGACTGTAAAGCTCATGTAGAGCAGGGCGCAGACGAAGCTCTTGCGCGGATCGTTCCATAACCTGCGCGCGACCAGGTAGGCCAGCAGCACACTCAACGCCGTGCTGAGTGCCGAGGCGAAGCGCACGCCGAACAGGTTCTGTCCGAACAATTCCTGGCCGATGGCGATCATCCAGTAGCCGGCAATCGGTTTCTCGAAATACCGCAGCCCCATGAAATGCGGCGACACCCAGTTGCCACTGAGCAGCATGTCCTGGCTGATCTGTGCGTAGCGGGTTTCGTCGGGGATCCACAGGCCATGGGTGCTCAACGGCAACAGATAGGCCAGCAGACAAAGGCCGACCAACAGCGGCAGTGCCCAGCGTCTGGTCATGCGCCTTGCACTCCCAGCCAGCCTTCACGGCCTTCGAGCACACCGCGTTGCACGCGGCCCACGGGCAGGGTGTTGAAAAACTCGGGCAACAAGTCGCCCAAGGGTTTGAAGTCAATATTGCGCTGGCGTGCATCGGCCAGCAATTGACGAAAGTCCTGAGCCATCAGAATCCCTTCTACTTCGGCATGAATGGTGTAGACGTTGAGTGCTTGCGCCTGGAACCGGTCGAGGATGAAGGCGTTGAAGTCCTTCGCCGCCACGTGCGGGCCGACGACTTCGTCGAAGGTCGGCAGGTCCACCGGAATCTGCGGAGTGCCCAGCGAACCGTCCGCCAGCAGCGGACGGAACAGGCTCTGCCCGCGGCAATCGCTGTTATAGCGAAAGCCGAAGGTCTGCTTGGCCTCGATCACGCGCTCGTCCGCACGCCAACCGGCAGCGGCCGAACACTGGATCTTTTCGCCGAGGATGTCGCTCAAGGTGTCGACGCCGCGCCGAATCTGTTCGATCAGTTGCGCGTCGCTCCAGCGCCCGGCGTTGGCCTGCCAGCCATGGTGATCCCAGGCGTGCAGGCCGACTTCGTGACCGGCGTCCCGGGCCTGACGCATCAGGTGCCCGAGATCACGGCCAATCGGTTTGCCGGGCCAGGCAGTGCCGGCCAGCAAAATGTCCCAGCCGTAGAGGCCGGCAGCGTTGGAGCGCAGCATTTTCCAGAGGAACTGCGGGCGGATCAGGCGCCACAGATGCCGACCCATGTTGTCCGGGCCGACACTGAAGAAAAACGTTGCCTTGACCTGCGCCTCGTCGAGCATCTCCAGCAACCGCGGCACACCTTCACGGGTGCCACGGTAGGTGTCGACATCGATACGAAGACCTGCCTGCATTACTTCTTGTCCGCGATTTCGAGCATGGCTTCACGCAGGAAGAAGTCCAGGGTGTTGCCGATGGTCTCGCGCATTTCCACGGTCGGCTCCCAGTTCAGCAGGCGCTTGGCGTTGGCGATGCTTGGCTTGCGGTGTTCCACGTCCTGGTAACCGGCACCGTAGAACGCCTTGCTTTCCACGTCGCGGAAACCGGCGAACGGAGGGAAGTTGTGACGCAGCGGGTGCGCTTCGAACTGACGCAGCAGCTCTTCGCCCAACTGACGGATGCTGGCTTCGTTGTCCGGGTTGCCGATGTTGATGATCTGGCCGTTGCAGACATCGTTGTCGTTGTCGATGATCCGCGCCAGGGCTTCAACGCCGTCAGCGATGTCAGTGAAGCAACGCTTCTGCTCGCCACCGTCGAACAGACGGATCGGCGTACCTTCCACCAGGTTGAGGATCAACTGGGTGATGGCGCGGGAGCTGCCGATACGCGCCGAATCCAGACGGTCCAGACGTGGGCCCATCCAGTTGAACGGACGGAACAGGGTGAAGTTCAGGCCCTTGGCGCCGTAAGCCCAGATCACGCGGTCCAGCAGTTGTTTGGAGACCGAGTAGATCCAGCGCTGCTTGTTGATCGGACCGACGATCAGGTTCGAGCTGTCTTCGTCGAAGTTCTTGTCCTGGCACATGCCATAGACTTCCGAAGTCGACGGGAAAATCACGCGCTTGTTGTACTTGACGCAGTAGCGAACCAGTTTCAGGTTTTCTTCGAAGTCCAGCTCGAATACGCGCAGTGGGTTGCGGGTGTATTCGATCGGGGTGGCGATGGCCACCAGCGGCAGGACCACGTCGCACTTCTTGATGTGGTACTCGATCCACTCGGAGTGAATGCTGATGTCGCCTTCGACGAAGTGGAAGTTCGGGTGGCTGCGCAGACGCTCGATGGCGTCGGAGCCGATGTCCAGACCGTAGACTTCGTAGCGGTCGTCACGCAGCAGGCGCTCGGACAGGTGGTTACCGATGAAACCGTTGACGCCCAGGATCAGTACGCGAGTACGACGTGGCGCACGACCGGATTCGGCACCGCGCAGCAGCGAGCCATCGACCAGACCCAGTTCGTTGGCCAGTTGCGGGCCGCTGAGGTACAGGCCGTTGTCGTTGCGCTGACCGGCGTTGATCACCAGCGAGTCCTGACCGCAGGCAATGCGCAGCGGATCGACGCTGATCACGCGGCCTGGCGCCTGACCTTCGTTGCCCTTGACGACTTCAGCGCTCCAGACGATCAGTTTGTGTTCGCCCACGGCGCAGAACGCGCCCGGGTAAGGACGGGTGACGGCGCGCACCAGGTTGAACAGTTCTTCTGCCGGTTTGGCCCAGACCAGTTTGCCGTCCGCCGGCGTGCGACGACCGAACACGGTGGCTTTCGATTCGTCTTGCGGAGTTTCAGTGATCTTGCCTTGCAGCATGTTCGGCAGGGTGTCGCGCAGCAGGTCGCTGGCGGCGGTGCGCAGTTTGGCGTGCAGGGTCAGGCCGGTATCACTGCGCTCGATGGCAACGCGCTGCTGGGCAACGATGGCGCCGGCATCAGCGCGCTTGACCATGCGGTGCAGGGTAACGCCGGTTTCGGTTTCGCCGTTGACCAGCACCCAGTTCGCCGGAGCGCGGCCGCGATAGCGTGGCAGCAGCGAACCGTGCAGGTTGAACGCGCCTTTTTTGGCCAGGGCCAGCAGTGGTTCGCTCAGCAGGTTGCGGTAGTAGAAGGAGAAAATGTACTCCGGGTCCAGCTTGGCGATGCGCTCGATCCACAGTGGGTGGTTGGCGTCTTCCGGGGCGTGGACCGGGATGCCTTTGTTGGCGCACAGCTGGGCAACCGACGCATAGAACGCGTTTTCTTTCGGATCATCGGCGTGAGTGAACACTGCTGCAATGTCAAAGCCGCTGTTGAGCAGGGCTTCAATGCCGGCGCAGCCAATATCGTGGTAGGCGAAGACAACAGTTTTTGCACTCATGAGAGAACCTGATCGGAAGTGGAAGAAGTAGCGGTAGAAGAAAGACCATCAACGGTGACGGCAGGGGCCGGATCGGCCGGCTGGCTGCGCAACACCTTTTCGATGAAGAAACGTGGACGGGCGCGCACATCGCTGTACATGCGGCCGAGGTATTCACCCAGCAGCCCCATGCCGATGAACTGACCACCGGTGAACACGAACAGTACGGCGAACAGCACGAAGGTACCGTCACCGGCCCAACCGGCACCGAAGGCCAGACGCAAGACAATCAACGCAATCGCGAACAGCACGCCCAATCCGGCCATGGCGAAGCCGACGATGCTCAACAGACGCAGCGGGGTGGTGGTCATGCAGGTGACCAGATCGAACATCAGGTTGATCAGGCGCATCGGGCTGTATTTCGAGTCGCCGTGTTCACGCTCGGCGTGGGCCACGACGATTTCGGTGGTATGACGGGCGAAGCTGTTGGCCAGGATCGGGATGAACGTACTGCGTTCGCGGCAGGCGAGCATCGCGTCGATGATGGTGCGGCGGTAGGCACGCAGCATGCAGCCGTAGTCGCTCATGGCGACGCCGGTGGAGCGCTGCACGGCGAGGTTGATCAGCTTCGAAGGATAACGGCGCAGCGCCGAGTCCTGACGATTGCCGCGCACGGTGCCGACCACGTCGTAACCTTTTTCGGCCTCGGCCACCAGCCGGGGGATTTCTTCCGGCGGGTTCTGCAGGTCGGCGTCGAGGGTGATCACCACGTCGCCCTTGCACTGTTCGAAACCGGCCATGATCGCGGCGTGCTGACCATAGTTGCGGTTGAGAATGACCGCCACGAACGGGCTGTTTTCACGCCCGGCGGCTTCTTCGAGCATGTTCGCCGATTCGTCGCGGCTGCCGTCGTCGACCAGCACGATTTCGAAATCGTGATTCAGTTGGCGGCAGGCCGCCTCGGTACGACGCAGCAGCTCGGGCAGGCTTTCCTGTTCGTTGTAGACCGGGATGACGATCGACACGCTACGGATTGGATAAGGTTTCACAGGCGTTTTTCCATGATGTGTGCGATGGCACCGACCACCCGGTCAAGGTCTTGACCGGTCATGTCGGGGAACAGCGGAATCGAGCACAGCCGCGCCGAGTTCCATTCGGTGTTGGGCAGGTACAGGTCGGGGTCACGCTGGCGATACCAGGTGTGCAGGTGGGTGGCGATGAAATGGATACCGGTGCCGATGCCCTGATCCTGCAACGCCTTCATGAAGGCTTCGCGATCCATGCCGCAACGCTCGCTGTCGATGCGCAGGATGAACAGGTGCCAGGCGTGTTGCTGGGCATAGGCGGGCAGGGCCAGCGGTTGCACCGGCAGGCCTTCGAATTTTTGCAGGTAGCTGGTGGCCAGTTCGGTGCGCCGGGCGTTGATTTCGTCCAGACGTTGCAGCTGCACCAGGGCAATCGCGGCGTTGATGTCGGCCAGGTTGTACTTGAAGCCCGGTTCCATCACTTGCGCCTGCGGCTTGCGGCCACCGGTCAGACGGTCATAGGCGTCAACGCCCAGGCCGTGGAATTTGAGCATGCGCACGCGGCTGGCGAGCGCTTCGTCGTCGGTGACGAACATCGCGCCTTCGGCACAGGTCATGTTCTTGATCGCATGGAACGAGAAGATCGCCGTGCCTTGCGAACCGACGTGGCGCCCCTTGTAGCGGGTGCCGGCCGCGTGGGCGGCGTCTTCGATGACCGGGATGCCGTGCTTGTCGGCCAGGGCATACAGCGGATCGAGATCGAATGCAGCACCGGCGTAGTGCACTGGAATGATTGCCTTGGTTCGCGGGGTGATGGCCGCTTCGATGCGCGCAGCGTCGGTCATCAGCGTGTCGCGGTCGACATCGACAAACACCGGTTTGGCGCCCAGCAGGGAGATCATGTTGGCGGTCGAGACCCAGGTCTGCGACGGGGTGATGACTTCGTCGCCCGGGCCGATGCCCAGGGCCAGCAGCGTGATGTGCATGCCGCCGGTGGCCGAAGACAAGGCCACCGCGTGCTTGCAACCCACGTACTGCGCAAACTGCTCTTCGAGTGCCTGGTTTTTCGGTCCCGTGGTGATCCAGCCCGAGCGCAACACCTGCTCGACAGCGGCAATTTCCTCATCGCCAATACTTGGGCGGGAGAAGGGGAGAAACGCCTGACTCATGGGCACCTCATTGCAAAAAATAAAAGGATGGACTCACGTAACTGTTGGATCCAACCACAGCGTAGACACAGAAAAGCGCTCCTGCATCAATAACTTGGCAAAAAAAGCATGACGTCGGGGATTGATTGACTTTTCACGATTTGCCCGGCAGGTTGGGGCATAGCCACTACCGAACCTATGGGAATTAAGGTTATGCCGGTTTTTGTGAAAGGAACATGAAAAACCGGTTGGCGAATCGTTTATCTGTCACTTATACAGCCGCTGTTCAGGCTTCTGCCGTCCATCGCAGTTTTTTCTCGGACAGTGCCGCTCAAGTACCTTCTTTACTTCAAGTACATTGCATTTGTTAGTTGTTGTAGTGCTGTACGTTTTTTACTCAAGGTTTAACGTTTGATTGATTTAGTTGCTGCAACCCCCGACGCTCCAAAAACCAACCCGATGAGCCTGTACCTCGCGCGTTTGGCGCCCTCCAGCCAACTGACCATGCGCTATGTGCTGCAAGATGCGGCCGATCGCCTGGGCTTTGAAGACATGAATGTCGAAGAGATTCCCTGGCATGCCTTGCAACCGGAAGATGTTGTAGCGCTGGTCGCTGCATTACGCGCAGACAACTACGCACCGAACACTTCTTCGTTGTATGTGAATGCGGTGCGCGGGGTGATGAATGAGGCCTGGCGCATGAGTCTGATCAGCCAGGAACATCTGTTGAAGATGCGCTCGGTCAAGGGCATTGCCGGCACGCGGCTGTCTCAGGGGCGCAATCTCAAGCGCACGCTGATTCACGAATTGATGGAAGTCTGCGCCGCCGACCCACGCCCGCAGGGCTTGCGTGATGCAGCAATCATCGCGCTGCTGTACGGTACCGGTATGCGCAAGTCGGAATCGGTGGATCTGGACCTGAATCAGGTCGACTTCAGCGAGCGCAGCCTGTGCGTCACCGCCAAGGGCAACAAGCAGTTGATCAAATATGCTCCGGCATGGGCGTTCAGCAAGCTCGACGCGTGGCTCGAACTGCGCCGTTCACAACTCAAGGAAGGCGAGAGCGACGATGCCTTCCTGTTCAACCGTATTCGCCGTGGCAGCCACATCACCCGCGAGCGGATCACCAAGCATGCGATCTACTACATCGCCCGCCAGCGCGGCACGCAGGTCGGGGTGAAGATCATGCCCCACGATTTCCGTCGCTCGTTCATCACTCGGGTGATCGAGGAGCACGACCTGTCGATCGCGCAGAAACTGGCGCATCACAGCAACATCCAGACCACCGCCAACTACGATGTGCGCGATGACAACGAGCGGCGGCGGGCGGTGGATCGCTTCGATCTCTGATCAGCTCAGGCCAAACACATGCGCCGCACCGAGTACCGACAGCTGCACCGCGCTGCCGGCGGGCGGCGCGTGCATGCCGGAGCTGCGCACCAGAATCGAACGGGGCGGATCCTGAGTCGCGGATGAGCTCAGTTCAACGGTCAGGGTGCAGGTGTTGCCGGCAAAGTCACGGTCGGTGACCAGCGCATGGCAGCCTTGACTGTCAGACGCCCCTTCGGCGATCTGCAATTGCTCGGGGCGCAGCATGATCTGCGCGGCGCCGCTGAAGCCGTTGCTGTTCACCGCCACCTGACCCAGATCGCAATGCGCCCAACCCGCCTCGATTCGCGCGGGCAGGACCACCGCTTCGCCGAGAAAGTGCGCGGTCTGTTCATCCTGCGGATAGCGGTAGAGATCCATCGGATGCCCGGACTGCACCAGCCGGCCGCTGCGCATCACCGCCAATTGATCGGCAAACGACAACGCTTCGCTCTGATCGTGAGTCACCAGAATGGTGGTGACGCCGGCGTCTTCGAGCAGGCGCGCGACCATTTTGCGCATGGCACTGCGCAAACCGGTGTCGAGGGCGGAGAACGGCTCATCGAGCAGCATCAGCCGTGGTTGCTGCGCCAGAGCGCGGGCCAGCGAGACCCGCTGTTGCTGGCCACCGGACAATTCGTGGGGCCAACGGTTGGCCATGTTGGCGTCGAGGGCGACGCTGTCCATTAACTCAAGGATACGCTGGGTGCGGGCCGCACCGGTCAGGGCCAGGCCGAAACCGATGTTCGCCGCCACCGTCATGTGCGGGAACAACGCGCCGTCCTGCGGGACGTAGCCGATCTGCCGTTGATAGGCCGGCACTGCGTGGCTGCGGTCGACCAGCGTCTGGCCGTTGAGGGTGAGGCTGCCGCTGTCGGGAAACTCGAAGCCGGCGATCATCCGCAACAGCGTGGTCTTGCCGGAACCGGAGGGGCCGACGATCACCGTGCGGCTGCCGGTCGGCACGTTGAGGCTGACGTCGTCGAGCGCCTTCTGCGCGCCGAAGGTTTTACTGAGGTTGAGCAGTTCGAGAGCGTTCATCGGCCAGCGGTACGCCTGGATTGGTGATAGAGAATGGCCGTCAGCGGCAGTGAAAGCAGGATCATCAAGAACGCGTAGGGCGCGGCGGCGGCGTAATCGATTTCGCTGGTCATCGCCCAGAATCCGGTGGCGAGGGTGCGCGTGCCGTTGGGCGCGAGCAGCAGGGTTGCGGTCAGTTCATTGGTGATTGCCAGGAACACCAGTGCCGCACCTGCCGCCGCGCCGGGAGCTGCCAGGCGTACGGTGATCAGCCACAATGCGCGTATCGGCGAGCGGCCAAGGCTTTGCGCGATGTTTTCCAGCTCGACCGGGGCCTGTGCGAAACCGGCGCGCAGGCTGACCAGTGCTCGCGGCAAGAACATCAGCAGGTAAGCCAAGAGCACCGTGATGGTGGTCTGGTAGATCGGCCGGGCGAAATGAATGGTCACAGTGACCAACGCCAGCGCGACGACAATGCCGGGCAGGGAGCTGGTGATGTAGTTGCAGCCTTCCAGCAAGCGCTGCAGTTTGCCCGGCGAGCGGATCGACAGCCACGCGATGGGAATCGCCGCGACACTGGTCAGCAATGCGCCGGCCACTCCGTAAGACAAGGTCTGCAGCAGCGCCGGCAGCAACTCGTCACCTTCCCAGACCTGCACGCCACCGGCCAGCAGCCAGCGGCCCAGCGTGAGCAACGGCACACCGAGTGCCAGCAGGCAGGTCAAGGTTTGCAGCAATAAAGCCAGGGTTGTCACGCCTCGGCCCAGTTGCACGCTGCGCTGATCCCGGGCGCTGCCGGAACCGACTCGCGCATAGCGGGCGTTGCCACGGGCGGCAGATTCGGCGGTGAGCATCGCCAGACAGCACAGCGCCAGAACGCCAGCGAGCATGTTGGCCGCCGGGCCGTTAAACGTCGATTTGAACTGATCGAAGATCGCCGTGGTGAAGGTGTCGAAACGGATCATCGCGTACAAGCCGTACTCGGCCAGCAAATGCAGACCGACCAACAACGCGCCACCGCAGATTGCCAAGCGCAATTGCGGCAACACCACCCGAAAGAACACCGCCCACGGCTTGAGTCCCAAGGATTGCGCGACGTCTTCAATCGCCGGATCGAGACGGCGCAAGGTCGCGGCAATCGGCAAATACAGAAACGGGAAATAGGCGATCACCGACACCAGCACACCGGCCGGCAGACCGTGGATCGACGGAATCAGGCTGACCCACGCATAACTGTGGACGAACGCCGGCACGGCCAGCGGAGCCACCGCCAGCACTGACCACAAGCGTCGGCCGGGCAGATTGCTGCGTTCGGTCAGCCAGGCCAGGGTGGTTCCGAGCAGGATGCACAGCGGCAGGGTGATCAGCACCAGCAGCACGGTGTTGATCAGCAATTCGCCGACCCGCGGGCGAAAGATCAGGGCTTCGATGGTTGCCCAACCGGTGTACCACGACACGCCGATCACGAACGCAATCGGCAGCAGTGACAGCAATGACACCAGCACCGCCGAGCTCACCACCCACGAGCTGCCACGCCCGCCCAGCGCGCGGGGCGTATGAAGGAGGCTGGCGGCGGCCGTCGCAACGGCCGGTGCAGGCAAGGTTTCGGGCATCACTTAGAGCAATCCGGCCTGGGTCATCAGCTCGACGGCTTTTTTGCTGTCGAGGGTCGACGCATCGACTTTCGGCGCGTCGAGGGTTTTCAGCGGAGTGAGCTTCGGATTGGACGGCGCGTCTTTACCCACGGCGTATTCGAAGGAGGTGCCGGTTTCGAGAACTTCCTGACCTTCCTTGCTGGTGATGTATTTGACGAACTTCTGCGCTTCATCCTGATGCTTGCTCGAGGCCAGCACGCCAGCGCCGGAGGTGCTGACGAACGCGCCCGGATCCTGATGTTTGAAGTAGTACAGCTTGGTGTTTTTGCTGTTTTCGCCGGTCTTGGACTGATCAACGAAGCTGTAATAGTGATAGATCACGCCGCTGTCGATCTGCCCGGCGTTCACCGCTTTGAGCACCGCACTGTTGCCGCGATAGATCGTGGCGTTGGTCTTCATGCCCTTGAGCCATTCCAGCGTGGCAGCTTCACCTTTCTGTTGCAGGACAGCGGCGACGATCGCCTGGAAGTCCGCGCCAGCCGGGGAGGCGGCCCAACGGCCTTTCCAGGCCGGGGTGGCGAGGTCGAGCAGGGATTTGGGCAGGTCTTTTTCAGTCAGTTTGCTTGGGTTGTAGACGAACACGGTGGAACGGGCGGCGATGCCGACCCAATTGCCGTGGGCCGGACGGTAGGCGGAATCGACTTGCTCAAGGGTAGCGGGCGCCAGAGGGGCGAACAGTTTGGCGTTGTCCACCAGCACCATCGCCGGCGAGTTTTCGGTGAGGAATACGTCTGCCGGCGAGGCGGCGCCTTCCTGCACGAGCTGGTTGCCCATCTCGGTGTCATCGCCGTTGCGAATGGTCACCGGAATGCCGGTTTCCTCGGTGAAGCCGGCCACCCAGGCCTTGGTCAACGTTTCATGCTGCGCGTTGTAGACCACCAGACCCACCGAATCGGCGGCAAAAGCCTGCCCGGTGCCGAGCAACGCAGTGGCCAGCAATGCGCGCTTGAAGAAGGATGGAAAGCGTGGATTCATTCGGGCAGCTCCTGTTTTCAGACGTTATGAGCAAACCCTCGCAGGAAACAATGCGAACGATTTGCAAGTGTCGAGTCGCGGCAATGTAGGGTGGCAAATGAGAAAAAAACGTCAAAGAAGCCGTTAATACTTGTCATTGCCATTCAAATTTACCGCGACTCTCTCCTTTTGTCTTAACGTCATTGCTCAGGAGTGGGGAATGTAAGCCACGCTCTGGTCTGCACGCCCGTGGAATACCTGTTCGCCACGGGTCGGGGTGGTGGTGATGACCTGATGATCAGCCTTCAGCGCATCCAGTGGCACGGCGTCACCGGAACGATATTGCGCGACGAAGATCGTGCGTTGCGGATCCCAATGTTCCCCGCTGGTCCTTTCCAGCCAGGCGATCAGCGTCGCGGTGTCGCCATTGTGCGGGAAGTCCTCGATCGTTTCCGGCACGTAGTAGAACGGTGCACCACCGGTTTGCAGGTACATCGGTACTTTGTTGTCGACCTCGATCATGACCATGCGCCATTGATTCAACGGTGCCTGCTGACTGGCCTGTTCGCGAACCTGCTCGCCGAAGCGGATGACACCGCCGCCGCTGTTGGTCCATGGGTAAAGCACACCCAGTACCGCAGCGAGCAGTATAGTAGTGACAGCGAAGCCGATCTTCAGCCCACGGCCTTCGCTTTTGCGGGCGGCCATGCGCCGGGTCACCCACCAGGCACCCAGCAATTGCGCGAAGGGCACCAGCGGCAACACGTAATAGCTGCGGCGACTGCCACTGGCGGTGAAGAACAGCATCAGCAACGCGAGCCCTTGAATCAGCCAGCGGGTATCCGGTTCGATGTGCTTCCAGTTGCGCGCGGCCACCCACAAGGCGATCAACCAGCACGGTGCCCAGGGCAGGGTGTAAACCGGCAGGTAGATCAAGTAGGTGTAAATCGGCCCGAACTGATCGAACGGCTGGAAAAACCGCACGACGTTTTCACGCAGCACCAGACCGAGGCCGCTTTGTTCGTAGTTGGGCGCACCGTAGAGGTGAGACAACAGGAACGGCGCCATGTAAAACGCCCCGGCGATCAATATCGCGCTGAACAGTCGCAGGTTCAGATGACGTTTCCAGCGGTGTTCGCTGAGCAGGTGTGGCAGCAGCACCAGCCCCGGCAGGATGAAACCGATCAGGCCTTTGAACAGCGAGGTCAGCGACAGCAAGCCGAAAAACACCACATAGCGCCAGAAGCGGGTGTCATCCGGGCCGCGCCAGTACCACCAGACGGCCGCCAGCACGCCGCAGACGGTGAGAATGTCGGCGGTGGCGACTCGCGCCCAGAACACGAAATAGAAGGTGGTCGCCAGCATCCAGCCGGCGATCAGCCCGGTGCCTTTGCGGAACAGTTGCTCGCCGAGCAGATACACCAGCCACACGCTGAACCACGCGGAAATCACCGATGACAGGCGCAACGACCAATGCCCCAGTCCGCCGGTGAACCACGAGGTGGCGGTGATCAGCCAGTACGACAGCAGCGGTTTGTCGTAATAAGGACTGCCCTTGAGATAGGGGTCGAAATAATCGCCGCTTTGCAGCATCTGCAAGGCGATGTTGGCCCAGCGGGTTTCCGGCCCCCACAGCTCGCGACTGCCCAGGCCGAGCAATAACAGCAGGGCAGTCGCCGCCAGCAGAAGCAGCAATTGCCTCCGTTCAGTCCTGGTCTGGGTCATGGCTGGCTCTGGCTGAAGATGAGGATTTCGATCTGGCCACGGCGGTAGTGCTTGCCGTCTATCGGCAACAGCTCCAGTTGTTGCTCGTCAGAGGTGCTGTTGACGCGCATCACCACGCCCACCGAGCCTTTTTTGCGCGCTTCGGTCATCCATTCGCCTACGCCGTCGAGGCTGACCTTGCGTGACGCCATGGCCGGGTCATCGAGGCCGTATTTGAGCTCGCCAACGGTGTTGAACAGGTCGACTTGCGGACGACGCAAGCGCCAGGACAGTGCCGACGCAGCGCCAAGGTCGTTACTCAGCAACGAGCTGGTTTCGCTCAGTTCCTGCTGATGTTCGGCAATGAACTGATCCGGCATCTTGCTGTTGACGATGGTCGCCGGCATCGCCGCTGGCAGCAATGCGACGAGCAGGCCGATGCCCAACGCCGGCATCGCCCACAGCGCCAGAGGGCGCAAGGCTTGCAGCGATCCGGCAATCAGCCAGCCGAGCAGCACGATATAGCCCAGCGACAGGCTGAACATTTCGGTGTGTTCGTAAATTTCACGGGTCGCTTGCAGATAAATCAGCGCGATCAGTGCGGCGATGGCCAGCACTACGTTGACCACACCGTTGATGCGTAAGACGCGGCCGTTCTGGTCAGCTATCCAGTTCATCACGGTGTAGCCCATCAACAGAGCCAATGGCAGCAGGCACGGCATGATGTAAGTCGGCAGTTTGCCGCTGCTCGCGCTGAAAAAAGCCAGCGGCAGCAGGAACCACAAGGCGAGGAAGGCGATTTTCGGATCACGCTTTTCGCGCCAGGTACGCAGCAGCGTCGAAGGCAACAGCAGTGCCCACGGCAAGGTGGACGCAAACAGCAGCGGCAGGTAGAACCACCATGGTCGTGCGTGCTGTGCGTCTTCACCGGCGGCGAAGCGGCGGATGTGTTCGTGCCAGAAGAAGAACCGCCAGAAATCCGGTTCACGCGCATGCACGGCCAGTGCCCATGGCACGCTGACCAGCGCGGCCACCGCCACGGCAACCAGTCCATAACGCACCAGTTCACCGAAGCGCCGTTGCCAGATCATGTAGGGCAGGGCGATCAGCACCGGCAGCATCAGGGCGAGGAAACCTTTGGTCATCAGGCCCATGCCGCAGGCAAATCCCAACAAAGCCCAGCCGCCCAGACGCGCGCGCGGGGCGTTGCTGTCGATGGCAAACCAGATCGCCACCAGACTCAGGTTGACCCACAAGGTGAACTGCGGATCGAGGTTGGCATAGCCGGCTTGTCCTGCGATCAGGCCGAAGCTCATATAAAGGAGAGCGCACGCGGCGCTGATTCGCGGGTTGTTCCACAGGCGCCGGGCCAACAGGTAGGCCAGCCACACACTAATCCCGGAGCTGAGTGCCGAGGCGATGCGTACGCCGAACAGGTTTTCACCGAAAATCGCCTGGCCGATGGCGATCATCCAGTAGCCGGCAATCGGTTTTTCGAAGTAGCGAATGCCCATGAAGTGCGGCGCCACCCAGTTGCCGCTCTGCAGCATTTCCTGGCTGATCTGCCCATAACGGGTTTCATCGGGAATCCACAGACCGTGAGTCATCAGCGGCAGCAGGTAAAACACCACGAATGCCAGCACCAGACCGGGTATCGCAAAGCGTTCGATCAGGGAGCTCTGGTGGAGGCGCGGCAAATTCAGCGCTGCATGGTGCAGCGGTTTGTTCTCAGACGTCATGACTGGACCTTGGTGCAGTACAAAGTGTGCGTTTCAGTGACGGCCCGGCGATTTCCGTAGCAGGCGCGGCACTGGGTTGAATGAATGCAGAGGCGAGCATGGCCGAGGGGCGTGTCCTGCATTCAGAGAACGGGTCTGCTTCCAGCTTTAAGTTCTCCTCGGGAAGACAAGCTTTAAAATTAAATATTTCCAGTTTTTTCAGTCTGAAAAACATTTCTTATTACAAATTTCATACACGCCAATACCCTGTGCCAGAGCATTGGCCGGGCCGTTTGTTCTCGACTAAGTTTGATGATTACTTGGCCAATCGTTGCCAGCCTTCGGGATTCATGATGCCGATTACATCAAGTTTTCCTTGCGCATCTATCCGGGCCAAAACAGTGCTGCCATATTCGGCGGCGACCGCGCGCGGGTAACCGGTCTGCCGTTCAAAATCGGCGATGCAGCCGCTGTGGGTTACCAGAATCATGTTCTGTCCCGGGGTCTTGTGCGCCACCAATTCATTGCGCATCGTCGGGCCACAGGTTTCCAGCCATTCCGCCGCCACGGCATCGTGGCCAAGCATGTAATGCGCAGTCTGCATGGTGCGCGTCAACGGGCTGCTGAAGAACTGGGTCTTTTCCAGACCCAGTTGCGTAAAGCCACGGCCGACGTCGGCTGCAGCAATGCTGCCAGCCTGGGTGATACCGTCTGCCGGCCCCAGACAGGGATTGGTCGAGCGGTCGCAACGTTCGGTATGTCGCACCAGTGCGACGACCTCACCGGCCTGCCAGGCCTTCACCCATTCCTGGGTAGCCGACGCACTCGCATAGCGCAGGTTGGCGGGCGAACGTTGCATCCAGACGAAGCCGCAAATCAGTGCGATCAGCAGCAAACCGACGGCAATGATTGCCCAGGTGCGCGGACGAGACAGGTCCCATCGCTTGGACGCTGATTGTACTTGTACTAATTCAACCACAACGTTGCCCCTTGTCATTCCCGAGTTCCATTCAGTCAACACGCAAAGTGCAACGTAAGCTCCAGGAGATTAGTTACTTTACGGGGATCTGCTTGAATGGCTGCTGAACACTACGTTCAGAGTCGTGGCGGGGCAGTGAAGAACATGTGAAAAATTTGCGAGAGAAGCGCAGGTATTAGCGGAAAAGTCTATTTGATAACTAAACTCAAATAGTCGTTTTGTTTGTTTTGGCCACTTAACAATGGCGCCAGTGGAGGCGAAGCTGCGACTTTGGATAACGTCGTGGCGCAGCTGCTTTCAGCCCCCGACATCAGCACTGGAGTCATTGAACCGGATGGACCTCAAGCAAAGCCTCGCCAATCGGATCGTGATTGTGTTCGCCTTGATGAGCGCGGTGGTGGCCGGTGTCTTCGCGATGGGCATTGTGGCTACCGTGCATGTCGTGGAGCACAAGTTGACCATGACCGCCCTCAGCGGTGGGCTGCGCCGGTTGTTGGCGATGGACGACATCAATCAATGGCGGCACGAGCCGGAAAAGAGCGAACTGTTTTTTTTCGAGAACGGCCCGGGGCCCATGGCGCTGACGCCGCAACTGGCGGAACTGCCCGTGGGGTTTCAAGAGATCACGCTCAACGGCGACGACTTCTATGCGATGGTCGAGGCGGTCGGTGGCCGCAAATATGTGCTGTTGCGCAATCAGGAAAGCTTCGAACAGCGTGAACACCTGCTGTTCGTGGTGGTGATAGTCGGGTTCATCCTCAGCGTCATGCTGGCGGTCGCGCTCGGCAGGCTGCTGGCGCGGCAGGTCATGGCGCCGGTGATTCGCCTGGCAGGGCAGGTGCGGCATCGTGATCAGTTGATCGCGTTGGCGCCGGCCCTGCATCCGGACTACGCCGATGATGAAGTAGGAGAGCTGGCCCTGTCTTTTGACCAGACACTCGGCCGGTTACGCGAAACCCTGAACCGCGAAAAACTCTTCACCAGTGATGTCAGTCATGAACTGCGCACACCGTTGATGATTCTGGCCAGCTCCTGCGAGCTGTTGCTGGCCAACCCCTCGCTGGATCAGCGTTCCACTCAGCAGGTCAAACGCATTGCCCGGGCCAGCGCTGAAATGCGCCAACTGGTCGAAACTTTCTTGATGCTGGCGCGAAAGCCGGAAGAGCTTGGCACCGAATCCACCTGCACACTCAAATCGATCGCCGACGCCCAAGTGGAAATCTGGGGGCGACTGATTCGTGAAAAGGGTCTGGAATTCATCTACGAGCCGCAACTGGCGGGCACCACGCGTTATGACCTGACGTTCTTGCAGTCGGTCATGGGCAATCTGCTGCGCAATGCCTGGCACTACACCGATCAGGGCTTTGTAAGGTTGACCCTGCTCAAGGACAGCTTTGTGGTCGAGGACAGTGGCATCGGTATTCCGGAAGAGAAACGTCATGCGATGTTCCAGCCATTCGTGCGCGGTGACGAGCAGCGCGGTGAAGGCCTTGGGCTGGGATTGTCGCTGGTGCAGCGGATCTGCAGCCATCAGCGCTGGCAGGTTCAGTTGGTGACTCGCGAACCCAACGGCTGCCGTTTCACCGTCACGCTGTCGGCGGCTCAGGAGGCCGAAGGGCACACGCGAGAATTACCCGCCGCTTGATTGATCAATGCAGCCAGGAGTTTGACGTTGTTCTGTTGCGCGGCCACCAGTTCGTCGATGCTCGGGCCGGACGGAGTTTGCAAGGTTGAATGGCAGGTCAGCAGAGCATTGTCCGCCGCACCGCTGGGACGCAGGCGCCATTTGACGTCGATCAGCCCGTACTGGCCGGGGATCGAGTCGAAACGCTGCACATCGATGCGCACCGAGACGTTGCCGCGACTGCCGGTATTGCTCAGTTGATCGTTCAAGGCACTGCGCAGCTCATCCGCCAGACTCGCCCCCCACCACTGGGTTTCCAGAATCGCCAGGCCATTGTTGCCCTGACGGATGACGATTTGCGGGCGGTCGACTTGTGGCGGCACGCTGATCCCCTCGATCGGAATCTGCGCGCCCGAGCGGGACGCCGGCAGTTGCACCGGGGTCAGGGTGTGAAAGTTGATCGGCTCGCTGCGGCAGGCGCCCAGCAGCATGAACGCAGCGAGCACGGTGATCTTCAGCGGTAAAGCCATGGGGGAGCTCCTGTGCTCAATTGCGCGGCGGTCCTTTCAGATCCAGCGGCGCCGCGTTGTCGGGACGACCGCGAATCAGCGATTCCGGATGGCGACCGAGATAATCCGACAGCTCACGCAGCGAACGCGACATGCGCCCGAGTTCGTCGAGGGTCTCGGTGAGTTTCTCGCGCTGTGGCGAATCTTCGGCCAGGGTCGAACTGGCGGACTGCAAGGTCTTGCTGACGTCGGCCAGGGTGGTCTGCACGCTCGGCAGGGTTTTCGCATTGAACTGGGTCAGGCCTTTGCGCAGCTCGACGAGGTTGCTGTCGAGGTTGCCGACAATCCGTTCGACCGGCAGTTTGTTGAGCTTGTCGACCACGGCTTCGAGTTTTTCCTGCAACTGTTCGAGGCTGCCGGGCACGGTTGGCAAGACCACCGGCCGAGCCGTCGCGTCGAACGCAACTTTCTCGGCTTTCGGGAAGAAATCCAGCGCAATGTACAGTTGCCCGGTCAGCAGGTTGCCGCTGCGGGCCTGGGCGCGCAGACCATTGTCGACGAAGGTGCCGAGCAGGCGAATGCCGGCGGCTTCGTCGTTGGGATCGTGCTTGAATTCGGTCAGCATCTTTTTGTAGGCCTGCCCCAGGCGCTGCGGGTAAATGACGATGCCGACGTTAAGCGGGAAGCTGCGTTTCTTCGCGTCGAAATCGAGATTGATGCCGACCACCCGACCGATTTCCATGCCGAGAAATTCCACCGGCGCATCGACCTTGAGCCCGCGTAAGGACTGCTCGAAACGCAGCACCATGTATTGTGCCTTGCCGTTGGGCGGGGCGAGGGCGGTCTGCTGATCGGCGAACAGCTCGAAGTCTTTGTCGTCCGTGGCAGCAACGTCGTTGGGGCTGTAATCCGGCGCACGGAAGGCAATGCCGCCGACCAGCATGGTCGACAGCGATTCGGTCTTCACCGCAAAGCCGTTGGCGCCGACATTGATGTCGATGCCGCTGGCGTTCCAGAACCGGGTGTTTTCGGTGACGAACGCGTCGTTCGGCGAATGGATGAACACCTCGATGTCCACGCCTTTGCCCTCGGGATTGAGGGTGTAAGTAACCACCTGACCGACCGGAATCTTGCGGTAGTAAACCGGCGAACCAATGTCCAGCGAGCCGAGATCCGGCGCATGCAGCATGAAACGCTTGCCCGGTTCGCCGTAAGTGATCGGGGGCGGGTTCTCCAGGCCCTTGAAGTGTTTGGCGCGGCTGTCGGACTGGCCGATGTCGGCGCCGATGTAGTCGCCGGAGAGCAGGGTGTCGATGCCCGACACACCACCAGCGCCGATGCGCGGGCGCACGACCCAGAAGTGTGAGTCTTCGCGGGTAAAGCTTTCGGCCTGCTTGGCCAGTTTGATCGTGGCGTCGACGCTCTTCTGATCGCCGCTCAACTCGACGTCAGTCACCTGACCGATCACCACGTTGCGGTATTTGACTTCGGTTTTGTTGGCGGTCAGGCCGCTGCCGGTCTTGAAGTTGACGACGATGGTCGGGCCTTCCTGCATCAGGTTGTGCACCACCAGCGAAATACCGACCAGCACCGCGACGATCGGCACGATCCACACCAGTGAAATACTGAAGCGACGCGTCTTGATCGGCGCTTGGCCCGGTGCTCGTGGCTCATCGGCGGCTGACGACTTCATCCATGTCCTCCTCGGTTTTGTGGATGCTGAGCGTCAGGAACGCAAAAGCACTTCATCAATATAGAAGTGCTTGGCGATAGAGCAAATAAGCGAGGAGATGGTTACGTGGTGGATGCCTCAGCCGAGGATTTCACGCAGGCGATACCAGAACATGCCCAGTGCCAGCAGCGGCGAACGCAGGGCCGGGCCGCCGGGGAAGGTCATGTGCGGCACGGCGCTGAACACGTCCATGCCCTGACTGTGGCCGGCGTGAATGGCCTCGCCCAGCAGCTTGGCGCACCAATGGGTGACGTTGAGGCCGTGACCGGAGTAACCCTGAGCGTAGAACACGTTCGGCTGCTGCTGGAGCCGGCCGACCTGCGGGAAGCGGTTGGCGGTGATGCCGATCTTGCCGCCCCATTGATAGTCGATGCGCACGTCCGCCAGTTGCGGGAAGACCTTGAGCATCTTCGGGCGCATGTAGGCGGCGATATCCGCCGGGTCGCGCCCGGAATAATGACAGGCGCCGCCGAACAGCAGGCGTCGATCCGCCGAGAGCCGGTAGTAATCGAGGCCGACTTTCTGGTCGCACAACGCGAGGTTGTGCGGGATCAGTTGCGCGGTACGTTCCTCGGACAGCGGCTCGGTGGCGATGATGTAACTGCCGGCGGGCAGGACCTTGCCGCTGAGTTGCTGTTCGAGTTCATCCAGATGCGCATTGCAACCGAGCACCAGACTGCCGGCGCGGACGCTGCCAGTGGCGCAGCGCACTTCAACGGTTTCGCCACGAATGATCTGCAGCACCGGGCTTTGCTCGAAGATTCGCACACTGAGGGACGCCGCCAGACGCGCTTCGCCTTGCACCAGATCCAGCGGGTGCAGATGACCGGACCCCATGTCGATCAGACCACCCGCGTAGATGTCGGCGTTGACCACTTGCTGACGGATCAGCTCCGGGCCGACCAGACGGGTCTGGTGTTGATAACCGAGTTTGTCGAGGCTGACCTGTTCGTCCTTGAACGCTGCGAATTGCGCCGGAGTGTTGGCCAGCTCGCAGAAGCCCCAACGCAGGTCGCACTCGATGGCGTTCTCGGTGATGCGCTGGCGCACCAGTTCCACCGAATCGATCCCGGCGCGCTGCAAGTAACGCACGCCGTCATTGCCGACGTAACGGGCAAAGCCTTCGACCTCATGACCGATGCCGCGGATCAACTGACCGCCGTTGCGCCCGCTGGCGCCCCAGCCAATGCGTCGGGCTTCAATCAACACCACCGACAGCCCGCGCTGCGCCAGTTCAATCGCGGTGTTGACCCCGGTGAAGCCGCCGCCGATCACGCAGACATCGGCGGTGAGATCACCGTCGAGTGTCGGCCAGGGCGTGCTGGCCCGGGCCGAAGCGGCGTAATAGGAGCGGGCGTGTTCCTTGCTGTACTGATTCATTTGTTCGACTTCACTTTGCTCCAGGACCGGGTCATCAGACGCATGATCGACTGGGGCGGGGTAGAGGAGATGTAGAGCTTGTCCAGCACCGCCTGGGATGGGTAGACCTCGGGATTGTTCACCAGCGCCTGATCCATGTACTGCTTGGCGGCCGGGTTCGGGTTGGCGTAACCGACCGAAGCGCTGACCTTGGCGATCACTTGCGGATCGAGCAGGTAATTGATGAAGGCGTGGGCTTCCTTGGTGTTGCTGGCGTCGGCCGGGATCGCCAGCAGGTCGAACCACAGGTTGGCGCCTTCCTTCGGAATCGCATAAGCGATGTTCACCCCGTTCTTGGCTTCCTTGGCGCGGTTGGCCGCCTGGAATACGTCGCCGGAGTAACCGAAGGCTACGCAGATATCGCCATTGGCCAGATCGGACACGTATTTCGAGGAGTGGAAATAGGTGATGTACGGGCGAATGCTCAGCAGTTTCGCTTCGGCCTTTTTATAGTCTTCCGGGTTTTCGCTGCGTGGGTCCATGCCCATGTAGTTGAGGATCGCCGGGAACACTTCGTCCGCCGAGTCCATCATCGACACGCCGCACTGGGTGAGTTTCTTCAGATTCTCCGGCTCGAACAGCACGGCCCAGGAATCGATGTGATCGATGCCGAGCACAGCCTTGACCTTGTCGACGTTGTAGCCGATGCCGTTGGTGCCCCACAGGTATGGGACCGAGTGCTGATTGCCCGGGTCGTTCTTTTCGAGCAGTTCAAGCAGCTTGGGATCGAGATTTTTCCAGTTCGGCAACTGCTCGCGATCGAGTTTGAGGAACGCCCCGGCCTTCACCTGACGCGCGAGAAAGTGGTTGGATGGCACCACCACGTCATAGCCGGTACGGCCGGCGAGCAGCTTGCCTTCCAGGGTTTCATTGGAGTCGAAAACGTCGTAGATCACCTTGATCCCGGTCTTGGCCTGGAAGTCGGCGAGGGTGGTTTCACCGATGTAGTCGGTCCAGTTGTAGACGCTGACCTGTGGCTGGGCCAGGGCTGCGGTGCTGCACAGCAGCGCCAGTGCGGCGGGAACCATGGATTTCAATAGACGCATATCGACACCTCTTGGAATTATTGGAGTTTTTCAGGTGGTTCTGGATTTTCAGATGGATCATTGTTCCCCTGCTCTTTGTGGGAGGGGGCTTGCTCCCGAAGAGGCCGGTACCTCCAACATTACAGCTGGCTGATACACCGCTTTCGGGAGCAAGCCCCCTCCCACAAAAAGTCATGCCATGGAGGAAGGGGATTTGTGCTGGAGTCAGACGCTCAGCAGCAGGAACTCGCGCTCCCAGGAGCTGATCACGCGCTTGAAGTTTTCATGCTCGGCGCGTTTGACCGCGACGTAACCGCGCACGAACTTGTTGCCCAGGTAACGCGCAACGGTGTCGCATTCTTCCATCTGCGTCAGCGCGTCTTCGATGGTGATCGGCAGGCGCAGGTTGCGGCGTTCGTAGGCGCGGCCTTCGACGGCGGCACTCGGTTCGATGCCTTCGACCATGCCGATGTAGCCACACAGCAGGCTCGCGGCGATCGCCAGATACGGGTTGGCATCGGCGCCCGGCAGGCGGTTTTCCACGCGCATGGCTTCCGGCCCGGAGGTCGGCACACGCAGGCCGACGGTGCGGTTTTCTTCGCCCCACTCGACGTTGACCGGTGCCGAAGTGTCCGGCAGGAAGCGGCGGAACGAGTTCACGTTCGGCGCGAACATCGGCAGGACTTTCGGGATGTACTTCTGCAGGCCGCCGATGTGATGGCGGAACAGCTCGCTCATTGTGCCGTCGGCATTGGCGAAGATCGGCTTGCCGGTGGCGATCTCCACGACGCTCTGGTGCAGGTGCATGGCGCTGCCGGGTTCGTCACCAATCGGCTTGGCCATGAACGTGGCAGTGACGTTGTGCTTGAGCGCCGCTTCGCGCAGGGTGCGTTTGAACACGGTGATCTGGTCGGCCAGATCCAGTGCGTCGCCGTGACGGAAGTTGATTTCCATCTGCGCCGGGCCGTCTTCATGGATCAGCGTGTCCAGATCCAGACCTTGCAGCTCGCACCAGTCGTAGACGTCTTCGAACAGCGGATCGAATTCGTTGGCGGCATCGATCGAGAACGATTGCCGCCCGCTTTCAGCCCTGCCCGAACGCCCCAGTGGTGCCTTGAGTGGCAGGTCCGGGTCTTCGCAGCGCTGGGTCAGGTAGAACTCCATTTCCGGCGCCACGATCGGCTTCCAGCCCTTGTCGGTGTACAGCTGCAGGACTTTCTTCAGCACGTTGCGCGGCGACAGTTCGATCGGGTTGCCGAACTTGTCGAAGGTGTCGTGGATGACGATGGCGGTCGGCTCGATCGCCCATGGAATCACATACACGGCGTCGCTCACCGGTTTGCAGACCATGTCGATGTCGGCCGGGTCGAGCAGGTCGTAGTAGATGTCGTCGTCGACAAAATCCCCGGTTACCGTTTGCAGCAGCACACTTTCCGGCAGGCGCATGCCTCGCTCATGCAGGAACTTGTTGGTCGGTGCGATCTTGCCGCGGGCAATGCCGGTCAGGTCGCTGACCACACATTCAACTTCGGTAATCTTGTGATCTTTCAGCCACGTGAACAGCTGATCGAAAGGGGCATTCATAAAGACCTCGTTATTGGTTTTATAGACGCCGGGGAGGGCGGGTTTCATCTTCCGCCCCTTCCCCTGTGGCGCGTTGACGACTATCTTGGGCGTGCCTTGCCGTTCCATCTATCCACTTTAAGCAGCACCAAAGCGCACCAAAAGAGTGCGCAAGGTCTCCCATGACAACGTGTAATCCGCTACAGGTTCAGGCTTTCAATACCGCTGATGTCAGCGAACAGATCCGCGCCACGCCGGGTTGGGTCCAGCATTACCAGCAGATGTCTCCCGGGCATTTCGCCGGGCAGATCCGCTATCTGGACCTGGAGGGTGTGCAGGTCTACGAAGAACAGATGAACACCCGTGTCGAGCAGACATTCAGCGCGCCGTCGGGTGCCTTGGCCTTCTGTTTCGATCGCAGCGATAACGCGCTGTATCTGCTCAACGAAGACAGCCGCAACATCTGGATCACCCCGGAGAACTACCAGGAAATTGCCGTGGTGTTCGGCCCGGAATTCGTCCGTCAGCACGGTCTGGATGTGGCGAGACTCGAAGGATTGTTCATGGCGCCGCTTAACTGCGGGCAGAACGCCTTGTTCAGTCGCTGGTTAAGCTCAACTCTCACGAAGTTGTCGCAAGCTGTTGATCCGTTTGATAAAGACTCACTGACTCAGCAGTTACTCGAAGACTGCCTGTTCATCCTCGACAACGCACACACCCGTCTTGATCGCGGCGGATTACAGCGGCGTAGCGAAGAACGGATGATCATGAAGCGAGTAGGGGAGTGGGCGGCAGATTCGCCGGAAGACACCGTCAATCTGCTCGAACTGTCGAAGGTCGCAGGGGTGCCGTTGCGACAATTGCAGCAGGCATTCAAGGCCTACACCGGGATGACCCCGAGTCACTGGCTACGCCTGCGCCGGCTGAACAGCGCACACCGCGAATTGCTCAAGCGCCGGCCTACCGAAACTACTGTGGCCGAGGTGGCGATGCACTGGTCGTTCTGGCATCTGGGGCGGTTTTCCAGCAGTTATCGTGCGCTGTTCAAAGAGCTGCCGAGCGAGACGCTGAAACGCTAGAGATTGCAGTAACGGGCAAAAAGATCTTTGTGTCCCAAGCGAAGTTAAATAGAATCAGTCTCATTTGAATCTAACTTCGCGCAGGGTCTCTTGAGATGATTGAAGCCGCCACGCCATCTGAGCAGAGCCTGCACGCGCTGTACCGCGATCACCGAGGCTGGCTGGAAACTTGGCTGCGTCGACGCATGGGTAACGCGTGGGATGCGGCGGATCTGAGCCAGGACACCTTCATGCGCGTGCTGTGCAGTGCGCAACCGATTGCCGACATGCGTGAGCCCCGCGCCTATCTGCTGACCGTGGGCAAGCGTCTACTGAGCAACTTCTACAGCCGCCGCAGTCTGGAAAAAGCCTACCTCGAAGCCCTCGCGCAACTGCCGGAAGAGTGCGTGCCATCGCCCGAGCAGCGTTGGCTGCTGCTGGAAACCCTGCAAGCGCTGGATGAGTTGCTCGATGGTTTGCCGCGAGCAGTGCGTCGGGCGTTTTTGTGGAGTCAGCTTGAGGGCCTCGGTTACCGCGAAATCGCCGAGCGCCTGCAAGTGTCCGAGCGCACCGTCAAACGTTACATGGCGCAGGCCTACGAGCATTGTCTGCTGGTGGAGCTTTGATGCGCGTAGCCCCCAGTGATGAAGCCCGCGAAGTCGCCCGCGCCGCCGCGCACTGGCTGGCGTTGATGGAGTCCGGCGAAGCGGGCGCTGACGATCATGCGCAATTGCAGGTCTGGCGCAACAGCGATAGCCGGCATGAACACGCGTGGCAGAAAATCCAGCGCTTGCGCGAACGGTTTTCCGCTCTGCCTTCTGCGCTGGCCATGGCTACGCTGGATCGTCCGGACGCAACGCGTCGGGCCGTGCTGAAACGCGCGCTTGGTATCGCGGCACTGGTGCCGGCTGCCTGGCTGATCAGTCGGCAACTGCCGCTGGATGTCTGGCGCGCGGATTTGCAGACGGGCACGGGTGAACACAAGACATTGCCACTCGCCGATGGCAGTTCGTTGCAGCTCAATACCGACAGTGCCGTCAATGTGGATCTTGCTGCCGGTCAGCTGACGCTGGTGCGAGGAGAGATGGCCCTTGATGTACCAGGCAACTCAGCCCTGATCATCAATGTGCCGTACGGGCGAATCATCGTCAGTCACAGTGAGATTTGCGTGCGTCTCAATGAGCGTGACTGCAATGTGTCGGTGGTCCGTGGCTCGGTGCAGTTGCAACCGTCAAGCGGGCCGGCGCTGGTCCTCAATCAGGGCCAGCAGATCAGGCTGCAGGCTTCTGGCGCGGGTGCTGTCCGAGCGTTTGACGCATCGATGCCGAGCTGGCGCGACGGTGTATTGATGGCGCAAAACCAGCCGCTGGGGGATTTTCTGCGCGAATTGAGCCGTTATCGCCCAGGCGTGCTGCGCTGGGATCCGGAGCTGGAGGCGCTGCGCATCACCGGCAGTTTTCGCCTGGATAACACCGATCAAGTGCTCTCACTGTTGGCGGCCAGCCTGCCGATCGACGTGCAGCAACGCACGCGCTTTTGGGTCTCTCTCGTTCCGCGAAAATTGTCCCAGTCCAAAAAAACAGTCTGAGACCTGTCCCTTTTTTTCGCCTCGCTGGTCATTCCAGGCAAGTGAACCAAATCGAGAGCTTTTTCCTATGCCTGCAGTATTTCCAGGTCGTTTGCGTCCGTTGTTGCAGTTGAGCCTTTTGTTGAGCCTGAGTGCCAGCCCTGTGTTGATCCCCAACAGTTGGGCGGAAAGCGCCGACCGCCGCGCTTATCAGGTGCCTGCCGGCAGCCTGGGTGCTGCGCTGACCCGTTTTGCCGGACTGGCCGGGGTCAATCTGTCGGTAGATCCGGCCTTGGTCAGCGGGCGCAACAGCAATGGTTTGTCGGGTGAGTTTGGCGTGGAGGAGGGCTTTACCCGGTTGTTGCTGGGGTCCGGTCTACAGCTGCAACCGGCGGGCGACCGCGCTTACACAGTCATTCCTGCGCCAGACGGCGGCAGTCTGGAACTGGCAGCCACTTCGATTCTTGGATCGACGGGTGGCACGGATTCAGAGGTTTTTGCCGGTGGCCAGGTGGCGCGCCGAGGCTCGCAAGGACTGCTGGGTTCCAGGGATTTCATGGAGACCCCGTTCAGCATGACCACCTACACCAGCGAAACGGTGAAAAACCAGCAGGCCCGCACTCTGGGCGATCTGATCGCCAGCGATACCTCGGTGCGTGCGACCAACCCGGCAGGCGGCCGTTATGAGCAATTCACCATCCGCGGTTTCAGCCTGTTCAACAGTGATGTTTCCTACAACGGGCTCTACGGGGTTCTGCCCACTTACACGATCGACATGGAAATGGCCGAGCGCGTCGACATCCTCAAGGGCCCGAGCCAACTGATCAACGGGATTTCGCCGCGGGGCAGTGTAGGAGGGGGGATCAACGTGGTGCCCAAGCGCGCCGGCGATCAGCCGAATACATCGCTGACGGCCAGTTACGCCTCGAACAATCAACTCGGCGGCGCCGTCGACATCGGCCGTCGTTTTGGTGAGGACAACCAGTTCGGCCTGCGTTTCAACGGCGTCAAACAAGCGGGTGACACTGAATGGGATCACCAGAGCGTCGATCGCGACATGGCCGTGCTGGGCCTGGATTTTCGCGGTGAGCGCCTGCGGCTTTCCACCGATATCGGTCACACCGAGCGCGATACCGATGCACCGCAAGAACGTGTGCAGGTCGGTGCAAACGCGAAAGTTCCGGATGCTGATGATGTGCGCGACAACTACGCGCAACCCTGGAGCCAGGCGCGAACCAAAGATACGTTTGGTACGCTCAATGGCGAGTTCGACGTCAGCGATTCGGTCATGTTGTATGGCGGCGTCGGCGCCCGTAAAAGTAACCACGATTTCCTTCGGCATGCGGTGTCGGTGACCAACGACGCCGGCGACTTCAGTGTTCAGCCGCGGGATTTCACCCGTGACGAAAATGTCCGGACTGCCACGGCGGGTGCGCGCAACTGGTTCCATACCGGTTCAGTCAGCCACGAGGTCAATCTGGCGGCCAGCTACTTCTACATGGATTTCGAAAATGGCGGCGCGCGGTATGCAGCAGGGCGCAGCAATCTGTATGACCCGGTGGAAACCGCAAAGCCGCGCACGCCAACACGCTACGACGCCAGGGTCTACACGGAAAACCGCTTCAGCGGCGTCGCACTGTCCGATACGCTGGGGTTCTTCGATGATCGCCTGTTGCTGACCCTTGGCGCTCGCTGGCAAAGGGTTCAAGTCGACGACTGGAGCGATGATGTGAAGGGCGACACAGCGTATGACGAAGAAAAACTCTCGCCATCGGGCGGCATTCTGTTCAAGGCGACGGACAAGCTCTCGCTCTACGCCAACTACATGGAAGGCCTCAGCCAAGGGAAAATTGCGCCATCGACGTCGATCAACGAGGATGAAATCTTCCCGCCTTTTATCAGCCGACAAGTCGAAGTCGGGGCCAAATATGACGCGGGTTCGTATGCGCTTACAGCGTCTGTGTTCCGGATCAAACAGCCTGCTTATGAAACCAACGCCTCGACACGAGTCTTCGGCCCGAACGGCAAACGACAGAACGATGGTGTGGAATTGAGTGTGTTCGGCGAGCCGTTCAAAGGGTTTCGATTGCTCGGCGGCGTGATGTACATCGACAGCGAACTGACCCAGACCACCAATGGAACCTTTGACGGTAACCGCGCGCCCGCGACACCCAAATACAACGTCAATCTCGGCGCAGAGTGGGATGTACCCAATATGCAGGGGCTGACGCTGACAGGCCGTGGAATCTATTCGAGTTCGCAGTATCTGGATCAGTCCAACCAGAAGGAAATCGACTCATGGGAGCGATTCGACGTGGGGACGCGTTACGCCTTTAAACTGGACGACAAGACCATCACCGTACGCGCCAATGTCGAGAACGTATTGGATAAACGCTATTGGAGTTCGGCGGGCGCATCAGATGACAGCGAACCAGGTTTGACGCTTTCGACGCCAAGGACTTATCTGCTATCGGCAACGGTGGATTTCTGAATTGCTTTCTTGAATAAAAGGGTCACTTAAAAGGAGGGTAAAATCTTCTAAATTCAGCGATCTACTGTTAACTACACTAAATAGCCGTTTAGTAGAGCTATCGTAAAATAAGCCGCCATCCACCGGAGCAGACCATGTCTCAACGCACAGTAAACGCACAGGCCTTGATTCAGGCGCTGGATCTGCAATCTCACGTGGAAGGCGGTTATTTTCGCAGAACCTATCAGGCCGATCATAGAGAGATGCTCGATACCGTCGGTGGCCCACGGTACCTGATGACATCGATTTACTACCTGTTGACCGAGCAATCACCAGTGGGCCAGTTTCATTTCAATCATTCCGACATTGTGCATTTTTTCCATCTGGGCGATCCCATCGAGTACAGCATGATCCATGCTGACGGCTCGCTGGAAACGCTGGTAATGGGCAACGACATTCTGGTGGGACAGCATCTGCAAATGCACGTGCCTGGCGGAATCTGGAAAGCTTCGCGACTGCTCGAGGGAGAACATGGATTTGGCTTGATCAGCGAGGCCGTGTCGCCGGGATTTGATTTTGCGGATATGGAGATGGGTGATCGACGCAAACTGATTGCGCGATTTCCACAGCACCGGATGCTGATTGAAAAACTGACGCGGGATGCTGATTGAAGGTCGCCAATTGCAGGCAAGGCCGAGGTTTTGAAAAGAGGACTCAGGGTAAAACTCTGGATTGAAATCTGGCGTGCAACCGGGCTAATCCTGAAACATCTTGTTACGTGTAATGTATATTATGTTAAACGACAGGTCATGTCATAGATGTTCATGAGCCGCTTAAACCACTGATTCGACAAACCCGCTTCTGGAGTCCACTCTCTCAACGGGCCATGTCCTTTGTGTTCATGGCGAGTCATAGATTGAGGTAGTTGCCGATGAAGCTGATTCAGTGCCGTTACTCATCTGGTCAGCGTGTACCGTTGCTCGTGCAGACCGGAGATGTGGCGCCGTTACCTATGCTTGTCCCGTTCATCTACGTTCAACTCAAGCTAAGGTACCGCGCTTACAGCACGGCGGCGGCACATCTGCGTGCGATCCAGGCTTTCTACACCTATGCCAAAACTCGAGGTCTGGATTTCGATGAGGTCATCTTGGCCTGCCACTTCGAATCGATCCTGGCTTTACTGGACGGTTACGCCATTTGGCTCCAAAGCGGCCGTCAAGCCGACAACCTGATCGCCCGAATCGGCACAGCTGAAATGGCACCGTTTCCGCAGATCGATCCTCGTACTCGTGACCAGTACCTGCGATTGCTGAAGCTATACCTGTCCTGGTGTGTTGCCCGATACATCCCGCGCGCTCGTCAAAATTCAACCACCCTGGCTAACATCGAGGTGGTATTTGCAGATGTCGCCGACGTCATTGAACGACGCTTTGAGAGCCATATCATCAATGTTCGTCCCGACCATGCTCGTTACCGTAGCCTGACAGATACGCAACTCCAGATCATTCGCACACTGATTCGCCCGAGCGCTGCGGAAAATCCGTTTCCAGAACGATTGCAGTTGCGCAATTGGCTAATGATTGAATTACTGTTGGAGACTGGTATACGGCGCGGTGAGCTTCTGAAGCTCTACACCACGGACATCAATCAGGGTTCACAACATGCCTACGTCAGCGTCAATGATCGCGAACATGACCCAAGTGACCCGCGCGCTGAAGAGCCTGCGCTGAAAACACACGGACGGACCGTAGGTATCTCCACACAGTTGTATGAGGTCTATGAGCGCTATATCCAGAGCGTGCGGCGCCCAATGCGTGACGGCAAGCCGATGAAATTGCCATACCGCTATTTGTTCATTTCGGATCGAGGGCGCCCTCTGTCGATCCGCGCGTTGTCTAACGTCCTTGATCGGCTGTTTCTGACCATTGAACTGGCTCATCCGGGGTTGTTGCCTACACTTTCCGCGCATGACTTTCGCCACACCTTTGCCGACCGGTTTTTGGCTCACCTTGTCGAGCAACGTGGGTATGACCTCGAGCGCGCAACGGACGAACTCCGGCGAATCTGTGGTTGGTCTGATACGTCGACGATGCCACGCCGTTATGCAAGTCGTTATCTAGCCGAGTCGGCCAACCACCACAATGCCCAGCGTGCCTCGGCAGCCTGGAGCCGGCTTGACAGTGAGGGAGGTTCGCCATGACCAAATCAGCCGATCAAGAACACGCTTCACCCTCCTCCTCTTTTACGGGTTATTTGTTCCAAGGGCCGGCTCAGGTCGCTATTCGAACACGCACCAATGATCAGCCACGATACGTCGATACTAGGCTGAAGGTGTGGAGGTGGTACGACGGTGGGCTCTCGATGAAAATCGATTGGACTGCACTCCAATTGAATTCGGAGCTAATCGAAATAGGCAAGGGTTTTATGGCCTATGCACTTGAGAAATATGCCCCTCGAACCGCGGTAATGTTCGTAGATACCCTACGTTTTTTATCTAGTACAAATCTCGCGACCGGACTTCCTTGGGCACCCCATCAACTGGTCACTGCTCTCGAGGAACTCAAAAAAACGAGGGCAGTACTTATAGGATTTCGAAGGCTTTACCGATGGGCAATGGATAGAGGAATCAATGGCTTCGATCCAATCACCTACTTAAAAATCAAGGATGTGAAATCAGATCGAGTTGACCCGTATGCGCGAATTTTTCTCTCGCAGTCTGGTTTAGACCTCGATGAGGAAGTTCGATTGCTCAAACGCATTGAACGAGAGGTTTCACCTATCTCTTGGGAGGAGGCCCAGTTCAATATAGTACTTCACTTAGGTTTCGAACTCGCACCACGCTCAATTCAATTCCACACGCTTGACATCGCGGATTTTGAGTTTATTGAAAGCGCTGATCATGAGAGGTACTACACCCTGTGGCTACCCATGGCCAAAAAGATCGGCCAGCGCAGGCCTGAGCGACGGCCCCGCAAAGTCACCTCCCGACTGGGTGAAAAAATCTCACGCCACATCTCGGAAATTCAACGCCAATTTGGCAGCGACTGCGGACCATTATTTGTCAGTCCTAATGGAAAACGTCTGTCAGTTAACGAAATCGGTATAGGCCTTAAATATGAACTGCATGAAGCAGGGATAGACAAGCCAAACCAGGTAACTATCTTGTTGCGTCATCACCTCGGGCAAGGTTTGGCTGACCAGGGAACACCGGCAGACATGATTGCCGAACTGCTTGGCCACAACAGCACAGTAGCGGCGCGCGCTTACGTCACGGCAACTCCCAACATTGCCCGGATCAAAGAAAAAGCACTCGGCAAGAGTCCCGCCTATCAACGCATTATGCGCAGTCTCTTGACCGGGGAAGTCGTGCAACGCCGCGATACCGTTGCCGAAAGAGCGATCCGTGGCGTGATCGACACACAGTACATTGGGGACATCGGTGCATGCGCCCTCCCGGTTCATACGCACTGCCCCTACAATCCCGTCTACGCCTGCTACACCTGCAAGAAGTTTCACCCCTTTGCTGACGGCCGCCATGAGCAGGTAAAAGAGGCGCTGCAACGAGAAGCGCAACGGTTCATAGACATGGCGGAACAAGCTGGAGATCTCATTCACAACCGCCCCCTCGCCCAGCATCAGACAACCATACTGGCGGTAAGCGCTACTATAGAACGCTGCCGGCAGCTTACGGAGGATGCCGAAGATGACGCTGTCTAGGGCAAGGCGGAACCTTGAAAGCTTTATTACACAAGAGCAAGCGATTTTTCGGACATTACCGATTTCAACACCGTGGCCAGAACCATTGTGGGGTATAGGAAATTGGTTACCGCAAAGGGATCATAACAAACATGCTCTTACCTTCGAGACGCACCGACAAGCCCTCGAGAAGACAGGTTATCTTGCCCCTATCAAGGGACCTCTCCCCTCCGCGTTCCAGGATTTTAGCAAAGCCCTGATTGTGTATTTGCAACGTACCCGAAACCTGAAGTTTTCGATGGTCGCTGCATACAGTATTGCCGTCCGGCGGCTCTACAACCCATTGTTTGAGCGCGGTGTATCCGAGCCCACACAATTGACGCGAGGCGACTTTGATCGCGTCGTAGTATTTCTCCGTGAGAGCGGTTACAAAAATCTCTATGACGCGATCTCTCACCTCCAAGTAATAGCGGATACGATTGATAATCTGCAATTAACCGAGATCGCCATCCACTTCGAGCATGATGCGAAACCAGAAAAACGCCGACACGATTACATTTCATTGCATGATCCTGATCGTGCGGTGAAACAACGCAAATCTGATGATAGATTGCCTTCTCGCGAGGCTATGGAAGCTTACGCCTTATGTTCGAACAATCCACTTAATGAGGGTGAAGAAATTCTTCTGCGCGTAATCGACTTGCTGATCGCGACTGGGCAACGGGGTAATGAGGTTTCAGTAATACCCTATGACTGTTGGGTCGAGAGACCGATCAAAGGGGTGACAGGTGAGGTGGTTGTAGATGCCAATGGCAGGCCTCTGGTTGAATGCGGGATCAAATACTTTGCGGAAAAGCAGTTTCAATCCCGTGTTCATTGGTTCGCAGAAAGCGACGTTCCTTTAGCCAGGCGCGCGGTCGAACGATTGAAGGTGCTGACGCAAGAGCAACGAGGAATCGCGAGGTGGCAAGAGACCCATCCTGGCCGTCTCTGGGATTACTCTCCGCAGACTGCAATGTCAGAGAATGAAGTTCTGCGTTGGCTCGGATTTAGCCAGGGCCGAGACACTGCTAGGAATCTATACGTTTACTTTTTACGAAACGAAATTCATCCCTGCGACGAGATCAAGGATCGAGGGAAGGCGATCAAACGCAGATACTTGGCTGGCGATATTGAGCGTTTTCTTGTTCCCAAACTTCGCGATCATGCAGCGCTTACTGAAAATGTTGGAGGCAAACTATGTGTTGTCCTAAAAACCAGCGAAACATTAGCCATCGCGTTTGATGGTCAATTCCGCCTCGGTGGGCGGGAAGCAAATGTGTTTCGAGTAATCCCGCGTCGAGTGACACTCTTGGACATTAACCGCGCGTTGGGGAACGATGAAAAATATCCATCCATTTTTTCACGCCGATCATTAACAGAATCTAACGGCGCGCCTATTCGACTGACTAGCCACCAACCTCGACACTGGCGAAACACTATTTATCATCTGACCGGTATGAGTGATGTTCAGCAAGCATTGGCCTTAGGGCGAAAACGCCTCGACCAGAATGTCTACTACCAACACACAAGCATTGAGGAAAACACTGCTGCGCATCACGAGTTCTTGGCGTTCAATAGCCATCACGAGCGCATCGATTTTCTGCATACAGGCATAAGAGATAAACGTATTCAGGGCGCGTTAACCGACAGTTACCATGCGTTGTTATCAGATAAAGGCACGACAACTGCAGAAGCATTCCTCACCGTACACGCCACGGCGCTACACGTAACACCCTTCGGAGGTTGCATACACGATTTCTCCCAAGCGCCCTGCCCTAAGCATCTTCAGTGCTGGAATGGCTGCTCGCATCTCCATCTGATGGGCACTCCATCGGAGCGGGCCAACCTTGAGACACAAGCCGAGAATCTGAAGACCGCAATTACTATCATGCGCGATGCCGGCGCTGGAGAGGCAGGCAGCGATGTATGGCTGGCGGATCAGGAAGACAAGCTCAACAATTTAAAATCCGTCCTCGCTCGCGACACTAATGCAGGTGTGCAACGCGTGTTTCCAAATGGGCATCCAATGACAGTTGTGGACACGGACCAACGGCACAGTTCGGTTTCGGATGATTAGAGGCGACCATGGCGCAACGACAGACCTTGAGGGGCGGCACCTTGGACGAGGCGATCGACGCCCTCCTCGCTCAAATGATTAGCTTAGGGCTGGAGCTCGCACCTATTTCACGCCCCGAAGTGCAGCGTCGATTGGGCCTGACTAGCCGAGCTACATTAGTGGGTTACCGTGGGAGGCGAATCGAGTCCGCCCGTATCGCACAACTCAAGGAGAGTGGGAGAGATCCAGACGGTGCCCGCCGCCGAAGAAGCCTCGAAGAACGTATTGCTAATCTGCAGGCGGAGAATGCCGACTTGATAAAGCAGCGAGACCAGCTCTATGAAGCACTGTCGGCAATTGCGCACAACTGTCTGCTGAAAGGATTGGATGTCGAAAACATACTGACTCCGTTGCGGAAACGGTAAGTGGCAGAAAGGCTGCCAACGCCGCCAACTGATTCGGCGGGCAGGCTAGATTGCCTAATCGCTAGCGCGTCGAAGATGCCGTTAACCGTTCGAGCGTGTTGGTCTCATGCTCGCCGAGATGCCGGTGTAGCCGAAAAAATGATACGAGGATTTTGCAAATCGGATGTGCTGGACCCCAAGGCCTCAGTGTAGATATGCCCTCCCTCCAGGCTATACATGTATACCGCCTCCTCACTGAGGTCATCCACCGTTTCACGCACCTCTAGTAGCCTCTCCATCTTCCACCCATCACCTCCGTTCAGATATGCCGGTGAAACCAACTGGACATCCAGCAGCCAGATGTCTGCTCCTTGTTCGTTAAGTAACTGCTCAAGCGCTGAAATGCTGGGAAGCATAACCATGCTAGCCAACGCTTCACCGCCTTGTTGTCGACCCACTCTGACGTAAAACCAGGGACAATGAGTGGTCTGCTCAACGTACTGCCAGTACTGGATAGAGTCATCACCCAGGTACGCGCTGAGGAAAATCTCTGCTGGTTTGTGAGTGATGAACATTGCGGCCATCCCAAAAGTGAACACTATAGATTGTAGCCCTATAGAGCTCGCGAAGGCTTCATCGTTCCTTTTGCGAGGTCGGCAATATGGAACTGAAACAGGCATTTGGCGCGGCCCTGAAAAAGCTGAGATCGAAAAGGAAGCTTTCTCAGGAAGATTTCTCTGACGTCAGTAGTCGGACCTATCTCAGCACCCTGGAGCGCGGTCTGAAGAGCCCTACGATCGAGAAGGTAGACGAACTGGCATCTGTATTAGACGTTCATCCACTGACCATCCTCGTAGGCTGTTATTTGCTTCAGGACAATCCGATCTCCCTCGATGAACTGTTTTCCCGAATTCGAATGGAACTACCAAGCGAGATGAAATGAGCATCTGACGGATTACGCTCCATAAGCAAAGGAAATCAACGGAAGACTGTGGGTTGGAAGGCTTGTGCTAGCATCCAATTTGATCCGAAGATCGAGGTCAGCAGCGATGAAACTCCCTGTAAAGCCGGAAAATAGCCTCTCTGAAAATTGGAAGGTAAACGGAAACGCCGTGATGTGTTAATGCTTGCCGTTGGCCCTGCTTCGCCTTCCGAGCTGGAAGAAATCTGCTCAGCGTTTGAGGAAGGTGATGAAAAAACCTGCTGGAGCGCGACGTCAACGCATTCCCCCTTCCGAGTTCGCACGATAGGCAAAAGTTCGATTTCTACCCTGGCCCCTTTCCCTTTGACTTCACCAACTCAAGCCGCGATTGCCTCTGCTTTCAAATGCCCAACAGTTGCTGTCTCTGCCCCTTCACTTGGTCTGCCGACGTAAATGAACGCGCAGGTGTATAGCGGATGTAGGTTTCTGGCCGGTCTCTACTGGGCACGGCAGGCGGAAGGCGGCAAGAACTGAGCGTGTGCGCTCATGCTCTTCCGACATACAGAGCGCTGCAGTTTTTGTTAAAATTTCAGTCCTCTTGTAGCTGTTCGCGACATCTGTTTTGCTAAAGAGCATAGAGCTATGAATTAAGATGAGCTGACTTGTAGAGAACGCGTCGCTCAGGTCATCTACCCTTACCGTAATTCAGATTCGTCCACATCATCCGCCTCAACTGCATCATCGGAATCCAGGGAATTACGCCACTGATCAACGAGTGCTGCAAGCTTTGACTGAAAGGTCTCGAGGTTGGATAGGATCACGCGCAGCTCGTCCTTAGGAGCTGGCCCGTCTTTCTCTTCCTCAGCTAACGGTCCTGTTGGTTCTTCCAGTTCAGTGTCTACGTCATCGTCGATAAATTTTGAATAGAAGGCCTCTAAGTCGAGGTCTTCTAAAGCTGGGATGACTAACAGTTTCTTCCACCGTCCCAACTGGTCAGTCAGGAATCGTTCATCTTCCGTTAGCGCATCCCATTCAGCATCTTCGATGGATCGAACCTCCACGGGACGGGTCAACAGGAGTCCGCTCATGACGATCTGTGTGAGCACACCGAACATTTCATGAAGCAGATCATCTTTCGAATGAGTGCGTCGAAACCGTGCCCAAGGATTCGCCGTAGGCTGCATTGCAGTCAGCAATTCTACCGCGGCCATCTGACCACCCATTGGGTCAACCGATGCCGGTAGAGAGCGGCGGTTTGCCCAAAGCTTGATTATCAATTCCGCAGCTTGCTTTTTTGCTGTCTGTCGGACCTCCCCTTCACCGTTCTCAGCGAGATCCATAAGTTCTGCAAGATGATGAGCCATCCAGCGAGACGCCAACTCACCACGCGTTTCGTTTTCAAGCTGATGGACAATCGCTCTCCCAAGATCCAATACGTCCTTCGGCGGTATAGAGCTGCCCTTCTTCGTCGAGTCTGTAGACTCGAGCGTACGTGGCCTCGGGATTCTGCTCTTCCGAGTCATAGCCTCGTCGACTGCTGCGTCCTTCACGTCTGACCTCCATCACGATGACAAGCTCGAGCCCCTCATTCTGTAGGAGCGCTCTTAACTGATTACGCTCGGTCAGCAATCTGCATCCTGAGCTCGAAGGGTACGATTGGTAGTGATCTTCGTCCGATTCACGGTCACCCCAAACTTCGTAGCGAAACATTGCTGCCTGACCGGGTAACGACCAGGCATTCCCGCCATCCGGATCGCATTCCAGTCCGTATTCGCCGATTATCCAGCTCGCTGGCATCCAGCCCACGAGCGTTGCGTTGCCTCGCAAAGGATCTTGACTATCGATTCCGCCATCTGAATACGGTCGGCTTAGCCAGGGAATCATCTGATAATCGCCGTCATCGCCGTCGTAAGCGTCCTCACTCTCGGTCGGGATCGAATAATCCCACGTGCTCTCCATCATCTGTAAGGCGCGTACCAAAGATCCTCCAAGTTCCTTCTCAACCAGAGCGCTTGAAATAGAAAGTGTCTCAACGCGATCGGCATTAACAAGCCGCCATTCACCGCCGACAAGGATGTGGCCAGGGCGATCGGTCGGTATCAACTCTTTCCGCATCCTCAGCTCTGAGACCTGCTCCACCCAAACATCTATCGGTGCATCGGGTTTTCGCCAGAAGTCAGACCGCAGTGGAACGGGCCCCAAGAGGTCTGCCGACCAGCACGGCGGCTGGGTTAGCATTTGACGTTCGATGCGATTAGACAGCGAACTCCAATCCGAGTGTTCTCCCTCAGCGAGCGGCTCGGTTTGTAGCAGCTCGCCAAGGGAACACCATAGCGCGTGCCATTCGAGATGGGTGCTCAGGCGCTCGAGTGTCGGACTTGCACCATGATCATTGCGCGTGAGAACCCAGTCATGAGATGAGATACGTCCCTGCTGACGTTCTGCCTCGTATGATCGAATCTCGCCAGGATAACCCCAGCGATCAATAATCCAGTTCTCTGCCGTAGTCAGCAACAGATCTTGGGAAACATTGGCAAAGCTATCAAGCATCGGATCGTACCAATAAGGCACCGTATCCATAGGGTCGAACTGAAAGCGGCGTTCGGGTTCCCCGGAGCCGTTACGGACCCGAGGTGGCCTGCGGCTCGTCCCTGGCAGAGGTATCAACGCTGATCGCCCGGTAGCATTCAGTTGTTCTATTTGGGAAGGATCAAGCGCAAGGGCGCCCGCGTCTACCAGTTTGAGGCAAGCATCGCGCGCAAATGAGACAAGAAGAAGATGTGGAAAAGTCTGATCCAACGCGATGGCGAGCAGTAGTGCTCCCCCCTGAGCACCTATTTCTGGCAGCTCAGCTGCAATGCGATCCCAGGCAATCACAAACCACAGTTGCGCGGCAATCCAGAAGAAGTCGAGACGAGATGACCGAAAGATTGACTCATCCCGACGGCCGTATTCGTCGATTAGCGCTTTCAGCTCTTCGACAGCATCAAGTCTGGCCAAACGCCGTATCCCATGAGCTGCGCGCCATCGCACTCGCACATCATAGTCGCCCAAGCATGCATAGAGGAAACGCGCCACCGATGCGGGAACGTTTACAGGTACATCCCGCAGTTGCCAGGTTTGGTCTCGATCTTCGGGAGAGACACGTTCGGCAAGACGGTTTGCGTACCATACGCCAATGACTGACGATGAGTGCGGATCCAGATGCCCTGCAATTAGCCCCGCAAGAGCAAAGACTTGTTCTCCGTCGAACATTTGCCCATGCTGCTCCACACCACGCAAAAGCAAATTTGCTGCTCCATCTGGGGCCAGACCAGTCCACTTCAATGCTGTAGGGAGAGACGTTTCGCTGTGTCCGATGTATCTGGCAAAATCGGGAAGGCGCTCAACGATAACTTCGGGCAATTCCGATGCAGCCCATCTTCGAATGGCCGGTGTATTCCATCGATCGAGCATCAGCAGCATCGTTTCGACCACGCTCGCACCATCTCGAACCTTTAGGTCTCGTAAGACCTTGAGAAAAGCCAAGCGGTCACGTATCTCAACGCATTCCGCAGCAGTTGCAATCAGATCCGATAGCGAAACATATCTATCTGCAGTACGTGCAGTCTGAAGCGCAGTTTTCAAAGCATTGGCAAAGTCCTCGCCGTTGAGCAGGTTCTCCCGGGTCCAAGTCGTTGTGGAGCGAACTTCAGGCTCTGCTGTCGCTACTTTCGTGATAACGGGCAGAGAAGAGCCTGTCTCTTCCAGACTTTCAAGAAATGCCTGTCGCTCACGGAGTGCCCTGCTCCATTGCCCCGACCACTTCGCCATCCCACGACTATTGAGCAGCTTGCTGTTATCACGTTCGTTGTGGCGGACTAATGCGTTCCACGCCGCTTCCTCAAGATAAGATCCTGAGTTAACGCAGTTGGCGACGTGATCCAATGCTGCATCAGCGATTGCATGATTGCCGTGCAGGATCAACTCCAATGCCATTGCCGCAGCTGGGCCTAGTGTCCCTTGGGTGAGTCCAGAGTTGAGGACCGGCGCCAGTGTTTGTGAGAAGTCGACGAGATTGGCATCTTGCCACTTCGCCGTGTTTGCGAGCGCGAGAGGAAGGTCTAAAGCCGCAACAGTTTCCATGACCTCTTTCCATGGCAGGTTCTCATCGCCGTCGAGACGGACGGCAGCGTCAACCAGCACCTCACAAAGATCGCGGGCGGCTACTCTCCTGTCCTCGACGTCACTAGTGCCTCGCTTGAAAAGCTGGCCGAGCAAGCGTAGTTGTGCCACGATTTCCCGATCGAGTTGGCTGGCGGCCTCAATTGCATCATGAAAAACAGCATTAGCATCGTCGGGACTGAACGGCAGGAGCAGGCGTGAGTAGGTTAGAAGCGCTTGGGATTTGTCTCGGGCGCCAATGCGTTGAGTACGCATAACAGAAGCCGCTGTGTCAATATCCACGACAAGTGCGGTCTGCAGCTCTGGGCGCAGCATCATACGCTCAGCAAACTCTATATCCGGCTGCAAATCGGAGGCTCCCCACCTACCATGAATTCGCTTGGCGATGCGTAGAACGAACTCCGCGTCTAATTCACGGCCTACGAGCAACAGCGCGCCACGAGCGGCTGCCATGGCAAGCGCGCTAGCACTGTGATCGCGCGCGAGACGCCATGTGTTGCTCTCTTTGCGCCTCGTCGCTTGTTCCAGAACATTAGCGATTGTGTCGTCATTCTTCCCGGACATCGCTATTGCAGTCGCCGCATAGACGGGATACAGCATATTGGTCAGCTCGTTTAGCTTACGATCTGCCTCTTCTTGGTGATAGGTGTCGCGGCCGCGCTCCTTTTTCTCCGCGGACTCGGGCCTGGATTCGTAGAGGTCGTCGGGTTTCAACTTCCCGCCGGACCGGGCCGCTCGGAGTGCGTGCGCTCGAAAGAGCAGATCCATATGACGTATGTTACTGATATGAACCTTGTCGACTCTCCGGTTCTCAGGCAAAAGCACTACATCCAAGAAACCATCTACAACAGTCGCAGATAGCTGGTCCGCGGCAAGAAGCTCACAAGATGTCATGGCAACATCCATCATCCATGACCACAAGCTGTCCAGCAGACTGCGTGCGCCCTGACGCTTGGGAGATAACATCCAGCGCTTGCAAAAAGCTCTCAGGCTTCTTGCGAGCCTTTTGGTATCCAAGGGAGCACCGGACACCACCAAGGGTACGAGTACAAAAAGCTCTTCCCAGGGTTTGAGATGACGTGTGTCCAGTATTCCCTGAAGCAGCCCCGAGCCATCTTGCGCAATCAGCCGCGGAATCAGGCAGCGCGCCACCAGCAGCCGAACCCGCTTCGGCTTCCATTTCCACAGCGACTGCAAAGCAGACTCTGGCCCATTACTGCGAAGCGCTGTTTCGATGCTGGCCGCAACGTCTGCAACCTCAAGCCGCCAGTCGCAATGCTGGGCCTTTTGAAGGAGGGCTTTACGTGCAGCCATCCAAGCTTCAATCAATCGCTGCCCCTCATGCAACGAAATTCGATCACCGTTGAGCGAGTCAATCACTTGTTTGTGAAGCAGGAAAGCGCCGTGGTAGCCGGTTTGTTTCGGATCGGCAAGGACGAGCCTCCCAGCAGTGTCAGCAGCGAATCGCACCGCAAGGTCTGGATTATTAGACAGGAGTGCCCGTAGCGCGCGCTCAGTCTTGAGCCCTTCGCCTCCGATGAGCACGAAACGCAGTGCGCGTTCACTATCGCCCGCCTTCCGACAGAAGGAGATAGCTAACCGTAAGCGCGTAAGTTCCGCTTCTCGCCGCTTCACCGGATCATCAATTGCAGCCGGCGAAGGCTCGCGTTCAACGAGATCAAGCAGCTTATTGCCCAAGCCAGACGCAGCGAGTAGACCTGCGACGTGCTGCGCAGCGTAAGAATCGCTTTCGCAGCGGCTCATCAGCCAATCAGCAGCGCTCTGGGTTACTTCGCTTAGCATTGACTCCCCCGCTTCGCGGACGAAGTGCTCGAAGTCTTCGTCCGCAAAGGCGACAGTGTTTTCAATGAGCCGAATCGCTGGCGCCATGTCGGTGCAGATGTCAATCAGCGCTGGCACCTGGATACCAATGATCGCGCTGAGATCTTCTATCGGTACCGGCCGCGCAAGAGCAATGAGACCTGCACAAAACCTTGGAAGGTCTGTTGCGATTCCGCTTTTCCCCAGGGCTCGCTCAAACTGCTCGCGAAATACTTGGTCCAGAGACCGGCCTGCGGGCAAGAGGCGGTCAATCGCTTTTTCGGGAGGTGCATCGCCCAGATCCATAGCATAAGCTTGGACTCTAGGTACTCCCATGGTCAGCCTGTGAAACGCATCGATCCAATCATCTGTTGCAGCCCACTTCCGCTGTACATTGATTGCAGTTTCACCACGGGTAAACGGCTCGATCTCTGAAAGGCTATAACTAGACGGTAGGGCAAGTTCAGCGAGACGGCCTGTCCTTGCCGTAACGATGAACCGGACATTGGGCGGCAAGTCGCCCAGTTCCAAGAAGTCGTGTACAAAGCAAGCCTCAGGCGGTTTGCGTGTTGTCGCAGCCGTAACGGCATTGTCGGCGGCGTCAACGGCAATGACGATCAGCGCGTCCGGATATTCAGACGCGTGCGCCTGGGCTGCGTGGCCTAGGCGATTCGAGAATAGACGCGGAGGGTCTGATAGCTGGTGACGGCTAAGCAAAATTGGCAGCCGCAGCCTCGTGGCAAGCTCATTGGATAGCTGTAAAAACGCGTCCACATGTCGATGACGCAAAGTAGCGGCATCTAGATAGGTGCCACCTCCATAACAATCGTAAGTCACCATGATCGAATGAGGCGGGAGCACCGCCTCAATTTGCTGGAGCGCAGTTGTCTTGCCGACCCCTCCAGGACCATGTAGACAGACTCGCTGTTTGCCGGCAACGATCTCGCTCGCAATGTCAGCGACGCTGCTCCGTGGCACCGGTGCATCAACTCGTTCAAGGACAGGTGGGCAAGGGAACAATGCGCCCATCGTAGAGACGCCGAGTTCGAGTAAAACTGACTCCTTCGTTATTAACTCGCCCGCGAATTCGGGACGCATGCGCTGACGAATGAACTGGCGAAGATTAGAGACTGGTGCTTGTAACTCGAGATCGGTCCATCCAGAAATATCAGCGAGCAACTTTTTCTCAATCGCGAAGCGCGATCCTGCTCCACCATTGAATCGAAGCGCCTTTGCAAATTCGGGCAGCACAGATTTGGACAGTCCGGCGGCGAACGCCATTTTTTGCTCGTCTGGCTCATCCTTTCCAGGTCGTTTTCGTGGAGCGGATACGCTACCTGTTGCGAGCTTTGCTGTAACAGTTTTTAACTCAGCCGCGATCGGCTGGTTGGTTACCAGTGATACTTCAACTGTTCCTTTTGGCTCCAGGGCTTGTATCCCAGCCCAGGCTTTTGCCAAGCGATTCAGGACGCTGTCCTCGCGCTTATCGCCGCTCACCATACGTGCGACGGTCCACGAACTGCGAGGATTCGCGGCGGAATACTTCAGTTGCTCCAGCAATATACGATCAGCTTCCTTTGCGTCGCCGCCGCCTTCGTACAACGCGCAATCCACGCCATCCCACGTAGAAGGGGATGACCCAGCTTCGTCACTTGGAGCAATCCCTTCTACAGTCAACGCTTGAAGCGGATCACGGTCGTCTAGAAGGCGGATAGCATGCCGGGCGGCCCATAACTCGTGGAAGTCGTCGCCGGTGTTGGAACCTCGAGCTCCTCTGAAATCACTCACTTGCGTTCCTTGCATCCATCAGTTGATCGCCCAACACCCACAACCGGTGCGGTCGCAGATGGGTAGTATGTTGTTCAGCATTTTCTTCGCACGCTTGAGCAACCGTCAATGACTCCCAGCGCTGTGATGTCATTGCAGAGCTCCCCCGGCACGGTAAGATGCCCAGTCACTAAACATTTCTTACGAGTCGCAGGTGTACATTCCCAGAGTACAGCGCGCGGCCTTGATCCGCGCATCGGGTATTTCGGTGATTTCCGCCTTACGCCTGGAGCCATTGCTGCTAGTGTACTAATCGCCATCCTGCCCGCTGCCGCTGTCTATCGGAAACCAGGGGCGATTCAGACGTACTTCCTGTGGAGATCACCTTCCAGTACCCACTGGGTATCGTATGAACCTTATTCGCCCTAGGCAACCAACCCATATTCCGCTCGTAGAGTGACCCCGTCGCCACATACACCGCTTCCACACCCTGAACCTTGCTCAGGCCCTCTCTGAACCTCCAACCGCGCCTAGGCGCTCCATACCGGCATGATCGAAATTGGAAAGCTCATCTGACTTATGGACAAGGCTAGTTGGCGTAGGTGAAAGAAAGGTATCTCAGTTTAGGTCGGGCGGCCATGACTTAAACGGAGAGCATTAAAGTTTCTTACTCTCATTCCGATAACGCAGTAATCCTACCTCATCGCAATCACAATATTTCATGCAGGATCATTAGCAATGACGAGAAGTGTAAAGCGAACTATCAAAACTGCTTCCGGGGAGCGCGCTGTCATTACTAGGCGAGAAAAATTTCTCGAACTCACGAAGCGAGTTTCATTAGTCGGAATCGCTCTTTTCTTTTTTCTTTGCATCACTCCGATTCATTGGCGACTTGTATCATTTTCAACAACTGTGATTTTTCTTGGTATCGCGGTCGCAATTAGCACTATGCAAATTCTGAACCCAGAAAAATATGATCTCAATAAATTCGCTGGTTTTTTGGGAGGCATAGCAAACTGGTACGATAATCTTGAACGCTATCATCAACTTTATCTCAATGTTATCCTGTTCCTCCCTGTTCTGGGATATCTTTACTTGCTGGATCCCATCAATTTATTTGCACCGACCGCGATGATATTTTTTATTTACTGCCTAGGAGTGGCTGCGCATGATGTTTATCGCATCTACGCAATCCTCTATGAAACCACGGTTGGCAAGGGGTTGATCGCAATTGCATTTGCTGTTGGCTCCAATCTCGCGCTCAGCGTCTCGGGAAAAATAATCGGTGGAATGGCTCATGTACCCCCTACAACCTTTCCTCATACTTTGACTTTTTTAGCAATATTCGCGATTCCGTTTCTTTTTATTGCTGCGGGAGCAATCTTTATTCCTGTCTCCGTTGCAATGGCTCCCTTTTTCATTTACGGATCGACTTTTGCGACAAAAGCACCACGACTTACGAAATGGATTTTTGGAGTTAAGGTTAATGACAAAGGCAGTCGCTACGCCGTTGCTACAGTTATTTTTCAGGTAATTTTCTATTTGGCGATTTGGGCTTTGACACCAGCAACATTTTTCCTTCTGCTAAATAGATACGACCAACAAATAGAATGGGCTGTTGGACAATCGATATACGAGTTCGATATGTATCCAGGCACAGAATGCAAGATGGGCTTAAGTTATCGCCAAGCATCGCTAGGCGACGAGAACTATATTTTAGCAAGCAAACAATCAACGGGCATAACATTCGAATCGCCAAAAAAATGTGCTCTCTGACCAGCCCCTTATGCGTATTGAATCGACCGCAGAAAAAAGGGCCTATAAGCAGGCTGTGTTAAAAACCTAGCAATCAGAACATGGCTCAAAAAAATGCTCCGTATCGAAAGATACGGAGCATTTTCCGTTATGGCCTACATACAAGGAGAGTCCCGTAGGGATTCAAACCCCTTCTGGAGTCCTTACAGGCCGCTTTAGCCCACCAAAAACTGGGCTTTCACGCTTCGCCGTTGGCGTACAGCGGACTCAAGCGGCCTCCCATATGCCCTAATTCTGTCCTAAACAGCAACGGCGGATCTCGGCCGACTCTGTTGAAAAAGTCGGTCTGCCCAGGCTGCTTGAGCACATACTCTTCGAGCGATGACATTTGAGCTATCGGTAATGACCACTGATATTCGAAGTCTACCCAGCCCGGCCTTAGGCTATACACGAGGGCGTCGGTGGTATCAGACCAACAGCAGGCGTCAATGGTGTGCTTGGGACATGATAGATTCCGGCATGAGGCTACATCAGGACCGGCGACAGACGCCGACCCAGCAATGCAAGCGCACGCTCGATCTGCTCAATTTTCGAGGCGTGGATGAAGTCCACCAAACGGTCGACAACCTGTCGCGAACAGGCCATTCGCCGGGCAAGCTCGGCGCGGCTCACGCCTTCATCACACATGGTATTCCATAGCAAGATCTTGGCCACAGTCAGCACCGGCAAGTGCAGCACCATCGCAGTGGCGCTTGATGCCGAGGGTGCTGGAATTCTGCGCCCCTGCTCTACGTACAACGACAGCGCAGACTCTAAACCATTTAGGGCTTCGGCAAATGCTTCGCACAGCGTACTGCCTTCGGCATTCATTTCCGGAATATCGGTGCATGACAACCATACACCGGTGGGCTCGGTATGCTGCACTAGCGAGTAGTGATACATAGCTTTACGCCTCTCTAAATTGGCCAATCTTTCGTCGATTCTTCGTAGCATTTAATGTCGAGTTTAAGCTGGTCGCTCACTGGCTATGATCGGCAGTGCAAAAGCATTCTGAAGCACATCTGGAGCTGGTTGAGCGCAGGGGCAAATTTCCCGCTAACTCTCCTCGGTAATCATTCAATGCGTTCTATTAATCAATGGACAACTCATTCTCCTGGTCTGCAAGGTCATCGCATCGCATCGCATCGCATATTGCATGCACATGCGTGACAATCAGCGCTGCAATCAGTTACCGGAAAGCCCGCAGGCGATTGAGCAAATAGGTAGTCAGAGAGCTTGCCAGCCGTCAACTGCATCGGCGATGCCCCTACTGTGATTAAATTGCCCGTCATTTTTCTGAGTCAAGACTCGGAGTCTGCATGGTTTCAAGGCGAAACTCGATGGTCTGCTCGTCGATAGTAGATCGTCAACCAAATCTGCGGAGATCTGACGTTATCTTGAGCATTGGCGCTCTTTACGACATTGCCAATTTTTTCCAGACCAATCATTGAGCGGAGATCGAGTGACGCCGTTAACTCGTTGCACAGTTTTCTCAGCATCAGGCGCACTGTACGTTGTGGTAGCCGAACCCAGGTAATAGGCAAACACCACAACTGCATTCAAGAATTTTCCCCTCATCACTCAAGATTGTTCTTGTTCCTATCCCCCGCCCTGATTCCTAGAATTTCCTCGCGCTGCATCACGGCGCTTTTTGCCTGATCTAACACTGCAAGGAAGTTTTATCTCCATGAAAGCAATTAAGTTTCTGATGCTGTCCACGGCTGTGTGCGCCATGACCGGCACGGCGATGGCGGCTGACGGCACCATCAATTTCACCGGCGAAATTGTCGCGGCGTCGTGCATCGCGTCTGCCGGCGCCGGTTCCACGGTGGGCGGTGGTGCTGGTCAGCAGATCGTTGACGTGAATCTCGGCAAGGTCAGCATGGATGCCATCAACGGTGCGGGCGAAGGCAACATTGCAGCCGGTACTGCCATCAACCTCAACCTGGACTGCGGCAACACCGCCGCCGGCCTGACGACGGTCAAGTTTGGCTTCGACCCGATGTCCGGCTCCGGAGTCGATCCGAAAAACAACAGTCTGCTGAAGATCACAGGGAGTGCCGAGGGTGTGGGAATCGGCATGTTCGACGACAACAACCACCTGATCAACATGTCCGGAAACGAAACGTACTCCGCCCCACTGACGGTCCAAGGTGAAGGTAAGGACGCCAAGTATTCCGCCGATTTGCGCATGCGGGCCTCTTATGTGGCCAACGGTGCCGAACTCAAGCCAGGTACTGCCAACGGCACTCTGCCTTTCACCCTGACGTACGAGTAAATCGTCCAAAAAAGAGGGGCTTACACGCCCCTCGTTTTCTGCGAGTCGATGATGAATACCGGTAATTTTGTTCGTATCTGTCTTTTACTGACACTTTCATTGCTATCCGATGCTTCCGACGCGGGCATTCAAGTGGGCGGCACGAGGATCATCTTTCCGGCGTCCAGTCATGAAGCCTCGCTTCAGGTTCGAAATGAAGGCAACGATGACATCATGATCCAGTCCTGGATCGAGGCCGGTCCAGGTCAGGCCGAGCGTGAGATTCCTTTTGCAATCACCCCGTCACTGGCGCGCTTGGGTCACCGTAAGCAACAGACGTTGCGGATCTTTTACCAGGGCAAAGGACTGCCGGAGGATCGAGAATCGGTGGTCTGGGTAAGCGTGCAGGAAATCCCTCAAATCAGCAGTTCCGAGAACAGCCTGCAAGTGGCTTTTCGTCAGCGCCTGAAGCTGTTCTACCGCCCCAACGGGTTACCAGGGAACGCAGAAGAGGCCGCCGGAGCTTTGAAGTGGAACATTCTGAGAACCGCCGGCCAAGCCGTATTGCTGGCGACCAATGACTCAGCCTTTCATGTTTCTTTCGCGAAGATGAGCGTGACGATCGGCGAAAAAGAATACCCGCTGGAGCCCGCCATGATCGGCCCAAGAGGTTCCCGGAAAATGGCAATCAAAGGATTACCTGCCTCACTGGGCGGCGATGCCCGGGTCGTTTGGGAATCGATCAATGACTACGGCGCACTGATCGAACACACGGCTTCGATCAAGTTCTGACGCCGCTCCCCTTTCCCGCTTCACCCTCGTTTCATCCGCGCACGCCTTGGGATATGCATCCCAGGACTCCTCGTGCACAGGAAGTAGTGTTTTGACGGAAGTTTGGCCTTATTCCATGCGAATCAGAAAGTACAACAGGAAGTCTCGGAAGAAGCGCGCGCAAAAACGCTCAGGCAAGTATCTCTCCTGCCTGGCCGCCGCGAGCATGTTAAGTGCCTCGGCGGCATCCGCCACACAATTCAACCCGATGTTCCTCAAGGACAAGGGAGCCAAGGTCGACTTGCGGTACTTCGAACAATCCAATGGTGTCGTACCGGGTGACTACAGTGTCGATGTATATCTGAACCAACGCCTGGAACGACGCCAGGACATTTCCTTTATTGTCGACGAAGACGCGCCCAATGCTGATGCACGGCCGATCCTGAAATTCGGCATGCTGCGCGAAATGGGCGTGGACGTTGAGCGGCTGCAGAAAGAAGGCATTGTTTCCGAGCACATTACGGACGACGAGTCGGTCAATGTGCTGCGCATCGAGGGGGCGACGGTGGAGATGGATGTCTCCCAACTGGCTCTCTACATCAGCGTACCGCAGGCTTACATCAAGCGCCGCTCACGCGGCTACGTCGATCCGTCTCTGTGGGACGAGGGAATTACCGCCGCCTTCAGTAACTACCAACTGAACTTCAATCGCAACAATGGTGGCGGTTTCAAAAACGATTACGGCTACTTGGGTTTGCGCAACGGGTTCAACATCGGTCAATGGCGCCTGCGTAACGATTCGTCGTTCAGTCAGAGCACTGGAGCATCACGCACCTTTTCCAGCAACCGCACCTATCTGGAACACGACGTTACCTCACTCAAGAGCCGCTTTGCAGTCGGACAGCTCTATACCAATGGCGACATCTTCGACAGCAGTCGTTTTCGTGGGATTCAACTCGGTTCGGACATCGGCATGCTGCCCGATGACGAATCGGGTTACGCGCCCGTTGTACGCGGCATTGCCGAGACGCATGCCACTGTTGAAGTGCGCCAGAACGGCTACGTCATCTATTCCACGACGGTGTCCCCAGGCGCATTCGAGATTCACGACATCTATCCGGGTGGCTCCAACGGTGACCTTGAGGTGACGATCATCGAGTCCGATGGACGCGAGCGAAAGTATACGCAAGCCTATTCCTATCTGCCGGTCATGGTGAGGCGAGGTACGTTTCAGTACAGCCTGTCATTGGGCAAATACAGCAACGAAGGAATGAAGTCGCCTCACTTGATGCAGGGCACGGCGGTCTATGGCGCCACCGACAACCTGACAACCTACGGAGGCTTGCTCGCCGCCGAGGATTACAACGCTTTCAACTTTGGTCTTGGCCTCAACACCGCTCTGGGCGGGATGTCCCTGGACATCACCAATAGTCAGTCGCAACCGGCTCACGGCGAGGCGAGTACCGGCCAGAGTGTACGTTTTCTCTATTCAAAGACACTTAACAACACCAATACGACCTTCACCATGGTGGGCTACCGCTACTCGACTTCGGGTTATCGCACGCTTAGCGAGCATATCCAGGAGATGAGCGAAATTGACCAGCAGAACTTCATCAGCAGTCGCCCCAAGAGTCGACTGGACCTGAACATCAATCAGAACATCGGAGGTCACGGTTCAGTGTTTGTCAGCGCGGGAGAGACCAGTTACTGGAATCGCGCCGGCAGCACACGACGCCTGCAATTGGGTTACAGCGGCAACGTCGGTGAAGTCACTTACAGCATCACCGCCTCGCACACGCAGGATGGGGGGCGTTCGCATGAATCAGACAATCAGCTCGCTCTGTCGGTGAGCTTTCCTTTTGGATCGCGCTCTCGGTCGCAGCGCGTGTACAGCAATTTCACCCGCTCGGGCAAAAGCGACGACAGCCTTCAGACCGGGGTTTCGGGGTATCTCGACGATAACGGCCGGCTCTCGTACTCCGCCCAGGCCGACGTCTACGGCGATCAACGTTCACGCAGTATCGGTATTGGGTGGGATGCGCCAATGGCCAAGGTTGCCGGCAACTACGGCATGTCCGGCTCTGCACGCCATATGGATCTGTCTGCATCGGGGTCGGTCGTTGCTCACAGCGGCGGCGTCACCTTTGGCCAGCCGGTGGGAGAAACCTTCGCGCTGGTGGAGGTGCCGGGAGTCAAGGGCGCCAGTATCAACGGTGCCGCGTCGCATACAGACAGTGCCGGATACGCCATCGAGAGTTACGTTCAGCCCTATCGCTACAACGATCTCGACCTGGACACCCAGACTCTGGGCACTGACGTTGAGGTCACCGAAACCTCAGCCCGCGTCGTGCCGCGTCGTGGGGCCGTGGTCAAGGCGCATTTTGATGCGTCGTCCGGCCGGCGCGTGCAGATTGACCTTGTCCTCCATGACGGGAAAAAACTGCCGTTTGGCGCCCAGGTAGAAGACGAAGGCGGCAAATTACTGGCCGTGGTCGACAACCAGTCCCGTGCGCTGGTCTTCGGCATCAAAAACGAAGGCTGGCTGAAAGTAAAGTGGGCTGACGGTATCTGTTCGGCCCCCTATCGACTCCCTCCCCAAAACATTGCGTTGACTTACGACCAGATGAACGTGACCTGCGGTCTGCAGGCTGATCAAGGAGTGAAAAGTTGAAATTTGCATTACATAGTATTGTGGCATTGTTATTTACAGCAGCCAGCAATGCCGCCACTGCTGATAACACAGCAGAATGCTTTTGGTCGCCACTAGCGGCAGTTCAAGGGAAAGCTTACTTTAGTTTAGCTATGACTCCTAAAACGCTGAATCTCGCACCCATTGGTCAGCGCATGAGTTATCAAGCATTTTATTTGAAAGCTGCGAGCCGCAGTATTGACTTCAAGTGCCCAACAAAAATAAACCCTATTCACTACAGTTACGCAATAGATGCGCCTTTGGAGGATGGATACGACGATGTCTATCGCACCAATCTATCCGGCATTGGAATTCGACTCGTAGATTTTAGATTGAACAGAGCTCTGCCTTTTGAAAATAGCTATACCAATGCCCCAAGAATGATCGGTCGGCTACCAGACCCTTTGCATGTAGAACTCATACGTACAGCCCGCGACATCAAAAAAGGCGAACTCAATTTAAACATTAAAATACACGCGAAAGTTGAAGACTGGGACGCAGCAGAAATAGATATCGTTGGCCAAGTAGAGGTGATTTCCAGTAACTATTTCTCAGGATGCGCCGGTGAAAAACGTCAGGACATTCCCCTTGGCAAAGTAGCTATTCCGCTTCTAGAACAGCAGACGCCTCGCACTGTCGGCTTGAGCGTGCTGTGCACTGGCCTTCTTCCGGGATCGAATCTACCCGTGAAAATATACTTTGAAGGTAATAACGAAGGCGCCGGACTGCTCAACTTGACCCCCGGAGGAGCAGAAGGCATTGGTGTCGCCCTAACCACCCCAGCGGGGGTGAAACTTCCGTTTAGTAAATGGGCCGGGTTAGCTATGCAATGGGTAAAAAGTGAAGAAGATGGCGAGCGCTATACGTTTGAGTTCAATGCAAAATATGCGCGCAAAGGCAGCGCCAAGATAAAACCCGGCAGAGCCGATGCGGTTTTGAATTACATCCTCGACTACAACTGATAGGGTGATGTGTACAGGTCGGGCATCGATCGCTCGACCGGTGTTGCTCAGGCCGCAAAGTCACGGCTCGATGACGAAAGCCAGCCGTACAGGCATTCAACCGGCATCGGACGGGCGCAAAGATATCCCTGTCCGATCCTTACCCCCATCTGCGCAAGGCACAAACGCTGTTCTTGCGTTTCAATGCCTTCAACAACCAGCCGCATACCCAGCTCACGCGCCAACAGGACAGTGGCGCGGGCGACGCTTTGATGCTGCGAGGAACGAAGAACCTCCCGCGTAAACTCGCCGGCGAGCTTGATTTCGTCGAACGGCAGTTGGCACAGACGATACAACGAGGAGTGCCCCGTGCCGTAATCATCGATTGACAAACGAACCCCGATCTGGCGAAGGCGGAGGATGTTCTGTACGCAGCGCGCGCTCGCAATTGCCGGGCCGTCCTCCGTAATCTCGAAAGTCACCAGCGACAACGACATCGGATGTCGCTGCAAGCGTGCGATCAAAGCACTGACCCACGTTTCGTTCGCCAACTGATTAAGGCTGAGATTGAAAGCAAAACCCAATACCTGGCCCCGGTTACGCAACTCGACCTGAGCGGCCAGGCCTTGATCCAGCAGCGCGAATAACAAGTCATCGAGCAGGTCTTCGCGAGCCATTGTCGAGATGAACGCCGCGGGCGTCAGCATCCCGCATTCGGGATGCTGCCAGCGCGCAAGGACTTCCACCGAGAGAACGGCGTTGCTGACAATATCGAACTTCGGCTGTACAAACGCCCGGAATTCCCCTTTTAGCAATCCTCTGTGGATCTCGTTTGCATCGGGAGCAACCGTACGGTGTGGTTCGTCATGGGTAGGTGTTGGAGGGGAGAATACTGTGAACATGTGCAAGAGAACCTGGCTCAAATCATTCGCAAAGGGTATGCGAGTCATCGCCCAGGTCCTCTAAGACGCGTCTTGAATTCTACCAAGACAAATCTGTTCCTCAGCTCACCTCAATGGGATTGTAGCGACAGACTGATGCTCTCGAGAGATTCGAGAAGCATCTGCCCTGCTTCGAGCAGTTCCTGAGTGAGTGTTCCCGCCGAGAGTTCTTCCATCTCGACACAGCGCTCCAGCAGTACCTGATGATTGAGTAGATAAGCCGTACCTTTCAGCTTATGGGCGATGTTTTGAATCGCGAGTGTGTCTCCGCTATCCAGCGCCTCACGCAGCGCAATACTTTCCCTCTGATTGCTCCTGCACACCTCCTCGGCCATCCTGGTACGAATATCCTGGGTCCAGGATGTCCCGTCCGGCACGGGTGATTGATCGTTTCCAAATTTGGGAATCATTTGGTTGAGTACTGCCAAGTTTGTCGGCTTGGCTAGCGTATGGTCCATTCCGGCGTCGATGCAGGCCTGCTGCACTGACCGCTGCGCATCGGCGGTGAGACCAATGATCAGGCACGGTTTGATTCCTTTGCCCTGCTCCATCCGGCGCATGGCGCGGGCCATCTCGAGACCGTCCATTTCCGGCATGTTGCAGTCAGTAATCACGATGTCGACATCATGCTCGCTCCATACCGCAAGCCCTTCCAGGCCGTTGTTCGCGGTAAGCGGACGATGCCCCAAATAGCTTATCTGCTGGACGAGCAAATATTGACTCGGCAGGTGATCCTCGACGATCAGGACGGTAAACAACTCTTCAGTGTTCCGTGCAGCCCCCTTGCCCTCCTCGTGCATTGCTGCCGCATCAACCACCCTGTTCAGGTCGAGCGAAAAGCTCATGCGAGTACCCTTGCCCAGTTCGCTTTGCACTTGCAGAGTGCTCTGCATCAATTGGCAGAGCGCCTGACTGATTGCCAGCCCCAACCCAGCTCCGGAATTGGAATCGCTGGTCACACCATCGACCAGGTAGAACGGCTTTAAAACTTGATCCAGATGAGACGGTGGTATACCCGTCCCGGTGTCACTGACGGCGATCTGAAAACTCAAGATGGAGTCTTCAACCACGTGCACCGAGCAAGAAAGATCGACATTTCCGCGTTCGGTAAACTTAATCGCATTACTCAGCAGATTTGAAACGATCTGTTTGACCTTAACTGCATCCATCCACACTTGCTCTGCGGCAAGCGAGTCAAGGTTGAGTGTCAGATTTAGCCCCTTTTGTCTTGCAAGTCCGGAGAAAACGTTGCTTACCGACTCCAGCACATCCTTCATTCGGGCCGGCTCGGGCGTCAGGGTGAGTTTGCCTGATTCGATACGCGATATATCTAGAATATCGCCGATCAGGGCAAGCAACCCGATTGCCGATTCATAGGCGATGTGCACCGACTGTTGATTTAGATCGACGTTGCTCTTGCGTGTGAGTACCAGTTCCAGCATGCCGATGATGGCATTGAGCGGTGTACGGATTTCATGGCTCATGGTGGCAAGAAACACCGTTTTGGCTCGACTCGCCCGATCTGCAGACTCTTTGGCGATCTGCAATTCGTCGAGCAGTAACTGACGCTGTTGCAGATCCTGTCGCTTGCGCAGAATGCGCCGACGCTGGGCGAAAATCAGCAGACCTGCTACAAGGAGCAGCCCCGCCAGCCCCCCGAGAGAGCGCCAGAAGCTCGTCCTCAGCCCCTCCCAATACCGGTCATCTGTCGCAGAGTTGGCACGCCATCGACCGATGATCTGAAGGTTCTTTCGAGGCGTGATATCCAGCATCGCCTTATTAAGAATAGAGATAAAAAGCGCTTGATCCTGAGGCGCCGCAAATACTATTCGCGCCTCGGGCCCGTTGACGACACCTCCAACCCTCATGCTGTTTTCATATTTGTAGGAGAGGTAGTAACGCGCCACGTGCGCCGGAGCCAAAACCCTGTCAGCGTCGCCGTCACGTACCAGTTTAAAGGCCTCACCTATGGTGTCAGTCTGCTTGAAAACCAGGTTCGGGTATTGGCTGCCGAGCATACTCAGGTCAGCATAGCCTTTGGCAACTGCAACGATAACCTGGCTTTGCGAGTTCAGGTTTGACGACGCATCCTCCTGCCTCTCAACGAATAGATAGGGTGCAAAAGTCAGCGGACGAGTATGAAGAAATCGGGACGAATCCGCAGATGATTGGGGTAGAACACTCAGAATCGTTGTCCCCCGCCCAAGTTGAGCCGTAGCCTCGCTGATCGAGCTGACACGATGGATATTAAAGCGGATCCCGGCTTTACGCCGGATAATGTCCAGCACGTCCGACGCGATACCATTGAAGCGCCCGCGGCTGTTGAAAAATGCGTAGGGAGCGAGATCCTCGCTGACAACCAGATGCACAGTTGAAGTGCGATCCAGCCATTCACGTTCTGCCAAGGAAAGCCGATCGCGAAACTTGCTGACGTTGCAATCTTCGGTATCACCCCAGAGTTGCTGGGCCTTGATGATCTCGCAGCGAGTGAGTCCGCCCAGCGCCCGATCGAGGATGCCTTGCAGCATAACGTTGCCCGGTTCGAGTCCGAAACCAACGTCCACCTCCGACAGCTTTGCGCTCTGGTTAACTACCAACTGGCTGCTGAATATTTGGCTCGAGAGGTAATGAGTGGACAGCGTATCCCCGAGAAAAACCTGGTTTTCCCCTGTTAGAACCGACGACATCGCCAACAATGCCGATGGGTAGTGTTGAAACTTCCCGCGCCCCCCTACACTCTGGAAGAGTTCCAGCATCTTGCCGTTGGCGACTGCAATCCGAGTCTGCCCATCGTCAGCACTATATTCATGCAAATCCCCGGCCTCGGAAAACAGCGCCAGCTCTGTCACGACATAGGGTGAGCTGAGACTCATGCCTTGATTCTTCGCCATCAACCGAGTGACGTTGCTGACCATGTCGATGGTGCCGTCACGCAAGGCGCCATACATGGCAGCACGCGTTTCAAAAGAGCGCAAATGAACTGCCACACCCAGCTCTCGTTGCAGCGCCACCAAATAATCGGCCATCAGGCCTTCGAATTTCTGATTCTCTTCGAAGATGCGATAAGGCGGCAGCGGATCTTCAAAAACGCCGACCACCAACAGTCCTTTCTGCGCAAGCCACTGCCTTTCCCTCTGAGAAAGCTGGACTTTAAGATCGTCAAGAGGTTGTCGGGCGATTGGGCTCAGGTCTCGAGCGTACGACGGGCTGCCGTAGCTGAATATCAAAAAAAGCACAAACGACAGGGTTTGCAGGCAGATTTTCATCGTAAGGTGATCAAATGACGTGATGCCGGCGGGCAATGTCTGCCAGCTCGACTGCCGATGCAACACCAAGTTTGCTCTGGATATTGACCTTATGCCCACTGACGGTTTTATTGCTCAAGCTGAGACGGCTGGCGATATCACTATTGGAAAGCCCCTCGGCCAGCAACTTGAAAATCTGTAATTCCCTGTCGGTAAGATCTTCGAGATCCGCCGTCGCATCGACGTTGCCAAGCAGAGGCATGGCGTCCTTCGGAAAAAAAATGTATCCATCGGCAATCGTCTCGATAGCCTTGACCAGCTTGCTTATAGGTTCGTTTTTACTGACGAAGCCACTGGCCCCGGCTTGCAGGCAGCGTGACGCGTAATTCTCCTTTGCTTGGGAAGTAAACACCAGCACCCTGGTATCCAGCTTATCCCGCCTGATGCGTTTGAGTACGGTCAAGCCATCAAGCTTTTCCAGACCTATATCCAATATGACAATGTCCGGCGTCAGCGACTCGATCATGCGTATGGCATCTACGCCGTCGGCAGTCTCCCCCACTGACTCGAATCCGATCGGGGCCAAAGCTGAGCGGATCGCGTGGCAAATCAACGGATGATCATCAACGATCAGGACTTTTTTGCTCATGTCGTCACCATAATTTTTAGGACGTACCTCCTGAGTATCTGATGAAAATGCGGGGCTCATAAGCAATATTTTCATCAAATATGTGTGTAGCTGGCTAGCTCGGCCGGTCCGTTTTTCTCGCTTTCCAAAAAACGGTATAAATCAGCCACGCCTGGTCTTAATGATATCTTCGGATTTGAACCAACACATGCATGTCTGTGGAGCACCAGGCACTTCGAGAATATACCCGGCCCCAGACAAGAAATTTCTCATGCACAACCCTCTACCGATTGCATAGGATTTTGCGATTTTTTGAAGACGTAGCGATGCAGAGAGCTCAAGACAGAGTCGCCGTGATAGGAAAGCCTTTTGGCGAGATACAGGCGTACACGCGCTTGCTTGACGGGCTGGGTAGATATATTTCCAATTTGGAATGATTTGGACGGTCGCGATTTAAGCGGCCAGTGATCCTTTTCCTACATTTCGCTACCCTGGTCATAAACGCCCAAAGTGCGATATGGCGCAATGATGCCCAACCTCGAGCCCCATCCTTGTCAGCGCGACACATCTCCCCGGACACGCTACCAACCAATGACAGGGTGATACCAACCAGATCGACATCTCGCAAGCACCTGATGCCCTTTCGCCATTGCCCTGCCCCTTAAATATAAAGACCCGGCGGTGCGGTCATAACGAGTACCTTTGACTTTTGGGAGTAACTTTCAGGATTTCCTCAGAGCATGCTCAGACCTGCTTTTCTATTGGTAAGTGATGTTGACGGTAGCAGATGCCTTGAGAGGGCCGATAGTTACTTTTTTCGGCGCAAACGGGAAGTAGAACGCACCCAGTGAGACGCTAAAGAGATCGGGGCTATAACTGCCGGGTTGCAACCTGTGAATCGAAGTCGCTCGTCCGCGTGCCATGGGGGATCGCGAAAATATCACGGGCGTCGATGGGTTGTTTGCAGCAACCAGCATGATGCCGACTCCTTGCGCTGCAAGAGGACGCTGGTCAACTAGATAGGTATCCCGAGTGCCCAAGTCATTACTAGAGAGGAAGATGTCAACCATACGGTCCGATAACCCATTTCCCCGGAGGTTGTCGCAGCTAAAGTTCAAATTAAATGGAGTATAGCCAGGCCGCGAACCTGCAGTAACGCTCGAGATACCGACCTCCGGAAGACTAACGGTGAGCCCGGGGTTGTCCAACTTGCAAGTAGTATAGGTAGGCGTGTAGATCAATGCCAAGTTCTGAGTAAACATGTTCCTTTTCCAATCGGGTGCCCCTACTATCAGATAGTACCCCGAGCTGACAATCGAACCAAGCCATTCAAGCCAACCCATGCCCGAGTCGTCAATGACATTTACAAAGTTCTTGAGCAGCGCCACGCTACTTTGAAATTTTGTCTCGGCAGGTCCCGTCCCGTTTTCCAAGGTAAATCGCATCGTAATGGCCGTATTGACCTCGGCGCCTCGATGTGAACCCGATTTCATGGGTATGGATTCCGGTATCGAGATTATTTCAACCCGGATCCAATAGGCGCCATTGTGAAATCCGATTAATACCCCGCCGGATTTTTTAAGAGCAGATTGATACTTCAGCTGTTCGCCTCCAGAGCAACTAAACGGCCGATTCGTAAAGTTGGTATAGACTGTCGTCGTCCACGTTGGGGAAATATCCTTTTTCAAGCGCTCCGAAAGATCCAGCACAATATCAGGGCCTCGGGATGTAATATCGTCATAGCACGTTGCATTGGCGGCATAGTTAAAAATAAGGCTCAATAGCAAAATGGCAAAAAACAATTTGATAATTGACCAAGCAGACATCGGTACGTCTCCACTCATCGACACGAAACGGACGCTCGAGGGGCGAGTACATCCGGCAGGTTTACAGCGCAGAAACTGTCATGCATACGCACAGTCAGCTGTGATGGTCGCACGTCATAATTTATGTATAACGTACTGGCTTGGCCAACATAGCCGATAGAGTTCCCGGCCTGATCCAGCACCTCGGCGCCGAAGGGCAACGGGGAACCATTTGCATGTAAAGCACGAAAGTTCAGCGCCTGACGCAAGTCAGTTTTGAATGTGACCTTTGCTACTGCGTCGGCAAACGGCACGCTGTGAGCAACGTTGCCTATAACTCTCCCACCCGAGGCATTAGCGCCCTCGGACAGCATAATTGAATTTGTGCGGTACGGGCTTGCGTAAGGTACAAGCGCGTAACCATCTTCATCGGTAACGACACTGGCATCACCATTGACAACCATTCCCTTTGCCTTGGGAGCTTCGACAACTAGCATCGTATTACCCATATCATTAGATGCCAGAATTTTTCCTGGAATCATGACCACGGTGCCGCGTGCGTCCAAGCCAAACTGCCGGTAATCGGATGCTTCACCGAGGGTTCCCCCGACGGTGACGTTGTTGGCGCGGTAAGTACTGCCCACACTGATGGCACGGTTCTCAGGGTCATGGCTCGCCGCTACACTATAACTAAGCCGTTGAGATTGCAGGGCGCTACCGCTGACACTCGTATTGCTTTGCGAATAACGTGATTCGGCAAATGAAACACTACTGGCGAGCGTTGCACGATTGGAGAACATCTCGAATGGAATAGTAAAACCAATATACGACCGCGTCTGCTCATGCCCATGTGAATCACGAACCTTGTTGACGGACAGACTAATGGATACCTGGTTGAACGATTTTGAAAAGCCAAACTGGTACTCCCGACTTTTTTTGTTGGAGCCCCAGTAATCTCGCTGCACGCCTGCGAAATATACAGACCCCCATTCGCCGGGCAGGCGTTGACTAATATTGAGGCTGAAATTGTTACGCGGCCGTGCGCCGGTTAACGAATCCCAGGTCTTCATGTCAATCACAGAGGTGTCTTCGGTCTGATGTATGTCAAATCGATTCTGGTATTTTTTTCGATTTTTGCTGAAATTGTTTTCTTTCGCATAAATGGCATCATCGAACGTATAGAAATTTGCACTTGAGTACCGAAAAGCGCCTAGCGTAAAATTTGTGGCAGTGGCATCGAGAAGTTTACTGTAGGTGATTCGAATACTCTGACCGGTGAAATTTTGCTTTTTTAGATCCGTGCGTGCATGGGTAACGTCCAGAGACAGAGCACCCACTGGCAAATTAAAGGCGCCGCCGATCAGGTACGCTTGATATTCGGAGCTCATTGTACTTCCGAGGTAACCCGTTGAGCGATTATCAAGCCCTCGTTGCCAGGTAGCCTGAAAAAAATCCGGGGTATAGTTCGTATTAGGTTGTACTGCTGAGCCCAATGTTAAAGCGTATTTACTGACACCAGCTTTCAGCATGCTTGGAACAGACGAAAAAGGTATTGTGAATGAAGTGACCTCTCCGCTAGCCTCTTGAACAATCACTGTGAGATCCCCCGCCGAACCGGTATGCGGTAATGCATCAATCACGAAGGGACCTGGCGGTACGTTTTCCTGATAGATGATGCTGCCGTTCTGCTTCACTATCACCAGTGCATTAGTTCTGGCGGTTCCTCGGACCACTGGAGAAAATGCTTGCATTGAATTAGGAAGCATGTTGATGTCCGAAGACAACCCGACGCCTTTGGTTTTAACAGATTCAAATAATTCCCCGCCGGAATAAAACTCACCGACTCTTACCACGGACTTCAGTGACGCAATATTATTTTGCGCATAACGTAGATTGGACTGGTACTGGATCCGCTCGTCGTACCGCTTACTTGCCGAGCCAAGCTCTCTAAACTGCCACCCGCCGATATTTACACCTAGATTCAGGCCTGAGTAAAAGTCATTGGTGGCGACATTTGTACTTTGGGCTTCCAGCCGGTTATAAACAGCATTGTAGCCAAGGATCAATGCAGGCAGTCCAGGATCCCAGAACTGCGGATCAATGTAGCTTTCATCAGTACGTCGTACATAGGCCTGAGGGACACTCACGCGAAGGCTCTGTGTACTGATATCCAAGACAAAAGTAGTTCCCTCTGAAATGTACTGGACCGGAATCCAATCATTGGAATCCGCAGCGGGTGGTGCCCAAGAGGTTTGGAGCCCCAGTTCTGAAATAGCGGCTGAAGCGATTTTAACATCCTCTCGTGTGCTACCAAGCAGCACCTTATATCGGCCTTTCCATAGATCGTTTACATAAACATCTAATGTATGTTGACCAGCAGGCAGCTCAACATTGCTCAAAAATCTGGAAAGATCTGATTCTTTCGACCTGCCGGCCAGAAGCGAAGTGTCAAACAACTCCGCGCGCGCGTCATGCATCACCGTTGAGACGTTCAGTAGCACGCTAAAACAAGCGAAAGCCTTTATTGTTTCTATGTAAGAAATCGATTTAGCGCAATGTGACCACTTCATCTCGGTATGCACCCAAGTCGTCAACATAAGTCAAAATATATTGAGTATCAGGCTCAAGCTTACTTTTGCCTGGTATATCCAACGAAGCATAAGGAGCGATCATGTTGGACCCCGCGATTTCAACGCTCGAGTTTTTTTCCGCAATTCGTACAATCGTCAAGTGATAGGCGTTATCATTGAAAACAGACACGCCCGTGCTGTGCGCCACAATTCTGATATTTTCACTACTAAAGTCAGGGCGGGACTTCAAAGTGCTCGGGCGATAAAAAAGTTTGACACGCGTTCTAAGTGCTAATTGCAGCGTATTTTGCCCTTGCAAGTGCTCCGGAAATGCCGGTACTTCCAAAATATTCAAATAAAATACACTTTCACGATCGCCATATACCGGTTGATCAGTTTTTTCGATCCTGAGTTGCTGGCCGCCGTGGCCGAGCACTTTGACGATGGGAGGTGATAACAAAAACGGCACTTGTGCTGTTTCGGGCGTAGAGTTGACATCTCCGTCATCAATCCATGCCTGAACCAAAGAAGCGTCCGCCCCAGTGCTCGTCAGTTGTACGGCTTCAAACCCCTTACTTTCATGATAAATAATTCGTGTACCATTCAAAATTATGTTTGCTTGAGCATAAGCCGAGCCCAAGGCAAAACACCCCAATATCAGTAACTTAAACATCGCATGCCTCAAACCAGGCCTGCTGTAGCGGCCTGGATCTTCGAAGGGCGTATCAGAGATACGAAATGGTATATATCAAACTAGAGCTTATTGCTCCTACCTTTGCAGCAGCCGTGTTTGTTTTGTAATAGTAAGCGTCGAACACTAGGGTGTCTGAATCGGGCGATTTCTTTGCGCCGATAATCCCGGTATTAAACGGCGTGTTCAGTTGCACAGGTGTTTGCGTTCCAGGTAAGCCCAGAGAAAAGCCAACGTTTTTGGCAACCGCCGCGTCACTCTCGTTAACCGAGGTATTCAGCAAATATTTTCCATCGGTGGAGATATTATCCGCTGACGAAAAGTACATCATCAGTGGCGTGGTCGGCGCAGCTGGCGTAGTCGCGGAACTGCTGGCCGCATTACAGCCCGAAAAGGTCATTGAAAATGACTTCTTGTTCTTCGAAATTGGACCTACAGTCGTCCCAGCCTCTGCCACCGTTATAGGCGCAAGTGCGACAGTGAAGTCGGCACTCTTGCCGCCATTGATTGTGCAAGTGGTGTCGGTGATCATGCCGTTAAAAGAGATCACGCCACCTGACACGTTTGTGGCAGCTACGGAGTGGACACTAGCAATAACAGCCGATACGGCCGCGAACGTTTTAAGGTATTGTTTCATAAGTTTTCCAGTTGCATTAATAGATTTTAGGAAGCCATGACTGTCGTGCGATTAATCTTGATTTATTCGCGCCTGGTGACAAGGCGATTAAAAATAACCTCCGCACATTCCTCTCAAAACAACCGAGTACGGGCGCTGGAGACGCCCCTTCCGAATTTACCGCAATATTCAACAAATACTTCCGAAGGCATAGAGCGTGCAAAGAAGAAGCCTTGTGCATATTGCACACCGAGCTGAATCAAACGCTGACATTGCGTGGCAGTTTCGACGCCCTCTACCACCATTGACATGCTCAGCTTCTCTGTAAGCGCAAGTGCGAAGGAGATGATCGCCTCAACCTGAAAATTATCCGGAACTCTTTGGACAAATGGCCGATCGAGCTTCACCTCGGTAAACGGTAATACGATAAGTCTCTCCAGCGTTGAGTACCCTGAGCCAAAATCGTCCAATGACAATCCACATCCTGCACGTCTTAAATGCAACGCATTTTCGTAAGCGGCGGAACTACCGGGGAGCGTCGCGGACTCCAAAATTTCAAAAACAATGCTGCTGTGCCTTACGTTATTTCTTTCTATTTCTTCAATTAACCTCTCTACCAAATTTTTGTTCGCTAGTTGCACTGGATGTAAATTCAATGAAAGAGGCACTACAGCATCCATTTGCGTCAGCTGTCTCTGAAGTGCCAACCCCTGTTTGAATAATACCCAGAGCAGTGAGTCGATCAGCCCGTGCTGCACCATCGCTGGGATAAACTCCCCTGCTGACAAAACTCCCCTGATAGGATGATTCCACCGCGCCAACAACTCGCCGCCCACGACCTGGCGATCAAGCAGATGAATCTTGGGCTGTATAAAGGCTTTAAATTCCTGTGACTTCAAACCTCGTTTGATATCAGCCACAATATGTAGCTGAGAGTGGGCAGTGCTTGCTGCTGCAGCTCTGACTCCAGATTCGCTTTCGAGGTATGTTGGGAATTGACGCTTCACGGTATTTCAAATCCCTATATAGAAGGAGTGGGTAAGTCGTGATGGCGGCACTGTAAGCAGGATCAGCTGTGGTATCTGTAGGAAATTTCCCAAGTGGCTAATTGTGGAGAATGCGGCGATCTATTTCTTTTCATGCCAGCATCGTTGCTAGCCAGCATCCTGGAACGCGGGGACAGTCCACAGACAAGCTAGATCGCACACCTCAGAGCGAGGCTGGCGAGACGTAAGAAATTTCCTACATTACCGCGGCTCCTATCTGACCTATCCTTGATCTGCTCATGGTGACAGCCTGAGCTATTCAAGGTTTGGTGTTACAGAGGTGTCGATGTGAAAGCGATGATTGTGGACGATCACCCTATTATCCGTGTGGGTGTACGGATGCTCTTGAAGGAAGAAAATTTTGATATTGTCGCTGAAACCGGCGATGGCGCTGAGGCGGTACAGATGGTACGCACGCATTCCCCGCAGTTACTGATACTGGACATCGCAATGCCAATGCTTGATGGCTTGGAGGTTCTGACGCGTATAGGTACTTATGGGCTGACGACCAAGGTTTTGATCTTTACGTCTCAAGAGCCAAACTTTTTTGCTCGCCGTTGCATGCAAGCCGGTGCCGCCGGGTACGTGTGTAAAACCGGCGACTTTGCGGAGCTGCGCAGAGCCGTCAGAGCCATCATGAGTGGCTATCCCTTCTTCCCCGAGTTGCCAACAAGCTCGGTGTGTCGCACGGACACAGAGAAATCCGAACAGTTGATGATCCAGAATCTCTCGAACCGTGAGCTCGCTATTTTGCAGCAATTAGCTCGTGGCTTTAGCAATAAAGAAATCGGCGAGGCTATGCTCTTGAGCAACAAGACAGTTAGTACGTATAAGACACGACTTGCCGAAAAACTCCAAGTACGCTCGGTGGTTTATCTTGCCGCCTTCGCCAAACGAAATAACCTCATATAAATGAAGTACAGGACAGAATTGCTTTGCGTCTTGGCGATTTGGAGCTTGACATTGGTTTCATTTGCGGCGAGCGCTGCGGTCGAGTCCTTACCGCTGAACGGGCGATCGCACATGGTGCCACTCAGCCAGTCCGAAAAAATTCTCAATAAGGGTTGGTTACAGCAGAAAAAAACTATCACATTTGGTACCTCCCTTGCGGGCGCCCCTCCTTTGGAAATCAGAACGTTAAAAGGTGAGTACAGCGGAATTACCGCCGATTACCTTGAACTGATTGCCGACGCGCTGGGTGTGGAGATTCGCGTCCGGCGATATGTTGATGAGGCGTCGGTGGAAACCGCGTTACTTAATGGTGAGGTCGACATTTTGGGCCCCCGGGGGCTGACACGCGCTTCCACGGAGTCCTTTATTGAATCGTCCCCTTATTGGGTGGATCCCAGCGTGATCGTGACTCGACAGAAGACTCCCCCTCTCAACTCTTCGCAGCGGGTGCTTCATTTATCTGCGGTGACGTCTTCTATTGGACTGGCGGCTCTGCACAAGGCATACCCTAACGTTACGATCACAAATTACCCGAGCTCCCTGGAAGCAATCGCTGCTGTTAAATTCGAGTTGGTAGATGGCTTTGTGGGGGGCGCACTGGATGCGACGCACGTGATCAATGCCAACTTTTTTTCTGGCTTGTATTTAAGCCCTATTGAAGAGGTCTCGAGTACAATACGCTTTAGATTTCGCCGATCCGATCAAGATCTTCAGCGCGCGGTCAACCTGGTATTGTCGGCTGTTAACCAAGAGAAACAAGCAGGCATCATACAGCGCTGGACTGGTACCACAATCAACACCTCACCCCTCTCTGAGTTGAAACTGACACCCGCCGAGCGCCACTGGATCACTGAAAACTCACCGGTCAAAATTGGTCTTGTCACCGATTACCCGCCTATCTCCTTTCACGATCAAAACTATGCTTACCGAGGTATAGCTGCTGATGTCTTTGAATACATAAGCGAAGTTACAGGTCTACATTTTAGAATCGTAGAGTGCTCCTCGGGAAAAGAGGTCAGAACGAAGCTCGCGAATGGCGAGGTTGATGTCGTACTTAATTTGTCCGGTATCCGGCCCGATGCTGAGATCGTTTATACCCGTTCGTTTCTCTCGACTCCGAGAGTTCTGATCTCCCGGGCGTCGGATACGTTGATCACACAAATTTCTGATCTGGCGGGACGTCGCGTCGCTTTCGACACTACCAATCTCGAATTTGTGGATTATCTGAGGCGGGAATATCCAGACATAATACAGGTGCCCTCCGATGGCATTTATACATCGCTCCACTTACTCAAAACAGGCCAAGTGGATGCCAGCATCGGGAATTTTGCAACGGCCAAGTATGCTCTTGCGAAAGATCAGAAGGATGAGTTGCGCATCGCCAATGTCGTGGATGGTAAATTTTCTCACTTCGCATTGGGGACACGTCCTGAGAATATGCTTTTATATTCTATTCTCGACGCTGCGGTCGCATCGCTCAACCCGGAACAGTTGAGAGCGTTGGCCAGCCGTTGGGGCGGTGATGTGGCTATCGATAAAACCGAGCTGGTCGCTGCACGCAGTGTCTATCACCGATGGATTGTGTCGGCCGTTCTTCTTCTCGCGGTCGCCATCGTCTGGATCCTGTACCTTCGGCATCTCATCAACCAGAGAGTCATCGCTGAAAAGGCGTTGCGAGATCAAATGAAGTTCATGGAGACTCTTATCAATAGTCTCCCCCATCCCATGTATGTGAGGGATCAAACTGCACGTTTGATCACCTGCAATCAGCGTTATCTGGCAGAAACAGGATTATCATCGAGCGACGTAACCGGGACGCTTCTGACCGATTACTCATTCATACCGCCAGAGTATGCAAATGTCTTTCAAAATAGATACCTGCATGTGATGGCGACGGGCGAACAATACTCGGAGGACATGAAGCTCTACCTTCCTGGAGATCGTTCGATTACCGCCTTCCATTGGGTTGTTCCCTACCAGGATGATGATGGCGTGATCAAGGGTGTAATTGGCGGGTGGGTGGATATCACAGAGCGTGAAGCGTTGCTATTAAAACTCATAGAAGCAAAACATGAGGCCGATAGCGCCAGTCAAGCCAAAACAAAATTTGTAGCAACCATAAGCCATGAAATCAGGACGCCGATGAACGCTGTCGTGGGTATGTTGGAACTTGCCATGATCAAAGCCCGGCAGGGGGTACTTGATCGTCTGGCGATCGAGGTCGCTTACGACTCTTCGAAAAACCTTGTGGGTATCATCGGAAATACACTAGACATCATACGCGTCGAGTCGGGGCATCTGACACTCGCACCTGAGCGTGTGGCGTTGAAGGATCTTATCATTTCGACCACGCGCGTTTTTCACAGTCTCGCTCGACAGAAAGGGCTTAGTATTGACGTCAAGGTTGATGCGTTGGCTGAATGCGAGGTGTTTATCGATCCACTTCGTTTCAAACAGATACTTTCCAATTTGCTGAGTAATGCGATCAAGTTCACCTCGCAGGGTAATGTCACCGTCGATGTCAGCGCGCATCGATGGAGTACCAGCCACTTGGCGTTAAACGTCTGTGTCCGCGATACCGGCGTGGGAATTAAGGCCGAAGATATACCAAAACTGTTTACGCCTTTTAGCCAAGTGGGTACTGATAGCGCTTCACTTTCGGTTGGGTCAGGATTGGGATTGAATATCAGCAAGGCACTGTCTTCGATGATGGGTGGTACCTTGAATCTTCGGAGTGTCTTTGGAAAAGGTACGGAGGTTGAGTTAACTCTTAATGTGGAATTTGCACCACCCGAGCTCCGTAACGCGGTCAGCATCCTCGAAATGCCCATGAGTCGCGAACTGAAGATCCTGGTGGTGGATGATCATCCGGCCAATCGCTTGTTGCTGACCCAACAACTCATCTATCTCGGCCATCAGGTGGCCGATGAAGTTGATGGTATCAGTGGATTCCGTGCCTGGAATGCAGGCGGGTTCGACGTCGTGTTCACTGACTGCAATATGCCCATTCTGAACGGCTACGACCTGGCCAAAAAAATCCGTCACGTGGAGAAAACGTCAGCTAGAGCCCCTTGCCTTATCTTAGGCTTTACCGCAAATGCTCAGGCGCGTGAAGTGGAAATGTGCAAGGCAGCAGGAATGGATGACTGTTTGTTCAAGCCTGTCAGCTTGGATGATTTGGCAAAACGCCTGCAACACCTGGCAACGCCGGTCGATGCACGTGACTCAGAAAGCGAATCTTCGCAACAACAGACGAGCTTTAACATTGCCAACCTGACACAACTCGCAAGTCACGATGCCGAGCTCATGACTAAATTGCTACACGACATCATCCGCGAGAGCGAGGAAGATTTACGGCATATTCTCAGGTTGTTCGCCCTGGACGACCATATCGGCTTATATGACCTGGCCCACCGCGTGAAGGGGGTAGCAAGAATCATAATGGCTAACCGCGTGATAAACGCCTGTGATCAATTGCAACTTGCCTGTTCAGGACCCGATAGTACGGAGTTTGCGAAAGTCGTTGATGAACTGTATCAGTCCGTTGAGAACCTGCTCAGCGATTTGAATAACTTTCTGGCCTCGACGGATTCGTGAGCCCCAGAGCATATTCGAGAATATACCCGGCCCCAGACAAGATTTTTCTTGTGCACAACCCTCAATCAATTGCATAGGCTTTTGCGATTTTTTGGAGACGTAGCGATGCAGAGAACTCAAGAGAGAGTCGTCGTGATAGGAAAGCGTTTTGGCGAGATGCTGGAGTTCACACGCTTGCTTAACCGCCTGGGGATTTTCAATATTACGCTTCGTAGCACTGCAAAAGAGGTTGTAGAACTGCTCGAAGCTGGAGATCGATTCGAAACGTTGATCTTCGACAATTTTGAAGTTCGCAGGGACAGCGATTGCCTGAAATCCCTTGCTTGGTATCGCGCGATAAACCTGATCATTCTCACCTCGGATGTGAACTTTCAGGAGCGCCGTCACCTTGCCGAGTGGGCCAAAAAACGCTCACTACCCTCACTTCGTATATTGCAACTACCCGTCCGAGGCGAAGATTTGCAAAGGATCATAAAACCGACCCCAGCCGGAAACCCTCGCGCTACAGCACTATAGGTTCTAAGTCGGTCGAACTCACCTTTCACTTCAGCTCTTTACGCATCAGCGCATTCGGCAACGACACACCGCGGGTGACCGAGAGCTTTCTCTCCACTACATGAAAACCGTGACGCTCAAAGAAGATCTCAGCGGTGCGACTGACGTCTGAAGTGAGTTCTCGAATTCCCAGCATATTCGCTTCTTCGAGGATACGACCCATAAGAAGAGTGCCGATGCCTTGACGAGCATGGACACCGGAAACAAAAAAATGGTCGATGTAACCATTGGACTGAATATCGGCATAGCCCACTATTTCGCCGTTGTGTTCAGCGACAAACGGATTGATTGTTCGCATCCGTGTCGTCCAGTACTGCGGGTCAATGTCTTCTGGTGCCCAAGCATCAATTTGATGTTGAGTGTAATCAACCGCCGCGAGTTGATGAATGCTCGAGAAGAAGACACGAAACAACGCGGCCTCATCTCCTGGCGAGAAACGGCGAATTTTCATAAGCATCCATGAGGTTTAGTCAAAGGGAAAAACAGGCTAACAGGCTGCAACAAAGAAGGGAAACAGCTCACTCACCGTGTCGGCCCAGGCGCCATGAACATAAATCGGTGAACAGTCCTTTCTAGTTATCGATCGCTCAGCAAACTCTGATAAGCATCTCGGAGGCTTATGAACATTTGACATCGCCCACTTGTTAAACCACGTATTACGCTACGCGCCTTCCTGCACCAACATCTGTCTCCACTCCAACAATCACCCCAGCACCCTATAAATCTCAGAAACCACCTGCATCGTAGCGTCTTCGATTGTTCTCTCATTACGGCACAAAACCCAACCGTGCTCCTTGACCGCTTGCTCGAACATCTCCGTACACGACAAATGCTCTGCGTGCTTCTGAATCACAGTGCCGCCCAATCCTCGCGATCTTGTCGCAGCCCTTGCCCATGAAATATCCGGATCGGTGACGACGCCAACATGCAGATCCGGCACTCGCACATCTCGATCCAGGTTCAACTGGAGAATCTCGGCAAACGGGATAGATCGGCGAAACGCTGCATCAGACGGATACCAGCGATCGATCAGGATGATGCTGTCCAGCGGCTGCTCCGTCAGCACGTTTCGGGAAATCCAGCGCCGACTATCAGCCAGGCGCTGGCACACAGCCCATTCCAGATCCCGGGAAGGATTTCTGACAAGCGAGTTGATCAGGGCCATGGTTTCACCCCGGAAAGGATCGCTTTTTCTCTCGCAGAGCCGGATGACTTTCCTGTTGCCGGCCCTCAGTGCCGTCGTAACGGCCTCCAACAGCGTGGTTTTGCCGGTGCCTTTTGGCCCATCCAGAGAAACAAACAGCGGACGATTCATTGTTCACATAACGATGGATTGACGGAGGGTCACTCTAACCGCATTCCTGGCATTCCAATGGCTGAATTGTCATTTCCAATGGCATGGCCCTGCCCTCACCCTGCTTCACCGCCCTCCTCAGCTTGTCGCTGGAGAAATGACTGGAGACTGTTGTGGCCGTCTACGATCAGTCCTCTAACAAGCGCCTCATAGTGTTCGGCAGTAGTGAGATCTTGCAGATCGAAGCTTGCAGACCAACGGATGAACGTCTTTGACTGTCCAGTCAGCGAGGCTAATTGAACAGTAGCTACATAGTTGTCCAACGGTAACGGAGCTTCCTCGAAGCGATAAGACAGCATCGTATTGCGATCATCGACCGACAAAAGACGCTCCCTGACCACCGCACCGTCGACCAACGTGAGTTTGCGAATACAGCCAATCAATCCATCGGGCTGGTTGTCCTCAATGCTGCTTTCCACAATGGAGGGATGCCATTTACCAATCTCACCAAACCTCTTCAACACGCTCCAGACGTGCGCTATATCGCTGTCCAGGACAGCGGAGAACTCAACCATCGACATCGTGTACACCCTCAAAATCAACTGTTTTCGAACCTGACCTCTGCGCACGTCAGAGGTGGATGAAATCCGGTCCCGGTATGGATCAACCGGGATCGGAAGACGCTCAACCTTCGAACTGGTGATAAACCTTGGCAATGACCTTCCAGGCCCCGTCGATTTTGATCAGGGTCAGGTAATCGTTGTAATCAGCGCCGATTGCATCCTGTTCCATATCGACACGAACCACGGCGGTGGTTGGCGTGATCGCCAGTACGTCGAGTCGGGTGATGATGTTCGGGGCATCGCCGTTCTTCTCTACGAAATCAAACAGATTCCTGATCGGGCCGCCCAGCAGTTCACCATTGGTGAATCCGTACATCACAGCGTCTTTATGAAACGCCTGCGCAACGCTCTGTGCACTGCCCACACGCAGCCCTTCAACATACTGATTGGCAATGGCGATGACAGCGTTGTACTCAGCGGTGGGTACTGCCTTGATGTTTTTCGACATGGGTCTGTCCTTCCAGTAAGGACGAGGCGCGACGCACCTCGCCAATTGCATTCAACGGCTTAGGCGCTTGGGTGGGTGTGGTAGATCTTGCTGACAATCGTCCACTGACCTTCAACCTTCAGCAGGTTGAAGAAGTCGGTGAAACGGAATCCTGAAACATTGTCGGTGTCGACCCGGGCGCTGGCTGCCGTGCCTACGATGTCGATGCGAACGATCGCTGCTTGCGCTTCCGGAGATGGGCGGAACGCGTTATCGATGACGTCGTACAGGTTCTGGATCGCACCGCCGACGAGCTTGCCTTCGTTGACCCCGAACATGGTGGCCTGCTGGTTGAATGCGGGCTTCATCAAGGCGCTGTCAGCTTTGGCACCACCTTCGTTGTACTGGCTGAGCACGTCGACGATTGCGTTGTATTCCTGAACATAAGTTGAAGTGGACATGAGGTATTCCTGAGTTGGTAAATGGCTGAAGAAAGCAAGGAAGGTTTACGGACGAGGCTCGGTAAACAGTCACCAATCCTGGCGCGTCGGCGAGATGATCAAGTCGTTGACGGTGACGTTTTCCGGTTGGTTGAGCGCGTAAATCACGGCCCCCGCGATATCGTCGGGGGCGATGGCAACTCGGTTGAGCGCTTGGGCAGCCTTGCGCCCTTCAGGATCACTGACCTTGTCGGCCCAGCCGGTATTGATGACACCCGGGCTGACCGTGTTGACGCGGATGCCGTGCTGCACACCGAGCTCCTTGCGCATGGACTCGGTCATGGCCTGAACGAAAAATTTTGTTGCGCTGTAAACACCGGCCGCCGGTCCGACCTGATGACCGGCAACAGAGTCCATATTGAGAATCTGCCCGGACTTGCGCTCCAGCATGAAAGGCAGCACCGCCGCCGTAGTGTTGAGGTAGCCTTTGATATTCACGTCGATCATCTTTTCCCAGTCCTGTACCGCCAGGTCGACCCAGTTGGAAAAAAGCATCAGCCCGGCGTTGTTCACCAGAATGTCTACGGTGCCGTAGGTCTCATGCGCAAATTGCGCGAGCGCTTGGGTTTGATGCGCCTGAGTCACGTCGGTGGTAAAAGCGACCACTTCGTTACCGCCCGCCCGCAACTCGGCGACAAAGCTTTCCAGACCCTGTTCATCCAGTGCGGCGGCCACTACGCGCACGCCTTGGGCGACAAGCGCGCGGGTGGTGGCGGCGCCGATGCCGGAAGACGCGCCGGTGACGATGGCTACTTTGTCTTGCAGATAATTCATGCTCATTACCTCTTATCGATAAATGCCGTCGTTCAGGCGTTCGCGGTTGGCCAGTCGATGTAACCCTTGGCACCGCCGCCGTAGTAACTCTCGCGTGGCGCGATGGTGAGCTCGATCCCGCGACGCAAGCGCTCCACGAGGTCGGGGTTGGCAATGAACAAACGACCAAACGCCACCGCATCGATCCGCCCCTGCGCACGACGCTCTAGCGCCATCGGCAGGTCGTAGTTGTTATTGCCAATGAATGGCCCTTCGAACTGCGCACTCAGCGCGTCCAGATCCACGCCTTCCGGGACCGTGCGGGAGGTCGCCGTGGCGCCTTCGACAAAATGCAGATAAGCCAGATTGAATTGATTGAGCTGCTGAATCAGGTAACCGTAAGTCGCCATGACATTGCTGTCGGGAGGTGTATTTCCGGCATCGGGTGTGACTGGCGAGAGGCGAATACCGACCCGATCGCTACCCCAGATCGAAATCACGGCGGCGGTGACTTCCAGCGTCAGTCGAGCCCGGTTCTCGATGGAGCCGCCATATGGGTCAGTGCGTTGATTGGTGGAGTCGCGCAGGAACTGGTCAAGCAGATAGCTGTTGGCGGAATGCACTTCCACACCATCGAAACCGGCTCGCCGGGCATTCTCTGCGGCCAGTTTGTACTGCTCGATGATTCCTGGAATCTCCGAGGTTTCCAATGCGCGAGGCATCGACACCTCGACAAAGCCTTTCTCGGTGTAAGTGCTGCCTTCGGCCTTGATCGCCGAAGGCGCTACTGGCGCTTCTCCGTTGGGTTGTAGCTCGACACTCGAAAAGCGCCCCACGTGCCACAACTGACTGACGATTTTTCCGCCCGCCGCGTGCACCGCGTCAGTGACTTTTTTCCAGCCAGCTACCTGTGCCTCCGACCAGATACCCGGGGTCATGGCGTAACCCCGCCCCTGGGGAGAAATATTGGTCGCTTCGGCGATGATCAAGCCTGCACTGGCGCGCTGGGCGTAGTAAGTCGCGTGCATTTCATTCGGTACGCCGTCTTCGGCCATTCGGCTGCGTGTCACAGGTGCCATGACAATTCGGTTAGCCAATTGGAGTGCGCCCATTTGCATGGGCGAAAAAAGGTCGGTGTCAAAAGTATTAGCCGTCATAAAGTCCTCGATTGAATAGACCGGTCGTCTAGTGAAGGGTTAAAAAAATACGCCTCTTTGTCAGCAGGCGTTTGCTGGTGATGATGCTGTTTCAAAAGCTGCCATCGTGTTCACGACTGTTACCGGCAGCGTTGCACCTGGTCACACAGGTGGTCGTTTGTATGACCCGTTCGTGAAGGCTCTAGCGCGACTTTCTCCCACTTGCTGATAACCAGCGGCGCAATCGCATTGCCCAGTACATTGAGCGTGGTGGTGCCGCTGTCGATAATCCTGAAAATGCCGGCGATCAATGCCACACCTTCCAACGGAAGACCGGCAGAGGCCAAGGTGGCTGACAAGATCACGATTGCAAACCCAGGCACACCTGCGGCGCCCTTCGAGGTCAGTACCATCGTCACGACCAACAGAATCTGCTGCGACAGAGACAGGTCGATCCCATAGAGTTGCGCCACAAAAATGGTCGCCACACCGAGAAAAATCGATGCGCCATCGAGATTGAACGCATACCCCACCGGCACCACAAAACTGACGATCCGACGCGGTACACCGTAGCTCTCCAGTTTGGTCATCAGTTGCGGCATGACGGCGGCTGAGGCGGCACTGGAAAACGCCAGAATCAACTCATTACGGAAGTAGCGGATCAACTTGAAGATGTTTTCGCCAATCAAATAACAAATGCCACCCAGTACCACTAAAGCGAACACCATCAGCGCCAGATACACCACCCCAATCAACTTGAGCAGCGGCAGCAGCGAGGCAAAACCAAACGTCGCGACGGTCGCGCCGATCATGCCAAACACCCCTATCGGCGCGTAGGCCATCACAATGGAAACCACCTTGAACATCGCATCGGAAAGGCTCTGAACAACCGCAATAAATGGCGCGCTTTTGTCTTTGGGCAAAGCATTCAACGCCAGCCCCAACAGCACAGCGAAGAACAGTACCGACAGCAACTTCGCTTCTGACATTGCCACTATCACGTTGTCTGGAACGATGTTCTGCAAAATCACCAGCGCCCCTTTGGACGGCTCAAGCGTGATCGATGCAGCGCCATGCGAAAGGCCTGAAATATCGGTTCCTCGTCCTGGTTCGAAGAGGTTGGCAAAACACAGGCCTATGACGATGGCCAGCGCGGTAATCGCAAAGAAGTAGCCGAGCGACTTCACACCCATACGCCCGAACGATTTGCTGTCACCTCCGCCCGCGATCCCCAAAATCATGCAACAGAACACGATCGGAACAACCACCATCTTCATCATCTTGATAAAGATGTCACCGAGCGGTTTGAGGATCTCCGCACTCACCCATGTCTGATAGTGCGGATGCGTATTGAAGTACCAACCTGCAAGCACGCCAAGCAATAGCCCGGCAACGATTTGCCACACCAAGGGAATACGTTTCATGTCTAGCCTTCTTGTTGGAATGAAAGGTCTGCGTCTATTCGCAGTTGCTAGAGTCATGAGCTTCCAGCTCACTTGAGATCGAATGGCACAAACGGGTTGTGCCATGCGTGTTCCTATTTAGCGAAGAGCTGGCTCATATCCTTGAACGCCTTGAATTCAAGAGCGTTGCCGCACGGGTCAAAGAGAAACATGGTGGCTTGCTCGCCTACTTGGCCTTTAAACCGAATGTACGGTTCGATCACAAACTCGGTACCAAACGACTTCAGACGTTCGGCCAGCGCTTCCCATTGTTCCCAACCCAAAATGATGCCGAAGTGCGGAACCGGGACATCGTGTCCGTCGACCGGGTTGCTGTGAACGCTCTCTTGTGAGGCTGTTTTCGGATGTTCGTGGATCACCAGTTGGTGACCATAAAAATCGAAATCGACCCATTGCGTGCTGGAGCGCCCTTCTTCAAGACCAAAGACCTCACCGTAGAAGGTGCGCGCCGCAGCCAGGTCATAAACAGGGATCGCGAGGTGAAATGGCGAGAGGCTCATCAGAACTCCAAATATTTTTTGTTGGTTGGCGAACATTTCCACCGTCATCAACTCTCTGGGTTCAGCCGGTGCCGGGGATGGAAAACATCCTAGGACGGAAAACCAAACATAAAAATCAATATATATTTCTCAGAAACACAATTAATATTTGTGAATGATCAAAGAACTGAAAACACTCATTGCGGTGGCGCGGGAAGGCACATTCGCCGCTGCCGGGAACAAAATCGGCCTGACCCAGGCCGCTGTCAGCGCGCAGATTCAGCGCCTGGAAACCGAACTCGGTTTTGAGATTTTCGACAGGAAAGGACGTTCGGCCCATCTGAACAAAATGGGTCACCAGATACTTCTGCAGGCGCAGGAGTTACTCAGGCTATTCGACAATCTGGGTTCCACTGCGCAGGGCCAACCTACCAACATACTCATCAACATCGGTGCGATCGCATCCGTGCAACGTTCCTATTTGCCCGATGCGCTGGCGAAGTTTCACCAGCAGTGTCCGCAATGCCGCACACGTGTCATTCCAGGGCTTTCAATGGAGATGGTGAACCTCGTAGACGCCGGCGAAATCGACATGGCTGTCATCATTCGACCGCCTTTCTCTCTTCAAAGTGACCTGCGCTGGACGACGCTGGCGCGAGAGCCCTACCGACTGATCGTGCCGCGCGAGCTGGAGGGAAATGACTGGTCGGAACTGCTGTCCAGCCAGCCATTCATTCGCTATGACCGATCATCTTTCGGCGGCCGGCAGGTTGATCGTTTCCTGCGACAGATGCATTTCACCTTGCAGGAAGTTTGCGAACTGGATGAACTGGAGGCCATCATCAAACTGGTGGAAAAAGGTGTAGGCATAGCGCTGGTGCCACAGACAGAGCCCCATCAGGAATGGCCCGAAGGTGTACGAGCGATCGATTTGGGACAACACACCTTTCACCGGGATATCGGGCTGGTACATCGATCTCGACAGAGTTTCACCGAGCCTGTGCGAATTTTGGCTCAGCTTATAAGTGATCAGGTAACCGCCGTTGCAGAATAATAGTCGCCAAGCGCGGATCGAAATGCTGTGCAGCGACGACGCCAGCAATGCCAGAGCTTCGTCGCCGACATCACTTGGCTCGAAGTGCATCTTGCACGACTACTGCCAACACCTGCGACGTCTGCAATAATGCCGACCACAGCGGCGCGAAGGCATATCGAGTGCTCGTGCCCACATCTGCTTTTCGGGTTTGGAGGACTTCATGCAGGACATTATTGACGGCTTTCTGCGCTTTCAGCGCGAGGTTTATCCGCAACGCGTCGAGCTGTTCAAGCAGCTCGCGACAGAACAGAATCCAAAGGCGTTGTTCGTCACCTGCTCGGACAGCCGTGTGGTGCCGGAACTCCTTACGCAGCGCGAGCCGGGCGAACTGTTCGTGATTCGTAACGCCGGCAACATTGTGCCGTCTTACGGCCCTGAACCGGGTGGCGTGTCGGCGACCGTCGAGTATGCGGTCGCCGTGCTCGGGGTACAGGATATTGTGATCTGCGGCCACTCGGACTGCGGGGCGATGGGCGCGATTTCACGCTGCACGTGCCTGGACCATCTTCCGGCGGTCGCTAACTGGCTACGTCACTCGGACGCCGCGAAAGCGATTAACGCAGCACATGAGTTCGACACCCCCCGCGCCAAGCTTGATGGTCTGGTGCGGGAAAACGTGATCGCGCAACTGGCGAATCTGCGGACGCATCCATCGGTGGCCCTGGCGCTTGAGCAGGGACGTATGAATCTGCACGGCTGGGTCTACGACATCGAAGCGGGATGCATCGATGCTCTGGATGGCGCGACCCGCAAATTCGTGTCACTGGCTGATTCGCCGACCACCGTTGCGATCGCTGCGCGTAACGGCAAACAGATGTGATGGCGACAGATAAGTAAGGCAGAAGCCGCCTGGGGCGGCTTCTTGTCGACTCGCTTTCTTCATCAGTGACCGGCGCTTTGGCCGCCATCGACATGCAGGATTTCGCCGGTGACGAAGTTGGCGCTGTCCAGGTACAGCACCGCTGCAACGATGTCTTGCACCTCGCCCATGTGTCCGACCGGATGCAGGCTGCCCAGAGCGGCGTGATTTTCCTCGCCATGCATCGGGGTCTTGATGATGCCAGGCGATACGGCGTTAACGCGGATGCCGCGCTTGGCGTACTCGATCGCCAGGGATTTGGTCGCGGCGTTCATGCCACCTTTGGTCAGCGACGCCAGCACCGACGGCACCCCATCGATGGCATGATCGACCAGCGATGTGGTGATGCTGACCACGTGTCCACCCTCACCTTGTTTCTCCATCTGGGCAATCGCCTGCTGCGACATGTGGAAGAAGCTGCCCATATTGGTGGCCACAGTATTTACATACTCTTCGCGGGTATAGGCTGTGAACGGTTTGGCGAGGAAGATCCCGGCGTTGTTCACCAACGTGTCAATGCGGCCGAAACGCGCTACGCCTTCGCGGATGATTTTCTCGGCAGTCACCGGATCGGCAATGTCACCGGCGACGGTCAGGATGTCCGGATCCGCTGACGGTTTGATGGAACGCGAAGTCGCCACCACTTGATAGCCGAGTTTGCGAAAACCTTCAACGATGCCTGCGCCCAGCCCTTGGGATGCGCCAGTGACCACAACGACTTTTTTTGAATGGCTCATGATAATTCCTCAATAGTTTACGAAAGGGGTTTCACACACAGACGAGCCTGATGGCGTGATTACTTGGGCTCCACCAGCGACTGGCGGTACTCGGTAGTGGTTATTCCTGCGTAGCCCCAGTTATCGGTATCGACTTCCTCGATCACGATGTGCGTCAGGTGCGGATCCTTGTTGAGCACCGTCTGCATGGTTTTGGTGATCTCGGCGATGACCTGGGCTTTCTGTTCTTTGGTAACGCCGTCGCGGGTGATACGAACGCTGATGAAAGGCACGGGAGAGTCTCCAGTTCGCGCCTCATCGGCATGAGGAGGCGGCAAGTGGAGTGAACTCTAGGAGGTTGCCTTCAATGAATAAATGCGGCTGCGGTTACTTCATTTGTGACGCGGTGTAATGAATCGATCCGCGGTCCTCGCCACTGCATCATCGACATCGGTATGCTTTCGGGCACTTCGCGAATACCCGGTGTGATTAATATGAAGCGCCATTTTGATGACCTGCAGTTAGGCAGCATCGAGCTGTTTTGCCTCGCCTCGGAAACCGGCAGTTTTACCGCAGCCGCGCAGGTCGCCGGTGTGACGCCTGCGGCAGTAAGCCGATCGATTTTGCGTCTTGAGGAGCGTTTGGGATCACGCCTGTTCGTGAGAACCACGCGCAGCATCCGGATGACTGAACCGGGGCGGGTGTTCTACGAACAATGTCGACAGGCCCTGACTCAATTGGTGGAAGCGCAGCAAGAAGTCATGGGCGCTCAATCGATGCCTTCAGGGCGGCTGCGTATCAGTCTTCCGACCACCTATGGGCATCACCGGATCTTGCCGCTTCTGCCGAAGTTTCGAGCGCTTTATCCAGACGTCAGCGTAGATATCCACTTGGGTAACCGAAATATCGACTTCGTGGCGGAGGGCTATGACCTGGCGATTCGGGTTCGCGCTCAACCGGACTCGACCCTGATTGCGCGCTTGCTCGAAGACGCACAACTGGTCGTGGTCGCAACACCTGAATACCTGAGCAAGGCCGGCACGCCAACGACACTGGATGACCTCGTCGCTCACGAGTGCATTCAATTTGAACTGCCGAGCAGCGGTCGACGCATCTCATGGCTGTTCGACGTTGGGGGCAAACATCGGGAGATCTTCACTGAGGGCAGTTATTGCTGCTCGGATGATGTGCTGGGCGGCGTTACCCTGGCCAAACACAGTGCGGGTCTGTTCCAGACTTACAAATTCATTGTCGAGCGCGAACTGGCCGATGGCAGCCTCGTCGAGGTACTCCAGCCCTACAATGGACGCTCCAGGCCTTACACCCTGCTCTACCCCCATGGCCGCTATGTTCCTCAGCGGGTTCGGGCATTCGTCGACTTCCTGTTGCAGTATCGAGCCGATTGGGCGGCGAACTGAGCGACGGGATGGATTGGGCGGCGCGCTCATCTTCCAGAACATGATCCACTATCACTGAGAAGAACACTGCATTTCCCGCGCATTGAGCGGGATGTCGTTGAATCCATAACGTCCATGAAAGGCCGGTTAAAAAAAAGAGCCCCTAAGGGCCCTTTCCTTTAATTCAATTTTCCTGTCTTTCAACGTCTGGTGAAAAACCCGGTCACTCACTCAGCGACGAAAAATTCGGTTTATCAGGATCAATGCCGTAGCACCTATCGCGATTGCAGCTATCGGTTTTTCTTTGACGAAGGTCGATACGTTATCCAGTGCATCGCCGTAGGATTTAGTCAGCTGTCCAGCCGCCTGATGTCCGGCACCTTCAGCTTCCATCTTCGAATCACCCATCAGTTTCCCGACCGCGCTCTGCGCCTTGCCAGCCAACTTTTCCGCTACGCCTTCTACCTGTTCACTCTTCATGATTCATAAACCTTCGTTTAAGTGGGAAGCTCTGAGTCTCGACAGAAAAGTTGACTGGTGGCTGGGAGTTGTAGTTCCACTTTTTATGGCTGCCGCTCGTCAGTGGTGCTGAAAAAATGGTAATCGCCGCGCCCGCGGCACGCGTTTCATTCCATACACAATTTGGGGGTGACACGGATATCTTGTGCTGGTTGCCTCCCGACGCTGGGCGCCGCGTCCCTCTGTGCCTTTAACTCGACGGGATATGGACCGGTCTGCGCCAGAGCGGCTCGTACCTTGGTGATGAAGGCCTCATCGCTTTGCGTATAGAAGATCCACTCCCGCTGTTGCCCACCGGTGGCTGTGCATACCCACTTCGCCAGCCCGTTTTCCTGCACCGCCGCCATGATCAGCACCTGCATTTTCTCCATCTGCAGGGCGTCCCGGCGCTCTGGCTGGAGGCTCGGTGAAGAATATTTCCAGACTATCCGGGCCTTGAACGGCAGCGCTTGCTTTTCAGCCAGCGAAATCGAATCCACTCCCCTGTAGGACATGGGGATGGGCGTATCCGGGAAATCAGAAGATTGGTACTTGCTCTCGGGCATTTCGATGGCTTGCAAGCGCTGCAGATGAGCCGGGTCATCGTCAAGCAGCGCTTCAAGCGCTTCCTTCCTTTGGCGATCCCGCTCAGCCACACAGTGATCGTACCCGACACTGTTTACCGGGCCTGCGTCGAGGCAAGGGTCGCGCTCGACCGGTCGGGGCACCGTGTGGCTGGAGCAGCCGCTGAGAAGCACGCCGGCCAATGCCAAGATGCAACCTGTTGGCATGTGAAAAAAAAGAGTATGTCGCACGCCCATTTACGCTTCCTTGGCGGGTCGGGAGAAAGGGTTGTGGGTGTCCTCAGCTTTGCAAAAGCTGTTTGGTCATCACCATCGACGTCTGCAACGACTGCCCCGTGCGCTGCAGTTTGTTCAATAAACTCGCCCCCAACCACAGTTGATAGAGCGTTTCTGCCAGTTGCCGAGCGTCAGTCTGCGGCAAACTTTTATCCAGCTGCCCTTCTTCCAGGCACGTCGTAATTCGCGCAACGATGCGCTCGGCGCCGTCGCGCAAGGTCAGGCGCATCGACTCGGACAGGTCGGCGACTTCCGCGCTCAACTTCACCACCAGGCATTCATCACCATGGCCTTCCAGGGTGCAGCGGTTCTGCCAGCCCTGCCAGTAATCCATCAGCCGCTCATAGGCACTGAGCCCAGGCAGAGTCAGGCGTCGCTCCATATCTGCCAGGTAGCCGACAAAGTAGTCCTCCAGCAGCGCCTGGCCGTAGAGTTCCTTGGATTTGAAGTAGTGATAGAACGAGCCCTTGGGCACACCGGCGGTCTGCAGGATCTCGCTCAGGCCCACGCTGGTGAAGCCCTTTTCGGCCATCATGCGGTGGCCGGTGTCGAGCAGGTGTTGGCGGGTATCGTCGTAGGTCGGTTTCATGGGGCGCAAAATACCAAACATTAGACCAGTCGTATATTTCTGATGGGCAGGAGTTTGCCACAGTGATGGCGCGGAAACACGGGCGTAAAAATTTACTAGACGACCGGTCTAATATGAATCTATTCTGTGCCTGTCACTCCTTCCGAGGTGTCGCAGACGAACCCGTCGAGGACACCAGACCAATACAGGGCGCTCTATGAAAATCTTGATGGTTCTGACTTCCCACGATCAGCTTGGCAACACCGGCAAGAAAACCGGCTTCTGGCTCGAAGAGTTCGCGGCCCCCTACTACGCCTTCAAGGATGCCGGCGCGCAGATCACTCTCTGGTATCGCCGGCCGGCGGCCAGCCACCGCTCGATCCGAAAAGCGATGAGCCCGATGCGCAAACCGCTGAAACCGACCGCTTCCGCAAGGACCCTGCTGCTCAGCAGGCGCTGGCTAATACCGGGCGCCTGGCGGATGTCAGCGCTGAGGATTTCGATGCCGTGTTTTATCCCGGTGGCCATGGCCCGCTGTGGGATCTGGCCGATGACAAACACTCGATTGCGCTGATCGAAGCGTTCGACCGCAGCAACAAACCTCACGGTTTCGTCTGCCATGCGCCGGGCGTTCTGCGTCACGTGGTGGCTGCCGATGGCAAGCCGTTGATTCAAGGCCGGGACGTCACCGGTTTCACCAACGCTGAAGAAGCCGCTGTAGGCCTGACCGATGTCGTGCCGTTCCTGATCGAAGACGAATTCCAGCGTCTCGGCGGCCGCTACTCCAAAGTCGCTGACTGGCAGGTTCACGTGGTGACCGATGGCCAACTGGTGACGGGTCAAAACCCTGCCAGCTCGGCAGCCGTCGCCGAAAAACTGCTGAAGCTGTTGGCCTGAACCCTCCAGCGTCCAGACACCGTGCGCATCCCGCACGGTGTTTTTTTTACCGCATTACTAGTCGACTGGTCTAATAAGGCCAAAACAGGAATCACATGAAAAACAGCCCTTACTTCACCCCCGTCAAACTGGGCCTGCACACCCTGAAGAACCGCATCGTCCTGCCGCCCCTCACCCGCCAGCGCAGCACACAACCGGGCAATGTCGCCAACGCATTGATGGCCGAGTATTACCAGCAACGCGCCGGCGCCGGTCTGCTGGTCACCGAAGGCACGCAGATCGAGCCTCGCGGTCAGGGCTACGCCTGGACTCCCGGCATTCACACCCCTGAGCAAATTGCCGGATGGCGCACAGTCACCGAAGCGGTGCATGCACAGGACGGCGTGATATTCGCCCAGCTTTGGCACGTCGGCCGTGTGTCCCACACCGCGCTGCAGCCTGATGGGGCGGCACCGGTTTCAGCGTCCGCCATCGCCACCGAGCGAGTCAGCGTGTTCATCGAAACTGCGCCGGGCGCCGGCGAACTGGTTACGCCATCCGCGCCGCGAGCACTGAGCACCGATGAAGTCCAGGAACTGGTTCAGCTCTATATACAGGCGGCGCGCAATGCGATGGACGCCGGCTTCGACGGGATCGAACTGCACTGCGCCAATGGCTATCTGGTGAACCAGTTCATTTCTGCCCACAGCAATGTGCGCACCGATCAATACGGTGGCTCGCTGCACAATCGCCTGCGCTTTCTGCGCGAAGTGGTGTCGGGTGTCGCCGAGTGCATCGGTAAAGAGAAAGTCGGCGTACGTTTCGCGCCGCTGTTCACCACCACCGATGAAGCGCGCACCTATCTGGGCATGGTCGAAGAGGACCCGCACACCACTTACATCGAAGCGATCAAAGTGCTTGAGGATGTGGGCATCGCCTACCTGTCCATCGCCGAAGCGGACTGGGACGACGCGCCCGCGATGCCGCAAACCTTCCGCCGTGCAGTGCGCGATACCTTCAATGGCGCGATTATCTACGCCGGGCGCTACAACGCAGAATCCGGTGTGCAATTGCTTGAATCGGGACTGGCGGATCTGGTGGCTTTCGGCCGTCCGTTCATGGCTAACCCGGACCTGCCGGCGCGCATCGCCAATGACTGGCCGCTCAATCCACTGAATCCCGCGACGGTCTACGGCGGCAATGCCGAAGGCTATGTGGATTACCCGACCTACAGCGAATAATTCCGCGAATTCGCACAGCGCTCCCACTCACCGGGAGCGCTTCCTCTTCTCCCCCGCTACACCCGCAACCTCGCGCGCTGCGCTGCGAGGTTTTCGCATCTGCACAAAAAAGATTGCCGATTGATTGTCAGGTTTATTTTTTCAGCCTATCTTGAACAAAACCTATACAAAGCACTTCTTTACGTACAACTCTTCCGCTACGGATTGGCCCCCACGCACAGCACTGCCGCGAGCACCCTGAATGAACCCACTACTAGCCAGCCATTACCGCGAAATCCTCGTCGGTGTCGGTGAAAATCCCGAACGCGAAGGTCTGCTCGACACACCCCAACGTGCGGCCAAAGCGATGCAGTATCTGTGCAACGGCTACTCGATGCGCCTGGAAGATGTCACCAACGGTGCCCTGTTCGAATCGCAAAGCGATGAGATGGTCATCGTCAGTGACATCGAGCTCTATTCCTTGTGTGAGCACCACATGCTGCCCTTTATCGGCAAGGCGCACGTGGCGTACATCCCCACCGGCAGGGTGCTGGGACTGTCGAAAGTAGCGCGCGTGGTGGACATGTTCGCCCGCCGTCTGCAGATCCAGGAAAACCTCACCCGGCAAATCGCCGAGGCGATTCAGCAGATCACCGATGCCTCTGGCGTGGCCGTGGTCATTGAAGCCAGGCACATGTGCATGATGATGCGCGGCGTCGAAAAGCAGAATTCGATCATGACCTCTTCGGTGATGCTCGGTGCTTTTCGCGACAGCTCCACGACGCGTCAGGAGTTCCTGCAATTGATCGGGCGGCGAAGTTGATTTCCGACCTTCGACAGGCGCGATAAACCTGTACACGATAAACCCACTGTACAAGCACGATATTCCCAACTTCACCCCCATACCTGTGCACTCAGGGAGAACGGCAATGGCCCGACTTGTGCTCTTACTGGCTCTGGTACTCGGCGTTGCAAGCTGCGGCAGCGTGGATGTCAGCCACTATGCCGATCAGCAACCGGCGCTGGATCTGCAACGCTTTTTCAGCAAACCCGTGAAAGCCTGGGGGATGTTTCAGAAGCGCTCCGGGGAAGTGGTCAAGCGCTTTGAGGTCAACATCGTCAGCCATCGTGAAGGCGACAACCTGATTCTCGATGAGCGCTTCCTGTACAGCGACGGCACGCGCCAACGCCGCGTCTGGACCCTGACGCCCGAGGGCCAGGGACGCTGGAGTGGGCGTGCGGGTGATGTGGTGGGTGTCGCTACAGGTCAGGTCGCTGGCAATGCGCTGCACTGGCGTTATCGCCTGAATCTGCCGGTCGACGGCTCAACCTATGAAATGAGCATGGACGACTGGATGTACCAGATGGACGAGGACACGCTGATCAACCGCACCAGCATGTCCAAACTCGGTGTTGAAGTCGGTCAGGTGACCTTGTTCTTCCGTCGCCAGAGCGCGGGAGAAAACCAATGAACAGCCCGTTCAGCATGGCTTCCCTGGGCGATGGTTATCGCGCACTGGTGATTGGTGCCAGTGGTGCTATCGGTAGCGCGTTTTGCCAGCAGCTCAGTCAGGATCCGCGCTGTGCCGGGGTTCGTGAGCTGGGGCGTCGTACCGTTCCGGCGCTGGATCTGGAGCAACCGGAAACCATCGCCAGCGCAGCCACCGAATTGGCCGCAGAAGCGCCCTATCAGTTGATCGTGCACGCTGCGGGTCTGCTGCATCGTGAGCGGATCAAGCCAGAAAAGAGCTACAGCGCGATCGAGGCGGATGCGCTGCAAGCCGTGTTTCAAGTCAACACGCTGGGACCGGCAATGGTGTTGCGGCATTTTCTGCCGCTGCTCGCTCCCCAAGGGGCGATGGCGATGCTCTCGGCCAAGGTCGGAAGCATCGGCGACAACCGTTTGGGCGGCTGGTACGCCTATCGCGCCTCCAAAGCAGCACTGAACATGCTGATCAAGACGGCGGCGATCGAACTGGCGCGCACCCGCCCACAAAGCCGCTTGCTGAGTTTGCATCCAGGCACAGTCGTGTCGGGCTTGTCGCAACCTTTTCGCGGCGCTTCCAGCGCGCGTCCGGCAGATGTCGCCGCTGACCAGTTACTCAACCTGATTGACCAATTGACCGCGGCCGACAGCGGCCAGTTCTTTGCCTACGATGGACAACGCCTGCCCTGGTAGGCAAGGAGTGAAGCGTGAATCTGCAAACCCTGACCGAACGTGCGGCCAACAGCGAAATACGTGAGCTGGAGCTGCTGTCGCTTGAAGGTGGTTTTTATCTGGCCCGCATCCGTCTGGATCACGGCCAGTTCACCTTGCTCGACGATGCAGCCAAACCGATGCATCTGCGCTCGATCACCCATCTGCGTGACCTGCTGCAGACTGTGCCGGCATTCCCCTGCATGCTGGTGCAGCAATGCGTGCACGACGAAATGTGCGGGCGTGATAGCGGGCCCGTCGAAGAGCTGCGGATTCCGTTTTCGCTGACCACAGCGTTATGAAACGGATGCTGTGAATGAACCAGAACCGTCGGTTGTGCCTGGTACTGGGCGATCAGTTGTCCTTTGAGCTGGCTTCATTGCAGACGCTCGATAGCGAGCGCGACAGCGTGCTGCTGGTCGAGGTCATGGAAGAAGCCAGCCATGTGCCGCACCATCCACAAAAAATCGCCCTGATCTTCAGCGCCATGCGCCATTTCGCCCAGGCCCTGCGAGACCAGGGCGTTCATGTCGAATACGTGACCCTGGATGATCCGCACAACAGCGGCTCGGTGCCGGGGGAATTACGCCGCTGGCAACAGCGGTTGCAGGTCGAAGAAGTGCACGTCACCGAATGCGGCGACTGGCGTCTGGAGCAATCGATCAGGGACTGTGGCTTGCCCATTCATTGGCACGCCGATGCGCGTTTTCTTTGCAGTCGCGATGAGTTCGCCGCCTGGGCCGCCGGCAAAAAGCAGTTGCGCATGGAGTTCTTCTATCGCGAGATGCGCCGCAAGAGTCGCTTGCTGCTCAATGGCGACGGCACGCCGGTGGGTGGTGCGTGGAATTTCGATGCGGAGAATCGCAAGGCCCTGCCCAAAGGCGTGAAAGCCCCCTACCCGATCCGTTTCGGTAATGACGCGATCACCCGCGATGTGCTCGCCCTGGTGAGGGCACGCTTCAGTCAGCACTATGGCGCACTCGACGACTTCAACTACCCGGTCACCCATGCCGACGCGCAGGCGCTGTGGGAGTATTTTCTGGATTTTGGCCTGGCAGGATTCGGCGACTATCAGGACGCCATGGCCAGTGACGAACCGTTTCTGTTTCACGCGCGCATCAGCGCTGCGCTCAATATTGGCCTGCTGGATTTGCGGCAGTTGTGCAGCGACGTCGAGTCGGCCTATTGGGCCGGCAGGATTGCCCTGAATGCCGCCGAAGGCTTCATTCGGCAACTGATCGGCTGGCGGGAATATGTGCGCGGCGTGTACTGGCTGAAAATGCCGGACTACGCACTGGGCAACGCATTCGGCAACGACCGGCCACTGCCCGAGTTCTACTGGACCGGTGCGACGCAGATGAACTGCATGCGCCAGGCCATCGGCCAGAGTCTGCAGCATGCCTACGCGCATCACATTCAGCGGCTGATGGTCACCGGCAATTTTGCCCTGCTCGCCGGCATCGCGCCGAGCCAGATCTGTGAGTGGTATCTGGCGATCTATATGGACGCCTTTGACTGGGTCGAGCTGCCCAACACCTTGGGCATGGTCATGCATGCCGATGGCGGTTACCTCGGTTCCAAACCCTATTGCGCCAGTGGCCAATACATCAATCGCATGTCCGACTACTGCCGAAGCTGCGCCTACAAGGTCAGCGAAAGTACCGCGGACAATGCCTGCCCGTTTAATGCGTTGTATTGGCATTTTCTGATGCGCCACGGTGAACAACTGCGCGGCAATCAGCGCATGGCGATGATGTACAAGAACCTCGACCGCATGCCGCCAGCCAAGCAGGAGGCGCTGTGGCAACGCGGGCAGAACCTGTTGGCGCGCCTGGATAACGGCGAATCGATCTGAAATGAGCGCTCGCTTGCGCGGGTGGTGAAACTTAAGCACAGCGCGCCCGGTCAACGGATGATTGGCGCTCGAGTCCACTGCGAGCGCGACGTTCACTGCTCGCGTTGTGCCTACGCGCTCTATGAAGCCAGCCCCTGAACATTCAATAAAGCAGGTCACATGGATACCCTTGAACACCTTAGTCGCGAAGCGCTTGAGTCAGAGGTAAGGCGATTGCGCGCGGCGCTTCAGAGCACCCTGGTCGACACGCAGGACGTTGACCTCGATCGCGACATGGCGGCGCAACTGCAAGCCAGTCGGGATGCGCTCGCCCGCAGCGAGGCACGCTTCATCACCATTCTGGAAACCATCGAATCGGCGTTCGCCATCGTCAAGGTCAAATTCGACGCTGACGATAAACCCGTCGATTACTACTTCGTCGAAGCCAACCCGGCGTTCGAACACCAGTGCGGGGTCAACCTGCGCGGCAAATGGGTGACCGAGTTCGCGCCCAATCTGGAAAGCTTCTGGTTCGAAACCTATGGCCACGTGGCCAAGACCGGAGAGCCGGCGAACTTCGAAAATTACGCCAACACCTTCGAACGCTGGTTCGACGTGCGCGCGGTACGGGTCGGCGATCCTGCCGACCGGCAGATCGCGATCCTGTTCAACGACGTCACCCAGCGGCGCGACGCCGAAGAGCGCTTGCGAGCCAGTGAAGCGCTGGCGCGGGAGAACGTCGAGCGTGTGCAACTGGCGCTTGCCGCCGGTGCGATCATCGGCACCTGGCACTGGGACCTGCTCACCGACCGCTTTGCCGTGGACGAAGCATTCGCCCGGGTGTTTGACCTCGACCCGGCGCTGGGCCGCGAAGGGCTCAGCCTCGAACAAGTCATGGTGACCGTGCATCCCGAAGACCAGGATGGCCTGACCACCGCGATCAACGAAGCCATCGGCCGTGGTGGCGCCTACTCCCACCAGTACCGTGTGCGCCGCACAGACGGCAAATATCAGTGGATCGAGGCCAACGGCCGTGTTGAGTGTGCCGATGATGGAACGCCGCTGCGCTTTCCCGGCGTGCTGATCGATGTCGAGGAACGGCGCAATGTCGAAGCGGAGCGCGACCGCGCCATCGCCGCGTTGCGCGCGCTCAATGATACGCTGGAGCAGCGCGTGTCATCGCGCACTTCAGAGCTGATGCAAGCCGAAGAGAAACTGCGTCAGTCGCAGAAAATGGAAGCCGTCGGCCAACTGACCGGGGGCCTGGCGCATGACTTCAACAATTTGCTGGCCGGCATTTCCGGCGCGCTGGAGTTGATGGGCGCGCGCATCAGCCAGGGCCGGCTGAATGAGGTCGACAAGTACATGGTGACCGCCCAGGGCGCAGTCAAGCGAGCCGCCGCCCTGACCCACCGTCTGCTGGCGTTCTCCAGACGCCAGACCCTCGATCCGCGGCCGACCGACGTCAACACGCTGATGACCGGCATGACCGAACTGATCCAGCGTACGGTCGGCCCCAGCATCGTTCTGGAAACCCGCGGCGCGCCGGGGCTCTGGCCAACGCTGGTAGATGCCAGCCAGTTGGAGAACGCCCTGCTCAACCTCTGCATCAACGCGCGCGATGCGATGCCGGATGGCGGGCGCATCACCATCGAAACGGCCAACCGTGCGCTGGACTGCGAGACGGCGCGCACCCTGGACATGCCCGAGGGCGAATACCTGTGCCTGTGCGTGACCGATACCGGCACCGGCATGACCGCCGATGTCATCGCCAAAGCCTTCGACCCGTTCTTCACCACCAAACCGCTGGGCCAGGGCACGGGGTTGGGGTTGTCGATGATCTACGGTTTCGCCAAGCAGTCCGGTGGCCAGGTGCGCGTGCATTCGCAGGTCGGTCAGGGCACCGAGATGTGCATTTATCTGCCGCGCTACCATGGCGAGCCCGTGCCGAATCAGGATCACAAGGACAACACGCCGGCAGCCTTGCCCAAGTCTGGCGAGACGATTCTGGTGGTGGACGACGAGCCTACGGTGCGTGCGCTGCTGACTGACGTGCTCGGCGATCTCGGCTACACCTTGATAGAGGCCGCTGACAGTGTGGTCGGGCTGAAGATGTTGCGCTCGGACATACACATCGACTTGCTGATCACCGACGTCGGCTTGCCGGGCGGCATGAACGGTCGGCAACTGGCCGATGCCGGCCGGGAAATCCGCCAGAATCTGAAGACCCTGTTCATTACCGGGTACGCAGAAAACGCGGTGATTGGCGCCGGTCAATTGGGCCCGGACATGCAGGTGCTGACCAAGCCGTTTGCCGTCGACACGCTGGTGGCGCGGGTCAGCGACCTGATGGCGATGAAATCCAAATGAGCGACCGTTGCGGCGCTGAAATCCCAGAGAGAGTGGCTGCGGCCAAGGAGTGATAAATGGTGACGTTTCTGATTTTTCTGATCGCGTGCGGCGCTGCGGCGACTACCGGGGTGATTTTCAAACCCGGGCCATGGTACGAAGGGCTCAATAAACCCGGATTTACTCCACCCAATTGGGCGTTTCCGGTGGCCTGGACAATAATCTATCTATTGCTGGCCTGGGCCGGTTATCGCTTGAGCCTGATTCCTGGCAGTCAGACAGTACTGGCGCTATGGGCCGCGCAGATTGCCTTGAACACGTTGTGGACGCCGGTGTTCTTCGGCGCGCATCAGGTGGCCGCCGCCATGGTGATTCTGCTGCTGTTGTGGCTGGTGGTCGCGGTGATGGTGTTTATGGCGTTGCGCCTGGATTTGATCACCGGGTTGATCCTGTTTCCGTATCTGGCCTGGCTGTGTGTAGCGGCGGCGTTGAATTTTTCGATTCTGCGCAATAACCGTGGTTGATGACGGCAGCTGTCATAACTCCCATTTTTTCTGACAAAAAGGCGCTTTTTCAGGCATTCAAAATATCTTTCCAGGCCCTTGAAAGCGCAGGTCCCCGCTCAGGACGGGGATTTCGCAATGAACAACAGTTCATTACTGAATTAGTGATTTAACTAGGTAGTTACCTATCTATATAATGCACGCCTCATTTCAACGGGACATTCAACGTGAAGCAGAGTCAACGCCTCTCGGGCATATCAAAATTCATTCTGGTCGGGCTGGGGGTGATCATCGCCCTGCTCGGCCTGGCACTTGCGGCTGGCGGAGTGAAGCTGGTCAGCCTGGGAGGGTCGTGGTACTTCCTCGTGGGCGGTCTGGTGATGGCCGTTTCCGGTCTGCTGATCGCTCGCTTCAAGACGGCCGGCGCCTGGCTGTTTGCAGCGTTTCTGGTGGGGACAGCGATCTGGGCGGTGAGCGATGCCGGGCTGGTGTTCTGGCCGGTGTTTTCGCGTCTGTTCATGTTCAGCGCCGTGGGTCTGGCGGTGACGCTGGTCTATCCGCTGCTCAAGCGTGCCAACGGTGGTGTTCCGGGTCGTGGCGCTTACGCCGTTGCCGCTGTCCTGGCCGTGGGACTGGCGGTGGCTGCCGGCAATATGTTCGTCGCGCATCCGACCGTCGCTGCCACCGGCACTGGCCCAGGCCTGACCCCGGTTGAGCCAGACAAGGCGCAAAAAGACTGGGCGCACTACGGCAATACCGAGGGCGGCAGCCGCTTTGCTGCGCTGGACCAGATCAACCGCAACAACGTCGACAAGCTGAAAGTAGCGTGGACCTACCACACCGGTGACGTCGCCGAGAGCGATGGCAACGGTGCCGAAGACCAGCTCACTCCGCTGCAGATCGGCAACAAGGTGTTCATCTGCACCCCGCACAACAACCTGATCGCGCTGGATGCCGACACCGGCAAAGAGCTGTGGAAGAACGCGATCAACGCCAAATCCAAAGTCTGGCAGCGTTGCCGTGGCATGGCCTATTTCGATGCGACCAAAAGCATCGCTCAGCCAAGCAATTCGAGCATCATCGAAGCCAAACCGGCGCCGGCCGCCAATTGCCAGCGCCGTCTGCTGACCAACACCATCGACGCCCGCCTGATCGCGGTCGATGCCGACACCGGCGAGTTCTGCCAGGGCTTCGGCAACAACGGCCAGGTTGATCTGAAGGCCGGTCTCGGTGACGTACCGGACAGCTACTACCAGCTCTCCTCCGCTCCGCTGATGGCCGGCACCACTGTGGTGGTCGGCGGTCGCGTAGCCGATAACGTGCAAACCGACATGCCGGGCGGCGTGATCCGTGGTTTCGACGTAATCACCGGCGCCATGCGCTGGGCCTTCGACCCGGGCAACCCGCAGGACAAAAAGGCCCCGGCCGACGGCAGCACGTATGTGCGCAGCACGCCGAACAGCTGGGCGCCGATGTCCTACGATCCGGCAACCAACACCGTGTTCCTGCCAATGGGCAGCTCGTCCACCGACATCTATGGTGTCGAGCGCAGCAAACTCGATCACACCTACGGCGCCTCGATCCTCGCGCTGGACGCCACCACCGGTGATGAACGCTGGGTGTTCCAGACCGTGCACAACGATCTCTGGGACTTCGACCTGCCGATGCAGCCGAGCCTGATCGACTTCACCAAGGACGGCAAAAGCGTTCCGGCGCTGGTCATCGGCACCAAGGCCGGGCAGATCTACGTGCTCGATCGTGCCACCGGCAAACCGTTGACCGAGGTTAAAGAAGTCCCGGTCAAAGCCGCGAACATCCCGAACGAACCGTACTCGCCAACCCAGCCAAAATCGGTGGGCATGCCGCAGATCGGTGCCCAGCATCTGACTGAGTCGGACATGTGGGGCGCCACCCCGTACGACCAGTTGCTGTGCCGGATTGATTTCAAATCGATGCGTTACGACGGCCTGTACACCGCGCCCGGTACCGATAAATCCCTGAGCTTCCCGGGTTCCCTGGGCGGCATGAACTGGGGCAGCATCTCCACTGACCCGGTGCACGGTTTCATCTTCGTCAACGACATGCGCCTGGGTTTGTGGATTCAGATGATCCCGTCGCAGAACAAGGCTCAAGCTTCCTCCGGTGGCGAAGCGTTGAACACCGGTATGGGCGCGGTACCGCTCAAAGGCACGCCTTACGCGGTCAACAAAAACCGCTTCCTGTCGGTGGCCGGCATTCCGTGCCAGGCTCCGCCGTTCGGCACTCTGACCGCCATTGATATGAAGACCCAGAAAGTCGCGTGGCAGGTTCCGGTCGGCACCGTTGAAGACACAGGTCCCTTGGGCATTCGCATGCACCTGCCGATCAAGATCGGTCTGCCAACCCTCGGCGGCACCCTGTCGACCCAAGGTGGCCTGATCTTTATCGCCGGCACCCAGGACTTCTACCTGCGCGCCTTCAACAGCGCCAATGGCGAAGAAGTGTGGAAAGCGCGTCTGCCGGTTGGCAGTCAGGGCGGCCCGATGACCTTCGTTTCGCCGAAGACCGGCAAGCAGTACATCGTCGTCACCGCTGGTGGTGCACGTCAGTCGACCGATCGCGGCGACTACGTGATGGCTTACGCCTTGCCGTAAACCGCAGCGCCCGTGTTGAACACGGGCGCTTTCTTTTTGCGCGCGGCACCTGAGGGTGCCGCGCCGCTTTCCGATATCGCTACAGCTTTGAGCAGGAAGATCTCCATGTTTGGTTTTACTCGTAACGGCTGGGTCAACGGCGTGTTGTTGGGCCTGACCTGCACCACCCTGCCCGCCTTCGCCGATACCGATTCGAACCTGTTGACCCGCAACACCCTGACCGGTGACTGGGGTGGCCTGCGCCACCAGATGGACGAAGACGGCATCAAGTTCACCGGCGATTACACCGGCGAAATGGCTTACAACGCCGACGGCGGCCTGCACCGCTCCGGTCGTTATTCGCAGAACATCAAGCTCGGCGCGCAGTTCGACCTGAGCAAGCTGTATGGCGTAGAGAACGCCGGCAAGGTTCAGCTGACCATCAACGACCGCCGCGGCAACAGCGCCTCCGAAGATCTGGTTGGCAACCGTCTGCCGATCCAGGAAAACTACGGCGGCCTCTACACCCGCCTGACCGAACTGAGCTATGAGCGCAGTCTGTTCACCCCGGCGCTCAACGTGAAGCTGGGTTACATGGCCATGGGCAACGACCTCGGCGGCCTCGACAGCGGCATTCTGTGCAACTTCATGAACGCCGGTTTCTGCGGCCATCCGCTGAACATGTCCGGCGGCAGTGGCTGGACCAACTACCCCAACGCGCACCTGGGCGTGCGGGTGAAATACGACTTGTCGCCATCGTGGCAACTGCGCGTGGCCGCGTTCAACGTCGATCCGGAAAGCAACGGCAACTCCAGCCGCGCCTGGCATCTGGGCCCGAAACACACCACCGGCACCGTGGTGCCGATCGAACTGGTGTACAAGCACGCGGGCCAATTGCCTGGCGAATACAAGCTCGGTTACTACTACGACAGCTCCGACGTGAAACGCATTGGCAGCGACAAAGAAGTCTCCGGCCGTGGCGGTCACTACCTGCTGATCGATCAGGCCGTATGGAGTTCGCCAACGTCCGAGGGCCGCAGCCTGCATGCGTTCGGCCAATACTCGGCGGCCAGCGAAGCGGCTTCGCCATTCAGCAAGTGGTACGGCACCGGTCTGGTGCTGTACAAACCGTTCGAAGGTCGCCCGCGTGACACCATCGCTCTGGGCTACGGCCGCGCCGTGCCTAACTCGCGCAGCCGCGACGTGCAACAGGACGCTGCCATGGCCAATGGCACGCAGTTCCCGAACCTGGACAGTGGCGAGCAGTTGATCGAACTCGGCTACGGCTATCAGGCCACGCCGTGGCTGACGCTGCGCCCGAACATGCAATACATCATCGAACCGGGCGCGTTTTCCGGTCAGGACATCGACAATGCGTTGGTGTTTGGCTTGCAGGTGAAAGCTTCGCTCTGACTTCTGGCAGAACTGCAGGCAATAAAAAACCCGGCGTAATGACCGGGTTTTTTATTGCCTGAAAATTGTCGTAACCAAGAAGCTCACTCGACACCGAACCTTTACCCCCGAACCAGCGTCGGAGCTAGGGCGTTAACGCTTACCGCTCGCCACGAGGTTTCCGTTTGAAAGCAGCCATCGTCAAAAAATACCGTTTGATCATCAAGACCATGGGCTACGTGGGCTGGTCGCTGTTCTGGCTATTGCTTTGGGACATCGCCGTCACCGTCGACTTCATGTTGTTCCTCAACGCCAAGATCAACCTGCCGCTGATGCCGTTGACATTGCTCGGTTCTGCTCTGGTGGTGCTGATCAGTTTCCGCAACAGCAGCGCCTACAACCGTTGGTGGGAAGCGCGCACGCTGTGGGGCATGATGATCAACAGCTCGCGCAGCTTTGCCCGGCAGGTGCTGACGCTGCTGGATGATCCCGATAACGAAGTGAACCCGGTGAAGGCGACGCTGTTGCGCCGGCATGTGGCGTACGTCAACTGCCTCGCCGCGCATCTGCAGGGTCAGCCTTGCCCGGAAGAAGTCCGCGCGTTCATCCCGGCGGATGAATTCGCCCGCAGCGGCACCACCAACAACTTTGCCAACGACATCCTCACCGGTTCCGCGGCGTTGCTCGCTCGGGAATACAAGGCCGGGCGCCTGGACAGCATTCGGCTGGCACGGCTGGAATCGACCATGGTCGATCTGTCCAACAGCCAGGGCGGGATGGAGCGAATTGCCAACACACCGCTGCCCTACCCCTATGTGTATTTTCCGCGCCTGTTTATCTCGCTGTTCTGCCTGATTGTGCCGGTGGGGCTGGTGGAATCGCTGGGTTGGTTCACCCCGCTGGCCTCGACGGTGGTGGGCTTCATGCTGCTGGCCATCGAACGCATCGGTACTGACCTGCAAAGCCCGTTTCGCCATAGCGAGCACCAAATCCAGATGGAAGCCCTGTGCGAAACCATCGAGAAAAACCTGCAGTCGATGCAGCGTGATTCGCTGGGGGACGCACGCAGGGTTGAAGAAACGGCTTGAAGAGCGATCTGAGGGATGCCAGGGCGTAAAGCCCTGGCGAGTCGCAGGTATTACTTCTTCTTTTTCGCCGGCTTGTCAGCCTTCTTAGCATCCTTGGCCTTTTCCGGCTTGCTATCGGCTTTTTTCGCAGACTTTTTCGGTTCGGCGTCTTTCTTCTTGTCTTTCTTGTCGGAGGACTTGGAAAGCGCCGAAGCTGCCGCTGATTTCTTTTCCGGCGAAGACTTTTTGTCTTTCAAGTCCTTGCTGGCTTTCGAAGCGTCGTCTTTTTTGCTTTTCTTCTCGTCTTTAGCCACGTTGACCACCTCTCGGAATGTGCCGGTATTGGCACCGGGCCTGTGCGAATGAACACAAGCTGATCGTTAGGCGTGGGCGTTCGGGCGGGGTTCAGATTATTTGACTCTGATCCAGCGCCCATGGCGAAGACCGGCCGTTCAACAAGTTGTCAATAGCGCAGTTGTGCGACTGTTCCATAGATAGCGCAGTGGTAGGCTTTTCTGGCGTGACATTACGCGAATGCCCGATCTGTTCAGAAGGCAGGTCGGGGCCTATGTATAAGCCCGCTGTCAGCTAACTGAAAGGATTCGAACATGAAAAAGTCCATGACTACTCTGGCCATCGCGGCGACGCTCGCTCTCGCCGCAACGGCCACAAACGCTGCCCTCCATCCAACCACCATCACTGCTCCACAGACGGTCAAGCAGGCGACCGCCTCGATTGACACACCTTTCTCAACCCAGCGAAAAGCCGGAGAAATCCAGACGGCCAGCCTGGCCAGAAGTTGCTCTGATGAGCGCTATTCCTGGTGGGAATTCAGTGGCTGGGAAATAATCGCCTGCCTCGGAAGCGGTCAGTGGTAATTATTCACAGGAGTCTGGTGCGTGACTTATGTGCTGAGCACGCACCACAGCCTGTTCTAACCAATGGCTTTGCACACCTGCTTACAGGGTTCTACCACTGGCCTGCTCATAGCTCGAAAGGAAATGCCGCCACTGCGATTCATCCCAGAAAGAATGCCGTCTGAGTTGAGGAATGTCGTGACGCGCCGCGCCCATTGCCGTAGCACGACCGCGAGATTTCTCCAGGTCAAGCAGCGCCAGTTCGAAATCGAAGTCTGTGTCGGTAATCGACGCCTTGATAAAGATGTGTTTGGAGCGCATGCAACCGTGCTGCCATTTGCCCGAGTGCATCCGCGCCAGCATTTGCGCCAAACGTTCAAGAAGTCGCAGATGTTGCTCTGTGGTCAACAGGCTTGCAGCGCCCTGGCTATACCAGGTATCCAGATCGATGAAGCCGCCCAGGTCTTTGGTAACCAAGACCCCCTGCCATACGCCGTCGACTTTTCTCGCGCCATAAAATACCGGTCTTGGCGCATTCACGCCCAGCTCTTCGAGTCTTGAAAGGGCAACGCCTTCACGCAGTGCGGTGGGTCGGCCAGTGGGGTAACGGAAACTGCGGAACAAATGGCCGGTCTGGCGCTTTACGAAAAACGTCTTGTCACCTTGAACGATCAACTGGACACCGCTGGTGCCGCTGCGGCGCACATTCGGCGGTTCCACCCACGACCCAGAAGTACCCCACCAGAAATCAAACTCATCGCGTGCCCTGCCCATTGTGTGCTCCATTTATTGTAGAAATCGTTTCGTGCGACGTTTGCATGAAGGTCGCAACAGCAGCTCAGTCTGTTGGTGGACGTTAATAGTTCCCTCGGTTTTCGAGGATTTTAGGGCCAGCTTGGGGCTTTTACGCAACCACGTGACGAAAATTGGCTATTGAGGGGTGTTTATCCCTTCAGGTGTGTCCTTTTCGCCGATAGCCGACGACATCAAACACAGATGCCAACCGCGTCGCGAGGGTCCGCCCGACTGTTTTTTCGATTAACTGGAAAGCCGTTAAATTGACCCAGGTCATGATTCAATTCGATTGAGGCAAATAACGAGCAACGTCCTTGATCCGCATTTTCTTTGTGCTAAAAGTATTGCCGCCAGCGGCTCCTTACAGGGATGAGTAAGGGTTTGCTCATCCGCAGCCATTGCCCACGGATGCATACTTTCAACAAGGAAGTCATATGAAAATAGTTGGGCTGTCCGGGATTCTCCCGTCACGCATTATCAGCAATCAAGACGTTATAAACCTGGTTGAGGAACACTCTAAAGATACCTTCCAGGAAGACTTGCCAAAAACATTGAAGACCATCAGCAAGTTGCTTGAAAAAAGCGGCAGCGGCACGCGCCACTGGCTGGGCGCCGACGAAACGCCGATGCAACTGATGGAGACTGCATTCAACTCCGCGCTCGCCCAGGCCAATATCGACAAGACCGACCTGGATCTGTTGATCTATCCGAACGTTACGCGAGGCTTCATCGAGCCGGCCAACAGTACGTTCATCGCCAAGGCGCTGGGCCTGAGCTGCAGAAACTTCGATGTGGTGGACGCCTGCAATGGCTGGGTGACTGCCATGGATGTCATCAACAGTAAGATGCAGGCCGGCGAGATTCGCTACGCGGCGATCGTCAATATGGAATTTGGCATGTCTGCTGGCGGGCCGGTCATGCCCAAGAACTTCTCTTTACAGTCGTCGGCGGAACTGGCTTACAAGTTTCCGAGTTTTACCATTGGCGAAGCCGTCACGGTCACCATCCTCAGTCATGAGGCCCCCGGCAACTTCAAGTTCTCGTACATCAACCGGCCGGACTTGAGTGACTTGTCGACCATTTCCCTGCCGGACTGGAAACTGTTCTGCAATGAGGAGGATATTCCCCGTATTGCACCGACCGGCGGGCAATATCAATTCAACTCCTACGCGGCAGCCTTGCATGAAGATGGCCGCAATGAAGCGATAAAAGTCTTCAATCTGCAAAACATCTCTGCAGCAGATGTTCATAAAGTGTTTATTCATACCGGTTCGCCAAAGATGTGGGAGCACATTGGGCAACTGATCGGTATTGATCACAAGCTGCACCACGTCGGGCATAAGACCGGCAACATCATTACCGCGTCCATCCCCTACGGCATCTTCGATGCGATGAGTCGGGGCGAAGCCGAGAAAGACCAGTTTTGCATGGGTTGGGCAGGCAGTGGCGGGATGGTCTTCTCTGCGTTGTCATTTACTCTGTAAAGCCTGAAGCAACTTGCCGTCGTGAGGCGGCAAGTTGCTCGTCCATGATCAAACTGTTGGTCGGTACCAAAACGAAAATCGCGCTTCGATCTCTAGGCCAACGGCGGGTAGTCGGTATAGCCCTCTTCCGAACCACTGTAAAAAGTGGAGGCATCCGCAGTAGCCAGCGGCGCATCAAGGAAGAAGCGTTCCGGCAGATCAGGGTTGCTGATGAACAGCGTGCCAAATGTGACTGCATCGGCCAGACCGGTTTGCAGGGCCTGTTCCGCGGACTTCCGGTCATAACCAACATTCAACACGAAAATTCCTGAGAACCGCTTGCGAGCCCCGGGCGCCAAGGGTTTCGCGCCTTCCGGCAGAGTCCCAGGTTCCATGAAATGCAGAATTCCAACGTTTCTCTTTTCCAGCGCTTCTACCGCGTACATGTAGGTCTGCTCGAGATTGGAGTCGCCCATGTCATTGTACGGAATGCGCGGCGACAGCCTGACCGAGATACGGGCCGGTCCGAAGACTCTGATCGCAGCGTCCGTGGCTTCAAGCAAGAACCTCGCCCGCTTCTCAATGGTACCGCCGTACTCGTCGGTGCGTTTGTTTGAGCCGTCTTCCAGAAACTGCGCGGGCAGATAACCATTGGCACCGTGTATCTCTACACCATCAAAGCCCGCATCTTTCGCGGCCTGTGCAGCTTTTTCGTAGTCCGCAATGGTGGACTTGATTTCATCAATGGTCAGTTCGCGTGGGGTCACCGAGGGTTTGATGCCTTCTGGCGTGAACGCCTGGCTATTGAAGGGGACTGACGATGGCGCGACCGGGAGTTCTCCTCCATGAAAATCAGGATGAGATGCTCTACCGGTGTGCCAAAGCTGGGCGAAAATGAGGCCGCCGGCTTCATGAACTGCCTGAGTTACCTTCTTCCAGCCCGCAATCTGTTCAGGCGTATAGATCCCTGGGGTATTCGTCCAGCCGACGGCCTGGGCGCTGATCTGGGTGCCTTCGGTAAAAATAAGGCCCGCCGAGGCACGCTGTGCGTAATAGGTCGCAGTCAATTCGTTGGCCACCTGATCCTTGGATCGACCTCTTGTCATCGGCGCCATGAACACCCGATTTCTGAAAGTGAGCTCTTCGTTGTTCAAGGGGGTTAGAAGCTTAAAATTTCCCATACTTTCCTCAGAATAAATTTTATTGAATGTCCGCCCGTGCCTAACGATTTCTCAAGTGCGGCTCGACCAAAGAAATGCTTCTGTTGGATGCTCGATTGGCTGGCTGCAAGCCGCCGGCAAGAGTGGCGAACGAAGGGTCCGGTTCGGACCGCTTCCCTCAAATGAGGACAGTCGACAAGGTATCAATAATAAACCTGGCGTCAATTAGGCACCGTTCGTACACCTGGTAGGTCTGAGGATACCTACCGTCAGGAAATGGTCGGCGGCGTAGGGGCTGGCGAGCCGTATACAGGGGCCTCGCGCGCAAGAGCAGGACGCTCTGCGTTCATGATCGAACGGCCTGAGCAATCGATGTGAAGGTTCGTTTGAAGCAGGTATCGAGATTGATTGCCCGCGGTTGAAAGGCAAAAACCAGCGCACTGCCAACAACAAAAGTGTTGGCAGAGTTTCATGCTTACATGATCGCGCTGGTTCGATTGAGATCTTCGGTGTTTTTCAAGCCATCGGATGACAAGTTCCGAAGCGCAGCATGGGCGGCCGACAACGCGTTCAAGTAATCCAGTGAAGCAACCTTCCCTACGTACTTGTTGGTCCGATTGCAGCGGCGTCGAACTTCTGCCGGGCAGCATCAACCTCCGGCAACTTGGCGAGCGTCCATTCATGCAGTGCTCGAAAAGGTTGTTGCAGCGTGCGGCCCAGCGGCGTGATTTGGTACTGCACCGCGACTGGCGAAAGCGAAATCACCTCGCGCGATACCAGGCCGTTGCGCTCCAGCCGGCGCAGACATTGCGTGAGCGCTTTTTGGGTGACGCCTTGCAGGCGACGACGGATCGCGTTGAAGCGTTGCGGACCGTCATCAAGCACGGCTAATACCATCATCGACCATTTATCAGCGATCTGCTCGAATAAAGCCCGGCTAGGGCAGTCGGACGAGAAGCACAGCGGTTCGAGTTCAAGCATGGCGGTTTCCTTCTGTATACCCAGGCGCTCTAAGGCGCGAGATTGACGCCAAGTTTACTGGATATACCGAGCCTGAGAACGCTTTCTACCGTTGTTTCGCCGGAACACTCTGACGCACATAATAATTGTCGAATTCACTGCTTTCGGTGAATTGGAAGCCATGGCGGGTATAAAAGCGATTCGAAGCACTTTCTTTGAGAGCGCCAACTTTAACAGGGAGCGCAGCCGCATCCGCCTCTTTGAAAATCTGAGTGAGAACAGCAGCCCCTACACCTGATCCTTGCGCGCTCGGTCTCACATACAAGTGGTCGAGCAAGAGTTCATTGTGGTGATGCTTGACCACTACAAAACCAACCCTCTCTCCAGATACCTCGATATAGCGTGTGTTGCGAGCGTCAAAACCGCCAAGAAACCGCTCACGCGCACGCACCGGATCAAATCGCCCGACACGCTCCAGACTTTCGCGCATGGCCTCAATTCGAATGGCTACAAGATTTTCCACGTCGCTTGGTTGAGCCGGGACCAAAATGACCGGGGAATTTTGATTGGGTGCGACGGGCATAGGTTGTGCTCTATTTACCATCCTGGAAGGCCAGTATAGAGAGCCTGACTTGTGGGGCCCAGTTTGGCTTCACCGTCGAATTCAGGCCCCATCTCAAAAACGAACATGACTTGGTCAATCTGGGTTTTGATTGCCAGAGCCTTGCGTGACCGACAGGTCTCCAATACGACCTGATGGTATTCACATGTCGATATCAGACACGATCATGGCGCAATCAGGCTATTGAATCGGCAGCAAGGCCGGCTAAGGTGCCGTGTCTTCCTATCAAAACAATCCCGGTCAGATCATGGGGTTGATAAGAACTGCGGCGGTTGGACGGGCTTCTTTCGGGAGTTTCAGCAGGCAACGATGGTGCTCGGTCGTGTGCCCGGTCAATTGCTTAAATGTCGATCAGCAGAGAATAAAAATACCGATGATCAGCCCGAACTCCATGGATTCGAGTAGCCAATTGGCGCAGGGCTTCAAGCCTCGTCACGTCACAATGTTGTCCATCGCCGGGATTATCGGCGCCGGTTTGTTCGTCGGTTCAGGACACGCGATTGCCGCAGCAGGGCCGGCGGTGCTGCTCGCCTATCTGTTTTCAGGTCTGCTTGTCGTGCTGGTCATGCGCATGCTCGGCGAGATGGCGGTGGCCAATCCGGACACCGGTTCGTTCTCCACCTACGCCGACCAGGCCATCGGCCGCTGGGCCGGTTTTACCATCGGTTGGCTGTACTGGTGGTTCTGGGTGTTGGTGATTCCCATCGAAGCACTGGCGGCCGGGCATGTGCTGCACCAATGGTTTCCGCAGGTCGATGCCTGGCTGTTCGCGTTGGGATCGATCATTGCGTTGGTGGTGACCAACCTGTTCAGCGTGTCCAAGTATGGTGAATTCGAGTTCTGGTTCGCCATGGCCAAGGTTGTGGCGATCATCGGCTTCATCGGGGTCGGTTTTGCCGTGTTGATGGGCTGGGTGCCCGACCGCGAAGTCAGCGGGTTGAGCGGCCTGATGGCCGAGCACGGCGGGTTTGCGCCCAACGGCTTGTCGGCGGTGGTCGGCGCTTTCATCACGATCATGTTCAGCTTCATCGGCACTGAAGCGGTGACCATCGCGGCCGCCGAATCGAATAACCCGGCGCAGAACATCGCCAAGGCCACCCGCTCGGTGATCTGGCGCATCGGCGTGTTCTACCTGCTGTCGATCTTCGTGGTCATCTCCGTGGTGCCCTGGAATGATCCGTTGCTGGCCTCGGTGGGCTCGTATCAGCGCGCCCTGGAAATCATGAACATTCCAAACGCCAAGTTCATGGTCGACGTTGTCGTGCTGATCGCCGTGGCCAGTTGCATGAACTCCTCGATCTACATTGCCTCGCGCATGCTGTACTCGCTGGGCCGTCGCGGCGATGCACCGAAAGCGCTGAAGGCGACTTCCGCGGCCGGTGTGCCACGCGCCGCCGTGATCGCCAGCACCGTGCTGGGTGCGTCGATCACCGTGTGGAGCTACTTCATGCCCGCCGGGCTGTTCGAGTTCCTGCTGGCCAGTTCCGGGGCGATTGCCCTTCTGGTGTACCTGGCGATTGCGGTGTCGCAGCTGCGCATGCGGCGGATATTGCAACAGCGCAAGGTCGAGCTGACCTTCCGCATGTGGCTGTTCCCGTGGCTGACGTGGCTGGTGATCGGCTTCATCTGCGCGGCGCTGGCGGTCATGATGATCACCCCGCAGCACCGCACCGAAGTCACCACCACCATTGGCCTGGCGCTGGCAATCTCCTTTATCGGCCTGATGACTTCGCGTCACCCTGCCCCGGCGGCACGCGCAACCTCGGTGGGCTAGGCGTTCACGCCGAAGCCGATATTCCCTTGGCGAAGACCAAGGGAATGACCGACGCCTGCATCTCAGACCGATTCCTGTGAGGACACGATGTCATCGACCCCCTCCGTGGCCGACGGTAAGACCCAATCCGTCGGGTTTCTGCTGTTGGATAAATTCACCCTCATGTCGCTGGCATCCGCCGTCGAACCACTGCGCATGGCCAATCAATTGTCGGGGCGAACGCTGTATCGCTGGCATACCTTCAGCCCCGGTGGAGCGCCGGTCTGGGCCAGCGACGGGGTCCCGATCACGCCGGACGCCTCGTGGAGCAACCCCGGCGTGGCGGACACGGTGATTGTCTGCGGCGGGGTCGGCATCCAGAGCGCGATCACCCGTGAGCACACCACTTGGCTGCAAGCCCTGGCGCGCCAATCCAGACGCTTGGGCGGCGTGTGCACCGGTAGCTGGGCACTCGCCAAAGCCGGATTGCTCGATGGTTATGAGTGCAGCGTGCATTGGGAATTTCTGGCGGCCATGCAGGAAGCTTTCCCACGCGTAAACGTCAGCACCAGCCTCTTCACCCTCGACCGCAACCGCTTTACCAGTTCCGGAGGAACAGCGCCGCTGGACATGATGCTGCACCTGATCGCCCGCGATCATGGTCGTGAGTTATCAGCCGCCATCTCGGAGATGTTTGTTTACGAGCGCATCCGCAACGAGCAGGACCATCAACGCGTACCGCTCAAGCATGTGGTCGGTACGCATCAGCCCAAGCTGCAAGAAGTCGTTGCGTTGATGGAGGCCAATCTTGAGGAACCGATCGAGCTGGACAACCTTGCCGAATACGTCGATCTGTCACGCCGACAGCTGGAGCGGCTGTTTCAGAAATACCTGCAATGCACGCCGTCACGCTACTACTTGAAGTTGCGGCTGATTCGCGCGCGACAACTGCTCAAGCAAACCTCGCTGTCGATCGTGGAACTGGCGTATGTCTGCGGTTTTGCCTCCACACCGCATTTCTCAAAATGCTATCGCGAGCACTTTGGGGTGCCGCCGAGCGACGAGCGCTCAGGTTCTGCAATGAGTCGTAAACGGATAACGCCGCCATCATCGATCAACACACTGACAACGCTCGATCAGGCGAGAAACGAATCGACGTTTGCCAGCGTTCGAATGATGGCGAGTGTCGATCTGGCTTGAATGAACCGAGGCAAATCGGCCGGGAACCCACAAGATGCCCCGGCCATGTGCCCTGCCCGTTTACGCCTGATCCAAAGCCTCAACCACGCCTTTGTCTTCACCCAGAAACCCGCCACTCTGATGCGCCCACAGCCGCGCATACACGCCGTTCTTCTCCAGCAATTCGGAATGGGTGCCCTGCTCGATGATGCGTCCGTCATCCATGACAATCAGCCGGTCCATCGCTGCAATCGTCGACAGTCGATGTGCGATCGCGATCACGGTCTTGCCCTGCATCATGTCATCGAGGCTTTCCTGAATCGCCACTTCGACTTCCGAGTCCAGTGCACTGGTGGCTTCGTCCAGCAGCAGGATCGGCGCGTTCTTCAGCATCACCCGGGCGATCGCCACCCGTTGCCGCTGGCCGCCCGACAGCTTGATCCCGCGTTCACCTACCAGAGTGTCGTAGCCGGTATGGCCCTGGCGGTCGCTGAGTTGGCTGATGAACTCATCAGCCTGCGCATTGGCAGCGGCGCGGCGGATCTGTGCGTCGGTAGCATCGGGCCGGCCGTAGGCGATGTTGTCGCGAATCGAACGGTGCAGCAGCGAAGTGTCCTGGGTGACCATACCAATCGCGCTGCGCAGGCTGTCCTGGGTCACGTGCGCAATGTTCTGGCCATCGATACGAATCTCGCCGCTGTCGACGTCATAGAAACGCAGCAGCAGGTTGATCAGCGTCGATTTGCCCGCACCTGAGCGCCCTACCAGACCGATTTTTTCACCGGGACGAATGCTCAGGCTCAGGCCATCGAGCACCTGACGCTCGCCACCGTAGTTGAACTTGACCTTGTCGAACGTCACCGCGCCGCCAGAAGTGACCAGCACGCCGGCATCCGGCGCGTCTTGCACTTTGGTGCCTTGGGTCAGCGTCGCCATGCCGTCCTGAACGGTGCCGATGCTTTCGAACAGCGAGGTCATTTGCCACATGATCCAGTTCGACATGCCATTGATCCGCAACGCCATGGCGGTAATCGCCGCCACCGCACCGGCGCCGACGTCGCCCTGGTGCCACAGCCACAGCGCATAGCCGCCGGCGGACATGATCAATGCCACCACCAAGGCCTGATTGACGATCTCGAACAGACTGACCAGACGCATCTGGCGAAAACCGGTCTGCTTGAAATCTTCCATCGCCGCCCGCGCAAAGTGCGCTTCGCGGTTGGAGTGGGAAAACAGCTTCACGGTGGTGATGTTGGTGTACGCGTCGGCGATACGCCCGGTCATCATCGACCGCGCATTGGCCTGCTCCTGGCCGACCTTGCCCAGGCGCGGCACGAAGTACCACATGGCCAGACCGAACAGCACGACCCAAGCAAGAAACGGCAACATCAGCTTCAGCGCAAAACCGCCAGCCAGGGCAATGATCGCGATGAAGTACACGCCAATCCCCGGCAGAATCTCGATCATGGTGAACAGCACGTCGCGCACGGCAAGCGCCGACTGCATGACTTTGGTCGTGACCCGGCCGGAGAACTCGTCGGAGAAAAACGAAAGGCTCTGCCGCAGCATCAGCCGATGGAAATCCCAGCGCAGGCGCAGCGGCAGGTTAATCGCCAGAATCTGGTGTTGGACCATGGTGCGCAACGCCACCAGCCCGACACTCAAGACCATGACGATGCCCATGCCCCACAACACACGGCTCTCCTGCACCGCCGCTTCGCCGCCGGCCTGCCACGTGGAGAGCAAATCGACGACCTGGCCGAGGAAGGAAAACAGCCACGCTTCATAGATCGACACAGCAGCGCTGAGCAACGCCAATGCCAGAATGTAGCCGCGAGCGCCGCGAGTGCAGGCCCAGAGAAATTTAGCCAGACCGTTGGGTGGCGGTGGCACCTCGTCAGGCGGGAAAGGGTCGAGTCTTCGTTCAAACACACGAAGCATGATGTTCTCCTGAACGTTCAAGTCAGGGAGATTCTGCCACCGATTGGATCCCGGGAGGTCTTTGTGAAAAAGTGTGTGCTCGTCAGTAAAGGCGCTGGCTGAGAACGAACAATTGGATTCGTTTACAACCTGAGCACTTCCTGAAGTGGCGATCAGGCTGTCCGGGCACTTGCCCTTATCAGTTGTATCGATATGCTCTGTTCGCTCCGCAGCTCACTTCAATCCGGATAAAGACAATGCTTCAGTTGATTGGCCAGACTACCGATATCAAATCAGCAATCAATGCGTTCAACGCCTCTTACCATGCTGATTTTGCTCACGTACGCAAAATTTCCAGTCGGTACCTTGCCGCTGATGTTTCAATAGAGCGTGCTGGCGAGCTCGCTGAGGCCTTATACGCCGCATTGGCCAACTGGGGAGCGTGTACGCGCAAGGCTCCGATACTCCGTCCAACTCAGCACATCGCTGCAGCGCTGAGCAGCAAGGCGCTGCATTCCAGGCTTGTGTGCCTCGACCGCATCGGACTGGATGCTTTGGATCTAGACCCTGCGGGCGGTCGAAACTTCATCCGAGAGACACCCTTCAGCTCGCTCAACCAATTTGATACTGAATTGCTAAGTATCCTCGAGGCGTTGGCGCATGCGCTCTTCATCAACAATACCAACGTCACTTATCCAATGAAGGCTTTACTACTGATCACTGGATTCATGCCCGCGTTTGACAGCCAGGTCAGAAAGGGTTTGCAACGTGCAGGAATATCCGGGTTCAGCGGCACACAGTACCTTCTACCAAAAAACGCCTATAGAGCCGCTGGCCAGCGCATTTGCCATCTACCATTTTCCTTGGGCCAATGCTGGCGCGACAATAAAGCGCTGCTGACCGAGGCAATTCTCCAGAGCAACTATCCTGAACTCAGTACAGAGCCAGGTCGAATCTTCGACGTCATCCTGTTTATGCAAAGATCCCCTGAGCGGCGTTTGATTTTGTCGGCTGGATAAAGAGCGTCTACTGCGTCACCACCACCTTCCCAATCATCTGCGGATGCAAAACACAAAAATATTCAAACTCCCCCGGCGTATCGAACACCCAGGAAAAGCTGTCATTGGTGTCCAGCGCTCCCGAGCGAAACACCTTGTGGGTTTCTGCCACCGTGTGCGGAATCTGATCGTCATTGACCCACGTCACCTTGGTGCCGACGGCCACGGTCAGGTCCTTGGGGGCGAACATGAATTCCTTGATGTCGATCTTCACTTCCGCGGCCCACAGCGGCATCGCCAGCAACAGGCCCATCAGCGCCAACAGTCGCGTTTTCATCGGTTCGCCCTCGGTTACACCAGTGTCGAATCAATCAGTGCCAGCGGATGATCGCCCTGAGTCGCGCGCACGTCGGTGATCCCCAGGTAATTACGCAATTGATCGGCCGCCACCGTCATCGGCCCCGGCGACGGTGCAGCACCCGGTGCCGGCTGCGGATACGCGGTGCCACGGGCGGTGTGGAAGGTGATATTGCCTTCGACTTTCTGGATCACCTGATGGATGTGCCCGTTGAGCACCGTCACTGAACCGTACTTGCGCAGCATCGCTATTGCTTGATCGCCATCCTCGGTGCCCCAGCCCCACGGCTGATAAATCGTCCACAGCGGGATGTGCGTGAACACGACGATGGGCGTGCTGCTGCTGACCGCACGCAAGTCATCCGCCAGCCAGGCCAGTTGATCGGCGCCGAGAGTGGCTTCGTGACCGGCCTGGAAGTTGAAGACGTTGATCAGCCCAATGAAGTGCACGCCGTGATCATCGAAGCTGTACCAGCCGTTGCCTTTGGTGCCCTTGCCGTAGCGCTCCAGATAAAGCTTGCCGCCGCCCTCGTCGAGGGTGTCGTGTTCGCCGGGCACGTAATGCACGGTGGATGGCAGGCCTTTGAGCAGCTGTGCGGCGGTGTCGAATTCCTCAGGTTTGGACAGGTGGGTGATGTCACCGGTGTGCAGGATCAGTGACGGCCGTTTGGGCAGTGCGATGACCTTGTCGATCGCCACTTGCAAGGTCTTCACCGGCTCCGGATTGGCTTCCTTGTTGAAGCCGATGTGCGAGTCGCTGATCTGTACGAAGTGAAAGCTGCTGGCCAGCGCTTTGGGATCGCTGACGTCACCCGCCTCGTCCAGCGCAAAGGCTTTGGGAATCCCGCCGCTCAAGGCCCAGAGGACTCCTGCCCCGGCCCACGCCGAGCATTTGAGCAGGGTGCGCCGGTCCGGGTTGAGCGGGCCGTCGGTACGCAACGGATGTTTTGCTTGAATGTCCATCGGTATGTCCTCGCGGGCGAACTACAGTGAGGTAGCTGACACGAGGTAAACCTGGCCGCGCGAGGCTTTATTCCACGGCAAAAAATAAATCTTTTGGCGCGAATAAAACCCGCCGCAGCATGGTTATAGGGGTGTGACGGTGCGGAACCGACCATGAAGCGATTTGAGGAACTGATTGCGCCCCATCTGGACGCGGCCTACAACCTTGCGCGCTGGCTCACCGGCAACGACAGCGCCGCGCGCGACGTCGTGCAGGAAAGCGCCCTGCGCGCCTTCCGGTTTTTGCAGCGTTTCGCCGATGGCAACGCCAAGGCGTGGTTTCTGACCATTGTGCGCAACGAAAGCTACACCTGGCTCAAGGCCTCGGCCGGACGCCATTGGGTCGCCATCGATGACGACATGGCGACTGACGACGGCCACCTGAGCCATAGCCAGACCCCGGAATTGCTGGCCATTCACACGGAAAACGCCGCGCTGCTGCAGCAAGCGCTGTGCGCCCTGCCGCCGGCGTTTCGCGAGGTGATCGTGCTCAAGGAACTCGAAGACCTGCCCTACAAGGACATCGCTCTGGTGGTCGATATTCCCATCGGCACCGTGATGTCCAGGTTGGCCCGGGCGCGGGCCCTGCTCAAGCTCGAACTACTGAAGTTGCACGATCATGAATGAACTCGACTGCACGGTTTGCCAGACACAGCTGCACGGCTATCTGGATCAGGAACTTGATCCGGCGACAGCTACGCAGGTGGCAGCGCACTTGAGCGCCTGCGCCGAGTGCGCGCGGCTGCATGATCAAGCGAAGTTGCTCAAGGTCAGCGTGAAGCGCCATGCGCCGTACTACCCCGCCCCCGCCTCATTGGCGGCCAGCGTATTCGCAGCCGACACACCTGCGCCGGGGGGCATCCGGCGCTGGCAAAAATGGCTGGCTCCGGGCTTTTCCGCCGCAGCGCTGGCCCTGGCGATGGTGCTGTATGTCGCCACTCCGGGCAGCGAGCAACCCTTGATCGACGAGGCCGTGTCCAGCCATGTGCGCTCGTTGATGGGCGAACACCTCAACGACGTGGTGTCATCCGACCGCCACACCGTCAAGCCCTGGTTCACCGGCAAACTCGACTTCTCGCCCCCGGTTTCCGACTACTCGGCGCAGGGCTTTCCCTTGCTCGGCGGGCGCCTGGATTACCTGCAACACCAGACCACCGCTGCCCTGAGCTATGGGCATGGCAAACACATCATCAACGTGTTCATCCTGCCGACGAGCGAGGCTGATAAAGCCGTGCAAAGCCAAAGCTTGCGCGGCTTCAATGTGGTGTCGTGGCAGGCCAGTTATATGCGTTTCGTGCTGGTGTCGGATGTGGAGAAAGCTGAGCTGCAGGCGTTGGGGCAGTTGCTCAGAGCGCAATAGCGTGGCCTCAAAGGCAAAATCCTCGCGCATTCACTACGCTTGAGAAATCCGCCGCAGCGCAATCGTCAGCAACAGATTGAACATTGCGCTCGGGCCGCTGTTCCAGATGAGCAAACCCAAGCTACCAAGGACGAGCATATGGACAGTTTCGCTCCTGCCACGCCGGTTCCGCCTCAGCAAAGCGCAATCACCCGCCGCCTGGCGTTTGCGGTCGGCACGCTGTTTATCGTCGGGGTGATTGCCGCTATCGGCACCCTGCTCGGCATTGCCGCTCGCCTGGATCGCGAGGATGTCGAGCAAAACCGTTTCTACACGGCCCGCGCCCTGGAAAACCGCATCAGCACCTCAAAGAGCTACATCACCAGTTACGCTGACTGGACCACCGCCTATGAGCACCTGCACACCCAGGTCGATACCGACTGGGCGTACACCCAACAGAACATTGGCAAGACGCTGTTCACCACTGACGGTTATGACGGCGTGTTCGTGCTGGATCGGCAGCGCACCAAATACGCCGTGGTGCAGGGACAGCAGGAAGACGCGGACATCGCGCACTGGCTCGCAGTGCCTGCCGCGTCGTTGATTGATCAGGTGCAAAACCAGTCTGATCTGACTGTGCCTGTCAGTACTTACTCGCTGTTCGACGGCTGGCCGGCGCTGGTCACGGCGGCGGCCATTCTGCCCAACGATGAGCGTCCGGTGGGCGATCCGCAACAGACATCGGTGCTGGTATTCGTCGACAAGCTGACGCCGGCCAAACTGCAAGCGCTTGGCGTGGCCTATGGACTGAACAACCTGACGCTGATTCCGGATGAACAGCTCAGCGGGGAGCAACCACGCGTGCCGCTGGACAGTACCGGTTTCAGCTTGACGGCAGATCTGAAGCGACCCGGGCAGCAATTGTTGTGGTCATTGCTGCCAACACTCGGCAGCGTGCTGGCAGTGCTGATGCTGTTGACCGCCTATTTCCTGCGTCACGCCGTGCGATCGTCGACCTACGTCGATCAGAGTTTCAGCACGTTGAAGACCTCGAATCAGGCGCTGGAGGCGGCCAACCACGCGCTGGAAGCCAGTGAAGAACGCTTTCGCGCCGTGGCCGAAGCCGCATCGGACTGGATCTGGGAAGTTGACAATCAACTGCGCCTGACCTATCTCTCGGCGCGCTTCAGCGAGGTGACCGGTTACCCGCAAACCGAGTGGCTGGGGCAAGGCATCGGGCAACTGGTGTCCTGCGATACCACGCCGCTGGAGCTGTGGCTGAAAAAACTCACCGAAGACAGCAATGCCAGCGACCTGCGCTGCACCTACCGCGATCACGCCGGGCAGCAACGCCACTGCCGGCTATCAGCGCGGCCGATCATCGAGAAACAAAGCGTGGTCGGCTATCGCGGCACCGCCAGTGACATCACCGACGAAGTCGCTGCCCATGCGCAGATCCAGCACCTGTCGATGCACGACGCCTTGACCGGCCTGCCCAATCGCAATCAGTTGTCGCGTTATCTGGATGACGCGCTGCTGCTCAAAGAGCATGCCCCGCCACTGTCGTTGCTGGTGATCGATCTGGACAACTTCAAGCCGATCAACGACTCGCTCGGCCATCCGGCCGGTGATGCGGTGTTGCAGGAAGTCGCCAGTCGCCTGCGCGAATGCACCCGTGAGCTCGACATCGTCGCCCGCCTGGGCGGTGACGAATTCGTCGTGGTGCTCAATGGTATGGACACTCGGCAAGAGGTCGACCGCTTTTGTACCCGGCTGGTCGAGAGCCTGCATCAACCGATGGTCTTCGAGCACCATCCGCTGCACGTCGGCGCCAGTATCGGTATCGCTCTGAGCCGCCGCCAGGGCTTCGTGCCCAGCGAGTTGATCCGTTGCGCCGACATCGCGCTGTATCAGGCCAAGTCCGAGGGCAAGAACACCTGGTGCTACTTCGAAGCGCACATGAACGACCAGATCCAGACCCGCCGGCAAATGGAAAGCGATTTGCGCGGTGCGCTGAAAAACGATGAATTCATCCTGCATTACCAGCCGCGCTACACCGTCGACGGCAAGCACATCGTCTCGGTCGAGGCATTGGTACGCTGGCAACACCCGACCAAGGGCCTGCTGGGGCCGGACGTGTTCATCGGCCTGGCGGAACAGACCGACCTGATCGTGGCGCTGGGGCGCTGGGTATTGCGTGAAGCCTGTGAAACCGCACTGAGCTGGCCGTCGGACATTCTGCTCTCGGTCAATCTGTCCCCGGCACAGTTTGCCCTCAGCGATGTCGTCGAAGACGTGCGCGAAGCGCTGATCCAGACCCGTTTCCCGGCCAGTCGCCTGGAACTGGAAATCACCGAAAACGTGATGCTCGTCGACACCGACGGCGCGCTGGCCACGATGAATGCGCTGAAGCAACTCGGGGTGCGGCTGAACATGGACGACTTCGGCACCGGCTATTCGTCGCTCGGCTACCTGCGCGCCTACCCGTTCGACGGGATCAAGATCGACAAACGCTTCATCGCCTCGATCAGCAACGGCGCCAACGATCGCGCCGTGGTTCAGGCGATCATCGGCCTGGGCAAAGCCATGGGCTTGACCGTCACCGCCGAGGGCGTGGAAACCGAGGAGCAACTGGAGATTCTCGGCAAGGATCAATGCAATGAGGTGCAGGGTTATTTCATGAGTCGACCAATAGACAAAACGGCGTTCGCCCGGTTGTTGCAAACCGCCAGAACCGGGCCGGCCGATCATTCGCCGTCGAAGAAAGGTCGCGTCATCTAGCCAAGCGGGCGTCCCTGCCCGGATTCGAACTAAAGCGTCGCGTCGATCTTTTTCGCCGCTGCATCGCTGACCCAGGTGTGCCAGATTTCCGGGTGTTCCTTGAAGAATATCTTCGCCAGTTTCGGCGAGTCGATGTGCTCGTTGGTCATGCGGGCCAGGTTCTGGTTCAGCAGATCGATGGGCAGATTGACCTTTTCCAGTACGCCGACCAGTTCGGGTGCCTGCGCATGGAACACGCTGGACAGGCCGACCTTGATGCTGATCTGTTTATCGACGCCGGGTTTCTCGCCCAGTTTGATCAGATCAACCTGACCCATCAGCGGGGTTGGCGACCAGTAGTAGAACAGGATCGGCTCGCCGCGCTTGTAGCTCGACAGCACCGCCGCATCGAGGGCCGGGCCGGTGCCGGGGCGGAAGTTGGTGTAGCTGGCTTGCAGGCCGTAGCTCTTGAGCATCTCGCTGTTTTCCAGTTCGCAGGTCCAACCGGCCGGGCAGTTGTAGAAACGGCCCTTGCCCGGTTCTTCCGGATCCTTGAACAGCGCGGCGTACTGCGGCAGATCGGCGATGTTTTTCAGGTTCGGCGCTTTGGGCTTGAGGTTGCGTTTGGCATCGCCCTCGACCAGATACCGCGGCACATACCAGCCTTCGGTGGCGCCAATGATCGGCGCACCGACACCCACGACCTTGCCGCTGCTGGCGGCCTTGTTCCAGACCTCGCTGCGCCCGACCCACTCTTCCGCCAACACTTGGATATCGTTGCTGCCCAAGGCGCTTTCCATGGTGATGGAGTTGCCGGGCAGCGTGTCGACGGCACAGCCGTAACCATCCTTGAGCACGATCTGCAGCACCTCGGTGAGCAACATGCCACTTTCCCAATTGAGCCCGGCGAACTTCACCGGTTTGCCCGACTCGCACCAACCGGCGGCCTGGCTCGACGCACTGACGGCCAACAGGCCGATGGAAAACAGGGGGGCCAACAGGCTGTTTGTTCTTTTCACAATCGCACGCTCCAACACAGTGAACAGGATTACGGCGGTACAGGTGCTCATCACGACGTGACGGGCACCTGTCAGCAATTCACAACTCAGGCTTGCCGATGAATCGTCGGAAACCAGTCTTCGCGCAGTCGTTGACCGGTTTGCATCGCATGCCCCGGATACGGCGGCGAAGTCCGCCCCGGCCGCTCGAAGTAGCGCATGTCATCGCCGAGCCAGCGCAGCGATAGCACCCGGCGACGCTGCGCCGACGCGTTGCCTCGGGCGCCATGCACGGTGCGAAAATCGAACAGCACCGCATCGCCCGGCTGCATCTCCCACTCCAGCACTTGCATGCCCTCCTCCGAATCCGGATCCGGCGCTTCACGATAGCCATCGGCATCGCGGTAGAAGTCACTCTGATCAGCCCAGTGCACCGGTTTGATGCCTTTCTCCCAACGATGCGACCCGGCCAGCAGGCGCAACGTCGACTCGCGAACCGGGTCGACCGGAATCCAGAAACTCACGCTCTGGCTGCCTTCAACGAAGTAATAGGGAATGTCCTGATGCCAAGGCGTGGCTTTCTGCGCGCCTGGCTCCTTGACCAGCACATGATCATGGAAGAACTGTGCCGAGTTTGAACGCATGATCGCAGCGGCGACCGATGCGGCCGGGGACTGTTCGACCATGTGGCGAAATTCCGGGATCCGTTGCCAGTTGCAGTAGTCGTCGAAAAATCCGCCCGGCTGGTCATCTTTTTCAACGTAGCGGCTCGCATACACGCCCGGTTCAGCGAGGTTGCGCTCGATGCCGGCGGCAATCGTGTCGATCCACCCGGAGAACACTCCGCGCAGGCAAACCGCACCATCGCGCTGGAAGGCTTCGATGTCTTTTTCATTAACGGTGTAAGCGCTGGCTGTCATGACCTGAAACTCCCTCACGCAAGAAATAAAAGTAGGCGCAGGGCAAATATTCCATGACACTCAGCCAAGAGAAAATAATATGTCTTGATCTGTCACCGAAGAAAATCTTATGAAGTTCAGCCTGCGACAACTGCGTTACGCACTCGCTGCGGCCAAGCACGGCAACCTGACACTGGCGGCCGAGGAACTGCATGTTTCACAGCCCTCGATCTCCACCGCGATTACCGAACTGGAACAGCTTTTCGGCCAGCCGTTGTTCGTTCGTCAACGAGGCCTTGGGGTCTCGCTGACGCCGTTCGGGCGCACGCTGATGACTCAGGCCAAGCGCGTGTTGAGCGAGGCTCGGGCATTCGCCGACATCGGTGCTGACAGCACGGATTTTTCCGGAGAACTGGTGCTCGGCTGCTACGCGGATCTGGCGCCGTACTGCCTGCCCCAGATCCTGCGACGCTTGCAGCAGGAACACCCGCAGGTCACGGTGGACATGCGCGAAGGCGAGTTCGAGTATCTCGGCAAGCGTCTGGCCGAGGGCACGCTGGAGTTGGCGTTGACCTACGATCTGGGCTTGCCGGCCAACACCACATGCGTCGAGCTCTGTCAGCTGCGCGCACACGCCCTGCTGCCGGCCGATCATCCGCTGGCCAGTGCGGCCGAGGTCTGCCTGCAAGCACTAAGCGAATGCCCTCTGGTGGTGACGGATCAGATCCACAGCTGGCAGCACGTGCTGGACTTGTTCAACTTCCATGGCTATGCCCCGGCCAGCGTTCAGCACACCCACAGTTTCGAGTTTCAGCGCAGTCTGGTGGCCAACGGATTTGGCGTGGCGTTGACCTATACCCGGCCCTTCGGCGATCACAGTTACGACGGCCAGCCACTGGTCTGCCGCCCCATTCGCGAGCCATTGCCGGTGCAACGCATCGTGCTCGCCCACGACCAGCGTTATCCACTGACACCGCCGGCCGAGGCGTTCAAACAACAGGCGCTCACGTGGTTCAAGGAGCGGCAGCCGTTTGCCACAAGCTGAGATTTGCCATGCCTCAAGCGGCAGTCGGAGCCCGTAAAGTCTCAGATGGCCCACCTTGGCGCTGAAACAATTTCGACTCGATCCAGCGCTTGAACGCGCTGGAAAACTTCTCAAATCCTTCCTCGATGATGTCGACCAGAGCCCCCCCACAGCCGAACAGATTAACGACCTGCTCACCATGGCGCCTGGCTTTACTCTGACGGGGGAATTCGACGTAACACATCGCCATAAGCAGACAGATCGAGGAACGCCGTCACCTCTGTCGCACGCCCTTGCTCCATGCGGAAGATCCAGACGTAGCTGTTGGTATAGGGCTTTGCGTCGTGAGCGACGGCTTCGCCTTTCCAGTGGATGATGACGTAATCACCATCGGCCCAAAGCTGCCTTGACACTGGCCGGATGGGCGTCTTGAGGCGGACGGTCAGGGGGCGAACGGCTCGCTCCATCAAGTCGTTGCGGCCACGGTAAGTGCCGGAGTGAGGTCCTGATCCCTCAATGGTCCACACGACGTTGGGGGCCACAACATCGTTGAAGAAGTCAGCCCCACCAGCCGCCCAACGGTCGAACGCCGCGGCAACAAAGGCCTTGTTGCTTGCGACCACCGCCCCCTGTCCTTGCTCGAGATTGGCCGAGGCGCAAGTCGCAAAACAGGCAAGCAAAGCACAGAACACAAGCTTGTAGGTGAGATTGGCGAAACGGATTCTGGCCATGGTATTTGCTCCTGCTATCGATAGTGTTCCTGCTTGCGGCACTTAGCCCGCTCGTCCCTGCAGCTTGATGCCGCCAAATACCAATTGCTGAACCATCGGCTTGGCCACAAACCGGCCTGGAAAAATCAGCTCCGGCGCGCTTGCCTGATCCAGGCGGGCGATATGCGATTGATCCAGCTCGATGCTCAGTGCTTTCAAGTTGTCCTCGGCTTGCGCCAATGTTCGCGCGCCGATAATGGGCGCCACCACGGCCGGGTTTTGCAATGTCCACGCAAGCGCTACCTGGGACGGCTTCGCGCCGATCTCCCCAGCGATATCAACCACCACACTGGCGATTTGCAACGAACGCTCGGTCAAGTGGCCCGATGAACTGATCACGCCCTTGCGATTTGCCGCTATGCCGGCTTCGTTACTGTTGCTCAGGTCGTCACGCCCGTATTTGCCGGTCAGAACACCGCCGCCCAGCGGAGACCACGGCATTACGCCCAGTCCCATTTCTCGCGCCATTGGTAGCAGCTCGTGCTCCACCGTGCGCTCCACCAGGCTGTATTCGATTTGCAGTGCCACGAGGGGCGACCAACCGCGCAGCTCGGCAAGCGTTTGCATTTGCGCCACCTTCCACGCGGGCGTGTTACAGATGCCCAGATACACCACCTTGCCGCTGCGCACGAGGTCATCCAGGCCGCGCATCACTTCTTCCGCACCCGTGGTGAAGTCCCATGCATGCAGGTACAACAGGTCAATGCGATCAGTGTCCAGTTGACGAAGGCTGGTTTCCACCGAACGCATCAGGTTCAGGCGCTGATTGCCGCCTGAGTTGGGATCACCGGGATTACGGGCCATGGTGTACTTGGTTGAAATAACCAGGCGCTCGCGCCGGCCCTTCATCAATTGGCCAAGAATGCGCTCGGAAGCCCCGTTCGTGTAATTGACCGCGGTGTCGATAAAGTTTCCACCCGCCTCGACATAGGCGTCGAAAATTTGCCGGGCGCCGGCGGCGTCCGTCCCCCACCCCCAGTCAGATCCGAAGGTCATCGTGCCCAATGCGAGCGGGGAAACACGAATGCCGGAGCGGCCGAGCAGACGGTAGTGATCGAGTGCTGAACGAGTAGACATAGGAACTCCTTACGAAACACAGGTTTTTCTGTAGGGAGATTTTGCGTGGAGATCGCGACTTGCACGTATCAGTATCGTCCAGCATCCTTGCATCATCCTCCGAACCATTTTGCGTTCCGTAGTAGAACGTTTTGGGAAACGCCATGAATCCGCGGCACAAGCTGATCGACCTCATCAGCCGTCATGCACCGTCAAATGGTTTTCACCTGACACCACTGGCAGGCGTTACTCTGGTGCGTTCTGATACCCCGACAGTGCCCATGCCCGTGGTTTATGAGCCGACGCTCTGCTACATCGTGCAAGGCCGCAAGCAAGTGTTGGTGGGCAGCACGACCTACGTTTACGACGCGGCCAACTACTTGGTGGCCTCGGTGGATATTCCGGTGATGGGTTCGGTTATCGAAGCCAGCGAGGCAGAACCCTATTTATGCCTGGTGCTCGATCTGGACATGACGGTGCTAAGCGAACTGGCCTTGCGCAATCCTCCGACCAGCCACGAGAAGGCCGTGGTGTCGACCGGCATCGAACTCAATGGCAGCACGCCGGAGCTACTCGACGCGGTGACCAGGCTGGCTGGCTTACTGGACACGCCGCAAGACGCAGCCGAACTGGCTCCGCTGGTGGTACGTGAGGTGCTCTATCGCCTGCTCACCCTCCGTGGCAATGGCATGCTGTGGCAAATGGCCAAGGCCGACAGCCGCCTCGGCCAGATCGCCAAAGCGATTACTTGGCTTCGTGCCCATTATCAGGAACCGTTGCGCATTGACGATATTGCCGACATCGCAGGCATGAGCCGCTCCACCTTTCATGCTCATTTCAAAGCGGTGACGTCGATGAGTCCGATCGAATTTCGCTGTCTGCTTCGGCTGCAGGAAGCCCGGCGCCTGATGGTGGCCGAAGCACTGGATGCGGCGAGTGCCGGTTACCGCGTGGGCTACGAGAGTCCGTCCCAATTCAGCCGTGACTACGCGCGAATGTTTGGCCTGCCTCCTGCCCGAGATGCCGGGCGCTTGCGCAGCGGAGCCATGGACTAGCTAATTTGCCAGGCGCAAAAGTGCTTTCACCCTGGACGCGGTAGTCTGGGTGGAATAGTTATGTTCCCGAACAATCAAAAAGTGAGCTTCGACCCCATTGCCTACTGACTGGCACAGATGGAGTCCGCTGTTACTTTCAAGATTAAACAGGGATCAACTCACATCAAACCTTTTCTACCTACCGCCAATATTGCCGAGCACGAAATACGTAGAAAGCCCGGCTCGACGCGCCTCGTTAATAATGTTTTTTGTCGACTTTGATTAGTCTTGTTCAGGGAGTGTTTAGGCACGTCATGCTTGAATAGTCCATGCCGTGGGCTAGGCTCAAATTCAATTTTCCGAAATACACAACTTCACTTACGGCTTACCGGGCTTTCAGGACTGCGGTAAAAAAGAACATCTTCACTAAAGGGTTACCGATGGATCGATATGAGGCCCCGCTTGTTGTAGAGCGCACTTGGCGGGCAGTGTTGTTGAAAGGACTGATTACAAGAAATCCATGCCTGAGCATTTTTTTCATGACGCTGGCCGTGTTCATGGCGTTGCAGTACAAACCCGCTGTCCTCAACTACACAACACGTTTTGTCGACTTTGCCGAGTACATGTTGCTGCACGGCATCACACTGTTCCCGATTGCCGACGACATCAAGCCTTATCCCGACTATACGGTTCTCAATACCCTGTTGGTCTATCTGGTTTCCTTGCCGTTCGGCCGGGTGTCCATTCTTTCCATGGGTCTTCCGTCCTGCGTGGCCGCTTCGCTGATGCTGGTATTCATTTATCGGCTGGGCGCGTTGCACAGCAAGAAATGGGGCGCGTATGGCGTTCTTTTCAGCCTGCTCACCTGGGCTTTTCTTGACGGCGTCAACTCACTGGCACTGGATATCTATCCGGCGCTGTTAACGGTGATGTGCTTCTACTTTGCCTATTCGGCCGAAATGAAAAAGGCCCCACAGCGCCTGGTGTTTCTGTACCTCGGCCTGGCGCTGGGTTTCGCCTTTCGTGGGCCAATTGGCTTGATCGGGCCCGCGAGTGTCATTGGCGCTTATTACTTGCTGAGTCGGCAGTGGCGCATGTTGCTGCTGTATTCATTGCTCTCGGGCGTGATTCTGACTCTTGGCGTTGCGCTGCTGGCATGGGCGGCCTACTTGCAAGGCGGGCAAGCGTTCCTTGAGGAAGTGCTGAACATGCAGGGCATCGGACGCTTCGGTTCCGACCACGCGCCACGCTATTACTTCTACTTCTCCGCAGGCTTGTTGACCTACGGCATCACGGTGTTTTACGCCATTAATGTAATTCTCAAGAAGTACAAACTGTTCTTCCGCTCGACCCGCGATAAAGACATCGACCTGCTGCTGTATCTGACCGGGTGGCTGTTGGTGCTGCTGGTGCTGTTCACTATTCCCAGCTCGAAGAAAGCGCGCTACATCCTCGCAATCACCCCGGCCATTTCGCTGCTGGCCGCCTACCTTTTCGTCAGCAAGGAAGCCGCCTTGGTCCGCGCCAAAAACAGCCTGATGAATTTCTGCCTGAAGTTGCCTCTGCTTGGGTTGGGGATGCTGGTGGCGGTGCTGGTCTACAACAACTTCGCCGATGTTCCGTTACAGCCCAACTACCTGGGCGTAGTCTTGGGATTGTCTGCGCTGCTGAGCTTCTACCATGGCAAACACCAGTACTTCGCCGAGCATCCCTATCGCGAGTTCATGACGCTGTCGTTTGGCGTAGCGGCATTTCTGATACTGGATATGTTTTTCTTCAACCCGATCACCTACCACCTGGAACTCATGATCGAACCCACACCGAAGTTTCTGCCGTATTGGTTTTGGTGAAGCCTCTTCCTGAGACATGAGTTAGCGACACGACTGTCCAGTATCCACATGTTGATATCTGACAGGGTCATGACGCATTCAGGGTACTGAATCGGCGGCGGGGCCGGCACAAAAGCAGTCGTTTGCAGCAGTAAAAAATAAGGTGGCGCCCGCTTTCGCGAGCGACACCTTCATTCATTGCCCGCTAATCAGGCCTTCTTGTCCGCCTCTTCCAGCGCTTTTTCAGCGTTGAACCCGTCGAAGTTCTCGAATACGCCCAGAAAGCCCGGCACGGTCACTTCTCTCGCCCAGTCGCGCTGTAGTTCGCAGTACATTTGCACCCGGCTGATGAGCTTCGCGCCCGCCTGTTCCATTCTGCGCAACGCCGCCTCGTGCGCGGCGAGCGATGTGCCGCCGACCGCATCGACTGGCACATAAACGTCATAACCTTCCTGGATCGCGTCGAGCACCGGGAATGTCAGGCACGCTTCGGTCCAGAGTGCAGTCATGATGAGCTTCTTGCGCCCGAGCGCCTTGACTGCCTGCTTGAATTGCGTGTCCTCCCAACTGTTGATCGATGTGCGGTCATAGGTCGGCAGATGACCGAGCACCTGTTGCAGCTCCTGGATCGGCGGCTTGTTGCGGCCGGTCGCGACATTGACTGTCGAGTGGATGATCGGAAGGTTGTAGTTGACCGCCGCCTTCGCGACGCTGGTTATGTTGAAGACGAGTTCATCACGCGGCATCGAGCGGATCGAAGAAACCTGAACAGGCTGATAATCGATGATGATCAACGCCGAGTTTTCCGGGGTCAGTAGCTGATCGGTATGGGGGTTGCGGAGAGTCTCGCTTGCCATTGGCAAATCCTTTTCATGGGTGACGCACGTTTGTGAATCAGGCCGGAGCCTGTGCGGGTGATGGGTTCCGAGACACGTGCGAATGACGCCATGCCCGGCAAATCCATTGTGCTGTTCCCATGTTTGACGCAGTAGTAGCATTGCGCGACGTGCTGTGTCGCGAAAAGAGGAACGCAAGAGTGGACATCGAAGAACTGCAGACCTTCGTGGAAGTGGCTGATGCCGGGGGCATTTCGCAGGCTGCCCTGCGTCTTGGCGTGTCGAAATCGATCGTCAGCCGCCGCCTGGCTCGGCTTGAAACCGAATTGGGTGTGCAATTGCTGGCACGCTCCACGCGCGGGGCGGCGCTTACCGAGGCCGGTGCGACGTTCCGGGACTACGCCGCCAGGGTTTGCACCGAGATCGACATCGCCAAGGAAACGATCCTGCCCGCCGGCGCCCTCCGCGGCCGCTTGCGCGTGGCCGTGCCGCTGTCGTTCGGCCAGAGTCACTTCGCCCCGATGCTGGCAGAAATGGCGCGTCGGCATCCGCAGCTGCACGTCCAGACCTGTTACAGCGATCGCTTCGTTGACCTCATTGCCGAGGGCTACGATTGCGCCATCCGGGTGGGCTATATGCAGGACTCCAATCTGATCGCTAGACGGATTGGCCCTATCTACACCAAGCTCGTCGCCAGCCCCGCCTACATCAACGCGCATGGAGAACCCCAGACGCCGGATGAACTGATTGCCCATCAGGCGCTCATGCAGGGCACCGAAGCCTGGCAATTCATGGATGGCGACAAAGTCATCACGGTTCGTCCGCAAGGCCGCTTCAAGGCCGACAACGGCATCGCCCTGGTCGCCGCCGCGACCGCAGGCCTGGGTGTCGCCTACCTGCCCGACTGCCTCACCCATGAACACGTGGCATCCGGCGCATTGGTGCCGATCATGACAAACCATCCTCCCCCTCCGGCCGGTGCCTACATCATCCGCCCGCCGGGTCCGCACCCTGCGCGCAAAATTCGTGTGCTCACTGAACTGCTGATCGAGTTCTTCGGCGAAACGCCACACCTGGCGGTGCAGCCGCTGTCACATCAGGATGATGCGCTGGTGTGAGGTTGGGCTAAGCGAGAGCGACAGACTTCCTCTTTATCCGCCGTTCGCGCAGGGCCGCTATGGGAAAGCGGTCACTCGCGAGTGTCGCCTTCTGACCGGAAGTTGCCCGATAAAAACTCCAAAGCCAGCTCGGATGATTAAAAATCGCCCCAAACACGCATTGCCGCATCTGTCCGGCGTCAGTAGGATTCGGTCATCGCTGACATAGATGGATGTGTATATGGAAAGCATGCCGAGACTGGAAATTGAGCGCGTTGCGTATCAAGAGTTTTTAACTCTTTGGGAACGCGGTGTATTCGATAATCAGCGCTTAGGCCAAGCGTTCTATAACCATTTTCGGCTTCATCGTCTGAGCGACCAAACGCGCCTGTTCGGTCTCTATGAAACTGACGGAGACAAGGCCATAACCGCGATCTCCCGCCTGTTCCAAATCAGATAACTTCGACCCCGCGTTTCGCGAGAGCAGGGTCAGCCTTGAAGACCGAGAGGAGATCTAGCGTTTTTACACACTCTGGGCCAGAAGCGGACGTATTGGCATTTGTGTAGTATCTGCCTCTCTTCCAACCTATATGAGGTGCCCGACGTCTACTCGACACCCCCATCCCCTACAAGAGCTGTCCTAGACCTGCAATACGCCCTTTACTCGATGGAGCGCCCATCACGGTAAGGTCATGTTTGTATGACGTACACGAGCAACCACAATCCCTTGATATTTTACAATAAACCCTTCCATTTACCTGAAGCCTATGTCATGTAGCCATAACTGCCGCGAGCTTCGGATGTTTATTTTGATAATACAGCTCCACCTCAGCATCATTCTCTAGGAATTGCCATACCTCTTTTGAACGCATGGAGTATAAAACGATAACTGCAAACACTCCCAGATACAGCCATACCAGACTCGCCGTGCTGAATTTTGACATGATAGCGCCAGTCATCACGAATGAAACCGAGCTTCCCAACTGACTAATAACCAACGTGGACGCCACCAATCTTACGCGTGCACCCGAAGGTATAGACACAACTCTTTTATCCATCCCGATCAAGGTAATACAAGCACTGGCCGCCCCCGCGAAAAATAGCCAAGGAACCAATAGCCAAACTTCATCGCTTTGCGTCGTCGCGCAAAGTGAAAAAGTCAGTAACGACCAACATCCAAGATACTTTTTGCGCTGATTTTGTCTTTTAGCAATAATTGGGCTCAAAATTAACAAGCCTGCAATAGCTCCACTCGCGAAGACAGCATTCAACAGGCCTGCACTGCCTTCCGCAAGATTGCGAGTATGTATAAGTGTTGGAACCAGCATCGGCACGATCGCCGTGACGGTCAAACCAAGTAGCAGCCCAGAACAGGTCAAAAATTGTTCTGGCGGAAGAATGCATTTAAGTTTAAGCCCAAGAAATATGTCATTAATACGATGTGATGTTGATCTCGGCTTTGTGGGGGCTTCACTTATCGGTAGAGCCATTGCTATTACTACGGCTACTAGTCCCAGTATTGAAGAAAAAAGTAGCGAGATGTCCAATGAATACACCGCAATTACAATGCCCGCTAACAAAGGCCCCGCAACCCTACCCACGGTAACAACAATACGCCGAATGCGAAATGCAGCACTCGTTTGATGTTTATCAACAGTTTCAGCAGGGTAGATGCCAAAAAGAGGCTGGACCACTCCAAATGCTGCTACGGCGATAACGTCGATGAGAATCAGGGCGTCAAGCGAATACCAGTTAGAAGCAAATAAGTACCGCAATGCACTGGCAAACAAGATTACAATACAACCTGCCTTAAGAGCAGTACTACGGCGCATCGACTCAACGCGTGGCGCAAAGCACAACATTGAAATTATCGCTGCGAATGCGAGTGCTGTTTCGTAGACAGCCAGTTCAAACAGGCTGCCCCGCTGTACAATAATCAGAGGCAGCGTTGTGTTCCAACATCCGAGGTAGATCCAGAGCAATAACTCCAGGCATAGATACGTTCGAAATGTACTCAATTCATAATTTCCTTCTTCGTATGAACGCCGCTATAGCTCCCTGCCATGGCGACCCCTTCACACGAATCAGCCTGCTACAAAATGATTGACTTTAAAGCTTTCTGCGCTCACACCAAACTTAGAAAAGAGGTGGCCGTGCATTTTATTCTTGTATATATCTCGATTCTTTTCGAAATACTCTCGATCATACCATCTTACGCCGAAAAACATGGTCAACCCCCTTAGCACAGTCGCAAGCTGCCAATCGTAGAAACGGCCTCAACCGGTCGAGCGCCCAATCGCTCATACTGGTCAATACGAAGTAGCAACCCTTAAACACGAACCGTAGCAGAGTGTGTTTCACATTCCAGTTGAGCGCCCTGATAATTAATGTTCAACCGAACTGCGCTGTCAAACTATTTTTTATGCACCATTTTGGCAAATAAACCACGACCAACGGAGCCTTTAATTGTGGAGATGCGGCTGCAACAGCATCAAAAAGGAGCGCATATGAATTATTTGGTGCACCTCCATAAAGCAAAAGAAGTGTGAAGAAATAATAGTTAGAGACTGACAACCATCCTTTGAATGACCCCTTCTGGCCGATAGCTGCCAGCCAAAGTCAACTATTTCCAACTCAGCGCGGACACCGCATGGGATGGCGTTGGATTTTCTCCAGACGTCATTCAAGCCGTTATTTCGCCATCCTCACGCCCGGTGTTCAAAATACCTCGTGGATCGCTCATCGCGGCCCCTGCACCCGATTCACGTGGTGTGCTGAACCAGTGATCACAAATACCAGCGATACTCCCGCGCGCTGATCTCCTGCATGAATGCCAGGTGATCCTGACGTTTGTTCTCGCAATACACGTCGACAAACTCGGCGCCCAGTCCCGCACGCAGTTGTGGCTGATGCTGCAAGGCGCGCACCGCGTCGAGGATTTCCGTGGGGAAAGCGATGCCGCTGTTGCGGTCATCGTTGAGCGGCGGAATCGGCTCCTTACCGGTTTCCAGGCCATGTTCCAGACCCACCAGAATCGCCGCCAGCACCAGATACGGGTTGGCGTCGGCGCCGGCCAGTCGGTATTCGATGCGCAGGTTTTTCGTGTCCGATTCGGGAATGCGCAGGCAGGCGTCACGATCCTCGTAACCCCAGCTCGCCTGGGTCGCGGTGTTCACCGTGCCGCTCAGGCGGCGCATGGCGTTCTGGTTTGGAGCGAAGATCGGCATGCTGTGCGGCAGCAGATCCAGGCAGCCGGCCACCGCATGGCGCAGCGCTTGCTGGTGATTGGCGGCCAGCAGGTTATTGCCAGCGGCGTCATACAGGCTGACATGCACGTGCATGCCGCTGCCCGGATGCTCCACGTACGGCTTGGCCATGAAACTGGCGCGGTAGCCGTGCTTGAGCGCCACCCCGCGGGTGCTACGACAGAACAGCGCCGCCCAGTCCGCAGCGCACAAACCGTCGTCCAGATGGCCGAAATTGATTTCGAACTGCCCCGGCCCCAGCTCGGCGGTGATCACCGTGGCGTCGATACCCTGCGCCCGCGTTGCTTCAACCATTTCGTCGAGTACCGGGGCGAAACGTGACAGACGTTCGATGTGCATGTTCGGCTGATCATCGGCATCGTCGGTCAGTTCGTCCCGAGGGAATTGCGGGAGGCCGTCGCGCAGTTTTTTGTCGAACAGATAGAACTCCAGTTCGAAGGCCACCACCGGGTGAATGCCTTTGCCCGCCAATCGATCCAGTACCTTCGCCAGCACTTCGCGGGGTTCGAACTCGATCGGTTTGGCGGTGCCGTCGGAGGTAATCAGCATCTGCCCCAGCGGCTGCGCTTCCCAGGTCACGGGCTTGAGCGTGCCCGGCACCAAGCGGCGCACGGCGTCCGGGTCGCCGTCGTTGAAACAGTAATCACCAATCTTGAACAGACCGCCCTGCACGCCGAGCAGCACGCAGTTCTGCGGCAGCTTCAGCGCGCTGCCCGCCGCGACTTTTTCGAGCATGTCCACCGGATAGCGTTTGCCGTAAAAATGCCCCGGAATGTCCAGGGAAATCAGGTCGACATAACGCACCTCGGGGTAACGTTGGCGAAACGCGCGCACTTCGGCGAGCAGGTCAGAGCAGACAGCGTCCATCGTGTTCATCCTTTGTTGTTATCAGGTGTAGACCCAGAGCACGCGGGTGAGCTGCCCGGTGCGGTTGCCGTAGCGGCAATGGGTGTGACTGTCGAATTGAAAGCTGTCACCGGCCTTTAAGGTCACCGGCTCGTCGTCGTTGCCCAGCCACAAGGTCAGTTCGCCTTCAAGGACGTAGCCGCCCTGCTCCGAGCTGTCGCTCATGTGCCGGTCGCCGCTGCTCGCGCCCGGCTCCAGATGACTTTCGAGCATGGAGAACGAGGCACGCATCTGCGGCGACACCAGAATGTCGGTGATGCCGTTGGCGTAATACAGCGTGCGTCGTTCGTCCGGACGGGTGACCCACGGCACTTGTTTGGCTTTGGGCAGGCTGTAGAAATAGGTGGTCGGCACACCGAGGGTTTCGCTGATCGCGGTGAGGTCGGCCACGGTCGGGCGCGACAAGCCGCGTTCGACTTGCGAGAGAAAGCCCACCGAACGTCCGATCTTGTCGGCCAGCTCTTTGAGGGTGTATTTCTTGTGCTTGCGCAGGTCGTGGATCAGGATCGCCAGCGCAGCGATTTCTTCTTGCTTGTTCATGGTCAAAATCTCATCAAATGCTGTCGCGCAGCCGATACCAAGCCTTGCCGATAGCCTCCAGCGGTGCTGCGAAGTGCTTGCCGCCGGGGAAACGGCCATTGCTCAGGCCCTGGTACAACGCCAATTCATCCGCCTCGCCGAGAATCGCATCGGACACCGCACGGGCGGCGGCCAGCGTCGGCAACACGCCGTGCCCCGAATAACCCTGAAGCCAATAACGATTGCCCTCGCCGCCGACATCCGGCGTGCGGTTCATGGTCAGATCGATATGCCCGCCCCAAGCGAATTCCACCTCTACACCTTTAAGCTGCGGAAACACGCGTTCGAGAAACGGCCGAGTCGCCGCCGCAATGTCCTTGGGCATACCGCCCAGATAAGTGCAGCCACCGCCGAACAACAAGCGGTTGTCCGGCGTGCGACGGAAGTAATCGAGAACAAACTGGTTGTCGGTCACACAGACGTTGCTCGGCAGCAGCGCGGTGGCTTGCTCCGGTGTCAGCGGTGCGGTGGCGACTTGATAGGTGCCAACCGGCAGGATGCAGCTGGAGAGTTGCGGGTCGAGTTGATCGAGATAGGCGTTGCAGGCCAGCACCAGCACATCGGCCTTCACCGAACCGCGCTCGGTATTGACCCGGAAGCCATTGCCCTCCTGCTGATAACTCGACGCTTTGCTTTGCTCATGAATACGCCCGCCGGCACGCTCGATGGCGGCGGCCAGCCCCAGGGCAAGCTTCAACGGATTGAGGTGTGCGCCCTCGGCGTCAAAGAGGCCGGCCTGATAACGATCACTGGCGACCCATTGCGGCAAATCTTTGCGAGGGATGAACTGCAGACCGTCGTGGCCCCACTTGTGACTGGCTTCGTGTTGCCACTCAGTCAGCAGGCTGACTCGACGCGGCATCACCGACGTCCACAAATGGCCCGGGCGATAGTCGCAATCGAAACCATGCCGCCCGGGCAATTCACGCAGCTCCTGCGCGGCCCAACGCATGCCGTCCCACAGACGCCTGGCGCACTCATATCCAAGCGCAGCCTCCAGCGGCGGCATGTCGCACGACCAGCCCAAAATCGCCTGCCCGCCATTACGCCCGGACGCGGCCCACGCCACGCGACTGGCTTCGAGTACGGTGACGCGCTTGCCGGCCAGGGCCAGGCGCAACGCGGTGTGCAGCCCACTGAAACCGGCACCGATGATCACCACGTCGGTGTCGTGCGCACCTTCCAGCGCCGGCCGTGTGCTGAGAATATCGGCGCAACTGTGGGCGTAATAACTGGCGACATGCTGTTGGGATTGCTGAAACATTCGGCGCCTCATGAAATTTATTTCTTATAATTTCATGAAAATCTACAGAACAAATTTCATATCGGCAACCGACAACTGTTTCACCCACGCAGATCAATGCTCCAGCGCATAACGCCGGCAATGCTCCAAATAACCTTTCTCATGTTTGCCAACCAACTGCACAACACTGGTCCACAGCCACGACGGCGCATCCAGTGTCTTCGAGCGGCACGCTTGCAGTTCACGCATCCATGACGCCCGTGTGCTCATGTCCATCTGCCGGGCATGGGCCAGCCCCACGACGCGGGCCAGATAGCCGGCGGCGAGCATAGCGTCGGTCTGGCTCAATTGATCCAGTTCCAGTTTCATGTCTTGCGGCAGCAGTTCGCGGATGAAGAAGCCATGGTCGAGCACGCGGGTGGCGATCATCCGATTGCCCAGGCCCGGCGAGAGAAAACGCGCGCCTTCAACCACACGTTTGCCGTTATCGCGAGGCATCGCGGCGCGGGCCACCCGAGGTGCGGCGGCGGCAATCGCTTCCTTGATATCCAGCAGACAATATTCCTGATCGTCGCCCTCGCCCACACCGAGTAGCACCGCATAACGCTTGAGCCCCAGCGAACTGCAGCCTTTGACCCAATAAGCCGAGTCGAGCATTTTCACCCGGTCGTCCTTGTTGCGGCCCTTCAATGAGGTCACCAGCGTGTGCAGGTCTGGCGTGGCGCAAAGGGTCTTCAGCGCACTGCGTTCTTCCCGTGACAGCGACCAGAAATGCTTGCCCAGCGGAATAGTTGGTTTGGTGCTCTCGATGCGCTCCTGGGCCAGATGCTTCCAGGTGCGCTGCACCGCGCTGCGCATGCCGGCCTTGACTTGCGCGGGTCTTGGCGGCTCTTTGTCGACGTCGTCTTCGAATGCTTGTTCATAGCCGCGCATCATCTCTTCAAGCATGCGCGCGGTGGCGACGCCGGGCAGGTCCGAACCTCGGGCGGCGGTGGCCAAGGAAAGCGCCAGACGCACCAGATCATGCGCAGGGTTGCCGATAACGGTTTGGTCGAGGTCGCGGATGTGTATGTCGATGCGCCCTTTCAGGTCGCCGGTCGGTCCGAGATTGCCGGCGTGACAATCGCCGCAGATCCACACCGCCGGCCCCTTCGGTAAGTTGCGGCCCGGTTGGCTGTGCAGCCACTCATAAAACTGCACCGTACTGCCACGGACATAGGCGTGGGCGGAGCGAGCCATTTTCAGATTGCGCAGTTGCGACAGGGGTTCAAGACGTGCGGAGGGCCGTGGGGTTTTCATGGACGCTTCTTGCAGTGAATGTGTCCTGTTGACCGCCGGCCGCTCGCAAATGTTTCAAAGTATTACAAAGGCAACTCAACCCGCGCCAGCAAGCCACCGCTGCTGCGATTGCTCAAACTCAGTTCGCCGCCCTGCTCGCGCACAATCGCCCGCGCCGCCGACAGCCCGAGCCCGACACCACCGGTTTCCCGGTTGCGCGAGGTTTCCAGGCGGAAAAACGGGTCGAACACCCGCTGCAACGACGCTTCGGGAATTCCCGGCCCGTTGTCACTGACGTCGATGCACACGCTGTAACCGTCGCTGCTCAGCGCGATTGCCGGCTGCTGCGCGTACTTTTCGGCGTTTTCCAGCAGATTGACGATCACCCGTTTGATCCCCAGCGGCCGGCCCTCGTAGACCAGATGCGCCGGGCCGTTGAAATCGATGGCAATGTTCTGGTCGCGGTAGTCGTCGATGATCGTCTGCAACAGTTCCGACAGGTCGAACGCGGTGCTTTGCTCCGGCTGAGTGTCTTCCCGAAAGAACGCCAGTGCCGCGTTGATCATCGACTGCATTTCTTCGATGTCGCGGATCAGTTTGCTCTGGTGATCGAGATCCTCCATGAACTCGCTGCGCAGGCGCATGCGGGTCAACGGTGCGCGCAAATCGTGGGAAATCGACGCCAACATGTGCGTGCGCTCGCTGATGTAGTGCTGAATCTGCGCCTGCATGGTGTTGAAGGCGATGATCGCCTGGCGGATCTCGTCGGGGCCTTCGACTTTGATCGGCGGCGCACGCAGATCACCGCCAAAACGCCGGGCGGCGCTGGCAAAGCGTTGCAGTGGCTTGGCCAGTTGCTGCGTGGCCAGCCAGGCCACCAGCACGGTGGCGATCAGGCCGAGGGCGATGATGATCGCGATGCGCGTGCCGATGTCCAGGCCCCAGGAGCGCTCGGGCGAAGAGAACAACAGCCAACTGGAATCCGGCAGTTGAATCAGCGCCGCATAGCGCGCCAGCGGACTGCCGCTCGGCCAGTCAGCGGGATTGAACACCCGAATGTCTCGCTCATCGCCCAACAACTGATGCAACCCCGACGTCTTGTTGGCGATGAGCTGCGTACCACCTGCTGGCAATCCAAGTTCGTCGCGTTGCGCACTCCACGTCACCTCCTGCGTCGGGCCGGTTGCCGCGTGCGCCAGTTTCGGGCGTAAAGGCGCTGGTGCAGCCTCGATCACTTTGACGGTCGCGGCAATCTGCTCCAGCAACCCGGTACGTTCAATCGGTGGTCGCGCCCAGGTCCCGGCCACCTCCACGAACAGGAAATTGAGTGCCAGCGACGCGAGCATGGCCGCGACGATGGTCAGGGCGATCCGCCGACTCAGCGGATCACGGCGCAGGAATCGACGGATCATGAACGCGTGACCTTGGCGGTAAACATGTAACCACCGTTACGCACGGTGCGGATCAGATCCGGGCGCTTGCTGTCCGGCTCGATCTTGCGCCGCAGGCGGCTGACTTGCACGTCGATGCTGCGATCAAAGGCGTCGTGGCCCTGACCACGAGACAGGTCGATCAGTTGCTCGCGGGTGAGGATGCGCTGCGGGTGTTCGAGAAACACCACCAGCAGATCGAACTCGCCACCGGACAGCGGAATCATCACGTTTTCCGGGGAGCGCAGCTCGCGACAGGTGATGTCCAGATGCCAACCGGCGAAGGCGATCACCGGCCGTGACGGCTCGCTCGCGGGGCTGACCTGCTCACCGGCGCGGCGCTGCACGGCGCGCAGGCGAGCCAGCAATTCACGCGGGGCGAACGGTTTGGTGACGTAGTCATCGGCGCCCAGTTCGAGGCCAACGATCCGGTCGCTCAATTCGCCCATGGCGGTCAACATGATGATCGGAATGCCCATCTGCGCGCGCACTTTCTGGCACAGGCTCAGGCCACCTTCGCCGGGCAGCATCAGGTCGAGAATGATCGTGTCCGGGCGCTGCTGCGCAATTGCCGCCCACATCGCTGCGCCGTCGGCGGCGACATCGACCTCGTAGGCGTGCTGGACGAAGAACTTCTTCAGCAGGGCGAGAATTTCCACGTCATCGTCGACGATCAGCAGTCTGCTCACGGGCACAGGATCCTCAGGCCAAAAAGAACGCATCTAAAACTATTCTGGCGGGCGGGTCATATATTTCAATCGAGCAACATTCCGTCGCCCCGGACATCAAGCGGACATTCTGCGGCAAAACCCCTAAGGCACCCTGCACGCCATCAACAACCGGGGGGCTTTCAATGAGCGCATTGCACAACCGTTATACCGCCGAGGGCCACGACGCCCGCTATCCGTTGATTCTCAGCCAGCGCACCAGCGCGCCCGAGCAGGATACGCCGCTGTTGTTCCAGGAGTTCTGCCTGGGCCTGTCAGATGATCAAAGCCGCATCGTCCTGCGCCGCTATTTCGAGCAGTACGGCCCCGGCGATTCGCAATGGGTCGAGTACGTGCATTCGATTCCGACCGCCGACCTGATCCAATGGATCATGAGCCACGGCCAGTTGCACATCGAATGCTCGGACAACACCCCGCCGCTCTCCTCCCCAATCACTGCCCGCGCTTGAACCACGCGAGGCAAAAGCGCAAAACAAGGATTCGCATGATCAGAAGCCATTGCTTGATGTCGGTGCTATGTACGGCGTCCCTCAGCCTCTCGGCCTGCAGCAACAAAACCGTCGAACCGCAGAAGTACACCGGATTTCTGCACGATTACAGCGTGCTCAGCGAGCGCCAGTCGCCATCTGGGCAGACGGTGCTGGGTTGGGTCAGCCCGGCGCTGGCGCGGGGGCGTTACACCCAGGCCTATCTGGCGCCCAGCCAGTTCTACCCCAGCGCCGCGCCAACCGAGCGGATCCCGCTGAGCACGCTGTCCGGCGTCACCGACTACTACGACGCCGCCCTCAGGCTGGAACTGGGCAAGGTCATGCACCTGGTATCGCAACCCGGCCCGAACACCCTGACCGTCAGACCGGCGATCACCCGCGTCGCCGCCAGCACCCAGGGCCTGCGCTTTTATGAATGGCTCCCGGTGACTCTGGTTGCCGCCGGCGTGAGCACCGCCAGCGGCATCCGTGACCAGGACAGTGAAATCACCACCGAAGTCTCGTTCGAAGACGGCTCAACCGGCGAAGTGGTCGCCGAAGTCGTGCGCAAGGGCATCGGGCTGCCGCTGGAAAACGACCAACAGGTGCTGACCGCCGATGACGTCAAAGGCGTGCTGGATGGTTGGGCCAGTGATCTGCGGCAATCGTATACGGCCATCCGCCGGTAAACACATATCCTCTGTAGATCTGATGAGCGAGACGTGGCAGCTGGTAACTGGACTGAGCTACAAGAATGGGCAGACGCTGTGCGGAGCTATCCCTTCAGCGCGCTGTATATCGTAGGGGACGGTGTGCCTTGACGGTTATGAGCCACTCGCGTTGAGCTCATAGGCGTTCTCTGGCGAGGAAGTTATTTGACAAACCAAGCATCGTCGTTATCGCAAGACAGATTGGCAATGCCTGGTTTATTTGGGTAGTTCAAGCGGGGGCGTCATGACTTTGTAAATAGGTTGTCGCTACTCCAGGGCAAGAAGTTCTATTTCGTAGATAAGGGTCGCATTAGGTGGAATTGCGCCGCCCGGCCCCCCTAGCGGCCCGTAGGCATAATCAGAAGTGATTGTCAGCTTGCTGGTTTCACCTACACTCATTTGAGCAATACCCTCGTCCCAGCCTTTAATGACCTGTCCTCGACCAATTTTAAACTTAAAGGGCTTCTCTTTATACTTACTTGAATCGAACGTCCGACCATCTATAAGAAAACCGGTGTACTCAACCACGACCGTTTGCCCACTCTTCGGGAAAGTAACGCCGTTACCAGGTTTAATCGTATCTACAATAACACCCATTTTTTATCTCCTTGAATAAGAGCAAATGTATTGCATCAGCACTGCTACGAATCTGCATATTCAAGGATCTGAGGATGTTTTTTAACTGTAAAAAATGACAGTTTTTTAGTTCATTTGGCAATAGGTAAGAGTTTGTTCAGTTCCTTTTATTTAGGTTTGATTAGCTTCTCCGAACAATCCAAGGCTCGTCATCCTTGAGCACAAATCCCCCCGCATATCAGATTCAACACACTTCGCATATGCCCGGCGTGAGCATCCCGGTCTGCCGACTCGTCGGTCGCAAGGCGAATGAACGCCATATTCGCGTACTGATTGAAGAGCTTGGCAGCCACATCGATATCAACTGACTCGCGCACCTTGCCCAACCGCTGAAAATGCTCCAGCAAAGCCTTGGTTTCTTCAATAACTACGGCGTTCCACGGACTCATCGCCTCTGCCAGTTCACCCGTGAGCAGAAACGGCGCCAACTCACGCCACAACGAGGCCGGCATCGCTTGCAGTTGATAGTCGGTCATCAAGCCTTCGAACTCGCACAACGCCTCCAGCGGATCGCTGTCGTCATCCAGATTGGCCCGCGCCTCGCGCATCGCCTGCTCGTCCGGCTGTTTGAGCAAGGCCAGCAGAATCTCCTGTTTGCCACCGAAATAATTGACCACCGTCGGCGCGGAAACCCCGGCCTGGACCGCGATCTGGTCCAGCGTGGTGGCCGCAAAACCGTTGGTCTTGAACAACTCCAGCGCTGCCTGCGCGATGACTTCCCTGCGCTGTTCCTTTTGCCGTTCTCTGAGCCCGCTCATGGTGCTGATGTCCTGTCTTGCTGATCGGCGTCAGCCTACGGATTTCTTTTTTCACCGACAAATATTTTCTTTACAAAAATATTTTTAAGTGACAAATATTAACCGTGCACCGCTGGAATGAACGCGCACCCACTTGCCCCGTTTCTCTGGAGAACCGCCATGTCCGCCGAATTCGATCCGACCCGTAGCACCCGCGATTACCAGGCCGCCGACGCCGCCCACCACATTCACGCGTTCGTCGATCAGAAAGCCCTCAACGAGGAAGGCCCGCGGGTGATGGTCAGCGGTGATCGCCTGGCGCTGTGGGACAACGACGGTAATCGCTACCTGGACGGCATGTCCGGCCTGTGGTGCACCAACCTCGGTTACGGGCGCAAGGACCTGGCCGCTGCCGCGAGCGCGCAGCTGCAACGACTGCCCTACTACAACATGTTCTTCCATACCACACACCCGCAGGTGATCGAGCTCTCCGAACTGTTGTTCAGCCTGCTGCCCCAGCACTACAGCCACGCGATCTATACCAACTCCGGCTCGGAAGCCAACGAAGTGCTGATCCGCACCGTGCGCAAGTTCTGGCAGGTGATGGGCCAGCCCGAGAAGAAAATCATGATCGGCCGATGGAACGGCTACCACGGTTCGACCCTGGCCGCGACGGCGCTGGGCGGCATGAAATTCATGCACGAAATGGGCGGCACCATCCCTGACGTCGCGCACATCGACGAGCCGTACTGGTTCGCCCACGAAGGCAACCTCAGCCCGGAAGAATTCGGCCTGCGCGCCGCACGGCAACTGGAAGACAAGATCCTCGAACTGGGCGCCGACAAGGTCGCCGCGTTCGTCGCCGAACCGTTCCAGGGTGCCGGCGGCATGATCATTCCGCCCGCCACCTATTGGCCGGAAATCCAGCGTATCTGCCGCAAATATGATGTGCTGCTGTGCGCCGACGAAGTCATCGGCGGTTTCGGTCGCACCGGCGAATGGTTCGCGCACCAGGCCTTCGGTTTTGAACCGGACACCCTGTCCATCGCCAAAGGCCTGACCTCCGGCTACATTCCCATGGGCGGCCTGATCCTGTCGCGACGCATGGCCGAAGCACTGGTGGAAAAAGGCGGCGTGTTCGCTCACGGCCTGACCTACTCCGGGCACCCGGTGGCGGCTGCGGTGGCGATTGCCAACCTCAAGGCGTTGCGCGATGAAGGCGTGGTCACTCAGGTGAAAAACGACACCGGTCCTTATCTGCAGAACTGCCTGCGTGAGGTGTTCGGCAACCATCCGCTGGTGGGTGAGGTTCAGGGCGTGGGGCTGGTGGCGGCGCTACAATTCGCCGAAGACAAAGCCACCCGCAAGCGCTTTGCCAACGAGAACGACATCGCCTGGCGCTGCCGCACCATTGGTTTTGAGGAAGGCCTGATCATTCGCTCGACGCTGGGCCGGATGATCATGGCCCCCGCATTGATCGCCACGCGCGCGGAGCTGGATGAATTGGTCGACAAGACACGCATCACCGTAGATCGCACGGCTCGCGAATATGGCGTGCTGTAACACATACCCCTTGTAGGAGTGAGCCTGCTCGCGATAGCGGTGTGTCATTAACATCGATCTAAACTGATCGACCGCTATCGCGAGCAGGCTCACTCCTACAACGGAATCAGGTATGCCTTGAACTCAGCACATCGGCTCAATCCAGCCCGGTTGATCCTGCCCATCATCAGCAGACCTTCCCTGATTGTCGGTCCCTCACGATGGCTCCCTCGACACCACGCTTTGCACTGTTGGCCCTGCTTTGCGCAGCGACCGACACTGTTTTCGCCAGCGACTTCTTCAACGACGCCAAAACCGAAGTGCTCAGCCGCAACTTCTACCTGAGCAACGACTACCGCTCGCCCTCTCCCTCCGGCAAAAACTATAAACAGGAATGGGCCCAGGGCTTTATCGGCACGTTCACCTCTGGCTACACGCCAGGCACTGTCGGGTTCGGCATCGATGCCCACGCCTTTCTCGGCCTGAAACTCGATGGCGGCAAAGGACATTCCGGCACGGGTCTGTTGCCGGTCGACAGCAATGGTCGTAGTGAACCGAACTACTCCAGCGCTGGCGGCGCGTTCAAACTGAAAGCTTCGCGCACCACCCTCGCGTTCGGCGAGATGACCGTGGAAACGCCGGTGTTCGACACCTCGGACAAACGCCTGCAACCGGAATACGCCACAGGTTTGCTAGTGAACAGTCGTGAAATCGACAACGTTAACTTCACGGCCGGACACTTCACCGCATTCAAGAATCAGGACAGCTCCTCAGGGCGCGGCGACTTTTCCGGTTACGGCGCCACTACCGAGGCTGGCGGAATCAGTTTTCTCGGCGCCGATCTGTTCGGCGACAGTCCGGTGGGTGGATCGCTTTACGCCTCGGATCTGACTGACACCTGGCACCAGTACTACGCCAATCTGCACTTCAAACAGTCCGGCCTGTTGCTCGATGCCAACCTCTACCACACCCGCGATACCGGTCGGGCGCTGGCCGGCGCGATCGACAACACCGCGTTCAGCCTGTCCGGCAAGTACAGTTTCGGCCCGCACGCGGTCATGCTCGGCTGGCAACGCGTCAATGGCGACACGTCGTTCGATTTCGTGGGCGGCGACTCGATCTACCTCGCCAACTCGATCAAATACGCCGATTTCAACGGCGCTGGCGAACGGTCCTGGCAAGCACGCTACGACCTTGACCTCGGCGCCTTCGGCATCCCTGGCCTGACCTTCATGACCCGCTACGTCTCCGGCGACCACATCGACGGCACTCACGCGCCCAAGGGCGGCGCGTACAACCCGTTCGATGCCGAGACTGGCGACTATCAGCCGCAGCAAGGCGCTGGCGGCAAGCATTGGGAACGGGATATCGATCTGAAATACATCGTGCAATCGGGCACGGCAAAGGACCTGTCGGTGCAGCTGTCGCACGTCTCGCACCGGGCCAACGAGGCACAGGCCGGGGATGATATCGACCGGATTTATGTGGTGATTCAGTACCCGTTGGGGTTCTGATGGCCCGTGATTAAACCCGGACTCAGACCCGAGGTCGCCCTACGAATCCATCGACTCAAAAAACTTCACGAAGCCGCCGACAACGAAGCCCTGCTGGGCATTCAGCAAGTCGTGATGCTCGGCGAACTGACCGTCAACCGCGCCCTCGACAACCTCGACCCACCCGCCTGAAACCCCGATCCCCTGTGGGAGCGAGCCTGCTCGCGAAAGCGGCCGATCAGCCGACTTTGAGGTTAATGACACACCGGCCACCACCAGCAGGCTGGCTCCAACCAGGGGATCGAGTGACATATTGAACATTGCGTGATTCGCGGACGGAAGCCGACCTGCGTTATTGGCTAGCCAAATGCCACTACATCACTTAGTCTGCGCGCCCCGCAAAAACGTTTGGCCAGGAAGGCTTTGATTGGCCTTCGCAACTGAACGTCATCAATCACGCAGATTCAGGGATGTTCATGTTTCATGTCTTCAAAATAGTGGTCGCCGGCCTGCTGGCCTCGCTGCTCAGTGGTTGTATCACCGAAAGCGCGTCATGGGTCAGCGAACCATTGCAGGCCAAGGCCAATGAGCCTGTGGCTTATCTGATCGGGTCTATCGGGCCGCGCTCGCTCAAACTGTCTCCGGCGGATAACCAACGCCTGTTTATACGCAAACGTGGCTCCCAGTACGGCGCTGCCGGTATCTGGAAAATGGCCGGTGCCTATTCAACGCCGCAGGATATTCAGGACGCTAGCGGTGCCGCGAGTGTCTTCGTCCTTGCTTTGAAACCGGGCGACTACGAGTTCTACGATTTCCAGTTCTTCTCTGCGCGATACACACCGGGGCTTGGCACCGTTTACAGTTCGATGGAAGCGCGTGAGAAATTCAACCTTCCGCTACGTCTTGAAGCCGGAAAAGCCTATTACATGGGCGAATATCGCTCGCTCTGCCTCAACGGCATCGGCTGCACCTTCCTCTGGCGCGATCAGCGCGCCCGCGACGCCGTGATCGCCCAGCGCCAGGTTCCCGGACTACCACCTCTGCAATCACTGAAGCTCGATCTGAAAAGCGCCGAACCCTATATTTTTGCCGATACCCCGCCGGGTGTTGCCGCGGACATCAAACCATGAAAAAAATCACCACGCTTGCCACCGTCGCTCTGCTGGCCGGTTGTACCGCCACCAACACCTTGCCAGAGCGCACACTGGCCGACGGACAGGATTATCTGACACCGATCCACGTCATGATCGACGACCCTCTGCAGTCTTCGTCGTTGCGCAATCATCTGCGCGAAACTGGCGTATTTCGCAACGTCGAAACCGGGTCCGGCCAAAACGATGCGTACAACGTCCAAGTCAAATTGAACATGCAACGCGAGTTCCCGCCGTTCCCGGTGGTGTTGTTGAGTTGCGCCACACTGTTCATGCTGCCGCTTTCGAAGGAATACGACACGCAGGCCGAGTTCTCGGTGTATCAAGGCGACAAGCGCCTCAAGCAGTACACCTATCGCAATAACACCCAGAAATACACCTGGTTGCTCGACCAGGGTGGCGAGCTGGAAGGACAGAACCTCAGCCGTATTGCACGGGCCTTTGCCCAGGACGTTCAACATGACCGGTTGATCCCTGTCGTGGGAAGTGCCCAATGAAGCTGGCCTTGATCAAGAACGGCGCCATGCTCAGTGCGCTAATGGCACTCGGCGGTTGCGCCAACACCCTGCCGCCCCTCGATTATCACGCTACGCAAGCCTATGTGCCGGTGACGTTGAGCCTGGGCCCGGCCAATACCCGGCACGAAGAATATCGTCAGCGTGAAACCATTTCTGCATTGAAAGACTCCGGTGCGTTTTCCATGCTCGACGGCGGTTACACCCGCAACGGCTACAGCCTGCTGATTACCCAGCCGTGGTCGGGCGAAACCCATTATCTGGCCATGTTCAATGTTCTGACCCTGTTCACCCTCCCAGTGCCTTATCACTACCAGGACAACTTGCGCAGCTCGGTCTTCAAGGACGGTAAACTGCTCAAGACCTATAACTATTCCCGCGAAGGCTGGAGCGTGATGGCGTGGTACGTGCCGATCCCGGACAACAAGAACAAGCAGCAGATGCTGGATCAGTTTCTGGGAGAGTTGGAGAAGGACAAGCTGATTCCCTATCAGCCTTGACCGTTGCGCCGCGACAGCAAGCATCACTGCGGCGAGGACGGGAATTTATTGGCGGAAGGCAGCCGGAGTCGAACCTGCCCGGGAACGGATGCCGTCCCCAACCGGGTTTGAAGCCCGGCCGCGCCACCGGGCGCGATTGCCTTCCTTTGAACTCAGGGTGCGTCGGCACTGGCCAGCGCGTTGTCGTGGCGGATCACCCGGGATTCGCCGATGCGCCGGGTCAGGCCGAGGCGGTCGAAGTATTCCAGGTACTGAATACAGCGTTTGCGTCCCAAGCCTAGCGCATCACGGAAGGTTGTCACCTGGATCGACGGATTTTCCTGTTCCAGTTGCAACAGAATGTCGGCCATGCGCCGCAGTTGCCCGTCAGACAGAAACAGATCGCGCACCACTTGGTGCATCAATCCCAAGCGCGCCAGTTTGCGCAACAGCAGGCGCACCATCGCATCTTCCACGCCCAACACTTTGGCGACATCACGTACCCACGGCGGATCAAACCCGGCCTGCTCGAACAGCGGCTGCATGCGCTGCCACAGGGTTTCGTCTTCAGCACTCAAACGCACCTGATGATCGGGCAAATGCAACCACGGCCCGCTGGCGTTGATCGCCCCGGCAGCGCGCAGTTCTTCCAGCAGGCTGACAAAGGTCGAGCGCTCCAGCGCCGTCCCACTGAAGCGTCGCAGGCGATCGCGATCCGGTCCCATCTGGTCCGGTTCCAGCTCGTGCAATTTCGCCAGTTGCTCCAGCAGGGTGAACTTCAACTGCCCCCAGCGCTGCACGTTGAACAGCACCGGTCCCTGGCGGGTGTCGATCAGGCGCACATTGGCTGGTAGCGCCCAGTCTTCACGCTGACGATTGAACTGGCGCTCAATTCGTTGCGGATCGAGGCCGCCAGCGCTGTGGTCGAGCAGCAGTGGTAACGCTTGATCAAGACTGTCGCTGCCGGCCAGGGCCTGCAGTTGCGCCAGCCGTTCCGGGCTGCGGCGCTGGCGGGCCGGGGCGAACGGGTCGAGTATTTGACCGCCACCGAGGGTGCGTTGCGCGCTCTGGTCACGCAGGATCAGGCGATCGCCCTTCACCGCGTGCACCGGGGCGTTGATCAGCAGTTGCGCGAACATGCGTTCGCCTGCACGCAAACGCGGGCCTTCGAGCAACGCCACGCGGGCGATGACGTCTTGCGTACCGAGGTGCACATGCACCGGGTGAAAGTGTTCGAAGGTGCGCTCACCGGGCAACAGTTGAAACTCGATATCGACCCGTTGCGTCGGTGCGTGCAGCCACTCGGGCAACAGCCATTGGCCGCGATGGATCTGCTCAAGGGTCAATCGATCGCCACTGATGTTCAGTGCCACCCGTTGCCCGGCGAAGGCCTGCTCGGCGGGCTGGTTTTGCGCGTGCAAGCCCCGCACCCGCACCGATTTCCCGGACGGCCCGAGGGCCAGTTTGTCCCCGACTGACACCGTTCCCGACAACGCCGTGCCAGTGACCACAATCCCGGCGCCCGCCACGCTGAAGGCGCGGTCGATGGCCAGGCGAAAACCACCTTCGCGGCTGCGCTCATGCACTTCGCTTTGAATCTGCAGCAAGCTCTGGCGCAGTTCATCGACGCCCTGCCCGGTCACGCTCGACACCGCCAGCGTCGGCGCATCGGCGAATGGCCCGGCTTCGAGCAGATCGAGAACCTGGTGCTGCACCTCCTCCACCCTGCCCGCTTCAACCCGATCGCATTTGGTGATCGCCACCAGCGCCCGGGGAATGCCCAGCAACTGAACAATCGCCAGATGCTCGCGGGTCTGCGGCATCACCCCGTCATCCGCCGCCACCACCAGCAACACCAGATCGATGCCCTGCGCCCCGGCGAGCATGTTGTGGGTGAATTTCTCGTGGCCCGGCACATCGATAAACCCGGTCAGCCCGGCTCCGGGTTCCAGCTCCGCGTAGAGATAACCGAGGTCGATGGTCATTCCGCGCTCGCGCTCCTGCGGGCGGCGGTCGCCGGTTTGGCCGGTCAGCGCTTGCAGCAGCGAGGTCTTGCCGTGGTCGATGTGCCCGGCGGTGCCGACGATCACGACTCGACCTGCAACTGCGGCAACTGCGCCAGCCACGTCGGCTCATCGTCGAGTTGGCGTAGATCGAGCCATAGCGCATCGTCGTCAATGCGCCCGAGCACAGGGATTGGCAACGCACGCAATGCCGCTTCCAGATTCAGCAGAAAGCGTCCGCGTAAACGCTTGGACACTTGCGGGCGCAGACACAGCGCCGCACTCGGCAACCGCGCCACCGGTTGGCTGCCGCTGCCGATCATGCCCAAGGCCTGCACGGCGCTGACCTGCCAGGGTTCGCCCAAGACCTCAGCCATTGCCGGTTGCAAACGGCAAGCCTGGGCGAAGATGTCGGCTTGGGGGCGAGTCAACAGCCGCAAACTCGGCAGACGTTCGGCGAGGCGATCCGGATCGCGATACAAACCCAGCACCGCCTCCAGTGCCGCCAGGGTCAACTTGTCGACCCGCAAAGCACGCTTCAACGGATTTTTCTTGATCTTCGCGATCAGGTCTTTGCGCCCGACAATCAAGCCAGCCTGTGGTCCGCCGAGCAATTTGTCGCCGCTGAAAGTGACGATGTCCGCACCATCCAGCAACGCCTGACGCACCGTGGGTTCCGCTGGCAGGCCCCAACGAGTCAGGTCCAGCAGACTGCCGCTGCCGAGATCCTCCAGTAGCGGCAAGCCATGCCGATGCGCCAGCTCGGCCAGCTCGGCGGTGGGCACCCGGGCGGTAAAGCCTTCGATGCTGTAGTTGCTCGCATGCACGCGCATGATCAAACCACTGCGCGGGCTGATCGCTGCTTCGTAGTCGCGGGCGTTGGTGCGGTTGGTGGTGCCGACTTCATGCAGGCGCACACCGGCGCGGGCCATGATGTCGGGGATGCGGAACGCGCCACCGATTTCGATCAGTTCGCCGCGCGAGATGATGCCTTCCTTGCGCGCGCCGAGGCTGTTCAGCGTCAGCAACACCGCAGCGGCATTGTTGTTGACCACGGTGACGGCTTCGGCGCCGGTCAGTTCGCGGATCAGGCCTTCGATCAGGTCGTCGCGATCACCGCGCTTGCCACTGGCCAGATCGAATTCCAGATTGAGCGGGTAACGTGCGGCCATCTGCACCGCGTCGATGGCTTCATCCGGCAACAGCGCCCGGCCAAGATTGGTGTGCAGCACCGTGCCGGTCAGGTTGAACACCCGCCGCACGTTGCTGCGCTGCTGCTGGGCCAGACGCTCAGCAACCCGCCCGGCGAGTACGTCGGGGCTGATTTCGACGGCTGACAATTGGCCGTTCAACACGCTGGAACGCAACTCATCTAGCAGCTGGCGCAAACTGGCCAGCAACGACTCGCGGCCGTGACGCTCAAGTAACGGCGCACACGCCGGGTGACGCAACAAACCATCAATGGAAGGCAACCGCAGGGCAACACTCGAAGACATCAGCCACTCCCGAAAACAAGACTCTCCGGCATGACTTGACGCAACGCGTCTAAATACAGCACACCGGCCCCCAATTGTGGGAGCGGGCTTGCTCGCGAATGCGGTGAGTCAGCCACAAATGATCTGACTGACACGGCCCCTTCGGGAGCAAGCCCCCTCCCACAGGTTTTTCAGGAGTGTAGACGTTCTGGTCATTCGTCTCCCGGCGCCAGCATCAGATTCGGTGCCAGACGCTGATAGCCGTCCTGCGCCAGACGCATGTCGAGCAGCAGGCTGCTGAGATCCGCCGACAACGCTTCGCCTTCGGCATCGTTCTCCAGATAGACCAGTTTCAGGTAGCTGTTGCAGCTCGGACAGACCTCCGCACGAATCGGCGCCTGATTGGCGGCGTGGCGATCGTCCTCCAGGCTCAGGTAATCCAGGCCCTTGCTCGACTCGCAATACACGCACTTGACCCGCACCACATGCCATTCGCAGGCGCACAACGAACACACCAGATAACGCAGACCGTTGTGTTTGCCGCGATGGCGGATCACCCCGGCCATCGCTGGTGAACCACAGCCCGGGCACTGGCTGAGGCTGTCGCCGGGTTTCAGTTGCAGGTTCGGTGCGCTGAGCAGCCAGTGGCTCCACGCCGCTTGCAGCCCGGCGCCGAGAAACGGTACCAACTGCGCCGGCACCATCGAATATTGACCGCTGACCAACGCCACCGCCCACGCACGCAACTGGCCGGCACTGGCGCTGCGCAGAGTGGCGAGCGCGTCGACTACGGCGGGTTGATCGGGCGGCACATAGCGTTGCAACAGAGCATCCAGATAAACCTGCCAGCCCTCCTCGCGCACCAATGTGTCGGCAGCAAACGGCGGCAAACCATGCAACTGACAGGCTTCAATTCTTTGTTGATCAAACGGTACCGTCAGCGGTGGATCGTCGAAAACCTGCTGCTGAGTCCGGCACAATCCGGCGATCAGTCGCAGGTAATCGGCCAGCGGATGCCCCTGAGCCAATTGCTCCAGGCGCTGGGCACGCAAAGTGAACAGGTTGTGCGGCGGCAGGTGTAGAAACGGCGGCGAACTGGCCGCCGCCTCGATTTCCCCGGGTTCAAGAATGGTTGCCAAAAGTCAGCCCTTTTTGGTGATCGGTCGCTCCGGCACGTCCGGATTGCGTTCATCGCGGGTGATGTCGCGATACCACAGTTCGTGGTGCTTCTTCGCCCAGGCGCGGCTGACCCAGCCATGCAGCATTGCGTCGACTGAGCCTTTGATCCACAGGCCGGCGTAGATGTGCACGATGATGCTGAGGATCAGCACAAACCCGGCCAGCGCATGCAGGAGCATGGCCCAGCGGATCACGGTGATGCCGAAGTACGCGCTGAAATACGCGCGCCAGATCACCAGACCGGTGAATAGCAAACCAAGCATGCACAGCAGTAAAGTCCAGAACAGCATCTTCTGCCCGGCGTTGTACTTGCCCACCGGCGGCACGCTTTCTTCATCGTTGACCAGCACTCGATCGATGCGGCGCATCCATTTCCAGTCGTTGTCGATGAAGAAGTTCGCGCGCCAGAAGCGGAACACCAAGCCGAGGAACAACACGAACATCAGCACGCCCATGAACGGGTGCAGAATCCGTGTCCACGGCCCGCCGCCGAACAGGTGGGTCAGCCAGAACATCGATGGATGAAACAACGCCAGCCCGGACAGCCCGGCCATGAAGAACAGAATCGCCACCAGCCAGTGATTGGTGCGCTGGTTGGCGGTGTAGCGCAGGATCGTCTTGTTGCTCATGGCCGGTCCTCCCCGCGTGGATCGAAGGTGTGCACCGCCGGATCGACGACATGCACCGAGGTATCGGGCGGCGTCGGATGATCATCCTCTTCGGTGCGATTCGGCCCGATGCGCACATAGTGGAAGAAACCGGCGAGCACCGCCGCACCCATCGCCAGCAGGCCCAGCGGTTTGCTGATGCCTTTCCACAGACCCACCAGCGGACAGATGGCCGGCGCATCCGGCAACCCGGCGTAGATCTTCGGCGTGTCGGCGTGGTGCAGCACGTACATCACGTGAGTGCCGCCGACGCCTTCCGGGTCATACAGCCCGGCGTTGTCGAAGCCACGGCTTTTCAGGTCGACGATGCGTTCGGCGGCGTGTTCCTTCATGTCTTCTTTGGTGCCGAAGACAATGGCGCCGGTGGGACAGGTTTTCACGCAGGCCGGCTCCAGCCCTACCGCGACGCGGTCGGAACACAAGGTGCATTTGTAGGCCTTGTGATCCTTCTGCGAAATCCGCGGAATATTGAACGGGCAACCGGTGATGCAGTAGCCGCAACCGATGCAGTGATCCTGATCGAAATCGACGATGCCGTTGGCATGCTTGATGATCGCCCCGGGACTTGGGCATGCCGCGAGGCACCCCGGCTCGGCACAATGCATGCAGCCGTCCTTGCGGATCAGCCACTCGAGGTTGCCGGCGTCGGTTTCGTGTTCAGTGAAGCGCATCAAGGTCCAGGTTTCTGCGCTCAGGTCCTGCGGGTTGTCGTAGGTGCCGTGGTTGTGGCCGACCTCGTCGCGCAGCTCGTTCCATTCCGAGCAGGCGACCTGGCAGGCCTTGCAGCCAATGCATTTGGTGGTGTCGATCAGCTTGGCGACTTCCTGCTGATTTCTCACCGAGGGCGGCACCGTGGTGGTGGCCGAGCGGGCAATGATGTCTTGGCTGGCCATTTACAGTTTCTCCACGTTGACCAGGAATGACTTGGATTCCGGGGTCTGTGTGTTGCCATCGCCGAGGAACGGCACCAGGGTGTTGGTCAGGTAACCGTGACGCGTCTGGCCGGTGAATCCCCAGTGCAGCGGGATACCGATCTGATGCACCACCTGGCCGTTGACCTGCAGCGGCCGGATGCGTTTGGTCACCACCGCCACGGCCTCGATGAACCCGCGCTTGCAGCTGACCCGCACCCGATCTCCGGCGGCGATGCCCTTCTCCTTCGCCAGCACTTCGCCGATTTCGACGAACTGCTCGGGCTGGGCAATCGCATTCAACTTGCAATGCTTGCTCCAGAAGTGGAAGTGCTCGGTCAGCCGGTAACTGGTACCGGCGTATGGGAAGTCCTTGGCTTCGCCGAGGCTTTCCCAGACCGAATCGAAGATCCGCGCCGCCGGGTTGCTGGTAGCTTTCTTGTTTTGCGGATGCAGCGGGTTGATGCCGATCGGCGTTTCGAACGGCTCGTAGTGCTCGGGGAAAGGCCCTTCGTTCATCTTGTCGACGGCGAAGAACCGCGCCACGCCTTCGGGGTTCATGATGAACGGGTTCATCCCGGCTTCCGGCGGCACATCGGCCTTGTAGTCCGGCACATCGGTGCCGCCCCAGGCCTTGCCGTTCCACCACACCAGACGTTTTTTCGGATCCCACGGTTTGCCCGCGACGTCCGCCGAAGCGCGGTTGTAGAGAATCCGCCGGTTGGCCGGCCACGCCCAGGCCCAGCCCTGATGCTGATGCATGCCATACGGGTCGGCATTGTCACGCCGGGCCATCTGGTTGCCGGCCTCGGTCCAGCTGCCGGCGAAGATCCAGCAACCGGACGCGGTGCTGCCGTCGTCCTTGAGCAGGCCGAACCCGGCCAGTTGCGAACCGGCCTTGACCGCCACGCCGCTGGCATCGGTGAAGTCGGCCATGGCGCTGCCGTTGATCTCTTTGGCCAGCTCCTCCGGCGATGGCTCGTCGGGGATCTTGTACGGCCACGACAGGTTCAGCAGCGGATCGGGGAACTTGCCGCCCTCGGCCTGATAACGTTTGCGCAGACGCAAGAACAGTTCGCTCATGATGCGAATGTCGGTCTGTGCTTCGCCGGGGCCGTCGGCGCCTTTCCAGTGCCATTGCAGCCAGCGGCTGCTGTTGACCAGCGAGCCGTCCTCCTCGGCAAAGCAGGTGGTCGGCAGGCGAATCACTTCGGTCTGGATCTCGGCGCTTTTCACATCGTTGTAGGGCCCGACGTTTTGCCAGAACTCCGAGGTTTCGGTGGCCAGCGGATCCATCACTACCAGCCATTTGAGTTTGGCCAGCGCAGCCATCACCCGGTTCTTGTCCGGCAACGCAGCGATCGGGTTGAAGCCCTGGCACATGTAGCCGTTGACCTTGCCCTGGCTCATCAGGTCGAACATCTTCAGGACGTCGTAGTTGGGGATATCCAGTTTCGGCAGGTAGTCGTAATTCCAGTTGTTCTCCAGCGTCGCGTTGGCGCCGTACCAGGACTTCATCAGGCTGACGTGGAATTTGCTGTAGTTCTGCCAGTAGGACAGCTGCCCCGGACGCAACGGCATTTGCGTACGCTTTTTGATAAAGGCGTTGTAGTCCTGCTCGGCATCGCCACCCAGGGTCAGATAACCCGGCAGCGAATTGGACAACAACCCGAGGTCGGTCAGGCCCTGAATGTTCGAGTGCCCACGCAAGGCATTGACCCCGCCACCCGGCATGCCGACGTTGCCCAGCAGCAGTTGCACCATCGCCGCGCTACGGATGATCTGCGCGCCGATCGAGTGTTGCGTCCAGCCGAGGGCATAGAGGATGGTCATGGTTTTGCCGGGCGTGGAGCACGTGGCAATCTCATCCCAGATTTTCTGCATCGCATCGACCGGCATGCCGCAGATCTGGCTCGCCAGATCAATGTTGTAGCGGCTGTAATGCTGCTTCATCAATTGATAGACGCACTGCGGATCCTGCAGGGTCGGGTCGACCTTGACGAAGCCATCCTCACCCAGCTCGTAACCCCAGCCGGATTTGTCGGTGTAGCTGCGTTTGGCCGCGTCATAGCCGCTGAAGATGCCGTCCTCAAAGCCATAGCCGGCTTTGACGATGAACGAGACGTCGGTGTAGTTGCGCACGTATTCGTGCTGGATCTTGTCCTGAGTCAGCAGGTAATTGATCAGCCCGCCCATGAAGGCGATGTCGGTACCGGTACGGATCGGCGCGTAATAGTCGGCCACCGAAGCGGTCCGGGTAAAACGCGGGTCGACCACGATCAGCCGGGCAGCGTTATGTGCCTTGGCCTCGGTCACCCATTTGAAGCCGCATGGATGCGCTTCTGCTGCGTTGCCACCCATCACCAGGATCAGATTCGCGTTGGCGATATCGGTCCAGGTATTGGTCATGGCTCCACGGCCGTACGTCGGGGCAAGACTTGCCACCGTCGGGCCGTGTCAGACACGCGCCTGGTTATCGAACCCCAGCATGCCAAGACTGCGAATCACCTTCTGGGTGATGTAACCGGCTTCGTTGGACGCTGCGGACGCTGCGAGGAATCCGGTGGTCAGCCAGCGATTCACCGTTTGCCCAGTGGAATTTTTCTCGATGAAGTTGGCGTCGCGGTCGGCCTTCATCAGGTCGGCGATGCGATCCAGTGCTTCATCCCAGCTGATCCGGGTCCATTCGCTGCTGCCGGGCTTGCGCATTTGCGGGTATTGCAGGCGGCCCGGGCTGTGAATGAAGTCCAGCAGGCCCGCGCCTTTCGGGCACAGGGTGCCGCGGTTGACCGGGTGGTCGGCATCGCCCTCGATGTGAATGATATTTTGCGCGACGTTCTTCGCGGCATCGCCCTGGCTGTACATGATCAACCCGCAACCGACCGAGCAATACGGGCAGGTGTTGCGGGTTTCATGGGTGTGGGCAAGCTTGAAGTGACGCACCTGCTCGGCGAAGGCCAGCGTCGGGGCCATGCCCAACGCGCCCAGGCTAGAGCCTGCAAGGCCGATACCGGCGACCTTGAAGAATTGACGACGGCTGAGATCCATCGTGCACTCCTGATCAGGTGGAACCCGGTACTTGAGCCGGGCTTTTTCTGGACAAACACGGTTACGGCAGAATGCCTGCCGGCTTTTTCACTGTAGACAATGACCACACACTCTGTGTGAAAACCGACCGTCGGCCGTTTGTCGGTCTATTCGCCAACGAACACAAAACCCTGTGGGAGCTGGCTTGCCAGCGAAAGCGGTGGATCAGTCAACACTAATAGCGACAGTGACGACGCCATCGCTGGCAAGCCAGCTCCCACATGCGTCGCGTTGGGCTTAGAATGGCGCCCAGGACCCATCCCGCCTTCACGAGACCGCGCATGACTTTCGATTTTGATCAGGTATTCGACCGCCACAACACCGGCAGCACCAAGTGGAGCCGCTACCCGGAGGATGTGTTGCCGATGTGGGTCGCTGATATGGATTTCGCCGCGCCACCGGTGATCATCGAGGCGCTGCAGCAGCGCCTGTTGCACCCACTGGTGGGTTACAGCGTGGCGCAGGACAACTTGCGTGAGGCGATCGTCGCCGACCTGTGGGACAAGTTCGCCTGGAAGGTCAAACCGCAGGAGCTGATCTTCCTGCCGGGCGTTGAATCCGGTTTCAACATGGCTTTGAAAGCCCTGGTACAGCCGCAGCAGAACGTCGTGGTGCAAGTGCCGAACTACCCGCCGCTGCGGCATGCGCCGGGGCATTGGGGGCTGAACAAGGTCGAGCTGGAATTCATCCCCCAGGCCGATGGCACTTACGCCACGCCGCTGGAGACCCTGCGCGAATCGCTGAACGGTGGCGGCGCCCTGCTCTTGAGCAACCCGCACAACCCGATCGGCAAGGTGTTTGGCCGTGAGGAGCTGCAAGCCGTAGCGGATATCTGTGCGGCACAGGACGCCTGGATCATCTCCGACGAGATCCACGCCGAACTGTGCTTCGACGGCCGCGTGCACATTCCGACCGCGTCCCTCAGCCCGGAAATCGCCAAGCGCACCATCACCCTGATGTCGGCGAGCAAGGCCTACAACATCGCCGGCCTCAAGACCTCGTTCATGATCATCCAGGACGCCGCCCTGCGCGAGCGCGTGAACCATGCACGTTGTGGCATGGTCGATAGCGTCAATCCGTTGGGCATGGAAGCCACCCGCGTCGCCTACAGCGAAGGCGCGCCGTGGCTGGCCGAACTGAAAACCTATCTGCAGGCCAACCGCGACTGGCTGGTGGACGCGGTGCGCAGCCGCTTGCCGGGGGTGACCATCAATGTGCCGCAAGGGACGTATCTGGCGTGGCTCGATTGCTCGGCGCTGGAGCTGGACAATCCTCAGCAGTTCTTCCTCGAACAGGCCAAGGTCGGTCTGAGCGCCGGGTTGGATTTCGGTGATCAACACCAACAGTTCGTGCGCCTGAACTTCGGCTGCCCACGGTCGTTGCTCGAAGAGGGCATCCGCCGCATGGAGCGCGCCCTGAACAACCGCAATACCTGAAACACAGATGATCCCCTGTGGGAGCGGGCTTGCTCGCGAAGGCGGTGTGTCAGCCGATATCAATGTTGACTGAACCACCGCATTCGCGAGCAAGCCCGCTCCCACAGGGTTTTGCATTGTCATCGCCAAACAATCCAGCGCAAATCCGATCGAACTCACGGCAAACCGTCCGGGTCAACCGCCCATACCTGCCCTAAGAACCTCGGAGATCTGTGATGACCGACTATCCAAAACCACCCTTCCCCGCACAAGCCCAAGCCGTCCCCGGTGCGCAAAGCAAAATGCAGCCCTACCCCGACTGCGGCGAGCAAAGCTACGTCGGCTCCGGGCGGCTGGCCGGCAAGATTGCGCTGATTACCGGTGCCGACAGCGGCATTGGCCGCGCGGTGGCGATCGCCTTTGCCCGTGAAGGTGCAGACGTGGTCGTGGCTTATCTGAATGAACATGAAGATGCCAAAGAGACCGCGCGCTGGGTCGAACAGGCAGGCCGCCAGTGCCTGTTGCTGTCCGGCGACCTCGCGCACAAAGCCCATTGCCAGGAACTGGTGGACAAGACCGTCGAACGCTTCGGGCGCATCGACATTCTGGTGAACAACGCCGCGTTCCAGATGACCCACGAGACCTTCGAAGAAATCCCTGACGAAGAATGGGTGATGACCTTCGACGTCAACATCACGGCGATTTTCCGGCTGTGCCAGGCGGCGATCAAACACATGCGCCCCGGCGCGTCGATCATCAACACCAGCTCGGTCAACTCGGACATGCCCAAACCGACCCTGCTGGCCTACGCCACCACCAAGGGCGCGATCGCCAACTTCACCGGCGGACTGGCACAGATACTCGGGCCAAAAGAAATCCGCGTGAACTGCGTGGCCCCCGGACCAATCTGGACGCCACTGATCGTCTCGACCATGCCCGATGAAGAGGTGCAGAACTTCGGCAGCGAAACCCCACTCGGTCGCCCCGGACAACCAGTGGAAGTGGCGCCAATCTATGTGCTGCTCGCCTCCGATGAAGCCAGTTACATCACCGGTCAGCGCTATGGCGTCACCGGCGGCAAGCCGATGTTGTAAGCCTCCATGAGCTTTGTCATCTGGGTCGCGGTGCTTGGCGCGGTGTTGCTGACCCTCGCGCTGACCTCGTCGTACCTGCGCTGGATGCCGGTCACCACTTCGGCCGTGTGCCTGCTGCTGGGGATCGGCATCGGCCCCAGCGGTCTGGATTTGCTGAAACTGTCACTGGAAAACGCGTCCGTATGGATGGAACACCTCACGGAAGTGGCGGTGTTGTTTTCGCTGTTTGTCTGCGGCCTCAAGCTGCGTCTGCCACTGCGCGACAAGCGCTGGCGGATTGCTTTCGGGCTGGCCGGCCCGGTGATGGTGTTGACCATCGCCGGAGTCAGCGTATTGCTGCATTGGGGCCTGCAACTGCCTTGGGGATCGTCGCTGCTGATCGGCGCGATTCTCGCACCGACTGACCCGGTGCTGGCCGCGCTGGTGCAGGTCAACGACGCACGGGATGTCGACAGCGTGCGCTTTGGTCTTTCCGGTGAAGCCGGACTGAACGACGGCATCGCTTTTCCGTTCGTGATTCTCGGCTTGCTGCTATTGCAGGCCGACGCGCAACCCGGCGCCTTGACCGATTGGGTGCTGCACGGTTTGCTCTGGGCGGTGCCGGTCGGTTTGCTCACCGGTTACTGGATGGGCCGCGGCATCGGTCGATTGACCCTGTCGCTGCGCATCCGCAACGACGACAGCACCCTGAGCCCGAATGATTATCTGGCGCTGTCGCTGATTGCTCTGGCTTATGTCGGCGCAGATGCGATTGGCGGTTATGGTTTTCTGTCGGTATTCGCCGCCGGCCTCGGCTTGCGTCAGGAAGAAGTCAAATCCACCGGCGCCAGCCAGCCACCCGCCGAACACCTGGTGCAACCGGTGGTGGGCCATCAGAACATCGAACCGCAGCACGCGGTGCACGGTGATACCGAACGACTGGAAAGCAGCCAGGTCGCGGCCGGAATCATGATGGGCGACATGCTCTCGTTCGGCAGCCTGGTGGAACGGGCCATGGAAGTGTTTCTGGTAACCCTGCTCGGCGTGGTGCTGGTGCCGCATTGGGACTGGCGGGCGTTGGTCATTGGCGCGGTGCTGTTCTGCGTGGTGCGTCCGGCCTGCGTCGCGTTGATGCCTTGGGGCACTTTGCTCGACGGTGGTCAGCGGCTGTTGATCGGTTGGTTCGGCATTCGCGGGATCGGCAGTCTGTTCTATCTGTTTTATGCCTTGAACCATGGCCTCAGTCCTTCAGTCGCGACGTTGTGCACCAACATCACCCTGTCCGTGGTAGCGCTGAGCATTTTACTGCATGGCATCAGCACCCAGCCGCTGCTGGCGCGCTACGAACAACGGCAAAAACGAAAAAACTGATTTTTCCGGCGGCAATATGTCGGGAAATCCATCGAAGTTTTTTCTGAAAATAAATGGATCCCTCGGCCAAAACCGACAGTCACAACCATAACCCCTCGCTGGATGCACTCGGCGAGGTCCGGCAGGTTCGGTTCCCCTGCGGCTTGCAGCCCATGAAGAGGAATCTTTGGATAACAAGGTCACGGTCATGAAAGAATGCTCGACTCCTGCACAAATCAAGGCTTGCAGGGCTTTGGCCCTGGAACGCAATCGTCAACTGTTCGAAGATGCCCACGCCCTCAACCGAGCGGCTTACGAGCTGCTGGAAGCGGACAATCTGGACCTCGAACAGTTTGAGCACTATCGAGCACTGCACCGCAAAGCCGATGCGAAGTTCGAGGAAGCCATCGATCACTTGTGCGTCCTCAACGAAGACTTCCCGCCGATTCCAATGTCACCGCATCACTCGCAGGAATTGCGTCGGCAACTTGAAACCGTCGAATAAAGCACACAAGAAAAAGCCCGGCAGCGATGTCCGGGCTTTTTCTTTGGGCGGCGTTCAGCCCCCGGGGTTGGTCACCTGAATGAACACTGCATAAGCCCCGAGCAGGATCCAGAACGTGGCGAAGATCCAAGGCGTGCGCACCGAAAACAACAGCGACTTGCGATAGCCCTTGTGGCTCGACTCCATTTCACTGAACAGCGGCGACTCGTCGTAAGCCATGCCCATGATCGGCTCGCTGCGCAACAACTCGCTCTGCTTGTAGTGCCAGTGATCGATGATGTCGTACGCCGCACGAATCCCCGGCCAGGCGTTGAGCGAACTGAGCAACCCGAGCAGTGCGAGAAACGGCGGCACCACCAGCGTGAACAGCTTGCCCCACTCGGGGTTGAGGTTGGCCATGCACGAAGCGAAGGCAATCACCAGAAACGACTGCGCCGCGAGATAGGCATCGGTGCGATTGGCGAGGATGCTGGTTTCGTACTGGATTTCCTTGCGATAGAAATCCAGCCGTTCCTTAGGTGAGCCGAACATCTTGGCATCGTGTTCGGTCAAGTGCTCTTCAGCGCTGGGCTGAGTCAGTATGCGGGGCAAGGGACGCGCACTCCGTGGCGGGGAAACCTTTTAGAAGGCCCTCGCCACGGACAAGTTCAGGCGGATTCACTTCATCGACTGCGCGATGATTTCCACCAGGTTGAGCTGGGTGAATGGCTTGGGCAGACGCGGCAATTGCGCGGCAAAGCCTTCCAGACGTTCGGCGTAACCGGTGGCCAGAATGATCGGCAGATCCGGCTTGAGCAAACGCACCGCATGCGCCAGTTGCGCGCCGCTCATCTGCGGCATGGCCATGTCGGTGATCATCAGATCGATGACTTCGCCCTGCTCGAACAACGCCAGCGCCTTGGCACCGGACGTGGCGCTGATCACGCGATGGCCAAGGTCTTCGAGCAGCAGCGTGGTGCTGGTCATCACCAGCGAATCGTCGTCCACCACCAGCACGCTGAGGCGCGGCACCAACACCGGTTTGACCGCCGGGTAGAGGTTTTTTGCCGTCTCCCCGGCTAACGCCACCGGTATCCACATTTCAGCGCGGGTGCCATGGCCTTTTTCGCTCTTGAGAATGAAACGGCCACCCAGTTGCTCGATAAAGCCATGCACCATCGACAAGCCCAGCCCGGTGCCCTTGCCCACGCCCTTGGTGGTGAAAAACGGATCCCTGGCCGAACCCAGCGTGGCTTCGTCCATGCCCTCACCCGTGTCGATCACGCTCAGGCACACATAGCGTCCCGCCGCCATTGACGAATGGCTTTGCTCAAGCACGACTTCCGGCTGCGCGCAAATGCACAGGCTGCCACCGTCGGCCATGGCGTCGCGGGCGTTGGTCGCCAGATTGAGCAACGCCAGTTCCAGTTGGTTGCTGTCGGCCAGCACCGGTTGCAGATCCTCGGGAAAGCGTGTCTCGATGCGAATCCCGGGGCCTATCGAGCTGCGCAACAGTCCGGTGATGCCTTGCACCAGTTGCGGAATATCGACCGGCTCGGTCTTGAGTTCCTGACGGCGGGCGAAGGCCAGCATGCGTTGGGTCAGCGATACGCCACGCAATGCACCCTGCGTGGCGTTTTCCAGCAGACGACTGTTTTTCGGGTCGTCACCGATGCGTTTTTGCAGAATCTCCAGATTGCCCAGAATCACCGTCAGCAGATTGTTGAAGTCATGGGCGATGCCGCCGCTGAGCTGACCGATGGCCTGCATCTTCTGCGCCTGAAACAGCGCTTCGCGGGTCTTTTCCAGCGCCACTTGCGACTCATGGGCTTCGGTGACATCGCGGGTGATCTTGGCAAACCCGAGCAGCGTGCCGGTTTCGCCGCGAATGGCATCGACCACCACGTGGGCCAGAAACCGCGTGCCATCCTTGCGCATGCGCCAGCTCTTGTTCTCGAAACGGCCCTCGCGGGTGGCAATCTCCAGTGCCCGTTGCGGTTCGCCGGCCACACGGTCTTCCGGGGTGTAGAAAACCGAAAAATGCTGGCCGATGATTTCTTCCGGCTGGTACCCCTTGATCCGCTGGGCGCCCTGATTCCAGTTGCTCACACGACCCTTCGGGGCTGAGCATGTAGATCGCATAATCGGTGACACCCTGCACCAGCAGGCGAAACTGCTGTTCGCTTTGCTTGAGGGTTTCCTCGGCCATCTTGCGGTCGGTCAGGTCACGGGTGATCTTGGCATAGCCGAGCAGTTTGCCGTTGGGATCAATGATCGGATCGATGACCACATGGCACCAGAAGCTGGTGCCATCCTTGCGCACCCGCCAGCCTTCGCCTTCGAAGCGTCCTTCGTGCAGCGCTGTGTCGAGCGCGCGTTGCGGCAGACCCGCCGCACGATCATCGGCGGTATAGAAGCGCGAGAAATGCTCGCCGAGAATCTCCGCCTCTTCGTAGCCCTTGAAGCGTTTGGCGCCGGAGTTCCAGCTGGTGATGATGCCGTCCGGGTCGATCATGTAAATCGCATAATCGACCACCGCATCGATCAGCAGACAGAAACGCATCTCCTCGATCGCGGCAGTTTTGCTCGGGTTTGTCACTCATCAGATTCACCGCTGGTTTTCATTAGCGCAAGTATGCGGCAATCCGGCGCCATGGGAAGGTGCAAACGCGCCTCTATTCACGGCATGATCAATGGGTTGATTGAGGACGAGTCGGTGCCGAGCGACCACCAGCGTGGCAGCAGTTGCTGAATGCGCGGTTCGGCGAAGCGGTCATCGATCAGCATCACCACGCCACGATCTTCACGGGTGCGGATCACCCGCCCGGCGGCCTGCACCACTTTCTGCACGCCCGGATACAGATAGGTGTAGTCGTAACCGGCGCCGAAAATCGCCGCCATGCGCCGTTTCAACTGTTCGTTGACCGGGTTGAGCTGGGCCAGCCCCAGGGTCGCAATGAACGCGCCGATCAGCCGTGCCCCGGGCAAGTCGATGCCCTCGCCAAACGCACCGCCCAACACGGCGAAGCCGATGCCCTGACTGTCGGCGGTGAACTGATCGAGAAACGCCTGCCGCTGTCCTTCCGCCATGCCCCGGGACTGCTGCCACAGATTGATCTGCGGATGGCGTTCGGCGAGCAGCGTCAGCACTTGTTGCAGGTAATCGAAGCTGCTGAAGAACGCCAGGTAATTGCCCGGGCGCTCGCTGAACTGGCGGGCGATCAGCTCGACGATCGGTTCCAGCGACGCCTGGCGATGATTGAAGCGCGTGGAGATACGGCTGACGATCTGCACTTGCAGCTGTTCGGCGCTGAAGGGTGATTCGACGTCTATGCATACCGTGTCGGCGGGCGTGCCGAGCAGATCGGCGTAATAGCGTCGCGGGCTCAGCGTCGCCGAGAACAACACGCTGCTGCGCGCCGCTTTCAGGCGCGGGCCGATGAACGCCGCCGGCACCACGTTGCGCAGGCACAACTGCGACAGCGGCCGCTTGCGCTCAAGGTCGCGCTTGCTGATGTCGAACAGGTAATGCTCGTCGAACAGTTCCGCCACCCGGCCGAACTGCAGCATGTCGAAATAGAAGGTTTGCAGCGCGCTGTCGAGTCCCTGCGGATGGTCGTTGAGGTAATCACCAATGGCCGCGCTGCACAGCGACACCGCTTGCAGCAGTTTCTCCGGGGCCTTGTCGTAGGCTTGATACGGCGCCAGTTGCGGCTGATGCAGCGCGTTCCACTCGCGGTTGACCCGTTGCAGGGATTTTTTCAGCACCTCGGGAGCGCTCTTGCGCACACTGGCCAGCGCGGCCTGATCGAGACTGGCGCTGTACATCGAGCGCCCGCGTTCGACCAGGTTGTGCGCTTCATCGGCCAGCACCGCAACCTTCCACTGATTGAGCTGGGCCAGACCGAACAGCAGCGCGCTGAAATCGAAGTAATAGTTGTAGTCCGCCACCACCACGTCGGCCCAGCGGGCCATTTCCTGGCTCAAGTAATACGGGCACACCGTGTGCTCACGGGCCACTTCGCGCATCGCCGCCTGATCGAGCAGATTGATCCGGCTGGCCGCTTGCCGGGCGGCGGGCAGGCGATCATAAAAGCCCTGGGCCAACGGGCAGGATTCACCGTGACAGGCTTTGTCCGGGTGTTCGCAGGCCTTGTCGCGGGCGACCATCTCCAGCACCCGCAGCGGCAAGCGTTCAGACTGATCGAACAACACCTGACTGGCATCCAGCGCCAGTTTGCGCCCCGGGGTCTTGGCGGTCAGAAAGAACACCTTGTCCAGTTGCTGCGGCGCCAGCGCCTTGAGCATCGGGAATAGCGTGCCAAGGGTTTTACCGATCCCGGTGGGCGCCTGGGCCATCAGGCAGCGGCCGGTGCTGACCGCTTTGAACACCGATTCGGCCAGATGCCGTTGGCCGGGGCGAAAGTCCGCATGGGGAAAGGCCAATTGCTGCCCGGCCAGATTGCGCGCCTCGCGATGGGCCATTTCCTGCTCGGCCCAGTTCAGGAACAGCCGGCATTGTTGTTCGAAAAATTCCTGCAAGACCGGCGCATTGAAGGCCTCGACCAGACAGGTTTCCTTTTCGCTGACGATGTCGAAATACACCAGCGCCAGATTGATCTGCGCAAGTTCAAGCTTGCGGCACATCAGCCAGCCGTAGATTTTCGCCTGTGCCCAATGCAGCTGCCGATGGTTGGCCGGTTGCTTGCTGAGGTCGCCGCGATAGGTTTTGACTTCTTCCAGACAGTTCTGCGCCGGGTCATAGCCGTCCGCCCTGCCCCTGACCTTCAATTGCAGAAACTCGCCTTCCAGTGCCACTTCGCTTTGGTATTTGTCGCTACGCCGCGAGGCCACGGTACGGTGCCCGAGCATGCCTTCGAGGGCTGTCGGTGAAGGGGTAAAACGCAGGTCGAGGTCGCCGGTCTTGGCGGTGAACTCGCACAGCGCGCGGACGGCAATGCTGTAGCTCAAGCGCTCTGCTCCGCCCATTGCACGTAGCACACGGCGACCGGCATCTGGTGTTGGTGGCAAAATTCCAGCCAGCGCAGTTGGTTGTCCTGCAAGCGGTCACCGGGGCCTTTGACTTCGATCATGCGGTAGGTCTTGTGCTGCGGCCAGAACTGGATCAGATCCGGCATGCCGGCGCGATTGGCCTTGATGTCGAGCAGCAGGCGATTGAACCAGTGCTTGAGGTGTTCCGCCGGCAAACACGCCAGCGCCTGCTCCAGCAGTTGCTCATTCAACGCGCCCCAGAACACGAACGGCGACTGCACGCCCCATTTGGCGGCGAAGCGCTCACGAATGGTCGCCGCATAACGGCCGTCGTCGAGTTGGTCGAGACAGGCCTGGAACAGTTCGGCGCGGCGTTGCTGAAAGTCTTCGTTGAGCAGATCCACCGGCCCGCGCTGGAACGGATGAAAGAACGCTCCCGGCAACGGCGCAAAAATCGCCGGCCAGCACAACAGGCCGAACAGCGAGTTGATCAGGCTGTTCTCGACGTAGTGCACCGGGCCGCTGTCTTCGTGCAAATGCGCCTGCACGTAAAACTCCACAGACAATCCCGGATCAGTGCGCGGCAGTTGCAGATCGAGGCGCTCGACCGGGCGTGGCGTTGCGCGTTTGAGCGGCGGCCCGCCGAGTTTGCGTCGCAGCCGTGGCAGCATCCGCTGCAGACTCTGCTGTTCGGCGGCGCTTTCCGGCGCCTGTTCGGCGAGGCTGGCGAGCTCCAGCGCCAGTGCGTATTCGCCACAGCGCTCCAGCACGCGGATCATTCGCTGACGGGCGCCGGGGTAGGCGCAATCGCGGTAAATGCTCAGCGCCAGGGCGAACTCAGTGATGCGTTCGCAATACTGGCCGATCTGGAACAGCACCTTGCCGCGCCGCCGCTGCAGCCACGGGTTGTCGAACTGCAACGCGCGGACCTGCTCGACGATGGGCTCCAACGGTTCACCGGCTTCGAAAAGCAGTTGGCAATGATGCAGGAACAGGCAGGCGTCAACGTCTTCACGGCTGCGCAGACCACGGGAGTCAGCGCAGAACTCGACTTTTTCGTAGGTAAAGATCCCGAGGTCGGCGAGGACGAATTCCGACCAGTCCTGATAAAGATTGCCGAAGAACATCAGACGCAGGCGGTCGCAGAGGTCCATGATGGTCAGGCTGAGCAAGCGGTCGCCGAGCGTCGGTGCCCAAACGGAGAGGCTGCGCGACTCGCTGAATTGCTCGGCGAGCGGCGGCAGCCAGTCGTCCTTGCGGCCCTTGGGTTGCTCGATAAAGCTGCCGAACGCCTGCAGCAGTTCAGCCTTGAGCAACACGTCGAACACTTCGGGCATGCTCAATAAAGCCTGATCGTCGAGCCAGCCGTGACGCAACAACGGCTGCGCGGCGTTGCTGATGTCCCCGATTTCCGGGTAGTTGAGTTTGCCGAAGCGGAAATGCACGCCCTTGCGCATTATCATGCGCACCAGCAAACCCTGCGAAGCGCGTGGCAAGGCCTTGAAGTCGCGGATAAAGCCGTGCTCGGATTCGCTCATCACATCGGCATAGCGAAGCTCAAGCCAATCAAGCACTTGCCGGAAGTTGTTGAGGTAATAGAACGGATCGTCGAGCGGGTTGGCAGTCACGGTAATTCAGGGCCATGGCGAGCGAATACTGGTTATGCGTACAGATACCAGCTCTGCCCCGTCGCGTGCAAACGGAAAAAGATCAGTGGCAGCGCAATCGGGATTTTTTCAGGGTGCCATCGAACTTTTCCCCGTTCGATGGCACCAACCGCGTTAGAGACCGAAGTCGGTCAATTGATATGGAATGAGGGATTTGAGGTGGGTATGAACATCAAGACTCTGGGTCTTCCCCTGGCGGTAGCAGCCTTCCTGGCATTGGGCGGCTGCTCGACACCGACCGTGGTGACCTTGCAGAACGGTACTCAGTATTTGACCAAGGACATGCCGAAAACCAAGAACAAGGACGGGTTCTATGAGTTCGAGGATATTTCCGGGACCAAGGTGAAGGTCCGCTCTGACGAAGTCGCGACGGTGCGCAAGGAAGACTGACACCCTGCTGTACGTGTAGGAGCTGCCGAAGGCTGCGATCTTTTGACTTTGTTTTTCAAGATCAAAATCAAAAGATCGCAGCCTTCGGCAGCTCCTACAGGGGAAGTGTTATCCGCCTGGGTTATTCGAAAGCAGGCAGGCCCACAATGCTGTGATCGCAACTGAAATGCTGCTCACCGCGCCGCGCCAGCTCCGCTTGCAGACGCCGGCAGCGCTCCAGATCCTGTTGGGTCATGCGGTCAATGCTCAGATTGCCAGTGGCTTGCGCTTGTTTGTCATCACCGCGCCGAAACGTCACGAACGGCTGTTCGGGCTGGATCTGAAACAGGCTTTTCTCTTCGACCGGCTCGGCTGCTTCGGTCTTCGCCGGTTTCGGCAATTGATCGCTGCTGATGCCGTAGCGGCTCAAAATCGAGGTTTGAGGCAGATCGGCCCAGGCATTGGCCGATAACAGCGCCAGTCCGACAATCCCGACATACCCCTTGAACCTTTTCACGTGTGCATCTCCTGTACTCAATGGCGGCTGGCTATAGAACGTGTGTGCACGTGCTGGCTTTAGGCCGCTTCTGCTGTTTGCAGAGCTTTTGAGTCAGGGTGTGGCTGTTGAGTCACTTTTGATACCGAGTTGTGGCGAGGGAGCTTGCTCCCGCTTGAGCGCGTAGCGCTCACAAAATCTTCAGGGCCGCTTCGCGACCCAGCGGGAGCAAGCTCCCTCGCCACAGGTTACGGATGCATCAGGCGATCACAATTCCATCGGCACTGAGGCTATTCAGCGCCACCCCAACCAATGTCACCGAATCCCCGCCAAACTTCAGCACCGTGTCCTGCCCCACCATCGAGGCATGCGCGCGGAAGTCATCATTGGGCAACACACCCTGCACGCCAAGGAACACCAGTTTGTCGTTCGACGTAAAACCTACCACCCGATCCTGACCGAACGCGCCGTTGAACAGGAACGTATCCGCCCCGCCCCCCGATTCCATCAGGTCATTGCCGGCGCCACCGATAAACACGTCGTTGCCGACGCCGCCAATCAAATGATCGTTGCCATCCAGACCAAACAACCAGTCACCGCCGGCATGCGCCTTGAGCGTATCGGCGCCGCTGGTGCCTTTGACGCTGGACTCATACTGAGTGACGTTGCTGCCGACCTTCAGACCGCTGGCCGTGACGCTGTGGGTCACGTCGTCCTTGAACAGCCCCCAGAGAAAGCCCGGCTCCTTGGTGACGATGCTACCGATGTCGCGGGTGATGCTGATCCCGCCGTTGGCGTCGCGCACGTACAGATTGCCGGCGCCGTCGTTGGCGAAGTCGAAGGTGTTCACCGACTTCTGCAAATCGAGGGTGTTGTTGCCGGCGCCACCGAGAATCACGTTGTAGCCACCACCGTCACGGAAAGTGTCATTGCCGGCGCGACCTTCGAGGTAGTCGTTGCCGCTGCCGCCCTGGATCAGGTCATTACTGTCACTGCCGATGATGAACGTGCTGCCCTTGTGGGTTTCGGCGTTGCGGTTCAGATCCTGCACCCAGGTGTTGGCCCGCGCCGGGTCCGACAGGTTGGCGACGATGATCGTCGAGTCCTTGCTGGTCAGGTCGTAGAACTTCGACTCGATGATGCGGTTCATGCCGTCGCCGTAAGCGGTCGGCAGGTGCGAGATCCAGGTCGGGATATTGAGAATCGAGAACGGCAGCAGATTCCACGCGGTCGAGGCGTAGTGATCGTTGAAGCTGACGATGTTGTCGGTGGTCGATTCCTTGGGCGCGTCGTGCACGCCGACCGAGGCGCCGGTGAAGGTCGAGCCGTCGAGGGCGCGGAACACCGGATCGTTTTCGTAACCGACGTTGAGCACTTTGTCGGTGCTGCTCTGGGTCGGCGAGGCGTAGGCGATGTAGTTGGAATCGGCGAAGAACCCGCCCCACTTGCCGCCACTCAGGTCAGCCATGCTGTTGACCGCCAACCCGCCGAGGCTGTGGCCGCTGACCAGCACGTCCTTGCCGCTGAGGCCGTTGGCCTTGGCGAACGCCACCACGTCATTCAGTAGATTGCCGAACGCTTCGCCGACGTAATTCTTGGCGTAGTCCTTGGGACCGAACGCTGCCAGCAGGTCGTTGATCACGTCGCCGATGGAATCGAGGATCAGGTTTTCCCGCGGGCCGCTGGTGCCGCGAAAGGCGATACCGATTTCCGTGATATGGCCCTGGGCGTCGTACTTGCCGAGGATTTCCACCTGAGCGGTGGTGTAACCGGCCTTCTCACCGAAGAAGGTTCCGCGCGCGTCGGTCTTGCCGTCGTAGCCCAGTTGCGAGGCGGTGATCGGTGTCCAGCCAGCCTTTTTCACCGCGTCGAGGGCGAGTTTTTCCGAGTCGGGGTTCCACGGAATACCGGGGATCACCCCTTGCGAATCAGTACCGCCGAGCAGCGCAGTCACCAACGTGGCCGGCAGGCCGAGACCGAAGCCGTTGTGCTGATAACCGGCGGCAAAGCCGTTATCGAGGTTGTGGTAGGAATACAGCGTGATCGCCATGGCATCGCTGAACAGCGCCTTGGAATCGGCTGTGCCGAAGTTCTTGTAGTCATACACACCCATTGCTATTGCCTCTCTTTTGTTGGAATTGTCAGAGATAGCTCACAGCCAGGGCGCCCCTCACGGGCACGCCCCGGAGCATTTCAGTACTACTTGCATTGCTTTTAACTGTAGGAGTGAGCCTGCTCGCGATGAGACCGTGTCAGGCAACATGGATGGAGACTGACTGACCGCGATCGCGAGCAGGCTCACTCCTACAGGGTTTGTCTTAACAAGGAGCTAGGCGAACACGAACGCCGAGTCCGACAGGTTAGCCACTCCCACCCCGACCAGGGTCACGGCATATTCGCCAATCTTCAGCACGGTATCGGCCCCCGACTGCACAGCATGCTGCTTGTAGTCGTAGCCCTGCCCCGCGCCTTCGACGCCCATGAACACCAGTTTGTCGCTGCCCTGATATCCATTGATCGCGTCGAAACCGAACGCGCCGCTGAACAGAAAGGTGTTGTTGCCACCCACCGCCGTCATCACGTCGTTGCCGGCGCCGCCGACGAAGGTTACGTGGCCCTTGTCGCTGATCAGCTTGTCATCGCCACCCAGCCCGAACAGCCAGTCACCCTCGGCGCTGGCGTGTAGTGCGTTGCCATACGCATCGCCGTTGAGCGAATGGGTGTACTGGGTCAGTTCGCTGCCATTGGTCAAACCCTTGGCCGTGACACCCCAGGTGATTTCCTTGCTGCCCCACCACGAACCCGACTCCTTGCTCACCAGCGAGCCGATGTCGCGGGTCATGCTGATGCCGCCGTAGGCGTCGCGCACGTACAGCGTGCCGTCACCGTCGTTGGCGAAGCTGAAGTTCTGCAGCGGTTTCTGCAGCTCGAAGGTGTTGTGGCCCTGACCACCGAGGAGGATGTTGAAACCACCGTCATCGCGGAAGCGGTCATCGCCGCCCAGGCCTTCGAGGAAGTCGTTACCCGCCCCGCCCTTGAGCCAGTCGTTGCTCTGCGTGCCGATGATGAAGGTGCTGCCGGTGTGCGGCTCGCCGCTGCGCCCCAGATCCTCGACCCAGGTCTTGCCCCGGGACGATTCCTCAAGGTTGGAGACGATGAGGGTCGAGTCCTTGTGTGTGAGGTTGTAGAACTTCGAATCGATCACCCGGTTCAAGCCATCGGCATACCCGAGCGAGCTGTGGGCCGACCAGTTCAGCGGATTGACGATGCTGAACGGCACCAGGTTCTGCGCGGTGGACGCGTAGTTGTCGGTGAAATTGACGATGTTGTCGGTGGTCGACTCATGCGCCCCGTCGTGCTTGCCCAGCGAACCGCTGCTGAACGTGGTGCCGTCCAACGCACGGAACACCGGATCGTTTTCGTAACCGATGTTCAGCACGTTATTGCCGGTGCTGCTCTGGGTCGGCGAAGCGAACGCGATGTAGTTGGCATCCTTGAAGAAACCGCCCCAGTTGCTGGCACTCAACTCGGCCACGCTGTTGACCCCGAGGCCACCGAGGCTGTGGCCGCTGAACAGCACGTCCTTGGCGGCGATGCCGTTGGCGATGGCAAACGCGGCAACGGACTTGAGCAGGTTGTCGAAGGCATTTTTCGCGTAGTTGCTCGCGTAATCCGATGGCCCGATGGCGGCCAGCAGGTTGTTCTTCATGTCGCCGAAGGTGTCGCTGTAACCCAGTCCGCCAGTGCCGCGAAAGGCCACGCCGATGCCGATCAGCTTGCCGCCGGCGTCGTACTTGCCGAGCACCTCGGCCTCGGCGCTGGTGAAGCCGTCCTTCTCGCCGAAGAACGTGCCTTGGGCGCCGACCTTGCCCTGATAACCCAGCGCCGTGGCGCTGAGCGGTTTCCAGGCGGTGGCCGGCAACGGCTGGCCGGTTGGCGTGTAGGCATACAGCGTCAGTGCGATGGCATCGCTGTACAACGCTTTGCCGTCGGCATTTTTATAATCGAACAATCCCATGTTGTGCTCTCTCTTCCTTCAAAACCGGCAGCCCCCAAGGGACTGCCGGCACGCTTTTAGAACTGCCAGTCGAGGGTCAGACCCACACCGTGGTCTTTCTCGTTGTTACCGATCAGTCCGTTGTAGTCCAGGTTGACCCGGACATCGCGATTGAGCGCCAGCCCGGCGCGTACGCCGACCACCGCCGCGTCACGATCCATCGACACACTCTGCACAGTGAAGGCGCTGTTGCCATTGGCGAAGGCCAGGTGGCTGTCAGCATCGACACTGCTCAGGTTGTGCTGCCAGCCGAGGGTCGCGCCCAGTTCCAGCTGATGTTTGTCCGACAGCGCGAAGCTGCGTTTGGCGCGTACGCCAAGGGTCGACAGCATCACGTCGCGGTTGTCTTCGCCGCTCTTGAGCGCCGCAGCATCACCCTTCTCGGTGAAGCTGTCGGTGTTCAAGTGCACGTACGACAGGTTGGCGAAAGGCTCCAGATTCATCGGTTGCAGGCGCAGATCGTAAGCCGCTTCGGTGAACACCTGAGTGGTCGCCGCATCGTGCTTGGTTTTCTCTTTGCCATTGACGCCCGCGAACTGCAGATCACGCTTCACATCCACGCGATGCCAGCTGTAAGCCGCACCGGCGGTCAGACGCAGCGCATCAATCTGATGCCCCAGGTACGCACCCAGGTGGTAGCTGTCGACCGAGGCCGACGAATGCGTGTCGCTGCCCATGTTCAACGAGCTGTCGCTATAACCGGTAACGAAACCCAGACGCGTATCTTCAGCAATCAAACCGTCGACACCGGCCAGCAGCCCGCCAATGGAGCTGTTGGAGTCGGCGTTTTCATGGCCGCCATCGCTCTTGCCCCACGAACCCAGTACCTTGACCCAGGCGTTGCTGCGGTCGTCGGTCGGTGCGTCGGCATTGAACAGATCACGCTCACGCAGACGCTCGCCCACCGCTTCACGCAGGTAGCGACTGTCGTTGATCAGCATCGTCCCAATGGCGGGATGAATCTCGCCGGACAGTTGCTGGAAGGCTTGTTGCGCCGAGGCCGCATTCGGCGAAAGCAGCAGGGTTTCGAACAGCGCATTGCCCGCGCCCAGACCCTCGGCAGCCGCGCCAACCGCACGCTGGTTCGGCGTCAGGCCGACACTGGCGAACGACGCGCCGTTGCGCCCGACGTCCAGTTGCACGCCGTTTGCCGAGTACGCCAGGGTGCCGCCGAGGAACGCGTAGTTCGGCAGCACTTGCCCGAACTGTCCTTGGATGCCACCGGCCGCTTGCAGGATGTTGAACTGCGAACCGAGCAGGCTCTTCACTTCAGTCGTCGTCAGCAAGGTCGGGCTGTTTTCCAGCGACAGACTGACCGTGGCGCCATCGATCAGCGCTTTGCCACCAGCAACGATCTTGTCGCTGCTGGTCGGCGAGACTTCCACCGCGTAGGTCGAACCGCGCTCGAAGGTCACGTCACCGGCGACGTTCAGCGTGCCGATCGAGTTGCCCGGGGCGACGGTACCGCCGCTTTTCGCGGTCAGTGCACCGATGCGGCCGTTACCGCCGAGGATGCCGCTGTCGTTGACCGTGACCGCCGAAGCCAGCGAGCCATTGATCGCCAGACGCCCCTGATTGACCAGAGTCGGGCCGCTGTAGGTGTTGTTGCCGGTCAGCACCAGCGTGCCGATGCCCTGCTTGGTCAGGCCGCCGTGACCGGAAATGTCGTTGCGCCAGGTGTCGAGGCCGCAAGTGATGTCGGTGCACAGGCGCTCGGTCGGTTTGCCCTTGTCGATGATCGCGCCGATGCCCGGCAAGTCCGCGACAAACTGCCCGGAACCGTAGGCCCCCTGAATGCGGAACTCTTCCGGGATGTCCTGCTCGGTGACGAACATCGCCGGGCCGTCGATGCCTTTGCGCAGGTTGATCATGCCCCAGCCGTACAAGGCGTCGACGCCCGGTGCGCCGAGGTCGGTGGCGGTGGTACGCAGCACCGTGGCGACCTGATCGCCCGTCATGTACGGGAAGCGCTCCATCAACACCGCCATCGAGCCCGCCACATGCGGTGCGGCCATCGAGGTGCCGTTGTAGTTCTTGTAGCCGGTGGTCAGGTTATCGGCGTTGGTGCCGCTGATGATCGAGCTGTAGATCTGCGTGCCCGGCGCCGAGACGCAGAAGCTCGCGGTGTAGCCGCAGCGCGAGGAAAACGTACTCATGATGTACGGATTGGCGCTGGCCAGATCCGGGTTCTTCTGCAACGCGGCGACGGTGATCCAGTTCGGCGCGATGTCCGGCACGAAGTAGCCGAGGCCGGCGATGGCGTCCGGGTTGTTCAGGTTGTAATCGTTACCGGCGGCGAAGATCGTCACGATGCCGCTGCGGGCGGCGGCGATGGCGCCGTCGTAGGCGCCGCCGGGCTTGGTGCCGAGCAGTGTGCGGATCTCGTTGAACTGCACTTGCGCGTCGTTGACGGTGAAGTGCGGATACGCCGGGTCGCGGCCGCCGAGGTCGAAACGGTCAGTGATGCCGATGCCCCAGCTGTTGTTGATGATCCGCGCGCCACTGGCGATCAGCGCATCCCAACCGGCCTTGTACACCGCGCCGTCGTTGCCACGGACGATGCCGTCTTCCGGGCCCGGGTCGCCGTTATCCGCGCTGATGATCTGCGCACCGAACGCCACGCCGTGCATCGGCCCGCCGTCACGGCTGCCGGCAGCGATGCCACCGACGTGGGTGCCGTGGGCACCGAGCTTGCCGTCGGAACCGACCGAGGGCGAACCGTCATAACGGAACGCATCGCCGGCTTTGACCGGGATGTACGGGTCGGTGTATTCGCGGATTCCGCTGGTGACCAGGGTGATGACTTTATTGGCACCGGAGAACTCCGGGTGCGCGGCGTACACCGGCTGGTCGAAGATCCCCAGTTTCACACCTTTGCCGGTGTAACCGGCGGCGTAAGCGTGATCCGCGCCAATGGCGCCCAGGCCCCATTCCGCCTGGAACTCGGCGCTGCGCCAACTGGCGGGATCGCCAGTGCGGCCGCTTTCCACGTAAGGCGCCGCGTGCGCGGTGCCCCAGGTGGTCAGCGCACAAATCACGGCGCAATTGAGGGTTTTCATGGCGAAGCGACCGCCCGTTTGCGCGGGGGTTTTGTTGTTATTCATCCAGCGACCTTCCTTAGTGTTGTTGCGAAAAATCCGTGTACCAGGCCCACACCCGGGCATGGGAAATAACGCTTGTGGCGAGGGGATTTATCCCCGATGGGGCGCGAAGCGACCCCGAGCAGCTTCCAGTAACCGAGTTGTCCGGGTGAGCGACTGCTGCGCAGTCGATCGGGGATAAATCCCCTCGCCACAAGTGTGTGTTCACCTGACCTGCGGGGTTTGTTTCAGAACTGCCAATTCAGGCTCAGCCCCACGCCGTGGCTCTTCTCGCGGTTGGCCAGTTGTCCGTTGTAATCGAGGTTGACTCGCACGTCCTTGCTCAGCGCCAGGCTGGCTTGTACGCCGACCAGCGCCGCGTCACGCACCAATGCCGAACTCTCGACCGCGTACGGTGTGCTACCGCTGGCAAAGCGCAGATGCTGTTCGGCGTCGATGTCGCTGAGGCTGTGCTGCCAGCCGAGGTGGCCGCTGACGTCCAGTGCCTGTTGCGCCGACAAATTGAAGCGCTTAACCGCACGCACACCGAGGGTGCTGAGGACCGCATCACGCTGGTCGCCGGAGCTTTTCAGCGCCGCCGCGTCGCCCTTTTCCGTGAAGCCTTCGGTATCCAGATGCACGTAAGCGAGGTTGGCGAACGGCTCCAGTGCCAGCGGCTGCAGGTTCAGCCGGTAAGCCGCTTCACCGAAAACCTGCGTGGTCGCCGCATCGACCTTGGCTTTCTGTTTGGCGCTGACGTCACCGTATTGCAGATCGCGCTTCACATCGGCGCGATGCCAGCTGTAGGCCGCGCCAGTGCTCAGGCGCCAGGCGCCGATGTCATGACCGGCGTAAGCGCCGAGGTGATAGCTGTCGACCTTGGCCGACGAATGCGTGTCCGAGCCCATGTTCAGCGAGCTGTCGCTGTAACCGGTGACCAGACCGATGCGCGTCTGCTCGTCCAGCGCGCCGTCAACACCGGCGAGCAAACCGCCGATTGAGGTGCTGTAGCGCGAGGTGTCGTTACCTGAGTTGGTCGAACCCCAGGCGCCGAGGGCCTTGATCCAGCCATTGCTTTGCGTGGCGTTGGCATCGTGCAGACGCTCACCGACCGCGTCGCGCAACTGGCGGCTGTCATTGATCAGCATCGAGCCGAGCGCCGGGTAGATTTCGCCGCTCAATTGCTGGAAGGCTTGCTGCGCCGAGGCGGCAGACGCCGACAGCAGCAGGCTTTCGTACACCGAATTGCCGGCGCCGAGGCCTTCGACGGCGGCCGCCACCGCACGCTGATTCGGGGTCTGCCCGACGCTGGCGAACGAGGTGGCGTTGCGCTGAATGTCGAGCTGAATGGCGTTGGCCGTGTAGTCGAGGTTGCCGCCGATGAACAGGTAATCCGGCAGCACCGCGCCGAACTGGCCCTGAATACCACCGGCCGCTTGCAAAATGTCGTACGAATGGCCGAGCAGGCTGCGGGTTTCAGTGGTGCTGAGCAGGGTCGGACTGTTTTCCAGCGACAGGCTGACCGTGGCACCGCTGATGCTCGCGCTGCCGCCAGCGACGATGCGGTCGCTGCTGGTCGGCGACAGCTCGACCGCGTAGGTCGAGCCTGGGGCGAAAGTCACGTCACCGGCCACGCTCAAGGTGCCGATGGAGTTGCCCGGCGCCACGCGGCCACCGCTGTTGGCGATCAGCGAAGCGATCCTCCCCGAACCGCCAAGGGTGCCGCTGTCGTTGACGGTCACCGCCGAGGCCAGCGAGCCGTTGACGCTCAACAAGCCGCCATTGACCGTGGTCGGGCCACGGAAAGTGTTGTCGCCGGTCAGCAGCAAGCGCCCTGCCCCGGACTTGATCAGGCTGCCCTGATAGACCCGCGTCGCCGCTGCGGCATCGCGCGCCATACCGACGGCGTAGTCGGTCTGATCCTGCTGAGTGGCGCCGGCCGGAATACCGTTCTGCCAGCCCTTGTCCTGCAAGGTCTGCTGCCAGGCGCCGTGTTCGGCGAGGTCTTCGCGCTGGCGCTGAATCAATGCCTTGTCGGAGATGTCATTGCCCCACACATCGCTTTGCCCGGCCGCCAGGTTGGCATCGAACGCGCCAAGCAACTGCCCCGGCCCGCGCATCGCCCGGTTCAGGTTGGCCACGCCCCAGCCGACCCGCTCGGTCGGCGCATCGGTAATCGAGCCGTCGAGTTGCGTGGCGGTGGTCAGCAGCACTTCGAGCGCCTGCTGATTATTCATGTACGGGTAGCGTTCCATCACCAGCGCCAGTGCCCCGGTAGCGTGCGGCGCGGCCATCGAGGTGCCGGACTTGATTGCGTAATCGCCACCCGGAATGGTGCTGTCGATCTTCGCCCCCGGCGTGGTGATGCACCAGTATTTGGCGATACCGCACTGGTTGTACTTTTGCTGATTGCTTTGGTCCAGCCCGGAAACTGCCAGCCAGTGGCCTTCGAGGTCCGGCTGAAAGTACGGCAGCGCCGAGCGCACGCTGGCGTTCGGGTAGCCGCTGTTGCCGGCACTGAACACGTTGATCACGCCACGACGCGAGACGTCCGCCGCCGCGTCGAGCCAGGTGCCCTGATTCCAGTGCTGGGCGTAAGCGGCATGCAGATCGGCCAGGGTGCGATAGCTGACATCCGGCGGCTGACTGCCCCAACTGTTGTTGATTGCGCGCACGCCGGCAGCGGCCAGGGCGTCATACGCGGCTTTGAAATAACGCGGGTCGGGTTTCGGGCCGAACAGAAAGCTGTCGTTGTTGTTGGTGTTGCCGACGTAGATTTGCGCGTTGTACGCCACCCCGTGCATGCCGGTGCCGTCACGGCTCGCGCCCATGGTGCCGACCACGTGGGTGCCGTGGGAATCGTTGTTGGGGTTGAGGGTGCCGTTGACGTTGAACAGTGAGCCGTCGACGTAACTGCCGGAGGCCAGCACCGGGTGGTAGCGGTCGCTGGCGAACTCGGGGTGGCCGGCATCGAAGCCGGAGTCGAGGGCGCCGATCTTCACGCCTTTGCCGGTGATGCCGGCAGCGTAGGCCTGATCCGCCTGCATCCGCGCAAGGCCCCAGTCACGCTGGAATTCGGCGCTGCGCCAACTGGCGGGATCGCCGGGCTTGCCGGTTTCAAGGTACTGCGCATTGGCTTGCGCGATGGAAACTGCGAGCAACAGGGTGCCGACCGCTGCCGGCTTGATGCGTACTTCCATGTTCACCACTCACTTTTATTGTTTTATGCAGGTTCTTCTGCGGTGTAAAACCCTCACCCCAGCCCTCTCCCAGAGGGAGAGGGAGCCAATCCGGGTGTCTTGAGCCATGCATCGACCTGAGAAACCGAGTCGATTATGGATTCAGCACCGCTCACTCATATCGGTGCCCATCTGGAACACCCCCCATTCAGTCCCCTGTCCCTCTGGGAGAGAGAGCCAATCCGGGTGTCTTGAGCCATGCATCGACCTGAGAAACCGAGTCGATTATGGATTCAGCACCGCTCGCTCATATCGGTGCCCATCTGGAACATCCCCCATTCAGTCCCCTCTCCCTCTGGGAGAGGGTTAGGGTGAGGGCCACTCCCAAGCCATGCACATTAGCGATGAGCAACACCGAACGCCTCATCCACCCGCGCCAGATCCTGTTCGTTCAACGTCCCCGCGTAGTAATGCAGCTTGGTCCAGGCCATCAAGTAGTCGTAGCGCGCCTGGGCCAGATCGCGGCGGGTGGTAAACAGTTGCTGTTCGGCGTTCAGCGCATCGAGGTTCGTCCGTTCACCGCCAAGAATGCTTTGCTTGGTCGACACCACCAGTGCTTCAGCCGAGGCCAGGGCCTTCTGGTAGGCGCGCAGTTTGTTGACGCCCGACAGGCAGGCGCTGAACTGGCGGCGCAGTTCGATCAGCGTCTCGCGGGTCTTGCCGTCGAGTTCGTATTCCGCCTGCTCCATGGTGCGGCTGGCCTGACGGGTCGAGGCCGATACCCCGCCACCGGCGTACAGTGGCACGTTGACTTCAAAGCCGATGGTGTTGGTGTCATAGCGCTGGTTATAGGTGTTGCCGCTGTCCGATTCAGTCTTGCGGATCGACGCATAGGCACTGACTTTCGGCAGGTGCCCGGCGCGGTTGCGCTCGACTTCGTACTTGGCCACTTCCACCGCCTGGCGTTGCGACGCCAGATTGGGATTGTTGCTGATCGCCAGCTCATGCCAGGTGTCGTAGTTGGCCGGCATCAGCGCGAAGGTCTGGAAATTCTGATCCAGTGGTGCCAGCTCGCTGATGTCCACCGTCTGCACGCCGACCAGCGCGCCCAACTCGCGCAGCGCCGCGTCCTGCTCGTTGCGCGCCTCGATCTCTTCGGCGGTCGCCAGTTCATAGCGCGACTCGGCTTCGAGAATGTCGGTGCGGGTGCCCTCGCCCTGCTTGAACATGTGCTCGTTCTGTTGGAACTGCTGCTCATAGGCCTTTTTCTTGGCCTGGGCGATGTCGATCTGATCCTGGGCGAACAAGGCCTTGGTGTAGTTATCCAGCACCCGCACCAGCAGTTCCTGACTCTTGCCGCGAAACGCCTCGTCGGCGAACAGCGACTGCGCCACGCCTTTGCGATACGCCGCGTAGGCTTCGTAGTCGAGCAACGGTTGCTGCAAGGTCAGGGTCGAGCCATAGCTGTTGTAGTTGCGGTCTTCGGTGAGGTTGCCGCGAGCGGTCAGTTGCGTGGCCTTCGAGGTGTTGTGACCCCGGTTGTAGTTGTAACCCAGTCTCGGCAACAGCCCGGCGCGGCCGATGATGCGGTTTTCCAGGCCCGCGTCGCGCTCCTTGATCGCGCCGAGGAACACCGGATCGTTGCGCAATGCCTGTTCGTAGACTTCGAATGGCCCCATGGCCGCCAGCGCGCTGTTTCCTGCGAGCAGCGCGAACGCTGCTCCCAACATCGAAAGCTTATTCATACAGCCGAACATCCTTATTCTTCAGTCAACGCAGAGCCAGCGCGATCGAGCAGTGGTTTGAACAGGTAGTTGAGCAGTGACCGTTCGCCCGTGCGCACGAACATTTCTGCCGGCATACCGGGCTTGATCACCAGGCCATGGAGTTTTTCCATCGCCTGATCACTGACGCTGCTGCGCAACACGTAGTACGGCACGCCGGTTTTCTCGTCGACCATCTGGTCGGCGGAAATCAGGCTGACCTCACCCGGTACACGCGGGGTCTTGCTCTGGTTGAACGCGGTGAACAGGATGTCGACCGGCAGATGCGTGCCGACCTTGTCGATCAGGTTGATCGGCAAGTGCCCTTCGACTTCCAGGGTGGTGCCTTGCGGGACGATCTCCAGCAGGGTTTCGCCCTGACGCACCACAGCGCCTTCGGTGTGCACGCCAAGGTTGACCGCCACGCCGTCGGCGGTGGCGAGGATCTCGCTGTGTTGCAGGTCGAAACCGGCCGAGGTCAGTTGCTCGGACAGGGTCACGCTTTTGAGTTGCGCGTCGGCCAGTTGCGTGCGCACTTCCTTTTGATATTCCTCGCCATGCTGTTGCAGTTTCAGGCGCGATTCGAGGATGCCCTGCTCCACCCGGCCGCTTTCACCGGTGTTTTCCGCCAGTTGTTGCTGCACTTGCGACAGCTGACGCTGGTACTCCATCAAGCGGTTGCGCGGGATGTAGCCGTTGTCCGCCAGTGGCTGCAGGTTGCTCAGTTGCTGTTGCAGCGAATCGGCCTGGGCATTGAGGTCGGTGCGGGCGCGACGCATGCCCGCCAGCTGCGCGGTGGCGCCTTCGATGCTGGCGCGCAGACCGGCCTGCTCGCGGTAGAACGCTTCGCGACGGCTGCTGAACAGTTGACGCTGGCCTTCAAGAACCAGCGCCAGACGCGGATCCGGATCGTTACTCAGTTCGGCAGGAAAGGTGATTTCTTTGAGGTTGTCGCGCTCGGCCTGCCAGCGTGCGAGGCTGGCCCAGGCCATGCGGTACTGGGCTTGCAGCGACTGCACGTCGGCGGCCACCTGGGTCTGATCGAGGCGAAACAGCGGTTGACCCTGCTTCACGATCTCGCCTTCGCGCACCAGAATCCGGCTGACCACGCCGCTGCTCATCGACTGCACAGCCTTGCGCTTGCCCGAGACCACCACGGTGCCCTGCACCGGAATGCCCTGATCAAGCGGCGCCAGTGCGGCCCAGGTGAAGAAACTGCCGGCGCCGACGATGGCCAGAATCCAGCCCATGCGGGCGAAGAATTTCGCATCGCGCTCCGGGCGCTCGGTGACGTACGCGTGTTCCATGGAGGCTTCGTTTTCAGTGTTCATGCTGGCGCTGCTCATACACCCGAATTCCTTGTCGAGGGCTGGTACTGCCGGCTCATGCTGAGCCCGCCCGGTGCCTGCGCGGATTTTTCCCGTTGTTGTTCCTGAGCGCCGGACAGCGCCTTGAGCACTTCCTGACTGGCGCCGAACGCCTGCAAGCGGCCATCGTTGAGCACCAGCAGTTTGTCCGCCTGAGCCAGTACCGAAGAGCGATGCGTCACCAGCACCACGGTGGTGCCCTTGGCCTTGAGCTGGGCGATGGCGCTGGCCAGCGCGGCTTCACCAACAGTGTCGAGGTTGGAGTTCGGCTCATCGAGCACCACCAGGCTCGGATCGCCATACATCGCACGGGCCAGGGCCACACGCTGCTTTTGACCGCCGGACAGGCCACTGCCGTCCTCGCCCAGTTGCGTGTCATAGCCTTGCGGCAGGCGCAGAATCATCTCGTGGACGCCGGCCTGTTGCGCGGCGGCCACGACCTTCTCCGGGTTGGCTTCGCTGAAACGGGCGATGTTCTCGGCGATGCTGCCGCTGAACAGTTCGATGTCTTGTGGCAGGTAGCCGATGTACGGGCCGAGCTCGTCGCGGTTCCAGCGATGGATGTCGGCACTGTCCAGGCGCACCGTGCCGCCGAGGGTCGGCCACACGCCGACCAGCACACGGGCCAGGGTCGACTTGCCGGAACCGGAAGCACCGAGCACGCCGAGCACTTCACCAGCGCCCAGATTGAAATTGATCATCTGCAGGGTTGCCGCGCGCTGCCCCGGAGGGCCGGCACTGACTTGCTCGAAAGTGATCTGGCCTTTCGGCGCCGGCAGCGCCATGGCGTCGTCACTCGGCGGGAACGCCTGCAGCAAAGAGTCCAGACGACGATAGGCCAGCTTCGCCCCGCTCCACTGTTTCCACACGGCGATCAACTGGTCGATCGGGCTCAGCACGCGGCCCATCAGGATCGAACCGGCAATCATCATCCCGGCGGTCATGTCGCCCTTGATCACCAGCAACGCACCGAGGCCCAGCACCAGCGATTGCAGGCACAGGCGCAAGGTCTTACTGATCGAGCTGATCACCGCGCCGGTGTCGCTGGCCTGATTCTGCAGACCGAGGAAACGCGAGTGCACACCGAACCAGCGCTTGCGCAACGCGCCGAGCATGCCCATGGCCTGGATGGTTTCCGCGTTGTGCAGGTGACTAGTGGCCAGTTGGCTGGACTTCTGCGAGTAACCGGCGGCTTCGCCCAGCGGTTTTTTGGTCATGTATTCGTTGAGGTAGGCCAGCGCAATCAGCAGCAGCGCGCCGGCTGTGGCGAGCACGCCCAGCCAGACGTTGAACAGGTAGATGACAAACAGATAGACCGGGAACCACGGCGCGTCGAAAAACGCGAACAGGGCCGGGCCGGTGACGAATTGTCGAATGTGAGTCAGGTCGCCCAGCGATTGCCCGGCGTTGCCCTCGCCCTTGAACAGGTTGCGTTCGAACGCCGCCTGATACACCCGCAGGTTGAAGCGGCGCTCCAGTTGGCTGCCGATGCGGATCACGATGAAGCTGCGCACCACCTCCAGCATGCCGATGAAGGCAAAGAAGCCAACCACCATCAACGACAGCATCGCCAACGTCGTTTCGTTCTGCGAAGACAGTACGCGGTCGTAGACCTGCAGCATATAAATGGAGGGCACCAGCATCAGCACGTTAATCAGTGCGGTAAAGCACCCGACGCTGATCAGAATGCTTTTATAGTCACCCAAAGCCTTGAACAAGGGAGCGGTGGCTGGGGCCTTCGCCATCTTCATTGTTTCTTCCTGAAATGATAGATCCCGCCAGACTTCGACGAGCGCTCAATTAATGTTCCGCCTACCTGCGAAAGATGTTTTGCAAGTACTCGCTTACCATTCAACAACTGCGACGATCACTTATAACGTTCAAACACTGCCATATATTCGAACTGGATTAGTTGAGCGTTTATTTCGTCGCGCGCTCGAGTGTAACAACCAGGCCCGACTTCAAAGTGCTGGAATAGAGCCCGTCACCTTGTCGGCTGAAAAACACGATTCTTGAACCTTCCTTGCCGGTGATCGAAACTCCGTCGGGTTCCGGAAACCAACCGATGGGTGAATCTTCCAGCCATGCGCCGAGGCATTCGGCGCCCTTGCCGACGGTCTGATTGGCTTGCAGTTCGAGGGCACAGGTGTTCGACGGTTTATCCTGCAGCTTTTGCACTTCGGGCGCGTCATTTTCAGTGCTCAACGTCGCCTGCCATTGCCCGGCAAAAACCGATGGATCTTCAAGTCTGAGGCTGCTTGCCATGGTTGTTTCTCCAGAAATCATGATGAACGCCGCCGAAAGCCACGCCATTGCCTTGTAGGTAAAAACTTTACAGATCATCAGAAAATTCGCTCCAGCACCTAGCCTTGCCCAGCCATCAACACGATGCAAGCAAAGAAAGCGGCGCATCAAGCGCCGCTTCCCGTTTCACATCACGCCACGATGTCGCTGGTCGCTGCCTGGCCCACGGTGCTGACCTGGAAGTCCGCCACGCCGTGCCCGGAGAAATCCACCGACAACAGGCTGTTACCGCCCGACGAGGTCAGGATCGCGTCGCCGGCCGAACCGGTGAAGCTGCTGACAAAGTGCAGGCCGGAACCGTTGGTGATGGCGCTCAGGTCGATTTTGTCCAGACCGCTGACGAAATCGAGGATCTGATCGATTGCACCCGGCTTGGAGTCGGAGCTGGAGGCGAACACGAAAGTGTCCGAACCCGCACCGCCCCACAGTTTGTCCGCACCACCAGCGCCGTAGATGATGTCGTTGCCGGCACCGCCCTTCAGCTCGTTGGACGCACTGTTACCGATCAGCAGGTCGTTGCCCGAACCACCAATGGCGTTCTCGATGGTCACGCCCTTGGCGATGGACACGTTACCGATCATGCCGCCAACGTCGGAGAACGAGGCTTCGTTGAGATTGATCTTCTGGTTCTGGGTGAAACCCGAGAAGTCGAAGGTGTCCTTGCCGCCCGCGTCCCAAACCGAGAACACCAGCTTGTCGCTCGACGACGAGGCGCTGAGGAAATCGCGACCGGCGTTGGAGTTGAAGCCGTAGGTGGTGTCACCGGTACGGGTGTTCATGTTGGCACCGTACAGCTTCTGGATGGCCGCGATGTCATCCATCAGCGGGCCGGAAGCATAGGCTTCCACACCACCCTTACTGAAGTTCTGGGCGGTGTTGCTTTCGCTCCAGTAACTCATGAGGCTGTAACCGCGGGTGTCTTGCCCGTAGGAAGCATCCTTGTAAGTCGGATTGCCTTCGCCGGCGTTGTAGTCGCCAGGGTGAGACAGGCCCAGGGTGTGGCCGATTTCGTGGGTCAGGGTTTGACGCCCGTAATTGTTCAGACCCGGGGTTTTGTTGACGTCGTAGCCACTGCCGGTCAGGTACCAGGATTGACCGTCATAGCCTGGCTCGGTGCCTGGCAGGAACGCAAACGCCGCTGCGCCTTCCTGGCCGCCGCTGTAGTTACCGAAGGTCATGTGCCCGTCGCCACCTCGGGCCGATTCGGTGAACGTCACGTTGGCGACATCCGCCCAGGATTGCATGGCGAGCACGGCCTGGGCTTTCTGCAGGGAGCTGAACTGACTGAAACCGGTGACGCCCAGGCCGCTGAAGTTAGCGGTTTTGGCGGTCAAAAAGGTGTAGGTCAGTTCGATCTTGCCACTGTTGTCCAGGTCGTGCCAGGAGGCACCGTCGCGCAACAGTTGAGTGGCGGCTTGATCCACCGAGAAGGACGGTTTGCCATTGACCGTGAGGTTGCCGCCACGATCGTATTGATGGCTGAAGCTATTGATCTGGTTCCAGGCAGAGCTGGTCGCAGCCAGAGATTGCGCTGCGCCGACAGGCACGAATGTGTCTGCGGTGATATCAATAGCGTTCGCTTTTACTTTCGACATAAACACACTTCCTTGTTTAGCAATGGAACAGTTTTTGTCAGATAGCGACGATCCCTGGCGAGATCGTCCTATCACTCGCCCAATGAAGGCGTAAGAAACCTGACACAATTTGAAATCTGTCGTCTAGCATTTTTTTGAGATCAAAACCGACTGTTCCGTCAAATGCCCGTAAACAATGACTGCGGGGTCGAAAGATTGTTATGAGGTGTTTGTTCTCGCCTAATTGTCTGACGATTTTCTATTTAAATATTAAATATGGGTAAGTTGCTTTTTGATAGATACGTCTCACTTTGCTGCACTCTATTAGTGCGATGCCAGTGTATTGATATCAAATAAAATGCTGCGCTGAAAACACATTGTGGGAGCGGGCTTGCTCGCGAATGCGGCTTATCAATCAACATAATTGCTGACTGAACGGACGCATTCGCGAGCAAGCCCGCTCCCACAGGAATGAAGTGAATCAACTACCCGTTCGGATCTTGTTCCACACCCGCGTGCGGATCCGATCGATGTTCAGCGGCATTGCCTCCAGCGCAAACAGCTTGCCCATCATCTCCGGGCTCGGATAGACCTTGGTGTCACCCTTGATTGCCGGATCGATCAGGCTGTCGGCCTGCTGGTTGCCATTGGCGTAGTGCACGTAATTGCTGATGCCGGCCATCACATCCGGACGCAGCAAATAGTTCATGAACGCGTAACCGGCCTTCTCGTCCGGCGCATCGGCGGGCATGGCGACCATGTCGAACCAGATGGCGGCGCCTTCCTTGGGAATCGCGTAACCGATGTCGATGCCGTTCTTCGCTTCCTTGGCGCGGTTTTCCGCTTGCAGGATGTCACCGGAGAAACCGACCGCCACGCAGATATCGCCATTGGCCAGGTCGCTGGTGTATTTCGAGGAATGGAAGTAGCTGACATACGGCCGCACTTTCATCAGCAGTGCTTCGGCTTTCTTGTAGTCCTCGGGGTTCTTGCTGTGGGGCGGCAAGCCCAGGTAATTGAGCGCCGCCGGCAGCAGTTCCGGGCCGTTATCGAGGATCGCCACGCCGCACTTCTGCAGTTTTTCCATGTATTCGGGCTTGAAGATCAGATCCCAGGAATCCACTGGCGCGTTATCACCCAGCACCGCCTTGACCTTGGCGACGTTGTAGCCGATGCCGGTGCTGCCCCACAGATACGGGAAACCGTGCTCGTTGTTCGGGTCATTGACCTGCAAGGCCTTGAGCAACACCGGGTTGAGGTTTTTCCAGTTCGGCAACTGGCTCTTGTCGAGCTTCTTCAGCGCCCCGCCCTGGATCTGCCGCGCCATGAAGTGGTTGGAAGGGAACACCACGTCATAACCGGATTTGCCGGTCATCAACTTGCCGTCGAGGGTTTCGTTGCTGTCGTAGACGTCATAGGTGACGCCGATGCCGGTGTCTTTCTGGAAGTTTTTCGTGGTGTCCGGCGCGATGTAGTCCGACCAGTTGTAAATCTTCACCGTTTCGGCGGCATGACTAATGGAGGCGACCAGCAGCAGCGGCGCCAGAGCGAGGGTTTTCTGGATCATGGGGTCGATTCCTGTAGTGGCTATTTTTGTTGGCAGGCAATCAAAGGATCAAACAATCAGAAAATAAGGACGTAGCTCTTGCGCACGGTCTCCTGGATATCCCAGATGCCGAGCGTATTGGCCGGCAACATCAGTGCGTCGCCACCTTGTATGTGCAGGGTTTCGCCGTCGTCGTCCGGGGTGAACGTGCAACGGCCGGAGATGAAGTGGCAGAACTCCTGTGCGGTGATCTGCCGGCGCCAGCGCCCCGGGGTGCATTCCCAGACGCCGGTTTCAACGCCATCGTCGCGCTCGACGCTGGTGGTCGAGGCAATAGCGACCGGCTCGCCGAGTGGCACGGCGACCGGGCTGGATTCGTCCAGTTGCAGGCTGGCGGTGTTCTTGAACTGCGTAATGCTCATGGGGGGACCTGTCTTTTGAAGAAAATGGCGGTTAGTGCATGAAACCTTCCATGAAGCCCGCGACCTGGCTGGCAAGCTTGCGCCGCCACGGTGCAGTGGCCGGGTTGGCCAGGGTCTGGTCTTCGTGGACAAAACTTTTGATGATCGCGTTGTAGCCAAGCCAGCGGCACGGCTCCGGCTCCCAGGCGCGTAGCGCATGAATTCCGCCGTCCGACAGCACCCACGGCTGATGCACCAGTTCGGTATCGCGCTCAAGAATCAGATCGGCCAGGGTGCGGCCGCCGAGATTGCTGGCACCCACACCCTCCCCGCCATAACCGCCGGACAGCGCAATGCCATTGGCGCGATCGCAGAGCATGTGCGGCTTGAAGTGCCGGGACATGCCGAGGTTGCCGCCCCAGGCGTGGGTGATCTGCACGTTTTTCAACTGCGGGAACAGCTCGCCGAACAGATAGCGGCGCAGCTCAACCTCATCACGGGTCAGATCGAAGTTGTGGCGCAGTTTGCCGGCGAACTGGTAACCGCCGCGGGCGCCGAAGATCAGGCGGTTATCGGCGCTGCGCTGGCCATAAGTGACCTGACGGCTGAACTCACTGAAAGCCTGGCCACGGTTGAGGCCGATTTCATCCCAGGTCGCTGCCGACAACGGCTCGGTGGCGACAATCAAGCTTTGCACCGGCAACTGATAGCGGCCCAACGGTGGGAGCGTGACCGAATAACCTTCGACCGCCGGCACAATCCAGCGACTGCGCACACTGGCCCTGGCCGTGCGCAAACTGCCGGACTGCCAATGGGTGACTGGGCTGTTTTCATAGATCTTCACGCCCATGCTCTGCACGGTGCGCGCCAGACCGCGCACCAGTTTCGCCGGGTGAATGGTCGCCACGTGCGGCGCGTAAATGCCGCCGTAGGGTTTCGCCACACGAATCTGTTGCGCCAGTTGCTCGGGGTTCAGCCAGCGGTAATCGTTGTCGGTCAGGCCTTGGGCGTGCAGTTTGTCGAGGTATTCGCGCAGGCTGGCTTCCTGCTCCGGGTAACGGGCGGCGCAGTACAGCACCCCGCCTTTACGGTAATCGCAGTGGATGCTCTCACGTTCGAGGACAACTTCCACCTCATCGGGGATGCTGTGCAGCAGATCAAACGATGCGCGGCGTTGTTGTGGAGAGAGACCGGCGAACAGTCGATCCTCGCCCAGCAGGTTACCCATCAGCCAGCCGCCATTGCGCCCGGACGCGCCGAAACCGGCGGTTTGCGCCTCGACGATGGCGATATCGAGACCGGGGGCGAGTTTTTTCAGGTAGTACGCGGTCCACAACCCGGTATAACCGGCGCCGATGATCGCCACGTCGACATCCAGATCCTGCTCCAGCGCCGGCCGCGCAATCAGCGGCTCGTCGAGTTGATCCATCCACAAACTGATAGTGCGCCACGCCGGCATGCAAGACTCCGCCACTGAAAACCTTCGATGGCGTCGATCCTAGTGTGTGACTTCAATCACTGTCTTGCGCGCGTGCCCGCAAAGAAATTTGTTTAGCGTAGGCCTTCGGCGACTGGCCGGTGTGTTGGCGGAAACAACTGTAGAACGCTGACAGCGAGTTGAAACCGGCAGCAAACGCCAGCTCATCGATGCGCAGCGGTGGCGTGGCCTGATCCAGTGACTTGAGCAAGTGCTGCAGGCGGGCCTGGTTGACGTAGCGATAGAAGCTCTGGCCCAACACCTGATTGAGCAGATAGGAAATCTGATTGCGGCTGTAGCCGCACTCCTTTGCCACCCGTTGCAGATCCAGTTCCGGATCGAGATACGGTTGCTGGCGTTCGAAATATTGCTGCAGATCCTCGGCCATGAAACTGATCTGGCGCGGCGACAGCCCCAAGCGACTGACCGCCGGGCGCTGACTGGGTGCGACAGCGCCGTTGGTTTGCGTGCGGACCAGCGAGGCGTATTCGTTGACCCGCCAGATCAGGCCGTCCTTGACCGTGATCGCTTCGCTGGATCGGAATGACACCAGCCCGTCGCCACCGCGCAAAGTCACTTCGTATTGAATGAACGCGGTGTTGCCATCCACGCGAATCCGGTCGCAATGCTCGAGCGCTTCGTCGGATTCTCGCGGCATGCTCACGCGCACGTACTCACGCAATTCGTCGAGGCCGAGGACCCGGTTCTGAAAGAAATCGTTGTATTGGACGTCCGGGTGATACAGCGCCATGACGCTGTCCAGATCGCGGTGCTTCCAGCTCAGGTGGTAGCGCATGACCGTGGCGGCCGTGGCCGGGGTCTGTTCGGGGCCGTCATCGTCGGCGTGCATAAAGGGCTCGGCGCAAAAGAACCGAGCTTGCCCAAGTTCGACAAAACGATCAACGAGCAAACCGTAGTGGCCATTTGGCGATGACTGATCCCGACGTGACTTACATCAAAAAACGCGCAGCAATCGCAAAATGAACTGAAAAATCTCACGGAAAATTCACACGCGGGTGCTACTTTTAACGTCACTGACCGGTTGAGCCAATGAAGGCTCTTCCCACCTAACATGAGCAAAAGGAAGCGCTCGATGAAGAAGGCGGGCAACACATGAATAAAGGCTCCAGTAAAGTCACGTTTCCCAATGCGTGCCAACTGATGCGTTGGCACTTTCATCCCATGGGTTTTGAGGCAACGATGGATGCGCCGGGCAGCATGATTGCCCGTCTGTTTGATCGTGCCAGCGGTGAAACCATGATCGCCATCGCCGGTATTCCTTGTGCGACGGTGATGAACGCGGCCGATGTCGAGCGCATCATTGAGGCTGTGGAAGACGAACTGGAGGCTTTCATTCCTCCGGAATCTCTCAAGAGTTACGCATAAACTATTGTTTTATATAAAAAAGCCCGCCAATTCAGGCGGGCTTTTTTTGTGCTTGCGTGCTACGCGTTTTGCGGCTGTTTTCGGTGATCGACGAAGTATGCCTTGCCTTGGGCAACCCGATCGGACGCCCTTGGCATGTTCACCGCCTGGGTATCCTGCGGCTCGACGTACCAGTAGCAATGGCTGACCGCCCGGGTGATACCAACGTAGGCCAGCCGCAGAATCTCGTCCTTCTGCGCCGTGTCATAAGGCTCACTGTCGCCAGCCTTGCCCAAGCCGGCCATGCGATACACTTGATTCTTGTAGGGCGAACTGGTCAGGTGCTGGCAGTCACCGAGCAGGAACACCGCATCAGCCTGCAGCCCCTTGGCGCTGTGGTAAGTCAGCTGTTTCAGCCGTCGCGCTTCGTACGGCAAGCTCGAATCAACATTAACTACAGGCTGAATATGCTGCTCTATCAATAACTTATCGCTGCTTTTTCGATAGAGCATCAAGATCGAATCGCCACGATTGTAATGTTCAGCCAGGCGCTGTCCCAAGGCCTGATCATCGCGCTCCAGCACATTGACTGGCTGCAATGCCTTGGGAGCACCGCTGGCCTTGGCCTTCTTGCCGGGGATTGCCGGCGCGGCGCGGACGATGTGTTCGGCAGCATCGATGATGTGCTGATGGCTGCGATAGTTGTCACTGAGCATCACCCGCGTGGTGCTCGGTGACGGGAATTCCTTGTTGAACTCCATGAAGTAACTCGGCGAACTGCCGCGCCAGCCGTAGATCGACTGCCAATCGTCGCCGACACACAGCAACGAAGAACGCTGCGCACCCCGCCCGACATGCATGGCCGGGCCGCGACTGCGGATTTCCGCGAGGCTGGCGCGGATCCACGAGACGATTTGCGGCGATACGTCCTGAAACTCGTCGATCATCAGGTGCGACATCGGTCGCAGCAGCTCATCGCTGAGCAACTTGAGGTTCTCCGGCGAATGTTCGCTGAACAGCGCGAACATTCGGTTGTAGGTCATCACCGGCGGCTTCTGATCGAGCAAATGATCTTCCAGGGCACGCCAGAACAGGCTCAGCGCCTCAAAGAAGAATCGGTCCGGGTCGTCTTTGGCAAAACTCATGCGGCCGACGGCATCCGGCACGTCCAGCCCAAGGTTTTCGATAAAGCCGGCCGCCGCAACAAAACAGTCCAGTAACGGCGCCGAAACCAGTTCACCTTTGACCTTGTAATCGAACCCCGGACCCGCGCTCGCATCGCCAGCCAACGTCGACAGAACCCGCTTTGACATTTCATAGCTATCCAGCCAAATCAATGGCTTACGACAGAAAGCTTGAAACAGGGTGCGCTTCACAGCCCATTCAGCACGCACGCTAAGTTTGGCGTTTGGACGGCAGATTTGCGGGTTTTCCCGGGGATCGAAGCCGAGCACCACCCAGGCATCGAGGCTGGGAATGTACCCGTGGCAGTGAAAGGTCGAACCGTTGATCTCGAACGTCTGCCGGCTGGGCTCAATGCCCTTGATCGGCCAGGCACCGGCGCGAAACCACAGGTCTTCGATGGCATCGCACAGTTCTTCGTCGCGTTTGGCTGCCAGTTCGGTCACCGCCATGCGCTTCTGCACGTCCGGGTGATCGCGCTCAAGCTCCTTGAGCTGCAAGGCAGCCTTGGCCAGTGGTTGAATCAACTGGCGGAAACGTTGGTCCTGATTGAATAAACGGTGGTAGCACGCGTTGAGCTGCTGGCGCTGGGCATCGTTGATCCGCAGATCGAACGGGTTGCTGTCGACCTCCTCGTCAGCGCCTTGTGGCCGATTGCTGAGATTTTCAAAAGCCTGCAAGCGTTCGAACCCCGGCAGGCTGCGTACCATCGGCAAAATGCGTGAGTGAAAGGTGCGCACCAGTTCCCGCGCCTGTTGCAGGCTCAATGGCTGGCCCCAGAGCGCGAACATCTCGATCAGCTTATTGATGAAATCCTTGCGCGACTCACGGGTGAAGGTCACCACGGTCATTGAATCCAGCTCAAAGCCCAGATAATGCGTGAGCAACAGGATGCGCAGCACCAACGTGGTCGACTTGCCTGCCCCGGCCCCGGCGATCACCGAGGTCGAAGGAGTGTCACTGAAAATCATCTTCCATTGAGCGAGGCTTGGCTGGGTATGCGCGGGCAGCAGGCGCGCCACATCGGCTTTCATGCGTTTCTTCAGCTCGGCGCTGAGCGGCAGACGCCAGTCGTCGAACAGATGATTATCGACGCTCGGCGGACGATGCTCGGTGCTGCGACTGTCACGAATCAGCAAAACCTGGCGGCCTTCCTCCAGCCCTTCAAGTTTTCCCTCTTTGAAGCCGTACTCCACGCCAGCGGTGTGTCCGCTGCGAAAACCGTCCGCCTGACCGTGCAGCCAAGAGGCTCGGTGCTGGGCGCGCAAACGCGTCAGGCCGTGGCCGAAAAAACGCGCGGCCAGACGCTTGAACCATGGCATCTCGGCCAGTGGGCGAAGTTCGGGAGGAAGATCGGGAGTGTGTTGCGCCACGCTGAGGGGCTCCAGTGTGTGAGGCTGTTGGGGGCTATGGTGGCCGTATTCGCCCGTGAGTTCTAGCGAAATGCTTACAGCTCATTGGTTTAGGCGATGAACTGAAAGTTGGATGAGATCGTTTCGAGCCAGTTTCTCATCAACGGATTCGATGAGAATGCCGCACTTTTTACGCTTTTTCTCGATGGTTGCCTGATGGATGATGCCCGTCATAACCGACGGTCTCGCTTCATGGCTTTGGCGTTACGCCCCATGACGAACCTTTTGAGGAGACGATCATGCTTGAACTCAGACCTTTCAATACGCTGGGCGGCGCTCACCACGGCTGGTTGGATGCCCATCACCACTTTTCGTTCGCCGAATACTACGATCCGCAACGCATGAACTGGGGCAATCTGCGGGTGTGGAACGATGACGTGATCGCCGCCGGCACCGGATTCCCGCTGCACCCGCACCGCGACATGGAAATCATCACTTACGTGCGTGAAGGTGCGATTACCCACCAGGACAACCTTGGCAACAAGGGCCGTACTGAAGCAGGCGACGTGCAGGTCATGAGCGCCGGCACCGGCATCGCACACAGCGAGTACAACCTGGAAGACAAAGAGACCCGAATCTTTCAGATCTGGATTCTGCCGACGGAAACTGGCGCGCCGCCATCGTGGGGTGCCAAACCGTTCCCCAAAGGCCAGCGCGAAGGCTTCGTGACCCTCGCCAGCGGCAAGGACGGCGACGATCAGAGCCTGCGCATTCGCGGTGATGCGCGGTTGGTCGCGGCCAACCTCAAGGCCGGCGAAACAGCTGAATATCAGTTGGATGCCGGACGTCGAGCGTATCTGGTACCCGCCACCGGTCTGATTGAAGTCAATGGCTTGCGCGCACAAGCTCGAGACGGTGTCGCCGTCGAGCATGAGTCAATACTGACGGTGACGGCACTCGAAGACAGCGAAATCGTGTTGGTGGATCTGGCTTGATCGCCTGATATGCAGGTAAAAAAAGGGGCGACCGTCATGGTCGCCCCTTTTTTGCAGCTTTTGTGGCGAGGGGATTCATCCCCGATAGGCGCAAAGCGGCCTTCTTTTCAATGGAGCGGACTGCTACGCAGTCCATCGGGGATAAATCCCCTCACCACAGGAAGAACTCACCCCCCTGAAGATCACTTGGTGCTGATTGCGCCATCCACCAGCGTTTGCGCTTCAGCCACCAGTTGCTTGAGGTGGTCATCGCGAATGAAGCTTTCGGCGTAGATCTTGTAGATGTCTTCGGTGCCCGAAGGACGTGCGGCGAACCAGCCGTTTTCGGTCATCACCTTCAGACCACCAATGGCCTGATCGTTGCCCGGCGCATGGCTGAGAATGCTCTGAATCTTCTCGCCTGCCAGTTCGGTCGACGTTACTTGCTCCGGCGACAGTTTGCTCAACAGCGCTTTCTGCTCAGGGTTGGCCTTGGCGTCTACGCGCACCGAGAACGGCTCGCCCAGCTCATCGGTCAGTGCGCGATAAGCCTGGCTTGGATCACGCCCGGTACGAGCAGTCATTTCCGCCGCCAACAACGCCGGAATCAGACCGTCCTTGTCGGTGCTCCAGACGCCGCCGTCCTTGCGCAGGAACGAAGCGCCAGCGCTTTCTTCGCCACCAAAACCCAGCGAGCCATCGAACAGGCCATCGGCAAACCATTTGAAACCGACCGGCACTTCGTACAGACGACGTCCCAGACGCTTGGCCACACGATCGATCAGACCGCTGCTGACCACGGTTTTACCCACGGCGGCGTCGGCGCGCCATTGCGGACGGTTCTGGAACAGGTAATCGATGGACACCGCCAGATAGTTGTTCGGTGCCAGCAGACCACCCGACGGGGTGACGATGCCATGGCGATCGTGATCCGGGTCGCAGGCGAAGGCCACGTCGTAACGCTCCTTGAGACCGATCAAACCTTGCATGGCATGGCTGGACGACGGGTCCATACGGATCTGTCCATCCCAGTCGACCGTCATGAAGCGGAAAGTCGGATCGACCTGCTTATTCACCACATCCAGATCAAGACGGTAATGCTCGGCAATCGCCGACCAGTAGCGCACCCCTGCTCCGCCCAACGGATCTACACCCAGACGCAGCTTGGCGTCACGGATGGCATCGAAGTCGATCACGTTGATGAGGTCAGCGACGTAGGTGTTGAGGTAGTCGTGACGGTGGGTGGTGCTGGCCTTGAGCGCCTGCTCGTAGCTGATGCGTTTGACGCCTGCCAGCTTGTTGGCCAGCAGCTCGTTGGCCTTGGCTTCGATCCACTTGGTGATGTGGGTGTCGGCCGGGCCGCCGTTGGTAGGGTTGTATTTGTAGCCCCCGCTTTGTGGCGGATTGTGCGACGGCGTAATCACGATGCCATCGGCCAGGCCCGAGGTGCGGCCACGGTTGTAGCAGAGGATTGCATGCGAAACCGCCGGTGTCGGCGTGTATTCGTCACCTTCGGCGATCATCACGGTCACGCCGTTGGCCGCCAGCACTTCCAGCGCACTGGCCCCGGCCGGGGTCGACAGCGCATGGGTGTCGATACCGACGAACAACGGGCCGTCGATGCCCTGGGCTTCGCGATACAGGCAGATCGCCTGGCTGATCGCCAGAACGTGCCATTCATTGAAACTCAGGTCGAAGGAGCTGCCGCGGTGCCCGGAAGTACCGAATGCAACACACTGGGTGGCAATCGAAGCGTCCGGTTGGCCGGTGTAATAAGCCGTTACCAGTCGCGGGATGTCGACCAACAATTCTGCTGGTGCCGGTTTGCCCGCAAAAGGACTGATAGTCATGCAAAACCTCTGAAATAGAGTGGTTCAGGAAATAGAGCGCAGTTTACTGACACTTCGACCGCAGCGCGACGGGATCTATCCGACAGATTTCAACGTTCATTCCAGCGGCGCCAAGCGCAACGCCTCTCCCAACCTCTCGAGCGCTCCGCCCAAGCCGCTCTCGCCATGATCCAGCAGGTTCAGGCGCAGATGCCGACGGTGCAATCCCTGCAAGCTGAACAGTTCGCCCGGCGCAATCAACACATGTTGCCTGAGCAGGCGCTGAAACACATCGCGCATGTCCACCGGCCGCCGTGCCCGCACCCAGACCGTCGCCCCACCTTGTGGCTCGACAACCTGCAACGCTTCGCCCAGACGTTCGCGCAACAAGTCGATCATCGGCGTACGGCGTTCCTTGAGGAGCCGGCGAAGTACGTGCAGATGCTGATCGACCCGACCGTTTCCATACAGCCGGGCAATGGCTTTCTGGCGAACGGGCGACAACCGGAACGAGCGCATCAGAAAATGCCGCTGCATTTCGTGCTTCCATTGGCGCGACAACACGTACCCGTAAGGCGCTTCGATACCGATGAATTTCTCGAACGTGGAGAAGACCAGCAGTCGGTCAGGGTCCAGTTGATCACGCAGACGCTCGACGCCCGTTGCCTCGCCCAGTTCACCGTAGCAGTCGTTTTCCAGCACCCAGGTGCCGTGCTCGCCAAGCAGGCCGGCGATCGCGTTGCGGTTATCCGCTGGAACCTGTGTACCGCGCGGCATGCACAGGCCCGAGGACAGCAGAATCAGCCGCACGTCTTCGGTCTTGAGCAGTGTTTCCAGCCGCTGCGGCTCCAGCCCGCCACAGGCCTGCAACGGCAGTTCGATTACACGCACCTCAGCCGCCTGCAGCAACCGCAGTATCACCCAGTCACAGGGCGACTCGACCAGAATGGTTGTGTGCCTGAGCTGCAGAACGGCCACCAGGATCTCCAGCACCCCGCGCATATCCGCGCCGATGTAAACATCCTCGGCGTGCCAGCACTGCTTTGGCGAGGTGGTATAGCGGGCCGCCAGGACGGCGCGTAATTCCAGTTCACCACAAGGCTGGTCGAGCAACGGCGGCTGGCGGGGATACTGGCGCAGCAGCTCACGCTCCAACAACAGCAATGGACTGTCCAGTGACTGCAGCGAAACCGGATCATCAGCATTCAACAAACGCATACCCGGGTGCCGCGCGTTGACATAGAGCGTTTCGAGCAGATCATTGCTCATGGCAGGTGGCGTCCCCCCCGAAACCGCCCTGGCGTAATACCCGGACTTGGCCACCGAATAGATCCGCCCTTCCTTTTCGAGCAACGAGTAAGCGTATTGAATGGTCGAGATCGACACGTTCAAGCGATCTGCCAACTGACGCAGCGATGGCAGCCGTGAATTGCCATCGTAAGCCGACTCGGCCATCAAGCGCATCAGGTATCGATAGACTGCCTGGTAGGCGAAACCGGATTCCCGTGCAGCCTTCATGAGACGGACACCATAACCGTTGGTGCGCCCAAGGATCGCTCGCTCACTTCATCGTTCCACTGACCGGTCACCCACGCCGGAGCCATCGAGGCCTGCCGCGTCGAGTGCGGTCTCCAGTGTTTGCCGGGCCGCACCGTGCGCAGGCAAGGGTTCCATGGCGTAGAGGTGGCCGATGAGCCGAACCGGTAAACCGCTGACGTCCATCATCCACTGCATTACCTGCTCCGGGCCGTGCAGCCCCTGCATGGCCCGATGCAAATCAGGCAGCGCCACCAACATGCCGGGATGACAGCTGCGCAGAAACCGCTCGAGCCCGGCTCCACGCTCGATGAACGGCGTGAACAGCAGGCAGATCCATTGTGCTTCGCTCAGACCGTAAGTCTGGTGCAGCCAGCTCGCCGCTGCTTCGCGCAGTTCTTCCGTGGTCTGCCGTTGCCCCAATCTTGCGATCATCTGCTCGCAGACCGGTTCCGGCACCCGCTGCAGCTGCATGTTCGCCAGCATGCGCTGGACATGTTCCGAGAACCCCGCTTCATAGCTGCGATCGCTGATGAACTCCGCTTCCAGGCCGCGTAAATGGGCCTCGATCAAAGGGTCGGCGTATTCGCCCTCACCCTGGTGAAACACCCATTCCTCTGCCTCGAACCCCAGAAACTCGCTCAGTAGCGGCCAGCGTTCTTCAAGATTGCCGACCGCCATGTCATGAATGTCGACAAATGTCGTGCGACGACATGACTCGAAGCCACCCTCGGGACGCCAGCATTGCCGCTCCGATTCGGAGTAAAAACCGCGATACAAATCCCCTCCCAATCCGTCCAGCAAAGCGAACAGCTCATCGAACGTCCCGGAATTCGGCGTCAGCGCCCCGATACCGGCCTTCTGCACGGCCCGGTCCAGGTCTTCGACAAACTGCTTCTGACGACGCGGCGATTCGCTGGCCAGCCAGGCATCCACGCCGTTACTCCAGCGAGCAATCTGGCCGTAAAATTCGGCCCAGGCCAGGCAGGCGTCGTCCCGCCACTCAAGCTTCTCGCCCCTGGCACGTCGATGCCCCATCATCAGCAGATTGGTGCGATGGGCGTCCGCGCTGTCCATTCCGAGTGGCGCCAGATGGTTGAACGGCAACACTTGTCGATGTTCCACCATGAGCAACTCGACACGGGGGTCGTCATACAGAAACAAGGCAGCGAAGCTGCGGTGCATGTTGTTCAGCGCCGCCGTCCCCGATTCGCTGCGGCGCAAGGTGGCCACACGTAACTGGAACGTGGCGGGGGCGCGGCCGGCAATACTCAACTGGGCGGCGCGCAGCAGCGCCAGCATGTAGCAACTGTCACGGGTACCGGATGGCGTCACCATGACCTTGTATTCACCCATGCGCTCCATTCCGCCGGCGGCGACCACCAGACGCTGGATCAGCAACTGCAGCGCTGTGCGCTCGGCTCTGGAAAAGAAACTCAGCAGGCGTTGCAATACTTGCTGGTAGACATAGTTCATTGCCTGATCATGGATCGTGCTCATCAGTACTTTACCCGGCATAAAAAATTCATATCGCGCATCAGCGATGACGCTGGCGCAATAAATTCATCAATAAGTAATAGACGATCAAATACTAACACTTATGATTTTGAAGTTATTTGAAACACTTGACGCAATGAAGTCAGCAACCCCACCGCCTCAGACAACGTAAACCCCCGTCAGCATTGAGTTTTTTCTGATCAGAAAATATCTGAGGAAACTTCTTACAGCGTCCCACGAACATTGAGTACAACAAAAGCAGAACAACAATAGGAAATGCCCTACAGTCATTAAACAAAAACCGCTATATCGCCCATGAGGGGAAACGTTAAACGCAAAATGAAAAACAGAATGCACAGACATGGCTCATTCCTTGAGATGAAAGTAATCATTCAATTATCAGGGCTTATATGGCGAATAGAAGATACAGATGGCAGACAAAAACCGGTTCAGATGCACAACCGGCCACGCACCATGCTTGGTCTGTCTGATTATTTGCGAGAGGTAAAAACGCAAGAGTCCGTGGGGCCACGGACTCTGTTCGGAGGGCGTTACGCGGGTTCGACCTGCAGGGCGACCCGTTCGCGGCATGGGCATTCGTCCATGTAGCGATGTGCTTCGACGAACTCGTTGAACGGGAAGACCCGGGTCTTGAGCGGCAGCAGCACACGGTCGGCCGTCAGCTGATTGATATCACGCAGGGCACGTTGCAAGGCGACTTGATCCTGAACAATGCCCAACTCGGGTTTACCGGTGAAATTACCGATGCAGTGCACAAAGAACTGGATGTTTTTCTGGAACGCCGCACAGGCCGGAAATGGTGTCTGGTTGCCACCCTGAAGACCATACAGGACCAGGCTGCCACGCGGTGCGAGGACATCACCGAGCAACGACATCTGCGGGCCGCCAAGACCGTCGAACACCACATCGACGCCACGGTTGTCGGTGATCTTGTTGATTCGCATCAACAAGTCTTCTTCCTCGGTGACGATGACTTTCTCGGCACCCAGCGACAGCAGGTATTCACGCTCATCAGCGGTTTTTGTCGCGGCAATCACCCGCACGCCCATGGCCTTGCCCAACTGGACAAAGGACGGACCGGCGCAATGGCTGGCGTCAGTGACCAGAGCAAACTGCCCTGGTTTGACCCGCGCCAGATCCGCATAGGCAAAATAGGCGATCAACAACGGCGTGTAATGCACGCTGGCCTCAACCGGGCTGAGCACATCCGGATAACGGGTCAGCGCGGTACGTGGCAGCACGATCTGCTCGCCATATACCGGGTAATCGTTCGGGCTTTCGGCCGGGAAACTGGCCACCTTGTCGCCGACCGACAGATCGTCCACACCGTCACCGACGGCGGTGACCACACCGGCCATTTCATGGCCGAGACCGGACGGCAGGCGTGCCTGGGACGAGGCCAGGTTCTGACGCCAGAGAATGTCGTACCAGCTGATGCCGATCGCCTCGACACGCACCTGCACTTCGCCAGGACCTGGCTGAGCGGCCGCATGCTCTTCGCATTTGAGCACCTCGGCCGGACCAAACTTGTGAAAACGGATCGTGCGGGACATCGCAAACCTCGTCAAAGTAACCTCTAATGCCCTGAACTCTATCTGGGCTTTTGACCCAAGACTATCAGTGGCTATTAATAGTCGACATGCCTGTCATTGATTCCGCAGTATGAACGGCATTGGCAAAATTGATGAAAAAATGCCGCCACCGGCCCGGTAAAGCTGAATTTAGCGGTGCAGAGTACCAGCCTTTCCCCGTAATATTCATGCCGGCCATTGTTCTCATATGGTCGCTCTCGTCAAGCTTGATGACTCTGCCAGGACTCCAGATGAATCGTAATGACCTGCGTCGTGTCGACCTGAACCTGTTGATCGTATTCGAAACACTGATGCACGAACGCAGCGTGACCCGCGCCGCCGAGAAGCTGTTTCTCGGCCAGCCGGCGATCAGTGCGGCGCTCTCGCGCCTGCGCAGCCTGTTCGATGACCCGTTGTTCGTGCGCACCGGACGCAGCATGGAACCGTCCGCCCGCGCGGTGGAAATCTTCGCCCTGCTCTCCCCGGCGCTCGACTCGATTTCAACGGCTGTCAGCCGCGCGGCGGAATTCGACCCCGCCACCAGCACTTCGGTATTTCGCATCGGCCTGTCCGACGACGTCGAATTCGCCCTGCTGCCGATGCTGCTCAAACGCCTGCGCGCCGAAGCACCGGGCATCGTCCTCGTCGTGCGCCGAGTCAACTACATATTGATGCCGGGCCTGCTGGCCTCCGGCGAAATCTCCATCGGCGTCAGCTACACCACCGACCTGCCGGCCAACGCCAAGCGCAAGGTGCTGCGCCGCAGCCAGCCGAAACTGCTGCGCGCCGACACCGTGCCCGGCCCGCTTAGTCTGGATGACTACTGCGCGCGTCCGCATGCACTGGTGTCGTTCGCCGGTGACCTCAGTGGCTTTATTGATGAAGAGCTGGAGAAACTCGGGCGCAAGCGCCACGTGGTGCTGGCCGTGCCGCAGTTCAATGGTTTGAGTACGTTGCTCGCTGGCACTGACATTGTTGCGACCGTGCCGGACTACACCGCGGATGCACTGACGGCTGCCGGCGGTGTGCGGGCGGAGGATCCACCGTTGCCGACGCGCACGTTCGAACTGCATATGGCGTGGCGTGGGTCGCAGGATAACGATCCGGGGGAGCGTTGGTTGCGGTCGCGGATTCAGATGTTTTTTGGCGACCCGGACAGTCTCGAGTTGCCTGCGCATTGAGCAGGCAACCTCGAAATGAAATGCGCCCGGCGGCGAACGGAAGTCCGCGAGCTCAGGCCCCGGACCGGGCGAGTCGATAAATCGACAAACAGTAAAACGCCAGCGCCGAAGCCGCCAGCATCCCCCCCACCACGCCGATGTAAGCAAAACCAAACTGACTGCCCACCCAACTGCCCACCAGTGCCCCGCCGCCGATACCGATGTTGTAGATGCCTGAAAACAGCGCCATCGCCACGTCGGTGGCGTCCGGCGCCAGCACCAGGACTTTTGACTGCAACGCCAGACCGAAGCCCATGATCGCCATACCCCAGAACACACTCAGCACGCCGAGGTAGGAGACGTTGCCGCTCAACGGCAACAGCAAAGCCAGGCACAAGGCGAGCACCGATACGCAGATGATCAGAAAGCGCTGGGGGTTATAGCTGTGCAGGTAGCTGAACAGCAGCGAGCCGAAGATACCGGCACCGCCGAATAGCAACAGCAGCAGCGTCACCACGTCGCCGCTCATGTTGGCCACGGTCAGTACGAACGGTTCGATGTAGCTGTAAGCGGTGAACTGTGCCGTCACCACCAGAGCCGTCAGAACATAGACGGCCACCAGCGCAGGTCGCTTCAGCAATATCGGCAGGCTCTTGAGCGAGCCTGAGTTCTGGCTGGGCAGCAGCGGCAGTACCTTCGCCAGGCAGAACACCAGCGCCGCGGCAAAGCCTGCAATCACGATGAACGTGGTGCGCCAGCCCATGGCCTCGCCCAGCAAGCGGCCGAGGGGAATCCCCAGCACCATCGCCAGCGAAGTACCGGTTGCCAGCAAGCCCAAGGCCTGAACCTGTTTGCCCGGTGGTGCCAGGCGCACGGCCAGAGACGCGGTGATCGACCAGAACAACGCATGCGACAACGCCACACCGATCCGGCTCACCAGCAGTACACCGAAGCTGGTCGCCAGACTCGACAGAATGTGACTGGCGATAAACATCCCGAACAGCACAATCAGCAATTTCCGCCGCTCGACGTTGCGCGTCAGCAGCATGATCGGCAGCGACGTCAAAGACACCACCCACGCATAGATGGTCAACATGAGGCCGACCTGCGCAGTCGACATGTCGAAGCTGCTGCCGATCGAACTCAACAGACCGACCGGGACGAACTCGGTGGTGTTGAACACGAACGCAGCCAGTGCCAAGGCAATGACTGCGTACCAGTTGCCGTTGTTTGTCGCCGTAGAATCACTCATTTAAACGTCGTATTACTCTTTGATGATCGCGCGTAATTGTACGCAAGCGATCTGTGCCCATCTGTCGGTGTCTTGATACCGATTGCCGAATGTGTCGACGTTCAGGGGACGCACCATCAGAGGGTCAAGCCACACTGATCGGGTCCAATGCGGTAGAGCATACGAGGTCTTGATCAATCAATCTGCCTTGTTCACTGGCCCGAGTAACCTTTGACGCGCATGCAGTCATTGGTCAGGTCGATCTGTTTCTCCGCTATGACAATCCCGTCACCCACGGCGCTGCCCATGCCGTGGGTTTTATCGTTCGCTGCCGGGGTTGAATGGTAGCTGGCGGTCGCGGCCTTGGCCTGATACTGGCATTCAGCTTTATCGTGCTGGATATCAGCAGCACTGGCGCCGGGCCTGGACCAGTCCTGCACAGATGTCACACAGGCGCTCAACAGCGTCGCAAACAACGCAATCATCAATAATTTCATAGTGTGTACCGCCGATTGATTAAGGGCTGCTTACTTGCAGACGAATGTCACATTGGTTACTTCATTCGCAGGATCGAGCGGCAGGCGCGATTGCACGTCAAACACGTCGATCTGCTTGCCGAGCGATGCACATTTTTTCTCGGCGCCATCAAGGGCCATCCGACGGGCCTCGGAGTGCGTGTGTCGGGACTGCAGTGTCTTTGCCGAGACCTGGTACTCGTAGGGACCGAGTTTCAGGTCATGGGACTGCCAGACATAGTTGCCGACCAATGCAATTGCGCTCACAGCGATGATCATATTGAGTTTCATGGCCAGTATCGGACGCTGGATATTTGATTGCTCATCACGCCCACCCTTCTCTTTGAATCAAGCCTCATTGCTGTCATGCGAAAGTTCGGATGACACCCGGTGCAGTGTGTTGTGCAGGTTGAAGCCGCTCACTGTCACCGCAGAGCAATGATTGAGCAGCCATATGTTTAAGTGAAGAAAAACGCAGTATCTTTCAGCAAAGATTAGAAATACTTATCCAGAGCGACAGCCATGCAACTCGACGCAAAACAGATGCAGGCGTTCCTCGCTGTGGTCGACAGCGGCAGTTTCGAGAAGGCTGCGGAACGGCTAAACGTGACGCCGTCGGCGGTGTCGCAACGCATACACGCCCTTGAAGTGCGTCTGGGCAGCTCGGTTGTGGTGCGCGGGCGCCCGTGCGAGCCGACGCTGGCGGGTAGAAAACTGATGCTCTATCTGCGCCGTGCAACCGTGCTTGAAGAGGAACTGCTCAACGAGCTGAGCGGCGATGAACAGGATCACCTGCGCGTGGTGATTGCGGTCAATGGCGACACGCTGGCGACCTGGTTCTTTCCGGCACTGGCCGAGATCTTCGTCAGCGAGAATATTTTGCTCGACGTTGTGGTCGACGATCAGGATCACACCTATGCCTTGCTGGAAAGTGGTCAGGTTATTGGCTGCATCGGCACGCGTTCACAGCCTATGCGGGGATGTTTTGCCGAGTTGCTGGGGTCGATGCGCTATCAGTTGGTCGCATCGCCCGCGTTTCAGCAGCGCTGGTTTGCCAAGGGCCTGACTCGCGCGACTGCACGTAAGGCGCCGGTATTCGCCTATTCGCGCAAGGACACCTTGCAGTCGGATTTCATGCAGTCGCGTTTCGGTCTTACCGCAGACGCTTATCCCACGCACTACCTGTCACTTCCGGAGGCACGCCTCAAAGCCATACGCCGTGGACTGGGTTATGGAATGGTGCCGCACATGCAGGTCAGCGATTTGCTGAAAAGTCGGGAACTGGTGGATGTCGCGCCGAATCACTTCACCGATGTAGAGCTTTATTGGCACGCCTGGGAGTTGCAATCGCCGCGCATGGAAATGCTCTCCGAGCGCGCGGTACATGCTGCGCGACGTATTCTGAGTAGCAAAGTGCCGGTCAAACGCTCCACCATGTCGAGAAAGTGACTGGTATCGCTACAGGTCCAGATCAAATACCACTGTTCCCAACTGCCCCAAAACGGTAAACCGGGTCAGGCTGGATTAACTCGATGAAGCTACCGTGTAGCTGGCGGCAGTGGCGGTATGCTCGTCACATCGGAGTTGTTACAGGCATCCCAGTACCACCACCCCAAGCGTTGTGCATACTCAGTCTGATAGTGAGAGATCTTCGTATTTTTGCGTAGCACGTACTCTGTTGTGTTCATCCCGAACACTTCCATTGGGAACTCGTCGTCCAGGTCGTTCAACCAGAAGTCCGGGATAGTTTTGTCATCAGCGTCAAAACGCAACGGCTTGGAAAATTTACGCTTTTGTTCGCGCAACATTGCTTCAACTTTACCTTCAAGACCTGAGTCCAAAGGGATTAGCATTTCGCTCACGCGCATCAGCGCTACTTCTAGAACATCGTAATATCTGCTCTTATCCCGAAGGCTCAAGAACGCGATGGCAACGGTCTTTGCTCCAGACTTCCAGGCGTTGAGCTCGCGGGCAAAACTAAGCCGCGCATCCGCCCAGGGCTTCCCTTTAAGCCACATGGTCGGTATGCCGGCGCTGCTCATCAGTGGCAGTGACTGCAGGTCATCCAATGTGTCATCGACACCGCCGGAAAATGGCTGGAGCACGCCCACAGCAATCAAACGGTATTGGTGGGTTTTGGCCCTATCCAAGACTTCACGGTTACGCGAACCATGTTTTGCAGGACTCAACAGCACGCGATCCAGTGTCATACGATGGGTTTTGATATTCTCGGCGGTCCGCTCGAGTAACCATTGAAGAATGGAGTCATCCCGCTTGCCTTCCATTTTTGGAAACCAAGTATTCAGGCCACTACGCGTCCACAGGAGATGTAGTAAACCGAGGAGACTCATTGCACGCTGAGTTCGCCCGGGTTTACGAGAATCGAATGGGAGGTCAACTTTGGGGTCGGCGTCATCGTTCTTCTTCCTGAGCTGAATCGCTTGGGAGAGACGGACAGATACGTCGTCTTCGTTACCCTCCTGAACAACCCCTTCAACGTATGACCCCAACCCCGTCCGATACTCGGCCTCACTGAAAAATCGACAATCCGTCGCGTGTTCATGCCCTGAATTGGCAGACCTGGCAAGCACGTAACGCTTCAAAGCCTTGAGGTGGCGGATATTCAATGCTTTTTGACCGTTGCCAAGACATAAACAAGTGGCCGATTTACCATGTGCGTTTTTCAGAAGCCGCTGCCATTTTTCGGCGTTCGCCGGAAGTGTCTGGTAGTCCTTTGAACAGGGATACTTCGCGCCAGGCAACTGAATACTGTACGTCTCAAACATGTCTTCCCTTTCTTGTAATGCATAGATTGCACGGATGTCGAAGTAGAGCTTACGGACTTGATTGCCAGAATTACAGTCACGCACAGCAAGCCCCTTTCAAGCGGCAATCCACAGCCTCTTGCACGCGACGAGCGAGACGCACCCGATTGCCACAACCGACTCTTGCACATGCCGCAACACTGAATATCATTTGAAAAGATTGATAGCCCCCTAACGAAAGGTGCATGCTAGAGGGCTCGAATCGGTCTTATATCATTCCGAATGATAGTTACCTTTGCTTCATTCGATTCGTGCCATCACAGCCCGCCGAGCATCATCCGCCCATCTTCAATACATTGGCGGATGATTCCATGGAACAGTCACTCAAACATTTGCGCTTCCCCTTGGCCATGCTGGCCGTGCTGGTGATGAGCGCTTGCGGCAAGACTCCGGAGACTGCCGCCACTATGCCCGCTGCTAAAGTCAGCGTGGCCAAGGTGCTGGAACAACCGGTCAACGAGTGGGACGAATTCACCGGGCGCCTCGAAGCGCCGGAAACTGTTGAAATTCGTCCTCGGGTCTCTGGCCAGATCGACGAGGTGGCGTTCACCGAAGGTGCGCTGGTCAAGAAAGGCGACCTGCTGTTCCAGATCGATCCGCGTCCTTTCCAGGCTGAGGTGCGCCGCCTCGAAGCCCTGGTAGCCCAGGCCCGCGCCAATGCCACTCGCAGTGAAAACGAAGCCGGGCGTGGCGAACGTCTGCGTGCGAGCAACGCGATCTCCGCTGAACTGGCCGACTCTCGCACCAGCGCCGCCCAGGAAGCCCGCGCCGCCGTCGGCGCCCTGCAGGCGCAACTGGATCTGGCCAAGTTGAACCTGAGCTTCACCCGCGTCACCGCGCCCATCAGCGGTCGCGTCAGCCGTGCCGAGATCACCGCCGGTAACCTGGTGACTGCCGACACCACCCCGCTGACTAGCGTGGTTTCCACCGACAAGGTCTACGCCTACTTCGACGCCGACGAGCGTGTGTTCCTCAAATACACCCAACTCGCCCGCAACGGCCAACGTGGCGCCACCACCCCGGTGTACATGGGTCTGTCCAACGAGGACGGCAATCCGCACCTCGGTCAGATGAACTTCGTCGACAACCAGGTCAACCCGAAAACCGGCACCATCCGTGGTCGTGCGGTGTTCGACAACAGCGACGGCACCTACACCCCGGGCCTGTACGCACGCTTGAAACTGGTCGGCAGCGGCACCTACAACGCCATGCTGATCAACGACGAAGCGGTCGGTACCGATCTGGGCAAGAAGTTCGTGCTGGTGATGGATGCGGACAACAAGACCGCTTACCGCGCCGTCGAACTGGGGCCGAAGATCGAAGGCCTGCGCATTGTGCGCAGCGGTCTGAACAAGGACGACACGATCATCGTCAAGGGTCTGCAGCGGGTACGTCCGGGTTCGCCGGTGACCCCTGAAGTGATCCCGATGGCCAGCGAGCAGACCATTGCCGCTCTGGCTCAACAACGTCAAGCGCTGGAAGCCAGCAACCTGCCCAAAGTCGCACCCGCCAAAGGTGCACAGGGTACGGCTGTGAAGCTGGCCGCTACGACCCCACGCGGTTAAGGGACGACAACTCCGATGAATTTTTCCCAATTCTTCATTTCACGGCCGATCTTCGCAGCGGTGCTCTCGCTGTTGATCCTGATCGCCGGTGCGATCTCGCTGTTCCAGCTGCCGATCAGCGAATACCCGGAAGTCGTGCCACCGACCGTGGTGGTGCGTGCCAACTTCCCGGGCGCCAACCCCAAAGTCATCGGTGAAACCGTGGCCGCTCCGCTGGAGCAAGCCATCACCGGCGTCGAGAACATGCTGTACATGTCCTCGCAGTCCACCGCCGACGGCAAGATCACCCTGACCATCACCTTCGCTCTGGGCACCGACCTGGACAACGCGCAGGTGCAGGTGCAGAACCGGGTGACCCGGACCGAGCCGAAACTTCCCGAAGAAGTGACGCGCATCGGTATCACCGTCGACAAAGCCTCGCCCGACCTGACCATGGTTGTGCACTTGACCTCGCCGGACAAACGCTACGACATGCTCTACCTGTCCAACTACGCGATCCTCAACATCAAGGATGAGCTGGCGCGCCTGGGTGGTGTCGGTGACGTGCAGCTGTTCGGTATGGGCGACTACTCGCTGCGGGTCTGGCTCGATCCGAACAAGACTGCTTCGCGCAACCTGACCGCCACCGACGTGGTGACCGCAATTCGTGAACAGAACCGTCAGGTCGCTGCCGGTCAACTCGGTGCGCCCCCTGCCCCGAATGCCCAGAGCTTCCAGCTGTCGGTCAACACTCAGGGCCGTCTGGTCACTGAAGAAGAGTTCGAGAACATCATCATTCGCGCAGGCGATAACGGTGAAATCACTCGTCTGAAGGACATCGCGCGCGTCGAGCTGGGTTCCAGCCAGTACGCCCTGCGTTCGCTGCTGAATAACCAGCCCGCTGTAGCGATCCCGATCTTCCAGCGTCCAGGCTCCAACGCCATCGATATCTCGAACGAAGTTCGCGGCAAGATGGAAGAGTTGAAGAAAGGCTTCCCGCAAGGCATGGACTACAGCATCGTCTATGACCCGACGATCTTCGTACGCGGCTCGATCGAGGCGGTGGTTCACACCCTCTTCGAAGCGCTGATCCTCGTGGTGCTGGTGGTGATCCTGTTCCTGCAGACCTGGCGCGCCTCGATCATTCCATTGGTGGCGGTGCCGGTATCGTTGATCGGTACGTTTGCAGTCATGCACCTGTTCGGTTTCTCGCTCAACGCCCTGTCGCTGTTCGGCCTGGTACTGGCGATCGGGATCGTGGTGGACGACGCCATCGTGGTGGTGGAGAACGTCGAACGGAACATCGAGCTCGGACTGACCCCGGTCGAAGCGACCAAGCGAGCGATGCGTGAAGTGACCGGCCCGATCATCGCAACCGCGCTGGTGCTGTGTGCGGTGTTCGTTCCGGCGGCATTCATCTCCGGCCTCACCGGGCAGTTCTACAAGCAGTTTGCGTTGACCATTGCGATCTCGACCGTGATCTCCGCGTTCAACTCGCTGACCCTGTCGCCAGCGCTGGCCGCTGTGTTGCTGAAAAGTCATGACGCGCCGAAAGACCGCTTCTCCAAAGTGCTCGACAAGATCTTTGGTGGCTGGTTGTTCCGTCCGTTCAACCGCTTCTTTGAAAAGGCCAGTCACGGTTACGTCGGTACTGTGCGCCGGGTCATCCGTGGCAGCGGCATCGCCCTGCTGTTGTATGCAGGCCTGATGGTGCTGACGTTCTTCGGATTCTCCAGCACACCGACCGGTTTCGTACCTGGCCAGGACAAGCAATACCTGGTGGCCTTCGCGCAACTGCCGGACGCCGCGAGCCTGGATCGCACCGAAGACGTGATCAAGCGCATGTCCGACCTGGCGCTGAAACAGCCGGGCGTGGAAAGCGCCGTAGCGTTCCCGGGCCTGTCGATCAACGGCTTCACCAACAGCCCGAACGCCGGCATCGTGTTCGTGACCCTGAAACCGTTCGACGAGCGTAAAGACCCGAGCATGTCCGCCGGTGCCATCGCCGGGGCCTTGAACGGTCAGTACGCGAACATTCAGGAAGCGTACATGGCGATCTTCCCGCCTCCGCCGGTACAAGGTCTGGGCACCATTGGCGGTTTCCGTCTGCAAATCGAAGACCGGGGCAACCTGGGCTACGACGAGCTGTACAAAGAGACGATGAACATCATCACCAAGAGCCACAGCGTGCCTGAGCTTGCGGGGCTGTTCACCAGCTACACCGTGAACGTACCCCAGGTCGATGCTGCCATCGACCGCGAAAAAGCCAAGACCCACGGCGTGGCCGTCAGCGACATCTTCGACACCCTGCAGATTTACCTGGGTTCGCTGTATGCCAACGACTTCAACCGTTTCGGACGCACCTATCAGGTCAACGTTCAGGCTGAGCAACAGTTCCGCCTCGAATCCGACCAGATCGGTCAACTGAAAGTGCGCAACAACAAGGGCGAAATGATCCCGCTGGCGACCTTCATCAAGGTCAGCGACACCTCGGGTCCGGATCGCGTGATGCACTACAACGGCTTCATCACTGCGGAAATCAACGGTGCGGCAGCCCCCGGCTACAGCTCCGGCCAGGCCGAAAAAGCCATCGAGAAACTGCTCAAGGATGAATTGCCGAACGGCATGACCTACGAGTGGACCGACCTGACCTACCAGCAGATTCTGTCCGGCAACACCGCGCTGTTCGTGTTCCCGCTCTGCGTATTGCTGGCGTTCCTGGTGCTCGCGGCGCAGTACGAAAGCTGGAGCCTGCCACTGGCGGTGATCCTGATCGTACCGATGACCCTGCTGTCTGCCATCACCGGGGTGATTGTCTCCGGCGGCGACAACAACATCTTCACCCAGATCGGCCTGATCGTACTGGTGGGTCTGGCGTGCAAGAACGCGATTCTGATCGTCGAATTCGCCAAGGATAAACAGCTGGAAGGTCTCGATCCGCTGGCTGCGGTACTGGAAGCCTGCCGTCTGCGTCTGCGGCCGATCCTGATGACCTCCTTCGCGTTCATCATGGGTGTGGTGCCACTGGTGTTCTCCAGCGGTGCCGGTGCCGAGATGCGTCACGCCATGGGTGTAGCGGTGTTCTCCGGGATGCTCGGGGTGACCTTCTTCGGTCTGTTGCTGACGCCAGTGTTCTACGTATTGATCCGTAATTTCGTCGAGCGCGGCGAAGCCCGCAAAGCGGCCAAGGCACAAGCTCTTCAAAAGCCACTGGAGGCGCAATAATGAGTCTGAAAGTCTTCCTGCCGAGTCTGCTGGTGCTGGCATTGAGCGCCTGCGCCGTCGGCCCCGACTACAAGACCCCAGCCACGGAGGCGGCCAATATCACGACCGCCACCGACGGCGCTGCCGGTCAGAAGAACTTTGACCGTTCGAAATTCGAAGGCATCTGGTGGCAGCAATTCGACGACCCGACCCTCAACCAGTTGGTGACGCAATCGCTGCAAGGCAACCGTGAACTGCGCGTGGCGTTCGCCCGCTGGAAAGCCGCCCGGGCGATCCGCGACGACGTCAGCAACGATGCGATGCCGACCATCACCAGCCGCGCGAGCAGTGATCTGGCCAAGGGGCAAATCCCCGGCCAGACCACCAAACGGGTCAACAGCGAACGCTACGACCTGGGGCTGGACATGGCCTTGGAACTCGACCTGTTCGGGCGTATCCAGCGCAATCTGGAAGCCAGCGACGCCGACCAGCAGGCGGCCGAAGCCGATCTGTACCAACTGCAAGTCACCATGATTGCCGAACTGGTGGACGCCTACGGTCAACTGCGCGGTGCGCAATTGCGCGAGAAGATCGCCGTGGCCAACCTGGAGAACCAGCAGGAGTCGCGCAAGATCACCATCAGCCTGCGTGACGCCGGCGTGGGCGATCAGCTCGACGTCGAACGTGCCGATGCGCGTCTGGCCTCGGTCGAAGCCAGCGTGCCGCAATTGCAGGCGGAACAGGTTCGGCAGAAAAACCGCATCGCCACTCTGTTGGGTGAACGTCCCGACAAACTGACCGTGGATCTGAGCCCGAAAGACTTGCCGGCGATTGCCAAGGCCCTGCCGATCGGCGATCCGGGTGAACTGCTGCAACGCCGGCCGGACATCCTCAGCGCCGAACGCAAACTGGCCTCAGCCACCGCGCGAATCGGTGTGGCGAAGGCTGATCTGTTTCCACGGGTCAGCCTCAGCGGGTTCCTCGGCTGGACGGCCGGGCGTGGTTCGCAGATCGGCTCCTCGGCGGCCAACGCCTGGGCACTCGGCCCGAGCATCACCTGGGCGGCGTTCGATCTGGGCAGCGTGCGCGCTCGTCTGCGCGGCGCCGATGCCGACGCCGAAGGCGCACTCGCCACCTACGAGCAACAAGTGCTGCTGGCGCTGGAAGAATCGGAAAACGCCTTCAGCGATTACGGCAAGCGTCAGCAACGGCTGATCTCGCTGATTCGTCAGAGTGAATCGAGCCGCAAGGCTGCCGATCTGGCGGAAATCCGCTACCGCGAAGGCACCACCGACTTCCTCGTGCTGCTCGATGCTCAGCGCGAACGCCTGAATGCCGAAGACAGCCAGGCACAGGCCGAAGTTGATCTGTATCGCGGCATCGTCGCGATCTACAAGGCCTTGGGTGGTGGCTGGCAGCCGGAAACCGTCGCCAGTAAGTAATAGTTGTTAAAGAGCTCCTTTGGTTGGCCGCAACCAACCAATTTTTTTGCCCCGCGTATCATTCGGTCGCGGGGCTTTTTTTCGCCTGATGGTTTTGCGCTTCCAGAACAGTGACAGTGGCTGTCGTACCGGCCCTTAATCGATTCTTGCCGGCATAGTCACCATCAATGCCGATGCGCACCGGCACCCGCTGCGCCAGCTTCACCCAGGTGTAACTCGGATTGATATTGGCCAACAGTCGGCCACCCGTGGCGTTTTCCCGGTCGGCGATGGCAAAGGCGATGCTCTGGACCGTGCCACCAAAGGTTTCTCCGCTCATCAACTGCACGCGCACGCGGTCCCCCTCCTCGATTCGCGGCAATTTGGTCTCTTCAAAGTAACCGCTGACGTAGAACGAATCGCTGTCGACCAGTGCCAGCAGTGCACCACCCGCAACCGCGTAATCACCCTGTCGGGTCAGCAGATTAGTGACGTAACCGCTGACCGGCGATTCGACACGAGTACGCTGCAAGTCCAGTTCCGCCTGAGTCAGTGCAGCAATCGCCAATTGCACATTGGCCTCGGCCAGCCCGAGATTGGCCTGATTGCGCAACAGATCAGCCTGAGCCACCGCCACATCGGTATTGGACTTCTCCCATTCTTCCCCGGAAATTGCAAAACCCTGCTTGAGCGTACGCCGGCGCCGCTCTTCGCTCTGGCGTTGTTTGAGCAGCGCTTCACTGGCGACGATGGATGCCTGTGATTGCCCCAGCGTCGCCTTCGCCACCTCGACCGAACGCCGCGCATGCTCGACTGCCAGGCTGTAGCGCGCCGGATCGATCTCCATGAGCAATTGCCCCTTGTCGACATGCTGGTTGTCCTGCACCACGAGGCTGACGATACGCCCGGAAACATCGGCTGATAGCGTCACCACATCCGCCCTCACCCGCGCATCCCGCGTCCAAGGCGCACGGGTGTAATGCTCCCAGGCAAACCAGCCAAGCACGATGGCCAGCAACACCACCGCTAATGTCGTTGTTCGAGCGAGTAACACTTTCAAGGCATCAGGCTCCCATCAGCAAAATCAGCGAGGCACAAACGCATGCATACAAGGCGCCCTCAAACAGCGCCTCGTGCCAGACCAGTCGCAACACACCCAGACGTCGCAACCACCAGTCCAGGAGCATAAATATCGGTATCGCCAGCAATAGGGCCTGGGCAATGGGTGGCAGATAAACGCCACCCATTTCGAAATCAATGGGCAAGGGCCGGTTCTCCTTCCGAGACGTTACGTTGCAGGTATTCGCCGTGGCGTTTCAGGAAAGACACGACGATCAACAGCGCCACGCGCATGCGAAACACCGACCACAAATGTTCGTGGCTGGCGACGTGCAACTCGTCCAGCTCATCACCCAATAGCTGGAGCGAGGTCAACAACGCTTGCAATTGCACGTCCTGGCGCCCGGCCACAAAACGGCCGGTCTTGCGCAGCGCCGAAGCCAATTGCTGGCTGAACGCGTCCGTTAGCAATGCATTGTTCTGCGCCTGCTGCCGGAGTTGATGCATTGCTACGCCCAATGCGACGCACGCCAGACTGATTTCATAGAGCTGCTGCATGGCGCGCTCGCTCACGGCCGGCAGCAAGCCAAGCATGCTGGTCAGTCGGTCGACCATACGGCTTTCGAAAGCGAATTGCTGTTCATCGGTGGCCGGTTTTTTGGTCAGTTCATAAACCTGCTCACGCGCCTCGTTATAAAAGCGGCGGAGACGCAATGCCGGACGGAACGGGAAAATCCATGCGTAGACCATCAAAGCGAGCATCGCCGCGCTGACATAGGCGCCGGCGAATTCGAACCATTGAATTGCAGTGTTCTGCCCGGTGCCGACATTCTGTGGGCCGAGCAGGAGGAAACTCGACAACCCCAGGCCCATACCAATGCCCGCGGTCGTCGGGCTCGCCAAACCGACAGCGATCACGTACAGCAGCGGTGCCAGCATCAACGCCAATGGCTCAAAATCACTGATGGTCGGCACCAGCATGAATTGATAGAACGCCGAGACCACCAGTGCCAGTCCCAACCCACGCGCGTAACTCTGCGCGGCCATCAGTGGCCGCGGGAATGTCGCCATCAGCGAACAAAGAATCCCCACCAGAATCATCCCGCCCCGCGCGCCATCCCAGGCGGTTTCGATCCAGATCAACCCGGCTACCAGTAATGCGGTAAAGGCGCGGATGGCGTTCATTGAAGCCAGTGTGAAATCAAGATGCAGCGGGCTGGCCTGACCGCGATACAGACAACTGGCTTCGCGCCCTTCCTGAATGGCATCACTCAACTCCAGAATCTGCTCCAGTTGCTGCAACAGCCGCGCCTGCTCCCAGCGTAACGCCCACGCCAGCGAGCGCAGGATAGCGCTCATGTCTTCGGTCAGTTGTTCGGCCTCATACGCCAAGGTTTCAAACTGCTGCTGCAGCGTGATGAATTGATGCCGCCGCTCGGCGGGCAGCGCTCGGCCCAACTGCGCCAACTGGTCGAGAAGTGCGAGCTCTTCTGCACGCAAGCGCTGTACGTCCAGAGGAAGATCGCCCTCCCAACGTTCGGTGAGCAATTCGCGCTGATGACGTAATGCAGTCAAACGCGAGGTCAGCAACATCAGTTGATTACCCAACAGCAGCACCAGATTGTCGGCACCGCGCAACCGTGGGGCATCGAAATACAGATGGCGGCGCAACCCTTCGAGCGCGCTGATTTCACCGAGCAACTGCATCTGACGGCGCTGAAAGTCGGCTTCACTTTCTTCTGTTCGAATCACCGCAGCGGAGTGACTGGCAGCCAGTTTGATCACCTGATCGACCTTGGCGAAGTAACCTTTGGCAACTGCTTCCGGACGCGCAGTGAGCAGGCTGACCACGCAGACGCACGCTACGGCCAGCAAGGTTTCGGTAACGCGGGTGAAAGCCAGCAGAAAGGTGCCATCCTGGTCGGGAATGGCCAGCAATGCCACCACCACGGCGGTATAACCACTGAGCACAAACGCCTGAGAACTGGTATAGCGCAGCAACGTGCCGCCCGCGGTGCAGAGCGCCAGCCACAGTGCCAGCGTTGTGATGAACGGAAGCGGCGCCTGCGGGAATATCGCCATGATCAACACCGCCACCGCAGCACCCAGCGTGGTGCCAATCACTTGACCGAAACTACGCGCCAGCGCCATGCCGGCCAACGGCTGGCTGACAATCACGACGGCCATGATCGACCACTTGGGTTGGTCGAGATCGAACAAAAACGCCAGATACAGCGTCAACAGCCCGGCGGCAATGGTGCGCAGGGCAAACAGCAGGACAGCCTGACCGGGATGGATCACGACCTGGAAATAATTGCGCAGGGCTTGCATGGGGGCTCTCATCGAAGCGACTCCTGCAAGCGTAGACTCTGCATCGAATGCCTGATGGGTAACTGAATCGACAGATGTTGTAGGGCGATTCGCATGCACGGGGTTTGACTCACGGCCCTCGCTGGTCGAAGCTTGCCGTTCTGCTATAGAACGCCAGTTCACGGAAATCTGCATGCCTCAGTCCCGCCGCTACCTGCTTATCAGCCTTGGCCTTGTGCTGCTCGTCGTCATCGCCTGGTTATCCCTGCGCTCCACCGCCCCGGTGGTGCCGGAAGCGATCAAGCGCGGCTACAGCGAAGCCCTGACGGCCGCCCGTTCCGGTCAGCCGGGAGCCGCGCGACAGTTGTATCAGCAATTGGGTCGCCCGGACCTGTCGGTCAAACGCAGTGTCTGGCTGCTGGCCGAGCTGCCCAACTATCCGAGCCCGCAAGCGCTAAAACTGGCCGACGCCCATCTGCAAAACGAAGCCCCCGAAGTACGGCTGGCGGCGATTCAAAGTGTGGTCGGGCTGGTGCCCGGCGGACAACGCAGTCTGCTGCTCGGGCCGATGCTCGACGATGAAGACCAACGCGTACGCTTCGCCGCCATCAACGCCCTGCTCGGTCTGACGCCGGATGAACTGGGGCTGTATTTCGCCCCGCTGCAGCAGGCGATCGATGGCTGGGAACAAGCGCTCAAGGGACAGCCGGAAAGCGCCGCCACCTATGCGCAACTGGCACGCCTGTATCTGCACAACGCCGAACTCAAACAGGCCCAACAAGCGCTGGACAACACCCTGCGGCTGGAACCGGGCAACCTGCCGGCACTGGTGATGCAGATCGATGTCCTCGACCGCCAGGGTCAGAGCGACGCCGCCCGCCAGTTGCTCGCCAAACAGTTGCAGGCGCAACCGGATTCCGCCTACCTGCAACACGCGCTCGGACTGTGGCTGTTGCACCACGGCCAGCGTGAATTCGCCCTGCTCGGCTTGTCCAAAGCGGTGGAGCTGGAGCCGGACAACAAGGATTACCGCTACGACCTCGCCACCACCCTGCACGCTGCCGAAGAGCTGGAAGCGGCGCAAAAGCAGTTGCAGGAAGTCGTCCAGCGTCACCCAGCCGACCGCAAGGCGCGAGTGCTGCTGATCAATTACTGGAAGGAAAGCGGCCAGTTGCAGAACGTGCAGATTCTGCTCGCGCAACTGGAGCAGATGAACCCTGATGACCCGGCGTTACAGCAGGGACTCTGAGCCCTTACCCGCTGATTCAATGACATTTTGATATCGAAACATCGGAACCGTCATGACTGGCAGCGGTCAAGTAATCAGGTAGAGCACAACGGCTGATACAGCCTGCTGCCTCGATTCCCCTAGTCATGAGAGGGCATTCTTTGTCTACGTCCAACGAGTTGATCAGTGCAAAAGCCGCCACCGGCATCATTGGCCTGGATGACATCCTCGCCGGTGGTCTGTCCCGAGGGCATGTGTTTTTGCTCGAAGGTGAACCCGGTACAGGCAAAACCACCGTCGCGTTGCATTTCCTGATGGCGGGCGCCCGGGCCGGCGAACGCTGTCTCTACATCACGCTGTCGGAAACCGAGCGTGAATTGCGTCAAGGCGCGGCCTCCCACGGCTGGGAGCTGAACGAGAACATTGAAATCTTCGAGCTGACGCCACCCGAAAGCCTGCTCAACGCCGAGCATCAGCAAAGCCTGCTGTACTCGTCCGACCTTGAGCTGGGCGAAGCCACCAAGCAGATTTTCGAAGTGGTCGAGCGCTTCAAGCCCACCCGCGTGGTTCTCGACAGCCTGTCGGAGATCCGCCTGCTGGCGCAGAGTTCGCTGCGCTACCGCCGGCAGATTCTGGCGATCAAACATTACTTCGTGCGTTACGACGCCACCGTGCTGCTGCTTGACGACCTGACCACCGAGTCCCTCGACAAGACCGTACACAGTGTCGCCCACGGTGTAATCCGCCTCGAAGAACTGACGCCCAATTACGGTGCCGAGCGCCGCCGCGTGCGCATCGTCAAATATCGCGGCCAGAAATACCGTGGCGGTTACCACGACTTCACCATCATGGGCGACGGCGTCCATGTGTTCCCACGACTGGTCGCCGCCGAACACCGCAGCGACTACCCGCGCCTGCAACTGAGCAGCGGGATTCAGGAAATGGACGCCCTGCTCGGCGGCGGGGTCGAAACCGGCTCCAGCACGCTGATTCTTGGCCCGGCCGGTACCGGTAAATCGCTGATTTCGATGATCTTCGCCGCTGCCGCAGTGGCCCGAGGCGAAAAAGCGGCGCTGTTCATCTTTGATGAAGAGCTGGGCTTGCTGTTCGAGCGCATGAAAAACATCGGCATCGACCTCAAGGCCCTGCAAGCCACCGGCAACCTGCTGATCGATCAAGTGGACGCCGCCGAGCTGTCCCCCGGCGAGTTCTCGCACCGGGTGCGTCGTTGCGTAGACGAAGGCAACATCAAGACCGTGGTAATCGACAGCATCAACGGCTATCAGGCCGCGATGCCGGAAGAAAACGCGCTGGTGCTGCACATGCATGAGCTGCTGCTGTATCTGAACCGCAAAGGCGCGGCGACCTTCATGACCGTTGCCCAGCATGGCCTGGTCGGCGACATGCAGGCGCCGGTCGACATCACTTACCTGGCCGACACGGTGATCCTGCTGCGCTACTTCGAAGCCATCGGCAAGGTCCGTCGAGCCATTTCCATTATCAAGAAACGCACCGGCAGCCACGAATCGACCATCCGTGAATACCGCATTTCGGGCCAGGGCATGACCATCGGCGAACCACTGGAAGCGTTCCAGGGTGTGTTGCGTGGCGTGCCGACTTACCTCGGCGCGAGCAATCCGCTGTTGCGGGAAGAAACCTTGTGACAGCCTCCGTATCACTGCCGGAACGGGCGCTGATTCTGGCGCCCATGGGCCGGGACAGCCAAGTGGCGCTGATGATCCTCAATGAGGCGGGTTACGGCGGCGTCATCACCCCGGATCTGGGCGCGCTGTGCGCAGAACTGGAGCCTGGCGCCGGACTTTTGTTGATCGCCACCGAAGCCCTGCGCGGCCCCGAGCTGGAAAATCTTCTGCATTTTCTCGAACAGCAGCCGGCTTGGTCGGATCTGCCGATCGTCTTGCTGACCCACCATGGCGGCCCGGAACCGGGCCCCTCCTCGCGCCTGAGCAAACTGCTGGGCAACGTCACGTTCCTTGAGCGCCCGTTTCATCCGGCGACCCTGGTCAGTCTGGTCTCCACCGCCCTGCGCGGGCGACGACGACAGTACGAAGCCCGCGACCGCCTGATCGATTTGAGTGAAAGCGAACGCCGACTGCAATCGACCCTGGAAACTCTTGAGCAACAGGTCGAGGAACGCACCGCGCAACTGCGCCACAACGAAGAAGCCCTGCGCCAGTCACAGAAAATGGAAGCGGTCGGTCAGTTGACCGGCGGCATCGCTCACGACTTCAACAACATGCTCACCGGGATTATCGGCAGCCTTGAATTGCTGCGCCGGCGGCTGGCTCGCGGACGCCTTGATGACCTCGACAGCCTGATCGATCTCGGTGTCACTTCAGCCAACCGCGCGGCCGGCCTGACCCACCGTTTGCTGGCGTTTTCCCGCCGGCAATCGCTGGACTCCAAAGCCGTGCAGATGAACACACTGGTGCTGTCGATGGGCGAGCTGCTGCAGCGCAGCCTCAACGAAAGTATCCAGCTGGAGATGCGCCTCAACGACCAGTTGTGGATCGCCGAAGCGGATCCCAATCAACTGGAAAGCGCCCTGCTCAACCTGGTACTCAACGCCCGCGATGCAATGCCCGAGGGCGGCAAACTGGTGGTCGAAACCAGCAATCAGGTGCTTAAGCCGGAATTCACCGAGGCCTACCCGAATCTCGAACCCGGCGACTACGTGATGCTCAGCGTCACCGATAACGGCAGTGGCATGGCGCAGAGCGTGGTCAGCCGCGCGTTCGATCCGTTCTTCACCACCAAGCCGATCGGCCAGGGCACCGGGCTGGGTCTGTCGATGATTTACGGCTTCAGCAAGCAGTCTCGTGGTCACGTCTCGATCGACAGCGAAATCGATCAGGGCACCACGGTCAAACTGTACCTGCCGCGCTTTCGCGGCGAAGAGCTGGAGCATCCGGTGTCCGATGCTCAGCAGGCCCCGGAAGCAATGGATGGCGAAACCGTGTTGATCGTCGAGGACGACCCTGCCGTACGCGTACTGGTCAGCGCGGTGCTCAGTGAGTTGGGTTATGCGTTTGTCGAAGCCGGCGATGCCGACGGCGCCGTGCCGATCCTCAACTCGACTCAGCGCATCGACCTGCTGATCAGTGACGTCGGCCTGCCAGGCATGAACGGCCGGCAACTGGCGGAAATCGGCCGGCAGTATCGGCCGGGGCTGAAGGTGTTATTCATCACTGGGTATGCCGAGCACGCGGCAGTGCGCGGTGGTTTCCTCGACCCGGGCATGCAGATGATCACCAAACCGTTCACTTTCGATCTGCTGACGGCGAAAGTGCGCGAGATGATCCAGAACTGATCCCCCAAAACGACTGTAGGAGCTGCCGCAGGCTGCGATCTTTTGATCTTGTTTTTTAAGATCAAAAGATCGCAGCCTGCGGCAGCTCCTACATGGGGAGCATCAGCCGCTACGGATCAGGCCAGCAATTCCTGAATCTTTTCCTGCAATACATCCAGATCGAACGGTTTTTCCAGGATCGGCGCCTTGCGCGTGATCGGGCTGCCGGTCTCGCGGATTTCCTGCGGGTAGCCGCTGATGAAGATCACCTTGAGATCCGGGCGCAGTTTTACTGCCGGCTCCGCGATCTGCACGCCGGAGATCCCGCCCGGCAGGCGGAAGTCAGTGATCAGCATGTCCAGATGCGGCTTGCTCGCGAGGATCTCGAACGCCTGCTCGCCGTTTTCGGCCTGCAACACGCGGTACCCCTGCCCCGACAGGTAATCTGTCAGCACCATCAAGATAACCGGTTCGTCCTCGACGACGAGTACTACATCTTGTGCATCTACGCTCATGGGAAGCCTTTGTTCGGTCAATAGCTGCTGATACGACCGTGCGGTCACTCAGAGGTTGCGTCGGATATGCCGTTTTCCTGGATTGGCAGACAAACGCGAAACAGGGCGCCTTCGTTGATTTGACTCTCGACGACGATGGAACCGCCATGGGCGGCGACGATCTGCTCGGAAATGAACAGACCCAGCCCGAGACCAGCCACTACCGTCTTGGCGGAAACCCGTTCGAACTGTTGGAAAATGCGCTTCTGGTTCTCTTCGCTGATGCCGATGCCACGGTCCTGAACCTCAACCCGCGCCTCGTCGCCTTCACGGTACACGCGCACCTGAATCGGGCTGCGGCCACCGTAGCGCAAGGCATTGGTCAGCAAATTGGAGACCACCTGCTCGATGCGAAATTCGTCCCAGTAACCTTCCACCGGCTGCGGCGCGGTGAACGACACTTCGGTCTCCGCCGCCTCTATCTGCTGGGCGAAATTCTGCAGCAGGTTGCTCACCAGTTGCGTCAGGTCGAAACGATTCGGCCGGATCGACAGCTTGCCCGTGCGGATACGCGAGACGTCGAGCATGTCTTCGATCAGCCGGATCAGGCTTTTGATCTGGCGCTCGTCGCGATCGACCATCGCGTGCATCTTGTCGAGAGTGAACGCCGCGGCGTTGTCCCGCGCCAGGTGCATCTTGCGCAACTGGGTTTCGAGTATCAGGCCATTGAGCGGCGTGCGCACTTCGTGAGCGACGATTGACATGAAGTCATCGCGCATACGCACCGCCTGCTCCAGCTCCAGTTGCGTGCTTTGCAGTTGTTGCAGCAGCGCTTCCTGCTCGCGACGCGCCTGCTCCAGGGCTTCGACCTGTTGTTTCATGGCCTTGCTCTGGCGGTACAGGTCGACGAATACGTTGACCTTGCTCTTCACCGCGTGGATATCCAGCGGCTTGTGCAGGAAGTCCACCGCCCCGCTCTCGTAGCCCTTGAACGCGTAGTTCAGTTCACGGCCGGCGGCGCTGACGAAAATGATCGGAATGTTCTTGGTTTTCTCGGTGCCGCGCATCAACTCGGCGAGCTCGAAGCCGTTCATCCCCGGCATCTGCACGTCGAGGATGGCCATGGCGAACTCGTGTTGCAGCAGCAGCGAAAGTGCCTCGTCCGCCGACAGCGCCTTGTACACCGTGCGGTCCTCGCGCTTGATCAGCGCTTCGAGGGCCAGCAGGTTCTCCGGCAGATCGTCGACGATCAGCAATTTGGCCTGGATATTACTCAGCATGCGATTCGTTCCAGCTCGACAAGCAGACGGCCGATGCCGTGAATGGGTAGGACATGGTCAGGCTGCTGAATTTTCAGCGCAGCCAGAGGCATGGTGGCGACCTGCGCGTCCTGCGGGTCTTGCACGATGGTCAGTCCGCCACGCTGCTTGACTTGCGCCAGGCCGCGAGCGCCATCGTGATTGGCACCGGTCAGCAACACGGCAGCCAGGGTTTCGCCGTAAACATCAGCGGCGGATTCAAACAAGTAATCAATGGCCGGACGGGAATGGTGCACGCGGTCTTCAAGACTCAGCGACAGACTGCGATCCTGCTCCACCGACAGGTGATACCCAGGCGTGGCGAAATAAACCGTGCCGGGCATGATGTCTTGCTTGTCGGTCGCCTCTGCCACCGGCAGCATCAGGCGCCGGGAGAACACTTCGGCCAACTGACTGCGGCGCTCCTCCGGCAGGTGCAACACAACAATGATCGGCAACACGTAACCCTGGCGCAACGGCGCGAGCAAAGTCAGCAGGGCCTCAACCCCACCGGCTGAAGCACCGACCACGATGGCCTCGACACGAGGCAAATCCACGGCATCGTTCATAATTTGCGGTAGATCCGTTCTTGTTTGACCAACGGTTCGAACTGATTCGAGTAACCGGAAAAATCCAGCGTTTCCTTGCTGCCCAGCACCAGAAAGCCACGGTGGCACAGCGATTCGTGAAACAGACCGAAGGCACGGTCCTGAAGTTTCTTGTTGAAGTAAATCAGTACGTTGCGGCAGGAAATCAACTGCGTTTCGGAGAACACGCTGTCCGTCGCCAGGCTGTGATCGGCGAAGGTCACGTTCTCACACAGGCTCTTGTCGAAGATCGCGTAGCCATAGGCTGCGGTGTAGTAATCGGCAAAGGAACGCTGACCGCCGGCTTGCTGGTAATTGGCAGTGTAGGCCCGGACATTCTCCATCGAGAAAATGCCCTGCTTGGCCTTGTCCAGCGAGCGCGGGTTGATGTCGGTGGCGTAGATGATCGTACGGTCGAGCAGGCCTTCTTCGCGCAGCAGGATCGCCATCGAGTAAACCTCCTCGCCAGTGCTGCACCCGGCGATCCAGATCTTCAGCGACGGATAGGTGCGCAGCAGCGGCACCACTTCCTTGCGGATTGCCAGGAAGTGCGACGGGTCGCGGAACATCTCGCTGACCGGGATCGTCAGCAACTGCAGCAACTGCATGAACGCCGTGGGATCGTGCAGGACTTTCTCCTGCAACGCCGAGATCGTTGCGCATTCGAACTGACTCAAGGCGTGCTGCACCCGGCGCTTGATCGAAGCGCCCGAGTAATCGCGAAAATCGTAGCTGTACTTGAGGTAGATCGCCTCAATCAGCAAGCGTAATTCGATTTCGCTGTTGCGCTCCGCGGAGTGACTGCTATCCACTAAATGCGTTCCATCTTCGGTAACCACACGCGAATCAATGAGAACAGGCGATCCAGATCGATCGGCTTGGCCAGATAATCGTTGGCGCCCGCCTGCAGGCAGCGCTCCTGATCGTCTTTCATGGCCTTGGCCGTCACTGCGATGATCGGCAGTTTGCGCCAGCGCGGATCCTTGCGGATTTCAATGGTGGCTTCAAAACCATCCATCTCCGGCATCATCACGTCCATCAGCACCAGGTCGATGTCCTCGATTTCATTCAACTTATCAATCGCTTCGCGACCATTACGGCCGATCACCACGACTGCGCCCTTGTGCTCCAGCGCACTGGTCAGGGCGAAGATGTTGCGCACATCATCGTCCACCAGCAGCACCTTGCGGCCTTCGAAGACCTTGTCGCGGCTGCGGGCGGTCTTGAGCATCTTCTGCCGTTCATGGGACAACTGCGATTCGACTTTGTGCAGAAAGAGTGTCACCTCATCCAGCAGGCGTTCCGGCGAGCGCGCGCCCTTGATGATGATCGAGCGCGAATATTTGCGCAGCTCGGCCTCTTCATCGCGGGTCAGGTTGCGTCCGGTGTAGACGATCACCGGCGGGAACGAGCAGATGTCCTCGGTCGACATGCGCTTGAGCAGATCGTTGCCGAGCATGTCCGGCAATTTCAGGTCGATCACCATGCAGTCGTAAATCGTCGTGCGCAGCTTCTCCAGCGCGTCTTGCGCCAGACCGACCGCGGTGATCTCGATGTCTTCATCACCGATCAGGCGGGCAATGCTTTCGCGTTGCAGATCGTCATCTTCGACCAGCAACACGCGCTTGACCTTCTGAGTCAGCTTGGCTTCGAGACGGGCGAACACGTCCTTGAGCTCTTCGCGGGTGGTCGGCTTGACTGCATAACCGATCGCGCCCATGTGCATCGCCGCTTCAACGCGGTCTTCGACCGAGATCACGTGCACCGGGATGTGCCGGGTTTCGGCGTGTTCTTTCAGGCGTTGCAGCACGGTCAGACCGGAGTGATCCGGCAGACGCATATCGAGCAGGATCGCGTCGGGCACGAACTCGCGGGCCAGGTCATAACCTTCATCCGCTCCGTGCGCCACCAGACACTGATAACCCAGTTCGTGGGCCAGGTCGTAAAGGATGTGGGCGAAATTCGGCTCGTCTTCCACCACCAGAATGCAGCGCGTGGCGAACGGCGCCTTGCCACGGTCATCGGCAAAACGCGGGATGTGCACCGGCGCCAGCGGCGACACCGCGATCGATGGCGGCTGCACCACCGGGGCCGGGGCCGATACCGGCGGCGTGAAGGTCAGCGGGATCGCAGGGCTGTCACCCGGCTCGCTGTATTGCTGCGGCAGCACCAGGGTAAACACACTGCCCTGCCCCGGTGCGCTGCTGACGCTGATCGAGCCACCGAGCAAGGCCGCCAGATCACGCGAGATCGACAAGCCCAGACCGGTGCCACCGTATTTGCGGTTGGTGGTGCCATCGGCCTGGCGGAACGCTTCGAAGATGCTTTCCTGCTGATCTGCGGCGATACCGATCCCCGAATCGCGCACGATGAACGCAATGCGTTCGTTCGGCTGGCCGGCGATGGTCAGGCTGACCGCGCCGTGTTCGGTGAACTTCACGGCGTTGGACAGCAGGTTCTTGATCACCTGCTCCAGACGCTGGCGATCGGTGTACAGCATGATCGGCGCATCCGGCTGCAACTCGACGCTGAACGTCAGTTGCTTGTCCGCCGCCAGCGGTTCGAACACGCTGCGCAGGCCGTCGGCCAGCCGCGCGACACTGGTGTTTTCCGGGATCACTTCCAGCTTGCCGGCCTCGACCTTGGAAATGTCGAGAATGTCGTTGATCAGGTTCAGCAGATCGTTGCCCGCCGAATAGATCGACTCGGCGAACTTGACCTGCTCGGCCGTCAGATTGTCCTGCGGGTTCTCGGCCAGCAACTTGGCGAGGATCAGCGAACTGTTCAGCGGCGTGCGCAGTTCGTGGGACATGTTGGCGAGGAATTCGGACTTGTACTTGCTCGAACGCTGCAGTTCTTCGGCGCGTTCTTCGAGCTGCACCTGAGCCTGATTGAGCTCTGTGTTCTTCTGGTCCATGGCGTCGCGCTGCTCGGCCAGAGTCTGCGCCTGTTCGGCCAACTGCTCGTTGGTCTGCTCCAGCTCGACTTGCTGGGTTTCCAGATGCGCCTGGGATTCCTTGAGAATACGCGACTGTTCTTCCAACTCCTCGTTTGCGGTTTTCAGCTCTTCCTGCTGCACCTGCAACTCTTCGTTGAGCTGCTGGGTTTCGGCCAGCACTTCCTGCAGACGCTGGCGATAACGCGCCGCTTCGATCGAGGTGCCGATGTTGCCGGCAATCAGTTCCAGCAAATCGATATCGCGGTCGGTGAGCGGGCGCAGGAAGCCCAGTTCGATCACGCCGTTGACCCGGTCATCATCACTGGTCGGCACCACCAGCACACTGTGCGGCAGACCTGCGCCCAGGCCGGAGCTGACTTTGAAGTAGTCGGCGGGGACGGAATCCAGACGAATCAGTTGCCCCTGCTGGGCAACCTGGCCGACGATGCCTTCGCCGCTGTAGATCTGCTGATCTTTTTCTTCCTGTTCGCGGGAGAATCCATAGGACGCCACGCGCTTGAGGCCGCCGTGTTCTTCGCGTACGTACAGCGCCGCCACCGCAGTGCCCAGATATTGTGCGCAGAACTGCAGGATGTTGCGCCCCAGCAGGTTAAGCGTCAGTTGCCCCAGCACCTGTTCCGCCAGTTCGGTCTGGCCGCTGCGCATCCACGCCTGGCGCTCCAGACGCTCGGCGCTGGCTTGCTGCGCCGCAAGGTTGGCGCTGTAGCTGTCCGACAGGCTGACCAGATCGCGGCGACCGACATACGCGAGCAAACCGCTGATCGCGGCGATGAACAGCAGGTATAAGGTGATGCTCCAGATCGTGGTACGGCGCACCTCTTCGTTGCGCGTGGTGCGCAACTGCTGCTCCATGTCGATCACGTCTTCGAACTGCTTGCGGATCTCATCGGTCAGGCGCTTGCCGCGCCCGGCCTTGACCGCGCCCCGGTAGTCACCGCTGGAGCGCTGCAGATCGATCATCGATTGCGCGTAGTTGCTCCACTCAGTCTGCAAGGCCTGCAGACGCCGCAACCGGTCGGTCTGGATCGGATTGTCGGCAGTGAGTTCGAGCAAGGTATTGAGCGCCACGTTGATCCGCGGCTTGGCGGTCTCGTACGGGTCGAGGAAGTGCTCGTCGCCGCTGAGCAGGAAGCCGCGCATGCCGGTTTCCAGATCAACGGTGAGTTTCACCGCTTCATTGGCGTTATTGATCACCCGGTCGGTGTGTTCCACCCACTGGATCACCGAGAGCAAATAGGTGATCAGCGAAATGAAAAACACTGCACTGATCGCGCCGACGCCCAAAGGCAGACTGATGTTGCGCGTCAGGAGTTTACGGAACCGTGTTTCGTCAACTGTAGACCGAGTGGACATGGGGCAGCCTTGTCGAACTGTCGAAACCCGGGAGTTTGCCCCAAAACGGTACTATGGATCCATTTTTCTCACTGCCATGGTGGCAATTTCCTACATTTGCTGCACTTCCCGATCAGGCAACGGGTATCCTTGCCGCCCCGATTTGCAGCTAATCTTTTTCGTATCCGCTCGGGAACTTGTGGCCATGCGCCACTTACTCATGCAAGAGCCCGGCATTTTCGACCGGTCGCCGTTCCGATTTCATTTCTTGAGAGCTATCCCTATGTCCACCCCAGAGTCCACCATCCTTGTAGTAGAAGACGACGACATCGTACGTATGCTCATCGTCGATGTGCTGGAGGAGCTGGAGTTCAAGGTGTTGGAGGCGGCAGACGGCGAGTCTGCGCTGGAGATTCTCGGGAATCAGAGCAAGCTTATCGACTTGATGATGACCGACCACGGTCTGCCGGACATGACAGGTAGTGAACTGGCCGAAAAGGCACGTCAAATGCGCCCCTCTCTGCCCGTGCTGTTCGCCAGCGGATACGCCGAAAACATCGACGTGCCTGCGGATATGCACGTGATCGGCAAACCATTCTCGATCGATCAACTGCGTGACAAGGTCAAGGCCATTCTGAAACAGTGATTGGCCTTGATTCGGCAGCGGCTGCGGATGTGCTCTAATTGCGCGCCATTTTTAGCCGCCTGCCTGCAAGGAACCCCCGTCAATGACTGCATCACCCGCCACCAAAGTTCTGGTCATCGGTTACGTCTGGCCCGAACCGCGCTCTTCGGCAGCCAGCGGGCATGTGATGCAGATCCTCGAGACGTTTTTGCAGCAAGGCTGGGACATCACCTTCAGCAGCCCGGCCGGCCCGGGCGAGCACAAGGCTGACCTGACCGCGCTGGGCATCCGCGAAGTGCCGATCGAACTCAACAACAGCAGCTTCGATAGTTTCATCAGTGAACTGGCCCCGGATATCGTGCTGTTCGACCAGTTCATGATGGAAGAGCAGTTCGGCTGGCGCGTCGAAAAGCAATGCCCGAATGCCTTGCGCGTACTGGAGACGTCCGACCTGCAGAGCCTGCGCCACGCCCGCCACCAACGGCTCAAGGAACGTTTGAAAGACGACCCGGACAATCAGGACTTCAGCGCCCTGTTCGCCCCGGCGCTGCGCGAAGAGTTCGAGTTGATGGCCGACACTGACCTGGCCAAACGGGAAATCGCCGCGTTGTATCGCTGCGATCTGAATCTGATGATTTCCGAAGTTGAAATTCAGTTGCTGGTCGAACAGTTTCAAGTCCCTGGCGACCTGCTGCACTGGTGCCCGCTGATGCTCGAACCACCGCGCGATTCGTTCGTCCCCTTTGAAGAGCGGGCGCACTTTCTGAGTATCGGCAACTTCCGTCACGCGCCCAACTGGGACGCCGTGCTGTGGATGAAGACCGCCGTCTGGCCGCTGATCCGCCAGCGATTGCCCGGCGCCCAACTGCATATCTACGGTGCCTATACGCCGCCCAAGGCCACAGCCCTGCACAACGCGGCGCAGGGGTTTCATGTGATGAACTGGGCAGAAGATGCGCTGCAAGTGATGTCGCAAGCCAGGGTTTGCCTGGCGCCTTTGCGTTTCGGCGCTGGGATCAAGGGCAAGATCGTCGATGCGATGCTCTGCGGCACGCCCAATGTCACGACACCCATCGGCGCCGAAGGCATGGGCGGCGCATTGCCCTGGCCCGGTGCGGTGGCTCAGTCGGCCCAGGCCCTGGCCGACACCGCTGTGGCGCTGCACGAAGACAGATTGCGCTGGGCTGATGCACAGCAGGCCGGCGTCGCGTTGTTGAATGCGCGCTATCGGCAGACTGATCACGGCCCGGCGCTGATCGCTCGCCTGCAATATTGCCGCGACAACTTGTCAGCATTACGTCGCGCCAACTTTACTGGCAGCATGTTGCGTCACCACTTGCATAAAAGCACTCAATACATGGCGCAGTGGATCGAAGCAAAGAACCAGAAAAGTTGATAATTAAAGTGCAAAAGCACATTGCCAATACTTTGCAAAGAGTGCTGGCTTGTACTTTTTCCGTTTGCACCAAAGAATAACTTCCGAACTGACCAAACAAGTTGACTGGTCGGAAATTAAACTTTATCTGCAACGGAATGCACCATGAGTAATTACCCTTTCAAAAACTGGATGGCGGCTACACCGGATATGGACCGACTGACCCTTAGTGAAGTGGTCTGGCCCGGCGCGCATAATTCCGGGCTGGATTTTGATTTTCCGTACCCGACTTATCTCCAACCCGCCCAGAACTGGTTTGTCTGTCAGGACGGTCCGTTCATTCAGCAACTTAATGAAGGCGTGCGCGCCTTCGACTTGCGTCTGCATTCAGATGAACACTGGCTGGGCATCAGGAAGTTTCATACCTTTCATGGCGTGAAACTGCTCCAGGGACGCTCCTTGAGCGAGCTGGTAAAAAGTCTCAATTTTTTCCTCAATGAAAATCCGAACGAGTTCATCGTATTGGACTTACATGAACTCAAGGGCACCAACGATCAGCCATTCGATTACAAGGGTTTCCATGAAGTCATCACCACGGAGCTGGCTTCGCGGCTTATTCCCCGAAACAACGGTCATCTGACCCTTGAACAACTTAAAAGGGCCAGTTCGCTACAACGCGTGGTGTTGGCAAGCGACTCGCACCCGGATTTCAATTCGCCCCTGTACTGGCCGAAAATCCGCCATGAATGGAGCGGGTCGGACATCACCTCGCCAGAGCAACTCAAGCAACACATCACCCGAACCCTGGCCAACCCGCCGGTACCCGGCAGCCTCTGGTCATTGTCGGCCACCAGCTATGGCGAACTGGCCGGCGTCAAGCGGATCACCGACGAACTCGATCAATGGTTTGGCCCAGACTCGGGATGGGCGCCGAAGTGCAGCATTATCAATGCCGACTTCATCGGTGGCACTCCACTGATCGGCCATTGCCAGCAGGTCAACCAGTCCAAAGGTCTACGCAAGGCCCGGGACTGAGGCGCTGGAACTGTCCGTGGCGCGCGTGCATGATGGGCACCTGAACACCACAACAAGACGCATCGGACATGACTCGGGCAACCAGAATCACTGATCCCTCCTACGAACTGATGGACGACCATAACGGGTTGTCCATCATCTACCGTCAGCATGGTTTTCCGTGCCCATTAGTGCGCTGGCATTTTCACAAGGAATACGAACTGCACCTGATAGTTGCCAGTTCCGGCAAGGTCTTCATCGGCGACTACATCGGCAACTTTTATCCGCAAACACTGTTCCTCACCGGGCCCAATCTGCCGCACAACTGGATCAGCCAGGTGGCCGACGACGAGGTGGTGGAAAAGCGCGACATGCTGGTGAACTTCACCGATGAGTTGTTCGACAGCGGGCACCAGGTGTTCGCCGAACTCAAGACTTTGGCGCCGCTACTGGAGCGTGCGCAATATGGCATCGAATTTCGCGATAAGGATACGATCCGTCAGGCCATGACGTTGATGCAGCGAATTGCCGACACCCGCGGCGTTACCCGTCTCGGACACTTTTTCATTCTGATGGAGCTGCTGGCGACGACTGACGATTATCAATTGCTGTCCGGCGCCACTAACACGCAACTGGCCGACGAGCACAACATCGACCGCACCAACCGCGCAGTCGATTTCATCTTCGACCATTACGCCCGCGAATTGACCCTGGAAGAAGTCGCCGATCATCTGGGGATGAAGCCGACCTATTTCAGCCGCGTGTTCAAACAGGCCACCGGGCGCAACTTCATCGAGTTCGTCAATCGCCTGCGCATCAGTAAATCCTGCGAACTGCTCGCTGACGGCGACAAACCGGTGACCGAGGTGTGTTTCGAGTCGGGGTTCAACAACATTTCCAACTTCAATCGGCGCTTCCAGCAACTCAAGGGCATGACGCCGTCGCACTATCGACGCCTCGCGGTGCAGCGCCTGACTGAACAAAACCTCGGCTGATATTACCGCCCCTTGTAGGAGTGAGCCTGCTCGCGAAAGCGGGGTATCAGTCAACTGATCGGCAAACTGACACAGCGCTTTCGCGAGCAAGCCCGCTCCCACAAAGAGCATCTGATGCGATGAAACCTGTACTGATTCGATAGCCCCTTCCCACTGAAAAGCCCTTCCCTGCGTCTACCGCAACAAACCCCAGTGCAAAAAAGTATTGATTTGAGTGCGACGGATGATTTGTCAGTCCGTCGATTGAGGGCTGTAATCAGCGCACATTCTTCCTGCATTCGGAAGACACAAAAACAATAACTGTCCTTCTGCCGCCCGCCGGGTGCAGAAAAGGAGTGCACGATGCAACCCACTGCAAAAGCTCTGCTAGCCCTCACCTGCATGACCCTCAGCAGCGTCAGCCTTGGCGCCCAGACCCTGACCATCGCCACCGTCAACAACAGCGACATGATCCGCATGCAAAAGCTCTCGAAAACTTTCGAGTCCGAGCATCCGGAGATCAAGCTCAACTGGGTGGTGCTGGAAGAAAACGTCCTGCGTCAGCGCCTGACTACCGACATTGCCACTCAGGGCGGGCAGTTCGATGTGTTGACCATCGGCATGTACGAAGCGGCACTCTGGGGCGCCAAGGGCTGGCTCGAACCGATGAAGGATCTGCCGGCTTCTTACGCCCTCGACGACGTGTTCCCGTCGGTGCGCGAAGGCCTGTCAGTCAAGGGTTCGCTGTATGCCCTGCCGTTCTACGCCGAAAGCTCGATCACCTATTACCGCACCGACCTGTTCAAGGACGCCGGCCTGAGCATGCCCGAGCGCCCGACCTGGGAACAGATCGCCGGTTTCGCCGAAAAACTCACCAACAAGGACAAAGAGCAGTACGGCATTTGCCTGCGCGGCAAGGCCGGCTGGGGCGAGAACATGGCGTTGATCACCACTGTCGCCAATGCTTACGGCGCGCGCTGGTTCGATGAGAAATGGCAGCCGGAATTCACCGGCCCGGAGTGGAAAAACGCGCTGAACTTCTACGTCGACACCATGAAGAAATCCGGCCCGCCGGGCGCCTCCAGTAACGGGTTCAACGAGAACCTGGCGCTGTTCAACAGCGGCAAGTGCGCGATCTGGGTGGACGCTTCCGTCGCCGGCTCGTTCGTCACCGACAAGACCCAGAGCAAGGTCGCCGATCACGTCGGTTTCACCTTCGCCCCGCATCAGGTCACTGACAAAGGTTCGGCGTGGCTGTATTCATGGGCACTGGCGATTCCGACCAGTTCCAAGGCCAAGGACGCCGCCAAAGCGTTCAGCGCCTGGGCCACCTCCAAGGAATACGGCGAGCTGGTGGCCAAGACCGACGGCATCGCCAACGTACCACCGGGCACCCGCGCCTCGACCTACAGCGATGCTTACATGAGCGCCGCGCCGTTCGCCAAGGTCACGCTGGAATCGCTCAAGGCCGCAGACCCGAGCAAACCGACGCTGAAACCGGTGCCTTACATCGGCATTCAGCTGGTGACCATTCCTGAATTCCAGGGCGTGGGCACCCAGGTCGGCAAGCTGTTCTCGGCAGCGCTGATCGGCCAGACCACGGTGGATCAGGCCCTTACCGCCGCGCAGCAAACCACCGAACGCGAGATGAAGCGCGCCGGTTATCCCAAGTAACCACTGAACGACTTGCTCCTGCCTCCTGTGGGAGCGGGCTTGCTCGCGAAAGCGGTGGGTCAGTGTCATGTGTATTGACTGACACGACGCCTTCGCGAGCAAGCCCGCTCCCACATGGGATCTCCATAGGTCTGTATGACTCGGTTGTGATCACCATGAATACTTCAACTGCCAAAGCCCACCTCGACTTGTCGCAACCTCAGCGCAAAGTCCGCGTACGCAATCCCGGCTGGTTTCTGGTCAGCCCTTCGGTGGCCCTGTTGCTGCTGTGGATGATCGTGCCGTTGGGCATGACCATTTACTTCTCGATGATTCGCTACAACCTGCTCGATCCGGGGGTGAACGAATTCGTCGGGCTGGAGAACTTCAGCTATTTCCTCACCGACTCCGGGTTCCTGCCCGGCGCCACCAACACCCTGTTGCTGGTGGGCAGCGTGCTGCTGATCAGCGTGGTGTTCGGGGTGTTGATCAGCGCGTTGCTCGAGGCCAGCGAATTTCTCGGACGCGGCATTGTGCGGGTGATGCTGATCTCGCCGTTCTTCATCATGCCCACCGTCGGTGCGCTGATCTGGAAGAACCTGATTTTCCATCCGGTGTCGGGGATTTTCGCCTACGTCTGGCGGCTGTTCGGTGCCGAGCCGGTGGACTGGCTGGCGCATTACCCGCTGCTGTCGATCATCATCATTGTCTCGTGGCAATGGCTGCCCTTCGCGATCCTGATCCTGATGACCGCCATGCAGTCCCTTGACCAGGAACAGAAAGAAGCAGCGCGCCTCGATGGTGCCGGTCCGGTGGCGATCTTCTGGCACCTGACCCTGCCACACCTGGCGCGGCCGATTGCGGTGGTGGTGATGATCGAAACGATCTTCCTGCTGTCGGTGTTCGCCGAGATTTTCACCACCACCAACGGCGGCCCCGGCTACGCCTCGACCAACCTCGCCTACCTGATCTACAACCAGGCGCTGGTGCAGTTCGACGTCGGCATGGCCTCGGCGGGCGGCTTGATTGCCGTGGTCATCGCCAACATCGCCGCGATCATTCTGGTGCGGATGATCGGCAAAAACCTGACTGACAAAGCCTGAGGCCTGCCATGACTCTTCAACAATCCCGCCGGCTGCAAAGCCTGCTGCTCGGCACCCTGGCCTGGGCCATCGCGATCGTGATTTTCTTCCCGATCTTCTGGATGGTGATGACCAGTTTCAAAACCGAAATCGACGCCTTTGCCACGCCGCCGCAGTTCATCTTCACGCCGACGCTGGAGAACTACCTGCACATCAACGAGCGCAGCGACTACTTCAGTTTTGCCTGGAATTCGGTGGTGATCTCGTTCAGTGCCACGGCGTTGTGCCTGCTGATCGCGGTGCCCGCCGCCTATTCGATGGCGTTCTACGAAACCCAGCGCACCAAAGGCACGCTGCTGTGGATGCTCTCGACCAAGATGCTGCCGCCGGTGGGCGTGCTGATGCCGATCTACCTGCTGGCCAAGAGTTTCGGCCTGCTCGACACGCGCATCGCGTTGATCGTGATCTACACCCTGATCAACCTGCCGATCGTGGTCTGGATGATTTACACCTACTTCAAGGACATCCCCAAAGACATCCTCGAAGCCGCCCGCCTCGACGGCGCCACCCTGTGGCAGGAAATGGTCCGCGTGCTGCTGCCGATCGCCAAGGGCGGCCTCGCCTCGACCGTGTTGCTGTCGCTGATCCTGTGCTGGAACGAAGCGTTCTGGTCGCTGAACCTGACCTCGTCGAAAGCTGCGCCTCTGACCGCGCTGATCGCCTCGTACTCAAGCCCCGAAGGCTTGTTCTGGGCCAAGTTGTCGGCGGTCTCGACCTTGGCCTGTGCACCTATCCTGATCTTCGGCTGGATCAGCCAGAAACAACTGGTGCGCGGCTTGTCGTTCGGTGCCGTGAAATGAATATTCCAGAACCAACACCTTCCCCTGTGGGAGCGGGCTTGCTCGCGAAAGCGGTGGGTCATCCAACAATGATCGTGACTGACACGGCCCCTTCGCGAGCAAGCCCGCTCCCACCAAAAGCATGCCCGGCGCCATTGAATTAACTTAAGTGGAGGCCCATCAAAATGGCCAACCTGAAAATCAAGAATCTGCAAAAAGGCTTCGAAGGTTTCTCCATCATCAAGGGCATCGACCTTGAGGTGAATGACAAGGAATTCGTGGTCTTCGTCGGCCCGTCCGGCTGCGGCAAATCCACCTTGCTGCGACTGATCGCCGGGCTGGAAGAGGTCAGCGGCGGCACCATCGAGCTCGATGGCCGCGACATCACCGAAGTCAGCCCGGCCAAGCGCGATCTGGCGATGGTGTTCCAGACCTACGCGCTGTATCCGCACATGACCGTGAAGAAAAACATGTCGTTCGCCCTCGATCTGGCCGGTGTACCGAAAGCCGAAGTCGAGAAAAAGGTCGGCGAAGCGGCGCGCATTCTCGAGCTCGGGCCGATGCTCGAGCGCAAGCCCAAACAGCTGTCCGGCGGCCAACGGCAACGGGTCGCCATCGGCCGGGCGATCGTGCGCAATCCGAAGATCTTTCTGTTCGACGAACCGCTGTCCAACCTCGACGCCGCGCTGCGGGTGCAGATGCGTCTGGAGCTGCTGCGTCTGCACAAGGACCTGCAAGCCACGATGATCTACGTGACCCACGATCAGGTCGAAGCGATGACCATGGCCGACAAAGTGGTGGTGCTCAACGGCGGCAAAATCGAGCAGGTCGGCTCGCCGCTGGACCTCTATCACAACCCGGCCAACCTGTTCGTCGCCGGGTTCCTCGGCACGCCGAAAATGGGCTTCCTCAAAGGCAAGATCGCCCGCATCGACGGCCAGACCTGCGAAGTCTCGCTGGACGCCGGTACGCGCATCACATTGCCGTTCAACGCCGCCAACCTGAGCGTCGGCAGCGCGGTGACCCTGGGCATTCGCCCGGAACATCTGGAGCTGGCACAACCGGGCGACTGCACCCTGCAAGTCACCGCCGACGTCAGCGAACGCCTGGGCAGCGACACCTTCTGCCACGTCACCACCAACGCGGGCGAAGCCCTGACCATGCGCGTGCGCGGCGACTTGGCAAGCCGCTACGGCGAGCAACTGAACCTGCACCTGGACGCCAGCCATTGCCACCTGTTCGACGCCGATGGCGTGGCGCTGACCCGCCCGCTTCGCGCCGCGGCCTGAATTTCGAGACCTGCCCGATGAAACTGAATGAACAAAACCTGCATCGCCTCGCCCCCGAGGTGCAACTGCCGGCCTACAACCTCAGCGACACCCGTCAGGGCATCGCGCACATTGGCGTCGGCGGCTTCCACCGCGCGCATCAGGCGTATTACACCGATGCGCTGATGAACACCGGCCAGGCGCCGGACTGGGCGATCTGTGGGGTCGGCTTGCGCGCGGAAGACCGCCGCGCCCGTGACGACCTCAAGGAGCAGGACTACCTGTTCACCCTGTTTGAACTCGGTGATAGCAATGACACCGAAGTGCGGGTGATCGGTGCGATCCGCGACATGCTCCTGGCCGAAGATGGCGCGCAGGCACTGATCGAAAAACTCGCCGATCCGCAGATCCGTATCGTCTCGCTGACCATCACCGAAGGCGGCTACTGCATCGACGACAGCAACGGCGAATTCATGGCGCACCTGCCGCAGATTCAACACGATCTGGCACACCCGCAAACGCCGAAAACCGTGTTCGGTTTCCTCTGCGCGGCGCTGGAAAAACGCCGTGGCGCGGGCATACCGGCGTTCACGATCATGTCCTGCGATAACCTGCCGCATAACGGCGCGGTGACCCGCAGGGCGCTGCTGGCCTTCGCCACCCTGCGCGACCCGAGGCTGCGCGACTGGATCGAGCAGAACGTCAGTTTCCCCAACGCCATGGTCGACCGCATCACGCCGATGACCAGCACCGCGCATCGTCTGCAACTGGCCGACAAACACGCGGTCGACGATGCCTGGCCAGTGGTCTGCGAGCCGTTTGTGCAATGGGTGCTGGAAGATAAATTCGTCAACGGTCGCCCGGCCTGGGAACAGGTCGGCGTGCAGTTCACCGATGACGTTTCGCCCTACGAAGAAATGAAGATCAAACTGCTCAACGGCAGCCATCTGGCGCTGACTTATCTGGGGTTTCTGAAGGGCTACCGCTTCGTTCACGAAACCATGAACGACCCGCTGTTCGTGCGCTACATGCGTGCGTACATGGACCTCGATGTCACCCCACAACTGGCGCCGGTACCGGGCATCGATCTGACCGACTACAAAAATACGCTGGTCGCGCGCTTCTCTAATCAGGCGATTGCCGATCAGCTGGAACGAGTGTGTTCAGACGGCTCGTCGAAGTTTCCCAAGTTCACCATTCCGACGATCAACCGCTTGATTACCGATGGCCAGGAGACCAAGCGCGCAGCGTTGGTGGTGGCGGCCTGGGCGTTGTATTTGAAGGGCGTGGATGAGAATGGCGACACTTATACGATTCCCGATCCACGGGCGGAATTCTGTCAGGGACTGGTGGCGGATGATGCGCTGATTACCCAGCGGTTGCTGGCGGTCGAGGAGATCTTCGGCACGGCGATTCCACGGTCGGCGGAGTTTGTTGCGGCATTTGAATGGTGCTGCAACAGCTTGCGCGAGGTGGGGGTGACGCGCACTTTGGAGCGGGTTTTGGCCTGAATTCAGCGGTGAAACCACCGACGCCTTCGCGAGCAAGCCCGCTCCCACAGGGGAACGCGTTTCAAAATGTGGGAGCGGGCTTGCTCGCGAATGGCAGCCTCACCTTGGCAGATCTGAAACCCTGAGGACCTCACTGTGACCACCCGACAACTCTTCCTCGGCATCGACTGCGGCACCCAGGGCACCAAGGCGATCATCCTCGATGCCAGCAACGGTCAGGTGCTCGGCGAAGGCGCGGCCACGCACACGATGATCAGCGGCGCCAATGGCCGGCGCGAGCAGGACACCCAACAGTGGCTCGACGCCTTCGCCCTCGCCACCCGCCGCGCCTTGCTCTTAGCCAATGTTGACGGTCAGGCGATCCTCGGCATCGGCGTATCCGGCCAGCAACACGGTCTGGTGCTGCTCGACGATCAGGGCCAGGTGCTGCGTCCGGCCAAGCTGTGGTGCGACACCGAAACCACCGATGAAAATGACCGTCTGCTCAAGCACCTCGGCGGCGAAAAAGGCTCGCTGGAGCGCCTCGGGGTGGTCATCGCGCCGGGCTACACAGTGTCGAAACTGCTGTGGACCAAGGAACAACACCCGGAGTTGTTCTCGCGTATCGCGCGCATCCTTCTGCCCCACGACTACCTGAACTTCTGGCTCACCGGCCGCGCCTGCAGCGAATACGGCGACGCCTCCGGCACCGGCTATTTCAACGTGCGCAGCCGTCAGTGGGACTTGCAACTGCTGCGCGATATCGACGCCACGGGTCGCCTGCAAGCCGCGTTACCGGAGCTGATCGACGCGCATCAAGCGGTCGGCACCCTGCTGCCGGCGATTGCCGAACAGCTCGGCCTCAGCCCGAATGCGCTGGTCGCCAGCGGCGGTGGCGACAACATGATGGGCGCCATCGGCACCGGCAACATTCAGCCGGGAGCGATCACCATGAGCCTCGGCTCCTCCGGCACGGTGTACGCGTACGCCGAGGCACCGCAGGTTAGCGCGGATGCGTCGGTTGCGACCTTCTGCTCGTCCAGCGGCGGCTGGCTGCCGCTGATCTGCACCATGAACCTGACCAACGCCACCGGCGCGATCCGCGAACTGTTCGACCTTGATCTCGAACAATTCAACGACCTCGTGGCCCAAGCACCGATCGGCGCCGAAGGCGTGAGCATGCTGCCATTTCTCAACGGAGAGCGCGTCCCCGCACTGCCCCATGCCACCGGCAGCCTGCACGGCCTGACCCTGAGCAACCTGACCCAGGCCAACCTGTGTCGCGCCGTGGTCGAAGGCACCACCTTCGGTTTGCGTTATGGACTGGATCTGTTGCGCCACAATGGTTTACAAAGCCGCAGCATTTGCCTGATCGGCGGCGGTTCGAAAAGTGCAGTGTGGCGGCAGATCGTCGCCGACATCATGAACACCCCGGTGATCTGCACCGAACACAGCGAAGCCGCAGCCCTTGGCGCGGCGATTCAGGCGGCGTGGTGCAAGTCATGGTCGAACGGCCACGAAGACACTTTGGCCGATCTGTGCCAGCGCTGCGTGAAGCTCGATCTGCACAGTGAAACCCTGCCGGTCGCCGCCCATGTCGCGGCGTTCCAGCAGGCCTATGAACGCTATCAACAGCATGTCGCAACCCTATAAAGAGCAAACAATTATGTATTTGGTGTGTGGCGAAGCCCTGTTCGATTTCTTCAGCGAAGACGATGCCAGAGGTCTGGCCTCGAAAGTCAATTTCAAGGCGATTGCCGGCGGCTCGCCGTTCAACGTCGCGGTCGGCTTACGCCGTCTGGGCGTGGATTCGGCGCTGTTTGCCGGGCTGTCTACCGACTATCTCGGCCGACGTCTGCAGCAGGTGCTGCAGGATGAAGGTGTGCGTGCGGACTACCTGATCGACTTCGCCGCGCCAACCACGCTGGCGATGGTCGCGGTCGGCGCCAACGGTTCGCCGCATTACAGTTTTCGCGGCGAGGGCTGTGCTGATCGCCAATTAAGCCTCGCCCATCTGCCGCAACTGGGCGCTGAAGTCCGTGGTCTGCACATCGGCTCGTTCTCGCTGGTGGTGCAGCCGATCGCCGACACCCTGTTGACTCTGGTGCAACGCGAAAGCGGCAAGCGCCTGATCACTCTCGATCCCAACGTGCGCCTCAACCCGGAACCGAACATCGACCTGTGGCGCCAGCGCGTGGCGACCCTGGTGCAACTGGCCGACATGATCAAGGTCAGCGACGAAGACCTGAGCCTGCTGTATCCCGAGCAGGACCCGCAGCGCGTGATCGAAGGCTGGCTGCAGCATCGCTGCCAGTTGGTGTTCCTGACCCGTGGCGGCGAAGGCGCAACGGTGTTCAGCCGTGCTCACGGTTCATGGTCGGTACCAGCGGTTTCAGTGAAAATCGCCGATACCGTCGGCGCCGGCGATACCTTTCAAGCAGCGCTGATTACCTGGTTGACCGAGCAAGCACTGGATTCGGTCGAAGGGGTTCAACAACTCAGCCGCGAGCAGATCGACGCGATGCTCAGGTTTGCCGTACAGGCGGCCGCCCTTACGTGCAGCAAGACCGGTCCGGATTTGCCCTATCGTCACCAGTTGAGCTGAGCGCGTAGACTGTCGGCCTTTTTGCGCGCATGGGGATGACGGTTTGATGTCGGGGCGGACGGCGGGACTTTTGATACTGGCGGGATTACTCAGCGGCTGCGGCACCTCGCCGCCGCGTTCGCCGGAAGACATTTGCGCGATCTTCCGCGAGAAAAGCGACTGGTACGATGCGGCGCAAGTCACGCAAAAGCGTTGGGGCGTGCCGATCCAGGTGCCCTTCGCGATCATGTATCAGGAGTCCGGCTACCGCTACGACGCCAAGACCCCGCGCAAATACCTGTTGTGGGTGATTCCGTGGGGCCGGGTCACCACAGCCTCGGGCTACGCCCAGGCCAAGGATGAAGTCTGGTCCGACTACCAGAAAAGCACCGGCCGACACGGCGCCGACCGCGAAGACTTCGACGACGCCATCGACTTCGTCGGCTGGTACATGGACAAGACCACTTCGATCAACGGCGTGTACAAGTACGACGCCTATAACCAGTACCTGAACTACCACGAAGGCTGGGGCGGCTTTCGCAACAAAACCTACGCCAGCAAGGCCTGGCTGATGCCGACTGCACGCAAGGTGCAGGCGCGCTCCGACGTGTATGCGCGGCAGTATGCCGGGTGCAAAGAGGATCTGAATCGCGGCTTCTGGAGCCGGTTCTGGCATTGGTTGTAGGGGAGCCTGTGAGGACGCCTTCGCGAGCAAGCCCGCTCCCACAGGGGATCAGTGCCGAGCACAAAATTTGTGTTCACCCATGATCCAATGTGGGAGCGGGCTTGCTCGCGAAGGCGGTCATCCAGACACTGCAGCCCTCACAGTTACAACACCGAAAAGTTGTAACTCACAATCAACCGGGTCTCATCCACATCCCGGGCAAACTTTTCATAGTTGGTGCGGTAAGTCGCATTGCGCAGGCGCAGGCTGACATCCTTGAACGTGCCCGTCTGGATCACGTACTTCAACTCGCTGTCGCGTTCCCACTCTTTGCCCTCCTGATCACTGCCCGGCACCTTGATGTGATCACCGTTGACATAGCGGGTCAGGAAGCTCAGGCCGTTGATGCCGATGGCCTTGAAGTCATAGTCATAACGCAGCTGCCAGGAGCGTTCCTGCGCCGCGGCGAAGTCGTTGACCTGCACGTAGTTGACCAGATACGGATTGCTGCCATCGAGGTACGGCATCGAATTGTCGCCGTTCATGCGCTGCCAGCCGGCGCTGAAGGTGTGGCCGCTGATGCCGTACGAGAGCATGCCGCTCAAGGCGCGGTTGTCGATGGAGCCGGCTTTGGCATCACCGCTGTCGGCGCTTTTCAGCAAACGCAGATCGGCCTTCAGCACACCGTCACCCAGCGGTTGGTTGCCGAGCAAGCCAATGAAGTGCTGGCGATAGATGTCTTCCAGCTCGGCGTAGTGATACTGCGCGGTCAGGCGATCGTTGATCTTGTAATCGATGCCGTACATGTCGAAATGATCGGCGGTAGTGTTGCAGGCGTAGCGCTTGTTCTTACAGTGCACGCGGATGTCTTGCGAATCGGTGGAATCGCGCGCGGTGTACTTGTCCAGACGCGCGGCCATGAAGGTCAGATCCTTCACTTCCCTGGAGGTCAGCATGGCGCCGTTGAACATGGTCGGCAGCAAGCGGCCGTCGTTGTACTTGAGCAGCGGTAGATCCGGCAGCAGTGCGCCGTACTTCAACACCGTGTCCGAAACCTTGACCTTGGCGGTCAGGCCCATTTTCGCGTACTGGCCCTTCGAGCCGCGCGGGTTCTCGCCGCTGGACGGCAACAAGCCGCTGTTGCTGCGATCGGGGCTGGAGTCGAGCTGAAACCCGAGCATGCCCAGCGCATCGATACCGAAGCCGACCGTGCCCTCGGTGTAACCCGATTGCAGATTCAGAATAAAGCCTTGCGCCGACTCTTCACGCTTGGAAGCGCCCTGGTCACTGGAGGTATGCCCATCACGGAAATCGCGGTTGAAGTACACCGTGCGCGATTCGATTTTCGCCGTGGTGTCTTCGAGAAAACCGCTGGCCTGAACCTGCGCGGCAAAACCGGCGCACAGCACAACGGCTCCGAAGCCAAACGACTGGCGCGGGGTGATGAGAGGGAATGGGGGACGCATGAAAAACTCCAACAGTACAGCGTTTGCGCCGGGGCGCAGTCAGCCAGAAAAATAGCTCCCGTCCCGGGTCAAAAACAGCCGGGAAGAAGTGGACACGCAGGGGTGAGTTGCAATGATGGCAGATGGCTTTTACGGGTTGAAGGCGACTTTAGTCTGAAACTGACTGGCGATTCTTCGGCCTGCGATTGGCTCAAATCATGCGCTGACCAAGGGCTCACGACTGCGAAGCCCCCGATTTCATTGGGTTTAAACGCCGTCATAGGGGTTTTCCCTATACAGCGCGGGCCCCCTCTCTACGGCATTTGCGCCTTGAACGAGGCGGTTTAATCCTCCATCATCCGTCACCTGCTTATTCAATGGACGGAATTCAAGGCATGCTGGACGCCAACGCTACCCACATTACCCTTACCCTCGAAGGCGCCTCCGCCGACCTGCAAGTGCTGAGCTTCACTGGTCGCGAAGCCCTCAACGAGCCTTTCCGTTTCGACCTCGAACTGGTCAGCGCCCGCCCCGACCTCAAACTCGAAGAGTTGCTGCACAAGCCCGGCGTCCTGACCTTCGGCGCCACCGGCGAAGGCAAGATTCATGGCCTGGTGTATCGCATCGAACAAGGCGATTCCGGCAAGACCCTGACCCGCTACAGCATCAGCCTGGTGCCGCAACTGGCCTATCTGCGGCACAACCATGACCAGCAGATTTTCCAGAACCTCACGGTGCCGAAGATCATCGCCCAGGTCCTCGAAGATCGCGGCATTCTGGCCGACGCTTACAGCTTCCAGCTCAACGCCGAGTACCCGCAGCGCGATTACTGCGTGCAGTACGACGAGTCCGACCTGCATTTCATCCAGCGTCTGTGCGAAGAGGAAGGCATTCACTTCCATTTCCAGCACAGCAGCAGCGGGCACAAACTGGTGTTCGGCGACGATCAGACAGTGTTCCGCAAACTCAAGGCCGTGAGCTACCAGCAAGACTCCGGCATGAGCGCCGATAAACCGGTGATCAAGCGCTTCAACCTGCGCCTGGAAACCCGCACCACCCGCGTCAGCCGCCGCGACTACGACTTCGAAAAACCGAAGATCCTGCCCGAAGGCGCGGTCAAATCCGAGTTCGCCCCGGACCTTGAGGACTACGATTACCCCGGCCGCTTCACCACCCGCGAGCGCGGCAAATTCCTCTCGACCCGCGCCCTCGAACGTCATCGCAGCGACTACAAACTCGCCGAAGGCAAAGGTGACGAACCGACCCTGACCAGCGGCCACTTCCTGACCTTGGCCGAACACCCGCGCGCTGAATGGAACGACTTGTGGCTGCTGCTGGAAGTCTTCCACGAAGGCAAACAACCGCAAGTGCTCGGTGAAAACGTCACCAGCGACGTCACCGACAACAAAAGCGATTTCCACCAGGGCTACCGCAACAGCTTCCTCGCCACCCCGTGGGACGCGCACTACCGCCCTGCCCTCGAACACCCGAAACCCAAAGTCCTCGGCAGCCAGACCGCGGTCGTCACCGGCCCGGCCGGTGAAGAAATCCACTGCGACCAGTACGGCCGCATCAAAGTCCAGTTCCACTGGGACCGCGACGGCCAGTCCGACGACAAAACCACCTGCTGGCTGCGCGTCGCCAGCGGCTGGGCCGGCGCCGCCTACGGCGGCATCGCCATCCCGCGCATCGGCATGGAAGTCCTCGTCACCTTCCTCGAAGGCGACCCCGACCAGCCACTCGTCACCGGCTGCCTGTACCACAAGGAAAACGTCGTCCCCTACGACCTGCCGGCGAACAAAACCCGCAGCACCTTCAAAACCCTCAGCTCCCCGGGCGGCAAGGGCTATAACGAGTTTCGGATTGAAGACAAAAAGGGTGCCGAGCAAATCTACATCCATGCCCAGCGCGATTGGGACGAGAACATCGAGCACGACCAGAAGATCCGTGTGGGGAATGAGCGGCATGACACGGTTGAGGCCAATGCCCTGAGCGAGTTCAAGGTTGAGGAACACCGGATTACCCATCTGGATCGCATCAGCGAGATGCGCGCGGATGACCACCTGACGGTAGGCGTGACGCAGCATGTGAAGGTCGGTACGGCGCAGTTTGTCGAGGCCGGGACCGAGATTCACTATCACGCGGGTGACAAGGTGGTGGTTGAAGGAGGTATGGAACTCACGGCCAAGGCTGGCGGGAGTTTTGTGAAGGTCGATGCCGGTGGGGTGACCATCAGCGGGGCTGAGGTGAAGATCAATACCGGTGGGGCGCCGGGGGCGGGAACCGGGATTGGGATTCTGCCACCAAACTTGCCTCTTGATGCTCCGACATCGCCAGTTCCCCAAATACCGTTGACCGCCTTAATTAATTTTAAAAAAGCCAGCGTAGCAGGGGTACAAGTAATTCCAGTGTGCGGTAAACAATCTAATGGAATTTGTACTCGCGGGGACTGCACATGCATTTGATGTTGAAATCTTGTGACGAATTAGCGCCTACAGATTACCCTCGTGCTCAAGCTGGAATGAGCCTATGGCTTCTGGCTGATCGCGTACGCTCTCCAGAGATTCTACAAGAGCTCTACAAAGACAATAACATTGAAGTGAGTTCGCTACTCGCAGGCTCTCCGCACGGCCACTTAGGGGATGCAAGCCCGATCCTTGTGAACTTAAAACAAGGATTGCTACCTGACAATGTCAGGCAAAAGCTACAGGTAGATCGCTGCGGGATTCTGTTGGCTGCCGAATCCCCTGTTCGCAAACACCTGCAGTATCTCTTTACAAAAAATTGCCGCCAACATGGGTTAGTGTATTCACGCTATTACGACCCCATTAACTGGTCTTGCCTACACCACTCATTAAACGATAATTTCAAATCTAGATTATACGGACCAATCAAACATGTTTGGACCCTTTTGCCAAATAGCAACATCAATGAGTTTAAATGGGGTCGGTGGGACAACCCAAATACGAATACAACCTCCACTACGCCCGACTTACCGTTAGAAATCCCCGACGTTTTTTTTGATATGAGTGAAACTTTGCGTTGGCAGTACTGGATTTACCACCAAGCTTTTGAACAAAATATAGACGCAAGGGATCTTGATCTTTCAAAAGCCATTTATCAACTTAATGTATTAGTTAAATCAGGAATCGATCAGGGGGCTCACCTGCAATCGTTGGTTCCTCAGATTCTTAACGATCCTGATTTTGTCCTCATGCCCGAAGCAAAAGAGATTTTGCGTAAAGATATAAAGGCTTATGAGAAAACCGCACAACTCGAATCGTTGGCTAAGGGATGAAAGCCATGACAATTTCAACTGAACAACCTAAACAGTCGCCTGTAGTATTAGAGCCTGCAACTGAAGTTAAAATAAAAAGCACTGAAAAATTTGGAGATAATCCAGGCACTGGCTGCGCTAAAGAATATGAAGATATTATTTATGTAACAGCACAAAGAAAATTCTGGTTAATCACTAAGGAAGTGGCGGACCAACTCGAAGAAAGCGCCGTACTCATGTCGAAACGAGTGGCCGTCACGGATCGCGCCGAACGTATGCAGCAGTTAGACAAGGCCGGCCTAATGGCATGCTTCGCCTCTCCAGCGCTGTCTTCTTTTCTAGACGGACAAGACAAGAAACGCTTTGATGAACTTGACGACCAAATCAATAAGATAGAGTCGTCCAACAAGAGCTCATTAGACACCGCTAAGGCTCAGACCGATGTAGTAAGGCGCCGCATCGACATTTACGAGGCAGAAAATGCAGCAAATCTATCTCTTCGCAATGATGTTCTCGCTTTAGCAGAAGAACGAAAGCAACTTGAAAATAAAGGTCGGAAAGAAGCTCTAACGAAAGGATATATCGAAGAGAACGGCCGACTGTACAGTCCGCGAGAAATTAAAATTAGCGGCCTCATAGGAACTTACTGCAAATACCGGGAAGCTTCTAAAAAGAAAGCATTTACAGAAAACGACTTTTTCCTGAAGCGTGAAGCGCCCATCTGGGAGTTACTCACCCATTATGAAAAGCTTCTTGAACGCACAGAAAAAGAAAAAAAGGTCGACGGACTATTAAAAGAGGATATTAGCAAGCGCATTGAACACTTGGAAAGTGTCCTAGCGGAATATACGAAAATCATTCTCGACCTCGCAGACCTGGGAATTGCCACTCCAGAATTCGCCCTCAATCCTGAAAGCCAACGTGCGGGTACCTTACGCTTTCATGACTACATGCAACTGGATAAAGAGTTAGACTCTACGATAAAAAAAATTATCGCAGATTTTGAAAAGTGGTGTGCCGCAACTGGGGACAGGGCAGTACCGCCCTCTTCAGTTTTCACTGAGAACCAGAACAAATATTTAGAGATTCAGGAAAAGTCTCGTTTGATGCGGCAACAAGCAGAAAAAAACTTAACTGCTGTAAAGCCATACAGATTATTGCTCTGGGATCCGCAAGCCTATACGCCTAAGCCAGTTGACTCTCTTGTGAAGGCTAACATCCCACTTCGCGAGGTCAGCATGGCCTCTTCTAGCAAACCCCTTTCCCATCTAAGCCTTATGGACTTACGCGCTTATGCAAATAAGGGGATGTATGAGCTATTAAAAAACACTAAGATTAAGGGCATTGCAAAATCAGATGAAGATGCTGCATTCACTGAATACTTGGTTGGCAAGGGATGCAAGTCATTAGAAATCAACACCGATTGGTTTGATAAAGGACTCTTTCAGCCTGAGCGCCTCTTCAAATTCCTTGACAAGGAACACTTCAAAGTCAAAAGCATCCGGTCTCCTTCGGCCCAAAAACCATGGGGAGAAAACTTGCAAGCAATGATCTTCGAAGACGATACTTTGCGCCAACTGGCTCTCTTTGATAATAGCTATGCCGCAATGTTTGTCAGAATGCTAGGCGGCGGAGCAGCTCCCAGCATACATGGAAGAGCAGAAATTAGCGGACCGAAACTAAAGGATAAGAAGCTAGCGGGCATTGAAATCGGAATGGAAGTTTCCTTAGCCCGTGGAGAGGTGGATATACTTGATCTAAAGCTACCTGACCCGGCAAGCATAAAGCCTGTAACCTTGGAATATATTTCTTACAAGGGTGAACCAAAAACCCTGGATCTTGGCGAATACTATTTAGAAATAAACGCCAAAGCATGGGGCTTTGTAGGCGCTAGTTTGATTCTAGCCAGAGACCTGAAAGTCAGCGCCGAACACGGAAAACTGGGAATTAGCGGGTCCGATGACGCCATTGAAAAAGCGACAGAAACGGTAAAAGATGCAAGCCAAGACCCTGCGAAACCTAAAGAAACCGAACCCGATGTAAAGCTATTTCTCGGCGCTCAAGTCGGCTGTCAAGTAACAGGACAATTGAAATGGAAGCCCCCTGTAAATATCCGCCCCGCCCCTCCAGTCCCTGGCTATGCACGTACAAATGCCTGGAACACACTCGCAAAACTTGAAGTCAGCGTAGCCGGTGGCGCAGGCGCGTCTCTACATGGTGCATTCTCTATTAGCATGAAAGACGGCCGTTTGAGATTAAATGCTAAAGCTTCTTTATTTTTTGGTCTAGGGGCAACTGGCTCTGTCAGCTTTGAAATAGACGCAAAAAGTATAAGTGATTGGTTAAGGATGATTAGGACCGCCCTTATTGAAAATGACATGCATAGATTGGAATGGATTGATGAAAGTGCATTTAGCTATTTAAGCAAACTATCCTTCCTAGGTATTGTTACCATGGGAGACGTCGCTTTTTATGCAGCCCAAACTGAAGCAAGAGTTAATCAGCTATACGACTCAATGACGAATGGAAATCGGGCGAGCTTAATTGGCTACAGCATTGCAAGCTTCCCGGATAAAATGGGTTATAAAGAGTGGTTTGCGGGCCTTCAACCTGAAGCGATTGGCCCACTACTTCACACACTTTGTAGTACTCCACGGGGGTTCAAGGCAACGGACTCTTCAGATACGGCTACCGCCAAGAGCTTTGACTCAACTCAGGCGATAATGTATCAACAGCAAGCCATTGGCTTTTGTATTGAATGGATTGCTCAGTCCCCAACCAAACAACCTTTCAATGCAGTGATACCGAATGAAGCCCAACGTCAGTTTGAAGAGGCCGTTTCGCGCATGAACCGTCATGGATTAACCTCCGAAGAGCCAAAACTTGATTTCTGCAAAAACTTGTATCGCCTGAATAAATTTATGGAGGAGCAAACCGGAAAACTAGGAGCCGAGAGAACGACCATTGATTTGCGCCGCGCCGAATACAAGAAAAACGTCGCCAACTTGGGCCAGCATATAAATCATTTGTGCAGCACTACCGTTGAAAGCAGTCCCCTGGGCTTTATCTCAGACGCTTACAACACAACCACAACAGTATACTCAGGACAAAAATGAAATATAAAACTGTAGCTTTATTTTTTCTGGCATTAATTCCCAGCCTGTCATTTGGTGCACTTACACCTGAACAAGCAAGCGCCAAAAGCCACGGACTTGAGCTATACAATCAAAATCAATGGTTCAAATTAGAGCCATACCTGAAAGTATCAGCTGAAGCTGGCGACATAGAGTCCCAATATTACTTGGCAGAAGCATTACGCCATCAAAAACTTTTTATGACCAAAGACGCACAATATTGGTACGAAAAGGCAGCTTCAAAAGGTCATGTGTATTCAATGCTAAGACTCGGTGAGAACAAAGAAATTTGTACGTTGACGGATGAATGCAAGCAGGATGAAAAATACTGGATAAACACCGCACGTAAAACCGCGAAAGAATGCGCAGACGCCGGCGAAAAGAAATGCTTGCTGATGATGTACAACGCAACCGCTGACGTCGAATGGCTTAAAAAATCAGCAGAAGCCGGCACCCCCTTGGCACAGAGCCTTCTTGCGCATCGCTTCGAAGAGGGTGAAGGATGGTTTTTATTTCCATCTCAACGTAAAGAAGCCGTTATGAAATTGGCCAAGGCCTCGTCTGACGGTGGGTACCCTCCTGCGATGTTTGAATGGGCTATGGAGTTAGCGAAAGAAGGTCAACCAGAAGCCGCGAGAGAAACACTGATAAATTCAGCAAAGACCGGATATGTAGATGCAGTGTTTGAGTACGCCGCCGCTCTCTCATCTGAGGATCACGGAAAAAAATATGGCGTGGAGGTCGACAAATCAAAATCCTACGCCCTATTCAGCCTTCTTTCAGAACTCGGTGACAGTAGCCCAGGTGACTTGGCACAAAAACAGTTACCGGCATTGGCAAGTAGCATGTCAAACAAGGAGATCGATCAAGCAAAGAAAATCACCAAAGACTGGAAGTCCTCCAATCCTCCTCTTTCTTATTTCACGCCTGAATTTGGCTTTTAAATCACGATCTCGAAGATGAGCTTTCCGACTAAAAAAACATCACAAAAAGCCGTTATTAAATTGTTAGCGTTGATCTCGCCGCTTACATCTGTGAATGGGAGGGTGCACCTCCCTTGATTAACTCCCCTCTTTATCTTTGGCTGCAATACTATTTCCACAGTTGGAATCCGCGCAGCCAATCAAAAACAAGCAAATAACCTTCTGGGGCAATTTTATACAATCGACTATAAACAGACTCCGCCATATCTAAACTAGCAACAGGCGCAGCCTGGAATCGAGGGCTCACAGCACTATTCAGGAGAAGCACTTTTAGCGAAAAGCAACTATAGGAACGCATATACCAAAAACATGGTACGAAGCGTCTGCGCGGCAAAATAACCCTACAGCATTTGCGCCTTGAACGACAGCACAGAACCATGGGTCGCAACATATAGACGCGTGTATCATCTGGATCGCGAAGGTAGAGCCATCAACAATATTAATGGACAGCTTTTTTACTCCCCATTAGAAGGCATGACGTTACCGCCCATCGAAATCAAGGAACTGGTATGGTTCTAAAAGAAGCAATGCAAAAAATAATCGCCAAATATGGCAACGCCCCTGCGGAGACTCTCAATGAACACACGCCGACAGGGCAAAAGCCTCTAGAGCTTTTTATAACTGATGAACACACAGAAAATTATTTATCGCTAAAAACTGGCACAGACCAAAACCGCGGCTTACTCAGCGGACTCCTTGGAGGAGTTTCAGCCTTAATTGCACTTATTATTGGAGTGTGGATGGCGCTGCTCGGCAAATGGGATGGTGTTGCTTGGATGTTAATCCTGGGCATACCTTTATTCACAGTGCCGATTGTTATTGAAGCGAGACGAAAACTGCCGCTTCCTGTGATCTTCAACCGAAGAATTAAAGAAATTTACTTCGATAACGATGGCGAACTTTACCACACACCATGGCGAGGAATAGAAGCCGTTGCCTTCGAGTTTGACATTGTAGGTATCTACTCTGGTAACATTCGACACGCTTCACTCGAAGTATTGATGAAACGACTGGGAGAGCCTGAAAACTCAATTATGGTCAGCCTAGGCGCCCCAGCAGGTAAATCATTAAACATGCAAAAAGGATTCTGGGAATACATTCGCTCCTACATGAACAATGGGCCTTGGTTCGACCACAATGGAGAACATAGCGAGTCGGATGAGTTTGTGAAAAGCCAATTAGCATTAAATCTAAAGCAGTCTGAAAATTTAAGTGCCTGGCGAAAAATAATCCAAAACAAAAAAGAAGCTAGTGGCGGAAAAAATTTCCTTACCGGCACTGACGCACTAATGCTAATAAGCAACATCATTTTTTACCCTTCCAATAAGATCCAGGAATTTGTATATGAGAGGGCAAAGCGTCGTTCACGTAATCGCTGGCCTGAAATTGTTACCGAAAGACTACGATCTGATGGCCCCACCACGAGACTGATTGATTTAGAGCGCGAGCGCGGCTTTTCCGTTTGAGTCTGAGGCTTTGCTACGTTGAACACGGGCGAGTCTCACTCCCTACCCGCGTCTACGTCTGTCAATTGCGAATCAAACCGGCGCCTTCCAATCCAGCATCTGCTGCTGTGCCACCTGCAGCAAATCATTGCCGTCCTGCGCCAGCAAGTACAGCGCATGGGTAATGTGTGGAATGTCCTGAACATCACCATGGCGGAAGCACATGCAATGCAGGGTTTCGAGCAGGTCGCTGCACGCGCGGATGCGCTGGACGGCGGACTCGAGGATGTCTTGGGGGTTGGCTTGGGTGTCGATGACCATTGGCGCGCTGTCGGTGACGCCGCTGTTGAGCGGGTGATAGCGGTTTGGGAGCGGGTTTAGTATTGGCATTTTGATTACTCGATATTTTAGAAAGTAACCGCCAGTACCGTGACCAAACAGTGGGAGGCGGCCGCATGCAGGATTGGTCAACTGAGACAACGCCAAAACTCAGCTCGCCCGAAGGCGCCCTGCACACAGCCGCCATAACAGCGCACTGCAAAGACATAGAAGTCCGCAGCGAAAATGATGGCACATCTGCAATGGTGTCGTGCTCAGGTGACCAAACCCGAATCGCTGATTTTGCAGCGACGCCAAACCATAACCGCCCCGTTCCCGCCGCCGGAAGCAGACAAAGCATCCATCCTTGTAGGAATCGGCACCGCATTCCCGAGAAATCATCCCTCTGCCAGACAGCCGGCGTTCAGCGAGGTTAACCATCGCTTAACGCCGCAGTCCAAGACTTTACTGAACCGCACACCTCAGCCCCTGGCTGGCGCCGAGTGCGGCAGGTTCGGCCGTAAGGCGCCGAACGCTTATTCCGTCGCACGGGAGTCCGATTCATGAACATTCGCACGCTATTGCTCACCTCCGCCCTCGCCTGCAGCGCATTCGCCGGGCTGGCTCAGGCCAATGACACCAACGCTGCTACCCAGCCCGTTCCCTATCAGTACGGCATGCCGTTGCATGTGAACAAAGTGATTTCCCTGACCGAGCCACAGACTCAGCAGTGCAAGGTCATCACCGCTGACATGAAGTACATCGACAATGCAGGCAAGCCGGCGGAAATCACCTACCGGAAAATGTCTGACGCCTGCAGCTTCCAGAACTGACAGAAGGCTCTGATTTGCGGCTTTGCGGTAGGCGGTGAAGGGTTCGCGGGTTATGCTCGGGGTCACTTCTCACTGCCGCAAGGACTCGCCATGCAGTTGTCGTTTCGCACGTTGTCGATCATCACGTCTTTGTTGTGTTTCGTGCTCGCGCTGGCTTGGGGCTTTTTCCCGCAGGTGTTGCTGGCGATCTGGAGCATTGAGTATTCGTTCGCTGCCGGTTTTGTAGCGCGGCGCAGTGCGGTGCTGTTTGCGGCGTTGGGGGTGATGTTTTATCTGGTGCGCAGCGCGCCGCCGTCGCTGGGTCGCAATGCGCTGAGTAACGGGTTTATCGTCGGTTGTTTTGGTTTGGCGGTACTGGGTTTTGGCGAATGGCTGAACGGCCATGCTGGCCCCGGGATTCTGCTCGCGGTGCTGGTCGAGTTCGCGCTGGGCCTTGGCTTTGTGCAGGCCCGGCGCGTGACGGTCGAACTGGGTGAAACGGTGAGTTAAAGCGCTCTGGAGCGAGGACTGTAATGCTGTGGCGTGGTTTGTTGCGCCAGATCCGAACGCAGGCCGGCAATCAGTTCGTTGATCTCGCGACAGCCATTGAGATGGCTGGCGTCGATACCGCTGACGTGCAGATCAACCTGGTCAGTCTGGTGGTCACCGAAGACCTTGACGGTCATCGACAGGTCTGGCGACAGCGTGCACTGGCAGCGTTTAGGCAGAAAACTGCTTTCAATGATATTGCGTAGTTCCAAGGCAGACAGAAACATGGTGAACCTCTCCTTATTGATGAAACTGCCAATCAACTCTTCACGTTGACCGCTTTTGCTGCCCCTGCACGGGTGTGTCCCCGCTGATTCCCTGGTGCGGCAAACGGTTGTACTGCGAAATGCCCATTGGAGTGTAGGCGCCCGAAGCCGGTGCGCTGCACCAAAGCGACGCATAAAACGTGCCTTTCATCGGGTCATTTCGACCCTCATGAAATCAAGCACTTGGCGCGCTGGCCAGCAGTTGGCCAGTTGCAAAATGCAAGATCGACCCTCCTGAGCACTGCAATTTGCAAGTCGACGCCGGTTTGCATTCATCGCTGATGATAGTGAGAATGCCCGACATCCACCCTACACCCGCCAGGAGGCTTTCATGGGTTCTTTACGCGCTCGCGCGACAATCGGTCTGCTCGTTGCCGGCCTGTCTACCCTCGCCCACGCGGCCAAACTCGAAGACGTCGCGCCGTATCCCAAGGCGGAAAACGGCTTCACCCGCCAAGTCATCTACCTGCCCAAACAGGATCAGGAGGAGAACTTCCAGGTTGAAGTGCTCGCCGGCAAAACCCTGGAAGTCGACTGCAATCGCCAGCGCCTGGGCGGCGCTCTGGACGAGAAAAACCTCGAAGGCTGGGGCTATCCGTTCTACCGCCTGGAAAAAGTCATCGGCCCGATGAGTACGCTGATGGCCTGCCCACCCGGCACCGCGAAGAAACGCGCCTTTGTCCCGGTTGTCGGTGACGGCTTCATGCTGCGCTACAACAGCAAGCTGCCACTGGTGATCTACGCCCCGAAAGATGTCGAGGTGCGCTATCGCATCTGGTCTGCTTCGGACAAGGTCGGCACTGCCATCGCGGAATGACCTGAACAGGGAGCGCCAATCTTGATTACTTGCCATGTGCGATACGTGATCGATCCGTACCAACTGACCGAATTCGAGGCCTACGCCAAGGCCTGGCTGGGCATCGTCGAGCGCTTGGGCGGCACGCATCACGGCTATTTCCTGCCCTCCGAGGGCGCGAGCAACATCGCTTATTGCCTGTTCAGCTTTCCTTCGCTGGCCGATTACGAAAGCTACCGGCACATCGCGCTGACCGACCCGGAAAGCACGGCGCTGGTGGAATCACTGGTGCAGAAGAAATTCATCGTCAGCTACGAGCGCAGTTTCCTGCGCCCACTGCTGCCCTGAGCGGTATCACGCCGGGACGCCGCACACCGCGGCGCGCTCGGCGACGTGGCGCAGGCTGTCGAAGTTGATATTCGCGCCGGAGTCGATCGCGACGAAGGTCTGCCCGCGAACACCGCTGCGCGCCACGTATTGCTTGATACCGGCCACCGCCAATGCCCCGGAAGGCTCGGTGATCGAGCGGGTATCGTCGTAGATATTCTTGATCGCCGCGCACAGCTCGTCATTGCTGACGGTGACCACCTCGTCCACGCAGAACCGGCACACCTCAAAACCATAAGCGCCGATCTGCGCCACCGCCACGCCATCGGCGAACGTTCCGACACTGGGCAACACAACGCGCGCATCCGCTTGCAGCGCCGCCTTCAGGCAGGCCGAGTGCTCCGATTCGACACCGATGATCCGCACCTCCGGACGCAGGTATTTGACGTACGCCGCGATGCCGGCGATCAGACCGCCACCGCCCACCGGAACGAAGATCGCATCCAGCGGCCCCTGATGCTGACGGAGGATTTCCATGGCAACCGTGCCTTGGCCGGCGATCACGTCCGGGTCGTCGAATGGAGAGACAAAGGTGCGCCCGGTCTGCTCGGCGAGTTGCAGCGCATGGGCCAGGGCAAACGGAAAACTCTCGCCGTGCAGCAGCGCCTCGGCACCCCGACTTCGTACCCCAAGCACCTTGAGTTCGGGGGTGGTCGAGGGCATGACGATGGTCGCCGCGATCCCCAGCTCCCGCGCTGCCAGAGCCACGCCTTGGGCATGATTGCCCGCCGAGGCGGTGATCACCCCGCGTGCTTTCTGCGCATCGCTCAATTGCACCAGCTTGTTGTAGGCGCCACGGATCTTGAAGGAGAACGTCGGTTGCAGGTCTTCGCGCTTGAGCAGGATCCGGTTGCCCAGCGCCTCGGACAGCGCCGGCGCCGCCTGCAACGGCGTACGCACGGCAATGTCGTAGACCGGCGCGGCGAGGATCCTTTTCACGTACTGCTCAAGCAGGGCTTGCTGGTCGGGGCTGTATTTCATCGTCATCTCCGGGCGCTCTGTGTAGGAGCTGCCGAAGGCTGCGATCTTTTTATCTTGTTTTTTTGAGTAAAACAAAGTCAAAAGATCGCAGCCTTCGGCAGCTCCTACAGGGAGCCATCGTTGTTAAAACCCTGGAGACAGAAAATGAAAACCCGCCTCTAGGGCGGGTTGGGTGCTGCAGTCGTGAGCTAGCCCGCCAAATGAGGAATGGCGGTAATAATGCTTGGCTGGCAGCGCAATACGGTGGAAGTCATGGGCCTGAAATTAGCCCGGCGGCGGCCGGCGAGTCAATGGCTTATTTGCGGACGCCAAGGTAGGCTGGCGATTCTGCTCATCACCCCAAGGAAGGAATGCATGATGTCTGTCGCCCTGCCCCTCACTGCGTTGATTGCGTTTACTGGCTACACCGTATCGGTGATGCTCCAGGCCGAACAGTCGTTGATCGACTTCGGTATCAGCCTGATGTCGCGTCCGGACACGGCGCAGGTGGTGATTGATCTGTATCTGCTGGCGACGTTGGCCGGGGTATGGATGGTCAAGGATGCGCGAGCGCGAGGAATGTCGATCTGGTCGGTGGTGCCGTATCTGTTGCTGACGGCGGTGTTTGTGTCGATTGGGCCGTTGTTGTATCTGGTGGTGCGTGGGGTTCGGGAGCGCCGGAAAGTGATTGTGCCAGATCCAGCGGGCTTATCCTGAGCCTCCGGTGCTGCTGAAATAGCTTTCGCGAGCAAGCCCGCTCCCACAAGGGATTTGTATCAGGCACAGATCCCCTGCCAACCCGCAATCCACTGTGGGAGCGGGCTTGCTCGCGAAGGCGTCGGCCAAGTCACAACAGATCACTTGGCCAACCGCCGCAACCCCAACAACATCCCCCCCGCCCCGAGCAACATCACCAGCAGAAACACCGGGTAGGAAATCCACCACGGCGTGCCCGCCGTCATCATGCTGAACTCCGACATCCCGCCAATGCTCGCAATCAGGTTCAACGGTAGAAACACCACGTTGATCAACGTCAGTTTGCGCAGCAGGTTGTTCATGCTGTTGTTCATCAGATTGCCGCGCGCATCGATCAGCCCCGAGAACACCGTGGAGTAGATCTCCGCCTGCTTGTAGCACTGGTTATTCTCGATGATCAGGTCGTCGATCAGCCCGATCGCTTCACTGCCGAAATGCTGTTTTTCCGCGTGATTGCGCAGCCGCGTCAGCACCGCGCCGTTGCTGTGCAGAGCATTTATGTAATAGATCAGGCTTTCGCTGAGGTTGAACATCTGCACCAGATGCTGGTTCTGCATCGAGGCGTTGAATTTCTGTTGAAGCTCGCGGGCCACCAGTTTGATCACCTTCAGATGGCCGAGGTAGTGATGGATGTTGTTGAACAGCAAATCGAGCAGCACATCCAGCGGTGCATTGAGCGGCTGGCGCGTGCCGATGCCGTGCAGCGGCGTGTCGTCGGTGGCGATCACCAGCAGTTGCCCGGGCGCGAACAGCAGGCCGCAGGACGACACCTCAAACGCCAGGCTGCCACCGCCGGAATAGTTTTCCGGACGTTTCCAGATCAGGAACAAGTGATCGGGGTGAAACTCGATTCGCGAGACCTCGTCCGGGTCCAGCGCCGAGGCCAACGCGTGTTCGTCGACCTTGTAGTGGCTGTGCAGCAAATCGCGCTCGGCCGCATCGGGATTGCTGAACAGCATCACCTCGGCGTCCAGCCGCTCGACCCGCTGCAACGCGCCATGACTCAATGCGAAACTGCTGATCATCGGCGCGTCACCAGGCCTGGCCGCGACGTTTGAGCTCCAGCCGTCGCACGAACTCCTCCAGCACCAGTGAATACAGATCGTCCTGCAAGTAGGCGTCTTCGATACCGGCATCGAGGTTGGGGTTGTCGTTGACCTCGATTACTACCACTTTGTCGCCGGCCTGTTTCAGGTCCACCCCGTAGAGGCCATCGCCGATCAGGTTGGCGGTCTTGACCGCCAGTTCCACCACCGCTCGCGGCGCCTCATGGACCGCCAGGGTGCGGCACTCGCCGTTGATGTCCTGGCCCTTGGCTTTGTGGTTGTAGATTTGCCAGTGGCCCTTGGACATGAAGTACTGGCAGGCGAAGATCGGTTTGCGATTGAGCACGCCGATGCGCCAGTCGTACTCGGTGTAGAAAAACTCCTGAGCCAGCAGCAACACCGAGTGCTCGAACAGTTCGGCGGTGGCTTCGAGCAACGCCTGCTGGCTTTCGACCTTGATCACTCCGCGAGAAAAACAGCCGTCGGGAATCTTCAGCACCAGCGGAAAACCGAGGCGTTCGCCGACCCGCTCGAAGTCTTCCGGTCGTTCCTTGTAGAGAATTTCGGTGGCGGGCATGCCCAGTTGGTGGCTGTTGAGCAGGTCGGTCAGATACACCTTGTTGGTGCAGCGCAGGATCGACGTCGGATCATCCATGACCACCAGCCCTTCGCTTTCGGCTTTTTTTGCAAAGCGATAGGTGTGGTTGTCGACGCTGGTGGTCTCGCGGATCAGCAAGCCGTCGTACTCGGCGATCCGCGCATAATCCCTGCGCTCGATCAGTTCGACGTCGATGCCCATGCGTTTGCCGACCCGCACGAAGTTTTCCAGCGCCTTGGCGTTGGATGGCGGCAAGGCTTCCTGCGGATCGTGCAGGATCGCCAGGTCGTAACGCGCCACTTGTGGCGAGCGTGGCGCCCGCCAGACTTTACGGCTGAAGCCGTCCAGCGCATTGGCGAACTGATCTTCCTGATCGTCGCGCAACTTGTGCAGCGCGCCGGACTTTATGCCTTCGATGTGCCAACCGTTAGTTCGCCGAAACTCAACTAACAGGATCGGACAAGGAAACACTTCGAATAACTGTCGAGCCAGATCCTGCAGCGGCTCGATATGCGTCTTGCCGAAGTAAAGTGTCAGAGTAAAACCTTCGGTATCGCTGTAGAGATGATGACTGAGGGCCTTTTCCAGGGTTTTATCGAGATCGTCCAGTGCCAGACCGTAAAGCGATTTTTTGGTCAGCTCGCTGATGGTACGTACCGATGGAATCACCTTGTGGCCGCGGGCTTCAGCCAGCAGCGAGCAGTAGTAACCGTGGCCCAGGTACTTGTAGCTGCGGCACAGATTGATCACCTGCACCCGCTTGCCCGGCTCGCTGTCACGGGTTTGCTCAAGATATTCCTGAGCCGTGACGATGTCCTCGCTGGGAAAGTACGAGGCCCAGTCTTCCTTGCGTTCGACGATAATCAACACTTGACTGGAAGTTCTGATGGCTGGATTTAAAAAAGTTGCCGCCGGCAAACTTTGCTCGGATACTTCGCGCCAATGACCCTGTACCGCTGACATAGAGATTGATCCGTTGGAGAACAAGACCATTTCTATTAAGCACGAAGTTTTTCGAAAGTCCCGTTTCGTTACGCAACTTTTACGGTGGTCATATGAGTGCTGTTTTTCGTTTGGCGGTAGTTGAAGATCTGCCAGCGTTGCTGGCCCTGGAAATGCAATGTTTCACCACCGACCGGCTCACCAGCCGCAGCTTTCAATGGATGATCACCCGCGCCCATGCGCAGCTAATGGTCGCCGAGATCGACGGTCGATTGCTCGGCTACGCACTGGTGCTGTTTCATCGCGGCACCTCGCTGGCGCGCCTGTACTCGATCGCCATTGCCGGGGAAGCTCGCGGCAGCGGATTGGGCAAACAGTTGCTGCAACGTATCGAGGCCTGCGCCGTCGAGCATGACTGCGCATACCTGCGCCTGGAAGTGCGTATCGACAACCCCACCGCCATCGCGCTTTACGAGCGCAACGGCTACCGACGCTTTGCGTTGATTCACGATTACTACGAAGACCACGCCGATGCGTTGCGTCTGGAAAAGCGCATTGTTCAGCACCGTGATTCGCGCAACATCAAGGTGCCCTATTACCCGCAAACCACTGAGTTCACCTGTGGCCCGGCTTGCCTGCTGATGGCCATGGGCGCGCTGCAACCTGAGCGCTTGCTGGAGCGGCGTGAGGAATTGCAGATCTGGCGTGAAGCGACCACGGTGTTCATGACCTCCGGCCATGGTGGCTGCAGCCCCCAGGGCTTGGCACTGGCGGCCTGGCGACGGGGTTTTAAGGTGCGTTTGCAGCTGAGTATGGCCGGGCCATTGTTCCTCGATGGCGTGCGCGATGAGCATAAAAAAGACGTCATGCGCCTGGTGCACGAGGAGTTCACTGCGCAAATGCACGAAACCGACATCGATCGGCAGATTGGCACCCACCTGGATTTGCCGAAGTTGTTACAGGCTGGCGGACAGCCTCTGGTGCTGATCAGCAGCTATCGCCTGACCCGCTCCAAATCACCGCATTGGGTCATGGTGACCGACTGCGATGAAGACTTTGTGTATCTGCACGATCCGGATGTCGATCACAGCCAGCATCGTCAGCCGATGGACTGCCAGCATGTGCCGGTCAGCCATGGCGAGTTTGAGAAGATGAGCCGGTTTGGGCGTGGCAAATTGCGCGCGGCGGTGGTTTTGTATGCCCGCGCTACGCCAACTATCGTTACGCTCTAGAGATTTTTTTGTGGCGAGGGAGCTTGCTCCCGCATGAGTGCGTAGCGCTCACAAGATTTTGGGGCTGCTGCGCAACCCAACGGGAGCAAGCTCCCTCGCCACAGGACATCTGTGAAAATTTGAAGTGAAGTTACTTCAGGCCGACCTTGTATAAAGAACCCTCTTCCTCATCCGTCAGCACATACAGATAGCCATCCGGCCCCTGCCGCACATCACGAATCCGCTGTTTCAGCTCACCCAGCAGCCGTTCCTCGTGCACCACCTTGTCCCCGTCAAACTGCAAACGAATCAGCTCCTGACTGACCAGCGCGCCGATAAACAGATTCTGCTGCCAAGGCTTGAAGCGGTCAGCGTCATAGAACGCCATCCCGCTGACACCGGGGGACTTCTCCCAGACATGGTGCGGATCAACCGCACCCTCGACACTCTTGCCCTTGGCTTCCGGGATCGGTTGCAGCGAATAGTTGATGCCGTGGGTCGCCAGCGGCCAACCGTAGTTCTTGCCGCGCTCAATGATGTTCACCTCATCGCCGCCACGGGGGCCGTGTTCGTTTTCCCAGATAGTGCCATTCCACGGATTGAGCGCCGCGCCCTGCGGGTTGCGCTGGCCGTACGACCAGATTTCCGGACGCACACCGGATTGGCCCACGAACGGGTTGTCATCCGGCACCTTGCCGTCGGGGAAGATCCGCACGACCTTGCCCTGCAGCTTGTCGAGATCCTGCGCGGTCGGTCGGTCGTTGTTTTCGCCCAGGGTGATGAACAGATAACCGTCGCGGTCGAACACCAGTCGTGAGCCGAAGTGGTTGCCGGTCGAGAGTTTCGGCTCCTGACGGAAGATCACCTTGAAATCGCTGATCGTCTTCAGGTCATCCGACAGCCGCCCACGCCCCACCGCCGTACCGGCCTTGTCCCCGGCACCACCGCCCTCGGCGTAGGACAGATAGACCAGTCGATCCTGTTTGAAGTCCGGCGACAGCACCACGTCGAGCAAACCGCCCTGGCCCTTGGCCCAGACCTTCGGCACGCCACTGATGGGCTCGGAACGCTTGCCGTCGGCTGTAATCAGCCGCAGGGTTCCCGGGCGCTCGGTCACCAGCATGCCCTGACGATCTGGCAGAAACGCCAGCGCCCAAGGGTGCTGAAGGCCTTGGGTGACCGTGGTGACTTCAAGGGTGCCCTGCTCGCTTTGCAACTCTTGTGGAGCAGCGGCGAAAGCTGGAGCGCTGATCAGCGCGCTGGCGCACAGCGTGGCTAGAAGGGTTTTACGCAACATGCACGATTCCTTTTGTTCATTTCAAAGGCTGACAGGGACGCAGTCCCGCCGTTCAACGGTTGCTGTCTCCATCGCGTGGCGGTGGGTTGGGGATGAATCTGGGCGGCGTACTCGGCACCGAGCGTTGCTGCTGACCATTGCCAATCCCGCCGTTACCAACGGTGGGCGTACTGGGCGTCGGCACGGTATTCGGCCCGCGAATCGCCGGCGCGCTGGGCTGCGTGCCCTGCATGCTGTTGGGATTGGCCCGGCGGATCGGGCTGTTGTAGGGATTGTTGTTGGTGCCGGTGGGACTTTGCGCCAGCAATAGCGGCGCGGACGGTGCCGCGACGTCGGCATGCGCCAGACCGGCCCCAAGGAGCAGAACGATAATGCCTGGCAGTAGTCGTTTCATGGGGTGGCCTCGCGGTGCACAGGTGATAGAGCCTTCGAGTCCACGCTACGCCCCGGGTTCGGATTTGTTAACCCGTTGCCCTTAAACAAGATGTAACACGGCTTGACCGGCAACGCCGCGCGCCACGCAAATGCCGGAAACTTTCGCACTGCGCCACAGGTCACCTGATCATCACTTGGAGAACTCACCATGGCTCGGGCAATCTGGAAAGGCGCGATCAGTTTCGGACTGGTACACATCCCTGTCGCGCTGGTGTCGGCAACCTCTTCGCACGGCGTGGACTTTGACTGGCTCGACAGCCGCAGCATGGATCCGGTGGGTTATAAACGGGTAAACAAGGTCACCGGCAAGGAAGTCACCAAGGAGCACATCGTCAAAGGTGTGGCCTATGAAAAAGGTCGCTACGTAGTGCTCAGCGAGGAAGAGATCCGCTCGGCGCACCCGGTGTCGACACAGACCATCGACATTTTCTCCTTCGTCGATGCCGAGCAGATCCCGCTGCAAAACATCGATACGCCTTATTACCTGGCCCCGGACAAACGCGGCGGCAAGGTCTACGCGTTGCTGCGTGAAACATTGAGCAAAACCAACAAGGTCGCCCTCGCCCGTGTCGTCCTGCACACTCGGCAATATCTGGCGGCACTGATGCCACTGGAATCGGCATTGGTGCTGGTCAAACTGCGCTGGCCGCAGGAAGTCCGCGGCCTTGATGAGCTGGAGCTGGGCAGCGAAGTGACCAAACCGCAACTGGCCAAGGGCGAGTTGGACATGGCTAAACGTCTGGTGCAGGACATGAGCGGCGACTGGAGCCCGGAGGACTACAAGGACGAGTTTGAAGACAAGATCATGGCCCTGGTCGAGAAAAAGGCCCACGAAGGCAAGATCGAGGATGTCGAGACCGTGGGTGGCGAGGAGGAGCGCAAGTCTGCGGATGTTATCGACTTGACCGAGTTGCTTAAACGTAGCCTGGGCGGTAAAGCGCCGGCCAAAGCGAAGGCAAAAGAAAAGCCTGCCAGTAAGGCAGCCCCGGCGAGAAAGACCAAAAAGGCCTCGGGGGCGTAATCAGATGCGGTTCCTGTCAGGAAGCTGACAGGTTGGCTTTGAGAGACTCATCGCTCCCACAGTTGAAATGCGTTCTTTCCTGAACTCACATTCCACTGTAGGAGCCAGCCTGCTGGCGATGGCATAAACAGGCGCGATACACCGGTCAGATCAAAATGAAGATCGCCAGCAAACCGCCGAAAATCGCCCACTTCTCCATGTAGTAACGCGCACGATTACGCTTTTTCAGCTCTTTACCACGCAGGCGAACCTTGTAGATTTTGGTAAACAGGCGATTGATCCCACCGGTGCGGTCACCGGCGTCATTCGGCGCACCGGCCGCGGACATCACGGTACGGCTGAACCAGCTGTTGAACGCCGCCGCCCAGCGATATTTCATCGGGCGCTCGATGTCGCAGAACAGGATGATGCGGTTCTTGTCGGTGGTGTTTTCGGCGTAGTGGATGTAAGTCTCATCAAACATCACCGCTTCACCGTCGCGCCAGTGGTAGCTCTCGCCGTCGACATTGATGTAGCAACCGGCATCATTCGGCGTATCGAGACCCAGGTGGTAGCGGTACGAACCGGCATACGGGTCACGGTGGCGAACCAGTTTCGACCCAGGTGGCAGCTCGGCGAACATCGCCGCCTTGATCGAACCGATGCTCTGCACCAGCTCAGTGGTGCGCGGGCACAGCTTCATCGCCGACGGATGGCTCTCGCCGTACCATTTCAAGTAGAAACGCTTCCATCCACTTTTGAAGAACGAATTGAAACCGACGTCATCGTACTGATTCGAGCGCTTGATCTCACCGGCGCGCAGCAGGTTCTGCCCTTCCTGGCGAATTTCTTCCCAATGCGCCTGCAACGGGCTCAGGTCCGGAAACTCGGACGGATCGAGATACGGTTTGTTCGGCTTCTTCGAAAACAGGTAAAGGAAGCAGTTGATCGGGGCCAGAAACGTCGAGTGATCGCTCAGTTGACGGCCCAGTTTGTGACGCACACGTCCACGAAGGTGAACGTATGCAATCGAAATGACATAAATAGCGGCAATGATGAGTTTCACGGAAATCGTCACACGTCAAAAGTGAACAAACTGCGCGCCTGCCGGCCGGAGGCCCAGGGTCTGATGCAGTGGCATGAATACAAATACTATCCCGGTGGCACTTCCTTGAGCCCATGCCGTTAACGGCTATTGGGTAATCGGATGGCATTTTAGCCATACTTTGTAACCAATAGTGAACCTGATCTGTGAAAAACTGTCCGCTGAATCTGCCAAACAGCAGGCGCGACGTCATCGCCCTATCGTTTAAAGAGCCAGACCAGTACAATCGCCGCCAAACTTTACGCGCCCCCCTTGGTTGATGACGGGACTGTCCCGCTTCAGCGCACTTTGACTCGGGCCAAGCGCTCCAGCCGCACCCTCGCTACTCAGAATGCTTCGCAGGAAAAACCTTTGATTTCTACAGCTAACATCACGATGCAGTTCGGCGCCAAGCCGCTCTTCGAAAACGTTTCGGTCAAATTCGGCGCGGGTAACCGCTACGGCCTGATCGGCGCCAACGGTTGCGGCAAGTCGACCTTCATGAAAATCCTCGGCGGCGACCTCGATCCGTCCGGCGGTCAGGTCATGCTCGAGCCGAACGTCCGTCTGGGTAAATTGCGCCAGGACCAGTTCGCCTACGAAGAATTCACCGTGATCGATACTGTGATCATGGGTCACGAAGAGCTGTGGAAGGTCAAGGCCGAGCGCGATCGCATCTACTCGCTGGCGGAAATGAGCGAAGAAGACGGCATGGCTGTGGCCGAGCTGGAAACCGAGTTCGCCGAGATGGACGGCTACACCGCAGAATCCCGCGCTGGTGAACTGCTGCTGGGTCTGGGTATTCCGCTGGAACAGCATTTCGGCCCGATGAGCGAAGTCTCGCCAGGCTGGAAACTGCGCGTATTGCTGGCGCAGGCGCTGTTCTCCGATCCGGAAGTGCTGTTGCTCGACGAACCGACCAACCACCTGGACATCAACACCATTCGCTGGCTGGAAAACGTTCTGACCCAGCGTAACAGCCTGATGATCATCATCTCTCACGACCGTCACTTCCTGAACAGCGTGTGCACGCACATGGCTGACCTGGATTACGGCGAGCTGCGCCTGTTCCCGGGCAACTACGACGAGTACATGACCGTGGCGACCCAGTCCCGCGAGCAACTGCTGTCGGACAACGCCAAGAAGAAAGCGCAGATTTCCGAGCTGCAATCGTTCGTCAGCCGCTTCTCGGCCAACGCCTCGAAAGCCAAACAGGCCACTTCCCGCGCCAAGGCGATCGACAAGATCCAGCTGGCCGAGGTCAAGCCTTCCAGCCGCGTGAGCCCGTTCATCCGCTTCGAGCAGAACAAAAAGCTGCACCGTCAGGCGGTCATGGTCGAAAAAATGGCCAAAGGCTTCGACGGCAAGCCACTGTTCAAAGACTTCAGCTTCCAGGTTGAAGCCGGCGAGCGCGTAGCGATCATCGGCCCGAACGGTATCGGCAAAACCACCCCTGCTGCGTACCCTGGTCAACGAACTGACCCCGGATGCCGGTAGCGTCAAGTGGACCGACGCCGCGGAACTGGGCTACTACGCTCAGGACCATGCGCACGACTTCGAAGACGACGTGACGCTGTTCGACTGGATGGGTCAGTGGACTCAGGGCGAGCAGATGATTCGCGGCACTCTGGGCCGCATGCTGTTCTCCAACGACGAGATCCCTCAAGTCGGTCAAAGTGATTTCCGGTGGTGAGCAAGGTCGCATGCTGTTCGGCAAGCTGATCCTGCAAAAGCCGAACGTGCTGATCATGGACGAACCGACCAACCACTTGGACATGGAATCGATCGAGGCGCTGAACCTGGCGCTGGAAAACTACCCGGGCACGCTGATCTTTGTCAGTCACGACCGTGAGTTCGTATCGTCCCTGGCGACGCGCATCATCGAGCTGAGCGCCAACGGCGTGACTGACTTCAGCGGCACTTACGATGACTACCTGCGTAGTCAGGGTGTGGTGTTCTAAGAGCAGCTACGAGCCTCCAGCTTCAAGCGAAAGCCCTGTCGGTGTGACAGGGCTTTTTGCATTTCGGAGCCAATATTTATGCGGGCACCAACACCATCGCGAGCAGGCTCACTCCTACATTTGAAATGCGCCCCCTCCTGTAGGAGTGAGCCTGCTCGCGATGAGGCCACCAGCAACAATCGGAATAGCCAGGAAAAATAGTTAGCCTGCTTCCTTTTATTCCAGCACCCAGCCATGATGCCGACTCTCCCACCGCCGCCCGCGAACGAGTCCACATGTCTGCGCAGCAACCGCCTCCGCAAAGCTCCCTGGCGATCACCCTGCAGATCGTCTCCATCGTGTTCTACACCTTTGTCGCCTTCCTGTGCATCGGCCTGCCGATCGCGGTGCTGCCCGGTTATGTGCATGAGCAGCTGGGTTTCAGCGCCATTATTGCCGGGCTGGTCATCGGCTCGCAGTATCTGGCCACCCTGCTCAGTCGGCCGATGGCCGGACGCATGTCGGATACGCTGGGTACCAAACGGGCGATTGTTTTTGGCTTGTCGGGGATTGTGCTCAGCGGGCTGCTGACGCTGATCTCGACGCTGTTGCAGGACTTCCCGATGCCGAGCCTGATCATTCTGATCATCGGTCGACTGCTGCTCGGCGTCGCACAGGGCCTGATCGGCGTCGGTACCATCAGTTGGTGCATGGGCCAGGTCGGCGTCGAACACACGGCGAGGTCGATCGGCTGGAACGGTATTGCCTCCTATGGCGCAATAGCGATTGGCGCGCCACTGGGCGTGGTCATGGTCGCCGATTACGGCTTTGCCAGCCTGGGCATCGCTCTGTCGATATTGGCCGCCGGGGCCTTGGTGTTGATCCGCAATAAGCCTTCGGTGCCGGTGGTACGCGGCGAACGGCTGCCTTTTTGGGCGGTGTTCGGGCGGATTGCACCGTATGGGGCCAGTTTGACTCTGGCGTCGATCGGTTACGGCACGCTGACCACCTTCATCACCCTTTATTACCTCAACCGTGGCTGGAGCGGCGCGGCGTATTGCCTGACGGTATTCGGTGTATGTTTCATCCTGTCGCGGCTGCTGTTCATTTCGGCGATCAGCCGCTTTGGCGGTTTCAATTCGGCGATCGCCTGCATGAGCATCGAGACCGTCGGCCTGGTGTGTTGCTATGGCTGGCGCCCTCTACCGCGTTCGCCCTGATCGGCGCGGGACTGGCGGGATTTGGCTTGTCGCTGGTGTATCCGGCGGCGCTGGGGGTCGAGGCGATCAAGCAGGTGCCCAGCTCCAGCCGTGGCTCGGGGTTGGGGGCTTATGCGGTGTTCTTTGATCTGGCGCTGGCGATTGCCGGGCCGTTGATGGGCGCAGTGGCGTTGAATCTGGGGTATGCGTGGATTTTTTTCAGTGCGGCGCTGTTGTCAGTGATCGGGCTGGGGTTGACCTTGGTACTCAAGCACCACTCGACATCCTGAAATTACGTACAAATCACTGTGGGAGCGGGCTTGCTCGCGAAGGCGGTGGGTCAGTCAAAATATAGAGTGACTGATCTATCGCATTCGCGAGCAAGCCCGCTCTCACAGGGGAGATTGAGTCGTTTATTGATCCGCGGTCTGCATCCCCGCCCGGCTCGGCTTGCCCAGCGTGCGCGAGAAGAACTGCCCGGCCTCGGAGATCAGGTTGCGGTGAATGTCTTCGCGATCCACGCCGTCGGCGTCGGTGCACAACGCCGGCATGGCGCGGATCTGCTCTTCGTTGCACGGCGCCATGAATACGAAGTGCCCTGCCCCGGCCAGTAATTTGAAGTCCGGTGCGGTTGGCAGTTTGCGCGCCAGAGCCGCGGCGTTTTTGTCGAAGGCCACCAGTTTGTCGCCATCGCCGCTGTACAGCAGCACCGGCACATGCACATCCGCCAGGGTGCTACGGCCGAATTTCAGGCTTAGCGGTGCCATCAACAGCAGCGCATGCACACGCGGATCGGCCACTGGCTGCAAATCGTCGCGGTCGACGATCAGTTCACCCTGGGTGTTGCAGGCATCATGGTCGTCCGGGCGTTCCTGGCAGTAGCGGCGCAGACGATCCAGATCCGGCTGCGCGCCGGAGAGAATCAACGCGGTTTCGCCACCGGCCGAATAACCAATGACCCCGACCTGATCAGCGTTGACGAACGGCGAGAGCATCGGGTCGCCGAGGGTCGCGGTGATCGCTTCGGAAATCTGGATCGGCCGCCCATACAGATTGCTCAGGGTGCCGAGGCGGCTGTGGTCTTTGGAGTTGTCGCCGGGATGAATCACCGCGACCACCACAAAGCCCTTGCGTGCCAGCGAGGTGGCGAGGTCATGCAGCGCCAGCGGCGTTCCGGTGTTGCCGTGAGACAGCATCAGCATCGGAAAACGACCGATGGCCACCTTGGTGTCAGCGCCGGCCTCGACGGTGTAACCCTCAAGCAGGCTGCTATGTTCGCGGTCGCTGGAAGGATAGAAGGCGATGGCGCGCATCGGTTGCAGATCCAGCGGATCGAGGAATGTCATTTCGTGGTAACCGACACTCCAGACAGGGTGTCGCCCGGGCGCGGCATGCACTGAACCGAGGCTGCCGAGCAGGCAAATCAGTAACGTTGCACAAAGACGCATCATGGGATGGCCCACCCTGTGTTACTCAATCGAAAGATCCTTTGTGTTCCGACACGCCCCAAACCCTGAGGTTCGGAGATCCGGCGCAACGGTGCACTCAGACGTTGATCGTTTGACTGCATAACCCGGGCCAGATTATGCAACAGTCAGAAACAAAAAACTCCGCATCTGGCCCTTGCAGAACCAGAATACAGAGTTTTTTGAGGGGCTACCTGAACGGCAGCTGGTCTTTACGCAATGCTTACGCGGCGGCGAACAACTGCTCGCTGATCTTCGCCTGAGCAGCGCTCATCGCGTTGTTGCGCACTTCATCACCGTAGGCCAGACCTTCGGCACGGACGATTTCGATGTCGGTGATGCCGAGGAAGCCCAATACCAGCTTCAGATATTCCTCGTGAGCGATGCCGCTCGCCTGACCGGCATGGATGCCGCCGGAGGTGGAGACGATCACCACTTTCTTGCCACCGCACAGGCCTTCAGGGCCGGCTTCGGTGTAGCGGAAAGTCTGGCCGGCAACGGCGACGCGGTCGATCCAGGCCTTGAGCTGGGTCGGTACGGTGAAGTTGTACATCGGCGCGGCGATGACGATGGCGTCGGCAGCGATGAATTCAGCCAGGGTCGAAGCGCTCAGCTCGGCTTCGTGCTGTTGTGCGGCGTCGCGCAGTTCAGCGGTGGTACCGGCGGCCACCAGGGTGGTCGACGAGAAGTGGCTGATGGCGTCGGCGGCCAGGTCGCGGTAGGTGACCACGGCGGTTGGCTCGGCGGCTTGCCAGGCTTTGACGACTTGGCTGCTCAGCTGACGGGAAGCGGAGTTGTCGCCCAGAATGCTCGAATCGATGTGCAGCAGTTTCATGTGGAATCTCCTGTAAAGAATCGCCGGCGGCGACGGAATGGAGACAATCCTACGGAAGAAACCAATAGCTGATTAGCCGCCGACAATGCGATAGTTCGTCCCACTGATAGAACGGTGGACTTTTCATGCAGGACCTCAATGATCTCTACTATTTCGCCAAGGTGGTCGAGGCCGGTGGCTTCGCCGCAGCCGGGCGTTTGCTGGGCATTCCCAAGTCCCGCCTGTCACGGCGCATTGCCGAACTCGAAGAACGCCTCGGCGCCCGTCTGCTGCAACGCACCACGCGCCAGTTGAACCTGACCGCTGTTGGCGAGCGCTACTTGCGTCACTGTCAGGCGATGTTGCTGGAAGCGGAGATGGCCGACGAAGCGGTCGCCAGCATGTCCAGCGAGCCACGTGGCCGCCTGCGCGTATCCTGTCCTACCGGTCTGGCGCGGGAAATGTTGCCGTGGGTGATCAGCGAATTCCTCGGCAAATTCCCTCAGGTGCAACTGGAGGTGGTGCTGCTCAATCGCCGGGTGGATCTGGTTGCTGAAGGTTTCGACGTCGCGTTGCGTGTGCGCGAACTCGGTGATGAAGATCCGTTACTGGTGACTCGACGTTTGCGTCAGGCTCAAATGGTCGTCGTCGCCAGCCCGGCCTTTGTCGAGGGCAAAACCATCACTCATCCGCAGGACTTGAAGAACCTGCCGGTGCTCGGCGCGCTGGAGGCCGATCGCATGGTGCATGTGCGCTTGCTGGATGAGCAAGGCAACAGCGTCGAACTGAACATGGAGGCGCGGTTGGGCATCGATGACTTCATCGTGCGCAAGGCCTGTGTGCTCGCCGGCCAGGGTTTTACCCTGCTGCCGATGATGTATTGCGAAGCCGACCTTGAGAGCGGCGCGCTGGTGCAACTGTTGCCCGAGTGGTCGTTGCCCGGCGGCTGGTTGCAGGCGGTGTATCCGCATCGACGCGGGGTGATGCCGGCGGTGCGGGCATGGATCGATCATCTGGTCGAATCGTTCAATGCGTGTGGGGAGCGGTTGTTATGAACAAGGGAAAAATGAACGAAGCGGATGTCGCTGCCTTCTGCCTGGCCTTGCCGGGTGCGCGGGAGGATTACAAATGGGGCGGCGTGCGGGTGTTCTCGATTGCCGGCAACAAGATGTTTGCCCTGCAAGGGCTGCGCGGGGATTCATTGGCGTTCAAGGTCGACAAGGATCTGTTTCTCGGCCATTGCGACCGCCCGGGCATTCACCCTGCGCCTTATCTGGCGCGGGCGCAGTGGATCATCATGCACCCGCCCTACCCGCTGGGTGCCGAGGAGCTGCAGGGATTACTGACGCGTTCGCATCAATTGGTGGTAGGCAAATTGCCCAAAAAAACCCAAATCGGATTGTTGCTCTAGCTTTTTGATTTTGATTTTGGTGGGAGCGGGCTTGCTCGCGAAAGCGGTGTGTCAGACAACATATTCGTCCATTGGCACACCGCTTTCGCGAGCAAGCCCGCTCCCACATGGGTCATGTGTGAAGCTTAAATATGTGAAAGCAGGTTCGAACCGAGAAACAACTGATCGATCCAGAACACCTGATGCAGCGCCACAATCACCCAGAACAGAATCTGAAACGACACCTTGCGCGTCTTGTGCCGGAATACCTGTTGGGCGATCAGCGCGCCGGGCCAGCCGCCGGCCAGTTCCAGCGCATGCAGGATGTTTTCCGGTGTGCGCCACGCATCGGCGCGGGCCTTGCGCTTGTCTGCCCAGTACATGAAAAACGCCAGCACGCTGACCACGCCATAAGCAGTCAACGGCACCAGCGAGATGCCACGTAGCCACATCGACAGCGAGCCGAACAGCGGCAGCGCGCACACGATCAGCAGCACCGCCAGTTTCAGTTTCAGATGCTGAATGCCGCCACCGGACGGTCGTCCATCCGGGCGGCGCGCGCGGGAATCACTCATGGTTTCGCCGCCGACCAATCCACCCAGCCGAACTGCCAGGTCGCCAGAATCACCAGACCGAAAACAATCCGGTACCAGGCGAATGCCGCGTAACTGTGGCTGGCGATGAACTTGAGCAGACCGCGCACGGCGATCATGGCGAAGATGAACGCGGTGATGAAACCAATGGCGAACACCGGGAAGTCCGCCGGCACAAACAGATGGCGATACTTGTAACCGGAGTACACCGCCGCACCGACCATGGTCGGCATGGCCAGGAAGAACGAGAACTCGGTCGCGGTCTTGCGCGACAGGCCAAACAGCAGGCCGCCGATGATCGTCGAGCCGGAACGCGAGGTGCCGGGGATCATCGCCAGACACTGGGCGAAACCGACTTTCAGCGCGTCCTTCCAGGTGATCTCGTCCACGGTTTCGGCGTGCACTTCATGTTGCCGACGCTCGGCCCACAGCATGATCACACCGCCCACCACCAGCGCGGTCGCGACGGTGATCGGATTGAACAGGTATTGGTGAATCAGGTCGGCAAAAATCACCCCCAGCACCACCGCCGGCAGAAACGCGATCAGCAGGTTGGCAGTAAAACGCCGTGCACTCGGCTGGGTCGGCAAGCCGATCACCACGTCGAGAATCTTGCGGCGAAACTCCCAGACCACCGCAAGGATCGCGCCGAGCTGAATAATGATGTTGAACGCCATGGCCCGTTCGCCGCCGAACTCGAGCAGGTCGGCAACAATGATCTGGTGTCCGGTACTGGAAATGGGCAAAAACTCCGTCAGCCCCTCTACAACTCCAAGAATCAGTGCCTGCAAGGCGGTCCAAAGATCCATCAATCCCCCAAAGAGCGATGCACGCGGGCATGCCCCGATAATATTTTTCTAACGTTCACTGCGTTCAGCGTAGCTGTACCGATTCCGCGCGCACAGGATCCACACGAAACGGTCAAAATTCCGTGAAATATCAATTCGGATTCAGGTTTTCACGCGCGGGGCCGAAATCCTAACAGACAAGCCTTAATAGTGCTGCGGCGTTATACGACTTGGGTCGCGTATGCCTGACCACGCAAACGTGGTTGGATGCTGGCGTTGATTTATTACAAGAAAAAGAAATCGGAGTGACAGCGTTATGAACAGCTTGCGCAGTGTGTCGATCAGCCGACGCTTGTGGCTCATTTTGATTGTGGCGGTGGTCATGTTGTTGACCTTGGGCGTGTTGATGCTCAAGCAGATCCACGACGACCTGTACCACGCCAAGGCGCAGAAAACCCAGCATGTGGTGCAGACCGCCAGCGGCCTGCTGACCTATTACCACGACCTGGAAACCGCCGGCACCCTGACCCGCGACGTCGCGCAGAAACAGGCGTTGACCGCCATTCGTGGCCTACGCTACGACCAGAGCGATTACTTTTGGATCAACGACCTCACCCCCGTGATGGTCATGCACCCGACCAACCCCAAACTCGAAGGCCAGAACCTCTCGGCGATCCGCGACCCGGACGGTTTCGCGGTGTTCAACGAGATGGTCGCGATCGCCAAAAGCAAAGGCGCCGGCATGGTCAATTACCGCTGGCCCAAGCCCGGTGCCAGCGAACCGGTGGCGAAAACCTCCTACGTGAAACTGTTCGAACCGTGGGGCTGGGTGCTCGGTTCCGGGGTTTACGTCGATGATGTGCAGAGCGAGTTCCGGGGGCAGTTAATCAAGGCTTCAGTGATTGGTTTGGTGATCGCCGTGATCATGGCCCTGCTGGTGATTTTGATTGCCCGCAGCATCGTCCGTCCGTTACAGGAAACCGTGAACGCCATGGCCAACATCGCCAGCGGCGAGAGCGACCTGACCCGCAGCCTCGACACCCACGGTCAGGACGAAGTCACGCAACTGGCGCATCACTTCAACGCCTTCACCGCCAAGTTGCGCCGGGTCATCGGTGACCTGCAGGTTTCGGCCAGTGCGCTGGGTCAGTCGTCCAGTGAACTGGGCAACGATGCGACTCAGGCCCAGCAGCGCAGCCAACAGCAATCGCAGCAGATGGAACTGGTGGCGACCGCGATCAACGAAGTCACCTACGGCGTACAGGACGTAGCGAAGAACGCCGAACATGCTGCCGCTGAAATGCGCGATGCCGAAGCTCAGGCGCAGCAGGGCCAGATCAACATCGACGGCAGTCTGCAACAGATCGACAAGTTGTCCGGAACCATTGACCAAGCGGTCGAAGTGATTCGCACCCTGGCGGCCGAAAGTACGCAGATCGGCAGTGTGCTGGAGGTGATCCGTTCGATTGCCGAGCAGACCAACCTGCTGGCGCTCAACGCGGCCATCGAAGCGGCCCGCGCCGGGGAACAGGGCCGGGGCTTTGCGGTGGTGGCCGATGAAGTGCGGCTGCTGGCGCAGCGCACGCAAAAGTCGACGGCGGAAATCCAGAGCATGATCGAACGCCTGCAGAATCATTCCGAAGCGGCGGTGAAAGTCATTGGCGACAGCAGCAAGGCCTCGCAACTGACCATCGAACAGGCCGGCCTCGCCGGTGCCAGCCTTAACGCGATCGGCCAGGCGCTGCGCAATCTCAACGGCCTGAATGCCTCGATTGCCAGCGCCACACTGCAACAGGCGCATGTGGTCGAGGACATCAACCAGAACGTCACGCAGGCCGCCGGTCTGTCGCACAGTACGGCGCTGGCGGCGGAGCAGTCGAGTGCGGCGAGCGTGAAGTTGGGGCAATTGAGTGAACAGCTGAACCAGCTTCTGCGCCAGTTCCGCGTCTGACCCCGCTCCCCCTGTAGGAGTGAGCCTGCTCGCGATAGCGTCGTATCAGTCAACCACAGAGCGGCTGACCCACCGCCATCGCGAGCAGGCTCACTCCTACAGGTTTTTGGGTACAATCCGCTCCCTCCTCAACTCCCCCAAGGAACCCCCATGTCCGGGCTTGAACTGTTTGCCGCCGCCCTCGGTGTGATCGCCGTCTGGCTGACGGTCAAACAGAATCCGTGGTGCTGGCCGATCGGGCTGGTCATGGTCTTGCTGTACAGCTGGATTTTCTATGACGTGAAGCTGTACTCGGACATGTTGCTGCAAGTGATTTACGCCGCGCTGCAAGTCTACGGCTGGTGGCAATGGACCCGCGCCGGGACGATGCATGACGGCCGTGAAGTCACGCGTCTGGATCGGCGCTCGATCCTGCTCGGTCTGAGTATCGGGGCACTGGGCAGCCTGCTGCTCGGCGCGGCCATGGCGCACTGGACCGACGCGGCGCAGCCGTGGCTCGATGCCGCGCTGACGGCGTTCAGCCTGGTTGCGCAATTGTGGATGGCGCAGAAACGCCTGCAATGCTGGGCGCTGTGGTTCGTGCTGGATGTGATTTTCGTCGGTCTGTTCCTGTACAAGGGTCTGTACCTCACCGCCGCGCTGTATGCCCTGTTCACCCTGATTGCTGTGCAAGGCTGGCGCGAATGGCGCGCCGATCCGGCGTTGCAGCGATGAAGGTAGTTGTCCTCACCGGCCCGGAATCCACCGGCAAGAGCTGGCTGGCCGCTGGCCTTCAGGCGCGCTTCGGCGGCCTGCGGGTGGACGAATACGTGCGCTGGTTCATCGAGCAGAATCCACGCGATACCTGCCTCAACGACATCCCCGCTATCGCCCGTGGGCAGCTGCAATGGGAAGATCAGGCGCGGGCGCAGCAACCGCAATTGCTGATTCTCGATACCCATTTGCTGAGCAACATCCTCTGGAGCCAGACCCTGTTTGGCGACTGCCCGGCGTGGCTGGAACCCGAGCTGCTGGCCCGGCATTACGACCTGCATCTGCTGTTGTCGCCGGAGCAGATCGACTGGACCGACGACGGCCAACGCTGCCAGCCGCAACTCAGCGAACGCATGGCGTTCTTTCAGGCCACCCGCGACTGGCTGGAACAACAACGGCAACCGCTGCAGATCATTCAGGGCGATTGGGATGAGCGGCGGTCTCAGGCTTTCGAAGCCGTGGCGCGTTTAATGGCTGATTGACCTGGCAAACAGCTCCTTTCGAAGCCCAAGTGTCCATTCTTGAAACACCCGACTCCGCGCAAAGCAGCCGTTTAAATGGCCTTCATCATTCTGCAAGGGCATCTGTTACGCCAGTGAAACAGTCCCCGGCAAACCCTTGTTCCAGAGCTTTGCACCGCCCCTGCCCCCGCCGCTGTCGGCGTGACTGTTTCAGCGCTGAAACAGGTTATGTATCAAGATTGCGTGCCGCAGCGCCAACCCGTTGAAAACAATAGACAACTAAAAAGCGGCACAGCTTTCGCTCTCTCCTTCCCAACGCTGACAAGAGCCAGCCCACTGAAGAAGGAATTGCCGCCGTGGGGAATATCAATAAAGGCCTGACCTGCCTTCTGCTGATTGGATCAGCCGCCAGCACATTCATCAGTTTCAACGTTCAGGCCGAAGGCAATGGCGTGATCGTTCTCAACCGCGACGTCCAGCCTATTGCAATCGGGCGCAGCGGTGGCAAAGACCCGTATCCAACCACGGTCAACGCCAACCCTTCCGATCGAATCCATCAAGCGATGACCAGCACCGAACTCAGTGATGGCGACTTTGCCAGTGTCGCCAGCGGCGCTTCGATCCGCAGCAACATGATCACGCCGAACTCGGACATGCCCGGCATGAACGTGCTGACCAACCCCAACGGCCTGCCTGGCATGAGTGCCGGTCACGGCGGCGGCGGTGGCGGCACGATCTCCAACACGATCAATCGCTCGCTGAGCACCGGTCTGGCGCCGCTGACTCGCATGGCTGGAGGTCAATGAGATGAATCGTTCCCTTCTGCTGCTTGCCCTCTTCAGCTGTGCCAGCGTCATGGCCGATCCGAGTTCCGTGAACAACGCAGACATCCAGGATACCGGTGTGCAGTACCGCGGCAACTTCAATGTCAACCAGGCCGCCGGCGACCAGATGCAACAGACCAACACCAAAGCGATCGCCATTGGCACCAATGCCAGTGCCACCACCATCGTCAGGCAAAAGCTGGATACCCCTGCCAACCCGTCGATGAACGCCAGCGCCACCATTGGCGGCACCTCTTTCAGTAATGGCAACGGGATCCTGGGCGTGAACCAGGGCGCCGGTGCCAACAACCAGATGGCCAACGTGACGCGCGTCAGCATCAGTGCTGCCCCGCAAAGCGTTGACGACAGCGCCCTGTCGCAACAGAACGTGGCGCTTTTACCGAGCTCAGGAGCAACTGGCACCTCACCCGGCAGTCGCCAGGTCACGACAAGTGATCAGGCCTTCACCGGCAGCCGAGGGGTGATTCAGGTGAACCAGAGTGCCGGGGTGGGGAACCGTATGGCTAACACCCTGAGCATCCGGGTCGCTGACTGACCCAAACAACAAAAGCAGTGCAATTAGAAAGTACCAACACTTAACCAACTAATAAGCACGATGGAGAAACACCATGAAAACTACAATGGCTCTCAAACCACTGGTTTTCGCACTTGCAGCAGTAATGGCAATGGCGGCTCAAGCAGGCGGCAATGATCATGGTAACAACGGTGGTCACGGTCACAATCCTCCTCCACCAAAAGGCCCTACCCTGGAAGAACTGCTGCAAATCGGCGCAGGTGCCGGTGCTGCAGTGCTCGACGTGCAAAACAACGGCGGTAACACCGTCCTGAACCAGGGCACCCAGAACAACGCCGGCATCAGTGGCTCGCTTAACGGCGCCAACGGCAACATCGGGGCCAACAACGTGGCCGGTGACGGCAACCAGCAAGACAACGCCGCGGCTCTGGCCACCGCTGACGAAAGCTTCATCTTCGGCTCTGCGGTGTCCGCTTCCAGCGCCACTCAAGTCAACAGCAACAACACCGTTGGCAACTACTCCAGCACCAACAACGCCGGCATGAACAACGTCGGCAACAGTGGCTCGGGTAACATTGGCGTGAACAACGCTGCCGGCAACTTCAACCAACAGAAAAACAACCTGGCAATCGCTGTGTCCGGTGGTCGTGTAGCGCAAGCCGCTGCTGCTGCCAACCAAAGCACTACCGGTCTGCAAGTCGGCAACAACGGCACTCAGACCTACAAAAAAGACACCCTCACTGGCACTGTCGCCGCCGTCGGCGTATTCGGCGCCGTGGGCGAAGCTACCATCAAAGGTGACAGCCACGGCGGTGGCGGTTATGGCAACGACGACAAAGGCCATGGCGGCAATGGCGGCAGCAAAGATCAGAAAGCCACCTTCGAAGCTGTGGGTGCCTTCGGTCTTGCTGGTGTAACCACGCAACAAGTGCTGACCCCAGACGGCTGGAAAAACCCAGTTACCAACAACGCCAGCATGACCAACGTAGGCAACAACTGGTCGGGTAACGGTGGCTTCAACAACGCTGCCGGTGTTGGCAACCAACAAAGCAACTCGCTGTCCATCGCTGCAGGTTGCAAAGCCTGCATGTAATCGCGATCGAAACGAAAGCCCCGGAAACGGGGCTTTTCCTCAGTCCGCAAAGGCGTATCGATCATGCGTAAGACTGCCTTTATCGCCCTGCTTTGCCTGTCCGGCCTGACCCAGGCTGCCCAGATGCCCGTCGCTGCCCTGCCTGGCGGCGTACTCATCTACAAGAACGTGCAAAGCATTCGTGAACGCAAGTTTGCCGACATCGTCGAACAAAAAACCGATTTCAGCTGCGGCGCCGCCGCACTGGCCACGGTACTGCGCCAGGCTTATTGGCTCGACGTCGATGAAGAGCACATCATCAAAGGCATGCTGGTCAACGCTGACCAGGACCTTGTTCGTACCCAAGGTTTCTCCATGCTGGACATGAAACGCTACATAGAAAGCATCGGCATGCGCGCCAGGGGCTACAAGATTCCACCGGAAAAACTCGACGACGTAACAATCCCGGTGGTGGTACTGATGGAAATTCGCGGCTACAAGCATTTCGTGGTGCTGCAGCGTTCGGACAAGGATTGGGTTTATATCGGAGATCCCGTCTTAGGCCACAAACGCTACGCCCATGATGACTTTGTCAAAGGTTGGAACGGCATCGTCTTCGCCATCGTCGGCCCCGGTTATGACAAAACCAATGCATTGCGCATGCCGCCGACCCCGCTGACCGCGAAGAACAAGCTGGATAACTTCAACCCTGTCAGAGATGCCGAATTGATGGACTTCGGGTTCATACAGAGCGACTTCTTTTAATCGCCGATTATAAAGAATGGGGCTGGATGTCCCGGGAGCAGCAGATGAAAACCTCATACTGGCTGGCCGCCGCCTGCCTGGCAGCGAGCGCGTCAGGCTATGCCAATGCAGGATTCAAACCCATCGAAGTTCAGGATCAGGAGCTGTCCCAGCTTCGTGGTCGTTACGTCATGCCGGGGCGGATCATCAGCTTCGGCATTGTCATGAGCAGTACCTGGCGCAACGCCAGCGGTGATCTGATCGGCGCTGCGACGTCGATGCAAATCCAGGCCGCCACGATCAAACCGGAATTCTATGTCTCGACTATCAAGGAACAGGGCAACGGCAGCACCCCGACTCCGGGCACTGGCAATGTCATTGGTGGCGCGGCACTCAACAGCAGCCAGGGCGTGACCCAAAGCGTACGCGCCGCCGGCGACGGCAACACCGCCAGCAACAATGTGGCCATCAATGTAAAAGAAGCCAACACCCCTCCTCCGCTGGCACCCGCACAAGGCCAGGCCCTGATGGCCGGGCAGACTATCGGGGCCAGCAATGCCGCTGGCAGTGTCGCCGTTTCGGCCACCAACAGTGGCGTGCAAATGGCCATTCAGGCCTCGGGCAATCAGGGCACCGCCCTGCAACAAGTGGCCCAGGGTGGCCTGCTGCAGAACACCCGCCTGCTCGGCAGCGCCAACGTGGTCAACAACATGACCCAACTCAATGTTGTGCTTAACAATAACGGCATCAGCCCCGGCGCACTGGACTGCAACCTGACTCAACTCAGGGCACTACGCAATATCGGATATTGAACTACGCTGAGTCTCGATCATTGGGCTTAAAGGGACGGCTTATTCATGTATCGATCAGTATCACTGCGTGCCGCTGTATGTCTGAGTACTCTTCTACCCGCGGCGATGCTGCAAGCAGCACCCGACGCAGATGTGGAGACCCTGAAACAGGAACTTCTGGAGCTGAAGCAACGATACGAAGTGCAACAAAAGGCCCTGGCGGTGCTCGAACAACGGGTCCGTCAGGTCGAAGATCAACCGGCAGCCCCGCAACCCAAACGGCTGGCCAAGTCGCCGTCTGACATGAAAGGCAATCCAAAAGTCGCGACCGGTACCGGGGCTCCCGGAGTTGGCGCGGCAGCAGCATCGGGGGGCGCCGCCGGGGGCAGCGGCGCTTCTTACGGCCAGTCGCTGGCCGACGATTCGCAACCGGCCCAGAGTGTGTCCAACCTCTACGACGAGGCCAGCGGCTTCTTCGGCGGCGGTAAATTCAGCTTTGAAACCGGCGTGACCTATTCGCGTTACGACACCCGACAGCTGATCCTCAACGGCTTCCTCGCGCTGGACTCGATCTTTCTGGGCAACATCAACCTCGACCGGATCAAGGCCGACACCTGGACGCTGGATCTGACCGGGCGCTACAACTTCGACAACCGTTGGCAGTTCGACGTGAACGTGCCGGTGGTTTACCGCGAATCGACCTACCAGTCCGGTGGCGGCAACGGTGGTGCGTCCAACGTCACGACGGAACAGGATGTTTCGCGCGACCCGACCATCGGCGACGTCAACTTCGGCATCGCGTACAAGTTCCTCGACGAGTCGGTCAACACGCCGGACGCCGTGGTCACCCTGCGGGTCAAGGCGCCAACCGGCAAGGATCCGTTCGGCATCAAACTGCGCCAGACCGACGCCAACTCCAACCTGTTCGTGCCTGACACGCTGCCAACCGGTAACGGTGTCTGGTCGATCACACCCGGGGTTTCGCTGGTCAAGACGTTCGACCCGGCAGTGCTGTTCGGCAGCTTGTCCTACACCCACAACCTGGAGGAGTCGTTCGACGACATCAGCTCGACCGTCAACCAGAAAACCCCGGGCAAGGTCAGCATTGGCGACAGCTTCCAGATCGGCGCCGGTATTGCGTTTGCACTGAACGAAAAGATGAGTATGTCGTTTTCGATGTCTGATCTGGTGCAACGCAGGAGCAAACTCAAACCCGATGGCGGGGATTGGCAATCGGTGGTCTCAAGTGACGCCAACGCAGGCTACTTCAACGTCGGCATGACCATTGCCGCCACGGACAACCTGACTATCGTGCCCAATCTGTCGATCGGCATGACCCCGGATGCCCCCGACTTTTCCTTCAGCCTGAAATTCCCGTACTACTTCTAAAGCAAAAGATCGCGGCCTGCGGCATCTCCTACAGGGTTAATCCCTGTAAGAGTTGCCGCAGGCTGCGATCTTTTGGGCTTTGGTCTCTAGCGAATCTGGTGTTTGTGCAGCAGGCGATAAAACGTCGGCCGCGACACCCCCAGCACTTTCGCCGCCACACTGAGGTTGTCGCTGTGACGGTTCAACACATCGCACAGCGCCTGGCGTTCAGCGCGCGTCTTGTAGTCTTCCAGCGTACCCATCGGCGTCGAAATCGTGTGCTGGCTGAGCAATCCCAGATCCCGGGCTTCGATCTGTCGGCCTTCTGCCAGAACCAGACCCCGTCGCACTCGGTTGGCCAGTTCTCGAACGTTGCCTGGCCAGTCGTGCTTGCCCATGGCAATCAACGCATCCTCACTGAAGCTGCGCGGGCGGCGGCCGGTTTCGTGGCTGTAGAAATGCGAGAAATGGTTGGCCAGCATCGACAGATCACCGTGGCGCTCGCGCAATGGCGCGGTCACCACTTGCAGCACATTGAGGCGGTAATACAGGTCTTCGCGAAAACGCTTTTTCTCGATCGCCGCTTCGAGGTCGACGTGGGTGGCCGCCAGCACGCGAACATCCACCGGGATCGGCTGGCTGCCACCGACGCGCTCGATGTGTTTCTCCTGCAGAAAACGCAGCAGATTGGCCTGCAATTCCAGCGGCAGATCGCCGATTTCATCAAGAAACAGCGTGCCACCATTCGCGGCCTCGATGCGCCCGACCTTGCGCTGATGCGCCCCAGTAAAGGCGCCTTTTTCGTGACCGAACAGTTCGGATTGAATCAAATGTTCGGGAATCGCCCCGCAATTGATCGCCACAAACGGCTTGCTGTGGCGCTGGGACTGGCGGTGCAGCGTGCGCGCCACCAGTTCTTTACCGGTGCCGCTTTCACCGCGGATCAGTACCGGGGATTCGGTCGGTGCCAGTTTGCTCAATAATTTGCGCAGTTCGCGGATCGGCTTGCTGTCGCCGAGTAACTCGTGTTCAGGCTGGTCGACGTGAATCGTGCCTTGCCCGCGCAAACGCGCCATGCCGAACGCGCGGCCCAGGGTCACCTGAACCCGTGAGACATCGAACGGCAAGGTGTGGAAATCGAAAAACCATTCGCAAACGAAGTCACCCACGTTCTGCAACCGCAGGACTTCCTGGTTCAACACTGCGATCCACTCTGTGCCGCTACGGCTGATCAGTTCCTTGACCGCTTCGGGACGTTCAAGGTGAAAAGGTTGCAGTCGCAGCAGCCCGACATCGCATGTCCGATCGGCGGCATTTTCCAGGGTACAACTGTCGACATCCCAGCCCACCGAGCGCAAACCAGGTAATAACCGGTGACAGTCGTCGCACGGGTCGACCACCAATAAACGTCGTAACGCAGGCGCTTCGATCATGACTGTTCCTTGGCGCCAAATTTAAGGAAATTATTGTAAAAACAGTCATTTGGCAGACCCGACTGTAAAATTAGCAAGAAATTGACAGGGCCTTGTATCGATTGCTTATAGGTGTACAAGCTAACGAGTTATAAGAAGCAAGTTTATTAGTCAGCTATCGAGTTGCTATCTTTCACCAGGCTTTCAAAAACGTTCGGAATGTTGAGCCTGAGCAATTAAGTTGAAATTTCTTTGTTTCGTGTGTGACCTGCCACGGGGTTGCGTGCATCAGTACAAGTAACCAGCCGAACGGTAAGCCCAACCGACGGCACATCACTTGAATGGGCACGACAGAGAGAAGACCCCAATGACCGCCCCGCTCCGTATCAACGAAGCTCTTTTGATTGCCAACCACGCGTTCAAACCCTTTCAGTGCGTGGCCTGGGCCCCACAAGACGGCAATGGCGAACTGAACCTGACCGTCATCGACCGTACCAACTCGCACATCGGTCGCCAGCAGATTCCGAGCAGCGCCTACTCTGACCCGGCGCAACTGGAACTGCTGTTGCAACAGGCCCGCGCCGAATTGAGCAAAGAAGGTTACCTGCTGCAATCGTGGTCGATGCCACATTGATCAGAGGCTGATGCGGATGACTTTCACGTCATCCGCTCTGTTCTTTGTTAGTTATCCGCTGCTGTTTATCTTCAATACTTCTGTACAACTTTCTTCAACCTGCCAGGCGCCACTGCTTGGCAGGCTTTCGTTTGGTTCAAAAAGACACTGTTATGGCACAGTGCGACCCTCCACCTGTTAGTTCTGTCAGTTGAACTTGCGTGTATTCAGGGATTGAATGTTCCGCTCATGCAGTTACCGCCCATTCGGGCCTGGTCAACTTGCAAGGAGAGGCATGCATGTCACCCGAGAACGCCTTTGCGCGCCCGGCACTACTCAACAGTTCCGGGCAACTCGACAAACAATTTGCCAACACTGGCGTCGCCCAAGTGTATTTCGCCGGCAGTGTTTCCAGCATGACTCAGGGTGTCGCACTGGATCGACAGGGGCGCGTGCTGGTCGCCGCCAAGGTCGGCACTGCTCAAGGCAGTCGTTTCGGTCTGGCACGCCTACTCGCGGACGGTTCGGCCGACCTCGCTTTCGGCCAGCATGGCAGCGTGATTGGCGAGTTCGAACGCGGTTTTGAGGCCACCGGTGGCAAGGTCCAGGTATTGCCCGACGGACGAATCCTGCTGGCCGGGCTGCATTATCAAAACGCCCATCGCACCCTGCCCGCCCTTGCCCTGTTCAGCACCGAGGGTATCCCCGACCCGAGCTTTGGTGAAAATGGCCGAAAAGTGGTGCGCCTGCCCGGCGACCTGTCCATCGGTTCCCGCGATTGCTGGCTGCCTCCCGGCGTACCGGGTGCTGAAGCCTGTGACATCGCCGTGCAGGACGACGGGCATATTCTGCTGATCGCCAATCACCACTTCGAACTCGCCGACCATGCCGGAATGCTGATCCGCCTGACGCCAGACGGGACGCTCGATGCAAGCTTCAATGGGCGCGGTTTCGTGATGATTCGACATTTGCTGCTCAACACGTGGCTCAGCAGCCTCGTATTGCAGAAGGACGGGCGGATCCTTGTCGCCGGCTCAATTGATTTTCCCCAGGAGGGGCTGGTGGCGCGCTACCTGCCTGACGGGCGTCTTGATGAGCGCTTCGCGGTGGATGGCTTCCTGGCTTTCAAAGCCAACGGCAAAAGTGCGATGGTCTGTCAGGTCATCGAGTCAAAGGAACATCTGCACTGTTTTGGCAGCAGTCGCGATCCGATCCGCTGCCTGGCGCTGAGCCTGCATCCTAACGGCCGCCCGGACTGGCGCAACGACACTGGCCACCCGCATCTGCTGGAAATCGGTCCCAGTGGTTGCCAGTGGAGCGCCGCGCAACGCATGGCGGATGGTCGGATCATGGCGGTGGGTGCAACGATCGGCGGCGTCGAGGCCGACTTCATCGTTGCTCGCTATAAAGCTGACGGCCATCTCGACCGAAGCTTCGGCAACGGCCACGGCTGGTTGCGCACGCGCCTGGGCCGCAGCCTGGATACCGCCAATTCTCTCGCGATCCAGCCAGACCGGAAAATTCTTGTCGGCGGCTACTCGCTCGACGGCAACTACCGCGCCATGGTCGCGCGTTATCTGAATCAATAACTTCCCGGACTTGAACTTGCCAGGCACTTGCGGCAACTTGCGCGCTTCTTAATACAAGGAGCAACCGATGTCCGGTTCACTGGCTCAGGCGTTCGCGCATAACTTCCTCGGGCATTCGCCCCGCTGGTACAAGGCGTGCATCGTCGGGTTCCTGATCCTCAACGCCGTGGTGCTGTTCACTGTCGGCCCGGTCGCCGCCGGCTGGCTGCTGGTGATCGAATTCATTTTCACCCTGGCCATGGCCCTCAAGTGCTATCCATTGATGCCCGGTGGCTTGTTGCTGATCGAAGCCCTGCTGCTGAAGATGACCTCACCACAGGCCCTGAACGATGAACTGGTGCACAACTTCCCGGTGATCCTGCTGCTGATGTTCATGGTCGCGGGCATCTACTTCATGAAGGATCTGCTGCTGTTTCTGTTTTCACGGTTGCTGCTGGGCGTGCGCTCCAAGGCGCTGCTGGCGCTGATGTTCTGCTTTCTCTCAGCTTTTTTGTCGGCGTTTCTCGATGCCTTGACCGTAACCGCGGTGATCATCAGCGCGGCGGTCGGCTTCTATTCGGTCTACCACCGCGTGGCCTCGGGCAATGATCCGCGTCAGGACAGCGAATTCAGCGACGACCGCCATCTGCCGGCCCTGCACCATGAAGACCTGGAGCAATTCCGCGCATTCCTGCGCAGCCTGCTGATGCACGGCGCGGTCGGCACCGCACTCGGCGGGGTCTGCACCCTGGTGGGTGAGCCGCAGAACCTGCTGATCGGTCATGAAATGGGCTGGCACTTCGCAGAGTTCTTCCAGAAAGTCGCGCCGGTTTCGTTGCCGGTGCTGGCGGCGGGTCTGGTGACCTGCGTGCTGCTGGAAAAACTGCGCTGGTTTGGCTACGGCACCCTGCTGCCGGACAACGTCCGCGCCGTGCTGGCCAATTACGCCGCCGAAGACAACGCCGAACGCACCCCGCGTCAGCGTGCCGCCCTGCTGGTGCAAGGCGCTGCCGCATTGATCCTGATTGGCTGCCTGGCGTTTCACGTCGCGGAGGTCGGGCTGATCGGCCTGATGGTGATCGTGCTGATCACCGCGTTCACCGGCATCACCGACGAGCATCGTCTGGGCAGCGCGTTCAAGGACGCCATGCCGTTCACCGCATTGCTGGTGGTGTTCTTTGCCGTGGTCGCGGTGATTCACGATCAGCAACTGTTCGCCCCGTTGATCCAGTGGGTGCTGGCGCTGCCGGCGGAACAACAGCCGGGCATGCTGTTCATCGCCAACGGCCTGCTCTCGGCGATCAGCGATAACGTGTTCGTCGCCACGATCTACATCACCGAAGTGAAACAGGCTTTCCTATCCGGGCACATGAGCCGCGAGCATTTCGAGACCCTGGCGATCGCGATCAACACCGGTACCAACCTGCCAAGCGTGGCGACACCTAATGGCCAAGCGGCGTTCCTGTTCCTGCTGACCTCGGCGATTGCGCCGCTGGTGCGCCTGTCGTACGGGCGGATGGTGTGGATGGCGTTGCCGTACACCGTAGTGATGGGGTTGCTGGGCTGGTATGCGGTAAGTTACTGGCTCTGACAACACGCGATAAAACTGTGGGAGCGGGCTGACGGAGTATCAGGCACTTGATGTGTTGACTGATGCACCGCATTCGCGAGCAAGCTCGCTCCCACATTGTCAGGGCGGTGAGCCAATGGCGCTGGCAACTCTCGATCAACCGGTATGAGCAGGCTCACTCCCACATTGGCAGGCGCTCAGCCAATGGCTCTGACTACACGCGATTAAAACTGTGGGAGCGGGCTTGCTCGCGAATGCGGAGTGTCAGGCACTTGATGTGTTGACTGATACTCCGCATTCGCGAGCAAGCCCGCTCCCACAGTTTGTTTCCGGGTGAATCAGCGACCGAGGATGTACTTCTCAATCGCCTGCGCCACGCCGTCGTCGGTGTTTGGTGCGGTGACCACGTCAGCCTGGCGCTTCACCGCCTCTTCCGCCTGCCCCATGGCAATCGACAATCCCGCGCAATGGAACATCGCCGGGTCGTTGCCGCCATCGCCAATCGCGGCGGTCTGCGCCAGCGGGATATCGAGGTGCGCGGCAATGGTTGCCAGTGCGGTGCCCTTGTTGGCCTCCAGCGCCGTCACGTCCAGGTACACCGGTTGCGAACGCGAAACCTGAGCCATGCCGCTGACTTTGGCTAACAGGCGCGCCTCAAGCTCGATCAGCAGATCGGTGTTGTTACTGGTGGCGACGATCTTGTCGATGCGCTCCAGGTACGGTTCGAAACTCTCGACCACCACCGGCGGATAACCGAGGCCGTGCTGTTCGCGCGGCACCATCGGCCCGTGCGGATCCTTGAGCAACCAGTCACCACCGCTGAACACCCAGATCTCCACATCCGGCTGGTCAGCGAACAACGCCAGAGCAATCAGCGCGGTCGGCACCGGCAGGTAATGCGCCACCAACAGACTGCCATCCGGATTGACGATGGTGCCGCCATTAAAGGCGGCGGTCGGCAGATCGACACCCAAGGCTTCGATCTGCTGCAACATGGCCTTGGGCGGGCGTCCGGTCGCCAGACTGAACAACACGCCGGCCTCGCGCAGCGAACGAACGGCGTCGATGGTGCGTTGGCTCAGGCTGTGATCGGGCAGCAACAGCGTGCCGTCCATGTCACTCAGTAAAAAACGGATCGACTCACTCATCCCAGACCATGCCAGACGCGACCGTCGCGAGTCAGCAGATCATTGGCGGCTTGCGGGCCGTCTTCCCCGGCAGCGTAAGTCTGCACACTCGCATCCTGTTGCCAGGCATCGAGGAAGGGCTGCACCGCGCGCCAGCCGTTCTCGATGTTGTCGGCGCGCTGGAACAGCGTCTGGTCGCCGGTCAGGCAGTCGTAGATCAGCGTTTCGTAGCCGGTGGACGGCTGCATCTCGAAGAAATCCTTGTAGGCAAAACCCAGCTCGATGTTGGCCATGTTCAACGCCGGCCCCGGCCGTTTGGCCAGCAGGTCGAACCACATGCCTTCGTTAGGCTGGATCTGAATACGCAGATAGGTCGGCTGCAACTCGTCGACCTCGGTATCCCGGAACTGCGCGTACGGCGCTGGTTTGAAGCAGATGACGATCTCGGTGTCGCGCACGCTCATGCGCTTGCCGGTGCGCAGGTAGAACGGCACGCCGACCCAGCGCCAGTTGTCGATCATGACTTTCAGCGCGACGTAGGTTTCGGTGTTGCTGTCAGGCGCTACGTTGGCTTCCTGCCGATAGCCATTCAACGCTTTGCCATCGACTTCACCGGCGCGGTACTGACCGCGTACCGAATTGGCTCGCGCTTCTTCAACGCTCCACGGGCGGATCGCGCCGACCACTTTGGCCTTCTCGCCGCGCACGGCGTCAGCGCCGAACGCGGCCGGCGGTTCCATGGCGACCATTGCCAGCAGCTGGAACAGGTGATTGGGCACCATGTCACGCAGCGCACCGGTGTGCTCGTAAAAACTGCCACGGGTTTCGACGCCGACGGTTTCCGCCGCGGTGATTTGCACGTGGTCGATGTAATGGTTGTTCCAGAATGCTTCGAACAGGCTGTTGGAGAACCGGCTGACCAGAATGTTCTGCACGGTTTCCTTGCCCAGGTAATGGTCGATCCGATAGATCTGTTTCTCGGACATGACCTTGAGCAGGCAGGCGTTCAACGCTTCGGCAGTTTGCAGATCGGAGCCGAACGGCTTCTCGATGACCACCCTTCTGAATGCTTCCGGGGTTTCCTCCAACAACTTGGCGGCGCCGAGACGGCGTACCACTTCACTGAAGAAACGTGGCGCGGTGGCCAGGTAGAACACCGCATTGCCAGTGCCGCTGTCGGCAATTTTTGCCGCCAGCGCGGAATAAGTGCTGTCGTCCAGGAAGTCGCCCTGGACGTAGCTGATGCCTTTGGCGAGCTTGGCCCACAAGGCCGGATCAAGCATCTGATCGCCCTTGCCGACTTTCGCCGCCACTTCGGTACGGATGAAGTCTTCGAGTTTTTGCGCGAAGGCTTCATCGGTAATGGCGTTGTGATCAACGCCGACGATCCGCAGATTCTCGTCAAGCAAGCCGTCGCGACTGAGGTTGTACAGCGCCGGCATCAGCAAGCGCTTGACCAGGTCGCCGTGGGCACCGAACAGAAACAGCGTGGTCGGTGGTGCGGGTTCTGCCTTGGATTTCCTGCGGATCGTATGGGTCATTTCTTCGGTGTCTCCACGTGGCCGCCGAAGCCGAAGCGCTGGGCCGAGAGAATCTTGTCGCCAAAAGTGCCCTGACCGCGCGAGCGGTAGCGCGAGAACAGCGAGTTGGACAGCACCGGAACCGGCACCGCTTGCTCCATGGCCGCTTCGATGGTCCATTGACCTTCGCCGCTGTCAGCCACCGAACCGGAGAAACCGTCGAGTTTCGGGTCGCTGGCCAGTGCGTCGGCGGTCAGGTCGAGCAGCCAGGACGAGACCACGCTGCCACGGCGCCAGACTTCGGCGATGTCGGCCACGTTCAGGTCGAAACGCTGATCTTCCGGCAGACGCTCGCTGGACTTGGTCTTGAGGATGTCGAAGCCTTCGGCGAACGCGGCCATCATGCCGTACTCGATGCCGTTGTGAATCATCTTCACGAAGTGCCCGGCACCGGCAGGACCGGCGTGGATGTAGCCGTGCTCGGCGCGGTGATCCTCGGATTTGCGATCCCTGGTGCGCGGAATGTTGCCCATGCCCGGCGCCAGCGCTGCGAACAGTGGGTCCAGACGGTTCACGGTCTCGGCGTCGCCGCCGATCATCATGCAGTAGCCGCGCTCCAGGCCCCAGACGCCGCCGGAGGTACCGACGTCGATGTAGTGCAGGCCCTTCTCGGCCAGGGTTTTCGCCCGACGAATGTCATCCTTATAGTTGGTGTTGCCGCCATCGATGATGGTGTCACCGGCTTCCAGCAAGTCGCTCAGAGTGTTGATGGTGTCTTCGGTCGGCGCGCCGGCCGGCAACATGACCCATACGGCACGTGGCTTGGCCAGGCCTGCCACCAGAGCGGGCAGGTCGGCAACGCCGGTGGAGCCCTCGGCGACCAGGTTATCGATGAAAGCGGTATTGCGGTCGTAAACAACGGTGGTGTGACCGTTGAGCATCAGACGTCGCGCAATATTGCCGCCCATGCGGCCCAGTCCAATAATCCCGAGTTGCATGTGCTGATGCTCCTTACTACAAATAAATGTGTGTCATTGGTTATAGCCCAACGCGACTGATGGAGGTTAGTCCAGAGCGTTGCGATGAAGTTTCCGGGCATTGTGCCCGATCCAGAGTGATAACGCCCCGAATCCTGCCGAAGACACACCGACCATGAAAAATAAAAAAGTTCCATTCACGGGCAAAAGAAATCAAAATTGGCGCCGATAGCAAGTCAGTAGCCCCGACGCGGGGACGATTTGCAGTTGAGACACGCCATTTGCGAGGTGAGCAATGGGCACAGTACACACAGCAATGCCGCCACAAACCCTGTACGTCACGATCCGTCGCGATGAATTGCGCCAGTTGAAAGACGAGCGCGACCAGTTGAAGCAGGAGCTGGCGCAGCTGCGCTCGCTGACCCAGGGCGCTCAGCCCAAACCTCTGCCGGTGGTCCAGCGCCATCCGCACGCCTGACCTGCCCCGCCAGCTTCGGGAACGGCGCCTGTCGTTCCCGACATGATGCTCCCCTGCCCCTGATCAGCAACTAACGAAGTTTTCACACTGCCTTGGTGATACTCCGGCCCATTCTGGCCGTGCGTTTGCGCGCGGCTTCCGTTCGTCGGTTTGATGTAGCGCTCCGACGGTGGTTAGTGACGATGAGCTGGAGTGCTGAATGGCATTGTTCAAACGCAGCAAAACGACTGCGACAGGTTTCGACTGGGCCGGGGTTCTCTGGCTGTTCGCTTTCTTCTGGTATTTCTCGGGCATCACCCAACTGTTGATTCAGCTGACCGGTACCTCCGGTTTCAGCGGTTTCCGTCAGGCCTTCGTGATGAGCGCGCTGTGGCTCGCCCCGATGCTGGCGTTTCCCAAACGCACCAAACTGCTTGCCGCGCTGATCGGCGTAGTCCTGTGGGCCTGCTCGATGGCCAGCCTGGGTTATTTCTTCATCTATCAGCAGGAATTCTCGCAAAGCGTCATCTTCATCATGTTCGAGTCGAACATCTCTGAAGCCGGCGAATACATGACCCAGTACTTTGCCTGGTGGATGATCCCGGCGTTCCTCGCCCATACCGCTTTCGCCTATTTCCTGTGGACCCGCCTGCGCCCGGTGTACATGCCCCGAGGCCGCGCGTTCGTGGCTGCGATCGCGATCGTTTTCGCCGTAGTCGGCTACCCGCTGATCAAACAGACCCAACGTACCGGCAGTTTCGCCGGCGGTTTCGAGAAGTTCGAAGACCGTATCGAGCCAGCCGTGCCTTGGCAGATGGCGGTGGCTTACCACCGTTACCTCGACACCCTGGCCGGCATGCAGGACATGCTGCACAGCACCAGCAAAGTGCCGCCGCTGCATAACCTCAAGGTGACCGATGCCGATAAACCATCGACACTGGTGCTGGTGATCGGCGAGTCGACCAACCGTCAGCGCATGAGCCTGTACGGCTATGGACGCAAGACCACCCCGGAACTGGACAAGCTCAAGGATCAGCTCGCGGTATTCGACAACGTCATCACCCCGCGCCCTTACACCATTGAAGCGCTGCAGCAGGTCCTGACCTTCGCCGATGAAGAAAACCCTGATCTGTACCTGTCCACGCCGTCGCTGGTCAGCATGATGAAACAGGCCGGTTACAAGACCTTCTGGATCACCAACCAGCAGACCATGACCAAGCGCAACACCATGCTCACGACCTTCTCCGAGCAGGCCGACGAGCAGGTGTACCTGAACAACAACCGCAACCAGAACGCCGCGCAGTACGACGGTGACGTGATCGAGCCGTTCAACAAGGCGCTGACCGACCCGGCGCAGCGCAAGCTGATCGTCGTGCACTTGCTCGGCACTCACATGAGCTACCAGTACCGCTATCCGCCGACCTTCGACAAGTTCCAGGACCGTACCGGCGTGCCGGCCGGCGTACGTGACGATCAGGTGCCGACCTACAACAGCTACGACAACGCCGTGCTGTACAACGATTTCGTGGTGTCCAGCCTGATCAAGGACTACGCCAAGTCCGATCCGAATGGTTTCCTGCTGTACCTCTCCGACCACGGTGAAGACGTGTTCGACTCCGCCGGCCACAACACCCTCGGCCGTAACGAGAACAAACCGACCGCGCCGATGTACACCATTCCGTTCATGGCCTGGGCGTCGCCGAAATGGCGCGAGAACCACGACTGGAACTTCGCCGCCGACCTGGGCCGGCCGTACAGCAGCTCGCACCTGATCCACACCTGGGCGGACATGGCCGGTTTGAGTTTCGATGAACTGGATCGCAGCAAGAGTCTGGTCAGCGACAGCTTCAAACCGCGTCCGCTGATGATCGGCAACCCGTACGAACGCGAGCAGCGCGCCTTGATCGACTTCAGCCTGATGAAGCCGAAAAAGGTCGACCCTGCCGCAGCGAATGTCGTGCAGCAGTAACCGCTCGGAAGGCATCGGTTTCGAGAGATCGCAACCGGTGTAACGAGTAAAGAAAAAGCTCCGTATCGCAAGATACGGAGCTTTTTTCGTTTTGGGCGGTCAGGTAGCCCGCTTTATGGGGCTCTACTGTACCGCCTGAGGAAAATCGGAGCAGCCAGCATGCTCGCACGTACCCTCCTCCCTTAAAGAGCAGCCAGCGCGCTCACAGGGCGCCAATAAATTGCACCACCAGGATCAAGGATTGTTCCAGCACAAAAACAAACGCCCCGAACAAGTCGGGGCGTTTGTGGGTGCGTTCACTTGGGTGCTTTCACACCCTTCGCGATGCAGGTCCGGCGCTATCAGTAAGCCTTGCCGGTCTTGTAGAAGTTCTCGAAGCAGAAGTTGGTGGCTTCGATGTAGCCTTCGGCGCCACCGCAGTCAAAACGCTTGCCCTTGAACTTGTAGGCCATGACGCAGCCGTTCTGGGCCTGCTTCATCAGGGCGTCGGTGATCTGGATTTCACCACCCTTGCCTGGCTCGGTCTGTTCGATCAGGTCGAAGATGTCCGGGGTCAGGATGTAACGACCAATGATCGCCAGGTTCGACGGCGCGTCTTCCGGCTTTGGCTTCTCGACCATGCTGTGTACGCGGTAGATGTCGTCGCGGATCATCTCGCCGGCGATCACGCCATACTTGCTGGTTTCCTGCGGATCGACTTCCTGAATGGCGATGATCGAGCAGCGGAACTGCTTGTACAGCTTGACCATCTGGGTCAGTACGCCGTCGCCTTCGAGGTTGACGCACAGGTCGTCCGCCAGTACCACGGCGAACGGTTCGTCACCGATCAGCGGGCGACCGGTGAGGATCGCGTGGCCCAGACCTTTCATTTCGGTCTGACGGGTGTAGGAGAACGAGCACTCGTCGAGCAGCTTGCGGATGCCGACCAGGTATTTCTCCTTGTCGGTGCCTTTGATCTGGTTTTCCAGCTCATAGCTGATGTCGAAGTGGTCTTCCAGAGCGCGCTTGCCACGACCGGTCACGATCGAGATTTCAGTCAGGCCAGCGTCCAGAGCTTCTTCAACGCCGTACTGGATCAGTGGCTTGTTTACCACCGGCAGCATTTCTTTGGGCATGGCTTTAGTCGCTGGCAGGAAGCGAGTACCGTAACCGGCTGCTGGGAACAAGCATTTCTTGATCATATAAGTCCTTGAAAGGGCTGTGTGTACGAGTTTCGGCGCAGTCTAATCAGGCGGCGTGCACCTTACAATGCCCCGCACTGGCTAACCGATGCCAACATAGAGAAATATTCTCGCCGATAGTTCCGTTGGCGACTTCGACCCGCGAAAACAGAGTAGCTCAAACACGCAAATGCGCTGCATCACCATACGCTCATCATCCCCCAATGTGAGTATTTGTCGGTATCATGGCGCCTTTGAACCAGCGAACGAGACAGATAGATGGCCGCGGTAAAAATCATCAACGGGTATGTGATCGACAAGAAAGACGGCAAGTGGAACCTGACCACGACCAATGGCGAACACATCGCCGGTCCTTTCGACAGCGAGCAGCTGGCGACTGATGTAGCGTCGGTATTCACCGACACCCCTGCGTCGTCCAAACGCCGTGGCAAAGATCAGGACTGATCTGTTGCGACACGCGCCGAGCCCTGCCCTTGTGCAGGGCTTTTTTGTGGCCGCTCGCAGCATGATGAAAACAAGTGGCCAATCGCTATAACCTTTTCATGCTGGCGCTGTCAGAGCGTTTAGCCCCTCCCTCGCTGAAGACGACACACTTATGAACATGAACAGAATGCTGCCGCTGATCGCGGTATTGGCCCTCGGTGGCTGTGCCACCTCGGAAACCACCTACCTGAACAACGGCGAACAGGGCTTGAGCATCGACTGCTCCGGGGAAGCCAACTCCTGGGCCACCTGCTACGAAAAGGCTGACGCCTCCTGCGCCGGCACCGGCTATCGCATCGTCGGTACCGACGGCACACCGGCACCCAAGGAAAGCGACAAGACCCTGGGAGTCGATGTCGGCAACTACAAGAACCGCAGTGTGGTGGTGGTCTGCAAATAGACCCTACATGTGGATCTCGGCGAACTTGATCCCGAGCCCGCGCACGATCTCGATCAGGTCGTCGAGCCGGGCAAAGGATTCGACTTCGTCGTTATCGTCCACCAGAAAATAGCTGCGACCGGCGCTCTTCTTGAAAAACACGATCCACTCGCCCGGGTTCGCCGGATTTTGAATCACATGCGTGGCAGAGATAAGGCCCTCTGCATGCCGTTCCCGTACTTGCTCTCGCTTCATGCGCGACTCCAGAAATGAAAATGCCGTCACAGCAAGACTGTGACGGCATCGGTGCTGATGGCCGCTATTCTATCAGCCGGAAATACAGGCATTGGCGGCGTTTTGCACGTCACGGGGACGAACCGGCACATTGGACATCCGCTCATGCAGCTTGATGCTGCTGCCGCCGGAACGGTCTTCGATATCAAACACCGCAGCCGCGCCGGTGGAAAATTTCCCGGGAACAATCACTCGCACGCCATCCTTGTGCGGCTGCATCTGCAGCGCGCCGCGGCTGTTGGCAAGCTTGTCGGCCAGGCACTGAGCATACTCATGGGGTTTCTTGCCGGAAATCACGCTCATGGTGGGCAAGGTTTCGTTGATTTCGGAAACACTCGCGCAACCACCCACGACCAACATCAACGGCAGACACACCACACCCCACTTCATACAAATACCTCCCATAAAGACCCTCGGACAGCAGTAATGCCATTTTTCTCCGAGGCTTACTCCATTAAACCCGCATGGAATCGCGAATAACTGTTTTTAATTGTCAAAGCAGCGCTCGACGGCGGGATAATAACCCGTTCGGGCTGATAAACTGCGCCAATCGCACATGCTATCGTTTTGATTTAGTAGAAAAAGCCCTTCTGGAGGCGCCCATGAAATTCATTCACCAGCGCGAGCACCTCAACGAAGACGACATCGTCGTCATCCAATGCTCGCAAACCTGCAACATCCGCTTGATGAACGACGCCAACTTCCGCGCGTTCAAGAACGGCGGCCGCCACACCTACCACGGCGGCGCTTTCGACACGTTTCCTGCGCGCATCACCGCGCCGAGCACCGGTTTCTGGAACATCACCATCGACACCGTCAATCGTCGCGCCATCAGCGTCACGCGCAAGCCGACCCTGACCCACTCGATCAAGATCATCCGCCGCTCCAGCTCCAAACTGAGCTGAGCTGAGCTGAGCTGAGCTGAGCTGAGTCGCCCCTAACGCAAAGGTAAGCACGACCGTGGCCCAAACGACCAAATACGTCATCAAATACAAGCTCAACGGTGAACGCCGTTTCGAGTTCGCGCAACTGGAAAACGGCACCGTCGAAGAGGCCAAGGCCGCACTGGATGCCATCCATGGCACCACCGAAGACGTGATCAGCGACATCGCCGTGAGCAAAGCCCTGTAACACCACATTACGGGATTCGACCGCAAGCGGCGGAGTGTTCTGCCGCCGGTATTTGCCCAGACTGACAGCCTCGACCAAAGGGTTCAGGAGTCAGCATGTCAATGTCCCCGTCTCGGCTGGATGCGCTCGATTGGGCAAGCCTCGAACAGCATCTGGATCAATATGGCTATGCCATCGTCCGCTCGTTGCTGTCGGCGCAAACCTGTGAACGCTTGAGCGCCCTGTATTCGCAGACCGAACCGTTTCGTTCGCAGGTCATCATGGCCCGCCACGGTTTCGGTCGCGGGGAATACAAGTACTTCAGCTATCCCCTGCCGACAGCCATCGAACGTCTGCGCACTGCGTTTTACCCGCGCCTGGTGCCACTGGCCAACCGCTGGTACGAACGCATGAATGTGCCTGTACGCTTTCCCGCAACCCATTCCGAGTTTGTGCAGCGCTGTCAGGCTGCCGGCCAGCTGCGGCCGACACCCTTGCTGTTGCAATACGGTCCGCAGGACTACAACTGCCTGCATCAGGATCTGTACGGAGAACTGGTTTTCCCACTGCAAGTGGCGATTCTTCTGTCGCTGCCCGGAGAGGATTTTACCGGTGGTGAGTTCGTTCTGACCGAGCAGCGTCCACGCATGCAGTCGCGCCCTCACGTCGTGGATCTGCACAAGGGTGACGCGGTTATTTTCGCGGTCAACCAGCGCCCGGTCAGCGGCACACGCGGCGATTATCGAGTGACCATGCGTCACGGCGTCAGTCGCCTGCACAGCGGAAATCGGCATACTCTGGGCATCATCTTCCACGACGCATCATGAACGCCATGCACCCGACCACCTTCGACCTGTTCGCCGACCACGAACCCGAGCAACAACCCCGCGCCGAGCAGATCGGCGAACAATCGTGGGTGTTGCGCGGCTTCGCTTTGCCGGTGATCGATCAACTATTGCCAGCGTTGGAAGCCATTCTCGCCGTAGCACCGTTGCGCCACATGATGACCCCGGGCGGTTTCAGCATGTCGGTGGGCACCAGCAGTTGCGGAACCCTGGGCTGGATCACCGACCGTAGCGGTTATCGCTACAGCACCGTCGACCCGCTGAGTGGCCAGCCCTGGCCGGCGATGCCAGAAGTGTTGTCAGAACTGGCGCGCAAAGCAGCACAGCGCGCTGGATTTGCCGACTTTCATCCAGACTCCTGCCTGATCAACCAATATGTCCCCGGCGCGAAAATGTCTTTGCATCAGGACAAAGACGAAAATGCCTACGCGGCGCCGATCGTTTCGCTGTCATTGGGGTTGCCGGCGATGTTCCTGTTCGGTGGTTTTGCCCGTAGCGACAAAAGCCAGCGCATTCCTCTGCTGCATGGCGACATGGTGATCTGGGGCGGGGTTGATCGCTTGCGCTTTCACGGCGTACTGCCGATCAAACCCGGGCGGCATCAACAGTTGGGCGAACGCCGGATCAACCTGACCTTGCGTGTCGCCGGGTGAACTGAAAAGTTTGACCGCAAGGCCCGGAGTGTTACCAACATCGCCGCTGATTAACCTGAATCAAACAGGTCAACGGACTACTCGCCATGAAAAAGCTTTCACCCCTCATCAACGTTGAAACCGATCCACGCTGGGCCGCCGTCGTTGCACGTGACCCGCGGGCCGACGGACAGTTTGTCTATGCGGTGAAAACCACCGGCATCTACTGCCGCCCCAGCAGCCTTTCACGTTTGCCCAAGCCGCAGAACGTCGAGTTCTTCGAAAGTGCTCAAGCTGCCGAGGCGGCGGGTTACCGCCCAAGCAAGCGCACCAGCAAGGATCAGACTGAAGTCGCCAGCCAGCACGCCGCGACCGTGGCGATGGCCTGTCGGCAGATCGAGTCGAGTGAAACAGTGCCCGCACTCAATGAACTCGCCGAAACCGCCGGCCTCAGTCCTTTCCATTTTCATCGGGTGTTCAAGGCCGCAACCGGCCTGACACCAAAGGGTTACGCGGCGGCGCATCGTTCGCGCCGGGTGCGTGAACGGCTCGCGGATGGCGGCACGGTGACCGATGCGCTGTACGACGCGGGTTTCAATTCCAACAGCCGCTTTTATGAGTCAGCCGACAAGGTGCTGGGGATGAAACCCGGCGACTACCGCGCGGCTGGACGCAACAACGACATTCATTTTGCCGTTGGCCAATGTTCGCTCGGGGCGATTCTGGTGGCGCAGAGTGAGCGCGGCGTGTGCGCGATTCTGTTGGGCGACGATCCGCACCAACTGGTGTGCGATCTGCAGGATCAGTTCCGCAACGCAAACCTGATTGGCGCCGACGCCGGATTCGAGCAATTGATCGCCAAAGTGGTGGGTTTCATCGAAGCGCCAGCGCTGGGCCTCGACTTGCCACTGGATGTGCGTGGCACAGCGTTTCAGGAACGGGTGTGGCAGGCGTTGCGGGAGATTCCAGTGGGTCGCACCGCCAGTTACGCCGAAATCGCCCAACGCATTGGCGCGCCAACCTCCATGCGCGCCGTGGCGCAAGCCTGCGGCGCCAACCGTCTGGCCGTGGCAATCCCCTGCCATCGCGTGGTGCGTAGCGATGGCAATCTGTCGGGGTATCGCTGGGGCGTAGAGCGTAAGCGCCAGTTGCTGGAACGCGAAACCCAGTCTTAGCGCACGCCGATGTAGACCGACACGGACTCGGGGCCGGTATAGGCCTCGAAGTCGGTAGCGTAACGGCGCTGAATCTGCGGATTGGCTGCAAAGAAGTCCCAGATCTTTCCCCAGGTCGAGATGACCGCATCAGGCAACGGCCCCTGCGCTTCGAACACCAGATACTCGCCCGCTTCGATCCGCACGGACTCAAAGTCTTTGACTGAAGCATTCACGGCAACGCCAGCGGTAACGTCAAACGCACCCGAAGCATCCGACTCGTAAGCCGAATACACGCCATAAATCGGCGAATTGGCTGACTTGCCGGGAATGGATTCGGCCAACTCCTCGCCGAAAAACCGGCCCCACATCGGGCCGATTTTCGCGGTTTCGGCTTGGTGCTCTGCGGCGTTGGTGGTGCGAACCTGCAGGCCAGCAACGGTGAAGGCGTCGATTTGCTGTCGTTTCAAATCCATCGAAATTGCGGCTCCCTGTATAGAAGTGCGGCCACACAGGGCCGCAATGACGCCTACTCTGTCAGCGATTGACGTCGACCACAACCCTGCCGCGAAGCTGTCCGGCGAGCAGTTTTGGCGCCGCGTCGATGGCTTCGCTGAGGGCGATTTCATGGCTGATCAAAGGCAACAGGGCGAAGTCCAGATCCTTGGCCAGGCGCGCCCAGGCCTCGATCCGCCGTGCCTTGGGCTGGGTTACGCTGTTGATTCCGGCCAGGGTCACACCGCGCAGAATGAACGGTGCAACCGACGCCGGAAAATCCATGCCTTGAGCCAAGCCGCAGGCCGCCACCGTGCCTTCGGCGCGGGTGCTGGCACAGGCGTTGGCCAAGGTGTGACTGCCGACCGAATCGATCACTGCGGCCCAGCGTTCCTTAGCCAAGGGCTTGCCCGGCTCAGACAAAGTTGCGCGATCGATGATCTCGCTGGCACCCAGTTGCTTCAGGTACTCATGCTCGGACACCCGGCCGGTGGACGCCACCACGCGATAACCGAGTTTGCTGAGCAAGGCGATGGCGAAACTGCCCACTCCGCCATTGGCACCAGTCACCAGCACTTCGCCCTGATCCGGGGTCACGCCGTTACGCTCCAGCGCCAGAATGCACAGCATCGCCGTGTAGCCGGCGGTACCGATGGCCATGGCTTGCGCCGCGGTAAAGGCTTTGGGCAACGGAATCAGCCAGTCGCCATTGAGCCGCGCCTTTTGCGCCAGCCCGCCCCAGTGACTCTCGCCCACGCCCCAGCCGTTGAGCAGCACCTGATCACCGACCTGGTAATCGGGATGCGAACTGACCTCGACCGTGCCCGCCAAGTCGATTCCCGGCACCATCGGGAACTTGCGCACCACCGGGCTGCTGCCGGTAATCGCCAGTCCGTCCTTGAAGTTCAGCGTGCTGTACGCGACCTTCACCGTCACGTCGCCTTCAGGCAACTGCGCTTCGCTGATCTGCTGCAGGCTGGCGCGGTAACCGCTGTCGTCTTTGTCGATCAAAATGCCGTTGAACATGGCTGCCTCTCAATCAATGGATTCAAATCCTCGTGCCCTGAAATAACACAAAGCAACACATTGCCCCACCCGACTTTGCGCCAATTCGCGAATCCGCCCGGTAATTGTGAAGTGGGCGGCTATGCTTTTTCGACGGTCGTGCTTTCGCTGCCATCCTGCTGAAAGCGGCCCTGTCGATGGAGCTGACAATGTCTTACCCGCGCTCGTTGCTTGCGATACTGATGCTGTGCCTGCTGACGGTTGGCAACCCTTGGGCTGCCCCGGCTACCGCCAGCAAACCTGTCGCTGCCGACGCTGCCCCGAGCGCGCCGACGTGGCCGCAAGTGATCAGCAGCGGCAAGGCCAAACTGACTGTTTACCAGCCGCAACTCGACAGCTGGGATGGCTACACCCTCAATGCCCGGGCTGCCGTCGAAGCCACCGGCGCCGACGGCAAACCCACCTTCGGCATCGTCCAGTTCAGCGCGCACACGCTGGTCGACAAGGCCACGCGCTGGGTCGCACTGGATCAGTACAAGATCATCAAGGCCGACTTCCCTGCCGACGCCAGTCAGGCCGACGTCTGGCTCGGCGCGCTGCAGAAAGATGCCGAAAGTCGCAAGAAAACCATCTCCCTCGATCAACTTGAAGCCGCCGTCGGCGTACTGTCGGCCGAGCAGAAAGCCGACAGCGCGCCGCTGGAAAACACCCCGCCGACGATCATCAGTTCCGACGTTCCCGCACTGCTCGTCTACATCGATGGCGACGCCGTGTACCGGGCGGTCGACGGCACCGCGCTGCAGCGGGTGATCAACACTCGCCCGCTATTGCTCAAGGACGCCGAGGGCAAGCACTACCTGCATGTGTTCGATGGCTGGATGGTCGCTGACAGCCTCAGCGGCGCATACACCCGTCTGACCACGCCGCCGGCCGATCTGGAGAAGGCCAAACAGGCGGCGATCCAGAACCGTCAGGTCGATTTGCTGACCGGGCAGAGTGATCCGAAAGACAAGGTGCCAAATCTGGCCAGACCGCCGCAGCCGAAAATCTTCATCGCCACCACGCCCACTGAGCTGATCGTCACCGACGGCGCAGCGCAGTGGCTACCGATTCAGGGCACCAGCCTGCTCTACGTGAGCAACACCACCGGGCACATCTTCAAGGAAATCGGCGACCAGAACAGTTACGTGCTGATCTCCGGGCGCTGGTTTCGCGCTGCCGACATGCGCGGCCCATGGACGTTTACCCCGGCGGACAAACTGCCGGCAGATTTCGCCAACATCCCGGATGACAGCCCGAAAGAGAACGTCAAGGCTTCGGTCGCCGGCACACCGCAGGCCAAGGAAGCCGCGATCGCGGCGACCATCCCGCAAACCTCGGCGATCAAGAAAAGCGCAGTGAAAATGACCGCACCTCAGTTCGATGGCGAACCGCAACTCAAGGCGATCAACCCCACATCACTGCAATACGTGGTCAACAGCGCGACGCCGATTATTCGTGTCGACAACGACAACTGGTATGCGGTGGAAAACGGTATCTGGTTCAGCGCCACGTCGGTGAACGGACCATGGAGCGTCGCCAGTTCGGTGCCGGCGGTGATCTATTCGATCCCGCCGAGTTCGCCGATGCATTACCTCACCTACGTCAAAGTCTATGAGTCCAGCGGCGACACCGTGGTGGTCGGCTATACCCCGGGTTATCAAGGGTCGAATCTGGATCCGGCCACCGGCGTGGTGGTCTACGGCACCGGTTATCCTTACACGCCGTGGGTCGGCAGCGTCTGGTATGGGCCACCGGTTACCTACGGTTTCGGCGTCGCCATGCGCTATACGCCGTGGACAGGCTGGACCTTCGGTTTCGGCTTCGGCTGGAGCTGGGGCGGCAACACCGTGGCGATGGGTTGGGGCTGGGGCGCTTATCCATGGTGGGGCAATTATGGCTGGGGTTACGCCTGGGGCCCGCGCCTGTACCCCGCGCCACTGGCCTGGGGCGGCGCCGCTTATGGCTATCGTGGCGGTGCTGTGGCCTGGGGGCCCGGTGGCTGGGCAGGCACCACCGGCAACATTTATCGTCAGTGGGGGGATCGCGCGACCGTCAGCCGCTATGGCGCCGGCTACAACGCCTGGACCGGCAATCGCTGGGCCGGTCAGGTTGGCTCGTCCTATAACTCGCGCACCGGCATTGCGGCGGCAGGCCAACGCGGCGCGGTGCACAACGCCTACACCGGCAACTACGCGGCTGGACGCAGCGGTGAAGTGGTCGGGCCGAATGGTGGCGCCATCGCCGGTGGCCGGGTCACCGCAGGTAATGCTCGCACCGGCACCCAGGTCACCGCCAATCGTGGCGCGGTGTACAACCCCAACACCGACAAGACCACGCAGTATGCCGGCGTGAAAGGCCGCAACGGCGGCGCCGCACGGGTTGGCGACAACGTCTATGCCGGGCGCGACGGCAACGTCTACAAGAAAACCGACAACGGCTGGCAATCGATGGTCAAGGGCAGCCCGGCCCGCACGGCGCCGGTCAACAACAATGCGCAACTGCAGAACCTCAATCGCGAGTCTGCTGCGCGCAACTTCGGCAACCAGCGCACCAACAACTTTCACAACTCCTCGCAAGTCATGAACCGCTCATTTGGGGGCGGCGGGGGCGGCGGTTTTCATCGCCGCTGATGGCTGCATTGAAAATTCAGACTGGCCCCGAGTCCGGTTTTGCTGTTAAAAAACCGGCTCTGCCGTCCCTGCCCCGTTTCATCGTTCGGAGAACCGCTTTCATGAGCCAATGGCCTGACACTCGCATTCTTGACCTGCTCGGCATCGAGCTGCCGATCATTCAGGCCCCGATGGCCGGCGCCACGACTTCGGCAATGGTGATCGCCGTGTGCAACGCCGGCGGCTTGGGTTCGATGCCTGCCGCAATGCTGAGCATCGAGCAGTTGCGCGAAGAGCTGAGGACCATTCGCGAGCACACCCGCAAACCGTTCAACGTCAATTTCTTCTGCCACCAGCCACCGGCCGCCGATGAACAGCGCGCGCAAGACTGGAAAAACCTGCTGGAGCCTTACTACCGCGAATTGGGCGTGGATTTCGACGCACCGACACCGGTTTCCAACCGCGCGCCATTCGATGCGGCAGCGTGCGCCGTGCTCGAAGAGTTTCGTCCTGAGGTGGTGAGCTTTCACTTTGGTCTGCCGGAAAAATCCCTGCTGGATCGGGTCAAGGCCACTGGCGCGAAAATCCTCTCGTCCGCCACCACTGTCGATGAAGCGATGTGGCTTGAGCAAAACGGTTGCGACGCGATCATCGCCATGGGTTACGAGGCTGGCGGGCATCGCGGGATGTTTCTCAGCGATGATTTGAGCAGTCAGGTCGGCACTTTTGCGCTGGTGCCGCAGATCGTCGATGCGGTCAAGGTGCCGGTGATCGCTGCCGGCGCCATTGCCGATGCACGCGGTGTCGCCGCAGCATTGGTACTCGGTGCGTCAGCGGTGCAGGTCGGCACCGCGTATCTGTTCACACCGGAAGCGAAAGTCAGCGCCTCGCATCACCAGGCGCTGCGCAGCGCCAAGGAAAGTGAAACTGCGATTACCAACCTGTTCACCGGCCGCCCGGCTCGCGGCATTCTCAATCGGGTGATGCGCGAAATCGGCCCGATGTCACCGAAAGCTCCGGCCTTCCCGCTGGCCGGCGGGGCGCTGATACCGTTGCGTGCCAAAAGTGAAGCGCAGTTCAGCAACCTCTGGGCCGGTCAGGCGTTCCCATTGGGCGAAGAGCTGAACAGCGCTGATCTGACCCGGCAACTGGCGGATGGCGCTCTGGCAAAACTGCTCCGCCGCTGATCCGGCGCAGGGTGAGACATGGCACCACCTCACCCTGTGTTCACCAGCACTTCCTGTTTAGCGGCATTTCGCTATATATTTCGCTATATAGCGTTCCACCCTTCGCATCGGTGCAGTCCACCTCCAACAATAACTGCCCTCTGCACTCGCCCATAACGGAGCTGTTACATGACCATTCGTGCCCCACGTTTTGCCCCAACCTGCCTGGCCACCCTGCTTTCGGTATTCGCCTTCGGTACCGCTCAGGCTGATGAAGTGCAGGTGGCCGTTGCCGCCAACTTCACCGCGCCGATCCAGGCAATTGCTGCCGATTTCGAAAAAGACACCGGGCACAAACTGGTCGCCGCCTACGGTGCCACCGGTCAGTTCTATACCCAGATCAAAAACGGCGCGCCGTTCGAAGTGTTCCTCTCGGCGGACGACACCACGCCGGAAAAACTGGAAAAAGAAGGCGACACCGTCAAGGGTTCGCGCTTCACCTACGCCATCGGCACCCTGGCGCTGTGGTCGGCGAAAGAAGGTTATGTCGACGCCAAAGGTGAAGTCCTGAAGAAGAATGAATACCAGCACCTGTCCATCGCCAATCCGAAAGCCGCGCCATACGGTCTGGCCGCTACTCAAGTGCTGGAAAAACTCAATCTGACTGAGGCGACCAAGGCGAAGATCGTCGAAGGCCAGAACATCACCCAGGCCTACCAGTTCGTGTCCACCGGCAACGCCGAACTGGGTTTTGTCGCACTGTCGCAGATCTACAAGGACGGCAAGGTCACCAGCGGTTCGGCGTGGATCGTTCCAGCGAGCATGCACGAACCGATCAAACAGGACGCGGTGATTCTCAACAAAGGCAAGGACAGCGCCGCTGCCAAAGCGCTGGTTGAATACCTCAAGGGCCCGAAAGCCGCTGCGGTGATCAAGTCCTACGGTTACCAGCTCTAAATGTCGCTGACGAGTGCCGACTTCGCGGCGATCTGGCTGACCCTGAAACTGGCGTCCCTGACCACCGCTATCCTACTGGTCGTCGGCACGCCGATTGCCCTGTGGTTGTCGCGCAGCCGTTCCTGGCTGCGTGGCCCCATCGGCGCTATCGTCGCCCTGCCCCTCGTACTGCCGCCGACCGTGATCGGCTTTTATCTGCTGCTGGCGATGGGGCCCAATGGCTTTCTCGGCCACTTCACGCAATGGCTGGGTCTGGGCACTCTGACCTTCAGTTTTACCGGGCTGGTGATCGGTTCGGTGATCTATTCCATGCCGTTTGTGGTGCAACCGTTGCAGAACGCGTTCTCTGCCATCGGCACCCGCCCACTGGAAGTGGCCGCAACCTTGCGCGCCAATCCCTGGGACACTTTTTTCAGCGTGATTCTGCCGTTGGCCCGCCCCGGTTTTGTGACGGCGGCGATCCTCGGTTTCGCGCATACCGTTGGTGAATTCGGCGTGGTGCTGATGATCGGCGGCAACATTCCCGACAAGACGCGCGTGGTCTCGGTGCAGATCTACGACCATGTCGAGGCGATGGAATATGCCCAGGCCCATTGGCTGGCCGGGGCGATGCTGGTGTTTTCGTTTCTGGTGTTGCTGGCGCTCTACTCCAGCCGCAAGACCCGCGCGGGCTGGAGCTGATCGATGATTGATGCACGTCTGAAAATCACTTATCCGGGTTTCAGCCTGGATGTCGATCTGCACTTGCCGGGGCGTGGCGTGACTGCGCTGTATGGTCATTCCGGGTCGGGCAAAACCACTTGCCTGCGCTGTATCGCCGGGCTTGAGCGAGCCGAGCAGGGTTTCATCCAGATCAACGACGAAGTCTGGCAGGACAGCGAACGGCGGATTTTTGTCCCGCCGCACAAACGTGCAATCGGTTACGTGTTCCAGGAAGCCAGTTTGTTTCCGCACCTGTCAGTGCTGGCCAACCTGCAATTTGGCCTTAAACGCATTGCCAAGGCCCAGCGCCGGGTCGACATGGCGCAAGCCACCGAACTGCTGGGCATCGGTCATTTGCTGGAGCGTCATCCGCAGCATCTGTCCGGCGGCGAACGCCAACGTGTCGGCATCGCCCGCGCGCTGTTGACCAGCCCGAAACTGTTGCTGATGGATGAGCCATTGGCCGCTCTCGACAGCCAGCGCAAAAACGAAATCCTGCCGTACCTGCAACGTCTGCACGACGAGCTGGACATCCCGGTGCTTTACGTCAGCCATGCGCAGGATGAGGTCGCCCGCCTGGCCGATCATCTGGTGCTGCTCAGCGACGGCAAGGCCCTGGCCAGCGGCCCGATTGGCGAAACCCTCGCGCGCCTTGACCTGCCAATGGCGTTGGGCGATGACGCCGGAGTGATCATCGAAGGCCAGGTCAGCGCCTATGATGCCGAGTACCAGTTGCTGAGTCTGCAATTGCCGGCGACTGCCATGAACATCCGTGTGACTCACGCGCCGATGGCGGTCGGTCAGGCCCTGCGCTGCAAGGTGCACGCCCGCGATATCAGTCTGGCCCTGCACAACAGCGAGGCCAGCAGCATCCTCAATCGCTTGCCGGTGACCGTGGTCAGCGAGCTGGCGGCGGACAATGCCGCGCATGTGCTGATTCGTCTGGATGCCGGCGGCACACCGCTGTTGGCGCGGATCACGCGGTTTTCCCGGGATCAGCTCGGCATCCACCCGGGCCAGCATTTATGGGCGCAGATCAAGGCCGTCGCCGTGCTGGCCTGAATTGGTTGGCACGACGGCCACGGCGCGCGGTCAATCGCTGTAACAGAGCGATTCGCCAAGGACACCGCCATGCCCGACACCGCACTAGCCGACGTCTTACCGCCCGACCTGCATTACGTCGACGATACCCAACCCGGCCTCACCCGTAAAAAGCTGCGCGGCAAGTTCGCCTATTTCGATCCGGCCGGGCAGCGCATCACCGACCCTGATGAGATCAAACGGATCAATTCGCTGGCAGTGCCGCCGGCCTACACCGACGTGTGGATCTGCGCCGATCCGCGTGGCCATTTGCAGGCCACCGGACGCGATGCCCGGGGCCGCAAGCAGTATCGCTATCACCCGCGCTGGCGCGAGGTGCGTGATGCCGACAAGTACTCGCGCTTGCGTGAGTTCGGCATGGCATTGCCGAAGTTGCGCAAACAGCTTGAAACCCTGCTGGACGCCCCCGGCTTCAGCCGCGACAAAGTCATGGCCACGGTCATCACGCTGCTCGACGCCACATTGATTCGTGTCGGCAATACCCAATACGCGCGGGACAACCGCTCCTATGGCTTGACCACCCTGCGCAGCCGGCATGTCGAGGTCAACGGCAGCGCGATTCTGTTCCAGTTTCGCGGCAAGAGCGGCATCGAACACCAGATCACCGTCAAGGATCGTCGCCTGGCGCGCATCATCAAGCGCTGCCTGGAAATCCCCGGACAGAATCTGTTCCAGTATCTGGACGAAAACGGCGAGCGGCACACCGTCAGTTCCCACGACGTCAACAGCTACCTGCAAACCCTCACCGGCGCTGACTTCACCGCCAAGGATTACCGCACCTGGGCCGGCAGCGCACTGGCTCTGGCGGTATTGCGCGAACTGCAATGGGAGTCGGAAGCCGAGGCGAAACGGCATGTGGTGGAGATGGTCAAGAGCGTGTCCAAACAGCTGGGCAACACCCCGGCGGTGTGCCGCAAGTGCTACATCCATCCGGCCGTGGTCGAGCGTTTCCTGCTCGGCGCGCTGGCCGAACTGCCACGCCCTAGGGTGCGCAAGGGCTTGCGCTCCGAGGAAGTGGCGCTGGCGATGTTTCTCGAGCAAATGATGGACGCGTCTTGATCGCGGCGGATGGGTGATCTAGGCTAGCCACCTTTCCCCCGTCCGGATGACCGCAGACAGTGAACAATCAAGCCTTCTGAAAATGTAATCGCGATAAGCGCTGAATAGCGCCTGTCAGTCTTCACGACATTTTTCGGAGGTGCCGATGACTCACGTCTCGCGTACGCCTGCCCTCGTCTCCCTGAATCAAACCAGTTTTCAGTTCGCTAATGGCGAGACGATTTTCAACGACCTGAATCTGCAATTCGATCACACCCACACCGCCATCGTCGGGCGCAACGGCGTCGGTAAAAGCGTGCTGGCCAAGCTGATCGCCGGGCACTTGCAACCAACTGCCGGTAGCGTCACCTGCTCGGTTCCATTGGCTTATGTGGCGCAAACATTCACCGCCGATGCGCGGCAGACCGTGGCCGACGCCACCGGCACCGCGGCCGCTCTTTGCGCATTGCAACGGCTGCAGTCTGGCGAGGCGGCAGCAGAGGATTTCGACATCCTCGGCGAGCGCTGGGATCTGCCCGAACGTCTGCGCCAATCACTGGATAACGCCGGTCTGCCGGACATTGCTCCCACGGATCTGACCCAACCGCTGAGCGGCGGCCAGCAAGCGCGGCTGGCGTTGATCGGGGCGCTTCTGAGTCCGGCGCGCCTGTTGGTGCTGGATGAGCCGACCAATCATCTCGACGGCCCCGGCCGCGACTGGTTGATGAGCGAACTGGAACGCTGGCGCGGTGGATTGATCGTCGTCAGTCACGACCGGCAATTGCTTGAGCGCATGCAGCGTATCGTCGAGCTGACGCCGCTGGGTGTCACGGTGTACGGCGGCAATTTTTCCGTTTACCAGCAGCAACGACAGATCCATCAGGCGGCGGCGCAAGCCACGCTGGATCAAAGCCGAACCGAGCGCCGGCGCGAGCAGCAGCGCTTGCAAAACGAGCACGACACCATCCAGCGGCATGCCGCCCGCTCACTGCGCAAAGCCAAAACCGCCAACGTCTCGGGCTTCGAACGCGCCGGCCTCAAAGGTGCGGCGAGGCAGATCATGGGCCAGGTGCGTCATGGTCATCAGCAGCGCAAATCGGAGCTTGATGCACGGGTGCGCGATGCCTATGCCAAAGTGCTCGCGGATGATGCGGTGCTGATGAACCTGCCCGGCAGCGCAGTGCCTGCTGCGCGCAAAGTCTGTACGCTGATTGATGCCTGCGTGCCATGGTTGCCGGCGCAACCGTTCAATCTCACGCTGAGCGGTCCTGTGCGCGTCGCCGTCAATGGTCCGAATGGCTGCGGCAAATCGACGTTGCTCAGAGTGCTCGCAGGTCAAATGCATCCCGCCAGCGGCGAATGCATCACCCATGTTCCTGCGGCTTATCTGGACCAGCATCTGAAGCTGCTGGATGACCGTCTCAGCGTCATCGAGCAACTGCTCGCGCTGCAGAGTCCGTTGAGTGAGAGCGAATTGCGCAGCCATCTGGCGCATCTGCAACTGGACGCGCAGCGGGTCACTCGAGCGAGCGCTTCACTGAGCGGTGGAGAACGTTTGAAAGCCGCGCTGGCGGTGGCCTTGTGGGGCAAGACACCTGCGCAATTGTTGCTGCTCGATGAGCCGAGCAATCATCTGGATCTACCATCGGTTCAGGCTTTCGAGCAGGCATTGCAGACGTTTCCCGGCGCAATTTTTGCGGTTTCCCACGACACTGAGTTTCTACAGGCGTTGAAACCGACGCACCACCTGGATTGGCATGCCACAGAGTGGCGGCTGCAACCGACGAACTGACTGGCTATTTTTTGCACGATTGGCCAAGGCTTCTATAGTTGATCTGACACCTATTTGCTGTGGTGACGCCATGGAAGACATCTTTGTCGTGAAGCGCTGCAACAAGATCATCATTCACGGCCGCCGCGCCGGGGAAAGCCAACATGAACCCGCTGAGGCCAGCAGCTGGTTTCGGATCAACGACACCCGCACCGGCGGCTTCATCGGCGACGGCTACGATCTTGAGGAAGATGCCCGACGCGAATGCCGACGGCTCAATGCGGCCAGCTCGCCGCTGCCGGCGCGACAATCGGCCGGCTGATGCAATTGACAGGCGGGGTCTATACTCAAAGCAGCTGACGGACCAGCGCCCCAACGGCAGAGAGCTCGCAGCCCGCGGGCTTTTTGCTGCCTCTCAACGGTTTGTCTGAACGGAGGTGTTCCATGTCCGAAAAAGAGTCCATCACCACCCTCCTCACCCTGCTCGACTCCCGTCAGGCTCGCCTGGCGGCGGCCTGCAAGGAAATCGCCGACTGGGTCGATCATCAAGGCGGCCATCCGACTGCCTTGCGCATCCGCGACCGACTGAACGACATCGAAAAAGACACACCGCTGATCCGCAGCACCCTGTCGTCGCTACAACCGGTCGAGCGGCCACTGCCACGTTTCAGATGACTGCACCGCGATAAACGACAGCTAACCGGCGTACCGTCTGGCCGATGTACCGAACGCCCCGAGGTGTGGGCGGTCAAAACCTGTACACGTCACCCAGGAGACGGTTCATGGTTATCCATTTCAAAACAGAAGGACATCTGGCTTGTGGTCACAAGGGCGACAACCTTGCCTCAAGCCTGGAACTCAATCGCGTCAAATGCCGCAGCTGCCGCAACACCGACGCCTACAAAGAAGCACGCAAGACCCAGCGCAATGCCGCACGCCGCGCAGCGCGCCACACCAAGGCTGATCACGGTGCGTCAAACTGGCGTTCGGAGTGGATCGAACGCCTGACCGCGCTGGCCGGGCCGCAGCGCCTGCCAAGGGGCTTTTTCGGGCAAGCGTTCGTATAACCGATTGATGTCGTGTTTAAAGTCCATCACTCGACGTGAATTGTCCCGAACTCACCGCTCGAACCCATCAATGCCCTGACCTTATCGTCAGGGCTTTTTGTTGAAAACACCGGTTCGAGCAGCCCGTAGCCCTGAGGCAAGCTTGCAAATAGCCAATGCGCCCTCATAACCAGAACCGTATCCACAGTCACCGAGAGGCAAAAAATCATGACCGGACAAACCGAAACCGCGATTCTCGCCGGGGGCTGCTTCTGGGGCATGCAGGACCTGCTGCGGCGTTATCCCGGTGTGCTGGAAACCCGCGTCGGTTACAGCGGCGGCGATGTACCGAACGCCACCTACCGCAACCACGGCAACCACGCTGAAGCCATCGAAATCATCTTCGACCCGGCGGTGATCAGCTACCGGCAGATCCTCGAGTTCTTCTTCCAGATCCACGATCCGAGTACGCCCAACCGCCAAGGCAACGATCTCGGCCCCAGCTATCGTTCGGCGATCTATTATCTCAGCGAAGAGCAACGCGACATCGCCGAGGATACCGCCGCCGACGTTGACGCTTCCGGTCTCTGGCCGGGCCGAGTAGTCACCGAAATCGAACCGGCGGGGCCGTTCTGGGAAGCGGAACCTGAGCACCAGGACTACCTGGAGCGGATACCGAATGGCTACACCTGCCACTTCATCCGTCCGAACTGGAAGTTGCCCAAGCGCAGCTTATAACACACCTGCGTAATCACTCCACGCACAGCGCTGGCCTTTACTGAAGGCCGGCGCTCGCGCACCTCTGCAATTGATCATTTTGGTGAGCCCTCCGTAGCACAGTTCAAGCGCCCAAGGATGAACATACGTTCATCGCAAGCATGGCTCAAAGCGTCTAGCCTGCGGGTTCCAACATAGTGCCTACAGGAGTACCCCACCATGTTCTCGCACGAAAGCCTCCCGCTGATTGCCATTTTCACCATCATGCTACTGTGCGTACTGGCTGCGTTTTTACACCCGGTACATGCATTCTTCAGCTGGCTGCGCAGGCGCAAGGAACGATCAAACGCCCAGGCTGCAAAAGAGGTTGATTCGCGCTGAATGTGTTCCCTCAACTGGCCCGGGTATGCCTGGGCTTTTTGTTTTCTGGCCGAACAGCAGGTACAAAAAAGCCCAGCGCGGGGCTGGGCCTGATTTTTCGTCAAGGTTAAAAACATCGCCGCCATCTTGCCGACGTTGAAGTCCATGCCGATAAACAGCGGCTCACCGGGCAGCACAGTGTCGAAGCACTGGTTCAGCTTGCGGTCCTAAGCGTGGTAGATCGACCCGGACTGCTGCCGCAACTCTCTTCGGATGCGTCGCGATTCCAGAAGAGACCTGGACCAACTTGGGTCCCTCTAATCTCGTCACCGAGGCTGGAAAAATTGTTTGCTACACAGATGCCAACATTATTGATGGCAAGCGGATTGTAGGTACTCTGTGCGCCACTCCGCGCTCGGGCTTTCTGAGCGATGGCGAGCCACAAGTTCTCGCAGGCGTGAACTACCGTCAACCGTTCCGAATAGACCTCAGTAAAGCCACAAAGGGCGAACAACTGCCATTCGGTGACAAGACGGGCCTTCTTGAATGCGAGCCAGATGAGGCCGACGGGGCAAAATCCACCCCCGTGAAATTCTGCAAGGTAACAATCAACGGACAGGCTCTAGTCAGCGCTAAGATTACCTTCGCATACAAGTAACCAAGTCAAAGCCGCAGTATCCCTGCGGCACGCCTACCGCACCATCACCATTCCGAACCACTCTTCAATGATCCGGCGCATGACTGGCTCTGTCAGGATTGCGGATGGTTTTTCGCCGGCGATCACTGAACGCACAAGGTCACAGGGCAGCACGTGGACACCGTCTTCAGCCGTTACGGTCAGGTGTGATCGCTGATCCCCAATGTCATGAATTTATGCGGTCATGCGCTGCTCCCGTGTCGCGACACAATTTGCTGATTCGCGAAACGTGTCGCGACCTGGAAAATTGGAATTCTTCACTCCAGATAAACAGCTACCATTCATTTCTTTCGAACGGAATCGACCAATGACCTTCAGATACATTGTTTTGATGCTCGCGGCCGCTTCAGTGACCGGGTGCGGAACAATCAACACGACCTTCCGGGACGATGCCGTGGCTAGCAATAAACTGGCTCGTTGGCATTCCCATTGTGACTCGGTTCCGCGAATCTACAGCGGTACAGTCTTTAATTACTGCACGCTAGACGCGGAACCACGGCGAAGCACTGGTTTCGATGGATATCCTGCGCCCGCACTTATTGTTCTCGACATGGGGCTCTCAGCGGTTACAGACACTGTCGTGCTGCCCTATTCCATCTATCTGCAAAACAAGCACGGCGATATCAAGAAGGCTCGTTTAGAGTAGCAACTGTACTGACCACTTCGATGAGATGGTGGCGCGATCTACTTGCCGCGCCGCTCGATCCCGCCCGGCGTCTTTTCACAACGCATGCAGTGCTCACAGTTCAGCGTTCGGCACAGCCAGGCCTTCACCCGGCGCCACCAGATGACCATGAAGATGTGACGCATACCGGCAAGGGCCAGCGAGACGTGAAGCGTGATCCCGGCGGTGGTCGGGCCGATGATGAAGATGTTCTGGTTGCGGCTCATCACCACAAACCCGCTGATGGCGATCGCTGACTAGATCAGCTTGCCGAGGATTCCGTCCCGCACTCGACCGCTCAGAACACACCAAGTCGCCCACAAGGCAATAAAGCCGCAGGCGATAGAGTTGATCAGTTCAAAACTCATGGTGGATTGCCTCCCCCGAACCGCTGGCGAATGAGCACCCGGAGGTCAGCGGCTCTGATGGCTCGGTTGATGGCCGCAAGAGCGATCCGCCCGAAGGTGCCCAGCAGGAAGCCAATGCCGCGACATTCTTCGGCTCAGTCACACCCAGATAGGTGCTGACCTTGCTCGTCAGGTACAGCGAGCAAGCGATGCCGGTGATCAGGAAGATCAGCCAGGCGCGCCAGTCGGCCAGATCGTCTTTGTGCCACCCAGCTTGCGACGACAGCGCCGACCAGTCCTGCGATCAGCAATTCAAACCTGTCGATCTTGTCGAGCAGGCGCTGCAATAACTCCATGCACTCGACTCCTTAAATGCGAATGGCTATCCCTGCGGAAAAACTGGTTCAGCGCTTGTTGGAACTAGCCAGAAACATCCAGCCAAAACAAGTTGTGAAAAGCCCCCGAGGCTCCAAGGTGCCAAAGCCTAAGACGTGGGTCCAAAGCACAGCGGTGCATGCTCATGTTTCAACGGACAGGGTAATCAAGGCCGCCAAAACGAGAAGACCTTGAAAGGGATGGTTCTAAGAGCGGGCTTTGGGATGTAGACCAGGTGCTACCAACTTTTCCGAGAGCTGCTTATCTGCTGGCATCTATCAGCCATCTCCGGGAGTGATACAGCCACATCAGACAGCACTCGATCCATCTCGCGCTCATCCAGAAACGGGTAGACGTCGAGATTGAGAGCGATCTGAACCTTGCGCAAATTGGTGCCTTCTACCAGCCAACGCTCAATAGCGCGAGTCATCGCTGACCCGTTGTCCTCCGTCTGCCAGGCGAGAAAATCGAAGAGCCGGGCCACTTGCATGAAAGAGATTGAATCGGGAATATCGGCAAAAAGCCGGTCAGCCAGATTTTCCTCCCCAAACTCAAGGACGACTGCCCGCGCAGCGCTGAACGCTTCAGTGTATTCGGGCTCGCTGCTCTCTGTTGCGATCACGTTCAACGCCCTTTCAACAACCTGATGCATAGCAATTGCGCGCTCCGAAAAGGAGTTCGATGCTACCAGCCTTCAGCGCTACGGGCTAAACAACCAGCGCCACGACAGCCAGTCGTTAACTACCCGATCCTCTCTATGAGAGCGCATCGGGGTGTGATCTGAGGCCAAGCCTCGGGCGGCGGATGTGCCAACAGGTAGTCTTCAGGGCTGCCCCATCCGCTCAATACCGGTTGAGCCCCGGTCAGATCACACCCCGATGCGAAAGAAAACTGTGGCCTACTCCCGCCCCTTTGCATCTCGGTAATAGCTATCACATATCACTTCAAGTAATTCTTGGGTGGCCTCGGTCCGCATGCGTACAACCATTTGCTCAAGCTCCGCTTTGTGTTTTGGCTGCGAGGAGAATTCCCGAATGTCGTTTGCTAATTGAGTCGACATGTGTGGATGTAGCGATATGAATTGCTCTAAAGAAAGCTCCTTTTCTGGATGCTTCTCTCCGCAGACTTGGTAGAGAGCTGCACCACCGACGGCCATCTCATGTTCGCTGGCAGCATGTGCGGTCGATGCAAGAGTGCAGCCAATAAGTGCGGCGAACACGCCAATTCGCGATCTTTCCAACGGCATTTCATACTCCAGCGTTCATGTTTGGCATCAATACAGACGCAAGCCTATCGGCTTAGCCCCTTCATTTCTTTAACCCCTCCCCGCTGCCGACACCACTCGAATGCACTCCCTCTCGCCTGCACTATGTATGTACCGGAGACATGGTGGACAGGTGTTCGGAGACATGGTGGACACTTTTTAATAGACACATTGCTCATCGCCAAGGAGATGACCTGTGTCTTGGGAAGAGGTGCACGACAAGGCTGACGCCGGACTGCGCGATGCCATGGACTTGGCCTATTTGACTGGCCAGCGAGTAACAGACACGCGGCTTATGGATGAACGAAACGTGCGCGACGGCCAAATCTGGGTGCTCCAGGGGAAAACGAAGGCCAAACGACGGATTGAGGTAACCGGTGAGCTGAAAGTTTTGATTGATCGAATCATAGCCAGGAAGTCCGGACACAAAGTCCGCTCGACGCGGCTGATCGTGGCAGAAAACGGCACTCCGATGACGGAGGCAATGTTGCGCAGGAGATTTGATGTGGCCAGGGAGGCAGTTGGTGTTGAAAAGGCCGAGTTTCAAATGCGTGATTTACGCGCCAAGGCTGGTACTGATAAGGCTGAATCGAGCGGCGACATCATGCGGGCCAAGGATCAACTTGGGCATACCACCGTAGGGATGACAGAGCAGTACATTCGCAATCGAAAGGGTAAAAAGGTCATGCCCACAAAGTGAATTGCGAACCAATGTCAGAATTGCGACCCGGAAACAAACAAGGGTTTGCCTCAGCTTTCGCCCGCAAACCCTTGATTTAAGATGGTGCCCGAAGCCGGAATCGAACCGGCACGCCCTTACGAGCGGGGGATTTTAAGTCCCATGCGTCTACCAGTTTCGCCATTCGGGCGGTAGCGCTGTTGTAGTGCTCAAATCAGTCGGCAAGAGAATCTGACTTTGTTGAGCCTTTGAAGCAGAGCGGGAAATATATACATCACGTCCCGGTGAAGCAAGTTCACAGTGGCTGATTTCAAGACTAAATCTTGCAGTGCACTGAAAATAAAAAAGCTCCGTAAATCATGGATCTACGGAGCTTGTTTATAGTGGAGGCCGAGGTCGGAATCGAACCGGCGTAGGCGGATTTGCAATCCGCTGCATAACCATTTTGCTACTCGGCCTCAAACGATCGCTGTTTAGTAGCACAACAACAACCGCGTACAAACTTGGAGCGGGAAACGAGACTCGAACTCGCGACCCCGACCTTGGCAAGGTCGTGCTCTACCAACTGAGCTATTCCCGCTTGGTGTGGCGCATTCTATAGATTTCAGATGCCCCGTCAACCCTTTGATTCAAAAAAGTTTTATTTCTTTTCAACGTCGGTTTTCAGATGCGGCCAGGCGGCCCGCAGGTATTGAACCATCGACCACAACGTCAGGCCCGCCGAGATCATCAGCAAGGCGTAACCCAGCAGCACCCAGAAGCTGAAATCGCGGGGATTGGCCAGCAGGATCACCAGCGCCAGCATCTGCGCCGCGGTTTTCCACTTGCCGAGATTGGACACTGCTACATGAGCGCGGGCACCGAGTTCGGCCATCCATTCACGCAAGGCCGATACGACAATCTCGCGGCCGATGATGACGGCTGCGGGAAGTGTCAGCCACAAATTGCCGTGTTCCTGAACCAGCAGTACCAAAGCGACTGCCACCATCAGCTTGTCGGCAACCGGATCGAGAAACGCGCCGAACGGCGTGCTTTGTTCAAGGCGGCGGGCCAGATAGCCATCCAGCCAATCAGTTGCCGCCGCAAAGGCGAATACCGAAGCGGAGGCCATATAGCTCCACTGGTAAGGCAGGTAAAACAGCAAAATGAAGATCGGGATGAGCAGGACGCGGAGAACGGTAATCAGATTAGGGATATTCATCGGCACAACTGGCTACGAGGTGAGTTGGCATTCTACTCGCTATGCAGGTTTGCATAAATCGACTCTGCGAGCTTTTTACTGATCCCCGGTGCTTTGGCGATCTCTTCGATGCTTGCACGAGACAGCTCCTGCAATCCACCAAAATGTTTCAACAAGTCCCGACGTCGGGTCGGCCCGACACCTGCAACGCCTTCCAGCGTCGAGGTGCGGCGGGTCTTGCCGCGCCGCGCACGGTGGCCGGTGATTGCGAAGCGGTGCGCCTCGTCACGAATCTGCTGGATCAGGTGCAACGCCGGGGAATCGCCACGCAGCGTGAACTCATGCGCGGCATCATTGAGATACAAAGTTTCGAAGCCTGCCTTGCGTGTTGCACCCTTGGCCACACCCAGAAGAATGAGATCCGGCACCGCCAGCTCGTTGAGTACGTCGCGGGCCATCGACAACTGACCTTTGCCGCCGTCCACCAACAGAATGTCCGGCAGCTTGCCCTCGCCATCCTTCAGTTTGCTGAAGCGCCGGGTCAACGCCTGGTGCATGGCTGCATAATCATCACCCGCCGTGACGCCTTCAATGTTATAGCGACGATAGTCGGATTTGATCGCGCCTTCGGGGCCGAACACGACACAGGATGCGACGGTGGCCTCACCACTGGAGTGACTGATGTCATAGCACTCAAGACGCTGCGGCGGCTCATCCAGGTTCAGCACTTCTGCCAGCGCATCGAAGCGCGCAGCCGTGTGTTGACGATTGGCCAGGCGTGCGCCCAGCGCTTGCTCAGCATTGGTGACCGCCAACTGCTGCCATCGAGCCCGCGTGCCGCGTACCCGGTGGCTGATGCTCAGCTCCCGACCGCGCAGCTCGTGGATGGCGTCGATCAGAGCCGTGGCATCTTCGGGAACCACGTTGACGATCAGTTCGCCTGGCAGGTCGCGCTCCGGACTGCTGATGTAGTACTGACCGAGGAACGCCGCCATGACTTCAGCGACCTCCTCCTCGATACCCACCTGCGGAAAGAAGTTCTTGCTGCCCAACACCCGACCGCCGCGCACACTGATCAAGTGAACGCAAGCGCCGCCCGGGTTGACGAAAGCTGCGATAACATCGATGTCGCCCGTTCCACCTTCCATGCTTTGCTGATCCTGAACACGGCGCAGCAAGGCAATCTGGTCACGCAACTCGGCGGCGCGCTCGAATTCGAGATTGATTGCCGCCTCTTCCATTGCCGTGGACAGCTCATTGGTCAGGGCATGACTGCGCCCCTCGAGAAACATCACCGAATGGCGTACATCCTCGGCGTAGACCTCAGGTTCGACCAGACCGACACAAGGCGCCTTGCAACGCTTGATCTGATATTGAAGACACGGGCGCGTGCGATTTTTGTAATAGCTGTCTTCGCACTGACGGACGAAAAAGGTCTTTTGCAAGAGGCTGAGGCTTTCGCGAATGGCCCCGGCGCTCGGGTACGGGCCGAAATACTTGCCCTTGGCCTTCTTCGCGCCACGGTGGATGCTCAGACGTGGGAATTGGCCGTCAGACAGAAAGACATAGGGATAGGACTTATCGTCGCGCAGCAGAATGTTGTACGGCGGCCGCCACTCTTTGATCAGGGTCTGCTCAAGCAGCAACGCCTCGGTTTCGTTGGCGGTAATGGTCGTTTCGACCTGCGCGATACGCCCGACCAGCGCAGCGGTTTTTGGCGCCAGCCCGGTCTTGCGAAAATAGCTGGCAAGGCGCTTCTTGAGGTTCTTGGCCTTGCCGACATACAGCAGGCGCGCATCGCTGTCGAACATGCGATAGACGCCGGGGCGCCCACTGACAGTCGCCAGGAAGGCGCCGGAATCGAATACTTCAGTCATGATCAGGCGCTGGCATCCACCATGCCGTGGCGCACAGCCAGCAACGTCAGCTCGACGTCACTGCTGATCGACAGCTTTTCGAAAATCCGGTAGCGATATGTGTTCACCGTTTTCGGCGACAAGCAGAGCTTGTCGGAAATGATCTGCACCTTCTGGCAGCCGACAATCATCAACGCGATCTGGATTTCCCGTTCGGACAAGGCATCAAAAGGTGAATCATTGGTTGGCTGGAACGACTTGATCGCCAGTTGCTGGGCAATCTGCGGACTGATGTAACGCTGCCCGGCAAACACCAGACGGATCGCCTGAACCATTTCCGGCAAACCAGCGCCCTTGGTCAGGTAGCCGGCGGCACCAGCCTGTAACAGGCGCGTAGGAAATGGATCTTCCTCGCACACGGTCACCGCGACGACCTTGATGTCCGGGTGGCTGCGCAACAGCTTGCGCGTGGCCTCGAGGCCACCAATACCGGGCATCTTTACGTCCATCAGGACCACATCGGGTTTCAACTCACGGGCCTTGATCAGGGATTCTTCCCCGGACTCGGCCTGTCCAACCACCTGCAAGCCATCGATATCGGCCAGCATACGTGTAATGCCTGTACGAACGAGATCATGGTCGTCGACCACTAGCACCCTAATCAAGCAGACACCTCGCGATATGGTCTTATTGGGATGCCGGACACCTTAGCAAAAAGTGCCAGACAGACCTAGCGGCAAGCATCATTTAAAAAGTTTCAATTCATCATCGAAGGCTTGCCGGCCGTGGGTTTCAGAGCACAAGTGTACCGAAATCGAGCTCCATCCTCAGGAAACACTCGTCCTCACCGCACACCTTGAAGCCTTTTCTCTTATACAGACTTTGCGCCGGATTATTTTTGAATACTGTCAAACGCAGTGCTGGCAGTTTTTCGCCGCGAGCCAAAGCGACAACCTGATCAATCGCCCAGGATCCTGCACCTTGCCTGCGAGAGACCTCGGCTATTTGCAGCTCGCGGATGTACAAGGCCCGGCGATCATGACTGAGACTGAAAAATCCCACAGGAACTTCACCAAGAAGGACCAGCCAGTTGTCCCGCCCATCCCAGGCAACGTCGAACGCTTCGTCCTGCCACAGCAGCTCGTGGTCAATGTAATAGCGCAGCATGTTCTGGCACGTCAGCTTTCGGGCGAACGCCCGATCTGCCGATTCGGCACGACGCAATGCCCAGGTCACAGGTCTACCGCCACGGGTACTACCCGCCCCTGCCATGCGCCGGCATCACGCCGGGCAATAACCAACACTTCACCCGGCCCTCGCGCCGCCACCACCAGCGTCCCGCTTTCAGACCAGAACGCGCTGCGACCCGCCGATTGCCATCCACCCGTGAGCCCGGCGTGATTGGCCATCAGCACCGCCATTGAGTGGTTTTGGGCATAGCCCTGCAGCAGCGCGCTATCCACGCCGTAGCCTTTTTCCCCGATCAGCACGCCTGCTGCGTACAGGTCGGCACCAAGATCGGCGGCCGCGGCCGCGTGACTGGCATGGGAAAAATCAGCGCAGACCGCCAGCGCTATGGTATCGCCGCCTATGCTCAAGGACGAACCACCAGCACCTGGGGCATAGAAAAGCTCTTCGCCACTGTGCAGATGTTGTTTGCTGTAAACCTCAAGAGAACCATCCCCTCCTAATGTCAGCGCGCCGATCAATACCTTCGAACTGTCCCTATCGCGAATCGGCATACCGACGACAGCGGTGAGGCCTAGCTCGCGAGCGCAATCGCGCAAGGGTTGCAGCACAGCATCCTGCGGATCGATTGCCAGGTCTGCGGCCATCTGGCCTTCGTAGCCTGTCAGCGACAGCTCCGGGAACACCAGCAGCTCGACGCCCTGCTCCGCCGCCACGGCCATGAAGCGCAAATGACGGGCGATGTTCGCCGCCAGATCACCGGCAATGGAGAGCGACTGGGCTGCAGCGACCGTGAACATCGACATGAATCATCCTTGGTGTTTGTGCAAAGCAACCAGTGTGTCACAACGCCTGCAGCACTCAAGCGATAGGTAACCTCCGCAATGGCGATAGCAATTTCTGATTGCTCAGCCGTACGGGCCTCTAGTAAGCTCGGCGCATTCATCGGAGACAACCATGTTCAACGCCCTCTCACAGCTTCGTTCCGCCAGCGCCCTGCGCTCGGTTGCGGCTGCCCGGGCGAATGACGCTTGCGCTCCTGTCAGCTTTTATTTTGGGTATTGGTTTAGCCACTGGCGCGCCTGATACCCACCGGCGCCCATAAAAACGGGTCGCCTACCAGAGAATTCTCAACCCCCGGTCGGCCTCCCGACCGGGGGTTTTGTTTTTTCAGGCCCCAAATTTTTCAGCAACACACCAGAACTTTGAGGAATCACGACATGAACTACGCCACTTATTACCGTTACGACACTTTTACCGCCTGGCGATTTAGCAACCTCCGCTCGGGACAGCCTGCCGCCTCCGATCGGTCACCCACAGGTGGCAAGCACACACACGCAGCCAATCCGGCCAATTGTCGAACACCCCAGTAGGGCCGAGTGAGCGGGAAACACCCGCCGCCAGCCCAGGAATCCCGAATATGAACTCGTCTGTTTCTGCTCTGCCACTGACCACCCCTGATTCTGCCAACGAAGCACTGACCCTGCGTCTGCCCAGCGCATTGCAGCTCAAACAGCAATTGCCCCTGAGCAATGCCCTCGCCCAGCAAGTCGCAGCCCACCGCCAGGCGGTCCGCGCGATCCTCAATGGCGAAGACCATCGCCTGCTGGTCGTCGTCGGCCCTTGCTCGATTCATGACCCGCGCTCCGCACTCGAATACGCCGAAAAACTTTCCCGCCTGGCCCATGAAGTCAGAGACGAGATGCTGCTGGTGATGCGCGCCTACATCGAAAAACCCCGCACCACCGTCGGCTGGAAAGGTCTGGCTTACGACCCGCACCTGGATGGCAGCGACGACATGGCTGGCGGCCTGACCCTGTCGCGTGAATTGATGCTTGAGATGATCCGCCTGGGGCTGCCCATCGCTACCGAGTTGCTGCAACCAATGGCGACCGGCTACTTCGACGACCTGCTCAGTTGGGTTGCTATCGGTGCACGCACCACCGAATCGCAGATTCACCGGGAAATGGCCAGCGGCCTGAACATGCCCGTAGGTTTCAAGAACGGCACCGACGGTGGCGTAGGTGTAGCCGTCGACGCCATGCGCTCAGCAGCACATCCGCACCGACACTTCGGCGTCGACAGCCAAGGACACCCGGCGATCATCCAGACCCCGGGCAACCCCGACACTCATATAGTGCTGCGCGGCGGTCATCACGGTCCTAACTACGATCGCGAAAGCGTCGCCCGGGTACATGCCGACCTGAGCCGACTGAAAATTCCGAGCCGGATCATGGTCGACTGCAGCCACGCCAACAGCGGCAAGGACCCATTGCGCCAGCCCGACGTGTTCAACGAGGTGCTCGAACAACGCCTGCAAGGTGATCGCGCCTTGATCGGCATGATGATTGAGTCCCATCTGTTCGAGGGCTGCCAGCCTTTGAGCCCTGCACTGCGTTATGGCGTATCGATCACCGATGGTTGCCTGGGGTTCAGCGCGACGGAGCAGTTGCTGTCGAATGCCGCCAAGCGACTTCGAGCCTGATGATCCGAGCAGCCTTTGCGGGCTTATCAAAATCCCGCAAAGGCTGAGTCATCGCTCAGACTTCACCACCGGGTTATGCCCGCACCCGGATGCGTGTTATCTCGGAAGCCTGGCTGACATCATCCAGCCGCTCCACTGAATACGACACCTGCACCACAGTTTCCCGATGCTCTCGCCAGAAACGATAAGGCACGATGAATACCAAGGGCTGGCCTGCAGTTTCCCGGGTGATGTCCCGATCATCGCGGTGACTGAAATACTCACCATCGCATTTCAAGTAAACCAGCTCCCCCTCCTCGGCCTGGGCATTGCCGATCACCACGGTAATGCCATCCTCGGCATCTACTGCCTCCAGTTCGCCATCTTGCGCTTCCAGTACCTGCGGAGCTGCGAGCTCGCCTCGCATCAATGGCGCGATCAGAATTCGCGAGGTTGCAGAGTTCCTCACCTGCGCCGACCTTGATTCCACCCGGTAGCTGACGCTCACCTCCTGCATACGATGAGGGGCGATGCGATCTGCGGGTATCCAGAAAGACAGCGCTTCGCCGACAGCAAACGGCTCCACGAGCAACACATCACTGATCACCGGCAGTCCTTCGACACCTTGCCACGACAGGATGACCCGGTCCCCGACAGCCATGCGGGCGTAAGGTCGCACGATAACGCCAGTGCCCTGCGGAACACGGGCCGGATCGAGCGTCCCGCCTACCGTTTCTTCAAGGATCGGAGCCAGCAAATCGGGTTCCGGATCACCCACATTCAGCTGCAAACGCCTGGATGACACGGGCTTCTGCAGCGCAACGCTGTACAGCGTCCAGTAAACCTCCAGCGAGCCGCGCTCCAGCGCTGCGATGTGCAAACCCTTTATGACAAAGACGAGTTCCTGACCCACCTGGTTTTCACTGACCGCACGAGTGGCTTCGTGAATATAGGGCAATCCTTCGTCATCCAGTCCTTGCCAGCTCAGCACAAGTTTGTCGCCGCACAACATGTTCGGGTAAGGCGCCACCCTGACGAATGCATGGTCCAGTGAAGGATCAAGCATTCCACCCTCCATAACCTCAAGCATCGGTGCAGGCAGCCACGAGTCTGGAGAGTCTGCCGCCGCAGAGGCGTGTCGATAGCAGAATTCGAAGTGGTCGCCGTCCACCTTCAAACTCAGAAGACGGTGTCCACCGGATTCATCCGCTACAGGGGACATATTTGACGCTGGTGCCACAGAAGAATCGCCGGTGGCTTCGTATATAGACATTCGTAGCTCCATTCCTTGGATAAAACGCCGCCGTGAAGGCCGCGTCGAACGAAATCCATTGAACACCATCCAGCGATCGGCGGAAGTCAGCACAACGCCTTCCGTCGGCAGGGTAAATACACCGCATGACGTAGGCTTACGAAGCAGAATCCAGCGATACCGGGCAAAAGATTGCCAAATGTTCCGACTACCCTCTCAAGCAGAAGCGAAAATTCGTACCGCTTTTAGTCCAATTTCCTTTCAGTACAGAGGATTTTTCAGACATCGCCGACCCGCAGGCCTGTTTTACAGTGGCACGCACCAACCACTGACAAGCATCTGCAAAAGAGGCAGGAACATGCAACGGAATGCGACAACCCGCTACCCCATCCTTTTGGTCCATGGCCTGTTCGGGTTTGACCGTATCGGCCATTTCGAGCTTTTTCATGATGTCAAGCAAGCGCTGAGGGAGGCAGGCGGGCAAGTGTTTGTGCCGCAGCTGTCCGCAACCCATGACAACGAAGTTCGCGGCCAGCAATTGATGTTCCAGATCGAGCGCGTTCTGCGAGGCACCGGCGCCGGTAAAGTCAACCTGATCGGACATAGCCAGGGCGCGCTGGCATGCCGTTATGCCGCTGCGCTCGCGCCGGAGAAAGTCGCCTCGGTGACATCGGTCAGCGGCCCCAATCACGGCTCGGAACTGGCTGACGCCTTACGCCTGGCGCTGGTTCCGGGAGGCCTGCCGGAGCAGGTGGCGGAGCACGCTGCGACACAGTTTGCGCGATTCCTCTCGCTGCTCAGCGGTCAACCGGGTCTACCGCAGGCCGCCGTAGCCGCACTCAATGCCCTGACGACTGCGGACGTCGGGCAATTCAACAAAAAATACCCTCAAGGCCTGCCTTCTACCTGGGGCGGCCAGGGGGCGGAACGGGTCAATGACGTCCACTACTACTCCTGGAGCGGCACGCTGCAGGACAATTTGTTGCAGGCTCTGGATCCAGTGCATTCCGTCTGCCACGCATTATCCAGCCATTTCGTCACGGAGGCCGGACAGAACGATGGTTTCGTGGGCCGTTACAGTTCTCACCTGGGCCGGGTCATCCGCTCCGACTATCCCCTCAATCACCTTGGCAGCTTGCGCCATCCGGGCGGGTTGCGAATACCCGGCGCGGATCCCGTCGACCTCTATGTCGAACACGCGATGCGCCTGAAAGCCGCGCAACTGTAGATGTACGTCAATGTACCGAGTGGAACTTTGCAGAGAAATCGCTTACTGAATCCGGTAGGCTCCACACTTTACTGAAATAGATTGGAGAATTTCCCCATGGCTAAAGCCACTGCCCGCCACATCCTGGTTTCCAGCGAAGACAAGTGCAACGAACTCAAGGCCCAGATCGAAGCCGGTGCTGATTTCGCCGAGGTCGCCAAGGCCAACTCCAGCTGCCCGTCCAGCCGTCAGGGCGGCGATCTGGGTTCATTCGGTCCTGGCCAGATGGTCAAGGAATTCGACACCGTAGTCTTCAGCGCGCCAATCAACGTCGTGCAAGGCCCGGTGAAGACCCAGTTCGGTTATCACCTGCTCGAAGTCACCAGCCGCCAGGACTGATCCGTCGCCTGACTGCTGTCCCAACGGCCCGCCTTTTGGTGGGCCGTTGTGTTTTGGTTACAGGATACGGCTGGCGACTGACGCGCCGCTCGCGTACAAATTGCGCTTATCGATCACCCGGCTTTAAGGCTGACAATGCGACTGGCTTTCCCGACTTTACTGTTCACTGCCGTGGCCCTGCTATTGGGCGCCGCCGGTGTGAACGCCACCCCGCAACATGCGTTGACCGTCTATGGCGAACCTGCCAAATACCCGGCCGGTTTCAGCCACTTCGACTACACCAATCCGCAGGCGCCCAAGGGCGGCACCATGCGCCGCTCGGCGATAGAGATCGGGCATTTCGATCACATCCTGCCTTATATAGATAAAGGCATCGGCGTCACCCAGATCGACGGCATGCTCTATTCGCCGCTGGCCCAGCGCTCGATGGACGAGCCCTACACGGTCTATGGCCTGGTGGCGCAAAAGATGGAGCGCTCGGAGGATGGTCTGTCGCTGCGCTTCTTCATCGATCCCAAGGCGCGTTTTGCCGACGGCAAGCCGATCACTGCCGAGGACGTGCGCTACACCTATGACCTGTTGATGACCCAGGGCAGCCTGCGCTATCGCACGCAGTTCGCCGACGTCAAAGGCGTGGAAGTGGAAGCGCCGCTGACCGTGCGCTTCGATTTCAAGAGCAACGAGAACCGCACCCTGCCGCTGGACATTGCCACCCTGCCGGTGTTTCCCGAGCACTGGTGGAAAACCCGCGACTTCGCCGGTGGCGGTGGCTATGAACCACCACTGGGCAGCGGCCCGTATCGGGTCGGCAAGGTCGACTCCGGGCGCAGCATCACCTTTGAACGCAACCCCGACTGGTGGGGCAAGGACCTGCCGGTCAGTCGCGGCCTGTATAACTTCGATCACTTCAGCATCGAATATTTCGGCGACACCGATGTCGCCCGCCAGGTATTGCGCGGCGGTGCCTATGACTACAACCGCGAGTTTTCCGCCACCGGCTATTCGATCGGTTACGACAGCCCTGCGCTGAGTGACGGACGTTTGCAGAAAGCCCACCTGGCCACCGAGGCCCCGCAATCTGCGCAGGGCTTCGTGTTCAACCTGCAGAAACCGATGTTCCAGGATCGTCGGGTGCGCCAGGCGCTGGCGATGCTCTGGGATTTCGAGTGGAGCAACCGGCAGATGATGCGCAACATGTACATCCGCCAGCAGAGCTATTTCTCCAATACCGCACTGGCAGCCCGCGAGTTGCCGGATACCGCCGAGCTGAAAATCCTCGAGCCGTTGCGCGGGCAGGTTCCCGACGAAGTGTTCACCCAGGTCTTCGAGGCGCCGAAAACCGATGGCAGCGGGCTGATCCGCGACAAGCAACTGCAAGCCCTGGAACTGCTCGAACAGGCTGGCTGGAAACCCGAGGGCGACCAACTGGTCAACGCCGAAGGCGAACCTTTGAGTTTCACCTTTCTGGTCAGCCAGAACGGTATGGATCGCCTGCTTCTGCCTTACAAGCGCACGCTGAAGCAGATCGGCATTGAGCTGAATATCCGTCGCATCGACTCCTCGCAATACGTCAATCGCCTGATGAGCCGTGATTACGACATGATCGTCACCGGCTACCCGGTCAGCACGTCTCCGGGGGGCGAGTTGCTCAACTACTTCGGTTCGATATCGGCCAACGACCCCGGCGCCAACAATTACATGGTGCTGAAGAATCCGGCGGTCGACACCCTGATCAACGGCCTGATCCGCGCGTCGACCCAAAGCGACATGTTGCACTACGCCCACGCTCTGGACCGGGTGCTGCAATGGAACTACTACTGGATTCCCAACTATTACCCGCCGGGCACCTCCACCGTCTGGTGGAACCGCTTCGGCATGCCGGCGATCCAGGCCAGCAATGACGAAGCCATCGAGAGCTGGTGGGAAATCAGCAGCACGCCGTTGACCAACCAACAGATGACCGCCGAAAAAATCGGCCGTGGCAGACCCGGAGGACCGCACTGATGTGGGCATACATTCTGCGGCGCCTGCTGCTGATCATTCCGACGCTGGTGATCATCCTGCTGGTCAATTTCGTGATCATTCAGGCCGCACCCGGCGGCCCGGTCGAACAGGCCATCGCCCATCTGCAAGGCATCGGCGGTGCGAGTGTCGGCGGCAGTTCCAGCGAAACCATGAGCAACACTTCGCGTGCCAGCCGTGGCCTCGACCCACAACTGATCAAGGACATCGAAAAGCAGTACGGTTTTGACAAACCGGCGCATGAGCGGCTGTGGCTGATGCTCAAGAACTACGCGCAGCTGGACTTCGGCAAAAGCTTTTTCCGCGGTGCGACGGTCACCGATCTGATTCTGGAAAAAATGCCGGTGACCATTTCCCTCGGCTTGTGGGCGACGCTGATCACCTATCTGGTGTCGATCCCGCTGGGCATCCGCAAAGCGGTGCATCACGGCAGCCATTTCGACATCTGGAGCAGCACCGCGATCATCATCGGCTACGCGATGCCGGCGTTTCTGTTCGCAATGTTTCTGATCGTGGTGTTTGCCGGTGGCACGTCATTGAACTGGTTTCCAGTGCGCGGTCTGGTCTCGGACAACTTCGAATCGCTGTCGACCCTGGGCAAGATTGCCGATTACTTCTGGCACCTGGTGTTGCCGGTGACGGCGCTGGTGATTGGCGGCTTCGCCACGCTGACGATCCTCACCAAGAACTCGTTCCTCAATGAAATCACCCGCCAGTACGTAGTCACCGCCCGCGCCAAAGGCTTGAGCGAGCGCCGCGTGCTTTACGGCCATGTGTTCCGCAATGCGATGCTGCTGGTGGTCTCGGGGATTCCGCAGGCGTTCATCAGTGTGTTCTTTGCCGGTTCGCTGTTGATCGAAGTGATCTTCTCCCTCGACGGCCTCGGCCGCATGAGTTACGAAGCGGCGGTTTCTCGCGACTATCCGGTGGTGTTCGGCTCGCTGTTCATCTTCACCCTGTTCGGCCTCCTGATAAAACTGATCGGCGACTTGTGCTACACCCTGGTCGACCCACGTATCGACTTCGCCGCGAGGAACGCCTGATGTTCAAGCTCTCGCCTCTGGGCCGTCGCCGTTTCGCGCGATTCAAGAAAAACCGCCGTGGCTGGTGGTCGTTGTGGCTGTTTATTGGACTGTTCGTGGTGACGCTAGGCGGTGAACTGATCGCCAATGACAAACCACTGGTGGTCAGCTATCAGAACCAGCTCTACTTCCCGGTCCTCAAGCGCTACACCGAACAGGAGTTTGGCGGGCAATTGCCGTTCCAGGCCGATTATCGCAGTGACTATGTGCAGAACCTGATCCGCAAGGACGGTGGCTGGCTGCTGTTCCCGCCAATCCCGTTCAGCGACGACACGCCCAACTACGACCTCAATCAACCTGCGCCGAGCCCGCCCTCAAAGGTCAACTGGCTCGGCACCGACGATCAGGCGCGTGATGTGTTGGCGCGGGTGATTTTCGGTGCCCGGGTATCGATCCTGTTTGCCCTGATGCTGACCGCCGTCAGCGCGCTGATCGGCATAGCTGCCGGCGCCCTGCAAGGCTATTACGGCGGTTGGGTCGATCTGCTCGGGCAGCGTTTGCTGGAGGTCTGGAGCGGATTGCCGGTGCTGTACCTGCTGATCATTTTGTCCGGCTTTGTCGAGCCGAATTTCTGGTGGCTGCTGGGGATCATGGCGCTGTTTTCATGGCTGGCACTGGTGGATGTGGTGCGCGCCGAGTTCCTGCGCGGGCGTAATCTGGAATACGTCAAAGCGGCGCGCGCGTTGGGCCTGAGCGACCGCAAGGTGATTTTCCGGCACATCCTGCCCAATGCGATGAACGCGACGCTGAGTTACTTGCCGTTCATTCTCACCGGCGCAATTTCCACCCTTACCGCTCTCGACTTCCTCGGTTTCGGCATGCCCGCCGGCAGTGCCTCGCTGGGCGAGCTGATTGGCCAGGGCAAACAGAATCTGCAAGCGCCGTGGCTCGGGCTGACGGCATTCTTCACCCTGGCGCTGATTCTTTCTTTACTGGTGTTCATCGGCGAAGCGTTACGTGACGCGTTCGACCCTCGATCCTGAAGTGTGACCATGACTGATAACCTGATCGAAATCCGTGACCTGAACGTCGCCTTCCATGGCCAGCCGGCGGTGCGCGACCTGTGCCTGGACATCCGGCCCGGCGAGTGCCTGGCGCTGGTCGGCGAGTCGGGCTCGGGCAAATCGGTGACTGCGCATTCGATTCTGCAGTTGCTCCCCGAAGGCGATGCGCAAACCAGCGGCAGCATTCGCTATCGCGGTCAGGAGCTGCTCGGCGCCGATCCGAAGGTCCTGCGTGAACTGCGCGGCAACCGGATCGCGATGATCTTTCAGGAGCCGATGACCTCGCTCAATCCGCTGCACACCATCGAAAAGCAAATCGGTGAAACGCTGCTGGTGCATCGTGGCCTGGGCGGTAAAGCGGCGCAGCAGCGGATTCTTGAACTGCTGGAACTGGTGGGTATTCAGAAACCCAAAGAGCGCCTCAAGGCCTATCCGCATCAACTGTCCGGCGGCCAGCGGCAACGAGTAATGATCGCCATGGCGCTGGCTTGCGAGCCGGAACTGCTGATCGCTGACGAGCCGACCACGGCGCTTGATGTGACAGTGCAACGCAAGATCCTGCTGCTGCTCAAATCCCTGCAACAACGCCTGGGCATGTCGCTGCTGCTGATCAGTCACGACCTCAATCTGGTGCGCAGCATTGCGCAACGGGTGTGCGTGATGAAGGCTGGCGAAATCGTCGAGCAAGCCCCGTGCGAAACCCTGTTTACCGAACCGAAACACCCTTACAGCTGCGTGCTGCTCAACGCCGAGCCGGAAGGCGAAGCCCTGCCCCGCGATGAACGCGAGAACGTGCTGGAGGTGGACGATCTGCGGGTCGAGTTCGTCGTCGGTGGCGGGCTGTTCCAGCGCAAACAATATTTGCGCGCGGTGGACGGCATCAGCCTGAATATCCAGCGCGGCAAAACCCTGGGCATTGTCGGTGAGTCCGGTTCGGGCAAGTCGACCCTGGGCCAGGCGATTCTGCGGTTGCTCGATTCCGAGGGCAGTATCCGTTTTCAGGGCACCGCCCTCGACGGTCTCGATCAGAAGCAATTGCGACCATGGCGTCGGCAGATGCAGGTGGTGTTTCAGGATCCGTTCGGCAGCCTCAGTCCACGTATGTCGGTGGCGCAGATCATCAGTGAAGGGCTGGAGGTGCATTGTCAGTCCAGCGCCGATGAGTGCGATGCACAGGTGATCCGTGTACTCAAGGAAGTCGGCCTGGACCCGGAAAGCCGTCATCGCTACCCGCACGAATTTTCCGGTGGTCAGCGCCAGCGTATCGCAATCGCCCGGGCGCTGGTGCTGAAACCGGCACTGATCCTGCTCGACGAACCGACGTCAGCCCTCGATCGTACCGTGCAGAAACAAGTGGTCGCCCTGCTCCGCGATCTTCAGGAAAAACACGGCCTGACCTACCTGTTCATCAGCCACGACCTGGCGGTGGTGCGGGCGCTGGCGCATGACATGATCGTGATCAAGGACGGCAAAGTGGTCGAGCGCGGTGCCAGCCACGAGGTGTTCGACTCGCCGCAGCATCCTTACACCAAGGAGCTGTTGGCGGCGGCGCATCCGGGGTAGGCATAATCGGCGCTTGCCTTGATACCGAGTCGCGGCCTTCGCGAGCAAGCTCGCTCCCACAGGGATTCGGGTTGTACCCAAATATGGGGTACCCCAGAGAAACCTGTGGGAGCTGGCTTGCCAGCGAGGAGGCTCGAACAGACAACCCAAATTCCGGATCCGCCAACCCATGAACACCACCGAAAGTCTCAAGGACTACCAACGCGTGCGCACGCTGGCGATCCGCTCGCTGTTCGAGATCATCGAGCAGTCCAGCGAAGGCACGGTGATTGTCGATCGTGATGCGAACATCGTCTGGATGAACGAACGCTATGCCCGGCGTTTTGGGCTGGAGTCGGCGAAAAAAGCCATCGGCCAACCCTGCGAAAGCGTGATCCCCGGCAGCTTGTTGCGTGAAGTGGTGCGCACCGGCCGGCCGATCCTGCTGGACATGCAGGACACGCCGAAAGAGCCGCTGGTGGTGATGCGCCTGCCGATCCACGACGATGCCGGGGCGGTGATCGGCGCCATCGGTTTTGCCCTGTTCGATGAATTGCGCAGCCTGTCGCCGATGCTCAAGCGCTACCTGAGCATGCAGGAAGAACTCGCCTCGACCCGCTCGCTGCTGCGGGCGCGGCAGACCAAATACAACTTCGCCCATTTCATTGGCACCAGCAGCGCCAGCCTCGAAGTCAAACGCCGCGCCCGCCGCAGCGCCAGCGCCGAATCCCCGGTATTGCTGCTCGGCGAAACCGGCACCGGCAAGGAGTTGCTGGCTCAGGCGATTCACAGCGCTTCGCCACGGGCACATAAAGCCTTCGTCAGCATCAACAGCGCTGCAATCCCGGAGGCGTTGCTCGAAGCGGAATTCTTCGGCACCGCGCCTGGCGCGTTTACCGGCGCTGACCGCAAGGGTCGAACCGGCAAGTTGCAGATCGCGCAGGGCGGCACGCTGTTTCTCGATGAGATCGGTGACATGCCGTTGCCGCTGCAGAGCAAACTGCTGCGGGTGCTGCAGGAAAAAGAGTTCGAGCCGGTTGGCTCCAACGACGTGATTCAGAGCGATGTGCGAGTGATCGCGGCGACTTCGACCGATCTGCAAGCCGCGATCAAGCGCGGTGAATTCCGCGCCGACCTTTATTACCGCCTCAACGTGCTGCCGATCCAGGTTCCGCCGCTGCGCGAACGCCTCGACGATCTGCCAGCGCTCAGCGAGGCGATCCTTGAAGAGCTGCGCAGTCAGCATGAGCTGAGTCGCGCAGCGCTGGAATTGCTCGGACAACATGCGTGGCCGGGCAACATCCGTGAGTTGCGCAACGTGCTGGAGCGCGCGGCGCTGCTCAGCGATGACCTGATCCTCACCGAAGAAGATATTCGCGCTGCGATCGGCACCTTTACCCCGGTTGAACGCCCGTCGGTGTCGACGCTGGAACCGTTGGCGGAAGAGACTTTTGCCGAGGCGCGGCAGCGGTTTGACCGGCAGCTGATCCAGTCTGCCCTCGCGCAATGTGCGGGCAAAGTACCGGAGGCGGCGGCTCGACTGGGACTGGGACGCTCGACGCTGTACAAGAAGATGCTGGCCTTGGGCATCGCCGAGTCTCAATAAAGAGACTTAAGTCTCCACAAAAAGACAACAACAAAAGCTTCGCGAGCAAGCCCGCTCCCACAGGGAATACGCATTCCAAATGTGGGAGCGGGCTTGCTCGCGAAGGCGTCAGCCCTCTCAACAAAAATCTCCAGAAGGAGACAACCCTTCAACTCTCAACACGCTGAAACCTATAAAACCCTTACATTTCAATGATTTGAATATCTGGCACAGATCTCGCTAAAGCCTCTCCTGCACCCGCTTCACCCACAAAAATAACAATCTTTGGAGACACTCCATGAGTGTGATCATTGCCTTGGCAGCCCTTGCGCTGCTGATGCTCGCCGCCTACCGTGGCTACAGCGTCATCCTCTTCGCCCCGATTGCCGCCCTCGGCGCTGTCCTGCTCACTGACCCTTCCGCCGTCGCCCCTGCCTTCACCGGGGTGTTCATGGAGAAAATGGTCGGTTTCATCAAACTGTATTTCCCGGTGTTTCCTGCTCGGTGCCGTGTTCGGCAAGTTGATCGAATTGTCGGGGTTCTCCCGTTCGATCGTGGCCGCAGCGATTCGCTTGCTCGGCACGCGTCAGGCGATGCTGGTGATCGTGCTGGTCTGCGCCCTGCTCACTTACGGCGGCGTGTCGTTGTTCGTGGTGGTGTTTGCGGTGTATCCATTTGCCGCGGAAATGTTCCGCCAGAGCAATATCCCCAAGCGCCTGATCCCGGCGACCATCGCCCTCGGCGCGTTCTCCTTCACCATGGACGCCCTGCCCGGCACGCCACAGATTCAAAACATCATCCCCAGCACCTTCTTCAATACCACCGCGTGGGCCGCGCCGTGGCTGGGGGGTGATCGGCACGATTTTCGTGTTCTGCGCCGGCATGCTGTTCCTGCAGCGCCAACGCAACAAGGCCCAGCGTGCTGGCGAAGGTTACGGCACCGAGCTGCGTAACGAGCCGGAAACCGCCGAAGACCTGAAACTGCCGAACCCATGGATCGCCCTGTCGCCGCTGCTGGCGGTGGGCATCATGAACCTGCTGTTCACCCAGTGGATTCCGCAGTGGTACGGCAAGACCCACAGCCTCGCGTTGCCGGGGATGGCCACGCCGGTGACCACGGAAATCGCCAAGCTCACCGCAATCTGGGCGGTGCAGGCGGCATTGCTGATCGGCATCCTGATGGTGTTGGTGTTCGGCTTCAAGGCGATCCGCAGCAAACTCGCCGAAGGCAGCAAAAGCGCGGTCAGCGGTGCACTGCTGGCGGCGATGAACACCGCCTCGGAATACGGTTTCGGTGCGGTAATCGCTTCGTTGCCGGGCTTTCTGGTACTGGCCGACTGGCTCAAGCAAATCCCCAATCCGCTGGTCAACGAAGCGATCACCGTGACCCTGCTGGCGGGTATCACCGGTTCGGCGTCGGGCGGCATGAGCATTGCTCTGGCGGCGATGTCCGAGCAATTCATCGCGGCGGCGCACGCGGCGAACATTCCGCTGGAAGTGCTGCACCGCGTGGCCGCGATGGCCAGCGGCGGCATGGACACCCTGCCGCACAACGGCGCGGTGATCACCCTGCTGGCGGTCACTGGCCTGACCCACCGCGAGGCCTATAAAGACATTTTCTGTATTACGCTGATCAAGACCCTGGCGGTCTTCGTAGTGATCGGCACTTTCTACGCCACTGGCATTGTGTGAGGTATTCATGACGACTCTTTCGGGCAAGACCGCACTGGTCACCGGCTCCACCAGCGGCATCGGTCTGGGCATCGCGCTGAGCCTGGCCAAGGCCGGCGCCAATCTGATTCTCAACGGTTTCGGTGATGCGTCGAGCGTGATCGCCGAAGTCGGCCAGTTTGGCGGCAAGGTCGGTCATCATCCGGCGGACGTCAGCGATCCGGCGCAGATTGCCGACATGATCGCTTACGCCGAACGCGAATTCGGCGGCGTCGACATTCTGGTCAACAACGCCGGGATTCAGCACGTGGCGGCCGTGGAGGAGTTTCCGGTGGAGCGCTGGGACTCGATCATCGCGATCAACTTGTCATCGGTGTTCCACAGCACCCGCCTCAGCTTGCCGGGGATGCGCGCCAAGGGCTGGGGGCGGATCGTCAACATTGCCTCGGTGCACGGCCAGGTCGGCTCGACCGGCAAAGCCGCGTATGTTGCGGCCAAGCACGGCGTGATTGGTTTGACCAAAGTGGTCGGCCTCGAAACGGCTACCAGTAACGTCACCTGCAACGCGATCTGTCCGGGCTGGGTATTGACGCCGCTGGTGCAGAAACAGATCGATGATCGTGCCGCCAAAGGCGTCGATCCGCAGCAGGCGCAGCATGATTTGCTGGCGGAGAAGCAGCCGTCGCTGGAGTTCGTCACGCCGCAGCATCTTGGGGAATTGGTGTTGTTTCTATGCAGCGAGGCTGGCAGCCAGGTGCGCGGGGCGGCGTGGAATATTGATGGGGGGTGGTTGGCGCAGTAATGCTGCGCCCCTGTGGGAGCGAGCCTGCTCGCGATAGCGGTGTATCAGCCAACATCAATGTTGAGTGTAATTCCGCTATCGCGAGCAGGCTCACTCCTACAAGTGATGTGTCATGAACAACACAACAAGAGGCAAACCAATGTCCGACCTCCTCTGGCAACCCGACGCCGAGCGTATCGCCCAATCGCGCATGGATCAGTTCCGCCGCGACATCAATCAGCGCCATGGCCTGGCGCTGAGCAGCTACACCGACCTGCACCGCTGGAGCGTGGAACAGCGCGAAGCGTTCTGGCAGGCGATCGTCGATTTCTTCGACATCCGCTTTCACACCCAGCCCGACGCCGTCCTGCGTGAAGGCGCGCAGATGCCCAGTGCCGAATGGTTTCCCGGTGCGACCCTGAACTTTGCCGAGCACCTGCTGCGCCGTCGTGACGATGCAGTCGCGGTGATTGCCGTGGCGGAAAACGGTCAGCGCGAACAGCTGACCTGGGCCGAACTGGCCGAGCACGTCGCCGGTTTTCAGGCCAGCCTGCAAGCCGCCGGTGTCGGCCTCGGCGACCGCGTGGCCGCGTGCATACCCAACACCTGGCAGACTCTGGTGGCGATGCTCGCGACCACCAGCCTCGGGGCGATCTGGTCGTGCTCGTCGCCGGACTTCGGCACCCACGGCGTGATCGACCGTTTCGGCCAGATCGAACCCAAAGTGTTGATCACCTGCGCCGGCTACCGTTACGCCGGCAAAGACATCAACCAGACCAGCAAGATCAACGAAATCCTCGCGCAACTGCCATCGCTGCAGCAGTTGATCATCGTGCCCTACGCTCGCGCGCAGACCCGTACCGAGGATTACCAAACCCACGCCAACGTGACGTTGTGGGACGAGTTCTACCAACCCGGCGGCGAACCGCGGTTTGTCCCGGTGCTGTTCAATCACCCGTTGTACGTGTTGTATTCCAGTGGCACCACCGGCGTACCGAAATGCATCGTGCACAGTACTGGCGGCGTGTTGCTGCAGCATGCCAAGGAACACGGACTGCACGTCGATCTCGGCCCCGGTGACCGGTTGTTCTACTACACCACTTGCGGCTGGATGATGTGGAACTGGCTGGTCTCGGCCCTCGCGGTCGGCAGCGCGGTGGTGCTGTATGACGGCTCGCCGTTTCACCCGGGCCATGAGCGCTTGCTCGACCTGATCGACGACGAGCGCATCAGTGTGTTCGGCACTAGCCCCAAGTTTCTCGCGACACTGGAAAGCAGCGGTTTAAAGCCTGCGCACAGCCATAATCTGAGTAGCCTGAAGACCCTGCTCTGCACCGGCTCCGCGCTGTCGCCGCAGAGTTATGACTTCGTCTACCGCGACTTCAAGCCCGATGTGTGCCTGGCGTCGATGTCCGGCGGCACCGATGTGGTGTCGTGCTTCGTCAACAGTAATCCGCTGTCGGCGGTGCGCCGCGGCGAAATCATGGGCAAGAGCCTGGGCATGGCGGTTGAAGTGTGGAACGACGCCGGCGTTGCCGTGATCGGCGAAAAAGGCGAGCTGGTCTGCACCCGGCACTTCCCGGCGATGCCCGTCGGGCTGTGGCATGACCCTGACGGCGCAAAACTGCGCAAATCCTATTTCAGCCTGTTCCCCGGTGTCTGGGCCCAGGGCGATTACGCCGAGCAATTGCCCCACGGCGGGATGCTGATCCACGGCCGCTCCGACGCCGTGCTCAACCCCGGCGGCGTGCGCATTGGCACGGCGGAAATCTATCGTCAGGTCGAGAAAGTCCCGCAGGTGCTGGACAGCGTGGCGATCGGGCAGCAATGGCAGGACGACGTGCGCGTAGTGCTGTTTGTCCGTCTGCAGGATGGCGTGACGCTGGATGACGCCCTGAAACAGCAGATCCGCCAGATGATCCGCGCCAACACCACACCGCGCCATGTGCCGGCGAAGATCGTCGCGGTGACCGATATTCCGCGCACCATCAGCGGCAAGGTGGTGGAACTCGCGGTGCGCAATGTGGTGCACGGTGAGCCGGTGAAAAATACCGATGCGCTGGCCAATCCCGAGGCCTTGGAGCAGTTCCGCAATCGCCCGGAATTGTCGGACTGATCCCAATCCCTTGTGGGAGCGGGCTTGCTCGCGAAGGCAATCTGTCAGTCGATAACAATGTGACTGATACACCGCTTTCGCGAGCAAGCCCGCTCCCACAGGGGTGAGGTGTTAATCCATCAAGCCCCAATCGCCTGATATTGGGGGCGCCGGCAGCGGCCCCGCAATAGCCCGGAGCTTTCGGATTAGCACGCCATACCCTTGTGGGAGCGGGCTTGCTCGCGAAGGCAATCTGTCAGTCGATAACAATGTGACTGATACACCGCTTTCGCGAGCAAGCCCGCTCCCACAGGGGTGGGGTGTTAATCCATCAGGCCCCAGTCGCCTGATGTTGTGGGTGCGGGCGCCGGGCCCGCCTCGGTGTGCAGTTTCAAACGCAGGCGCAGGTTGTTCTGCGAATCGGCATGCTTGAGCGCTTCGTCTTCGCTGATCACGCCCTCCACCACCAGCCCGTACAGCGCCGCGTCGAAGGTCTGCATCCCGACCTCGCCAGACTTTTCCATGATGCCCTTGAGTTCGCCCAATTCGTTGCGGCGGATCAGGTCGGCGATGGTCGGGGTGCCGAGCATCACCTCGACCGCCGCCCGGCGCTGACCGTCCAGCGTACGCACCAGCCGTTGCGAGACGAACGCCTTGAGATTGTTGCCCAGCGCATGCAGCAACTGCGGGCGGCGTTCTTCGGGGAACAGATTGACGATACGGTCCAGCGCCTGATTGGCGTTGTGCGCATGCAGCGTCGACAGCACCAGGTGCCCGGTGTCGGCGAATGTCAGCGCATGCTCCATGGTTTCGCGGTCACGGATTTCGCCGATCAGCACCACATCCGGGGCCTGACGCAGGGTGTTTTTCAGCGCCGCATGGAAACTGCGGGTATCGACGCCGACTTCGCGTTGATTGATGATCGAGCGCTGGTGCCGATGGATATACTCCACCGGGTCTTCGATGGTGATGATGTGCCCGCTGCTGTGGCGGTTGCGGTGATCGATCAGCGCGGCCAGCGAAGTGGACTTGCCGGAGTCGGTGGCGCCAACGAACAGGATCAGCCCCTGTTTGAGCATCACCGTTTCCAGCAATACCGGCGGCAGTTTCAGGTCTTCGAAGCGCGGGATATCGAGTTTGACGTTGCGGATTACGATTGACACATCATTGCGTTGCTTGAAGATGTTCACCCGAAAACGGCCGATGCCTGTACGTGAAATCGCCAGGTTCATTTCCAGATCCCGATCGAACTCGCGCCGTTGCTCGGCGTCCATCATGGAGTTGGCGATAGTCTCGACCTCGCCGGGCTTGAACGGCCGCTCGCTGAACGGCGTCAGCACGCCATCGATGCGCGCACTGGGTGGCGCTCCCGTGGACAGGAACAGGTCAGAACCGTGCTGGCTCGACAGACGGAGCAACAGTGCATCGATTTCCATGGCAATAAGCACCCGCGAAGCATTCAATGAACAGAAATGACCCGCTGTCGTGACGTAACGGGTCATACAGCGTCTACCGCAAGTGCAAGAATAGTAGATGCCAACGCACTGACCGACGCTCAGGATACATGTGATGAACGCAGCACCCTCCCCCGATGACGCCCAAGCCCTGATCGCCCGTACCGACTGGAGCCGCACGCCGTTGGGCGCTTCTGGCACCTGGCCGCAAAGCCTGCGCACCGCGGTGGACATCGTGATTCACTCACCGATGCCGATGCTGCTGTTGTGGGGGCCGCAGCTCACGCAGATCTACAACAATGGCTTTGCGATGCTCGCCGGCAGCAAGCATCCGCACGCTTTCGGACAGCCCGCGCACCTTATATGGCCAGAACTTCAGGACTTTACCGACCCGATTTATCGAGCCGTCCTACAAGGCCAGGTGCGCACCTACAGCGAGCGGCGATTTACCCTGCAACGTGAAGGCGTAGAGTCCGACTTCTGGCTGGACCTGACCTACAGCCCCATCCGCGATGAAAGCACGCAAGTGGCCGGAATCCTGGTGACGGCCATCGAAACCAACGAACGCCGGCGCATCGCCCTCGAATTGCAACGCCGTTCCGAAGAAAGTCTCAAGGCTCAGCGCGACACTGAAGAACGCCTGCAACTGGCGCTGGCCGCCACCGATGCGGTTGGCACCTGGGATTGGGACATCGGCGAAGACCGCTTCATCGCCGACGCGCATTTCGCCCAGTTGCACGGCATCGACCCGGCACAGGCCGGCCAGTTGCCGATCAGCGACTACCTGCAAGGCGTGCACCCCGAAGACCGCGCGCTGATCGCCCGCAGCATCAAGCACTGCATCACCCACGGCACCGAGTACGCCGAGGAATATCGCCTGCTCAAAGCCGACGGCGAGCTGCGTTGGGTGTTTGCCCGGGGCCGCTGTTACAAGGATCACCACGGGCGACCCGTGCGCTTCCTCGGCGCAGCGCTGGACCTGACCGAGCGCAAGCACACCGAGCAGGCGCTGCGCCAGAGCCAGACGGAATTGCAGCTGATCATCAATGCAATGCCGATCCTCATCAGTTACGTCGACCACGAAGAGCGCTTCCGCCTGAACAATGCGGCGTATCTGGACTGGTACGGCCTCACGCCGCAGGAGCTGTATGGCCGCACCATTCGCGAAGTGATCGGCGAAGAAGCCTACTTCCTGCGCGCGCCGTACATTGCCGAGGCGCTGGCCGGGCGGCCCTGCTCGTTCAGCCTGTACACCCCGCACCGTGATGGCAGCAGCCGTCATGCGCTGATGAACTACCTGCCGCGCCACGGTGCCGATGGCGCGGTCAACGGTTTCTACATTTTTGTGATCGACGAAAGCGAACGGAAGAAGACCGAAGAAGCGCTGCGCAATCTCAATGAAACCCTCGAGGAACGGGTCAGCGCCCGCACCGAACAACTGGCCCAGGCCAATCAGCGCCTGCAAAACGAGATGTTCGAACGCGAGCGCGCCGAAGATGCATTGCGCCATGCACAAAAAATGGAAGCGGTCGGTCAGCTCACCGGCGGTATCGCCCACGACTTCAACAACATGCTCACTGGAATCATCGGCAGCCTCGACCTGATGCAGCGCTACATCGCCGACGGCCGCGCCGATGAAATCGGCCGTTTCACCGAAGCGGCGGTGTCGTCGGCAAACCGAGCGGCGGCGCTGACCCATCGGCTGCTGGCGTTCTCGCGCCGGCAGTCGCTGGACCGCAAGACCCTCAACGTCAACGAACTGATTCATTCGCTGGAAGATTTGATCCGCCGCACCAAGGGCGACCCGATCGAACTCACGCTGCGCCTGGCCGACGATGTCTGGCCGATCAGCACCGACGTCAGCCAACTGGAAAATGCCCTGCTCAACCTGGTGATCAACGCCCGCGACGCCATGCCCGATGGCGGCGAACTGCTGATCGAAACCGCCAACGTCTACCTCGACGGCAACGACATCACCACCCTCGAACCGGTCAAGGCCGGCGACTACCTGATGCTGGCGGTCAGCGACAACGGCACCGGCATGACCCCGTCGGTACGGGCCAAGGCGTTCGATCCGTTCTTCACCACCAAACCGATTGGCCAGGGCACCGGGCTGGGGCTGTCGATGATTTATGGTTTCGCCCAGCAGTCGGGCGGCCATGTCAGCCTCGACAGTCTGCCGAATCAGGGCACCTGTGTGCGCTTGTACTTGCCGCGTCTGAACCTGCTGGAACCCGAACGGCCAGTTGTGGAAACCCTCGGTGCAGCGCCGACGGCCACTTGCGGGGAAACCGTGGTGGTGGTTGAGGATGACCCGGCGGTGCGCATGCTGGTGCTCGATCTGCTCAAGGAGCTGGGTTACCTCGCCCACGAAGCCGCCGACGCCAGCGCCGCCCTGCCGCTGCTGGAATCGGAGCTGCGTGTGGATCTGCTGGTGACCGACGTTGGTCTGCCGGGGATGAATGGCCGGCAACTGGCGGAAATCGCCCGCCAGCACCGCCCAGGCCTGAAAGTGCTGTTCATGACCGGTTACGCGCAGAAAGCCGCCGAGCGTCAGGGCTTTCTCGAGGATGGCATGGACATGGTGGCCAAGCCGTTTTCGATTGAAGTGCTGGCCAACAAGATCCGCGAGATGATCAACCAAACGCCGTCACTTGAGGCATAATCCCGCGCCCCGCCGTCACCCCGTTACAGGTATCGCACGATGAAAGCCCAAGCCCGCCACATTCTGGTGAAAACCGCCGAAGAGGCCGAACAACTCAAGCAACGCATTGCCAAGGGCGAAGCGTTCGATGTGCTGGCGAAGAAATACTCGACCTGCCCGTCCGGCAAACGCGGCGGTGATCTGGGTGAAGTGCGGCCGGGACAGATGGTCGGTGCGATTGATGCGGTGATTTTCAAGAAGCCGCTGCGCACGGTGCACGGGCCGATCAAGAGCAAGTTCGGCTATCACCTGGTGCAGGTGTTTTTCCGCGATTGAGTGTTGGCTTCAGGGCCTCTTCGCGAGCAAGCCCGCTCCCACAGTCTGGAATGCGTACCCTGTGGGAGCGGGCTTGCCCGCGAACCGATTGCGCAGCAAGCGGCCATCCACCGCTTACCTGGGAATCAATGCCCCCGGCACCTGAATCACCCGACTTGCCAGCCAATGCCCCGCCTGCGCCGCCTCGACCGGACTGCCACCCAGCAAACGCCTGGCCAGATACGCCGCGCTGAACGAGTCCCCCGCCGCCGTCGTATCCACCACCTTCTCGACCTGCTGCGCCGGCACTTCGAACGCCTCATCATCGCAGCGAATCAGACACGCCTCGGCGCCACGCTTGAGCACCACTTCCGGCGTGCCGATCTGCGCGTACGCCTCGAACACCGCGTCGCAATCGGCAAAATGGAACAGCGCCTGCTCGTCATCCACGGTCAACAACGCCAGATCGACATGCGGCAACACGCTGCGATAGGCCGCCCGCGCCTCTTCCTGTGACGCCCACAAGCGTGGCCGATAATTGTTGTCGAAGACGATCCGCGCATCGCGCTGGCGGGCTTCGATCAGGGTCTGGATCAAGCGTTCGCGGCCCTTCGCACCTAACACTGCGAGGGTGATGCCGCTGAAATACAGCACATCGTAGTCCGGCAGCGCCGCCAGAATCGGCTCCGCCGCCGGGGTGGTGAAGCAATCGCGCACCGCCGCTTCATTGCGCCAGTAGAGGAAACGCCGCTCACCGTTGGCGTCGGTCTGAATGCAGTACAGACCCGGCAAACGACCGGGCAGACGCTGCACCATGTCGAGGCCAATGCCTTCATCGGCCCAGCTCTGGCACATGGCGTCGCTGAAGCTGTCGTCACCGAGCGCGGTGACGTAATCGACCTGGGCCTTGTCGCCGAGAGCGCGGGACAGGTACACCGCGGTGTTCAAGGTATCGCCGCCGAAGCTTTGCTGCAGGCTGCCATCGGCGCGGTGCTGGAGTTCGATCATGCATTCACCGATCAGGGCGATGCGCGGAGTGTTCGGGCCCAGGGGGCTGAGGGTGCTCATCTTGTGCAGTCTCTGTTGATTCGCGGATGTCTGGACTGGCGCCTTCGCGAGCAAGCTCGCTCCCACAATTTGGAATGCATTCCCTTGTGGGAGCGAGCTTGCTCGCGAATGGCCACGACTCGGTCTGAAGCCTTAGAAACAAGTCTCCATGCTTTCGACCACGGCCAACTGCTCATCCACCAGCAACCCCACCCGCCACTTGTCGAACGTCAGGCACGGGTGCGAGGTGCCGAAGGAAATGATATCGCCCACCCGCAATTCAACCCCCGGCGCCACGCTCATGAACGCATGCTGGTCCATCACCGCCGTCACCTTGCACGCGCCGACATCGTCGCCCACCGCCGGCAACACACCGGCCTTGTAACGCAGCAACGGCACCGGCAGCCCGGCATCAAACGCCACGTCACGTTTGCCGAGGGCGATCACCGCGAAACCCGGCTCCGGCATCGACTGTACATGCGCCCAGACCTCCAGTGCCGGACGCAGGCCTTCGTGCAGATCGCCGCGACGATCCAGCACGCAGCACTGCGCTTCCTTGTAGATGCCATGGTCATGCGCCACGTAACTGCCAGGGCGCAGCACACTGAGGAAGCGTCCGCTGGCGTTCTGCGTTTCGAACGACTCGGCAATCAGGTCGTACCACGCCGAACCCGAGGCGGTGATGATCGGCTTGGCAATGGCAAACGCGCCGCTGTCCTGCAACTGCACCGCCAGACGCACCAGCGACGCGGCGAATTCACGAATGCCGCTGACCGCGTGATCGCCATGGATCACCCCTTCGTAACCCTCGATGCCGGTCAGAGCCAGCGCCGGTTGCGCGTTGATCGCCTGAGCCAGCGCGATGACTTCCTGCTCGCTGCGGCAACCGCAACGGCCACCGACCACGCCGTATTCGATCATCACGTTCAACTTGACTCCGCGCGAAGCGAAGTAGGCGCCGAGATCGGCGACGTTGTCCGGGTGATCGACCATGCAGTAAAAATCGAAATCGGCATCGGCCAGCAGATCGGCAATCAGTGCCATGTTCGGCGTGCCGACCAGTTGGTTGGCCATCAGCACCCGGCGTACACCGTGGGCGTATGCGGCGCGGGTCTGGGTGGCGCTGGCGAGGGTGATGCCCCAGGCGCCGGCGTCGAGCTGACGCCGGAACAGCGCCGGGGTCATGCTGGTCTTGCCGTGGGGCGCGAGCTCGGCGCCGCTGTCGCTGACGAACTTCTGCATCCAGCGAATGTTGTGCTCCAGCGCCTCGCGGTGCAGCACCAGCGCCGGCAGGCTGACGTCACGCACAAGGTGCGCACCGATGGCGGCTTCGCCCTTTTCCACAGCGGTATTGATGGCAGTCGTCATGCTTGAACTCCTCACTGTCGCGGCCGCAGGCAGCCGCGGTTATTCGTTGATGCGCCGGGCGAGGCTGTTAGCGCTCTCGATCAGCACCCGGCGATAGTCGTCGTAATTGTTCTTCGCATCGGCCCGTGGGGCGACGATGCACAGGGTGCAGATGGCCACGCCACTGGGGTCTTTGACCGGCGCGGCGAAGCAATGGGTGAAGGTGTCGGCCACGCTGTCGAACGAGAAGAATCCGTCGATGCCGGCCTGGCGGATCTCCGCCAGAAAGCGTTCCAGCGGCAGGCGCTCGCCGTCGGGCAGGATGTAGTCGTCCTCGTCGATCAGGTCGATGATCTGCTGGTCGCTCAAATGCGCCAGCAGCAAGCGCCCGGACGCGGTCCACGGGATCGGTGCATTTTCGCCAATGTCGGAAGAAATGCGGAAATGCCGCTCGCCCTCCTTCATCAGTGCCACCGTGTATTTGCGACCGTTGAGCAGGCACATCTGCGCGGTTTCCCGGGTCTGGCTGACGATCTCCTGCAACGCGTGATCGGCCTCGCGGCTGAGGTCGAAATGGCGCAGGTGCGCCTGCCCGAGGAAGTACAGCTGGCGACCGAGATAGACGTGACCGTCCTTGCCCACCGGCTCCAGAATCCGTCGTTCCAGCAGTGACGCCACCAGTTCGTAGACCGTGGATTTCGGGCTGCCGATGCCATTGGCGATGTCGTTCGGACGCAACGGCTGGCCGATCTCCTTGAGGAAATCGAGGATATCGAACGCCCGGTCCAGACCACGGGCCCGGCGTTTGATGGTGTCTTCGGTCATGTCAGTGGTTCCCATAAAAAGTGCCGGGATGGTAACTGGCCTGAGGTGTTGTGTCAGTTGGATCGAGGCCCTCACCCCCCGCCCTCTCCCGGAGGTAGAGGGAGCCTGACCGTATCGATGTAAATGTAAGCGTCATACGCAAAATCCGCATCGATACAGATCAGTCCCCTCTCCCTCCGGGAGAGGGTTAGGGTGAGGGAAGAGCCATAACTCAGGCCTTTTTCTTGTACGCGATGCAATCGATCTCGACCTTGCAATCAACCATCATGCTCGCCTGCACACAGGCCCGTGCCGGAGCGTGTTCCGGTTTGAAGTACTCGCCGAAGACCTTGTTGAAACTGCTGAAATCCCGCGGATCGTCCAGCCATACGCCGGCGCGCACCACGTCCTCCAGGCCATAACCGGCCTCTTCGAGAATCGCGATCAGGTTTTTCATGGTCTGGTGGGTCTGCTCGACGATGCCGCCAACGATGATCTCGCCATCCACCGCCGGCACCTGGCCGGACACGTGCAGCCAGCCATCCGCTTCAACGGCGCGCGCGAAGGGACGTGGCTGACCGCCAGCGGCGGTGCTGCCGGTGCCGTATCGAGTAATGCTCATGGGTACTTCTCCTGATGACAAAACAAAAAATTAGAACCGCGTGCTCTTGAGAAACTCGGCCAGACGCGGCGATTGCGGGCGTTCGAACAGTTCCTTGGGCGGCCCCTGCTCTTCGATCCGCCCCTGATTCATGAAAACGATCTTGTCCGAGACCTCGAAGGCGAAACGCATTTCGTGGGTCACCAGCAACATGGTCATGCCGTCTTCGGCCAGGCCCTTGATCACGTTCAACACTTCACCGACCAGCTCCGGATCGAGGGCCGAGGTGACTTCGTCGAACAGCATCAGGCTGGGGTTCATCGCAATCGCCCGGGCAATCGCCACACGCTGTTGCTGACCGCCGGACAACTGCCCGGGAAAGTGATTGCGCCGCTCCAGCAGGCCGACCCGCTCCAGCCATTTTTCGGCCAGCACCACGGCTTGGTCCTTGTGCATTTTCTTGACCTTGAGCAGACCGAGGGTGACGTTCTGCAAGGCGGTCAGATGCGGGAACAGGTTGAATTGCTGGAAGGCCATGCCGGTCATGGCGCGATGGCGGGCGATGACCTTTTCCGCATGGCGCACGCGTTTACCGCCGACCTCGTCATAGCCGATGGACTCGCCGTCGAGCAGGATCTGCCCGCCCTGAAACTCTTCGAGCATGTTCACGCAGCGCAGCAAGGTGGTCTTGCCCGAACCGCTGGAACCGATCAGCGTCACGACGTTGCCGCGCTGCATGCTCAGGTCGACACCCTTGAGCACTTCGACCGCGCCGTACTGCTTGTGCAGGCCGCGGATGTCCAGCAGCGGCTGAGCGTTCTGAACGTTGGAAACTTGAGCTTGAGTCATGGCAGGGCCACCCGCTTTTCAATATGCCGGCCGAGTAATTCGATGCCGTAGTTGATGACGAAGAACAGAAAACCGGCGAACAGGTAGAACTCCAGAGTCATGAAGGTCCGGGCGATGATCTGTTGGGTGCTGAGCAACAATTCGGCGACGCCGATCACCGAGAGCAGGGTCGAGGCCTTGACGATTTCGGTGGACGAGTTGACCCAGGTCGGCAGGATCTGCCGCAACGCCTGGGGCAACAGCACGTAACCGAGGGATTGATAAAACGTCAGGCCGATCGCCTTGCTCGCTTCCATCTGCCCGCGAGGCAAGGCCTGCAAGGCGCCGCGCACAATCTCGGCAACGTGCGAACCGCAAAACAGCGTCAGGCCCAGCGCACCGGCCTGAAACGCGCTGATCTGCCAGCCCAGCGCCGGCGCCATATAGAAGCAGGCCAGCACCAATACAAACACCGGCGTGCCGCGAATAATGTCGACATAAAAGCGGAATGGCGCGCGCATCCAGAACTTGCCGTAAGTCAGCACCAGACCGGTGACAACCCCGAGCAGCGTGCCGAACAGAATCGCCAGCGCCGACACCTGCACACTGGTCAGGAAGCCTTGCAGCAACGTCTCGCGTGCCAACCACAATTCATGCAACCAACTGGGAGATTCGTACATCGCAGCCTCCTATCGGCGGATCGCCAGACGCTGCTCGAGGTAACGCAGCAGCATGGCAATGAGGTAACAGGCCGCGACATACAACGCCGTGGTCACCAGCCAGGTTTCGATCACCCGGTAGCTCTCGACGTTGATCTTGCGCGCGTAATAGGTCAGCTCCGGCACCGCAATCGCGGCGGCCAGCGAGGTGTCCTTGAACAGCGAGATAAAGTTGTTCGACAGCGCCGGCAACACGTTGCGCAGCATCACCGGCACGGTGACGTAGGCCTTGACCTGCCACTCACCGAGTCCGATCGCCAGCCCCGCTTCGCGCTGGCCTTTGGGGATGCTCAGCAAGCCGCCACGGAACACTTCGGTCAGATAGGCACCGGCATACAGCGACAGCGTGATGATGAACGAGGGAATCTTGTCCAGCCGGATACCCAGGCTCGGCAAGGCAAAGTAGATCAACAGAATCAACACCAGAATCGGCGTGTTACGCACCACCGTGACGTACACCGAGGCCAGCACCCGCAAGGCGCGATGCTTCGAGAGCAAGGCAAACGCCATCATCAGGCCGATCACGCAGCCGATGGCGATCGACACCAGCGCCAGTTCAAGACCCAGACCGAGCCCCGCCAGCAAGGTGTCGAAATCGCGCCACACGGCAGCAAAGTTCAACTGATAGTTCATGGTCAGCAGTACCTTGAGCGGGGCGCGTGCAGGCGCCCCACTCTCACGGGATCATTTGAATTCGACAGGGAAACCGATCGCCGGCGACGGCAGGTCGACACCGAACCATTGCTTGAAGGATGCCGCGTAAGTCGGGAACTCAACGCCGGTCATGGCTTCATGCAGAGTGGTGTTGACGAAGTTCAGCCAGTCCTGATCGCCGCGCTTGACTGCGCAGGCGTAGGTCTGTGGGCTCCACGCGTAGGTCGGGCTGCGGTAGCGGCCAGGGTTCTGCACCATCAGGTACTTGACCGACGACTGATCGGTAGCAGCGGCATCGGCGCGACCGGAATTCACCGCCTGATACATCAGATCGACACTGTCGTACTGATCGACCTTGGCCTTGGGCAGCGCCTGATGCACCAATTCTTCGGCATAGACGTTTTGCAGCACGGCCACAGTAACGCTGTCACCGGCCGCCTGCAGGTCTTCGATTTCCTTGTACTTGCTGTTGGCCGGCAGCAGCAGGCCGACACCTTCGCGGTAGTACGGCAGGGTGAACGCCACTTGTTGCGCACGGCTGGCGGTAACGGTGATGAACTGGCAGCTCATGTCGACCTTGTCGGTCAGCAGATTGGGAATTCGCGCGTCGGACGACTGCACGACGAACTCGACTTTGCTTGGGTCATTGAACAACCCCTTGGCCACCATCCTGGCGATGTCGATATCAAAGCCCTGCAACTTGCCGTCCGCACCCTGAAAGTGCCACGGCGCATTGGTGCTGCCGGTGCCGACAATCAGCTTGCCCCGGGCCAGAACACTGTCGAGCTTGCTATCGGCTGCCTGGGCCATGCCCATCACAGCGGACGAAGCCGCAAGAACGAAAACACACGCTTTGAACAACGAAGGACGGCGATGCATGGCAAGCACTCCAGGATGATGTTTATTCCGCTATACCGGAACACGGTTTGTTACTACGGAATAGACAGCAGAAAGTGTGCCACAGGAATCACAGGGAATCTGTAGAGGGCTTAAATGTTTTTGGAATCAACGGGATGCAGGAAATGCGAAAAATGGAGTCAGGTGCGGGTACTGATGGGCTGCGCTACCTTAGGCTACAAATAACGAGTAGCAGGTTCCCAGATGGAGCACGAAGGGCTACTTCGGTGCAATGTGGTTAGCGATTCAAGGGGCCAGCTCTCCATATCTATCGGCAAGCGGCTTTGTCGTAGACCTCTCCCCGCTCTCTTCTCCCTACCGCAATCACGGTAACAACCAAAACCTCGTTCTTTACGCGATAGACCAGCCTGTATCCAGCACTGCGAAGCTTGATTTTGTAGGCGTTTCCCAACCCTCGGAGTCGATCGGCAGGAACGTGAGGATTGACCAGACGTGTAGAGAGCTTTTTCTTGAACTGATCCTGAAGTGCTGAATCAAGCTTTCTCCATTCCCTCCAGGCTTTCTCGGAAAACTCCAGCTCATAGGTCATCTATAGAGACCTTGATGGTGGGATCGTTTTCTCGCTCCTTGCACAGTGCGATCAGTTCCAGATCCTCAAGGCGATTCATCATCGCCTCATACTCCTTTGCGGGAACACAATAAAACGCTGGCTCATTTCGATTGAGGATTGCAACAGATTGGCCGCCACCGGCGGCCACGGTACCCATGGGGTTTCTTTTCAATTCAGAAATACTCGCAACGATATTGGAAAGAACTACGTGAGTCATGATGGTGCTCCCTGGAGTGCTGTTAATGGTGCTTAAAATAGCACTCCAAGACGGCTTCGACGCCTATCGCTTATTACCGCCTTCTCTTTTATTGAGTGAAAAAAGGTATCACGTCCCGACATTCCACATTTCCGGGCTTCGTGTCGGGCCGGTCCTTCATAAAAGTGGGAAAAATCTCGCGAATCCACAGGCCACCTGTAATTTCTGACAGTAGACCTGTTCTTCACCCTTCTTTAACGTCATCGAACCGTCGAGGTCGTTGAAAAGGAGTTCTCAATGAGCACTGCCGATACCATTTCCAATCTGGCCCCGGTTTACCGCAAAGCCCTGAAAACCTGGCGACCGGTGATCCTGTATTTCGCCAATGAACACTGCCCCGCCTGCGAATGGGCCGGGCCGATTTTTCGTCAGATTGCCGAGCCGTACCGGCATCGCGCCAATATCTACATGCTTAACACCCGAGAGTCGCCGCGCCATCCGCTGGTTACCGGCACGCCTACCGTGCTGTTCTACAAAAACGGCAAGTTGCTGAAGAAGCTCAAGGGCATCGGCACAGAGGAAACACTGGCGGCGGACTTTGCCCGGCATATTGGCAGGACCAGGGCACCGGTGGTGCAGCAGAAACCACGACATGACCTGCCGTGGTTGCGCCGCACATTGAGCAGGCTCTGCACAATCACGCGTGCGCATCGGCGGGTGATTTGAGGCAGTGCATTTCCCGTAATCGTTGCGGCGTCTGACACATCGCTTTCGCGGGTAAGCCCGCTCCCACAGGGGTCAACGTTGTTCACACATTTCGTGTACGACGCGTGCACTGTGGGAGCGGGCTTGCCCGCGAAGGGGCCGGCACCGTCAGCGCAAGGCTGCTGCCTTACGCAGAATCGCGCACCAGCAACACCTGCGTCACCCGTCGTTCCTCAACGGCTTTGACGGTCATTTGCCAGCCTGCGTACTGCAGCCGATCGCCGATCATCGGCAAGCGATCCAGCAGGCTCATCACCAGTCCGGCCAGGGTCTGATAGTCCTCGGTCGGTTCGGCGCCAAACCCGGTGCGCTGGCGAACACGCGTCAGGTTCAACGCGCCGTTGACGATGAACCCGCCCTGCCCCTCGATCACGTCCGGACCTTCGATTTCGCTGGCATCAGGCAGTTCGCCGGCAATCGACTCGAGGATGTCGGTCATGGTCAATACGCCGACGAAGTCACCGAACTCGTTGACCACGAAGGCGATGTGGGTCGACGCCGCGCGCATTTGCTCCAGCGCATTGAGGATCGAATAGCTGTCGAGCAGGTTGATGGTCTTGCGCGCCAAGTGCTCCAGATTCGGCTCGATACCGGCCAGGTATTCCTTGAGCAGTTCCTTCTTGTGCACGAAGCCCAGCGGTTCATCCACTGCGCCGTCGCAAATCAGCGGCAGACGTGAATACGACGAATGCATCAATTTTGTGCGAATCGTCTCGGCGTCATCGGCCAGATCGATGGTGTCGACATCGGCACGTACGGTCATCAGGTTCCGAATCGGCCGCTCGGCCAGTTGCAGCACGCCACTGATCATCACTCGCTCGCGGCGGTCGAACAGCTCCGCACTCGGGGCTTCGCCGTCATCCAGCAGATCGGAAATTTCCTCGCCGACCTCCTCCGCCTCCAGCTTGCGCCCGCCCAGCAGACGCATTACCGCGTGGGCCGTGCGCTCACGTATGGGGCGCAAGCCTTGCATCGAACGCTTGCGTCGGGCCCGGGCGATCTGGTTGAACACCTCGATCAGGATCGAGAAACCAATCGCCGCATACAGATAACCTTTCGGGATGTGGAAACCCAGGCCTTCGGCCGTCAGGGCGAAACCGATCATCATCAGGAAGCCCAGACACAGCATGATCACCGTCGGGTGCGCATTGACGAAGCGGGTCAGCGGCTTGCTGGCGACGATCATCAGACCGATGGAAATGATCACCGCGATCATCATCACCGCCAGTTCATCAACCATGCCGACGGCGGTGATTACCGCGTCCAGCGAGAACACCGCATCGAGCACCACGATCTGCGCCACGATCGGCCAGAACAGCGCGTAAGCGGCGTTGGTCGAGCGCTGGCCGACGTGGCCTTCGAGTCGTTCGTGCAGCTCCATGGTGGCCTTGAACAACAGGAACACACCACCGAACAGCATGATCAGGTCACGGCCGGAGAAGCTCTTGTCGAATACCTCGAACAATGGCTGCGTAAGAGTGACCAGCCAGGAAATACTCGCCAACAGGCCCAGGCGCATGATCAACGCCAGCGACAGGCCGATGATTCGCGCACGGTCGCGCTGATGCGGCGGCAGTTTGTCCGCCAGGATCGCGATGAACACCAGGTTGTCGATACCCAGCACCAGTTCCAGCACGATCAGAGTCAACAAGCCTAACCAGGCCGTGGGATCCGCTAACCATTCCATAAAATGTCTCGATCTCTCTTCAGTGAATTCAGGCTGCCGGGCACGGCAAAGTGCAACGCGAAGGCTCTGAAGCCGCGTTGTCAACGATAGTCGGGAGTCGAAAAACCGGATGCTGCGAGTGCGTCAAGACCGCGCCTGGGCGCGAGGAGAAGGTACGACTGGGAGGCTCCAAGAGGGTGTTCATGCAAATCCTGAATGAAAAATGGCCTTGGAGCGTACAGGCTCAAGGCACATTTTCTACAGCGGCAAATCATTTCAAAATCTGTAAGAGCACAAGAAATGTGTTTTTCCTGTTGGCCCTTTCGCGAGCAAGCCCGCTCCCACAGGGGTTGTTCGTCGGACGCAAGTTCTGAGTTCAAAGAGGAGCCAATGTGGGAGCGGGCTTGCTCGCGAAGGGGTCACCAAACACGCCACATCATCGCCCGGCAAAACGCAACCGCGACAACTGCCGCAAATCCCCCTCTACGTAATAATCGTTGGTCCAGCTGTCATCCACCGCCAGCGGACTCACCTGCTTGAGCTCGAGTTTTTTCGCGAAATAGCGAAAGCGGTAATGCTCATAAAACCGCAGCAACTCCAGGCCATAGCGATCAGCCAGATCGGTGTCGCCACGAATGATCAGGAAGTTCTCGTCATTGCCGTTACTGGCTGACGTACTGAGGTTGTGACTGCCGCTGATGATGGTCGGCGCATCGGTGGTGAAGTCGGTGATCACGGCTTTGGTGTGCACCAGCAGGTTGCCCTTCTGGCCTTTCATGTTTTCTTTCAGCCAGCCTTCCAGCCCGGTGTTGAGCAAAGCTGTGGCAGCGAATTCGGCGGTGCGGTCGGCATGAAACCCGGTGATGCTGCTCGCGGTATTTTGCAGGCCGTAACGCAGGATGTCGTCATGCGGTTTGCCGAGCAGCGCGTTGAGAATCGCGTCCGGCAGGCTGAAAGCGGTGACGAACAACACGTCCTTTTTCGCCGCCTCGATGATCTCGACGAACTCACGCAAATCGCCACCACCGCTGCGTGGCGAGAACCCGGCGAACAGCGCCTGTGTTGGGTCCATCGGGTTGTGCTCGGTGATCCAGCTGCGCGTCGCAGCGACGTCGGCCGGGTTGGCCCAGACTTCTTCGAACACTTGCAAATACCGCGCGGCAACCATCACGTCGTCGAGCGTATGCACCACGTTAGCCTGGCGATAAACACCGTTGGCGGTGAAATTGGTGCTGCCGCACAGCACCGCCTGCGGTTGCCGCTGACCCGCGCCATCGACACGGCTGAGAACAATGAATTTGTCGTGAAAGATGTTATGGGTGACCCGGCCGCGTTTGTTCGCCGCCGGCAATTTGGCAAGGTTCGTTTCGTTCAGGGTCGTATCGGGATCATCAGGTTGCGCGTGATACAGAACGCGCACCTGAACCCCACGGGCAAATGCCGCATTTACAGCGTCGATGATCGCCTGCAATTGATACTCGTAGATCGCGATGTCCAGCCCCCACTGCGCGTCCACCGCACGTCCGATAAAGCCCAGCAAACGCTCCAACAGCCCGTTCTCCAGCCACAGTCGCGCCGCGTCGGGCCAAGCTTCGATGGGCAGGTTCTTGTTGGCGCTGATCTGCGCGTCAAGGTCGGGAAACTTGCGCTGGAAGGCCTGACTGGCGGCCACAGCACGGTTGAAGATCACACTTTGATTGGCTGGGTGGCCGTCGTCACTGGTGATGCTTAGCTCCAGTGATTCGCCCAATAGCGGCGCGTCCGCCGTGCCGTAGGCCAAATGCACGCGATAGTGCATGGTCGTGCCCGGATTGACCGCGTAATCGGCCCAGCGGAATTTCTGTAGCGGCGCTTTATCGCTGGGCGTGGCGTGATACTGCGGGAAGGTGTGCGTCTTGCCGGGAAATGTCAGGCTGTTGAACAGGAACAACCACGGTTTGTCGCCCTGCTGCTTCTCAATGGCAAACCCAAGCAGGCCTTTGCGTCGGGGCTCGGCGAGGTCCATGGCGAGTAATACGCCGTTGGTGCCGGCGTAGGCTTTGACGCGAAAATCGTCCTGAGGATTGGCGACCAGTACCCGCATGATTCAATCCTTGTGATTGGGCTGGTGTGGAGCATAGAGGGTCGCTCCCTGATTGCCATGTTCACTTGGAATTGAGTGGATGCCATCGCCAGCAGGCTGGCTCCTACAAGGATTTTTGTCGCACTCGTAATCTGTGAACACCGCTCACAGTGTGGGAGCGGGCTTGCTCGCGAAGAGGCCCGCACAGGCATCACACATCATCGATATGCCGATATTCCGCACTCAGCGCCGCCGCTAATTCCCGCGCCCGAGTCAGGCGGATCGGCCCACGCTCAATGTCGATCAACAATCCCGGACACTCCAGCGGCGGCATCGACGGTAAGGCTTTCAAACGCCCATCCGTGACCACCAGCAAGCGCTGCTGCTCGGCCGGGAAGCGCTTTTGTCGCTGCACCAGCCATTGCTGTGCCTGCGTCAATGCCGCCACCAACGGCGTGCCGCCGCCCGCCCCCAACGCCTCCAGCCAGGTGCGCAAGCCACTCGATGCTTTCAGACCTTGCACCTGCCATTTCGGCGCGCTGCCGCTGGCGGTCAGCAAGGCCAGCCGCGCACGCTGCCGATAAGCATCATCGAACAATTGCGCGAGCAGGCCCTTAGCATCGCTCAGCGCCTGATGCCGACGCGTCGAAGCCGACGCATCGACGATCACCAGCCACAACTCATGGGGAGAACGAGTGCGCAACTGGAACTGCAAGTCCTCACGGGTTTGCGGACGGCCGTTGAGCAGCGTGCCCGGCCAGTTCACCAGGCCGCTGCGCGCGGCGTGGCGCTGGCCTTGGCGTCCATGATCAAGGCGTCCGGCGTGAGGTCTGGCATTCGCCCCCGCGGCGGATCGGGGACGAATGCCGGTTACTTTTTTGGCCAGCTCGGCACTTCGCGACGAGCGCCAGTGGCCAGTGCCGGGGCGGGCATATCGCCCCACTGGCCCTGCCCTTCGCTCGGTTCGGCCTGGCTACTGGCCGGGTTCTGCGCGGGTGGCTGAGGGCTGGAAGAAGAGGATTCGCGACGGCGATGCCGCAGGGCAAATTCCGCCACGGCGTCGATGTCCTGCTCGGCAATCGCTGCAGCGCCGCGCCATGCTGCGTGCGCACGGGCCGCCCGCAGCCAGACCAGATCGGCACGCAAGCCATCGACACCCGCCGCAAAACAACGCTCGGTGATGTTCGCCAACGCGTCGTCGTCCAGCGCAATGCTCGCCAAGGCGATGCGCGCCTGTTCACAGCGTTCGCGCAGCGCTTGCTGCTGTGCTTCCCACTGCGCGCAGAACGCCTGTGGATCGCTGTCAAAATCCAGGCGGCGGCGGATGATCTGCCCGCGTTCGGTTGGCGCGGTGTGGCCGCTGAGGGCGACGTTCAGGCCGAAACGGTCAAGCAGCTGTGGCCGCAATTCGCCCTCTTCCGGGTTCATCGTGCCGATCAATACAAATCGCGCCGAATGCCGATGGGAAATACCGTCGCGCTCGATCAGGTTGGTGCCACTGGCTGCCACATCGAGCAGCAGATCCACCAGATGATCCGGCAGCAAATTCACTTCATCGACGTAGAGCACACCGCCGTCAGCCTTGGCCAAAACCCCGGGAGAAAACTGCGCACGACCCGCGCTCAGCGCCGCGTCGAGATCGAGGGTGCCGACCAGACGTTCTTCGGTGGCACCCAATGGCAGCGTGACGAATTGACCGCTGGCGAGCAGATCGGCCAAGCCACGGGCCAGGGTCGATTTGGCCATGCCGCGCGGGCCTTCGATCAGCACGCCACCGATTTTCGGGTCGATGGCGGTCAGGCACAGCGCGAGTTTCAGGTCATCGGCGCCGACCACGGCGGAGAGCGGGAAATGCGGGGTGTCGGTCATCTTCGGTACTCGGTCATGGTCGGTGTGAATTCATTTCAATGTAGGAGTGAGCCTGCTCGCGATAGCGGTGGGTCAGCGACAAATAGGTTGGCTGATACACCGCTATCGCGAGCAGGCTCACTCCTACAAAATGTTGTGGTATGTCAGGTGTCTTCTTCTATATCCAGCAGCAGGTTTTCCAGTGCTTCTTTATACACGCCGGGTTCCTGCCACATCCCGCGCTGCTGCGCTTCGAGCATGCGCTCGGTCATGTCCCGCAGGGCATGCGGATTGTGTTCACGAACAAAATCGCGGGTCGTCGGGTCGAGCAAATAGGCGTCCGCCAGCAACGCGTACTGATGATCATCGATCAGTTGTGTGGTGGCGTCGAAAGCGAACAGGTTATCGACTGTCGCCGCCAGTTCGAAGGCACCTTTATAGCCATGACGCTTGACCCCGTCGATCCATTTCGGATTGGCCGCCCGCGAGCGTATCACTCGGTTTAGTTCTTCTTTCAGGGTACGGATTCTCGGCAGATCCGGCTGGCTGTGATCGCCGTGATAACTCGCCGCCGCTTCGCCGCGCAGGGTTTCCACCGCCGCGAGCATGCCGCCCTGAAACTGGTAATAGTCGTTGGAATCGAGCAAGTCGTGCTCGCGATTGTCCTGGTTCTGTAGCACCGCTTGCACCTGACTCAGACGCTGGACGAACTGTTCACGAGCGGCGGTGCCTTCGTCAGCACCGCCGTAAGCGTAGGCGCCCCAGTTCAGGTAGACCTCGGCCAGATCCTCGCGGGTCTGCCACAGGCGACCGTCGATGGCGCCCTGTACGCCCGCGCCATAGGCTCCGGGTTTGGCGCCGAAAATCCGCCAGCCGGCCTGGCGCCGCGCCGCGTCGGCATCCAGCCCCGATTGCAACAGCGCCTCGCGCTCGGCACGCACCTTCGCCGCCAGCGGGTTGAGGTCATCCGGTTCGTCCAGCGCCGCCACCGCTTGCACGGCGGCGTCGAACAGACGAATCAGGTTGGCAAAGGCATCGCGGAAGAAGCCCGAGACCCGCAGCGTGACATCGACTCGTGGCCGGTCGAGCAGGCTCAGCGGCAGAATTTCGAAGTCATCAACGCGCTGACTGCCGGTGGCCCAAACAGGACGCACGCCCATCAACGCCATGGCCTGGGCGATGTCGTCACCGCCGGTGCGCATCGTCGCCGTGCCCCACACCGACAGCCCGAGCTGGCGTAGGTGATCACCGTGATCCTGCAAGTGGCGCTCAAGGATCAACGTGGCGGACTGGAAACCAATGCGCCACGCGGTGGTGGTCGGCAGGTTACGCACGTCCACCGAGTAAAAGTTGCGCCCGGTGGGCAATACGTCGAGACGGCCACGACTGGGCGCGCCGCTTGGCCCGGCGGGGACGAAGCGACCGTTGAGGGCGTCAAGCAGACCGCGCATTTCGGCGGGGCCGCAGGCGTCGAGGCGTGGGGCGACGACTTCGCGCAGGCTATCAATGATTGCCCTCACTTCAGCCCCCCTCGGTTCCTGTAGGAGTGAGCCTGCTCGCGATGGCGTCAGGTCAGGCAATTCAGTGTTGAATGACACACCGCTATCGCGAGCAGGCTCACTCCTACAAAGGGCGTGCACTGTTTCGGAGATCAGTTGGGTGGCGAATAGCTCAAGGCGTTCGCGGGTGTCACCGGCGCTGCGCCAGATTTCGTCGCTGACGCTTTGCAGCTCCGGCGGGCGCGGGCCGTTCCACGGGTCGGCAAGCACACAATCCAGCGGATCAAAGCCCAACTCAAACGCCTTGGCCAACGCCCGCAGCAGACTCGACTGCGCACCCTTGCCGTCGCCACGCGGAATGCGCAGCAAAGCCAGCAACGTATCGATGCGCAAACGTCCGGTCGGCGACTCGCCGAAAATGTGCAGGCCATCGCGAATCTGCGACTCCTTCAGGTCACACAAATAAGTGTCCAGACGCGGCAGCCAGATCGCTGCATCGGCGTCGCTGTCCAGACCGGCGTCGAGTTGCAGTTCGCGGTCGATCTGCGTTTCGCGCACCAGTTGCAGAATGTCGCGCTGCAGCTCGCGGGCGCGACGCGGATCGAGCAGTTGCGCCTCGTAATATTCGTCGGCCAACAGTTCCAGATTGCGCAGCGGGCCGTAGGTTTCGGCACGGGTCAGCGGCGGCATCAGGTGGTCGATGATCACCGCTTGCGTGCGCCGTTTGGCCTGGGCACCCTCGCCCGGATCGTTGACGATAAACGGATAGATGTTCGGTAGCGGCCCGAGCAATGCGTCGGGCCAGCAATTTTCCGAAAGGCCGACGCCCTTGCCCGGCAACCATTCGAGGTTTCCGTGCTTGCCGACGTGAATCACTGCGTGCGCACCGTAGGTGTTACGCAGCCAGAAATAGAACGCCAGATAGCCGTGCGGCGGCACCAGATCCGGGTCGTGGTACACCGCACTCGGATCGACCTGATAACCGCGCGCCGGTTGAATGCCGACGAAGGTCAGGCCAAAACGCAGCCCGGCGATCATCATCCGCCCGTCGCGGCACATCGGATCGTTTTGCGGCGCGCCCCAGCGTTCCAGCACCGCCGCGCGATTGGCTTCCGGCAGCGCATTGAACATCGCCAGATAGGCATCCATCGCCAGGCTTTGCTGGCACGGACGCAGGTCGATGCTGTCGAGGTCGTTGCTGACGCCGCCGAGCAATTGCTGGATCAGCTCGGTGCCGCTGTCCGGCAACTCCGCCGTCAACGGGAAGCCTTCCGCCTGCAACGCGCGCAGGATATTCAATGCCGCCGCCGGCGTGTCCAGACCGACGCCATTGCCGATCCGGCCGTCGCGGGTCGGGTAGTTGGCGAGGATCAGCGCGATGCGTTTTTCCGTGTTCGGCAGCCGCGCCAGATCGCTCCAGCGCCGCGCCAGTTCAGCGACGAAATCCATGCGTTCGGGTTGCGCCCGGTAGCAGACCACGTCGGACTGGCTGCGCTCGCTGCGCCAGGCCAGATCCTTGAAGCTGATCGGCCGGCTGATGATGCGCCCGTCGAGTTCCGGCAAGGCGATGTGCATCGCCAGATCCCGTGGCCCGAGACCCTGCTCGCTGTCGCGCCAACCGGGCTCGTTGTCCTGAGCGCAGATCGCCTGAATCACCGGAATATTGCGCCGGAACGGGCGCAGATGCGGGGCTTCTGGACTGGACTGCGCGAAACCGGTGGTGTTGAGAATCACCGCCGCCTCGACCTCGTCCAGCCAGTCCTCGACCACGCTCAGACAGCCGGGTTCTTTCAGGCTGGCGACGGCGATCGGCAACGGATTGAGCCCCGCCGCCTGCAAGCGTTGGCAGAACACGTCGATGAACGCAGTGTTCGCCGCTTGCAAATGCGAGCGATAAAACAACACCGCCGTCACCGGGCGACCCGGCTGCCAATCGGCTTGCCAGTCGCTCAGTGCGGCGGTGTTTTTCTGTGGGTGGTAAATCGCCGTACGCGGCAGCGCTTGCGGCTCGCCCCAGGCGTAATCCCGCGCCAGCCAGCGGTTGGCCAGGCAATGGAAGAAGTCCAGCGCATTGCCCATGCCGCCCTGACGCAGGAACTGCCAGAGGCGGTCGCGATCTTCGGCGGGCACCGTGCTCAGGTCGCTGAGTTCCGGGTCGGGACGATCATCCCCCGGTACCAGAATCACCTGCACCCCGCGCTCGGACAACTCCACCAGACGCTCGACGCCATAACGCCAATAAGCGATGCCGCCGTGCAGCGAAATCAGAATGACCTTGGCGTGCCGCAGCACTTCATCGACATACAAATCGACCGAAGCATGATTCTGCACCTGCATCGGATTGGCCAGGCGCAGGCTCGGGTAATCCTCGGGCAATTGCTGCGCCGCTTCGGCGAGCAACGCCAGGCTGGAGTCGCCGCTGCACAGGATCACCAGCTCGGCGAGGGTTTGTCCAAGGTCGGCAATGTTGTCATCCGACACGAAACCGCCGGGCTGGGTCCTGAGCAGGTGCATGGCTTAAACGCTGAGCGCGGCGCGCAGTTGCGCTTCGAGTTGCGCAGCGTCGAGTTCCTGACCGATCAGCACCAGACGGGTGACGCGCGCTTCGTCAGCACGCCACTGGCGGTCGAAGTGCTTGTCGAAACGCGTGCCCACGCCCTGAATCAACAGGCGCATCGGCTTGCTCGGAATCGCCGCGAAGCCCTTCACGCGCAGGATGCCGTGCTGCACAACCAGTTGCGTCAGCGCGTCGAGCAACAGGCTTTCGTCGGCCTGCGGCAGTTCGATCGAGATCGAATCGAAGGCGTCGTGATCGTGGTCATCGTGGTCGTCATCACCGTCGTGGTGGTGATCGTGATGGCTGTGGCGGCTGTCGATATGTTCTTCGGATCCGGCACCGAGGCCGATCAGCACGTCCAGCGGCAGGCGACCGTTGCTGGCTTCGATGATTTTCACCGCTGGCGGCAGTTCTTCAGCGACTTCGGCGCGAACGCGAGCCAGATCTTCGGCGCTGGTCTGGTCGGCCTTGTTGAGGATCACCAGATCGGCGCTGGCCAGTTGGTCGGCGAACAGCTCATGAAGTGGCGATTCGTGATCCAGGTTCGGGTCGAGTTTGCGCTGGGCATCGACCTGATCGGGGAACGCGGCGAAGGTGCCAGCGGCCACGGCCGGGCTGTCGACCACGGTGATCACCGCATCCACGGTGCAGGCGCTGCGGATTTCCGGCCACTGGAAGGCTTGTACCAGCGGTTTTGGCAGGGCCAGACCGGACGTCTCGATCAGGATGTGATCGAGGTCACCGCGACGGGCGACCAGTTCACGCATCACCGGGAAGAACTCTTCCTGCACCGTGCAGCACAGGCAACCGTTGGCCAGTTCGTAGACGCGGCCAGTGGCTTCTTCTTCGGTGCAGCCGATGGTGCATTGCTTGAGGATCTCACCGTCGATGCCCAGTTCGCCGAATTCGTTGACGATCACGGCGATGCGACGGCCCTGAGCGTTGTCGAGCATGTGTCGCAGCAAGGTGGTTTTGCCCGAGCCGAGGAAACCGGTGACGATGGTGACGGGGAGTTTGGCCAGTGTTTTCATCGGATGCCCTTTGGCAAGGTGGCGGGCATACGGGACGAGATCCGCTGCGAACGTGCGCGCGGAAGAATTCGCCACCGGATCACCCCGCCCGGTTGTAGTGAGAAATCTGTGACGAGGCAGGTCTCCTGGCTGACGGTGTTCAGGCCTTGGGCCCGGCGTTCGCTGCGCCTTCCCGCGGGCTCAGTGGATTGAGCTGGCAGTGGCGTGGCAACGAACTTCACCGTTCACAGTTGCGGGGGCAGCCGCGGCTTTGACCGCGTTCCCTTCTTAGCTTCGGCGTGGGCCGAAGAACCTCGAAAGCGCAAGGCTACGCATGGCTTGAGGATGGGTCAATGCTTTGGTTTTTTTTTGGATTGGGGGCATATCCGTTGCTGCGGTAACGGCCTCCTATGGTTTCGCTCTTACAGCGGTCACTTTTTCCAAACGCCGGGTTTGAGGTTTGGGGTTTGGGGGCATATCCGTTCCTTCGGGTCTTGCCTCTGGCGGTTTCGCTCTTACAGCGAGTCACCTTTTCCAAACGCCGAAAAGGTAACCCAAAAGGCTTTGCCCCGGCGTACGGCACTTCGCTGAGGCTCAGTGTTCCCTCGCTACGGTGCCCATCAGGGGGCATCGCCTCCGGTTTGCTTCGCTGCACCTCCTCTCGATGGATGCGGCTTCGCCGCATGGCGCTGCGCGCCTACCCCCTGATGGACACCTTCGCTCGGCCTGCCGAAGGGGCTGAAGATCAAAAGCCACTTCAAGAGCCAGAGCCAAAGCCAAAGCAGATCAAAAGATCACAGCCTTCGGCAGTTCCTACAGGGGATTGGGTGTATTCAGTTTGGGATTTGGTCGGCTCGTAGGCCGCCATCGCCAGCAGGCTAGCTCCTACAGTTCAGATTGCGTGCTGCCCCTGCGGCGAAGCCGCCCCACTCAACACAATGAGCGTTAGCTCGAGTACCGCTTTTGATCTGCGGGCCCGTCGGCAGGCTGAGTGGAGGGATTTATCCGGGGGTGGGAGCGCAGCGACCGTTTGGCGCAGCCAAACACAGCGAGAGGAGGTGCAGCGAAGCAAACCGTAGGCGCTGCCCCCCGGATGAATCCCGCAGCGAAGGAACCCGAGCCTAGGCGAGGGCCGAACGTCAGGGCATAGACCTTTTGGTTACTTTTGGGGCGTTTGCCAAAAGTGACCCGCCGTAAGGGCGGAACCGTAATCAGCAACACCCGCAGCAACGGATCCACCCCCAAAATTGACTAAATCCCCCACCCCATGCTCTCCTACACAACTTGTTACGGGTGCCCTTCACAGGGTGAAACGGGAAACCGGTGAATCATGTGCTTTACTCAAAGCCATGTCAGTCCGGTGCTGCCCCCGCAACGGTAAGCGAGCGAAGCGTCAGATCCACTGTGCCATACGGCATGGGAAGGTGACGCTTGCAGGTCGGTCAGACGCCAACCCCTCGTGAGCCCGGAGACCGGCCCGCAACACACAGTGCGCATTGTGCGTCGCTGAACATAACAAACCCGCGGTGGGCGGGCGCTGTTCGAACCTCTGCGTGCCCGACTCGCAGGGGTTTTCATGCGCTCTATATCACCCGCTGACACTCCAGAGGGAAGCGCCATGTCGATCATCAGCAGCACCGGCAGCAACACCGACAAAATCTCCAGCACCGCCACCTTGAGCCAACGCCTGACCGCCGCGATCTTCGCGTCGATTCTGGGTGCCAGCCTTGTGTACTTCGCCGGTTTCTCGCACATCGAAGCGGTGCACAACGCCGCTCACGATACCCGCCACAGCGCCGCGTTCCCGTGCCACTGAGACCTGCAGACATGATCAAGCGTATCGCGCAAACCGCAGGCTTCACCGGCCTGCTGGCCGCCCTGCTGCTGACGTTGCTGCAAAGCTTCTGGGTCTCGCCACTGATTCTGCAGGCCGAAACCTTCGAGAAGTCCGAACCGGTGGCCGTTCACGAACACGCCGCCGGCACGGCCGCACACACCCATGACGCCGAAGCCTGGGAGCCGGAAGACGGCTGGCAACGCGTGGTCTCGACCACCGGCGGCAACCTGGTGGTGGCGGTCGGTTTCGCCCTGATGCTCGCTGGCCTGTACACCCTGCGTGCACCGACCAAAACCTCGCAAGGCCTGCTCTGGGGCCTGGCCGGTTACGCGACCTTCGTCCTCGCGCCGACCCTGGGCCTGCCGCCTGAACTGCCGGGCACCGCTGCAGCCGATCTGGCGTCGCGGCAAACCTGGTGGATCGGCACCGCCGCTTCCACCGCTGTTGGCCTGGCGTTGATTGTGTTCAGCCGCCACTGGCTGATGAAGCTGCTGGGCGTGGCGATCCTCGCCGTGCCGCACGTGATCGGCGCGCCACAACCGGAAGTGCATTCGATGCTCGCCCCGGAGGCGCTGGAAGCCCAGTTCAAAATCGCTTCGCAGTTGACCAACGTGGCGTTCTGGCTGGCCCTGGGCCTGATCAGCGCCTGGTTGTTCCGCCGCAAAAGCGATGGTCAATACCACGCATGACCGATGACCGCGCAGCGCCGACCTTTGTGGTCGGCCTGGGCTGCCAGCGCGGCTGCCCGGTCAGCACGCTGCGCGCGTTACTCGATCAGGCGTTGCAGGCGCATCGTATAGAACTTGAAGCGGTCAAGGCCTTGGCCAGCATCGATCTTAAACGCGATGAACCCGGCCTGCAGGAACTGGCCAGTCAACTGGCGCTGCCGCTGTTGTATTTCAGCAGCAATGAACTGGCCAATTATCAGCAACGCCTGAGCCACCATTCGCAGATCGCCTATGAGCGCACCGGTTGCTACGGCGTGGCGGAAAGTGCCGCTCTGGCCCTTGCCGAGCAGTTGATTCAGGCACCGGCAAAACTGCTGATTTCCCGGCAAAAATACGCTCAGGCGACCTTGGCATTGGCCGGCGCTGCGTAAATTCCCGATAATCCCCCCGTTTGATCATGAGCAATCTTCATCTGAAGCGTTGCCCTGCCCCGTTTTTCACAGGATTTCTTCATGACCGTCTACTTCATCGGCGCCGGCCCCGGCGACCCGGAATTGATCACTGTCAAAGGTCAGCGGCTGATCCGCAGTTGCCCGGTGATCATCTACGCAGGCTCGCTGGTACCGGCTGCGGTGCTGGAGGGGCATCAGGCCGACACGGTGGTCAACAGCGCCGAATTGCATCTGGAGCAGATCATTGAACTGATCAAATCCGCCCACGCCAAGGGCCAGGACGTGGCGCGGGTGCACTCGGGTGATCCGAGTCTGTATGGCGCGATTGGCGAGCAAATTCGTTATCTGCGCGAGCTGAATATTCCGTTCGAGATCATTCCCGGCGTCACCGCGACCGCAGCGTGTGCAGCCTTGCTAGGCGCGGAACTGACACTGCCGGACGTGTCGCAGAGCGTGATTCTGACCCGCTACGCGGACAAGACCGCAATGCCGGCGGGTGAGGAGTTGAGCAGTCTGGCGCAGCATGGCGCGACCATGGCGATTCATCTGGGGGTCAATCATCTGCAGAAAATCATTGCCGAACTGCTGCCGCATTACGGCGCGGATTGCCCGATTGCGGTGATTCACCGGGCGACGTGGCCGGATCAGGACTGGGTGGTGGGGACGCTGGAAGATATTGCCGAGAAGGTTGCGGCCAAGGGGTTTCGGCGCACGGCGTTGATTCTGGTTGGACGGGTGTTGGGGAGTGAGGTGTTTAGCGAATCGTCGCTGTATCGTGCGGGGCATGCACACCTCTACAGACCCTGAATCATATGGGATTGGGTGCCAACCTGTGGCGAGGGGATTTATCCCCGATGAACTGCGCAGCAGTTCCTTTTCTGGGGCTGCTTCGCAACCCATCGGGGATAAATCCCCTCGCCACACAATAAACAGGCACTCATTAATCAAGTGCATAAAAAAACGGCGCTCACGGGGCGCCGTTTTTCGTGCTCGCAGTGAACACCTTACTCAGTAGTAGGCGTTTTCTTTCTGCGTGTGGTCGGTCACGTCGCGCACACCTTTGAGCTCTGGAATACGCTCGAGCAAGGTGCGTTCGATGCCTTCCTTCAGGGTCACGTCGGCCTGGCCGCAGCCCTGGCAGCCGCCACCGAACTGCAGCACGGCAATGCCGTCCTCGACCACATCGATCAGGCTGACCTGACCGCCGTGGCTGGCCAGTCCCGGGTTGATTTCGGTTTGCAGGTAGTAGTTGATGCGCTCGTTGACCGGGCTGTCGGCATTGACCATCGGGACTTTGGCGTTTGGCGCCTTGATGGTCAGTTGGCCGCCCATGCGGTCGGTGGCGTAATCGACGACGGCGTCGTCAAGGAACGCTTCGCTGAACGAATCGATATAGGCGGTGAAGCTTTTCAGCCCCAGCGCGGTATCTTCAGGTTTTTCTTCGCCCGGCTTGCAGTAGGCAATGCAGGTTTCGGCGTACTGGGTGCCAGGCTGGGTGATGAAGACGCGGATGCCGATGCCTGGAGTGTTCTGCTTGGAGAGCAGATCGGCCAGGTAATCGTGGGCGGCGTCGGTAATGGTAATAGCGGTCATGGAAACTCCTCGCAGGCTTGGGCGCAGTTTACGCCAATCATTGCGCCGGACAAAGTCCTAGTATTTTTGTCGGGAAAGATTCTCGACAGGTGCGCGCATCGGTTCGCCCTCGATCCGCGCTTTAAGCCACTGATAGCTGCGTTTTTCCACCCATTCGTAGCTCAGCCATGACCCCACGCCAATGGCTAGAGCACAGATGACGAACATCAGATACGGGTTGATTCCGTAGCGTCGCGCGATAAAACCACCAACCGACAACACCAACACGTGCATCAGATACACCGAATAGGAACAGTCACCGAGCCATTTCATCACCCGATTGCGCTCGACGTAGCGCTCCAGCGCCATGCAAGCCATCACCAGCACCGCGCTCGGCACGCCCCAGTTCAATAACCTTGGCGCCGGTGCCAGGTGATAGATCGCCATCATCGCAGCGCCCATCGCCAACAGCGGCAGCCACAGGCCGGCGCCAATCCAGCCCCGGCGATAGAGCACGCCAATGCCGATCCCCAGCAGAAACTCGTAGACGATGTCGGAACGGTAAAACTCGTTGAGCCAGCCGAACGCCTGACACACCGAAAACAGCAACGCGGCGACCACCAGCAAGCGCACCTGCCAGCGGAACACCAGCGCGCATGCAAACAACACATAGAAGAGCATTTCGTAGTTGAGCGTCCAGCCGACATTCAGCGTCGGATAAATCCCGTAGCCGCCGGGGTTTTGCGCAGGAATGAATAACAGCGACGCGAGGAAATGCGCCCAGTCCACCGTCTGATCCGGTAACATTGGCCGGGCGAACAGCACCAGCAACGCCATCAACAGCGTGTACAGCCAGTACGCCGGGACGATGCGAAAAAGTCGGTACAGCAGGAAGCGCGCCGGAGGCAGCGCTTTGCTTTCGGTGGAGAGGAAAATCACCAGACCACTGATGACGAAGAAAACATCGACGCCGACTGCGCCCTTGTCGATGAAGAATTGCCCGACCGGGCCGCGCGCCTTGAAGTCGAAGAAAATCTGCATGAAGTGGTGACAGACCACCGTCCACGCGGCAAGCGCTCGCAGGGCCTGCACTGAAATCAACATGATCGGCTCCTGTCCACAACTCTCAAAACCACCGCCGACCCCTTGTAGGAGTGAGCCTGCTCGCGATGACGGCATGTCAGGCAACAACCATTCTGAATGGACTGACGCCATCGCGAGCAGGCTCACTCCTACAGGGAATGTGCGGTGTTGCTAAGAATTGGGACAGCAGACCTGTATTAAATGATCAAAGATTCTGGTAGCGGTTCATGTCCAGCACGCCCTCTTCCACCGGATCGGTTTCGTGGATGTATTGGCTCAGGTCGTGGAAATAGAACCAGAATTGCGGATGACTGCGGCGAATCCCCCAGCGTTCGACGATTTTCTCGAAACGCTCGGCATCCTTGGCATTCTCCATGGCATCGACAAACTCCGGCACTTGTTCGGCTGGAATGTTGAAGATGAAATTCGGATAGCTGCTCAGTACGCCCGGGTAGATGGTCAAGGTGTCCAGCCCCGGTTGATAGCGCAGCGACTCGCCCAACAGAAACGCCACGTTACTGTGCGCGCGGTTGCGCAGCAGGCTGTACATCTCGCGTTTGCCGCTGCGAGTTTCGATGCGCAGCATGGTTGCTTCCGGCAATTGGTCGATCACCTTCAAACCGGCGGCCGGACGCGAGGTCAGGCGACTGAGTGCCTGCTCGGCGTTCTGTAGCGCCGGGTCGATATTCGGCCGCGAGCAGTAGGCGCCGTCACAGCGGTTGATCGGATCCGGCCGCGCATTGAGGTCGCCGTAACGCGCCAGCAACTGCATGGCGAAATCGTATTTCGGGTCCTTCGGATCGAGTTTCAGCGCGGTCGGTTTGTCGTCGTCGATCGCCTCATAGTCGAGCCACATCTTGAACTGGCCGCTGCTCTGATACCAATCGTCGAGGTAGTCCTCGCGGGAATCGGCCGGCATCAGGCGCAGGAAGTTCTGCTCGGCGCCGTTGCGGATCAGGTCGAAATACAGACGCGTCTGCGCCTGATGGGAGACGTTGCCGAACACATCGAAGTTGACCGCCAACTGATAATAGGTGCGCTCCAGCAGTGGATAGTCGAACAGCCACATGGTCTGTGGCACTTCACCGATCAGGCCTTTGGTCACAGACGCACTGTCGAAGTGGCGGAAAATGCTCAGCAGCGCGTTGTCGTTGCCGGCCCACAGGGTCGACCAGCTCGGCGGCGGTTGGTCGGCGTAGCTGTCGCGGCGCAGGGCTTCGTATTCGTTGCGCTTGTTGCGGTAGTTGTGCCACAGGCTCAGCACACTGCCGACGTCATCGTTCTGCCCAGGCATTGCCAGCAACGGCGTGGCCTGGCCGCGATAGTTGGGGTCGGTGATGTAAAGATCATGTTCCGGAGCCTGGAACAGCGCCCAGAAGTTATCGCGGATCACATCCGTCGCAATCTGCCCACGGCACACCGGCCCGCGAATGAAGGTGCGGACGAAGTATTCAGCGTTATCGAGCATGAACTGATAACGCGCCTGCGCCGGAATCGCCTCGAAAGTGGCGAACGGGTTGGCCCGGCTCTGCGGGCCGTAGCCCGGCAGCGCGTTGACCTGCCAGTTGCCGCTGTAGAACAGACTCTTGACCCGCGCCAACTTCGCCGCACTCAGCGGATAGGTGATGTGAGTTTTGTGCACGATCACCCCTTGCACCGGCCACAAGCGGTAATACACCTGAGTGCCCGGATCGTCATTCGGGCGGCGGGTAGCGATCAGGTCGATCGGCTGCCCTGTCGGCGTGCGCGAACGCACCCACTGGAAGTAGTGCCCCGGCTCACCGTCCTTGAAATAGATATGCGCAAGGTACCAGTGTTCGAACAGCCAGCGCCCGACCAGACTCTGCCGCGCCCCCGGCGCATTGAGCAGGTTTTCCCACTGGACGATTTGCAGCGCTTCCTTGGCGCTCGGCGCCAGCCCCTGCTCGTCGATCGGCGCACCGGACGCCAGCCAGCGTTGCAGGGTCTGGTATTGCTGATCGGTCAGCCCGGTCACCGCCAACGGCATGCCTTCTTTCGGGTGGGCGCCGGCATAGCCGTCAAACTCGGCGGGCATCGCGCACATGTTTTCCCGTTGCAGGCCGAGGACGATGTCTTCCGGCAGCTTGGCATTCGGGGTCAGCGGGGTTTTGTGGCCCAGCTCCAGCATCCGCGCCATCAACGCCGCCTGGCTGCCCTGGGCATCGAGTACCGAATAGAAGCCTTTCTGCTGCCAGGCACGTTTGCCGAAGGCGTCGTAGAACAGCCGCGTGGTCGGCGCCGCTTGCGTGCGCTCACCGTCGTAGACCGGCATCTTGCTCGCGCCCCGCCCTGCGCCTTCACCGCTGCCCAGATTGAGCTGGCACGCCGAGTCATAGCAGGCGTGGCAGGCCACACACTTCTCGGTGAAGATTGGCTGGATGTCACGCGTATATGAAATAGAAGGTGAGATCGCGGGTTCCTGCGCAATGGCGCCCCAGCTTAAAAACAGCAAGAAAATGCTGATGACGCGGTACGACATGCCCATGATCCCGATGGTGAAAAAAACGCCCGCGATTCTACAGTATGACGCTCGTACCAACATGAACGATATTCATGAAAAAGCAGCACGTGCTCCAAAAGCGCACAGGTTTGTTATGATCCCGGCCCTTCGTCATGGTCTTTTCGAGTAGTCCCAATGTCCGATCGCAGCGTCCGCCTTCAAGCTCTCAAGCAAGCCCTCAAAGAGCGCATCCTGATTCTCGACGGCGGCATGGGCACGATGATCCAGAGCTACAAGCTCGAAGAACAGGATTATCGCGGCAAACGCTTCGCTGACTGGCCGAGCGACGTCAAGGGCAACAACGACCTGCTGGTGATCACTCGTCCCGACGTGATCGGCGGCATCGAAAAGGCCTATCTGGATGCCGGCGCCGACATCCTTGAAACCAACACCTTCAACGCCACGCGCATTTCCATGGCCGACTACGGCATGGAAGAGCTGGCGTACGAATTAAACGTAGAAGGCGCGCGACTGGCGCGCAAGGTGGCCGACGCCAAGACCGCCGAGAACCCGGACAAGCCGCGTTTCGTCGCCGGCGTGCTCGGCCCGACCAGCCGCACCTGCTCGCTGTCGCCAGACGTGAACAACCCCGGCTACCGCAACGTCACGTTCGATGAACTGGTGGAGAACTACACCGAGGCCACCAAGGGCCTGATCGAGGGCGGCGTCGACCTGATCCTGATCGAAACCATCTTCGACACCCTCAACGCCAAAGCCGCGATCTTCGCCGTGCAAGGCGTGTTCGAAGAGCTGCACATCGAACTGCCGATCATGATTTCCGGGACCATCACCGATGCGTCCGGTCGCACCCTCTCGGGCCAGACCACCGAAGCGTTCTGGAACTCGGTGGCCCACGCCAAGCCAATTTCGGTCGGCCTCAACTGCGCCCTCGGCGCCAGTGAGCTGCGTCCCTACCTGGAAGAGCTGTCGAACAAGGCCAGCACCCACGTTTCCGCGCACCCGAACGCCGGTTTGCCGAACGAGTTCGGCGAGTACGACGAGTTGCCGGTAGACACCGCCAAAGTCATCGAAGAATTCGCCCAGAGCGGTTTCCTCAACATCGTCGGCGGTTGCTGCGGCACCACCCCGGGCCACATCGAGGCCATCGCCAAGGCCGTGGCCGGTTACGCACCGCGGCAGATTCCGGACATCCCCAAGGCCTGCCGCCTCTCGGGCCTGGAACCGTTCACCATCGATCGCAGCTCGTTGTTCGTCAACGTCGGCGAGCGCACCAACATCACCGGTTCCGCCAGGTTCGCCCGTCTGATCCGTGAAGATAACTACACCGAAGCCCTGGAAGTCGCCCTGCAGCAGGTCGAGGCCGGCGCGCAGGTGATCGACATCAACATGGACGAAGGCATGCTCGATTCGAAGAAGGCCATGGTGACCTTCCTCAATCTGATCGCCGGTGAGCCGGACATCTCCCGCGTGCCGATCATGATCGACTCCTCGAAATGGGAAGTGATCGAAGCCGGTCTGAAGTGCATTCAGGGCAAGGGCATCGTCAACTCGATCAGCATGAAAGAAGGCGTCGAGCAGTTCATCCATCACGCCAAGCTGTGCAAACGCTACGGCGCTGCGGTGGTGGTGATGGCGTTCGACGAGGCCGGCCAGGCCGACACCGAAGCGCGCAAGAAAGAAATCTGCAAACGCTCCTACGACATTCTGGTCAACGAAGTCGGCTTCCCGCCGGAAGACATCATCTTCGACCCGAACATCTTCGCCGTGGCCACCGGCATCGAAGAACACAACAACTACGCTGTGGACTTCATCAACGCCTGTGCCTACATCCGCGACGAGCTGCCGTATGCGCTGAGTTCCGGCGGCGTGTCCAACGTGTCGTTCTCGTTCCGTGGCAACAACCCGGTGCGTGAAGCGATTCACTCGGTGTTCCTGCTGTACGCGATCCGCGCCGGCCTGACCATGGGTATCGTCAACGCCGGTCAGCTGGAAATCTACGACCAGATCCCGCAGGAGCTGCGCGACGCCGTCGAAGACGTGATCCTCAACCGCACGCCGGAAGGCACCGACGCCCTCCTCGCCATCGCTGACAAGTACAAGGGCGACGGCAGTGTCAAGGAAGCCGAGACCGAAGAGTGGCGCAGCTGGGACGTCAACAAGCGTCTGGAGCATGCGCTGGTCAAGGGCATCACCACGCACATCGTCGAAGACACCGAAGAGTCGCGCCAGTCGTTCGCCCGCCCGATCGAAGTGATCGAAGGCCCGCTGATGTCCGGCATGAACATCGTCGGCGACCTGTTCGGTGCCGGCAAAATGTTCCTGCCGCAGGTGGTGAAATCCGCGCGCGTGATGAAACAGGCCGTAGCGCATCTGATCCCGTTCATCGAACTGGAAAAAGGCGACAAGCCGGAAGCCAAGGGCAAGATCCTGATGGCCACGGTGAAAGGCGACGTGCACGACATCGGCAAGAACATCGTCGGCGTGGTGCTGGGTTGCAACGGCTACGACATCGTCGACCTCGGCGTGATGGTTCCGGCGGAGAAAATCCTCCAGGTGGCCAAGGAAGAAAAGTGCGACATCATCGGCCTGTCCGGCCTGATCACCCCGTCGCTGGACGAGATGGTTCACGTTGCCCGTGAAATGCAGCGCCAGGATTTCCATCTGCCGCTGATGATCGGTGGCGCGACCACGTCCAAGGCGCACACCGCCGTGAAAATCGAGCCGAAGTACAGCAACGATGCGGTGGTCTACGTCACCGACGCCTCGCGTGCGGTCGGTGTGGCGACGCAGTTGCTGTCCAAGGAACTCAAGGCCGGTTTCGTCGAGAAGACCCGTCTGGAATACGTCGATGTGCGTGAGCGCACCGCCAACCGCAGCGCCCGTACCGAGCGCCTGAGTTACGCGGCGGCGATTGCCAAGAAGCCACAGTTCGACTGGGCGAACTACACGCCGGTCAAACCGACCTTCACCGGTACCCGCGTGCTGGACAACATCGACCTCAACGTTCTGGCCGAGTACATCGACTGGACGCCGTTCTTCATCTCCTGGGACCTGGCCGGCAAATTCCCGCGCATCCTCGAAGACGAAGTGGTCGGTGAAGCGGCCACCGCGCTGTACAAGGACGCGCGCGAGATGCTCACCAAGCTGATCGACGAGAAGCTGATCAGCGCCCGGGCGGTGTTCGGTTTCTGGCCGGCCAATCAGGTGCATGACGACGACATCGAACTGTACGGCGATGACGGCAAGCCCATGGCGCGCCTGCATCACCTGCGCCAGCAGACCATCAAGACCGACGGCAAACCAAACTTCTCGCTGGCCGACTTCGTTGCACCAAAAGACAGCGAAGTGACTGACTACGTCGGTGGTTTTATCACCACCGCCGGCATCGGCGCCGAAGAAGTCGCCAAGGCCTATCAGGACGCTGGCGACGATTACAACTCGATCATGGTCAAGGCCCTCGCCGACCGCTTGGCCGAAGCTTGCGCCGAATGGCTGCACCAGCAAGTGCGTAAAGAACACTGGGGTTACGCCAAGGATGAGGCGCTGGACAACGACGCGCTGATCAAAGAGCAATACTCCGGTATCCGTCCGGCACCGGGTTATCCGGCCTGCCCGGATCACACCGAGAAAGCCACGTTGTTCACCCTGCTCGATCCTGAAGCCAGCGAAATGCGTGCGGGCCGCAGCGGCGTGTTCCTCACCGAGCACTACGCGATGTTCCCGGCGGCAGCGGTCAGCGGCTGGTACTTCGCCCATCCGCAGGCGCAATACTTTGCCGTGGGCAAGGTCGACAAGGATCAGGTGCAGAGCTACACCTCGCGCAAAGGTCAGGAACTGAGCGTGACCGAGCGCTGGCTGGCGCCGAACCTCGGTTACGACGAATAAGCGCAACGCTCAGTCCCCGAAACTCCCGGGGACTGACCGTTCAGCGGGTTTTACCCGCCTGACATTTGCCCGGACGTACCGGGCATTTGTGCGTTGCCGGCAGACAAACCGATCCGTTCGATCTCCTCTCGCGACAATTCGATGAGCCTGGCATTTCGCGCGGCCGCCTGGTCGAACAACCTGCTCAGATACAGCGGATCGTCAGCACTCAGACCTTCGTCCTCGCCCTCCTCCATCAACTGCAGTTCATCCATTTGCCTGAACGCTTCGGGCTGCTGCTCCTTGAGATAGTCCAGCCAGTAATCGCGCTGGATCAGGTCCTCCAGAAATCTCTCGGAGCGTTCCGCGCTGACCACCTCGGCCCGCGCATTGACCAACTGCTGCGGGGTGACACCAGAGGCAAATTTCATGTTTTTCGGCTGCCCGGGCAATTCCAGTCCATCGTCCCAGCCCCCGGTCAGACCGATCCGATAACCGAGGCGGACTTCGGCTTCGTCGAAACCACTACGCGCCGCCGCCGCTTTTGCCAGCTCATCGACCTTGTCCAGCCGGAACAGCTGCCGCGACAGCGACAACAAGGCCTCGCCGCGGATTCCCGGACGGCCGGCCGGCAAATCGAGCAAGGCGTTGTAAGTGAAGACCTTGCCCTCCAGACCACTGAACGTAAGGATGCGCCCGTCCACGCAAGTCCCGTGTGTGGCCGAACCGGCGAAAATCACCTCGCGCAGCTCACTGTTGGCCGCCGCCGCTTCCATGACCATCCACACCCGTCGGGTCAGATCGGCGTTGGCCACGCGAAACTCCTGGGTGTCCTGCAATCGATCAAGCAAATGGAAGAATGCCGCGCTATCCGGTTCGGCAGCGAGTTGATCCCAGAGCCTGTCGCGTGCCAACGCCTGATCCGCCGGCAGATTCGCCAGCCACGGCGCTTTCTGTTGCGCATGGGCCTGTTCGCCCGGGAGGGTTTCGTCGGACTCGATGCTGTCGGTGGTTTCACTCAGCCCGCCGGCAACATCGTCAGCCATTTCCTCCAGATCGGAACTGGAAAAACCGAGCACTCGCGGGCGGTTACCCGCAGCCTGATAGGTTCTGAGCCTTTCGAGGGATTCCTCCGAGAGGTTGTAGTTGTCAGTCAGGTCGGTGCCGTCCATCAGCTCATCGTGCTCACCGTCCAGCGCCTGTTCGGGGATGGCGGTGATGTCGTTGCGACTGAGGTTGAGTGTCCGCAGGTGCTGCGCATCCAGCGTCCCGGCCGGCCATTCGGTGAGGTTGTTGTTGCGTAGATCCAGACTTTGCAAATGCTCGAAGTAACTGACGTCGAACGCATCGAGATGGTTGTAGCCCAAGTCCAGTGCCTGCAGATGCTGCAGACCGGACAGCGCGGCATACAGCGGCTCGGTGTCACTGAAGTTGTTGCTGGCCAGCTCGAGTCGCTCGAGCTGCGGCATTTGCCCGACGGCATCAGGCAGCGCTGTGAGTTCATTGCCACTTAGGGTCAGACTGCGCAGGTGAGTGAAAGCCTTGAGAAAGCCGTTGCTGCCCTCGGCCGTCACTCGTGTGCCTGTCAGGTTCAAGCTGCCGACATGCCCGAAATCCTCGGGCAGCGGCGGTAGATCGCCCAATTGCAGGCCGTTGAGATCCAGAAGCGCATCGACCCCGGCAACCGATAACCGTGCGCGCCAGCAGGTGAGGATGCGCCACGCCGCCAGGCTGCGTGATTGCGAGGAGATGACCCAATCGACGCCACGGGTTTCCCGGGTATACAGCCAGCCATTGAGTCGGCGAACGATGGTTTCAAAGGTCTGACTCCAACCGGTGATCCGCTCGCCGATCTGCACTTCGGTCGCACCCTCATTGCGCAGCGCCTCGATCATTTGCGTGGCTTGTTCATCGCTAAGGGCCGGCTGCACTCGCTGCAGGTCCTGGCGCATCCGTGTCAGCCCGGTACTGACCGGTGCCTGCGTCAGCGGCAGCAACTGGCGGGCCACTGATACACCGTTCTCCGCCGGCGGAAAAGTCGCCGGCACTGGCTGCCGGGCAAACGCATCCAGCGCGCCGGCAGGCAGGCCGAGGGTGTCTTCGAGCCGCCGTTGCGCCAGACGCAGTTCAGCCGACGCCGCGGCGGTCAGCGGCGTACCGGTCAGGTTGGTATTGAGCAGTGCGGTGCTCTCGAGCACGGCAGGCGGCAGCGTGCTGATACGGGTGTCGCGCAGATCCAGCCACGCCAGTTGCGGCAGACCATCGGCCCCTGTCGGCCACTGTTGCAGGTGCGTTGCCTGCAGGTCGAGGGCCTTCAAGCGCTGCAGGCTGCCAACGTTCATCTCGCTCAGCGGATTGTTCCGCAGATTCAACTGTTCGAGCGCAGGCAATTCACTCAATCCGCGCTCCAGGCCTGAAGCGTCGGTCAACTGGTTGTCGGCCAGATCCAGGTGCACCAGGCGCGAAAGGCTTTGCGACTCGATCGGCCATTCGTGCAAGGCATTGTCACTCAGATCAAGGGTTCGTACTTCGCTGAACGCACTGAGGAAACCGCGCATCTGCACGGCTGCAACGCGCTGGCCACTGAGCAGCAGCGTGCGTACATGCGCAAATGCGTCAGCGGGTAATGCCGGCAGTTCGCTGAGCATCAGCCCCGACAAGTCCAGGGTCGAAGCACTGATGGTCGCGCCGTAGCGTTTGAACATGCCCTTGCGCCAACTGGTTTTCAGGACATGGGCCAGGTTTGATCGCGCGACGAGTTCGCGCAGCGATTCTTCCGGCACCACCACGCGCTGCTGCCACTGATTGAGCTGGCTATCCAGCGCAGCATATTGATCGCTCAAGGCATTGATCGCGGTGAAACGCTGCTGCTCGTCCGGCCATTGCTCGAAGAAACGATTGAACACCCCCTCGGGTGATTGATTCACGCCCTCGCCCAGGCGCCGCAACTCGCCACGGCAATAATCCCTGACCATCGTTTCTCGATCGATCAGGTGTTCTGGATGAGTCTTGACGTATTCGTACACGCCCGTGAAGTTTTCCCGGGAGAATCTTGACCAGTCCAGCGACAGCCCCGACCAGAGTTTTCCATGCCCCTGCAACAGTGTTGCCGGCACGGTGCTGATTCCGGTGTCCCTGAGGTTCAGACGCTCCAGGGCCGGTAAATCCAGCGCACCCGCAGGCCAGTCGAACAATGAATAGGCGACGATTTCCAGTGTGCGCAGATTACGCATGCCGCTGACGTCGAAAGCCAGCGGCTGATAGCTCGAGGTGCTGACACTCAAAGCTTCCAGCCGGGTCAATTGAGCCAGGCGTGCCGGCATATCGGCGGCATAGGGCATTGCGCTGTAAAGCGTCAGGTCAGTGAATTCCGGCAGGTTCTGCAACACCACCGGCACGTTAGTGAACGCTTCTGCGGTGGCGTTGATGCGCAGCGACTTGAGCCTGGGGAAACTGCCCAACAGTTCATCGACGTTGGCATCGGTGATGCACCGCCCCCTGACTCGCAGATCGCGCACATGCGAGAAGTCCGCCGTCAGCACCGGCAACGGGTCATCGCAGGTCAAATCGAGGCGTGCGGCACTCGCGCGGCTATCGGCCAGCGGCGAATTGCGCCAGCTCTGCTTGAGGCTGCGCACCACGCTGGATCGGCCGCCGATCATCGACTCCAGCGTCGGCTCCGGGGCCGGCACACCTTCCCATTGCGCCAGCGACGATTCGAGTTCCTGCCATTCACGCAGGCGCCTTTGCAACAGCTCGTAGATCTGCGCGTCAGTCCGCCCGGCGGCCAGTTGTTTGAGGATGAACCCGCCCGCCTGCTGATCCGTTAACGCCGGATACACATCCTGCACGCGCGTCACCAGCAACGGATTGACGCCTTCGCCGCGACCGCTGGCGTAATAACCCAGCCCGTGCTGGCGTACCCGCACCGGCGCCTTGAAGCGTTGCTTGTGGCCATGGCGTCTGCTCGCCAGTCGAGCCAGTTCGACACGGTGTCGGGCCACATACCGGATCAGTGCCCGACGCAGTCCGGCGCTACGCGCAACCTGGGTAAAACCCAGGGCCTGCCGCGACTGATCGGGCAAGGCATGGAGGATTGAGGCAAAAAAATTGTCGCCGTGACGCGGAACACTGTTGAGCGCTTCGCCGCGCTCGTTGTACGCCTGATAGACCGGCCCGCGCTTGACCAGATACTTGGTTTGGCCGGCACTTTCGTTGCCGACACTGTCAATCAACGGCCCGTCGAGGCTACCTTCGCGCACCTCGAGACGCACCTCGTCCGACCAGCCCGGCAGTCGTTCCAGGGCGCGCAAGGTCAGCCATTGGCTTTCGCTGCCGCCGGAATTTTCCATGTGCAGGCCGGCGACCGCGTGGTTGAAGCGGCGTCGCCGGGCAAATTCACGGGAGATCTCCAGCAGCCGCAACGGCACCCGCTTGCCGCTTTGCAGGCGCGCCAGCTCCTCGGCGTTCGCCTCCAGCAGCACGCGGATTGCCGCCGAACTGCCCAACCCCGGTGTCGCGGCTTGCAGCCTGGCGATTCGCCGGTCGTTCAACGCGGGCTCGTCATAGAGCCTGTCGAACATCGCCGGTTGCCGGGTGCGCAGGTAATCGGCGATCTGTTTGCGCAGTTCCAGCGGCCGCGATTCGACCACACGCGCCGGCTCGGCGCCCAGCAGCCAACGTGTTTGCGGCTCATCCAGCGCGGCCAGAATACGTTCAGGCAATTGGCCGTCGAGCACTTCGGCGCGGGTCACCTGGATCGGTGTATGCGTCTGGCCCTCGATCAAGCCTGATTCTGCGCCGAACAGCCGGCTGGGGCCGGACAGCTGCGCTCCGTCGAAGACTTGCAGAATCTTTCCGCTCGGCCAGCGCGGCATTTGCGTGAGCATTGGCAGCGTCAGCAGATACGAATCATCCAGGGGGGTTCCTCGTTCGACCTGATCGATCAGCCGCCCGACCTGCTGATCCGCTTCATACAGGCGCAAAGTGTCGGCCAGGGCCAGTGGCGCTGGCTGATGATCGAGGTGCATCTGGCGCAGGGCTTCATCACTGACACCACTGACATCGGCGATTTCGAGCAGTTGTGCATCCGAAAACGCCTCAGTCGAGTGACCGATGCGCTGCAGCAGGGTCAGTCGATCCCAGCTCAACGGTCGCTCCAGGTTGTGGCGCCAGGCCCCCAGTCGATTGTGCTCAAGGATCGGTTGATACGCCGCCGGATCATGCGGGTGGCGGATGCGCCAGCTTTTCAGGGTCTCGTCCTAGTGCGTCTGGTAGACCTTGCCCTGCTGGCGAATGAAGATCTTGCCGTCGAATCGATACACGCCCTGCGCATCAGGCACGGCACTCGCCGGCAGGACACTATCGCTGACGTAAGCATCAAGGTCAGGCTTCCACAGGCGGACCGAGCCGTCAGGCCGTTCGACCGGCTGCAGATGCTCGATCACGGGCTCGGCGGAGGCCGCCTGGAGTCGGCCTGCGCCCTTGCCGACCGCGCCCATCACGCCAATCAGCGCCAGGTTCTGCGCCACATCGACCAGATGCGCCTTGGCAGCCTGGCGATCACCTTCCGACCATTCGATGGCGCCTTCGAATGATTCATAGAGCAGTTGCCCGGCCATCACGGTCATCATGATTTCGCCCAGTACCGGGACAAACATCGACACCAGGTTCAACGCCATCATGCCGAGCTCGAGCAGATGACTGAGTTTTTCTGCGCGTACCCGGGCGTCGACATCCGCTGTGGGGACGGCGTGGGCCTTCGCATCGGCGATAAATTTGGCCTGGTGCTGCTCATAGAGGTACTGCCACAGATCGGTATTGTCGGCCCAGATCCCGGCCACGCCTTTGCGGGTGGTTGGCAACGGGTCGAGAAACGGGTCAGGCTGCGGCTCGCGCTTGCCGGGGGCTTCGGGTGGCAGCTCCTTGATTCGCGCGATGGTCGACAGTGGCGGTATCAGCTGTGCAACCTTGACCCAGATCGAATGCAACGGGTCACTCGGCGAGTCCGCAGCCTTTTGGGTGAACTGACTGAAATAGTAAGGACGGTCGGCATAGGCCACGAACTGACTGAAAAACTGCTGGTAAGCAGTCGGGCCTGGCGCGGAAGCCGTAGGGTCAGCAGCGGTGAACTTGCCTTTGAACACCTCACGCATCTGCGCCATGGTGTAGCGCTTGAGCGGGTGTTGTGGGTCATGGGGAATGTAGACGATGAACTCGTTGGTGTAGCGGTAGCGCTCGCTGATGCTGAACACCACGCAACCGGTCATCCGCCGCTTCATCAGGCTCAGATCACGAAACCACACGGCCTTGCCGCCGAGTTGCGGATAGATCTGGCCGTCCACCACCGACAGAATCATCCGGTAGTCGGCGGGCTCGATGTCCTGTTTCAGCAGCGCCCATTCAGCGGCGGCACGCAACGCGGTTTTCTGGCTGGCAATGAAGTGCCGGCGCAAGGTGTCGGTTTTCTCGAAAAACGCTTTGATCCTTGCCTGATAACGGGCACCGACGTCCAGCGAACGACACAGCGTCAGAAACTGCCTGACCGTGATGCCGATGTCTACTACCTGAAACTCGCCCGGGGTTGCCGTCTCGACCACGAAACCGGATCTGGCGTGATAGGCACCTGCTTCACATTCCGAAGCCTCGAAGTTGTGCAATGCCGCTTGCAGCAAGGGCAGCTTCAACACTTCGAACGTGGAAACTTCAACTTCCAGCACCCCGAGTTCGAGGGGCCGTCTGAGACACAGCAAGGTCTTGCCGAGATCGACCGTGACGTTGAACTGGTCCTTGAGTGCCTTACCGAGCAACGCCTGGGCAAATGCATCGACGCTTTCAAGGCCGGCCATGGTCTTGTCGAGTCGGCTCTGGGCGACAAAGGCCGCCGTGACCCGCTCTTTCAAGGCTTGTTGCTGATCATTCGAGAAATGGTGATAGCCGTGCGCTGGCCGGGTACTGGCCACTTTCATCGCGGCCCGCCGCTCGGGTGAAGCGGCGATCAGCCAATCGGGGATCAGCTGCTCCAGCAGCTTGCCGTGAAGGCTGGCGCTGACCGGCGTGTGCGGGGCAATGTCGGGGGATGAGTGGACATCCTGTCTCTCCTGAAAAATGGGAGGACAGGACACCATGTCCGCCACGGTGATCTGCGGTACATAATTATCGTTTTGGCGTGGACGTGTTACCGGACAAGTCTGGAACCCGCGTGCGACCACGGCACAACCCGCTGGATTGACTATGCTATCGGGACAGCCTTTCGGACGGGGGATTTATGGACGATCCAGTCGACAACAAGCCACCGAGCTTCTGGCAGATGCTGCACAGCGTGATGGCTGCGGCATTCGGCGTGCAAAGCGGGAAGAACCGGGCAAGGGACTTCACCCATGGCAAGCCCAGCCATTTCGTGATCCTGGGGATCGGCTTCACCGCCGTGTTCGCTTTGACGCTGTTTGTCATCGTCAAGCTGGTACTGCATTTCGCCGGGGTCTGACGGGTTTCAGTGCATCAGGATCTGCAGGCTGAACGGGTAGCGATACGACGTGGGGTGGCCCTTGGCCGACAACTTGCGAAAACTCACGCCGTAATCCGGCGACGCGCCCATGGCCAGCATTTGCTGTGCCTGATGCTTGTCGATCAGTTGCAGCAGCGACAATTGCCGGTCACGTCCGCCAAAACGATCCAGATCGACGCCCTGCTCATAATCGTGCAACTCCACCAGCGCCCACCCGCCGAGAGTGAAGTGACCGCCCACCAGCGCGCTCAAGCGCCCGTCGACCACCGCCTGCAACGCCTCGGGTGAGGTATTGACCGCGCTGAACAGCACATCCTTGCCAGGGACTTTGCCGGCTTCGGCAAACGCATGCATGGCGCCGAACGCCATTTCATCATTGGCTGCCCACACCAGCGACACCTTCGGATAACGGCTGACCAGTTGCCGCGCCTGCTCGTAGGCACGCTGCCGGGTCCAGCCGCTGTACACCAGTTGCCGCAGTCGCACCTGCGGATGCTCGGCCAGAGCGCGTTGCATGCCCTGCTCGCGCAATTGCGCTGACGGGGTGATCTTCAGGCCGGAAAACGCCAGTACTTCAATCTGTTCGCCCCGCGCCACCGGCGGATGCAGGCGAATCAGTTCCTTCATCATCAGGTAGCCGCCCTCCTCGTCATTCGGCACCAGGCTGCCGATGCGATCGGCACGCTCGCCGATCAGCGCCTGCTGATCGGGGGTGAGCACCGCGTTGACCATGAACAGCTTGACCCCGCTGCCCTCCGCCATGCGCAGGATCTGCGGCGCCACGTACTGCTCGTTGACGAATACCAGATAGTCGGGACGATTCGGTCCCTGCAGGGCAACTCTGGCCTGAGCCAGGGTGAATTCCGGCTGGCGCTGGGAATAGAGAATCTGCAAATCGACACCCAGGTCGCGGGCGGCCGCCTGCATGAATTGCGAGTAGCTGACCCAGAAGGCTTCCTGAGTTGACCCAGGATTGAGGAACAGCACCGACTCGGCCCGGGCCGCAGAGCCGAAAACCGCACCGAACAGCAGAAGGCTGAGGTGGAAAAACTTCAACATGAATGATCCGGGCCCAAGGAAAAATGGCCGCGCATTATAGCCCTCGAACCAGCGACTATTGACGCCTGATCCCGTTTTTTGTCCGACAATCGTCGGAAGCGGACCCGGATCGGTCGTTTACTGATGACTGACCCAGAATACCGCCGTCCCTACTACCAGAATAATCAGGAACAGAATGGCCCATGCATCGACACTGCTATCGCTTTTTCTTGCCTTGGTCGGATTGCTCATTGCATCGCCTCTTGTCGGTTTTATCGGTGATTGCAGAAAGACTCGAACACAGTTAAGACGATGATTGTCCCCGCGACAAATGTGGGTTAATCAACAACTATTCTCGTTAGGCGATTTGGTTCTTTACATATACTCAAACATCACTTTTGCGCATAACTGCAAACGGGTATATTGCCCCGGCTCCGTTAGGGAGTGCGCGGCCGTGCGCGCGTAATTGCCGAGGCACCATCGGACTCCAGCAAGCGAAAACGCAGCGTTTTCCGAGTAGCCCAAAGCCTGAGAACAGGACTTATATGTACGTATACGACGAGTACGATCAGCGGATCATCGAGGACCGCGTCAAGCAGTTCCGTGATCAGACCCGACGCTATCTGGCAGGCGAGCTGAGCGAAGAAGAATTCCGCCCCCTGCGCCTGCAAAATGGCCTCTACATCCAGCGTTTTGCGCCGATGTTGCGCGTGGCGGTGCCTTACGGCCAACTGACTTCCCGTCAGACGCGCATGATGGCCAAGATTGCCCGTGACTACGACAAGGGCTACGCCCACATCAGTACCCGGCAGAACGTGCAGTTCAACTGGCCGGCGGTGGAAGACATCCCGGACATCCTCGCGGAACTGGCCACCGTGCAGATGCACGCGATCCAGACCAGCGGCAACTGCCTGCGCAACGTCACCACCGACCAGTTCGCCGGTGTCGCTGCCGATGAAGTGATCGACCCACGCCCATGGTGCGAAATCGTCCGTCAGTGGACTACATTCCACCCGGAATTCGCCTACCTGCCGCGCAAATTCAAGATCGCCGTCAACGGTTCGACCGCTGACCGTGCGGCTATCGAAGTCCACGACATCGGCCTTGAGCCGGTCCACAACGCCGCCGGCGAGCTGGGCTTCCGTGTGCTGGTCGGCGGTGGCCTGGGCCGTACCCCGGTGGTCGGCGCCTTCATCAACGAATTCCTGCCATGGCAGGACCTGTTGAGCTACCTCGACGCCATCCTGCGGGTGTACAACCGTTATGGCCGTCGCGACAACAAATACAAGGCGCGGATCAAGATCCTCGTCAAGGCGCTGACCCCTGAAGTGTTCGCGCAGAAAGTCGATGCCGAGATGGAACACCTGCGAGGTGGCCAGACCACACTGACCGAAGCCGAACTGCATCGCGTCGCCAAACACTTCGTTGATCCGGACTACAAGGCGCTGGAGAACCAGACTGCCGCCCTGGCCGAACTCGACAAAGAGCATCCGGGTTTCGCCCGCTGGCGTTCGCGCAACACCCTGGCGCACAAAAAGCCGGGCTATGTGGCCGTGACCCTGTCGCTGAAGCCGACCGGCGTTGCGCCGGGCGACATCACCGACAAGCAGCTGGACGCCGTCGCCGATCTGGCCGAGCGCTACAGCTTCGGTCAACTGCGCACGTCCCACGAGCAGAACATCATTCTCGCCGACGTCGAACAGAGCCAGTTGTTCACCCTCTGGGGCGAGCTGCGTGAAGGTGGTTTCGCCACGCCGAACATTGGCCTGCTGACCGACATCATCTGCTGCCCGGGCGGTGATTTCTGCTCGCTGGCCAACGCCAAGTCGATCCCGATCGCCGAATCGATCCAGCGCCGTTTCGACGACCTGGACTATCTGTTCGACATCGGTGAGCTGGACCTGAACATCTCTGGTTGCATGAATGCCTGCGGTCACCACCACGTCGGCCACATCGGCATCCTCGGGGTGGACAAGAAAGGTGAAGAGTTCTACCAGGTGTCCCTCGGCGGCAGCGCCAGCCGTGACGCCAGCCTGGGCAAGATCCTCGGCCCGTCCTTCGCCCAGGACGACATGCCGGACGTGATCTCGAAGCTGATCGACGTGTACGTTGAACAACGTACCGAAGACGAGCGCTTCATCGACACCTACCAGCGTATTGGCATCGACCTCTTCAAGGAACGCGTCTATGCAGCGAATCATTAAGAACAACGAGGTGGTCGACGAAACCTGGCACTTGCTGCCCAAGGACGCGACCCTCGACGGTATCTCCAACTGCGACGACCTGATCGTGCCGCTGGCCCTGTGGCGTGATCATGCTCACGCGCTCAAGGCCCGCGACGGCGGGCTGGGTGTGTGGCTGGACGCCGATGAAGAAGCCGAGGAAATCGGTGACGACGTCGCGCAGTTCCAGGTCATCGCGCTGAACTTCCCGGCCTTCACCGATGGCCGCAACTACTCCAACGCCCGCCTGCTGCGCGACCGCTATGGTTTCAAAGGTGAACTGCGGGCGATTGGCGATGTGCTGCGCGACCAGCTGTTCTACATGCACCGTTGCGGTTTCGATGCGTTCGCCCTGCGCGCCGACAAGGACCCGTACGAGGCACTGGAAAGCCTGAAAGACTTCTCGGTGACCTACCAGGCCGCCACTGACGAACCGCTGCCGCTGTTCCGTCGCCGCTGACTCGAATACGCCTTGAGCACCTGCTCAAGGCGTATTTCCCTCCTCTTCTGTATCCGAACTGGCCAGCTCATTGGCCGGATGGCGCGCGAGTGCCTGATCGGTGAGCTGGCGAATCAGCGCCTGACGCTCATTTCTGAAATTGTCGTGAATCGCGTTCATCTGCACCGCTGCCTGATCGCGCGTCAGCTCCGCCTGCTCCTCCAGGCGCGCCAATGCCTGCGAGGTTCGAACATAGACAAGGGCGAAAGCGTCGGGGTAGGCCGATTCGAGAAACTCGACCCAGAATCGCTGGCCGATACACCAGTCGGGAAACGCCGAAGAGCCTTCAATACGCATCACGGCCTGATTGGCCTGATCCAGTTCTACCTGCGAGACCTCGACATTCAACGGGCTGCTCATCGCCCTTGGCTGCCCAGGCAAATTCAGACGCTCCGCCAGCCCCACCCGATAGGCCAGACTGAATTCGAGCGCATGCTCGTAGACACTCGGTTGGGCGCGGGCGTTGATCTCTGCCAAGGTGCGCTCTTCCAGCGTTTGCAGGCGAAACAAGCCTCTGAGCAAATGCGTCAATTGCCGCTCCAGCGGCGCGCCATCGATCCCGGCCGCGACCGTGGCTCGGTAACACAGAACCTGGACTTCCATCTCACTGAACACCGCGGAATAACCATCGACACTGGTGGCGACGCGCGCCGTGCGGAACAATTCGCTGCGCAACCGCGTGTCTTCAGCGGCCGCCTCGACCACATTCCACACACGCTGGCTGAAATACGGGTACAACCGGGTGTAATCGGCCGTGTGGATCAATTGTGAAAGTACATTGAAGAAATCCCGCGAGCCGGGCGCTGCCCTTACCGCCTCCCAGGTAACGCTGCGCGGTATCGCTTCGACGGCAGGCCTGCCGGTCAGCCAGCGCGCACTCTGACCTTCATACGACACGCTGGGTAGCGGCTGGTGTTGATAGACCCGGGCCATTACACCGAAACTGACGCTGTTCGCCCGTTGATACGCCGCAATCTGTCGCAAGGCGTCAGGCGACAAGGGGTTACCCATCAGGCGAACGGCGCGGCTGACCATCAGCGGAGCCCTGAGAACCGCCTCCGGTACCGTGCTTATCTGGTTATCGCGCAGATCGATCAGTTGCGGTCGTTTCAAACCGGTGGTTCCCTCGGGCCAATGATCGATTGCGCAACCGCGCAAGCGCAGTCTTTCCAGATCCGGCAGCGAGCTGACATCCGGGGCATGCGCAAGGTCTGCATTGAAGTCCAGACTCAGCACCCGCAGCTTTTTCAATCGCGCCAGTGACGGCACCGATGCAGAAGATAGACGAATATGGTTCTCGCTCAGATCCAGATGCGTCAGCCAGGGCATGCGCTCCAATGCCATCGGTAACTGGGTCAATTGGTTCCCCCTCAGGGAAAGGCTGCGCAAATTTCTGAAATGACGCAAAAACGCCGTCAGTCCCTGCGGCGTAATGCCTTCCATGACCAGATGCGTGACATGGCTGAAGTCCCCGACCAGCAGTGGCAACTCTCCCAAGGGCTCCGGAGCGAAGCTCAAGGTGTCGGGTGGCGCGTCGCCCGAGGCCCCTGGCTCTCTGCGCCAGCAGCGGATGATCGCGCGCATGGCACGGGCCTTCGCTGACTGTGGAACGTCAACCAATGAGCCATCGATCCCCTTGTACTGCGTTTGCCGCGTCACCCAACGATTCAAGACTTCGCGAATACCGAGAAACTCCAGCCGCAGCAATTCCAGCTTCATCAGCACCAGAATCTCATTGCGGCCCAAAACGTTGAGTAGCGCATGGATCTGCGCAGGGGAATGGGCCGGGTAGAGTTCCTGAATACGGCGCACCATCACTGAAACGCTCACACCTGAGTTCGCCCAGGGCCCTGCCGGTGGCCGTTCAGCCAGGGCCATGGGCGAATAATCGCCGGGACGGCCGCCCATGGTTCTGGCAAACGTAGTTCGCCGTTTCATGGCAAGTTCGGTGATTTTCTCCCGCAGCCCGCTCGCCCCGGTCTCGAGCGACAGGCCCAACGCGACCTTGCGTTGCGCCGACAACCCATGCCAAAGGGCCTGGAAATAATGCTCGCGGGTGCGCCCGGAAAATGACTTCAGCGCAGCATCATTACCCTGCTGAACGCTGATGCGGTCCGCCAACACATTGATGACCACCCGCTCACTGGATGAGCTTGACGCCGTCGTCGCAACACTGTCGTGGCTGCCCGACCACTCCTGTATCTCGATCGCTGATGCCCCTGACCAGCCCGGCAAATGCTCAAGGGTATCGAGCACCAGGCGATTGGTACTGTGGCCACCGCCACTATCCAGGTACAGGCCTTCATAGGCTCGACACACAGCAATTGCCTGTTGATAGCGGCGTACCTCCTGCGCCAGCCGCAATGGTACGCGGGCAGCGTCCAGCTCCTGCGCTTCGCCATCCAGGGCACTGCCCGCCAACTCCTCGGCAACACTGGCAGGCAGATCGGCAAAGGTCTTCACCAGAAACGCCACCCGACCATTGCTCGGCGCTTCGTGGCGTCGATAGATTCGCTGGAACAACGGCTGCCGGCGACCTTGTGCCTGCTCGCCGACGATTTGCACCAGTTTGCGCGTCTGAACCGCCGAATCCTGGCTCGTCAGGCCGAGCAAGTTCTTGCGCCGCTGGCTGCCGAGTGCAGCCAGCAGAGAACGGTACAGTTTCCCCCGATGCACATCCTGCTGAGTTATTTTCAGGATCGTGGTGGCGTGGGTTGCGCCATAACGATTGATTGGCGTGCCCACTGCATCGACGACACTGATGACGCAGTCTGCCGGCCAACTGGCCGATGTCGTCAGCAGGTGCAATTGCAGGTCAGCATCCGCCATGGGGGCCGACAACGGGATCTGCAGTTGCTCGATAAACTCCGTCACCGCTGCATCGGCGCGAAATCTCCACACCGTGTCGAGCAGCAAGGCCGGCGGATGACCGCGATCTACATGGATCTGACGCAACACGCTGTCTTCGATACCGCAGACAGCCAGAGCCTGCAGCGCACTGGCATCCGACAGCTCCTCGCGGGGATGGCCGAAGCGGCGCAGCAGCTTCAATCGATCCCAGTCCTGAACCAGCTCGCTGTCATGACGCCAGGCACCCCGATCATTGGTTTCGAGCAGCGGTGCATAGCGGCTCGCCGATTCCGGCGGCGCCTGCACTTCCCACAGCCCGGTCTGAGGCTCGGGGCGCACTGCATAGTGCAGATCATCGAGCGTCAGGTACGCCTGGCCATCGACCCAACGCAAGCCGCGGCCATCGCGACGCACTCCGGCAGGCAAGGCCCGACGCTGTTGATACACGTGCAAGTCAGGCTTCCAAAGGCGAGACTGCCCTGAAGCCAGTTTGACCATGCGCAAGCGCTCGATAAAAGCCGATGACCTGACGACTTTGAACGCTGTGCCTACCGCCCTGGTACTCGCAGCGAAAGCCGCCATCAGGATCATGTTTTCGACGACATCGAAAAAGTAATCCGTCGCCTGCTCCTGCTCGCCTCTGGACCAACTGGCAATCCCTTCATAGACCTGTGAGAGCAACTGCACCGCAGTGACCGCCAATAACGCCTCTCCTACTACAGGTATGAACGATACGGCGACCAACAGCAGGTCGACCCCGATTGCCTTATAGGTGTCCAGTCGGGCCAGCCGGGTTTTCTCGTCTTCATCGTCCGTTGGCACCACTACGAGCCGAGCGTCTGCCATGGTCTGTTCGGCGTGCTGGCGATACATCAGGGTGAACGGGTCGCCCGCAAAATCGATGCCGGACAACGTCACGTAGAACGAGGCACGAGGCAGGATTGAATGACTGTGCGGATACAAACGCCCATCGAGTTCGGTCACCCACGCTGCGCGCTCACTGATCTTGATGAAGCGCATGAAGAATTGGCGAAACGCTGCGCCTTTCAACCGCTGGCTCAACTGTTTCTCGAAATCGCTGAAGGATGAATACTCCTTGAGCGGGTGCAACGGATCACCTGGCAGGTAAACAACGCAACGGTAGTCGTTGTCGGCGTGCTCACTCACCGGGCCGATAAACAGCACACCGTTAAGTGTGACACCAAGCATCCGCAAGGCCTGATAACTCAGGGTGTTGTTGCCCAGTTTGATCGTGTCCCGGTTATCCTTGACTGCCTGCAACATCTCATGCACTTCGACACTGATGTGTTTCTTCAGCAATGCGACGTGCCGATCCACCTCGAAGCGACACCGCAAGTTCGCAGTAAACTTGCTGCGCAACGGATTGGCCTCGGCATCCACATTGAAGACCGCACGAAGATGAGTCTGATATTGCTGGCCCAAGTCCAGGGTTCGACACAACAGCGCAAATTCATGGGGCTGGATCGATAATATATGCGCTTCTCGACCGGTTACTTTCTCGGGAATATAGATCAAGGAGGTATCGTTATAATTTGTGGCCTGAGTCTCACGGAGTTCGAAGTTTTCGCAGGCAGCCGTGAGCAGATCCCGATCGACTGGCAACACCAGTTTCCTGCGCAAGCCCAACAGACTGGAGGTGGAGCGCACATGCTGAAAAATCACCCCGCTGATATCCAGCGAGTTGCCGAGCTTTTGCGACATGGCGCTGGTCAGTAACGGCGCGCAAAATGCTTCGGGCGACTTGAGCGTCTTCAGAAACGGGTCGATTTCACTCTGGGCGCGATGGCTGGCCATCATGCTTTGATAAAGTGTTTGACGCAGTTCATCCGATGCCGACAGCAGCCAGCCGGGAGCATTGTTCTTGATTAACTCAAAGAACATGCCTTTTTGTTCGGGTGTCAATACAGGCGCGACAGCCTGTACAGGTAAGGAAGACATTCTGAATATCTCGAAAACTGAAAGTAGCAACAGCTTATCGAGCAGGCCTTTTTATAAAAGCGCGAATTGCCGATGAAAAACTTCAAGTTCGAATCAACTATTCAAACTCAAACTATACATATATACCGCCACCATAAAAAAACCCCTTTCACCGTTACAGTGAAAGGGGTTTTTCGTTGGCCTTTTCTTACCAGAAGCGTTGCTGGGTCAAGCGGCTCCACCAGCTCAGCAGCACGCGATCCACTGAACCGCTGGCAGCCATGCCGATGCGCTCCTGCAGGCTTTTGCGCTCGGCGTAATGCAGGTGATAAACCTCGGCTTTCTTCGCCCGGTCTGCCAGGTATTCATCGCTGGTCTTGAGTTCGTCGACCAGTTGTTTGTCCAGCGCTGCAACACCAAGCCAGACCTCACCGGTGGCCACTTCGTCGATGGCCAGTTGCGGGCGATAACGGGAAACGAAGTTCTTGAACAGCTGATGGGTGATGTCCAGGTCTTCCTGGAACTTCTCCCGGCCCTTTTCGGTGTTTTCGCCGAACACGGTGAGGGTGCGCTTGTACTCACCGGCGGTCAGCACTTCAAAATCGATGTCGTGCTTTTTCAGCAGACGGTTGACGTTGGGCAACTGCGCCACCACACCAATCGAGCCGAGAATCGCGAACGGCGCGCTGATGATCTTCTCGCCAATGCACGCCATCATGTAACCGCCGCTGGCCGCGACCTTGTCGATACACACGGTCAACGGCACGCCGGCCTCGCGAATACGCGCCAGTTGCGAGGACGCCAGACCGTAGCTGTGCACCATGCCGCCGCCGCTTTCCAGACGCAGTACCACTTCGTCCTTTGGCGTGGCGAGGGTCAGCAGTGCGGTGATTTCGTGACGCAGGCTCTCGGTGGCCGAGGCCTTGATGTCACCGTCGAAATCGAGCACGAACACCCGGGATTTGCTCTCGGGTTTGTTCTTCTGCTTCTTCTCGGATTTTTCCGATTTGGCCTGGCCCTTGCGCAAAGCCTTGAGCTGATCCTTGTCGAGCAGGGTCTGCTCCAGACGTTCACGCAAGCCTTTATAGAAATCGTTGAGCTTGCTGACCTGCAACTGCCCCGCCGACTTGCGCCGGCCCTTGCTGCGCAATGCAGCAAAACTGGCGAGCACCACCAGGATGGCGACCACCAGCGTTACGGTCTTGGCCAGGAAGCTGGCGTATTCGGTGAAAAACTCCACAGAGACTCCTTCAAACAATGCGCGGATGCAAAACACGCGCGGGATGGTTCCAGCATACCCATGCGCCGCCTCGTCGGCCAGCCGTGAAACCTCTGGCAACAGGCCTGTAACGAGCATTTCAAACAAGCGTATGTTTTTTCATTGACAGCACTCTTTCATCCTCATAACCTCGCCAAACCTTCAACGTACCGGGATGACGCGGACGTGGGCAGCATCTATCTGATTCGACATGGCCAGGCCTCCTTTGGTGCAGACGACTATGACGTCCTGTCGCCCATCGGTGTGCGCCAGGCAGAAGTCCTCGGACAGCACCTCGCCGAGCTGGGAATCCGCTTTGATCGCTGCCTGGCCGGCGACCTGCGTCGTCAGCAACACACGGCCAGCAGTGCGCTGGAGCAATTCAGCGCCAAGGGCCTGTCGGTACCGACGCTGGAGACCGACTCCGCGTTCAACGAGTTCGATGCCGACGCGATCATCCGCGCCCTGATCCCGGCCATGCTCGAGGACGAGCCGGAAGCCATCGACATCCTGCGTAACGCGGCGCAAAACCGCGCCGAATTCCAGCGTATCTTCGCCCTGGTCATCGAGCGCTGGCTGGCAGGCACCTACGACACACCCGGGCTGGAAAGCTGGCTGGGGTTTGTCGAGCGAGTACGGGGCGGATTGCACCGGATCCTCGAACAGGCCGACGGCAACCAGAAAATCGCCGTGTTCACCTCCGGCGGCACCATCACCGCCCTGCTCCACCTGATTACCCAAATGCCTGCCCGGCAGGCCTTTGAACTGAATTGGCAAATCGTCAACACCTCGCTCAACCAGCTGAAGTTCCGCGGTCGCGAGGTGGCTTTGGCCTCCTTCAACAGTCACGCACACCTGCAACTGCTGAAGGCTCCGGAACTCATCACTTTCCGCTGAGTCCGGATAATTGTGACCCTTGCTGTAATCAACCAGCGCCTAACCCAAGAAAGGATCGAACCATGACCTCCGTAGCTGATGCCGTAAAAGCGATGCAAGCCAAGTTCAACCCAGCCGCTGCTGCCGGTCTGGATCTGGTTTTCGGTTTCAACATCACCGACGAAGACAAGCACTACGCGCTGATCGTCAAAGACGGTACTTGTGACATCCAGGAAGGTGAAAACCCGGACGCCAACTGCACCCTGGTACTGGACAGTGCAACCCTGAAAGACATCGTCAGCGGTGAAACCGACGGCATGCAAGCGTTCATGGGCGGCAAGCTGCGCGTTGAAGGCGACATGATGTTGTCGATGAAGCTGTCCGAGCTGTTCCCGTCGTAAGACGTCGTTCGGTTTAAAGAAAATCCCGCCCTAGTGGCGGGATTTTTGCGTCTGGCTCCCGGGTTTCGTCATAAACAGGCCATAGGTGGGAGGGGGCTTGCTCCCGAAGACGTCGGATCAGCCACAAGTTTTGCCGCCTGTCACACCGCTTTCGGGAGCAAGCCCCCTCCCACATTGGTCACGTGGTCACGTGGCGCACCATAAAACGCGGCATGCACCTTCTACTACGTTGGAGCTGTCATCAACCAGCAAATGATGCCGCCAACAGCTCCTGCGTATACGGATGCTGCGCATCGCTGAATAGCGCACGGGTCTCGCCACGCTCCAACACTTCGCCATCCTTCATCACAATCAGGTCATGGGCCAACGCCCGCACCACCGCCAGGTCATGGCTGATGAACAGATAAGTCAGCCCATGCTCTTCCTGCAGCCGCCGCAATAAAGCAACGATCTGCTTCTGCACCGTGCGATCCAGTGCCGAGGTCGGCTCATCGAGCAGAATCAAATCAGGCTTGAGCACCAGCGCCCGAGCGATGGCAATCCGTTGGCGCTGGCCACCGGAAAACTCGTGGGGATAGCGATGACGGGTGGCCGGATCAAGTCCGACTTCACGCAGCACATTGATCACCGCCTGCTCACGCTCGGCAGCATTCAAATCACTGTGCACCTGCAAGCCTTCGGCAATGATCTGCGCCACGCACAGGCGCGGGCTGAGGCTGCCGAACGGGTCCTGAAACACCACTTGCAGGCGTTTGCGCAGTGGCCGCAGCTGCTTGCCGCTCAACTGCTCCAGCGCCTCACCGGCAAAGCGAATGCTGCCCTCGGCGTCGATCAGGCGCAAAATCGCCTGGCCCAAGGTCGACTTGCCCGACCCCGACTCGCCGACAATCCCCAGCGTTTTGCCGCGCTGCAGGTTCAGATCAATGCCCTTGACCGCCTGCAGCCAAGTCTTCGGTCGCAGCCAACCGCCTCCCAGGCGAAAACGCACATGCAGATCGCGCACCTGCAACGAGTCCTGCGCCACATCCCGGCATAGCGCCTCGCCCCCCGGCTCGGCGTTGAGCAATTCGATGCTGTACGGATGCTGCGGCGCACGGAACAGTTGCTCGCACGACGCCTGCTCGACGATCCGCCCACCGCGCATCACCGCCACCCGTTGCGCAATGGTGCGCACCAGATTCAGGTCATGGCTGATGATCAACAGCGCCATGCCGAGCCGCTGCTGCAAGTCTTTGAGCAGCAACAGAATCCTGCGCTGCACCGTCACATCCAGCGCCGTGGTCGGCTCGTCGGCGATCAGCAGTTGCGGCTCGCAGGCCAGCGCCATGGCAATCATCACCCGCTGGCGTTGACCTCCAGAGAGTTGATGCGGATAGGCCTTGAGCCGTTCGCGCGGTTTCTGAATCCCCACCAGTTCGAGCAGTTCAAGAATCCGTTCACGGGCTTGCGCGCCCGCCAGGCCTTTGTGCAACGCCAGGCTCTCACCGAGTTGCCGCTCGATGGTATGCAGTGGATTCAGCGAACTCATCGGTTCCTGAAAAATCATCGCGATGCGGTTGCCCCTTAACTGGCGCAAATAGCGCTCATGCACACCGAGCAGCTCTTCACCGGCATAACGAATGCTGCCATCGATCCGCGTGATGTTCGGGTCAAGCAATTGCAGGATGCTGTGAGCAGTCACCGATTTGCCCGAGCCCGACTCCCCGACCAGCGCCAGGCATTCGCCCGGACGAATATCGAGGTCGATGCCATGCACCACTGGCTGACCGTTGAATGCCACACGCAGGTCGCGGATTTCAATCAGGTTATCGCTCATCTCAAGCCCTCGGATCATAAGCATCTCGGCAGGCCTCACCGATGAACACCAATAGAGAAAGAATCAGCGCCAGGGCAAAAAACGCCGTCAGCCCCAACCACGGCGCTTGCAGATTGCTCTTGCCCTGACCGATCAATTCGCCCAATGAAGCGCTGCCGGCGGGCATGCCGAAACCGAGAAAATCCAGCGCCGACAAGGTCGCGATCGCTCCGGTAAGAATGAACGGCAAATAGGTCAGGGTCGCACTCATGGCGTTGGGCAAGATGTGACGGCTGATCACCTGCGCATCGCCAACCCCCAGCGCCCGCGCGGCTTTCACGTATTCCAGACCGCGGCTGCGCAGGAACTCGGCGCGCACTACATCGACCAGACTCAGCCAGGAAAACAGCGCCATGATCCCCAACAGCCACCAGAAATTCGGCTCGACGAACCCGGACAGGATGATCAGCAGATACAACACCGGCAGCCCCGACCACACCTCCAGCAATCGCTGCCCGAGCAGATCGACCCAACCGCCGTAATAGCCTTGCAAGGCCCCGGCAGCAATGCCGATCAGCGCACTGGCGGCGGTCAGCGCCAGGGCAAACAGCAGCGACACCCGCGTACCGAAGATCACCCGCGCCAGCACATCCCGCGCCTGATCGTCGGTGCCCAGCCAGTTCTCGCCGCTCGGTGGACTCGGTGCCGGTTCAGTCAGGTCGTAATTCACCGTATCGAAACCGAACGGGATCGGCGCAAACCATATCCGCCCGCCCTGCCCCTCGATCAGTTGCCGCACCTGCGCGCTGCGATAGTCCGGCTGGAACGGCAATTCGCCGCCGAAATCCTGCTCGGTGTAGCGCTTGAACGCCGGGAAATACCACTGGCCCTGATACTCGACCAGCAGCGGTTTGTCATTGGCGATCAACTCGCCGCCCAGGCTCAGGCCGAACAACAGCAGAAACAGCCACAGCGACCACCAGCCACGTCGATGTGCCTTGAATCGCGCCCAACGGCGCTGTCCTATGGGAGATAGAGTCAACATCAGGCAGTCCTCGCGGTGAAGTCGATGCGCGGGTCGACCAGCGTGTAGCACAGGTCGCCGAGGAGTTTTATCAGCAGGCCGAACAGGGTGAAGATGAACAGCGAACCGAACACCACCGGGTAATCGCGGGACACCGCCGCTTCGTAACTCAGGCGACCGAGGCCATCCAGCGAGAAGATCACTTCGATCAGCAGCGAGCCGCCGAAAAATACCGTCACCAGTGCCTGAGGCAGGCCGGCCACCACCAGCAGCATCGCGTTGCGAAACACGTGACCGTATAAAACCTGACGCTTGCTGAGGCCCTTGGCCCGCGCCGTCACCACGTACAAGCGCGAGATCTCGTTGAGAAAACTGTTCTTGGTGAGGATGGTCAGCGTGGCGAATCCGCCGATGACCAGCGCGGTGACCGGCAACACCAGATGCCAGAAGTAGTCCGCGACCTTGGCCCACGGCGACAGCTCGGCGAAGTTGTCGGAGACCAGTCCGCGCACCGGAAACCAGTCCAACGCGGAGCCGCCGGCAAACACGATGATCAACAACAGCGCAAACAGAAACCCCGGCATCGCATAGCCGATGATGATCGCCACGCTGCTCCAGACATCGAACGCCGAACCGTTGTGCACGGCCTTGCGGATGCCCAGCGGAATCGACACCAGGTAAGTGATCAACGTGGCCCACAAGCCCAGTGACAAGGTCACCGGCAGCTTCTGCCAGATCAGCTCGGTGACGCTGGCACCGCGGAAAAAGCTCTGGCCGAAATCCAGTTGCGCGTAGCTCTTGAGCATCAGCCACAGGCGCTCATCAGCCGGTTTGTCGAAGCCGTACTGGCGCTCGATGTCGGCCACCAGTTTCGGGTCGAGACCCCGGGTGGCGCGGGATTCGCCACCGATGGTTTCAACATGACCACCGCCCACCGCCGCGCCGACACCAATGCCCTGCAACCGGGCAATCGCCTGTTCCACCGGGCCACCCGGCGCGGCCTGCACGATGACGAAGTTGACCAGCAGAATGGCGAGCAACGTCGGCACGATCAGCAGCAGACGCCGCAGGCTATAACCCAACATGGGCGTACTCCTTTTGCTGTTGCTGCATCTGCGTGGCGGTCAGCGCGGTCGGGCTGATTTCCCACCAGGTATCGAGTCCGGCGTCATACAACGGCGCCGTCGCCGGACGACCAAAACGGTTCCACCACACCGTGGAAATCCCCGGCGGGTAGTAATTGGGAATCCAGTAGTAACCCCACTGCAACACGCGATCCAGGGCATGGGCATGGCGCAACAGGCTTTCGCGGTTGTCGGCCTGCACCAGCCCTTCGAGCAAGGCATCGACCGCAGGATCGCGCAGCACCATGTAGTTGTTCGAGCCGGGATCGTCGGCGCCGTCGGAGCCGAAGTAATTGAACATCTCGCGCCCCGGCGCCTGACTCACCGGGTAGCCGACCACGATCATGTCGTAGTCGCGGTTGCGCACGCGGTTGGTGTATTGCGCGGTGTCGACCTGGCGAATATCGAAGCCGATACCGATCTGCGCCAGGTTGCGCTTGAACGGCAGCAGCAGCCGTTCAAAGCCCTTCTGACCGTTGAGAAAAGTGAACTGCAGCGGCTCGCCATTGGCATTCACCAACTGATCACCACGGGGTTTCCAGCCGGCGGCTTCCAGCAGCTTCAAGGCCCGCAACTGCTCGGCGCGGATGTTGCCGCTGCCGTCGGTTTTCGGCGCTTCGAATACCTCGGTGAATACCTCGTCGGGGATCTTGCCGCGCCACGGCTCGAGGATTTTCAGCTCCTCGGCATCCGGTAACTCGGTGGCCGACAACGCACTGTGCGAGAAGTAACTGCGCTGGCGCAGGTACATGCTGCGCATCATTTGCCGATTGCTCCATTCGAAATCCCAGAGCATGGCGATCGCCTGCCGCACCCGGCGATCCTGAAACATGGTTTTTTGCAGGTTGAACACGAAACCCTGCGAACCTTGCGCAGCACCCGGCGCCAGATGTTCGCGAAGCAATTTGCCCTGCTCCAGCGCCGCGCCGGCATAGCCGATGGTGTAACTGGTCGCGGAAAACTCGCGGTTGTAGTCGAAACCGCCGGCCTTGAGCACTTGCCGTGAAACATCAGTGTCGGCGAAGAATTCCACGCTCAGGTGATCGAAGTTATACAGGCCGCGGGTGATCGGCAGGTCCTTGGCCCACCAGTCGGCAACGCGCTGAAATTTCACGCTGCGCCCGGCATCCACCGCGCTGATCCGGTACGGGCCGCTGCCCGGCGGGATCTCGAAACCGGCGCCCTCGGCGAAGTTGCGCGTACGCCACCAATGTTCGGGCAGCACCGGCAGCGTCGCCAGATCCAGCGGCAAGGTGCGGCTGTCGTTGTTCTTGAAGTTGAAGCGCACTTGCGTTGGCGACTCCACCACTACGTCGGCGACGTCACGAAACTGCTGGCGATATTTGAGGCTGCCCTGAGTGGTGAACAGCTCGAAGGTGTAACGCACGTCTTCGGCAGTGATTGGCGTGCCGTCGTCGAACCGGGCCTTGGGATTGAGGTAGAAGCGCAGCCAGCGACGATCCGCATCCAGTTCCATCTGCTGCGCCACCAGGCCGTAGACGCTATAGGGTTCATCCTTGCTGCGATAGGCCAGCGGCGCGTAGAGCCAGCCGTCGATGTCGGCGACACCGCTGCCTTTGTCGATGTACGGAATCAAGTGATCGAACGGGCCGCTTTCCAGCGAGGAACGGCGCAGCGTTCCGCCCTTCGGAGCGTCAGGGTTGGCGTAGGCCAGGTGTTGAAAGTCCGGGGCGTATTTGGGGGCTTCGCCGTAGACCGTTAACGCGGGTTGCGGGGCGGCCCAGCTGAATGGGCTTGAAAGCGCAAAAGCGCTGAACAGAATGAGCCTGGATAGCATTGGCAGATCCTTTCACAAGGTGTTGCGACTGGCCTCTTCGCGAGCAAGCCCGCTCCCACAAGGAAGTTGTGCTCACCGCTGTTCCCCTGTGGGAGCGGGCTTGCTCGCGAAGGCGCCAGTACAGTCACCAAACATCCTGCCTACCTGTGATGTGCAACAGGCCGGCGATTTTTATAGGGCAGGCTTAGATCAATAAGTGACTAAAACCCGCCGCCTCTGGGCATTCTCAGAACTTGTAATTGACCCGCGTGTACAACGTCCGCCCGAACGGGTCGCCGTATTTCGGGTCGTAGCCGCTCTGGAAGGTGTAGGTCTGGTTGCTGAACGGTGGCTCGCGGTCGAACAGGTTCTTCGCGCCGAGGGTCACGCTCAGGGTTTTGCGCCAGGTGTAGGTGCCGGCCAGATCCCAGACGTTGTACGAGCCGACGTAATCGTGGGTCTCGCGGTCGGAGTCGTGGTAACCGCTGGTGTAGCGGTTGGTCAGGGCGATACCGTAGGGGCCGTAGTTCCAGCTGCCGGTCAGGCTGTGGCGCCAACGGGCCACGGCGCCGGCCGAGGAAAAGTCGCCACCACGGAAATCGCCGAGCTTGTCGATGTAGTCGCCCTTGAGCTGCTGCTGGTACTCGTAACGGCTGACATAGGTGCCTTGCAGGCCGATGCCGAAGTTACCGTACGGGGTGCTCGGCAAGCGGTAGTCGAAGCTGACGTCGACGCCATTGGTCTTGATTTTGCCGAGGTTGGCCAGGCCGGTAACGATGTGATCAATGGAGCCGTCCGGCTTGCGCACCAGACGATCCGGATACAGCTCCGGGTTTTCGAACACCGCCGATTCCGGGAATTCGGCGATCTGGTTGGCGATGTTGATCCACCAGAAATCCAGCCCGGTGCTCAGGCGCTCGAATGGCTGATAGACGAAACCGAGGGTGACGTTGCGCGCGGTTTCCGGACTGAGGTCCGTATTGCCACCGGTGCGGCTGTAGAACTGCTGGGCGCAGTCGCGGTTGGCGATCCCGCCGTTGCTCGGGTTGCCACCGGCACACAGTCGCGGGTCGTTGTAGTTGGCGACGGTGAACGTCGTGAAGTTCGGGTTGTACAGCTCATACAACGACGGCGCGCGAAAACCTTCACTGTAGGCGCCGCGCACCACCAGTTCCTTGAACGGCTGGAAGCGGAACGAGTATTTCGGGTTGGTGGTGCTGCCGAAGTCGCTGTACTTGTCGTGGCGCACGGCGGCGGACAATTCGAGGCTGTCGAGCACTGGCACGTTGACCTCGGCGTACTGCGCCGAGACGCTGCGATCCCCGGCGACGCTGGCATTGGGGTCGACACCCAGGCTCTGCACATCGGCGGCGAACTGGGCAAAATCCTGATGGAAATCTTCCTTGCGGTATTCGCCACCCAGCGCCAGTGCCGAAGGGCCGGCGCCGAACCAGTCACCGATCTCGCGACTGACACGTCCATCAATCGCCTTCACCCGCCCCACTGCCGTCGAGTAATCGCCGTCCACCGCATTGGCCGCCAGCAGCGCCTGCCCGGCAGCGGTCTGCGCGCCAAACGGATTGATGATGCCGTTGGCAATACCGGCGCTGACGGCGCGGTCGTTGACATAGCCGGCCTCGATGGCATTGACCACTTTGTTCTGGTTGTACGACGCGCCGACGTTGTAGTCCCACCCCACCACGCTGCCGTCGAAACTCAACAGCAAACGCTGGCCGGTGTTGTCGTCTTCGTGCTGGCGCGCGCCAACGGCGGTTTCGCGCCAGTTCACATCCACCGGTTGCGTCGGGTCGAGGGCGAAACCGTTGGGGCCGGGAGTAATGCCGTTACCGGGATAGAACGTCGTGCCGGGATTGACCTGATTGCCCATCAAGGTGCCGGGGCCGATCTGCGTACGGTTCTCGTTGCGCGCCCAGAAATATTCGAGGCTGACATTGTGATCGTCGGCAAGCTTGCCGGTGGCTTTGGCGAAAGCCGAGGTCTTCTCGGTTTCCGGCACCAGATCGAGGTAGTTCCACAGGCTCTGGCGGCAGATGCCATTGCGCGCCAGCAACCCCGGTGCATTGCAACCGGAACTGGCCAGTGGATTGGTGGCGTTGCTGCCCTGACTCCAGTTGGCCGGTGATGCGGTACCCGAGGTGTAATCGAGGCCGCGTCCCGGCTGATAGTTGTAGGTGTAACCACGGTCTTCGGCAGCCAGTCGTTGCTGCTTGTCATGACTGACCACGCCGAACACGTTGAAACGATCATCCTGCAAATCGCCGAAGCCCCAGCTACCGCTGAAGTTACGACTTTCACCACCGCCGGCATGGGTCGGCGTGTCGTAGTTGGTGCTCAGTTGGCCTTCGGTGAGACTGGTCTTGGTGATGAAGTTGATCACCCCGCCGATCGCATCGGTGCCGTATAACGCCGAAGCACCATCACGCAGGACTTCGACGCGATCAATGGCGGCGAACGGAATGGTGTTCAGGTCAACCCCGGAACCGTTGATCGCATTGGTCGCGTTGTTACTCAGCCGCCGGCCATTGAGCAGCACCAGCGTCTTGTTCGGGCCGATGCCGCGCAAATCGGCATACGACGCCCCGCCGCTGCTCGAACCCACCGAACGACCGGAGCCGACCGAGGACTGGTTGGCGGAAATCCGGCTGACCAGCTCTTCGGTGGTGCTCACCCCCTGCTCGCGCAATTCTTCAACTCGCAGAATGGTGACCGGCACCGCGGTTTCCGCATCGACCCGGCGAATCGCCGTGCCGGTGACTTCCACCCGTTGCAACTGGGTCGTGGGTTCGTCGCTAGCGACTGCCGGCAAGGTATTGATCGCCAGCAGCAAGGCCAGGCTCAAACGGGATCTAACGGGTGAAAAATGGATCATGAACAGCCATCCCTGCGTTTTGGTTTATGCAGGGATGTGCAATGGACAGCAGGGTTTTATAGAGCTCGATTTAGACCGTTGGGTGATGAGGTTATGCAAAAAAATGGCAGGTGTGGATCAAGCCAGTTCCATCTCCCTCAGCAACCGGGTATCCAGCCCAAACCGCTCCTGGGAAACCATCCTGAACTGCCCTTCAGCCAATTCGCAGCTCACCAGCAGATTCCACGAGTGCCGGGTTGCCGCCGAGGGGATCAGTACAAACGGATGCTCTGCCAACAACGCATCGGCGAACAGTTGTTGATTGGGGGAAGGCTTGGCGGGGCTCAACCAATAAGGATTCGGCACATCCTCCGGCTGGACGATTTTCACTTTTGCTTCGCTGACGACCTCAAAACACGTGAGCACATAAGGTTCACTGTCCAGCGCATCAAAGCTGTGATTCGCTGCCACCTCCAGAATGGCCGACGACGGATCGACTGATGCATAAACGACTCGCCGCCCGGGTATGTTCCATCGGCCACCATTGAGATTCGAACCCATCCCGCTGTCCCACGTCCCGCCATAAACCTCGGGGTCCAGCCGCCAGGCATACCAGTGCTCGTCCCAGGGCAAGGGATTCATGTGTAAACCCCGTATATCAGTTGCCCCAGATACTGCTCCACCATCTGAAACCCCAGTGAATGCCGGATAAACTCCACCGGTACGCGACCGTTCAGGTAGGTGCTGGGCTTGCGCAGCCACTCCTCGGCCCGTGACTGCCTCCCGAAGGCGCGAGTGGCCTTTTCCAGCACCAAGGCATATTGGTAGGCGACGACGCTCTGCTGCGGGTCAAGCCGTACCGTTTTACCTTCCTTCAGTAATCGGCGTACGGTGCTGACCGACTTGCCGGTGATGCGTTTGACCATGTCGCCTTGCAGATAAAGCTCAGAGGTTGAAAGCATGTTGACGACATCGTTCAGCTCAAAACCTTCGTCGGTCAGGTCAACGATCAGAAAGGCATCGTCACCTATGTTCCGACCATTCACGAGCAAGTCGACAGGTCTGCCCTCGGCCCTCTTCACCCCCGTCAGCCGGGGTACCTTGACGCTGGGCATCGTGACCTCCTCCATGGGGCATCTGGCACGATCGGTGCGCCAGTGAAGGCGATGGGAATAAGCAGGCGTTTCGTATTCGAGGTGGGGAGTTCGCATAATCCATCCGTTATCAGAGGCCTGAGCGTCCAAGCCGTTTACGACTTCAATGTCATGTCCGATGCTATAGATCGCGCTTCCGACGACCAACCTGAGAATGTCGTCGGAAATATCCCCGTTTCTGCGAAATCCAGACCTGTTTCCGTAGGACATTACCCACGAATACCGCGCGCTCAACTGCCGAAGTGATAACTCACATCCAGCCACCACTGCCGCCCGTACGGGTCATAGTTACCGGTCGGGTAATACGGCCAGCCAGCCGAGTCATCGTGTTTGATCTGGTTGAGCACGTTGTTCACGGTCAGCCCGACGCTGGCGCGGTCATTGAGTTTGTATCGCGCACTGGCGTTGAACACCGTCCACGGCGACAGGCGCCCGTCACCCGCGCCGTTGGTCACCGACCCATAGCGAATGCCCATCAGCGTCGCCGTGGCCTTCTGGTAATCCCAGGTCAGGCTGGCGTTGACCTTGCTGCGCCAGTCGTAATTGGTCCGCGATGTGCGCCAGTCCTGGGTCGGCGCCTCGTCGGACTCCTTGTAGAAATGCGAAAGCACCAGGGTATAGCCCAGCGCCGAACTGAACGCGCCGTACTGGCCGGCGCCCCAGCGGATGTTGCTCTTGAAGTCCAGCCCACTGACCCGCTCGCTGGCGGCGTTGATCGCATTGACCCGCACTCGTTGCAACTGATTCGGATCGATGGCGGCATTCCCCGGATTGCGGTCGATGCGCGCCAGGGTCGACTGGCAGTTGGCCGAGTTGATGTCCTGGGTGCCGTTGCGGCATTCGTTCTCTTGCTGCAACAGGCGATTTTCGTCGACGGTGGTCAGCAGGTCGTCGATCTCGACTCGCCAGAAATCGGTGGAGAAATCGAAATTGCGCGACGGCGACCAGACAAACCCATAGGTCCAGGATTTGCCGCGCTCGGACTCAAGATCCGGGGTGCCGCTCTGGGTGTAGTCGACCCGCCCACGATCACACGCGCCCTGCACGCCCTGGCTGCAACCGTAGTAGTCGATCTGTGCCGGGTAGTAACCGTTGCTGTCGGACTGGTAGATGTAGTTCAGGTCCGGCGCGCGGAAACTGGTGCCGTAACTGCCGCGCAGCAAAAGACTGGTGATCGGGCGCCATTCGAGGCCGAGGTTATAGGTTTTCTGCTGCTCGCTGCGGCCGCTGAATTTGTATTGGTCCCAACGCCCGGCGGCGGTGGCCAGCACGGTGTCGGTGACCGGAATACTGAACTCGCCGCCCGCCGCGTAGCGCTTGCGCGAACCGCCGGAGCTTTGCGCCGGGCTCACGCCATAAAAGGTGCCGTTATTCAGAGCGTCATCCGGGTCGACGCGATATTCCTGCTTGCCGGCTTCCAGCACGCCGGCGAATCCGACCGGGCCGGCCGGCAGGTCAAACAAGTCGCCATTGATCGAGGCGTTGTAGCTGGTGGAAACCGACTTGCTGCGCTGGGTCAGGTTGCTGCGAAACTGCTCCCACTCTTGTGGCGTCAGCGGGCGATCGAGGCGCGAGGCGTCCGGGGCGAACACCGGATAACCGCCACTCACGCCCAATTGCGGGCCGAGGTAGAAATCCTGAATCGATGAAAGCGGCGTGTAGCGCGTGGTTCTGACGCTGCGGTACTCCGATCGGTTGGCCGCCAGATCATAGCTCCAGCCGGTGTCGGCGATCTTGTCCGAGAGGCCGAGGGTGCCGGTCCACGAAGTGTCGGTCCACTTGCTGTTGTTGCTGGTACGGCCACCAATTTCCTCTTCACCGTAACGCCGATACCAGCGCTCGAGATTGCCGCTGTTCTGGTTGATGAAATCCGGTGAAGTGAAGGTCGGGCCACGGGTGTTGTTCTGGATGTGATCAAGGCCATACATCAAGTCGGCAAACACCTGACCGCTGTCGCTGAAATGCCAGGTGCCACGGGTGTAGCCGTCGTAGTTTTCCTTTTGCGTCTGAATGGTCCAGTAATCGTTGTACATCTGATCGGTGCGGCAACGGCCAGCGTTGTTCAACAGCTTGTTGTCGAAGGTGCCTTGATAGGCGCCGCAACCGGGGCCGAGGTAGCGGTTGTTGCTCAGGTCGCGACGGTAACCGACATCCGCCAGCGGGCCGCTCTGCATGAAGCCGCGATCGTCGGCCCAGATCGGATCGCGGTTGGTCAGCTCCAGGCCGAACAAGCCGTCGAAGTCGCCCCAGCTGCCGCCGCCGCTGATTTGCAGGCGCTGATTGTCGCCACCGCCGCGCTCGCTGGTGCCGCCCTTGAGATTGACGTCGATGCCATTGATCTGCTTCTTGAGGATGATGTTGACCACCCCGGCAATCGCGTCCGAACCGTAGATCGCCGAGGCGCCGCTGCTGAGAATTTCGATACGGTCGATGACTGCCGAGGGAATGTTCGCCAGGTTGGTGAAGTTGACCTTGCCATCGTATGGCGTCGGGTAATCGGCGACGCGCCGGCCGTTGATCAGCACCAGCGTGTGATTGGGGCCGAGGCCACGCAGGTTGATTGCGCTGGCTGCTGGCTGCCAGGTGTTGCCGTAGTCCTCGCCCTGGGTCATGCCGGTGTTTTGCGTCTGCGTTGCCAAGGCGTCGTAGACGTTCTTGTAGCCGCGCGCTTCCATTTCTTCATGGGTGATGACGTTGACCGGGGTCGCGCCATCGCTCTGTGCACGGGCGATTCGCGATCCGGTGACGGTGACTTTTTCCATACGGTAATCAGCGCTGGTCGCTGGGGCCACAGCGCTGATTTTGGCCGCCACCGGCGTACTCGCCTCGCCTTCGCGCACGCTCAGGCCCTGGGCACTTTGCTCGACTTGCAGGCCGCTGCCGAGCAAGGCCTTCTCGACGGCCTGACGCCCGCCCAACGCACCGCGTACCGCACTGCTGCGCTTGCCTTGCACCAGATTCTGACTGAAGGAAATCGGCACGCCGGTCTGGCGTGAGATATCCAGCAAGACCTCATCCAGCGGGCCGCTGGCGATGTCGAAGGTGTAGACCTGGGCCGCAGAATCCTGCGCATACACCGCGATCGGCCCTAGCCCCATCGCCAGTGCGGCGGCGAGGGTCAGGCGCGGTAATTGTTGTTTGAATGAAATCATCAAGGGCTTCCCTGTTGAAGGCGTCTGCAGGGAATGAGCAGCGGGCCGGCGCTTTTTATAGGGCGGCGATTAGGCCAAGAAGTTATGACGCTATAACCGCGCGCCGATGCTGACCCAATAGGGGTTGTGCCAGGTGACGCGGATCGGCAGCGAGCGCTCCAGCAGTTGCAGGGTGCGGTCGCTGTCATCGAGCGGATAGAGGCCGCTCAGGCGCAGATCGGCCACCTCGGGACTCAGGTGCAGAATGCCCCGGCGATAGCGGCGCAGGCTTTCGATCACTTCGCTCAGCGGCCGGTCGCGCACTTCCAGGCGACCTTGCACCCAGGCACTTTCCTGGCCGGTGCTGCGCTCCAGTGCGAGAATGTCCTGAGCGTTGAACAGCAGGCTCTCCCCCGCCTCCACCACTTGCCGCGCACCACCGGCGGTGACCACTTCGACCTGCGAATGCAGCATCACCAGCCGCGTAGAATCGTCGCCCTGTTGCACCAGAAATTTCGTCCCTAGCGCCCGCATCCGCCCATGTTCGGTCTCGACCACGAACGGCCGCGCGGGATCCTTGGCGACGTCCACCAGCAACTCACCCGAGCGCAACGCCAGCAAGCGTTGAGTCGCATCGAATCGCGCCACCACCCGCGTCCGCGCATTCAGGCTCAGCGCACTGCCATCCTCCAGGGTGAAATCGCGCCGCTCGCCGGTGCCGGTCGCCAACTCCCCCACTTCCGGCAGCCAGCCATAGCGGCGCCCGAGCAGACCGGCCAGCACCGCGATGCCGAGCACGCTCAAGCTGCCACTGACAAAGCGCCGCCGGCTCGACGGCGCATTCAGGCTGTGCAGCAGACTGTTGCGTGGCAGCCCGCGCAAGGTCGGGTTGCGCAGCAGGTTCAGGCCACCGCCCATTTGTTCGATGATCCGCTGATGGCGCGGATCAGCCGCGCGCCACGCTTCGAACGCCGCACGCTCGCCAGCGCTGGCCTCGCCGGACTGCAACAACGCCATCCACTGCGCCGCCTCGTCGATCACCGCTTCGTCCGGCCTCATGCCTGCATCGCCTGATAGCAGCGTTTGAAGGCTTCGACCATGTATTGCTGCACCCGACTGGTGGAAACCCCGAGCCGTTCGCCGATTTCGCTGTAGGTCAAACCGTCGAGCTGATGGTAGAGAAACGCGGCTTTGGCCTTGGCCGACAAGCCATTGAGCAAGCGATCGACTGCCAGCAGCGCTTCGATCACCAGCGCGCGTTCTTCCGGCGATGGATGCACCGGCTCCGGCGCCAGCGCCAGGCTTTCCAGATAGGCGCGTTCCAGGTCCTGGCGGCGCCAGCCTTCATAGACCAGCCGCCGGGCGATGGTGGTCAGCAACGCCCGGGGTTCACGAATGGCGCTCGGATCCGGCAAAGCCAGCACCCGTAAAAAAGTTTCCGAGGCGATGTCCTGTGCGCTGTGCGGGCAACCCAGCGTGCGGACAACGGCAGCGCACAGCCAGCGATAGTCCTTTTGGAACATTTGCCCAATCATCCGGTAATGCGGGTTTTGAACATCCCCCATGCCTTGCTCCCTGAAACGGGTCCCACCCGCTGCGAAAAACCATCGTTCTGCCGGAATCGTCCGGCTCTTGATCAGGCGCGACTGTGCAATAGCGTTGCGGACATTTGAAGTAATTAAAAATCAGGATAAGCAAACCTTTGAGAATAAGGCGCTCCGTCGCCGCAGAAATATTGACTGACACAACGTTGACCCTGATCAGTTGCCCGCGCGCAGCCACTCTCTAATCTGCGCGCTTCATCGAACGCCAAGGACGGCTCACCGGGAGCCCGCGGCTATCCCTTCAAGGAAGAAAACCATGCGATCACTGAAGATTATTCTGCTGTCATCGGCCTTCAACGGCCTGACTCAACGCGCCTGGCTGGAACTGCGTCAGGCCGGGCACTCGCCCAGCGTCGTGGTGTTCACCGACGAGGCGTCGGTGTGCGAACAGATCGAACACAGCGGCGCCGATCTGGTGATCTGCCCGTTCCTCAAGGACCGCGTACCGCAGGCGCTGTGGAGCAATGCGCGGCGCCCGGTGGTGATCATCCACCCGGGCATCGTCGGCGATCGTGGCGCCAGCGCGCTGGACTGGGCGATCACCAACGAACTCACACGCTGGGGCGTGACCGCGCTGCAAGCGGTGGAAGAAATGGACGCCGGCCCGGTCTGGGCCACCTGCGAATTCAATCTGCCGTCGGGCTTGCGCAAGTCCGAGCTGTACAACGGGCGGGTCAGCGATGCGGCGATTCGCTGCATTCGCGAAGTGGTCGAGAAGTTCATCGACGGCTTCGTTCCGGTCGCACTGGATTACACCGACCCAAAAGTCCGGGGTCGCTTGCAGCCAAACATGAAGCAGGACGACCGCACCTTCAGCTGGCACGACTGCTCGCGGTTCATCAAACGCTGCATCGACGCCGCTGACGGCCAGCCCGGGGTCTTGGCAAGCCTGGCGGGCGGGCAGTATTACGTGTACGACGCGCACCTCGATCAGCGCACCGGGATTCCCGGCAAAATCCTCGCGGTGCATGACGACGCGGTGCTGGTGGCGACCGGCGATCACAGCCTGTGGATCGGCTCGCTGCGGCGCAAACCACTGCCCGGCGAAGAGACCTTCAAGCAACCGGCGCGGCATGTGCTGGCCGGGCAACTGGACGGCGTGCCGACCCTCGACTGGTCGATCGCCAGCGAGCCGTTCAACGACGAGGCGTATCAGCCGATCCGCTACCGCGAATCCGGGCATGTCGGGGAGCTGACGTTCGAGTTCTACAACGGTGCGATGAGCACCGAACAGTGCCAGCGCATGGTTGAAGCGCTGCGCTGGGCCAAGTCCCGTGACACCCGCGTGCTGTTGATCAAGGGCGGGCGCGGCAGCTTCTCCAACGGCGTGCACCTGAACGTGATCCAAGCGGCGCAGGATCCGGGCGCCGAAGCGTGGGCGAATATTCAGGCGATCGACGATGTTTGCGCCGAGCTGCTCAGCGCGCGGCAACTGGTGGTCAGCGGCGTGACCGGCAATGCCGGGGCTGGCGGCGTGATGCTCGCACTGGCTGCTGACATCGTGTTTGCCCGCGCGGACATCGTGCTCAATCCGCATTACAAGAGCATGGGCCTGTATGGCTCGGAATACTGGACCTACAGCCTGCCGCGCGCCGTCGGCCCGGCGATGGCCGAGCAACTGACCCAGGCCTGCCTGCCGGTCAGTGCCACGCAGGCGCTGCAACTGGGCATGGTCCAGGAAATCGGCCCGCGCTGCCCGGATGAGTTTTCCTTGTGGTTGCTGCAACGGGCCAACGCGGCGCTGATCGACCCGACCTACGCTGCCGTGCGCGAGCGCAAGTTGCGCGTGGATCAGGTGCTGATCCAGCAATGTCGGGAAAGCGAACTGCAAGAGATGCAGGAAGACATGCTCTACAACCGCAACCAGTTTGCCGAGAAGTGCAGCCACTTCGTCTACAAGCGCAAGGCCTGCGGCACGCCGGCGCGATTGGTGGAAGACTGGGCGCGGGTGCGTTCGACCGAGTTGGCCAGTTGATTTTGCGGTGACTGCCTTCCCCTCACCCTGGCCCTCTCCCAAGGGAGAGGGAACTGACCAAAGTGTCTGGCGCCCCGCATCGACCTGAAATATCTCGGTCGATTATGGATTCAACGCTGATCGCTCAAGTCGGTGTATTTCTTCAATATCCCCCAATCAGCCCCCTCTCCCAAGGGAGAGGAAACTGACCAAAGTGTCTGGCGCCCCGCATCGACCTGAAATATCTCGGTCGATTATGGATTCAACGCTGATCGTTCAAGTCGGTGTATTTCTTCAATATCCCCCAATCAGCCCCCTCTCCCAAGGGAGAGGAAACTGACCAAAGTGTCTGGCGCCCCGCATCGACCTGGAATATCTCGGCCGATTATGGATTCAACGCTGATCGCTCAAGTCGGTGTACTTCTTCGATATCCCCCAATCAGCCCCCTCTCCCAAGGGAGAGGGAACTGACCAGAGTGTCTGGCGCCCCGCATCGACCTGAAATATCTCGGCCGATTATGGATTCAACGCTGATCGTTCAAGTCGGTGTATTTCTTCAATATTCCCCAATCAGCCCCCTCTCCCAAGGGAGAGGAAACTGACCAAAGTGTCTGGCGCCCCGCATCGACCTGGAATATCTCGGTCGATTATGGATTCAACGCTGATCGCTCAAGTCGGTGTATTTCTTCAATATCCCCCAATCAGCCCCCTCTCCCAAGGGAGAGGGAACTGACCAAAGTGTCTGGCGCCCCGCATCGACCTGAAATATCTCGGTCGATTATGGATTCAACGCTGATCGTTCAAGTCGGTGTATTTCTTCAATATCCCCCAATCAGCCCCCTCTCCCAAGGGAGAGGGAACTGACCAAAGTGTCTGGCGCCCCGCATCGACCTGAAATATCTCGGTCGATTATGGATTCAACGCTGATCGTTCAAGTCGGTGTATTTCTTCAATATCCCCCAATCAGTTCCCTCTCCCTCAGGGAGAGGGTTAGGGTGAGGGGCTTTTGCCTTTACAATGCCCGCACCTCAGACACCGGCCCGCCCATGGACATCGACCTCGCCCGCACCTTTCTGGAAATCGTCCGTCACGGCAGCCTCGCGGCGGCGGCTCAGAAGTTGTTCGTCACGCAGACAGCGATCACCGCCCGGGTGCAGAAACTCGAAAGTCAGCTGGGCAGTACGCTGTTCGTGCGCAACCGCGCCGGGGCAAAACTGACCGCCAATGGCGAAGCGTTCGTGGTCTACGCCAATCAACTGGTGCAGACCTGGGAAGCCGCGCGGCGCGACCTGCCGCTGCTGGACGGCTATCACAACGTGCTGCACATCGGCGGCGAAGTCAGCCTGTGCAACCCGTTGATGCTCAGTTGGGCCGCCGAACTGCGCGAGAAGATCCCCGGCCACGCCCTGCGCATGGAAATCCGCGACGGCGAAAACCTGCTGCGCCAACTCGAACTCGGCGTGCTCGATGCCGCGCTGGTCTATCAGCCGGAATACTGGCCGGGGCTGCAAGTCGAGCAGGTGCTGGAAGAAAAACTGATTCTGGTGCGTGCGCCGAACCGCCCGGATCCCTACGTCTACATCGACTGGGGGCCGGATTTTCGTCGCCAGCACGACGCCGCCCTGCCGGACAAGGCCAAAGCCGCGCTGAGTTTCAACCTCGGCCCGTTGGCCCTGCAATACATCCTCGAACATGGCGGCAGCGGCTACTTCCGTACCCGCGTGGTGCGCAGCTATCTGGAAACCGGCGCACTGGAAGCGGTGACCAAAGCCCCGGAATTCGGTTACCCGACCTATCTGGTGTATGCCCGCGAGCGCGACTCGGCGACGCTGCAACAGGCGTTCGATCTGCTGCGCCAGGTAATCGCCACCGATGACGACTGGTCGCAACGCTGGAACCCGCTGAGCTGAGTCGGCCGCTTTACACCGGAGCATGGCGCAACTGACCTCAAGGTCCGGCCTGCACAAACGGCCGGATCGGCTAATCTGCCGGGTATAACAACAATACCCACAGGTGAACGCAGTGAGGCAGACCACCGAGGCATTCCGCAGCCGCTATCGCGCGGCCATTCATCCGTTGTACAACCCGTGGCTGCACGGCGCCTTCGTGCTGCTGTTCGGCGTACTCGCGATCGGCGCCTTCTGGAGCAGCGCGCATCAGGTGCAGCCGCTGGAATGGCTGAGCGTGCCGCTGACCCTGCTGCTGTTCAACTTTGGCGTGTACATGGTTCATCGCCATCTCGGCCATCACAAAAAGACTTTCGCCAAGCTGTTCTATGCCCGGCATGCGGGCGACCATCACAGCTTTTTCACCCCCGGCCACATGACTTATGACGGCGCCCGCGACTGGCGGGTGATTCTGTTTCCAGCCTGGCTGATCGTCGTGCATACGCTGGTTTTCACCCTGCCGCTGTGGTGGCTGCTCGCGCAGTTCAACGCCAATGTCGCCGGGCTGTTCGGCGGCTGCATGGTCCTGGGTTATCTGGCTTACGAGGTGTTTCACGCCTGCGAGCATCTACCGCCGAATAATCCGCTGACCCGCCTGCCATGGATCCGCCAGATGCGTCATCTGCACGAACTGCACCATCGTCGCGAATGCATGCAGGAGCGTAATTTCAATATCGTTTTCCCGCTGATGGACTACCTGTTCGGCACCCTGTACTGGGAGCCGCCACCCGCCCCGTTGCGCTATTCGAGATCGCCCATGACCCGCATGCAGCACCAGATCGATATCGCCGGCGAACCGATCGCCGTGCTCCGCTACGCCGCCAGCGTCGACCACTGGCCCGAGTGGCACCCGTCGTCGCTGAAAATCGACGGCCCGCAAGGCCCGCTGCATGCCGGCGCGCGTTTCGAAGAAGACATTCATGCCGGCGGGCGCGCCGGCCACTTGCGCTGGGAGGTCACCGAATACCTGCCCGGTCGCCGTTGGTGCGCTCAGGCGCGGGGCGATCATGGCTTGTCGCTGTTGCTGACCTACGAGTGCGCGGCGCAAGGCGACGGCACGCGGTTCGTGCGCACTCTGGATTACCGGTTCGATGGCCTGGGCATGCGCCTGGCCAATCTGCTGTTGCTCAAGCGCCGCATCGAACGTGAATCGGCGACCTCGATGCAGGCCCTGCGCGACATGGCGCTCAGGCACCTGACGCTGACGGGGCACCTTTCATGAAGCGCCTGCTGTTATTGCTGGTGATCCTCGTCATCGCGTTTCTGCTGCTGATGCCGACCAAGGTGCAGCCGGTGGCGTGGAAGCCGCCAGCGGCGCCGTCACTGAACGAAGGGGTCTACGCGGAAAACCAGCGGCTCAAGGCCGTCGAACAGGTTGGCCCGAGCGACATCGACGGCCCCGAAGCACTGCTGCTGGAGGGCGATTACCTGATCACTGGCCTGCATGACGGGCGACTGATCCGCACCAGCCTCGATGGCAAGGAGCGCAAGGTGCTGAGCGACACTGGCGGCCGGCCGCTGGGCCTGGCGCGGCATCCCAACGGTTTGCTGGTGATTGCCGACGGGGTCAAGGGTCTGCTCTCGCTCGACGCCCAGGGTCAGTTGATTCCTCTGACCACCGAGGCCAATGGCCTGCCTTTCGGTTTTACCGACGACGTGGCGATCGACAAGTCCGGGCACTACGCCTATTTCAGCGATGCCAGCAGCCGTTGGGGTTACGGCCATGACGGTGAGGCGATCATTGAACATGGCGGTGACGGGCGCCTGCTGCGCTATGACTTTCAGACCGGCAAGACCAGCGTGCTGCTGGACAAACTGCAGTTTGCCAACGGCGTGACCCTTGGCCCGGATGACGCTTATGTGCTGGTCAATGAAACCGGCGCCTACCGCATCAGCCGTTACTGGCTGACGGGACCCAAGGCCGGTACCCATGACCTGTTCATCGACAACCTGCCCGGCCTGCCGGACAACCTCGCGTTCAATGGCAGCAACCGCTTCTGGGTCGCCCTCTATGCGCCGCGCAGTGCCTTGCTCGACGGCACCGCCGGGCATCCGCGGGTGCGCAAGATGATCGTGCGCGCGCTGACGGTGCTGCCAAAACCGGTGGAGAAACGCGGGTTCGTCCTGGGGCTGGATCTTGAGGGCAAGGTGATCGCCAATCTGCAGGACGCCAGCAGCGGCAATTACTCGCCGATCACCACAGCGCGCGAGTATGGGGACTGGTTGTATTTGGGGTCGCTGAAGGCTACGCACATGGCGCGGTTGCCGTTGGCGGATGCGTTGAAGTGAGCCTGCTGGTTTTATGTTAGATCAACTGACGTCATCGCGAGCAGGCTCACTCCTACAGTTGATAGCATTCCAACTGTAGGAGTGAGCCTGCTCGCGATAGCGGTCTTTCAATTGCCCGATCTGTCGAACTTGTCCGGATCTTCATCTTCAGGAAGATCTTCGTCCGGCTCTTCGGGAAAAGTGGTGGTGTGTGCCGGGCTGTTGGGCTCAGGGTGAGTGGGAACCGGGTCGAAACCGCCCTGCTCTTCACTGGGGAATCTGGGTTTGTTCATGGGGCACCTCGCAAAGAGTCGCTGAGTGAAAACTCTGTACATTCGAGGTGCCGGTCAGGGGCTGCGTTCAGTCATTTCACCATTTTGAAGCGGTGAAGCGACTGACGGTCAGGATCGAGCCTGCAACTGCGCGACGATCTTGTCTTTGACCTGCAAGCGTTTCTCTTTGAGTTTCTTCAGGGTGTCATCGCTGGGTGCATCCGAGGTCGCCGTCTCGGCCTTGACTACTTCGGCGTCCGCCTGGGAATACTTGTTGATCAGTGCATCCAGAAATGGATCCTCGGTGCGTTTTTGCTGGACCTCTTCCTTCGTTAGCTTCAAGTCCTGATACAGGTCATGAGTCACCGGCATGGAACACCTCCGTCAGTTGATCGGCAACCAACGCGACCGATTGCGCTGGCAGTTATCAGAATGGCCTTGGTCGGGCCGTTCTGTCGACCACCTGTCAGACCAGCGGTTGCCGTTCGTCGCCCTGTCGGAAACGCGATCAAACCTTTTTCCGCTGTGCTCCCTCCATTGCATAACGTCAACAAAAACCTGTGTGGAGATACATCAATGGACGGATTCAACCTGCGTCATCTCGTTCTGGCTGTCGCTCTGAGCAGCGGCATGGGCAGTGCCTTCGCCGCCACTTCGAACGACTTCGTCGACAACGCCGCTGCCGGTGGCATCGCGGAGATCGAGACCAGTCGCCTCGCCCTGGAAAAAAGTCAGTCGGCCGACATCAAGGCGTTCGCCAACATGATGATCACCGACCACAGCAAGGCTAACGACGAACTGGCCAGCATTGCCAAGGCCAATGACATCGAAGTCCCGGACACCACGACTCTGGTCAAGCAGGCCAAGGAAAAGATCCTCGACATGCGCGATGAATCCTTCGACGCGGCCTACGCCAACAACCAGGTCAAGGCCCACGAAGAAACCATCGAATTGTTCAAGAAAGAAGCCAACACCGTGACCGACGACAAAGTCAAAGGCGCCCCCGAACTGAAGGCCTTTGCGCAGAAAATGCTGCCGGCGCTGGAAAAACACCTGACCGCGGCCAAAGAGCTGCAAGCCAAGCACCCGAGCAAGTAACCCGGGCGCTGTACAGCAAAAGGCCGCATTGATTAATGCGGCCTTTTTTTGTTTCAGCGCGATCAGCCGCCGTCAGTATCGATGTCGGCATCGGTTTCTTCACCGGGCTTCGGACGATCGGGCTCAGGCTCGAAACCGGGGCTGAACTCGTTGTCATTGTCGGTGTGTTTGTTCTTTTGATCCACCACCGGATCGGCGCTCTGCGCCTGCTCGGTGCCACCCGAGGGTTGCGTTGGCGGGTTCTGCCCCGGCACTTGCGGATCGATGGCCGGGTCGTTGCGATTGATCGGTTCGGCGTCCGGTTTCTGCTGCTGTTGCGATTGCTCGTTCATAGCCACCTCGTTTTTCAATGCTGGCGCGACTCAAACCCGCCGGCCTTGTATGTTCGAAGCCGCTACAGTGCCAACGTTCAAAACATCGCTGGTTTCAGGGGCGCCGACTACAGTTACCGGGGCATTTCTTGCGCCGGATCAAAAATATCCCTGAGCAACCGAACAACTATTTCGAACGGCAAAGGTCACTGACTTCGCACCGGTCACTTTTTACAGAACCGGCCCCAATACGCTACGGAGCAACAGGCACATGGCAGCACTGCAGAACAGCACATTCGATGCGATGAAAAACAAACAACCACAACTGCTGAGCGAATGGATCAACGGCCTGGAAGCCAGCGGCGCCACCCGCAACCTCAAAGACCATGACCTGCAACAGCAGACCAGCGAATTCCTGCAACTGGTGATCAATGGCTTGCAGGATGACAACGGCACCAACATCAATGCGCCGGGTTGGGAAGCCACCCGCCAGTTCCTCGAAAAGCTCTCCCACAGCCGTGCCCAGCTCGGTCAGGATTCGCAGCAGACTGCCAGTTTCATCTTCGCCCTGAAGGGCCCGCTGTTTGCCCTGCTGCAAGCGCACTATAAAGAACAGCCAGCGCTGCTCGCCGAACAACTCTGGGAAATCTCCGAACTGTTCGACGCCTTCGGCATGCACACCATCCGCACCTTCCAGAAGTCCCGCGAAGCAGTGATCAAGCGCCAACAGGAAGAACTGCTGGAGCTCTCCACGCCGGTGGTCAAACTGTGGGACGGCGTCCTGGCGCTGCCGATGATCGGCACCCTCGATTCGCAACGCACCCAAGTGGTGATGGAGTCCTTGCTACAACGCATCGTCGACACCGGTTCGGAAATCGCCATCATCGACATTACCGGCGTACCGACCGTCGACACTCTGGTTGCGCAGCACCTGCTGAAAACCGTGACCGCGATTCGTCTGATGGGTGCCGACTGCATCATCAGCGGCGTGCGTCCGCAGATCGCCCAGACCATCGTCCATCTGGGCCTCGACCTGCAAGGCGTGGTGACCAAGGCCAATCTGGCCGACGCACTGAAGCTCGCCCTCTCCCGCCTGGGCATCAGCCTCGGCAAAGCGGTCTGAGCCGATGGAACGTATCCCGATTCTCCAAATGGGCAAGTTCCTGCTGGTGACCATTCAGGTCGACATGCATGACCAACTCGCCCTCACGTTGCAGGACGACTTGTCCGAGCGCATCAGCAACACTTCGGCTCGCGGTGTGCTGATCGATATCTCGGCGCTGGACATGGTCGACTCGTTCATTGGCCGGATGATCAGCACCATCTCCGGGCTGTCGAAAATCATGGACGCCGAAACCATGCTGGTCGGCATGCAACCCGCCGTGGCGATCACCCTGGTCGAACTCGGCCTGACCCTGCCCGGCGTCAGCACCGCACTGAACGTCGAGCGCGGGATGAAACTGCTGCAGGAACGAGTAGACCGGCAATGACCGTACGCAGCAGCGGTACTCAACCCATCCATATCGAGCAGGATGTCGTGCTCGCACGCCAGACCGCCCGCAAACTCGCCACCGAATGCGGGATGCGCCTGATCGATCTGACCAAAATGGTCACGGCGGTCAGCGAACTGGCCCGCAACACCATGGTGTACGGCGGCGGCGGCGACATGGACTGGCAGATTCTCGATGAAGATCACAAGGTCGGTCTGCGCTTGACGTTCCGCGACGAAGGCCCCGGTATTGCCGATATCAAACTGGCGATGACCGACGGCTGGACGTCCGGCAGCGGCATGGGCCTGGGCCTGACCGGGGCAAAACGCCTGGTCGAGGAGTTCGAACTGGACACCGAGCCGGGCAAGGGCACGCGAATAACGATCACCCGATGGACATGAATATCGCAGGGTCGCTGACCCAGGTGCTGCTGATCGAAGACAGCAGCCAGATCGGCCATGCCCGGCGCACCGCGCAACGGCTCGCCGAGCAACACGGTTTTGATGCAACCGATGCCGGGCGGGTGGCGCTGGTCGCCACCGAACTGGCGAGTAACGTGCTCAAACATGCCAGCCGTGGCGAACTTCATCTGCGGCTGTTGCCGCGCCCCGGCGGATTCGGCATCGAGATGCTCGCGGTCGATCGCGCCCAGGGCTTTGACCTCGACGCGTGCCTGACCGACGGTTTTTCCACCGGCGGCACCCAAGGCATCGGACTGGGCGCCGTGGCGCGGCAGACCGAGGTCTTCGACGTGCACGCCGATGCCCGTGGCGCGGTGCTGCTGGCGCGTCTATATCCGCGCAACGACCGCCAACCGGACTTGCGCTACGGCGTCAGCCAGCATTCGCTGCACAACGATCCGGCGTGTGGCGACACCTGGCACCTGGCGTACAACGGCGCGAATGTCAGTGCGCTGATCATCGACGGCCTCGGCCACGGTGAGGATGCCGAACGCGCGGCCAAGGCCGGCGAGCGGGTGTTCGCCGAGACTCCGTTCGCCAGTCCGGTGCTGCTGATGGAGGATATGCACCGCGACATGATCGGCAGCCGTGGCGGCGCCGCAGCGTTCGCCCAGTTCAATGCCGCCCGCGACGGCCTGACCTTTACTGGCGTGGGCAACATCGGCGCCAGCCTGATCACCGCCGACAAGTCGCGGGGCCTGGCCTCGCACCCGGGCATCGTCGGCGGTCAATACCGAAAAGCCCAGCCCTTTGACTATGCTCACGTGACCGGACATCTATTGATCATGTACAGCGACGGCTTGCAGTCCCGTTGGAATCTTCAAGACTACCCCGGCCTGGTGCACCGCCATCCGGCGGTGATAGCCAGCGTCCTGCACCGTGACTTCTGTCGCGGGCGCGACGACGTCACGGTACTGGTCGTTGCCCTGGAGGCCGCCCATGGCTGAGTCGCCAAGCCTGAATGCCGCCGAACAGGCTGCGCTGATCGCCCGATTGCAGAGCGAGACCGCGGCCCTGCGCGAGGAACTCGACGAGACCAACCAGGGCGTGCTGGCGCTCTACGCCGAACTCGACACCCAGGCGGAAGAACTGAGGCAGGCCTCGGACCTGAAAAGCCGCTTTCTGTCGTACATGAGCCATGAGTTCCGCACCCCGCTCGGCTCGATCCTCAGCATCAACAGCCTGCTCGCCGACGAACTCGACGGCCCGCTCAGCCCCGAGCAGCACAAGCAGGTGGCGTTCGTCAGCAGCGCCGCGCGTGAACTCAGTGACATGGTCGATGACTTGCTCGATCTGGCGAAGATCGAAGCCGGGCGGATCACTATTTCCCCGGCATGGTTCGACATGTTCGACCTGTTCTCCGCCCTGCGCGGGATGTTCCGGCCGATCGTCGATGCGTCGGCGGTGGACCTTATTTTCGAAGAGCCGGTCGGCCTGCCACGCCTGTACACCGACGACAAAAAACTCGGGCAGATTCTGCGCAACTTCATTTCCAACTCGCTGAAATTCACCACCCGCGGTGAAGTGCGGGTTTCGGCGCGCCTGGAAGGCTCGGACAAAGTACGTTTTGCCGTCAGCGACACCGGGATCGGTATCGCGCCGGAGCTGCACGGTGCATTGTTCGAGGACTTCTCCCAGGTCGACTCGCCGCTGCAGAAACGTCTGCGCGGCACCGGCCTCGGCTTGTCCCTGTGCAAGCGCTTCGCTGCCCTGCTCGGCGGCGAGGTCGGGATGGACAGCACACCGGGGGTCGGCTCGACCTTTTTCGTGATCATTCCGCTGGCGCTCGCCTTGGAGAACGTCGATGAAACGTGACATCCGTCTATTGATCGTCGACGACAACGCCGCCACCCGCTACGCCTTGCGCCGGCGCCTGGAGCGCCATGACTACGAGGTGCTGGAGGCCGGCACCGGCAGCGAAGGCCTGGCGCTGATCGCGAGCGAGCCACTCGATGCGCTGATCCTCGACGTCAACCTGCCGGACATGAGCGGCTTCGACATCGTGCGCATCTTGCGTGCTGATGCTCGCACCGCGCTGCTGCCGGTGATCCACGTGTCTGCGGCGTCGATCCAGACCGGCGACATCATCACCGGCCTGAACGCCGGGGCGGATGCTTACCTGATTCACCCGGTAGACCCGGACGTGCTATTGGCGACCCTGCGCACTCTGCTGCGGGTACGTGATACCGAAAACGCGCTGCGTGAGAGCGAGGCCCGGTTTCGCGAGATTTTCGTCAACGTCTCGGCGCCGATTGCCGTGCTCGATGCCAACCTGAAAGTGCATGAATGCAACCACGCCTTCACGCAGATGATTCAAGACAACCGCAACCCGGAAACTCTCAGCGAGTGCTTTGACCAAGACCAGGGCGCGATCCTCAACGAGTTGCGCCTGCGGCTGGTCGATGGCGAGCGCTGGAAAGGCACGTTGAACATGCGCGTACAGGGCGAGGTCCGCGAAACCGAGTGGCAGATTTCGCCATATCGCACACCGCAACTGAGCCTGGTATTCGTCGAAGACGTCACCGAGCATCGCCACCGTGAACGCTCGCACCTGGCACAGCTGGACGACACCAACACACAACTGGCCAAGGAAGTCGCCGAGCGTGTGCGCGCCGAATCGCAGTTGCTGCAAGTGCAGAAAATGGACGCACTGGGCAAGCTCACCGGGGGCATCGCCCACGACTTCAACAATCTGCTGACCGGGATCATCACCAGCCTCGAACTGATCCAGAAACGCATCGCCGATGCCAGGCCCGACAAAGTGCAGCTCTATGCTGAAGCAGCGCTGAATTCGGCGATGAGTGCGGCTTCGCTCACGCATCGTCTGCTGGCCTTCGCCCGCCAACAGCCGCTGGATACCCGGCCGGTGGACATCAATGAGCAGGTGCGCTCGCTGGAAGAATTGCTGATGCGCACCATCGGCGAACGCATCACCCTCAAGCTTGAACTGACCAACAAACCGGCGATTGCCCTGGTCGATCCCGTGCAACTGGAAAGCGCGGTGCTGAATCTGGTCATCAACGCCCGGGATGCGCTGCCCCGAGGCGGCAATATCTGGGTCAACACCTATGCGGCGTACTCCCACGGCGACCCGAACTTGGCCGATGGTGCGTATGTCGCGCTGTCGGTGCGCGATGACGGCACCGGTATCGAGCACAGTGTGATCGACAAGGTGTTCGATCCGTTCTTCACCACCAAACCGCTGGGCCAGGGTACTGGTCTGGGGTTGTCGACCATCTACGGTTTCGCCCGCCAGTCCGGTGGCGATGCGCACATCCGCAGCGTGGCACGGCGTGGCACCGAAGTGACCATCATGCTGCCGGCGACGAACGACCCGACCGGCGCCGACATCCCGGCGCCGAAGGTGGATCCGCAGGGTGCCGGCGAGCATGTCCTGATTGTCGAAGACATGCCGGCAGTGCGTATGTTCGTCACCGAAGTGCTGGAAGACGCGGGTTACCGCTGCACGCAGGCGGCGGATATCGAAACCGCGCTGGAGCGCTTGCAGAATGACCCGACGATCGACCTGCTGCTGAGCGACGTCGGCCTGCCGCGCATGAGCGGCCGGGAACTGGCGGACGTGGCGCGGGGCTGGCGTGAAAGCCTGCCGATTCTGTTCATGACCGGTTATGCCGAGACCGCGATCAATCGCCAGGTGTTCCTGGGCAGTGGCATGGAAATGCTGATCAAGCCGTTCCAGATCAGCGAACTGCTGGACAAGGTCCGCCGCACGCTTGATGGCGCCTGACCCGTCGCTTTCGCGAGCAAGCCCGCTCCCACACTGGAGCTGTGTTGATCACCAGCCTTGTGCACACCGCAAAACCTGTGGGAGCCGGGCTTGCCCGCGAAGGCGTCGGTATAGCCAGCATCTCGTTGCCTGACACACCGCTTTCGCGAGCAAGCTCGCTCCCACACTGGAGCTGTGTTGATCACCAGCCTTGTGCACACCGCAAAACCTGTGGGAGCCGGGCTTGCCCGCGAAAGCGTCGGTATAGCCAGCATCTCGTTGCCTGACACACCGCTTTCGCGAGCAAGCCCGCTCCCACTTTGGGGCGTGTTGATCACTAGCCTTGTGCACACCGCAAAACCTGTGGGAGCCGGGCTTGCCCGCGAAGGCGTCGGTATAGCCAGCATCTCTATTGCCTGACACACCGCTTTCGCGAGCAAGCTCGCTCCCACACTGGAGCTGTGTTGATCGCCAGCCTTGTGCACACCGCAAAACCTGTGGGAGCCGGGCTTGCCCGCGAAGGCGTCGGTATAGCCAGCATCTCTATTGCCTGACACACCGCTTTCGCGAGCAAGCTCGCTCCCACACTGGAGCTGTGGTGATCACCAGCCTTGTGCACACCGCAAAACCTGTGGGAGCCGGGCTTGCCCGCGAAGGCGTCGGTATAGCCAGCATCTCGTTGCCTGACACACCGCTTTCGCGAGCAAGCTCGCTCCCACACTGGAGCTGTGTTGATCACCAGCCTTGTGCACACCGCAAAACCTGTGGGAGCCGGGCTTGCTCGCGAAAGCGTCGGTATAACCAGCATCTCGTTGCCTGACACACCGCTTTCGCGAGCAAGCTCGCTCCCACACTGGAGCTGTGTTGATCACTAGCCTTGTGCACACCGCAAAACCTGTGGGAGTTAGCTTGCTGGCGATGGGGCCAGTGGGATCGCCGCGGTTATTGGTTCAAGGCCCTAGCCAGAAACGGTGCGGTTCGGCTCTTCTTGCTCGCGGCAACTTTCTGCGGCGTGCCGGCGGCGACGATTTTGCCGCCCTGATCACCAGCCCCCGGGCCAATGTCGATCACCCAGTCACTCTGTGCGACTACGCGCATTTCATGCTCGACCACGATCACCGTGTGTCCTGCCGTGACCAGCGTATCCAGTTGCTCCAACAACCGATCGACGTCCCGCGGATGCAGTCCGGTGGTCGGTTCATCCAGCACATACAGGGTCGCGCCGCGCTGATTGCGCTGCAGCTCAGTGGCAAGTTTGATCCGTTGCGCCTCACCGCCCGACAACTCGGTGGCAGGTTGGCCGAGCCGCAGATAACCGAGGCCGATGTCACGCAGCACCTCCAGTGAACGACGAATCCCCGGCTGCTCGCTGAACACTTCTACCGCCTCTTCCACGGTCAGTTGCAGCACCTGCGCAATGCTCAAGCCTTGCCACTGAATCGCCAGGGTCTGCGGGTTGTAGCGCGCGCCATGACAGGTCGGGCACGGCGCATACACGCTCGGCATGAACAGCAACTCGACGCTGACAAAACCTTCACCCTCGCAGGTCGGGCAGCGGCCCTTGGCGACGTTGAAGGAAAACTGCCCGGCGTCATACCCCGCCGCCCGTGCCTCGGGCGTGGCGGCGAACAGTTTGCGCACGTTGTCGAACAGCCCGGTGTAGGTCGCCAGATTCGAACGTGGCGTGCGGCCGATGGGCTTTTGATCGACCTGCACCAGGCGTTTGATCGACTCCAGCCCCGCCGTCACCTGACCGCTGCTGGCCTGCGGCGCATCGTCTTCGAGGCTGAGCTCTTCCGGCTCGTCCTCAACCAGCGGCCGCCCGAGTTGCGCGCCGACCAGTTCGAGCAACGCCTGACTGACCAGACTCGACTTGCCCGAACCGGAAACCCCGGTGACCGAGGTGAAGCAGCCCAAGGGAAATTCAGCGCTGAGGTTGTGCAGGTTATTGCGGCTGATGCCATCGAGTTTCAGCCAACCGCTCGGCTTGCGCGCGGTGCGGGTCTGCCGCTGGCTCTCGGCAAACAGATAGGCGCGGGTCTGCGATTCGTCGATCTCGGCCAGCCCGGCCGGAGGGCCGCTGTACAACACCTGCCCACCCTTCTCGCCCGCCGCCGGACCGACGTCGATCAGCCAGTCGGCGCGGCGCATGGTTTCCAGATCGTGCTCGACCACAAACAGCGTATTGCCGTCGGCCTTCAAGCGCTGCAAGGCTTCGAACAGCGCCTCGCCATCGGCCGGATGCAGACCGGCGGACGGCTCGTCGAGCACGTAGATCACGCCGAACAGTTGCGAGCCCAATTGCGTCGCCAGGCGCAGGCGTTGCAGCTCGCCGGACGACAACGTCGGCGTGCTGCGCTCCAGCGCCAGATAACCGAGGCCCAGATCGGTCAGGGTGCTGACCCGCTCCAGCAAGTCCTCAGCGATCCGCTGCGCTGCCAGGCGTTTTTCCAGCGACAGGTTCGGCGTGTGGCGCACGTCCGGCGCACTGGCGTGGCCGCTGGCACCGTGGGCCACGCGCTGCTGGCGCGCCTCGCGGGTTTGCGCATGGCTGAGGGTTTCGCCGCTTTCTTCGGCCTGCTGCAGATAGGTCGCCGCAGCCACGGGTTTCAATACTTCGGCCACTTGCAGCAACGGCATCTGCGACAGTTCACCGATGTCGTAACCGGCAAAGGTCACCGACAACGCTTCACGCTTCAGGCGTTTGCCGTCGCACAACGGGCACGGGCTGCCGAGCATGAATTGCGAAACGCGCTTCTTCATCAGCGCACTTTGCGAATGAGTGAAGGTGTGCAGGATGTAGCGGCGGGCACCGGTGAAGGTGCCCTGATAACTCGGTTCCATCTTGCGCTTGAGGGCGACCCGGGTTTCCTCCGGGGTCAGCCCGGCGTACACCGGCACGGTTGGGGTTTCTTCGGTGAACAGAATCCAGTCACGCTGCTTTTTCGGCAGTTTCTTCCAGGGGATGTCGACGTCGATGCCCATGGTCACGAGGATGTCGCGCAGGTTCTGCCCCTGCCACGCCAGCGGCCAGGACGCCACGGCGCGTTGGCGGATGGTCAGGTTCGGATCGGGCACCATCAGCGCCTCGGTCACCTCGTAGACCCGGCCCAGACCGTGGCACTCCGGGCACGCGCCTTGCGGGGTGTTCGGCGAGAAATCCTCGGCGTAGAGCATCGGTTGCCCCGGCGGGTAACTGCCGGCGCGGGAATAGAGCATGCGGATCAGGCTCGACAAGGTGGTCACGCTGCCGACCGACGACCGCGTGCTCGGCGTACCGCGCTGCTGTTGCAGGGCCACGGCGGGCGGCAGGCCTTCGATGGAGTCGACATCCGGCACCCCGACCTGATCGATCAGTCGCCGCGCATACGGCGCCACAGATTCGAAATAACGCCGCTGGGCTTCGGCGTACAACGTTGAAAACGCCAGCGACGACTTACCCGAACCCGAAACCCCGGTGAACACCACCAGCGCGTCGCGAGGGATATCGACGTCGACATTCTTCAGATTGTGTTCGCGGGCGCCACGCACCCGAACCATGCCGGCGGGTGCTTTGGAGGTGCGTTTGGAAGTCATGGGCTGTCCCTGCAGAAAATTTAGGGGCGAAGCTGAACCCTGTGGTGAGGGGATTTATCCCCGATCGGCGGCGCAGCCGGCGCAGTCACTGCAAATTCCATATAGCTGGAAAAATGCTGGGGAGTGCTGCGCACTCCATCGGGGATGAATCCCCTCGCCACAGGGAATCGGGAATTCGCCAGTTAGGCACTCAGCACCGAGCGAATCATCTGCAACAACGCCTCCGGGCCATACGGTTTGCCGAGCAAGTGCGTGTCCGGGCTCAACTGGTGGTTGCGTGAAATGATGTCGCGGGTGTGGCCGGAGGTGAACAGCACCGCCACCGGTGGTGTCTGCACCTTGGCCCACGCCGCCAGATCAGAGCTTTTGATCAGCCCCGGCATCACCACGTCGGTGAAAATCAGATCCACTTGCGCGCCGTCCAGCAGCAACTGCATTGCCACGTCGCCATTGCTCGCAGTCAGTACGCGGTAGCCTTCCTCGCGCAGCAACTCCACTGCCGAGGCGCGCACCGCGTCGTTGTCTTCAACCACCAGAATGGTTTCGTGGCCTCCGCCCTGTTGCAGGTCGACGCTCGGCGTCTCATCGAGGACCGGACGCAGGCTGCGCGGAAAGTACAGTTGCACCCGCGTGCCTTCGCCCACGGTGCTTTCGATCTCGACGTGGCCGCCACTCTGTTTGACGAAGCCGAACACCATGCTCAAACCGAGCCCGGTGCCCTGACCATCGGCCTTGGTGGTGAAGAATGGCTCGAACACCTGCTCGAGCATTTGCGGTGCAATGCCGACGCCGGTATCGCTGACCATCACCCGCACGAAATCGCCGGCAACGATGCCTTTGCCCGCGCAAAAAGTGCTGTCCAGCCGAGTATTAATGGCACTGAGACCAATCGTGCCCTCGCCTTTCATCGCGTCCCGGGCGTTGATCGCCAGATTGAGAATGGCGTTTTCCAGTTGATTGCGGTCGACGTTGATATGCCACGGGTCCTGCGGCAATTGCACGTCGATCTGAATGGTTTCGCCCAACGCACGCTGCAGCAATTCTCCGACGCCGTCGAAGATCTGCCGCGGATCGCACACCGCCGGTGACAACGGCTGGCGCCGGGCAAAAGCGAGCAGTTGCGACGACAGCTTGGCGCCGCGCTCGACCGCTGCCAGCGAGGCGCTGACCCGGCGTTGCACGTTGGCATTGTCCGGCTCATGCCGCGCCAGCAAATGCAGGTTGCCGGCAATTACCTGCAGCAGGTTGTTGAAGTCGTGGGCCACGCCGCCGGTCAGTCCGCCGATGGCTTCAAGCTTCTGCGACTGGCGCAATTGCTCTTCCGCCGCCAGCCGGGCATCCACTTCGTTAGCCACCCGCTGCTCCAGGTTGCGCGTGAATTTGAGCAGGGATTCTTCGGCAATCTTGCGTTCATGGATGTCGATCAACACCCCGGGAAAACGAAACGGCGCACCGTGTTCGTCGAACTCGCAGGCGCCACTGGCGAGCACCCACAGGTAGCTGCCGTCCGCGCGCCGCACGCGGTATTCAGCGTTGTACGGCTCACCGGTCTGCAGCGAATGACTGACCCGATCATGCACCCACGCCAGGTCGTCCGGGTGGATCCGCGACTCATTGACGGATTGCGGCAGGTTGCTCAAGTCCTGATCCGGCGGATAGCAAAAGGTCCGGGCGAAACGCTCGTCGGCCGACAGCACATTGTTCTTCACGTCCCAGACGAACGAGCCGAGCAAGGCGCCGGCATTCAGCGCCAGACGCACCCGTTCGTTGTCGGCCCGATAAGCGTCTTCTGCCGCCTGACGCAGGCGCTCGGAGCGCACCAACTCGGTGGTCTCGACCACCATCGCCATCACTCCTGAAGGCACGCCGTCATCGTTGGCCACCGGGCTGTAATACAGATCCATCCAGACATCTTCGGGCACGCCATCGCGCAACAGCACCAGCTCCTTGTTGCGGTAGGACAAGGTGCCGCCCGCCAGACAGGTGTCGACCACATGCCGGTTGAACTCGGCGACTTCCGGCCAGCCCAGCTCCACCGGCACCCCCAACAGATAGGGGTGGCGGCCACCGGCAAACTGCGAGTAAGCGTCGTTGTAGATCATGTAGCCGGCGTGGCCCCAGAGCATGACCATCGGCAAGGGCGAGGCCAGCATCAATTGCACGGTGCTGCACAAGCTGGCAGGCCAGGTGTCGAGCGGGCCGAGTTCGGTGAGGCGCCAGTCGAACGCGCAAATGCGTTCGGCCATCTCGCCTTTCCAGCCGTCACAACCGTGGCTATCGGATAAAAACTGCATCGATTGACTCGGTGTCCTGTGGTGTTTGCCCGATACATCGCGACGGCAGAACGCCGCGACGCCCGTCTGTTTCGAGCCTCATCGGCCGTAATGGTTTCATTAGAGGTATAGCCGATTTCAGACCAGGCCCGGATCAGACCCCGATCAGGTGCTTGAGCGGATGGTAGCCAGTTTTCATCTTCGCCGCGACGTCGAGAATCGCCTTCTCGATGCCGTTCAAATGCGTGCAGGTCAGTTCGATGGCGGCGCTCTGATCGCCCGCCTCGATGTATTCGATCAGGCGCAGATGTTCGTTGTCACGGCAGGCTTCATGGCTGTCGTCATCCAGTGCAGCGACATACAGCGAGGCGCGGGAAATCAGCTTCTGGAACCAGTCGAGCAGCACCGGGTTGTTGAGGCTGCGCGCCAGTTTGAGGTGGAACTCGCCGAGCAGGTAAATCAGTTGCTCGTGATCGCCTGCCGCGTGGGCTGCGTCCTCCAGTAGCAGGTGCTCGCGCAAGACCTGCATGGCGGCGGTGTCCTTGCGCCGACAGAGTTCGGTGACCATGCCGATTTCGATCAGCCGCCGGGTTTCGAACAGCGAGCGGATCTCTTCGTTGCTCGGCAGCGACACCGATGCACCTTTATTCGGCTCGGTGGTGACCAGCCCCTCGGCTTCCAGTTGCTTGAGCGCGGCGCGTACCGACGTGCGGCTGACATTGAACAGTTCAGCCAGGGACGCTTCGCCCAGCTTCATCCCCGGACGCAGCGAACGCTTGCTGATCGCCTGGTAAACCCCTTGGTAGACGCGGTCGACCGTGGTTTCCAGTTTCTTCTCGGTCATTCGAACACTCCTTTAGCCTCGGGCAAACACGGTGTTGCAGCGTTATTCGCCGTTTGCGCAGATAAGTGTGGCGCAGGATATCGCCTTCGGCCTCCTGATGCAGGGTCTGGATACGATTAGGGCGGGATGACTTCGATTTGCCGACCCGCTCATTGCAAACGTGGACGGAAGCAGCGGGCGGTGGCGAGCGGTTTTGGCGGACGCCAAATAAATCGGCTGCGAAACGCCTTTCCCTTGTGGGAGCGGGCTTGCTCGCGAAAGCGGTGTGTCAGCCACTTATTTGCCAACTGACACACCGTCTTCGCGAGCAAGCCCGCTCCCACAGAGGATTTCAGGCGTGCCGGTAATTTTTAGTCCGTACCGTATTTCGGCGAACGCGGGCCGTACAACAGGCCTGCGCGCTGACCGGCCGACAACAGGCGATTGCTCGCCACCCCGGCAATCGGGTATCCGGCGTCGGTCGAACTGTTGATCACCTGCTTCACCGCGGCAGTGATCAGCATGCCGACCAGGCCGCCACCACTGTTGTTGCCGCCCTCTTCGCTCGACGCCCGTGCCGAACCGGTCCACAGCGTGGTGCCGGATTTCAGATCGACCAGCTTGGCGGTGGCGGTTACCGCGGTTTCGCTGCTGATCACCATGTAGCGCGTACCGTACTCGGTCACGGTGATGTACAGCGCAGCGTCGGCGCCGAAGATTTCCTTGAGCTTGTTGGCCGGCGCCTGATGAATGTCATCCGGGGTGGTCAGGCCGTTCTGGCGGAAGGTTTCGTCCACCAGGGTGATCGGCAGCACGTAGTAACCGGCTTCGGCCAATGGGAACGTCACCTGCGACAGCAAGCTGTAGGAAGCCTTGACGTCCGGCGAGGTGTTCAGCGGCGGCAGCACCAGAATGGTCTTCGGCCGTGCCTGTTTGTACGCCGAGTAATCCACGGTTTTCGGCGCGACGCAGCCACCGAGCACGGTCAGGGCCAAACCGGCGGCCAGCAGTTTCAGGGTGCGCGAGATCATTGGGCGTCTCCGGTCTTGGCGTTTTTAAGCAGAAAATCCATGTATGGGCCGGACTCGGGGAACAGCGCTTTCTCGGTGCGGAACTGCTGCACCATCTGATCGTCCTTGCCCATGCTCAGGTACAGCAGGCCCAGGTGCGCGTGGTAGCCCGGCGGCACCGCCTTGCCGGTGGAGCGGATCTTCTGCAGGTCGCGCTCCAGCACTTCGGCCTGGGCTTCTTTCGGCTCTTCGCCTTTGAAGTATTCATAGACCTGCGGTTGGTAGTCTTCCCACTGGTACAGGGTTTTCGGGCTGCTGCAACCGGCCAGCAAGGCGCTGGCGGCCAGCGTCAGGGCCAGCAGCGACCGCGACAAAGTCAGATTCATGGGTGTTGCTCCTTGCAATGGGTGTCGATCAGTTACCCGGTTTCCAGGCGCCGGCGTTCATGCCATCAACCAGACGATTGATCGCCTCGCGCATGGCCAGATCGAGGACTTTGCCGTTGAGGGTGGAGTCGTACGCAGCGGTGCCGCCGAAGCCGATGATTTCGCGGTTGGACAAGGCGTATTCACCAGCGCCCTGAGTCGAATACACCACTTCGGAGGTGCTGATGTTGACGATGTTCAGGTTGACCTTGGCGTAGGCGACCTGGGTCTTGCCACGGCCGAGAATACCGAACAGCTGGTGGTCGCCGGTTTCCTTGCGGCCGAACTCGGTGACGTCACCGGTGACCACGTAATCGGCACCCTTGAGGCGCTGGGCCTGGCCCTTGATCGCCGCTTCCTGCTGGATCTCGCCCATGTTGTCGCGATCCAGTACCGAGAAGCGGTTGGTCTGCTGCAAGTGAGTGATCAGGATGGTCTTGGCCTGGCCGCCGAGACGGTCGACGCCGTCGGAGAAGATCCCGCGCATGTAGCTGGAGCGGTTATCGAACTTGCCCACCGCCATCGGCACGCGAGCACCGGTCCAGACTTGCGTGGCGCTCTCGACCTTGGCCACCGGCAGTGCGCGGGAGCTTTCGGTGGCGCAGCCGGCAAGGGAGCCGGCGATAGTGCCGAGCACGGCAATCGCAACGCCTGAGACCAACATCCGGGAGATCATTCTCACTGTGCATTCCTTCTGAAAAAAAACGGTGTGTCCCGGCACGGCTACGCGGTGGGGAGCGGAAAAGGGGCGGCATTATGACAAAGTGCCACCATTGGTGACAGAGATTTTTGACGCCAATCAATTGGCTTGTTTGGACACACACAAATCCCCCTGTGGGAGCGGGCTTGCTCGCGAAGACGGTGTGTCAGCCACTTATTTGCCAACTGACACACCGTCTTCGCGAGCAAGCCCGCTCCCACAGGGGGGATTTGTGGTGTTCTGGGGTTTAGTGGAAGTCGCGGCTCTGCACGCGGATGCCGTCGAGCAGCGGACTCAGGTCGCTCAGCCGCCCGGCGATCAGGTGTCGAACTTCGCCCTCCCGCTCCCAGCGGCCATCGACCTTGAGCAATTGCGAACCGACCAGCACCTGACGCTGACGCTCAGCCAGATCGCGCCAGACCACCACGTTGACGTTGCCGAACTCGTCTTCGAGGGTGACGAAAGTCACGCCGCTGGCAGTGCTCGGTCGCTGCCGCCCGGTGACCAGCCCGGCGATGCTCACCGGCCGCCCGTGCTCGACGTCCAGCAACTCCTGAGAGCTGCGACAACGCCGCGCCTTCAGTTCACCACGCAGCAGCGCCAGCGGATGCGGCCCCAGCGTGGTGCCGATAGTCGCGTAATCGGCCTGCAGGTCCTCACCGACACTCGGTTTGGGCAGCAGCACATCGGCTTCTTCCTGGCTCGGCAAGCCGGCAAACAGGCCCAGCTGTTTCTGCACCCCGGCCACTTCCCAGCGCGCGCGGTGCCGATGCCCGGCCATCCCGCGCAACGCCCCCGAATCGGCGAGCAACGCTTGGGCGCGACTGTCGAGCGCGGCCCGTTCGCCCAGATCGGCGACATCGGCAAACGCCCCCCGCGCCCGCGCCGCTTCGATGCGCCGGGCGTCGTCCTCGCGAAAACCCTTGATCATCCGCAGGCCCATGCGGATCGCCGGCTGCGCGCCGCTGATCGGTTCCAGGCTGCAATCCCAGTCGCTGGCGCGCACGTCCACCGGACGGATCTGCAACTGATGCCGACGGGCGTCCTGAAGGATCTGATCCGGGCTGTAGAAGCCCATCGGCCAACTGTTGATCAACGCGCAGGCGAACGCCGCCGGTTCGTGACACTTGAGCCAGCAACTGGCGTAAGTCAGCAAGGCAAAACTGGCGGCGTGGGACTCGGGAAAACCATAGCTGCCGAAACCCTTGATCTGCTCGAAGATCTGCGCGGCGAATTCCTCGGTGTAGCCGTTTTTCTTCATGCCGGCGGCGAGGCGTTCCTTGTGCGGCTCCAGGCCGCCATGGCGTTTCCACGCGGCCATCGAGCGACGCAACTGATCGGCCTCGCCGGGGCTGTAGTCGGCGGCGACGATGGCGATCTGCATCACCTGTTCCTGAAACAGCGGCACGCCGAGGGTGCGTTTGAGCACCACTTCCAGTTCCGGCGAGGGATAGGTTGTCGGCTCTTCCTTGTTGCGTCGGCGCAGGTACGGATGAACCATCCCGCCCTGAATCGGCCCCGGGCGGACGATCGCCACTTCGATCACCAGATCGTAGAACTTCGCCGGTTTCAGGCGCGGCAACATCGACATCTGCGCCCGCGATTCGATCTGAAATACACCGATGGTGTCGGCGCGGCTGATCATCTCGTAGGTCGGTTTGTCTTCAGCAGGAATCGTCGCCAGGCTCAGATCGAGATGGCGATGACGACGCAGCAGATCGAAGCAACGGCGGATGGCACTGAGCATGCCGAGGGCGAGGATGTCGACCTTGAGCAGCCCGACCGCATCGAGGTCGTCCTTGTCCCATTGAATGATCGTGCGCTCGGCCATGGCAGCATTTTCCACCGGCACCAGCGTATCCAGCGGCTGCTCGGAAATCACGAAGCCGCCAGGATGCTGCGACAAGTGCCGGGGGAAGCCGATCAGTTGCCCGGTCAGGCTCAGCACCCGACGCAGCACCGGGCTGTCGGGGTCGAAACCGCCTTCGAGCAAGCGCGCCAGCGGCGGTGTTTCATCGCTCCAGTGGCCGCAGCAATCGGCCAGTGCATTGATCTGATCCGGCGGCAGCCCAAGGGCCTTGGCTACGTCGCGCACCGCACCGGCAGCGTGGTAAGTGCTGACCACCGCCGTCAACGCCGCACGCCGCCGGCCATAACGGCGAAACACGTATTGCAGGACTTCTTCGCGACGTTCGTGCTCGAAATCGACGTCGATGTCCGGCGGCTCGTTGCGCTCTTTCGACATGAAACGCTCGAACAGCAGCGTGGTGCGGTCCGGGTCGATCTCGGTGATACCCAAGGCAAAACACACCGCCGAGTTAGCCGCCGAACCGCGGCCTTGACAGAGGATCTGCTGATCGCGGGCAAAACGCACCACGTCGTGCACGGTGAGGAAGTAGCTTTCGTAGCCGAGCTCGGCGATCAGTTTCAGCTCATCGTCGATTTGCTTGAGCACTTTGGCCTGCGGCCCTTTTGGCCAGCGCCAGGCAATCCCTTTTTCGGTCAAGTGCCGCAACCAGGAACTGCCGGTGTGCCCCTCTGGCACCAGCTCTTTCGGATACTGATAGCGCAACTCGCTCAGCTCGAAAGTGCAGCGCCGCGCCAGTTGCACCGAGGCGTCGAGCAACGCCGGCGGATAAAGCTCGCGCAACACGTCGAGGCTGCGCAGATGGCGCTCGCCGTTGGGGTGCAGGCGCAACCCGGCCTCGGCCACCGGGACGTGATGGCGGATCGCGGTCATGGTGTCCTGCAGGGCGCGCCGCCCACGGGCGTGCATGTGCACGTCGCCGCTGGCCACGGCGGCGATCTGCAGTTGCTCGGCCAGACTCAGCAGTGCCGCCAGACGCCGCTGATCGTCTTGCCCGCGATGCAACTGCACCGCCAGATACAGGCGCTCGCCGAAAGTCTGCTTCAGCCAGCGGCCCTCCTCGACATCATTAACGCTGTCCGGCACCCACACGGTGAACAATCCCGGCAACGGCTGGCTGAAATCCTCGCGCAGCACCTGGTACTGGCCCTTCTGCGTACGCCGCCGGGCCTGAGTGATCAAACCGCACAAGGCCTGATAGCCCGCCAGGTTCTCCACCAACACAGCAGCAGTTTCGGACCGTTATCGATGCGGATTTCGCTGCCGATGATCAGCGGCAGCTCCACTGATTTCGCCGCTTGCCAGGCGCGGACGATCCCGGCCAGGGTGCACTCGTCGGTGATCGCCAGCGCCTGATAACCATGTTTTTTCGCCCGCTGAAACAGCTCAAGGGCACTGGAGGCACCGCGCTGGAAACTGAAATTCGACAGGCAATGCAGTTCGGCATAACCGTGGTTCATGCAAACCAGCCTTGCAGCCACAACGGCCCGCCCTCGCCCACGGCTCGATAGGCCCAGCCCTGCTGACCGGCGCGGTTCTGGATCAGGTAGTAATCGCGGCGCACATCATCACCGTCCCACCAGCCGGACTCGATGCGCTCCGGGCCCATGAGAATCCGCGCCGAACCTTCCGGCACACTCTGCGGTTCGCCGAGCAACCAGCCCGGGCGCTGCACGCTCGGCAAACCGCTGCAACGCTGCTTGTCGACGCCGTGCTGCCAGGCACATTCGGGGCGGTGGTCGGCCTGAAAGCGCAGGCCCTGCACCGCGTCATCGCCGAGCCGTGCACGCAGACGTTCGCGCAATTGCTCCCAGGGCAAGGTCTGTTGCGGACGATCATCGAACAGTTCCTGAAACTGCGGCACGAAACTCGGCAGGTCTTCGGCGCGCAGGCGAAAGCCGCGCACCGGGGCCTCGACCTGGACTTGTTCCAGTCGCCCACGGGCCAGTTCAAAGAGCATCGCCGGATCGCGCTCGGCGCTGAGCAGGCCGACCTTGATCAGCGTGTCCGGCAGCCCGGCGTGCTCCAGATGCAGGTCGAAACGCTGCACGCCGCTGTCACGTCCGCAGAGGAACGCCGACAGGTCAGCGGTCAAGCGGCGTAACGGAAACAGCAGCGCCTGATGGGATTGCACGTCGAAATTGAGTTCGATGCGCACATCGAAACGATCCGGCGGCAGATAGAACGCCAAGGCCAGCGGCCGTGCGCCGAACAACGTGTCGAGATGCTTGAGCATCGACGCTTCGAAGCGCCGGGCCAGGGCCTGACGCGGCAGGCTCTGCAACTGGTTCAGATTGCGCAGACCCATGCGCGTCAGCGCGGTGGCGACCTGCGGCTCCAGCCCGACACGGTCGACGGGCAACTTTCCGAGGTGATGCTGCAGGGCCTCACCGTCAGGTACCACCAGACCGTCGTAGGCGTTGGCCAGCACCCGCGCCGCCACCGGATTCGGTGCGGCGACGATGCGATGGCGGAAACCCAGCTCAGTCAGTTCCTTGCGCAGCCGCGCTTCGAACTGCGCCCAGGAGCCGAACAGGCCCAGGCTCGACTCGATCTCGAACACCACGGTACGCGGATAATGCACGCTGACCTGCGCGCTGAAACGATAGGCCCACGCGGCGAGAAACTGCTGCCAGTGCTCGACCTCGGCGAGGTCGTAATCGGCGGTGGCAAAGCCTTTGCTTAGGGCCTGCGCGGCGGTCATCGACTGGCCGGCGCGCAAGCCGAGCTGGCGCGCCGCTGCATTCACCGCTTGCAGCACCCGGCGCTGGGCCGGGCCACTGAGCAGCACCAACGGCTCAGCAGGATCGGCACGCTGACGCAGCACGGCGTCGAGGGCCAATTGCGGGAACAGAATACACACCCAGCGCATGACGACCTCAGTGCCCCACGGCAAACGCAATCGGCGCCGTGCGCGCCAGTCCGCCACGGCACTTGAGCACGCGCAACTGGGCCGGTCTTGCGTCGATGGCAATACGCAACGCGGCCGGCGACGGGTTGATCGCCTCGCTCAGCGGGCGCCAGGCAAACGCCAGGGTCTGGCCGGTTTCTGCCGCTACCTGCAAACGCCGCAACGCACGGTCATCGGCCTTGTACGGCCAGCACAGCACCGCGCCGCAACTGCCGGAACGCAGGCATTGTTCCGCCGCCCACAAGGCATCGCGTTCGCTGGCCTGAATCACCGACAACTGGCGCAGATCGACCCCGGCGTTCGCCCACGCCTGCGGGTACGGCACGAACGGTGGCGCCACCAGCACGATGCGCTCGCCCGCCGCCGACATCCGCGCCAGCGTCGGCCACACCAGTTGCAACTCGCCAACCCCGGGGCCGGCCAGGAGGATTTCGCTCAGCGCCGCTTCCGGCCAGCCACCGCTGGGCAGTGCTGCATCCAGCGCGGCATGCCCGGTGGGTTGCGGGCTGGCCGCCGGTGGCGCAGGCCGGCCCTTCCAGACCTGGCCGCCATTGAACAGCGTATCGAGTGCAACGACGGCGCCCATCAGCCTTGCCTCACCAGACCGCAGAACACCCCTTCGATGGCCAGGTCCTGATCATCGCGCACGACAATCGGCTGGTACGCCGGGTTGCGCGGCAGCAGGCGCACCGTAGCGCCGACACGCTCGAAGCGTTTGATCGTCACCTCACCATCGAGTCGCGCCACCACGATCTGGCCGTTGAGCGCCTCGGGATTACGCTTCACTCCCACCAGATCACCGTCGAGAATGCCGTCCTCGATCATCGAGTCGCCCTGCACCCGCAACATGTAGTCGGGCGCACGGGAGAACAGCGCGGGATCAAGCATCAAGCGGTTATGGATGTCGGCATCGGCGCCGATCGGTGCACCGGCAGCCACCCGGCCGAGCACCGGAATGTCCAGCAGCTCCGGCCGCGCGGGTTGCCCGAGCAGGCGAATGCCCCGGGCCTGATGCGGGTTGACCTCGATAAACCCGGCTTCGGTGAGCGCCAGCACGTGCTTGCGCGCCACGCTGCGCGAGGCAAAACCAAAAGCCTCGCTGATTTCAGCGAGGCTTGGGGGCTGACCGTGTTCGGCGATGCGTTCGCGGATAAAGGTCAGGATGGCGGTACGGCGGGGAGTGAGATTGGTCATGGAGTACATTTGTACTCTTTCGCCTTTTTGCTGGCAATGACCGCCAGTCAGTTCAATCCGCGCTCGGCCAGAAATGCCGAGATGTAATCGATGAACGCCACCACTTTAGCCGTGGCCCGTCGATGGCTCGGGTACACCGCGAGAATGTGCGGGCCGAAGCTGTCCGGGTCGATTTCATAGTCAGCCATGACCCGCACCAGACGCCCGTCGGCAATGTACGGTGCGGCGCTCCACAGCGGTGTGTGCAGCAAGCCGCGTCCGGCCAAAGCACTGGCCAGCAACAGGTCGTAATTGTCGCTGCGCAAGCGCGGCGCCGTCGGCTGTGGCAGGCTCAGCCGCTGGCCATCGCGCTCGGCCCACCAGAACTCGCGACTGAGCAACGGGTGCTGATACAGCAGCCATTCATGCTGCTCAAGGGTTTGCGGATTCACCGGCAAACCCTTGCGCGCCAAATAGTCCGGGCTGCCGCACAACGCCAGGCGATTGCTGCCGACCACCCGGGCGATCAGCCCCGGCAAGTCGTCATGGCCCTCGCGCAAGGCCAGGTCATAGCCGCTTTCCAGCAGATTGACGAACGCGTCGCACAGATCCACTTGCAGGCTGATCTGCGGGTATTGCTGCAAAAAGCCGTCACACACCTGATCGAGAAACGCCCGCCCGTACGCCAGCGGTGCGGTGATTTTCAGGCTGCCACGCAGACCGTGCTGCAACTGCTCGATTTCCTCGCTGGCCTCCTCCAGCCGTTGCAACACCAGCCGCGCGGTTTCCAGATAAACCCGGCCGATTTCGGTGAGCAGAATCCGCCGCGTGCTGCGTTCGAACAGCCGCGCGCCAAGTTCCGACTCCAGATGATTGACCGCTTTAGTCAGGGCCGATGGGGTCTTGCCCAACTGCTCCGCCGCGCGGCTGAAACTGCCGAGTTGCGCGGTGACCACGAACATTTTCAGTGCACCCAGCTTGTCCATGCTTTTTCCATTCAGGCAAAAACGTTTTTCGTGAGGGAGGCGTTCTGTCGGCCAGTGTCAGCCACTAATCTGGCCATCAGACGCAATAACAAGGAAATCTTCAATGAAAAGATTCATCCCGAGTCTGCTGGTGAGCGCGATAAGTTTTGCCTCGATGGAAGCCATGGCCGCCACCGATCTGGTGCTGGTCAACGGCAAGATTTTCACCGCCGACCGTTCACAACCGAAGGTGCAGGCGCTGGCCGTGGAAAACGGCAAGGTGCTGAAAGTCGGCAGCGATGCGCAGATCAAGGCGCTGATCGAACCCGGCACGCAGGTGATCGACCTCGGCGGCAAGACGCTGATGCCAGGCTTGATCGACAGCCATTCCCACGCGATTTTCGGCGGTCTGGAAATGGTCTCGGCCAACATGGAAGACGAAGTCGTCGCCCTCGCCGAACTGGAAAAACGCCTGCGCGCCTGGCGTGACGACGGCAAGGCCAGGCATGGCGATGTGCTGAGCATTGCCGGCATGAGCTCAGCGTACTGGGCGCAGGCCGAAGCGCTGGGCAAGACCTTCAACCACGGCGAATGGGCTGACGTGCCGGTGGTGTTCACCGGCAGCGATCACCACACCGCGTGGGCCAACAACGTGATGCTCAAGCGCGCCGGCATCGACGCGGCGTTGCTCAAGACCCTGCCCGCTGCGGAACAAGACACGATCGGCGCACTGGCCAGCGGCGAGCCCAACGGTTTTCTGGTCGATGCCGGTTGGGACCGGGTGGCCGCGAAAATGCCGGTGCCGAGCCCGGCCGATATGCTCACCGCGGCCAAATCCGCGGTGCGTTTCAACAACAGCCTCGGCATCACCGCGTGGATGGACCCCGCCGCCAACGCCGCACCGGGCGAACCGGTCTTCGCCCTCAAACCCACTGAGAAAACCGTCGGCGTGCTGCCGGCCTACAAAGCGCTGTCGGAAAGCGGCGGCATGAGCGTGCACGTCGCCGCGCTGCTGGTGGCCAACCCGAAAAGCCTGCCCGCCGACCTCGACACGCTGGATAAGGTGCGCCAGCAGTTTCAGGGCATCCCCAACCTGACCCTGCCCGGGGTCAAGATCTTCGCCGACGGCGTGATCGAGTACCCGGCGCAGAGCGCGGCGATGATCGACCCATACAGCAATTCGCACAAACAGGGCGAGCTGCTGATCGATCCAGAGCATTTCGGTGAACTGGTCAGCGCCATCGACCAGCGCGGCTGGCTGGTGCACATCCATGCCATCGGCGACCGCGCGGTGCGTGAATCGCTGAACGGTATCGAGCGCGCGCGCAAGGATCGGCAGAGCGGCATCACTCACTCGATCACGCACCTGCAGATGGTCAACCCGAAAGAGTTCGCCCGCTTCAAGCCGCTGAACGTGATCGCCTCGATGCAATTGCTGTGGGCCAGTGCCGATGACTACACCACCGACATGATCAAGCCCTACGTCAGCGCCCTCGCCTTTCGCTATCAATACCCGGCGCACTCGCTGCTGAAACAGGGCGCGACGATTGCCGGTGCCAGCGACTGGCCGGTGTCGTCGCCCAACCCGTTCAACGCCATGGCCCAGGCCATCACCCGCGTCGGCCCGCTGGGCGTGCTGAATGCCGACGAGCGTCTGGATCGCGAAAGCATGTTCTACGCCTACACCCTCAACGCGGCGCGCACGATTGGCCTGGAGAAGCAGATTGGCTCGCTGACGCCGGGCAAGCAGGCGGACTTCATCGTGGTCGATCGCGACGTGTTCAGCGTCGACAACAAGGCGCTGCATGACACCCAGGTGCTGCAAACCTGGTTCGCTGGCCGCCAGGTCTACACCGCCACCCCATAACAACAGGCCCCCCTCGCTTTTGTGGGAGGGGGCTTGCTCCCGAAGGCGTCCGGTCAGCAAACATTTCGATACCTGACCCACCGTCTTCGCGAGCAAGCCCGCTCCCACAGGGACTTTCACCCTACCCAAGCATTTCCACTGCTTTTTCCAGCCCCCATAACAATCACAACACCGGGACTTCACATGAAAGCCTTGCCCCTGTTCGCCCTCGGTTTTTCCAGTTTGCTGCCCTTGAGCAGCCACGCGATCCCCCTGAACGACGATTTCGCCTTGCTGGTCGACCTGACCCTGGCCAGCGACTACCGCACCCGCGGCATCTCGCAAACCCAAAATGACCCTGCCTTGCAAGCCGGTCTGACCCTGGCCCACAGCAGCGGTTTGTACGCGGGTGCCTGGAGCTCCAACGTCGATTTCGGCGGTGGCCTGAAAGCCCGGCAGGAAGTCGATTACTACGCCGGCTGGCTGTGGCAGGCCACCGAGGATGTCAGCCTCGATCTGGGTTACCTCAAGTACGCCTATCCCAAGGAAAGCCAGTTCAACCAGAGCGAGGTCTACGGGATTCTCGGTGTCTACGGGGTGAAGCTGGCGGCGTATTACTCCAGCGATGCGCCGGGAATCGACAGCAAGCAGAGCTCGCTCTACACCTATGTCGGTTATGAAACCGGGCTGCCGTTCGATTCCGGGCTGAAGCTGCGTTACGGCAACATGGATTTCAAGGACCCGCACCTGTACTCGACGTCCGGGCATGGCGAGGACAGTTACCGTGAATGGGAGGTCAAGCTGACGCACAACCTGGCCGGGGTGGTGTTGGGCCTGAGCTATATCGATACCGATCTGTCGCAGAGCCAGTGCCTGAGCAACTGGGGATTCAAGGATGTGTGCACCGCAACGGTGGTGGCGAGCCTGAGCAAATCCTTCTGACCCACCAAAGTACCCATTGTAGGAGTGAGCCTGCTCGCGATGGCGGTGTGGCATTCAACAACGATGTCGGCCGACCCACCGCTATCGCGAGCAGGCTCACTCCTACAGGGTTTTGCGTTGACCTGATTGTTTGTTACGAGATGTTTACAAATTTTTTACCAATGTTCTTCTACAGTTACGCGCGTTACCGCGCGTGTTTTCTATTCTGCTAGAGGAATGTCTGTAATGGCTTTGGGCAAAGGACTGCGTTTACCGTCCATCACTTCCACCCGCCTGGTGTTGTTGTTTTCCCTGGCACTGGTGGCGCTGTACAACCTGGCGACCTGGAAGGCGCTGGGTACGCTGATCACTCTGCAAGGTGCACACAAACTGGCGTTTTTCGCTTCGTTCGGGCTGTTCCTGTGGGCGGCGATCACCCTGCTGCTGACCCTCGTTTCGTTTTGCTGGACGCTGAAACCGGCGCTGACTGTGGTGGCCCTGCTCTCGGCCTGCGCTGCGTATTTCATGAACGAATACGGGATCACCATCGACACGGTGATGATCCAGAACGTCTTCGAAACCAACCCGGGCGAAGCCGCTGCGCTGTTCAACGGCAAGCTGCTGGCTTACGTGTTGCTGCTCGGCGTGCTGCCGGCGGCGTTGATCTGGCGCTGGCCGGTGCGTTATCGGCCGTTCTTTCGCGGCCTGCTCAACAAGCTGCTGGTGATTGCCGCTTGCGTGCTGGTGATCGGTGCCTCGGTGGGCGCGTTCTATTCGACCTACGCGCCGATCTTCCGTGAAGAAGACAAGCTCACCCATTTCATCAACCCGACCAACTACATCTACGCCATCAGCAAATACACCAAGCAGCGCCTGGGCATCAAAAAGCACTTTGTGGTGCAGGCTATCGGTGAAGACGCGGTGATGAGCGCCAAAGCGACCAGCCGCGAGAAGAAGTCGCTGATGGTGTTTGTGGTCGGCGAAACCGCCCGCGCCGATCATTTCTCGCTCAACGGCTATGCGCGCGAGACCAATCCCGAGCTGAGCAAACTGGACATCCTCAACTTCACCCAGGTGCACTCCTGCGGCACGTCCACGGCGGTGTCGGTGCCGTGCATGTTCTCGATGTTCCCGCGTGAGGACTACAGCGACAAGAAAGGCAAAACCTACGAAGGCCTGCTGGATATCCTGCAACGCGCCGGCGTGCAGGTGCTGTGGCTGGACAACAACAGCGACTGCAAGGGCACCTGCCTGCGCGTGCCGCACCGCGACATCGCGAAGAACCAGCCGGGGCCGTTCTGCGACGGCAACAACTGCCTCGACGAAGCGCTGCTGGCCGACCTGCAAAGCTACATCGACAGCCTCAAGGGCCACGCGATCATCGTGTTGCACGCCGACGGCAGCCATGGCCCGGAATACTACGAGCGTTATCCGCAAGCTTTGGAACGCTTCAAGCCGATCTGCCACACCAACCAGTTGGGCAGTTGCAGCCGCGATGAACTGGTGAACGTGTACGACAACACGATCCTCTACACCGACCACTTCCTCGCCAAGGTCATCGAGTTGCTCAAGCGTAATCAGGACACGCTGGACACCTCGATGCTGTACGTCTCCGACCACGGCGAATCGCTGGGTGAAAACGGCCTGTACCTGCACGCCGCGCCCTATGCGTTGGCGCCAGAAGCGCAGACCCATGTGCCGATGGTGATGTGGTTTGGCAACAACACGCTGGCGCAACTGGGGATTGATCGCGATTGCCTGCAAAGCAAGACCGGGCAGCCGGACCTGAGCCATGACAACCTGTTTCATTCGGTGCTGGGCTTGTTCGAGGTGAAGACCGCGCTGTATCAGCCGGGGCTGGATGTGTTTCGCGGGTGCCGGCCAGCCATGACGGCTGCGCAATAGCTCGCATATCGCGCAAATTCCCTTGTAGGAGTGAGCCTGCTCGCGATAGCGGTGTGTCATTCAACAATGATGTCGGCTGATACACCGTTATCGCGAGCAGGCTCACTCCTACAAGGAGGCTGCGGCATATCAAGCACTCAGCTGGGCCAAATAGTCCCACGGGTAGATCCCGCGTTGATGGCCGTCGCTGAACACCAGTTGCACGCCGTAGCCCTGCGGGTTGATTTCGATCAGGCGAACACGCTCATCCACCAGCGGAGTCACACCTTTCAGGCGAAACGCGCGGCACTGCGAGCACGGGCACTGGCGGCGCAGTTCGGCGTGATTGAACAGCGATTCGCGGCCGTCCGGCCAGCTCAGGCGCAGCGTCCGCTGGCTCTGCGAATTGCCGACTGACAGCGGGTTCATTGCAACTGACTCAAGGCAATCCGCACCGCTTTGCGCACTTCCGGGTCGCCGTCATCCTGCGCCGCCTGCAACGCCGCCACCGCGCCGCGATCATGCAACTCACCGAGGGCCAGCGCGGCTTCCTTGCGCAGGTTGCTGATGCGATGGCCGAGGGTCTCGATCAGAGCGTCCAGCGCCGGTACAAAACGCAAGCGACCGAGGCTGCGGGTAGCACGCAGGCGCACTTGCCAGTAGTCATCGCCGAGGGCTGCGATCAACGCCGGACCAGCGTCGCTGTGGCCGACCTTGCCCAGCGTCGTGGCCGCTTCTTCGCGCACTTGCCAGGCAGCGTCCTGCAGCGCTTTACGCAAGGCTGGCAGCACGTCGGCGCCGGACGCCAGACCGAGGGCGCCGGTGGCGGCGCGGCGCACTTCGGTGTCCGGGTCGGCGCTGGCCAGGCGCGCCAGAGCCGGCAGTGCGTCGAGCTGCTTGAGCCAGCCGAGCACACCGACGGCTTCGCGGCGCACGTTGGCGTCGGCATCGCTCAACGCAGTGATAGCAGCCGGTGCGGCCTCGGCGAAACGCAATTCGCGCAAGGCACGGAACGCGGCGATTCGCACGCTGACTTCAGCATGATCGGTCCACGGCAGAATCACCCGGCCGGCCGCTTCAGTTTTGAGCAGGCTCAGACTTTGCGCGGCGGCTGCCTGCACTGCCGCAGATGGATCGGTCAGTGCCTGGCACAGCGCAGCCACTACCGGTTCGTCTTCCCACGCTTCCAGCAGCCGCGCAGCTTCGGCGCGGACTTCTTCGGCCGGATCTTCGCTCAGTCTTTCGACCAGCCACAGCAGGCCGTCCGGTTCTTCCAGATCCGCCAAATCAATCAGGGCAATGCGTCGCACACCGGCATCGTCAGCGGTCAGACGCGGTTGCAGGGCGAGGATGTCGTCGTTATCGGTCACAGCAAAAAATGAGGTCATAGGGCAAATCGCGGCAAGGGGTTTTCGGGAGGCAGGCCGAGCGGGTTGAGGCGCGGCAGCGGGCGGGAGTTGTCGTGGCGCAGCAGGTCGAGACAATGGCGCTTGAGGCGGGAGAATTCGGTGCTGGTGACCAGTTCAGAAGTGCGCGGGCGTGGGAAATCCAGGCGCAGGTCTTCGATGATTCGCCCCGGACGCGCGCTCATCACCAGCAAGCGATCAGCGAGGAACAGCGCCTCGTCGATGTCGTGGGTGACGAACACCACGGTGGTGCGAATCCGTGTCCAGATGTCCAGCAGCAGTTCTTGCATGTTCAAGCGAGTCAAGGCATCCAGCGCGCCGAACGGCTCGTCCATCAGCAGCAGCCGTGGACGGTTGACCAGCACCCGGGCGATTTCCACCCGTTGCTGCATGCCGCCGGAGAGCTGATCGGGCCAGCGCTCGGCGAAGCCGTCGAGGCCGACCAGTTTGAGCATTTCGTCGGCCTCACGCTGGCGCTCGGTTTTGCCGATGCCGCGCATCTTCAGGCCGAAAGCGACGTTGTCGCGCACCGTGCGCCACGGAAACAGCGTGTGATGCTGGAACACCATGCCGCGTTGCGGCGACGGCCCGAACACCTCGCCGCCATCGACTTTGAGGCTGCCGGTATGGGCGTTCAAGTGTCCGGCGAGTGCGCCGAGCAAGGTCGATTTGCCGCAACCGGACGGGCCGAGAATGCACACGAACTGGCCCGGTTCGATCTGGCAATCCAGCCCCTGCACGGCTTCGAAGGCTTGCTGCCCCTCACCGAGAACGATCGACAACTGGCGAATATCGATTCGCCCTTCCGGGGTTTGCATTGCGCTCATCAGGCTTTTCCTCGTGGTCGATGCCAGGGCGTGAACAGCCCGCCCAGGCGCTTGATCAGCAGACTGCTGCCCATGCCCAGCACACCGATCAGCAGCATGCCAACGACAATGTCGGCGTAGTTCTGAATGGTGTAGGACTCCCAGGTGTAGTAGCCGATGCCGAACTGTCCGGAGATCATCTCGGCGGTTACCAGACAGAACCACGAGGTGCCCATGCCGATGGCGAGGCCGGTGATGATGCTCGGCGCAGCACCCGGCAGAATCACTTCAAGCAAAATCGCCCGGCGCCCTGCCCCAAGGCTTTTTGCCGAAGCGATCAGCCGTGGGTCGACACCCTCCACCCCGTGCACTGTGTTGAGCAGGATCGGGAAGAGCGCACCGGTGAAGGTGATGAACACCATCGACAGCTCCGACGACGGGAACATCAGGATCGCCAACGGAATCCACGCCACCGCCGGAATCGGCCGCAGTACTTCCAGCGGTGGCAGCAGCAGGTCTTCGGCCCATTTCGAGCGGCCGATGGCCAGGCCCAGGGCAATGCCGATGATCAATGCCGCGAGATAGCCAGCGAACACGCGGCCGAGGCTCGCGCTCAGGTGCTGCAGCAGCTTGCCGGAATCGCCCAGACCCAACGCCGCTTCGATCACCGCCAACGGGGTTGGCACGTTGGCGAAGGTGACCAGGCCGAGGTTCCAGTGGTGGCTGGCGGCGAGTTGCCAGAACAGCAGGCAGAGCGCTATGGAGGTTGCTCTGGTGATCCAGCGGGGTTTTGGGATTTTCATGAATCGGGTTTCCATGTTTGGAGCGGTGTGATGGTTGAGATCGCCCCCCTCACCCCAGCCCTCTCCCCCAGGGGGGCGAGGGGGAAAGGGAGCAGATCTTCAAGCCTTTCAAAATCTCGGTTCGGCTCGATAGCGAGCAGATATTCATGATTTTCAAAAACTGAGTTCGGCTCGATATTTCAGGTCGGCTTAGCTCCCGCAAACACCTCGTTCAGTCCCCTCTCCCTCCGGGAGACGGCTAGGGTGAGGGTGAGTTTTTGATCTTCAATTAGCGGGCAGCCACGGCCTGGGTCGTGGCGTCGGTAAAGTCGAAGACCTTGCCACCCTGCGCCGCCGCATATTGCTGGGCCTGGCCCTTGAGCAGAAACGCGCTCAAGCGGCCCTTGGCATCGCTGGCGAACCACGCCTGATCGGCGAGCAATTTGATCCCGCTGTCACTGGCCTGGGCATACACCGCGCGGATGTTTTTGCCGTCGTGTTTCAGAGCGGCCAACGCGGTGAAGGCCGATTCGGCGGAGGCGTACTGGCGCACCTTGTCTTCACCGCGCACCCAGATTTCGGCGACGTGGCTGAAGTCGGTGATGGCTTTGCCGGTCGCTGCATCCAGCGCTTTCAACGGCGTTTGCGCGTAGTTGGCGAGTTGCGCGGTGTAGTCCAGATTCGAAGCCTTGAAGGCGGTGCGGATGTACTGATCGTCGACGAAGGTGTTGAGGTCGAGGCCGCGATCGGCCTTCTTCAGCAGCTTCAGGGTGTCGATCGCCGTGCCCACCGCCTGACGGTATTCCGGCTTCCAGCTCAGGTCACGGGTCTGCACGCCAAGCGGGCCGTGGAACAGGTAGTTGACCTCGGCATCGACGCCGGTGACTTTGGCGATCAGCTCGCTGTACTTCTCAGGCTCAGCAGCCAGCAACTGATTGGCCTCGATGCTCGCCCGCAGGTAGGCGACGACGATTTCCGGGTACTGTTTCGCGTAGGCCTGATCCACCAGTGCACCGTGGAAAGTCGGCGCGTTGGCCTGGGCGCCGTCGTAAATCTTGCGGGCGAAACCACGGCTGGGGAACAGTTCGGCGAACGGCACGAAATCGGCGTGAGCGTCGATCTTGCCGGCCTGCAATGCAGAGCCTGCGACTTCCGGTGGCTGAGCGATGATGTTGACGTCTTTGAGTGGGTCCCAACCCTGCTCCGCCACCGCGCGCAGCAACATGCCGTGGGCGGTCGAAGCGAATGGCACCGAGATGGTTTTGCCCTTGAGTTCGCTCAGCGCCTGCACCCCGGACGCGCTCGGCACCACGATGCCGTTGCCGCTGCCCTTGATGCTGCCCGACAACACACTGATGAACAGGCTGTGCTTGCCGGCGGTTTCGAACGCCACCCCGTTGAACGCGCCGGGGAAATCGGCCATGGCGCCGAAGTCGAGTTTGCCGGCGACCATCTCGTTGGTCAGCGGCGCACCGCTGGTGAAATTCTTCCACTGCACGTCGTATTTCGCGTCTTTGTAGGCGCCGTCGTGCGGCAGGTATTTGTCGAGCAGGCCGAGTTCACGAATCAACAGGCCGCCGGCGGCGCAATTGATGGTGGTGTCCTGGGTGCCGATGGCGATGCGGATGGTTTCGGCCGAGGCCGACAGGGTGAATGAAGCCAGTACCAGACCGGCGATTGCTGCACGCAACATGAGTGTTTCCCCTCGAATCATTTATTGGATGTTCGTCTCCGCCGCGATCAGGGCGCGGTGGGAAACGAGGGGGTCTGTAAATTAGCGTCCGGGGTTTCCGGGTAGCTTTAGGGTGTCGTAGATCTCTGTAGGAGTGAGCCTGCTCGCGATAGCGGTGTATTGGATGTCGATGTGTTGTCTGACACACCGCTATCGCGAGCAGGCTCACTCCTACAGGGGAAAGGGTTCAGCGCAGGAGATAAGGGATGTCGACTTTGACGGCGCCAGTCGGACAATCCTTCTCACACGGCATGCAGTACCAGCATTCATCGAACGCCATGTAGGCCTTCTGTGTGGCCGGGTTGATCGCCAGCAGGTCCATCGGGCAGACATCGACGCACACGGTGCAGCCCTTTTCGGCGATGCATTTGTCCTCGTCCACGGTGACCGGGGCGTTGGAGCGGAAGAAGATTTCCTGGGCTTGATAGGCCATGGTTCGGACTCTCTCTGGTGATGCATCAAGCGGCGAACGCGCCCACCCGCAAGCGGTCGTAAGCCTGCATTTCTTCGGCATCGAGCGGGATGATGTACGGCTCGACGGGTTTCTTGAAACTGGTCATGCGGCCGTCTTCACCCTTCTTCAGATGGCAATGGCAGAACCACTCGCTGTCGTTGCGCTGCGGGTGATCGACGCGGTAGTGGTACAGGCCCCAGCGGCTCTCGGCGCGGAACAGCGAGGCGCGCGCAGCCATTTCCGCGCAATCGCGGATCACGCTGGTTTCCATCGCGCGCATCAGTTCGTGGGCGTTGTTGGCCTTCATCTGATCGAGGTCGCGTTCGATGTCGCTGAAACGCTGCAAGCCGATCTGCATTTTTTTGGTCACTTTCGGCGGTTGCAGGTAGTCGTTGACGAAGCGCCGCAGCTTGTACTCGACCTGTGCCGGCGGCAGACCCTGTTCGCGATCCAGCGGCGCGTAGACCCGCGCTTGTTCTTTCTCGATCTGCGCGGCATCCAGCGTCGAGAACTCGCGCCCGGCGACAAAATCCGCCGCGTTGTGCCCGGCGAACCAGCCGTAGGTGAACGCACCGAGCATGTAGTTGTGCGGCACCGCAGCCATGTCACCCGCCGAGTACAAGCCTTTCACCGAGGTCTCGGCCCGCTCGTTGACCCACACCCCGGACGCCGAATGGCCGCTGCAAAAACCGATCTCCGAGATGTGCATCTCGACCATCTGCGTGCGGTAATCGGTGCCGCGATTGGCGTGGAACTGACCACGACTCGGGCGCTCGTTACTGTGCAAGATCTCTTCGATGTTCTGGATGGTTTCCTCGGCCAGGTGATCGAGTTTGAGAAACACCGGGCCATTGCCGCTTTCCAGTTCCTGGTGGAACTCCCACATCATCTGCCCGCTCCAGTAGTCGCACTCGATGAAGCGTTCGCCCTTGTTGTTGGCGGTGTAGCCGCCGAGCGGGCCGGTCACATAGGCGCAGGCCGGGCCGTTGTAGTCCTTGATCAACGGGTTGATCTGGAAGCATTCGAGGTTGGCCAGCTCGGCCCCGGCGTGATAGGCCATGGCGTAGCCGTCGCCGGCGTTGGTCGGATTTTCATAGGTGCCCATCAGGTAACCCGAGGACGGCAGACCGAGGCGACCGGCCGCGCCGCACGCGAGGATCACCGCTTTGGCCTTGATCACATGGAAGTCAGCGCTGCGGCAATCGAAGCCCATCACCCCGTTGACCGCGCCCTCCTCGTCGGTGAGCAAACGGGTGCAGACCAGCCGGTTGGTGATGCTCACCCGCGCGCGTTTCAACTGCCGGTAAAGGACTTTCTTGATGTCGTGCCCTTCCGGCATCGGCAGCACGTAGGCGCCCATGTGGTGGACTTTTTTCACCGCGTAATCGCCGGTCTCGTCCTTCTCGAACTTCACGCCCCAGCGATCCAGTTGCTCGATGGTCTCGAAGCTATGAGTGGCATAGGCGTACACCGCCGCCTGATTGACGATGCCGTCGTTGGCGATGGTGATTTCCTTGGTGTACTGCTCCGGCGTCGAGTGCCCGGGGATGATCGCGTTGTTCAGGCCGTCCATACCCATGCTGATCGCGCCGCTGCGTTTGACGTTGGCCTTGTCGACCAACAATACGCGCAAGTCGCGGTTCTTCTCTTTGGCCTTGATCGCCGCCATCGGGCCGGCAGTGCCGCCGCCGATCACGACGATGTCGTATTCCTGTTCCAAGGTCTTGCGGGTCATGTCACGCCCCTTTTTGCCGGTCGATCCGCAGGCGGTACTGGAACGCATCGCCACGGTAGTAAAGGTGTTCGAAGTCCAGCGGCTGGCCGTTGGCGTCGTGGGTCAGACGTTCGATGCGCATGATCGGCGAGCCGGCCTCGACGTTCAGCGCCTGGGTCAAATCGCTGTCGGCCAGCACCGCGTCGATCGCCAGATCGGCGTGGCCGAGGGCGATGCCGCAGTCGTTTTCCAGAATCAGGAAGATGTCGCGAGTCACCAGATCGGCCTTCTCCAGCCGTTCGCCGACGGCTTTGGGCAGGTAGGTGATTTCCAGCGAGATCGGGTCGCGGTTGATCAGGCGTACGCGTTTGATCTGCGCCACGGTCTCGCCTTCGGCCACCTGCAAGCGCTCGGCGACACGTTTGTCGGCGGGGATGAATTTGAAACTGCGCAGGCGGTTGATCACCTCGTAGCCGCGCCCGGTCATGGACTCGGCGAGGCCTTGCAGGCTGCTGACGTTCTGAAAGGTTTTCGGCTTGGCGACGAAGGTGCCCTTGCCGTGGATCTTGAAGATCAGCCCTTCTTTCTGCAGATCACCCAGCGCCTGGCGCACGGTGATGCGGCTGACTTTGAACAGCGTGCCGAGCTCACTTTCGGACGGCATCTGGCTGTCTTGCGGGTATTCGCCATCAAGAATGCGTGCGCGCAGGACATCGCGCAGCTGGGTGTGCAGCGGGACGCTACTGAGGGACAGGACATTATCGGTCATCAGGGATCACTTGTTATAACGAGTTATGACGTGATCTTAGAGACGTTATGACAAGCTTGAGAAATATTGTTTGGGCATAACCTTAGACACGACAACACACAGACCCTTGTGGGAGGGGGCTTGCTCCCGAAGGCGGTGTGTCAGGCGATGGAAATACCAGCAATGCCGGCCTCTTCGGGAGCAAGCCCCCTCCCACAAGGAAATGGTGTTGTGGTCTGGAGGATCAGTGCCGTTTGAGGATCTGGTCCATCACCCAATCGGTTTTGAGGGCTTGTTCGGCGACGGCCGGATGCTGCGAACCACCACGAATATGCGCATTCATGCCCAGCACGTGATGCCACTGAATGTGCTCGTGATGGGGGATTTCCAGGCTGATCTGCTCATCGGCGAACAGCTGCACCGGATGCTCGTCAAATACGGAGAACGCGATCCGGCCCTGACTGCCGATAATCTGCACCCGATCCTCGCGCCGATCCGCCACAAAGCTCCAGCAACCCATGCCCAGCGCTCCGGAGGCGAACCGCCAACTGGCGCTGACCGCATCTTCCGCCGCATATAACCCGGCCTGGCGCGCAGTAAAGCCAGCGACCTCGACGATATCGCCGAGCAGGTACTGGAACAGGTCGAAACCATGGCTGGCCAGGTCGGCAAAGTAGCCGCCACCGGCCACGCTCGGGTCGGTTCGCCAGTTGGCGCTGCCGTCCAGATCCGCCGCCGAGGGGGCTTTGGTCAGCGTCCAGCTCAGGTGCCGCACCTCGCCGATGCGGCCCTGCGCCAGCCATTGCCGAACCTGGGCAAAGCGCGGCAACGAACGGCGGTAGTACGACACGAACAAGTGCAGACCGGCGTCGGCAAACGCCTGCTGCATTTCGCGGCTTTGTCCGGCGTTGAGCGCCATCGGTTTCTCGACACAGCAGTGCTTGCCGGCGGCGGCGACTTTCAGGCTGTAGGCGTAGTGGCTGTCGGGGGGCGTGGCGATGTACACCGCGTCCACCTCGGGGTCGTTGATCAGCGCATCGACATCGGTGTAGACCCGGGCGATGCCGTGGCGCGCGGCGTAATCGTTCACCGCTTCAAGGCGTCGGCCCATCACCGCCACCAGCGCCGAGCCGGGCGCCTTGTAGAAGGCCGGCCCGCTCTTGCGTTCAGTGACGCTGCCGCAACCGATCATGCCCCAACGCACCACGTCCATGGTCAACTCCCTGTGTTTGAAACACTCAGCCGATGCGCAACGCGCGCAGATCGAGGTGGCCGTCCTTGATGGGCGGGCACCAGTAGTAGCCGCCGGTGATCGGCCGGCTGATGCGATACAGACCGTCAGTGATGCCGTCTTCCAGACCGCTCATACGCCGCAGTTGGGCCTCGAAGGCGTCCAGCGAAAAACCGAAGGCGAGGAACATCAGGCCGGCGCGATCACCGTCGATCCATGGCATCGAACGGCGCACGACGAACGCTTCGGGGGCGAAGCTTTCCTGGGCGGTGCGTTTGACGTGGGCGGAGACTGGCGCGTCATCGATCTCTTCGTTGTCGCTGAGGCGACGGCCCATGATGTTGTCCTTGTCTTCGGCGGACAGCTTATGGAAACCCTTGAGGTCGTGCTGCCACTGCTGGATCGCGGCGAAGCTGCCTCCGACCAGACCATCAGCGCCCTCGCCCAGCAACGCGGCGGCAATCGCGGCGTCATCGTGCGGGTTTTCGGTGCCGTCTTCGTAGCCCGTCAGGTCATGGCCGTCCTTGTGGCGGAAGGCTTCCTGCATGTCTACCAGGCGCAGCGCCGGGGCCAGCGCAGCTTCGAAAGCGTGGCTGCGATTGAGCAGCTCGCCACGGTCGACCCCGTGCAGCCAGACCCACAGTGCGTGCTGGGTCGACGGGTTTTCCACGCCGACGCCGCTCATGGCCGGAAAGCTGCGCAGACCGTCGATTTGCACGTTCAGGGCTTTGGTCAGGGATTCACCGAAACCGATCACAGCCGACTTGCCGTCCACCAGATTCATCAGGTTGTCGATCGCCTGCGGCAGTGCTTCAACCGACGCAAGGGCAAAAAACAGGTGACGTGCTTGCGCAGGAACAGGGGTGGCGAGAATGCCCGGCTGGTAGTAACTCATGTGAACTCCTTGGGAAAGTGCGCGGGAGTTTACCTGTGGCCGGAGGGTTTGTGTGGGTTTGGAGAATGCTAAAAACCCCTCACCCTAACCCTCTCCCAGAGGGAGAGGGAACTGAACGGGGGAAGCTGTAGAGATATGCCGACTTGAAAATGATGTACCGAATCCATAATCGACAAAAATCTTTCAGGTCGATGTATGACGCGACACACCTCGGTCGGCCCCCTCTCCCTCCGGGAGAGGGCTGGGGTGAGGGTTCGTGTCATGCCGCCACGCACTCGGGCTCATCCCGGTCCAGCGCTTGAACGCCCGGCGAAAACTGCGCACGTCGCTGTAGCCGACTTCTTCGGTAATCCGCTCGATGGGCATGTCCGGATTGGCCAGCAGACTCATGGTCCGCGCCTGACGTACCTGTTCCAGCAGCGCTTCAAAGGTCAGCGCATGCTCGGTCAAACGGCGGCGCAAGGTGCGACCGCTCATGTTCAGGTCGCCGGCGATTTTTTCGATATGGCTGCCCCGGCTCAGGTCCCGGGCAATCGCCCGCTCCACTGCTTGAATCAGATCGAGTTTCTGATGCACCTGCGCCGCTTCCAGCTCCAGCAACGCAACCGCCTGACGCAGCGCCAGCGAATGGTGATTGGGCAGGTTGACGTCCAGCCACCGGGCATCGATCAGCATGCGATTGTGCAGACAGCCGAAGCGTACGTCCGGTCCGAGCAGGCGGTGATATTCGCTCAAGTAATCCGGCGCGGCATGCACGAACTCCACGGCGATCGGCTTGAAATCAACTCCGGCCAAGGCCCGGCCATATACCAGCAGGCTGGCGAAAAACTCTTCAACGGCGAACACCTGCACGTCGGCAAACGGCAAGCGGCACTCGGCGTCGAGGTGCACCCGATCACCGACCATGTCGACGCTGGACACCACGATTCCGCCGGAGGTGTGCTGATGGCGAATGCCGAGGGCAAAGGCATCGCGCAAGGTCTTGCACAGCGACAGCACATGCCCGAGCAGCCCCAGCGTACCCAACACATTCTGCGCGCCGACCCACAGCCCCAGGCCCTGATTGGGCAGCACTTTGAGCGCCCGTTGAATCATCGCCACGGCCTGGCGGTAGGAAATCCGCTGCGCCGGATCCTGCAGATCTTCGAGGGTGAAACCCAGGCCACGACACAGGCTTTCGGGGTCGATGCCTTTGTTGTGCACGACTTCAGCGAGGGTTTGCAGGAGAAACGGCGAAACCAGCGCCAATTCAAAAGTGGGGTCTTGGACTTTTACGTTCATGGGGGCTGACATTCCGGATCACGCTTGATTGTTATTTTTGTAACCGGTTATGTCGAAGGAAGTTAGCACAGGGTTGGCCGACTGTCCGCAGAAGTCCCCCTAACTGTCCGCCAATACCCTGCCCCGTCGGGCGCCAAGCGCTTATTTCTATGGTGCCGGACGTTCTGCGTACCGGCGCTACGTCCCACCACAATAATAATGAGGACAGCCATGAGCCCGAACCGCGCCACTTTCCCCTTGCGTCTGGCACTGACTTTGCTCGGATGCACCGCGTGCCTGCCGGCCCTGGCCACCGAAGCCGGCGTCGACAACATCGGCCCCGGCACCGACGGATTTTTCATGCTGCCGCTGGAAGTCGACAGCCTTCCGCAGAACATGGTCGCGTTCAACCTCTACTACAACCATTACAAGTCGACCAAGCTCAACATCAGCTCGTTGGGCGGCAAGGTGCCGAATGTCGAAATCGAATCCACGGCGGTGATCCCGCGTATTGATTACCTGAGCCCGGTGCGCGTGTTCGGCGGACGCCTGGCCGGCTACATCGCCCAGCCCTGGCTCAAGCAGGAAGTCTCGGTATTCGGTCTCAGCGATACCCGCGAAGGCATGGGCGACACCACCATCGCGCCGATCATCCTGTGGGACATGGGCAAGAACCTGACCCTGGGTGCTGCCGTGGAGATCACGGTGCCCACCGGCGAATACAGCGTCGATCGGCTGGCCAACACCAGCAACAATTTCTACACCTACAAGCCGCTGTTCTCCTTCACCTGGCTGCCGACCGACAAGACCGAAGTGTCGATGAAGACCACTTACAGCTTCAACGAGAAGAACAAGGACACCGACTACAAGTCCGGGCAGATCTTCCACTTCGATTACTCCGCCAGCTACAAGATCACCGACGATGTGATGCTCGGCCTTAACGGCTATTACCTCAAGCAGACCACCGACGACAAACAGTACGGCCACACCGTGCAATTCGCCGGGCAGGATGTGGATGACGGCGTGCGCGGCAAAGTCTTCGCGATTGGCCCGGCGCTGCATTTCACCTTTCTCAAGTACGCCAGCGCGGAGATTCGCTGGGCCAAGGAGTTTGACGTGGAGAACCGGCCGGAGGGGGAAATGTTGTGGGCGAAGGTGAGTATTCCGTATGCGTTCTGAGTGCATTTGTAGGAAGGTGCGCGCGGATTTGTAGGCTGGAAACCTGAAAAACAGAGTGGAGGAATAGGCCTACAACGGCGGTCGAGATTGCCGGACAACGGAGGGAAACGTCCGGCAGACTCCAAAGGGGCGCTTGCAGATACTGGGCTTCGTCATCCCATGGTTCTTCGAGAGCTCATGGGGTACATCGTCTGCCAGTGACGACAATGGGCCATTCCCACTTAAACTGCTGAGATTGATCACGGTGATCACTATGAGCTTATTACTTTCCCCGTTTTACTCTGACTTCGAATCCGAAGAAGAGGCAGAGAGCTACGATCGCTGGTTTCGTGCCAAGGTACAGGAGGCACTCGATGACCCCAGCCCTGGCATTCCCCATGATGAAGCTATGGCAATGCTTGACCAGATGCTGGAAGAGATGCGCAGGAAGCGCCGCGCTGCTGCTTGAATGGAGCGCTCAAGCTCTGAACGATCTGGCTGACATTATCGATTACGTTGAACAATACAATTCCAACGCTTCCGTGGCTCTACAGCACAAGGTTGGTGCAGCAACGCAAAGGCTTTCATCAATCCCCTATGGTTACCGGGCCGGTCGAGTGCCAGGCACTCGGGAAATGGTGGTCAATCCGAACTATCTGCTGGTCTATCGAGTGAACAGGCGCATCAAAATACTGACGTTAGTCCACACCCGACGACAATACCCACGAACCTCATCAACATAAAAAAAGGGCGGCCAAAAGGCCGCCCGAAGCGTACTACACGAGAGTCTTTTACAGCGTCAGTTGCCCCCGCTCCTCCTCGGTCAACTGCTGCTTGGCCTGTTCATCCAGCGCGCCGGCACCCAGTACCTGCACCGGGCTATTCGGGTTGTAACCCGGCGCCGGCGCACGACTGGCACCATCACGGCTCGGCGCCAGTTGTTCGTTGCCGAAGCTCAGCACCTGCACGGTGAACACCGACGCCTGGTTCTGCCGCGCCGCTGCTTGCTGCTGACGCGCCACGTCCTCAGCGGCCTGGGTTGCCGAAGATGCCGCCGAACTGGCCGAGGTGATCGCCCCGGTGTTCACCGCAGCCACCACCGGTACGCCACTGGTCTTGCCTTGCACGGCGATGTTGGCGGCGTTGACCACGGTCAGCGCGGCGATGTTGACGTTGCCCGAGACGCGAATGCCCGCCTCGCCCGCATCAATGGTGCCCAGCGGCGCGATCAGGTCGATGTCTCCCGGCGCCACTTCGGCAATCGGGTTAAGGGTGGCGATACCCGCACCGGTGCTCGGCACCGAAGGCGACAGGGTTACATTGCCCCAAGTGTCGTAAACCCGTTTCGGCGGGGTGTAGACCACGGTGGTTTTCGAGCCGCGACCGGCGTTAATGTCGCCCTCGGCCGACCAGCCGAGGATCGAGCCGCCGAAGGTGGTCATGATCCGGCTCTGGCCGAGCAGAATGCTGCCCTGCGAGTAGAGCTGAATGTTGCCCGAACCCTGGGTGATAATCCCGGCGGTGGACGGTGGTGCTGCGCCTTCGATGCCGAACACCTGACCGCCGCCCGGCGTGAGCATCTGGATATCGCCGCCGAACAGGGTCTTGACCCCGGCACCACCGTAGAGCGTGATGTCGCCGTCGTAACGGAGCGGATTGCCCGCCACATCGGTGCTCGGGAACAGTGCGGCAATGGCGTTGCGACCGCGCACATAACTGCCTTTGCGCGGACCGTCAGCGTCGTTGTATTCCAGGCCGCCGGCGCGCAGTTCGGCGAAGTACACCTGGCGCGCAAAGATCGCCTGCTCGGCACTTGGCAGCGCGGTATAGAACGCCTGTGCCTGCTCTGCGTTGCCGCTGAAGCCGTAGCCGAGCGTCAGCCAGCTCTGCAACTCGTCGAGGTAGGTCTTGACCACTTTGCCCGGCTGGCCGTTGAGAGAGGCATTCGGGTCAGCAAGGTTCTGCGGGGTCAGGTAACGCGCGATGAACCTTGTGTAATCCGGCCCCTGCGCGCCCACGCCCGCCTGCAATACCACGCTGGCGCCAGGCCGCGAATCCCCGGCCACTATCGCGCCGAGGCTGGTAATGCTGGCGCGATTTTCCATCAGGATGTTGCGCCCGGCATTAATGTCCAGCGTTCCAGGTCCGGCGATATCGAAGCTGCTGTAGAGAATGTCGCGGCCCGCCGAGACGCGCGATACATCTCGCAGGTCATTGTGGACGAACAGGTTGCCGGTGGAAAAAATGTCCTCCTTGCCGCTACTCATTTCCACTGTCGGCACGGCCGCAGGCTGCCCCAGGGCAGTGCCAGAGGCAACGATGTCGCGTCCGGCGATCATCCACACAGGCCCCGCCGCTTCGTACCAGGTGCGTCTGGAAGTGGAAAAGCTCAACGTTTCGCCACTGCGAATGCCCACCAGGTCCCCCGTCAGCGCATAGAATCGCGCCGGCCCCTGTACGTCGTTCGATCCCGAGTAGGTGTTGGGACCATAGGCAAACAGCGGATATCGCACGTTGCCCTCTGCCGCCACGCCATCGTCGCTGTAGTTGGTGCGCAGCGGTTTTCCGGCGTTGCTGTTGGTGTAAGCATTGAATGCCGGGTTGAACGGGGTAGCCACGGCCATCGGGCTGGCCCCCGACTGGTTGATCGCATAGCCACCGGCGTAGATAGAGTCACCTGCCAGCAGTTCAAGCTGCCCCGACTTCGACGGCGCCAGAAGCAGTGAGTAACCTTGCAGCGGGTAGTTGTTTACGCCAATGAATGTCGCGGATGGCCCTGCATAAACGGACCCTTGGCCCGCCACCGCGCGCAGAATCGATGGGTAGACAAATCGGCCGTCGGTAGGCGAGGTATTGCGGCCCGTGATCAGGCCGTTGGATGTACTGAATTCTGCTATCTGTGTGCCCGGCGTCAGGTTCCCGCCAGCCGAGAACAGATCGATTGCCGTGTGGTCAGTCCACAATGAAAAGCCACTGAGGATACCGCCCTGCTCAACGCTTGCGTCGGCCGCCATGATCGGGCTGGCGTTCATCAGACTCACTCGCCCAGGATCCGCGGCACCGCCCAACACCAGATCACCGCGGCTGCTCAGGCTCATGCCCGAGTCACCCGGAATCAGCACCACGCCTCCGGAAGCACTACCGGTGGTCGAGGTAAACGGATCAAGTGCGCGGGTTTCCCGAAGATCATTGAACACAGCGCCGGCGCCGTACTGCAGGTTGATGCCGCCGAGTGCTCCACCCGTCATGTGTGCCGCGCCGCGCAGGTTGATCAGCGCGCCCTGCAGATCATGATTCGGTTGGCCGAAGCCGGTTTCTCCGGCCCGCGCTTGCAGCGAAGGGTTGAGCGTGCCGCCGATACGAATGTCCATGTCACCACCACCGGTCATCTGCACGCTGCCATCGCTGGCGACTCGACCGGTGCTGCCTACCGCGACGATCAGCCCCTGACCGCGCGGGTAGTTAACGGCATCGCCTAGCGGTTTGAGCATGCCGGCATCACCACCAGCCCGCAGGCTGATATTGCCACCGCCCAAGGTACCGAAACCGGTGAAACCCACCAGGTAGGGTTCAGTGTTGATCACCCGATCTGAGTTCATTTGGGTGGAATAACTGCCGAAGTTGATCCACCAGGCCGTGGGCACATCCGGGTTTCCCGTGCCTTGACGCCACAGCCAGTTGCCCACTGCCACACTGGCCATCTGCTCGCGGAACCCGCTCGCTGTCGATTGGGCTTTCGTCCCGACCGAATCACCGGAAACCGAGCCACCGGCATTGATTGTCAGGTTGCCGCCCATCTGCGGATACCAGGCCTGATAGAGGCTGTCGCTGCCGCCGTCGACCCATTTTTCATAAGCGGCACCGGCCGTACCCAACACCGAATCGTTATCCGAAAGATGCCCGCGCGGCAGGTTATAGAGCGGATCGATATTCGTTGATTGGGTGCCGGCGGTGTATACGCCGAACGGTGAATCCATGCTCAGATTGCCGGCGGCGATCAGGTCGAGATCACCCGTGCCGGTGCGCAGAACACTGAACATCTGCATATGGGCCTTGGCCGTTTTCCCGGGATTGTTGCCGATGCACAGTTCCGGCTGCAGATCACAAATGAATTGGGCCTCCTCGGGAACCGGTTCGTAGTCCGGCCCCATTCCACTGCCTGGCGCCCAGACCCAACGGGCCATGGGTACGCACAAGTCGGCAATCTGCTGGCAGTACTCGAGCATGTCATCAGGGACCGGCTCGTAGGGCGTAAAGAAGGGATTATCCGGAGCCCAGACCAGCTTGCCCGCCGCCGTGGTGATGTTGACGCCGTAATGACTGTCCGCCAGCCGCAGATTGCCTTCCGGGGTCAGCGGTTTGACCGCACGACTATCGGCCGCAGCCAGATCTGCACCGGCGACCACGCGCATCGACCACGACGCACTGCCCGACGGCAGCATGCTGGCCACCGCCCAGTTCTTGCCCTGTTGTGTGCCGTTGAACGGCCGCAACTCGATCAGCGAAGTGCCTTCGGCGAGCTTCACATCGGTCATCGACGGAATCAGCGAACCGCGCAGCAAGGCCAGTTCGCCCTTTAATTTCACCCCGGAGGAGGTCGTCAGATCTGCATCGTAAACGCTGGGCAACGGCACACCCTTGGGCCAGTTCATCGCTTGCAGGGCGGTGGCCTTGTTCAAACGGATGCCGGCACCCAGGCGTGTGTCGGCAGGCAATGTCACGCTGTCGCTGAGCAGCGTACCGGCGGCGTACAGCAGATGACCGTTGCTGTCGTGGATCGCCCCCGCCAGCACGGTGCCGGCGCTGAAGGTATACGCCTCGTTCAGCACAGCTTGAGTCGGCAGCAACGTGCCACTGGCCAGAACCGCTGGTTGAATCATCACGTCGTAATTGAGTGTCGCCCCCAGCGGAAACTGCGTGCCCTCGGCCAGCGTCACTCCACTGCCCGGCACGATCAGATCGCCGCCGAACGGCTGCACACCGGCAATCAGTTTCCACCCGGCGTCATCCTGGGTTTCCGGTGGCGGCGCGAACCCGTCGTTGATGCTGCCGTAAATATCGAGGTTGCCACCGGCACGAATCACCAGGCTGCCCGCTTCCCCGAAACCATATACGGAGGGGCTCAACTGCGTGTGCGGATTGAGGCTGGCATAGCGATAACCGGACAAATCCAGATCGCCCTCCACCACCAGATCACCGTCGGCAGTCTTGCTGGCGATCTCCACGCCCGGGCGCAGATGGAATGCATCGGCGTAAGTGGCGTTATTCAACCCGGCGAGCTTGCGTTGCAGCAGATCGTTGTTGCCCAGTGCAGCGTTGATAAAGTTGCTGCTGTCGCCATGAATGCGTTCGAGCATGGCTTGATCGATGACTTGATACGCTCGGCCACTGACCGCCGGATCGACGCCATCGCGGGCATCGGTATAGCGGCGCAAACCGTTGAGACCGATGGATCGTGCGCCCTGAATAGTCAACGCACCGCTGGCGTCGATGGCGATGTCATTGCTGCCCAGGCGTGGCGCGTTCAGCTCCAGCGTGCCGCGCAGCATTCCATCGTGTTGCCCGGCAAGGAAACCGGGCACGGCATCGGTGCCGTGGCGCAGGTCGATCCGCGCGCCGTTGCCCAGCGTGAGCAAACCATCGCCGGAACTCAGTTCGACCGTGGCGCGGTTCGGCGCATCGATGATCTCGCCGTAGCTGTCGACCCGCAGTACGCGACCATGGGCATCGAGCACGCTGTTGCCTGCCAGGGTCAGGCCATTTTTCGCCGACAGACGAATGCTGCCGACACGTTCGCCACTGGCATCGATCAGACCGGTCGCCGTCAGGCTGCCATTGTCCACCGATACATTGATTTCGCCGGCCTTGAGACCGTCGCCGATCACCAGATTGCCTTGCTTGAGTTGCAGGCTGCGGCTGCCGTACACCTGCCCGGCGTTCAGACGCTGATTGAGCGCGGCGAATTGCTCGGTGGCGTCACCTCCCAGGCGCTGCGCGCGAATGTCCACGCCACCGGCCTTGTACGGCACCAACGTGCCCCCGGCGTCGTAGTAACCGCTGCTGCCGCCGACAATCTCGCCTTGCAGATCGACCATCCCGGCCGCATCGGCCAGAGCGACGACGCTGAGGTTACCGGCCTGATTGTTGTTCGCCGACAGATCGATCCGCGAGCCCGCAGCCTGACGGATATTGCCGTTGGCGCTGTACAGCGAGACGTCGCCGCCCCAGCTGTATTTGCTGACATCGTTGAACGGCAAGGTCCGTCCGGCCATGTCCAGCACGGAATTGCCACCGAGGGTCAAATCGCCCTCGGACTTGACGGTCAGCTTGCCGCTGGCCAAGGCGATACGGCTGTCGAGCACGACATCGCGGGCTTCAAGATGCAACTCCGCACCCAAGGCATTCGCCACCCCGGCAGCGCCAGCGCCACTGAGCGTGAGGCTGTTGCCGGCCTTGAGCAGACTGACTGATGCCGCCTCACCGGTGAGCAACGGCGTGCGCAGGTTCAGATTGCCGCCACTGTAGCTGTAACCCTTGAGCGGATCGTAGGCGCCCTGCTCCTGATACACCGCCAGGCTGCCCTTGTGATTGGCGGTGATGCGCTCGCTGGCGCTCAGGTTGACGTTGGCAAAACCCAGCGCCAGACGATTGTTCTGATCCAGTCCGCTGGCCTGAGGCATCGGGCCGTAACCCAGCTCGATCCGCTGGGCCTGAATGTCTAGCGTGCCGCTGCCCGTACCGGCGCCACCGGTAATGACGCTGCCGGCGCTTTGCGTCGCGCCGTTCCAAATCAGGTTGGCCGTGCGGATGCTCGCCACATCGTTGGCATCGCCCAGACCGTAGATCGCCGGGGTAACCAGCACCAAGTTCTGCAGTTTGCTTTGGCCGGTCTGCGGATCGATCGTGTCGAGGCTCACGCTGCCGTAGAAATTGAAGGCGTCGCGAGTGGTCAGGCTCAGGGTTTCCAGGGCCGGCGCGGCAAACTGCGTATCACCGCGCAGCAAGCGGTCGAGTACGTTCTGGTTGAGCGTGAGGCCGGCGGGCACGCGGCTGCCCGCCGCTGCAAGTGCTTCGGCGCTGCCGGTATTGACCGAGCCGACCGACAATGCCAGATGACGGGTGCCGAAACGCACCGCTTCACCGAGTTCGAACTGGTTATCCGTAGCGGCCGTGATACTGCCGTTCGAATACAGCAGGGCCGGATTGTTGCACGCACTCGCTGCGCAAGTGCCGATCCGGATGCTGCCCGCGCCGCTGATTCCACTGGCCCGTTCCGGTGCCAGTACCTGCGCCCAACCGTTGGAAACCAGCAGCAGGCTGGAGCCTTTCGGCTCATAAACGTAACCGGCCAGCGAGTCGTATGCCACGTTGCCACGGCCCAGCGTATTGATCCCGCCCCCCGCCTCGACGGTGATCCCGCCAAGCGTTGACGTGGTGCGCAGCAAGACTTGCGGCGCGGATAGAATCGCTCCTTCACGCAAGACAATACTTTCACTCGCGCCCAGGAAGCCGATGATGTTAGCGGTCGTGTTGTACAAGACATTCGGCATCGCACCGATGGTCAGCCGCCCCGCGTTGAGGCTGTTGAGCGTGTCGGCGTACAGCGACACACCGTTGAAACCCGGTGTCGATGCACGGCCCGCACCCAGTATCTCGAAGCTGCTCCCGGCGTTGCCGCCACGTACCACCGCTGTGCCGGCCATGCCGCCCTCGGCAGCCTCGAACAGCGTGCGCCCGTTGAACTGCAAAGCGATGTCTTGCTTGCCGCCGGAGGCCAGGCGCAGATCCAGTGTCTTGCCGTCCATGGGTGCCAGCGCACGCGGCACACCGCGCCGGGCGGCGTCGCTCTGGATGAATTGAGAGAAACCGGTTTCGTTGTACTGCGAGTAACGACGCAACACATCGGCTGACGTGAGAATCAACTGACTGGCCAGGCTGTCACGCAGGCCGGTATTGGCAATCGACATCTGCCCGCTGCTGGTCCATGAACCATTGCGCAGTGGCAACGCCCCCGTTGTCACGCCGGGTGCTGCCTGACCGTTTACCTCAACCCGGAACGCACCAGGCATCAGGGCAAACGTTGACGGCAACAGTGTGTAAGTACCCGCCGCCAACCCCGGCACACCGGCGCCAATAGTGATCTGCTGGCCAATGCGCGGATCGCCCGCACCCGCTTCGGCCAGCATCGGCGCGTAGCTGCTCTGGTTGCCGGGCACGATGGCATACACCGGGTTGCTCGCCAGCCCCGGCAGGCTGAAGGTGCCGTCAGTCGCAGTGCGCACCAGCGGGTTGAAACGTGCATCGGTGGAACCCCCGCGACCGGACACGAAACCGGCGCCACGCAGATCGCCACCGCCGGACAGGTCGATGACCGCACCGCTTTGCACATCGGCGAACTGCGTGCCGATCGACACGCCTGATGTTTCGCCGGAGATGCCGTTGAGCACCACGGATTTGCCGTTATAGCGATAGTCGATACCGTCCGTGGTGCCACCGTACGGCATGACCAGACCGGCACCGCTGACCGAAGTCAGACTGCCCGGCAGAAGACGAACCTCCTGAGTGGTGCTGAGCAAATCGTCACCCAATACGATCTTGCCCAGCGGTGCACGCAAGACACCGCCCTGTTCGATGTACGCGGCGGAAAAAATCAGCTTTCCGAATGCCGAATACGGCACCGCAGTCGGTGCCGCGCCGTGGCCGCTGATCCGCAAGGTGTGTTCGGAAACCGGGACGGCGCCCTGATAACCGGCACGCACCTCAGCCTGAATGCCGGTGGCGGGATAGATCTGCGCCGCACCGAGGTTCAAGTCGCCCGGCGTCCACAGCCTGGTTTTCTCCGCACCATCATTCGGCGCGAGGAAGCGCAGGTCGCCGCTGCTGTCGAGGCTCACCAGACCGAAAGCCCGACGGCTGTATTCAACGGCCGGCGCCTGCCGTTGCAGGATCGAACCCTGCACCCCGAACGACAGGCCATTGCTCACATCCAACAGGTTCGCGCTGGCATTGAACGTCGCATCGGACGATCGGGCCGTCGGGCCAGGGAGCAGCCGTGGACGCATCATGTTGAAGCCGGCGAAGTAGGTGCCCACCCCTGACAGACGCAGGTATGGAGCACTCAAATCAACCCGTGCCGAGCCTTTGGAATCCTCGGCGAGAGACAGCGCTGCGGCGAAGAGACTGAGGCTCTGATTCATGCGCAGATTGACGTCACCGTCAAACGACAACAGACCGTTGCTCAGCAGGCTGAGATTGTCGAAACCGCCCGTCATCAAGCCATCGGCACTCAAGCGGGCCTGACCGTAACGCAAGCCATCGGCGCCTTCGCCGGGTTGCAGGTTCGCGGGCAGCAGCTCGTTTTCTGCCGCTTGACCAATGATCATTTCCCTCGGCGAGCGCACCGCGTTGCTCGCCGAATCGGAATACAACGGCGTCTCCAGCGCCAGTTCCAGACGACCACCGGCCGCCCCGACGCCACCCGCCGCCGCACGCAAGTTGCCTTCAACGAAAAGACCGTTATAGGAACTCAAACTGATGCGCCCGCCGTCCGTTGCGATACGCGTCGGGCCTTGACCGGCGATATCCAGAACAGCCTCGGTGCCCGAGGCATCCAGCCGCGCGCCCGGACGCACAATCACGTAGGCATCGGCAGCCGTGGCGGTTGCCAGCTTCGCATCGATCTCGCCGCCGATGATGAGGCTGCCGCCCTTGCCGACCTGCCCGTAAGTGCGGCCCAGGGTGTCGGTCGCCGTATTCGCACGCCCGGCGACATCCAGCACGGCCTGCTCGCCGATCCAGATCGAGCGGTCATGTGCGCTCGGATCAGCCGTTTGAATCGAAGTGGCCGGCTGGATCGAGCCGAATTGTTGCTGACGAATATCGATCGTGCCGCCCCACGCATTCAGTTCACCATCGACGGTGATCTGCCCGGCACCACGCAGCTTGATGCTCTGCCCCGGGTCGACGCTGATGCGCGAGCCACGGCCCAGGGTCAGCGAGCTGTTGGCCGCGTCTATCAGACCGACCAGCGTCGCGCCACCTTGCAGTGTCAGGCTGGCGCCGGCGCGTTGGGTCAGCACGCCCTTGGTCGGGTTTTCCTGGAACAGCGTCGGTGTCCACAGCTCCAGCGCCGTGCGCGGATCGACGCCACTGACCTGGTTGGGTGCCGCATCACCGAAACGGTACACCGGCAGGGTCACATCAATCGCGGCGCCTTCGGCAACGTCGAGCCCGTTGAGACCGATCAGGTTGTAGGCGGAGAACCCCTTACTGAACAGATCGGTGGACAGTTGCAGGGTGTTGTCTGCCAGGGCTTTATCCGTCTGGCCGACGAGAATCCTGTTGGCCTGCACCGTCAAGGTGCCACCGCCCGTGACGCCATAACCGCGCAGTTCGCCATCGAGGTTCAGATGCGATGTGCCCGGCGCGGAAATAGCGCTCGACTCCAGCGTCAGATCACCACCCTTGCCACCCCGGGTCTTGCCATTGGCGAGTATGGCGCCACCGGAAGAAACGTCGAGCAGGCTGCCGGCAGCGACGTCGATATCACCGCTGCTGCGGATCGATATCAGGCCACCGTTCAGATACGCGAGGCTGGCGTTATCGTCCGGGTTGGTGCGCAGGTTGCTCCACAGCCCTCGGGTGTCGAGATGCACGCCCTCGACGATGCGGGTTTGCGTGGTTTTGTCGGCTTGGGCCGCCAGGCGAGTGTCGGTGTTTGCGCCACCATTGAACTGATTGAGTACGTTGCCCAGACGCAGACTGCCACCGCGAGCAGTCAGGTCGGCGCCGATCTGAACATCCGGGGCGTACAGGGTAATGTCGCCACCGCTATCGACCGTAAGCGCACCGTCAATGGCGATCTGATCCTTGGCCGAAACCTTGAGCGCACCGAGGCGCAACCCGCTGAGCTGATCGTTATCAAGATACAGCTTGCCCTTACGGGTATCGGACACCGCGCCGGTGAGGTCCGGATCATTTCCGGCAACCGGGCGCTCGCCGCCAATCTGCACCTGACCCAGCGTCGGATTGAGGGTGTAGAGCAGGCCATTCGACGCCGCGACGAAGGTCGGGTCGTAACTGCCGACGATCAACTGCGCACGCCGGGCCAACGCGCTCTGGCTCTGCTGATAGCCGTCGAGCACCGGTTTCGGCGCCTGGTTCTGCCGTTCGCCCTGATACACCTCGCCGATCATTTGCCCGTCGAGAACGGCGTTGGCCGTGGCGATCACCAGTTGTCCGGCGTCACGACCCACGGTGTAACCCGACTCGAAACGTGAACGCGGGGCAATCAGCGGGCTGTAGTAATAACTGGTCTGGCCCCAGCGTTGGCTGCTGTCTTCATAGCCTTTGTACAGGCCGGTGTAGAGCAGGTCCCCCGGAGCACGCGACACTTCATACAACTTACCGTCGGCGCCACGCAGCCAGCTCTGGCGAATCTCGCCGCTTTGCACATCCAGGGTGCCGCCGGACAGGTTGATCAACGAACCTTTTTCCGTGACCACGTCGTTGCCGGCAAAACTCACCGTGCCGCCCTGAGCCATCCATTCGCCGACGCTGTGGCCCTGAGTGCCGAGATAACCACCGACTTCCAACAGGCCACCGGCGGTGTACCAGCGATCCGTGGCGTAGCCGTTGGTGCCGGCCGGCACATACACCAGATCGCGCACATCGACCCAGATGTCATTGCTGTTGAGCGCGCCTTTCTCGCGGTTGACCGAGGCATCGCGCTGCTCGTTACCCTGCACGTTGATCTTGATGCTGTTGTTTTCCATTGCCACTTTGACGCCGAGGGCACCGGACACATCGATCATCGCGCCGTCGCGCACCAGGCTGCGGCGTTGTGCGCTGACCGCGACCTGGCCGCCGGTGGCCAGGGTGATCGAGCCGTTCTGGAACTCGACACTGCCGCCGCTCTGAATCTCGATACGCGACTGGTCGCCACGGATCCGGTTATTGGCCGTGACGCCCGTCAGCGCGGCCTGATGCTGGCTGTCGAGGGCGGTCAGGTCGCTGCTGTCGAGCATGATCGCCGCGGCACTGCCCTGTCCCAGCGTGACGTTGCCGGTGCTGTCGGTGCTCGGGTTGGTCAGGTGAATCGTGCCCCGCGTCGCCAGTGAAGTGCTGGCGAGCAATACGCCGTTTTGCACGACCTCGTGACCGGTCAGGGTGATGTCGCCGGTAGACGACTGGATCAGTCCGTTGTTAGTGACTTTGCCCGCCACGGCACCGGTCTTGAATCCGGGAATGACTTCGTTGCCGAATGTGGTGGACAGCGCATTGCCCTCAGTGCCCGAGCCCTTGCGGATGTAGAAACGGTCACCAGCGGCCAGCACGGTCTGGCCCTTGGCGGAGTTGATGCTGCCGTCGTTCTGCACTTCATTGCCGAGCAGCAAGGCATAACCACCGGCAGCGGTAGACGATGCCGGCTTGTCGGTGTCGATGGAGGCACCGCGTTCCACCAACACCTTGCCGGCGGCATCGGTGAACGTCGGCTGAGTGCCGGTGCTGTCGAAATACAGACCCCGATCACGGAACTGGATATCGGTGATGTTGGCGGCAGCGGCCACCAGGTTGCGCACGTTGACCTGACTGCTGCCGCTGAACACGATCCCATTACGGTTGATCAGCATCACCGTGCCGTCGGCTTTGATCTGGCCCTGAATCTGGCTGGCCCGGGCATTCGGATCGTTGACCCGGTTGAGCACCGCCCAGTTCGACTGCTGGGCGAATTCAACGGTGGTGTTGCGGCCGACGTTGAAGGTTTCCCAGTTGAGGATCGCCTTGTCGGCGGTCTGCTCGATCTTCACCGTGGTCTTGCCGTCGGCCCGGGTCTGTTGCGGGCCCTTGGCGTTCTGCCAACCCTGGGTCAGGCTGTTATCGACTTTCAAACCGCCCTCGCCCAGACCGTCCGGCACGAACTGCACCGTGCCCAACGCAGCAGCGCGTCCGGCCGCCTGCGCCGCTTGTTGCGCAGCAATCGCCGCGACCGTGTTATTCAAGGTCTGAATCGAGCGCTGCAACTGCGCATTAGCCTTCTGCTGCTGGGCCAATGGCGGTGTCATACCCGGCAGCCCACCCACGCTCGGACGCGCAGCCGCGGCCTGCTGCGCCGCACCCTTGGCGGCAAACCAGCTCGAACTGAACGCCGTCTGCGCTTGCGCGCTACCCGCCACCAGACATAACGCCACCGCGTGCGCCAACGGCTTGAGCAGCCACAGCGCTGGCTCCAAGGCATCACGCTGGAAGGACTGAACGTGGGTACGACGACGGGATGGGCGAGCGAGCATCACTACGAGATCCTTTTTTGATTGCCACATATGGCCGCAGGTGCGCAAAAACCTGCTGTTACGACATAGGCCGTTGGCGAAGGGCGCGACCGAACGGATGTCACACAAACTTCATGTTCGGCGTGTATCCGAGCCAAAAAAAAATGACGGCAACCCAAAGGTTGCCGTCATCGGCGTTACGACCGCGCGAGCTTACAAAGGACGACCGATAGCGTTGCAGACGCTGGCGTTGTTGATGTCCAGGTTGTTGCCCGAAGTGTTGGTGATGAAGTTGGCGGTAACAGCGGTTTTCCAGGCGTTAGGCACGGCGACGAATTTGTGAGCCTGCGTCGCGGTGTTGTTGCCCGGGTTGCTGTAGTGGGTGGTCAGGAAGGCTTTGACGGCCGCGGCCACGTTTGCATCCTTGTAGCACTGACCAAAGATGAAGTTGGTGTAGGCAGCCAGTTTGTAACCCGAAGCCGGGTTAGCAACCACTGGCGACCACTTGGACGGATCGGCAGCATCGATAGCATTCGCCGGAGGATTGACCGACGACAGCGCCAGCGTCACGTTGAGCGCAGTCGGCTGAACACCGTTGACGCGAGCAACAACAGCGTTGCTGGTGGCATCGACGCCGTCCGGACCTACATAACCGATGGAACCGTCAACCGCGTTCACGGCAGTGGCAACTTCGGAAGTGTTGGCGACGCCGACCCAGTTCGAAGGCAGAGCGATGCCGCCGATACGAGCGCTGGTGAAGGTGGAGTTGGTCGCAAACTGAGTCGGGCAGACCGAGTTCAGGTGACGAGTCAGGATTTCCGAAGTGCCGCTGGAAACGTTGCGATAAACAACGCGGATCGTGGTCGCGTCGGAAGTACCCAGCAGAGCACCCCAGGTGGTTTTCTGGCCCGAGAACACTTCGCACAGCTGAGCGCTGGTCAGGTTCAGCGCGGTCTGGCCGGCTTTTTTGTACGGGATGGCAACCGAAGTGGCCACCGACGGCAGTTGAATCAACGGGCCGTACGAAGCGTTGTAAGTGTTCTTGTAGGTGCTGAGTTCCGCAGCGCTGAGGATCGAGTCGCTACCGGCGAAATGCACGGTGCCGGTGGTGCTGAAGCCGGCCGGGTTGTTGGTCAGGAAAGCGGTCTTGCCACCGCCGCTGCCGATGGCCGCGTAGCTGAAGTTGGCAGGCAGGATGCTGTCGGCCGAACCTTTGTACAGAGCGGCTGGCAGAGTTGCACCGCCACCGGTAACGGCCATGGCTTGAGCGGAAGCCAGGGCGGCGACGGTCAGGGAAGCGGCGATCAGAGTGCGCTTGAACATGAAGAATCTCCTTTTCAACGATGGTTGTGAACACAGGTTTTCAGGGGTCTTGCATGACACTGGGAAGACTCACCGCTGACCTTCGCAAGCGGGGTCCGTGGTTAAGTCGCACTGAGAAATTCGCAGTTTCCGGTGACAGATAAAGGAAAAAACCTCGGGAGCTGCGAGGGGTTTTTCAGGGCGTTTTCTCGGGTGTTTGCGGCGGATTGCGAGGGGTCTGGATCGTGGGTTTGGCTGAAACTGGCTGCAGCCGTTGCGGGGTGGTTGCAGATGACAGAAAGGAAAACCCGAGGATGGTTCTTTTGAGGGTCGGGTGATGCTGAAGTCCTGGTAAAAAAGTCTGAATTATTTGTTGTTCTGACTGGCGCATTCGCGAGCAAGCTCGCTCCCACAGGTTCTTGCGGTGTGACATATATTGCATTAACAACTCTGTCCCCTGTGGGAGCGGGCTTGCTCGCGAAGAGGCCAGACCAGACGACCTCGGAATCAGCTACTGCACCAACTGGTTGATCTCAATGATCGGCAACAACACCGCCATCACAATCACCAGCACCACCCCTCCCATCACCACGATCATCAGCGGTTCGAGCAACGCGGTCATGCCCATCGCCCGGCGTTCGATATCGCGGGACAGCGTTTGCGCCGCACGTTCGAGCATCGGAGGCAGTGCGCCGGTTTTCTCGCCGCTGGCGATCAGGTGAATCAGCACCGGCGGAAACACGTTTTCCACCCGCAACGCCGCCGCGAGGTTCACCCCTTCGCGAACCTTGGCCGTGGCGTCGCTGACACTCAAGCTGAGCCGATCATTGGATAGCGTCTGCCGCGCCGCCTCCAGCGCCCGCAACAACGGCACCCCGGCACCGCCGAGAATCGCCAGGGTCGAGGCGAAACGTGCGGTGTTCAGGCCCAAGACGAAACGCCCGATCAGCGGCAACTTCAGCACCCGGTGATGCCAACTCAACCGCGCCGCCGGATTGCGCAGATACAGGCGCCAGCTCCAGAACGCACCGGCGATCAGCGCCGCACACAACCAGCCCCACGCCCGAATGAAATCGCTGGCGGTGAGCATCGCCAAGGTCAACCCCGGCAAGTCCTGCCGCGCCTGAGAAAACGCACTGACCACCTGCGGCACCACGTAACTCAGCAGAAAAATCACAATGCCGATCGACACCAGCCCGACCACACCGGGGTAGATAAACGCGGTGAGGATCTTGCCGCGCAGGTTATTGCGCTCCTCGATGTAATCCGCCAGCCGCTCCATCACCTGTGCCAGATCACCGGACTCCTCCCCCGCAGCGATCAACGCGCGGTAAATCTCCGGAAAATCCCGTGGCCGCGCGGCCAGTGACTCGGCCAGACGCATACCACTACGCACGTCGGCGCGCACCGCGCTGAGGGTGTGGGCGATGTGTTTTTTTTCGGCCTGCTCCACCGTCGCGCTGAGCGCGGCCTCAAGCGGCAGGCTGGCGCCGAGCAGACTCGCCAGTTGCCGCGTAGCCCAAGCCAGGTCGTTGTCCGACATACGCGCACTGAACAGACCGCCGCCGCCATGCTGGGCGACGTTGCTTTCCTTGTGCACCGACAACGCGGTCAAACCACGGCTGCGCAACACGCCGAACGCCGCGCCCTGGCTGTCCGCCTCCAGGTGCCCGGACTCGATCTTGCCGGTAGCGTCGGCGGCTTCAAAACGATAGCGATTCATCAGGCGTCTCGGGTCACACGGAGGATTTCTTCAGGGGCGGTGGCGCCGCTGCGAATCCAGCGCTCGCCGTCCTCGCGCAGGCTGAACATCCCGGCCTTGGACGCCGCCGCACGCAAGGCCTGCTCCCCTGCCCCTTGGTGAATCAGGGTGCGGATGTCGTCGTCGATGCAGAACAATTCGTGGATGCCGGTGCGACCGCTGTAGCCGGTATGGTTGCAGGCGGCGCAGCCCACCGGGCGCCAGGTGCCCGGCGCTGCTGAATCTTCCTGTTTGCACTCTTTGCAAAGGCGCCGCACCAGCCGCTGGGCCAGCACACCAAGCATCGACGAGGCCAGCAGAAACGGCTCGACACCCATGTCGATCAAGCGATTGACCGCCGACACCGCGTCGTTGGTGTGCAGCGTCGCCAGCACCAGGTGACCGGTGAGCGACGCCTGCACGGCGATTTGTGCGGTTTCCAGATCGCGGATCTCGCCGATCATGATGATGTCCGGGTCTTGCCGCAGGATCGCTCGCAATGCCAGGGCGAAGGTCATGTCGATCTTGGCGTTGACCTGAATCTGGCTGATCCCCGGCAGGTCGTATTCCACCGGGTCTTCGACGGTGAGGATGTTGCTGGTGCTGGCATCGAGGCGTGCCAGCGCGGCGTAGAGGCTGGTGGTCTTGCCGCTGCCGGTGGGGCCGGTGACCAGCACGATGCCGTGGGGCTGGCGAATCAGGTGATCGAGTCTGGCCAGCACCTGCGCGTCCATGCCGAGGGTTTCCAGGTGCAGACGCCCGGCCTGTTTGTCGAGCAAACGCATCACCACCCGCTCGCCATGCCCGGTTGGCACGGTCGACACGCGAATATCGATCGGCCGCCCGGCCACGCGCAGCGCGATGCGGCCGTCCTGCGGCAGGCGTTTTTCGGCGATGTCGAGCTGCGCCATGATCTTGATCCGCGACACCAGCGCACCGTGCAGTGCCTTGCGCGGCGAAACCACGTCACGCAGGGTGCCATCGACCCGGTAGCGCACCACCGAATGGGTTTCGAAGGGTTCGATGTGAATGTCGCTGGCTTCATCCCGCGCGGCCTGGGTAAGCAAGGCGTTGATCATGCGGATCACCGGTGCGCCGTCCTGAGTGTCGAGCAGGTCGGTAATTTCCGGCATGTCCTGCATCAGCCGGTCGAGGTCGACTTCGTTTTCTGCTGCGCCGACTACAGCGGCGGCGCTGCCGGTGTCGGCGTAGGCCGTGGCGAGCAGGCCATCGAGTTCGTCGTTGCGCACGCGCTTGAGCGACGTCCCACCGAACTGCCGCCGCACCTCGCTGATCGACCAGCCCGGCGTCGATGGACACACGGTCAGCACGCCGTCGCACAACAGAATGCGCTGGGCCTTGGCCCAGGCGTAGGGCAACGCACTCATCTCTTGAGCCCCCCCAATTCCCCTGTGGCGAGGGAGCTTGCTCCCGCTCGGGGGCGAAGCCCCCGTAAATCCGGCACGCAGGGTGTATCTGGAAGAATGGGGTAGCAGGTTTTGGGTCTGCTGCGCAGCCCAGCGGGAGCAAGCTCCCTCGCCACAGGAATGTTTTTCAGCTTGCGGGCCGAGCTCATGGCCTTGGCCCAGGCGTAGGGCAGCGAACTCATCTCAAAACCTCCCCAATCTCTCTGCCTGGAGGTGTTCCTGTGGTGAGGGGATTTCTTATGGAGAGCGTATTTCTTTTGGTGAGGGGATTTATCCCCGATGGGCTGCGCAGCAGCCCCGAAACCTGACATCCGAATCCATCTGACTGACCGCGTGCATAGGTTTTGGGGCCGCTTCGCTGCCCATCGGGGATAAATCCCCTCACTACAGGGTTACTTCTCAGACTGATGGAGGGATTCAAAAGCGTGTGCTCCCATCAATCGGCACAGCCTTGATCGTCGCTCTCGGCCCCGTCCCCGGCACCACCGCCGGCACCCCCTGCGCCGCCGTCGGCAACTGCGGCGCCTGCATGTCCGGCATTGCCCAGCTGCGTTCCGGTTGCAGGCCGCCCTGGGCGCGGCGCATGAAGTCGTAGCGGTTGAGGGTGATGCTGCGCCCCGCTTCGCTGTCGCGGATGATGTACGGGCGCAGGAACACCATCAGGTTGGTCTTGGTGATCGCCCGGCGTTCGTTGCGAAACAGCGCGCCGATACCCGGCAGCGTCCCCAGCCATGGCACCGCTTCGTTGCTCTGGCTGTAGCCGTCCTGTAGCAGGCCGCCGAGGACCATGATCTGGCCGTCGTCGAGCAGGATGCTGGTGTCGATCGCGCGCTTGTTGGTGACGATCCCCGCCGACGTCGCGCTGGCCGACGCGCGTTCGTCGATGCTGCTGACCTCCTGATAGATATCAAGCTTGACCGTGCCGCCCTCGGAAATCTGCGGCCGCACATTCAGCTTCAAACCCACCTCTTCCCGGGTCACGGTCTGGAACGGGTTGTTGCTCGTCCCCCCGCCGCCGGTGACATAGCTGCCACTGACAAACGGAATGGTCTGGCCGACAAAAATACTCGCCGCTTCGTTATCGAGGGTCAGCAGGTTCGGCGTCGACAGCACGTTGGTGCCGCCCTTGCTCTTCAGCGCCCGGGCCAACACTTTCAGGTCGAGGATCTTGCCGATGCCGGGGATGTCGACAGTGCCGTTGACGTAGCCGAGGTTCAAACCCTGGGGCAGCACATCGAGACTGGTCTTGCCGTTGAGGTTGATCCCCGACCCACCGAGGTTCGCCCCGCCGATCACGCCTTTACCGCCGAGATTGCCGGTCTGCCACTGCACACCGAATTCGCTGGCATCGTCCTCGCCGACCTCAACAATCAGGCTCTCGATCACCACTTGCGCGCGGCGCTGGTCGAGCAAATCGATGACCTCGCGCAGGTTGCGATACAACGGTTCCGGCGCTGATATCAGCAAGGTGTTGGTGGTCGCATCAGCCTGAATCGTCACCCCGCCGGCGCTGAACGCGACGTTCTGCTCACTGGCCTGACTGCCGCCGCTGCCGGTCGAACTGCTGCCCTGCGCGTAACTACCGCCGGTGCTGCCAGTGCTCGACGTGGTCGAGGTGTTGCCACTGGTTTGCGTGCCACTCTGCGCACTCGATCCGCCATTGTTGTTGCCGTTGCTGCCCATGGCACTGAGCACCGAGCGCGCACTGTCGCTGGTGCCGCTGTCGCTCTCGCCGGTGAGCAAACCGCGCAAGGCCTGCGCCAGTTTCGCCGCTTGCGCGTTACGCAAATAAACCACGTGCAGATTGCTCGGATTGCTCTGCGCGTTGTCGAGTTTGTAGATCAGGTTGCGCGCCAGCTCGGTGCGCTCAGGGCTGCCGGCGCGGATGATGATGGTGTTGGAACGCGGATCGCCGATCACCGCGATTTTCTGCGTCGGATCGTTGCCCGGCGCGTCGAGCAGATCCGCGACCATCGGCGCGATGTCGGCGGCGATGCCGTTCTGGATCTGCACCACGTCAGTGTCGATCGCGCTCGGGGTGTCGATGGTCTGGATCAACTGGGCGACGCGGGTCAGGTTCTCGGCGTAATCGGTGACGACGATGGTGTTGTTGCCGGGGTAGGCATTGATCGGGTTGTTCGGCGACACGATCGGGCGCAACACCGGAATCAGGTTCACCGCGTTTTCGTATTGCAGGCGAAAGGTACGCGTCAGCATGCCGTTGCCAGCCGGTTTGTCCGGACTATAGATCGGTCCGCCGAGCAGTTTCGCGTCGGCCTCCGGCACCACCTGCGCGACGCCGCCGACATCGACCACGCTGAAGCCCTGCATGCGCAACGCCGCCAGCAACATGTCATAAGCCTGGCGCGCCGGCACCTGACCTTCCGAGACCAGCGTCAGGCTGCCCTTGACCCGAGGGTCGACCAGAAACTGCTGGCCGGTGGAACGCGACAACGCGCGCACCACCGCTTGAATATCGGCATCGACAAAATTCAGCGTCACCGGCTGATCGCCCAGCGGATTGCTCGGCAGTGTGCTACCGCGCGGGACGCCGCCACTGCGCGCGCGTTCGGTGATGTTGTGCATCTGCCGTGGTTGCGGTGCGGTTTGTGCTTGGGCGCGTTGCCGATCGAGCAGCGCATCACCGCTGCGCTGGGTGTTGGCCAATGGACGGCCAAGTTCGCTGTCCACCAGCAACGGCGGCTGGTTCGGCGGCGTGGTGGTGTTGCTGCACGCGCTCAACGCCATCAGCAGCATCGGCAACGCCATGCGCGCCGGTTTGGATCCTGACCCCTTCATGAAGCTTCCTTAGCGCCCAGCGCCTGATCCATGCGAACGGTGCCTGACAATGTGCCGGCAGTGACTTCGGTCGAAGCGTTGTCGGCGCGTTGCAGACGGGCCTCGACCACTTGCAGAGAAAGTTGTGCCGGGGTGCTCAGCAGCCAATCGAGCACGGCATCGGCCGGCGCCGCGTCGAACGTCAGCTGCCACGCGCCGGCCTCCCCGGCCTGCAATTGATAGTGTCCGGCCAAACCGCTGGCCTGCAGCGTCTGTTCAAGAGACTGCGCAAGACTTTGCCCGTCCGGGCGCACGCTGACCTCGCGCAACAGCACTTCAAGGGCTTCGGTCTGCGCACGCAACTTCGGCGTTTCGCTTTGCCAGTAAGTGATTTTTTTCAGCGGAGGCTGAATCAATGCGACCCACACCAACAGCGCCAGCAACACCACCGCCATGCCGCCGACCATACGTTTTTCCCGCAGGGCCAGCGCTTGCCAACGCGCCTGAAGTTGCGCGCTGAAACGCTGCCAACGGGCGCGGTACACCGCGAGCGATGCCTTATTCATCTTCTGCTCCGCTGTCGTCAGCGCTTTCGTCGGGGGTGGTGACTTCGTCGCTCGGGCGCAGCAGCCAGCCTTCATCGTCAGCCGTCGCACTGATCCCGACCTGGGCCAATGCGGCTTGCCAATCCTTGTCCTTGTCATTGGCGCTGCGCCGGGCATCGGCCAGCAGACTCAACTGCAAGGTGCCGTCGACAAACGTCAGGCGCTCGACCGTGCCGGCCATGAACGGCATGCCACTGCCGGCCTGCAACACCAGCCGATTGAACGGCTGCGCCGGATCCTCCGCCGCGCCCTTCTGCCGCGCCGCCAATTGCTGACGCGCCTGCTGCAGCGGATTGAGGATCACCGGCAACTCGGGAAAGGCCTGCTTCACCCGCAGCGCCATCTGCGCCTTGAGCTGCTGACCCTGACTGGCTTCACGGGCGGCATACAGGTTCAAGCCGATGACCCACACCGCCACCGCCAATGCGCACAGCCCCAGCGCCCGGCCCCAACCGCGATGCTCGCTGCCCTGCTGTTGCACCGCACCGTGCAGGCCCCAACCGGGTAACGGCCCGGTCCAGCGCTGCGCCTCGGCCATCGGCAATTGCGCATCCGGCGGTGGCGTCGAGCCGATCCAGTGCAACGGCGTGCCACAGGTCAGCAGCCAATCACCAATCTCGTCGTCGAACAGCGGCTGCACCCGCGCCACCTGCACGCTTTCGCGCAGCAACAAATGGCCGTCCTGCCGACAGGCCACCGTACCCGGCAGCACCGGCAAGCTGTACGCCGCCGGATACAAGCCGCGCAGATTCAGACCGGCCTGCTTTAGCAGTTGCCCCAAATGCTGCAAACGCTGACGCGGCGCCCAGGCTATCTGCACCTGCCCCGCTTCGTCCCGCGAACTGTGAGCGATGTGCATGTCATCGCAGTCGCCGAGCATCAAGGCCTGCGCCGCACATTGCACCGCCGCTGCGGTCTTGTTCGCCGGCAATGGCGGCAGGTCGATGCTCGCCAGCAGGCTATCCGCCGGGTGCAGAAAAATGCTCAGCGGGGGCTGCTTCGCTAACTGCCCCAATTGGCTAAAGGTCTGGCGCTGCTCACGAATGACCTGCCCCTGACGGTCCAGCCACGCGCAGTCCATTTCACTGTCGAGACTCAACTGCGCCAGTGGCGGCAAACTCACACGCAACTGGCTCATGCGCCCACCCGCGACCAGATCACTTGCGGCAGACGATCCTCGCTGCGGTGCAGCAACGCATCGAGACTGACTCGGCGCTGATCACGCCGCGCCTCGCCACGCAGACGAAACCAGTCACTGGTGATGCCGACCTTGACGCTGGTCAGCTCCAGATTGGGCATGCGCAAGCGGTTGACGAAATCGCCCCGGTTGATGAACCAGCGCCCGGCGTCACGCTCATTGATCAGCGCCTGCGCCCGCTCCAGCGACAACCCCGGCACATACGCGGCCAGCACCGGCGCAGTGGCGGTATTGCCATTGAGCCAAGTGGTCGCCGGAATCACCGTCAGGTACGGCGCCAGTTTGCCGATGACCGCCTCATTCACGCCCTCGACGCTGCGCAAATCATCGACACTGCGCAGCATCGGCAACTTCGGATTCTGTGGCTTGCGCGACGCATTCGGCGACGTAGCGCGGCCACTGTCAAAGCCGTTTTTGCTCGCGGTATTTTCGGCAATCTGCGGGTTCAACAGGTAGGGATAAGAGCCAATCACCCGCTGACTGATGCGCTGACTCAACCCGGCGCTGATACCGATCAACGCGCACAGCCGCTGAAACGCCTGCACCTGCGCTTCATCGACACGCTCGTTGGCCACCAGATTGCGCAGGTTGAACTTGCCCTGCTCATCCTCCAGCCGCCCCTCGAAACCCTGCGCATTCAAGCGCTGCGCCCACGGCTGATCGAGCAGGGTCAGCGGATCACGCTGCCGCGCATCCCAGAGCAATTGTCGGCTGATCTCCAGACCGCCGTGCAACACCCAGCGCCCTTGAACGCGCTGCTGATCCGCCTCCAGCGCGCGGGTTGAAACGCTCTGCCGGGTCAACATCCCCGCCGCAATCACCGCGACCACCGCCGCGATCAACAGCGCACTGATGATCGCCATCCCCTGCTGGTTCGATTGGCTGTTCATCACCGGCCTTACAGCTGCCAGGAACCGATATCGGCATTCACGCCGTCGCCGTCAGGCTGACCGTCGGCACCGAGGGAAAAGATATCGATCTCGCCATTCGCGCCGGGATTGAGGTACTGATAAGGACGACCCCACGGGTCATTCGGCAAACGCTCCAGGTACGAACGCCAATTGCTGTTCTTCGCATCCGCCGGCCGCTCCACCAGCACTTTCAAACCCTGAGTCATGCTCGGATAAGTGCCGTGATCAAGGCGATACAACTTCAGCGCCTGCATCAAACCACCAATATCCTGCTTGGCCGCCGTGGCCCGCGCCTGATCCGGCCGATCCAGCACCTTGGGCACCACCATCGCCGCCAGAATCCCGAGAATCACCACCACCACCATGATTTCGATCAGGGTGAAACCTTGCTGCCCGCGGGGCATCCGGCTCGGTCGTCCGGGCTGTTTGAACTGCGCGATATCCATCTCGACATTCCCTTGGCTTGATTCGATTCGACGCGCAGTGTTGCAAGAAGATATGTCAGGGATGTTGAAAATCCTCGGGAGTTTTCGTCGTCAAGCCGTCAAGGACGCGGGTTAGGGTCGAGGGCTGTGTTTTGGCTTTGGGCCATTTATGCGCGCTCGTTCCCGAGAAAACGGATTCACCCTGATTGAAGTGCTGGTGGCACTGGCGATCATTGCCGTGGCGATGTCGGCGGCCGTGCGCGTAGCAGGGCTGATGACCCAAAGCAGCGGAGTTCTGCGGGATCGCTCGATTGCAATGATCGCAGCGCAAACCCGCATGGCGGAGCTGCAACTGGAAGGCCGATTGCCGACCGGTGTGAAAGCCGTTGATTGTGATCAGGGACGCCTGCTATTGCGCTGCGAACAAGCCATCGCCACAGCCGAAAACGGCCGATTGCTCAAGGTCGGCATCCAGGTCTTCGACCGCAACCAAGACGCCCCGCCCCTGGCCCGCCTGGAAACCCTACTAAATCGCCCCCTGTAGGAGCTGCCGAAGGCTGCGATCTTTTGATCTTGTTTTTAAACATCAAAATCAAAAGATCGTCCAATCGCGGCCCGATCCTCCGGCAGCTCCTCCACAAACAACTCAGGCAACAAAAACAACGCATGCCCCACACGATATCCGCAATCAGCCTGAAACCCTGTGGGAGCGAGCTTGCTCGCGAAGGCGCCAGAATGAACACCCGATCAATAACCAAGTGTCCCCGACACCTACATCACCCCGGCAACTGCAAATTATCCAAAGCCCGATTCACCGCCAACTCCCCAAGCATGATCAACTGCGCAATCCCCGCCAGCGCGTGACGCTGCGACACCGGCAACAAACTGGCAATGTTCTGCGCGAGAGTTTTGGCCGAAGCGAGTGTTTCACTGGCATCCACCAGCAGCTCTTCGGTTTTGTTGTCCGCCGTCACGGCATACATCCCACGGTGTTTACGTGGCGGCGGCGTGGAACCGGGCGGACAGAGGTAATGGTCGAGCGCGCGGTCGGCAGCTTCGTGGAGTTTTTTGGAATCGATGGATTCGTAGGGGGAAACCGAGGCGGTTTCGGGTGGGTTGGGTGTAGGTTTGATCATGGTGAAGCTCCTTGAGAAATGGAGCCGACAGCCATCGCTGCTAAACGAAGAGGTGGCGGCTTTACGCGGGTTAGCAGACCAGGCTCAAGGATCCCGGCGCACCGAAGTGCCCCACGCAAAGCCACCATAACGTTATGGCGGAACCTGCGTGCCTTGAAAATTGGCGAGCTGCTAAACCCGGTCACTGAACATTCAGCGACCGAACCACAATAGAACCCGCCCCCAAGGCGCACAAGCCGGCGGATTCTGGCGTAGCTGTAGGCAAAGGCGCAAGGATGTGTAGCCTGGGAGAGTGACAGGAGATGTCTTTTTAAACGGTGGTGTTTATCGAAATCCCACCGCGTCACCTCCCCCCTTAAATAGATACGGCCCTATGGTCCCTTACCAAGGTGTCCCGATACGCCTGCCCCCCCTTGGAGATGGACGGACCGAGTTGTCAGGTTCGACACATGTTCATCCGTACCCACGTTTTGCTCGCCTACAGAGCTTCCAACTCACGGCGTTATCGTTTCACAAACAAGATCCTGAGGCGCACCATCCTTAAATGGAATAGTACATTTTTTTAGAAACTCGGGTGCCGGCTCAAGTGGCATTATCTCAAACAAGAAAGTCAGCTTATCTTCTTGAAACTCTCCCTTTTTCAATTCAACTTGAGTGTATCCGTCGAGAAAGCTTTTGCCGTCAACGGAGCACAGCTCTTTTTCTTTAACTATTTCCCCGTTACCCCCTGGCACGAGCGATTGCACCCGTATGCACGGAGAATCGAATGTCCTCAAATATCTCACGATATATTTGCCTACTTTCCCTGCATCTGCCTGGTAGACCCGCTTGTAGTCAAATTCAGCCGCCGTCGCGGATGAAAGGCAAGCCAAACCAAAAAGCGTGTAGGCTGCGAGACGCAAAGTACGCATTAATTACTCTCCAAGTAACGATTTCTTTCGGCGAACCTGTTTGGGGGCACGCCTACCCAATTGCTATGCTTCGACATTTCTACTTTTATTAACCACACGAAGACGGCACGGTAGTAATCAACTGTTCCCACAGGTTTCAGCGTTGTACACAATATCTGCAATCAGCATAAAACCCTGTGGGAACGAGCCTGCTCGCGAAGGCGCCAGAGTGAACATCCGGTCAATCACCAGGCGATCCCGACACCCGCATCAACCCGGCAACTGCAAATTATCCAACGCCCGATTCACCGCCAACTCCCCGAGCATGATCAACTGCGCAATCCCCGCCAGCGCATGACGCTGCGACACCGGCAACAAACTGGCAATGTTCTGCGCGAGGGTTTTGGCCGAAGCAAGCGTTTCACTGGCATCCACCAGCAGCTCTTCGGTTTTGTTGTCCGCCGTCACGGCATACATCCCACGATATTTACGTGGCGGCGGCGTGGAACCGGACGGACAGAGGTAATGGTCGAGCGCGCGGTCGGCGGCTTCGTGGAGTTTTTTTGAGTCGATGGATTCGTAGGGGGAAACCGAGGCGGTTTCGGGCGGGTTGGGTGTTGGTTTTATCATGGTGAAGCTCCTTGATGACTGGAGCCGCCACCGTTCGCGGTCAAACAAACAGGGTGGCAGCTGTACGCGGGTTGACCGACCGGACATCAAGGAATCCGGCACACCCGAAGGTGTCCCACGCACAGCCGCCGCGACATGGTTTCAGACAATTCCTGAACACGTGCAGAACGCTGGCGCGCCTTGATATGGGGCGGACGGTCAAATCCGATCGCTGATTCGTCAGCGACCGAACCACAATAGAACCCGCCCCCAAGGCGCACAAGCCGGCGGATTCTGGCGTAGCTGTAGGTAACGGCGCAAGGATGTGTAGTCTGGAAGAGTGTTTGGAGATGTCTTTTTAAACGCTGGGTTTAACAAAATCCCTTTCCATTGCACCACCCTAAATAGATCAGCCCCCTTATTTCATCAAATCACCCCTACTACTAACCTCATAATCACGCGCTGATACCTGCGAACAAACAAATACCAAAAATTCCGTCGATAGTTATTTCCAAAAATTATAAAGGACTGTCAGTTCTGACAGGTTTAAAAATTTATCTTCGACATTAAAATTTAAATACAGAACACCACAGAAACAACCAACTACCGACGGAGATGAACATGTTTAACCTCGATAAAAAACTCATTGCTTCACTAATACTGGCACTAGGAATGATTGGCACTACTTACAACGCTCAAGCCACCACTGTCACGTTCAAAATCCCTTCGCCTCCATATAATGGTCCGGAAGCTTACAACCTCCCCAAGAAGGGAGAGATCACGGGTCAACGTTTTACGGTGCCCAACGGGGTAACCAAAATAACCATCACAGCGACTGGGGGTGGCGGGGGCGGAGGGGGCGGAGGGGGCGGTGGCGGTGCATACTCAAATATTATCAACAGTCGAGCTAGTGGTGGTGGAGGTGGTGGGGGCGGGAGTACCATCAAGTGTACTTTTGATCTAGTTAACGCGTCAGATGTTGGTTTTGTCGTCGGTAATGGGGGAAGAGGAGGAACCGGGGGGGAATTAAGTAATGATGGGCAGAGTGGCGAATACGGAATACCGGCAGACTTCCTATTCACTAGTAACACTAATAAAGACAACTTCAAATACACTCGAGTATCTGCAGGTGGAGGCTCACCTGGACAAGGCGGCTCACGAGGAACGATAACTGGAGCTGGGCCCGGCGGATCAGGCGGCGCTGGTGGTCACGGAAACGTCATGCCCGACGAACCCAACTGCACAATAATGAATGGAGAATCTGGCACAGCTGGAGGTTCAAGTGGTCCCCCTCAAAAAGCAGGAGCAGCTGGCAAGGCTGGATCGAACTCCTGCGGCGGCGGGGCCGGCGGTGCTGGTGGTGAAGGAGGTATCATAAATAATAGTACTTACGCAGGAACTAGCGGGAGTGCGGGAACGAAAGGCGGTTACGCTTGCGTCACCTTCGAGTACTAACCGACCCGAAGTCCACTTTTTAGGACGTGGCGATAAGAGCTCCCATCATACGAAATCTGACACTCCCCCTCCGATACGCCGATCACCTCGCAGATGTTGCTTGAGCTGCAAAAACAACTGCTTGATCGGCCGTATCTCAAAAGCAACCAGGTACACTCCTAGTAATCCAGAACGCACCAAAACAACCAGATAATTGCCTTCAGCCCCGGAAATCACGCGGAATACCAAGCGGCAGAAACAGCGCATGTGTCATCACCGTTGCTGCCCGCCCTACTCCGCATCACCCCGGCAACTGCAAATTATCCAACGCCCGATTCACCGCCAACTCCCCGAGCATGATCAACTGCGCAATCCCCGCCAGCGCATGACGCTGCGACACCGGCAACAGGCTGGCGATGTTCTGCGCGAGGGTTTTGGCCGAAGCGAGCGTTTCACTGGCATCGACCAGCAGCTCTTCGGTTTTGTTGTCCGCCGTCACCGCATACATCCCACGGGTTTTACGTGGCGGCGGCGTGGACCCGGGCGGACAGAGGTAATGGTCGAGCGCGCGATCGGCGGCTTCGTGGAGTTTTTTGGAATCGATGGATTCGTAGGGGGAAACCGAGGCGGTTTCGGGCGGGTTGGGTGTTGGTTTGATCATGAGTGAATCTCCATTTTTATACCTGGTGGAACCACCAAAACCCGTCGCTAAACAAGTAAGGGTGGCAGCTGTACGCGGGTTAGCGAACCGAGAGGTATAAGACCCGGCAGACCCGAAGGTCTCCCACGCACAGCCACCATATCGTCGTCGCAAACGTCTGCGACAAACTGGAGCGTCGTTGCACTTATACCTGGTCGGGTCGCTAAACCCGGTCGCTGGGTTACCAGCGACCCATAGACGATAAAGACCAAGTACAAAGCGCACAAGCCGGCGGATTCTGGCGTAGCTGTAGGCAAAGGCGCAAGGATATGTAGCCTGAGAGAGTGTCTGGAGATGTCTTTTTAAACGTTGCCGTTTACCGAGATTCCCCTGTGCCAACGGTGGGGGTTGAGCACACGCAAAGGAGCGCTAAAGGAAACCTGATTTCACAGTTGCTCCGAAGCTGATCATGACCACCAGCAAACAAATCACGCTCCATTGCAGCGCGACTAACTTACGTTTAAGCGGGCCTGGGAAATTGGCTAGATCTTCGGAGCTTATCTCGCCCCTTTTCAGATAAAACCTGGGGAAGGTAACAATTCCCGAAATGCCACCCACGAGCAGAAGCTTTCCCCAAGGCCCGCCATGCCGAAGTGGAGCGCGAGTCATGATCGCCGGGCAGTTTTTCAGGTGCTCTAGCATTAAATCCATCTTTGTGTAGGCGAGGTGTAAACACACGCCTACCCAAAGAATAATCCCCACCAGATCAATCAGCGCGATGGACAGAAGCACCGTATCAGTAACGCTTAAACTCATTTGCCCGTCTCAAAGATCTTCCCACTGCCCCTTTAACTGATGCACCTGGGAGTGTTCAAACGAGGGTGAACAAACCTGATGTCCGGTTACTTGAGAACTCCTGATTTACCCAAAGCGACCAGCACAACCATCGCAGAAAGCAGCACTATTGCGCTCCATTGCATCCATACGAGTTTCTGCCTGAGTGAGACCGGAAAGCTCGCTACATCCTCAGTGCTGAGCGTGCCCCGTCTAATGTAGAAATTCGTAAACGTCACGAGACCAGAGGCGCCACCTACCAAAAGCAATCTGCCCCACGCACCTCCGTGCTTCAGCGCAGCTAACCTGGTGCCGGCAGAGCTGTTCTTGAGATGTTCAAGAATCACGTCCATCTTGATGTGGGCAATGTAGAGAGCAATCCCGATCCAGATGATCATCGAGATAATCACTACACCACACAACCCTCCAACTATCAGTTCAGCGGTATTCATTTAGTCACCTCGTAAATCACTTCGCCGAACATTTCACCGCCGGCCCCTCCTACCGCCCCACCAGCAAATGAGCCTGCCGCTACAACTACCACGCCGCAAGCAAGGGTTCCCAATCCACCGGTAGGCACGCCGAGCCCCACGCAGATTGCACCGACCACAGGAGCAGTTAGCACTGCTCCTGTCATTGCGCCACCGGCCACCCCACCAATGAAGCTACCGCCCTCCGTGTATTTAATCTTTTCACAGGCGTCTTTGTTGCCTGCCGCACAGACTTCTTGAACCTTCATGTAAGACGCCCCGCCACCTACGGCTGTACCAATCCAGCCGCCGTACTTAACAACCTTGGCCGCTCTGGCGACACCTTCCGTATGAGTGGCGTAGCCAGGAATCTGCCCCGGAGCTCCCGCCAGACTCCAGTGATGCACCAGACTTTTGCTGGATATGCCGAGGGCTGATTTCAGGCTCGGATGATCAGGGAAGCCGATGCCCTTTCTGGTTAAACCGGTGAGCTGTCTATCGAGCTTGGCAAACAAACGTGCACGTTCTGCAAAGAACTCTGAACTACGCAAGTGACCGTCACGCTGAAAACTTTTCTGGTGCAACGCTTCGATTTCCTTCAGCGAAGTTTTCACGTCCTCCAGGTTCTTGGCGAAAATCGATTCACCCACACCGATTGATGTTGAACCTTGCGAAAGAATGGATTCAATCTCGCTCCGATAGCGAACCATGAAGCTGGCCTCTTCGTCGCTCATGGGTTTGAGTGCCGCATCCACCTTCTGAGCCGCTTCCATGAGCAACGCTTCTTCACGCGTGCACTGCGGATTGTTCGGATCACTCAACACGATAAGTTGACCGGGCTTGGCATAACCGGTGACATGAGGGTTGAGGCGCGTGAACTTCTCAAGCGTTGCACCATCCGGCTTATCGAACAGTGCAGCCTCTAGCGCAGAGCGTGGCATGACTTGCTGAACGATGTAGAAACCGGGTTCAGCTGGTGCCTTCGCAGCAGCCGGTTTCTCCGCCGGTTCCTCAGGGTATTCCGCCCAATACTTGGCGTGCAGGTCGGTCGGTTCTACGCCGCGATAGACCTTATTTCTAGGTGGGTTAGGTAGCGCGGGCCTTGGTACGTTTCCATATTCACTCATGAATCATCCTTGTCATTTCGGGAATCCTGACTTGAGGTTCTGACAGCCGAACGCTATCGGAAAGCCCAAATGCTGGCTGTAGGACAAAGCCTAAAAAGCTGTGCCCAAACGACTGATTCCTGTCATTCGCGGGGTGCGCAGGATAACTGGTGAGGGAAGATGGTTGTATGGCAGCAGATGGCCACCTCATAGCATTACCAGTTTGCGTGCGTCGACCGGTTGAATCCACAGCAATTAGCTGTCTTTCACAAGCGACCGCCTTCGGCCAAAACAGCCCTTTCGCAACAGGTAGAAATCGGCCATAAGCGGCAGCTCGATAACAGTGCAGGTGCCGCCTAGTTCTGAGAGTTATTGGACACGTGGCCACACACCGCGAGACCAGATAGAAGCGTTTCAACCTCAACATCCACACCATGCGGAGGGTACAAATAATTTCAGATCCACTTGCTCACTTGAAGCTTCTGAAAAGCTCCATTGCCTCATCATCGGAAAGCCCCCGCATGAACAGTTCATAACTTTTCATTTCCTCTGCCGTAGGAACGGTGAAGTCTGGAATTGCCCGAATTCCATCAGCAATGTCCCTGCGAGAAATATTTCCCTGAATAATCATGCCGCTATTCATCTGATACTCCAGCGAGCCGCACTCCCGATTCATGTATCCCACAGTGCCACCCACCAACATCGCGCCAGGACGCTTTCGAACCTCATGCTTGGCGAGGGCGACACGTAGAGTCTCCAGCCTAATGAAAAGGAAATGGATACGCGCTAGGTCGTCCTCCAGTGCCTTCACAAGCGAGGGATCATCAATCAGAGCCTGAATCTCATCCGCCCTTTGTTGAGCTGTGTAGTTGATATATCCCCGGTCGCGTTTGAGTTCTTTGAGCTTCAGGTGAAGCCCTGAGTTTCTAGCTGTTTTAACGTAGCCTTTAACTTTCTCAATCCACGTTCGCATGACCTCATAAGCGCTGAAAATCCACATCTGCGACTGAGCTGCAAGGAAGACCGAATTATAGGGGGTGGAGGTTTCGTTGAATTTCGCGCGGAGGTATCCGTACTCCAAATCCATCACGAATTCATCAACGATGGTCAGGTTCATCGACTGACTGACAAGGTTCATATCTGTTCCGAACAACTTCAGCGATTTCAGAGCCTCACCCAATGCATATTGGGGAATCTGAGCTGGGTGAAGATAGGTAGGCACATAGTCCTTTTCATGGCTGTATTCATCCTCAATCATGAGCGCCCCTCTGTGTGTGATTCCGTTATTTAGTTGATCCGAGGATGCCTTGCTAAATATCAACTCCTGGAAATATATTTGGGAAGACTACGAGCCGAAGGAGGAAATAGAACTGAGATGCCCGAGAATGCGATGCATGGTGTTGGGCACAGTACCTCTTTCAATTATGGCTCTGCTGGCAGCTCAATGACACATTCGTCGCCGAACCAAGCTGTAATCTGCCGCAGCGCATTTGGACTAAGCAGTTGGGTAAACAATAATGCCAAACGTATCTTCGGACGTGAGCAAGCCACGTAGAAGAGGTTGCGATTGTTTTCGAATCGTGCCCGTTTATCAGCAGGAGGCCCAGCCTGATACCATTCGAGCATTTCAGCGAAGTTGTAGTCGTTCCAGCCGCGTCCTAGGACAACGACCACGTTCTCAAACTCAGCTCCCTTAACTCCATGCTTTGTCGCGAATGGCGTGTGCCCATCAATGAACTCATCAAGCGCTATCAACTCACGATAAGGCACCACGCGCAATTTTCGCAGCTGTGTAACCCGCCGAGGTTCTTCGTCACTCACCTCATCCCCAGCAGCCTCCAACCTTTGCTCGTTCCGGACCACCGCATCGGGCAATTGCATTTGGGGCACCCTGCGGATGTGATCAATTACGTCGCCAATGGAGCCTTTCATCCTCAGCTCGGCCAGTGTGTCCATGGCTTTGACCCACGCCACTTTATCGCTATGCTGACGGATTGTTGGACGATCACTCGCTAGGTGTTTGAACATCTCGCCATATTGGCGCTGAGCATATGCCGCGTAAGCGGGTTCAAGATGATCCGCAAGGTACTTTATGTGCGGATCTTCCTTTTTTAACCACGACTCGTTGAACCGTCCAAAGATCGGTGGAATGGACTCGTATCCTTGCTCCCGGGCAATGCCGGTATGGTTGAGCATCAAAATCTTAGTTTTCTCGGGAGAGAAGTCCCACCCTTCAGCGATAAGCCGCGCTTTCAGGTATGAAAAATATGCACGTGCAGCCTCGGGGCTAGTGTCACCTTTCCAGTGCCCACCCCCCTGCCCTGTCCGTCTAACGCCAGGCCAACGATTGGTGTGAAAGACCCGAGCCTCACCGATCAATTCGGGGTCACTCACCATCTGAAGCAATGCCGGCCGCATGTGATTGAGAACATCGACAATACGAGAAGCAGATCTGAAATTCGCGTTTTTGTTGATCACTTGAAGAGTTTCATGTTCGACCAATCCACAACCTGAGCCGTAGATTTTTTGCCAATGATCTCCAAACAGACCAATCAACGGTCCCTCTGCATGATCCAAAAACCATGACCGTAAGGCGTCGAAGAACTGCTCATCCGTGTCCTGATACTCGTCGATGAACAAAATAGGATATCGCGAGGTAATCACCGCCCTGAATTTCTGCGACGTTAACGCTTGAATCATAAAGGTGAGCACATCCTCGTGCCGGATAGAGACTTCTTCGTCAGAGATCCGAGGGATACCCATTTCGTAATAGATTCGTCTTCCGCCTACGCCTCCTAGAGGTTCTAAACGCGCTCGCCAAAAGTCTTGGCCACTGAGGAAGGCCCGTAGAGAGCTCTGAAAGTCTTTGAGAACAGACCAGCAGAAGCCATGAACCGTCTCAGCTCGGATCGCTGGATGGGCCTGGAAACGAGAGATGATTTCGTCTTTGGCAACGTTCGTATAGGTGATGCAGGCGATCTGCTGCCCTTGACGGACCAAAGCAGTTCCCCGGTGCTCGATCAGAAGGCTAAGAGCCTTCTCTAGGGAGTACGTTTTACCCGCACCTGCTCCGGCTTCGAGTCGAAAGCTTTGACCTTCGTCGAGACATGCGAACATGCACTCTAATGCTTGTCGACCTGCAATATCCGCAGGGCTCTCTAGACGACTAGGCATCGCCATTGCTCCTTTCTGCGCCCATTACCTCGCCGGCAGCCTCTTCAACGGCGGCCATTGCTTCAATAGCTACCTGCGCATCGACGATCGGAACGCCGACTGCTAACCACCGCAACCCTTCCGCGATATATCGAGGAACTGCCCAATTCGTATCCTCAATCGCATATTTCAAAGCGAACTCAGATTTTTTTTGATCAGCCGCATGCGCATAAGCCAAAAGAGCTGCATCACCTTGCCCTAAATCAAATCGGTCCAGATTCGCCAGAATGAAGGCGTCCTCAAAACTCCTGCCCGACGGTCCTCCGGCTACCTCAGGTACCTGGTACGCAAGACGCCTAATTCCCTTCATCTTCTCTGCCGACGTTTTTGCAAGCAATTGCGTCGGAGAGATGTTGGGGTCGAACCAGTCCTTGAGGCATCCATTGCTGGTGAATTGACCTTCTGCTACAGGACAAGCTTTTCGTTTTTTTGCCTCGTTTGGCTTAACGGAATCGATATCCGTCACTATCAAGGTACGCAGTTCCAGGAAGGAGAGAAGGTCGTGAAACCGGTGTGCATACGCTCCACCAACTTCCATCACAGTCACGTATTGACTCGCAAGCTTGGGCTCGCCGACCGCGGCTGCGTCAGTTTTGGCGATCATGGTGGGCAGAAGCAGGCGCTCAGATGTGCCCTCAATCAAGATTGCCTTGTCTGCAAAGAATAGATCACAGCGTGTGAGCGTGAGGTACTGGTAAAGAAAATCTCTATCCGGCTGGGATACGCCGCCCATCCCCTGTCTAAGGTCCTTGATTTTGGACTGCCGGATACCGTGCTCATCTGCTGCAGACAAGAAGTAACGCATGGTTTCAAAGCGCGCCTCGTTTGCCATATGCGGAGAGTGTGTCGAAATCACAAACTGCACTGGCCATGGCCGACTGTCGTTCAGTTGCTTCTCAAACTCACCTTTGATCAGATGGAGCTGACGGATGAAGACTTCCTGCATTTGGGGATGCAAGTGTGCTTCAGGCTCTTCGATGAAAATGAGGTGGACACTTGCCGCTGCTGGCGTTGCCTGGAACTCCCTGAAAAATTTCAGCAACTGGAGAAGGATATATACGAGGTTGCGCACGCCTAAACCGTTGTAGCTTTCCGGCAAAGTCAGTCCATTTACACCCCGATATCTAACTTGTGTATGGTCTTTAAGCAGCCGCTCGACATCGAAGGTCGTGACGGTGGTAAGACCGGGATCATCTAACCCAGGGTATCCAAACAGCTCGAATGTCGGGAGTAGAGATGTCAGGCCGGCATTGAAGCCGTCATGAAGATCCTTCTGAATTTTTTCAACTGCACCATGAAGTTGTTCAGCGGTAGTGCGCTTTTGAGGATCGGTCGGATCCGTCAAGGCCGACTGGAAAAGTACCTCAACCACCTTGCCAAGAACATCGCGTTCCCGAAGGGTGTCATCGTCCAGTCCCCGTTGCGCATTGATGAAGCCTCCGCGGATCAGAGTGGTGAGATATTTGAGTTCAAGTTCCTTTCTATTCGTGGGGTCGTTAGGATCAACAGCTTCTAGTCGAGTCTCGTAAGACGATGCTAGGCGTACCTTAATCAGGTTAAAAAAAGCAGACCGCTCAAGTTGTTCATCTCCGGGCAGCGGAATTGCCTCGAACAATGAATCCAGAGCTGTAGGCTTCGGCCCGTACGTGAGGACAATACGCGCACATGAACAATCTGGATCAAGATCAACAATGCACCCGCTGAGCGAACCCAAATCCGGCGCTTTGATATCGTAAGAAATGTCCAGCTTGACTTGGATCGCTGGAAGGATAGCTGCGACGTCGCCACGGGGCACACCACTATGCAACGCATCAAATGCTGTCCAAAACCGGTCGTGGCAACCCAGGGAAAAGTCCTCCAATTTGAAAGAGGGCGCCCTGTCCGCGAGCAGCCGACGAAACATCTCGGCGATAGACGTCTTGCCGCAATTGTTCCGCCCGACAATCAAAGTAGTTCCAGCTTCAATCCCAAGACTGACGTCTTGAAGCAACCTGAAATTCTGAATTTCAACGCGCTCGATCTGCATGATGTACCTACCGTGAAATCGTATGGCCATCAATGTAGATGCAAACGCAGAGTAGTCAAACGACTCGAAAATGCCCTCTGACGTCGACGATTAAAATTTTCCCGGCCCCGACCATACCCGCTAGCAGTCAAATTGCTCTGTAGTTTGAATAGGAAGACATGCGGAAACATCATAGCGACTCTCAACCGGAAGACCCGAATCCTTGCTAGCCGCTAGTGGATAAACGTCCGCGTTTGCTCGCTTGAAGTGGTTTGCACTTGGCTGCTTTTGGCCGATGGAGGACATTCTCGATTCCCCAATATCGGATAAGCAATCCCTAGCTTGTCAACTGACTGCTTTTGCAGAGGCGCTTAAACTGACATTCAGCCAAACGGCAAAAATACCAACTCCGATCCTACAAATCAGGGCCTCTTAAGACTCGGCAAAATCACCCCCTCCCCCAACCTCTCCACCTCCAACCTCACCCTCTCCCCCCCCTGCTCGATCACCACCCCATCCCCCTCCACCGCCACCAACTTCACCCCAGGCCCCACCCGCTCCCCCTGCAAAAAACTCCTCGGCGGTCCATCGTTCAAACTCAAAATCGCCACCGCCCCGCGACTCCCCGCCATCACCCCGCTCACCTTGATGTCCACCGGCGCCGTCTGGTTGGAAAACCACTGCAACGCCGGGCTGTCACTGCGCGCCGCGAGCATTTGCGGGGGGGGCTGGTGGGGTATGCGATTCGGCGGAGGTCAGGAGTAGCGACGACCAGGTCGCGACGCCGATCAGGGCGGCGAGCAGTGCGAGGGCCTGGACGGTTTGCGGGGGGGATATGCGGGTGGTGAGCATCATGGGCTGAATCTCCTTTTAGTCCCTGCTGACAGGCTACGCGGCAATTCTCACGGTTTTATTTCACACGTCTTACATGTTGGCCGTGCAGGATGTTTTTTTGGGACGGGGCAGGACGCAACGGAGTGCGCAACCGATGAATGTGGGCAAGCAACAGGGCTTTACGCTGATCGAGTTGATGGTGGTGCTGGTGATCATCGGGATCGCCAGTGCGGCGATCAGTCTGAGTATCAAGCCGGATCCGCTGCAATTGCTGCGCAAGGACGCCGAGCGGGTGGCGCAGTTACTGCAGGTGGCGCAGGCGGAGGCGCGGGCTGATGGTCGGCCGATTGTTTGGCTGAGCGATGGCAAAGGGTTTCGGTTCAGTCGGCGCGGTGACAGTGGTCGGGGGTTTGAGCATTTCAAGGATGATCCGCAGTTGCGGCCGCGCACCTGGCAGAGTCCGAAGCTGGAGGTGCGGGTGGAGCCGAAGCAGAAGGTTGTGCTTAACGCCGAGTGGATTAATCCGCCACTGCAATTGACCCTGTCTGATGGGCTGAATCGGCTGAGTGTGCTGCGTGATGCCAGTGGCAGGATCAGTGTGCAATGAACGATCAACGGGGCTTTACCCTGATCGAGGTGATGGTCGCTATTTTGCTGATGGCGGTGGTCAGTTTGATTGCGTGGCGCGGGCTGGACAGTGTGACGCGGGCGGACAGTCATTTGCAGGCGAGCAGTGAGCAGAGCGACAGTTTGTTGCGGGCGTTGAATCAGTTGCAGCGTGATGTGGAGATGCGTGCGGGGATTGAATTGACTGAGCCGAAGAAGGTTGGCGTGGATGATGAGCCGCCGAGCGCGCCGCCTGCGCTGACGGTGCGGAGCAGTGATAGCAAGGGGTTTCGGCTGGATATCATTCGTAGTGCGGCGGATCAGCCTGGGGCCTTGCAGCGGGTGCGTTGGTGGGTCAAGGGGGATACGTTGTATCGGGCGGTGGCTGAGGCGCGCAGTCGTTATCCGTTGCCGGCGCCGGGGGCTGGGGTGGCGGTGTTGCAGGGTGTGAGTGATGTGCAGGTGCGGGTTTGGGAGGTGGATAAGGGGTGGCGGCAGTTGAGTGGCAATCGGCGGGAGGATCCGGTGGGGTTGGAGGTTCGGTTGACGCGGGAGACGGCGCAGGGGGTGGAGCGGTATCGGCAGGTGATGGGGCCGCTGCAATAACCTGAATCACTGCAAAAACCTGTGGGAGCGGGCTTGCTCGCGAATGCAGTGGGTCAGTTTATGATGATTTGGCTGAATGGACGCCTTCGCGAGCAAGCCCGCTCCCACAGTTGGATTGGGTTTGGTCAGTTGGGGAATGGTTGGCTTGTGAGCTGTCATCGCTGGTAGGTCAGCTCCCACAAGCCGGTAGATATTGGTCGGCTGTCGGGCCGTCATCGCGAGCGGGCTCACTCCTACAAGTGGATGGTATGCAGTCTGAGAGAGATGAGTTGGCTGGAAGGCCGCCTTCGCGAGCAAGCTCGCTCCCACAGGGGGTGGTGGGATTGGGGTTAGCTGAGGACGACGACGCCGCCGGGGAGTTCGGTGCATTTGACGCCGTAGGCGTCGCGGATCAGCAGGGCGACGCCGGCGAGTTGGTCGAGGCTGAAGCGGGCCTGGACGCGGCGTTGGCCGAGGTCGCGGTTGAGCAGCAGCAACATGCCGGGGCGGTAGCGGTTGATCTCGTCGATCATCTGGCTGAGGGTCGCGCCGTTGAATACCAGTACCTGTTGGCGCCAGTTCATCACTGCGGCGGTGTCGACGCTTTGCACTGCGCCCACTTGCTGCGCGTCGTAGGTCAGTTGTTCACCGGGTTGCAAGCGCAGGCTGCGGCCATCGACATTGACGTCCACCGAACCATCGAGGCACGTCACGCACACTCGCTGATCCGTGTTGCGCAAATTGAACCGCGCTTGGCTCGCCCGCAACCACCCTCCCCCGGCCTGCATCGCCAATGGCAGCCGCGCGGTCTGCACTTCGACTTCGCCGCTGACCAGTTCGAAACCCTGCACACCATCATCGCCAGAGCGCTGGTTGATACGGGTCTGGGTGTTGAGCTCCAGGCTTACGCCATCGGCCGGTTCGAAACGCTTCTGCTGGCCGACCTCGGTGATGTAATCGGCGCCGAGCCCTTCAAAGCCACCCGGAATCGTCCCGCGCACCAGCAGGAACGCCGCCGATGCAGCGATGGCACCACCGAGAAAGGCCCGGCGACCGAAGCGCCGAGGCGACTGCAGCATTTCAGTGGCAGGCTGCAGGTTGTGCCACAACACCTTGGCCTCTTCGAAAGCGCGGGCATGTTCGGCGCTTTGCGCGCACCAGTCGCGCAAGGCGCGGGCGTCGGCCACAGTGGCGCGGCCGGAGGTCAGCAGGACCAACCAGTCGTGGGCTTCGCTGTGCAGATTGTCGGCCGCCGATGGCTTGGCAGGTGTCAGTCGAAAGATGTTCAAACGCGCAGGTTCTCAACGAATTGATCGGGCACTATTCAGAAGACGGTTTTCCGGCCCCGCGACCGAACCGCTGAAACACTTTTCTTTCCAGTTTCGCGGCGCAGAAGCCCAATGCAGCTTTGATTTCCTTCTCGACCATGCGTGTGGAGATGCCGAAGCGCTGGGAGATTTCCAGGTGCGGCGCCTCTTCCAGCCGCGCCGCGATGAAGATCCTTCGCCGCCGCGCGGGCAGCTCATAGAGGGCGCTGAGCAGCGACTGGATTTCCTTCTGCCCACCCACCACCCGCGCCGGGTCCAGCGCCTCGTCGCCGATCTGTAGCAGCTCTTCGACTTCCTCGCCGGTGAGCAGGCGCGCATCGGCCTGACGGCGGTCGGCGGCGATGTTCAGGGCCATGCGATAGAGGTAGGCATTGGGCCGCAGCAGGTTCGGCGGCGTTTCCATGCGGTCGACCCGCAGGTAGGTTTCGTGCAGCACGTCGTTGGCCAGGTCTTCCGAGCCCAGACGGCGTCGCAAGCGCACCCGAAAGTCCTCGTAGGACGTCAGGAACAGCTGGACCATCGAACCTTGTCCGGTGTCTTTCATCCCCCGGAAACTCCTTCCCATTTGGTGCATTCCATGCGTTTCCCTGACGACTCCGGTAACAACAGCAACGTGACCGGCTGACGCAACGCGCTGGGCGTCGGCCGGTCGATCCTGAGATTGCGAAAGCTCTCCACCAGCGCGGTATCGCGCCGTACATCACCGGTGGTGGTGACCAACCGGTTGTGCTGCACCACGCCGTCGCGCCCGACCCAGACCTGCAACACCGCGCGATAACTGCCCGGACGAGTCAGTGGCGAACGGCACAGGTTGCGCTCGATCGCCGCTTGTACGGCGGTGGCGTAGCTGCGACTCACAGCGGCGCTGGCCGGCGTGGTTTTGTCCGGGGCCGACGGCACGTCCTCGACCTGCGCCACCTGCAAGGTGAACGCATCGTCGCGGGCGTAACGCGCCATCAGGCCACTGCCGCCGAGCAAACGGCGCAAGGCGTCGGCAGCGGTGTATTCGCCATCGACCGCCAATGAGCGCCGGCCACGACTCAACTGACTGTCGACCAGCACTGCAATGCCCGTGGCATGGCTGTACTGATCCAGCGCCCGGGCCAGATCCTGCGCCGGGATGTGCAGCGTCATGCGCAAATCGGCCGGCACCGGTTCGGCTGTCGCCGCACCGCTGAACCAGCCAAGCAGCAGCCCCAGACTCACCCGGCGCACGAGAGTCGCTGAACGCTGAAGACCGTCCCTGGAACTGCCTCGCTGCACGGCTGACGTACCCCTGAAAACCGTCATCCTGATGGCTGTTTATGAATCTGGTGTGACGGACGGTGCAAAAAAACCATCACGGGATTTGCGCGAGGCTTGCACTAGACTCCATACAGAGAACGGCCGCTTCGGGCCGGCCAGGAGGCTTGCATGAAATCACTGTGGAAAATCGCCCTCGGCGGGCTGCTGCTGAGCGCCTTCGCCAGTGCCCACGCCGAACAGCCGCTGGGCTGTGTGGAGGTGACGGTGGGCGGCTACAAGGCGCCGAATTACGATTGTCTGAGTCAGCAGATGGGCAACAATCCCGAGGGCGCTGCCGCTGCGCAGAAGAATCAGGAAGCAATGAACGTTCCCGTGAACAAACGGCCACCAAATCAGGTTGGCCTCGCAACCCCGGCCGCAACTGGAACACGCATGGGCAACACCTTCGGCACCTCAGTCAAACCACAACGCCCACCCGCCAATAACGGAACCTCCCCATTAACCAATAAATGAGTCAAAACACCTGAGGCTAAGAAACTCACACACCTAAAGGAAGGGGAAACACACCTGTGGCGAGGGGATTTATCCCCGATCGGCTGCGCAGCAGTCGTCAATGTTGGGCCTGCTACGCAGGCCATCGGGGATGAATCCCCTCACCACAAGGAACACCTCAATCACAGGGTATGCACGTCAGTCGCTTGGGGTTTGGCGGAAGCTTACGGCCAGGCGATTCCAGCTGTTGATGGTGGTGACGGCCATGGTCAGATCCACCAGTTCGGCTTCGCTGAATTGCGCTTTGGCCTGCTGGTAAACCTCGTCCGGCACATGACTTTCCGCCAATAGCGTCACGGCCTCAGCCCAGCCCAGGGCGGCGCGTTCACGGGGATTGAAAAAGCCGCTGTCGCGCCACACCGCGATCGCATACAAACGCCGATCACTCTCCCCGGCCCGCCGCGCGTCCACCGAATGCATGTCGGTGCAGAACGCGCAGCCGTTGAGCTGCGAGGCGCGGATCCTGATCAGTTGCAACAGCGGCGCCTCGATGCTCAGGTCGCTGGTCAGCGCCTCCATGGCGATCATCGCTTTCATCGCCTTGGGCGATGCGTTGTAGTAGTCCAGACGCGGGGACATGGCAGGTCTCGGGAAGCGGAATGATGAGTTCACGGTAAGCGCAGAACTGCCAGCGTTACAGCCCCAATTCCACGGAATATCGCTACACCACTGTCCCCCGGCCAAACACACAACCTTGTAGGAGTGAGCCTGCTCGCGATAGCGGTCATTCAGTCACCGCCATGTTGGATGTGCCGACGTCATCGCGAGCAGGCTCACTCCTACAAGGGGGACGGTGACCAATTTCGGTTTTTTGTGCTGCGCAACTACTGCCAATCAACCAACAGCGGTAATCTGGCCGACACTTCAATCGCCCTCCGGAGCCGCGTCGGTATGGAACTTCACGTCGTGATCAATGGCCGCAAGGACCTCGCCGGCCAGCTGTACAACCAGCTGCGCGGCGCCATCGAGTCCGGGCGTCTGGCCGCCGGTACGCAGTTGCCGCCCAGCCGCTTGCTGGCCGAGCAACTGGGGATCTCGCGCAAGACCATTTCCGACACCTACGCGCAGCTGACTTACGAAAATTTCCTCACCGGGGTGATCGGCAAAGGCACCTACGTCAACGCCCGCCCGGCGCAGATTCAGCGCAAGCAAAGCCACACCGAACTGGCCAGCGCCGAGGTGATCGAGCGCTGGCGCAATCTGCCGGTGTTCTTGCGCCACCCGTCGCTGGAAGGTTCGCTGCGCTACGACTTCATCGGCGGCGCCACCAGCAAGGGCCAGTTCCCACATGACGACTGGCGCCGTTGCGTGTCGCACGCGATGCGCCAGATGGCCGGCTCCAAAGGTTTCTACAGTGTGCCCGAAGGCCTGCCGGCGCTGCGCAATGCGATTGCCCGGCACATCGCGTTTTCGCGCGGGATCAACTGCCAGGACGAAGACATCGTGGTGTGCAACGGCGCGCAACAGGCGCTGGACCTGATCACCCGCGTGCTGATCAGCCCCGGCAGCCGGGTGGCGATGGAAGACCCGGGTTATCCGCCCGCGCGCCTGCTGTTCGGCACCCACGGTGCCGAAGTGGTCGGAATCCCGGTGGATGCCGAAGGGATTGTGGTCGAACAGATTCCCGAGGGCACGCGGATGATTTATGTCACGCCGTCGCACCAGTTCCCGCTGGGCATGCCGATGAGCCAGGCGCGCCGCGAAGCCTTGCTCGCCCGCGCTTATGAGCTGGGCGCGATCATCGTCGAGGACGACTACGACAGCGAATTCCGCTACGAAGGGCGGCCTACGGACTCTCTGTTCAGCCTCGATCAGCGCGGCATCGTCGCCTACGTCGGCACCTTCTCCAAGACCCTGCTGCCGGAGCTGCGCCTGGGTTACGCGATCCTGCCGCCGGCGATTCTCGAAGCGGTGATCCGCGCCAAACAACTCACCGACCTGCACGCCTCGACCCTGCCGCAATGGGCGCTGGCCAAGTTCATTGCCGAAGGCTGCCTGCTCAAGCACATCCGCCGTTGCCACGGGATTTACGCCCAGCGCCGCGAGCGAATTCTGGCGCGCATGGCCACGGATCTGGCGCCGTGGCTGGAAGCGATACCGCCCAGTGCCGGGTTCCACATGGCGGTGCTGTGCAAGGTGCCGATCGACCTGGCGCTGGTGATCGAACTGGCGAAAAAAGTCGAGGTCGGGCTGTATTCCATCGACATTTTTCATTATCAACAGCCGGTGAAGAGCGGCCTGTACTTCGGCTTCGGCGCCATTGAAACCCTCGATATCGACACCGCTCTGGATCGCCTGCGCGACATTCTGCAACAAGTGGCGTGAATGATTGGTCTGGGTGATTAACCGCCGATTGGTTATTGGTGATCAGCAGGTGCAGGCCTATTCTGCATGGGCGTTATCCCTCAATGAGCAGGATTCGTCCGGCCTGATTCAGGAGTGTGAGCAATGTCCAACGAAGTGATCAACACCGTTCAGGTGCGCGCCGCCGCCGGCCGTTCTGAAGAACTCGGCCGGCAGTTGCAGAAGATCGTCGACACCCTGCGCCAGACACCGGGCTGCGACGCCTATATGGTCGACCGCTGCCCCGAGGACAGCCAACGCTGGACGGTGAGTGCGCGCTGGCAGTCGGAAGCGGCGATGCAGGCGCACTTCAACCGGCCCGAGGCGCAGGGGTTTATTGACCTGATTGATAGCCGCTTGGCCAATAGTGTGGATTTCAACAGTTTCCCCATCGTCTGACCGGACGCCTTCGCGAGCAAGCCCGCTCCCACATTGGAATGCGTTCAACTGTGGGAGCGGGCTTGCTCGCGAAGGCGTATTCCGCCGCACCACCGCACTGCTGATTGGTCACCCGATCTTCCCGAATATTGGCCGTTTGAATACCCCACCCCGCAGACTACTGTGGTCACCACCCCTCCCCAACTGGTGATCGAACATGAAAGCCCTGCACCTCTTCACCGCCATTCTCGCCCTGTCTGTATCTGCCGCCGCCCTGGCTCACGACCCATCCGAGAAAGTCACCGTCCTGCAAGACCAAATGCTGAAAAACGCCCCCGGCAAGAAAGCCATGATGATCGAAGTCGACTACAAACCCGGCCAGTCCTCGATCGCCCACAAACACGACGGCACCGCCATGGCCTACGTGCTCGAAGGCGAAGTGATTTCCCAGGTCAAGGGCGAACAGGCGATCACCTACAAGAAAGGCCAGTTCTGGTACGAACCGGCCGGCTCCGAACACCTGGTGTCGAAAAACGCCAGCAACAGCAAACCGGCGAAGTTGCTGGTGTTCATGGTGTTGGCCCCGGACGAGCAAGTACTGATCCCCTTGAAAAACTGATGGTTGTTGGCACAGCCATAAATAAAAAGGCGCAAAACACTGTTTTGCGCCTTTTTATTTCCCGAGGCAATTAACCGATTCGCCTTAAAGCCAATAAAACTAATGCATCGCCACAATCGAAAAATTGTCAGCTTATTTACAGGTTGGCGGGTTTAGTCTGAATCAACTGTCGTGCGCCCGTCACCCACAGCCGCGACAACGCTGACTTTCCGACTGAAGTTGCTTCACGGGAGACTCATCATGAAACTTGCCTTTGCCAGTACCCTGGCGATATCGGTTTTAGCCTTGTCCGCCTGTTCAGTACCCACCGCGCCGAAAGCGGTGTCGTCCCTCGATACCCTGTTCACCCAACCGGTCGGCCGCAGCAGCGCCGCCCAGGTGCAAAGCGGTCCCGGCGTTTCACTGGGCGTGGTCTACAGCCCCAGCACCCAGACCAACCGCGAATACCTGCGTGACTATCAGGCCAACGCCGGCACCGGTTTCGGCCAGAGCCTGCTGGTGCAGCCGATCCACGACGCCTACGTCAACACCTCGAAACCGGACATGGCGGTGGACTGGGTCAAGGCCTCGCTGCAACGGCAGTTCGGCTCGGTCACGGTGTACCCGGACATGCAGAGCCTGCGCGCGGCGCATCCCGATGTGGTGGCGATCGTCGACGCCCACAGCCAGTTGATTACCTCGCGCAGCTCCGACATCAAGGCCGATGTCAGTGCGGATTTTTATGATGCGAAGTTGAATTACATCGGCACGGCGAAAGGTTCGGAGGCCAAAGAACTGACGCCGGTGTGGGCGGACTTCAAACGTTCGGAAGAGATTGTCGCGGATATTAATCAACAGCAGGATGTGCAAGTTCGGGCGCTGCAGAAGTTTGATCAGTCGCTGAGTAATTTATTGACCAGACCGACAGATAAAGTGTCGATGCTCGATAGTAAACAAGCACATAAGTTGTATTGATATAAAGGGCGCCATCGCGAGCAGGCTCACTCCTACAGTTGGAATGCGTTTCCCTTGTAGGAGTGAGCCTGCTCGCGAAGGGGCCAGCCCGACCACCACAAAACCAACAGACATAAAAAAACCCCTGCATCTCACAATGCAGGGGCTTTTTCATTCAACCACTACTCAGGCCAGTTCAAGCTCGGCATTCGCAGCAGCCGCAGGCACCACCGCTTGCCCGCTCAACGCGAGGTCAAGCAGTTCACGGTTGGCTACTGCATACATGGCGTAGTCAGTGCCGCTCGCCGCACGGATTTCCACCAGCATGGCGCGCCAGCGCTCGATCATGCTTTCGTGCTGTGCCATCCACAGCGCCAGGCGTGCTTCCACGTCCTGAGTGCCGTCGCCCTGTTGCAGGGACAGAGATGGTGATCGCACGTTGCTGCCAGTCCACATCGTCACGGAACGCTTCACGGGCCAGGGCCTGCCAGTTGTTTTCAACCGGCAGCGCGCTGATCTGTTGCAGGTACCAGGTGATGTCCAGCGCACTGCCCACGGCGAAGTAGGCCTTGGCCACTTCGGCCGGATCCTGGCCAGTGACGTCGGACGCTTCGATGATCGGCAGCAGGGTGTACAGGTGCGAGGTACCCGCCACCATACGCGCCAGCAACTCCGGCACACCGGCCGCGACGTAAGCCTGATAACGCGCCTGCCAGTTTTCACGGATTTCGCCGCTCAGCAGTTCGTCGAGCTTCAGCCCCAGCTCCTTGAGGTGCGGACCGAAGTGCGCGACGTCACGGGCAGCGTTCTGCTCGTTGCGACGGGCACGCAGGAACCAGCGCGTAGCGCGACGGCCCAGACGCATCAGCTCGTCCATCAGCTCCAGTTGCACGTCAGCGGAGACCTGATAGTCGAGCGCTTCGATCTGACGGAACCAGTGCGGGAGGTGGAAGATGTCACGCACGATCACGTAGGCGCCGGCCACGTTCGCCGGGCTCATGCCGGTCGACTCTTTGAGTCGCTGAACGAAGGTGATGCCCATGTGGTTGACCAGATCGTTGGCGATCTGGGTGCTGACGATCTCGCGCTTCAGACGGTGACGACGCATGGCTTCGGAGAACTTGCTGACCAGGGTCGGCGGGAACGCCGTTTCCATGTCGCGGGTCAGGTAGTCGTCGTCCGGCACCAGCGAGTTCAGCAGCTGTTCCTTGAGGTCGATCTTGCTGTACGAGATCAGCACCGACAGCTCGGGACGGGTCAGACCATGGCCTGCCGCAACGCGCTCGTTGATCTGCTCTTCGGTCGGCAGGAACTCGATGGCACGGTCCAGCTTGCCACGGCCTTCCAGATCGCTCATCAGACGCTTGTACTCGGCAATGCGCTCGTAGGCACGACGCGCCGCCAGGGACAGGGCCTGGGTCTGCTTGTAGTTGTTGCCCAGCACCAGACCACCGACTTCGTCGGTCATGCTCGCCAGCAACTGGTTGCGTTGCTTGTCGGTCATGTCGCCGGCCTGAACCACTTCGTTCAGCAGGATCTTGATGTTCACTTCGTGGTCGGAGCAGTCCACGCCACCGGCGTTGTCGATGAAGTCGGTGTTGGAGCCGCCGCCATTCAGACCGAATTCCACGCGACCCAGTTGGGTCATGCCGAGGTTACCGCCCTCGCCCACGACTTTGCAGCGCAGCTCGTTGCCGTTCACGCGCAGTGCGTCGTTGGCCTTGTCGCCCACGTCGGCATGGCTTTCGCTGCTGGCCTTGACGTAAGTACCGATACCGCCGTTCCACAGCAGATCCACCGGCGCCTTGAGCAAGGCGTTCAGCAGTTCGGTCGGGGTCAGCTTGTCGGCCTTGATGTCGAAGCGTTCTTTCATCTGCGGCGAGATGGCGATGCTCTTCGCGCTGCGCGAGAAGATGCCGCCGCCTTCGGACATGATGCTGGTGTCGTAGTCGGTCCAGGCCGAACGCGGCAGGTCGAACATGCGCTGACGCTCGACGAAGCTGGTCGCCGGGTTCGGGTTCGGATCGATGAAGATGTGCATGTGGTTGAACGCGGCAACCAGTTGCAGCTTGTCGGACATCAACAGGCCGTTACCGAATACGTCACCGGCCATGTCACCCACGCCGACCACGGTGATGCTGTCTTCCTGAACATTGATGCCGCGCTCGCGGAAGTGGCGCTGTACGCCGACCCACGCGCCCTTGGCGGTGATGCCCATTTTCTTGTGGTCGTAACCGGCGGAACCACCGGAAGCGAACGCGTCACCCAGCCAGAAGCCGTAGTCGATGGCGATGCCGTTGGCGATGTCGGAGAAGGTTGCAGTGCCCTTGTCCGCGGCCACTACCAGGTACGGGTCATCGTCGTCATGACGCACGACGTTGGCCGGCGGTACCAGCGCGCCGTCTTTCAGGTTGTCGGTGATGTCCAGCAGACCGGAGATGAAGATGCGGTAGCAGGCGATGCCTTCGGCCGCGATCTCGTCACGGCTGCCGCCCAGTGGCAGGCGACGCGGCAGGAAGCCGCCCTTCGCACCCACCGGCACGATGACCGAGTTCTTCACTTGCTGGGCTTTTACCAGGCCGAGGACTTCGGTACGGAAGTCTTCTTCACGGTCGGACCAGCGCAGACCACCGCGCGCAACGTTGCCGAAGCGCAGGTGCACGCCTTCGACACGTGGCGAGTAAACGAAGATTTCGAACTTCGGTACCGGCTTCGGCAGCTCAGGAATCGCGTGCGGGTTGAACTTGAAGCTGAAGTACGACTTGTTCTGGCCGTTGGCGTCAGTCTGATAGAAGTTGGTGCGCAGGGTGGCTTTGATCAGGTCCAGGTAACGACGCAGGATGCGGTCTTCGTTGAGCACCTGAACGTCGTCCAGTGCGGTCAGAATTGCTTGTTCCAGACGCTGTTGCTTGTCTTCCAGATCTTCGCTGCCCAGCTTGCGCGCCAGGTAAAAACGGGTCTTGAACAACCGGGTCAGCTCGCGAGCGATGTCGGTGTGGTTGTTCAGGGTGCTGGCGATGTAACCCAGGTCGAAGCCCAGACGAATCTGCTTCAGGTAACGGGCGTAGGCACGCAGCAGCGCCACATCGCGCCATGGCAGACCGGCGGTCAGCACCAGACGGTTGAACGCATCGTTCTCGGCATCGCCACGGACGATGTGGACGAACGCGTCCTGCAGGGTGTCGTTGAGTTGCTGGATATCCAGCTCCAGGCCTTCCGCCGCAGTGAACGCGAAGTCATGAATCCAGAACTCGCGGCCATTGGTGTGACGCAAACGGTACGGGAACTCACCCAGCACGCGCAGGCCGAGGTTTTCCAGAATCGGCAAGACGTCGGACAGCGCCAGCGGGGTGTCGGCGTGGTACAGCTTGCAATGCAGCTCGCGCTGACCGGACACCTGGCCCAGCGGCTGATAGAAGCTCATCACCAGCGGATTTTTTTCGTTCAGGCTCAGCAGGTGCTGCATGTCGACCACAGCCGAATGCGCCGCGAAACGCTCGCGGTAACCTGCCGGGAAGCCTTTCGGGAAATCCGCCAGCACGTTGGTGCCGTGGGCTTCGCCGAAGCTTTCGACGGTCAGTGCGGCGTAGTCGTCCTGCCAGCTGCGGCAGGCCTGTACCACTTCTTTTTCCAGCAGCAGCGGATCGATGTCGATGCGGTTCTTCGGATCGACGCGCAGGATCAACTGCACGCGGGCCAGCACGGACTCGGAGAAGAAGGTCCAGAACTCGCAGTCGGTGGCCTTCAGGCGCTCCATCAGCACCTGCTGGATCTTCTGGCGCACTTCGGTGGAATAGATGTCGCGCGGCACGTAGGCCAGGCAGTAGCAGAAGCGACCGTACGGGTCTTTGCGCAGGAACACGCGGATCTTGTTGCGTTCCTGGATCTGCACGATCGACATCACGGTGCTGAACAGCTCGTCGACCGGGGTCTGGAACAGGTCATCACGCGGCAGCACTTCGAGGACCTGCGCCAGTTCCTTGCCCAGGTGAGCCTTGGATTGGAAGCCGGAGCGGCGTTCGATTTCTTCGACCTTGCGACGGATGAACGGAATGACCCGCACGCTCTCGCCATAAACCGAGGAGGTGTACAGGCCCATGAAGCGGTGTTCCTTGATGACGTTGCCGTCAGCGTCGATTTCACGGATCGACACGTAGTCCGGGTAGGCCGGACGGTGCACGCGGCTCGGGTGCGCAGCCTTGGCGAACGACAACAGGGTCGGTTCGCGCAGGTAGTTCACTGCGTAGTCTTCGATGTGCCGGTCTTCGTTGGTCAGACCGGTGCGCAGCAGTTTGGTCAGACCGAGGAAGGAATTCTGGTCGTATTCGATGTGGCCGCCATCGGCCTGATCGACAACGGTGAACTCTTCGTAGCCGAGGAAGGTGAAGTGGTTGCCCACCAGCCATTCCAGGAAGCTCTTGATTTCGGTCTTTTCGTCGGCATCGACGGCGAATGCGCTGTGATCGAGCTTGGTGAGGATCTCCTGCACCTTGGCCTTCATCGGCTCGAAATCAGCGACCGCGACGCGCACTTCACCGAGCACCTGCTCCAGTTCTTTGCTCAGCACATTCAGTTCAGCCGCGTTGGCGCAGCGGTCGATTTCCAGGTACATCAGCGACTCGTGCAGCACGCCTTCGCCGGTGCTGCCCTTGGGCAGGATTTCCAGCAGCTCGCCCTTGCTGCCACGACGTACGCTGAGCACGGTGGTCTGCAGGGTGTGGATGCTGTAGCCGCGACGGTTCAGCTCGGTGCGGACCGAGTCGACCAGAAATGGCAGGTCGTGGTGCAGGACTTCGACCGCGGTGTGGGTCGACTGCCAGCCATGACGCTCGTAATCAGGGTTGTAGACGCGCACTTGCGGTTGCGCGTGATCGAAGCGCTCAAGCAGGCGCCACGCGGAAAGAGTACAGCCAGCGAGGTCGGAGAGGCGACGTTGAGTCAGCTCGTCCAGGGAAATGATGCCGAAGAATTGTTCAGCGAACAGCGCCACTTGTGGCAGTGCCTGTTCACTGATGTGCTGCGCCAGTGCCGCTTGCAGTTGGTGCTGGAAGTCGGCTTTGCTGGCTGCGGTGAAGAACGCCATCTGTGGTACTCCGCTTAAGCTTGTTATTGATGGAAAGCGTCGCGTGCAACACCCCTTTCGGGGCTTGTGTCGCCCTGTTCCTGATTCTCGGGCAGAGGAAACAGGGGGACAGGTGGGTGAAGCTGGACGAGACACTCAGGTCACATTCACCTTCCATTGAATGGGCATCTGCAAAAACGACTGTCGAGGCTGCCGACAATGTCTTTACGGGTGCTCATCCGTTGCGCAGCTTAATGGGTGCGACAATGTGTCTGCTTGCGGTGCTGCGACATATTCGGTCATTGGCACGTAAACGCGGCCCCGCGCACCGGTAAACATTAGCAGCCAAAGAGAATTCTCGCGCTTCAGGTGGCCGTTCAACAGGCAAGCGCACCTGAAATGACCGATTACCTTAAATTCGTTCCTGCCGCACCTTTCCTCTTTGGAAAATCACCCAGCCAAAGCTTACACAGCCTTCGATTGTTCGCACCAAAAAAACCAGTAAAAACAACAAGTAGAAACACACTAAAGAATCCTTACAAACTGACAAGAAATGTCTCACATAATTTGAAGACCAAATTCCTACAGCACGATTTGAACGCAAAAATCGGCAGTGCTATCTATATAAGCACACCTCATAAAAAATCAGACATCAGTTATCAAACCGACCCACGGAACGGGTCTCTATCAAAGAAAGGAATCAACACATGCGACAACTTGAACTTCCGACAACAATAATCTACGGCGATGGCTCCTGGGAAATCATCAATTTGAACCCTGGCACCATTCGCGGAGATATTCTCAAGAATTATCCGCTGGGCAACCCGATGCATGGGCTCACACTGGCGATAGAAAGTGACTATCTGGAAAAAAAGCGCAATTTAGAACAAGGCTTGCAAACAGAGCTGAACATTATAGACAGCAGACACCCACCGCTGACCCACCCCACCCCCGATACATGGCTAAACAAAGCCATCAACATTGTCAATGAATTGCTTTTTCAAAAAAACACCGAACTGCAGCAAAAATCAAGGGATATTAAAACGTCGCAACAATATGCGAAGTTACAAGCCACTTACGACGCCATGCTTCTGAACGAACAAATCGCAAATCTTCAAGACCGCCAGACCAGACTGTATGCCGAAATAGCTCGGCGACAGGCCGAGGCCCTCGCCCAACAGCAGGCCGCCGAAGCGGCGCGACAAGCTGAAGAGACGCAAAGACAAGAGCAGGCGCGTCAGGCTGCTCTGCGACTGGAGGAAGAAAAACAACGGATCGCTGCCGAAGCGGAGGCCAAACGTATTGATGACTACAAACGCGCGGTGGCTTACGTCGCCGACGCGAACAAATTCATCCTCGAGAAATACGGCGCCAAGCTGCATCAAGTGGTGATGGATCTTCAAAAGGATGTATCAGGGAAAAAGATCAGGAGCTACAACGAGGCGCTGCAAACGTTCGAGCAGGTGCGAACCAACCCGAATGCAAGGCTCAGCCCGCAGGATACCCGTGCGGTTGTCGACGCACTGAACGCGTTGGACAAGGCGACCTACATGGACAGTGTCAATCGGCTCGCCAAAGGATTTGGCGTAACCGGAAAAATCGTGCAGGCGCATTCTGTTGTGGAAAAGGCAATCATCGGTTTTCAGGATGGAAACTGGAAACCCCTGTTACTCGAATTCGAAAGCATTGCCGCAGGAGCCGGAGCAGGGTTGCTGGTCGCTCTCATAGCACCACCAGTGCTAGCTGCTTTTTCGTTTCCACCCGTAATTGCTGTAGTCGCTACCGGCCTCCTCGTGGCTGGCGTTGCCGCTTTACTCGATGCCAAAACCGTAGAAAAGATAAATGACACGATATTCACGCTAGTTGAAACGACGCCAGCGCATTAATACTCTGCCCGCCGGTTCAATTAATTGAGCCGGCCACCAAACAAGGATTACACGGTGCAAAACACTCCTGAGCCATCCATATCAACCGCATGTTTTATATCCATGCTGGCGCCGATCCTCCTCATCAACCTGATAGTTCCAATCATTAACGAGCACCATCCTATGCTGCTCGATTCTGCTCTACAAAACTATCTGATCGAAAACATCGGCTTCTGGTCGTCCAAACTCCCTCTAAGCTCCAGGATAACCACGAATTACATTGCGGTATTTGCGCCAATATTCAGCTTAATATTCCTGTACAGATGCTTAAAAATATCCGACCAGATATTTGAAAGAGCAAACAAACTCTCACTCATAAAATATTCCTTATCGCTCATTGTCCTGCTTTTATTTTGCTCTATCTTCACCTATGAAGCGTATTTAAACTCCACCGACCTCATGAGCCGCGACTCAAAACTGAGGATCATGGGTCAGAATTTTCTATTCTATTCAACGTACTCTTCAGGAGTTTTTCTTTTCGTATTCTTACTCCCCCCGATTCTCTTTCAACTCCTGTTTTACGTTCCTTACCGCACTATCATTCACTTTAGAAAACAGCCCTCAGAACTCAAAAAAGATTCAAGGCAACATCCTCAGGAACTACCTCGAAGAAAAAAAGGAAAGCAGCCACATTGAGCTTATGCCTTCCCTTTTCCTGGGCCGCTTAGCCCCCACCATCAACATCAGTCAGGCAGCTCCTCGAAAGCCCTGAATTTGCTCACGGTGGCACAGTCGTAACACATGGTTTTCAGGATCAATTTATCCATGCTGGCGTCGATATTGCTGGAGTCACACTCTCGGCAAAACAGCCTCAAATGACCGAGCAGGTCGCTGTCAAAAGCTGCACGGGAGAAGAACTGCGGCACCAGTTCATCGCGCCAATACATTCCCGGCGACTTGGAAAACCCGGCACCGCTGTCCTTGAGCACTACGTCATACAACAACCGATGCAACGCCGATTGCGGTACCCGCGAATCGCGGTGTGCGTTTTTGCGCCAGTTCCGAGTCAGGGCGTCCTGAGCGGTCCCGAGCATGTTGCGCGGGATGGTGTTGGACGCGTGATTGCGACCTTTGGAGTTGCCGGTAGCGTAAAAGTGCGCAGCGTTTTTTACCGCCAGGCGGGCAAAGTAATAGAGCTGGCTTACGGAAAAATCCTGCAGGAGTTGCCCCACAACCGTTTCGGCACGCGCCTCGGCCGTGAACGAAAAACTGACTTCGTTGGCCAGCACACGGATGTATTGAAGCGATTCTTCTCGGGCCAGATCGAAAATCAGCCCGTAGAGTTCGCTCTTCCAGGCGACCTGAATCTCGCCGGACAACTCCTGATAGAGCGTCAGGTACAGACTTTCCCGATTACAGCGCGCAACTCCGCCGAGTGCCACATTAGGCTGCCAGCGCACTGCGCAATAGTCACTGATACTGCAACCCTCAGTGCGATCGAAGGCCCTGATATCAGAGCTCGTCGCGACCGCTAACACGCCAGCCTCGTGCAGACTCTTCAATCTTTCCTCGCTGGCCTCGACGCTCGGTGCCAGATGTTCGCTTCGGGATGTCGCGCTCAACGGCGCGATCCATTCGGGATGGTTGGCATTGCCATCGTCAAGCAAGGCCAGCAACGTCAGTTTCTGCACAAACCCAAGGGTCGAATACGGCACCGCCGGACTCGGTATACCGAAGCACGATTCAAGTTCGCGGCGATCACGCTCGGCCTGCGCCGCCAATTGTTGCTGATGAACCTGGCAACATGCCGGGCAAGTACACGCCATGCGTCGGCCATGGCGGGCGGATGCAGAGTATCGGTGCTCGCACCGTATGCACTTGTAAGGATGACGCTGCGAGATCGGAGTGCCCCGGGCGTGCCGACGTACCCACATCGGCACATCGCAATAAGGGCACTTCAGATCCTGACTGACAATCGGCGGCAAAACCTTGAGCAAGCTGCGAACAGTGGCAGGGATCTGATACTCGGCCAGAAGCGCAGCGCTTTTTTCCCCGTCCAGATATCGCTGATAAATCTGCTCGATCTGATCGTCGGACAGGTGTGCAATTTCCTCAGCGCGTTCGAAATACGGATGCATTGAAAGAGGTCCTTTTTTTCGGTTTGAGTTGACGCACTCCTTTGCGCTCGAACCGCAAAATAATGACAATCGTGGCGATAAAACAAGCGAAAAAGCAGAAAATGGCTGCCAAGTTCAAACAAGTAACTTTCCCTGCGGCGTCCTCGGAAATTTCAACCCTCAACACAGGATTCATCTGTCGGAATTTTCCCTCTTCACCGATTCCGCCAGGTTTCACCCGCCCTCGTATTGCAGGCAGCAACAAAGCAACCACGCAAGAGAGCAGCGCAAATGCGCCAAGGCTGGCAAAATCGCGCTTTCGATTGCACTTAGCGCCCGTCGGCCAGGAATTCCCCCATGCAAATGACCACCGCCCTACTGATCGTCAACCCGTGCGACGACGAAGAAGACAACATGGCCATGCTCTGCTGCCATAGCGACAAGGGCGACATGTTTCTGATGAGCCGCTATCCGGACGAGGACGAGCTGGAGATCACCCTGGATGGCGAGCCTTCGACGCTGGACGGCGTGAAAGTCACCCTGTCCAAGACTCTGCTGAAGATTGAAATCGCGGCGGCGGATGCCGATGCGCTGAATGGCGATGATGTGCTGGAAATTACCTTCAATCCGGACATGGTTGATCTGGCTGAAGTTGAAGAAACCCTGAAGAATATTCTGGATGGGACTGGCACTTTCATTAGCCAGATTTGATGGCGTCTTGAAGGGCCTCATCGCGAGCAGGCTCACTCCTACAGTACGGTGTACGACGCCCCTATGTAGGAGTGAGCCTGCTCGCGATAGGGCCGGAACAGTCAACCAATCACTTCCCGGCTACAAAATTCCAACAAATCCCCCGGTCATTTCCCGCACTTTGCGCAAAATGCCGTTAGTCGCCACCCCCCTCGATGGATTAAAGTAACGCCCCCAGCCCCGGCGTTATCCGAACGCCTGCGGCCACCCTTTCCAGGAACAGTCACCGATGGAACATCGTGAAGCGCTGCTGGCGCTGCGAACCTTTCTTTCAACGCAGATTCTCGGCCAGGAAAAACTCATCGAGCGTTTGCTCATCGCCCTGCTCGCCGACGGCCACATGCTGGTCGAGGGCGCTCCGGGTCTGGCCAAGACCAAAGCGATCAAAGAACTCGCCGAGGGCATCGAAGCCCAGTTCCATCGCATTCAGTTCACCCCTGACCTGCTGCCGGCCGACATCACCGGCACCGAGATCTATCGCCCGGAAACCGGCAGTTTTGTGTTCCAGCAAGGGCCGATCTTCCACAACCTGGTCCTGGCGGACGAAATCAACCGCGCCCCGGCCAAGGTGCAATCGGCGCTGCTCGAAGCCATGGCCGAACGTCAGGTCAGTGTCGGGCGCAGCACGTACGAACTGTCGCCGCTGTTTCTGGTGATGGCCACGCAGAACCCGATCGAGCAGGAAGGCACCTACCCGTTGCCCGAAGCCCAACTCGACCGCTTCCTGATGCACGTGAAAATCGGTTTCCCGGATGCTGCCGTCGAACGCCGGATCCTGCAGCAGGCCCGTGGCGAAGCGCTGAATGGCGAAACCAAACCGGAACGCCGGGTCAGCCAGCAGGCGATCTTTGCTGCGCGCAAGGAAATCCTCGGTCTGTACATGGCCGACGCCGTGGAGGAATACCTGGTGCAACTGGTCATGGCCACGCGCACCCCGGCCAAATTCGATCCGGAAATGGCCGAGTGGATCGCCTATGGCGCCAGTCCACGTGGCTCGATCGCCCTCGACCGTTGCGCCCGGGCCCACGCCTGGCTGGCCGGTCGCGACTTCGTCAGCCCGGAAGACATTCAGGCGGTGCTGTTCGACGTGTTGCGGCACCGCATCATTCTGTCGTTTGAAGCCGAAGCCGCCGGCATCGATCAGGATCGGGTGGTGCAGCGGATTCTCGACGTCGTAGCCGTCGCTTGACCCCCATGAACGCCCCTCTGCCGTCCGAACCGGGCATCCGCATCAGCCTCACCGATCTGATCGAGATGCGCCACCGTGTGCGCGAAGTGCAGCTGTTTTCCACACCCAGTCAGCGCAGTCCGCTGATCGGTCTGCATCACTCGAAATTCCGTGGTCGCGGGGTCGACTTCGATCAGGTGCGGGTCTATCAGGCCGGCGACGACGTGCGCACCATCGACTGGCGCGTGACCGCGCGCACCCAGGAGCCGCACACCAAGCTGTTCCATGAAGAACGCGAGCGACCGATTTTCATCATGGTCGAGCAAAGCACCCGGCTGTTTTTCGGTTCCGGGCTGATGTTCAAGTCGGTGCTCGCGGCGCAAGCGGCGGCGCTGATCGGCTGGGCGGCGCTGGGGCACAACGACCGGGTCGGCGGACTGGTGTTCGGCGATAACGAGCATTACGAAATCAAACCGCGCCGCAGCAAGCAGAGCCTGCTGCAATTGCTCAACCGCCTGGTGAAGGTCAATCAGTCGCTGCACAGCGAACGCGAGCCGGACCGCGACGCCCTCGGCGTGGCGCTGCGCCGGGCGCGTGAGGTGTTGCGCCCGGGCAGCCTGGTGATCGTGATCTGCGACGAGCGCGCGCTGTCCGACAGCGCCGAGCAGCAACTGAGCCTGCTATCGCGTCATTGCGATCTGTTGCTGTTGCCGCTGTCCGATCCACTGGATCACGCCCTGCCTGCCGCCGGGCTTCTGAGATTCGCGGAAAGAGGCGCACAGCTGGAACTCGACACGCTGAATTTCGAGCTGCGCCAGACCTATCGCGCTCAGGCCGAAGCACGCATCGCCCGTTGGGAATTGCTCGCGCAAAAACTGCGGGTGCTGCTGATGCCATTGAGCACGCAAAGCGAAATGGTCGAGCAGATGCGCGAGTTCCTCAATCCGCAGCGCCCGGGGAGCAGTCGATGAACGGCCTCGAACAACTGCAACCGCTGATTTCGCCGCCGCCGATAGACTTCTGGCCGCCAGCGCCGGGCTGGTGGCTGCTGCTGTTATTGCTGCCGCTGCTGGGCTTCGCCGTGTGGCGTTTGCGCCGGTTCATTCCGATCAAGAAACGCCCGATCGTGCGCGCCGAACAACCGCTCGACCCCGTGCGCATCGCCGCACTGGCCGAACTGGCGCAGATGCCCAAACCCTACGACGGCGCACCCGCCGGTGCCTGGCTGCAGCAGCTCAACGGTCTGCTCAAACGCCTGTGCCGCAACCACTACCCCTACAGCCAGAGTCACACGCTCAACGGCCGCAAATGGCTGGCGTTTCTCGACAACCGTTGCCCGGCCGCCGGCCTGACGCGCTGGATGGTGCTGGTCGAAGGCGCCTATAAACCCGAATGCAAACTCGACGACAAAGCCATCGCCGGCCTGACCCAAGCCGTCGACACCTGGATTCGCAAGCATGTTTGAGTTCGCCTGGCCGTGGATCTTCGTGCTGCTGCCACTGCCGTGGCTGATGCGTCTGGTGCTGCCGGTGGCCGACAGCGGCGAGCCGGCGCTGCGCGTGAGTTTCCTCTCCGACCTCGAAGGCCTGGCGCGGCGCCGGGCCCGCGCCAACCTGCCGGCGTGGCGCCAGCAAGCGCCGTTCCTGCTGCTGTGGCTGTTGCTGCTGAGCGCCGCCGCGCGTCCGCAATGGCTCGGCGACCCGTTGCCGATTGCCGCCAGCGGCCGCGATCTGCTGGTGGCGGTGGACGTGTCCGGCTCGATGGATTTCCCCGACATGCAGTGGCAGGACGAAGACGTCAGTCGCTTGTCGCTGGTTCAGCATCTGCTCGGCGATTTCCTTGAAAGCCGTGATGGCGACCGCGTTGGTCTGATCCTGTTCGGCAGTCAGGCCTATCTGCAGGCACCGCTGACGTTCGACCGGCATACCGTGCGCGTCTGGCTCGATGAAGCGCGCATCGGCATCGCCGGCAAGAACACCGCCATCGGCGATGCGATCGGTCTGGCGCTGAAGCGCCTGCGTATGCGTCCGGCGCAAAGCCGAGTGTTGATTCTGGTCACCGACGGCGCCAACAACGGCGGCGAAATCGATCCGCTGACCGCAGCGAAACTGGCCGCCAGCGAAGGGGTGAAAATCTACCCGATCGGCATCGGCGCCGACCCCGAAGACAGTGGTAGCACCGGCCTGCTCGGGGTCAATCCGAGCCTGGATCTCGACGAGCCGGCCCTCAAAGCCATCGCCAACGCCACCGGCGGCCAATACTTCCGCGCCCGCGACGGCAAAGAGCTGCAAGCGATCCGGGACACCCTCGATCAACTCGAACCGGTGACCCAGCAACCGACCCAGGCGCGCCCGACGCAAGCCTTGTATCAGTGGCCGCTGGCCTTTGCCCTGCTGCTGAGCCTGTTGCTGGTCGCCCGCGAATTGTGGCCGGACAACCCGCTGCAACGCCTGTTTACCAAGGAGCTGTATCTGCAAAGTCCGTTGCCTGACTGGCGTGAGCGTCTCAAGCGCCTGCGTCTGCGGAGGCGCCGATGATCGCGCTCTGGCCGCACTGGTTCCGCCCTTGGTGGCTGCCGCTCCTGCCGCTGCTCGGCTGGCTGATCTGGCAACTCTGGCACCGGCAGAAACGCGCCGGACGCTGGCAGATGATTCTGCCGCCGGCGTTCCACTCGACGCTGCTCAGCGGAGGCAATGGGCGCACCAGCAAACTGCCGTGGGTCGCCCTCGGCGTGGCGTGGCTGCTGACCATCGTCGCCCTGCTCGGGCCGAGCTGGGAACGCGTCGAACAGACCAGCCAGAAGCCTGCCGATCCATTGGTGGTGGTGCTGGAGCTGACCCCGGAAATGCTCGCCACCGACTCACCGCCAACGCGACTGGAACAGGCCCGGCGCAAGCTGTTCGACCTGTTGCAGGTACGCAGCGACGCGCAGACCGCGATCGTCGTCTACGCCGGCAGCGCGCACACCCTGGTGCCGCTGTCGGATGACCTGGCGACCAGCCACAATCTGCTCGACGCCCTCAAGCCGTCGCTGATGCCGGAAAGCGGCCATCGCGCTGATCTCGGCGTAAGCAAAGCATTGGCCTTGCTCAAGCAAGGCGCGCTCGGTCAGGGACGGATTCTGCTGATCGGCTCCTCGCTGACCGAAGAAGAACGCCAAGGCATTCGCCACGCCCTCGGCCAGCAATCGGCACAACTGCTGATGCTCGGCATCGGCACCGCTGAAGGCGCACCGATCGCTCAGGAGGACGGCAGTTTCCTCAAGGACGAACAAGGCGCGATCCGCGTGCCGCAACTCGACAGCCCGGGCCTTGGCGCATTCCTCGCCAGTGTCGGCGGCGAGTACCACAGCGCGCGGCTGGACGAATCCGATTTGCGCGCCCTCGGCCTGCTCGATGGCCCGCGCAGCTTGCGCGACGATGGCCAGACCGTGCGCCTCGACACTTGGGCCGATCAGGGATACTGGCTGTTGTTGCCGCTATTGCTGCTCGCCGCCTGCGCCGGACGGCGTGGCTGGTTGTTCTGCCTGCCATTGCTGTTGTGCCTGCCGCAGCCGAGCTACGCTTTCGACTTCGAAGACCTGTGGCTGCGCCCCGATCAACAGGGCCTGCACCTGCTCAAACAGAAGCGTCCGGCCGAGGCTGCCGAACACTTCGAAGATCACCAGTGGCAAGGGCTGGCGTTGTACGAGGCCGGCGATTACAGTGGCGCCGCTCAGCGTTTCGCCGAAGGCAGCGATGCCCGCGCCCACTACAATCGTGGCAACGCCCTGGCGAAAAGTGGTGAGCTGGAAGCCGCCATCGATGCCTATGAGCAAGCACTGGAACTGCAACCGGACTTGCGCCCGGCGCTGACCAATAAGGCCCTGGTGGAAAACCTGCTCAAGCAGAAGAACACTCCGCCGCCAGCCGAGCCACAACCGCAACCAGCTCAGCCGAATGTGCCCGGCGATGAACCACCGCCAGCGACCACGCCGCCACCCGCGGTGAAAAGTGACACCCCGAGCGAGGCGCAGCCCGGCGAGTCGGCCAACGAATCGCCGCCGACCACCCCGCCGCAGCCAGGCCCCAACGAAGTGCCAGGCAGCGATGAAGCGGAAGAAACCGACACCGTGCCAACGCTGCGACCGAGCGAGGACAACCTCGAAGGCGAGCAGCGTCAGGCACTGGAACAATGGCTGGGCAAGATCCCCGACGACCCGGGCGAACTGCTGCGACGCAAATTCTGGTACGAACAGCAACAACATCAGGATCAGGAAAAAACTCGATGACCCGTTTCACCGCTCTCTTGCTGCCCCTGCTGCTCTGCATGGCCAACGCACAGGCGGCCGAGCTGACGGCCAGCGTGGATCGCAGTCGCCTGAACTCCGGCGAGACGGTCGAACTCACCCTCGAAACGGATGATGTCACGCAGTTCGGCAAACCCGACCTGACGCCGCTGGAACCGCTGTTCGAGGTGCGCGGCACGCGTCAGGTCAACCAGTTGAACACCCTCAATGGCGACAACCGCGCCACCACGCGCTGGATCATTACCCTGCTGCCGAAAGAGAACGGCAGCGTGGTCATTCCGCCGCTGCAACTGGGTGAGGTGCAGAGCCAGCCGATCACCGTGCAAGTAGTCGAGAGCGACAGCCGCGAAGAGAAAAACAACCTGGACCCGGTGTTCATCGAGGCCAGTCTCGACCAGTCCAGCGTTTACGTGCAGGCCCAGGCGATCCTGACCCTGCGCATCTACCACTCGGTGTCGCTGTACGACGATAGCAGCCTGACCCCGCTGCAGATCGCCGACGCGCGTATCGAGCAACTGGGCGACACCCGCACCTACGAAAAAGACATCAACGGCGTGCGTCATGGCGTGATCGAGATGCGCTATGCGATCTACCCGCAGCACAGTGGCTTGCTGACCATCGCCCCGCAGACTTTCAGCGCCACACTGGTCGACACTCAGCCGGCTCAGGACGCGACCGCGCAGGGCCCGAAACCGGGCAAGCTGCTGCACGTCAGCTCCTCGGAGATTCCGCTGACGGTCAAACCGAAACCGCTGACCTACCCCGCCGATGCGCCATGGCTGCCCGCGCGCAGCCTGAGCCTGAGCGAAAGCTGGAATCCGGAGCCGGATCACCTACAGGTCGGCGACTCCCTGACTCGCAGCCTGACTTTAAAAGCCGAAGGCCTGGCCAGTTCGCAGTTGCCGGCCCTGCCCGGCACCGAAGCCAACGGCTTGCGCCGTTACCCGGATCAACCGGTGCTGAGCAACCAGAGCGGCGAGCGCGGCCTGATCGGCAGCCGTGAAGAACGCGAAGCGCTGGTGCCCAGCCGCAGCGGCGCGATCGAGTTGCCGACGGTAGACGTGATCTGGTGGAACACCTTCGAAGATCATCTGGAACACACCAGCCTGCCGGCGCGCACCCTGCAAGTAGCGAACAACCCGAGCCTGCAGGTCGACACCCCGGCCGGCACTCTGCAAGTGAGCGCCATCGATAACGATGTGTTGTGGTGGTGGAAACTCAGCACCCTGATCCTCGCCTGCACCACCCTGCTCGGATTCGGCCTGTGGTGGCGTGCGCGCTGGCAACCGGCGGTGCATCGCGCCGCCCAAACCGGGCCGAGCCCGCGCACTTTGCTGGACGACATCAAGCGGGCGTGCCAGGCGAATGATCCGCAAGCGACGCGCCAGGCGCTGGATGCATGGGCGCGGCAGCAGCCGGAGACTTTGGCAGATATGGCGGCGCGGTTTGTGCCGTTGTCGGACGCGCTGGACGGGCTCAATGGTGCGCTGTACAGCGAGACCGGGCAGCATTGGCAGGGCGAGGATTTGTGGCGGGCGATCCGTACCATTCCGGCGGCGGAACGGGTGCAGGATCCGGTGGGTGACAGCGGGTTGCCGCCGCTTTATCCGAAGTAAACCGCAAAAGATCGCAGCCTGCGACAGCTCCTACATTTAGTCCGTGTAGGCGCTGCCGCAGGCTGCGATCTTTCAGGCGTTGATGGTGTTATAGCGTTTGTTCACTTGCTGCCGCTTCAAGCAGTCGCGTCTCACGCATTCCCAAACCACGGGACAACGCTGTGGCTTCGTAGAAGATTTTGCCGTTGAGCTGGTCGGCGACACCATCGCTGTTACCGCCGGCCGGGCCACGGCCCCAGGTCACGACTTCGCCGCTGGAGGTCAGCGCGGCGAAGGCATGGGTGTTGCTATAAATGGCGCGGACGTTGACCAGTCTGGCCGCAATGGCCTCCGGGATTTCACCACCTCGATCAGCACCCCCCCAGGCTACAACGGTGCCGTTGGCCCGCAGCGCGGCAAAAGCAACTCCCCCGCATACCACCTGGACGATGTCAGTCAGTAATGCAACTGGCGCCGGAATTGCCTGGGATCCCCAACCCACTGTCCGCCCGCTGCTCAGCAATGCGACGAATGATCCATAGTTACCCGTTATCGTCCGGATATCCGTCAGTAATGCGATCGGCGCAGGAACGTTTGCGCCGTGTGCCCCGCCCCCCCAGGCAACAACGCTGCCATTGCTGCGTCGCGCGGCAAAGGCGCGTTCGGTTCCGCTCAGTTCCACAACGTCTATCAGTACTCCAATCTCGGCAGGCACAACTCCCCCTCTACCGGTACTGCCCCATGCCACTACCGCACCATTGGCACACAGGGCTGCAAAGGCGTAGCCGGTAGCGACTATATCAACGATGTCAGTCAATGCCGCGATGGCCGCAGGCAAATTACCTCCGTTGGTTTGATCCCCCCAAGCCACTACCGAACCATTGGCCCGAAGCGCAGCGAAGGCGTTGAGATTGCCGATCACTTTGACGACCCTCAGCGCAGGTATCGGCGGTGGAAGTGCCCCCCCAAAACCGAGGATTCCCCACGCCACCAGGCTCCCGTCACGACGCAGCGCACAGAACGCGTAACCGTTGCCGCTCACTCCCACGATATCCCGCATAAGACTAATGGGTTCCGAAACGTCTCCTCCCATCCCCCTCACCCCCCATGCCACTACCGCACCACCGGCCTGACGCGCTGCAAAGGCATAACCGCAAGCACTCAGCGATATGACATCAGAAATGGCCGGTAACGAATCTCCCAAATCCCCACCACGGCCGGGATTGCCCCACGCCACCAGAGCTCCACGCTCTGTCCGCGCCGCAAAGGCTGCGTTATTTAAAACTACCTCGGACATAAAATTACCGTTCCCGCACAGGTTCTGCGCATTGATCGTCACCTGATCATCACTGATCCGCACATGCAGCAGCCGGTCCGGCCGAGTGTCACGGAACGTCGCACCACTGACCTCGCCCTCCTCGCCGCTATACCGCCACCAGGCCCTGACCGGCTGCCGGGTGGTTGCATCCAGCGCGGTCAACCACGCAGTCCCGCCGCCATACATATGGTAATTACCCCGCGAGCGCGCGCCCATCACCAGCAAGCGTCCTGTCCCCAGCGTTGCACGCACGTCATAAACCGCCACCCGCGAATACTGGCGACCACCGGCTTGGCGCACCACGGTGCAATCCAACGAGATCTCCCGCCCGACATTGGCCAACACCACCGACTGCGGCACGCTGATCAGTTTGTCGCGCCCCGCTTCTCCGCTCTCCACGCGAAACGGCACGATGGCGGTACCGCCGCCGGCAACGCCGATCCAGCGGATCTCGCCGCTATCGCCCACCCTCAAGCCATACGCCGCAGCCAGACGTACGGTTGCACCTACCGCTGGCACCGCGCTCGCATCGATCTGGTCGCCGCGCGCGCCATCAATTGAGGGCGGATCGAAATCCAGCAGGGCATTGCCGACCCGCAAGGTCAGTGGAAAGGAGTAACCCAGGGTCTTGCCGTCACGCACGATGAAATAGTCGATGACGATCCGGCGATTGAGGTTGTTGGTCACAAACTGTTTCGGCACCGTGAACGGCACTTCCTTACCCGCAGTTTGCGCTGTAAGACGCAGTGAGCCACTGGTGCTGCCGTTACCGCCCGTACCGCGCCAGCGATAATTCACCAAGTCTTCGGGCTGTGTCTGCAGATACGTCACAATCAATTTACAGCCCAGCGGCGGGACGGCTTCCGGATCGATCAACGACGTGCCAGGCACCGCCTCCTCCACGCGCGGCGTCACGAACAGCGGTTGCACTTCGCCCACCTGCATTTCGAACCGCAACGACTCGCGCACGTTGAGTGTCGCCTCATCATCATTGGCGACGGTATAGAACACCGAGACCTTCAAGCCGTCGAAACGCTGGATCTCCGCGTTCGAGACATTGCGCAACACCGGCTCGTCATCCGGTACATCGCCAACCGGGCGCGGGTCTTCGTAATAGACGATGCCGCCGCCGGGCCGCGTGGCCTCCCAGATCAGCGTCAACAGGTCACTGGCGGCGCGTCCCGCAAACCATGGAATGCGCACGGTGGCCCAGCGTTCGTCCGGGTTCAGCGTACCGGTAGGGGCTTCGTCCACAGTAGGGGACGGCAGTCGGAAGGTCTCCCCCGTCACCGAGATACCGACGGTCTTGGACGGCCGATCGGCCACGCCCGTTCGCTTGAGTATGTAGGAGACACTGGCCCGGCCTTTGGCAATGGCTCGTACCTTGTCGTTCGGCACAGTGAACGGCAGCGCAAGACCGACTCGTGTCACCGACAGCTCTACCGGGCCATGGTTGATCGGTGCGCCCTCGGCGTTGATTCCTCGCCAGGTCAATGCGACGACATCCTGCTCCTGGAAGATGCCAGCGGGGGTATTGACCAGAACGTTCACGTCGTCATCGTTCAATTCGTCGAGGTCGATTTCGTAAGTCTGCGGATCGGCCTCCAGCACGATCGGCGCATCGAGCCGATTTCCTTTCAGATCCACCACGACTCGGGTTGGCGCCGACCATAGGGAACGTGGATCGGGATAGTTGCCACACTCATCGATCACCTGGTACATCACCATCACCCCGGCGCTGTCGCCCGCCTCCTCGATCAGTGCTTGATCGATGGTCACGACCAGCGGGTTGTCGTCGGGGTCGTCAATATGTTTTTGCTCGACAAGGACGTTTTTCTCTACGCTGCCCCACGCCACCTTTACACGGTCGTTGATACGCATGAAGGGGTACGGCAGGATCGTGATCGGCACACCCGCCGCGGCCTCCTCGGGGCCGACGCCATTGTCGATGATGCTTTGGGGAATGTGGTAGCGCAGGTTCTGGTTGCCGGGCGTGGAAAAGTCGTCATCGAAACCGCCCGGGCGATCCAGCTTGACCAGAACCCTCTGAAGCGGCGACTCCTCCGGTGCCTGGTTCGCGCGGGTCACACTGTAGAACACGGGATAGGCATCCCCCCTGCGGATATGCCCCTCGTCGATGACCCCTTTGACGATTTGGTTTTCATCCTCGAGTTCGATGGTTTTACTCCAGACCGGCACCGTCCCGTCGGCCCAATAAACCTTGAACTCGTCGCCCTCCTCCATGTGCAGCCAGGGGTTCACCCGAAAATGCACGCCCCCTTCCACACCGGCCACCCCCAAACCACCGTCGTAGCCCTCCACGGGGGTCGCGAATTTACTGATGGTCATGGGCCTGAGTGCGTCGATATCAGGATCAGAATTCGTGGCTTCAGATGTTGATTTCGTTTTCATGCAAGCAACTCCGTGAGTGGCAGACAACCCGGCCTGACAGCCTGGCGACAGCGGCAATCCCACCACTCGGTGCTGATAGCTGACTACTGTCAGATCTGACAGTAGCGACAGACGGCATCCGCCACGACCTCCTGATTTTTCAAGCCTTTGGGCAAGTCCGCCCGTTTGCCAGTAAACTCCCCCCTCTTTAGCCGCCCATCATTTCCCCGCGGCCATCACCTGTTTATGTAGCGGAGTCCACCTTGCGTCTGTTCCACACCTCCGACTGGCACCTTGGGCAAAACCTGCATGGCCAGGAGCGCGATTTCGAGCATGCGTGCTTTCTCGAATGGCTGCTGCGCCAACTGCAACTGGCGCAGCCGGATGTGCTGCTGATTGCCGGGGACATCTTTGACACGGTCAATCCGCCGGTCAAAGCCCAGGAACGCCTCTACGATTTCATCGTCAGCGCTCACGAGCAGCAGCCGTTGCTGACCATCGTGATGATCGCCGGCAACCACGATTCCGGCTCGCGCATCGAGCTGCCGGCGCCGTTGATGCGCCGTTTGCGGACCCATGCGCTGGGGCGGGTGTTGTGGCTGGATGACGGCCAGCTCGACGCCGAACGTCTGCTGCTGCCGCTGCCGAATGCCCAAGGCGAGATCGCTGCGTGGTGCCTGGCGCTGCCGTTCCTGCGTCCGGCTGAAGTGACCGGTGCGCATCTGGGCGACAACTATCTGCGCGGTATCGGTCAGGTGCATGAATGGCTGATCGAAGCGGCGAATGCCAAGCGTCAGCCGGGTCAGGCGCTGGTCGCCATCAGCCACGCGCACATGGCCGGCGGTTCGGTCTCGGAAGACTCCGAGCGCAGCCTGATCATCGGTAACGCCGAAGCGCTGCCCGCCAGCCTGTTCGGGCCGAGCATCAGCTACGTCGCCCTCGGCCATTTGCACAAGCCGCAGAAGGTCAACGGTGAAGAACGCATTCGCTACAGCGGCTCGCCGATTCCGCTGTCGTTCTCGGAGATCGGCTATCAGCATCAGATTCTCGACATCACCCTCGATGGCGAAACCCTGGTCAGCGTCGAGCCGAAACTGATCCCGCGCTCGGTCAACCTGCAACGCATCGGCCCGGCGCCGCTGGCGGAGATCCTGCTGCAACTGGCCGACCTGCCGAACATCGATCTGCTCGCCGAAACCCAGCGCCAGCCATGGCTGGAAGTGCGCGTAACCCTCGATGAGCCGCAGCCGGATCTGCGCCATCAGGTGGAAAACGCTCTGCAAGGCAAAGCCGTGCGTCTGGTGCGGATCGCCGCCGAGTACGCCGGCAACCTTGGCGCCGAGGGCAGCGACGACGGCAGCGCGCTGGTCGAACTGGATCAACTCACTCCGCAAGAACTGTTCAGTCGCGCCTGGCTCGACAACTATGGCAACGAGGTCGATGAGCAGACGCTCAAGGACTTCGCCGAACTGCTGCAGGACGTACAGATGGAGGGCGAGCAGCCATGAAGATTCTCGCCATTCGTTTGAAGAACCTCGCCTCGCTGGCCGGGCCGTTCGAGATTGACTTCACCGCCGAACCGTTGGCCAGTGCCGGTTTGTTCGCGATCACCGGGCCGACCGGCGCCGGTAAAAGTACCCTGCTCGACGCCTTGTGCCTGGCGTTGTTCGGCGCCGTGCCGCGCCTGAACAACACTGGCCGTGACGCCAAGGTTCCGGATGCGGACGGCGAAATCGCCACCGGCGACCCGCGCACCTTGCTGCGCCGTGGTACCGGTGAAGGTTATGCGGAGGTGGATTTCGTCGGCGTCGATGGCCGCCGTTACCGTGCGCGCTGGGAAGCCAACCGTGCCCGCGAGAAGGCCGGCGGCAAGTTGCAGGCCAGCCGGCAGAGCCTGCGCGACATCGATCAGGATCAACTGCTCGCCAGCCAGAAAGGCGAATACAAGACCCAACTCGAAGCCGCGCTGGGCCTGAATTTCGAACAATTCACCCGCGCCGTGCTGCTGGCCCAGAGTGAGTTCAGCGCGTTCCTCAAGGCCGACGACAACGACCGCAGCGAACTGCTGGAAAAACTCACCGACACCGCGCTCTACACCCGCCTCGGCCGCCGCGCATTCGACAAGACCAAAGAGGCCCGCGAAGCGCACAAGCTGCTGCAGGATCAGGCCACTGGCGTCACTCCACTGGCCCCCGAAGCCCGCGCCGAGCTGGACGAACGCTTCAACGCTGCCCAGCAGCAATTGAAGTTGCAGCAAGCGCAGCTCAAGCAACTGGAACAACAGCACAGTTGGCTCAAGGATTTGCGCCAGTTGCAGGACGCGCAACAAGCCGCCGCCGAACAATTGCACAGTGCGCAGCAACAGTGGGAAGGTCTGGCCGGCGAGCGCCTGAAACTGACGCGCCTGGAACAACTCGCCCCGCAACGTCACCAGTTCGCGCGCAAGACCGAACTCGATGCGCAACTGACGCCGCTGGCGGCGCAGATTGCCACGCACACTCATCAACACGGCGAACTCGGCGAACGCCAGACACAACTGGAACAGGCGCTCGAGTCAGCGCAAGTCGCCCTCAGCGAAGCGCAGCAGCGACACAGCGAAAGCGCCCCGCTGCTGCGTCAGGCATTCGAGGAGCAAAGCACCCTCGCCCGTCTCGCCAAGGACACCGCACTCAGCGCCGAGGCCCGGCAGTCCGCCGAGCAAGCCTGCACCGAAGGCCAGAGCGCGATTCAGGCGTTGCAGACGAAACAGGCCGAAGTCGCTGAACGCCTGCAGAAAATCGCCGCCGAGCTGGAGCAGAGTGCGGATCTGGCGCCGCTCAGTGATGCATGGAATGCCTACCGCGATCGCCTGCAACAGCTGATGCTGATCGGCAATCGCCTGAACCAGGGCCAGGCCGAACTGGCGACCCTCGAACAGAACGCCGCGCACAGCGCCGACGCGTTGGCTACGCAGAAACAGCAACTGGAAGTGCTGTTCAAAGAGGCCGGCGCCGAGCCGGATGCCGTCGCCGAGCAGATCGGCATCCTTGGCACTCTGTTACAGGACAACCGCAAACAGCTGCGCGCCATCGAAGACCTGACACGACTCTGGGCCAGTCAGCAGGAGCTGGAAAAACGCGGCGCCGAGCTGCAACAGCGCCTGCTCGATGCACAGCAGGAACGCGAGCGCCTGACCCAGGACGGAGTGAAAACCAAGGCCGAGCTGACCGTCGCCGAACAAACCCTTAACGTCACCCGAGAACTGCTCGAACGCCAGCGTCTGGCGCGCAGTGCCAGTGTCGAAGAGCTGCGCGCGCAGTTGCAGGACGATCAGCCGTGCCCGGTCTGCGGCAGCAACGAGCATCCGTATCATCAGCCGGAAGCGCTGCTGCAAAGCCTCGGCCGGCACGATGAGTCCGAGCAGGCCAGCGCGCAGCAAGCGGTGGATCAGCTCAAGGAAAAACTCACCGAGCTGCGCGCCGACGTCGGTGGCGTGATCGCCCGGCAGAAAGAGCTGTTGCAACAGCAGGAGCAATTGACCGCCCAGCTTCAGGCACTGGCGCCGAGTCTGCAGGCGCATCCGCTGGCGCCTCAGTTGCTCAATCAGGACGCCGACAAGCGTGACGCCTGGCTGACCCGGCAGAACGATCAACTGAATCAGAGCATCACTCAGGACGAACAACGCCAGAGCGCCCTGCTCACCCTGCAACAGGACGCGGCGCGCCTGACCCAGCAACTGCGCAATGCCGAAACTGCGCATCAGCAAGCGGCGCAACACTTGAGCAACCAACAACGCGAACTGAGCAGCGACCGTCAGCGTCTCGACGAAGAGCTCAGCGCGTTCGCCAGTTTGCTGCCAGTCGAAACCCTCGAGGCCTTGCGCATCGAGCCGGCAGCAACCTTCATGCAGCTGGATCGGCAGATTGCCGAACGTCTGGCGCAGGTTGATCAGCAGAAGGAAGAGTTGGCCGAACAGCAACAACGCCAGCAGACGCTGGACAAGGAACAGGATCGCCAGCTCAGCCGCGTCCAGCAGCTGCAAAGCGCCGAGCAGCAATTCAGCGCACTGGCCGAGCAGCAGCAGGCCAGTCAGGCGAAACTGGCGCAACTGTTGGGCGAACACAGCAGCGCCGAGCACTGGCAGCAGCAACTGGAACAGGCTGTGGATCAGGCGCGCAACGCCGAAACCAGCACCGCTGCGGAACTGCAGAGCGTGCGTACGCAACTTGTGCAAATTGGTACCGAACTCAAGGCGCAACAGGAACGCTTACAGGCGCTGCAAAGCGAAGACAGCGACCTGACGCAGAAGATTGCCGACTGGCGCGCACGCCATCCTGAACTGGATGACGGCGGTCTCGAAGACCTGCTGCGCGTCGATGACACGCAGCTCAGCGAACTGCGCCAGCGCTTGCAGCACAACGAAAAAGCCATCGAACAGGCCAAGGTGCTGCTGCAGGAACGAGATCAGCGCTTGGCCGATCATCAGGCGCAGCACAACGGCAATCTCGATGCCGAGCAACTCGCCAGCGCTCTCGCCGAGCTGCAGAACCAGTTCAACCTCAGCGAGCAACAGTGCGCCGAACTGCGCGCCGAACAAGCTGAAGATCAGCGTCGGCAAAACGCCAATCAGGCACTCGCGCAGCAGATCGCCGTCGCCTATGCCGAATACCAGCGCTGGGCGCGCCTGAATGCGTTGATCGGCTCGGCCACCGGCGACACCTTCCGCAAGATCGCCCAGGCCTACAACCTCGACCTGCTGGTACATCACGCCAACGTGCAGTTGCGCCAACTGGTCAAACGCTATCGCTTGAAACGCGGCGGCAGCATGCTCGGCCTGCTGGTGATGGATACCGAGATGGGCGACGAATTGCGCTCGGTGCATTCGCTGTCCGGCGGCGAAACCTTCCTGGTGTCGCTGGCCCTTGCACTGGGGCTGGCATCGATGGCGTCGAGCACGCTGAAAATCGAATCGCTGTTCATCGACGAAGGCTTCGGCAGCCTCGATCCGGAGTCGCTGCAACTGGCGATGGACGCCCTCGACGGCTTGCAGGCCCAGGGACGCAAAGTCGCGGTGATTTCCCACGTGCAGGAAATGCACGAACGAATTCCGGTGCAGATTCAGGTACAACGCCAAGGCAACGGCTTGAGCACACTGGAGGTGAAATGAATACGCTGTACTCGTTCCGCCGCTGCCCGTACGCGATGCGTGCGCGGATGGCGCTGCGTTATTCGGGCGTGCCGGTGGAGATCGTCGAAGTCAGCCTCAAGGCCAAACCGGCCGCGATGCTGGCGATCTCGCCCAAAGGCACGGTGCCGGTGCTGGATGCGCAGGGTCGGGTGATCGATGAGAGCCTGGAGATCATGCGCTGGGCGTTGGCGCAGAATGATCCTGACAACTGGGTGCTTGGCGGTGATTCACGGATTGCCGGGTTGATCGAAGCCAACGATCAGGCATTCAAGGTGCATTTGAACCGCTATAAATATGCCGAGCGTTATCCCGAGCAGCCGATGGAAGTTTATCGGGCTGAGGGGGCGTTGTTTTTGCAGCAGTTGGATGAGTTGCTTGAAGGTCGGGATTATTTGCTGAGTGATCATCCGTGTCTCGCGGATATCGCGTTGCTGCCGTTCGTTCGGCAGTTTGCGCATGTTGATCGCGAGTGGTTTGCGCAGACGCCTTATGTGCGGTTGCAGGCGTGGTTGCAGCGCTTGCTCGAATCCGACCTCTTCACCTCGATCATGAAGAAATAACCCCCTCTTCCTGCTTGCCGAACACCTTGTGGCGAGGGGATTCATCCCCGATGGGCGGCGAAGCAGCCCTGAAATCAGACACCTCGGTGTATCAGAATAATCCGGTTCGCCGGGTCTGGGGCCGCTTCGCGGCCCATCGGGGATGAATCCCCTCGCCACAATGGTTCGCTCACTCTAAGCCAGCACGGCGCACATACCGAGTGCCGAGCAATCCACTTCAAACGGCCCAAGAAAATCGACCTCAGCCTTGATCGGCGGATTGCCGGCCAGCAACCCTTGGGAGTTGGCCCGCTCGATATTGTGCGCAATGCTGTGATTGGCCTCTATGGCCCGCGCCAGCGCACCCACCGAGCCTTGGCCGAAGCCGAGCAACGCCGCACCATTGGTTATCAGTGCCAGCCCGGCGATGACCCAGAGTCTGTAGCCTTTCATGCGCCGCCCACTCCTGCGAGTTCAGCGCGATCAACCAGCACGTCTGCGCGGTGTTCGAACTGGATGCCGGGGTGTGCGACCTGGATCGGTGCGTCGAAGCTGTGTTGGGTTTGCGCGGCGATGCTGATAAACAGCACCAAGGCCAGGTAAAGACCGATGGCCAGGTAGGCGCCGCGCTTGGCTGAAGTAATGATTGAACTGGCCATGATGTGCTCCGTGGGCATGTTTCAGTGCCGTCAGGATCAATCAAAAAAGCCGCGGTAACCACTCAGGGTTTGCCATAGTAAACATCAGCTTGGTTGATTATTTAGCCGGTCTATCTCGGCGTTGAAGGAAACCTATCGAGCGGAGATTTTTCGATCACGCATACGTGTAGGAGCTGCCGAAGGCTGCGATCTTTTGACGTTTAAGATCAAAAGATCGCAGCCTTCGGCAGCTCCTACAGGGAGTTGTTCGAAGCGGGCATTTCAGTGTTGGGCTTTGTGATCCAGCGCGGCGTAGAAGTTGGCGCTCTGTTGCAGGTATTTCTGGGTGTAGCTCTGGGTGTGGGATTTTTTGCCGGCTATTTCAACGTTGGCACTGGCTGGCAACGCAACGGTGGCGGAGATGGCGGAAGCGGCGATGATCGAGAAGAGATTGAAGTTCATGGCGGTAACCCTCGTATTCGGTTGGCTTGCTTTGCCCGGTTGGGCCGTGAAGCAAACTTAACGCTCGAGGGTTGATCGCTTGAAATGCTTTGTAGCATTACCGGATATCAGCGCGATTAATACAACGAGACAGGCCCCGTAAACCGGGGCCTGTGGCTTATTGTCGCACTAGAAACTTCAGGTCGCTCGGGGCGTCCATCGGCAGTTTTTGCACGGTTTTGCCGAGCAGACCGGTCTTGGCATCGCGCTCGACGACGACAATTTCGTTGCTCTTCTGGTTGGCGATCAGCAGAAACTTGCCACTCGGATCAAGGCTGAACTCACGCGGGTGATCGCCTTCTACCGAACGCTTTTGCAGCTCTTTGAGCTGACCGGTCGCCGGATCGATGCTGAACACCAGCAGTTGATTGGCGGTGCCACGGTTGCTGACGTAGAGGAACTTGCCATCGGCCGAGGCATGCAGCGCGGCGGCGGCTTTGTCCGAGGTCGGCTGACCCGCTGCCAGATCGACCATTTGCGTCTGGGTCAGCACGCCGTCGTGGTAGTCGAACACCGCGACCTGCGCACTCATTTCCATGGTCAGCCAGGCATGCTTGCCGTCGGCACTGAACAGCAGATGACGCGGGCCACTGCCGGCAGGCAGGCTCACCGAAGCGGTTTTCGCCGGGGTCAGCGGCAGGTCCGGGTTGGCCTTCGGGTCAAATTTGTAGATGAAGACCTTGTCCGCCCCGAGGTCGTTGGAGAACACGTAGCGGCCATCCGGTGAGGAAACGGTCGAGTGCACGTGGTTCGAGGCCTGACGCTCGGGGTTGACCCGGCTCGCCGGGTGCGCGCTCATCTGCACCACCGGTTTGAGCTTGCCATCGGCGCCGACCGGCAACACCGCGAGGGTGCCGCCCGGATCTTCCACCACCGAATAGTTGCTGACGAACAGATGGCTGGCATCGCCGCTGAGGCTCGAATGGGTCGGCTCGTTGCCCAGGCTCTGCACTTGATTGATCAGGGTCAGAGTGTGGGTCTTCGGATCGATCGAGTAGCTGCTGACGCGGCCCACCGGGTCTTTCTGGCCGGGGCCGTTTTCGTTGACCACGAACAGCCGATGCTGGTCTTTGGACAGGGTCAGCCACGACGGGTTTTCGCTCTTCACCACTTGCAGCGGCTTGGCAGCGATCTGTCCGGTGGCGCTATCGAAATTCATTCGATAGATGCCCTGGCTGGTGCCGGCGGTGTAGGAGCCCACCAGCAATTGATAGGTCTCGGCGCTGGCACTGGACAGGCCCATCGCACCGACGCTGCCGGCCATCAGCAGTGGCCAGAATTTACGCATGTTCATTGATCATCTTCCTCGTCATCGCTGCTGCTGACTACGTCGCCGACGCAGACCAAACGGTGCTCGCCGGTGGTTTTGGTGTCGCTGGCGTAGCCAATGATCAGCCAGCTCTGCAGATCTTCGTCAAACGTCGCCGCCGTAACCTGCGCCGGGGTGAACTCCCAATGCTTGGCCGTGCGGCCATCGATGCATTCGATGTGCAGGTTGTCGTCTTCGTCGAGGGCGAATTCGAAGGCATGCAAGCCATCGATTTCGACCATGCCGCAGTGTTCGAGGGCGTTGAGAAGGGTTTGGGCAGTCATGGCAAACAGTCTTTCTTAGGGGGGAAAGGGCCAATGATAGCTCATTGTCGCTGGAGATCCCTGTGGGAGCGGGCTTGCTCGCGAAAGCGGTGTGTCAGGCAATCAATCACTGACTGAAAGAATGCCTTCGCGAGCAAGCCCGCTCCCACAGGGGGTGTGCGGCGCGATTTACAACGCGTCGCGCGAGGGCTTGCCATCCACCAGCCGCTGGATGCGCAACGGATTGCCATTCTTCAGCGGTTCCGGCAGCAAGCTGTCGGGGTAGTTCTGGAAGCACACCGGGCGCAGGAAACGATCAATCGCCAACGTCCCCACCGACGTTCCGCGCGCATCGGATGTCGCCGGATACGGCCCGCCATGCACCATCGAATCACACACTTCCACACCCGTCGGATAGCCATTGAGCAGGATCCGCCCGACTTTCTGTTCGAGCAGCGGTGTCAGCTCCGGGAAGCGTTCGAAGTCGACCAGTTCGCCGATCATCGTCGCCGTCAGCTGTCCATGCAGCCCATGCAGCGCCGCGCTGAGCTCGGCCTTGTCCGCCACTTCGACGATGACTGTGGTCGGGCCAAATACTTCTTCCTGCAGCACTTCATCGCCGTTGATCAACAGGCTGACGTCTGCCTTGAACAGTTGCGGCTGCGCCTGACTGCCCTGCTGCGCATTACCCGCCAGATGCTTGATGCCGGAATGCGCCAGCAACTTTTGCAGACCTTTGCCATAGCTGCCGAGGGTGCCGGCGTTGAGCATGGTTTGCGCCGGTTGGTCGCCAATCAGCCCGGCGACTTGCTGGACGAAGGCGCTGAACTGCGGCGAGCGAATACCAATGACCAAACCCGGATTGGTGCAGAACTGGCCGCAGCCCTGCACCACCGAAGCGGTCAGGTCGCGGGCGATGGTTTCCGAGCGTTCGGCCAAGGCTTGAGGCAGAACGATCACCGGGTTGATGCTCGACATCTCGGCGAACACCGGGATCGGTTGCGGCCGCGCCGCCGCCATGTCGCACAGTGCCCGACCGCCCTTGAGCGAACCGGTGAAACCGACTGCCTGGATCGCCGGATGCTTGACCAGCCATTCGCCAACGCCACCGCCGTAGATCATGTTGAAAACGCCTGCCGGCATCGCGGTTTTTTCGGCGGCGCGAATCAGTGCGTCGGCGACAAGTTCAGCGGTTGCCATGTGACCCGAGTGAGCCTTGAACACCACCGGGCAACCGGCGGCCAGCGCGGCAGCGGTATCGCCACCCGCAGTGGAAAACGCCAGCGGAAAGTTGCTCGCACCGAACACCGCGACCGGGCCGAGGCCGATGCGGTACTGCCGCAGATCGGGACGCGGCAATGGCTGACGATCCGGCAATGGCAAATCGATTCGCGCACCGTAGAAATCACCGCGCCGCAGGACTTTGGCGAACAGGCGCATCTGCCCGCTGGTGCGCCCGCGCTCGCCCTGAATCCGCCCCGCCGGCAGCGCGGTTTCGCGGCAGACCAGCGCGACGAAATCATCACCCAACGCATCCAGCTCATCGGCAATCGCGTCGAGAAATTGCGCACGGCGTTCGGCGCTAAGGCTGCGATAAGCCGGGTACGCTGCGGCGGCGGCTTTGGCGGCGGCATCGACTTCGGCTTCCGTCGCTTGAATGAAATCGTACGGCAGCTGTTCGCCAGTAGTCGCGTCGACGCTGTGCAGTTTGACGTTGCCTGCTGCGCTGCGCTGTCCGCCGATGTAGTTGTGGCCAAGAATCTGAGTCATGGGAGCTCCTTAAAGGGTGCCGATGCTGTCCGGTTGAAAAGCCGCTGCTGCCGGGGCGATACCGTTGACCAGCGGGGCGCCGAATTCGGCCTGACTGATTTCAAACCGGTCGCCCGGTTGGGTGCGGATGCCATCGGCGAACGACAGGGTCGCGGTGCCGAAAAAGTGGATGTGCACGTCGCCGGGACGCAGGAACTGGCGGTATTTGAAATGGTGGTATTCAAGGTTGGCGAGGCTGTGGCACATGTTGGCTTCGCCGCTGAGGAATTCGCTCTGCCACAGCACTTTACCGTCACGCAGGATGCGGCTGGTGCCGGCCAGATGCTGCGGCAATTCGCCGGTGCGCAGTTCCGGGCCGTAGCTGCAACTGCGCAGTTTCGAGTGGGCCAGGTACAGGTAGTTTTTGCGCTCCATGACGTGGTCGGAGAACTCGTTGCCCACTGCGAAACCGAGGCGATACGGTTTGCCGTCGTGGCCGATGACGTAGAGCCCGGCCATTTCCGGTTCCTCGCCGGCATCCTCGGCAAACGGTGGCAACGGGAACGCCTCGCCCGGACGCACGACGATGCTGCCGTCGCCCTTGTAGAACCATTCCGGCTGCACGCCCGCCTGCCCCGCCGCCGGTTTGCCGCCCTCCACGCCCCATTTGAAGATGCGCATGGTGTCAGTCATTTGCGCTTCGTCGCCGGCCTGCTGGTGCATCTTGTCCCGCGCCGAGGCGCTGCCCAGATGCGTGAGGCCGGTACCGCTGACCAGCAGGTGCGCCGGGTCCGGGTGATCCAGCGGTGGCAGGATGCGCCGGTCTTTGAGCAACTGCGCATAGTCATGACTGATGCCCAGGCCGTGGGTTTGTACTTGCTGCTCCAGAGTACCGCCGGCCTCAATCGCGGCCAGCGCGAGATCGCGTACGCTGCGGGCGTCCTGCACTTCGCGGATCAGCCCGTTGTCGACCACGCCGACGCGGCGCTCGCCGTTAATCAATTCGAATTGAACCAGATGCATATGTCCTCTCCTGTAAACCAGTCTTGAGTTCGACGCCGATCCATTGTGGGAGCGAGCTTGCTCGCGAAAGCGGTGTGTCATTCAACGATGAGGGTGGCTGACCCACCGCATTCGCGAGCAAGCCCGCTCCCACATGGGTTCCATGTTGTTCTGCAGATTCAGGTTCGGGTGGCACCGCGTGCACTGGCGGCGAACTGCTCGACCGGTAGCACGTGTTTGCGCTCAAGCACGCGGTAGACGATTCCGGTAAGAATCAAACCGAACACCATCACCCCGCTGAGGAAATACAGCCCCGAAGCCAGATTCCCGGTGTATTCCTTCAGCGCGCCGATCACGAACGGGCCGATGTAGCCGCCGAGGTTGCCCACCGAGTTGATCAGCGCAATCCCCGCCGCCGCACTCGCCCCAGCGAAGAATCGTCCCGGCAAGGTCCAGAACACCGCCGTGCAGGAAAACAGCGCAAACGCCACCAGGCACAGCGCCGCCAGTTGCGCCACCGGCAGGGTCAGCCACGCGCTGAAGAACAGGCCCAGCGCGCCCAGTACATAGAGCACCGCCAGATGGCCGTAGCGATCATTCATGCGGTCGGAACTGCGCGGCACGATCAGCAGACCGACGATGCCAAAGATGTACGGCACCGCCGAGACAAAACCGGTCACCAGATCGCTGCCGCCGAACTGTTTGATCAGCGTCGGCAGCCACAGGCCGAGGCCATAAATACTCAGGGTCACCGGCAGGTAGAACAGCGCCAGCAGCAACACGCGTTTGTCTTTGAGCGCATGCAGCGGGTTGCCGTGACGGGTCTGGCCGTATTCCTGAAGATCTTTTTTCAGTTCGCCGGTCAGCCAGTCTTTCTCGGCCTGATCCATCCACTTCACGTTTTGCGGGCCATCGGGCAGCCAGCGCAGTACCGGCCAGGTCAGCAGGATCGCCGGGGTGCCGATGACGATGAACAGCCACTGCCAGCCGTGCAGCCCGAGGATGCCGTCCATGCCCAGCAAGCCGCCGGACACCGGGCCGGTGATCATCATCGCGATCGGTTGAGAGAGGATGAACAGGCCGAGGATCTTGCCGCGATGGCGCACCGGGAACCATTGGGTGATGTAGTAGAGAACGCCGGGGAAGAACCCCGCCTCCGCCGCGCCGAGCAGAAAGCGCATCACGTAGAAACTGTGCGGGCCCTGGACGAACGCCATACCGATGGTGATCGCGCCCCAGGTGATCATGATCCGCGCAAACCAGCGCCGCGCACCGAAGCGCTCGAGCATCAGGTTGCTGGGGATTTCGAGAAGAAAGTAGCCGATGAAAAACAGTCCGGCACCGAGACCGTAGGCCGCATCACCGATGCCGATGTCGGTGCCCATGTGCAGTTTGGCGAAGCCGACGGCGGAGCGATCCACATAGGCGATCAGGTACAGCAGGATCAGGAAGGGAATCAGTTTCAGCGTGATGCGGCGAACAAGCCGCAGTTCCTGGCTCATGGGATCGGTCTCCAATTGTTGTTTTTATAGAACCTCGGGGGACGCCTCTCGCGGAAAACCGCCAGGGCCGATCCCTCCACCGAAAACGACTATATAGTAATACTAATTACCCAACAACACTTCCAAAGCGGCGATTTTGCGCTTATGTTTAGCCGTGACTCGCAAACAATAGTCTTACAATAAGAGAATCGATCATGTCTGAGAAGAAACCCACCCTGCGCTCGGCCCAATGGTTTGGCACTGCCGACAAGAACGGCTTCATGTACCGCAGCTGGATGAAGAATCAGGGCATCGCCGACCACCAGTTTCATGGCAAGCCGATCATCGGCATCTGCAACACCTGGTCGGAACTGACCCCGTGCAACGCGCATTTCCGCCAGATTGCGGAGCACGTCAAACGCGGGGTGATCGAGGCCGGTGGCTTTCCGGTGGAATTCCCGGTGTTCTCCAACGGCGAGTCGAACCTGCGCCCGACCGCCATGCTCACCCGCAACCTGGCGAGCATGGACGTCGAAGAAGCGATTCGCGGCAACCCGATTGACGGCGTGGTGCTGCTGACCGGCTGCGACAAAACCACCCCGGCGCTGCTGATGGGCGCGGCCAGTTGCGACGTGCCGGCGATCGTCGTCACCGGCGGGCCGATGCTCAACGGCAAGCACAAGGGCAAGGACATCGGCTCCGGCACCGTGGTCTGGCAGCTCAGCGAACAGGTCAAGGCCGGCACTATCACCATTGACGACTTCCTCGCGGCCGAGGGCGGCATGTCACGCTCGGCGGGCACCTGTAACACTATGGGCACCGCGTCGACCATGGCTTGCATGGCCGAAGCACTGGGCACGTCCCTGCCGCACAACGCGGCGATTCCGGCAGTCGATGCGCGGCGTTACGTGTTGGCGCACATGTCCGGCATGCGTGCGGTGGAGATGGTGCGCGAAGACTTGCGCCTGTCGAAGATCCTGACCAAGGAAGCCTTTGAAAACGCCATTCGGGTCAACGCGGCTATTGGCGGTTCGACCAACGCGGTGATCCACTTGAAAGCCATCGCCGGGCGCATCGGTGTCGAGCTGGATCTGGATGACTGGACGCGCATCGGGCGCGGCATGCCGACCATTGTCGACCTGCAACCGTCCGGGCGCTTTCTGATGGAAGAGTTTTACTACGCCGGTGGTTTGCCAGCGGTACTGCGCCGTCTCGGCGAGGCCAATCTGATCCCCAATCCCGATGCACTGACCGTCAACGGTAAATCGCTGGGCGAGAACACCAAGGATGCGCCGATCTATGGGGAGGACGAAGTGATCCGCACCCTCGACAATCCGATCCGCGCTGACGGCGGCATCTGCGTGCTGCGCGGTAATCTGGCGCCGCTGGGTGCGGTGCTCAAGCCGTCCGCCGCTACGCCTGAGCTGATGCAGCATCGCGGTCGTGCGGTGGTGTTCGAGAACTTCGACATGTACAAGGCGCGGATCAATGATCCGGAACTGGATGTCGATAAAGATTCGATTCTGGTGATGAAAAACTGTGGGCCGAAGGGTTATCCGGGCATGGCCGAGGTCGGCAACATGGGCTTGCCGGCCAAGCTGCTGGCGCAGGGTGTGACCGATATGGTGCGCATTTCTGATGCGCGAATGAGCGGCACCGCGTACGGCACGGTGGTTTTGCACGTCGCCCCGGAAGCGGCGGCCGGCGGGCCGTTGGCGGTGGTGCAGGAAGGCGACTGGATCGAGCTGGATTGCGCCAGCGGGCGTTTGCATCTGGACATTCCGGATGCCGAACTGGCGGCGCGCATGGCGGATCTGCAACCACCGCAGCAGCTACTGGTCGGCGGCTATCGTCAGCTGTACATCGACCATGTGCTGCAGGCGGATCAGGGCTGTGACTTCGACTTCCTGGTGGGTTGCCGAGGGGCGGAAGTCCCGCGTCATTCTCACTGACACCGCAGATCTACTGTAGGAGTGAGCCTGCTCGCGATAGCGGTCCGCCAGTTGGTATCGATGCTGACTGACACACCGCCATCGCGAGCAGGCTCACTCCTACATTTGCTATGCATCAGCCTCAAGATCGCCGCACGCCTGCTATGATGCGCGGCATCTCCATCGCTCAGGATCGCGCCGTTCCCCATGGATTACCGCAAACCTTCCGACCGTAAAAGCATGCACTCGCGCATTGTCCAGGAACTGGGCATGCAGATCGTCTCCGGACGTTTTTTGCCCGACGACAAACTGCCCGCCGAAGCGCTGTTGTGCGAGGAATACGCGGTGAGCCGGCCGGTGTTGCGCGAAGCCACGCGGGTGCTGGTGGCCAAGGGGCTGGTGTATTCAAAACCGCGCGTCGGTACGGTGGTCAAGGCCCGTCGCGAGTGGCACATGCTCGACCCGGACGTGCTGCACTGGCTGATGCAAAGCAGTCCGCAGAATGAATTCTTCAATGTGCTGACCAGCGTGCGCAGCATCATCGAACCGGCCGCTGCCGCCCTCGCCGCCCAGCACGCGACAGAGGCCGACATCGCCGCCATCGGCGAAGCCTATCAGCGCATGGAATCAGCGCCGACGCCGGAAGCCTTGCTGCAACCGGACCTGGACTTCCACAGCCGCATCGCTGACGCGACCCATAACGATCTGCTGGCGAACCTGTGCAACATGCTTTCGGTGGCGATTGCCGAGGCGTTGAAGCATTCGAATCAACGGCCGAATCTGCATGAACTGGCGCTGCCGCGGCACAAGGCGATTCTCACCGCAATTGAGAACCGTGATGCCCTTGGCGCCCGCCACGCGACGCTGGTTCAGCTGGATGATGCGCGCAGTGCCTTGAGTGTTGTGCTTGGGGCGGATCTTTCGTAAGCCTTGAGACCGCTTGCCCTCACCCTAGCCCTCTCCCCGAGGGAGAGGGGACCGATCCGGGAATATTGACGACCTACACCGACGTGAACGATTTGCTTTGAATCCATAATCGGCTGGTATCTCAAATCTCATGATTTGCTGTGAATCCATAATCGATTCGGTATTTCCAGGTCGATGTATCAAGCCGCACACCTCGGTCAGTCCCCTCTCCCTCTGGGAGAGGGCTAGGGTGAGGGGCTTTTGATCTTGACTCATAAAAAAGCCGCAACCCTAAGGTTGCGGCTTCGTCGTTTCAGGCATCCGGATCAGTGAGCAAACAGCGAATTGCCCTTCTGCCCCGCCAGCTTCTCCGGTTTGATCAGGAACTTCGCCAGCGCCGGCAGCAGCCACAGCGCACCGAACATGTTCCACAGCAACATGAAGGTCAGCATCAGGCCCATGTCGGCCTGGAACTTGATCGCCGAGAAGATCCAGGTACACACGCCGATGGCCAGGCACAGACCGGTGAACAGCACCGCTTTACCGGTGGATTTCAGGGTCTGGTAATAGGCTTCCTGCAACGGCAGCCCGGCGCGCAGGAAACTTTCCAGACGGCTGTAGATGTAGATCCCGTAGTCCACGCCAATCCCCACGCCCAGCGCCACCACCGGCAGGGTCGCGACCTTGACGCCGATGCCCATGAACGCCATCAGCGCGTTGCCCAGCACCGAGGTCAGGACCAGCGGCAGGACGATGCACAGGGTCGCCGCCCATGAACGGAAGGTGATCATGCACATCACCGCGACGCAGATGTACACCAGGATCAGGATGGTCAGTTCGGCCTGTTTGATCACTTCGTTGGTGGCCGCCTCGATCCCGGCGTTACCGGCGGCGAGGATGAATTCCAGGCCGTCCTTGTTGTTGGCCTTGGCGAATTCCTGCACCGCGTGTACCGCACGGTCGAGGGTTTCGGCCTTGTGGTCGTTGAGGAAGATCAGCACCGGCGCCAGCGAACAGCTGTTGTTGTACAGGCCGTCAGCGCGGGCGATCGAGTTGTTCAGCACATCCGGGTTGCGCGACAGGGTTTCCCATTTCAGGTTGCCCTCGTTCATGCCCTTGATCATCTGCTTGGACACGGTCACCAGCGAGATCGCCGACTGCACGCCCTCGGTGTTCTGCATCTTCCACATCAGCTCATCGATCGGCGCCATGGCTTCGTAGCGCGAGCAGCCTTCGGTGGCGGTCTTGACCATCACCACCAGCACATCGGAACTGGTGGAATAGATGTTGATGATGAAATTGTTGTCCTTGTTGTAGCGCGAGTCAGGGCGCAGCTCCGGCGCACCTTGATCGAGGTCGCCGATTTTCAGGTTCTGGCTGTACCAGAGGCCGCCGCCGAAAGCGATCAGCGCCAGAGCGATGGAGATCGGTGCGACTTTCGGGCTGGCGAAGTTCGACAGGAAACGCCAGAACGGATGCTCGCGATTCGCGTCCTTCTTGCTCTTGGCAATCGCGCGTTTGCTGATGCCGACATAGGAAATCGCCACCGGCAGCAGGATCAGGTTGGTGAACACGATCACCGCCACGCCGATGGACGCGCCGATCGCCAGCTCGCGGATCACCCCGATGTCGATGATCAGCAGCGTGATGAAGCCGACGGCGTCGGCGAGAATCGCGATCATCCCCGGCAGGAACAGTTGCCGGAAGGTGCGCCGCGCCGCCGTCAGGGCGTTATCGGCTTCGCTGGATTGCAGGGCGATCCCGTTGATCTTCTGCACGCCGTGGGAAATGCCGATGGCGAAGATCAGGAACGGCACCAGCATCGAATACGGATCGAGTCCGAAACCGAAGAAGTGCATCAGCCCGAGCTGCCAGACCACCGCCACCAGTGTGGTACTCAACACCGCCACGGTACTGCGCAGGCAGTTGGTGAACCACAGCAGCAGGATCAGGGTGATGACGAAGGCGATGCCGAAGAACATCACCACCATCACCAGACCGTCGATCAGGTCACCGACCTTCTTGGCGAAACCGACGATGTGGATCTTGACGTTGGGGTTCTGCGCTTCGAACTTGTTGCGGATCTTGTCTTCGAGTTCATGGGAGAACTGGCGGTAGTCCAGCGCCAGCAACTTGCCTTGGTCCTGCGGGTCCGGGTAGGACTCCAGCAGCGGGATGTCGACGATGCTCGACTTGAAGTCATTGGACACCAGACGCCCGACCTGCCCCGACTTGAGGACGTTGTTGCGCAGCATGTCGAGGCTGTCCGGCGAGCCGTCGTAGCTCTGCGGAATCACTTCACCGCCGGCAAAACCTTCCTCGGTCACTTCGGTCCAGCGTACGCTCGGACTCCACAGCGACTTGAGGCCGGAGCGGTCGACGCCGGAGATGTAGAACACCTCGTCGTTGATCTGCCGCAGGGTCTCCATGTACTCCTTGGAGAAGATGTCGCCGTCTTTGGCTTCCACCGAAATCCGTACGGTGTTGCCCAGGTTCGCCAGATCGTTGCGGTGCTCCATCATCTTTTCGATGAACGGATGCTTGAGCGGGATCATTTTTTCGAAACTGGTGGACGGCCGGATCAGCGTGGCCTGCCAGAACAGGAAGATGCTGACCACCAGGCAGATCAGGATCACGGCCGGGCGGTTGTTGAAAATCAGACGTTCGAGGAGCGTCGCTTTGTCCTGCTGAGGAGTGATCAAGGAAGTCATAGCCCCGCCTTCTTATTATTGATTTCGGCGCCGTTGGGCTGCGTGGTGTGCACGCCGCCCTGCCCGGTCAGAATCAGATTGCCGTCGCCGGCCGCCGTCACCGAGGACAGCGAGATGCGGTCCGGGCGGTTGAACACGCTGAAGGTTTCGCCGTTGTCGCTGCTGCTGATCACCGAGCCGCCGTTGCCGACGATCACAATCGAGCCATCCGCGAGCAGGGTCGCGCCGGACAGACCGAACTCCAGCGCACCGCGCGCGGCCTTGAGTTCGACCTGCTGCCAGGTGCTGCCGAAATCGCTGGAGCGGTAGAGGTTGCCGCGCAGGCCGTAGGCCAACAGAGTCTGCGCCTGCGCGGTGCCGATCACGCCGAACAGCGAGCCTTGATACGGGCCCTGGATTTTCTCCCAGGTCTGGCCCCAGTCCGGGGAGCGGAACATGCTGCCCTGCTCGCCGACGATGAACAGCCCGGCGTCCTTGACGGCGGCGATGGCGTTGAGGTGGAACTGGTCCTGGTTGTCGAGACGGTCGCTGACGTCTTGCCAGTTCTTGCCGCCGTCGGTGGTTTCCAGCAATGCACCGTAAGCACCGACCGCAACACCGTGATTAACGTCCTGGAACCAGACGTCGAGCAGCGGTGCTTCGCGCTTGAGGTCTTCGAACTGTTTGCTCCAGGTCAGGCCGCCGTCTTCGCTGGCGAGAATCTGCGCGTCGTGACCGACCGCCCAGCCGTGCTTGTCGTCGACGAAATACACCGCCGTCAGCAGTTGCCGGGTCGGCACCTTGGCCTGGGTCCAGGTCTTGCCCTGGTCATCGGAATAGAGAATGTGCCCGCGATCACCCACCGCCACCAAGCGGGTGCCGGCGTGGACGACATCGAGCATCAGGCTTTTGGCGGCTTTGGCCGATTCGGTGGAATACACCCCGTCGGCGGGCGCTTCGGCGGCCAGCACGGGTGCCGACAAGGCAGCACAGCCCAGCAGTGTGAGGGCTGTGGCCAGCAACGCGGTGTTGCGAAACGCCGGCGGGCGGCAACGACTCATAGACCTTCCCCTATTTATTATTGTTAGGCCATTGGGCCTTAGGGCGCCGCAAGGGTGCTCGTGGTAACTGACAGGTCACAAGCATAGCCGTGAAACCCGCAGTCCAGAGCGCCTTGGGAAGCTGGCTCATCCTATCGGGCTTTGGAAACGTCTGACAATCGGCGCCACGTTATCTTTTGTTAACCGGATGACCCTCCTGTCAGCGGTGATTTCCATCGTGGGAGGGGGCTTGCTCCCGAAGGCGCTGTGTCAGGCACCCGAGATGTCGACCGATCCACCGCTTTCGGGAGCAAGCCCCCTCCCACAGGGTGTAATGGTGTTTGTGAGATTGGGGCTGGCAGTGAATACACCGCCATTCGCCGGATGGATGCGGCAAATCTTGCGTGAGGGACTTGCACGATCGGTATTATGGTATACCATCAGACGCACAGACACTCTCAATCCCCCTACGGAGCAGCTCATGAGTTTCGAAATTCGCAAGATCGTCAGCTATGTCGAAGAAACCTTCATCGAAGGCGGCAAGGTCACTGACAAGCCAGTGACCATGGTCGGGCTGGCTGTGGTGATGAAGAACCCGTGGGTCGGTAACGGCTTCGTCGAGGATTTGAAACCGCAGATCCGCGCCAACTGCTCCGACCTCGGCGCCATGATGGTCGAGCGTCTGGTGGGCATCATCGGCGGCGCCGAGAAGATCGAGGCGTACGGCAAAGCGGCAGTGGTCGGCGCCGACGGCGAGATCGAACACGCCTCGGCGGTGATCCACACCCTGCGCTTCGGCAATCACTACCGCGAAGCGGTCAAGGCCAAGAGCTACCTGAGCTTCACCAACAAGCGCGGCGGCCCGGGAACCTCGATCCAGATCCCGATGATGCACAAGGACGACGAAGGGCTGCGCTCGCACTACATCACCCTGGAAATGCAGATCGAAGACGCGCCGCGTGCCGACGAAATCGTCGTGGTGCTCGGTTGCGCCGACGGTGGCCGCCTGCACCCGCGCATCGGCAACCGCTACATCGATCTGGAAGAACTGGCCGCCGAAAAAGCCCAGTAATCACAATAAAAAGGCATTGCAGGAGCGCTCCATGATTCGGCTCACCGCTGAACTCACCCCGGCTGGCACCAGTTACCTGGCGACCGGCCAAGGCCAGCCCGTGGTCTTGATCCACGGCGTGGGCCTGAACAAAGAAATGTGGGGCGGCCAGATCGTTGGCCTGTCTGCCCAGTACCAGGTGATCGCCTACGACATGCTCGGCCACGGCGCCAGCCCGCGCCCGGCCAGCGGCACCGGCCTGCTCGGTTATGCCGATCAGTTGCTGGAGCTGCTCGATCACCTGAGTCTGCCCCAGGCAGCGGTGATCGGTTTCTCCATGGGCGGACTGGTGGCACGGGCGTTTGCCCTGCACTACCCGGAGCGCATGCAAAGCCTGGTTGTGCTTAACAGCGTGTTCAACCGCAGTGAAGAACAGCGCGCCGGGGTCATCGCCCGGACCGCGCAGGCGGCCGAACACGGGCCGGATGCCAACGCCGAAGCGGCGCTGTCACGCTGGTTCAGCCGTGAATATCAGGCGGCCAACCCGGCGCAGATCGCGGCCATTCGTCAGACCCTGGCCGGCAACGATCCGCAGGGTTACCTGACCACCTACGAATTGTTCGCCACGCAGGACATGTACCCCGCCGACGACCTCGGCAGCATCCAGGCGCCGACGCTGATCGCCACCGGCGAACTCGACCCCGGTTCCACCCCGGAAATGGCCGAGCAACTGGCCCGGCGCATCCCCGGTGCGAAGGTTGCGGTGCTGCCCGAGCAACGGCATATGATGCCGGTAGAGTCGCCGCGCCTGGTCAACCAGACGCTGCTGGAATTTCTCGAATTCGCACACTCCCGACAAAACCCTATAAAGGGGATCGTTGCATGACACTCGCACGCTTCCAGATGTGCATCGGCGGAGAATGGGTCGACGCCCTCTCCGGCAAGACCTTCGAAAGCCTCAACCCGGCCAGCGCGCAAGCCTGGGCCGAACTGCCCGATGCCGATGAAGCCGACGTCGAACGCGCCGTGCAAGCGGCGCAGACGGCTTTCGACAGCCCGGCCTGGCGCGGCCTCACCGCCACCGCACGCGGCAAACTGCTGCGCCGTCTCGGTGACCTGATCGCGGAAAACAAGGAACAACTGGCGCAGCTGGAAAGCCGCGACAACGGCAAACTGATCCGCGAAACCCGGGGTCAGGTCGGCTATCTGCCGGAGTTCTTCCACTACACCGCAGGCTTGGCCGACAAGCTCGAAGGCGGCACCCTGCCGCTGGATAAGCCCGACCTGTTTGCCTACACCGTGCACGAAGCGATGGGTGTGGTTGCCGCGATCATTCCGTGGAACAGCCCGCTGTACCTGACCGCGATCAAACTGGCGCCGGCCCTCGCCGCCGGCAACACCATCGTGATCAAGCCTTCCGAACATGCTTCGGCGACCATCCTTGAGCTGGCACGTCTGGCCCTCGAAGCCGGAATTCCGCCGGGCGTGGTCAACGTCGTCACCGGTTACGGCCCGAGCACCGGCGCCGCCCTCACCCGCCATCCGCTGATCCGCAAGATCGCCTTCACCGGCGGCGCGGCCACGGCCCGGCACGTGGTGCGCAGCAGCGCCGAAAACTTCGCCAAACTGTCGCTGGAACTGGGCGGCAAGTCGCCGAACATCATCTTCGCCGACGCCGATCTGGACAGCGCGATCAACGGCGCGATTGCCGGGATCTATGCGGCCTCGGGCCAGAGCTGCGTGTCCGGCTCACGTTTGTTGGTGCAGGACGAAATCTACGACGAGTTCGTCAACCGCCTGGTCGAACGCGCCCAGCGCATCCGCATCGGCAACCCGCAGGAAGATCACAGCGAAATGGGTCCGATGGCCACTGCGCAGCAACTGGCGGTGGTCGAAGGGCTGGTGGCCGATGCCATCGCTGAAGGTGCGCGGTTGCGCACGGGCGGCAAGCGTCCGGCGGATCTGGGTGACGGCTGGTTCTACGAGCCGACGCTGTTCGAGTGCGACCGCAACTCGATGAAGATCATGCAGGAAGAAGTCTTCGGCCCGGTGGCATCGGTGATTCGCTTCAAAGACGAAGCCGAGGCGCTGGCAATCGCCAACGACTCGCAATTCGGCCTCGCCGCCGGCATCTGGACTCGCGACCTGGGCCGCGCCCATCGTCTGGCGCGGGATGTGCGTTCGGGAATCATCTGGGTCAATACCTACCGTGCGGTGTCGGCGATGGCGCCGATCGGCGGCTTCAAGAACAGTGGCTATGGACGCGAAAGCGGCATCGATTCGGTGCTGGCCTACACCGAACTGAAAACGGTGTGGATCAATCTCTCTCAGGCGCCGATGCCTGATCCGTTTGTGATGCGCTAGGAGTCCTGCGACATGATCGAACCCGGCATTTACAAAGACGTCATGAGCTCGTTTCCGTCCGGAGTCACGGTGGTCACCACCCTCGACCCGGAGGGCGCCATCGTCGGCATCACCGCCAGCGCCTTCAGTGCGCTGTCGATTGACCCGGCGCTGGTGCTGTTCTGCCCCAACTACGCTTCCGACACCTACCCGGTGCTGCGCGACAGCAAGAAATTCGCGATCCATTTGCTGTCCGCCGACCAGACCGCCGAGGCCTACGCTTTCGCCGGTAAAGGCAAGGACAAGGCTAACGGCATCAAGTGGCATTTGAGCGAACTCGGTAACCCGATCCTCGCCAAGGCCACGGCGATCATTGAGTGCGAGTTGTGGCGTGAATACGACGGTGGTGATCACGCGATCATTGTCGGCGCGGTGAAGAACCTGATCCTGCCCGAGCAACCGGTGACGCCGATGATTTATCACAAGGGCAAGCTCGGGCCGTTGCCAACCCTGGCCTGATGGATACATAGATCCCACTGTGGAACTGCCCATTGTGGTGAGGGGATTTATCCCCGACCGGCTGCGAAGCAGTCGTAAGATCCTTGCACGAGGTGTGTCTGGCAATTCGCGGTTGCAGGTTTGGGGGCGCTTCGCACCCCGTCGGGGATAAATCCCCTCACCACAGGTTTCATTCCAAAAGGGGGTCTCTGTTGTGAGGAGGAATGATGAGTAACGAAAAGTACGAAAAAGGCCTGAAGATCCGCACCCAGGTGCTGGGCGAAGCCTACGTGCAGCGTTCAATAGAGAACGCCGACGACTTTACCCGCCCGTTCCAGGAAATGGTCACCGAATACTGCTGGGGCCATGTCTGGGGCCGTGAGGGTTTGTCGCTCAAAGAGCGCAGCATGATCAACCTGGCGATGATCTCGGCGCTCAACCGCCCGCACGAACTCAAGCTGCATGTGCGCGGCGCCTTGCGTAACGGCCTGAGTCGTGAGCAAATACGCGAAATTCTGCTTCAGGTCGGTATTTATTGCGGCGTCCCGGCAGCCGTGGACAGTTTCCGGCTCGCCCGTGAAGCCTTCGCCGAAGCCGACGCCGAGGCCTCCAGTTAACCCCTCGGCTGTTTTGATGCCCGTCTGGCATGGACAGCCACAGTAAAGAGCGGACCCCATGAAACGCCAGCCACTCGACGACAGCTTCAAGGTCAATCGCAACCCCGTTACCCTGCGCGAAATCGTGCTGGATAAACTGCGTAGCGCGATCATGAATTTCCAGCTCATGCCCGGCGATCGACTGGTGGAGCGCGATCTATGCGATCGCCTCGGTGTCAGCCGCACATCGGTGCGCGAAGCCCTGCGTCACCTGGAGTCCGAAGGTCTGGTCGAGTTCGCCGATGCCAAAGGCCCACGGGTGGCGATCATCACCCTCGCCGATGCGGTCGACATCTACGAGCTGCGCTGCGTGCTCGAAGGCCTGATCGTCCAGTTGTTCACCCTGCGCGCCAAGGCCAAGGACATCAAGGCCCTGGAAAAAGCCCTCGACGAGAACCGCAAGGCGCTCAAGGACGGCGAACTGCAGCAGGTGATCGACTCGGTGCAGGGCTTCTACGACGTGCTGCTCGAAGGCTCGGGCAACCACGTTGCGGCCACTCAATTGCGCCAGTTGCAGGCGCGCATCAGCTACCTGCGGGCGACCTCGGTGTCTCAGGAAAACCGTCGCGGCGCCAGTAACCACGAGATGGAAAAAATGGTCGAGGCGATCAAGAGCGGCGATCCGCTGGCGGCGCATCAGGCCTGTGTCGATCACGTGCGCGCCGCTGCGGCCGTGGCCCTCGACTATCTCAAGCGCAAACAGGAAGAGACCGGCGCCACGCCGAACATCACTCTGCCGATCGCGCTGAAAGAACCGCGTATAGGTCACTGACATGTTCAGCCCGAGCTTTTGCCCGAAATGCGGTGGCCCTGACCTTGGTCAGCAGGTACCGCCGGGCGATACGCACGAGCGCCTGATGTGCCGCGGCTGCGGCTACATCCACTACGTCAATCCGAAGATCATCGCCGGCTGCATCATCGAGCAGGACGGCAAATACCTCTTGTGCCAACGGGCGATCCCCCCGCGTCCGGGCACCTGGACGCTGCCGGCCGGCTTCATGGAAAGCGGCGAGACTACCGAGCAGGCAGCGCTGCGTGAAGTCTGGGAAGAAAGCGGCGTGCGCGCGGAAATCGTCTCGCCGTATTCGATCTTCAGCGTGCCGAAGATCAGCGAGGTGTACATCATCTTCCGCGCGATCGCGCTGGAGATCACCGGCCAGTTCGGCCCTGAGACCCTGGACTACAAGTTCTTTGCCCCTGAAGACATTCCGTGGGAGCAGATCTATTACCCGGCGATCCGGCAGATTCTCGAGCGTTACATCGAGGAGCGTCAGGCCGGGGTGTATGGGATCTACATGGGCAATGATGACAGCGGCAAGATCCACTTCATCCGCTGAGGATCACCTTCGCCCCCTGTGGGAGCGGGCTTGCTCGCGAATGCGGTCAATCATTCAACATTTCTATCGACTGACACGACGCCTTCGCGAGCAAGCCCGCTCCCACAGGGGATTTGCGATGTTGCTTAAAGTGGAGCAATGCCCTCGACAATGACGATCTCCGCCCTCGCCCATTCCTCGCGATAACGTTTCGCCTCCTGATACGCCGCCGAGTGGTAGCACGCCACGGCCTTCTCATAGCTCTCGAACTCGATCACCACGCTACGCTGAGGAGTAGCCCTGCCCTCCAGCGCTTCGCTGCGCCCGCCCCGGGCCAGAAATCTCGCGCCGAACGCGGCGAAGGCTGCCGGTGCGCGCTGGGTGTATTGGCTGTAGTGCTCGGCATCGTCGACATCCACGTGGGCAATCCAGTACGCCTTCATAGTGACCTCTTTGTTGATTTTGTATTATGGTATACCAATATATTTCCAACAAACCCTGAGAGTCCAGCATGGCCTTCAACAGCATCGAAGAAATCCTCGAAGATTATCGCCTCGGCAAAATGGTCCTGCTGGTCGATGACGAAGATCGGGAAAACGAAGGCGACCTGCTGCTGGCCGCCGACTGCTGCACGCCCGAAGCGATCAGCTTCATGGCCCGTGAAGCACGCGGGTTGATCTGCCTGACGTTGACCGACGAACACTGCCAACGCCTGGGCCTTGAGCAGATGGTGCCGAGCAATGGCAGCGTGTTCAGCACTGCGTTTACCGTGTCGATCGAAGCGGCGGTCGGGGTCACCACTGGCATTTCTGCAGCTGACCGCGCGCGGACGGTCGCGGCTGCCGTGGCCAAAGACGCCCGCGCCGAAGACCTGGTGCAGCCTGGGCACATCTTCCCGCTGCGCGCCAAGGAAGGCGGCGTGCTGACCCGCGCCGGCCACACCGAGGCCGGCTGCGACCTCGCCCGCCTCGCCGGTTTCACCCCGGCCTCGGTGATCGTCGAGGTGATGAACGATGACGGCACCATGGCCCGGCGTCCGGATCTGGAAGTGTTCGCCCGCAAGCACGGGATCAGGATCGGCACCATCGCCGACCTGATCCACTACCGCCTCAGCACCGAGCACACCATCGAACGCATCGGCGAACGTGAGCTGCCGACGGTGCATGGCACGTTCCGTCTGATCACCTTTGAAGACCGCATCGAGGGTGGCGTGCACATGGCGATGGTGATGGGCGATCTGCGCCGCGAAGAGCCGACGTTAGTACGCGTGCATGTGATCGATCCGCTGCGTGATCTGGTCGGCGCCGAGTACAGCGGGCCAAGCAACTGGACGCTCTGGGCGGCGTTGCAACGGGTCGCGGCGGAAGGTCATGGGGTTGTGGTGGTGTTGGCCAATCATGAATCGTCACAGGCGCTTCTCGAGCGCGTGCCGCAACTGACCCAGCCGCCTAGGCAGTTCAGTCGCTCGCAATCGCGGATTTATTCGGAGGTGGGCACCGGGGCGCAGATTCTGCAGAACCTGGGGGTGGGCAAGCTGCGGCATCTGGGGCCGCCGCTCAAATATGCCGGGTTGACCGGGTATGACCTGGAGGTGGTCGAGAGCATCCCCTTCACCGAATAACACTGCCCTCACCCCAGCCCTCTCCCGGAGGTAGAGGGAGCCGACCGAGTTGTTCTACCGCTATACATCGACCTGAAACTGCGAGTCGAACTCAAGTTTTAAACAGCATGGAGATCGGCTCCCTTTCCTCTCTCCCATTGGGAGAGGGCTGGGGTGAGGGGCTGGTTCTAAAGTGCGCCCTATGACTCATGCCGAGCACAGGCAAAAAACCAGAATCAACAGATAACCGGTAAGGCAAAGTGCTTGCACAAAGTTTGGAATACCATAATATGATATTCCATAGACCGGACGACCTGAAAAACCATCCGGCTACTGCTCCCGACAGGCGGGCAACAACGCAAGCCCGCTCAAAAACACAACAATGAGGGCGTAAAAATGGTGTTGAACAAAGCTGCAACCGCAATCCTTTTTGCGGGACTGCTGAGCGTGACCGGCCAGGCTGCAATGGCCGCCGAAAGCGTGAACTTCGTCAGCTGGGGCGGTAGCACCCAGGATGCGCAGAAACAGGCATGGGCCGATCCATTCAGCAAGGCCAGCGGCATCACCGTGGTGCAGGATGGCCCGACCGACTACGGCAAACTCAAGGCCATGGTCGAAAGCGGCAACGTGCAATGGGACGTGGTCGATGTCGAAGCCGATTTCGCCCTGCGCGCCGCCGCTGAAGGCCTGCTCGAACCCCTCGATTTCAAAGTCATCCAGCGCGACAAGATCGACCCGCGTTTCGTCAGCGACTACGGCGTCGGCTCGTTCTTCTTCTCCTTCGTCCTCGGCTACAACGAAGGCAAACTTGGCGCGGCCAAGCCGCAAGACTGGACCGCGCTGTTCGACACCAAGACCTACCCCGGCAAACGCGCCCTGTACAAATGGCCAAGCCCCGGCGTGCTCGAACTGGCGCTGCTGGCCGACGGCGTAGCGGCTGACAAGCTCTACCCGCTGGATCTGGATCGCGCCTTCAAGAAACTCGACACCATCAAGAAAGACATCGTCTGGTGGGGCGGCGGCGCGCAGTCGCAGCAACTGCTGGCCTCCGGTGAAGCGAGCATGGGTCAGTTCTGGAACGGCCGGATTCACGCTCTGCAGGAAGACGGCGCGCCGGTGGGTGTGAGCTGGAAACAGAACCTGGTCATGGCCGACATTCTGGTAATTCCAAAAGGCTCGAAAAACAAGGACGCGGCGATGAAGTTTCTGGCCAATGCCAGCAGTGCCAAAGGCCAGGCCGACTTCTCCAACCTGACCGCCTACGCCCCGGTCAACGTCGACAGCGTGGCGCGCCTGGACTCGGTGCTGGCCCCGAACCTGCCGACTGCCTACGCCAAGGATCAGATCACTCTTGATTTCGCGTACTGGGCCAAGAACGGTCAAGCCATCGCGACACGGTGGAACGAATGGCTGGTCAAATGAAAATGGCGGCCACTGCGCCCCGTCCTGCAACGGTGACCGGGAGCGCCACCGGCGCTGCCGGCTCGACCCACACCTTCAGACAACGCTGGAAAGGTGCCGGCAACCTGGTTCCGGCACTGCTGTTCCTCGGCCTGTTCTTTCTCGCGCCGTTGATTGGCCTGCTGTTGCGCGGCGTATTGGAACCGACCCCGGGCCTTGGCAACTATGAACAACTGTTCGCCAACTCGGCGTATGCACGGGTGCTGCTCAACACCTTTTCGGTGGCCGGACTGGTGACGATTTTCAGCCTGTTGCTGGGTTTTCCGCTGGCCTGGGCGATCACCCTGGTACCGCGCGGCTGGGGCCGCTGGATTCTCAACATCGTGCTGCTGTCGATGTGGACCAGCCTGCTCGCCCGCACCTATTCGTGGCTGGTGTTGCTGCAAGCCTCGGGCGTGATCAACAAGGCGCTGATGGCGCTGGGGATCATCGATCAGCCGCTGGAAATGGTGCACAACCTGACCGGTGTGGTGATCGGCATGAGCTACATCATGATCCCGTTCATCGTCCTGCCGTTGCAGGCGACCATGCAGGCCATCGACCCGATGATCCTGCAGGCCGGTTCGATCTGCGGCGCCAGCCCGTGGACCAACTTCTTCCGGGTGTTCCTGCCGCTGTGCCGGCCAGGTCTGGCGTCCGGTGGGTTGATGGTGTTCGTGATGTCGCTCGGGTACTACGTCACCCCGGCGCTGCTGGGTGGGGCGCAGAACATGATGCTGCCGGAATTCATCATTCAGCAGGTGCAATCGTTCCTCAACTGGGGCCTGGCCAGTGCCGGCGCCGCGTTGCTGATCGCGATCACCCTGGTGCTGTTCTACTTCTACCTGAAGCTTCAGCCGGAATCCCCGGTTGGCGCCAGCAACGCGAGGTAAGCCGAGATGCTCCTGACTCCCAATGCCATGAGCCGCCGGATGCGTTTCGGCTTGTATGCAACCACCGGACTGATCGGTTTGTTCCTGCTGTTGCCGATCGTGTTCATCGTCCTGCTGTCGTTCGGCTCGTCGCAGTGGCTGGTGTTCCCACCGCCGGGCTGGACGCTGAAATGGTACGGCCAGTTCTTCTCCAACGCCGACTGGATGAACGCTGCGGCGGCCAGCCTCAAGGTTGCCGTGCTGACTACGATCTGCGCCGTGGCCCTCGGTCTGCCAACCGCGTTTGCTCTGGTGCGCGGGCGCTTCCCCGGTCGGGAAATGCTCTACGGCCTGTTCACCCTGCCGATGATCGTGCCGCTGGTGATCATCGCGGTGGCGGTGTACGCGCTATTTCTCAAGCTCGGTTACACCGGGACCATGTTTGCCTTCGTGGTCAGCCATGTGATCGTCGCGCTGCCGTTCACCATCATCTCGATCATCAACTCGCTGAAGCTGTTCGATCAGTCGATTGAAGACGCGGCGGTGATCTGCGGCGCCTCACGCCTGCAAGCGGTGTTCAAGGTGACGTTCCCGGCGATCCGTCCGGGCATGGTCGCCGGCGCCCTCTTCGCCTTTCTGGTTTCGTGGGACGAAGTGGTGCTCAGCGTGATGATGGCCAGCCCGACCCTGCAAACCCTTCCCGTGAAAATGTGGACCACCCTGCGCCAGGACCTGACCCCGGTGATCGCCGTCGCTTCGACGCTGCTGATCGGCCTGTCGGTGTTGGTCATGGTGATCGCCGCCGCGCTGCGCCGGCGCAACGAAATCAGCGCCTGAGCGCCCAGGAGTACGACATGAGTGCCGTGATCAAAGACGCATCCCAGCAGAACGACAAACCCCTGGTCAGCCTGCGCAATCTGAACAAGCACTACGGCGACTTTGCCGCCGTCGACAACATCTCGCTGGACATCAACGACGGCGAGTTCCTGACCTTCCTCGGTTCCAGCGGCTCGGGCAAAAGCACCACGCTGTCGATGCTCGCCGGGTTCGAAACCCCGAGCAGCGGCGAGATCCTGGTCAACGGTCAGTCGCTGGTCAACGTGCCGCCGCACAAGCGCGACATCGGCATGGTGTTCCAGCGCTATTCGCTGTTCCCGCATCTGTCGGTGCGCGACAACATCGCCTTCCCGCTGGCGATCCGCAAACTCGCCGCCACCGAACGTGACAAGCGTGTCGATGCGATGTTGAAACTGGTGCAGCTCGAACAATTCGCCCATCGCCGCCCTTCGCAGTTGTCTGGCGGACAACAGCAACGCGTCGCCATCGCCCGGGCGCTGGTCTACGAGCCACGCATTCTGCTGATGGACGAACCGCTCGGTGCGCTGGACAAAAAACTGCGTGAAGACTTGCAGGATGAACTGCGCCAGCTGCATCGGCGCCTGGGCATCACCATCGTCTACGTGACCCACGATCAGGAAGAAGCCATGCGTCTGTCGCAGCGCATCGCGATTTTCAGTCACGGCAAGATTGTTGGTTTGGGCAGCGGTTATGACCTGTATCAGAATCCGCCGAATGCGTTTGTCGCGTCGTTCCTCGGCAACTCGAACTTCCTCAAGCTCAAGGCCCAGGGCAATGCGGCGGCGAGTTTCGAGGGGCAGTCGTTGTCGATTCGCCTGACTGCCGGCTTGCACACCGAGCAGGATGTGCTGCTGATGGTGCGGCCAGAAAAAGCTGTGGCGCTGAGCGTGCAACAGGCGAGCGAGGAGCCGTTGGCCGCTGGTTGGAATGAAGTGTCGGCCAAGGTCGTGGAGGTACTGTTTCTTGGTGAAAGCCAGACCTGCAGCGTGGTGACGTCGGGCGGGACTTCGATGACGGTTAAAGCGCTGTCGGCGGCGGGCATGCCGCTCAAGGCTGGCGATCCGGTGCGAGTGCGCTGGGCCACGGCGGATGCCTGCGTCTACACCGAATGGGCTGAAAGCGACCTCAACAAAGCCGCCGGCGCCCACTGAGGATCTCGGTAACCCCGCAAATCCCCTTGTGGGAGCGGGCTTGCTCGCGAAGGCGGTGTGTCAGTCACTGTTTATGTTGAATGACACACCGCCTTCGCGAGCAAGCCCGCTCCCACAGTTTTTTTGTGGCGCTCAGCTAATCGGTGCAAATCCTTCAATCTGATCCGGCCACGCCGTCAGGATTTCAAAACCTGTCTCCGTCACCGCGACCATATGCTCCCACTGCGCCGACAGCGAGCCATCCTTGGTCAGCACCGTCCAGCCATCCGGCATGTTCTTCACATGGCGCTTGCCGGCATTGAGCATCGGCTCGACGGTGAAGATCATCCCCGCCTTGAGCTTCATGCCCTGATTGGGAAAACCGTAATGCAGGATCTGCGGTTCATCGTGGTAAACCTTGCCGATGCCATGCCCGCAGTACTCGCGCACCACACTGAAACCTTCTTTCTCCGCCAGGCTCTGGATCGCATGACCGATGTCGCCCAGTGTCGCGCCCGGACGCACCATGCGGATGCCCGCGCACATCGCGTCGTAGGTGGTCTTGATCAGGTGTTGTGCTTCAGGCGTCGCCTCGCCGACCACGTACATGCGGCTGGTGTCGCCGAACCAGCCATCCTTGATTACCGCGATGTCGAGGTTGACGATGTCGCCATCCTTCAGCGGCGTGCCCGACGGGATGCCGTGGCACACCACATCGTTGACCGAGGCGCAGACGGTTTTCGGGAAGCCGTGATAACCGACGTTGGCCGGAATGGCTTTCTGCACGTTGACGATGTAGTCGTTGCACAACCGATCCAGCTCATCGGTCGTCACCCCAGCCTTGACGTGCGGCACCAGCATCGCCAGCACTTCGGCGGCGAGTTTGCCCGCCGCGCGCGACTTCGCGATTTCCGCAGGGGTATTGATCTTGATCTGATTTCTCATGCGCTGACGGCTTCCTGAGTCAGTTGATGCAGATCCAGCCCGCCGTTCTGTTCGGCGCGGATCAGCAAGCGGCAAATGGCGCTGTGGTCGAGGTTGGGGTGCAGCTCGGCGAGCATGCCGATGCGCATCCAGTGCTCGGCCTGCGCGTTGATCGAGCGGCTGAGCGCGGTGCTGGAGATGCGCAGGTTCTCGTGCATGTCTTCTGAAATCTTTACGATGCCCATATCCGAATCCGATACGAAGTGTATATGGATCGTATATTAGCCAAGGGACGCCCACGATTGCAAACCTTGCGCAAGGCTTGCCAAATCGCGGGCAAAAAAAAGCTGCCCAAAGAGGCAGCAAAAACTTTAAGAACACGCGATGTATTGGGCTCAGGATAGACGCCGGATAATGACAGTGTCATGACAGCCAACAATTCACTGAACCGCCCCTGCCCCGTCATCAGGATGTCATCAAGCGCACCGCAGAATCCTCGCAAACCGTCTTGAGCCTTCGACGGATGTTTCGCAGGGATTCCCATGAAAGAAGACGCCTCGTTGTTTGCCGCCATCGACCTGGGCTCGAATGCGTTTCGCCTGATGATCGGCCAGTCGGTTCGCAGTCGAAAAGGCTTCATGATTCAGGAAGTCAAAACCCTGCGTGAACCGGTGCGGCTGGCCGAGGGCTTCGACGGCGGTGCGCTGGACGAAATGGCGCTGGATCGTGGCTGGCAGGCGCTGGCGCGGTTCGGCAAGAAACTGCGCGGCTTCGAGGCCGGCAAGGTGCGGGCCGTGGCGACCAGCGCGGTGCGCGAGGCCGACAATGCGCAGTTGTTTCTGCACAGTGCCGAACGCCATCTCGGGTTTCGCATCGACGTCATTTCCGGCCATGAAGAGGCGCAACTGGTGTATGCCGGCGTCGCCCACTCCCTGCCGGGGGCGGAGGACATGCGGCTGGTGGTAGACATTGGCGGTGGTTCCACCGAGCTGATTCTCGGCCAGGGGTCGCAACCGTTGCTCACCGAAAGCATCGCCATTGGCAGCGGCACACTGGGCGCACGCTATTTCCCTGACGGGCGCATCGCGCCCGGTGCGCTGCAGGAAGCCGAGCGCGTGGCGATCCTGCAATTCGAAAAAGTCGCCCGCCGCTATCGCGCTCAGGGCTGGCAGCAGACCATTGGTTCCTCCGGCACGGCGCGGATGCTGGCGAAGGTGCTTAAAGCCAATCGCTTGAACGATTTCGGTCAGGACGGCATTACCTATGGTGGGTTGTTGCGCCTGTCGCTGTTGCTGCTGAAGGTGAAGAACGTTCAACAACTGAAGCTCGCCGGTCTGCAACCGCATCGCCAGAGCATCCTCCCGGGAGGGCTGGTGCTGATGCTGGCGGCGTTCAAGGTGTTTGGCATTTCGCAGATGGTGCCGTCGGAACCGGGGCTGCGCCTCGGTGTGTTGCACGGCTTGATGAGCCGTCACTGACCAATCACTGAACCCAGTGTGGGAGCGGGCTTGCTCGCGAAGGCGGAGTGTCAGTCGAAAATTATTTAGCTGACACTCCGCTTTCGCGAGCAAGCCCGCTCCCACAGGTTTTGGTGGTTGTCCTCTCAGGCCAGTTCTTTGCGGAGCTGGCGGGCGGCGGCAACCATGTGCACCAGCGCCGCTTCAGTCTCCGGCCAGCCACGGGTTTTCAGACCGCAATCCGGGTTGACCCACAACCGCTCCGCCGGAATCCGCTGCGCCGCCTTGCGCAGCAAATTGGCCATCTCCGAAGCATCGGGAACGCGAGGCGAGTGAATGTCGTAGACGCCCGGCCCGATCTCGTTCGGGTAATCGAATGCTTCAAAGGCATTGAGCAGTTCCATGTCCGAACGCGAGGTTTCGATGGTGATCACGTCGGCGTCCATGGCGGCGATGGACTCGATCACATCATTGAATTCGCTGTAGCACATGTGCGTGTGGATCTGCGTTTCGTCGCGTACACCGGAGGCACACAGGCGGAACGCTTCGGTTGCCCAGTCCAGATAGTGCTGCCATTGCGCGCGGCGCAGCGGCAGGCCTTCGCGGAATGCGGCTTCGTCGATCTGCACGATTTTGATCCCGGCGGACTCCAGATCCACCACTTCGTCACGGAGCGCCAGCGCCAGTTGCCGCGCCTGCACTTCACGGGACACGTCTTCGCGGGGGAACGACCACATCAGCATGGTCACCGGGCCGGTCAGCATGCCTTTAATAACCTTGTCGGTCAGGCCCTGGGCGTAGCGGATCCACTCCACGGTCATGGCTTGCGGACGACTCAGATCACCGAAGATCACCGCCGGTTTCACGCAACGCGAACCATAGCTCTGCACCCAGCCGAAACGGGTGAATACGTAGCCGTCGAGTTGCTCGGCGAAGTACTCGACCATGTCGTTGCGCTCGGCTTCACCGTGCACCAGCACGTCGAGGCCCAACTGCTCCTGAATTTGCACGGCGTGACGGATCTCGCTGTACATGGCTTCGGTGTATTCGGCTTCGCTCAGTTTGCCTTGCTTGAACGACTGACGCGCCAGGCGGATCGACGCGGTCTGCGGGAATGAGCCGATAGTGGTGGTCGGGAACAGTGGCAGATCGAGGCCGGCGCGCTGTTTGGCGATGCGCTGGGTAAACGGCGATTGGCGCTGGCTGTCCTGCGCGGTAATGGCCGCCACACGGGCCTGCACTGCCGGTTTGTGAATACGAGGCGAGGCGGCGCGGCTGGTCTGTACCGAGCGGCTTTGGGCCAAGGCGCGGAGCACTTTCGGCGCTTCCGGCTCGCTGACCGCCTGCGCCAGCACGGCGACTTCTTCGCACTTCTGCACGGCAAACGCCAACCAGCTTTTCAGCTCGGCATCGAGCTGGTCTTCGCGGCTCAGATCCACCGGGCTGTGCAGCAACGAGCAGGACGGCGCGACCCACAGCCGATCCCCCAGACGCTCATGCGCATGCTGCAACGTCGCCAACGCATGTTCCAGATCGCAGCGCCAGACGTTGCGGCCGTTGACCACACCCAGCGACAGCACCTTGTAGGTCGGCAGGCGATCAAGAATGGTCGGATACTGTTCCGCTGCACGCACCAGGTCGATGTGCAAACCGTCGACCGGCAGATTGGCGGCCAGACCGAGGTTCTCTTCCAGACCACCGAAGTAAGTGGCGAGCAGTTTCTTCAGCGGATCACGCTGGATCTGGTTGTACGCACGCTCGAAAGCGTTCTTCCATTCCTGCGGCAGGTCAAGCACCAGAATCGGCTCGTCGATCTGCACCCATTCCACACCGAGTGCGGCCAGCCGGGCGAAGATCTGCCCGTACAGCGGCAGCAAACGATCAAGCAATTCCAGCTTGTCGAACTCGGCGCCTTTGGCCTTGCCCAGCCATAGATAAGTCAGTGGGCCGATGATCACCGGTTTGACGTTATGACCGAGGGCACGGGCCTCTTCGACTTCTTCGAACAACTGTTCCCATCCGAGCTGGAACTGTTGATCAACGCTGAATTCCGGGACCAGATAGTGGTAGTTGGTGTCGAACCACTTGGTCATTTCCTGCGCATGGGCACCGCCGCAGCAACTGTCGCTGACACCACGGGCCATGCTGAACAGGGTCTGCAGGCTGGCCTTGCCATCGTGCGGACGGAAACGCTCGGGGATCACCCCGAACATCAGCGAGTGGGTCAGCACTTGGTCGTACCAGGCGAAATCGCCTACCGGCAGCAGCTCGATGCCGGCGTTTTTCTGCAGGTCCCAGTGGGCCTTGCGTAATTCACGACCCACTTCACGCAGGCCGGCCTCGTTCAGTTCTCCTTTCCAGAACGCCTCTTGCGCTTTTTTCAGTTCGCGGTCGCGACCAATGCGCGGAAATCCGAGGGAATGGGCCAGTGCCATGACAAACAACTCCAATGTCTTGTTGATGACGGTCATTGTCAGGATCGGGCACTAGTGAGACAAACTCATTTTAATCTTGATGATCACGAGTTTCTCTCATGATCAGATGTGAGCTGTTTTTCCGCTGAAAACACGGTTTGCCCTGCAGGATATTCATCCGCAGATCAAGCTGCCGGCGAAGCTCACGACGCCCTTTGAATACTCGATGGCGCCTTGATGTAAACCCTCTGAACCCGCGCCCTTGCAGGCTGCGATTCTGTTCTATGGTTAGATCGAAATGGCTGGCGCAGCGGCGGGTTAAAGGTTGCGACGGATCATGTCTAAGCCTATGTTGCACGCGAGCTTTTCCCCGCGAATGGAACGCGATCAACACCACTACAAGAGGTGAAGAAATGTCAAAGGATTCACGCCCTGCCGTACTTGGGCTGATCGGCAATACGCCGCTGGTACAAGTTACCCGCTTCGATACCGGCCTCTGCACACTGTTTCTCAAACTGGAATCACAAAACCCCGGCGGCTCGATCAAGGACCGCGTCGGTCTGGCGATGATCGATGCCGCTGAACGCGACGGGCGCCTGCAACCGGGTGGCACCATCGTCGAGGCCACCGCCGGCAACACCGGTCTGGGTCTGGCGCTGGTCGGCCGGGCCAAAGGCTACCGCGTGGTGCTGGTAGTCCCGGACAAGATGTCCACCGAGAAAGTCCTGCACTTGAAAGCCATGGGTGCCGAGGTGCACATCACTCGCTCGGACGTCGGCAAGGGCCACCCCGAGTATTACCAGGACGTGGCCGCACGCCTGGCAAAAGACATTCCCGGCGCGTTCTTCGCCGACCAGTTCAACAACCCCGCCAACCCGCTGGCCCACGAGTGCAGCACCGCGCCGGAGATCTGGGCGCAGACCGAACATGATCTGGACGCGATCGTGGTCGGCGTCGGTTCCGCCGGCACCCTGACCGGGCTGAGCCGCTTCTTCAAACGGGTACAGCCGGATCTGCAAATGGTCCTCGCCGACCCGGTCGGTTCGGTGATGGCTCAGTACAGCCGCGACGGCACGATGCCGACGCCCGGTTCGTGGGCGGTGGAAGGCATCGGCGAAGACTTCATTCCGTCGATCACCGACCTCAGCAGCGTGCGTCACGCCTACTCGATCAGCGATGAAGAAAGCTTCGACCACGCCCGCCAGTTGCTGCGCGCCGAAGGCATTCTCGGTGGCTCGTCGACCGGCACCTTGCTCGCCGCCGCGCTGCGTTATTGCCGCGAACAGACCGAGCCGAAACGCGTGGTCAGCTTCGTCTGCGACACCGGCACGCGCTATCTGTCCAAGGTTTACAACGACCAGTGGATGACCGATCAGGGCCTGTTGCAGCGCAAACGCTATGGCGACCTGCGCGATCTGATCGCCCGCCGTTTCGAAGATGGCCGCGTGATCAGCGTCGGCCCCGACGACACCCTGCTGACCGCGTTCCAGCGCATGCGCCTGGCGGATGTCTCGCAGTTGCCGGTGCTGGTTGAAGGTAAACAACTGGTCGGTGTGATCGACGAATCGGACATCCTGCTGCCCGTGCACGAAGACGCTGCGCGCTTCAGTCAATCGGTGTCCAGCGTGATGACCGACAAACTGCAAACCCTCGCCCCCGGTGCCAACCTCGCCGAGCTGGAAGCGGTGCTCAGTCGCGGCCTCGTCGCGATCATTGCCGATGCTTCGGGCTTCCACGGCCTGATTACCCGCACCGACATGCTCAACCAATTACGGAGATCCCTCGCATGAGTCAGCACGACGATAAATCCCAAGGCTTCGCGACCCGGGTGATCCATGCCGGGCAAACGCCTGACCCGACCACCGGCGCGCTGATGCCGCCGATCTACGCCAACTCGACGTACCTGCAAGACAGCCCCGGCGTGCACAAGGGCTTCGACTACGGGCGCTCGCACAACCCGACGCGTTTTGCGCTGGAGCGTTGCGTGGCGGATCTGGAAGGTGGCACCCGCGCGTTCGCGTTCGCTTCCGGGCTGGCGACCATTTCCACCGTGCTCGAACTGATCGATGCCGGTTCGCACGTGATCTCCGGCAATGACCTGTACGGCGGCACGTTCCGCCTGTTCGACAAGGTCCGTCAGCGCAGCGCCGGGCATCGCTTCAGCTACGTCGATCTGACTGACCTGGCGGCGTTCGAAGCGGCGCTGCAGGACGACACCCGCCTGGTGATTGTCGAGTCGCCGACCAACCCGCTGCTGAGCCTGTCGGATCTGGCCGCGATTGCGCGCATCTGCCGCGCACGGGGGATCATCAGCGTTGCCGACAACACCTTCGCCAGCCCCTATATCCAGCGCCCGCTGGAGCTGGGTTTCGACATCGTGCTGCACTCGACCACCAAGTACCTGAACGGTCACTCCGACGTGATCGGTGGTATCGCGGTGGTTGGGCAGAATGCCGAACTGGCGGACAAACTCGGCTTCCTGCAGAACGCCGTCGGCGCGATTTCCGGGCCGTTCGACGCGTTCCTGACCTTGCGCGGGGTGAAGACTCTGGCGCTGCGCATGGAGCGTCATTGCAGCAACGCGCTGGAACTGGCCAAGTGGCTGGAGCAGCAGCCACAGGTCAAACGCGTCTACTACCCGGGCCTGCCGTCGCACCCGCAGCATGAGTTGGCCAAACGGCAGATGCATGGTTTTGGCGGGATGATCTCGGTGGATCTGAACAGTGATCTGGAGGGTGCACGGCGCTTTCTGGAAAACGTGAAGATCTTTGCCTTGGCCGAGAGTCTGGGCGGTGTTGAAAGCCTGATCGAGCATCCGGCGATCATGACCCACGCGACCATTCCAGCTGAAACCCGCGCCAAACTGGGCATCGGCGACGGCCTGGTGCGTCTGTCGGTGGGGGTCGAAGATCTCGAAGACCTGCGCGCTGATCTGGCGTACGCACTGACCAAAATCTGATCCCGCAACAACGACAAAGCCCGCAGTAATGCGGGCTTTGGTTTATTCGAGTAGGCGGCCAGTGCTGGTCTCTGGCTTACAAGGTTTATCGGGCCTCTCACAGTACAAAAGCAACCATGGAAAAAGAGCGGTGCTTTGCTGCCTCACACGGCATAAGGGCTGGATCTCAGCGCGGAGATCTTTCTAACCGTGTACCCTTCGGAACGCGCCCCACGTCCCCTTGCTATCCGCTTGCGCATCAGTCTGCGTCTTCGCCTACACCTTTGAGGCTAGCAAAAGCCATCGAGTCGCGGGTGGTGTTTTTAGACTGATTTCCTTCAAGCGCCCCTGTGCAAGGAAGTTAACCGACTATCGCTTGCATGTTGTTGCACCTGCGCCTGCATTTTGCCGATCTATACTTTTCAGTTCGCTAACGCGGTTTCATGCAAAAACGTCGACACCCGTGCGCCCATCGAGCGCGCCCGTGCCAATTGCCAACTTGGTCAACCCCGGGCCAACGAATGCTGTGTGGCTGATGGGTCGTGGAGAAAATCATGAAACACACGCTTTTGTCAGGCGCCATCCTTGCGGTCGCGGCGACCGTGATGCTGCCAACGGTTTGGGCTGCGCAGCCGCAGGCGGTGGCCTCTGATGGTTCGGATCATGTCGGGGCTGGAGCAGTCGCCTCGGACGGTTCCGATCATGTCGGGGCTGGCGCAGTCGCCTCGGATGGTTCCGATCATGTCGGCGCTGGTGCTGTCGCCTCGGACGGTTCCGATCATGTCGGCGCTGGTGCTGTCGCCTCGGACGGTTCCGATCACGTCGGCGCTGGCGCAGTCGCCTCGGACGGTTCCGATCGTGTCGGCGCTGGCGCAGTCGCCTCGGACGGTTCCGATCATGTCGGGGCTGGTGCAGTCGCCTCGGACGGTTCCGATCATGTCGGCGCTGGAGCAGTCGCCTCGGACGGTTCGGATCATGTCGGGGCTGGTGCAGTCGCCTCGGACGGTTCTGATCATCTCGGGGCTGGTGCAGTCGCCTCGGATGGTTCCGATCACGTCGGGGCTGGCACAGTCGCCTCTGATGGCTCCGATCACGTCGGCGCAGGCGCACTGGCTTCCGACGGCACCGACAAGGTCGGCGCCAATCGCTATGCCTACTCACGCGTCGGCGTCGGTTCTGATCGCGTCGCTTCGGCGCTGATGACCGGCAGCTATTCCGACCAGTTCAACTCTCCTCAGTAATCGGCGCGGGGCGACCCGTTGGGTCGCCTCTCCCTCCGCCGCACTAGCACATTTGTGCTAATCGACCGCCCCGCCCACCGGCGTTATATTCCCTCGCAACCCCCGATGCTCCCCAACATTGCCGCTGTGCAGTGCGCGGGATCGTCGTGCCTGGAAATCAGAACAACACCAAGGAAGAAACACCATGAAACTGCATTCCAACCTTCTCAAAGTGGCGATCGTCAGCGCCCTGCTGCTTGGTGCCAGCGGCTGCCAGACCGCCAAACCTACCGAAGCCAGCATGAAAGAACGCGCCCAGACGGTCATCGGCAAGCCGGTGTCGAAAATCGACAACATCCGCAGCGACAGTACCCTCACCTACTACACCGCGTACACCCCCGCCGGCGAGTACAACTGCGAGTTGCCCAGCGGCGCGATTATCGCGGTGGCGAGCATGGGCATCATGACCCCGCCGCTGTCGTGCCTGCCCAAAGGCGCCTCGCCGATTCCGTTCCAGTAAACCTTCATCCCCGGTAAAGGACTACGTTCCATCATGAAAATCCTGATCGCAACTCTCACTCTCACCGCCCTCGCTCTGACAGGCTGCGCCACGCCCAAACAATGGGAAGCCACCGGTGGCAGCAAGAACGACGGCGTGGTCCAGGTCTCCTACGAATTGGGTCAGTTCGAAAGCGGCCAGACCAACGCCGCGCAAGGCCTGACTGTGGCGATGGAGCGCTGCAAGACCTGGGGTTACAAGAACGCCGAGGTGACCGGTTCCGAGAAGAACATCTGCCGCGCCATGGGCCAGTTCAACTGCCTGCAAACCACCATCACTCAGGACTACCTCTGCAAGCGTTGAGTCAAACCTGCTCGGCCGGCTCGGTTTGCCGGTCGCGCAGGCTGCGCAAGGTCGCGCGCAGCTCGGCCGGGCGTACCGGTTTGGACAGGATGGCAATTTGGCGGTCGTGCAAGGCCGCCTGTATTTTCTCGATGTCATGCCCGGTGATGATCATCGCCGGCACCGCAAAACCACGCTGGCGCCGCACCTCGTCAATGCACTCGATGCCCGTGGAATGTGGACCCAGATCGTAATCGGCGACGATGATGTCGCAATCGGTGACCAGCCCCTGCCCGCTCAATTCGCCTTGCACCACGCAGCCCCAGCGCTCGAGCAGCGCCGAGGTCGCCAGCAAGACGTTGCGATCATCCTCCACCAGACACACCTTCAGCCCGGTCAACAGGCCGGCCTGCCGCACATCGTCACGCATGACCGGCAACTGCGGCGCCACGGCCACCGGCAAGCCATACAGGGAGACCGCCGTGCCGTGCCCAAGCTGCGAGCGCAAGGCCACATCGACGCCGATCAACTGCCCCAGACGCTTGACGATCGACAGCCCGAGGCCGACGCCTTCCACGTCCTTGTCGCGCACCTGACGCACTCGATAAAACTCCTCGAAGACCTTCGGCAGATGCTCCTCGGCAATGCCGCTGCCGCGGTCATAAATCACGATGGCCAGCCCGACACCGCGTTTGCGCACGCCGATCAGTACCGGGCGTTGCGCGCCGTATTTGAAGCAATTGGAAAGCACGTTCTGCACCATGGTCGCGAGCAACGCTGGATCGCTCTGCACCCAGTGCTGGCACGGACGCAGGCGCAATTCCACACCGGCCCAGCGTGCCGCCTCGGCGTTCTGGCGGATCAGGTCGGCCAGCCACTCGCCGAGATTGAACACCTGCAGCCTCGGCAGAATGCGCCCGTTGTCGAGGGTGTAGAGGTCAAGAATCGAACGGAACAACTGCGAGACGTTGAGCAGCGAACGGTCGATGTTGTCGACCAGTTGCCGTTCCTGCTCGCCCAGACTCGATTCACGCAGGCACGCCGTGAACAGACCGATGGAGTGAATCGGCTGGCGCAGATCATGGCTGGCCTGGGCGAGAAACCGCGACTTTTCCAGATTGGCCGCGACCGCCTCTTCGGAGGCCTTGCGCGTGCGCTCCAGCAGCAAGTGCGCGTAGAACGGAATCACGGTGCTGGTGAGCATCAACATCAGCACCATGTACGGCTGCGCCTGCCACACCGGCGTCAACCGATAGACCGCCAGCAACGCCAGCAGCGCCAACCCCGTGGCAATCGCCAGATAGCGCGAGCCATAGCGCATGCCGTTGCCCAGGTTGACCCAGATGATCACCGCGTACAGCGGCAACGCCGCTTCACCGCCGAGCACCAGGCCGAAACAGGTGCCGGTGTAATCGTGGATCATCGCGAATATTCGTCGCGCCGGGTAATGCCCCGGCCAGCGCGCGATGGCCTGGCGCAGGACAATCGACGCCAGCAGAAACAGCGTGATGTAGACCACCACCGGCAGATAGACATCGAAGCGCTGACCCGGCAATACACCGAGCACGCAGATGTAAACCATGGCAATGCTGGCGATGATGATCCGCAGATTGGCCTGATCCAGCTCGGTGTTTTTCTCGAACTTCATGGGCAACGTCCTTGTGCGACAGTCGTCAGATTCAGCAGCGGCCGGCAGGCAATCTGCGTACGCGGTGCTAAGGTGCATGCCGTAAACCACGCTGATCCAGGGAGGGTCACGTCATGACATGCCGCATCATCATAGCCGACGATCACCCGTTGTTTCGCGAAGCCATGCGGCGCACCGTGCAGCGCCTGTTGCCCGAGGCGACTATCGAGGAGGCCGGCGACCTCGACGCCGTGCTGGCCTTGCTGCCCGACGGCAGCGAGCCGGACACACTGATTCTCGACCTGCGCTTCCCCGGCCTGACCTGCATCAGCCAACTCGCCGAACTGCGCCGAAAACTGCCGCGCACCACGCTGATTGTGGTGTCGATGGTCGACGACGAGGCGTTGATCGGTGAGGTGATGGCGGCCGGCATCGACGGTTTCATCGGCAAGAACATTGTCCCGGATGAGATCGGCCAGGCGATTCTGGCGATCCGCGAAGGCGAAGTGCTGGTCAGGTTTGCGCCTTCCGGGCTGTTGCCGCTGGAGACCGGCACCGCCCTCACCCCGCGTCAGCAGGATGTATTGCGGCTGATCGCCCAAGGCAAGACCAACAAGGAGATCGCCCGAGAACTGGATATCTCGCCGTTCACCGTGCGCATCCACGTGTCGTCGCTGTTGCGAACGCTCAATGTGCCGTCGCGGGCGGCCGCTGCGGTGAAATATTCGGGAGGCAGCGGCACAATTTAAATGAACCCTGCGCGCTTGGACCCACCTAACTGAAAGACCATCAGGAGGTAGCCCATGCAAATTGAACCCGTCTGGATCGTACTCGCCGTCGTTCTTGTGATCGTTGAATTGTGGGCGATCAACCGCGTGCGCAAGAGCGCAGGCAAAGGCAGCAACAAAGGCGTGTGGATTATCGCCATCGTGTTCGTGCCGTTGTTTGGCCTGATTGCCTGGGCACTGGCCGGCCCGAAACACGTGACTCAGGACTGAAGGATTCTTGCGCTGTAATGCCCTGCGCGGTCAACTGTGGGAGCGAGCCTGCTCGCGATGGCTGACCGCCGGGCATCACTGCATTATGGATCAACCTGCGCCATCAGCTCCGGCACCGATTCCGGCCGTTTGGCATAGCGCTGCGCCAACACCGCGCAGACCATCAGTTGAATCTGATGGAACAGCATCAGCGGCAGAATCAACACACCAATCGTGCTGCCGGCAAACAACACCTGTGCCATCGGCACGCCGGTGGCCAGGCTCTTCTTCGAACCGCAGAACAGAATGGTGATGCGGTCTTCCTGGCTGAAACCGAACGCCTTGCCAAGCAAGGTCGACGCCAACAGCACCAGCGCCAGCAGAATGCAGCAGACCACCACCAGCCCCAGCAGATCGACTACCGGAATCTGATGCCAGATACCTTCGTTGACCGCCTCGCTGAACGCGCCGTACACCACCAGCAGAATCGAACCCTGATCGACAAACTTCAGCCAGTTCTTGTTGCGCCCGACCCACGCGCCGATCCAGCGCCGAGCGATCTGCCCGGCAATAAACGGCAGCAGCAGTTGCACGCTGATCTTCAGGATCGCATCCAGGGTCGAGCCACCGTCGCCGTGCACGTTCAGCAGCAGCGTCACCAGCAATGGCGTGAGGAAGATCCCGAACAGGCTCGACGCCGCTGCACTGCAGATCGCCGCCGGGATATTGCCTCGGGCCAGCGAGGTGAAGGCAATTGCCGACTGCACGGTGGCGGGCAACGCGCAGAGATACAGCATGCCCATGTACAGCTTGTCGCCGATCAGCGGTGACAGCAGCGGTTTCAACGCCAGCCCGAGCAGCGGGAACAGCACAAAGGTCAGACCGAACACCAACAGGTGCAGGCGCCAGTGGCCGGCACCGGCGATGATCGACTCACGCGACAGCTTGGCGCCGTGGAGGAAAAACAGCAGCGCGATGGCGATATTGGTCAGCCAGCCGAACCCCACCGCGACCTGCCCGCTGGCCGGCAGAAAACTGGCCAGCAGCACGACGCCGATCAGGGTCAGGGTGAAGTTGTCGGGCAGGAATCTTGGGCGAGTCATGGGTCTGTTCATCCGGGGGTTGCCAGTACGTGACTGCGACTCTAACGTGAGCAGGAATTACCGACTAACGCCGAAGAGCCAACAGATGCCGCCTAAAGGACATGAGAAAAGCTTCCGGCGCAGCATTCCCGGGTTGCCCAGCCTGCCCCGTGCGCTGTACGGGCGCACCGAATCGCTGCCCAATCGCGCACTGACCCGGCGTCACAGTCACCCGTGGGTGCAATTGTCGTACGCGATTCAGGGCGTGCTCGAAGTGCAGACCAGCGCCGGGCGTTTCGTCGCGCCACCGGAGCGTGCGGTGTGGATTCCGGCAGGCGTGCCGCATCGCGTGTTCAGCTCGCCGCACACCGAAATGCGCAGCCTGTACATCGATTGCAGCGTGGCCGGCTGGGCGCTTGAACGTTGTCATGTGTTGGGCGTCAGCGACCTGCTGCGCGAACTGATCCGCGCGTTCAGTCTGGTCCCGGTGGAATACGACGAGAGTGGCGCACATGGTCGGTTGGCCCAGGTGATCCTCGATCAACTGGCTGAGGCGCCGCAGATCGACCTGATGCTGCCACTGCCGCAGGACAGCCGTCTGCGACAGATCTATCAAAGCCTGGAGCAACATCCGGAACAGCAGACCACACTGCAGCACTGGAGCGACAAATTCGGCGTCACCGAAAAAACCCTCAGCCGCCTGTTTTTACGTGACACCGGCCTGACCTTCCGTGCCTGGCGTCAGCGCTTGCGATTGCTCGGCGCACTGACCCCGCTGGAACGTGGCGAACGCGTCACCGACGTGGCTCTGGCCTGCGGTTATGACTCGACCTCGGCCTTCATCGCAGCCTTCCGCCAACAGTTTGGCGAGACACCGGGGGAATTTTTTCGCTGAGCTTTGTCGATATTTATCGAATTAGCACATGCCATTCGGCAAACTTCAGGGTAGAGTTTCGCCCATACGCAATTTTCTACACGTCTCGACCATAACCATAATGACCCACCCCTTTAGCGAACCTGTCGGCGGTAACAGCATGATCGAAGTCACTGAAGTCTCCATTGCTCAATTACGCGCGGCGCTCGACGCCGGCCAGACCACCGCGGTTGAACTGGTGCAGGCCTATCTGGCCCGGATCGACGCCTATGACGGCCCGAACACGGCCACTGCACTGAACGCCGTGGTCGTACGCAATCCCGAAGCACTGTCAGAGGCCCAGGCGTCCGATGCACGCCGCGCCAAGGGCGAAACCCTCGGCCCACTCGACGGCATCCCCTACACCGCCAAGGATAGTTATCTGGTCAAGGGGCTGACCGCCGCCTCGGGCAGCCCGGCCTTCGCCGATCTGGTGGCGCATCGCGACGCCTTCACCATCGAACGCCTGCGCGGCGCCGGGGCGATCTGTCTGGGCAAGACCAACATGCCGCCGATGGCCAATGGCGGCATGCAGCGTGGCGTCTATGGCCGGGCCGAGAGCCCGTATAACGCTGCTTATCTGACTGCACCGTTTGCTTCCGGCTCATCCAACGGTGCCGGCACCGCGACCGCGGCGAGCTTCTCGGCGTTCGGTCTGGCGGAAGAAACCTGGTCGAGCGGTCGCGGCCCGGCGTCGAACAATGGTTTGTGCGCCTATACGCCGTCGCGCGGGGTGATTTCGGTGCGTGGCAACTGGCCGCTGACGCCGACCATGGACGTGGTCGTGCCATACGCCCGCACCATGGCCGATCTGCTTGAGGTGCTCGACGTGGTGGTCGCCGAAGACCTCGACACCCGTGGCGATCTGTGGCGCCTGCAGCCGTGGGTGCCGATCCCGAGCGTTGCTTCGGTGCGCCCGGCCTCCTACGCCGAACTGGCAGTGAAACCCAATGCACTGGCCGGTAAACGCCTCGGTGTACCGAAGATGTACATCAACGCCGACCCTGAAGCCGGCACCAGCGAAGCCCCAGGCATCGGCGGCCCGACCGGGCAGCGCATCAACACTCGCGCTTCGGTGATCGACCTGTGGAAACAGGCCCGCACCGCGCTGGAAGCGGCCGGCGCCGACATCATCGAAGTGGATTTTCCGCTGGTTTCCAACTGCGAAGGCGACCGCCCCGGCGCGCCGACCGTGTTCAATCGCGGCATCGTTTCCAAGGAATTCCTGCACCACGAACTGTGGGATCTGTCGGCCTGGGCCTTCGATGATTTCCTGCGCGCCAACGACGATCCGAAGCTCAATCGCCTGGCCGATGTCGACGGGCCGAAGATCTTCCCGCACGATCCGGGCACCCTGCCCAACCGTGAAGGCGATCTGGCCGCCGGCATGGACGAATACGTGCGCATGGCCGAGCGCGGGATCACTCCGTGGGATCAGATCCCGACGCTGCCGGACGGCCTGCGCGGTCTGGAAAAGACCCGCAAGCTTGATCTGGAAGACTGGATGGATGCGCTGAAACTCGACGCGGTGCTGTTCCCGACCAACGCCGACGTCGGCCCGGCGGATGCCGATATCAATCCGGTATCGGCGGACATCGCCTGGAGCAATGGCGTCTGGGTCGCCAACGGCAATCTGGCGATCCGGCATCTCGGTGTGCCGACTGTCACTGTGCCGATGGGGATCATGGCCGACATCGGCATGCCGGTTGGTCTGACTTTCGCCGGTCGTGCTTACGATGACTCGAATCTGTTGCGTCTGGCCTCGGCGTTCGAGGCGACCGGTTCGAAGCGTCAGGTGCCGCCGCGTACTCCGCCGTTGGCTGCCCGCAAGTAACAAGGTGGGTTGGATTGAGGCTCGAAAGGGTCTCAATCCGCTTTCGGCTGCCTTGCCCTGTCACTCATCTCTGCATCAATACAACCCTGCCAACACACTCTCCCCTAACTGGCAACTGACAGTTCTGACAGTAGCGGTCGAACAGGACGGCGAGTAACGTTCTCGCTCGATGGACTTCCATTTGGAAAATCCCTGAAACCGTTGAGCACTGAAGGAACGCAACCATGAGCAATGACATTCTGCTTAAACAACATGGCGTCGATGAAAACTTGAAGCCATTACCCATCGAAGTAAAGCAACAACCCGTTGGCAAATACTACAACGCCAAATTCAATCCTGATTTTCCGTCCATTCCGATTTTCGAACCGAATCTGTTTATTTATGCTTCCTTGTTTCCCGGCACAGTCAGTGTCATCGGCCGATATCACACAGCGGACGATTTCTACCAGATTACTATCATCATTGATCAGAAGCTCGAAAGCGGCACATACCTGATTAAGAAAGATGACAAAAGCCTTGTGCGTGCCAACGTCATTTCCGCTGGAGGGATCATTTCGAGTGACGAGGGCGAAATCAAACTTAAGCGAGACAACATAAAGGAATCGATATACGCAGAATTTGATTTTCAAATAGAGTCCAGTGGAACATCTTACAAAGTAAAGGGCATATTAGAACTGCTGGCGACGGGTCCTCTTTAAAATCCTCCAAAATAGGAAAGTCATTCGCAAACACGCATCAATGCCAAACGGGTAAGTGCCTGCCCGCAGTGTTTGGCAACTCTGCCTTCTAAATTAACTCGCACTGAAATTTCTCTCGTATAAACGCATCAATGCCGCTTGCCATTGCAAAGATGCCTGCCGCAAAAAACGCCAGACACTTCGTTTTTATCGAACTTTACCTGAGGAATATACGATTTTTCCTTGGCATTCACTCCTCGCTAGCATGTCACGGTCTGCCTCCAACGACATAAAAGACAGGGAGATTGCCATGCCCACTGACAATATCAATATCGGCGAACCGTGGATGTGGGGCGCGTTTATCGTCTTCGTCCTCGCCATGCTTGCACTGGACCTGTTCGTCTTCGGCGGACGCAAGGCACACCGCGTTTCAGTGCGGGAAGCATCCTGTTGGGTGATCGCCTGGTGCGCACTGGCCTTGGCCTTCGCCGGGTTGCTCTGGTGGTACTTGAACGGCGAGTTCGGCGCCGAAATTGCCCAACGCAAGACGCTGGAATTCCTCACCGGTTATCTGATCGAGCAGTCACTGTCGATCGACAACATGTTCGTCTTCGTGATGATCTTCAGCTACTTCGCCGTGCCACCGGAATTGCAGCGCCGGGTGCTGCTGTACGGCGTACTCGGGGCGATCGTGATGCGCGCGGCGATGATCTTCGCCGGTGTGTGGCTGGTGTCGCAGTTCGAGTGGCTGTTGTATGCCTTCGGGGTGTTCCTGATCATCACCGGGATCAAGATGCTGATGTTCGCCGAGCAGCAACCGGACCTCGACAAAAACCCGCTGCTGCGCTGGGTGCGCGGGCACATGCGGATCACCCAAGGCTTTCACGGCGAGCGCTTTTTCGTGCTGCAGAACGGCGTGCGCTGGGCCACGCCGATGTTCCTGGTGCTGGTGCTGATCGAGGCCAGCGATCTGATGTTTGCAGTCGATAGCATCCCGGCGATCTTCGCGGTCACCACCGATCCGTTCATCGTGTTCACCTCGAACATCTTCGCGATCATGGGTCTGCGCGCGCTGTATTTCCTGCTGGCCGACATGGCCGACCGCTTTCATTTGCTCAAGTATGGACTGGCGATTGTGCTGGTGTTCATCGGCGGCAAGATGACGCTGATGCCTTGGTTTCACATGCCGGTGGAATGGTCACTGGCGGTGGTGGGCGGGGTTATTCTGGGGTCGGTGGTGTTGAGTCTGGTGATGAGTAAAAACGCGTCACAAAACCTGTAGGAGTGAGCCTGCTCACAATGCGGTGCGACATTCAATAAAGGTGTCGGCTGACCCGACGCCTTCGCGAGCAAGCCCGCTCCCACAGGTGATAGTCAGTGGATGGAGGATCCGGAGCTGGCCGAGATCAAAGGGTGGGAGTGGGCTTGCTCACGAAGGGGCCGGCACATTCAGCATCCATGTTGCCTGGTCCGGCGCCTTTGCGAGCAGGCTCACTCCTACAGGTGACCGCGGCGTTACTTGTCGGACTTGATGCTGGTCCACACCCGCGTGCGTACCCGTTCGAGTTTTTGCGGTAGTGGCTGGACTACATAAAGGGTTTTCAGGGCCTCAGGCGTCGGCGTCAGGTTCGGGTTGCCGGTGATGTCTTTGTTCACCAGCGGCATCGAGTCCTTGTTCACGTTCGGGTAGCCGAGGAAGTCGCTGATCGGCGCAATGACTTTCGGATCGAGCAAGGTGTTGAGGAATTCATGCGCCTCTTCGACGTTCTTCGCGCTCTTCGGAATGGCGAAAGTATCGAACCAGATCGGCGCGCCCTCCTTCGGCAAGCGCCAGTCAACCACCACACCGTTGCCCGCCTCTTTCGCGCGGTTGCCGAACTGGTAGAAGCTGCCGGAGTAACCGATGGCCACGCAGATGTCGCCATTGGCGATGTCGGTCATGTACTTGGCCGAGTTGAAGTAGGTCACGTAAGGACGAATCTTCAGCATCAGGTCCTTGGCCTTTTCATAGTCGGCCGGGTTCTGGCTGTTCGGGTCGAGGCCGAGGTAATGCAGGGCCAGCGGCAGAATTTCCGACGGCGAGTCGAGCATCGCCACGCCGCAGGATTTGAGCTTCTCCATGTTCTCCGGCTTGAACACCAGATCCCAGCTGTCCACCGGCGCGTTGTCGCCGAGCGCTGCCTTGACTTTGGCCGGGTTGAAACCGATCAGTACCGTGCCGTACATGTAGGGCACGCCGTACTGGTTGCCAGGGTCATTGGCGTCGAGCAGTTTGAGCAGCGCCGGATCCTGATGACTCCAGTTCGGCAGTTTTGACTTGTCGAGTTTCTGGAATACCCCGGCCTTGATCTGAGTGTCGATGAACTGGTTCGACGGCACCACCAGGTCGTAGCCGGAGTTGCCGGTGAGCAACTTGGCCTCCAGCGATTCGTTGGTGTCGAAGGTGTCCCAGGTCACTTTGATGCCGGTCTTCGCGGCGAAATCCTTGGGCACCGACGGCAGGATGTAATCCGCCCAGTTGTACACCCGCAGCTCGCGCTGTTCGGCGTGTACCGCGCTGGCCAGCAGCGTCAGCCCACACACGGTGGCACCCAGAATGCGTTTCATAGTGACCATGGTTGTTTCCCCGGAATGCGACGTGAGATCGATGGTTTTTATGTTCTGTACACGGCAGCGGCTGTAAAGGTAGCCAAGGGCAAGCAAAGTCCAGCGTTTTGTTGTGGTTTGATTCTTGCCGACCGCGGAGTCGCGGCACAGTGGGGGATGGGCCAAAAGGGGATCGAAATGGCCAATTTGAATGACCACTGGAATGCGGAGGCTGGGCGAGGATCACTTGTGGTGAGGGGATTCATCCCCGATGGGGCGCGAAGCGGCCCCCTTTACATCTCAAAGGGGCCCGCACTCGCTGATTTCACGACTGCTTCGCAGTCGATCGGGGATAAATCCCCTCGCCACGTTGCTTCTGGGTCTGCCCACGTGTGGCGAGGCAGTAATACAACGGCACTGTCACCACCAGGCCGAACAGCCACGACAGGTCCGCGCCATCGACCAGATTGGCGTACGGCCCGACATACAACGAGGTATTGGCGAACGGCAGCTGCACAATGATCCCGATGAAATAGGCAATGATCGCGTGCGGATTGAAGCGCCCGTAAATGCCGCCGTCCGCGCGAAAAATCGAGGTGATGTCATAGCTGCCGCGCTTGATCAGGTAGAAGTCGATCAGGTTGATCGACGCCCACGGCACCAACACCAGCAGCAACGCCAGAATCAGCCCGATGAACTGCGAAATGAAATTCGCCGAGGCACCCAGCGCCACCACGCAGCAACCCGCCAGCACCACACTCGACAACGCCACGCGCACCTTGATGCTCGGCGTCCACTGACTGGCGAACGTCTGGATCGAGGTGATGATCGACAGCACCGCGCCGTACAGATTCAGCGCGTTATGGCTGATGATGTTGAGCAGGAACAGCACCATCAGAATCGGCCCCAGCCACCCGGTGGACTGCTTGACTGCGGCCATCGCCTCGGTGCCTTCCGGCGTCGCCAACACCGCCACGGCGCCAAAGCTGAACGACAGAATCGTCCCCAGCGTCGCCCCCAGATAAGTGGCCCAGAACGGTTTGGCGATACCGATATCCGCCGGCAGGTAACGCGAATAATCGGACACGTACGGCGAGAAACTGATCTGCCAGATGATCCCCAGCGACACCGTTGCCAGACAGCCCGACAGGTTTAAGCTGCCGCGCGTCAGGAAGTCTGCCGGCAAGTCGTGGGCGAAGATGTAGATGAAACCGGCGAGCAGCGCGCTGCCCATCACCCAGGTGCCGATGCGGTTGAGCGTGTGGATGAAGTTGTAGCCGATCACGCCAATCGCCGTGGCCGCCAGTGCGCCGATCAGAATGCTCAGCGGCGCCGGTACCGAAGGTGCGATGCCGACAATCGACTTACCGGCCAGCACGATGTTGGAAATGAAAAAGCCGATGTAGATCAGCGCCGCAAAAAACACAATCAGCAGTGCGCCGTAACGCCCGAACTGGCCACGACTCTGAACCATTTGCGGAATGCCCATGCGCGGCCCCTGCGCCGAGGCCAGTGCGATCACCACGCCGCCGATCAGGTGCCCCAGCGCAATCGCCAGCAGGCCCCAGAGCAAGTCGAGATGGAACACCTGAACCACCATGGCGCCGGTGACGATGGGCAGTGGCGCGATGTTGGTGCTGAACCATAAAGTGAAAAGGTCGCGGGCCTTCCCGTGGCGTTCCGCGAGTGGGACGTAGTCGACCGTGTGATTCTCGATCAACGGATCTTGCCGGGACATCTGGGACATATGCATGAACTCGAGTTTGTCTGTTCTTATCTTTGTATGAAGCCAAACCGGGGGAACTCTGGGTCGCCCCTCAGATGCAGACCATATTATGGTATTCCAAACATTTCACAAGACTGATACGTAGTTTGTGGCGCCATCTGATACGCCATCCTCACTGATACCGTGGCCTGCAGGCCAGCCGAAAGCCCAATAAACGCTGAGTTTCCGACGAAAGCACCACGTTTATCGGTTCAGCCTAAAAGCCCTTGCAAAGAAAAAATACTGGTATACCATCAGACCAACAAATACATAAAAATCGCGTCACAACACCCGAGGACCGTCCAATGATCGATGCTGCCATCTACAAACAAGTCATGGGCTCGTTTCCGTCCGGCGTCACCGTCATCACCACGCTGGACGATGACGGCCAGATCGTCGGCCTCACCGCCAGCGCCTTCAGTTCACTGTCGATGGACCCGGCCCTGGTGCTGTTCTGCCCCAACTACAGTTCCGACTCCTACCCTGTGCTGATCAAGAACAAGCGCTTCGCGATCCACGTCCTGTCCGGCGGCCAGCAAAGCGAAGCCTATGCCTTCGCCCGTAAAGGCAAGGACAAGGCGCAGGGCATCGAGTGGACGTTGAGCGAGCTGGGCAACCCGATCCTGGCCAATGCGACGGCTATCATCGAGTGTGAGTTGTGGCGCGAATATGAAGGCGGCGACCACGCGATCATGGTCGGCGCGGTGAAGAATCTGATCGTCCCGGAGCAGCACACCGGGCCGCTGGTGTATTGCCACGGCAAGATGGGCGCCCTGCCCGTTCTGGCTTGAGCAAAATTTCACCCCCACACAAATCCACTGTGGGAGGGGGCTTGCTCCCGAAGGCGATGTGTCAGCCACCAGAGATGTCGATTGATCCAGCGCCTTCGGGAGCAAGCCCCCTCCTACACAGTTTTGTAGCCTCAACAACAAAAGATCCGAGGAAGCGTCATGAAATTTTCCCTGTTCATCCACATGGAACGCTGGGACGAAAGCGTCAGCCACCGCCAACTGTTCGAAGACCTGACCGAACTGACCCTGATGGCCGAGGCCGGCGGTTTCAGCACCGTGTGGATCGGCGAACATCACGCGATGGAATACACCATCTCGCCGAGCCCGATGCCACTGCTGGCCTACCTCGCCGCCAAAACCACCACCATCCACCTCGGCGCCGGCACGATCATCGCGCCGTTCTGGCACCCGCTGCGGGTGGCCGGTGAATGCGCGCTGCTCGACGTCATCAGCAACGGACGCATGGAAGTCGGCCTGGCGCGTGGCGCCTATCAGGTCGAATTCGATCGCATGGCCGGCGGAATGCCCGCCTCCAGCGGCGGTCAGGCCCTGCGCGAAATGGTCCCGGTGGTCCGCGCCCTGTGGCAAGGCGACTACGCCCACGACGGCGACATCTGGAAATTCCCCACGTCCACCAGCGTGCCAAAACCGATCCAAAAGCCCAACCCACCAATGTGGATCGCCGCCCGCGACCCGGATTCACACAACTTCGCCGTGGCCAACGGCTGCAACGTGATGGTCACGCCGTTGATGAAAGGCGACGAAGAAGTCGTCGACCTGAAAAACAAATTCCAGGCCGCACTGGACAACAACCCCGACGTCCCGCGCCCGCAATTGATGGTACTGCGCCACACCCACGTGCACTCGGCTGACGACCCAGAAGGCTGGAAAGTTGGCGCCAAGGCGATCTCGCGTTTCTACCGCACCTTCGATGCGTGGTTCGGCAATAAGGAAGTACCGGTCAACGGCTTCCTCGCCCCGAGCCCGGAAGAGAAGTTCGCCGGGCGTCCAGAGTTTGAGCTGGAGAGCCTGCACAAGACGGCGATGATTGGTACGCCGGAAGAGATTATTCCGCGGATCAAGTATTACCAGGAACTGGGGGTGGATGAGTTCAGTTTCTGGTGTGATAACAGCTTGCCGCATGCGGAGAAGAAGAAGTCGTTGGAGTTGTTTATCAGGGACGTGGTGCCGGCGTTTCGATAAACACTTAGCCGGTTCAGCCCGGTAAATGAAAACGCCCCGATAGAGTTCGGGGCGTTTTAGTTTTACGTGGACTCATCGTCCCAAAAATTTCCGGCAGGCGCATATTGTCCATCTCGGAAAACGGCGCACCAACCAAAGCTTCGGCAGAACATTTCAAGATCAATAATCTGGTAAAGGTCTTCGCCAATTATGCTTAAGGTAATCAGACTATTGGCATAGTGGGTGTATTGACCACCCGCCCCGGCGACCGCATGTCGTTCCAGCTCCTCACAATTCCAGCCAGATACGATCCCCGGACGATTCAGGAACTGTATCCGAGAAGGAGATTTCGAATTGCGTTGAAACTTTGCAAAGGCACGGAATCCGTCGCTTTTTGAGCAAATCATCAGTGATCAGGTTGTCAGGGAAATCAATGGTTAATTTCAAACGGGTGGGGCTCCGATGAGAACACTTTGATCCGGCCGGCTAACATCGTAAACATGCTGCTCGCAACCCTGCCCGACAAACTGAAACTCCACCAGGTAGACCTTGCTTCGTTCCGGCGTAAAGGTACTGATCAGCGGCCCGCAGCTGTATGTATTGCCGGTGCCCATGCCGTTGGAACGCCCCGATACCTCAAAGGGTTCGTCAGCATTGGCTTGAGTTTCCAGCTGAGGGAAGTGCTTGAACGTGGCGCTATTGGCCGCTTCGTTAAGCTTGGCGATCCAGCCGAACACCTTGCCTCGCCCGGAATCCACCACAGTACCCAGCACTTCCATTCGTTGATCGCGATCTGAAGCCCGGCGAACCGAGAACTCGACAGGGTATGTGTAGCCTGTCGAGTTCATGATGACTTTGGCGTGTTGTGCATCTGGCGTTACCGTTTTTTGCTGAAGTTGGACACCCTCCTTTAAAAGACTGGGGGAAGAGTCTCTGACGTGGGTGTTGCAGCCTGAAAGTATGAGAAACAACATAAACAACAGGGAGTGTCATAAATTTTGTGTTCGGGCATAACATGTCGCAGAGGTGCATGTATGCCGCCCAAAAAGAAACCGGCCCGAGAGGCCCAGCGTGACCTTCCTTCCATTCCCCAAGAGCTGATCGACCAGTTCGTCAGCGGCCCGATGAGTGCCGACGCTATTCAGGATGCCGCGATGGCGTTTAAGAAAGCGCTGATCGAGCGAGCCCTTGGCGCCGAGATGGGGCACCACCTTGGTTATCCTCAGGGCGCGGAGCGCCCTGAGGATTCGAGTAATCAGCGTAATGGCAGAAGCAGCAAGACCGTGCTGACCGAAGACGGCCCGTTGCGTCTGGATATTCCCAGAGACTGCGACGGCAGTTTCGCCCCGATCCTGATCCCCAAGCACGAGCGCCGTTTCACGGGTTTCGACGACAAAATCATCGCCATGTATGCCCGTGGCATGAGCGTTCGCGAGATTCGTGCTTTCCTCTCGGAACAGTACGGCACAGATGTCTCTCATGACTTCATCAGCTCCGTCACCGATGCGGTTCTGGAGGAAGTCAGTACCTGGCAGCAACGCCCGCTTGAGCCCATGTATCCGGTCATTTTCTTCGATGCTCTGCGGGTCAAGATCCGTGACGAAGGCGTGGTTCGCAATAAGGCCATCTACTTGGCTCTGGGCGTGCTGCCGGATGGGACCCGAGATATTTTGGGGATCTGGATCGAGAACACTGAAGGTGCCAAGTTCTGGATGAAGGTCTTCAATGACCTCAAAACCCGGGGCGTCGAAGACGTGCTGATCGCGGTAACTGACGGGCTCAAAGGTATGCCGGAGGCTTTGAGTGCGGTGTTTCCAGAGACAACGCTGCAGACATGCATCGTCCATTTGATCCGCAACAGCCTTGATTACGCGGCGTGGGACAAGCGCCGTGAACTGGCCAAGGCCCTTAAGCCGATTTATCAAGCTCTCAATGCCGATGTCGCCGAACAGGCTCTGGACGCCTTCGAAGCGGGGCCGTGGGGCAAGCAGTATCCGACGATAGCGGCGGCTTGGAGACGCGCCTGGGAGCGGGTTATCCCATTTTTCGTGTTCCCACCCGCGATACGCAAAGTGATCTACACCACCAACGCGATCGAAAGCATCAATTCGCAGTTACGCAAGATCATCAAGACAAGAGGCCACTTTCCAACCGATGAGGCGGCGACAAAACTGATCTGGCTGGCGCTGAAAAACATCACCGCCAACTGGGGCAGCGCCGCCCATGACTGGAAAAGCGCCATGAATCAGTTTGCGGTTTTATATGGAGACCGATTCATCAGGCCGAACTGGTGAAATGAAGGCCTGCCTGACGGCAGGCCATTACCGGCCCGCACACAAAAAATCTGACACTCTCAAACAACATAAACAACAATGGCATTTTGGCCAATTTTTGACACTCCGCTCCAGCGTTACAACGGCCCAACACTGACAATTGAGCCCACGAAGATTCACGAGCCATCAACGGGTAATTGAACGGCTCAATAACCCACGTCACCAGAACCCGCGGCGACGTGCTATCTGTATCGCGACACTCCTCTTATAACCCGCCCAGAAGGTTCTTGTATTTCTCACAAACTGAACTGTGGGAAAGAATAGAATCGTCCACGTCATTTAAAACACAAGGCCAAGCTTCCGCAAAACTCAAAAAAACCTTCAAGTAAATTAACTTCGCATGCTCGGTATGATCGAGGTTAAGCTCAATCATTACCTGCGGCTCCCCCCCAAGACATCCTGCCACCCTTGCAGATCTTCGGCATCGTAAAATTCTTCAAGAACATCTTTTGAATGCAATGCCAGCCAGATTTCCGAATTGCCCTCGCTAACGCCGCCCCGAAAGGGCTTGCCGGAACTCACGAACCCACCGTGCGCCAAGATGATTTCTTTGAAGTCTTCTGTGTTCAACTCTTCTGATGAAATGATCATTGCCGATAACGACATGGTTATAACCCTCCTCTGCTTGCACCATACAAAAAGAGCTGATCCAAAGTATTTATCACCTTGACACCTAATTTCTCGTAGGACTTTATCTGCTGGGGTTAACGGGGACAGACCACATTTTAGGAGTGCTTTCCAAACGTGGTCTGTCCCCATTTACCCACCGGATGAATTACCATTTTCGCTCTAACAGGATTCATTTCAATGCATCGATAACAGCACAACAAATATCGTTCACTCTCTACAAGGCAGGAACGATACCGGCTTTTCCACAAACTTCCGCTGCGACCATACGTACGATTTATATATTGGACTCATCTCTGACCAACACCTTTCATCAGCAGCCTTGCGCTGTTGGCATGATGAGGACTGACTAACAAATGAATATGATTAGTCATTAGGCACTACGCATGAATATCACAATTACTTTTTAAACCCTGTTCGACCAAAAGCTCCAGGTAAAAAAGGTAGTCTTCCTTCGTAAAAAAAACAAACAGATCTATTATTTCCTCGTTGAATCAAGTGCTGTGGTACGCCTGGTATCAAAACTCGGGGTCTACGCGGCATCAATGAGTCCTTTCAATTGGTCGAACTGAAAGCTTAGCGCGCTGCAAGACTCAAATGACGGCAAAATTTTACGGATTGTTTCAGCCAATTATATTAAACGTGGTCTATCCCATTTGTCCCCTACAAATAATCAAGCCAATCATCGGACTTTATGCCTTGATTCGTCCTAAGAAACTCATCATACCGAGTCTTATTCTTCTCAAGACTGTCATCCTCAAGATCTATACAAATAAAGCTCCCCCCTCTCTCTTCAACAAATATAGAGGTTGCCTTAACCTTTGCCGGCAAGACATCCTCTAAAACACCGGCAATCCTCGCCCGATGAAAAATAGAACTTTTTCCGCCACCCAAAGGAAGAATTTTATCCATTATGGAAAACATTATTTCTGGCCTGGATATTTCAACCCTATCACCTTCCTCGTAATTTTCAGAATACTCCTCAGGCACGAGAAAGAGCCTAAAACCAATAACCACAAGCCACCCTTCCAACTCAACAACGTCGCCAGTATTCATGACTATTTTCCTATAACAATCGCATTAACACCGCCTGACATTACGCCATCCAGCATTCCCTGCATGACACCTCGCGGACCAGCAAACGAATCCCGCGTCATATAATAATTTACTCCTCCAACAGACTTGACACCGTCAACTATAAGAAAATGCCTTTGCTGCCCCGCAGGAACTTGCACAATAACACTCAAGCCTTCTTTCAGCGCCTGATTTAGTTGTTCCGGCATCATGGACAGATCAATGGTATTTTTTATGCCGGAACCGGATATCACATCTGACAGTTCTACCGTATTGACGCCAGATGGTCTGATTCCATTTGCAAAATTACCAATTACACTTTCAAGGCTAATAGTTTTTCCCGTGTTATCACTGATGACCATGGCTGCACACGCTGGCCCACATACAGGTGCATTGCCCTGCATCACCATCGTTCCGACTGGCTCATACGGGATAGTTTTGGCGGCAGTTGAAGCGGTACCACCTGCGCCATCAACAATTGCTCCTGCACCTCCCACTGCCTTGGAGGCCGTAAGGACTGGGAGAATCGCACCCGCGATGGCACCACCGTCTCCTAACGCATCAAGAAAAAGTTTACCCCATTGCCCTTGCAGCAGGTATTGCGACTTTTGAGTTTCTCCGGCTGTTTCTCGCAAACACGAGATAGTGCCACAGCTCAGGTTCGCCATTTTTACGCTGACTAAAGTGAAAGCCTTACAGAAATCCGACTGACAATTCAGCAGCAATTTCTCTCCCAGGGTCTTGCTGGCCTGGTCAAATTGAGCCTGCTCAGCCTCATTGAAACCATTCTGGCTATCGGCTATAGGCTTCCACTTGTTCAGCTCATTTTCCTGACATTGCACATCCTTCCCGCACGCCTCTACCAATTGCTTGGAAATGGCCTCTTTCTGCGCATGGGTCAAGTAGTTATTAGCTGTAGCCTGCTGTGCCACCCATCCTGCAACTTGTTGATCTTTATCGCTTCCTCCCGCTGCGGCAGCTACCGTCATGCCCAGCAGTTGAGAGGTCATGGCCAGTACTTGATCGTGCGCAGCACCCGGGAATATTTTCTCCCCGGCTAAGTCAATGAGTGCCTTGTTCGCGCCGGCAGCCAATGCGGAGGTTGCAAAGTCTCCACCGGCAGCTTCACCGATCAATCCACCGACAATCGCATGCACGGCGACTTTGGTTGGTAAACCACTGCCAAGAAGGCTATCACCGACTTTTTCGTAAATGGCACCGCTCAAGGCATCTGCCGCCAGGCCGATTACCGCCTGACTCAAGTTGTCTTTGAACTTCCCACCGTTGACAACAGTTTTCAGTGCCGAATTAACCGCCAATCGAACACCAATAGCCTGACCCGCAATGCCACCACTAACCCCAGCCGCTACATAATTTTTCAGACTGTCGGTTGAAGTGACATCCTTGATAACTGCTCCCAGATTCCCTCCATTATTGATCGTACTGATCACTGCGCCACTGGCAGCAGACGTCAACACAGCAGTTGCAGCAATATTCGCCCAACCGGCGGCAGTCGCCGTGCCTGCAAGCGAAGTTCCTGCAGCCGCCATGGCGGTTCCCGACCCTGCCGTCGCTCCAGCCGCCGTACCTACAGCGGCACTTGCTGCACCCGCAGTCAATGCGGTCACGATGATGATGATCGCCAACATCGCACCCTGACCAAGTCCAGAGTGGCTGTACTTGAAGCTCTCATGAGCCTCCTGCACCTTGCGCCAATCCACATCTCCGCGTTGCTCGGCGTCCTTCAACCAAGCTAACTGCGGATTAGCCTGCACCATTGTCTCAATGGTCTGACTCACCGTTTTCTGGTCGATTTGCCTGATATCAATCTTCAGGCCATCGACCGCTCTGATCACCAGATTCCCTTCCGCGGTCAATTCACTTTGTCGCAAGGTTTCGTCGGTGTGCCCCTTACCCTTCATAGAGTTCCAGGACAGACTACTACTGCTTTTTTCGTGACTTTCCTGCTTGAGGTCCTTTACCCCTTCAAAGGTCACGGAACCACCGCTTTGCACCATCAGGTTGTTACCGCTATCAAGCTTCGCCACTTGATAGCGCTGATCACCACCGCTGACCAAAATCAGGTCTCCACCTGTGGTGATTTCAGTGCCGACATGAGTGACGCTAGTGACTTCGTCGCGCTTGGTTTTTTTGCTGCCGAAGCTGCCCTTTTTCTTCATGTCATACAACGAGTAATCCGTGTCCTGCGCGGCAAGGATATCGATACGGTCCCCGGCCACCAGATAAGCCTCATCCCCTGAGGTGATACGGCTGGAGATCACCGCAAGATTCTGGCCCGCAGCCAACGCCACATCACCGCCTGCGGTAATACCGGACATGACCTGGCTAACGTGATCTTCCTGACGGGTAACTTTCTTATTCTTGGATAAAGAATGTTCTTCATCAGCAGCCGAACTAACAGTCAGGTTTTCCGTAGCTGACATCGCAAGGTCACGCTTGGCGTCGATCTGACTGGCGATGACTGTAAGATCACGACTCGCATCAGCCTTGAAGTCACGCCCGGCATCAATGTCAGCGCCCAATTGGGTGATGTCGCTGCTGTTGTGCCGATCGTCATGGAACACACTGTTGGTAACTTGCACCGACGACACGTTAATGTCGCGCCCCGCATTCAGGACCATGTCCTCGCCGCTTTTCATCACGCCGCCGGTGATGTTGATGTCCTTGGCCGCTTTGACGGTCAGGTCATTGGCCGCCTCGATCCGTGCGGCGTTGTCGGCGTAGTCATGATGCTGGGTGCCGAAGCGGGTGCTGTTGTCGGACGAGGTGATGGTGCGTTCGTTGATCACATCCCCGGTGCGAGTCGTCAGGTTCACATCGCGCCCGGTGATGATCCCGCCGGACTTGTTGACGATATTGTTGGTCGCCAACAGATCAAGTCGATTGCCCGCCTCAATCACTCCACTGTTGACCAGATCCTTACCCGCCGTCGCCGACAGATTATTCGTCGCCTTCAACGTCCCGACGTTATCCAGGTTTTCACCGGCAATCAGCGTCACATCATTACCGGCAATCAGCGCCCCGGTAGGACCCAGACGACCATTGGCCTGCGCCAGATAAACCACCGGCACCAGAACTTTTTCGCCGTTCACTTCGTGCTCTTCGAGCCAGACGATATCGTGGGTCAGCGCGGCGACTTGTTGCGAGGTGAGGCCGACGCCTACCGACAGGTTGAGGGCGTCCTTGCTGGCGATGGCGTTGTTCATCAGGTACTTGAACATGCCCTCGTTGGAGGTCTGGCCGTCGATGAACGCCTGGCCGGTGCGGGCGGTCACGGCTTGCTGGATCAGGCGTTGTTCGTAGAGGCCGTCGCCGAGGCGCTTGGCGCTCTGGTCAGGGTCGTAGCCGAGTTTTTCCAGCAGGTAGTCGGAGCTCATGAACGACTTGAGGTCGGTCAGCACCGGGTTGGTTTCGATCAGGTATTTGTGCGCGTTGGACGGCGCCATGGTGTCCGGCAGACCGGTGACGCGGGTCACCGGACGAGTGTCGATTGACTCCCTGGCGTCGTTGCCGCGGTCTTTCATGCCCGGACCGGCGGGTTTCACCGGCACGTTGACGTCGACCGTGCTGGCGACGGCCTGCACGATGCTCGGGGTGCGGTGGAACGTATCCACTGCGCGTGTGCTGTCGGAGACTGCAGGCGGGGCGTCAACGAAAAGGTTGCGCGGGCCACCACTGCTTCCGGCTACTACGTGTGCCTCGGTAGTGACGGTTTGCCCACCTACGGTCCAGGTTGGCGCCGGGCCGGTCGCGGCGACTGGCGCAGTATCAGCGGCGCCCTGGCCGCTCAGGCGGAACAGACCGTTTGCCCCGGTTGGCAGGGAAAAGCCTGGCAGGGACAGCGGGTTGACCTGCTGTTGGGCGAGGTCCGGCGGCAGTTGGCTGTTAAGGTGCACCAGCAACGGTTTACCTGTACCACCGCCTTGTGTGTTTTGGCGACGGTCGACTCCTGCACTGAAGCCGTAGTCTTGATGGATAACGCTGTTGGTCAGGTTCTGGGACGCGGTGATATTCACCTTGCCCCCCGCCTGCACCACAGCGCTCTGCACAGCCCCGCCATCGCGGGAAATTTCGATGTCACTTTCCGGCGTCAAATTGGCAAGAGCGGCTGGAATCGAAAGCAAATTGTTCGGGTCGTATTCTGATTTCTGACCCGTGGCCGGATGCTGATAGGCACCGTACTTCATGAGTTTCTGGCCGGTTTCCGCATCGACCAGAATATCGCGTACCTCTTCGCTCCCCTTGCGGAAAAACGTTTCCTTCGCATGCTTGCCAGTACGGAACTGCCCGGCATCATCCATGTAGTGGAACGTCAGCGGTCCATTATCATTGCGCTGGTTGTACTCCCAGACATCCCCACGCATGAAGCGTGAATACGTGCCGTCAGTAATGCCCGGCATCTTGTAGATCCGCGTGCGCTCGATAGTGCCGGCGGAAGCACCGACGTTGCTGAAGTTGGCAGCATTGACGGTGATGTCACGAGCAGCCACCACTTCACTGCGACTGTTGAGGAAGTCTCCACCGTTGAAAGTAAAGTTCCCACCGGACGTCAATTTCGCGCCGGGAGACTGATCGGACACGCCCCCTTCGTAAATTTCTTTCAGGCCAAAGTCGACGTAATAGGTATCACCGCTGCAGTCATTACACTTGGTTGCAATGAACCCGGAGACCAACTTTCGCGATACTTCAAACTTTTCTCCACGGTTGTTCAGTGTCGCGGCGTTGATCGACATATTGCCAACGCTTTCCATAGTCCCGGAAATGTTTTCCAGAATATTGGCCCGCTCTACACCTCCGTAACCCTTGATAGTCAGGTCGCCCAAACTGTAGAAGTCACCGTAGCTATTAGTGAGGTTAGCGACCTCAAGGTTGGTGTTCTCACCACTGAAAATCAGGCCACGATCATTCACCAGGTTCGGCGTCTTGATCGTTACCGACTGAGCGCCGCCCAAGGTGCCTGTATTGTTGAGGCTGCCGGCTTCAACGGTAAGATCTGCGTTGGATGTCAGACGTCCGGCGTTGTTGAGCAAGCCGCCAATCTTGATCTGCATATCGCCACCACTGGCGATACTGGAAACAGAATCGAGCGTCAATTGTGCTGCTGTGAGATTAATTCCGCCGACGCTCGACAGGCGTCCATTGCCGCTATAACTACCGCCCAGTTGCATATCGATGACGCCATCACTGGCGATCAAACCATTATTTATCCAATTACCACCGCGCGCCTGCAGCGACTCAGATGCGAGCAACTGTCCACTGGCGGTCTGGCTAAACTGCCGAACATTGACGTTCAAACGTCCAGCCTGGATGACACTGCTGTTGTTCCAGGTATCAGCATTGAGTTCCAGCAACCCACCGGTGGTGATGCTGCCACCCGCACCGATCACATTGACCGTGGAAATTTCGAACTTGCCGCGGCCGACGTGATTGAGTTGCCCGCCGTCATTGAGGAAGCTTCCGACGTTGACAGTCATGTCGGTGTTGGCGGTTTCCAGCACGCCGTTACGGTTGTCGAGCTGGCCGCCGATCTGCAAATCGGTCTTGCCCCAGTTGCCCAGCGAACGCAGACGACCATTCTGGTTGTTGACGCTGGCCGCCCTGACGGCGAGTTGCGTGTTGCTTTCAATGACGCCCGCAACGTTGCTCAGCGCGCCGCTGAGGCCGAAGTCGATGCGCTCACCGGCAATCTGCCCGGCGCCGTTGTCCAGATTGGTGCCGCTGACGCTCACCAGACCTTTGGCATAAAGCACACCGTTGCGGTTATCGAATCCGGCCGTGGTGATGTTCGCGTCTGTCGCTTGCGCGGAGATGCGTCCGCCGTTGTTGTCCAGCCCGGCCAGTGCCGACAGCTTCAGACCCTGTGCCTGAATGATGCCGCCCTGACGGTTGTTGTTGAGGTCGTAGCCATTGCGCAGCACACCTACCGTGCGCGCTTCGAGCGCGCCCTTGATGCTGGACAGAGTCCCGCCACGGTTATCGATATTGGCGGCGTTGATGCTCACATCACCGTTTTGTGCGATGACCTTGCCGCTCTGGTTGTCGAGGTCGCCGCTGACATCCAGGGTCAGGCCGTTTTCGCTTTGCAGCGCACCCTTGCCGTTGTTCAGGCTCGCCGCCTTCAGTTGCAGCGCGGAGTTCTGGCTGTAGATCAAACCGTCAGCGTTGTTGCGCACTGCGCCGCTGGCGGTGATCTGTAGCAGATCATTGGCGGCGATGGTGCCCTTGTTGCTGTTGTCCAGCGTGCCGGTCGACAGGTTCAGATTCTTCTGGCTGGCGAGTTGGCCGTTCTGGTTGCTCAGATCAGTCACGCCCTTGATCAGCACGGGGCCCGCGCCAGCCAGTCGGCCACCGTTGTTGTTGAGGTCGCCGCTGAGGTTGAGGGTGATCGCGTCGTTGCTGGCGATCTGGCCACCACTGTTGTCCAGTCGCGAAACCGTGGCGGTGATCGCCTGCTGCGCATTGATCGCGCCGCCGACGTTGGTCAGCGCCCCGTTCAGCGTGAGGAGCTGCCCTGCTCCGCTGCTCAAAATGCCTTTGTTGCTGTTATCGAGGCTGCCGGCCTTGACGGTCAGGCTGCCTTCGGCGACCAGCGCACCGGCGCCACTGTTGAGCAAAGCGTCTTTGAGATCGACCGCGACATCGCCGAGCTTGCTCGAGAGTGTGCCGCTGTCGCGGTTGTCGAGGCTGTTGCCGCTGACGCTCAACCCTTGCCAGCCGGACAGCAAGCCTTTCTGGTTGGTGATCGAGGTGCCACGCAGCAAGAGTTTTTCGCCGCTGATCAACTTGCCGGCGTTGTTATTCACGGCACGAGCGATGACGTCAAAACTCAGGTTGCTGGAGATCTCACCGCGCTGGTTGTTCAGATCGCGCAGACGCTTGAGGGTCAGCGGGCCTTTGGCGGTGAGCAGGCCGCTCTGGTTGTCGAGGTCGCCATTGGCCAGGTCCAGCGTGATGGCTTGGTCGCCCAACAGGCGGCCGCCGTTCTGGGTCAACGAAGTCAGGGTCAGATCGATGTCACCCGCGGCGGAGACTTCACCGCCATTGCTGGAATCCAGACCGATCGCGGTCAGCGTCAGGTTGCCCTTGCTGTTGATCAAACCCTTGTCGCGGTTGTTCAGCGCCATCGCATTGAGCGTGACCGCGCTGACACCCAGCAGCGTGCCGCTCTGGTTGTTCAGATCGGCGCTGCCGATGTTCAGCGCCTGCGCGGCACTGATCAGGCCGCTGGCAGCGTTGCGCAACAGGCCATCGACCGTAAGTTCAAGATCGCCACGGCTGACCAGGCTGCCACCGCTGTTGTTCAGGCTGCCTGCCCGCCCATCAATCGACGCCGCGCCGATCAGGCCCTTGACGTTATCCAGCGCGTTGGCAATGCGCAGGGTCAGGCCCTGATTGCTCAGGAGTTTGCCGTTGCTGTTGTCCAGGCTTTGCGCGGTCAGGGTGAACGCTTCAGTGCTGGAGATCGTGCCGCCCTGGTTGTTGACGCCGTTGAGTTGCTTTAGCAGCAGAGTGCCGGGCGCGCTGATCACGCCGTTGATGTTGTTCAACTGGCCGTGGTTCAGGTCCAGGCTAAGGCGCGTGTTGCTGAGCAGCTTGCCGCCCTGTTGATCGAAGCCGGTCACCGACGCGGTGAGTACGCCCTGGCTGCCGATGCTGCCGGCATCGCTGTTGGTCACCTGGCCGGCGACGAGATCGAGCGTGTCGGCGCTGCTCAGCGAACCGCTGCTGTTATCGAAGTCACCGGTCGTGACCGTGACCGCGCCTTTGCCGCTGAGCGTGCCCTTCTGCCGGTTATCCAGGCCGGTACTTTTCAGCACGAGGGCGCCATCGGTGACGATCCTGCCAGCCTGGTTATCGATGTTGCCGCTGCCGTCGAGGGTCAGATCCGCCGCGCTGGACAGGCTGCCACCGGTATTGCTCAGTTGCGCAGTATTGACGGTCAGCGCGCCTTCGCTGCTGACTTTGCCGAGGTGGTTGGTGAAGTCGCCGCTGAGGTTCAGCAGCATGTCCTGCTGGCTGAGCAATTCACCGCTGCTGTTGTCCAGCGTACGACCTTGCAGCTTCAGCAGCGTGCCCGTGTCGATCAGGCCTTTGTTGCGGTTTAACAACTGATCGACCGTGAGCGTCAGTGCCTGGCTGGTGAAGACCTTGCCGCCATCGCTGTTATCGAGTTTTTTACCGGTCAGCAGCAGATCGCTGTTGGTGGAGATTTCGCCGCCACGGTTGTCCAGCTCAGCGACCGTCAGGGTCATCGCCTTGGTCGAACCGAGCAAGCCACCCTGGCGGTTGTCGAGGGTCTCGGCGCTCAGTTTGAGCATACCGGTGGCGATCAGTTTACCGTTCTGGTTGTTCAGGTTTTTGACCTGAACACTGGCATCGGACTTGCCGGCAATGCTGCCCTGCTGGTTGATCAGCGTATCAGCGGTCAGCGTCAGTTCACCGTCGGCGATGAGTGTGCCGGACTGGTTGTTCAAGGTCTTGTCGGTGGTCAGCACCAGGGGGCCACGACTGCTGATCAAGCCATCCTGGTTCTCGAGGCTGACAGAATGGCTGTCGAGTGCCGCCGCAGAAATAACACCTTTGAGGTTATTCAGGGCTTGAGCAATGCGCAGCGTCAGCCCTTGCTGGCTGATCAGCTTGCCGTTGCTGTTGTCCAGCTCATTGGCGGCGAGGGTGAATGCTTGCTGGCTGGAGATCTCGCCGCTCTGGTTGTTCACGCCATTGAGGTTTTTCAGCAGCAGCGTGCCGGGCGCGTTGATCAGACCGTTCTGGTTGTTCAATTGGCCGTGGTTCAAATCAAGGGTCAGGTCGGATTTGCTGAACAGCTCGCCACCCTGCTGATCCAGCCCGGTGACCGATACGTTCAACGCTTGCTGGCTAGCAATCCGGCCAGTGGCGTTGTTGACCTGAGCGGCCTTGAGCGTCAGAGACGCTTCACTGGTGAGTTTGCCGCTCAGGCTGTTATCGAAGTCACCGGTATCGACATGACTGGCGCCTTTGGCGCTGATCAAACCTTTCTGGCTGTTATCGAGGCTGGCGCTGGTCAGGGTCAAGGAGCTGTCGGTGTTGATCGAACCCGCCCGATTGAGCACCGCGCCACGACTGGTTACCGACAATACGCTGGCTGTGCTCAGGCTACCGGCGCTGTTGTCGAACCGGCCAAGATTGGCCGTCAGCGTGCCCTCGCTGCTGATAGTGCCCTGCGCGTTGATCAAGGCATCGTCGAGGGTAATCACCAGACCGTTGAGACTGTTGAAGCGACCGCCGCTGTTATCCAGGCTGCTGCCGGTCAGCGTGGTTGCGCCCTTGGCGTTGATCAGGCCTTGATTCAGGTTGATCAGTTTCGCCACGGCGAGGCTCAGATCGGTGCCGGCCAGCAGCTTGCCGCCGTCGCTGTTGTCCAGGCGCTGGCCCTTGATGTTGAGCAGCAGACTGCTGGAGATTTCGCCGTTGCGGTTGTCGATGTCGTCGACAGTCAGGGTCAGCGCTTTTGTGGTGCCGACCAGACCGCCATTGCGGTTGTCGAGCGTCTTGCCGGTCAGGCTCAGATTGCCCTGAGCGACCAGCGCACCACCCTGCTGTTGCAGCAACCCGATGGCCGCAGTCAGATCACCTTGGCTGGAGATCCGACCTGCGGCGTTTTGCACTTCGCCCGCGTTGAGGCTGACCGGACCGACCGCACTGATGAGTCCGCCGCTGTTGTCCAGACGTGTACCGGCGTAAGCGATACCGGACTTGCCGGTGATCTGGCCTTTGTCGCGGTTGTCCAGGCGATCGACGTTGAGCGTCAGTTGCTGATCAGCCTGGATCACGCCTGTGCGGTTGTCTGCCGTATCGCTGCGCAGTGCCAGTGTGGTTTTGCCGATGACTTTGCCGTCGCGGTTGTCGAGGCTGCCGGCTTGCGCATCGATGGCGCCCTTGGCGGTGATGTCGCCTTTGTTGCGGTTGTCGAGTGCGCCGCGCAGACGCACGGTCAGGCTACCGTCGCTGACGAGCACACCGCCATCGCGGTTATCCAGGCTGGCCGCCTGCAGACTCACCAACTGGCCGGAGCCGAGCACGCCATCACGGTTGTCCAGCGCGCCGCTGAGGTCGATATTCAACCCCAGATCGCCAAGGATCTGACCGCTACGATTATTCACTGCCGCCGCGTTGAGACGGGTGACGCCACTGCTGGAAACCTCACCGTTGCTATTGTCCAACTGGCCAAGATTGCCGTTCAGGTTGCCTGCGCTGTGGATCAGTCCTCGCGTGTTGAATAGCTGATTGGCGCTGACGTTCACTGTCGCGGTACCGAGCACACGGCCGGCATTGCGGTTGTCTAGTGTGTTAGCGCTGACCGTCGTGGTTTGAGCGCTCAACGTACCGCCCTGGTTGTTCAGGGTTTGAGCGGTGGCGACCGTGAGACTGCGGCTCGCCACCAGACTCTTGCCGCTGTTGTTGAGGTTCTGCGCACTCAGGCTCAGATCACCGTTGGCGTTACGTCCGCCGTCGGCATTGACCCCGGCCTCGATGACTCCGGCGTTGGTCAGCTGACCACCGGCACTGAGGTTGATACTGTCGCGGGCAGCCAGGGTCTGGCGGTTGGTCAGATTGCCTTGGGTTTGCACGTTCAATGCCGTGCCGGCATACACCGGACCGCGCGCATCGAGGCTGGCCGACTTGACGTTGACCGCACCGGTCGCCGAGGTATCGGCCAGGCTCAATTGACCATTAGCATCAAGCTGAATATCGCCACCGCTGGCGATCAGTTTACCGTCGAGCTTCACCCCGACCCCGGCCTCGGTGCCAACCAGTTTGATCGCCCCGGCATACATGCCGCCGAGTGCCGAGGAGTCGATTGCCAGTTGCGGTTTGGTGCTGCCGTCATCGGCACGGGCCGTGGCATTCAGGGTCTGTGCGTTGACGTCGTTGCGCCCGGCAACGATGGTCAGGTTCTGCGCCTGGATTTCGGCATTGATCTTCGCGCTACGGGTGATGATTTCGAAGCGGTCGACGTTGGTCGCGTTAAGGCCGGCGCCTTCAATGGCCACAGAACCCTGATCAACCTGAAAACGATCCAGCCGCCCCGCGCCATCCAGCACCGGTTTGCCGGTGGTCAACGTGACCCTTGGCGCATTGATGAAACCGCAACCATTACAGGTGATGCCATACGGATTGGCCACGATCACTCGCGCCGACTGCCCCGCCACTTCGGTGTAACCGCGCAACTGGCTTGGGTTGCCGCTGATGACTTCGTTGAGAATCGCTTGCGCCGAGCCGCTGTTTTTCAGGTTCGGGTTGCCGATGATGTGGCCGCCCAATTGTGTGTTCGACGTCTGGCTCGAGCCGTTGTTGAGGATGACACCCTGCGCGCCGACGTTGTAATCGTGGAACTGGTTATGCGACAGCCCGCTGCCGTTGGGCGTGGCGATGTTGATGATCGGCACACCGTTACCGGCACGATCCAGCGCGGTGTTCGGGTTGGCCACGACAATGCCGTCGGCCTGCGCCCACATCGGTTGCCAGAACATGACGTTCGCCAGCAGGAACGCCAGCCCGCGCTTGGGCATGCCCAGAAACGACTCACGGTTTTTTACGGCCGCAGAAGGCTGGCCTGCAAGGAAGGCGAACTGACGAACATCCATGTCGATGGTCTCGAAGAATTTGAATTAGATGAAAAAGTCGAGGCGGAAATAGATCGGCGCTTCACGCTCGGTCAGCACGTCCGGGCGTTCGAGGGAGTGCGCAAAGGTCACGCTGGCGGCCACGTGCTCGCCACGGGCGAACAGTTCCAGCGAGTTGCTCGACATGCGTCCGTGCTGATCACCGTTGTAACGGTCGCCGCGAATCACGCCCTGGTCGTAACCGAGGCTGGTGCCGTATTCAGCGAACACCGGGCGCAGCCATTCGGCCGTGACCGGTCGGCTCCAGCGCAGATCGTTGCGCCAGTAGCCGCCGCTGTCGCCGGACAGCGACTGATCCTTGTAGCCACGGATCGACGACAGCCCGCCGAGGCTGGTGCGTTGTGAACTGAACAGCACGTCCTCGCTGCGCTGGCCGGTCATCAGGCTGCTGAAGCTGAAGGATTCGCCCCAGACCTTGAACGGTTGCAGGTAGCTCAGGGTCGCGGTGTATTTGCGGTAGCGTGCGTCCGGTTCGCCGGGGCCTGGATCGTGGCTGCCCTGCGCGTCGAAGGCGCCGATGCCTTCCTGCATGCCGGCGTCGAAGTTGATGAAGGCGCTGCCGATGCGGCGACCGTGGTTGAAGCCGAACTGCGCTTCGCTGATGCGGTTGCTGCTCAGCTTGAGCTTGCTGTCTTCGATGAAGTTGTTGGTGCGCAGGTAGGACAGCCCGGCGCTGAGCGAGGTCTTGCTCACCGAGTCACGATGGATCACCCGCTCGGCGCGCAGCTGATGGTTTTCGCTGTCGCCGGTCTGCTTGAAGTTGTAGCCGTTGGCGGCGATCTGCGAGCGGTAGTCACTCTGGCTGTAGGTGTAGCTGAAGTTCCACCAGCCCCACGGCAGGTTGTAATTGAGCATGGCGTTGCTGGAGGTGTGCTGGTGATCGGTCATTGCATCGTGACCGCCGCGCAGGCTCAACTGATCGGCCAGGCCCAGCGGGCTGTCCCAATCGAAGGTGGTGCCCCACTGCTGTTCGCCGGTGCTGCGCTGGCCGTCGTTGCTGCGCGACAGTCCGGCCCGCCATGGCTTCTGCGGCGTATTGGTGACCAGCACCTCACTGCCGCCGACGTTCTTGCCCGGCGCCAGCTCCATCTTGGCCTGATTGGACGGCAGGCGATTGAGCTGATCGACCATCTGCTCGATCTCGCGCAGGTTGACCAGATCGCCGGACTTGCCGGGAAACGCCATCGCCAGTTCACGCTCCGAAAGCTTGCTGTTCTCGGCGCCTTTCATGCCTTCGAGCTTGCCTTCGACCACCAGCACTTTCAGATGCCCGCCAGACAGATCCTGCTGCGGCAGGTAGGCGCGGCTGGTGACCAAGCCTTTCTCGATGTAATGGTCGGTGATGACCTTGAGCAACTCGTTGAGTTGCGGCACCCCGAGGCACTGGTCGATGTAGGGCTTGAGCAAGCGGGTTTTGTCGCTGTCGGACAGACTGTCGGCGCCCTTGAGCTCGATGTCCTTGATCGGGAAACAGCGGGTGTCGGTGGGCGCTGCCGGTTGCGCAGGCTTGGCATCTTTGCCGGGCAAGTCCTTGAGTTCTTCCAGACGCCGCTGCTGCTCTTCAAGCAGGCGATTCTGGCGATCGCGGATCAGGTCGGTTTCACCGGGAGTGGGTGCAGCGAAGGCAATCTGAAGTGGAGACAGGCACAGCAAAGCTGCGCACAACCTCGCCGCGAGGGCGGGTGGGTACATGTTCGATCCCTCGATACGGAATGACATCAAAATAGTGGCGCGATATTAGATGGCCATCATTTTGACGTCAAACAATCGTTTCAACCTTTTGTCGGGTTTGTATCAAGGAATTAACAATGGAAGCAGGAGCCGCTAAGCCATGAAAAAAGGGGCGCATCCATTGGCCAGAATGGATGCACCCCTTTCTTGCGCAAACTGACTCAACCGCGAATACGGTGCTCGGTGAACTCGTAGTCTTCCTGGCAATCGCCCGAAGGGTCCTTCGCCACATTGACGTAATGCACCGTGTCGGCATCGATCAGTTTGTAGGTATAGATATCGGGCAGGGGCACGCCGGCGGTGCGCAACTCGTTCTTGCCGTTGGCCGCCTTCCAGATGCCGTGTTCGGTCTGGATCGGCTGGGTCTGCTGGGCATCCCGGAAGAAAGTAATGTTGAAGGTGCCGTCAGGCTTGAAGTTGTTTTTCCAGGACAGGAACTGGCACTTGCCGTTTTCCGACCGCACACCTTTCCATGAACCGATCAGGGATGGATCGTTGCCCGGTTTGTTGGCGGCACAGCCACCCAGTGTTGCAGCCAGGACGATGAGTGCCAGGCAGAGATTGCGTTTCACTTGGTATTTCCTTTCTTCAACTGAATTCGATGCATCGCGTATGCAAGATCAACCTGCTACAGGAATGCGCTGCGGGGGTTGGGTAACGTCGTAGACGTGTTGCTCGCAGAGATCACCGGAGAACTGGAATTCCACCTGGTACACCTTGCCCTGCTGCGGAGTGAAGGTGTTTTTCAGCGGCCCACAGGTATAAATGCCGGCGGTCACCCGGCTGCTCGAATACCCTGACACCTCAAACGGCTTGCCGGCATCGGCCTGTGCTTCCAGTTGCGGAAAGCGTTTGACCGTGGCGCTGTTGGCCACTTCGTTGAGTTTGGCGATCCAGCCGAACACCTTGCCACGACCGGAATCCACAACGGTGCCGAGCACTTCCATGCGGCGGTCGGGATCATCGGCGCGGCGAATGGAAAACTCCACCGGATAGGTGCCCCCAGATGATTTCATGATGACCTTGGCGTGCTGGGCGTCCACCACCACTTGGTCCTGATGCAACTGGATGCCGTCTTTCAGCAGGCTGGGGGAAGAGTTACGCACATTGGAATGGCAGCCTGGCAGCGCGAGCAGCAGGGTCAACATCACGAGCACACGTTTATTCACGCGGAAATCTCTATTGAACAAGCAGGACGGGGAATGACATCAAAACAACGCCGCGATATTAGATGGCCATCATTTTGACGTCAAACCTATGTTGCGCTCGCCTGTCAGTGTTCAACGTCTGTCTCCGTCGCCACCTCATGCGGTGCAAGCAAGCGGCCATCAGCCGACATCAATTGCAGTTTGCGAATTGGCTGACGATCCTTTGCATCAACCATCACCGAACCCGGCTCACCCGGCGCATACAGGTGCTCCCCGCCCCACTGCGACAGCGCAACGATCACCGTCTGCAAGGCCTTGCCGCGTTCGGTCAGCACGTATTCCTTATAGGCACCGCCATCGGCGGCCGGCACCGTTTGCAAGATCCCCTGCTCCACCAAGGCCTTGAGCCGGGCGCTGAGCATGTTCTTGGCGATGTCCAGATTCTTCTGAAAATCGCTGAAGCGGCGGATGCCCTCCAGCGCATCGCGGATGATCAGCAGCGACCACCAATCGCCGATCAGGTCCAGCGTACGGGCGACCGGGCAGGCGTTGCCGTGCAGGCTTTTGCGCTTCACAGGGTGTTTCTCCATCAAATCCAGCGTGTGGTTGCATCTTACAACTGTGACGCTGGAAAAGAACCACGCCACCCGCCATGGCAATTGAGCACTTGCGTACAAGTGACAGCCGCGATTTGCGCCGATAGTGATGGGCGGCCATTGCGGCATCCGGCCTTCCGAACGATCGCCCACAGCAAGGAGTTCCCATGAGCACATTCACTACCGATGACGGCACACAGATCTATTTCAAGGACTGGGGCAGCGGCAAACCCGTGTTGTTCAGCCATGGCTGGCCGCTGGATGCCGACATGTGGGAATACCAGATGGAATACCTGAGCAGTCGCGGCTACCGCACGATTGCCTTCGACCGCCGTGGTTTCGGGCGCTCCGATCAACCGTGGACCGGCTACGACTACGACACCTTTGCCGATGACATCGCGCAACTGATCAACCACCTCGACCTGCGCGATGTCACGCTGGTGGGCTTCTCCATGGGTGGCGGCGACGTCAGCCGTTACATCGCCCGCCACGGCAGCGAGCGCGTTGCCGGGCTGGTACTGCTCGGTGCGGTGACGCCGCTGTTCGGCAAGAAGGCCGACTACCCGCAGGGCGTCGACACCTCGGTGTTCGACGGGATCAAGGCCGGTCTGCTCAAGGATCGCGCGCAATTCATCGCTGATTTCGCCGCGCCGTTCTACGGCACCAATCAGGGCCAGAAAGTCTCCGACGGCGTGCTCACGCAAACCCTGAACGTCGCCCTGCTCGCCTCGCTGAAAGGCACCGTGGATTGCGTTACCGCGTTCTCCGAAACCGACTTCCGTCCGGACATGGCGAAGATCGACGTACCAACCTTGGTGATCCACGGCGACGGCGATCAGATCGTGCCGTTCGAAACCACCGGCAAACAGGCGGCGGCGCTGATCAAGGGCGCCGAACTGAAAGTCTATGCCGGTGCGCCCCACGGTTTTGCCATGACCCACGCCCAGGCGCTGAACGAAGACCTGCTGGGCTTTCTGAACCGCTAAAACGTCGCGCTGACCGAGTATTCACCCGGTCAGCGCACATTGCGATACAGCATCAGCCGCGCGCTCTCGTGCAGGCCCCGCGTCAGTTCCACCAGGCGCTGGAATTCCTCGGGGTTTTGCCCGGCGACGTTATCCAGCGGGGTCTTCGACGCCAGGTCATGCAGGGTCGGCGAGCTGCCGTCATGCTGCATTTGCAGGAGGAAATTCTTGGTCACCCCGCCAATCAACGGGAACGTCCCCTCGCGCAGCACCAGCGGCACTACGCGCTCACCTTCCGGCGCCGGTTGCTGGAAATCGCGGCCCATTGCGCCATTGCGGAACGGCACGCCGGCCATCCCGGCCACCGTCGGCAGCAGATCCGTCAGCCCCACCGCCTCCTCGATGACCTTCGGCGCAAGCATGCCCGGGGCGTGAATCAGCATCGGCACATGATTGCTTTCCAGGCCCAGTTGCTCGAACGCCGGCGGCATGTGCGGGATCTGGCTGATACGCGTGTTGTGGTCGCCGAAGAACACAAAAATCGTGTTGTCGTAATAGCCGCCAGCCTTGGCCAATTCCATCAATTTGCCGATATTGAAATCCAGCAGGCGCACCGCGTTGTACTGCTCGACGCTGCGCGAACCGGCGGCCTGCACCTGCTCCAGCGACAGGTTGCTGACCTCGAAACCGTCGTTGTCCTTGGGGATGGTGAATGGCCGATGGTTGCCCGAGGTTTGCACGTAGGCGAAGAACGGTCGGTCCTTCGGCAAGTCGCGCAGGATGCGGTCGCTCTCCTTGAACAGATCCAGATCGGAAATGCCCCACACGTCCACCAGCGGCGAACGCCAGTCACTTTCCTGATACAGGCGCACGCCGTCGATGCTCTGTTGGATCAGCGCATTGATATTGGCCCAGCCGGCGTTGCCGCCGATCATGTAGAGCTTCTGGTAATCGGTGAACGCGTTGATCAGCGTGTGCTGACGGGTGATCAGCGGATGACGGGTGGCTGTCTCGCGGCGCGTCACGTCGGGAACGCCGGTGATGCTCGCCCACACGGTTTTCGCAGTGCCGGTGACTGGCACATAGAAGTGTTTGAAGAACCAGCTTTGGGCCGCCAATTGATCGAGGTTTGGCGTCGGGTTCAACGGATTGCCGTAGGCGCCAACGGCGCTGGTGCCCAGCGATTCGAGCATGACGAACATCACGTTCGGCGTGCCCGGCAGCCGATACGGCTGCACGCCTTGCTGACGCTCGAAGTTGAGCGATTGCGGATCCGGTCGATCCACGCCCAGATAACGGGCAATCAGCGGATAGTGCTCGCGCACCTGCGCCTCATCGAATTGCGCCTGCCCGGTTTTCAGCGTGTCGTACAGGAACAGCACCGGGTTCAGACCGACCGCGGCGATCTGCGCGTTACCGGAAAAGAACGCATCGCTCCAGCGCAGCGGCACCGGGTTTTCCAGGTTGAGATTGTCGACCCGACCGAGCAACGCCAGCAGGACCGCAACCACGCCCAGCCCGGTGCCGAATGCCAGCGACGGACGCCGGATAACCTCGGGTTCACGGGCCAGCGTCAGCCGTTCCAGCTGCAAAAGTCCGTAGAACCAGACGCCCAGCACCGCCAGCCAGCCGAGGGCAATCCACAGCACCGGGTAGGTTTCCCAGACCATCTGCTGCGAAATCTGCGCATCCTCCAGATAACGCAGCACCGTGGCGTTGATCCGCACGCCGAGGTAGGCGTAATGACCGAAATCGATGATGTACAGAAGGCCGATAACGCCGAGCGCCAGCAGCCAGTAAATCCGCGCGACCCAGCGCAACCACGGCAACCGCGTGAGGTTCCAGCGCGGCACCCAGGCCAGCAGCGCCAATGGCAGGATCAGCAACACGGCGAGGCGCAGGTCGAAGCGCAAACCGATACCGAGGGTTTCGCGCAGCGCCGGATTACCGATGAACTCGCTCGGCGCGATCCCGGAAAACCCCAGCACAAATACCAGCCTGAGCACGGCAAACAACAAGAACGCCAAACCTGCCGCACCCACGCCGTAGCGCAGGCGTCGCGATTGCAACCAGCCCATCATTGACCTCAGTGTCGTTGGTTCAAACAAAAGATGTCGTGCCCGTCGGTGCGGCTCGCAGCAGACGCCTGACCTCACGGATGCACAGCGCTGCAGCGGCGATCAGGCAGTAACCCAGCAGCAGCGGATCGATCAGGTAATCCCAATAGTTTTCCGAGGCCTTGAGACGCAAGGCGAACGCCAGCGTGCCCAGCGCAAGCATCGACACTGCCAGCGTATTGCGCAGCCACAACAGCGCCAGTGCCAGCAGGCCGATACAGACGATCATCGGCCGTGGGTTGAAGCCCCAACGGTACGGATCGAAATACGTCAGGCCCATCGTCGCCGGGTACAGCAGCGCGGCCAGCACGGTAAACAGCACCAGCACCTGCACCCGTGCCGGCAATGTCTGCCGCTCGACCACGCCCAGTCGGACCAGACTGGCCCAGCCGAGCAACACCAGCGTGGTGATCGCCAGATCATCGGTGAAGCTACGCACGTACGCCGCCAAAGGCAGTTCGTTGATTGGCACGAAGCTGACCAGCGCCAGCAGCGGCAACAGCCACGGGCGCCAGCGTCGCGTGCATTGCAACGAGCCGAGCAGGACAAAACCCAGCAGGATGAATGTCAAATGGGCTTGCCAGAGCAACAGCATCACAGGCGCTCCTCGAGCCACGCTTCATTGAAGCTGACATGTTTGATGAAGGTGTTATTCCACGAATACACCAGGTGATAGAGGCCATCGCTGCCGCGACTGAAGTACGGATACTCGTACTCGAAATCACAGCCCTGCGGCTTGCACACCCGGTAATCCAGATTGCTCAGAAAGCGTTGCTCCAGCGGCAAGCGCCGGGCACCACTGGAAGCGCGAAAGCCTTCGCCGATGATCGCCTTGTAGGCTTCGGGGGCGAACGGCTGACCGAGCGGATCGGGTGACTGATCGAGCTCGATCACATTGCGCCAGTGGTTCAGATTGGCATCAGTGCCGTACAGGCTGAGCTTGAAGCGCCCGTCCTGCAGATCATTGAGCGCCACCAGCAGACCGTTGTCGCCGGTGCCGACTGCCGCCAGCGATGAATTGGGGTTGGCCGGCTCCAGCGGATACGGCTCGCTCCACGTCTGCCCGGCGTCCTCGGTGCGGCTGGCCAGCACTCGATGATGCGTGTCGCCGGCATAACGCAGCATGGCCACGGCACGTTTTCCGTCCAGCGGCACAATGGTCGGCTGCAACGAATGCTTGCCACGGCTGATACGGAATTTATCGATCACCGCGCCGTCCGCGCTCAGGTACAGGTACTCGGCGAATTTGCCCATGAACTCGTGATACACCGGCAGGCCGATCGAGCCGTCGGCATGGAACACCGGCGCAGCGCGCACCAGCGTGCTGATATTGAAGAACGGTGAAGTGATCAGCTGTCGCGGCGCCGACCAGTTGCGCCCGAAATCATCCGAGACCATCACGTTGATCGCACTGGTGGCCCAGCCGCCCACGGATACCGAGACATAAAACATCCACAACCGTTGATCCGGCGCGAGGGCGATCACCGGATTGCCCAGTTTGCGGATGTAGCGGCGGGTGCCGTCGCGGGTCGATTCGCGGGTGGCCAACACCTGCTCGGCGCCCCACTCCGCGCTGTCGGCGTCATAGCGTGCAGTACGGATCTGCACGTCGGCGGCGCCTTCGCGGGAACCGGCAAACCACACCGCCATCAGGTCGCCGCCCGGCAGCGCGGTCACCGACGACGAGTGCACGAAATCATTCAGTTGCGAGGAGACGAAGCGACTGCTGTACAGCGGCTCCGGTGCCTGCAGCGAAGCATCGACCGGCGGCGTGGCCTCGGCAAATGGCGCCAGCACATGAGCCGGATGACTGCGCCAGGCACCAAAGAAAACCAGGCTCACGGCCAGTCCGCCGAGGACAAATTTCAAGCGATCGGGAAGCGCACGCATAGTGGACTCACGGCAAAAACAGGATGGAGGGCAATCGACAAAACATCCCTGTCAGCGCGGCGGATCGTCCGGCAAGCGCCGTCGGCGTCCGGTGAGCATCGACAACGGCAAGTTGTCGCGCAGCAGAAAACTTTCGAACAGCGCGGCGGCGATATGCAGGCAGACCAGCACCAGCAAGATGTCGGTAGCGGTTTCGTGCACCTGCAACGGCCAATCGGCGCCCCACAAGGCATCGACCTCTTCCATGGCCCAGCCGCTCAAACCGGCGATGAACATCGCCAGCAACATCAACAGCATCACCAGCGCACCCATCGGCGAATGCCCAAGACGATGCTCGGGCCGACCGGCAATCAACGAGCGCGCATGGGCGATCAGCCGCGTCGGCGTCGGCCAGAAATCCGCCCAACGCGCACTGCGCGGCCCGACAAAGCCCCACACCAGCCGCACCAGCAGCCAGCCCATGGCGTAATAGCCGAGCCAGACATGCCAGTCGTCTCCGGCTTCATTGAAGAAGTAATTGGCGACAAAGACGCCCGCGATGGACAGATGAAACAGCCGCACCACGGGGTCCCACAGACGCACGGACGTGCTCGGCATCAGCCCTTGATCTCGGTTTTCACCGCTTTGCCGCTGACCGGGTCGTGGTAGATCTCGACCTTGCGCTTGTCCTTGTCGAAACCGTAGATCTCGTAGCAGTTGCCGTCGGTGACCTTGAACTTGCTGATCTCGTAGCCCTGAGCCTTGAGCTGCTCCTGAAAGGCTTTCTGGTCTTGCCATTGCGAGCGTTCGGCGGTGGTGCATTGCGGGCCGGCGACGGCCAACGGACTGGCAACGATGAGGGACAACAGCAGAAGTTTGCGCATGGAAACACTCTCGCTCGATGAGGAAGGCCTCACTGTGCAAAAGCAACCTTAGTCGAAGCTTAGTTGGCAACGAGTCGTTACATCTTTCCCGTCGGGTCAGCTGCCACAGCTGGCTGCACAGCGGCATGATGCCGCCGGTCAACCGCCGTGTTTCCTCAAGAGAATCCGTTATGCGCCTATTGCTGGTCGAAGATGATCGCGCCCTCGGTCAAGGCATTCGCGTTGCCCTCGGCAGCGAAGGCTACACCCTCGACTGGTTGCAGGACGGGGCCAGCGCCCTGCACGCCCTGCGCAGTGAAAGCTTCGACTTGCTGCTGCTCGACCTCGGCCTGCCACGGCTCGACGGCCTCGCGCTGCTGCAACGCTTGCGCGGTGAACAACAGGACTTGCCGGTGCTGATCCTCACCGCCCGCGACGGCACTGCCGAACGCATTGCCGGACTGGATGCCGGCGCCGACGACTACCTGATCAAACCGTTCGATGTCGATGAACTGAAAGCGCGGATTCGCGCGTTGCTGCGCCGCAGCCAGGGCCGGGCGCAACCGGTGCTCGAGCATGCGGGAGTGTGTCTGGATCCGGTCACGCAGCAGGTCACCTGGCACGGCACCGACGTGGTGGTGACGCCGATGGAATATCAACTGCTGCATCAACTGATGGCCCGCCCCGGCAAGGTCGTCACCCGCGAACGCCTATCGCGAGCGCTGTATGGCTGGCGGGATCGGGTCGAGAGCAACACCCTCGAAGTGCTGATCCACAACCTGCGCAAAAAACTCTCGAGCGATTTGATCCGCACCGTGCGCGGTGTCGGCTATGTGGTGGAGCTCAAACCATGATTTCCATACGCGCGCGGATTCTGGTGCCGGTGCTGATTCTGGTATTGATCGGCGACCTGCTGATCAGTTGGCTGGTGCTGCGCGACAGTCACCATGAAATCGAAGAGGTCTATGATGCCCAACTGGCACAAAGCGCGCGCCTGTTGCAAGGCGTGCTGGCCCAGCGCGCGCCCGGCGACAACGACTGGAGCCGGCTCTATCAGGCCTTCGATGAAGCCATGAGCCGGGTCGGCGACGGCGAGGCCGCGCACCCTTATGAAACCCGTCTGACCTTTCAAGTGTGGCGCAGCGACGGCCAATTGCTGGTGCGCTCGGCCGAAGCGCCGGAGCTTGCCGCACCGCCCACCACCCTCGGCTCCCATGACCTGATGGAGAACGGCCACGACTGGTGTGCGTTCCTGCTCAAGGATTCGCAACAAGGGCTGCTGATCTGGGTCGGCGAGCGCGACGACATCCGCCAGGATCTGATCGAGCGCATCGTCGGCCACACCGTCTGGCCGAGCCTGATTGGCGTACCGCTACTGGCTGCGTTGATCTGGCTGACCATCGGCTGGGGCCTGCAACCGTTGCGCGCCATGGCGCAGAGCATTCGCGGCCGTGACACCGAAACCCTGAAACCGCTGCACCTCAGCCCCCTGCCCCACGATCTGGAACCAATGCAGACCGCGCTCAATCGCCTGTTGCAGCAGATCGACAATCTGCTGGCGCGTGAGCGGCGCTTCATTGCCGACGCCGCGCACGAGTTGCGCACGCCGCTGGCGATCCTGCGGATCCACGCGCAAAACGCGCAACTGGCGGCGAACCCGCAACAACGCGAAGAGGCGCTGGAATATCTGCTCAGCGCGGTGGATCGGGCGACGCGTATCGCCAGTCAATTGTTGACCATGGCGCGCATCGAACCACACCTGGCCAATCCCGAAACCCGCAGTGTGGAGCTGACCGAACTGGTGCGCGAAGAACTCGCCGAACTGGCACCGCTGGCCATGGAAAAAGACGTCGAACTGATCCTCGACAGCGACCACCACTGCCCGGTCGACACCGACCCGGTGGCCCTCGCCATCGCCTTGCAGAACCTGGTGACCAACGCCCTGAACTTCGCCCCGCCGGGCAGCGAGGTGCGGGTCCAGGTGCAACCGCAGGCGGGCGGCGCGGTATACATCAGCGTCGAGGACGCCGGCCCCGGTATCAACGAGCAGGAATACGCGCGGCTGTTCGAGCGTTTCTACAGCCACGGCCACGGCAATGGCGCCGGACTGGGGCTGGCGATCGTGCAGATGATCGTCAGCAAGATCGGCAGCACGTTGCAGCTGTACAACCGGCCGCAGGGCGGGTTGTGTGCGGAGTTGCGGATCAATGAGCTCTCGAGTCAATAACATCGCCCGAACCCTGCACAAGCATTGTGGCGAGGGAGCTTGCTCCCGCTGGACTGAGCAGCAGGCCTTCTGCTGTTCGGCAAAGAAAGGGCCGCTGCGCGACCCGGCGGGACGGTGCGACGATTCGACAAGTTCCCTCGCCACAGAGTCTGGTGTTGATCGATCGCCTCAATGCTTTTGACAAAATTTTCATGTTTGCCCCCATAAGATCCGCAGCCTCGTTGGGGAGTAGCCTGTTTCCGAGTCCCTCGGAAGCGTTCGTATCAACATTCTCGGCAACCTGCCGTGGTACGAACACCTTTTTGGTTGGTGAGACCGACGACACATCCATGCCTAAAGTCGGGCGTGTGGTTGTGTCGTTGACTCATAGCCCGACTGGAAGTGTGCCCCCGTGAATCCTGTTTCCCTCATATTTCTCGCTCTGGCCATGTCCACGGACGCGTTCGCCGCAGCCATCGGCAAAGGCTCCAGCCTGCACAAACCACGTCTGACCGAGGCGCTGCGCACTGGCCTGATCTTCGGTGTGATCGAGGCCATCACCCCGATCATCGGCTGGCTGATCGGCCAGGCTGCCACCCGCTGGGTCGCCGAATGGGACCACTGGATCGCCTTCACCCTGCTGCTGATCCTTGGCCTGCACATGATCTATAACGGCCTGAAGCACGAAGACGAGGAAGAAGAAAAACCCGGTCAGCACTCTTTCCTGATTCTCGCGGTCACCGCGTTCGCCACCAGCATTGACGCCCTCGCGGTCGGCGTCGGCCTGGCGTTTGTCGACGTGAATATCTGGGTGGCGGCAGCGGCCATCGGCCTGGCAACCATGACCATGGTGACCATTGGCGTGATGCTCGGCCGGGTGCTCGGTGCGGTCGTCGGCAAGCGTGCGGAAATCGTCGGTGGCGTGGTGCTGATGATCGTCGGCGCGACCATTCTGTACGAGCACTTGTCAGCCTGATTCAGGCCCGGATCAGCGCCGCCAGTGTCATCGCGTTGCCCAACGCGGCGCCACTGGCGGTGTTGTCGAAGATGCACCAGACGCTGGCGCCTTCAGCAGCGCAGAGCTGCATATTCTGCGCAAGCTGCTGCAGATAAGGCAACTCGTAAGCACTGTGATAAATCCGTGGTGCGCCATGCAGTCGCCAATAGCGCACACCCGCCCAGCGGTGCGCCGAACCGTCGGTACTGATCCGCGACGGATCGACCACGACCTGGGAAATCCGATACGCCTGCAACATCGGCGCCGCCACCACCCACGACTCATGCCGTGGCTCAAGCACCACGTCACCGGCGAAGCGTTGGCGCAACGCCACGAAAAACGCCTCTGCGCGTGCCGGCTCAAAGGCCAGCGACGGTGGCAGTTGCACCAGCAAACACCCCAGCCGATCGGCCAGGCCTTCGCACTGCCCGAGAAACTCATCCAGCGCTTGCTCACAGTTTTGCAGACGCAACTCATGAGTAATCTGCTTTGGCACCTTCACCGAAAAACGAAAACCCGGCGGCACCGATTCCGCCCAGCGCGCATAGGTCTGACGCCGATGCGGGCGATAGAACGAGCTGTTGATTTCCACGCAGTCGAACCGCGCGGCATAACGCTGCAGATGCGTGCCCTCGGCCGGAAACTGCGGCCAATACTCACGCCCCAGACTCCAGCCCGCGCAACCGATGAACATCAAAAAAGCCCCTTCGCCGCTTCACGCATGAAAATCTCCACGGTCTCGTTCACAGATTTCAGGCACAACGCAATACCTGTGGGAGCTGGCTTGCCAGCGAAGGTGTCGATACATCCACAAACGCTGCGCCTGACACAACGCTTTCGCGAGCAAGCCCGCTCCCACAGGGTTCAGCGGCGCTCACAGATTTGGAGCACGACGAAATACCTGTGGGAGCTGGCTTGCCAGCTAAGGCATCGATACATCCACAAACGCTGTGCCTGACACAACGCTTTCGCGAGCAAGCTCGCTCCCACAGGGTTCAGCGGCGCTCACAGATTTGGAGCGCGACGAAATACCTGTGGGAGCTGGCTTGCCAGCGAAGGCGTCGACACATCCACAATCGCTGTGCCTGACACACCGCTTTCGCGAGCAAGCCCGCTCCCACAGGGTTCTGCGGCGCTCACAGATTTGGAGCGCGACGAAATACCTGTGGGAGCTGGCTTGCCAGCGAAGGTGTCGATACATCCACAAACGCTGTGCCTGACACAACGCTTTCGCGAGCAAGCTCGCTCCCACAGGGTTCTGCGGCGCTCACAGATTTGGAGCACGACGAAATACCTGTGGGAGCTGGCTTGCCAGCGAAGGCATCGATACATCCACAAACGCTGTGCCTGACACACCGCTTTCGCGAGCAAGCCCGCTCCCACAGGGTTCTGCGGCGCTCACAGATTTGGAGCACGACGAAATACCTGTGGGAGCTGGCTTGCCAGCGAAGGCGTCGATACATCCACAAACGCTGTGCCTGACACAACGCTTTCGCGAGCAAGCTCGCTCCCACAGGGTTCTGCGGCGCTCACAGATTTGGAGCGCGACGAAATACCTGTGGGAGCTGGCTTGCCAGCGAAGGTGTCGATACATCCACAAACGCTGTGCCTGACACAACGCTTTCGCGAGCAAGCCCGCTCCCACAGGGTTCTGCGGCGCTCACAGATTTGGAGCGCGACGAAGCGCCTACACGATTATTTTTTGCCGGGGAGGACGCTGGCCAGTACTTGCTTGGCGGCTTGCACGATCACGCCCGCCTCGTCCGGGTCGCCTTTGAGCAAGGTCGTGGCAAATTTCTTCGCCTGTTCGAGCTTGATGTGCGGCGGCAATGGCGGCACGTTGGGGTCGGTCTTGAACTCGATCAGCACCGGTACGTCCGAGGCCAGTGCCTGCTCCCAGGCGGCGGCGACGTCTTCTTCGCGGTCGACGAAAATTCCTTTCAGGCCGATGGAAATGGCGAACAGGTGATACGGCACGTCGGGAATGCTTTGCGAGGCTTCGAACTTCGGATCGCCCTCCATCACCCGCTGCTCCCAGGTGACCTGATTCAGATCCTCGTTGTTGAACACCGCACAGATCCACTTCGGGCTGCTCCACTGGCGCCAGTATTTGGCGACGGTGATCAGCTCGGCCATGTTGTTCATCTGCATCGCGCCGTCACCCACCAGCGCAATCACCGCGCGCTCGGGATGGGCGAACTTGGCGGCGATCGCGTACGGCACGGCAGCGCCCATCGAGGCCAGGCCACCGGACAACGAACATTGCATGCCGCGGCGGATTTTCAGGTCACGGGCGTACCAGTTGGCGCAGGAGCCCGAGTCGCTGGTGATGATCGCCTGATCCGGCAGGCGCGGTGACAGCTCATACACCACCCGCTGCGGATTGATCGGATCGGCTTTGGACATCGCGCGTTTTTCCAGGGTCTTCTCCCAGGTACTGCGCCAGCCTTCAATTTTCTTGCGCCATTTGTGCGAAGTTTTCTGTTCGAGCAACGGCAGCAGTGCAGCAAGGGTTTCGGCGGAGTCGCCGACCAGATTGACCTCCATCGGATAACGCAGGCTGAGCATGTCTGGCTGCAGATCAATCTGCACGCCACGCGCCTGACCTTCCTTGGGCAGGAACTCGGCATAGGGGAAACCCGAGCCAATCATCAGCAAGGTGTCGCATTCGTTCATCATCTTGTAGCTCGGTTCGGTGCCCAGCAGGCCGATGCTGCCGGTGACCCACGGCAAATCGTCCGGCAGCGCGGCCTTGCCAAGCAACGCCTTGGCAACCCCGGCACCGAGTTTTTCCGCGATGGCGATCACTTCATCCGTCGCCTGCAACGCGCCGGCGCCGACCAGAATCGCGACTTTTTCGCCACTGTTCAAAACGTCGGCGGCGCGTTGCAGATCGGCCTCGTAGGGCAGCACTTTCGGCTTGGTGTAACCGACGCCGGAATGCGCGGTGCCGTGTGCCCGCGCCGGTGGCTCATACTCAAGATCCTGCAGATCATTGGGCAGGATGATCGCCGTCACCCGCCGCTCGCCAACCGCCGTGCGCACGGCGCGATCAAGCAAATGCCGCACTTGCGACGGTGCCGAGGCCTGCTGTACAAAAGCCCCGGCCACATCCTTGAACATCGAGACCAGGTCCAGCTCCTGCTGGTAATGACTGCCGAGCGCCGTCCGAGCCTGCTGGCCGACAATCGCCAGCACCGGTTGATGATCCATGCGTGCGTCGTATAAGCCGGTGATCAGGTGCGAGGCACCCGGTCCCGAAGTGGCGATGCACACACCCAACTCGCCCGTGAACTTGGCGTGGGCCGAGGCCATGAAAGCGGCCATTTCTTCGTGCCGCGCCTGAACGAATTCGATCTTGCCATTGGCTCGGGCGAGCGCGCCGAACACGCCATTGATGCCGTCCCCCGGATAACCAAAAATCCGCGTGACGCCCCATTGGCTGAGCCGCTCAACCAGAAAATCTCCCACTGTCGTCGTCATCTCGTTCCTCGCCTGTCACCGATGCATGAAGCCTGCCCGGCGAGATATCCGCCGGGCGGTACATGGGTCTGGACAGTCGGGTCGCCCGCGAAGTTTCGATTGTTTTTACCCGACGGCGTTGCCGAGCCGATCCCTGCAGGAGCTGCCGCAGGCTGCGATCTTTTGCTGTTGTTTTTGAAGATCAAAGATCGGGGCTCATCAACGATGCGGATGCACCGTCATCGCCACCAGTTTGATCACGATCGGCCGCACCACGAGGATGCAAAGGAAAGCCACCGGCATCGCCAGCTTGTAGGCGTGCAGCGCATTACTCAGGTAGTCGTTATCAATCCCGGAGTTGGCCGCAGTGATCACCAGCGACATCAGGAACGCCATGATCGTCGCCATGTACAACGCAAACACATACGGCGTCGCCCGTGCAGAAAGCTTGCGTCGACCGAGATACAAGGCATCGGTAGTGGTTCTTTGATTCATATGGCTTTTCCATCCATTGACAGGGAGCCGGCACCTTAGCAAAGCCCCCTGCCCTCAACTAGACGGCCCGCCACAGGTACTTTATAAAGCACAACTTACGAATCAAACCCACGCGGCGGGACACGGATGAATCTGTTGGCGGCGATTGCCAGTTTTATCAAAGTGGTCGAAGCAGGCTCCATCGTCGGCGCCGCCAAGACCCTGGGCGTCAGTGCGGCCGCGGTCAGCCAGACCCTCAATCGCTTGGAAACGCACCTCGGCGTTCGCCTGCTGCAACGCACCACCCGCAGCATGGCCCTCACCGAAAATGGTGCGCTGTATTACGAAAAGGTCCGACGCATCGCGGCTGATCTGGAGTCGGCGCAAAGTGCGATCGTCGGCGATGAAAGCGAACTGCAAGGGCGTTTGAGCATCGCCTCCACCAGCGCGTTCGGCCGCCACGTCCTGGCGCCGTTACTCGCCAGTTTCGCCGCGCTGCATCCGCGCCTGCTGGTCGAGCTGTCGACCACCAACGGCAAGATCAATCACATCCAGGACGGCATCGACCTGAGCCTGCGGATCAAGCCGCAACTGGAAGACGGTATCGTCGCGCGCCGGATCGTGTCCCTGCCCTTCGTCTTCTGCGCCGCTCCCGCCTACTTTGCGCGCGCCGGCGTACCGCAAACACCGCAAGACCTGCAGCATCACGCCTGCCTAGCATTCCGCTATCCACTGGATGGGCGCTTTCTGCGCTGGGGTTTCATCCGAGACGGCCAGCACTACGACGCCCCGATCAACGCCACCGCCATCAGCGACGACATCGACGCGCTGGCGCAAATGGCAGTCAACGGCGCAGGTGTCACGCGCCTGGCCGAGTTCGTCGCTGCGCCCTATCTCGAGAGCGGTCAACTGGTGCAACTGTTCGAAGATCTCCCGGGTGAAACCCACGGGCATGTCGAACCGATGGACATCTATGCATGCGTGCAGGAACGAGCAGCGATGACGCCGAAGGTTAGAGCCTTCATGGATTATTTGACGGAGCACTTGAATAGGCGCTGGCCAGTGCAAGCTGGTTGATCCACAGCAGCTCTTGCACTTTCAAGGCTTCAGATCACCCCCGAGCCATTGGCTGCACGCACTCATCTGCTGGGTAATCCACTCGCGAAAAAGCATGGCATTGGCACTCTGTTCGAAGGGTCGCGGTGACAGCAGGCAATAACTCGAACCGTCGCGAACGAAGCCGAACGGCGCGATCAACTGGCCGGATTTGAGTTCGTCCTGCACCATCAGAAACGACGCCATACCGACGCCCAGCCCGGCCAGCGCGGCCTGAATGCACAGGTAGAAATGCTCGTAATCGACCCGACTGCCCCCTGCCGCGCTGATCCGGGTCTGTCGCATCCAGTTGTCCCACGCCTGCGGGCGCGTCTTGCTGTGCAGCAGGCAGGCGCCGCGCAAATGATCGCCGTCAGGACGACTGGACGGCACGCAGACCGGGCCGATCCACTCCTCGCAAATGGTCACGCCGTGCACGGTCTCGTCCCAATGGAAATCATCGCGGCGGATCGCCAGATCCACGCCTGAACGAGCGAAGTCGATCGGCCCGCCGGCCGTCAGCAATTGCACCTGCAACTGTGGATGCGCGCTGTGAAAGTCGGGCAAACGCGGGATCAACCACTTCATGGCGATGGTTGGCTCGCAGGACACCACCAGCACATCGTCGTGGACTTCACGCTGCAGGCGATAAACCGTGTTCTGCAATTGCTCGAACATCGGCGCGGTGACGTTGAACAGCAAGCGTCCCGCGTGATTGAGAAAAATCGCGCGGTTACGCCGCTCGAACAACTCGACCCCGATCGCCTCCTCCAGCAAGCGCACCTGGCGGCTGACCGCGCCGTGGGTGACGTGCAGCAGCTCGGCGGCCTTGACGAAACTCTGGGTCTGGGCGGCGGTGTTGAAAAAGCGAAAGGCAGCCAGCGGAGGCAGGTTCATATAGGCGATGATTTCTCACAGATTTTCGCGACTATAAATCGTTTTTTTTGCCAAAGACACTTCTCCATCATGTCGCCGCTCAGGGCCTGTTAATTCCATCCACGCTGTTGGCGGCGATGCTGCAGGCGCTGTATCTGTGAATTCAAGTAGCGCAAATAACGCGATGGAGCGTATGGATGAATGAATTGTTTCTGGTAATCGCCATCACTGTTCTGGCGGTGATCAGCCCCGGCCCGGACTTTGCCATGGTCACTCGCAACAGTTATGCCTACGGGCGGCGCAGTGGTTTGCTGGCTGCGCTGGGCATCGCCTGTGGCGTGCAGGTTCATGTGTTCTACACGGTGTTCGGGGTGGCGCTGATCATCACTCAGTCACCCATGTTGTTCTGGATGATGAAACTGCTGGGTGCCGGCTACCTGGTCTATCTGGGCATCAAGTCCTTTACCAATAAATCTGTGCTGACATTTGCCGATGCGAGCGCTTCGGCACCCCGTGCCTGGAAGGTGTTCTGCTCAGGTTTTCTGACCAATGCACTGAATCCGAAAACCATGTTGTTCGTGGTGGCGGCGTACAGTCAGGTGGTGGAGCCAGGCAGTTCGCTGACGATGAACTTCGCCTATGGCCTGTTCATGTCGGTCATTCATTGGCTGTGGTTCAGCCTGGTCGCGCTGTTTTTCTCCACCGAACGGTTACGCCGGCGCCTGCTGGAAAAACAGCGGCTCCTCGACAAGGTCATCGGGATCGCGTTGATGGGTCTGGCGGCGTGTTTGATCATTCCGGGGGTTGCGCAGTCTTGAGCTAGAGCGTTTATGCTGTCTGGTCTGATACCCGTCAGGTCATTCTCGGCAAGTTCACCATGAGGCCCATTTCATGAGTAAAGCGCCCTACGTACCGCCCAAAGTCTGGAAACACGAAGCGCCGTCCGGCGGCCATTTCGCCAGCATCAACCGCCCGATTGCCGGGCCGACGCATGAAAAGACCCTGCCCGTGGGCAAACACCCGCTGCAGTTGTATTCACTGGCGACGCCCAATGGCGTCAAGGTGACCATCCTGCTGGAAGAATTGCTCGCACTGGGGCACACCGAGGCCGAGTACGACGCGTGGCTGATCCGCATCAACGAGGGCGATCAATTCTCCAGCGGTTTTGTCGAGATCAATCCGAACTCGAAGATTCCGGCGCTGCTCGACCACAGCGTACAGCCGCCGATTCGGGTATTCGAATCCGGTTCGATCCTGCTGTATCTGGCAGAGAAATTCGGCGCCTTCCTGCCGAAAGATCCCGCCGGCCGCACGGAAACCCTGAACTGGCTGTTCTGGCAGATGGGCGCCGCACCTTATCTGGGCGGCGGTTTCGGGCACTTCTACGCGTATGCGCCGGAGAAGCTCGAATACCCGATCAACCGCTTCACCATGGAAGCCAAGCGTCAGCTCGATGTGCTCGACCGACGCCTCAAGGAAAGCCGCTACCTGGCCGGCGACAGCTACACCATCGCCGACATCGCGGTCTGGCCGTGGTACGGCCAACTGGTGCGCAACAACGTGTATGCGGCCGCCGAATTTCTAGCGGCCCACGAATACACCCACGTGCAGCGCTGGGCAGAAGAAATCGCCGAGCGCCCGGCAGTCAAGCGTGGCCAGCGGGTCAATCGCACCTGGGGTGACGAGGCGAGCCAGGTTGCGGAGCGACATCAGGCCAGCGATCTAGACTGACGCCACATACCCACAAAGATTTGTGTTGGACATGGGCATCCGCAATCACCAGCAAACTTTGTGGGATCTGTGCTGGACAGGGACATCCCGGTTCACAGCAACCTTTGTGGGAGCGGGCTTGCTCGCGAAGGCGCCAGGTCAGGCAACACTGACATCACAGTCCTACCGCTTTCGCGAGCAAGCTCGCTCCCACAGGGTATTCGGGTTGGATATGAGAATTTGTGAACCTCAGCAATTACATTGAGACCACACCACCACTGTCGTCAAAGGATCTGCAATGCCCCTTGGAAAACGTGAACTGGCGCAAATCGAGCGGCGCTTGATTGCCACGCTCACCAACGCGTGTGAAACCGCAAAAGCTGAAATCCAGGGCTTCACCTGGCTGACCCACACCGCTGACCTGAACGCGTTGGCGGCGACCCTGAATGTCACTTGGGTGTTCGACACCGAAGCCGACAAAAACCTCGCCCTGACTGACGCCAAGGCACGCCTGCTTGAGCTGACGGCCACTGCGCTGAGGGAGGCCGATATCGACCTGCTCCCATCAGAGCGCAACGTGCGTTTCGACTCCGAGGAAGCGTGCCAGCGCACGCACGGTGGCAACTGGCGTGAACGTCTGAAACGGTACTCCTGACCTTTGCGTTGCCGCTGAGACTGCGCTTCAGGTCCATCTGCTCATAGGCGCTGGTACGAAGCGCAACCCGCTGTTGAGCGAAACGACGATCCAGCGCTGCCTCAGACCGTCTCCTCGTCAACCGGCAACGAAGCCAGCATTTCAGCGCGGCACACCTCAAGGATCTCGTCAGCCAGCGCGGAATCATCCGGACAGGCGCGCGACAGCACAATCGCGCCGACAGCCCGCGACAGCAGGTCGATCATTTTCTTTCTCCCCTCGCCCACCACGGCGTCCGGCCCGGTTGGATATTTGTCTCCGAGGGTCTGCAGGGTGCGCTCGATCCCTTCGGCAAACGTCGTTTTCACCTCATCCGATTGACGCGCCGCGTCGCCACACAGCGCGGCCATGGTGCAACCGCTGCCACGTCCATCGCGATGTTCTCTCGTCACATAGACATCGATGAAGCCTGGCACGTCGAGCGCTTCGGCACCTGCCAGCGACTTGGCAAGACTGCAGGACGCGGCTTCAGCCATCAGGTCGGCCTTGGAGCCGAAATGCTTGTAAAAACCACCGTGGGTGAAACCGGCAGCCGCCATGAGATCCGCCACACCGACGCCGTCAAAGCCACGCTCACGGAACAGCTCGGAAGCGGTCTCGACGATGTGTTCTCGATTGGCCTGCGCCTGGGCCTTGGTCACTCGCACGTGCAGTACCTCGTGTTCATTGGGAATGATTGTGCCAATCATACATAGATGCTGGTCATAATCAAAACCGTTGACAGTTTAGATTTCGATCATCATCATAATTGCACGCACACCGATCTCCACCAACGGGCACGGAAGAAATACCAGATGAGTAACCAGACTCTGTTCACCCCTTACACACTTGGCGACCTGACGCTGTCGAACCGCGTCGTCCTCGCACCGCTGACTCGCAACCGTGCAGGCGCAGGCTTCGTACCCAGCGAGTTCGCCGCCACCTATTACAGCCAACGGGCCAGCGCAGGTTTGCTGATCAGTGAAGCCACGCAGATTTCCCGACAAGGTCAGGGCTATCAGGACACCCCGGGAATCTACACGCCGGCGCAGATTGACGGCTGGCGCCAGGTGACCGATGCAGTCCATGCCAAGGGCGGAAAAATCTTTCTGCAACTGTGGCATGTCGGCCGCGTGTCGCACGTTGATCTGCAAGAAAACGGCGCCGCCCCCGTGGCCCCTTCTGCGCTACGCGCCGCCACCAAAGTCTTCGTCAACAATCGCTTTGAAGATGTCTCGGCGCCGCGCGCGCTGGAGACCAGCGAACTGCCGGGCATCGTCAACGGTTTTCGCCAGGCTGCGGCAAACGCGATTACCGCCGGGTTCGATGGCGTGGAAATTCATGGCGCGAACGGCTATTTGCTCGATCAATTCCTCAGGGACAGCGCCAATCTGCGTACCGATGCGTATGGCGGCTCGATTGAAAACCGGGCGCGTCTGTTGCTTGAAGTGACGGCGGCCGTCGTTGATGAAATCGGCGCCAATCGCACCGGTGTGCGCCTGTCTCCGGTGTCGCCGGCCAACGGCGTCTCCAGCAGCGATCCGCAGGCGCAATTCGATTACTTCGCCGAGCAACTCGATGCCCTCGGCGTGGTTTATCTGCACGTGGTCGAAGGCGCGACCGGTGGCCCGCGCGACGTGGCGCCCTTCGACTTCGGCGCACTGCGCCAGCGCTTCAAAAACACCTACATCGCCAACAACGGCTATGACCTGGACCTGGCGACCTCGAAGCTCGCCGATGACCAGGCCGACCTGATCGCCTTCGGTCGCCCGTTCATTGGCAATCCGGATCTGGTGGAGCGCCTCAAGCAGGGCGCGCCGTTGTCCGCGTTCGATCCCGCCACCCTCTATGGCGGCGGTGCGGCGGGCTACATCGACTACCCGACGCTGGCTGAATCAAGCGTCAGCGCCAACTGAGCGCGTTCTGTTTCTCACACCCTGAAAGAGAGATCCCCCATGAGCACTCGCCCTACTGTTCTGATCACTGGCGCCTCCACCGGCATTGGCGCGGTCTACGCCGAGCGCTTCGCGCAACGCGGCCACGATCTGGTATTGGTCGCCCGCGACCAGGCACGCCTGGACGCACTTGCAGCCCGCTTGCGCAGCGAACACGACGTCACCGTCGATGTGATCCCGGCGGACCTGACCCAACTCGCTGATCTGAGCACCGTTGAAAACCGCCTGCGCGAGGACGCCCGTATCGGCATCCTCGTCAATAACGCCGGCGCCGCCCTCTCCGGTAACTTCATCGACCAAAGCACCGACGGCGTTGCGCAACTGGTCGCCCTCAACACCACCGCACTGGTGCGCCTGGCCAGCGCCATCGCTCCACGTCTGGTCAAGGCCGGTGACGGCGCGATCATCAACATCGGTTCGGTGGTGGGTCTGGCACCGGAGTTCGGCATGACCGTCTACGGTGCGACCAAGGCCTTCGTCCTGTTCCTGTCCCAGGGACTGAGCCTGGAACTGTCACCTCAGGGCGTCTACGTGCAAGCCGTACTCCCCGCCGCCACCCGTACGGAGATCTGGGATCGCTCCGGCATCGACATCAACACCTTGAGTGACATCATGGAAGTGGGCGATCTGGTGGATGCCGCTCTGGTCGGTTTCGATCGCCGCGAACCGATAACCATCCCGCCGCTGCACGAAGCGCAACGCTGGGATGATCTGCAAGGCGCACGTCAGGGCCTGATCGGGCAAATCCGTCAGTCTGCGGTTGCCCAGCGCTACCTGGACCCACAGTGATTGTCTGGTAGCGAACACGCGCGGCGGATTCGATGCAGGCGCAAGTCACTGCATCGAATCCGGCCCGCGATCCGGAGCAGAAATGAATCAAACCCTGGCAAATAACCACACTGGCGCGTCGACGCCATTCAGCAACGCGGCGAACCAGTCGATCACGGTCAACAGCGTGCGCTTCGCTTACCGCGACATCGGCCCCGCGATCGGCGTGCCGCTGGTGCTGTTCAACCATTGGGGCGCCGTGCTGGACAACTTCGATCCCGCGATCATTGATGGCTTGGCACGAACCCGACGGGTCATTACCACTGACTATCGCGGTATTGGCGGCTCTGGTGGAACCGCGCCACTGACTGTCGGTGAAATGGCAGACGATGCCATTCAGTTGATCCGGGCGCTGGGCTTGGAAACCGTTGATGTACTGGGATTCTCGCTCGGCGGCTTCGTTGCTCAGGACATTGCCCTGAAGGCGCCTGATCGGGTGCGTCGCTTGATTCTGACCGGTACCGGTCCGGCCGGCGGCAGCGGTATCGACAAGGTCGGTTCGGTGACGTGGCCATTGATCCTCAAAGGCTTGCTGACCTTGCGCGATCCCAAGGTCTACCTGTTCTTCACCTCGTCAGCCAATGGCCGTCGATCTGCGTCGCAGTATCTGCAACGCCTGAAAGCACGCAAAAACAATCGCGACAAAGGCCCGACACCGAGCGCTTTTCTGCGCCAGTTGAAAGCGATCACCGCGTGGGGCCAACAACCGCCGCAAGACCTCGGACGCTTGCGCATACCCACGCTTATCGTTAACGGCGACAGCGACATCATGGTGCCCAGCGTCAACTCGATGGCGCTGGCCAAGCGTATTCCCAACGCACAACTGGTGATTTATGAGGATGCCGGCCACGGCGGGATTTTCCAGCACTGCGTTGATTTTGTCGCCAAGGCCCAGGCATTCCTCGACGCCTGACGACACGGCGCAGCAACACCGCAACGCGCCAGCCACCCTCCTTACAACCGCCAAGAGCAGCACTACGATGAAAGCATTTCTGATTGATCGCTATGGAAAGAACAGCGGGCGCATTGGCGAAGCGCCTGCCCCTGTGGTGGGTGCCCGTGATGTCTTGATCGAGGTACACGCCAGCAGCGTCAATGTGCTGGATTCGAAGATCAGCAGTGGCGAGTTCAAGCTGATTCTGCCCTATGCATTACCGCTGATACTGGGCAATGATCTGGCGGGTGTGGTGGTGGAGGTTGGCTCACAGGTGACGCAGTTCAAACCGGGAGACGAGGTCTACGCTCGCCCGCCGGAAACGCGGATCGGAACGTTTGCCGAATTGATCGCCGTGGACGAAAACGCGGTCGCCCGAAAACCCGCCAATACCAGCATGGCGCAAGCCGCATCCCTGCCCTTGGTCGCGTTGACGGCGTGGCAAGTACTGATCGAAACCGCACAACTGAAAAAGGGTCAGAAAGTACTGATTCACGCGGGATCCGGTGGGGTTGGCAGCATTGCCATCCAGTTGGCCAGACACCTCGGCGCCTTCGTCGCCACGACCACCAGCACCGCGAACGTCGAATGGGTCAAGGCACTGGGGGCCGATCTGGTCATCGACTACAAACAGCAAGACTTCGAAAGCGTCCTGCACGACTACGACGTGGTGTTGAACAGCCTTGGCCCGGACGTTTTGCAAAAATCACTCAAGGTCCTGAAGCCCGGCGGCCAGCTCATTTCCATCTCGGGCCCGCCCACTGCACAGTTCGCCCAAGAACAAGGCTTGTCCTGGCCATTGCAACAGGTCATGCGCCTGTTGAGCTTCGGTATCCGGCGCAAGGCGCGCAAGCAGGCGGTCAACTACACGTTCGTCTTCATGCGGGCCAATGGTGCACAACTGCAAAAAATCGCCACGCTGGTCGAGGAGGCAATCATCCGACCGGTGATTGACCGCAGCTTCTCGTTTGCCTCGACGGCAGAGGCGTTGAAGTACGTCGAGCAGGGGCGCGCCAAGGGCAAGGTCGTCGTTACGCTCAAATGACAACGTGCCCCCCGGCGGCCGGCTGAACTCGTCAGCCGGCCGCGTTCGACTCGACCAGATGAACTTCAGTCGCACTGCGACCGGCGCACCAGGCGAGTACCGACGCAATCACCAACACCGCCGCGCTGAGTTCGAAGGTGGCTTTATAACCGCTCAGATCAAACGCCAGGCCACCGACGATGGCCCCTCCGGCGATGGCCAGTTGCACGATGGCCACGAGCAGCCCTCCGCCGGCTTCGGCATCGTCCGGGAGTGTCTGCGCCAGCCAGGTCCACCAGCCCACGGGGGCCGCCGTGGCGACCAGCCCCCACAATCCGAGCAGCACCGCAGTCAGCAGCGGCGATGCGCCGAAGTTGACCAGCGCCAGCGCAATGACCGCCATTATCAGCGGGATAACTGTCAGCGTGCGGTACAGGCCAGTGCCGAGGAATCTTTCGATCACAAAGGTCCCGATAAAACCGGCAAGCCCCAGCCCCAGCAGCATCAAGGACAGGGTTGCAACGCTGACCCCGGTGACCCCCTCCAGAAAGGGCCGCAGGTAAGTGAACAGCATGAACTGCCCCATGAAAAATACGTTGACGGCGACCATCCCCAAGGCGACCGGCCATTGCTTGATCAACCGCAGGGCATTACCGCTACCGGCCTGACGCTCAAGCTTGAAGGACGGCAGACTGATCAGCAGCCACACGGCCGCCAGCGCGGCGACCGGAACCACACAGAAGAACGCGCCGCGCCAGCCTATCAATGCGCCGAGGAAACTCCCCGCCGGAGCGGCGATTACCGTGGCCAGCGCGTTTCCGCCGTTGACGATCGCCAGTGCCCGGGACACTTGGTCAGGCGGCACCAGACGCATCGCGGTTGCCGCCGACAACGACCAGAAACCGCCAATGGCGATGCCGATCAGGGCCCGCCCGAACATGAACGACGGATAGCCCGGCGCGAATGCGACCACCGTCCCCGAGACGATCATCAGCAAGGTCAGACCCAGCAACAGCTTCTTGCGCTCGACGCGAGCAGCGACCGCTGCAATCAACAGGCTGGTCATCAGGGCGAATGCACCGGACACGGAAATCCCCTGCCCGGCCTGGCCCTCGGTGATGTGCAGTTCGGCGGCAATCGGCGTCAGCAAACTGACCGGCATGAACTCTGAAGCGACCAGCGCGAAGGCGGCCAACGACATGGCCAGCACGGCGCTCCAGCCGCGTTGTTCTGTAGAAAGGGAAGTCATTGGGATTACCTGTATTGCGATAGGCGTCCGGGCGATTGCCCGGACCCACTGTTTTTCACGGTGCGAGGATCGCGTTGTCGAATCGCGGCTCTCCTGTAATGGTTTGACACATTCTCCCGGTCGATTCACCTCTGCCCTAGTGCATTCCTCTTGAATGCTTGCCTGATCCTCTGAGGATGCAGGGTGGTGTATAGGAATCGCCTGTGCAGCGGATTAGAGTTCGTTCAACAGGAGTTGCCCGACATGATCCCTACCCCGCTGCGCCACCAATCACCTTTGGCGTTGAACATTGACTCGCGCGTGAGCGTAGCGGGCGACTTCGCCACGTCGATAGCCGGCCTGTCGCTGTTTCGTCGCGATCAGCCGGCGCCACCGACGGTGTGCATGATCGAGCCGAGCCTGATTCTGGTGGGCCGTGGGGAAAAGCGCTTGTGGGTCGGCGGTGAGGGTTACCGCTACGACCCTTCGCGGTTTCTGGTCACCTCGCTGGATCTGCCCGCCAATTCCGAAGTGATGCTTGCCAGCCCCGAACAGCCCTGTGTCGGGCTGGTGCTGAAGCTGGATGTCGGCATGCTCGCCGAGATCCTCAGCAAAGGTGGCTTGCCTGCGAAACGGCAGCCGTCGACGAACACCGGCGCTGGCATTGGCAACATGTCTTCCGCTCTGGAAGGCGCGCTCGAGCGCCTGCTGGCATTGCTCGACGAGCCTGAGGCGATCCCGGTGTTGGCGCCGCTGGTGCTGCGGGAAATCCACTATCGGCTGCTCCATACCGATCAAGGCGCGCGGCTGCGGCAGATCACGGCCGTCGATGGCCAGGGTTATCGCATCGCCAAAGCCATCGACTGGCTCAAGGTCAACTACACCGAGGCGCTGCGCATCGATGAACTGGCGGCGCGGGTGCAGATGAGCGCACCGACCTTTCACCATCACTTCCGCCAACTCACCGGCATGAGCCCGCTGCAGTACCAGAAGTGGCTGCGACTGAACGAGGCGCGCCGGCTGATGTTGATGGAGCGTCTGGACGTTTCGCGAGCGGCATTTGCGGTCGGTTATGAAAGTCCCTCGCAGTTCAGCCGCGAATACGCACGCCTGTACGGCACCGCACCCAGTCGGGACATCGCGCTGCTGCGTGGCGACCCCTTCGCCGCAGAAGCACTGGGCAACGCGGCCAGTTGAGCAAAGAACACGCTTTACCGGTGAGGCGCCACGCAGCGTTTCACCGCTTATAAAAATGCACGTCAACCGATGATCGAGCGGGTGAACCATGGAACTACGAATCAACCAGAAAACCTATCAGGTCGATGCCGACGCCGATACGCCCCTGCTGTGGGTGATCCGCGATGATCTGGGCATGACCGGCACCAAATACGGCTGTGGACTGGCGCAGTGCGGCGCCTGTTCCGTGCTGGTGGACGGCAACGTGGTGCGCTCGTGCGTCACGCCGGTGGCCGGCGTGGTCGGCCGCGAGGTCACCACCATTGAGGCGATCGAGGCCGATGATGTCGGTAAACGGGTGGTCTCGACCTGGGTTGATCTGCAGGTCGCCCAGTGTGGCTACTGCCAGTCCGGGCAGGTGATGGCGGCCACGGCGCTGCTCAAGCAAAACCCCAAGCCAAGTGACGCGCAGATCGAGGCGGCGATGGTCAACCTGTGCCGCTGCGGCACGTACAACGCCATTCATGCCGCCGTGCATGAGCTGGCCGGCAAGGGAGATGCCTGATGAACGTGCGTATCGATCCGTCCCAGGAAGCATCAGCACTGGCTCTGCATGAACCGATCAATGTGTCGCGCAGACGTTTTCTGACCGGCACCGCCGTCGGCGCACTGGTGCTCGGTTTCGGCCTGCCGCTGGGCACGACTCGCGTGCAAGCGGCAGTGGCGGCCGCGACTGCCGAGCGTGGCACGCAGGTACCGGCGTTTCTGGAAATTCGCCCGGACAACCGCGTGCGCCTGCTCTGCCCGTTCATGGAAGGCGGACAAGGTACGTTCACCGCGATGGCGCAGATCGTCGGTGAAGAACTGGATGCCGACCCGTCGACATTCCTGGTCGAAGCCGCGCCGCCCGGCGAAGCCTATGTGGTGATGGAAAACGGTATGCGCATCACCGGCGGCAGCATGTCGGTGCGCATGAGTTACCCGGTGATGCGCCGCCTCGGCGCCCTCGCCCGCGCCATGCTGCTGCAGGCCGGTGCGCAGAAACTTGGGGTGCCGGTGGGTGAACTGAGCACCGAACCCGGCAAAGTCGTGCACGCCAAGTCCGGGCGTTCGGTGGCCTACGGCGAACTGGCCGAGCACGCCATGGATCTGCCGGTGCCCGATCCGGCCTCGGTGCAGCTGCGTGATCCGAGCCAGTTCCGCTGGATCGGCAAACCGGTGAAGCGCGTCGATGCCTACGACAAGTCCACGGGCAAGGCGCTGTACAGCATCGACCTGAAGGTCGACGACATGCTGCATGCTGCCGTTCAACATGCCCCGCGTTTGGGCATGACCGTGGGTAACCTGCGCAACGAAGAGCAGGTCAAGGCAATGAAAGGCGTGCATTCCGTGCATCGCCTGCCGGGGGCCGTGGCGGTGGTCGCCGAGCGCTGGTGGCACGCCAAACGTGCAGTGGAAGCGATTCAGGTCGACTGGCAGGAACCCACGGCCGACAGCAAAGTACGGCCGATGCCCGCAAATTTTTCCAGTGATGCCTGGCTCAAGCGCCTGGCTGAAGACAAAGGCCCGGCCAGGGATGATGAAAATGAGGGCGACGTGGCTGCAGCTCTGGCGAACGCCAAAACGCGGATTGACGCCACTTACCACAACCAGTACCTGAACCACGGTCAGTTGGAGCCGCCGTCGGCGCTGGCCCGATTCAATCCCGACGGTTCGCTGGAAGTCTGGCTGCCGAATCAGGCGCCGGACATGTTCCGTGCCGACATCGCCAAACGCACCGGGCTGGATCCGTCGCGCATCACCTTGCATTCGCCATTGCTCGGGGGCTTCTTCGGTCGGCATTTCCTCTACGACGCCGCCAGTCCCTACCCTCAGGCGATCGAGTTATCGAAAGCGGTTGGTCGCCCGGTCAAACTGATCTGGAGCCGCGAAGAAGAGTTCCTGCGCGATGTGCTGCGTCCGGTGGCAGCGGTGAATTTCCGTGCGGCGCTGGATAATGACGGCTGGCCGCTGGCGATCGAAGCAATCAGTGCCACCGAAGGCCCGACCGAGGCGCTGGCCGGCAAACAGGGTGAAAAACTCGACCCGACGGCACTTGAAGGCTTGTCGGGCAAGTCCTATGCAATCCCCAACAAGCGCATCGCGCAGATCTACGCCAAAGGCCCGGCGATGCTCGGTTACTGGCGTTCGGTGGGCAATTCGCTCAACGACTTCTTCTACGAATCGTTCCTTGACGAACTGGCCGACAAGGGTGGCAAGGACCCGTTCGAATTGCGCCTGCATCTGCTGCGCGACAACCCACGACTGACCACGCTGCTGCAAGCCGTGGGCGAGCTGTCGGGTGGCTGGAAGCGTGGGCCGTTCACCGCGGCGGACGGCAGCAAACGTGCGCGAGGCGTGGCGATGGCTTCGCCGTTCGGTACCCAGACGGCGGTGATCGCCGAGGTCTCCATCGAGCACGGTCAGGTCAAGGTGCACGACATCTGGCAGGCGATCGACCCCGGTAGCATCGTCAATCCGGCGATTGTCGAAGCACAGGTCAATGGCGCGGTGGCGCTGGGCCTGTCGCAGACCCTGGTGGAGGAAGCCGTGTGGATTGATGGCAAACCGCGCGCGCGCAACTACGACTTGTATCCGATCCTGCCGCCTGCGCGGATGGCCCGGGTCCACGTGCGTGTTGTCGAGAGCGGGGAAAAAATGGGCGGCATCGGCGAACCACCGTTGCCCGCTGTCGCGCCCGCCGTCGCCAATGCGGTGGCAACGCTGACCGGGCAACGGGTGCGCAGCCTGCCCATGAGCCGACACACCTTCACTTGATCAGCGCCGGAGCGTCCATGAATAACAGCCGATTCGCAAGAACCGCTGGCTGGCTGGCAGTGCCGTGCCTGGTCGCGGCAGGCCTGCTGGCCTGGTATGTCACCCGCGAGCCTGTCTCGCGCCTTGAAAACAACCACACCGCCGTGGCCGATATCGACCCGGCGCTGGTCGCTCGTGGCGAATACGTCGCCCGACTCAGCGATTGCGTGGCGTGCCACAGCGTGCCGGGCGGTGCGCCGTTCGCTGGCGGCCTGGAAATGGCCACACCACTGGGCGCGATCCACGCGACCAACATCACCCCGGAGCCGGAAACCGGCATCGGTCGCTACAGCCTGGCGGACTTTGACCGTGCGGTGCGCCACGGCGTGGCACCTGAAAGCCGTCGTCTGTACCCGGCGATGCCCTACCCGTCCTACGCCAAGCTCAGTGACGACGATGTGCGAGCGCTGTACGCGTTTTTCATGAAAGGCGTGGCACCGGTCAAGCAGGCGAATATCCCGAGTGCGATTCCTTTTCCGTTGAACCTGCGCTGGCCGATTGCGTTGTGGAACGGTGTGTTTGCCGATACCGAACCTTACGTGGCCAAACCGTCGCAGGATGCCGTGTGGAATCGCGGCGCTTATCTCGTGCAAGGCGCCGGGCACTGCGGCAGTTGCCATACGCCGCGCGGTCTGGCGTTCAACGAGAAGGCTCTGGATGAATCCGCCACGCCGTACCTCGCCGGCGCCTTGCTCGATGGCTGGTACGCGCCAAGCCTGCGTGATGATCACAACACCGGTCTGGGCCGCTGGAGTGAGCCGGAGATCGTGCAGTTCCTCAAGACCGGGCGTAACAAACATGCAGTGGTTTATGGCTCAATGACCGAGGCGTTCAACAACTCGACGCAGTTCATGAGCGATGACGATCTGACCGCGATCGCCCGCTATCTCAAGTCATTGCCGGGGGATCCTCAGCGCGACGGCCAGCCATGGCAGTACCAAACGGTTTCGGCGACGGAACGTCTGGACGCGCCCGGTGCCCATACCTACGTCACGCGCTGTGCTTCGTGCCACGGTTTGGACGGCAAGGGCCAGTCGGAATGGATGCCGCCGCTGGCCGGCGCCACGTCGGCACTGGCCAAGGAAAGTTCCTCGGCGATCAACATCACCCTCAACGGTTCGCAACGGGTGGTGGCCGCCGGAGTACCGGACGCCTATCGCATGCCAGCCTTCCGCGAACAGTTGTCGGATCAAGAGATCGCCGAAGTGCTGACCTTCATGCGCAGCACCTGGGGCAATCAGGGCGGTGCCATTGAACCGCAGGCCGTCAACAAGCTGCGTGAACGTACGGATCCGGCCAGCAGCAGCCCGATCATCCTGCAAATGCGTTAGAGGAACTTTGATGGAAAGCATCGACTTGCTGGTCCTGCGCACCGCGCGGGACTGGCTCGCCGCCGGCGAGCAAGTGTTGCTCGCCACGGTGGCGCGCACATGGGGCTCTTCGCCGCGCCCGACAGGCTCGATGATGGCCTTGCGTAACGACGGGCGTGTGGTCGGCAGCGTGTCCGGCGGCTGCATCGAGGAGGACCTGATCGATCGCTACACCACCGCGCATGGCGGCAGCGGCCTCAAGGACAGTGCGCCCGAGGTGGTGCGCTACGGCGTCAGCGCCGACGAGGCGCATCGTTTCGGTTTGCCCTGTGGCGGCACGCTTGAGCTGATTCTGGAGTTCAATCCCTCATGGCAGGTGCTCGACGAGCTGCTGGTGCAACTGGATGCCGGGCAACTGGTGCGCCGCTGCCTGGCACTGGATAGCGGTCGCGTCACACTGCAAGCCACGGCAACTCCTGAGCAATTCAGTTTCGACGGCCAACAGATGCTCAATACCCTCGGGCCGGGGTATCGGCTGCTGATGATCGGTGCCGGCGCGCTGGCCGAGTATCTGGCGACCATGGCGCTGTTCAACGGCTTCAAGGTCGCGGTGTGCGACCCACGTGCCGAATACATCGACACCTGGGCGGTGAACGGTGTGGAGCGCATCATCGGCATGCCGGATGACGTGGTGCGCGACTTCGCGGTCGATCTGCGCACCTGTATCGTCGCCTTGAGTCATGATCCGCGACTCGACGATCTGGCACTGCTCGAGGCCCTGCACAGCCCGGCGTTTTACATCGGCGCCATCGGTTCGCGGCGCAACAGTCAGCTGCGCCGCGAACGTCTGATCGAGCATTTCGGTGAGACCCAGGCATCACTCGAACGGCTGCACGGGCCAATCGGCATCTACATTGGCAGCAAGACACCGGCGGAGATCGCGGTCAGCGTGATGGCCGAGATCCTGGCCGCGAAGAATGGCGCCAATTTGCCGAAGGCGTTTTCGATTGCCAGAGCCAAGGCGCAACAGGGTCTGGCGCAATCGCATTGAGCCCCGTTGCTTGGCCCTGTGCCTATATCAGGCGACTTTGATCACCACTTTGCCAAACGCGCCCTTCGCCAGATGCTCGTACGCCTCGCGCGCTTTCTCGAACGGATACACCTGATCGATCACCGGGCGAATCTTGTGCTGGTTGAGGAAGACGTTCATCCGGTCGAAGGATGAGCGCGGTGCCACGGCGATACCGCGAATGGTGGTCTGGCGGAAAATCAGCGGCATCAGATTGAGTGCAACGGTCTGCCCGGTCAAAAAACCGATCTGTGCAATGCGCCCGGAAGCCTTGGTCGCTGCAACCGACTGATTGATGCCGTTGCCACCGGCCACGTCGAGCAGCAGATCCACGCCTTTGCCGTCAGTCAGCCGCAACACTTCATCGGCCCAGTTCGGTGTCGTTCTGTAGTTCACGCCCGCGACCGCTCCCAGTTCCTTCACGGCTTGCAGATTGTGCTCGCTACTCGATGTGGCGATCACTTTGGCGCCCAGCGCCGTGGCGATCTGCACGGCAAAAATCGACACCCCGCCCGTGCCTTGAACCAGCACGGTCTGGCCGGGCTGGATCTGTCCAAAGTCGACCAGTGAGTACCACGCCGTGAGCGCAGCAATCGGCAGCGTCGCCGCCTCTTCGTCGCTCATGTTGTCCGGCGCGGCAACGGCGCTGTCTTCATGGATGATCATGTATTCGGCCAATCCGCCGGGCAACGGCGAACCAAAGCAGTAGTCCGGTTCATTCGGCCCCGGCTCGCCATCCAGCCAGCGGGAATACAGATGCGAGTTGACCCGATCGCCGACCTTGAAGCGGCTGACGCCGTCACCCACCGCGACCACGGTGCCCGCTGCGTCGCTCACCGGAATCAACGGTTTGGGCACCATGTGCGGCTCGTAGATGCCGTCAACAATCGCCTTGTCGCGAAAATTGAGGGACACGGCGCCGACCTTTACCAGCAATTCGCCGGACTGTGGCTGCGGGGTCGCTGTCTCTTCCAGGTGCAGATTGTCGAGGCCGAAATCTTTCAGTAACCAGGCTTTCATTGCGAATCTCCAAAAACGGATCAATGGCTGCAAACCACCAAGGGTTTGCCTGGGCACATCTTTCGCTGTTGGCCTCGCGCAATAAATACGCAAAAAGGCACATGATTATTCTATCCTCAAGCAACAATTGAATTCCGTCAGGTCCCGATCATGGAATTGCTGCAATCGATGCGACTGTTCGCTCGGCTTGCCGAGCTCGGCAGCTTCACCAAAGCCGCCGAATCGCTGGACATCGGGCGCCCCTAGGTCACCCGTTACATCCAGGAGCTGGAAACATCCCTGGGTGTGCGTCTGTTTCAGCGCACCACCAGAAAAGTCGCGCTCACCACCGAAGGCCAACTGTTCTATGAGCGAGTGCAGGAAATTCTCGCGGATATCTCGGCCGCCACTTCGATGTTCGACCGCAGCGGAGCAACGCTCGAAGGCCGGCTTCGGGTCGATATCCCGACCGCGTTCGCGCAACTGGACTTCATCAAAAACCTGAAAGCCTTCACCAGCGCCTTCCCCGGGATCGACATGGTGCTGGGCGTGACTGATCGGGCGGTCGACCTGATCGGTGAAGGTATCGACTGCGCGTTACGAATTGGCGAGTTACCGGACTCGACCTTGATCGCTCGCCCGATCGCCATGGCGACCATGGTCACGTGCGCAGCCCCCGAGTATCTGCAGGAACACGGCGAACCGCGGACACTCGACGATCTGAATGCCCATCGCGGGGTGAATTTTCTTTCCGGCCAAAACAACAGGACATTGCCCTGGCACTTCTCGGTCAAAGGCAAAGACCGCGCGTTCATCAGCAACGCCGGCATCACCGTCACCGAGTCGAATGCCTACGTGCAGTGCGGCGTAGCGGGCTTTGGAATCATTCAGGCGCCAGGCATCACCGTGGCCGAATACCTGGCCAGCGGCACCCTGGTGGAAATCCTCAGCGCCTATCGGCCCACCCCGCGCCCGGTATCACTGCTGTACCCCAGCCGCACGCACCTGGCTGCGCAAGTTCAGGTATTTGTCGAATGGCTGCAGCAGCACTTTGTGCAGATCTATCCTGACTGGCTGGAACAATAACGATCAACAGCGCCGTTCGCGGCTTGCGCGTAATCAAGGAGCACCGCACGACATGGAACAAATCACTTACCGCACCGCGACGGGCGCAGACGCGTTGAGCATGTGTGAGCTGGGGCAATTGCTTAACGACGTGCATCACACTGCCCGCCCCGACATCTATGCCCCGCCCACCGCGGAATTTTCCCGCGACCTGCCCCACTGGTCAGCGCTGTTCGAGAAACCCGGTCACGTTGTGTTCATCGCCCATGTCGACGATCAACCTGCGGCGTTTATCACGGCCAGCCTGTCGGCCAGTTCAGGGCCGTTGATGCAACCGCAGAATGTCGTTCGCATCGGCTCGGTGTGTGTCGCCGAACAGTTTTCGGGACAAGGCCTCGGCCGTGGGCTGATGAATCTGGTGAAAAACTGGGCGATCGAACAGGATGCCCAGGATCTGCGGTTGACCGTCTGGCCATTCAATCGCCGTGCCGCGCGGATGTATGCGGAGTTCGGCTTTGAGACTCGGGCTGTCGAAATGGGCATGCGTTTGTAGCGGTTTGCCCTCGTCCAGACTTTTCCGGGACTGCGCGCAGCGATCTGGAAATCACGGCTTTCGCCAACCGGCTGGCAAACGTGTTCAGCGCCTGCGTGATGACGCTGAATCAACCTTCAACGTGAGGCGGCTGCACGGGTGAACTGCTGCTCCGTCACCACGCTGCCCCACTGACTGCCCGGCTCTTCCATGGTCAATTCGAACCCGGCCGCTTCGTACAGTCGGCGCGCGGCGTCGAGGCCCTTGAAGGTCCAGAGCTGAATCGCGTCAAACCCCCGCTGATCGCAAAACTCCACCGCCGCGCTCAGCAGTTGCCGGCCGACGCCACTGCCGCGGCAGCCGTCGTCGAGGATGAACCAGCGCAAATGCGCCTGATTGCTGCCCAGATCCTGGCCGTCGATTGCGATCGAGCCAACGATGCGCTCATCAAGCGTCGCCACCCAGATCTGGTTGCAGGGCTGATCGAGGCGCCCGACAAACTCCGCCACTCCACTGGCGACGCGGCTTTCAAAGATCGCGCCGAAACCGGAATGTCGCGAATAATAATCCGCATGCATTTGCGCCACGCGGCCGATCAGGCCGGGGCGATAGCCGGCGCTGATGTGCAGATTCGGCGCGAGCGGCCGGTCAGCACCCAGGCGGATGGTCTTGAGCGCATGCGCGTAGGTTGAAAGGCCCTGCGCCACGCTCTGTTGTTGCGACGGATTGAGCGTGTTCAGTGCCTTGCTGACCTGGGCCTGGCCATAGGCATGAATGTCGGCGACGGTCTGCCGGCCCTGCGATGTCAGGTGCAGATGCTTGACCCGGGCGTGCTCGGCAGCACGCTCCTCGATCTCCCCGGCCTTGATCAGTTTGCCGACCATGCGGCTGACACTGGATTTTTCCAGGCCAAGGATTTGCGCCAGTTGCGCAGCGCTGACGCCGTCCCCGGCCTCGATTTCCAGCAAGGCGTGCACGCCGGAGGCGGAATAGTCGGTCGCCGCCAAGGTGGCGCGCAGGAAACCGAACTCACGCACCATCGTGCGCGACGCTGTACGGATTTCTTCGATCAAGGCTGAAGGGATACTCATGACACATCACCGCTGAAATTTAGTTGTACTACACAACCATGTTTCAATATGACGGTGCAAGAAGCCGACGACTCCGGGCGAGCGGTCGATTGTCGGCGTCGCCACAGCAGCAAACGTCAGACAAAAAAAGCCCCGCAACCGAATGAGGTGCGGGGCAAAGTATTGGTTGGTTGCGGCCAACCAAAGGAGCTCGGTTAAAACGGGTTGTGCAACCGGATCAGATGCAGTCCTGGGCGGCGCGTTCAAAACTGGAAGGCAGGAAGTTCGAAGCCAGCAAGTGGCGCTCGTAGATGAACACCTTGCCACCGTTGCCGGCCTTATAGGCTTCCAGCACGTTGTCTGCCGACACCTTGCTTGGCACCACGATCCGGTAGCTGCGCTGGGTCTGCGAAACGGTCGGGTTCAGCGCACTGCCCTGCAGCTTCGGCACCACGCAATCGGCGTATTGCGCCGGAGTCTTGTTGGTCTGCAAGGTCAGCGTCGGGTCGTTCGGTGCGGAGGCGCAACCGGCGAGCAGCAAGGAAGCAACGGCCAGGGTCGGGGCAAACAAAGCACGCATCGGGGTCATCCTGAAAATAAAGGTTCGGTTCATTTGGCAGCGATTCAGCGTCACGGCGCCGCCGCTGCCCTTTTGGTTTTGAGTGTTCAGCTGGAAGCCACCAGCGCCTTGAGCGAGGCATCGAACTGCTTCAAGGCATTGAGTTGCAGGTCACGTTGCTGCTCGATCTGCGCGGCAATCTCGTGCGCCGCTTTGTCGTGTACCCAGACCGACGAAATCTGTTTTTCCACCGAGCCCTCGGCTTTGCCGATGTACTGCAGGTCGGCATCGTAGAAACGCGCGATGAAATGCGCCTCGTACAGGCTGTTCTGCTGAGTCAGCAAGCGGTTGAAGGTGTCGAGTTTCACCACGATATCCGGATGCGCCAGAATCAGTGCATCGAGGTTGTCGTAAACGGTCACCGACAGAAACTGGCGTTGCAACGAGCTGAGCAACCAGTCGATCGCCAGTTCCGGGTCGGAGCTGCTGACAAAGGCTGCGCGAATTCGCGGATCCAGTGCATCCTTGGCCCCGTGCAGCGCCATATCGTGGTAGCGCGTCAGGTATTGCAGGTTTTCCCGGGTGTTTTCGCTGTACAACACACCCACGGTCTGTGAATGCTGCAAAGTCGCGCTGCTGCCGGCGATTGGCTGAAGATGACACGCACAGGCGTCGTCGGCGTAAGACGGTGCCGTGGCTACCATGCCGCTCATCAGCAGAGCGGTCAGCGCCAGTCGGGTCAGTGTCTTCATCGCGCAATTTCCTTGAGCTGCGTTTTCAATGAGGGCAATTTTCCGCCTATTGCCAGCAAAGCTGAACTTGCGTTTCGTGATGGTCACTATTACTTCTAGCGATAGTTGCGCACGATAAAGACGGGTACACACTCATCCCCAATGACTAAAACAACAGTGAGGAAGCCGATTTGAGAACCTTTGACCTGATCCGCGACGCGGTTCTGCCCGACTTTCGCGAGCGGGTGGCGGAATACCTGGTGCAGTACGAAAAGGTGTTGCTGGACAAGGACATCACCGATGCGCAGCTCAAGCGCGATACCGCCAATCAGTTGCGTGGCTATTTGCGCGGGTTGAACACCACCCGCGTGCTGGGCATGGCGTACTGGGAAGAACTGGATCGGCGGGTCGTCGACACTTGGCTCACGCCTCACGAATGAGCGTGGACGCCGGTCGGTGACGATCGTATGCGGCGCCTGCCAAAACGGCCCCGAACGCTTACAATCGGCGGCCTTACCGACCTTCTGACAGGCTCCCCCGGAAATGCCGCTCGACCCACCAACGATGCTGACCATCTCGATCGCTCTCGCAGCCGCTGCCGCGCTGTATCTGGCGGTCGAGTGGCGCAGCATTCGTGAGCCTTCGCTGCTGTTCTGGAGCGCCGGTTTCGCCACCATCACCGTCGGTTCCACCCTGGCTCTGCTGCGTAGCAACGGCTTTTTGCTGATCGGCATCTGGTTCGCCAACGGCTTGCTGGTGACCGCGCACTTCCTGTTTCTGCTGGGAGTGGCGCGCTTTACGCAGATCCGCCTGTCACGCGCCTGGTACCTGATTTTCGTCACCTGGCTGGTTTTGCTGTTGCTGCCGGACGGGCCGTTGTGGTCGAAAGTCATGCTGGCTGCCAACTCGCTGCTGGTTGCCGCCTCGACGCTCAAGGCCAGTTTGCTGCTGCGCCCGCATGGCAAATCGCTGAGCGTCGGTGCGGTGCAATTGCGCTATGTGCTGCTCGGTCACGGCATCTTCTATGTGGCCAAGGCCCTGACCGTGGTGATCCCCGGCACGCTGATCGACCTGGCTGCATTCCGTGGCGTCATCATCCAGATCTCGCTGGTCGAGGGCGCGATGGCGATCATGCTCATTGCACTGTCGATGACCGGCACCGAACGCTACCGGCGCGAGGAGCAGATCGCCCGACTGGCCGCCCGCGATCCACTGACCGCGCTCTACAACCGCCGCGCCCTCGACATGCGCGCGCCGGGCCTGCTGCGGGGCGTGTCTGCGGCGCATCCCGGCGCCCTGCTATTGATCGATATCGACAACTTCAAATCGGTCAACGATCAGTACGGCCACAGCGCCGGCGACCGTTTGCTGGTGGCCCTGAGCGAAATGATCCGCGCCGAGACCACCGATGAGGCGCTGGCCGCCCGTTTGGGCGGTGACGAGTTCGTGATTTTGCTGAGCAACGCGCCCAGTGATCACATCGTCAGACTGGGCGACGCCCTGCGCGATCAGTTCCAGCGCAACGCCGCCCAGACCTTCCCCACCGCCGAACCGGTGACACTGAGCATCGGCGCCACCCTGTTCAACCAGCCGCCGGCCAGCCTCGCGGCACTGATCGAGCAAGGCGACGCCGCGCTCTACGAATCCAAGCGCGGCGGCCGCAACCGACTGCGCCTGACCGGGCTTACCACTTCAGGATGACCAGACCCATGACCCGTTCCGAGACGCCCCTGCAAGACCTCGCCGCCCCCGAAGGCGTCTGCTACGGCTGCGGCAGCCGCAACCCCCATGGCCTGCACGTCAAAAGCTACTGGCACGAGGACGGCGTGCACGTCATGGCCGAACACCTGCCGGACGACAAATACTGCGGCTGGCCAGACCTGGTATACGGCGGCCTGCTGGCAATGCTGGTCGACTGCCACTCCAACTGGACCGCGATGGCCTGGCACTACCGCCACGAACAACGCGAACCAGGCAGCCTGCCGCGCATCGACTGCGTGACCGGCAACCTCGGCATCAAATTCATCAAACCCACGCCGATGGGCGTCACCCTGACCTTGCGCGCCAGGGTCGAGGGCGAGGTCGGGCGTAAGACGCGGGTGATTTGCGAGGTATATGCCGAGGAGGTGCTGACGGCGGTGGGCGATTCGGTGTTCGTGCGGGTCGATACCGGGCAACTGGCTGACGCAGCGCACGGCCGCTGACTCCACACGCGCCCCTGTCGGAATGACACTTGAGCAAACTCGGCTAGGCGTGCCGACCCGGAAATCGACGAGGCTATAGCAGACCGCACTTCCAGGAGCTTCCAACCCGTGTCCGACCTGCCGACCCACCGCGCCTATACCCGGCGCTTCAACAGCGTGCTCGCCTACATCGATGCCCATCTCGAAGGTGACCTGTCGGTGAATACGTTGAGTCAGTTGGCGAACTTTTCGGTGTTTCACTTCCATCGGCAATTCAGCGCGTTCGTTGGCGTGCCGGTCTCGCGCTACGTGCAACTGATGCGTTTGCGCCGGGCTGCACATCGGCTGGCCGCGCAGCCGCAACACTCGATACTGGACGCCGCGTCTGACGCCGGTTTCGAGAGTCCGGAAGCATTCAGCCGCGCCTTTCGGCGCGACTTCGGCATGACGCCAAGTGCCTTCAGGAAGCAACCGAACTGGCAGACCTGGAATGCGGTATTCGCCATCCCCCACTTTTCCAGGAGCGTCATCATGCAAACCAGAATCATCAATTTTCCAACCCTACGGGTCGCTGCGTTTGAACATCGCGGCGCGCCGGGGGAGGTTCAACAAAGCGTGCAGACATTCATCGCCTGGCGCGTGCACAGCGGGCAGTCGCCCGTGGCCTCGAGTCGCACCTTCGGCATTCCCTACAACAACCCCGACACCACTGCGGCGCAGGATTTTCGCTTCGCCATCTGTGGCGAGATTGAAGAGCCGGTAGCTCCCAACACGTTCGGCGTGGGGGAACTCGTCATTCCCGGTGGACGTTGCGTGGTGGTGCGGCACGTCGGTTCGCCGGATCATATCGGCGAAACCATCTATCCGGTCTACCGTGACTGGTTGCCTGCCAGCGGTGAGGAATTGCGCGATCATCCGCTGTTTTTCCATTACCTGAGCGTGTATCCCGAGACCCCGCAGGAGCAATGGCAGACGGACATCTATGTGCCTTTGCAATCGTAAGATTCACTTACATGTTTTTCCGCTTGTGGTGCGTAATGACAACCCTTTATAAGAGCGGCTCACTCGCGAATTGAAGGATGTAAACATGAGCAATGCCTGGAACGAAGGGTATTTCACCGACGAGGGCTACACCTACTCGTATAGCCGGGAAATCAACCCGGTGTTCCAGCGTTATTGTTTGTTGTTGCGCGGTTTTGCCACCCTCGAAGACACCGGCGGTTACCACTGCGAACTGGGCTTCGGCCAGGGTGTTTCAATCAACATCCACGCCGCCGCCAACCCGGGCAACTATGTCGGCACCGACTTCACGCCATCTCAGGCCGCGCATGCCATCGCATTGGCGAACGACTGGAACAGCCAGGCCCGTCTGTATGACGACAGCTTCGAGCAACTGCTGGCCCGCGATGATCTGCCGGCGTTCGACAGCATCAGCCTGCATGGCATCTGGTCCTGGGTCAGCCGCGACAATCAGCAACTGATCGTCGAGTTCGCCCGTCGCCACCTCAAGCCCGGCGGCATGTTGTACGTCAGCTACAACTGCTTCCCGGGCTGGTCGCCTTCGGCGCCCCTGCGCAATCTGTTCAGCCTGCACAATCGCTTTGCCAGCCAGGCCTCGACCAGCCCGGCCAAACGCATCGATGCCGCGATGGAGTTTTCGGAAACGCTGCTGGCGGCCAATCCGAAGTACGCCAGAGCGGCGCCGGCCCTGGGTGCCCAGTTGCAGAGCATCAAGGGCCAGAACCGTCAGTACGTGGCCCACGAGTATTTCAATCGCAACTGGGACTGCATGTATTTCATCGACGTGGTCGATGCCATGACCGCAGCCAAACTCGACTACGCCACCACGGCCGTACCGCTGGACACCGTGGCTGCGCTGAATCTGAGTGCAGAAGGCATGGACTTTCTGGAAGGTATCGAGCACCCGATCATGCGCGAACAGGCGCGCGACTACTTCATCAATCAGAACTTCCGCCGGGATCTGTACGTACGTGGCGCCAATCGGCTGTCTGCCGCCGAGCAACGCGATGGCCTGCTGAGAAGCCGTTTTGTCCTGCTGCAAGCGATTGAGAGCATTCCCGGCACGGTCACTGGTCCCGCCGGCGAGGCTGCGCTGCAAACAGAGATTTACAGCCCGGTGCTCGAAGCGCTCGCCGCCAGTGCCTACGCACCGAAAACCCTGCAGCAGTTGTCGATGGCTGTCGGCTCCGTGTCTTACGACGACCTGGTGCAGGCTGTCACCGTGCTGATCGGCATGGGCGTCGCCGCCCCGTGCCAGAGCGAAGCCGCCGAAAGGCAGGTGCAGGAACGTTGCGACACTCTCAACCTGCAACTGTGCAAACGCGCGCTGTTCAACAACAACATTCAGGTGCTGGCCAGTCCGGTCACCGGCGGTGGCGTACCGATCAGCCGCGTGCAGCAGCTGTTCCTGATTTCGATCAAGCAAGGCATGACCGACCCGCAAGACTGGGCGCAGTTGGCGTGGGCCGTCATCGGTGAGCAGGGCGAAGTGCTGCACAAGGGTGACCAGCCGCTGCTGACGGCCGAAGAAAACCTTGCCGAGATGACCGAACAGGCCCGGGCATTTGCCCAGACACCGCTGGACATTCTCATGGCGCTGAAAATTGCTTGAACCAGATACACGCCGGACGACTGGCCGCGATAAAACGCGGCCAGTCGTCTGCGTGTATGGTCCTGACTGCCGCCTCCTGAGCCATCCTGCCCCCACCTGCCACGCAGCGCCCCGTTAAAAAAGCAAAATTGCCATGTGTTTCCGTCGTTCCTTCTTGCGTCGCACTGTTCATTGCCCGTTCCTGTCTGCCTGGAGTTTCTTCGATGCCGTCGCCCAAATCCCTGCCCTCTGCCCTGCTGGGCCTAGCCCTCGCCTGCCCGGTCATGGCCGAGGAACCCAAAAGCATGGAGTTGGGACAGGTGCTGATTTCGGCTGAAGAACAAAGCGGCGCCGATGCCTCCGTCGCCGAGGCCCAAGCGCGTCTGGCGCAGGTGCCCGGCGGCAGCAATGTGGTCGACATGCGCCAGCCGTTGCAGGGCCGTGTGGCGAGCAATCAGGATGTGCTGGCGTATCAGCCCGGGGTCTACGCGCAGTCGGCGGGTAATGAAGGGGTAAAAATCTCGATCCGTGGTTCGGGGATCAACCGCGCACCGGGCGCGCATGCCTCGGGGTTGTACACGATGCTCGACGGCCTGCCGCTGACCGGCCCCGGCGGTACGCCCTACGAATTGCTCGAACCGCTGTGGCTCGACCATGTGGAGGTGCTGCGCGGCGCCAACGGCTTTGATCGCGGTGCACTGGCACTGGGCGGCGCTGTCGATTACGTAAGCCGCACCGGCTATGACGCGCCGAAATTGCAGGTGCGCTATGCCACCGGCAGCCACGGTTATCAGCAGCGTCAGGTGAGTTCCGGGCAAGTGCTGGGCGACTTCGATTACTACGTGTCGCTGACCGATGCGAACGCCGACGGCTATCAGGATCACACCGCCAGCGAGAGCAAAGGCGTGATCGCCAACTTCGGCTATCGCTTCAATCCGAACCTGGAAACCCGCTTCTACTTCCGCTATCGCGAGACCGACAACGATCTCGCCGGCCGCGTGACCAAACACTCGATCGAGCACACTCCAAGGGCGGCCAACCCGGCTTATGTGTCGCGCGACGACAGCCGCAAACAACCGGGCAGCACCTTCATCGGCAACAAGACCACCTACTACGTCGACGACGATTCGAGCATTCAGACCGGCCTGGTCTATCACGATTACCCGATGGACCTGCGCGAAGGCCCGAACCGTCTGAAAGTGGCCTACACCGATGTCAGCGGCACCTTCGACTACAAGCGCCGCGATACCGTGTTCGGCATGGAAAGCCGCAGCACCGTGGGCCTGCGCACCACCAAACACCTGCCCAACGACGGCGCCAGTGAATTCGTGCGCATCCCGTCCGGCAACACCGCCGCGTATGCGCCGGGTACCCGCATGCGCAACTTCACCTATCAGGGTTCGGACACCGTTCTGCACGTGGGCAACGACCTGGAAATCGCCGACGACCTGTGGCTGACCACCGGCCTCGCCGCCATTTACACCCGCCGCGAAAGCGCCGTCACCTACCCGCAAAGCGGCGGCAAGACCAGCCTGAACGACTGGGATTACGCGCCACGTCTGGGCCTGCGCTATCAGGTCACGCCGGACCTGCAACTGTTCGGCAACCTCAGCCGTTCGGTCGAAGCACCGCACCCGTGGTCGCTGATCTACAGCTCGAACATCCGCTTCCCGGCCGGCAACGGCGCGGCGACCGGCACCCAGAGCGACCCGATCAAACTGCAGAACCAGACCGCGACCACCCTCGAACTCGGCGGTCGCGGCGACAGCGCGCTCGGCCAGTGGAGCCTGGCGTGGTACTACGCCCAGGTGCGCCACGAATTGCTGTCGGTACTGCCGGACGCCAATGCCGTCACCCCGTACGAACTCAACGCCAGCCCCACCGTGCACCAAGGCGTGGAAGCCAGCCTGCAAAGCACACTGTGGTCGGCCGCCGACGGACGTAAATTGAGCCTGCGTCAGGCCTACACCTTCAGCGATTTCCACTACCGCGACGACCAGCGCTTCGGCGACAACCGCCTGCCGGGCCTGCCGATGCACTACTACCAGGGCGAACTGCGCCACGACTGGCCACAAGGCTTCTTCGCGGCAGTCAACACGCAACTGGTGTCCAAAGTCGCGGTGGATTACGCCAACAGCTACTACGCCGATCCCTACGCACTGTTCGGCGCCACCGTCGGCTACAACGCGCCGAAAAACGACTGGCAAACCTGGCTCGACCTGCGCAACCTGACCAACAAACACTACGCCGCGACGGTCACACCGGGGTATGACGACAAAGGCCAGGATGCGGCGCGGTCTACGCCGGGTGAAGGGCTCGGGGTTTATGTCGGGGTGTCGTGGAGTTTGCTCTGACGGCATGCCCTGACCAGACAAACGCAGCGGGTCAAAACGGCCCCTGCGTCATCACCCGCGTCTCGATGATGCTGCGCAGCGCAACGACCCGCTTCTGATACAGGTCAGTCAGACACCCGACCTTTGCGCCACAGGCCTTGCGGTTTTTCAGGAAGGCTTGCTGCTCACCGATCAAAGCATCGCGCCCGCCCATCGGCAGCAGGCGTTTGTCGAGGCTGAACAGCTCGCCCATGGTGACGTCCAGGTCGTTCAAGGCGCGGTTGGCGCAAACGGCTTTTTCGTCCATGGATTTTGCCTTGCCGCAGTCAAAACTGGCGGCTTGAGTTGAATTGGCAGCGATCAGCAACGCACAGCCGAGGGCGGCTGCGGTCACCCGTGAAATTTCTCGAACTCCCGTCATGGCTTCGTATCCAACGTTGTAGGTCAATGGAGGTATGAAAAATGAAAAGCACCGACGATATCAAGCCTGCAACACCTCATAACGCGCCACCGCTCGACTCCTCGGGCAAACCGGTGGATGTGGTGAACCGCGATCTGCAGGACAGCGACGACGACACCCGCGCCGTGGACGAGGTGATTACCCCCACCTCCACCCGCGTCATGGAACAGGACACCGAGGAGCTCAAGCGTAAGACTGATGCGATCGAACGCAAGGTCGCCGACGGTAACTGACGCGACGCTCCCCCTCCTTAAAGTGAATTTTCACCTTCCTGTCCCGGGTTTTCCTGCCCGGGACAACCCTCCCCCTGTCCTGCAAGCCGCGTTTTTACTGGCTTCGCCCCTTCTGCTTCAGCAATTTGTATTCACATCCCAGCTTAATAATATTTTACCGATACCCCCCTCCTGCCTAGTCTGACCGCAAGCAAAACGGACAAGCCTGAAGCGATCCGAATCCACTTGCCTTGCCAGGAAGGATGTAGAAATGACCACTGAAATAATAAAAACAGACACGCTTGTCGTGGGGGCCGGACAGGCCGGTGTGGCGATGAGCGAGCACCTGAGCAAACTCGGCGTGCCGCACCTGGTGCTGGAGCGCAGCCGCATCGCCGAACGCTGGCGCACCGGGCGCTGGGACTCGTTGGTAGCCAACGGTCCGGCGTGGCACGACCGCTTCCCGGGGCTGGAATTCGATGATGTCGATCCCGACGGTTTCGCCCATAAGGAGCGCGTGGCGGACTACTTCGAAGCCTATGCGAAGAAATTCAACGCGCCGATCCGCACCGGGGTCGAGGTCAAAAGCGTGGTGCGCAATGTCGGGCGTCCGGGCTTCACCGTCGAGACCTCCGAAGGCGTGATCGAGGCCAGCCGCGTGGTCGCGGCAACCGGCCCGTTCCAGCGCCCGGTGATCCCGCCGATCGCCCCGCAAGACCCGCGTCTGTTGCAGATCCACTCCGCCGACTATCGCAATCCGCAGCAACTGCCCGCAGGCGCAGTGCTGGGTGGTTGGCGCTGGTTCGTCAGGCGTGCAGATCGCCGATGAACTGCAGCGCTCCGGCAAGCAGGTGTACCTGTCGGTAGGTGCGCATGACCGTCCACCGCGTGCCTATCGCAACCGTGATTTCTGCTGGTGGCTGGGGGTGCTCGGCGAGTGGGATCAGGCAGCGATGAAACCCGGCCGCGAGCACGTGACCATCGCGGTCAGCGGCGCGCATGGCGGGCGCACCATCGACTTCCGTGGTCTGGCCCATCGCGGCATATGACCCTGGTTGGCGTCACCGAGTCGTTCAATAACGGCGTGGTGACCTTCAAGCAGGACCTGCGCGACAACCTCAAGCGCGGTGACGAGAACTATCTGGCGCTGCTGGATGCCGCCGATGCCTACATCGAGCGCAACGGTCTCGACCTGCCGGAAGAACCCGAAGCACGCGAAACCTATGCGGATCCCGATTGCGTGAAAAATCCGCTGCTCGATCTGGATCTGGCCAAGGCCGGGATCACTTCGATCATCTGGGCCACCGGGTTCGCCGTGGACTATTCCTGGCTGCAGGTCGCAGCGTTTGACGACAAGGGCAAACCGCAGCATCAGCGTGGCGTGTCCAGTGAGCCGGGGGTGTATTTCCTTGGGCTGCCATGGCAGTCGCGCCGTGGCTCGTCGTTTATCTGGGGCGTGTGGCACGACGCCAAACACGTGGCCGATCACATCGCCACCCAGCGCAAATACCTCGACTACCAGGATGCCGAGCAGCGTGAAGCCGCCCTGCATGCGCAGATTCACAGCAAAGCCGTCGGCACCATCGACGCTTGATTGCCCTCTTTCGCGGCGGTGCCCGGTGCGCCGCTGAACACTCAGTCTGGAGCTGTACATGAGCAAGCCAACCCACACCCGCATCCGTATGTTCAACACCAAGGACACCTACCCGAATCAGACGCTGGATAACGACCTGTGCCAGGCCGTACGCGCCGGCAACACGGTGTACGTCCGAGGTCAGGTCGGCACCGATTTCGACGGTAATCTGGTGGGCCTCGGTGATCCGCGTGCGCAGGCCGAACAGGCGATGCGCAACGTCAAGCAACTGCTGGAAGAAGCCGGCAGCGACATGAGCCACATCGTCAAGACCACCACCTACCTGATCGACCCGCGCTATCGCGAGCCGGTGTATCAGGAAGTCGGCAAGTGGCTCAAAGGCGTGTTCCCGATCTCCACCGGGCTGGTGGTGTCGGCACTGGGGCAGCCGCAGTGGCTGATGGAGATTGATGTGGTGGCGGTGATTCCCGAGTAAGTCGGAAGACCGAGTCGCGGCCTTCGCGAGCAGGCTCACTCCTACAAGGGAACGCATTTCAAGGTAGGAGTGAGCCTGCTCGCGATGAGGCCAGTCAAGACACACAAGGAGTAAACAGATGACCTTTTCAATCGCAGCCCGTTGCCCCGAAACCGGCCAGTTCGGTGTCGCCATCAGTTCCTCCAGCATCGCCGTCGGCGCGCGTTGTCCGTGGCTGTTGCCGGGTGTCGGCGCGGTGTCGAGCCAGAACATCACTCTGCCCTCCCTCGGCCCGGAAGTCCTCGCATTGATGGAACAAGGTCAGGCGCCCGACGCTGCGCTGGACCAGGTGCTGACTCGCAACGGCTACAGCCAATACCGGCAAATCACCGCGATCAACCACCTCGGCCAGACCGCGCATTTCAGCGGCGCGCAAACCCTCGGCGTGCACAACGCGGTCTCCGGCGAACAATGCGTGGCCGCCGGCAACATGCTCGCCGGGCGTGCGGTAATCGAGGCGATGGTCCGCGCCTTTGAAGACGGCGAAGGCCAATTGGCCGATCGCCTGCTCAAGGCCTTGCACGCCGGCCAGGCCCTTGGTGGCGAGGCAGGTCCCGTGCATTCGGCAGCCGTGGTCGTGGTCGGCGAACAGACCTGGCCGATCGTCAATTTGCGCATCGATTGGGCCGACGAAGACCCGATCGGCCAGTTGCAAAAACTCTGGGACGCCTATCAGCCGCAGTTGCAGGACTACATCGACCGCGCACTCGACCCGGCCAAGGCACCGGGCTATGGCGTTGCCGGTGATGATCGATGAACAGCGTCGGGTTGCTCAGGACGCTGGTGGGCTTCGACACCACCAGCCGCGAATCCAACCTGCAACTGATCGAGTTCGTGCGCGACTACCTCGCTGGCTTCGATGTGCCGTGCGAGCTGATCTACAACGCCGAGCGCAGCAAGGCCAATCTGTTCGCGACCATTGGCCCGGCCGAGCAACCAGGCATCGTGCTCTCAGGGCACACCGATGTGGTGCCGGTCGATGGTCAACCATGGACAGTAGCGCCGTTTGAACTCAGCGAGCACGACGGCAAGCTGTTCGGGCGCGGCACCGCCGACATGAAGGGCTACATCGCCTGCGTGCTGGCCTTGGTGCCGGCGCTGGTCGCTGCAGACCTGCGCATGCCGGTGCACATCGCCCTGTCCTATGACGAAGAAGTCGGCTGCCTCGGGGTGCGCTCGTTGCTCGCCGAGCTGGAGCAGCGGCCGGTCAAACCGCTGCTGTGCATCATCGGTGAACCGACCGAGTTGAAACCGGTGCTCGGCCACAAAGGCAAACTGGCGATGCGCTGCGACGTGCACGGTCATCCGTGCCATTCGGCCTACGCGCCGCTGGGGGTCAACGCCATCGAGTACGCCGCCGAGCTGATCGGCGAGCTGGGGCGCATCGGCCAGCAACTGAAGGCGCCCGAGCATCACGACGCGCGTTTCGACCCGCCCTTCAGCACGGTGCAGACCGGGGTGATCAGCGGCGGCAAGGCCTTGAATATCGTGCCCGCCGATTGCCGCTTCGACTTCGAAATCCGCGCCCTGCCCTCGCAGGATCCGACCCTGGTAGCGCAGCAGTTGCAGGCTTATGCCGAGCAGCAAGTGCTGCCGCGCATGCGTGCGGTCAGCGAGCACAGTGCGATTCGTTTCAGTGAGCTGTCGGCTTATCCCGGCCTGGCTACCGATGCGCAGAGTCAGGCGGCGGAGCTGATTGCGGCGTTTTGCGGTTCACGGGAATTCGGCACCGTGGCGTTCGGCACCGAGGGTGGGCTGTTCGATGCGGCGGGCATTCCCACCGTGGTCTGCGGCCCTGGCAGCATGGATCAGGGGCACAAACCGGACGAGTTTGTCAGCCGCGCACAACTCGATGCCTGCGATGCGATGCTGCAACGGATGTTGGCCTCGATTCGCGCCTGATCCTTTCGGCCTGACTGCCTGCCTTCAGGCGTGCAGTCGGGCCAATTCCTCGCGGCAATGATCAACGAACAACTGCACCGGTTTGGTCAGTTGCACCCGGCGCAGCCAGGCTGCCGACAAGCCCGAGCCGGTCACGGTTTCCGCCAGCGGCACGCACACCACTTTCTGCCCGTCGTAGGTGTACTCGCCGAACGGCCGGGTCACCAGAATCGAAAAGCCGAACCCACGCCCGACCATGCCGCGCACCATCTCGATCGACGGCGAGCTGAAGACGATATGCGGGGTCAGTCCGCGTTCTTCGAAGATGCTCACGAAGTAGGTGCGGCTGGGCACTACGTCGAGCAGGATCATCGGTTCCAGCACCAGATCGTGCAACGAGACTTTCGCCTGTTGCGCAAAACGATGATCGGCGGGTAGCAAGGCGTAAGGCTGCTGCGGCGGCATCAGCGAAGTGGTTTCGATGGTGCTGTCGAGGTCGTGCTCGAACAGCATCGCCAGATCGATGCTGCCGGCGGTCAGCGCCTGCACCAGTTCCTGTTGTTCGCCATCGCGAATACGGATTTCCACCCCCGGCCAACGCTGCTTGAAACCGGCGATCAGACGCGGCAGGTACAACGGCGCTACGGTTTCGAAACAGCCGATATCGATCTGCCCCGAGACCACATCGTTGTCCGCCAGCGCGTTCTGCTCGAACTCATGCGCCACTCGCAGCAATTCCAGCGCCTTGCGATAGAAACGCGAACCACTGGGCGTCAGCGACACGCCCTGGGCGTGATGGCGGATGAACAGCTGCACGCCGAAGCTTTCTTCCAGATGCTTGATCGCGGTGGAGACCGACGGCTGGGCGATATAGAGCTTGCGCGAGGCTTCGGCGACGCTGCCGCAATCGGCGGTGGTGACGAAGTATTTGAGCTGGCGCAGGTTGTAGGCGGCCATATAAAAACCTCTGCAAGTGAGACAACGCTTTTGTGGTGAGGAGATTTATCTGTTGTCAGGGCATTTGTCTGTAGTTAGGGCATTCGTCTGTAGTCAGGGGGTCTGTGGTGAGGGGATTTATCCCCGAGGGGGCGCGAAGCGGCCCCTGTTTCTAAAGTCAAAAGAGGGGCCGCTTCGCAGCCCATCGGGGATAAATCCCCTCACCACAAAACTGTGTAAATCCAGGACAGAGTGAAGCCTGAACATACCGGAGCTACGCATTACACGCGGCATATATTTTTTAAGGTCTGAAGCAACAAACTTACTAATTTATCTATCCCGGGCCTTTGCACATGATCGCTTCAACAAGAAATGCGCCGTCCGTGTCGGCGCTTACCGAAGTACGTCCACGTACTCATCCTTGCCTTGGAGTTCGTCATGTCCACCTCTGCAACAACATCCGCGCCGCTCATTGAAAAACACACAATAGGATACGTGCCCCCCGAAGATCGCCACGGAAAGGTCAGGGATCTGTTCACGCTGTGGTTCGGCGGCAACATCGCGCCGTTGCCGATCGTCACCGGCGCGCTGGGCGTGCAGTTGTTCCACTTGAATCTGGTCTGGGGCATCGTCGCGATTCTGGTCGGTCATCTGGTCGGCGGCGTGCTGATGGCGCTGCACTCGGCGCAAGGCCCGCAGATGGGCATTCCGCAGATGATCCAGAGCCGCGCGCAGTTCGGCTCGCTCGGTGCTCTGCTGGTGGTGCTGATTGCCGGGGTCATGTACATCGGCTTCTTTGCCTCCAACATCGTGCTGGCCGGCAAGTCGCTGCACGGCGTGGTCGACAGCGTGCCGGTGCCGGTCGGCATCGTCATCGGTGCCCTCGGTTCGGGGATCATCGGCATCATCGGCTACCGCTTCATCCACGTGCTCAACCGCATCGGCACCTGGGTGCTGGGGATCGGCATCGTCGTCGGTTTCGGCTACATCTTCACCCACATTCAAACCGATGACTTCCTCACTCGCGGCAGCTTCAACCTCTCCGGCTGGCTCGCCACCGTGTCGCTCGCCGCGCTGTGGCAGATCGCGTTTGCGCCTTACGTGTCAGACTATTCGCGTTATTTGCCGGCCGACGTCAAAGTCTCGTCGACGTTCTGGACCACGTATCTGGGTTCGGCGCTGGGCTCGAGTCTGGCGTTCATCTTCGGTGCCGTCGCCGTGCTCGCGACCCCGGTGGGCATGGACACCATGGATGCGGTCAAGCTCGCCACTGGCTCGATCGGCCCGCTGATGCTGGTGCTGTTCCTGCTCAGCGTGATCAGCCACAACGCCCTCAACCTGTACGGCGCGGTGCTGTCGCTGATCACTCTGGTGCAGACCTTTGCCTATCGCTGGATTCCGACCGCCAAGAGCCGTGCGGTGATCTCGATCATCGTGCTGCTGGCCTGCTGCTTCGCCGCCGTCGGCGCGTCGAAGGACTTCATCGGCCACTTCGTCGACATGGTGCTGGTGCTGCTGGTGGTGCTGGTGCCGTGGACGGCGATCAACCTGATCGACTTCTACGCCATTCACAAGGGCCAGTACGACATCCAGTCGATCTTCCAGGTCGATGGCGGCATCTATGGACGCTACAACCCACAGGCGCTGCTGGCCTACGCGATCGGCATCGCGGTGCAGATCCCGTTCATGAACACCCCGCTGTACGTCGGCCCGGTGTCGGCGCACATCAACGGCGCCGACCTGTCGTGGCTGGTGGGCCTGCTGGTGACTTCGCCGCTGTACTTCTGGCTGGCCAGTCGTGACAGCGCCTATCGGCGGCGGATGATGGGCGGGAAACTGGTGGGCAGTCACTGAGATTGATTCGATGTAAAAAGAAGGCCCGCCATGCGCGGGCCTTCTGCGTTGTGGTGTGGTATTTCTTGATGCCCCGACAGGCACCCACGAGACAGGGAAAACTCATGCTGCGAATTCTGGGCAAGGCGTCTTCGATCAACGTGCGCAAAGTGCTGTGGACCTGCGCTGAACTGCAGATCCCGTTCGAGCGTGAGGATTGGGGCTCGGGCTTCAAACCCACCGACACCCCGGAGTTTCTCGCCCTCAACCCCTGCGCCATGGTGCCGGTGATTCAGGACGGCGATTTCACCCTGTGGGAATCCAATACGATCATTCGTTATCTGGCGGGCAACTATGGCGGCGCAGACCTCTACCCCGCCGAGCCGCGAGTTCGTGCGCGGGTCGATCAGTGGATCGACTGGCAGGCCTCGGAGTTGAACCGGTCGTGGTCGTATGCGTTCATGTCGCTGGCGCGTCAGTCACCAGATCATCAGGACAGCGCCGCGTTGCTCAACGGCATCGAGCAGTGGTCGCAGACCATGGGCATCCTCGATCAACAGTTGCAGAAGACTGGCGCCTACGTCAGTGGCGACCGGTTTTCCCTCGCCGATATCCCCATCGGGCTGTCAGTCAACCGCTGGTTCGAAACGCCGCTCGCGCATCCGGACTATCCCGCCGTCAGCGCGTATTACCAGCGTCTGAGCCAACGCGAAGGCTTTCGCCTGTACGGCAGAAACGGTACGCCGTGACAATCAGATCAACAGATCTTCATAAAACGCGCCGAACGGTCGCTGCGGGTGGGCGATCTGGATTTCCAGAATCCATACACCGGCATTTGGCGTCTGGTCGAAATCGCCGAGATTGCCGCCTCGATGGATCGCGTGAGGGAAATCGCTGACGCGGTGGCCCTTGATATCGAGATTGAGTTTCCAGCCCATGGCTTCAGCCTGATCGCTGGCATAGCGGTACAGTTCGACACCGCTCACGCCTTGGCGCCACAGTGCCTCGACACGCTTGAACAGCTCCTTGGACGCCGCCGCGCAGGCGATCATTTCCGGATCGGAGCCGGTGGTGAAGGTTGCGCCGGCATCGCCTTCGTGCCCCTGCCAGACCACGCCCATGTCAATGAAGAAAATATCGTTGTCACCGAGCACCGGATCGCCTTCGGAACGCTCCTTGAACGCCTTCAGCGTATTGGCGCCGAAGCGAATCAGCAGCGGATGCCAGATGCGGTCCATGCCCAGTTCGGCGAGAATCTGCTTGCCCCGCTCCTGGGCTTCGGACTCACGCATGCCGGGCTTGATCACCTGGGCGATGGCGTCAACGGCGTTCCAGGTCAGATTCTGCGCGTGGCGCATCGTCTCCAGCACAAACCGCTCACCGACTGCTTCTTTACCGCTCAGGGCTGCACTCATTTGCTTGTTCCTCATGGCTACGCTGTGTAGTTTTTTATATTGCGAAACGCCGATCAAGATACAGCCATGACACAACGTGTCAATTACTCTTCCGCACGCACCACACCGCGTTCTTCCAGCAAACGCACGAACATGCCCAAGCTGCGCGACACCGTGCCCCGGCGCCACACCAGCCACGTGGTCAGATAGCGAAAGTCCGCCGCCAGCGGCCACACGCTGACCGTCGCGCTGCCAGGCATGCTTTGCAGCATTTTGCGCGGCATCAGCGCCAGCCCGGCCCCGGCGCTGACGCAGGCGAGCATGCCGTGGTAAGACTCCATCTCGAAAATCTTGCCCGGCACGGCAGCGTCGGTGCTAAACCATTTTTCGAAGTGATGACGATAGGAGCAGTTGGAGCGGAACGCGTAGATGTTCTCGCCGTTCACATCCGCCGCGCGTTGCACCGGGGGGTGATTGAGTGGCGCGATGATGACCATCTCCTCCTCGAACGCCGGCACGCCTTCCAGCGCCGGGTGCAGCACCGGGCCATCGACGAAGGCCGCCGCCAATCGTCCGGAGAGTACGCCGTCGATCATTGTCCCGGACGGGCCGGTCGACAGATCCAGATCGACCTTGGGATGCAACTGGTTGTACGCCGCGAGCAGTTCGGGGATGCGCACGGCGGCGGTACTTTCCAGCGAACCGAGGGGAAACGCACCCTGCGGCTCTTCACCAGCGACCGTGGCCCGCGCTTCCTGCACCAGATCGAGAATGCGCCGCGCGTATTCGAGAAAACTCCAGCCGGCGGGCGACAGACGCAGACGACTTTTCTCGCGAATGAACAGGTCGACGCCCAAGTCCTGCTCCAGCTGTTTGATCCGCGTGGTCAGGTTCGATGGCACGCGATGAATCTGCGCCGCGGCGGCGCTGATGCTGCCGTGCTCGGCAACGGCCTTGAAGATTTCCAGCTGCACCAGATCCACAGTCATTCTCCAATCGTGAAAGAAACGATCTTTATTATTCAGTTTCCAGAAAACAAACGCCACCCTACTCTAGGCCCATCCACTGAACACGCAGGAGCCAGCCATGAACCAGATTTCCAGCCAGACCCACGCCATCTCGATCAACCCCGCCACCGGCGAGCAGATCGGTCACTACGCCTTTGAATCCGCCGAGGCCCTCGACGCTGCGCTGACCCGCGCCGCGTTCGGATTCTCGAAATGGAAACGCAAGCCGCTGCAGGATCGCTCCCGCGCCCTGACCGCCCTCGCCGGCGCCCTGCGTGACAGCGCCGAAGCCATGGCGACCATGATCACCCTGGAAATGGGCAAGCCGATCGCCCAAGCCCGTGGCGAAATTGAAAAATGCGCCAAGCTCTGTGAGTGGTACGCCGAAAACGGTCCGGCGATGCTCGACGCCGAACCGACTCAGGTTGAAGGCGGCAAGGCGCGCATCGAGTACCGACCACTCGGCCCGATCCTCGCGGTGATGCCGTGGAACTTCCCGATCTGGCAAGTGCTGCGCGGTGCCGTTCCGGCGCTGATCGCCGGCAACACCTACGTGCTCAAGCATGCGCCGAACGTGATGGGCAGCGCCTACCTGCTGCGCGACGCGTTCAAGCGCGCCGGTTTCGCCGATGGCGTATTTGAAGTGATCAACGTCACCCCGGAAGGCGTTTCCACCGCCATCGCCGACCCGCGCATCGCCGCTGTCACCCTGACCGGCAGCGTCCGTGCCGGTATGGCCATCGGCGCTCAGGCCGGTGCCGCGCTGAAGAAATGCGTGCTGGAACTGGGTGGTTCCGACCCGTTCATCGTGCTCAATGATGCGGATCTTGATGAGGCCGTGCAGGCTGCCGTCATCGGTCGCTACCAGAACTCCGGCCAGGTCTGCGCCGCGGCCAAGCGCCTGATCATCGAAGAAGGCGTGGTCGAAGAGTTCACCCGCAAATTCGTCGAGGCCACGCGTCAATTGAAAGTCGGCGATCCGCTGTCCGCCGACACCTACATCGGGCCGATGGCGCGTTTCGATCTGCGTGACGAACTCGACCAGCAAGTGCGCGACACCCTCGAAGAAGGCGCCACCCTGTTGCTCGGCGGCGGCAAGGCCCAAGGCCCGGGCAACTACTACGAGCCGACCGTGCTGGCCGATGTCACGGACCGCATGACCTCGTTCAAACAGGAACTGTTCGGCCCGGTGGCATCGATCATCACTGCCCGCGATTGCGCCCACGCCGTGGCCCTGGCCAACGACAGCGACTTCGGCCTGACCGCGACGATCTACACCGCCAACGTGCAACTGGCCCAGCAACTGACCAGTGAACTGGAAACCGGTGGTGTGTTCATCAACGGTTACTCCGCCAGCGACCCGCGTGTGACCTTCGGTGGCGTGAAGAAAAGCGGTTTCGGTCGCGAACTGTCGCACTTCGGCGTGCGTGAGTTCTGCAATGCGCAGACCGTGTGGCTGGATCGTAAATAATCAGGACTCCAACACGCACAGGTGGGAGTGGGCTTGCTCACGAAGGGGCCGGCATGTTCAGCATTGATCGTGACTGACCTGACGCCTTCGCGAGCAAGCCCGCTCCCACACTCGAAAATTCCGCACACACCGCTATAGCAAGTCGGGCGCTGTTTTTTGCGGCTGCGCAACCGCCGGCCCCTTGCTCAACAGCCCAAGCACCACTGCCGCCGAAGCCAGGGTAATCAGCGTAAGGATGTGCAGGAGGTACTGAAACGCCGTGGCATAACCTTGCACCAGACGTTCTTTGGCCAGCCCCGGAACGGTGTCGAGCGCATGCGCCATGTCCCCCGTGGTGACCCGGTGCGCGGTCTCGGCAATCAACGCCGCATCGACACTGCCTGCCACTGCCCCCGTCAGATCGGTATGCAGCAGCGAAGTCAGCACAGCGCCCACCACCGCCAGCGCAATACCCTCACCCGCCACGCGCACGGTATTGAAGATCCCCGCCGCCATCCCCGCGCGCTCCTTCGGTACAACGCTGACCGACAGACCATCCATCAACCCCCACGGCAAACCGGTGCCAATCCCGATCAACAGCATCGCAATGACCAAGGCGGATTTTGGCTCGCCGACGTTGTACAGGCTCAACCCGTGCAAGCCCACCGCAGCGATCAGAAAACCGATCCCCGACAGGATTCCCGCCGAGACAAACCGGGTCAGCGACGCCGCCAGCATCGGTACCACCAGCATGGGCGCCGACAGCGCCAGCAACAGCAGGCCGGCATCGATTTCGCTCAAGCCTTCCACGCCGATAAAGCGCAATGGCAAGATCACCACCAGCACGATGTAGCAAAAACAGGTGCCGATCGGCAGCATCTGCACGCCGATGAAGCGCGGAAAACGCAACAGGGTCAGATCGAGCATCGGATGTTTGACGCGCTTTTCGATCATCACGAACAACCCCAGCAACAATGCCGAAGCACTCAGCAGACCGACCACCAGCGGGCTGCCCCAACCGCTTTCCGGCGCCTGAATCACGCCGAAGGTGAACAGCGCCAGCATCGTGCTGAAGGTGATCGTGCCCGGCCAATCCAGTCCCGTGGCATCCGGGTTGCGGCTTTCGCGCATGCGAGGCAGGCCGAAGACCATGGCGATCACGCCGATCAGCGCGGTGAATACGAAAATCACCCGCCAGTTGAACGCTTCGATCAACGCACCGGCCAGCAGCGGCCCGAAAGCCAGACCAATGCCGAATGTGGTACCGAGTACGCTGTACGCGCGGGTCCGCGCATGGCCTTCGAATTCCTGCGCCAGCGACGCTGAACCGCTGGCCAACGCCGCAGCACCGGCCACGCCCTGCACTGCACGCAGCCCATCCAGCCAGTACACCGACGGTGCCAGGCTCTGCGCAATCGATGCTGCGGTGAACAGCAACATGCCGAAGCTGAACAGGCGTTTACGCCCATAGACGTCGGCCAACGCTCCCGCCGCCATCAGCAAACTGCCGAACGACAACATGAACGCATTGGTGATCCAGGTCAGGGCAACGGGACTTCCGCCCAGATCACGGCCAATGGCGGGCGTCGCCACCGCGCCACCGGTAAAACTCAAGGGCAGTACCAATGCCGACAGGCACACGGCCGCGAGGATCAGCAGCTTGTTACGCGCGCCTGGTTGATGAGAGACCGTTGTCATGCATTCATCCTTTAAAGAAATTGCCAGGCAGCGACTTTAAGGCCGTGAGATTGATGCGATAATCCCAGCAATTTTGCATGACTTTGTGAAAGGCATTCACAGATGAAATCACCCTCAGCGGCAGACCTTTGCGTATTTCTCTGTACGGCGCAGCACTTGAATTTCAGCAAGGCCGCCGTCGAACTCGGGCTCACCCCGTCAGCCCTGAGCCATTCGGTAAAGGCTTTGGAGAATCGCCTCGGTGTGCGTCTGTTCAATCGCACCACCCGCAGCGTGGCGTTGACCGAGGCCGGTGAGCGCTTTTACGCGCGCCTGAAACCGGCGTTCCGCGACATTGACGATGCACTGGAAGACCTCAACCATTTTCGCGACAAACCCACCGGCAACCTGCGTATCACCTGCGGACGCCAGGCGTGCGAACTGGTATTGCTGCCGATTGCCAGCGAGTTCTTGCAGACGTATCCGGACATTCGCATGGAGGTGGTCGAAAGCGAAGCATTGCTCGATATCGTCGCTGGCGGATTTGATGCGGGCGTGCGCTTTGGCGATCGACTGCAGGCCGACATGGTCTCGCTGCCGATTGGCTCGGCGATGCGTTCGGTGGTGGTGGCTTCGCCGGCATTCCTTGAACGCTATCCTGCGCCGCAAAAACCCGAAGATCTGCACGACTTGCCGTGCCTGCGCCACCGCTACCCCAGTGGCGCCCTGTATCGCTGGGAATTCGAACGCGATGGCATTGCCCAGGAAATCGAGGTCAACGGCCCGCTGACCCTGGGCGACGTCAGCTTGATGGTCGGCCCTGCACTGCAAGGCCTGGGATTGGCGTATGTGTTCGATGACATGGTCAGCGAACACTTGGCATCGGGGCGTCTGATTCAGCTGTTGGCGGACTGGTGCCCCTACTATCCGGGCCTGCATCTGTACTACCCGAGCAGGCGCCACGTACCGGCGCCGCTCAAGGCTTTTATCGACTTCGCGCGCGAGCGCAGTGGTCACTAGGGCTTACAGATATTTCAGCCAGGCAATATCGCGGCGCCGCGATTTCAGCGCGGAAAACCAGCGCACCGCCGGGTACAGCGCAACCGCCAGCAGCACCGACACCAGCCAGATTGCCGGTACCGAGTCGAATCCGAAATGGCTGCCCTGATTCAGTCCGAACAGCGCCAGCGCCATCAGGTACAGCACCTTCAGCACGTACAGATGCAGCAGATAGAAGAACATCGGTGCGGAACCGAAAACCGTCAGCCAGCGAATCCAGCGACGCGTCTGCAGCCGTTCGAACAGCAGCAACAACAGCAATCCGACGCTCACCGTCAGGGTGATGAACAGCAGCGATGGCGGGTACTTGGTGATGTTGAAAAACGCCATCAGCGTTTGCACGGTCGTGTCTTCGACCGCCCAAGACTTTTCGCCGTATCCGTTGAGCAACCGCAGCCCGACGAAACCCAGCAGTCCGGCGATACCAGCCAGCAACAGGCACTGCTGACGAACTCCGGCGTCGGCCGCACGGGCAAACCACGGGCCCAGCGCATAACCCAGACCGATCACGCCGATCCACGGCAACAGCGGATACGAAGTGCGCAAGCGCAGACTGTCACCGACCTCGATCCAGCCCCGATCATGGAGGATCGCCCATGGCACATGCAGTGCCGACTCCGGCGCGAAATGCAGCCCATCCAGCAGGTTATGCCCGGCAATGATCGCCAGACTCAGCGTCAGCAGCAGCCAGCGCGGCAGCCAGACCAGCAGCGACAACGCGATCATGCTCAAGCCAATCGCCCAGATCACCTGCAGATAGATCACGCTCGGCGGCAACTGAAACGTCCATGCAAAATTCACCAAGGTGAATTCCAGCACCACCAGAAACAGCCCACGCTTGAACAGGAAGGCACTGACATCGGCCTTGCCCGCGTACTTCTCGCCGAACAACCACGCAGACAATCCAGTCAGCAACACGAACACCGGTGCGCACAGATGCGCCAACGTGCGACTGAAAAACAACGCCGGCTCGGTGTTGGCGATGTCCATCGGGTCGGACACCTGACGGTGCAACAGAAACGTTTCACGCACGTGATCCAGCAGCATGAACAGGATGACCAGACCGCGTAACGCATCAATGGACAGCAAGCGGCCGGTCGGCGGCGGGTTGGAACGGGCACACGCAATCGTCATGGACATTTCGCCATCGAGTCAATGAATCGGGGGCGCATAACTACACGTCCCGCCAAAAATTGGCGTTACTCTATAACATTAAAAGTCGATTCCCAAGCCAAACGCCATTTGCCCAATCACGTCAGGCTTCTATAGTGATCAGGCGCCCCCCTGCCCTTTGCGCCTGCTGTCGAGCGTTGCCCATGACCTCAACCGAACACCTGATCATCTGCGAGCATTGCGACTGCGTGTACGAAAAGGTCGTGCTCGGCAAACACCAGAAAACCCTCTGCGTGCGGTGCGGCGGCGTGCTGCAGCGCTACAACGGCTTGACCGTCGAGCAGCGGCTGGCCCTGAGTTTCACTGCGGCGATGCTGTGGCTGTTCGCCAATTTCTATCCGGTGATGAGCATCAGCATGAAGGGCCTGAAGAACAGCGCGACGCTGTGGGATTCGGTACTGGCGCTGAGTCAGGGGCCGATCACGTTCATGGCGATGGTCGCGGCGATTTCGATCATCATCGCCCCGGCGTTTCAACTGGTGCTGCTGATCTGGGTGCTGAGTTTCGCCTTATCATCGCGCCGGGCACCGGGCTTCAAGCTGTGCATGCGCTGGCTGGAAACCCTGCGCCCTTGGAGCATGCTCGAAGTGTGTCTGCTGGGGGCGATGGTGGCGGTATTCAAACTGGCCGGGCTGCTCGATGTGCTGCCGGGTATCGGCCTGTTCGCTTTGGCGGTGCTGAGCTTGATGATGATCCGCATTGCCGGCCGCGACATTCGTGATCTGTGGGACATTCTATGAAGCGACCCGCGACCGCCAGCGAACTGAATCTGTGCCTGTGCCACAGCTGTGGGCTGGCCTGTGACATGACCGACGAGCCGCACGAGTGCCCGCGCTGCGATGCGCCGCTGCATCGGCGCAAGACCAACTCCCTGACGCGCACCTGGGCCTATCTGTTCGCCGCGTTGGCGTTTTACGTGCCGGCCAATCTACTGCCGGTGATGAACACGGTGATGCTCGGCAACGGCGCCGACAGCACGATCATGAGCGGCGTGCTGGAGTTCTGGGAGGGCGGCGCGTGGGACATTGCGCTGATCATTTTCATCGCCAGCATCGCGGTGCCGGGGATTAAATTCGTCGCCCTGTCGCTGCTGCTGATCACCGTGCAGCGGGGCAGCGACTGGGCGCGCCGTGAGCGCTCGAAGCTGTACCGTTTCGTCGAGCTGATCGGCTACTGGTCGATGCTCGACGTGCTGGTGGTCGCACTGGTCGCGGCGCTGGTGAAGTTCCAGGCGCTGGGCGATATCGAACCACGCCCGGGCATCCTGTTTTTCGGCATGGTGGTGGTGTTCACCATGCTCTCGGCGATGAGTTTCGACCCACGGCTGATATGGGACAATGCCCCGGACGACGAACCGCTCAGCGACGCACCACCTCAAGCAGCACCTGCAACGGATGGCGCAGCGCCCGATCCGACTGGCGCTTGACCTGACTGCGGCATGAGTAACCGGTGGCCAGCGCTTCGCCCCGCTCCGCCGGCGCCTCAACCTGCCGCGCCCACGATTGCTCGTAGATCACCGCCGAGGTTTCGCGGTTGCGCGCTTCATGGCCGTAGGTGCCGGACATGCCGCAGCAGCCGGTGGCCTGCGTCGCCAGTTTCAATCCGGCTCGCTCGAACACTTGCTCCCACTGGCGAGTGGCGGCCGGCGCGTTGGTTTTCTCGGTGCAGTGTGCCAGCAGACGGAATGACCGGGCCGCATCGGCAGCGGCCTGCTCCGGCATCACCTCGAGCAGCCATTCCTGTACCAGCGCGACTTCCGGGCAGTGGTCCATGCCGGGCACTTTCAGGTATTCCTGGCGATAGACCAGCGTCATCGCCGGATCCAGCCCCAGCAGCGGTACGCCAACGTCCGCCAGCTCACGAAGTTGCTGCGCATTGCGCAACGCCGCGCGGTTGAACGCTGACAGGAAACCCTGCACATGCAGCGGCTTGCCATTGGCACTGAACGGTGCCAGATACACCTGATAGCCAAGTCGTGAAATCAACTCCAGCAGATCCGCCAGCAGCGGCGCCTCGAAGTAACGAGTGAAGGCGTCCTGCACCAACACCACACTGCGCTCGCGCTGGGCCGGGGTCAGCACCGACAGCGTGGAAACCGTCGCCGGCTGCACCTTCCAGCGGCGCAGCGCAGCGTGGAAATCAAAGCGACTGAGCAACGGCACATCGACCATGCCGCCAAGACGCTCCAACTGTTTGCGCACAAAGGTTGCGCCCATCAAACCGTTGTACAGTGCCGGAATCCGCGCCATGTACGGAATGCTGTACTCCAGCGAAGCAATCAGATAGTCCCGCGCCGGGCGCAGATAACGGCTGTGATACAGCTCAAGGAAACGCGAACGGAATTCCGGCACGTTGACCTTGACCGGGCACTGTCCCGCGCAGGATTTGCACGCCAGGCAACCGGCCATGGCGTCATACACCTCATGGGAAAAGTCTGCATCCTGCGCGCGGCTGTTGCGCCAGCGTGTCCACAGGTTGCGGAAAAATGCCGGATGACGGATCGCCTCCGACAGCACATCCACCCCTGCCTCGCCCTGCAAACGCAGCCATTCGCGGATCAGCGATGCGCGCCCCTTGGGCGATTGCGCACGCTCGCGGGTGGCTTTCCACGATGGGCACATGGCGTCGTCGGGATCGAAGTTGTAGCAGGCGCCGTTGCCGTTGCAATGCATGGCTGCGCCGTAGCTCTGCCAGACCTTTTCGTCGATCTGTCGGTCGAGTTCGCCGCGCAGGGTCACTTCGTCGATTTTCAGCAACGCCGCACCGGTATTGGCCGGGGTGGCGATCTTGCCCGGGTTGAACTGGTTGAACGGGTCGAACGCGGCTTTCAACGCTTGCAACGCCGGGTACAGCTCACCGAAAAACGCCGGCGCGTATTCCGAGCGCAGGCCTTTGCCGTGCTCACCCCACAACAGGCCGCCGTAACGCTGGGTCAGCGCCGCGACGCCGTCGGACACCGGGCGCACCAGCGCCGCTTGCTGCGGATCCTTCATGTCGAGAATCGGACGTACGTGCAGCACCCCGGCATCAACGTGGCCGAACATGCCGTACTGCAAACCGTGGCTGTCGAGCAGCTCGCGCAACTCGGCGATGTACTCGGCCAGGTGCTGCGGCGGCACCGCGGTGTCTTCAACAAACGGCTGCGGCCGCGCTTCGCCGGCAACGTTACCGAGAAGGCCGACCGCGCGTTTGCGCATGCCATAAACCTTGTTCACTGCCGCCTGGCCGACCGCCAGGGTATGGCCGAGGCGTTCGACGGTGGTGTCGCTGCTCAAGTGTTCGAGGAAGGCTTCGACCCGGCGCTGCAGATCCTCGGGATCGTCACCGCAGAACTCCACCAGGTTGATCCCCAGTGTCGGGCGCTCGGCGCTTTCCGGGAAGTATTCGGCGACGCCGTGCCAGACGATGTCCTGCATCGCCAGCAGCAACACCTTGGAATCCACGGTTTCAATCGACAGCGGCTTGAGCGCCATCAGCGCCCGGGCATCGCGCAACGCATCCATGAACCCGGCGTAGCGAATGTTCACCAGCATCGTGTGTTTGGGGATCGGCAGTACGTTGAGCTTCGCCTCCACCACAAACCCCAGCGAGCCTTCGGCGCCGCACAGCACGCTGTTGAGGTTGAAACGCTTGTCGGCCTCGCGCAGGTGCGCCAGGTCGTAGCCGGTCAGGCAACGGTTGAGGTCAGGGAACCGTTGTTTGATCAGCTCGCCCTGCTCATCAATGATCTGCCGCGCACAGCGATAAACTTCACCCACCCGATCTTCACGGGCACACAGCGCTGTCAGGTCGTCTTCCGCCAGCGCTGCGCCGTGCAGACGCTCACCACCGCGCAGGACCATGTCGAGTTCCAGCACATGGTCGCGGGTCTTGCCGTAGGTGCAACTGCCCTGGCCACTGGCGTCGGTGTTGATCATGCCGCCAACGGTGGCGCGGTTGGAGGTCGACAGCTCCGGGGCGAAAAACAGCCCGGCTGATTTCAGCGCGGCGTTGAGCTGATCCTTGACCACCCCGGCCTGCACCCGCACCCAGCGCTGCTCGACGTTGATTTCCAGAATACGGTTCATGTGCCGCGACAGGTCGACGACGATGCCATCGGTCAGCGACTGGCCGTTGGTGCCGGTGCCGCCGCCACGCGGCGTGATCACCACTTGCTGATAAGCCGGCTCGGCGATCAGCCGTGCGACCCGCGCCACATCCTCCGCATCCATCGGAAACACCGCCGCTTGCGGCAGACGCTGATAGATCGAATTGTCGGTGGCGAGCACCACGCGACTGGCGTAATCGGCACTGATCTCGCCACGAAAACCACAGGCTTTCAGGGCTTTGAGGAACTTCTGATAATCGGCGATCAATGCAGTGGCGGGCTTCAGCTGGGCAATCATCGGTGAGGAAATCTCGGTCAAAATCGGGCCGTGTGGCGGTGAACAGTTGTGCGCAATGAATGATTGCGTCACGCTCCCGCCATCTCATGGCGCTTATGTTCATTGCTTGGCGCCGTCGGGACAAACGTAAAATCGACCCGCAATCCATGACTAAAACGAATGAATCCGCGAACCCTCACCCCTTCCATGTCGCTGTTGCTGGCCTTCGAGGCCGCCGCACGCCATGAAAGTTACACCCGCGCCGCCCATGAACTGTCGCTGACGCAAAGCGCGGTCAGCCGTCAGGTGCAGATTCTGGAAAAGATGCTCGGCATGCGCCTGTTCAGTCGCGAGGGCCGGCAAGTGGTGCTGACCGATGTCGGGCGCATGTATCAGCGCGAACTGGCCGAAGCCCTCGGGCAGATCCGCAGCGCGACGTTGCAGGCCATGGCGTTCGGTTCCGGCATCCACAGCTTACGGCTGGCGACGCTGCCGACCTTCGGCTCGAAATGGCTGCTGCCGCGACTCAAGGACTTCTACACCGCACACCCCGGCATGACCGTGCACTTGCATTCACGCATCGAAGCGATCGACTTCGACACCAGCGAGATCGATGCGGCGATCTGCGTCGGTGCGGGGGATTGGCCCGGGCTGAGCGCCCTGCCCCTGCACACTGAAGAACTGGTGGTGATTGCCAGTGCGCAGTTGTCGTTGGCCGAACGCGATGATGCGGAACAGCACATCGCCGGGCAGTTACTGCTCAATGTCAGCAGCAATGCCCAGGCCTGGGCGGAATGGTTCACGCATCATGGTTTGCCCCACCGCAGCATGCGCATCGGGCCGAGCTTTGAAATGACTTCGCACCTGATTCAGGCGGTCCGGGCGAATATTGGCGTGGGGCTGGTGCCACGGATTCTGGTGGAGGATGAATTGCTTAACGGCGAGCTGCTGCAACTGGGGGAGCCGATCACCAGCCGGCGCAGCTATTACCTGGTGTATCCGCCGCGTAATGAGGCGTTGCCGTCACTGAAAGCGTTCAGGGACTGGTTGGTGCATACGCTCTGAACAGCAGCACTGCTTTTTCAAAGGTGGAGGCGCACTCGGCCCTCTCAACAGTGGACTATCCAACGGTTTTCCGTCTGGCCCAAAGAACAGGTGTTCATATTTCTTGGGCATTGGTTGTGGTGCTCGGGCGCTCATAATCAATCCTCTGATGCCGGGCTGAACTCAACCCATTTAACCTTCGCGGAATCTATCAACAAATATTCGGCGCCAAAAGGCGCCACTTTGCCATCTTCATGCAGCCAATGTGGCTTATGGATCACGAACTGGCCGTTGGCTGATTCCGGCGGCCACTCGGCCGGCCAGCCAAGAACGCGCCTTTCGTCATGCAAATGCAGGGTGATGAGCCGATCAAATTGCGCGAATGCGCAGAACCATTCGCTTGGGTAAGAAGATTGTTTCGTTACGTTTCTGCGACGCAGCCAACCATGTAGCTTGTCATTGGTCGCCAGACTACAGGACAGCAATCCAAGTACCAGCGAACAAAAGAATGCCCATGACGTCTGCGCCTTGCCATCCCATATTCCTAGAGAAAAACCCTTCGTCCCCACATACAAAAAGATCACGCCAATACCTGTTACCACCCCATGAATCACAAACGTAAAAATCAACGCCTGCACAATCTGCCCAAAGGTGTCAGGCCGCTTGAACGAAGTGAGCGTGTAAAAAATCCAGGTAGAAACAAATCCGGGAATCAGATACTGCAACAACGGAATAACTTCTTTGACCAGATCATCCATGATCCGTGGCTCCTTGAAAGGCATGCCCCTCCGGTTACCGGGCGGCACTCAGAAGCCTAGCGCACACTGGGATACGCCTCGTGCCGATCTGTCACAGCGCATTTCGCAAAGCAAAAAAAAGCAGAAACCATTGATCCGGTTTCTGCTTTTTGTGGGGCTGGCTTTTGCAGCGGAGGCTGGGCTTTACAGGCAGTCACGCACCGATTTGCGCAACGACCCGGACTTGGCCCATGGCGGTCCCTGATACAGGGAAACGCGACTACCGTCCTTGTATTTGATGATGTCGAGAATCTCGTCGGCGGTGACGAGGCTCGGCGCCTTGATCCGGTAGCCGTTGGAAATGGACGTCTGCGTGGTCTTAGGAATGTCCTGCTGCCACAACGGCAACAAGCACGCGGCATAGTCTTTAGGCGCTTTGGTGGTGGTTTTGCTGAGATTTGGCTCGCCCGGCACCAGCGATGCTGGCAATGAGCAACCCGCCAGCAATGCCAACGCCAAACTCCCGATCCATATCCGCATGGTGTTTCCCTGATCTTGAAAAACGCGAATGTAACGTGTAACCGGGTGTACATCCAGCGCGGCACGTCGCCCACAAGGGAGATTGGACAAATATTTACATGCATGCAGCCCGGTGGCAGACGAGCTGCGCATCATCGAAGAAAAATGCGACTACTCTGTTCTACCGAGAATGTTCCGGAGGTGATCATGCGGCTCAATGAATACGAACACGAACTTCAGCGCGACCTGCAAGCCGTCGCATCGGATCTGAGATGGTCGGCGGTCGACCTCAAACGCATCGCCGAACAGCTGCGCAAGAGCGGCAATGAAGCGGATGCCCAGGCGGTACTCAGGTCCTGCGAGGTGCTGCAAAGTGATGAAGAACGCTTGCAGCTGTATGCCAAGGAAGTGAAAACGCGCTCCATCAGCCGGATCAAAGTCCACTGATCCCCCCCTTTACCTCAACAAAAGCCCCGGCAATCACCGGGGCTCTTTCGTTACATTTGCTTCAACTTGCAGTGTGACTTCGCGCTCGCACCGAGCGTTTTCTGTAACCCGGCAACGCAGCGGCATAGGCCAGTGCTTCCTCTCTGCTACCGAACGACGCAAGCCGATCGCCTTGAGTACAAACACGCCACGGGCCGTTGTTCACGCTGAGTACGTCGTAGCCGTTCATGTGCATTTTGTTCAAGACCGGAATGCTCATGGGTACCTCCTTTTTGCCGACGGTGGATTCAGCTCTGCCTTTTTAACTTACACCCGGATGCCGCATTTGTGCCGACCGGGTGTCGCCATCGCGATGCGCCAAGGCTCTGGCACTTTCCGCCAGGCCAAACACTCAAAACCCCGAGGGAACCTTTGAATCCGGGCCCGGCTCGAATATTGCAGTTTTATTTCATTTATGTGACACGCAGTAAACAGGTAACAGATGAAAGTACGCGCAACCGTTATTTGCGAGCAGGATCGACACGTTCTCCTGGTGCGCAAACCCCGCTGTCGCTGGACACTGCCCGGCGGCAAGGTCGAGCCTGGGGAAACCAAAGCCGGGGCGGCGACGCGCGAGCTGCAGGAAGAAACAGCACTGGATGCCGAGCAGATGTTGTATCTGATGGAACTGCACAGCGGCAGCACCCAGCATCATGTCTACGAGGCGTCAGTGCTCGATCTTGAGCAGTTGCGCCCGCAAAACGAGATCACCGAATGCATCTGGCATCCGCTGGACGCGGTGCAGAATCTGCCCACCAGCGACGCGACGTTACGTATCGTGCAGGCGTTTCAACGGCGCTTGTGAGAGATCAGCCGGCGAATGCCCGGCGTCCGGCGCTCATTTCCGTGCGCAATTCGCCAATGAAGTTGGAAATGTCGCGGATCGTCACCAGATGTTCCGGTGAGACGCCATTGAGCAACAACTCGACTCGCCCGGAGTCAGGCTCATAAACCTTGATCCGCAACAGTCCCTGCTCCACTTGTGTGCATTCGCATTCAAGCGACGGAAAGCCGGATTCGACAATCCGGCAGATGTCGGCAATGGCTAGCATGGGCGCACGCCTCGCAGGCGATGAGTCGATCGACCCGTTGAGCATAGATGAGCCCTCAGCAACCCGCCGCCCCGAGAAGTGCCAACCCGATCACATTTTTCGCGCAGCCTTAGTGGGCGTCATGATCCCAGATCCAGTTCCACATCCCCGGCAACTGCACCGGCTGCGAACTCTGCTGAACCGTACGCGCCAGGGCCGCCTTCAACAGCGCCGCGTGATCATCGTAGAACGGTTTGTCCGCCAGTTTCACGCCAGTGGCGGCGGCGCTGTCGAGCAGGATTTGCAGGTATTCGCGGGTATGCCGCGCGGTGTAGCGGTTGAGGTCATGAAAGGTCACCACCACCGGAATCACCCCGTCTACGGTCGGAAATTCGCCGAGGGCAATGCGCTCGCGGACTTCCGATAGCTGGCGCAGCATATTCGCCCGACGTCGGGGACTGGCGTTGAAGCCCCAGATCTTGCCGTCATTGGCGCTCAAATCGGTCAACAACACGTGCAAGCCATGCTGCTGATACGCGGCGAAGGTGCGCTTGTCGTAATTCCAGAATGGCGGACGCAGCAGGATCGGTGCTGCTCCGGTGATCGCGGCGATATCCGCCGTGCCGTTGCGCAACGACTGCTCCAGTTCTTGCGGATCGAGCGAGCGATGATTGGTGTGCCAATGGGTGGCGGTATGGAATCCGAGGATGTGCCCTTCGGCGTGCTCGCGCCGCATGATGCCGCGACCAATGTCACTGTTACCGGCGCGAGGCGCGCGGGTCTGGACGAAGAACACCGCTTTGATGTCCGGTTGCACCGGGTTGACCTTGAGGCTATCGAGCACGGTCGCCGACGGATTCCAGAAACTCGAGGCGCTGGGGCCATCATCGAAGGTCAGCAGAAAGCGCACCGGGGCCTGGGACTTGAGCCGAGTTTCGGTTTGCGCAGTCATCTCGATCGGCGCGGCAATGCAGCCGGCCAGCCCGAACGCGATGGCCGCTGCACAGAGAAGATTGAACGCGTATTTCATGTTTTGCCTTGCGCCTGACCGTTGCGGCCCTGTTGTCGACTGGCAAAACTCCCTCGCCCTGATCCATCCCTGCGCCCGGTTTCGCGAGCCAGGCTTGGATAGGGTACACAGGCTTTGGTTCCGGCGCTCGCTCAGTCAGCCAGTGCCTGTTGAAATGAAGTATCGATGATTCCGGCGGTGGCCAGCGGCGCCGGCAGTGCCTTGACCTTGAACAGGAAGTCCGCGGTGCCTTGCAGGTCGACCGCCGCCTGCTGATCCACCGGCCCGACAGTCATGTGCGCCTGACGCAACCAGTGCCGTGAAACCTGCTGATCGAGATTGGCTTTCTTCGCCCACAGGTCCGCGTATTCGTCGGTGTGGCTGTCGACCCAGGCCCGCGCCTGTTTCAAACGCCCGAGAAAATCGGCAATCGCGGCACGCTTGCTGTCGATCGACGGTGCCGACGCGGCAATCGCGCTGAGGCCCGGCATCAGGTTTCTCGCGGTGAGAATCGGCCGCGCACCGGAGAACACGATTTGCTGGGAGATGTACGGTTCCCACACCGGGAACGCGTCGATGCTGCCCTGTGGCAATGCCGCCGCCGCATCAATCGGCATCAGTTTGACGAAGTCGACGTAATTTTCCGGCAGACCGCCCTGCTCCAGGGCGCGCAAGGTCAGCTGCTGGCTCCAGGCGCCGGGCCAGTAGGCGACTTTCTTGCCCTTCAGATCCGCGATGGTTTTCACCGGCGAATCTTTCGGCACCAGCAAGGCGATAGTGTCCGGGTTCTGCCGCGACACACCGATCAGTTTCACCGGCGCCTGTTTGGCGGCGAGAAACAGAAAACCCGAATCGCCAAGAAAGCCCAGATCCAGCGAGCCGGTCTGCAGCGCCTCGGCCAGTGGCGCGGCGGCCTGGAAGTGCTTCCAGTCGACGCTGTAAGGCGCGTCTTTCAACACGCCGGAGGCTTCGACCGAAGCGCGGATGTTGTAGTAGTTCTGGTCACCAACATGCAGGACCAACGGCTCGGCGGCGTGGGCAAGCGGTGCGGTGAATAACGCGGTCATCAGTGTGCTGCGGAGCAAACGAGAGAGCTTCATGGGAGGTCCTGCGACGGGATTTTGCATAGACCATAACGCTGTTGATAAACCGATTTTAAATTCGATTAAGGCATAAGCTCAGCGCCCGGAATGCTCACTGTCCGTTGCGCAACAGTGCATTGCCACAATGTTTCCCAAGCAACAGTTGAAAGGCGCTAAAACCGGGGAAAACCCCGTAAACATGGGTCGAAACGCACATGGCACAGAGCCTGCAATATTCCATTCATGCAGGACGCAGCCGATAAAAATATATTTTTGGACATAACAACCAGTGCCTTTGCCGGAGCGCCCCATGACATCGTTCTTACCGTTTATCCGCCTCAAAACGCTGCTGGTCGCCAGCGCCATGGCATTGAGCCTGCAACCGCTGGCCGAAGCCGCCGAAGCGCCGCCCGCGGAAGTCCATCTGGATTACGCCTACTACTCACCTGTGAGTCTGGTGCTCAAACATTTCGGTTTTCTCGAAAAGGCCCTGCCACAGACCAAAGTCAGTTGGGTGCTGAGCCAAGGCAGTAACCGTTCGCTGGAATACCTGAACAGCGGTGGCGTCGATTTCGCCTCCAGCGCCAGCCTCGCTGCAGTGCTGAGCCGGGCCAACGGCAGCCCGATCAAATCGGTATACGTTTACAGCCGTGCCGAATGGACCGCGCTGGTAGTGCGCAAGGATTCGCCGTACCAGAGCGTCGCCGACCTCAAGGGCAAGAAAATCGCCGCCACCAAAGGCACCGATCCGTACCTGTTCACCCTGCGCAGCCTGCAACAGGCCGGGCTGAAGAAAGACGACGTGGAACTGGTGCACCTGCAACATCCGGACGGTCGCACCGCACTGGAAAAAGGCGATGTCGACGCCTGGGCCGGACTCGATCCGCACATGGCCGCCAGCCAGGTGCAGGCCGGTTCACGTCTGCTGTATCGCAACCCGGCATTCAACAGCTACGGCGTGGTCAGCGTCACCGAGCAGTACGCCAAGGAGCATCCGCAAACCATCGACACCGTGATCAAAGCCTACGAGCAGGCGCGGGACTGGGCGCTGAAAAATCCCGACGAGTTCGCCGCGCTGCTCGCCAAGGAATCCGGTCTGCCGCTGGACGTGGCCAAACTACAGTTGTCGCGCACCGACCTGAGCAGTCCGCAACTGACCGCCAACGATGTGCAGGCCTCGAAGGCGGCGGCACCGATTCTTGTGTCCGAGGAACTGGTGCGGCGTGGGGTGAATGTCGATCAAGTCATCGATCAGTTGCTCGACAGCGGAGTGCAGCAAGCCGTCGCCCGCCAGTAATCGACCAGACTCACAGCCCATCCGCGCCCGACGCGGATTCGCTGTGAGCGGAGCCCACGTATGAGCACTCGCAGTAACGAACTGCCCGCGCCGCCTCGCAGCTTGTCGAGGCCGCGTCCTTCATCTCTCAACCCGACATGGCGACGGCGCCTGAAAGGCCTGGCCCTGCCGCTGCTGATCGTAATCGCACTGGAGTTCATCGTGCGTCTCGGCTGGCTGCCGTCCTATCAGATGCCGGCGCCCAGCGAGATCGCCCTGACCCTCACCGACCTCGCCGAAGGCGCCCTGTGGAAACACATCAGCGCCAGCCTGTTGCGGGTGTTGCTCGGTTTTGCAATTGGCGCCAGCCTGGCGCTGGTGTTCGCCGCTTGGGTCGGCCTGAGCCGTGAGGCCGAGGCTTATCTGGAACCGACATTCGCCGCGCTGCGTTCGATTCCGAGTCTGGCCTGGGTGCCGCTGTTGCTGCTGTGGCTGGGCATCGATGAAACCTCGAAGATCGTGCTGATCGCCATCGGCGCGTTTTTTCCGGTGTACGTCAACGTGGTCGCGGCGATTCGCAACATCGATCGCAAACTGGTCGAGGTCGGGCACATCTATGGCTTCAGCCGCTGGCAACTGGTGCGGCGGATTCTGCTGCCCGCCGCCCTGCCCGGCCTGTTCACCGGACTGCGCAGCGGCATGAGTCTGGCGTGGATGTTTCTGGTGGCCGCCGAGCTGATCGCCGCGACCAAGGGCCTCGGTTATCTGCTCAGCGACGGCCGCGAAACCTCGCGACCAGACATCGTGCTGGCGGCGATTATCGTGCTCGCCTTGCTCGGCAAACTCAGCGACGGTTTGCTCGCAGTGCTGGAACGCCGCTGGCTGGTCTGGCGCGACACGTTCACCGGTCAGGAGGCGCAGGATTGATTGGCCAGAGCCAACTATGCTGAAAGCGTCCATCCAGAGATTCGGCGCATGTGCGGAAGACTCTCGCAGTACCGCGGCATTCACGACTTTGTCGCGGTGCTGAGCATTCCCGATGCGCTGATCAATCACGTCGGCGACGCTGCGCTGGAGCGCTACAACGCGGCGCCGACCACGTCACTCGCGGTGCTCCATCAACATGATCAACGTCTGTATGCCGACAACCTTTGCTGGGGCTGGCGCCCGCACTGGGCCAAGGACCGCGCGGCGCCGATCAACGCCCGCGTGGAGAAAGTCGCCCATGGGCCGTTCTTCCGGGCGATCTGGCGTCATCGGCTGATCGTGCCCATCGACAACTGGTTCGAATGGGTCGACGGCCCGGATAAAACCCGACAGCCGTGGCTGATCCGTCGTGCCGATCGCGGGCCGGTTTTCTGTGCCGCCATAGGACAATTTCCAACACCCGGCAGCGATGGCCGGGACGACGACGGTTTTGTGATCATCACCGCCGACAGCGTCGGCGGCCTGCTCGATATCCATGATCGAAGACCCGTGGTCTTTCGCGCTGACATGGCTGCCGAGTGGCTCGACAGCGCCACGCCTGTTGAACGCGCCGAACAGATGCTGCTGTTTGAAGGCGAACCCAGTGATGCCTTCGCCTGGCACAAGGTTGGCAAAGCCGTCGGCAATTCACGCAATCAGGGTGCCGGACTGATTGACGAAGTGGCTTAAAGATTCGTGATCTCACGCGTTTACCCTGTAGGAGCTGCCGCAGGTGATAACAGGTGACACTCGATCTTTACAGTGAGTGTTTCATCGCTGAGACAGCCCGGAAAAAACAGTCGTTTGAGCGAACTAACCGCCTGTCTGACATTTCAACCGTCATACATACATTTACATGCACTACGGATAGCATGCGCGCCGCATTTCCATTTGGCATACCAGTTGACCAAAGAGTCAGCAAAACCAGGAATCCCCTACAACTTTAACAAGCCTTGCAGAGAACTAAGTTGCGCGACGATTTTGCAATCAAACAGGCCAACGGCCTGGAGTGTATTTATCTGTCCATGACAGAACGCTTTCAACTCGACTGTTTTATCGGCCACTACATCAAGACCCGAAACCTGCGTTCAGTGCCGGACATCGAACGCATCCTGCGCACCACGCTCGAAAGCTATCCCGGTCACCCGCCGGTGATGGTCAACGAGCTCAATGCATGGATCGACAAGACTCTGGGCTATCGGGCGTCACACCCGGACTTCCCGCACCTGGAAGACCTCTGAAAAAAAGAAGCCCCGCTGCTGCGGGGCTTCTTGCATGTTGTCAGAGTTTCACGTCAGGCCCGGTGAGTTCCTTGCCATCGTCGTGCTTCCACGTCTGTTCCTTGCGTTTCTCACGCTCGATTTCTTCTTCGCTGGGCTCGTCTACTTCATCGTCTACATGTTCGTCTTCATCCGGACGCTTTTGCTCGGTCGTCATGTGCACCTCGCCTTGTCAAAAATAGTCATCCAACCAGCTTAGAACAGTTTTTTTACCGGTAACTTACAACCACCAGCGCAGCAAAAAGAAAAACGCCATGCTCAAGAGCATGCTGAGCAAGGTATTGCGGGTGTACAGCACCAGCCCGATCGCTACGAGCGAACTCAGCAAATACGGATTATCCCACTGTAAATTCAACTGTTTGTCCGGCATGAACACGATCGGCCCGCAGATCGCCGTGAGCATGCCCGGTACGGCAAACCCGAGAAACTGCCGAGCATTGCTGCTCAAGCGCAGCGGCAGGCGCGGTTCAAGAAACACGTAACGGTTGAGGAACACCAGAATCCCCATGCCGAAAATCACTGCCCAGACCATCATGTGCGCCCCCGATACAACTTGTTGCAGACAAACCCTGCGGTCATCCCGGCCAGCCCCGACAGCACCAATGCCGAGCCCCACTGCCAATAACTGAACAGCACCGAGCAGAACAGCGACACCGCCACGCACACCATGGTCGGCACGTTACGCACCACCGGGGTGATCAATGCGATGAAAGTGGCGGCAATCGAGAAATCCAGCCCCAAGTGCTCAAGCCCCGGAATGCTGCTGCCCAGGACGATGCCGGCCAGGGTGAACAGGTTCCAGGCGATATAGAACGTCAGGCCGACGCCCAAGGCGTACCAGCGATTGAACTGCTGACGGTCATGCTGGCTGGTCAGGGCGAACAGTTCATCGGTGAGCAAAAAGCCCAGGCCGATGCGCCAGCGCCCGGGCAGCGGCGAAATCACTGAGCGCATGCTCATCCCGTACAACAAATGCTGCGAGGTCAGCAGCAGCGTGGTCAGCAGGATCGAGAAAATCCCGGCACCACCCTTGAGCATGCCGATCGCCACCAGTTGCGCCGCCCCTGCAAACACGATGCTCGACAGGCCCTGCCCCTGTAACGGCGTGAGGTTGGCTTCGATCGCCATGGAGCCGGCCAGCAGCCCCCAAGGCGCCGTCGCCAGTGATAACGGCATGATCGCCGCAGCGCCGCGAAGAAACGCACGGCGCGGCATAAGTGAGTCAGACATAACGCTCTTCAACCGAGGAAACGGTCGCAGACTCTGCCAGCAAATGCCCCTTCGTGGCTTGAACAATCTTGCGCACTTGCGCTAAATCGCAGCGCCCCAGCGTCGCTGTCGGCGTACCATGGAGGCCTTCACAACCACGTCAGGGAGACGACATGCTGTACCGAATCGCAGCCGACGGGCTGGTGCTGTTCCATCTGTCATTCATTCTGTTTGTGCTGTTCGGCGGGCTGCTGGTGCTCAAGTGGCCACGCCTGATGTGGCTGCATCTGCCGGCGGCTGCATGGGGCGTGGCGGTCGAGGTGTTGCACCTGACCTGTCCGCTGACCTACTGGGAAAACCTGATGCGCCACGCCGCCGGGCAGACCGAATACGCCGGCGGCTTCATCGAGCACTACATTTGGCCGATCATCTACCCCGCCGGGCTGACGCCGCAGATCCAGTTGGCGCTGGGCAGCGTGGTGCTGGTGATCAACCTGCTGGTCTACGGGCGTCTGGCCCGCGCGTGGAAACTGCGCCGCGCCAGCCGTATTCCGTTTTAACGAGCGGCGGGTTTCAAGGCTTGCAGCCAGGCCGGATCCAGGCGCTTCTGGTCGATCTCCAGACCCAGCGCCTGCATCCGCTCTTTGTGCGCTTCGACTTCCCGGCGCAACTGCGCATGATCGCTGGAGTTACCGTCCAGTTCGTGCATCTGGGTCAGCCCCAGATGATAGAAGCGCAGCACCTTCATCGCGGTCGGATCGTTCTGTTCCACCGCAGCGGTCACCTGATGCATCACATTGGTCACGCTCATCAGGCTGCGCTTGAGCCGCCAGCTATAGACCGCCGGGGCCATCCACGCCTGCTGCCAGAACTGCCCGCGCATCAGCGCCGCTGTCAGCAGGAAAGCCACGAACACCCCGCCGACATTGAACCGCAGGTTATCGCCGCCAGGCTCGCCGAACAGTGCCACCGCGGCCGTCGAAAGCACCATCGCCAGCACCAGGAACAGCACGGCAATGATCAACGTGCTGCGGCGGGTCTGCTGGCGAAACGTTGCTGGGTCCATCGGCTGGATCTCGAACATCAGGCATGACTTCCTTGAGCGATAAAAAGGGCAACGGAAAAAACTCGCTGCGCATTATCGCCTCTCTCGGGGATTTAGCTATGCTGGGGGCCCTTTTCAACTTTTCAGCGTCCAACGGGGACATGGCGGTACAGCGCAGATCGTGCCATCTTCATTCATGGATACACACTATTCGGATGCCATTTGCCTGCCATTGGAATGACATCGTTTTAAGGATCATTGCATGACCCAACGACACGTAATCAACGCCTCGGTCAGCCCGAAAGGCAGCCTGGAAACCCTTTCTCAACGTGAAGTTCAGCAACTGAGCGAAGCCGGATCCGGCAGCACCTACACCCTCTTCCGCCAGTGCGCCCTGGCCATCCTTAATACCGGCGCGCATGTCGACAACGCCAAGACCATCCTCGAAGCCTACAAGGACTTCGAAATCCGCATTCACCAGCAGGATCGCGGCGTGCGCCTCGAACTGCTGAACGCCCCGGCCGACGCGTTCGTCGACGGCGAAATGATCGCCAGCACCCGGGAAATGCTGTTCAGCGCCCTGCGTGACATCGTCTACACCGAAAACGAACTCGACAGCCAACGCATCGACCTCAGCACCTCGCAAGGCATCAGCGACTACGTGTTCCACCTGCTGCGCAACGCGCGCACCCTGCGGCCGGGTGTGGAGCCGAAAATCGTCGTGTGCTGGGGCGGCCACTCGATCAACACCGAAGAATACAAATACACCAAGAAAGTCGGCCACGAACTGGGCTTGCGCAGCCTCGACATCTGCACCGGTTGCGGCCCCGGCGTGATGAAAGGCCCGATGAAGGGCGCGACCATCGCCCACGCCAAGCAGCGCATCCATGGCGGGCGCTACCTTGGCCTGACCGAGCCGGGGATCATCGCCGCCGAAGCGCCGAACCCGATCGTCAACGAACTGGTGATCCTGCCGGACATCGAAAAACGTCTGGAAGCGTTCGTGCGTGTCGGCCACGGCATCATCATCTTCCCGGGCGGCGCAGGCACCGCCGAAGAGTTCCTTTACCTGCTGGGCATCCTGATGCACCCGGACAACGCCGGCCTGCCGTTCCCGGTGATCCTGACCGGGCCGAAACATGCCGCGCCGTATCTGGAGCAACTCGATGCCTTCGTCACCGCCACCCTCGGCGATGCGGCGAAGCAGCACTACGAGATCATCATCGACGACCCGGCCGAAGTCGCGCGGCAGATGACTGCCGGCCTCAAAGCGGTGAAGCAGTTCCGCCGCGAGCGCAACGACGCGTTCCACTTCAACTGGCTGCTGAAGATCGACGAAAGCTTCCAGCGTCCGTTCGATCCGACCCACGAGAACATGGCCAACCTCAAGCTGCACCGCGACCAGCCGCCCCACGAACTGGCCGCCAACCTGCGCCGCGCGTTCTCCGGGATCGTCGCCGGCAACGTCAAGGACAAGGGCATCCGTTTGATCGAAGAACACGGGCCGTACCAGATCCGTGGTGACGCGGCGATCATGCAACCGCTCGACGCGCTGCTCAAAGCCTTCGTCGCCCAGCACCGGATGAAACTGCCGGGCGGCGCGGCGTATGTGCCGTGCTATCGCGTGGTGGCGTAACTCTCCCGCCACCGCATCCCCCTGTGCCTGCCCCCCATGCAGGCACAACAAAACCAAAGTGGGAGCGAGCCTGCTCGCGAATAGGCCAGATCAGCCACTTCAGATGTTGACTGATCCACCGTTTTCGCGAGCAGGCTCGCTCCCACAGGTTGTGTGCCAGCCACAAATGCCAGGCACACCACAATGTTTCTGCGTGCGCCGATGCTGCCAATCAGCCTTTATTTCTGACGCAAAAGCCCCGTACATTCCGCACGACAGCCATCCCCGGCCCGTACTAAGCTTCGCGCTCAATTTTTCAGGGACGATTCATGAAACGGATTGCCGCGTGTCTGCTGTCACTCCTGGCCCTGGCAGCCGATGCAGCAGATCTGCAACTGCTCACCGACAACCATCGCCCCCTGCACTTTCAGCAAGGCGATCACCTGGAGGGTTACGGCGTCGACGTGGTGCGCGCGCTGGCCGAACAGACCGACGACCGGATCGATCTGCAACAAGTGCCGTTGCTGCGCGCCCTGCGCACCGCCAGCGAAACACCCAACACCGGCGTCTTCACCGTCCTGCGTACCGACGAGCGCGATGACCGCTATCAATGGGTCGGGCCGCTGATTGAAGTCGAAACCGCGCTGTATGCCCATGCCAACAACCAGCCGCCGGTAAAAACCCTGCAGCAGGCGGATCAGGCCGGGCGCATCAGCGTGCCGCGCAAATGGCTGGTCTACAGCTACCTTAAGCAGCAAAACCTGAAGAACCTCGACGGTGTCGAAACCCCGGAACAGATGATGCGTCTGTTCAGCCTGGGCCGGACCGATTTCGTGGTCTCCGACACCCTGTCCACCGCCGCGCTCGCCCGCACCCAGGGCATGGAACCGGGACGCTTGCAATATCAGATGTCGCTGATGAAACAGGACACCTACATCGCCTTTTCGCTGCAGACCGATCCGGGTCAGGTCAAACGCTGGCAACAGGCGCTGGAAACCTTGCGCGCCGACGGGCGTCTGGAGCAGATTCGCCAGCGCTGGCTGATGAATGCACTTCCGAGATGACTGAGCTGCCCCGTTCAACTGTAGGAGTGAGCCTGCTCGCGATAGCGTCAGCCCCTTCAGCAATGAGGTGAAAGACCCACCGCTATCGCGAGCAGGCTCACTCCTACAGGGATCTGTGCAAGCCGGTCTGCTTTCATTCCACCAGCCGCGCCGCCAGCGCCTTCGCCTGCAACGCCACATCCGTCACCGCAGTGCTCTCCCACCACATCCCGCGCAACGGTGGCCCCATCGCGAACAATCGGCTGCCGGCCTGCCCTTCAGCATCCAGCACCGCCCCGTCCACCGCCGCTGCAATCCCCAACGCCAACGGCCCCGGACGCACCAGCCCACGCGCCAGCAACTGCTGCGGCAGCGGTCGCGCGACGCGGCGCCAGTCGTACTCGATGCCGCTGGAATTGATCAGCGCTGCCCCCTGTACCACACAGGTTTCTACCTCGCCCCGACGCCGAATTCGAATGCTCACACCCTCGCCCGTCATCGGCTCAAGCCCTTTGAACAACGCCGCCTGAATCCGCAACCGTCCTTCGTTGTGCAAGCGCTCAACCAATGCTGCACTCAGCGGCGGCGACCGGTGATGATGACTCTCCCACCACGGCCGCACATGGCGTACGAATTGTCGACGCTGCACGTCAGTCGCCTGACTCCACAGCCGTCCGATATGGGCCCGCACCGTGTCCAGCGGCGCCTGCCAATCGATGCCCTGAGCGATCGCCTCGCGGCAATGCCTGCGCAGCTCGCGCAACAACTGTCGAGGTGTGCGAATGCTCTGATCTGCGGCAAGAAAATCCACCCACGCCGGCGGTTGCCGCCGCACATGGGGCAACAGTCCGTGACGGGAAAACACTTCGATCGGCCCGCGATGCCCGGCCTGCTCCAGTGAAACCACGGCATCGACCATGGTCAGGCCGGAGCCGATGATCAGCACAGTCGACTGCGGATCGAGCTGACGCATGGCGGCGACATCCCACGGATCAAGCGCTGCGGCGTTCAGGCCGCTGGACTCTTTCTGCGGCGTGCGCGCGGCGGGGAACATGCCCGTAGCGAGCACGGCATAGGCGCCGCGCAGAGTCTGCCCATTGCTCAAGCTCATTTGCACCGAATCCGCATCAGTTTGCAGATCGACGACTTCAGCGCGAACGTGCTCGACGGTCGAACCATGCTGCGCACCAACGACGCGCGCCTCGGCCAGACGCTGCTGCACATACACGCCAAACAGCCCGCGTGGAGGGAACAGCTCACTGATTGGCACATTCTGCTCGGCAGATTCCGGCCAGCCACCGGCAGCGATGTGCGCGGTCAGCCATTGAGTCAGATCATCGGGGTTATCGGGGTCGACACTCATGCGCGCCGCATTGCCGTTGAGCGTGTGGCCCAGTTCGACGGCGCTGTAAGCTTCACCGCGACCGAGTTCGGCGCGCGGTTCGATGATCAGGATCCGACGCTGGCCGGGCAGTCGCAGCAATTGCACGGCCAGCATCGTGCCGCTGAGGCCACCGCCGATGATCAGGATGTCTGCGTTCTGATTCATTTCAAATCACCACATTGCGCACAAACCGTACCGCGACCGCTCCGTCATTGCGATAGCCGTGCGGCTGGTTGCTGGCAAACATGAAAAACTCCCCGGCGGAAATGGTGTTGGCCACGTCGCCAACCGTTAACGTCAAGCAACCTTCGAACACGTAAATCTGTTCGCTCCAGCCATCGGCATCCGGTTGCGAGGGATAGACCTCACCCGGTTGCAGGCACCATTCCCACTGTTCGACTTCACGGGTAGCGGTCGCCTTGGACAACAACACCGCTTTGCTCCCGGGAATCACTCCGGCCCACGCCACCTCGTTGATGCGGCTGGTATCGCGTGCGTCTGGGGCCTGGATCAGGTCGCTGAAGGCCACGTCGAGCGCTTCGGCAACGCGATCGAGGGTGGTCAGGCTGACATTCTTTTCCCCGGCCTCGATCGCCACCAGCATGCGCCGACTGACGCCGGACTTTTCCGCCAGCGCGGTCTGGCTCATGTCGGCAGCGTGGCGCAGGCGCCGAACGTTGTGACTGACGTGTTGCAGGACGGACGCCCGTTGGCTGGAATCTTTGTGCACTATATTGCTCACTCGGTGGGGTTGGGCAGTATACTGCGCAACGTTGGGCGCATTGTGCGTCCTGCCTTTTATAGTGCGCAAGGACATGACGCCAGTGAACAGCTCCCCCACGCCTCTTCGCTTCTCCCGTTTCAGCAAGGCCGAGTGCGTGCTGGTGCTGATCACCATGGTCTGGGGCGGCACGTTCCTGCTGGTGCAACACGCCATGACCGTCAGTGGGCCGATGTTCTTTGTCGGCCTGCGCTTTGCTGCGGCGGCTTGCATCGTCGCGCTGTTCTCCTGGCGCCACTTGCGTGAACTGACCCTGTTCGAGCTCAAGGCCGGATCGTTCATCGGCGTGGCGATCATGCTCGGTTACGGCTTGCAGACGGTTGGTCTGCAAACGATCCCGAGCAGTCAGTCGGCATTCATCACCGCGCTGTACGTGCCCTTCGTGCCGTTGTTGCAATGGCTGGTGCTGGGCCGTCGTCCGGGGTTGATGCCAAGCATTGGCATCATGCTGGCGTTTACCGGTCTGATGCTGTTGTCCGGGCCGTCCGGGGCGTCGTTGAATTTCAGCCCCGGCGAAATTGCCACCCTGATCAGTGCCATCGCGATTGCCGCCGAGATCATTCTGATCAGCACCTATGCCGGTCAAGTCGATGTACGCCGGGTGACCGTGGTGCAACTGGCGGCGACCTCGGTGCTGTCGTTTCTGTTGGTGGTGCCAACCGGTGAAGCGCTTCCGGATTTTTCCTGGACCTTGCTGGTGACCGCGCTGGGACTCGGCGCGGCGAGTGCGGCGATTCAGGTGGCGATGAACTGGGCGCAGAAAAGCGTTTCGCCGACCCGGGCAACATTGATCTACGCCGGTGAACCGGTGTGGGCCGGGATCGTCGGGCGAATCGCCGGCGAGCGCTTGCCGGCGATTGCGCTGGTGGGTGCGGGGTTGATTGTGGCGGCGGTGATTGTCAGCGAGCTGAAGACCAAGGGTAAGGTTGTCGAAGAAGACGCGGAGCTGGAGCGGGAGACCCAAGGTTAATCCGCAATATCTTTAGTGCCTGACCCATCGCCTTCGCGAGCAAGCCCGCTCCTACATTGGAATGTATTTCAAATGTGGGAGCGGGCTTGCTCGCGAAAGGGCCATCCGTCACAACATCCCTCCCCCTGAAACAATGCCAAACCAAATTTTTCAGACTACTTTGTAGGATTCTGAGACATCCTGGCGTTTGGTAATCAGGGAGCTGGCACGTATGATGCTTCACAAACTTCCGCAGATTAGAAGCCTATGTCCCTGATAGTTCTACTGCTTCTGCCATTCATTGGCAGCTGTCTGGCAGCGGTGCTGCCACACAACGCGCGCAATACTGAATCCCTGTTGGCAGGTCTGGTCGCTCTGATCGGCACCGTGCAGGTCGCGCTGTTGTATCCGCAAATCGCCCACGGCGGGGTGATCCGCGAAGAATTCATGTGGCTGCCCAGCCTCGGTTTGAATTTCGTCCTGCGCATGGACGGCTTCGCCTGGTTGTTCTCGTTGCTGGTGCTGGGCATCGGCGCTCTGGTCTCTTTATATGCGCGTTATTACATGTCGCCGGACGACCCGGTGCCGCGCTTCTTCGCCTTTTTCCTGGCGTTCATGGGCGCCATGCTCGGGCTGGTGATCTCCGGCAACCTGATCCAGATCGTGTTCTTCTGGGAGCTGACCAGCCTCTTCTCGTTCCTGTTGATCGGCTACTGGCACCACCGCTCCGATGCCCGGCGTGGCGCCTACATGGCGCTGATGGTCACCGGTGCGGGAGGATTGTGCCTGCTGGCGGGGGTCATGATCCTCGGCCATGTCGTCGGCAGCTATGACCTGGACAAGGTCTTGGCCGCCGGCGATCAGATTCGCGCACATGCCCTCTACCCTATCCTGCTTCCCCTCATGCTCATTGGCGCCCTAAGCAAAAGCGCCCAGTTCCCCTTCCATTTCTGGCTACCGCACGCCATGGCGGCGCCCACTCCGGTTTCGGCCTATCTGCACTCGGCGACCATGGTCAAGGCTGGAGTGTTTCTGCTTGCGCGTCTGTGGCCGTCATTGTCCGGCAGTGAAGAATGGTTCTACATCGTCAGCGGCGCCGGTGCGTGTACGTTGTTGCTCGGCGCCTACTGCGCGATGTTCCAGAACGATCTCAAGGGCCTGCTGGCCTACTCGACCATCAGCCATCTGGGCCTGATCACCTTGCTGCTGGGTCTGAACAGCCCGCTGGCGGCGGTTGCCGCGGTGTTCCACATTCTCAACCACGCGACCTTCAAGGCGTCGCTGTTCATGGCCGCCGGGATCATCGACCACGAAAGCGGCACCCGTGACATCCGCAAACTCAGCGGCCTGATCAAACTGATTCCGTTCACCGCCACGTTGGCGATGGTTGCCAGCGCGTCGATGGCCGGCGTACCGCTGCTCAACGGCTTCCTGTCGAAAGAAATGTTCTTCGCCGAAACCGTGTTCATCAACGCCACCGCGTGGGTCGAAGCAGCGTTGCCGATTGTCGCGACCGTTGCCGGTACCTTCAGCGTCGCCTACTCGCTGCGCTTTACCGTCGACGTGTTTTTCGGCCCTACCGCCACCGACCTACCGCACACCCCGCACGAACCGCCGCGCTGGATGCGCGCGCCAGTCGAGCTGCTGGTGTTTACCTGTCTGGTCGTCGGGATCTTCCCGGCGCAAGTGGTCGGCCCGCTGCTCGCGGCTGCCGCGCTGCCGGTGGTGGGCGGGACGCTGCCGGAATACAGCCTGGCGATCTGGCATGGTCTCAACGCGCCGATGATCATGAGCCTGATCGCCATGTCCGGCGGCATCGTGGTCTATCTGCTGCTGCGCAACCAGCTCAAGCGTGGTCGCTTCAAATACCCACCGTTGGTGGGTCGCTTCAACGGCAAGCGCCTGTTCGAGCGCAGTCTGGTGCTGATGATGCGAATGGCCCGTCGGGTAGAACGCCGACTCGGCACCCGCCGCCTGCAAATGCAACTGTTCCTGATGGTCCTGGCGGCAGTGCTCGCCGGCCTGATCCCGATGTTGCACAGCAGCCTGAGCTGGGGCGACCGGCCGAAGATTCCGGGTTCGATCGTGTTCGTCACCCTGTGGCTGCTGGCAATCGCTTGCGCCCTCGGCGCCGCATGGCAGGCCAAGTATCACCGTCTCGCCGCCCTGACCATGGTCAGCGTCTGCGGGTTGATGACCTGCGTGACCTTCGTCTGGTTCTCGGCGCCGGATCTGGCCCTGACGCAACTGGCGGTGGAAGTGGTGACCACGGTGCTGATCCTGCTCGGCCTGCGCTGGCTGCCCCGGCGGATTGAAGAAGTCTCGCCACTGCCTTCGAGCCTGCGCAAGGCCCGCGTGCGGCGCTTGCGCGACTTGCTGCTGTCGATTGCCGTCGGCGCCGGCATGGCGCTGTTGTCCTACGCGATGCTGACCCGGCAGACGCCCAACGACATTTCCTCGTTCTACCTCAGCCGGGCCATGCCCGAGGGCGGTGGCAGCAACGTGGTCAACGTGATGCTGGTGGACTTCCGCGGCTTCGACACCCTCGGTGAAATCACCGTGCTGGTGGCCGTGGCGCTCACCGTGTTCGCCCTGCTGCGACGCTTCCGCCCGCCGAAAGAAAGCCTGCAACTGCCAGCCCAGCAACGCCTGCTCGCGCCGGACGTGGTCACCGATCTGGTCAACCCGCGCAGCGCCAGCGACACCGCGCTCGGCTTCATGATGGTGCCGGCGGTGCTGGTGCGCCTGTTGCTGCCGATTGCGCTGGTGGTGTCGTGCTACCTGTTCATGCGCGGCCACAACCAGCCGGGCGGTGGTTTCGTCGCCGGACTGGTGATGTCGGTGGCGTTCATCCTGCAATACATGGTCGCCGGGACGCAGTGGGTCGAAGCGCAAATGAGCCTGCGACCGCTGCGCTGGATGGGCACCGGGCTGCTGTTCGCCACCGCCACCGGCCTCGGCGCCATGGCGGTCGGTTATCCGTTCCTGACCACCCACACCTGGCATTTCGCCTTGCCGCTGCTGGGTGAGATCCATATCGCCAGCGCGCTGTTCTTCGATATCGGCGTGTACGCCGTGGTCGTGGGCTCGACGCTGCTGATCCTCACCGCCCTCGCCCACCAATCGGTGCGTGGTCACAAAACCGCGTCGCTGCCCAAGTCCGTCGCCAGCAAAGGAGCCGTCTGATGGAAGAAGTCATCGCAATCGCCATCGGCGTGCTCGCCGCCTCCGGGGTCTGGCTGGTGCTGCGGCCACGGACATTTCAGGTGGTCATGGGCCTGTGCCTGTTGTCCTACGCGGTCAACCTGTTCATCTTCAGCATGGGCAGCCTGTTCATCGGTAAAGAGCCGGTGATCAAGGACGGCGTGACCCAGGACCTGCTGCACTACACCGATCCGCTGCCACAGGCCCTGGTGCTGACCGCGATCGTCATCAGCTTCGCCATGACCGCGCTGTTCCTGGTGGTGCTGCTGGCGTCGCGGGGCCTGACCGGCACCGACCACGTCGACGGCCGGGAGCCCAAGGAATGATGGCGATGACTCACCTGATCGCCGCACCGATCCTGCTGCCGCTGCTGACCGCCGCCATCATGTTGATGCTCGGCGAGAAGCATCGGCCGCTGAAGGCGAAAATCAATCTGTTCTCCAGCCTCGTCGGCTTGTTCATTTCGGTGATGCTGCTGCAGTGGACGCAAACCACCGGCGTGCCCGGTTCCATCGGCGTGTACCTGCCGGGCAACTGGCAGGCGCCGTTCGGCATCGTGCTGGTGGTTGATCGCCTCTCGGCCTTGATGCTGGTGTTGACCGGGATCATCGGCGTCAGCGCCCTGTTGTTCGCCATGGCGCGTTGGGACGGCGCGGGATCGAGCTTCCACGCTTTGTTCCAGATTCAGCTGATGGGCCTGTATGGGGCCTTCCTCACCGCCGACCTGTTCAACCTGTTCGTGTTCTTCGAGGTGCTGCTCGCCGCCTCGTATGGCCTGTTGCTGCACGGCTCGGGTCGGGCGCGGGTGTCGTCGGGCCTACATTACATCTCGATCAACCTGCTGGCCTCGTCGCTGTTTCTGATTGGCGCGGCGCTGATCTATGGCGTCACCGGTACGCTGAACATGGCCGATCTGGCGCTGAAGATTCCGCTGGTGCCGGAAGCCGACCGTGGCTTGCTGCATGCTGGCGCGGGGATTCTTGCGGTGGCGTTTCTGGCGAAGGCCGGCATGTGGCCGCTGAACTTCTGGCTGGTGCCGGCCTACTCCTCGGCCAGCGCGCCGGTGGCGGCGATGTTCGCGATCATGACCAAGGTCGGCGTCTACACCCTGCTGCGCCTGTGGACGCTGCTGTTTTCCAGTCAGGCCGGGGCCTCGGCCTTCTTCGGTGGCGACTGGCTGATCTACGGCGGCATGGCGACCATCGCCTGCGCAGCGCTGGCGATTCTCGCCGCGCAACGTCTGGAGCGCATGGCCAGCCTGAGCATTCTGGTGTCGGCCGGGATTCTGTTGTCGGCGGTGGGTTTCGCCCAGCCAAACCTGATCGGCGCGGCGCTGTTCTATCTGGTCAGCTCGACCCTGGCACTGAGTGCGCTGTTCCTGCTGGCGGAGTTGATCGAGCGTTCGCGTTCGGCCAACGAAATCCCGCTGGAGGATGAAAGCGAGTTGCTGCCGCGTCCGCAGGAATCGCTGCAACCGCCCAAGGGCATCAACCTCGATGACGAGCAGAAAGCCGTGGTCGGTCAGGTCATCCCGTGGACCATGGCGTTTCTCGGCTTGAGTTTCATTGCCTGCGCGCTGCTGATCATCGGCATGCCGCCGCTGTCCGGATTCATCGGCAAGCTCAACCTGATCGGTGCGCTGCTCAATCCGCTGGGGCTGGGCGGCGAGGCACCGATCTCGAACGCTGCATGGGCGTTGCTGGCGCTGCTGATCCTCTCCGGACTGGCCTCGTTGATGGCATTCGCGCGCATGGGCATCCAGCGTTTCTGGACGCCCGAGGAGCGCCCTTCGCCGCTGCTGCGCAAGCTTGAATGCGCACCGATCTTCCTGTTGCTGGGGCTGAGCATCGCGCTGACCTTCAAGGCCGAACCGCTGCTGCGTTACACCCAGGCCACCGCCGACGCGCTGAACAACCCGCAGCAATACGTGATGGCGGTGCTCGGCACCCGCGCCGTTCCCAGCCCTGAAGCCAAAGCGGCGATGCTGGAGGTGCAGCCATGAAGCGCGTATTTCCGGCACCGTTGCTGTCACTGGCGTTGTGGGTTTTGTGGTTGACGCTGAACCTCTCCGTCAGCCAGGGCAACCTGCTGCTCGGTGCAATCCTCGGGTTCGCCGCACCGTTGATGATGCGCAAGCTGCGCCCGAAACAGGTGCGCATCCGCCGTCCGCTGACGATTTTGCGCCTGTTCGTGATGGTCGGTCGTGACGTGATCCTCTCCAACCTGATCGTCGCCTGGGGCGTGATCAACGCCGGTCGCCGCCCGCCGCGATCGCGCTTCGTCAAAGTCCCGCTGGACCTGCGCGACGCCCACGGTCTGGCCGCTCTGGCGATGATTTGCACCGTGGTGCCCGGCACCGTGTGGTCGGAGCTGGCGCTGGATCGCAGCATTCTGCTGCTGCATGTTTGGGATCTGGATGACGAGGCGCACTTCATCCACCACTTCAAGACTGCCTACGAGCAGCCGTTGATGGAGATTTTCGAATGAGCCCGCTGCTGTCGAACGCGATTCTGCTGACGCTGTTCCTGTTCTCGCTGGCAATGGTCCTGACCTTGATTCGCCTGTTCAAGGGGCCGTCGGCACAGGATCGGGTACTCGCGCTGGATTACCTGTACATCGTCGCCATGCTGATGATGCTGACCCTGGGCATTCGTTATTCCAGTGACACTTATTTCGAGGCGGCGCTGCTGATCGCGCTGTTCGGCTTCGTCGGCTCGTTTGCCCTGGCGAAATTCCTGCTGCGTGGCGAGGTGATCGAATGAATGCTGAATTGTCATTGTGGGTGGAGATTCCGGTGGCGATCCTGCTGGTGCTCAGCGGGGTGTTTGCACTGATTGGCGCGACCGGATTGCTGCGCATGAAGGATTATTTTCAGCGCATGCACCCGCCGGCGCTGGCCTCGACACTGGGCGCGTGGTGCGTGGCGCTGGCTTCGATCATCTGTTTTTCTGCACTCAAGTCCGGGCCGGTGATGCATGCCTGGCTGATTCCGATTCTGCTGGCGATTACCGTGCCGGTGACTACGTTGCTGCTGGCGCGGGCGGCTTTGTTCCGCAAGCGCATGGCCGGGGATGATGTGCCGGCTGAGGTGAGTAGTCGCCGCACCGAGAGTGGTAGTTAGTTTCTACATCTAGGGTGTCTGAACTGGCCTCTTCGCGAGCAAGCCCGCTCCCACATTTGGAATGCATTTCCCCTGTGGGAGCGGGCTTGCTCGCGAAGAGGCCGGTATTGCCAACACATGAACCGGGTCAGACCCAAGCCACCGCCAACAACCCCGCCCCCAACACCAGACACAGCGGCGAATACACCCAGGTATCCAGCCGCGCAAACCGCGACCCCTTCACTTCCTTGAAAAACCCCACCAGATTCGAATCGCCGATCGCCCGGGCGAACATCAATAACGCAATCGCACTGATCACCCATTGCAACGCTTTGTGATGCACCGCCGGCATGCCCCAGCCGACGCGCATGCACACCAGTGCGGCAATCACCAACAATGCTGCCGCTACCAGCAAGGTAATCCAGCCTGACGGTTTGAACGCCGGTCGCACCGTCGCCACCAGTCCTCGCACCGGCACTTGCGGTACCGCCGCCACCGCCGCCCATTGCCCACCCAGCGCCCAATACACGTGTACCAGGGCGATTGCTGCAAATATCGTCACCAGCCATTGAGCCAACACAAAGGTCATGGTCGAGAATCCTTTCAAGGGATTTGAACAAAACATCCTAGTCGGCATTTTTTGAAGTGCACGACCGATCAGCGGTACGGTAAAGTGCCGCACCATGAAATTCACCCGTTCCGATCGCTCACTGCTGGCCTGGATGCTTTATTGCTGCGTCCTGTTCAACGTGTTCGCCTGCAGCATCGGTCACGGGCAAATGGTCGGGATGCAGCTCAACGGCATCGGCGGGCAGTTCTGTACGGTCGACCCGGCCACCCAAGCGCCACTGACCAGCAATCCCGGCGAAGAACAATTGCCGACCCTGTCGAAGGCGTTCGGCTGTCCGCTGTGCTCGGTCGGCGGCGGCATGGGCCCGGCGTTCAACTCCAGCCTGACCCTCGCGGTGCTGCCCGAACAGCACAGCCCGCCGCTGGCGCCCATCGTCAGTGCTGACCTCCCTGCCCGCTTCACCTGGCCCTCGGCCAATCCTCGCGCCCCACCGCTCGCCTGAGTGTCTTTGCCTTTTTGATTTTTCAGCCCACTGCGCCAACGCGCGGCGTTCGCCTGTGCGCTGATTCCTAGACAAGCATTCAGGATTCAACGATGAAACATATTCCTCTGCTGGCGAGCCTGTGCGGCTGCCTGTCCCTTAACGCCTGGGCGCAATCCACTGTAGACCTGGCGCCGATCACCATCGACGGCGAATCCACCAGCGAACCAGGCCTGAGCCTCGATCAATCCAGCGGCATGGCCTCGCGCCTCGGTCTCAGCGTGCGCGACACACCTGCGTCAGTGGCCGTCGCCAACCGCAACGACATCGAACGCCACGGCGCACAGAACTTTCAAGACGCCGCCAACACCCTGACCGGGGTCAATGCCAGCGCACCACCGGGCTTTGGCGGATTCGTCTCCTATCGCGGTTTCACCAGTAGCCAGATCACTCAGATGTTCAACGGCGTCACCGTCTCCGGCGGCCTCGCCCGACCGGTGGATTCATGGATCTATGATCGGGTCGAGCTGGTGGGCGGGCCTTCGTCACTGATCAACGGCGCAGGCTCGGTGGGGGGGTCGCTGAACTACGTGACCAAACTGGCAACTCGCGACGAACAAGCCGCTGAAGGTCGCGTCAGCTACGGCAGTTACGACACCACCGAAACCGCGTTCGGCCTCAACCACGCGCTGACCGACCCGAGCGCCGACGTGCAGCACTACGCGCGGCTCGATGTCAGCCACAACACCAGCAACGGCTACATCGACCGTCAGGAGCGCGATGCCTGGAGCGTGGCGTTCTCGTTGCTCAGCGACCTCACGCCGAATCTGTCGCACACCCTGGCCCTGGAATATCAGGACGAACACGAAGACAGCCCGTACTGGGGCACGCCGGTGCTCAACCCCAAAGCCGGCGAGTTGAAGATCGACAAACACAATCGCTTCAACAACTACAACGTCGAGGACGGGCGCTACGAACAGCGCACGATCTGGGTGCGCTCGATCATCGACTACCGGATCAACGACAGCACCACTCTGCGCAATACGCTGTATCACCTCGACAGCCAGCGAGACTACCGCAACCTCGAGACCTATCAGTACAACGCTGACAACACGGCGGTGAATCGCTCCACCGCCTATCAAGTGCGGCATCAGGGTGAGCAGAACGGCAACCAGTTCGAACTGCGCCACGACAATACCCTGCTCGGCCTCGACACCACTTGGTCCGGTGGTTTCGAGTACAAGGTCAACCAGACCACCAACTCGCCGCTGAATATCAAAGGCCCAAGCACGGTCGATCCGAACAACTACCGTCCGGGGCATTTCTACGATATTCCCGGCACCAACCCGACACTGATCAGCGACAAGACCAACGAGGTCACCACCAAGGCGCTGTTCGTGGAAAACCGCCTGGCACTGACCGACAAACTGGCGTTGCTCACCGGCCTGCGTTACGACGACATCGACCTCGACGTGACCAACCATCGCACCGTGACGGCCGCCAATCCGAAGCATCTCAAACGCAGCTGGGAGCCGGTCACCGGGCGTGTCGGCCTTACCTACCAGTTCATTCCATCCGCCAACGTCTACGTGCAATACAGCACCGCCGCCGAGCAACCGAACGGCACGCAGGACTTCGATGTTTCCACCGGCAAGCAGTGGGAAATCGGCAGCAAGTTCGACTACCTCAGCGGCCGTGGCTCGGCGACGGTTGCCGCCTACACCATCGAGCGCAAAGACTTTGCTGTGACTGACCCGCTGGACCCTACCAGCAGCATCCCGGTAGGACAGCAAACTTCGACAGGCATCGAGATTGCCAGCTCCCTGCGGATTACCGACAAGCTGTTGGCCGAAGGCAACTTCGCCTGGGTCGATGCGCAATACGACGACTTCACCGAAAAGAATGCCGCCGGCGTAGTGGTGTCGCGCAAGGGCAACACACCGACCAACGTCCCGGATCGGGTCGGCAATCTATGGCTGACTTATGATTTTTCGCCGCAATGGCAAGGTGGGGTCGATGCGCGGTATGTGGCGTCAGTATATGCGGACACGGCGAACACCATGACCGTGCCGTCGTACACACTGTTCGGCAGCTTCCTCAGCTACAAGGTCGACTCGCACACCACCGTTACCGGGCGAGTGCGTAACCTGACCAACGAGGTGTATGCCGAGTTTGCGCATGTATCGCCGGCTTACTATCTGGGTACGCCGCGTACCTTTGAATTGGCGGTGCAAACGAAGTTCTAAAAGCATGAAAGCTTCGCGAGCAAGCCCGCTCCCACAGGAGAACGCGTTCCAATTGTGGGAGTGAGACTGCTCCCACAGGACAGAGCGCTCCAATTGTGGGAGCGGGCTTGCTCGCGAAGAGGCCAGCAGTCTCAACTATCTATTTCAGATCAGCCGCCACCTTCTCCGCCACATCCTTCGGCACCCAAGCCTGCCACACCTCCGGATGCGCCTTCATGAAGGCCTCAGCCGCCTGCCGTGGTGCGGTGTGTTTCTCGCTCATCTCGGCCAACGCCTTGTTCAGCGGCTCGATCGGGAAATCCACCTTGCTGAAGAAATCCGCGATCTGCGGATACTGCTTCTGGAACGGCGTAGACACGCCAATCGACAGCTTCGATGCCAGCGAACGGGTCGGTTTCGGATTGGGGTTATCGGCATCGGTCAGGGTCTTCCACGCCTCGGCATCGAACGGTGGCTCTTCCAACTGCACCAGTTTGAATTTGCCCAGCAATGGCGTCGGCGACCAGTAATAGAACAGCACCGGTTTGCCCCGACGGATCGAAGAGCTGATCTCGGCATCCAGCGCCGCGCCCGATCCACTGCGGAAATTGGTGTAATCGTCCTGCAGGCCGTAAGCGGTCAGCTTCTGCTTGTTCACCACTTCCGAGGTCCAGCCGATCGGGCTGTTGAGGAACCGACCCTTGCTCGGATTTTCCGGGTCCTTGAACACGTCCTTGTATTTCTTCAGATCACTGACACTGCGCAGGTCCGGTGCCAGCGGCTTGATGCCCTTGGCCGGGTCACCCTTGATCACATATTCCGGCACCCACCAGCCTTCAGTGGCGCCTTTGACCGTATCGCCAAGACTGACGACTTTGCCCTCCGCCTCCGCCTTGACCCACACCGGACTGCGCCCGGCCCACTCTTCGCCAATGACCTGAATGTCATTATTGGCCAGCGCGGTTTCCAGGGTGATGGTGGTGCCCGGCAGCGTATCGGTCGGCAGGCCATAGCCCTTCTCGACGATGATCCGCAGGACATCGGTGATCAGGCTGCCGCTTTCCCAGTTCAGGTCGGCAAAATGAATCGGTGCCTGTGCCGCCGCTGCCGGCTGCGCGGCCGTCAGTACACCGAACGAAACCACGCTGGCGGCCAATAGCCGTCGAATTCCTTTCATGCTTTTGCACCTCGTGCTGTTCACAGCAATAGCAGGATGGCCTGGCAGAAGACCGCAAGCCTCTGAATACTCAGTCAACTGACTGTAGCCGAGGTTCCTGCTTTTTCCGGGGCCAATCCCGGCGAGGTTATGTTTCAGACTTTTCCTGCAAGCTTTGCAGCTCGCGTCTGACCATGCTGGCGTATTCCGCAGGCCGCAAGGTGTAGATCTGCGCTGCCACCCAGCTCAGCCACGCGCCCTGCAATTCGGCTTTGGCGTTGAACAGGCGCAATGCCTCTTCACGTGCGCGGTCGAGGTTCTGCGAATGGAAGTCGGCGCGACTCACACCACCGATCACTCGCTGGCCTTGAACGTGATCAGTTCGCCCTTGCGCCACTTCGCCGCTTTACCGGTAACGGCTTTCAGGGTCTTGGTCAGGCCTTCCTGCAGTTGCTGGTGTGCGGCAAACACCGTCACCACGCTGTGGCCTTCCTTGAACAGGATCGCGTGGCCGTCCGCTGTATCGACAAAGGCGTAATCGCCCAGGCCGTAGACCGTCAGCTTGATTTCGCGAAAGCGAATGTCCATCTTGCCGCCTTCACGGCTGGGCAGCACGGCCGCGCTGAAATGATCGCCGACCTTGAGCTTGAGCCCCGGTTTGTCATCAACCACCAACGCACTTTCGGTGTCGATCTCGGCCACGTAAATGCCTTCGGCGTTCTGTTCGGTGATGTAAACAAAACGCGACTGGAACAGCTTGACCAGCTTTGCACGCAAATCACCCAACACGAACAAAGCATGCATATCGAGGTTACTGACTGCCAAAGAAACATCCCCACATCTGGAAAAGTACCCGCGCCAAAACGCGCACGGCAAAAAAACGGCCAGGCCGATGCTGTTACCGAATGACTTCAGTACACCTGAAACAAGCGGAGCGCCCATACATCACAAGTTCGCAAGACTACTGGAAAGTCAGGCGAGAAACTTGCCTCGATGTTCGCCAGGCCTTGAAGGAAAAATCTTCATTGAAGCGCAACGAAGACGGACTACAAACTTTAGGGAAAAAACTGACGAAAAAAAGCCCTTTTCCGACATATCGCCGGTAAAAAATTGCTTTAGATAGGCACCTGTCGCCAGCAGACACTGGCGATTCTAGAGCAGCGATGCTGCTTCCGACTACCCGAACCGACCTGTAACCGTCGGCTATCTCATGAAAAGGACTTCATATGTGCACTCTGACTCACTTTGCCCAGCCCTCCAAACCAGTCATGGATACGCCTTTCGTGCTGCACGGCACTGATTTGCCGGAACTTGCGCAATACGCACAAAGCGTCCAGACCCCGCGATTTCAGGTGGTCCCGGCAGGTAATGCGTTCTTTCATATCAAGGAATCTTCCACCGGCCGTGTAAGAGGTTTCCGCGAAGACCATAACGAAGCGTGCGCCCTCGCCCGCTTGCTTGAATCACGGATCGAACTCTTGCCCAACGGCTGCCTCAGATAAAGAGCGAGCGACAGCGCCATTTCGGCACACGCAAAAGGAGTACACGATGGAACTGCCTGCATATGATCTGAAAACCCTGTTCGACCAACTGGGCCTGCCATCGGAAAACGGGGCAATCGACGATTTCATCGAAGCGCATCCGCTGGATGCCAAAACCAAGTTGATCGATGCCGAGTTCTGGACAGCGCAACAGGCGCAACTGCTGAAGGAGTGGCTGCGCGCCGACGGCGAAGAAGCGGTGATGGTCGATGAATTGAACGTACGCCTGCACGACGGACGTTAATAAATGTCAGTGCAGGCTGTCGCCAGGCTCGGCCATCAGTTGCGCGAGCCAGGCAGCCTTGCACTCCTCCGCCTCGTCGCGACTGGCGAACGCGGTGCCACGCCGCTCACCATTGAGCAACACCACCCAGCAGACGCTCTGGCCCATCGCGCGCAATCCGGCGGGCACACCACTGCCAATCATCACCGCGACATCGACTCTGCACATACTGACCTCTCGACTTCATTAGCTACCTAACTAACGGCCATGTTAATGACTTCGTCGCAGAGGAAACAGCAACGCCCGTGCACAGATTCATTGCGCGAGCGGTAACAATCGATCAGCGCGGATTCTCCGGCTTGTAACCCAGGCGCAGACCGCCCCAATGCCGGCCCTTGACCATGATCGGCACCGACAAGTCGTGCATCAGCTCCCCGGTGTCACGGGTGTAGGTCTGCAGCAACACCGCCTGTTGATGGCTGCCGCAGCGAATCCCGGTGCGGTCGGCGAACTTGCGTTTGGTACGATTACCCACCGCGTCGATCTGCTGGTCACCGGTCAACGGCTGACTGAATGCCAGATTGTGCGTCGGCACATAACCCTGCGGCGTGCAGGCGATGGCGAACACCAACCCCTCATGGCGCGGCAGCAACGGCTCCTGGATCGCCGGCAGCACCTGATCGGTGTAGCGGTCGAAACGGGTCTGAAACTTCGCCGGCTGCGTCCCGGGAATCGGTTGATATTGACGGTCGAACAAATCCTCAAGGCTGATCCGCCCCTGCTCGACATCCGCCTCGAACCGCGCCGCAATCTGACTCGCGCCCTCACGCGCCAGGTCATAGACGCGCTGGTGATAGTCATCCAGACCGACTTCGGCCAGACGCTCGCTGATGGTTTCCGCCTGCCCTTCCATCTGCACAGCGGCCTCGGCCAGACGCCGGGTTTGTTGATCGCTGATCGCCAGATCGCTGCGCATCTGCTCGATGGCCTTGAACAAACTGTCGAGCTGCTCGCGATTGGTTTCCGCGCCACGGGCGATTTCGCCGACCTGGGTTTCCACCCCGGCCGCCAGCCGTGCGATGTTTTCCAGATGCTGGCCGGTGTTCTCGACCTGCTCGACACCGGTCTGCAGATCGCTGGACAGCTCGCGGATCTGCTCCACCACTTGCGCCGTACGCTGCTGAATGTCGGCAACCATTTCGCCGACTTCGCCGGTCGCCGAGGCCGTCCGCGCTGCCAGACCGCGCACCTCATCCGCCACCACCGCAAAACCACGGCCATGCTCGCCAGCCCGCGCCGCTTCAATCGCCGCGTTGAGGGCCAGCAGATTGGTCTGGCTGGCGATGGACTGAATCACCAAGGTCACCCGTTGAATGTCATCGCTGCGCAGGCTCAGGGCTTCGATCAGCTCACGACTGGCGTTGGCGCGTTGACTGAGTTGATGCATGCGCGCAATCGAATCCACCAGTTCGGTGCGCCCCGCCGCGCTGCTGTGATGCGCTTCGCTGGCGGCGTCCAGCGCTTCACGACTGAGCTGCGAAGTGGCGTGTTCGGTGGCGATCATCACTTCGGCGTTGCTGACAATCTGCGCCGCCGCGTCGAGTTGCGATTCGAGTTTGCCCGCCAGTTGCTTGACGGAAAACGCCACACCGGCGGCTGACAGTGCGTTATGACTGGTGGTGTAGGAAAGATCGCGGGTGAGTTCAGAAATCGCGCTACCGGCATCGACAGGCGCAGCATCAGGGGTGGCCCGCGAGCGCAGGCGCGGCAACCAGACAATCAGCACCGCCAGCGGCAGGCCGATGTACAGCGACCATCCACCCAGCGTCATGCCGGCGAGCAACAGCATCAGGGCGATGCTTTGCAGGGTCGGAGCGATCCAGCGGTTTTTCGGCAACAGCACTGGTGCGGGCAAAGCCCCAACCAGAGATCCATCTCTCGTCATTTCAACACCCCACGCTTGTTCTCATTGTTGTGACTGCATTAAACGCCACTAGAACGCCATTATCCATGGTCCGTTAGTCGTGGAGTCTGCAGCAGGTCAATGGAACGACGCGCAAAATATCGCGGACGAGCAAAAGCAAAGATCGCAGCCTTCGGCAGCTCCTACATGGGTTCACGTGAACCTCTGTAGGAGCTGCCGAAGGCTGCGATCTTTTGCAGGCGCCCCCGATTCAGGGGGCAGCCATGGAATCAGGCCTGACGCTGGTGCTTGTCGATCTGCTCGTGACGCTCTTGAGCTTCGATGCAGTACTTGGTGGTCGGGCTGATCAACAGGCGTTTCAGGCCGATGGCCTCGCCGCTGTCGTCGCACCAGCCAAAACTGTCTTCCTTGATGCGCTCAAGGGCTTGTTCCAGTTGCGGCAGCATGCGCTGGTCGCGATCGATCGCGTTCACCAGCCAGGTGCGCTCTTCTTCAACCGAAGCCGCGTCCGCCGGGTCGGCCGGAGTGTCCAGGCTTTCGATGGCGATACGGTTTTGCTCAATGCGCTCGTGGGTTTCGACTTTCATGTTCTGCAACAGCTCAGTGAAGAAAGCGTGTTGCTCGGCATTCATGTAGTCATCTGCCGGCATGGCCAGCAACTTGTCCTTTGTCATTGATATCTCTATAAAAAAACGTGCATTAAGGCGAAATAGGGAGCGTTCCGGCGAACCGTGTCCGGTCGACGAAAAGGCATCGTTTATTGCAAACGCCACCCGGCACTCAATTTACGAAGGGGCGGCAGTCTAAGGCCCGTTTGAGGCCTCAGCAACTGTAAATACCGGGAATTTGTCCGACAACAGCCGTAAACGGGTCTGACACAGGCTTCATGGCGGTCATCGGAGTGCGTTTATAGCAAGAAATTCAGTCCAACGGCTGTATATAGAAGACAAACGGCTAACCGCTGGCGTCTCATCGCGAATTTTTCTACTCCCGGTGCATCGTTTCAGCCAAGCAGAACCCCAAAAGCCCTCCTAACATCAGCCACAACCCAGCACTTTGTGTGATTTGATCAGCCTGAAGGAAGACTTATGCCCCGCCCCGATCTGCCGGCCAACGACGAGCGCCCTCTCGCCAGCCCCCCGATCAATGCCGAGCGTCTGCTGCAACTGATCACCGAGGAATACGACACCCTGCCGCGCCAACTCAAGCGCATCGCCAGCTACATGAGCCAGCAAAGCGACCGGATCATGGTCGATCGCATCAGCGACATCGCCCGGGAATGCGAGGTGCACCCATCCGCCATCGTGCGTTTCTCGCAACGCTTCGGCTTCAGCGGCTTCAGCGAAATGCAGGCGCTATTCCGCGCCGCCTACACCCACAAAGCCTCGCCGGTGCACAACTACCAGCAACGCATCCGCAGCATGATCGCCAACCAGTCGCAGCAGGCCAGCGACGGCGACCTCGCCCGCGAATGCATCGACGCCACCCGCTCCGGCATCGAACGCCTGGGCCGCGAACTCGACGACGTCGCGTTCGAAAAAGCCGTCGACCTGATCGTCAACGCCGACAACATCTATGTCGTCGGCGTGCGCCGCTCCTTCGCCGTCGCCGACTACCTCGTTTACAACTTGCAACATACTCACAAGCGCATTCACCTGGTTTCCGGGCTGGGCGGCAGTTATCGCGAGCAGATGCGCAGCGTGCGTAGCGGCGATTTGGTGATCGCCATCAGCTTCACCCCCTACGCCAAGGAAACCCAGCACTGCCTGCGCTACGCCCGCCAGCAACAGGCCAACACCCTGATCCTCACCGACAGCCACCTCTCGCCATTGGCCAAAAACGCCAACAGCCTGCTGCTGGTGAATGAGGGCAGCGCATTGGCGTTCCGTTCGCTGAGTGCGACCTTGTGTTTGTGTCAGGCGTTATTTGTGGCGGTGGCGTATCGGCTGGAATTGAATGTGGATGAGATTCACGAACAAGCCGGTTTTGACGACTGACATTTACCTCAGGCTCGGCTAGGTTATGCCTTCCCACCGGTTCGACTTGAAGGAACGCGTCATGAAACTGATCGGCATGCTGGACTCCCCTTACGTGCGCCGCGTGGCGATCTCCGCCAAACGCCTCGGCATCGACCTCGAACATGAATCGGTCTCGGTGTTCCGCCACTTCGAGCAATTCCAGCAGATCAACCCGGTGGTCAAGGCGCCTACGCTGATCCTCGATGACGGCGTGGTCCTGATGGACTCCACCCTCATCCTCGACTACCTAGAAGCCGCCAGCGGCAAAAGCCTGCTGCCGACCGACCTCAAACAACGCGCCCACGCCCTGCGCCTGATCGGCCTCAGCCTCGCCGCCTGCGAAAAAGCCGTGCAGCTCTACTACGAACGCAACCTGCGCCCGGCCGACATTCAATACCAACCGTGGGTCGAACGCGTCGAAGGCCAACTCGCCGCCGCGTTCACCGCCCTCGAACAGGAACTGGAAAAAACCGGCCTGCCCACCGACGGCACCCTCACCCAGGCCGGCATCAGTCTCGCCGTCGCCTGGAGCTTCACCGACCTCGTCGTTCCCGACCAGATCGACACCCGCCGCTACCCGCACATCGCCCAATACACCGCGTACGCCGAAACCCTCGAAGCGTTCGTCAGCACCCCGATGACCTGACCATGAGCACCACCGACACCGCCACCCCGGCGTTAAAGGAAATCTTCAACGCCGAGCGCCTGCAACACATCGCCAGCGAAATGAGCGCCGTGTACCCGGCGTTCAAGGCCAAGGCGTTTCTCAAGCACGCCAACCAAGGGCTGGCGGAATTGTCGGTGATGCAACGCATGGCCCGCGTCAGCGAAAGCCTGCACGCCGTGCTGCCGCTGGACTACGAAGATTCCCTCGAAGTCCTGCGCGAACTCGCCCCCCGCCTCAACAGCGGATTCGTCAGCATGTGCCTGCCGCACTACGTCGCCAGCTACGGCGGCCACGCCTTCGATACCTCGATGCAAGCACTGAAATACTTCACCACCTTCGGCTCCTCCGAATTCGCCATCCGCCACTTCCTGCGCAGCGACCTCGAACGCTCGCTGGAACTCATGCACGACTGGACCCAAGACCAAAACCACCACATCCGCCGCCTCGCCAGCGAAGGCACCCGCCCTCGCCTGCCCTGGTCATTCCGCCTGGAAGCCGTGCAAGCCAACCCGCAACTGACCGCCGGCATCCTCGATCGGTTGAAAGCCGACGAGAGCTTGTACGTACGCAAGTCCGTGGCGAACCATCTGAATGACGTGACCAAGGAACATCCGGAATGGGTGCTGGACACGATTGAAAGCTGGCCACTGGAGAACAAACACACGGCGTGGATTGCCAAGCATGCGTTGCGCAGCTTGATCAAACAGGGCGATCTGCGTGCGCTGACGGTGATTGGTGCGGGCGCCAAGGCTGAGGTTGAGTTGCTGGACGTGCGGGTTGAGCCGGCGGTGGTGAGGTTGGGGGAAGCGATTACGTTGTCGTTTACGGTGAAGTCGACGGTGGCGCATGAGCAGCGATTGGTGATTGATTATGCGATTGACTATGTGAAGGCGAATGGCGGGGTGTCGGGGAAGGTTTTCAAGTTGAAGACGGTGGAGTTGGCGGGGTTTGAGGAGGTGGTTGTGGGGAGGCGGCAGGTGATTCGGGATTTTACGACGCGGAAGCATTTTGTGGGGCGGCATGGGGTTAGGGTTTTGGTTAATGGGGAGGTTTTGGGGAGTGCTGCGTTTGAGATTGTTGCTGATTGATACTGCTAATGGATTCCGTTGATCTGGCAGTGCTCGGACTGACAGGGAGTTACGGAGAGAGTGTCAGATTTTTTGTGTGCGGGCCGGTAATGGCCTGCCGTCAGGCAGGCCTTCATTTCACCAGTTCGGCCTGATGAATCGGTCTCCATATAAAACCGCAAACTGATTCATGGCGCTTTTCCAGTCATGGGCGGCGCTGCCCCAGTTGGCGGTGATGTTTTTCAGCGCCAGCCAGATCAGTTTTGTCGCCGCCTCATCGGTTGGAAAGTGGCCTCTTGTCTTGATGATCTTGCGTAACTGCGAATTGATGCTTTCGATCGCGTTGGTGGTGTAGATCACTTTGCGTATCGCGGGTGGGAACACGAAAAATGGGATAACCCGCTCCCAGGCGCGTCTCCAAGCCGCCGCTATCGTCGGATACTGCTTGCCCCACGGCCCCGCTTCGAAGGCGTCCAGAGCCTGTTCGGCGACATCGGCATTGAGAGCTTGATAAATCGGCTTAAGGGCCTTGGCCAGTTCACGGCGCTTGTCCCACGCCGCGTAATCAAGGCTGTTGCGGATCAAATGGACGATGCATGTCTGCAGCGTTGTCTCTGGAAACACCGCACTCAAAGCCTCCGGCATACCTTTGAGCCCGTCAGTTACCGCGATCAGCACGTCTTCGACGCCCCGGGTTTTGAGGTCATTGAAGACCTTCATCCAGAACTTGGCACCTTCAGTGTTCTCGATCCAGATCCCCAAAATATCTCGGGTCCCATCCGGCAGCACGCCCAGAGCCAAGTAGATGGCCTTATTGCGAACCACGCCTTCGTCACGGATCTTGACCCGCAGAGCATCGAAGAAAATGACCGGATACATGGGCTCAAGCGGTTGCTGCCAGGTACTGACTTCCTCCAGAACCGCATCGGTGACGGAGCTGATGAAGTCATGAGAGACATCTGTGCCGTACTGTTCCGAGAGGAAAGCACGAATCTCGCGAACGCTCATGCCACGGGCATACATGGCGATGATTTTGTCGTCGAAACCCGTGAAACGGCGCTCGTGCTTGGGGATCAGGATCGGGGCGAAACTGCCGTCGCGGTCTCTGGGAATATCCAGACGCAACGGGCCGTCTTCGGTCAGCACGGTCTTGCTGCTTCTGCCATTACGCTGATTACTCGAATCCTCAGGGCGCTCCGCGCCCTGAGGATAACCAAGGTGGTGCCCCATCTCGGCGCCAAGGGCTCGCTCGATCAGCGCTTTCTTAAACGCCATCGCGGCATCCTGAATAGCGTCGGCACTCATCGGGCCGCTGACGAACTGGTCGATCAGCTCTTGGGGAATGGAAGGAAGGTCACGCTGGGCCTCTCGGGCCGGTCTCTTTTTGGTCGGCATACATGCACCTCTGCGACATGTTATGCCCGAACACAAAATTTATGACACTCCCGTTACGGATGGGGCTGCTTTCGGCCAAAAACAGTCGTTTAGAGCTACAAATTTAATCTGTCCATTCTCTTTTGATTGTTATAGGCGGCTAGCTATATTTGATAGCAAACTGACACCCTTTGAGCTTTCAAGGACGATCCATGCGCATCCAGCACGTAGAGATATCTAACTTCCGAAAGCTGCTTTCTGTGCGAATTGACTTCGCTAATGAGACCACGCTGCTTGTAGGTGCAAACAACAGCGGCAAATCCTCCGCCATGCTGGCACTCAGGAGATTTTTGGTCTCGAAGGCTTCTGCTTTTCGGCTCCAGGATCTGACTCTTTGTCATCTCGCCAAGCTGGACGCTATTGGTAAGGAGTGGGAGAACCCACCAGCAAACTTTGAAATACCTATAGCCAAGGACTGGGCCGACTGGCTCCCTAGTCTGGATATTTGGGTTTCGGCAAATCAAGGAGAGTTCCACTTCATCCGCGATCTCATTCCCAGCTTTGAATGGCGCGGGGGGCTTGTGGGTATGCGCTTTCTACTTGAACCAGATGACATGAGTGCGTTGTACACGGACTATCGCAAAGAGCGCGCGAGGGTTGCAGAGCTTGAGGACGCTCTAGGGAAGGAAGACCCGCCCGGTAGACCGCTGACACTATGGCCGCAGAACCTTCATGATTACTTGAACCGTCGACTGGGGGATAAATTCAAGATCCGTTGGTACCGCCTAGATCCAAAACAACTTGAGAAACCTGACAAGTCGACTCGAATGGCGCAAATGCAGCAATTGAGCCCCACTGCCCTTCCCTTGGAAAGTAATCCTCTCAGCGGATTAATTCGAGTACATGAAATCAATGCACAACGTGGATTCGGCGACCATTCGGACGAAAATCAAGGCGATAGCACTAGACCCAGTGGCGCTCGAAAACTCTCGGAACAGCTCAGATCCTATTACTCCCGACACCTTGATCCAGGTGACAGCCCAGATATCTCAGACCTCGAAGCATTACGCGCGATAGAAGCAGCCCAGTCGGCATTCGATACGAAGCTAGGTAGCAGCTTCGAACCTGCTATTAGAGAGGTCGAGGGATTGGGCTACCCGGGCCGCAATGACCCACGCATCAAAGTCGCAAGTCGCCTGGCAACAACTGACGGCATGAACCATGAAGCGGCCGTCATGTTTGAGTTGGACTCAATCCAAGGCGCCCCAGGAGCCCCTCCTCTTCACTTACCAGAGACCGCTAACGGGTTGGGATATCAAAACCTGATATCTATGATTTTCCGGATGATGGGTTTCAGAGACGAGTGGCTGAGAAAAACCAGGGCCGCCAGCACGGAAGTAATAGACCGCGTCGAGCCCATCCACCTCGTACTCATCGAAGAGCCTGAAGCCCACCTTCATGTCCAAGTGCAACAAGTGTTCGTGCGGCACGCCTACCAAGTTCTATGCAGAGACGCTTTGCTTGAACGCTACCCAAATCTGAAGACTCAGCTTTTGGTGAGCACGCACTCCAGCCATGTAACACATGAAGTGGAGTACCAGAACCTTAGGTATTTCAGGCGACTACCAGCTGGGATGTATGGCATCGGTGTACCGGTGTCGACAGTGTCTAATCTCTCTAACGTGTTCGGCGGGGGAACAAAGACGAAGGAGTTCGTAACTAGGTATCTGCGGGCACAGCACGCAGACATATTCTTCGCCGACGCCGTCATCTTGGTAGAGGGCTCAGCAGAGCGAATGATGCTGCCGCATTTTTTGCGGAATAAGTTTCCATTCCTTGATCGCTGCTACATCACAACCCTCGATATCGGTGGCAGTCACGCACACCGACTAAGGCCTTTAATAGACGCCCTTGGCATCCTCACCCTGGTTATTACAGACCTCGATGCAGGGCTTAATAAAGCTGCAAAACCGGTGCAAAGAAACGCAGATCAGATTACGAACAACCCGACATTGCGGAGCTGGATGAAACTGATGCATCTGGGCAGCACAGTGGATGAGTTGCTTGAGCTGCCAGCGAACCAAAAAGAGCACCAGATCGACGACCTGTACTCAGTACGCATCGCCTATCAAACTCCTATTTCCACCCATCTACCCGCTACTGATAAAGCAATACAAGCTCTTCCAAATACCTTTGAAGACAGCTTTGTTCTTAGCAACGCTGGTCACTTTGCAGGAAAGACAAACGGCACTGGTCTGATGAAGGCTTTCGTAAAGGTTTTGAATGAAGCGAAAACATCGGAAGCCGTCGGAGAAGGGTTTTTCAACGAGTTACGCGAAGGAAAGAAGGCAGATTTCGTATTGCAAGTATTGGGTGATGAAAACTTCCTCACCCTAGAAATCCCTGAATACATTAGTGAAGGTCTTAAGTGGCTTGAATCCAAATTGCGAAGCAAGCAGAAGGAGCTTTTGGTCATTCCCCCCGAGGTCGCGGAGGTGACGCCATGAGCGAGGGAGCTATCGCAGATGCCGACACAATTATGCAGGCTTGCCTAAATCTGACAGACCCGAAGAGTTTTTTTCTTTACGCAGGTGCTGGCTCAGGAAAAACCCACTCACTCGTCGAGGCGATCCGCGAACTCAAAAACCGCGAGCGAGAACGCCTGACGTTTGAGGGCCGGCGCATTGCAGTTATCACCTACACCAACGCAGCCTGTGACGAAATTCTACGGAGGCTGGAGTTTGATCCACTCGTGGAAGTCTCGACCATCCACGCGTTCGCCTGGCGCCTAATCCAAGGATTCGACAACGAGATTAGAGAGTGGCTAAGGATCAAACTTGCTCAAGACATTGAGAAAATCGAGGGCGAGCTAGCACGCTCGAAAGGCGACAATAAAACCTCTCGAGCAAACAGACGGAAGCTACAAAGCAAAACACGCAGACTTGAGAATCTCGACGAGATTACGAAGTTCATCTACAGCCCCATAGGTGACAACAGAGAGCGGCAAGCACTCAATCACGATGAGGTCATCAAGTTAACTGCAGCATTCGTTCCTGAGCGCCCCTTGCTGGATGTTCTAATAGACCGCTACCCAGTTGTATTGATCGACGAAAGCCAAGATACGCACGCTCCAGTAATGGAGGCTTTTCTGAAAGTCCAGCAATTGGCGCAGACACGTTTCTGCCTGGGACTACTAGGCGATACCATGCAACAAATTTACAGCCATGGAGTAACGCGCCTCGATAAAGCGATACCGGGTGTCTGGCTAAAGCCTGAAAAGTTCGTCAATCGCCGCTGCCCTCGTAGAGTGGTAGGTCTTATCAACGTGATTCGAAGCACTGCAGACACTCATCAGCAGATCCCAAAGCCTGATGCCATTGAGGGTGTAGTGCGCATGTACTGCATTAATCAAAGCCAAGAACATGCACAAAATCTTGAGGAGAGCGTCGCTCATTCGATGGCTGCAATCACCGACGACGGTGAATGGGCGACCGGCCCTGAAGGTCGAAAAACCTTGATCCTCGAACACAAGATGGCTGGACGGCGTATGGGATTCGAGAAGCTGTTCACGCCCCTATACGCGGTTGAGCACCTTCAAACAGGCTTGCTGGATGGAACCCTGCCCGCACTTCGCGTTTTCAGCGAAGGCGTTTTTCCCATCCTTACTGCAAAGGACGATCACTTCCTTCTACTTGAAGCCGTGCGCTCTCGCTCTCCCTTGCTCAGCATGGACACTATGCAATCAACAGGGGATCAATCGGCCCACATGCAGCGTGTAGAGGACGCGACGCATGCCCTGCTCGCCCTTTTCGAAGAAAACGATCCGACACTGAACGAGGTAGCAACGCTTCTGTTGCAAACCCAACTGCTTGATGTCCCTGAGACTCTGGTTGGGGCAATGGTGTCGGGAGCTCCTGGTGAGGCTCCAGACCCTGAAGATACGAACGCGATGACCAACTACGCCTACCAGCTATTCCTTGAGCGTCCATTTTCGGAGCTGGCCGCCTTTGCGAGTTATGCGGATGGCCTTTCACCCTATGGCACACATCAAGGCGTAAAGGGACTGGAGTTTCCACGGGTCATGGTTGTCATCAACGATGAGGAGGCAGGCGGCTTCTTATTCAGCTACGACAAATTGCTGGGTGTGAAAGAACCAACAAAGACTGACCGGGACAACGAACGTGACGGCAAGGACAACGCACTAGCCCGTACTCGTAGGCTGCTTTACGTGACCTGTAGTCGGGCCGAAAGGAGCTTGGCGATTGTCGTATACACATCCCAGCCGACACTGGCCAAGCAAAACGTAGTTGCTGCTGGCTGGTTTCAGGAAAGCGAGGTCGAAATCCTGTGAGGCATCCTTGGATTTGGTTCACAGTGGGCTGGCATCAACTCGTTCCATAGTTTCTGGTCCTCCTATTTGGCAGCCAGACAACAATAAAACGCCCAGCAGTGCAATCGTTGCTTTCATTACAAAGGGTCCATTCAAGTATTTGTCACGACTACCAACTTCCATATGGAATGCCGTACTTGTCGATATACCGCTTAGCCTTTTCACTCACAGGATATGCGTACCGTCCTTCGTTCTTACCTTGGCTCGGCCCCAGTGGTTCAATTTCCGCCTGTGCTCGCGCGACCTTGACTGGGTGATGACATGAGTCTCTTACCCAAACCTGCACGACGCCACCGGGAGCCAGGCCGAGATAAATCGATGCCATGAATCTTGCCTGCCGATCGGGAGTTCGCGGGCAGCGCTGATTGACGGACGTCACCATCAACTGCCTGGCCTCTTCCGGAATATCTACCCATGCTTGCCAAGTTTTCTGTTCGACGATTGATTGCCAACGGACCCAGATTCGAACTGGCAGGTCTGCTCCTATCACCCTCCTCCCGCTGCCGCCAACCCCGCCAGTCCATCCCCGGGCTGACTCTGTTCCATCTTCAGGCTCTCCCCCTGCAGCGGTGCCGCCGCCGGTTTTGTAGAAAATCCTGCCGTTAATGTCTTGAACAGAACTGTTTTCAACCCAGACCTTCATGTAGTCCGGCTCAGTAAATGCCAGCTCCCACCATTCGGACTTCGGGTCATTTTTGGCTGAGAGTGGATCAGTTTCTTGGCACCCTGAGATCAACAAAACGCAAAGTATCGTTATGAGTTGTTTCATTGGTTTAAGGATTACCAACTCCCGTACGGTATGCCGAATTTATCGATATACCGCTTGGACTTTTCGCTGACGGGATACGCATAGCGCCCTTGGTTCTTTCCTTGGCTAGGCCCCAGCTGCTCAACCTCTGCCTGCGCTCTGGCGGCTTTGACAGGGCGATGGCACTCGTCTCGAACAAAAACTTGTACAACGCCCCCTGGAGCCAATCCCAGATAAATAGATGCGCTGTAGCTGGCCTGTTCCTCCGGTGTTTCCGGGCACCGCTCACTGACCGATTGCACCATCAGTTGCCTCGCCTCTTCAGGCACATCTACCCAAACCTTATAGGTCTGCGGCTCGACGATGGATTGCCAGCGCACGTAAATGCGTTTGGGCAAGCCTGCGCCAATCACTGGTTTCGAAGCCGCACCCACCGCATGCCAACCGCGCGCGGACTCTTTGCCATTCTCTGGTTCACCACCAGCGGCTGTGCCTCCTCCCGTCCGCGTGAATAGCTTGCCGTTTATGTCTTCGACGGCACTGTCCTCAACCCAAACCTTCATGTAATAGGGTTCGGTGAACGCAAGCTCCCACGAATCCGATTTCGGGTCGTTTTTCGCCGATAAGGAATCAGCAGATTGGCATCCAGCCATGAATAATGCGCACAGCAGAGTTACAAGAACTTTCATCACCAAAGCGTCCAGTCGGGTACGTGGGGGTGTTGCACACGGATTGCGTCCTCCGTGGGGGCATTGATGTAAACCGCATTGATGCCGCTGCCGTCCCTTCGACCAAGTGGATGGTTCCAGTTGGCGGACGTGTGAATGTACTTGAGTTTGAGCAATTGTTCTTCTTGCGGTGTGGTGCTGTAGTTACCTGCTAAAAACCGATCACACATGGCTTGAAGCTCTGGGGGAATGGCGAGATCCGGAGTGTCTGGAATGTCGTTGAAACGAGCTCCCTTTTCTTTCGCCAAACGATGCATCACCCGCAGATAGACCCTGGATAACAAGCCACTCACGGGGCGTTTGAGTTGAAGTGCGGCGTACACGCGCTTCTGCCTTGGACTCAATCTGTCCTGTGGGCTATCCGGCATTGATAACGCCTCAGGTGTTACGACTTCGAGCATGTCAGCAGGCCAGCCTTTAGCTAGCCATTGGCTTTTGGCATTCACGGCATCGCGATAAATCGAGGTAGTGGTCACATCTGTATTTAGAGACACGATGAGTGTTTGCATAGGCGTGACAAGGACACACTCCTCTGCCTCCTCCAGGTAACCGCCACCAATGTCGGAATGCACACCCGGCAGGGTAATTTCCAGGTGATCTGCTTTGACACGACTGAGGGCGAAGTTGGCCCGGCATTCATCTCGGGCAGACAATTGGACGACGTCGGTAAAAAAGCGACGATCCAGATACAGTTTGATGCCCGTCGCAATGGAGCTTTTGATGTTCCCCAGATTGGACCAACCTGCAATTGAGGGAACGGTATCGAACAAGCCAATAAAGCCCACATTGATATCGCTTTTGTATTGGTCGATAAACTTGGGGCTGAAGGCTCTGGGCAGGTTACGCAGGACTGTACCCAGCGGCCCACGGCTAGAGCGGACAAGCTCATTGGCAAAATGGCGAGCAGCCGCAGCGCCGCGACTGAACCCAAATACATCAAAGGTCAGGGAACTGATTTCACTGCCCGGGTTATCGACCAAAACTCGGCTGATCGTTTGTTGAATTTTTGGGAACGAGGATTCGACTCGCCCCGCTACACCCGTTTCTCCACGACCGGTGCCAGCGCCGAACTTGCTGTCTTCTTCACCCGCTCGTGTGCCGATGCCTTCGATATAGATGACACGTGAAGTGCTCTTATGTAATCCCTCTCCTACAGCGTCTGGTACGGCGTCATACAAGTCGCTCAGCTTTTTCACGTTGCTGACATCGTTACCGTAGCTGCTATCCGGATCACTCATGTAAGGCATGCAACTCGCAGGAATATCCTGCGGCGCAATCGGATGCTGCGCACCACACAGCAGCCCTGCTGCCGTGTTATTCGCGTTATTACCAGTACCATCAAAGAAAACCCCAATCCTCAACGCAATGCCGATTTTCTCAGGCTCGCGCGCAGGCTCTTTCCCATGCTTCTCATACTCAGCCCAACGCTGGGCATGAATATCGACGGGTTTGGCTTCTTCGTAGCGGTAGTTTTTCGGGGGGTTGGGAACGTAGCCACTCAATCCTTGATTCCTTGTTCTGATCCTTGAAGAACGGGCCGAAGGGTGACAGCCGAGGCCTGGAGGCGCAAGGCGTGGCTCTGTGCCAGCTCGGTTGAAATTGCTGGGTGCGACGAGGGTTTGGCTCGTCGCACGGGGTGGTCAGTGGGCGATTTCGACGTTGTCGAGGGCCTGGTTTACGGCGAGTTCGCCGAGCATGACGACCTGGGCGATGCCCAGTGCGGTTTTGCGGTGGGAGGTGTCGAGCATGGCGGCGAAGTTGTTGAGCATTTCGCTGGCGGAGCCGAGGGTTTCGCTGGCGTTGGCGAGCAGGGATTCGGTGTCGCACTTCGGGTTGGCGAGGTACATGGGTTCGGGTTTGTGGGGGCTGGCCATGATTTGGGTGGCCGGGGACAGGTAATGGTCGAGGGCGCGTTCGGCGGCTTCGTGGAGCTTTTTGGAATCGAGGGATTCGTAGGGCGATGCGAGGTCGGTTTCTGGCGGGTTGGGTGTTGGTTTGATCATGGTGAAACTCCTAGTTATTGAAAGAGGAGCCTTCACCTTCGCTACCAAACGAAGGGTGGCGGCCACACGCGGGTTGGTAGACCGGTAACTAGGACCCGGCACACCCGAAGGTGTCCTGCGCATGGCCACCATTGAGCAGCGACCTGATGAGGTCTGCGAACGGTGCGCAATGCGACTAGTTATGGCGGGCTACCAAACCCGATCACTGTTTTTCAGCGACCGACAGACGATAGAACCCGCGCCCTAGACGCACAAGCCGGCGGATTCTGGCGTACTCGTAGGCGATGGCGCAAGGCGTTGTAGGGCTTCGGTGGTAACGGCAGGCTTCGTTTAAACACCGCGATTATTTCCTGTTGATCCGTCGGTTGAACGGGCTACCGATCCAGCACCCACCCGGCAATGATCGGAATGCACCGTTCCGTCCAAAAAAGTCATTTACGCACCTACCTCGCCATCGCCCGGCTCGCTAGAGTGCAGCGCTCTTTTCAACTGGCTGACGTACTGATGAATCTGTGGTTTCGACTGCTCTGCATGCTTTTTCGCCGACCGTGGCGCAAACCGGTCAATGCGCTGGAATCCACCGTTATCCGCATGCGCGTGTGGCCGCTGGATCTTGATTTGAATCGGCACGTCACCAATGGTCGCTACTTCACCCTGGCTGACGTCGGGCGCATGGATTTTGTGTTGCGCAGTGGCGCGTTTCGGGTGGCGCTGCGTGCTAAAGCGTTGCCGATCGTTGGCGATACGTGGGGTAAGTTTCGGCGTGAGCTGAAGCTGTTTGAAGCGTTTGAAATTCACAGCCGGATGCTTGGCTGGGACGACAAATGGAGCTTCATGGAGCATCGCTTCGTGAGCAAGGGACGGGTGATCGGCGTGGTGGTCATGCGTGGGCTGTTTCGTTCGGCGAAAGGCACGATTGCGCCGGGTGAGTTTGTCAGGGAGTTGGGGTTGCCTGAACAGTCACCCGAGATGCCGGAGTGGCTGACGTCGTGGTCGGCGAGTTGTGATCTGATGAGCCGTCAGCTTAGGGGTGAGGAGGTTTGAGTCATCGGGTGCCTGGATGATCGTGTTTATGGATGCAGTACGGTGTCGTTTGGGCTGGCGTCTTCGCGAGCAAGCCCGCTCCCACAGGTTCGCGGTCAGGCTCGGGAACTCGTTTTGACTGGGCTGGCGTCTTCGCGAGCAGGCTCGCTCCCACAGGTTTTGGGTCAGACTTGGGAGGGCGTTTGGTCGGGCTGGCGTCTTCGCGGGCGAGCCCGGCTCCCACAGGGATTGGGGGATGGCTATTGGCGGTGGCGGGTCATGTTGATCAGGGCTGCGCGTCTGCCGCCCGGTGCCGGGCGTTCTTCGATGGAGAACGGCACGAAGCCGAGTTTCGGGTAGAGCAGCAACCCTGCGGTGTTTTCGTTGAAGCAGGACAGCTGCACTTCCCTGGCCTGATACTTTTCGAAGCCGACGGCGGTCATGGTTTCGACAATGTAGCGAGCGACACCCTGGCCCCGGGCGTATGGCGCGACGATGACGTTGCCGATACAGCAGACGCCGTCGTGCTCGGCACGGTAGAAGTTGGCGAAGCCGACGAACTCGCCGTTGGCCAAGAACGCCGTGGAGTCGAAGCGCTGGCTGATCGCGGTGTGCATCTGCTCTTCCGTCAGCGGGAAGCTCGCTTTCGGGAACATGAAGAACAGCTCTTGTTCGCCTTGCGGAAAGCTGCAGAGGGTGTTGACGTCGTCGGCCGTCACTGGCCGGTGGGAGAAATTCATCGCTGCTCTGCCCTCACTTTTTAACCGTCAGATGATGCGCAACCAAGGCGTTGGCATGACCGTGGCCCATGCCGTGTTCCTCCTTGAGCCACGCCACCAGTTCCATGTGCTTCTTGTCGGTGATGCCGGCGAGCAGGTTCAGCCAGTGGTCGATAGGCTGGCCATATTTTTTTTCGATAGCGGGAAAGTACGACGCCGGGCCTTTTACCTTGTTGTCTTCGCTCATGCTGCCAGCTCCCTTGGGTCACGACGGAGGGTCGGCGGACGCTCCTTGTCGGCAGGTCATAGAGTGGACGCGGGACGCTGTTCCGGCAAGTGGCCCGGCCAGCCCGATCAGTTCACGCCGACCTTCACCGGGAATTCGGATGACCACGATTCCTGCCCTGCTTTGAGGATCGGCAGCGCGGGATAGCGGTATTCGCTGAGGGCCTTGAGTACGGCCTGGTCCACGTCGTGATTGCCAGAACTTTCGACCAAGGTGAGTTGCGGCACCAGCGAACCGGGTTTGCCTTTCGCCTCCAACGTGACCGGTTTACTCGCGGTGCCGGGTTTGATCTGTCTGTTCAACAGCAACTCGGTGTCGTACACCGTACTTGCGAGACTGGTGCTAACAGCGTCGTACCATTTTTCGTTGTAGCGCTGTGTCTGTTCGGCAGTCAGGGTCAACCCCTGGGCGCGGACCCGCTGCACACCGGCCCACGCCTGGTCATCGATTTGCTGGGTGGCGTTGAGGTAATGCGTCAGCGCCCCGGACAGGTCTTGCGGGCCACCTCGGCCCTCTTCCATCAACCGGGCCAGCGCGAACTCACTGTTGAAGCTTTCTCGGTGTGCGAGCGCCAACTGATAAAGCCGTCGCGCCTCGACAGCGTCGGGCGCCTGCCCGCGGCCCTCCTCGGCCATGCGCGCCAGTTGCTTATAACCGGCGCCGTCCACCGTAGCGACAGACTCATACAGGGAGCGCGCCTTGCGCACATCCGCCGATAAACCGCCACGACCAAACTCATACAAAGCGCCGAGCGCAAGCTTGCAGTTGAGGTTGCCGTTGTTGCTGGCGTCGCGGATGTAGTCGACGCGATCGGCGGAAAGGTCACTCACCTTGGCGAACAGCAGGCAGCGAGTGCCGGTGAGACTTGCTTCCTGAGGAGTGGGTGGAGTGGTTTTGCAGCCTGCAACGAGGATCGTGAGGGCCAGAATAGCAACTGCCTTGTTCATGAGGGTCATCCGTTCATATCGATTTAAGGTGCCACGGTTGGAGCTGATTCAATCGAGGGAAGACTCAGTTCTTTCTGCTCTCGTCAAATCTCTGCCGCGGACTCTTGCCGTCCGTCCTGACGATCGGGATCGCCTGATAGCTCTTCTGGCCCGGTGGCATGATCGGGTCACCGGGAAAGCGATAATCGCTGAAGCCTTGCATGACTCTTTGATCAAGGGCGCTATCGCCCGAGCTTTGCCGTATCGAAACCACCGGGGCCGATGCGCCCGGGGTGTACTCCAGCTGTACCTGCACTGGCTTGCTGGCAGACGTCGGATTGACGTTGTTCTCCAGAGACTTCTCTATGGCGGTGATGCGTTTCTTGAGGCCGCTTTGCACGCTGCTGACAAAGAGATTGTTGTAGCGCTGTTGCTGCTCGATCGTCAGAGGCAAGCCTTTGGCGCGCAGGCGTTCGATGCCTTGCCACGCGTCATCACCGAGATACTGCGTGGCGTTGAAGTAATGCGTCAGCGCGCCTTGCAGATCCTGCGGACCACCGCGCCCGTCCTCCATGTATTTGGCCAGTTTGGCTTCACTGCGCTGCTGCTCGGGCTTGCTCACGGCACGCTGATAAAACTGCCGCGCATCGGTGTCATTGACCGGCCCGCCGATGCCTTCTTCAGCCATGCGCCCAAGTTGACCGTAGGCGCTGGCGTCTTTACCGGCTACGGATTGATAGAGGGCCTTGGCTTTGGAAAAGTCCTGCGGTACACCGCGCCCCTTCTCGTACAGGTTGCCCAGCATGATCGTGCACGGCAGGTTACCGCTCTGACTCAGGTCGCGGATGTAGCTGACTTCCAGCGAGGTGATGGCTTTATCGTCCCAGTAGGCGAAGCAACGCAGAGCGGGGAAATCCGCGACCTGGGTATAAGCGCTGTTGGTTTTGCAGCCTGCAATGAGGGCGGTGAGCGCCAGTAGAGCAACAACCTTGTTCATGAACGGCATCCGTTAAAATCGTGCAGATTTCATCGGCAGGCAGGTGCAAAACCTGAAGCGTCGAACACTTGAACACACCACAAAACTTGTAGGAGTGAGCCTGCTCGCGATGGCGTCTGTTCAGTCGACATCCGTGCTGACGGGTCTACCGCTATCGCGAGCAGGCTCACTCCTACAGGTAGATCAAGGTTATTCCGTGCGCCCCGGCAACATCCGCACCAGCGTGTTATCCCGCACCCAGTAGTGGTGAAACAGCCCCGCCGCCGCGTGCAAGCCGATCAGCCAGTAGCCGGCGCTGCCCAGCGTTTCATGCCAGTACTTGAGCTGTTTGGCGAAGTCCGGGTCGATGGCGACTGGTGCCGGGACGTGGAAGCCGAAGTACGGGAACGGTTTGTCGGCAGCAGCGAGCATCAGCCAGGCGAGGATCGGCGTGGCAATCATCAGCACGTACAGCGCCAGGTGCATCAGGTGCGAGATGCCAGTCTGCCAGGCAGGGGGCTTGGGAGTGATCGGCGGGCGTGGGCTCAAGCGGCCGAGGAGACGCACCCACACCAGGACGAAAATGCTCGCGCCGAACAGGCCGTGGAAGCCCATCAGCAGGCCGCGCGCTTCGCTGCCCTTGGGCATGAAGCCCTTGATTTCGACACAGGCATAGACGCCGACGAACAGCGCCAGCATCAGCCAGTGCAACGTAATTGACAGTTTTCCATAACGGGTTACGGCGGTGTCGCGGGTCATAAGTAGCGCCTCGTGATTGTCGTGAGTGACGGTCGATTCGTTCGACAGTCTCGATCCGGTTGCAGGGCGAACCGACGGTGCCACCCTGCCCTTGCAGTCTTAAGACAATCTGAAGATTGCCCGTTGATTAACCTTTTTTCACCTTCAGACTTCGTTAAGAAACGCCTCCGATACTGCGCTCAAATCATTGAGGGAGGCGTTCTGCCCATGCCCGATTTCGACTGGAACATTCCCCTTCCCCTGCGCTTCGGTCAAGCCGAAACGCCGCAGATGACGTTGACCGGCGCCTTGCCCGACGACGCGCTGCGAGAGACTTTCGAAGCTTTCATCCAGCAGCGTTTTCGCAAAGCCCACGGCGCCGACATTCGGCACTTTATGCCCGAGCTGTTCGGCATGCACAACGGCGACGGTGAGCTGTGTGCGGTGGCCGGTGTACGTCGTGCACATCAAGAGCCGCTGTTTCTCGAGCGCTATCTGGATGAACCGATCGAACCGTTGATCAGCGCTGCGGCGGATCGTCCGGTGGATCGCACCGGCATCGTCGAAGTCGGCAACCTCGCCGCCAGCGACACCGGCAGCGCACGCATGAGCATCATCGCCATCACCTACCTGCTGGCCATGGGCGGCCTGGAATGGGTGACGTTCACCGGCAACATCGGGCTGGTCAACAGCTTCCATCGGCTCGGTCTGAAGCCAGTGACATTATGCGCCGCCGACCCGGATCGCCTGGGTGACGAGCGTCAACACTGGGGCAGTTATTACGAAAGCAAGCCGTGGGTGCACGTCGGTAACATCCGCGCCGGCTTCATCCATTTGCGCAATATCGGCCTGTTCACTCGATTGGGACTGCCGACCTCGATTGAAGGAGCCTGCCATGTCGCTTGAACTGCAACGCTTCCAGGAAACCCTGCGCGACCATGCCCGGCGCAATGACAACTGCACCGCGCTGTGGGGCGATACGCTGAAACTCGATTACGCCACTGTTTACGCCGAGGTGCTGTATCGCCAAGAGCGCCTGCGCGATGAACAGGCGCAGGTGATCGCCTTGGCACTGGATAACGGCGTCGATGCGATGCTGTGGGATCTGGCCGTGCTGTTCGAGGGCTTGACCTGCGTGACGCTGCCGCCGTTTTTCAGCCCCGCGCAACGTGCCCATTGTCTGGAACAGAGCCAGGCCGAACGGGTGATTGCCGAACCGGAGCTGGCGGCCGAGCTGCTCGCCGCCGGTTACGAAAAGCGCGGCGAGTTCTGGTGCCGCAAGTTCAGCGGCCCGAGTCGCCTGCCGGCCGGCACCGCCAAACTGACCTTCACCTCCGGCACCACCGGCACACCGAAAGGCGTGTGCCTGAGTGCCGACAGTCTGCTGCGTGTGGCGCGGGAGCTGGATCAAGCGAGCAAATCCACCGATCCACAGCACCATCTGGCGTTGTTGCCGCTGGCGATTCTGCTGGAAAACCTCGGCTGCTACGCCGCGCTGTACGCCGGTGCGACGCTGAGTCTGCCGAGCCAGAAAACCTTGGGCATACAGGGCGCCAGCGGCGTCGATGTACCGCACCTGCTGGGTTATCTGGCCGGACGTGCGCCGGAGAGTCTGATTCTGGTGCCGCAACTGTTGCTGATGTTGGTCAGCGCTGCCGAACAGAAAGCCTTCGATCCACAAAAACTGCGTTTCGCCGCCGTCGGTGGTGCGCGGGTCTCGGAGGACTTGCTGCACCGAGCGCAGCGTGTCGGCCTGCCGGTTTTCGAAGGTTATGGCTTGTCCGAATGCGCCTCGGTGGTGTGCCTCAATCGCCCCGGCGCACGGCGTCCGGGCAGCGTCGGCCAGCCGCTGCCGCACGTTGAAGTGCGCCTGGCCGAAGACGGCGAAGTACTGATCAAGGGCTCGGCGCTGCTCGGTTATCTGGGGGACGCGCCATACGCTGATGAATGGTGGCCGAGCGGCGATCTGGGCGAGTTCGACCCCGAAGGTTTCCTCTACCTCAAGGGCCGCAAGAAGCACCAGTTCGTCACCAGTTTCGGGCGCAACGTCAACCCGGAATGGGTCGAGTCGGAACTGACCCAGCGCCGCCATATCGCCCAGGCCTTCGTCTACGGCGAGGCTCTGCCGCACAACCACGCCTTGCTCTGGCCGCACCGTGCCGATTGCAGCGACGCGGAGCTGGCGGCAGCGGTCGCCGAAGCCAACGAAGCCTTGCCCGATTACGCCCAGGTGCACCGCTGGACGCGCCTGCCGCAACCGTTCACCGCCACCAATGGTTTGCTCACCGCCAATGGTCGCCCGCGCCGCGAGGCGATTGTCGCGCTGTACCACGCCCAATTGACTGAATCCGCTGTTTCCGAGGAGTCCGCATCATGAGTTTTTTCGACACCCTGCAAGAAGCCACGCAGCAGGAACGCCACGAGCTGTTCAACCTGCCGATCATCCTCGATGCCCTGCAAGGCAAGGTCAGCCTGCAAAGCTATCGGGCATTTCTGGCTCAGGCGTATTACCACGTGCGCCACACCGTGCCGTTGATGATGGCCTGCGGCGCGCGCCTGCCGACACGGCTGGAGTGGCTGCGCAAGGCCGTCTGCGAATACATCGAAGACGAATACGGCCATGAACAGTGGGTGCTCAACGACATCGCCGCGTGTGGCGGTGACCGCGATGCGGTACGCGAGGGCCAGCCGTCGCTGCCGATCGAATTGATGGTCAGCTTCCTCTACGACTTGATCGCCCGGGGTAATCCGGTGGGCCTGTTCGGCATGGTGAATGTGCTTGAAGGCACCAGCATCGCCCTGGCCACCCATGCGGCGGGCAGCATTCGCGAACGTCTGGCGCTGCCGGACACCGCGTTCAGCTACCTCAGCTCGCACGGTTCGCTGGACATCGAGCACATGCAAACCTATCGCCGCTTGATGAATAAGCTGGAAGATCCAGACGATCAGGCAGCAGTGATCCACGCCTCGAAAGTCGTCTATCGCCTATACACCGACATGTTCCGTGGCCTGCCGCGTGATGCGGAGGCTCAACATGCAGCTGCGTGATGCGCGGGTGGTGTTGACCGGCGCCAGTGGCGGCATCGGCATGGCCATCACCGAGGCCTTGTGCGCCGCCGGCGCCCAGGTATTGGCGGTGGCGCGGCATGAGCAGGCGCTGGCGCCGTTGCTTGAGCGCTACCCGAATTCGCTGTGCTGGGTCGCCGCCGACCTGACCTTCCTCAGCGACCGGCGCAAAGTGCTGGCCGCCGCCGAAGCCATTGGCGGCATCAACCTGCTGATCAACGCGGCCGGGGTCAATCATTTCGCCATGCTTGAACAGCTGGATGACAGCGACATCAACGCAATGCTCGCGGTGAACATCAGCGCACCGATGTGCCTGACCAAACTGCTGCTGCCACTGCTCAAACAGGCTGACAGCGCGATGGTGGTCAACGTCGGTTCCACTTACGGCTCGATCGGCTACCCCGGTTACGCCAGTTATTGCGCGACCAAGTTCGCCCTGCGCGGATTCTCCGAAGCGCTGCGCCGCGAACTGGCCGACACCCGGGTCAACGTGCTTTACGTCGCGCCCCGGGCCACGCGCACTTCGATGAACAGTGCGGCGGCGCAAGCCTTGAACGATGCGCTCAAGGCCAACGTCGATGACCCGCAAACCGTCGCCTCGGCGGTGATCCACGCGATCGCCGGCGACCGCCGCGACCTGTATCTGGGCTGGCCGGAGCGCTTCTTCGTACGCCTGAACAATCTGCTGCCACATCTGGTGGATCGAGGCCTGCGCAAGCAGTTGCCGCTGATTCGCCGCCTCAGTGAGAAACCTGACAACGAGCCGCCAAAATCATGAAAAGACTTTCCGCATGCCTGTTGCTCGCCGCCCTCAGCCCAAGCGTCTGGGCGCTTGAGCCTGCCGATCAGCAACGCCTCAACGGCATCCAGCAGAGCTGGGCGCACATCCAATATGAAGTGGCAGAAAAACAGCGCGCCGCCGCGTTCGAGCAGTTGTCGTCCGAAGCCACTGCCTTTACCACCCAGCGTCCGGCAGTGGCCGAAGCGTGGATCTGGAAAGGCATCGTCACCAGCAGTTGGGCCGGCGCTCAGGGCGGACTCGGTGCATTGGGCAAGGCCAAGGACGCCAAGGCCGATCTGGAAAAAGCCCTGACACTCGACCCCAAAGCCTTGCAAGGCTCGGCCTACACCAGCCTCGCCGCGCTGTATGATCGCGTCCCGGGCTGGCCGATCGGTTTCGGCGACAGCGACAAGGCCGAGCAACTGCTCAAGCAAGCGCTGCAACTGAATCCGGAGGGCATCGACAGTCTGTACTTCTGGGGCGATCACCTCTACCGTCAGAAGCGCTACGCTGAAGCCAGGGTCGCGCTGCTCAAGGCCCAGCAGGCCGCCCCGCGCCCGGGCCGGGAAACCGCTGACGCCGGGCGCCGCAAAGAGATCGCCGCCCTGCTGGTGGACGTGAACAAGAAACTCGACTGACAGGAGTCCGCGTGCGTTTATTACTGATTGAGGATGACGTAGCCCTCGGTGAAGGCATTCATCAGGCGTTGGGGCGCGAGGGCTACACCGTCGATTGGTTAAAGGATGGCAGCAGCGCGTTGCATGCGCTGCTCAGTGAAACCTTTGACGTTGCCGTACTCGATCTGGGCCTGCCGCGCATGGACGGCCTCGAAGTGCTGCGTCGTCTGCGCGACAGCGGTTCGAACCTGCCGGTGCTGATCCTCACCGCGCGCGATGCCACCGAAGACCGCATCGCCGGGCTGGACGCCGGCGCCGACGACTATCTGGTCAAACCCTTCGACCTCAATGAGTTCAAGGCACGCCTGCGCGCCTTGTTGCGTCGCAGTGCCGGGCGCGCCCAGGCGCTGATCGAACACGCCGGGATCAGCCTCAACCCCGGCACCCAGCAGGTCAGCTATCAGGGTCAACCTGTCGCGCTGACGCCCAAGGAATATCAGTTGCTGCATGAATTGCTCTCGCCGCCGGGCCGGGTGATGACCCGCGACCAACTGATCCAGTTGCTTTACGGCTGGAACGAAGAAGCCGAGAGCAACACCCTGGAAGTGCACATCCATCACCTGCGCAAAAAATTCTCCACCGACCTGATCCGCACCATTCGCGGTGTGGGTTATCTGGTGGAGGAGCGTCGATGACCTCGATTCGTCGCCGTACGCTGACGCTGATCATCGGGCTGTTGCTCGCCGGTCTTGCGGTGCTCAGCGTGTTCAACCTGCACGACAGCAACCACGAAATCGCCGAAGTCTACGACGCGCAACTGGCGCAAAACGCTCGCCTGCTGCAAGGCGTGATGCGCATGCCGATGGCGAGCAAGGATCACTCGCAGTTGTATCAGGCGTTCAATCAGGCGCTCGGCGAAGCCAAGCCACGCGTCGACGGCCATCCTTACGAAAGCAAGATCGCCTTCCAGGTGTGGAACCCGAAAAACGAGGTGCTGGTGCACACCGCCAGTGCCCCGTCGTTCACCGCCCCGCCGACGAAGCCGGGCTTCAGCGATGTGGTCGACTTGAACAACCGTCACTGGCGCGCCTTCATGCTCGAAGACCCGCGGAACGGTCTGCGCATCTGGGTCGGCGAACGCGATGATGTGCGCGCCGATCTGGTTGATCGCATCGTGCGCCACACGCTGTGGCCGAACGTGCTCGGCAGCCTGATACTCGCGGCGATGGTCTGGCTGGCGATCGGCTGGGGACTCAGGCCCTTGGCGAACATGGCGCAAACCTTGCGCGCCCGACACAGCGGCTCGCTGGAGCCGCTGCAACTGACGCCGCTGCCCAGCGAACTGGAACCGATGCAGGCAGCGCTCAACCGCATGCTCGCGCAGATTCAGGAGGTGCTTGGCCGCGAACGGCGCTTTATCGCCGACGCCGCCCACGAGATGCGCACGCCACTGGCGGTGCTGCGGGTGCATGCGCAAAACCTGCTGGAGGCCGGTACCGAACAGGAGCGCCGCGAGTCGTTGCAGTTTCTGATTTCCGGCGTCGACCGCACCAGCCGTCTGGTCAACCAGTTGCTGACCATGGCCCGCCTCGAACCGAAATCCAACCCGCCGCCGTTGCAGCGCATCGATCTCAACGAAACCGTGCGCAACAGCCTCGTGCAACTGACGCCGTGGCTGTTGAGCAAACACCTGGAACTGGCCTTCGAGGACGGCGAACAACCGTTCCACGTCATGGCCAGTACCGCTGCGATCGACATTGCCCTGGGCAACCTGATCACCAACGCCGCCAACTTCTCGCCGGAGCACGGCGTGATCACGGTCAAACTGAGCCAGGCCGAGGGCTGGTGCCTGCTGAGCGTGGAGGATCAGGGCCCGGGAATAGACGAAGCGGATCGGGCGCGTCTGTTCGAACGCTTTTACAGCCGCGGCAACACACAAGGTGCGGGCTTGGGGCTGACCATCGTCAACACCATCGCATTGCGTCTGGGCGGGCGGATTACCTTGGTCAACCGGCCTGAGGGCGGCTTGCGCGCCACCTTGTCGATGCCTCTTGGCTCAGTTGTGCAGCAACGCAGCGGCGGATGACACCACCAGCAACACCGCCAGAATCCGGTTCAGCCACTGCAACTGCGCCGGATTGCTCAACCAGCGCGCCGCACCGCGACCGAGCAACGCCCACAGCGCCAGACACGGCAACGACACCAGAAAGAACGCCAGGCACAACGCGTTCAAGCCCTGCCCTTGTGCGGTAAATACGCTGATCACGGCGATCGCCATCATCCACGACTTGGGGTTGACCCATTGCAACAGCGCGGCGCCGAGCAGGCCCAGTTCGGCTTTTTCCTCGCCGGCAGCGGGATCGATGGCGGTGGCCGGCGCGGTGAAAATCTGCCACGCCAGCCACAGCATCCAGCCCATCCCCAGCGCACTGATCACCGGGCGCACACCGGGCAGCATCAGCGTACTGGCGCCAGCGCCGGCCACCCACACCAACGACGCGGCGCCCGGCCCCGCACCAAGAATGATCGGCAGGCACGGCCGCCAGCCGCGTCGGGCGCTGGTGCTGAGGACGATCAGGTTGGTCGGCCCCGGAGTGATCGAGGCAACGAAAGCAAAGAGGATGAACGCAAGCATGGCACGGCCCTGTAGAAAGTCAGGGCCTACTGTGATGGCTGAGCAGCGTGTTGGTCTTGAACGTTTGTTCAGCGTCGAAACGTGCCGATGGCGCGCTGCTGATAGGCGCCCGGCGTGATGCCGTAGGCACGCACGAACCAGCGGCCCAGATGGCTTTGGTCGGCGAAGCCGAGGCGGCTGGCGACTTCCACTGGCTGCATGCCGGCGGCGAGCATCTGTCGGCCACGGCTGAGGCGCAGCTGGATCAACCACGCGTGGGGGGCGAGCCCATAAGCGGCCTTGAACGCGCGGGTCAGGCGGAAACGGTCGGTGCCGCAGACGTCGGCCAGGGTTTGCAGGCTGATGTCTTGCTCGTGGTAGGCCACCAGGTAATCGCGTGCCTGCCGGGCAATCAATGGCGCGCGGTTGGCAGCGGTCGGTTGCGGTCGCCGGTACAGATGAATCGCCAGTCGTTCGAGCAAGGCATCCAGCGCCACATCGCGCACCATGCGCACGTCCTGCTGATGCAGCGCATTGAAGGCAAACAAGGTGGCCCGGGCCAGTTCGGGATCATCGTTGAGCACACTGCCGATCCCCGGCAAGCCGCTGCCGTAACTGCCCAGATGCAAACCGTCCAGCGCTTGCTCCAGCCATGCCGGTTGCAGATAGAGCATGCGATAGGTGAAGCCGTCCGGGCTCGGCGCATCGCCGTCATGAATGTCGCCGGGTTCCAGCATGAACACCTTGCCCGGCGTGCTGTCATGCCGCGCCCGACGGCTGTTGAAGCGCTGCACGCCTTGCTCGGTGAAGCCGATCAGGTAGGTTTCGTGCCAGTGCGGATCGTAGGCGTGCGCATGCCCGGCGAAATGCGCGTGCAGGGTTTCGATGCCGGTCTCCCGGTCGCGGGCAAGGTCGATCCAGTTGCTCATGGCGTGCGTACAGTGGTGGGCTGGGGCCAGTAATCCACAATCGGCGCGTTGAGGCTAGAAGGTTTGTGCATTTCAGATCGAGCGCTGATTGACCCGCGCCATCAACTGCTCGGCGCTTTCCTTGCGTTCGGAATAACGATCCACCAGAAAATCCTGGCGCTCGCGCAGCAGCACGGTGAACTTCACCAGCTCTTCCATCACATCAACCACGCGGTCATAAAACGCTGACGGTTTCATCCGCCCCGCCTCGTCGAACTCCGTGAACGCCTTGGGCACCGAAGACTGATTGGGGATGGTGAACATGCGCATCCAGCGCCCCAGCACGCGCAGTTGATTGACCACGTTGAACGACTGCGAACCGCCGCAGACCTGCATCACCGCGAGGGTTTTGCCCTGGGTCGGACGCACCGCACCGAGCTCAAGGGGAATCCAGTCGATCTGTGCCTTGAACACCGCCGACATCGCGCCGTGGCGTTCCGGCGAACACCAGACCTGACCTTCCGACCACAGCACCAGCTCGCGCAGTTCCTGGACTTTGGGATGGTCGACCGGGGCGTCGTCAGGCAACGGCAGACCGGACGGATTGAAGATGCGCGTCTCGGCACCGAAGTGCTCCAGCAAGCGTGCGGCCTCCTCCACCAGCAGACGACTGAAGGAGCGTTCGCGGGTCGAGCCGTAGAGCAGCAGGATGCGCGGTTTGTGTTCGTGCGAAGGTGATGTGATCCGGCCTTCGAACAGGCTGTGATCAAGATTGGGCAGGTGCTCTGACATACGTCCTCCGGCTCAGAGGGAGCCGATGCGATCCAGTTCGCGCTGAAGCTCAACGCGGCTGAGTGATTTGAAAGGAAGACCGAGGAAGGTTGCGCAGCGGCGCTCGATGATCGCCAGCGTGGCACGGAACGCGGCATCCACTGCGGCCTCGTCACCGCTCACATCAGAGGGATCTTCCAGCCCCCAATGACATTTGATCGCCGGGCCGAAGTACACCGGGCAGGTTTCGCCCGCTGCCTTGTCGCAGACGGTGATGACGATGTCCGGCGGGTTGCCTTCAAAGGCGTCGTTGCCTTTGCTGTACAAACCGTCGATAGCGATACCGGCCTGTTGCAGCGTCGTCAGGCTGCGTGGCAACACCTGGCCCTTGGGGAAACTGCCGGCGCTCACCGCCTCGAAACCCTCGCGCGCCAGATGATTGAACATGGCTTCGGAAAGGATGCTGCGGCAACTGTTGGCCGTGCACATGAACAGGACACGCATGGATAGCTCCGGGGATATTAGAAATTCAGCAGCACGCGGTTTCGCGGGCAGGACGGCCATCCATGTTGTGCAGGCGACAGGCATTGTCCTTGAGCCAATCGGCGTTGGCCGTCGCGGTGACTTTGAGGATCTGGTGAACCCAATCCGGCAGCTCCGGGTTGAGCCGGTAATAGACCCACTGACCCTGACGGCGATCGAGCAACAACCCATTGCTGCGCAGTTGCGCGAGGTGGCGGCTGATTTTCGGCTGGCTGTCGTCGAGGGCGCACATCAGCTCGCAGACACACAGCTCACCCTGCTCGGCAATCAGCAAGGTGGCGCGGGCACGGGTTTCATCGGCCAGGCTTTTGAACAGTTCTGTGGGGGTGAGCATAGGAGTGCGGGTTCGAACATATGGAAAACCGAATATACGGATATCCATATATTATTCAACCCCAGATGCGATCCCTTGTAGGAGTGAGCCTGCTCGCGATAGCGGCATGACTGTGAAGCAGAAGTCGCCTGATACACCGCTATCGCGAGCAGGCTCACTCCTACAAGGGAATTGTGTGGGCAGGATCAGCCGCGCAACAGGCCTTGCTCCGCCTCGCAAAGACCGACGACATAATCCCAGACCACCCGCAACCTTACTGACTTGTGCAGCTCGCGCCGGGTGCTGATCCAGTAACTGCGCTCGATGCTGTCATCCGGCAGCAACCGCAGAACCCTGTGGGAGCGAGCTTGCTCGCGAAGGCGTAGTGTCAGTCGATATCTACGTCACAGACATACCGCTTTCGCGAGCAAGCCCGCTCCCACAGGGGGATTTGTGCGGGGCAGGACTAGCCGCGCAACAGCTCCTGCTCCGCCTCGCAAAGGCCGACGACATAATCCCAGACCACCCGCAGCCGCACCGACTTGTGCAGCTCGCGCCGGGTACTGATCCAGTAACTGCGCTCGATGCTGTCATCCGGCAACAACGCCACCAGATCCGGGTCCGACGCGGCCATGTAGCAAGGCAGCACGGCAATGCCCAATCCCGAGCGCGCCGCTTCCTGCTGGGCGATGACGCTGGTGCTATGGAACACCACGCGCGGACTGCGGCAGAAGCTGTTGAGGAACATCAGTTCCTGACTGAACAGCAGATCATCGACATAACCGATCCACGCATGCCGCCCGAGGTCTTCGCGGCTGCGCAACGGCGGTGCGTTGTCGAGGTAGCGTTGGCTGGCATAGAGCGCCAACCGATAGTCGGTGAGCTTGCGCGTGACCAGCATGTCGGCCGCCGGGCGCTCCAGATGAATGCTGATTTCCGCCTCGCGGTTGAGGATGCTGACAAAGCGCGGCACGGCGACCAGTTCCACTTCCAGCCCGGGATAACGTTCGAACAGGCCGATCATCCGGCTGGCGAGAAACTTGATGCCCAGCCCTTCGGTGACGCCGACGCGGATCTTGCCCAGCGGCGCGGTTGACTGGGTGATTTCTTCCTGGGCCAGCAGCGCGACGTTCTCCATGGCTTCGGCGTGCTTGAGCAGCGCCTCCCCCGCCGGGGTCATTTCATAGCCTTGGGCGTGCTGGACGAACAGCGCGGTGCCGAGACTTTTTTCGATGGCCTCGATGTGTCGGGCCACGGTGGCGTGAGTAGTGTTCAAGCGCCGGGCAGCGGTGAGCAGGCGGCCGCTGCGTTGCAACTCCAGAAAGAACCGCAGGTCGTTCCAGTCGAACATGGGGTGTCCTTGTCAGCTATCGTCAATCCAGGCTGTTTGAAAACGCACAGCGGCTGCGCAAAAACTAACATTCTTTTAACGAAAGCTAACAACTAGAGTGTCCGACAATAAAAACAAAAAGCGAGGTCAGGGAATGCAGACTTCCCTTGAAGAATACGACTACATCGTGGTCGGCGCCGGCCCTGCCGGGTGCTTGCTGGCCAATCGACTGTCGGCGGATAAACAGCAGCGGGTGTTGCTGCTCGAAGCCGGCGGACGCGACAACTACGCATGGATTCACATCCCCGTGGGTTACCTGTTCTGCATCGGCAACCCGCGCACCGACTGGTGCTTCAAGACCGAAGCGCAACCCGGCCTGCAAGGTCGCAGCTTGAGCTACCCACGCGGCAAAGTGCTCGGCGGCTGCTCCTCGATCAACGGCATGATCTACATGCGCGGCCAGGCTGGCGACTATGACGGCTGGGCCGCCGAGGGCAATCCGGGCTGGGCATGGAACGACGTGCTGCCGCTGTTCAAACAGAGCGAAAACCATTTTGCCGGCGCCGCTGAATTTCATGGTGCCAAGGGTGAATGGCGGGTCGAGCAACAGCGGCTGTCATGGCCGATTCTCGACGCGTTTCGCAGTGCCGCCGAACAGAGCGGCATCGCCAGCATCGACGACTTCAACCAGGGCGACAACGAGGGTTGCGGCTACTTTCAGGTCAACCAGAAATCAGGAGTGCGCTGGAACGCGGCCAAGGCTTTTCTCAAACCTGTTCGCGAGCGGACCAATCTGACGGTGCTGACCGGGGTTGAAGTGGATCGGGTGCTGCTGGAAAACGGCCGTGCTTCAAAAGTCAGCGCGCGTCACGAAGGCCAGGTGAAAAGCTTCAAGGCGCGCAAGGAAATCGTCCTCTGCGCTGGCGCCGTGGGTTCGCCGAGCATTCTGCAACGCTCCGGGATCGGCCCGCGTCCGTTACTGGAACGCCTCGGCATCGGGGTGATTCATGAGCTGCCGGGGGTCGGCGGCAATCTGCAGGATCACCTGCAACTGCGCCTGATCTACAAACTGCAGAACGCCCGCACCCTGAATCAGATCGCCGGCAGCGTCTGGGGCAAGATGGGCATGGGCCTGCGCTATCTGTATGACCGCAGCGGGCCGCTGTCGATGGCGCCAAGCCAGCTCGGGGCGTTTGCCCGATCCGGGCCGGAGCAGACTTCCGCCAACCTTGAATACCACGTGCAGCCGCTGTCGCTGGAGCGTTTTGGCGAGCCGCTGCACAGCTTCCCGGCGTTCACCGCGTCGGTGTGTGATCTGCGTCCGCAGAGCCGTGGCCGCATCGACATCCGTTCGGTGGATCCGCAGGAAGCACCGCTGATTCAACCGAACTACCTCAGCCATCCTGAAGACCTGCGCGTGGCCGCCGACGCGATCCGCCTGACCCGACGCATCGTCAGCGCCCCGGCCCTGCAAGCGTTCAAACCGGTGGAATATTTGCCCGGCGACAACCTGCAAAGCCAGGAGCAATTGCACGAAGCGGCCGCGCGCATCGGCACGACGATTTTCCATCCGGTCGGCACCTGTCGCATGGGCAATGACGCGGAAGCGGTGGTCGATGCGCAATTGCGCGTGCATGGCGTGCCCGGCCTGCGCATCGCCGACGCGTCGATCATGCCGCGCATCACCTCGGGCAACACCTGTTCGCCTACGCTGATGATTGCCGAGAAGGCGGCGCAGATGATCCTTTCAGGACCTGTTCACAGCCCCAATGTGGGAGCGGGCTTGCTCGCGAAAGCGGAGTGTCATTCACCCATGATTTGACTGACACAGCCCCTTCGGGAGCAAGCCCCCTCCCACAGGAATCAACAGCATTCAAGGCATCGCGCAACACCCGGACACGCAACACCAGTGGAACAACAAAAACAATCACTGTGAGGGATACCGATATGTCAGAACACGCTCAGCCGCTGGACGCCGCGAGCGGCGCCAGCACCAGCAACGCCACGCAGAAAGTCATCTTCGCCTCGTCCCTGGGGACGGTGTTCGAGTGGTATGACTTCTTCCCTCTACGGCGCCCTCGCGGCGGTGATCAGCAAGCAGTTTTTCGCCGGGGTCAACGACACCACGGCGTTCATCTTCGCGCTGATGGCCTTTGCCGCCGGGTTTATCGTGCGGCCGTTCGGGGCGCTGGTGTTCGGTCGGTTGGGGGACATGATCGGGCGCAAATACACCTTCCTCGCGACCATCATTCTGATGGGGATCGCCACGTTCTGCGTCGGCCTGCTGCCGACCTACGCCAGCATCGGCATTGCCGCGCCGATCATTCTGGTGGTGCTGCGCATGCTTCAGGGTCTGGCCCTGGGCGGTGAATACGGCGGCGCCGCGACCTATGTGGCGGAACACGCGCCGATCGGCAAACGCGGCTTCCACACCAGCTGGATTCAATCCACTGCAACCCTCGGCCTGCTGCTGTCGCTGCTGGTGGTGCTCGGTTGCCGCTACTTCACTGGCGATCAGTTTGAAGTCTGGGGTTGGCGTATTCCGTTCCTGCTGTCGATCGTGCTGCTAGGCATTTCCACCTGGATCCGCCTGAGCCTGCACGAGTCGCCGGCGTACCTGAAAATGAAAGAGGAAGGCAAAGCCTCGAAAGCGCCGATCCGCGAATCCTTCGGCAAATGGGAGAACCTCAAGGTCGTGCTGATCGCGCTGTTCAGCATCAACGCCGGGCAAGCGGTGACCTTTTACGCTGCGCAGTTCTACGTGCTGTTCTTCCTCACCCAGTTCCTGAAAATGGACCCGGCGGTGGCCAACAGCCTGCTGATCATCAGTGTGGTGATCGGTGCGCCGTTCTTCATCATTTTCGGCTGGCTGTCGGACAAGGTTGGACGCAAACCAGTGCTGATGCTCGGGCTGCTGCTGGCCACTGCGCTGTACTTCCCGATCTTCAAATCCCTGGCGCATTACGCCAACCCGGCTATCGATCAGGCCAGCCGTCAGGCGCCGATCACCGTGCTGGCCGATCCGGCCACCTGCACCTTCCAGTTCGACCCGGTGGGCAAGGCCAAATTCGACAGCCCGTGCGACAAGGTCAAGACCTTCCTGGTCAAGCAGGGCCTGCCCTACTCCAGCGTCGCCGCCCCGGCGGGCAGCGGCGTGCAGGTGAGCGTCGGCGACGTGAAAATCGACGGCTACGACGAATCGGCCCTGCGCGGCGCGGTGACCCTCGCCGGCTACCCGCAACAGGCCGACCTGCAACAGATCAACAAACCGATGATCGTGGCGCTGATCGTCGCACTGATCATCATCTCGGCCATGTGCTACGGCCCGCTCGCGGCGCTGATGGTCGAACTGTTCCCGACCCGCATCCGCTACACCTCGATGTCCCTGCCGTATCACATCGGCAACGGCTGGTTCGGCGGTTTCCTGCCAACGGTGTCGTTCGCGCTGGTGGTGTACACCGGGGATATTTTCTATGGGCTGTGGTACCCGGTGCTGATTACCGGGGTGAGCCTGGTGGTGGGGATGATTTGTCTGCGGGAGACGAAGAATATCGATCTCGATAAGAACTGAATCTGAAACATGATCCTTTGGTAAAAAAACCTGTGGCGAGGGGATTTATCCCCGATGGGGTGCGTAGCGCCCCCCGTGAAAAAGGGGACTACTACGTAGTCCATCGGGGATGAATCCCCTCGCCACAATTAAATCTCTTCCTCCAGTAACTAAGCGTCAGCCTTGATCACCTCAAACTTCACCTGATCCGGATAAAACGCCACATAGTTCTTGATCGCATCGACCGAGATCTTCGGTTTCTCGTACGTCCACACCGCATTCGCCCCCTCATGCCCCGGCACTTGCAGGCTGAAGTAATTGGCATCGCCCTTGTACGGGCAGTAACTGGTGTGGTCGGTGCGGGCGAAGTATTTCTCGTCGATGTCCTCGCGGGGCACGTAGTACACCGGCGGGTAGTTGGCCTCATGGAGCACCAGCACATGCGAGGACGCCGCGACCTGGATGCCGTGGAACTTCACCAGCAGGCAACCGGGGAGTTCTTCGAGGGTGATGACGGGATTGAGGCCGGTGGTGCTCATTGGGGTTTCTCCAGGGACAAATGAACTGTGGCGAGGGAGCTTGCTCCCGCTGGGCTGCATAGCAGACCCAAATCCGGAAATCGCGCTGCATCAGGTATAACGCGATTTCAGGTTTTGCGACGGCTTCGCCGCCGAGCGGGAGCAAGCTCCCTCGCCACAAGCGTCAGGTTGGCCCTGTCATTTCACATCAAACCACGATATCAGTCGCCACCGCCTGCCCCACCACACCCACGGCAAAGTCAACCTGCCCCTGCCCGGTCAGATCGACCAGCAGCCCGGTCTGACCGTTCTGCGCGTAGTAAGTCAGGATCGCATCGCCCGCGTGGCCGGTGAAACTGCTAACGAAGTTCAGTGACGCCGCCCCCGTGGCAAACGCGGCGATGCCCGAGAGGTCGATCTTGTCCACGCCGCTCTTGAAATCCATGATCCAGTCCGGCTGGTTGTTGGTCGAGTCGCTGGCCGCGCCGAAGACGAAGGTGTCTGCGCCCTCGCCGCCCCACAGCACATCCGCGCCGCCACCGCCGTAAAGGATGTCGTTGCCGGCTCCGCCGAACAGATGGTTGACGGCCGAGTTGCCGATCAGCAGGTCATTGCCCGAACCGCCAACCGCATTCTCCACGGTCACGCCATAGGCAATCGATACGTTGCCGACCAGCCCGCCAACGTCAGAGAACGAACCCTCATTGAGGTTGATCTTCTGGTTCTGGGTGAAGCCGGAGAAATCCAGCCAGTCGTCACCGCCACCGTCCCATACCGAAAACACCACTTTCGAAGAGGCCGAAGTCGCGGTGTAGTAATCGCGTCCGGTATTAGAGTTGAAGCCATACCAGGTGTTATCGGCACGAGTTTCATAGTTGGCACCGTAGAGTTTCTGCACCGCCACGATATCGTCGAGCAACGGCGCGGAGGCGTAGGCGCCGCTGCCGTCCTTGCTGAAGTTCTGGTCGGTGTTGGCTTCACTCCAGTAGCTCATCAGGCTGTAGCCACGGGTGTCTTCGGCGTACTTGGCGTCGTTGTAGGTCGGGCTGCCGTTGCCGGCGTTGTAGGCGCCCGGGTGCGACAGGCCAAGGGTGTGGCCGATTTCGTGGGTCAGGGTCTGACGCCCGTAGTTGTTGGTGTCCGGAGTCTTGTTGACCTGATATTGATTGTTGATCAGGTACCACGACTGACCGTCATAGCTGCCGCCGCTCGGCAGGTAGGCGAACGCTGCGCCGCCGGTGCTGACGTCGTAGTTGCCGAAGGTCATGTGGCCGTCGCCGCCCTTGCCCTCAGTGAACGTGACCTTGGCCACGTCGGCCCAGGATTGCATGGCCAGTATGGCTTGAGCCTTTTGCTGAGCGCTGAACTGGCTGAAGTTGCCTAGGTTCGGGTTGTAGTTTGCCGGTTTCTCGGTAAGGAAGGTGTAGGTCAGGGAGATTTTGCCGTCACCGTTCTTGTCGTGCCACGACAGGTTTTTGCGCAGGATTTCGTCGGCTGCCTGATCGGCGGTGAACGACGGTTTGCCGTTGACCAGGCCGACCCCGCGGTCGTACAGGTGGCTGAAGGCGTTCACTTCGTCATAGGCGCTGCTGGATTTTGCTTTGGCTTGAGCCATGGTGGGACTTCCTTGTTTCAGAGTTGGCAGTACGCGTCGAGCACGGCGATCCACTAGCGAGATCGTCCGCTCACTCGCGTTTCTGAAAAGCCCGGTGAACCTGACACGGGCGTCAACTGCCCTGCCAATCGATTTCTCGATAGCCGCTCGCGACGTCCCGGTAATACCGGTCATCTCCGGCAATGTTTTGATCTGTATATCCATACAGATAAAAGTTGCTCCGGGCGCCAACTGCGGCCATTCTGTGCACCTCCAGGAACTGAACGACGACGGTGGTTATGCGGCTGTACCTCTGTGAAAAACCTTCCCAGGCCAAAGACATTGCGGCCGTGCTCGGCGCAAAGCGTCGGGGCGACGGCTGCTGGCTGGGAACGGACGTCACAGTGACCTGGTGCATCGGCCACCTGCTGGAAACCGCGCCGCCGGATGCCTACGACGCCCGCTACAAGCGCTGGGTGCTGGCGGATCTGCCGATCATTCCCGACAAATGGAAAATGACCGTCAAGCCGCGCACCGCCAGCCAGTACAAAGCGGTCAAGCGCCTGCTCGGCGAGGCCAGCGAACTGATCATCGCCACCGACGCCGACCGTGAGGGCGAAATGATCGCCCGGGAACTGGTCGAGCACTGCCGCTATCGCGGGCCGATCCGTCGCCTGTGGCTGTCGGCGCTGGATGAAGCGTCGATTCGCAAGGCTTTGGCCGCGCTGAAGCCGGGGGCGGAAACCTTCAGCCTGTACCACTCGGCGCTGGGGCGCTCGCGGGCCGACTGGCTGATCGGCATGAACATGAGTCGCCTGTTTACGCTATTGGGCCGGCAGTCCGGCTATCAGGGTGTGCTGCCGGTCGGCCGGGTGCAGACGCCGACACTGCGGCTGGTGGTGGATCGCGACCGCAGCATCGCCGATTTCGTGCCGGTGCCGTATTGGGCGATCGATGTGCAACTGTTGCACGATGGCACGCCGTTCACCGCGCAATGGCGTGCGCCCTCCGACGTTTGCGACGATCAGGATCGCTGCCTGAATCAGGCACTGGCCCAGCAGGCAGCCGCCGCTCTGAACAGCGCCGCCAGTGCGCGAGTGGTCAAACTGCGCACCGAACGCATGCGTGAAGTGGCACCGCTGCCATTCGATCTGGGCACCCTGCAGGAGGTCTGCTCGAAGAAACTCGGTCTCGGCGCCCAGGAAACTCTCGACATCGCCCAGGCCCTTTACGAAACCTACAAGGTCATCACCTACCCGCGCAGCGATTGCGGCTTTCTGCCGCTGAGCCAGCACAGCGAGGCACCGGGGATACTCGCCGCATTGCGTCAGGCCGACCCTAGCCTTGACGCGTTGAACGGTCACCTCGACCCGCAGCGCCGCTCGCGGGCGTGGAACGACGCCAAGGTCAGCGCCCACCACGGCATCATCCCCACCGCCGCGGCGAAAAATCTCGAACGCCTGAGCGGCAAACACCGGGCGGTCTATACCCTGATTCGTGCGCGTTATCTGGCGCAATTTCTGCCCAACCATGAATACGATCGCACCCAGGCCGACTTCGATTGCGCCGGGGAAGCGTTGCGTGCCGTCGGCAAGCAGATCATCGAACCGGGCTGGAAGCGCGCCTTGCCCGAAGCCCTCGCCCCGGCCAAGGGCCGTGAAGCGCCAGGCCCGCAAACCCTGCCGGCGCTGAGCCAGGGTATCGATTGCGCCGTGGCCGGCGTGAACCTCAAGGATCTGTGGACCCAGCCGCCGAAGCCCTACACCGAGGGCGACCTGATCAAGGCGATGAAGAACGTCGCCAAACTGGTGGAAGATCCGTTGCTCAAACAGAAACTCAAGGACACCACCGGCATCGGCACCGAAGCGACACGCGCCTCAATCATTCAGGGCCTGCTGGATCGCGGTTATCTGGTGAAGAACGGCAAGGCGCTGGCCGCGACGCCGGCGGCCTTCAGCCTGATCGACGCCGTGCCCCGGGCGATTGCCGATCCCGGCACCACCGCCATCTGGGAACAGGCGCTGGACATGGTGCAGAGTGGCGAAATGAGCCTGGAGGAGTTCGTCACCAAACAGGCGGCGTGGATGAGCAAGCAGGTCAGCCGCTGTTCGGCGCTGAGCCTGACCATCAGCGGCCCGCCACCGGCCGGCAAGGCTGCGGCGCCGTGGAAGAAAAAGCGTAAATCGACCCGAAGCAAAACTGCCAGCGCAGCCAAACGCACAGCGAAGTAATGATCAGTCCTGTGGTGGGGGACTCTGTGGTGAGGGACTCTGTGGTGAGGGACTCTGTGGTGAGGGGATTTATCCCCGATGGGCTGCGAAGCGGCCCCAGCTTTTACTTAAACAAGAGGACTGCTGCGCAATCCATCGGGGATAAATCCCCTCATCACAAGGTATGAGTCGACAATACTGAAGTCGCAATCTTCAGGAATTCCCCCCAATGCCCACTATCGAACTGCACCCCGCCCACCGCGACGAACTGCAAACCATCGAAAACCTCATGCAGTTCTACATGTACGACTTCAGCCAATGGCTACCACTGAAGCTCGGCGAACATGGCTTCTTCAGCATTCAGCCGAAAGACGACTACTGGCGCAATCCAGCTACCCAACCGTTCCTGATCTGCGTCGACGGTGAACTGGCCGGCTTCGTGACCGTGGATGACGAAACCCACATCGACGGCGCCGAACACAACATCGGCTACTTTTTCCTCTCCCGACGCTATCGTGGCCAAGGCGTCGCGCAGTTTGTCGTCTCTGCCCTCTTGAGCCGTCTGCCCGGTCAATGGCAGATTTTCCACATCGACGCCAACCTGCCTGCGCAGCGCTTCTGGGCCAGGTTGATCCCCGAATTGACTGGCGGCGCATTCACCCGCCAACAGCGCGCCGTGGACGGTTACCCCTGCACCTTCTACGTCCTGCGCGCCCCCGCATCCGTTGCCTGAACGGATCTTTTCTCATTCCAAAACAGCTTTGTCCGACAATATGTAGTGAACAAAAATAATCACTACAAAACCGTTGACGGCACCGTTTTGCTTTTGCATGATGAAGACGTTCCCCGATCGGGAACATCGGTAACACGCTTGAGCAAGCTCGTCTGACCGCCGAGTTGTTTTTTCCGGATACACGCTGCCCACAAGGCAGATTGAAGAAGCTGACCTGGCCTGAACGTCCAGTACAAGGACGAGAAGCGCTGGCGAAAATTCTCAAGACGCTTGTGGTCGACCCTGAAAACGTCGTCAAGGAGCCTCCCGATTTTCGCTGCTTCTCCTCGTTGTGACGCTATTGCGTAGCAGTTATTCAACACGACTACATGCAACAGACGCATGACCCCGTACTTCACACGGGCGACCGCTGACGTCCTGGTTTCGGTGCCAGGGATCAACTAACCGATGGGCTACCTGTATTAGCGAATCAACTTTGAAAGATCACCAGACTGGTCAAGGGGCAAACATCATGAATCTGAACAATCAACCTACTATCGAAGAACTGGCTCGTATGTTCGCTGCGCAAAAAGACAGCCACGACAGCCACATTCTCTGGATCAGCAAGTCGGGTCAGGTGCATATCGACTGCCTGTCACCCCACGCTGGTGAAGAAGAATTCGACCGCAGCAACCAGAACCTGCTGGCCCGCCTGAAGATGTACCGCCGCGGCCACGGTTATGTCGGCAAGAAAGCTGCGGCCGACAAGGACTTCATCGGCAATGTGCTGCAGACGCTGAAGCAGGCGTGGGATTCGATGCAGAACAAGAATGAAGTTCGGGTGATTGACCGGTTCTACTGATTTACAACTTCAATAAATAAAAGGGCCTGCTTCCAACAGAAGCAGGCCCTTTTTATATCCGCAATTCACACACAATCCTGTGGGAGCGGGCTTGCTCGCGAATGGGCCGGGTCAGTCATCATCACCTCAACTGAGACACCGCATTCGCGAGCAAGCCCGCTCCCACAGGGGGGCTGTGTTGTTGGTCAGATTTTCGTTTGCAGGACCAGATTCACAAACGCCAGCGCCGCCGCACTGTGGTAATTATTCTGCCGCCGCAACAACGCCGCCCCACGCTGCGGCGCTTCGTTCTCGACGCTCAAGCGACGCAACGCCCGGTCTTCGCTGGCAATCGCTTCGGGCAACATCGTCGCCATCGGCGAATGCCGCACCACCTCCAGCAACGTACTTACCGAGTTCACCTCGATCCGCACCTGCGGCGTGATCCCCTGCTGACGGAAATACTCATCGATCGATAACCGGGTGATGAAATCTGGCGCCAGCAAGGCGAAATCAAGTTGCGCAAGATCACGCGATGTCAGCACCGCACTGCTGTCGTACAGCGGATGCTCGCGCCCGACCATGATCCCCAGGGTTTCAGTAAACGCCGGAATACACTCAATGTCCGGGTGGCGCACCGGGGTAAAGGCAATCGCGATGTCCAGCGAATCGTCCGCCAGCCCCGCCTCGATGTCGTCCATCGACAGCTCGAAAATCTGCAGATGGATACCCGGATAGCGCGCCGCAAAATCGCGAACCAACGGCCCCACCAAATAGGCCATGAACGTCGGCGTCATGGCCAGCCGCAAGCGCCCCCGCGACAGATCCTTAACGTCATGCAACGCCCGCTTGCCCGCCTCCAACTCCACCAGCACGCGCCGCGCACACTCAATGTAAGCCTCACCGGCATCGGTGGGTTTAACGGTGCGCGAGGTGCGGTCGAACAGGTTCACCCCGAGGCTTTCTTCCAGTTGGCGGATCTGTTGCGACAAGGTCGGCTGTGACACATGCAACGCCTCCGCCGCCCGGGTGAAGCCACCGTGATCGGCCACGGCCAGCAGATATCGCAAATGTCGCAACAACATGGGATCACCATCTATAGGTAGAGCTTATGCAAAGCATTGTATATCGGTCTTGGACGCTATGGATCAATCGGCAGAAGATTGCTCCCACACAGCAAGCCAACCTTGAAAGGAGTGACACCATGCAACAGTCCCACGCCTATAACGATGCCAGCCTGGCCCTGACCACGCGCATTCTCGACATCAAGGCCCGCAAGAATTTGTCATGGCAGGATCTTGCCGATGGCACCGGCCTGAGCCTGGCCTACGTCACTGCTGCCCTACTCGGCCAGCACCCGCTGCCACAAGACGCCGCGCAAGTGGTTGGCGACAAACTCGAACTGGACGCCGACGCCGTTGCCGCCCTACAGATCATCCCGCTGCGCGGCAGCCTCAGCGGCGTGCCGACCGACCCGACCATCTACCGCTTCCACGAGATGATCCAGATCTACGGCACCACCCTCAAAGCCCTGGTTCACGAGCAGTTCGGCGACGGCATCATCAGCGCCATCAACTTCAAGCTCGACATCAAGAAAGTCGAAGACCCGGAAGGCGGCTCCCGCGCCGTGGTCACTCTCGACGGCAAGTTCCTGCCGCTGCGTCCGTTCTGATCCACCCGGCCCGCACCCCGCGTGCGGGCCCATCCAAACCTCAATTGCCAAGTCGTCACCACATCTGCCTGGAGGCTGCCCCATGCACAAAATTCTGTTGACCCTGACCCTGCTCGCCGGCCTTGCCGCCCAGGCCCAGGCTGATGAAGAGGCGATTGCCTACCGCTACGGCATGACTCTGGATATTGCTGAAATCGTGAACATCACCCCGGTCGCCGACGTCTGCGGCGTTGTACCGGTCGAGATGACCTACCTCGACAGCCACGGCGCAAAACACATTCTTCAATACAGCGAATTCGGCACCGGCTGTTCGAACTGAGAGGACAACACCATGAAAAACCTGATCGAAGGCTTCCTGAAGTTCCAGAACGAGGCGTTTCCGCAACGCACCGAGCTGTTCAAGCACTTGGCGACCACTCAAACCCCGGGCACCTTGTTCATCACCTGTTCCGACAGCCGCGTGGTGCCGGAACTGCTGACCCAGCAAGAACCCGGCGAGCTGTTCGTGATCCGTAACGCAGGCAATATCGTGCCGTCCTACAGCCCGCATCCGGGCGGGGTGTCGGCGACGGTGGAATACGCGGTGGCGGTGCTTGGGGTGACGGACATCGTGATCTGCGGCCACTCCGATTGCGGCGCGATGACCGCGATTGCCCAGTGCAAATGCATGGATCATCTGCCCGCCGTCAGCGGCTGGTTGCAACATGCCGAGTCGGCGAAAGTGGTGAACGAGGCGCGGCCGCATGCCAGTGACGCGGCGAAATTGAGTTCGATGGTGCGGGAAAATGTGATCGCGCAACTGGCGAATATTCAGACCCACCCGAGCGTGCGCCTGGCCCAGGAGAAAGGCCTGCTGAACCTGCATGGCTGGGTGTATGACATCGAGACCGGCTCGATCGATGCGCTGGCGGCGGATCGCCGCACGTTTGTGCCGCTGGCTGAGCAGCCGGCGACTTGTGCCATTCAGGCAAACGCCAGCGCAGCCGCCTGATACAAATCCGCTGAGGTGAAGAGGAACTTGTGGCGAGGGGATTTATCCCCGATGGACTGCGCAGCAGGCCCGATCTCTTGGGGCCGCTTCGCGCCCCATCGGGGATAAATCCCCTCGCCACAGGACCGGTGTGCATCAATCGGGATAAGGCGTTTTCAGCGCTTTACGCTGAGGTCGATCTGGGTCATACGGCTACGAACCGTAAACACCCCATCCCCCGAAAGAATCGCACTGCGCGCAAACAGGCGCCCGCTCTCCCAGTTCGAAAGCCCTAGTTCCGGCTTGTTCAGCGCGTACTGGCCATCGACCCAACGGGTAATCCCGTTACCCACAAACGGCGCGTTCACCGCGTTGTAAAAACGCTCTTGCGCAGCAGCATCCTCGCTGATCAGCGACACCGTGAACTGCGGGCTGTAGCGGTTGAACAGCGCGATCGCCTGATCCAGTTCGTCGACAATCATCAGGCTGACTTCCGGGGTTTCTTCCCACTCCCACTCGCGGCCCAGCTCTGATTCCGCCAACGCTTCGGCCAGAGCTTCGGTCTGATAACCCTCGGCGCGATAGACCTCGACCGTCGCGTTCTGCCACTCAGCCGGCAGGTAACTTTCGCTGCCTGTGACGATGTGCAATTTGCAGCCCTGACCGCGTGCGCTGCCGGCCTGCTGCAGCGCATTGAGGAACAGCGGGATCAGCTCGACGGCACGATCACGTTCAATCAGGCAGACGTTCAGCGTGTTGCAGACTTTGCGATCCAGCGAATTACGCACCACGGCGGCGAAGCGCGTGGCGTCGGCGTCACGATCGGCAATCAGCCACGCGCCACCAGTGCCGTGCAGGCTGACCGCCGTGCCCGCCTGCTGGGCGATGATGCCCAACTGGCTGACCGCGCGGCCCGAACCCCGGGCCACCGCCAGCGACAAACGCCGGTCGGCGAACATCGCCCAGCCGGCGGCGTGATTGACGCTTTCCACCAGCGACACCGCGCCCGCCGGCAGACCGGCATCGGCCAGCGCCGGGTTCAGCGCGTGAGTGACGATCGCTTGCGCGGTGCCCAATGCATCGCTGCCGATGCGCAATACCGCGGTGTTACCGGTGCGCAGAACGCCGGCGGCATCGGCGAACACGTTCGGCCGCCCTTCAAACACGAACGCCACGATGCCCAGCGGCGACACCACTTGCTCGACCTTCCAGCCGTCGTGTTCGACGCTGCTGATGACCTTGCCGCGCGTGGCCGGCGCATCCCGCCAGGCGCGCAGACCGGCGATCATGTCGCGGCGCATGCGTTCGTCGGCGAGCAGTCGGGTGGTCGAGCGGCCACGGGCCTTGGCGCGTTCGATGTCGGCCAGGTTGGCGGCTTCGATCAGGTTCCAGCACTCCGCGGTTTCCAGGCGTTGCGCGAACAGATCGAAGAAGTGGCTGATGGCTTCGTCGGACACCGCCGAAAGCGCGCTGAACGCCGTTTGCGCACGCTCGATTGCCACCGCAGCCGCTTGTTGATCGACCACCGGAATCAGCAATAGCTCGCCACTCACCTGCTCGACCAGCAGATGGTCACCGGGCTGAAACCGCGCCGCCAGTTCGGGGCTGACCACGGTCACGCGGTTACCAGCGAAAGGGATCGGCGTGCCAGCGACTAGACGTTCAAGCGCAAGAGACATGAAGCGGATTCACCATATGAGGGGCGGCCGGAAAATGTAGCGGATTCTGCGCTGAAACACACCTTCTACAAACACCACCGAACCTGTGGGAGCGGGCTTGCTCGCGAAGGCGTCGGCACCATCAACATGGATATTGAATGTGCTGGCCTCTTCGCGAGCAAGCCCGCTCCCACAGGTTTCGTGGTGTTTAAAAGATTGGCTCAGAACACCGACCAGCCAATCCGCGAACTGAGCATCTCCAGCGCCGCCATCCCCGCCAGCGAGTTACCGGCAGCGTTGAGTTCCGGCGACCACACGCACACCGTGAACTGCCCGGGCACCACAGCGACGATCCCGCCGCCTACCCCGCTCTTGCCCGGCAGGCCGACGCGATAGGCGAAGTTGCCGGCCTCGTCGTACAGACCGCTGGTGGCCATGATCGAGTTGACCTGCTGGGTCTGGCGCCGAGTGAGGATCTGTTCGCCGCTGTGTTTGCAGAAACCGTCGTTGGCGAGGAAGCAGAACGCCCGGGCCAGATCGATGCAGTTCATGCGCAGCGCGCAGTGGCTGAAGTAGCTGCGCAGCACCGCTTCGACGTCGTTGTGGAAGTTGCCGAACGATTGCATCAGGTACGCCATGGCCGCGTTGCGGGCGCGATGCTGGTATTCGGACTCGGCGACCTTGCCGTCGACGATCACCTGTGGATTGCCCGACAGGCGCCGCACGAAGTCGCGCATCGACAGGGCTGGCGCGGCGAAACGCGACTGGTTGATGTCGCAGATCACCAGCGCCCCGGCGTTGATGAACGGATTGCGCGGGCGCCCGCGTTCGAACTCCAGTTGCACCAGCGAGTTGAACGGCTGGCCGGACGGCTCGTGCCCCAGGCGCTCCCAGATCGCCTCGCCGGAATGCTCGATCGCCTGCACCAGGCTGAACACCTTGGAAATACTCTGCACCGAGAACGGCGTCTCGGCATCACCGGCGCAATACATTTCGCCGTCGTTGCCATACACGGCGATGCCCAGCTGATTGGCCGGCACGGTGCCGAGGGCGGGAATGTAATCAGCCACTTTGCCCTGCCCGATCAAGGGCCGGACAGCGTCAAGAATCTCGTTCAACAGCGCTTGCATGCCGGGTTCCGAAGTCTCGCCCCATGGGATTGCGGGGACACTGGGGCTAGACGCTGCGCAACTGCCACGAATCACACTGGCTATCACAGGGGACTGTGGTAGATGAAAGATTCAGGGCTGGCCACGATCAAGGGTGGGAGTGGGCTTGCTCACGAAGGGGTCGGCACAGTCAGCATTGATGTTGGCTGACCTGACGCTTTCGCGAGCAAGCCCGCTCCCACTGGGGCTGTGGTTGATGAAGGATTCAGGGCTGGCCACGATCAAGTGTGGGAGTGAGCTTGCTCACGAAGGGGCCGGTACAGTCAGCATTGATGTTGACTGAACTGACGCTTTCGCGAGCAAGCCCGCTCCCACAGGGGGGGCTGCTGCAAATCCGGAACTCAGTGTGCGCCGTCGAGACCGGCGAGCAGCGCACTGTCGCGGCTGTAGATATCCGGCGCATAACGCACCTGCCCATCCTTGCCGACCTGCGCCGTCCAGTAGGTCATCAGGATCGGCACCGGTGCCGACAGACGGAATTCGTGGGTGCTGCCGGTGGCGAGCAAAGTGTCGGTGCGCGTACGTTCCGCCGGGGTCAGCAACAGGTCGCGCAGTTGCATCGGGTGCTCGACCCGCACACAGCCGGAGCTGAACGCGCGCGGGCCTTTGTCGAACAGGGCCTTGCTCGGCGTATCGTGCAGGTACACCGCGAACGGGTTGGGGAAGCGGATCACCAGTTGCCCCAGGGGATTACGCGGCCCGGCCTCCTGGCGCAGCATGATGTTGCCGGGGTTGTCCCAGTCGATATCCGCTGCGGCCAACGGCTGGCCATGGGCGTCGAGCACCTGCAGATTCTGCCGGCTGAGGAAGGTCTGATCCTTGCGGATCGCCGGCAGCTTGTCTTCTTTCCAGATGGTCGGCGGCACGGTCCAGGTCGGGTTCAGCGTCAGGCGCGTGACCCGGGATTTCAGCAACGGGGTCTGCCGTTCGGCGCGACCGACCTGGGTACGGGTCTGCCAGACCGGCACGCCGGCCTGATATAGGGTCAACTCGGCGGCAGCGACGTTGACCAGCAAACCGTCGGGCTCCATGTCCTGGGCCAGCCAGCGGAAACGTTCAAGGTTGACGCGCAATTGTTCGCGGCGCGTCAGCGGGCTGATGTTGAGCTCGGCAATCGTCCCCGGCCCGACTACCCCGTCGGCCTGCAACGAATGGTTGGCCTGGAAGCTCTTCACCGCTTCCACAAGCACGCCCTCATAGGCATTGCCGGGCGTACCGATGGCGTGAGTCAGATAGCCTTCGTTGAACAGGCGTTGGGCCAGTTCCGGCACGCGTTTGTCTTCCATCGCCGGGCGCAGCAACGGGCCGTTGCCCACCGACTGCCAGTGCGGCAAGGCTTGCAGCCGCTGGCTGGCGTAGAGGTGGCGCAGGCTTTGGTATTGCGCCAGACGCGGACGCGCCAGATCGAACGCGGTCTTGATGTCGTGCAGACCGGGCACGGCGATCGCCAGCAGTTCCGCCTGACGATCACGCGGGGTGTCATCGGAATGCCACAGCGGCTCGAAATGCGATTGCAGCAGACGACCGTAATGCAGATCCTGCAGGGCTTGCAGATAAGAGCGGCTGATGTCGATATCGGCGCACAACTCGCCGTCCTGCGGCGGATTGGCCGCCACCGGGTAGCGCTTGGGATTGAGGCCATCATCGGCCAACAGCTGCAACTGCGCGCGCAAGGCCGGCAATCGCCCGGACTCGCTGGCCCACACCGGCAGCCAGTCCTGCTGCTGATAGAACGCTTGCAGTTGCGTCAGCGCCGCGCCACTCAGGTGCGCGGCAATCGCCGGGCACGCCTGGGGTAAACCGATCAGCACCGCTTGCAGCGGACTTTGTGGCTCGAGCGGCATTTCCGCCGGCGGCGTCGGCAGGGTCTGCAACGGTGGCAGCGGCTCATCGGCGCAAGCGACAAACGGCGCAGCGAGCAAACAAATGCTCAAGTAGCATGCGTACTTTTTGAACAACTGCTTTACTCCAATCCGTGGCCGTCTGAATGACGGTCAACCTTACATCAGGTGCGCTGAACAGTCAGGCTCGAAACAGGGGTCTGTCGGGTATGACTGGGAGTCAGGAGCCAAAGTGCCAAATAAGTAGCAAGTGAGGACACCTTATAAATGTTGACGTATTTGCGCCGACTTCTGCTGACCACCGCGACCCTCGTCGTCGTGAGCAGCCCAGCTTTCGCCGCCGGCAAACCATCGCCGGTTCTCTTCACCAGCCTCGCCCACGCCGCGCCGGAACTCAATCCCCAAGCGCTGAAAGGTGCCTTGAGCGCCATGCAATGCGCAGTGAACAATGGCGCGAGGCCCTCACGCCACCTGGCGATCATCGATTATTCGCAGCCCTCCACCGCCCGCCGGCTGTGGATCTTCGATCTGAACAGAAAGAAACTGGTGCTGCGCGATCTGGTCGCCCACGGTTCAAATTCCGGGGAAAATTTCGCTACCCAGTTCTCCAACCGCGAAGGCAGTTACCAATCCAGCCTCGGTCTGTTCCGCACCCAGGAAAGTTACGAGGGGACCCACGGTTATTCGCTGCGCATGGACGGTCTGGAACCGGGCTTCAATGACCTGGCCCGCGACCGCGCCATCGTGATCCACGCCGCCGACTACGTGAATCCGTTGTGGAGCAAGCGTCAGGGCCGTATCGGTCGCAGCCAGGGTTGCCCGGCGGTGCGCCCGCAAGTGGCGAAGCAGGTGATCGATAAACTCAAGGACGGCCAGTTCATGTTCTCCTGGTACCCGGACCAGCGCTGGCTGAAGTCCTCGCCGTACCTCAACTGCCAGCCGCAGCAAGTGGCGAGCATCTTGAGTACCCACGCCAGCTGACGATCAGGGCGACGACCATCAGCGCCGCCGCAACCCCGAACGTGCTGTGCAAGCCACTGCCGATGACCTCGGCCGGGGCTTGCGTCGGGTCGCCCGTAGCGAAGGCAAACACCGCACCCATGACCGCCGCGCCGGTGATCAGTCCGAGATTGCGTGACAGCCCGAGCAGGGCCGACACCACACCGCGCTGATCCTGACTGACCGTCGCCATCAACCCGGTATTGTTCGCCGCCTGGAACAACGCGTAACTGCTGGCAATGACCGCCATCGGCAGCAGATACGCCGGCAGACCGAGACTCATCGGCAACAACGCCAACAAACTGCAACCACCGGCCAACCCGAACAACGCCCCCGGCACCACCCGCCGCGCACCGAAGCGATCCACCAGACGCCCTGCCGGCACCCCGCCGCACGCCGCCAGCAGCGGCCCGACCGACAATGCCAGGCCGACCACGCTGCTGCCCAGTCCCAGGCCCCGGCTCAGGTAAAACGGCCCGACCACCAGCGTGGTCATCATCACCGTAGTCACCAGCAACGTCAGCGCCAGGCTGCTGCTCAGTCGCGCATCGGCGAACAATGACAAACGAATCAGCGGCGCCCTGGCGTTCATCTCGACCGCAACAAACACCCCTGCTCCGCACAGGCTGACCAGCAGCAACATCAGCGTGTAGCCATTGAGCGTCATCGCCAGCGCGTAGGCGGCCAGCGTCAATACCAGCACCACGGTGCCGAGGTAATCAAACGCGACTGCCGATTTGGCCGGGCGATCCGCCGGCAGATATCGATAAACCAGCCACGCGTTGAGCAGGCCCAACGGCACGTTGAGGACAAAGATCGACGACCAGCCGACATGCGCGATCAGCAGACCACCCAGCGATGGCCCGAGGCTGGTGCCGGTGGCCGACATGGTTGCCAGCAAACCCATCGCGCTGCCCGCTCGCGCCTTGGGCACCGCATCCGCCACCAGCGCCACCGTCAAGGCGAACATGATCGCCGCGCCAAGGCCCTGCACGGCCCGCGCGCCGATCAACCAGCCCAGCCCCGGCGCCAGCGCACAGCACAGCGAAGCACTGGTAAAAATGCCGATGCCGATCAGCAGCAGGCGTCGCCGCCCGAACACATCGCCCAGGCGCCCGACACTGACAATCAACGTGGTGACCGCCAGCAGGTACGCCAGCACGATCCACTGCACCTGTTGAAACGTCGCATCGAACGCTGCAGCCAAGGTCGGTAATCCGGCATTGGCGATGCTGGTGTCCAGCGACGGCATCAACATCGACAGCGCCAGACTGGTCAGCGCCCAGCGGGCTTGAGGGGGCAAGGGGGATCCGGGCATCGGGCGCTCCTGGTGCAAAGGTCAGACGGCATAGCCTGCGTCTCGACAAGGCAAGGCGCAAGACGCATGCTTTGCACTTGATACCTGCACGGAACGCCATGTCATGAGCACACCGGATCTGAACCTGTTGATCACCCTCGACGTGTTGTTGCGCGAAGGCAGCGTCGCCCGCGCCGCGCACATTCTGCGGTTGAGCCCGTCGGCCATGAGTCGTGCCCTGGCCCGGCTGCGCGAAACCACTGGCGATCCGTTGCTGGTGCGCGCCGGCCGAGGTCTGGTGCCGACCCCGCGTGCGCTGGAATTGCGTGAGCGGGTCAGCGCTCTGGTGCAGGAAGCCGAGGCGGTGTTGCGTCCCGCCGAAGTGCTCGATCCCGGCCAATTGCAGCGCACCTTCACCCTGCGCAACACCGACGGTTTTGTCGAAACCTTCGCCGCCGCGCTGCTCGCGCGCATCGCTGAAGAAGCACCCGGCGTGCGCCTGCGCTTTGTGCAGAAAGCCGACAAGGACAGCACGCCGCTGCGCGAAGGCCGGGTCGATCTGGAGACCGGCGTGGTCGACGACAGCACCGACCCGACGCTGCACAGCCGCATTCTGTTTGAGGATCACTGGATCGGTGTGGTTCGTGAGGGCCATCCGTTGAGCTCGGGCAAGATCAGCAGCAAACGTTTTGCCGGCGGCCAGCACATTCTGATCTCACGGCGCGGGCGCAGCAGCGGCCCGGTCGACGAAGCGTTGCTCGCCGCAGGTCTGACGCGGGATATCGTCACGTCATTCGGCGGCTTTTCGGCGGCGCTGACGCTGGTCCGCGAATCGGACCTGATCGCCACGGTTCCGGAGCGTCACACCAGCAAGCTACGCATGGGCCTGCACAGCTTCGCCCTGCCCTTCAGGATGCCGCCGATCAGCGTGTCGATGCTCTGGCACCCGCGCATGGACGCCGACCCGGCGCACCGCTGGCTGCGCAACTGTGTACGGGAAGTCTGCGTCTAACGCGCATCGCCGCCGGCCGGCTTATAGAACAGGAATTTGCCGACCGCGGCGGTCTTTTTGTACTCCTTGGCCCAGCTCGGATGCACCTGGCGATCATGGAAGTACAGTGCGCCATGGGTGCGATCCGGCAACTGGCGGTTGAGTGCCTTGCCGGCGATGTCCTTGGCCAGGGTGTATTCGGCGTCTTCCTTGACCTGATCGGCCTTGCCATCGCACCACCAGGAAAACTGGCAGCTCTTGGTTTCCGAACCTTGCTTGACCACTTCGCACACTGTGCCGGGAAAGCCGTCGTGCCCCAGGCGATTCATCACCACATTGGCCACCGCCTCCATTTCCGGGGTGTCGCGACCCTTGGCTTCCCAGTAGATACTGCGCGCCAGGCAGGTGATCGGATCGTCCAGCGGCGCGGTGCCGGCGGGGTCAACCGCCTGCACTTCAGTGGGGGTGATCGCTTCGGATTTGGGTGCTGGCGCCGCGCTGACTTTGTCGGCGGCCTTCTCTTCCAGCACCTGGGCTTTCTCTTCGGCCTTGGCCTTGATCGGGGTCTGATCGGTGGCGTTCACAACGCCGGCCATAAGGGTTAATGCGAAACAGCCAGCCAACCATTTCAATCCCATGTCAGTTCTTCCGGCAGCGCCCGTTCCGGGCAAGGTGTTTCGTGGGGGAGACGCCCGGTTCCCGGGGCCTTCGGAGAGTGTAGACGGCAAATACCGACGTAACGTTCCGCAGAAAAAACCGCTCGATGAAGAAAAAGACATTGCACTGACCGGGGGCCTTTCGCGCATCATGAGCGCACTCAGCTCAAGGGAGATTTCCATGCGCTTCATGCCATCCGTCTTGCGTTTTGCCGCGCTGTCCGTGGGCCTGGCCGTGGCCGCCTCGGCCATGGCTGCCGACGAGTCGCAACTGATCGAGTCGATCAATGCCTACCGCAGCCAACCGCAGCGCTGCGGCAGCCAGGCGTCCAGTGAACTGCCACCGCTGTCGGCCGATCCACGGCTGAGACTGCCGGCCGCCGGTGCGGTCGATCTGCAACAGGCCATGGCCAGCGCCAGTTACCCGATGGTCAACGTGCAGGCGATCACCCTCAATGGCCCACGGGATGCAGCGTCGGCGATGAAGGCGATTGAGGAAAGTTTCTGTCAGGTGGTGCTGGACCCGCAGTTCGTCGATGTCGGGGTCAGCCGCGCTGATCGTGACTGGCGTATTGTGCTGGCGCGACCTCTACTGTCGGCGAAGCTCGGCGATGCGCAAAGCGAAGGCCAGAAGTTGCTCGAACAACTCAACGCCGCTCGCGCCCAACCGCGTCAATGCGGCGGCCAGGCCTTTGCCGCGGCCGGGCCACTGGCCTGGAACGCGAGCCTGGGCACGATCTCCCAGGATCACAGCCGCGACATGGCCAACAACAACTATTTCGACCACAAGGACCGCGACGGCCGCACCCCGGGCGACCGCGCCGAACTGGCCGGCTACAGCGGCCAACTGGTCGGCGAAAACATCGCCGCCGGGCAAGACACCGTGCGCAAGGTCGTCGACGGCTGGCTCGCCAGCCCCGGCCACTGCGCCAACCTGATGAACCCGCAATACAAAGAACTCGGCGCCGCCTACGCGACCGATCCAAAGAGCAGCGCCGGGATCTACTGGACGGCGATGTTTGGGGCGCAATAGCCCGCCTTCAGAAAACACCGAAGACCCAAGGTGGGAGTGGGCTTGCTCACGAAGGGATCAGCACATTCAGCATCAATATCGACTGACCTGACGTCTTCGCGAGCAAGCCCGCTCCCACTGGGGATCGTCGGTGAATGAAGGATTTGCGGCTGGCCGCGATCAAGGGTGGGAGTGGGCTTGCTCACGAAGGGGTCAGCACATTCAGCATCAATGTCGACTGACCTGACGCTTTCGCGAGCAAGCCCGCTCCCACTGGGGATCGTCGGTGAATGAAGGATTTGCGGCTGGACGCTATCAAGTGTGGGAGTGGGCTTGCTCACGAAGAGGCCGGCGCATTCGGCATCAATGTCGGCTGACCTGACGCCTTCGCGAGCAAGCCCGCTCCCACTGGGGATCGTCGGTGAATGAAGGATTTGCGGCTGGCCGCGATCAAGTGTGGGAGTGGGCTTGCTCACGAAGGGGCCGGCGCATTCAGCATCAATGTTGGCTGACCTGACGTCTTCGCGAGCAAGCCCGCTCCCACAGGGATCGCATTTATTCTGAAGTAATGCGGTGAATGCGCATCCTGAGTTCAAACCCAGATCGCATCCCATAACGGATAGTCACCGAGTTTTTTTACCAGTCCGGCCCGCAGTGGATTAGCCACTACATAGCGGGCCAGTTTCACCAGGTCCTCCTCTCGACGTAATGCATGATCATGAAAACCGTGCTGCCAAAGGCTCCCGGTTCTACCGGCTGCTGTGTTCACTGAACGAGTACTCAGGGATTTGACCTGGCACATCAATTGTCCAAGTGTTCCCTTTTGCAACTGGATCAGCCAATGAAAATGATCCGGCATGACAACCCATGCCAATGTCTCGGCAAACCCCTCCTCCTGCGCCTGCCTGAACTGATGTACAACCAACCGGCCGAGCCTGTAATCCGTGAACACTGGCTCACGCCCTAAGGTATTGGCGGTTAGTAGGTAGATCTGATTTTCTTCGCAATGACGGCCGGTTCGCAGGCGATGTGATGAGTAACGTTTGGGCATTCCTTTGCCTTGTCCATGGTTGAATTCAGAAAAAGGCTAGATCAGCCATCACAGTGCGCCGAACATGTTTGTTGGCAGAATGTGTCTGCGCACCGGATCAACTGTGGGAGTGGGCTTGCTCACGAAGAGGCCGGCACACTCAGCATCAATGTCGGCTGACCTGACGCCTTCGCGAGCAAGCCCGCTCCCACTGGGGGATCGTCGGTGAATGAAGGGTTTGGGGCTGGCCGCGATCAAGGGTGGGAGTGGGCTTGCTCACGAAGGGGCCGGCACATTCAGCATCATTGTCGACTGACCTGACGCCTTCGCGAGCAAGCCCGCTCCCACTGGGGGATCGTCGGTGATGAAGGATTTGCGGCTGGCCGCGATCAAGGGTGGGAGTGGGCTTGCTCACGAAGAGGTCGGCACACTCAGCATCAATGTCGGCTGACCTGACGCCTTCGCGAGCAAGCCCGCTCCCACAAGGGATCGTCGGTGATGAAGGATTTGCGGCTGGCCGCGATCAAGGGTGGGAGTGGGCTTGCTCACGAAAGGGCCGGCACATTCAGCATCAATGTCGACTGACCTGACGCCTTCGCGAGCGAGCCCGCTCCCACTGGGGGCATCAGTGATGTTCAGAATTGCGGGCACAAAAAAACCGGAGTCATGGCTCCGGTTTTTTTATTGTCAGTGGGTCCTCATTCCTGCTGCATACATCGCCAGTTTCAGCACACTCGCCACCACGGCGAGTGACACTACACTGCCCAGCCAAATCAGCAACAACCAGCCCAGGCGCTGGTACCAGCGGCTGGTTTTGACCTCACGCGAATCAATGGTAGCCATCGCCAATCCTCACTTTGCCGCGGAATACGTAGTAGCTCCAGAAGGTGTACATCAGGATCACCGGCAGGATGAACAGTGCGCCGATCAAGGCGAACAACTGGCTCGAAGGCGGAGACGCCGCCGCCCACAGGCTCACCGATGGCGGGATGATGTTTGGCCAGATGCTCAGCGCCAGGCCGATGTAACCGAGCAGCATCAACACCAAAGTGAACACGAACGGCCAGTGGGTGTGACGCTGACGCAAGGTACGCAGCAGCCCGAACAACGCCAGCAGTGCCAGCACCACCAACACGGCGAACACCATCAAGTGCCCGCTGGTCGACCAGCGAGTGGCCAGCTCCGGGTGCAACTTCAGTGTCCACGCACCAATCACCACCACCATCGCCGTCAGCAACCACGCCAGCGGCCGGGTGAACAGACGCATCCGCGACTCGAGCATGCCTTCGGTCTTGACCAACAACCAGGTGCTGCCCAGCAGCGCATAAGCCACCACCAGACCGACGCCGCACACCAGCGGAAACGGCGCCAGCCAGTCCAGGCCGCCACCGGCAAACTGCCGATTCACCACGGGAATGCCCGATACGTACGCGCCGATCGCCACACCCTGGGAGAACGTCGCCAGCAGCGAACCGCCGATGAACGCCTTGTCCCACCAGTGACGCTTTTGCGCTGACGACTTGAAGCGAAACTCGAACGCCACGCCACGGAAAATCAGCCCGCAGAGCATCAGGATCAGCGGCAGGTACAGCGCCTCCAGAATCACCCCGTAGGCCAGTGGAAAGGCGCCATACAACGCCGCACCACCGAGCACCAGCCAGGTTTCGTTGCCGTCCCACACCGGGGCGACTGTGTTCATCATCACGTCGCGCTCCTGCTCATCCCGGATCAGCGGAAACAGGATCCCCAGGCCCAGATCGAAGCCGTCCATGATCACGTACATCATCACCCCGAAGGCGATGATCACACCCCAGATCAACGAGAGATCGATACCTTGAATACCCATGACTCAGTGCTCCTTCATCGGGACGGTAGCCGCCGAAATAGGCCGGCGCGGGGTTTGCAACTGATCGCCCTCCGGCGGATGTTCGTGATGCGGCTGCGGGCCCTTGCGCACCAGTTTCATCATGTAGCCGATGCCCACGGTGAACACCGAGCAGTAGATCACCACGAACAGCAACAGCGAGGTGCTCATCTGCGCCACCGAGTGGTGCGACGCGGCGTCATGGGTGCGCATCAGGCCGTAAACCACCCACGGCTGACGCCCGACTTCGGTGGTGATCCAGCCGGCCAGCAACGCGATCAACCCGCTCGGCCCCATCAGCAATACCAGACGCTGGAAGCCGCGATGCTGATAGAGCTTGCCGCCACGGCGCAGCGCCAGACCGAGCACACCGACGAGGATCATCAACATGCCCAGCCCGGCCATCACGCGAAAGCTCCAGAAGATGATGGTCGAGTTCGGCCGATCCTCTTTCGGAAAGCTCTTGAGCGCCGGGATCTGCTTGTCGAGGCTGTGGGTCAGGATCAGGCTGCCGAGGTACGGAATTTCCAGCGCATATTGGGTCTTCTCCGCCTGCATGTCGGGGATGCCGAACAGCACCAGCGGCGTCGGGCCATTGTCGGCGTTTTCCCAGTGGCCTTCGATGGCGGCGATTTTTGCCGGTTGATGCTCCAGGGTGTTCAAACCATGGGCGTCACCGACCACCGCCTGAATTGGTGCCACGATCAGCGCCATCCACAACGCCATGGAAAACATCCTGCGCACCGGCGCGGTATTGTTGCCGCGCAGCAAATGCCAGGCCGCCGACGAGCCCACGAAGAAGGCCGTGGCGACGAATGCGGCGATCGCCATGTGCGCCAGACGGAACGGGAACGACGGGTTGAACACGATCGCCAGCCAGTCCAGCGGCATCACCCGACCGTCGACAATTTCAAAGCCTTGCGGCGTCTGCATCCAGCTGTTGGACGCGAGAATCCAGAAGGTTGAAATCAGCGTGCCGATAGCGACCATCACCGTGGCGAAGAAGTGCAAGCCACGACCGACGCGGTTCCAGCCGAACAGCATGACCCCGAGGAAACCGGCCTCAAGGAAGAACGCCGTCAGCACCTCATAGGTCAGCAACGGCCCGGTGATGCTCCCGGCGAAGTCGGAAAAGCCGCTCCAGTTGGTGCCGAACTGGTACGCCATGACCAGCCCCGAGACCACGCCCATGCCGAAGTTGACGGCAAAGATCTTCGACCAGAAGTGGTAGAGATCGCGGTAGGTGTCGTCACGGGTTTTCAGCCACAGGCCTTCGAGTACCGCGAGGAAACTCGCCAGGCCGATGGTGATCGCCGGGAAGATAATGTGGAACGAAACCGTGAACGCGAATTGAATTCGCGCCAGGTCCAGTGCCTCCATGTTGAGCATGATGATGTCCTCATCCAGGCTGAAAAGCGGCAGCACGTCGCCGGGCCACCGCCAGGCGCGAACGCCTGCAGCCAGTGAAATTGCCAGTGTTTTTATAAGTTGCGGGTCAGGCCAGCGATGACGGGATCAGGTTGCTGACCTTGGCCGCTTCGAGGCGAATCGCGACGAATTTCGAGGTCGGCGTGTAGGTCCGGTCGCCATAGCTTTCCAGCGGCACCAGCGGGTTGGTTTCCGGGTAGTACGCCGCCGCCTGACCGGGCGGAATGTCGTAGGCGATCAGGGTGAACCCGCTGACCCGGCGCTCGCGCTCGTCATCCCACAGCGCCACCAGATCGACCTTCTGCCCCGGTTCGAAACCGAGACGCTGGATGTCCTGTTCGTTGGCGAAGATCACGTCGCGCATGCCGTAGACCCCGCGATAACGGTCGTCGAGGCCGTACAGCGTGGTGTTGTACTGATCGTGGGAACGCATGGTCTGCAGGATCAGATCCGGCTTGACCGGCAGGTTGCGCACGCCTTCGCTGATCAGGTGTTCCGGCAGCACGCACGGGGTGAACTGGGCTTTGCCCGACTCAGTGTTCCAGACCCGATCCGAGGCATCGTTGCCGAGGTGGAAGCCGCCCGGGGTCAGCAGTTTTTCGTTGAAGTTCTCGAAGCCCGGAATCACATCGCCGATCAGGTTGCGGATGCGTCCGTAATCGCCCACCGCCCACTCCCAGTCGATTGGATGCTTGCCCAAGGTCGCGGCGGCAATCCCGGCAATGATCGCCGGCTCGGACTTCAAGTGCGCCGACTTCGGTTTCAACTGACCGAACGACAAGTGCACCATGCTGAAGGTGTCTTCCACGGTCACGCCTTGCGGGCCTTCGGCCTGGATGTCGATGTCGGTGCGACCGAGGCACGGCAGGATCAATGCGTCGCGACCGGTGACCAGATGGCTGCGGTTGAGCTTGGTCGAAATGTGCACCGTCAGGTCGAGTTTGCGCATCGCTTCGTGGGTTCGCGGGGTGTCCGGCGTGGCTTGGGCAAAGTTGCCGCCCAAACCGATAAACACTTTGGCTTCGCCACGCTCCATCGCACCGATCGCCATCACCGTGTTGTGCCCGTGCATGCGCGGCACTTTGAAGTTGAAGCGTTTTTCCAGGGCGTCCATCAGCTCCTTCGGCGCCAGTTCGTTGATGCCCATGGTGCGGTCGCCCTGCACGTTACTGTGCCCGCGCACCGGCGACAGACCGGCACCCGGACGGCCAACGTTGCCGCGCAACAGTTGCAGGCTGATGACTTCCTGCAGGGTCGGCACCGAGTGCACGTGTTGGGTCAGGCCCATGGCCCAGCACATGATCACGCTCTTGGCGCGGCCATACATGCGCGCGGCCAGTTCGATGTCGTGCAACGGCACGCCGGACTGCTCGAGGATGTGCTCCCAAGTCGTGGCGTCGACTTCTGCCAGGTAGCTGTCCAGACCCGAAGTGTGCTCGGCGATAAACGCATGGTCGAACACCGGTTCGCCACCGCTGGCCTGGGCTTCACGCTCCCACTGCAGAAGGAATTTGACCATGCCGCGAATCATCGCCATGTCGCCACCCAGGGCCGGGCGGAAGTACGCGGTGTTGGTCGCTTCCCAGCCGTTGCTGAGCATCTCGAGCGGGTTCTGCGGGTTCTGGAAACGTTCCAGGCCACGCTCTTTCAGCGGGTTGATGCACACCACCTGCGCGCCGCGTTTCACCGCTTCACGCAGCGGTTCGAGCATGCGTGGGTGGTTGGTGCCGGGGTTCTGGCCGATGACGAAGATCGCGTCGGCGTGGTGCAGATCCTCATAGACCACCGTGCCCTTGCCCACGCCCAGCGTCTCGCCCATGCTCACCGCACTGGCTTCGTGGCACATGTTCGAGCAGTCGGGGAAGTTGTTGGTGCCGAAGGCGCGGACGAACAACTGATAGAGAAACGCCGCTTCGTTGCTGGCCCGGCCCGAGGTATAGAACTCGGCCTCGTGCGGCGATTTCAGACCCTTGAGGTGTTCGGCGATCAGCGCGAACGCATCTTCCCAGGTGGTTTCCACATAGCGGTCGATCCGCGCGTCGTAGCGCATCGGGTGGGTCAGACGGCCCTGATATTCCAGCCAGTAGTCGCTCTGCTCGGCCAGGCTCGACACCGTGTACTTGTTGAAGAACGCCGGGTCGACCAAACGCCCGGTGGCCTCCCAGTTCACCGCTTTGGCGCCGTTCTCGCAGAACTTGAGCATGCTCGCACCGGGTGCTTCACCCCAGGCACAGCCCGGGCAGTCGAAGCCGCCGTTCTGATTGGTCTTGAGCATGGCGCGGATGTTTTTCAGGGCGTTTTCACTGCCCAGCCAGCTTTTGGTCAGGCTGATCACAGCCCCCCAACCGGCAGCGGCACCCTTGTAAGGTTTGTAACGGTCGACTTGTGACATGGGACATCTCCATGACGATGCACACAGGCATGAACCTGATCTTGGTTAAACAGCGACGGCCGACTTTGCACAGCAATAAAGTGGTCGTTTCAGTTGCCGGAGCAAGGATATGAACCGTTACAAAACATTGTCTAATCGCTATTTATGACCACATTATCGAAACCCTCTATCACGGCGAAAAACCCTTTATTTACGGGGTGTTGCGAAACTAAAGCGGTAACTTTCCAGAGAAAATAATTGATCATCGACGCGCTCAATCAAGCAGTCATAAACAGTGATTGGACGAGATCTGAAGTTGCCCATAATCTGCGCTAACCGGTTCCGTCCATGCGGACTACCCACTTCTGCGAGGCTGTCATGTCAGAGCGTGTCTTGATCGATGGTTACAACCGCCGCGTCGACTATCTGCGCATGTCGGTCACCGACCGCTGCGACTTCCGCTGCGTGTATTGCATGGCCGAGGACATGCAGTTTCTGCCACGCCAGCAAGTGCTGACGCTGGAGGAGATCTATCAACTGGCGCAGAGCTTCGTGGCGCTGGGCACGCGCAAGATTCGCCTGACCGGCGGCGAGCCGCTGATTCGTCCGGGCGTGGTCAAGCTGTGCGAGCAGATCGCCGCCCTGCCCGGCCTGCGTGAACTGTGCATGACCACCAATGGCTCGCAGCTGGGCAAACTCGCCGCGCCGCTGTTCGACGCCGGGGTCAAGCGACTGAACATCAGCCTCGACAGCCTCGACCCGGATCGTTTCAAGCAAATGACCCGCACCGGTGATCTGGCACAGGTGATCAGCGGCATCGATGCGGCGCGCAAGGCCGGTTTCACCCGAACCAAACTCAACGTGGTGGTGATGCAGGGGCGCAACGATCAGGAGATCAACGATCTGGTGAGCTTTGCCATCGACCGCCAGCTCGACGTCTCCTTCATCGAGGAAATGCCGCTGGGGATCATCAGCGAACACAGCCGCGCCGAGACGTTTTTCTCCAGCGCCCAGGTGCGCGAAAAAATCGCCAAGCGCTACACCCTGATCGACTCCGCCGAGTCGACCCAGGGCCCGTCGCGCTACTGGCGGCTGGCCGAGGCGCCAGACATTCGTCTGGGCTTTATCTCGCCGCACAGCCACAATTTCTGCGGTACTTGCAACCGGGTGCGGCTGACTGTCGAGGGGCGCCTGCTACTGTGTCTGGGTAACGAGCATTCGGTGGATCTGAAAGCCGTGCTGCGCGCTCATCCGGGGCAACCAGAGCGGCTGGAGAAGGCCATCATCGAAGCGATGAAACTCAAGCCGTATCGGCACAATTTCGAAGTGAACGACGACGTTCAGGTCGTGCGCTTCATGAACATGACCGGCGGCTGAGCCGCCCTCACCCTGCGTAACCGGGATCGCCCAGCATGATCATCAGACCCAAGGTCAACCAATTCGCCATCCTCTTCACCCTCAAGGGTTCGATTGCCAAACGCATCGCCCTGCGCACCCTGATGGTCACCCTGCTGGCTTCTGCCATCGTGCTGATTGAAATGCTCCACCCGAGCAACTTCACCAAGGTCAACGCCACGCCGTTCACCTTGCTCGGGCTGTCACTGTCGATCTTCATGAATTTTCGCAACAACGCCTGCTACGACCGCTGGTATGAAGCGCGCAAGGCCTGGGGCGATGTGCTGGTGCACATCCGTTCGGTGATTCGCGAAACCCATGTCATCCGCGAATCGGCGCAGCGCAAGCCGTTGCTGCTCAACCTCTGCGGGTTTGCTCATGCGCTGAATGCGCGATTGCGCCGGGAAAGCGAAGCGGCGGCCAGCAGCAAGTGGATCACCCCGCAACACGATGCGCGGGTGCCGGACTACAGTGGACGGATTCTGCAGCAGGTCGGCCAGCAATGTTCGGATCTGCATCAAAGCGGTGAACTGACTGAGTGGCGCTACATGCTCTTGGCCAATCACCTGACCAGCCTGACCCAGGCGCAAGCGGTGTGCGAGCGAATCAAGAACACCCCGCTGCCCTTCCCCTACACCCTGCTGCTGCACCGCACGATTTACCTGTTCTGCATCCTGCTGCCGTTCGCCATGGCCGAACCGCTGGGCTGGCTGACCCCGCTGTTCACGGCGATTGTCAGCTACACGTTCTTTGGTCTGGATGCGATTGCCGATGAACTGGAAGACCCGTTCGGCCGCGACGAAAACGATTTGGCGACTGACTCGCTGGTGCGCACCATCGAGCGTGACATTCTCAGCGAACTGGGCGAAACCGACCTGCCGCCGATGTTGCTGCCGGTGGACTATGTGCTGAGCTGAGCTCGCTCCCTCTGTAGGAGTGAGCCTGCTCGCGATAGCGGTCTCCCAGTCAGTAAAGATATTGACTGTGCCGCCGTCATCGCGAGCAGGCTCACTCCTACAGGTTCCAGGTAAACCCCGCAGAATGGCTGATCATCACACATCCAAATGTGGGAGCGAGCCTGCTCGCGAAGAGTGCTTGTCAGTCAACATTGATGTTGTATGACATGCCGCCTTCGCGAGCAGGCTCGCTCCCACAGTTCTGATTTGTGTCGGGGTCAGAACAGTTCGCTGAAGGGAATGAAACGCAGAGGATCGCCAATGCCGTGGGTGCTGTTTTCCGGCACCTCCACCAGCCCATCGGCCCAGGTCGCTCCGAGCAAAACGCCGGAACTCTGGTTCGGATACAACACCGCGCGCCCCGCCTCCAGCCGCACCCGCAGATACTCTCGACGGCTGCCCGCCTTGTTCCAGGCGAACCCGGCATTCACCGTGAAGCTCAACGGCATGACCTCTTCCACGCCCTGAATGCGCAGCAGGTACGGCCGCGCCAGCAGGCCGAAGGTCACCAGCGCCGAGGTCGGATTGCCCGGCAGGCCAATCACCGGCACCGTGCCGAAATGGCCCACGGTCAGCGGTTTGCCAGGCTTGATCGCCAACTTCCACAGCAGCGGTTTGCCGTCCTCGCGCAGCACCTGCCCAAGGCAATCGGCATCGCCGGCAGACACACCACCGGTGGTCAGGATCAGGTCAGCCGCCACTTGCAGTTGCTCAAGTTTGAGCCGCGTCTGCGCCGGACGATCCGGGAGGATCCCGGCGTCGATCACCTCGCAGCCCAGTTCCTTCAGCCAGTGGCCGAGCAGCACACGATTGCTGTTGTAGATGCTGCCGGGACGCAGCGGCAGGCCCGGCTCGACCAGTTCGTCACCGGTGGACAGCAGCGCCACGCGCGGGCGCCGCACCACGTGCAACTGTGCCAGCCCCTGCCCGGCGGCGACCGCCAGTTCGAACGGCCCGAGGCGTTTGCCGGCACGCAGCAGGATGTCGCCGACGCGGTTTTCCTGACCCTGCGCGCGAATGTTCTGCCCCGCTTTCAGCGGCTGCAAAAAGCGTACGCGGCCGTCCTCGAGTACTTCGACGTTCTCCTGCATCTCGACGCAGGTAGCGCCAGGTGGCAACGGTGCGCCGGTAAAGATCCGCGCGCAGGTGCCGGGCAATAACGCGTCCGGTGCCAGACCGGCGTAGACCTTCTGCGACACCTTCAGCGGCTGACGATGCAGATCGGCCAGGTTCAAGGCATAACCGTCCATGGCGCTATTCGGCCACGGCGGCAAGTCGAGCGAGGCGACCAGATCACTGGCCAGCACCCGCCCACGTGCCTCGTCGAGCGGCAGAGTTTCGCTATCGGCCAGACGTTGCTCATTGGCCATGCCGAGCAACTGGTCGAGGGCGTCCTCGACCGGCATCAACCCTGCCTTGCTCATCCGCGCGGCCCACAGGCAGCGACTGATTTGAGGTGCGGCACAAAGTTGCACGGGCGGTGGCGGTTATCCAGTTGCTCGGCGAGGATACCTTCCCACGCTGTGCGACAGGCACCGGTCGAACCCGGCAGGCAGCACACCAGCGTGCCGTTGGACAGCCCGGCCAGCGCTCGGCTTTGCACGGTCGAGGTGCCGATATCGAGAATCGAAATGGCGCGGAACAACTCGCCAAACCCGTCGATCTGCTTGTCGAACAGACAGGCCACCGCTTCCGGCGTGCTGTCGCGCCCGGTGAAACCAGTGCCGCCGGTGATCAGCACCACCTGAATGCTGTCGTCGGCAATCCAGTGCGCGACCTGGGCGCGGATCTTGTACAGGTCATCCTTGAGCAGATTGCGCTCGCTCAGGGTATGGCCGGCCTCCAGCAAGCGGCTGACCAGCAATTGGCCGGACGTGTCGCTCGCGTAATCGCGAGTATCGCTGACGGTCAGTACGGCTATGTTCAGGGGGACAAACAGGGCATCCGCTTTCGCACTCATGGGAATCTCCGGCAGTAGTCAATCAGATTGCCGAGCAGCCTAAGTGCCACTTATGAGTACTGTCTAATCACTCTGGCCAACCACATTATCGAGCTGCTCTATCGGCGCCGTTGACCTCGGCCAAAGCGTTTGAAACCATGGGCGATAGAGCTGATCGATAGGCTTTTCAATGCTTCCGATTGGACGCAAACACGGTCAAATGAGATCGTCGCACCTCGCGTTTTCCGTGCGCTGCGCGCATCTGCGTCAATACTCCATTCAATTTCTCAACGAGCAGGTGCCTTCGTGGACATCAAACAACTCAAGTTCCTGATCGCACTGGACGAAACCCGACACTTCGGCCAGGCCGCCGCCCGCTGCCACATCACCCAGCCGACCCTGTCGATGCGTCTGCGCAATCTGGAAGATGAGCTGGATCTGGTGCTGGTCAATCGCGGTCAGCGCTTCGAGGGTTTCACCCAGGCCGGCGAACGGGTGCTGGCCTGGGCGCGCACACTGCTGGCCGCGCATGACGGCCTGTTCGCCGAAGCTGCGGCGTGCCGCGGGCAACTGGTCGGCAGCTTGCGCCTGGGTCTGGTGCCGCTGAGCAATTTCAACCCGGTCAATTACATTCAGAGTTTGTCCGGGACCTATCCGGAGCTGAAATTCAGCCTGTCGTCGGGGAGTTCCGACGAGATCATCGCCGGTTTGGGCAACAACCAATTGGATCTGGGGGTGTGCTACCTCGACCACGTCAACCCGAACTATTTCGATTTTTTCGAGATCGGCGAAACCCGCGTCGGTCTGCTTTACGACAACCGTCACTACCATTTCGAAGGCTCGGAAATGAGCTGGGAAGACGCCGCCGAACTGCCGCTGGGGATGATCACCACCGGCATGCATTACCGCAAATCCATCGACCTGAGCTTCCGCAGTCGCGGGCTCAATCCGCAGCCGATCCTGGAAAGCGATTCGACGTATCAATTGCTGCAGGCGATTCACCAGGGCTTCTGCTGCTCGATCATGCCGCTGGACAGCGGGCTGGAAGAGCCGATCGAACACCTGTCGTTCATGCAACTGCCGGATGCCAGCGTGCTGGCGCCGCTGGGGCTGGTAATGCGCAAGACCGAGCCGCGTTCGGCGATTGCCGAGAAGTGCTTTGCCGAGGCGCGGAAAATGTTTGGGGGTGAGGTGCCGGTTGTTTGAGTGACTATCCAGACATTGCTGTTGGACGCCTGGCCGCCTTCGCGAGCAAGCCCGCTCCCACAGGTTGAATGCATTTCAAATGTGGGAGCGGGCTTGCCCGCGAAGAGGCCCGGACAGCCACACACATTTCGGATATGACAGCGGTGATCGACCCACCCAATCACCAGATCAGAACAAGCGATTGGACGCACTTTTGACTCCCCCGTAGCCTGAACCCACTTCAGCGCTTCGGGACTTTTCAAGATGCTCTGCCACGTCGAATCCAACACCGAATCCAACACCGAACCCAACGCCCCCGCACCGCAACCGTCACAGGTGGCGTTTCGCGAATACCTGCCGCACGCCCCGCACTCGCACGTCGCCCTGGCCGCGGAGATCGCCCTGGCGATCACCTTCAACGGCCTGAGCCAGGCGGTGATGATGGTCTCGCCCGGCAACCTTGAAGATTTCATCCGGGGCTTCAGCCTGAGCAACGCGATCATCGACAGCGTCGACGAGATCTACGACATCCGCCTGAGCCATTTCGATCAGGCCTGTCAGGCCGAGGTGCAGATATCCAGTCGCGCGTTCTGGGCGCTGAAAGATCATCGTCGGCAGATGGCCGGCACCAGCGGCTGCGGCATCTGTGGCGTCGAGGCGCTGGAGCAGGCGTTGCCGCAACTGCAGATTCTGCAACCCTGCGCCCTGCCGCCGGCCGCGCATTTTGACGGTATCCGCCAACGCATCGAACAGGCTCAGCAACTGGCCCGCAGCAGCGGCGCCCTGCACGCGGCGCTGTACTTCGATGCCAGCGGTGAGGCGCTGTTGTGCCGCGAAGACATTGGCCGGCACAACGCCCTCGACAAGCTGATCGGCGCGATGCAAATCGCTGACGTCGATGCGCGCCAGGGCTTCGTGGTGGTCACCAGCCGTTGCAGCCTGGAGCTGATCCACAAAGCCGTGCGCGCCCGACTTGGCACCCTTGTCAGCCTGTCCGCCCCCACCGCAATGACCGTGCGCTGGGCGCTCAAGCATCACCTGAATCTGATCCACGTTCCGCACCGCAACGCCCCCCGAATCTACAGCCCGATCCAGGAGCTTTCGCCATGAGCAACACCTTCACCCACCTCGACGATCAGGGCCGCGCCAACATGGTCGACGTCAGCGACAAAGCCGCGACCCGTCGCGAAGCCACGGCGCAGGCCTGGGTGCAGATGCGCCCGGAAACGCTGCAGATGATCCAGGCCAACGGTCACCCCAAGGGCGACGTTTTCGCCGTGGCGCGCATCGCCGGAATCCAGGCGGCCAAACGCACCCACGAACTGATCCCGCTGTGCCATGCGCTGCTGCTCAGCTCGATTCACGTTGAACTCAAGGCCTGCGAACCGGACCGCGTGCAGATCACTAGCACCTGCCGCCTCACCGGCCAGACCGGCGTCGAACTCGAAGCCCTGACCGCCGCCAGCGTCGCCGCATTGACGATCTATGACATGTGCAAAGCGGTGGACCGGGCCATGGTCATCGGCGACATCCGCCTGCTGAGCAAACAGGGCGGCCGCTCCGGACATTTTCAATGGGAGGACGCGCAATGATCCTGATCAACTACTTCGCCAGCTACCGTGACCGCCTCAATCTGGGCGGTGAAAAAATCCCTTTGAGCGACAACCTGACCTGCATCGAAGACGTGCGGCAATTGCTCATGGCCCGCGGCGAGGAATGGCGCGAAGTGCTTGGCGCCGGCAACCTGATGTGTGCGTTGAACCAAGAGCTGTGCCAACCGAGCGCGGCGATCGAAGACTTCGACGAGATCGCGTTTTTCCCACCGGTCACCGGGGGCTGAGCATGACGGTTCGAGTTCAGTACAAAAGCTTCGACGTCGGCCAGTTGACCGCCGACCTGCATGCGCGCAATCCACGGGTCGGCGCGGTGGTGAATTTCATCGGCTATGTGCGTGATCTGAACATTGGCCAGAGCGTGAACGAGCTGTTCCTCGAGCACTATCCGGGCATGACCGAAAAAGCCCTCGAACGGATCGCCGACGAGGCACGCGAGCGCTGGCCGCTGCTGGGTGTGGAGATTGTGCATCGGGTCGGCGCGCTGGCGGTCAGCGAGCCGATCGTGTTTGTTGGCGTCAGCAGCAAGCACCGGCACATGGCGTTCGAAGCCTGCGCGTTCATCATGGATGTGCTCAAGACCCGCGCGCCGTTCTGGAAGCGCGAGAGCACGGCGCAGGGTTCGCATTGGGTCGAGGCGCGGGAGAGTGATCAGAATGCGGCGCTGCGCTGGAGTCTGGCGCATGCCTGAAGATCAAGAGCCCCTCACCCTAGCCCTCTCCCCGAGGGAGAGGGGACTGATTGGGGGATATTGAAGAAATTCACCGAATTGAAAGATTGGTTCTGAATCCATAATCGACTCGATCTCTCAGGTCGATGGATGACGCCAGACACCTCGGTCGGCCCCTTCACGCGCAGGCGTATGGCTGAAGATCAAATCCATAATCGACTCGATCTCTCAGGTCGATGGATGACGCCAGACACCTCGGTCGGCCCCTTCACGCGCAGGCGTATGGCTGAAGACCAAATCCATAATCGACTCGATCTCTCAGGTCGATGGATGACGCCAGACACCTCGGTCGGCCCCTCCCCCTCTGGGAGAGGGCTGGGGTGAGGGTTGAAAGTCTGATTAGATAGCCACTCCGCCAGGATTAAACTCCGGAGTTTCGATTGAGCACAGCGCCCAACAACCTGCCCCGCCCCGCTCCCGTCACCCTGCGCCAGGCCTGGCGCTTCTGGCTCAAGCTCGGCTGCATCGGTTTCGGCGGCCCGGCCGGGCAGATCGCGATCATGCATCAGGAACTGGTCGAGCGCAGGCGCTGGATCTCCGAGCGGCGCTTTCTGCATGCACTCAACTACTGCATGTTGCTGCCCGGCCCCGAAGCCCAGCAACTGGCGACCTATATTGGCTGGCTGTTGCATCGCACCTGGGGCGGGGTGATCGCCGGGGCGCTGTTCGTGCTGCCGTCGTTGTTCATCCTGATTGCGCTGTCGTGGGTGTACATCGCGTTCGGTGATGTGCCGGTGGTGGCCGGGATCTTCTACGGAATCAAACCGGCGGTGACCGCGATCGTCTTGCACGCCGCGCACCGTATCGGCTCGCGGGCGCTGAAAAACAGTTGGCTGTGGGCGATCGCCGGGGCGTCATTCGTGGCGATCTTTGCCTTCAATCTGCCGTTCCCGCTGATCGTCCTCGGTGCGGCATTGCTCGGCTATTTCGGCGGACGCCTGGCGCTGCAGCGCTTCGACAATGGCGGGCAGCGCAGCAGTGCCGAATCCTTCGGCCCGGCGCTGATCGATGACGACACACCGACACCTGAGCATGCGCGATTCAGCCTGCCGAAACTGTGGCGTCTGCTGCTGGTTGGCGCAGCGCTGTGGTGTTTACCGATGGGCCTGCTGACCGCGCTGTTCGGCTGGGACGGCACGTTCACGCAAATGGGCTGGTTCTTCACCAAGGCCGCATTGCTGACGTTTGGTGGCGCTTACGCGGTGTTGCCCTACGTCTATCAGGGCGCGGTCGGGCACTACGGCTGGCTGACGCCGACGCAGATGATCGACGGCCTCGCCCTCGGCGAAACCACGCCCGGGCCGCTGATCATGGTGGTAGCGTTTGTCGGTTTCATCGGCGGTTATGTGCAACCGACGTTCGGTGCGGAACATGCATTCGCCGCTGGCGCACTGGCGGCGACGCTCGTGACCTGGTTCACCTTCCTGCCCTCGTTCCTGTTCATCCTCGCCGGCGGGCCGCTGGTGGAATCAACGCACAACGAACTGAAGTTCACCGCACCGCTGACCGCCATCACCGCTGCGGTGGTCGGGGTGATTCTGAACCTGGCGTGTTTCTTCGCTTATCACGTGTTCTGGCCCAACGGTTTCGCCGGGCATGCGGATCTGTTTTCGATCGGGCTGGCGCTGCTGGCGGCGTTGGCACTGTTCATTTTCAAACGCGGCGTGATTGAAGTGTTGATCGTTTGCGCCATTGCCGGGCTGGGCTTTCATCTGATGCGCTGAATCCTGGCCTGCGAATCTCCCGTTTACACGCCCGCGAATTCCCCCTTACTATCCGGGCACACCGGTCGGCGGGCCTGCCCCGCCACCGACGTTTTCCGCCAACGGAAACACGCGTTATGAGCACGTCACCACAACAACCAGAAAGGTTGAACGTCTCCGCTGTGTGCGCCCTCTGTCACAGGGGCCGCGCATGAATCGCATCGTCAATCTCCCCATGGCCCTGCGCCGTTCCAAGCTGCGTCACTCCGCACGCCCGCCGGATATCGCCTGCTGACTCTCTCAGTCAACAAAAACGATGGATGCATGACTGTAGTGAGGGGATTTATCCCCGATGGACTGCGCAGCAGTCCTCAAAGGTTCTGTGTCACGTCTGACTGATCTCCATTTGATATCCCTGCCGGGACGCCCTACATGCGTCCGGCCCGATCCTGCGCGCCCATGCGGCGCCATCGTGAGTGATTGACCATGAAATTCGCAGCCATCGAAGACGCACGCCTGTTCCTTGAACAGAACCCCGATATCGACATGATCGAGCTGTTCATCCTCGACGCCAACGGCGTGCCGCGCGGCAAGCTGTTGCACCGCGAAGAACTGCTCGCTGTATACGAAAGCGGTCGCCCGCTGCCCAGCACCATTCTCGGCCTGACCGTGCAGGGCGAGGACGTGGAAAACTCGGGTCTGGTGTGGGACGTCGGCGACATCGACTGCCGCGCCTACCCGCTCGAAGGCAGTCTGGTGCGCCTGCCGTGGCGGCAGATTCCGACGGCGGCGGTGCAGGTCAGCATGCACCCGAGCGAGGGAATGCCGGCGAGCATCGCCGACCCGCGTCATCTACTGATCAAGGTGATCGACGGCCTCAAGGCCGAGGGTTTTCACCCGGTGATGGCGTGCGAGCTGGAGTTCTATCTGCTCGACGCCAAACGCGATCACAACGGCCGTCCGCAACCGGCGCTGGACGCCGACGGTGGCCGACCGCGACACACCCAGGTCTACGGTTTGCGTGAACTGGAGCAGATCGAACCGTTCCTCGCCGACCTCTACGGCGCCTGCAAACTGCACGGCATTCCGGCGCGCACGGCGATCTCCGAATACGCCCCGGGCCAGGTGGAAATCACCCTCGAACACGGCGACGCGTTGCTCGCGATGGATCAGGCGGTGCGCTACAAACGCCTGGTCAAAGCGGTGGCGCACAAGCACGGCATGCGGGCGACGTTCATGGCCAAGCCGTTCGATGATCTGGCCGGTACCGGCATGCACATGCACGTCAGCCTCGCCGATGCCGAAGGGCGCAATCTGTTTGCTTCCGAAGACCCGGCCGGTACCCCGCTGCTGCGCACCGCGATTGGCGGCATGCTCGCCTCGCTGCTCGATTCGCTGCTGCTGTTCTGCCCCAACGCCAACTCCTACCGCCGCTTCCAGGCCAACAGCTATGCGCCTTTGGCGCCGACCTGGGGCGTCGACAACCGCACCGTCAGCCTGCGCGTACCGGGCGGCCCGGCCAACACCCGGCACATCGAACACCGCATCTGCGGCGCCGACGCCAACCCGTATCTGGCGGCGGCAGCGATCCTTGCCGGGATCCATCGTGGCATCCGCGAGGATCTGGATCCGGGCGCACCGGTCGAGGGCAACGGCTATGCACAAGCCAAGGAATTACTGCCGACCGATTGGCTGACCTCGCTGCAGGCGCTGGAGAATTCGGTGTGGGCACGGGATGCCCTGGGGCAGGAATTTCTCGGGGTGTATCTGGCGGTGAAGCGTGCCGAGTACCGGCAGTTCATGGCCGAGGTGGGTGAACAGGATTGGCGCTGGTATCTGACCGAAGCCTGAAGCCTCACACCATCCCCCCTGTGGGAGCGGGCTTGCTCGCGAAGGCGTCGGCACAGTCAATATTTCAGTGACTGACCCACTGCATTCGCGAGCAAGCCCGCTCCCACAGGGGATTGCACCCTGACTCCCGAATTTTGTGTGGACACCGACATGACCCAACGCTGCAATTCCTACTACACCGCCACCCTCAACCAGGACACCGACTACCCGACCCTGCAGGGCCGGCATCAGGTCGATGTGGTGATCATCGGCGGCGGTTTCACTGGCGTCGCCACCGCCGTCGAACTCGCCGAAAAAGGCCTGAAAGTCGCCATCGTCGAGAGCCACAAGATCGGCTGGGGCGCCACCGGACGCAATGGCGGACAAGTCACCGGCAGCCTCTCCGGCGACGGTGCAATGCGCAAACAGATGCGCCCGAAACTCGGTGATGAAGTCGACGATTTCATCTGGCATCTGCGCTGGCGCGGTCATCAAATCATCCGGCAGCGGGTCGAGAAGTACGGCATCCAGTGCGACCTCAAACACGGCCATCTGCACGCCGCCTACAAGCCAAGTCACATGGACGGTTTGCGCCAGGATTACGACGAAGCCGTGCGCCGCGGCCTGGGTGATGAAGTCAGTCTGCTCGACCGCAGCCAGGTGCGCGACCTGCTGCAAAGCGATCTCTACCACGGCGCAATCAAGAACACCCGCAACATGCACCTGCACCCGCTCAACCTGTGCATCGGCGAAGCGCGGGCGGCGGAAAGTCTAGGTGCCTTGATCTTCGAGAACAGTGAGGTGCTGGAAATCATTCACGGCAAGACGCCAGGCGTGCGCACCGCCCACGGCCAGATCGACGCCAATCAAGTGATGCTCGCCGGTGACGTCTATCACAAGCTCGAACCGGGTCAGCTCAAGGGCAAGATTTTCCCGGCCATGGGCGGCATCGTCACCACCGCGCCGCTGGGCGATCTGGCGCGGCAGATCAACCCCGAAGACCTGGCGGTGTACGACTGCCGTTTCGTCCTCGACTACTACCGCCTCACGGCCGACGGGCGCCTGCTGTTCGGCGGCGGCGCCAACTACAGCGGCAAGGATTCACGGGACATCGCCGCCGAACTGCGCCCGTGCATCGAGCAGACCTTCCCGGCGCTCAAAGGGGTGCAGATCGACTACCAGTGGAGCTGCGCGATGGGCATCGTGATCAACCGCATCCCGCAACTGGGCAAGCTCTCGGACAACGTCTGGTATTGCCAGGGTTATTCCGGACACGGCATCGCCACCACCCACATCATGGGCGAAATCATGAGCCGCGCGATCACCGGGCAGATGGAACAGTTCGACACCTTTGCGCAGTGCCAGCATATTCGGGTGCCGATGGGGGATTTGCTGGGCAATCCGCTGCTGGCGGCGGGGATGTGGTATTACCAGATGCTTGAAAAGTTGCGTTGATCGCACCGGCCCCATCGCGAGCAGGCTCACTCCTACAAGGGAAACGCGTTCCAAATGTGAGAGCGAGGCTGCTCGCGAAGAGGCCAGCAGCCTCACTACAAATCTCACTCCGGCAACTGCTCCACCATTGAAATGCATTCCAAATGTGGGAGCGGGCTTGCTCGCGAAGGCGCCAGCAGCCTCACTACAAATCTCAATCAGGCAACTGCCCCCCCATTGAAATGCATTCCAAATGTGGGAGCGGGCTTGCTCGCGAAGGCTCCAGCCGCCTCACTATACAAATCTCAGTCCGGCAACTGCCCCCCCCCCCATTGAAATGCATTCCAAATGTGGGAGCGGGCTTGCTCGCGAAGGCGCCAGCAGCCTCACTACAAATCTCAATCAGGCAACTGCTCCACCACAATCCCCAACCGCCGATAATCCTCGACACTCCCCGACGCCAGGTGCCGCTCGGTTATCAGCGTATGCAGGCGCGTACACGCGGCCACCACAAACGGCTCCACCGCGCCGAGCTTGTCCGCCGTGGTCACCGCAATCACCCGCGCCGCGCTGTCGAGCAGCGCCTGCTTCACCGGCACTTCATCAAAATGCAGCGAGGTGATGCCCACCTCCGGGTGAATCGCACAGACGCCGGTAAACGCCAGATCCGCCTTGATCCCGGCCAGCATGCGCACCGCCTCGTGCCCACTGGCCGACATCGTGCGGGGGTTCAGTTGCCCACCCGCCAGAATCACTTTCACGCCCTCGTATTCCGACAAGGCAATCGCCGTCATCGGCGCGGCGGTCACCGCAGTGATCTGGATATCCGCGCGCAACGAGCGCGCCACCTGCAACGCGGTCGAACCGGAATCGAACAGCACAATCTGCCCGTCCTCGACCTTTTGCGCCGCCAACTGCGCCAGCCGCACTTTTACCTCATCGGTCTCTTCCAGCCGGGTGAAGTAATCCTTGCCGCTGTCCTTGGGCCTTGGCAGCGCCCCGCCATGCACGCGCTGCACCAGCCCGGCGTTGTCCAGTTCGGCGAGGTCGCGGCGGATAGTGTCTTCGGACACGGCGAAGTGCTGGCTCAACTCGGAGGCCATGACCTTGCCGTCGCGTTCGAGGATCAGGAGGATTTTCTGCCGGCGCAGGGATGGCAGTTCGGTGACCGAATGATCGTGCATGGTTTTGCCTGTTTATGCTTGTAGTTGCAGGTTTTGCCGAGACTAGCGAAAGCTTTGGGCAAACACAAATCGGCGGGTATCAATTGTTTCGATCATTGGAATCAACATGCCGAATTTTTTCTTTGCATTCAGCCTGTTCAGAATGGCCTCACTTTAAAAAGGCTCAGGATGAACAGCTGATGAATCTCAATTTTGCGTTTGCGTGCATGATCGTGGTGTCTTTTGCGATTGCGCTGGGCCACGCCTGATCCGTCACACCGACGCCGCCAGATGCTCACGCAACCATTTGTGTGCCGGATCGCGATGCGCGCGCTCGCCCCAGAACATCGCCATTTCGTAGCCCGGCACCGGCAACGGCGCATCGACTACCTGCAACGCCGGGTTGTCGCGAACCAAGCGTGACGGCAGCATCGCCACCAGATCGGTACTCGCCAGCACCGACATCACCATCAGAAAATGCGGCACCGACAGCACCACTTTGCGCGCCAGGCCGACCTCGGCCAGCGCCTTGTCGGTCACCCCGAAAAAGCCCCCGCCCTCGCGCGACACCATCACGTGTTCCAGCGCACAGAACTGTTCGCGAGTCGGCTTACGCTTCAACCCCGGATGCCCGACACGCCCGGCCAACACGTAATGCTCGGTGAACAGCACCCGTTGATGCAGATCCAGCGGCGCCTCTTCGGTGATGTGCAGCGCCAGGTCAAACACGCCCTGCTCCGCTTGCCTGGCCAACTGCGCCGGCATCAGATCGAGCACTGCCAACCGCGTGCCCGGAGCCTGAAGGCGCAAACCGCTGAGCGCTGGCAGCACCACTGTCGATTCGCCGTAATCCGTCGCCGCGACTTTCCAGACATGCCTGGCCTGCGCCGGATCGAACGCGCTGGCCGGCGCCACCGCGCGCTCCAGTGCTTCCAGCGCCTCGCGCAACGGCTCGCGCAATTCATCGGCCCGCGCCGTCGGCCGCATGCCCCGTGGCCCGGGCAGCAACAGCGGATCGCCGAAGATTTCGCGCAGCTTGGCCAGATGCACGCTCACCGACGGCTGCGACAGGCTCAAGCGCTCTGCGGCGCGGGTTACGTTGTGTTCTGCCAACAACACGTCTAGGGTCAACAGCAAGTTGATATCCAGACGTCGTAAATTATTCATGGCTATACCTGACATATCAGACATTCATTTCCAATATACCGATCAAGGATTGATCCTGCCTGCATTCAACCAAGGAGTTGCAACATGAATGTGCTACTGGTCTACGCCCACCCCGAACCCACTTCGCTCAACGGCTCGCTCAGGGACTTCACCGTCCAGCGTCTGCAAGCCGCCGGCCACACCGTGCAGGTCTCCGACCTGTATGCGATGAACTGGAAGACCACGATCGACGCCGATGACGCGCCCGATCGCGATGAAAGCCGGCCATTCCACGCCTCGATCGATTCGAAACTGGCTTACCAACAGGGCCGGCAGTCCGCCGACATCGCCCGCGAGCAGGAAAAACTGCTATGGGCCGACGCGCTGATCCTGCAGTTCCCGCTGTGGTGGTTCACCATGCCGGCGATCCTCAAAGGCTGGGTCGAGCGCGTGTATGCCTACGGGTTTGCCTACGGTGTCGGCGAACACTCCGATGCGCGCTGGGGCGAGCGCTACGGCGAAGGCAAGATGAAAGGCAAACGCGCGATGCTGCTGGTCACCACCGGAGGCTGGGATTCGCATTACAGCCCACGCGGGATCAACGGGCCGATTGATGATTTGCTGTTTCCGATTCAGCACGGCGTGCTGTTCTACCCCGGTTTCGACGTGGTGCCGCCCTTCCTGGTGTACCGCGCCAGCCGCATGGATCAAGCGCGGTTTGCCGAGACCTGCGAGGCACTGGGCACGCGTCTGGATGAGTTGTGGAGCACGCGGCCGATAGCGTATCGGCAGCAGAATGCCGGGGATTACGAGATCCCGGCGTTGACGCTCAAGGATGATATTGCTCCGGGTGAGCAAGGGTTCGCCGCCCACACTTTGTAAAGATCACTGAACCTTTGTGGCGAGGGAGCTTGCTCCCGCTCGGCGACGCAGTCGTCGCAAAACCTGCGATTTTGGTACACCTGAAACACCGTGGCATCGGGGTTTGGGGCCGCTGCGCAGCCCAGCGGGAGCAAGCTCCGTCGCCACAGGGGGATGTGCTTCAGACTTCCTCCCGCGCCCGCCGCACCTGCACCAACAACGCCGGCGCAAAGTGCAGCAAGACCATCCGCGCCAGGTGGTGAGTCAGGATGAACACCACATTCAGACCACCGGCGAAGGCGACAATCGCAATCGTCTCGATCGCCCCCGGCATGTACGCCAGCCACAGCGACAGCGGATCACTGCCCAGCCAGCGCGCCGCCACTTCGGCAAACGCCGCCGCGACCACGATCATCAAGCCGACCGACACCAGCGCCGTCCGCCCGTGCCGCCCCAATTCCGCAAGACCGAGTCCCTGAAAGCGCGAGCCAATCCGCACGCCAAGAATCAGCGCCGCCAGATTCAGGCTCCAGTCCGGCATGTGAAAGCCGTGCAGCCATCCCGATTTCACAAACACCGCCGTCAGCAGAATCGCCGTCAACATGAACGGCGCCGGCACGCCGATCACCAACAGCAGTCGCCCGATGACGATGCTCAAGCCGATCAGCGCCAGCACGGTCAACGCCATGCCCGTGCTCAACGGAGCGCTTTCAACCACCGCCACCGAGGCCTGCCCGGGAATCAAAAAGCTCACCAGCAGCGTGATCAGCAACAAGCGCATCAAGTGCACGATGATGACTTTGCTCGAAGCCTTTTCCGACTCCAGCAAATCGAACACCGCCGCCAATGCACCGGGGTACACCGCCAACAGCGCATCGGTGCGATTCCAGCCAGCGCCGCGGGTCAGCCACCATCCGGCGAGGGCAATCTGCACGGTCAGGCATATCAGCAGAACGCCGAGGCTTGGCAACATCGCCGACGCCGTCACACTGTCCCACGCCTCGAACATCAGCCCGGTGGCGATGCCCAGCGTGACCTGGATGTAGCCCAAACCATAAGGCGTCGCGGGGGCAAACCCGAACTTGGTGGCGACCAATGCGGTGACAAGAATCGCCCCCAGCAACAAGCCATGAGGGACACCGCTGACCTGCAACGCAGCGCCGACAGCGGCAGCGATCAACAAACACAGAATCGATTTCATATTCTTCGCCTTCCTGGCTATTTCCCTGAGGTATTCCACTCCCCTGTAGGAGCTGCCGAAGGCTGCGATCTTTTGACTTTGATTTTTAGAAGCAAGATCAAAAGATCGCAGCCTTCGGCAGCTCCTACAGGGGGGATTCGTTTTTACGTGCGCAACCGCCCGATCGCCCGCCGATACTTTTCGACCCGTTCCAGATCCTCCCAACTTGGCGAGGCAATGCGCGACAGGTCGCTGTTCTCCTCCAGATCCGCCAGTTTCACCACCCGGCCAATCGGGTTCTGCGCCGCGCGCTCGACGAAATCCTCGTAGGATTCGCCCGGCACTTTGGTCACCGACTCAATCGCCGTCAGCACCTCTTCGCTGAAGCCTTCCTTACGCAAATCATTGAGGCTGATACCGCAATCCTCGACCACATCGTGCAGCACGGCGACGATGCTTTCTTCCAGCGTGCTCATGCGCAACATGACTTTCAGCGGATGCAGAATGTACGGCGCACCGCCCTTGTCGACCTGCCCGGCATGGGCGGTGGCGGCGATGGCGATAGCGCGTTCGAGGGTTTGAGTCATGCGAGTCTCCGTGGGTTAAACGCCATAGCGGCCGCCAACGTGGATGTTGCGTTTGAGCCAGCTGCCGATCGCTTTCAGGCGCCCGACTGGCTTGGCTGATCCGGAATGACGCTGAAGGATGATCGACACCAGTGTGGCTTGATCGGCATTTGGATGGGCATCGATCAACTCGGCAACCCACGCGCAGTCAGCCTTTCTCAGGTGTTCACGCCACTCGCCCGGCCAGGCGTCCAGCTCATCCAGCGCCAACCACCGCGCACCGCCGTGTTCCATGTGCCCGCCAGACATCGACTGCTCGAAACAGAAAGGCGAATCTGGCTTTGCAGGGTCAATGTGAAACAGATAGATGTCGTGAAAGGGATGCTGCGAGGGGAGCGCGTTATTGCGGCTGCCGATTTCGATCATGGGCAATGTTCCAATCCTTGGGCGCTTAATGTTTCCGATTGTTTCGCAGTGTACGCCACACGAGCAAATCAAAAACCCGATGGAACCTCCCTCCGTCTGGTCGCCTCGAAACTTTAAAGCGCCAAAAGCTTCGATCAGACTCGGCGCCCCTGAAGAGGAAACCCCGATGAACATTCGCTTCCTGCTTCTGATCGCCACGTTCGCCGTCATCCCCACCTGCGTCATGGCCGAGGGCTGCGACGTCCAGACCCAATCCTCCAGCGCTTCGGTGCCAGCGGTGGAAACCCACAGCTGCTACGAATACGAAGGCATGCCCGTCAGTTCCATCGACTGGTCGTGCAGCAATGAAAGCAAAGACATGCTCAACAGTAAGAAAACCAAGGTCGACCACTGTGCCGACCACTATCAGGCCACGTGTATCGCCACGATCACCCAGGAATCCCTGGCCAACCCGCACTCCACCAGCAAAGACAAGAACGCCAAGGCGCTGAACATCCCCGATAACGCCCAAGTGACCACGTATTACTACGACGTGGATCATCTGGCCCAGGCGCGAATTGATTGTGAGAATGGTGGGGGCCAATGGAAGGCAAAGTAAGCGTTTGATATCTGTGTTAGCGACAGGCAAAGAAAAGCCCGGCTCTAAAGACCGGGCTTTTTAGTACGCAATATCCGTTAACCACCGCCGTTACCCCCACTGCTGCTACCGGACAGTTGACCCGCGGAGCTGGGCTTGGAGGCAGAAGGCACCGGCCCATTGTCGGTCTTGCCACCATCCCCACCTTTAGGCAGCGAATTGGCATCCGGATCGGCATTGGTGGCAGGGGACGCCGGGTCGCGAGTCTGGCTGTTGCCGTCGTTTACCGTTGGGGTGGGCGTATCGCCGGCCGCGATCGCATACAGCGAACTGCCGGACAGCAACGCCGCGAGGGTCAACACCGTGATTTTATGGTTCAACATGGTGGCTCTTCCTCTGCGTGGGGAGTTACAGCATTGGAAGAAGGTGTGTGGCGAAGGTGCGGAGTGTCGGACGAATGGTTATCGACCGGTAGATTCGCCCAATTTCGATATCTGAAAACTTCGTAGGAAAGCACCTCATGTGGCGAGGGAGCTTGCTCCCGCTGGGCTGCGAAGCGGCCCCAAAACCGAATAGTCCGTTTCTCCCGGATGTGCCGCAGGCCGCGAATTACGCCGACTGCGTCGCCGAGCGGGAGCAAGCTCCCTCGCCACGGGTTCGCTTATCACGTCCTACAGGTCGGTTGTCACGGTTGGAATTGCTGCCTAGAGTGGGGTTGTCGCTGAGCAAATTCAGCACCAGGGTTTCGCAGCCCTGACGATACGTGTAGTAACCTAACGCCCCCTAAAAACGGTGGCGGTCGCACTAGCGCCCGAAATCCGCTCAATGGTGGCTGTGTGTGGGAGACCTCCGGGTCTGCCGGGTTCCTCGTATCCTCGGTCTGCGAACCTGCACACGGCTACCACCCTTCGACTCGCAGCGAACGGCAGTAGCTTCTCTCCCAGATACGAGGAAGTTTCACTTATGCCGATGGATAAACCGCTCCGCCAGTACTCGAATATGTCCCATCCCGCAACCGATCAGCCCGTCCTCTTCATTGACGCCAATGCTCCGCTGCGCGATCTACACGCCTGCGTCGGCGAACGTTTGAACGCCGTGCATAAATACCTCGACCTCATGACCAGCATCCACCTTCCCGATCACGCCGAACACGACATCAACACAGTTACCACCATCGCCAGAATTTTAATTCAGGACGTGAGTGATATGTTTAGAGTTATAGAGCACCGAGGATTTGATATCGCAGGCTAGAAAACTTGAAGGTGACAGACGCATACAAATCGACCTGTCACCTTTTCTACAGTCACATTTTCAGTCGTCCAACCTGAACTTTATGGCTTTTCTTTCTTCTGCAATATCAACTCCACAATTTTTACCAATTCAGGCGACGTACCATCAACCGAGAAATCTGCCGGCCCAGACTGAAGAAGCGATTTATGAAATCCGTTGACCGTCTCCTCACTCAGTTTAGACTTACTAAGCACCACATATGTTTTAATCGCGGTCAACTTCGAGAGAGCTTCACTCTCCAGAGTCAGATTCGTCATCATCAGTTTAATAAGAACTCGTAGAATCCAAACACCCACCGACCCTAACAAAATAGCAAGCGTAACAAGGTAGTGATCAGGCATCGTCAAATCAAACAACTCGGTCTTTTGAGTGCCTGAAGAGTAAGCCACATATAACAACTTCCCCAAGAGATAGATCACCCCCGCAATCAACAGAAGCGAACCAGCCGAAAACATCACAGCCCTTAATCTATGATGCTTTCTCTTATCATTCCAAAATTTCACCGGCTCGCTGGAAACAATACTACCAGTAGCTATGCTTTCGAAATCTTTAATACTTTCGATCGCTGCACTCCTTACCTTTTCCGCCTCATCGCGAATAAACTTTAATTTTGCATTCCCATCGTCATCAATCGCCTTAAGGTACTCATCCGAACGATCATTAATAGCTTTTTGATGCTTATTCAACTCAACAAATGTAGATTGTTTACTCGACTTAATTTCGTCAGCAATTCCTGTCTGCCAATGATCAACAAAATTTTCCAAAGTAACAGCCGATGAGATCAAAGATGCCCTATAAACAAAAAGAGCCATCTTTAGAGTTTCGTCGCTAACTACGGAGGATCTGAAGTCAGTTGATAGCTCCTCATCAAAACAAGGAAGTTTTCGACTTACATTTACTTCTTTGATCCGGACACCAAACATTTTAAGACTGCCATTTGCTTTATTTACGCCAGCCTTAATTTCTTCCAAATCATGGAGATACTCCACAACCTCCGAATTTTCAACTCCCGCTACAACACCTTTTGGGTAACAGCGAGACAATATATCTTTCCAAAAGTCAATTTCTTTGACAAGCCAACCCTCAACTTCACCCTTTTCTTCCGAATAAACAAGCATATCCAGATAAACAAATTTTTTTAGAAATTTTTCTCTCATACGATTCTCAAAAATCATCCATAACCTTAGTTAAAATTCGTAGCGGTAGCTATTCTCCACACTTGAATCTCTACGAAAAATGACATCCTATTTTCACAACCCTATTGCTCACTTTCTTAGATTCTTGGATCCGGATAATGGCACAAGGACATACTACTACTTCTATTTAAAACTAACTAGCGTGATACAGAGGGACAAAAAAACCGCATTTCTGCGGTTTCTTGGATGAGCGCACCGAAAATTGAATAGGTTCTATTCAAAAATTCGCCGGCGTATTCGCACTAATTATCTCTGCCTCATCCGCCCCGATATTCCGAAACTTATGCGGCAACGTCGTAGGAAAATAATACCCATCCCCCGCATTCAACACGCTCACCTGCCCATCCACGGTCAACTCCACCGTGCCACGGGTCACCAACCCACACTCCTCACCTTCCGCATGCACGATCGGCTCTTCCCCGGAGCTCGCGCCCGGAGCGTACTGCTCACGCAGCAAGCGCATCTGGCGGCTCGGCACCGAGGCGCCGATCAGCAGCAGGCGCAGGCCGTGGCGGCCCAGGTCGGGTTGTTCGTTGGCGCGGAAGACGTATTGGTGTTCGCGCGGGGGCTGGTCGAAGGTGAAGAAGTCGGCCAGGGACATCGGGATGCCTTCGAGCAGCTTTTTCAGCGAGCTGACGGAGGGGCTGACGCGATTCTGTTCGATCAGGGAGATGGTGGCATTGGTCACGCCGCTACGCCGGGCCAGCTCGCGCTGGGAGAGTTTGTAGCTTTCGCGTACTAGTTTGAGTCGAGAACCCGTATCCATGACAGCCTTATGTGAGTAGTACTTAAGGGTAATGGGGGTGGGTGGCGGGTGCCGCGCAAGGCGCGGATCACGTTGCTCCCGTGTCCCGGAACCGTGAAAGGCGGCTATTAAATCACGTTTGCCGGTGTTGCTCAGCAGGTTCGATGGACGGTGGGTGAAATGAGCCTGCTGGGGGTAATTGCGGGTCAGGCACAAGACCTGTGGGAGCGAGCTTGCTCGCGAATGGGCGGCACATTCAACATCGCTTTTACTGATAGGCCGCTTTCGCGAGCAAGCTCGCTCCCACAGGGTTTGTGGTGTTGCCGGTCAAGTGAAAAAACCGGCGGCGCCTATTCGGGGCCGCCGCCGGGGAGGTAACTAGATGCCGAAGCGGTCGCGCAGCGAGTAGTAGACGGCGCCGAGGGCGGTCAATGGGGCGGAGAAGGTGCGGCCGCCGATCATTGGCATGTGCGGCAGTGAGGCGAAGGCGTCGAAGCGTTCGGCGTCGCCACGGATCATTTCCGAAATCAGTTTGCCGGCAAGGTGCGAACAGGTGACGCCGTGACCGCTGTAGCCCTGCATGTAGTAGGCGTTTTTCTCGATGCGGCCGAATTGCGGCATGCGTGACATGGTCAGCAGGAAGTTGCCGGTCCAGCGGTAGTCGATTTTCACGTCCTTGAGCTGCGGGAAGGTCTTGAGGATCTTCGGGCGGATCAGCTGTTCGATGTCGTCCGGTTCCCGGGCGCCGTAGACCACGCCGCCGCCGTACAGCAGACGGTTATCGGCCGTCAGGCGGTAGTAATCCAGCAGGTAGTTGCAGTCTTCGACGCAATAGTTGTTGGTGATCAGGCTGCGCGCCTGCTTCTCGGTCAGCGGTTCGGTGACGACGATCTGCGAGCCGCACGGCATGCTTTTCGCGGTCACGCGGTTGTCCAGACCTTGCGGCAGATAGGCGTTGCCGGCGATCAGCAGGTACTTGGCGCGCACCTGGCCTTTGGCAGTACGCACGACGTTCGGCTCGCCGTACTTGATCTCCACGGCTGCCGACTGCTCGTAGATTTTGCCGCCCAGACGCACGATGGCCGCGGCTTCACCGAGGGCCAGGTTCAGCGGATGCACGTGGCCGCCCTGCAGATCCAGCAGGCCGCCAACGTAGGCGTCAGAGCCGATTTCGCGACGGATGTCGGCAGCGTCGAGCATCTTCAGGTTCTTGTTGCCGTAACGTTCCCAGCTGCGCTTCTGCTCGGCCAGGCCGTTGAGTTGTTTCTTGTTCATCGCCGCGAAGATCCCGCCCGGGCGGTAGTCGCATTTGATGTCGTATTCCTTGATCCGCGAACGGATGATATCGGCGCCTTCGAAGATCATGCTGCCGAGGATTTCCGCCGTCTTGTCGCCGTAGCGTTCTTCGATCACATCGACGTCGCGGCTGTAGGAGTTGACCAGTTGCCCGCCGTTGCGACCGCTGGCGCCGTATCCGACTTTCGCCGCTTCCAGCACCGTGACTTTATAACCGGCCTCGCTCAGAAACAGCGCCGAGGACAGGCCGGTGTAGCCGGCGCCGATGATGCAGACATCGCACTCGACCGACTCTTCAAGAATCGGGAAGTCGATGACTTCGTTGCGGGTGGCGGCGTAGTAGCTGTTGACGTGTTGTTGCTTCATTTTATTGTTCTCCGAGGGTCGCCCTTAGGAGCGACCACCGTTGTAAAAGAGTTAGAGCTTGATCCAGGTCGCTTTCAGCTCGGTGTACTTGTCGAACGCGTGCAGCGATTTGTCGCGACCGTTGCCCGACTGTTTGAAGCCACCGAACGGCGCGGTCATGTCGCCGCCGTCGTACTGATTGACCCAGACGCTGCCGGCGCGCAGGCCACGGGCGAAGGTGTGCGCCTTGCTCAGGTTGCTGGTCCAGACGCCGGCGGCGAGACCGAAGATGCTGTCGTTGGCGATCTGCAGCGCTTCTTCAACGGTGTCGAAGGTGATCAGTGACAGCACCGGGCCGAAGATTTCTTCGCGGGCGATGGTCATGGCGTTGGTCACGCCGTCGAAGATCGCCGGTTGCACGTAGAGGCCACCGGTTTCTTCGAGGGCGCGCTGGCCGCCGGCGATCAACTCGGCGCCCTGCTCGCGACCGATGCTGATGTAGCGCAGCACGTTGTCCAGTTGACGCTGATCAACCACCGCGCCGACGGTGGTCGCAGGATCCAGTGCGTGCCCCGGTTTCCACGCTTGCAGCGCTTCCACCAGCAGCGGGATGAATTGCTCGCGGATCGAACGCTCGACCAACAGGCGCGAACCGGCAGTGCACACTTCGCCCTGGTTGAAGGCGATCGCACCGGCCGCAGCCTGGGCGGCCGCGCGCAAGTCCGGAGCGTCGGCAAACACCACGTTCGGGCTCTTGCCACCGGCTTCGAGCCAGACGCGTTTCATGTTGCTCTGGCCGGCATAAATCATCAGTTGTTTGGCAATCGCCGTGGAGCCGGTGAAGGCCAGCACGTCGACGTCCATGTGCAGCGCCAGCGCCTTGCCGACGGTGTGGCCGAAGCCCGGCAACACGTTAAACACGCCTTTCGGGATGCCCGCGTCCAGTGCCAGTTGCGCGATGCGGATCGCGGTCAGTGGCGACTTTTCCGAAGGCTTGAGAATGAACGAGTTGCCCGCGGCCAGGGCCGGGGCGAATTTCCAGCTGGCCATGATCAGCGGGAAGTTCCACGGCACGATCGCGGCGACTACGCCGGATGGCTCGCGGGTCACCAGACCGAGTTGATCGTGCGGCGTGGCGGCAACTTCATCGTAGATCTTGTCGATGGCCTCGGCGCTCCAGCGGATCGCATTGGCGGTCGCCGGGATGTCGATGCTCATCGAGTCGCTGATCGGTTTACCCATGTCGAGGGTTTCCAGCAGCGCAAGTTCTTCCTGGTGTTGCAGGATCAGATCGGCGAAGCGGATCAGGATGCGTTTGCGCTCGGCCGGGGCTTTGTTGGCCCACACGCCGGAGTTGAACGATTGGCGCGCGACTTCGACGGCGAGGTTGGCGTCGGCTTCATCGGTGCTGGCCACGGAGGCGAGAAAACGGCCGTCGACGGGGCTCAGGCATTCAAAGGTGGCGCCGCTGATCGCCGGGCGATATTCACCGTTGATGAACGCGCGGGATTCGATGCTCAGGGACTGGAAGCGTTGTTCCCAGTCGTTGCGTGTGGTTGTCATTGTTGTGGCTCGACAAGGGGGAATTGGGGGTGTCGTGTCTGGCTTGAGATAGCTGCCCTCTCCCTAGCCCTCTCCCTGAGGTAGAGGGGACCGACCGAGTTGTCTCGGGAGTTGCGCCGACCTGAATGACCGAGTCGATTATGGATTCGGTAAAGCAGGTTCAGGTCGCAGGATTTCCCAAGCATCCCCGGGTCAGTCCCCTCTCCCTCCGGGAGAGGGTTAGGGTGAGGAGCTCTTGGCTTTTTAGGGCCGAAACCATCACACCGTATGCAGATACCAGTTGTACTCAAGGTCGGAAATCGAGTTCTCGAACTCGGCCAGCTCGCTTTCCTTGCACGCGACGAACACGTCGATGTACATCGGGTCGATGTACTTGGCCATGACTTCGCTGTCGTCCAGCTCGCGCAGTGCGTCGCGCAGGTTGTTCGGCAGGCTCTGTTCGTTCTGCTCGTAGCTGTTGCCTTCAACCGGCGCGCCCGGCTCGATCTGGTTGGTCAGGCCGTGGTGAATACCGGCCAGTACCGAAGCCATCAGCAGGTACGGGTTGGCGTCGGCACCGGCCACGCGATGCTCGATGCGCACGGCGTCGGCCGAACCGGTTGGCACACGGACTGCAACAGTGCGGTTGTCGATGCCCCAGCTCGGCGAGTTCGGCACGTAGAACTGCGCGCCGAAGCGGCGGTACGAGTTGACGTTCGGGCACAGGAACGCCATTTGCGCAGGCAGGGTCTCCAGCACACCGCCGATCGCGTGTCGCAGCGCGGCGTTCTGCTCGGGATCCTCGCTGGCGAAGATGTTGTTGCCTTCTTTGTCCAGGATCGAAATGTGCACGTGCAGACCGTTGCCCGCCTGGCCCGGATACGGCTTGGCCATGAAGGTGGTGTCCATCTCGTGGTCGTAGGCGATGTTCTTCACCAGACGCTTGAGCAGCACCGCGTAGTCGCAGGCCTTGATCGGGTCGGAGACGTGATGCAGGTTGACTTCGAATTGCGCCGGGGCGCTTTCCTTGACGATGGCGTCAGCCGGAATGCCCTGCTCTTTCGCGCCTTCCAGAATGTCCTGGAGGCAGTCGACGTATTCGTCGAGGTCGTCGATCAGATACACCTGAGTCGACACCGGGCGCTTGCCGGAGACCGGCGAACGTGGCGACTGCGGACGGCCGTTCACGTTGTCCTGGTCGATCAGGTAGAACTCCAGTTCGAACGCGGCGCAGATGGTCAGGCCCAGTTCATCGAACTTGCGCACCACGTTGGCCAGCACTTCACGCGGATCGGCGAAGAACGGCTCGCCCTCGATCTCGTGCATGGTCATCAGCAACTGTGCGGTTGGGCGCTTCTGCCACGGCTCGATGCTCAGGGTGCCCGGGATCGGGTAGCAGATGCGGTCGGCGTCGCCGATGTCCAGGCCCAGGCCGGTGCTTTCCACCGTGGAGCCATTGATGTCGAGGGCGAAGAGCGAGGCCGGCAGGTTGATGCCTTTCTCGTAAACCTTGTGAAGACTGGTGCGCTCGATGCGCTTGCCGCGCACCACACCGTTCATGTCTGCAATCAGAAGGTCGACGTACAAAACCTCAGGATGTTTCTTAAGGAATGCGTTTGCTTCGTTGAGTTGAACGGCACGCAGAGGGACCGACATGATGCACCTATTTAGCTGTTAATTATTATGTTCACCGCTGTTTCGCCGAGCCAGTCAATCCGAAAGGCAAAGTGAAGTCAATAGCGAACACCTGGCCGTTCAGCGTTTATTTTTCGGGCTTTTTTTAACACTCACGTGCCAATGCAGGCGCCGCAAGGCCTGGAATCATGAAGCTGGATGAACGGCGTTTAGAATTTTTTACATGGCAGTTGTTAATTAAAATCAACGAGGCTAAGCTCCGGAAAAGCTCGTTCAAGTGTCAAACTTCGAGGTGAATAAAAATGGCATTCAAGCCATTGATCGGCGTTACTGCGTGCGTCAAACAGATTGGCCTGCACCCCTATCACATCAGCGGCGACAAGTACGTACGTGCTGTCAGCGTTGGCGCTCAGGGTCTTCCAGTGGTCATTCCTTCCCTTGGCAAACTGACTGAAATCGAAGACCTGCTCGGTCAACTCGACGGTCTGTTGCTGACCGGCTCACCCTCGAACGTGGAGCCCTTCCACTATCAAGGCCCGGCCAGCGAACCCGGTACGGATCACGATCCGGCGCGGGACGCCACTACCCTTCCTTTATTGCGTGCAGCCATTGCCGCGGGCGTTCCGGTACTCGGCATCTGCCGTGGCTTCCAGGAAATGAACGTGGCGTTCGGTGGCAGCCTGCACCAAAAGGTGCACGAGCTGCCGGGCATGCTCGATCACCGTGAAGCCGACAGCCCGGACGTGGCCGTGCAATACGCACCGGCGCATGCCGTGAGCGTGTTGGCGGGCGGCGTGTTCGAAGCGCTGGCGTTGCCGGGCGAGTTCCAGGTCAACTCGATTCACAGTCAGGGCATCGACCGCCTCGCGCCCGGCCTGCGTGCCGAAGCGGTGGCGCCGGATGGCCTGATCGAGGCGATCTCGGTCGAGCACAGCCCGACCTTCGCCCTCGGCGTGCAATGGCACCCGGAATGGCAGGTGCTGGACAACCCGAACTACCTGAAGATTTTCCAGGCATTCGGCGCGGCCTGCCGGCAACGGGCAGCGCGACGCAACCAGCGCTGACTCAACCCAGGATTTCAAAACTGTTTACTGCCCCCACGGGGTCGGCGGTTGCGCGTGTGCGCATCCGTCATCCGTGAAAACAACAAACCGTAATAACAACAAGTACGACCCAGGCAGCCAGGAAGGCGGCGCCGAACAAGCCCTCGGCAGCGCAAGGTCAGTTAAGCATGCGCAATTCCCCCTGTAGGAGTGAGCCTGCTCGCGATAGCAATAGACCAGTCAACAGAGATGTCGACTGACATGGCCTCATCGCGAGCAGGCTCACTCCTACAGGGGATATGTAATGACTGAAATTGCGCTTACAGGCTTGCAATCCACTTAAGCCCGGCCACGTTGGCCGAGCGAACGAAACCTGTTGGGAGTTTCACATGGCAAACGCCTCCAGCACTTACCGGAAGGCACTTGAAGGCCACCAGCAACCGAAAAAGGTTCTGGTGAAAGTCGATCGTGTCACCAAGAAGTTCGACGAAACCACGGCAGTGGACGATGTGTCCCTGGAGATCCATCAGGGCGAAATCTTCGCCCTGCTCGGTGGCTCCGGCTCGGGCAAATCGACCCTGCTGCGCATGCTCGCCGGTTTCGAGCGGCCGACCGAAGGGCGGATTCTGCTCGACGGTGTGGACATCACCGACATGCCGCCGTACGAGCGGCCGATCAACATGATGTTCCAGTCCTACGCGCTGTTCCCGCACATGACTGTGGCGCAGAACATCGCCTTCGGCCTCAAGCAGGACCGTTTGCCAGCCAGCGAAATCGACGCCCGCGTCGAAGAGATGCTGCGCCTGGTGCACATGACCCAATACGCCAAACGCAAACCCCATCAGTTGTCCGGTGGTCAGCGCCAGCGCGTGGCCCTCGCCCGCTCCCTGGCGAAACGTCCGAAGCTGTTGCTGCTCGACGAACCGATGGGCGCCCTGGATAAAAAACTGCGTTCGCAGATGCAACTGGAACTGGTCGAGATCATCGAGCGCGTCGGCGTGACCTGCGTGATGGTGACCCACGACCAGGAAGAGGCCATGACCATGGCCGAGCGCATCGCGATCATGCACCTGGGCTGGATCGCCCAGATCGGCAGCCCGGTCGACATCTATGAAGCACCGGTCAGCCGCATGGTCTGCGAATTCATCGGCAACGTGAACGCCTTCGACGGCACCGTGGTGGAAGACCTTGAAGGTCACGCGATCATCCACAGCCCGGACCTGCAGCAGAAGATCTACGTCGGCCACGGCGTCAGCACTTCGGTGCAAGACAAGTCGATCACCTACGCGATCCGCCCGGAAAAAATGCTCGTCAGCACGCTCAAGCCAGAGACCCGCTACAACTGGTCCGAAGGCAAAGTGCATGACATCGCCTACCTCGGCGGCCACTCGGTGTTCTACGTCGAACTGCCGGGCGGCAAGATCGTCCAGTCGTTCATGGCCAACGCCGAACGCCGTGGCGCGCGTCCGACCTGGGACGACAAGGTCTACGTGTGGTGGGAAGACGACAGCGGCGTGGTACTGCGCTCATGAGAACCTTCAATCAGCAATTCCTGCGCCTGGTGCCCAGCGGGCGAAAGTTCGTCATCGGCATCCCGTTCATCTGGCTGTTCCTGTTCTTCATGCTGCCGTTCTTCCTGGTGATGAAGATCAGCTTCTCGGAGGCTGCGCTGTCGATACCGCCGTACTCGGAGATCTACACCTACGCCGAACAGAAATTCCAGCTGATGCTCAACATCGGCAACTACACCATGCTCGGCGAAGACGAGCTGTACCTGTCGGCCTACCTCGGTTCGCTGAAGGTCGCGGCGCTGAGCACGATGATGTGCCTGGTGATCGGTTTCCCGATGGCCTACGCAATCACCAAGGCGAGCAAGGAAGCGCAAAACGTCCTGCTGCTGTTGATCATGATGCCGACCTGGACCGCGATCCTGATCCGCGTGTATGCGTGGATGGGCATCCTCAGCAACAACGGTCTGCTCAATGCGTTTCTGATGTGGACCGGGCTCACCGATCACCCGATCGAGATCCTCAACACCAACACCGCGGTGTATATCGGCGGCGTGGTCTATGCGTACCTGCCATTCATGGTGCTGCCGCTGTACGCCAACCTGGTGAAGCACGATGGAAGCCTGCTGGAAGCCGCGTCGGATCTGGGTTCGAGCAACTTCAACAACTTCTGGAAAATCACCGTACCGCTGGCCAAGAACGGCATCATCGCCGGCTGCATGCTGGTGTTCATTCCAGTGGTCGGCGAGTTCGTGATTCCGGAACTGCTCTGGGTGGCCCGGAGACGCTGATGATCGGTCGCGTGCTGTGGCAAGAGTTCTTCAATAACCGCGATTGGCCGGTGGCGTCTGCGCTGGCGGTGGTGATGCTGTTGATCCTGATTGTGCCGATTCTGCTGTTCAACCGCAGTCAGGCCAAAGAGATGGAGGCACGGGGATGAAACGCTTCGGTTTTTCCAAGTTCATGTTGATCTTCGGCTTGATGTTCATCTATCTGCCGATGCTGATTCTGGTGATCTACTCGTTCAACGCCTCGAAACTGGTGACGGTATGGGGAGGCTGGTCAGTGAAGTGGTACGTCGGCCTGCTCGACAACACGCAACTGATGGGCTCGGTGGTGCGCTCGCTGGAAATCGCCTGCTACACCGCGATTGCCGCCGTCGCACTGGGCACCCTCGCCGCCTTCGTCCTGACGCGAGTGACGCGCTTCAAGGGTCGCACGCTGTTTGGCGGTCTGGTGACGGCGCCACTGGTAATGCCTGAGGTGATCACCGGTCTGTCGCTGTTGCTGCTGTTCGTGGCGATGGCGCAACTGATCGGCTGGCCACAGGAGCGTGGCATCGTCACCATCTGGATCGCCCACACCACGTTTTGTGCCGCCTATGTGGCGGTGGTAGTCTCCGCCCGCCTGCGGGAGCTGGATCTGTCGATCGAAGAAGCCGCGATGGATCTGGGGGCCAAGCCGTTCAAGGTGTTTTTCCTGATCACCATTCCAATGATCGCGCCGTCGCTGGCAGCGGGCGGGATGATGTCGTTCGCCCTGTCGCTGGATGACCTGGTGCTGGCGAGCTTCGTCTCCGGCCCGGGTTCGACCACACTGCCGATGGAAGTGTTCTCGGCGGTGCGTCTGGGCGTGAAGCCTGAGATCAACGCCGTGGCCAGCCTGATTCTGCTCGCGGTGTCGCTGGTGACCTTCCTGGTCTGGTACTTCGGCCGCAAGGCAGAAGCCAACCGCAAGAAGGCGATTCAGGAAGCGATGGATCAGACGGCGAATGAGGCGTGGCAGCCTCAACGCACCGCGACGGCCTAAGCAACAACGATGAACACTGTGGTGAGGGGATTCATCCCCGATCGGCTGCGAAGCAGTCGCCAAACCATTGCATGCGGTGTCCCTGTTACACCGCAAGGGCCTGGCTTGGGGCCGCTTCGCGACCCATCGGGGATAAATCCCCTCACCACAGCAAGCTCCCTCGCCACAGGTTTTACGTACACCCGGTTTGTGTTTTTTGAATAAAAAGAATGGAGTTTCACCGATGAAAATGTTTGGCAGGACTCTGCTGACACTGTCCTTAATGGGCGCAATCGCCACGGGCGTCCAGGCCAACGACAAGGTGCTGCGTGTTTACAACTGGTCCGATTACATCGCGCCGGACACCGTCAAGAAGTTCGAAGACGAGACCGGCATCCAGGTGACCTACGACGTGTTCGACAGCAACGAGACCCTCGAGGCGCGTTTGCTGGCGGGCAAATCCGGTTACGACATCGTCGTGCCGTCCAACAGTTTCCTGGCCAAGCAGATCAAGGCCGGGGTCTATCAGCCACTGGACAAATCCAAGCTGTCGAACTGGAAAAATCTCAACCCGGTGCTGCTGAAAAACGCCTCCGCCAGTGATCCCGGACAACGCTCACGCGTTCCCGTACATGTGGGGCTCGATCGGCATCGGCTACAACCCGGACAAGGTCAAGGAAGTGCTCGGCGCCAAGGCCCCGACCAACTCCTGGGACTTGCTGTTCAAGCCGGAAAACGCCGAGAAGCTGAAAGCCTGCGGCATCAGCTTCCTCGACTCGCCGACCGAAATGATCCCGGCCGCCCTGCACTATCTGGGCTACCCGGTGAACGACAAGGACAAGGCGCACATCCTCGAAGCCGAAGCACTGTTCATGAAGATCCGCCCGTACGTGGCGTACTTCCATTCCTCGAAGTACATCTCGGACCTGGCCAACGGCAATATCTGCGTGGCGGTCGGTTACTCCGGTGACGTGCTGCAGGCCAAGGCCCGTGCGGTGGAAGCCGGCAACAAGGTGCAGATCGACTACAGCATTCCGAAGGAAGGCGCCGGCAGTTTCTACGACATGGTCGCGATCCCGCGCGATGCGGCGAACGTCGAGAACGCCTACCTGTTCATGAACTTCCTGATGCGCCCGGACATCATCGCCGAGATCACCAACAGCAACGGCTACAGCAACGCCAACTCGGCGGCGACGCCACTGGTGGACGAAGCGATCCGCAACGATCCGGGTTCGTATCCATCGCAGGCGGTAATGGCGACGTTGTATGCGGTGCCGGATCAGCCGATTGCCACCCAGCGGATCATGACCCGCGGCTGGACCCGGGTGAAGCTCGGTAAATAACCGAATAACCCTGTAGGAGTGAGCCTGCTCGCGATGGCGGTATGTCAGGCAGCAATGATGCTGAATGTGCCGACGTCATCGCGAGCAGGCTCACTCCTACAGTGGGTCTGTGTTGTGACACAAAGAACTGATAGTTTTCCGTTCACGCAGCGCCTTACCACCGCTGCACCCTGCAATGAACGGCCTCACCTGGCTCCCTCGGCTCAGGTGAATTTCAGGCGCCCTCGGGCGCCTTTTTTTCTGCGCTCAATTCAATGGCCAATCCTGCAGGATTCGATAGCGACCCTTGTGCGATTCGAACAAGGCAAAGCGCTCGGCGCGCAGGAAAAACTCCGGCGGCGTAGTGGCCTCCGGCGCCTCTGTTCGATAGTCACGGGCCAGGGTCAGGTGCGGGCGAAACTCGCGTGGTGATTCTTCGAAGCCGAACGGCAGCATCGCCTGCTCCAGCGCATACACCAGACGCAACAGGGCCGGCGGCGCCTGCTCCGGCGCCAGCGACAGGATCCCCGCCCGATGCCAGACCTGCAGGCGATCCAGCGCAATCTTCAATGGCTCACCCGGCGTGCGCACCTTGCCGGCGGCCTCGCAAACTTCATTGATCTGCGCCAGCGGCACAGCACCGAGAAACAGCAGCGTCAGGTGAAAGTTATCCGCCGGCACCGGTTTACCGGCGCGCAACCCCAGCTCGCCACGCCACTGAGCGATGGCCTTGCGCTGCACCGGTGGGCAGTCGAGGGCAAAAAACAGTCGCTTGAACGGTTCATCCCTGCGCGCATCATCGGTCATGGGCCAACTCCTTCGCTCGTCGATCAGCCGATTCTACACAGGCTTCTCTGACGACTGGCGACGCCCGGCTATAGTTCAAGGATTGCCATCGAACCGGAGGTCGCCATGCGCGAGATCCTCAGCAAAGAACCGTGGTGGGCCCGGCCACCCAGCCCCGGGCAGGATGAAACCGAGCTGGAATGGGGCTGGCTGGTGCATTACAGCGAAGGTGAACCGCGTTTCGAATTCGTCCGCGAACGGCCCACGGCAGAAGAAATCCGCCACCGCAAAAGCTGCCGAATCACCCCCTCTCCAGAGTGACCACAGGCCATTGTGGGAGCGGGCTTGCTCGCGAAAGCGGCGGGTCAGCCATGAAGATAGTGGCTGTGCCGACCCCTTCGCGAGCAAGCCCGCTCCCACAATGGATTTGCGCTGGTCTTCAGGATTCAAGAAGGTTCTTGAAGCCCCCAAAGATCATCCGCTGCCCATCAAACCCCATCGGGTTGACGTCCGGTTGCATGCGCGGGTCGTCCATCATCTTTGCCATGCCGGCATCGCGGGTGGCTTTGTCGGGCCAGATCAGCCAGCCGGACGACACCGTCTCGCCGTCCTTGAGTTTTACCGCCATCGGGAATGACGTGACTTTGCCGTCCGGCACGTCATCGCCCCAGCACTGAACCACCTCCTTCGCTCCGTATTCCTTGAACAGTTTCGCGGCGATCTCACAGTGTTTTTTGTACTGTTCGCGATTGGCATTCGGCACGGGTGCTACAAAAATATCGATGTAAGCCATGATCACTCTCCTTGCACGTTGGGTTCAATCTGCCGGGTAGTCGATTGCGGCGGCTGCCATTCGACACGATTCACGCCCTGCCCGACCGACGGTTGTTCGCCCCCGCCAAGGCTGCCTTCGACCTGCCCGGCGATATGCAGGGTTCCGGCCATGACCCCGGTGGTCGGGTTCTGCAGCAGTTTCGCCCAGGCCTTGTCGAACGTGCTGCCCAGGCTGCTGCGAATCAGCGCTTCGCTGTCGGGCCGGTCACTGGCCTGGATGATCGCGCGGATGCCCGCCACACCGATCGAGATCACCCCGCCGACCAACTTGCCCGCCGCAGCCGCCACCGCACTGGCCGCCCCGCGCGGAGCCATTTCCGCCTCCATCCGCTGGCTGGCGCGTTTGGCCACGGGGGCCATGCCGGCGTCGGTCGAAGCGATGCCCTTGCTGCCGCCTTCGGTGTGGATCTTGTCGATCAGCGCGGCATACGCCGGCAAGGTGTTCAGCGGCTCGGTACTGATGATTTGATAGAGCGACGCATCCCGCGCCGGCGGCGGGCCGAGGGCAATCGCCGGGACTTTCTGCAGACGCCCGTTGAGCTGGGCCACCGGCACACCGTAACGCTGGGCGATGAGCGGCATCTGCTGGGCCATCAGTTGCGCGTAGAACGCCGTGGCCTGACCGAGGATCGCGTCCGGATCGATCTCCACCGCCACCGGTTCCAGCACTCTTTCCTGATATTGCTCAAGCAGATAGCTCGCCAGGCGCTTGGCCGACGCATCCTGCTCGCCGCCGGCACTGATGGTGTACCAACTGACCTTCATCGACAGCCATTCCTGGGTCCAGTAGCTGCTGAACCACGGAATGAAATTTTCTTCAGTTTGCTGATAGACGCGAGTGCGCCAATGTTCCATCGAGCCACGGGCAAATACTTTGACTTGCTCGGTGGATTGCTGCGAGGCGCTGACGATGTCGCGATCGATCTGCTGCCAGGTCGCCGGCGATACCACCACCGCTCGCGGCGCCACCGGGGCCCGCGCCGAGGAGGCACAGCCAGCCAGCAGACACAGTGCGGCGAGGCTCAGCGCACGCAGGTTCACGGTGGTGGAGTCCTTGAATGGAGGAAAACAGATTTGAGTATAGGTGCGGGTATTGGGCCATTTGTCGTTTGTGGCCGGACGGGCGCTCTCACTTTGAAATGCGTTCCCCCTGTGGGAGCGGGCTTGCTCGCGAAAGCGGTGGGTCAGCCATGAAGATGTTGGCTGTGCCGGCCCCTTCGCGAGCAAGCCCGCTCCCACAGGGGGAAGCATCAACCATCAACGCCGTCGATATTCACCATCGCCACGATTGCCTTCCGCCCGCCGCCCGGCGAAGGCACGATTCACCCATCCGAGACGCAACGAGGAGTACCCATCATGATTCGCACCATCACCCTCTCCGTGAGCTTCCCGGTGTTCGGCAGCAACTACTACGACCAGCAGGTCGTCTCGCGCAAGACCCAGGCGCTGCTGCTCAACGAAGATTTCGACGATGTGCTGATGCCCGCCGCGAGCAATCATTTCAGCAATGAAGTGGTCGGCATCAACGATCAGTTCCGCTTTCTGAGCGACATACTCGCCACCCATTTGCTGGATCTCGAGGCCACCGCGCCTGCGCATTCCAGCGTCCGGGCGAGCGCTCATTTTTAATCGCCGAGGGCGTTCCCGTTGCGGGAACGCCCTTTTGATTTCTACTCAGTCATCGTCGCGATCACGATAGTAACGACGCCCGTCGCGACGACCATCGTCGCGGTCATCCCAACGCCGGTCATGGTCGTAATAGCGACCGTGATCACGGTCGTAATGTCGTCCGTGGCGATGATCATCATCAAAGTCCGCCACACAGCCAGCCAGCAAAACAGCGGCGGATATTGTCAACAGCAAGGTTGTTGCACGCTTCATTCAAACTTCCCTAACACCAAGGTCTTGACCACGGAACGGCTGTCACTGCCCGCGCCTTCAGGACGCAGTGCGCGCAGCCGCTGATACGACCGGACAAAAGGACTTTGATTCACTGCCCGACCACGACCGTTGATCGGCCCGCCACCGGCATCCGGGCGGCGGCGAAATGCCACCTATACTGCTGCTTAGCGACTCCCACGCAACGGATCTGCGCCTCGATAACAACAAGCAGAGGCGGACCATGGTCTGGCAGCAAATTTACGACCCGTTCGGCAACCCGTTGATCTCCACGCTCATGGCTGCGGTGCCGGTGGTGGTGATGCTCGCGGCGCTGGCGTTCTTTCACGTCAAGGCGCATCTGGCCGCTCTGTTGGCGTTGGCGTCGGCCCTGCTCATCTCGATCTTCGCCTTCGGCATGCCAGCGAGCATGGCCGGCTCTGCCGCGCTGTTCGGCGCGGCCAATGGCTTGCTGCCGATCGGCTGGATCGTGCTCAACATCATCTTTCTGCATCGCCTGACCACCGAGAACGGCTCATTCAAAGTGCTGCAGGACTCCCTCGCTCGGATCACTGATGACCGGCGTTTGCAGTTGCTGCTGATCGCGTTCTGCTTCGGCGCGTTTTTCGAAGGCGCGGCCGGGTTCGGCACGCCGGTGGCGGTGACCGGGGCGATTCTGATCGGCCTCGGTTTTTCGCCGTTGGCCGCCTCGGGGCTGGCGCTGATTGCCAACACCGCACCGGTGGCGTTCGGCGCCCTCGGCACGCCGATCATCACCCTGGCCAAGGTCACCGGGCTGGACGAGATGGAGCTGTCGATGATGGTCGGTCGACAGCTGCCGTTTTTCTCGGTGCTGGTGCCGTTCTGGCTGATCTGGGCGTTTGCCGGGTGGCGCAAGATGCTGGAGATCTGGCCGGCGATTCTGGTGGCCGGGGTCAGCTTCGCGGTGCCGCAATTCCTCGTGTCGAACTACCACGGGCCGATGCTGGTGGACGTGATCGCCGCGCTGATTTCCATGGCCTGCCTGACGTTGTTTCTGCGGGTCTGGAAACCGGCGACGGTGTACACCTCAGCCGCCCTGTCCGGGCGGGTCGACAACTCCAGGGTCGAGGAAGAAACAGTCACCGCCAGCGCCGCATTCCGCGATCAGGCGCGCCCGGCGGTGATGCGTGCGTGGATGCCGTGGATCATCCTCACGGTGTTCGTGTTTGCCTGGGGCACCCAGGGCTTCAAGAACGTCTTCGACGTGCGCCCGGCGCTGGATCCGGTAACCCATTCGGTGAAACTTGATGCGCAAGGCAAACCGCTGAATGAGGCCAACCCGATTTTCTCGCCGGCGCTGACCTTCACCACCCTGCACCTGCAAGTGCAGAAAGTCCCGCCGGTGGTGCCGGCGCCGAAAGCCGAAGAGGCGATCTACAAGTTCACCTGGTTCACTGCCACCGGCAGCGGCATCCTGCTGGCGGCGATTGTCGGCGGGCTGCTAATGGGCTATTCGATCCCGCAACTGATCAAGCAATACCTGCGCACGTTGTGGGTGGTGCGCTTTTCGCTGATCACCATTGCCGCGATGCTGGCGCTAGGATTTCTCACGCGTTATTCCGGACTGGACGCCACCATGGGTCTGGCGTTTGCCGCGACCGGGGTGTTCTACCCGATGTTCGGCACCCTGCTCGGCTGGCTCGGCGTCGCGTTGACCGGTTCGGACACGGCCTCGAACGTGCTGTTCGGCGGACTGCAACGGGTGACCTCGGAACAGCTCGGCATCAGCCCGGTGCTGATGGCCGCAGCCAATAGCTCCGGCGGGGTGATGGGCAAAATGGTCGATGCGCAATCGATCGTGGTCGCCTCCACCGCCACCCGCTGGTATGGGCATGAGGGCGAGATTCTGCGCTACGTGTTCTTTCACTCGATCGTGCTGGCCATCCTGGTGGGCGGGCTGGTGACATTGCAGGCGTATGTGGCGCCGTTTACGCACATGGTGGTTGGCGGGCATTGATGTCGCTTGCAGGGGCCTCTTCGCGAGCAAGCCCGCTCCCACATTTGGACTGCATTGCCCTTTGGGAACAAGCTATTTCCCCACCAGGATTGCATTCTCCGTGGGAACAAACCCATTCCCACATTGGAATGCATTCCCAATGTGGGAGCGGGCTTGCTCGCGAAAGCGGTGTGTCATTCAACTCATAGACGAACTGTTCCGACGCCTTCGGGAGCAAGCTCCCCTTCCACATTGATAGGCATGCCCCCCAAATTTGGCTATGTCGATCAGAAGATTGATGAGCCATGCGCATAACTCTATAGCGCAAATCCGCAAAAACCTTTTCCCCTCCGCGCAGGTCATTCCAAGAACGAGACCGGTAAACATGCCGGCGCGCCCGTTTGGGCCCTTCAATCCCTGCCGTCCTGATTAAGCCAGAGAGGAATCGAAGCATGACGATTTCCCGACGAAGATTCCTGATCCTCGGCGCGGTGACCGCCACCGCGTTTGCAATGCCCCCCTTCATTAGCCTCAAGGCCTACGCGGCCAGTCTGGAGCAGCCCGCCATGGCCAAACTGACGATCAACGTCAACGGTAAACCCCAAGCCCTTGAGGTGGACAACCGCACCACCCTGCTCGATGCCCTGCGCGAACACCTGCACCTGACCGGCAGCAAAAAAGGCTGCGACCACGGCCAGTGCGGTGCCTGCACCGTCATCGCCGACGGCCGCCGGATCAACTCCTGCCTGACGCTTGCGGTGATGCATGAAGGCAGCGAGATCACCACCATCGAAGGCCTGGGCATGCCCGACAACCTGCACCCGATGCAGGCCGCGTTCATCAAGCATGACGGCTACCAGTGCGGCTATTGCACGCCGGGGCAGATCTGTTCGGCGGTGGCGGTGCTCAAGGAAATCCGCGAGGGCATTCCCAGCCACGTCAGCCCGAGCCTGACCGAAGCCCCGCAACTGATCGCCAGCGAATTCCAGGAACGCATGAGCGGCAACATCTGCCGCTGCGGCGCCTACTCGAACATCATCGAAGCCATCACTGAAGTCGCGCAGGTGCCAGCATGAGAGCGTTCAATTACAGCCGCGCCGATTCCCCCGCCGCAGCCGCAACGCTGGCGGCGCAGGTCGAAGGCGCGAAGTTCATCGCCGGTGGCACCAACCTGCTGGACCTGATGAAACTCGACATCGAAACCCCGTTGCACCTGATCGACGTCAACCACCTGGGCCTCGATCAAATCGAAGCCACGCCTGAAGGCGGATTGCGCATCGGCGCGCTGGTGCGCAACACCGATCTGGCCGCTGACAGCCGCGTGCGCAAGGATTACGCGTTGCTGTCCCGCGCCCTGCTCGCCGGGGCCTCGGGCCAGTTGCGCAACATGGCGAGCACCGCCGGCAACCTGCTGCAACGCACCCGCTGCCCGTACTTCTACGACGTCAATCAGGCCTGCAACAAACGCCAGCCCGGCAGTGGCTGCGCGGCGATTGGCGGGGTCAGTCGGCAATTGGGGCTGATCGGCGTCAGCGACGCGTGCATCGCGACCCACCCGAGTGACATGGCGATTGCCATGCGTGCCCTCGATGCGCAGGTGGAAACGGTGAAGCCGGACGGCAGCACCCGCAGCATCGCCATCGCCGATTTCCATCAACTGCCAGGCAATACCCCGAACATCGAAACCAGCCTCACGCCCGGCGAGTTCATCACTTCGGTAACCCTGCCCGCCCCGGTTGGCGGCACGCACATTTATCACAAGGTGCGCGATCGCTCGTCGTACGCTTTCGCGCTGGTATCGGTCGGTCTGATCCTGCAAAAGGACGGCAGTGGCCGCGTGGCAGTCGGCGGTATTGCGCCGAAACCGTGGCGGGTCGAAGACGCCGACGCGTTGTTGCCCAGAGGCGCAAAAGCCGTCAGCGAACGCTTGCTCGACGGTGCCACGCCAACCCACGACAACCAATTCAAACTGACCCTGGTCGAGCGCACGCTCGGCTCGGTGTTGGCGCAAGCGAGGGATCAAGCATGAAGTTCGACACGCCCGCCACCACCAACCCGATTGACCAGCTCAAGGTCGTCGGCAAACCCACCGACCGCATCGAAGGCCCGCTGAAAACCAGTGGCCAAGCGCCCTACGCTTACGAGCAACATCAGGCCGTGGCGAATCAGGCTTACGGTTTCATGGTCGGCTCGGCCATCGCCAAGGGCCGCATCAGCCACATCGATCTCGACGCTGCACAAGCGGCGCCCGGCGTGCTGGCCATCGTCACCGCCGCCAATGCCGGCAAGCTTGGCAAAGGCCAATACAACTCGGCGCCGCTGCTCGCCGGGCCCGAGGTGCAGCACTATCACCAGGCCGTGGCGCTGGTGGTCGCCGAGACCTTCGAACAGGCCCGCGCCGCAGCGCAACTGGTCAAGGTCGACTACGTCGCGGCCAAAGGCGAGTTCGAACTGGCCAACGTGCTTGACCAAGGCGTCGAAGACGACGAGTTGCCCGACGTCACCCACGGCGATTTCGACAAGGCCTTCGCCGCTGCGCCGGTGCAGTTCGACCAGACCTACACCACTCCCGACCAGTCCCACGCGATGATGGAGCCGCACGCGACGCTGGCCGCATGGAAAGGTGATCATCTGACCTTATGGACCTCCAACCAGATGATCGCCTGGAGCGTCGGCGATGTCGCCACGACCCTTGGCCTGCCCAAGGAAAACGTGCGCCTGATCTCGCCGTACATTGGCGGCGGCTTCGGCGGCAAACTGTTCATTCGTGCCGACGCAATCCTCGCCGCCCTCGGTGCGCGCCTGGCCAACCGCCCGGTGAAAGTCGCCCTCGCCCGCCCGCAAATGGCCAACAACACCACCCACCGCCCGGCCACGATCCAGCGCATTCGGATGGGCGCCACGGCGGACGGCAAGCTCAGCGCCATCGCCCACGAAGGCTGGTCGGGCAACCTCAAGGACGGCAAGGTCGAAGTCGCCGCGCAGCCGAGTCAGTTGCTCTATGCCGGAGAAAACCGCCGGGTGACCATGCGCCGGGCGCCGCTGGATCTGCCCGAAGGCAACTCCATGCGCGCGCCGGGTGAAGCACCGGGGCTGATGGCGCTGGAAATCGCCATGGACGAAATGGCCGAGCAGCTCAAGCTCGACCCGGTGCAGTTCCGCATCCTCAATGACACCCAGGTCGACCCGGTGAAAACCGAGCGTCCGTTTTCCCAGCGACGCCTGATCGAATGCTTGCAGACCGGTGCCGAGAAATTCGGCTGGAACCAGCGCAATGCTACTCCCGGCAGCCGTCGCGAAGGTCGCTGGCTGATCGGCATGGGCGTCGCCGCCGCGTTTCGCAACAACCTGCTGCTGAAGTCCGGCGCCCGGGTGCGGCTGGAGCGCGACGGCAAGGTCACGGTGGAAACCGACATGACCGATATCGGCACCGGCAGCTACACGATCATTGCGCAGACCGCGGCCGAGATGATGGGCGTGGACCTGGCGGACGTCAGCGTGCATCTGGGGGATTCGACCTTCCCGGTATCGTCCGGCTCCGGTGGCCAGTTCGGCGGCAATTGCTCGACTGCCGGGGTGTATGCCGCGTGCATGAAACTGCGTGAAGCGGTGGCGACGAAGCTGGGCATGAGCGGTAGTGACGTCGAGTTTGCTGACGGTCAGGTGCGCGCCGGCGGCAAGACTCTGCCGCTGCGTGATGCGGCAAAAGATGGCGTGGTCGAGGCCGAGGACAGCATCGAGTTCGCCGACCTCGCCAAGCAGTATCAGCAATCGACTTTCGGCGCGCATTTCGTGGAGGTTGCGGTGGATGCAGCGACCGGCGAAGTCCGCGTGCGGCGCATGCTCGCGGTGTGCGCGGCGGGACGGATTCTCAACCCGAAAGCCGCACGCAGCCAGGTGATCGGCGCGATGACCATGGGCGTCGGTGCGGCGCTGATGGAAGAGCTGGCGGTGGACAAACGGCTGGGCTTTTTCGTCAATCACGATCTGGCCGGATACGAGGTGCCGGTGCATGCCGACATCCCGCATCAGGAGGTGATTTTCCTCGATGAGACCGATCCGATTTCATCGCCGATGAAAGCCAAGGGTGTGGGGGAACTGGGGATTTGCGGCGTGAGCGCGGCGGTAGCGAATGCGATCTACAACGCCACCGGGGCGCGGGTGCGTGAGTATCCGATTACGCTGGACAAGATCCTCGATTCGTTGCCGGAGATGACCTGAGCAACCTGGAAAAGCCCCTCACCCTAACCCTCTCCCAAAGGGAGAGGGGACTGACCGAGTTGTCTTATGCGATGCGCCGACATGAGAGGTCGTGTCGATTATGGACTCAGCGTAGTGCTCACAGACATCCCCCAATCGGCCTCCTCTCCCTCCGGGAGAAGGCTGGGGTGAGGGAACCGCGTCACTCGGATCGCAAATACTGCTCAGCACTCACCTGCTCCATCCACTCCACCACTTCACCGTCCAGCACTTCGGCAATCGCGATGTGAGTCATCGCCGTGGTCGGCGCGGCGCCATGCCAGTGCTTCACCTGCGGCGCGATCCACACCGTATCGCCGGGACGGATCTGTCGAACCGGCTGACCCCACTCTTGAACAAAACCTGAACCGGCGGTGACGATCAACGTCTGACCCAACGGATGGGTATGCCACGCCGTACGTGCGCCGGGTTCGAAGGTCACCGTGGCGCCGCTGACACGCGCGGCATCGCTGCCCTTGAACGGCGCGTCAACACGCACAGTGCCGGTGAACCAGTCTGCCGGGCCTTGGGCCGAGGGTTGCGAGCCGTTGGGGGTGACAATGACACGCGGGGATTCGTTGGCCTGGGCCTCACCCGCAAGTAAGGACAGGGTCAGTGCAGAAGCGGCAATCGGGTTCATGGCGATGGTCTCCGGTGATCAATAGCCGCACTTTACCGAGCCGTACTCTTCAGATAATCGACTAGAATTCGAAAAAACTTATGCAGGACACTCATTAATGCTTCGAGAAAACGCCAGTGACCTGCTCGCCTTCCTCGCCGTGGCCCGCGAGCGCAGCTTCACCAAAGCCGCGGCCAGACTCGGCGTCTCGCAATCGGCGCTCAGCCATACCATCCGCGCCCTTGAAGCGCGTCTGGGCCTGCGCCTGCTGACCCGCACCACGCGCAGCGTCTCACCCACCGAGGCCGGCGAACATTTGCTGCAGACCATCGGCCCGCGCTTCGAAGAGATCGAACAGGAACTGGCGGCCCTGAGCAACCTGCGCGAAACCCCGGCCGGCCGGATCCGCATCAGCGCCACCGACCATTCGCTGAACTGGCTGCTGCGCCCGGTGCTCAAGGAATTCCTGCCCCAGTACCCGGACATCGCCGTCGAGGTGATCTGCGATTACGGTTTCGTCGACATCGCCGGACAAGGCTTCGACGCCGGCATTCGGCTGGGCGAAGACGTGGCCCAAGGCATGATCGCCACCCGCATCGGCCCGGACATGCGCATGGCGGTGGTCGGCTCGCCGGCCTATTTCGCCAACCGTGCACGCCCGCAAACGCCAAGAGATTTGACTGACCACGCCTGCAACAACTTGCGCCTGCCCACCAACGGCGGGCTGTACACCTGGGAGTTCGAAAAGGGTGACGAAAGCCTCAAGGTACGAGTGTCCGGGCAAGTCACGCTGAATGGCGTCTACCCGCTACTCGACGCCGCAGTCGACGGTTTCGGCCTCAGCTACATTCCGGAAAATATCGTCGCGCCGTATCTGGCTGACGGGCGTCTGGTGCAAGTGCTGGCAGACTGGTGCCCGACGTTTGCCGGTTACCACCTGTACTACCCGAGCCGACGCCAGGCTGCGCCGGCGTTTGCGCTGTTGGTGGAGGCGTTGCGCTATCGCGGTTGACCGCCTACCCCAGCAGCGCAATCAACTGATGCCGCTGCGCATCGGTGAGCATCGGCCCGAATCCGGCGCCAGCGTTGTCGGCCATGTAGCGCGGATTGCCGGTGCCGGGAATCACGCAAGTCACCGCCGGGTGCGACAGCAGGAACTTCAACGCCAGTTGCGGCCAGCTGTTGACCTGCACGTCCGAGACCCAGGCCGGCAACGGCTTGACCTTGAGACGGGCGAGCAACCCGCCGCCGCCAAAAGGCCGATTGCAGATCACCGCCACCCCGCGTTCACGGCACAGCGGCAGAATGCGTTTCTCCACGCCACGGTCATCGAGGGCGTAGTTGATTTGCAAAAAATCCAGTTGTTCGGCCTTGAGCACTGCTTCGACTTCATCGTAGGCCGACGGCGTGTAATGGGTGATGCCGATGTAGCGAATGCGCCCCTGCTCTTTCCATTCGCGCAGGGTTGGCAGATGGCTTTGCCAGTCCAGCAGGTTGTGGATCTGCATCAGGTCGATGCGTTCGGTGCGCAGCAGACGGAAGGACTGCTCCATCTGCGCGATGCCCTCCTTGCGCCCGCGGGTCCAGACCTTGGTCGCCAGAAATGCCGGCGAGCGCGGTTCGTGGATCGATAGCAGCTCGCCAGTGGTTTGCTCGGCGCGGCCATACATCGGCGAGCTGTCGATCAACGTGCCACCCTTTTTGAACAGCTCGTCGAGCACTGCTGGCAATGACTTGTAAGCCGGATCGCCGGGGGCAACGTCAAAACCGCGATAAGTGCCCACGCCCACTATGGGCAACAGCTCGGAGCTGGAAGGGATGGCGCGGGTCTGCATGGTCTGGTCTCCTGCCTGGCTCGGCGAAGTGGCAGTCGGTGTGTTGGCAGTGGCCAACGCCCGGTCAAAGGTCAGGACCGCCGAAACCCCGGCAGCCAGCGTGAGCAAGCGGCGCCGGGAACAACCCTCAGTGTGGCTCATGCGGGTTCCCCTGCTGCGTGAATCTGTTGCACGTTATGTGCGACGGCTGCCGGCCCGATTCGCTGGACTACACTGCGACTGCGAACACCCGCGCCCCGTTAAAGTTAGTCGAATGTCCAGAAAACTGATGTCACTCGTCGCCTTGCTCATCGCCCTCTACCTGTTGCTGTGCGGGGCGCTGTTCATTTTTCAGCGCTCGCTGATCTATTTCCCCCAGCCTGACAACGCCGTGACTACGGAAGATTCGCGGCTGAAACTGGCGATGCCGGATGCCGATGTGTGGGTGACCACGCGCGCGCATGCCGGGCCAAAAGCGCTGATCTACTTTGGCGGCAATGCCGAGGATGTGTCGCGCAATCTGCCGTCGTTCAGTGAGGCTTTTCCCGACTACGCGGTGTTTTTGCTGAACTACCGGGGCTTCGGTGGCAGCGGCGGCTCACCTTCGGAAGAAGCGATTGCCGAAGATGCGCTGGCGCTGTTTGATCAGGTGTACGCCAGCCATCCGCAGATTGCCGTGATCGGCCGCAGCCTGGGATCGGGGGTGGCGGTGCGGCTGGCGAGTCAGCGTCCGGCGACCAGATTGATTCTGGTGACGCCGTACAACAGCCTCGAAGAAATTGCCGTCCGCCAATACCCGTGGTTTCCGGTCAAATGGTTGCTGAAGGATCGCTTCGAGTCGGGCCGCTATGCCGCGCACATTCGCGTGCCGACGTTGCTGTTGGCGGCCAGCGATGACGAAGTGATTCCACGAGACAGTACGCAACGGCTGCTGACGCATTTCCCCAAAGGCGTGGCGACGCTGCGGGTGGTGCCGGATTCGGGGCACAACTCGATTTCCGAGCGGGTGCAGTATCTGCAGTGGATGCAGGAAGTGCTTGATCGCTGATAGCCGATTATTGCGTTGGCTGCACTGGCCCCTTCGCGAGCAGGCTCGCTCCCACAGAGGTACGCATTGCCAAGGTGGGAGCGAGCTTGCTCGCGAAGACGCCAGTTCAGACAACACAAAGTCCGGCTCGCCTGCCCCGCATCAGCCCTGCAAAAAAGCCAGGTGGCCAGCATGAACCAAGTGCAAAAAGCCCAGTCCTAGTGGCGCCGTATTCCGCGGCTGCCCACTTCAGCACTGTCCTTTTCCCTGAGTCTGCCGTCCCATGCGCCATGTCGTTCGCTCATCACGCTTCGTTTCGCTGTGCCTGCTGATCCTTGCCCCACTGTTCACCGAGACCTCCCACGCCAGCGAAGAGCGGCAACTGGTGGCCGCGATCAACGACTATCGCGCCCATCCGCAACGCTGCGACCGCCGCCCGGCCCAGCGCCTGGCGCCACTGTCGCTGAAATCGAATCTGGCGCTGCCGATCGGCTATGGCTACGGCGGAGGCTTGCGCGAAAGATTGAAGTCTTCGGGGTATTCGGCGGTGGCGGTACGCAGTATCCGCATCATTGGGGCCGGGGATGCCGAGGATGCCTTTGAGCAGTTACAAGACAGCCACTGCAGCGCGCTGCTTGACGCCCAGTACGCCGACATCGGCGTCAGCCGCTCCCGTGGTGAATGGCAAGTGGTGCTGGCGCAACCGGTGCTCGACAGTCGCGTCGGCGACAACCGCAGCGTCGGCAAGGCCTTGCTTGCGCAGGTCAACGCCGCCCGGGCGCGACCACGGATGTGCGGGCGCCAACGCTTCGCCGCCGCCCGCCCCCTGAGCTGGAACGCCGCACTGGGCGCCGCCGCACAAGGCCACAGCAAAGCCATGGCCTACGGCAACTACTTCGCCCATCGCGACCCGGACGGCGACCTGCCGGCGGATCGCGCCCGGGCGGCGGGTTATCGGGGACGGCAGATCGGCGAAAACATCGCCGCCGGGCAGAGCTCACCGGCCAAGGCGATGGCCGGATGGCTGGCCAGTCCCGGGCACTGTGCCAACCTGATGAACCCGATGTTCACTCAGGTCGGTGCCGGGTTCGCCAGTGAGGCGCGCAGTGATGAGGGGGTTTACTGGACGATGGTGTTTGGTGCGCCTTGATTCGCTTGAGAGCTTTTCAGTGACGCTACTGGCCCCTTCGCGAGCAAGCCCGCTCCCACACTGGATCTGTGTTGTTCACAAATCCATGTGGGAGCGAGCTTGCTCGCGAAGAGGCCGGTACAGACACCCTCAATCGCTTGCGCCGCCTCCCGGTTCAGTCCAGTTCGGTGTGATGCGAGAAGTTACAGCGAAGTAGAAACAGCCGCGCCCTTCGATAAAAAAGGGCGCTGGAGTCTGGTGGAGTGCTGCCGGGGTCAGACCGGGGAAATCGTCGCAAGCATTCCGATCAGAATGGTCAACGTCAGAAACCCACCGAGGAAAATCGCCATCTTGTTCATGCTGCTCTCCTTAATGTTGAGCTTGCGGTGCACCGGGCGCTTCGGGATGAAGGGCTGCCGCGGGTGACCGAATTGCCGGGCTATTCTGAGCGCCTGACTGAGCCGGTTACAGAGGCAGATCCAACAGAAAAATACGGATCAGATGCCAATCTGATCCGCTCCGCCCATGCTCTGGTATTCAGATCGGCACACAACGGTTCGAGATCCACCGCTTTGAACTAGAGTGATTGCCGTCGCGCGAAGAACAACAACAATTCCAGGAGTGGTCAATGTCCGAACTGAACCTGCACCCCAACGCCGCTGAATCCCTGAAACGCTGGCACGAGATGATCCGCACCGGCAACCTCAAGGCCTTGCCCGAACTGCTCGATGCCAATGCCGTGTTCCGCTCGCCCATGGCCCACTCGCCTTACCCCGGCGCGCCAGTGGTGACGATGATCCTCAACACCGTGTTCGACGTGTTTGAAGATTTCAAATACCACCGCGAACTGGTGACTGCCGATGGTTTGAATGTGGTTTTGGAGTTCAGTGCCAAGGTTGGGGCGAAAGAGCTGAAGGGGATCGACATGATTCGCTTCGATGAGAGCGGGAAAATTGTAGAGTTCGAGGTGATGGTGCGGCCGTTGAGCGGGTTGCAGGCCCTCGGCGAAGAGATGGGGCGGCGGCTTGGTGCGTATCTGGCAAGCGCGAAACCAAAGTAGGATCAGGCGCCACAAAAAAGCCCACTGACCATTACCGGTTCAGTGGGCTTTTGTGCATCAGGCGTCTAGTTACAGCGCCATGTCACGTGCAGCATTTTCCTTCGGTGCTTCAGCTTTTTCAGCTGCAGGTGCAGCCGGGGCAGCAGCCTGACCGATCACCGGTGGAGTTGGCAGTTCGAGGATCTTGGCGGTGTACGCCCACTCTTGTGCCACTTTGGCCGGATCGTTGTTCAGCTGGGTACCGTAGCTTGGAACGATCTGGTGCAGCTTGGCTTGCCATTCAGGGGTGGCGACTTTGTCTTTGAAGACTTTCTGCAGCACGCTCAGCATGATCGGTGCAGCGGTCGACGCGCCTGGCGATGCGCCCAGCAGGCCGGCGATGGAGCCGTCTTGTGCAGCAACGATTTCGGTGCCCAGTTTCAGCACGCCGCCAGCGGCTTCATCACGCTTGATGATTTGCACGCGTTGGCCGGCTTGCCACAGGCGCCAGTCTTCGGCTTTGGCGTTCGGGAAGTATTCCTTCAGCGCGTTCAGACGGTCTTCATCCGACAGCATCAGTTGACCGGCCAGGTACTCGACCAGCGGGTATTCCTTGATGCCGACCTTGGTCATCGGCCAGATGTTGTGGGTGGTGGTGCTGGTCAGCAGGTCCAGGTACGAGCCTTCTTTGAGGAACTTGGTGCTGAAGGTCGCGAATGGGCCAAACAGGATGACGCGCTTGCCGTCCAGAACACGGGTGTCCAGGTGCGGAACCGACATCGGCGGTGCGCCAACCGAAGCTTTACCGTAGGCCTTGGCCAGGTGCTGCTCGGCGATGGCCGGGTTATCGGTCACCAGGAACGAGCCGCCGACCGGGAAGCCAGCGTATTCCTTGGCTTCAGGAATGCCCGACTTCTGCAGCAGGTGCAGAGCGCCGCCACCAGCGCCGATGAACACGAACTTGGCGTCGGTTTCGGTCTTGGTGCCGTCTTTCAGGTTTTTGTAGCTGACGCGCCAGGTGCCGTCGGCGTTCTTGGTGATGTCTTCGACTTCACTCGACAGCTTCAGGTCGAAGTTAGGCTTGGTCTGCAGGTAACCGGCGAACTGGCGGGTGATTTCGCCGAAGTTCATGTCGGTACCCAGCGGGCTCCAGGTGGCCGCGATTTTCTGGTTCGGGTCACGCCCTTCCATCATCAGCGGGACCCACTTCTTGATCACAGCCGGGTCTTCGGAGTACTGCATGCCGGCGAACAGCGGGCTCGCTTGCAGGGCTTCGTAGCGCTTTTTCAGGAACTTGATGTTGTCATCGCCCCACACGAAGCTCATGTGCGGCGTGGTGTTGATGAACGAGCGAGGGTTCTTCAGAACGCCTTGCTGAACCTGCCAGGCCCAGAACTGACGGGACACCTGGAACGCTTCGTTGATCTCGACCGCTTTCGGGATCGTCACGTTGCCTTTGTCGTCTTCCGGGGTGTAGTTCAGCTCAGCCAGGGCGGAGTGACCGGTACCGGCGTTGTTCCAGCCGTTGGAGCTTTCCAGGGCGACGCCATCGAGGCGCTCGACCATTTCCATCGACCAGCTTGGCTCCAGCTCATTGATCCACACACCCAGGGTGGTGCTCATGATGCCGCCGCCGATCAGCAGAACGTCGACTTTCTTTGCTTCTGCAGCATTGGCGGACGACATCCCCATCGCCAAAGCCAGCCCGAGCAAGGCTGTGTTCACTTTCTTAAACATCCGTTGCACCTATGATAAAACGCCTTCCGCCCGCCGCTGTTATCTGTATGCGATCCGCTTTGATGACGCTCAGGCTCGCGTCGCAGATTCCGGCACACTTCAATTTTGACGGGTGGGCACACAAGGCCGACGTACCGCATCGACCTCAGTTAATGTCCCTTCTGAACTGACTTCTTATCATTATTGGCTTCAGCTACTTGAGCGACAGGGATTCCGTCAGCCCGCCCCAAAGGCAGGCAAACCGAATAAGGTCAAACCAAGTTGGCGCGAAGAATATCACGTCAGGGCAAACCCGCGCGTCTGTTCCCGACTTGAGAGTCTTTTTCCGCTCTGGGCGTTATCGGCCGGTTTGGGCTGAACATGATTCAGAAACCTGTGGTGGCTGGGCTGGCTCCATCGCGAGCAGGCTCACTCCTACAGGGAATGGGCTGCTCTCGCGATGGCGGCGCTACAACCGAAACCGATCCACCGACAACGCCAACGCCCCCGCCAGACTCGACAGTTCATCGGTGGTATTGGCCGTCTGCCCGATCACTTTACTGTTGCCCTCGGACATCCCGGCGATCATTTCCACCTGATGGGCGATTTCGTTGCTGGCCTGGCTTTGCTCGCCGATGGTGCGGGTGATGTCGTTGACCAGTTGCGTGGTGCTGAGGGTGGCGTCGAGGATTTCGCGAATCGCCCGTTCGACTTCGGCCGTGACCGCCATGCCCTTGTCGACCTGGGCCACGCCGGCCTCCATGCTGCTGACCGCCTCGCGGGTGCTGTGCTGGATGCGTGCGACCATCGCAGCGATTTCCTGGGTTGAGGCACTGGTGCGTGCCGCCAGGCTGCGCACTTCGTCGGCAACCACGGCAAAGCCCCTGCCCTGCTCGCCGGCCCGCGCTGCCTCGATGGCGGCGTTGAGTGCCAGCAGGTTGGTCTGGTCGGCGATGCTCTTGATCACCTGAATGATGTTGAAGATGCCTTCGGATTCCTGATCCAGCGTACGGATCACCTGCGCCGACTGTTGCGCCGAGCGGGCGATGTCGTCCATGTCGCTGACCACCTGATGGATCACCTGTCCGCCGCTCTTGGCCAGCGACTCGGCCTGATTGGCCATGCCCAGCGCGCGTTCGGCATGACGAGTGATTTCCTCGATGCTGGCGGTCATCTGGCTGGCGGCAGCGGCCATGGTGCCGGCCGCGGCGCTTTGCTGTTGACTGCTGTCAGCGACCTGATGGCAACCGTGGCTCAACTGCTCACTCATGCCGCTGACCCCATGGGCATTGCGCCGCACGACGTCGATCATGTTGCGCAGGTCACGCTGCATGGTCGCCAGACTGCGGATCAGCGTACTGGCCTCGTCCTTGCCGGTCGGCTCGCTGATCGGTTCGCTGAGGTTGCCGTGGGCAATGCTTTGCGCGATCTGGTTAGCGGATTTCAGCGGCCCCATGATGCTGCGGGTCACCCAACGCCCTTGCGCCAATAACAGCAGCAGACTGGCGAGCAATACTGCGCCGAGGGCGATGTTGGCGTTGCGAATGGCGCTTTCGGTGGCCTGGCTGGTGTCACGGGTGTTGCTTTCGATCAGTTCGCTGAGGGCCGCCATCTGCTCTTCAAGCTGACTGAAGGCGCTGTTGAACGTGCCCAGCTCCCGTTGCGCGCTGTCCGGGTTATCCAGTGCCAGGCCGACGATCCGCTCGGCCGCCGCAATGTAGGTATCCAGGCTGGGCTTGACGTGTTCCAGAGCGGCCCTGATCGTGGGATTGACCGGCAATTTGAGGTTTTCATCCAGCACTTCGCGAAAATGCGTGGCGTGCTCGTTGATCGAGTCCTGCACCTCTGCGGCCGTGCCGGTACTTTTGCCCAGGCCCACCAGCATTGCCGAATACACGTCGGCTCGCAGTGCATCGTGCATCATGTCGGCTTCCATGTGATTGCGCAGCGCGGTCATGCTCACCGCGTTGTCGTTCACCGCTGCGGACATGCGCGTATTCCCCACATAGCTGACCAGACTCACGATCAGCGCCGTCAACAGACTGGTGGCAATCAGCAGCAGCAAACGCAATTTGATCGACACGGTGGGTTCCTCCCCTGAGGCGCGCCGGAATGCGCCTTTCAGGATTTCAGTTAAGCTTATTTGTGCAGATGTGCCGCTTCAGAGCGTTTCAGCAAGTATCCGCGTGTTCGAACGGAACTCCGGCAAAGGTCGCACCTCTGAGATTATGTAGTCCTTCCTTTTTGCTTCGCGCTTGTGGAGGAACATCGTCATGCGCAAGTTAGTGCTCATTTCTTCTCTCCTGCTCTGCCTCCCTGTCGGCTCGGCTCTGGCCCGCGTCGACGCCGGCGATGTCGCCACCTCGGCGGGCGTTTCCGCGTCGCTGTACTCGACCTTCAAGGATCACAAAATGGTGATCCCGGCGCGCGACGACCTGTCAGCGTTCGTCGCCAGCGGCGGGGCCATCCGTGGGGTTTATCTTGAGTCGGTACTGCAACAGGTGCGGCACGACAACCCCGGCCTCAATGCCAGCGATGAAGACCTCGCCAACGCGATTCTGGTGCATTACGAAGGCCTGAATCAGTAGTTGCCAGGGACGCAGCGGCCGATGGACGGCAGCTGAGGGCGCATAGGCAAAACCGTCTGACGGCCTCTATGATGGAGGCCATGACGACTCTTGCGCCTCCTGCGCCTTTGCGCTCACCCTGCCCGCCCGGCGCCTGCGATTGCGGGCGCGACGCGTTGCTGGAAACGCCGGGCACGGATCTGCGCATTCTGCGCCTGACCCGCGAGCAGGAAAAAATCCTCCTCGCACGGCTGGAACAACTCAAGGACCTCGCGGATTTGCGGCATCTGCAACAGCGCATGCACGAGCAGTTGGGCCTGCGCGTGGAAATCTCCCCGGGCTTTCATGAAGTGCGCAGCATGCTCGGCATCGAGATTCAGATCGAGGCGCTGCCGGGACTGTGCCGCAAGACCCGCAAGTCAATCCCGGCCGCGATTCGTCGGGGCTTGAACAACCATCCCGAAATCGCCTTCGAACTGCTCAACGCCCACGACTTGCTGCGCGACACCTGATCATTTTTTCAAGCCAACCCGCTTGCGCATCTCGGCGGTGATGCTCTGGCGGGTTTTCTTCAGGTCGGCCCACGGCTCATCGCCGACTTCGTTCAGACGCTCATGGACATTGCTGATGTTCCACTGATTGCCACCCTTGATCTCCCCCACTTCTTCGCGAAACAGCGGTACCGACACCGGCAGTCCCTCACGGGTGCGCGCCGCGTAGGCACAAATGGTGGTGGCGCCCAGGCCGTTACGCAGGTAGTCGATGAAGATCCGACCGACACGATTTTTCGGCCCGGACACCGCGGAAAAGCGTTCCGGCAACAGCTTGGCCATGTGACTGACGATCGCATGGCTGAAATCCTTGACCTCGTCCCAGCCATGCTTGCGGGTCAACGGCACCACCAGGTGAATGCCTTTGCCGCCGCTGGTCTTGAGAAAGGCCTTGAGCCCCAGTTCATCCAGCACGGTGAGGGTCAGCGCAGTGGCTTCGACCATGCTTTTCCACGGCAGCGCGGGATCCGGGTCGAGATCGAGGACGAAACGGTCAGGCTTGTCCAGATCGACGGTGGTGGCGTTCCAGGTGTGCAGCTCGACCGTGCTCATCTGCACTGCGCCGATCAAGGCTTCGGCATTGTTGATCAGCATCACCGGTTGCCCGGTGACGTCCTTGTCCAGTGTGGTGATGCCGGGAATCGCCAGACGCTCGGCGTTTTTCTGAAAGAACAGTTCGCCGGCAATGCCGTCCGGCGCCCGCACCAGCGCAACCGGGCGATCCTTGAGCTGCGGCAGGATCCACTCGGCAACGCTGGCGTAATACTCGGCCAGTTGCATCTTGGTGGTGCCGCTGACCGCATCGATCACCCGATCGGGGTGAGTGATGCGCACTTTGCCGCTGGCGAGTCCGAGCTGTGATGGCGCCGCTTCGGCTTTCTTCGGCTCCGTAGCTTTCTTTGATTCTGCAGCTTTCTTCGACGAGGCAGCTTTTTTCGACGGGGTGGCTTTCGCTGAAGTCTTCACGAGTTTCGCGCGCTCCTCGGTAATCGCCTTGGCCGGTTTGTCATTGCGCAGACCATGGAACACGGCGTGACGTACCGAACCGTCCTTGGTCATTTCGGCGAACGCCACTTCTGCCAACAGTTTCGGTTTGAGCCAGTGCACGCCTTTGGCCTCGAAGCCGCTCGGTGGATTGACCACCGCAGCCTTCTTCACTTGCAACGGCTTGAGCTGGGCGAGGATGCTTTTCAGTGTGGTTTCGTTGAAACCGGTGCCGACCTTGCCGGCATAGCGCAACTCGCCACTGTCGCGATCGTGCAGGCCCAACAACAGCGCGCCGAAGGCACTGCGCGCGCCTTTCGGATCGGTGTAGCCGACGACCACGAATTCCTGCCGATGCTTGCACTTGAGCTTGATCCAGTCACTGCTGCGCCGCGACACGTAGGGCGAGCCGAGGCGTTTGCCGATCAGCCCCTCCATCTGCATCTGACAGGCGCTGTTGAGCAGTGCGTCCGCCGTTTCATCGAAAGCTTCGGAGAAGCGCAGCAACGGCTGCTCATGCCCGCCGAGTACCGTGGACAACGCCGCGCGGCGCTCCTCGACCGGCACTTCGCGCAGGTCAACGCCGTTGAGGTAGGGCATGTCGAACAGGTAGTACATGATGCTGGCGCTGCGCCCGGCTTCGAAGGCGTTTTGCAGCGCCTGAAAGTCCGGCACACCGTGTTCATTGGTGACCACCACTTCGCCGTCCAGCCACGCCGATTCCAGCCCCAACTCGGCCAGGGCTTGCGCCTGTTGCGGCAGTTTGTGCGTCCAGTCGTGGCCGTTACGGGTGAACAGTTGCACCTGATCGTGATCGATGCGCGCCATGATCCGGTAGCCGTCGAACTTGATCTCGTAGCTCCACTGCCCTTCGGGTGCGCTGTCGACCAGGGTCGCCAGTTCCGGTTTGAGCTGCGCCGGCAGTTTGGCCTTGCGCGCTCCGGTGAGCGTCCCGGATGCCGCTTTGCGCGGTTTCGCCGGGGCCTTTTTCACGGGCCTGGCTTGCTCGGCGGCGAGCTTGGGTTTGCTGATCAGGGTGCGCTCGCTGAGCACGCTGTCCGGCTCGGCGCTGAGCACATCGTAGTCGTCCTGCGGGCGCGCCGCACTGTCCTGATGTTTGATCAGAAACCAGTTTTCCTTCTTGCCCGGCATGTGCGTGCGCACCAGATTCCAGATCCCGGAGAGCTTTTCGCCCTGCAGCTCGAACTTGAGTTTGCCCTTGGCGTAAGCCTTGGCCGGATCCTCCTGCGGAATCCACACGCCGCGATCCCAGACGATTACATCACCGGCGCCGTAATGCCCTTCGGGAATGCTGCCCTCGAAGGTCGCGTAATCCAGCGGATGATCTTCGACGTGCACCGCCAGGCGCTTGACCTTGGGGTCGAGCGACGGCCCCTTGGGCACCGCCCAGCTCTTCAGTGCACCATCGAGTTCGAGGCGAAAGTCGTAATGCAGGTGCGAAGCGTCGTGCTTCTGGATGCAAAACTGCAGCGCATGTTCAGTGGCCTTGCTGCGGCCACGGCGCTTGACGGCAGCGGGCTCCGACGTCGCCGAGAAATCGCGCATGCGGTTGTAGTCGTCGAGGTTCCTGGTCATGGCGCACCTGCCTTGTGTCAGCCAATGCGGGTCACGGTCAGCGCGACCACGGCGATCCGGTCCACGCGCTGGTAACCGGGGTTCAACAACTCTTCACCGAATACGTCGGGATCCAGCTCGCGATAGGTCCAGCCGAATCGCGTCGAATCCAGGCGCGGCACCACCGTATCGAAAAAAGGATCGCGGCCATCGACCATGGCCACGCCGGTGTAGAGCAGCAACGAACCACCGGGGGCCAGCCGATTGAGCGCTTGCTCGACGATACGCAGCGACAGGCCGGCGCCGAGCGAGCCACCGCCATGCCGATAAGCACGCCCGGCCGGATCGGCCATGTACGGCGGGTTGGCGACGATCAGGTCGAAGTTGCCTTCGGTGCCCTGCAGCACATCACTGGCCTGCACCTCGACATTCGCGACCTCGGCCAATGCCGCGTTGATCGCGGTCAGACGCAGCGCGGCAGGATTGATGTCCACCGCCAGCACCTGCGCTTCACGCCGTGCGCGGGCAATCAGGATGGCGCCGACGCCGGCGCCGCAGCCAATGTCCACCGCACGCTGAATCGGCGCGAAGCTCTGTTGCAGATGCGCGTGAATCAGTTGCGCGAAACGATAGGTGTCCGGGCCGAAAAACACCGAATCGGCGGCATCGGTTGGGAAGCCCGAATGCACGAACAACAAGTCATCAAGACTCGACCAGCGCACCCGGCTTTTCAAGCGGCCGTCGTAGACGTCAATCACTTGCGCCTCCTGCAATTGCCGCTGTTCGTCAGCGGACAACAGCCCCGGTTCGAACGGACGCGACCAGCCGAAGACGTCGCGCAGGGTATCGGCGATCTGCCCTTCGTCGCGCTGATTGACCCGCTGATGGGTCAAGGGCGTTGGCGTGATGAAACGGTAGCCGTCGGCCTGCAAGCGCCGGCCGAGTTGCAGCAGCGTCAGGTCGTTGGCGGACAGTTGTTCTTCCTGATTCATGGAGATTTCCTTAGCGCAGACTGGATTTGAGTTCGATGAAGCGACGTGTCGCCAGCAGCCCCGCCGGGTGGGCATGCCGGGCCGGTGACAACCATGGGATCAGCGTCGCCATTTGTGCGTGTCCGTCCTGACCTTGCAGGGCAGACATCAGCCGCTGCACATCGGGATCGTGTTCGGGCACGGCGGCGTCCGGGGTGGCAACCTGACGGCTGCGCCGTGGTGCTTTGCGTTGGTCGGATGGCGTCCAGTCGCCGGCAATCCAGTCGTGCAGCAGTTGCTTTTCATAGGGACTGAACACGCCGAACATCGCCGCACCGTCGCCGTCGATCAACTGCCAGAAACGGCTGGCTTGCGGATCTTCATTGCGTTTGATCCAGCCTTTGTCCTGCATTGCCTGCAGGAAACCCGGTAGCTGTTCGGGATTGGCCAGCCACTGATTGACGGTTTTGCCTTCGAAACGGCAGTAGTCGGAGTGCATGTGCTGACCGAACGGGCGTTTGCGCTCAAGCATCGCCAGCACTTCCTGCTCCAGGTCAAAACCCTCGATGATCGCGCGACTGCCCTGCCCCAAGTCATTTAGTCGATAGCCCAGCGATACCCGGCGCAGAAATTCGCCGCGATCGGCTTCCAGCGGCAGCAAGTCAAGTACCGACTGCACGGCCTTTTGCGCATGCCCGGTGCTGGCGTTGTCGATGGTCACATGCAGGGTGAAGTAGTAAGGATCAATGCCCAACTCGCTGAGTTCATAGGCGCTGATCAGCAAGTGCAGCGGCAGTTGTTCGTAGCCGAGGTTGTAGCCGATCACCTCCGGCAGAAAGCTTTCGCCACAGGCGCCGAGTGCCAGTTGCAGGGCACCTTGCAGGTAGCGTTCATCGGCGATGGCGCTGGCGTCCTGCAAACCATGCTCAGCGAGCAGTTTGCGGTAGATCACCACGTGGTTTTGCGCTGGATTGCCGTCGCCCAGTTCTTCCAGATAGGTACACAGCAACCCGTCGAAACGCGGGTCGCGCCACTGCGCCAACAAACCGTACAGCCACGCGCCATCGACCAGTTTGGTCGGCGCCACGGCTTGCAGAAAGTACAACGCGTGAGCCTTGTTGCGGAAGAACTGGCGCGGTCCGCCGGCCTGGCGCTGTTGCAGGTAATCGGCGTACTGCCGGGCAACTTCTGTGCAGTGCTCGGCGACCCAGCCTTGCCACTCCGACGGATCCTGAGGAGGTTCTTCGGGCAACAGCGTGGCGCGCTGCAACTGCTCGGCGAGAAAATCCTGCGCGAGGGTTTCAGGCGCATCCTCAAGCAGCAGTGCCTCATAAATACGCCGCAGATCGCCGTCGGCAGTGATGGGCTGTTGCTGCGCGCTCGGCGCCTGCAGAGGGGTCAGGGCAGTCATGTCAGTGTTCTCGTTCGGTTGGCCGGTCAGGGCGTTGTTTCACGCCTCTACATCAGCAGAGCAACCGCTACGGAGAAAAATTCAATCAACATGAAAATCGCCCTGACGGACGGAGCATCGCGGTCCCGGCAAGGGCTGCTCGATACCGCGATTTTTGACGGTGCTTCAGGCCTGACCTTTGGCCTGAGCCTCCAGGTGCACCTGCAATTGCGGGGCGATCTGCAGCGCGGCAGCCAGTTCATCCAGGTAGTTGCGTTCGGCGTCTTGCTGATCGTCCACCAGGATCACGCTGACCAGGTACATTTCGGCGGCCGTCGCCGGGTCGCCGTTGGCCGCCTCGGCTACTTCGTTCGCATCCAGCGGTTTGGCAACTTCAGCGTTAAACCATTGCTGCAATTCTGGATCGTCGGTGTGTTTGCCAATCTCTTCATCGATCATCTGCCGTTCCCGGTCATCGATCTCACCATCAGCCTTGGCTGCCGCGATCAGCGCCCGCAGCACAGCATGCCCGTGCTCCTCGACTTCGGGCCCGGCCAGCAGATTTGCGGTTGGCGGAATCTGTTGTGGCGCCGCCGAGGCCTGACTGCGTTGCCAGGCCTGATACGCCTGGAACGCCATCATTCCCAATGAGGCCAGCGCCGCATAATTGGTGCCGCCGGAACGACTTTGTGTTCCGCCGCCACCGAGTGCCCCACCCAGCGCGCCGCCCAATCCACCGCCGCCACCGCCGCCAAGTAAACCACCCAGCAAACCACCCAAACCGCCCAGCCCACCGGACTGCGCGCCACTGGCGCCTGTACTCGCGCCGCCACCCAACAGACCGCCAAGCAAACCGCCCAACCCACCCAGCCCACCGCCGGCCGAACCAGCACCTTGTTGTCCCGCCGAGGCCTGGCCCCGGAGCAGTTGTTCGAGCAAATCGCTGGTGTTCATGATCTCGTCCTCAGCCATTGGCAATAAATGCGTCAGGCAACAATAGACCGCCGACGCCGGCGCGCCAGCACCGTCTGGCTGACGCTGGCAGATTTCGCCGAGGTATTTTTTGTGCGGGCAGCTAAGATTCAAAGGTGGTGAACCTTATCCCGGCCAAACCGGTCGATAGCTGCAACCCCGACCCGGTTTGCCGGCGCCCTTTGCCCAAGGGTGATACCCGGCATGCTTCATTTTTCTGGAGAACGCCCCTGTGATATCGACCGTACACATCGCCAGGCTCAAAGCATGGGGCGCCCATGGTTTTACCGCGACCGGCGTGGTCACAGCCTTTCTGGCGACCCTCGCCCTGCTGGAAAACCAGCCGACTCACTGCCTGATGTGGCTGGGCGTGGCATTGATCGTCGACGGTCTCGACGGGGCGTTGGCGCGTAAGGTCAATGTGCAGTCGGTGCTGCCGAGTTTCGACGGCTCGATCCTCGATCTGGTGATCGACTACCTGACCTACGTGTTCATTCCGGCGCTGTTCATCTATCGCTATATTCCCCTGCCCGACTACACCCTGCTGCTGAGCGTATCGCTGATTCTGGTGTCGTCGCTGTTCTGTTTCTGCAACGTCAACATGAAGAGCAAGGACAACTATTTCGTCGGTTTCCCCGCCGCGTGGAACGTGGTCGCGCTGTGCCTGTACATCATCAATCCGGGGCCGTGGATCACCTTTCTGACCATCATCGGTCTGGCGCTGCTGACCGTGACCCGCATGAAGTTCCTGCACCCGTTTCGGGTACGCCGGTTCATGCCGATCAACATCGCGGTGACGGCAATCTGGCTGCTGTGCAGCCTGTCGCTGGTGCTTAATCACCCGATGATCAATCCGCTGGTGATGGGTTTGTGGTTGCTGGCGTCGGCGTACTTTCTGGGGATCTGCATCTGGCGTACGGCGCTGGAGTGGGTTGATGGGGCGCACCTGAAATAGGCCTGATCGCCACACCTAAAACCTGTAGGAGCGGGCTTGCTCGCGAATGCGTCTGTCCAGTCAATAATTCTGTCTACTGATCCACCGCATTCGCGAGCAAGCCCGCTCCCACAGGGGTTTTGCATGGTTCTGAACATTCAGCGCTTGGTAATGACCACCTCCAGATACTCGCTCGGCACCACCAGCGACTTCTCTCCCACCCGGTTCGAGCGGTTCAGCAGGTCCGCCAGATCACTCTCCAGCGCTTGCCCGCTTTCCGGCGGCAATGCCGCGAAGGCCTTGTGCACTGGCCCGTACCAGTGACGGAAAATGTCGATGAAATGCGCCGCCGAGCGATAGCGGAAATTGAAGGTGCGGCGGGTGACCTGCAGCAGAAATTCGCGCTCATTGAAGTGGCTGTGCAACCACGCTTCAGTGCCCCAGTTCGACGGCGGTTGGGCCACGGCGGGGGGTGGCACGTGGCGACCGAGAACCTTGAACATCTGGCCGACGAAACCTTCCGGCGTCCAGTTCGCCAGACCGATGCGCCCGCCCCTTCGGCAGACCCGCGCCAGTTCCGCTGCGGCAGTCGCCTGATCCGGGGCAAACATCACGCCGAAGGTCGACAGCACCGCGTCGTAACTCTCGTCGGCGAACGGCAACGATTCGGCATCGGCGACCTGAAAAATCACATCAAGATGCTCGGCCCGCGCCCGATCCTGTCCACGCTCCAGCAGCGCCGCCACATAGTCGGTCGAGGTCACCTGACAACCACGTCGCGCCGCCGCCAGTGTGGCGTTGCCATTGCCGGCGGCGACATCCAGCACTTCCTCATCGCAGTGCAGGTCGCAGGCCTCGGCGAGGTTTTCGCCGACGATCTGCAAGGTGGTACCGATCACAGCGTAATCACCGCTGGCCCAGGCGACTTTCTGGCGCTCTTTCAGACCCGTCAGATCAATGGGAGTACTCATCAATCGTCTCCGCAGCAGGTAGAAGGACTTCATTCGGCCGTGGTCGGGTCGATGACCGTCATCACCCGCGCCACGCTGTTGGCCGGGAATCCACCCAGCCTGGCGTGCTCGCGCACCTGCTCTTCGTCAGGGGCGATGTAGACGCAATAGATTTTGTCGGCGGTGACGTAACTCTGCAGCCACTGCACCTGTGGCCCGAGTTCACGCAACACCTGACAGGAGGTTTGCGACACGGCTTGGAGTTCTTGCGGCGACAGCTTTCCGGCCCCTGGAATCTCGCGTTCAATCACGAATTTCGGCATGGCAACCTCGCGTTCTTTTTATCAGTGACAGGGACGGCAGTGGCCCTGCTCATCCACTATCGCGCCGAGGGTCGATGGCGTCCCTGCCAATCGTCCGAAGAGCCCGGAAAACCCCGGCCTGGCCGATGAATGGCGGCTTTTTGTAAAGGCCTCGAGACACTTCGAGATTGCCATTGCATGGGGCAATCGGCTTTTATGCCTTCCCGTCTTCCGTGAATGGATTCCATCATGTCCCTGCGTCTTGAATGGCTCGTCGATCACCCGCAGCACAGCGACACTTACGCCGCGTGGATCCACCGCCAGTTCGCCTACGAATATGCCGAGCAACCCTTGACCGATTGGCAACGCGAGTTCGCTGCCGGCCAGAACAATGGCGACTGGTCATGCCTGATTGCGCTGGACGGCGAGCGTCTACTCGGCGGTGCGGCGCTGGCCCGGGCGGATCTGGCCCTGCGTCCGGATCTCGGCCCGTGGTTGGCGTGCGTGTTTGTCAGCCCGCAAGCTCGTGGCCAGGGGCTGGCAGAGCGGTTGATCGATGGCATCAGCCAGACGGCGAAACAGCGCGGCTTCGCGCGTTTCTATCTGCACACGCAGAGCAAGCAGGACTACTACGCCAAACGCGGCTGGACAGTGCTGGAGCGCTTTCGCGCGTGGGACAACGAGCAATGGCTCATGGTGCGCGACCTTTGAGCCATTGATGTGCGCGGGCGGTGACTGTCGATGCATCTGAGCACTCAGTTCTGGTTGTTACAGCCATCGGCAAATTTGCGGTAATCCAGCACCTGGGTTTTTCCGGCCGAATCCAGGTACGTCATGCGCGCATCGATAATGCCGCAGTTCACCGCGTTGTCCTCGGTCATCGACAGCACTTTCTGGATGTCCAGGTGCGTGCCGTAGGTGTAGGTGTGCGGGCTGACATCGGCTTCGGCCCGGGCCGACAGGGTGCAGATGTTCAGGGCGGCGAACAGGCAGGCGGCGACAACGGTTTTGTGCGTCATGGTGGTTTCCTCAAGGCTTGTATGGGTTGAGCCGAGGCAAACTGTGTGGGCCTCGATGGAGCCTATTTGAGGCGCGCGAGGTATCGCGTCTGTGTCAGGAAACGGCCGCTATCAATCACTGTGTATCCCCACCGCCCGGAGATACACAGCGATACAAAACCCTGAAAAAATCGCGTTTTTGCATGTGTATGTATCCGCCATTACGCCAGATACACTGCAATACAAACCCGGGCAGGCAAGCCGTCGCAGGCTCGATAGACTGCACGGCATTGCCCTTTGATAGAGGTTCTGCACCGATGGAACATGTCGATCACATCCTCATCGTCGACGACGACCGCGAGATCCGCGAGCTGGTCGGCAATTACCTGAAGAAGAACGGACTGCGCACCACCGTGGTCGCCGATGGTCGGCAGATGCGCAGTTTTCTCGAAGCCAACACCGTCGACCTGATTGTGCTCGACATCATGATGCCCGGCGATGATGGCCTACAGCTGTGCCGCGAACTACGCGTGGGCAAACACAAGGCCACGCCGGTGCTGATGCTCACGGCGCGCAACGATGAAACCGACCGCATCATCGGCCTGGAAATGGGCGCCGACGATTACCTGACCAAGCCGTTCGCCGCCCGCGAACTGCTGGCGCGGATCAACGCGGTGCTGCGGCGCACACGCATGCTGCCGCCGAATCTGGTGGTCACCGAAAGCGGTCGCCTGCTGGCCTTCGGCCGTTGGCAACTGGACACCTCGGCCCGGCATCTGCTGGACAATGACGGCACACTGGTCGCCCTCAGTGGTGCCGAATACCGCTTGCTGCGGGTGTTCCTCGATCATCCACAACGGGTGCTCAGCCGTGATCAGTTACTCAACCTGACCCAGGGCCGCGAAGCCGATCTGTTTGATCGCTCGATTGATCTGCTGGTCAGCCGTTTGCGCCAGCGCCTGCTTGATGATGCGCGTGAGCCGGCCTACATCAAAACCGTGCGCAGCGAGGGTTATGTTTTTTCGCTACCGGTGGAAATCCTCGGGGCCTCGGCATGAGCCTCAAGCTGCATTGGCCACGCACCCTGGCTTCGCGGTTGTCGCTGATCTTTCTGGTCGGGCTGATCCTGGCCCAGGCCCTGTCGTTTGGCGCGCAGTATTACGAGCGTTTCCAAAGCGCCAGAAGCACCATGCTCAGCAATATGCAAAACGACGTTTCGACGTCGGTTGCAATCCTCGACCGCTTGCCGGCGCAGGAACGCCCTGCCTGGCTGCCACGACTGGCTCGCACCAACTACGATTATCGGTTGAACGACGGCGATCCCGGCGCCCCGCTCGACGCCGAGGAGGTACCGGTAGCCGCGACCTCGATCAGCAGTGCGATCGGCGGCGCCCATCCGCTGTCCTTCAGCCGTTTTTCCGCGGAGAAAAAACACTTCCAGGCCCATTTGCGCCTTAGCGACGGCAGCCCGCTGACCATCGATGTGCGCCCGGCCATGCCGCCGCTGTCGCCGTGGCTGCCGGGGGTATTGCTCGGGCAACTGGCGCTGCTGATCGCCTGCACCTGGCTGGCGGTGCGCATTGCCATACGCCCCCTCGCCCGGCTCGCCAACGCCGTGGAATCCCTCGACCCCAACGCGCACCCGGTGATGCTCGACGAACACGGCCCGACCGAAGTGGCCTACGCCGCACGGGCCTTCAACGCGATGCAGGCGCGGATCGCTGCGTATCTGAAGGAGCGCATGCAACTGCTGGCAGCGATTTCCCATGACCTGCAAACCCCGATCACCCGCATGAAATTGCGCGCAGAGTTCATGGACGACTCGGTCGAGAAAGACAAACTGTGGAACGACCTCGGCGAGATGGAGCATCTGGTGCGCGAAGGCGTGGCGTACGCTCGCAGCATCCACGGCTCGACCGAGGAAAGCCGGCGCACCGATCTCGACTCGTTCCTCGACAGCCTGGTGTTCGACTATCAGGACATGGGCAAGGACGTGCAGCTGAGCGGCAAGAGCGCGGCGGTGATCGATACCCGTCCCCAGGCCCTGCGCCGGGTGCTGGTGAACCTGACCGACAACGCACTGAAATTTGCCGGTGCCGCGCAGTTGCAGGTCGATATCGACGACGGTCTTTGCATCAAAATCCTCGATCGCGGGCCAGGCATTGCCGAAGCCGAGTTGCAACAGGTCATGCAGCCGTTCTACCGGGTGGAAAACTCGCGCAACCGCAGCACCGGCGGCACCGGCCTGGGCCTGGCCATCGCCCAGCAACTGGCCATGGCCCTCGGCGGATCACTGACCCTGAGCAACCGCGAGGGCGGAGGCCTGTGCGCGGAGTTGAAATTGCCCCTGCGCTGATCCCCACACCAATCACCTGTGGGAGCGGGCTTGCTCGCGAAAGCGGCGTATCAGCCCCTGATGCATTGACTGACACACCGCGTTCGCGAGCAAGTCGAATCTTCGTACCGCCGCTCCCACATTGGAATTTGCATGGAGCACAAACACTGCATCTTGCCCCAGCCCGGCTAGACTGATTCATTACCCAGTCGAGGGGGATTGCAGGACGACGTCAGCTGTGCCCTGCCCACTTCTGTGACCACCGCCCAACGGCCCATGCCTCGACAACGTTCTGCCACCGGACGGTGATCCTGTATCAGGAGCACTCGTGATGGACGAAACACGACTCAACGCCTTCATGGGCAAACTGGTCAACGACATGGGCGGCGCCGCGATGCTGGCGAACGTCATCGTTGGCGAAGAACTCGGGCTGTACCGGGCGATGGCCGACAGTCAGCCGGTCACCCCGCAAGCCCTCGCCGAAAAAACCACCTGCAACCCGCGTCTGGTACGCGAATGGCTCAGCGCGCATGTCGCGTCCGGCTATATGGAGCATCACGATGGCCAGTTTCGGTTGCCGGAAGAGCAGGCGCTGGCACTGGCCGTGGAAGACTCGCCGGTGTACGTCGCCGGCGGACTCGGTGTGGTGGCCTCGTTTTTCCACGACAAGGACAAACTGGTCAAAGCCATGCGCGGCAATGGCGCCCTGCCCTGGGGCGATCACCATCCGTGCATGTTCAGCGGCACCGAACGCTTCTTTCGCCCCGGCTACAAAGGTCACTTGATCGCTGAATGGCTGCCGGCGCTGGACGGCGTGGTCGCCAAACTCGAAAAAGGCGCCAAAGTCGCCGACATCGGCTGCGGCCACGGCGCGTCGACGGTGATCATGGCCCAGGCCTATCCCAACTCACACTTCGTCGGTTTCGACTACCACGCGCCGTCAATCACCGTCGCCACCCAGCGCGCCGAAGAAGGAGGGGTCAGCAGCCGGGCGAAGTTCTTCCAGAACAACGCCAAAAACTACCCCGGCGACGACTATGACCTGATCTGCTACTTCGACTGTCTGCACGACATGGGCGACCCGGTCGGCGCCGCACGGCATGCGTTCGAATCATTGAAGAAGGACGGCACGGTGCTGCTGGTCGAGCCGTTTGCCAACGACGCGCTGGACGACAACATCAACCCGGTCGGACGCCTGTTTTACGCGGCCTCGACCTTTATCTGCACGCCGAATTCGCTGTCCCAGGAAGTTGGCCTGGGGCTGGGTGCGCAGGCCGGTGAAATGCGCTTGCGCAAGGTGTTTACCGAGGCCGGGTTCAAGCATTTTCGCCGGGCGACGCAGACGCCGTTCAATCTGATACTGGAGGCGCGCAAATAAATCAGCGCTATCACCTGTGGCTAGGGAGCTTGCTCCCGTCAGATTGCAAAGCAAGCCCAAAACAGGCCTGCTGCGCAGTCCAGCGGGAGCGAGCTCCCTCGCCACACGGTTAATGCTAACCTGCGGGCATCGTCCTCCCCGGAGTGCTGACCATGCTCGACAGCCCGACCCGCGAACACCTCGACACCCTGCACCAGGCCATGGCCGATGGCGGCTTTGTGGTGCTGACCGGCGCGGGCATCAGCACGCCGTCGGGCATCCCGGATTACCGCGACAGTGAGGGTGTACGCCGGGGCCGGCAGCCGATGATGTATCAGGAATTTCTCGCCGCTCCGGAATCCCGTCGCCGCTACTGGGCGCGGGCCATGCTTGGCTGGCCGCGGGTGCGTCAGGCGCGGCCCAATGCCGCGCATCAGGCGCTGGCCGATTTGCAGCGCCGGGGTCTGATCAGCGCCTTGATCACGCAGAACGTCGACACCCTGCACGATCAGGCTGGAAGTCAGGACGTGATCGAACTGCATGGCAGCCTGCACCGGGTGTTGTGCCTGGATTGCGGCCAGCGCAGCGCGCGTGACGACATTCAGCAGCGGATGGTCGAGCAGAATCCGTATCTGGCCGGGGTCGACGCGGTGCAGGCGCCGGACGGCGATACCCTGCTCGATCCGGCCTTCGAAGCACGTTTTCAGACGCCACAATGCCCGTATTGCGCCGGTGAACGGATGAAGCCGGACGTGGTGTTTTTCGGTGAGAACGTGGCGCAGCCGACGGCGGCGCGGGCCATGGCGGCGGCAGAAAATGCCGCGGGATTGTTGGTGGTGGGCTCGTCGCTGATGGCCTATTCGGCGTTTCGTCTGTGCCGGGTGATCGCCGATCGGGGCAAGCCGTTGCTGGCGATCAATCTGGGCAAGACTCGCGCCGATGATCTGCTGGATCTGAAGATCGAGGCGTCATGCGAACAGCTGCTGCCGTTGCTGGTGCAACGCTTGACTTCCTGACTCGCGAAATCCCCTGTAGGAGCGAGCCTGCTCGCGATAGCGTCCTTTCAGCCAAGACTTTCCTCGACTGATACCCCGCCTTCGCGAGCAAGCCCGCTCCCACAGGATCAATGTTCGGCTTTGAGAATATCGAACAGTGCCTGCGCCGCTGCCGACAGCTCATTGCCCGGCTCCGTGAGCACACCAATCGCCCGCTCCACTGAATCATTCAAGGTCAGGCAATGCGCGCCCAGCTCCAGCATCTGCTCGGCGCACAACGCTGGCACCGCACTCACCCCCAGGCCACTGGCGACCATGCGCCCGACGGTTGCCAGTTGATGACTCTCGAATTCCACCGGCAGTTTCATGCCCCGGGCCTGCAAGTGCTCTTCGAGCATCACCCGCACCGTCGACGGCCGTTGCAGGGTGATGAACGGTTCCTGCAGCAAGGTCTGCCAGTCGATTTCGCCAAGCCCGGCCAGCGCTGAATCCTGCGGCACCACTGCGACGAAGCGATCGATGTACAGCGGGGTGAACGTCAGCGAGGTGTTCTGCATCGGTTCGAACGCGACACCCAGTTCCACATGGCGGTCGCGAACCATTTCCAGCACTTGCTCGTTGATCACGTCGTTGACCGTGACGTTGACGTTCGGATAGCGCGCGCGAAAGGTCTTGAGGATCGGCGGCAGCAGGTTGCCGGCAAACGATGGCATCGCCGCCAGCGTCACCCGCCCGCGTTGCAGGCTGAAGCGCTGGCGCATTTCGTCTTCGGCGTTATCCCAGTCGGCGATCAGGCGCCGGGCCAACGGCAGCAGCGATTCGCCCTCGGCGGTCAGCGCCACATTGCGCGTGTTGCGACTGAACAACCGCCCGCCCAGCCCCTCTTCCAGCGCCTTGATGGTCAGGCTCAGTGCCGATTGCGACAGGTGCAGGCGCTCGCAGGCCACAGCGAAGCTCAGGCTCTGGGCCACGGCGAGGAAGGCGCGGATCTGTTTGATGGTCATGAGCGCTATGCTTCCGTATCTGCAATCAGTCAATTGTTGAGCTTTATCAATCAATCAACCTTAAAAATCAACTTAACAAATATATTCTCCAGCGCGACACTCCAGTCATTCGGCTAGCCAGCCGCCCGACAAACAATAAAAGAGGTGCATATGGCAGGTTTCGACAAGCGCGTGAGTTCCTACGAGGAAGCCATGGCGGGTCTTGAAGACGGCATGACCGTGATCGCCGGCGGCTTCGGCCTGTGCGGCATTCCGGAAAACCTGATCGCCGAGATCAAGCGCAAGGGCACCCGCGACCTCACCGTGGTTTCCAATAACTGTGGCGTCGACGGTTTCGGCCTCGGTGTGCTGCTGACCGACCGCCAGATCAGCAAGGTGATTGCCTCCTACGTCGGCGAAAACAAACTGTTCGAAGAGCAACTGCTCAAGGGCGACATCGAAGTCATCCTGACCCCGCAAGGCACCCTCGCCGAGAAAATGCGCGCAGGCGGCGCCGGCATCCCGGCCTTCTTCACCGCCACCGGCGTCGGCACCCCGGTCGCCGAAGGCAAGGAAGTGCGCGAATTCAACGGGCGCAAGTACCTGATGGAAGAGTCCATCACCGGCGACTTCGCCATCGTCAAAGGCTGGAAAGCCGACCATTTCGGTAACGTCGTCTACCGTCACACCGCGCAGAACTTCAACCCGCTGGCGGCCACCGCCGGCAAGATCACCGTGGTCGAAGTCGAAGAAATCGTCGAGCCCGGCGAGCTGGATCCGTCGCAGATCCATACCCCCGGCATCTACGTCGACCGGGTCATTTGCGGCACGTTCGAAAAGCGCATCGAACAGCGCACCATCCGCAAATAATTCAGGCTGACGGAGAATAAAAACATGGCACTTACCCGCGAACAAATGGCTCAGCGCGTCGCCCGCGAAATGCAGGACGGCTACTACGTGAACCTCGGCATCGGCATTCCGACCCTGGTCGCCAACTACATTCCCGACGGCATGGAAGTCATGCTGCAATCGGAAAACGGCCTGCTCGGCATGGGCCCGTTTCCAACGGAAGACACCATCGATGCCGACATGATCAACGCCGGCAAACAGACCGTGACCGCGCGCATCGGCGCATCGATCTTCAACTCCGCCGAATCCTTCGCGATGATTCGCGGCGGGCATGTCGACCTGACCGTGCTCGGCGCGTTCGAAGTCGACGTCGAAGGCAACATCGCTTCGTGGATGATTCCCGGCAAACTGGTCAAGGGCATGGGCGGCGCGATGGATCTGGTGGCCGGTGCCGACAACATCATCGTGATCATGACCCACGCCTCCAAGGACGGTGAGTCCAAACTGTTGGCCAGGTGCAGCCTGCCGCTGACCGGCGCCGGCTGCATCAAGCGCGTGCTGACCGACCTCGCCTATCTGGAAATCGAAAATGGCGCTTTTGTCCTCAAGGAACGCGCACCTGGCGTCAGCGTCGAGGAAATCGTCGCCAAAACCGCTGGTAAACTGATCGTCCCGGATCACGTACCGGAAATGCAGTTCGCTGCCCAGTGAGGAATTCGAAAATGCAAGACGTCGTAATTGTTGCCGCCACCCGCACCGCGATCGGCAGTTTCCAGGGTTCGCTGGCCAGCGTGTCCGCGGTGGATCTGGGCGCTGCGGTGATTCGCCAGTTACTGGAACAGACCGGTCTGGACGGTGCGCAGGTCGATGAAGTGATCATGGGCCAAGTGCTGACGGCCGGCGCCGGCCAGAACCCGGCGCGTCAGGCCGCGATCAAGGCCGGCCTGCCCCACGCCGTGCCGGCCATGACCCTGAACAAGGTTTGCGGCTCGGGACTGAAAGCCCTGCACCTGGGCGCACAAGCGATCCGTTGCGGCGACGCCGAGGTGATCATCGCCGGCGGTCAGGAGAACATGAGCCTGTCCAACTACGTGATGCCGGGGCGCACGCACCGGTCTGCGCATGGGTCATGCGCAAATCGTCGACACCATGATCAGCGATGGCCTGTGGGATGCGTTCAACGATTACCACATGGGCATCACTGCCGAGAATCTGGTCGATAAATATGAGATCAGCCGCGAACAGCAGGACGCCTTCGCCGCCGCTTCGCAGCGCAAAGCCGCTGCGGCCATTGAGGCCGGACGCTTTGTCGATGAGATCACCCCGATTCTGATCCCGCAGCGCAAAGGTGATCCGGTGGCGTTCAAGGTCGACGAACAACCACGTGGCGACACCACCGCCGAATCCCTGGCGAAACTGCGTCCGGCGTTCAAGAAGGACGGCAGCGTCACCGCCGGTAATGCTTCGTCGCTGAACGATGGCGCCGCTGCAGTGATCCTGATGAGCGCCGAAAAGGCCAAGGCCCTGGGCCTGCCGGTGCTGGCAAAAATCGCCGCGTACGCCAACGCCGGTGTTGACCCAGCGATCATGGGCATCGGCCCGGTCTCGGCCACCCGTCGCTGCCTGGACAAGGCGGGCTGGAACATCGGCCAACTGGACCTGATCGAAGCCAACGAAGCCTTCGCTGCACAATCGCTGGCAGTGGCCAAGGATTTGCAATGGGATCTGGACAAGGTCAACGTCAACGGCGGCGCCATCGCCCTCGGTCACCCGATCGGTGCATCGGGCTGCCGCGTGCTGGTGACGCTGCTGCACGAAATGATCAAGCGTGATGCGAAGAAAGGTCTGGCGACCCTGTGCATCGGCGGCGGTCAGGGTGTGGCGCTGGCGCTGGAACGCGGTTAATCCAAAGGAGCAATACAGGCGGCGGACGGATCCACGACATCCGCTCGCTGTCTGGTTTCACCGCTTTTGTGGCGAGGGGATTTATCCCCGATGGGATGCGCAGCAGCCCCAGAATTTTTCGCCTCGACACACATCTTTGCCAGCGCTTCGCACTGGATCGGGGATAAATCCCCTCGCCACAGGGTGCTTTGAAAGTCACACCACCATCTGCAAAATCAACCAGGCATTCGCGCCACTGATCACCACAAACAATCCCCACGCCAGCACCCGGGTCGGCAGCCGGTTCACAAACGGCCCCATCAGTTGCTTGTCGCTGGTCATGCGAATCAGCGGGTACAGCGCAAACGGCAGCTGCAGGCTCAACACCACCTGACTCAGCACCAGCAATTTGCCCACCGCGTTATCGCCCATCAGCCACACGCCGATGAACGCCGGGATCAGCGCCAGCCCACGGGTGATCAAACGCCGCTGCCAGCAGGGAATCCGCAGGTTTAGATAACCCTCCATGATCACCTGTCCGGCGATGGTCCCGGTGAACGTCGAGCTCTGCCCCGACGCCAGCAACGCCACGCCGAACAGCACACTGGCCAGCGCGCCGCCGACCAGCGGGTCGAGCAGGTGGTAGGCGTCCTGAATGTCGACCACGTCGGTATGCCCGGACTGGTGAAACGCAGCCGCCGCCAGAATCAGGATCGCCGCGTTGACCAGCAGCGCCAGCGCCAGCGAGCCGATAGTGTCGATGCGCGCCAGGTTGACCGCGTCCTGCTTGCTGGCCAGGTCCTTGCCGATCATCCGCGTCTGCACGATCGAGGTGTGCAGATAGAGGTTGTGCGGCATCACCGTGGCGCCGAGGATGCCGATTGCCAGGTACAACGGCGCGGCATCGCTGATCGCCGAGAGCGACGGTTTGAAACCGGCGAACACATCTGGCCAGTACGGTTTGATCAGCACCAGTTCGACGAAGAAACACACGCCGATGGTCGCCACCAGCACCAGCATGATCGCCTCCAGCCGACGGAAGCCACGGTTCTGCAAGGCCAGCACCAGCAGCGTGTCGAAGGCGGTCAGGGCAATGCCGAAGGTCAGCGAACAGCCAAGCAACAAGTGAAACGCCAGGGCGCAGCCGAGCACTTCGGCCAGATCAGTGGCGATGATCGAGATTTCCGCCAGCACCCATTGCAGGCGAGCGGTCGGGGTGCTGTAGCGCTCGCGGGACAATTGCGCCAGATCGCGACCGGTGGCGATGCCCAGACGCGAGCACAGGCACTGCACGACCATTCCCGCCAGACTTGCGAGCAACACCACGAACAGCAGGCTGTAACCAAAACGCGAACCGGCCTCGATCGCGGTCGCCCAGTTGCCCGGGTCCATGTAGCCGATCGACACCAGCAAGCCAGGCCCGGCAAAACGCAGCACGCGTTTGAAGAACGAGGCGCTCGGATCCACCGCGACACTGCCGGCCACTTCCGGCGGGCAGAACGGCGCGGTGGCGATTTTGGGTAAGCTGAATTTCACGCACACATCCAGAAACAAGTTCGAAAGACGCAGCTTAGAGGTTTCAGTCAGCGCCTTGAAGAACAAAAATTCTATCGGCTCATGCCCAACAGTTGCTCACGCAGTTCGGGATTGCGCGTACGCGGATCCAGCCAGATATCGAAAAATGCCCGGGCAAATTGCGGATCATCGATTTCATGCTGCAACTGCTGACCGACAAAAAACCGTGCGCCCTGCCCTGGTAGATACACGCCTGTAATCCGTGTGCCAGCCTGCACATCGACGAACGATTGCTCCATTTGCCCTTGCCACCTGGCCAGTTGCGCGGGACTGACGCCCGAGCCTGCCAGGCGTTTGATTTCATCGACACTGGCCTGCACCAGATCATCGCGGGAGATCTTGCGCCGATAGATCAGCTCCAGAGCGAAGGGCTGTTCGGTGGACAACGGGCGAGCCGCGCTCCACAACCGGGCGTTGTAGACGTCAAAGCCGAACACACTGAAATCGCCGGTGCCGATGATTTGCGCGCCGGGCACGGCGTCCTGCCAATTGGCCCAGGTCGGCGTGAGTAACAACGCCCACAAGCCGATGCCACAGCACCCACGCAGCAACTTTGATGGTTTGCTCATCGCGGCATCGACTCCGGTAAACCCTGATTTTCAGAGCATAGCGGATATCACTCGCAGATTTTGTATACAAAAATTGTCGATCAATGCAGCAATCGGTTACCTTGGCCGTTCCATCCCCGGAGGCCTCCCGCGTGCTGATCCTCAAATTACTGCTGATCCCCGCTTTTCTGCTGCTGATTTCCCTCGCCGGCAAGCGCTGGGGACCGAGCGTGGCCGGTTGGCTGTCGGGGCTGCCGGTGGTGGTCGGGCCGATTCTGTTTTTCCTCGCCATCGAACAGGGGCCTCAGTTTGCTGCGCAATCGGCGGTGGCGGCGCTGTCGGCGATGTTCGCCATGATCGCCTTCTGCATTACCTACGCGCAGGTGGCACAGCGGGCGAACTGGCCGTTGGCGCTGACGGCGTCACTGTCGGTGTGGGCGGTACTGGCGCTGGTTTTGTCGCTGATTCCGCCGTCGCTGCCGTTCTCGATCGCTGCGGCGGCGATTGCCCTGCTCGCCGCGCCGTACCTGTTTCCCGACGTGCAGCCGGTGCTGAACGGTCCGACACCGAAGTCGGACAAACTGCTCTGGCGGATGATTGCCGGTGCGGCGCTGACGCTGCTGGTGACCATGCTCGCGAGTACTGTGGGCGAGCGCTGGAGCGGCTTGCTCGCGGTGTTCCCGGTGCTCGGAAGTGTAATGGCGGTGTTTTCTCAGCAGACTCGTGGTCCGGCGTTTACCGCGGCATTGCTGCGGGCGACGGCGACCGGCATGTACTCGTTTTCGGCGTTTTGCCTGGTGTCGGCGCTGACCCTGCCAACCCTGGGCCTCAGCGGATTCATCGCCGGTGTCGCGGTGTCGGTGGCGATGCTCGGGGTCACCCGCAAGTTGCTGGCCCGACCGACTCCCGCCAAAAGCCCACAACCTCAAGGCTGAGGCAGCCTGACAAACCGCGCTGGAATGCCAGGCATGCTCCGTGGGATCATCGCCGCCCTGGCGCGACCATCCCTCGGAGATTCACATGTCATTGCTCAGCAAGAAAGCCGTCGTCCTGTTGCTGGCGGCGGTCGCCGGCCTCGGCGCCCTCAACGCCCAGGCAGCCAAGCCCAAGGAAAAGGCCTCGACCAACAACGTATCGATGCTCGACGGCAAGTTCACCTTCGTCCTGCCCAAAGGCTTCACCGCCGACCCGCTGCCGGCCGGGCCAACCGGTGCCAAGGGCACGATGTACACCAATCAGGCGACCAAGACTGTGGTCATCGCCGCGGAAAACCAGATCGCCGGCGGCGCCAGCGTCAAGGACAACGACAACGAATTTCTCGATGGCAGCCTGGCGAGTTTCATCGATGACCAGCGCAAGGCCTTGCCGGACTTCAACAAGCTCAGCGAAAAAAGTCTGACCCAGAAAAGCAGCAGCCTCGGCGTGCGTCAGGTCGACAGCACCGCCACTCAGGGCGGCGGCCAGACCCTCAATACCACCCTGCTCGCCGCGTCCGGCAAGCGCATGGCGCTGGTCCAGGTGATTTCCCGGGCCAGCGACAAGAGCGGTCACGATGCGCTGGTGAAAACCATCCTCAAGGACAAGTGATCCTTACGGATTGAGCTGCTGCAGCCAGGCGTTCAAGTCCCGCAGCTCGGCAGAACTGATGCTGTGGCCGACACCGGGATAAGCGTGAAACTCGGGTTTGTAGGCAAGTTTTTGCAGCAGCGCATTGGCCGCGGTGCCGTCGCGGTACGGCACCCGATCATCGGCGGTGCCATGGCCGATGAAGATCTTCAGCGGCAACGGTTGTTGCTGCGCCTGGAGCTCGGTTTTCAATACCGGCAACAGGCGTCCGCTCAACGCCGCGATGCCACCGACCGCCACGGGCGGACGCAGGCCCACTTCGTAGGTCATCATCGCGCCCTGGCTGAAGCCGATCAGGTACACCTTGTCCGGGCTGGCGTGATATTTCTTCGCCGCCTGCGCGACAAACTCCCGCAGTTTCTGACCGCTGGCCTTCAGATCATCGGTCTCACCGTTGTAGGCGCCTTCGCCTTTTTTGCGAAACCACTGGAAACGCCCTTCGCCCAACGCCAGCGGCGCCTGCACCGAAAGGTAGTTGTACTGCGCCGGCAGCTGAAGCTTCATGCCGATCAGATCGGCTTCGTTACTGCCGTAACCGTGCAGAAAAATCACCAGCGGCCGAGTGTTCGCGTCCGGGTGAACCTGTTCGATGTATTTCAGTGGCAAGTCGCTTTGCAGCGTGGTTTGCGCGTGGACGGCGCTGGACGCCAGCAGGGTTAACAGGGCAAACGCCTTCAACATAGAGCCTTCCTTCACAGAGTGTCGGGTTCGTCGGTGAGCCTAACACTCTCTGAAGATTGTGGTGCTGGCGAGACCGCTATCGCGAGCAGGCTCACTCCTACAGGAACAACGCATTCCAAATGCAGGAGTGAGCCTGCTCGCGATGAGGCCGGAAAATCCAAGGAAATCTGTCAGTCGTTGATCAGCTTGCCCACCCGAATCGGCTCACGCCCCGCCAACTTGGCCTGCCAGATCCCCGGCTGGGTGTAGCGCCCACGATCAATCGCAAACAGCACGCCGCTGGTGCCGGCGCGGACGGTGGTGAGGCGGTCATTCAACGGATCCACCACTTCGAACAGCGCATCGCCCTGCTCGACCCACTCCCCGGCATTGCGCAGGAAACTGACCACGCCATGGTGCGGCGCGAACAGGTATTCGGTGCCTTCGAACGGCATGCCTTCGCAGCATTCGCTCGGCGCCGCCGGCCATTCGCCGCTGATGAAACCCTGCTCGGCGAGAAAGCCGAGAATCGCTTCACAATTGGCCTGCGCCTGATCGACCCGCGTGTCGCCCATGCTGCCCAGTTCAAGGGTGGTGGCGAGGTTCGCCGGGGGAATCGCCGCACTCGGAAACGCTCGGGCCAGACGCAGCCACGGCGATGAGCACGATTCATCGAACGAACTGCCACCGGAGTCTTCGCACAACAAGGCCACGCCGGCCTTCAGTCGCGCCGCCAGCGATTGCCAGCGCGGCCAGTGTTGTGGCAATGCGTAAATGTGAATCGCCGCGTCGAAATCACAATGCAGATCGAGGGTGATGTCGGCGTCGCAGGCATGGCGCAGCAGCAAGCGGTGCAGCGCTTCCAGTTGCGAGGCCGGGGCTGGCAACTCATCGAGCACCTCGCCCATGGTCTGGCGGATCAGCGCGATGTTGGCCTCGGCGTCGCTGCCCAGTTGCTCGCCGATTCGCGCCGCCACCGGCGCACTGAGTTCAACAAACGCGCGGTTGAAATTCTTCCCGCTGCCCAACTCGAAGCGCCCCATGTGGCTGCCTTGCAGATGCTGGTCGAGGCCAATCGGGTTGGCCACCGGTACCAGCTCGATCACGCCTTGCAGACGGCCCTGCTGTTCCAGCGCGTTGAGGCGTTGCTTGAGTTCCCACGCGGTGCGCATCCCCGGCAGTTCGTCGGCGTGCAGGCTGGCCTGGATGTACACCTTGCGGCTGCCCGCGCCGTAACGGAAGACGCTGAGGGAACGTTCGCTGCCCAGATGGCTCCAGGGCAGGACATGGTCGATGCGTTGCATGGGAAAACTCCTGAATGGCTGGATCACGCAGATCCCCTGTAGGAGTGAGCCTGCTCGCGATAGCGGTGTGTCAGGCACTAAAGCGGCTGAATGTTAAACCGCTATCGCGAGCAGGCTCACTCCTACAGGGTTCTCCTATGAATCAGAGCACAAAAAAAGTGGCCACCGCGCAAACGGGACCACTTTTTTCTACAGCGTATTAATGACCGTACACGTCAAAGTCGAAGTACTTGTCCTGGACTTTCTTGTACTCGCCATTGGCGCGGATTTCGGTGATGGCCTTGTTGAATTTCTCGGCCAGCTCGGTATCGCCCTTGCGTACGGCAATCCCGGCACCGCCGCCGAAGTACTTGGCGTCTTCGTAGGTCGGGCCGACGAATTCGAAGCCTTTACCGGCGTCGGTCTTCAGGAAACCGTCGCTGAGGTTGACCGAGTCCGCCAGCATCGCGTCGAGACGGCCGGATTTCATGTCGAGGTTGGCTTCCTGTTGCGAGCCATAGCGCACCACTTCAAACCCGGCGTCCTTGGCCATGTCGGTGGCATAGCGGTCGTGGGTACTGGCGCGCAGCACGCCGACTTTCTTGCCCTTGAGCTCGGTCAGCGGGTCTTTGACACCGGAGCCTTCCTTCATCACGAAGCGCGCCGGGGTGTGGTAGTACTTGATGGTGAAATCGACGTTTTTCTTGCGGTCGTCAGTGATGGTCATCGAGGACAGGATCGCGTCGATCTTCTTCACTTTGAGTGCCGGGATCAGGCCGTCGAACTCCTGCTCGACCCACACGCATTTGACGTCCATCTGTTTGCACAGGGCATCGCCGATATCGACGTCGAACCCGGTGAGTTTGCCATCAGCGGTTTTCATCGAGAATGGCGGGTAAGCGGCTTCTATCCCCAGACGAATCGGTTTGGCGTCTTCGGCCACTGCGGTCAGGGACAACATCGACAGTGCCAGGGCACCGAACATCACTAGCTTCTTCATTTATTACTCCTGTGTGCGGAGGCTTTTATTGGCAGCTTTCGATTGGCGTTCGGTCATGGCCATTGAGCAGCAAAAACCGACGTGGCCGGCAGTCTATGGCGGCGCGCACAGGGCAAATTGTGTTTAGGCGACAAATACTTACAGAAAATCGGCGCACGCGTTGACCGGGATCAACGGTGCGCCGACATGGTGCAAAGGCTGTAGGACAAATCTTTGAAAACGACACAAATGGCCTTTGTAGGAGCTGCCGCAGGCTGCGATCTTTTGCTCTTTAAAAGTCAAAAGATCGCAGCCTGCGGCAGCTCCTACAAAAGCTTTCAGCATTCACATCCAATAGGCGCCTTGGCGGCTTGAGTAGCACTCAAGCTGAAGCCCTCATCCAGCCAGCCGGTCACGCCGCCGATCATCTCCTTGACCGGGTAACCCAACGCCGCCAGTTTCACCGCAGCCTTGTTGGCGCCGTTGCAGTGCGGGCCGGCGCAATAGACCACGAACAACGTGCTCGTCGAATACTCCGCCAGGCCTTCGGCGGTCAGCAAGCGGGTCGGAATGTTGATCGCGCCCGGCACGTGACCGCGCTCGAACGCCAAAGGCCCGCGCACATCGACCAGGACAAAATCGACTTCACCGGCTTCCTGGCTGCTGTATACGTCAGAACAATCGGTTTCAAACGTCAGACGGTTGCTGAAATGCATCAGGGCAATGGCCGACGGTGCGGCAGGAATGTCGCGAACCAGGCTGGTCATGTTGTGTGGCTCCTTCATCTGTTGGGGTGTGAGCAGACTTTATCGGGCCGGCACTTGGCGCTACAGTGGCGGGCAAGACACTCACCGGGAATTTTCCGCCAAATGCCTGACTCACCTGGATTGGTCGCGATTCTGGCCTACGATGGCCTCTGTACTTTCGAGTTCGGCATCGCCGTGGAGATTTTCGGCCTGCCCCGGCCGGAGTTCGATTTCCCGTGGTACGAGCACCGCATCGTCGCCGTCGATCAAGGGCCGATGCGCGCCATGGGCGGGATTCACGTATTGGCCGACGGCGGCCTGGAGCTGCTGGCGCAGGCGCGCACCATCATCATTCCCGGTTGGCGCGACCGCGCGGCCCCGGTGCCGCCGGCGCTGATCGACGCCTTGCGACAGGCCCACGCCCAGGGTGCGCGGTTGCTGTCAATTTGCTCAGGGGTGTTTGTGCTGGCCGCCAGTGGCTTGCTCGACGGCCACGGTGCGACCACCCACTGGCGCTACACCGATGAACTGGCGCGACGCTACCCGGCGATCGCGGTCAATCCGGATGTGCTTTACGTCGATTCCGGACAGTTGATCACCTCGGCGGGCAGCGCCGCCGGGATCGATGCCTGCCTGCATCTGCTGGCACGGGACTTCGGCACTCAGGTCGCCAATTCAGTGGCCCGGCGTCTGGTGATGTCGCCGCAACGCACTGGCGGTCAGGCACAGTTCATCCCCACGCCGGTCAGCGCGACGCCGCGCAACGACTTGTCGCGGGTGATGCAGTGGGCCCGCGAGCGCTTGCACCAACCGCTGGAAGTGCGCGATCTGGCCAGCGAAGCGGCGATGAGCGAGCGCACCTTTTTGCGCCGTTTCACCGAAGCCAGCGGGCAATCGCCCAAAGCGTGGCTGCAACACGAGCGACTGGCCCGGGCGCGGGAATTACTGGAGAGCAGCGTGCACAACACCGAGCAAATTGCCCTGCGCTGCGGTTATCGCTCGGTGGAAAGTTTTCGCGTGGCGTTTCGCAGCGTGGTCGGGGTGCCGCCATCGGTGTATCGGGAGCGGTTTGGGCGTGGGGTCAAGGCCATTTCTTGAGTTGACTGTGATGACCCCTTCGCGAGCAAGCTCGCTCCCACATTTGAAATGGGCCCCCCTGTGGGAGCGAGCTTTCTCGCGAAGAGGCCAGTCCAGCCACAATAAACCTACGGCTTGCGCAACAGATAGGTATCCATGATCCACCCATGCTTGGCCCGGGCAGCCTTGCGCACCCGCTCGATCTCGGCCGCCACATCCTTGAGCTTGCCACTGATCAGGATTTCATCCGGTGTGCCCAGGTAGGCTCCCCAGTAAATCTCGGTCTGCTGATCCGCCACATGGTGGTAGGAATCTTCCGCATCGAGCATCACCACCAGGCTGTCCGTGTCACTCACCTGCCCCGCCGCCAGACGCCGGCCAGTGGTGATTTCAATTGACCGGCCAATGCTGTTCAACGGCACTTTATGCTGCGCCGCCAACGCCTGAACGCTGGTTATCCCGGGGATCACTTCAAACTCGAAAGCACAGCGGCCCGACGCGAGAATCGCCTGCAGGATACGAACGGTGCTGTCGTACAGCGCCGGGTCGCCCCACACGAGGAATCCGCCGCACTGCTCGTCAGCCAATTCTTCATTGATCAGTTGTTCGAAGGTTTCTTGCTTGGCGCGATTCAGATCATCGACCGCGCGGGTGTAGTCCACGTCGCCGCGCGCGCGCTCTGGGCTGTGGGATTCGACGAAGCGATACGCAGGATCGGTGATGTAACGCGCACAGATATCGCGACGCAAATCGATCAGTTTGTCCTTGCTCGGGCCTTTGTCCATCAGAAAGAACACGTCGACCTGATTCAGCGCCTTTACCGCCTGCATCGTGATGTAGTCGGGATTTCCGGCGCCGATGCCGATGACCAGCAGTCGTTTCATCAAAGTGCTCCCGCAAGATCGATACCCAGCAAGCGTAGCCGCCAGATGCCGTTGAACCGCAGCTCAACCATGGACAACGGTTCAACATCAACGGCGTTGAACGCCGCGCCCTGTAACACCTGCATCAGTGCCGCACGCACCACAAACGGATGGGTGACGGCGACGATGTGCCCCGATGCGCCTTGCAGACTGGTCAGCCATGCCGCCACGCGTTCGCTCAACTGCATTACCGACTCGCCACCATGCGGTGCCGCCTGCGGATCATTGATCCACGCCTGCAAGGCCTCGGCCTCGCGCACTTGCAGATCCTTGATCGCTTGCCCGTGCCAGCGCCCCAAATCGCAATCGCGCAGCGCTTCGTCCACTTGCGGCGCCGCACCGAACCACTCGGCGGTCTGACGCGTACGCAGTTCCGGCCCGCACAACAAACGGCTGGCACCGGTGAATTTTGCGGCCAACGCGCCGAGCGCCAATGGCGAATTTTCAACAGGCTCGTTCGTAGGAAAGCGCGACAATTTCTGTGCGACGGTTCGCGCGTGGCAAATCAAAGTCAAACGGGTGGACTGCACAGGGTTTCACTCGATGAACATCAGCTGAATCGGCGGCAAATCGCCGGTCTTGTGGCAATTGTGCCGTAACCCGGTCGCTTCAGGGGATCTCGTGAACCTCCAGCCCAGTACTCTGAAGTAGAAAAAGCGGCAATGTCTGACACGCCTGGAGGCAATGGACTACAAGAGGCACAGACTCAGGTGTAGCCCTTGTTACTCAGGGTTGTGAGCTTATTTAAACGTCGAATCGCCAACGCTAAAAATTCACTAGACATGTAACCTGAGTTACATAAATACTGTTTTAACGGATTGTGAAACGAATTCAACACCCCCCTTCATCCAGCAGGAGCCCGGATGCCCCCTCTCAGAGACTTGATCACCGATCCCGGCCTGGAGCTGACACCGTCTGAGCGCAAAGTGATTCGCGCCCTGCTCGACCAGTATCCACGCAATGGCCTGGGACCGATGGCGCGTCTGGCCGAACACGCCGGCGTCAGCGATCCGACTATCGTGCGGCTGGTGAAGAAGCTCGGATTCGGTGGTTATGCCGAGTTTCAGGATGCCCTGCTCAGCGACATGGATCACCGCCTGCGTTCGCCGCGCACCCTGTTGCAGCCGCGTTCGCACCTGAACAAGGATGATGCCTGGGGCCATTATCTGGCCGACAGCCAACGCCTGATGGTGGAAACCCAGGCCCTGACGCAACCCGAAGACGTGCGCATTCTGCTCGACTGGCTGCTCGATACCCGGCACCAGATCTACTGCTTCGGCGGGCGCTTCAGCAGCCTGATGGCCAACTACCTGCTCAACCACCTGCGCTTGCTGCGGCCCGGCTGCTTTGCCCTGGAGGACAACGCGCAACTGCCCGACCGCCTATTCGATCTGCAACGCCAGGACGTGGTGCTGCTGTTCGACTATCGGCGCTACCAGTCCCAGGCCCTGCGGGTGGCCTCGGCGGCGAAGAACAACAACGCGCGGGTGGTGCTGTTCACCGACATCTATGCCTCGCCGCTGCGTGAACTGGCTGACCTGATCATCAGTGCTCCGGTGGAATCGGCCTCGCCGTTCGACACCATGGTGCCGGCGCTGGCCCAGGTCGAGGCGCTGATTGCCTGCCTGACCCTGCGCAGCCCCGATCTGGCCGATCGCCTGGAAGGCATCGACGCCCTGCGCAACGACTTCAACACCCATCTGCTGGAGGATAAATAAGGATGTTCAGTCTTCCCCACCGCTCGCCGCGGGATTTGCCGTTCGTTACCGACCACACCGCGTTGCTGCTGGTGGACATGCAGCGTGCCTGGCTCGAACCGCAGTTCGACCCGCACCTGAACGGCCCGGACGCCGAGTATTTCCTGACCCGCGCGCACATGCAGGTGGTGCCCAACCAGCGCCGCTTGCTCAGTGCCTTTCGCGAAGCGCGGCAGAATGTGCTGCACACGATTATCGAAAGCTTGACCGCCGACGGTCGCGACCGCTCGCTGGATCACAAACTGTCGGACATGCACTTGCCCAAGGGCAGCACCCAGGCGCGGATCATCGACGACCTGACCCCGGTGGAAAACGAAATCGTGTTGCCGAAAACCTCGTCCGGGGTGTTCAACTCGACCAACATCGATTACGTACTGCGCAACCTCGAAACCCGCCACCTGATCATTGCCGGCATCGTCACCGACCAGTGCGTCGACATGGCCGTGCGCGATGCCGCCGACCGTGGCTATCTGGTGACGCTGGTCGAAGACGCCTGCGCCACTTACACCCCGGCGCGGCATGATGCCTGCCTGAACGCGATCAAGGGTTACTGCTGGATCACTGACACACAAACCGTGCTCGGCCGCTTGCAGGAGATGCGTCCATGAGCGAGCGCCTGACGCCGTTGCCGATGACCACCATCGTCACCACCGACCTGATCGGCATCACCCGTGGCCGCTCGTTTCCCACCGATCAGCTGGAGCATTATCAAGCCGCCGGTTGCGGCTGGGTGCCGGCCAACAGTGCATTGACGCCCCAGGACATCATCGCCTCGACCAACCCATGGGGCGCCTATGGTGATTTGCGGCTGATTCCCGATCTGGCCAGTCGCGTGACGGTCGGTAATGGCCCGGACGCCGCAGCACCGGCGCTGGACTTTATCCACGGCGACATCCGCGAGACCGATGGCCGGCCGTGGAGCGCTTGCCCGCGCACACTGCTGCGCGATGAAATCGAGCGCTATCGCGACGACCTCGGTTTGCAGGTCAACGCGGCGTTCGAACACGAATTCAACCTGCATGCCGGTTTTGCCGAGCATCTGGCGTTTTCCCTCGAAGCCCAGCGTCAGGGTGCCGAGTTCGGCGGCTGGCTGCTCAGCGCGCTGCGCGCGGGTGGCGTTGAGCCGGAAATGTTCCTGCCCGAATACGGCAAGCACCAATACGAAATCACCTGCCGGCCGACCCTCGGCGTGGCGGCGGCGGATCGTGCGGTCAACGTGCGCGAAATCACCCGCGAAATCGCCCGGCAAATGGGCGTCGACGTCAGCTTCGCGCCGAAAACCAAGGCTGACGCGGTGTGCAACGGTGTGCACCTGCACATCAGCCTGCTCGACCTGCAAGGTCTGCCACTGCTCTACGACGCCGGCACCAGCAACGGTCTGTCGACCCTCGGCCAGCATTGGGCCGCCGGGATCCTGCATTACCTGCCGGCGCTGTGTGCGTTCACCGCGCCGACACCGGTGTCGTACGAGCGTTTGCAGCCACACCACTGGAGCGCGTCCTATGCGTGTCTGGGGCAGCAGAACCGTGAAGCGGCGCTGCGCATTTGTCCGACCGTGAGCCTGGGCGGCAAATCCGTGGCGGCGCAGTACAACCTGGAATTCCGCGCGATGGACGCCACCGCCTCGCCGCATCTGGCAATGGCCGCGCTGCTGATTGCCGGACGGCTGGGCATCGAACAGCGTCTGGCGCTGAACGCGATCACCGATGAAATTCCCGATTCACTCAACAACGAGCAACGCAAGGCCCGGGGCATTGTGGCCCTGCCCGCCTCGCTGGCCCAGGCGCTGGATTGCCTGCGTGACAGTGCAGCCTTCAATCAATGGCTGCCCAAGCCGTTGCTCGACACTTACCACGCCCTTAAAACCGAGGAACTGGCGCTGACGGAACAGCTCTCGCCCGCTGACCTGTGTGAGCACTATGCACGCCTGTACTGAATCCGCCGAGCTGGGGTTGTACACCCGCCCGGTCTACAACCTGAGCCGCGAAGATTCATCGCATCCGTTGATCCTGGTGTGCGAGCACGCCAGCCGCTACATCCCCGAGGCCCTGAACAATCTGGGCCTGGACGATGCAGCCGCGCGCGAGCACATCGCCTGGGACATCGGCGCACTGCAACTGGCTGAAAAGCTGTCGGAGACACTCGGCGCAACGCTGTTGAGCGCCAACTATTCACGGCTGCTGATCGACCTCAACCGGCCCCGACATGCCCCCGACAGCATTCCGGCGCAGAGCGAGATTTATCAGGTGCCCGGTAACCGCGAACTGGACGAAGCCACTCGCGAATACCGGCGCCAGACCCTGTTCAAACCGTTTCACGCCCGGCTGCAGACCCTGATCGACCAGCGCGTCGCACAAGGCCAGGCGGTGCGGGTGGTCGGGATTCACAGTTTTACTCCGGTGTATTACGGCCAGCCGCGCCCACTGGAAGTCGGCGTGCTGTTCGGACAGGCCGGCGCCTATGCGCAACGGTTAATCGACGGCCTCGGCCAGCACCCGCTGAAAGTCGCGGGCAACCAGCCGTACCGGGTTGATCCGCTGGGTGACATGACCGTTCCGGTGCACGGCGATGCCCGGGGGCTGGAATCGGTGTTGATCGAGGTGCGCAACGATCTGCTGCGCAGCCCGGAAGCGGTTTCGCTGTGGGCCGAGCGCCTGGCGCCGCTGCTGTAAAGAATGCTGCAAGACTGCTGACGCTGTAACGATGGATCGACATAACAACTAAAAACGCTGGATAGGCTGACAAGGAGTTGCGCTTCATGGAAATAGAAGAGTTCGGCTACAAACAGGAGTTGAAACGTAGCCTGACACTGACCGACCTGGTGGTGTACGGGATGATCTTCATGATCCCCATCGCCCCCTTCGGCGTGTATGGCTACGTGAATGCCGAGGCGCCCGGGATGGTGCCGCTGGCCTACATCATCGGCATGATCGCGATGCTGTTTACCGCGCTGAGCTACGGCAGCATGGCCAAGGCGTTTCCGGTCGCAGGCTCGGTGTATTCCTACGCACAACGCGGCCTAAATCAACACGTCGGTTTCATCGCCGGCTGGCTGATGCTGCTCGACTACCTGCTGATTCCACCGCTGCTGTACGTCTACGCGGCGATGGCCCTGAACCATCTGTACCCGGACATTCCGAAGGTCGGCTTCATTCTGGCGTTTCTGGTCAGCGCGACGTTCGTCAACCTGCGCGGGATCACCTTCACCGCACGGATGAACATCATCTTCCTGCTGGCGCAGCTGGTGGTACTGGGAATCTTCCTGTTCTACGCCTGGAACGCCCTGCACAACGGCGGCGGCAACGGCGAGCTGACCCTGGCGCCGCTGTATCACCCGGAAACGTTCAATTTCGCCCTGCTGATGCAAGCGGTGTCGATTGCCGTGCTGTCATTCCTCGGCTTCGATGCGATCTCGACCCTCGCCGAAGAAATCAAGGGCGATCCGGGCCGCAGCGTCGGCCGCGCAGCGCTGATCACTCTGGTGGTGATGGGCGTGATTTTCGTCGTACAGACCTGGATCGCCACCGATCTGGCTGCTGGCATGGGTTTCAAGTCCGCCGACACCGCATTCTATGAAATCGCCGAAATCGCGGCTGGCAGCTGGCTGGCGACGCTGACCGGGGTGGCGACCGCGCTGGCCTGGGGCGTTGCGGTGGCGATCACCTCGCAAGCCGCAGTGTCGCGCCTGTTGTTCGGCATGGCCCGCGACGGCAAGTTGCCGAAAGTCCTGGCCAAGGTGCACCCGAAGCACAACACCCCGTACCTGAGCATTTATCTGGTGGCAGTGCTGTCGCTGGTGATCTGCTACCTGTTCATCAATTCGGTCGACACCCTGACTTCGCTGGTCAACTTCGGTGCCCTCAGCGGTTTCATGCTGCTGCACCTGACAGTGATCAACTACTACTGGCGTCGGCAGAAATCCGGTCAGGTCGTACGCCATCTGATCTGCCCGGTGATCGGCTTCATCATCGTCGCCGCCATCATGTACAACATGGGCGTCGATGCGCAGAAACTCGGCCTGATCTGGATTGCGCTGGGTCTGGTGTACCTGTTCTTCCTGAACAAGCTCGGCGCCAGCACAGCGCTGCCTGACCCGAGCAATGGCTGACAAGAAAAAGAGCGGCGTCTGACATCAAATCAGGCGACCGCCGCTTTAAAGCGTGGCAACCGACAGTGATAGTCAGGTTCGGTGGGATCACCGGACCCTTTGATACAGGAGTGCATCCATGCTGGTCTTACGCCCAGTCGAGACAACCGACCTGCCGCAATTGCAGCAGTTGGCCCGCGACAGCCTGGTCGGCGTCACGTCGCTGCCTGACGACAGCGAACGCCTGCGCGAAAAAATCGCCGGCTCCTGTGCCTCGTTCGACAACGACATTCAGGCGCAAGGCCCGGAGAACTACTTCTTCGTGCTGGAAGACCTCGACACTCAACGGCTGGTCGGTTGCTCGGAGATCCTCGCCACGGCCGGTTTCAACGAACCGTTCTACAGCTTGCGCAATCGCCACTTCACCAGTGCTTCGCGGGAACTGAACATCGAGCACGGGGTGCCGGCGTTGTCACTGTGTCACGACCTCAGCGGACACACGCTATTGCGCGGGTTTCACATCGACAACGCACTGGTGCGCAGCGCCTTTTCCGAATTGCTGTCGCGGGCACGGCTGCTGTTCATCGCCGCTCACGCACAACGTTTCGCCGATGCGGTGATCACCGAAATCGTCGGCTATAGCGATGAGAACGGTCATTCGCCGTTCTGGGACGCACTGGGCAAACACTTCTTCGACCTGCCCTACGTCGAGGCCGAGCGCCTGTGCGGTCTGCAAAGCCGCACGTTTCTCGCCGAACTGATGCCGCAATACCCGATTTACGTACCGATGCTGCCTCCGGCAGCACAGGAGTGCATCGGCCGGATTCACCCGGACGGCCAGGAAGCGTTCGACATCCTCGAACGCGAAGGCTTTGAAACCAACAGCTACATCGACCTGTTCGACGCCGGTCCGACCCTGTATGCGCGCACCGCGAACATCCGTTCTATCGCCCACAGCAAGACAGCCAGCGTGCGCGAGCAGGCGCAGATCGACGCCCGCGGCCATTACCTGCTGAGCAACGACGCACTGCATGGCTTCCGGGCCATCGTCGCCGAACTGGATTACCAGCCTGAGCAACCGCTGTCGCTGACGCCGGATCTGTGTGCCGCACTGAAGGTCACCGATGGCAGCACGATCAGGGTGACAGCCCTGTGAACCGCCACCGGCTGCACACCCAACGACAGTGCCCGAACCGGCGCGTACAAGGAGTTACCGCATGATCGTCCGTCCGGTCAAAGTCAGCGACCTGCCAGCACTGATGACTCTGGTGCAACAGGCCGGCCCGGGGTTCACCACCCTCCCGGCCAATGAGGATCGCCTCGCCCACCGGGTGCGTTGGGCCCAGCGCGCGTTTTCCGGACAAGTGGAACGGGCCGACGCCGATTATCTGTTCGTGCTTGAAGATGACGACCTGCGGGTGATCGGCGTCAGCGCCCTGACCGGCGCGGTAGGCTTGCGCGAGCCGTGGTACAACTACCGAGTCGGCCTGACCGTGAGTTCGGCACCGGATCTGGGCATTTCGCGGCAGATCCCCACGCTGTTTCTCAATAACGAGCTGACCGGCCAGTCGGAACTGTGTTCGCTGTTCCTTCAGCATGAGCAACGCCATGGCAACAATGGACGGCTGCTGTCGCTCGGGCGGCTGCTGTTCGTGGCCGAGTTTCCGCAACTGTTTGGCGAGAAGATGATCGCCGAACTGCGCGGCAGTGCCGATGAACTCGGTTGCTCGCCGTTCTGGGACAGTCTGGGCCGGCATTTCTTCCAGATGGACTTCAGCCATGCTGACCACTTGTCGGGTCTGGGCAACAAGTCGTTCATCGCCGAACTGATGCCGCGCCAGCCGTTGTACACCTGCATGCTCACCGAACAGGCACAGGCGGCCATCGGCCAGGCGCATCCCAATACCGAGCCCGCGCTGAAGATCCTGCGCGAAGAAGGATTTGTGCATAAGGGCTACATCGACATCTTCGACGGTGGCCCGGTGATCGAAGCACCGATCGGCAACATTCGTACCGTGCGCGACAGCCTGGCGCTGACCCTGAGTCTCGGCACGCCGGACGATCAGGCACCGTTGTGGCTGATCCACAACCGGCGCCTGGAGAACTGCCGCATCACCGTGGCCCCCGGTCGTCTGGTCGGCAATACCCTGGTGGTCGATCGCCTCACCGCCAAGCGCCTGCAACTGCAACCGGGCAATTCGGTGCGCGCCGTGCTGCTGCCCAGGCAACAGCAACAGGCGGTAGCGGCCTGATCTGCGGTTTAGCCAGTGAAAATCCGCTGACTGCCGATGAAACCTTTCAGCCGCTGGATCCTTCATCAACGCCTCACTCGCAAATTCGTCATGAACCTTGACCCATTCGCGTGATAGCCTTTTCATTCTTCGGCGTTGACACCTTTGCTCAAGCCGTTCCATTCCTTTGTATTGGTGGAACTCGTATGACCAGGCTTTCCCATCAAGATTTGCGCCGTAACTTCCGTCAATTGCTGGCTTCCGACACCTGCTACCACACCGCCTCGGTGTTCGACCCGATGTCCGCGCGCATTGCCGCAGACCTGGGTTTTGAGGTGGGGATCCTCGGCGGCTCCGTGGCCTCGTTGCAGGTGCTGGGCGCCCCCGACTTTGCCCTGATCACCCTCAGCGAATTCGCCGAACAGGCCACCCGCATCGGCCGCGTCGCCCAATTGCCAGTGATCGCCGACGCCGACCACGGTTACGGCAACGCCCTCAACGTGATGCGCACCATCGTCGAACTGGAACGCGCCGGCGTCGCCGCCCTGACCATCGAAGACACCCTGCTGCCGGCGCAATTCGGCCGTAAGTCCACCGACCTGATCTCGGTCGCCGAAGGCGTCGGCAAGATCCGCGCGGCGCTGGAAGCCCGGGTCGATTCGGAAATGGCAATCATCGCCCGCACCAATGCCGGCATTCTGCCGAATCAGGAAATCATCAGCCGCACCAAGCAGTATCAGGCCGCCGGTGCCGACGGCATCTGCATGGTCGGGGTGCAGGACTTCGATCAGCTCGAGCAAATCGCCGAACACCTGACGGTCCCGCTGATGCTGGTGACCTACGGCAACCCGGCGCTGCGCGACGACAAGCGCCTGGCCGAACTCGGGGTGCGCGTGACCATCGACGGCCACGGCGCCTACTTCGCCGCGATCAAGGCGACCTACGACAGCCTGCGCGAACAACGCCAGATCTTCACCCAGGCCTCGGACCTGAGCGCCACCGAGCTGACGCACACCTATACCCAGCCTGAGGATTACATTCTGTGGGCGAAGGAATACATGAGCGTCAAGGAATAAGCTGCGGTCAGGACTGGCCTCTTCGCGAGCAGGCTCGCTCCCACAGTGGATCTTCAGTGAGCACAGCATGGGTGTTGAACACAGATCCCATGCAGGAGTGAGCCTGCTCGCGATGACGTCGGCACATTCAACACCCATTTAGCCTGACCCGCCGCCTTCGCGAGCAAGCCCGCTCCCACAGTGGATCTTCAGTGAACACAGCAGTGGTGTTGAACACAGATCCCATGCAGGAGTGAGCCTGCTCGCGATGACGTCGGCACATTCAACACCCATTTAGCCTGACCCGCCGCCTTCGCGAGCAAGCCCGCTCCCACAGTGGATCTTCAGTGAACACAGCAGTGGTGTTCGGCGCAGATCCATTGTGGGAGCGAGCTTGCTCGCGAAGGCGTCAGTTGCAGCACCGCCAATCCGAGGGAGTCAGCGCTTGGCCAACTCCATGATCATCCGCGACAACAGATAAATCCGCGGCGCCACGCTCGCCACTTCGGCGTATTCCTCAGGCGTATGGATATTGCCGCCGACAATCCCGAAACCGTCCAGCGTCGGCGTACCCACCCCGGCGGACAAGCTGGCATCCGCCGCGCCACCACTGCCCTCTTCGGTCAGCTTGCGGCCGATCTCGCCGTAAATCCCTTGCGCCATGGCCATCAAGCGATCCGACTCCGCCGTTTGCGGCATCGGTGGCAGTCCGCGTTTGAGGCTGGTGGTGACTTCGGTTTCAGCGATCAGCTTGTCCTGCGACACTCGCGCCAGGTCTTTCTCGATCCGGTCGAACTCTTCCGGCACCGCCGCACGCACGTCAGCCTTGGCGGTGGCGTGATCCGGGATCACGTTGGTGCGATCACCGGCCTGGAGCACGGTGAAGTTGATCGTGGTTTTCTTCGCTTCGTCGCCGAGTTTGCCCAGTTGCAGAATCTGGTGCGCCGCTTCCATCGCCGCGTTCCGCCCCAGTTCCGGCGCGACCCCGGCATGCGCCGCCTTACCCTTGACCTCGACCAGCGCCGTCGCGCTGCCTTTGCGCCACACCACTAGACCATCGGCCGGACGCCCCGGTTCGAGGTTGAGGGTCACGTCATGAGCCTTGGCGGTTTTTTTGATCAGGTCGGTGGCGACGTCGGAACCGGTTTCCTCGCTGGCGTCGAGCAGAAAGGTGATTTGCGCGTAATCCTTGAAGTCGAGGTTCTTCAGAATTTTCAGCGCGTAGATCCCGGCGACGATGCCGCCCTTGTCGTCCATCACCCCCGGCCCGTAGGCGCGGCCGTCCTTGATGTGGAACGGGCGCTCGGCCGCGGAGCCTTCCTTGAACACCGTGTCCATGTGCGCCATCAAAAGGATTTTTGCCTTGCCGGTGCCTTTGAAGGTGGCCAGCACATGATTGGATTTTTCCGGGGTATTGGGCACCAGTTCGATGGTGGCGCCGAGCTTCTTCAGCTCATCGATGGCGATCTCGCTGACTTGTTTCAGGCCCGGTTCATAACCGGAACCGGAGTCGATGTTGACCAGCCGTTCCAGCAGTTTCAGGGCTTCGGGCTGATACTGCTCGGCATCCGCCAGCACTTGCTTGTGCGGTTCGGCGAAGGCGCTGGCGGAGCTGAGGACGAGGGACAGGCCGAGGCTGGCGGCCAGCAGCGAGCGGGGGAATGCGAACGTCATGAATCGATCCTTGTTTCGCGTCGGGGGGACTCAAACCGTACCTGACATCGACGCAAGGCTCTATACCGGATGCGACATCTCTGCGGCCGACACCGAACACTTGTAGGCCTTCGCCTGCTCGCGACAGCGGAGTGTCAGCCGACATCAATGCCGCTGACAGAACGCCTTCGCGAGCAAGCCCGCTCCCACAGGGGACGGCGGTGATAGATCAGACCGAATCGAGCAGTTCCTGCTTCGGCAGATCATCACTGTTGCAGATCACCCGATTGCGCCCGCTCGCCTTGGCCTCGTACAGCGCCTGATCCGCATCATTGAGCCAACGGGTCGCGTCGCCGTGTGCCGGTTCGTAAGCCGCCAGACCAATGCTCAGACTGACCTTGAGCGCCGGGTTCTGCTCGTAACCCAGGGTGGCGAAACGCTCGCGCAAGGCTTCCATGGCCTGCGCGGCATTGAACAGCGGCAGGTCAGGCAGGATCACGCAAAACTCGTCGCCGCCATAGCGCCCGGCGACGTCCGCAGCGCGCAGGTTCTGCTTGAGCATTTTGCTCAACTGGCGCAGCACGATGTCACCCGCCACATGCCCGTAGGTGTCGTTGATCGCCTTGAAGTGATCGATGTCGATCAACGCGATCGCTGCGCCCTGCTGCTGCCGGCGGCAACGTTGAAAGGCGATTTCCAGTTGATCCTTCCACGCGCCGTGATTGAGCAGTCCGGTGAGGCTGTCGGTGCGACTCAGGGCCAGTAGCTCACGCTTGTGCAGGCCCAGCGTGTAGGCCTGGCGAAAGCAGATCCAGCCCAGCGCCAGCGGGTACAGCATCAGCAACGGCAGGCAAGCATAAAGCTGCAGAGGCGAGGTTTGCGGGATGAACGCCGGGGCGAAAACCACCAGGCCGACGCCGATACCGAGGATCTGCGCCGCCAGGCCTGCGGCGAGAAAACGTAATCCGCCGATGGCGACGTTATTCATCGCCATCATCGAAATGGTGGTGGCACTGGGCAGCGGATTGAACTGCATGGCGGCGACCCAGAAGCCGCCCATAAAGGCATCAACCAACAGATTGCGGTGTTCCGCATGGTAAGGAACGCTGGCACGACGGGCCCATTGAAACGCCAGGTGCGGCCAGAGCAGGCCATTGCACAGCATCAACGCCCAGACCCACAGCGGCGGGTCTAGCGGGTACATCGCCGCGCTCACGCACAACAGCCCCAGCACCAGCCCGAGGGTTCGCGATGTATAAAGCCTCCTGGCCAATGAAAGTCCCTTTCCCCCCTTGTTTCGCATAAGGGCCTCGACCACTCAACGGAACCTGCGCACACCGTCAGACGGATGTGCTGGAAGTCTAACAGGCAGCCGTTAAATAGCTATCACCGGCCAGCCGCTGAATACCGCGCCATCGCCGTCGCGCACAGGGCAAATTTTTAGCTATACCTGAAAGGACGAAAACGGAAAAACGACTATAAGAAGGAGGCCCATGCAGACCTACCGAGTGTTGATCATCGGCAGCGGATTTGGCGGCCAATGCGCGGCGGTCAACTTGCTCAAGGCCGGAATCGACGATTTTCGCTTGCTGGAAAGAAGGGACTTTTTCGGCGGCACATGGTGCCAGAACACCTACCCCGGCGCGGCGGTGGATGTGCCGTCACCGCTGTACTCGTTGTCGTTTGCGCCATTTCCCTGGACACAGATGTTCGCCGCCCAGGCCGAATTGCATCGCTATACCGAACACGTCATCGAGCGCTTCGGCCTGCGCGAGCGCGTGGAGCTGCAAACCAACGTCGAACGCATCGAATGGGACGACGCCGAACAGCGCTGGGCGGTGCACACCAGCAAAGGGATTTTCTACGCGCAGTTCGTGATCAACGCCTCCGGGCCGTTGAGCCAACCGGTGATCCCGCCCTTCCCCGGCCAGGATCGCTTTGAGGGCAAGACTTTTCATACCAACAATTGGGATCACAGCTACGACTACCGCGGTAAACGCGTGGCCATCGTCGGCAGCGGCGCCAGTGCCGCGCAGGTGATTCCGGCGATAGCCGCCGAAGTCGAGCAATTGCACGTGTTCCAGCGCACGCCACATTGGGTGCTGCCGCGCGCCGATCGCACGTTCGGGCCTTTCCAGCGCTGGCTGCTGGGTGTCAAACCGGCGTACAAGCTGCTGCGCTGGCTGCTCTACTGGCAATTCGAAACCCGGGTGATCGCCTTCAAATACTCGAAACCCGCGATTCACCTGGTTCAGCGTCAGGCGCTGCGTTTTCTCAAGCAACAGGTGCCGGACCCGGTATTGCGCGCAAAACTCACCCCGGACTTCACCATCGGCTGCAAGCGCATTCTGCTGTCCAGCACCTATTACCCGGCGCTGACCCGGCCCAATGTCACGTTGCACAGCCGCGAACAAGGCATCGCCGCGCTCGATGAAACCGGGATCACCACCACCGACGGCCAGCACATCGACGTCGATCTGATCGTCTGGTCGACAGGCTACGACGCCACCGACGGCGTGGTCTCCTACCCGGTCACCGGCAGGCACGGCGTGCAACTCAAGGATGTCTGGGCGCAGTACCCGCGCGCCTACCTGGGCACCAGCCTGCCGGACTTTCCCAACCTGTTTATCGTCACCGGGCCCAACACCGGCATCGGACATACCTCGGCGCTGTTCATCATCGAAGCGCAGATGAATTACATCCTCGACTGCATCCACACCCTGCAGTCAAAAGGCCTGCGCAGCATCGAAGTGCGCCCCGCAGCGGAACGTACCTACACTGCAATGATCCACCGTGAGATGGAACGCACGGTGTGGAAGTCCGGCGGCTGTCACAGTTGGTATCAGAGCAAGAGCGGTCATGTGATCGCGATATTTCCGGGCTTCAGTTTCAGCTACTACCGGTTGACCCGGACGCTGAAACCGGCTGACCACATTCTGTCCTGAACACGTAAAAGGAAGACGTCGATGCTTGTGCTGTTTGTCGCTCTCGCGGTTTTCGTGGCCTGGAGCTGGTTGAGTTATCCAGCGATCGGCCATTGGTTGTACGACCTGAGCACGGCGCTCGAGGCCAAGTTGTACAAGTTGCACAAAATCGAGGTGCCGATTGCCGAAATGACCGTCTCGACCTGGCAGGGTGGTCCCTATGAAGCAGCCAGCGCGATCCTGATGCTGCACGGCTACAGCGCCGAGAAGAATCTGTGGCTGCGCTTTGCCAGGCATTTTGTCCGCCAGTACCGGGTGATCATTCCGGACATCGCCGGTCATGGGGAAACCGGGTTCAAGGCCGGTGGCGGCTACGACATTGCGCTGCAGGCCAAGCGCATGATCCAGCTGCTGGACGTGTGCGGCGTGGAGAAAGTCCACGTGATCGGCAACTCCATGGGTGGCTACATCGCGGCATGGCTGGCAGCAACTTACCCGGAGCGGATCGCCTCGGTGGCGCTGATCGACCCGGCCGGCGTCACTGCACCGCAGGCCAGCGACATGGAGCGCCACCTCGCCCGTGGGCATAACCCGTTCCTGATCAACTCCCGGGAAGAGTTCCGCCAGTTTTATGCGATGACCATGGCCTCGCCGCCGTGGGTGCCCGGGCTGGTGCTGGACGCCATCGCCCAGCGATACGAACGTCAGCGTGATGAACTGGAAGAGATCTTCCGCGACTTCCGCGCCAGCCCGCCGATGGAGCCGAAACTGGCCGAGATCAAATGCCCGGCGCTGCTGCTGTGGGGCCGCAAGGACCGCTTGATCGACGTCAGCAGCGTGCCGGTGTGGAGCAAGGGCATCGCCAATCTGCGGGTCGAAGTGTGGGATGGCGTCGGACACATGCCGATGGTCGAACAACCGGGGAATACCGCACGGTTGTATCGGGAGTTTCTGGGCAATCAGCGATGAGTCCCAACACTATCCTTGTGATGAGGGAATTTATTGTGGTGAGGGGATTCAGCGAAACGTCGCACCGCCCCGATGGGTTGCGCAGCAGCCCCAGTTCCAGCACTAAGCTGAATCAGACACACCGCATTCTCTGGGTTGGGGCTGCTGCGCAGCCATCGGGGATAAATCCCCTCACCACAGGTAATCACGTCCGCCGATGGGGTCGAAATGAACATTCTCTACGACGAACGCCTCGACGGCCCGCTACCGGAGGTGAACAAGGCCGAGTTGCTGAAAACCCTGCAGCGCGCCCTCCCGGATCTCGACCTGCTCTGGCGTGAAGACGAACTCAAGCCTTACGAATGCGACGGCCTCTCGGCCTATCGCACCACGCCGATGCTGGTCGCCCTGCCCCGGCGACTCGATCAGGTGCAGACCCTGCTCAAGCTCTGCCATCAACACAACGTGCCGGTGGTGGCCCGGGGTGCCGGCACCGGATTGTCGGGGGGTGCGCTGCCGCTGGAAAAAGGTCTGTTGCTGGTGATGGCGCGCTTCAACAACATCCTGCACATCGACCCGGCGGCCCGTACCGCGCGGGTTCAGCCCGGGGTGCGCAATCTGGCGATTTCCCAGGCGGCCGCGCCGTTCGGCCTGTATTACGCGCCGGACCCGTCGTCGCAGATTGCCTGCTCGATCGGCGGCAACGTCGCGGAAAACGCCGGTGGCGTGCATTGCCTCAAGTACGGCCTGACCGTGCACAACCTGCTGAAAATCGAAGTGCTGACCATCGAGGGTGAACGTCTGACGCTGGGCAGCGACGCCCTCGATGCGCCGGGTTTCGATTTGCTGGCGCTGTTTACCGGCTCCGAAGGATTGCTCGGGATCATCACCGAAGTCACGGTCAAATTGCTGCCCAAACCGCAGCTCGCCAAGGTCTTGCTGGCCAGTTTCGACTCGGTGGAAAAGGCTGGCCGTGCCGTGGCCGACATCATCGCCGCAGGGATCATTCCCGGCGGCCTGGAAATGATGGACAACCTGGCGATCCGCGCCGCTGAAGACTTCATTCACGCCGGTTACCCGGTTGATGCCGAGGCGATTCTGTTGTGCGAACTCGATGGCGTCGAAGCCGATGTCCACGACGATTGCCTGCGGGTGCGCGAGGTCATGCTCCAGGCCGGCGCCAGCGAAGTGCGGCAGGCCCGCGATGAAGCCGAGCGCGTGCGCTTCTGGGCCGGGCGCAAAAACGCCTTTCCGGCGATTGGCCGCTTGTCGCCGGACTACTACTGCATGGACGGCACCATCCCGCGCCGCGAATTGCCCGGCGTGTTGCAAGGCATCGCCCGCCTCGGCGCCGAATACGGCTTGCGCGTGGCCAACGTGTTTCATGCCGGCGACGGCAACATGCACCCGCTGATTCTGTTCGACGCCAACCAGCCCGGCGAACTGCATCGCGCCGAAGCGTTAGGCGGGAAGATTCTGGAATTGTGCGTGCAGGTTGGCGGCAGCATCACCGGTGAACACGGGGTCGGCCGCGAGAAAATCAATCAGATGTGCGCGCAGTTCAACAGCGCTGAGCTGAGCCTGTTCCACGAGGTCAAAGCCGCGTTCGACCCGCAAGGCCTGCTCAACCCCGGCAAGAACATCCCCACCCTGCACCGCTGCGCCGAATTCGGCGCGATGCACATTCATGCCGGACAACTGCCATTCCCCGAACTGGAGCGTTTCTGATGGCTGATTTCGACGCCAGCAGCGCGCTGCTCGATCAGGTCAACCAGGCCCGGGCCAACGCCACGCCGCTGAAGATTCAGGGCGGCAACAGCAAGGCGTTTCTCGGCCGCGAAGTGGCCGGTGAAGTGCTCGACGTCCGCGCACATCGCGGCATCGTGCGCTATGAACCGACCGAGCTGGTAGTCAGCGTGCGCGCCGGTACGCCGTTGCGCGAGCTGCTCGCGGCGCTCGACGCGGCCGGGCAGATGTTGCCCTGCGAGCCGCCGGCCTTCGGCGACAGCGCCACGGTGGGCGGGATGATCGCCAGCGGGCTGTCCGGGCCACGGCGGCCATGGTCAGGTTCGGTGCGCGATTTTGTCCTCGGCACCCGGGTCATCACCGGTCTCGGCGAGCACCTGCGCTTCGGTGGCGAGGTGATGAAAAACGTTGCCGGCTACGACCTCTCGCGCCTGTTGACCGGCAGTTTTGGTTGTCTTGGGGTGCTGACCGAAGTCTCGCTAAAAGTCCTGCCGAAACCGCGTCAATGCCTGAGCATCCGCCTCGATATCGACTGCGCGCGGGCGCTGGCCAGGTTGGCCGAGTGGGGCCAGCAACCGTTGCCGATCAGCGGCGCCTGCCATGACGGGCAAAGCCTGTATCTGCGCCTTGAGGGCGGCGAAGGTTCGGTCACCGCTGCGCATCAACGGCTCGGCGGCGAGCCGCTGGATTCGAGGTTCTGGCGCGACTTGAACGAGCAACGCCTGAGCTTTTTCGACGAAGGACTGCCGCTGTGGCGCCTGTCGCTGCCGAACAATCTCGGGCCGCAGGACTTGCCCGGCCAGCAGTTGCTCGACTGGGCCGGCGCGCAACGCTGGCTGAAGTCCGATCACGAGCACATTCAGATCCTCGCCCAGGAACTCGGCGGCCACGCCACCTGCTTTACCCATGGCGCCAGCGACACACCGTTCCAGCCGCTGCCGCGCACGCTGATGCGTTATCACCGGCAACTCAAGGCGCAACTCGACCCACAAGGGCTGTTCAACCCCGGCCGGATGTACGCGGAGTTCTAGCCATGCAAACCACCCTCAGCGAAGAGTCCCGACAACTGCCGCGCGCGGCCGAGGCGGAAAAAATCCTCCGTACCTGCGTGCATTGCGGTTTTTGCAACGCCACCTGCCCGACCTATCAGTTACTCGGCGATGAACTTGACGGGCCGCGCGGGCGCATCTATCTGATCAAGCAAGTGCTCGAAGGCGCGCCGGCCACCGAGCAGACGCAGTTGCATCTGGATCGCTGCCTGTCCTGCCGCAACTGCGAAACCACCTGCCCTTCCGGTGTCGACTATCACAACCTGCTGGATATCGGGCGGGCGGTGGTCGATCAGGCGGTGCCGCGCCCCGCTGCCCAGCGCTTGTTACGCGAGGGCTTGCGTGCACTGGCGCCGAATCCCGGGATGTTCAAGGGTTTGCTGCGCGTTGGTACAACCTTCAGGCCCCTGCTGCCACGAATGTTCGAAAGCAAATTGCCGCAGCGCTCGTCAGCATCCGGTTCACGCCCTGCTCCGCGACATGCGCGGCGGGTGTTGTTGCTCGAGGGTTGTGTGCAACCGGGCCTGTCGCCGAACACCAATAATGCGACGGCGCGGGTGCTCGATCGGTTGGGGATCAGCGTGACGCCGGTGGCCGAGGCCGGTTGCTGCGGCGCGCTGGACTATCACCTCGACGCCCAGGCCAAGGGCCTCGACCGCGCGCGGCAGAACATCGACGCGTGGTGGCCGCAGCTGGAAAACGGCGCCGAAGCCATCGTGCAGACGGCCAGCGGTTGCGGCGCGTTCATCAAGGATTACGGGCATTTGCTGGCACAGGATCCGCGCTACGCCGACAAGGCGTGGCAGATCAGCGAACGGACGCTGGATCTGGTACAGATCCTGGCCCGGGAGCCCCTGGAGAAACTGTGCGCCGCCAGCCAACGCCGGATCGCCGTGCATTGCCCCTGTACCTTGCAACATGCGCTGAAACTCGGCGGCGCGGTGGAGACACTGTTGACCCGGCTGGGCTTCAACCTCACGGCGGTGCCGGACGGGCATTTGTGCTGTGGTTCGGCCGGCACCTATTCGCTGACGCAACCGACCCTCGCCCGGCAACTGCGCGACAACCGCCTCAATGCCTTGGAGAGCGATCGCCCGGACCTGATCGTCACCTCCAACATCGGTTGCCAGAATCATCTGGCCGGCGCCGGGCGCACCCAGGTTTTGCACTGGATCGAACTGGTGGATCAGTCGTTGGCAGAATGAAGTTCGTAGGATTCTTCGTTTGCCGCCGTCGGCGAAGACTGCGATCTTTTCCTCCATCTATTACGTGACCGTGGCAGGAATTTTTTTCATGACCGTGCAGCCTTTCGTCAGCCCCGACCTGATCCGCCAACGCTTCTCCAAAGCGATGTCCGACATGTACCGCGAAGAAGTGCCGTTGTACGGCGCGCTGATGGAACTGGTGGAACAGACCAATCGCGAAGTGCTGGCGGCTCAGCCGGACATCGCACGGCAGCTCGACAGCACCGGTGAAATCCAACGGCTGGACATGGAGCGCCACGGCGCGATTCGCGTCGGTACCGGCAAAGAGCTGGCGACCCTCGCCCGTTTGTTCGCGGTGATGGGCATGCAACCGGTGGGTTATTACGACCTGACCCCGGCGGGCGTGCCGGTGCACTCCACGGCGTTTCGCGCGGTGCATGAAGCGGCGCTGCAGGTCAGTCCGTTTCGGGTGTTCACTTCGTTGCTGCGTCTGGAACTTATCGAAGATCCCGAGCTGCGCGCGTTTGCCGAATCGGTACTGAATCAGCGTTCGATCTTTACCCCTACTGTCTTGCACCTGATCGAGCAGGCTGAGTCAGCGGGTGGGCTGAATGAGCCTGAAGCGGAGGAATTTGTCCTGCAGGCCCTGGAGACCTTTCGCTGGCACCACAGCGCAACCGTCACCGCCGCGCAGTACCAGACCCTAAGCGCCCAGCACCGTTTGATCGCCGACGTGGTGGCGTTCAAAGGCCCGCACATCAATCACCTGACCCCGCGCACTCTGGACATCGACAAGGTTCAGGCGCAAATGCCGGTGCATGGCATCACCCCGAAAGCGGTAATCGAAGGGCCGCCGCGTCGGCACTGCCCGATCCTGCTGCGCCAAACCAGTTTCAAGGCGCTCGACGAGCCGATCACTTTCACCGACCAGCACAACACCCGTGGCAGCCACAGCGCGCGCTTCGGCGAGATCGAACAACGCGGCGCGGCGCTGACGCCCAAGGGTCGGGCGCTGTATGACCGCCTGTTGAATGCCGCGCGCGATGAACTCGGTGACTTCCCCAACGAAGGCAACGCCGCACGCTATAACGAGCTGATGACTCAGCACTTTGGCGAATTTCCTGACAGCGTCGACGGCATGCGCGAACAGGAGCTGGCGTATTTTCGCTACTTCCCTACCGAAAAAGGCTTGGCAGCGGGTAGCCTCATGTCGGCATCGCTGGACGATTTGCTCCGCGAGGGTCACGTGAAAGCTGAACCCTTGGTGTACGAAGATTTCCTGCCGGTGAGTGCGGCGGGGATTTTTCAGTCGAATCTTGGGGATGCCGCGCAGACGCACTATGGCGAACACTCCAACCGTCAGGCATTCGAACAGGCGCTTGGGCGTGCGACGATTGATGAGTTGGGGTTGTATGCCGAGACGCAGCGGCGCTCGATTGAGGAGTGTGCTCAGGTTTTGGGCGTGAAACTGTTCTGACTGTGGCGAGGGAGCTTGCTCCCGCTGGGCTGCGAAGCGGCCCTCGTTTTGGGAGCGCTGCGCACTCCAGCGGGAGCAAGCTCCCTCGCCACAGAATCAAATGTTGCCTCTAGCGCAGTCGCGACAACAAGGCGAAACGCTCGACGCTGGCCCTTGGCCTTACTGCGCAACTTCTTGCGCACTTGTTCGGTGAAAAAGGCGATTCATCGCGCTGCAGGCCTTGACTGGCGTGGCTTACAGCCAAGTGCGCAACTTCTTGCGCAGTACTGCGCAAGAAGTTGCGCACTTTCCCTCTCGATTCAGCAAAAAACATCGGCCAAACCGCACGCCAGAGCCACTCCACCCCCGGCTGCCGGGACCTTCGACAGACCTGGCACGCTCCTTGATAACAGTCAGGCACCCACCGGGCGATTTCGCCTCCCGGGCACCCTAAATTTATCCGCAAGGAGAGCACCCCATGGCAACACCAGCGTACATGTCGGTTACCGGCGAAAAACAAGGCCTGATCACTGCCGGCGCCTTCACCGCCGACTCCGTTGGCAACACCTACCAGGAAGGCCACGAGGGACCAGGTCATGGTTCAGGCTTTCAGCCACGACGTGATCATCCCGCGTGACCCACAATCCGGTCAGCCAACCGGTCAGCGCGTGCACAAGCCAGTGATCATCACCAAGGTCTACGACAAGGCTTCGCCTCTGCTGCAAGCGGCGGCTCTGACCTCCGGCGAGCGCATGAGCGAAATCGTTATCCAGTGGTACCGTACTTCGGCTCAAGGTACTCAAGAGCACTACTACACCACCAAACTGGAAGACGCGATCATCGTCGCCATCAACAACAAAATGCACAACTGCCAGGATCCAGGCAACTCGCACTTCACCCACCTGGAAGAAGTGCAGTTCACCTACCGCAAAATCACCTGGACCCACGAAGTATCCGGTACTTCGGGTTCCGATGACTGGCGTGCTCCAGTCGTTTAATTACGGCTGATCGTTACAAGCATCGACCAGCCCTGCTGGTCGATGTTGTTTACGCCCCTCCAGAATTTCGCGTGCGTTGAACCGCCTTGCGGTTGTCGACGAACGCCGCTGTACAGCACGAGGAACAAGGGATGTTCGCGCCGGCCAATGAAACCCACTTTGCCCTGACCATCGAAGGGCTCTCCGCCGATTTTCAGGTATTCACCCTGACCGGCCGGGAAGCCATCAGCCAGCCTTTTGTGTTCGAGGTGGAGCTGGTCAGTGAGCAGCCGTCGCTGGACCTCGAAACCCTGCTGCACAAACCGGCCTTTCTGCAGCTGTCGCCCGATGGCAGCGGCATCCACGGCCAGATCTACCGCGCCGCGCAAGGCGATTCCGGCAAGCGCCTGACCCGTTATTCGGTGACCCTGCGCCCGCAATTGTCGTACCTGGCGCACCGCGTCAACCAACGGATCTTCCAGAACCTCACGGTGCCGAAAATCATCGGCATGGTCCTCGAAGAGCACGGCATCCAGAGCAACGCCTACGAGTTCAAGACCGGTTCGATCTATCCCGAGCGCATCTACTGCGTGCAATACGATGAATCGGACCTGCATTTCATCCAGCGTCTGTGCGAGGAGGAAGGTATTCACTACCACTTCCAGCACAGCGCCACGGCGCACAAGCTGGTGTTCGGCGATGACCAGACGGTGTTCCCGAAACTCCAGCCTGTGGCCTACCAGCAAGACTCCGGCATGGTCGCCAGCAACCCGGTGATCAAGCGTTTCGACCTGCGCCTGGAAACCCGCACCAGCCGCACCACGCGCCGCGATTACGACTTCGAAAAACCACGCCTGACCCTGGAAAGCGAAAACCGCGGCGACGCCCTGCCCGATCTCGAAGACTACGACTACCCGGGCCGCTTCATCGACCGCGAGCGCGGCAAGCACTTGGCCAAACGCGCCCTCGAACGTCACCGCAGCGACTTCCAGCTCGCCGAAGGCAAGAGCGATCAACCGCTGCTGGTCAGCGGCCATTTCCTTGCCCTGACCGAGCACCCGAAGGCCAAATGGAACGACCTGTGGCTGCTCACCGAAGTCCTCCACGAAGGCAAGCAACCGCAAGTGCTGGAAGAGTCGGTGACCAGCGACACCACCGCGCTGAAAGATGACTTCCACCAGGGCTATCGCAACCGCTTCCAGGCAACGCCGTGGGACGTACCCAACCGACCACCGTTGCGCCACCCGAAACCGCGCATCCTCGGCAGCCAGAGCGCCGTGGTCACCGGCCCCAGAGGTGAAGAGATCCACTGCGACCAGTACGGCCGCGTCAAAGTGCAATTCCACTGGGACCGCGAAGGCCAGGCCGACGACAAGACCAGCTGCTGGCTGCGTGTCTCCAGCGCTTGGGCCGGCGCCCAGTACGGCGGCATCGCCATCCCGCGTATCGGCATGGAAGTGCTGGTCACCTTCCTTGAAGGCGACCCCGATCAACCGCTGATCAGCGGCTGCCTGTACCACAAGGAAAACACCGTCCCCTACGCGCTGCCGGCGAACAAGACCCGCAGCACCTTCAAGACCCTGAGCTCGATGGGCGGTGGCGGTTACAACGAACTGCGCATCGAAGACAAGAAAGGTCAGGAGCAGATCTACCTGCACGCCCAGCGCGACTGGGACGAAAACATCGAGCACGACCAGAAAATCCGCGTCGGCAACGAACGCCACGACACCGTCGAGCAAAACAGCTACACCGAGTTCAAGGCCGAAGAACACCACACCGTCTACGCCGACCGCAAAGTCGAGGCCCGCGCCAACGACCACCTGACCGTGGGCGTGAACCAGCACATCAAGATCGGCACCGGCCAATTCATCGACGCCGGCCAGGAAATCCACCTGAGCAGCGGCATGAAAGTCGTGCTCGAAGCCGGCGCCGAGTTGACCCTGATCGGCGGCGGCAGCTTCATCAAGATCGACGCCGGCGGCGTGACCATGAGCGGCCCGGTGATCAACATGAACTCCGGCGGCAGCCCAGGCAGCGGCACCGGCGCCGCCCCGCTGATGCCCGGCATCCTGAAACAGGCCGACGCTGACAAGGCCGGCCAGGTCCTGACCCCGGCCCAGATCAATACCCTCAAACGCAACGCGCCGTTCTGCGAAGAATGCGAAAAATGCAAGGCAGGTGCCTGTGCCATCTGATCGACTGACACCCAAGGATTGGCTGGCACAACAGCCGCTGCAGACTGGCGAGCGCCTGTACCTGATCGTCAGCGCAGCAAGCGATGCCGACGCGCTGAAAACCCTGTACCTGACCGAACCCACCGCCCAGCTCCTGCCGATCTGGGGCGGCACGCCCTACTCCACCTGGCAACCGGTGATGCCCTACGTCACCGAACTCAAACCGAACTCGGCATTCCTGCCCTGGATCGCCGAAACCGACGCCCTCGATTGGGGCTGGCTGGCGGTCTCACGCGCCGAACCGAACGAGGTGTTCGAACACCTGCGCAGCCTGACCCAGGTGAAGATGCCGGACGGGACCGAGGTGTTTTTCCGCTTCTGGGATGGGCGGCATATCTACCCGATTCTGAAGGGGATTGGGGAGAAGGCTGGGGAAGTAATGCCGGTGTTTGAGCGGTATTTGATTAATGGGCAGACGCTGGAGGTTGGGACACGGGTGTTGCCGAAGGTGAAGGATTGGCCGTGGTGGGAGGTGCCGAAGGATTTGCTGGATGGCTTAGCCAAGGACAACCCGACGACACTGATCAGCAACCTTATGCAGTGGCTGGAAGAAGACCGCCCGGACATTTACAACGCTTGGCCTGAGAACAACCTGAAGCTGAAAGTCAGCCGTTTCGTGCGCCGCCCGGATGCGCCGAAAAACCTTAAAGAAGCACTGTTAAACCACCTGATTCTGGAGCAAGGCTGATGGATCGCGTTGCCTTTGTTGATAAACAACTCTCTACCTTCCCGGACAGTTTGAAGGACTACCGAGAACTGACTGAAAGCAAATATGCGGAATGGCTGGACAAGGGGCCTCAATTTCTCGATAGACCAGCATTTTTTGGGTTGAGCAGATCCATCAAGCTCGGGAGCGCGAACGCTACTGTCAGTGTGAAAGACGATGAGTTCGAATCCACGGTTGCACAGTGCCCCAAGGATGGCAGACTGCTGATCGAAAGTAAGTTTGTCTCCGTCAACGACATTCCCGTTGGCAATATAACGGTCGAGGTCACTCCCAAAGAAGGCGGCACAGCAACTTCTATCACTCTCGATGCTGATGGAAAAGGTGTTTACAAGGGCGTACCAGGAAAAAAATACTTCGTTCGGGTACAAAGCTCAGTAACAAAAAATCAGCTAAATCAGCTATTTAGCTCCTACGACGGGTTCACCGCACAGTTAAAAGACTGGCTCGACTTAGAATGGAGAAAATACAGACCACTTTGGCCGAAGGAAACACTTGCCTCCCCCTACCTCGCCCAGATGAAGGGAACGCTCATTGGAAGTTGGGAGGCGATCAAGGCAGCATTTGACGGCATTAAGCGAATCTTTGAGATCCTGAAGGATCCGAAACAATTCGCAAAGGAATTGGGAGAAAGCGCGAGCGATTTGTTGAGACTAGCGAAAGAAACACCAGCGATGATGGAAAAGCTGATGTTGCTAGCCAGCGACCAAGCGGCACTTTTTCTTATTCTGAAGGCGTCAGGAATCTGGCTACTACAACTCCCTCCCAGCGTAATATCCGGAAAAACCGCAGAACAAATATCCAGCGCCATCGTAACTATTTTAATAGATATTCTTCTGGCGATCGTTCTCACGTTCGCTGCAGAGGGCTCAGGTATTGCCTACCTCGGCGTGCGCCTGGTTAACTACGGTGCAAGAGTTATCGAAGCTGTCTCTGGGTTTGTAAAATCCATATTCAGTATTGTTAAAAAGTTCATGGAAACGATCGAGCACTACAAAAAACTCGCTACAAGGGCGATCGCTGGGACTTTTGAAAAGGGCAAGGTCAAACTTGGCTGGGACCGACAAGACCATGCAAAAGTTGGCAGTTCAGAGCATGTTGATGACAAATCAAAACAGTCAACCAACCACGACGATAAAAACGTCGCCTGCACCAGGGAAACTTGTGTTAACGGCTGCCCAGTATCGATGGTTACAGGGGAGGAACTGCTAACGCTTACTGACGGCCAGTTAAATGGACTGTTTCCATTCGAATGGACCCGCCTATATCGTACTAGCGCAGCAGAAGTAGACTGTGGACTAGGTTACGGGTGGAGTCACGCTCTTGCGCAGCGAGTCCAAGTGAATGACGACGGGATTGTCTGGACAGATCATGAAAATCGCATCACCAACTTTCCGCTTCCTAGCGAACAACGGTCAGCAATAACCAATAGCCTAGCAAAAGCGGCTATCTTTATTGGTGATGATCCATCTGAACTCATTCTGACCCAGGCAGGCGAGCGCCCGCTGTTCTATCACTTCAGGTACAACAGCGAAGGCGCAACACTTATTGCAATTACTGACCGGTATCGTAATCGGCTTCATATTACTCGCGATATTCATGGACGAATCAAACGTGTAGATAACGGTGCGGGACGAGCATTATTAATTCGCTATGATCGCAAGCATATTGTATCTGTCGATTATCAGCAGTTCATCCCTGCAGACAACCTGGAAGATGCTTGGGCCACCATTCAAACACTTGTCACTTATCGATACGACGAGCACAGTCGCCTCGTGGAAGCGAAAAACGCCGCGGGTGAAAGTGAGCTTTATTCCTATAACCACCAAAACGTAATTCTCGAAAGGCAACTAGCTGGTGGTGCGAGCTTCTTCTGGGAATGGGAGAACGAAGGAAAATCCTCTCGATGCATCCATCATTGGGCAAACTTTACACAGATGGATGCCCGCTATACTTGGGACGATAATGGAAGCGTCACTGTTACTAACGCTGATGGCAGTGAGGAAATCTACACTCATGACGATCACGCCAGACTCATCAGCAAAGTCGAACCGGGTGGAGCGGAACACAGCAACATCTACGACGAAAAGGGCCGTCTTGTTGCCGAAAAGAATCCATTAGGCGCAATCACGGAATACCAGTACAACGACGCGGGTCGATTGGAAGCAGTAATTCCGCCAGAGGACACACCTACACTTTACGACTACAAATTCGGCTTTGTGTCCGAAGTTCGTCGTGGCGATGCGATCTGGAAATATATACGAAACAAACAAGGTGATATCACTCAACAAATTGATCCCGACGGTAATTCAACGTATTACTCTTACGATGATCAAGGTCGTCTTTTAGAGATTCTAAACCAGGATGGCAGCCGCCATAGGTTAGGTTGGAACAACCTCGGCGAATTGCTTGAAGAGCAGTTACCGGATGGTGGGAAACGTAAATACCGTTACGATGCACTTGGGCGGCAAATCACTCGCCAAGATGAAACGGGCGCCATTACTCAATACCAATGGGATGCCGTTGACCGTCTGATTCAGGTGATCCTACCCGGTGGCGCCAGCCGTGCCTTCACCTATAACCCGTATGGTCGCGTCACCGCCGAGCGAGACGAACTTGGGCGCATTACCCAGTACGAATATGCTGACAACCTGCATCTTGTCAGTCGTCGCATCAATCCGGACGGCAGCCAACTGCGCTACCGCTACGACAATGCGGGACTGCTGCTTACCGAAATAGAGAACGAGCGCGGCGAGCAATATCACCTCGACTACTACGCCAACGGCCTGATCCAACAGGAAACCGGCTTCGACGGTCGTCGCACTGCCTACGAGTACGACCTCAACAGCCAGTTGGTCAAGAAAACCGAATTCGGCGATGACGGCAGCGAACTCGTTACCGAATACCAGCGCGATGCTTCTGGCCGCCTGTTGGTAAAAATCCTCGCCGATGGCGAAGAGATTCACTACAGCTACGACGGACTGGGTCGTCTGGTAAATGTCGACGACGGCAATTGGCCACTCGCCTACGAATACGATGTGCAAGATCGCCTGATCACTGAACACCAAGGCTGGGGCACCACACGTTACGAATATGACAGCGTCGGCCAACTGAACCACTGCCGCCTGCCCGATGGCAGCAAACTTGACTACCGTCACCTGCCCGGCGGACGTCTGAGCAGCATCGACCTCAATGGCTCTCGCCTGACCGCTCACCAGTTCAGCGCCGGACGCGAACAGCAACGCCAACAAGGTCTGCTGCTCAGCCAATACCAGTACGATGAGCAGGGTCGCTTGCAAGCCCACACAGTCGGCCAGCGAGACAAGAACCTGTTTCAGCGTCGCTACAACTACGACGCCAACGGCAATCTCGCCGGTATCGATGACAGCCGCAAAGGCAAGCGCAGCTACCACTACGACCCGCTCGACCGACTCATCAGCGTGCGCGGCGCCACACCGGAAAGCTTCGCCCATGATCCGGCCGGTAACCTGCTGGGTCAAAACAACGAAGGCACAGCGAACCTGGCCAACGTCAAAGGCAACCGCCTGCTGATGCAGGGCGACCGCCATTACGACTACGATGCCTACGGCAACCTGATCCGCGAACGCCGTGGTGCCGGCCAGAAACTCGTCACCGAATACCGCTACGACTGCCAGCACCGCCTCATCGGCGTCAGCCTGCCGGGCGGCAGTACCGCATCCTACAAATACGACGCCTTTGGTCGCCGTATCGAAAAAACCGTCGACGGCCACACTACCGAGTTTCTGTGGCAAGGCGAACGATTGATCGCTGAAAGCGCGGAAAACCGCTACCGCAGCTACATTTACGAACCTGGCAGCTTCCGCCCTCTGGCAATGCTCGACGGCGAAGGTCCACGCAAAGCTACGCCGTTCTACTATCAGCTTGATCACCTCGGCACGCCGCAAGAACTCACAGATTACAGCGGCGAGATCATGTGGTCGGCGAAGTACCGCGCCTACGGTAACCTCGCCGCGCTGGACATCAGCGAGATTGATAATCCGCTGCGCTTCCAAGGTCAGTACTTCGATGCCGAGACGGGGTTACATTACAACCGGCACCGCTACTACAATCCGGGCACTGGGCGGTTTTTGACGCCGGATCCGATCAAGCTCGCGGGTGGGTTGAACAACTATCAGTACGTGCCTAATCCTACGGGTTGGGTAGATCCGCTTGGTCTGAACACTTGTCCTGGCGGAGATAAATGCATCCCTGGCCAAGGCGCTGAGGCGCCTGAGGACAAAGCCAGAGTAAATCAAGGAGATGCGCAGGTTCCAACGGCGGCCGCATCTGTCAATTGGAAGGGATTTTCTTCTGGGAAGTTGCAACCTCATTATCAAAAGCATGTAATTGATCAAAAAGAATTCGGAAACATAAGCCAAACTGAATACTTAAAACAGGCGAAAGAATTCTCGAAAGAATCAGGAAGCTTTAACGAAACGAATGTCGGAAATTTTGTAATCAAACATGACCCAGCAACTGGAAGAATATTTGTTGGACACTTGAAATCCAGAGAAATTAGAACATTTTATAGAGATGATGGTAGAAGCGCCGACGCCTTCCAATCCGCCATTGAATTGGCTAAGGGTTTATAAAATGACCAAAATTGATCGACACGATGCTATAAAAAAAATCTCAAAGGCAATTTTGATTTTGCTTGACCATGACGAGCGAGAATCTCATCTCCTCGATTGGTGGAGTATTGATGAGAGCAATCCTGAATTCTTCACACTATCAGAGCAGCTGCAGAGCCTTATTGCTAGCGGGGACGATCTACCTAGCGACATCGATGATAAAAAATATGACGAACTTATCTTGCTTGCCCTAACATCAAGCTATAAAGGCGTAACAAACGTATTCTTATCAAAAAAATTAAAACAATTGAATATTGGAGAGTACGAGGTATCTGGAGAAATTGAAACTCTGATGCCTTGCCCGTGCTGTAAATACCGCACGCTTTCAGTGCTTGGTAATTATGAAATTTGCGACCTATGCAAATGGGAAGACAATGGAACTAGCAACCTTGACACTTATAGCGGCCCAAACCACATGACTCTTCGGGAAGCAAAAGAATTGTTTGCAAAAAAAACTGAGAAACTTCCTTTGGATAAATGGGTGAAAGAATAACGTTGAGATGAGTCATTCGCGTGTGTGGATAGTCGAAATTGCGACTATGGCGAAGTAATCAGGTCACCGACCTTACAGACGAGACTAAGGGGGACTAAGGGGACAGGTTTATTTTCCGGCTTGCCCCCCTTTTTTGATTCAAAAGGGAGTGAAAATCCCCCTGTTCTAGCCGCTTTTTCAGAAACAGATCCGTCCCCTTTTTCCGGAAGAGCGTCTGCCGGACGGAGGTCAACGGAAGTATCGCTACGACGCACTGGGTCGTCAGATCACTCGTAAGGAAGAATCCGCGCCATCACCCAATACCAACGGAATGCGGCCAACCGCCTAGCACAGCGCAACACGTGCCTTCACCTACAACGCCTATGGCAACGTCACCGCCGAACGTGACGAACTCGGCCGCATCACTCGCTACGAATACGCCGACAACCTGCACCTTGTCAGCCGCCGCATCAATCCGGACGGCAGCCAACTGCGCTATCGCTACGACAACTCGCAACTCAACCTCACCGAGATCGAGAACGAGCGCGGTGAACGCTATCAACTCGACTATTACTCGAACGGCCTGATCCAGCAGGAGACCGGTTTCGACGGTCGCCGCACGGCTTACGAATACGATCTTAATGGCCAGTTGCTGAAGAAAACCGAGTACGGTGATGACGGCAGCGAACTCGTTACCGAATACCAACGCGATGCCGCTGGCCGTTTGCTGGTCAAGACACTTCCCCATAGCGAAGAGATTCACTACAGCTACGACGCACTGGGCCGCCTGATAAACGTCGACGACGGCCATTGGCCGCTCGCCTACGAATACGACGTGCAGGACCGCCTGATCACCGAGCACCAGGGCTGGGGCACGACGCGATATGAGTACGACAGCGTCGGCCAATTGAGCCACTGCCGCCTGCCAGATGGCAGTACGCTCGATTACCGTCACCTGCCCGGCGGGCGTCTGAGCAGCATCGACCTCAACGGCTCACGTCTGACCGCTCACCAGTTCAGCGCCGGCCGCGAACAGCAACGCCAACAAGGTCTGCTGCTCAGCCAATACCAGTACGATGAGCAGGGTCGCTTGCAAGCCCACACAGTCGGCCAGCGAGACAAGAACCTGTTTCAGCGTCGATACAACTACGACGCCAACGGCAATCTCGCCGGTATCGATGACAGCCGCAAAGGCAAGCGCAGCTACCACTACGACCCGCTCGACCGACTCATCAGCGTGCGCGGCGCCACACCGGAAAGCTTCGCCCATGATCCGGCCGGTAACCTGCTGGGTCAAAACAACGAAGGCACAGCGAACCTGGCCAACGTCAAAGGCAACCGCCTGCTGATGCAGGGCGACCGCCATTACGACTACGATGCCTACGGCAACCTGATCCGCGAACGCCGTGGTGCCGGCCAGAAACTCGTCACCGAATACCGCTACGACTGCCAGCACCGCCTCATCGGCGTCAGCCTGCCGGGCGGCAGTACCGCATCCTACAAATACGACGCCTTTGGTCGCCGTATCGAAAAAACCGTCGACGGCCACACTACCGAGTTTCTGTGGCAAGGCGAACGATTGATCGCTGAAAGCGCGGAAAACCGCTACCGCAGCTACATTTACGAACCTGGCAGCTTCCGCCCTCTGGCAATGCTCGACGGCGAAGGTCCACGCAAAGCTACGCCGTTCTACTATCAGCTTGATCACCTCGGCACGCCGCAAGAACTCACAGATTACAGCGGCGAGATCATGTGGTCGGCGAAGTACCGCGCCTACGGTAACCTCGCCGCGCTGGACGTCAGCGAGATTGATAATCCGCTGCGCTTCCAAGGTCAGTACTTCGATGCCGAGACGGGGTTACATTACAACCGGCACCGCTACTACAATCCGGGCACTGGGCGGTTTTTGACGCCGGATCCGATCAAGCTCGCGGGTGGGTTGAACAACTATCAGTACGTGCCTAATCCTACGGGTTGGGTGGATCCGCTTGGTCTGAGTACTTGTCCAGGCGGCGAGAATTGTACGCCTGGAGTGGGGGCTGACGATGCTGCAACAAAACCACAAGTAAATGAGGGCGATCAAAAAGCACCTGAGACAGGAGGCGCAGCTCGAGCTGCTCAATACTCTGCAAATTGGCCTAAAGCAAATTTAAATAATGCTGTGGAAAAATTCGCCGGCAACAATCCTATAATCAGCACCACTGATAAGGGTAAGAAAATATACAAAAACCCTCAAAACGGAGTAGAAGTAGTAGAAGACATGAATGGAAACTATTTTAGAGTTTACGACCCCTCACTTCCCGGAAAACGTAAATATCTGAACCTTGACGGAATTGTACCTAGCAACAAAACGCTTCCGAACGGAAAGCAAACAGGCAGATCGCAAAGCGAATACAACGAAGTTACGCACTTTAACAAGGAACCATAGAAGTGAAAACAATTTCAGTGCCAGTAACCGTGGAAGCAATGAATCGATTAGACTTTGATGAATGTTTACCGGGAGATCTGGAAGAAATTTTTCTTTCCGAAGATGAATTCTCAACCCTTGTAAAGACCGGAGCAATTGAAAAAATCAACTCAACACTAGGAATACTTATAGACGAGTACGAAGACGAAAAAATACAAGGAATCTCAGAATTACAAACATCTCTCAACATATTTCAAGAAGCATTAAAAACCACCAACACTGAAATAATAAACAAAATCTTAAAGCTTAATGAATCAGCAATAAAACATAATACTGGATTGTTTTTTTACTTCTGAGTTTTTCCCAGAAATATATAAACTGATAAAAACTACAAATCCATATTTAATACTCAACTCAAAGAATATCGAAAAAAACCACTCTTTATTCGATAAAAATGGCAACTCAATATAACTGAATGACAAAAACACATAAACACTTTCAATTTATAAAAAATAATGGATTTCTATTTCTGGTGAAATCACTCACCAAGAAACTGAGCATACCTATACTGCTTCAGCTTGCCACTTTTTGATCAAAAGGGATTGAACGCCCTCCCTTTGGCCTTCTTTTCAGAAAATAAATCCGCCCCATTTTTCATTGAAAAATTTCGATGACTGGGAAAATCTTCAATGAAGACCACTTTTGAAACTGCTTTAGACCTTCACGAAATATCTGATTTCTTTAAAGGAAATGGACAATATTTTGCTCGAGGCTCCGACTGGGGAGACCATCTTTTTATTAGCAACTGGCAGGAAATGTGCAGCGTTTTAAAAAATCAGAAAGCCGCACAAAATTTACTCACATCGATATTTGAAGATTACGCAAAATATTTGAAGGAAGATTATTCAGATGCCGAAGGATTATTCTCCAATATAAGCACCTACTACACACTTAAAAATAAAATAGCCTTTTTATCGAGCAATAGTTACGACTTAATCGAAAGTCTTGACGAGAGAAGCAAGAAAAATATAGGAAAACTATTTCGTCTGCTTAGGCAACAGTACGATTTAAAAAACAAAGATCTGCCAAAGTACACATTTGATGAGAAAATCAAACGATTAAAGCTAAAGGGATGCACCCTTAATCTTGAACAGCTTTGAAAAAACATGCAGATCAGGACTTCGGCACAGCTGATGATAGCCATTTAAAGAATTCAAAGTTTAAAAACTCTGCTACTCCCATAAAAATATCGCATTAAAATTAGCGAACACCCGACACGATAGAAAAACGAATAAAGGGCACAGATTTTTTGTGTAGGCAGCCCAAAAAAGCAATCAAAATAAATCTGTTCCCTTCCGCTTTGAAAAATAATCCGAATTTATTGGCCAAATCGGTTCTAGGGTCGAAAAATGACAACCCAGAAATGTATCCCACGAAGTGTATGGTTTGGGCTCGACGGAACAGGCTACAACAACATTGCGCAAGAGCTAGAATCCGAAAACCCTTCACTAAGAAAATGGATTTCAGTATACGCCATTTACAAATACCCCTTTACCAATGATCCATATAACCATTATGACTTCATCCATAAATCAAAAAATTTCCGATATGCAACAGTGATATTTACAATCTCAACCGAAACACTTGAAACAAGTGACGGCGTGGACGACCGAGACATCAATATCTTAAAAATAGAAACCATGAACTCTGAAGCGGAAATCAACGCCTTTCTTGAAAAGCTTAACGTCGATCCAGAACTTTTCACTACTCCATGGCGGTGTGAATATCCTCTCTAGTTGCTGAACTGCAATGAGGAGAGGGGCGGATTGTTTTCGTTGAAGGAAATAAATCTGCCCCCTTTTCAGCCCCATTTTCACGCAAACAAATACATAAAAATCACTAAAAACAAAAAATTAATTAGGTCTAAGAATATCTTTATAAACAAAACTCAACCCAAAACACCATAAAACAACTGATGGCAACCAAATCGATTCAAAAAAACTTGATCAATTTTTTATCGAGAGAGCAAAATGAACTTTTCAATTGACATTACAGAATCCTTTGGCGCTATCGACTTCGATAATGCAGGCGGAATTATCTCGTATATAAACATACCTCCAAACGAAAATATTCAAGACAAATTCCAACTAGAACTATTTAATTTTGTCCTTAACTTAATAGAAAAATCGGTAGTTTCTTCAATAAAAAACCAGAACCCAAGCTTTCTAGAAAAGATGGACGAGGACGGTTTCCTGGTCATTAAGCAAGCCATCATCACATTTGAAAAAATAAAAGGTCACGAAAAATTAATACGCTTATTAAACCAGGACAGTGGCTACTTGACGCACGAATCTTACGGCCCAAAATTAGAGAACAAAGATAAAATATACGATATCGGCGGAAGATCATTCTCAACTCCTGAATTATTAATCAACCTTGCCATCATCTCACCAAAAAAAGTAACCCTCGACTTCACTGCTTCAAACCACACTTATATACCCACATACGACGAACTTCAGAAATCAGTAGGGATATTAAACTCACAGGCAAATCGCGTTCAACCTGAAATTCAGGGTATATTCGATATTAGCTACAGCAATTTGCATACCATATGCGATTTTGATGCAGGCTATCGATTGCACTCAATATAAAATAGTGGCGAATCGGGAGAAAGAAAAATTGTTCAGAATTCCTTGCAGAGATTTTCAATCAAAGAAGCACTCTAGGAAATTGGCCAACATAAAAGAATTGCAGTGCACACAACAAAAACCTCAACCGCTCGATAGAGCTTTCAAAAACAATGAAACAAAATACTTTCCGAAATATGAACAATGAAACTAGACCCCTGCCTCGACATATTACCTTTACTATTACTTCCTATTGAGACAAAAGGGGACAGATTTATTATTTATGACAACCCAAAAGATATTGAAAACAAATCTGGCCCTTTTGCCTCTTTTACCTTCGATGACACTAGAACCTGAAAGGTCCCCGGCACCAAAGAACACTACCCCTTCAAGGAAAAAAAATGAAAACCTGGAATGAACTTGATGGCAACACCTTATTCAATAGAGTGTTCACCAAACCTATTAAAATTAGCACGATAAAGTTATTCCAAATAACAATCGACAACAACAGACCTAACATAACCTTCGAATTCGATATCCCAGAAATCCCCGACTCCGCACCTGAAAAATGGATAAAGATGGGATTCAACACTTGCCGCATTGGCTTGAGCTGCAACGGAGTCAAGGAATTACTCTTAAAAAACATACCTACTCGAGAGAGCCTCACTATCAAAATAGAGAAGATTGACGAGTATTTTTTAATCCGTGCAGAAAATGAAAACTCTCTATTGGAGTTCAAAACAAAATACCCATTACTTTGCGGCCCTTCGGTTTACATGAGCACCCATGAATAAACATCAAATCACACTCGCCAATAACTGGATCGCCACCTTCGAAAACAACGGTGAATTCCGCATGGGAGCCGAAGGCTGGAGCTTGCTCCTGCAAGGACCTGACGGCAGAAATATCAATTACTTCGCGGACAAGATCATTTTGGTCAACGATGACGACGGCACCCAGGCTAATTCGTGCATTCGTCTATCCAGCGACGGTGTCCACGGTTATTTGAGCACAGCCGTTGACAGCTGCTGGGTGATCGATTTCTCGCGGTGCATGATCGCCCCGCACCGAGTGAGCATCCATCACTACCATGACGCCTATGACGAAAGCGTGGCAGCTTACGAACAACCCGCCTTCAAGCGTGTGAGGCAATACATCAGTGTGGTTGGAAGGCACATCTATCTGACCTTCCCGCTGACCAAAGATGAAGACTTCCCCAAGGTATGGGAAGAGGGGAGTGTCATAAATTTTGTGTTCGGGCATAACATGTCGCAGAGGTGCATGTATGCCGACCAAAAAGAGACCGGCCCGAGAGGCCCAGCGTGACCTTCCTTCCATTCCCCAAGAGCTGATCGACCAGTTCGTCAGCGGCCCGATGAGTGCCGACGCTATTCAGGATGCCGCGATGGCGTTTAAGAAAGCGCTGATCGAGCGAGCCCTTGGCGCCGAGATGGGGCACCACCTTGGTTATCCTCAGGGCGCGGAGCGCCCTGAGGATTCGAGTAATCAGCGTAATGGCAGAAGCAGCAAGACCGTGCTGACCGAAGACGGCCCGTTGCGTCTGGATATTCCCAGAGACCGCGACGGCAGTTTCGCCCCGATCCTGATCCCCAAGCACGAGCGCCGTTTCACGGGTTTCGACGACAAAATCATCGCCATGTATGCCCGTGGCATGAGCGTTCGCGAGATTCGTGCTTTCCTCTCGGAACAGTACGGCACAGATGTCTCTCATGACTTCATCAGCTCCGTCACCGATGCGGTTCTGGAGGAAGTCAGTACCTGGCAGCAACGCCCGCTTGAGCCCATGTATCCGGTCATTTTCTTCGATGCTCTGCGGGTCAAGATCCGTGACGAAGGCGTGGTTCGCAATAAGGCCATCTACTTGGCTCTGGGCGTGCTGCCGGATGGGACCCGAGATATTTTGGGGATCTGGATCGAGAACACTGAAGGTGCCAAGTTCTGGATGAAGGTCTTCAATGACCTCAAAACCCGGGGCGTCGAAGACGTGCTGATCGCGGTAACTGACGGGCTCAAAGGTATGCCGGAGGCTTTGAGTGCGGTGTTTCCAGAGACAACGCTGCAGACATGCATCGTCCATTTGATCCGCAACAGCCTTGATTACGCGGCGTGGGACAAGCGCCGTGAACTGGCCAAGGCCCTTAAGCCGATTTATCAAGCTCTCAATGCCGATGTCGCCGAACAGGCTCTGGACGCCTTCGAAGCGGGGCCGTGGGGCAAGCAGTATCCGACGATAGCGGCGGCTTGGAGACGCGCCTGGGAGCGGGTTATCCCATTTTTCGTGTTCCCACCCCGCGATACGCAAAGTGATCTACACCACCAACGCGATCGAAAGCATCAATTCGCAGTTACGCAAGATCATCAAGACAAGAGGCCACTTTCCAACCGATGAGGCGGCGACAAAACTGATCTGGCTGGCGCTGAAAAACATCACCGCCAACTGGGGCAGCGCCCGCCCATGACTGGAAAAGCGCCATGAATCAGTTTGCGGTTTTATATGGAGACCGATTCATCAGGCCGAACTGGTGAAATGAAGGCCTGCCTGACGGCAGGCCATTACCGGCCCGCACACAAAAAATCTGACACTCTCGGGAAGAGTATCTATCCATACGCAAACGCCAACTGGATGAGCTCTATTTCAGAAACTGATCAGTGGGCGCCAATATCATCGTAGCTATTTGTGCGCCCTACCCGATCAACTCGTCCATCACCTCATACTTAACCACCACCCGATTCCGATACAACCTCACCCGCTCCACCAATTCCCCCACCTGCCCCTTCTCCCGCACTTCCCGCCAGATCTCATTCTCCCGATACACCCGCTCCCCCTCCCGCACAAACCGGTGACCTTCCTGAAACACGTGATACCGATACTCCCGCACCTGATCGCACAACAACTCCCCCTCCAGCTGCGTGTCCCCCACGTTCAACTTCAACTGAAAACTCCGATCCGTCGGGTTGTGCAGTACCAGGTCAACGTAGTTGTAGAAAATCGCCGCGCCGGAACCGAATGGCAGTACTCGCCCCTCGTCCGGGAATGGGTCGAAGCTGTGGTTGGAGCGTTCAACGACTATCAACGGTGAGTGGATCGCCATCCAGTGGATCAGGTTACTCAGTTGGCAGATTCCGCCGCCGATACCGCGTCGCGCTTCGCCGAAGGAGAGTTCCATGCCTTCGACGTAGCCGCGTTTGCGGGTTGGGCGGCCGACGAGGCGGCAGAAGGAGAAGTGTTCGCCGGGGGCGATGATGAGGCCGTCGATGGCGGCGACGGCGAGTTTCAGGTTGATGACTTTGCTTTGTTGCAGGGCGAGGTCGGAGTCGCCGAGTTTGCGGATGAGTTTTGAGGTGTGTTTGAGGTAGCGGAATGGCAGACGGTCAGCGTCGGCAACAAGGCGCGAATAGCTTTTGCTGGAGCAACGCCAGGCGATCTGGCGGAACAGTCTTTTTTGCCACACGCGCAGCCAGTACAGGGCCGGGTGGTAGAGGGAAAGTGGTTTCATCCGTGAGTCTACGGCGGGCGCCGTTTGTTCCTTGAAGCGTGCAAAAGGGGTGCGCAGTTTAGCGTACGTCGCGCGCGAGGTGTCTTGGCTCGACACACTTTGACGTGTTTGCTGAACGCCGAATTAAGCTTCAACTAAGCTTGCGTCGCTAGCATCCCGGCCCGAGAGACACCTGTCGCCGATCAACCGCGGATGAGCTTCCCGAATGAGCCAGTTTGATTTACCAGCCGTTACGCAGTCGAATTTCAGTCTTGTATTGGTAAATTACAAAACCCCGGACATCACCCGGATGTGCCTGGAGTTGTTGCGCGAGCACGTCCGGGCGCAGCGCATTCCGGTTTGGGTGGTGGACAATGATTCGGCGGATGCCAGCCTGGATTACTTGCGTTCGCTGGACTGGATCAATCTGATCGAACGTCCCTCCCCCGGCAAAGAAGCGGGACATATTGCGCATGGCAAGGCGCTGGATCTGGCGCTGGAAAAAGTTGAAACCGACTATCTGTTTCTGCTGCACACCGACACCTTTGTCTACGACAAGGAAGTCTTCGCGATGATGTTGCGCGAGTGCACTAGGACTTCGGATATCGCCGCAGTCGGGTGTGTCGAACAAATCAATCGTGGGATCGTGAGAGACACCTGGCGGTTAACTTCGCGATTTTGCAAACACTATATTCGCCGGGCGAAAACTGCGTTGGGTTTGCGCAGTAAAGAGCCGAAACCTTATCGGGAAACTCACCTCAAGAGTTTCTGCACTTTGTGGAACGCCAAGTTGATGAAGTCCCATGGACTGCACTTTTGCATGGATGACCGAGTGCCCGGTTATACCCTGCAGGATCGAATGGTCGGTCTGGGCTATGGCATCAAGCTGCTGTCACCACGCAAGATTTTCCGCTATCTGGATCACATCCAGGCAGGAACCGTCGCCGCCGCCGGCACGTACGGCAAAAACCACCGCCGCACCAAGATGTATGAAGCCACCCTCAAACGATTTGAGGGGCAGGCATCGGCATAATCGCGAACACAAAAAAGGGCGACTGCAAAGTCGCCCTTTTTTTATCTGAAATTGTATACATCCGCTCCGAAGAGGTGTTCGCCCAGTGTAATGGCCTGGCAATCCATGCACCGGTAAAGAGCCCTGACACTGGGCGAACGGGAAGGATTTTAATAGAAGTTGGCAGATATGTCGTCATACACAAAGGTAAATTTTATGTACGAAAAAGTTAATAGATATTTATCGACGAAATCCTTTCGTGAAACTTTCAAAGCACGGCTCAGCTCATTTCAGATGATTGTTCTCATACAATAATTTGTACAAGAACAATCATCTTGTAGAGTTAATACTCAGCTTTCATGCTGACTGGTCACTTTTAATACATCGGTATAAGTGACAACTACGCTCTGCCCGACTTTCAGATCTTTCAGCTTGGCCTGAATTTCAGGCTTTTTGACGTCGAGGATTTTCGACTGACCTTGAGGGTTTTCCAGGGTCACCTGATTATTCTTCAAATCAATTTTGGTGATTTTCAGTTGCACCTGTATCTGGCGATAAGCCTCGCCGCCCGGGTTTTCAGTGCCCGGAGCGTTGCGCAGCTCGCCGCTACGCTCGACGGTGCCAGGCAGACCTTTATCTACATCGGTATCGAGGTAAGCCGCCACTGAGCGTTGTACTTCGACTTTTACCAGATCGCCGACCTGAAGATTGGCGAGGTTTTTCGCCTTGTCGCTGAGCTGAACGTGAACTTGACGACCTTCGGCGCCTTCCAGCACCATCTGATGGTTGGCTGCATCGACGGCCAGCACTTTGGTGGTGACCTGATCGGCCTCGACGGTGGCGGACAGCGGAATATCGGCCGCCATGGCGCCGAAGCTGGTGGCGGACAGGACGGTTGCGAGGGTGATGGCCTTGGCCAGAGCGTGGAGCTTCATAAGCGGTACTTTCCCTGTAATGAATGGCAGCAACCGGCGCCAACGTCTGTTTGGCGCCGAATGTGCCACTGAGCATAGACGCTGTTCAGGGCTTGGCTTTCGTTTCTGACGCGGCGGTCTCCTGCGCGGTGGACTCGCCACTGGTGGTGCCCTTGCCGCTGTCCTCGCGCTGTTTGGGGTCGGTCGGGCGCAGCGCGTCGTTGTCGCGCTCGGTTTCTCCCGGTGGCCGGGGTTCGTCGGGGTGTTCGCTGGGGGATACGGGTTTCATGGTGGTTCTCCTCAGGCGTCAGGGTCATCCAGTTCATTGGTAACGTTCACGGCTGGCGAATTCTTATGCAGGTCATCGGCCTTGGCGCGCAGGATCTGCCACTGCTCCAGATCGATCGCGCCCTGGCCGAGCAGATCGTCGGCAATGCGTTGCAGGTCGAAATAGTGAGCGTCGGGGGATTGCTGCCAGTAGGTCTGATCGTCGAACAGGCGCTGCCAGGTGGTGAGGTCTGGGGGTTGCAGGTCGTCGCTCATGGGCGGGCTCCTCGCCGGGTCTCGGAAATGGGCCGGGATTGATCGGTAGAGGGTGGTAGACGGGGCGGAGTTCCGGGCAATTGCTCTGTGGGTGGCTGTAACGGCGCCTTCGCGGGCAAGCCCGCTCCCACAGGTTTTGCGTGTGAGCGTCAGTACCCGGTCATTTCCAGATAGCCGCGCCCGCCATGGCTACCGCTGATCCGCACCGGCCCTTCCCAGTAAGGGATGCGCAGGTTCATCCAGGCGTCGGGATTGAGCGCGTCGAGGCTGATGTCGAGGTGTTTGTCGGGAATGCTGATCGACCAGCGCACCGGCATCTGGCGGCCGGCAACTTTTGCGGTGTCCTTGGGTGTGAGTCTGATCTGCGCGCCGTGCAGGGTTTCGGTCTGGCCGTCGGCGTTGATCCAGGTGCCGGTCAGATACGGCGCGCCGTCGGTTTGCCGGGTGCGAAACAGCATCAGCGACTCACCACTGTCCAGGTGCAGGGAAAACCAGTCCCACCCGGTCTGATTGGCTGCCAGCGGCTGACTGCTCCATTCACGATCCAGCCACGCCGGGCCGCTGACGGTGTAAGTCTGGCCGTCGATTTGCAGGGTGCCGCTGGCCTGAAAAAACGGCTGACTGTAGTAGTACGAAGCCTGACCCTGTTCGGATTTTCGGCTGAAACCGTTGTCACCTTGCAACACCAGTGGACGACTGGAGGTGAGGTGCAATTGATAGCTGAAAGCTTTGTCGCTGGCACTGAGTTGCAGATCGGTCAGCGGATCCTGCGCCTGACTGGCGAAGCGCCAATCATCGATCCACGCCTCGAACGGCGCGACGTTCACCCCGGCCTGCCCCACTCCGCCTCGGGCATAGCGCTCGGCGGCATGGTGCGCGGTGGCCGAAGTCACTGCGGCATGCCCGAGCCAGATCGTCTGGTTGGCCCAGCCCGGTTGGTCTGCCGCAGGTTTTAACGCACTGCGAAACAGCGTCCATTGCACGCCGAAATCGTGGCCCTGCCGGTCCTTGAGATTGGCGGTGACATACCACCACTCGATACGAAAACCATCATGTGCGCCGTGATCTGCCGGGAAGCTGAACACCCGCCCCGGCACCACCGGTGTGAACTGCGCGGCCTGATCGCCGAGCCCGGCAAAACCCTTCTGCTCTGGCACAGGCTGATCGCAACCGCCCAACAGCAGCAACGCGAACAGCAGCGCAACCCGGTTAATCCTCATGGGCAAACGTCCTCAGCAGATCCGCCGGTTGCGTGCGGTACAACGAATACAGCGGCCACGCCGAGGCCAACAGCGTCGCCAGCAACGCCAGCCCGAGCAACTGCAGCAGTTGCAGCGGAAAGATCCGCAACGGCAAACGCCAGCCGAATGCCTGCACGTTGATCACCGCATCCAGACACCACGCCAACGCGATCCCCAACGGCAACGCCAGCACCAGCGTCAGCACCGCCAGCAGCCAGGTCTGGCCGAGGTTAAGCAGCATCAACTGACGGCGCGTCACGCCCAAGGCCCACAGCGGCGCCAATTGCCCGAGGCGGCTCTGGCTCTGGGTCAGCAGGCTGATGAACAGCGCCACACCGGCTACCGCCAAAGTCAGGCTGTTGAGCGCGGCAGTGGCGGCAAAAGTGCGCTCGAAAACCTGCACCGACCAACCCTTGAGCCGCGCCTGATCGACGATGCGGCTGTCATCAAGCTGAAAGCGCGTTTGCAGTGCGCGCAAAAACGGCGGGATATCGGGCGGCGCGATGCGCAGGTTGAAACGGTTCGGCGTCAGTGACGGCCACAACCGCAGCAAATGATTGCTGTTGACCAACACGTGCCCCTTGGGATTGCCGTAGTCGGCGTAGATCCCGACGATCCGCGGTGACCACGCCCCGCCCGGTGTCGGCACGTTCAAATGATCCCCCGCCCGCACCTTCAGCCGTCGTGCCAGTTGTTCGCTGAGCATCACTGAATCGTCGTTCGCCAGATGCGCCCACGGATCACCGGCGATCGCCTCGAGCAACGGCCAGTGCTGGCGATAATAAGGATGATCGATCACCCCGAAGACATCCGCCGGCCAGCCTTGCAGGGTCACCGCGACTTGCCAGTTGGGTAGCACCGCGCTGACGTTCGGCTGTTGTTTGAGCCAGGTGTACATCTCGCGCGATTGCGCCGGATTGACCGGGTTGAGGTACAGCTCGGCACTGAGGCGTTGTTCGAGCCAGTCGTCGAAGGTCTGGCGAAAACCGGCGGTCATGCTGCCGGCGCCGATGTTGGCCGACAGCGCCAGCAGCAACGCCATCAGCGCCAGACTGAGTGCCGGCAGTTGCTGGCGGCAGTCGGCGAGAAACCACTGACCGAGCACCGAACGACTACGCCCGAGCAAAGGAGTAAGCACTGCGCTGAGCACCACCGGCAACGCCAGCGCAGCGCCGAGCAGCAACCCGGCCATCAACACAAATCCACTGCCAAGGCTGTCACCGAATAGCAACGCCAGCAGCGCAATCAAGCCCAGCACCGCCGCCAGCCAACCCTGACGGCGCAACCAGCGCGCATGTTGCTGATGCCAGGCCTGCGGATCCGCCACCGCCAACAGCGGCAAGCGTGCCGCACGCAGCAGACTGTTGGCACCGGCGAGCAACGCGCCGAACAGGCTCAAACCAATACCGCTGAACCACCACCACGGGCTCAAGCGCAACTGCCCCGCCACTTCCGCGCCGTACAGACCGCGCAGGCTGGCGGCGACATCCGGCAGCAACGCGCTCGCCAGCCAGTATCCGCCGATGACCCCGAACACCCCGCCAGCCAACGCCAGCACACCGAGCTCGACGACCAGACAGCCGATCAACATCCGCGCACTGACCCCGCAGGCGCGCAACGTACGCAGCAGGCCGCGACGTTGTTCCAGTGCCAGACCGATGGCCGCGTGCACGATAAACAGCCCGACCAGAAACGAGAGAAAGCCCAAGGCATCCAGGTTGAGGTGAAAGCTCTCGGTCAGGCGCGAAAGATTGTTTTCCTCGGCGCTGCTTTTGAGCTGCAGCCGGCCATTGAACGCGGCCGGCAGCTCGGCGTGAAAATCCTTGGGCAGTAACAAGCGCGACAGTTGCCCGGGCTGTTCGAGCACAGTTTGCGCGACGCCGATGTCCACCAGCAACACGCCAGGCGCCATGTCCTTTTGCGCGTGCAGCGGCGGCAGCGTCTGGCCGCTGGCGGTTTGCGGCGTGGCGCCTTCGGTCAGGCCCAAGGCGTGCAGGGTTTCCGGTGAAATCCACGTGCTGCCCGGCGGCGAGAAGAACGCGACGATGCGCTCGATCGGCATCGCCTGCCCGGCCACCGCAGCGTCCGTCGGCAGCGACACCGGCTCGATGCCCATCAGTTGCAGGCGCTGATCCGGGTGATCCTTGAGAACCAAACGGCCTTGCAGCAGCGGCGACACCGGCCAGCCTGCGCGGCGCAGATCGATGAACCACTGCTGGGTGAACGTCGCACCGCTCGGTGTGGCCAGACTGGCCTGGGGTTCGCCGCCGATCATCTGACTGGCCCGGGCGTAACTGTCGCGGGCCTGACTGTTCAGTGCCTCGACCCCGGTCAGCAGACTGGTCGCCAGCCACAACCCGGTCAGCACACTGAAAAACTGCACCGGATGCCGCCGCCAGTGGCTGAGCAACGCACGCAGGGTTTGCCAGAATACGTTCACGTCAGACGGCCGCTGGACAACACCACCCGCTGCGCCAGTCGCGCCGCCACGCGTGGGCTGTGCGTGACCATCAACAGCGTGGTCGGCGTGTCATCCAGCAACTCGAGCAACAGGCGCAGCACTTCGTCGCTGGTAGCTTCGTCGAGGCTGCCGGTGGGTTCGTCGGCCAGCAGCAGTTTCGGCCGCGACGCCAAGGCCCGGGCCAGCGCGACCCGCTGCTGCTGGCCGCCCGACAGTTGTTCGGGATAACGCTTGAGCAAATCGCCCAGCCCCAGACGCTGCACCAGATGCGCCTGCCAGCGCGGCTCATGGCGCCCGGCCAGACGCGCCTGAAACGCCAGATTGTCCTCGACCCGCAGGCTGCCGATCAGGTTGAACTGCTGGAACACCAGACCGATTTCCGTGCGGCGCCAGTCGGCCAGTTGCGCTTCGTTCATCTGCTCCAGCCGATGCTCGCCGCTGTGAATACTGCCGCGATCAACCTTGTCGAGGCCTGCGATCAGGTGCAGCAAGGTGCTTTTGCCGCTGCCGGATTCGCCCATCAGCGCCAGACTGCTGCCGGCTTCGAGCGTCAGGTCGACGCCTTGCAGCACCGGTAACGGGCCTTGGGGGGTGAGGTAACTTTTGAACACGCCTTGAACCTGAAGCATGCCGCCATCCGTTGGGTCAGTGTGGGGCAAGGATAGCGGATTGCGGTCTCTTCAGATCAGTGGTGTTTGCACTGGCCTCATCGCTGGCAAGCCAGCTCCCACAGTGTTTTTGGGTGTATTCAGTATTTGTGAACAACCTCAATCCCTGTGGGAGCTGGCTTGCCAGCGATGAGGCCAGTGAAACCGGCACAAATCTCAATCCCCGGTCGCCACACTGGTCGCCGCCGCACCCGGTGTGACGATGGTCTTCAGATCAATGTGCTTCCACTCAGGCTTGGCCCCCAGCCGTGCATTGAAGCGGTAGTTGAAGGTGAAGTCGTCCGCTGTCGGCAGCGTCAACGGTTTGCCGTACAGCGCCTCGACTCCCGCCAGGTCATAACCCATCAACTGCAGCAGCGTCGGAAAAATGTTGTAGTGACTGGAGCGGTCCTTGTTCGCCGGCAACGCTTGCGCCCAGTCCGGCCCGTGCAGCTGATCGCCCTGAATCAATACCAGTGGCACCAGCCCTTCTTCCTCCACCGGATCGCCACCGCAGTGGGTATTAAGCCCGGGGTTGCCGCGTTCATGCAGGTCCTGGCCGTGATCGGAGGTGTAGATCAGCAGCGCATTGTGCAAATTGGCCTGGGCAAATACCCGGGCGAAGAACTCGCCGACATTCCACAGCACGGTGTTCTTGTAGGCGTTGCGGTACAGCACCCAATCATCCGGCTGGCCGTTGAAACCGTCGCGCTTACCGGTATCCGCCACTTCGGTGAATTGCCCGCGCGGCAAGGTCGGACGGTAGGCCATGAAGGCGTCGGGGTATTTGTCGTGCACCGGGAAATGCGCGCCGACCTTGTTGATCACCACCAACTCCGGCTGATCATCGTTGAGCAATTCGATCAGCTTGGCGGCGGCAGCCATGTCGCGGTCACGCACGCTGGTCTGGTCAAACTGGACGAATTCGTCGATGTCTTTTTTCTCGGTGTCGGTCATCAGGTTCTGCAGATTGCCGGCAGTGCGCTGAGCGTCGATGTACACCGTGCGCAACCCGGCCTTTTTCGCGTACTGCCAGATCGACGGCAGCGTGCTGTTGATGCGCATGTAATCGTCGCGGGTGCCGCCGTAGCGCAACGTGACGTTGGTGTCGGCGCTGCAATTGGCGATGGATGCGGCGTAGCCGTAGTTGAAAATGTCGACGCCCGGATGCGCCTGATTAAGGTTGCTGTGCACCCCGAACGGCGCGTTGATGTCCAGGTAATTGCCGGAAATGCTTTCGTCGATGATCAGCACGATGTCGTGATTGATCGCCACTGCGTTGCGCGCCAGCGTCACCGGCTCGCGCGGGCCGACCGTGTTGTGCAGCGCTTCATAAGCGAACAGGTTGAGATAGGCCAGCGGCGTGTACATGATCGGCAAACCGCGCGCGCCCTCGCCCGCCCGCAGGAACAACACCGCGCTCAACAGCAGCACACCACACACCGGCGCCGCCACACGCAACGCGTTGGGCACCACCAGTGCATGGCGCGGTTTCAGACCGATGCCGAACAGCAACAGCAGACCACTGAGCGCGCCATGAATGATCGCGTCGCGATACTGGTAGGCGGCCTCCTGAATGAAGCCGCCGGAGTACACCAGCGAGACAAAACTGCTGTAGCTCAGGTAATCCGCGGTGACCCGGGTATAGACATCGAAAAACACCGCCGAGACAAACAGTGTTATTGCGAACAAGTGGCGAATGAGAGCCTGACGAATATAAGCCGTTAGATATAACGCTAAAGTAAGCGCCAAAAACATCGCGCCAAAAAGAAGTACAGCAAAACCGACGCCGATAGCATTTAACCGATCAACGTAATATTCGGAATAAAGCAGCAAATAAACAATTAAAAGTACTTCTTTGGTATATCTGAACATGGCGATACCGCTCGTGCAAAACGGCAGGGAGTCAAAGGTTTGTCGGTCAGAACCTGACACTAGCACCCAGCCATCAAAGCGCAAGAATTGACTGTTTTCTTTAGAAAGCGTCAAAAAACCGGTGACTCAAATCTGACACACACAAAACGCTAGAAGCCTTTAAATTAAAGACTTACAACCGTTTATCGCTTATTTGAAATCTGAACAAATCTGCAAAAAAACAACAAATCCAATCGCAGCAATGACTTGATGGCCAATCGCCAAAAAGCGCTCAAGTGTTATACAGGTGCAACATGTCATTTTGCTGACACGCTTTCCAAACCCTGCGCTATACCCCTTTTACAGTCTTCTTCCGAACTTCTTCTTTTCGCTCTATCGAGGGTGCGCAGATGGACGTGAGCGTATTTGGCACCGGCTATGTCGGATTAATTCAAGCCGCCGCACTTGCAGATGTAGGGCATCGGGTTTTATGTGTCGATATTGACCCCAACAAGATCAAGCAACTGCAACAAGCTGTGCCACCTATTAGTGAGCCAGGTCTTTCCAGCACCCTCGAAGAAAACATCAAGGCCGGCCGCTTGCTCTTTAGCACTCAGGCCAGCGACGCGGTGGAGCATGCCGAGCTGATTTTCATCGCCGTGGGCACGCCGGCCGATGAAGACGGTTCCGCCGACCTGACCCACGTGCTCAACGTCGCCCGGGAGATCGCCTCGCACATGGAGGCCGATCGCACCCTGATCATCAAGTCCACGGTGCCGGTCGGCACGGCTGACCAGGTCGCCGCCAAAGCCAGCGAAGAGTTGCTGCGTCGCGGCAAAAGTGCCCTCAAGGTCCGCGTGGTGTCCAACCCCGAATTCCTCAAGGAAGGCAGCGCCCTCGCCGATTGCATGCGCCCGGACCGGATCATCGTCGGCACCCGCGATGACGAAGCCCGCGAGCAGATGAGCGAGCTGTACGCGCCGTTCTGCCGCAACCACGAAAAACTGATGTTCATGGACAACCGCAGCGCCGAGCTGACCAAGTACGCAGCCAACGCGATGCTCGCCACGCGCATCAGCTTCATGAACGAACTGGCCAACCTCACCGAACTGCTCGGCGCCGACATCGAAGCGGTGCGCAAAGGCATCGGCTCCGACCCGCGCATCGGCTACCACTTCATTTACCCCGGTTGCGGCTTCGGCGGTTCATGCTTCCCCAAGGATCTGCGCGCCCTGCTGCACACCGCCGAACACAACGGCATGCCGCTGAAATTGCTGCGCAGCGTCACCGACGTCAACGACAGCCAGCGGCACATCCTCTTCGGCAAACTCAAGGCGCAGTTTCCGCAAGGCCTGGCCGGCAAGTCGATTGCGATTTGGGGCCTGGCGTTCAAACCCAATACCGATGACATGCGCGAAGCCCCCAGCCGCTACCTGATGGACGCGCTGTGGGCCGAAGGCGCCAGCGTGCAGGCCTACGATCCGGAAGCCATGTCCGAATGCCGGCGCCTGTACGGCTATCGCAACGACCTGCACCTGTGCGCCACCCGCGACGACACCCTGGAAGATGCCGATGCGCTGGTGATCTGCACCGAGTGGAAGAATTTTCGCGTAGTGGATTTCGAGTTGCTGGCGAGCAAGCTGCGCTCGAAAGTGATTGTCGACGGTCGCAACCTCTACAACCCGGAACACGTGGCCGCCGCCGGTCTGCATTACAGCGGCATCGGCCTGCGCCACATCGCTCCGGAAGGACTGCGCCCATGAAAATCCTGGTCACCGGCGCAGCCGGCTTCATTGGCGCCCATTGCGTGTTGCGGCTGATGCGCGACGGGCATGCGGTGGTCGGCCTGGATAACTTCAACGGCTATTACGACCCGCAACTGAAACACGATCGGGTGCAATGGGTGCGCGATCAGGTCGGGCATTTCCCGCTGGCGCGGATCGATCTGGCCGATGCCGCGGCGATTGAAGCGCTGTTTGTCCGCGAGCAACCGCAAGTGGTGATCCACCTCGCGGCGCAGGCCGGGGTCCGTTACTCACTGGAGAATCCGAAGGCCTACCTCGACAGCAACCTCAGCGGTTTCCTGAACATTCTCGAAGGCTGCCGCCACCATCCGGTCGAGCATCTGATCTACGCCTCGTCGAGCTCGGTGTATGGCGCCAACCAGCACACGCCGTATTCGGTGCATGACGGGGTGAATCATCCGCTGTCGCTGTACGCCGCGACCAAAAAAGCCAACGAGCTGATGGCCCACAGTTACAGCCATCTGTTCGGCATTCCCAGCACCGGCCTGCGCTTTTTCACCGTTTACGGGCCATGGGGTCGGCCGGACATGTCGCCCATTCAGTTTGCCCGGGCGATCACCGAAGGCACGCCGCTGAAGCTGTTCAACTACGGCGAGCACCAGCGCGACTTTACCTACATCGATGACATCGTCGAAAGCATCGCGCGCCTCACCGACCATCCGCCGCACAACCACCCGGAGTGGGATCGTGAACATCCCGACGCGGGCAGCAGCATGGCGCCGTGGTGCCTGTTCAATATCGGCGGCCACCACCCGGTGGAGCTGAAAACCTATCTGGCGCTGATGGAAAAACACCTCGGCCAGAAAGCCATTGTCGAGCTCTTGCCCCTGCAACCGGGCGATGTGCTCAACACCTGTGCCGAGACCGATGATCTGGCCCAGGCCACCGGGTTCCAGCCCCGGATCGAGCTGGATGAAGGACTGGGGCGTTTCATCGCCTGGTTTCGCGACTACTACCCCACTGCCTATCGCCCACGCGCCGCTCGCGGCTGAACATCAGCGGAGGACCCCATGACTGGACATGAACAAGGTGTACCGATCAATCAGATGCGCCGCGACAAGCGCATGGATCCCGAGCACCGAATGCGCCTCGATAGCGCCATCCACCGGCAGGGCCGGGGCTGGCTGACCGGCCGCGACGGCGGCCGGCCATGGACGCTGTCACGCACCAACCGGGTGCTGGCCTGCTTCGGTGCGTTGCTGATTCTGGTGGTGTTTTCGCCGCTGCTGCTGGGCCTGGCGCTGGCCATCAAATTCACCAGCCCGGGACCGGTGATGTTCGTGCAGAAACGCACCGGTTATCGCGGCCGCACCTTCGGCATGTACAAGTTCCGCACCATGGTCTGCAACGCCGAAGAACTCAAGGAATCGCTGCGCCACCTCAACAAGCACGGGGTCGACGCCATCGACTTCAAGATCGACAAGGATCCACGCATCACCGGCATCGGCGGTTTCCTGCGGCGTACCAGCCTCGATGAACTGCCCAACCTGTTCAACGTGGTCAGCGGTGACATGCGCCTGGTCGGCCCGCGGCCGACTTCGTTCAACGCCTACCGCTACAAGGACAACCACCTTGCGCGCCTGAGCATCTACCCCGGCATGACCGGCCTGTGGCAGATCTCCGGGCGCAGCAACATCGACTTCGACCAGCGCGTTGAGTTGGACCTCAGCTATATCGCCGAGCAAAGCCTTTTGCTTGATCTGAAGATCTTGTTGAAAACCCCCTTCAAAGTATTCAGCGGCCACGGAGCAAGCTAATGGACGGTTCAACCAACAAAAGCCTGAGCATTGCCAACCCCAGCGAATCGAACCTGATTTCGACCGTGCTGGATCTGGATCTGCGGATCCTGTTCCTGACCGCCGCCAACCCCGGCGCGGGCACCACCACCAGCGCGCTGGCGCTGGCCAGCCAACTGGCGCAGATGAGCAGCGGCCAGGTGTTGCTGGTCGATGCCAGCCAGTCAGCGGGCAACCTCACGCAGCAATTGAACCTGGGCAAGGAGCGCGGCCTGCGCGACCTGCTGTTCAACCCGAACAACCCGCCGCTGTTGCAGGACTGCGTGGTGCAGGTCTCGAGCCTACCGTTTCATGTGCTGCCCAATGGCCGGCCGATCCGCACCCTCGAACACCTGACCGCCGAGCGCCTGAGCCCGCTGCTCGACCGCCTGGGCACCCAGTACCGATTCGTGGTGATCGACGGCGACGCGGTGTATTCCGCCGCCGACACGCTGGTGCTCGCCACTCAGGTCGATGGCGTGGTGTTCGTGGTCCGCGCCGAGGACACCCGCTGGGAAGTCGCCCAGGCCGCCGTGCAACGCCTGACCCAGGCCGGCGCGAAAGTAGTCGGCAGCGTGTTCAACCGGCGCAAGTACTACATGCCAAAGTGGCTCTACAAAAACCTGTAAGCAAACGCGAAGGATGACGCCATGAACGCCAAGATACTTGTTCTGCTGATGCTGCCGCTTGCAGGCTGCTCCAGCACTTCCGAAACCCAGAACATGCCGGTGAACATTCTCACCGCCACCCCGGCCAATGCCCAGGCCACCGATATGCCCAAGGTCGAACAGACCCTGCGCCCGCAAGACGTGCTGGATGTGATCTTCCACATCAGCACCAGCGGTTCGGACGCTTACCGCGTGCAGTCGGGTGACCAGATCGGCCTGAACTTCACCGCTGCCAGCCAGCTCAATGGCAACCAGTTGGTGCTGCCCGACGGCACCATCAACCTGCCAGGCGCCAACACCTCGGTGAAAATCGCCGGCCTGACCGCCGACGAGGCGCGCGATGAAATCCAGCGTGCTTACCAGCGCAAACAGCTGTTCCAGCCCAACCGCAATCAGTTGACCGTGCAGGTCATCAGCCCGCTGACCAATGAGCAGAACCTGAAAAGCGCACTGAATCACCCGGCCACCGGCATGAGCCGCGAGATCACCGTGGGCAATGACGGTTATGCGAGTTTTCCGGAAATCGGCGCGGTGCCGCTGCAAGGCATGACCATCAACCAACTGGAAACCTTCCTTAACCAGAAATACGCGCAATTGCCGGGGCGGATGAGCGTCGATGTGATGCTCAAGTCCACCGCCGGCAACGAGATCTACGTGCTCGGCGAAGTCGGCCAACCGGGTTCCTACCCGATCCGCCGTCCGGTCTCGGTGCTTGAAGCGCTGACCCTGGCGCGCGGTACCAACGTCAAGGCGCGGCTGGACTCGGTGGTGATCATGCGGCGCAACGGCAACCAGGTGCAGGCCGTGCACTACGACGTGGAAAAAGCCCTGTCGGGCGATGCGTCGCAGATCGCCTACCTGCAACCGGACGACATGCTGTTCGTGCCGAAAACCAAACTGGCGAGTGCCGGCGATCTCGCCCGGCAACTGGCTGACGTGGTGCTGTTTCAGGGCGTGGGCTTCAGCTTCGGCTACCGCGTCGACAACAAAAGCAGCAGCAGTAACTGACTCTCAGGTGACCGATCATGAATCCAAAGGAAAACTACCTGCATGAGTTCTTCAGGATCTTCTTCGCCAACAAGCAACTGGTGAAACGGGTCTTCCTGATCTTTGCAGTCATCGCGTTGGTACTGCCGCTGGTGCTCAAACAGAGCTTCGATATCACCGCTCAGGTGATCGTGCAGTCGAAAAAACTCTCCCAGGGTGACGCCACCACGTCACTGACGGTCGATAACGCCACCTTCATTCCGCCGTCGCTGGCGGACATGGAAACCGAAAGCAACATCCTGCGGTCCCCGGCGCTGATCCGCCAGACCATCAGCGAGCTGCGCGACAAGGGCGAGTACAACCCGCCGGTGGGCATCTTCGCCAAACTGGTGAGCGACCCGTTCCGCCGCTATGTCTCTTCGCCGCTGCGTGAGTACGTGATCAATCCGCTGCGCAACATGCTCGGGCTGCAAACCGATCCGGTGCGTGACACCGTGCTCGACGGCCTGACGCAAGATGCGATCAACAGCCTGAAAATCGAGACCCTGCCCGGCTCCAACGTGATCTCGATCGTCTACAGCTTCCCCGATCCGCATCAGGGCACGACGTTCGTCGCCACTCTGCTGCAGAACTATCTGGGCAGCCGTCAGGCGCTGCAATCGATCGACCTGCCGCAATCCTTCTACGAAACCAAGAAGCACCTGTATCAGGTGCGTCTCGACGGGCTGGAAGGTAATCGGCAGGCGCTGCTGGAAAGTGTTGCATCGTCCGATCCGAAGGAAGAAATCACCTTCCGCCTGAACGCGATCAACACCGAAGAGCAAGCCCTGAACCTGTACCAGGATCGTCTGCTACAGAGCCAGCGCTGGCTCGAATACCTGAAAACCGCGCTGACGGCCGCCAGCAGCAACAAGCTCAACGACTACACGTTCCCCTTCACCTTCACCACCACCGTCGATAACGTGGCGTTCGAGGATCGGGAAATCAAACAGTTGGGCGAGCAACTGACCACTCAGGTCAGCCGCTACATGAATGACCTCGCGGTGTTCCAGCCCGGCAGCGAGCCGATGCTGCTGACCCGCGAGCAGATCGCCCGCACCCGCCAGCAGTTCCTCAAAGTGGTGAGCAACCGCATTCAGGAGCGCACCAACGATCTGGCCGTGGTGCAACAGGTGATCGATCAGAAAACCGCGCGCATCGCCGAGTTCAAGAACCGCATCCACACCTTGCAGCAGACCCAGAGCAAGCTGCGGCAGATGGACACGGAAATCGACGCGCTGCACACGGCGTTCTCGACCTACGCGCAACGCTTTGCCGAAAGCAGCACCGCCGGTTCGCTCAACGACGACCTGTCGAACGCCAAGGTGCTCAGCCCGCCGTTCGAGCCGACCGAGCCGGCGTTCCCCAAACCGCTGCTGATCATTCCGTTCGGGCTGTTCACCGGTCTGCTGCTGGCGATTGCCCTGGTCTATGTGCGTGAGTTCTTCGATCACCGTTTCAAACACCCGGCGCAAATCACCCACGAACTGGGCCTGCCGGTGTTGCTGGTGATCAACGACGAGAACGTGCTGCCGAGCAATCCGCACAAGAACTGGACCGTGCCAAGCTTCGTGCACTGGGTGCGCAATTGAACACGCTGTCCACCCCGAACGCCGCGCTGCCGATCATTCATTTGCTCAGCAGCGGCGGCTTCTATGGGGCCGAGCGCATGTTGCTCGATCACTGCCTGGCGACACCGGGGCAGCACCAGGTGCTGTTCCTCGATGCACCGCCGGCGTTGATCGCGCGCTTTCGCGAGGCCGGGGTGGACTGCCGTGGTTGCGCCGGGCTGGGTGAGCTGTTGCGCCACCTGCGGGCCCGGCGCAGCGAACGGCCGCTGATCAATACGCACAACTTCAAAGGGCTGCTGTTCGGCTGGGTCGGCGCGACGCTGTTGCGTTTGCCGCTGGTCATCACCCAACACGGCTTCACCCCGCGCAGCCGCAAGCAGAAGTTTTACACCTGGCTGAGTCTGCAGTTGTGCCGCACCGCGTCGGTGGATCGGGTGGTGTGTGTGGCCGAGAGCATCGCCGTGCTGCATCGTCAGGCCAGCGTGCAGGCGGACAAACTGCAGGTGATCCCCAATGGATTGCCCGCCGCCGACGCGCTGGTCAGCACCGTTGACCGCCAGCGCTGGCTGGCCGGTTACGTCGGGCGCCTGAGCAGCGAGAAAGGCCCGGATCTGTTTCTCGATGCGCTGATTCCGCTGTGTCACCAGCATCCGCAACTGGACGCGGTGATGCTCGGCGACGGCCCGGAACGTGAGGCGTTGCAGGCGCGGATCGACGCCGCAGGTTTGCAGCAACGGATTCGTCTGCCCGGCTACCAGACCGCCATGCAACCGTGGTGGCAGCGCCTGGATGCGCTGGTGATCAGCTCGCGCACCGAAGGCACGCCGATGATTCTGCTCGAAGCGATGCAGAGCGGCGTGCCGGTGGTGGCGTTCGCCGTCGGCGGCATTCCCGATGTGCTCGAGCACCGGCATAACGGTCTGCTGGCGACACCTGCCGACAGCGCCGACCTCGCCCGTCAGCTCGACAACCTGCTGAGCGAGCCGAAACTGGCCCGGCATTTGTGCGACAACGCAAAGCGTACGCAACAGGATCGCTACGACCTCAAGGCCCTGGCCGAACGCTGGTCGCAGCTGTACATCCGCACGGCACGGGAGGCACGCGCATGATTTTCCCGCTCTCGATCGTCACGCTGCTCGGGATGGTGTGCATCGGTCTGCTCGCCAGCCCTTATCCGTTTCTCGCACCCGGCGCGGTCATTGGCCTGGTGGGTTTCACAGTGTTGTATCGCAAGCCGGCCTGGGGCCTGCTGGGCATTGCCGCGCTGGTGCCGTTCGAAGGTTTCTTCAAGGACAGCGCATTGTCCGGAAGCAAACTGATCGGCGCTTCGCTGGCGGTGATCCTGATGCTGCAACTGGCCATGCACCAGATTCCTTCCGAGCGCCTGCGCAGCAATATCTGGCGGTTTCTGCTGTGGTTTCTGGCGCTGTATTTCCTCAGCCTGTTCAACACCGATGACCTGGGCATGTCGCTGGGGCATCTGCGCGAACTCAGCGTCGGGCTGATCCTGTTTGTCATCACCCTGCTGATCGGCCGTGAACTGAACCTCGACCTGTTCGCCCGACTGGTGACCCTGAGTGTCAGCGCCACCTGTGCCATGGCGATGTTTTCAGTCAAATTCCAGGATCAGGGCCGCGCTGCCGGTCTGCTGGAAGACCCCAACGCCTTCGCCTTGCTGATCGCCTTCGCCATTCCGCTGGCGCTGCTGCTGGTGATTCGCGGGCCGAATCTGTTGCATCGGTTGTTCTGGGGCGCTTGCTGCCTGTTGCTGCTCGGCGGCATGACCAAGACCGAATCGCGCTCCGGGCTGGTGGTGGTGGCGTTGAGTCTGTTGATCGGCTGCTGGCACTACCGCGCGCAACTGACCCGCATTCGCCCACGGCACTTGGGATTCGCCATGCTCGGCGCAGCCATCGTGATTCCGCTGGCGATCTACGCGATGCCCGCCGGTTACCTCGCGCGCATTCAGTCCCTGAGCGTGTTGAGCGCCGGCGCCAAGGGCCACGACGACGAATCCCTCGGCCGGCGCGCCTCGTACATCGTGGTCGGCGGGCAGATGATCCGCGAGAACCCGCTGCTCGGCTCCGGTCCCGGCACCTTCCCGCTGCACTACGCGACCACCGGTTACGCCAAAGCGTTTTCCGCCAACCGCAAGATCGGCGACCTGTATCGTCGTGCCCACAACACCTACCTGGAAATTTTCAGTGAACTGGGGATTCCCGCCGGCCTGCTGTTTGTCGGCATGCTCGGCCTGGGCCTGTACAACCTGATCCGTGCCCGCGCCGCGTGGATGCTGCGGCGCGATTGGCAGCAGGCGGACCTGATGACCCACCTCGGGGTGAGCTTTCTGTCGCTGACCCTGTTCCTGATGTTCCTCAGCGCACCGAACCAGAAATACCTGTGGATCATGCTCGCGCTGACCAGCGTGCTGCGCCTCAAGGCCGAGCAAGCGCCACTGACCGAGGCCAGAACATGAGCCGCATCAGCATCATCATCCCGATGTACAACGAGGCCCGGCACATCGGCCGCACGCTGCTGGCAGCGCAAAAAGCCGCGCATGCGGCCGATGTCGAGTGCGAGTTGATTGTGGTCGACAACGGTTCGAGCGACGACGGCCCGCACATCGCCCGCCAGTTCGGTGCACAGGTGCTGGTGCTGCCGGGCCTGCTGATCGGCGCGCTGCGCAATCGCGGTGCGCTGCTGGCAAGCGGCGAGTGGATCGCGTTCATTGATGCCGACGTCGAAATGCCCGAAGACTGGCTCAAGCCCTTGTTCGAACTGCAAGCCGAGGGTCAGGCCGATGTGTTCGGTCTCGACCTGCACACCCCCGCCACTGCGCCGTGGTACGCCGCCGCCTGGCAACGGCGCACGCTGCGCCCGTCGAGTCAGGCCTCGCACCCGGTGGACTGGCTGCCCAGTTCCAACCTGCTGATGCGCCGGTGCTGGTTCGACAAGGTCGGCGGCTTCAACGAACACCTGCGTACCGGCGAAGACAAGGAATTTACCCTGCGCCTGCACGAACAGGGCGCGCGGCTGCTGTCGGTGAACAGCAGCGTGGCCCTGCATTGGGGCTACGAGATGAACTGGCGCGAGTGGATGGGCAAGGAAATGTGGCGTCAGGGCAGTCATCTGCAACTGCTGCGCACTCACGGTTTCAGCCTGCGCCTGCTGCGCTTTCCGCTGCTCTCGCTTGGCGCGTGGCTGCTCGACTTGCTGGCGATTTCCGCACTGCTCAACGGTTTTCCGCACCACGCGGCCGTCATGGTGATGCTGACCACGATACCGGCGCTGGTGCTGAGCATTCGCCAGAGTTCACGCCATCATGATGTGGGCCTGACCCTGCAACTGTGGGGCCTGCACTGGGTGCGGCTGCACCTGGCCGGGGCGGCGTTGATTCTCAGTCTGTGTCATTGGAACGCCAGGAGGCCTGCCCGTGGCTGAATTCATTTTCTGGATGTGCCTGCTGCTGCCGGTATACGCCTACCTTGGCTACCCGCTGCTGCTGACTGTACTGGCGCCGCTGTTCCCGGCCTGGCGCCACAGCCCGGCGCCGCCGCTGAACATCAGCATCGTGATTGCCGCGCACAATGAGGCGCGGCACATCGAGCACAAGTTGCGCACGCTGCTGGCGCAGGACTATCAGCCGGCCACGCTGCAGATCATTCTCGCCAGCGATGGCTCGACCGACGACACCGTGGCTTGCGCGCACAAAGTGGTTGATTCGCGCATCACTGTGCTCGACCTGCCGCGCCAGGGCAAAGCCGCGACGCTGAATGCCGGCGTAGCCCTGGCGACTGGCGATATTCTAGTGTTCACCGACGCCGACAACCAATGGTCGCGGGAAACCCTTGGCTACCTGCTTGCGCCACTCAGCGACCCCAACGTCGGGGCCTGCGCCGGGCACATGGTGATTCCGGTGACCGGCGGCGGCCTCAGCGTCGGCGACAGTCTGTACCGGCATTACGAGGGCTGGCTGCGTCGGGTGGAGAACCGCACCGGCTGCATGGTCTCGGCCGACGGCGCCCTGCTCGCCCTGCGCCGCGAGCTGTTCCAGAGCGTGCCGGCGGAGGTCAACGACGACTTCTTTCTCAGCACCTGTGCACCGGTGGCCTTCAAGCGCATTGTGTACGTGCCCGAGGCGCAAGTGATCGACCACGGTGTCGACGAAGCGGACAAACAGTTCCGCCGCCGTCAACGCGTCACCGTCGGTGGCCTGCAAAGCCTCGCCCAGCGCAGTGAGCTGCTCAACCCGCTCAAACATGGCCTGTATTCGCTGGCGCTGATCAGCCACAAACTGATCCGGCGCCTGGCACCGATCCTCCTGCTGCCGTTGCTGCTGAGCAACTTCTGGCTGTGGGACGACCACGGTTTCTATCGACTGGCCCTGATCGCCCAACTGTTCGGCTACGCCATTGCGCTGGCCGGACTGCTGGACTCGCAACATCGCTTGCCCAAACCGTTTCGTCTGGCCGCGTTCCTGCTGGTCACCCTCGCCGGGATGAGTCTCGGCCTGTGGCAGTTCCTGCGCGGCCACCGATATGCCCAGTGGAACCCTGAACAAAACCGTTGAGAGGACCGAAGCCATGGCGATCAAACAATTAATAAAACGCACCAGTGGCTGGCTTTACCTCAACTCGCCCGTGGGACGAAACCAGTTGCACGGCGCCGGGGTGATTCTGATGCTGCATCGGGTGCTGGCCAACGACCGCGCCGCCGACTTGCCGCACCGCAATGAGCTGTGTGTCGGGCCCAAGGCGTTCGAGCACCTGCTGGTGTGGCTGCGCCGGCACTTCGATTGCGTGCCGCTGATGGACATCCTCACGCCCACCGCATTGCGCAGCGAACGCCCACGGGTGGCGCTGACCTTCGACGATGGCTGGCGCGACAACGCGGTCAATGCGTTCCCGTTGCTGCAAAAACATCAGGTGCCAGCGAGCATTTTTCTCTCCACCGATTTCATCGGCAGCCGTCAGCGCTTCTGGTGTGGGAAAGCCTTGGCGAAACCCTGTGGGGCAGCCACGGCGAAAAGGCCCGCATGCACTTGATCGAATGCCTGCACATGATCTCCACCACCCGGTGCCGGTGCTGGTCGACGACATCGACGTTGATCGGCGCAGCCTGTCGCTGCTGCATTACCTGCAAAGCCTGAAAACCCTTGAACCGGCGATGCTCGAACGCCTCACCGACGAATGCCCGCCCGAAGCGCAGCCGCAAGCGCTGGACTGGCATCAGGTACGCGCGCTGGAGGCTTCGGGGCTGGTGCGTTTCGGCCCGCACGGCGCCAGCCACGCGATCCTCACTGAACTGGACGATGTGCGCCTGAGCGAAGAAATCAGCCGCAGCCGCGACGCCTTGAGCAACGGCTGCAACCGGCCGTTGCCGGTGTATTGCTACCCCAACGGCAACAACGACGAGCGAGTAAGAAAACAGATTGCCGCGCACGATTATCCGTTCGCCCTGGGCACCGGCACCGGGATCTATCGCGGTGAAGGCGATCCGCTGAACCTGCCGCGTTTCGGCGTCAGCCAGCGTACTGCGCGCAACCCGGAGTTGCTGTCGTGGCGCATCTTTCGTGGAAACCGGCCATGAGCCGCAGCCATTACCTCAAGCATCTGGCGCTGAGCATGGGCACCAAACTGGCGATGATCGCCCTGCGCTTGCTGCGCAACGTGTTGCTGGCGCGGATCCTCGGGCCGAGTGAACGCGGGTTGTTCGCGCTGCTTAGCACCCTGCCCGATCTGATCAGCGCTGCCACCAGTGGCGGGTTGAATTCGGCCGTGGGTTATCAAGCCGCCAAACAACGGCCGATGGGGCTGCTGCTGAGTCAGGTGCTGGTGTTTGGTTGCTTGCTCGCCGGCCTGCTGACCTTGCTGGTGGTGGCGCTGGTACGTGAGTTCGGCAGTGAACTGGATGTCACCGTGCAGCTCGGTCTGCTGGCCTGGCTGTTGCTGCTGGCGGTGCCGCTGACCGTGCTGAAAAGTGGCCTGCTGACCCTGCACAACGCCTCCGGCGGCGTGGTCGCGTTCAACGCCTTGCGCCTGACCGAATCACTGGCGCCACTGCTGCTGTTCCTCGCGCTGTTCTGGATGTGGAAAAGCGCGGCGCTGGAAGCGGCGTTGATCAGTTGGCTGGCCCGGGATCAGCCTGGTGGTGCTGGCCGGTTGGGTCTGGCTGAAACGGGCGCAACCGCTGCAGTTGCAGTGGGATCGTACCAGCCAGAACGAACTGCTGCGCTACAGCGCCCGCAGCCATCCGGACCTGCTGTTCCAGCAAGTGATTCTGCGCTCGGACTACCTGTTCATCGGCGCCCTGCTCGGCAGCACCGCACTGGGTCATTACGCGATGGCCAGTGCCGCCGCCGAACTGCTGCTGATCGTGCCGGAAGCGGTGACCACGCCCGCTGATGAAACGCCTGCTACAACAGGACGAAGGCATGGACAAGGTCACCCCGCTGGCCCTGCGCCTGACCGCCACGGTGATGCTCGGCGCGTGCCTGAGCATGGCCGTGATCGGCAACTGGCTGATCGTCACCCTGTTCGGCATCGCTTACCAACCGGCGTATCCGGCGCTGCTCGCCTTGCTGCCGGGGCTGCTCGGCCTGTGCTACGCGAGCATCCTGCGTCTGGATCTGCTGGGGAAAAACCGCCCCGGTACGGTGTCGCTGCTGATGGGCCTCGGCGCCCTGCTCAATCTGGCGCTGAACCTGGTGTTGATTCCGGCCTACGGCATCGTTGGCGCAGCGGCGGCTTCATCGATTGCCTATCTGGCCGTCACCGTGGCGATGCTGGTGTTGTACTGCCGTTTGAGCGGCGTGGCGTTCTGGCAAACTTTGATCATCCTGCCCAGTGACATCGCGCCGATGTGGCAAATGCTGCAACGGAAGGCCGCATGAAAGGCCTGGTCCTGCTGCTCGGTCTCGGCCTGTCGCTGGACGCCTTTGCCGCGTCGATGCGCTGGGGCGAGATCCGCGACGGCAGCCTGTACCTGCAAACCGACCGTCCGGACACCGTGACCGTGCGCTGGACACCCGCGTGGCAGGCCGAGGCCAACGAAGAGCATCTGTACCTGCTCGACGGCCAGGGCAAATTGCAGGGCGAACGCGTGATCAAGGCCAGCGAAACCCGCGGCACCCAGAACTGGGCGTTGCTGCCGGGTGCCGCCAGTTATCGCCTGGAAATTCCCGGCTACAGCTTCCGCAATTACCGGGTCGAACACGACGAGCACACCGTGGCGCTGTTCGAACCGGCCAAGGTGCATTTCAGCGCGCAGACGCAGAACGGCGACGAGTTGTATTTCAAGGTCGCGCCGGGGGAACACGCGGTGCTCGCCGGCAAGTTCCATGGCGGGGTCAATGCGTTGCAGGCGCAGCGGGTGTGGGCGATGATCAGTCACTGACGCTGACACTGAAACCCTATCGCGCCTATTGGCAGTTCGATCAACTGGCGTTGCCGGTCAGCGAGCGCGAACAGGTCTGGCGCCTGCGCCTGCAAGGCAGCGGCAAAGCGGCGTTCTGGCTCGACGGCACGGCCAATCGGTTTGCGCAGACTCCGCAGCAACTCAAACCCGTGCGCGAAGAGACCGGCCAGATCCACCTGACCCTGCACGACAAAATCCTCGGGCGCACGCCGGATCTGGGCATCGCCCTGCCCTACGTGATGCCACCCGCCAGTAGTCACGCGGTGCTGGATGCGCTGAAAGCGACCGCCGCCAGTTACTACAGTTTTGTCGATGTCACGGCGAAGAATCCGCACTTCGAAGACGCGTTCCGCAAGGCTTATCAGGAGCGCTTCGGCATCCGTCAGGACATCACCTTGCTCGCCGGCAGCCAGCGTCAGGCCGATCTGCGCGCCGACGTGCAAAGCAATGGCGGCCTCGATGCGTGGCTCGCCGGCACCCGCGCCTTGGGCGGCACGGGCACGCACTACATCGGTTTTGCTGATGAGCCGAACCTCAACTATTCGAGCTTCGAGCAATACCGGGCGATTTTCACCAGCATGGCCAGACAGGTGCGCAGCGATCCGGCGAATGCCAAGGCTGGCGTGCGCATCGCCATGCCGGCCAGTTCACGGCTGGTCAACGGGCCGTTTGCCGACAACGCAGCAGACAAGCGCGGCATCGACTGGGCGCGGCGCTTGCTCGACGAATCCGCCAAGCAGATCGACGCACTGGCGTGGCACGAATGGATGATCCGCGACCTGCTCGCTACCCGGGTCTACCGCGACAGCGTGCACCGCGCCGCCGAACTGGTCGGCCTCGACGCCCACGGTCAGCCGCGCAAAGCCTTGCTGCTGGATCAGACCAATATGTCCAGCGGTTCCAGCCTCAGCCCGTACGATCAGGAGACGCACTACGCCTCGCTGTGGTGGGCGTCGGTGGTGATCAACGCTTCGCAAGACGGTTTGCTGAGCATGCTCAACTGGTTTCAGGCCGCCGATGAACCGCAGTATCCCAAGGGCATGATCCGGGTTTTGGGCGATGAGCGTTTTGAGCTGAAACCGGTGGGGCTGGCCCAGCAGTTCATCGCGCAGCATTGGCTGCACCAAGTGCTGTGGCTAGAGAACGATGGCTTTGAAGTCGATGTGCTGGCGATGGCCGGCGACGAGCAGCGGGGTCTGCTCGGTGTGAACAAGGGCACGCGTTTGCAGCGTGTTGACCTGAGTGGCGCCAAGTGCCCGCTGAACAACGGTGCGTTGCGTTACTTCGGCGCGGACAACCGCAGCCGCGACGCACCATTCGCCTGCCGCGACGGACGCGTCAGCTTCGACTTGCCAGGGGAAACCCTGTTCGCGTTGAGCTGGAGCGCGTCATGAACCCAATCCCGAATATTGCAAAACGCAAGGCGAACACAACCTGTAGCGAGGGGATTTATCCCCGATCGATTGCGCAGCAATCGCCGCTTTTCATCTTGAAAAACTGGGGCCGCTTCGCAGCCCATCGGGGATGAATCCCCTCGCCACAGGAATTCCCTCACCACAAGGGTTCGCCGTGCCAAAGAGTTCAGGAGTACAGAACATGGGTACCGTCAGCAAACTCAGCCAGCACATCAAACAAAAAGGCCTGCGCGCCACCCTCGCCAAGGCGTGGAAGCACTACGTGTTTTTCCATCAGGAACTGCTGTGGATGGAGCGCGACCTGGTCAGTCCGGTGCCACCGCACAGCCTCAAACCGTATCCGCCGCTGCGGGTGGTGAAGATCACCGCCGACAACGCCAGCGCCTTTGCCCGCTACTTCGGCGACCGCGTCGGGACCATGGCCGAGCTGGCCAACGAAGGCCACACCGGACACATGCACCTGGACGATCAAGGCGATGCCGTGGCGTTCATCTGGGGCAGCGCACGGGACTACTTCGACCGGCATTACTACGGCTGCCTGTTCCCGGTGAAACCCGGCGAGTTCTTCGAATTCGGTGGCGAGCTGACCCGTGCCTACTGGGGCAGCGAGCTCTCGGTGGACCTGCAACTGGAACTGTGGAAAGCCATGGCGGCCCAGGGCTGCGACAAGGTGGTGGACGTCTGCGAATTCCACAACGTCCCGGCGCTGAAACTGCACCTGCGCATGGGTTACACCGAGCAAGGCCGGATCATGAACGTCTACACCCTGTTCGGTCGCTGGCACTTCTACCGCGAAACCCGCTACAGCGGTTCGCGACTGGATGCGCTGCGCAAACCGTCCCGCCCACCTGTCACAGCCACGGCGGTCTGAGCCTATGACGGCGCGATTCGAATGGCGCACTTCACTGTGCGCCGCCGACTTCCCGGCAGCCGCCTATGAAGCGCTGCGCCTGCAGGTGACGGATCACACGCCGTTCAACCACCTGGGCTGGTTGTGCGCGGCGGAGCAGGCACTGGGCGCGGGTGAGCGCCTGCACATCCTGCTCGGTTGGGAAGCGGACGAATTGCGCCTGTGCCTGCCGCTGGTAGCGGGCCGTGAGCGCTTTGCCGGCGTGCCGTTTCGTGTACTGCACCACTTGGGATATCCGCTGGCGGACCGGCTGGCGCTGCTGTCATTGCTCAAGGGCGAAGACATGCGCGAAGCCTTGCACCTGATCCGCCGACAGCTGCCGCACGCCCTGCTGCAACTCAACGAATTGTCCGAGCCGGCGGGTGAGGAAAGCGCCCTGACCGAATGGATGGCCCACAGTTCTGCGGGCGAACGCCGCCTCAGTTGCCGGGTGCCGGTGCATCTGATCAGCGACGCGGATCACCAGGAGGTCTCCGGCGACCCGCGCTACAAGCTGCGGCGGGCGCGCAAACGGATTGCCGCGTGTGGCGCCCAGGTGCGACGCATCTGCCCCGACGCGCTGAGCATGGGTCCGCTGTTGCGGGCGATCAGCGAAGTCGAAGCGGTGAGCTGGAAAGGCGACGAAGGCGTGGGCATCTTTGCCAGCGAGCGCAGTCGGCAATGGATCGAACGCGCCTTCACCGCCCTCGCCGGCCAGGGCCTGGTACGGGTGGTGACGCTGGAACTCAACGGGCGTTGCATCAGCTATCGCCTCGGCTTGCTGGAGCAGGGCCGACTCTTCGATTACAACCTCGCGTTCCTGCCGCAATACGCCGATCTGGGCAGCGGCCGGGTGCTGCTGGAGGAATGGATTCGCTGGGGACTGGATGAGCACTGGCGCTGGATCGATGCCTCGCGGGTCAGTCTGGAAAACTCCAGCCACCAACTGCACGAACGCATGACCGGACAACTGGAACACTGGCGCTGGAGTTTCTATTCCTGGCGCCCCAGCGGGATGTTGCTGGGGCTGGGATTGCGGCTCTGGCAGCGCTTGAAACCGACGGTGCAGCAATGGCGCGCGCGACGTGCGGCCAGACCGGCACCGGCGCCCACACCTGTCGTCATCACCACGGAGGGCGATCATGCCTCGCCAAGTCATAGTCAACGCTGACGATTTCGGTTTGAGCCCGAACGAAAACGCGACGATCTTCACCGCGTTTCAGGCCGGGGTCATCAGCTCGGCCACGGCCATGGCCAACATGCCGGCCTTCGAAGCGGCCTGCGCAATGGCCCGGCATCCGTCGCTGCAAGGTCGGGTCGGCTTGCATTTCAACCTGACCTACGGGCGGCCGCTGAGTACCTCGATCCTGCGCAGTCGCACCTTCTGCGACGGCCACGGCGTGTTCGATCTGAGCCTGCCACGGCACAGCTTTTGGCTGAGTCGCGAAGATCGCGACGCGGTGCGTGAAGAGTTGCAGGCGCAGTGGCAGCGCTGCGTCGAACATGGCGTGCGACCTAGCCATATCGACTCGCATCAGCACGTGCACAACATCTGGCCGATCGGCGAAATCGTGGCGCGCTTTGCCGCCCGGCAAGGCGTGCCGATTCGCCTGGCGCGCAACCTGGGGCAGAACCTCAGTCTGCCGAAACGCATATTCAAAGGTTTGCTCAACTGGCGCTTGCAGAGTCTGGCCGGAGCCACGGCGGACTATGTGTGCACGCCGGTGGATCTGCGTAACGACCCCGCGCCGAGCGACGGCGTGCTGGAAGTCGTTGCCCACCCGAATCAGCTGGGCAGCGATTTCGGTGATGCCTACCTCAATCCCGGAGAATCCCTGAGCCACGTGCTGGAGCAGCGGCTGCCGGGTGTGCCACGGGTGTCCTATGCCGATCTGCACAAGGATTTTTTACGCGGTGCCGCGGCACTCGATTGATTCATCCCCACAACAGCAACATCCACCACACCGGGCTTCGGCCACGGAGGGCAACATGAACGTCATCGGAAAACTGCGTGACCGGATTCGTCAAAAAGGCTTTCGTAACTTCTTCGCCAGTCTGTGGAAGCGCTACGTGTTCTTCCACTGGGAGCTGCTGTGGATGGAGCGCGATCTGGTGACCCCGGTGCCGCCACACAAGCTGCGGCCATACGAGGGAGTGCGCAAAGTCGATATCACACCGCACAACACCGGGGCGTTCGCCAAGCATTTCGGTGACCGCGTGGAAACCATGGCCGAACTCGCCGCTGAAGGTCACACCGGGCACATGTACCTCGATGCCGACGGCCACGCGGTGGCATTCATCTGGGGCAGCATTCGCGATTACCACGACCGCCACTATTACGGCTGCTGGTTCCCGGTCAAACCCGGCGAGTTCTTCGAATTCGGCGGCGAAATGGCCCGCCCGTATTTCGGCACCAGCCTGTCGGTGGACGTGCAAGTCGCCCTCTGGGAAGCCATGGCCGCCCAGGGCTGTCATACCGTCGTGGACACCTGCGAAACGCGCAACATTCCGGCAATGAAACTGCACATCCGCATGGGCTACCACGAACAAGGGCGCATCACCCACGTTTACGGCCTGTTCGGCCGCTGGCGCTTCTACCGCGAAAGCCACTATCAAGGCTCACGCCTGGAACCCCTGCGCAAACCGGAGCGGCCGGCGGTGAGTGCGGCGGCGCAGGCTTGATTCGGTTGTAAAAGGCATGGCGGCCATTCGGCCGCCATCGCGAGCAGGCTCGCTCCTACAGTGGATTTGTGTACGACACCGATCACGTGTAGGAGTAAGCCTGCTCACGATGAGGCCAGATGGAGCAACAAATTCTCAGGTTTTGCGAGCGACCAAGGTGAAGCACAACGGCATCTGCGCCTCGCGATTCAGATACTGGTCATACACCTCCTCTCGATTCGAGTGCGCATACTCCTTGAAGTGCGCGATGTTCAGGCCGGCCGCGATGGCGCCGCTGAAGATCGCACCGAGGGTGTGTACGAACCAGTAGGATTTGGCAGCCTGCTGTTCGACCTTGCCGACGTAGACGATCGGTTCTTCCTGCACGAATGGCTCGGCGCGGAAGTAGGAGCTGGCGAGGCGGTACGGGTCTTCGGCGTCGGGGTCGACCATTTCCAGAAACGGATGGGTTTCGTAGATCACCAGTTTGCCGCCCGGTTTGAGAGTCAGCGCGACATGGCGAAAGAACTCGCCGATGTCGGGCATCCAGTTCAGCACGCCGATGGTGATCAGCGCCACGTCGAAGCGGCTGTGCAGCGCAGCCGGCAGGTGATGGATATCGCTTTCGATGAATTCGGCGTTGTACGGCGAGCGCTGGTTCAACTCACGGGCCTGTTCGAGAAACGCCTCCGATTGATCGACGCCGACCACGCTGCACGCACCGAGGGCGAACTGCGACAGGCTTTCGCGGCCGTTGTTGCAACCGAGTTGAATCAGCGCTTTGCCGTCGACGCCGACCTGTTCCAGCACGCCACGCAAGGTGTCGTCGAGGCAAGAAAAATCAGCCTTTGACACGTCGTTCAACAGCGCTTGCCATTCCGCCGACTCACGGTGATGACGAGCAGAATCGTTCCACGCCTGTCGATTGCTGTCGATGGCGGTTTTATTGTTGGGCACTTCCATGGCGCACTCCGGGCGATGCTCGTGATTGAGCGGACCCGAGTCTAGAACAGCCCGATCAGTACGGTTGTTGCGACTTTGTAAGCCACACCGCCGTTCCACTGTGGGAGCGAGCTTGCTCGCGAAGGCGTCGGCCCAGCCAACATCTTCATTGCCTGAACCACCGCTTTCGCGAGCAAGCCCGCTCCCACAGGGGGTAATGCGGCGGCTTCGTAGAGATTTTTGCGACCGGGCCTCATCGCTGCAAAAAGCTCCCACAAGATTTCAGATAGAACGCAAGATTTGCACACGTCACAAAACCTGTGGGAGCGGGCTTGCTCGCGAAGACGTCGGTCCGGCCAACATCTTCATCGACTGACACGACCTCTTCGCGAGCAAGCCCGCTCCCACACTTTTGGCGTGGTCACATCTGGTTCAGGCGTTCGCGCAGGAATTCGACCAGCGCCTGCACCGGGCGCGAAGCCTGGCGGTGCTGCGGATACACCGCCGACAGGGTCAGCGGTTCGGGGCGGTAGTCGTCGAGCACTGGCATCAGCCGCCCGTCCTTCAGCGCCGCGCCGACGATGAACGTCGGCAGATAAGTAATCCCCATCCCCTGCACCGCCGCGTCCCTCAGCAGCTCGCCATTGTTCACCCGCATGCGTCCGGTGACATTGACCAGCAGCGGCTTGCCCTGCCCCGCGTTGAAGCGCCATTGCACCGAACGACCGTGGCCGTACGGCAGGCAGTCGTGGCTGTGCAGGTCTTCGGGATTGAGCGGCGTGCCACGTTCGGCCAGATATGCCGGGCTGGCGCAGTACACCCGTTCGATGGCGGCGATGCGCCGCGCAATCAACGTCGAGTCTTCCAGCACACCAATGCGCAGCGCCAAGTCATAACCTTCGCCAAGCAGATCCACCGGGCGGTCGCTCAAATCCACCTCCACGGTGACATCGCGATAGCGCTGCAGGAACAGCGGCAGCAGACACCCCAGATGCGCGACGGCAAACGACAGCGGCGCACTGACGCGAATGGTCCCGCGCGGCTCGGCGGTCTGCCCGGCGATGCCCTGCTCGACCTGTTCCACTTCGCCCAGCAGACGCAGCGCCGATTCGTAGTAGCTCTGGCCCAGTGGCGTGACGTCGAGGCGTCGGGTGGAACGATTCAACAGCCGCACACCGAGGCGCTCTTCAAGCTGCATCAAACGGCGGCTGACGAACTGCTTGGACAGGCCCAACTGATCGGCCGCAGCAGTGAAACTGCCGGAGTCCATGACCTGGCAAAAAATACGCATGTCTTCGAACGGGTTCATTGTCACTCTCTGGTAGACAGTCAAACGCTTTATAGCCGCTTTTTCACTTTTCGACAGCTCATTAATCTGTGCTCACGGTTTGAAAACAGCCCGACACAACACCAATAACTTTCGAAAATGGAATTGAGCATGAACATCAAAAAGACCCTGACCGCATCCCTCCTCGCCCTGTCCATCGGTAACGCATTCGCCGCCGGCAGCCCGGGTGTCGAACACACCACCCAAGCGTTCCTCGAAGCCCTCGCCGCCGGCGGCGGCAAACCGCTGGAGCAACTCAGCCCGAAGGATGCCCGTGCAGTGCTGACCGGCGCTCAGGCCTCGGTAAAGGTTGACCTGTCCGGAGTTGAAGTCAGTGACAAGGCAATCAAGGTCGATGGCCAGACGATCAACCTCAAAGTGGTGCGGCCGGCCAAGGTCAAAGGTGAATTGCCGGTGTTCATGTTCTTCCACGGCGGCGGTTGGGTGTTGGGCGATTACCCGACGCACCAACGCCTGATTCGCGATCTGGTGGTCGGCTCTGGAGCGGTCGCGGTCTACGTCGATTACACGCCGTCGCCGGAAGCGCAGTACCCGACAGCGATCAATCAGGCTTACGCCGCGACCCAATGGGTCGCGAAAAACGGCAAGCAGATCGGGGTCGACGGCAAGCGTCTGGCGGTGGCCGGCAACAGCGTCGGCGGCAACATGGCGGCGGTCGTGGCGCTGATGGCCAAAGAAAAGCAGAGCCCGGCCCTGCGCTTCCAGCTGCTGATGTGGCCGGTGACCAACGCACAGTTCGACGACGGCTCGTACCAGCAATTCGCCGAGGGCCACTTCCTCACCAAGGGCATGATGCAATGGTTCTGGGACAACTACACCACCAACCCGGCCGAGCGCGCACAGATCCACGCCTCGCCACTGAACGCCAACAGCGAACAGCTCAAGGGCCTGCCCGCCGCGCTGGTGCAGACCGCCGAGTTCGACGTGTTGCGTGATGAAGGCGAAGGCTATGCGCGGCATCTGGATGCGGCCGGTGTGCCGGTGACGTCGGTGCGTTACAACGGGATGATTCATGACTTTGGCCTGCTCAACCCACTGAGCCAGATTCCCGAAGTGAAAGCGGCCGTGCGGCAGGCCGCGGCTGAGCTGAAAACACATCTGAACTGAGCCCCCCTCACTCGCCACACCTGACGGTGTGGCGAGTTTTTTGTCTGCAGGAACCCTTGTGGTGAGGGGATTCATCCCCGATGGGTTGCGAAGCGACCCCGCCGCTAACCAGAAAGGCAGGGGACTGCTGCGCAGTCCATCGGGGATGAATCCCCTCACCACAAAAGCCTCTTCTACACCAACGTTCATGCAGTTCCGGAGATCGCCATGTCCATCCTCCTCACTCACCCACTGTCCTGGAGCGCCGCCCTGCTGCTGCTCGATGCGCTGCTCTGGCACCTCGCGCCGTTTCAGCATCGGGCACCGAGAGTCGGCATTCGCCTGGCGCTGTTTCTGGCGTTCAGCGCATTGATCATCAACGCCGAGATCAGCCCGTTGCAGGCGCCGCTGTTCGCCGATGACCGGGTGATGCAACTGGGCGCAACGGCGTTGGGGATTGTCTGGTGGCTGTACGCTGCGCGGGTGCTCACCGAGGTGATCGGTCTGGCACTGATGCGGCGCATCGGCCACAGCGGTCGGCTGTTGCAAGACGTGATCGGTGCGCTGGTGTTTCTGGCGGCGATCGTCGCGGCCGCCGGCTATGTGCTGGAACTGCCGGTCAAAGGTTTGCTGGCGACTTCCGGGGTAGTGGCGATCGTCGTCGGTCTGGCGTTGCAAAGCACCTTGAGCGACGTGTTCTCGGGAATCGTGCTCAACACCACCAAGCCGTATCAGGTCGACGATTTCGTGGTGATCGACGGTGTCGAGGGCAAGGTCATCGACATCGACTGGCGCGCCACGCATCTGTTGACCAGCAGCGGCACGCTGGCCGTGGTGCCGAACTCGGTGGCGGCCAAGGCGAAGATCGTCAATCTCAGTCGTCCGACCAACCTGCACGGGGTGTCGATCAGCATCAAGGTGCCGAATCACATTCGCCCGCGGCGGGTGCTCGACGCCCTCGACCGCACGCTGCAGGGCAGCAGCAGTCTGCTGCTCAATCCGCCGCCCAAAGCCGTGTTGAAAGAGGCCGGCGAGGAGATGTCGGAGTATGTCGCCAGCGGTTTCATCAGTGAACTGAGCAAGAAAGGCGAAGTGCGCAATCAACTGTTCGACCTCGCCCATCGACATCTCGAAGCCGCAGGAATTTCCCGGCATCCCGATGGCGTGATCGAGCCCTCGACCCGCGCCCGGGCCTTGCTCGATGAAGTGAAAGTTTTCCGCTCGCTGAGCCATGAAGAACGTGATCGCCTCGCCGAATCGATGGTCGCGCAGCAATACGCGGCCGGTCAGGTGGTGCTGGGGCTGGATGAAGTGCCCGACAGTCTGTTTGTCATCGCCACTGGTGTGGTCAGTGCAACCGTGCCCGACGGCAACGGCCAGACCGAGGCCGGACGCATGGGGCCGAGCGAGGTCATGGGCGAACAGAGCATCCTCGCCGATACCCCGTCGCAAGCCACGTTCACCGCGCTGACGTCGAGCATCATCTATCGCCTCGACAAAGCCCTGACCCGCCAGTGCATGGCGCAACGCAGCGAAGTCGGCCAGGCGCTGAACAAATTGCAAGCCGTGCGACAGCAGAACAGCCGGCTGGCGTTGATGGCCAAACCGGTGGCGGTGCGCAAGGGTGGTTTTTTAGGTTGGCTGCAAAAGCGCTGATGCGAGAGCAAGATCAAGAGCCCCCCTCACCCCAACCCTCTCCCCCAAAGGGGGCGAGGGGGAAAGGGAGCCGATCTCCGTGCACTTCAATTTCGGAGATCGGCTCGGTATTGCAGGTCGGCGTATCGCGAACAAACCCCTCGGTCAGTCCCCTCTCCCCCAAACGAGGGGAAAGGGAGCCGATCTCCGTGTACTTCAATTTCGGAGATCGGCTCGGTATTGCAGGTCGGCGTATCGCGAACAAACCCCTCGGTCAGTCCCCTCTCCCTCTGGGAGAGGGCTAGGGTGAGGGGCTTCAGGCATCACTTGGCCGTGAACTTGGTGTAGCTGTTGATCAGGTTGCGATAGTTCGGCAGGCGTTCGGACAGCAGATGCGCCAGGCCTTCCATGTCGTTGCGCCAGTCACCTTGCAGCTCGCACGCTACCGAGAACCAGTTCAGCAGGTGTGCACCGGCGGCCGACATGCGCGCCCACGCGGCTTGTTGCACGGTGGTGTTGAAGGTGCCGGAAGAATCGGTGACCACGAACACTTCGAAACCTTCAGCAATGGCCGACAGGGTCGGGAATGCTACGCAAACGTCCGTCACCACACCGGCGATGATCAGTTGCTTGCGGCCGGTGGCCTTGATCGCCTTGACGAAGTCTTCGTTGTCCCAGGCATTGATCTGGCCAGGGCGCTGAATGAACGGTGCATCGGGGAATTGCTCGCGCAACTCAGGCACGATCGGGCCGTTCGGGCCGGCATCGAAACTGGTGGTGAGGATGGTCGGCAGCTTGAAGAACTTGGCGATGTCGCCCAGTGCCAGCACGTTGTTCTTGAACTCGTTGGGGGTGAAATCCTGTACCAGCGAGATCAGACCGGTCTGGTGGTCGACCAGCAGCACGACCGCATCATCTTTGTTCAGACGCTTGTAGGGAACGCTCATGGGAAACTCCTCGGTGGATGGTTGTTGCGTGACGCGCCGACCGGTTGGCCGGCGCTTTTTTGTAGTGATCAGAAAGCGAAACAGGAACAGCCGAACGCGCCCCAGAAACCGGCGAAGTCGCTGACCGGTGCGTTCGACAGTCGGGCTTTTTCATGGCTGTGCGCGTGCACTGCGCAAGCACCGACGCACTGGTGCACTTGCGCCTGCAAAGGCGAGTTCGGGCGCCAGTGGCCCGGCACCTTGACCACCGGCGACCAGTCCGGCAGCACGGGGATCGAGCGTGGGCCGAGGTCTTCGAAATCGCCGGCGGCGTAAACGATCTTGCCGCCGACCACGGTCAGCACCGACTCGATCCACTTGATCGCTTCTTCTTCGACGTGGAAGAAGTCCGCGCTCAGCGCCGCCAGATCCGCCAGTTGCCCGACCTTGATCTGGCCCTTCTTGCCCTGCTCCGACGAGAACCAGGCGCTGCCGTGGGTGAACAGTTCCAGTGCGGTAGTGCGCGGCAGACCTTCTTCGTACAAGGCCAGACCGCCGACGGTGCGACCGCTGACCATCCAGTACAGAGATGTCCACGGGTTGTAGCTGGATACCCGGGTGGCATCGGTGCCGGCGCCGACCGGTATGCCTTCGGCAAGCATGCGTTTGATCGGCGGCGTGGCTTCGGCGGCTTTCGCGCCGTAACGGTCGACGAAGTATTCACCCTGGAACGCCATGCGATCCTGAATCGCGATGCCGCCGCCCAGCGCCCTCACCCGCTCGATGTTCTGCGGGGTGATGGTTTCCGCGTGGTCGAAGAACCACGGCAGACCGTTGAACGGAATGTCACGATTGACCTTCTCGAACACGTCGAGCATGCGGCTGATCGATTCGTTGTACGTGGCGTGCAAACGGAACGGCCAGCGCTGCTCGACCAGATGGCGCACCACCGGTTCCAGCTCCTGTTCCATGGTCTGCGGCAGGTCCGGACGCGGTTCGAGGAAGTCTTCGAAGTCGGCGGCGGAGAACACCAGCATCTCGCCAGCGCCGTTGTGCCGCAGGTAATCGTCGCCCTGATGCAACTTGACGCTGCCGGTCCAGTTCTGGAAATCAGTCAGCTCTTCTTTGGGCTTCTGGGTGAACAGGTTGTAGGCGATGCGCACGGTCAACTGATCATCCTTGGCCAGTTGCTCGATCACCTGATAGTCATCTGGATAGTTCTGGAAACCACCGCCGGCATCGATCGCGCTGGTCAGGCCGAGGCGATTGAGTTCGCGCATGAACTGCCGGGTCGAGTTGACCTGATAGTCCAGCGGCAGCTTCGGCCCCTTGGCCAGCGTCGAGTACAGAATCATCGCGTTGGGTTTTGCCACCAGCATCCCGGTCGGATTGCCGTTGGCATCACGGACGATCTCGCCGCCCGGTGGGTTCGGTGTGTCGCGGGTGTAACCGGCGACGCGCAGTGCGGCGCGGTTGAGCAGCGCGCGGTCGTACAGGTGCAGGACGAACACCGGGGTGTCTGGCGCGGCCTGATTGAGCTCTTCAAGAGTCGGCATGCGTTTTTCGGCGAACTGGAATTCGTTCCAGCCACCGACCACACGCACCCACTGCGGAGTCGGCGTACGGTCGGCCTGCTCCTTGAGCATGCGCAACGCATCGGCCAGCGACGGTACGCCTTCCCAACGCAGTTCGAGGTTGTAGTTGAGGCCGCCACGGATCAGGTGCAGGTGCGAGTCGTTGAGGCCGGGGATCACGCAGCGTCCGTGCATGTCGATCACTTGCGTGGCCGCACCACGCAGGGCCATGGCCTGGGTGTCGTTGCCAACGACGACAAAGCGGCCGTCCTTGATCGCCACGGCACTGGCCAGCGGCTTGCTGCGGTCTACGGTATGAAATTGGCCATTGAACAGAATCAGATCGGCGTTCATCGCAGTTCCTTTCGAGTAGATGAATGGGTGTCAGCGTGACGGCTGTTTCGCCGGCTCGACGTGAGCATGGGCCTGACCGGCTTCCAGCCACGGCGCGAACAACCGGGTCACGCGGGGCATGAACACGTACACCACCGACAGGACGATGGTCAGGGTGATCAGGAACGTGGCGACCACGTAGTTGGAAAGCAGCGGATGCAGCTTGAGCAGCGGCCCCCAGATCAGCGGCACCAGCAGCGTGTGCGGCAGAATCACCAGCAGGGTGATCACCGCTTGCTTCCAGCGCGGCGGCGGCTTCGCGGCATCGGCCAGCGGCGCGAACCAGAATTCGTTGACCGGCGCGACTTCGGTCTGGTCGCCATCAGCGAGCATCGGCGCCGCCTCATCCACCAGCGCCTGGCGCTGCGGCGACTCCAGCCACAGCTGCATGGCCTCGGTGGAGCAGAAGCGCAGGACGCAGGTGTAGGTGTCGAGACCGGCCAGTTTGCCGCGCACCACGTCGACCCCGAGGTGACCGTCGCGCTGCCCGGCGACCCGGACGATGTTGCGCAACCATGCTTCGTAAGGCTGTTCAAACCCGGCCTTGACCCGGTGCTTGACGATCAGGGTCACGGTTTCACCGACCCCCGGTGCTTTTGGACTCAGGGTTTCAGGCATAACGCAGCACTCCGGGCAGACGAACATTGAGCGCCAGGCGTCCCGGCCCGGCGATAAACACAGTGGCGAACAGGATCAACAGCAACCAGCCGAATTGCCCCTCGGCCACACTCCATTGCGGATGCACGACCAGCAGCGCCACCAGCAGAACAAAAAGAATAGGCAAGCAGGCCAATCGCGCCAGCACCCCGGCGACGATCAGTAGCGGACAGAGGACTTCAGCGAAAATCGCCAGGCAGAGTGTGAGGTGCGCGCCGAGGTGGAACGGGTCTTCGATCTGCTGCAATTGCGCGTTGAAGTCCAGCAGCTTGGGCAAACCGTGGACCCACAGCAGGAACAGCCCGCCGCTGACCCGCAGAAACAGCAGACCGACATCCTGTGCCTGTTCATCGTGTTGTGATGCGCTCATGACCCTACCCTTTAATCCTTATCGGGTTGAATCATGCTCGGTGCGGGCGAGGGAAAATTGAATGGATGTGCTCTCTTTCAGGCGAGTCGGATTCCTGTGCGAGCGAGCCTGGTGCGGGCGGCGATCCGACTGTGGGGTCCGGTCAGCCAGCATCATTGTTGAATGACACACCGCTTTCGCGAGCAAGCCCCGCTCCCACAGGGAAATTTGGCGCATCAGGAATGCGGGATATCCAGCGGCGCCGCCATGAACTGGCTGATCCGCGAGCGCAGCCAGCGCTCCGCCGGGTCGTTGTCATGCACCCCGCTCCAGGCCATCGACAGCTGTGCGGCGTCGATCGGGAACGGTGGATCTTCAGCGCGCAAGGCGCAGCCTTCGACCAGCGCACACGCGGCATAGTCCGGCACGGTGGCAATCATTTCAGTGCCGGCGAGCAACGCGCGCAAACCGCTGAACTGCGGCACGCCGAGCACCACGCGCCGACGCCGGCCAACCTTGGCCAGGTCCAGGTCAATGTTGCCGCTCAGGTCGCCGGAGAACGACACCATTGCGTGCGGGCGCTCGCAGTATTCGTCCAGCGTCAGCGGCCCCGGGCGATCATCGCCGCGTAGCACTTTGCAGGGAATGTCGCGCAGTTTCTTGCGCTTGGCGTTGGCCGGCAGATCGGTGGTGTAACTGACGCCGACCGAGATTTCCCCGGACGCCAGCAGCGCCGGCATCAACAGATAATTGGCACGGCGCACCACCACGACAATCCCCGGTGCTTCCTGCTGAAGCTGTCGCAGCAGCGGCGGAAACAGACCGAACTCGGCGTCGTCCCGACAGGCCGATGCGGAACACGTCGCAACTGCTCGCCGGGTCGAATTCCTTGGCCCGGCTGACCGCGCCGGAGATCACATCCATCGCCGGTTGCAGCTCCTGCAGAATCGCCAGTGCGCGGGCGGTCGGCTCCATGCTGCGACCGTTGCGCAGCAGCAACGGATCATCGAACAAGTCGCGCAAACGCCCCAGCGCCGCACTGACCGCCCGGTTGGCCCATGAACAGTTTTTCAGCGACGCGGGTCAGGTTCTTTTCGAACATCAGCGCTTCGAAAATCACCAGCAGGTTCATGTCGACGCGACGCAGATCGTTACGGTTCATGGGCTCGTGTTCCTTGCTTGAGAAGTCGTGTTCAGTCGGGTGCGGTAGCGCCGTACTTTACTTGATCAACGGTACGTTGGCCGCGCGTTTGTATGGGCCGTATTCCATCGACACCCATTGGAAATGTTTGTCGAGGGCAGCGACTTGCAGCGATGTGCTGAGTTCAACGTTTTACGGCGCAATTAACAACGTTTAACTCGTCAGTCTTCCGGCCCCGTCCAACAATGAAACCCTCTGCGAAACATTGTTTTTTTGACCAGAGGGAAACGTGCCGAGCGTGCGTTGCCCCCCCGACACGGACATTGGCCATGGCTCACTTACAACAAACAGTCGCCCTCGCCCCCTCCAGCGAATTCCGCACACCGCGCATCGGCGGCCTCAGTCCGCAACGCGAACGGCGGGCCAAACAGTTGATCCTCGATCGCCTGGGTGAAAGCCTGGAAGTCACCGAGCTGGCAGAGGCCTGTTCGTTGTCACGCAGTCATTTTTCCCGGGCGTTCAAATGCAGTACCGGACTCTCGCCACAGGACTGGATCCGCACCCAGCGCATCGCTCGCGCCAAGCAGTTGATCCGGCTCACCCACTTGAGCCTGACGCAGATCAGCCTGGAATGTGGCTTCTGTGATCAGGCGCACTTCTGCCATATCTTCACCCGCAGCGAAGGGATCAGCCCTTTCGCCTGGCGGTGTCGTGAGGTGCCGGGCATGAAGCCCGAAAGACCGCAACCAGCGGCCGCGCCTGTCGGCATACGCCTGGCGGTCTAGACGCTGCCGCGCGCCAAGCTCATTTCCCTGCGCTTCATTGCTGCCTCAAACGCTGCGCCACTTGCGCCACCCGCTCGCCCAGGTGTGCCGCCGTACGCCGGTCTTCGAGCGGCGGCGCCTGCTCGGGGGGCTGTTCGACATTGGATTGGGACATGGCCCCGAGCGCGCTGCCCAGACGATTCAACTGTCCATCGAAGCAGCCCGCCACCGAGCGCGCCGGGAGCAGGTCGAGCCCCACCCAGATCATCGAATGCTGCGCGGCGAACACCGCCATTTGCAGCAATGTATTGAGCTTGTCGCCGCACAGGCTTCCGGAATTGGTGAACCCGGCGGCAACCTTGTTGCGCCACGGTTTCGCCAGATAGAACGCCGCGCTGGCCTCCATGAAATGCTTGAAACCCGCCGACGCGCTGCCCATGTAAGTCGGCGCACCGAAAATGATCGCGTCGGCGCGGTGCAACTCATCCCAATAGAACTCGACTTCTTCTACCGCCACCAACCGACAGGTACTGCCCAAGTGCCGTTCGACGCCCTGCGCCACGGCTTCTGCCATGACGCGAGTGTGGCCATAGCCGCTGTGATAGACCACCACCACGTTGCTCATTGCGCCGTCCTCCGCTCGGGTGCACTCCATTGCAGCCATCAGGTCCTGGCCTGAGGCCAGGCTTGATTCAGCGGATTTTTGGGGTTGAAGCGAACACAGACGAGTTAATCGTTGTTAATTGTCCGCGAGACAAAGCGCTGGTCTGAACATTGCAGCGGGCAAAAATGCCGATCGCAGCATCACTTTCGAGCATTGCCGGCAATCTGCACGTTGCACTGATGCCAGAACCTGCGGAATATGTCCGCAAAACTGCGGATTAGAAGGCTTGCGTGCCGCTGACGCTGATCCGCGCTGCCCTTCACGGAGGCTTCACACGCCGTGGGCAGGATTATAAAAATTTCGCAGGAGTGAGCTGTTGAGTCTTCCCCCGAATCAGGCCCTCGGTTTCGGCCCCTATCGGATTCAGCCCGGCAAACGGCTGCTGCTTGAAGGCGAGCAGCCGTTACGCCTGGGCCGACGTGCCATGGATATTCTGCTGATCCTGCTGGCGCATGCCGGCGATGTCGTGAGCAAGCAGCAACTGATTGCCGGCGTGTGGCCGGACAGCGTCGTCGAAGACATCAATCTGCGGGTGCACATGGCGGCGTTGCGCAAAGCCCTGGGCGACGGTCAGGGCGGGCAGCGATACATCGTCACGGTGGCGCAGCGCGGCTACAGCTTTGTCGCACCGATCAGGCTGCAATCGATCGAACAGCACACCTGCGCAGAGACCGGCACCCGGCATAACCTGCCACTGCGCCGCACGCGAATGATCGGCCGCCAGCCGCTGGTCGACAGCCTGATCAGGCAGTTGCCGCGCCAGCGCTGCATCACACTGGTCGGCCCCGGCGGCATCGGCAAAACCACCGTGGCCCTGCGCGTTGCCGAGCAGATGATCGGCCACTATCGGGACGGTATCCGGCTGCTGGATCTGTCGCCGATCAACGACGCACGAATGATCTGCTCGCACCTGGCGGCCCTGCTGGATGTGGTGCCGCATGACAACGATCCGCTGACCCACCTCGTCAATGCGCTGCGCGAGCGCCAGATGCTGCTGGTAATCGACAATTGCGAACACCTGATCGACGCCATGGCACTGCTCAGCGAGAGCATTTTGCGCGGTGCGCCGCAGATCCACATTCTGGCCACCAGCCGCGAGAGCCTGCGTGCCGAAGGCGAGTATGTGCAACGTCTCGAATCCCTCGATTACCCGCCGCCGATTGCCGTGCTTGATCGTGCGCAGGCGTTGAGTTTTTCGGCACTGCAACTGTTTGCCGAACGCGCCCTGGCCGCGCACGAGGGCCTTGAATTGAGCGACGCCGAGTTGCCCGATGCGCTTGAAATCTGTCGGCGTCTGGACGGCATTCCGCTGGCGCTGGAGCTGGCGGCGGCGCAGGTTGGAGAACTCGGCCTGCAGGGTTTGCTCAGCCAGCTGCAAGGGCGTCTGCCGGTATCGGCTGCCGGCAATCAGAGCAGCGTGGAGCGCCACCAGACGCTGCGTGCCACGCTGGACTGGAGCTTCAACCTGCTCACCGATTGCGAACAGACCTGCCTGCGCCGGCTCGGTGTGTTTCGGGGTGGCTTCACGCTGGAGTCCGCCGCTGCGGTGATCGGTGGACAGCACATCCAGCCCGGCGAGGTGTTCGGTTCGATCACACAACTGGTCGCCAAGTCGTTGCTCAACGTCGAAGTCGGTGACGAGGAAGTGTTCTATCGGTTGCTCGACACCACGCGCCGCTATGCCCTGGAAAAACTCGAGCAAGGCGCCGAACTCGCCGAAACCCGCGAACGCCACGCTGAACGTTGTCTGGCGCTGATGTATCAGGCGCAGACCGATTGGGAAACGACCTCAACCACCCTGTGGATCGAACGCTACGCACGCGGTCTGGAAGACCTGCGCGCGGCGCTCGACTGGAGTCTGAACGGTGCAGGCCCCAATGATGTGGGGATTTATCTGGCCGCGACCTCGGCGCCCCTGTGGCAAGAGTTGTCGCTGCTCAAGGAATACGGCGGTTACGTGCGTCAGGCGCTGGCCCTGCTGGAAAACGCTGCCGAACCTTGCCCTCGGGTGAAGATCGCACTGAAACTGGCGCTCGGCAGCGCCTGCTACCACACCTGGGGTGGCACCCCGGAAACCATCGCCGCATTCGTCGATGCCCATGCGCTGGCGCAAGCGTACGACGACGTGGCTGGCCAACTGCGTGCGGTGTCCGGGCACATGGCGGTCAACCTCAGCTGTGGCCACTATCGGTCGGCGCTGGAACAGAGCGAACAGTTCGATCGACTCGGCCTGCACGGCGACCCGCAGCTGTCGCTGAGCACACATCGCCTGCGGGTGCTGGCGCTGCATTACGCCGGCGACCAGCAGCAGGCACGCCTGCATGCCGAGCAAGTGATTCAGCGCATGGCGCAAAACGGCAACCCCAATCGCTTCACCCATGGCTTCGGCGTGCAGTACGACCAGAGCGTCGCCTCGCTGACGGTGCTGGCCCGGGTGTTGTGGCTGCAAGGTTTCCCTGAACAGGCCTGGCGTACGGCCAGGCAGGCACTGGACATCGCCGTGCAAATCAACCACGGCACCTCGATCTGCTACACCCTGGCGCTGGCCAGTTGCCTGATTGCTCATTACAACGGTGACCCGCAAAACGCCCGTGCTTTGCTGCAGCTGTTGCTGGAGCAGGCGCAGAAGCATTCCGTATTGCTGTTCTATCGCTGGGCACGGCAATACGCGCAGGTCCTCGACGCCGATGCCGCCGTGCCGATAGCGACCGATGACAGCGGTCTGATCAGGGAGATCATGGTCACCCTGGACAGCAGTTTTGTTGATGACGCGTTGCTTGAGCGGGCACACAGCGGAGCAGCAGGCTGGAGCACGGCGGAGATTCTGCGGGCTCGGGCCGATCAGATGTTGATTGAAGATTCGGCTTGCCCCGACAGCAACACCCGGCAAGCCGAAAAGGTCTTGCTCCAGGCACTGTCGATCGCGCAAACCCAGGGCGCGCTGGCCTGGGAACTGCGCAGCGCCACTTCGCTGGCGCAGTTGTGGCAACGGCAGAACCGCTGCCGCGAAGCGCTGGAATTATTGAGCCCGATCTATCAACGCTTCACCGAGGGCTACGCCACCCCGGACCTGCGCAAGGTGCGCTGGTTACTCGACGAGTTGGGCCGCCAACTGCGAGCCTGACACCCAACGACTGCGGCTGACGAAGCGCGCATGCCGACGCTCGTACTCGTTGGATTCACCGCTGCGTTCCAGTTGTTCGCGGGCGTATCGACGAGTGGTGTTGAGCATGCGATAGCGCAACCCGGCACTGCCCCGCTCCACCACCAGCAAAGACTTCTGCGCCAACCGATCAATCATCAGGGCCAACGTCGACGGGGGTAATAGCGCGCAACTGATGACGCCCATCGCTGCATCAATGGCAAACGCCGTTTTGAAGACCGACAGGCGTTGCAGCACCCGCTGTTCCTGCTCACTCAGGTGCTGATAGCTCCAGTCCAGCGCGGCTTTCAGGGTTTGATGGCGTGGCACGGCAGTACGCCGACCATGGCTGAGCAGCTGTAAACAATTGTCGAGTTGTGACTGCAAGCCGACCAACGCCAGCGCATCAATGTGCGCCGCCGCCAGTTCAATCGCCAGTGGCAGCCCATCGAGCCGCCGACAGATGTCGCGCACAGCATTGAGATCCTGTTCACGCAGGGTAAAACCCTGCTGCCGGGCTCGGGCACGACTGACAAACAATTGCACGGCCGAATAGCTCATGGTCTCTTCGACACTGCCCAACGCTGAGGACTTGGGAATGGCCAGTGGCGGCAGGGTTTGCACGGTCTCCAGACTGGCCTGCAATGCTTCGCGACTGGTCGCAAGAATCGACAACCGTGGCGCGGCCTCCAGTAAACGTTCAACCAGAGCCTTGCAGGCTTCACGCAGATGCTCGCAGTTATCCAGCACCAGCAAGCTGTGACGCGCTGCCAGCGTGACGAGATCGGTTTCGAGGGTGTGCAACAGATAATCGAGCAGTGGCGTGGCGTCGTTGACTACCGCCAGGTCCACCAGCCAGACCCCGTCGCGAAAATGCTGTAACAGCAACTCTGCAGCACGCAACGCCACCGTGGTTTTGCCGACACCCGCAGGCCCCGTCACGGTCATCAATCGGCACAGTGGCAATTGCCGCACCATCGAGCCCACCACTGAATCGCGACCGGTCACCGGCGTCAGCCGCACAGGCAAGTTGTGTTGTGGCGCTTGCAGGTGTTCCAGGGCCACGTGCTCGAAATTGTCGCCGTGCACCGGAGCAACGAAGCTGTAGCCACATTGCGGCACATTGACGATGTAGCGCTGGCCGTTCTCACCGTCACCGAGCGCCCGGCGCAGGGCGGCAATGTGGACGCGAAGATTGATCTCTTCGACCACCGAAGTGGGCCAGACCCGTGCAATCAACTCTTCCTTTCTGACCACTCGGCCTGCACGCTCGACCAGCACCTGCAGAATATCCAGCGCACGCCCGCCCATGCGCAGTTGCCGATCCCCGTCGAGGATCAGCCGTTGGCGCAAATGAAAGGCGTAAGGGCCGAAATACAGGACTGACGCCGAGTGCAAATCGTTGAGGCTGTTCATGCCAACTATCTTGGCAGCCTGCGATGACGGCACAACCTTCACACAGGGCGCAGCACGGACATCCGGGTGCGCACAACGGACAGAACCGCTCTAGCTGAACTGTTCGCGGTATTGCACAGGGGTAAGGCCAAGTTTTTCCGCGAACAACAGACGCATGTGCCGAACACTGCCAAAACCACTCTTGTAGGCCACGGTTTTCAAAGGCAGGTCAGTGGTTTCCAAAAGATTTCGTGCGCAGTCGATACGCGCACTTTGCAGGAACTCCATCGGCGTCATATTGATGTCGCGGACAAACGTCCGCGCGAAGTGCCGTGCACTCATGTTGGCCAATCCTGCCATGCGCTCGACACTGAACACTTCGTCGAGATGGTCCAGGACGTAATTCTGTACTCGGGTGATCGGTGTTTCCTGAGGCGCCACCGCCGCCATCAAGGGGCTGAACTGCGCCTGTCCGCCTTGACGTTTCATCACCACCAGCAGCACTTTGGCGACGTCCTGGGCCAACTTCTTGCCGTGATCCTGCGCCACCAGCGCCAGCGCCAGGTCGATGCCGGCCGTGACCCCGCCAGAGGTGATCAGATTGCGATCCTCAATGAAAATCTGGTCGGTGGCGACGCTCGCCTTTGGAAATGCCTTGATCAGGCGTTCGGTGTAGTTCCAGTGAGTGGTCACCCGATAGCCGTCGAGCAACCCGGCATGGCCGAGCACGAAGGCGCCGGTGCAGATCGAACCATATCGCTCGGCACAGGGCACGGCGGCTTTCAGCCAGGCCAGCAACGCCGGGTGTTTTTCGTTGTAAGCCCCCGGCCCACCGGGTACCAGCAGCAAATCGTAGCGCTCAAGGGCTTGTTCGATATGCCGGTCGGTGTGTACCAGCACACCGTTGGACGCACGCAATGGCCCGCGCTCGGTGCCAAGGGTCGTCAGCTGATAGTGCGACTCCGGTTTCAAATAGCGATTGGCCACCGAGAACACTTCCAGCGGCCCGGCCATGTCGAGCAGCAGAAAGTCGGGGAACAACACCATGGCCACGGTTTTCATGGGGTACACATCACTGATAATGAAAAATGGACGGACAAGACTGGCTGAGCATTATGGCCAACTGCGACACAATCGTCGGAAAAAAATACGTGATCAAGCGCACACAACTGTCAACCAGAAAGGGACAGTATTTCAATTTCCATCTACTTATTACCCCGAAGAGTAAACAGTAACCTTCTCCTCACTCGGACGAATTCACGTCCCCCAAGGAGATTTCATCATGCTGACTCTTCGCAAAGCCTCCGATCGTGGCCTCGCCAATCATGGCTGGTTGAAGTCGTTCCACACCTTTTCCTTTGCCAGCTACCGCGACCCGCGTGAACAGGGTTTTTCCGACCTGCTGGTGATCAACGATGACCGCGTTGCCGCCGGCAAAGGTTTCGGCCAGCACCCGCATCGCGACATGGAGATCTTTTCCTACGTGCTCGAAGGTGCGCTGGAACATAAAGACACGTTGGGCACCGGCTCGGTGATCCGCCCTGGCGACGTACAACTGATGAGCGCCGGCAGCGGCGTGGCGCACAGCGAGTTCAACCATTCGGCCACCAAGCCCGTGCACTTTTTGCAGATCTGGATTGTGCCGGAGATCAGCGGCGCCAAACCGCGCTATCAACAGGAGCACTTCAGTGCGCAAAAAAAACGTGGTCGCCTGCAACTGATCATCTCGCCGGACGGCAGCGATGGTTCGCTGACAGTACGCCAGGATGCGCGGGTTTACGCCGGGTTGTTCGACGGCAAGGAAAGCGCCACCCTGAAACTGTCCGCCAACCGTTACGCCTACGTGCATGTGGCTCGCGGCAGTGTTGAACTCAACGGCCAGTTGCTGCAGGAAGGTGACGGCGTGCGGGTTCGTGAAGAACAGGCACTGACCCTGAGCAATGGCGTGGATGCCGAAGTGCTGGTGTTTGACCTGCGTCCGCAAGAGCTGCCGCAAATGCCATGAGGCAGGGTTTCCAAAGCCAACAAAAACGGCCTTCGATTGAAGGCCGTTTTTTTATTTTGGCAACACCGGTGATGGCTGCTCGGCAGGCTTGGCTGCGCCGACTTCTTTGCCCGCCTGAACCGCCGCCAAGGTTGTTTGTATCGCTGCATACAGGTTGGCCTGACTGGCGAAATAGCCACCCACGACAATGCTGACCACACCAAACAGATGCACAGCCGTTGCCATCCAGACGTTGGCATTGACGGTACCCGCCTTTTTGAGCGCCTCTCTGGACTCGATGGCAATGCCTTGAATCATCGAGTCGTAGCGTTTATCCCGTTCGACCTGAATGCGCTCATTCGCCTTGTCTCGCTCTGCCTGGGAGCAAAGGAACTCTCGGATATCTGCATGCACTCGCTCTACCCGAGCATCCATCCTTGCCTCGATGGTCTCGATCCTGGCGTTGAATTCTTCACGGCTGATAGCGTTCATGGCTTGTGTGTTACGACCTTTGCTCAATGTGTCGAAGCTTTGATATTGCTCGAATTCCCTGGCTTTCAATCCGATCCCCTTCCCTGGGTTAGCGATACCTTCTCTGGCGCACCGATTTCCTGGCGCTGCGAGTTGCATCAACCTTAGGACTGGCGCTCCAAGCCCACAAGCCGGCAGATTCTGCTGTGGATGTAGGGCGTTTCATCAGACGATGTAGCTTCTCCAAAGCGCTTTGAGCCGTCACTCATTCTCCAGTGCAAACGCCTCGACAATCTGCTCAATCACCGCCCTGACCCGTGCGGTGTGGCGCAAGTCCGCGTGGGTCACCAGCCAGACCTCATACGGTTGCGGGCGATTGCGCTCCGGCCAAAGCCTGATCAGGCCATCGCGCTCGCCCATGTACAGCGGAATTTCTCCTACGCCCAGGCCAGCCGCAATCGAGCGGCGTACCAGCAGACTGGAGCTCAGGCTGGCGACAATCCGCCCGCGATGCAGCGGTTCGCAAACCAGCGTCATGTCCTTGTGCGTCTGCAAATACGGTTGGTAGACCACCAGATCATGGCCTTCGAACGCCGTACCCTGAGGCGGGATGCCATGGGCGTCGATATACGCCTGTGATGCGAACAATCCCACGGGCCAGCGCGCAATCCGCCGCGCGATCAGATCGGGATTGTCAGGCCGGGTATTGCGCACGGCGATGTCGGCCTCGCGCTTGGCCAGGCTGAGGATCTGCGTAGAGGCGTCCAGTTGCACACGCACGTCCGGGTGCAGCGCGTGCAGGCGGCTAATGGCCGGGATCAGGAAGTCGATGGCCAGCGAGTCGGTGGTGCTGACGCGTACGGTGCCGGTCAGACGATCATCCAGGCCCTGAATCTGCCGCTCAAGTTCCAGCGCCGACTGCTCCATTTTCTCCACGCTTTTGAGCGCGGCTTCGCCGACTGCGGTCAATGCGTAGCCGTCGGAGGTGCGCAGGAACAAGGTCGCGCTCAGGGACTTTTCCAGCGCCGTGATCCGTCGCCCGACAGTCGCCTGATCCACCCCCAAAACCCGCGCTGCGCCGCGTAAGGTCGACTCTCTGCATACTGCGAGAAATACCCGCGCATCATCCCAGTTCATGCTGCCCTCCACCGATGCGAATTTGCATCACTATAAAGCCAAATCGCTGCATTACCGCAGCAAAGATAGCCGATATCCTGAGCGCCATAGACCTTCCTCAGGAATGCTGTCATGCGTACATCCACCTCAGCGTTACCGATTTTCTCGGGACTCTGCGCCAGCCTGGTCGGCATTGGTCTGGCGCGTTTTGCCTACACACCGCTTATTCCCTCGCTGATTCAGGCGCAGTGGTTTTCTGCCAACGACGTGGTCTACCTCGGCGCAGCCAATCTGGTCGGCTATCTGATCGGCGCCCTGCTCGGCCGGCCGATAGCGCGGCAACTGGGCAATAAAAACGCCCTGCGACTGATGATGCTGCTGGTCACCGCAGCGTTTTTTGCCTGTGCATTTCCATTGTCGGTGAGCTGGTTCTTTGGCTGGCGGTTGTTGTCGGGGATTACCGGCGGCGCAATTATGGTGCTGGTGGCGGCGACTGTTCTGCCCCACGTGCCGGCATCCCGCAAAGGGCTGGCCAGCGGTGCGATTTTTCTCGGTATCGGCCTGGGCATCGCCGCCTCCGGAACCCTTGTCCCGCCCTTGTTGAATATGGGCCTGCCCGCCACCTGGTTGGGACTGGGCGGATTGTCGTTGTTGCTGACCGCGATCAGCTGGTTTGGCTGGCCTGCTGATCTACCGCACCCGACCGCCACTCACGCAGGCGCGACGGTTGAGCCAACGCCCTCCGCCGTCTATTTGCTGTTCGGCCAATACGCATTCATGGCCGCAGGTCTGGTGCCGGCCATGGTGTTTCTGGTGGATTACGTGGCTCGCGGGCTCGGTGCCGGGGCGCAGATTGGTGCACTGGTTTGGGTGATGTATGGCCTGGGCGCAATTGTCGGCCCGGTAAGTTACGGCTTTCTCGCGGACCGGCTTGGCGCGCGGATGGGCATCCGGCTGGTATTGGTGGTGCAGGCGATTGCGCTGGGACTGCTGGCGGTTTCCCACTCTTTCATGGCGTTGGCCGTGCTGGCAGTGATCATCGGTTCATTCCCGCCCGGCATCGTCCCGCTGGCCTTGGCCCGCGTGCATGAACTGGTGCCGGATCACCATCGCCAGCAAATCGCCTGGAGCCGCGCGACCGTATCGTTTGCCACGTTTCAGGCGCTGGCCGGATTTGCCTATTCGGCGCTGTTCAATGCCACGGGCGGTCAGCACGCAATGCTCTTCGTGATCGCCGCAGGGGCGATTGCCGTGGCGATCCTTCTGGAGCACGCCCTGAAATGGCTGCCCTCAGCGACTGAACCACGCGTCTGTGAAAATTGAAGGGAATCATTGCCCGCGGGCTGCGCTCCCATCTTCAGAACCTAAAGCAACAGGAATCGACATGACTTTGCCCAACGAAATGACCCGGATCGAAATCACTCAACCCGGTGGCCCGGAAGTCTTGCAAGCCAAACGTGTGTCCCTGCCCGTCGCGGCAGCCGGCGAAGTGCTGATCCGCGTGCATGCCGCCGGGATCAACCGCCCCGACGCCCTGCAACGCGCCGGCAAATACCCGATGAAGCCGGGCATGAACCCGATCCCCGGTCTGGAAGTGGCCGGCGAAGTGGTGGCGCTGGGTGCCGGTGTCAGTCAGTTTGCCGTGGGGGACAAGGTCTGCGCGCTGACCAACGGTGGCGGTTACGCCGAATACTGCAACGTCCCGGCCGGGCAAACCCTGCCGATCCCCGATGGACTGGATTGGGTGCAGGCCGCCGCTATCCCGGAAACCTTCTTTACCGTGTGGGCCAACCTGTTCGGCCTCGGCGACGCTCAGCGCGGTCAGCGCGTGCTGATTCACGGCGGCACCAGCGGCATCGGCACCACCGCGCTGATGCTGTGCCGCGAGTTCGGCATCGAAGCCTTCGCCACCGCCGGCAGTGCCGATAAATGCGCGGCAATCAGCAAACTGGGTGGGCAGCCGATCAATTATCGCGAGCAGGATTTCGCCACGGTCATCGCCGAAAAAACTGCAGGCCAGGGGGTGAACGCGATTCTCGACATCATGGGCGCCTCGTACCTCAACGGAAATGTCAGCGCGCTGGCGATGGATGGCCGGCTGGTGATGCTGGGCTTTCTTGGTGGCGGCAAGGCCAACGACATCGACCTGCTGGCGATCATGGCCAAGCGTGCGGTGATCACTGGCTCGTTGCTGCGAGCGCGCACCGCAGAGGAAAAAGCCGAAATTGCCGAGCAACTGCGCGAACACGTGTGGCCGGCGCTTAACGCCGGACGCTGCCTGCCGATCATCGATAAGGTTTATTCGCTGAACGATGCCGCCCAGGCGCATGCGCGCATGGAAGGTGGCGACCACATCGGCAAAATCGTCCTGCGCGTGGGCTGAGCTGCAGCATTTTGTAATCGTTGCGAGTAGACGGTGGTCGAAAAAGTCACGCGCAGACCGAGCCTTCTGGTAAAAAGCCTTCTTTGTCTGCGTTGTGGTGAACCGTTTAATGTTCCTGTCCTTCATGACCCGTTTGCGTCGTCGCCGTCTGGCGTTCGCCTGCATGGCTGCGCTGATCATTGGCGTGCCGACGAGTTGTGCGGTGCTCGAACACACCGAGCGCAAACTGCTGTTTCGCATCGAACCGGGCACGGCCGGCTGGTATCACGGCTTGCCGGGCAGCGTGCAGGAACTCGACTTGCAGCCCAAGAGCTTCAAGGCCGGGCAGAATATTCATGCCTGGTGGTGGCCCGCAGAACGACCGAACGCTCCGGCGATTCTCTATCTGCATGGCGTGCGCTGGAACCTCACCGGACAGCTGTTCCGCATCGAGCAATTGCGCGCGGCCGGCTACTCGGTACTGGCGATCGACTACCGTGGTTTCGGCCAGAGCAAGGGCGATCTGCCTTCGGAAAGCAGCGTGTACGAAGATGCCCGTGTGGCGTGGGAGCGCTTCAAACTGCTGCAGCCCGACCCGAGCAAGCGCCTGATCTACGGTCACTCCCTGGGCGGTGCCGTGGCGATTGATCTGGCCGCCGAACTCGGCCAGGACGCGGCTCGGGACCATACCCCGCTGCCGGTCAAAGGCCTGGTGATCGAGTCGACCTTCACCTCTCTCGCCGATGTGGCGGCGGCGGTGGCCAACACTTCGCTGCCGGTACGCTGGCTGCTGTCGCAGAAATTCGACTCCATCGACAAGATCGCCGAGATTCACATGCCATTGCTGGTGGTACACGGCATGGCCGACGCGTTCGTGCCGCCACGCTTCAGCGAGCAGCTGTTCAACGCCGCCCGACAACCGAAACGACTGCTGTTGGTGCCGGGTGCCACCCACAACAACAGCATGGCGCTGGGCGGGCAGAATTATCGCAAGGCGATCGATGCGCTGATGCAGTCCAAACCCGCGCCGCGCGTGGCCGGCCCAGCATTGGTGCGCAGCGCGCAGGATTCCTAGCGATAGCCGCGAGCCTGCAGATCGAACAGCTTGGCGTAGTGCCCGTTTGCAGCGATCAGGCTGTTGTGATCGCCCTTCTCCAGTATCCGTCCACCCTCCAGCACCATGATCTGATCGGCATTGCGCACACTGGAAAAGCGATGGGAAATCAACAAGGTCATGCGCCCTTCGGTGTGTTGGCTGAAATGCTCGAACACTGCCGCTTCCGCTGCCGGATCCAGCGCCGAGGTCGGTTCGTCGAGAATCAGGATGTCGGCATCGCGGCGCATGTACGCCCGGGACAAGGCAATCTTCTGCCATTGCCCGCCCGATAACTCCTGACCGCCAGCAAACCAGCGGCCCAACTGCGTGGCATAGCCACGGTCGAGGCCTTCAATGAACGGCGCGGCCATGCCTTCGGCCGCTGCGGCCTGCCAGCGCGATTCATCGTTGAACGCCGAGGTATCCCCCACGCCGATGTTTTCGCCCACGGTGAACTGGTAGCGAATGTAGTCCTGAAAAATCACGCCGATACGCCGCCGCAAAGTGTTCTCTTCCCAATCCTGCAAATCGCTGCCATCAAGCAGAATCCGCCCCTGATCGGGCCGATACAGGCGCGTCAGCAATTTGATCAGCGTGGTTTTGCCTGAGCCGTTCTCCCCCACCAGCGCCACACTCTTGCCCGGCACCAGGTGCAGGTCGATGCCTTCCAGTGCGGCACGGCTGGCCCCCGGATAGCGGAAACCGACGTTCTCAAAACGCAGGCCATCACCCGGACGCGCGCCGACGGTGAGATGACCGCAATCAGCCAACACCGGTTCGGCCAGATACTCATACAGGCTCGACAGGTACAGACCGTCCTCATACAAACCGCTGATCGCACTCAGGCTGCTGCTGACCGCACTCTGCCCCTGCTTGAACAACACCAGGTACATGGTCATCTGACCGAGACTGATATTGCCGTGCACCGCATCGATCACCACCCAGGCATAAGCCAGATAGAACGCCCCGGTGCCGAGCAAGCCGAGACCGAAACCCCAGCCATCACGACGCAATGTCAGACGCCGATCCTCGGCGTAGAGCTTGGCAAAAGTGTCCCGATAACGCTGCAACAGCAACGGCGCAAAGCCGAACAGCTTGACCTCTTTGATATAGGCCTCATGGGACAGCAAGGTTTCGATGTAATTTTGCTGCCGACTCTCCGGGGCACGGCGGGTGAACAGGCGGAAAGCGTCGCCGGAGAAATGCGCCTCGGCAAAGAACACCGGCAACGCGCCAATGACCAGCAACACCAGCGCCCACGGCGAAAAATGCACCAGCAGCACACCGAAGCTGATCAGCATGATCAGGTTCTGGATCAACCCCAGCGACTTCATCACCAACGCCAGCGGCCGGGTCGAGGCTTCGCGGCGCACGCGCACAAGCTTGTCGTAGAACTCGGAGTTCTCGAACTGCACCAGCGACAGGGTCTGCGCCTTCTCCAGAATCAGCGTGTTGACCTTCTGCCCCAACTGCACCCGCAACAACGACTGCTGCACCGAGAGCGCCCGTTGTGTACCGGACAACAACGCCAGCACGCCCGCCTCCATCAGCACATAACGCAACACCGGCCACAGCGGTGCATCGCCTTGCTGCGCGTGCAACTGCATCGCCGTCACCACCGCGTCGACAATGCGCTGGCCCAGCCATGCGGCCAACGCCGGCAGAACGCCGGCAATCAGGGTCGCCAGCACCAGGCCCAGAAACAACCCGCGTGAAGTCGCCCAGACCAGCAACAGGGCGCGCCGGGCCTGATCGAACAGGGCGTTGAAGCGGGAAATCAAAGGCATGGCAGAACAAGCTCGATAGGTCGTACAGGGTGTCATGGTACTCCGCAGGTTTTATCCGTGCTGAAGCGCGGTGTTTTCAGAAGAAAAACATCTGGAAAAACTCTGGCCGTTGCGGCGTCCAATGCTTTGCTATGGTTTAACCGCCTTTCGCGGAACCTGGCGAAAATCGCCTCTCTCCGCGCCTACTGCCAGGAACGCCATCATGCGAATCAATCCCTACCTGATCTTCAACGGCAACTGCCGCGAGGCCTTCACCTTTTACGAACAAGCCTTGCAGGGCAAACTCGAAACAATGATGACCTACGGCGAAACACCCGCCGCCGAACACGTACCGAAAGAGCACCACAACCTCGTCAACCATACCTGCCTGAAGGTTGGCGACCAGATGATCATGGCCTCGGACACCACACCTGATCGCCCGACCGGGGGCATGAGCGGGTGCTCGATCTCCCTCAACGTCGACAGCATTGCCGAAGCCGAGCGAGTGTTTAACGCGCTGGCCAAGGACGCTCGCGTCGACATGCCGCTGCAAACCACGTTCTGGGCCGCCCGGTTCGGCATGCTGGTCGATCGCTTTGGGGTGTCGTGGATGATCAATTGCGAGACTGACAAGTAACGCCGACGTTTCGTCAGGCATGAAAAAGCCCAACCTCTTCAGGTTGGGCTTTTTGATTTATCGCTGGGCCAGCTCATGCCGCACGCATTGTTCGTAATAGGTCTGCTTGACCGCTGCAGGTTTGAGCTTCGACGTGCTGTTGTAGGTCTGCTCGGTAATCCCCATCGCCGTCATGCGCATCCACGGTTGCTGGAACTTGCGCACCTGCAACTGCTTGCGCGCGCCGTACAACGAGATCCCCGAGAGCTTCGACTGTTGTGCGCCGGCGGCGATGTCCGAGCCCCACGTACAGGCAAACCGGTGACTCTTGCTCAACTCCCTCGCTTCAATGGTCGAAGCGAAAGCAGCCAGGGAAAGCGTTGCAACGGTTATGACAATCGTCCGCATATAGCCAACCTAACCTTTTGAAAAAAGGCGATTTTGCCGGGGAAGCCCAAGCCTGGGGGCCAGCAAATTGCCGCATTTGCGAGATTGATCCGGGCCTGCGACGCGATCAGCGACAGCTGCGGACCTCAACCCGCAGACGCTCGGGGCCCGCTTCCGAGCATTCGATAGTGACCGGCAAGAAGCGCTCGATCACCGCGATGTTGCTGTGCAGATGCTCGGTCATCCTTGGGGTGGTAAATGATCCACCGCCGGCCAGCGCCATCGGCAGCAGCAACTGATCGGCGAGGTGTTCCGCCATCGCAGCGTCACTGCGTAACCAGTCTGTCGCCTGATTGATTGCGGTATCAGCGACCTTCTCCGCCCGTAACAATACCTGGCCAAAGGCACTGAAGACTTCGGTGACCTGCTCGAACACGTACTCCAGTAACAGCACGTTACCGGGGCCACGCGCCGGGTCGAGCGTGATCGGATGCAAAGTTTCCGCTGCCCAGCGCAAGCGTTTCGCCACCTGATTCAGTTCACGCGCGGCGACGCTCGGTGCGAGACCGGCCGTCAGCGCCAAGGCTTGCTGCGACAGCAGCGCCCCACGCTCACACAGGTCCAGCGGCGTCAGTTGCGACGGCTGCACCGTGACGTCGATCTCACCGCCACCGGCCGGGACAAAGCCGTGACGCAGCAGATCCAGCTCAATGCCGGCACCCATGCGCCGCATCAACGGCAACCAGCTGCGCGTAAGGAAATCGACAGGCGGCGCCAACGGATTATGCGTACCGCCGCTGATCCGTACGCGACTTGTGCCCGGCGCCTGCAACAGCGCCGGCAGCAATGTCTGCAACACCAACGTGCAACTACCGGCCGTGCCGATCGCAAACCGGTAATCACCCGAACGAATCGCTCCCGGCTCGAAGCGCAACTCCTGCGAGCCCAGTTCCGCTCCCGCGATCCGTGCGCCGCAGACTTCGGCGGCCGCCATCACTGCCGTCAAATGCTGGCGTAACAATCCCGGCCGACTGCGGCGGGCACGAATCTGTTTAATGCGAAACGCCTGGCCCGTCACCATCGACAGGCTCAGCGCGGTGCGCAACACCTGACCGCCGCCAATCGCGCCGTCCAGTTCAATCACTTGCGGTTCCATTTCAATCCTTACGCATACAGCCCGACGACGTCCCTGAGGTAGTCATCCAGTCGTCGCGAGTCTTCCTGAGTTCTGAGTAATGTGGGCACATCGCGCTCGAGTTCGGCAGTGATGAACCTGTGCAGCGCCGGACGACGCGGGCCGTAGGCGCGCTCGTCGGCATTGCGTTTAAGTGCCAGCAGTTCGTCGACTTCAGCCAGCAGTGCGCGGTCGTCGACCGTGGTCAGCAGCTCGGCGAAGGTCATCGGTGGACGCCCACGCCCCTGATCGATCCAGCGCACCGCCAGCAACGGCCGCAGCACGTAGAAGTACTTCTTGAACCGTACGCTGTCGCCTTGCAGGTACTGGCGAAAGTTGTTTTTCGCCATCGACAGATAGTGGTTGCGGGCTGCCGGCGGGCTGTAGAACGCTTCGGCCAGCTCCCGCAGTTGCGTAACCTGCGCGCTTTCGCTGCGGTACACCAATGGCGAGTCGAGCCACTCCAGCAACGTCGGGTTGGACTTGCGCAACAACCCGAGGGTCTTGCGCAGTTCCCAGCCGCTGACGTCCAGCTCGTCGTCCAATGGCCGCTCGATCACAGCGCGCGGCGTGTCGACCTGAACGAACCACTGCGGTTTTTCCACGTACACGAACCGGACGTCGTAGTCGCTGTCGGTCGAGGCAAAGCCCCAGGCCCGACTGCCGGACTCACAGGCGTACAACACCGTGACATTGCGCTCGCGCTCTATACGCGCCAACTCTTCCAGTACCCGCGCACGCATCGTGGCGCACAGCGGGTGGCGTTCTGCAAATTCCATGACTGCTGATCCTTTTATCCTTTGACGCACACCACTTGCCGCAGGGTGTGCAGCACTTCCACCAACTCGCGCTGGGCGTGCATGACTTTGTCGATGTCCTTGTAGGCCATCGGAATTTCGTCGATCACCGCTTCGTCCTTGCGGCACTCGACATGCGCCGTGGCGCGGATCTGGTCTTCGACGGTGAATGTATTCTTTGCCTTCGTTCGGCTCATGGTGCGGCCGGCGCCGTGGCTGCAGGAGCTGAACGACTCTTCGTTGCCCAGGCCGCGCACAATGAAACTCTTGGCGCCCATCGAACCCGGAATGATCCCGAGTTCACCTTTCTTCGCCGACACCGCGCCTTTGCGGGTGACCAGGATTTCTTCGCCGAAATGCCGCTCTTTCTGCACGTAGTTGTGGTGGCAGTTGACCGCTTCCAGCGCCACCTCGAACGGTTTGCGAATGATCTGGCGCGTGGCCTGAATCACCGCGCGCATCATCAATTCGCGGTTCTGTCTGGCGAAGTCCTGCGCCCAGCTCACCGCTTCCACGTAATCATCGAAGTGCTGGCTGCCTTCTTCGAAGTACGCCAGGTCACGATCCGGCAAGTTGGCGATGTGTTGCCGCATATCCGCCTGAGCCATCTGAATGAACAGGTTGCCAATGGCGTTGCCGACACCGCGAGAACCACTGTGCAACATGAACCAGACCCGGTTGGCTTCATCCAGGCACACTTCGATGAAGTGGTTGCCGCTGCCGAGCGTGCCCAAGTGCCCACGGTTGTTGGTGTTGGTCAGTTTCGGGTACTTGTCGGTGATCAGTTTGAAACGTGGCTGAAGCCCCGCCCAGGCCTGATCGGCTTGCTGCGGAATCTCGTCCCATGCGCCCTTGTCGCGCCGAGAACGGTTCGAACTGCGGCCATGGGGCACCGCTTGCTCGATGGCGCTGCGCAGACCTTGCAGGTTGTCCGGCAAGTCGGCTGCGGTCAGCGACGTGCGTGCGGCGATCATGCCGCAACCGATGTCCACGCCGACGGCCGCAGGGATGATCGCGCCCACCGTCGGAATCACGCTGCCAATAGTCGAGCCCTTGCCCAGATGCACATCCGGCATCACCGCCAGATGCTTGAAGATGAATGGCATCTTTGCCGTGTTCATCAGCTGCTCGCGGGCCTCGTTTTCCACCGGGACGCCTTCGGTCCAGAGTTTGATCGGCTTGCCGTTGGCGACTTCGAGCAGTTGGTAAGTGTGTGCTTTCATTTCTCTATTCTTTATTCGTTGGCCGATGATTCGGCGTTGTTCCGTCATGTGCAGCGACAAAAAAACAGACACTGTGGCTCTGCCAGTCGAGCCCCCGTTGCCGGGGCGGGATTCGAACCCGCGTTCCGATGGAGTACCTGTTGCATTCGCTGCCTTCTTTTTCAATAAGGTGGCACGACAAAAGTTGATGACTGTTGCGCGTCGCCGCGCACCGGGGTTAACCGGCCTCAGATGTACAGCCATCAGGCATTCGTGCCGTCACACACGCTGACAAGGGTTTGATGAGACGTCTTGGATGTAGTCCCACCGGCATTCAGCGCCTGTGACAAATCAATTCATTGCATATTCTCGATTGCTTCGACCCAGTGCTGCGCGCCGTAACGGCCGCTGGTGAACTGCTCGACCACATCGAACACTGCATCGCTGAAACCGCCGACATTCAGAATGTCATCGCGGTCCGCCGCCTGCGTTGCATAACCCGGCTGGATATCGATGCACACCAGCCGTGCCTGCGGGTTGATCCGCTTGATGCGCTCCCACTGGAGCATGGTCTCACTGGCACCACGGCGCCGCGTGTCGATCCAGGACTCGTTGTCCGATACCAGAATCAGCGTATCGACCCTGGCCTTGCTGTCCGCCAGTTTCTTCAATGGCGCCGAGCAGTTGGTGCCGCCGCCAAAGGCCGCGGCCAGTTTCTCCGCATTGCTGATCACGCTGTCCCGTGGATTGAGCTTGATATCCACCACCTTCACTTCGAACGGCATCACCCGCGCCGCCGGCTGTTTGCGCAACACCGCTGCCGCGACCAGTGCCGCCACATCGATGCAACGCACCGCCGTGGTCACGCCCTGACGATAACCGGTCGCCGGGCTGCCCATCGAACCCGATATGTCCGGGCAAACCACCACCGCGCCTTCCAGCTTCGGCACGTTGGCCAGCGACAACTCAAGTGCTTCCTGCAACGCCTCGCGGATCTGCAGCGGTACGTTATCGCCAACCATCCGATAGGCCGCCAGCAACTGGTATGGATAAACCCGCGCCTTAGCCACTTCTTGCGGATCTGCAAGTCGCGCGGCCACGTACTCGACGCAACCCGGAACCTCGAACGCGCCATGCCGCGCCAGGGTGTTGAGGTTGATGCGCAACCCCTGCCAGCCCATGTTGCAGGCCTGCGCCGCCCATTGCTCTTTGCTCAGAATTTCGTTGCCGAGCAGTTGAAACGGTACTGCGGGGACTTCGCGACTCGCACCGCTGCGAAATGCCAGCAAATCACGGGTCAACTCGGGCAATGCCTGCACATCCACCGGTTTGCCGATCAGCCAGGCGAAGAACGCTTCGCGCCAGGCCTCAGCCGGCTTTGGGTGAACCATCTTCACCACGTCCGCCAGCGATGGCTGGTTGCCAATCGACGCTTGCAGCAGTTGACGTTCGGTCGCGCGGTTCAGCCAGTTCTGCACCAGACGCTTGGGTTGCGAACCGAGGGATTTGCGCCCGGTGGCGCCACTGCGCAGGATCTGCACGTAGTTGCGCAACATCTTGCCGCTGTCGATCACTTGTTCAAACACCTCAGGTACCAACGTCGAACGGTTCGCCGTTAACGCCGCGAGCAGCAATGCCGGCATGTCTTTCATGTGGCCCTTTTGGCGAGCGTAGACAGCAGCCTTCGCCACGAAACGGCTGTCGAGTTCAGCCACCAGCTTCAACACTTGATCCAGCTGGCTTTCAGCGCTGGCGTAAAACGTCTGGTTCAGGCAACCGGTGACCGCCAGTTGAGCCAGTTGATGCTTCGGCGTGTAGGCATATGCCGAGGCGCCGGAGGCATTCAAAGTGTCGCAGGCTGCCAGCTGTTTCGATTGCGTGTTGAAGAGTTTGAAGTTGGCCATCGTGGCGTCTCGCTGTGTTGTCCTGTTCGTTGCGATAGGTATTGCAGCGGCTGTGCCAGTTTTTGATAGGCGCAAAATTTATTTTTTATCTTATTGATTTATATAGTTTTTTTATTTTTTATCGATTTCTTTGAGCTGAACCAAAGACAAACCCAGTGTGAGAAACCTATCATTTGATATCGTCATTTATCTTTTGAGATAGCCATGCCCAACAAACGCACCGTCGCCATCGGTTTTATCGGCGCCACCCTGGACCGCGTTGGCAAAGGCGCCAATCGCTGGAGCCACTGGCGACCTAGCGTGGGCCTGTGCCAGCAACCGGACGTGCTGATCCATCGCCTGGAATTGATTCACGGTATCGACGCGCGCGACATCAGCCTCGCTGAACGGGTTCGCGCCGATATCCAGCAGGTCTCGCCGGAAACCGAGGTACACCTGCACCCCATGGCACTGCGCAATCCGTGGGATTTCGAAGAGGTCTACGGCGCACTGCATGACTTCACGACGGCCTACAGCTTCGATACCGAGCACGAGGACTATCTGGTTCACATCACCACCGGCACCCACGTCGCGCAGATTTGCTGGTTCCTGCTGACCGAAGCACGCTATCTGCCGGCGCGCCTGATCCAGACTTCCCCCGCCCGACGCAAAAGCGAAGATGAACAAGCCACCGGCACTCACGCGCTGATCGACCTCGACCTGTCGCGCTATGACCGCATCGCCTCGCGTTTCGCCAACAAACGCCTCGAAGGCCTGGAGTTCTTGAAGTCCGGCATCGCCACCCGTAACGCGGCGTTCAACCGCTCCATCGAACAGATTGAACGCGTGGCCGTGCGCTCCAAGGCGCCCATGCTGCTGATCGGCCCGACCGGCGCCGGCAAATCGTTTCTCGCCCGACGCATCTATGAACTCAAACGCAGCCGCCATCAAATGCAGGGCCGGTTTGTTGAGGTGAACTGCGCCACCCTGCGGGGCGACGGTGCGATGTCGGCTTTGTTCGGTCACGTCAAAGGCGCATTCACCGGCGCGCAGAACGCCCGCGACGGCCTGCTACGGGCAGCGGACGGCGGCATGTTGTTTCTCGATGAAATCGGTGAGCTGGGCGCGGACGAACAGGCGATGCTGCTCAAGGCGATCGAAGAAAAGCGCTTCTTTCCGCTCGGCTCCGACAAGGAGGTCGATAGCGACTTCCTGATCATCGCCGGTACTCACCGCGATCTGCGCAGCCGCGTCGCCGAAGGCCTGTTCCGCGAGGATCTGTACGCACGCATCAACCTCTGGACATTTGACTTGCCCGGCCTGGCCGGCCGCCGCGAAGACATCGAGCCCAACATCGATTTCGAGCTCGAACGTCACGCTCGCGATCACGGCCAACTGGTGCGCTTCAACCTCGAAGCGCGCCGACGCTACCTCGCCTTCGCCAGCTCTCGGGAAGCAGCATGGCTGGGCAACTTTCGCGAACTGTCAGCGTCGATTACCCGGATGGCCACGCTGGCGGACAGCGGACGAATTGATGAGGCGCAAGTGCAGGAAGAAATTGATCGACTGCGTTATGCGTGGGGACTGGCGCAAGCGGACGGCGTGTCGGATGACCTCCCGGGAGACGCCGATAGCCTCGACCTGTTTGATCGATTGCAATTGAAAGCGGTAATTGAAGTATGTCGGCAAGCGGACAGTCTGTCGGATGCCGGACGCAGACTGTTCGGCGTATCGCGCCAGGCCAAGGCGCAGCCGAATGATGCAGATCGCTTGAGAAAATACCTGAGCCGCTTCGGGATTGAATGGGCCGACTTGCAAGGCCGCAAAATATAGCGCGGTGTTTTCGCGGCGCTTTGTCGCGGTCATGTTTGTGGTCGGCTTGGTAGAAATCCTTCTACTTTCACATTGGGCCGGGTATCTGTGACTTTACCGCTCGTCCAACGGCCAGCACCTTAGGCCTGTTCATGCCTCCAAAGAGTTACCCACATCTCGCGGAAGACTCAGATCATGAACAAGTCGATTGCAACCCTGACGCTTGCAAGCCTGCTGTTGACTGGCTCGCTCTTCACGCAGACCAGTTCGGCAGCAACACCGACGGCCTCCTCCGGCACAAATCAGGCGCAAAGCTCAGAGTCCAACGAGGAAAAAGCCAATAAAAAAGGCGAAGAAGCGTCAGGCTCAAACTCCGGCGCCGAACCGCAAGAAACGCAGAAGGACGCCGCAACCTCCAGTGACTCGGAGGATATTCAGCAAGATTCGAAACCTTAACACTTGGGCGACTGCCGTTGCCCCACTTGACTCACCTGACACGAATCACAATTGTTGACGCAAGCATGTCGCCCAGGCGTTTGCGCGAGCCAAAGAAGATAAAAATCCAGTCGAGGATGTTCAGAAACGGCGTTGTGATATTGCGTATGAACGATTGATACAGATTGCAGTTCAAGTAGCTACGCTCATCAATCACCGACATCCCCAGCAGCTTTTTACCCAGGCTTTGCCCGTTGGGCATTGCGTCGGAAAACAGGTAATACGCCACACCCGTACCAAGAGCCAGGACAGCCACCGCATTTGGCGGCAAACCAATAAACTCCGCCAGCCGTCCTACGAAGAGGATCAAAAAGTAGGTGATCAACGTATCGATGATCTGCCCACCCCAGCGACGGCCCAGCCCTGCGAGATTTTTCGGCTTTTGATATTCACTGCTGGTATTGCTGATGTCCATGCGCCTTCGCTCGATCGGAATTTAGATACCGGAGTATCGGCAACCGATCGCCAATATTTAATGGCGCTTCAGGGGAGTGCGGTCAATCAAACCCACAAGATTGCTCCGAATGAATAGGCTCACTGAAGGTAAAGAAGTAGAACGATATTTTCTCGTCCTCTACGTCTTTTAATTCATATCTGATCCTGTCGAGCCCACGATCGATTCGGGTAACGACGAGCTCCATGAATTGAGTCAGCCCGCCACCAAAGCCACTTAGATCAAGCGCACTGACATCCTGAAAATTTATAGTGATCGCGCTTTCTGCTGCGTCATCGAGCGACGACATCGTCAAGGCCAGGCTGTACTTGAAGTCTTGAATTTCGATATTCAGCGAAACGACCGCATTGTGCTGAATCAAAAGCGAGTTCAAGCGAGATAACTTATCCATTTTCTTAGGAACCCATGACGAAAAAGATGTGGCCTGCACTTCATTCGTGTATCTGAGCGAGCATCTTCAGCCCTGGCTGGCAGAGTATCAACCCGACATCAAATGGCTGCGCAGCCGGATCCCGCTTGTCTATCAAGTGATCCAAACTTTTCATCCAGCGACCTTTTTTGCGCGGGTTTTGCGAAGGCACAAAAAAGCCGATCTGGATGATCGGCTTAGATGAAGTCCCGAAAAACTCCCTACGCATGAAAAAGCCCAGCTGGTTAGAGTTGGGCTAAGTCATTGAAAAATATGGTCGGGACGGAGTGATTCGAACACTCGACCCCTAGCACCCCATGCTAGTGCGCTACCGGACTGCGCTACGCCCCGACTGGTTTGAAACCCGCCCCTCGTCTCGAAGAGCGCTCAAGAATATATCGCAAGCTTTTGAAAACTGGAAGTATTCAAACGCAGCTTTTTATTTCTTGAGCACCACCAGTACATCTTCAAGCTCAGCGATCATCTGGCGGATCATTTGCTTGTATTGGGTGGTGTCGTCTTTGGCTTCATCACCGGACAAGCGCAGACGCGCGCCGCCGATGGTGAATCCCTGATCGTAAAGGAGCGCGCGGATTTGCCGGATCATCAGCACATCCTGGCGCTGATAATACCGGCGGTTTCCGCGGCGTTTGACGGGGTTGAGTTGAGGAAACTCCTGCTCCCAGTAGCGCAGCACGTGTGGTTTTACCGCACACAGCTCGCTGACTTCACCAATGGTGAAGTAGCGTTTGCCCGGGATGACGGGTAGTTCGTCGTTATGACTTGGTTCCAGCATAAGCCTCAACTCGGGCCTTCAACTTCTGCCCTGGACGAAAGGTGACCACACGGCGAGCCGTGATCGGGATTTCTTCCCCCGTTTTCGGGTTGCGGCCAGGCCGCTGGCGTTTGTCCCGAAGGTCGAAATTGCCGAAACCGGACAATTTGACCTGCTCGTTGTCTTCAAGAGCGTGCCTGATTTCCTCGAAAAACAGTTCAACCAACTCCTTGGCTTCTCGCTTGTTCAGGCCCAGCTCTTCATACAGACGTTCCGCCATCTCAGCTTTCGTCAAAGCCCCCATACGTCACTTCCTTAACGTGGCGTTCAACCTTTGTTCGAGCGAGGTGAGGATATTTTGCGTCGTCGAATTCACCTCATCGTCATTAAGAGTGCGCGATGGATGCTGCCAGGTCAAGCCAACTGCAAGGCTTTTTCTATCAGGATCAATGCCTTTACCCTGATACACGTCAAACAGCCTGAGATCCGTGAGCCATTCGCCTGCATTTTCACGGATTACGTCCAGTACAGCCGAGGCCGCGACGTCTTTGTGCGCGATCAGTGCAAGGTCACGACGCACTTCAGGAAAACGCGACAACTCGTGGAATTGCGGCATTTTTCCGGAAGCGACTTCAGCCAGAACCAGCTCGAAGACGAAGACCGGACGATCCAGACCCAGGGCCTTGGACAGCTCCGGGTGAATCGCACCGATAAAGCCGACTTCACGCCCGTCACGTTCGATGCGCGCGGTTTGCCCCGGGTGCAGCGCCGGGTGTTTACCCGGAGTGAAAGTGAAGGTATCCAGTGCACCGGCAAAGCCCAACACCGCTTCAACATCAGCCTTCACGTCGAAGAAATCGACGGTGTCGCGACCCTGCGCCCAACCTTCCGGCAGACGGCTGCCGCAAACAACACCCGACAGCATCGGTTCTTGCTTCAGACCTTCCAGCTGACCGACGAAGCGCAGACCGCTTTCGAACAGACGCACGCGATCCTGCTGGCGGTTCAGGTTGTGCTGCAACGCCTTGACCAGGCCCGGCCACAGCGAGGAACGCATGGCAGCCATATCATTGGAAATCGGGTTGGCCAGCAACAGCGGCTCAACGCCCGGGTTGAACAGTTCGAACTGTTTCGGATCTATGAAGCTGTAAGTGATCGCTTCCTGATAACCACGGGCTACCAGCAGACGACGCAGCTCAGGCAATTCGCTGCGTGCTTCAGCCTTCGCTTGCGGCGCCAGACGCGCTTGCGGGTAACGAACCGGCAGACGGTTATAGCCGTACAGACGCGCCAGCTCTTCGATCAGATCGACTTCCAGACTGATGTCGAAGCGGTGACTTGGCACTTCTACGCGCCACTGCCCTGCGCCGTCAGCGGAAATCTTCAGACCCAAGGCGCTGAGCAGACGCTCGACCTGCGCCGAATCCATTTCCATCCCCAGCATCTGGGTGATGCGCTGCGCACGCAGGGTGATCGGCGCGATCGATGGCAGGTGCTGTTCGCTGACGGTCTCGATGATCGGGCCGGCTTCACCACCGGTAATTTCCAGCAGCAGGCCAGTGGCGCGCTCCATGGCTTCACGGGCCAGTTGCCAGTCCACGCCACGCTCGTAACGGTGCGAGGCGTCGGTGTGCAAGCCGTAGGAACGAGCCTTGCCCGCCACAGCGATCTGATCGAAGAAGGCACTTTCCAGGAAAACGTCGCGAGTGGTTGCGGACACACCGCTGTGCTCGCCACCCATTACGCCGGCAATCGCCAGAGCGCGGGTGTGGTCGGCAATCACCAGGGTATCGCTACGCAGGCTGACTTCCTGACCGTCGAGCAAAACCAGCTTCTCACCCTCTTCCGCCATGCGTACGCGGATGCCGCCATTGATCTCGGCGAGATCAAAAGCGTGCAGCGGCTGACCCAGCTCGAGCATCACGTAGTTGGTGATGTCGACGGCAGCGTCGATGCTGCGCACATCGGCGCGGCGCAGGCGTTCAACCATCCACAGCGGGGTTGGTTTGGACAGATCAACGTTACGGATGACACGACCCAGGTAACGCGGGCAGGCGGCAGGCGCCAGCACTTCTACCGGACGCACTTCGTCGTGCACAGCCGGAATGGTCATGACCACCGGGCGAGCGACCGGCGTGTCGTACAGCGCACCCACTTCACGGGCCAGACCGGCCAGCGACAGGCAGTCGCCACGGTTCGGGGTCAGGTCGACCTCGATGCTGGCATCTTCCAGATCCAGGTACACACGGAAATCTTCGCCCACCGACGCATCGGCCGGCAGTTCCATCAGACCGTCGTTGCCTTCACCGACCTGCAGCTCGGCTTGCGAGCAGAGCATGCCGTTGGACTCGACGCCACGCAGCTTGGCCTTCTTGATCTTGAAGTCGCCCGGCAGTTCGGCACCGATCATGGCGAACGGAATCTTCAGGCCCGGACGCACGTTTGGCGCACCGCACACGACCTGGAAGGTTTCCGCGCCATTGCTGACCTGGCACACACGCAACTTGTCGGCATCAGGGTGCTGCTCGGTGCTCAGCACCTCGCCCACCACCACGCCGCTGAATACACCGGCGGCCGGGGTCACGCTATCGACCTCCAGACCCGCCATCGACAGACGAGCAACCAGCTCGTCGCGACTTACCTGCGGGCTAACCCAGCCACGCAGCCATTGTTCACTGAATTTCATCCTGCTCTCCTAAGAATTCGTTACGACTAGCGAAATTGCGCGAGGAACCGCAAGTCGTTGTCGAAGAACAGACGCAAGTCGTTCACGCCGTAACGGAGCATTGCCAGACGCTCGACACCCATGCCGAAGGCAAAACCGGAGAACTCTTCCGGATCGATGCCGGACATGCGCAGCACGTTCGGGTGCACCATGCCGCAGCCCATGACTTCCAGCCAGCCGGTCTGCTTGCAGACGCGGCAGCCTTTACCGCTGCACATCACGCATTCCATGTCGACTTCAGCGGATGGCTCGGTGAACGGGAAGTACGAAGGACGGAAACGAACGGCCAGCTCTTTTTCGAAGAACACCCGCAGGAATTCTTCGATGGTGCCTTTGAGGTCGGCGAAATTGATGTCGCGATCGACCAGCAGGCCTTCGACCTGGTGGAACATCGGCGAGTGGGTGATATCCGAGTCGCTGCGATACACACGGCCTGGGCAGACGATGCGGATCGGCGGCTGCTTGGACTCCATGGTGCGGACCTGTACCGGCGAGGTATGGGTGCGCAGCAACATGTTCGCATTGAAATAGAAGGTGTCATGCATCGACCGGGCCGGGTGGTGGCCTGGGATGTTGAGCGCTTCGAAGTTGTGATAGTCGTCTTCGACCTCAGGGCCTTCGGCGATGCCGTAGCCGATGCGGGTGAAGAACTGCTCGACTCGTTCCAGAGTCCGGGTCACAGGATGCAGACCACCGGAGGTCTGGCCACGGCCCGGCAACGTCACGTCAATGGATTCGGCAGACAGTTTGGCAGCCAGTTCGGCTTCTTCAAACAGAGCCATGCGCGCATTGAGAACGCCTGTAACACGCTCCTTGGCAACGTTGATCAGGGCGCCGACTTGCGGACGCTCTTCTGCCGGCAAATTCCCCAGGGTCTTCATCACCTGAGTCAATTCACCCTTTTTGCCAAGGTATTGAACCCGGATTTGCTCCAGGGCATTGATATCTTCAGCGCTTTGCACAGCCTCTAGTGCTTGAGAGACCAGCGCATCCAGGTTTTCCATGTACAGACTCCAGATACAAAATAGGGGAAGAGCTTGAAGGCTCTTCCCCTATTTATGACGTTTAACACCTGGCCCCACAGATGTGAGGCCGGGTGACTGTCGGGGGTACTTAAGCCAAGGTGGCTTTAGCTTTCTCGACAATCGCAGCAAACGCCGCTTTTTCGTTCACTGCCAGATCAGCCAGAACCTTACGGTCGATCTCGATGGACGCTTTTTTCAGGCCAGCGATGAAACGGCTGTAGGACAGACCGTTAACACGAGCACCAGCGTTGATACGAGCGATCCACAGAGCGCGGAACTGACGTTTTTTCTGACGACGGTCACGGTAGGCGTATTGGCCTGCCTTGATTACCGCTTGCTTGGCAACACGGAATACGCGGGAGCGTGCGCCGTAGTAGCCTTTAGCAAGTTTCAGAATTTTTTTGTGACGCTTACGGGCAATGACGCCACGCTTTACACGAGCCATGAGTTACTTCCTCTATTCTTGACTAAAATTAACGAAGGCGCAGCATGCGCTCGACTTTTGCCACGTCAGACGGATGCAGCAAGCTGCTACCGCGCAGTTGACGCTTACGCTTGGTCGACATTTTGGTCAGGATGTGGCTCTTGAAAGCGTGCTTGTGCTTGATACCGTTAGCAGTTTTCAGAAACCGCTTAGCAGCACCACTTTTGGTTTTCATTTTTGGCATGTTCGGATACTCCGCATTCAGTTGATAAACATAATCAGAAGGCCTGCCGTGCCCTGTTGATTACTTCTTCTTTTTCGGGGCGATGACCATGATCAGCTGGCGTCCTTCCATCTTAGGATGCTGTTCGACCGAACCGTACTCGAGCAGGTCAGCTTCAACCCGCTTGAGGAGTTCCATCCCCAGCTCCTGGTGGGCCATCTCACGGCCGCGGAATCGCAAGGATACCTTGGCCCTGTCCCCGTCACTCAGGAAACGTACCAGGTTGCGCAGTTTTACCTGGTAATCCCCTTCCTCCGTCCCTGGACGAAACTTGATTTCTTTTACCTGAATCTGCTTCTGGTTTTTCTTCGCTGCTGCAATCTGCTTCTTCTTCTCGAAGATCGATTTGCCGTAGTCCATCACCCGGCAAACCGGTGGGACTGCGTCAGCAGAGATTTCTACCAGATCAAGCTTTGCTTCTTCAGCAATACGAAGCGCTTCATCAATCGAGACGATGCCAATCTGCTCGCCATCAGCGCCAATTAACCGAACCTCGCGTGCCGAGATATTCTCGTTGATCGGGGCTTTCGGTGCAGCTCGTTTATCTTGTCTCATTTCACGCTTAATAATAATTACTCCGAATCTGGGCGACCACGCCGGGAAACCGCTTGCGCGAGAAACTCAGCGAACTGGGCGACGGGCATCGAGCCCAGGTCAGCACCTTCACGAGTACGCACAGCGACAGTCTGCATCTCGACTTCCTTATCTCCGATAACCAAAAGATAGGGAACCTTGAGCAAAGTATGCTCGCGGATTTTAAAGCCGATCTTTTCATTTCTCAAGTCGGACTTGGCACGAAATCCGCTTTCGTTGAGAGTTTTTTCTACTTCTGCAACAAAATCTGCCTGTTTATCAGTGATATTCATGATCACTGCCTGGGTTGGCGCCAGCCACGCAGGGAATGCACCTTCGTAATGCTCGATCAGAATCCCGACGAAACGCTCGAACGAACCGAGGATCGCCCGGTGCAGCATCACTGGGTGTTTGCGGCTGTTGTCTTCGGAGACGTATTCGGCGCCGAGACGGACAGGCAGGTTGAAATCGAGCTGCAAGGTACCACACTGCCAGACGCGACCGAGGCAATCTTTCAGCGAGAACTCGATTTTCGGACCGTAGAACGCACCTTCACCCGGCTGCAGATCGTACGGCAGGCCAGCGCTGTCAAGGGCTGCCGCCAGTGCCGCTTCGGCGCGATCCCACAGCTCGTCGGAACCTACACGTTTTTCCGGACGAGTGGACAGTTTCATCTCGACGTCGGTGAAGCCGAAGTCGCGGTAAACGTCCATGGTCAGCTTGATGAACGCAGCGGATTCGGCCTGCATCTGCTCTTCGGTGCAGAAAATGTGGGCGTCGTCCTGAGTGAACGCGCGCACACGCATGATGCCGTGCAACGCACCCGACGGCTCGTTACGGTGGCACGCACCGAACTCGGCCAGACGCATCGGCAGCTCGCGGTAGCTCTTCAGACCCTGGTTGAACACCTGCACGTGGCACGGGCAGTTCATCGGCTTGATGGCGTAGTCGCGGCTTTCCGACTCGGTGGTGAACATGTTGTCGGCGTAGTTGGCCCAGTGCCCGGATTTCTCCCAGAGGCTGCGGTCGACCACTTGCGGCGTCTTGATCTCCAGGTAGCCGTTGTCGCGCTGCACCTTGCGCATGTACTGCTCGAGCACTTGATACAGGGTCCAGCCGTTCGGGTGCCAGAACACCATGCCCGGCGCTTCTTCCTGGGTGTGGAACAGGCCCAGGCGCTTGCCGATCTTGCGGTGATCGCGCTTTTCCGCTTCTTCGATGCGCTGGATGTAAGCCGCCAGCTGCTTCTTGTCAGCCCAAGCTGTGCCGTAAACGCGCTGCAATTGCTCGTTCTTGGCATCGCCGCGCCAGTAGGCGCCGGACAACTTGGTCAGCTTGAAGGATTTCAGAAAACGGGTGTTCGGCACGTGCGGACCGCGGCACATGTCGACGTATTCTTCGTGGTAGTACAGGCCCATGGCCTGTTCGTTCGGCATGTCTTCGACCAGGCGCAGCTTGTAGTCTTCGCCACGGGCCTTGAACACTTCGATCACTTCGGCGCGCGGAGTGACTTTCTTGATGACGTCGTAATCCTTGTCGATCAGCTGATGCATGCGCTGTTCGATGGCGGCCATGTCGTCCGGGGTAAAAGGACGCTCGAAGGCGATGTCGTAATAGAAGCCTTCGTCGATAACCGGGCCGATGACCATTTTCGCAGTCGGGTACAGCTGCTTGACCGCGTGGCCAACCAGGTGCGCACAAGAGTGGCGAATGATCTCCAGCCCCTCTTCATCCTTTGGCGTGATGATTTGCAGCGTCGCGTCGCTGTCGATGATGTCGCAGGCGTCGACCAGCTTGCCGTTGACCTTGCCGGCCACGGTGGCCTTGGCCAGGCCTGCACCAATGGATGCGGCGACCTCGGCTACGGAAACCGGGTGATCGAATGAACGTTGACTGCCGTCGGGAAGAGTAATAGTTGGCATGGCGCCTCCTCTCCTAGTGGTGACCCCTACCAAAGGTCACGTGGGTTGGGATGAGCCAGTACAAGATCCGATCCAGGCCATTCAATGACGAACGCCTGCCTTACAGCGGCAGGAGCCTTGCGGCCAACCGGAAAACCGAACCAGAGTGACTGGGATTCAAATCAGAATTTTTCGCACGCTGACCGCTGCCGGGGCTGAAGGCCATCCGGAGCCTGAGAACGCTTGAGCCCGGCATGCTAGCACAGATGAGCGGTCATCGACGTCATCGAATTGAGGTGTTGCTGATTTGCGCATTTTTGCGGCGCGAAGTGAACTTGGGATATACGCTTTGCCTCAAATAAGCTGAGAATCGTCGCCGATATCAACCCAAGGAGTTTCCGACATGCGCCTTATCCGACTTTTTGCTTTCGCGGCCCCGCTGGCCCTGCTGCTGCCGCTGAGTGCCAACGCGGCCTGGCCTGCCGGCGTCAAAACCCAGTACATGAACGACTGCACCGCCGCAGCCAGCAAGAGCGTCAATCCGGCCGAAGCCAATAAACATTGCGCTTGCGGTGCCGACGTTCTGGAAAAGAAATTCACCACGCAAGAGATCGCGCAACTGATGGACAAGAACACCCCGCCAAGTGGCGAACTGGGTCAGCGCGCACTGAAAGAAATCTCGGTTTGCCGAGTGCAGAAATAAGCGCTGACGAATGTTTTTTCGGGCGTCCAGCAGGCTGAAAACCGCCAAAAAGCCCCCGAAATCGATAATTTACGCAGGTTTTATAGCTTTTTTTACACCCTCTTCTTTCGGCTGAAAGCCACTGAAACCGGGGCTTGCAGACATTTCAGAGGTTGAAATCGATGCAATATGAAAGCAAACAGCACGTCCGGGGGGCTACCAAAGCGAACATTTCGACTATGATACTCCGGTGTGCCCAGTTGGCCTGAGCAGCACAGTACTACTGAAAATATATGTTTCTTGGAGATACACCATGTCTAATCGCCAAACCGGCACCGTTAAATGGTTCAACGATGAAAAAGGCTTCGGCTTCATCACTCCTCAAGGTGGCGGTGACGACCTGTTCGTACACTTCAAAGCTATCGAATCCGACGGTTTCAAAAGCCTGAAAGAAGGCCAGACCGTCTCTTTCGTGGCTGAGAAAGGCCAAAAGGGTATGCAAGCTGCACAAGTTCGCCCAGAGTAATTTCCTGGCGCACTAAAAAAACCCCGTCCATGTGACGGGGTTTTTTATGCCTGCAACAAAAGCGGTCTGCGATCAGCCGCAGTTGACGCGAGTGACCACCAGGTTGTTGTCGGTGTTCAGATTCAAGCGATCGGAACGGTACTCCAGAGTGATCATGTCAGTTGGCTTGAGGAAGCGGGCGTTTTGCGCGCCAGCCTTGACGCGAGCCTGATCGAGCAGTTCCGGCGAAGCCTTTTTACCGATGGCAAACTCCGCTGCCTTTGCTTCACAGCGGCTATGACCGGCATCGGTCGCCACAGGATCCTTTGCCGACTCGCTGGAGGTTGTGCTGCAACCGGCCAACATGGCAACGGCCATTAGTGCACCCAGAGACGCGAACTTCAAAGGCATGAAGCCTCCTTTTTTCAAATGGTTAAGCTGAGATCGTGCGACCGCCAATTCGGCGTTTGGTTTCACAGCCGGTGCCATCACCCTGCCCCACGACCCGGAAAAACGCTGAGTCTGCCTGAAGTGCGCGCACCGCATCCTCACGCAATCGTCACCGAATATTAATGAAGCTCAATAGACGTCGATGTAATCGTGCGGCGGATTCGGCCAGTTGTCTTTCAGCGCATTGAAAATCTGCATCACCCAGACTTCATCACTGGCCGCGACCTTGCCGACATACCCCGACCCCTTGGCCCAGGTCTCCAGGCGAAACAGCAGGCCATCAATATCCTGCCCGCCGGTCACACCGGAAGAAATATAGGCAATTCCACTCTTGGTCACGCGCAGCTGCGTGTGCACATCATCGCTGGCCGACGCCAGCAACTGGCGCACAGCGTCGAGTGTCAGGCCATCGGGGGTGTTCAAATCGATCTGCACAGCACATTCCTTGGATCAGCCGGAAAAGACCAAGTGTCGCATAGCGTCGCGCTCATGCCTAAGTCGCAGTGCCAAACGCCCGACAAAGTGGTTAACTCGCTTTCAGACATTCCCGACTTTTCGAGCGCACTCATGAACACCGTAAGCATCTCCGCCGACATCAAGGTTCATTGGCCGAAGGGGCACAGCTCGTACAGCCCGGGCAGTGCGGAGGAGCTGGCGTTGATCAGCATCGATCTGCTGGTCAAGACGATGGGAACCCAGGGCGCACAAACGTTTATCGCCCAGGTGTTCGAGCGGTACCAGCATGACGGCGAGAACACGCAGGACACCGAGAGAAAATGAAAACCCGCAGGCTGGCACCTGCGGGTCACAGCCTTACTTCAAGCGCTTCAGACGCTCGGTCAGCAGATCGAAGAAGCCTTGAGCATCCCCATTTTCCACCCAGAAGGCGTTCTTCGGCGCCTTCAGACCGTCATACCAGTCAACGATGGTCTGGCCAAAAGTCGGACCTTCGCGACTATCCACCACAACGTTCACCGAACGACCGGTGAACAGCTCAGGCTTGAGCAGGTAAGCGATAACGGTAGCGTCGTGCACCGGGCCGCCCGGGATGCCGTAATGCTCCATGTCACCCTTGATGTACTCGTTGAGGATGTCGCCAACAATCTTGCTTGCGTTGTTGTTCAGTGCAGCGATCTGTTTCAGGCGTGCGTCGCTGGTGAGGATCTTGTGGGTCACGTCCAGCGGCAGGTAGGTCAGTTTCACGCCGCTCTTGAGTACCACTTCCGCCGCTTGCGGGTCGGCGAACAGGTTGAATTCGGCCACCGGGGTGATGTTGCCGCCATTGAAGTGCGCACCGCCCATGATCACCACTTCCTTGATGCCATTGACGATCTCCGGCTCCTGGATCAGCGCCAGCGCCAGATTGGTCTGCGGGCCAAGCATGGCGATGGTGATGCTGTGCGGCTTGGCTTTTTTCAGGGTGTCGATCAGGTAGTTGACCGCATTGCCTTCGGCCAGGCCTTTTTTCGGCTCATGCACGGTGACACCCGACAGGCCTTCCTTGCCATGGATGTTCTCGGCGTAGATTGGCGTACGCATCAGCGGTTTCGGCGCACCGGCATACACCGGAACGTCTTCGCGCCCTGCCCATTCGCGAGCCAGGCGCGCGTTGCGCGATGTCTTGTCGAGGCGCACGTTGCCAGCCACGGTGGTCAGTGCACGAATGTTCAGTTCATCCGGCGAAGCCAGGGCGAACAGCAAAGCGACTACGTCGTCGGCACCCGGGTCGGTGTCGATGATCAGGTCGATCTTTTCAGCAGCCTGAGCGCCGGTGGCGGTAATAAAAGACAAAAGCAGCAGACTCCGAAGCAATTGGTGGAGTTTTTGAGCATAGCGGTGCATGGCGCATTCCTTGTGCTGATGAAAATGAAAGGGTCGGAAACCCGATTAGAACGTTACCCCGGCCACCAGCACGATGTTGCAGTACGGCTGACATTCGCCTGTACGAACAATCGCCCGCGCCTGTCGGCTGAGAACCTTGAATTGCTCATGCGTCAGCAGCTCGCGCCGACCGAGGGCACCCTCTTCCTGCAACTCGTCCAGCGCGACCAGGGCGGTCGGCTGCTTGTCGAGGATTTCGTTGGCCAGCACATGGCTTTCCACCTGCATCTCGCTGAGCACGACTTTCAGGGTACTGACAAAATCCGGAACGCCGTGGGTCAGCGCCAGATCAATCAATTCAACACCCGGTGGCACCGGCAGTCCGGCGTCACCGATGACCACCATGTCACCATGGCCCAGGGAGGCGATCAGCCGCGACAACGCGACGTTGAGCAGAGGAGTCTTTTTCATGCGGGTTTGAACGCCTGTACGTCGGACATGGTTGGAATGGAAGGTTGTGCGCCGGCCCGGGTCACAGACAGCGCTGCCGCGACTTGCCCGTACCGGATCGCCTCGGCCTCGGATTTGCCACTGGCGAGCGCCGCAGCAAAACCGCCGACGAAGGTATCGCCCGCGGCGGTGGTATCGACCGCCTGCACCTTTGGCGCCGGGAAGTGCTCGAAACCTTTGCCATTGGCAAACAGTGAACCTTGCGCACCGAGGGTAATGATGACCTTGCCCGCGCCCATTGCGATCAACTGGTTGGCAGCGCTTTCTGCGCTTTGCAGCGAATCGACCGGCAACCCGCTCAACGCGGATGCTTCACTTTCGTTGGGGATCAGGTAGTCGATGGCGGCAAACCAGTCTGCCGGCAACGGACGACTGGCCGGCGCCGGATTGAGGATGACCGTTTTACCCAGCGCACGTGCACGCTTGAGCGCATGCCCTACCGTTGCATCCGGGATCTCGAGCTGGCAGATAATCACGTCGGCCGCTTGCAGCACCGCATCAAAACGGTCGATCACTGCCGGGGTCATTGCACCGTTGGCGCCAGCAACGATCACGATGGCGTTCTGACTGTTGTCATCGACCACGATCAGCGCCACGCCACTGGAATCTTCGACCGTGCTCACCGCCTGACAATCGATCTGCTCGGCCAGCAATGCCTCACGCAATTGCACGCCGTAGTCATCGTTGCCAACACAGCCGACCATTGCCACCCGCGCACCCAGGCGCGCAGCAGCGACTGCCTGATTGGCGCCCTTGCCGCCGGACACGGTGGCAAAGGAATGACCGATCAGCGTTTCACCGCCCTTGGGCAGCCGTGGTGCCCGGGTGACCAGATCCATGTTCAGGCTGCCTATTACCACTACATTTGCTGGCATACATCACTACTCGTCAATTCGGTTTCAGCGGTACTCGGTGAATACGCCGGACAGCGGCGCAGTCGATTCGCGCAAGACAATACTCGGGGTCACGATCCGTTGATCGGTGACCAGACTCGGGGTAGCAATCCTTCGCAGCAACACTTCGGCAGCCATCTCGCCCAATTGCAGGATCGACTGGCCGACCGTGGTCAGCGCCGGGTACACGTAGCGACTCATCTGGATATCGTCGAAGCCGATCACCGACAGCTCGCTCGGTACGCGGACATTGCGCTCGGCCGCCGCGCGCAGCACACCGATCCCGATCATGTCGTTACCGGCGAAGATCGCACTCGGCGGATTGCTTTCAAGCAGGATCGCCGCCGCGTTGTAACCGCCAGTGCTGGTGAAATCGCTTTCCAGCATGCGCTCGGCCCGCACCTTGATGCCCGCCTCCTGCAGCGCCCGACAAAAACCGGCCTGGCGCATTTGCGCCACGCTAGTGCTCGACGGACCACCGATGGTGGCGATGTCGCGATGGCCCAGCTCCAACAGGTGCCGCGTCGCCAGATAAGCGCCATATTCATGGTCGATGCGCACCAGGTCGGCGTCGACGCCATCCAGCCCGCGGTCGACGATGACCATTGGCGTCTTCACCCCGGCCAGTCCTTGCGCGAGCCCGATGTCGCCACCGGCGGAGGCGACGATCAGACCGTCAATGCGCTTCTCCAGCAGCACGCGCAAATAGCTGCGCTGTTTTTCCGGGTTGTCGTCAGAATTGCACAGGATCACGCAGTAGCCGTTACGCTCGCAGTAATCCTCGATGCCCCGTGCCAACTCGGCAAAATACGGGTTGAGGCTGTTCGGCACCAATAAGCCAATGGTCGCAGTGGTCTTGGCTTTCAGCGAACGCGCAACCGCACTCGGCACATAGTCGAGGCTTTTGATGGCCGCCTCGACCTTCAACCGCACTTCCTGGCTGACCGGGCGCGTCTTGTTCACCACGTGAGAAACCGTGGTGTAGGAAATCCCCGCGAGCGCCGCCACATCCTTGATCGTTGCCATCTGTTAGCCCCGTCGACTGGCGCGCTGGCTGCGATAGGTATCGAGCACTACCGCGATGACAATCACCGCGCCGGTGATGATGCGTTTGGTTGGCTCGGTCGCGCCGATCTGCGCCAGACCGGCGGCCAGTACCGAAATGATCAACACACCGAAAAAGGTGCTGATCACCGAACCACGGCCACCCATCAGACTGGTGCCACCGATCACCACGGCGGCGATCACTTGCAATTCGAGACCGGAGCCGGCATTCGGGTCTGCAGCTTCCAGACGGGAAATCTGGAACAGTGCGGCAATCCCGGCCAGCAGCCCCATCAGGCTGAACACCAGAATCTTGTACGGTTTTGGATTGATCCCGGCCAGCCGCACCGCTTCCTCGTTGGTGCCGATACCGATCAGGTAACGACCGAACACGGTGCGGGTCAGCACAGCTTGCGCAATGAATATCACCAGCAAGGCAATGATGAACGACGGCGAAATGCCGAACGCGATCGGGTTCGACAGCCAGGCAAATGAATCACCAATGTACGCGGTGCGCGAACCGGTCATCTGATACGCCAGACCACGGGCCATTTCCAGCACACCGAGCGAAACGATGAACGACGGAATGCGCCACGCCACGGTGATCGAACCGGTCACCGTTCCCGCCAGTGCCGCCACCGCCATACCCAGCAACGCGGCCGGCAACACGCTCCAGCCCCAGCCGAGAATCGCCACGCTGACTGTCGAAGCGGCAAGTGCCAGCACCGAACCGACCGACAGGTCGATGCCGCCGATGATCAGTACAAAGGTCATGCCCACCGCCAGCACCATCAGATCGGGAATCTGGTTGGCCAGCGTGCTGAAAGTGTCATAGGACAGAAAGTGGCTGCTCATCATCGAGAACAGCGCCACCATAGCCAACAAGGCCCCGGCCAGGCCCAGATAGGTGCCCAGACCGTAGAAATTGCCACTACGTTTGCCGGCGGAAGATGCAGTTTTCATGGGAGATCCCTAGGCGCCGCTTCATTGAGCAACGCATCACGTTTTTGGTAGCCGGCGAACGCGGCGGCAAGCAAATCATCCTGGGTCCAGCTGTCGCGCTCGAAGGTATCGATCAAACGCCCTGCCGACAGCACACCGATCCGGTCGCAGATCAGCATCAGCTCGCGCAGGTCACTGGACACCACCACCAGCGCCTTGCCCTGACGCGTCAACTCGCCCAGCAAGGCGTAGATATCGAACTTGGCACCGACATCGATGCCGCGGGTCGGCTCGTCGAACAACAGCACCGAGCAATCGCGCTCCAGCCAGCGGCCGATCACCACTTTCTGCTGGTTGCCGCCAGACAATTCCGACACCAACTGAGTTGGGCTGGAACTGCGGATGCGCATGGCGTTGATCTGACGCTGCGCCAGGGAAATTTCGTCGCTGGCATTGACGATTCCTGCCCTGGAAATCTCCGGCATGTTGCCCAGGGCGATGTTGGCGCTGATCGACTGACTGAGCAGCAGGCCTTCACCTTTTCGGTCTTCGGTGATCAAGGCAATGCCATGGTTCACCGCATCAACCGGCGAACGCACACTGACCACCTGTGCCGGCGAACCCAGCGCAATCGTGCCGCTGTCGGCCAGATCGGCGCCGAAGATCAGTCGCAGCAATTCGGTGCGCCCTGCCCCGATCAGCCCGGAAATCCCGAAGATCTCGCCGGCGCGCACTTCGAAAGAAACATCGCGCACCTTGTCGGAACGGGTCAGGCCCTGGACCGTCAGTGCCGGGGCGCCGATCTTGCGCGGGCCCATGTCGATGTGTTCGCCCAGTTCGCGGCCAACCATCAAGGTGACCAGTTGCTCACTGTTGTAGTTGGCCATCGGTTCGACGCAGACCAGATTGCCGTCACGCAGCACGGCAATGCGTTGCGCGACGCGCGCCAGCTCTTCGAGGCGATGCGAGATATAGATGATCGAGACGCCACGTGCCTGCAAGCGAGTGATCTGCTCGAAGAGCATTTCCACTTCACGCGCAGTGAGCATCGCGGTCGGCTCATCGAGGATCAGCACGTGGCAATCGCCGATCAGGTTGCGTGCGATTTCGACCATCTGTTGATGGCCAATGCCCAGTTCGCCGACCAGGGTGTCCGGGTCAATGGCATCGAGGCCAACCTGCGCCATGGCCTCGATCGCGGCTTTGCGCAATTGCTTGCGACTGATCCAGCCGCCGTTGCTGGGCAGATTGTCGAGAAACAGGTTTTCCGCCACCGACAGCGTCGGCAGCAGATTGAGTTCTTGCATGACCATGCGCACGCCAAGCTCTTCAGCCTGGGTGCGACTGCCCGGACGGTAGTCCTTGCCCTGGAATTGCATCTGACCGGTGGTGGGCGTAACCAGACCACCAATGATCTTCGACAGCGTGCTTTTACCGGCGCCATTCTCACCGGTCAGCGCCAGCACTTCACCGCGCATCAGCGTCAAGTCGATGCCCGTGAGCACCGGTTGCGCATAGGTCTTACCGATACCGCTGACCGAGAGGACAGCGTTCGGGGCGGAAACTGACATAAAAAACTCTCCATGCGCTCGTCCGGACGGACGAGCGCCGTTGTGTCGCCGGAAGACTTACTTAGTGACCAACTCGACTGGCGTTTCGATCACGCCATTGACGCCGCTGTCGACTTTTTCGCCCTTGAGGATTTTCAGCGCAGTCTCGATACCGAACACGGCCTGCTTGGCAGCGAACTGATCGGCCGTCGCCAGTACACGACCATCCTTGAGCATCGGCTTGATCGCATTGATGTTGTCGTAACCGACCACTTGGACCTTGCCCGCCTTGCCGGCAGCACGCACAGCGGAAACAGCGCCAACGGCCATGCTGTCGTTACCCGCCAGCAGCGCTTTCACATCCGGGTATTCGCTGAGAATCGACGCCGCAACCTTGTTGCCCTTGTCGATCTCCCAGTCACCGGATTGCAAGGAGACAACCTTGATCTGCGCCGCCTCCATCGCATCCTTGAAGCCTGCGGTGCGTTGCTGGGCGTTGGTGGTGGTGGACACGCCTTCGATGATGCCGACCTCGTCACCGGCCTTCAGTTGCTTGGCCAGGTATTCGCCGACCAGACGCGCACCTTTGCGGTTGTCCGGGCCTACGAATGGCACGCTGATGTTTTTGCTTTTGACGATCTGCGGATCGAGCTGGTTGTCGATGTTGATCACAGTGATGCCGGCATCGACGGCTTTCTTGATCACCGGCACCATGGCTTTGGAATCGGACGGTGCGATGACCAGCGCGTTGACCTTGGCCAGAATCATCTGCTCGACGATGCGGGTCTGGCCGGCGGTATCGGTCTCGTCCTTGATGCCGTTGGAGATCAGGTCGAAGTCGGCGGAGTGTTCTTTCTGGTAGGCCTTGGCGCCATCTTCCATGGTCAGGAAGAATTCGTTGGCCAGGGATTTCATGACCAGTGCGACTTTAGGTTTTTCCGGGGACTCGGCGAAAGCCGAAGAGACAGGTAGTGCGGCGGCTGCGGCAGCCAGCATAGCGACAGCAAGAAGACGTCCAGCGAATGGCAGCTTCATGGGTTCACTCCGATCTTATGATTATTGTGAGCAACGCTCGCGCTGGCGTAAGCTTCAGCGCTCTCTTCCGGATAATAGTGCACCGGGGAAGCCGCGCAAACGTTTGCGTAGACCGAACTATGCGAATCCCGCCGACATTTGTCAACAATCAGAAATCGTCGTTGTATTGCGGGGCTCAATCGTCTGATTCACCCCTTACCGCTTAAGCCGTGGTGCTGACCAGGTTGCCGCTGGTGGAATCCTTGGACATTTCCTTGACCAGTGCCGCTGCGACTTCCATCAGCGCGCCGCTGGTTTGCGCGATCTGCCCCTGAACGGACATCACCGCCTGTGATTTGGCCTCGGGCGTCGGATAGCTCGCCGCCTGAGCCGCAGCCAACTGCTGTTGCTGCTCCTGCAGTTGCTTCTGCAATTCCTGCATGCGCTTGAGCAACATTTTTACGGTGACGCTCAGACTGTCGCCGCTGTCAGCGCTATCCGCCTTGCTGGCTTCTTGCGCGGGACCACCGGTGCGAACTTGATTGCTCGGTTCTTTTTCAACGCCAAGCGCCTCGTCGGCCGCATCTGCTTCCGCCTGGTTCATTGCATTGATTGTCGCTGCGGTTTTACCGCCAATGGTGACTGAGCCGGGATTTGAAAAACCGATCGTCAGTGACATGTGAACTCCCTAAATAAACGTTTCCTTCCACAGCCATCGGCCTGCTGACGGGTTTCTTTAGCGGAAAACCTGAACCGGCAAGCCGTTGCGGTCGCCAGGAGGTGTAGTCCCTTTCGGTGAACCGAACACGAAAGCTTCCTTTGTTCGGAAACCCGGATAAGCCATTCACTCAAGAATCCGCCAACTTACAAAATATTGATATAAATCATCAGGTTAAACATTTCTCTAAAGCAAAGTAGCACTGGTACAGATCCTGCTCCCTAGCCTGCACCCCGGGCATTCAGATCGGCACGGGGCGCATCTAGATGAACCTGCATCAGCACCGTCTCACTACTAGAGAGAAAAATAATGAAATCTGCTTTCAACACCTTGGTTCCGGGCGCTTTGGCCCTCCTCCTGCTCCTGCCCACTGCCCTTCAGGCAAAAGAAGTCGAAACCCAGACCAAACTCGCCAACGTCGTGGTGCTTGCCACGGGCGGCACCATTGCCGGTGCCGGCGCCAGCGCAGCCAACAGCGCCACCTATCAAGCGGCCAAAGTCGGGATTGAACAACTGATCGCCGGCATCCCCGAACTGAGCAAACTGGCGAACGTGCGTGGCGAACAAGTCATGCAGATCGCTTCGGAAAGCATCACCAACGACAACCTGCTGCAACTGGGTCGCCGCGTATCCGAGCTGGCCGACAGCAAAGACGTCGATGGCATCGTCATCACCCACGGCACCGACACCCTGGAAGAAACCGCGTACTTCCTGAACCTGGTGGAAAAAACCGACAAGCCGATCATCGTGGTCGGCTCGATGCGTCCGGGCACCGCCATGTCGGCGGACGGCATGCTCAACCTGTACAACGCCGTCGCCGTCGCCAGCAGCAAAGAAGCGCACGGAAAAGGCGTGCTGGTGACCATGAACGACGAGATCCAGTCCGGTCGCGACGTCAGCAAAATGATCAACATCAAGACCGAGGCGTTCAAAAGCCCTTGGGGTCCGCTGGGCATGGTGGTTGAAGGCAAATCCTACTGGTTCCGCTTGCCGGCCAAGCGTCACACCATGGATTCGGAATTCGACATCAAAAACATCAAGAGCCTGCCTGACGTAGAAATCGCCTACTCCTACGGCAACGTCGACGACACCGCTTACAAGGCTCTGGCCCAGGCCGGCGCCAAAGCGATCATCCATGCCGGTACCGGTAACGGTTCGGTGTCTTCGCGCGTAGTGCCATCCCTGCAAGCCCTGCGTAAAGACGGCGTGCAGATCATCCGCTCGTCCCACGTCAACGCCGGCGGCTTCGTCCTGCGTAACGCCGAACAACCTGACGACAAGTACGACTGGGTGGTCGCTCACGACCTGAACCCGCAAAAGGCCCGCATCCTGGCCATGGTCGCCCTGACCAAAACCAACGACAGCAAAGAACTGCAGCGGATGTTCTGGGAATATTGATTGGCCCTCGCCTGACCCTTTCGGGTCGGGCAACCTGCTCACCACTCGCCCGTGCGGCGGGTGGTGCTGCCACTTACGCTGAGCGCGACTTTTTCATACAAAATAATCGACCCGACTTACACCAAAAGCGGAAAAGCGCTGTCAGAGGATTTTCTTGAATTTTAAGCAGTTGCGAAAATGCTTACAGTTAAATACTGTATGCCCGTACAGCTTAATAAGGATAACCTCGTGGCCACCTCTCCTGATGCTCCTGACGCTTACGAACGCATGGGCATGCGCGTTCAGAAAATCATCAATTCCCCTACCGCACAAAAAGCCAAAGCCGCACTGATCTTCCGTCTGCCGGACGAGCCTGTGGATGCATGGGAGCAACTGCTCGAGGAAATCGACGAGAACGACAACGTCACACTCGCCTATCGCGACGATGGCGGCGTGCAGATTTTTTGGGTTGTGCCGAAGGAAGATTGATTCAATGAGTGTCCGCTGTTTTGCTTTGCTGCTGCTGTTCATCGCTTTTGGCGCCCAGGCTGGCGCGCCCCGCACTTTTACCGAGGCCAAAAAGGCCGCCTGGAAACTGTATGCACCGCAGTCCACCGAGTTTTACTGCGGGTGCAAGTACACCGGCAACAAGGTGGACTTGAAGGCTTGCGGCTACGTACCACGTAAAAATGCCAAGCGTGCTTCACGCATCGAATGGGAACACATCGTCCCGGCGTGGGAGTTCGGTCACCAGCGTCAATGCTGGCAGTCGGGCGGGCGCAAGAACTGCACCCGCTATGACCCGAGCTACCAGAAAGCCGAAGCCGACCTGCACAACCTGGTGCCGAGCATTGGTGAGGTCAACGGTGACCGCAGCAACTTCAGTTATGGCTGGCTGCCGGTGCAATCCGGGCAGTACGGCTCGTGCCTGACCCAGGTCGACTTCAAGGCCAAGAAGGTCATGCCGCGCCCGTCGATTCGCGGCATGATCGCGCGCACCTATTTCTACATGAGCAAGCAGTACGGCTTGCGCCTGTCGAAACAGGATCGGCAACTGTACGAAGCGTGGGACAAAACTTATCCAGTGCAGGACTGGGAACGTCAACGCAATCAGAGCGTGGCGTGCGTGATGGGACGCGGCAATGAATTTGTCGGCCCGGTAAACCTGAAAGCCTGCGGCTGATTCTTCAGCGCAAAAGAAAAGGCCTCGAACGTGATGTTCGAGGCCTTTTTTGTTTTTAGCTGCCAGCCTTGTTGTAGCGCCAGTAGCCCATCAGATTGAGTGACTCGCGCGAGATACCGCACTCCTTGATCAAGTATTTGCGCAGACGCATGACCGCTGCGCTTTCTCCGGCAATCCAGCCATAAAAACCTTCAGGGGCCGTGTTGGCGATCTCCCAGAGAATGTCTTTGTCGATATCGACTTCGGCGAGTTCGGCAGCTTGCCCGACCGATGAATCCTCTGCCGGCAGGAACGCCTGCTGCACTGCCTCTACCATCAGCGCCCCAGCCACTACTTCTGGCGTCTGATCGCGAACCAGCCACTGCACCGACAGCCCAGGCCAATCCGGCACCGGGAGCATGTCTGGTGCGCTGTCCACTTCAAAGTAAGCCTGAGTCTGAGGCGGTTCAGCCATGGCAGCCAACTCGTCAAGAATGCCCATGGCGGCCGGCAATGCCGTGGCATCCGCCACCAGCAAAACCTCCTTGAGCAGCTGCGGCGGTTTCCATTCAAACCCGCCGGCGTCCTGCGCGGAAAAACCGCTGTCAGGAGCGAGAATCTGCATAGACGCTCCTGGCTGCGCACGCAGCGCCCAGCGCGACGCGGGCCCGGTTTCGCCATGCAGAACAAAATCGATATCGACCTCGCCTTGCTCGGCGCGCAAATGACGAATGGTGTAGGTGCGCATTGCTGGCCGCCGGCTCGCCAGCATCGAACGAAAACGCGCGTACCAGCCCTCCTCCTGCGCAAGACTTGCAGGCGATCCATCTTCAGCAGGGAAGAACAATTTGACCCGCTGATCCGGCGCCCAAGTGGCCATGCCACCTATCGAAGGGTCGGCGAGCGTGATCCGCATCATGTGCGGACTCACCAGCGTCTTGCGGTGCAAAACCGCATTGAAGAGTTTGTAGGGAGCGGTGGAGGCCATGCGGAGCTCCTTCGGGAAATCGTGATTGACTCGTATAAGACGAATCGCCCGCGATGTCCTTTAGGCCGCTCCGCTGAAAGTGCTGCTTACGGCGCGAGCGGATGCTCGACGATCACCGACTCGACGTTCTGCTTCTTGGCCTTCACCAATGCCGCATCCACCTCTACCTTGCGCGCTTGCGCGTCGGCCTGGGAGTTGAACGGACCAATCAGGATCCGCGTCTTGCCGCTGCTGTCCTTGATCACGGTCGGCACGAACGCATGCTCGATCAACCAGCCACTCAGGTCACTGACAGCCTGAGGCGTTTCGCCGCGTACTTCGAGGTCCCATTGCGGGGCGGACGCCGCCGCAGGTGCGGCCGCGACTGCCGTTTTCGGCTTCTGCACGTCTACACTCTTGCCTTCACCACATCCCGCCAATGCCAGTGCCGCGACCATCCAGACCAGTTTGCGCACAACGCTTTCCTCGAAAATCACAAAGCGCCGATCTTAACATTCATAAATACTTCGCGAGGCCCGCAAAATGGGCACAAAACAACGAGATTGATGATTGCAGCCTCTGTATAGTTACGCCCTGGGAATTAATGCCGCATCTGCGCGTCAGAAAGAGGCACCCAAACCGTGAGACTTCGCACTAATCTATACGTACCACCGACCTCTGCACTGTCTGAATCAGGTGCCCTACAAAGCAATCAAGGAGAAGACCATGCTGATACTCACCCGCAAAGTCGGTGAAAGCATAAATATTGGTGATGACATTACGATCACCATCCTCGGCGTAAGCGGTCAGCAAGTCCGTATCGGCATCAACGCCCCGAAAAACGTTGCCGTGCACCGTGAAGAGATCTATCAGCGCATTCAGGCTGGCCTGACCGCCCCGGACAAGCCACAAACGCCCTGAGCCACCCCGCAGTCAGTAGCCAGTCCATTTGCCTTCGCGTAAGACTGGCTAAAGATTCACGCGCCGTATTGCCATCCGCTCCCCAGTCCACTGGGCACGGCGCCTGACACATCCCTTCTCCGCTTCATTCGCTCCCCTCCCTTTCTCCAGCAGCGCGATACTACCTGCGACTGCCAAGCCTGGCTGTCAGACATTTCCGAGAGGACACAGGGAATTGCTCCCTGCTAGCCGAACGTCACGCCGCGCGCCATGCCGGTAGCTGCAATCATCATCAGTACCAACAGCAGCGCCTCGACATGGCTGATCCGCGCGAACAGCTTTGCACGTCCGGTATCGAGCGCCTTGCCCCGCGCCAATGCGATCCGCCATTTGACCAGCGTGATCATCGGCGCCAGCTCTGTCAGCAGAATCAGCACGAACAACGTCATCTTCAAATGAAACAGCGGCTGGTGCAGATAGTAGTCAGTGCCCTTTTCAAAGCCACCGAAGGCGCGCATGCCACCGGTCACCAGTAGCACCAGCGCAGCAATCCCCCACAGATTATCAGCGAGCAAAACCCGCTTGGCCTCACCGACGCCAGCGGCCAGACGACTGAACGCCGTGCCACGGGTCAACACGGCCCAGAAGCCCAGTGCAAAAGCCAAGAGATGAATTGCGGCGAGAAGCCAGTGAACCAGCATCGACGAACTCCTTTGAGAAAGCCCTGGAAAACGCCAGTCAGTAGTAGTCGAAAAAAGCCGGTTGCGCCCGCACACAGCAATGGGGCTGGAAAGCTTCGCGCAGGAAACAGAGAGACAGAAACGGATTCGCCAAATCGCAGGCAAAAAAAATCCCAAGCAGCTGATGGAAGCTTGGGATTTAAAAATGCATAAACCGTGGTGGTGAACGCGGGGCAGATGTTACTGAACTTCACGACCAGCAACAACATTTTTTTGATAACCGGTCGGTTAAAAATACCGGTAACCCCTTCAATATCCACACTTTTTAGACGGATCCAAAAAAAGAACAGAACGCCATATCAGCAGGTCGTGTTATTTCGAAACACGCTAAGCGCTTGGGTAACGGAAGAGATGCAGTGTCGAGAGGTGCGCTGAGGTGGGGGTTTTGAAAAAGCTTTGCAAAAGTTTTGCAAATCGCAGACAACAAAAAAGGGCCCACCTTTCGGTGAGCCCTTCTAGACCGCCCAGCAGAGCGGATTTTGTTTGGTAGGCGCGATTGGACTCGAACCAACGACCCCCACCATGTCAAGGTGACTTCGGAATGACTGTAAGCTACTGATATAAAAGGGAAACCAACATAAAATCGCAGGGTAAAATATCGCCATTACCACCTATAAAAATCAACAACTTAGCGCTGTATTTTCCTACAGTAGTAGCTCCCTCCCCGGCGTCCTGCCGACGAACACCAATCCAAAATCCTACAGCTCGTCGCCTCACCCTCGTCACTGCGCCGCCCCTCGATTACTGTATATCCAAACAGTACACAGCAAGGCGCGCCCGTGGATCCCCTCTATATAGAAGACACCGACGACTGGCTCGGCTGCCCGACGCCGCTCGAAACCTGCCGGCACCAGCTCGCCCTCTACGAAAATGAATTCGAGGAACTGAACCTGCAACTGCGCCAAGCCAGGGAGCAGATATACAAACTGGTTGAGATGCATGCAGCTGCGGCAACGGAGCGCGATCAGCTGCGCACTCAACTGGCAGCGGCGAAGTCAGAGGCAGCCGATGCGAACCGCAAAGCCACTGATATCGAAACCAAAAGTAACTGGGAGCTCATGGCGAAAGGCAGGCACATCAGCGAGCTGACTACCCAGATAAGAATTCTCAGCGGCAATAGCCCATACAAAGACCCCTTCCCCCATCAGCGTGAGACTGACCGGACGTAACCTTGGCAGGCCTGAAGCGCAATCAATCCCCGGTCACCTTCGTCTGTGATGGCGACAATTCGTTGAGCATGCGCTGGGTCAAGTTCGGCTCGTACGGGGCCATGATCCACGCCGCCGGCGCCGGCGGTGGCAGGCACTGAACAGCCACCGGTTGAACCTGCGTCGAGGAGGACTGACAGCCGCAGATCAGAAGTGGCAAGGCGATCGCGCAAAAGAGCCTGTTGTTTTTGAGCATTGGTCATTTTCTCGGAGTGAGTTTTGTCACTGGCCGCCAGCCGCTGCTCGAGCGCCAGCCGCTTGTCCTGCTCGGCCTGCTGCGCTGTCGCCGCGGCTTGGGTCAACTGATTGAGGGCTTCGGCGTTCAACCGTGCCTGTTCGGCCAACTGCTTCCCGTAGCGCCAATCCTGAAACTGCCAGGCGCTGCCGGCACCGATCAGCGCCAGCGCCAACACTCCGACCAACTTACACGGCACGGCCATCACGGAACGTCCTTGAAAAAAACGTGCCCGCCCAGCTTCAGGGTCTGCTTCGCCTTCGCCGACCATGCCGGTGCCTTGATGCTGGTAGCGTAGTAATGCGTGGCGCCGCTGGTGGGATCTGGCACCTTGCCGTCGATCACCTGGTCAGCAGCGATTCGGCATTGCGCCAGTTCGCGGAACGGGATCTGTTTCACGCCGATCAGGAACTGGTAGTTCGGGTCAGTTTTGTTCCAGCAGCTGAACTGGTATGGCTTCTGGCACACACCGGCGTAGCCCTCCCCCCACCACGATTTTTCCTTTCCATCGAAGACGCGGTTTTTGATCGCCCAAGCCACGGCGATCTGGCCGGCGGTTCCTTCGCCGCGAGCCTCACCCCATAGCGTGCGCGCGAGGATGTCGCGGTCTTTCTCGGTTACAGGCATTACTTTTCTCCGGGCAAAAAAAATCCCGCTCACTGGCGGGTTTCGGTGTTCAGTTCAAGTCAGATCATTTCTGACTCGCCTAGCAATGGCGCGGCGATGATTTCAGGGATCGGCGGCTCAACCGGCCAGACTGGCGCTTGATACCAGGTTGGCTGCACCGTGACTTTGCCCAGCTCGAACTTGTAGGTTTTCCACGCCTTCAAGGTGAGCAGCAAAGCCGCCTGCTCGGCTTCGTCCTCTGCGGTGGCCTCACCGATATCGATGCCGAAACCGATCGTATCGACGCGGTCTTGAATGCGGGCGATCTGAGTGACCGATTTCGCATTTCGCGCAGCAAGATCGGCCTTTGCCGCGCTCAGCTGGACAGCCTGAATAGCCGCATCCTTCATCGCCTTGGTGATGAGTTGGCTCCAGTCAATGTTCATTGAGAGACCTCGGCTGGCGAATCCGCTTCAGTGATTGGCAAGGGTGCAGGGAAAACGACAGGACCATCAGGCACGTTCACAAGCGGCACCGGGAAAGCCTGCTCTTGGCTGTAGTTCCAAGGGTTAGGGAAGAGCAGTGTCAGGATCAGCTCGCCGTCGATGCGCTCAATTTTGTCCCAGAACCAAATCGACTTTACGGCGGCGGCCGGAAGCGTGTCACCTTCCCCAATCGGCGAAAGGTCAAAAACTTCACCGTTCACTGTAAGAACATCACCGCTCTTGATTACTTCAAGAGTGTCGTCCCGGCGCTGCGGTATTAAATATATCTTCATACATTCTCCGATCATTCAATCAGGCTTTCCAGCGGCCTACTGCGATGTAGTCCATGACTACGCTCTGGGCCGGGCGAGAAACTGGAGATATGACAATGGATCCTCCTGTAGCACCCGTACTTACAAGGTCATCCCGTCCAAGCCAGCCACCGCCGCCGGGGACTTTAACTTGATATGATAATGACGGGGTGGCAATAAATGTCTGAGAAAAAGCCAGACTAGGAACCGCACCATAAAATATAGCGCCGTATACGGTAGTTATGTTGATCACAAGCGCGTAAGTTAAGGTACAGATCATTGTACCGTCTGAGTATTTAGTCCAACTCCCGCTTGCGTTACTTCCTTTCTCAATAATTGCGCTGTTGGTCATCAAGCCTACAACATCAACTATCGCGGCAGACCCAAGACCAAGTCCAGTGCGCGCGGCGGCCTGAGTCGCCCCTCCAGTACCACCTTGAGCAACGGGGAGTGCGGTGGGTAGAGTTCCAGGGCTTCCGCTTGCGCCCAGCGCTATATACAGCTCGTCGAAGTTACTCTGAGTTTTTGTAAATGCACTTCGTGGCGTATCGCCGCCCACGCCCGTAGGAGCAGTGCCGAGATTGATCGTCTGCTTTGTCATGGTTTTCCTTTATGTCGTTGAGTATTCAGGCCAGCAATTTGGCGCAGAGGAATGGGCGGTGGCCTTGATCAGTCCATGCAGTGAAAGCAAGGCTGTACATCATGATTCGATTGTTTGCGTAATCCACTCCAAGAGCACACCCACCTCCGACACCATCGTTATGACAGTTCATCGTGAATGGGTTTAGGGATACGTACTCCCCTACCCCAAGGCTTTTACTGATCCCCCACAAATATCTACGCCCAACACTGAGCTGTTCCGTTCCAAGGTACGTCCAGTTGCCGGCGGCGTATGTCACCACCACCGCCGGCGCTCCGCTGTCGTAGACCAGTGCACCGTTCTGATCCCAAAGGCGCATACCGTACGTAGCCGTGCCCATGGACGCCCAGGCAGCGACAAAATACTGGCCACTTAAATTTTCGCTGACCTTTGAGGCATTCATCGCGAAACCGGTCCAGTTGCCCGGCCCGCCCGTAAACCAGACAGAAATCGGTACTTGAATCGGGCCGCCCTGATCTGGCCGGATGAAAACCATCGGCGGGTCTTGGCTGGTAATAGCCCTGGCAAAAGTAGCTGTGGCCGTAGCCACCCCTGAATACGATCCTCTGGTCAACATGCAGAGCCGGGGAGCTTCTGCATCGATCTGAACGAGCAGACCATCATTGATGCTTTGAAATCCAAAACTCATGCGGCGAACCTAATGGCATACCCCTTGGCAACGATTCGTGTCTGAGTCGTACCGCCGGGTGATGATGGGTTTTTGGGAAGGACAACTACCTGGCCAACCGATGGAGTCACATACGGATAGGACTTCGAATTTCCGAGACCGTCCGTTTCAGACGACTGCACATCCTGTGCGCGCGTCGGGATGATCATGAACACGCAGTTGGCCGGGTTGAACCCGGGAATGCTGATCGTGTAGCTGGGCACCGACCCGCTAAAGTCGATCACGCCTTGCCAGATCACTTGGTAGGTGAAGCTGTTGGTGTCCATAGCGAGCTGGCCGCTCTCGTTAAAGACACGCAGTCCAAATAGCGCCATTGATTACCCCAAATAGCCGAGACGAACACGCAGCACGTTGTTGGCGTCGTAGACCGAAACATTCAGTGAGTTGATCACCAGTCGCCCCTGCCCTGGCACGATGCCGTTGATCTCCAACGTTCCGTCCTTGTTGAGAATCCAGCCCTGCTGGCCTGCAACGTAGTTAGTCGAACTGATATAGCTACCAATCTTGGCGTTGGTGATTGTTCCGTCAGCAATGAACGCCGAACTTATAAACGTTTGACCGTTCTGCACTACGAACGGAACAGCCAAAGGGCCGCCCGTAATGGTGTTAACCACAGCAAACCGATCGGCACTTACGATGAACTGGCTTTGCAATCCGGCGGGGCCGTTTTCGATGCCGAGCCCGATACCGGCTGCAACATAGCGACCATTCGAATCGATCTGCATTTTCACGGACCACATTGCTGAGGCCTTTCCATCCAGATCGACCTGAGCCTGGCTGACCTGCTGAACAACTGCGGTATTTTTATTGACTGTAACTTGGACGGTATCGACTCGTTTCCCTGTCGCAATTCCATCCTCAATGCGCGCTGACTGCTCAGACCAGACACCTACAAAGGCTTCAGTCGAACCCGCAAAGCCTGAGGTCTCACCCGCCAATGACGGATTGACCTGAGCGAATACGCCATCAACTTTTTCAGAGATCGCATCAACCTCACCAGTGACAACCTGAATGCGGTTATTGACCGAGCCTGGCAAATCTGCCGGCCCGTCAATGAGATTGATGCGATCGCCAAGATGCTTGCCAAGTGCAGAGTCTGTAATTTGTCCGGAGAAATATTCTTCGTATTCAGACTGGTCTGAGCTTGCTTGCCCGTTGACTCCAATCCCAGTCGGATACCACGGCCCGATGTTTCCGATACGGTCCACCAAGCGGGCCCAAAAGAAGAAGCTCGCCCCCGCCAGTATGTTCTGCATCTCATGCGTGGCTTGGGGATAGGCAAAGTCTCCGAGCTTGATTGCGTCATCCCGCGAGGTCGTCTTGCTGTACCAGATTTCTGTGCGCTGAGTGTCCTCAGCACCTGGTGGGAAGCCCCACGCCATTCTGATGCCATAAACAAGACTGGTCGGGGTCAGAAACGACACCGGCGGCGGCAGGCCCTGCTTTCCGCTGAGGTTGGTCAGGATCGAGTTGCGCCAGATCGACGAGATATCGAAGGCGCTCACCGCCCGAACGCGAGCCACGTAGGCGCCGGCGTAAATGCCAACCACGTCCACGTTGGTCATCCCGGTGCGCTGCACCTTGATCCAGTTGCCGCTGTCCTTGCGCCACTCCACGTCATAGCCGACGGCGCCGTCCACGGCGGGCCAACTGATGGTCATGGTGGCAACGGATAAGCCCTGGACAACCGAGGACGTCGACGTCAGGGTGACGCTGGCCGGCGGTGGAACCACGGTGATCGGTATCACGCTGATCGGCCGTTCTTCCAGGCGTGCGCCGGTGTCGATGTGCGCGAACTTGCTCGGCTCGAACTGCAACGCGCTGATCTCGTAGTCACCCTCGGTGGTCCGCTTGGTGCGCAGCACCCGGTAAAGCGGGATCGCCAGGTCATCCGCGTCGAGCGCCCATTGCAGCTGCACCACCGGCGGCTCGCTGTAGGCGACCGTTACAGTGACGGCGCGGCCATTGACGCTCTGCACGGTGCGACCTTCAGCACGCCCGCCGGGCAGGTTGATGATCAGCCGGTCACCGGCCTTGGCCTGGGTATCCCGATCGAGCGTGATGACCCGCACCGCTACCGCCGAGATCCGGCCGCCAACTTCACGACCCGCCAGCAGCGAGTCCGCCACCGGGATGATATGACCCGGCAGCGGGATGACGCCCTCCATGCCGGTCTTGAACGACACGGTGCGGTCCTGGTTGTTGCTGAGGATCGCCCACTTGCCCCGGCGCTGGGCTTCGGAGGCCCGGGTGCAGCCAATGGCACTCAGCTCTGTAGGCCGGTCGCCGTAGCGGCGCTGCAGATCAAGGTCGGCGAACGGAATGACGTCGGTGTCATAGTTGTTGGCCGGGTTGTCGTAGCTGACCAGAGCACGGGTGTACCGGGTCTTCGCCGAGGCGCTGCCGTACGAGAATTTCCCGTCGATGACGTTGGCTCGGGTGAAGACGTAGTCGAAATCCTGCGCGCGCGGCATGTCGGCTTGCATCACCAGCTGGCCCTGAGCCCAGTAGGTCATGCCCCGGTAAATTGCCGAGATGTCGCGCAGCAGCGACCAGGCATCGGCCTTGCCCTGCAGGTTCATGTCGCAGAGGAAGCGCGGCTCCTGACCGCCGAGCCCGTTCGGCACCAGTTGGTCGGCGTACTGAGCGATCCGGTATAGCTCCCACTTGTCGACCATCCACGGCTTGATCCGCTTGCCCAAGCCGAAACGATCTTCAGTGCAGGTGCCGTAGGTGATCCACGCCGGGTTGTTGGTCCAGGCCGACTTCATCGAACCATCCCACGTCCCGGTGTAGGTCCGCAGGATCGGGTCGTAGTTGCTTGGCACCATCCAGCGCCGGGCCTTGCACTTCACGGTCACGGCCGGGATGTTGGTGAACTGCTCAGCGTCGAACTCGATATAGAGCAGCGCGGTGTTCGGGTAGCGCAGCTTTGCGTCGATCACTTCGGTGTAACCGGCCACCAGCATGGTGTCGGCGATCTTGTTGCTGTTCTGGTTCGGCGTGAGGCGGCGCACGCGAATCTGCCAGCCCGTGGTAGCGTCCGGCAGATCGATTCGGCGCGAGCGCTCGTAGCGCGTGGTGGTCTTGCCGTCGACGGCGTCCACCAGCACCTGCTGATAGGCGCCTCCGTCGGTGGCCACGTCGATGGCGTACTCGATCCGGTAGCCGCCGATATTGCCCTGATCGTCAGAGCTCTGAAGCGCTGGCCAGGCCAGACGCATGCGCACGGCAGACAGTTGGGTGTTGGTGATCGAGCGAACCCACGGCGCATCACTGCGCAGCTCGATGTTCAACGACGTCTCGTTCTCCACGGACGGAATGCCCGGAATGTAGGTCTGATCCACGGAGCCCGGGCGCCAATCCCACTTCACGCCCGGGAAGTTGTAGTTGCCGCTGGCATCGCGGATCGGCGTGTTGTCCAGGTAGATGTCGTATTCAGTTGGTACGGCGTCGAACTCACCCTCGCCAACGGCGATCAGCAGCTTTGCCAGGTTGGTCGAGCGCAGGCTGTCGCTGGCTTCGACCGGCGACTTCGGCTTGCTGCTGCCGCCCTTCTCGCCGTAGATCTCGATCTGTTCCGCTGCGCCCATGCTTTCCTCCAGGCAATAAAAAACCGCCTCGTGGGCGGTTGGTGTGCTGCTGTCCTGCTTACACTTTGTCTTCAGCCAGAATCGAGGCCGAGATGATCATCCCGCCCCACCGGCGCTCGCCAATGCAGATCGGCACCGGGTTGCCGCTGGCCGTGGTGTTCCTGGCGCTGCCGAAGGCGTAGGACGGGGCGTTTTCTGCGGATGCGCTTTGAGAAAGACCCTTTGCCTGCGGGCTGAGGAGTTGCACAACCCCACCGATCGCCATCGATGCACCGGCTGCATACAAGAACGGGGATGCGGCGGCAAAGGGAGTGAACGAAAGCACATATGCTGCGGCGATCATCACCGTACCGATGATTGTCTGTAGACCGCCAGCGCGCTTGCTGCCACCAATCACTGGGACAATGCGAACTTCACGCGTACCGCCAAGATCAAATCCGTCCATCCCAATATTTTCACGGTTCCTAAAAATAACGAAGTTGAGCCCAAGCCGCTCCAGCCGCTTGATTTCCTCGGAAAAACCATCGATGGTCGCGTTGAGCGCGCGGAATACTTCCGACGTAGAGCCAGCGTCAAGGAAAAATTTCTTGCTGCGGAAAAACTTCTTCGAAAGCGAGCCGGAAAGCATCACTTTTGTCATTGGGGTATGGGTAACTGCATGGTACATGCCATTCTCCAGGCGATAAAAAAACCGCCCGTAGGCGGTCAGTTCAAAGTGTTGTAGGAAGTATGTCTATCTGCCCATCACCACCGGTGAATACTCGGTACTTCTTGACCACCCCATCTTTCACGATCGCTTCGCGCTCAACTCGATCAGCGCCCATCGAGCAGATGCCAGATCCGGTGTAAGCCGCACCAACTGACACAGAATCAGGTGGAAGATAGAAAGATGCTTTCTGACCTGGGTCTAGCTTGGCAGCCTGTTTTCCGTCGATGAAAACCGCCATAGAACAAAGGCTTCCGGTGTGCCCAGAATCCCGAATTACTTGAAGAGTGCCATAAGCACCAACCGGCTTTGATTGAAAAGCTGACAACTGACTTGCCGGCGCCTGCTTTGCCACACCAGATGGAGTTGGAGAGGTGGAACACCCAGTTAGTAGCGCTATCACCATAATCCCCATACAGATTCGCATGATCCTTCCTCTTCCTGAAATTCTCCCGACTGTATCACTGCTTTGCATCACTCTCTATTATCCGCAAAAGCCAATCACACTTAGCAAGCGGAATGCAATATGTCTCGACAGTCTGGAACTCCAAAACGTGCAGACCTTCCTAATCTAACCGGTCGGATTCACGGAACGACCAATTTTAACTTCAACGTCGTCGGGGAATCACATTACCAAGCTGAGTTACGATACATCCGAAACCACATGTCAGTTGCATACGAAAATGACCTTCAAGCACACATTGTTACGGAGCCCAGCAACCCGTACGACAAAAATGCCTGCGCTGTTTATATCGATTCATTTAAGGTCGGCTACCTGCCGAAAAATGCAGCCAAGGAATTTGTAAACCAGATGCGTGCAAAGGGGGTTACCGGAGAAGCCTGTTTCGAGATCCGTGCAAAGCTAACCGGAGGATTTGGTGAACGACCCAATATAGGCGTTTTGCTAAATCTTCCGACGGGTGATTAGATCGGATCTTCTTCAAGATGGTGGTTTTTCGACGGTGTTGTGCCCAATGAAAAACTACCGTCGGGCAACAGAGTCCATGCCGGGGCCCCTCTCGAGTCTTTCCTTTCGCTGCAAGTAACTTTGCTCATAACGCTGCTCCAATAGAAATGGTCTTTGAGTCTTTATGCCGAAGGATCAGCCGCGTGCGTTCGAGCCACGGCCCACCGAAAACGATGACCTCGGACGGCCTGCCATACAGGTGGTGCAGCAGGAACGGGCCAGGGCCGAACGTCGAGGCATCCTCGCCGGGCAGTGCCGGATCGGCGCCGAGGAATATCCCAGCATGGTTCGGGTAAACCGTGCGCCCCACTTCCATCACGATCATGTCGCCGCGTTGCGGCTGGTCGACCCGGTAGAAGCCGGCGGCCTCATAGTTCGCCTCGTACAAACTGGTGTTGTCCTTGCTCTCCCACCAGCCGTCTGAGCGCTTGAAGGATTCGAATTCTAGACCCCACTCGCGTTTGTACCAGTCAGCGCAGACCTGCCAGCAGTCCCAGGCGCCGTGCACAAATGGGCGCTTGAGCAGCGCGACCTCACCGGACGGCACGACGGTGCGCAGATCACCCTCCGGCCAACTGATGATGTGCCAGGGCATGGCCGTCGCCTCGCACATGGCCAAGTCGCGCGGTGACGGCCTGCTGGTGGCGTCCGGATGCGAGTGCACCACCCCGATCACCTCGCCGACGTCCTCGGCCGCTGCGTATTCCTCCGGATTGATTCGGAATTCCTCGTTCGGCTCGGTCGAGACATTGCGGCACGGGTAGTACTGCTGTTTGCGACCGATGCTCAGCAGCAGGCCGCAGCATTCTTTCGGGTACTCGGCCGCCGCGTGCGCCTGGATCGCGTTGAAAATGTGTTTGCGCATGTCAGCTCCGTGCGATCAGCGAAACAGCCGGGAAACCACCAAATGGCAGCGGGTTGCCCTCGCCGAAGCGCGGGATGCATCCCTTGCCCAATGTGGCGTCGCACTCGTCCAGTTCAGGGTTGTCAGTAATGATGCCGTCCTTGGTCACGTACGGGCCGGTGTATCCACAGTTCGGCCCACGGTATCCGCCGGTGAGGCACCAGTGACAAAGCGTCGTAGCCTGCCGGCCGATTGACTCGTTACCGACATCGCCTGGGCTCGCCAACTCCCAACTGACCGTTTCCCCGTCCTCGTTCGTTTTCTGGTCGATGTACCAGACCTCGATTGTTTCTTGGGTGGGGTCTGCCGTTGGGTTGCCGGCCGGGAAGTTCACCGCGTCCAGGTACGTGCCCAGCGTGTGACGCATCGTCAGCTTGAACTCGAGCAGATCCTCGAACGCCAGACAGAGCGCTGTGATGCGCCCATTGACGTTGCCGACCGACAGGGTTGGGCGAACTGCTGTGCCGTCGCCATTCGCTTCGATGCCATCGATCTGCATCGGCCATGCGCCGTACTCGTTGCCCTGCCAGTAGATCGCCTTCGCCGGCAACTGATCGGCATTGGCGCCGGCGGCGATCAACTCGGCCGCCGTGTAGGGGATTGAGTGCCCGTGGAAGCGCAGAACGTCCGCGCCGTAATCCGTGCCGTCCAATTCAAAGAGCAGCACTTCGCTGCCAGGCTCAAGTACCTGAATGTCACTGATCAGCGGCATGATTGCCTCTTATGGTTGAAACGATTGCGTGAATGTCGTTGCGAGGGAGTACATCCCGGCGCCGAGAGGCGTGACGGCCGGGGCCGAAGCTCGGTAGAACGACAGATCCCCGAGCGGCGGTGTCCAGAAGAACGATTTGTTACCAGCGTGCCGATCAAGAAAGTCCTTGATCTGACGCGCTACAGCTTCCTTTGCAACGAAGGTAAGTGGCCACTCGTCCTCTCTATTGTTCGGACCATCTCCAACGGTCTGCTCATACCCGTTTCCGAACTTCGAGGTTCTGTTCCGATACTCCGGCGCGCTGGTGGGAGACACCAGCGGGCACCAGGTGAAAGTCTCAACGGCCATTTACAAGCCTCCAGATCTGCCCACCGGGCTGAGTTTCTTTGGCGATTTCCTGCTGGGCTCCGCGCCTTGCGACATCGGCATAGGCCTGGCCAAGCGCCTGCGAGTCCTGCTGTGAAGCTCCATCGCCAGCATTCTGCACCTGAAACGACTGATTGATGACGACCTGTCCAGGCGCTGCCGGTGCTGACGACGAACCACCAGACAGACCGACATAACCACCGTCTGCGTAGCCACGTTTGTTCAGGCGGGTCAGGTATTCCTTCATCCCCGGCTGATCAACCACTTCCTTGCGGATGACGACCTCGCCGCCATGTACGATGCCGGCTGGTTCGTATTTGCCGCCCGGACCGGTGTAACCACCATCGTCGAATCCTTGCCATTTCGACAAGACATCAGCCGAGTAGCCGGCGGCGGTACTACCAGCCGATGCCGCAGCACCACCGCCACCACTACCGAGCGCAGCGCCAAGCGCACTACCAGCAATGCTGGAAAACACATTCGAGGCGGCCGACTGCAAGGCCATCTTGGCAATCATGCGGGCAAAGCTCTTGGCAACATCACCGAAGCTCTGATCAGCACCGAAAGCCCAGTCCACCGCCGCATCGGTCAGCCCGTCATACAGCGAGGTGAAGGCCGATTTCGCCTGCCCTGCCACGTCCCGCGCTTGATTGAGGTAGTTGTCGAACGCCGAGGATGCACCCAGTGTCCAGTCGCTGCGTGCCTTGTCCTCGTCGGCGTAATACTGCGTTTGCATTGCCAGGCGCTGGTCGAGCGCCGACTTTAGGGCCTGCGTTTCCTTGTCGTACAGCTCGGTGCTGAACTGGTCCTTGTTGCTCTTGTTGTAGTCCGAGGTCAGTTTGTCCTGTTGCGACTGATACGACTGCTGGATAGCGCGCTGTTCCTGCAACCGCTTGCGCTGTTCGTCACCCAAGCCGATGCCGGCCAGGTTGTTGTCGAGGCCTTGCTGAGCACTGGACAGCTGACTTTTCAGGTTCTCATCGAACGCCGCCAACTTGCGGCGGGTCTCCAGTCCTTTCTCACGCAACGTGTTCTCGGTTTCGAGCGCAGCGTTACGCTTGAGCTGGGCGGTGATCAGCTCCTGGCTGGCCAGCAGCGATTGCTGTTCGGCGGTAAGGGTTTTCTTGCCCTTGATGTCGGCGAGCTGCTGCTCCCACTCGACTAGCTTTTTCGCGTTCGTGCCAAGGTTCTGGCTCGCCGCCGACTGGTCGCCGATCAGGGCGCTCTGCTGCTGAAGCACGGCGTATTGCTGTTTCGCCTGATCCAGTGCCTTGATGCCGGCATCCTCACGGTACGCCGGTGTTTTCGCCGCCTTGGGATCCTTGTATTTTTCGTTGATCGCCGCGAGGTCTTTCGCCTGTTGCTCGGCAGAGATCAGCAGCGATTTATCGCCAGATGCTTTGGCTTGGGCTACCCGCCGCTCGACCAGCAGCCGATATTGAGCGGTTTCCTTGGCTCGCTTGTCGGCATTGCTCTCGGTCTCCTTGCGGAGCTTGTCCAGCTTGAGCTGGTCATCCAGCGCGGCTTGTTGTTGCTGCTGAGCGTAACCTTTGGCTGATGCCCGACGATCCTGCTCGGCCTTGAGCAGCAGCTTTTCGGTTTTCTCCCGTTCCAGAGCTTCCGTGCGGTAGCTGTCATCCGGCGTTAGATTGCTGAACGGGTCTGCCGGTTTGCCTCTGGTGTTGCGTTTGTTACGCGCTGCCGCGTTATCCGCAATGGCGTTCAGTTGCTCGTCGAGCTTGGCGATCTGCTGATCGAGCGTTTCCTCACGACCGACGTTCAGCGCTGCATCCCAAGCCCCCTTGGCGGCACTCTTGACCGCGCCCCAGCTCGCCTCGAGGTAGCCGAGGTTCTGCTTGATGGACGTGGATGTCCGATTCAGACCGTCCTCATAGGTGGCGGTCGCCAATGCGGCCGCTTCCTGAGTCCTGCCCTGCTCCTGCAACGACTTGATGTTTTCGTACGTGGTCGCCGTCAGGAAGTTCATCGACTCGTTGAGTTTCAGAATTTCCGCAACCGGGTCCTTGGCGATCTTCTCGAAGTTCTCAACCGTTTTACTGGCTGCAATCCCAGTCGCTGATTCGTACTTGACTGCGGCCTCGGTGATGGATTCAAACGCCGCTACAGGGATCCGGGTGGAGGCCGCCAATTGCGCCAGAACTTCGGAGGCTTTGCCGACGGTTCCGCCCACGCTCGATACCTGGCGGGCCATCGATGCCAAGCCGTTCGCAGTCGTACCGGCCGTGTTGCCCGTCATCGCCAGCGAGGTGTTAAACGCCGTGGCCTCGTCGGAACCCTGCTTGTAAGCCAGCGCCAGTACCGCCGCCGCTGCCGCCGCGACAGTGAACGGGTTCACCAGACCTAGCACATAGCCACCCAGGGCCTTGGCCGCCGGCACCACGCCGCCGAACATGTCCTTGAGTTGGCCACCCTGCTGGAGGAAAACCGTCAGCGGGTTCTGACCGGCCTGCAACGACACGGCGATATCGGTGAACTGAGCCGGAACGCCGCGCAGGTTGGCTGCGTATTGCTTGGCGGTCTGGCCGTTCTTGGCCATGACGCGATCAACCTTCTCGACTGCGTCACGCTGCTCCTTCAGCTTGCCCAGGTACATGTCGAAGTCGGCATTATCGAGCCGACCAGCAGCGCGGTGTTTACGCAACTGCTCTTCCATTTTGTCGAGGCGGCCATAGGCCCCGATCACCGGGTCAATCTGGCCGACCAGCTTGTCGAGCTGACCAGCCTGATAGGCCGCTTCCTTGGTGGCCGACTTCAGCGCACGCTGGGCACGGTCCATGCCCTTTTCGAAGCCGCCGGTGTTGGCCACCAGATCGACCGTCAGCTGGCCAAGTGAATCAACCGCCATAAATCACCTCTTGACCGACTGCAGCAGCCTGAACAGATCCTGCGCAGAGGCTTCTGCCTCTTCCACCACCTCGCCACGCTTCGGCAGAAATTCGTCGAACGTAGCCTTGCCGCCGTGCAGGTTGTTGAGAATGGTGGCGAGCAGGGCGAAACCCCGCTCGATCTTCAGGCCCAGATTCAGCGTGCCGTTTTGCTCGCGATAAGCCATCCACGAAAGCGCCTCGTTGTAGCTGAGGTTTGCCTGCGCTTCGGCGACCGTGCGCCCGCCGATGCCGTTGAGCGCCAGCTCATGCCAGAACTCTTCGGCGGGCCCTATTTTTTTGGCTGGTCTTCCTTCGCCGCGCCATTGGCTTCGGAAACGGCGTTGAGCAGCACAATGGTCAGCTCGGCAGACAGCGGACCGTGTCCGGACGATTCGGAGCCGAGAACGTCCTCGACAGTGAATACCGGCGTGCCGTCCTTCTTCAGGATGTTGGAGGCGATGCGCGCGGCCAGACGATCGGCACCCTGCCCTTCGTTCTTCCAGCCTTCGGTCAGCTCAACGAACGACTCCTGTCGAACGTAGATCGAGGCTTTCTGAACCTTGCCGCCGGCGTGCCAGGTGATGTCCTTTTTCACCGGCGGCGCGACGAATGCGCCGGCAGCCGTAAGTGCTTTAATGCTGAGATCCATGGGGCTTCCTTATGGAGTGATGACTTTCGGGACAAATACCGGGTCGCCGGACACTTGGATGCCGACGGTGGACTTCACAACGTCGTTCAGCGCGAAGCTGAACGGGAAGCTGTTCATGTAACCCTCGAAGGTGATCCAGGTGCGGGTGGTCGGCAGGTTGAAGTCGACGCCGGCGTCGATCACTGCGGTAGCCGCTGCACCGGTGCCAGCGCCGCCGGTGAATGCCACGGTTGGTGCAGTGGTGTAACCGCTGCCCGGGTTGGTGATGGTCAGTCCAGTCACTTCACCGCCGGAAACTGTTGCGGTAGCAGTGGCACCAGTACCGCCGCCGCCAGTCAGTGAAACGGTGGGAGCGGTGGTGTAGCCGCTGCCTGGATTAGTTACCGCCAGAGCCGTCACCGATCCTGGCAGGCTGATTGTCGGTGGAATACCCGTCAAATCGCCGTTGCTACCCATAACGCGGCCGTCAGACCAGCCGATCGCCCAAACCAGCTTGGTGCCGGCGGTCTTCAGCTGGTGAAGGCGGACATGAGCCGGCGATTGTGGGTCGATGTTCAGGCCGAACGAGGCGGAACCTGGTTCAGCCAGGCCGGCCTCATATTCCCGCGCACTGGAGTTCATGCAGGTCGTTTCGATCTGCGCGATGCTGGTGTCGATCCCGTCCAGGGAGGTGAAGCAGCCAACCACCAACAACGTATTGCTGGCTGGGTCGATGGCATAGAGGTCCGTGCCTTGGGTCTTGATGGTCAATTTAAACTCCCCGATTTCCTTCGAAATCACTTGTGAGCGGGCATAAAAAAACCCACCGAAGTGGGTCGTTCTTTCAGGTTTCGCCTACTGGCTCACAAGCCAGGCGACGTCGAAGCCTTTGCGGTAGTTGTGCGTATCCTTGTCCTTGCCGTCGACACCAAAAGCGGTGATGTACGCGTGTTGCGCGATGGTATTGCGCATCGCCGTCACAACAGACCCGGCGGCGGACGCCGTATCGGCGTACACGTCAACCTGCAGGCCGTATCGGTCCGTGTCCGGCACACCGTTGACGTAGTTGATCGGCGAGCCGCTGACTACCTGCCAGACGGCGTAGGGTTTGGCTGTCCCCTCCGGTGCTTCGCCGTGCGGGTACAGTCGCGTCGGCCCAGTACCGAGCAGCGCCGTGACCGCCGGCGCGGCGGCGCACACCGTGAAAATGGGTGCAGTCATCAGTTCACTCCCAGCTTGATCAGTTGGTACTTCGCCGAGCTGAGGAATTCCTTGAACAGCGCCTCGCGGTTGTTGGCCAGGGCCGGCCGGAGGAACGGTTTTGCCCGGTTCTTCTCGGTGCCCAGTTCAACCCACCACCAGTAGAACGTGTTACCGCCCTTCTGCCCGCGCTTGCGCATACGCACGCCCACGGAAATGACCACGGCGCCGACTTCCTCGCCGATCGCCTTGCGCTCGATCATGGCCAGGTTGGCTGGGATGAAGTTTGAGGTTTCCGGGTCATCGATCCGCGCTGCGCGGTCCTTCGCGTCAAGCAGCACAATGTCCATGGCATCCTTTGCTGCCGGCAGCACCACCTTGCGGCGCATTTCCTCGGTCAATCCTTTGAACCTGGTGGACAACTCGTCGGCGCCCTTGAGATTGAACCGGACGTAGTCACCCATCGTTCACCCCCGTCTTGGTGAGGATCGTGAGGTACTCCAAACCGGATTCCCGATCAGGTAGAGGCTCGCCCTCAATGCTGTAAACCTTCCCCCGATGTACGATCCGCATGGTTGGCAGCAGCCCAGCCCAATGGCGAATCACGAACCTGCACGTAGCCTGGGACTGCGCCGCCTGCGCGGCGAACAAATCCTTGGAACTCAAGGGTTCGAAGTCCGCCGGAACCCTTTCACGAACTGGACGCCAGCCTTGAATCATTTCGCCGTTGTTTGGGTCTTGCACAAGGGCCTTTTCTTCAAAGTCGATTCGATGCCGCAAGCGACCTGCTCTCATGGCGCCGTCTCGACTGGTTCAGGGCCTGAAAAATTGCGGGAAGACCACAACAACGATTCAACGCCAAGGGGTAGTTTTTCGCCCTTCGCGCCGATCTCAACCGCCTCTCGGTTCGCGAACGAATGCCCGAGCAGCAATAGCAACGCAGCCTTGAAAGAGGCAGGAAAGTCACCAACCTCGATCAGTTTGTCGTTGTCGCAGTACCACAGCGCCCAAGCCAGCGCAGATTCTGCGTAGAGAGTGATCAGATCATCCTCGTCCTCAAAATCAACGCGCAGGTGCTTCCGCATCAGCTCAATTGAAAGCAGATCGGAAACGGATACGGTCATTTTTTTGCACCCGGCTTTTTAGAGCTTTGGGTGGCCTGTGTCGCTGGAGGCTGATCGGTACCCGCCTCAACTTCTTCAGCGAGATCCATTCCGATCAAGGCCTCAGCGTATTCGTCCGCCACGTCTCGAACTTCGAACTGATCAAAGTTGCCCGCGTGATAGTGCGAGAACTGCCGTAATGCGCGAATTTTGGTCATGGCAATCTTCCGGGGCAGTTTCCTGCCCCAGCCCTGTGGTTATGGGGTTGGTACGGTGAACGCGCCTTTGATAATGGCGGTTGGGCGGTAATGCGTGATCGCCAAACGCTCCTCGCAGAGGATGGTCAGCATGTTTTTCACGAAGTTATCGCGGTCCTGGTTGCTGATCTCGATGGTTGCATCCATCCGATCCCAGATCTGCGAGGCCAGGTCGAAGCCGCCTACGGTGAAGGTACCCTGGGCTTGAGCCTTCGTCGCAACCACTGGCAGACCCCACATCACCTTGGCCGCGAAAGCCGCTGGGCCTCCGAAGATGTAACGACCATCAGCATCTTTCAGCAATGCAATGGCATGCCAATCGCGCGGATTGAGGATCAGGCCGGAAGCCTCGAACTCGGACTCGCTGGTCTGGAAGATGGCGTGAGCGATCTGGTCCGCCCGGGTGTCACCGGTCGCGTTGAGCGCGGTGTCGTAAGCAGTTGCCACCTTGTTCAGGCCAATCAGGTTGTCACCGGTACCGTCGCCGTTGAGCAGCTGACCTTCTTCAACCAGATCCAGGCCAAACAGCAAACGACCATTCACGTAGGACTCAAGCATCGGGGCATCGTCCATGATCTGGCGCGAGGCCTGGATCCAGTGGGCGATGGTTCTGACGTTTGCAGTTTCCTTGGTGAAGGTCAGTTGCGATTCTGGCTTCAGCGCACCCTCGGCGACCGGCGCTGCGCTGTTGGTGAACACGTTTTCGCGCACGTACTCGATGGCGTTCGAAGAGGTCCGCCCCTGAGCAAGCAAGTCGCGGATTGTCAGGCGACGCAGGCCCGGCATCAAAATACCCGGGTTCTGCTGTGGTTGAACCAGTGCGCCTGCCGAGGTGCTGCCGGAGCCGAGCGCCTTGCTGAAGCTCTTGACGTCGACCTTGCCGGAAGTTGAACCGTTCCAGTTCTTCTTCAGATCTTCGGCAGCACGTTCGGCGAACGACTTCTTGGTTTCCGGATTATCCAGACCGCCGCCAGCCAGCTTAGATTCCAAGTCAAACAGCCGAGTGCCTGCAGTCTTCAACTCTTCCTGAACAGTTTGCAGATCACCTTGCAGTTTTTTGCTGATTTCACCTGTGCTGGTGATCTCTTTCTTTTGCGCATCGAACAGTTCGGTCATGTTCTTCTGCGCGTCTTCGATTGCCTTTTGGATTTGGGCCAATTCGGACATGGTTCAGTTTCCTACAGATGGGAAGGACTTGATGCGCTCGATGAGCGCGTTAATTTCGCCACCTTCGGAATCGCTCCGAACTGCGGACTTGAACCGGGCAATGAGGCCCAGTGCTTGCGACTTCGAAAGCCCGGCCGAATCCCTCAGCCAATGCTCGATGTCGCGAATAGTGGTGATCGATTCCAGGCTTTTCATGGATTCGATGGTCGCCTGCTCATTGGCAGGAAAGGTACAGATGCTGATTTCGCGAAGTGCCTGCACATTCTTGAATGCGCGACCGGTGTCGATCAGATCGAAGTCATCTTTGAAGACAGTAAAACCGACCGACATACCTTCAACGGTCTTGTGTTCCATGGCCGCTCGCAAATCCGTCGACACCGAAAGACCCGGCGTCAACTCGCCACGAGTGAGCAGCCCTTTGCTGTCCTCTTCAAGGTTCAACCACTTACCGACGGGGAGCTCCCAGGTTCGGTGATTGAAGAACATGCCAACCTGTCGGCTTTGCGTGGCCAGCGCTTTCTTGAAGGCGCCCGGCAAGATGATGTCGCCGTCACTGTCGACCACACCAAACACGCTGGCATAACCCTCGAAGGTGCCGGTCTTTCCTGCGGAGTCGAACTTGATCTCGACCTGTTCGAAGGCCAAGGTCTTTTGAATATTGGACATTGGTTAGCTCCAGAAAAACTAAACCCCGCTGGGTGCGGGGTTCGTTTTTCCAAGTTGGGTAAGAGGTACGTTCTGCGACTGACACGTCGCTACATCACCGCCAGGCACAGAGGGTAGATTGTCCAAACGCCTAAGTTCATCACGGGTTCGAAGACCCTTATCGGCCATGATCCCCATGAATGCCGCTCTCGCGGCCGAATCCCCACGAAGCAATCCATCGAGATTATGCTCGGCGTGAATCCGCCCGACGTCGGCGGGTTTCACCAGCCACCGCTGAATGCAGCCTTCCCAAATTTTCAGGTAGGGATCTAGGGTGTATTGAAGAAAACCAATGTTCTGTTGCTCAATTCCAGATCCCCAACTGGTGGTTTTTTCAACATCACCCACCAGATGCGGCGGAACGCCGAAGAAGCGGGCCAGTTCGCCGACCTGGAACTTGCGGGCAGCCATCGTTTCGGCGTCCTGCGGGCTCACACCAATGGCCTGGGTGGTAAAGCCGGCCTCCAAGATCCAAAGCCGCTTTTTGACCGGGCCGCCGGCGATTTCCTTGAAGTTTGCCTCGACCTGATCACGCTGGACCTTGCTCAGTGTCTTGCCCTCGCCCGTCATGAGGATCTGGGGAGACTTGGCACCGTTCGCATAGAAATCACGTTGCTGATCTTCCATCGCGACGGCTACACCTGCCGTTTTCGCTGCGAAAGCGATCGGGGAAAGACCCACCAGCCCGTTAAATCCAAACCCTTTCAGGTGAAAGATCTCGGATTGTTTGAAATCGGCGTAAGCGTCATCCCGTTTGTACCGGTATACGATCCGCTTGCCTTCAAGCCTCACGTCCATGTTTACCGACATGAGTGGTATCAGGCTGATGATGTCGCCCACACCGTTACGTTCGATCAGCGCATAAGCGTTGCCGTAGTAGCAAAGCTGCATTGTCATCGCTACGCGGAAGTCGAACGCGGTCATAAATTGGTTCGGGGCGTAGCGCAGCAGGCGCGCCAACGGGTTATCCAAGCCAACTTTGGATCGGTCATCGCCTTTGGTCTCGAAGACGTCCAGCGGCAGACATGCCGACACGCTGGAAATAAGGCGAACGCAGGCGAAGACCGTGGATATCTGGAGCGATCGCTCGTCGTTGACGACTGAGTCGCCCACCGTGCCTGAAGCCGACACAGGGCCGGTTTGAGATCCTTGGTTGGGCGATGTCAGCCGTCCTCCGACGAAAAAGCTCGCCAGGCGCGCCCAGAATGGACTGCGAGTGCGCAGGTCGATGCTGTAGTCGGTATCTGCCATTACATGCTCATTGGTCGATTGAGGAAGTCATCAAGGTTCACGGTGTCCACGTGGGCACCCGCTACACCTATCGCCATAAGGAGTGCGGTCATATCGTCGATCTTGTCCGCCGACCGTTTTTTGTCGGGCGCCATGTTCATGTTGTCGTCCCGCCTGGCGATCAGGTTCGATGCGCACCAGTTGAGGATCATGTCGCCGCCGTGAGCAAAGGCACCCGCAATGTAAGCGCGCTCCAGCACCTGCATAGCCGGGTGGTAGGACTTGGGCCCCTGGATGAACTCAATCATCGGCAACTCGGCGGCCACCAGTCGATTGACCAGATCACTGGCGTTCCATTTGTCGTAGGCGATCGCCTGCACGTTGAAACGCGCGCAGACCGACTTCACGTCCGCTTCGATCACGGCGTAATCGGTTACATCGCCTTCGGTTTGCTTGAGCAGGCCGGATTCGACCCACGATGCGTACGGAACAGTGCCGCGCTCGGTTCGAAATGCAACCGAACTCTCTGGCGCCCAGCGCCAGCCGTAGGTGTAGAGCACGCCGTCCACGTCCCACACCAATCGAAACGATGTGAGGTCAGTGGTCGAAGCTAGGTCCAGTCCGCCCCAGCATGGATACTGTGAAAGCCACTCAAGATCGACCTCACCGCCGCAGCGTTGCCACTTGTTGAGGTCGACCCAGCCGTCAGCCGTTGAAGCAGGTCGATTGAGCCGTTTGATTCGAAACTCAGCCATTTTGGATGGCATCTGCTTCGCCTCTACCGCCTCCTTGCGAATTGCCGCCATCAAATGCGGGTTCACATCCATCAGCGGGTTGGCTTTGATCCAGCAGCTCTCGTCGAACTCATCATCAGCCTTGATGCCGAGGCTTTTGTCCTCGTCGTCGACCGCGTAGAACACCACCAGGTAGTGATCGGCTGTCGTGCCAAACAAGCCGGAAAGCAACTTCTTCGCAAACATCCGAATTTCTGCCCACGGCCCCGGGTTGGTGTATCCCTCAGTAGTGGTAAACAGCCAAAGTGGGTTGCCTCTGGCGCCAGCTGCAGACTGTAGAACGTTCAGTAGGTCAGCGGTCTTGTGCGCATGAATTTCATCAAGACCCGTATGCGACGGGTTCAAGCCGTCCTGAGTGGACGCTTTTGCGTGAATCGGCTTGAAACTCGCACCAGTTTCAGCGCGGCTAATCGATTTTGCCCAAACCTCTAGACCGAAGTATTCGCGCAGGTCGGCGTTTTTCTCGACCATACGCTTGGCGGCATTGAAGATGATCGCAGCCTGGCCGAACGTCGTGGCCGCGCTGACGATCTGCGCGCCCTCCTCCGGTTCGCAGCACTCGCAGTACAGAAGAATTGCTGAAGACAGAGTGCTTTTCGCATTCTTCCGCGCTACGGCGAACAGCGCCGACGTGAATCGGCGAGGATGAAATTTTCCATCATCACCCCACCCTTCGGTGTACACCGATTCGCGCTTGCGGAAGCCGAACAGCTGTACCACGAAGAAAATGTGCGACGGATGCATGACGATCGTCGGCTTTTCCCACTTGCCCTCGACGTGATGCAGCTTTTCGATGAAGTCGCAGGGGTCATTCGCATGCCAGGAGTCAAAAAGGAAAGGGCAATCCTTCTTTTTGGCCCGCTTCAGGTCATCAAGAAAGCGCTGTGCGGCCTGACGAATCAGCTTTCCGTGCCTTTTACGCTTCTTATCGGCAACCGCAGCCTTGGCGTAGTCGGTCGCGATTTTTACGAAATCACGCATTCCTACCCCAAAATTCAGGTGATTCGGTTATTTGGCTCCCTGCTTTCTGCCGTTGCCGGCAAAGGGATTGCCCTTTTTTTCTGATCCTCCAGAAGAAACCTTTCGGCGGCTGGCCGGCGTCATGCCGAACTCAGAGAAAAGCGCCTTCAATGCTGTTGTTTCGGCGGCGGTCGCCTCCATGTCGGCCTTGGCTTTTTTCCGAAAGCACTGCCATGCGTGGCAAAGCTGCTCGAGCGAATACAAGTCGACGACCTGGAGAACCTTGGCACTCACAAGTTGCCGACCGAGGCTTCGCCACATTTCTGCACCGTCTGCATTGAGGTGCTGAGGCGGGTCGGGAAAATCTTCGATGAGATCAAACTCCGGCGCGTCTTTTTCCTCGCGATCCGGGCGATCAGTACCAGCCAGAACCTTGAGGTGCGGGGCCGTCGGCTTCCGTCCTCTGGTCATTTGTCACCCTTTTATTTTCAAATCCTAATTTTGACGGCGCGAAAAAAGCCTTCGGGCGCGGTCGGGAAGCAAAAAGGCCCAGACTTCTGACCCACCCCTTGGGGCTGTGACGTGCCACAACGGGGAGTTGACGTGCTTCATTCCATCCGAAGCACGCGGTTGACGTGCCTCAGAACCGATCACGACCGCCTCTGGCGTTGCCGAAACCACCATCTTCCGTGGCCGTCTTCCTGCTGTGGTGCGGGCGGCAGAGCCCTTGCCAGTTGGTCCGATCCCAGAACAGAACCATGTCGCCTCGGTGCGGGACGATGTGGTCGACCTCAGTCGCGGCTCCCACTCTCCCTTCCTGCTGGCAGTGGACGCAGAGCGGATGCTTGGCCAGGTAGCCCTTGCTCGCCTGCTGCCATCGGTAGGTGTAGCCACGGGAGTTGCTATTGCCTCGCTGCTGCTCAGGTGTCGAATGCTTGGGCGTGACTGGTGCCGCTGGCTTGTGTCGTTGTGGCCGGACTGGCATGCGCTCTACTCGGTTGGCGGCTCGCTCTTGGCGGGCGGGCTGGGCTGCACTGGCGCGATCTGTCGCTCGGTCAGGAGGCGGACACGCTCAGCTGCAACCATCAGCCACTTGGCTGCTCGCGCTCGGCGGGCAGCGCATCCAGAGCAGGCCATCAGCCTTCAACCTTCCGAGCTGCTGCCCGATCGTAGTAACCGCGCACCTTCTCGACGCCGAGAAAACCAACGGCGCCGCCGGCGAACGTGGCCATGCTTTGCGGTAGGCCCATCCATTCAAGGAGTGGCACCAACGACAGCGTGACCAGGCCGCACAGCGCGCCTTCCAGATACATCTGACGGCGAGTGCCGCCGCCGTACATCACGCGCAGAACAGCAATACCGACCGACAGGCCAGCGGCGTAGAGCTGCGGCTGATGCAGCAGCAGCCAGGCAATCATTGCGGCCCACAGACCAGGATCCTTCTCAGGCATGTTCGGCATCTCGATTCCTCCCTTTGGGGGAGTGCATTAGATCCGGCTCCAGCAGCACTCCCAGCTCGGAGCAATGGGTGTGGTGGAGCCGAAAACGAAAAAGCCCCGGCAAATGCCGAGGCTTGGTATGGGTGCAGATGACCGGTACTGATCTCCGGCATAAGGCTCAGGAGTACGAATCCCTAGCGCATCAGCCTGCGCATTCACCCGCATTACAGAAAGCAAAAAGCCCGACTCAATGCTCGGGCTTTTAAATGTCGATCCTCTGCAACGCGCAGGAATGACAGGATGGGATAAATTTCGCTCATTCGCTCAGTAATGTCAACAGTCGATTACGCGGCACACTCAATGATCAAACCCTCTGCTCCTAGAATTTCGGCGGCGTGCGCCAGCGCATCGTTGACCAGGTCGTCAGCAGCCTTGCCGATATCCTGCCGCCACCGGCGCCGCGTCGACTCCGGAGTACCGTCGTTGTCCCAGGTGTTCATGTCGTAGAAGCTGTCCTTCAGCACGATCATGTCGGCAGATCTGGATTCATCCTTCTTCGCCTTGGCCTTCCCGGCCGATATCGCCGCCTGCACCATCGACTCCCGACGCCATGCCGGCGCATCAAGCGGGATCTCAACAGATACGGACTTTGCCACCTTCACCCGCGCTCCTTTGAGCTGTGGGATAGCCCAGGCCGTGGTGGCCTTGTACAGAAACAGTTTTGACGCTGGAGTCCTAATGAGGGTCTGCAATGCAGAGATGGCCTGCACCTTGCACCCTTTGTGGGTGCTGTACTTCGCCACCAGCGCGTCCCAGTGCTTCTGCTCGAGCGCGCTGTGCAGCCGGGCGGATACCCAGCAGTCCACTTCTCTGCGATCCATGGTGTCGGCACCACGCGAGCGGACCAATGTCGCCAGGTCGCCGCCCTCTTCTTCGTCGACAGAGTTGTACAGCTTCTGCCATGCCTGTGTGCTGGTGTTGTCGATGGCTTCGGCGGCGAGGGCAGATACGACCGCACCCAGAATATTTTGGTAAATCATCCTCAATCCCCCTTGAACGACGAGCCACCAGGCCCGCGCGTATTGGTTTGCTGATACAGCTCAGCGGTGGACTTCGGCGCACCAGGCGGAAGAATCGCAGGGCGACCGCCCTGTCGGATCAGCATGCCCAGCTGAACGATCAGATCATCTACTGGCAGCGGCTCCAGCGTTTCGGCGTGCACCAGGCCGGAAGCGTGGCAACCGATGCAGTCGAGCTGATGAAACACGCCCTGTATCACCCCTTTCCCGGCACAGGATGGGCAGTCGGTGAGCGGGATCTGGCGGCGCACAAAGGCGGGGCCGTGTGTTCTTTTATCCATTTTTAAACCTCGCCTTTTATTGTTTCGTGATTTGGCTAGAAGCCGCGCCATACAAGGCCTCGGCCGCATTCTGCGAATTTCCGTTTCTAGTCATGGTCAAGCGGTGAATCAGGCTGAAGCCTTTCCCGTCTAACCATTCGTGCCACTTGTTCAGGGCTTCGCGCTTGAGCAGTTCGGCGGACGTGTGGATGTAGGTCTGCACGTTGCGGGTCATCGTGTGGTTCACCAGCATCTCGCCGATGAGGAAGTCCACACCGAGATCGGTCCAGCCGGTCCGGGCCACCTTGCGCAGGTCGTGGCTTGTCCACTCGCCCTTGCCCAACCGGGTGAACACGGCGCAGGCCTGCCCATCACTCAGGCACCCGCCCAACCGTGCAGGGAACACGAACGCGCCCTTGTAGCCCTTCCCTGCCTGCCATTCCCTGTAACGCCCCAGCAGCGCGCAGACCTGATGGGTCAGAGGCAGCCGATGCTCGCAACGGGTCTTGGTGTTCTCGGCCGGGATGAACCACTCGCCCTGCTCACCCAAGGTCAGGTGGGCCCATCGAGCCATCCGGGTTTCACCGACCCTCGTACCGTGGCAGAGCATCATCAGCGCCAGCATGCAGTCCTGCGGCGCCCGGTCGAAGCCATCGGCCAGTTGTTCGATCACGTCCTCGATCTGCACGGCGCGAAGGCGCGATGGTTTCGGCAGGATCCGGGCCTTGGTGAAATCGGTGAACTTGAAGCCGGCGATCGGGTTGGTGCTGATCAGCCGCAGCTTCTCAGCCTGCCGGACAGCCACCACCAGGACGCCCCACACCAGGCGGACGTAGGACAGCGAGAACTCGGCCTGCATCGGCCACATCAACTGCTTGTCCAGGGTGAACCGGTCGAGATCGTCCACCAGCAGCTCACCGAGACGCGTTTTCAAGTGGAGACTGATGATCGAAGTGTTGGTGGAGCGGCGCTTATCCGAAAGGCTTCGGTCAACGGCCTGTCGGGCGGCAAACCACTCCAGCAACTGGCCAACGGTCTGCAGGGTGCCGGCCGATGCCGAGGCCTTTGGATCTGCGGCCAGGCGCTCGCGGATCTTCGGCAGCGCGTTGATCAAACCCTTCACCGGCAGATCCGGGAATCGAGCGATCTTTTCCCATTTCTTGCCGACCACCAGGTGCCACGTACCGCGCTCGCGGTTCTTGTGGAAGCGGAAGTAAACGCCCGGGAACCGCGCGTCACGCATGTCACGGATACCGGTGTTGGCCGATTGCCGGCGGATCTCGGCGTCTGAAAACGTGGTCAGTAGGCTCTGGCTCATGGCGTGTTCGGCTCCGGGTCGATTGGGTAATCCCGGATGTGCACACGCACAGCGCCGCCAGGCACCGGCTCGCCGATGTTGATCGTGGTGACGAAGTTTTTGTCGTCGATGCCCAGGCCGTCCGCAACACCGTCACGGCCGGCCTTGAAGCGGGCCAGCAGGTTGTCATCGTCATAGGCCCGGCGATTCGGCGGGCAGAACGTCACCCAGAAGTATTTTTTGCCACTGAGGCGCGGTGCATCCAGCGCCAGCGCGATCAGGCCGCAGGTGCGGCGATACGCCTTTGCATGCTTGTGTTTTTGCCGCCAGTGCACGCGCGCATTCGGACTCAACTCCTTTGGCGGCCACGGCAGCGTCATGTCGATCATGCAGCCCCCTTTACGGTGAGAATTCCGGCCCGGATCAGGCCTTCATGTGTTTCGGCGATGGCGCGCGGCATGTCGGACCAATCAACCTCGCCGGCGGCACGACCGTCGATGACGTCGTGGCAGGAGCTGCAGGCGTACACCGCAACGGTGTCGAAGCCCTTCATGCCCATGCCCTTTTGTCCGCACGGCAAATGCGCGAGGATGGTGGTTTCCGGGTTGTGGTTGCAGACACCCGGCAGGCGCACGGTGCAGTCCTGTCCTCGGGCCGAGTTGCGCAGCTTCTTCGAGCTCACTCGCATGCCGGCTTCCCCGTAACGACGTCGACCACTTCGAAGGTGCCCGGCCACATCCACGCGCCGTAGCGTTTGGCCATGGCCGAATCGGCGAACAGCGCCAGTGCGTGATCCGGCGGCGAACTCAAGTCGACCTTGAACGAGCAGCAGAACACGGCCCAGCGGTAGGTTTCGATCTCAGGGACAGCGAGGCGGCGATCAGGCATGACGGACACCCCCTGAACGCATGGCGCGCAGCTCGGCCAATGCCCTGTTTCCGACCTCAGGCGTCCGGCGGCCATCAACACGGGCCGGCAATGCCAGTGGCATCTTTTGCAGCGGCAACCCATCGATCAAGCGGCGAACCGTGATCACGTAGTTGCGCTCAAACAGCTTGCGCGAGAGAGAGGTTTCCAAACGGTTCAGGCTTTCGAAGCCAGACTCCTTGGCCGTGTGCCAGATTGCGTCGTGCGACCAGTTCGCCTGGCCGGCCATCGACGGATGAACATTTCGGCACGCTTCGCGAAACGCCGTTTCGAGTGGAGGAAGGCCGAGCATTTCCGGGGTTGGCTGGCACAGATTGATGAACTTGCCGACGCTCGGCGCGAAGTCAGAGCCAAGCTTCCGGCACTGCTCGATGCCGAAGCGAATCTGCTCGATCGTCGTTATTTTCTCGGCCATGAAGGCCTTGGTCCACGTAGCTTTAGCGGCGCTGGTGGCCTCTTTGTCAGGCCATGCCTGCTTCCACGCCGGGAAAATCGCCATCAGCTCGCGAAACAACGAGTTGATGACCTGGACAGTTCCCGGGTCAGCCTTCACTGGCGCCACCTCGGCCGACGCTACGTTGGGCAACATTTGCAGCACATTCGAAACGGAATTCATCACAGACCTCCCAGGTCATCGCCCCAGCTGGTGTCGTTGAAATCAGGCTCTTGACCACGACCTGCTGCCTGCACACGTTCACGCTTCACCCACTGCACCAGTCGGTGGCACCAGCCCGCCGATGTATCGACGGTGGCCGGTTTGGCAACGAAGAAACCCATGAAAGCCCGCACGGCGGCGTCAGGTATCGCATCAGCGGGAAGCCTGGCGATTGCAATTTGATCGGATAGAGACTTCTCGTTCGGCTCCCAGGTCGCGAACATTGCGAAGCGCTGACGGTCGTCCTGCGACTCGATGGCTGCGCGGTTCTGCTCGTCGAGAGCGGCATCAATCTCGCGCTGCTGCAGCTGCTCTTCGGTTCCTTGATGGTTCAGTGACGGATTGGGTGCAGCTGCTGCACCCCGTTCTGCGTTTTCCTGCACCCCGTTCTGCTGTGAGCTGCACCCCGTGCGGTCATCTGCACCCCGATCCTTACGGGGTGCAGCATTTGCACCCCGCTTCATCTGAAGGTCGTACACCACAGGCCTGCGGTCACGGCGGTCGATATACGCGGCAGCGATCGCTTGATTGCCTTCAACGATGAAGCCGGCTTTCTCCAGTTCATCAAGTTTCAAGCGGATCGTGCGCTCGGATAGGCCAGTGTCCTCAGAGAGGGTCGCGGCGGACGGGAACGCACCTCGTCCATCGCTACCGGCGTAGTTCGCCAGACACAGCAGAACGTGACGAGCCGCCGGGTTTTCGAGATCGGTCTTGCGGAGCGCAAGCGCCCATGACATTGCTTGAACGCTCACTTCGAGGCTCCGATATTCAGTTCGGCCAAACGGGCAAGGCCCTTTGGGGTAACGAGAGGATCGAAAGCGGCACGCTCAGCGCCGGTTTCTGAGTCAGGCTTGAGAGCGGTGACTTTGTGGACCATGTGGCCCGAGGTAATTCGTGGCTGGTAGGCAGTCCACCGACCGGAGCCATGACGGCGGAAGATCCACCGGTTCTGCTGCATCCAGGCAAACAGCTTCGATGGCTGAACCTGCAAGTGCTTCGCGGCGTCCGTGATGCAGATCGCACCGACAGCGGCTGCCAGACGATTGATGGCCGCAACCTTCGGGGCCTGATCGAGGATGACCAGGCGCAGGCTTTGGTTGTCCTTCGCCTGATCAGCAGCAGCCTGGAGCGCCTCGGCGTAAGTGGCCGGGATCTGGAACTGACCCGCCTGCGCTTCCAGCTCCTGCCAGCGATCAATGATTCGGGCGCGCAGCTCGACGTTGTAGCCGGACACGACGACCAGGGTATCGCGCTGCGATAACAGGAACTCGCGATAGACCTGGCCGTTCTGCGGGTGGACATAGGGGGTGTCGTTTGAAGAAACGACACCCTTCGCGACCAGGGCGCGGATGGTTTTCAGCACGTTGTCGTGAGAGCTACCAATCAGATCTGCGATCTCACGCGAAGACATGTGTCGCGACACGTTTTGAGATTGGGCAAAACGTGTCGCAGGAATTGGGGTATTGCCGGGGGTGACGTTCGTATTCATACTGGCCCCTCAAGTTTGTTGTTTGAAGAAGCCGGTCTAGCCACCGGCTTTTTTTCGTCTGCGTTTTTTTACTGTATGGATTTCCAGCATTTCCGACGCACTGCCAGTACCGCCCCCTCTGCTGGATAATCAGCCCAACAATCGGGAAGCGTTCTCTGGAAGTCCTGGTCGCAGGTCACGCGCAAGAAATTTTCCTTCCGTAACGATCTCCGCCTTCAAAGCGGCCTCGGCGGAACAGCCGTGAAGCCCCCGAACCCAACCGCTTACAGTCCCCTGTTTCACATCAAGGGCGGCTGCGGTTGCTGCTTGGGAGCCGAAGTGCTCTACAAGTTTTTTGAAAGTGTTGTTCATCGAATCTCCGCCCATATAAAGGGATGCCTTTATGTTATGGAAAGGGATACCTTTTTGCAACTGCAAAGGTTGGCCTATAAATTGGCGGGCATGGAACTCAAAGACAGATTGAAACAAGCACGAAAGGGCGCCGGGTTAACCCAGGTTGAACTCGCTGATCGGGCAGGCATAAAACAGGCATCCATCTCGGAGATAGAGCGAGGGCTTACTCGCACCTCTGGACACCTGATAAAACTGGCTCAGATATGCGGAGTTGACCCCGTTTGGCTTTCTGAGGGGACTGGTTCACCGGAAGGTAATCAGCGCCCTCCTACAGTCGAAGCAAACGCCGTGCTAATCGGGTCTTTCGACGTATGGGACGATGAGACCCCGCTGGATGATGACGAGGTCTATGTGCCGTTTCTCAAGGAAGTCGAGTTGTCAGCAGGTGCTGGAATAACGGCAGTTCACGAGTCACCAAGGCAAAAGCTGCGGTTCGGGAAAATGACTCTACGCCGACAGGGCGTCCAACCATCCGAGGCTGTCTGCGTAACAGTTTCCGGCAACAGCATGGAGCCCGTACTGCCCGACGGAAGCACTGTAGGCGTTGACCGTGGCACAACCACCATAACCGACGGGAAGATGTACGCCCTGGATCACGGCGGCCAGCTCCGCGTTAAGACGCTATACCGACTGCCTGGTGGCGGCATTCGCATGCGCAGCTACAACCGTGATGAGCATCCTGACGAGGAGTACACACCTCAGGATATGCTCGAGAAAGAAATCGCGGTTCTCGGCCGGGTCTTCTGGTCCTCCGCTCTCTGGTAATTCAGCCCATACCTGTAATGAATCCCGCAAAACGCGGGATTTTTTTTGCCTTAAATAAAAAATAAAGGCATACCTGTTGACTCGAAATAAAGGCTGCCCTATATTTTGCCCATCGCCGGATAACAACCGGCCAGATGGAAGGCAGCGATGAACCGGCCTCAACGGTTCAGAGGGTTGGCAACTGACCCGGGCGTGCAGCGTAAAGCGCCAAATCCAGTTATCCGGCGGACGGTGTCGCGGTCGGACGAACAACTTGAATGAGCCCATACCGCGCCAGCAGCGCCGAAGGGACACGGTGTTTTTCACTGATGCGCCTGGCCAGCCGGGCGCATTGGGAAATCAACCGAGAGGCACACAGCATGGAATCAATCATCAAGAGCGGCACATGGATCGGCCATCTCGGCCTTGGGCTTGCTCGCAGAGAACTTCAGTTTTTGCTTTTAGTCGCCCAGGGCCTTACCGCCAAACAGATCGCCCGGTCACACGATGTTGAGCCTGGAACGGTCGCCAAGCGGATATCCAACGCCATGTTCAAGCTGGGCGTTCATCGCCAGTCGGCGGCGGTCGCCGAGGCTATGCGGCGGGAGATCATCGTAGGACAGGCAGACGGTCCGAATCCTCAAGGTCCAGTTGGGGAATCGAACGATGGTGTTTTTATCGCTTAAACGACGGCAATGCATCACTGCTGCACCTTGGCGACAGGGTGCATTGGGATGCGGACGAATATGCGGCCTATAACCGCCCACCTGCATGCAACACCAGATGAGTACGGCGAGCGCCCGCCAAGATGCCAACGGCGCGACAGTGAGGGTGACCACCATGAAATAGACCAGCGCTTCAACTTGGGTAGCGAAGAAAGCCTGACTATTCGCTCGAGAATCCATGAGCAGGCAGCGGACATCTTGGTCGACGGTGTCACCGCGCACCACCGGGCAACCGGCAGGCCTACCCCTACGTTCAAGTTCACCGCTGATGATTCAACCCCAGGCTGTCGCCAGTAGCGAGCCTGGTGGGCTTCTCACGTAGGGAGGTCTTCGTGTGAAGCAAACGAAAAGCCCGGGTGCAACCGGGCTTTTTTACGCCTCGCGTTTATTGCGTCAGCACTCTCCCCTGCGCCCAACGGCAACCAGCAGGCGCCGCCGAGTGCTGACGAATGAACGCAACCCCACCACCGAGGGATCAGCCATGCACCCATCCTTGCAGCAACGCGTCGACGGGCTCAAAGCACTTCGTCTGCGCAACGTCATCGCCACCGCCGAGTTCTACTCCCTGATCGGCAAGGAACCTCCCGTGCAGAAGATTCGCTATCAGGTCGTTGCCAAAGGCACCCACGCTTTCCACATCACCGAGGTGTCGACCGGCAAGGTGAAGGGGTTTCGGTTCACCTACAAGGAGGCGATGAACTTCGCCCAGGCGTTGGAATCGCAGGCAGACGGGGTCAAGGTGACGCTCTCAGGTAACCGGCAATGATCGGCGTTCCAATGCCAGATCCGCGTGAGCAGATCACCGATCACCTGAACCGGGCGCTGGAAGAGTTCTTCGGCGCCGGCAAGCAGGTTCAACAGATCGCGCCGGGTGTGTCCGGTGAGCGAGAGCTGACCTTCGGCACCGCCTACGGCGACAAGCTTCGCGCCAAACGCGACAAGTTGGCACCGGCCCTGAAGAAGCTGGCCGAGAACGGCGCCACGCTGTACCAGGCCGCTACCGAAGTCGGGATCGATCACAAGCGCGCAAAGCTGATTGCCCGAGAAAACGACTTCACGTACGCCGATTCATGAGGCGGATGACCAACCGGGCGGCCACGCGCCGCCGACAGACCTGGCTGGACTTGCCGGCCAGCGGAATTGAAGAGGTAGGCCGTGGCCAAGAGCAATGCGGAACGCTCAGAGAAAGCCGCGGCGAAGAGGAAGAGCCGCGGCGAAGAAGAGATCAGGCTCCACTGCCTACCCGGCACGCGCCAAGCTCTTGCTGAGCTGATGACCTGGAGCGGCATCGAGGAACCGGGCGAGGCGATCACGCTGATGATTCATCACCTGCACGGCCTTGGCCCGGGCGGCGCCCTTCCCCTGCTCACTCCGCCGCGACACGAGTATGTGATACCCGAAAACGTGTCGCGGAAGTTAAAACTCGCCTTTGACCGTGAAGAGTTTCGACTCGGTCGAGATAAGTCAGATGCGTAGGCATAAATCGATTAAGGAAGCGCAATAACGTTATTGAGCGTTTTTGAGGCTTCTTCAAACCGACCCCAGTTCCTCATGCACATCATACATTGAAACCCTACTTCCTGACGCATGAAAGCAAGCTCCTGCTCTTGAAATGCATCTTTGACGAACGCTGCCTCAACTCGGGCAACGATCGTATCAATGGATCCGCAAATCTGATGAAAACTATCGACGAGCTCATAACTGCCAAGTTGATAGGATGGAAGCTGACTCAACGAATTTTTGGAATTCTTCAGCAACTGGCAATGAATCTTTCGCCAGTTCTCAACAAGAAGTGCTGAAGGACTGCCATTATCAATTAACGAACCAAATGACTTAACACCGTTAACCGCATTTTGAACTACGAAATAAAACGCTGCAGATCGACTCGCTACTTCCTGTTCGCGTATTTGGTTCTGTTTTCTTATCTGCTTATTTCCTATTAAGAATGCAGCCCAAATCGATGCTATCGATCCAATTGCCTGCACCCAACTCGCCAGCTCGCTTTTGTTCAAGTCGAAAAGCGCTATTACGAAGCAAAAAGCCAGAAGCAAGACTGCATTTTGCACAGAATTCCAAGGTTTAAACCAACCGTCTTCTGGTTCCCTAGGCATTACCAATCACTCCCTTTTCAAAAATCGCAATATACCGGCGAGAATCTCTTATGTCCGCACAACAGAAGAAACACCCCTTCGACTTCAAAACTCAATACGGACTCGGCTTCAGCACTCAGGACGATGAGATCGTTGTCGACTTCTTCTGCGGTGGCGGCGGTGCCGGTACCGGGCTGGAGATGGGGCTCGGCCGCGCGGTCAACGTTGCGAAGAACCACAGTCCTCAGGCGATCAGCATGCACACCGTGAATCACCCGGGTGCCGTGCACTACACGACCGACGTGTTCGACGGCGATCCGGATACCGAGTGCGGCGGCAAGGCCGTGGGCTGGTTCCACATGTCGCCGGACTGCACGCACCACAGCCAGGCCGCCGGCGGCCAGCCACGCAAGCGTGAGATCCGGAACCTGTCGTGGATCGGCCTGAAGTGGGCCGGCAAGAAAAAGCCACGGGTGATCAGCCTGGAGAACGTGAAGCAGATCCTTCAGTGGGGGCCGCTGATCGCCAAGCGCTGCAAGGCAACCGGCCGAGTCGTGAAGCTTGGCGGCGGCGTTGCCGCACCTGATGAAGTCGTCCCGGTCAGCCAGCAGTTCCTGGTGCCAGACCCGGCGCGGCGCGGGCAGACCTGGGCCGTGTTCGTCGCCGAGCTGCAGCGCCTGGGTTACACCGTTGAATGGCGAGTGATCAAGGCCTGCGACTTCGGCGCACCAACCAGCCGTGAGCGACTATTCATGATCGCCCGCTGCGATGGTCAGCCGATAGTGTGGCCTGAGCCAACCCACGCGAAGAACCCAGCCAAGGGACAGCAGAAATGGCGCACCGCCGCCGAGTGCATCGACTGGACTATCCCGAGCAAAAGCATCTTCGACCGGCCAAAGCCGCTGGCACCGGCAACCCTGCGGCGAATCGCCAAAGGCATGAAGAAGTTTGTCATCGATGCCGCCGACCCGTTCATTGTGCCGATCGCGAACTGGTCCGGCGAAAGCGTGCAGTCCGCAAACGAGCCACTGCGCACCGTGACATCTTGGCCACGCGGCGGATCGTTCGCCATGGCCAGCCCGATCATCGCGCCAGCCACGCACCAGGGCAGTGACCGTATCAACGATCCTCACGCCCCGCTGCCGACGATCACCTGCGCGAATCGTGGCGAGCTGACGCTGATCAGCCCGGTGATGGTTGGTGCTGGTGGTCCTGCGTACAGCGGCAAACCGGCGTCAGCCGATCAGCCAGTCGGCACGCTGATGACCCAGAACCACCGCGCACTCGCGGCGGCGCACCAGGTCAAGTTCCGGTTCTCGGATGAAGGCAAGGCGCTCGACGAGCCGCTACCGACCATCACCAGCGGCGGAAACTACCAGCGCCCGGCCGGCGCCGCCCACGCTATGGGCATCTCCACGGTTTTCATGGCCCAGATGAATGGCGGATTCAACACCACCGACGCCAAGAGCATTGAGGACCCGATGACCACGGTGACCAACACCGGCAGCCAGCAGCAGCTGGTGACCGCGAACCTGGTGCACCTGCGCGGCAACTGTGATGCGCGGGCCGCCGGCGACCCGCTGCACACCATCAGCGCCGGCGGCACTCACCACGGGCTGGTAACCGCCTTCATGGAGCGCCAGTTCGGAGCCAGTGTCGGCCAGGGCGTGGATGAACCGGCACCGACGATCACCGCCGGCGGTGGCGGCAAGAGCTCGCTGGTCGAGCTGCAGCTCTCGCCAGAGGTTGAAGCCGGTGCGCTGCGTGTCGCGGCATTCCTGATCAGCTACTACGGCACCGAGAACATGAGCGCCGCCGACGCGCCAGCGCCAACGATCACCACCAAGGATCGGCTTGGCTTGGTCACCGTCACCATCAAAGGCACGCCGTACGTGATCGTCGACATTTGCTTGCGAATGCTCCAGCCGGCCGAGCTGTACAAGGCCCAGGGCTTCCCCGCCGACTACATCATCAGCCACGGCGCCGACGGCAAGCCGTTCACCAAGACCCAGCAGGTGCACATGTGCGGCAACAGCGTCAGCCCTCCGCCGATGGCAGCACTGGCTCGGGCCAATGATCCGTGGCGCGCCGTCGAGCAGCAGGCAGCCGCGGCGTAGTCACAGCCACGGCAACGCCGACAGCCAATCGGCCAGACGCATCAGAATCTGGCTCAACAGCTCGACGAGAACTTGATACATCAACTCAGCAATCAGTTGCTTCATGCGGAAGCGCTCCGGTGGTTTTAGTCACCGACAGTCTTTCATGCGTTTTCTAAATCGCTTGCTGAAAGGTTTTGTGCCAATCGCTCACACAACAAGAAGTCAAACCCTCCACCGCCCGGGAATGCCCCGGCATAGGACATTGCCATGCCCACAGAAAACCGTATCGACTGTCCGGCGCTGCACAAGCGCAGCAACAGCTACCCATTCGGCGATCGAGTGCCGCGCACGGTCCGGATGCTGAAAACCGTCACCGCCGATCCAATGCCCAGCATCGGGTTCGCTTACATCAAGGGCGATGTGCCGGTGGCCACGGTCGGCAATTCTTATCCGGTGTGGACGAACAGCCACGGCGCGGTGGCGGTGGTGATGCTGGATGGAGCCCGTCTTGGCCTGCGCCCCGCTGAGTTCGAGGTCGATAGCTGGCACGACATCGCACAGGAGACAGCGTGATGATCAATCTCTTCTGGCGCCTCGCCGACTGGTTCATCGCCCGCGCCAAGCTCACCCCGTACCAGCACATCATGTCCGCCGACGGCACCGAGATGTACATGGGCCGCTGGTGGCTGTTCAACCCCTACAGCCGGGAGACGCACAAGCCGAAGTTCTGGTGGTGCCCGTGGTCGTTCCGGATCCACCACATCCTGCGGCCGGATGAAGACCGTGATTTACATGATCATCCCTGGAACGCCCGGACAATCATCCTGCGCGGCTGGTACTCGGAGCAGCGGCCGTCAAGCGACGAATGGAAAGAGAAGATCGTGGCAGCGATGGTTTCGAAGCCTGATCCGAAGGTGGTTGCCTGGGTATTGAGAAATACCTGTGAGTGGATCATGCGCTACCAAGGCGACACCGCCCGCCTCAACCACGGCGAATACCACCGCATCGACCAGGTATCCCCCGGCGGCGTCTTCACTCTCTTCATCACCAGCAAGTGGCGCGGTGACTGGGGATTCCTCGTAAACGGCGTGAAGGTGCCTTGGCGCACCTACACCGGTACCGACAACTGATTGGAGATTGCATGATGCGCAACATACAAACGCGTGAAGGTTTCGAGTTCTGGGACAAGCTGAACGCTCTACCGCGCTACGCCTTCCTGCTTTCGCCCTCCGGAAACTCGGTGCAAAAATTCGAAGACCAGGCTATGGCAACTGGATCGATGTGCACGAAGCGCAGAAGATAGTCGACCAGGCGCAGGAACTGATCAGCGAGTTGCAGGAAGAAGTGGCTCGCCAAAAGCGCTATGTGCAAATCAACGGTGATTCAGCCCAAGGCAAGCATGCGGAGGGCCAGCGGTACCGAGACGAGCGTGACGCCCTGCAGCAGCGCCTGAACGCAGCGGATCAGAGGATTGATGAGCTCGCATCGCCGCCGCTCACTGATGAGCTTCGGTGGATCCTTGGGCAAATGTGTTTCCAGCACATCCACACAGCCCAGGCACTGCGCTTGATGGGGCATGAGATCGCAAAGAAGGCCGAGGACGAACAGGCTGTAACGATCCACTGGATGCTCGGCCACTACCTGAAAGATCCGCAAAACTGGCGCCGAAACGCGTCCGCCGAGTTGAAAGCGGCAGCTCCGGCCGCATAGGAGTACATCCGTACTCCTACCACAGTTTTACTCCCTCCCCCTTCAAAGTCAGCCGCTATAGCGGCAAGGACGAGACATGCCTATCGAGAAAATCGAAAAGGAGGCTGACCTCTGCGCGCTGTTCATCCAGGAGTTCAACGAAATGCCCGGATGGACGTGCTACCCCGAGGCTGCTGGCTTCGACGTGCTGGTCGTGCACGAAGACGGCCGGCAGATCGGCGTCGAGGCCAAGATGCAGCTGAACGCCAAGGTGGCTGACCAGATCCTGCCGTGTCGCGGCGACGAGCTTTACGGGCGTGCAGGACCGGATTACCGGCTGGTGATCGTGAGCAAAATCACCGACGCCAGCAAAGGAATCGTGAAGATGCTGGAACACCTCGGCGTGAGGGTCCTCGTACCGAGGTCGAGTTGGACGCGCCACGGTGATTTTTTCACCTTCAGCCTCGATCATTCGCTGCTAGAGGTCAGCAATCACCAACCGTTTTATGACTGGTACATGTTCGACTGGAACCCGCCCGAACGCTGCCAGGTTCCAGTGCTGGTAACGAACTTGCCCGCCGGCGTGCCGGCACCGGTGCGACTGACACCGTGGAAAGAGTCGGCGCTGAAGGTTCTGGCCCAAATGCGCCGCCAAGGCTTCATCACCGCCAAACAGATCGCCAGCCACGGTATCGGCGTCACCGCGTGGACTCAGGCGCCCGGGAGCAAGCCAGCGTGGCTGGCCAAGGGCACCGTTCGCGGCACATGGATCGAAACTGAACACATGCCGGCTTTCGATAAGCAGCACCCGGACGTGTACGCCTTGGCCGTCGAAACTTTGGCCGCTACAGCGCCAGCCGAACTGGAGCTATCGCCATGATCACCAAGTGCCTACTCGGCTGCACCCTCTTCTTCTGGCTTCCATTGGCCCTGACCATAAAGGCGGTGATCGGATGAGCAAACAAGCGATTCACCTTTACCCGTGGGACGGCGGCACCGAAGCCGATCAGGATCCGCCCGATCACGTTTACTGCGGCACCGATGGCTACATGGCCGACGACCAGCTCACCAATGACTGGTGTCACGTCACCTGCAAGCGCTGCCTGAAAATTCGGGAAAAGGAACTGGCGGCGCGGGCGGCGGACGATCGAGACCAAAAGGTCAGGCTGTTCGACGAAGCGCAAGCCATCACCATCACGCTCGGTCACCGAAATATCTCAACAGCCATCAAGGCTTTGATCAGGGAGCGCGACCAGCTCAAGGCTGAGCGCGACAACCTGCGCGAAGATCGCGACGGCCTACTCGAAGCAGGAGCGCACCTACTATGATCTTCGCCCCGCTCTACATGGCCTACCTCATCTACAAGGGGCCGTGGCGATGAAAGCTCGAATCGAGAAAAAACTCAGCCAGCGCCTGGTTCAGCTCCACCCCGCGCTGTATGGAAAGGCATGGCGCGACGATGAATTGTCCGAACTGGCATACGACCAGCGATCAAACGTCAGGCACTGTCGGAGTGTTGGCGGTGGCACCGACTACTGGGGTGAAGGCATGGACACCTACACAGTTTGGGCAGACTGGAAAATGAATTGGAGTTGGCATGGGCCATTCGAAGCGCACCCAGACGGCCACCAATCCGAGGGATATCCAGACACGGGAAGCTTCAGACCAACCACGCGAAACCTGCTGAAACTGGCGGTCGATTGTGAGCTGGCCGAGCGGACCAAGGGTCGCCCGCGATGAAGCAGATGGTCAGCGTCCGCACCGAGGAACTGGCCGGCCCGGCGCTGGACTGGGTAATCAATGCGATCGAGGGTGACCAGCAGCCCGTCGCGGGCCAGCTGGATCTATTCGCCCTGCCCGACGCCGAGCAACTGATCACGAAGTACGGCGTCTGGGTCGAGCGTGGCCACCCGTCACCCTGGCTGGCCGATACGGCCCGGGATCCATTCAACCGTCAGTCCGGCGAAACCCGGTCCATCGCCGTGTTCCGTGCCGTGGTTTTCGCCAAGCGTGGTGCAACGGTCAAGGTCCCCGCCGCACTCATCCAGTAACAACGGAGGAACATCCATGGCTGAGATCTTCGAATTCCCGGCCAGCAACCGGCTGCACAACCGAAAGGTTCTGCAAAACCAGGCAGAGCGGAAGAAGCTGGCCGACTGGTTCCGCGCGATGGCGGCGCACATTGAAGGCGACGAAATCGAACGCGAGCCACTGGCGGCAATGATTGTCCTGAGCAGCGCAGGCGGCGACGAGGTCTGCCACGTTGGTTACTCCGACCACAAGGAAGTCAGCCTGCGCCAAGCCGGATACGCCGCCAAGCAACTGGTATCAATCCCCTACACCCGACGCGGCGGAAACTTCTTCGACCGCTGGTAACCCCTCCCCCTACTCAACAGCCTGCCGGTGTACGGCGGGCGAGGAATTCGTATGTCCGCACTGAACCGCTTCCACGAAACAGCGAGCGATGCGCTGGAGAAGATCAGCGCCGCCTTGCCGGCCGGCGCCAAGCTCTGCCTGGCCATCTACACCCCTGATAAACCAGAACTCGACATCGTGCTTCAGGACAAAGGGCTCGACCTGAACGAGGTGGTTTCCACCCTGCGCCGGCGCGGCCTGAGCATCGACGGCGATAACGCCTACAAGCGTGACCTGCGTGATTCGATCGTCGGAACGCTGGCCTTCGGCGCGCAAGACCGTTGCCCACCTCCAGCGGGGCATTGGGCGCAGCTGTTCTGGGATATGGGCCGCGAGTCAGCAGCAAACACCGGGGCGCTGATTTCGGCCCTTGAGCTGGTCACTGACTGTCTGAGCAAGGCGCTCACCGGTGGGGAAGTGTCAGCCGCGAGAGCGGGAAATGCTTTGAAAACCGCCGCCGAACTTCTCGCCCAACAATCTCGCTAAACCACAACCTTCTGCCGCCGCCGGCGGCGCGGAGCATCACCATGGCAAAAGTCATTGCCCACATTACGGCCAGGCTGCCGCGCCTCATGGAGGCAGGCGAATACAGAAAGCTGCGGTACGCCGGCGGAAAGCCGAGTCTGCAACAATTGAAAAAATGGATTGAGGAAGGCGAAGTTGTGGGAGAGGTAAAAGGCGGGATGTATTTCGTGGACCTGCAGGCGGTGGTGCTGGGGTCGAATGATCCCCTGCTCGCCAAGATGATGGAGGTGGGCTGATGGCTCCGCCGCGCGCCAGGACAATCAAGAACAGGGATCTGCCGGCCAACCTTTACCCGAACGGGAAATATTGGCAGTACAAGAACCCGATCACCGGCAAGAAGACCAGCATCAACAAGCCGATGGCAGAGGCCATCAAGCTGGCCAACGCCGCCAACGCGAAGTTGCTGCCCCTGCTGGCCGACGATGGCGCGCTGCTGGCAATGCTCACCGGCGAAGCGGCGCCGAAGTTCAGCCGCTGCCTTGAGCGATTCGAAGATGAATGGCTGGGCACTCGGAACTATGCCGAGCGGACGCTGAAGGAAATCAAATTCAAGTTGGCCCGATACCGGGAAGACCTAGGCGATTTGATGATGGGACAACTGGACGTGCTGACCGTGGCTGAATACCTGGACGGCTTCGAGAACAACGCCTACACCAAGCATCGCGGGCTGCTTGTCCAGATATTCGCCTTCGCCGTGGCCAAGGGCTTGTGCGAGCGCAACTCGGCCGAGCTGACACTGGTCAAGAAAGAGGCAGAGAAAAAGCGCCAGCGCCATACTGTCGAGGGACTGAATACGATTTTGAATTACGTGGGGACGCCGATCTGGCTGAAGCGCGCGATTCGGCTGGGTTTGCTGAGTCTTCAGCGGCGGGAGGATATCGTGATGTGGCCGAAGTCGGACGTTGACCTCGAGCAGAACACTATCAAGGTGTCGCCCGGGAAGACGCAGAATTATGGGAAGCCGGTGCACTTGGAGATTGCCATGGGGCCGGACTTGCGCGAGGTCGTTGCCGAGTGCATGCGATCGCCGGTTGTGTGCCCGTACCTGATCCACTACTCGCCGAAGGCCCGCAAGCGGTCGCAACTGGATGCCAAGCTGCACTGGAACGCCGTGACACCCGATTACCTGACGAAGTCATTCGCCCAGGCGCGTGATGATTCTGAGGCCTACAAGGACATGCCAGCCGGTGAGAGACCAACCTTTCACGAGATTCGGGCACTGGGTGCGTGGCTTTATGAGCAGCAGGGTTTCCCGCAGGAATACATCCAAGGGTTGATGGGTCACGCGGACGTCAAAATGACTGAGCACTACCAGGCGGGCCACGGTGATGACGCCGTGGTGTACATGCGGGTGAGCGCCGACCTGCAGGTGTAAGCGGTGGTCGTTTGCCCAAAGTATTCCCAAAGTTTGCCCAAACGACAGGCAACAAAAAAAGGGCCCACCTTTCGGTGAGCCCTTCTAGACCGCCCAGCAGAGCGGATTTTGTTTGGTAGGCGCGATTGGACTCGAACCAACGACCCCCACCATGTCAAGGTGGTGCTCTAACCAACTGAGCTACGTGCCTGCTGTGAGGCGGCATTCTACGGAATTCCGGAGGGGTGTCAACACCTTTTTTTCACCTAACCCTATGAATATGCAAAATATTTAATTTCGGGCCAGTAGAGAAGATTTTTCCGGTGGCTGGCGGAGGTTTTTCAACTCGGGTAGGATCGACGCACTCGTAAAATATATTAAACAGAGGCGCAGGATGGCGAACACCCCTTACCCAGAGTCTTATTACGCTGCGTCGGCCAATGCCGTACCGCCACGTCCGGCCTTGCAGGATGATGTGGAGACGGATGTCTGTGTGATCGGCGCCGGGTATACCGGGCTGTCCTCGGCGTTGTTTCTGTTGGAGAACGGTTTTCGCGTGACGGTGCTGGAAGCAGCCAAGGTCGGCTTCGGTGCATCGGGGCGTAATGGCGGGCAGATCGTCAACAGCTATAGCCGTGACATCGACGTCATCGAGCGCACCGTTGGCCCGAAGCAGGCGCAACTGCTCGGGCAGATGGCCTTCGAAGGCGGACGGATCATTCGGGAGCGCGTGGCCAAGTACAACATCCAGTGCGACCTGAAGGACGGCGGCGTGTTCGCCGCCCTCTCCGCCAAGCAGATGGGTCACCTGGAGTCGCAGAAGCGCCTGTGGGAGCGCTTTGGCCACACGCAACTGGAACTGCTCGATCAGCGCCGCATTCGCGAAGTAGTGGCGTGCGATCAATACGTCGGCGGCATGCTCGACATGAGCGGCGGCCACATTCATCCGCTGAACCTGGCGCTCGGTGAAGCTGCTGCGGTCGAGTCCCTCGGCGGCACCATCTATGAGCAATCGCCAGCCGTGCGCATCGAGCGTGGTGCCAACCCGGTAGTGCACACGCCGCAAGGCAAGGTCAGGGCCAAGTTCATCATCGTTGCCGGCAACGCCTATCTCGGCAATCTGGTACCGGAACTGGCGGCGAAATCGATGCCGTGCGGCACCCAGGTAATCACCACCGAACCGCTGGGCGATGAGCTGGCGAAATCTCTTCTGCCACAGGATTACTGCGTCGAAGACTGCAACTATCTGCTCGACTACTACCGACTGACCGGCGACAAGCGTCTGATCTTCGGCGGCGGCGTGGTTTACGGTGCGCGGGATCCGGCGAACATCGAAGCGATCATCCGCCCGAAAATGCTCAAGGCGTTCCCGCAACTGAAGGACGTGAAGATCGACTACGCGTGGACGGGCAATTTCCTGCTGACCCTGTCGCGCCTGCCGCAGGTTGGGCGCCTGGGCGACAACATCTACTATTCGCAAGGCTGCAGCGGCCACGGCGTGACGTACACGCATCTAGCCGGCAAGGTACTGGCCGAGGCGTTGCGCGGTCAGGCCGAGCGTTTTGATGCGTTTGCCGATCTGCCGCATTACCCGTTCCCCGGCGGGCAGTTGCTGCGCACGCCGTTTGCGGCATTGGGTGCGTGGTATTACGGGTTGCGTGACAAGCTGGGCTTCTGATCAGTTTTCTTGACTGGCAAACAACTGTGGCGAGGGAGCTTGCTCCCACCGGGTCGCGAAGCAGCCCCTCTTTTATCCAAAAAAGAAGGCCTGCTGCGCAGTCCAGCGGGAGCAAGCTCCCTCGCCACAAATATTTGCAGAATTCAGATCAGAGCTGGTCTCGGGCAATTCCGCTACGAATCCGCAAGATATCCGCCAGCACCGCCAAAGCGATCTCCGCCGGTGTTTTGCTGCCCAGGTTCAGGCCGATCGGCGCATGAATCCGCGCCAGCTCGACCTCCCCCAGCCCACCAATCCTGCGCAGGCGCTCGAAGCGTTTCTGCGAAGTCTGCTGCGAGCCCATGACGCCAATGTAAAACGCCTCGGTGCGCACCGCTTCCATCATCGCCAGATCGTCGATGCGCGGATCATGGGTCAGCGCCACCACCGCGGTATCGCGATGACAGCCGCCATCGGCGATGAACACCGAAGGCAGTTGCCGACGAATCTCCACGCCATTCAGCACCACGCCTTCGAGCACTTCATCACGTGGATCGCAGAGAATCACTTCGAAACCCAGACCCACCGCGAACTCGGCACAGGCCTGCGCCACGCTGGAGTAACCCGCCAGCAGCAAGCGCTGGGCGGCACCGACGCGAATCCGCACCCGATCAATCTCGCGCTCGATGCGCGCACCCTGCTCGCGATCAGTGAACAGACTGCGCGCACCGCTGGCCAGATCGACCTCGCGAATCAAACGGCGCTGGCCGAGCAATGCCGATTCGAGTTCACGCAGATGCGCCTGCACCTCGCAGTCGGCGTCAAATTTCTCTACCAGTACGTCGAGAATGCCGCCACAGGGCAGGCTGACCCGCGAGCGCGGATCATCACCTTCGCCGTAACGCACCACGTTGACCGCATCGAGAAACGCACCTTCAGCGACGCGCTCGAGAAAGTCTTCCTCAACACAGCCACCGGACAGCGAGCCGATCCACTGGCCTCTATCGTTCACCGCCAGCAGCGAACCCGGTGCACGCGGCGCCGAGCCGTAAGTGGTCAGCACGGTGCAGAGCCAAATGCGCTGCCCCGCTACCGACCACTCCAGTGCCCGCCGCACAACCTGTAGATCGAGATGCTGCATGTCAGTGCGCCTTGTGCTCGACGGCCGGAGCGTCAGCCTGCAGTTTCTGCACGTCGCTCACCGCCAGTTCAGCCGATTGACCGCCCCAGCCTTGACGCAGGTAGTTCAGCAGATCAGTCAGTTGCTCAGGTTTGAGCTTGTCGGCGAAACCCGGCATCGGTTGCATGTGTTCGAATCCAGCGAATTTCTGCTCACCGATACCGTCCTCGATCACCCGCACCAGGTTGCGCGGATCTTCCAGGCGCAGCGTGGTATTGCCGCGCATGGCCACGGCGATGTGCGGTTTGCCTTCACCACCGGCGGCATGACAACCGGCGCAGACGTTCAAATATTCCTGACGGCCGCGCTGGGCGCTCGGGCTGAGCTTGTCCAGCGACACTTCAGTCAGCTCTTTTGCCGCTGGCGGCTTGTCGCCAAGCAGGAACGTCGCCATCGCCGCCAGATCCTGATCGTTCAGGCCCTGGGTGCTGTTGTGGAACACCGGGAACATCTCGTTGAACATCGTGCCTTGGGCGCTCATGCCGTGCTTGAGGAACGTGCTCAGGTCCTGCTGATTCCAGCCGCGCGCCGCCAGATCGGTGGCGAGCAGGCTCGGTGCCAGATAACCGTTGAGGATGCCGCCGGTCAGGCGCTTGTCCAATTGCATCGCGCCCGGCAGGCCGCGTGGCGTGTGGCATTCGCCGCAGTGACCGAGCACTTCGACCATGTACTGGCCGCGCTTCCAGGCTGCGCTTTTGCCTTCGCCAGACTCCAGCTTCAAGGCCTTGCCATACAGCATGTTCCAGCCGATCAGGCCCGGACGCACGTTGAACGGAAAGCTCAGGCTGGTGACCGGCGCTGCGCGCTCGATCGGCTCGATGGTTTTCAGGTACGCGTGAATCGCATCCGAGTCTTCCCGCGGCACCAGGTGATACGAAGTGTACGGCATCGCCGGATACAGATTGGCGCCGTCGCGACGCTTGCCTTCGGTCAGCGCAGCGAAGAATTCGTCATCGCTGTACAGGCCGATGCCGTGCGCTTTGCTCGGGGTGATGTTGGTGCCGTAGATCGTGCCGAACGGCGAAACGATCGGCAGCCCGCCGGCAAACGGCGCGCCGCCCGGCGCGGTGTGGCACGCCATGCAGTCGGCGGCGCGGGCGAGGTATTCGCCGCGCTTGACCTGATCATCAGCGTGAGCAAACAACACCGGCGCAGCCAGCCCGACCGCCAGGGTCAGGCGGGTCAATAGATGCTTCATGCTCAACCCTCCTTGACCAGGCCGAGATCGGTCAGCACGTTGCGCGTGGCGTTGTAGTAACGCACGTACCCGGTGCAACGGCAGATGTGGTGGCCGAGGCTGTCCTCGATGACTTTTTCCAGTTGGCTTTTGACGATCGGCTGGCGCTGCAGCTTCTCCACCAGCACCGTCGCGGCGTTGACGAAGCCCGGCGCGCAGTAGCTGCACTGGAAGGCGAATTCGTCGACGAAACGCTGCTGGACCGGGTTCAGCTCAGTGACCTGGCCACTCTCATCACGCTTGGCGTGACTTTCGATGGTGCGGACTTTCTTGCCTTCGAAGTAATGCGCGCCGGTGATGCAGGTGCGCACTTCTTCACTGGTGCCGTCCGGGTTGTCGACGATCACCACGCAGGCGTGGCAAATGCCCTGGCCGCAGCCCAGGCGCGAGCCGGTGAGGTTCTTGTATTCGTGCAGATAGTCGATCATCGGCAGGTCATCAGGGATGTCCACCGGGCCGACGGATTGACCATTGAGGGTCAGTTGAAGCGGACGGTTAGCCATTGAGGGCCTCCTTGATGCGCGCAGCAGTGATTGGCAGATCGCGAACACGTTTACCGATGGCGTGCGCCACGGCGTTACCGATGGCACCGACCACCGGGATCATCACCACTTCGGCGATGCCTTTGGACGGATCGCTTGGCGACAGCGGCGGCAGAATCTCCGCAGTCTGCTTCCACACCGCCACGTGACGGGCCATCGGCAGGCGATAACGGTTGAAGTTCCAGTCACCCTCCCCCGGTCCGCCTTCGTACAGCGGCATCTCTTCCATCAATGCATGACCGATGCCCATGGCGATCCCGCCTTCGAGCTGGCCCTTGACCAGTTCTTCGACCAGCACCCGACCGCACTCGACCCACGAATGGTGGTTGAGCACCTCGACTTCCGCCGAGCCTTTATTGACCTTCAGCTCGACCAACGTGGCCACCGGGCTGTAGTAAGTAACCGCCGCGTTGTTCAACTGGACCACCGGGTAGTTGATGTTCTGGCGATCCAGCAGGTGGAAACCCGCCGTGCTCATCAACGCTTTCTTCGCCTTCGGCGCGCCATCACCGTACTTCACTGCGAGACCGTCGAGCGGCAGACGCTCGCGCACGCCGTCGATGCTGTATTCGGCCTCGGCCCAGCTCCAGCGGTTGAACGCGTGAACGGTGGCGCCGGTGACCAGACCACGTTCGTGAGCGCGTTTGGCCAGCTCTTCGAAGCTCAATGGCTGCATGCCATTGGCAGTGAGCTTGCCATCGACCCAATGCGCATCTTCACGACGCACCACGTAAGGGTTGGCTTGACCGCCGTAAGGGCCCTGACGCCAGATTTCCATGGCCGCCGGCCACAAACCGTTGTTGAACAGCACGCGCGCCGCTTCACGGGTGGCGTGACTGAAGTAGTAGGCCGAGTTGGTCGCGGACGACGCCGAGGCCAGCTTGCCAACCCAGCGCGGGTTGCGCAGCAGGTTGTCCTGTTCGGCCTGGCTCATGATGTAAGGGTTGCCGCTGGTGATCAGCTGCATTTCCTTCCATTCGGTTTCGCCGGTCTTCACGTCGTGCGCCGGGCTGCCAAGGAAATCGGCCACCACCAGCGCCTGCGAAGTGGACATGCCAGTGCCGATTTCAATACCGATGTGACGCAGAGTGATGCGACCTTCAGCAGTGAATTCGATGCTGGCCATCGGCGCTTCGGAGCCAGTGCCGAAGTCTTTCTGGCAAATGGCAAAACCCACGCCGTACCAGTTGTCCGGGTCGGCAGCTTCGCGCTGTTTCTTGATCGCGTCGCGGTTTTTCCAGACTTCGTGCACCGAGGCCTTGTCGAGAATCTCGTGCAGGCGCAGGGCACCGGCCGGAATCGCGCCCTGGGTGTTTTTCATGCCCGAACGCAAGGCGTTCTTGCGACGCAGATCAATCGCGTCAACGCCGAGGCGGTTGGCGATTTCGTCGACCATCATTTCGGTCGAGGCCATGCTTTGCAGGGTGCCGTAACCGCGCATCGAACCCGCTTCAACACCACGCGAGTGATAAGCGGTGACCTGCAGATCGTTCTGCGGCATGTAATAGATCGACTGCGCTGCCGTGGCACCGACTGCCGCTACCGACGGGCTGTAGTTGATGCGACCGCCACCGTCGACGCTCATCTCGGCACGGAAAATCTTGAAGCTGTAGTCATTCTTGTCCACTGCGAGCTGGTAGCGGATGTCGAACGGGTGGCGCTTGATGCCGCTCTGGAACTGCTCGTAGCGGTCATTCGCCAGACGGATCGGCACACCGGCGCCGTACAGCGCAGCGAGGGCCGCGTAGTAGACGAAGATGTTGTGGTCTTTGGAACCGTAGCCCACGGTGTAACCTGGGTGCATGTTCAGGTTTGCCAGGCCGAAGCGCGATGGCGCGATCATTTTCGCGGTCTCGGTCGCCGCTTCCAGCGGGCACTGAGTGGCGACCACGAAGTGCAGGGTCTTGGTTTTCGGGTCGTACCAGCCGTTGCCGTTGTCCGGCTCCATGGCGGCCGGTTCGATCGACGGAGTCTTGTAGCGCTCGTCAAACACCAGCCAGTTGTCCGGCGGCGTGTCGATCTGCTGCTTCATGCGATCGGCGTAGAACAGGCCGCGCTCGGTCAGGTTGCCGTGCAGGTTCGGCTGGGAATTCCATACCGGGCGACGGTTCTTCAGCATCGGGAACAGGATCGAGTCCTTGAGGCTGGCGAACTCGTCTTCGTCGGCCGAGGTCGGGCCGCCCACACGCACGTAGCGGAAGCTGCCATAGGGGTCGCCTTCGTAGTACGGCACTTGTGCACCGTAACGAATCGCCTTGTCATTGAATTTGAGTTTGTTCTTGGCCTGACGGAAACGCTCGAAATCGTTCCAGATCAGGATCGCCACCGGGTGGCCGATGAACATCGGCACTTTGCCTTCCGGCAGCAATGGGTCTGGCGCGTGTTCTTCAGGGAAGACGATGCCGTCCTTGTCCAGATCGGCCGCTGTGACAATGCGGTCAGGTTGCAAGTCGGCGCCCAGCCACGACAGGTCGTAGCCTTCGTAGATTCGGTCAGCCTTGATGGTTTTCAGCAGCATGGCGTGGCCTTGCTGCTCAGGCCAGCCCGGCATGTCCTTGGAACGAATGTCGCGGGCAAACACTTTGCTGCCGCAGACCTTGGACAGGGCGTCGTTACGTTGGCGTGCCTTGCCGTTGTTGCCGAGCCACTTCTCGGACGGCACGGTGACGCTGTTTTCCATCAAGGCAGCCAGCGCCTGACTGCTGAGCGGCGTGAGCGTGACGCTCACACCCGCCACCAGCCCGCCCTGGAGGAACGAGCGCCGGGATATATCACGATTGGACATGGATCATCCTCTGGGCGGTTATGTGTCCGCCCTTCTGGTTATCTACTGGGAATCTCGAGTCTTGCAGAAGCCCTTCTTGGCGAAACAAAGGGCGTGTTGACAGTGCAAAGCTGACCGAAAGGTTAACTTTAAAGGTTTCTGAGCGTCCGGCAAACAACCAGTTACAAAAATTTGACTAAAGAATCAAAAAATCAATGCGACGTGGCACCGCAGCAGATCGCCGGGCACACCGCCCCCCCCCCCCCTGTGGGAGCGGGCTTGCTCGCGAAGGCGTGGTGTCAGGCAGACCATTTTCAACTGATACACCGCTTTCGCGAGCAAGCCCGCTCCCACAGGGGGATTTGTGTTGGATTCAGGGTGGAGGCACGAGCCTAAGGAAGGAAATACCAAATTTCAGACACAAAAAACCCCGGTCTTTCGACCAGGGTCTTTGCTATCGATTCCGAAACAACCAACGGTTGCTTTCGGTGTTTCAAGGCGTTCAGTGGTCCTTGAAACAGATATGGCGCAGCGGACGGGACTCGAACCCGCGACCCCCGGCGTGACAGGCCGGTATTCTAACCGACTGAACTACCGCTGCGTATCGCTTTGAGCTTGCGCTCAAGTAACTCGTTTTGATTGAAAGCTTCGGTGCTTTGCAATCGCGAACCAGACAATGTCTGACTCGTAAAATATGGCGCAGCGGACGGGACTCGAACCCGCGACCCCCGGCGTGACAGGCCGGTATTCTAACCGACTGAACTACCGCTGCGCGTCGGTGGAGGCACTTTCAGCCTACCTCTTGCTTTCGCAAGTTTCTCGGGGAGTGGTGGGTGATGACGGGATCGAACCGCCGACATTCTGCTTGTAAGGCAGACGCTCTCCCAGCTGAGCTAATCACCCGTTTGCATCTCCGAGGCCGCGAAATTTACGCAGGTAGCGAACCTAAGTCAATAGCAGGATTGAAGTTTTTCTGAAAAAGACGAAATTGTTTCCATCCTGCAAGACTGCCTTCGCGAGCAAGCTCGCTCCCACAGGGGGATTGCATTCCAAATGTGGGAGCGAGCTTGCTCGCGAAGGCGGCAGCCCATTTGACGCAAATTCAGGAGAAGAACGCGATCTACTCGGTGTAAATCATCTTCTTGGTCATGCCACCATCCACGACGAATTCCTGCCCGGTGACAAACCCGGCATTGCGCGACAACAGCCACGCGACCATCGCCGCCACATCCTCGACCGTCCCTACCCTGCCCGCCGGATGCTGAGCATGATCGGCATCGGCCAAAGGCTCTGCTCGCCGCGCAGAAGGATCCCGAGCATCAATCCAGCCAGGGCTGACCGCATTGACGCGAATTTCCGGCCCGAGACTGATCGCCAACGCATGGGTCAGCGCCAACAACCCGCCCTTGCTCGCCGCATACGCCTCGGAATCAGCCTCCGACTGCCGCGCACGGGTCGAGGCCAGATTGACGATCGAGCCGTTGTGCGCGCGCAGATACGGCGCACAGTGCTTGGCCAGCAGCATCGGCCCACTGAGGTTTACCGCCAGCACTCGATTCCAGTACGCCAGATCAAGACTTTCCAGGGTGATGTTGTGCGGGTCAGCGACTGCCGTATTGCACACCAGCGCATCGAGACGACCAAATTGGCCGAGCACCTCGGCAACGCCGAGCGCGACCTGACTTTCATCCGCCACGTCCATGGCGATGAACCAGGCATTCTCGCCCAGTACCTTCGCCACTTTCGAGCCGCGCACCCGATCAAGATCGGTCAGCACCACTTGCCAGCCTTCGCTGATCAACCAGGCCGCGATACCCAAACCGATGCCGCGCGCAGCACCGGTAACCAGCGCCACGCGGCCATGGGTGCCCGCCTTCGGAGTAGACAACTCGATCACAACGCCGCCAGACCGCGCGACAGATCAGCCTGCAGGTCCGCCACGTCTTCCAGACCGACCGCGATGCGGATCAGGCTGTCACGAATCCCTGCTGCTTCACGCTCCTGTGGCGCCAGACGGCCATGGGAGGTGGTGCTCGGATGAGTGATGGTGGTTTTGCTGTCACCAAGGTTGGCGGTGATCGAGATCAACCGGGTGGCATCGATAAAGCGCCACGCGCCCTCTTTGCCGCCCTTGACCTCGAAACTCACCACCGCACCGAAGCCCTTCTGTTGACGCTGGGCCAGTTCGTGCTGCGGATGACTCTTGAGACCGGCGTAATGGACTTTCTCGATACCGTCCTGCTGCTCCAGCCATTCGGCCAGTTGCTGGGCGTTGGCGCAGTGCGCCTTCATCCGCAGATTCAGGGTTTCCAGGCCCTTGAGGAAGATCCACGCGTTGAACGGGCTCAGTGTCGGCCCGGCGGTGCGCAGGAAACCGACAACTTCTTTCATCTGCTCGCTGCGACCAGCCACCACACCGCCCATGCAACGGCCCTGACCGTCGATGAACTTGGTCGCCGAGTGCACGACGATGTCCGCACCGAGTTTCAGCGGCTGCTGCAAGGCAGGCGTGCAGAAGCAGTTGTCGACCACCAGCATCGCGCCTTTGGCGTGAGCGATTTCCGCCAGCGCGGTGATATCCACCAGCTCTGCCAACGGATTGGACGGCGACTCGACGAACAGCAGCTTGGTGTTCGGCTTGATCGCCGCATCCCAAGCCGAGAGATCGGCCAGCGGCACGTAGTCAACTTGCACGCCGAAACGCTTGAAGTACTTCTCGAACAGGCTGATGGTCGAACCGAACACGCTGCGCGACACCAGCACGTGATCGCCGGCACTGCACAGGCTCATCACCACCGCCATGATCGCGGCCATGCCCGTGGCGGTGGCGACCGCTTGCTCAGCGCCTTCCAGCGCAGCGATACGCTCTTCGAACGCGCGCACGGTCGGGTTGGTGTAGCGCGAGTAAACGTTGCCCGGCACTTCTCCGGCAAACCGCGCAGCCGCATCGGCGGCGGTGCGGAACACATAGCTGGAGGTGAAGAACATCGGATCACCGTGTTCGCCTTCCGGCGTACGGTGCTGACCGGCACGTACGGCCAGGGTATCGAACGCTACGCCTTCGAGGTCGCTGTCCAGCCGACCGGCATCCCATTCCTGACTCATGCTGTCACTCCTTGCCCTGTTCTGAATAAATGAAAGTCTTTTGCCAGATACAAAACCGGCCCCTCAGGGCCGGTAGAAACTCAGTTGTTGTACAGATCGATGATCGCACTGACCGCCTGGGTCTTGACCTTGGAGGCATCGTTGCGTGCCTGCTCGATCTTGTCCAGGTAAGCCTCGTCGACGTCGCCGGTGACGTACTTGCCGTCGAACACCGCGCAATCGAAGTTTTCGATCTTGATCTTGCCGCCACCGACTGCTTCGATCAAGTCAGGCAGGTCCTGATAGATCAGCCAGTCTGCACCGATCAGATCCGCCACATCCTGAGTCGAACGATTGTGTGCGATCAGTTCGTGAGCGCTCGGCATGTCGATGCCGTAAACGTTCGGGAAGCGTACAGCCGGGGCCGCCGAGCAGAAGTAGACGTTTTTCGCGCCGGCTTCGCGGGCCATCTGGATGATCTGCTTGCAGGTGGTGCCGCGTACGATCGAGTCGTCGACCAGCATCACGTTCTTGCCGCGGAATTCCAGCTCGATCGCGTTGAGCTTCTGACGAACCGACTTCTTGCGGGCAGCCTGGCCCGGCATGATGAAGGTCCGGCCGATGTAGCGGTTCTTGACGAAGCCTTCGCGGAATTTCACACCCAGGTGGTTCGCCAGCTCCAGCGCGGCGGTGCGGCTGGTGTCCGGAATCGGGATGACCACGTCGATGTCGTGCTCTGGACGCTCGCGCAGGATCTTCTCGGCGAGTTTCTCGCCCATGCGCAGACGCGCCTTGTACACCGACACGCCGTCGATGATCGAATCCGGACGCGCCAGGTAAACGTGTTCGAAGATGCACGGGGTCAGGGACGGGTTGGTCGCGCACTGACGGGTGTGCAGCTTGCCGTCTTCAGTGATGTACACCGCTTCGCCCGGGGCCAGGTCGCGAATCAGGGTGAAACCGAGCACGTCCAGGGAAACGCTTTCGGAAGCGATCATGTACTCGACGCCTTCGTCGGTGTGACGCTGACCGAACACGATCGGACGAATGCCGTGCGGGTCACGGAAACCGACGATGCCGTAACCGGTGATCATCGCCACCACCGCGTAACCGCCGACGCAACGGTTATGCACGTCGGTCACGGCGGCAAACACGTCTTCTTCGGTCGGCTGCAGCTTGCCGCGCTGGGCCAGCTCATGAGCGAACACGTTGAGCAGCACTTCCGAGTCGGAACTGGTGTTGACGTGACGCAGGTCGGATTCGTAGATCTCCTTGGCCAACTGTTCAACGTTGGTCAGGTTGCCGTTGTGCGCCAGGGTGATGCCGTAAGGCGAGTTGACGTAAAACGGCTGCGCTTCGGCCGAGGTCGAGCTGCCGGCAGTCGGGTAACGGACGTGACCGATACCCATGTGGCCGACCAGGCGCTGCATGTGACGCTGCTGAAACACGTCACGCACCAGACCATTGTCCTTGCGCAAGAACAACCGGCCATCATGGCTGGTCACGATACCGGCAGCGTCCTGGCCGCGGTGCTGGAGCACGGTTAGCGCGTCATACAGCGCCTGATTGACGTTCGACTTACCGACGATACCGACGATGCCACACATGCGACGCAACCCCTACTTAATGGATCTGAACTGAACAACACTCACTGAGGCGTTTTGGCCGACGGCAAGAGTTGCTCCTTGAACGGAATATCAGCGGGTACGCTGATTCCGCTGGCAAGCCACTGACTGCTCCACCCGAGAATCAGGTTTTTGGACCAGTCGGCGACCAATAGAAACTTTGGCACGAGCTGTGATTCTTTCCACCACCCGTCCTGCTGTACCGGCCCCAGGCTCAACAGCCCGACTGCCACGACCACCAGCAACACGCCACGCGCCGCGCCGAAGGCCATGCCCAGGAATCGATCGGTGCCGGACAATCCGGTCACGCGCACCAACTCGCCGATAAGATAATTGATCATTGCGCCCACGATCAGCGTGGCGACAAACATGATGGCACAGCCCGCGATCACGCGAGCCGATGGGGTTTCGATGTATCCGGCGAGGTACTCGGACAGTGAGCCACCGAACATCCAGGCAACCGCTCCTGCGATGATCCAGGTCACCAGCGATAATGCTTCCTTGACGAAGCCGCGGCTCAAACTGATCAAAGCGGAGATGGCGATGATTGCAACAATCGCCCAGTCAACCAGGGTAAATGGCACAGTGCAGCCTACAGACGGATAAGGCGGCGCATTTTAGCAGAGCGCACCGCTGTCGGTAAGCTGCGATTTTCAGTGCATTTCAATCGAATCGATAGATCCTAGCCGCGCTCGGGCTGGAAGCGCACGACAAACCCCTTCAGGTTCTGCTGGCGACTCAACAGATCACGCAGACGATCGGCCTCGGCACGCTCGATCAGCGGACCCACGAACACCCGGTTCTTGCCGTCGGCGGAACGGATATAAGCGTTGTAGCCCTGACTGCGCAGGGTTTTCTGCAGGCTTTCGGCGCTGGCGCGACTCGACAGACTGGCCAGTTGCACCGACCAGCTGACCGACAGACCGTTGGCATCGACGCGACTTTGCGTGGTGTCAGGTTTCGACGCAGCAGCAATAGGCTGAGCAGGTGCCGGAATCGGTTTGGCCACCGCAGGCGGCGCAGTCGGCTTGGCGATTGCTATGGGCGCCGTCGGCGCCGGGGCTGCCGCGATTGGTGCAGCAGGCGCAGTGTCTTCTGCGACTTCTTCATCCGCTGGCACCGGCTCTTGTGGCGAAGCTTGCGGCTCAGGCACGGCCACCGACTCCATTTGCACCTGAGGCATCGAAGGGGCTTGCGGCGCGGCAGGCGCCTCGACCGTCACTTGACGTTGCTCGTCCTGGCGGGAAAACAGCATCGGCAGGAAAATCACCGCCAGCGCCACCAGCACCAGGGCACCGACCATGCGCTGCTTGTACGCTTTATCCAGCAAAGCCATTTGCCGCTTCCTCCGTGGAGCGCCGGGCCAGCCATTCAAGGGCCTCGGCAACACAATAAAATGATCCGAACAACAGAATCTCGTCGTCGCTGGTTGCGATCGCACACTGCCCTTCCAGCGCAGCCGCGACACTGTCATAGGACGTGACGGACGCGCCAAGGTTCTGCAACCCGGCGTGCAATTCACTGACCGGACGCGAACGCGGCGAATCCAGCGGCGCGACCGCCCAATGCTGGACACTAGCATTCAATTCGCCGACAACACCATCCAGATCCTTGTCGGCCAACAGGCCGAACACCGCCAGACGCTTGCCTACCGGCGGCCGAGTGGCCAGGCGCCGCGCCAGATACTCCGCCGCGTGCGGGTTATGCCCCACGTCCAGCAGCAGGTTCAGGCGCTTGCCATCGAATTCGAACGAGCGGCGATCCAGCCGGCCGACCACGCGAGTGGCCTGCAAGGCAGCAACAATTTGCGACGGATTCCACGGCAAACCGAGCAGCAGATACGCCTGCAAGGCCAGCGCTGCGTTTTCCATCGGCAGATCGAGCAGCGGCAAGTCGCGCAGTTCGACCGGCTGGCCTTGCGCATCGGTACCGCGCCACTGCCAGTGCTGGTCTGTGATGCCGAGGTCGAAATCACGCCCACGCAGGAAAAACGGACATGCCAGCTCCCGCGCCTTGTCGAGCAACGGCTGCGGAGGATTCAGGTCGCCGCACAAGGCTGGTTTGCCCTGACGGAAAATCCCGGCCTTCTCGAAGGCCACGGATTCGCGGGTATTGCCCAGGTATTCGGCATGATCGACGCCAATGCTGGTGACCAGCGCGATATCGGCGTCCACCACATTGACCGTGTCCAGACGCCCGCCCAGCCCGACTTCCAGCACCACAGCGTCAAGTTTTGCCTGTTGAAACAACCAGAACGCCGCCAGGGTGCCCATTTCGAAGTAAGTCAGGGAAGTGTCGCCACGCCCGGCCTCGACTGCAGCGAAGGCCTCGCACAGCTGAGTGTCAGTGGCTTCGACGCCATTGAGCTGCACCCGCTCGTTGTAACGCAGCAGGTGCGGAGAATTGTAGACACCCACGCTCAGGCCCTGCGCCCGTAGCAAGGAAGCCACGAAAGCGCAGGTCGAACCCTTGCCGTTGGTGCCGGTGACCGTAATCACCCGAGGCGCCGGCTGGCCCAGTCCCATGCGGGACGCTACCTGTTGCGAACGCTCCAGCCCCATGTCGATGGCCGATGGATGCAACTGCTCAAGGTAGGCGAGCCACTCGCCAAGGGTACGCTCGGTCATACGTTGGCAGGCACCGGTGGAACGACGATTGGCTCGACAGGAGCGGCGACGTAGGTCGGAGTCGGCTGGCCGGTCAGTTGCGCCAGCAGATTGCCCAGGCGTGGACGCAGTTCACGACGATCGATGATCAGATCGATCGCGCCATGCTCCAGCAGGAACTCGCTGCGCTGGAAGCCTTCCGGCAGTTTTTCACGCACGGTCTGCTCGATCACGCGTGGACCGGCGAAGCCGATCAGTGCCTTTGGCTCACCGACGATCACGTCGCCGAGCATCGCCAGACTGGCGGAAACGCCGCCGTAGACCGGATCGGTCAGCACCGAGATGAACGGAATGCCTTCTTCACGCAGACGCGCCAGTACGGCCGACGTCTTGGCCATCTGCATCAGCGAGATCAGCGCTTCCTGCATGCGCGCACCACCGGAGGCGGCGAAGCAGATCATCGGGCAACGGTTTTCCAGGGCGTAGTTGGCGGCGCGCACGAAACGCTCACCGACGATGGCGCCCATGGAACCGCCCATGAAGCTGAATTCGAACGCCGACACCACCACCGGCATACCCAGCAGGGTGCCGCTGACGGAAATCAGCGCGTCCTTTTCGCCGGTCTGCTTCTGTGCAGCGACCAGACGGTCCTTGTACTTCTTGCCGTCGCGGAATTTCAGACGGTCAACCGGCTCCAGGTCTGCACCCAGCTCGTTGCGGCCTTCGGCATCCAGGAAGATGTCGATACGCGCCCGTGCGCCGATGCGCATGTGGTGGTTGCACTTGGGGCAAACGTCCAGGGTCTTTTCCAGCTCAGGGCGATACAGCACAGCCTCGCAGGACGGGCATTTGTGCCACAGACCTTCAGGCACCGAGCTCTTCTTGACCTCCGAACGCATGATCGAAGGGATCAGTTTGTCTACCAACCAGTTGCTCATGCTTTCTTTCTCCAGTACCGGCGGCCCGAACGCTCTGGTTCGCAGCCCCGCGTATGCCCTTCAGCTAAATTCATGTGTGTGGCGATGATTGATGGAACGCCGCGGTCAGCGCGGAACATGACCTGCGTGCAACTCCAGAAACCCTCAGCCTCGCCTGCTTTGTGCAAGTGCATTGATGGACGGCGGCAGTTCGCCAGCCGTCACATCGAAGTAGACGCTCCCTGCGAGCTTCTACGTACGGCATTGATGAACGCGCGGATCTTCGCATGATCCTTGATGCCCTTGCTCGCTTCTACCCCGCCGCTGACATCGACCGCGTACGGTTTGACCCGGGCCACAGCGTCGGCGACGTTTTCCGGGGTGAGGCCACCGGCCAGGATCAGCGGCTTGCTCAAAGTTTGCGGAATCAAAGACCAGTCGAACGCCTCGCCGGTTCCGCCAGGCACGCCTTCGACATAAGTGTCGAGCAGCACGCCACTGGCACTCGGATAGGCATCGACGGCAGCGGCGATGTCGTCGCCAGACTTGACCCGCAATGCCTTGATGTACGGACGATGCCAGCCTTCGCACTGTTCAGCGGTTTCGTCGCCATGGAACTGCAACAGGTCCAGCGGCACGGCATCGAGGATTTCCCCCAACTCGCAGCGGCTGGCATTGACGAACAGGCCCACCGTCGTCACGAACGGCGGCAAGGCCTGGATGATCGCCCTTGCCTGCTGCACGCTCACTGCACGCGGGCTCTTGGCGTAGAACACGAACCCGATCGCATCCGCCCCGGCCTCGACCGCTGCCAACGCATCTTCTATGCGGGTAATCCCGCAGATCTTGCTGCGAACGGCTGACATATCGAGAAAAACTCCGCGTCAAATTCGGGAAAGTCCCGGATGGTAACAAATGCGTTCGAGGGCGTCAGCCGTCAAGTTCCGAGAAACCCGTAAGGAAATGTGGCCCGATAAAACGCTCGGGCAACGGAAATTCATCGTGATATTCGACCTGCACCAGATACAACCCGTACGGATGCGCTGTCACGCCACCGGAACGGCGCTCGCGGCTTTCCAGCACTTCCTTCATCCACTCGACCGGCCGCTCGCCGGCACCGATGGTCATCAGCACACCGGCAATGTTGCGCACCATGTGGTGCAAAAAGGCGTTGGCGCGGATATCGAGCACGATCATCTTGCCGTGACGGGTCACGCGCAGATGATGCATCTTCTTGATCGGCGACTTGGCCTGACACTGGCCGGCGCGGAACGCACTGAAATCATGAGTACCGATCAGGTATTGCGCCGCTTCAGCCATGCGCTCAACGTCGAGTGGGCGGTGGTTCCAGGTGATCTCTTCGTTGAGATGCGCCGGACGAATCTGATCGTTGTAGATCACATAGCGATAACGCCGGGCGATGGCTTTGAACCGCGCATGGAAATGCGCCGGCATCACCCGCGCCCAGCTGACACTGATGTCGTGGGGCAGATTGATATTGGCGCCCATCACCCAGGCTTTCAGCGAACGATCGACCGGCGTGTCGAAATGAACCACTTGTCCGCAAGCATGCACCCCGGCATCGGTACGCCCGGCGCACTGCAGCGAAACCGGCGAATTGGCGACTTTCGACAAGGCTTTTTCGAGTTCTTCCTGCACCGTGGCCACGCCGGTCAACTGACGCTGCCAGCCGCTGTAGCGCGAGCCTTTGTACTCGACGCCCAGTGCCACACGGTAAAAGCCTTCGGGTGCCATTTCGGCGACCGGGTTATCTATGTTTGCCAAGGTGGGACAGCCTGCTGAGGTACAAAGGCGGGCATTATAAGGCTGTGGGTCGGGGATGCCAGTCAGTTCTGTGTTGACCCATCCGGCCTCTTCGCGAGCAAGCCCGCTCCCACAGGTAGAGCACATTTCAAATGTGGGAGCGGGCTTGCTCGCGAAAGCGCCATTCCAGGCGCTGCAGAATCCAGCCCAAACAAAAACGGCAGCCTCGATGGGCTGCCGTTTTTATTTACCGCTGGCTCATGCCAGGTGCGAAAGCATTTCCTTGGCTTCGCCACGCTGCTTTTCGTCACCCTCGGTCAACACTTCGTTGAGGATGTCGCGTGCGCCGTCGCTGTCGCCCATATCGATGTAGGCCTGGGCCAGATCGAGTTTGGTCGCGGCTTCGTCGGTGCCGGCGAGGAAGTCGAAATCGTCCTCGCCCAGATCATCGCCCATGGCCGCATCGGCTTCGGTGAAGGTCGGCTCGGCGATGCTCTGCGACAGGCGATCCAGCTCGGCGTTGACGTCATTCAGTTCCGCTGCGAATGCGTCAGGCTCGGCCGCCGGGTTGCTGTCCATTTCATCAGCCAGCGACAGATCGAAATCCGCCGGCAGCTCCAGATCGTCCTGTGGCACTTCGTTGGCGACCACAGGCTCGGCCGGCGACAGATCTTTCACGCCTTCGTCCAGATCCAGCAGGAAGTCATCATCCGCCAGATCCGCCGCCGGAGCTGGCGCAGGCTCGGCACCCAGATCCAGATCGAGGTCGAAGTCCGACAGGTCGTCGAGGTTCTCTTTGATCTCGGTCTGCTGTTGCAGCACCGATTCAAAGCTCAGATCGTCGTCGGCCGGGAACTCGTCCAGCTCCACCGGAGCTTCAGGCTCAACAACAGGTGCAGGCTCAACCGGAGTGATGTTGTCGAGATCGTCCAGGCTCAGGTCGAACGCGCTATCCAGGTCGTCCGCCGCAGGCTCAGGCGCAGGCGCCTCTGGCTCGTCGAGCAGCAGCTCCTTGACGTATTGCGCATCGAGTTCGGCGGCGGCTGCCGCTGCAGCCAGACCCGCGACAGCGACGACCGCCATGGCCGGGAAGCGTTTTTTCAGCTCTTCGACCTTGGCGAAGTTATCACCGTTGGCCACCAACTGACGCTCCTGACCCACGAACGCATCGCGATCACCCTGCTGACCGTAGACTTCCATCAGCTTCAGACGCAGATCACTGCGTTGCGGCTCGAGGCTGACGCCCTCTTCCAGCAACGCTGCGGCCTGATTCAGGCGACCGGCATTGATGTGCGACTGAGCCTTGTCCAGCACGTCATCGGAACGCTCGGCGGACGGTGCGACCAATGGCGCGGCAATCGGCTCAGCCATCACCACCGGAGCCACTACCGCAGCAGGCGCTGGCGCAGGTGCCGGGGTGTTGAGCTTGACGCTGGCAGCAGGTGTTTCCAGGCCTTCGAAGCTGCTTTCCGGCAGATCCTGCTCGGCGGAGAACTCTTGCTCTTCCGCCAGAGCGCGGGCCATGCGCAGGTGTTTCTCGGCTTCCTGCTGGGCTTTGCGGCGACGGGCCAGCAGCAACAGCAGAAGCAGCAACACCACCGCACCGCCACCGATCAGACCCAGCAGGATCGGATTGGTCAGCAGTTCATTGAAGGTTTTGTCTTCATCGACTACCGGTTTTGGCGCAACCACTGGCGTCTCGGCAGGCGTGTCGACCGGTGGCGCAATCGCCGATTCTGGTGTTGGCGCCGCTTCTGCCGGGGTGGCTGGAGGGGTTGCAGCCAGTTCGGCGGTGATCGCCGGTACGGCAGCAGTGGCGGCTGGCGCAGCGCCCGGGCCTTCGGCCTGCATCTTCGCCAGTTGATTGTTCTTCAGCTCGATCAGGCGTTGCAGCTTGTCCAGCTGACTTTGCAGATCGGCCATGCGGCTTTTCAGTTCCTCGTTGTCACGACGGGTCGTGTCGAGGCTTTCCTGAGTCACCGCCAGCTTGTTGCTCAACGCCTTGGCATCGCCGGCCGGGCCTTTGCTACGCCCTTTGGCGTTTTCGGCAGAGACCAGACTCAGGTTGTCCTTGGCATTCTGGCCGGCGCCGACATTGCTGCGACCACGCTTGGTGGCATCGAGCTGCTGCTGGCCGGTACCCGGCTTGGCCACATAGCGACGACCCTGACGCCAGGCTTCGTTCTGCGCGGCGACTTCGGCAATCGCTTTCGATTGCGGCAGCGCGGTGCTTTCCACCGAGTCCGGCAGGCGCAGCACCTGACCGGTTTTCAGCCGGTTGATGTTGCCGTCGATGAACGCATCCGGGTTGAGCGCCTGAATCGCCAGCATGGTTTGCTGCACCGAACCGCCGGTGCGCGCCTTCGCGGCAATTTCCCACAGGGTGTCGCGCGGCGTGGTGGTGTATTGCGACGGGTGCGTGGCGCCGGTGGTCGGTGCGGTGATGGTCTGCGACGGTGCCGGTTGCGCGGCGGCGTCAGCGGTCTGTGGCGAGAATTTCGACGGATCCAGCAGCACACTGTAATCGCGCAGCAGACGGCCATTCGGCCACATCACCTGCACGAGGAATTTCACCATCGGTTCCGACAGCGGCTTGCTCGAAGTCACGCGCAGCACGCTTTTGCCGCTGGCGTTGAGCACCGGGGTGAACGTCAGGTCGTTGAGGAAGGCCTGGCGATCGACACCGGCCTTGGCGAAATCTTCGGGTGAAGCCAGGCTCGGCACCACTTCGGCAGCGGTGAGATCCTTGACGTCGAGCAGCTCGATCTCGGCCACCAGCGGCTGGTTCAGGGTCGACTTCAGGGTCAGCTCCCCGAGCCCGAGGGCATGCGCCATACCGGAGGACAGCGCCGAGGCGGCCGCTATTGCTAACACCAGTTTGCGAACTTGAACCATAGCCTCATCCTTTGTTTGAACGTTCCTCGGCCAGCGAGAAGATGTTGATTGCCGCTGCCGTAAGGCATTGCGCGCGACGACGACAGACTGCCGCGCGCGATCATTTCTTTGATGCCCCGGAAAGTCCCGGAGGGTGACACGTTATCAAGTGCTCCGGGCAAGCATAGCGCTCACCTAGAATCAGTCGACAAATTGTTGCCAAGTATCTTTTACGGCAGGTCTTTTATCAACAATTCAGCGACCTGCACAGCATTCAGGGCCGCGCCTTTGCGTACGTTATCTGACGTCAGCCACAGATTAAGTTCCGCCGGGTCGTCGACACCGCTGCGCACCCGACCGACATAGACAACGTCCTGCCCCACCGCGTCACCCACCGCAGTCGGATAATCGCCGGCCTCAACCAGCTCGATGCCGGGCGCATTCTCAAGCGCAGCGTTGACCTTTGCCAGGTCGACCGCGCTCGCTGACTGCAAGGTCACGCTATAGCTATCGCCAAAAAACACCGGGGCTTGAACGCAAGTGGCGGAAATCTTTAATAAAGGCTGCTTCAGCACCTGACGCAACTCGCGCACCAGCCGTTTTTCCAGCAGCGTGTGGCCTTGAGCGTCGGGCGTGCCGACCTGGGCCAACAGGTTGAAGGCCATCTGCCGATCAAAGAAAGTCGGCTCCAGCGGACGCATGTTCAGCAACTCAGCGGTCTGCCGCGCCAGCTCGGTCACAGCTTCGCGACCTTGGGCTGACACGGCCAGATTGGCGGTGACGTTGACGTATTGCAGTTCGAGCAAATCGAGCAGCGGCGCCAGCACCACGGCCAGCGTCGTCGCCGAAGGGCTTGGGCTGCTGACCTGGAACGGTGCTTTCAGACCGGCAATGACCTCGGCGTTGGCCTCCGGCACCACTTGCGGCGCCTGCTCGGCCGGCAATGCGCCGGACAGATCGATCAGCGAGCAACCGGCCGCGTGGGCACGCGCCGCGTAACTCAGGGAAACGGCAGCGCCAGCGGCAAAGAACACCAGTTTGACCTTGCTGAAATCGAACTCGTCGACTTCACGCACGCGCACGTTCTTGTTGCGAAACAGCACCGAACTGCCGGCGGATTCGCTGCTGGCCAGCAGGTGCAGGTTGCCGACCGGGAAGTCGCGCTCTTCGAGAATCTGTACGAGGGTTTCGCCGACAGTACCGGTGGCGCCGACGACGGCAATATCAAGGGTCTGGGTCATGGTTCTACCTCTGGCGAAACGGGGGGAGCGGCACTTTACCGGGTGAGTGAGATGCAGGCAATTTCTGCGGGACTTGCAGTGTCTGTTCTGACCTCTTCGCGAGCAAGCCCGCTCCCACAGGGGGAACGCATTTCAAGGGTGGGAGCGGGCTTGCTCGCGAAGGCGCCAGACCTGACACCGGAAAACCTCAGGCATAAAAAAACCCGCACCTATCACAAGGCACGGGTTCTTTCATTGCATCAAGCGATCAACGCTCCAGCAGGATCCGCAGCATGCGACGCAGCGGTTCGGCCGCGCCCCACAGCAGTTGGTCGCCGACGGTGAACGCACCGACGAATTGCGAGCCCATGTTCAGCTTGCGCAGACGACCCACCGGTACGTTCAGGGTGCCGGTGACCTTGGTCGGGCTCAGCTCCTGCATGCTGATGTCGCGGTTGTTCGGCACCAGTTTGACCCAAGGGTTGTGCTGGCTGATCAGCCCTTCGATATCAGCGATCGGCACGTCTTTGTTCAGCTTGATGGTCAGCGCCTGGCTGTGGCAACGCATGGCGCCGATGCGCACGCAGATGCCGTCGACCGGGATCGGGCTCTTGAAGCGGCCGAGGATCTTGTTGGTCTCGGCCTGGGCCTTCCACTCTTCACGGCTCTGGCCGTTCGGCAGTTCCTTGTCGATCCACGGGATCAGGCTGCCGGCCAGCGGCACGCCGAAGTTTTCGGTCGGGTACGCGTCGCTGCGCATGGCTTCGGCCACGCGACGGTCGATGTCGAGGATCGCGCTGGCCGGATCGGCCAGTTGATCGGCCACCGCAGCGTGGGTCGCGCCCATCTGCTTGATCAGTTCACGCATGTTCTGCGCGCCGGCACCGGAGGCCGCCTGATAAGTCATGGCGCTCATCCACTCGACCAGACCGGCCTCGAACAGACCACCCAGGCCCATCAGCATCAGGCTGACGGTGCAGTTGCCGCCGATGTAGTTCTTGGTGCCCGCGTCCAGTTGCTGGTCGATGACCTTGCGGTTGACCGGGTCGAGAATGATGACGGCGTCATCGTTCATGCGCAGGCTGGAAGCCGCGTCGATCCAGTAACCCTGCCAGCCGGCTTCGCGCAGCTTCGGGAACACTTCGCTGGTGTAGTCGCCGCCCTGGCAGGTCAGAATCACGTCGAGGGTTTTCAGCTCTTCAATGCTGTAAGCGTCCTTGAGCGGAGCAATGTCCTTGCCCACGGACGGGCCTTGGCCACCGACATTGGAAGTGGTGAAAAACACCGGCTCGATAAGATCGAAATCCTGCTCTTCCAGCATCCGCTGCATGAGCACGGAACCGACCATGCCGCGCCAACCGATCAGACCTACACGTTTCATCGCAACTACACCTTCTTGAAAAGTGGGCCGCTGCTTTGTATTGAATTTCGCAGCGGGCCCGAGAGATTACAGATTCCGCAGCGCGGCGACTACTGCGTCACCCATTTCCTGCGTTCCGACTTTAGTGCAACCGGCCGAATAAATGTCACCGGTACGCAAGCCTTGATCCAGTACCACGCTGACGGCTTTCTCGATGGCATCGGCAGCATCGTGCAGATTGAAGCTGTAACGCAGCATCATCGACACCGACAGAATGGTCGCCAACGGGTTGGCAATGCCTTTGCCCGCGATGTCCGGTGCCGAACCGTGGCAAGGCTCGTACATGCCCTTGTTGTTCGAATCCAGCGAGGCCGACGGCAGCATGCCGATCGATCCGGTAAGCATCGAGGCTTCGTCGGACAGGATGTCGCCGAACATGTTGTCGGTGACGATCACGTCGAACTGCTTCGGTGCGCGCACCAGTTGCATGGCGGCGTTGTCGACGTACATGTGGCTCAGTTCGACTTCAGGGTAATCCTTGGCGACCTGCTCGACCACTTCACGCCACAGCTGGCTGGACGCCAGCACGTTGGCCTTGTCCACCGAGCACAGCTTTTTGCCGCGAACCATGGCCATGTCGAAACCGACGCGGGCGATACGGCGGATTTCACTTTCGCTGTACGGCAGGGTGTCGTAGGACTGACGCTCACCGTTTTCCAGGGTACGGGTGCCGCGTGGCGCGCCGAAGTAGATGCCGCCGGTCAGCTCACGCACGATCAGGATGTCCAGACCAGCAACGATTTCCGGCTTCAGGCTCGAAGCGTCGGCCAGTTGCGGGTAGAGGATCGCCGGACGCAGGTTGCCGAACAGGCCCAGTTGCGCACGGATTTTCAGCAGACCGCGCTCAGGGCGGATGTCACGCTCGATGGTGTCCCATTTCGGGCCGCCCACGGCGCCCAGCAGGACTGCATCGGCTGCACGGGCACGCTCGAGGGTTTCGTCGGCCAACGGCACGCCATGCTTGTCGATGGCCGCGCCACCGATCACGTCATGGCTCAGCTCGAAGCCCAGGCTGTACTTGTCGTTCGCCAGCTCCAGCACCTTGACCGCTTCGGCCATGATTTCCGGACCAATACCGTCACCTGGGAGAATCAGAATCTGCTTGCTCATGCTTTCCTCGTGTCTTCAATCGGTGCGCTTATAACGGGCGCGCCGGGAAAAATTCTTATCGTTCGGCCATCAGCACAATCACATCTGTACTGAATGAGCCGTCGGCATCAATCTCAAAATATTCGCGCACTTCGTTGCCCATCGACTGCTGCAACTGGCGGATCGCGGCGCGCATTACCTCGGGTGTGCGCATGCGCTCAACCCAACTGCTGTATTCCAGACGCAGGCGCTGACGCGTGGTGCTGCGAGTGTGCAGCCCGGCCTCGCTGACCTGCCGCAGCCACTCGCCGGCGGAATAATCGCGCACGTGGCTGGTGTCGCGCAGCACTTCGACGCTTTGCAGGTAAGTGTCAAACAGCGGACTGCCCGGTGACAACACGTCGATGAACGCTGCCACACCGCCCGGTTTCAGCACCCGACGCACTTCGCGCAGGGCCACCCCGAGGTCGCTCCAATGGTGCGCCGAATAACGGCTGAACACGTAATCGAATTCGCCATCGGCAAACGGCAGGCGCTCGGCGGCGCCGTTGACCGTGGCAATGTTGTTCATGCCGCGATCAACCGCCGCAGCGGCCACCACGTCGAGCATCTGCTGCGACAGGTCGTAGGCCACCACTTCCTTGACCAGTGGCGCCACATGAAAACTCACATGACCGGCGCCGCAACCCAGGTCCAGCACCCGGGCGTCGCCCTGCCCGGCCAGTTCAGCCTGTAGCAGCGCGAATTCGGTGCCTTGAGCGTGAACGGCGCTGCTCAGGTAGGCGGCGGCCTGTTCACCGAATTGCTTTTGTACAACCTGACTGTGTTGGGCGGTGCTGGTCATGGTCACTTCCTGGTATTTGTGTTGTTTGGGCCGGCCTCTTCGCGAGCAAGCCCGCTCCCACAGGGGAATGCATTTCAAATGTGGGAGCGAGCTTGCTCGCGAAGGGGCCAGCCCTGACTACATCAATCTTATGCGTCGCGGAACAACCACGGCTGGCTCACACGATGCTTGGCCTCGAACGCGGCAATCGCATCACCGTCCTGCAAGGTCAGGCCGATATCGTCCAGCCCATTCAACAAGCAATGCTTGCGGAACGCGTCGATCTCGAAGCGGTACACCTTGCCGTTCGGGCTGGTCACGGTCTGTTCGTGCAGATCGATCTGCAATTGATAGCCCGGCTCGGCCTCGACCTGCTTGAACAACTCATCGACTTCAGCGTCGCTCAGAATGATCGGCAGCAAGCCGTTCTTGAAGCTATTGTTGAAGAAGATGTCGGCGTAGCTCGGCGCGATGATGCTGCGGAAACCGTATTCTTCCAGTGCCCATGGCGCGTGTTCACGGCTGGAGCCGCAACCGAAGTTCTCGCGGGCCAGCAACACGCTGGCACCTTGATAACGCTCGGCGTTGAGCACGAAGTCCTTGTTCAACGGACGCTTGGAGTTGTCCTGATACGGCTGGCCGACATCCAGGTAACGCCACTCATCGAACAGGTTCGGGCCGAAACCGGTGCGCTTGATCGACTTCAAGAACTGCTTGGGAATGATCTGGTCGGTGTCGACGTTGGCACGATCCAGAGGCGCGACGAGACCAGTGTGCTGGGTAAAGGCTTTCATGCTGCGCTTCCTTTTAGATCAATTCACGAACGTCGATGAAACGACCGTTTACCGCCGCCGCAGCGGCCATGGCCGGACTCACGAGGTGGGTACGGCCACCGGCACCCTGACGGCCTTCGAAGTTACGGTTGGAGGTCGAGGCGCAATGCTCGCCGGACTCCAAACGGTCCGGGTTCATCGCCAGGCACATCGAGCAACCCGGCTCACGCCATTCGAAACCGGCTTCGAGGAAGATCTTGTCGAGACCTTCGGCTTCCGCCTGCGCCTTCACCAGACCCGAGCCCGGTACGACGATTGCCTGCTTGATCGTCGAAGCGACTTTGCGACCCTTGGCGATCACGGCTGCAGCGCGCAAGTCTTCGATGCGCGAGTTGGTGCAAGAGCCGATGAACACGCGATCCAGCTGAATGTCGGTGATCGCCTGATTGGCGGTCAAACCCATGTATTTCAAGGCGCGGACGATCGAATCGCGCTTGACCAGATCCATCTCTTTGGCCGGATCCGGCACGTTCTGATCAACGGCCAACACCATTTCAGGCGAAGTGCCCCAGCTGACTTGCGGCTTGATCTGCGCAGCGTCGAGTTCAACTACGGTGTCGAACTTGGCATCAGCGTCGGAGACCAGATCTTTCCAGGCTTCAACCGCCTGATCCCACTGCGCGCCGGTCGGTGCGAACGGACGGCCCTTGACGTATTCGACAGTCTTTTCGTCCGCAGCCACCAGGCCCACACGGGCGCCGGCTTCGATGGACATGTTGCAGATGGTCATGCGGCCTTCGACGGACAGGTCGCGAATCGCGCTGCCGGCGAACTCGATGGCATGGCCGTTACCGCCGGCGGTGCCGATCTTGCCGATCACCGCGAGGACGATGTCCTTGGCGGTCACACCGAATGGCAACTGACCTTCGACACGCACCAGCATGTTCTTCATTTTCTTCGCGACCAGGCACTGGGTGGCGAGCACGTGCTCGACCTCGGAAGTGCCGATCCCGTGCGCCAAGGCACCGAACGCGCCGTGGGTCGAGGTGTGCGAGTCACCGCAGACCACGGTCATGCCCGGCAAGGTTGCGCCCTGCTCCGGGCTGATCACGTGGACGATGCCTTGGCGGATGTCGTTCATCTTGAACTCGACAATGCCGTACTCATCACAGTTGTCATCGAGGGTCTGCACCTGCAAACGCGAGACCTGGTCGGCAATCGCGGCGATGCCGCCCTTGCGCTCCGGTGTGGTCGGTACGTTGTGGTCCGGGGTCGCGATGTTGGCATCGATGCGCCAAGGCTTGCGCCCGGCCAGACGCAGGCCTTCGAAGGCTTGCGGCGAGGTCACTTCGTGGATGATGTGACGATCGATGTAGATCAGCGCCGAGCCATCGTCGCGCTGTTTGACCAAATGCGAATCCCAGAGCTTGTCGTAGAGCGTTTTGCCGGCCATCAGACGGTTCCTCATCAGCTTGTTTCTATGCCCTGGGCTTATCAATAACCCTTTGGCTTGTGAGGCCGATCCTATGGGGTTACATTAAATAACTCAAATTCATATTTTTTATGCTTTGGATAACCAACTGGAATACGAACCATGGATCTGGCCAACCTCAATGCTTTTATCGCCATCGCCGAGACCGGCAGCTTCTCCGGCGCCGGGGAACGCCTGCATCTGACGCAACCGGCGATCAGCAAACGCATCGCCGGACTGGAGCAACAATTGAAGGTGCGGCTGTTCGACCGACTCGGTCGTGAAGTCGGCCTGACCGAGGCCGGCCGCGCCCTGTTGCCCCGGGCTTATCAGATTCTCAACGTGCTGGACGACACCCGCCGCGCCCTGACCAACCTGACCGGCGAAGTCAGCGGTCGGCTGACCCTGGCCACCAGTCACCACATCGGCCTGCACCGTTTGCCGCCGCTATTGAGGGAATTCACCCGCCGCTACCCACAAGTGGCGCTGGATATTCAGTTTCTCGATTCGGAAGTGGCCTACGAGGAAATTCTCCATGGCCGCGCTGAACTGGCAGTCATCACCCTGGCGCCAGAGCCGCACACACTGGTCAAAGCCGCGCCGGTGTGGGACGACCCGCTAGATTTCGTGGTGGCGCCGGAACATTCGCTGATCAGCAATGGCGCGGTGAGCCTGGCGGACATTGCCGGTCATCCGGCGGTTTTTCCCGGAGGCAACACCTTTACTCATCACATTGTCCAACGATTGTTCGAAGCCCAAGGGCTGACGCCGAACATCGCCATGAGCACCAACTACCTGGAAACCATCAAGATGATGGTCTCCATTGGTCTGGCCTGGAGTGTTCTGCCCCGCACCATGCTTGATGAACAGGTGGCGCGCATACCTTTGCCGGGCATACAGCTCAGTCGCCAGCTAGGCTATATCGTGCACACCGAACGGACGCTGTCGAATGCGGCAAGGGCTTTCATGGCCTTGCTGGATGCGCAAATCGATCTGCCAGGGACTCCAGGCTAACTTGTGCTACTCCTATAGAGCCGCTGTCCCTGTGCCTAACGCCACCATCAGCTCAAGGCCCGTTAACAATGCCGAAATCTGTTGACCGAATTCCGCCGATGCCGCGTATTCAGGCCATTGATCCGCGACGTTCCGAGCAGAGCTGGGAGAGTGCGCCGCAATTGCTCGCCGCGCTCAACGGCGCCCGGCTCGGTGCCTGGTATTGGGACATCGAGCGCGGGCAGATCAGCTGGTCACGGGGTACCCAGGCGCTGTTCGGCTTCGATCCACGTCAACCGTTGCCCCAGGACCTGGAATATCTCGACCTGCTGCCGCCCGAAGACCGGGCGAAAACCGTGCGCGCCTTCCACGCGGTGATCGCCGGCGCCCCGCTGGAACAGGCGATGCACCACCGCATCCGCTGGCCCGACGGCAGCCTGCATTGGCTGGAAATCAGCGGCAGCCTGCTGCCGGACAAAAACGGCCGGCCCCGAATGATCGGGGTGATTCGCGAAATCACCCACCAGCGCCAGCGCGAACAGGCTCTGAGCAGCTCGGAGAAACGTTTCGCCACACTTTTTCACCTGTGCCCGAACATGGTGCTGCTGACGCGCCAGGAAGACGGCCTGATCACTGAAGCCAACCAGTATTTCGAAAGCCTGTTCGGCTGGCCGGTCCAGGACGCCATCGGTCGCACCACACTGGAACTGGGCCTGTGGGTGCACCCCGAACAACGCGCAGAGCTGGTGAAAAAGACCAAGGCCAAAGGTGAATTGATCAGCATGGAGGTGCAGTTCCGCGCCAGCAACGGGCAGATCCATGACGGTATCCTCAGTGCGCAAAAGGTCGAACTCGAAGGCCAGCCGTATCTGCTCAGCACGTTTCTCGACACCACCGAACGCAAAGCCGCCGAACACGCCTTGAAAGACAGTCAAGAACGCCTTGATCTGGCGCTGGACTCGGCGCAACTCGGCACTTGGGACTGGCACATTCCCAGCGGCATGCTCTACGGCTCGGCGCGGGCCGCGCAATTGCACGGGCTGGAGCCGATCCCGTTTCACGAATCATTCGAGGAGTTTTTCGAAGGCGTGCCCGGTGAGGAGCGCGACAGCATGCGCGACGCCTACCGCAGCCTGCGCGAAGGCCCGGCCGGCAACTATCAACTGACCTATCGCGTGCAACTGGCGGATGGCAGCTCACGTTATCTGGAAAGCCGCGCCCGCCTCTACCGCGACGAAAATGGCGCGCCACTGCGTATGGCCGGGACCTTGCTGGACATCACCGATCAGGTCGAGCGCGAGCAACGTCTGGTCGCCTCCGAAGAGAAATTTGCCACGCTGTTCCAGGTCAGCCCCGACCCGATCTGCGTCACCCGCCAGGACAGCGGCGAGTTCATCGAGATCAACAACAGCTTCACCCAGACCTTCGGCTGGAGCGCCGCCGACGTGATCGGGCGCACCGCCGAGGACATCGGCCTGTGGGACGCCTCGGCGAAAAGCCTGCAACGTATCGAGCGGGTGATCCGCGAACAGGGCCTGAGCAATGTCGCAATCATCGTCCAGCACAAGGACGGCCAGTCGCTGACGTGCGTGATTTCCAGCCGGCAGATCAGCGTCGGCAATCAGCCGTGCATCGTCACCACCCTGCGCGACATCACCCAACAGCAGCGCTCCGAGGCCGCACTCAAGGCCAGCGAAGAGAAATTCGCCAAGGCGTTTCACTCCAGCCCCGATGCGATCACCATCACCGAACGTGACACCGGGCGCTATCTGGAGGTCAACGACGGTTTCTGCCGCCTCACCGGCTATCGCGCCGAAGAAGTGGTGGGCAAAACCGTGTACCAGATCGGCATCTGGGCCGAAGAGAAACAACGCTCGGCGCTGCTCGCCGAACTGCAGATCAAGGGCCGCGTGCACCATCAGGAAATGCTCGGGCGCAACAAGCGAGGCGAGTTGCTGACCGTTGAAGTGTCGATCGAACCGATCACCCTCAACGAAACCGCGTGCCTGCTGCTGACCGCCCGGGATGTGAGCCTGCTGAAAAACGCCGAAGCGCAGATCCGCCATCTGGCCTATCACGATCCGCTGACCAATCTGCCCAACCGCGCCTTGCTGATGGATCGCCTGAGCCAGCAGATCGCCCTGCTCAAGCGCCACAACCTGCGCGGTGCGCTGCTGTTCCTCGACCTCGATCACTTCAAGCACATCAACGACTCGCTGGGTCATCCGGTCGGCGATACGGTGCTGAAAATCATCACCGCGCGGCTTGAAGCCAGCGTGCGCATGGAGGACACGGTGGCGCGTCTCGGCGGCGATGAATTCGTGGTGCTGCTCAGTGGCCTCGAAGGCACGCGCAACGAGGTCAGTGCACAAGTGCGGGAACTGGCCGACACCATTCGCGAACTGCTCTCGGAGCCGATGTTCCTCGACGGCCAGCGTCTGCAAGTGACACCGAGCATCGGCGTGGCACTGATTCCCGATCACGGCTCGACCCCGACCGACCTGCTCAAACGCGCCGACATTGCGCTGTACCGGGCCAAGGATTCCGGGCGCAACACCACGCAGATGTACCACAACACCATGCAGAAGGCGGCCAGCGAACGGCTGCGCATGGAGACTGACTTACGTCTGGCGTTGTCGCGCGGTGAATTCAACGTGCACTACCAGCCGCAGGTCGATGCGCGGGACAACCGCATCATTGGCGCCGAGGCGCTGGTGCGCTGGAATCACCCGGAACTCGGCGCGCAATCGCCCACTGAATTCATCAAGGTGCTGGAAGACAGCGGGCTGATTCTGGAGGTCGGTACCTGGATCCTCGATGAGGCCTGTGAGGCGTTCAAACAATTGATCGCGCTGAAACTGGTCGACCCGCTCAACTTCAGCCTGTGCGTAAACATCAGCCCACGGCAGTTCCGCCAGAACGACTTCGTCGAACGCATCGAACACAGCATGAGCAGCCACGGCCTGCCCTGCTCGCTGCTGAAACTGGAGATCACCGAGGGCATCGTGATCCAGAACCTGGAAGACACCATCAGCAAAATGCGCCGTCTGAAAAAACTTGGCGTGAGCTTCGCCATGGACGATTTCGGCACCGGCTATTCATCGCTGACCTACCTCAAACGCCTGCCGGTTGACACCCTGAAAATCGACCAGTCGTTCATCCGCGACGCAACCACCGACCCCAACGACGCCGAGATCATCCGCGCCATCGTCGCCATGGCCCGCAGCCTGGAACTGGAGGTGATTGCCGAAGGCGTGGAGACGCCGGAGCAACTGGCGTTCCTTCAGGGGCTGGGCTGCCATTTGTATCAGGGCTATCTGCACAGTCGGCCGGTGGCGTTGGAGGCGTTGAAAAAGATGCTCGAATGACGGGCACAAAAAAAGGGCGCCAGTGGCGCCCTTTTTTCTTGCTCGGCCTTATTGCAGAACCGGCTTCTGCGCTCCGTTGATCGGGATGCGCTTGGCTTTCGCTTCTTCCGGGATCACCCGCAACAGGTCGATGCTCAGCAGACCGTTGCTCAGATCGGCGGCCTTGATCTCGATGTGATCGGCCAGGCGGAAGGACAGCTTGAAAGCCCGCTGGGCAATGCCTTGATGCAGGAAGGTCACGCCTTCGTTGGCATCACGCCTGCCACCACTGATGGTCAGCACACCCTTCTCGACTTGCAGCTCCAGGTCTTCTTCCTGGAAACCGGCTGCCGCTACGACGATACGGTATTGATCATCACCGTGCTTTTCCACGTTGTAGGGTGGGTAGGTGCTGCCTGGCTCGTTGCGTAGCGCGGTTTCGAACAGGTCGTTGAAACGGTCGAAACCCACCGAGGAACGGAACAGTGGTGCCAGGGAAAATGCAGTACTCATGGTTCAAATCTCCTGAAAACAATCAGCAAGGTTTTTTGACTCCGCGACCCGAATTCGGCATCGCGTACCCCTTAGATAGGGACCGCCAAAATGTTTTCAAGAGATTATTTGCAGATTTTTTTTCAGGCTGCGGCGGCGACCGGCAAACCGAGCAAGCGCGAGACCTGGTCCGGCTCTGTCTCGCGGCGCAGCACGGTAAACAGCTCCGTCGCCTCGGGATAATTGCGCGTCAGCATCGCCAGCCATTGCTTCAAGCGACCCGGCGATTGGCGTGCAGTCATCTGCGCCTTGGCTTGCAGCCAGAAATCCTGAATCAGCGGCAGCAGCTCGGCCCAGGTCATCTCGACCACTTCTTCACCGGCGCGCGCGGCAGCGATCTGCCGGGCCAGATCCGGGCGCGATACCAGACCGCGTCCGAGCATGATGTCTTCGACGCCGCTGATCTCGCGGCAACGACGCCAGTCCTCGACGCTCCAGATATCACCGTTGGCGAACACCGGCACCTTGACCACGTCCTGCACCCGCGGAATCCACTCCCAATGCGCCGGCGGCTTGTAGCCATCAACCTTGGTCCGGGCATGCACCACGATGTGCTCGGCGCCGCCCTCGGCCAGCGCCGTGGCGCAGACCAGCGAGCCGTCCGGGCTGTCGAAACCCAGGCGCATTTTCGCGGTGACCGGGATGTGCGCCGGCACGGCGCGACGCACGTGTTCGACGATGCTGTTGAGCAGTTCTGGCTCCTTGAGCAGCACTGCCCCGCCCCGGGATTTGTTGACGGTCTTGGCCGGGCAGCCGAAGTTCAGGTCGATCACTTCCGAGCCGAGCTCGCAGGCCAGCGCCGCGTTTTCCGCCAGGCACACCGGATCGGAGCCCAACAATTGCACGCGCAACGGCACACCGGAACGGGTGCGGGCGCCGTTGAGCAGCTCCGGGCCGAACTTGTGGAAGTAGGCCGGGGTGAGCAACTGATCGTTGATCCGAATGAATTCGGTCACGCACCAGTCGATGCCGCCAACGCGGGTCAGCACGTCGCGCAGGATGTCGTCGACCAACCCCTCCATGGGCGCCAGGGCAATTTGCATGGGGAAAACACTACTCATGAAGAAAAAACGTGCGGCAGTTTACTGGATATCGCAAGAAACCGCAGATCCCTTGTAGGAGTGAGCCTGCTCGCGATAGCGGTGGGTCAGATAGAGGAATGCCGACTGACACTCCGCTATCGCGAGCAGGCTCACTCCTACAGTTTAGATTTGGGCTGTTTCTGGATTTTGGATCGCCGGGCCATAACCCTCGATGAACTCCGCCGGCATGCGCTTGGGCTTGCCGCTGGACAGTTCGATGCAGACGAATGTGGTCTGGGCACGCAGCAGGGTGGCGTTGTCGCTGGGGCGGATCAGCTGGAAGTGCCGGGTCATTTTCAGGCGCTGATCCCAATCGACGATCCAGGTCGCCAGTTGCAGCTCGTCGCCTTCGTAGGCAGCCGCCAGGTAATCGATTTCGTGACGCACCACGGCCATCGCCCGATCCAGGCGCCGGTACTCGACCAGGTCCAGCCCCAGACGCTGCGAGTGGCGCCAGGCGCAGCGTTCGAGCCAGGTCACGTACACCGCGTTGTTCGCGTGGCCCAGCCCGTCGATGTCCTCGGCGCCTACTTGCAGATCAATGGTGAACGGCGTTGCCCGATCCCAGCCCATGCCCCACTCCCGGTCAGATGATTCAACCGGGGCAGTGTAACGGATGTCAGGCCGATTGCCGCGCTTGAAGGCTGCGCCCCGCCAACAGTGATAACACACCATCAACCACCCGAGGGTCGGCCAGCACCCGCTGGTGGCCGCCGCTTTCCAGGCGCAGCAGGCGACTGTCGAACCAGGATTCGTGGATCAATTGCGATTCCTTGACCGAGACAAAGGTGTCGTCCTCGGCATGCACGATCAGGCCCGGCATATCCAGTTGATAGTGCGCGACATCAAGGGTCGCGGCGCGCATGCCAACGTCCTGCTCGACCTGGCGGATGAACGCCGATCGGGCCCGCGGTGGCATGCCGACATAGCGGGCAAAACCGCGCAGCACGCCGAGGATCCGTGCGGGGGCTGCGATGCTGACCAGGGTTTCGGTGCGCAGGCCCAGTTGCACCGCGAGCATGGCACTGGCGCCGCCCATGGAGTGGCCGATGACGGCTTGCAACGGTGGCAGTTCGGCGGCCGCTTCGAGCATGGCGCGGGCGAACAGTACGACGTTGGCTTCACGCCCCGGTGAGCGACCATGGGCCGGGCCATCGAGGGCAACGACGGTGTAACCGGCCTCAACCAGCGCCGTGATCAATGCCGCAAACTGGGTGGGCCGCCCTTCCCAACCGTGCATCAACAGCACCGCCGGCCCCTGCCCCCAACGCAGCGCCGACAGGCCGAAGCGCAGCGTGATGCGTTCGGCACTCGCCAGCAGCGGCAGCTCCCAATCGCGCAGTGGCAACGTGCGCGGCGTCATGAACGCCTGACGCATTTTGCTTGCTACTCGTTGCGGTGCAATCCAGCCCAAGGTGCCATTAACGCCACGAACCCACTTCAACGTGTTCATCGCTTTCTCCTCAGGCGTGTTGCCTTCAGGTCAACGCACCGCCGACTTGGCAGCGCGCAGCAATCGATCGGATAAATCGCCCGGGCCCAGCGCACGTGCCAGCGCCAGACCACCCACCATCAACGCCACATCAGCCAACGCCTTGTCGGTGTCCTCGGGGCTGGACGCCAACTGCGCAATCATCAGTTCCAGGTGCTCGTTCAGTGCGATGCGGAAGGATTCCGGCAGACGCCCCAGTTCGCCGATGGAAGCCGGAATCGGGCACGCGGCATCGCTGGAATCGCGATGCTTGCGCGACAGGTAGAACGCAGCGACCAAGGCGCGACGCTCTTCGCCGGTCAGCTCGGAATCCATGTCGGCAATCAGGTCGCGTCGACGGCTGAGCAGTTGCTTGAACGCCTCGAGCATCATCGCGTCCTTGCTTTCGAAGTGCGCGTAGAAACCACCGACGGTCAGGCCGGCGGCGCCCATCACTTCGCCCACGCTGGGATCCGCCGGGCCACGCTGCATCAGTGCGGCGCTGGCCGCCTTGAGGATGCGTTCGCGGGTTTGAGCTTTTTTATCGTTCATCGTTGCCTCCGAATATTACGAATAGAATATTATTCGCATAATAATATTCCGCAAGTCGAGGATATGACCGCTGGTCTGAAGCACAGTGTAAGGAAAAAGGAGAGTTGGCCAAACGCCAGACAAACAAAAGGGCCATTCAATAATTGAATGACCCTTATAAATCCCGCAGAGCGGGTAATCGTGGCGTCCCCTAGGGGACTCGAACCCCTGTTACCGCCGTGAAAGGGCGGTGTCCTAGGCCACTAGACGAAGGGGACACAAACCCTTCTATACAGCTGATCAGTGCTGAGATCTGATCTGATTCAAGGCCGGTGTGGCCAGACCTTGAACTGTAAAATTGGTGGAGCTAAGCGGGATCGAACCGCTGACCTCCTGCATGCCATGCAGGCGCTCTCCCAGCTGAGCTATAGCCCCGGATTTTTCGCCTCGCGGCGGAGCGACATCTTGCAACATCGCTTCTGTAAAACTGGCGTCCCCTAGGGGACTCGAACCCCTGTTACCGCCGTGAAAGGGCGGTGTCCTAGGCCACTAGACGAAGGGGACGCAAACCCTTCTATACAACTGATCAACGCTGAGTGTTGATCGCTTCGGAGCCGGTGTGGCCAGGCTTCGAAGTGTAAATTGGTGGAGCTAGACGGGATCGAACCGTCGACCTCTTGCATGCCATGCAAGCGCTCTCCCAGCTGAGCTATAGCCCCTCATCGTTGATGTCATCGCTGAGGACGGGGCGAATCTTAAGGGCGTATCGAAAGCCTGTCAAACTTATTTTTGAAAAATTTCAAAATTTTTTGTCGGCATAACAATCACTTACCGCCCTCCCCCCGAAAATCCGGGGGAAAAACGCCGAAGGCCGGAATCAAACGATCCCGGCCTTCGGCGGTTACCGCAGAGTCAGACGTGCTTAAGCAATCGCGCCCAGTAGCTTTTCCCACTCTTTGTTTTCTTTCTTCGACACGCCACCCAGCAGGTCAATCGCCTGGCGCAGACGGAAACGGGTCAGATCCGGGCCGAGGATTTCCATCGCATCGAGCACCGACACCGAACTGGCCTGCCCGGTAATCGCGGCAAACATCAATGGCATCGCATCGCGCAGCTTCAGTTCAAGGGACTCGACCACCGCCTGAATCGTCGCAGTGATGCTGTCCTTCTCCCACTGACGCAGGCTTTCCAGCTTCCACAAGATCAATTGCATCAACTGACGCACCTGATCACCGGAAAGCTTTTTCGATTCGAACAGCTTGGCATCCGGATTGACACCACCGGCAAAGAAGAAGCCGCCCAGCGGTGCAACCTGGCTGAAGGTTTCCACGCGCCCCTGAACCAGCGGTGCGATCTTCATCATGTACTCGGAATTGAACGCCCACTTCTGCACGCGTGCGGCGAACTCTTCCACCGGCAGGTCACGCAGCCACTGGCCGTTGAGCCACGACAGTTTCTCGATGTCGAAGATCGGCCCGCCGAGGGACACACGCTTGAGGTCGAAGTTGTCGACCATTTCCTGCAGCGAGAACTTCTCGCGCTCGTCGGGCATCGACCAGCCCATGCGACCGAGGTAGTTGAGCATCGCCTCCGGCATGAAGCCCATGCGCTCGTAGAAAGTCACCGAGGTCGGGTTCTTGCGCTTGGACAGCTTGCTCTTGTCCGGGTTACGCAGCAGCGGCATGTAGCACAGCTCCGGTTGTTCCCAGCCGAAATATTCGTAAAGCAGAATCAGTTTCGGCGCCGATGGCAGCCATTCTTCGCCGCGCAGCACGTGGGTGATGCCCATCAGGTGGTCGTCGACCACGTTGGCGAGGAAGTACGTCGGCAGGCCGTCGGTCTTCATCAGCACTTGCATGTCCATGCGATCCCACGGGATCTCGACATCGCCACGCAGCATATCCGGCACCACGCAGACACCTTCGGTCGGCACCTTCATGCGGATCACGTGTGGTTCGCCAGCCGCCAGACGGGCCGCGACTTCTTCCTTCGACAGCAGCAGCGCGCGGCCGTCGTAGCGCGGGGTCTCGCCGCGCGCCATTTGTTCGGCGCGCATCTGGTCCAGCTCTTCAGCGGTGCAGAAGCACGGGAACGCGTGGCCCATGTCGACCAGTTGCTGGCAATACTTCTGATAGATATCGCCACGCTCGCTCTGCCGGTACGGGCCGTGCGGGCCGCCAACGTCCGGGCCTTCGCTCCAGTCGATCCCCAGCCAGCGCAGGGCGTCGAAGATCTGCTGTTCGGACTCGCGGGTCGAACGCAACTGGTCGGTGTCTTCGATGCGCAGGATGAACTCACCGCCATGCTGCTTGGCAAAGCAGTAGTTGAACAATGCGATGTAAGCGGTACCTACGTGGGGGTCCCCGGTAGGCGATGGCGCGATGCGAGTGCGGACGGTGGTCATGGCATGTCTCGAAAAGAATGAAAAGCAAAACAATCAAGCGGCGAATGGTAACAGGCGACACCCGCCCCGCTCCAGCGGGCAGGGCATTTAAGCCAAGTTTGCGGCTGGAACGCCCATAGACCGTGGAGACGGGCCGAATATCAGCCATTGGCATTTACCGTTTATCGGCGGTATGCCAGATTCAGCCGCAGATAACTTTCCTTACAATTCCTCGACTACAGTTTGCCTCATGCCTGCCCAACTCAAGCGTCGTCTGTTTATTTTCCTGCTCCTGGTGCTGTTGATTGCCGGGGGCTTCTTCGCCCATTGGTTTTTCAAGGGGCGCTTTTATGAAAGCACCGATAACGCCTATGTCCAGGGCGAGATCACCCGCGTCTCCAGCCAGTTGAGTGCGCGCATCGACGAAGTGCTGGTGCAGGACAACCAGCACGTGGAAAAAGGCCAGTTGCTGGTGCGCCTTGAACCCAATGATTTCCGCCTCGCGGTCGACCGCGCCAATGCCGCCCTCGCCACCCGCGAAGCCGAGCGTTTGCAGGCGCAGAGCAAATTGACTCAGCAATCGAGCCTGATCGCCGCCAGCGACGCGCAAGTGGCGACCACCCAGGCCACGCTTGGCCGCTCGCAGATGGACTTGTCGCGCGCCGAAACCCTGCGCAAACCCGGTTTCGTTTCCGAAGAACGCGTGACCACCCTTTCCGCCGACGCCCATATCGCCCGCTCGCAAGTGGCCAAGGCCCAGGCCGATGCACAGAGCCAGCGCCAACAGGTCAACGCACTCACCGCCGAGATCAAACGCCTCGACGCACAGATTGCCAACGCCCGCGCCGATCTGGCGCAAGCCGAACTCAACCTGACCCGCAGCGAAATCCACGCGCCGATCAGCGGCATGGTCGGCCAGCGCGCCGCACGCAATGGCCAAGTAGTACAGGCAGGCGCCTATCTGCTGTCGATCGTCCCGGACGAAGACATCTGGGTGCAGGCCAACTTCAAGGAAACCCAGATCGGCCGCATGCTCCCCGGACAAAAAGCCGAGCTGACCTTCGACGCTTACAGCGACACGCCGATCGAAGCGCGAGTCGACAGCCTGTTCGCCGCCTCGGGTGCGCAGTTCAGCCTGTTGCCTCCAGACAACGCCACCGGCAACTTCACCAAAGTCGTGCAGCGGATTCCGGTAAAGCTGACCTTCAAGGCCGATAACCCTTTGCATGGCAAGATCCGCCCGGGCATGTCGGTCACCGCCACCGTGAACATCAAAGACGCCCCAGACAATGGCCGGTGATTCGCTGATCCGCCCGGTCGGCGAACCGACCCGGCGGGACTGGATCGCGGTGATGAGCGTGATGCTCGGCGCGTTCATGGCAGTGCTCGACATCCAGATCACCAACTCTTCGCTCAAGGACATTCAGGGCGCGCTGTCGGCGACGCTGGAAGAAGGCTCGTGGATTTCTACCTCGTACCTGGTCGCGGAAATCATCATGATCCCGCTGACCGCGTGGCTGGTGCAGTTGCTCTCCGCGCGACGCCTGGCGGTGTGGGTGTCGCTGGGCTTTCTGGTGTCATCGCTGCTGTGCTCGATGGCCTGGAGCCTGGAGAGCATGATCGTCTTTCGCGCCATGCAGGGTTTCACCGGCGGCGCGCTTATCCCGCTGGCGTTCACCCTGACCCTGATCAAACTCCCCGAACACCATCGCGCCAAGGGCATGGCGATGTTCGCCATGACCGCGACCTTCGCCCCGTCCATCGGCCCGACCCTCGGCGGCTGGCTCACGGAGAACTGGGGCTGGGAATACATCTTCTACATCAACATCCCGCCGGGGCTGATCATGATCGCCGGGCTGATGTACGGGCTGGAAAAAAAGGAAGCGCACTGGGAACTGCTGAAAAGCACTGACTACACCGGGATTCTCACGCTGGGTGTCGGCCTCGGCTGCCTGCAAGTCTTTCTCGAAGAAGGCCACCGCAAGGACTGGCTCGAATCGAACCTGATCGTGACCCTGGGCAGCATTGCCCTGCTCAGCCTGATCACCTTCGTCATCGTGCAGATTTCCAAACCCAATCCGCTGATCAACCTCGGCATTCTGCGCAATCGCAACTTCGGCCTGTCGAGCATTTCCAGCCTCGGCATGGGCGTCGGCTTGTATGGCTCGATTTATCTGCTGCCGCTGTACCTGGCGCAGATCCAGAACTACAACGCTCTGCAGATCGGCGAAGTGATCATGTGGATGGGCGTGCCGCAGCTGTTCCTGATTCCGCTGGTGCCGAAGCTGATGAAGTTCGTTTCGCCGAAGTGGCTGTGCACCCTGGGCTTCGGGTTGTTCGGGCTGGCGAGTTTTTCGTCGGGGGTGCTCAACCCGGACTTCGCCGGGCCGCAGTTCAATCAGATCCAGATCATCCGCGCGCTGGGTCAGCCGCTGATCATGGTGACCATTTCGCTGATCGCTACGGCGTACATCCTGCCGCAGGACGCGGGGTCGGCGTCGAGCCTTTTCAATATTCTGCGCAACCTGGGCGGTGCGATCGGCATCGCCCTGCTCGCCACGCTATTGGATGCACGCACCAAAACCTACTTCGATTATTTGCGTGAAGCGGTGGTGCCGACCAATCCGCAAGTGGCCGAGCGGTTGGCGTCGATGACCGACCGGTTTGGCAGTGACACGGCGGCGCTCGGCAAGTTGAGTGAGATCGTGCATCAGCAGGCGCTGATCATGGCCTACAACGATGCGTTTCACTTTGTCGGGATTGCGTTGGGGATCAGCATGCTGGCGATTTTGCTGACCAGGAAATTGCCGGCGGGGTTGAAGGCTGGGGAAGCTCACTGATTTTTGTGGTGTCTGCACTGGCCTCTTCGCGAGCAAGCCCGCTCCCACAAGTTTCTTTGGTGATCACACATTTTGTGTACACCATCAATCCTTGTGGGAGCTGGCTTGCCAGCGATGGGGCCAAGTCAGCTATCACAGGCTTCTTTGGTGATCACACATTTTGTGTACACCATCAATCCCTGTGGGAGCGAGCTTGCTCGCGAAGAGGCCCGACCAAACACTGCAAATCTTCAGACAGCCAAAAGCCGCTCACGCAGTTTGGCAATCTCATCGCGCATCTGCGCCGCCGCTTCGAACTCCAGATCCCGCGCCAACTGGTACATCTTCTCTTCCAGCGCGCGAATACGTTTGGTGATTTCGCTCGGTGAGCGCAGTTCGGCTTCGTACTTGGCGTTTTCTTCGGCAGCCTTGGCCATGCCCTTGCGCTTCTTGCTGCGCGAGCCGGGCACGGTGGCGCCTTCCATGATGTCGGCGACGTCCTTGAACACACCCTTCGGGGTGATGCCGTTTTCCAGGTTGAAGGCGATCTGCTTGTCGCGACGACGCTCGGTCTCGCCAATCGCCCGCTCCATCGAGCCAGTGATGCGATCAGCGTAGAGAATCGCCCGGCCATTGAGGTTACGCGCGGCCCGGCCGATGGTCTGGATCAGCGAGCGCTCGGAACGCAGGAAGCCTTCCTTGTCCGCGTCGAGAATCGCCACCAGCGACACCTCCGGCATGTCCAGACCCTCGCGCAGCAGGTTGATCCCCACCAGTACGTCGAAGGTGCCCAGACGCAGGTCGCGGATAATCTCGACCCGCTCGACGGTGTCGATGTCCGAGTGCAGATAACGCACGCGCACGCCGTGGTCGGCGAGGTAATCGGTGAGGTCTTCGGCCATGCGTTTGGTCAGCGTGGTGACCAGCACCCGCTCCTCGACCGCCACGCGTTTGGTGATTTCCGAGAGCAAGTCATCAACCTGAGTCAGCGCCGGACGCACTTCAACCTGCGGGTCGACCAGACCGGTCGGACGCACCACTTGCTCGACCACGCGCCCGGCATGCTCGGCCTCGTAGTTGCCCGGCGTCGCCGAGACGAAAATGGTCTGCGGGCTCACCCCTTCCCACTCGTCAAAACGCATCGGCCGGTTGTCCAGCGCCGACGGCAAGCGGAAGCCGTATTCCACCAGGGTTTCTTTACGCGAACGGTCGCCCTTATACATCGCGCCGACTTGCGGCACGCTGACGTGAGACTCGTCGATCACCAGCAAGGCGTCGGCCGGCAGATAGTCATACAGCGTCGGCGGCGCGGCACCGGCCGGACGTCCGGACAGGTAGCGCGAGTAGTTTTCGATGCCGTTGCAGTAACCCAGTTCGAGGATCATTTCCAGGTCGAAACGGGTGCGCTGTTCGAGGCGCTGGGCCTCGACCAGTTTGTTGTTGCTGCGCAGGTATTCGAGGCGTTCCTGCAACTCGACTTTGATGTGTTCGATGGCGTCGAGCAGGGTCTCGCGCGGCGTCACGTAGTGACTCTTCGGGTAGAAGGTGAAGCGCGGCATCTTGCGGATGACTTCGCCGGTCAGCGGGTCGAACGCGGAAATGCTCTCGACCTCGTCATCGAACAGTTCGATGCGGATCGCTTCCAGATCGGACTCCGCCGGATAGATGTCGATCACGTCGCCGCGCACGCGGAAAGTCGCCCGGGCAAAATCCATGTCGTTGCGGGTGTATTGCAGGTCAGCCAGACGCCGCAGCAAGGCACGCTGATCGAGTTTGTCGCCGCGATCGACGTGCAGCACCATCTTCAGATAGGTTTCCGGGCTACCGAGACCGTAGATGCACGACACCGTGGTGACGATGATCGCGTCCTTGCGTTCGAGCAACGCCTTGGTTGCGGACAAACGCATCTGCTCGATGTGGTCGTTGATCGACGCGTCCTTCTCGATGAAGGTGTCGGACGACGGCACATAGGCTTCGGGCTGGTAGTAGTCGTAGTAGGAAACGAAATACTCGACCGCGTTGTTCGGGAAGAACGCCTTGAACTCGCCATACAGCTGCGCGGCGAGGGTCTTGTTCGGCGCCAGCACCAGCGTCGGGCGCTGTACCTGCGAGATGACATTGGCGATGCTGAAGGTCTTGCCCGAGCCGGTCACACCGAGCAGCGTCTGGTGCGCCAGCCCAGCCTCGATGCCCTCGACCAATTGGCGGATGGCTTCAGGCTGATCGCCGGCGGGCTCGAAGCGGGTGACTAGCTGGAATTCGGACATACACACCTCTGGGATCGCGGCTCGCGCAGAAAACAGCCGAGCCGCGGGGATGACCGCAAACGACCGTTGTCGCCCAAGGAAAAACGAAGATTGTGCTCAATGTGGAGCCGATTGCCTCGCCTTTCAAGGCAAACGTCCTACATCCGGTAAAGTCTCTGACAGAGTCAATCGACTAACGGTCAAGAAATAATCGGAAAAACTTGCCGGAAAAGCTGAATCGCCTGTCGCCATTGCTCAGTGATGGCCTCTATACTAGCTCCCCGTTTGTGCACCGCTCTAGTGCATTCGGCTGGAGCGCGACACGTCCCTCCACTCTCCATTCAGAGCCGCCGTAATAATGAGCCTGTTCTCCGCTGTCGAAATGGCACCCCGCGATCCAATCCTGGGCCTCAACGAAGCATTCAACGCCGATACCCGGACCACCAAGGTCAACCTGGGTGTAGGTGTTTACTGCAACGAAGAGGGGCGAATTCCCCTGCTGCGCGCGGTGATCGAAGCCGAAACCATTCGCGCTGCCCAGCACGCCTCCCGTGGCTACCTGCCGATCGACGGCATCGCCGCCTATGACCAGGCCGTGCAAAAGCTGCTGTTCGGTAACGACTCGCCGCTGATCGCTGCCGGTCGCATCGTCACCACTCAGGCGGTCGGCGGTACCGGCGCGCTGAAAATCGGTGCCGACTTCCTCAAGCAACTGCTGCCGAACGCCGTCGTGGCGATCAGCGACCCGAGCTGGGAAAACCACCGCGCGCTGTTCGAAACCGCTGGCTTCCCGGTGCAGAACTACCGCTACTACGACGCCGCCACCCACGACGTGAACCGTGCCGGCATGCTCGACGACCTCAACGCCCTGCCGAACGGCTCGATCGTTGTGTTGCACGCCTGCTGCCACAACCCGACCGGCGTCGATCTGACCCCGGCCGACTGGAAAAACGTGCTGGACGTGGTCAAGGCCAAAGGTCACGTACCGTTCCTCGACATGGCTTACCAGGGTTTCGGCGACGGCATCGACGAAGACGCCGCGGCTGTGCGTCTGTTCGCTGAATCGGGCCTGACCTTCTTCGTTTCGAGCTCGTTCTCCAAGTCGTTCTCGCTGTACGGCGAGCGCGTTGGCGCCCTGTCGATCGTCAGCGAATCGAAAGAAGAAAGCGCGCGCGTGCTGTCGCAGGTCAAGCGTGTGATCCGCACCAACTACTCCAACCCGCCGACCCACGGTGCAAGCATCGTCGCCGCTGTGTTGAACAGCCCGGAACTGCGCGCCCAGTGGGAAGCGGAACTGGCAGAAATGCGCCTGCGCATTCGCGGCATGCGCGAGCAGATGGTCGCCCTGCTGGCCGAAAAAGCCCCGCAGCGTGACTTCAGCTTCGTCGGCCGTCAGCGCGGCATGTTCTCCTACTCCGGCCTGACCACTGAGCAAGTGCATCGCCTGCGCAACGAGTTCGGCATCTACGCCCTGGACACCGGCCGGATCTGCGTCGCGGCACTGAACCAGAGCAACATCAAAGCGGTAACGGATGCGATCGTTCAGGTCATCTGATTTCGCTTTGCCATGAAAAACGGGAAGCCTTGGGGCTTCCCGTTTTTTATTTGTCCGAAGGAATCCAACATTCCCTCTAAACTGCACACAAATCGAAACTGTAGGAGTGAGCCTGCTCGCGATAGCGTCTGATCAGTTGAGGCTGCACTGCCTGACGCACCGCTATCGCGAGCAGGCTCACTCCTACAGGTTTTGTGTACACCCGAGATTTCTGAAGAGAGACAACATGAAAAACGACAACCTGCGCGCCGACCGAGACGACCTGGATGACTTCATCCCCCGCACCACGGCCAAACGCGACAAAAGCCTGGTGCTGCAAGTCGCAGCGGGCGTCTTCCTCGGCGGCCTGGCCCTGTGGCTGGTGCAACTGGCCGCCACCGCCGCTTACGCCAAACTGATGCTCGGCACGATCACTTTCGGCGGTTAAGCCAGTTCCGTCGCACGCTGACTGGCCGCATCGTCATACGCGACGTAGAGCGATTCGGCGATCTGGCTTTTGATCGCCTTGGTGCTTTCCAGACCGAGCACGAAACCTTCGGCCTTGCCGCCGGCGCGGTTCAACTCCTCAGCGGTGCTGGCCTGGGTAATCGCGTCGAAGAGTTTCTCGGCGTGAGGGCCAACGCCCTTGGGCAGACTGATTTGCGTGACGCTCATACGAGCACCTCGCGTGAAAGGGAAACAACAACGGTTCGAGTCATGGCGCGTACCTTTTCGGCGAATGGCCGGCAGCGCGTGTCACCACTTCCGGGCAACCATGGTAGACCTGTGAGGCGGTTCTGGTAACCGCCAATCGCTGACAAAACACCGTCCGTCCTGCCGAACGCAGAAAATTTACACCCGAGGCTTGACTTCTCTTTTTGAATCAGTAACATACGCACCAATTCCGCAATAGCTCAGTTGGTAGAGCAAATGACTGTTAATCATTGGGTCCCTGGTTCGAGTCCAGGTTGTGGAGCCAAATAGCAAAGCCCCTGAATCGCAAGATTCAGGGGCTTTTTTGTGGACGCTCGAAAAGTCAAAAGATCGCAACCTGCTGCAGCTCTTTGTATCTCGACTTTCGAGGGAGGGACTCGAGTCGTGAGCTCATTAGGCTTTTTGCCCGTGATGTAGATCGTGCTCCAGCCCTCCACACTCACTTATATAGTTAATTCGAACGGTATCTTGGGTCCGTCTCTGGCGAGAGCATATATATCCGTCCCTCACTCCCTAGGGGATTTGCGGTGAATCAGGCGCTGGATAATCTGTATCAAAGGAATAACTGTCAGGGGAGTGGATTAATGAATCCCTCCCCTGCCACTCTCTTTTCTGTGCGTTTAAGGCAACAGAGTTTTTATGCGTTGAAACCGATCATCCTTATTCTGAGAAGCGATATTCCGTTTATTGTTTTCTTCTGCGTCATCACGAATCTTAATGCATCGAACGCTTGACCGCTGGCTGGGACAACTTCTCTCGCATATTTATCTTGGCCGTCACCTTGCAGGAATAGCATCGAGGACACCACTTCACTGTTTCGCAGGAACTGAAGTTCGATGTGGACTGATGGTCGGAAGTCAAAGTCACCGTAGACTGTCGCACTCTTGGCACTGCCCTGCTTCAGTGCGACGGAGTACTCGATTTTATCCTCGAGACTAGCGCTCCATAACATGCATTCCAGGCCGCCAAGGTTATAGACTGCTATTTTCGAGCGAGTGGTGGTGTTTGTAATAACCGTTACTTTGGTGTGCGCCCCCTCTAGAAAGTCCTTTGGGTCTTTGATTTCAACCCCTTTTAAATATGACTGAAAATCTTCGACAAGGAAAAAGGAAGACGGTATCACGAACACTGTCCACACCCTCGACTCCGCCCCGTTGCCATACAACGCTTCGGCCTTGTAATCATGGCGCATGATCGACAGCCCAGTCAGCTCAACCTTCCATGAACCTTTGTCATCGGCCCTGGCCTTTTTACCAGTGGAGGTGGCGCCGTCGAAAATCTCCACCTCAAGATACTTAGTCGCCATCCCCATCAGCCGAACAGTGCGGTCAACAGTGGCGCCTTCATCGTGGATTGGCTGCCCTTTGGAATCCTGCGCGGCGGTGATGGCCGGCACGACCCTATTCAACACGGTCAGGCGCCAGGTATTCGACGGCGGGTTATTTGCGTATTGACCAATGGCCTTGAAGGTATGCAACACGTCCAACGACAACCCGCTCACGGTACGGGTCCAAATAGAGTTGCTGCCTGCCTTGGCCTTGCCTTTGGAGACTGCACCGAGGAAAACTTCCACCTCCTGGCCGGTCGGTGCGGAGCCAGTGAGCGTGATGCTGGTGTGCACGGTGTAACCGTTTTCGCGGATGTTCCAGTTGCTCTCGTCTTTTACTGATGTGATGGCCGGTGTGTCGGCAGCCACCACGACTACGATCCGCGGAAGCGATACCTCCTCATTACCATACCGCGCAGTAGCGGTGAAACTATGGGTGTCGGCGCTCAGCCCCGTCACCGGGAACTCCCAGTCACCACTCTGTGGATCGATGTCGGCAATTCCTATCTCGATATTGCCATCCTTGATCAGGACTTTCTGACCTTTAGCCCCTTTCCCTTCAAGCTTGATCGAGGTGTCAAAGGTCGTGCCGCCCGGGAGAATCTCATTCCCTTTGGAGTCTTTCGCACCGGTAATTTCTGGCCGCACATCCTCAAGCGCTTTGATCATGTAAGTACGCACAGGGAAGTCCACCGCCTCGCTCTCATCCGTGCTCTTGCCGAACGCGGCTTTGAACTCCATGGTCAACGGGCTGCCATCCTTGAGGTTTTTCAAGCCTTCAAGGGCGATGCTTCGCTCGTAGTAACCTTGCGCGATCCATTGATCAGTGACGTATGAACCCGGTGCCGTATGGATCTGCAGGTTGTAGTTGCTGCCATCAGCGTTCGTCCCTTTCAGGCGCAGCCAGACATATTGGCCTGTGGCAATCAACGGCCAGACGCCCATGCGATAGGTGGCATTGCTGGTCAGATTCCCTACGTTGAACTCCGGGCCTTCGCCGTCGTTGTCCGCGTCCTTGATGATCGGTTTGAGCAGTTCATTCTGCGGCATGCTCAACACAGTCAAATCAAAGACGAGGGACGGCAGCGGCTTGCTGTCGCGGATGACGACGTAGGACACCTTCACATCTTTGTTCAGGTTGAACGCGACCACACTATTCGGAATCGCAAACTCCCGGTTGCTGCCCAGCGGCCGAGGAACAGAGGTGTGCGAACCGCCTGCGGGCGTACCCTGTGCACCAGTCCAGGTGGCGATGATTTCATCAGTTGGCAGCAACGCGCTGTTGTCCGGCACCACGATGGTCAAGGTGTCCCTGACCAGCAGCGGGTTGAGTGCGCTGTCGCCGTTGTTCTCCTTGATCGAGGGGGCGAGCAGGTCCAGCGCGACGCCCACGGTGAACACCAATGGATTCGAGAGGCTGGTCTCATTTGTGGCATGGCGCCAGAGCTGGTAGCGGATGGTGATTTTATTGTCGCGGTTCGGTTCGATGTGTTGGGCGACGAAGGCGGCGTCCAGGTTGATGACCCAGTCTTGTTGGGCGGTTACGGCATTGAATGTGCGGGACCCGGGTTCCTCGCCGGAGATGTCGCCCACCCACTTCCAGGTGGCCTCGTCGTTGGCTACCCATGGCTTCACCACAGGCCTGGGGATGGTCAGTTTACTGGTACCGCCGGGCAGTGTGGCCGGGTCGAGGAAGCCGTTCGCCACCCCGAGGACAATGGGGGCGTCCAGCTCGAATTTCGGTTCACCCACATTGAGCAATTTCGTGTGCAGCGACTCCCGTCTGAGGATCTCGTCGCCGTCGGCTATCAGCAGGTCGTACCACCCCTTCAGGGTTCCGCCGTCAAGCAGCTTGAGGTTGTAGTCATTGACGGTGATGACAAAACCTTCGGGATTCTCGACTTCATCCTCCTCCGGAATGTGCCACTCCAACTCAGGCAGGAAGGTGCTGCCGTCCGGGCTTTTACCCAACAGGAACAGCTCGATGCCCATGCCGTACTCGATGGCCGGATCGAACGGAATGCGGACGTTGATGGGTGTCTTCGTGGGATCGATGAATTCTCCCTCGGCTTCTTCGATGATCGGTGCGGCCAGGCGGTGGGCTGCGCCGGTGACTTGTACAAACTGCCTTTTTGAGCCTAACGGGTCACTGCTGCCGCTGCGTTCCAGCCGATAGAAGAAACTGACCTGGGTATTGACCAGTTTACGCACGGCCGCAATGGACAGCTTGAACTCGTAGTTATGCGGGATATTGTCGACAGTCTGGGGCAGGGCGGTGACTTCGACTTTTTCGCCCTCCAGGGTGGTGCCGAGCATGGTCAAGTGAATGATGTCATTCATCTCGAAGTCTGGTCGGTCGGCCGTGACATGCACTGTGATGTCGTTATCGCCCTGTTTATCGGCGTCGAGTTCATTATTGACAGCCTCCTGAACAATCGGTGCGGCCAGCAGGTCGATGCCGGTGGTGACGACGATGCGGGTTGCCTTGCACCAGTCTTCCGATTCATTGCCGACGATGTCGCGCACTTTGAAGGTGACCGCCAGACCGAAGAGGTCGGTGTCACCAGCCCGTTCAATAGTGGCTTTGGAGACCGTGATTAATATCGGGTTTGCCGCTGGATCGTTGATCTGCTCCAGGGTCACCGGTGTGGAATACTCAAAAAAGCCACCCCAACTGAGATGAATGACGTCGCCCTCGGCGATGTCGGGGTAAGGCAAGCCGCTGCCGGACTCGGACCTGATGACAATCGGCACCCCCGCTTCGGCAACGTCTTTGTCCACGCCGCCGTTGACGATTGCCGGGGGAATGTACATGTACAGGTTGGAGTGACCAGGGCCCGGGTCGATGTCCTGGCCAGCGGGGAGTTCCAGTTTGACGAAGAGGTTGAGGGGCTTGTCCGGACGCTCTTCTTTTTGATTGGGCTGTTTGATTTCGTAGGTGAGTTCGTAAGGACCTGTCTGCAGATGACGAGGAGCCACCCACAAGAGGGTCGGTTGTTTGAGCTCGGTCTGGTCAATGATGGGACGCCCGTCGACCTCACGGTCATTGAGCAGCAGCTTGACGGTATCGCCGACAGCCTTGGTGGCCCAGACGGGGATGACGACCAGCAGGCCGAGGTCGGGAAAAGTGAACACCGCCGCCCGGTTGATCCCCCACTGACCGGAAGGCAGGAGGCGCCCGAGCACTATCGGGTCCAGCAATGAATGGGGGGCAGAGATTTTCTTCTTGGGCTGAACGAGCATGGTCGGAACTCCAAGCGAACTGTCGGGAGACAAAGGGCGTGGAGTTATTCAGCGCTGAAGATGACGGCTCTGGCTACTGTCAGAAATTACAGGTAGGGACGTATTTGCGATGAACGGTCGCACGATCCCATAGCCTCAATGCTGCGTCGCCACCATTGAAAGCAGCGAATCACTCGACAGGCCAGCTACTTGTCTTTTCGAACCCGTGGAGAATGCATGAGCAGTTGCTGGCGGCGGGAGAAATGCGTCAGTGATAGCGCCATGCGTAGAAATAAGGCGCCAGCTTGAGCAGCGCCTCCCCGTCAAGAGGAGGCACTAGAGCGTGGATTACCGGTTTTCACGTCGGTGATGCTTTATGAAGGGTGATTGTCTTTGAGTGTGAAGGAGATTGTACGCAACGTGAAACTGTAGGTCTTCACACCTTCAATCGTAGTCGTCATCTGCAATCTTACTTCATCAAAGTCTTTGCCGTTTTTTGGGGTGATACTTTCATTAAATTTGAAATCACCTTCGCCTTCGAATAGTTTTAGAGATTCTCCTTCCAATTGCTTCCCTTCCAATAGTAAATCCCTATAGATAATCATTCTGGATGGGAAAGACACGTGGCCGATGAGTTTTGCACTCGTGGCACTCCCCTCTTTCAGTGTCAAGCCGTACCCAAAGTAGTCCTCTCTCCCTTGGCCATACAGTTCGGCCTTCAAACTCGGCTCAGGGGTCACTGTACAATTATTGTCAGACAATCCCATGGTGATAAAAACCCTCGCTTCAGTGTGTTTCCCCTCGAGCAATTCAACAGACTCTGAGATTTTTCCACCCACTGGATAAGACTTGAAGTCTTCGACGCGGGGTTTTAGCGATGTAGATGACATGGTAGAACTCCATCGATTGGTTGGACGACGAAGTTATTAAGGGAGTAATAGAAGACTTTGGCTACTGTCAGAACTATCAGGTCGGAGTGGGTTTCCGATGAACGGTCGCGCAGGTCGCAACCGCCTCGACACCCATCTGTTATCGAGCCTCATCTGCCAATTCGACTGCCCTTGGCCACCAGAATGGAAAGCTAGATAACGTTGTGCTCATTATCGGTTACCTAAGCGAAAGGCCGATCTGTCTCACAACAGATCGGCCTTTTTCATGCCGTCAGCGCTCAGACATGCTCGCCACTCTTCGCCTGCACCTTCGGCGCGCCATGCCCATGATCGTGTTCATCAGGCTCGATCACCGGCACTTCCTTGCCATCGCAATCGTGCAGCTTGCCGTCGCTGAAGTAATCGCCTTCACGCAGCGCCGCCAGGTCGCGATAACGCAGGGTGCGCTCTTCCGCTGCGGCGAAAACCGACTGTTGGTCAGAGTTGCCGGCGGTGAAGTGGTTGAAGGTCAGGTTGAGCACGATCGCCATGATCGCCGAGGAGCTGATGCCCGAATGGAAAATAGTCGCGAACCAGCTCGGGAAATGATCGTAGAAGTTCGGCGCGGCAATCGGGATCATGCCGAAGCCGATCGAGGTTGCGACGATGATCAGGTTGACGTTGTTGCGGTAATCGACCTTCGACAACGTGCGAATCCCGCTCGCCGCCACCGTCCCGAACAGCACGATACCGGCGCCGCCCAGCACCGAAGTCGGCACCGCCGCGATCACCCGGCCCATGAACGGTAGCAGCCCGAGAATCACCAGGAAGATGCCCCCGGTAGCCACCACATAACGGCTCTTGATCCCGGTCACCGCCACCAGCCCGACGTTCTGCGCGAAGGCGCTCTGGGTGAACGAACCGAAGATCGGCGCAAACATGCTCGACAGCATGTCCGCACGCAAACCGTTGCCCAGGCGCTTGGAGTCGACCTTGGTGCCGATGATCTCACCGACCGCCAGAATGTCCGCCGAGGTTTCCACCAGCGTCACCATGACCACGATGCACATCGACAGGATCGCGGCGAAGTGGAAGGTCGGCATGCCGAAGTGGAACGGCGTCGGGAAGCCGAACATCGGCCCTTGGGTGACACCGGAGAAATCCGCCATGCCGAGAAATACCGCCAGCACCGTGCCGATCACCATGGCCAACAGGATCGACAGACGCGAGATGGTCGAGCTGCCGACTTTGCTCAGCAGCAACACCAGCACCAGCGTCACCGCCGCCAGACCGATGTTCTGCATGCTGCCGAAGTCCGGCGCGTGGCTGTTGCCCCCCATGGCCCAGCGCGCAGCCACCGGCATCAGCGTCAGGCCGATGGTGGTGATCACGATGCCGGTTACCAGCGGTGGGAAAAACTTGGTGATTCGCGAGAACACCGGGGTGATCAGCAAGCCGATCAACGACGCGGCAATCACCGCGCCCAGCACAGACTGGAAGCCGCCCTCCCCGCCACTGCTGACGATCGCGACCATGGTCGCCACACCGGAGAACGACACGCCCTGCACCAGCGGCAACTGACAGCCAAAAAACGGTAGACCCAGGGTTTGCAGCAGTGTCGCCAGCCCCCCCGCAAACAATGAAGCAGCAATCAACAAACCAATGTCCGCCGGCGACAGCCCGGCCGCCTGGCCGATGATCAGCGGCACCGCAACGATACCGCCGTACATGGTCAGAACATGTTGCAGGCCGTAAGCCATATTCGCGCCGACCCCGAGATTTTCGTCCTCGGGCCGTTGGTGTGAAACATGGGGCGTTTTCATGTGGGGGGTTCCCTGGTTTTTGTTATGCGCACACTGTATTCAATACTCGGGACAAATGTCCATAGAGTTGTATACAACTTGTCAGTCACATAATGGATAGGTAGCCACCCAAGCTTCTATCTCGCCACCTCCATCTCCCACAAATCCGGCAACACATCCCCTCCTGCCCCCGGTTTTTATCGCACTAGGCTGAATTGTTCATGGCGACCAGCGGTGCACTGGCGCTCTTTTTTATACATATAAAGTATGCATAATGAAGTCATTCGAAATTCAGTACGACAAAAGCAAGAACGCAGCCAACAAACTCAAGCACAGGGGCGTCAGCCTTGCCGAGACCGAGCCGGTCTTTCATGACGAACGCGCGCTGACGATCGAGGACAACGACCATGACGAACAGCGCTGGATCACCCTCGGCCTCGACGGCAAAGGGCGCTTGCTGGTGGTTGCGTACAGTTATCGCGAGGCCAACGTCGTACGAATCATTTCTGCACGTGTCGCCACACCGAGCGAACGTCGCGCATATTTTCTGGAGGCTTGATCAATGAAAGACGAATACGATTTCTCGCACGGCAAGCGCGGTGCCTTGGCGCCCGCCAAGGGCAAGACCCGCATCACCATCATGCTCGATGACGCCGTCATCGAAGCCGCCCGCAGCGTGGCGGAAAACGAAGGGTTCGGTTATCAGACGGTGATCAACAACACTCTGCGCCATACCCTGCTGGAGGCTGGCAGCAAAACGCAGGACGTCGAGCCGCACCACTCCGGGCAATTCAAGAAAGGCATCACCGCCGCCGACCTCAAGAGTCTGGAAAAAAAGCTGTCGGCGGCGGTCGGGGAAATCCGCCGGGTACTGGAACCGGAGGCCAAGCCCTGAGATCAGGCCGGTACAAGCATCCGCGCCAGCGACTGGCGCACATGCGGCTGGTCAGGCACGCGCAGGCCGAATTCCTGCTCCAGCACTTCAAGCAGTTCATCGACATCCGCCACCTCGCGCCGCTCGCTGTCGGCGCCCATGTGATGAATCGCGAAGCTGCCGTTGTTCAGGGTCCGCCGCCAACCATCGCCGGTGCGCGCAACCATCAACCGCTGAGCAAACGGTGACTCGGGATGGGTCGAGACGTACCAGTTGCCGAGCGTGTAATCGATGTCTTCCTGGCGTTGCAGATCAAACAGGTACATCGCGCGCCATTCGCCGGCGACATTGGCGCGCAGCATGTAACCATCGGCCTGTTTCTCGATGCGATAGGACTCGTGCGGCGTCGCCTGTTCAGCCTCGGTATCGAGCAGCAGCGGCGCGGTCGGCACCATACCGCCAAAGCCGACGTCGGTGATGTAGCGCTCGCCATCGATGATTACCAGGCTCAAGCGGTGGGTACGCGCCGTCCACGTGCCTTCGGGTTGCGCCAGCACCACACGCCCGGAGATGCCACGGGCGTCGAAGCCCAGCTCCAGCAATAACGCCAGAAACAGATTGTTCAGTTCGTAGCAGTAACCACCCCGGCCACCGTGGAGAACCTTTTGTTCGACCGAGGCCAGATCGATCAGCACCGGCGCGCCAGTGATCGTCGACAGGTTCTCGAAGGGAAAGACGCCGGTGTGGCGCAACTGCAACTGCCGCAGGGTTGTCAGTGTGGGGGGCGGTGGGATGTCGAACCCCAGGTGTTGCAGGTACAACGTCGGATTCGCCAGACGTGGCTCGCTCATTGCTCAGTCCTTTTGCATGTGGCCGCGGATCGTTGCGCCGCTGGCCGACATGTATACGGGATCGCCCCCGGACTCCGACAATTGATTTCGCCAATCAGCGCTACCGACGCTTGCGCGAACCGATGCGAATCCAGGTCGGCGCATGGTCGCTGGCGTGCGGTTCGTTGCGCACCCAGGCGTCGACGCCGGCCTCGTGCAGATACGGGCTGAGTGCCGGGTTGAGCAGCAGATGATCGATGCGCAGACCGGAGTTGGTTTGCCAATGCTGGCGAAAATAATCCCAGAAGGTGTAGAGGCGATCGTCGGGATACAGATGGCGCAGCGAATCAGTCCAGCCCTGATCGAGCAGTCGTTGATAACACTCGCGGCTTTCGGGTTGCAGCAGCGCATCCTTGAGCCAGGAACGGGTGTTGTAGATGTCCATGTCAGTGGGCACCACGTTGTAATCGCCAGCCAGCACCACCGGATGATCACTGCTTTGCAAATCCTTGGCGTAGCGGATCAAGCGTTCGAACCAGGCCAGTTTGTAGTCGAACTTCGGCCCGGGCTGCGGATTGCCATTGGGCAGGTACAGGCAGCCGACCAACACACCGTGCACCGCCGCCTCCAGATAACGGCTGTGCTTGTCCTCGGGATCGCCCGGCAGACCGCGGCGACTCTCCAGCGGCTGCGCATCGCGAGCGAGAATCGCCACGCCGTTCCACGACGCCTGCCCGTGCCAGATTGCGCCATAGCCGGCGGCTTCCAGTTCGGCGGCGGGGAATGCACTGTCGGCCGACTTGAGTTCCTGCAGACAAGCGATGTCCGGTTGCTCGCGCTTGAGCCACTGCAGCAGGTTCGGCAAGCGTGCGCGCAGGCCGTTGACGTTGAATGTGGCGATCCGCAGGTTTTTCATCGTCCAGGCTCCGGCGAACAAGGTGTGAAATTTGTGACCCTGTGCTAACGGCGGTGGTTGCATCGGATCAACCGGCTGCGGCGTAATAGGCGCTCGTCACTGCCCCGAACTGCCGAGACTCGCCTCCATGCTCACCACGCTGCAAGGCCCGCGCATCCTCCTGCGTCCACTTCAGTACAGCGACACCGACGCCCTGCTCCGCGCTGCCGCCGACGGCGAACTGTGGAACCTCACCGTCACTGTGGTGCCGTCGGCGAGCACCATCGACAGCTATCTGAAAAAAGCCCTCGACGGCCGTGATGCCGGCACGGTCATGCCGTTTGTGATCGTGTTGAAGGATAGCGGCGAAGTGATCGGCTCGACCCGGTTCTGGAAGATCGACCCGCTCAATCGCAAGCTGGAAATCGGCAGCAGCTGGATCTCGGCACGCTGGCAGAAATCCTTCGTCAACACTGAAGCTAAATACCTGATGTTGCGTCACGCTTTCGAGGTGCTCGACTGCGTGCGAGTGCAGTTCACCACCGACGAGAACAACCAGAAGTCGCGCAACGCGATTCTGCGCCTCGGTGCGCAACAGGAAGGCATCGTGCGCCACGAGCGGATCATGCCCGACGGCCGCAAGCGTAACTCGGTGCGTTTCAGCATCATCGATGACGAGTGGCCGCAGGTGCGGCAGGTGCTGGAGCAGAAACTGGCTGAGGATCGAGGCTGAGGCTCGACAACCGCCCGTCAGCCAATCGGCACCAACAGCTGCGGCCGTCAGACCAAAGTCAGGTAACCGAACCTTTTTGGGAGACGTACCATGACAACGCGCAAACTGACTTCCCTGTTGCTCGCCGGGCTGCTGGCCACCGCCTCGGTCGGCGCCTTTGCCGCCAATGACGGGGCGGATGCCTCCGGCACCAAATCCGGTGCTACAAGCGGCACCAACATGCCACCCAACAGCACCCCCGGCGCTCCGAAAAACGGTGACAGTACCGATGGCGCCGGCAAGGGTACCGGCACCAACAGTGGCACCATGGGTTCTGGATCGGGAGCGGGGGGCGGCACTGGTTCGGCCGGCGGCGGAACTGGCGGTGCCGGTGGTGGCACAGGCAGCTGAACGAACAAGCGTGACCGCTGGTGATCCGGCATGAAGGCATGAATCTGTGGCGCTGGAATCTGATTCCGCGCCACAGATCAAGCGCGGAGGCTTTAGCGATCCGACCGCATCAACTCGGCAACCCCCTCCTCCAGCGACAACACCGCCGCGCGATTGCGCCCGGCATTTTTTGCCTGATACAGCGCCGCATCAGCACGCTGGATAAACACTTCGAGGCTGTCATTGCCGCTCGGAATAAATGAGTAGCAACCCAGACTGACCGTCAGGTATCCGGTGGGCGAACCGCTGTGAGTAATGCGTTTATCCATCACACTGCGGCGAATCTGCCCGGCGATCGCCAGTACGCCATTTATGTCGGTGTCCGGCAGCAACACCGCAAACTCCTCGCCACCGTAACGCACCGCCAGATCAGCCTTGCGCTGGCAGCAATTCTTCAACACCTGCGCCACCTGAGTCAGGCAGTGATCCCCTGCCACGTGCCCGTAGGCATCGTTGTAGCGCTTGAAGAAATCGATATCGAGCATGATCAAGCCGACTGGACTCGACTGCCGTGCACCGCGAGCAAATTCGATCTCCAGCGATTGCTCGAACAGGCGCCGATTCGCCAGCCCCGTCAAGCTGTCGTGGGTAGCGATCTGCTCCAGTGTGCGCTGTGCCTTGCGCAGGTTTTTCTCGATTCGCTCGCCGTCACGCACCTGATGAATGAACACCCAGCCGAACAGGCCGACGCCGAGAATCACCAGCGCCACAATCACGCTGGACTGAAAGGCCCGCTCATACCAACCCTTGAGAATCGTGTCGCGCGAAGAGGCGGACGCTACCACCAGCGGATAAGCCGCCAACTGGCGGTAGCCGTACAAGCGCACCACGCCGTCGACCACCGACTTGATCATCGCAGTGCCGGCCGGGGCTTCGGGCAGCAGCTTCTGGTAGATCCTGCCTTGCGCCAGCGACGAGCCGATCAGGCCTTCGTCGAACGGTCGCCGCGCCAGCAGCGTGCCGTCCTTGAGTCCGAGAAACATGATGCCGTTGTCATCGAGGCTGAAGCTTTTGAAGAACCGGTCGAAGTACGCCATCTTGATCCCGGCCATCAGCACGCCCTGGAAGTTGCCGGCGCGGTCGTTGATGCGTTTCGAGATCGGGATGATCCACTGGCCATTCTCGCGGCTGCGAATCGCCGGTCCGATGTGCGCCACGGTAGAAGCGTTTTGCTGGTGAAACCTGAAGTACTCGCGGTCGGCCACACCCTTGCCACGGGGCAGGTCCGGGAACGAGGTGATCACCCACTGGCCCTCGCGATCGAAGAGGAACATGCCGTGCAACTGCTCCAGTTGCTGCACCCGACGCGCGAAGGTTTTTTGCAGACGAGGTCGCTGCGCAGCGCCATAACCATCGTCCTCGACCCAATCAGCGAGACTGGTGAGCACCAGGTCAGCGGCCAGAAACGTGTCTTCGGCCTGCTGCGCCATGGCTCGGGTCAGGTTGGTCGACGCGATCTGCGCGTTCGCCAGGTCCTGACGCCGTGTCTGCTCCAGTTGCAGATAGAGCAAGCCGGACAGGCACAGGCACACCGCAACGATGAACAGCGCTGCCGCCTTGCGCAGCGGCAGGCGTTTAAGCGTGCCGGGAGTCTGATGCGGGTCGTGAATGGGGATTGGCAAAAACGTGTCCTGGGCAGGTACGACAGGGGCCGCAGCCCGAAACCCTTACTTTTCATGAGCGTAGCCCAGCGGGGTGCGCACAGCAAACCCGCCCCGCCAACACACGCCTGCCCCGCTGTATCGGCGCGCAAGGGATTTGGATGACCTCCGCACGTCGATTTATTTTCAGTGGTGGTTTTGCGGGTGATCGCCCTCGCGTATCTGCGCAGGGCGATCGCGTGGGGCACCGATTACGCCTATCGGGGTTTGTTGATTTCGCGCAGCAGATCCGCGACTGGCAGGTTCATGGTGTTTGAGTAGTAGGGTTTATAGCCGTACGCGGTGACGACGACTTTGCAGGGGATTTGTTGTTTGTTCGCGAGGAGTTGATTCAGTTCTGTTACTGAAAGATTTCTCTCAGAACTTCGGTTGCTGGAAGTTTCACTGAGGAATGCGCGAGTAAGGTAGGAAAACTTTCCCTTGTTGTTTTCATTTTTTTCCGATCGTATCAAACCGGATGCGGAGAACTGTATGGCTTTGCCTACTGAGAAATCATGATCATCCGCCAATGCGCAATGAAGCATGCCCGAAATCATCCCAACTCGCTCCCCGCGATCAAAAAGATCCAACACATCAACGTCCGACTGATACCGGATGATGTATAGCAGCGACTTTTCTCTTTCCACAGATTCGAAGTTCAGGTTTGCGGGAGGCTTTGTGTGGTCTTTCGCACAACCTGAGCAAATAGCGAGCAAGCAACAAATGAGCACCCTGTACATCATGGAAAATCCTTCATGATTGAGTCAAAAAGCATATCGGCTGCCGATTTGCTCCCCGCGATACGGGCAGTAAACAACCCCAATGCATTTGCATGATTAGTGTCTATATTGACGTTCAATGAAGGGCCACAGGAGATAAGCCACTTTTCACCAAAATCAGCGACCCCATCTGACGAATCTCTTTTAGTTGGCGTCGCTTTGATGTTGATCCAGTCGGCAGCAATTGGATCGGGGCGTTCGCGATAAATATCCGACCCCAACCAGACCAGGGCCCCTTCACCCACGGGATCAAGGGTAATCAGCATCTGAATCCGGTAACCCCATTCCGACATGATCTTTGTCAGATGCGCACCGTTCCACCCACCGAGGCTATGACCCACGATATAGACAGGACAGCTCTTGTAGGGGATCAGACTCAAGACATGTCGCTGAATATCCTGTTTTCCTCTGACTTCGTTATAGCCCAGCCACTCAGACTTATATTTACCCTCCTTTGCCAAGCTTGTCGTGCGCTCATCAAAGTCCTTCCGTGCCTCTTGGATGTTTCCATAAGGCCCCGAAAAATAATAACGTTCCTTATCCCCAGCGCCTCCGACGAAAACAACAATCGCCTTGGTACTCTCCACCGGCACAGGCTTGTCACTGACATCCTTCTTGTCCGTCAGCGCATGTTCCTTGTGCAGCTTGTAATTGTTGCCTTTCGCGCACGTTACTGTTTCAGCGGCCATGCCTCACTCCTCCAAAAACAGCTTGATGGTTTCAGGCAGGTGCGAGCTAACTTCGTGGGTGAACCCGTTAGCGTCAGACACCCCGTGCTCCAGACGCCCGTCTGCGCGCTGGATCACGTAGGGATGATTGGTCATGGGCTCACCGGTCACGTCATTGACCAGTTTCAATTTGTCCGTGAAATGCACCGGCATCGGCAGCAATCCACTGAAAGGTGCCGCTGTTACCGTGTCACCAATGATGACCGTGCCCGACCCGCCAATGACCACATTGCCGTGCCCACCGGTGCTGTCCAGGGTCGCGGCGTTTAAGCCATTGATAAACACCGTCGAGGAAACGCCGCCAGTAATCGGGCTGCCGCACGCTGATTTATCGGTCATTCGGGCAGCCGCCAATCCGTCGAAATTCACATTCGGCGAGCCACTGGCAATCGGATTGGTGCCATGTCCCGGGAGTGGGCAGGCGGTTGGATCGGTGACGCGGGCGGCGGGTTTTCCGCTCATGAACAGCTCCTTGCAGTGTTGCGGGTCATCCTTTTTGGGGGCGCAAGCATGCGTGAATTTTCCGGTTGCTTCAAACCTCCAGGCAAAAAAAGGCGCCCGATCGAGGCGCCTTTTTCATTCGTGCAACCACTCACATCAACGCGACGGCGGCACCCGAATATCCCCCGCCCGGCACTGCGTCTTCACGCCCTTGCCGCACGCGCCGAACTGCAGATCCTTGCCCATGCACACCCGCACTTCCGAAAGCTCCGGGCCGCTGCAGATCACCGCGATGCCATTGGCCGGGATCCCCGGGTTGGCCTTGCGGAACAGGTCGGCGATTTCCTGGGCTTCGAAGTAATACGAGCTGCTGAACGGTTGCAGCTCCTGCGGGATTTTCACCGCGCCAACTGCTTTGTCCGCTTCGTCCAGATAACCCATCGCGCCCAGGCCGCTGCAGGTGCCGTGCTTGGACCATTCGTGGTCAAGCAGTTTCTTGGTCGGGAACAGTGTCAGGCCCTTGGTGGTTTCCGCGGCCGACAACGTGGTCAGCGGTGGGCAGGATTCCGGCCAGCCGCCGTTGGCGTATTGCGGCCACAAGCCGTGCAGCACGAAGCCGTAGCCCTTGCCGGAGCATTGCACGTCATCTTTGTGGGTGAGGCAGAACGTTGGCGACCAGGACAGCGTCAGCAGGTAGTAATCGAACTGCCCCGCTACCGCTTCCGTTTGTACCTTGCTGGCGTTCGACTGACGCGCCGAACTCAGGCCGATGCTACCGGCCGTCAGCGCGATCAGCGCCAGAATTGTAAACAGCTTTTTCATGTACCCGCTCCTTGGGACGCCTGCGTCCGTGGTTTTTGATGCTGACCAGACTTGGCCAGCGCTGATTTCGCCATGCTTGTGTTGCAAGCGCATGACGCAAGGCAACGCCACACCCCGTTGAACGGTCTACGATTAACAGGCAGACATCAAACCAAGGGATCCGAAATGAGTAAAGCAGACGAACTCGCCGCCAAACTCAAGCAAACCCGGCACACCCATGCGGATGCCGCGCTGGAGATCGATTGCTGGCCGGCGCAGGTCTACGATCTGTACCACCGCATCGAGGCCTGGCTGCAGCCAGTCACTGAAGTGGGCCTGAAAATCCGCCGCAATCCAACCCACGTTTGCGAAAGCTCACCGGATGGCGAAAGTCACGATTACGCGATCGACCAACTGGTGATCGAAGCCAATCAACAAACCCTGACATTTGATCCCATCGCCCGGTTTACCGAAGACGGCGCCGGCCGCGTGCAGATCACCCTGCCCGAGCGCAACACCTATCTGTTGCGCACCGTCGATGAACATCACGAAAGCCATTGGTGGCTGCAAACGGTGGAAACCGGGCAAGAACTGGATGCGATTGCGCTGACCGAGAACAATCTGTTGCAGGTGGTGCAGGAAGGGCTCGGCCTCTGACAGCGAACTGACCATAGGGATCAGCGCCTAGAACGTGGTTAACTTCTCGCTCCGATCCCTTTGAAGCCCGACAGACATGCCCATCAATAAAAAACTGCTCTTGCTCGGTTCATTGCTCGCGCTGAATTTAAGCGCTCAGGCCGCCGAGCAACCTTCGCACCTCGACACCATCCAGCAACAAGGCCAGTTGCGCGTCTGCACCACTGGCGACTACAAGCCCTACACCTTCAAACGCAGCGACGGCGACTTCGAGGGTATCGACATCGCCATGGCGCGCTCGCTGGCCGACAGCCTCGGCGTGAAAGTCGAGTGGGTGCAAACCACCTGGAAAACCCTGATGCCGGACATGCAGGCCGGCAAGTGCGACATCGGCATGGGTGGCATTTCGGTGACGCTGGAGCGGCAGAAGAAAGCCTACTTCAGCAACACCCTCGACAGCGACGGCAAGATCCCGCTGGTGCGCTGCGCCGATCAGTCCAAGTACCAGACCGTCGAGCAGATCAACCAGCCCAACGTACGGCTGGTCGAACCCGCCGGCGGCACCAACGAAGCCTTCGTCCATGCCTTCCTGCCCAAGGCGCAACTGGCCCTGCACGACAACGTGACGATCTTCCAGCAACTGCTCGATAACAAGGCCGACGTGATGATCACCGACGCCTCGGAAGCGCTGTATCAGCAGAAACTCAAACCGGGTTTGTGCGCGGTGAATCCGCACCAGTACATGCAGTATGGGGAAAAAGCCTATCTGCTGCCGCGCGATGACATCAGCTGGAAACTGTACGTTGATCAGTGGCTGCATCTGAGCAAAGTCACTGGCAGTTATCAGAAGGTCATTGGTGAGTGGCTGGCGCTGCCGCAGTAATCTTCCAGGCACAAACATTTGTGGCGAGGGAGCTTGCTCCCGCTGGGCTGCGCAGCAGTCCGCTGTTTTAAAAGCGGGGGTTGCTTCGCAACCCATCGGGGATAAATCCCCTCGCCACAGGTTCAGGTTCTATTTCTATCAATCGTTGTGCAACATCCCGGAGCTGTACTGGTTCAAGCTGCTACCAATACTGTTACCGCCGAATTTGAGGGTCGTTGCATTTGTGCGACCCTCCGGCGATTGGCAATCCGAGGAGAAACAACTGGTGGTGGTCAGCCCACCGGAGCCCGAACAGGCACTCAATACCGAGACAGCTGCAGCGATCAACAGCACTTTGACGACATTGGTGCGCATCATACGGCTCCCCTTGGGATGATCTTGTGCAAGCATCGTAGGCCTAAGTCGCGCCCGGCAAGATGAAATTTTGCTGATCGACAGCGCGGGTTCAGAATCCAGGGCTGCGGCAATCGGCTGGTCTGCCGACAACGCCGCAAAAGACTCTGTCACCCCATTGGAAAAACTCCCCCGGCCCGCTCAATCCCTTCCCGGTCTGGGTATCGCAATACGGCTACTGGTCTTGACCTCACGCAACGCCAGGCTGGACTGGATGGACGCAATCCCGACTTGGCGCCTGAGCACCTGCTCGATGAAATCGCTGTAGCTATCCAGATCCTCGGCCAGCACCTGCAACACATAATCGGCATCGCCGGTGATCTTGTGACAGGACAGCACCTGGGGCAGTTGCGCAATCACCGACTCGAAGGCGTCCGGCGCGTGATCGGCGTGGGTGGAAAAACGGATGTGCACGAACGCCATGATGTCCAGCCCGAGCATTCGCCGATCAAGGTTGGCCTGATAGCCCTTGATCACCCCGGCCTCCTCCATTCTTTTGCGCCGCCGCCAGCAAGGCGTAAGGCTCAACGACAGCCGCTCACTGAGTTCAGCGTTGGAAATACTGGCGTCTTCCTGCAACAACTCAAGAATCGCCAGGTCGGTCTCGTCGAGACTGATGCGTTTGGATGATTTTTTCTGCATGACGCCAATCCTGAGTAAGAACGCCCGATTAATCTACTTAATCAAGAAAACAAAGCAAAGAAAGCGCAGGTCAGCCGGAACAGAATATTTGCACTGGCTCACATTAACGGATGCGCAGAATGTTTACAGTTTTCAGTGATTCCCACCGTTTGCACCATGGCACCGAATTGAAGGACGGCGTGCTCAAGCCGTCATTCGAACAACCGAGTCGGGCCGATACCGTGCACAACCGCGTCAAACAGGTCGGCCTGGGGCAAATCGTCGAACCGCGTGCGTTTGACCGCTCGTGCTACGTCAACGCGCACAGTGAGCGCTACGTCAGCTTTCTGGAAAGTGCCTGGACCGAATGGTGCGCAACCGGACGCACGCACGATGCCTTGCCCCTGATCTGGCCGGTACGCGATCTGGCCAACGAGCAAGTGCCGACGTTCATCGACGGCAAGCTCGGCTTCTATGCCATGGATGCCGGTTCGCCCATCACCGCCACGACCTGGCAAGCGGTGAAAACCAGCGCGGATATCGCCCTCACCGGACTCGCACTGATCGATGAAGGCCACGACAGCGCCTTTGCCCTGTGCCGCCCGCCCGGCCATCACGCTGCGCGCGAATACATGGGCGGTTATTGCTACCTCAATAACGCCGCGATTGCCGCGCAACAGGCCATCACCCAAGGCGCCAAGCGTGTCGCGGTGCTCGACGTCGACTTCCACCACGGCAACGGCACCCAGAACATTTTCTACCAGCGCAGCGACGTCATGTTCGTGTCGCTGCATGGTGAACCTGCGGTGTCCTACCCGTACTTTTCAGGTTACAGCCACGAAGTCGGCGCGGGTGTCGGCGAGGGTTACAACCTCAACTACCCGCTGCCGAAAAACACCACGTGGGAGAGCTACCGCAACGCCCTGCTCCACGCCTGCAAAAAACTCCAGCAGTTCTCACCTGAGGTGCTGGTGATTTCCCTCGGTGTCGACACGTTCAAGGACGACCCCATCAGCCACTTCCTGCTGGAAAGCGAGGACTTCATCGGCATCGGAACGCTGATCGCCAGTGTCGGTAGCCCCACACCCTGTTCGTGATGGAGGGCGGCTACATGGTCGATGAAATCGGCATCAATGCGGTGAACGTGCTGCATGGTTTCGAGAGTAAACGCAGCTGAACCATCCCCGCTCTGCGGCCTTTGAATGACTGAATCGGAGAACAACAACATGACGCTTTTTATTGATGTCGATGATGCTGCACGCCTGTTCACCCAGGTCGGCATCCGCCGGGCCATCCGCGACATGGCGAGCTACATCGAAGCGGACTACGCACGCTGGGCACAATTTGATAAATCGCCGCGCACGGCCAACCACTCGGCAGACGGCGTGATCGAGCTGATGCCCACCGACGATGGCCAGCAGTACTCGTTCAAATACGTCAACGGCCATCCGGACAATGGTCAGCGCAACTTGCTGACCGTCATGGCTTTCGGGCTGCTGGCCGATGTGCAGAGTGGCTATCCGACCCTGCTCAGCGAACTGACATTGACCACCGCCGTGCGCACCGCTGCCACCTCGGCACTGGTTGCGCAGTCGCTGGCTCGCCCGGGTGCGACCTCGATGGCGATCATCGGTAACGGTGCGCAGAGTGAGTTTCAGGCGCTCGCCTTTCATGAAATGTTGGGCATCAGCGAAATCCGCATCTTCGATATTGATCGCGACGCTTCGCTCAAGTTGAAGCACAACCTGGCGGCGTTTCCGCAGATCGAAGTGATTCTGGCCGACTCGGTAAAGGACGCGGTCAAGGGTGCGCATATCGTCACCACAGTCACCGCCGACAAAGCCTACGCAACGATTCTCACGCCCGAAATGATCGAACCCGGCATGCATATCAATGCGGTCGGCGGCGACTGCCCGGGTAAAACCGAACTGCACGCCGACATCCTGCGCAACGCCCGGGTCATCGTCGAATTCGAGCCGCAAACACGCATTGAAGGCGACATTCAGCAATTGGAGGCCGACTCTCCAGTGGTCGAGTTTTTCCGGATTGTGCAGGGCGAAGTGCCCGGCCGCGAGAGCGATACGCAGGTGACGGTCTTTGATTCGGTGGGCTTTGCTCTGGAAGATTTTTCGTCACTGCGCTACCTCAACGACCTGGCTCAGCAACAGCAAATCGGCCAGCGCATCCACCTGGTACCGACGCCGGCCAACATCAAAAATCTCTTCCAGTTGCTGGAGCCGCAACCGGCAACAGCCTCACGTCTGCGCACCGCCAGTTAATCAGTAAGGACCGCCCCCACGCGATTTTGCGAGGGGGCCATTCACTCTCCAGGCATCGCTGTGATTAGCCGCTGTCTCTCTAACAAGAACGCTCGACACCTACTTTCTGCCAAAACTCAAAAACATAAAATCAAGAGGTTTTGCGATGAAATCGAATCCTTCCGGGCTGCTTGAACAGCCCGCGCTGCAGCGCACGCTCAGCAATCGTCACATCCAATTAATGGCCATGGGCGGTGCCATCGGTACGGGCCTGTTCATGGGCTCCGGGAAGATCATCGCCCTCTCCGGGACGTCGATCATCCTCATCTACATGATCATCGGCCTGTTCGTTTTTTTCGTCATGCGCGCCATGGGCGAAATGCTCCTGTCCAACCTGAACTTCAAAACCTTTGCCGACTTTGCCGGCGCCTACCTCGGCCCGCGCGCGGCATTTTTTCTCGGCTGGTCGTATTGGTTGAGCTGGAGCGTGGCGGTGATCGGCGATGCCGTCGTGGTCGGTGGATTCTTCCAGTACTGGTTCCCCGAGGTACCGGCGTGGATACCCGCCGTCGGCATGCTGGCGACGTTGTTTGCGCTGAATGTGCTGACGGTCAGGCTGTTCGGTGAGGTGGAATTCTGGTTCGCGATCATAAAAATCATTGCTGTCGTGACCTTGATCGGCGTCAGCACCGTGCTGATTGCCACGTCCTTCGTGTCCCCGAGTGGCGTCACCGCATCCCTGAGTCACCTGGTGGATAAACAGGCGGCCTTCCCTAACGGCTTGTTCGGCTTCTTCGCCGGATTTCAGATGGCAATTTTCTCCTTCGCCGGCACCGAGTTGATCGGCACCGCCGCCGCTGAAACCCGATCTCCAGAGAGGACTTTACCCAAGGCCATCAACTCGATTCCGCTGCGGATCATCCTGTTCTACGTGCTGGCACTGACCTGCATTATTGCCGTGACCTCGTGGCAGCAGGTGTCTCCGGTCAAGAGCCCCTTTGTCGAACTGTTTCTCGTGGCTGGGTTTCCCGCGGCCGCCGGTATCGTCAACTTCGTGGTCCTGACATCGGCGGCATCATCGGCCAACAGTGGCGTGTTTTCATCGAGCCGCATGCTGTTCGGCCTGGCCAACCAGCAAAACGCTCCGGGCATCTTCCGGCGACTGTCAGGTAACAGCGTGCCGCTGCTGAGTCTGGCGTTCACCACACTGCTGATGCTGATTGGGGTGCTGGTGCTGTTCATCGTTCCGGAAGTGATGACCGCCTTCACCATCGTCTCCACCGTGTCGGCGATTCTGGTGATTTTCACCTGGTCGACCATCCTCGCGTCTTACATTGCCTATCGCAAAAAACGCCCGGACCTGCATGCGAAGTCGGCTTACAAGATGCCCGGCGGCGTACCGATGGCCTGGTTTTCCCTGGCATTTCTAGGCTTTGTGCTGTGTCTGCTGGCATTGCGACCTGACACGCGGATCGCCTTGATGGTCATGCCGGGTTGGTTCGTTTGGTTGGCGATTGCTTACCAGTTGACCCGCTCAAGGCAGACGAAATCGGCAGTTGAGTCGGCGAGCCAGTTTGGCTGAATCTGCACGCCTGAGCCGTCACCTCAACGTGATGGCTCAGGCTCAAAGACCAGCCGCCGTCAAATCGGCTGCCACGCCTCCACCGGAATCTGCGCCATCGCCTCAAACGCCGGTTTGGCGAACCAGAAACCCTGCATCAGATAAATCCCGCAATCGGCGAGAAAATCCCGCTCCTCGGGGTGCTCGATGCCCTCGGCAATCACCTCGACGCCCAACTCGGCACACATGCCCACCACGCCACGCACAATCGCCTGGCGTACGCGGTCGCGATGGATATCGCGAATCAGCGCCATGTCCAGTTTGATCAGATCCGGCTGAAAGTCCGCCAGCAGATTCAGCCCGGAATACCCCGCACCGAAGTCATCAATGGCCGTCTTGAAACCAAACTCGCGATACTCGCGCAGGATGTTCATCAAGTGCTTGTTGCTTTCAACGTGCTCGCCCTCGACCGCTTCGAAGATCAGCCGATCGAGCGGGAACGCATGTGCGCGGGCCGCCTCCAGCGTGCTGCGAATGCACATGTCCGGGCGATACACCGCGTTGGGCAGGAAATTGATCGAGAGAAACCCGGTGAGCCCCAACTGCGCAGCCGTGGAGATTGCCCGCACGCGGCACAGTTGATCGAAGCGATAGCGGTTCTGGTCATCGACCTGCTGCAGCACCGACAGCGCACCCTCGCCCTGCACGCCCCGGACCAATGCCTCGTGGGCGAAGGTCGATTGATCACGCACATCCACAATCGGCTGGAAAGCAAAGGAGAACGCCATATCGGCCTCGCCTTTTTGCCGGCATCCTTGGCACCCCCCGCTGGGCTGGGGGAAAATTGGTGTATTGGTCATGACGCCCCCTGAGAGCGGGTTGCAACCATCCATGGCCCAGAAAAAAATCACTGCACGGACCGGGTGGCGCCGCTTGGCGGCCCCCGCTTATACAGGCTGACCGGTCAATTCCGGCCAAGTTCATTGCGAAATGCCATCAGGTGCGGAAATGCGCCGTCATGCGTTGCAGGTCCTGCCCCAGCGATGCCAGCTCAATGGTCGCGGCAGCGCTTTCTTCGCTGGCGACGGCCGACTGATCGGCCACATCGCGCACACTGACGATGCTGCGATTGATCTCATCGGCCACCGCACTTTGCTGCTCGGCGGCGGCGGAAATCTGCAGGCTCATTTGCTGGATCGTGCCGATCGAATGGTTGATCTCGGTGATCGCCTGCTCGGCCTTCTGCGCCAGCACCACGGTGTCCAGCGTGCGCTCGCGGCTGGATGTCATCAGCGTAGATGCCGCTTGCGTGCCCTGCTGCAGAGTGACAATCAGCGCTTCGATTTCCTTGGTCGAATCTTGGGTGCGCTGTGCCAGCGAGCGCACTTCATCGGCAACCACGGCAAAACCACGCCCCTGCTCACCCGCACGCGCCGCTTCAATCGCCGCGTTCAGCGCCAGCAAATTGGTCTGCTCGGCGACTGCCTTGATGACTTCGATGACCTTGCCGATCTGCTCACTGTCCTGGGACAGCACGTTCATCGCTGCGCCCAAGTCTTCGATCGCCACCGACAGTTCGCTGATCTGCACAGTCGCCTGCTTGACCACCGCACTGCCGTGACGCGCCTGCTGATCGGCCAGTGTCGCGGCGGCGGATGCGTCCGTGGTGTTGCGTGCGACCTCCTGCACCGTCGAGGCCATTTCGTGCATCGCCGTGGCGACCTGATCCACCTCAACTTTCTGCTGACGCACACCGGCGCTGGTCTGCTCGCTCATCGCCGAGAGCTTCTCCGCCGATGTCGAAATATGCGTCACGCCATTACCGATCCCCTGCACCAGCGTGTTCAGACTTTGCGCCATGTCCTGCATCGCGTTTTGCAGATCGCCCAACTCATCCTTGCGGCTGGATTTGGCTTGCACCGTCAGATCGCCCTTGGCAATCCGTCGCGCCAGCTCCACCGTCAACGCCAGCGGCCCGGTGATCTGCCGCGAGATCAGCACCGAAGCAAACAGACCGACCACCAGCGCCAGCACCGTCAGCACGGCAATCTGGATAAACGCACGCTGTTGATCGTCCCGCGCCAGACGCTGCTGAGTGTCCATCAGGCCGGTCATGATGCTGTCCATCGCCTGGCTCTGCTGATCCACCTGCTGACGCAGGCTCTGCTTCTGCTCGAACAGCGCGGCGACCTGCACCAGCACCTCGCGATAACGGCGCATCCCGGCCTGCGCCTCCTCAAGTTGACTCGACAGGGCCGCCGGCAACCCGCTGCGCGCCTTGCTCATGTCGGCCAGAAACGCATCGGTGGTGTCCAGCAGCACCTGCTTGTTGGCCTCGCTCGGCACCGCGATATAACGCCGCAACATCAGCCGAAACATCGTCATGCCATTGCGCAGATCCGCCACCGTGCGCAAATCCGCCACCCGCGCACTGTCGGCAGACGCCAACGCGCTGGCCGTGGTGCTCTCGAACATGCTGTTGAAGGTCTCGGCGTACTTGTCCGACATCGCTCCCAACGGTTTCAGCGCATCGCTGGTCGCCTTGTCCGCCTCGACCAAACGCTTGACCTGCTGATCGTAAGCCAGCGTGGTGTCCTGCAAACGCTTCAAGGCTTGCTGGTTTTCCGCCCGCGTCAGGGTCTGCAACGCCTTGGCGATCAGCCCTTGCAACACATTCAACTGCGACTGATAAGCCTCGGCATAAGCGACATCCGCCGCCGCTTCGTACTGCTTCTCCGACAGCCGCATGTCCTGCGTCGCATCGTTGAGAGTGCCGATCAGACGCGTGGTGTCCAGGCGATCCACCAGCACATTGCTGCTGCTATAGCCAATGAAGGCCACCGCCCCCACCGCCAGCAAAAGAACGCCAAACCCGGCCCCCAACTTTCGGGAAACCTTGATGTTACCCAGGAAATTCGATGCTTCTGCCATGTTCAGCCTCTAACGCCCTGACGCGATTCAGCGTCAGGCACAAAAAGTAGATCTCTGATAACCGGAGTTACCGCTCATATTCGGGGTCGTCGTCCTGGGCGAAATACGGGCAGCTTCCACTGACCCGGCTGCAACAACCTGACGCGAAAAGCCGTACCAACGGCCCACGCACCAGCGGACAAATCCAGGACTGACGCTGGATTTATCGTTTCAGCAAAGGTGTTGGAACGGATGCTATAAATTTTGGGAAAAGTTGTACAACTTTATATTTTTGTATAATCGTTGAACTTTTTTGAGCGCGTGATGACGCATTGCCATCATTTTTTGTGACACATCGCTATTGCTGCGAAAACAGGCTGAAAACCGCCATTTTGGGCGGTTGTTTTGCGCATCGACTGAACGCCCTCCGCGATCACAAGCTCGCCGCTCGCCACGGAGGGCAGCGATCTACGCCTTGAGCTCGACGTTATCCAACGCCTGATTCACCGCCAACTCCCCCAACATCACCACCTGCGCAATGCCCAGCAGCGTCTTGCGGTGCGAGACATCCAGCAACGCGGCGAAATCGTTGAGCATGGTCGTGGCGGAACCCAAGGATTCACTGGCGTTGGCGAGCAGGGATTCGGTGTCGTAGGCCGGGTTGGCGAGGAACATCGGTCTGGATTGATCACCGCTGGCCATGATCTGGCTGGCCGGGGTGAGGTAGTGATCGAGGGCGCGCTCGGCGGCTTCGTGGAGTTTGCGGGAATCGAGGGATTCGTAGGGGGATGCGGGGTTGGTTTCTGGGGGATTCGGTGTTGCTTTGAACATGGTGTAACTCCTGACGGATAAACGAAAAGGAGCCATCACTCTCGCTACCAAACGAAGGGTGGAGGCCATACGCAGGTTGGTAGACCGGTCGTCAGGAACCCCGGCGCATCCGAAGACGCCCCGCGCATGACCACCATAAAACGAAGACGAGAAACGCCCTCGCAAGACAGTAGTCTTGTGCTTCTGACGGAAGCGGGCTACCAAACCCGATCACTGGTTTGCAGTGACGAAGGGACGATAGAACCCGCGAGCTAGACGCACAAGCCGGGGGATTCTGTCTTAGGTGTAGGGGGAGGCGCAAGGTGGTGTAGGAGCGGGACTGCAACAATAGGCTTCATTTAAACAGACGCGATTTTTCAGTTCGCTAAGGCTCTAAGAGCACGCTAATCGATCTCGATACAGTCACCAGTGCAAAGAGCAATGCGGTCCTTTTTCAAGCGCTGTACGTCGCTCCAGTATGGGTTGGAGCCACTTACTCAAAACCTCCCGTAAACAAAGGCTTTTATTTCCTTTGTACCAGATTCGTACAACCCCTCCTCCTAAGCGCACATTTTGTGCCTGACCTGAAGCAAATTTTAAGCATCCGAATTCCGCTCCAATCAAAGGCACTGTTGTTCACAGGCATACTGTCCTTGTGACGAAATTCTAGTGCCACCATGTCGATCAAGTTCTATAGTCAAATGAAACCAATTTGCCACTATTAACGCGAGGGACTGCTATTTGAACGACACACTTGTTGTAATCGACTCAATCCAGGATCTGAGAGCTCGTCCCGCCTACGAGGCGTCACTGGCATTTCACCCGCATGCTTCACGCCGGTTTGGATCTGTGATTGCGCCCTACCGCTTCTTAGAAAAGACCATTTGCGGCATCGCCCACTGCCATCAACCACACATGGCCGGCTACCTGATCAGTACGAGCGACGGAAAAGAAACAGGTATCGGTGGAAATTGCGGCAAGACCCATTTTGGTGTTTCGTTCACCAGGGAACGTAAGCGCGTTGACCAAGCAATTGCGAGAAGGCAACGAATAACTGCGATACGCTCGATGCTGGAAACCATGTCGGAAATGCTCGTCGAGATCGAAGCCCTCGACATGGCCTACAAGGATCTCTCGTCACTCAAAACTCGACTGATGGGCACAGTTGGCACCGAAGTCTTTCAGAAACTTCGACTGCGCGCTGACCGAGATGAGAACGTGATTGAGAAAGAAGTCCCAATGACCAAAGCAGAGGCAGAGGCTCACTTCGAAACGTCGAATCGCTACGAAGGTGACGGGCTTGGTTGGCCAACCAAGCCCGTCTACGTGACCACTCTCGACGGCCTCTCCTTTTTCAAAGCTCGAATTAAGGACATGGTTGTCACAAATCTTATTCAGCCCATGCGCGAGCTGAGCAAGGTCAAGCCCGAGGAACTGGAATCGCTAAAGCCCCGCCAGCTGCAACGGGAGGCAAAGTGGGTAGGCGAGGTGCCAAAACATCTTGAACGCGCTCGCGAAGTCATTCATGCAGGCAATCGTTTTTTTACACCAGAAAACTTAGCCAAGATGATCAATTTGGGTGCTTCATCAGGTCCACTCATGATGATGATTGACGATTTGAAAGCTCGGTAACCCTGAGTCGACTTCCGACCATTTATTCCCCCTCGTTATTGGTTACAGCAGTTGATAACGAGGGGGCTATAAAAACAGACTAAAAAGGAAATGGATTTAGTTACCGCCAGAACCTTATCGATCACTTTTCCGTAGTGCGCGAGAGCCAATGCTGAGCTTGGTGGATAGAAGCTTCTAATATAAATCCATCACCTTTTTAGGTTCGCTAGGATTCAGAAGAACGGTGCTGAGAAAATTTTGAGGAGCGTGCTTGGTCTCTATTTGATCACCTCATGCCCTCAAGCTCGCACGTGACGCTGCGCATGATGCCAAAAACGTTATGGTACTCGCGACCAGCGAGACAAGTTGGTTCCGGAAAATCGCCCAGCGCTGGCGCCGGAGTTAACGATGAGGCACATTATGCGAAGCCATGGCCTACACTTCTGATTCCCTTCACTGTCCAATGGGTGTTTCCAATGGAACTGACAAATGCCACTGAATTTGATCGTGTAGTAACTAGAGTTTTTTCAGCTTTGGCTGAGCATTTTCCAGCGCCGTTAAGTCTCGACTTTGAGGCTTTAGGTTTGGTCGCCGGGCCAGCCCTGTCCGAGACAGGTTTAGACGGTTATGGGCATACGGCGCATTATGAGCAACACGTTTTTGCGGCCGAGTGTGTGAGTTTTTTGATTAAAGAACAATATCTCAATGGCCATCTGAACGAATACTACCCCCGGGACGTTGTTTTAACTCAGAAGGGGCTGGAACTGATCCGCGCCACTCCACTTTCGCTAAAGCGCGACAATTACGCTTCTTAACTATATCTTACGGCTTGACTCTCGCTGCGCGAAAGGGATAGGCGCTTGGCAGACCTGTTAATGCGTGCATCTAGTCCTTCAGCACCCCGCAACGCGAGCGGGTTTATTGCCCCCCCAAAAAAACCCAACGCTCGTGAGAGCGATGGGGTTTATCTGCGTACAGTTTCTTAGAGATCTTCTTGGAATTACTTCGCGCCCTGATCAAATTTTATCGAGTTAACGAAATGTTCTGCACTCGCCACGATGTTGTTTCTCGGCACTGAGGGATCCTTTGACGTACCCAATGCCCGCTAACACCGCGATAACGGCGAGCGCTCCCAAACCCAGGCCAAAGCCCATCGCTACATCCATGCTGAGGTACTTGTTGAGTGCTGCAGGTAGACCAAACATCAACACGCCACCTACACCAGCGCCGACGATAGCTCCGAACAGCCCCGCTTCATGTTTCTCTTTCGGGGTAGCCCCCCAAACAACTGTCCCAAGGCAACCTTGGCAGGTGGTCACCCCTCGATTGAATTGAAAGTGGCAATGACCACACGTGTAGGTTTGAACTGACATTGACGACTCCTGTTGACTATTTTCGCTGATCTATCTTCCGTTGACAGGCGGGTGCACCTAATTAAACGCGTCATTTTTTATCGACACTTGAGGGATTTTCCTCAGTCAATTTGCCGCTTTTTAACCAAAATTTCAGGACGTTTGCCGGGAGTGTCATAAATTTTGTGTTCGGGCATAACATGTCGCAGAGGTGCATGTATGCCGACCAAAAAGAGACCGGCCCGAGAGGCCCAGCGTGACCTTCCTTCCATTCCCCAAGAGCTGATCGACCAGTTCGTCAGCGGCCCGATGAGTGCCGACGCTATTCAGGATGCCGCGATGGCGTTTAAGAAAGCGCTGATCGAGCGAGCCCTTGGCGCCGAGATGGGGCACCACCTTGGTTATCCTCAGGGCGCGGAGCGCCCTGAGGATTCGAGTAATCAGCGTAATGGCAGAAGCAGCAAGACCGTGCTGACCGAAGACGGCCCGTTGCGTCTGGATATTCCCAGAGACCGCGACGGCAGTTTCGCCCCGATCCTGATCCCCAAGCACGAGCGCCGTTTCACGGGTTTCGACGACAAAATCATCGCCATGTATGCCCGTGGCATGAGCGTTCGCGAGATTCGTGCTTTCCTCTCGGAACAGTACGGCACAGATGTCTCTCATGACTTCATCAGCTCCGTCACCGATGCGGTTCTGGAGGAAGTCAGTACCTGGCAGCAACGCCCGCTTGAGCCCATGTATCCGGTCATTTTCTTCGATGCTCTGCGGGTCAAGATCCGTGACGAAGGCGTGGTTCGCAATAAGGCCATCTACTTGGCTCTGGGCGTGCTGCCGGATGGGACCCGAGATATTTTGGGGATCTGGATCGAGAACACTGAAGGTGCCAAGTTCTGGATGAAGGTCTTCAATGACCTCAAAACCCGGGGCGTCGAAGACGTGCTGATCGCGGTAACTGACGGGCTCAAAGGTATGCCGGAGGCTTTGAGTGCGGTGTTTCCAGAGACAACGCTGCAGACATGCATCGTCCATTTGATCCGCAACAGCCTTGATTACGCGGCGTGGGACAAGCGCCGTGAACTGGCCAAGGCCCTTAAGCCGATTTATCAAGCTCTCAATGCCGATGTCGCCGAACAGGCTCTGGACGCCTTCGAAGCGGGGCCGTGGGGCAAGCAGTATCCGACGATAGCGGCGGCTTGGAGACGCGCCTGGGAGCGGGTTATCCCATTTTTCGTGTTCCCACCCGCGATACGCAAAGTGATCTACACCACCAACGCGATCGAAAGCATCAATTCGCAGTTACGCAAGATCATCAAGACAAGAGGCCACTTTCCAACCGATGAGGCGGCGACAAAACTGATCTGGCTGGCGCTGAAAAACATCACCGCCAACTGGGGCAGCGCCGCCCATGACTGGAAAAGCGCCATGAATCAGTTTGCGGTTTTATATGGAGACCGATTCATCAGGCCGAACTGGTGAAATGAAGGCCTGCCTGACGGCAGGCCATTACCGGCCCGCACACAAAAAATCTGACACTCTCCGTTTGCCCTGTTGCGATGAAAAAATTTTGGTCGCACTTCTTGAAAAGTAATAATCCAAGAATGAAAGGGCATATTATTTTGCATACCCATAATTTTTAGACAACCGTTTTTAATCAAACCTACTCGTTATATCGATCTAATCGGCTCCGCAAATGCGTGTACCGACGGAGCGAATTCCAATCTCGATCCCCTGATACGCTCCACACCCTCGGGATGTCCCACTCCATCTTCGAACAACCGACGACTTACCCCTTCGTGCCGCAGATCATGAAAATGCAGATCTTCGATTCCCAAGAGGGAGCAGGCCCAGGTTAAGGATGCAGACACTGACTTACCACTGTAGAGAAATATCTCCTTTTCCTTTTCCAGAGAGAAAAGGGGTCAGAAATATTTACTATCATTCCCAATGTCCGGCCAATTTTTCAAGCACAGACCTCTACTAGCCACAAACCCCGTCCTCTCCCCCCATTCCTGATAAACTCCCCCACCTCCCAGCCCCACCCAATCCAGAACCGCCAATGTCCCCTATCTCCGCCACACCCGCCCCACTCTCCCGCCGCTTCTCCGTCGCCCCGATGATGGATTGGATCAGCTGATTCTGTAGGCCTCTCCACACGAGGCCTTCAGCGCCATCAAGAAATCCTCGTACCACTTTCGTACCACCCTTCTTCTGCTCATCACGCGGCACGCCAATATTCCTCGTTGGCGCGCGTGCCTGTCGATCCAATCCACAGCACTCCCTACAAGCTTTCCTGCGCGAGCGCGAAGCACCTGGGCGAGAGTGTGTCTGCGCCATCTGCATGAGTACGAGCGAGGCGAAGCGCAGCACCGCCGCACAGGCGATGTCAGATTTTCGGGAAAGACATCGGAGAAAGGTAATTTTGGTAAGCCAAACGTTTTATTCGACTGAGAGCCTTGATTTCAGTGGTCTGCAAAGGATTGGCACAAGGTAATTTTCAAGTAATGAATAGGTAAGGTAATTACCTTTCAAGGAAGTAATTTTCTTTTTCCTGCATTCCATATAAATCAACCATTTACGACAACATTACCTTTTTCATTACTTCAAATTACCTTCTGATGTAATCCAGCAAAGTCAATGAATTCGGGGCTTTCAGCAGCGTACCGATGCCCGGATTACCACATTACTTTTTTCCGAATGTGTTCCTGAAAATCGACCCCAAGCGTTGACCCATACCTGGCGACCGACTGCCGCGACACATTAATTGACCCAACCCTCGCAGGGATTCGCAGGCTTTTTGTCCCAGATGATTACCAGGGCGACTCCCGGCCATAGCGGCGTTCAGCACCGTGCAGGACTGCGGAAAAAAAGACCCATTTAGCCCGGAGGCGAGGTGGGGGGACGACAGCGCGCGCCAAAGGAGACAGGACATGCGTCCCGCAAGCTCTTGAGCTCCACACGACCATCGCATCTGCCAGTTTCATACGAGACTACTAATACGGGCCTTTTTGAAAAGTGTTAGCCAAATAGATTTTTCAAGTATTCTCTGCAAGATCCTGGCTACTAAACGACTTCACAAGCTTAAGGAAGAGGCATGAATCCGTATCTATCACAATTAATTAACCACAAAAACCTGAAGCGTATATTTAGCGAACGCGATAAAAAATGCGCCATTCAACTATGGTTAGTCAAGATCGAGAACAGCACACCTGAAGATATACGGTTAGTATATGGACGAATACTTCCGCACTCTAGCGCCACAAACAAATGGGCCAGTTCGAAAAACCCTTCCAGTAAAACATTTAAAGACTGCAAAGCGACCCTCATAAACACAACAATATTATGCGATAACAACATCCTCCAAACTTTCATTTCATTACTAAGCGACGGCAAAAATTTAGGGGAAATATCCAGCACACTTAATTTAGAGATGGATATCAAACAGAGGAGGCTTTTTGGAAGTTTCTCTTTAGCAAACGAACATTATTTCAGGCCTGTATCCTATCTTCCGATGCGGAATGATCACAACAGCCATGGCCTGAAAAGCCCACATAGTTCAGCAGGAGCATTTAGCGGTTCTATAGTGACAAAAAACAAGCTCAACATGTTTTCGATAAAAAACTCCATACAAAAAGATTTAATATTTTATATTACAGAAAAAATAAACAAAGACACTGGACTAAATTTTCTAGGGGACGACATTGAAAGGCTTGGTGATCTTGAGCTACTGGTATTCCCTACATTGCATGACAACGGAAGCAATCTACTCTCAGTAACATGGAACTCAAAAGAACACACTCTAACTACCAGCCTTATTACCTACCTCCTACCGAAGGAAGCCACTTATTTTATAAAAGCGACTTTTCTAAACAACAGAAAAACAATATACGATGCACTGGGAACTGCAAAGCCACACAATAATATTGTCGAATACAGCTTCGCTATTCCCGCCGAAATGCACGACCATATAGACAGCATCCAAATTGAAATACACGTACAAAATGATGATTCGCCCGCAGAACTACTTGCTAAGTATGGCGTTAGCTACTTCAGAAATCTTCGATTAAGTTTTACTCACAGCCCAACATCAACATCAAAGCGGGTACAACTGGATTGGCTTACGAAGACAACCAACCCTGACACTCACCCTTCTAGAATAATCAACGCGCTTACTATACATAGAGACAATGCATTCCAGCACAACAATGAGCATCTAGGACTTGATCCTTGGGAGGCCATCAACCGGCAAAATATTGCTCTGCTGAGCAATACAAAAGTCAGCAAGTCAGAAGCAAGATTTTTCGAACGCTATTCAGAGGGGGATGGCGATGGCAGGATCGAATTCGTGGAGTGGATAAAATCTACACTTCAAGAAAACCCTAACAAGCAAGTATTTATTTTCGACCCGTATTTTGAGGACGTGGGTGCCACGCTACTAATTGCAAATGCGAGCACACACACAAACTACACTGTATTCACGACACTAGAGTCAGACGAGAAAAAGCAAAGACTTAATAATCTTTTGAGTTGCTGCGAACAGTTAGCTCGCGAATCTACGGTAATAAAAATAAAAATCTATGGATTCCCGAAACATTTTTTCCACGACAGATACATACTAATATCTGACTCAATTGGCTACGACATTAAAGGATTTCACTTATCAAATTCCTTGCAAGCTGCGACAGACAAACATCCTCTCCTGATCACCTCCATACCGAAAGACACGTTACCAAAAGTCATTGAGTACGCACAAAGACTCTTACAGAAAACAATTACACAATCCTCTCCCGACAAAAATGACCCATTACTAATTTGGGATACACAACACATTCAAAAAGCAAATACTGTACATCGTAGATACGAGCCTTTAACCTTCTTAAACAACCCGGCCTCCGGAGAGATACTCTCGGCCTGGACGGGTGAAAACTCCATAAGTGGATTACATTCAGAAGATTTACGAAACAAGTTACGAGAGCTTGGAATACTAAACGAAGAATCATTCGTACCAAAAATCCTATCCAAACCCGATGGAGCGCTCAAATTTCTTTCCCAATGCTCCGCACGAGACTTCAACTCCTACTGGGAGATAATGGGGCACCTACTGGCTAATACCCCTATCGGCGAACACTACACCTTAAAAGGCAACAAGGCCGGAGAATCGATAGCAGATAGACTTGTTTCATTCTTAAAAGCCAAACAATCAACACCGCTCACTTCAACGTCAGAAGCCCAAGAGGCCTTAAATCTCTGTTCAAAACTCAATATCAGTACAGCACATCTGCTTAGGTATGACCAAACTCATCATCTATGCAGAGGAGGTAAATTCAAACCTTTAAGTTGGGGAGACTATTATGCAATAAAAATTCTCTGGGATAGCTTTCCCGATGCGGTCACTTTTCTCCTATTCGACATTGAGAACCCACACAAAAAAACACCCGATCAAGATATAGACATAACAATAGACCACTACATACGCGCTCAAATAATACGTGAAATCGGCCTTACTGCTGAAATAGGCTCTCCAAGCAACCTCTTCAACTTACTTCAATCAAATGACAACCCATTCCTAAAATGGATAAGCTTTCACGCTTTAGACAAATGCATCGTCGAAGATATAGCAAATGCGAGCCTAATATACCAACTACGTAGCAAAGACCAGATGCAGTTCATCGGATGGATGATTAACAATTACGCTCCACCTACGCCTCATCCCCCTGCTATATTTGAACATATGACCGAAATTTACCTATCCAAAATAACAAGAACACTCAACCGCACAGAGACCACGGAAATTATTGACAATTTAAGGGGAAGAATAACAGAGCTTTCTTGGTGCGAGCCTTGGCTTACGCAAAAAATATTAAACCCTCTAATTATTAAAAATTTTATTAGAATAGATATCCTCACTGAAATATGGCTAGAGGAGCTAAAAAATAGCTTTCAGAAAATGCTGACTGGTCAAACGATTGTCTTCTCATCAGAGAAAGAAGCAGTCACTACAAATATTTTCAGCTATCTTTTCTCGCGCACCAACTTGGAAGCTCAACTGCCAATGCTTGAGTTCTTTAAAAAGACCCTCGAAAGACTTAGCAAAACGATACACAGACCTCTTATAGAGGCTTCTAATTGGGACGATTTAGATTCCGCATTAAAAGTATCATTATGGATATACGGCTTGAGCCGTTGGACATACCGCTTTTTGCCTCGGCCCAACCAGATCGAATCACACCTAGTAGATTTGGTTGAAGCAAGTAGCAAACTGAGTTTTTATCGCAGGCAGTCTGAATGGGAAGAATATAATTTTTCAGCTTCAAATTACTCCATATTACTCAAAGACCAGTACGAAGAATAAATCACAAACGGGGCTGCATATTTTGCAGCCCTATTATTTCACATTGGGAAACGAAAGCTCGCTGAATCGAATAACGTCACCACCTAACCAATCATTTAATTGCATCATTCGCATCTGAATTGGTTCTAACTCATTAGCCGCATAGATCTGCGCCGCCTCCCGAATCGACCCAAACCCGCCAGCGTTCTGCGGAACAATCCCCATCAACTGCGGCGGAATCCGCAGGCTCGCCAACACGTCATCCCGAGTCTGATTCTTGATCGAATTGAATTCATCCTTCGCCGCCACCTCGCTGACGGGGATCAGCTGAATTCCGTCCTTCTTGCCGGTCGGCGAGTAGACGAACAGGTTGCGGAAGTTGCCAGGCCCCTTCGATTCCTTCAGCGCCTTGCGCAACGCATCAATATCAGCCTCTGTCTGCGCCGCATCCGTCATGTACAGGATGAACCCGGCATGACTCCCGTTCTCGTAGTACTTGCGCCGGAACAGGGTCGCGGACTCGTTTAACAGCGCCGACTGCAACGCGCTGATCCACTCCGGCAGCCCATAAATTTCCTGATGTAGATCCGCCTCCCTCAGATGAAAAATGCTGTCCGGCTCAAACGCATGCTCATCCTTCCACCCACGCACCTGGTAAAACTGTCCGTCCGGCCCCGCACGCATGTACTTGGCCAGCGGCGTCTCCAGCTTGCACACCCCGCCCAACCGCGAACGTCGCCCCTCCAGGTACCCATTGCCCAGGCACAGGAAGTCCAGGGCGAACTGCTCAAACGATGCTCGCGACAGCAGCGGATGCGGGATAAACGTCTTGCTCAACAGGTTGCGCTTGAACATCAGCCCTGAGTGCAGATGCACGCTCGCCCCCACTGACCGAGCCAGCCCGCCCAGCGACAACGGCGGCTCATACCAACGCCCGTTGAACCAGCACTCCAGATAGTCGAACACCTCCCGGCCACCCAGCACCGGCGTCGGCTCGCCGAAGGAAAACACCTGCGTCCCGGCGCCGATGGCGGGTGTGGTCGCGGGTAACGTCTGGTTGGCCAATTGTTCGGTCATCAGTAAATCTCCATGCGCCCGGTGTTGGCAGTCGTCTGCCCCTCAAGCGGTTCGTTATGCAATGCGTGGAAGAGCGCCCAGGCAAGGTCGGCATGGCCGGTGTTGTCGTTACGGCCGGCGGTGTAGGTGTACTGGCGCCCGCCGGCGGTGACGGTCTTGCGGATGGCCATCAGGGACTGGGCCATGTCGGTCCAGCCGGCGTCGAATTCGAGCCGGCCCTTGTGGATCACGTCGTAGGCTTTGAGCACCAGGCGGGTTTTGACTTCAGGCGAGTAGCTGAAGGTGGTCACTGCGGGGAAGAACTGACGCACCAGCTGGGCCACGCCGCTGCCCAGTCCAGTCACATCGATGCCGATGTAGGTTACCCAGTAGCGGTCGCAGACGCTTTTGATGAACGCGGCCTGCGCGGCGAAGTCCATGCCCCGAAACTGGTGACGTTCAAGGATGCGGAACTTGCCACCGGGCACCAGCGGCGGCGCGACCACCACCAGACCGGAACAGTCACCCGTCTCGGCCGGGTCGTAGCCGATCCACACCTGACGGTCGCCGAACGGGCGCATGGCGAAGGGCTTGTAGTCCTCCGCCCACTCAACCCAGCTGTCCACCATGCACGACTGCAACAGGGTCAGCGGGAAGATGCTCGCGCCGTCGTCGACGAACTCGCACATCAGCAGGTTGGCGAACGCCTCGGGGCTGTACTCGCGGCGCAGTTCCTCGATGTCGAACAGGTCACAACCGCCCCGCTCCGCATCCAGAATCGTGACGATCTGCCGCCACAACCGGTCCTCACAGAACCGCCCCTGCTGGAGCGCCCCGTGGGACACGTCCACCTTCGTATGCTGCGCTGCGGGCTTACCCTTGTTGAAGCGCTCGCCGGTCCAGAAGGTGTACGCCTCGTGGGCCATGCTCGACGGTGTCGAGAAGTAGGTCTTTCGCCACTTCTTGTGCATCGCCATGCCCGAGGCGACCTTGTTCAGTTCCTCGAACTTGAACGTCCAGAAGAATTCGTCGAAGTAGAAATTGCCGTGATAGCCCTGGGCGGTGCGTGCGTTGGTGCCAAGAAAAAACAGCTCGGCGCCGTTGGGTAAAACGATGGGATCACCTGTCAGCTCGACGCCGATCACCTCGCGGCAAAAGGCCTGAATGTAACCCCGGAACAGATAGGCCTGGTTCTTCGAGGCCGACAGGAAAATCTGGTTGCGCCCGGTGTCCAGCGCATCGATGAACGCTTCGCGGGCGAAGTAGTACGTCGCGCCGATCTGCCGGCTCTTGAGGATGACGCGGGTGCGCTGATTGCCGGCCCGGTACCAGTCTTTCTGGTAGTCAAAGCAGCCGTCGATAAAGGCCTCGCGCAGCAGCTCGATCTGATCTTCATCAATCTCGTTTTTGACGGCCTTTTTCTTCGGCTCGGCGTTGCGTTTCGCGAGGTTCGGGTTGAGGTCGGTTTCGGTGCCGCCACCCTGAAAGCGCTGGATCCGCGCCTGCCGTTCGAGCTGGCGGTGCAGCAGATCAATCTCTTTGAAGTCACCGCCGCTTTTCACATCCTTAAGGATCAACTGCACCAACCGCGCTTCCAGCGCCCCGCCGATGCGCTCGACGTTGTCGGCCCGGTCCCACTCGTCGCGGGCCTTCCAGCTGTGTAGCGTTTTTTCCTTTTCGCCCGTAGCCTCGGCAATCTCGCAGATGCGCCAACCCATCCAGTACAAGAACTTGGATTGGCGGCGGGGATCGATGGGCAACAGTGCGGTCGTAGTCATGGCCGCGATGCTGCCGCCCGCGCCCGCGACTCAATAGCGCCGCCCCTTGTAGCCCCCTTCCCTACAGTCCCGCCTCGTTGCCGCAACTCGCGCGCGTCACGACCATGCCCCTCATCGCAACACTTTCAGCGCCCACGCATTGAGGATTCCCGGCATGAAGAAATTTCGCAGTAACTGGTTCCGCGTCGCCGTCGAGGGCGCTACCTCTGACAAACGCACCATCAAACGCAGCTGGCTGGAACAGGCCTCGAAGAACTTCAATCCGGCCACCTACGGCGCCCGCATCTGGCTGGAGCATTTTCGCAGCCTGCTGCCGGACAGCCCCTTCAGGGCCTACGGCGACGTACTGGCCGTGAAGACCGAAGAAGTGGACGTGAACGGCCAAAAGAAACTGGCGCTGTTCGCCCAGGTCGAGCCGACTGCCGACCTGATCGCCATGAACAAGGCGAAACAGAAAATCTATACGTCCATCGAAATCGACGACAGCTTCGCCGACACCGGCGAGGCCTACATCGTCGGTCTGGCGGTCACCGATTCGCCGGCCAGCCTGGGCACCGACGTCCTGGCTTTCTCAGCCCAGAAACCTGACGTCAGCCCCTTCAAGGATCGCCACTACTCCGCGACCTCAATGTTCACCGAGGCAGTCGAAACCGAACTCACATTCGAAGAGATCGAGGAAAAGCCAAGCATCGGCGCCCAGCTGTTCAGCAAGGTGCAAAACCTGCTCAAGGGCAAGCAAGTCAAGGACGATAGCGAGTTTTCGCAGATCAGCGATGCCGTCGAAGCCGTGGCCGATCACGTCAAGGATCTGCCCGACCAACTCGCCGCCGAGAAGAAATTCTCCGCGGGCGTAAGCACCAAGCTCGATCAACTGAGCAAGGACTTCACCGAGCTGAAAAACAAGCTCTCTACCACCCAGGACCACAACCAGAAGACCCGCCCTCCGGTAACCGGTGGCGACAAGGTCATGACCGACTGCTGACAGCCGGCCCACCCACAGCCCCGAACCACGAAGGACGACATTCATGCGTAACGATACCCGCGAACACTTCAACGCCTACCTGAGCCAGGTGGCGCGCCTCAATGGCGTGTCATCGACCGCCAACACCTTCGCCGTCGATCCGACGGTTCAGCAGACGCTGGAAACCCGCATGCAGGAATCCAGCGAATTCCTCGGCCAGATCGGCATCATCGGCGTCGATGAACTGCAAGGCGAAAAGGTCGGCTTGGGCGTCAGCAGCACCATCGCCGGCCGCACCGACACCACCGGCAACGGCGTGCGCCAGCCGCGCGACGTGTCGTCGCTGGACAAAAAGGGCTACAAGGCCGAACACACCGACTTCGACACCGCCATCCGCTACGCACAGCTCGATGCCTGGGCAAAATTCCCGGACTTCCAGGCACGGCTGCGCGACGCGATCCTCAAGCGTCAGGCCCTCGACCGCATCATGGTCGGTTTCAATGGCGTCAGCGTTGCCGCTACCACCGACCGCCAGGCCAATCCGCTGTTGCAGGACGTCAACATCGGCTGGCTCCAGCAGTACCGCACCAACGCCTCGGCGCGCGTCCTCAAGGACGGCAAGGCCGCCGGCAAGATCGTCATCGGAACCGGCGCGGAGGCTGACTACAACAACCTCGACGCCTTGGTGTTCGACGCTGTCGCCAACCTCATCGATCCGTGGCACCGCAAGGATCCGGGCATCGTGGTCATCCTCGGCAGCAACCTGGTGCACGATAAGTACTTCCCGCTGATCAACAAGGAACAGCCAGCGTCCGAGAAACTGGCCACCGACATGATCCTTTCGCAAAAGCGCATGGGCGGTAAGCAACCGGTCGAAGTTCCGTACGTGCCGGACGGTGCGGCGCTGGTCACATCGCTAGCCAACCTCGCCATCTACTGGCAGATCGGCGGACGCCGACGCTACGTGAAAGAAGCGCCAGAAAAGAACCGCATCGAGAACTACGAATCCAGCAACGACGCCTACGTCGTCGAGGATTACGGCCTCGGCTGCCTGATCGAAAACATCGAGCTTGAGGGGGCGTAAGCCATGGCCAGCAGCCTCGCCAAGCAGCACTTCCAACGTGTCACTGCCGCACTTGAGGCGGCAGCGACCGAACCCACCCAGACCATGGCCGGCGCCACCGCCTACGAGCACCAACTCAACCAGTTGCTGCAAGACCGCCTGCGCCTGAAACAGGTGCAGTCGAACCAGGGCAAGGCCGAACTCAAACGTCAGCTGCTGCCCGAATACATCCCCTACGTGCAGGGCGTGCTGGAGGCCGGTCAAGGTGCGCAGGATGAAGTGATGACCACCGTCATGGTCTGGCGCTTCGACGCCGGCGACTTCACTGGTGGCCTCGACATCGCCCAGTACGTGCTGCAACACAAGATGGTCATGCCGGACCGCTTCGCCCGCACCCTCGGCTGCCTGGTCGCCGAGGAAGTAGCGACCGCCGCGTTCAAGGCGCAGAAGGTCGGCGAACCGTTCGACTTGGCCATCCTGCATCGCACCGCCGAACTGACCGACACAGAGGACATGCCGGATCAGGCGCGCGCCAAGCTGTTCCTGGCCATGGGCCGCGCGGCGCTGGAGGGCATCACCGACGACAAACCCGGCCAACCCGGACAGGTACAAGCCGGTATCGAACTGTTGAAAAAAGCCATCGATCTGCACGACGCCTGTGGTGGCAAGAAAGATCTGGAGCGGGCCGAACGCCTGCTCAACAAACTCGCTGCCACTGGCAGCTAACCGAGCGTCCCCACGCACCCCGCCGGCTCGGGGCGGATCGGCCAGACCGCTCCTCCTGAACGTGAAGCCCCGACCACCGGCGACCTACAACAGAGCGCAGATTCATGAGCGGATTCGTAGCGGGCGGAACCGGCACCACATCCCCGGCCGGCCACATCAACACCGACCCCTTCTGGCCATCGATCGATCTGGACGACGTGCGCGGCACCTTGCGCATCGATGCCAGCGTCACCCCGATTCGCCTTGAGACTGCGACCATCGCCGCCGCGATCAGCGTCAACCGCGAGTTCGCCGAATGGCGCCGCGCTCAACAGGCCAACGGCCACGCCACCCTCGCCGAAGTGCCGGCCGAACTGATCAAGGGTGTTTCAGAGCGCGTCCACCTCTACCAACGCGCGATCTACGCCGCGACCGGCGCTGAGATTTGCGAGCGCTACCGCTCTTACGACAGCACCAACAGCGGCAACCAGAACGCTGAAGAACTGACCCCAAGCATCGACGAACTGCGCCGCGATCAACGCTGGGCCGTGCGCGACTTCCTCGGCCTCGGCCGCACCACCGTGGAGTTGATCTGATGACCGTCAGCATCCGCGCCCAACAGAACGACACCGTCGATGCCCTTTGCTGGCGCCACTACGGCCGCACCGCCGGCGTGACCGAGGCTGTACTCGAAGCCAACCCGGGACTGGCCAACCACGGCCCGACCTTGCCGCAAGGGCTTCTGGTGCAGATGCCGGAAGCCCAGGCCGCAGCCCCACAACGGCAGATGGTGCACCTATGGGACTGACCCACGCGCACCGAGCCCTTGAACCCAACCACCCTGGATCATGGAATGAAACGCATGCCTGACCGTCCCGACACCTGGGCCTGGCTCGCCGCCTGGCTCGAACAGAACTGGCCCGCCATCTACTCCGGCCTGCTGGCCCTGGTCATAGCAAGCCTGCGCGTGATCTACGGCGGCGGCACCGTGCGCCGCATGATGATCGAAGCCCCACTCTGCGGCGCGCTCGCCCTGTCTGCCAGTCACGGGCTCTCGCTGCTGGGGATACCGGCCACGACTGCACCGTTCTTCGGCGGGGTCATCGGGTTGCTCGGCGTCGAGGGCACCCGCGCTGCCGCCAAGAAGATTTTCAACCGCAAGGTAGAACAGCTATGACCACACTTCGCCACGGCGACCGCTCGCAGGCGGTACGCATGCTGCAAAAGAACCTCAATCAGCACGGCGCCAAGCTGGAAATCGACGGTGACTTCGGCGATCACACCGAAGCCGCCGTGCGCGCCTATCAGCTCAAAGTCGGTCTGGTCGTCGATGGTGTGGCCGGCAGCAAGACGCAAGGCGCGCTCGCCGGCAACGATTGCCAGCTGCTGCTGAAGAACGCCGACCTGTTCAGCGCAGCCGAACGCCTCGGCGTCCCGCTCGCCAGCGTCTACGCGGTCAACGAAGTGGAATCGAAAGGCACCGGTTTCCTCGAAAACAGCAAGCCGGTCATCTTGTTCGAGCGGCATGTCATGTACCGACAACTGTCGAAGGTTCGCCACCAGGGCGATGATGCTGCCGCGCTCAAGCAGCACGCCGACCAACTGGCCGCGAGCAACCCGGCCATCGTCAATCCGAAATCCGGTGGCTACGCCGGCGGCGGCGCCGAACACCAGCGCCTGGCCACCGCTCGCCTGATCGATGACACGGCCGCGCTTGAGTCCGCCTCTTGGGGCGCCTTCCAGATCATGGGCTTTCATTGGCAGCGACTGGGCTACAGCAGCGTTCAGGACTTCGTCGCCGCCATGAGCGCGGGCGAGTCGCAGCAGTTCGACGCCTTCGTCCGCTTCATCGAAACCGACCCGGCGCTGCACAAGGCACTGAAGGGCCGCAAATGGGCCGAGTTCGCCAAGCTCTACAACGGGCCGGATTACCAGCGGAACCTGTATGACATCAAGCTCCAGCGCGCCTACGAACGGCACGACGACTGCGGTTGCGGTCAGGTGGTGGCGGCATGATCGACTTCGATGCTGTGCAACGATTGAACGTGCAGGACGGTGACCTTCTGGTGGTACCACCGGACAGCGACTACCACGACATGGAGCTGTTGCGCGACGCGCTCTACGTTCAGATGCCAGAGCGCAAAGTCATCATCATTCGCGGCCCGGTGCAGCAGCTGGATATCGGAGCCATGAACAAACTTGGTTGGTACCGGGCGTGAGTACTTTGCGCCAGGCCCTGCTGGGCGTCGTGCTACTCGCGGCGTTGGGCTTGCTGATCTGGTGCCAGGAACTGCGCATCAGCGGAGCGAACAAGGACGCCCGACTGGCTGAGAAGGATGCAGCCACCGCCCGGAAAGATGCCGAGCGCAACCTCGTGAATGCCAACGCGTTGCGCGCCAACCTGCAACAGGAGCGCAACGCCCAGACCACTCTGCGCGCGCAGCAGGATCAACTGCGCCAAGGCCTGGCAAAGCGCGAACTCACCATCGAGGCTCTGAAACGTGAAAACGCCGACCTACGCAATTGGGCTGACCAGCCTTTACCTGATGCTGCTCGCCGGCTGCGCGAGCGCCCCGCCCTCACCGGCGCCGATGCTTATCGTCAGTGGCTGTCCGGCCGTGGTGCCTTGCACGCTACCCGCGACCAGCCCGCGCAGTAACGGCGATCAGTTGACCGATCAGGACCGCGTCGAAGCCGCCTGGGCAGATTGTGCGAGCCAGGTCGATATGGTTTACCAACACCAACAGGCTCAGCCATGAACAAGCCCGACAGCCTGAAAGCTCACCTGCTCGCTACGGTGTCCGAACTCAAGCACAACCCCGACCGGCTGCTGATCTTCATCGACAACGGCAAGATCCGCTGCACCGCCGCGCACACGCTGTCGTTCGAGTACAGCTTCGATCTACAGGTCATCCTCACGGACTTCGCCGGCCACCCCGACAGCGTCATGCTGCCGCTGCTCGGCTGGCTGAGCGTCCACCAGTCCGAACTGCTGGAGAACCTAAGCAAGGCCGCTGACGGCATTCAGTTTGAGGCTGACATTCTCGACAACAGCAAAGTGGATATGAGCCTGACGCTGCCGCTAACGGAGCGTGTGGTGGTGGGCAAGGATGACCAGGGCAACACCACTATTCGCCATCCCGGTGAACCGCAACGGGCGGCTGACTTTCTCGATCCGAACTGGATACCTGGTGCGCTGGGTACCGGGAGCGAATGGGTGCTGCCGAAATGACAAACCGACTGGAAGCGCTGGAAGATTGGGCAGCGGGATTGCTTGGGCAGTTGGAGCCTGCATCGCGCAACAAGCTGGCCCGCAGCGTTGGCCAAACATTACGTCGCAGCCAGCAGCAACGAATCATTGAGCAGCAGAACCCAGATGGCAGCAAGTACGCGCCGCGAAAGCAACGGAATCTGCGGGGCAAGCAAGGCAGACTGAAACGGAAAGCAAGAATGTTTCAGAAACTACGAACGGCCAGCTTCTTGAGGGTACAAGGCGACGGTAACGGAATAAGTGTCGGGTTCACCGGGAGGATAGCCCGTATTGCCCGAGTGCATCAGTACGGCATGAACGACCGGGCCGCACGAGATGCACCTGACATACGTTATGATAAAAGAGAGATATTAGGTTTCACCGACGCTGACTTGGATCTCATTCGTGACGAACTACTTAATTATATGGTTTTTTATATGCCTTTTAAGTAGATGTCTTTCCTTTAGTTCTGCAGCAACACCATCGTATCCGGGAAAAATCCTCGACGGGCCATAACCCAGCTTTCTAATACTTTGAGCCAGGGACACTGTTTCAGATCTCGGCAGAACCATTTTCACGAAAAGTTTTTCATGCCGCCCGTCTACTAGCCCAGCTACATACTCATTAATCAAAACATCAAGAGATCGCCTATCAACAGGCGGAGCACTATTAGGGCCCAGCGTGAAAGTCTCGATCGATGGGAGCTTAACTGACCAGTGAGTAAACAAGCCATTCTGGGCGGCCAAATTAGGATTACCACTATAGTGAGGCGTAATCATTTTCAAGGGAAAATCTTTTTCAACATGTTCAATCAGCCCAAGCTCCTTAGCATTCATAGCCCATATACACAGGTCACCATCAGAATTAACACAAGACTTGGAAGCAAAAAAACTCGCAACAAACGGGTTATATGTCCAGTCTAGCAACCTAGTACTGATCCCATAATGCTGTGCTAACCCCGCTGTCTCTAGCATATCTGAAGGTAACCACTCATCACCATCGAGCCAAGCCGCCATTGTATGTAAATCCGTATTTTGATGAAGCCTTTTTCGTAGCCGATCCGAACTAGGCACATCTAACCCTCTCGCATCCGCCATGCGATAAAAATCCCTTATAAGTTGATATTCCACATACGCCAACGAATAAGCATCATCAGAAATACTCCCATCATATTTCAAATAAGCATTCGAAGACTTCCATAGTTCCTGTGCCCCCCCACACCTCAATGACGTCGGAACTAGCTCATAATTTGAATTAGAATGACCCCTAAATATAAAACCCTCAAGTCCAGCATCCTCAGCCCAAGGCATAAACGCGTTCAGAAAGTCCTGAGCACTACCAAATCTTCGCTCTTTTATAAATGTCGTCATTATTTCCGCCGATTTTATTTGGTTAGTTGTAAACGTGCTCGATACATTGGTCTGTAATTTACAGTAATGCCGAGACTTTACACCATCGGCGCCATGAACGACTTAGCCACCCTCGCCCGCCTGATCGAAAACCTCATCCGCCTCGGCACCATCGCTGCCGTCCAGATGAAGCCCCCGCGCGTGCAGGTCAAAACCGGATCGCTTACCACCGGCTGGCTCCCATGGATCGCCGCTCGGGCAGGTGCCGACCGTGAGTGGAACCCGCCCACCGTCAACGAACAGGTCATCCTGTTCAGCCCCTCCGGCCAGCTCGGCAACGGCATCGTACTGACCGGGCTGTTCAGCGACCAGATCCCCGCCAACGGCGACCGCGAGGGCCTGCACCGCTGCACCTACCGCGACGGCACCGTCATCGAGTACGACAGCGTCGCGCACCACCTCAACGTAACGCTGGCCGAAGGCGGCACCACCAACCTGACCAGCACGGGCGGCATCCACATCGTCGGCCCGATCACCCACGAAGGCGACTACACCCAGACCGGCAACCAGAACGTCACCGGCAAGGTCTCCGTTTCCGTGGACGTGGTCGCGGCCAACATCAGCCTGGTCAACCACCCACACGGCGGTGTCGTGGCCGGGGGCGCGAAGACGGGGAAACCGGAATGAACCGAGAAACCGGCGCGGCCCTCGGCCAGGTCGAACACATCGCCCAGTCCATCACCGACATCCTAACTACTCGCATCGGCACCCGCGTCATGCGCCGTGAATACGGCAGCCTGCTGCCTGAGCTGGTCGATCAGCCGTTCAACGACTTCACCCGTTTGCAGGTCTACGCTGCCACCATCATGGCGCTGATGCGCTGGGAAACCCGCATCAGCCTCAGCCGAATCCAGTTCATCGGCGCGAACCTTCAGGGCCAAGCGTCGCTGGAGTTCGAAGGCACCATTGTCGATAACAATCAGCCGCTGAGCCTGAGCGTGCCTCTGCAACTGGGAGGCAGCGTATGAATAGTTTTGTTGCCATCGACCTCGGCCAACTGCCGGCGCCGCAGATCGTCGAACAGATCGATTACGAGCAGATCCTCGCCGAACGCAAGGCCCACGCCATCAGCCTCTGGCCGGTTGAGGAACAGCCTGAGATTACCGCGCGCCTCAACATGGAGTCCGAGCCGTTGACCAAGCTGCTCGAGGAGAACGCCTACCGCGAAACCATCTGGCGGCAGCGGGTCAACGAAGCCTCCGTTGCCAACATGCTCGCCCTGGCCAAAGGCACCGACCTCGAACAGCTCGCTGCCAACTTCAATGTGAAGCGACTGGTCATTCAAGCCGCAAACCCTACAGCTGTGCCGCCCTTACCCAAGCTGATGGAAAGCGACGACAGCCTGCGCGAGCGTGCGCAGATGGCATGGGAAGGCCTCAGCACCGCCGGCCCTCGCAACGCTTACATATTCCACGCTCGTTCCGCTGACGGTCAGGTCGCCGATGCCACCGCAGAGAGTCCGGCGCCGGCCGAAGCGGTGGTCACGGTGCAATCCGTGCTGGGCGATGGCACCGCTTCACAAGCCCTACTGGATAAGGTCGAGGCTTACCTCAGCGACGACGACCGCCGACCGGTCGCGGATCGCCTGACGGTCCAGGGCGCGGAGATCATCAACTACCAGGTCAAAGCAAAAATTTACCCGCTGACCAGTGGCCCGGAAACCGAACTTGTACTCGCCGCTGCCGAAGCACAGTTACTCAAGTTCGTGCACCAACGGCGGCGCCTGGCACTGGAGGTTTCCGAATCGATCGTGCACGCCGCGCTTCACGTCGAGGGCGTACGCAAGGTCGTGCTGGAGGATTGGGAAGACATCGTCGCCACCAAATACCAGGCGCCGTACTGCACGAAAATTGAATTGGCGTTGGGGGTTGAGTGATGGCCTACCAACCGCTGTTGCCAGGCAACTCGACACCACTGGAACGTCACGCCGCCGAAGCCTTGGCACAGATCCAGCGCGTACCCATTCCCCTTCGCACACTCTACAACCCGGACAAGTGTCCCCTGCCCCTGCTGCCGTACCTGGCGTGGGCATTCTCTGTGGATCGCTGGGACAGCAAGTGGACGGAAACCGCAAAGCGCGCAGCCTGTCGAGCCGCCTACTACGTGCACTCGCACAAGGGCACCATCGGCGCGCTACGACGCGTGGTCGAACCATTGGGCTATCTGATCGAGGTTGCGGAATGGTGGCAGACCACGCCACCCGGCACGCCCGGTACGTTCGCCTTGCGCATCGGTGTCCTCGACTCCGGCATCACCGAAGCGATGTACCAGGAACTGGTGTGGCTGATCGACGACGCCAAGCCCCTCACCCGGCACCTGACCGGCCTCGACATCGTCCTTGAAACCCGACTCGACGCCTTCGTTGGCTTCGCCGTTTACGACGGAGACGAAATCGACGTGTACCCCTGGAACAATCCGGATATCGACGTATCAGTCCGGGGCTACTACGGCGTGAGCCTTTACACCCTCGACGAACTGGATGTGTATCCCCATGGTTGATCAGAACTCTATTTTCGGCGGCATGCTGACGACGCTGGGCGCCGCCAAGAAAACCAACTGCGACGCCCTCGGCATTCCCTGGGAACCGCGTTACATGCTGATCGGTGATGCCAACGGTACCGATCCCGTGCCCAGCCCCGCACAAACCAAGTTGATCAATCAGCGGTACCGCGCGCAGCTCAACCAACTGCGCGTATCCCCTACCGACGACAATGTCCTCATCGCCGAGCTGGTGCTGCCCCCTGATGTTGGCGGGTGGTGGATTCGCGAACTGGCGCTCGAGGACAAGGACGGCGTGTTCTCGGCCGTGGCCAACGTGGCGCCAAGTTATAAACCATTGCTCGCACAAGGTTCTGGCCGCAACCAGGTCGTGCGGATGCACGTCATCACCAGTGGCACGTCAAACATTCAGTTGAAGATTGATCCGTCGGTTGTGCTCGCTACTCGCGAATACGTCGACACGAAGATTTTCGAAGAGCTGTACAAGCTCGACTGCAAGCAGTCGGTGCGAGTCGCCACCACGGCCAACATTGCGTTAACGGGGTTGCAGACCATCGACGGTGTCGCGTTGGCGGCCAGCGATAGGGTGTTGGTGAAAAACCAGACCTTGGCTAAAGACAATGGCATATACGTTGTGCCGACGACTGGTGCGTGGGCCAGGGCGGCGGACGCTGACAGCAATGCAGAAGTGACCTCGGCGCTGCTGGTGTCGGTCGAGCAAGGCGCAACCCTGGCTGATACTCGTTGGCAGTTGATCACGGACGGGACAATCGTTCTGGGCACTACGGCGCTGACGTTTCAGAACGTGACGCAAGGCTTTGCGCCAATCAACGCTCCGGCATTGGTAAACCCGACTGCCAACACACAGCCGCAATTTGATAACTCATCGAAACTTGCCACGACCGAATTTGTGCAGCGCTCGCTGGGTAGCCTCGCGGGTGTCTCGGTTTATTCAGGCTCCACCGTGCTGCCCCTGAGCGATGTGGGTAAGTACATCACGATAAACGGCGCTGCAACGGTAACTCTACCGGCTACATCAACGCTGCCGGTTGGCTCAAAGTTCGCTATCGCCGCATCAACAACCGGCGCGGTCGCGGTGGTGGTAGCCGGTGGCGGAACCATCGCCGGCGCAAACAACACCCCGTCAGGGCCTACCATCGTCCTCGCTGCTGGGGTGATGATGGAGTTCATTGTCTTTGGCAATGGTATCTACTCAGCGGTTGGTGGCTCCGGCGCTTCGTCGCTCGGTGCTAACGGATACCAAAAGTTCCCATCGGGTCTTATCGAGCAGTGGGGGACGCTAACCGTCAACGACAACGCCGAGCAGGCCATTTCGCTTCCAGTTGCTTTTCCTAACGCGGTTCTCGGGGTCATCGCCACCTCGTCCTATTCGTTGTTAGCGGGGGCTGGCGAGTTCGCAATTGCGGGGGCTCGAAAGATCGCCGGCAGTCTTAGCACTATTGCTATAAACGCGAACACGGGGCCGACCGTTTCGTCGGCGCAAGTCGTAACTTGGCGCGCGTGGGGGTATTGAAATGAAGTTTTTTAACGCTGCCGACCTTGGGTTCTACGACACCACTATTAATGACTCAATTCCCGAGGGAGGCGTCGAGATTTCTGCTGAGCATTATCTCGAGCTGATGGTTGGGCAGTCTGCCGGAATGGTCATCGCGGCTGACGAGTCTGGCTGCCCTGTCTTGGTCAATCGGCCACCGCCTAGTCCTGAGGTGCTGGCCGCCGCCGAACGTGCTTGGCGCGATTGGAAGTTGACGTCTGCTGATCCGTTGGTTTCACGTCATCGCGATGAACTTGAGGAAGGCGGGCCGACATCGCTTACAGGTGAGCAATACGCCGAGCTTCAGGCTTACCGCCGCGCCCTTCGCAACTGGCCGGAAGCGGGAGAGTTTCCCTTCGCAGAGCATCGCCCCCCAGCACCGAGCTGGTTAAGCGAAGTGATCGCGTAACGCCTTATAGATTTTCGCCTCCTGTAACACCGCCCACTACAACGCCACGCGCTCGCCCATCCGGCGCGCGCGCGGCAGCCTGTGCACTGTCATCCCATTTACTGCGCAGGCAAAACCATGGCCGATTATCTACACGGCGTGCGGGTGCTCGAACTAAACGACGGCACCCGCCCCATTCGCACCATCCCCACCGCTGTTATCGGCATGGTCTGCACGGCCGACGATGCCGACGCCACCGTTTTTCCTTTTGATACCCCGGTGCTGCTCACCAATGTGCAGACCGCCATCGGCAAGGCCGGTGTGAAAGGCACCCTAGCGGCGAGCCTGCAAGGTATCGCCGACCAGACCCGGCCTTACACCATCGTCGTGCGCGTCAAGGAAGGTGCTACCGAGGCAGAAACCAACAGCGCCCTGATCGGCACCACCACCGCCGACGGCAAGTACACCGGCATGAAAGCGTTGCTTGCCGCCAAGGCCAAGGTCGGTATGGTGCCGCGCATCCTCGGCGTGCCAGGACTGGACAGCCAACCGGTGGCCACCGCGCTTGTGAGCATCGGACAGCAGTTGCGCGCCTTCTGCTACGTCAGTGCCTGGGACTGCAAAACCAAGGAAGAAGCCGTCGCCTACCGCGAAAACTTCGGCGCCCGGGAAGCCATGGTGATCTGGCCGGACTTCCAGAACTGGGACACCGTCACCAACGCCACCGTCAAGGCCTCGGCCATCGCCCGAGCCCTCGGCCTGCGAGCCAAGATCGATCAGGAAGTGGGTTGGCACAAAACCCTCTCCAACGTCGCGGTGAATGGCGTCACCGGGATAAGCGCCGACGTGTTCTGGGATCTACAAAACCCGGCTACCGATGCCAACTACCTCAACGGAAACGAGGTCACCACTCTGATCAACGAGGGCGGCTTCCGCTTCTGGGGCAGCCGCACGTGCAGCGACGATCCGCTGTTCGCTTTCGAGAACTACACCCGGACTGCGCAGATACTCGCCGACACCATGGCCGAGGCGCAGATGTGGGCCGTGGACAAACCCATGCACCCTTCCCTGGTGCGCGACATGATCGAGAGCATCAAGGCCAAATTCCGCGAGATGGTCGGCAGCGGTTACCTCATCGGCGGCGACTGCTGGTACCCGGAAGAGATCAACGACAAGGACATGCTCAAGGCCGGCAAGCTCTACCTCGATTATGACTACACGCCCGTGCCGCCGCTGGAAGACCTGACCCTTCGCCAGCGTATCACCGACCGCTACCTGATCCAGTTCGCCAGCAAAGTGAACGCCTGATTCGGCGCTCCCCTGAGGGGGAGTCCGTACCCCGGAGACCAACGCCATGGCCATGCCTCGCAAACTCAAAAACATGAACCTGTTCAACGACGGCAACACCTACCAGGGCGTTGCCAAGAGCGTCACCCCGCCACCGCTCGGACGCAAGATGGAAAGCTACCGGGGGGGCGGCATGAACGGCCCCGTCAAGGCGGACCTCGGATTCTCCGATGACGGCATCCAGTTCGAATGGAAGACCGGCGGCCTGGATCTGATCGCGCTCAAACAGTTCGGCAGCGTCAACGCGTCCGGCGTGCAACTGCGCTTCGCTGGCTCTTTCCAGCAGGACGACACGGGTGAAGTCAGTGCCGTGGAAATCATCGTCCGTGGCCGTCACGAAACCATCGAAATGGGCGACGCGGCCCCCGGTGAAGACACCGAACACAGCATCACCACCACTTGCAGCTACTACAAGCTGGTCGTCGATAACGAGGACATCATCGAGATCGACTTGCTCAACTTCATCGAAAAGGTCAACGGCGTGGACATGCTGGAGAAACAGCGCTCTGCCATCGGCCTCTGATCCACCTTCAACCCTGACCACCGGAGCATTCCATGAAAACCGAAAACACCGTCGAAACCCTGCCAGCAGTCGACGACAACACCGTCCTCCTCGATACGCCGATCCTGCGCGGCAAGAATCAGATCGACAGCCTCACCCTGCGCAAACCTCAGTCCGGCGAGCTGCGCGGCGTCCACCTGGTGGATCTGCTGAACCTCGATGTCGGCGCCCTGCTCAAGGTACTGCCACGCATCACCTCGCCAAGCATCACCGCACCGGAAGCCGCCGGCATGGACCCGGCCGACCTGCTCGCTTGCGGCAACAAGGTCGCCCATTTTTTGTTGCAGAAGTCGGTGAGGATGGACGCCTCCCTCGTTGCGTAGAAGACGCCATGGCCGATCTGGCCGTGGTCTTTCACTGGGCGCCGGCTGACATGGACCAGTTGGGCCTGCAAGAACTGATGGACTGGCGCGAGCGCGCCAGGGTGCGGAGTTCCACCGATGGCGAATGATCTAAAACTTCAGGTGCTGCTCAACGCCATCGACCGCGCAAGCGGCCCCCTGAAGGCAATCGACAAGGGCAGCATCGGTGCTGCCCGCGCACTCAAAGACGCCCGCAACCGCCTCAAAGAACTCAACGCCCAACAGAAAGACGTCAGCGCCTGGCGCACCCAGCGCGCCGCCGCTGAGCAGACCGAAACCGCCCTCACCTCAGCCCGCGACAAAGTCCGGGCACTCAGCCAACAGTTTGCTGCCACCGGTGTTCCGACCAAGGCCATGGCCAAGGACTTCCGCACGGCCGTGCGCGAGGCACAGCGGCTCAAGGAACAGCACCAGCAGCAGTCCGAACAGTTGCAGACCCTGCGTTCGAAGCTGTACAGCGCAGGGATCAGCACCAAAGACCTCGGCACCCACGAACGCCAGCTGCGCGAGCAGATCGGCGCCACCAATGCCACGATCAGCGAACAAGGCAAACGGTTGGTAGCCCTGAATGCGCAACAGAAGCGAATGGCAATAGAGCGCAGCAGGTTAGAGAAAACCCAAAGTCTGGCCAGCGACATGGCCGTCAACGGCGCCGCCGGTTTGGGCGCGGGTTATGCGATCAGTCGCCCGCTGAAACAGACCGTTGAAGCGTTCGCCCCGAACGAAGACTCTGCGACGCAATTGAAAGTGTCGATGATGGACAACACCGGCAAGGTGGCCGAGGACTTCCAGAAGATCACCGACCTCGCCACAAAACTCGGCGACCGCTTGCCTGGCACCACTGCTGATTTTCAAGAAATGATGACCATGCTTCGGCGCCAAGGTCTCAGCGCGCAAAGCATCCTCGGCGGTACCGGCGAAGCGGCCGCGTACCTGGGCGTGCAATTGAAAATGCCGGTAGCCGAAGCCGCCGAGTTCGCGGCCAAGATGCAGGACGCCACGCGCACCACCGAGAAAGACATGATGGCGCTGATGGATACCATCCAGCGGGGTTTCTACTCGGGCGTTGACTCGACCAACATGCTCCAGGGCTTCAGCAAGATCGCCCCGGTGATGGACACCATCAAGAAGTCAGGGATCGAGGCAGCAAACGAACTGGCACCGCTGCTGATCATGATGGACCAGGCCGGCATGGAAGGCGGCGCCGCCGGTAACGCGTTCCGTAAAATCTTCCAGGCGGGTTTGAACAAGGACAAGGTTGACGACGTCAACAAGATCCGCCAACTGAAAGGCCAAAAGATTCAGTTCAAGTTCACCGACAAGAAAGGTAACTTCGCCGGTCTGGAGAACCTGTTCGCCCAGGTCGAAAAACTCAAGACGCTCAACGACGAAGACCGTACCGAGACCATCAAAGACTTGTTCGGTGATGACTCGGAGACCATGACCACCCTCAACACCATGATAAACAAGGGGCTGGTGGGTTACAAAGAGGTGCAGCAGAAGCTCCAGAACCAGGCCGACCTGCGCACCCGCGTCAATGAACAACTCAGCACCCTGACCAACGTCATGGAAGCCGCCGAGGGCAGCTTCACCAATGCCATGGCCGAGTTCGGCGCCGCTGTCGCGCCCGACCTGAAAGAGCTGATCAACACCTTGGGCGAAGTCGCGAACAAGGTTGGCGCCTGGGCGCGGGAGAATCCTAAACTTGCCGGCGGGCTGGTCAAAGTCGTGGCTCTGGTCGCAGGCCTGTCGTTCGTGTTCGGTGGTCTGGCTATAGGCATGGCCAGCCTGCTCGGCCCGTTTGCCGTGGTTCGCTACGGCATGGCGATGTTCGGCATGCAGGGTGGTGGCACGCTGCGAATCATGCAGAAGCTGTTCCCCACCATCACCGGCCTGGCACGCAATGCGTTCCCGTTGCTGGGTCAGGGCGTTCGACTGCTCGCCAGCACGCTCAGCGGCGCATTGGTGACCGCCCTGCGTACCGTCAGCATCGCCATGTGGGGGCTCGCTACCAACCCGGTGGCTCTGGCCATCGGCGCAGTGGTCGCCATCCTCGCCGGCGCGGCCTACCTGATCTACACCAACTGGGACGCGGTGAAGCTCTACTTCGCCAATGCCTGGACAGAGATCAAAGCCGGATTCAGCGGAGGCATCGGCGGCATCCTCACCACGCTGGCCAACTTCAGCCCCATTGGTTTGATCTACCAGGCCTTCGCCGGCGTGATGAGTTACCTCGGCGTGGATCTGCCGAGCCGCTTCACAGAGTTCGGCAACATGCTGGTCAACGGCCTGGTCAACGGACTGCTCGCAGGCTTGGGCCAGATCACCAACGCCGTCAGCTCGATTGCTGATTCGGCCATCAACATGTTCAAGGAAAAGCTCGGCATCCATAGCCCGTCACGCGTGTTCACGGCGCTCGGCGGCTTCACTATGGCCGGTCTGACCCAAGGTCTGGAGGGTGGCCAGGACGGCCCACTGGGTGCCGTCACCGACATGGGTAAGCAGGTCATATCTGCCGGGCAACGTGCGCTCGGCGCCGTGGCCGGGCCGCTGGGCGCCATCGGGTTACCGCAGTTGCCGACCGGTGCCGCTGCATCCTCCTCAGTGTCGATCGACAATCGCGCCCCCATCAGTCCGGCGCCGGCCGCAGCCTACGACAGCCACGACACCTACGAAATCAACATCCACACCACGCCCGGGATGGATGAACGCGCCATCGCCCGCGCCGTGCGCGCCGAGCTGGCCCGCGTTTCCAGCGAAAAGAACGCCCGCCAGCGCAGCAAACTGTCCGACCTGGAGTAACCCGCCATGATGCTCGCCTTGGGCATGTTCGTTTTCAGCCTTTCCACCGCCGCCTATCAGGAGCTGCAACGCCAGACTGAATGGCGCCATGCGAGCACCAACCGCGTCGGCGCCGCGCCCGCTCGCCAGTTCGTCGGCCGTGGTGATGACTCCATCACCCTGCCCGGCATCATCCTGCCGGAACTCGCCGGCAGCGCCCTCAGCCTCGATGCCCTGCGCTTGATGGCCAACACCGGCAAGGCGTGGCCCATGGTCGAGGGTAGCGGCCGGATATACGGCCTGTGGATCATCGAAAGCCTGAGCGAAACCAAGACAATCTTCTTCCGCGACGGCACCCCGCGCCGGATCGAATTCACCCTCAGCCTCAAGCGCATCGATGACGACCGAATTGACCTAATCGGCGCCGGTACCAGCGCCGGCGTCAGCATCATGAGGGCGCTGCTGTGATCGATTCCGCCCTATCCCGCGTCACCGGTTTTCTGGACAAGACCATCGAGCGCTACAAACGCGAGGCAGCCTACCCGGTGCCGGCGTTTCGCATCACCGTGGATGGCAACGATATCGCCCAACTGATCAGCCCGCGCCTGATGAGCCTGGACCTGACCGACAACCGAGGCATCGAGGCCGATCAACTCAGCATAACCCTCAGCGACCACGATGGGCTGTTGGCCATCCCGCCTAAGGGCGCGGTGGTTCGGTTGTGGCTGGGCTGGAGTGACACAGGCCTGGTGGACAAAGGCACCTACACCGTCGATGAAACCGAACACTCCGGCGCGCCGGACGTGCTGAGCATTCGCGCGCGTTCCGCCGATCTGCGCAAGGGCCTGAAGACCAAACGCGAACGTAGTTGGAGCAACACCACGCTCGGCGAGGTGCTGGGTGATATCGCCCTGGGCAACGGCCTGACCGCCACCATTGCCGGCGCCCTCGACGGGTTGCCCATCCTGCAGCTCGACCAGGCCAATGAGTCCGACGCCAACCTGATCAGCCGCGTCGGTGAAGAATTCGATGCCGTGGTGACGGTCAAGGCTGGCTGCCTGCTGTGCCTGCCCGCCGGCGGCGGCAAGACTGCGAGCGGCGCCGAACTGCCCCACATCACCCTCACCCGCGCCGATGGCGACCAGCACCGGTACCTGCAAGCTGACCGCGATAGCTACGACGGCGTGCGGGCGTACTTCTACGACGTGAACAGTGCCAAGAAACAGGAAGCAATTGCCGGCGGTGGCGAGAACCTGAAGGATCTGCGCCATACCTACAGCGACCGGCAGTCAGCCCTGCGTGCTGCACGGGCCGAGTTCAACCGGCTGCAACGTGGTAGCGCGACACTCAGCTATACCCTGGCCATAGGCCGGCCGGATCTGATCCCAGAGCTGACCTACACGCTTGAAGGGGTGAAGCCGGAGATCGACGAAATCATTTGGTATGGCGGCAACGTGCAGCACACGCTCAGTGCGGACAACGGTTACACCGTCAGCCTGGAGTTGGAAAGCAAGCTGCCGGAAGATACCGTTGAGGATCTGGCGGAAGAGAACAAGGGGGATTTCACAGGGATCATCGCGTACTACCGCGACAAGACAGGAAAGGAGAAGACCGTGACGGCTGGGGATCAGAGCAAGCCGCGACGATTGCGTTGGTTGTACGCTACGGAGAAGACTGCCAAGCGGGCCGTTGTTCGCGAATGGGCGCGATTAAAGGGAAATTGAGCATGGGTGAGGAAGCGGCTGACTTCCTCACCCAATATTTTATTTCTCGAAACGATCGATATGCCTTATTGCGGCGTCCACAGCCTGACACCCCTCCGAAAACTGAACCCGCCTGAATCCAAAACCCGTACCATCCTCAAACATTAGTTTCAACTTCAAAAGAACATCGCGTTCCTCAAGGATAACCAACACAGCGCCACCCATTGAAAACCTTTTTCGAATTATCGAGTTAAACTTCAGCAAAGTCGCCCCACTCGCCGAACTCAAAAAAGCTTTCAACTCATCAATATCAACATACTTAAATAAAGGCATTTCAAAGCTATCAGCCAACTCTCGGAACATTTTGAGCTCCTTATCATCGCTCCAACCACTCAAGCGTTGAATATAATTTCTTTCCGACTCGTAATCCCTAATCGCAGTATCAAATTTCGTCATTAGCTCATCAAGCTCAGGAGAATACGACTTCCCCTGTCGCACATAAAAAAACTCGTCTCCTGCCACTTCAAAGTCGTAGCCATCTGCTCCTAATAGTTCTCGCCACTTGACAACCGACTCTTGAAAAATATCCAACAGCTGATCTAACGGTACTGGAGTCCCACCCATACTTGAATCATATGAAAACTCAGAAATAATATTTGCAAGGTTTTTAACATTACAAACACCCGGCATTGGATTTCGAACCGCATCAATAACCTCATTGAAGTATGCGATGTATTCAGCCTCACTCATTTCTGTTCGATCAAGCAATCGCTCGTACAACTTACATATGGGACGATTTGAGTAGTCAGTATAACCTTCAGAAACCACGAGCGATTTTTTTGAGATCATCAACCTCTAATTTATCAAATAAAACATAGTCAAGCACAAAACTAAATTCTGAAGAACCATTACAAACCAGCGAGGGTAAGGATTGAATGAAAACGTCTTCATCAGTCAAAACAACTGATTTTCTATCCTGCATCGATCGATATATAGAGCTGCCGATCATAATAACCATTGCAAATACTGCGCAGAGTCGCCTTTTGCTCGGCTGTCTTTTTACCACGCAATTTGGACGTAAGAGAAGCAAGAAACACAACCTGATATAGCATTTTCAGGCGGTGCGAATTAACAATTTTCTCAGATCCAATTGACACTTTATACAGATGAATTCGCTTAAGAAACTCTAAAGATGTGGAAATAGTCCTTACATTCTTAATATCAAAAAAACTAACGATCGGCATCAAATGCGTATCTACAACGGCGGACAACTCTTCAGCTAAATCAGCACAGACCATTTCTAACGAAAGCTTCAGAGCATCCGAACAGGACATCCTGATTGGAACATCCCTCCATATATTCTTTTCGTAAATAGCCGCATGCACTGACCCGTGGAAAATCTTCGTCTCATCCAAAAGTATAATAACTTTACGAGACTTAAACTCAGAGAAGTAATTGATCTCCGACCATGCCTTTAGAAAGTTTGACTCGGACAATCTATCTAGATCATCAAAACACAACACATAATCTTCAAGAGCATCAATTATTCTTTTCTTAACTGCGCCTCCAACTGCCATCACCGCTGCGCCGATTACACCAGCGCTTTTGGGATCAGAAGTAATACTTGTAAACAAACCAGTCAGCAGCGCACCAGCTCCATTCTTCGATTTATCATCAACGTCTTTTATACCAGACAATTCCTCTATTAGAAAATCGTCCAACCCCTTGCCCGAAATCCCATAAGAATACAGAGAAACATACAAACACTTCCTCCCTCCACCTTCAATTATTTTTCTTATTGTATTTTTGAACAAATGGGTTTTCCCGCTCCCCCACTCTCCGGTAATAGCCAGAGCACCACTTCTCTTTGAGTTGAAATACTCACCTAAAACTTCAGACCAATAAGAACTTACTTCTTCAAAATCATTCATTTTCTGCCACCAAAATTATAAATCAAGCAGTAACAATCGACGTTTTCACTAAAAAACCAATAAAAAAGAGAACAAATATAAAAAACAGCTCCGGAATGATTGCCGGAGCCACCTCCAAACTCCCTTACTCTGATGACTGCGCAAACGCCTCCATGATCCTCAGTACATCCTGACGCTGCTGGTCATTCAGCTTTGCCAGAAGGTGCAAAAAAAGGTGCTCCAAAGGGGTAAGGTTTTCCATCGTGCGTACTCCATTTCCTTGTGATGGGCGGGGTGCTTTTCGCAGCACCTGAACCGCCCGGGAGTCACCCATTCTCAGCACGTCTTCCTGTGCCACCAGCCCCACTAAATCATTTAGGCCTGGTCTGAATGGATGTCGCCACCGAGATGGTTACTCTCCGAGCTACACACCACGTTGGAAGTGTAAGCAGCAGTTGCGCCGGCCCTTACAGTGCCGGCGGCAGCGTCATGTACACGCCGTTTTCTCCCCACCCTTGCAGGTTCCCCCTGGCGTCAACAACGTAGTACTCGCCGAAACTGTTTCCGGGTTCATCCAGGCGCAACCCACCGTCAGGAAGCTTTTTTGCCTGATAGCTGTTTGTGTTTTTTCCGCCGCTTGGAAAAATCGAATCGATGGCGTATTTGCCGTTGCGCTTGTACAGCACCATCACATGGCCGAGGGCTCCGTCACGCAGCCAACTGCCGACTTTGTCCGGATAACCAGCAAGGTCCAGCGCCTTCAACGCCTGGTAGTCTTTTGCGCTTAAGCCAATCAGAGAACTCTTGTAGTCCGGGTCAAAACTGGCGTTGGCCCAGTAAGCCTTGTCGGTCTGCCCTTCGACTCTGAAGCCGATGAAAGTCGCTTTGGCCTTAATTTTTGTGTCTACGCGAACTGCCTTAGCCACGTCAGCCAGCTCCGCATCACTCAAGCGCTTTGGCAGCAGAACCTCGACTTTACGAGGGCGCCCCTCTTGAAAATCGTCCTTCGTGATCGAATACGATTTCGGCGCAACACTCTGCGTGACCTTCTCGACGGGCTTGTCTTTGGTGCCGCCTGAACACATCGAAACTGTCACACCGATGATGACTATCAGAAAGACAAACCCGGCGACCTTTCCGAGGAATGTGATACCCGGATCAGCGACACCACAGCTCGGACAAACTTTCGCGGTGACATCAACTTTGTGCTTGCAAGACTTACAGGGCTTCAAGGCCATTCGTACCGCTCCTTTCTATATCCATGAAAAAGCCGGCCATCGTGGCCGGCGTGTTGCTTCCACTTACCTTGTCAGCGCTTGACCAGATCAGTCGTTTTCCTTTCTCCCATCAATGCTTGCGGCTTTCGCAAAGGCCGAAACCATGCGCAACAACACTTCACGATCCAAGTCAGTGACGTGCTGATAGAGCTCAAGAAATTTGGCCGCGTCGGCATTGATGCTTTCAGCAGTCGTGGGCTTGCGCTCACCGGTCACCACATACAACACATCGACACCCTGATCGGCCACAGCCGCAAGGTAGGTCGCATCCGGGCTACGTTCGCCCTTCTCGTAGTTGTACTGGCTGTTTTTCGAGGCACCAGCCTTCGCCGCGAACTCGGTCTGGTTGAAGCCCAGCCGCTCGCGCTCTTCTTTTAGGCGATCACCAATTCCCACAAATGTCTCCACAGCGAATTGACATTCCCACATGCATGGGAAATACTTCGCCTGTCATCACACGAAATCACACGAAACGAGACTATGCCGAACGGATACCCCACGGAGCAAGCGTGCAAGGAAGCCCGCGAGAGGCTCGCGCATCAGGGTCTGTCGGCCAAGGACTGGGCCGATCAGCACAACCTCACCCCGTCCACGGTGTATGCCGTGTTGAACGGACAGAAGAAATGCCTTCGGGGCGAATCTCACCGCGCCGCGGTACTACTCGGAATCAAAGACGGCGTCGTCACAAACTAGGCCGGTTGGCTCAGGGAGGAAACCAGAAGATGAAACGTTCAGTTCTAGCCAACCGGAAAGACGTGATCAGCGCAGTCATAGGCGCCTATCCAGGCGGTCGCCTCTACGCCGCCGCACAACTCGGTATGTCGATCAAGAAGTTCGACAACCAAGCCTACGAGAGCGCCGGCTGCCGTCCACTGAGTGACGACCACGTCTACCGCCTCGAACAAATTGCTGGGACCTCGTATCTGGCGGACTACATCGCCGGCAAGTACGGCGGCATGTTTGTGCCAGTGGCAGTCCCTGCCTCCTTGGACAACGTTGAGTTGTACAACCGTTCGGTGAGAGCTGCCGCCAAACGCGGCATGGTTGACCAGATCATTGCCAAGGCTCTAGACGACGGGGTCATTGAACCGGGAGAGGCGGAAACCATCATCGCCGCCCTTATGAAGTACATGTCTGCCCGCTACGCCGAAGTGCTGGCAACCATTCAATTGCATGGTCGGGGGTTCGCCGGGTGAGTACTTACAAACTGGTTTGCCCGCACTGTCTCGGCCGCATGCGTATCCGCACCAGCGAAGGCACACACATTTTCCTGCGGGTGGCCTACCTGCAATGCACCAACGAGGCCTGCGGCTGGTCGGTGCGTGCCGAGTTCGAGATGACTCACGAAATGAGCCCCAGTGGCATGGCAAACCCATCGGTGCGTTTGCCCATTGCCGACGTCGCTCTGCGTCGTGCCGCGATGAAGACCGCCAACGATCAACCCGACCTGCTCGACCAAATGGAAATGGAGTGTGCGCAATGAATCACGAACAGTTGACCCACGACTACCGCAGCAGCATGCAACGCGCCGCGTTCGCTTATCTGCAACGGCACGAAGCGCAGTACTTGGTGGACTCGGACCTGCTCTACGAAAACTGCGTTCGCCACTTGGCCACGTCGCTGGAAGTACCTGTATTCATGGCGGAGCGACTGGTGCACAACGCCTGGACAGAATTGCAGGTGATCAAGCAGCGCAAATGGATCGGCGTGGACTGGGGAAACAGCCCCGGCTGCACGGTCGTGCACTTGATCGATATCCGGGCTGATCTGCGCTACCCGGTACCGGCAAGGCTGCTGCCGCAGACCCTGCTGGCCCAGCGCGATTCCGCGCACAAGCACCACCCTCAGTAACTCCCTTTTAAACACCCCGCCCTGCCCCGCTTCCCGTGGGTTTGGGTGAGCTTTGCCTGAAATCCGAGGTGGATCATGGAAATCGACATCGCCGTCACCGCAAAACTGCCCCGAGCGCAGGCCGAAGCCCTGCTCCAGGCACTGCGCGCGCAGTACTCCGTGCAGTTCAACGAGTACTGGTATGACGATCGTTTTCGCATGATCCCCGAGGGTTTGCGGCACGGATCGCTGCTGACGGCCTTCCCGGTGATGGCCGCGCAAAAACGCCTGATTGGCGCCCTCAAACAAAGCCTCGGCGAAGTGAAGTAAGCCCCGATGAAGATGGAAGACAAACTACGCGCCGAAGTACTGCGCCGCCTTGAGAGCGACTACGAGCTGAAGCACCGGCCGCTTACCGATTACATGCGGGGCGGCAAGTGCCCCGCCTGCAACAAGAAGGAGCTGTACACCAATCACAACAACCCGTGGCTGATCATCTGCGGTCGGGAAAGCAAGTGCGGCCAGACCTGGCACGTCAAGGAAATCTACGACGATCTGTTTGATGACTGGAGCGGTCGCGCCCCTTCCACCGAACAGCATCCGACCGCGACTGCTCGGGCCTATCTTGAGTTCGCCCGAGGATTCAAGCTTGAGCTTATTCAAGGCTGGTACACGCAGGACACGTTCTACTCTCCGGAGCTGGATGCCGGTAGTGCCACTGTGCGTTTCGCGCTGGACAAGGGCGGTTACTGGGAGCGCCTGATTGATCGGCCGCACCGGTTCGGCAAGCAGAAAGCTCGGTTCAAAAAGGGTGACAGCTACAAAGGCGTTTGGTGGTGCCCGCCGTGCGTTGATCTGCTGGCCGTCGACGAGCTCTGGATCGTCGAGGGCATTTTCGATGCCATCGCCTTGGTGCATCACGGGGTTGCGGCGGTGTCGGCCATGTCGTCAGGCGCTTTCCCTGAAGAGTCCCTGAAAGAACTTGCGCGACTGCGTGGCGGGAAGCTGCCGAGGCTGGTGTGGGCCCTGGACAACGAGCCAGGTGCGCACAAGTACACGAAGCGCTGGGTACGTCAGTCCCGTGGCCTGGGCTATCAGTGTGAGGCCGCGCAGATCCCCCAACCCGCCGATGGCCGCAAGGTCGATTGGAACGACCTGCATCAACGCTGGGCGTTCATCGATGGAGAGTCGGAGCGGGCCGAGCAGCGGGAGAAAGACCTCGATACCGCCCGCTACCACGGCGCTCTACTGATCGCCGAAAGCGCGTCAGAGAAAGGCGTCCTGATGTACGAATGGCGCGAGCGACACGAGTTTCACTTCGGGTTCGAGAGCCGGCTCTACTGGTTCAAGATGGATCTGGAGAAATTCAACAAGGCCATGCAGGCGCTGGAGTCATCCGAGCGCCACGAAGACCAACTGCTGAACGACAAGCAGCGCCGCGACAAGGCCCTGCGCCAATGCGGCGGCGTAGTCGAAATCGCCAACTGCTACCCGCAAGCGCTGTACTTCCAGCGCAACGAAGTCACCGACGAATCCTGGTACTACTTCCGCGTCGATTTTCCCCACGACAGCGGCAGCGTGAAGAACACTTTCACCGGTGGCCAGGTCGCCGCCGCCAGCGAGTTCAAGAAACGCCTGCTGAGCATGGCCGCCGGCGCCGTGTTCACCGGCAGCGGGCAGCAGCTCGACAAGATCATGAAGGATCAGTTGTTCGGCCTGAAGACCGTCGAAACCATCGACTTCATCGGCTACAGCAAACTCCACAGTTGCTACGTGTTTGGCGATCTGGCCGTCCGTGGCGGCATTGTCAGCGTGGTGAACAAGGAGGACTTTTTCGAGTTCGGCAAGTTGCGGCTGAAGACACTGCAAAAGTCGATCGCCATGCACATCCAGCGCGACGCCAAGGAATACCGGACAGACTGGCTGCCGATGCTGTGGCTGTGTTTTGGTGCCAAGGGCATCGTCGCCCTGGCCTTCTGGTTTGGCTCGCTGTTCGCCGAGCAGATCCGCGCGCAGTACAAATCCTTTCCGTTCCTTGAAGTCACCGGTGAGGCCGGCGCCGGCAAGACCACGCTGCTGACTTTCTTGTGGAAGTTGCTCGGCCGCGAGCATGAAGGTTTTGACCCATCGAAATCGACCCGCGCCGGCCGTCAGCGCGCCATGGGCCAGGTCTCCAACATGCCCGTCGTGCTGATCGAGGGCGACCGCAACGAGCCGGACAAGGCGCACGCCAAGGGCTTTGACTGGGACGAGCTGAAGGACTTCTACGGCGGCGGCACGCTCGGTACCAAGGGCATGAAAACCAGCGGCAACGAGACCTACGAACCGCCGTTCCGGGGTGCTATTGCGATAAGCCAGAACGCCGATGTCAGCGCGTCGGAAGCGATCCTGACGCGGATTATCAAATCGCACTTTGCACGTCCGGAAGTCACCACCGAGAGCCGTGCAGCGGCTGACAACCTGAACCTGATCCCGGTCGAGCAACTGAGCCACTTCCTGCTGCTGGCCGTGCGTGCTGAAGCCCAGGTGATGGCGAAGTTTGCCGAACGCGTGGTGGTTCATGAACAGCATCTGCGCAAGCTCAAGGACATCCGCGTGGAGCGGATCATCAAGAACCACAGCCAGTTGATGGCCCTGGTCGATTGCTTGCGCTTGGTTTGCCCGCTCGATGACAACCACGTCGCCACGACGCAGCAGGCGCTGATGACCATGGCACTGGAGCGGCAAGCCGCGATCAGCGCTGATCACCCACTGGTTGCGGAGTTCTGGGAAGTCTTCGAATACCTCGAAAGCCTGGGCGAAGGCCCGCAGGTCAACCACAGCACCGACCCGAAACTTATCGCGATCAACCTCAACGAGTTCGCCGAGAAGGCCAGCGAGCATCGGCAAAACCTCGCCGACCTCAAGACGTTGCGAGGGCTGCTGGTGAACAGCCGCAGCCGCAAATGGGTTGAAACCAACAAGGCGGTGTACAGCGCAGTTCGCGCCTCACAGGCCGCCGGCAACGCGATGTTCAACAAACCCACCACTGTGCGCTGCTGGATTTTTCAGAGCGCCTAACTGCAACCAGCGCTGCAACGCTGGGCACTTTCCAACGGAGAAGCACCATGCAAGTACACGTCATCACCGGCGACGCCGGCACGGGTAAGACGACAAAGCTCAGGTCCATCGAGGCGCAGCAACTGGCCGAAGGCAGACCGGCCGGAATCATTCATGCGGATGCGTATTCGCACCACGGCCTGCTCGGAATCATGGAAGTCAGGTTGGAGCGTGGCGAGCGGACGCTACTTGTCGATGACTGCTCGAGCAAACAGATCGAAGAGATTTTGCAGTGGCAGAAGGAGGCTGCTGGCAACGAGCAGCTTAAAGGCTTGGCGATTCACCTGGTTCGCCGCGCCGGCTGATCAATGAGTTCACGCCCCAAAAGAAGTGGTGCCGAGGGACTGCAATCCCTCGACACCGACCACCCCAAAGGAGAAGCACCATGCAAGCACAGAACCCAAGTAGTGGCGGCACGAAGGCTACCACGAACGCCTTCAAAGTCGGCGACGACGTGACTTTCGTCGCTGCACGCAGCACTGGGCACAGCGTCAGTCTGAGCGTTCGCGAAGGGAAGATTGCGGAGATAGACAGCGCAACGGCGGTCGTGAAGCTGCGCAATGGCCGAACCAGTGTGCAGCCGTTGAACAAGCTGACTCATCAGGGCGAGCGCAACGCCCTGACTCGCGCATTGCTGGGGGACGCCTGATGCAAGCCTCACCCAACTCTGCCGTACGCACTCGCCCGCCCATGGCGAGCCATCGGCTTGACCTCCCGAGTTGTTGCGACATCTGCGGCAAAGCCCGATCCACCCGAAAGCACCAGGCCTGTAGTCGGATCCGACAGAAACGCAAATCTGCCGAGTGGGCCGAGCTGATGGCCTCGCAGGCGGAAGCGAAAAAGAACAAGCCACGGCGCTACGCGCGCTGATTTGAATCACCGGGCGCACAACGGGGAGCTGCAACTCCCCCATCGCCTGCAAAGGAAGAAGCACCATGCTCAAGCGAACACTCAAACACTTTCACTTCTGCTGCGGCCTCGGTGGCGGCGCCAAAGGCTTCAATAAATCCAAGCCCGTTGTGGGTAACGTCCAAGCGGAATGGCAGTGCATCGGCGGCATCGACATTGATGCGGCCGGGCTGGCCGACTTCGAGCGTTTGAGCGGGGTCAAAGGCACGCTGTTGGACCTGTTCACTCGCGATCAGTACGTGCGCTTCCACGGGAAAGAGCCGCCACCCGGTTGGCGTGAAGCGACCGTTGAGGAAGTTCGACGTGCGGCCAACTACGAGCGGCCCGACGCGGTGTTCATTTCCAGCCCGTGCAAAGGCGCCTCAGGCTTGCTGTCGGAGAAGATGAGCCTTACGCCGAAGTATCAGGCCCTGAACGAGCTGACGTTGCGTTGCATCTGGTTGTTTGGGGAAGCCTGGAAGGATGACCCGGTCCCGTTGTTGGTGTTCGAGAATGTGCCACGACTGGCTACTCGCGGCCGGCATCTGCTGGACCAGATCAACAAGGTGCTGTCGCACTTCGGTTACGCCGTCGCCGAGACCACTCACGACTGCGGCGTCATCGGCGGCCTGGCTCAGAGCCGCAAGCGCTTTCTGCTGGTAGCCCGTCACATCGAAAAGGTGCCGCCGTTTCTGTACGAACCAGAAAAAAAGACACTCAAGTCTGTCGGCTCGATCCTCGGTCGCATGCCGCTCGCCGGCGATATCGAAGCGGCCGGCCCAATGCATCGGGTACCGGCGCTGCAATGGAAAACATGGGTTCGACTCGCCCTGGTCACCGCCGGCAAAGATTGGCGCAGTCTGAATAATTTAGCGATCGAGGACGGCTACTTGCGTGATCTGGTGATCGTTCCGGAATACCGTGCGGGCTACCTCGGTGTGCATGAATGGCAAGACACCGCCGGCACAGTTGCCGGGCGCAGCAGCCCAACGAACGGTGCGTTCTCGGTAGCCGATCCACGCGCCCGGGAAGGATCCCTTCAATACCAGCAGTACGGCGTGCGCCGGTGGGATGAAACCAGTGGTGCGGTTATCGGCGTCAAGTCGCCCGGGCAGGGAACATTCAGTGTTGCTGATCCTCGCCGGCCTGGCGACGGCTTCGGCAAGTACCTGGTTTCGTCGTGGGATCAATCGACAGGAACAGTCATCGCCGGCAGCACCACCGGGCAAGGCGCATTCGCGGTTCAGGACCCTCGACCAGGTATGAAGCGCACGAAGGGTGATGCCTACCTGACTGGCGGTCACTACGGTGTTGTCGGCTGGAACGAGCAATGCGGAGCCGTATCGGCCAGCGCCAAGCAGGACAACGGACGGTGGTCGGTGGCGGATCCGCGCATGCCAAAGGCAAATGACCGATTGACCTGCGTGATTGAAAGTCTCGACGGCACCTGGCACCGCCCCTTCACCACGCTGGAGCTGGCCGCTATACAAAGCCTGGTTGAGCCGGAAGAACAATTCGAGCTGGACGGTCTGAGTGATCAGGCATGGCGTGAGCGGATTGGCAACGCAGTGCCGCCATACGCTGCCGAAGCAATTGCCAATGTGATGGGTACCACGCTGTTGCTGGCTGCCTCCGGCGAAACCTTCATGCTCAACAGCATGCCGATCTGGGTTCGCCCAATAGCGGTGGGCCTGAGCGTGGCACAGCAGGAGGCCGCGCTATGACTGTTTTCCTGCTGCTGTATCTGTGCACGGACGCAACTCGGACGGATTGCCAGGTGTTACCGACTCAGAGCTGGAAAGGAGATACCGCCTACGAGCAATGCCTCGACGCTATCCCCGGCCTGACCAAAGCGCTGACAGCGACCAACCGGGAGCGGCACCGCTTTGTCTGTGACGTCCAAACTGGGACTGAAAATCTGGTGGAGGAAGTGGCGCGGCCGAGGTTCATTCATCAATCGTTTCGGATGTGAGGGGAGCATCATGAACACAGCTTTTATTCTGATGGCCCAGTACGACGGCCAGGCGATCATCCCGCTTGATCGAGTGTGCCGGGACTACTTCACTCATCTGACGCCGGACATGTTTCAGCGCAAGGTACTGAGTGGGCAGATCAAGATTCCAATCACCCGACTGGAGCCGAGCCAGAAGTCCGCGAAGGGCATTCACATCGGCGACCTGGCTGCTTATCTCGATCTCCAGCGCGCCGCCGCTGTGAAAGAAAACAATCAGCTCAACGGCTTAAAACCCGCCTGTTGAGCCACTTCATTGATGCGGCGCCCAGTTGGACGGGCGCCCTCAATATCTTTTCGTGCCACTCCCATCCCACATAACGATCACCCATGCCGCGTAGGTGTGTGTAGCGTCGGAGTGAGTTCCAGTCTCTGTGCCCCGATACACTCGCCACGCGCGGGATATCCCAATCCATTTCAAATAAACGACTTACACCTTCGTGTCGAAGATCGTGAAAGTGCAAATCAGCGATATTCAGAAACTTGCAGGATTTCGCCCAGGAAGTGGAAATAGACTCGGGACTGTATGGGAATATTTCGTTGCCAACTTTCGGCATTGTTTGAAGTATTTGCCACGCCTCATCTGGCAAGTAACACCACACGTCATTGCCGATCTTCTGGCCGGGGTTCTTCATGTCCCGCACCAACACTCGCTGGCCAGGCTCATCTACATCAGCCCAACGAATGCGGGTGATCTCGTCGAGGCGGCGGGTGGAGAACAGGGCGAAGCCTACGACCTTCAGCATATTGGTGACGCTTCGGCGCCGGGCCTGCATGTCCTCATAGTGCGCCATCAGTTGGCCCAGTTCATCCAGTGTCGGCCGGCGGTCTCGTTCCCGACTCTTGAGGTTGTAGCCGAGTTTGCGCAGCACCCGCCGAGCGCCGGACATGGCCAGCGGATCGACCTGATAGCCCCATGCGTCTTTGGCGATGGAAAGTACAGCGCCGAGGTGGGCCAAATCGTTACCGGCGGTTTGCGGCAGGACGCCTCCCCCTTCACCACTCATCCGCCACAGGGCGAAGTCCACCAGGCACTGCGTATTGATGTCGGTATCGTTGAGCTTGCCGAAGTAGCTGGCGCCGATGGCACTGAGCGTGGCCTTTTTGGTTTTGCCCAGCGGCCGCGCTTTTTCGACTTCGCGCAGGTACTGATCAATCATCTCTTTGGCAGTGGCGCCCTTGCGGCTTGCCCGCTCGATCGCACCTGGTTCATCGAGTTCCGATTCACGCTTACGTGCCCACGCCTGCGCAGCCTGTTTCCGGGCGAAGGTCTGGCTCTCTTGGTAGACTTGCACTCCGTCACGCTTGATGCGGATCTGAGCGGTGTAGCTCACAGACCCATCCGCCAGTTTTCTTGCCCTGATAGCTGCCATATTGAAAGTGGTACGCGTCAGTTTTGAAGTGGTACATCGTACCACCGAGACCTGAAAAACGCTTGAAAACGCCCTAAAACACGCCGAAAACACGTTGAGTAAAATGGTACAGAATCATAGCCTTAGCCCAGTAAAACCAATGCCTACGCTGTCTCGGCGCTTTAGTGTTGCACCCATGATGGACTGGACCGACCGCCACTGCCGTTTCTTCCTACGTCTCCTGTCGAAGAACGCCCTGCTTTACACCGAAATGGTCACCACCGGCGCCCTCCTTAACGGCGATCACGAACGTTTCCTCCGTCACAACGAAGCCGAGCACCCGCTGGCGCTGCAATTGGGCGGTAGTGTTCCGCTGGATCTGGCCGCTTGCGCGCGCATGGCGCAGGAGCATGGTTACGACGAGGTGAATCTGAATGTGGGCTGCCCGAGTGATCGGGTGCAGAACAATATGATCGGTGCGTGCCTGATGGGGCATCCGCAGTTGGTGGCGGATTGTGTGAAGGCGATGCGCGATGCGGTGTCGATTCCGGTGACGGTGAAGCATCGGATCGGGATCAATGGGCGGGACAGTTACGCCGAGTTGTGTGATTTCGTCGGCACGGTGCGGAATGCCGGGTGTACCAGTTTTACCGTGCACGCGCGGATTGCGATTCTGGAGGGGTTGTCGCCGAAGGAGAATCGCGACATTCCGCCGTTGCGGTATGACGTGGCGGCGCAGTTGAAGGCGGATTTTCCGGAGCTGGAGATTGTGCTGAACGGCGGGATCAAGACGATGGAGGCCTGCCATGAGCATTTGCAGACCTTTGACGGTGTGATGTTGGGCCGTGAGGCTTATCACAATCCGTATTTGCTGGCTGAGGTCGATCAGCAGTTGTTCGGCAGCAGCGCGCCGGTGATCAGCCGGGCCGAGGCGCTGGCGCAGTTGCGGCCATATATTGCCGAGCATTTGCAGGCGGGCGGCGCGATGCATCACATCACCCGGCACGTGCTGGGGTTGGGCACCGGGTTCCCGGGTGCGCGTAAATTCCGCCAGTTGTTGTCGGTGGATATTCATAAGGCCAAGGATCCGCTGGCGTTGCTGGATCAGGCCGGCGAGTTGCTGCAAGGGCGTTGATACCCTCCTTCCGTAAAATGCGCCAGGCGGGTAGATCCGCCTGGCGTGCGCATCACCCCGCCGCCGCTTCCGTCCAGTTCACCCAGCCAAACACCCACGTCGCCAGAATCAACAAGCCAAACGCGATCCGATACCAGGCGAACGCGGCGTAGCTGTGGTTGGCGATGAATTTGAGCAGGCCGCGCACGGCGATCATGGCGAAGATGAAAGCGATGACGAAACCGAGGGCGAACACCGGCAGGTCGCTGGCCTGGAACAGGTCGCGGTATTTGTAGCCGGAGTACACCGCGGCGCCGACCATGGTCGGCATGGCGAGGAAGAACGAGAACTCTGTGGCGGCTTTCCGGGACAAGCCGAACAATAAACCGCCGATGATGGTCGAGCCGGAGCGCGACGTGCCGGGAATCATTGCCAGGCATTGCACGAAACCGATTTTCAACGCGTCTGACCAGCGCATGTCGTCGACGTGATCGACGCTCACCACGTGGTTGCGCTGTTCGGCCCACAACATGACGATGCCGCCCACCACCAAGGCCATGGCTACGGTGATCGGGTTAAACAGGTATTGATGGATTTTGTCAGCGAACAGTACGCCGAGGACCACCGCCGGCAGGAAAGCGATCAGCAGGTTGAGGGTGAAACGCTGCGCATTGCGTTGGGTGGGCAGGCCTTTGACGATGTCGAAGATCTTCGGGCGAAACTCCCAGACCACGGCCAGGATCGCGCCCAGCTGAATAATGATGTTGAACGCCATCGCGCGTTCACCGCCGAAGTCCAGCAGGTCGGCGACGATGATCTGGTGGCCGGTACTGGAGATCGGCAAGAACTCGGTCAGGCCTTCTACCGCGCCCAATATCAACACCTGGATAAAGGTCCAGAAATCCATTAATCCTCCGTCAGAGCGCTCTTGATGAGCGACCGGTCAACTGTATTCAGGAATTGAGTATCTGAAGTTAAACAATCGGTATAACGCGACACCCATTGCCTGATCAGGCGACGGAGAATATGTCTTATCAAAAGACACACTCAAGCCATGTTAATAAACGTCCGCCTACGAACTGCTCAAAAAATATTTAGGGCTATAGTAGAAAAAAGTTCGATTGGCCAATAAAGTGTGACCCAGCTCACATTGTCTCAGGATCGTCGACAGTGGCAATTGGACATGAATAAAGCCATCGCCATAGATTCAAAATAGTGGCACAATTCCACATTGCCACCATGTAACGACTAGTTCACAGCCCCGAGAAAATCAACTAAAAGCTTGAAATGCTTAATTATTGTTAGAAAACTCGGGAGCCACGTCTAAAAATCGCGTGAATGTTACCAATTGTCAGTCACAGATGAGAACCGGTGCTTTAACATCCCGATGTCAGCACCTAATTCGAGTCAAAGCATGATGCTCTCAGGGAACTTGGCGACTAGAAGTCCGCGCCCGACAAACGACGTACCCGGTGTTCTCACACTGGGCCGTACCCGTGGCGTGGCCGAACATTTTAGTGCGCTGATCGCAAAGCACGTACGCACTGATATGGCACTTGAGGCCAGTTCGTACACTAGTTCCTATAACAATGAACTTTCTGGTTCGTATCGAGCCATCTTCATCGTTATCGACACTCCGCAAGCGCTGGAAGACAATCTTGCGCTGATCGAGAACCTGCGTTCCGACAACTTGAAACCGATCATTTGCGCGGTCATAACCGGTCGCGGCGCTTTCAACAAGATCAAGTACTTCCTGGCCGGTGCCGACTTCTGTATCAAACTCAATACCCTTTCCGACGAGGGCGACGAGTTGCTCGGTGAATTCTTCAACAGTGAAGAATGGCAGCGAGATATCAATCTGACGCTCGACCCGACGCGCATCTGCCTGCTCGGCGGCGCCAGCCAGAAACTCGACATCTCGTTTGCCGAGATGAAGATCCTGGAAGCCTTTGCGCAGACCAGCAATCACATTCTCAGCCATGATGAAATCGCCAGCATCATGGGGCTCAATACCAATTTCTACGACCCGAGAGCGCTGGAAAAATCCATCAGCCGCTTGCGTGGAAAAATCAAGGACATGTATGGTACCAATGCGATTCAGAGCATCCGCGGCTACGGCTATCGCCTGATGCGGGGTCTGATATCGACTGCCTGACTCTCGGGCAGCCATCCTCTTTGCATAATCACGAAGGATCGTCATATGCAACCATACAGCTCAAGTTGTACTTCAAATCTACTAATAATCAAGCCATTGAATGAGCACGGCTACACCGAACCATAACAATAAACTTAACAACATAGCAGCAGAACGAGTGGAATTTATCGAGGCCATTTTGGGCCCAGACCCTGCCTGTCGGTTACTTCCAAGGAAGTTATTGCTCGCCTGCCGATTTACCTTTTCGCCCATTTTGGTGCACATTTTAGGAGAGAGACATGGAAACTAGTACAACCCTCCCAAGAAAATATTTTGTCGTCGTGACCAACAGTACAACGTCGCAGCGTGAACTTGAGAGCATTCTGTCCAGCGAGCGCTTCAATTCGTTTGGCACGTCTCAGGCACAAATGTTTATTGAAGGTGCTACTTCGCCCTCTTCCGCTCCCATGCTGATGGAGTTCACTTACCCAAGGGGCACCCGGAAAAACGTTGCCCGCACGATTGAACACGACACCCAGCGCATATTGGCCACCCTCGAATCGGAATGGTTGTCCGCACAATCGGCGAAGCCGTTTCAAAGTGCAGAGAGCGACACCCGCACTGCCGCCATCGAAGACGCCGCCACCTGCAACGAAACCTGGCATCTGGACAACGATCAAGGCGCACTGGTCAAGGAAGGCGTCGAGATCAGCCTTACCGGACTGGAAACCGCGCTGGTGCGCAAAATGCTCCATCACGAAGAACGTGTAGTCAGTCGAGATGACCTGATCCTCAGCATCGGCCGCGAGCCGGAGCAGTATCGGGGCCTGGAGATGTGCCTGAGTCGCCTGCAGGACAAGTTCAAAAACGCGAGTAATGGTGAGCGATTGTTCCGTGCCGTAAGAAACCGCGGTTATTGCCTCATCCAGGAAATCGTTGCGTAAATACCGCCGATATCCGCGAACAAAACAAACAGAAAACAGTGCGATTACAAAAACAACAAGAGCACTCTGTTTGGCTTCACCTCCCCTGGTAATAATAGCTCCCTGCCTCCACCCCTCCTACAGTAACAAACACAACATAATTTATTCACCCCCCGCTCTGCGACCTTTTCTAACACCCTTGTATTTGATTATTAAAAAGTTGGCACTGTGCCATCTTGTTAGAACTCGTCAGACACCCTCTCCGGCAATAACTTAGTCTATTGATTGACGACAGTTCGGCCTATCGACGTTGTTACCTCAGGACACTCGTCCAATAACAACAACAAGCCTATCTAGCAACTCGGACTTCAACTGTCGAAACCTGAATGGACGTATTTCTGGGGATATCTCATGGAACTTTCTCTACGGATCAATCGAAATAACGGCCTCAAGGGACTTACCTTCTGGGGCCAATGGGCATTGGCGCAGGCTTTCATTGTTGCGTTGTTATTCATACTGGCTGAACGGCACACAGGCACCGTCGAGTTCTATTACCGCATGTGCGCAACACTGGCGGTATTGGCCTCGGTGCCGGCATATACGTTCAGCGGCGTGTACCGCAAGCAGGACAATTACCTGACCGGGCTTGGACGCTTGTTCATGGGCTGGTCGATGACCATGGTGGCGCTGGCCGGCATCGCGTTCGTGTGCAAGGCCGACGAAGTGTTCTCCCGCGAGGTGACGCTGAGCTGGGCGGTCTACGGCTTCCTCGGTCAGGCGTTGATGTACGCGCCGCTGCATGCCTTTTCCAAGTACTACCAGCGTTCCCGCACCAGCGCGCAGAAGACCCTGATCGTCGGCACTGGCGAGCTGGCTCTGGGTCTGGCGAAGAAGATCAGTCAGGTGGAAAACCTGCCGCTGGTAGGTTTGGTCAGCAATGGCGCGAAGCCGAACCTGGATTCGGATGCGCCGCGTGTGGTCGGTGATCAGGAAGATTTGCTCAAGCTGATCAAAGACCATGACATCCGCCGGTTGTACATCACCCTGCCGCTGGCTGAGGCTGCGAAAATCGAAGCGATGTACGTCGATTTGCTCGGCGCCAACGTCGATGTGGTCTGGGTGCCGGACTTGAACAGTCTGACCCTGCTCAACCACTCGGTGAAGGTCGTGGATGGTCTGCCGGCGATCTGCCTCAACGAAAGTCCGCTGACCAGCCGCCCTACCGCTGCGCTGAGCAAGAGTCTGGTGGAAAAAGGCGTGGCGCTGCTGGCGATTATCCTGCTGAGCCCGGTGCTGCTGTTCATCGCGCTGGCGGTGAAGATCAACTCGCCGGGGCCGGTGTTCTTCAAACAGGATCGCCACGGCTGGAACGGCAAGGTGATTCAGGTCTGGAAATTCCGCTCGATGCGCGTGCACGATGATCGTGAAGTGGTTCAGGCCAGCCGTAATGACTCGCGTATTACTGCGGTCGGGCGCTTCATACGCCGCACCTCGCTGGATGAGCTGCCGCAGTTGTTCAACGTGCTGCAGGGGCAAATGGCCTTGGTCGGCCCGCGCCCGCACGCGGTGGCGCACAACCACTACTACTCGGGGAAAATCCTCGCGTACATGGCTCGTCATCGAATCAAACCGGGTATTACCGGGCTGGCACAGATCAGCGGCTGCCGTGGCGAGACCGACACCATCGACAAAATGCAGCGCCGCGTCGAGATGGACCTGCATTACATCAACAACTGGTCGTTGTGGCTGGATCTGAAAATCCTGGTAAAGACGCCGTTTACGTTGTTGTCGAAAGATATTTATTGATGGACGGGTGACAAGCCAGGCGATACCGCAAGGGGACGAAAGTCCCCTTTTTTGTGGGCGGGATTTGATGGTGGGTCAGGCGGTTGCGAGGGTGGCAGTGCCGACGTCTTCGCGGGCAAGCCCGCTCCCACACGGGATCTCGGTATGGATCGGGATATGCGCTTCACCCCGTTCCACTGTGGGAGCGTGGCTTGCACGCGAAAGCGGTGGGTCAGGCAGCACAGATGTTGAATGTGCCGACGCCTTCGCGGGCAAGCCCGCTCCCACAGGGTCCGGCGGCGTTCACTCAAATCGGGCATACCACAAAATCACTGTGGGAGCTTGCCTGCAAGCGATAGCGGTGGGTCAGGCAGCACAGATGTTGAATGTGCCAACGCCTTCGCGGGCAAGCCCGCTCCCACAGGTCTCAAGGGGGTTCTCGGGTTTACTCGGTAATCTTCGAGAAGTTGCGGTAGAACATGTCGCCCTCGCGGCTATCGGTCATCGAGTGCAACTGGAAGCTGCGATTAAGCCTGGCGCCGCCGTCACGGGTCAGGGGGGCCCAGACCAGGTTGGCACGGCGCATGGTCGACATGCTCATCATTTCGTCGAACGGGATCGACAGGTAGATGCCCTTGTCGAAGCTACCCTCCCCGTACTCGGCGCTGCCAGCAGTAGTAATCGTCGCCCAGGCACCGAAACGCACACCATTGAAAAACTCGCGGGAGATGTCCAGCGTACCGCCCCAGTCGCCGGCCAGATAACGACCGACGCTGACTGCTGCCAACGTGTCATACGGCAAATCGGTGTAACCGGTGATGTGCCCCGTCCAGACCGAGTAGTCGCGCAGGCCAAAACCCTGGTCGAACTCGCGCTGACGCACGTAGTTCAGATCCGCTCCCACCGACCAGCGCTCACCGGTCGGCCGGAACAGCACCTCACCGCCGACACCGGCAAACATCGACTCCAGATAGCCGCCGTAGACCATGCCATACAGGTCCTTGTCCAACTGCTCGGCATGGCTGACCTGGAACAACGGCATGGTCACTTCCGAGGTGGTCAGGTACTGACGCAAATCGGTACGCACCCGCGGCAGGCCGCTCGGCGCATCGTAGGTGAACTTGTCGAAGTTGTTCACCAGGTTGGCACTGAGCAGACCGTTCCACCAGGTGTTGCGGTTGAAGCGGTACTCGGCGTCCGCGTCGGCACTGAATTGATAGAGCAAACCATCCGGGCCGCCAACGTTCTGCTTGAAGCCCAGTCCAACGCCATAATTGAAGTGCTGCGGCGCTTCGCTGTAGAGGGTTTTCTCGTTGTGCGGCATTGCCGGGTTGATCTCGGTGGTGCGGTGCAACGACTCCAGCGATTCCTCGTTGTTGATCACTTCGCGGAAGGTCTGACGCGGCACACTGGTCTCTTCCAGCGGCAGGTCGTAACGCTTGTTGACCACGGTGAACCAGTTGATGTCGTCGTTCACACTGTTGTCGAGAATCCGGCTCGCGCGGCCGACAGCCTTCGACGAATGGAAGTAGCGCTGCTGCTCGCCGTAGACGATCAGCTCGGAATCACGCTGACTGATGCGCTCGACCTTGTACCCGGCATTCTGCTGCAGGCGTTGCGACACGTCGGCCCAGTTGACCTGTTCCATCGGCGTAATCGGCATCTTCGCCGGTAGCGGTTCCGGCGTCGGGTCGTAGGTCTTGGCCGGCGCCTTGCGGCTGACGAAATTGGTGTGGAAGGTGATGCCGAACATCGCCGTGTTGCCCCGCTCCCACGCCGCGCTGACGTCCACCGAATCGGCCACCTTGAACACCGCGCCGAAGTTGATCGGCGAGTCTTGCTTGATCACGTTGTCCTTCGGCTCGTGCTTGTAGTCGTTGCCTTCGTATTCGAGTTTCAGGCTGAGTCGGTCCCACGGTGTCTGATAGCTCACACCACCAAAGAACGAAGGCTTGCCGCGAAAGTACGAACCGGCGTTGACGTCACCGGTGCCTTCCAGGGCCGGACGGGTCTTGAAGCGATCGTCGAGGTAGCCCAGCGGGTTGTCGAGGTCGCCGCGATTACCGAGATAACCCCAGGCAATGCCGGCGCTGAAATCGAAATTATCAAAGCGCTTGTTGGCGACGAAATATTCGCTGGCGAACAAGCCGGTACCGCCAATGTCTCGGAAGCCCAGAGCGACATCGGGGGCCCAATGAGTTTCCTGCCACAGCCGGACTTTGGCATCGACCGCCTTGTCCTTATAGCTCTGGCTGCCGCTCATCGACTCCGGCCCGTACGGCCGGTTGGTGATCGCGGTGTAGCGGAACGAACCTTCGAGCCAGTCCAGTGGCTGCAACGACACGCTGTAGCGGCTGTAAGGCTCGGTGCGGTTGGCGTTGACGCTCAGCTCTCCGGCCGGGGCCATGCGCGCGGTCGGGGTCTGCAACAGACCGGTGCCGCCGAAATCATTTTGGGTAATACGCGGCTCGGCATGCACCAGACCGCACGGCAATAACAACACAGCTGCAAAACGTAACTTCAACGAACCACCTCAGCCAGCTGCGTGGCAATCAATTCGGCCAACTGCTGATTCAGTTCAGGAACAGGCGGATCCAGATCATCGTTTTTCACCGGCACCAGAATCTTGCTGCCGGCCACGGGGAACTGCCCGCTCTCGCGATTCCAGTGCGCGATACCCACGCGCCGCACCGCACCATTGGGCTGGATCAGCCACAGGTAATCGGCCTCGGCATCGTCCAGCGGCGTACAGCTTTCCAGGTACTCACGCGCCTCCAGCAGCGGCTGATAAGGCAGGTGGCAGGTCTCGGCAACCGCGCCCAGCACTTGCACCTCGTCGACCCGTTTCGGGTAGATCAGCTGATCGCCATCATCGAGTCGAATGTTGCGCGCGAAACCGACTTCCACCGCGACCGGATCGAGGTCCGCCACCTGACGCCCGGTGACCGGCATTTGCCGCACCTGCTGAGCCAGGCGCAGCGCCAGCGCCGCGCGGCTCGGGCGGTCAAACAACGAAGCCATGCGCTGCAACACATCCAGATCAAACAACACCCCGGCCTTGAGCCGCGCCTGCTGTTCCAGCAACGACTGGCGCAGCAACACGCCGGCCAGCCAGTAACCTTCGGCATTCGGTACGGCCACGCTGATCACGTCGAGCAAGCGCCCGCCCGGCGGCAACTCCACCGGCCCTGGGTTGGCGACATCGCCGCTGACGGTGACCGCTGCCTGACTGATGCCGCTGAGCAACAGCAAACCCGCCGATAACCTCCGCAAGCGCTTCATGGCAGATGCCTGCGATCAGGGGTCAGTTGCACGATGCGCACGCGCATTTGCGCGGTCAGTTGCTGCTCGCTCTGCAGGATGAATCCGTCCAGCGGATCGACCCAGTAATGGTTGGTCGCGCGCAGGCCGATCGCCGGGACGTCGATACGTTCGTCGACACGCAGCACGGTGTATTCCTTGTCGAGAATTTGCAGAGTTTGCGTGGATCGACGGGAGAACCGGCTGTTGACGATCAAGCCGACTTCCTGGCCCTTGTACAGGTCGATCCAGCGCTGACTGGTGAAACCATCGGCGACTTGATGCAGGCCGCGTTTGAACGGCGCGTTATCGGCCAGCCGCGTGCCGTCCAGGTCGCCCTCGACGCCGAGGCCGATGGTGCGCACGGCGAGGCCATCACGCAGCAGCAACACCTGTTTGCCGGAGGCGACCCAGAACTGCAGGTCTTCACGCTCGCGCACCAGCGCCAGCACCCCGGAGCCGGACGGCGTGGTCAGTTTGACTTGCGGATACTTGACCTCGGCCACCTGGGCCGCGCTCACGTCCAGCTCGTCCGGCCCGATCACCGCCGACTTGAGGTTGCGCACCGAGGCGGTCATCAGCGGGTTACAGCCACACAACATCAAGGCCGCCATCAGGCAGACGCCAACTTTCAAGGTTTTCACGGTCGGCCTTATTTGCTGTTGTTACTGAATTCGCTCCAGTTCTTCGCAGCGGAAGCCCCGGTCCCGACAATCGATGCCGACGGCACCAGTTGACTGATGAAGCGGTTCCAGCGCGTGACGTTGGCCGGGCCGACGTAAACCACATCCTGGGGGCGCACTTCAAAGTGCGAAGCGAGTGCCATGGCGGTCGGCGACTGGGCTTCCAGTTGATAGATCTTCGCCGGCTCGACATCGAGGTTTTCCACCCCGCGAATCACGTACACCGCGTTACCGTTGGAGGTGGTCTGGCTCAAGCCGCCGACTGAACCGAGCACGTCGGAGAGGTTCATCGTCGCAGTCTTGAAACTCAGCGCACGGGGCTGATTGACTTCGCCCATGACGTAGATGCGCTTGTTGTCGTTGTACGGCAGGTACAGCTGATCGCCGCCCTTGAGGAAGACGTGCTGCAACTCGGAATCCTGCTGGTTGAGCGAGTCGAGATTGAGCGGATACACCCGGCCATTGCGCGTCAGCAACAAGCCAGACAAATCAGCATTGTTGGTGTCGATGCCGGCCGTACCGAGGGCTTCGACCACGCTCAGCGGGTTGGTGGAAATCGGTTGTGGCCCGGCCTTGGCCACGGCACCGGAAACCACCACTTTCTGACTGGCGAAACGCAGCACCGCGACATCCACTTGCGGCTCGGCGATGAACGCCGACAGCCGGGTTTCGATGTCCGAGCGCAGCTGTTGAATAGTCTTGCCGGCCGCCTGCACTTCCTTGATGAACGGGTAGTACAGCGTGCCATCGGAGCGCACCAGTCGACCGTTGGCGTCGATCTGCTGTTGTGCCCCCGATGGCGCGGTCAGCTCCGGGTGATCCCAGACCGTGATGTACAGCACATCGTTGCTGCCGATGCGGTATTCCGCAGGCGTTGCCAACAGTTCCGACGGTACCGTCTCACGCTTCTGCGTGGCACGGGTCATCGAGATCAGCTTGGGCGTGATCGGAATCAGCTCGACCCGACTGCTTTCGCTGGCGCCCTGGCGCGTGATGTCGCCAGTGCTCAGGTATTGGCCGGGGGAAAACATGCAACCTTGCAAAGCGATACTTGCCAACAGCAAAAGAGAAAAACTACGAGTCATAATGGCACTACGCTATTCAAGGGCGAATCTAAAAATAAAGTCACCCGACTTGCGTCGGGCGACCCTGTACTGCACTAACAAATGTTCCTGTTAGTTGTGCGTGCCGGTGGTGCCGGTAGTACCGGTGGTGCCAGTGGTACCGCCGTTGGCACTTCCGCCGCTGTTGGACGCTGCGACTGCACTGGCAACCATTGCAGTACTGGCAGCAGGCGCTGTAGAAGCCGCAACGCTGCCAGATACATTGGTCACCGCAGTTAGCGGCGCTTCAGCAGCGGACGCCCAGTTGCTGAACATCGTCAACAGGGCAATCGCCATCACTTTTTTCATATCAACTCCTTTCTAACATTCGACCTGTTAAAAACCGGTCTTTGTTAGCGGTGGTAGCGTTCAAGTCCGCGAAAAGCGCGAACAAGATCCGTCGTTCTTTCACAGTCTTACCCAACTGATAAAAGTCGAACGGCAGGTTTATATCTACGGACTTGCAAAAGGCATTTCCAGCGTATTTTCCCGACGATATCTAACAGCTGACCGAAACTAACATTCAGTATTAGAACGACATCATTCGAGATAACCGCGCGGATGATTCGATTGCCAGCGCCAGGTATCGGTGACCATGTCCTGCAAACTGCGCTTGGCTTTCCAGCCGAGCTCTTTGGCAGCCTTGGACGCGTCGGCCCAGCTCTCGGCAATGTCCCCGCTGCGCCGTGGCATCACCCGGTACGGCACCGGACGTCCACTGGCTTGTTCGAAGGCGTGCAGTACTTGCATCACGCTGTAGCCGTCACCGGTGCCGAGGTTCCAGGTGTGAATGCCCGGGCGGTCGGCAATCGATTGCAAGGCTTTGAGATGGCCATCGGCGAGGTCGACGACGTGGATGTAATCGCGAACCCCGGTGCCATCGATCGTCGGGTAATCGTCGCCGAAAATCGACAGTTCCTGCAGGCTGCCGACCGCGACCTGGCTGATGTAAGGCAGCAGGTTGTTGGGGATGCCGCTGGGGTCTTCGCCCATATGCCCGCTGTGATGCGCGCCGATCGGGTTGAAGTAACGCAGCAAGGCGATGCTCCAGCGCGGCTCGGCCTGACTCAGGTCGCGCAGCACGTTCTCGACGATCAGCTTGGATTGACCGTAAGGATTGGTCGGAATGCCGGTGGGGAAATCCTCGCGGATCGGCATCTGCTCAGGCTCGCCGTACACCGTGGCCGACGAACTGAACACCAGCCGGAACACCCCCGCTGCGGCCATCGACTGACACAAGGTGATGCTGCCGCCGACGTTGTTCTCGTAGTAATCCAGCGGCTTGCGCACGCTCTCGCCGACGGCTTTGAGCCCGGCAAAATGCAGCACGGCGTCGATCGCATGCTCGCGGAAAATCCGGTCGAGCAACGCCCGGTCGCAGACATCGCCGCGAATCATCAACGCGCTTTTGCCGCAGATACCTTCTATCGCGTGCAATGCCGCATCGCTGCTGTTGCAAAGATTATCCAGTACAACAACTTCATAACCTGCTTCAAGCAGCGCAAGTGTGGTGTGCGAGCCGATATAGCCGGCGCCACCCGTTACCAGAATCTTCATAGCGCGGTCCGTCATTGGATAAGTGACAAGTAGCCTGTCAAGTCCCTTTCATTGAATCTGTGGCGCACCACACAAATAAGGACGACAACAGCCTTAAACAAAATTAGTTCAACCACTGGCAATAAATATTTTTGCAGGTCAAACTGTATTGCCCGGTACTTATTAGCACCCCAAGTACACTCATCACTATCAACAGATACCGACTAAAAATAACTAATAACGTTATTACCGACATCTCATAACATTGTCATGTTTTACCCTCTGCGCTAATTGCCATTAACAACCTGACTCAGGTATTAAAGTACTCGTTCAATAATCATTGAAATTTGTGCGCCTTGATAAGTGCGCGCATCCGTTGCCTGTGTTCCATGACTGTCCAGGATACTTTTATGATTCGTAAATGTTTGTTCCCCGCTGCCGGTTATGGCACGCGTTTCTTGCCAGCGACCAAAGCCATGCCGAAAGAGATGCTGCCGATCGTCAACAAGCCGTTGATCGAATACGCCGTTGAAGAAGCACGGGACGCCGGCCTGCAACACATGGCCATCGTCACCGGTCGGGGCAAGCGTGCGCTGGAAGACCATTTCGATATCAGCTACGAACTCGAACACCAGATCCGCGGCACCGAGAAAGAGAAATTCCTCGCTGGCACCCGCGAGCTGATCGACACCTGCACCTTTTCCTATACCCGTCAGGTGGAAATGAAGGGCCTCGGTCACGCGATTCTCAGCGGCCGCCCGTTGATCGGCGATGAACCCTTTGCCGTGGTGCTGGCCGATGACCTGTGCCTGAACCTGGAAGGTGACGGCGTGCTGTCGCAGATGATCCAGCTGTACAAGAAATTCCGCTGCTCGATCGTCGCCATCCAGGAAGTCCCGGCCGACCAGACCCACAAATACGGGGTGATCGCCGGCGAGCTGATTTCCGAGGGCATCTACCGGGTCAATAACATGGTGGAAAAACCGGCGCCGCAGGACGCGCCGTCGAACCTGGCGATCATCGGCCGCTACATACTGACGCCGGACATCTTCGACCTGATCGCCGACACCCAACCGGGCAAGGGCGGCGAGATCCAGATCACCGACGCCCTGATGAAACAGGCGCAGAACGGTTGCGTGCTGGCTTACAAGTTCAAGGGCCTGCGCTTTGACTGCGGCGACGCCGAGGGTTACCTGCAGGCAACCAACTTCTGCTACGAGAACGTCTACCTCAAGGGCCGCTGAGACGGTCCCCGCCCACTTCTCTTTTCAGGAGGCAACCCATGAACATGGCACAGCATGCAGCAGAGATTGAACGGGAGGTGGGCAACCTCGGGGTGGTCAGCTGGCTGTCACACCATCAGCCGTTGCCCAGCGCCAACGAGTCATGGCTGGGCAGTATTTTGCTGGTGGAACGCATCGGCATGTTTCCCTCGTCCGGCGACATTCGCCGCACGCTGGCGGATCCCTATCCCCTGCTCGCCCATCTGAAACAACTGTATGCCGAGCAGGCGCTGGAAATGGACGATCGTGATGGCCTGAAGGTGATCTTCAGCGACTGGCGCTTCCGCGTACGCCTGTGCTGCAACGAGCCGGCGATCATCATCAATGTCGAGACGCGGTGTGCCACGCAACTGATGCCGCAGAAAACGGCTGAGCTCCTTAGCCAGATAGATAACTTCAAATAAAAACACTTTCCTGTAGGAGCTGCGGCACGCTGCGATCTTTTGATTTTGTTTTCAAGAGCAAGATCAAAAGATCGCAGCGTGCCGCAGCTCCTACAAGTCGCAACTGTCCGCGTTGATGCCACTGACGATCCAGCGATAGAAGTAATCGGCAATCACTTTCCCGCCCGTGGCCGGCTGCGGATGAATCTTGTCCGGGCCGATCATCGCCGCCGCATAGCGTTTGACGTCAGGGCCGAACGCGCATTGCAGATTGGCAAACCCCAGCTGCTGCTCGTGCGCCCACGGCTGCAAGACCTGTGCATACGCCGACATCGGATAGGCGCTGGAACGCGTGGTGTCCTGACGCATGATCAGGTTGATGCTCGCCGCCGGTTGGATCTCGCGGATCATCGCCACCAGGCCCTGAACGTTGTGCAGGTATTGTTCGGGTTTGACCCCGAAGCCCTGATCGTTGCCGCCGAGCATGATCAGGTAAACGTCGGCGGGGATCTTCGACACGGCGGCTTTCCACTGCACCTGCCATTGCGGGTTCTGGTGATAGAAATCCACGGAGGCCGCGCCCGAAGCTGCCAGTTTCGAAACCCGCACGCCGTTCTGTTCGTTGCTCATCCACAAGCCAAACAAGGTCGGTGCGCCCTTCACCACTTCCAGTTTGAATGACCAGTCTGGCGCTGAAGAGAGAGCTGCAAGCGGTACTTCCTGTACGCCCGCACCCTTGAGCGTCAACGGTTGCCAGTCTTCCGAGGGCGTCCAGCGGTAGCGCAGCTCACTGGCTTCGCCGTTGCCCAGATAGAGCAATTTCGCCTGGCTGACTTGGGTGTCGATGGCCGGTGTCGGGCTGGCATCGATTTGCAGCCAGGCACCGGGCTTGCCGGTCACCGTGCGGCTGTCGGGGCTGGCTTGGCCGAGGCCGGACACTTGCCAGCCACCACCGAAGTATTTTTCGCTGCTGCGGGTGTATTTGAAATGCGTGCCCCCCAGCGCGGCGCCGTGGTTGAAACCGACGTAACCGGGGCCGGCAAAACCCACTTCGCCGGCCACGCGCTGCACCAGTTTGTTCAGGTAGAAATCCTGCCCGGCGCTGTAGCTGTCGCCGATCACCGAGACCGACAAGACCTTCCCGGCCTTGCCTTCGCGCCACTGCGCAAAGCGCTCGCGGGCATCGCCTACTTCCACCACCGACGCCGCGACGGGCTGAGCGTCATTTACTGCCAACATGCATTATTTCCTTCAGTCTGGAATGGCCCCTTCGCGAGCAAGCCCGCTCCCACATTGGATCTCGGCAACTCACACAATCCCTGTGGGAGCGGGCTTGCTCGCGAAGCTTTTCAGCTATTGGCCGGCACCACCGGAGTAACGCCAACCGCTGGCTTCTTCTTCGCCGCACGCTCCCCGAGAAACAGCACCGAAGTGACATTGAAGCGGCTGAAAATCATCGACAGCACCACCGGCCCCAACAGACCAAACAGCAGTCCGCTGAGCACCAGAATGCTTTCGTCTTTCACCCCCAGCCGCCCCATGACAAACCGCGAAGTCGCCGCGAACAGCACATGGAACAGAAAGATCGCGTAAGAGTAGCCGCCCAGCCAGGTCAGCCACTTCGAGCGCATGTCACTCGACAGCAAAGCAATGCAGGACACACACCCCACGGTCAGACCGATCAGGCTGCGGCGGTCGACGATCAACTCACGGTCAATCGCCGCCACGTACAGCAGCGTCAACGAAATCAACACAAACACCAGCGGCCCGACCACCTTGAACCGCTGCTTCAACGCCTCGACATTTTCCTGGCCGATCATCCCCGCCACAAAGAACGGCAGCAGGTAAATCGCGCCATTGATGCCGAACGCATCGAGCTTGAACGGCGGCAACAGAAACACCGCCGCAGCGAAGGCGAACAGCAGATACAAGCGCGTCATCGAGCGCAGCATCCCGCGCCATTCCAGCAGCCCGACGAACATGAAAATGATGAACACCGCCTGCAGGAACCAGAAGTGATTGACCGGTACCCAGAACGACAACAAGGCATCGATCACGCCGACATCCTTGTTCACCCCGGGACCCACCGCCTGCAACACCGAAAACGGCACACCGACGCAAAACAGCGGCACGATCAGCCGTCGTACCTTGCCGCTGAAGAACGCGGAAAAGTCATTGCCGCGAATTTTGTAGATCGAATAGATGTAGCCGGAAATGAAGGTGAACAGCGGCATGCGCACGTACACCATCGAGTCGGCAATCACCCGGAACGGCGAGCCGATATCGATCTTCAGGCCTCCGCCCAACGGGCCAATGACGTGATAGAGCACCAGCAGCAGGCACGCCAGACCCCGCAGGGTTTCGATCTCCAGCGATTTTTTCTTGCTCGACATAAACACCTGCCTCAATTCAGAACTCGTGATTCAACCCGCACCGGCTTGTTCGCGCGCAACATCAAGCCGAGGCCAACAAACAGCACCGGCACCACCATGGAAAAGTGCCGGGCGAAGGAGCCGAAGTCCGGCTCGAACAAACCTTGCACCAGCAAAAACGCCAGCGGAATCGCGATCAGTTCCTTGGGTTTGGTTTCGATCGGTGCGCCTTTGTAGTCGGTGGAGGTGATGACTTTGAACAGCAGCAGCGCGGTCATGATCATCAGCGCCACAAAGATCACCTGGCCCGGCCCGGACAACAGAATCAGCTCTACCGGGAACGACAGCCGGAAGAAGATGATCATCGAGTCCAGCGCCTGCGAGACGAAGTCACTGCCGCTGAGCCACGAGACGATCAACGATTTCGAACCCTCCTCCCCGGCCGTGCGCAACTCGTTGTTGCTGGCGCGAATCGACGACACCGGAAACCCCAACGCCAGCTGAATCGCCATGGCCACCGCCAGGTAAAACAGGAACAGCATCAGGAAGAAGGTGAAGCGCGACACATACTTCTTCATCACGCAGACGCCGACCCACGACAACGAAAACAGAATCCAGTAAGGCCGGATCAGCACGCCGTAGATCACCGCCGACAGAAAAAATCCGCCGCGGTATTTGCGCGTCAGCGAGCTGAACAAGATGCTCAGCACCGCCACCGAAACGATGATTTCCTTGGTCAGGTTTTCCAGAAAGAACGAACGCACAATTCCCCACAGGCACAGGGTGCCGAAGATCGCCAGCGGCATGCGCCGGAACACCACTACCGGAATCGCCGTGAGGAAGAAATTGCAGAACATCCCGTAGGCCCAGGCGTTGGTGAGATTGATCCCGGTGGGCCGCAGCAGGAACGCCGAACACTCGTAGGAGGAGCGATCCGGCGAGAACGGATTCCAGAAATTGCAGTTGTCGGCCCGCGCATAGGACGACCACAACGTCATCGCATCCGGCCCCGGATCGCGCGGGATCAGCAGCGGCATCGCCACCGACAGAAACAGCCCGGTGAACAGAATCAGGAACGACAGCGAAGAATCGAGTTTGCGGCCGCGAAACTCGATGCACGGCAACTTCAACCCCATGCCAGCGCCCCTTTTACGCGGGTCGCCCGGGTCAACACGGCAATCACGCCAAGCTGCACGATGATCGCGAAGACATTGCCCCACGCCGCGCCATAAATCGAATAGTGCTTGATCAGCAGGTAGCTGACCGGCACCGACACCAGCAGGCAGATTGCCGCGCTGGCGAATGACACTCGACTGTTTTTCGAGGCGATCAGACCGCCCCAGACGATGTCGCCGATGGCCCGCAGGGCAAAGGAAAAGATCAGCACGCCGAGGATCGCGTTATCCGGACGCGGCACACTGGTGGCGACGTAATCGAGCACCACGTTGAAGAACAGATAGATCAGCACCGCCACCGCCGCCGACACCACTAACGAGCGCATCACCCATTTGTTGACGAACAATTGCTTGACCGTAAATGACTGCTGATCCGCCTGAAACCGCTTGGCCAGCACCGGAATGCCGACCACCGCCACTACCGCGTAAGACAGCGCCTGCAAAGTGTTCGCCGCCGACCACGCATACACGTATTTACCGAGGCTGGCGTAGGGTTCGAGATCGGCAATCAGAAAGCGCTCGGCGTACTGACTCAGCGCGATCAACCCCGTACCGAAGTAGAACGGCAACCCGGCCTTCCACACGGTCGCGGTAGTCAGTGCTTCGCTGACCCGGCCCTTGTGCACGTTCACCACGATCAGGTAACCGGCGGCGATCACCAACACATTGGCGGCCACCCACAGCCACAGCACACTGGCGATGCCGGAGACCCAGTCGAGCATCATCCCGCCCACCGCCAGCAGCGCCCAGAGACCGGTCTTGATGAAGAACAGCAGCGCGCCCGCGGTGGCTTTCTGCGCAGAAAACACGAACGAGTTGATCTCGAACGACAGGTGTTCGGTGAGCAGCACCAGCGTCACGCAGAGGATCAGCGCGGTGCTCGCCTCGACCTGCTGAAACAGCGAGTAAATCCCCACCGTGACTAGCGACAGCAGCAGCCCCACCGCCAGGTACAGCAACAGGACTTTGTCGACCACTCGCCGCGAGCTGCCACCAACGCTGATCAACCGATTGATCTCGGAACTGAAACCGACGCTGTAGAACTTCGAAGCGATCAGCGACGCGGCGACCACCACGCCATAAAACCCCAGCGCTTCGTAGCCCAGGTAATGGGTGATGGCCAACACCAGCAGAAACTTCGCGCCCAAGGCTCCGCCGCGCAGCAGCAAGCGAAATATCATCGAACGACGCCTTTGATGATCTCGTCCATCATCACCGTCTTGGCTTCGATTTCGCGGCAGGTATCGGTCAGGCGCTTGCCGAAGTTCGACAGGGCATTCGGCGCATACACGGTGTCGATGATCTGGTCGACATTGATGTCGCCGCCATTGATCACCCAGTCTTCCACGCCCATGTCCTGATAGGCGCCAAAGCCTTTGCGCTCATAGCTGATGTGGTACGCCGGGACACCGGACAGCAGCGACTCGATGGCGCCGTGCAGACGCACCGAGATCACCAGGTCCGGCTGATATTTGGCAATCGTCGCCTTCAACGACAGCAGGTCCTCGGTGATGCCCAGTTCGCGATAGAACGCACCGTCATCGTTGCCGCGAACGGCGCTCTGCACCGCGCAGACCACTTTGCTTTTGTTCTTCAGGCGCTGCAGCAGCAGCTTCAGGTTGGCGACGTAGGCGACCTTCTTTTCCTTGCTCCACTCCGGCGGCTTGCGCAGCACCACGCACACGGTGGCCGGCGATGCGGCGCAGCGGGTGAACTTCGGTTGCTGAAGGATCTTGCTGGCCAGTGACTGCACTGCCAGATCCGGCGCACGATAGACGTTTTCGCAGGCATCGAACATTGCCGAGGAGCGGTTATCGCGCACGAACACCGCGTCAGCGCTGGCGTAGTGATCGACGATCTTGCGGCTCTCGCCATGGAACGGGCCGATGCTTTGCGGCAGGTACACCGACGGCACCTTGCTGAGGATCGCCGTTTCCAGTTGCTTGGCGTGGCCGAGTTTGAGCTTGATGTGTTCGAAGGCGCTTTTGGAGCGCATGTAGCCGCCACCGACGCCGACGATCAGATCAGTCTTGCGCAGCAGATCCGCCAGCCCGGCATACGACTGATTGAGGAACACCGCCTGCTTGACCCGCCCCAGGCCCTTGGCCGCCATCACCGGCGCGTCGAAACGCGGGTGCGGCAGGTAGGCGAAAGACTGCGGATCGGACGCCACGACATTGATCGCGGTGTCTTCGCCAAAGTTGCGCTGCACCAACGCGATGGCCAGATCGACGAGCAGGCCGTCACCGGAGTTGGAGGCACTGTAGCCATGCAAAATCGTTACGTTCATAAGCTTGAGTTCTACTTAATAAGTGGGAGCGCAATACACGTCGTAGGTCTGGCGGATCATCAGCGCGGCACTGAAGCGCTCGCGCACGATGTTCCGGCCTTCGCTGCCGAGGTCGAGCAACCGCGGCTTCTGGATTCGCGCCAGCACGTCGGCCAGCGCCTGATGATCACCGGTGGGAAAGACGTAGCCGGACACTTCATGGGTGACCAGTTCGGGCAGTGACGTGCAGTTGCTGGCGATCACCGGCAAGCCCATGGCCATGCCTTCCAGCGGCACCATGGCAAAACCTTCCCAGCGGCTCGGAACGATCAGCGCGTCGGCCTGTTGATACAGCGCCTGCACTTCGGCCGGCGTGACCCACGGCAGGTACTCGACCGCGTCCATCTCGGGGCACTCGACCGTGTCCTCGTTGACCGCACTGCCGACCACCGTCAGTTTCAGATCACTTCGCTGCACCTTGGCGAAGGCCTTGAGCAGCACGTCGAAACCTTTCTGGTAATCGAGACGACCGACGAACAGCAGATGAATCGGCGCGGGGCTCTCGGCCTTCGGCGCCTCGTCGCGCTGGTGGATGCCGTTGTAGATCAGCTTCATGCGCGAGCGCTGAATGCCGAACCGCGCAGCCTTGTCCATCTCGTAGCGGCTGACGCAGATGATCACGTCGGTGACCCGCTGCAGGACCCGCTCGATCCATGCGTAGATCTTCTGCTTGGTCGGCGAGCTTTCCATCAGGAACGAAAAGGCGTGCGGGCAGTAGACGATTTTCGGCTTGCGCCACGGTCGCAGAAGCACACAGACCACGCGGCCGATCACCCCGGAAAAGGTGCTGTGCAAATGCACCACATCGGGTTTTTCCTTGAGCATCACCCGGGTCAGTTGCCAGGCAAAACGCAGCAGCGAACGCACATCACGCCCGCTGCGTTTGAACGTGCGAATCTGCTGTGCATCAATGCCGTGCAGCTCTTGTTTCTGGTCGAGCGGCACCAGATAGACCAGCTCGTAATTCGAATCCTGGCCTTCGGGCGACGCCGAGATGGTGCGGATAACGGTGGCGACCCCACCTTTTATCGTTTCAGCCACGTGCAGTATTTTCTTCACAACCCACCCACTTTCATGCCTGTTGGAACGCCCCTGATTTCAGGATTTGTCCGACGCGTATTCGTAGTTGTAATAGCCATAGCTGCCATTGCCGTAGTAGCTGGCAGCGCGCTTCTCGACGCCGTTGAACACCGCGCCCTTGAGCTCGATGCCGTTCTGCGCGAAGCGGCGAATGGTCGCTTCAATTTCCTTGGCCGGGTTTACCGCAAACCGCGTGACGATCAGGCTGATCCCGGCTTCACGCCCGACAATCGCCGCGTCGGTAACCGCGAGCAGTGGCGGCGTATCGATGATCACCACGTCGTAGCGCTGACTCAGCTCGGCGAGCAAATCGCGGAAGTTGGCGTGCATCAACAACTCGGAAGGATTCGGTGGAACCTGACCACGGCTGATGAAGTGCAGGTTGTCGATTTCCACCGTGTTGATCGCCTGCTCGATGCTGCAGCGCTTGACCAGCAGGTCCGACAGGCCATTGGCGATCGGCACATTCAGCGTCTTGTGCAGGTGGCCCTTGCGCATATCAGCGTCGATCAGCAGCACGCGCTGACCGCTTTGCGCCATGACCGCGGCGAGGTTGGAGGAGACGAAGGTCTTGCCGACCTGCGGGCTGGGGCCGGAGATCATGATGCGGTTGTTGGTCGAATCCAGCGCGGCGAAATGCAGGCAGGTGCGCAGGCTGCGGATCGACTCGATGGACAGGTCGGTCGGGTTGCGCAGGGCCAGCAGATAGGCCGGCGTCTCGGCGGTGATTTTGGCTCGGCCTTTTTTCGTGTCCTCGTCACGCTGCAAGGCGCTGTAGGGAATCGACGCGTACACCGGCAGCCCGAGCTGTTCGATGGCTTCCGGCCCTTCCAGACCCTTGCTCAACGATTTGCGCAACAGCACCAGGGCTACGCCGAGAAAGGCGCCGAGGAACGTTGCGATCAGCACGATCAGGGCTTTTTTCGGTTTGACCGGGCTGCTCAGGTCAACATCCGCCGGGTCGATCAAACGCACGTTGCCCACCGCCCCGGCGCGGACGATGTCCAGTTCCTGGGACTTGTTCAGCAACTGCGTGTAGATCTGCGAAGCCACTTCCACATCCCGGGTCAGGTTGAGCAGCTCCTGCTGCGTGGCCGGCAGATCACCGACCTTGCCTTCCAGCGACTTCTGCTGCTGGGTCAACTCACCGATCTGCGACATCAAGGCGCGATACGCCGGATGCTGTTTGGTGAACTTGCGATCCATTTCCGCCTGCTGCATTTTCAGCTCGGAAATCCGCGTTTCCAGCGCCACGGACTGACCAAGCACCGATTGCGTTTCCAGGGAAATATTCACGGTCTTGCCGTGGGTCTGATACGCGTTGAGCGCATCGCTGGCCTTGGCCAGATCACGCTTGACCTGCGGCAACTGGCTTTGCAGGAACGCCAGGCTCTGCGCCGCTTCCGCCGAGGTGCGGCGCACGTTCTGATCGACGTAGAGCGCGGCGATCTTGTTGAGGATCTTCACCGCCTCGGCCGCATCGGCGCTGGCCAGCGCCAAACGGATAATCCCCGACTCTTTACCTTGCTCGGAGATATCCAGCGCATCCTGGTAACCCTGAATGGTCACGATCCGTGGATTGCGCACCACTTCAAAGCGAGTACCCGGGTTGGCTTGCAGGCGGTCGATCAAACCCTCGACGCCGTCCTGGGCGAAGGCTTCGCCGGCGACGCCCTCGACCAACAGGTTGTCGTTGTCATCGAGCAACTGAAAGTGCTGTTGTTCGCCAGCCACCAGGGTGAGCTTCTTGCCCAACAACTCTTTGGGCAGATTGAGCCGAGTGAACTCCAGACGCTCGCCGCCCCAGGCGTAGCTGTTGAAGCCAAAACGCGGCGGCGCCACGCTGAACTCGGTTTCGCCGCGATAACGCCGGGCGAGAAAACCGCCGACCACCGGGAAGGTGTTGGGGGTGACGTCGATATCCAGGCGCAGGTCGTCGACGGTTTTGCCGATCACCGCACGGGATTTGATGATGCCGATTTCGGTCACCGACGGCGATTGCCCGCCGAGCATGCTGCTGAGGTCGGAAAAACCGAGCATATCGTTCTTTTTCGGTTCGACCTGAACCAGTGCGTTCGCCAGGTACACCGGCGTCGCCAATACCGCGTAGGCAACGCCAGCGGCCATGAATGCACCGGTGAATGCACCGATCAACCATTTCTGGTCGATCAAACTGCCGAATATGCCGAGAAGATCAATACTGTCTTGATCGTTATCACGGTTGGCGATTACTGACGGTAACTGCATAAGTCTTTCTTACCATTCACTGATCTGAAGAATATTCATCAATGTCCGAGGCGCTGCGCCCACGAGCTAACAGCATCTTCAATCAATGCATGGGCATGAATAAAAGCGGCCTTACCTTGACGATACGGATCCTGTATTTCTCGTTCGCTCTGCCACTTGCCGAGAAGAAATACTTTGCCTCGGGCGTGCGAGGCAATCTTCAGCACCTGATTCACATGTTGTTTTTCCATGACCAGAATCAGGTCTGATTCATTGACGATATCGGCGGTCAATTGCCGGGCCCGGAAACCCTCGGCGCTGTGCCCGTGGTCTTCCAGCACCTGGCGCGCCGAGGCTTCCATGCCTTCGCCGACCCGCGCAGAGAGACCTGCGGACGTCACCGAAATGGTTGAGGGGGTCAGCGCGTTACGCAGCAGAAGTTCTGCTGTCGGACTTCGGCAAATATTGCCAACGCACACGACGAGGATCTTTTTGAACAAGGTTTACATTCCTGTGTAATATCATTCTGCCAACATCTAGAGCGGATCTTAATGAACCCACTAGATCATCCTGCACTCAGAAATAGATTCGCCCTGTTAGTACCAGCGTATTAAGTACCACAGGGTCAAAAGCCGCCAAAACACAATTAACGGACTAAAAATAACTGTGATTTTCAGGTCTGGTTTTCCTGACAAAAAATAACATTGGCGCACTTAGTGCCATTGTCAGTTTCGAAACAGTTATCTCGAGATACCTTTTCGCCGTTGTCACTTCTCACCCGGAGAACCGACATGAAATCAGCCCATCTCAAACCCCTGAGCGCCCTGACCCTGTTACTGCTGGCGGCAACCGGCCAGAGCCAGGCCAATGAACTGTTCCCGGCATTGCCCGCCAATAAAACCATCGGGGTTCAGGTCAAAGTCCAGACCTTTTCCGCTGCCGACGCCGAGCGCGTCAAAGCCACCGGCTTCAGTTTCGTGCGTTTTGGCGTATGGACTGACAGCCTGCCCAGCGCGGCCTACCAGAAGCAGATCAGCGATGCCTTCGCCGTGGCCCGCGCTGCTGGTCTTCCGGTGCTGATGACCCTGCGCGCGACCAAGCCGTTACCGGCCAATGATCTGGCGAACGCGGGGGTCGCGTATGCCAACGCGCTGACCAGCCTGGCAGCGACCTATGGCTCACAACTGGTGGCGATCGAGCTATGGAATGAGCCGGACCTCGGCACTTACTGGCCGACCGGCAATTTCGACACGACGTTCGTGCCGTTCATGAGCGCAGCGTGCAAGACCCTGCAAGACAAACCCCAGACTGTCCCGGTGATCGGTTTTGGCTTCGCCCGGCCGCCGACTGCCGGCTCGGCGTCCACCGTGGCACTCAACCGAATCGTCAGCGAATACCCCAAATGCCTCAACGCGGTCTCCTACCATCCCTACGGCATGAGCGGCACGCAGATCAGCAACGCCCAGGCGTTTATCCAGCAGAACTTCCATCTGCCGGGGGTGATCAGCGAATGGGGCATCTCGGCGCTTCCCTCCAACGGCGGAACTGAAGGCCAAGCCAGTAAAATCAGTGCATTCGTGGCCGATATCAAAACCCGCAACATTGCCCTGACCTCGATTTACGAGTGGAAAAACAGCGACACCGGCAGCAATGACCGCGAGAAGAATTTCGGTCTGTTGACGTCCGATGGCCAGCCGAAACCGGCAGAAACTGCGGTCAAAACCCAGCTGAGCCAGCAATAACCTCCATCAATGTGCTCAAGGGGCGCTGGCCGTCAGTTGCTTTGAACCTGCGGCCGATTTTGGCATCGTATTCATCGATACCGCGCCCCACCGTTCAAACAGCCGTTCTCAGGTTGTTGCCCCCGGGGAACCCGTTGCGCCTTGATGCCCTTGAGTGGCTGTCAACGCTCGGGTAATGTCGTCAAACCCACAGGACAGAGCACACCCATGACTTCCAAGCTGGAACAACTCAAACAGATGACCACCGTAGTTGCCGACACCGGCGACTTCGAAGCGATCGCTCGGGTCAAGCCGGTCGACGCCACCACCAACCCTTCCCTGCTGCTCAAGGCAGCCGCCATCCCCGCCTACGCCGAGCTGCTGAACGCCTGCGTCAGCGACTGCAAGGGCGACGTGGGCCTGGCCAGCGACCGTTTCGGCGTCGCCGTCGGCCAGGAAATCCTCAAAGTGATTCCGGGCCGCATTTCTACCGAAGTGGATGCGCGCCTGTCGTTCGACCAGGACGCCGTGCTCAAGCGTGCGCATCGCCTGATCGAGCTGTACGACAAGGCCGGCATCGGCCGCGACCGCGTGCTGATCAAGATCGCTTCGACCTGGGAAGGCATCCGCGCTGCCGAGATCCTCGAGAAGGAAGGCATCCAGACCAACCTGACCCTGCTGTTCTCCTTCGCTCAGGCTGCCGCTTGCGCTGACGCCGGGGTGTTCCTGATCTCGCCGTTCGTGGGCCGCATCTACGACTGGTACAAGAAGGCTAACGGCAACGACTACACCGGCGCCGATGATCCGGGCGTGCAGTCGGTCACCCGCATCTACAATTACTACAAGGCCAATGACTACAAGACCGTGGTCATGGGTGCCAGCTTCCGCAACCTGAGCCAGATCGAGCAACTGGCCGGCTGCGATCGCCTGACCATCAGCCCGGACCTGATCGACAAGCTCGCGGCAGACACTGGCAAACTGGAGCGCAAACTCGCCCCGGGCCACGCCGGCGAAGCGCGCCTGAGCCTCAACGAAGCGCAATTCCGCTGGTTGTCCAACGAAGACGCGATGGCCACCGAGAAACTGGCTGAGGGCATCCGTCAGTTTGCCCGTGACCAGGAGAAGCTTGAGGCGCTGCTGCAGGCCAAGCTGTGATCTGAGTCGCTGAAATGCAAAAAGGGCGAACCCGGTTGGGTTCGCCCTTTTTTGTGCCTGCTGGATTATTAGTGTTTTGGCGAGAGCTATCGCGAGCAGGCTCACTCCTACAGTGGATCTGTGGATTACTCAAGATTATGCGTCGAATGAAAAACCCTGTAGGAGTGAGCCTGCTCGCGATAGGGGCCAGCAGGCCCTACCCACATTTCAGGCCATCAATGCCGTTCGAGGGCATTCACCAGGTCATGGAAGGCTTCACGGTTGGAGTCGTTCAGGCCCATGAGGATCTTGTGCGCTTCGAGCACCTTGATCCGCACCACTTCTTCGGACTGGTCCTGATCCGGCAGGTCATCCAAGCACTCGGGGCACGGCACCGGGTGGTTGACGATGTTGAACACCTGCTCGAAGCCCATCGACTGCAGCAGCCGGGTGATGTCTTCGTGGGTGGTGACGACGGTCGGCAGCAGGCCGACCTTTTGCCGCGACAGGATCGACAGTTTGGCCAGCAGGCCGAGGGTGGTGCTGTCGATGCTGCGGGTTTCGGTCAAATCGATCACGATCGCGTTGAAATTCAACGCGGTGAAGATTTTCTCAATAGTCGCATCCAACGCCGAACACAGGGTCAGGCGAACTTCACCGACGAACTTCAGGACGAAGGTGCCGTCCTGCTCGGCGAACTGGATTCTACCGGTACTCATTGAAGGTTCCTGCTCAACACCAACAGGGCGATATCATCCGGCATCTCCCCTAGCGTGGCCAATCCAAACACTTGCCGCAGACCATCCAGGCTGCCGCCCGCCGACTTCACCCGTTGGGGCAAAGCGGCTTCTTTTTCCTTGAGCGTCGGTTCTGGCAACAGATCCAGAATGCCGTCGGACATCAGCGTCAGGCTGAACGTCGGAGGCAGCTCAAGCACGTGATCTTCGTAGGCGGCCTCATTGAACAGGCCCACCGGCAAACCGCGGCCTTCGAGGTAACGAACACTGTCAGGCGTGTACAACACAGGCAACGGCAGATGGCCGCCGATGCTATAGGTCAACAAACCGGTCTCCTCGTCGATGACTCCACCGACCATTGTGACGTGTTTGCCCAGCTTACAACTGATCAGCCCCCGGTTGATATGACCAAGGACTTCCGAAGGCTTGAATTCCGGCAACGTGCCGTTGCGCTTGGACTCGAACAGCAGGCGCGTGGTCATGAACTTCAGCAGCACCGTGACGAACGCTGACGAGGCGCCATGGCCCGATACGTCGGCCAGGTAGAACGCCACCCGACGCTCGTCGACACGGAAGTAGTCGACAAAATCACCCGACAGGTACAGCGACGGGATGATCTGGTGGGCAAACTGGAACTCGTCGATGCGCCACGGGCTTTCCGGCAGCATGTTCATCTGCACCTGACGACCGGCGTTCTGGTCTTCCTGGAGCAGGTTCAGGCTGGCTTCGAGCTCGCGGTTGGCCTTCTCCAGCTTCTCGCGGTAGCGCTGGTTCTCCAGCAGCAGGCGCGCACGATCCAGCGCGCGACGCACCGAATGCTCGAGCACGGCCAGGTCTTCGAGAGGCTTGATCAGGTAGTCCGCCGCACCCAGGCGCAGCGCCTCGACCGCGTCGTTCATCACGCCGGCACCCGAAACGACGATCATCGGCGTTTGCGGTGAGCGCTCGGTGACCTGACGGATAAGTTCGAGACCACCCATCTGCGGCATGCGCAGATCGCAGATGACCAAGTCGGGCTTGTCTTGCTCGAATACCTGAAGACCCTGTTGGCCGTTGCTGGCCTGCAGGACGCTGAAACCACTGTCTTCCAAATAGGCCGCGAGGCTCGCGCGCACTACTTCGTCATCATCGATTATCAGCAGCGTGGCACTGGTTTTTGGCATGTGGGCAAACGGCGCCAGAATTAGGTTGGCGTAGCAGGCGGGGCATCGGCCCGGCTCAGACTACTGGATTCGCTTTCTAGCCTCTCTGCTGCACCGCTTTCGAGCATTGAGCCGGAACGCGATTGCACCAGAGGTGCCCTTCTAAGGCGCAGACGGTACTCCCATCCGCGGGGCGTTTCAAGCATGCGCCGATGGTCGCTTGACGACTTTACTTGTCAAATCACCGAGAGTTATAAGAACAGCTCAAACCGTAACCCAATGGAAGGTCGAAGCCATGAGTCAAACCGGTCGGGACTACAGCGAAAAGCGCGATTTCATACGCATGCGGGTCGATGCCGATGTGGTGTTGATTCATGAAGGTGATGAGATCGCCGGCGTGTGCATCGACCTCTCCAGCAGCGGCATGCAGGTCGAAGCACCGCGCCAGTTCGCGGTCGGTGACCGTTTGAGCGTGCGCATCGATTCCGATCATGCGGCGCTGAGCGGGCTGGAAGCGGAGACCGAAGTGGTCTGGGTCAAGGCTCAGGACGGCGATGGACAGAAGCTCGGCCTGACCATTCTGCAGATGAAATAAGCGCACACAAAAAAGGCGGCCTCGCGGGCCGCCTTCCTGTCATCGGTCGAAATCAGAAATCGTCTTCGACCTGACCATCCTTGACCTTGAACTCGCGGTTCTGCAGGTAGGCGTTGCGGATGAAGGTGTATTTGTCGCCGCTGATCAGCTTCTCGCTCGACAGCAGGCTGGCGCGGGTGTCGACGATGTTCAGGCCGAACACCGAGTTACGGACAGGCACGTCGTTGATGTAGCGGTACGGACCGGTGTAGCTGTCGACGTACTTGGACGGTGCATCACGCAGGGTGCTCGGGCCGAGCAACGGCAGCATCACGTAAGGGCCGCTGCTGACGCCCCAGTAACCGAGGGTCTGACCGAAGTCTTCGTCACTGCGATTCAGGCCCATTTTGGTACCGACATCGAAGAAGCCCAGCAGGCCGAAGGTGGTGTTGAAGATGATACGCGCGGTATCGACACCGGCTGCTGCCGGCTTGGCCTGCAGAATGTTGTTCGCCAGGTTGGTGACGTCACCGACGTTGCGGAACATGTTGTGGATGCCGTCTTCGAGGAACTGCGGCGTCACGAACTCATAACCCTGCGCCAGCGGCTTGAGCGCGTAGGTGTCGACGAAGTCGTTGAACTGGAAGATCGGGCGGTTGACGCTTTCCCAAGGGTCTTCTTCCGTTGCAGCGTTGGCGGCGAACGGAACCAGCAGGACGCTGGCACATACACATAGCTGAGCGAGAGGATTGCTCCAGCGCATAGAAAAACTCCTTGGATTTTTACTGGCGCGGGCACCCGGGCCCAGGCGTTAAGAGCGCTAGTATAAGCGCAAAAGCCGTTTTGGGCAGTCCACCCGTGAAGAGTAATGCCGGACGTTTCCAGGGAGCGCCTTCACACACCTGTCATCCAACTGTCACCGGCGTCGCCTAGCCTCATGCCTATTTCAGGGACGTTGCCATGACCCATGCTGAAGTCTTGCCTGTCGCCGCGCCCGGCCTGACCGCCGTGCTGTTCGGACTCAGTGGCTGTCTGGTGGATTTCGGCGCCCGTGCCCATCAACACGCCAGCGTACTGCCCGAGCACGCCGACGCCACACCCGGCGCTCTCGACAGCCTGCTCAGCCTGCAGCGCCAGCAGATTCCCTGTGCGTGGATCGACGAGCTGCCCCCTGCCCTCGCGCACCCCTTGGCGGCCTCTCTGCCGGCGTGGATCAAACCGACGCAATATTCAGCAACAATCAATCCATGGCCCGCACCGAACGCCTGCTGGCAGGCGCTGATGGGTTTGAACGTCAGCTGCCTGGATGGCTGCGTGCTGGTGAGCGGCGAGCCCCGGTTGCTGCAAGCGGGCCTCAACGCCGGGCTGTGGACCATCGGCCTGGCGTCCTGCGGCTCACTGTGCGGCCTGTCGCCGAGCGAGTGGCAAGCGCTGAGCCAGAACGAACGCGACCAACGACGCGGTAAGGCAACCCTGCAGTTGTTCGGGCTGGGCGTGCATTCGGTGATCGATCATCTGGGCGAACTCGACACCTGCCTGGCCGACATCAACCTGCGCCGCCTCAAGGGCGAAAAGCCCTGACCGGGATCATGCAGGTTGCCGCAGAGTGGATTAATCTAAAGGTCAGCCATAGACCTTTGGCGCGCGGCTGCGGTCAATGCCAGTGCCTCTTGATAAAAGGAACCCCACCATGCCCGCCCAAGAACTGCAAAAACAACTCGACACCCTGCGCGAGCAACTGGAGCAGAATCCTCCGCTGTCCGAAGCCGAACGTGAAGATCTGCATGCGCTGATGGCGCAGATCGAAACTGAAATCAAACTGGAGAGCGCCACTCAGGATGCCAGCATCGCCGATGGCGTGAACCTGGCGGTGGACCGCTTTGAACTCGAACACCCGGCCATTGCCGGCACCCTGCGCAATATCGTCAATGCGTTGGGTAGCATGGGGATCTGATTTCCCTCCCCTGAAATGCAAAAAGCCCTGCCAGCGCTGGCAGGGCTTTTTCATTTCCACAATTTGAAACACATTCCAATGTGGGAGCGGGCTTGCTCGCGAAAGCGGTCTGTCAGCCAATGCATCATCAACTGACAGACCGCTTTCGCGAGCAAGCCCGCTCCCACAATTCAGATGTTTATTGACGGACCAGGCGGTGGTTCGGCAGTTGTACCGCTTCAGTGCTGCGATACGGGTTGATATCCAGCCCACCCCGACGCACATAGCGCGCAAACACCGTCAGTTTCTCCGGCTTCAGCAAACGCTGCAGGTCGAGGAAAATCCGCTCCACACACTGCTCGTGGAAGTCCGAGTGCTGGCGGAAACTGACGATGTATTCCAGCAGACTCGCGTGATCCAGCGCCGCGCCACGATATTCCACCACCACGCTGCCCCAGTCCGGCTGACTGGTCACCGGGCAGTTGGATTTGAGCAGATGGCTATGCACGCTCTCTTCGACAATCTTCGAATCATCGCAACGCAGCAGTTCCGGACGCGGATGCTCATAGTTGCTGACGCTGATGTCCAGATCGTCGATGCACACGCCCGGCAACGCCACGACGCCTTCGGCTTCGACGTCCTTCAGGCTGCGTACCCGTACGCCGACCGGTTTGCCGGCAGCGGCCGACAGGTCCTTGACCAGCGTCGCCTCCAGGCTGGCGATATCGGCAAACGGTGTCTGATTCAGCGAGTTCAGGTACAACTTGAACGACTTCGATTCGATAATGTTCGGCGAATCCGCCGGAATGCTGAATTCACCGATCGCCACCACCGGCTTGCCCGATGGCAACAACCACGACAGTTCGAAGCAATTCCAGAAATCCACGCCTTTATACGGCAGGGTTTCGGCGGTCAGGCCCAGCTCGGCCCATTTCGCGGTGCGCGGAATCGGGAACAGCAGGGACGGCGTGTACGTGGCGATGTATTCGCTGGATTTGCCCAGCGGCGAATGTTCGGCTGCGGGATGCATGGCGGAAACCTGACTGAAGAATCAGCGGATTCTATCAGCCTTTGCGCCCGCCTTTGAGTGCTTACTGACTGACAGTCAGTTTGCCGACCATGCCCGCCTGGTAGTGACCGGGAATATTGCAGGCAAATTCCAGGCTGGTGGCCTTGCTGAAGGTCCACGTCAGCTCGGCGGTCTTGCCCGGCTCGACCAGCACGCTGTTGGGGTCGTCGTGCTTCATGCCGTGGCCCATGCTGCCGTGATCCATGCCCGCCATGTCGTGGGACATTTCTTTCATGCCGGTAGGCGTGAGCATGCCGCTTTGCTGCATCTGCAACATTTCCTGCTGGTGTTGGGCATGCATCGCGGCGTCACCGAGGTTGAATTCGTGCAGCAACTGGCCTTTATTCACCAGCACAAAGCGAACCGTCTCACCGGCCTTGACCTGAATCGCCTTGGGATCGAACGACATGTCGTTCAGTACAACTTCAATGCTGCGAGTAGCCTTGGCTGCTGGTGCCGGTTGGCCGAAATCATAGCTGTGCGCGGGTGCGGCCCAGACAGGTGAACTCAGCGCCAGCACACAGGCGGCGACGGCCAGAGGGTTGCGCAAAAACATAGTCATACTCCAACAAGATAAGGTTCAGCCTGTGGGAAACTCTAGCCCGCCTGCGCTGGCAGCTACCTGACAGGCAGATTACAACTTTGTCAGGTTGGCGCGTGTCGCCTGCTCCCACGGTATAACGCTTTTGTTCCTACAACCCGAGTCGCCCATGAAACTGCTGATCGTCGAAGACCAACCGAAAACCGGCCACTACCTGCGCCAGGGCCTGACCGAGGCCGGCTTCAACACAGAACTGGTGGCCGACGGCGTCAGCGGTCAGCAACTGGCGTTGAACGGGGATTATGCGCTGTTGATTCTCGACGTGATGCTGCCCGGGCGCAGTGGCTGGCAGATTCTGCAGGCGGTGCGCAACGCCGGCCTCGACACGCCGGTACTGTTTCTCACCGCCAAGGACGCCGTGGAAGACCGGGTGCACGGCCTCGAACTCGGCGCCGACGATTATCTGGTCAAACCCTTCGCCTTCTCCGAACTGCTGGCCCGGGTGCGCAGCCTGCTGCGCCGGGGCAGCGCCCTGCCCCAGGAAACCAGTCTGCAACTGGCCGACCTGCGTCTGGACCTGATTCGCCGTCGGGTCGAACGCAGTGGTCAGCGCATCGACCTGACCGCCAAGGAATTCGCCCTGCTGGAAATGCTTCTGCGCCGTCAGGGTGAAGTGCTGCCGAAATCGCTGATTGCCTCGCAAGTCTGGGACATGAACTTCGACAGCGACACCAACGTGATCGAAGTGGCGATCCGGCGCCTGCGCCTGAAGATCGACGATGACTTCCCCAACAAACTGATCCACACCGTGCGCGGCATGGGTTACGTGCTTGAAGAGCGTCCGGCCTGATGCGTCGCCTGTCGCTGACTTCTCGTCTGGCGCTGCTCTTTGCCGCCTGCACCGCCGTGGTCTCGCTGTTCGCCGGGGTGCTGTTCAGCCGCGCCAGCGAGGCGCACTTCATTGAGCTCGACCAGCAATTGCTCGACGGCAAGCTGATCGGTTTGCGCCGGGCCTTGCAGGATGTGCAACCCGTTCAGCGTGAGGCGCGGCTGGCGGATGAGCTGAGCCGTCAGGCCGATCTGGCGCTGCGTATTACCGGCAGTGACGGCCAGCGCTGGTACGACAGCTCGATCAATTTACCGCAGGACTTGCCGCAACAGCCGGGCCTGTCGACCATCAGCCATGACGGCGCCGACTACCGCGTGCTCAACGCCCCGCTCCACCCGGATCAACCCGACTCGCCACAACTGACGCTGCTGCTGGACATCACCCACCACCAGCACTTCCTGCAACGCATGCAGCATCTGATCTGGCTGACCGTCGGCTTGTCGGCCCTGGCCACTGCGCTGCTCGGCGCGTGGGCCGCGCGCAGCGGTTTGCGTCCGTTGCGCCGTATGAGCGCAGTCGCCCGTGGGATTTCTGCACATTCGCTCAACGCCCGACTGCCGGAAGCGCAAATGCCGCCAGAACTTGCGGAAATGGCCCACAGCTTCAACGCCATGCTCGGACGCCTCGATGACTCGTTTCAACGGCTGTCGGCGTTCTCTGCCGACATCGCCCATGAACTGCGCACACCGCTGTCGAACCTGCTGACCCACACCCAGGTCACCCTCACCCGCCCGCGACCGATCGAGGATTACCGCGAAGCCCTGCACAGCAATCTCGAAGAACTGCAATGGATGGCGCAACTGGTCAACGACATGCTTTATCTGGCCAAGGCTGATCACGGTTTGCTGATGCCCAAGCGTGAGGCACTGGAATTGGCGGATGAGAGCGATGTGCTGCTGGAGTTTTTTGCGCCACTGGCCGAGGACGCCGGGGTGACGCTGAGCCGCGAAGGTCATGCGCGCATGGAAGGTGATCGCAATATGTTGCGCCGGGCCTTGTCGAATCTGCTGGATAACGCGCTGCGCTTCACCCCGGCGTCAGGCAGCGTGCGCCTGTCCATCGTCGATCAACCGCACATAGCGCAGGTGTCGGTGGAGAACAGTGGCGAAGGCATTTCGGCAGAGTTGTTGCCACGGCTGTTTGACCGGTTTTATCGAGCAGATCCGGCGCGGCAGGAAGGCAGCAGTGAACATGCGGGGCTGGGGCTGGCGATTACCCAATCGATCGTCCGCGCCCATGGTGGGCAGATTCATTGCGAATCGGCTGCGGGGTGGACGCGGTTTGTGATTGAGTTGCCCAAGGGGAATTGAGGCCAGCAGGTCCGGCCCCTTCGCGAGCAGGCTCACTCCTACAGTTGAAATGCATTCCCCTGTAGGAGTGAGCCTGCTCGCGATAGCGGTAATAGAGCTTACGAATATCTCAGCGCATGCGCCGGCTCGATCTTCGCCGCCCGCAACGCCGGGTACACCGTCGCCAGGAAGCTCAGAATAAAGCCCGCCGAGCAGATCAACAGCACATCCCCGCCCTGCAATTCCGAAGGCAGGTTGCTGACGAAGTACACGTCGGAACTGAAGATGTGCTGCCCGGTAACGCGCTCGACCCAGCCAACCATTTCGCTGACGTTCAGCGCCGCGATCACGCCGAGCACGCCACCAATCAATGTGCCGACAATGCCGATCACCGTGCCCTGCACCATGAAGATCGCCATGATCTGCCGTGGCGTGGCGCCGATGGTGCGCAGGATCGCGATGTCTGCGCCTTTGTCGTTCACCACCATGATCAGCGTGGCGATGATATTGAACGCCGCCACCGCGACGATCATCAGCAACAGCAGGCCGATCATGGTTTTTTCCATTTTCATCGCGCTGAACAGGCTGCCCTGGGTGTGAGTCCAGTCGTCAGCCTTGAACTCATCGCCCAGGCCTGCGGCGATGTCCGAGGAGACTTTCGGCGCGGCGTACAGATCCTTCACCGCAAGGCGCACACTCTGCACCTGATTCGGCTGCCAGTGCTGCATGGTCGCGGCATCGGCCACGTGGATCAGGCCCATCGAACCGTCCAGTTCGGCGCCGACCTTGAACACACCGACCACGTTCAGGCGCTGCATGCGCGGGGTAATGCCCCCCGGTGCGGTGCTGACTTCCGGCACGATCAGAGTGATCTTGTCGCCGACGTTGAGGCGGAAGCGCCGCGCGGTGATTTCACCGATCACTACACCGAACTCGCCCGGCTTCAGGTCATCGAGACGTCCCTGCACAATGTGCTGGGCCACAATCGACACCTTGCCTTCCTGGGCCGGGTCGACGCCGCTGATCTGGATCGGCTGCATCAAACCCTTGTAAGACAGCATGCCTTCCATCTCGGTGAACGGCACGGCGGCGGTCACTTCCGGATTTTTCAGCGCGGCGGCGGCGACCGGCTGCCAGTCATCGATCGGCTTGACGCCAACGATGGTCGCGTGCGGCACCATGCCAAGGATGCGCGAGCTCATTTCGCGCTGGAAGCCGTTCATCACCGACAGCACCACGATCATCGCCAGCACGCCGAGGGCGAGCCCGATCATCGAAGTCATCGAGATGAACGAAACAAAGCGATTGCGGCGCTTGGCGCGGGTATAGCGCGTGCCGATAAAGATCGATAACGGTCTGAACATTCGCTGGGGCACCGTATAAAAAATCAAGCTTAAAAAAGCGGCCAATCGCTTGAGAGCGTAGCGAGCGAAGGAAAGACAAGGCAAAAACAGGCGAGGAAGCGGAGTCTACTGGCTGTAAATGAGCATTCCGAGCCTGTTTTTAACGCAGTATTTCCGAGCGCAGTAGCTCTCAAGCGATTGGAGTCAGGCAGCCTTCCTGCAATTGAAGGACGCGGTCCATCTGGCGGGCCAGGTTCATGTCGTGAGTCACCACCAGGAACGCCGTGCGCATTGAAGTGCTGAGTTCCAGCATCAAGTCCTGGATGCCTTCGGCGGTGTGCGAATCAAGGTTGCCGGTTGGCTCGTCGAGCATCACCAGGCCTGGATTGTTCACCAGCGCCCGGGCGATGGCCACACGCTGGCGCTCGCCACCGGACAGCTCGGCCGGTTTGTGCTCCAGACGATGGCCCAGCCCCACCCGCTCCAGCAACGCGGTAGCGCGCTGACGTGCTTGCGGGATCGCGGTCTTGCCGATCAGCAGCGGCATGCAGACGTTTTCCAGCGCGGTGAATTCCGGCAGCAAGTGGTGGAACTGGTACACGAACCCCAAGGCACGGTTACGCAGCAGGCCACGCTTCTTCTCGCTCAGCGCCGACAGTTCTTCGCCGTCGAGCCAGACGCTGCCTTCAGTCGGCGTGTCGAGACCGCCCAGCAGGTTGAGCAAGGTACTTTTGCCGGAACCGGACTTGCCGACGATCGCCACACGCTCGCCCGGGTGCAACTCCAGTTGCAGACCGGCCAACACTTGCACCGACTCCGGGCCTTCCTCGTAGGATTTGCCCAGGTTGCGGCAGCTCAAAATTGCTTTATCACTCATGCCCGACTCACTCATAACGTAGCGCCTCCGCCGGCTGGGTGCGCGCAGCACGCCAGGCGGGATACAGGGTGGCGAGGAAACTCAGGACCAACGCAGCAGCGCAGACCATGACCACGTCCTGGCTCTGCACCTGCGACGGCAGGTAATCAATGAAATACACATCGGCGTTGAGGAACTTGTGGCCGATCAGCCCTTCGAGGGCGGAAATCGCCGCACTGACGTTGAGCGCAGCGAAGATCCCGACCACGGCACCAATCGCCGTACCGACCACGCCGATCACGGTGCCCTGCACCATGAACGTGCGCATGATCGTCCCCGGCGTAGCGCCGAGGGTACGCAGAATGGCGATGTCGCTCTTCTTGTCATTTACCACCATCACCAGCGTGGAAATGATATTGAACGCAGCCACCGCAACGATCAGCAGCAACAGCAGACCGATCATGGCTTTTTCCATGCGGATCGCCTGATACAGGTTGCCGTGGGTGCGGGTCCAGTCGCGGGCGTAGTAATGGTCTTCGCCCAACTGCTGGGCGATGGTCCAGGCCACGCGCGGCGCCTGGAACAGATCATCGAACTTCAACCGGATGCCCTGCACCTGATCAGGCTTCCAGCGGTGCATCTTCGCCAGATCCTGCAGGTTGGTGACGCCCAGATAGCCGTCCAGCTCACCGGCGCCGACATGAAAAATGCCGACCACGGTGAAACGCTTCATGCGCGGGAACATCCCGGCCGGGGTCACGCTGACCTCCGGCGCGACGAAGGTGACCTTGTCACCGAGGCCCACGCCGAGCTTGGTCGCGGCCTTGTCGCCGATGACGATGCCGAAGCTGCCCGGCGTCAAATCGTCGAGTTTGCCCTGCTTCATGAAGTTGTCGATGATCGACACATTGCGCTCGAGCGCGGGGTCGATGGCGTTGAGCAACACCTTGGACACCTGGCCGTTGTTGGTCAGCAAGCCCTGCATCTGAGTAAACGGCGCAACCGCCGTCACCTCAGGGTTGCGTTTGACCTTGGCGGCCAGGCTCTGCCAATCGTTGATCGGTTCGCCGGTTTCAAGAGTCGCGTGGGGCACCATGCCCAACACGCGGGTGCGCATCTCATGATCGAAGCCGTTCATCACCGAAAGCACCACGATCATCACGATCACGCCGAGGGCGAGCCCGATCATCGAAGTCAGGGAAATGAATGACACAAAATGATTGCGACGCTTTGCACGGGTATAACGCGTGCCGATAAATACGAAGAGAGGTCTGAACATGTCGGGGCTTGTTCGGAGGGAAAAGGAACGTCCTTGTGGCGGGGGTCGATAACCAGCTTTACACTCAGACCACCGCCGCTACCATGGGTTCGCCATGTCGACATTAGATGAAGAAGATCGCCGCGAATACTACCGTATCGAGGACATGATCGCACTGGAAATTCGGCCCCTGTCCGCTCCCGAAGCCGCAGGCCAGGAAGTGTTGCAGGATGCTTCCCCGCTGTTCAACCTGCTCAGCGAACTGCACCTGAGCGAATTCGAGTCGCAGCACCTGTTACGCCAGATCAGCGAGCGCGACCGGGCGATCGCCGCGTTTCTCAAATCCCAGAACAAACGCATCGACCTGCTCAGCCAGGTGGTCGCCCTGACCGTGCTCGGCCATATCGGCGAGCCGCAACCGGTGATCATCTCCGAAGGCGGGATCGACTTTCAGCACCCGACCCCGATTGCCACTGGCGCGCACCTTTCGGTGAAACTGGTGCTGATGCCGCAGGCACTGGGCCTGCTGCTGCGCGCCCGCGTCACCCATTGCGACCGCAAGGGCGACGGCTACGACGTCGGCACCGAGTTCGAACACTTGACCGACGCCCAGCGCCAGTTGCTCGCCCGCTATATCTTGCAGAAACAGGCCCAGGAACGACGCCTGGCCCGTGAACAGAACGAATCAGGCATTTAAATTAAGGAAGCACCGTGACCCTCATCTACGGCCACCGCGGCGCCAAGGGCGAAGCACCGGAAAATACCCTGACCAGTTTTCAGGAATGTCTCAAGCACGGCGTGCGCCGTTGCGAACTGGATCTGCACCTGTCCAAGGACGGCGAGCTGATGGTGATCCACGACCCGACCCTCAAGCGCACCACCGACCGGCGCGGCAAGGTGGTCGAGCACACCGCCGCCGAACTGGTGACCTACGACGCGCGCAAGGGCGGCCCGGGCTGGATCAAGCCGTGCCCGATTCCGACACTGGAAGAGCTGTTCGAAAAATGTGATTTCGAGCACTGGCAGCTGGAAGTCAAAAGTGCATCGCGCACCCGCGCCGCGACTACCGTACTGGCGATTCGCGAAATGGCCCAGCGTCATGGCCTGCTGGACAAGGTCACCATCACTTCGAGCTCGCGGGAAGTGCTGAAAGCGGCGCTGGACCTGGTACCGGACGTGTCGCGTGGACTGGTGGCCGAATACGCCTGGCTCGACCCGCTAAAGGTCGCGGCCAGCTATGGCTGTGAGATTCTGGCTCTGAACTGGACGCTGTGTACGCCGGAACGCCTGCAGAAGGCGCAGCGTCAGGGGCTGCATGTCTCGGTGTGGACCGTCAACGAGCCTGCGCTGATGCGCAGACTCGCCGACTTCTTCGGCGTTGACAGCCTGATTACAGACTTTCCCGGTTTGGCCACTGCCACCCTCGAGAATTGCTGAAATCGGTCTCCCCGGCCGGCTCAGGCCACCGGCCGGAGCCCGTCAAAAAAGCCGGTTGAGGCCGTCGTACGCCGCTACCCGATAGGCTTCGGCCATTGTCGGGTAGTTGAACGTGGTGTTGACGAAGTACTTCAGCGTATTCAACTCGCCCGGCTGGCTCATGATCGCCTGACCGATGTGCACGATCTCCGACGCCTGATAACCGAAGCAGTGGACGCCCAGCACTTCCAGGGTTTCACGGTGGAACAGGATCTTCAGCATGCCTTGCGGCTCGCCGGCGATCTGCGCACGCGCCATGCTCTTGAAGAACGCCTTGCCGACTTCATACGGCACCTTGGCCTGGGTCAGCTCCTGCTCGTTCTTGCCGATCGAGCTGATCTCCGGAATGGTGTAGATGCCGGTCGGCACATCGTTCACAAAGCGCCAGCTACCGTTATCGACGATGCTGCCGGCAGCCGAACGACCCTGGTCGTGGGCGGCACTGGCCAGGCTCGGCCAGCCGATCACGTCGCCGGCGCCGTAGATGTTCGGCACGCAAGTGCGGTAGGCCTCGTCGACTTCGATCTGGCCACGGCTGTTGACCTTGACCCCGATGTTTTCGAGACCGAGCTGGTCGGTGTTGCCGGTACGGCCGTTGCACCAGAGCAAGGCGTCGGCCTTGATCTTCTTGCCGGACTTGAGGTGCAGGATAACCCCATTATCGACGCCCTCAACGCGATCGTAATCTTCGTTGTGGCGCACGGTTATGTTGTTGTTGCTGAAGTGATAGCTCAACGCCTGGGAGATTTCCGAGTCGAGGAAGCTCAGCAACTGACCGCGGTTGTCCACCAGTTCAACCAGTACCCCCAGACCGCTGAAGATCGAGGCGTATTCGCAACCGATCACACCGGCGCCGTAAACGATGAGTTTGCGCGGGGTGTGGCCGAGGCTGAGGATGGTGTCGCTATCGTAGATACGCGGGTGATTGAAATCGATGTCCGCCGGGCGATAAGGGCGCGAACCGGTGGCGATGATGATGTGCTTGGCCACCAGCTTCTCGACCACGCCGTTGGCGCAGACCACTTCGATGGTTTGCTCGTCGGCGAAGCTGCCGGTGCCGAAGAACACGTCGACGCGGTTACGGGCGTAGTAGCCAGTGCGCGAAGCGACTTGTTTGGAAATGACTTTCTCGGCGCTTTTCAACACGTCCGGGAAGGAGAACCAGCGCGGTTCGCCGATCGCCCGGAACATCGGGTTGGTGTTGAACTGCATGATCTGCCGCACCGAGTGACGCAGGGCCTTGGACGGGATGGTTCCCAGGTGGGTGCAGTTGCCGCCGACCTGGCGACGGCTATCGACCATCGCCACCTTGCGCCCTGCTTTGGCGGCGTTCATTGCCGCGCCTTCTCCCGCCGGGCCGGAACCCAACACCACCACGTCGTAGTTGTAGACAGCCATGCGTACTCCTCAGAACAGGCCGCGGTGCCAGCAGCACCGGCGGCTAAATCACGCCGAATCGTGGCGCGAAGGAACAATTGGGGGTCAGTAAAGAACCCGGACACAGTCTATAGAAGCGTCAACGCCGCGCACATTAACCCTTGGTCGCGTCGTAGGCTACTTTTGCCTGCACTACAACGCCAGCTTTCGTACTGTTTTCAGTCAATTTTTGCGCCACTGAGGCGTTCGAAAGCCGCACTGGTGCGGATAACAAAACCTGTATCGGCACGAATCACGAAGAATGCACCAATGTCATGTTTTTCGGCATAGTCCCAAGCCCGTTCAGGCCCGAGAATCAGCAACAGCGTCGATAGTCCATCGGCCATCAACGCTGAAGGATGAATTACCGTGACTGACGCCAGGTTATGTAGGACCGGCGCCCCGCTCCGCGCATCGAAGGTGTGGGAATAGCGCCGGCCATCCTGCAGGAAATAGTTGCGGTAATCACCGGAGGTGGAAACCCCGTAGTCGTCGACCTGAATGATCCGTTCGGCCACCTGTTGATCGTCTCGGGGCTCTTCCAGCGCAATACGCCAGGATGAGCCATCAAGCTTCTTGCCCTTGGCCTTTAGCTCACCGGTGGCTTCGGCGAGATAGTCATGGATGCCCATCGACTCGAGCCTGGCGGCGATGGTGTCGACCGCGTAACCGGCGGCGATGCTGTTGAAGTCGACTTCGACAGCGGCGTCCTTGCACAAGCGGTCGCCGTCGATATGCAAATGGCGGTAGCCGACTCGCTGCAGGGTTTCGGCCAGCGCGGCGGAGTCGGGGACTTTCTCTTCACGCCCTTGCGGGCCGAACCCCCACAGGTTCATCAGCGGCTCGACGGTCAGGTCGTAGGAACCTTCGCTTTGCTCTGACAGCTGTTCGCCGACACGGACCAATTCGAGCACGGCAGCCGGCATGGTCTGACAGCTGTTCGCCGGCAAAGCATTGAAGCGCTCGATGTCTGAGTCACTGCGATAGGTCGACATCTGCTGATCGACGTCGGTGAGGATTTTTTCCACTTCAAGCTGGACCTGCGCGACCTCGGGAAGACCGGCGTGGCGCACGTACTTGATTGAATAGGTGCTGCCCATGGTCGGACCGCCGAAGCTTTCCATGGAATCGCCGTTGCCGCAGCCGGACAAGGCGCCCACCAGCAGCAAAAGGCTGATCAGCCTCCTTTTAGACAAATCCCCTACTCCCCACACAAAGCTGAAGATTATGCGCCAGAACCTGTAGGAGCTGCCGAGTGAAACGAGGCTGCGATCTTTTGCTTTTGATCTTTTCAAGCAACATCAAAGATCGCAGCGTTCCGCAGCTCCTACAGGTTTTTCATTCGCTTGAAAGCCTCATGCTGGCCTTCGTAATGGCTATATCGTTTAAGCAGTGCCCTAACCAATTGTTGCCTAACGTTCTTTATACACATATGGTTACAAAACTGTTCACGGGTACTGCCTGAGTTTGCCGCGTGACGGCGAGGACGTGTCTAGTTCAGGGATTTCCAATAAGACAGCCAACAGAGAGTACGAACCAATGTCCTCCACCACGGGCAAAGGCAAAGCGATTTTTCGCGTTGTCAGCGGCAATTTTCTCGAGATGTTCGACTTTATGGTCTATGGCTTCTACGCCACGGCCATTGCCAAAACCTTCTTCCCGGCCGACAGCGCCTTCGCTTCCCTGATGCTCTCCCTGGCGACGTTCGGTGCCGGCTTCCTGATGCGTCCGCTGGGAGCGATTTTCCTCGGTGCCTATATCGACCGCCATGGCCGTCGCCAGGGTCTGATCATTACGTTGGCGCTGATGGCCGCCGGTACAGTGCTGATTGCCTGTGTCCCCGGCTACGCCACCCTCGGCGTCGCCGCCCCACTGATCGTGCTATTCGGTCGTTTGCTGCAAGGCTTCTCGGCCGGCGTCGAGCTGGGCGGTGTTTCGGTGTATCTGGCGGAAATCGCCACGCCGGGCCGCAAAGGCTTTTTCGTCAGTTGGCAGTCCGCCAGCCAGCAGGCGGCGGTGGTGTTTGCCGGCCTGCTCGGGGTTGGCCTCAACCACTGGCTGAGCCCGGAACAGATGGGTGACTGGGGCTGGCGCGTGCCGTTCCTGATCGGCTGCATGATTGTTCCGGTGATCTTCGTCATTCGTCGTTCGCTGGAGGAAACCCCGGAATTCCAGGCGCGCAAACATCGCCCTACCCTGCGGGAAATCGTCCGCTCAATCGGTCAGAACTTTGGCATCGTCATCGCCGGCATGGCGCTGGTGGTGATGACCACGGTTTCGTTCTACCTCATCACCGCCTACACCCCGACCTTCGGCAAGGCTGAACTGCATCTGTCGGATTTCGACGCGCTGCTGGTGACCGTGTGCATCGGTCTGTCGAACTTCTTCTGGCTGCCGGTGATGGGCGCGGTGTCCGACAAGATCGGGCGCAAACCCCTACTGCTGGCGGCGACCATTCTGGCGATCCTGACCGCCTACCCAGCGCTGTCGTGGCTGGTGGCGAACCCGAGTTTCAGTCATCTGCTGATCGTCGAACTGTGGCTGTCGTTCCTGTACGGTTCGTACAACGGCGCGATGGTCGTGGCTCTGACCGAAATCATGCCGGTGGAAGTGCGCACCACCGGATTCTCGCTGGCCTATAGCCTGGCGACGGCGACCTTTGGTGGCTTCACGCCAGCAGCCTGTACTTATCTGATCCATGTGCTGGACAACAAGGCTGCGCCGGGGATCTGGCTCAGCGGTGCGGCGGTACTGGGGTTGATTGCGACGCTGGTGCTGTTCCGTGGCAACAAACATGAACTGCGGACTGCGCAAGCGGCCGTGGCAGGTGGCGCCCGATAAAACGCCTTCGGGAGCAAGCCCCCTCCCACAAGGACCGGTGGTGCCAACATGATTGTGTGAACACCGCCAAACCTGTGGGAGGGGGCTTGCTCCCGAAGAGGCCGGTACAGGCAATAAAGATTCAGCAGGCATAAAAAAACGCCCCGACCTAAGTCGGGGCGTTTTCATTTGCAGCGAAGGCTTAGCGCGGGAACGCTGGCGGGTTTACACCGGCCATGTCTTCCATCACGCGAACCACCTGGCAGCTGTAGCCGAACTCGTTGTCGTACCAGACGTACAGAACAACGCGGTTGTCCTGAACGATGGTCGCTTCAGCGTCGACCACACCGGCGTGACGCGAACCCACGAAGTCAGTGGACACCACTTCCTGCGAGTTGACGAAGTCGATTTGCTTGTGCAGATCGGAGTGCAGCGCCATGTAGCGCAGGTACTCGTTCATCTCTTCACGGCTGGCGGCTTTCTCAAGGTTCAGGTTGAGAATGGCCATCGACACGTTTGGCGTCGGAACGCGGATCGCGTTACCGGTCAGCTTGCCGGCCAGCTCAGGCAGAGCCTTGGCAGCAGCGGTGGCAGCACCGGTTTCGGTGATCACCATGTTCAGCGCGGCGGAACGGCCACGGCGATCGCCCTTGTGGAAGTTGTCGATCAGGTTCTGGTCGTTGGTGTACGAGTGAACGGTTTCGACGTGACCGTTGATGATGCCGAACTTGTCATTCACAGCCTTCAGCACCGGCACGATGGCGTTGGTGGTGCAGGAAGCGGCGGACACGATCTTGTCGTCAGCGGTGATTTCGTTGTGGTTGATACCGTGAACGATGTTCTTCAGCTTGCCTTTGCCAGGCGCGGTCAGAACAACGCGAGCGACACCCGGGCATTGCAGGTGCTGACCCAGGCCATCGGCGTCACGCCATACACCGGTGTTGTCCACCAGCAGCGCGTCTTTGATGCCGTACTGGGTGTAATCCACCTCGGTCGGGTTCTTCGCGTAGATCACCTGGATCAGGTTACCGTTGGCGGTGATGGTGTTGTTTTCTTCGTCGATGACGATGGTGCCGTTGAACGGACCGTGTACCGAATCGCGACGCAGCAGGCTGGCGCGCTTGGTCAGGTCGTTTTCGGCGCCTTTGCGCACGACGATGGCACGCAGACGCAGACCGTCGCCACCACCGGTTTTCTCGATCAGGATGCGCGCCAGCAGACGGCCGATACGACCGAAGCCGTACAGCACAACGTCAGTGCCTTTGCGGGCCGAAGCGTTTTGCTGACCAACCACGTCAGCCAGTTCTTCACGCACGAACTGCTCGGCGCTGCGGCCATTGCCTTCACTACGGAATTTGAACGCCAACTTGCCCAGGTCTACCGAAGCCGCGCCGAGCTTGAGCTCGCTCATGGCTTTCAGCAGAGGGAATGTTTCGTGGACGGAGAGTTCGCTATCGTCGGAGGAACGGTGGCGAGCAAAGCGGTGAGCTTTGAGAATCGCGATGACAGACTGGTTGATCAGGCTGCGGCCATAGATCGAGCTCACCACGTTGTTATTGCGGTAGAGCTGACCGATAAGCGGAATCATCGCTTCTGCGAGTGCTTCACGGTCGATCCATTCACCAAGACACTGGTCGGGCTTCTGAGTCACGGGAACCTTCCACATGTAGGGGCAGAAAAAAGGGGCTACATTATGCCGCCGAGAACCTCTTGTAGCAATGCGCGCTTGTCGCGCAATCGGTAACAAAATCCCGTTCAAAAAAATCACGCCCCGCGCCAGCCCAGTAAAACCGGGGCTTCCAGCGCAGTCAATTTTTCGACGACTGTTAGACGATGTCTGTAACCCTCCGTAACACCAGTCGATTTCGGCACTACATAACCACTAAAAAAGTGCTCGTTTTTATGGTTACCACTACATTTTGCGCAAACCGCGAAGATAGACGCAGTCTGCAACTGACAGCCGGCACCTGACGCCGCTACAATTACCGACTTTGTCGCAAAGCCTGGAGCTCAACCTTCCGTGCCCGTTCTGCGTCTACCGCTTCTCCCTGCCGCGGCAGGTAAACAGCATTGGGGCAACCTGCCCGGTGCTGCCCTCAGCCTCGCGATTGCCGAGGCTGCCAGCGCTGCCAAGCGCTTCACCCCTGCTACTGACCGCCGACAGCCAGAGTGCCGAACGGCTGGAACAGGAGCTGAGTTTCTTCGCCCCGGATTTGCCCGTACTGCATTTCCCCGACTGGGAAACCCTGCCGTACGATCTGTTCTCGCCGCACCAGGACATCATCTCCCAGCGTATCGCCAGCCTTTATAGACTGCCGGAACTGGCGCACGGCGTGCTGGTGGTGCCGATCACCACCGCCCTGCACCGCCTGGCGCCGACCAAGTTTCTGCTCGGCAGCAGTCTGGTGCTGGATGTCGGGCAGAAGCTCGATGTCGAACAGATGCGCTCACGCCTTGAGGCCAGCGGCTATCGCTACGTCGATACGGTTTACGAGCACGGCGAGTTCACCGTACGCGGCGCGCTGATCGACCTGTTCCCGATGGGCAGCAAACTGCCCTATCGCATCGACCTGTTCGACGACGAAATCGAAACCCCTGCGCACCTTCGATCCGGAAAACCAGCGCTCCATCGACAAGGTCGATTCGGTCAAGCTGCTGCCGGCGCGAGAATTTCCGCTGCAGAAAGATGCGGTCACCCGCTTCAAGGCGCGTTTCCGCGAGCGTTTCGACGTCGACTTCCGGCGCTGCCCGATTTTCCAGGACTTGAGCAGCGGCATCACACCCGCCGGTATCGAGTACTACCTGCCGCTGTTCTTCGACGAAACCTCGACACTGTTCGATTACCTGCCGCAGGACACTCAAGTGTTCTCGCTGCCGGGTATCGAACAAGCGGCAGAAAACTTCTGGAACGACGTGCGCAATCGCTACGAAGAGCGCCGCGTCGATCCATCGCGCCCTCTATTGCCGCCTGCGGAATTGTTCCTGCCGGTGGAAGACTGCTTCGCCCGCCTCAAGAGCTGGCCACGGGTCGTCGCCAGTCAGCAGGACGTCGAATCCGGTGCCGGTCGCGAGCGCTTCCCGGCGCAGGCACTGCCAAACCTGGCGATCGAAGCCAAGGCCACACAACCACTGGCGGCGCTCTCGACATTCCTCGACGAATTCCCCGGACGCGTGCTGTTCACCGCCGAATCCGCGGGCCGGCGTGAAGTCCTGCTGGAGCTGCTGGAACGGCTGAAGCTGCGGCCGAAAACCGTCGACAGCTGGCCGGACTTCGTTTCGAGCAAGGATCGCCTGGCGATCACCATCGCGCCGCTCGACGAAGGCTTGATGCTCGATGACCCGGCGCTGGCGCTGGTGGCCGAGAGCCCGCTGTTCGGTCAGCGAGTCATGCAGCGTCGTCGCCGGGAAAAACGCGCCGACGCCAACAACGACGCGGTAATCAAGAACCTCACCGAACTGCGCGAAGGCGCGCCGGTGGTGCACATCGATCACGGTGTTGGACGTTATCTGGGCCTGACGATTCTGGAGATCGACAACCAGGCGGCCGAATTTCTTACCCTGGAATATGCGGAGAACGCCAAGCTCTACGTGCCAGTGGCCAACCTGCACCTGATCGCCCGTTACACCGGCAGCGATGACTCACTGGCGCCGCTGCACCGCCTCGGCTCCGAGACCTGGCAGAAAGCCAAGCGCAAAGCCGCCGAACAGGTGCGCGATGTCGCCGCTGAGCTGCTCGACATCTATGCCCGTCGTGCCGCCCGCGAAGGCTACGCGTTTGCCGACCCGAAAGCCGATTACGCGACCTTCAGCGCCGGTTTCCCGTTCGAAGAAACGCCGGACCAGCAAGCGACCATCGAAGCCGTGCGCGAAGACATGCTCGCGCCAAAGCCGATGGATCGTCTGGTCTGCGGCGACGTCGGTTTCGGCAAGACCGAAGTGGCGATGCGCGCTGCGTTCATCGCCGTGCACGGCGGACGCCAGGTAGCGATTCTGGTGCCGACCACCCTGCTCGCCCAGCAGCACTACAACAGTTTCCGCGACCGTTTCGCCGACTGGCCAGTGACCGTGGAAGTGATGAGCCGCTTCAAATCGGCCAAGGAAGTCAACGCGGCGATCGCCGATCTGGCGGATGGCAAGATCGACATTGTCATCGGCACGCACAAGCTGCTGTCCGACGACGTGAAGATCAAAAACCTGGGTCTGGTGATCATCGACGAAGAACACCGTTTCGGTGTCCGGCAGAAAGAACAGCTCAAGGCCCTGCGCAGCGAAGTCGACATTCTCACGCTGACCGCCACGCCGATTCCGCGCACGCTGAACATGGCGGTGTCGGGCATGCGCGATCTGTCGATCATCGCCACCCCGCCGGCGCGACGCCTGTCGGTGCGCACCTTCGTCATGGAGCAGAACAAGAGCACGGTCAAAGAGGCCCTGCTGCGTGAACTGCTGCGCGGTGGGCAGGTTTACTACCTGCACAACGACGTGAAGACCATCGAGAAGTGCGCTGCCGATCTCGCCGAACTGGTGCCGGAAGCACGGATCGGCATCGGTCACGGACAGATGCGCGAACGCGAACTCGAACAGGTGATGAGCGACTTCTATCACAAGCGCTTCAACGTGCTGATTGCCTCGACCATCATCGAGACCGGCATCGACGTGCCGAGCGCCAACACCATCATCATCGAGCGCGCCGACAAGTTCGGTCTGGCGCAATTGCACCAGTTGCGCGGACGTGTCGGCCGCAGTCACCACCAGGCTTACGCGTACCTGCTGACGCCGCCACGCCAGCAAATCACTTCGGACGCGGAAAAGCGTCTGGAAGCGATTGCCAACACCCAGGATCTGGGCGCCGGTTTCGTGCTGGCGACCAACGACCTGGAAATCCGTGGCGCCGGCGAACTGCTGGGCGATGGCCAGAGCGGGCAAATTCAGGCCGTGGGTTTTACGTTGTACATGGAGATGCTCGAGCGCGCGGTGAAGTCGATCCGCAAGGGCGAGCAACCGAATCTCGATCAACCGCTCGGCGGTGGCCCGGAGGTCAACCTGCGTGTGCCGGCGCTGATTCCGGAAGACTATCTGCCGGACGTTCACGCCCGCCTGATTCTGTACAAGCGCATCGCTTCGGCCACCGACGAGGAAGGCCTGAAGGATCTGCAAGTGGAGATGATCGATCGTTTCGGCCTGCTGCCGGAGCCGACCAAGAATCTGGTGCGCATCACCGCGCTGAAGTTGCAGGCCGAACAACTGGGCATCAAGAAAGTCGACGGTGGCCCGCAGGGTGGACGCATCGAGTTCGCCGCGCAGACGCCGGTCGACCCGATGACCTTGATCAAACTGATCCAGACTCAGCCAAAACGCTACAAATTCGAAGGCGCCACGATGTTCAAGTTCCAGGTGCCGATGGAACGCCCGGAAGAGCGCTTTAATACTGTAGAGGCGCTGTTCGAGCGCCTCCTCCCGAAAACTGTTTGAAGGACGCCGCATGCGCCTGTTTCGCTCACTGACTTTGCTACTTGCCTTGGTAGCCCCTTCGGTTTTCGCCGATGACCTGTATCAGGTCGAAATGATTCTGGTCCGCCAGAACGCCGTGCCAGCGATCGTCAGCCGTGCCGCCCCGGAAGACTGGGCCGTCGGCGCTCAACGCCTGGGTGATGACAGCCTGCGCACACCTGCGCTCGGCGACGTTGCCAGCAAACTCAGCGCCAGCGGTGATTACAGTGTGCTGATGCACAAGGCCTGGCAGCAGACCCTCGGCGAAGCGCCGACCAAGGTGGCAGTCAGCGACGGCAAGGAACAGTTCGGCCAGTTCCCGATCGAGGGCACGCTGGAAATGAAACTCGGACGCTTCACCGACGTGAACGCCGACTTCTGGGTCAACCAGATCGACGCCAACGGCATGGTCACTGCCAGCGAACACCTGAAACAGGACAGCCACACCAAAAACGGCCAGCTCAACTATCTCGACAACGGCCACCTGGCGCTGCTGATCAAGATCACATCCCTGACGGCGCCCGCCCCTCGGCAAGCCCCTGAAGCGATTCCGGACTGATCGAAGTCCTTATGTCCCCGCCCCTGAGTAAACCGTTGGCACCCTCCTGGGTCAGCCGATTCAAGGAACAGAGCCTGGAGCGTGGCCGCCGCTACGCCCTGGAAAACCGGGTACGCATCGCGCAGGTGGGCGATGCGACCATTACCGCCAGTTGCGAAGGCTCTGGCGGTAACGTCTACCGTCAGACCATTCACTTGCGCGAGTCAGCCAAAGACACCCTGTTGCTGGTTGACGCCACCTGCACCTGCCCGGTGCGCAATAACTGCAAACACTGCGCCGCAGTACTCCTGCAAGTGCAGGAAACCCTCGAATACCCTGCCGCCGCCAAAGACGCCGAACTGCTGGAAAAACTCCAGGCCGTATTGGAGAACCGCAGCCCCAAAGCGCCGCCGCAAGTGCTGGTGGACAACGTGCAACCGCTGCCGCGCCTGTGGCTGGCGAGTGTCGAGTTCAGCGCGTTCGAGCCGCGCAACGGCAAGATGCAGCGCTATATTCAGCATCGGGCGGCGCTGTCGTTCAGCTATCTGGATGAATACGTCAGCGGGCAGAAAAACAGCGACATTCTGATTCGTCAGGAAACCCAGACCCTGCGGATAAAACGCCATCCGGAAGTGGAACAGTCCTACCGCGAACAGTTAAGAATCCTCGGCTTCCGTATCGCCACGCGCCAGAGCAAAGCGCTGCCGGAAAGCGCCGGTGAGCTGTACGAGATGGTCAACGACAGCGCCTGGCTGACGTTTACCCTCAACGAACTGCCGAAGCTGCGCACCCAAGGCTGGGAATTGCAGATCGACGAGGAGTTCGGTTTCGACCTGACCGCCGTCGACGACTGGTACGCCACCGTCGAACAGGCGCCGGAACGCGACTGGTTCGATCTGGAATTGGGGATCATCGTCAATGGTGAGCGCCTGAGCCTGCTGCCGATCCTGCTCAACCTGATGCGCTCGCACACGGAAATCCTTAACCCGGAACGCCTGGCGCGGCGCCGCGATGACGAGCTGATTCTGGTCAATGTGCCGCAACGCAACAGTGAGCACGGGCCGCTGCAAGTGGCGCTGCCCCTTGGCCGACTAAAACCGGTACTGGCAACGCTGGGCGAGTTCTACTTGCAGGAACCGGGCGAAACCACCCTGCGCCTGAGCAAGGCCGACGCCACGCGGCTCAACTCGCTGGAAGGCATTCCCCTGCTGTGGGAGGGTGGCGAACAGATTCGAAGTTTCGCCCAACGCCTGCGCGACATCCGCGACTACAGTGCACAAGCGCCGAAGGGCTTGAACGCGACGCTGCGTCCCTATCAACTCGAAGGCTTGAGCTGGATGCAGTCCCTGCGTCAGCTTGAGGTCGGCGGGATTCTGGCGGACGACATGGGTCTGGGTAAAACCTTACAGACCCTGGCGCATATTCTCAGTGAGAAAAACGCCGGGCGTCTGGATCGACCGTGCATGGTGGTGATGCCCACCAGCCTGATCCCGAACTGGCTCGACGAAGCCGCGCACTTCACGCCGCAACTGAAAGTGGTCGCGCTGTACGGTGCCGGCCGCAAAAAGCATTTCGAGCATCTGGCCGACTTCGACCTGATCCTGACCACCTATGCACTGCTGCCCAAGGACGTCGAACGGCTGGCACAACAGCCGCTGCACGTTCTGGTGCTCGACGAAGCGCAGTACATCAAGAACCCTAACAGCAAGGCCGCGCAGGCCGCTCGCGAACTCAACGCGCGCCAGCGCCTGTGCCTGAGTGGCACACCGCTGGAAAACCACCTCGGCGAGTTGTGGTCGTTGTTCCACTTTCTGCTGCCGGGCTGGTTGGGCGATGTCAAAAGCTTCAATGCCGACTACCGCGTGCCGATCGAAAAGCGCGCCAGCGAAGTCAGGCTGCAGCACCTCAATGGGCGGATAAAACCGTTTCTGCTGCGCCGCACCAAGGAACAGGTGGCCACCGAACTGCCGCCCAAAACCGAGATCATCCACTGGGTCGATCTCAATGAGGCGCAGCGCGACGTTTACGAAACCATGCGCCTGGCGATGGACAAGAAAGTCCGCGACGAGATCACTCGCAAAGGCGTGGCGCGCAGCCAGATCATCATTCTTGAAGCCCTGCTCAAGCTGCGTCAGGTCTGCTGCGACCTGCGCCTGGTCAACGACGCCACCCTGCCCGCCCGCGGCAGCAGCTCGGGCAAGCTCGACAGCCTGATGGAAATGCTCGAAGAGTTGTTCGAAGAAGGTCGGCGGATTCTGCTGTTCTCGCAGTTCACCTCGATGCTGTCACTGATCGAAGACGAACTGAAGAAACGCAACGTGGCCTACGCCTTGCTGACCGGCCAGACCCGCGATCGGCGCACGCCGGTGAAGGAATTCCAGAGCGGCAAGCGTCAGATTTTTCTGATCAGCCTGAAGGCCGGCGGCGTCGGCCTGAACCTGACCGAAGCGGACACGGTGATCCATTACGATCCGTGGTGGAACCCGGCAACCGAGAACCAGGCAACCGACCGCGCCTATCGAATCGGCCAGGAGAAGCCGGTGTTCGTCTACAAGATGATTGCCCGCGGCACGGTGGAAGAGAAGATTCAGCACCTGCAGAAGGAAAAGTCTGACTTGGCAGCAGGCGTACTGGATGGGCGCAAGGCCGGGGACTGGAAACTGCAGAGCGATGATATTGAAGCGCTATTTGCGCCGTTGCCGGATAAGTTCGACAAGCGTTGAGATGTGCAGTGTTTGCTAGATAGCTTTCGCGAGCAAGCCCGCTCCCACAGTTGGATCGCATTTCCCCTTGTGGGAGCGAGCCTGCTCGCGAACGGATCACCTCGGTTGAAGGTTCAAACTGAAGCTTACTGCCTGGAAGCGGGCAACGGCGCAAACAGCGCTTCGATATCACTCTGTTCCAGTTTGAATCCACCCGTCGTACCACCTTCAAGCACCGCCCCGGCCAGCGCTGCTTTCTCCTGCTGCAACGCTTGTATCTTTTCCTCTACCGTGCCGCGAGCGATCAGCTTGTAAACAAACACCGGATTGTTCTGCCCGATACGATAAGCGCGATCAGTTGCCTGATTCTCCACTGCCGGGTTCCACCATGGGTCGAAGTGGATCACCGTGTCCGCAGCCGTCAGGTTCAGACCGGTACCGCCAGCCTTGAGGCTGATGAGGAACAACGGCACCTTGCCGCCCTGGAAATTCTTGACTGGCGTGCGCCGGTCGGTGGTGTCGCCAGTCAGCAACGAATAACCGATAGCGCGCTGCTGCAACTCCTGCTCGATCAGCGCCAGCATCGAGGTGAACTGGGAGAACAGCAGGATGCGCCGACCTTCGCCGAGCAACTCTTCGAGCATCTCCATCAGGCTGATCAGCTTGCCGCTGCCCGAGCGCAATGCCTTCGCCGTGAGAGGCATGTTGATCAAGCGCAGATCGCAGCAGACCTGACGCAGCTTGAGCAAGGCATCAAGAATGATGATTTGACTGCGCGCCACACCACTGCGGGCAATTTCGTCGCGCACTTTTTTGTCCATCGCCACGCGCACCGTTTCATAGACGTCGCGCTGGCCGTCGCTGAGTTCAACCCAATGGATGATTTCGGTTTTCGGCGGCAGCTCAGTGGCGACCTGATCTTTCTTGCGACGCAGCAGAAACGGCTTGATGCGCGCCGTCAGGTGCTGCATGCGCTGGACATTGCCATGTTTCTCGATCGGTGTGCGGTAATCGCGGTTGAAGGATTTGCTGTCGCCCAGCCAGCCAGGCATGAGGAAATGAAACTGCGACCAGAGCTCGCCGAGATGGTTTTCCAGTGGCGTGCCGCTCAGACACAAGCGCTGACGGGCCTGCAAGTCACGTGCGGCCTGCGCCGCTTTGCTCAGCGGGTTCTTGATGTTCTGCGCTTCGTCGAGAATCAGCACGCTCCACGACTGCGGCCGCAACGTTTCAAGATCCCTGGGCAGCAAGGCGTAAGTGGTCAGCACCAAGTCGTATTCGGCGAGATTGGCGAAGTCTTTTTGCCGCCCGGCCCCATGCAGCGCCAGGACCTTCAACTGAGGCGTGAAGCGCTGGGCCTCGTCGAGCCAGTTGGGAATCAGGCTGGTCGGCATCACCGCCAGTGCCGGGCAATCGAGGCGACCGGCGTGCTTTTCCGTGAGCAGATGCGCCAGGGTCTGCAGGGTTTTGCCCAAGCCCATGTCATCGCCAAGAATGCCGCCGACCTCCAGCTCCCGCAGAGTCTGCATCCAGCCAAGGCCTTCGAGCTGATATGGGCGCAGTTGCGCATTAAGGCCGGCCGGCGCAGCAATATGGGTGTGACTGGAATTGTGCAGCCGCTTGGCAAAAGTGCGCAGGCGTTCGCCGCCCTGCCATTCCAGTGGCATGCCATCGAGCATACTCAGGCGCGCGGCGTCTGGAGCAGTCAAGCGCAGCGCATCGCCCTGATGTCCGCCCAGGTACAGCTCGCCCAGCGTCGCCATCAGCGGTTTGACCCGACTCAGCGGCAACGCCACCTTGGCGCCTGCCGGGTCGCCAAAACCGCTGGGCTTGAGTTCGATCAGGAGTTTTTCGTCGTCGCTGCGTTGCGCCAGATTCACCGGGTCGAGCAAACGTGGCTGGGTGCGCAACAGATGCAGAAGGATCGGCAACAAGCTGTAGCGCTCGCCATTGACGACGATGCCCAGTTGCAGATCAAACCATTGATGCCCGGCCTCTTCTTCGACCTCCGCGTACCAGTGTTCGACCGGCTGCACATCGAAATGGAAGCCGGGACTGATTTCGATTTCCCAGTCCGCGGCGCGCAGTGTGGCAAGCCCTTCATGCATGAATCCGAGCCAGGCGGAATCATCCGGCAAAGTGAACATCTCGCCGGGACGATCCATAGCGCTCTTGCGCGTGGCTTTTTTGAAGCCGAGCTTTTGCAGGCTCTGGCGCAACTTCTTTTCCATCGCAGGCTGGCGTCGAATGCGCTGGGTTTCAGTGCCATTGAGGATCATCACTTCCGGATTACGATCCACCGCCGGATGACCATTGTAGGTAAACACCAGAGCGGCGCGGTGCTCCAGAACGTATTCCCAGCGCGAACGCTCCCGGCCGCTGACCAAGGTCAGTTGCGGCTGCGGAAGCACGTCATCGATGATTCGTTCGGTGAGCTTATGCGGCGGCGGGATTTTGGTCATCGCGCTCATGCGATGGCTGAACTGCATCGCCTGACGCGCCGGGATGTCTGGGGCGAGGGTCAAATGGCAGGCCAGTTTTTCTTCCAACTCACTGAACAGAGGGCCAACCTGTCGCTGCTCACGATCGAGGTAATAAAGCGGCTCCAGCGCCAGCACGGTTTCCTGCGCAGCCTCGGCACTGCTCCACTGGGCGCGGAACCCACCGTCGGCCTGCTCGGCCCAAGAGAACAGACCCATGCGTTTCGCGCCCGGCGTCAGTGCCTGCAAGTTTTCGAAGTCGAGGAACAGGCGGGAGGTGCACAGGAGCATTTCCAGCAGTTCGGCGCCACTGCTGCCTTCCAGCGGATAGCCGCTGTAATAGGCGTGATGGGAATGCATGGCGACCAACAGCCTGGCAACGCGCAGATCCAGTTCGGACAGATAACCGGGCTGACGCATGAGCATGTCCGCCAGCGAATACATCGGTTTTACTTCGCGTAACTCGCTGTTCTTGAGCTGGGAGACCTTGAAAATATCGAGCAGCCACTTGCCGCTCACTGACGTTGGCTTGAGCTTGTAAAACAGGCGCGTGCCTGCGGTTTGCGCGCCTTCTCCGATGGGCTTGGCCGGCACGGGAATGGTCGAAAGCCAATGTTCCAGCGCCCGCCCCAACTGGGCCTGAGCGTCACTTTCGGACGCTTCATGATCACGGCCCTGCAGGTGATAGAGCACCGCAGCGCAGTGTTTGCAGTCGATTGAGACAGGACAGGTGCACAGGCAACGCAAGGTGACGGAACCCAGCCGATCTTCGGACAGGTAAATGGTTTGTTCATACGCCTGATCTTCCGAACCGACGCAGAACGCCTCGATCTTTCTGTCATCGATCTCGATGATCTCTACCCGATCATCGACAGCATAAGCACGGGCCTTGGCGAGCGCGTTGCTAGTGAATGCCCGGGCCCAGGCCAACGACTTAAGCTGTTCGATGAGAATGCTCATGGACAGTCCTTAGCTGGCCAACACCCGCGCCAACGTCGATTTCACCTTGCCCATCCCGTCATGCAGCGCCTGCTCGATTTCGGCCATGGTGATCACCGCCGTGGTCTTGCCTGCTGCCGGGTTCACCACCAGCGACAGGCAGGCGTAATCCAGATCCAGCTCACGGGCCAATGCCGCTTCCGGCATGCCGGTCATGCCGACGATGTCGCAACCGTCACGCTCCAGACGCACGATCTCCGCCACGGTTTCCAGACGCGGGCCTTGGGTGCAGGCATACACGCCCTGATCGCTGTATTCGCAGCCTTCGGCAGCCAGCGCGGCGATCAGTTGCTGACGCAGCGACTCGCTGTAAGGGAAGCTGAAATCGATGTGGGTGACGTGCTCCAGATCATCGGCGAAAAACGTGTGTTCGCGACCGCTGGTGTAATCGACGATCTGGTGTGGCACACAGAAATGCCCGGTGCCCATGGCCGGATGGATCCCGCCCACCGCGTTGACCGCGATGATCGCCTCGGCGCCGGCCTGCTTCAGCGCCCACAGGTTGGCACGGTAGTTGACCTTGTGCGGCGGGAAACGATGGGGATGGCCGTGACGGGCGAGGAACAGAACTTCCTTGCCGGCATATTCCCCGATCTGCACTTCAGCCGACGGCGAACCGTAAGGCGTATCCACCGCCAACGACTGACGAATGCTCAGGCCTTCGAGCTGGGTCAGGCCGGTGCCACCGATGATTGCGTAAACCGTCATAGCAAAAATCCTTAATCGATCAGTTGAGCGTCTTTGAGCGCGCCGATGGCGGTGAGCCAGCGCGGATCCTGACGGTAGTCGGTGCTGGCGAACGCCTGCCCGCGCATTCGCGCAATGCGTGCGGACGGCTTGACCTTCATCCGTTGCGCAGCACTCAGGGCCAGTTCGGCCGCAGCGCGGTCATTGCACACCAGGCCCATGTCGCAACCGGCAGTCAACGCGGCTTCGATCCGGCTGGCAGCGTCGCCGACCACGTGGGCGCCGGCCATCGACAGGTCGTCGCTGAAGATCACGCCGTCAAACTGCAACTCGCCGCGCAGGATGTCCTGCAACCAGCGACGGGAGAACCCGGCCGGCTGCGAATCGACTTGCGGATAGATGACGTGCGCCGGCATGACCGCAGCGAGTTGCTTGCTGAGTCTGGCGAACGGTACGAGGTCGTTGGCGCGGATCTCGTCGAGACTGCGCTCGTCATTCGGGATCGCGACGTGGGAGTCGGCTTCGGCCCAACCGTGACCGGGGAAATGCTTGCCGGTAGCGGCCATGCCCGCGCTGTTCATGCCGCGGATGAAGGCGCCGGCGAGCAACGCTGCGCGCTCGGGATCCCCTTCGAACGAACGAGTGCCGACCACGGCGCTGCGCTGGTAATCCAGATCCAGCACCGGGGCGAAACTCAGGTCGAGGCCGACCGCCAACACTTCGGTGGCCATGACCCAGCCGCATTGTTCGGCGAGGTATTCGGCGTTCGGGTTGTCGGCGATGGCACGCATCGCGGGCAGGCGCACGAAGCCCTGACGCAGACGCTGCACGCGACCGCCCTCCTGGTCGACCGCCAGCAGCAGATCCGGGCGAATGGCGCGAATGGCGGCGCTCAACTCACGCACTTGGCGCGGGTGCTCGATGTTGCGCGCGAAAATGATCAGGCCGCCCACTTCGGGCTGACGCAACAATTGGCGATCCTCGGCCGTCAGCCAGGTACCGGCGACGTCCACCATCAACGAGCCTTGCAGGCCAGCAGTCATAGAGATTCCTTGAAAACGAAAAACCCGATCCGCCAGAAATCACTACCGTGAGCAGGGCTCGGCAGGTCAGTAATTTCTATAGAGATCGGGTTCAGAACGAGAGTCGGCATGGGCGGCTAGCTTAGCGGATACAAGCAGCCGCGCCCACCCGTGTGCGGTTAAACCTTGGCGGCCACTGGAGTCGATTTGCTGCGCGGGCGAAGCTGCGCAGTCGCCATCGCCGGGTCGGTGACACCGGTTTCGGCACGCATGCCGGCGGCAAGGAACGGCACCATCAGACGCATCACCTGTTCGATCGAGGTGTTGACGCCGAAATCGGTCTCGGCAATTGCGCGCAAGGCCTTGATTCCGGACATGCTAAAGGCCGCAGCGCCAAGCATGAAGTGCACGCGCCAGAACAGCTCGATTGGCGGGATGCGCGGAGCCGCTTCGTTGACCAACAGCATGTAGCGGCGGAACACCTTACCGTACATGTCTTCCAGATAACGACGCAGGTGACCCTGGCTCTGGCTGAACGCCAAACCGAGCAAACGCATGAAGATCGACAGGTCGTTACCGCTGCGTGGCTGCACCACAAGCGCTTGCTCGACGAGGATTTCCAGCAACTCTTCAAGGGTCGGCTTGTTTTCAGGCTTGGCCTGGCGACGCTCCAGCTCTTTATCGAGGCTGATGCAGAACGGCCCGAGGAAGCGCGAGAAAACCGCCTGGATCAGCGCTTTCTTGGAGCCGAAATGATAATTCACCGCCGCCAGGTTTACCCCGGCCTTGCTGGTGATCAAACGCAATGAGGTTTCAGCGAAACCTTTCTCCGCGAACAGCTGCTCGGCAGCATCAAGAATGCGTTCAACGGTTTCCGACTGGGCCATGGCTACTCCGCCTGACAAACACTTGTTTGAAACATACGTTTCAGCCCAAGCCTTGTCAAGCCTGCCAGTTCGTTTGGGGAATGGTCGGTCAGCTATTTAACCACACTCGACCGGCGCATTAATAAGCACGGGAACCGACCGTCCGGCGGGCTGCAAAAAAACGGGCATTGCCAAGACCGCTTCACTGTATATAATCCCAGTCACTGTATAAAAAGACAGAGCGATCAATATGCTAAAGCTGACGCCACGCCAAGCCGAGATTCTGGCCTTTATCAAACGCTGCCTCGAAGACAACGGCTACCCGCCAACCCGCGCGGAAATCGCTCAGGAGCTCGGTTTCAAGTCGCCCAACGCGGCGGAAGAACACCTCAAGGCCCTCGCCCGCAAAGGTGCAATCGAAATGACCCCGGGCGCCTCCCGCGGTATTCGTATCCCCGGCTTCGAAGCCAAGGCTGACGACTCTACCCTGCCGATCATTGGCCGGGTGGCTGCCGGCGCACCGATCCTCGCCCAGCAGCACATCGAAGAGTCCTGCAATATCAACCCTGCGTTCTTCCACCCTCGTGCTGATTACCTGCTGCGCGTACACGGCATGAGCATGAAGGACATCGGTATTTTCGACGGTGACCTGCTGGCGGTTCACACCACCCGCGAAGCACGCAATGGTCAGGTCGTGGTTGCGCGAATCGGCGACGAAGTCACCGTCAAACGCTTCAAGCGCGAAGGCAGCAAAGTCTGGTTGATTGCCGAAAACCCTGAGTTCGCCCCTATCGAAGTCGACCTGAAAGATCAGGAACTGGTGATCGAAGGCTTGAGTGTCGGCGTAATCCGCCGCTAAAGGAGGCTTTATGCAGTTCCCACACACACCCCAGCAAACACAACTGCCTCTATTCGAAGCGTTTCTGGCACAACCGATGGCACCGATCCTGAAAGATGTGGTCGAGCGCCCATGGATTGCCGAACCGGAAGTATTCAGTGAGCTGTCACTGCGCGGTGCGGCCGGGAACTGCCTGAACCTGCTTGCCCCGATTCTTCGCGAACTGAGCGAGGATCAGGATGCACGCTGGCTGACGCTGATCGCCCCTCCAGCCAGCCTGACCCAGATCTGGCTGCGAGAGGCCGGCCTGAACCGTGAACGCATTCTGCTACTGCAACCTCGTGGTGCGCAAAGCGCTCAGCAACTGGCCTGCGAAGCACTGCGCCTGGGTCGTAGCCATACGGTGGTAACCTGGCTCAATCCGCTGAACACAAGTTCACGGCAACAACTGATCAGCGCAGCCCGCACGGGCGACGCTCAGAGCCTGAACATTCGATTGGGTTGATTCACTTGTAACGCGCGCTGTGTGAAGCGCAGGGCTTCTCCAGGGACAGAGAAGCCGATCTGATGTTGCAGCGGCAAGCGCCGACAGGCGGATCTCAGTGAAGAACCCGCGGCCCTTCTTCCTTATCAAATTCGCCTTCGACCATACGGCCGGCCATCTGTACGCCGACGCTCAACATCGCTTTCGCGATTTCCACATGCTGGCCTTGCAGGAATGCTTTAGCATCCTCGGAGAAATCCAGCGTCACCAGAGAACCCTCGTCCTCAGCCCTGCGCAGTTCGATTCGGCCGTCTGGTAACTCGACAATTTCTAGAAAGGACGTTGGCATATAGGTCAGTTCTCCACGAAAGGCAGGGATTATATAGACATCATTCGGGCTTCGCTCGGGATCTTGACCAGCAGCATGTTTCAGATTGCCACCGTGTCAATTGTCCTCAGCATTCGTTCAAGCCTTCGCGAAAGCGGATTGCCAGGCCCTTGAGATTCTGCCGCCAGCTCTCCAGCTCTTCCCGACTCAACTCCTGCGGCGCCTCTTCTTCATCGAGATTAATGGCCTGAATCAATGGCTGTGTCACATCGCCCTTGGGCTTGTGTGGCACCCGTGGCGGCTGGAACAACGCTGAGTGCGCCGCCAGCAATTTCGCCAGCCAGGTTTCAGGGTTACCAGCCAGCTCAACCATCTCGGCCAGTTCCGGGATCGCAATCGATTCCAGGACTTCGCGAGTCAGCAACGCTTCTGCTCGCGATGCATTGGCCTGAGGCAGACGATAAAAACCGGCGATCTCGTGACACAGTCCCAGAAGCGCGCCGTAGAGGTGAAACAACGCCGACTCACGTCCAGCCTGAATCAGCGCCAACGAATTCATCGCCCGCCCCTCTTCGGCGCGAGCCAGAGCCTCCAGTGACAGGCCGGCGAAATAGATCTTCTGATTGGTGCGGGTATAGAGTTCGTGCGCCATGCCGGCAGTCTCCACAGCGAAATAATTGCGTCACACAGACCCGACAGTGTCGTGGATCAGCGGATCCGACCGCAAGCACAAAACAAAAAGGCCGCATGAAAACCCGAGGGTCATCATGCGGCCTTTTGTGGATCAGGCTAACGCTTACTCAGCCTTGGCTTTCGTACGCTTGTCTTCAACAGTCCACTTGCCACCGTCGTAGAACGCTTTCCAGCCGGTAGGCTTGCCGTCGACCTCGGTCTGCACATATTGCTCCTTGGTCTTGCGGCTGTAACGGATTACTGCCGGCAGACCATCAGGATCCTTCTGCGGTGCTTCGCAGAGGAAGTGGTACTTCGGATCGATCTCATCCTTGTGCGGCAGAATCTCGATCACCAGCGGAGCACGAGTCTCGCGGTTTTTCGGGAACTGGCTGGCCGCCAGGAACAGACCGGAAGCACCGTCGCGCAGAATGTAGGTGTCGTTGACCTTCTCGCATTTCAGCTCGGGCATCTTCACCGGATCCATCTTCGGCGGCGCCGCGTCACCGCTCTTGAGCAGTTTACGGGTGTTCTTGCAGGTCGGGTTGGTGCAACCGAAGAACTTGCCGAAACGGCCAGTCTTGAGCTGCATCTCGCTGCCGCACTTGTCGCACTCCAGGCTCGGACCCTCATAGCCCTTGATGCGATAGTTGCCTTCCTCGATTTCGTAGCCGGCACAATCCGGGTTGTTACCGCAGATGTGCAGTTTGCGCTTCTCGTCGAGCAGGTAGGCGTCCATCGCGGTGCTGCAGATCGGGCAGCGATGCTTGCCGCGCAGCACCAGCGACTCCGACTCGCCCTCGTCGTCCGCAGCGATCTCGTCGCCCGGCACCAGGTTGACGGTGGCCTTGCAGCGCTCTTTTGGTGGCAGGCTGTAACCCGAGCAACCGAGGAACACGCCGGTCGATGCAGTACGGATCTGCATCGGACGACCGCACGTGGTGCACGGAATATCAGTCATGACCGGCTGGTTGGCACGCATGCCGCTTTCCGGGTTCTCGGCCACTTCGAGCTTCTTCTTGAAGTCGCCGTAGAACTCGTCCAGCACGTTTTTCCAGTCGCGCTCGCCCTGAGCCACATCATCGAGGTTCTCTTCCATGCCGGCGGTGAAGCCGTAGTCCATGAGGTTCGAGAAGCTCTCCGACAGACGCTCGGTGACGATATCGCCCATCTTTTCCGAGTAGAAACGACGGTTGTGCAGGGTCACGTAGCCGCGATCCTGAATGGTCGAAATGATCGCTGCGTAAGTCGAAGGACGACCGATGCCGCGTTTTTCCATTTCCTTGACCAGGCTGGCTTCCGAGTAACGGGCCGGCGGCTTGGTGAAATGCTGCGACGGATCGAGCTTGATCAGCTTCATCGCATCGCCCTGCGCCATGTCCGGCAGAACATCGTCATCGCCAGGCTTGGTGATTTGCGGCAGAACGCGGGTGTAACCGTCGAACTTGAGGATGCGGCCTTTGGCACGCAGCTCGAAGTCGCCAGCGGCAACGCTGACGGTGGTCGACAGATATTGCGCCGGCAGCATCTGGCAAGCGAGGAACTGGCGCCAGATCAACTCGTAGAGGCGCTCAGCATCACGCTCCATGCCTGCAAGCTTGCTTGGCGTGGTGTTGGCATCGGAAGGACGAATCGCTTCGTGAGCCTCTTGTGCGCCTTCCTTGCTGCTGTAGACGTTCGGCGTTTCCGGCAGGTACTTCTTGCCGAACTCGTCCTCGATATAGGTACGCGCCATCGCCACGGCATCAGCCGAGAGGTTGGTCGAGTCGGTACGCATATAAGTGATGTAGCCGGCTTCGTACAGACGCTGGGCCATCATCATGGTTTTCTTCACGCCGAAGCCCAGGCGGTTGCTCGCGGCCTGCTGCAGGGTGGACGTGATGAACGGCGCCGACGGCTTGCTGCTGGTCGGCTTGTCTTCGCGCTTGACGATGCTGTAGCTGGAGGACTTGAGCTTCTCCAGCGCGGCTGTGGCCTGAGCTTCGTTTAGCGGTTTGAAGGCTTCACCCTTCTCGCGCGCCACTTCGAAACGTACGGTCGAACCCTTGGCGGTGCCAAGATCAGCGTGCACTTCCCAGTACTCTTCCGGGTTGAATGCACGAATCTCGCGCTCACGCTCGACCACCAGCTTCACGGCAACCGATTGCACGCGACCGGCCGACAGGCCACGGGCGATCTTGGCCCACAGCAGCGGCGAGACCATGTAACCCACAACGCGGTCGAGGAAACGACGCGCCTGCTGGGCATTTACACGATCAATGTCCAGCTCGCCCGGCTCGGAGAAAGCTTCCTGAATCGCCTTCTTGGTGATTTCGTTGAACACCACGCGCTTGTAGCGGCTGTCGTCACCACCGATGGCTTCGCGCAGGTGCCAGGCAATGGCTTCCCCCTCGCGATCCAAGTCGGTTGCGAGATAGATGGTGTCAGCATCCTTGGCGAGCCGGCGCAGCTCTTCGATGACCTTCTCTTTGCCCGGGAGGATCTCGTACTGGGATTTCCAGCCATGCTCCGGATCGACACCCATGCGCGAGACCAATTGCTTGCGCGCTTTCTCTTTCGGCGTGAGCACCGGCCCCTCGCCCGCGGCAGCCTTGCCGCGCTTGGCGGCTGGCTCTTTGCTGGCGCTAGCCGAACCGCTGGTGGGCAGGTCTCGGATATGGCCGATACTCGACTTCACCACGTATTGGTTGCCCAGATACTTGTTGATGGTCTTGGCCTTAGCCGGGGATTCCACAATGACCAGCGATTTGCCCATGGATCAGAAAATTCCTGAATTCTAGAAGTGAAAGGCGGTTGGCGCCTGACGCGGCACCGCTATATATAGTGGCTACAAGGTGAGGTCAAGCACAGGGTTCTGTGCGCACTCGCCTTATGCCTTGGAAAAAAGGCTCGGTTCGGCGTGCACCAAAGCAAAGCGTGGCACCTGCTCGCCGTCAACCTCGACCGACTCGACGAACATGCTCAAAGGGCGTACCCAAAAGCCGTAATCGCCATACAGGGCTTGGTAAAACACCACTTCTTCTTCGGTCTCGGAATGCCGCGCAACATTGAATACACGGTACTGCTGACCTTTGTAATGTTTGTAGAGCCCAGGTTGTATCGGCATGCTTCGGCCCTCACTCAAATTTTTTCAAAATAAATACAAAAATAAATCCGCAAAAAACAAAAACCGGGGCACTTGGCCCCGGCTTCCATCGACGAGACGCTTAAACGCGTTCGAAGACGGTGGAGATGCCTTGGCCAAGACCAATGCACATAGTGGCCACCCCAAAGGTGCCGCCATTCTGCTTCATCACGTTCAGCAAGGTGCCGGAAATACGGGCACCGGAGCAACCGAACGGGTGACCCAGGGCGATCGCGCCGCCGTGCAGGTTAACCTTCTCGTTCATCTTGTCGAGCACTTTCAGATCTTTCAGCACTGGCAGGGCCTGTGCAGCGAAAGCTTCGTTGAGCTCGAAGAAGTCGATATCGTTGATGCCAAGGCCCGCACGCTTCAGGGCTTTTTGTGTCGCCGGCACTGGACCATAGCCCATGATCGCCGGATCCACACCCGCCACTGCCATCGAACGGATCACGGCCATCGGCTGGATCCCCAGATCCTGTGCACGCTGCGCCGACATCACGATCATGCACGAAGCACCATCGGTGATCTGCGACGAAGTACCGGCTGTCACGGTGCCGCCTTTTGGATTGAAGGCAGGTTTGAGGGCCGCCAGACTTTCCAGGGTGGTTTCCGGACGAATGGTTTCGTCGTAGTCGAACAGCTTCAGGAAGCCGTTTTCGTCGTAGCCCTGCATCGGGATGATTTCGTCTTTGAACTTGCCTTCCACCGTCGCTTTATGGGCGAGCTGGTGGGAGCGCACGCCAAAGGCATCCTGCTGCTCACGAGTGATGCCGTGCATCTTGCCGAGCATTTCTGCGGTCAGACCCATCATGCCCGAGGCTTTCGCCGCGTACAGCGACATGTGCGGGTTCGGATCGACACCGTGCATCATGCTCACGTGGCCCATATGCTCGACGCCGCCAACCACGAATACGTCACCGTTGCCGGTCATGATCGCTTGCGCTGCAGTGTGCAGGGCGCTCATCGACGAGCCGCACAGACGGCTGACGGTCTGGCCGGCCGAGGTGTGCGGGATCTGGGTCATCAGCGACGCCATGCGCGCGATGTTCCAGCCCTGCTCCAGGGTCTGGTTCACACAGCCCCAGATCACGTCCTCGACTTCAGCAGGATCGACCTTGGCGTTGCGTTCCAGCAGTTTGCTGATCAGGTGCGCCGACATGTCTTCGGCGCGGGTGTTGCGGTGCATGCCGCCCTTGGAGCGGCCCATCGGAGTACGACCGAAGTCGACAATCACGACGTCTCTAGGATTCAAGCTCATAAGTTCACTCTCACTCTAGTTGGGGGCGCTTAACCGAAGAAGCTCTGGCCGTTTTTGGCCATTTCGCGCAGCTTCGCGGTCGGGTGGTACAGCGCGCCCAAATCAGCGTACTGGTCAGCCAGGGCAACGAACTCGGCCACACCGATCGAATCGATGTAGCGCAGCGCACCGCCACGGAATGGAGGGAAACCGATACCGTAGACCAGACCCATGTCGGCTTCGGCGGCGGTTTCAACGATGCCGTCTTCCAGGCAGCGCACGGTTTCCAGGCACAGCGGGATCATCATCCAGTTGATGATGTCTTCGTCAGTGACTTCGCGCTGCTCGTAAACGATCGGCTTGAGCACTTCCAGCACCGACGGATCGGCAACCTTCTTCTGCTTGCCTTTCTTGTCGGCTTCGTATGCGTAGAAGCCCTTGCCGTTCTTCTGGCCCAGACGCTTGGCCTCGTACAGCACGTCGATGGCCGAGCGACGATCATCCTTCATGCGATCCGGGAAGCCTTCAGCCATCACGTCACGACCGTGGTGACCGGTGTCGATGCCGACCACGTCCATCAGGTACGCCGGGCCCATCGGCCAGCCGAATTTTTCCATGACCTTGTCGATGCGGACGAAGTCCACACCAGCGCTGACCAGCTTGGCGAAACCGCCGAAATACGGGAACAGAACGCGGTTGACCAGGAAGCCCGGGCAGTCGTTGACGACGATCGGGTTCTTGCCCATTTTCTTGGCGTAGGCAACGGTTGTGGCAATCGCCAGCTCGCTGGACTTCTCGCCACGGATCACTTCCACCAGCGGCATCATGTGCACCGGGTTGAAGAAGTGCATGCCGACGAAGTTTTCCGGGCGCTTGAGGGCCTTGGCCAGCAAGCTGATGGAAATCGTCGAGGTGTTGGACGCGAGGATGGTGTCCTCTTTGACCTTGTCTTCGACTTCAGCCAGCACAGCTTGCTTGACCTTCGGGTTCTCGACCACGGCTTCAACAACCAGATCGACGTGACCGAAGTCACCGTAGGACAGGGTCGGACGAATACCGTTGAGCACTTCAGCCATTTTCGCGGCGGTCATGCGGCCTTTGTCAACGCGGCCAACCAGCAGTTTGGCGGCTTCGGCCAGACCCTGCTCGATACCGTGTTCGTTGATGTCCTTCATCAGGATCGGCGTGCCTTTGGAGGCCGACTGATAGGCGATACCGCCGCCCATGATGCCGGCGCCCAGTACGGCAGCCTGCTTCACGTCCTTGGCGATTTCATCGTAAGCCTTGGCCTTTTTCTTCAGTTCCTGATCGTTCAGGAACAGACCGATCAAGCTCTGCGCGGCAGAGGTCTTGGCCAGTTTGACGAAACCGGCGGCTTCGACTTCCAGCGCCTTGTCACGACCGAAGTTCGCGGCTTTCTGGATGGTCTTGATCGCTTCGACCGGCGCCGGGTAATTCGGGCCTGCCTGCCCTGCCACGAAACCTTTGGCGGTTTCGAAAGCCATCATTTGTTCAATGGCGTTCAACTTGAGTTTTTCAAGTTTTGGCTGACGCTTGGCCTTGTAGTCGAACTCGCCGGAGATGGCGCGTTTGATCAGCTCAAGGGCAGCTTCCTGCAGCTTCTCCGGAGCAACCACGGCGTCGACGGCGCTGACTTTCAGCGCGTCCTCAGGACGGTTTTCCTTACCGGCGGCAATCCACTCGATGGCGTTATCGACGCCAATCAGGCGCGGCAGACGCACGGTGCCGCCGAAGCCTGGGTAGATGCCCAGTTTGACTTCCGGCAGACCGATCTTGGCCTTGGTCGACATGACGCGGTAGTCCGCCGCCAGGCACATTTCCAGACCGCCACCCAGGGCGATGCCGTTGATCGCGGCCACGGTCGGAACGTTGAGGTCTTCGAAATCGCTGAAGATCTTGTTGGCTTCGAGATTGCCAGCAACCAGCTCGGCATCCGGCAGCTTGAAGTTGTCGACAAATTCGGTGATGTCGGCGCCGACGATGAACACGTCCTTGCCACTGCTGACGATCACGCCCTTGATCGAAGCATCTGCCTTGATGGTGTCCACGGCCTGACGCAGTTCGTTCAGGGTAAGACGGTTGAACTTGTTGACGGACTCACCCTTGAGGTCGAATTTCAATTCGACGATGCCACTTTCAAGAGCTTTAACCGTGATGGCTTTACCTTCGTAAATCATCAACTGATCTCCACGATATGGAAGCTGAACAGTACACGTCGGACGCAGGTAAATGGCTCGGCAGGACGCTTTTTCGTCGATGCTGACGCCAATCCACCCGGCACACCCGCCAACGCGATAGTCGGGATTCTGTAGGAGCAGTCTGTAAGACAAACGCTCAATTCATACGCCCGTTTGATTTGGGTACGTCACCTTCACGGAATTTCCAACAATTGTCAATCGCCCAAAATACGGGTTGAAATGCGACTTTGTGGTCATTTCCGTTGCACACAGATCCGCAACACGCAGCTGCATGCAAAGCCATTCATAGAATCAATAGTTAGAAAAGTCGCCCTAATTCCCGGCGAGCCTTGTTTAACAGGCTACGCTGGCTGGACTACAGGGAGATTCGCTGCCACTAAAAAACGAGTCAGCGATAAAAAACAGTTACCGGCCTGCCTGGCCACCCAGCCCGATGAATCATGTCGGGCTTTTTATTGCTCGTCTGCCGGACGCTCCCCACCCTTGCAGTGGGAAAAGTCCGCGAGTCAGGCCAGCGCTTTCAGAGTCGCGTCGATATCCTGCAAAACCGTGGCTTCGCCCTTCTCGCCCCAGTACAGCGCGATCATCTGCTTGTCGGCCTCGACCTTGAACACGTTGCCCGGCAACTTTTCGAAATGATCGAGCAGCAACTGGTCCTCGCAGACTTCCTGCCACTGATTGACCCATACCCCCGGCGATTTCTGCCAGTAGGTCCAGCACGCCGGCTGAGTGCCACGCCGTGGCCGATGATATTGCGCGCACGGGCTGGGCGGCTCCTGAGACAGCCAGTGTGGCCACTCCTGAGGCGCCAGCTGCATGGCCAGCCCGATGCGTCGCGCCTCCATGCGCAGGGCCATGCGGCCGCTCTGCACGCGCGACGGGCGCAACCACGCCATTGGACTCAAAACCACCAGCAGGATTGACACCACCAGCCAGACCGTCATATCTCTACTCCCGACTTAAGGTGAGTGCATTGTGTCACTTTGGAACCAATGCGCTTGAAACCAGCCATACTTAACAATATTGATCCCTCACGAGGAGCACCTCATGCCCTACAACCACATTCTGGTCGCCGTAGATCTGACCGAAGAGTGCGACCCTGTGATCCACCGCGCCCGCGAGCTGTCGGTGAGCAATGGCGCGAAGCTGTCGCTGGTGCATATCGTCGAGCCGATGGCCATGGCATTCGGCGGCGACGTGCCGATGGATCTGTCACAACTGCAACAGCAGCAGTTCGATCAAGCCAAGGAGCGCCTTGAGCGCCTGAAGCTCAAGTACTCCGAGCTGGAAGGTGCCAACTGCCACCTGACTTACGGCCAGCCACGCCAGGAAATTCACCATTTTGCCAAGGAGCAACTGTGCGACCTGATCGTGGTCGGCAGCCATGGCCGTCACGGTCTGGCGCTGTTGCTCGGCTCCACGGCCAATGACGTGCTGCACGGTGCGCCTTGCGATGTTCTGGCCGTGCACCTGATCAAACGCTGAAACACAAAAACCTGTGGGAGCGAGCTTGCTCGCGAAGGCGTCGGCACATTCAACATTGATGCTACCTGACATACCGCTTTCGCGAGCAAGCTCGCTCCCACATTGGAATCTTCACCGATACCCGTATATGAAAAGCCCGGCGCTCATCACTGAGCGCCGGGCTTTTTCATGACCGAATCAATCAGGCATCCAGCTCGGCCCAACGCTCCACCAGCGCATCCAGCTCAGCCTGCAATTGCTCCAGCGAAGCAATCACCTTGGCCGTTTCTGCCGGCGGACGCTGATAGAAACCGGCCTCGGCCATTTCAGCCTCGACGGCCGCGATCTGCTGCTCCTTGGCATCGATATCACCCGGCAACGCTTCCAGCTCGCGCTGCAGCTTGTAGCTCAGCTTCTTCTTGGCTGCCGGCGCGGCAGCGGCAGGTGCGGCAGCCACGACAGGTTCAGCGGTGACCACAGCCGAATTCAGATCAGCCTTGCCCGACTTGCTCTCGGTCACGCCCAGCAGGCGCGGCGAACCGCCCTGACGGATCCAGTCCTGATAGCCACCGACGTATTCACGGACCTTACCTTCACCTTCGAAGACCAGGGTGCTGGTGACCACGTTGTCGAGGAACGCCCGGTCGTGACTGACCATCAGCACAGTGCCGTTGAAGGTCAGCAGCACTTCTTCGAGCAGCTCGAGGGTTTCCACGTCGAGGTCGTTGGTCGGTTCGTCGAGGACCAGCAGGTTCGCCGGTTTGCTGAACAGTTTGGCCAGCAGCAAACGCGCACGCTCGCCACCGGACAGCGCCTTGACCGGCGTGCGCGCACGCTGCGGGCTGAACAGGAAGTCACCGAGGTAGCTCAGGACGTGGCGGCTCTGGCCGTCGATATCGATGAAATCGCGACCTTCGGCGACGTTGTCGATCACGGTCTTTTCCAGATCCAGCTGATGGCGCAACTGGTCGAAGTAGGCCACATCGATGCGCGTGCCCTCTTCCACCTTGCCACTGGTCGGTTGCAGACCGTTGAGCATCAGCTTCAGCAGGGTGGTCTTGCCGGTACCGTTGGCGCCGAGCAGACCGATACGGTCGCCGCGCTGCAGGACCATCGAGAAGTCCTTGATCAGGTACGGGCCATCCGGGTGATGGAAGCTGACATTTTCCAGCACCATCACTTGCTTGCCGGACTTGTCGGCGGTTTCCAGCTGGATGTTCGCCTTGCCGGTACGCTCGCGACGCTCGCTGCGCTCGACACGCAGGGCTTTCAGGGCGCGAACGCGACCTTCGTTACGGGTACGACGGGCCTTGATGCCCTGACGGATCCACACTTCTTCCTGAGCCAGACGCTTGTCGAACAGCGCGTTGGCAGTTTCTTCCGCGGCCAGCGCAGCTTCTTTGTGCACGAGGAAGCTGGCGTAGTCGCCGTTCCAGTCGATCAGGCCGCCGCGATCCAGTTCGAGGATGCGCGTGGCGAGGTTCTGCAGGAAAGAACGGTCGTGCGTGATGAACAGCACGGCGCCCTGGAAATCCTTCAGCGCTTCTTCGAGCCAGGCAATCGCACCGATGTCCAGGTGGTTGGTCGGTTCGTCGAGCAGCAGCAGATCCGGTTCGGACACCAGCGCCTGCGCCAGCAGCACGCGACGACGCCAGCCGCCGGACAACTCGGCGAGGGTCTTGTCGGCCGGCAGCTGCAGGCGGCTCAGAGTGCTGTCGACCAGGGTCTGCAAGCGCCAGCCGTCACGGGCTTCGAGGTCATGCTGAACGTGCATCAGCTTGTCCAGATCGGCGTCGGTGACGATGTTCTGGCTCAGGTGATGGTATTCGGCGAGCAAGGCGCCAACGCCGTCGAGGCCTTCGGCAACCACGTCGAATACGGTCCGCCCGTCGGCCACCGGCAATTCTTGCGGCAATTCACCGATTTTCAGACCGGGGGCACGCCACACCGAGCCGTCATCGGGCTTCTGGTCGCCCTTGACCAGTTTCATCATGCTGGATTTGCCAGTGCCGTTGCGGCCGATGATGCACACCCGCTCACCACGGGCGATCTGCCAGGACACCTTGTCCAACAACGGCATCGCGCCGAATGCAAGGGACACATCGCTGAATTTGAGCAGGGTCATGAGCTTCTCCAAAAACCGGGCGCGCATTCTACCTGAGTTAGGCTCTCAGCAGGCCGGCAATTTGTCTGCCGAAGCACTCTGCACAACATTTGTTGCGAACTTGTGCTGCAAGACCGGCAAAGCTTTCGCCCGTTGCTGGCAAAAGGCTAAGCTACAGACAATTCAGTGCTGGCCGCGGCCGGTGCTTGTCATGATTTCTCTGCCCGGATGTCTCATGCGCAGTCGCCTTTTCAGTGTCTTGTCCTGTTTGCTACTCACCGCCACTGCCGCTCAATCCGCCCAGGCGGTGGACCTGTCCACCCAACGCCAGTATTACGATGAAGCCAAGCGTGCCTTGGCCAAGGGCGATACCGGCCCGTACTTCCGTTATAGCCAGGCCCTCGCCGATTACCCGCTGGAACCGTACCTGGCCTACGACGAACTGACCGCGCGTCTGAAAACCGCGAGCAACGCCGAAATCGAGAAGTTCCTCGCCGAGCACGGCGACCTGCCCCAGGCCAACTGGATGAAGCTGCGTTGGTTGCGCTGGCTCGCCGACCGTGGCGATTGGGCGACCTTCACCAAGTATTACGATCCGAAACTCAACTTCACCGAACTGGACTGCCTCAATGCGCAGTTCCAGATCAGCAGCGGCCACAAGGCCGAGGGCTATGCCAACGCCGACAAACTGTGGCTGACCGGTAAATCGCAACCGGCTGCCTGTGACGGGCTGTTCGGCATCTGGGCCGCCGACGGTCAGTTGACCGAACAGAAACGCTGGGAACGCACCAAACTCGCCGCCCAGGCGCGCAACTATCCATTGGCCAACAGTCTGGTCAACGGCCTGACCACCCTCGCCCCGCGCGGTCGGCTGCTGGTAGATGTGGCGCAGAAACCCGAGCTGCTCAATCAGCCGTCGCGCTTCACCCCGGCCGACGAGCCGATGTCCGATGTGGTCAGCCTCGGCCTGCGCCGCCTCGCCCGCCAGGATCCGGACAAGGCCATGGCCCTGCTCGACGGATACGCCAGCAGCATGCATTTCTCCCGTGACGAGAAAGTCGCGATTGCCCGGGAAATCGGCCTGACCCTGGCCCGGCGCTTCGACAGCCGCGCGCTGGACGTGATGACCAAATACGATCCGGAACTGCGTGACAACACCGTGTCCGAATGGCGCCTACGTCTGCTGCTGCGCCTGGCACGCTGGGACGATGCCTATCAGCTGACTCGTCGTTTGCCACAGGATCTGGCGACCACCAACCGCTGGCGTTACTGGCAGGCCCGCAGCCTGGAACTGGCGCAACCGCAGAACCCGGAAGCGCAGACTCTGTACAAGAATCTGGCGAAGGAACGCGACTTCTACGGTTTCCTCGCCGCCGACCGCTCGCAACTGCCTTACTCGCTGATGAACAAGCCGCTGGTACTCAGTCAGGCCACCATCAACAAGGTGCGCAACACTCCCGGCGTGCGGCGCGCGCTGGAATTCCATGCGCGTGGGCAGATCGTTGACGGTCGCCGCGAGTGGTATCACGTCAGTCGCCATTTCAATCGTGACGAAATGGTCGCTCAGGCCAAACTGGCCTACGACCTGAAATGGTATTTCCCGGCCATCCGCACCATCAGTCAGGCGCAATACTGGGACGACCTGGATATCCGCTTCCCGATGGCCCACCGCGACACCCTGGTGCGTGAAGCCAAGACGCGCGGCCTGCACTCAAGCTGGGTGTTCGCCATCACCCGCCAGGAAAGTGCCTTCATGGACGACGCCCGCTCCGGCGTTGGTGCCAGCGGTCTGATGCAGTTGATGCCCGGCACTGCCAAGGAAACCGCACGCAAGTTCAGCATCCCGCTGGCCTCGCCGCAACAAGTGCTCGATCCGGACAAGAACATCCAGCTCGGCGCCGCTTACCTGAGCCAGGTGCACAGCCAGTTCAACGGCAACCGCGTCCTGGCCTCCGCCGCCTACAATGCCGGCCCCGGCCGCGTGCGCCAGTGGCTGCGCGGTGCCGATCACCTGAGCTTCGACGTGTGGGTGGAAAGCATCCCGTTCGACGAAACCCGCCAGTACGTGCAAAACGTGCTGTCATACTCGGTGATCTACGGGCAGAAGCTCAATTCGCCGCAGCCGCTGGTGGACTGGCATGAGCGGTATTTCGACGATCAATGACAGGTGCTGGATACCTGAAATGAAAATTGCCCGCATCAATCGATGCGGGCATTTTTTTTGCCGTCAGCAAAGATCTGCGGCAGTTCTACACCGCCACCGCATGCCCGTCGTTGAACTGCAGCGCTGCCAACCGCGCATACAGCGGATTGCTTACGATCAGTTCCTGATGGGTACCGATGGCCACCAGGCTACCCTGATCCATCACCGCGATCCGGTCGGCGTTTTTCACTGTGGCCAGGCGATGCGCGATTACCAATGTGGTGCGATTTTGCATCAGGCTTGGCAACGCTTCCTGAATCAAGTGCTCGCTCTGCGCATCGAGGGCGCTGGTGGCTTCGTCCAGCAGCAGAATCGGCGCATCCACCAGCAACGCGCGGGCAATCGCCAGGCGTTGACGCTGGCCGCCGGAAAGTCCGAGGCCGGCGTCTCCCAAGTGGGTCTGATAGCCATTGGGCATCTTCTCGATGAAGTCATGGGCGTGGGCAATTCTTGCCGCTTCCTTGACCTGTTCCAGCGTCGCATCTGCATTGCCGTAACGAATATTCTCTTCGACGCTGCCGAAAAACAGCGCAGGCGATTGCGAGACCAGGGCGAAATTGCGGCGCAGATCCAGCGGGTCGAGGCTGGTCAGCGGCACACCATCTATCAGGATCCGGCCTTCAAGCGGGTCGTAGAAGCGCAACAGCAAGTCATACACCGTGGACTTGCCGGCACCGGATGGCCCGACAAGGGCCAGGGTCTCGCCGGCCCTGATGGTCAGGCTCAAGCCGTTGACGGCGTAGCTGTCCGGACGCGACGGGTAGGAAAAGCGCACATTCTGCAATTGCAGTTCGCCCTTGATCCGTTCTGGCAACGTCACCAGCCCGAGGGTCGGTGGCTGGATGATGTTCTGCGAACTGAGCAGTTCCGCAATGCGCTCAGCGGCACCCGCCGCACGCTGCAACTCGCCGATGACTTCACTCAACGTGCCGATCGCACTGCCGACGATCAGGCTGTAGAAAACGAACGCTGCCAGCTCACCACCGGTAATGCGCCCGGCAATCACGTCCATGCCGCCGACCCACAACATCACTGCGACCGCGCCGAGCACCAGCACGATCACCACGGTGATCATCCAGGAGCGCTGAAAGATGCGCTTGCGCGCGGTATCGAACGCGTCCTCGACGGTCGTGGCGAAACGCCGCTCGTCCTGCACCTGATGGTTGTAGGCTTGCACGGTCTTGATCTGGCCCAGGGTTTCGGAGACATAGCTGCCAATGTCGGCGACCCGGTCCTGACTCAGCCGCGACAGATTACGCACGCGCCGACCGAAAATCAGAATCGGCGCGACCACGAACGGCAAGGCAATCACCACGATGCTGGTGAGTTTCGGGTTGGTGATAAACAGCAGGACCACCCCGCCGATCACCATCAACAGGTTGCGCAGAAACATCGACAGTGACGAGCCGATCACCGATTGCAGCAACGTGGTGTCGGCAGTCAGTCGGGACTGGATCTCCGAACTGCGGTTGTTTTCATAAAACCCGGGATGCAGGTACACCAGATGGTTGAACACCTCGCGCCGGATGTCCGCCACACAGCGCTCACCGATCCACGATACCCAGTAAAAACGCGCGAACGTGCCGACTGCCAGGCCCAGCACCATCAGCATGAAGATACCGATGCTCTGGTTCAGTTGGTGCGGCGACTGCGTCATGAAGCCCCGATCGACCAGCAATTTGATCCCCTGCCCCATCGACAAAGTGACCGCCGCGGTGACGATCAGCGCCAGCAGTGCAGCGCCGACTTGCCAACGATAAGGCGCCAGAAACCGGCTGGTCAGACTCAGCGCTCGACGGTGCCGGGAAGAAAGCTTCGAGATCATTCAGGTACACATCCGTGTTGGTGAAAGGGCTAGCCTAAACCTTCTATGGGGCGGAACTCTGTAAATCACAATGAGTCAGGTTAAATATGCCCCCAAAGACTAGGCCATAGTTGCTATTGGTCTAATGTCCCGGTTGAGACGAGCGGTCATTTCTGTTGGACTGGAGGTGCCGCTTTTGACAGACCCAAGGGTGTTGTCACAGCCTGGTCACGTGGCGGTTTTAATCTACGTGCACAACCTGATGAGGAGACAGGCCATGTCCTTGCAACACAGCAGCGATGACAAGATTCAAGTGATCCGCACCAAGCCCGGCCAACCTCTGGGTTGCTCGATTATCGACAAGGATGGGCGTGAAGTACCGATCACTGAAGACATGATCCAGGACGCGTGCCGCGAACTGGAGAAGCGATTGGTCAAGCCTGCCGAACAAAAGTGATATAGCCACCGTCTTCCTGACCCGGCCCCTGTTTGGCCGGGTTTTTTCTGCCTGCCGTTTTGTTCTGCGCAGGGATTTTCAGACAGCCACCGCCCCCAGCGCCGCCACAATCTGTTGCAACTGCGGCGAATCACCGTCGATCCGCACCTTCAGCCCCTCGATCTCGCGCCGCACCGGATACTGCTTGCGCAACACATCGAAGGCCGCACGCTGTTCAGTGACATTGCCTACAAGACTGCGACGAAAATCCGCGTCATCGCGGCGCGGGTCGTACACCCCGCGGCACAACATCGCCAGCGCCCAGGCCGGATCGCTGTCGGCGTGCAGGGTCACTTCTGACAGCCACGGTGCCGGCAACAGGTCACTGAGCTGGATGCTCGGCGGCTGAACGATAAACTCGCAATAAGCCTGATAGATCTGCGCCGTCCCGCGCTGCTTGCCATCGAGGCTGTAGCCGGCAATGTGCGGCGTGGCCAACACGCAGAGTTCGGCAAGGGCGACATCGACCTCAGGCTCGGCTTCCCAGACGTCGAGCACCGCTTGCAGGTCCTCGCGCTCCAGCAGCACGTTACGCAACGCAGCGTTATCCACCACCGGCCCACGGGCGGCGTTGATCAGCCAGGTGCCGGGTTTGAGCTGTTGCAAACGCTGTTCGTCAAACAGATGCCAGGTCGCGCCTTCGCCGGTGCGCGTCAGCGGCGTGTGCAGGCTGATCACGTCGCACTGCTCGATGATCTGCTCAAGGCTGACGTAATCGCCGCCCTCGGCTGCCTGACGCGGCGGATCGCAAACTTTGACATTCCAGCCCAGGCCCTTGAGGACCTTGATCAACCGGCCGCCGACTTCACCGGCACCGATGACGCCGTAAGTACGTTGTGGCAGACCTACGCCTTCAATTTCCGCCAAAGTCATCAGGCTGCCCAGCACGTAATCGACCACGCCCCGCGCATTGCAACCAGGCGCGCTGGACCAGCTGATGCCGGCCTCGTTGAAATAATCGAGATCCAGATGATCGGTACCGATGGTGCATGTGCCGACGAAACGCACTTTGCTGCCTTCGAGCAACGCGCGGTTGACGTTGGTCACCGAGCGCACCAGCAACACATCGGCCTGCTCGACCGTTGCACGATCGATGGAACGGCCCGGCACCCGGCGGATCTCGCCGAAACCGGCAAAAAAGGCATCGAGCAGCGGAATATTTTCGTCGGCAACAATCAGCATGGCGGGCTCCTTAAGGGGATCGGCAGTTTAGGTGCAGATCCACCGTTGGGCCAGCGCCACAGTGGATGGCATCGATGATTACAAATCCGCAACAGAGGATTTTTCCTGACTGTCACGTCAGCGGCGTAGAATGCGGCGCCTTGCGCATCAACACCTGTGGACGCTTTGCCTGTGAATTCTGTTACTGATCAACCTCTCGCTGCCTCACTCACCCGCCCCGCGCGAATTCGCCTGGAGTTCAGGAACCTGCTCGCCCTGGCCTTGCCGATCATCATCGCGCAACTGGCGACTACCGCGATGGGCTTCGTCGATGCGGTGATGGCCGGTCGCGTCGGGCCGAAAGATCTGGCGGCGGTAGCGCTGGGCAACTCGATCTGGGTCCCGGTGTTTCTGCTGATGACCGGCACCCTGCTGGCCACCACGCCGAAAGTCGCCCAGCGTTTTGGCGCTGGCACCCACAGTGAAATCGGCCCGATCGTGCGTCAGGCGCTGTGGCTGGCGCTGGTGGTGGGCCTGATCGCGACAGCGATGCTGGTCGCCGCCGAACCGGTGCTGCACCTGATGAAGGTCGATCCCGAGCTGATCGGCCCGTGCATGCAATACCTGCACGGCATTGCCAGCGGCCTGCCAGCGGTGGCGTTCTATCATGTGCTGCGCTGCACCAGTGACGGCATCGGCCGTACCCGCCCGGCGATGGTGCTGGGGCTGTGCGGTCTGGCGCTGAACATTCCGCTGAACTACATCTTCATCTATGGTCACTTCGGCGTGCCGGCCATGGGCGGCGTGGGTTGCGGCTGGGCCACGGCCATCGTGATGTGGGTCATGGCGCTGGGGCTGGCCGGTTACGAGCGCTGGGCGCCGGCCTATCGTTCGAGCGAGATCTTCAGCCGCTTCGACTGGCCACAATGGGCGGTGATCAAGCGTCTGCTGGCGATCGGTCTGCCGATTGGCATCGCGGTGTTTGCCGAGTCGAGCATCTTTGCGGTGATCGCCCTGCTGATCGGCAGCCTTGGCGCCACCGTGGTGGCCGGGCACCAGATCGCGCTGAACGTCAGCTCACTGGTGTTCATGATTCCGTATTCGCTAGGTATGGCGGTGACCGTACGCGTCGGCCAGGCCTTGGGCCGTGAAGAGCCGCGTGAAGCACGCTTTGCCGCCGGTGTCGGCATGGGGACTGCGCTGGCCTACGCCTGTATTTCGGCGAGCATGATGCTGTTGCTGCGCGAGCCGATTGCGTCGATCTATACGGCTGATCCGACGGTGATCCACATCGCGGCGATGCTGATTGTGTACTCGGCGCTGTTCCAGTTTTCCGACGCAATCCAGGTCACCGCCGCTGGCGCTCTGCGCGGTTATCAGGACACCCGGGTGACGATGATCCTGACCCTGTTCGCCTACTGGGGCATCGGCCTGCCGGTAGGTTACGCCCTTGGCCTGACCGACTGGCTCGGCGAACCGCGTGGCCCGAGCGGCTTGTGGCAGGGTTTGATCGTCGGTTTGAGCTGCGCGGCACTCATGCTGTCGATCCGCCTGACCCGCAGTGCGCGCAAGCGTATTCGGATCAGTCGCAGCGCCGGCTGAAGCCCTTACGCAGGATAAAAAATGTGGGAGCGGGCTTGCTCGCGAAAACGGTGTTTCAGTCGACATTTACAGTGACTGACACACCGTTTTCGCGAACAAGCCCGCTCCCACATTGGGTTTTGCGTTTGCCTGAGGGTCAGGCTTGTTTCTTGCGGATCCAGTACAGATAAGTACCGGCCTCTTCGTGTTGCCCCACCAGTTCGTGGTCGAGAAACACGCAGAACTTGGGAATGTCGCGACGGGTCGAGGGATCGGTGGCGATCACCTTCAGTAGACCGCCAGGCACCAGGTCGCGGATGTGCTGATGCAGCATCATCACCGGCTCCGGGCAATTGAGACCGGTGGCGTCGAGGGTGCCGTCGACCGGGGTATCGATCATTTCACTCATGATTCACTCCTGAAACTGGCCGGCATTGTCGCGCATTGCCGGGTGCTCAGTCATCTGTAGCGAGGGGATTTATCCCCGATGGCTTGAGGGGCGGCCGCAAAGACTGGGGATGCGCTACATCCCATCGGGGATAAATCCCCTCACCACAGAGATCATTCCCACAGGGTTTAGTGGTGACTTAGCGGGATTTGGCTTTCTTGATGTCATGCCGACGCAAATGGCAGGTCACTTCCTCGCGGTCGTGATACAGCTGCTTGCAACCAATATCGACCTTGATCCCGCGCGCCTTGAAGCCATCGGCGATGCGTTCGAGCAAGCGCTTCACTTCGGCATAACGCTGCTTCATCGGCAACTTGAGATTGACTACCGCTTCGCGGCAATGGCCCTCGCCGATCCACTCTTCAAGCATCGCCGCGTTACGCGCCGGCTTCTCGACGATGTCGCAGACCATCCAGTCCACCGGCTGCTTGGGCTTGAAGGTGAAGCCGTCGGCCATCAAGTGCTGCACCAGCCCGGTGTCCATCAGACTTTCAGCCATCGGGCCGTTGTCGATGGCGGTCACCAGCATGCCGCGGTTAACCAATTGCCAGGTCCAGCCGCCCGGTGCTGCGCCGAGATCGACGCCGGTCATGTCGCTGTGCAGGCGCTCGTCCCACTGATCACGCGGGATGAAGTGGTGCCAGGCCTCCTCCAACTTCAAGGTCGAACGGCTTGGCGCCTCGCGCGGAAACTTCAGGCGCGGAATGCCCATCGGCCACATCGCCGAGTTGCCGGCGTCGGCCATGCCGAGAAACACTTCGCGACCACTCTTGAAGGTCAGCAGCAGGCGCGGTTTGTTCGCGTCGTCCACCAGTTTGCCGGCGCCGGTCAGTGCCTTGCGCAGCGGGCCTTCGAATTTCTTGCAGAAGTTCGACAGCTCTTTACCGTCGTTGGTGTCGACCACTTCCAGCCACAGGCTGCCGCAGACCGGGAAGTCCGCCATATGCTCAAGGATCACGCTGATACGGTCGGTTTCCGGCAGATTGATGAAAACGCCACGCGCCCATTGCCGCGGGAAAATCAGCTCGGCAAAGCGTTGGCCGCGCATCAGGCGCTCGGCGCCGTCTGCTTCGGTGCAGACAAACTCGGCGTACGCGGTGGCCGGTTTGGCCTTGGCGTAGCCAGCTACGTCGAGTTTGGCGGCGAGGTCGGAAATCTCCGAACAGACTTCGCCTTCGAAGCCTGGCCGGCAATGCATGAATAGGGTGTTCATTCTTACTCCTGGGCAGAGGGCGGACATTCGGCCCCTGCACGCTGCTCAAGCCTTGCGGTGAAGCAAAGCCTGTCACGAAAACCGGCGCATGATAGCCGATGTCGGAACCTTGGACTTGCCCATAGAGTCCAGTTATTAGCCAGCTACTGAAAACAGGGCTACGTTGATAGCTCTGCCCGTCCCCTCCGTCCGTAGCCGTGCGGACTCAAAGGAGTGATCGTAATGCCGTCCCTCGATAGTCTGAAGACCCTTAAAACTCTACAAATCGACGATAAGACCTACCACTATTTCAGCCTGCCCGATGCCGCCAAGAGCCTTGGCAATATCGACCAGCTACCGATGTCGCTGAAAGTCCTGCTGGAAAACCTGCTGCGCTGGGAAGATGAAAAAACTGTCACCGGCGCCGACCTCAAGGCCATCGCTGCCTGGCTCAAGGAGCGCCGCTCCGACCGGGAAATCCAGTACCGCCCGGCCCGGGTATTGATGCAAGACTTTACCGGTGTACCTGCGGTGGTGGATCTCGCCGCGATGCGCGCCGCCATGGCCAAGGCCGGCGGTGATCCGCAGCGAATCAACCCGCTGTCGCCAGTGGATCTGGTGATCGACCACTCGGTGATGGTCGACAAATTCGCCACCCCGAGCGCCTTCGAACAGAACGTCGACATAGAAATGCAGCGCAACGGCGAGCGTTATGCGTTCCTGCGCTGGGGCCAGAGCGCCTTCGATAACTTCAGCGTGGTGCCACCAGGCACCGGGATCTGCCACCAGGTCAACCTCGAATACCTCGGGCGCACGGTGTGGACCAAGGATGAGGACGGCCGCACCTACGCCTTCCCCGACACCCTGGTCGGCACCGACTCCCATACCACCATGATCAACGGCCTTGGCGTACTCGGCTGGGGCGTTGGCGGGATCGAGGCAGAAGCGGCGATGCTCGGCCAACCGGTGTCGATGCTGATTCCGGAAGTGATCGGTTTCAAACTCACCGGCAAACTCAAGGAAGGCATCACCGCCACCGACCTGGTGCTGACCGTCACGCAGATGCTGCGCAAGAAAGGTGTGGTTGGCAAATTCGTCGAATTCTACGGTGACGGTCTCGCCGACCTGCCACTGGCCGACCGCGCGACCATCGCCAACATGGCCCCGGAATACGGCGCGACCTGCGGCTTCTTCCCGGTCGATGAAGTTACCCTCGAATACCTGCGCCTGTCCGGTCGCCCGACCGAAGTGGTGAAACTGGTCGAGGCCTACACCAAGGCTCAGGGCCTGTGGCGCCTGCCCGGTCAGGAACCGGTGTTTACCGACAGCCTGGCGCTGGACATGGGCAGCGTCGAAGCCAGCCTGGCCGGGCCAAAGCGTCCGCAGGATCGGGTCTCGCTGCCGAACGTCGCGCAGGCCTTCAGTGACTTCATGGACCTGCAATTCAAGCCCACCAGCAAAGAAGAAGGCCGCCTGGAAAGCGAGGGCGGCGGTGGCGTGGCCGTGGGTAACGCCGATCTGGTCGGCGAAACCGAGTACGAATACGAAGGCCACACCTATCGCCTGAAAAACGGCGCGGTGGTGATTGCCGCGATCACCTCCTGCACCAACACCTCAAACCCGAGCGTGATGATGGCGGCCGGTCTGCTGGCGAAAAAAGCCGTGGAGAAAGGCCTGACCCGCAAGCCGTGGGTGAAGAGTTCGCTGGCACCCGGCTCGAAAGTGGTCACCGACTACTACAAGGCGGCGGGGCTGACGCAATACCTCGATCAACTGGGCTTTTCGCTGGTCGGTTATGGCTGCACCACGTGCATCGGCAACTCCGGGCCACTGCCGGAACCGATCGAGAAAGCCATTCAGAAAGCCGACCTCACCGTGGCGTCGGTGCTCTCCGGCAACCGCAACTTCGAAGGCCGGGTGCATCCGCTGGTGAAAACCAACTGGCTGGCCTCGCCACCGCTGGTGGTCGCCTACGCCTTGGCCGGCAGCGTGCGCACCGACATCAGCACTGAACCGCTGGGTAACGACCAGCAGGGCAATCCGGTGTACCTGCGCGACATCTGGCCGAGCAGCAAGGAAATCGCCGAGGCGGTGAATCAGGTGAACACCGCGATGTTCCACAAGGAATACGCCGAAGTGTTTGCCGGCGACGAGCATTGGCAAGCGATCCAGGTGCCGCAGGCCGCCACCTATGTGTGGCAGGACGATTCGACCTACATCCAGCATCCACCGTTCTTCGACGACATTTCCGGACCGTTGCCGGTGATCACCGACGTCAAGGGCGCGCGGGTTCTGGCGCTGTTGGGCGATTCGGTAACCACTGACCACATCTCCCCTGCCGGTAACATCAAAGCTGACAGTCCGGCCGGGCGCTATCTGCGCGAAAAAGGCGTGGAGCCGCGGGACTTCAACTCTTATGGCTCACGGCGTGGCAACCACGAAGTGATGATGCGCGGCACATTCGCCAACATCCGCATTCGTAACGAGATGCTCGGCGGCGAAGAAGGTGGCAACACAATCTACATCCCGAGCGGCGAGAAAATGCCGATTTATGATGCCGCCATGCTGTATCAGGCCTCGGGCACGCCGCTGGTGGTGATCGCCGGTCAGGAATACGGTACCGGCTCCAGCCGTGACTGGGCGGCCAAAGGCACCAACCTGCTGGGCGTCAAAGCGGTGATCGCTGAAAGCTTCGAGCGTATCCACCGTTCCAACCTGGTGGGCATGGGCGTGTTGCCGCTGCAGTTCAAGCTCGATCAGAACCGCAAGAGCCTGAACCTCACCGGCAAGGAAACCCTGGATATTCAGGGCCTGACCGGTGTCGAGCTGACCCCGCGCATGAACCTGACGCTGGTGATCACCCGTGAAGACGGGCGCCAGGAGAAAATCGAGGTGCTGTGC